>NZ_CP095481.1:5035000-9835000 GCF_023023025.1 Amycolatopsis sp. WQ 127309
GTCAAGTTGTTAAGGGCACATGGTGGATGTCTTGGCTTCAGGAGCCGATGAAGGACGTAGGAGGCTGCGATAAGCCTCGGGGAGCTGTCAACCGAGCTGTGATCCGAGGATTTCCGAATGGGGAAACCCAGCACCAGTGATGTGGTGTTACCCGCACCTGAATATATAGGGTGTGTGGAGGGAACGCGGGGAAGTGAAACATCTCAGTACCCGTAGGAAGAGAAAACAACCGTGATTCCGTGAGTAGTGGCGAGCGAAAGCGGAAGAGGCTAAACCGATTGCATGTGATACCTGTCAGGGGTTGTGTAGTCGGTGTTGTGGGACCCGCCTTGAAGGAACTGACATTTCTTCGGAATTGACGCATGGGTTAGTGGAACGCCTTGGGATGGGCGGCCGGAGTGGGTGAGAGCCCCGTACGCGAAAACTTGTGTTGTTGTTCTTGGTGGTGTTCCCGAGTAGCAGCGAGCTCGTGGAATTTGCTGTGAATCTGCCGGGACCACCCGGTAAGCCTAAATACTTCCTGAAGACCGATAGCGGACTAGTACCGTGAGGGAAAGATGAAAAGTACCCCGGGAGGGGAGTGAAAGAGTACCTGAAACCGTGTGCCTACAAGCCGTCAGAGCTGTAATGGTGATGGCGTGCCTTTTGAAGAATGAGCCTGCGAGTTAGTGCTGCGTGGCGAGGTTAACCCGTGTGGGGTAGCCGTAGCGAAAGCGAGTCTGAATAGGGCGAATATAGTCGCGTGGTCTAGACCCGAAGCGGAGTGATCTACCCATGGCCAGGGTGAAGCGACGGTAAGACGTCGTGGAGGCCCGAACCCACTTAGGTTGAAAACTGAGGGGATGAGCTGTGGGTAGGGGTGAAAGGCCAATCAAACTCCGTGATAGCTGGTTCTCCCCGAAATGCATTTAGGTGCAGCGTCGTATGTTTCACCACGGGGGTAGAGCTACTGGATGGTCTAGGGGCCTTACCGGGTTACCGAAATCAACCAAACTCCGAATACCGTGGTGTGAGAGTGCGGCAGTGAGACGGCGGGGGATAAGCTTCGTCGTCGAGAGGGAAACAGCCCAGAACACCAGCTAAGGCCCCTAAGTGTGTGCTCAGTGGGAAAGGATGTGGGATTGCCCAGACAACCAGGAGGTTGGCTTAGAAGCAGCCACCCTTGAAAGAGTGCGTAATAGCTCACTGGTCAAGTGGTCCTGCGCCGACAATGTAGCGGGGCTTAAGCACACCGCCGAAGCTGTGTCATTGACACAATAGATCCATGCGAGCCCTTGAGGTTTGTGTGTAGTCGTGTTGATGGGTAGGGGAGCGTCCTGCACCCAGGGAAGCCGTGGCGGAAGCTAGCGGTGGAGGGTGTGGGAGTGAGAATGCAGGCATGAGTAGCGAATGCAGAGTGAGAAACTCTGCCGCCGGATGACCAAGGGTTCCTGGGCCAGGCTAATCCGCCCAGGGTAAGTCGGGACCTAAGGCGAGGCCGACAGGCGTAGTCGATGGACAACGGGTTGATATTCCCGTACCCGAGCATGTGCGCCCATGACGAGGCGTTTGATACTAACCACCCAAAGCCATATCCTGAAGTCTTCGGATGGAGGGGTGTGTGTGGAGCGTGGGACCTGATTTCGTAGTAGTCAAGCGATGGGGTGACGCAGGAAGGTAGCTCCGCCAGGCGATGGTTGTCCTGGTGTAAGCGTGTAGGAGAAAGCATAGGCAAATCCGTGCTTTATATACTCTGAGACGTGATGCGTAGCCGTTTGAGGCGAAGTAGAGTGATCCTATGCTGCCGAGAAAAGCCTCTAGTGAGTGCATGCACGGCCCGTACCCCAAACCAACACAGGTGGTCAGGTAGAGAATACTAAGGCGATCGGGTGAACTGTGGTTAAGGAACTCGGCAAAATGCCCCCGTAACTTCGGGAGAAGGGGGGCCAAACATCCTGAAGCTCTTCGCGAGCTAGGGGTGGGTGGCCGCAGAGACCAGCGGAAAGCGACTGTTTACTAAAAACACAGGTCCATGCGAAGTCGCAAGACGATGTATATGGACTGACGCCTGCCCGGTGCTGGAACGTTAAGAGGACCGGTTAATCCCTTCGGGGGTGAAGCTGAGAATTTAAGCGCCAGTAAACGGCGGTGGTAACTATAACCATCCTAAGGTAGCGAAATTCCTTGTCGGGTAAGTTCCGACCTGCACGAATGGCGTAACGACTTTCCGGCTGTCTCAACCACAGGCCCGGCGAAATTGCACTACGAGTAAAGATGCTCGTTACGCGCGGCAGGACGGAAAGACCCCGGGACCTTTACTATAGTTTGGTATTGGTTTTCGGTTCGGCTTGTGTAGGATAGGTGGGAGACTGTGAAGCGGTGACGCTAGTTACTGTGGAGTCATTGTTGAAATACCACTCTGGTCGAATTGGGAATCTGAACCTCGGGCCATGATCTGGTTCAGGGACAGTGCCTGATGGGTAGTTTAACTGGGGCGGTTGCCTCCTAAAGAGTAACGGAGGCGCCCAAAGGTTCCCTCAGCCTGGTTGGCAATCAGGTGTTGAGTGCAAGTGCACAAGGGAGCTTGACTGTGAGACAGACATGTCGAGCAGGGACGAAAGTCGGGACTAGTGATCCGGCACCACCTGGTGGAAGGGGTGTCGCTCAACGGATAAAAGGTACCCCGGGGATAACAGGCTGATCTTGCCCAAGAGTCCATATCGACGGCATGGTTTGGCACCTCGATGTCGGCTCGTCGCATCCTGGGGCCGGAGTAGGTCCCAAGGGTTGGGCTGTTCGCCCATTAAAGCGGCACGCGAGCTGGGTTTAGAACGTCGTGAGACAGTTCGGTCCCTATCCGCCGCGCGCGTAGGATACTTGAGGAAGGCTGTCCCTAGTACGAGAGGACCGGGACGGACGAACCTCTGGTGTGCCAGTTGTCCCGCCAGGGGCATGGCTGGTTGGCCACGTTCGGAAGGGATAACCGCTGAAGGCATCTAAGCGGGAAGCCTGTTCCAAGATGAGGTATCCCACCCTTTGTGGGTTAAGGCCCCCAATAGACCATTGGGTTGATAGGCCAGATATGGAAGCACAGTAATGTGTTGTCGAGTTGACTGGTACTAATAGGCCGAGGACTTGTCTACGAAGGTGTTACGCATCCACTCTACGGTTCTGAAACACCACACGACCCTCTTTTTGGGGGTGTGGGTGTTTGATAGTGTTTCGGTGGTTTTAGCGTCAGGGAAACGCCCGGTCCCATTCCGAACCCGGAAGCTAAGCTTGACAGCGCCGATGGTACTGCAACCGAAGGGTTGTGGGAGAGTAGGACACCGCCGAACATTTCGTTGAAGAGGGGCCTGGCCCGGTCGAGAACCACGGTTCTCCCGGGCCAGGCCCTCTTTTTATGCCCAAAACCAGCGCTGCCGGCACCGCGGGACCCGGTCGACCTCCAACCGTGTCGACCCTCCCCGTCACACGTGCCGGCTTCTGAAGCACGTGTTGGTTGTCTGATCACGGGAGTCGGCTTTCCAGTCACGCGAGTTGACCCTTCAATCACGCGGGCCGGCGCTCTGCTCGCGTGGTGACCCGTGAATCACTGGTGTCGACCTTCTGATCACGGGTGCCGGCGCCTCAATCACGCGAGCAGACCGTCCGGGTACGCGAACCGACTGTCTAGGTACGCAAGCCGACCGTCGAAGTACGCGAGCCGACCGTTCGGGACGTGAGCCGACTGTCCGAGTACGCGAACCGACCGGCTGGGTACGTGAGCTGACTGTTCGGGTACGTGAGCCGGCTCTTCGGGCGCGCGAGCTGCCCTCGCGCGGTGCGCGAGTTCCGGCCTCAATCACGCGAGATCCGTCCGGAGTCACGTGGATCCCGGCCGGCTCACGTGAGTCCGCCCGGGATCACGCGAGATCCGGCCACAGTCACGCGAGATCCGTGCGGGATCACGCGAGCTGCGGCTCCGATCACCCCGGCGCCCGGCGCCCGGTCTCACGCCCTCACGATCGAGTGATGCCCGCCGGATCACCGGTGATGCCCACCCAGTCACGAGAGATGCCCCGCGGATCACGTGAGATACCCCGCCAGTCACGGCTGAAGTCTCCCCGCACGCTGTCGATGCCCTATCGGCTACGCTTGCGGCCTGTGTAGGTGTCGAGACGGCTACAACGGCTGCCATCCCTGGGTACGTGGCGGCCGGGAGCATCGTCCGGCTGGCTGGCTGGCTGGGTTCCGCGCTGACGACGGATCGACGGGTGATTGGGCGACTGAGTCCCGCTGCGGTGGCGGATCGCCGAGTGGCCGGCCGATAGGGTCTTGCGCCGGCGGTGGGATCCCTGGCTGCTGCTCGGCTGTAGCGACTGGCTCACCTGGACTGGCCGTGAATAGGGCCCAACTCGGGCTACAGCGGCTGGCTCCCTGGACTCGCCGCGGCATTGTGCCTGACCTGAGTGCGGCAGCTGGCTCACCGGGCTGGCCGAGGACAGGACCTGACTCGGGTTGCAGCAGCTGGCTCATCGGGCTGGCCGACGATAGAGCCTGGCTCGGGCTACGGCTGCTGGCTTACGGACTCGTCGCGGATGGGGGCTACGACTGCTGGCTCACAAGACTTGTCGCGGGTGGAGGCCGCAGCGGCCTGGGTTACCGGACTTGGGCCGGATGGGGACTGAGTGGGACCCTGCGTGATCAGCGCCGTAGCTCTTGGGGCATGACTTGCGAACTGGGCACAAAGAAAGGGGCCGGGAGCGAAAGCTCCCGGCCCCTGACCAGACAACCGCAGTTACTTCACCGCTGAGCCGGCTTGCCAGTCGGCCCAGGACTTGGACCAGTCGCCGTACAGGTCCCAGACTGGGAGCTGGGGGCCGCCCGAGTTGGTTACCTCTACTACGTCGCCCAGGCCCAGGTTCTGGAAGAACCACTGGGCGTTCGCCGCGTTCAGGTTGATGCAGCCGTGGGAGACGTTCGAGCTTCCCTGCTGGCCCACGCTGTTCGGGTTCTCGTGGACGAACTCGCCGTCGTTCGAAATGCGCTGTGAGAACTTCTCGTTGGAGCGGTACGCCTTCGGGTCGGGCGGGCAGACGCCGTACGTGCACGAGTCCATCGTGTAGTTGGCCTGCTTGTCCGAAATGATGTGCGCGCCCAAATGCGTCGGCGTCGCGTCCTTGCCCATCGAGATGGGCATGGCCTTCACCATGGCGCCGTTGTGGAAGATCTGCATCTGCTCGGTGTTCCCGTCCGCCTTCGCGATCCAGGAATCGTGCACCTTGTACGTCTCCGTACGATCCTCGGCACCGAAGACGCCGTTTCCGAAATCGACGCCGTAGATCTTCGCCGTGACCTTCAGTGTGGTGCCGGCCTTCCAGTACTCCTTCGGCCGGTAGTGGACGTTCGAATCGTCGATCCAGTACCAGCTGCCCTCCTGCTTCGGCGTCGACTCCACCGTGAGGGCCTTCTCGACGTCCGCCTTGTTCTTGACGGCGATCTTGCCGAAGCTGAAGACGATCGGCTGCCCCACACCGACACCCGTGCTCGCCACCGCGGACGGTGCCGGGATCAGGTTGGCGTTGGCCTGCTTCTTCGGGGCGATCGTGCTGATCTGGTTGTCCTGCTCGATCGGCTTCCCGTCGGTGCCCTGGGCGTGCGCGACGATCTTGTACGTCGCGCCGTAGCCGAGCGGTTCGCTGGACGTCCAGCTGAGGGAGTCCGTCGCCAGCTTGCCGGCCACCGGCTTCCCCTTCGCCGTGTTGGTCACCGTGACGTCGATGAGCTTCCCGTTGGCCGCCTTGACGACGACGGGGGTCGACGGGTTCACGTTGGCGCCGCCCGCCGGCTCGAACGTCACCGCCACCGGGGTCGCGGATGGCGCCTCGGATCCGGACGTCGGCGCCCCGCCGGTGGGCGAACCACCGTCGTCACCGGACGAGCAAGCGGAAAGCAGCAGTGCTCCGGCGAGAATCCCGGCCACCGAAAGTAAAGTCTTCTTGGGGAGCATATTGTCTCTTTTTGGGAAATTGGGATCGGCGGGCATTACCATCAAAACTACGCGATAGCGATGACGTCCTTCCGACCGGATCGGTGCATCGTCGTGACGTGGATCACGTGACGACCAGACCAGGGGCGCCGTAAAGCCCCGCACCGGACACCGAAATCCCGTCGAGGAACTCCCGCGCCGCGTCGTACGCCTCGGTGGCCAGCGCGTCCGTGTGACCGAAGTCCAGCGGGTTCACCCGTGCGGGTGCCGGCCCGGGGAGGTACACCACCGGTACCCGGGACGCCGCGAGCGGCGCCTCCAGCACGGCCTGGTTCCGCATGCTGATCATCGCGGTGAACATCATCACCTCGGCGAACGTCCGCGGCGCGCTCGGCAGCTTCCCGGGGAACGCGCAGTCGAACACCACCAGCGACTGCGCGCCCATCGCCAGCGCCTGCCGCATCGGGACGTTCGCGACGAGCCCGCCGTCGTAGAGCAACCGGCCTTCGAAGGACACCGGCGGGAAGATCCCCGGGATCGCGCAGCTAGCCAGCAGCGGCGTCAGCAGGGGGCCGGACCGGATCAGCAGCGGCTCGGCCGTGTCGACCTGCGTGGTGACGACGCCGAGCGGCAGCGCCAGGTCCTCGAACCGGCGGCCGGCGCCGACATGCTCGTCGATGATCTTCGTCAGGCCGCGGTTGGTGAACAGGTGCGTCTTGCTCTGCGTCAGCGTCCGGACGCGGCTGAACACGCCGCCGGGGAACGCCTCGTCCCGCGTCATGTGCGCCCAGATGCCGCGCAGCCGCTCGATCGGGTCGTCGCGGGTCAGGGCCAGTACGGCCGCGTTGAGCGAGCCGACCGACGTGCCGACCGCCAGGTCCGGGGTGATCCCGGCCTCGGCGACCGCGCGCAGCATGCCGACCTGCATCGCGCCGAGACTGCCGCCACCACCGAGGACGAAGCCGATCGGCCGGGGAAGATCCGCGAAACTCATACCGCCGAATGTAGTAAGCCCGACTTTCGCAGGTCGTGCCGGCCGTGAAGCCGGCGTTAACCTGCTGGACGTGGCCGAGCTGGAACTGCGCCATCTCCGGGCCGTCCGCGCCGTCGCCGACGGCGGCAGTGTGAGCCGCGCGGCCACCGTGCTGGGCGTCAGCCAGCCTGCCCTCACCGCCCAGCTCAAGCGCATCGAACGCATCCTCGGCGGCGACCTGTTCGTCCGCGAGCCCAGCGGCGTGCGCCCGACCGAGCTCGGCCGGTTCGTGCTCGCCCGCGCCGACGCCCTGCTGTCCGACATGCAGGCCCTCGTCGCGACCGCGCGGAGCCACGGCGAAGGCGTCGCGGAGACGCTGAAGGTCGGGTACGTGCCGCTGCTCATCATCGGCCGGTTCATCGAAGAGCTGGGGAAGACGCTCGACGTTCAGACGTACGCCGAACCGGCGTCGCTGACCCTGCTGAAGCTGCTCTCGACCGGCCGGGTGGACGTCGCGCTGCTCGAACGGTTCGACGGCACCGAGCCGCACCACTACGCCGGGCTGACCGTGCGGACGCTGGCCACCGAGCCGATCTTCGTCGGGATCGCGCAGGGCCACCCGGCCATCCGCGGCGGCGTCGTCGACCTCGCCGATCTGGCCGGCGTCGACTGGATCCTGCCGCCACCGCACGAGAACTGCGTGCGCGTGCGGTTCCTGCAGGCCTGCGCGGCCGCCGGGTTCACGCCGCGGGTGCGGCACTTCACGTCCGAGGCGGGCACCGCGGGGACGCTGATCGCGCAGGGGGCGGTGTGCCTCGCGCAGGCCGCGTCCGCTCCGCCGCCCGGGCTGCTCGCGCTGCCGCTCGCGGGGGACCCGCTGTGGACCACGCTGCTGTTCGCGACCCGGGAGGACGACGCCCGCACGCCGGCGACCGACGAGGTGTTCCGCTGCGCCGAGGTCGCGTACGTGGCGTCGCGGCAGCGGAACCCGCACTTCGCGCGGTGGTGCCGCCAGCATCCGGAGGAACCGGGCGAACGGTTGGTCTCCGCCCGATAGGCGGCATAACGCCGGTGTTATCCCCGCTGGGATTACTGCCCGGCGCGGCAACGGGAGACGCTCACGAAGTCCCCACCTGTTGCCGACAAGGAGCAACGAATGCACCTCAGACGATCACTGGCGATCGGCGTGCTGTGCGTCGCGCTGGCCGGCTTGTTCTCCCCGCCCGCGACGGCCGCCCCGCGGGCCGCCACCACCCTGGCCATCAGCCAGCTCGTCCAGGAACAGAACCAGTGGTGCTGGGCCGCGAGCGGCCTGACCATCGCGCGGTTCCTGGGCTACGGCTCGAGCGTCAGCCAGAACACGTTCTGCGACTACTCCCGCGGCTACCCGGCCGGTTCGCAGTGCCCCAACCAGGCCGGCGAGCTGACGTACGTGCAGCGCGGCTACCAGGCGCTCGGGCTGCGGCCCGGCACCGTGACCAGCGCGCTGAGCTTCGCGTCCGTGCAGAGCGAGATCACCGCGCGGCGCCCGGTCGAGACGGGCATCTACTGGACGGCCGGCGGCGGCCACGCCCAGGTGATCTACGGCTACGACGCGAGCGGGCTCGTCTACTACGGCGACCCGTGGCCGAGCAGCCAGCGCTACAGCGCGATGGCGCACTCGAGCTACGTCCGCAACGGGCAGTTCCAGTGGGCCCAGTCCCTCTACCGGATCGGGGCGTGACATGAACCTCTACCGCGGACTCGTCACCCTCCTCGCCGGCTCCGCCCTGGTGCTCGGCTTCGGCGGCACGGCTTCGGCTTCGGAACCGTCCGGCACCGACGTCACGGCGGCCAAGCAGGTGCTCGCTTCGGCGGACACGACGGCGAAGCTGTCGTCGTTCTTCGGCCAGCTCGACCAGCGTTCCGGCGTCGCGCGGGCCGACGCGGAGCAGGCGCCGCGCGTCACCGGTGAGCCGTTGCGCGTCTACTCGCTCGACCCCGCGTTCGTCGCCGGGACGCCGGACGCGCGGCCGGCGGCGTTCGCGTACTTCGCCGTGCGGACGCAGGCGTCGACGGGCCGGCAGGCGACGGTCTGGCTCACCCCCGAGGCTTCGGGCTGGGCGGCGACCAACTTCACCACCGGCACCGAGGAGGTGACCTACCCGGCGCAGGCGGGCGCGGACGTCGTGTTCACCGAGCCGCAGGTCAACGCCTGGTACCGGATCCGCGACGGCCGCGTGCTGCCGCTCAACGACCCGGCCCGCTCACGGGTCGGCGACGGCGTCGCGGTGCCGGCGTACCAGCAGCTGGTGCACCGGTTGTACGGCGACAAGCTGCCCGGTTCGGCGTACCGGGCGCAGGGCAAGCTCGGCGGCTACGACCTCGCCGCCACCCCCGTTCCGGCGCCGTCCGTGCCGGGCACCGGTTCCTGGCCGTTCGTCGCCGGTGGGGCGCTGTTGGCGCTCGGCTTGATCGGCTGGGCCACCGGCAAGGCGACGCGCGCCCGTCGCTGACGCCGGGAGGGTGCGGCCTGGCGTCTCCGGCCGCACCCTCGTGGACCCGGCTCTCGCGCCGTGAGGGGCACCTTCAGGGCGTTAAAGGCCGTGAGGGGCACCTTCAGGGCTTTCCGCGTCAGGGAACGCGCTCGGACTCCGGTTCGGCGGCCGCGAGCGTTTTGCGCTTCTTCAAGCGCAGCAAGAAGAACACCGCGACCGCCGCCAGCACGCCGATCACGATCAAGCCGCCCGTGTTCAACGCGCCTTCGATGCGCTTCGCCGCTTCGCCCAGGGCGGCGCCGATGCTGATGTGGACCAGCGACCAGCAGAACGCGCCCGCCGCGGCCGCGGGCAGGAACCGGCGGAACGGCAGGCCCGACGTCCCCGCCGCGGCCGGCGTCAGCGTGCGGATCACCGGCAGGAACCTCGCGAAGAACACCGCCCACGCGCCCCGGCGTTCCAGGACCGACGTCGCCTTGTCCCAGGCTTCGAGGCCGTACTTGCGGATCAGCTTGGTCTCGCGCAGCCGGGGTCCGAAGCGGCGGCCGATGACGTAGCCGAGGGCGTCGCCCGCCGTCGCGCACAGCGTGACGACCGTCCACAGTGCCAGGAAGCGGGCGACCGTGTTCGCCGTCGTCGCGGCGATGAGCAGGCCGGATTCGCCCGGGGCCAGGAAACCCAGGCCGATCGTGCACTCGGCGAACACCAGCCCGCCGGTCGCCGCGACGAGCCCCGGTTCCGGGAGTCCTTGCAACCAGCTGAGGAGATCCGAAACCAGGGCCATGCGCGCCACTTTACCGATCCTTTAAGGTCGGTGGTGTGGCGTCGGTCACCGCGCCAGCAGCGACGCGGCTTCCTGGGCGGCGGGGCCTTCGACCGCGAGGTGCTGCAGGTTATCCGGCAGGACCTCGCCGCGGTGGGCCTTCGTCTGGGCGTAAAGACGTCCCGCGCGGTACGACGAGCGCACGAGCGGACCGGCCATGACACCGGCGAAGCCCATCGCTTCGGCGGCGTTCGAGTGCTCGACGAACTCCTCCGGCTTGACCCACCGGTCGACCGGGTGGTGGCGCGGGGAGGGGCGCAGGTACTGCGTGATCGTCAGGATCTCGCACCCGGCGTCGACCAGGTCCTGCATCGCCGGAGCGACCTCGTCGGGCGTCTCGCCCATGCCGAGGATCAGGTTCGACTTCGTCACCAGACCCGCTTCGCGCGCGGCCGTGATGACGTCCAGGGAACGCGCGTAGCGGAAGCCAGGACGGATGCGCTTGAAGATCCGCGGCACCGTCTCGACGTTGTGCGCCAGCACCTCCGGACGCGACCCGAAGACCTCGGCCAGCTGCTCCGGGTCCGCGTTGAAGTCCGGGATCAGCAGCTCGACACCGGTACCGGGGTTCATCGAGTGGATCTGACGCACTGTTTCGGCGTACAGCCAGGCCCCACCATCGGCCAGGTCGTCACGAGCCACGCCGGTGATCGTCGAGTAGCGCAGGCCCATGGCCTGGACGGACTCCGCGACCTTCCGCGGCTCCGTCCGGTCCAGCTCGGCGGGCTTACCCGTGTCGATCTGACAGAAATCGCACCGGCGCGTGCACTGGTCTCCGCCGATGAGGAACGTCGCCTCCCGGTCTTCCCAGCACTCGTAGATGTTGGGACAGCCCGCTTCTTCACACACGGTGTGCAGACCTTCGCGGCGCACCAAGCCCTTCAGCTCGGTGAACTCCGGCCCCATCCGCACCCGCGTCTTGATCCACGGCGGCTTCTTCTCGATCGGCGTCTCGCTGTTGCGGACTTCGAGACGCAGCAGCTTCCGGCCTTCAGGCGCAGCACTCACGGGATCAAGCGTACGCCCGCCGCGTGGGCCGTTCCGCCTACGCGGGGTCGGGCGTGACGCCGGTCAACTTCGCGGTGAGGTCCCACAACGCTGCCCCCAGCGCCTCGCTGCGCGCGGGCGTCAGCGGGTTCACCTTCACGGGGTGACCCCGCAGGCCGCCGACGCCGCGCGGGCCGATGTATTCGCCGCCTTCGATGCCGTCCGCGGTGGCCGCGTACAGCTGCGGGAGCGCGCCCATCCGGGGGCCCTGGGCCAGCAGGATCTCGCCGAGCCGGTTGCCGCCGCCGATCACGGCGCGCAGCACCGGGTTGCGGTAGGAGCGGGCCATGCCCTGGCCGAGGCCGGTCCACGTGTAGCCGGGGTGGGCGGCGACGCTGAGGACGTCGTCGCCGGCGGCGCGCAGCCGGCGGTTCAGGTCGAGCGCGAAGATCTGGTTGGCCAGTTTCGACTGGCCGTAGGCGGCGCCCGGGTTGTAGCGGCGGTGCTCGAAGTTCGGGTCGGCGACGTCGATGCGCGCGCCGGTCGCGGCGACACTCGAAAGCGTGACGACGCGGGCGCCGCTGCCGCCGCGCAACGCGGGCAGCAGCAGCCAGGTCAGCGCCGCGTGCCCGAGGTGGTTGGTGCCGAACTGGGTCTCGAAGCCGTCGGCGGTCTTGCCGCGCGGTGTCATCATCAGCCCGGCGTTGTTGATCAGCAGGTCCAGCCGGTCGCCGGTGCGTTCCCGCACCGACGCGGCGGCTTCGCGCACCGAAGCGAGGTCGGCCAGGTCCAGCTTGACGAGTTCGGGTGCGGCGCCCGAGGCGGCCGCGCGCACCTGCTCCAGGGCCTTCGCGCCGCGTTCGGCGGAGCGGCACGCGAGGAGCACGCGGGCCCCCTTGCCCGCGAGCACCTCGGCCGTGCGGAGGCCGAGGCCGGAGTTCGCGCCGGTGACCACCGCGGTGCGGCCGGTCTGGTCGGCGATGTCGGCTTCGGCCCAGCGCTCAGTCATGCGCTTACTTAACCGTGGTTACGCGCTCGGCGCGAGCAGGCGCCGCAGGTGTCCCATCATCGGACGGCGGGCAGGTTCCTCGCGGCTCGTGCGCAGCAGCGCCTCGAGAGTGCGGCCCACTTGGACGATCTCGTCGGCCGGCTCACGCGGGTCGGCCAGCCCCGAGGTGACGGCGAGCATCCGCAGCTCGCCGTCGTGCATGCGGCGCAGCGACGCGTGGCGCTCGAGCCCGCCGTCGAGCACCGCGCGCAGCGTCTCGTGCTCGTCGACGGTGGCGCGCCACGCACGGGTGACGGCGTCGACGTGGTCGCCGAAGCCGTCGGCGTCGTCCGGGTCGGTGACCTCGGTGCGCAGCCGGCCGGCCAGCACCTGCGTCCACTTGTACTGCAGGGCGGCGAGGAGGTTCTCTTCGCAGCCGAAGTGGTCTTCGGCGCCGGGGACCTCGTCGAGCGGTAGCGGCGCGCCCGGGTTCCGGCCCGCTTGGCGGACGGTGGCTTCGAGGATTTCCTGACGTCGGTAGAAGTCGGTCCAGCTCATGGTGTGGCTCCCCTTCCGTGGCGGGGGTCATACCGCGGGTCTGCGGCATACTCCCGGTACGGACCTGACCCGGTGAACATACCATGGGTATGGAGAGGTCCTCCGGGCGTAAAGTTGTGAAGGTGGCGACAATGAGGTCCAGGCGACTCGACTACTCCGAGTCGACGCGGTCGGCGCTGGTCGACAGCGCGGTGGAACTGATCACCAAGCGCGGGTACGCGGGGACCTCGCTCGACGAGATCGCCAAGCGCGCCCGGGTGACGAAGGGCGCGCTCTACCACCACTTCAGCGGCAAACAGGCCCTCTTCGAAGCCGCGTTCGACTCGGTCGAAAGCCTCGTCTACGACCGCCTGGACAAGATCATGAACGGCGAGGGCACCCCCTGGGAGCGGGCCCTCGGCGGCCTCAACGCGTTCATCCGCGCCTGCCTCGACCCCGCCTACCAGCGGATCGCCATCCACGAGGCACCGGTCGTGATGGGCTGGGAGCGCTGGCGCGAGGCCGAAGAACGGTGCAGCTTCGGGCTGGTGCGGACGGGCCTGCAGTCGCTGATCGACGCGGGCGAGGTCGAGCCGGTGCCCGTCGAGGTCACCGCGCGGCTGCTGTTCGGCGCGCTGTCGAGTGCGGCCACCGAGATCGCCAGCTCTCCGGACCCGAAGAAGGTCGGCGCCGAGATCGAGGACGTGATCGTCCGCATGCTGGTCCGGCTGCGGCGCACCGACGGCGAAGAGGCCACTCCGTCGATAGGCTGACGCGGTGGACTTGAGGATCTTCACCGAGCCCCAGCAAGGGGCCAGCTACGACGACCTGCTGCGCGTCGCCAAGGCGACCGAAGCCGCCGGCTACGACGCTTTCTTCCGCAGCGACCACTACCTGAGGATGGGGGACGCCGACGGCCTGCCCGGCCCGACCGACGCGTGGATCACGCTCGCCGGCCTGGCCCGGGAGACCAGCCGGATCCGGCTCGGCACGCTCGTCACCGCGGCGACCTTCCGCCACCCCGGGCCGCTGGCCATCTCGGTGGCGCAGGTCGACCAGATGTCCGGCGGGCGGGTGGAGTTCGGCTTCGGTGCCGGCTGGTACGACGCCGAGCACGAGGCGTACGGCCTCACGCTGCCGCCGCTGAAGGAGCGCTTCGACCGCTACGCCGAGCAGCTCGAGATCATCACCGGGCTGTGGAAGACGCCGGCGGGGAAGACGTACTCCTTCACGGGCGGCCACTACACGCTGACCGACTCGCCGGCGCTGCCGAAGCCGGCCCAGTCACCGGCGCCGCCGGTGATCATCGGCGGCTCGGGCAAGAAGCGCACCCCGGCGCTGGCCGCGCGGTTCGCCGACGAGTTCAACCTGCCGTTCGCCGACCAGGAGTCCGCGGCCGCGCAGTTCGCCCACGTCGAGGCGGCGGCGCAGGAGATCGGCCGCGACCCGAAGGAGATCCTGCGCTCGGTGGCGCTGGTCATCGGCGTCGGCCGCGACGACGCCGAAGTCGAGCGCCGGGCGTCGGCCATCGGGCGCGACGTCGCCGGGCTGCGGGAGAGCGGCCTGGCCGGCTCGCCCGCCGAGGTCGTCGACCGGATCGGGCAGTGGCGCGAGAAGACCGGGATCACCCGCGTCTACCTGCAGCTGCTGGACCTGTCCGACCTGGACCAGATCGACCTCATCGCCGCCGAGGTCGCCCCGCAGCTGGACTGAGCCGCAAAGCCGTGAAGGCCTCCTTACCGGCTCTTATGGCCGGGAAGGAGGCCTTCACGGCTTTTGTCAGTTCTGCAGGGCGAAGGTGACGCCCGCGGCCTGCGGGGCCTCGGGGCGGGGGAGCCAGCGGTCGTCGCTCACCGGCAGCTCGCCTTCGAGGGCCGCGAGGACGGCGTCGCGCGCCAGCGGCAGGACCGCGGCCACGCTGACGTCCTTCTGCAGTTCGTAGGACAGCGACGTCACGCCCGCGTCGCGGATGCCGCACGGCACGATGGTGTCGAACGCGGCCAGGTCGGCGTCGCAGTTCAGCTCGAAGCCGTGCATCGTCACGCCGCGCTGGACGCGGATGCCGATCGCGGCGATCTTGCGCTCGATGCCGCGCTCGTCGGCCGGGATCCAGACGCCGCTGCGGCCTTCGACGCGGCCGGTGTGCACGCCCAGCTGATCGCACACGTGGATCAGCGCCTCCTCGAGCCGCCGCACGTAGTGCACGACGTCGATCGGGTCGGCGAGCTTCACGATCGGGTAGCCGACCAGCTGGCCGGGGCCGTGCCAGGTGATCTTGCCGCCGCGGTCGACGTCGATCACCGGGGTGCCGTCCGTGGGCCGGTCGGCGGGCTCGGTGCGCTTCCCGGCAGTGTACACCGACGGGTGCTGCAGCAGGAGCATCGTGTCGCCGGCGGTGCCGTCGGCCCGCGCGGTGAGCGCGCTCCGCTGGAGCTCCCAGGCCTCGGCGTAGTCGATCGTGCCGAGCTCGCGGACGTCGACGGGTTCGGTGCTGGCGCGGCAGGAAATCCGGGAAGAACTCACCCGTCGAGGCTACGCCCGTCACCCGGCGGAAGCAGGCGCAAGGCGCACGCTGAGAGCAGCCCGACACCGGTCACGGCGAGCACCGCGCCGATCGTGTCGGTGACCCAGTGCACACCCAGCACGACCCGGCAGGCGGCGATCAGCACGGTGGCCACGACGACGGCCACCGCGACCCGCTTCACCAGCCGCGGCCACAGCCACGCGCACAGCAGGAGCAGGACGAACCCGGTGCTCGCCACCGACGTCACGTGCCCGCTCGGGTAGCTCAGGTCCGGGTAGTCGCGGGGGCGTTCGCGCAGGAAGATCGGCTTGAACACGAGGCTGGTGAGCCGGCAGAGCACCAGCACGACCGCCAGCCGGACGCACAGGCCGACGTGTTCGCGCCGCCGCAGCGCCAGCGCCACCAGGGCCGTGCCGAGGACGAACGGGAGCACCGGGCCGAGGACGTCGCTGCCGGCCTGGGCGACCCGGCCGAGCGGCTGGGCGTAGACGTCGTGGAGGGCGTCGGCCACGGCGACGTCGAGGGCGAGCGGCTGCCGCGCGACGCTCAGCCCGAGCAGGACGAACGCGGCCGACAGCGCCACGCCGACGACGAGCCAGCGCCGGATCTGAACGGTCATGCGGCGGCGAGCGCGCTGTCCAGCGTCGAGTGCCGGAACGCGTAACCGGAGCGCTCCAACGCGGCCGGGAGCGCGCGTTGCCCGAACAGCGCCATTTCCTCGCCGGCCTGGCCGAGCACGGCCTTGAGCGCGAACCCGGGCACGAACCACGGCGCGGGCCGGTGCAGCGCGCGGCCGACCGCGCGGGTGAACTCGGCGTTGGTCACCGGCGCGGGCCCGGTCAGGTTCACCGGCCCGGACAGCGCGTCGTGCGTGAGGGCGTGGACGATCGCGCCGACCTCGTCCTCGAGGGCGATCCACGGCATGTACTGGCGGCCGTCGCCGAGACGCGCGCCCAGGCAGAACCGGAAGAGCGGCCGCAGCGTGCCGTAGAGCCCGCCCTTCGCCGACAGCACCAGCCCGGTCCGGATGTGGACGACCCGCGCGTCGCGCGCCGCCGCCGTCGCGGCTTCCCACTCCGCGCACAGCTCGGCCAGGAACCCTTGTCCCCGCGGGGAGTTCTCGTCCACAGTGGACGGTCCGGGGTTGCCGTAGTACCCCACGGCGGACGCGTTGACCAGGACGCCGACGCCGTGTTCGGCGACGGCTTCGGCGAGCACCTCGGTCGGCTCGACGCGGCTGTCGGTCAGCTGCTGCTTGCGCATCGCGCTCCAGCGGCCGGGAAACAGCGGCTTGCCACCCAGGTTCACGACGGCGTCGACACCCTCGAAGGCACCGTCGGTGATGGTGCCGGCGGGCGGATCCCAGCGGTGTTCGCCCGCCGCCCGGGTTTCGCGCCGCACCAGCGTGCGGACGTCGTGGCCGTCGCGTCGCAGGCGGTCGCCCAGCGCCGACCCGATCAAGCCGCTCGCTCCGGCGATGAGTACTCGCATGGGTCGATCGTGGCCCATCTCGCTCCGCCCCGCACTCCGGGTCCCGCGCCGCACCAGGCCCGGAAAGCCGTGAAGGACTCCTTCCCGGCTCTTATGGCCGGGAAGGAGTCCTTCACGGACAACGGCGCCGCTCGAAGCTCGCGGCCGGAAACGACGAAGGCCGCCACGGGAGTTCCGTGGCGGCCTTCGTCGGCGTGAGTCAGAGCGTGAGTCAGAGACCGAGCTCGTCCTCGAAGTTGCCCTCTTCCAGACGCTGCTTGATCGTCATCAGGAAGCGGCCCGCGTCGGCCCCGTCCACCAGGCGGTGGTCGTAGGTCAGCGGGAGGTACGCCATCGAGCGGATGGCGATCGTGTCGTTGCCGTCGGCGTCCGTGGCGACGATCGGGCGCTTGACGACCGCGCCGGTGCCGAGGATGCCCGACTGCGGCTGCACGATGATCGGCGTGTCGAACAGGGCGCCGACGCTGCCGATGTTGGTGATGGAGAACGTGCCACCGGACAGCTCGTCGGGCTTGATCTGGTTGGCCCGCGCCCGGCCCGCCAGGTCGGCGATGCGGTGCGCGATACCGGCCAGGCTCAGCTCACCGGCGTCGTGGATCACGACCGAGAGCAGGCCGCGCTCGGTGTCCACCGCGATGCCCAGGTGCACGGCGCCGTGGTAGGTGATCTCCTTCGTGTCCTCGTTGTAGGACGCGTTGACGTTCGCGTGCTGCTTCAGCGCCTCGACGGTCGCCTTCGCGAAGAACGGCAGGAACGTCAGGTTGACGCCCTCGCGCTCCTTGAAGGCACCCTTCGCCCGCTGACGCAGCTTGGCGATCTTGGTCACGTCCACTTCCTGGACCTGCGTGAGCTGCGCGGCGATCTGCAGCGACTCGCGGGTCTTGGTGGCCGTGATCTGCCGGATCCGGCTGGCCTTCTGCACGGTGCCGCGCAGCGCCTGGACCTCCGGGGAGACCGCGGTGGACGTCGCACGCGGGGCCGCCGGAGCGGACGCCGCGGGAGCCTGCGCAGCCGGAGCGGCGGCGGCCGGGGCCGGAGCGGCCGCGGCCTTCTGCTTCTCCTCGGCCGCGGCCAGGACGTCCTGCTTGCGGATCCGGCCACCGACACCGCTGCCGGTCAGGCTCGACAGGTCGATGCCGTGCTCCGACGCCAGCTTGCGCACCAGCGGCGTGACGTACGGGCCGTCCGCCGAGCTTTCCTTCGCCGCGGCGGGAGCGGGCTCGGGCTTCGGTTCCGGCTTGGACTCCTGAACGGGCTCCGGCTTCGGCTCGGGCTTGGGCTCCGGCTTCGGTTCGGGCTTGGACTCCTGGACCGGCTCCGGCTTCGACTCCGCCTTCGGCGCGGCACCCGCGGCACCGATCACGGCCAGGACGCCGGCGACCTCGACGGTCTCGTCCTCGCCCGCACGGATCTCCAGCACCGTGCCGGCGACCGGCGACGGCACCTCGGTGTCCACCTTGTCGGTGGAGATCTCGAGCAGCGGCTCGTCGACCTCGACCGAGTCGCCGACCTGCTTCAGCCAGCGCGTGACGGTGCCCTCGGTGACGCTCTCGCCCAGCTCGGGCAGCTTCACCTCGGTGCCTTCGCCGTCGGCGGCCGGCGCGGTGTCCGGCTTGCTCGGGGCGCTGTCCGGTGCGCTTTCCTGGGCCTGCGGCTCAGGGGCGGACTCGGGCTCGGGCTCGGGTTCCGGCTCGGACTTCTGCTCTTCCTGCGCGGGGGCGGAAGACTCGGGCGCGCCGCCGGAACCGTCGTCGATGACGGCGAGCTCGGCGCCGACCTCGACGGTCTCGTCTTCGGCGGCACTGATCTTCACGACCGTGCCCGCCACCGGGGAGGGC
Organism: Amycolatopsis sp. WQ 127309; assembly: GCF_023023025.1. Lineage (NCBI taxonomy): Bacteria > Bacillati > Actinomycetota > Actinomycetes > Pseudonocardiales > Pseudonocardiaceae > Amycolatopsis > Amycolatopsis sp. WQ 127309. The sequence continues at coordinate 5,053,589 of NZ_CP095481.1, forward strand.
ACCTCGGTGTCGACCTTGTCGGTCGAGATCTCGAGCAACGGCTCGTCGACCTCGACGGTGTCACCTTCCTGCTTGAGCCACCGGGTGACGGTGCCTTCGGTGACGCTCTCCCCGAGCTCCGGCAATGTGACGGAGTAGGCCATCGTTCGCTGACTCCTCTTTCAAGATTCTGCGTGGTCTGGATTCTGCTGGTGAGACGTCAGCTGTGCACGTGCAGCGGCTTGCCGGCCAAGGCAAGGAACGCTTCACCGAGGGCCTCGGTCTGGGTGGGGTGGGCGTGGATGAGCGGGGCGACGTCCTCGGGGAAAGCCTCCCAGCTGTAGATCAGCTGCGCTTCGCCGATGAGCTCGCCGACGCGGTCACCCACCATGTGTACACCCACGACCGGGCCGTCCGGCGCCTTGACCAGCTTGACCCCGCCGGAGGTCTTGAGGATCTGGCTCTTGCCGTTGCCGCCGAGGTCGTAGGTGAACGTGGTGACGTCCGAACCGTACTTCTCCTTGGCCTGCGACTCGGTCAGCCCGACCGAAGCGACCTCCGGGTGCGAGTAGGTGACCCGCGGGATGCCGCTCTCGTCGATCTCGCGCGGGGCGAGCCCGGCGATCTCCTCGGCGACGAAGATGCCCTGCTGGAAGCCGCGGTGCGCGAGCTGCAGGCCCGGGACGATGTCGCCGACGGCGTAGACGTTCGGCAGGTTGGTGCGCAGCCGGTCGTCGGTGAGGACGAAGCCGCGCTCGATCTTGACGCCGGCCTCCTCGTAACCGTGGCCGGCCGAGTTCGGGCCGCGGCCGACGGCGACCAGGAGCAGGTCGGCTTCGAGGGTCTCGCCGGACTCCAGCGAGACGCTCACGCCGTTGTCGTCCTGCTTCGCGCCGGTGAACCGCACGCCGGTCTTGAAGGCGATCTTGCGGCGGCGGAAGGCCCGCTCGAGCTGCTTGGAGGCGAACTCGTCCTCGTTCGGGACCAGCCGGGGCAGCGCCTCGACGATGGTGACGTCCACGCCGAAGGAGGCCCAGACGCTGGCGAACTCGACACCGATCACGCCGCCGCCCAGGACGACGACCTTCTTGGGGACGTAGTCCAGGGCGAGGGCCTGCTCGCTGGCGATGACGCGGCCGCCGAGCTCGAGCCCGGGCAGCGTGCGCGAGTACGAACCGGTGGCGAGGATGACGTTCTTGCCGGTGTAGCGGGTGCCGTCCACCTCGACGGTCGTGCCGCCGACGAACGTGCCGCTGCCCTCGACGAGGTTCACCTTGTGCGCCTTGGCCAGGCCCTGCAGGCCCTTGTACAGGCGGGAGACGATCCCGTCCTTGTACTTGTTGACCCCGGCGATGTCGATGCCCTCGAAGACGGCCTTGACACCGACGGACCCGGCTTCGCGGGTTTCGTCGGCGACCTCGGCGGCGTGCAGCAGTGCCTTGGTCGGGATGCAGCCCCGGTGGAGGCAGGTCCCGCCGAGCTTGTCCTTCTCGATCAACGTGACGGAAAGGCCCAGCTCGGCCGCGCGGAACGCCGCGGCGTAGCCGCCCGATCCGCCTCCCAGGATCACGAGGTCGGCGGAGGTGTCGGTCACTTCAATAGCTCCTCGGCAAGCAGTGGGGTGGTGCTCTGTTGTCGCCCCTGCCCGGTATAACCGCGCGCGCGACACCTCCATCTTGTCACTACGCCGGACGGGGCTGCGACCTAGCCGGGTGTGCGACGCCGACCACACGCGCGGTCCGGGATAATGAACAGGCAAAGTACCCGGAGGAGAGGTGGTCGCGGTGGGGCTCTTCGACTCGCTGCGCAGGCGCGGCAAGGGTGGCCAGAAGGCCGGCACGCTGCGGAAAGCCCAACACCGAGGACACCCGGCACCTCGAAGAGTGGGCGGCCTCGCGGCGCGGGGTGGAGGCGTTCGTCGAGCCGAAGACGAACGTCACCGAGACCACAGTGGTGTTGGTCGCTCACGACGGCGAGTGGACCCGGCGCCGGATCAGCAGCCTCGACGCCGCGCAGAACTTCGGCCAGCGCCGCTCGATCCCGGTCTACGAGGTCGCGCGGATCGGCTACCCGAAGCGGATGCGCGAGTACACCGAACGCAAGAAGCGCGGTCAGGTCTAGTGACGAGCCGCGGTAGACCTACAGCTCGATGCGGCCGACGACCTCGCCGTTGAAGGTCTGGCCGGTGCGGCGGAAGCCCAGCCGCAGGTAGAAGTCCTCCGGGCCGCCTTCGGCCGGGAGCCACAGCACCGTCGCGGCCTTCTCGCCGCGCCGGCGGGCTTCGTCGAGGACGGCTTCGACGGCGAACCGGCCGTAGCCGCGCCCCTGCACCCCGGCCCCGACGTTGAGCCGCCAGATGCCGCAGCGGAAGAAGTCCAGCTCCGCGTCCGGGTCGAACGCGCCCATCACGAAGGCGGCCGGCTCGCCGTCGGCGCGGATCAGCCGCGGCCAGGCGACCTCCGGCCGGGTGTAGGCCTCGGCCAGCGAGACGGCGACCGGCGCGACGAAGTCCTTCTGGTGCTCTTCGACCGCTAGCTGGCACGTGGCCGCGACGTTGTCGGGAGTGATCTTCTCCACGGTGAGGGTGTTCACCGCGCCGACGCTAACAGGGTGGCATGCCGTTCGAGCACCGAGCGGAACGACGGGTGCACGGTCGTCCCGAGTACCGGGTCGACCTCCACCACGTGCGACGCCGACAGCAGCAGGACGGCCGGGTCGGCCAGCAGCACCACGCCGTTCTCGGCGCGCAGGTCCGCCGTGCCGAGCAGGCGCGGGAAGACGACGTCGGCGGGCAGCCCGTCGCAGGTGCGCAGGAACGCGCGGTGGTCTTCGGGCAGTTCCACGCCGAGGCGCTGTTCCGCCGAGCGGATCGCCGCGGCCGACGCCGGTGGTGGCGTGGTGCCCCCGCCGCGCAGGCGCAGGATCGCCGCGATCAGCTCCGGCCAGGTGCCGAGGTCGGGCGGGTACCGCTCGTTCAGCGCCGCGACCAGCGCGCCCGCGCACGCCTCGGCCCAGTCGCCCAGGCCGAGCGGGTCCGCGCCGGCCACCAGGGCCGGGGCCAGCGCGCGCGTCGCGGCCAGCGTCGCGACGTCGGGACGCGGCCCGGTCAGCTCGGCCCAGCGGGCGAGGTCGCCGTCGGCGAGCGCGGTCCGGGCTTTGTCCGGCCGGGACGGCGCGACGTGCTTGATCACTTCGGCGATCGCCCCGGGCGGGAGGACGCCGTCGAGATCGGAGACCGGGCGGCGCAGGGTGGCCGTGTGCGCGCGCTCTTCGGCGTCGGGATCGAGTGGCGGCAGGCCTTCGGCCCACGACGGACGACCGCCCCGGGCCTCGAAGAGCATTTCCCACGCGCGGGCCCGGATCGGGTCGCTCGCGAGCGCGCTCACCGGCCGTTCCGTGCTGGCCTGCCACTGGGTGACCAGCCGGTCGGCCTCGCCGAGGGCGCCGGCGGTGGCCAGCAGCAGCGCGGCGTAGCCGACCTGGTTGTCCACAGTGGACGAGGCGGCGGTCAGGACGTCCCTGACCGCCGCTTCGAGGTACTCGCCCGGATCCACTCAGCCGTTGGCGGCGATGTCCGCCAGCACCGCGGCGATCGAGCGGACCGGCACCCCGGTGCCGCCCTTGCCGGTGTAGCCCCACGGGCCGGCGGTGTTGAACGACGGGCCGGCGATGTCGATGTGCACCCAGTCGAGGCCGTCGGCGACGAACTCGCGCAGGAAGATGCCGGCCGCGAGCATGCCGCCCCAGCGGTGCCCGGTGACGTTGGCCAGGTCGGCCAGCCGCGAGTCGAGGTCGGCGCGCAGCTCCTCGGGCAGCGGCATCGCCCAGCCGTTCTCGCCGGTGGCCTGCATGATCGCGGCGACGCGGTCGCGGAAGTCCTCCGAGCCCATCACGCCGGCGGTGCGGTTGCCGAGCGCGACGACCTGGGCGCCGGTCAGCGTCGAGGTCTCGATCAGGTAGTCCGGGTTCTCCTCGGCGGCGCGCACCATGGCGTCGACCAGCACGAGCCGGCCCTCGGCGTCGGTGTTGAGCACCTCGACGGTCTTGCCGCCGTACATGGTGAGGACGTCACCCGGGCGGTACGACGTCCCGGACGGCAGGTTCTCCGCCAGCGGGATGTGCGCCACGACCTCGAGCGGGTACTTGAGCTTCGCGGCCAGGACGACCGACGCGAGCACGCCGGCGGCGCCGGACATGTCCGAGGTCATGTGGTCCATGTTGGCGGCGGGCTTGAGCGAGATGCCGCCCGAGTCGAACGTGATGCCCTTGCCGACCAGTGCGACCTTCTTGACGGCCTTGGCCGGCTTGTAGGCGATGCGGACGAGCCGCGGCTGGCGCGCGGAGCCGCCGCCGACGCCGAGGATGCCGCCGAAGCCCTTGCGCTTGAGGGCCTTCTCGTCGAGCACCTCGAACTCGAGGCCGTTGTCCTCGGCGAGCTTCTTCGCGCGCTCGGCGAAGGACGCCGGGTACAGGTCGTTCGGCGGGGTGTTGATCAGGTCGCGGGCGGTCAGCACGGCTTCGGCGATACTGGCGGACGCCTTCAGCGTCGCCTTGTGGTCGCGGGCCGTCCCCTCCGCGGGGCTCGCGAAGTCGAGCTTCGCGACCGGCGCGTCGCCCTTCTCGGAGCGGTAGGCGGTGAAGACGTACGAGCCGAGGATCGTGCCCTCGACGGCGGCCTGCAGGTCGAGCGCCGACAGCGTGACGAACGCGCGGTCGGTGCCGGCCAGCGCGCGGCCGGCGGCACCGGCGGCGCGGCGGACCTGCTCGGGGGTGACGCCGGCGCTCGCCTTGCCGAGGCCGACGGCCAGGACGACACCGGCGGACAGCTTGCCCAGCGTCGGCACCTTGACGACCTCTTCGGCCTTGCCGCTCGCGCCGAGCGTGGCGAGCAGGCCGGCGAGCCGGCCGTCGAAGGCGGCGTCCACGGCCTCAGCGCCCGCGGCGAGCACGGGCCCGTCCTCGCCGGCCACGGTGCCGATGACGACCACGTCGGCGCGCGTCTTGGCCAGTGCCTCCCCGGTGTTGTCGGACAGGGCGAGCTTGGGCACGGTCACTTCTGGCTCCTCGCGCGTTCACGTGGCACCGGGCACCGGCCCGGTCGGGATCGTGAGCCATGCTAATGACAAGCGGTGCACGGGTGAACAGAGGGAGAGGGAGGGCGGCGTGCGGCTGGGCGGTGGGCTGCTGGTCGCGCTGGCGGCCGGGGCGGCGGGCGCGGGCTGGTGGCTGCTGGCCGGGCTGGTGCTCGCGGCGGTGGCCGCGGCCGGGACGGCGCGGGTGCCGGAACCGGGTGATGCCCTGGTGGACCGGGTCGTCGTGGCCGTCGCGCGCCTGGCCGAGACCGCGGTCTACGCGATCGCGTTCGGCGCGTACGTCTTCCCCGCGCACCGGGAACTCGCCGCGGCGGTGTTCGTCGTGGTGGTCGCCGGGGCCGGGTTCGCCGGGATCGAGATCCCTACGTTCGTCGCACGGGCCGCGGGCGGGGTGCTCCTGGTGGCCGGCCTGGTCCTGGTGGCGCTCTGCGTGGCCGTGCCGCCGGTGTCGACCGTCGGCGGCGGCTTGCAGCCGCCGGACTTCGCCGGGGTGCTCGTCGCGGCCGTGCTCACGCTGCCGTTCCTGCGGCCGGCGGGCCGGGACAACGCCGGGCTCCGCGTCCTGCTGCTCGGCGCGGTCGCGGTGCTGGCCGCCTTCGCCGCGCTCTACCAGCTCGGCGCCGTCCGGCTCGGGCTGTCGCTGACGTCGTTGCGCGATCTGCTGTCCGCCGCCGACGCGGACTCGCTGCAGCCGCTGCTCACCGCGTTCGCCGTGGTCGCGACCGTGGTGCCGGCGCTCGCCGCGGGCGCGGAGGTCCGGACCCGGGCCGGCGTGCCCGGCCTCGCGGGCCTGGCCGTCGCCGCGGTGGCCGCGTACTTCCTGCCCGTGCTCCCGGTGCTCGTCGCCGCCGGGCTGGCGACCGTGATCGCACTGCTACTCGGCGTGCGCGCCCGCCGGTACAGTGGGTCGCGTGAGTGATCGACGCTGGCGGCCCGGGCAGACCGTGCTCGAACGGTTCCACCGGCCGGACGGCTCGATCGGCCAGGTCCACCCGCTGCGCGTCCTCGAAGACGACGGCCGCGTCCTGCTCGGCTGGATCCCGGCGGGCACGCCGATCGTCGGCAGCCGGCTCGTCGACGGCCGGCACATGGCGGACGCGCCCCTGGAGCAGCGGTTCCGCATCCCGCGCGTCGCCGTCCCGGACTTCTGGCACCGCACGTCCACGCTGCGCCGGATCGCCGACGACGAATGGTCGTCGGTGTGGTGGTTCTTCGACGCCGCGGGCCGGTTCACGAACTGGTACGTCAACCTCGAGGTGCCGCTCGGCCGCGGCCCGGGCGCGGTGGACCGGGTCGACGGCGTGCTCGACGTCGTCGTCGACCGGGACGGCACCTGGCGCTGGGACGACGAGGACGAGGCCGAGGTGGCGATCGACGCCGGCCGGCTGACCCCGGAGCAGCTCGACCGGCTGCGTGCCGAAGGCGAGCGGATCGGCGCGCTGGCCGAGCGCGGCGCCTACCCGTTCGACGGGACGGGCGCCGACTTCCGCCCGGAGCCGGACTGGCCGGCGCCGGAGCTGCCCGCGGGGCTGCTGGCGGAGCTCAGCCCGCCGTCAGGATCAGGACCAGCGCCAGCACGGCGTTGACCACCGCGAGGATCACGACGGACTTCGTCGGGATCATCTTCGGGAACACCGTCTTGTCGTGGATGCTGCGCCACCAGACGACGCCGAAGACCCCGGCGACCAGTCCGAGGAAGCCGCCGAAGCCGCTGCTGAGCACGGCCCAGCCGACCATGCCGAGCAGGCCGACGCCGAAGGTCAGCAGCACCGCGGTGACGAACGTCTTGACGCCGGCGCCGGTGCCCGGGGCGGACCGGGGGACCGGCTCAGTGGAGTGAAAGGTCACGGCGTCATCCTAGTGTGGTCGCGGCGCGGACGCGGGACGCGCGGCCGGTCGGGAACGCCGTCGGAAAACACGTGGACATCCGACTAACGCGCTTCCGACCAACAGGTATTCTCTGGCCATGACCATCACGACGCAGTTCACCTCTGTCCCGCACTCGAGCCCTGCGAGCCAGGAACGCGTCGCGGAGGTACTCACCGCCCCCGGTTTCGGGCTCTACTTCACCGATCACATGGTGACGGTCAAGTGGTCCAAGAGCGAAGGCTGGCACGACGCCCGGGTCGGCCCGTACGCCCCGTTCACCCTCGACCCGGCAACGTCGGTGCTGCACTACGGCCAGGCCATCTTCGAGGGTCTCAAGGCCTACCGCCAGCCGAGCGGCGCGATCGCGTCGTTCCGCCCGGACGCCAACGCCGCGCGCTTCCGGCAGTCGGCCGAGCGGCTCGCCATGCCGCAGCTGCCCGAGGAGCTGTTCCTCGAGTCGCTGCGCGAGCTGATCGCCGTCGACAACCGCTGGGTTCCCACCCGTCAGGGTGACGCGCTCTACCTGCGGCCGTTCATGATCTCGACGTCCACCGGCCTCGGCGTCAACAGCCCGGCCGCCGACTACGTCTACACCGTCATCGCGTCGCCGGCCGGGTCGTACTTCTCCGGCGGCATCAAGCCGGTGAGCGTCTGGCTGTCGACCGAGTACGTGCGCGCGGCGCCCGGCGGCACCGGCGCGGCCAAGTGCGCCGGCAACTACGCGGCGTCGTTCGTGGCGCAGGCGCAGGCCGTCGAAAAGGGCTGTGACCAGGTCGTCTGGCTCGACGCGGTGGAGCGGCGCTGGGTCGAGGAGATGGGCGGGATGAACCTGTTCTTCGTCTTCGGCTCCGGCGAGAACGCCCGGCTCGTCACCCCCGAGCTGACCGGCTCGCTGCTGCCCGGCGTCACCCGCAAGTCGCTGCTGCAGCTCGCGGAGCGGCTCGGCCACAAGGTCGAGGAGCGCCGGATCTCCACCGACGAGTGGGAGAAGGCGGCGGCCTCGGGGGAGCTGACGGAGACGTTCGCCTGCGGCACGGCGGCGGTGATCACCCCGGTCGGGCACGTCAAGCACGCGAACGGCGAGTTCACGATCGGCGACGGCCGGCCGGGCACGCTGACGATGAAGCTGCGCGAAGAGCTGACCGGCATCCAGGAGGGCACCCGCCCGGACCCGGACAACTGGATGATCGACCTCGGCTGAGTTCCGCCAAGTGCCGTGAAGGCCTCCTTACCGGCCATAAGCGCCGGTAAGGAGGCCTTCACGGCTTTCGGGGTCAGGTGGCGACGGCGGGGATGAGCGGGCCGGAGACGCCGGCCTGCTCGTGCGTGGCCGTCTCGGCCAGGACGCGCGCGGCCATCGACAGCAGCGGCAACGCCGTCACCGCGCCGGTGCCTTCGCCGAGCCGGACGTCCAGCTCCAGCAGCGGGCCCAGGTCCAGGTGCTCCAGCGCGAGGCCGTGCGCCGGCTCGGCCGTCCGCTGCCCGGCGACCCACCAGCGGCGGGCGCCCGGGGCGAGGTCCTCGGCGACCAGCGCCGCGGCGCAGGCGACGAGACCGTCGAGCACCACCGGCGTCCGCCGGACGGCGGCCTGGGCCAGGAACCCGGCCATCGCGGCGATGTCGGCGCCCGCGGTGGTGCGCAGCAGGGCGATCGGGTCGGCCAGCACGACGCGGGCCCGGCGCAGCGCGTCGCGCACCGCGGTGGCCTTGCGCATCCAGGCGTCGTCGTCGATGCCGGAGCCGCGCCCGACCACGGCCACCGGCTCGGTGCCGGTCAGCGCCGCGACGAGCACGGACGCCGGCGTGCTGTTGCCGATCCCGAGGTCGCCGGGGATGAGCAGGTCCGCGCCGCCGTCGACCTCGGCGTCGGCGATCGTGATCCCGGCGCGCACCGCGGCCTTGACCTCGGCGGCGCTCAGCGCGTCCTCGACGTCGATCGAGCCGGAGCCGCGGCGGACCTTGAACTCGCCGATCGAGCGGGTCGCGGGGGCCTCGGCGTCCACGGCCATGTCGACCACGCGGACGCTCGCGCCCGCGGCGGCGGCCAGCACGTTGATCACGGCGCCGCCGGTCAGCATCGTGCCCAGCAGCTGCGAGGTGACCTCGGCGGGATAGGCCGAGACGCCCTTGGCGGCGATCCCGTGGTCCCCGGCGAAGACGACGACCCGGGGCCGGGTGAACGGCCGCGGCGGCGACTGGCCCTGGCAGGCCGCGATCCAGACGCCCAGCTCCTCGAGCCTGCCGAGCGACCCGGCGGGCTTGACCAGCTTGTCGTGCAGGGCGATCGCCGCGGACCGGGCGTGCTCGTCGGGCGGGGTGATCTCGGGGAACTCGATGTCTTCCGGCTCCACACCAGGCCCTTTCCTCTTGTGGCGGCAGTCTTTTCCGGCACCGCCGCGGCCCAACCTACCGGGCCCGCGAAAATAGTTCGTGAGACGTGTCGATCCGGGCCTGCCCCGTTCGACGCGTGGTCGTAAGCGGGACCACGAACACAGGGAGACACCACCATGGGCCGGATCGTCAACGCCACGTACATGACCCTCGACGGCGACATCACGAACATGCAGAACTGGCACTTCACCTACCTCGGCGAGCAGGCCCACGCGGCCGTGAAGGCGCAGCTGGCCGCCAGCGACGCGCTGATCATGGGGCGCAAGACGTACGACGGCTTCTCGCAGGCGTGGCCGCAGCTGCCCAAGGACGAGGTCTCCGACCGGATGAACAGCATCGACAAGTACGTCGTGTCCACCACGCTGAAGGACCCGGAGTGGACCGGCTCGAAGGTGCTCTCGGAGAACGTCGTCGACGAGATCCGGGCCCTCAAGGAGCGCACCGCGGGCGACATCCTGCAGTACGGCTTCGGCGACGTCACCCGGCTGCTGCTCGACAACGGCCTGCTCGACGAGCTGCGCGTCTGGCTGCACCCGGTGCTCTCCGGCAACGCCACCCCGGACCAGCTGCTCTACCGCGAGACCGGCCAGAAGGCGTTCACGCTGAACGGCACCGAGGTGCACGACACCGGCATGATCATCCTGAGCTACACGCCCGCCCAGTAGTCTCGCCGCTCGTGGAAACGGTGGAGAAGACGGCGGCCGCGGTGGTGCTGGCCAGCGGCGCGGGCACCCGCGTCGGCGCGCGGCTGAACAAGGTCTACCTGCCGCTGGCCGGGCGGCGGGTGGTCGCCTGGTCCCTCGACGCCTTCGCCGGGGTGCCCGGCGTCGGCGTGCTGGTGCTGGTGATCCGGCCGCAGGACGCGGAGCTCGCGAACGAGGTGCTCGCCGGCTTCGACGGCGACGTCGAGGTCGTGCACGGCGGGCCCACGCGGCAGGCGTCCGAGCTGAACGCGCTGCGCCACCTCGCCCCGCGCATAACAGGCGGCCGGGTCGACGCCGTGCTGCTGCACGACGCGGCCCGGCCGCTGGTCCACTCCGACCTGGTCGGCGCGGTGCTGGCCCGGACACGCGAGGACGGGGGGGCTGTGCCGGGCCTGGCCGCGGACGACGTCGTCGAAGTGGATGCCGGGCACCTGGTCGCCCAGGTGCCCGGCGCGATCCGCGTCCAGACGCCTCAGGGCTTCCGGGCCGGACCGCTGCTCGAGGCCTACGAACAGGCGGAGCGTGAGGGCTTCTCGGGAACGGACACTTCGTCCTGCATGGAGCGGTACTCCTCCCTGCCGATCCGGTGGGTCCCCGGGGCGCCCGAGAACCTGAAGATCACCTACCCCCACGACCTGGTGGTCGCGGAGCGGCTGCTCGCCCGCTAAGCGCAGGCGGGTGGTCCGCCGTCGTCCCCCTTCTCCTCCTCGAAGCCGGTCCAGGTCGGGCGGATCGTCACGTCCGCGCGGAGCTCCATCGGGATGTGACAGCCCGGCTGCGGGCGCAGCGCTTGCAGTGGGGCGCCGGGGGTGCCCGGCTCCGCCAAGGTCAGCGCCGCCCGCAGCGTCCAGACCGGGGTGGCGTGGTATTGCCACGTGACCACCCGCGGGCTGAACACGTCGGTGCCCGGGAACGTCGGCACCCGGTAGGCGCTCGCCCGGTGCTCGTCCCGGAGTACGACCACGTCCGCGCAGGTCTGCCACTGGAAGACCGCCGCGTAGATCTCCGGCGCCTCGCGGCCGCCGAACAGGTGCAGCACCCATTTGCGGCGCCGGAGTTCCTCGAGCAGTTCCTCGAGATCCGGGCCGCCTGATCCGGTGTGGGATGTGGGCGGGGACACACTTTCGAGGGTAACTTGCGTACTAGAGCGCAGTCCAGCGCGTGTACTAGTACACCTGGGTGGTTCTGAGCAGGGCTTTGAGGGAGACCCCCTGGCGTGCTAGAACACTTGTGCGTAGTCCTCGTGAGGAGCCGCCTTGCCCACCCTCGACCGTCCTGAGCCGCCGTACCTGCAGATCGCGGGCCGGATCCGTGACGACATCCTGTCCGGCCGGTTGCAGGAGGGCGACGCGGTGCCGTCCGCCCGCGAGATCGCGCGCACGTGGGCCGTCGCGATGGCGACGGCCACCAAGGTCCTGGCCACGCTCCGCTCGCAGGGCCTCGTGCGCCCGGTGCGCGGCGTCGGCACGGTCGTCGACCGCGGCGGCCTGCACCGCAGCGCACTCGACCGCAGTGTCGCCTCGGCGCGCACCGGCAAGATCTACCCGCCGGGCCACTACGCCGTGATCCGGTCGGCCGGGCTCGAACCGGCGATCGAGCGGGCCGCGGCCGCTCTCGGCCTGGAAGCGGGCGCCCCGGCCATCCGGCGGCGGCGCACCACCTACGGGCCGGACTCGCGCCCGCTCTCGACGTCGACCTCGTGGTTCGACGGCGCGCTCTCGGCCAGGGCGCCGGCGCTGCTGGTGCCGGAGCGGATCGTCGAGGGCACGTCGGCCCACGCGGCCGCGCGGCTCGGCACGAAGATCACCGTCACGCAGGAACGGCACGCGGCGGGCCGGGCGGACGAGAACGAGGCGGCCGAGCTGGCGGTGCCGGCCGGGTCGCCGGTGCTGCTCGGCCGGAGCACCTTCCTCGCGGCCGACGGCACGGTCGTGGAATACGGTGAGTCCGCCGCGCTGCCCGAACACTGGGTTTTCCACGAGTACACGACTGAGGACGGCGAATGAAGCACATCCACGCGGGCAAGGTCCGTGACCTCTACGAGCTCGACGGCGACCTCCTGCTGGTCGCCACCGACCGCGTCTCGGTCTACGACGTCTCGCTCCCGACGTCGATCCCCGACAAGGGCAAGCTGCTCAACCAGCTGTCCGCGTGGTGGTTCGACCGGATGTCCGACGTCGTGCCGAACCACGTCGTCTCCGCGACCGACGTCCCGGACGAGTTCGCCGGCCGCGCGATGCGCTGCAAGCCGCTGAAGATGGTCCAGGTCGAGTGCATCGCCCGTGGTTACCTCGCCGGCCTCGGCCTGCGGGAGTACCAGCGCGACGGCAAGATCTCCGGCGTCTCGCTGCCGCCGGGCCTGGTCGAGGGCGACAAGCTGCCGGAGCCGATCTTCACGCCGACGACGAAGATCTCCGACACCGGGCACGACGAGTTCATGACCTTCGACGAGGTGCTGAACGAGATCGGCGAAGACACCGCGAAGCGGCTTCGCGAGCTGACGCTGGAGATCTACGCGAAGGGCGCCGAACACGCCGCCGCGCAGGGCGTCATCATCGCCGACACCAAGCTGGAGTTCGGGTTCGACGCCGAGGGCACGCTGACCCTGGGCGACGAGGTCCTGACGTCGGACTCGTCGCGCTTCTGGCCCGCCGACGAGTGGGAGCCGGGCCGGCCGCAGCACGCGTTCGACAAGCAGTTCGTGCGTGACTGGTCGCGCGGTACCGGCTGGGACCAGACCCCGCCCGGGCCGGAGATCCCGGCGGACATCGTCGAGCAGACGCGGCAGCGCTACACCGAGGTCTACGAGCGGATCACCGGGAAGACCTGGCCCCGTGGTTGAGCCGCGGGGCTACGACCCGTACCGGCTGATGGACGACGTCGAGAGCCTGCTGGCCGAGCGCGGCTTCACACCGGAGCGGCTCCCGGGCCGCGGCGGTGACCGGCTGGCCGGGGCGAGCCGCCTGCTGCGCGGGTTCGGCGTCGAACCCCGCGTCTCCCCGGAGGACGGCCTCGACTTGGATGGCCACGTGCCCTACCAGGCGCGGATCAACCAGGACTGAAAGCCGTGAAGGCCTCCTTACCGGCTCTTACGGCCGGTAAGGAGGCCTTCACGGCTTTCGACGTCAGGGGCTCTTGGTGAGGCTCGCGTCGCGCTCCACGACGTCGCCGAGGACGTCGTCGATCGCGGTGAGCAGGTCGGCGTCGAGCTTCTTGCCCGCGGCCTGGACGTTGTCCACGACCTGCTCCGGCCGCGAGGCGCCGATGATCGCCGACGCGACGTTCGGGTTCTGCAGCACCCACGCGACGGCCAGCTGCGCCATCGACAGGCCCGCCTGCTTGGCGAGGGGCTCGAGCTCGGCGACGCGCTTGAGGACCTCGTCGTCGAGGAAGCGGCGGACCATGTTGGCGCCGCCCTTCTCGTCGGTGGCGCCAACGAGCCCTCGGGGAACGCCGCGCCCGGCTTGTACTTGCCGGTCAGCACGCCCTGCGCGATCGGCGACCAGACGATCTGGCTGAGCCCCTCGCGCTCGGAGGCGGGGATGACCTGGTCCTCGATGACGCGCCAGAGCATGTTGTACTGCGGCTGGTTCGACACGAACGGGATCTTCAGCTCGCGGGCCAGCGCCGCACCCCGGCTGATCTGCTCGCCGGTCCACTCCGAGACGCCGACGTAGAGCACCTTGCCCTGGCGGACGAGATCGGCGAAGGCGAGCATGGTCTCTTCGAGCGGCACGCTCCGGTCGAACCGGTGCGCCTGGTAGAGGTCGAGGTAGTCGGTGCCGAGCCTCTCGAGCGAGGCGTTCGCCGACTCGAGGATGTGCTTGCGGGACAGGCCCTTGTCGTTGGGCCCCTTGGGACCGGTCGGCCAGAAGACCTTGGTGAAGATCTCCAGGCTCTCCCGCCGCTGCCCCTTCAGGCCGCGCCCGAGCACCGACTCCGCGGCGGTGTTCGCGTAGACGTCGGCGGTGTCGAAGGTGGTGATGCCGGCGTCGAGCGCGGCTTTGATGCAGGCGTGAGCCTGGTCCTCCTCGACCTGGGAACCGTGGGTGAGCCAGTTCCCGTACGAGATCTCACTGACGTTGAGGCCGCTGCGGCCGAGACGACGAAACTCCATACCCGCAGCCTAGGCGGTAATCGTTTGCTTTGCTAACGACCTGGAGCAACTCCAGCCCCGGCGACCGACGTGCCCGATCAAGTCACCCGCCAAGCGCGCCACTCCGGTTGGCGCGTCGGCGGTTCCGGACAGCGAAAAGCCGGGTGAGACGTGTCTCACCCGGCTCTTCCGGAAAGCTCAGTTGGGGATCGGGTCGCCCGGCTTCAGCCGAGGCTTCGGGACCCGCAGGCGCCGGATCTGGGAGGCCCGGACGAACGCGTACCAGCCGACGGACCGGCCGTTCACCGTCTCCTTGGGGAACTTCTCGCGCACCAGCTTGCCGATCTTGCGGCCGTTGACGAAGCCCTCGATGGCCATCACCAGCAGCAGCGCCGTGCACAGCAGGGTGATGTACGACTGGACCTGGGGCAACGGCACCAGCAGCGCGAGGAACACCAGGATCGCCAGCGGCATGAACAGGCCGAGCAGGTTGCGCCGGCTGTCGACCAGGTCGCGGACGTACGCCTTGACCGGCCCGCGGTCGCGCGGCAGCAGGTACTTGTCGTCGCCCGACATCATCCGCTCGCGGCGGACCTTCGCCTCGGAACGGCGGTCTTCCTTGCTCTGCGGGTTCGCCTTGCGAAGCTCCTTGTTGCGCTTCATCGCCTCCCGCATGGTGGTCGGCGGGGGTGCGACCGGACCCCGGCGCTTCGCCTCCGCCTCCCGCCGCTTGGGCGTGGCCTTGCCCTTACCGGGCGTGAACGACTTGCCGCCGACGTCGACGGCCTCGGTCGCGGCCGCGGCCGGCTCGTCGGCGGCGGTGTCTGTGGTGCTTCGGCGCAGGAACCTCACGTCACCAGGGTATTGCAGGCGTCACGCCGCCGTTTCACCAGGTCGATCGATGTGCGACCATGGCGGGGGAACAGATCGGACGCACCGGGTGTTGGACGTAGGGCACCAGGAGTATCCGCAGTGAGTTCGAACCTATGAGGAGTGCCATGACGACCGCTGAGCACGCCGGCGCGACGCAGGCCGAGACCGCCGAGGAGACCCACGGCGTCACGCTGACCGACACCGCGGCTGCCAAGGCGAAGGCCCTGCTCGACCAGGAGGGCCGCGATGACATGCACCTGCGCATCGCCGTCCAGCCCGGTGGCTGTGCGGGTCTGCGCTACCAGCTGTTCTTCGACGAGCGCACGCTCGACGGTGACCTGTTCCGCGACTTCGACGGCCTCAAGGTCGCCGTGGACCGGATGAGCGCCCCGTACGTCTCGGAAGCCGTCATCGACTTCGTGGACACGATCGAGAAGCAGGGCTTCACGATCGACAACCCGAACGCGACCGGCTCCTGCGCCTGCGGCGACTCGTTCCACTGAGCGTCGCGCGCCGGTTCTGAGCAACACGCGAGAAGGCCCCGCCTCCGAACGGAGGACGGGGCCTTCTTCGTTGCTGCGGGGTTGCGGGCTCAGACGTAGGCGTCGAGCTCCGCGACCTGGGCGTGACACGCCTCGTCGACCTGCCACGGCGGCGCCTGGACGCGCGGCAGCGGGACGTCGCCCGCACGCAGCGTCGTGGGGATGTGGGCGCAGTCGGCGATCAGCTCGGACAGGGTCTCGGGTTCGGTGACGGCTTTCACGATTCGTAACGCTATTGATCGCGACTCGACTGGAGAAGGAGTACCAGCCGGTAGTCTCGGGTGGTGCGCGCGAACAACCCGGATGGGGCACGACCCGGGGGTAAGTTCGCGCCGTTTGCCGTGAGGTCGACCACAAAGGAGCAGCCGGTGGCAGACAGGGCCAGGATCGCAGTGTCCGGCAGTATCGCAACCGACCACCTCATGCACTTCCCCGGAAGGTTCGCCGAACAGCTGGTGGCCGAGCAGCTGCACCGGGTTTCGCTGAGCTTCCTCGCCGACGACCTCGTGGTCCGGCGCGGCGGGATCGGCGCGAACATCGCGTTCGGTCTCGGCGTGCTGGGCGTCAAGCCGGTGCTGGTGGGCGCGGTCGGCGCCGACTTCGCCGACTACCGCTCGTGGCTGGAGCGCCACGGCGTCGACACCTCGGGTGTGCACGTGTCGGAGACCGCGCACACCGCGCGGTTCGTCTGCACGACGGACGAGGACCTCTGCCAGATCGCGACGTTCTACGCGGGCGCGATGGCGGAGTCCCGCAACATCGAGCTCGCGCCGATCGCCGACCGCGCCGGCCCGCTGAGCCTGGTGCTGATCAGCCCGGACGACCCGGAGGGCATGGTCCGCCACGCCGAGGAGTGCCGCCAGCGCGGGTACACCTTCGCCGTCGACCCGTCCCAGCAGCTGGCCCGGATGTCCGGGGAGCAGGCGCGGGCGTTCGTCGCGGGCGCGAAGTACCTGTTCAGCAACGACTACGAGTGGGAGCTGCTGCTCCAGAAGACCGGCTGGACCGAGGCCGACGTCCTCGACCAGGTCGGCGTGCGCATCACGACGCTGGGTGAGAAGGGCGTCGAGATCGTCGGCAAGGGCGGCGTCGCGCTGCAGATCGGCGCGGTGCCCGAGCGCGCCAAGGCCGACCCGACCGGCGTCGGCGACGGCTTCCGCGCGGGCTTCCTGGCGGGCCTCGACGGCGGCCTGAACGTGGAGCGGTCCGCGCAGCTCGGCTCGCTCATCGCGGTGCTGGTGCTCGAGACGGTGGGCACCCAGGAGTGGACGTTCGACCGCGCCGACGCGCTCGCCCGCATCGGCGAGGCCTTCGGCCCGGACGCGGCCGAGGAGATCTCGGTGGTCCTGCCCGTCTGACGCACTGTTGTGCGAAGGCCCCCTCGCCGGTCGGCGAGGGGGCCTTTTCGTGGGCTTGACCTGGGGGTTTTCGGCTGGGCTTGAGTCTCTCGACGACGTCCCGTCCGGTACGGAGAATGGCGGACGAGGCGGCCGAGAGGGGATCGGGCGGCTCCACCAGGGGGAACCCCGGCAGCGGCCCGCGGGCCGCTGCCGGTCCTCCGCGTCGCCGATCCGGGCATCGAGCTGCAGCTCTACAGCGGCCCGGCGGCCGACCCGGACCACCCCGCCTACGTGCTGCGGAGCGGGTGGAACGACCGCTGCCTCGAACCGGACCAGAACGGGCTCTTCACCGACGGCGACAAGGCGCAGCTGTGGGACTGCGGTGGCATCGCGCTCGAAGCGTTCTCCATCACGAAGAACCCGGAAGGCTTCTACCGGTTCCAGAACGCGTACTCCGGCCGCTACCTGGAGGCTTCGAAGACCGCTCCGGGCGGGGGCGTCAACGGCACGAAGGCGCAGCTGTGGGACTTCGTGGCCGGCGCCACCAACCAGTGGTGGCACTGACGCACCGAAAAGGGCCTCCCCGCCGCGGCGAGGAGGCCCTTTCGCTGTCCCGCGCGCGGGACAGTCACTGTCTACAATGGACGGTCAGAGCTTGACCGGGTACACCGGCTCCGGGATCTCCGGCTTGATGCGGTGCTCCACGAAGATGCCGTGCCACAACATGAACACGATCAGCGCCCACAGCTGGCGGCTGCGGTCCAGCTGGCCCGCCTTGTGCTCCTCCAGCAGGGCCAGGATGGCCTTCTTGTCCAGCAGCTCTTCGGTCCGCGAATCGTTGATGATGCCCTTGGCCCAGTCGTACATCTCGTTGCGCAGCCACAGCCGGATCGGCACCGGGAAGCCGAGCTTGCGGCGGTTCAGCACGTGCGCCGGGATGATCTTCGCCAATGCCTGGCGCAGCGCGTACTTCGTGGTGTTGTGCGCCAGCTTCTGGTCCAGCGGGATCAACGCGGCGACCTTGAACACCTCGGCGTCCAGGAACGGCACCCGCAGCTCCAGCGAGTTCGCCATGGTCACCTTGTCCGCCTTGACCAGGATGTCGCCGCGCAGCCAGGTGTAGAGGTCGACGTGCTGCATCCGGGCCACCGGGTCCCAGCCGCGCGAGACGTCGTACCAGGGCGCCGTGACGTCCTTGAAGCCCACGCCTTCCTGGTAGGTCTTCAGCACGTGGCGCAGCTGGTCGTCGCGGAAGTTGCGGGCGTTGCCGTAGTAGCGGTCCTCCAGCGGCAGCGCGCCGCGGCGCAGCAGGTCCTTGCCGCGGGTGCCCTCGGGGATCTTCGTGGAGACCTTGCCGATCAGCTTCCGCATGCCGCCCGGCATCTTCTCGAACGGCGCCAGCGAGATCGGCTCGTTGTAGATCGTGTAGCCGCCGAACAGCTCGTCCGCGCCCTCGCCGGACAGCACCGCCTTGACGTGCTTGCGGGCCTCGCGCGCGATGAACCACAGCGGCACCAGCGCCGGGTCGGCCACCGGGTCGTCGAGGTACCAGACGATGAGCGGCAGCACCTCCATCATCTCGTCCGCGGTGACCGTGCGGACGACGTGCTTCACGCCGATCGCGGCGGCCGACTCGGCGGCGACGTCGACCTCGGAGTAGCCCTCGCGCTCGAACCCGGTGGTGAACGCGATCAGGTTCGGGTTGTGCTCCTTGGCCAGCGTGGCGGTGGCCGTGGAGTCGATGCCGCCGGAGAGGAACGCGCCGACGGTGACGTCCGGGTCGGAGATCATGTGCTTGCCGACCGAGTCGCGCATCACATCGGCGATGCGCTCGTACAGCGCCTCGGCCTCGGCCGGCCCGTTGACCGGCTTCGCCGCGAACTTCGGGTGGAAGTAGCGAGTGAACTGCACCTCACCGCCGGGGACCACCTCGAACGACGTCCCGGACTCGACGCGGCGGATGCCCTGGTGCAGCGACTCGGGCTCGGGCACGTACTGCAGGACCAGGTAGTGCTGCAGCGCCTTGCGGTCCAGCTCCTGCGCGACGCCGAGGGTGTCCGACAGCTCCAGCAGGCTCTTCTTCTCGCTGGAGAACGCCACGCCGCCGGGGCCGGCCGAGTAGAACAGCGGCTTGATCCCGAACGGGTCGCGCGCGCCGAAGACCCGCTTCTCCTGCGAATCCCAGATCATGAAGGCGAACATCCCGCGCAGCTTCCCGACCCACGCGGCGCCCAGGTAGTGGTAGCCGGCGACGATCGCCTCGCCGTCGCCCTCGGTCTCGAACTTCGCCCCGTGCTCGCCGGCCAGCTCGGCCCGCAGCTCCAGGTAGTTGTAGATCTCGCCGTTGAAGTTCATCGTGTACCGGCCCGGCGCCTCCGGCGGCCCCCAGACGAGGGGCTGGTGCGCGTGCTCGACGTCGATGAACGCCAGCCGGTTGAAGCCGTAGACGACCTCGGCGTCGGCCCAGGTGTCCTGCTCGTCGGGCCCGCGGTGGCGCTGGCAGCGCATGGCCGCGCCGACGGCGTCACGCGCGTTCGCAGCGCCGGTTTCGGTCGCGCAGATCAGTCCAAGCAGGCCGCACACGGGTACTCACACACCTTCAGGGTCTTCGTGGGGCTGGGGAGCGCCCAGTATGCCGGGCGCGCCGTGGCGAGTACCACGCGCGTCGAGGGAGGCCCCTTGGTCAGCGGACTGCGCCAACTCGGCTAGGCTCCGCCCTGTCACAAAGATCGGTCGTAGGAGGCTCTGGGTGAAAGGGCGAGGCGCAGTGGGAAAACCCGAGCGCACCCTGGGTAAGCGGACCGCGCGCGTCGCCGCGCTGGCCGTGCTGGTCGCGTTGACCGCGACGGGCTGCTCCGGCGACGAGATCCTGCGGTTCGGCTGGCCGGTGGGTGTCACCGAGCAGGCGAACGAGATGCGGAACCTCTGGACCTGGACCGTGATCGCGGCGCTCGTCGTCGGCGTCATCGTCTGGGCCCTGATCTTCTGGACCGCGACGTTCCACCGCAAGAAGAAGACGGTCGACGGCGAGCCGGAGGAGCTGCCCCGGCAGTTCCAGTACAACATCCCGCTCGAGCTGTTCACGGTCGTCGTCCCGACGATCATGGTCTGCGTCCTGTTCTTCTTCACCGCGACGACGGAGTCGAAGGTCCTGGACAAGATCCCGAATCCGGACGTCAAGGTCCAGGTCGTGGCGTTCCAGTGGAACTGGGAGTTCAAGTACGAGGACCCCAGCGCCGCGAAGCCCGACGGCAGCGGCCAGGTCAGCACGGTCGGCTCGTCCGGCGAGATCCCGCTGCTGGTGCTGCCGGTCGGCAAGACGATCCAGTACGACCTGATCTCGACCGACGTCATCCACTCCTTCTGGGTGCCTGAGTTCCACTTCAAGCGGGACGTCATGCCGAACCCGGACAAGAACAACCAGGACAGCTCCTTCCAGAACAAGATCGACCGCGAGGGTTCCTTCGTCGGCCGGTGCGCGGAGCTGTGCGGCACGTACCACTCGGTGATGAACTTCGAGGTCCGGGCGCTGTCGGCGGACAAGTACGACCAGTACATCGCGTTGCGCAAGCAGGTGAACCCGGCCACGAACCAGACGTTCACCGCGTCCGAGGCGCTGACGAAGATGAACTGCGGCGAGCTGTGCACCCCGCACGCGGTCACCACCCAGCCGTTCAACACCGACCGCACGGCGCGGACCGCGTCGAACTGACTCTGAGCGACAACAGGAGTAGGACAGACCCATGAAGGTCGAAGCGCGAATCTTCTTCATCGTGGCGAGCTTCGCTGTGTTCATGGCCGTCGTGTACTGGGTGTGGACCGCGCTGGCCGCCACCCACGGACCCGAGCCGGTGGGCATCGTTTCGCTGTTCCTCACCGGTGGCCTCGCGTTCCTCGCGGGCAGCTACATGCAGTTCGTCGCCCGCCGCATCGAACCGCGCCCCGAAGACCGCGAAGACGCCGAGATCAGCGACGGCGCCGGCGAGCTGGGCTTCTTCAGCCCGGGCAGCTACTGGCCGGTCAGCATGGCGGCCACCGCCGCCCTGGCCGCCCTCGCCCTGGCGTTCTTCCACATTTGGCTCCTGGTGATCGCGCTGGTCGCGCTGCTGATCACGATCGGCGGCCTGGTGTTCGAGTACCACACGGGTCCGTCGCACGACTGACCTCAAGCTCCGCTGACCGGCCGTCACGCTGCTCGACAGTGTGGCGGCCGGTTTTCGTGCGTTGCGGGGCCAGCGCGGCGGCCAGCACCGCGAGCATGCCGACGGCCTCGGGCCAGGTCGGGCGGTGGCCGTAGAAGGCGACGTCGACCAGCACGGCGACCACCGGGTAGACGTAGGACAGCAGCGCCACCGTCGTCGTGGGCAGCTTGCCGATGCTGGCGTAGATCAGCACGTACATCAGGGCCGTGTGCACCGTCCCGAGCAGCACCAGCCAGAGCAACCCCGACGTCGTCGACGGCAACGGCGTGATCAGCAGCACGGGCGCCAGCAGCAGCGCGCCGACCGTGGTCTGCACGGCCGCGAGCAGGTGCGGGCGGACGTGCTTCAGCTGCTTCGCGACGAAGGACGCGCCGGCGTAGAGCACGGCCGCGCCGAGGGCGAGGGCGATTCCCGCCAGCTGCACCGGCTTGCCGTCCTCGCCGTGGGCCGACAGTGAGATGAGCGCCACGCCGCCGAACGCGATCCCGGCCCGGATCAGGTGACTCTTCGCGAACTTCTCGCCCAGGAACGCCGCCGCCAGGCCGACCAGGATCAGCGGCTGGGTGTGGTAGACGACCGTGCTGACCGAGATCGACGACAGCGCGTACGAGGCGAACAGCAGCACCCAGTTCCCGACCAGGAACAGCCCGCCCAGCACGGCCAGCCCGAGGTCGCGGCGCGACGGTCGCCAGGCCTGCAGCCAGCCGCGCGCGAGGCACCAGAGCACGAGCAGCGTCCCGCCGACGAAGCAGCGGGCGAACGCGACGGCCGGGGCCGCGGCACCGCTTTCCAGGACGACCGCGCCGATCGTCCCGGACATCGCCATCGCCGCGGTCCACTGGAGCAGCGGGCGGCTTTCCGAATTCATCATGCGGACCAGGTTCGTCCCGCGCGCGCCGGCCGACCAGTGTCAGAGATGACAACGACCGCAAAACTTGTGACACACTCGGCCGATGGACGTCAACCGGGTCGCGGTGGTGCTCGCCGACCACGTTTCGCCGTTCGAGCTGGGCGTCGCGTGCGAGGTGTTCGGCACCGACCGCAGCGCCGACGGCATCGAGGGCTGGGACTTCGCCGTCTGCTCCCCGGGCGGCGCGCCGATCGCCAGCTGGTCGGGCTTCGGGCTGTCCGGGCTGGCGGACCTGGACTTCGCGGCGTCGGCGGACCTGCTGGTCGTGCCGACGTGCGCGCCGCGGACGGCACCGCCGCCGTCGCCGGTGCTGGACGTCCTGCGCGACGCGGCCGCGCGCGGCGCGTGGGTGGCGGGGTTCTGCGCGGGCGTGTTCACGCTGGGGTACGCGGGCCTGCTCGACGGCCGCCGCTGCACGGTCCACTGGGTGTACGAGGCGGAGTTCCGGCAGCGGTTCCCGACGGCGCTCGTGGATCCCCAGGCGCTGTACGCCGACGACGAGGGTGTCCTGACCAGCGCGGGCACGGTCGCGGCGGTCGACCTGTGCCTGCACCTGGTCCGCCGCCTGCGCGGCGTGACGGCGGCGACGACCCTGGCCCGCCGAATGGTGGCGGCGCCCTTCCGCGCGGGCGGCCAGGCCCAGTTCGTCCAGGCCCCGGTCCCGTCCCTGCCGGACGACTCGGTGGTGGCCGAAGCACTGGAATGGGTGGAACGGCGGCTGGACCAGCCGTTCACGGTGGCGGAGCTGGCCCGCCGCAGCGGCCTGGGGGAGCGGACGTTCCTGCGCCGCTTCTCGGCGGCGACGGGCACGACGCCGCACCGCTGGCTGACGGAACGCCGGCTCGACCGCGCCCAGGCCCTGCTGGAGGAGGGCCGCCTGTCGGTGGAGGACATCGCGGTGGCGTGCGGCTACGCCTCGGCGGCGGCGTTGCGCCACCAGTTCACCCGGTTGCGGGGGACGAGCCCGACGTCGTACCGCACGGCCTTCCGCGGCTGACGCGCATCCGACTGTGAGCAGAGCCGTAACTCGCGTGATTGAACCCGGATTTCGCGTGACTGGAGCCGGATCTCGCGAGTTACGGCCCTGATCACGCGAGTTACGGTCCTGGTCACGCGAGTTACGGCCTTGGTCACGCGAGTTACGGCCTTCCGGCTGACGCCTCACCGCGGCTTCCGGTCGCCGCCGTTCCGGCTCTCCGGCTGGCTTGTCGATGGAGGATTCTGGCCGTCGAGCGTCCCGAATCCTCCATCGATAAGCCGGACACGGGAGGCCGCGTCCGGAACGGGTGTCGGCGGACGCAGGATCGATTGGCCGCGGCTGTCAAGCCCGCGGCCGCCGGACCGGCCGAGTTGTCCACATCGGACCTGGTTGTCCACAGATTCTGCGACCGGCGGGTTTGGGCGCCTGCCACCGATAGACTGGACAAGGGCACGCCCCCCTGAGGAGGGTGGGGGCGCGCCCGGCGAGTGTCCGCCCGGCTACTGGAACGCGATCCAGCGGTCCAGCAGGGCCGCTGCCGCGCCGGAGTCGATCGCCTCGGCCGCTCGTGCCAAGCCGGCGCGCAGGTCGTCCTCCAGGGACGACGAGAAGCCCGTGAACGCCGCCAGGGCCGCCGCCGCGTTGATCAGGACGGCGTCGCGGACCGGGCCCGGCTTGCCGCCCACCAGCTCGCGGACGACCTCCGCGTTCGCCGCCGCGTCGCCGCCGCGCAGGTCCTCCGCCGTCGCGCGCGGGATCCCCAGCTCCAGCGGGTCGAGGCCGCGCTCGGTGACCTCGCCGTCCGCCACCACCCAGAGCGTCGACGTCGTCGTGGTGGTGATCTCGTCGAGGCCGTCGTCGCCGCGGACCACCAGCGCCCGCGTGCCGCGCCGGGCGAACACCTCGGCCAGCACCCGGGTCTTGTCCGCGTACGCGCAGCCGATCAGCGCGCTGCCCGGCTGGGCCGGGTTGGTCAGCGGGCCCAGCAGGTTGAACGTCGTCGGCACGCCCAGTTCGGACCGGACCGGGCCGGCGTGGCGCAGCGCGGGGTGGAACGCCGACGCCAGGAAGAACCCGACGCCGACCTCGGTGAGGCTGCGCTGCACCTCCTCCGGCGGCAGGCTGATCCGCACGCCCAGGGTCTCCAGCACGTCGGCCGCCCCGGACTTCGACGACGCGCTGCGGTTGCCGTGCTTGGCCACCGGCGCGCCCGCCGCCGCCGTGACGATCGTCGCCATCGTCGAGATGTTCACGGAGTTCGAGCCGTCACCGCCGGTGCCGACGATGTCGACGGCCGGGCGGTCCAGCTCGACCCGGCGCGCGTGCGCCAGCATCGTCGCGGCCATGCCGGCGATCTCCGCGGGCGTCTCGCCCTTGGCGCGCAGCGCCACCGCGAACCCGGCGATCCGGGCCGGGCTCGCCGCGCCGCTCATGATCTGGTCCATCGCCCACGCCGTGTCGTCCTCGGACAGGTCGACCCGCGCGATGAGCTGCTTGAGCAGGGGTGGCCAGGTGCGGGGGACCGGGGTGGTCACCGGGCTCAGCCGTTCACGACGGGGACCCGTCGCGCGCGCAGCACGTCGGCGACGGTCTCCGCGGCGGTCAGCGGGTCCAGCGGGTGCACCAGCACGGCGTCCGCCTGCGACCAGGTGGCCAGCCACCGGTCGTCCCGCCGCCGCACCGACACCACGATCGGCGGGCAGTCGGTGATCTCCGCCTTCAGCTGGCGGCACAGCCCGATGCCGCCGGTCGGCTGCGCCTCGCCGTCGAGGATCGCCAGGTCGACGTTCCCGGCGTCCACCTCGGACAGCACGTCGGCGATGCCGGCCGCTTCGACGTACTCCACGCGGCCCACGTCGGCGGCGGGCCGCCGGCCGACCGCGTTCACGATCGCCTCGCGCACCTCCGCCTTGTGGCTGAACACCAGGACCCGCATCGCCCGCTCGGCCATTGAGCTGCCTCCGTCTTTGTCAAAGCTCCACTCGCACCGATCGTATCGGCCGAGACCGACATCACGCGGGCGCCTCCGGCTGGAGCGCGTCCCAGCCCAGCGCGTCGCCGCCCAGCCGTTGTGCGAGGCCCGCCATCCGGGACCGTTCCTGGGCGCAGTGGAGCGCGTCGAGCACCTGGACGCGGACCGCGTGCACCCGCGTCAGGCCACCATCGGGTGACTCTTCTCGCAGGTCGTAGCCGTCCTGGGCGAGGATCGACGCCGCTTCGCCGAGGCGAGCGGGCGGAAGCAGCAGGTGGTGCCGCAGAACGGCGGGTGCCGTGCTGACCCAGGCGGGTGAACCGGCGAGCACGGCGGAGTCCGCGACGGCCGGGTCGAAGGCCTCGGCGACGATCTTCAACCCGGGCGTATCAGGCGTCAGACCGGCGGTTTCGTCCTTCTTGACCAGGTCACGCAGCCGGTCGAGTAAACCCATGAGTAGCTCTCACCTTTCCGCGGCAGAGGTGTGATCGGCTCCGCACGCGACTTGCCGTGGACCCACCCGGCGGGACGGCGGTGCGGGAGGACATAATGCGATCCGTGACAACGGCAGCTCCCACCATCAGTCAGCGGGTTCACTCGCTGAACCGGCCGAACATGGTCAGTGTCGGCACCATCGTGTGGTTGTCCAGCGAACTGATGTTCTTCGCCGGGCTCTTCGCGATGTTCTTCACCGTCAAGGCGCAGAACTCCACCGGCGCGTGGCCACCACCGCTGCACGGCGAGGAGTTCCACCTCAACGTGACGTACGCGATCCCGTTCACGGTGATCCTCGTGCTGTCCTCGCTGACCTGCCAGTTCGGTGTGTTCGCCGCCGAGCGCGGTGACGTCTACGGGCTGCGCCGCTGGTACATCATCACGTTGATCATGGGCGCGATCTTCGTCGGCGGCCAGGCCAACGAGTACCACAACCTGGTCGAAGAGGGGATGACGATCCCGTCCGGCCCGTTCGGCACGGTCTTCTACCTCGCCACCGGGTTCCACGGCCTGCACGTCATCGGCGGGCTGATCGCCTTCGTGTACCTGCTCATCCGCACGAAGCTGAGCAAGTTCACGCCCGCCCAGGCCACGTCGGCGATCGTCGTGTCCTACTACTGGCACTTCGTCGACATCGTGTGGGTCGGCCTGTTCGGTGTGATCTACCTCCTGCCGTGAGGCCCGCACCGCCAGCCACCACCACCTTCTCCATCGGCCTGAACTGACAGCAAGGGTTGCCGCAAGATGACCACCAGCACCAAGTCCTCGGAGCGCGGCTACCGCGCGCGGTCGAAGCTGCGGAGGCGGTTCGCCGGCCTGCTCGCGCTCGGTATCGCGCTGGTGAGCGCCGGCGCCCTGTACGCCGTGTTCGCCCCCGAGCCGCAGACCGCGCAGGCCCAGGGCACGCCGGCGCAGCTGCGCCTCGGCGAGCAGGTCTACAACAACACCTGCATCGCGTGCCACGGCGCGAACCTCGAAGGCGTGCAGGACCGCGGCCCGAGCCTCATCGGCATCGGTGACGCCGCCGTGTACTTCCAGACCTCTTCGGGCCGCATGCCCGCCGCGCGCCAGGAGGCGCAGGTCGAGCGCAAGCCGCCGAAGCTGAGCGAGGCCGAGATCGACGCGGTCGGCGCCTTCATCCAAGCGCACGGCGGCGGCGCCCAGCGCCCGGCCGAGAAGGGCGAGGCCCTGCGCGGCAGCGACCCGGCCCGCGGTGGCGAGCTGTTCCGCCTCAACTGCGCCTCGTGCCACAACTTCACCGGCCGCGGCGGCGCGCTGTCGGCGGGCAAGTACGCGCCGAACCTGGACCCGGCGAGCGAAGAGCAGATCTACACCGCCATGCTCACCGGCCCCCAGAACATGCCGAAGTTCTCCGACCGGCAGCTTTCGCCCGAGGAGAAGAAGGACATCGTCGCCTACGTGAAGTCGGTGTCCGACGGCAACAATGACCCGGGCGGTAACGGCCTCGGCGGGGTCGGCCCCGCTTCCGAGGGCGTCATCGCCTTCATCGTCGGGATCGCCGCGCTGATCGGCGTGACGTTGTGGATTGGATCGAAGGCATGAGTGCCGAGGGGCCTAAGCCGCCGACGGAGGCGGAGCTGGCTGAGATGGACCGCGACCAGCTGCTGAAGCTGGGCGGTCAGCTCGACGGCGTCGAGATCGCCGAGTACCCGACCCCGTGGCCCGTGGAGGGCACCCGCGCGGAGAAGCGCGCCGAGCGCCTGGTGGCGTTCTGGTTCGCGCTGTCCGCCGTGGCCGGGCTGGGGTTCGTCGTCTCCCTGATCTGGTGGCCGTGGCAGTACGAGGCGCCGGACAACGAGAGCGGCCACTTCTGGTACAGCCTCTACACCCCGATGCTGGGGCTCACGCTCGGCCTGGCCATCCTCGGCCTGGGCATCGGCGTGATCCTCTACACGAAGAAGTTCGTGCCCGCCGAGGTCTCGGTGCAGGAGCGCCACGACGGTGACGGCAAGGGCTCGACCGAGGTCGACCGCGCCACGATCCTCGCGCACCTGGCCGACGCCGGGAGCCGCAGCACCATCGCCCGCCGGTCGCTGATCAAGCGCTCGGCGATCGCCGGGGCCGGCACGCTGGGCCTCGCGGCCGCCGCGCTGCCGCTCGCGTCCTTCATCAAGAACCCGTGGAAGGACACCGAGGGCCGCGACTCCCTCTGGCACACCGGCTGGCAGCCGAACTTCCCCGGCGAGAAGGTCTACCTGCGCCGCAACACCGGCAAGCCGCTGGAAGAGGGCCAGGAAGCCAGCCTCGTCAAGGCCGAGGACCTCGACGCCGGCGCGATGGAGACGGTGTTCCCGTACCGCGACTCCGAGAAGGACAAGCCGGAGCTGCTGGCCGCCGCGCTGACCCGGGTCGACAACCCGGTCATGCTGATCCGCCTGCGCCCGACCGACGCCGCCAAGGTGGTCAAGCGGTCCGGCCAGGAGGACTTCAACTTCGGCGACCTCTACGCGTACACGAAGATCTGCAGCCACGTCGGCTGCCCGACCTCCCTGTACGAGCAGCGGACCAACCGCATCCTGTGCCCGTGCCACCAGTCGCAGTTCGACGCCCTCCACTACGCCAAGCCGATTTTCGGCCCGGCGACCCGTCCGCTGGCCCAGCTACCGATCACGGTGGACGAAGAGGGATACTTGATCGCGCGAGGCGACTTCATCGAGGCCATCGGTCCGGCCTTTTGGGAGCGTAAGTCATGAGTTCACTCACCACGCCGACCAAGGGGTCGAGCGCGATCGAGAAGGCGGCAGGCGACGCCGCGAACGACGCCGATCAGCGTTACCGCCTGGCCAAGGGCCTGCGGCACCAGATGAACAAGGTGTTCCCGACCCACTGGTCGTTCCTGCTGGGCGAGATCGCGCTCTACAGTTTCATCATCCTGCTGCTCACGGGTGTGTACCTGACGTTGTTCTTCGACCCCTCGATGCAGGAGGTCGTCTACCACGGCAGTTTCACGAACATGCAGGGCCTGGAGATGTCGCAGGCGTTCCGCACGACGCTGGACCTCTCGTTCGACGTCCGCGGTGGGCTGTTCATGCGGCAGCTGCACCACTGGGCGGCGTTGATCTTCGTGGCGTCGATGGCGGTGCACATGCTGCGGGTGTTCTTCACCGGTGCGTTCCGCAAGCCGCGTGAGGCCAACTGGGTGATCGGTGGTCTGCTGCTGGTCCTGGGCTGCTTCGAAGGTTTCTTCGGGTATTCGCTGCCGGACGACTTGCTCTCCGGTACCGGTATCCGGGCGACGTTGTCGGGGATCGTGTTGTCGGTGCCGGTGATCGGGACCTGGATCCACTGGGCGTTGTTCGGTGGGGAGTTCCCCGGCGACCAGATCATCCCGCGCCTGTACACGCTGCACATCCTGCTGCTGCCGGGCATCATGCTGGCGCTGGTCGGGGCGCACCTGGCGCTGGTCTGGTACCAGAAGCACACCCAGTTCCCGGGGGTGCGCCGCAAGGAGACCAACGTCGTCGGGGTGCGGATCATGCCGTACTTCGCCCTCAAGGGCGGCGCGTTCTTCACGCTGGTCATCGGTGTGCTGGCGCTCATGTCGGGCCTGTTCCAGATCAACCCGGTGTGGAACTTCGGCCCGTACAACCCGGCGCAGGTTTCGGCGGGGTCCCAGCCCGACTGGTACATGGCCTGGGCCGACGGCATGCTCCGGATCTGGCCCGCGTGGGAGGTCTACCTCGGGAACTACACGATCCCGGCGGTGTTCTTCCCCGGCGCGGTCGGCATGCCGATCCTGATCGGGCTGTTCATCAGCTACCCGTTCATCGAGCGGAAGCTGTCCAAGGACACCGCGTACCACAACCTGCTCCAGCGGCCCCGGGACGTCCCGGTCCGCACGGCGCTGGGCGCGATGGCGCTGGGCTTCTTCATGGTGATCGAGCTGTCGGGCTTCAACGACATCATCGCCGACCAGTTCGACATCTCCCTGAACGCGACGACGTGGGCCGGCCGCATCGGCGTCCTGCTCGTGCCGCCGGTCGCCTACTACCTGACCTACCGGCTCTGCCTGGGCCTGCAGCGGGCCGACCGTGAGGTGCTGGAGCACGGCGTCGAGACGGGCATCATCAAGCGGCTGCCGCACGGTGAGTTCATCGAGATCCACCAGCCGCTCGGCGGCGTGGACAGCCACGGCCACGCGGTGCCGCTCGAGTACCAGGGCGCGTCCGTGCCGAAGAAGATGAACAAGCTGGGTTCGGCGGGGCACGCCGTGCCGGGCACGTTCTGGTCGCCCGACCCGGCCGAGGAGACCACCGCGCTGCAGCGGGCTCACGGCAACGGTCACTCGAACGGGCACTCCAACGGCAACGGCAATGGCCACGCGAACGGCAATGGCCACACCCGCGCGGAGATCGAGAGCGCCGAGACGGCGTCGGAGCGCTCCGAGCACTAGGCGGTACTGACGCTGAAGGCCACCTTCCGGATCGAAAGGTGGCCTTCAGTGCGTTCGCAGTCTCGTGACGGTCTTCCCGGCCCGGGCGACGCGGGTCTCGGGCTTCTTGGCCTCGGCGACCCACTTCGTGTATTCCCGCTGGTGGGACGGCGGCAGCGCCGCGAAGAGCGCCGCCGCGTCCGGGGCCGCCGCGAGCGCGTCGGCCAGCTCCCGCGGGACCTCGGTCACTCTTCGGCGCCGATCGAGAAGGCCGACTCGGTGTCGGCGCGGGAGTACGAGCGGAACGCGATGTGCGTGACGGTGTTCAGCACGCCCGCCACCTTCCCGATCCGCCCGGGGATCAGCTCGGCCAGGTCCTCGTGCGCGGAAACCTGCACGGTGGCGATGAGGTCGACGTCCCCGGCGCACGAGTACACCTCGCCGACCCCGTCGAGGTCGGCGATCGCCTGCGCGGCGTCCGGGATCGCGTCCGCCTCTACCTGGATCAACACGATCGCGGTGATCACCTGGGTCCTCCAAGACTCGTCTGCGGGTATCGCCCGCGATCCTAGTGAGCCCGGCCCGGCATGGCCGGTCTGACTCGTCGCCGGGCGGGCCTGGTGGGGCTCGATGCGGCTGCTCGGGGCCTGCGGGGTGCTGCTCCGGCCGTCGCCGGGTGCGCAGGTCGGCGGTGGGGAGGGCTGGGTCGCGGCTGAGCGCGACGCGCTCAGCCGTTGCCGTGCCCGGCGGCCATGAACACGGTCGCCGAGTGCGCAGGTCGGCGGTGGCGAGGGTCGGTTCGCGGCTGAACGCGGTGCACTCGGCCGGAGCTGTGCTCAGCGCGGCCGTGAACACAGTCGCCGGGTGCACCTGTCGGCGAGGGCTGGGTCGCTGCTGAGCGCGATGCGCTCGGCCGGAGCCGTGCCTGGCGCGGCCGTGAACGCGGAGTCGCTGCCTGCCTGAGCCACGGCGCGGCCACCGGCCGGTGCCCGAGCGAGGCGCGGGATCGAGGTCCTCCGCGGCCACTCGCCGGTGATGTTGGGCGCGCTCGCGACCCACCGGACCCGGCCTCAGCCGACGTGTTCCAGCGAATGGGCCTCCGTCACCAGGTCCAGCCATCCCCGCCACCCCGCGACCGTCGCCGGTTCGGCCCAGGGGCGGGTCGTGCGGACCAGGCGGACGCCCGGGCGGGCCAGCCACCGCAGCAGCACCCCCACCTCCTCCGGGGGCGCGCCGTGCAGGGGCCCGGGGTCCGGCAGCACCGTCTCCGCCGAGGCCACCAGCGCCTCCACCACCGGCATCGGCGGCACTCCTCGGCGGGCGACGCCCGCCGAGGCCAGCCGGCCGTAGCGGATCACCGACAGTTCCCAGCCGCCCGCGCCGTCCGGGTTCGCCGCTATCAGCTCGCCGATCGAGGCCAGCGCCGCCTGGCGGTGGGCTCGGCCCAGGACGCGGATCAGGCCGGCCAGCTCGTCGCGGTGGCGGGCCGCCTGCTCGTAGTGCTGCGCCTCCGCCAGTCGCTCCAGCTGGGCCGCCGCGGCGCGCAGCGGGGCGCCGTCGAGGCCCGCGATGAGCCCCGACACCGACTCGACCGCCGGGCCGTACTCCTCGACGTTCTGCCGGCCGGCGCACGGTGCGCCGCAGCGGCCCAGCTCGGCGAGGACGCACGGGGTCCCGCTCGGCGCCTTCGGCGAGATCCGCTGGGTGCACGTGCGCAGCCCCGACGCGCCGGCCAGGGTGTCCGCCGTCGTGCGGGCGTCGGCCTGGTTGCGGAACGGGCCCAGCACCCCCGGCCGCGGCAGCCGCACCACCGACAGCCGGGGGAACGCCTCGTCCGTCAGGCCGACCCACCAGCCCTGGTGCCGGTTCTTCGACCGCCGGTTGTACGCCGGCCGGTGCGCGCCGATCAGCCGCAGCTCCCGCACCTCGGCCTCCAGCGAGTGCGCGCAGACGACGTGGTCGACGCGCTCGGCCAGCGCGACCATCTCCCGGATCCGGCTGCGCCCCTCCGAGCCGGTGAAGTACGTCCGCACGCGCCGCCGCAGGTCCTTCGCCGTGCCGACGTACAGGACCTCCTCCTTCGGCCCCCGGAACAGGTAGACGCCCGGCGCGGCCGGCAGGTCCGCGGCCAGGTGCCGCTTCGCGCGCTGGGCCACCGTGACCTCGGGCAGGTAGCCCATCAGCTCTTCGAGCGAGTGGACGCCCAGGTTGCCGACGCGCTCCAGCAGGCCGTGCAGCACGTCGACGGTGGCGCGGGCGTCGTCCAGCGCCCGGTGCGTCGGCCGGGTCCGGGCCCCGAACAGCAGCGCCAGGGCCGTCAGGTTGTAGCGGCCCACCTCGTCGCGCGGGACGACCCGCCGTGCCAGCCGGACGGTGCACACCACGGTCGCCTTCGGCCAGGCATAACCGTGTCCTTCGCAGGCCGCGCGCATGTGCGAGGTGTCGAACCCCGAGTTGTGCGCCACCAGCACCGACCCGCCGATGAACTCCAGGAACGCCGGCAGCACCTCCTCGATCGGCGGCGCGTCGTAGACCATGGCGTGGGTGATGCCCGTCAGCGAGACGATCTGCGGCGGGATCGGCACGCCCGGGTTGACCAGCGTGGCGAACTCGCCCAGCACCTCACCCGCGCGCACCTTCACCGCGCCGATCTCGGTGATCCCGTTCGGGCCGGGTGCCGCCCCGGTCGTCTCGAGGTCGAACACCACGAACGTGGTGTCCCGCAACGGGGTTCCGAGCTCGTCGAACGCGAGCTGTGCCTGGACCGGACGCATGGCGGGGACCCTAGAGGCCACCCCCGACAATTTTCGGCGACCGGCCGGTCACCGCGGGTTCGCATGGCGTGCGACGCGGGATCCGGGGGCGGGGCCTACCCTGGAGCGATGCACCCGCAGCCGCTCGTGCCGGAGCCGCCCGGGGACCACACCGGTCCCGCGGGTGTCGCGCCGCGCCCCGAGCAGGCCGACGACGCGGGGGAGCGGCCCGAACCCGCCACCTGGCCCGCCCTGCCGGAGCCGGTCCGCGACCGGATCGCCGAGCTCGCCGCGGCCGCCGTCGCCAAGCTGCCGAACACCGACGTGCCCCGCCAGCTGCGGCCCGTCGCCAAGTTCGCGCCGGCCAAGCGCGCGAAGCTCGGCGGCGCCGCCCTGCTGGCCGCGCTGGGCGAGTCGTCCCAGTTCCGCACCGCCGTCATCGAGTGGCTGCGCGAACACCGGACCGACGCCCTCGACCCCAACGCCGTCGACTCGGTCGCCGGGGCGGCCGCCGCCGTCCTGCTCGGGGAGTCCGGGGCCGCAGGCCGGGTCCGGCTGGTCGCGAAGAACGCCGAGGAGAACGTCCTGCGCGCGGAGCGGGACGCCGCGCTCGCCCGCGCCCAGCGGCTCGAAGCCGAGCTGGCCCTGGTCCGGGCCGAGCTCACCGACGCGAGGCTGGCCGCCGAGAGCGTCCGCGGCGAGCGCGAAGGTGAAGTCGAGAAACTCTTGAAGCGGCTTCGCGAGCAAGGCGTGCAGCTCCGGCAGGCCAAGGACGCGGCGGAATCGGCGTCGGTGGACGCCGAACGCGGCATTTCGGCGCACGCCGAGCAGGTCGCCGCCCTCACCGCCCAGCTCGCGCGGGAACGCCAGCGCGTCGCCAACGAACGCGCCCGGGCCGAACGCGCCAGCGCCGACGCCGACATCGCCCGGCAGTCGGCCCGCGAAGCGCGCGAAGCCGACGAAGTGCGGCTGGCGCTGCTCGTCGACACGATCGACGGCGCGGCCAACGGCCTGCGCCGCGAACTGGCCCTCGGCGCCCGCGGGGCCCGCCCGGCGGACATGGTCCGCGGCGCCAGCTCCGGCCTCGGCCAGGGCGGCAAGATCGCCGACGTGTCCACCTTGGACCGCTACCTCGCGCTGCCCAACGTGCACCTGATCGTCGACGGCTACAACGTCACCAAGACCGGCTACCCCGAGCTCGCCCTGGCCGACCAGCGCGACCGGCTGATCCACCAGCTCTCCGCGCTGGCCGCGCGGACCTCCGCCGAGGTGACGGTGGTCTTCGACGGCGCCGGTGTGCTGTCGGTCCCGGCCTCGGTGCCCCGCGGGGTCCGGGTGCTGTTCTCCGACCGCGGCGTGCTGGCCGACGACGTGATCCGCAACATCGTCCGGGCCGAGCCCGCGGGCCGGCCGATGGTGGTCGCGACGTCCGACCGCGCGGTCGCCGACTCGGTCCGCGGCGGCGGCGCGCACCCGACGCCGTCCGCGGTGCTGGTGAGCCGGCTCAGCCGGGTCTGAGCCTTTACGCGGGGGACGGGCGGTTCACCCGTTCGAAGGCGGCTATCGCGCCGGTACCCGATTGCGCGGTCGCCCCCTCGACGGCCGTTCGCGGTGCTCGTGAGCCGTCTGAGCGGGGTCTGAGCATTTCTCGCCTTGGACCCCGATCGGGTGAACCGGAGCCGTTCTCGGCGATCTGAGCGCCGGAAACTGTCGGTGGTGCCACCTAACGTGCGGGGCAGCAGTTCCGACGTGAGGAGGACCACATGACCGGCACCCCCGAGTTGTCCGAAGTGGACGTCTCGCACATTTCCGTTTCCGACATCGAGAACGTCGTGGTGGATTGCGACCGCTGCGTCGTGCGCGGCATCTCCTGCCACGACTGCGTGGTGACCGTCTTGCTCGGCGCGCCACCCGCCGTCGGGTGGGACGCCGACGAGCGCCGCGCGGTGGCGGCGCTGGCCGAAGCGGGGATGGTGCCCCGGCTGCGCATGGTCGAAGGACCGGCTTTGCGCACCGCCTGAGTGACCCGTTTCGTGTCGGCGCGCCGAGTGGTCGATCGGATCAGGTGAACGGTAGGTAGCCGAAATGGCGGACAAAGAAACCCCAGCGTGTAACGCCCATCACATGTTTTCTCCCCCGCTGGTCCGATGGTGTTTAACGGCGCTACGCAGAGTTTTGGCGCAGGGGGTGGTGGACGCGGTGGCGGTCTTTTCGTAACCTGTCCGAGATCTCGTGGCCCCTGGCCGTCGATGAGACGGCGACGCGAGATCGCCGCCGGACGCAGCTTTGTCGGGAAGCTGGGAACCGGAACCACCATCGCGGGCCTCCCTCTCGAGGGAAAACGCGCGCGATGGACGGGACAACGGCGAAGAGGAACCCCCGACCTCTTCGTGCCCCGGTCCCCCTCGGCGGCCGAGACGCAAAGGAGACCCGCGCGACCGTGCAGTCGCATCCCATCAGGCGCGTGGTGTCAGGTGCCCTCGCCGCGGCTTCGGTGATCACCCTCGTCACCATGGCCCAGCCGTCGGCCACCGCCGCCCCCATCCCCGTTCTCCAAGCCCCGCCCACCGGTTCGGACGCGCTCGCCCAGTACCGCGATCTCGCGGCACAGGCCGAGAAGCTGAACGAAGACCTGCTCAAGGCCCAGGACGACCTGAAGGCCAAGCAGGGTGAGCTCGACAAGGCCACCACCGACGTCAACGCGGCGAAGGGCCAGGCCGAAGCGGCGAGCGCAAACGAGAAGAAGTACCAGACCGAGGTCGACAAGTTCGCCGGCGCGTCGTTCACCAGTGGTGTCCAGCTGAACAAGCTGTCCGCGCTGCTGGCCGGCACGTCGACGCAGGACTTCCTGGACCGCTCGTCGGCCCTCGAGGTCATCGCGACCGACAAGAACGCCGCCATGGGCAACCTCAGCGGCGCCGTCCAGCAGGCCACCGACGCCACGAACAAGGCCACCGACGCCGCGAAGCGGGCGACGGACGCCCGTGACGCCGCGGCGAAGCTGACCTCGGACATCCAGGCCAAGCAGAAGACGCTGAACGACCAGATCGACCAGCTCAAGGCGGCCAACAAGAGCCTGAGCTCGCTCGACAAGGCGGCCCAGCGCGACACGGGCTCCGCGCCTCCGGGGCTCAAGGCCCCGACCGCGGACGCCCAGGCCGCACTGGACGCCGCGCTGAGCAAGCTGGGCAGCGCCTACGTCTGGGGTGCCACCGGGCCGAGCACGTTCGACTGCTCGGGCCTGATGCTCTGGGCCTACAAGCAGGCCGGCATCACCCTGCCCCGGTCCAGCCGGGAGCAGTCCACCTTCGGCGCCGCGGTGCCGCGGGACCAGCTCCAGCCGGGCGACCTCGTGTTCTACTACTCGCCCGTTTCGCACGTCGGCATGTACGTCGGCAACGGCAAGATGGTGCACGCGCCCGACACCGGTGACGTCGTGAAGATCTCGCCGCTGCAGAGCCAGTACGCGGGAGCGCGACGCCCGACGTCGTGACCCTCCGAGCAACTCGTGAAGGGGCGGTACCGCACACGCGGTGCCGCCCCTTCGCTGTAGGTGGCGGCCGCTAGCCTCAGGGGCGTGCTCAAGACCCTGCTCGTGACCAACGACTTCCCGCCCCGGCCCGGGGGGATCCAGAACTACCTGAACTCCCTCGCCACCCGGTTGCCGGCGGACGACCTGGTCGTCTACGCGCCGTCGTGGGAGTCGCACACGGGGTCGCACGAGGAGTTCGACGCCGCGGCGCCGTTCGAGGTCGTCCGGCACCCGACGTCGCTGATGCTGCCGACGCCGGACGTGCTGCGCCGGGCGAAGGAGATCATGCGCGCGCGGGACTGCGAAGCCGTCTGGTTCGGCGCCGCCGCGCCGCTGGCGCTGCTGGGTCACTCGCTGCGGCAGGCCGGGGCGCGCCGCGTCGTGGCGTCCACGCACGGCCACGAGGTCGGCTGGTCCATGCTGCCGGGCTCGCGGCAGGCGTTGCGGCGCATCGGGGACACCGTGGACGTCGTCACCTACGTCAGCCGCTACACCCGCGGCCGGTTCGCCGCCGCGTTCGGCGCGATGGCCGGGCTGGAGCTGCTGCCGTCCGGTGTGGACACCGGGATCTACCGGCCGGACCCGGCGGGGCGCGCGGAGATCCGCGCCCGGCACGGTCTCGGCGACCGGCCGACCGTCGTCTGCGTGTCGCGGCTGGTCCCGCGCAAGGGCCAGGACCAGCTGATCCGCGCCCTGCCGAAGCTGAAGGAACGCGTGCCCGGCGCGGCTTTGCTGATCGTCGGCGGCGGCCCGTACCGCAAGCGGCTGACCGAGCTGGTCCGCGAGTGCGGTGTCGAGCGCGACGTCGTCATCACCGGGTCGGTCCCGTGGGCCGAGCTGCCCGCGCACTACGCCGCCGGTGACGTCTTCGCCATGCCGGCCCGCACCCGCGGCCGGGGCCTCGACGTCGAGGGCCTCGGCATCGTCTACCTGGAGGCCTCGGCGACCGGGCTGCCGGTGGTCGCGGGCAACTCCGGCGGCGCGCCCGAGGCGGTCCTGGACGAGGTGACCGGGCACGTCGTCGACGGCCGGGACGTCGGCCAGCTGGGCGAGACCGTCGCCAGCCTGCTCGCGGACCCGGTGCGGGCCCGCCGGATGGGCGAAGCGGGCCGCGCGTGGGTGAGCGAGAACTGGCGCTGGGGCGTCATGGCGGACCGCCTGTCGGGCCTGCTGGACGGCGACCCGGTGGCCGCCGTCCGCTGACGCTGAAAGCCGTGAAGGCCTCCTTACCGGCCATAAGAGCCGTGAAGGAGGCCTTCACGGCTTTCCGGCGGGCGCGGGGAGGCCGGGAACGTCAGGGCGTGTAGAGCGCCGGGTGGCGCGGGTCGTCGACGCGGACCACGACGTCGGCCAGGGCGCTCGGGTCCGCTTCCTCCTCGTAGCGCTCGTAGGCCGGGACGGCCCAGGCGTCCGGCACGCGGCGGCGCAGGGCGGCGGGGGAGAGCCACAGGTGCACGGCCAGGTCGAAGGCCAGGCCCGCGCCGAGCAGCAGCTCGCCGTCGAGGATCACGACGCCGCCTTCGGGCACCGGCACGCGGGCGGCGCGGGTCGCGCGGTCGCGCTCGGTGTCCCACAACGACGGCAGGATCTCGCCGGAACCGGTGCCGGCCAGGGGATCGAGCACTTCGCGGCGCAGCGCGCCGAGGTCGAGCCAGTCGGTGTAGCGGGCGTCGGGGTTCGTGCGGCCGTGCTCGAAGCGCAGCGACGCCGGGCGCAGGAAGTCGCGCGCGGACACGCGCAGGGCCGCGCGGCCGCGCAGGCGCAGGGGCTCGACCAGGGCGTCCGCGAGTTCTGTGGTTTCCGTCGCACCGTCCGCGCCGTCGACGGCGACCGCGATCCGGGGGCGCTCGGTGAGCGCGCTGATGCGCTCGGTCAGTTCTTCGGCCAGGACGGCGGGGGAAATCGGGCGGTAGCGCACGGGAAGAGATCCTCCACCCGGACCGGGGACGGTTTTCGTCGTACCCCGGTGGGATGATGCGAGCATGACCTCTTCAGTGAGCTCTTCAGTGGGGAAGACCGCCGATGTCGGTTGGAACACAGGGGTTTCCCGCACCTTGCCGTACTCCGGCGCGGAGGTCTGGGACTTCCTGGTCAGCCGGGAGGGCGTCGCGATCTGGCTCGGCCCCGGCGTCGACCTGCCGCAGGAGCCGGGTGCGGAGTACGAGACCGAAAACGGCACCGTCGGGGAGATCCGCAGTTTCGTCGCGGGCGACCGCGTCCGGCTCACCTGGCGGCCGCAGGACTGGGACCACGACTCCACCGTCCAGGTGCGGTTGAGCGGTTCCGGGGCCAGGACCACGCTGCGCTTCCACCAGGAATGGCTTTCGGGCGCGGAAGAACGCGAAGAACAACGGGCATACTGGCAGGACGTGATCGATCGCGTGGTGGCGGCGCTCGCCGAGCGCTGACGATTTCTTGGGGGACGGTATGACGACGGTCGAGGTAGCCGAAGATTTCGCGCAGGACGCGCACTTGTTCGCGGAACTGCTGCGCGCGGGCGGGCCCGCGCGCCTGGTCCGGATGCCGCGGGGCCTGACCTGCTACATCGTCACGGACTTCACGCAGGCGCGGGCGCTGCTGGCCGATTCCCGGCTGCAGAAGGACAACGTGCGCGCGCACGCGCTGTTCGAGGCCAAGCTGCCCGACGAAGTGGCCGCGCAGGGTGGCTTCGGCGAGTCGCTGGGCCACCACATGCTCAACATGGACCCGCCGGACCACTCGCGGCTGCGCAAGCTCGTCAACAAGGCGTTCACGGGCCGCACCGTGGCGCGGCTGCGGCCGCGGATCGAGGAGATCACCGCCGGGCTGCTCGACGCGCTGGCCGGGCGGGAGCGGGCCGACCTGCTGCCCTCCTTCGCCGCGCCGCTGCCGATCACGGTGATCTGCGAGCTGCTCGGCGTCGCGCCGGAGCACCGCACGGAGTTCGCCGACTGGTCCAAGACGCTGCTGAGCGCGTCGGAGCCGGCGGCCGGGCAGGCCGCGGCGCAGAACATGTTCGGCTACCTCACCGGCCTGATCGCCCAGAAGCGCGCCGAGCCGGCCGAGGACCTGCTGTCGGACCTGGTCCACGCGAGCGACGACGGCGACTCGCTGTCCGAGCCCGAACTGGTGTCGATGGCGTTCCTGCTGCTGGTCGCCGGGCACGAGACCACCGTCAACCTGATCGCCAACAGCGTGCTGGCGCTGCTGCGCGAGCCGGCGCAGCTCGCCCTGCTGCGCGAAGACCCGTCGCTGCTGCCGAACGCCGTCGAGGAGTTCCTCCGCTTCGACGGCCCGATCCACCTGGCCACCCTGCGGTTCACCACGGCGCCGGTCGAGGCGGGCGGCGTGACGATCCCGGAGGGCGAGTTCGTGCTGATCTCGCTGCTGGGCGCCAACCGGGACGAGGCGCGGTACGCCGAGCCGGGCAAGCTCGACATCACGCGCGCCGCGGGCGGCCACCTGGCCTTCGGCCACGGCATCCACTACTGCGTCGGCGCCCCGCTGGCCCGCCTGGAGGCGGAGATCGCCCTCGGCGGCCTGCTGGCGCGGTTCCCGGACCTCGAGCTGGACGCGAAGCCGGACGAGCTGGTCTACCGGCCCAGCTCGCTGATCCACGGCCTGGAGTCCCTTCCGGTCCGGTTGCGCTGATTTAATCGGCGGATGGACTCCGCCGACCTGCTCGCCCTGGACGCCCAGCACGTGTGGCACCCGTACGCGCCCATGCCCGCGAAGGTGCCTTCGCTGCTGGTGACCGAGGCGAGCGGGGTGCGGCTCACGCTCGCCGACGGCCGGGAGCTGGTCGACGGGATGTCGTCGTGGTGGTCGGCGATCCACGGCTACCGGCACCCGGCCCTCGACGCCGCGCTCGCCGCGCAGGCCGGGCGGATGAGCCACGTGATGTTCGGCGGCCTGACGCACGAGCCGGCGATCACCCTGGCCAAGACGCTCGTCGACCTGACGCCGGACGGTCTCGAGCACGTCTTCCTCTGCGACTCGGGCTCGGTGTCGGTCGAGGTCGCGGCGAAGATGTGCTTGCAGTACCAGCGTTCCCGCGGCCTGCCGGAGAAGCGTCGGCTGCTCACCTGGCGCGGCGGTTACCACGGCGACACGTTCACGCCGATGAGCGTCTGCGACCCCGACGGCGGCATGCACTCGCTGTGGCGCGGGGTGCTGCCCGAGCAGGTCTTCGTGCCGATGCCGCCGTCCGGGTTCGACACCCCGCCGGACCAGTCCTATGTGGACCTGCTCGGCGAGGAGATCGCCCGGCACGCCGGGGAGCTGGCCGCGGTGATCGTCGAGCCGGTGGTGCAGGGGGCCGGCGGGATGCGCTTCCACCACCCCGCCTACCTGCGCGCGCTGCGGGAGCTGACCGAGGCGCACGACGTGCTGCTGATCTTCGACGAGATCGCCACCGGCTTCGGCCGCACCGGCGCGCTGTTCGCCGCCGAGCACGCGGGCGTGACGCCGGACGTGCTGTGCCTCGGCAAGGCGCTGACCGGTGGCTACCTGAGCATGGCGGCGACGCTGTGCACCCCGGACGTCGCCGCCGGCATCTCCCGCGGCGCGCTGCCGGTGCTCGCGCACGGCCCGACGTTCATGGGCAACCCGCTCGCCTCGGCGGTCGCGAACGCGTCGCTGGGCCTGCTGGCGGACGGCGCGTGGAAACGCGACGTCACGAGGGTGGAGAAGGGCCTGCTGGACGGCCTCGCCCCGGCCCGCGACCTCCCGTCGGTGGTGGACGTCCGGGTGCTCGGCGGCATCGGCGTGCTGCAGCTCGACCACCCGGTGGACATGGCGGTGGCGACCGAGGTGGTGACGGCGCGGGGCGCGTGGCTGCGGCCGTTCCGCGACCTGGTGTACGCGATGCCGCCGTACGTGACGAGCGACGCGGACCTCGCGGTGATCACCGGCGCGATGCTGGCGGTGGCGGAGAAGGCGTGATCACCCGCGGGAGACCGCCGGGGCTTGTAAACGCTTGATTTCAGCATATCGGGTGTGACCGCGCGCACAGCGAGACCCGAAGGTCCCTCATCGTCGCTCTGCGTACAAACCCTCGATCTACACCACGCGAACGGCGGAGGCGGCGAGTGTGAAAGGTTCCCAGTGCGGCATCGATCCCGTGCCCAGGTAAACGCGAGAAATGCTTGCATAGCAGACTTTTCGCGTGCTTTCGGCGATCCTGCCCCCATGATCGAGATCGTTCGTGGTGAACACGACACCGGCCCGCCGTCTCCGCTGGAGACCTTCAAGCAGAACCTCAAGCACGACCTGCCCGCCTCGATAGTCGT
The DNA here is from genome assembly GCF_023023025.1 of Amycolatopsis sp. WQ 127309. Lineage (NCBI taxonomy): Bacteria > Bacillati > Actinomycetota > Actinomycetes > Pseudonocardiales > Pseudonocardiaceae > Amycolatopsis > Amycolatopsis sp. WQ 127309. The sequence goes on from NZ_CP095481.1 coordinate 5,094,982, forward strand.
TTTCCTCGTCGCCGTACCGCTTTCCCTCGGCATCGCGCTCGCCGCCGGGGCTCCGGTGCTCGCCGGACTCGTCTCCGCCGTTGTAGGCGGGCTGGTCGCGAGCGTCTTCGGTGGCTCGCCGCTGCAGGTCAGTGGGCCTTCCGCCGCTCTCACCGTGGTGCTGGCCGACACGATCGCCACCCACGGCTGGCCCGTCACCTGCGCGATCACCGTCGCCGCCGGGCTGCTCCAGATCCTCTTCGGCCTGACCCGCACCGCCCGCGCCGCGCTCGCGGTGTCGCCGGCCATCGTGCACGGCCTGCTCGCCGGCATCGGCGTCACGATCGTGCTCGGCCAGCTGCACGTGGTCCTGGGCGGCACCGCGCAGGGCTCCGCGCTGGCCAACGTCGTCGCGCTGCCGCGGCAGATCGCCGCCCACCACGACCAGGCCGTGCTGATCGGGGTCGTCACCCTCGCCGTGCTGCTGGCCTGGCCGCGGCTGCCCGCCGTCGTCCGCCGGGTGCCCGCGCCGCTGGCCGCCATCGCCCTGGCCACCGGGCTGTCCGTGCTGACCGGCATGACCCTGCCGCGCGTCGACCTGCCCGCCGGGCTGCCGTCCCTGCACCTCGTGCCGCGGCTGCCCGACGGCGGCTGGGGCGGGTTCGCCCTCGCCGCCGTCACCATCGCGCTGATCGCCGGCCTCGAGAGCCTGCTGTCCGCGGTCTCGGTCGACAAGCGCCGCGGCGGCCCGCGCACCGACCTCGACCGCGAGCTGGTCGGGCAGGGCATGGCGAACGTCGCCGCCGGCGCGCTCGGCGGCTTCCCGGTCACCGGCGTCGTCGTGCGCAGCATGACCAACTACGAGGCCGGCGCGCGCACCCGGATGTCGGCGATGCTGCACTGCGCCTGGATCCTCGCCGCCTGCCTGCTGCTCACCGGCACCCTGCGGCTGATCCCGCTGGCCGCCCTCGCCGCGCTGCTGGTGTACGTCGGGACGAAACTGGTCAACCCGGCCGCGATCAAGGACGTCCGCCGCCACGGCGACCTCCCGGTGTACGTCGTCACGCTGGCCGGTGCCGTCGCGGTCAACCTCCTGACCGGCGTCGCCGCCGGGATACTGCTGGCCCTCGCGCTGATGCTGCGGCGGATGATCTTCTCCGGCATTCACGTCGAAAAACACGGCGACAGCCACCGCGTCGTCATCGAAGGCGCGCTGACGTTCCTCTCCGTGCCCCGGCTGACCCGGGTGCTCGCCGAGGTGCCCGCGCACGCCGAGGTCACCCTGGAACTGCTCGTCGACTACCTCGACCACGCCGCGTTCGACTGCCTGCGCGGCTGGCAGCAGGCGCACGCCGGGCCGGTGACGGTCGACGAGCTCGGCCACCCGTGGTTCGAACGCGGCCGCGCGGGGACGCCGACCGTGCGCCGGGGCCTCGCCGCGCGCGTGGTGCCGCGCTGGCTGGCGCCCTGGTCGGAGTGGCAGGCCGAGCACGTCGCCCTGCCCGTGCAGCGCAGCGCGAGCTCGCTGCTGTGCCGCGGCGCGTCGGAGTTCCAGCGCCGCACCGCGCCGCTGCTGCGCGACACCTGGACCGGGCTCGCGGACGGCCAGGAGCCGCACACCCTGTTCATCACCTGCGGCGACGCGCGGATCGTGCCGAACCTGATCACGACCAGCGGGCCGGGTGACCTGTTCACGGTGCGGAACATCGGCAACCTCGTCCCGCCGGCGGACGGCGGCGCCGACTCCTCGGTCGGCGCGGCGATCGAGTACGCCGTCGGTGTGCTCGGGGTCGCGGAGATCGTGGTCTGCGGGCATTCCGGCTGCGGCGCGATGAAGGCGCTGCTCGGCCAGGCCCCGGCGGGCCTGCACCAGCTCGGCGCCTGGCTGCGCCACGGCGAGCCGACGCTGCTGCGCCGCGGCCGGGAGGCGCCGCTGCTGCTCGGCGGCCGCCGGCCCGCCGCCGAGGCCGACCAGCTCGCGCTGCAGAACGTCGTGCAGCAGCTGGAAACCCTGCGCGGCTACCCGGTGGTGGCCGCGGCGCTGGAGCGCGGCGGCCTCCGGCTGACCGGGATGTACTTCGACGTCGGCGCCGCGCAGGTGTCCCTGCTGGACGACGCGGCCCGCGGCTTCGTCCCGGCGGGCGCCGTCACGTCCTGACCAAGCGCCCCAATGTGGCGTTCGGTGCGTTGGACGCACCCAACGCCACATTGGGGCGCTCGGGAACCCTTGTGTCGTAAAGGGTTCAACTGTCGGGTGACAGGCACGCCGGGCGTGAACGGCGGGTTAAGCGGACGTCCGATTTGTGTCATTCGGGCAAATTATGGCCAGGCGTTCACTCGATCGAGTGGTGCATAGCGGACATTTCACACGATTTCCGGTTGCATGGCGATCATGAGACCCCTCGCCGTGCTCCGCCACGACCTGCCGGCCTCCCTGGTCGTTTTCCTCGTCGCCGTCCCGCTTTCGCTCGGCATCGCGCTCGCCTCGGGCGCGCCGGTCGCCGCCGGCCTGATCGCCGCCGTCGTCGGCGGGGTCGTCGCCGGTGCCCTCGGCGGCTCCGCGCTCCAGGTGAGCGGGCCCGCCGCCGGCCTGACCGTGATCATGGCCGAAACCATCAGCACCTTCGGCTGGGCCGTCACGTGCCTGATCACGGTCGCCGCCGGTGCCCTCCAGATCCTGCTCGGGCTGAGCCGCATCGCGCGCGCCGCGCTGGCCATCTCGCCGGCCATCGTGCACGGCATGCTGGCCGGCATCGGCGTCACGATCGTGCTCGGCCAGCTGCACGTCATCCTCGGCGGCAAGGCCCAGAGCTCGGCCGTGGAGAACGTCGCCGAGCTGCCCGGCCAGATCGTCGCCCACCACGACTCCGCCACCGTGATCGGCCTGCTCACCATCGCGATCCTGCTGATCTGGCCGCGGCTGCCGAAGGCCGTCCAGCGGGTTCCCGGGCCGCTGGCGGCGATCGCGCTCGCCACCGTGGCGTCGGTCGCCGCCGGGATGACGCTGCCGCGCGTCGAACTGCCCGGTGACCTGCTGAACGTCCACCTGGTCCCGCAGCTGCCCGACGGCGGCTGGGGCGGGTTCGCGCTCGCCGTCGTCACCATCGCCCTGATCGCCAGCGTGGAGAGCCTGCTCTCGGCGGTCGCCGTCGACCGCATGCACACCGGCCCGCGCGCCAACCTCGACCGCGAGCTGGTCGGCCAAGGCGCGGCCAACATGGTGTCCGGCGCGCTGGGCGGGCTCCCGGTCACCGGCGTCATCGTCCGCAGCTCCACCAACGTCGCCGCCGGGGCGAAGACCCGCGTGTCGGCGGTCCTGCACGGCGTCTGGGTGCTGGTGTTCGTCGTCCTGCTCGCCGGCCTGATCCAGAACATCCCGCTCGCCGCGCTGGCCGGGCTGCTGGTGCACGTCGGCGCGAAGCTGGTCAACCCCGGCCACATGAAGACCGCGCTCAGGCACGGCGATCTGCCCGTCTACCTGCTCACCCTCGCCGGCGTGGTGGTGTTCGACCTGCTCACCGGCGTGCTCGCCGGGATCGGGCTGGCGCTGGTGCTCATGCTGCGCCGCACCGTCTGGTCCGGGATCCACGTCGAGAGTGACGGCGACCGCCACCGCGTCGTCGTCGAAGGCGTCCTGACGTTCCTGTCCGTGCCGCGGCTGTCGAAGGTGCTCGGCGCCATCCCGGCCGGGGTGCCGGTGCGGCTGGAACTGGTCGTCGACTACCTGGACCACGCGGCCTTCGAAAGCCTCACCACCTGGCAGCAGGCGCACGAACGCGCCGGCGGCACGGTGGACGTCGACGAGGTCGGCCACCCCTGGTTCGGCGAGGGCAAGGCCGGCCGGCCGACGCGGTCGCGGTTCGCCGCGAGCCGGGCCGTCCCGCGGTGGCTCGCGCCGTGGTCCGACTGGCAGGCCGTGGAGTCCGTCGACATCCCGGCCCAGCAGACCCGCCGCGGCGCCACGGAGTTCCACCGCCGGGCCGCGCCGCTGCTGCGGGACACCCTGTCCGGGCTGGCCGACGGGCAGAAACCGCGGACGCTGTTCATCACCTGCGGCGACTCGCGGATCGTGCCGAACCTGATCACCACCAGCGGACCCGGCGACCTGTTCACCATCCGCAACATCGGCAACCTGGTCCCGCCGGGGCAGGCCGACCCGTCGATGAACGCGTCGATCGAGTACGCGGTGGGCGTGCTCGGCGTCGAGGAGATCGTCGTCTGCGGGCACTCCGGCTGCGGGGCGATGGCCGCGCTCGCCGACGGCCCGCCGCCGGGGCCGCTGGAGACGTGGCTGCGCTACGCCGTGCCCAGCGCCCGCCGGTCCGGCCCGGTCACCGTCGACGGCGCCCGCCCGGCTCGCGAAGGCGACCGGCTGGCCCTGCTCAACGTGCTCCAGCAGCTCGACCACCTCCGGGAGTACCCGCAGGTCGCGGCGGCCGAAGCGGCCGGGAAGCTGCAGCTGACCGGGATGTACTTCGACGTCGGCGCCGCCCAGGTGCACCTGCTGGAGGGTGACGCGCGCTCGTTCCGCCTCGCCGGGGCGGTGGTGCCGGAGGCCTGACGCGGGCCGCGGCCGCACCGCCCGGGCTGCGCGGCCCGGGCGGGGGTCACTAAGTTGATGGTCCGTGACGATGCTGGTGATGACGGGGACCGGGACCGGGGTCGGCAAGACGATCTCCACGGCGGCGATCGCGGCGCTGGCGGTGGCCGGCGGGCAGCGGGTGGCGGTGCTGAAACCGGCGCAGACCGGGGTCGGCCCCGACGAGCCCGGTGACCTCGCCGACGTCGTCCGCCTGGCCGGGGCCGAGGTGACCACGCGCGAGCTGCGCCGCTACCCCGACCCGTTGTCGCCCGAGGCCGCCGCCCGCCGCAGCGGCCTGCCGACGCTCGACCCGGGCGAGATCGCGCGGGCGGCGTCCGACCTCGACACCGACCACGACCTGACGCTGATCGAGGGCGCGGGCGGCCTGCTGGTGCGGTTCGACGCCGCCGGGTCGAGCCTCGCCGACGTCGCCTGGTCGCTCGGTTCGCTGGTGATCATCGTGGCCGAGGCCGGGCTGGGCACGCTCAACGCGACCGCGCTGACCGCCGAGGTCGCCACGAAGCGCGGGCTGACCGTCGCCGGGGTGATCATCGGCTCCTGGCCGGCCGAACCGGACCTCGCGGCGCTGTCCAACCTCGAAGACCTGCCGGTGGCGGCCGGGGCGCCGCTGCTGGGCGTGCTGCCCGCGGGCATCGGCACCGCGTCGCCCGAGGAGTTCCTGGCGGCGGCGCGGGCCGGGCTCTCGCCGTGGTTCGGCGGCGAGTTCGACCCCGAGCTGTTCACCGGACGGGCGTCCGCCCAGAAGTGACCTGCGTCGCTGTCGCCTCGACCGCGCTTCGTGCACGATGAGAGACGCTTTCCGCTCCACCACGACCAAGGAGACGCCCGTGACCGCAGTCCCGGACACCGATGTCCTCGCCTACGCGCGCGAGCAGGTCCTCGAAAACGGCGTCGGCCTGGGTGAGGCCGAGGTCCTCGAGCTGCTGCGGCTGCCGGACGACCGGCTCCCCGACCTGCTGGCCCTGGCGCACGAGGTGCGGATGCGCTGGTGCGGCCCCGAGGTCGAGGTCGAGGGCATCATCAGCCTGAAGACCGGCGGCTGCCCCGAGGACTGCCACTTCTGCTCGCAGTCCGGCCGCTTCCCGACGCCGGTGCGCTCGGCGTGGCTCGACATCCCGAACCTCGTCAAGGCCGCCCGGCAGACCGCCGAGACCGGCGCGACGGAGTTCTGCATCGTCGCCGCCGTCCGCGGGCCCGACAAGCGGCTGCTTTCGCAGGTCCGCGAGGGCGTGAAGGCGATCCGCGAAGACGGCAACGACATCCAGATCGCCTGCTCGCTGGGCATGCTCACGCAGGAGCAGGTCGACGAGCTCGTCGAGATGGGCGTCCACCGCTACAACCACAACCTCGAGACGGCGCGGTCGCACTTCCCGTCCGTCGTCACGTCGCACACCTGGGAAGAGCGCGCGGACACGCTCCGGATGGTCGCCGCGGCGGGCATGGAGGTCTGCTGCGGCGGGATCATCGGCATGGGGGAGACGATCGAGCAGCGCGCGGAGTTCGCCGTGCAGCTGGCCGAGCTGAGCCCGCACGAGGTGCCGATGAACTTCCTCATCCCGCAGCCCGGGACGCCGTACGAGCACTACGAGATCGTCGAGGGCAAGGACGCACTGCGCACGGTCGCGGCGTTCCGCCTGGCGATGCCGCGCACGATGCTGCGCTTCGCCGGCGGCCGTGAGCTGACGCTCGGTGACCTCGGCGCCGAGCAGGGCATGCTGGGCGGCATCAACGCGATCATCGTCGGCAACTACCTGACGAACCTGGGCCGCCCGGCCAGCGCGGACCTGGAGATGCTGGACGAGCTCAAGATGCCCATCAAGGCCCTCAGTGACAGCCTCTGAGGCCGTCGCCGCTTTTTGCGTCCACTGTGGACAGGAGTCGCCGGGTGGCGCGGACCACCCGGCGTGCCACAACCCGCGCACGGCGCTGGAGCCCCCGCGGTTCTGCACGTACTGCGCGCGGCGGCTGGTGGTCCAGGTGAGCCCGCTGGGCTGGACGGCGCGCTGCAGCCGCCACGGCGACACGGCCAGCGGCTGACGTCTGCTTCCCCGGAGTGCCGTGAAGGCCTCCTTCCCGGCTCTTATAGCCGGGAAGGAGGCCTTCACGGCTTTTGCGGCCGGCCTCCGGAGCCGGGCCGGCGGGTGAGTGCCGCCGACACGGTCGGCGGCTGACGTCCCTTGCACACCGACCGGTTACGCTCGGTCGACACGTGTTGCAGGAGGGAGTCCGGGTGAGTGAGTCGTCGGGCCCCGCGCACCGGCCGTCGGCCGTGCCGGGACCGTGGTCCGTGCCTGTGCTGTTCCGGGAGCGGCAGCCGCGGGTCGTCGTCAAGGCCGACCTGCTGCCCGCCGTGAGCGTGCTCGGCACCCTCAGCGTCCTGAGCTTCCCGCTCGCCTTCCTGTGGTCGCGGATCGCGCCGCCCGAGCGCGTCCGGATCATCGCCGCCGACGGCACCCAGGGCGCCCTCGAACTCGAGAGCTGGCACCGCTTCGACGACCTCGCGATCTTCGGCTTCCTGACGCTGGGCCTGGGGATCGTCGTCGGTGTCGTCGCGTGGCTGATGCGCGAGCGCCGCGGGCCGGTCGTCTTCCTCGCCGCCGTGCTCGGGGTCGCGCTCGCGAGCGCGCTGGCCATGCTGCTCGGCGTCGGCTGGGCCAACAGCCACTACACGATCGGCAGCGCGCCCGCGCTCGGTTCGGTGATCGAGCTGGCGCCGCGCCTGGAGTCGTGGTGGGTGCTGATCACCGGCCCGTTCGGTGTGGCCCTGGCCTACAGCCTGCTCACGACCTGGAACGGCCGGGACGACCTCGGCCGCCGGCTCGGCTGAGCGTTCCCTAGGCTGGCCCCCTCGAAAACCACAGGGGGTTCCAGCAGTGACCGAGGACATCGAGGTATCGCGGCACAACGCCGTCCGCTTTCCCGGCATCAGCCCGCGCGCCTACGAGCACCCCGTGGACCGCGGCGCGCTCGCCACGCTGCGCGCGGTGCCGGGGTTCGCGCAGGTCGTGAAGGCCGTTTCGGGGTTCTACAACGAACGCGGCGAGCGGCTGATGGCGCTCGCGTCGTCGGTCCGCGTCGGGCCGAAGCAGTACCCGGAGCTGGAGAAGCTCCGCCACGAGTGCGCCGAGACGCTCGACCTGCCCGCGGTGCCGAACGTGTTCGTCTACCAGGACCCGCGGGTCCAGGCGTCGGCCGTCGGCATGGACGAGCCGTTCATCCGGCTCAGCACCGGGCTCGTCGAGCTGATGAGCCCGGACGCGCTGCGGTTCGTGCTCGGCCACGAGATGGGGCACGTGCTCTCCGGGCACACCGTGTACCGCACGATCATGGTGCGGCTGATCAGCCTGCAGCTGTCGATGTCGTGGACGCCGGTCAGCGCGCTCGGCATCCGCGCGATCATCGCGGCGCTGCGCGAGTGGTACCGCAAGGCCGAGCTGTCCTGCGACCGCGCGGGCCTGCTCTGCAGCCAGGATCCGACGGCCGCGCTGCGCGCCCAGATCCAGGTCGCCGGCGGTATCGACCCGGCCCGCATCGACATCCCGTCGTTCCTGCAGCAGGCGACCGAGTACGAGTCGGTCGACGACATCCGCGACAGCTTCCTCAAGCTCCGCTACGTCGAGACGGAGTCGCACCCGTTCGCCGTGGTCCGCGCGGCGCAGCTGCAGAAGTGGGCGGCGTCGGCGGAGTACCGCGCCGTCCTGGCCGGTGACTACCCGCGCCGCGACGACGACAGCCCGACGGCCGACTGGAAGGACGACCTGAAGTCGGCCGCGAAGTCGTACAAGGACTCGTGGAGCGCGTCCGCCGACCCGCTGACGAAGGTGTTCAGCGACGTCGGCGAGACGGTGTCCGGCGCCGCGGGCAAGGTCTGGAACAAGTTCGGCACCGGGTCCGCGGGCGAGTCCTGACGCGCCTCAGTTCAGGCTGGCCGGGCGGCTCAGATCGGTGAGCTCGCCCGGCGGCAGGGGCACCGCGCCGAGCGTGTTAAGGAAGCCGGTTTCGCGCGTCAGCAAGCGGCAGGCGATGCGCAGCCGGCGCAGCGGGTGACGTTCCTCCAGCAGCCGCTGGCGGTCTTCGAGCGGCAGCAGGCAGTCCGCGGCCAGCAGGTAGGCGAGGTCTTCGAGGGCGGCGTCGGCTTCCGGTTCGACCCAGTCGTCGCTGCGCCACGCCGTTTCGCAGTAGCGCTGGTGCGCGGTGCGCGCGACGGCGGCCAGGCGCTCGGCGACGCCGCCGCTGGGCGCCACCGGCTCGTCGTCGACCCACTCCACCGAGGCGATCAGGTACGGCGCGGACGTGCAGTCGAGCTCCCGCAGGCGGAAGCGGCGCTGGGCCAGCGTCACGACGTCGAATCGGCCGTCCGGCAGGCGTTTCGCCTCGCGCAGCACCGTGCTGCAGCCGATGTCGTACAGCTGGTCCAGACCACGCACCTCGCGGGTCAGCGACGAGCGCAGCGCGACCACGCCGAACTCGCGCCCCGGCACGGTGCCGCTCACCAGGTCCGCCGTCAGCTGCCGGTACCGCGGTTCGAAGATGTGCAGCGGGAGGCGGGTGCCGGGCAGCAGCACGGTCTGGAGCGGGAACAACGGCAGGATCGTCGTCGTCGCGTCACTTTCCGATTCCGGCTCGGTCACGCGTCCCACGGTAAGGGGAGAACGCCTCCGCCGCAGGATGGTCACCGGTTCGGCGGCTTGAACACGGCGAACGGATCGGTGATCTGCATGCCTTTGCCCGCGAAGGAGAAGAGCGCCGCGGGACGTCCGCCGGCGCGTCCCGGTGGCGCGGTGTGGCCGGTCGGGACCAGCAGTCCACGCCGGGACAGCACGCGCTGGAGGTTCGTCGCGGACACCTTGTAGCCCAGCGCGGCCGAGTACAGCCCGCGCAGCGCCGACACCGTGAACTCCTCGGGCGCGAGGGCGAACCCGAGGTTCGTATAACAGAGCTTCGAGCGCAGCCGGTCGCGGGCGCGCAGCACGATCGACTCGTGGTCGAACGCCGTGCGCGGCAGCTTCGCGACGTCGTGCCACTCGGTGTCCTCGGGCACCTCGGGGTCGACGTCGGAGGGGACCAGGGCGAGGAACGCGGTCGCCACCACGCGCGGGCCGGGGACGCGGTCCGGGGCGCTGAACACCGCGAGCTGCTCGACGTGCTTGAGCTGGCGCACGTCGACCTTCTCCTTCAGCTGGCGCCGGACGGACGTCTCGACGTCCTCGTCCGGCCGCAGCCGGCCGCCCGGCAGCGACCAGCGGCCGAGGTGCGGGTCGAGCGCGCGCCGCCACAGCAGGACCCGCAGTGTGTCCGAGCGCACTTGCAGTACCGCTCCCAAAACCTCGTGGGCCAGGGGGGTCTGGGTGTTAAGATGACTTCGCACGGTTTTCGATTATAAGGCGAAAACCGGAGAAAGGTCCAGGAGGGCCAGATGACCACCACGTTGGTTCCGGAAGGTCTCACGCCGTTCGGCGGCGTCGAGGCGAACGCGGCTTGGGCGGAGGAGGTGCGGCGCCTGGCGAAGCAGCGCGACGCGGTGCTGCTCGCGCACAACTACCAGCTCCCGGAGATCCAGGACATCGCCGACCACACCGGCGACTCGCTCGCGCTCAGCCGCATCGCGGCGAGCAGCGATGCGTCCACCATCGTCTTCTGCGGCGTGCACTTCATGGCCGAGACCGCGAAGATCCTGGCCCCGGAGAAGACCGTCCTGATCCCCGACGCGCGGGCCGGCTGCTCGCTCGCCGACTCGATCACCGGCGCCGAGCTGCGGGCCTGGAAGGCCGAGCACCCGGGCGCCGTCGTCGTCTCCTACGTCAACACCACGGCCGAGGTGAAGGCCGAAACGGACATTTGCTGCACGTCTTCGAACGCGGTCGACGTCGTCGCGTCCATCCCCGCTGACCAGGAGGTTCTCTTCCTGCCGGACCAGTTCCTCGGCGCGCACGTCAAGCGCGTCACCGGCCGGGACAACATCCACATCTGGGCCGGGGAGTGCCACGTCCACGCCGGGATCAACGGCGCGGAGCTGGCCGAGCGCGCGGCCGAGGACCCGGCGGCGGACCTGTTCATCCACCCCGAGTGCGGCTGCGCGACGTCGGCGCTCTACCTGGCCGGCGAGGGCGCGGTGGCGCCGGAGCGGGTCAAGATCCTCTCGACGGGCGACATGGTCCACGAGGCCCGCGACACCAAGGCCAAGACCGTGCTGGTGGCCACCGAGATCGGCATGATCCACCAGTTGCGCAAGGCTGCGCCGGACATCGACTTCCGCGCGGTGAACGACCGCGCGTCCTGCCGGTACATGAAGATGATCACCCCGGCGGCGCTGCTGCGGTGCCTGCGCGACGGCCTCGACGAGGTCCACGTCGACCTTGAAACGGCGTCCCGGGCGCGCGCTTCGGTGCAGCGGATGATCGAGATCGGGCAGCCCGGCGGCGCCGAATGAGCACGCCGGTTAATGACCCACAGGCGAAAACCCCGGTCTGGGAAGCGCGCGCCGACCTGGTCGTGATCGGCAGCGGCGTCGCCGGGCTGACCGCGGCGCTGCGGGCCCAGGCGCTCGGGCTGCACGTCCTGGTGATCACCAAGGCGGCGGTCGCGGACGGCAACACGCGCTGGGCCCAGGGCGGCGTCGCCGTGGTCCTGGAGAACGAGCACGACCTCGACGACTCCGTGGAGAAGCACGCGGAGGACACCTTCACCGCGGGCGCCGGGCTGGTCGACGAGGTCGCCGCCCGCTCGATCCTCGACGGCGGCCCGGCCGCGATCGCCCGGCTCCGCGCGGACGGCGCGACGTTCGACTCGTCCGGAGACGGCTTGCTGGCGCGGACCCGCGAGGGCGGGCACAGCGCGTTCCGCGTGATCCACGCGGGCGGCGACGCCACCGGCGCCGAGGTCGAGCGCGCGCTGGTCGCGCAGGCCGGCCAGGCGCGGGTGCCGGTGCTGGAGCACCACATCGCCATCGACGCCCTGCGCACGCCGGGCGGCCGGGTCGCCGGGGTCACGGTGCTGGACCGCAACGGCGTGCCCGGGGTCGTCCGGGCGCCGGCCGTCCTGCTGGCCAGCGGCGGGGTCGGGCAGCTCTACCAGGCGACGTCGAACCCGGAGATCGCCACCGGCGACGGCCTCGCGCTCGCGCTGCGGGCCGGGGCGACGGTGGCCGACATCGAGTTCGTCCAGTTCCACCCGACGGTGCTCTACACGCCGGGCGCGCGCGGCCGCTGTCCGCTGGTCACCGAGGCGGTGCGCGGCGAGGGGGCGACCCTGGTCGACGGCGCCGGCGAGTCCGTGATGCACGGCGTGCACCCGCTCGGCGACCTCGCCCCGCGCGACGTCGTCTCGGCGGCGATCACCCGGCGGATGCTGACGGCGCCGGGCGGCGTCGACGACCACGTGTTCCTCGACGCCACCGGGATCGCCGGGTTCGCCCAGCGGTTCCCGACGGTGTTCGCCGCGTGCGCGGTGCTGGGGCTCGACCCGGCCCGCGACCCGATCCCGGTGACCCCGGCGGCGCACTTCTCGTGCGGCGGCGTGGTGACCACTGTGGACGGTCGCTCGTCGGTGCCCGGTCTGTACGCCGCCGGCGAGGTGGCGCGGACCGGCCTGCACGGCGCGAACCGGCTGGCGTCCAACAGTTTGCTCGAAGGCCTGGTCGTCGGGCAGCGCGTCGCGGAGGCCGTTTCGGCGGACCTCGCGGCCGGGCTGCTGGCCGATCCGTCGCGGGGGCGGCTGCCGTCGTGGACGACCGCGCCGACGGCCGAGCGCGACGCGCTGCAGCGCGTGATGAGCCGGTACGCGGCGATCGGCCGGGACGCCGACGGCCTGGCGGCCGCCGGATCCGTGCTCGACCTGTCTACTCAGGACAGTCCCTTGTGGACGCACGCGGCCGTCGAAGACGCGGCGCTGACCGTGGTCGCGCAGGCGTTGCTCACCGCGGCCGACCGGCGCACCGAGTCGCGCGGCTGCCACGTGCGGACCGACTTCCCCGCGCCGGCCGAGACCTGGCGGCGCAGCCAGCACATCCGGCTCAGCCTCTCCGGTCAGCCGGTGCTGGCCGACCCGATCCCCTTGGAGGGCGTGGCATGACTTTCCCGATCTCCGAACCGGTCCTGCGCCTGATCGCCGCGTCCGGCCTCGACGTCGAGGACGTGACGCGGGTGGTCGCGACGGCGCTGGGCGAGGACCTGCGGTACGGGCCGGACGCGACAACCGCGTCGACGGTGCCCGAGGACGCGATCGCCGTCGCCGAGCTGACTCCGCGCGTCGACGGCGTGGTGGCCGGGCTGCCGGTTGCGCTGGCCGTGTTCGACATGGTGCTGGGCGACGGGTACGAAGTGCTTGCCGGGCGCGAGGACGGCGACCGGCTGGTCGCGGGGGAGCCCGCGCTGGTGCTGCGCGGCCCGGTCCGCGGGCTGCTCACGGCCGAGCGCACGGCGCTGAACCTGCTCTGCCACCTCTCCGGCGTCGCCACCGCGACCGCCGCCTGGGTGTCCGAAGTGGACGGTACCGGCGCCGCGATCCGGGACTCCCGCAAGACGTTGCCGGGGCTGCGGCTGCTGCAGAAGTACGCCGTCCGCTGCGGTGGCGGGGTCAACCACCGGCTGGGGCTGGGTGACGCGGTGCTGATCAAGGACAACCACGTCGTCGCGGCCGGTTCGGTCACCGCCGCGCTGGAAGCGGCCCGGGCGCACGCGCCGGAGCTGCCGTGCGAGGTCGAGGTCGACTCGCTTGCGCAGCTGGAAGAAGCGCTGGCGGCCGCGGCGGACGAGGTGCTGCTGGACAACTTCACGCCGGAGGAGTGCGCCCAGGCGGTCGCGCGCCGCGACGACGTCTCCCCGAAAACGCGGCTGGAATCCTCTGGTGGCCTCACCCTCGACCGTGGTAAGGCCTACGCCGAGTCCGGTGTGGACTACCTGTCGGTGGGTGGTCTGACCCACTCGTCACCCGCGTTGGATCTCGGCATGGACCTTCGCTGAACGGTGTTTCCCCGTTAGACTGCCGGTGGCGGAAGTTCCTTTCCGCCACCGGTTTCAGTCTGGGTTCGGAGGGTCGGGGTGCGGTTTCCGGCGGTGCTCGCGGTGGCGGGCCTGGTGCTGACCGGTGCGCCCACACTCGCCTTCGCAGCGCCTGAGGCGCAGTGCGCCAACCCGTCCGGCACGTACACCGGCGGCGTCCCGTGGGGGCAGCGGCTGGTCGACCCGGCGCGGCTCTGGCCGCTGACGCGCGGTGCGGGCCAGCTGGTCGCCGTCATCGGCACCGGCGTCGACGGGCAGAACTCCCAGTTCGCGCCCGGCCAGCTCGAAGGCGGCGGCGGCACCGAGGCGTCCGACTGCGACGGCCGCGGCACGATCGCGGCCGGGATCGTCGGCGCCCAGCCGGATCCGTCGACGACGTTCGCCGGGGTCGCGCCCGGTGTGCACCTGCTGCCGATCCGCTACACGCAGGCGAACGGCTCGTCCAACGACGGCGGTGACCCGGGTGCGCTGGCCGGCGCGATCGACACGGCGGTCGACCGGCACGCGGGCGTCATCCTCGTGGCCGTCCCCGCGGCGTTCGACAGCCCGGCGCTGTCCGGCGCGGTCGCGCGGGCGCGTTCTCAGGGCGCGGTGGTCGTCTCGGCGGCGACGGCGACCCAGCAGGGCGCGCGGACGTACCCGACGGCGACGTCCGGGGCGCTGGGCGTCGGCTCGGTGAACCAGGCGGGCGAGCCGGTGCAGACCGAGGCGGGCGACTACGTCGGCGTCGCCGCGCCGGGCGCGGAGCTGGTCAGCACGTCGGCCGGCGCGGGCGGTGCGGTCGCGCACCGCTGGCCGGTGACGGATCCGGGCCTCGCGGCGGCGTACGTCGCCGGCGTCGCGGCGCTGGTCCGCGCGTACCACCCGGACCTGACCGGCGACCAGGTCGTCACCCGGCTGACGTTGACCGCGCACCGCCCGCCTTCCGGGGCACACGACCCGCGGCTGGGCTGGGGAGTCCTGGACGCCTACGCCGCCGTCTCCTCGACCCTCCCCGCCGACGTCGCGCCGCCCGGCTCGGCCGTCGCCCCGGCCCCCGGCCCGGCGGTGGTCCCGGCCGCGGCCCCGGCCCGCCCGGCCTCGAACGTCGCCGCGGGCACGATCGCCCTGGCGGGGGTCGCCTTCGCGGCCGCGGCGGGAGTCACGGTGGCCGCGGTCCGCCGGGCCCGCCGCCGGGGCTGGCGCCCCTCCCGCTTCACCCCGTAACCGACCCTCCAGGTACGCGAGTTACGCGTTCAATCACGCGAGATACGTCTCTGATCACGCGAGTCACGCGTACCGGAACGGCGAACTCGCGTACCTGGATGGTCGACTCGCGTGCCTGGAGGGTCGGTTCACGGTACGGAGGTCGGAACTCGCGTGATCCGGGACGGGATTCGCGTGATTGGAGGCGGAACTCGCGTGGTTACGCGGGGACCGGGCGGGTCGAGCCGATGATGGCTACCGCGTGGCTTGACCGGGCGACGTGGATCGTGAAGTCGGCGCCTTCGCGGCTGAACCTCGCGATGAGTTCGCGGGGGGTGCTGCGGTCGTGGGCCTGCCAGCCGTGCTGCTCCAGGGAAGGCAGGATCTCTTCGGTGAGGCGGCGTTCCGGCTCGCCCGGGTGCTCCAGGCGGACGCCGTACTGCCAGCACAGCAGGTTGCCCGGCCGGGTCGGGTCGCAGTCCAGCTCGCTGTTGACCGTGGGGTCCGCGGGCGAGCCGAAGACGGCCGCGACGCTGTCGATCACGCCCGTCAGCTCGCCGGCCAGGCGGTCCAGTTCGACGCTCATCGCAGCACACCTCCGTCGTTGAGGAACTCGACGCCGTTCTCCACGATGCCATGCGGGTCGAAGGTGCCGTCGGCGGTGGTCGGGCCGCCGGTGATGACGCGGTAGATGTTCGTCCACGACTCCGAACCCGGCTTGAGCACGTCGCTGTGCGACGACAGGCCCCACATCTCGTTGCCGGCCGCGTCGCGCCCGGTCTCCAGGTCGGTGACGCCGGGGAAGGTGTCCGGGTCGGCGCCGTGGCCGATGCCGGTCCACTCGAGGCCCCACGCGTTGCCCTGGGCGATCTGGATCGGGTCGAGCGGCGCGGTCATCGAGAACCGCTGCACGCCCGCCTGGCTCGCCGGCAGGTCGGCCGGCGACCAGACGCCGTGGCCCATGCCCGCCGACTCGACGTGCAGGACGCGGTCGACGTCGAGGCCCTGCGTCTCGGCCAGCCCGACCGTCGCGCCGCCGTAGCTGTGCCCGATCGCGGTGAGCGTGACGTCGGAACCGGCGTGGCTCGCGATCTCGCCGCGCAGGTCGTCGGTGAAGTGCTTGAGGTCCGGCGCCATCGTCTGGGCGTAGCTCGCGTCCGGCCCCTGCACCACCGGGTTCTGCGGGAAGACGCCGTCGGCCCAGACGACCATCGCGGTGCGCCCGGTCGGGTCTGCGGCCACCAGGCTGCGCCCGAGGCCGGCGTAGGCGTCGAAGTTGGACATCTGCGTGTTGACGCCGGGCACGAACAGCCCGACGTTGCGCGTCCCCAGCTCGATGTGCCCGACGAGCTCGGCGATCCGGCCGTTGCCCGACGGGTCGAACTTCAGGATCTGCCGGTTGTTCGCGAGGATGTCCTCGTACAGCTTGATCCGGGCCTGGGACGCCTTGATGTCGTCGGCGTCGGTCAACGAAGCGAGCCGCGAGCGCTCGGCGGTCAGCGCGTCGGTGACCTTCGTGCGGTTGGCCGCGATCGCCTGGCCCCACGCGCCGGTGTCGGCCGCGCCGCCGATCCCGGCGGGATTTCCGGCCGCCGGCAAGGGATCTTCGGGCATCAAGGCCCGGTACATCGCGGCGACCTGGGCGTCGGCCCGCCGGTACCCGGCCGCCGACTCGGTCAGTCCACTTTGGAGCTTCTTGGCGAGCGTGACGTCGCCGGAGAGCTTCGAGCCCAGCTCCGTCATCGTCTTCTCGAACGTCTTGGCCGCGGCCTTGGACGCGTTGACCTGCCCGAAGGCCGTGGCCGGCACCTTCTCACCCGCGACGGCGGACTGCGCCGAAGACAGCGCTTCCGCCCGCGTGCCGTACTCTCCCGCCGCCGTGTCGAGGCGAGCGGGGGCGACCCGGTAACCCGTGGCTGATCCCGTCACCGGGTCGCCTCCGTTCTTTTCCTAGTAGACGTCCGGCTCTTCGCCGATCACCGGCGGCGCGACCGGGGCGGACTGGCCCCAGACGTTCTCCGTCTCCACCAGCCAGGCCGGGATCCGGCGGCCGGACCCCATGTCCCCGCCGCCGCCCATGCCCATCGGCATCATGGGCATCATCGGCATCGCGCTCTTGGCGGCCGCCGCACCGGCGGCCCCGACCGCGCTGCCGGCCAGGCCGCTGAGCGCGTTGCCCGAGCCGCCGTCGCCGGCCAGCCCGGAGTGCGCCGCCGGGGCGTCCGCGCCGCCGCCGGCCGAAAGCCCGCCGGCTCCCCCGATGCCGCCGCCGATCGACGGCGCGTCACCCCCGCCGATCGGGATGCCGCCCCCGGCACCGCCTTCGACGCCGGCGCCGCCGCCGAGCTTCGTGCCGGGCGCCTCGTCCTTGTTCTCCTTGGGGTCCTTGCCGGACGCCCAGCCGGGCACCTTCGGCATGATCGAGCCGAACCGGCCGAACGCGGCGGCCGAAGCCGCGGCGAGCCCGGCGGTGAACATGTCGCCGAAGAGCGGGTTCGACGTCGGCGCGGTCGTGCCGGGCTGCTGCGTGGTGCCGTCGGCGCCGGGCAGCGGGTGCCCGTCGGTCGGCGTGACGACGACGCCGGGATCGGTCGTGCCGTTGCCGACGAGCCCGGGCGCGCCGGCACCGCCCGCGCCACCGCCGGCGGGCGGGGCGACCGGCGTCTCGACGGCGTTCGGCGACGCCGGGATCGAGTCCTCGGCGACGCCGTACTCACCGGCCAGTGTGGTCATGACGGCGATCGCCTTGCCGTGCGCGGATCCCGCGGCGTTCGCGGCGGACTGCTGCGCCTCGACGTTCGAGATCGCCTGCTGGCGCTGCTGCGCGGCGGCCTGCACCACGGCGGGCGAGGCGTCCGGCGGCAGCAGCGGCGGGTTCACCGCGAGCGCGACGTCGGCGGGGGAGACGTCCGGCACCGAAACCGGCGGCGGCATCTCCTTCTTGGCCTTCACCAGCGCGTCGGCGGCGTCGTCGAGCATCACGTTCATCGCCTCGGCGGTCTGCGCCACCTTGGCGATGCCGTTCGCGAGGTCGACGATCATGTGCTGGTACTGGTCGGCGGCGCCACCGGTCCACTGGTCCTTGAACTGGGTGAGCTCGGAGTTCAGGTTGTGGGCCTGCTCGTGCAGGTGCAGCGACGCGGACTTCCACTTGTCGGCGGCGTGCCGCGCGCTGTTCGGGTCGCCGGCCTGCAGCATCGCGTACAGCTGCTGGTGGCTGTACGCGGCGAAGTTCGTGTGGGCCGTGGTGTCGTGGTGGTGGGTCATCCCTTGCTCCCGTCACTGTGCCCGAGGCCGAGCAGGCCGAGCACCGGGTCCAGCAGGCCCGTGACGGCGCCCGAGCTGTGCAGGTCACCGGCCACCGACTGGTCGGCGTTCGCGTAGCCGTCGGCGACCGTGTTCGTGACGTCCTGCGCGAACCCGATCGCGCTGCGGACCTGGTCGAGCAGGCCCTGCATCTCCGACACCGCGGCGCGGTTGGCGTCGGCCAGCGACCCGGCCTCGCCGAACTCGCCGAACAGCAGCGGCTCGTCGCCGAGGGTGAGCAGGAAGTCGTTCGGTTTGGACATCGCCTGGATCTGGGTCTCCAGCTCCCGCACGAAGTCCTTCAGCGATTCCAGGTGGACGTAGTACGACTGGTCGTGCATCGGATCCCGTCTCTGTCCGCACGTGGGGGATGAGGGAAAGCCGGTCGGCCGGTGCGAGCGGGGGGTTTCCCGCACCGGCCGACCGACGTCTGGGCGCGGATCAGCCCGCGAACAGTCCCTGGTTGCGGTTCTCCAGCTGCTGCTGGAGGTCGTGGGCCTCGCCGACCTTGCCGCCGAACTGCGCGATGATGGCGACGATGTCCGCGGTGGCCTGGCGCAGCCGGGTCTCCGACTGGCGCGCCGCGTCACCGGCGGAGCTGCCGGAGGCGTACCAGGTCGCGGTGATGGGCTGGAGGTTCTGGTGCAGCTGCTCCAGCTGGGAGGTGAGCGCCTTGGCCTTGGCGGCCAGGGACGCCGAGCTGTGCTGCAGCGCGGCGAAGTTGATTTCGACGACGTCGGCCATCGGTACGTCCTCTCAGGTCAGGGGTTGAGGCGGGGGATCACGCCCGAGCCCTCGAGGGTGTTGCCGACCCCCTGGAAGCTCTGGTGGACGTCGGAGTCGCCGCGGCCGTAGTTCGCGTGGCTGGTGTGGACGAGCTGCGACATGGTGTCGAGCTCCTTCACGGCCGTGGTCATCTTCTCCTGGAGCCGGCGCTGGAGGTCCCAGAACGCCACGGCCTGGTCACCCTTGTAGTTGCGCAGGGCCTCGGTCAGCTCGGACTCCAAGCTGGCCATCGTGGACTTGGCGTTCGTGGCGGTTTCCTCGAAACCCTGGACGGCGCGCGTCATAGCAGCGGAATCTGCCTGGAATCCCGGACTGGACATCGACGGGCCACCTCCTTCCTGAAGCGAATTTCCCCTGGCGCGGTGATCCGCGCGGTGTGAAAGTCACGCTAGAAAGAAGGGGGGTGTGGTCAAACGGCACAACTGCCGGTCGTGCTGACGGCACTATTACCCACAGCGGCTCGGCTAGGCCCGCCCCGGCCCCGGGCGGGGGCGCGCTCCAGTGCCCGTCGTGACCGTCCCGGCCAGGCTGTATGCCATGGCAGACAAGGGAATCCGCTGGTCACGCACCGGTCGTGGCACCACCCGCTGTCGTGCTCGCCGGAGCGACGGCGCCGCTGTGCGTGGCGCCGGTGCCCGGGCTGCTCGTAGATGATCGCACGGTGGTCAACACGCCGATCCGGCTCCGGGAGGTCTCTGCCGAAATTCTGAGATCCGCCCGGTAGACCCGGGGGCCCGGACGGAAGGCGGCCCGAGATGGTCCACCCGCACGCTCTGCTCACCGAACTGGACCGCGCGCCGGACGTGCCCGCGTTCGAGCGGGGGGACGCGGTGACCACGCGGGCGTCGCTGAAGGAGCTGGTCGGCCGGTTCACCGCCGGGCTGCGGGCCGCCGGGCTCGGGCCGGGCGCCGGCGTCGGGATCGCCACCGCCGTCACGCCCGAGGGCTTCGCCGCGATCATCGCCGCGCACGTGCTCGGCTGCCGGGTCGTCTGCGTGCGGGCCGGGCTGCCGGTGCCGCAGCTGCGGCACGTCGTCGAGGACATCGACGCGCTCGTGGTCGACGAGGCGACCGAGTCGCCCGAGCTGCTCGGCACCGTCGCCGGCGCGCTGATCCTGCGGATCGGGCCGGAGCTGCTCGCCGCGTACGAGGAACCGGTGCCCGCCGGCCGGCCCGAGGACATCGCGACGGTCGTGTTCACCAGCGGCAGCACCGGCGTCCCGAAGGGCGTCGCCTTCGACTACCGGGCCCTGAGCGAGGGCCGCGTCTGGCGGGCCCCGGTGCCCGGCTCGGCCCACGAGAAGCTCGGCGCGGGGTTCAGCCGGTTCCTGCTGTTCGGCACGCTCTCCAGCGCCGTGATGCTCGAACAGCTGGCGCTCTGCCTGCTCTCGGGCGGCACGGCCGTGATCCCCGACGGGCTCCCGGACTTCCCGTGGATCCTGCCGCGGCTGCGGGTGAGCGCGGCGCTGATGACCGTGCCGCGGCTGCACCAGGTCCTCGACACCCTGCGGGCCGAGGACGTCGACCTGAGCGACCTGCGGACGCTGATCGTGGCCGGCTCGCCGGTGCCGCCGCACAAGCTCGCGGAGGCGGCCGAGCTGATCGGGCCCGCGATGCACCACGCGTACGGCCAGACCGAGACCGGCATGCTGACGGTCTGCGGCGCGGACGAGGGGCCCGGGTCCGTCGGGAAGGCGTGCGACACGGTCGAGATCGAGGTCCGCGACGCCGCCGGGGCGGCGGTGGCCCAGGGGCGGGAGGGCGAGGTCTGGGTGCGCACGCCGTCGGCGCTGGCGGGCTACTGGCGCGACGAGACCACGACGGCGGAGGTGCTGCGTGACGGTTGGGTCCGCACCCAGGACCTCGGCCACCTCGACGCCGAGGGTTACCTGCACCTGTCCGGGCGCGCCCGCGACGTCGTGATCGTCAACGCGATCATCCACTACACCGGCCCGATCGAGCACGCGATCGCCGCGCACCCGGACGTCGACCAGGCGTACGTCGTCGCGGTGCCGGACGCGCTGACCGGCGAGGCCGCGGTGGCGTTCGTGCTGCCGGTGCCGGGGCGCTCGCCGGACCTGGCCGAGGTGCGCAAGGGCGTGGCGGCCGAGCTGGGGGAGGCCGCCGTGCCGGCGCGGTTCGAGCTGGTGGACGCGGTGCCGGTGGCGCCGTCGGGAAAACCGGACAAAGCGGCGCTACGGGCGTCCATCGTGGACTAGAAATGGGTGTCGACGCCGAACTCTTCGCGCAGGGCCCGCATGTCCGCGAGGTCGCGCCCGGCCGGCTCGTAACCCTGGTGGAAGAACACCTGCTGGGCCACGGAAACGCACGGCACCTCGACGCCGTCGATCCGGCCGGTGACGAAACACCCGGCGGGGTAAGGGAAAGTCCCGTCGGGGGCGGCCTGGACGGCTGAGCCGTCCGCGGCGAAGACCAGCGGGTGCAGGTCGAGCTCGGTGCCGCCGTCGGAGAGGACGAACCGGACCGGGCGCAGGTCGAGCGTCTCGCGGTAGCCGAGCTCGGCCAGCGCCGCGAGCACCGCGGGCTCCTGCTCCCGGCGGTGCAGCAGGTCGAGATCGCGGTGTTCGCGCGTCTGCCGGCCGAGCAGGGCGTCGACGCCCCAGCCGCCGGCGAGCCAGACCCGCGCCGGGGCCAGGGTTTCGAGCACCCGCAGGACCGTGCGGGCGTCCATCACTTCCCGGCGCGCAGGTCCGTGACGACCTTGGCGATCCGCCGTTGCCGGGTCTCCTCGGTCTTCGCCTGCCCGATCGGCAGCACGAACCCCTGCTTCCGGCTGTAGGACAGGCTTTCGAACCGTTTCCGGGCTTCGGGATCGGCGGCCAGCGCGGCGGCCAGGTCGTCCGGTATCTCCAGCTCGCGCGGGGCGGTGTCGAGGACGATCTCGACGTCGACGTCGTCCCCCGCGGCGACGCCCGCCTGCTCGCGGTTCTCGGCGCTGAGCGGCACGAGGAACTGCCCGCCGCGGCTCGCGACCGTCGTGCGGTAACTGTGGCCGCCGAGGGTGACGGTGACCGCGGGCTTCTTGCCGGCGCCGAGCGCCTCGACGACGTCGCCGGGCACCGGCAAGCCGGTCGCCGTCTTGCCGCCGAGCAGGACCGTGGTGCGGAACTTCATGGGGCGAGTATGCCCCGCGCCGGCCTCCCGGGCGGTGAGGCCGGCGCGGGGCGCGTGTCAGACGCCGGCGGTGGTGCGGATCCAGCTGCGGCTCGACGCGATGCTCGCGTAGTTCTGCGTGCCCTGCGGGTTCGAACCGGAGTTGTTGCCGGTGGAGCAGACACCGACCTGGACGCCGTTGTAGAGCTCCGGGCCGCCCGAGTCGCCGTGCCAGGCCGCGCCGTTGACGCCCTGGCTCGCGATGGCCGTGCCGCCGAAGGCGTCCGTGCTGGTGCCGGTGACGCGGACGTTGGCGGTCTTCAGCGTGCTCGACGGCGGGCTGGTGCCCTGCGTGCGGCCCCAGCCGTAGATCTGGTTGGTGGACCCGGACGGCGGGTTGCCGGTGCCGAGCTTCATGAAGGTGGTGTTCACCGCGGTCGTGAGGTGCAGCAGCGCGACGTCGCCGTTGGGCGAGGCCTTCTGCTGGTCGACGACGGCGTTCGTGCCCTGCTGGAGGGTCACGTTGCCGACCTTCACGTGCATGCCCGGCGAGTTCAGGCAGTGCTGGGCGGTGAGCACCCACTGCGGGGCGATGATCGTCCCGGAGCACTCGAACCCGCCGTAGGTGGTGACGTTGTTCCAGTAGATCTGCGCGCCCCACGGCGCGGAGGAGACGGTGCTCCCGCCGATGATGTCCTGCTGGGCGTCCGCGGCTCCCGCGGAGACCAAGCTCAACGCGGCGACAGCGGCACCCACGGCGGCGACCGCCCTCGAAGCCCTCGACATTCGCATGAAAATGCCCTTCGGCCTGGTGATCCGTCCCGAGCGGGACGATCAGCCCAAGGTAAGTTGCGCCGGAATTTTCCGAAACCTACCGAAGTCGGAAAGTCGCCGACGGTGATGCGGAACTGTTCGACGAGCTGACGCGCACCGGACGGTGCCGTCGGCCGGTCGGCGATCGCGACGCTCGTGTCCGGGCTGATCGTGTTCGCCGCCTGCGTGGTGTGGTGGCGGCAGCCGCCCGGGGAATGGCTGCCGGAGGGGGAGGCGCACGGACTCGACGTCACAACGGGCCAGTGCTTCCTGTCCCTGACGGGCCCGAGTGAAGTCGACGTGCTGCTGACGACCTGCACCGAAGGCCGCCGCCCGCCCGGTTCCCGGCGCGCGCGTCCAGGTCATGACGCCGATCTCGGTCAGCGGCGTCGGCGGCAAGCCGCGGGCGGTCTGCTACTACCGCTTCGCGGCCGAGATGACCGCGCCCGCGCGCTGAGGGCTCAAGCCGGGCCGCAGTACTGGGCCTTCACCGGGTCGTGGTCGTAGCGCAGGCTGGTGCGCGCGAACGCGCCCAGCAGGTTGTCCCGGAAGCGCTCGAACGTCCACGGTGCGCGGACCGAGTCCAGCATCTCGCGCACCTCCGGGCAGGCCAGCGTCCGGCGGATCGCCGCCAGCCGGTCCGGGGGGAAGCCGGCCGGGGCGCCGACGCCCTGGTCCGCCACCGTCCAGATCGGGCCCGCGTACTTGTCGTGGCCGACGCGGCGGCCCGGGTACGGCGTCGTGTGCGCGGCCAGCGGGTTCGCCAGGCCGATCGGGTCGTGGACCGCCACGTCCAGGGGCAGCAGCAGGCCCGGGCCGCCGATGTTGAAGAACGTCCCGGTGCTGTGGCCGGCCGCCGTCGGGTACGCGTGCCAGGAATCGTCGTCCCAGAAGACGACCGGGGCGGGTTCCGCCGCCAGCTGCGGGCGGATGCGGTCGGCGATCGCCGTGAACCGCGTGAAGTCCGTGGCCAGGACCGGGTTCGCGTGGCCGCTGGCGACGACGTAGCTCGCGCGCTCGTCGGCGATGCCCGTCGCCTCGTCGAGCGGGGCCGGCAGGTCGGCGTAGGCGGTCCGCAGGTCGCCGGCGGCGATCAGGGCGTAGGCGCCCAGCGCGGCCACCGGCAGCGCCGACGCGCGGGTGAGCCGGACCGTCATCACCGGCAGCAGCAGGCAGAACAGCGCCGGCAGCAGCATCCGGGCGTGCATGAAGTCGCCGCCCATGCGGACGACGTACAGCGCCAGGCCGAGCCCGGCCACCACCGGCACCGCGCACACGACGACCACTCGGCGGTCGAAGGAGAAGCGCCGGAGAAGCGCCGCCACCGCGCACAACGCCAGCGGGATCCACAGGAGGTACGGCGTGAAGAAGTCGTCCAGGTACGCGAAACCCTGGTCGCACCGCACCCTCGACGCCTCCTTCACCAGCGCGGTGTTCGGCGTCAGCAGGCCGTAGTAGCCCATGCGGAACACCTGGTACGCCAGCGGAAGCGCGGCGGCGGCCGCGAGCCAGGCCGCCGCGGCCCGCCAGCCCCGCCACTCCAGCACCAGCAGGCCGATCCCGGCGAAGACGCTGAACAGCAGGAGATCCGGCCGGACGAGCACGCCCAGGCCCACCGCGACGGCCGTCGTCCACAGTGGACCGGACGGCTGCCGCCGGGCGCTGCGGACCAGCAGCCACCACGTGCCGCCCAGCCACAGGAGGATCAGGCCGGTCTCGAGCCCGGACGTCGCGAAGTCCCGGAACGGCGGCAGCGCGAGCACGACCAGCCCACCGGCCGGCAGGGTGAACCCGCCGCCGAGCCGGCGGGCGCCGTCGAGGGCCAGCAGCAGCCCGGCGGCCGAGCAGAGCAGCCCGGTGACCACGGCGACCCATTCGAGCGGGACGCCGGGCACCCAGCCGAACGCGGCCAGCAGGTACGTCCAGAGCGTGCTGGTGTTGGCTTCGACGCGCTCGCCGACGTTGAAGACCGGCCCGTTCCCGGCCAGCAGCTGCCGCACGGTCCGCAGCACGATCAGGCCGTCGTCGCTCATCCAGCGCCGATCCCAGGCCGCGGCGGCGAAGCCGGCCACGGTGAGCCCCAGCGTCACGCGGTTGACGAGCCGCCACGGCGAGACGGCGGCGGGTTCCTCGACGACCACGGTCTTCACGGACAGCTCCCTGGGAAGACACCGGCACCCGCGCGCGCCCGGGAAACCGGCCGCGCCCGCGATGGCGCAGGCGGAAACTGTAGCGCGGTGCGGTCAGGACTCCACGGGCTTGGTCCACGCGACCTGCACCAGACCCGTGCCGTGGCGGCGCGAGACCAGCGTCCCGCGGCCCGGCGGCTGCGGTGACGGCTTGACGTCCGACAGCAGCGCGCCCTCGTCCTTGGTGCCCGACATGATCAGCCCCGGCGAGCCCAGCTCCCGCAGCCGCTGCAGCACCGGCTCGAACAGCGCGCGTCCGGCGCCACCCGAGCCGCGGACGATGATCACGTGCAGGCCGATGTCGCGGGCCTGCGGCAGGAACTCCAGCAACGGCTGCAGCGGGTTGCGCCCGACGGTGGCCACCAGCTCATAATCGTCCACCAGGACGAACAGCTCCGGGCCGCGCCACCACGAGCGGTTGCGCAGCTGCTCCGGCGTCACCGACGGGCCCGGCAAGCGGTTGCGCATCGCCGTGGCGCAGTCCGCGATCAGCTCCGTCAGCTTGCCCTCCGCGCCCGCGTAGCCCAGCAGGTGCTCCTCGGAGATCGCGCCGAGCAGGCCGCGGCGGTAGTCGGCGACGATGATCGCCGCTTCCTCCGGCGTGTACGCCGAGGTGATGCCGGTCGCGATCGCCCGCAGCAGCGAGCTTTTCCCGGACTCGACGTCGCCGAAGGCCACGAAGTGGGGGTCCGCCGCGAAGTCCAGGTACACCGGGCGCAACGTCGACTCCGCGATGCCCAGCGTGACCTGGCGGGAAGGGGCCGCGGCCAGCGTGTCCAGCGGCACCTCCGGCGGCAGCAGCCGGACCTGCGGCGCGCGCGGGCCCTGCCAGGCCTCGTTGATCCGGCGCGTCAGGTCGACGCCGCCCGCGCCGATCGTCTCCGGGCGCTGGTCCGAATCGATCCGCGGCAGCGCCGCCAGGAAGTGCAGCTTCTCCGCGGTGATGCCGCGGCCGGGGCGGTCGGCGGGGACGTTGATCGCGACCTTGCGGTCGATCGAGGAGTCCATCGGGTCACCGAGGCGCAGCTCGAAGCGCGTGCCGATGGCGTCGCGCAGCTGGGCGCGGACGCCGATCCACTGGTTGAGCGAGACGATCACGTGGATGCCGAACCCGAGCCCGCGCGCGGCCAGCCCGGTGATCTGCTCCTCCAGCTGCTCGTACTCCTGGCGGATCGTGGTCCAGTTGTCCACGAACAGGAAGACGTCACCGAACTCGCGGCCTTCGGTGCTCTCGGTGAACTCCGCGCGGCGCTGGCGGAACGTCGTGATCGACTCGATCCCGTTGGCGGCGAAGAACTCCTCGCGCTGTTCGAGCAACGTCGTCAGCTCGGCGACGACGCGGCGGCAGCGCTGGGCGTCGCGGCGGGTGGCGTAGCCGGAGGTGTGCGGCAGCCCGGCGATCGGCGCGAGCGCGCCACCGCCCATGTCCAGCACGAACAGCTGCACCTCGGCCGGGGTGTGGGTCAGCGCGAGCATGCCCGCGATGTCCTTCATCAGCGTCGACTTGCCGGTCTGCGGGGCGCCGACGATCAACGCGTGCCCGCCCGCGCCGGAGAAGTCGGCCCACAGCATGTCGCGGCGTTGCTCGAACGGCTTGTCCACCAGCGCGACCGGGACCGTCAGCTTCCCGTTGCCGCCCCAGCCGAGCGGGCACAGGCCGCGCGCGGCGTCCTCGCCCAGCGGCGGCAGGAGCTGGTCCAGCGTCGGCGGTTCGGCCAGCGGCGGCAGCCAGATCTGGTGCGCCGACGGCCCGCGGCCCTCCAGCCGCGACAGCATCGCGTGGATGATCGTCTCACCGGTGCCGTCCGGCGCGACCGGGGCTTCCGAGATCTCGGTCGTCACCGGGATCTCGACCGGGGCCAGCGAGAACGGCAGCACGCCCAGCGCCTGGCCGTCTTCGCGCACGACCGTGCTGCGCGGCGGCAGCTCACCCGAGACGTAGGCCGCCTTGAGCCGGATGAGCGTGTCGGTGTCGGCCTTCAGGTAGGCCGACCCCGGCACCGGCGGCAGGTGGTAGGCGTCGGCGACCCCCAGCACCGCGCGGCTTTCCGCCGCGGAGAACGTCCGCAGGCCGACGCGGTAGGACAGGTGCGAGTCGAGCCCGCGCAGCCGGCCCTCCTCCAGCCGCTGCGACGCCAGCAGCAGGTGGATGCCGAGCGAGCGCCCGAGCCGGCCGATCGCGACGAACAGGTCGATGAACTCCGGCCGCGCGGACAGCAGCTCGCTGAACTCGTCGATGATGACCAGCAGCGACGGCAGCGGGTCGAGCGGCGCGCCGTCCGCGCGGGCCTTCTCGTAGTCCCGCACCGACGCGTAGTTCCCGGCCGAGTGCAGCAGCTCCTGCCGCCGCAGCAGCTCGCCGTTGAGGGCGTCGGCCATGCGGTCGACGAGCGCGAGGTCGTCGGACAGGTTCGTGATGACGGCGCACGTGTGCGGCAGGTCGGTCATCCCGGCGAACGTCGCGCCACCCTTGAAGTCGATCAGCGCCAGGTTCAGCGTCTCCGACGAGTGCATCACGGCCAGCGCCGTCACCAGCGTCCGCAGCAGCTCGCTCTTGCCGGACCCGGTCGCGCCGATGACCAGGCCGTGCGGGCCCATCCCGCCCTCGGCCGACTCCTTGAGGTCCAGCTCCACCGGCCGGCCCTCCGGGTTGATGCCCAGCGGGATCCGCAGCCGGTCCCGGGCCGCGCGCGGCGCCCAGGTCACGGCGGTGTCGGTGTCGCGCGGGTCGCCGATGCCGAGCAGCCCGGACAGCCCGAACGTCGCCGACATCGGCTTCTCACCGACGACGGCCGCGGGCGTGTGCAACGGCGTCAGCATCCGGGCCAGCGCTTCGGCGGCGCCGCGGTCGAGCACGTCGGGGCGGCCGAGGAAGCCGAGCCGCTGCTCGGTGGCGTCGCCGACGACCATGCCGAGCGAGTCCGGGGTGGTGTGCAGGCTCAGCAGCTTCTCGGTCGAGTACGTCCGCGGGTGCTCCGCGCCGACCTCGATCACCGTGACGCCGAGCCGGCCGTCCACGCCGATCAGCCGGGGCTCGCCGTGGGCGTTGCCGCCGTCGACGACGACCACCAGGTGCGGCAGGTCGAGCTCGCTCGCCGCGCGGCGGCTGAACACCGGGCGCTCGCCCAGGTCCGGGCCGAGCAGCTCGGCCAGCGCGGCCGCGGTGTCGGCGGCCAGCCGCCGCGAGCCGACGGCGTCGGACGCCGTCGCGGCCGTCGCGTGCGGCAGCCACTTCAGCCACTCCCAGTCGTGCCGGCGATCCGGCGACACGCACAGCGCGAGCCGCAGGTCGGAGGGGGAGTGGAAGGTGGCGAGCTGGCACAGCAGCGCCCGCGCCAGGCCGAGCACGTCCGGCCGGCGCCCGGCCAGGCTCACCGCGGCGAACGACCGCAGCGACAGCGCCACCGGCAGGCCGTCGACCGTCGAGTAGGTGCGGATGAAGTGCTTGAGGCTGGTCGAGGACACCGGGTCCAGGTCCTCCAGCGGCACGGTCTGCGGCGCCTTCAACGGCGTCGCCAGCCGCTGCGGCCCGGTGCCCGCGCGGACCTGCGCGAACTGCCCGTCCGTGCGGCGCCGGTCCCACAGCTGGCCGGTCTCGACGTAGGCCCACAGGTCGGCCGGGTCCGGCTGGACGGCGACCATCGCGGCGCGCTGGCCGTCGGCGATGTCGCGGACCTGGCCGCGCAGGCCGGTGAGATAACGCTGGTAGTCGCGGCGCTCGTCGTTGATCTGCGCTTTCTTCGCCATCCCGCCGCGGCCCAGCGACATCACGACCATGCCGCCCATGGCGCAGATGAACAACGCGCCGAAGATGTAGGTCATCACCCCGCCGTCGCGTCCGATGTAGACGAACGACATCGCGCCCATGCCGAGCATCATCGGCAGGAACATCATCAGCTGCATCATCCCGCCGGACGAGCTCTTCGGAAGCATCGGCGGCGACTGCAGCACGATCTCGGTCGGGCGCTCGGGCGAAAGGCTCACAGCGCCGCCTCGCTGACGCTCGGCGCTCGCATTCGCGAGGGCGCTGTGTTCAATGATTCACTCGCAGGCTCGTTCATGCGGCGAAAACTCCAGATCGGGACGGCTCTGCCCGGTATTTTGGCCACTTCCCACGGCATCGCGGTGGGTACTTTTGCCGTCCGCCCGCTTCCGGGGACGAACTTACGCTCTGCCGAGCAGCCATCCGCGGAAGGAGAGCCATGGCCGGCGAGTACCGGGCGGAGCCCGAGGCGATGCGCTCCGCCGTGGGCAACGTCGGGGGCATCATCGCCCACGGCATCAACGCCGTGGCCGATCTGGAACGCCTGGTCGTGCAGCCGACGTCGTTCGCGACGTTCGGCAGCGCGGTCGCCGCCGCCAACGCCGCCCTGCACTCCGGCCAGATCACCGCGGTCCGCACGCTCCTGCAGCTGTTGCAGCAGATCAACGGGCTCGTCAAGGCCAGCGCCGACGCCTACCAGGCGGCGGACCAGGACGTCGCCACCGGCTACGGCGGCGGCACCGCGTCCGGCGGGGCCACGCCGCCCGCGTCGATCTGGGGGAACTCGCACGCTTCCGAGCTCGCCACCCTGGCGATCAACGACAGCGCGGGCGCCCACGGCGAGCCGTCGTCGGTCGGCAACGTCCTGCGCTACCTCGGCGACGCGGACCTCGGCAAGCTCGGCGACCACCCGATCACCGACACCCGCTTCCACGGGGTCGCCGACTTCAACGACTGGCTCGCCGGCGACGCCGACAACCAGGCGCGGATGGGGCTGATCGAGGTCTACGCGGGGACCGCCCGCACGTTCTCCGACGTCCCCGGCGGCGTGCACAGCGGGGACGTCGTGGTGGTCGAACCGCTGCTGTTCTCCGACCGCCAGCCGGTCATCGGCGTCGCCGGCGACGGCGGCCGCCTGTACAACCACGGGCTCCTCGACGCCCGCATCAGCGGACTGGCGAAAGTCAGTGTGTACCGGCCCGCTTCCGTCGTCTGAGCTGTGTTTCCCGCCCGATGAGACTTTGTGAGGTCGTCCGATGCTGACTTTCCCGAACTCCAGCGCGATGGACGCGACCGCGTCCTCGGGCGGGCCGATCACCATCCTGCCGCAGATCGTCACCGGCCAGCCGGAGCAGATCGCCCAGCACGTGCTCGACCTGGTCAAGAAGGCCGAGCAGTTCCTGAGCATGTACACCGAGCTGTCCAAGGCCGCCGACCAGCTCGGCAAGATCTGGTCCGGCGCGGCGAGCGAGTCGGCGCTGAAGAAGATCACCGACTCCCTCGACCAGCTCACCAAGATCATCGGCGTGGTCCAGAAGGGTGCCGAGCTGCTCGGCATCTCCGGCACGCTGATCAAGACCGCGCAGGAGGCCTACCGCGCGGTCGTCGCCGCGGTGAACCCGACGGTCGCCTCGCTGATGTCGAACCCGTGGACCTACGGCGCGGCGGTCGCTTTGTCGACCGGCACGAGCGCGTCGCTGCGGGCCTTCATCACGTCGATCGGCGCGCTGCTCAAGGCGCTCGGCGCGACCGACCTCGCCCAGCAGATCACCCAGCTGGCGACGGTCATCGGGGAGATCGAGAAGCTGTTCCACCACGACACCGGAACCGCGGGAGCGACGACGCCGTCGGCCGGGACCACCCCGGTCACGGCCCCGCAGGCCCCGTCGTCGGTGGCGAGCCCGGCCGGGCAGCAGGCGGTGGCGGGCGGGAGCGGCGGGGGGATCCCGCAGCAGCCTTCGTTCACCGACTACACCCCGCCCGCACTCGCCACCGGCGGCGGTTCCAGCACCGGAGCGACCGGAGCGACGACGCCGGTGACGGCCAACGGCACCCCGCTCGACCCGTCGAACAGCTGGATCGCCGTGGACCCGGCCCAGAACGGCGCCACCGTGCCGACCCAGCCGGCGCCGGTCACCCAGCCCGTCACCCAGCCCGCCCCGGTCACCGGCGGCGCGGGCGCGGCCGGCGGGGCGAACGAGGTCGTCATCCACACCAACCTCACCACCGGTGAGTCCACTGTGGAGGCTCCGGGCGGGCGCGACTTCGACGTCGACATCAACCTCGACTACGACGGCAAGCACTTCAGCCAGCACGTCGGCTACGACGCGGCGGGGAACTAGCCGATGACGGGCTCGGGGGTCGTCGACGCGTCGGGTGTGGTCAGCTCCGTGCTGTCCGGGTACCGGCAGGTCCTGCTCGAGTGCCGGCGGCGCGTCACGGGTGACCCGGGTGCGCTGAGCGCGGCGTCGCAGCGGGTCGCCACCCAGGCCTCGACGGTTTCGGGCAAGGCCAAGGAGATCGACGAGTCCGCGAAGACGCTGCACGCGGACTGGGACGGCGACGCCTACACCGCGTTCGCCACCGCGGCGCAGAAACTGGGCGGGGAGCTGACCGACGCCGCCACGAAGCTCGACGACCAGGCGAAACGGCTTTCGACGGCGTCGCAGCTCGTGCAGTCCGCGAAGGCCGCCGTCGACTCGGTGCTCGCGCAGTTCGACCAGTACGCCCAGCAGCTGACCGCGCAGGCCCGAGCGGTGAACTCGGCCTCGGTCGGCGCGTTCATCCAGGCTGCCCGGCAGCTCGGCGAGCAGAGCGTCCAAGCGGCGCGCCAGGTCGTCGACGAGTTCTCCGACGCGCTCGCCGAGCTGTTCCCTCCCGAGGGCACCCAGCGGCTGGAGTACAAGCTGGGCAAGAAGACCGCGGGCCCGCTGGGCTGGCTCAACGGCAGCCCGCTCGACGGGCGCAAGCGGCCGCGGGACGCGCCGTCGTGGTTCAAGAACTCGGGCTGGAAGAAGCTCACCTGGGACGGCCTCGAAGGCACGCGCGCGCCGAAGAAGGCGGACACGCCGTTCGGGCAGCCGAAGCCCGAGGGCCTCAAGGACAAGCTGGGCAACAACACCGAGATCACCTACTACAAGTTCAAGCAGGACCAGGACGGGCTCACCCCGGAGTACGACGGGAAGATCACGTCGAAGGGCTGGGACGTCGGCGCGTCCGGGCACACCGAGCTGGCCGCGGTGAAGGAAGAGGCCGAGCTCAAGGGCGACTGGGGTGTCTCGTCGGCGCACGCCAAGGGCACGGTGTTCGCGGGCGGCGAGGCGAGCGCGTCCGGCACGCTCGGCGCGCACGGCGTCGGCGCGCACGCGAACGTCTTCGTCGGCGGCAAGGTCGAGGGCGAGGTCGCCGCGGACGTCGCCGGCATCGGCGTCGGCGCGAACGGCACGCTGCAGTACGGCATCGGCGCGCAGCTCGACGCCCAGGCCGTCTACGACGCCGGCCACCTCAAGGTCAACTTCAAGGCGGGCGCCGCGCTCGGCTTCGGCGCGGGCGTCGGCGCGAAGATCGACATCGACCTGCCGAAGGTCGGCCACACGATCAGCGAGTACGGCGGCGCGGCCGTCGACTACGTCGGCACCGCGGCGCACGACGCCGCCAACGCCGTCGGTTCCGCTTGGGACGACGCGGTTTCGTCGGTGGGGGCGTGGTGACCCTTCCCCTGGACTTCGTGATCCCCGACGGCTGGACGGCCGTCGACCCCGGAGAGTCCGGCGCGGTGTTCGTCGCCGTGCACGACGCGCCGGCCGGCGAGTTCGTCCCGAACATCACGGTGAGCGTGCAGCAGCGGCCCGACGCGAAGTCGATCGACGACATCGCCGCCGAAGCCGTCGAACGGCTTTCCCTCACCTCGGCCGGGCTCGACGTCCTCAGCCACCGGGACGTCGGCGCCCCGGCCGCGCCCGGTGTCATGCAGCTGCTGCGCCTGCGCACCGGCGAGGGCACCGAGCTGATCCAGACCCAGGTGCACCTGACCGTTCCCGGCGCCACGCCGGAGCAGCGGCTGGTGCTCGAGCTCGCCTGCACGGCCGCGCCCGCGACCGCGCGGGCGCTCTCACCCGGTTTCCAGCGGTTCGTGGGCAGCGTCCACGTCCGCCAGCACGAAGGGAAAACGCGATGACCGATCCGTACGCGGTGCCGGACATGGACGAACTGCTGGCGCAGGTGCGCAAGCAGACCGAAGAGGTCCAGCGGATCCAGCGCACGGTCGAGGCGATGGAGGTCAAGGCGCACTCGCGGCAGAACGAGGTCACCGTCACCCTCCGCGGCGACGGCCGGTTCACCTCGATCGACATCGACCCCCGCGCGATCCGCGAGTACGACGCCCGCAACCTCTCGGAGATCGTGCTGGAGGCGGTGAACGCCGGGCTCACGAAGCTCGCCGAG
This sequence comes from Amycolatopsis sp. WQ 127309, assembly GCF_023023025.1. Taxonomy (NCBI): domain Bacteria; kingdom Bacillati; phylum Actinomycetota; class Actinomycetes; order Pseudonocardiales; family Pseudonocardiaceae; genus Amycolatopsis; species Amycolatopsis sp. WQ 127309. Next base: position 5,128,162 of record NZ_CP095481.1, read on the forward strand.
GCTTCGAACGCGAAGTTCGCCCCGGTCATCTCGGCCGCCAAGAACATCTGATGACCGCCGCCGCAATCACGGGGACAACCCGCCGGGTCACCGTGGTCACGCCGCGGGCCCGGGTGGACGTCGCGCTGCCGCAGCAATCGACGTTCGCCGAACTGGTGCCGCAGCTGGTGCGGCTGGCCGGCGCCGCCGGGCAGGCGTCGGCCGACCATCCCGGCTGGGTGCTCTCCCGGCTGGGCGGGGCGCCACTCGCACTCGGCCTGAGCGTCGCCGCGGCCCAGATCCGTGACGGCGAAGTCCTCCACCTGACCCCGCGGGAACGCCCGCGGGGTCCGCTGCTGTTCGACGACGTCATCGATTCGATCGCCAGCGTCGCCGACTCGAACGGCGGCTGGGGCCCGTCGGTCGCGCGGCGGTCCGGGCTGGTGGCCGCGGTCGTGCTGCTGCTCGCGGGCGGGCTGCTGGTGCAGGCCGCGGCGTCCGGCAGCGTGCTGGCCCCGATCGGGACCGGGCTGCTGGCGCTGGTGCTGCTCCTGGGCGGCGGCGCGCTGAGCCGTGCGTACGGCGACGCCGAGGCCGGCGCGGCCGGGTCGCTCGCCGGGGTCGGCGTCGCGCTGCTGGCCGGGATGTCCGTGCTGCCGCCGCACCCGCTGTTCTCGCTGTCGGCCGGCCCGCTGGCCGCGGGCTTCGCCGCCGTGACGATCTACGGCGTCCTCGCGGCGGTCTCGGTCGCCGACCGGCTGCCGTGGTTCGTCGCGATCACGGTCGCGGCCGGCTTCGGCGCGGTGACGACCGGGGTCGTGTTGCTGGCCGGCACCACTCCGGTGGCGGCCGCGGCGGTGGCCGCGGTACTCGCCACGGCACTGGCCGCGGTGGCCCCGATGCTGGCGCTGCGCCTGGCGCGGCTCCCGCTGCCGCGGGTGCCGGAGGACATGGAGGCCTTCCGCGCCGACGAACAGCCGTCACTGGGCGACGAAATGTTCGGCCGGACGTCTCGCGCCCAAGCCGTCTTGACGGGCCTGCTGGTGGCGCTGGGCCTGGTGGTCCTGTTCTCGACGGTGGTGCTGGCGACCGGCGGCCCGTGGGACGCCGGGCTGGCGGCGGTGCTGGGCCTGGCGTGGATCCTGCGGTCGCGGTCGTACGCGGGGAAGACGCAACGCCTGGTGCTGGTGGGTTTCGGCATCACGAGCCTGGTCGTCGCGGGCGGCTGGCTGGTCGCTTCGGGCAACCGCACGGCGATCTTCGCGACGGGCTGCGCGGTGGTCCTCGCCGCGGCGATCTGCCTGGCCTACGCCACGCGAGTAGCGCGCGGCCTGCGTTCGCCGTACTGGTCCCGGCTGCTGGACGTCTCGGAGTTCCTGGTGCTGCTCTCGCTGGTCCCGTTCGTCGGCATGATCGCCGGAGTCTACGAAGCCGTCCGCGGCTGACCCTGGCCCAAAGCCGTGAATGCCACATTGAGGGACTAAGTGTCCCTCAATGTGGCATTCACGGCTTTTCAGGAGTCCAGCGCCAGCGGGAGCGTCCGGCGGACTCCGGCGCCGTGCCGGCCGTGCAGCGGGACGGCCGAGTGGCCCGGCGACGGCACCGGCTTGCCGGGACGGCCGCCCACCCGGATCGTCAGCTCCTCGTGTTCCTTGCCCGCCGCCGTGCGGCGCAGCGTGTACGACGTCGCCGTGAAGGCCGCCTCCGGGACCGAGACGTCCAGCGTCCGCACCGAACGCGGCATGAAGCACATCTGGCTCGCTTCGCCCCACGTCCACGCTCGCCAGTGGTCGGCCTGCGCGGCGGACGGCCCCTGGACGCCCAGCGCCACCCGCAGCTCCTGGCCCAGCTCGCCCGCCTCCAGCACCGTGCTCGGGTAGCCGGCCTCGGCCAGCTCGCCCATCAGGCTCAGCGCCGCCGACGCCGTGCTGCGCAACGCGCCGAGGTCGCCGCCGCCGCGGGCCAGCGCCGCGATCGGCGCGAGGTCCGGGCGGTAGCGCACGGCCAGCCAGCGCACGCGCAGCACCTGGTCGCCGCGCGGGACCGCCCACGTCAGCAGCTGCGCCGACGCCAGCGGGACGTCGGTGCGGCGGTAGGCCGCGCGCAGGATGTCCACCAGCGCCGCGGACGAGGGCGAGCCCGACCCGGGCGTGAGGCGCACCAGCGCGCTCCACCCGCCGTCGACCTCGGCGACGCCGAAGCGGTTGCCCGCGCGGTCGACGTGCTGGCGCACCTTCACCGGTCCGGCCACGCGCATCAGAGGGTCCGGGCTGTCGTGGCGGGTGTCGTGCCGTCGCAAGCGGTAGGCGATCCACGTCAGCGTCCAGCCGGCCGGGTGCCGGCCGGCGAACCGCACCGACGTCAGCAGCACCACCAGCCCGGCGGCGGCGCTGACGCCGATCCGGACGGGCTGCGCGAGGCCGCCGACGGTCCACGCGAGCAGCGCGGCGATGGCCGCGACCTCCCACACCGCGGCCTGCAGCGGCCGGATCGGCAGCAGCCAGGGCAGCGGCGCGCGAGCGGGTCGCGGCGGCGCCGGGCGGACGGCGGATTCAGCGGTTCCGACGGACACAGGTTCCCCTTTCCCCGGTCCGGGACGCTAGTACCTCCCCAGATACGGCGTGGGCGTAAAAATTACCCTCGCCGTGCCCGGATCGGGTGCTTAGCATCAACCGCTCGGAGGGTCGGTACGCACACACCGGGGGCGCAGCAGCGTGTGGACGCAGCGGGACCAGATCCAGGCGTACCAGTTCCTCCGCCGCAGGCTGGTCTCCGCGCTCGTCGCCGCCGACGCCAACCACCCCGTCTCGCCCAGCCGCCGCCTCGTGCTCGGCACCGTCCTGGGCCTCGTCGCCGCCCTGCTCGTGACCGCCGTCTTCGGCATCATCGGCCTGCTGAACCCCTCCGGCGGCAAGGACTGGCTGGCCGGCGGCAAGGTGATCGTCGAAGAGGGCACCGGCGCGCGGTTCGTCCTCGGCGCCGACGGCGTGCTGCACCCGGTCCTCAACTACGCCTCCGCCCGGCTGCTGGCCGGCGGCAACGGCGACGCGACCGTTTCGGTGTCCTCGGAGAACCTCGGCAAGGCCGGGCGCGGCGCCCAGATCGGCATCGCCGGCGCCCCCGACTCGCTGCCCGCGGCGCCGGCGCTGGTCACCGCGCCCTGGACGAGCTGCAGCCGGACCACCCAGGACGCGCCCGCGTCGGCCGAGCCGCGCACCGCCGTCCTGCTCGCCGCGCCCGCGTCCGGCGTCGAACTGCCGCGTGACCAGGGCGTCATCGTCCGGCTGCCGCAGGGCGAGAGGTTCCTGCTCGCCGGCGGCCGCCGCTACAAGCTCGGCGACGAGGCCGCGACCGCGCTGCAGTTCGACAGCTACCCGACGATCGCGGTGTCCGCCCGCTGGATCGACACCGTCGCCTCCGGGCGGGACCTCACCGCGCTGCCGGTCGACGGCGCCGGCGGCCGCGGGCCTGTCGTGGGCGGCCGCGACACGCGCGTCGGCGAAGTGCTTTCCGTGGTCGACGCGATGGCCGCGCCCGGCACCGCGACGTCGTACTACCTGGTCCGCGCGGACGGGCTCGAGCCGGTCGGGCAGACCGAGGCGAGCCTGCTGGTGACGACCGAGGCCAACGCGGCGGCCTACGCCGGCACGCCGGCGCCGGTCCAGGTGCGCGCCGCCGACGTCGCCGGGGCGCCGAAGCTCGCCGCGCCCCGCGCCGGTGGCGCCGACCCGGCCGCCTTCCCGGACCGCATCCCCGGCAAGGCGCCGATCACCGGGAACTCGGTGACGCTGTGCAGTCAGGGGAACCGGTTGCTCGTTTCGGCCGAACTTCCGCTGCCCGCCGGATCCCGGGCCATCCAGGTCGCGACCCGCTCCGAAGCACGGGTGGCGGACGAGGTGTTCGTGCCGCCGTCGGGAGGTGCGGTGGTCGTCGAAGCGGGTTCGGCGACGACGTACTTGGTGACCGACACGGGCTTGAAGTATCCGGTGGTGAACACACAGGCGCTGGCCTCGCTGGGGTACGGAGGAGTGGCCCGCCAGTCGATCGCAGGTAGTTTGCTCGCATTGGTGCCGACGGGCCCCGCGCTGGATCCGGTCACCGCCGGCCGGCCGGCCCCGTCGGGTGGAACGGGGTGAAAGTCGTGCACATGACAGAAGAGCGCTCGACCGAAGACGCACTGGCCGCGATGGGCAAGATCCGGGTCGCGGTCGTCGAGGACCACCCGCTGTACCGCGTTTCCGTGGAGCGCGTGCTGGCCGAGGCCGACTTCGTCGAGCTCGGCGCGGTGGTCGACTCGGTCGCGCGCTTCCACGTCCATCGGCAGCCGCCGGGCAGCGTGGTGCTGCTCGACCTCGGCCTCCCGGGTGTCGCGGGCGCGGCGGCCGTGCTGGAGGTCTGCGAGCTGGGCCACCACGTGCTCGTCGTGTCCGCCCAGGCGGAACCGGACGTCGTGCTCGGCGCGATCGCGGCCGGCGCGCGCGGTTTCCTGTCGAAGGACGTCGACGCCGACGAGCTGCTGATCGCGATCAAGACGGTCGCCGACGGCGGCGCGTACGTCTCGGCGGTGGTCGCCGGGATGATCATCAAGGACAACGCCGACCGCCCGGTCACCGCGGCGGAGGTCGAGCTGTCACCGCGTGAGGAACAGGTGCTGCGGCTGGTCGCGGCGGGGGAGCGGGACGTCGACATCGCCCTGATCCTCGGCATCGGCGTCCGGACGGTGCGCGGCTACCTCGACCGGATCCGCGACAAGACGGGCGAACGCCGGCGGCCGGGGCTGGTCAAGGAAGCCATCCGGCGCGGTCTCATCGGCGGGTCCGGCCCGCGGCGCGGCGGTCGCAAGTGAGCGACTCCGGCGAGCAGACCCCGGCCCCGCGGCGCATCCGCGTCGGCGTGATCGAGGACCACCCGCTCTACCGGTACGCGCTGACCCGCGTGCTCACCGAGGCCCCGGACATCGAGCTGGGCGCGGTCGCCGACTCGGTGGCCCGCTTCGCCGTGCAGGAACAGCCGGCCGGCAGCGTCGTGGTGCTCGACCTCAAGCTGCGTGGCGTCCAGGACGCGGCCGCGGTCCTGGAGGTGGGGCACATGGGGCACAAGGTGCTGGTGGTGTCCGCGCACGCGGAGCAGCCCGAGGTGCTGGGCGCGATGCAGGCGGGCGCGAAGGGCTTCCTGTCGAAGGACGTCGACGGCGACGAGCTGCTGCGCGCCATCCGCACGATCGCCGACGACAACGCCTACGTGTCGCCGACGCTGGCCGGGATGATCATCCAGGACAGCGAGGAGCGGCACGCCGGGCCGAAGATAGTGCTGTCGGAGCGCGAGAAGCAGGTGCTGCGCCTGGTGGCGGCGGGCGAGCGGGACGTCGACGTCGCGGAGATCCTCAACATCAGCGTCCGCACGGTCCGCTCCTACCTGGACCGCATCCGCGACAAGACGGGCGAACGCCGCCGCGCGGGCTTCGTCCGGGTGGCGATCCGCGAAGGCCTGCTCCGCTAAGCCGTCACTTTCGCCAGGAAAGATGCGTCCGGAGGGGCCTCCGACGTATCTTTCCTAGCGAAAGTTCCGCTTTGCGGTTCAAAGCCGGCGGTTGGCCAGGGCGCCGGTCGCCGTGCGGGCTCGCGCGGAAATCGCCGGGTCGACGTCCACCACCAGCGTCTCCGCGCCCGGGCCCGCCGCGGCGTGCACCCGGCCGAAGCCGTCGGACGCCAGGGAGTGGCCGATGCCCGTCGGCGCCTTCGGGTTCACCGTGACGCCCGTCGCCGCCGGGTCGGCCTGGCCGCACGCCAGGACCCAGCAGCCCGAGTCCAGCGCGCGGGCCCGTACCAGGACCTCCCACTGCTCGCGCTTGCCCTCGCCCGCGCCCCACGACGCCGGCAGCAGCACGACGTCGGCGCCGTCGTCGGCCAGCGACCGGAACAGCTCCGGGAACCGGACGTCGTAGCACGTCGCGACGCCGTAGACGACGCCTTCGAACTCGAACGTCGTCAACGAAGCGCCCGGCGCCACGGTGTCGGACTCGGCGAAGCCGAACGCGTCGTAGAGGTGGATCTTGTCGTAGCCGCGGTGGTGCCCGCCGCCGGTGACCAGCAGCGTGTTGCGCACCCGGCGGTCCGCCGGGGTGAACATCCCGGCGACGACCACCACGTCGTGCTCGGCCGCCACCGCCGCGACCGCCGACGCCCACGGCCCGTCCAGCGGCTCGGCGACCGTGTCGAGGGGCCGGCCGAAGCGCGCCATCGTCGCCTCCGGGAACACGACGATCCGGGCGCCGTCGGCGACCGCCGCTTCGACGCCCGAGCGAACCAGCTTCAGGTTCGCTTCCGGGTCGTCACCCGAGTTGAGCTGGCACAACGCGATTCGCGCCACCGTGGCCTCCTGCATGCTGGGATCCGCCGTCACCGGGGAGTATCGCCGAACGGGCCGGGATCGTGACCTCGTACCCTGGTGGGCATGCTGAACCGCACCGACCTGCGTGGGCAGGTCCCGACCGCCGCCGAACTGCGCGCCACCCTCCCGCGTGCCGAATACGACGTGGACGCGGCGCTGCATCAGGTGCGGCCGGTGGTCGAGGCGGTCCGCGACCGCGGTGTCGAAGCCGTCCTGGAGTACACCGAGAAGTTCGACAAGGTCCGGCCGGTGAGCGTGCGCGTGCCGCGCGAGCGGCTCACCCAGGCCCTCGCCCAGCTCGACCCGGCCGTGCGCGCCGCGCTGGAGGAGTCGATCACCCGCGCCCGCAAGGTGCACGAGGGGCAGCGCCGCACCGACGTCACGACCACGGTCGTCGACGGCGGCACGGTCACCGAGAAGTGGGTCCCGGTCGAGCGCGTCGGGCTGTACGCGCCGGGTGGGCTCGCGGTGTACCCGTCGACCGTGGTGATGAACGTCGTCCCGGCGCAGATCGCCGGCGTCGGCTCGCTGGTCGTCTGCTCACCGCCGCAGGCCGGGTTCGCCGGCCTGCCGCACCCGACCATCCTCGCCGCGGCCGAGCTGCTCGGCGTCGACGAGGTCTGGGCGGTCGGTGGCGCGCAGGCCGTCGCGCTGCTGGCCTACGGCGGCACGGACACCGACGGCACCGAGCTGACCCCGGTCGACGTCGTCACCGGCCCGGGCAACATCTACCTGACCGCGGCGAAGCGGATGCTGCGCGGCCTGATCGGCATCGACTCCGAAGCCGGCCCGACCGAGATCGCCATCCTCGCCGACGAAACGGCCGACCCGGTGCACGTCGCCGCCGACCTGATCAGCCAGGCCGAGCACGACCCGCTCGCCGCGAGCGTCCTGGTGACGACGTCGGAGGAGCTGGCCGACGCCGTCGACAAGGAGCTGGTGGGGCGCGTCTCGGCGACCAAGCACACCGAGCGCGTCACCGAAGCGTTGGGCGGCAAGCAGTCCGGTGTCATCTTGGTGTCCACTGTGGACGACGGCCTGACCGTGGTCGACGCCTACGCCGCCGAGCACCTCGAGATCCAGACGGCGAACGCGCGCGAGGTCGCCGCCCGCGTCCGCAACGCCGGCGCGATCTTCGTCGGCGCGTACGCCCCGGTCTCGCTCGGCGACTACTGCGCCGGCTCCAACCACGTGCTGCCCACCGGCGGGTTCGCCCGCCACTCCTCGGGCCTGTCCGTGCAGAGCTTCCTCAAGGGCATCCACGTCGTGGACTACTCCGAGGACGCCCTGCGCGAGGTCGCCGGCCGCGTCGTCGCGCTGGCGAACGCCGAGGACCTGCCGGCGCACGGCGAAGCCGTCACGGCCCGATTCGCGGGGGAGGCCCGATGACCATCGGCGAAGAGATCACGCTGGACGAGCTGCCGCTGCGCGACGACCTGCGCGGCAAGTCGCCCTACGGCGCGCCGCAGCTGGACGTCCCGGTCCGGCTCAACACCAACGAGAACCCGTACCCGCCGCCGCCCGAGCTGGTCGCGGACGTCGCCGAGGCCGTCCGCGCGGAGGCGGCCGAGCTGCACCGCTACCCGGACCGCGACGCCCTCGAGCTGCGTCACGACCTGGCCGACTACCTGAGCGTGTCGACGCGGGTCGTGCTCACCGAGGAGAACGTCTGGGCCGCCAACGGGTCCAACGAGGTGCTGCAGCAGATCCTGCAGGCCTTCGGCGGTCCCGGGCGCAGCGCGCTCGGCTTCGAGCCGTCGTACTCGATGCACCCGATCATCGCGTCGGGCACGCGCACCGAGTGGCTCCCGGCGCCGCGCCGCGCCGACTTCACGCTCGACACGGCCGCGGCGGCGTCGGTGATCGCTGAGAAGCGGCCGGACATCGTGTTCGTCACCAGCCCGAACAACCCGACCGGCGGCTCGATCCCGCTCGACGAGCTGCGCGTGGTGCTGGACGCGGCCACCGGGATCGTCGTCGTCGACGAGGCGTACGCGGAGTTCTCGTCGCAGCCCAGCGCGGTCGAACTGCTGGCCGACTACCCGGCGCGGCTGATCGTGTCGCGCACGATGAGCAAGGCGTTCGCCTTCGCCGGCGGCCGCCTCGGTTACCTGGCGGCGGCCCCCGCGGTCGTCGACGCGCTGCTGCTGGTGCGCCTGCCGTACCACCTCTCGCGGCTGACCCAGGCGGCCGCACGCGCTGCGCTGCGCCACGCCGACGCGACGCTGGGCACCGTGCACAAGCTGGCGGCGGAACGCGACCGCGTCGTGGAGGCGTTGGCGGGCTTGGGATTCGACCCGGTGCCGAGCGACTCGAACTTCGTCCTCTTCGGACGGTTCGCTGCGCCTTCGGTGGCCTGGAAGTCCTATTTGGACAGAGGCGTGCTGATCCGGGACCCGGGCATCCCCGGGCACCTGCGCGTCAGCATCGGCACCCCGGAGGAGAACGACGCCTTCCTCGAGGCGAGTAAGGAAGTATCACGATGACGCGCATCGGCAAGGTCGAGCGGACCACCAAGGAGTCCTCGATCTCCGTGCAGCTGGACCTCGACGGCACGGGCGAGGTGGAGATCTCGACCGGCGTCCCGTTCTACGACCACATGCTGACGGCGTTCGGCGTGCACGGCTCGCTGGACCTCAAGGTCGAGGCGACGGGCGACGTCCACATCGACGCGCACCACACGGTCGAGGACACGGCGATCGTGCTCGGCCAGGCGATCCGCCAGGCCCTGGGCGACAAGAGCGGCATCCGCCGCTTCGGCGACGCCTGGATCCCGATGGACGAAACCCTGGCCCACGCGACGATCGACGTCTCGGGCCGGCCGTACTGCGTGCACGTGGGCGAGCCGGAGCAGTTCACCACCTTCACGATCGGCGGCAACTACCCGTTCGTGCTGACCCGCCACGTGTTCGACTCGCTGGCGTTCCACGCCCAGATAGCGCTGCACGTCCGCGTCATCCACGGCCGCGACCCGCACCACATCGCGGAGGCGGAGTACAAGGCGGTGGCCCGTGCCCTGCGCGCGGCAACGGAACCGGACCCCCGCGCGGGCGGCATCCCCTCCACGAAGGGCGTGCTCTAGACCGCGAACACCGCGCCGGGGGTCGCGACCTCGACCGGTCCCGGGTGGACGGCCGAGGCGCGCTCGACGGCGTCGGCGGCGCCGAGGAACGGCCCGAGGTGGGTCAGCGCGAGCCGCCCGGAGCCGTGCGCGGCCCGGGCGGCGTCCTCCGGCGTCAGGTGCACCGTCGACGGCTCCGGCCCGTCCGCCTCGCAGAGGAACAGGTCGGCGCCGTTGGCCAGTTCGGTGAGCGCGGCGCACGGGCCGGTGTCACCGGAGTACGCCAGCACCCGGTCGCCGTCGGTCACGCGGACGCCGAACGCCGGGAAGCCGTGGTCCACCGCGGTGGTCGCCAGTGTCAGCCCGCCGGCCTCGGCGAAGTGACCGTCGTGCAGTTCGTGCACCTCGAACGCCTCGCCGATCGGCGCCGCCGCGGTGTTCGTCAGGAACGCGCCGAGCCGGGCCGCGATGCCCGGCGGGCCGTACAGCGGGACCGGCCGCGCCGGGCGGAGGTCGGCGAACAGCAGCGCGTACACCGCCGGCAGCAGGTCGGCGACGTGGTCCGCGTGCAGGTGCGAGATCCAGATCGCGTCGATGTCGGTGAGGGTGGTGTGCTCCTGCAGCGCGGCCAGGGTGCCGGGCCCGGCGTCCAGCCAGAGCGTGGCGCCCGCGCTGCGCACGAGGTACCCCGAGCACGGCTCGCCGGGGCGCGGGTAGGGGCTGGCACTGCCCAGCACGATCACGTCGAACGGCATGTGGCACCCTAACCAGCGTGAGCAAGGAAGTAGTGGGCGTCCTGCTGCTGGCCCTGGGTGGTTTCCTGGTGGGCGGCGTCTATTCGGCCTGGAAGACGGCCAAGTTCATGGCGGTTGTCCTGGGCATCGCGGCCGTACTGGCCATCGGCGGCGCCATCTTCTGGTTCGCCAGCTGACCCCGTAAAGCCGTGAAGGCCTCCTTACCGGCTCTTATGGCCGGTAAGGAGGCCTTCACGGACTTTGCGGCTAGCGGCTCGCGCCGACCAGTTCGCGCGGGTCGTCGCCGGGGGCGTCGTCCAGGTGCTTCGTGAGCTTCTCGCCCTCGACGTCGACGTCCGGCAGGATCCGGTCGAGCCACTTCGGCAGCCACCAGGCACCGCGGCCGAGCAGCGACATCACGGCCGGCACCAGCGTCATCCGGACCACGAACGCGTCCACCAGCACGCCGAACGCCAGCGCGAAGCCGATCGACTGGATCAGCGTCGACTCGGCCAGGATGAACCCGGCGAACACGCTGATCATGATCAGCGCCGCCGCGACGACCACGCGGGCGCCGTGCCGGAAGCCGGTGACCATGGCCTCCTGGGGTTCGGCGCCGTGGACGTGCTCCTCGCGCATCCGCGTCACCAGGAACACCTGGTAGTCCATCGCGAGTCCGAAGAGGACACCGATGAGCAGGATCGGCAGCATGCTCATGATCGGCCCGGTCGACTCGACGCCGAGCAGGTCCGTCAGCCAGCCCCACTGGAACACCGCGACCACGGCGCCGAACGTCGCGGCGACCGAGCCGAGGAAGCCGATCGTCGCCTTCAGCGGCACCACGACCGAGCGGAACACCAGCATCAGCAGGATGAACGCCAGCCCGACGATCAGGGCGAGGTAGGGCAGCATCGCGTCGGACAGCTTCTCCGAGACGTCGATGTTCGCCGCCGTCTGCCCGGTGACGGCCAGCTTCGCGCCGGTCGCCTCCTGCAGCGTCCCGGATTCGGTGCGGATCGCCGCGACGAGGTCTTCGGTCTGGGTGCTGCTCGGCCCGCTCTTGGGGATCACCGAGAGCAACGCCGTGTCACCGTTCTGGTTGACCTTCGGCGGGGTGACGGCGGCGACGTCGGGCAGCTTCTGGATGTCGGCCGCGGCCTGGCCGAGCGCGGCCTGGCGGTTGGTGCTCGAGCCGACGTCGACGACGACCAGCAGCGGCCCGTTCGCGCCTTCGCCGAAGCTGCGGCTGACGATCTCGTACGCCTTGTGTTGCGTGGACTCCGGCGCGGCGGTGCTGTCGTTGGGCAGGCCGAGCTGCATGCCGAGCGCGGGCAGCGCGACGACGGCCATCCCGGCCAGCGCGACGAGCAGCACCGGCCAGCGGTGGCGGGCGACGAACCGCGCCCAGCGCTCGCCGTGCGTCGTCTCGACCGGCTTGCGGCGCAGGCGGATCCGCTCGCCGGCGACCCGCTTCCCGGCGAAGCCGAGGATGGCGGGCAGCAGCGTCAGTGCGATGACGACGGCGACCGCGACGGTGACCGCGGCGGCCACGCCCATCTGGCCGAGGAACGGGATGCCGATGACGGTCAGCCCGGCCAGCGCGATGATCACGGTGAGACCGGCGAAGACGACGGCGGACCCGGCGGTGCCGGTCGCGCGGCCCGCGGCTTCCTCGGGACTGCGGCCGAGCTTGAGCTCGTGCCGGTAGCGCGACACGATGAACAACGCGTAGTCGATGCCGACGGCGAGCCCGATCATCAGCGCCAGGATCGGCGTGTTCGAGTTCAGCTCGAGGAAGCCGGAGGCGAGGAAGATGCCGCCCATCCCGGTGCCGACGCCGATCAGCGCGGTGAGCAGCGGGATCCCGGCGGCGATCAGCGAGCCGAAGGTGATGATCAACACGACGGCCGCGACCGCGACGCCCAGGCCTTCGGTCGCGCCGGTTTCGGGGATGCCCTGCACCGCGTCGCCGCCGAGCTCGACGGTGAACCCGGCCGCGCGGGCGGCGTTCGCGGTGTTCAGCAGCGCCTGGCGGTCCTCGTCGGTGAGCTCGTAGGCCTTCGCGCCGTAGCTGACCTGCGCGAGGGCGACGCGCTTGTCGGGCGAGATCGACTGGGCCTGGAACGGGTCGACGACGCTCGACACCTTCGGCGCGGTCTTCAGCTGCCCGACGAGCGCCTCGACGGTGGCCTTGCCCCGGGCGTCGGCCACGGTGGTCCCGGCCGGGGCCTCGATCACGACGCGCGCGGTGGCGCCCCCGGCGTTGGCCTGCGGGAACTTCTCGGTGAGCTGGTCGATCGCCCGCTGCGACTCGGTGCCGGGGATGGTCACCGAGTTGGACAGCTGGCCCGACAGCGTCAGCGCGCCCAGTCCGAGGGCCACGAGTACGGCCGCCCAGACGGCCGCGACCAGCGCGCGCCGCCGGAACGACAACCGGCCCAGCCGGTATAGGAAGGTCGCCACGAGTCAGCTCCGTTTCGCCCGAACGGGGTCGGTTCACTCCATCTGATTACTTTCCAAGCTAGCCGATCGGCAAGGAGGCGTCCAAGCCGATCGGCAAGTATGTGACTTGTCGAACAGCAAGGAGTTCGCTTGCCGATCGGCAAGTAAGCGGGTTTGCCCGTGAAGAGGGGCTTGACGTACGCTCCGACGACTCGCTGAGGAGGAAGAATGACCGCCGGCCCGGCCGAGGACACCCGGACCCGACTGCTGCACACCGCGCTGCGGCTGTTCACCGAACACGGGGTCGAAGGCACGTCGCTGCAGATGATCGCCGACGCGCTCGGCATCACGAAGGCCGCGGTCTACTACCACTTCAAGACGAAGGCGGAGCTCACCGAGGCCGTCGCCGAGCCCGGTATCCGCGACCTGGACGAGCTGGTCCTGCGCGCGGCCGCGCAGAAGCGCCGCGGTGCGCAGGTGGACCTGCTGCTGGAGGGGTTCGTCGACCTGGTGGTCCGGCACCGCACGCTGGTGGCGCTGTTCTCGAGCGACCCGGGCCTCATCCGCGCGATCGAGAAGTCGGCCCACGGCGGCATGGAGGGCTTCGGCCAGGCGCTGCTCGGCATCCTGTCGGGCCCGGACCCGGACACGGCGGCCCGCGTCAACGCGATGGTGGCCCTGACGGGCATCGCGATGGCCGGTGGCTCCCCGGACCTGGCCGGCCTGGACGACGAAGAACTCCGCACGGAACTCCTCGACGTCGGCCGCCGCCTCCTGGGCCGCCCCCGCCGCCGAGCCCACCTCCCGATCTCAACCCTCTAACCCGCGAGCCCCCCCCCGCCTCGCGAGTCGACCCCCCAACCACGCGAGATACCCCTCCAGTCACGCGAGATACGCGCCTAATCACGCGAGTCCCGCGCTCAATCACGCGAGTCCCGCGCTCAGCCATGCGAGATACGCGCCCAATCACGCGAGTCCCGCGCTCAATCACGCGAGATGCGCGCTCAATCACGCGAGTTCGGGTTCTGATCCCGCGAGCCGACCCTCCAGGTACGCGAGCCGAGTCCTCTGGGCACGCGAGCCGACTGTCCCGGTACGTGAGCCGACCCTCTGGGTACGCGAGCCGACCCTCCGGGTACGCGAGTCGTCCATCCCGGTACACGTGTCGTCCGCTCAGGTGCGCGTGTCGGCCGTGTCAGGCCAGGCGGTGGAGGTGTTCCGGCGGCACCACGGCGGTCAGCCACACGCTGTTCGCGCTCACCTGGAAGGTGCGGCCCGCGGCCGCCATCGCGGCGGCGTCCACCCGGAGGATGACCGGCTTGCCGCGGCGGGCGGCGACCGTCCGGGCCGTGTCGATCGTCGCCGACAGGTGGACGGCGTGGCGGTTCATCGGGCGCAGGCCGTCGCGCAGGATCGCGTCGAGGAACTTCGCCACCGTGCCGTGGTAGAGGACGGCCGGCGGCGGCGTGTCCGCCAGGCCGAGGTCGACGTCCACGCTGTGGCCCTGGCTCGCGCGGATCATGGTGCCGGTGTCGTCGAAGGCGTACCGGCGTTTGCTGTTGGTCTCGACGACTTCGTCGAGCTGCTCGCGGGTGAGCGTGAAGCCGTGGGCGCGCAGCGCGCGCAGGAGCGCGTCGACCGCCACCCAGCCGCCGGGGCCGAGGGTGAGGCCGATCGCGGCGGGGTCGTGGCGCAGGTGCAGCGCCAGCCGTTTCGAGATGCGGATCATTTCTTCGTCGTTCATTGCCTCCCCAGGATCCCGCCGTGGGCAAGCGATTTTAGATGCCGCCCTCGACCGCGGGACGCAGTTTGCTGGCGCCGGGCCCGAAGCGCGCGAGGTCGTCGTCGTTGTTGTAGAGCGCGCAGCTGCGCAGCGATAGGCAGCCGCAGCCGACGCAGCCGGTGAGGCGGTCGCGAAGGCGTTGCAGGGCGTCGATCCGGGCGTCGAGCTCGTGCTGCCAGTCGCGGGAAAGGCGGGCCCAGTCGGCCTTCGTCGGCGCGTGGTCGACGGGCAGGGTCGCCAGCGCCGCGCTGATGTCTTCCAAGGAGAGGCCGACCCGTTGCGCCGCGCGGATGAACGCGATCCGCCGCAGCACCGAACGCGCGTAGCGGCGCTGGTTGCCCGCCGAGCGCTCCGAGCTGATCAGCCCTCGTTCCTCGTAGAACCGCAGCGCCGTGTGCGGTACCCCGCTGCGGTCTGCCACTTGCCCGATGCTGAGATGTTCGGCGAGCCTCGTCACCGGCTCAGGCTAGCCTTGACTTCGAGTTTAGTCGAGGTTGCATCGTCGGAAGCATGACCACTGCGACCGAACCGGGTTACGCCGAGCTGCCCCGACTCATCTCGCTGATGACGGGCGACGACAAGCACCAAGCCGCCGCGGAGTCCACAGTGGACGTCCTGTGGGTGCTCTACGACCGCGTGCTCGACATCACGAACGGGAACTTCCGCGAGCCGGACCGCGACCGGTTCCTGCTGTCGAAGGGGCACGGGCCGATGGCGTACTACGCCGTGCTGACCGCGAAGGGCTTCCTGGACGAGGCGGAGCTGCCGACGTGGTCCGACCCGGTGTCGCGCCTCGGCCGCCACCCGGACCGGCGGCGGATCCCGGGCGTCGAGATCTCCAGCGGCTCGCTGGGCCACGGCCTCCCGATCGCGCTCGGCACGGCGCTGGGCCTGCGCGCCCGCGGCCTGTTGTCACCCAAGGTGGTGACGCTCATCGGCGACGCCGAACTGGACGAGGGCTCGAACCACGAGGCGATCGTCGTCGCCGCGCGCTTCGCGCTCGAGAACCTCACGACGGTGGTGATCGACAACCAGTCGTCGACGCGCGGCTGGCCGGGCGGCATCGCGCGCCGGTTCGACGTCGAAGGCTGGGAGACGCGCACGGTGCCCGGCCGCGACCACGACGCGCTGTACGACGCGTTCGCCACCCCGCACCCGGGCCGGCCGCTCGCGGTCGTCGCCGTCGTCGAACCGAAGGGCTGAACCCATGCGCGAAACGTTCCTGACGACGACCGAGCAGATCCTCGACGCCGACCCGGACGTCGCGATCGTCCTGGCGGACATCTCGGCGGCGCAGCTGGCCGGCGCCGCGCGACGGCACCCGGGCCGGGTGATCAACGTCGGGATCCGCGAGCAGCTGCTGGTCAGCACGGGCGCGGGCCTGGCGCTGGCGGGGCTGCGGCCGATCGTGCACACGTTCTCGTCGTTCCTGGTGGAGCGCGGGTTCGAGCAGATCAAGCTGGACTTCTCGCACCAGGAGCTGGGCGGGGTACTGGTGTCGTACGGCGCGTCGTACGACATGCCGACGGCGGGCCGCACGCACCAGGCGCCGGGGGACGTGGCGCTGATCGATGCTCTGCCGGGCTGGACGGTGCACGTCCCAGGCCACCCTTCGGAGGCACGCCGGCTCTTGCTGGAGTCGATCCCGGGAGACGGCCGCGTCTACTTGCGCCTTTCGGCTCAGGAGAACGCGTCGCCGCACCTGGGAGTCGGGTTCACGCGGCTGCGATCGGGCTCTCGCGGTGTCGTGGTGGCGGTCGGGCCGGTGCTGGATCGGGTGCTGCGGGCCACTTCCGGCTTGGACGTGACGGTGCTGTACGCGTCGACGATCCGCCCTTTCGACGCGGCGGGCTTGCGGTCGGCGGTGCTCGCTGCTTCGGCTTCCGTCGTGATGGTGGAGCCGTACTTGGCGGGGACGTCGGCGCATTGGGTTTCGGAGGCGCTGTCGGACGTGCCGCACCGGCTGCGGTCGCTGGGGGTGCGACGGGACGCGGAGGTGCGGACGTACGGGGAGATCGCGGACCACGACCTGGCCCACGGGCTGGACGCGGGGTCGCTGGGGCTGTCGATCAGGGAGTTCCTGGGGGAGTAGACGGAGTGGCGCCGGTGCCGGGGTTGCCCGCGGCTGGGTGTTTGTACAACACGCTCACCTCGGTCGAGCCGTTGAGCAACTCCATCAGCCGAAGGTTGCTGCTGCGTTCTTCATAACTGTTTCTGGGAAGGTTCACGTGCAGGCTCTCGTAGAGCTTGAACCTGTTCAGGTCGAGTACGGTACCGATGATTCCCATGTACTGCTCGGCCGCGGCCACCGACGCTCGATATGCGATGTAGGCGAGGAAATACGGCCCCAAGGCAAGAAGCAGCCACCATCCGCCAGTCAGGAGAAAAGCCACCGTTTCGGCGGTGACCACCAAAGCGACGACGCACAGTCGTGCCGACGTGTCGAGTTGCTGTCGCGCGTCGTCGACATAGTTGAGGTGACTCTCCGGCGCGATCAGGGCGATGTGGGGTGCTGTCTTGATGACCTCGAGCCGGTACTGCTTCCCGACCTTGTCTTCGGCTGAGCGCAAGGCGTTGCCGAGTCGGGTCGGCATCATCCGTGATACGACCGGGTAGCGTGATCTGGCCCGCGGAATCGCTGCGCGCGCCGCGTGGATACCGCTCAGTCCTTCGGCTTCCGCGGTCTCGAGCATAGCCTCACGGGAGTCGTCGAGCTTGCTTCCGGTCAGTTTGGCTGGATCCGGTTCGTCGTCCTCACCTTCGGCCAAAGCGGCTTCGTAGGCTGCGATTCGTAACCGGTCGAGCTCCTGATCGCGTCGTTCCTCGAGCGCATCACTGCGATCCTCGAGTCGTTCCAGCCGCCTGCGATACCGAGTGATGCGCAGGCGAAGCAGGACCGTGGCCAGCCGGGAGCTTCCCCAGTACCCTTCCAGCAGGCGGGTCATCCCCAACTGCAACGGGTGCAGGAACAACGCCACGAGTATCGTGATCAGGATGAGCCAGGCGGCGCCACCGAGATTCAGGCCGCCGAGTCTGCGCGCCATCAAACCCAGATCAGGCCGGCCTTGCCAGGCATTGCTGGTGACCAGCGCGGCGGTCCAGACGACCAGAAACAGGGCGGGCAGGACACTGACGACGCTGAAGTAGCGGCCGATGCGAGAGCCGAGACCCACTGCGGCGTCGGGCAACGAGGGTGCTGCCATCTCAATCTCCGCCCGAGGACTTGTAGATCACCCTCGCACACTTGCGGCAGTAGGATTTGTCTTCACGCCGCCGGAGGGTGCCACCGCAGCGTGGACACTTGCCACTGCTGGTCTTGTCTTCGGCCTCACCTGGTGGCGGAAGCGGGCCCTTGCCGTAACCGAACGCGGCGAACAGTGCGATGGCGAGGAGGAGCCGAAGTCCGCGCATCGCCTCACCCCGCCCTCCAGGATCCGACCATGTTAGGTCAGCATGCTGGCTCAGTCGACAAGGTGAGGCAGGCGGGATGACGGTTTCGCCGTGGGCCGTGCCACCGGCCGTGATCGCCGCGATCGCGGTGGCAGGGGTGTTCGGGTCCGGATGGGCGTACGGGGTGGCTGCCGTGTTCGCCGTATCCGGTGTGGCGTGGCTGGGCTGGGTCCTCCGGAGGGAATAACGTGGCCGCCATGGGGTCCACGATTCGGCCGATTGCGCTCGGGGTCATCTGGCGAGGAAACGCGCTGCTCGTCTTCGAAGGGCGGGACGACCTCAAAGGTGAGACTTTCTACCGGCCGCTCGGAGGCGGGATCGAGTTCGGTGAGGCCAGCCGGGACGCTCTGAAACGCGAGTTCGTCGAAGAGCTTGCCGCGGAGGTGACCGTCGGTGAGCGGATCGGCGTGCTCGAGAACGTCTACACCTGGCGAGGGCGTCAAGGGCACGAGATCGCCTTCATGTTCGACGCCGGGTTCGCCGACTCAAGCCTCTACGAGCGTGACGAGATGGAGATCCTCGACGACCCCGCCACCGCGCGCTGGGTTCCGTTCGTCGACTTCCGTGACGGCGGCAAGATCCTCTACCCGCGAGGGCTCACCGAGCTGCTCTCACCGGAGCAGTGACCGCGTCGTCGGCTCCAGCAACACCCCCGAAGGCGAAGCAGAGCGGCTGAACGACACCGAAAATGGGCCGTCTTCGCGGACCGGCAGCTGGGGGAAGGTGTTCGGGGATGGCTCCGTCTCGAAAATGGCAAAAGCGGTAGGCGGCGCCGCAAGGGACAGGTACAGCTCCGAGCCCGATGGTGGTGACGTCAGGCCACGTTGGACCGGGCGCAGCAGCAGGACGTTGTCCGAGTCGATCATCGTCTCGTTCGCTTCCTCCCGGTGGGCCTTCCACTCCGGGCCGAAGTAGAAGGCCTCCAGTGCCTCCTTCCGGGCCTCCATCGACCGGAATCCGCGCAGCCACCAGAACTCGTCCGGGGAAGACGGCACGCGGAACAGGCCGAACAGGTGCGCGCCGGCGGCTTCCTGGGGCTCGACGAACTCGCGCTCGAACAGCTCGATCAGCTCGTCGCGACGCCCTGGGTGCAGCGTGTAGCGCCGCAGCTCCAGGACCGTTTCGTACTCGGTGAAAGTCACGAGGCGAAAGCTACCCGGCACCACCGACAAAAAAGGATCAGCGGAACGCCGCCAGCCCCGTGACCGCCTGGCCGAGGGACAGCGCGTGCATCTCCTCGGTGCCCTCGTACGTCAGCACCGTCTCGAGGTTCGCCATGTGCCGCATCACCGGGTACTCCAGCGAAATCCCGTTCGCGCCCAGCATCGTCCGGGCCGTGCGGGCCACCTCGATCGCCGACCGGACGTTGGCCATCTTGCCGAAGCTGACGTGGTTGTGGTGCAGCTGCCCGCTGTCCTTGAGCCGCCCGATCTGCATCGCCACCAGGCCGGCGCGGTTGACCTCGACGAGCAGGTCGGCCAGCTTGCGCTGGGTCAGCTGAAAACCCGCCAGCGGCTTCCCGAACTGCTCCCGCGACAGCGTGTACTCCAACGCCGATTCGTAGCACGCGCGCGCCGCGCCGACGACGCCGAACAAGATCCCGTAGCGGGCCTCGTTCAGGCAGGACAGCGGCCCGCGCAGGCCCTTGACCTCGGGGAACATCGCCGACGAGGGGAGCCGGACGCCGTCGAGGACCAGCTCCGCCGTCAGGGATGCCCGCAGCGACAGCTTGTGCTTGACCTCGTTCGCCGTGAAGCCCGGCGTCGACGTCGGGACGACGAAGCCGCGGATGCCGTCGTCGGTCTGGGCCCAGACGACCGCGACGTCGGCGACGGTTCCGTTGGTGATCCACATCTTCGTGCCCGACAGCACCCAGTCGGACCCGTCGCGCATCGCGCGCGTGCGCATCGCGCCCGGGTCGCTGCCCGCGTCCGGCTCGGTCAGGCCGAAGCAGCCCAGCGCGTCGCCGGTCGCCATCCGCGGCAGCCACTCCTGCCGCTGCTCCTCGCTGCCCCACTTGTGGATCGCGTACATCGCCAGCGAGCCCTGCACCGACACGAAGCTCCGCAGGCCCGAGTCGACGGCTTCCAGCTCACGGCACGCGATGCCGTAGGCGACGGCGCTGGTGCCGGCGCAGCCGTACCCCTCCAGGTGCATGCCCAGCAGGCCGAGCGAGCCGAACTCCTTCGCCAGCTCCGACGCGGGCAGCGCGCCCGTCTCGTACCAGCCGGCGACGCGGTCCAGCAGGTTGTCCTTCGCGTACGCGCGGACGGCGTCGCGGATGGCGCGTTCCTCCTCGGCGAGCCCGGCGTCGAGGTCCAGGAAGTCGTGCGGATCCGGAGTGCGGCTCATGAGGGCTCCAAGGGGACGCGTCGGTGCGGTCCCCGCAGGAAACCACAGTCAGGCGTCTGTCCCCTGCGTGGCGTTCGTCACGCGGGCGACAGAAGGACGCGCGGTACAGCGCCGCTCGGCCAGGGGCCGGATCTGCTGACGGGGGATCAGCAGCTCGCTGAACTGCGGGAACGGGACGCTCTCGACGTCGTCGCGCCAGGCGTCGAGCATCTGGGACAGCACATCGTTCTCGGCCATCTCCGCCTCCTGGCGTCCGGGCGCGCGCGAAGAGCCCCTCACGCGATCGGGTGACTACATACCCAGCGAGCGGGACGCCGAAACGGTTGTCTTCAAGATTCTTCCGGCGCGTCGCCCACCCATGGCAGAATCGCGCTGCCGCCGCCGTGGTCTCGACTTCTGAGGAGCGCACATGCGCGCACTGCGGACGGCAAGTCTGCTCGCCCTGACCACCACGGCCCTGCTCGGCGGCACCGGCACCGGCATCGCCGCCGCCCAGGGCAACCCGTGGCACCAGGTCGGCCACACCACCGCCGAGAACCGCGTGAGCGGCGAGGGCATCACCACGCTCCGCCTGCCCGGGCAGGCCCCCGAGACCGTCTACCGCAACGGCGCGACCATCCCGCAGCCGCTCAAGGACGAGGGCTGGGGCCACGTCGGCGACCCCGACTCCCTGCGCGGCTACGTCTTCGACGTCTACCAGGACACCGTCACCCCGACGCCGGCGAAGAAGATGTACCTGGTCACCAAGCCGGACGGGACGACGACGGAGTTCGTCCACCCGCTGCAGGCCGACGAGCCGGCCGTCAACGCGAACGCCCAGGTCGCGGCCACTCCCGACGGCCAGTGGCTGGTGTCCGGCCCGCTCGGCGAGATCGACCGGCTCTACGTCTCGCCGACGCCGTTCCTCAACCCGCGCGCCCCGCGCGTCGCCGGTGACCTGCCGATCGCCGCCCGCATCCACCTCGACCACCCCATCCGCAGCGCCCAGGGCTGCGACTTCGTCAGCGCGACGCGGCTGGTCTGCGCGACGTCGGACCCGAACAACGACCTGTACCCGACGAACCTGCAGCTGCTGCAGGTCGACCTGGCCCGGCCGCTGAACGGCCACGACGTCACGGCGAAGGTGCGCGAGCTCGGCCAGGTGCCGCTGGTCAGCACCTGCACCGGCACGTTCACCCCGGAAGGCGTCGACTACGACGCGCCGACGGGGTTCCTGCGGGTCGAGGTCGTGCCGCCGTCGCCGTGCAACACGGTGACCGACGTCTATTCGTTCGAGCGCCGCTGAGTCCTCCGGCTACGCTGTGTGGCGTGTCTCGTGTGGTGATTCTCGACTACGGTTCCGGCAACCTCCGCTCCGCCGAACGCGCTGTGGCGCGCGCCGGGGCCGAAGTCGAGGTCACCGCCGACCCGCACGCCGCCGTCGAAGCCGACGGCCTGGTCGTGCCCGGCGTCGGCGCCTACTCCGCCTGCATGGCCGGCCTGCTGTCGGTCAAGGGGCAGCGGATCATCGGCAAGCGCCTCGCCGGCGGCCGTCCCGTGCTGGGCATCTGCGTCGGCATGCAGATCCTCTTCGAGCGCGGCGTCGAACACGGCGAGGAGACCGAGGGCACGGGGGAGTGGCCCGGCACGGTCGACCGGCTGAAGGCCGACGTGCTGCCGCACATGGGCTGGAACACCGTGCGCGCACCGGCGGACTCGCAGCTGTTCGCGGGCCTCGACCCCGAGGAGCGCTTCTACTTCGTGCACTCCTACGCCGCCCGCACGTGGGAGCTGGAGTCGGGCCTGCCCGGCCGCGAGCCGAAGGTCACCTGGGCCAACCACGGCGAGGACTTCGTCGCGGCGGTGGAGAACGGCCCGCTCTGGGCGACCCAGTTCCACCCGGAGAAGTCCGGTGACGCCGGTGCGCAGCTGCTGCGCAACTGGCTCGCGACCCTCTGACCGGGTGACCCGGGTCTGCGCCCTAGAGTTACGGCGTGACTTTCACGCTGCTTCCCGCCGTTGATGTGGCCGATGGCCAGGCCGTGCGACTCGTCCAGGGCGAGGCCGGCACCGAGACCTCCTATGGCAGCCCGCTGGAGGCCGCGCTGGCCTGGCAGCGCGACGGTGCCGAGTGGATCCACCTGGTCGACCTCGACGCCGCGTTCGGCAAGGGCAGCAACCGCGAGCTGCTCGCCGAGGTCGTCGGCCGGCTCGACGTGCGGGTCGAGCTCTCCGGCGGCATCCGCGACGACGCCTCGCTGAAGGCCGCGCTGGCCACCGGCGCCCGCCGCGTCAACCTCGGCACCGCCGCGCTCGAGGATCCCGAGTGGACCGCGCGTGTGATCGGCGAGTACGGCGACCGCGTCGCGATCGGCCTCGACGTGCGCATCACCGAGGCCGGCCACCGGCTTTCGGCCCGCGGCTGGACGTCCGACGGCGGCGACCTGTGGGAGGTCCTGGACCGCCTCGACCGCGACGGCGCGTCCCGCTACGTCGTGACGGACGTGAGCAAGGACGGCACGTTGAAGGGCCCGAACCTGGACCTGCTGCGCGAGGTCGTCGCCCGCACCGACGCCCCGGTCATCGCGTCCGGCGGCGTGTCCAGTGTGGACGACCTGGTCGCGCTGGCCGGCCTGGAGTCCGACGGCGTCGAGGGCTCGATCGTCGGCAAGGCGCTGTACGCGGGGGCGTTCACGCTGCCCGAGGCGCTGGCGGCGGTCGCGAAGGTCTGAGGATTACCCCCGGGGTAATCGACGCGGTGCGCGCGGGCGGGCAGGATTCCTTTCAGGACAACGAAAGGACCACCATGACCGCCTACGGAATCGCGCACCTGCGTCCGCCCGCCGTGCTGCCGGAGGACGTCTACCGGTACCTCGAACGCATCCAGGCCACGCTCGACCCGTACGGCGGCAGGTTCGTCGTGCACGGCGCCGACGTCCAGGTGCTCGAAGGCGAGTGGCCCGGCGCGCTCGTGGTGATCGAGTTCCCGAGCGCCGCGGTGGCTCGCGAGTGGTACGACTCGCCCGCCTACCAGGCGATCCTGCGGCTGCGCGCCGACCACATCCCGGGTGACCTGGTCATCGTCGAAGGCTGCGGGCCGGACCACGACTCGGCGGCCATGGCGGCGGCGCTGCGTGCGGCCGGTTGACGCCGAAAAGCGGCTGACAGGACCACGCCGAACCACTAGGTTGCCGCGGTGGAGGAGATCGTCACCCAGCTCGAGATGACCGCGGCCGACCAGCTCACCCCGGCGCCGCCGGTCGACGGGGTGACCCTGCGGACCGTCGAGGCCTCGCCGCTCATCCGCGAGCTGCACGTCCGGATCGGGACGCCCTACCGCTGGCCGAGCGCGTCCCGGACCGACGGCGACTGGGCGCGCTGGCTCGCCGAGCCGCACCGGCGCTACCGCCTGGTCGAGTACCGCGGGGAGATCGCCGGCGCCGCCGACTTCGAGCCGCAGCCCGGCGACGACGTCGAGATCACGACGTTCGGGCTGCTGCCCGAGTTCGTCGGGAAGGGGCTCGGCGGGTACGCGCTCACGCTCGTCGTCGCGGCCGCGTGGACGGTGCCGGACGCGCGCCGGGTCTGGCTGCACACCTCGACCCTCGATCACCCGAACGCCCTGCCGAACTACCTGCGGCGGGGGTTCCGGGGCTTCACTCGCTCAGCTTGACGGCGATCCCGACCGTCCGGTCGGCCGGGCCGCGCAGCTTCGAGAAGAACATCGACACCCGCCCGACGACGCCGTACTTGCGCCCGATCACCTGCTGGGCCCGCTTGGTCTCCTCGAGGTCCAGCAGCCGGGCCTGGCCGCTCGCCACCGCGCCGTGCGTCTTCTTGCCGCGCAGGTCGCAGGCCTGGACCTCGACGCGGCCGCTGTTGCGGATCCGCTTGACCTTGCCCACGTCCCGGACCGAGTTGAAGACGAGCTCGCCCGCGTCGCCGGCGACCCAGATCGGGGTCGGCACGGCGCGGCCGTCCTTGCGGAACGTGGTCAGGACGACGTAGCGCTCGGCCGCGAGCCGATCCGTTTCGGATGCCATGCGTCCACGGTAGTCAGGGCGTCCGGCGCCGCAGCGTCGCCGCGCCGAGGACCAGCGCCAGCAGCGCGCAGCCGGCGACGACCGCCAGGTTCCGCAGGATCACCGCGTCCACCGTCGGCGAAGCCGTGACCCGGTTCAGCGCCTCGACCGCGTAGGACAGCGGCATCACGTCGGACAGCCACCGCAGCGGCCGGCTCATGTCCTCGCGCGCCGCGATCAGGCCGCACAGCAGGATCTGCGGCAGCACGAACACCGGCATGAACTGGATGGCCTGGAACTCCGTGCGCGCGAACGCGCTGACGAACAGCCCGAGCGCCATCCCGAGCAGCGCGTCGAGGACGGCGATCACCAGCAGCAGCGCGACCGGGCCCGCCAGGTCGAGGCCCAGCCACGACAGCGAGACGGCCGTCGCGAGCGCCACCTGGACGACGGCGAGCACGCCGAACGCCAGCGCGTAGCCGAAAAGCAGGTCGAGCCGGCCGAGGGGGAGCGTCATCAGCCGCTCCAGGGTGGCCGTCGTCCGCTCGCGCAGCGTCGTGATCGACGCGATCAGGAACATGATCAGGAACGGGAAGACGCCGAGCAGCGCGGGCGCGACGTGGCTGAACACCAGCGTCGAGTTGAACACGAACCGCAGCAGGATCATCAGCAGCGTCGGCACCAGGACCAGCATCACGACGGTGCGCGGGTCGTGCCGCAGCTGGGTCAGGATGCGCCGCGTGGTGGCGAGCGTCAGCGCGGGGTTCACGACGCGACCCGCACGAGCCGCAGGAACGCCTGCTCGAGGTCGGCGGCGCCGGTGCGCCGTCGCAGCTCCGCCGGCGCGTCGTCGGCCAGCAGGACGCCCTCGCGCATCAGCAGGAGCCGGTCGCAGCGCGCCGCTTCGTCCATGACGTGGCTGGACACCAGCAGCGTGGCGCCGCCTTCGGCGAGCCGGCGGAACAGCGCCCACAGCTCGTCGCGCAGCACCGGGTCGAGCCCGACGGTCGGCTCGTCGAGCACCAGCAGCTCGGGCCGGCCGAGCAGCGCGACGGCGAGGTTCGCGCGGTTGTGCTGCCCGCCCGACAGGGAGCCGACGAGCTTTCCGGCGTGGTCGCCCAGGCCGACCTCGCCGATGACCCGGTCCACATCGGACACCGGGGCGCGCAGCACCGCGGCGAAGTAACGCAGCGCCTCGCGGACGGTCAGGTCCGCGTAGATCGCCGGGTTCTGCGTCGCGTAGCCGATCCGGCGCCGCAGCGGCGGGCTGCCCGCGGGCAGGCCCAGCACGGTGACGGTGCCGCTCTCGACGAGCTGCACGCCGACGATCGCGCGCAGCAGCGTCGTCTTGCCGCAGCCGCTCGGGCCGAGCAGCCCGGTGACCACACCGCGCGGGACCGCGAAGCTCACGTCGCGCACCACCGGCCGTCCGCCGCGGCGGACCCGCAGGCCGGTGACCTCGACGGCAGAATTAGTCATGCGATTAATTCTGCGCTCGCCGAGGTCACGGCGTCAAGCACGCTTCCGGCCCAACCCAGAGGCGCAGTTCGGCGGAAGCGCTTCAATGGAATATTTGCAACGCTTCGTGGGCTGGGTTTTTCCCGCACACTGGAGGGTGTAGATGGCGGTCACACAGCAGGTTCCGGTTCATCCGCAAGCGGGTTTCTTCGGCTCGGGCCCGTATCCCGAGCACCGGGCGCGGGTCGTGGTCATCGCGGTCCTCGCCGGGTTCGCGTTGACGGCGCTCTGGTCGGCACCGTTCGTCGACTCCGTCATCGGCGACAGCGTCGCCAACACGCTGCTCGGCTACGACGCGAAGGCCACCCCGATCGGCGGTGTGCTGGCCGGGACGCTGTTCGCGTTCGTCTCCGGGCTCGCCGGCTCGTTCACCGCCTGCAACATCGCCGCGTTCGGCGCGGTCGCGCCGCTGGTCGGCGGCGAGGCGGGCGGGAAACGGCGGTTCGCGACGACGCTCAAGCCGCTCGGCTGGATCGCGGCGGGCATGCTCACCGTGTCGATCGTCTACGGCGTGATCGTCGCGCTCGTCGGCACCCGGATGCCGCAGTTCGACACCGCGCCGGCCACCGGGCTGACGCCGCGCAGCATCCAGTCGATGGTCGCCTTCGGCGTCGTCGGCCTGGTGTTCCTGGTGCTGGGCCTGGCTTCGGTGGGCGTGATCGGCAACCCGATCGGCGC
This sequence comes from Amycolatopsis sp. WQ 127309, assembly GCF_023023025.1. Classification (NCBI taxonomy): domain Bacteria; kingdom Bacillati; phylum Actinomycetota; class Actinomycetes; order Pseudonocardiales; family Pseudonocardiaceae; genus Amycolatopsis; species Amycolatopsis sp. WQ 127309. Next base: position 5,154,550 of record NZ_CP095481.1, read on the forward strand.
GCTGACCCGGCGGCACCCGGCCGCACCGCTGGTCCTGATGGGCGCGCTGATCGGCGGGTTCCTCATCGGCCGGCCCTACCCGCTGTTCCGGATCATGTTCCGCAGCGCCGCCGAGCAGCACAACGTCTTCTACGGCGCCGCCGCGTTCGCCCTGCAGTCGCTCGGCAACATCGTGATCATGGGCGTGCTGTTCCTGATCCTGACGCACGCGACGGGCGGGCGCGTGCAGCGCTGGCTGGCCGCGAAGCCGGGCCGCATCGCCGCCGTGACGGGCGCGGCGCTGCTCGTCGGCGGCACGTTCACGCTGCTCTACTGGGACGTGCGCGTGCTCGGCCGGCTCGGGATCATCTGGTTCCCGACGGTCAGCTGGTAGGCCGCCCGAGCCAGCGGTAGTCGGGCGAAGGGTCGAGCTGGACGCCGTCCGCGACGGCGACCAGCACGGCCTCCGGCTGCGGTCCGGTCACCGTCAGCCAGCGCCCGGACGGCAGCCGGACCGCGACCAGTGCGGCTTCGCCGGGCTTCGGCGCCGAGTAGAACCCGGGGCCGCCGCGTACGGAAATGCTCGCGGCGCCGCCGATCCCGGGCGAGCCGGCGCCGACGGCGGCCGTCACGGCCGGGACCGACGGGCGGGCCGGGTCGGCCGCCGTCAGCTCGGTGCTCGCGTCGTCCGGGCCGGTGCCCCGGACGGCGGCCGAGCGTTCGGTGAGCCCGGCCGGCAGCGGCCCGAACCGCAGCTCGCCGCGGACGCCGACCGGGGTCGCGTCGACCGACTCGGCGATCCGCTGAGCGACCGCGCGGGCGTCCGGCACCCCGCCGACCCGGGCGGTGAGCACGTGGCCGGCGTCGGCGGTCCAGGTGAGCAGGGCGGCGGTGCTGGTGTCGCCGGTGATCATGGCGATCCGGCCGTGCACGATGGTCTGGTCCTGGGCCGACGCGATCTTCGGCACGGGCCCCGACCACTCGGGGTCGGCCGTCGAATACGCCGAGAGCGTGATCTCCGCCGGCCCGGCGAACCACCGGCGGACCTGCGGAGCAAGGCCCGGGCCGCCCTCGCGGTGCTGCTCGGTGAAGCCGTCGGGCAGCCAGCCGGGGGTGTAGCCGAGCACCGGGCGGCCCGCCGCCGGCTCGAGGTCCGGCGTCCTCGTGAGCACCTGCGTGCCGACGAAGACCCCGGCCACCAGCAGCACCACGGCGGCGGCCACCAGCGTCAGCCGCGCGACCGGGCGACGGCGCCGGGCGTCCGCGAGCGCGTCCCGGACCGCGTGGCCGTCCGGCGCGCGGGCGGCGAGGCGGTCGAGGCTCTCCCGGATCAGCGTCTCGGTCTCGTGGTCGCTGCGGGTCATTCGGGGGCTCCGGTGGTCAGGGGCGCGGGGTGGGGTGCTTCCCGGAGGGTGGTCAGGGCACGGGAGATCTGGCTGCGCACGGTGGAGGTGCCGCACCGCAGGACGGCGGCGATCTCGGCGTCCGAGTAGTCCTCGTAGTAGCGCAGCACGACCGCGGCGCGCTGCTTGCGGGGGAGCGTGGCGAGCAGGGCGAGCATCGCGTCCCGCTCGTCGTAGGCGGTGGCGGGGTCGGCTCCGGGCGGGGACAGCGCGTCGAGGACCTCGTGGCTGCTCGGCACCATCCGCCGCACGGCCCGGCGGCGCCACGACAGGTACTCGTTGGTGACCATCTTGCGGACGTACGTCGGCGGGGCGTCGATGCCGTCCCAGCGCTGCTGCGCGCGCAGCAGGACGTCCTGGACGATGTCCTGCGCGAGGTGCGGGTCGTTCGTCAGGACGGTCGCGTAGCGGAGCAGCCCGTCCAGCCGCTCCGCCACGAACTCTTCGAAGCCCACGTACGTCCCTTCGCCCGCCTGTCACCTTCATGGACGTCCGGGACGGCCGAGTTGATGCACGCGGCCGGGAAGTTTCTTTCGTGACGGAGTTCACCGGTTCGGCCCAGTTCGCGAGCCTTGTCCGTCACCGAGCGGTAGATGACGGGCGGTTCGGTCTGGCTGCGTCGCGGTCGTTCACGAGTCCGGGTGAGTGTCGGCTCCGCTGCGTTCCCAGCCGTCGGCGGTGCCGGGGATCGCCTCGGAAAACCTGTCGGTGGGCCGTGCTTTCCTGAACCGGACAGATCGGAGGGGGAGATGACGGCGGGGAAGCAGCGGGCGGCTCTGGCCGTCTCGGCGGTGCTCGTGGCGGCGTTCGTGGCCGGCCCGTTCGCGCTGGTCGTGGGCGTGATCTGGGGGCTGGTGCGGTTCGGCCGCGGCTACACGCGGCGGTTCACGGCCGAGCAGGTGCGGGAGGGCCCGGGGTTCCGGTACCACCTGGCTTCGTTCGGGGTGCTCTACCTCGTGCCCATCGGCGTGGCGGCGACGGCGTACTTCCTGCTGTCGGCGTACCTGCGGTGGTTCGGCGACACGTCGGGCGTCGGCTGGCTGATCTCACTGCAGCGGTTCTTCGAGACGGTGTCGCGGTTCTTCTCGGACCACCTGAAACTGAGCGAGTTCTCGGTGTTCGCCGTGCTGATCGGCGTCTACCTGCTGACCTGCCTGCTGCTCGCCCGCCGGGACGCCGGGCCGTGGCGCGGGCGGACCGCAGCCGGGCTGGGGCGGGCCGCGGACTTCTACACGAAGTACAGCGGCCCGGCGGCCGCCGGCCTGGCCACGCTCGCCGCGCTGACGCTGTTCGGCATGCAGGTGGGCGTGCCGGCCACGGACCTGCAGGTGAAGTTCAAGGTGGCGCAGCAGGGCTACGCCGAGGTGACGAAGAAGCTCGAGGCGGGCCTGACCGAACGCGTCGCCGGCAAGCTCTACGACAAGGTCCAGGCGGCGTTCCCGCAGTCCTACCGGGACGCGCTCGCCGCGCGGGCCACGCAGCTGCCGAACCTGCTCGACACCGCGCGGAGCAGCGCCGCGAGCGCCAAGCCGTACGACGTGAGCCTGCCCGCGGTCGACGACGCCGTCCGCGCGGAGACCGTGAGCGAGGAGAAGGCCGCGGGGATCGGGCCGGAGCTGCGGGTCGAGGCCACCGGCCGGGCGACGCCCGGCGAGGTGACGCCGGAGCAGGTCGAAGCCGCGCGGGCGGTCGTCGACGCGCGGCCGGCCGAGCCGGGCATCGACCTGGTCGCCGACAGCCGGAAGAAGGTGACGCTGCAGGTCGAAAAGGTGGCCACCGAACGGATCGCGGCGCTCACGAAACCGGTGACGGACGCCGTCCCGTTCCTGGACCCGCTGGTGCAGGCGTTCGTCGAGGCGGCGGACAGGGGCCTGCAAGACCGGCTCGCCCGGGCGTACGACCGCCTGGCCGAGCTGGTGCTGCGCGCCCCGCAGGACCTCGGCGCGGCGGTCGACCGCGAGGCCGCGGACCTGGTCCGGCAGACGGACATCGCCAAGCCGGTCGCGCACGCCACGCCGCGCGCGGAGGACCTGGCGCGCACGTTCGCCACGACCGTCTCGGCGCTGCGGGACGCCCCGGTCCAGCTGGACCGGAAGGTCACGGAGGTGATCGAGGCGCGGCGGCCACCGCCGGAGTACGACCCGTCAGGCAAGCTGAAGCTCACCCTGCCGGACATCGAGGCACTGCGGCTGCCACCGCCGGAGTACTACAGCCTGCGGTACCCGTACGACTACGGCCTGGGCAGCTACGGAACGCGCGACTACGGCCTGCACGGCTACACCCCGCCGGACACGTTCCGGGTGCCCCCGGAGATCGCCCGGGTACCCCGGATCGCGCCACCACCACGGGTGAGCATGCCGCGGATCTTCGTCTGGTGACGACGGCGGTCGTGGGTGTCCAGGAGGGGCGGAACCCTCACGGTCGGCCGCCGGGAGCAGTCCGCGCACCCGAGGCGAGCTAGCCGGATCGGGTGGCCGGGCCCTGACCGCCGGGTGCCGGGTCGAGGTAGTACTGCGCGACCGGGGCGAGCAGGGCGACCAGCTCCTCGTCGTCCGCGTCGGCCAGCGGGGGGAGTTTGATCACGTAGCGCAGCAGTGCGACGCCGATCATCTGCGCGGCGATCCCGGTGACGCGCACCGGCGGCACGTCGAGCGCCTTGGCGACCTCGGCCAGCACCGTGCGCTCGATGAACTGGCGCATCATGAGCGCGACCTGCTCGTTCGTCGCCGCGGCGCGCAGCATCGCGAGGAACGGCGTCCGCCCCTCCGGCGCGGCCCAGAGCGCCAGGAAGGCGCGCACCAGCCGTTCGCCCACGCCCGAGCGCGGACCCGTGAGGATCGCCGGGACCAGTGAAGCCGGGTTCACCGGCAGGTTCATCGACGCCGCGAAAAGCTGCTGCTTGCTGCCGAAGAAGTGGTGCAGCAGTGCCGCGTTCACCCCGGCGTCGGCGGCGATCCCGCGGACCGTCGCGCCGTCGTACCCCAGCTCCGCGAACCGGTGCCGGGCCGCGTCGAGGATCTTCTCCCGCGTCTCCGTCCGCCCCGGCCGCCGCCCCGCCTGTGCCATTGCCCGAGCTTAGAACGCCCTTGACTACGCTTGCGGTCATGTCTGTCGCGGTGCGGGTGATCCCCTGTCTCGACGTCGACGCGGGCCGGGTCGTGAAGGGCGTCAACTTCGCCGGCCTCCGCGACGCCGGCGATCCCGTCGAGCTGGCCCGGCGTTATGACGCCGAGGGCGCCGACGAACTGACGTTCCTCGACGTCACGGCGTCCTCGGGCGACCGCGAGACCACCTACGACGTCGTCCGCCGGACCGCCGAGCAGGTGTTCATCCCGCTGACCGTCGGCGGCGGCGTCCGCAGCAACGACGACGTCAACCGGCTGCTGCGCACCGGCGCGGACAAGGTGAGCATCAACACCGCCGCGATCGCCCGGCCGGAGTTCCTCCACGAGGCCTCGCGCCGGTTCGGCGCCCAGTGCATCGTGCTGTCGGTCGACGCGCGCCGCGTGCCCGAAGGCGGCGAAGCGACGCCGTCCGGCTTCGAGGTCACCACCCACGGCGGGCGCCGCGGCACCGGCGTCGACGCCGTCGAGTGGGCCGCGCGCGGTGAGGAGCTCGGCGTCGGCGAGATCCTGCTGAACTCGATGGACGCCGACGGCACCAAGAACGGCTTCGACCTCGAGCTGATCGACCTGGTCCGCAAGGCCGTGCGGGTGCCGGTGATCGCCAGCGGGGGAGCGGGGGCCCTGGAGCACTTCCTGCCCGCGGTGCGTTCCGGTGCGGACGCGGTGCTCGCCGCCAGCGTGTTCCACTTCGGACAGTTGAAGATCGGCGAGGTCAAGACCGCGCTGCGCGACGGCGGGGTGGAGGTCCGATGAAGTCCTGGCGCGCACCCGTCGAGGTCAAGGTCGTCGCCGCCCTGCTGATCGGCCTGCCGGTGGCGTGGGCCCTGCTCGACCTGATCCCCGTGCTGAGCGCGGGCTCGAGCCTGGCCATCTACCGGACGCCCGCGCTCGCCCTGATCCTCGGCGGTGTCGTGACCACCGGGCTGGCGGTGAAGATGGGCAGCGCCCGGATCGGCGGCCTGGTCGTCACCGTGGTGTTCGCCCTGCTGCACGCGTTCCTGCTGCTGGGCGCCGAACTGTGGTTCAACAAGGTGTTCTCCGGCCTGTCCTTCTTCGGCTACGGCTACGCGTTCGTCCTGTTGAACTCCATGCCGCTCAAGCGGCACCTGCTGGGAGCCGGAGCATGAACCTCGACGCGGGCGTCTCGGCGCGCCTCAAGCGCAACGCCGACGGCCTGATCGCCGCGGTCGTCGTCGAACACGCCACCTCGGACGTGCTGATGATGGCCTGGATGAACGACGACGCCCTCGCGGCGACCCTGTCCACCCGCCGGGGCACGTACTTCTCCCGCAGCCGGCAGAAGCTGTGGGTCAAGGGCGAGACGTCCGGGCACTACCAGCACGTCCGCGAGGTCCGCATCGACTGCGACGGCGACACCGTCCTGCTGCGCGTCGACCAGACCGGCCCCGCCTGCCACACCGGCACCCACACCTGTTTCGACACCGGGGAGCGCCTGCTCCTGGCCGACGAGAAAGAGCACACCGCGTGAAGATCGCCGCCGACATCCTGGTCGGGCTGGTCGCCCTGATCCACGTCTACATCGTCGTCCTGGAGATGTTCCTCTGGACCACCCCGCGCGGACGCGCGGCGTTCGGGACCACCGAGGAGTTCGCCAAGGAGAGCGCGCCGCTGGCCGCGAACCAGGGGCTGTACAACGGTTTCCTGGCCCTCGCGCTGGTCTGGGGCCTGATCGCCACCGACCCCACGGGCTACCAGCTGAAGCTCTACGGCATCGTCTGCGTGATCATCGCCGGCATCTACGGCGCGGCGACGGCGAACAAGCGGATCCTGTTCGTGCAGGTGGTGCCGGGCGTGCTGACGCTGATCGCGCTGCTGCTGGCCAGGTAACCACCGTCCGGTCTACGCTCCGTCCCCTGGGGAAGGGGGCGGCCATGGGGCTGCGGCGGGGGAGGGCGGCGCTGGTCGCCGCAAGTGTGCTGGTGGGGCTCGTCGCGGTCGCCGCGCTGGTCCTGGCGCTGGTGGCGGGCGAGCCGTACATGCCGCTGGTGGTGCCCTTCGCGGCGCTGTCGGCGTTGTGCGCGGGCTGGGCCCGCCGGCTCGGCCGCCGGTACGCGGCGGCCACGGGTGTGGTGCCGCCGGGCTGGGACGACGTCGACCTCGACGTCCAGACCACCCGCGTGCGCGCGCTCGGCCTCCGCGCGACCGGGCTCGCGGTGCTCTGGGCCGTCGTCACCGTGGCGGCGGGGGTCGGGGCCGCCGTGGTCCTGACGCGGTCCGACACCGATTCGCCACCCGAAATCGCCGCGGCCACGCCGCTGGTGATCATCGTCTTCGCCCTGATGGGGTTCGGGTTCTCGGTCGCGGCCGCGGTCAGCTGGCGACGCCGTCATCGCGCGGTGACGGCGTCCGGCTGGCGTCCGGCGACGGCCACGGTGACCCACGGCAGCGGCCCGTGCACCGTCATCCTGACCCTCGACGACGACACCCGGATCCGCACCCAGTCGCTCAGTTCGACGCACGGTGCCGCGAACATGACGGACTTCCCGGGCACCCCGGTGCGCTTCGGCGGGGCGGACCGCTCGATGGTGGTGCTGTTCCCGCGCGGCCTGTTCCGCAACGGCCCCTACGCGGTCCCGGTCAGGTCACTCGAGCCGAAGCCGGGCGCCCGTCCGACGGCACGAAGCTGAAGCCCTGCTCCCTTGCACGCCCGGGCGCGACGTCCGGTTGCCCGGGTGTCGGCTGTCTCCCGAATCCCGCCGAACCGTGGCTTTCCGTTCTACATTCCGGGAATGGGACTGGAGCGACGGCGGAAGATCGCGGACTCGCTGCCGCGGCCCGGGCGGCGCGGGGCCCGGGCCGCGGGCGGGCCGGAGTACACCCGGCTGGTGCGCGAGCAGAGCGACCGCTCGGCGTTCTTCGTGGTGCTGTCGGCCGCGATGCTGCTGGGGGCCGCGCCGGTGGGGCTCGCGAGCGTCGGGGCCGGCGCCGTGCTCTTCCTCGTGGGTGCGATCGGTGTCGCGAGCTGCGTGGGCAACCTGGTGCGGTGGCGGCGCCGCTACCGCGCGGTGCGCGTCACGGGCTGGCGCGAGGCGACCGCGACGATCGGCCACGTGGGGATGGAACCGCCGGGTCCCGTGGTGGCGGTGCGGTTCGCCGACGGCAGCCGGATCGACCTGCGGATGGTCGACGGCACGTGGACCGTCCGGGCGTTGTCCGAGCTGCCCGGCCTGCCCGCGCTCGTCGGCGGCCACGGCTCGGCCATGGTCCTGCTGGTGCTGCCGCGGCCGCCGTGGTGGACGCGGCCCCGCGTGTTCGCGGCGAAGGCCCGGACCTACCGCTGGACGCCCGAAACCTGAGCGGCCGGACGCGGTCCATGACCGCTTGCACGCGCGGGCGCCGCGTTCGGTTGCCCGCGTGTCGGGTACCTCCCGAACCCGTCCGGCACAAGGGTTTCCGCCCTACATTCGGCGGATGGATCCGGAACGGGACTACGCGGTCGTGCTGCGACGGCTCACGCGGCGCAGAGCGGCCTGGGTGATCGCCGGTGCGGTGGGGGCGCTGGTGTTCGTGGTCTTCGTGATCGGCACCGCCTACTCGGTCCTCGACCCGGGTTACCGCCTCGACGACGGCGAGCTCGCCGCCGATTTCGGCGTGCTCGCCGGTTCCGGGGCGCTGGCCGGCTTCGCTGTCTTCCGGATCCGCGCCGGCGACCACCGGACCGGCGCCGTGCTCACGCGGATGGGCACCGGCAGCTGGCTCTCGCCGGCGGTGCCGCTCGACGACGAGGAGCGCTTCGCGGCCGAAACCCGCCGGCTGCGCGGCCTGGGCGTGCGGGCGGCAGGGATCGCGCTGCTCTGGTTCGGCGTGCTGGCCGCCGCGACCACCGGGCTCACGCTGGTGGACGACGCGGCCGAGCACCTCCTGGCGACGGGGGCCCGCACCCCGGGCGAGGTGGTGAGCGTCCACGACACGAGACACGGCAGCGGCGCCTCGTCGATGCGGGTGCGCTACCCGGCAGGCGGCGTGTCCCGGACCGCGGAGATCGTCCGGGACACCGAACGCGCGTACGTGGTCGGCGAAGCGGTGACGGTGGTGTACGACCGGGCCGACCCCGCGCACGTCCGGACGGTGGAGGAACCCAACGACGACCAGGGCCTCCTGGGGATCCTCGTGGTGCCGGCGCTGCTCGCCTGCGTCGCGGTGCCCTGGTCGCTGGTGGCCGCCGCGGGCTGGTGGCGGCGGTACCGCGCCGTCCGGCACACCGGCTGGCGCGTCGCCGAGGTGCGCGTCGTGCCCGACTACCCGGTCCGCAAAGGACGGCACCTGCCGGACCTCCACGTCCGCTACGGCGACGGCTCCCGCGTGGTGCTGCGGGCTGTCTCCTCGACGCACGGCGCCACCGGGTTCCAGGGCCGGCGGAACCGCGAGGCGTGGGTCGGCGGCTGGGGCCGGGCCATGGTCGTGCTGTTCCCGGACCCGCCGCTGCGCAAGCGGGCGCTTGCCGTCCCCGCGCGCGCGATATCGCCGCGGCGGCGGCCGCCGTCCGCGTAATCTGGGCCGGTGGGGGAAGACGCGGCTTGGCTGCCGGAAGAGGACGAAACCGCACCGGACGGGGCACCGCCGGATCCGGCCGCCCAGATCGCCAGGCTGCCGGTGCACGGCAGGCGCGCTGGCCATCGCGCTGCTCCTGCTGGTCGCCGCCGGAGGCGTGTTCGCCGGCTTGGTCGTGTACGAGTACCCCGCCCGCGCGCTCCTGCGCGACGGCGTCCACGTGACCGGGAAGGTGCTGTGGTTCGACGACCACACGGGAGAGCAGGCGATCCGCGTCTCCTACGACGTGCGGGGTGAACCGGGCTACGCCACCATCCCGGTGACGTCGGGACGGCGCTACATCGTGGGCGGGACGCTCACGGTGATCTACGACCCCGCGAACCCGGCCAGGGCGCGCACGCTGCTGGAGGACCGCCTGGACGGCCGGGTGTCGGCCTTGTTCTGGATCCTCGGCCTGGTCGTGCTGACGTTCGCCGGCGTGAGCCTGGCCGCATCCCTTCGGTGGCGACGGCGGCACCGGGCGGTGCTGCGGACCGGCTGGCGGCCGGCTGCGGTCACCGTGCGGCCCGACTACCCGGTCCGCCGGGGACGGCACCTGCCGGACCTGCTCGTCGAGTACCGCGACGGCAGCCGGGCCGAGCTGCGGGCCTCGATGTCGTGCCACGGCAGCACGTACCTGTGGCACCAGCCCGCTCGACCGGCGTGGGTCGGCGGCGCGGGCCCGGACATGGTCGTCCTCTTCTCCCGCGGCGACCTGCGCCGGCCGTACGCGGTCCCGGCGTTCGGCCGGACGTCGCGCGCCGAGATGGGCCGGCGCGTGCCCTAGCCGATGTCGCCGCTGATGTAGCGCTGCACGTTCGGCGCCACCGCGGCCACCAGCGTTTCGACGTCCGCCGCGGCCAGCGGCTCGAACTTCGCCACGTAGCGGATCATGCCCATGCCCACCAGCTGGGACGCGCAGAGCGTGGTGCGCAAGGGGATCTGGTCGGAGCCGACCGACGAGAGCACGTGCGTGAAGAACTTCCGGAAGAAGTCTCGCAGGACCTGGCCCGCCTGCTCGTGGCCGGCGACGCTGCGGATGAGCGCCACGAACACGCCGCCGCCCGCGCTGTCCCACCGGGTGAGGAACGTGCGGACGATCCGCTCGCCGAACTCCTCGTCGGGGCCGTCGCGCAGGGTTTCCAGCAGCTCCAGGGGGTCGAACGGCAGCTCGAGCACCGCGCGGGCGAACAGGCCCTCCTTGCTGCCGAACCAGTGGTTGACCATCGCGGCGTCGACGCCGGCGCGGGTGGCGATCGCGCGGACGGTCGCGCCGTCGTAGCCGTTCTCGGCGAACACCGACCGCGCGGCGTCGATCAGGGCCGTGCGCGTGTCCTGGCCCGCGGGCCGGCGGCCGCGGCGGCGCGCCGTAGTCTCGGGGTTGTCGGTGGTGCTCACCGCCCCATCATGACTCATCCGCGATCCTGAATTCAACATTTGCTGAATTCGGGACCCCGCGCGGCCCGGTTCACACGGGGCGGCACAATGAGTTCCATGGTCAGCGCTTACGCCGGTTCCACCGGCCCCGGCTCGGTCAGCCCGTCCCGCGAGGACTTCCGCGCCCTCGCCGAGAGCCGCCGCGTGATCCCGGTCGTGCGCCGGGTGCTCGCCGACGGCGAGACGCCGATCGGGGTGTACCGCAAGCTCGCCGCCGACCGGCCGGGCACCTTCCTGTTCGAGTCCGCGGAGAACGGCGCCTCCTGGACGCGCTGGTCGTTCATCGGCGTCCGCAGCCCCGCCGCGCTCACCGTCCGCGACGGCGAAGCGGTCTGGACCGGCACCCCGCCGGTCGGCCTGCCGACCGAGGGCAACCCCCTGACCGTGCTGCGCGAGACCATCGAGGCGCTGCACACCGAGGCCCTGCCCGGCCTGCCGCCGCTCACCGGCGGGATGGTCGGCTACATCGGCTACGACGCCGTCCGCTGGCTCGAAAAGCTGCCCGAGCTGGCCGAGCGCGACCTCGACATCCCCGAGCTGACCATGCTCCTGGCCACCGACCTGGCCGCGTTCGACCACCACGAGGGCACGGTCACGCTCATCGCGAACGCCGTCAACTGGGACGACTCGCCCGAGCGCGTGGACGCGGCCTACGACGACGCCGTCGCCCGGCTGGGCGCGATGACCGAGCAGCTGCAGGTGCCCGCGCCCGCCACCGTCGCCGCGTTCGACCGGCCCGAGCCGGAGTTCACCCGGAAGCGGTCCAAGGAGGACTTCCACGCCGCGGTCGACAAGGCCGTCGAGGCGATCAAGGCCGGCGAAGCGTTCCAGGTCGTGCCCTCGCAACGGTTCGAGATCGAAACCGGCGCCGACGCGCTCGACGTCTACCGCGTGCTGCGCACGTCCAACCCCAGCCCGTACATGTACCTGCTGCGGCTCGACGGCTTCGACATCGTCGGCTCCAGCCCCGAGTCCCTGGTCACCGTGCGGGACGGCAAGGCGACCACGCACCCGATCGCGGGCACCCGCTGGCGCGGCGCCGACCCCGAGGAGGACGCGCAGCTGGCCAAGGACCTGCTGGCCGACGAGAAGGAGCGCGCCGAGCACCTGATGCTCGTCGACCTCGGCCGCAACGACCTGGGCAAGGTCTGCAAGCCGGGCACCGTGCGCGTCGTCGACTTCTTCCAGATCGAGCGCTACAGCCACGTCATGCACATCGTCTCCACCGTCACCGGCGAGCTGGCCGAGGGCAAGACGGCCTTCGACGCGGTCACCGCGTGCTTCCCGGCCGGGACGCTGTCCGGCGCCCCGAAGGTCCGCGCGATGGAGCTGATCGAGGAGCTGGAGCCGGTGCGCCGCGCGCTGTACGGCGGCGTCGTCGGCTACCTCGACTTCGCCGGGGACGCCGACACGGCGATCGCGATCCGCACCGCGCTGATGAAGGACGGGATCGCGCACGTCCAGGCCGGGGGCGGGGTGGTCGCCGACTCGGTGGCCGACTACGAGGACACCGAGTCGCTGAACAAGGCGCGGACCGTGCTGTCCGCGGTCGCCGCGGCCCAGACCATGGTGCCGGCGGGCAAGCTCGACCCGGCCGCGGACGCCGCTCGTGTCTGAGCCGGAGGTGGCGGACCCCGAAACCGCGACGGCGCGGCCGTCCCGGCGTCCACTGTGGATGATGGTGGTCGCGCTGCTGCTGGGCGCGCTCGCGCTGTGGGGCGCGTCCAAGCTGACCTGGTACGCCGAGTTCCGCGACGGCGGCGTCCGCGGCACGGTCCTCTACCGCGAGACCGGCGAACAGCGCGCGACGGCGCTCGTGCCGCTGGCGCTGCTCGCGCTCGCCGGGGTGGCCGGCCTGATCGCCACCGGCGGCTGGGCCCGGCGCGTCCTGGGCGTCGTGCTGGCGCTGGCCGGTGTGGCGGCCGTGTGGGCCGGTGTGGCGGGGGTCCGGTTCACCGGCTGGGCCGACGGGCTGCCGGTGACGCAGCTACTGCTCGGGCGCGGCCTGGCCGTGCTGGGGGGAATTCTGGTCGCCGCCGGCGGGTTGGCAGCGATCAAGGGTGCCGGGCGCGGTGCCCGGCTCGGCGCGAAGTACGCGGCCCCGGCCACCCGGAAGAAGGTGCGTGATCCGGACGCCGAGTTGTGGGAAGCGCTGTCGGAGGGCGAGGATCCCACGGAGGGTGGCGGACGGCATTCGGAGTAACGCGCACACCCGGAACCGGGCTCTTCGGATGCGGGGGTTAGCATCGTTTCGGCGGGAAGGGGAAGGTTTTTGTGAGCGACCTTGCGAGTGAAACCGTGACCACGAGCCCGGGCGGGGGCGCCCGGTGAGCGTGCTCGAAGAGATCGTCGCCGGCGTGCGGGAAGACCTCGCCGTGCGGGAATCCGCGCTGCCGTTCGACCAGCTGAAGATCCGCGCGGCCGCCGCGCAGCCGCCCCGCGACGTGATGACCGCGCTGCGCGAGTCCGGCATCGGCGTGATCGCCGAGGTGAAGCGCCGCAGCCCGTCCAAGGGCGACCTGGCCGACATCCCCGACCCCGCCGCGCTGGCCAAGGACTACCAGGACGGCGGCGCGCGGGTGATCAGCGTGCTCACCGAGCAGCGCCGCTTCGGCGGCTCGCTGGCCGACCTCGACGCCGTCCGCGCGGCCGTGGACATCCCGGTGCTGCGCAAGGACTTCGTCGTCAGCCCGTACCAGGTGCACGAGGCCCGGCTGCACGGCGCCGACATGGTGCTGCTGATCGTCGCCGCGCTGGAGCAGAACGCGCTCGCCGCGCTGCTCGACCGCGTCGAGTCGCTGGGCATGACCGCGCTGGTGGAGATCCACAACGCCGAGGAGGCCGACCGGGCCCTCGAGGCGGGCGCCAAGGTCATCGGCGTCAACGCGCGCAACCTGCACACCCTCGAGGTGGACCGCGACGTCTTCTCGCGGCTGGCCCCCGGCCTGCCGATGGACGTCTACAAGGTTGCCGAGTCGGGCGTCCGCGGGCCGGGCGACCTGATGTCCTACGCCGGGCACGGCGCCGACGCGGTGCTGGTCGGCGAAGGCCTCGTCGCCTCGGGCGACCCGAAGGGCGCCCTGGTCAAGCTGGTCACCGCCGGATCGCACCCCGCGTGCCCGAGGCCGTCGCGGTGACCAACGAGCAAAACGCCGAACACGACCCGGACGAGCGCGGCTACTACGGCCCGTACGGCGGCCGGTTCATGCCGGAGGCGCTGATCGGCGTCGTCGACGAGGTCGCCACCGAGTACGAGAAGGCCCGGCACGACCCCGAGTTCCTGAACGAGTTCAACCGCCTGCTCCGCGATTACGCCGGCCGCCCGTCGCTGCTCACCGAGGCCAAGCGCTTCGGCGAGCACGCGGGCGGCGCGCGCGTGTTCCTCAAGCGCGAAGACCTGAACCACACCGGCTCGCACAAGATCAACAACGTGCTGGGCCAGGCGCTGCTCACCAAGCGCATGGGCAAGAAGCGCGTCATCGCCGAGACCGGCGCGGGTCAGCACGGCGTCGCCACGGCCACCGCGTGCGCGCTGCTCGACCTCGACTGCGTCGTCTACATGGGCGAGGTCGACACCGAGCGCCAGGCGCTGAACGTGGCCCGCATGCGGCTGCTCGGCGCCGAGGTCATCCCGGTCAAGACCGGTTCGCGGACGCTGAAGGACGCCATCAACGAGGCGCTGCGCGACTGGGTGACCAACGCGGACAGTACGCACTACCTGTTCGGCACGGCGGCCGGCCCGGCCCCGTTCCCGACGATGGTCCGCAACTTCCACCACATCATCGGCACCGAGGCCCGCGCGCAGATCCTCGAGCAGGCCGGCCGCCTGCCCGACGTAGTCGCGGCCTGCGTCGGCGGCGGGTCGAACGCGATCGGCATCTTCTCGGGCTTCTACGACGACCCGTCCGTGCGGCTGGTCGGCCTGGAGCCGGGCGGCGAGGGCATCGACGGCAACCGCCACGGCGCGACCCTCACCAAGGGCACCCCGGGCACCCTGCACGGCGCGATGACGTACCTGCTGCAGGACGACGACGGCCAGACGGTCGAGTCGCACTCGATCTCGGCCGGGCTGGACTACCCGGGCGTCGGCCCGGAGCACGCGTGGCTGAAGGACACCGGCCGCGCCGAGTACCGCCCGATCACCGACGCCCAGGCGATGGACGCGTTCATGCTGCTCTCGCGCACCGAGGGCATCATCCCGGCGATCGAGTCGGCGCACGCGCTGGCCGGCGCCCTGGACCTGGGGCGCGAGCTCGGCCCGGAGGGCTTGATCGTGGTCAACCTGTCCGGCCGCGGCGACAAGGACATGGACACAGCGGCGAAGTGGTTCGGGTTGGTGGACAAGTGAGCGGGCTCGACGACCTCTTCGCCACGACGCGCGCGGAGGGCCGCGGCGCCCTGATCGGGTACCTGCCGGCCGGCTTCCCGACCGTCGAGGCCTCGAAGGACCTGATCGCGGCGACGATCGACGGCGGCGCGGACCTCATCGAGGTCGGCGTCCCGTACTCCGACCCGGTGATGGACGGTCCGACCATCCAGGCCGCGTCGGTGACCGCGCTGGACAACGGCTTCCGCCTCAAGCACGTCTTCGAGGTCGTCGAGTCGATCTCGGCCCGCGGCGGCCGCGCGGTCGTCATGACGTACTGGAACCCGGTGCACCGCTACGGCGTCGACCGCTTCGCGCGCGACCTCGCGGCGGCGGGCGGGCTCGGCCTGATCACCCCGGACCTGATCCCGGACGAAGCCGGCGAGTGGATGACCGCGTCGAAGGCCCACGGCCTCGACCGGACCTTCCTGGTGGCGCCGTCGTCGTCGGAGGAGCGGCTCGCCCGCACGGTGGACGCGGCCTCGGGCTTCATCTACGCGACCGCGGTGATGGGCGTGACGGGCGCGCGTGACCAGGTCGGCGCGGGCGCGGAGGAGCTGGTGCGCCGCACGCGGGCGCACACGAAGCTCCCGATCGGCGTCGGCCTCGGCGTGCGCTCGGGCGACCAGGCGGCCGAGGTGGCGGCGTTCGCGGACGCGGTGATCGTGGGCTCGGCCCTGGTCACGGCGGCGGCGGACGGCCCTTCGGGAGTGCACCGGCTGTCCGCGGAGCTGGCCGACGGGGTGCGCCGGGCCGTCGCCACGGCTTGACCTGGAGCGCACTCCAGGTGCCACCCTGGACCGGTGACGTCCTACACCCCGGCCCAGGTGACCGAAAAGACCGGCTTCACCATCGACACCTTGCGGTACTACGAGCGCATCGGCCTGCTGCACCACGTCGGCCGCACCGCGGGCGGCCGCCGCACGTTCACCGACCACGACGTGGAGTTCCTGCAGCTCCTGCGCTGCCTGCGGTACACGGGCATGCCGGTCGCGGAGATGCTGCGCTTCGTGGAACTGCTGCGCTCGGGCGACGCGACGCAGGACGAGCGCCTGGAGGTCCTACGCGACCACGAGGCCCGCGTCGAGGCCCAGATCGACCGGCTGCGCGAGCACCAGGAGCACATCCAGTTCAAGATCAAGCTCTACAGCGGCGCATCGGAACTGGCTGTCGCATCCTCGTGACGCCATCACCCGGCTCAGAACTGTCGGTGGTGATCCGCATACTCCCCGTGTGATGATCCACAACGAGGGGACCGAGCGGACATGCCACACTGGAGCAGACCGACGGCGATCGGCGCGAGCGGAGGTGAAGCGCGATGGCAGCACCGACTGAACCCGATTCCGGGCTCAGCATCCCACCGCACCCCGACGGCTGGACGGTCGACGAAGTCCTCGCACTGCCGGAGGATCAGACCTCACTCCAGCGGATCGAGCTCGTGGACGGGGCACTCCTCGTGAGCCCCGCGCCGACCTCGGTGCACCAACGGCTCCTGCAGAAACTGCAGTTCGCCTTCGTGCCCGCGCTGCCCGAGGACACCGAGCTACTACCGGGCGTGAACGTGCGCTTCGGGGGCCAGCGACTGCTGATCCCCGATCTGGTGATCCTGACCTGCACCGCGGTCGACACCGTGGCCTTCGCGGCGAGCGATGTCCTCCTCGCGGCGGAGATCGTGTCGCCGTCGACCAAGGTGCAGGACCGGATCCTCAAGCGGGCCATTTACGCCGAAGCCCTGATCCCGTTCTACCTGCTGGTCGAGCCGGGCGAGCCGGACACCGCGACCCTCTTCGAACTCCAACGCGGCGAGTACGAACCCATCGCCAAGAGCGAAGCCGGGCAGCTCCACCTCACCCGGCCCTTCGAAGCCGAGATCACCCTGGCCTGACCGGGTTTTGTACAAAAGCTGTACGCGGCCGCGGGAGAGTCCGGTGCATGGACATCGGACACCTTCCGCGGCGTACCTTCCTTCGCGGTGCCGTCGGATGAGCTCGTCATCCTCGACCATCCCGCGAACCGGATTCTCATCCACCACATCGCCAGGGCCAACAGCACCGACTACTCCCTCGGCCACGCCTTCCAGGTCGCCCGCGACGATCAGCACGACCACATGGACGACAACGGCTGGTCCGACACCGGCCAGCACTTCACCGTCAGCCGCGGCGGCTACCGCCTGGAAGGGCGGCACGGCAGCCTCGACGCGCTGCGCGGCCGGACCACCATGATCCAGGGCGCGCACTGCCCCGGCCAGAACACCAACGCCATCGGCATCGAGAACGAAGGCCGCTACACCAGCGTCGAGCCACCGCAGTCGCAGTGGGACTCGCTCGTCGTGTTCTGCGCCCACATCTGCCGCCAGTACGGCATCCCGGTCGCGGAGATCAAGGGCCACCGCGACTACTACAACACCGAGTGCCCCGGCGATCGCCTCTACGCCAAGCTGCCGCAGCTGCGGACGGAGGTCGCGAAAGCCCTAGTGTAGGTACCGCATCACGGCGCACAGCTCCGCCGGCGACAGGCGCCCGAACCGGTCGATCTCGCCGCGGCGGACGTCCACCAGCGTCGTCGCCAGTTCCGGGCCGAACGCCTTCGTCAGCGCTTCGTCCGCTTCGAACGCCGTGACGGCTTCGGCGAGTGTCTTCGGCAGCCGCTCGGCCGCGGGCAGCGTCCCGGGGTCGACGTCGACGGGCTCCGGCAGCGTCGCGTCGGCGTCCACGCCGGCCAAGCCGGCGAACAGCAGCGCGGCCACCACCAGGTACGGGTTCGCGGTCAGGTCGAAGCACTTGACCTCGAAGTTCGCCGCCCGGTCGCGCTGGCCGGCCACGCCCCGCACCAGCCGCAGCGGCGCCTCGCGGTTCTCCAGGCCCCACGCCAGGAACACGCCCGCCCAGTGGTGCGGCTCCAGCCGCAGGTAGCTGACCACCGACGGCGCGCCGATCGCCAGCAACGCGGGCAGCCGCGAGAAGATCCCGGCGCCGAACGCCTCCGCCGTCGCGGTCAGCCCGAACCGGCGGTCGCCGCCGGTGCAGAGGTTGCGGTCGCCGTCCCACAGGCTCAGGTGGACGTGACCGCCGTTGCCGACGCCGTCCGGGGCGAACTTCGGCGTGAACGACGCGCGCAGCCCGTGCTGCCGGCTGACCACCCGGATCGTCTCGCGGGTCAGCACCGCGATGTCGGCCGCGCGCACCGGGTCGTCCGCGGCCACTGACAGCTCGAACTGCCCGGCCGCGTACTCCGGGTGGATCTGTTCCACCGCAACACCTTGCGCGGCCAACGCCGAGACCAGTGCCCGCAGGTACGGCGCCTGCGCGGAAAGCCGCGCGTAACCGTAGGCCGGGCCCGCCGTCGCCGAGCGCGGGTCGTCCGGCGCGTCCGCCGTCGTGATCACCCATTCGATCTCGAACGCGGTCCGGACGTCGTAGCCCAGCGCCGCGAGCCGCGCCGTCGCCGCGGCCGCTTGCGCCCGGGAGTCCTGCGGGTGGGGGACGCCGTCCTGGTCGTAGCGGTTCGCCGGCGCCCACGCCCAGCCGGGCTGCGCGGCCAGCGGGACGAGCGCGTCGAGGTCCGGGTGCAGCCGCAGGTCGCCGACCGGACCACGCGAGTAGGTGCCGTCCACGATCTCGTCGGTGGCCAGGAAGAAGTCGAAGGAGTTCGACGCGCCGACGCCCCACGCGGCCGCCGACCACAGCCGGTCCACCGGGACGGCCTTCGTCCGGGTGATGCCGCTGTTGTCCACGAAGGTCAGCGCGACCAGCTCCACCCCGGCGGCGCGCAGGCCGTCGGCCCGGATGGCGCCCTGCTGCGCGAGTTCTGCCCGATCGAGCCGGCTCATCCTGCTCCCGTCGAGGTTCACCGAGTACCTTGGGAAAGTGGAGGAGATCGTGTCAGACGCCGTCGAAACCCGTCCAGCGGCGGGCCGCGCATGACCGAGCTGCTCCCGTTCGTGGCGGACCTGCCGCTCGTGGACCACCACGGCCACGGCGTCCTCACCCGGGACGTGACCCGCGCGGACTTCGAGGCCCTGCTGACCGAGGCCGGCGCGACGTCGCCGCTCGGCACCAGCCTGTTCGACTCGCTCATCGGCCTGGCCGTGCGCGCACGCTGCGCGCCCGTGCTCGACCTGCCGAAGCACGCCGAAGCCGACGTCTACCTCGACCGCCGCGCCGAGCTGGGCGCGGCCGAGGTGGCGCGGCGGTTCCTGCGGGCGACCGGCACGACCGACTTCCTGCTGGACGGCGGGTTCCTGCCGGAGTCCGTGACGACGACGCCGGAGTTCGGCGCCCTCGCCGCGAGCCGGGTGCACGACGTCGTCCGGCTGGAGCAGGTCGCGGAGGCGGTGATCGGAGGCACGACCGCGGCGGGGTTCGCCGTGGCCTTCGCCGACGAGCTGGGGAAACGGGCCGCGACGGCCGTCGGGCTCAAGTCGATCGCCGCCTACCGCGTCGGCCTCGACCTGGCGGGGGAGCGGCCGTCGCCGTCCGAAGTGACGGCCGCGGCGGAACGCTGGCTGCGCTCCGGGAACGTCCGGCTGGCCGACGAGGTGCTGCACCGCCACCTCGTCTGGACCGGGCTCGACCTGGGCCTGCCGGTGCAGTTCCACGTCGGGTACGGCGACTCCGACGTCGACCTGCACCGCTGCGACCCGCTGCTGCTCACCGGCTTCCTGCGGGCGACGCGCGAGCTAGGCGTGCCGATCCTGCTGCTGCACAACTACCCGTTCCACCGCCAGGCGGCCTACCTCGCGCAGGTCTTCGAGCACGTCTTCGTCGACGCCGGCCTGATCACGCACAACGCGGGGTTCCGGGCGCCCGCGATCCTGGCCGAGCTGCTGGAGATCGCGCCGTTCGGGAAGGTGCTGTTCTCCACCGACGCGTTCGGCCTGGCCGAGCTGTACCACCTGGGCACGGCGTTGTTCCGGCGCGGCCTGTCGGACTTCGTGCGCGCCGCGCTGGCCGCCGACGCGATGTCCGAAGTGGACGCCGTCCGGCTGTGTGCTTTGGTGGGGCACGAGAACGCGAAGAGGATCTACCGCTTGGAGCACGTGTGACCGACCTGTGGACCCGGTGGACCCGGGCGATCGACGACGAACTGCCCGCCGCCGTCGCCCTCCGCCACGCCGTGCACGCCGACCCGCGCGGCTCCGGCGACGAGGAGGACACCGCCCGGCTGGTCACCGCGGCGATCGGCGCGGGCGACGGCGTCCGCGTCGCCAAGACCGGCCGTGCGATCCCGCTGCCCGGCGCGGCGGCCGACGCCCCCGCGGTCGCCCTGCGCGCCGAGCTGGACGCGCTGCCGGTCACCGAGCGCACCGGCGTGCCGTGGGCGTCGGAGACCGACCTGATGCACGCGTGCGGCCACGACGTGCACCTCGCGGCGCTGGTCGCGGTGGCCCGCGCGGCGGTGCGGGTCGGGGTGCCGCGCCCGATCCTCGCGCTGCTCCAGCCGCGGGAGGAGACCTCGCCCTCCGGCGCGCTCGACGTCGTCGAGTCCGGGCTGCTCGCCGAGCACCGGGTGGACACCGTGATCGGCGCGCACGTCCAGCCCCGGCTCGCGGACGGCGCCGTGTCGGCCGTGCCGGGCCCGGTCAACGCGTCCACCGACGAGTTCGAGGTCGTCCTGCACGGCCAGGGCGGGCACGCCGGTTACCCGCACATGCTGCGCGACCCGATCCTCGCGCTGTCGCAGCTGGTGGTGAGCCTGCAGCAGCTGGCGTCGCGCCGGATCGACCCGGTGTTCGGCGCGGTCTGCTCGGTCGGCCGGGTCCAGGCCGGCACCGCGGCGAACGTCGTCCCGAACTCGGCGAGCGCGGCCGGCTCGCTGCGGCTGATGCGCGCGGAGGACCGTGAGCGCGCGCTCGAAGCGCTGGCGCAGATCGTGCACGGCACCGCGGCGGCCCACGGCTGCACCGCCGAGCTGCGGATCAGCCCGTGCGAGCCGGTGCTGCACAACGACCCGGCCCTGGCCGCGGCGGCGCAGCGCCGGCTGGTGCACGGCGGCGCCCGCGTCGACCACGAGTTCCGCTCGTTCGGCGCCGACGACTTCGCGCACTACTGCGGCGGCGAAACCCGCGGCCTGATGCTGTTCGTCGGCCTCGGCGACACCGCCGGCGCGCCCAGCCTGCACGACGAGGTGTTCCTCCCCGGCGACGACGCCGTCACCCGCGTCGCGCACGCGCTGGTGGCGGGCTACCTGGCCGCGACGGAGGCGGAGTCCCGCTAGCTCGGGAGACGCGCTACGGTGGCCCCGTGATTTCCGCCTCGGCCGCCTTCCTCGCGACGATCCCCAGCCCCGACCGCGGGGTCTGGCACCTGGGGATCATCCCGATCCGCGCCTACGCCCTGTGCATCATCGCCGGCATCATCGTCGCGATCTGGTGGGGTGAACGGCGCTGGGTCGCCCGGGGCGGCACCAAGGGCACGATCATCGACATGGCGGTGTACGCCGTGCCGTTCGGCCTGGTCGGCGGCCGGTTGTACCACGTCATCACCGACCCCGAGCTGTACTTTACCGAGGGCAAGAACCCCTGGAACGCCTTCGCGATCTGGGACGGCGGCCTCGGCATCTGGGGCGCCATCGCGCTCGGCGCGGTGGGCGCGCTCATCGCGTGCCGCCGCAAGGGCGTCCCGCTGCCGGCGATGGCCGACGCGATCGCCCCCGGCATCATCGTGGCGCAGGCCATCGGCCGTCTCGGCAACTACTTCAACCAGGAGCTCTACGGCGCGCACACCGACCTGCCGTGGGGCCTGGAGGTCTACCAGCGCTTCAACCCGGACGACCCGGAGAACCTGCTCAACGGCGTCGCGACGGGCCACATCCCGCTGCCGGAGAGCCCGGTCCACCCGACGTTCCTGTACGAGCTGATCTGGAACCTGCTGATCGCCGGCCTGATCGTCTGGGCCGACCGGAAGTTCAAGCTCGGCCACGGCCGGGTGTTCGCGCTGTACGTCGCGGGCTACACGGCGGGCCGCGGCTGGATCGAGATGATGCGGACCGACACCGCGAACCACATCCTCGGCCTGCGGGTCAACGTCTGGACGTCGATCCTGCTGTTCCTCGCCGCGGTGGTCTACTTCGTGCTGGCGGGCCGGCGCGGGCCGCGGGAAGCCCCGGAGCTGCTGCACGGCAAGGACACGGCCGCGGCCGCGCCGGAAGCCGAACCGGACGACAGCGACTCCGTGAAGGTGGCCGCCGAGGCCCCGGCTCCGGCTTCGGTGGAGAAGCCCGCTGAAGAGCCCCCGGTGGCCGAGGAACCCAAGAAGACCGAGGACTGACGCGTCAGAGGTCCGGCAGGCCCAGGTCCAGGTTGGGGGACTGGAGCCCGCCGTCGACCTCGAGGATCTTGCCGGTGATGTAGCCGCCGGCCCGGGACGCCAGGAAGACCACGGTCGCCGCGATGTCCTCCGCCTCGCCGATCCGGCGCAACGGCGTCGCGGACTCCATCTTCTCCTTCAGCTCCGGGTTGCCGACCACGATCTCCAGCGCCGACGTCGCCACCGAGCCCACCGAGATCGCGTTCACCCGCACGCGTGGTGCGAGGTCGGCCGCCGCTAGGCGGGTCCAGTGGGCCAGGGCCGCCTTCGCCGTGCCGTAGGCGACGAAGCCGCGGCCGCCGACCCGACCCATGATCGACGAGATGTTGACGACCGAGCCGCCCGTCTTGACGAGCGAGGGCGCCGCCGCGACCGTCAGCGCGTGCGCCGTCGAGACGTTGAAGCGGAACGCCTCCTCGAGGAACCCGGGCGTCGTCTCGAGCAGGGGCCGCGGGTAGGTGCCGCCGACGTTGTTGACGACCAGGTCGAGGCGCCCGAACTGCTCGACGGCCACCGCGGCGAGCGTCGCGGCGGCGGCCGGGTCGGCGAGGTCGAGCGGGACGACGTGGGCGCGGCGGCCCGCCGAGAACACCCGGGAGGCCACTTCTTCGAGCTGGGCTGCCGTCCGGGAGGCGATGACCACGTCGGCGCCCGCTTCGGCGAGGGCCACGGCGGTGGCCGCGCCGATCCCGCGTCCGGCGCCGGTGACCACCGCGACCTGCCCGGGCAGCCGGAACCGGTCGAGGATCATGCGGGAAATGTAACACGTTCTACTAACGTGCGGGAACGCCTCGAAGGGGGCGTCGCGGGGCATCGGACCGGGCGGCGTCGGCCGCGTCACGTTAGACTTGACGCAGGTTTCCGGGTCGTATACTTAGCAGAGCGAACTACCAGGAACTCATCAGGAACTACGTCGTTCCGCGCGGCCAGATCGTTACCGTCCGGCGTTGTTCGGGGCGCTCTGAATTGATGCTGGCATGTTTCCCAGGTGTTAAAGTCGCGCTAACGAGCGGGCCATCGTCGTCCCGTGCGCTCCCCGGCCGCTAGCCCGGCCAGCACGAACAGACGACGAAGGAGGTCCCTTCATGATCTTCTCCGCCATTCCCGGCAAGCAGGGTCTCTACGATCCGGAGACCGAACAGGACTCCTGCGGTGTGGCCATGGTGGCCGACATCCGCGGCCGCCGCTCCCATGGCATCGTCACCGACGGCCTCGCCGCGTTGACCAATCTGGACCACCGAGGCGCCGCCGGTGCCGAACCCACCAGCGGCGACGGCGCCGGCATCCTGCTGCAGCTGCCCGACGAGCTGCTGCGTGCGGAAGCCGGTTTCGAGCTGCCCGAACCCGACGAAAACGGCCACCACCGGTACGCGGCGGGGATCGCCTTCCTGCCCGCCGACGCCGAGCAGCGCCGCAAGGCCGTCGAGCTGGCCGAACGCATCGCCGTCGAAGAAGGACTCGAAGTCCTGGGCTGGCGCGAGGTCCCGGTCGACGCCGACCGCGCCGACATCGGCCCGTCCGCCCGCTCGGTCATGCCGCACTTCGCGATGCTCTTCGTCGCCGGCGACGGCGCCGCGGGCCTCGAGCTGGACCGCCTGGCCTTCTGCCTGCGCAAGCGCACCGAGCACGAGAGCGGGATCGCGGGCTGCGGCACGTACTTCCCGTCGCTGTCCTCGCGGACGATCGTCTACAAAGGCATGGTCACGCCGGAGCAGCTGCCCGCGTTCTTCGGCGACCTGCGCGACGAGCGGCTGGCGAGCGCCATCGCGCTGGTCCACTCCCGCTTCTCCACCAACACGTTCCCGTCGTGGCCGCTCGCGCACCCCTTCCGGTTCGTGGCCCACAACGGCGAGATCAACACCATCCGCGGCAACCGCAACCGCATGCGGGCCCGCGAGGCGCTGCTCGAATCGGACCTCATCCCCGGCGACCTGACCCGGCTGTTCCCGATCTGCTCGGCGGACGCGTCGGACTCGGCCTCGTTCGACGAGGTCCTGGAGCTGCTGCACCTGGGCGGCCGGTCGCTGCCGCACGCGGTGCTGATGATGATCCCGGAGGCGTGGGAGAACCACGCCACGATGAAGCCCGCGCGCCGTGCCTTCTACCAGTTCCACGCTAGTCTCATGGAACCGTGGGACGGCCCGGCCTGCGTCACCTTCACCGACGGCACGCTGGTCGGCGCGGTCCTCGACCGCAACGGCCTGCGCCCGGCGCGCTGGTGGCGCACCGCCGACGACCGCGTCGTGCTCGCCAGCGAGGCGGGCGTCCTGGACGTCGCCCCGAAGGACGTCGTCGCGAAGGGCCGCCTCAAGCCCGGCCGGATGTTCCTGGTGGACACCGCGGCCGGCCGGATCGTCGACGACGAAGAGGTCAAGTCCGAGCTGGGCAAAGACCTGCCGTACGAGGGCTGGCTGCACGCCGGCCTGCTGAAGCTCGCCGAGCTGCCCGACCGCGACCACGTCGTGCAGAGCCACGACTCGGTGCTGCGGCGCCAGCTTTCCTTTGGCTACACCGAGGAAGAGCTCAAGATCCTGCTCGCGCCGATGGCTGAGAAGGGCGCCGAGCCGATCGGCTCGATGGGCTCGGACACGCCGGTCGCGGTGCTGTCCCAGCGATCTCGCCTGCTCTACGACTACTTCAAGCAGAACTTCGCGCAGGTGACCAACCCGCCGCTGGACGCGATCCGCGAAGAGCTCGTCACGTGCATGGCGCGGATCATGGGCCCGGAGCGCAACCTGCTGGCCCCGGGCCCGGCGTCGTGCCGGCACCTGAAGCTGCCGTACCCGGTGATCGACAACGACGAGCTCGCCAAGCTCATCCACATCAACGACGACGGCGACCTGCCGGGCTTCGCGTGCAGTGTCCTTTCCGGACTGTACGAAGCGGACGGCGGCGCCGAGGCGCTGGCGTCGGCGGTCGAGCGCGTCCGGCGTGAGGCGTCCGAGGCGATCGCGGCCGGCGCGCGCACGCTGGTGCTGTCCGACCGCGACTCCGACCACCGGATGGCGCCGATCCCGTCGCTGCTGCTGGTTTCCGCGGTGCACCACCACCTGGTCCGCACGAAGGAACGCCTGCGCGTCGCGCTGGTCGTCGAATCCGGGGACGCCCGCGAGGTGCACCACATCGCGCTGCTGCTCGGCTACGGCGCCGCCGCGGTGAACCCGTACCTGGCCTTCGAGACCATCGAGGACATGATCGGGCAGGGCGCCGTCACGGGCATCGAGTCCGGAAAGGCGATCCGCAACTACGTGCAGGCGCTCGTCAAGGGCGTCCTGAAGATCATGTCCAAGATGGGCATCTCGACGGTCGGCGCGTACACCGCCGCCCAGGTCTTCGAATCCCTCGGCCTGGCCCAGGACCTGCTCGACGAGTACTTCACCGGGACGTCGTCGAAGCTCGGCGGCGTGCGGCTCGACGTGCTCGCCGAAGAGGTCGCCGTGCGGCACCGCCGCGCGTACCCGGACAACCCGACCGACCGCGTCCACCGGGGACTCGACACCGGCGGCGAGTACGCCTACCGCCGCGAGGGCGAGCTGCACCTGTTCTCGCCGGAGACGGTGTTCCTGCTGCAGCACGCGTCCAAGACCGGCCGCGAGGAGGTGTACCGCAAGTACACCGACGAGGTGCACCGCCTCTACCGCGAGGGTGGCACGCTGCGCGGGCTGTTCGCCTTCCGCGACGGCGTCCGCGAGCCGGTGCCGCTCGACGAGGTCGAGCCGGCCGAGGCGATCTTCAAGCGCTTCAACACCGGCGCGATGTCGTACGGCTCGATTTCGGCCGAGGCGCACGAAACCCTGGCCATCGCGATGAACCGGCTCGGCGGCCGGTCCAACACGGGCGAGGGCGGCGAAGACCCGGAGCGGCTCTACGACCCCGAGCGCCGCAGCGCGATCAAGCAGGTCGCTTCGGGCCGGTTCGGCGTCACCAGCGAGTACCTCGTCAACGCCGACGACATCCAGATCAAGATGGCGCAGGGCGCGAAGCCCGGCGAGGGCGGCCAGCTGCCGCCGAACAAGGTGTACCCGTGGATCGCGCGGACCCGGCACTCCACGCCGGGCGTCGGCTTGATCTCCCCGCCGCCGCACCACGACATCTACTCCATCGAGGACCTCGCCCAGCTGATCCACGACCTCAAGAACGCCAACGAAAACGCCCGCATCCACGTGAAGCTGGTGTCCTCGCTCGGCGTCGGCACGGTCGCGGCGGGCGTGTCGAAGGCGCACGCGGACGTCGTGCTCATCTCGGGGCACGACGGCGGCACCGGCGCGTCCCCGATGAACTCGCTCAAGCACGCCGGCACCCCGTGGGAGATCGGCCTCGCCGAGACCCAGCAGACGTTGCTGCTCAACGGGTTGCGCGACCGGATCACCGTGCAGGTCGACGGCGCCATGAAGACGGGGCGCGACGTCGTCATCGCGGCGCTCCTCGGCGCCGAGGAGTACGGCTTCGCGACGGCCCCGCTCGTCGTCGCGGGCTGCATCATGATGCGCGTCTGCCACCTCGACACCTGCCCGGTCGGCGTCGCCACGCAGAGCCCCGAGCTCCGCAAGCGCTACACCGGCCAGGTCGAGCACGTCGTGAACTTCTTCGAGTTCGTCGCGCAGGAAGTCCGGGAAACCCTGGCGGCACTGGGCTTCCGCACGCTCGACGAGGCCATCGGCCACGCCGAGCTGCTGAACACCGACGAGGCCGTGCACCACTGGAAGGCGTCCGGGCTCGACCTGTCGCCGATCTTCGAGATGCCGGCCGAGACGCCCTATGGCGGCGCGAAGCGGCGGACCCGCGGCCAGGACCACGGCCTCGAGCACGCCTTGGACCGCACGCTCATCCAGCTCGCCGAGGCGGCCCTGGAAGACGCGCACCCGGTGCGGCTCGAACTGCCGGTGCGCAACGTCAACCGGACCGTCGGCACCCTGCTCGGCTCGGAGATCACCCGCCGCTACGGCGGCGAAGGCCTGCCCGAGGGCACGATCCACGTGCTGCTCACCGGGTCCGCGGGCCAGTCGCTCGGCGCGTTCCTGCCGCGCGGCATCACCCTCGACATGGTCGGCGACGCCAACGACTACGTCGGCAAGGGCCTGTCCGGCGGGCGGATCATCGTCCGGCCCGACCCGGACGCGTCCTTCGCCGCCGAGGCGCAGACGATCGCGGGCAACACGATCGCCTACGGCGCGACCGGCGGCGAGCTCTTCCTGCGCGGTCAGGTCGGCGAACGCTTCTGCGTCCGCAACTCCGGCGCCACCGTCGTCGCCGAGGGTGTCGGCGACCACGCCTTCGAGTACATGACCGGCGGCCGCGCCGTGGTGCTCGGCCCGACCGGGCGGAACCTGGCGGCCGGCATGTCCGGCGGCATCGCGTTCCTGCTCGACGTCGACCGCAAGAAGGTCAACCAGGACATGGTGGACCTGCTCAAGCCGACCGCGGACGACCTGGCCTGGCTCAAGAAAACCGTGCAGCAGCACTACGATCTCACCCGCTCCGCGGTGGCCGCGTCGCTGCTCGGCGACTGGCCGCGGCGCAGCGTGGCGTTCACGAAGGTGATGCCGCGTGACTACCAGCGGGTCCTGGACGCGGCGAAGGCGGCGAAGGCCGCGGGCCGCGACGTCGACG
The DNA here is from genome assembly GCF_023023025.1 of Amycolatopsis sp. WQ 127309. Taxonomy (NCBI): domain Bacteria; kingdom Bacillati; phylum Actinomycetota; class Actinomycetes; order Pseudonocardiales; family Pseudonocardiaceae; genus Amycolatopsis; species Amycolatopsis sp. WQ 127309. The sequence continues at coordinate 5,182,328 of NZ_CP095481.1, forward strand.
AGGCGATCATGGAGGCCGCTCGTGGCTGACCCGACCGGTTTTCTCAAGTACGACCGCGAAGAGCCCAAGAAGAAGTCCAAAGAGGACCGGCTGCACTCGTGGGGCGAGGTCTACGCGGACGTCGACCCGGGCGTGCGCAACGAAGACGTCCGCAAGCAGGCGTCGCGGTGCATGGACTGCGGCATCCCGTTCTGCCACTCCGGCGGGTCCGGTTGTCCGCTGGGCAACCTGATCCCGGAGTGGAACGACCTCGTCCGCCGCGGCGACTGGGCCGCGGCGAGCGATCGGTTGCACGCCACCAACAACTTCCCCGAGTTCACCGGGAAGCTGTGCCCCGCGCCGTGCGAGGCGGGCTGCGTGCTGTCGATCTCGCCGCTCTCAGGCGGGCCGGTGTCGATCAAGCGCGTCGAGCAGACGATCGCCGACCAGTCGTGGGAAGCGGGCTACGTCCAGCCGCAGGTGGCGGAAGTGTCGTCGGGGCAACGGGTCGCGGTCGTCGGCTCCGGCCCGGCCGGGCTCGCCGCCGCCCAGCAGCTGACCCGCGCCGGGCACGAGGTCACCGTCTTCGAGCGGGACGACCGGCTCGGCGGGCTGCTGCGCTACGGCATCCCCGAGTTCAAGATGGAGAAGAAGGTCCTCGACCGCCGCCTCGCGCAGCTGCGCAAGGAGGGCACGAAGTTCGTCACCGGCTGCGAGGTCGGCGTCGACCTGACGGTGGAGGACCTGCGCGAGCGGTACGACGCCGTCGTGCTCGCGGTGGGCGCCCTGCGCGGCCGCGACGACACGACTACGCCCGGGCGCGAGCTGTCCGGCGTGCACCTGGCGATGGAACACCTGGTGCCGGCCAACAAGTTCGTCGAGGGTGACGGCCCGTCGCCGGTCGACGCGCGCGGCAAGCACGTCGTGATCATCGGCGGCGGCGACACCGGCGCCGACTCCTACGGCACGGCCACCCGCCAGGGCGCGCTTTCGGTGACCCAGCTGGACCAGTACCCGATCCCACCGTCCACCCGGGACGACGACCGCTCGCCGTGGCCGACCTGGCCCTACATCCTGCGCACCTACCCGGCGCACGAGGAGGCGGGGGAGCGGAAGTTCGCCGTCGCGGTCAAGCGGTTCGTCGGCGACGACGCCGGCCGCGTCACGGCGGTCGAGCTGCAGCAGGTCAAGGTGCAGAAGGACCCCGCGACCGGACGCCGCGAGGTCATCCCGGTCGGCGACGACGTCGAGACGCTCCCGGCGGACCTGGTCCTGCTGGCGATCGGCTTCGAGGGCGTCGAGGAGATGCCGCTGCTGGGCGGCCTCGGGCTGTCGCTGACCAAGCGCGGCACGCTGTCGTGCGGTGCGGACTGGCAGACCGAGACGGCGGGTGTGTTCGTCTGCGGCGACGCCCACCGCGGCGCGTCGCTGGTGGTCTGGGCGATCGCCGAGGGCCGTTCGGTGGCCAACGCGGTCGACACGTACCTGACCGGCGCGTCCGACCTCCCGTCCCCGGTGCACCCGACGGCGTTGCCACTCGCCGTCGTCTGAACGCGCGTCGCGGAAAGGGCCACCTGGCCGCGTGCCGGGTGGCCCTTTCCGTATTCGAGCGGCGCCCGCCACAATGGTCGGGAAATGGGGGTCCGTTCCGACCATGGGCGCACACATCGCGTTTCTCGCGGTTCCGGCGGCGGGGCACGTCAACCCGACCCTGCCGCTGGTCGAGGAGCTGGTCCGGCGCGGGCACCGGGTCACCTACGCCACCGGCCCGGCGCTGCGGGACGCCGTCGCCGCGGCGGGGGCGGCACCGGTCGTGCCGGACGCGCCGTGGGCGAAGGTGGCCGCCGCGCGCAGCCGGACCACCGAGGAGGTCGCCGAGACGCTCACCGGCGCACTCGACGTCACCCGTGCGGTGCTGCCGCGGCTGACGGAGGTGTTCCGCGAAGACCCGCCGGACGTCGTCTGCTACGACTCGCTGACGCCGTTCGGGCCGGTGCTGGCCCACCGGCTCGGCCGCCCGTCGGTGGCGACGGTGCCGACGTTCGCGGGCAACGACGTGTTCGACCCGACGACCCTGCTGGCCCCGCCCGGCTTCGACCCGGGCCACCCGCGGCTGGCCGAGTACGCCGCCGCCCAGGCCCGGTTCGCCGCGTCCGCCGGTGTCCCGGCCGGGACGCCGGCCTCGGTGGGCCGGCTCGCGGACCGGAAGCTCGTCTTCCTCCCGCGCGAGTTCCAGATCGCCGGCGACACCTTCGGGGCCGACTACCGGTTCATCGGCCCGTCGTTCGGCTCCCGGGACGCGGACTGGACGCCCGCGGCCGGCCCGGTGCTGTTCGTCTCGCTGGGCACGGTGGTCAACGACCGCCCCGACTTCTTCGCCGCGTGCGTGACGGCGTTCGGCGGCACCGGGCGGCCCGTGGTGCTGGCGCTCGGCGAGCGCGTCGACCCGGCCCGGCTGGGCCCGATCCCGGCGAACTTCGAGGTCCGGCCGTACTTTCCGCAGCCTGCCGTGCTGCGGCACGCGGAGGTGTTCCTGTCGCACACGGGGATGAACTCCACGATGGAGGCGCTGCTGTGCGAGGTGCCGCTGGTGTCCTACCCGCAGACGCCGGAGCAGACGGTCAACGGCCGCCGCGTCGAGGAGCTGGGCCTGGGCCGGGTGCTCACCGGCCCCCTCGACCCGCGGGAGCTGCGCCGGACGGTCGACGAGGTCGCGGCGGACCCGGCGATCCGCGCGAACCTGACCCGGATGGCCGGCCACCTGCGCGCGGCGGGCGGCCCGCGTGCCGGAGCCGACACGATCGAGGAGCTGCTCGCCTGACTCCGGGCTTCGCTTTCTTCCGGCTTGCGGACTTCGCGAGTGCGGAACGTCAGCCGGTCAACGCGGTGAGCAGCGCCCAGTGACCGCCGCCGCCGCCGACGACGTCCATCGCCGGCCACGCCACCCAGCCGAACCGGGGGGAGCACCGACGGGCCGCGGGGGAGCGTCAGCACCTCGGGCGCGGCCGCGTGCGGGGAGATCCCGACCTTCGCGCCGGCCGCGACCAGCGGGCTGACCAGCCCGGTATCGGAGAGCCCGGCGATCGGCAGCGGGACCCGGCGCCGTCACGTGATGGCCGTCCTGCTCGCCGTGCTTCGCCCCGCGGACGATGACGGCCGGCGGGATCGGCGACCCCGTGACGGCGATGAGGAGTCCCCAGCTCAGTGCGCGTCCCAGGCGAGCACGAGGGGCAACGCGAGCGCTCGGGCCCAGGGAGCGAGGAGCTCGGTGGCCCACCTGGCGGAACGAGGCACGGCGCGAACCTTATCCTGGAGGGGTGAACTGGACTGTGGACGTCCCCGTCGACACACTGCCCGAACTGCCGCCGCTTCCGCCCGAGCTGCGGGCCCGCCTCGACGCGGCCCTGGCCCGGCCCGCGGCCCAGCAGCCGGAGTGGCCCGATCCGGAACTCACCAACCGGGTGCGCGGGGTGCTGGAGAGCGTGCCGCCGATCACCGTCCCGGCCGAGATCGACCGGCTGAAGAGCCGGTTGGCGATGGTGGCCCGCGGTGAGGCGTTCCTGCTCCAGGGCGGCGACTGCGCGGAGACGTTCGAGTCGAACACCGAGCCGCACATCCGGGCCAACCTGCGCACCCTGCTGCAGATGGCGGTCGTGCTGACCTACGGCGCGAGCCTGCCGGTGGTCAAGGTCGGCCGCATCGCCGGCCAGTACGCGAAGCCGCGCTCGGCCGCGACGGACGCGCTGGGCCTGCCGGTGTACCGCGGCGACATCATCAACTCGCTGGTCGCCAAGCCCGAGCTGCGCGTGCCCGACCCCGGCCGGATGATCCGCGCCTACGCGAACGCGGGCGCGGCGATGAACCTGGTCCGCGCCCTCACCGGCGCCGGCATGGCCGACCTGCACCAGGTGCACGACTGGAACAAGGACTTCGTCTCGGCGTCGCCGGCGGCGCAGCGCTTCGAGGCGCTGGCCAACGAGATCGACCGCGGCCTGCGGTTCATGTCGGCCTGCGGCGTCACCGACACGTCGCTGCAGTCGACCGAGATCTTCGCCAGCCACGAGGCCCTGCTGCTCGACTACGAGCGCTCGATGCTGCGGCTCGACAACGCCGACGCGTCGAACCCGAAGCTGTACAACCTGTCGTCGCACTTCCTCTGGATCGGCGAGCGGACCCGCCAGCTGGACGGCGCGCACATCGCGTTCGCCGAGCTGCTGGCCAACCCGATCGGGTTGAAGATCGGCCCGACGACCACGCCCGAGCAGGCCGTGGAGTACGTCGAGCGGCTCGACCCGCGTGTCGAGGCGGGCCGGCTGACGCTGATCGCGCGGATGGGCAACGGCAAGGTCCGCGACGTGCTGCCGGGCATCGTCGAGAAGGTCGAGGCGTCCGGGCACAAGGTCATCTGGCAGTGCGACCCGATGCACGGCAACACGCACGAGTCGTCCACCGGGTACAAGACGCGCCACTTCGACCGGATCGTCGACGAGGTCCAGGGCTTCTTCGAGGTCCACAACGAGCTGGGCACCTACCCGGGCGGCATCCACGTCGAGCTGACCGGCGAGGACGTCACCGAGTGTCTGGGCGGCGCCCAGGAGATCTCGGACATCGACCTCTCGGGCCGCTACGAAACGGCGTGCGACCCGCGCCTGAACACGCAGCAGTCCCTGGAACTGGCGTTCCTGGTCGCGGAGATGCTCCGCGGCTGAGGCTCAGGAGGCGTCGAGCAGGCGGGACGCGGACTTCAGGACCGCGTCCCGCAGCGAGCCGATGTCCGGCACCGCTTCGCCGTTGACCTGGAGTCCGATGTGGACCGAGTCGCGGTAGGTGGCCACCGCGATGCCGACCGCGTGGCGGGGGGCCAGCGGGACGAACGGGTAGACCTCCGCCAGCGGTGCGCCGTCGATCGAGAGGCGGGCCGGGGGGAGCGGGACCGTGGTGATCACCAGGTCGAACAGCAGCGGCGCGGCCTGGCCCGCGGTGCGCGTGCCCAGCCGGTGCAGCAGGGCCGGGACGCGGTCGGCCAGCAGCGGCAGCGCTCCCGCGCCGCGGCTCGGGCCCGCCGCCTTGTTGCGGTTCATCGCGCGGCGGACGACGCGCAGGCGCTCGACCGGGTCGTCCTCGCCGACCGGCAGGTCGCACAGGTAGCCGGACAGCTTGTTGCCGCCGAGCTGGTCACCCGAGCGGCCGCGGACGCTCACCGGGATCAGCGCGCGCAGCGTGCGGCCGTCGGCGCGGTGGCCGCGGTTCACCAGCCACTCGCGCAGCGCGCCGGACAGCACCGCCAGCACGACGTCGTTGGTGGTGCCGCCGTGGGCCCGGCGCACCCGGCGCAGCTCCGCGAGCGGCAGCCGCACGAACCCCAGCCGGCGTTCGGCCGAGGCCGGCGCCGACACCGGGGACAGCGTCGGGCGGGTGGCCCGCACCACCGACGAGGCGATGCCGGCGGCTTCGTTGGCTTGCCCCCAGACCGTGCCGAGCGCGCCCTTCACCGTGTCCAAAGTGGACCGCTGGGCCGGGATCCGGCGGGCCGGCGCGGACGGCAGCTTGACGCCGTCGAGCAGCCCGGCCGCGACCGCGTACGCCCCGGCACCGTCGGTGAGCGCGTGGTGCAGCTTCATCAGCAACGCGAACTGCCCGCCGGGCAGGCCGGTGACCAGGGTGAGGTCCCACAGCGGGCGGCCGGTGTCGAGCGGCTCGGCGATCCACCGCGACGCGTAGGCCGTCAGCGGGTCCGGGTCGTAGAGCGAGCTGAGCTCGACGTGGTGGATGTGGTCCGCGGCAACGAAATCCGCGTCTTCGGTCCAGCGGGCGGCGCCGGGCGGGAACAGCTCCGAGCGCGCCCGCTGGCGCAGCTTCGGGAGCCGGGCGGCCCGTTCGGCGAGGATCGCGGTCAACGCCGGCGGATCCACCGGCCGTCGCGCGGTGAACGTGATCACCGCACCCATGTGCATCGGGGACTTTTCGCTTTCCAGGCAAAGGAAAGCGACGTCGAGTGCGCTGAGCGGCGAGCCTGCCATAAGCGACCTTTCCCATCAGGCGTTCGCGGGTCTGCACGGCCACGTGCGACGAGGGGAGGAGAAAGCCACTGCACCAGCCCGACGTGACGCGCGGGTGGTCGAAGTGTTTCGTCGACGCTAACTAACCACCCCATTCAGCCATTCGAGATACCCCGGGCAGCGGTGCCCGGGGTCACAGATCAACCGGTTCTTATTCGCCGGGCGGGGTTCCGGGCTTGTCCGCCCGGGCCGTGGCGGTCCCCCAGTCGGGGGTCAGCGCCACCTGCTTGCCGACGCGGCGCACCGGCAACGCGCCGGCGTGGCGCTTGCCCAGCCCGGGCCAGATCTCCGCGGCGTCCTTCGCCGCGGCGCGGATCGCGCCGCCGTCGAGCGTCGTCCGGGACTCTTCGATGCCCCGGCCGCGCCACTGGACGACCAGTTTGAGCGGCCCCGCCGACGGCAGCGGCCACAGGAACACCTCGTGCTCGACGGCGAAGCGCGTCCCGCCGACCGCCTGCGCCCGCAGCACCGGCCCGTCCGGCTCGCTCGCCGAGGGCACCGAAATGGTCTCCGAGCTGGCCCGGCTCCCGTCGGCGTAGAGCACGCCGATGAGCAGGCCGTTGTAGTCGGGGACCCGGCGGTGGTCGATCAGCCCTTCCGCGGGGTCGTCGACCAGGCTGTCGCGCGAGTACACCGTGACCCGCAGGGTGACCGCCTCCGGCCACACCTCGACGGCCCGCAGCGCGACGATCGTGCGCTCGGACCGGCCCAGCGCCTGCGCCCACGGCAGCACGGCCGGGACGATGTGCTCGCGCGGGGGATCGGTCCAGTGTCTGCCGTTGAAGGCGTACAGCTCCTGCTCCGGAACGGGGAACAGGGGACGTTCGCGGGGACCGCCGGTGAAGAAGTTCATCGGGCGGCCCGCGACGTGCTGTCCGGCACCATGCGCCCACGGTAAGGCAACGTCCCGGGAATTTCCGCCCCCGAACGGGCGTACGGCCCTCGTCTCCCGTGATCCGGGACACAAGGGCCGCACGCAGCGTGTGCGATCAGTCGCTCAGCTTGAGCTCGCCGTTCTTGCCGGCGCTCTCGTCGAGCTCCTTGTCCGCCGGCTTGCCCATCGACTCCATCAGCTGCCGGGCCAGGCCGAGACCGGTCCCGCCGAGCGACAGCGCCTTGGCGAACATGTCGGACATTCCGTCGGCGCCGTTGAGCACGACCATGTGGTCGATGTTGCCGAACGCGCTCGCGCCCGCCTCGACGATCTCCGGCCAGCGCTCGGCCAGCTGCTGCGCGACGACGGCTTCCTGGTTCTCCGCCAGCGCCGCGGCGCGCGCCTTGATGGCGTCCGCCTCGGCGAGCCCCTTCGCCCGGGCCGACTCGGCTTCGGCGAGACCCTTCGCCTTCGCGGCTTCCGCGTCGGCGAGACCGCGTGCCTTGGCCGCGGCCGCCTCCGCTTCACCGGTCGCCCGGGTCGCCCCGGCCGCCGCTTCCGCACGGGCCTTCGTCGCCTGCGCCTCGGCTTCGGCCGCGGTCTTGACGCGGGTCGCGTCCGCCGCCGCCCGCAGCTCGGTCTCCTTCGCCTCGGCCTGGGCCTTGGCGATCGAAGCGTCACGGGCCGCGTCGGCCGCCGTGCGCGTGTCGTACGCCTTCGCGTCGGCCGGCTTGCGGACCTGCGACTGCAGCCGCTGCTCGGCCAGCGCCGCCTCCAGCTCGGCGGCCCGCGTCTCCTGGACGACGACCTCCTGGCGCGCGGTCGCCTCGGCCAGCGGACCGGACTGGGACATCTTCGCCCGCGCCTGGTCGACCTCGGCCTGGTAACCGGCCTGCTGGATCTGGCTCGCGCGGACCGCGGCCGCCTTCTTCGCCGCCGACTCCTGCTCGACCTGGGCGGCTTCCTGGTCGCGCTGCGCCTCGGCGATCCGGGCCGACGCGGCGATCGCGGCGGCGTGCGGCTTGCCGAGGTTGAGGATGTAGCCCGATTCGTCGTCGATCTCCTGGATCTGCAGGGAGTCCACGATCAGGCCGAGCTTGATCATCTCGGTGGCCGAGGACTGGCGCACCTCGCCGGTGAGCGCGTCCCGGTTGTGGATCATCTCCTCGATGGTCAGCCCGCCCACGATGGAGCGCAGGTGGCCGGAGAAGAGCTCGTGGATCGTGTCGTTCATGCCCTTCTGCTGGTCCAGGAACCGGCGGGCGGCGTTGGCGATCGACGAGAAGTCGTCGCCGACCTTGTAGATCACCACGGCGCGCACGGTGACCGGCAGCCCCTGCCGGGTCACGCAGGAAACCTGCAGGTTGACGCCCCGGGTGTCCAGTGACAGCCGCCGGGCGGTCTGGAACCCGGGGATGACGTTCACGCCGCGGCCGGTGATGATCTTGAAGCCCAGGCTGTCCGCGGTCTCGCTGCGTTCGACCCGGATCCCCCAGCCGGACACGATCAGCGCTTCGTTCGGCTCCGCGACCTTGTACAGGACCCGCAGCAGTCCGAAGATGACGATCACGGCCACGACGGCGATGCCGACGATCAGCAGGATGCTCATTGGCCTCCCACACCCCTCAGTCTTCTGTTGTTGGTAGCCCTTCGACGCCGCTAGCGGCTCAGTGGTTGCCACCGTTCGACATAAACCGTGCGGGGCGGTTCGAAGTCCACGACGAGCACCTGCGTGCCGGAGCTGAAGGTCGCTTCGGGGTCGATCGGGTAGGCGTAGAAGGCCTCGGTGCCGCCCCGGACGCTCAGCAGCACCTCACCGATGAGGCCGGGGCCGATCGTGCCGGTCACGCGCCCGCGGCTGCCGATCATCCACCGAAGCCCTTCAGCTTGACCTTGGAGCCCTTTTGCACGAACGTGCCCGGCTGCGGGTCCTGCTGGAAGACGAAGTCGAACCCGCCGCCCCCGCCGCGCCCGCGGCCGCCGTCGCGGTCGGCCTGCAGCCCGGCCTGCTCGAGGAGCTTCTGGGCGTCGTCGAACGAGCGGAACCGGACGTCCGGCACCTGGACGGCGTTGTTGAGGAACACGCCGATCCGCTTCGCCGTCGCCTGCGAGTTGGCCCCCGGGTCGGTCCGGGTGACGGCACCGCCCGGGACGGTCTGGTTGAACTCCTCGCCCGCCTGGAACGGCTCGAACCCGGCCTGCTGCAGGAGCTGGAACGCCTCGTCCTTGCTCTTCCCGGTGACGTCCGGGACCGGCGGCAGCGGGATCGGGCCCTTGGACACGATGATCGTGACCTGCCCGTTGATGTTCAGCTGGCTGCCGGCGCCGGGCTCGGTGCGGATCACCGCGCCCTGCGGGACGTCGGCGTCGAAGTCGTCGGTGCCGCGGACCGGGGTCAGCTGCGCCGTCTTGATCGCCTGCTCGGCGTCGGGCAGCGCGGTGCCCGGGCGGATGTCCGGCACGGCCGGGCGGCCCTTGGACAGCACGACCGACACCGTCGAGTTCGGCGTCAGCGTGGTGCCCTCGGGGGGTTCGTTGCGCAGCACGGTGTTCGACGGCACCGAGTTGTCGAACTCCTGGCTGAACTGCGGCGTCAGCTTCGCCGAGCGCAGGGCGTCACCCGCCGCCGCCTGGTTCAGCCCGACGAGCTTCGGCACCGTCGAGGTCTTGTCGCCGCCGGTGTCGGTCAGCATGAAGATGAACGCCGTGATCAGCCCGCCGAACAGCAGCACGGCCCCGGCGATCAGCGCGATCCGCTTGCGGTTGTCCGCAGGCTTCTCGGGTTCCGGCTCGGCCCGCCGGCGGGGCGGGCGCGGCGGGACGTTCCCGGCCGCGGGGATTCCCGGCGGCGGGGTGCCCGGGTGGCCGGGGTGGCTGAGCGCCCGCGTCGCGTTCGGGCGGTGCACCGGCATGGTCTTCCCGGTGTCGGGCTGCACCTGCGGGATCCGCGGCAGCGTGCGCTCGGTGTCGGCGATGTCGCCCTGGCCGTGGGACACCGGGACCGGCACGGTGACCGGCAGCAGGCCCAGTTGCGCGCGCACCGCGGTCAGCTCGGTGAGGAACTCCCCGGCGTCGGCGGGCCGCAGCTCGGGGTCGCGCCGGGTCGCGCGCGTGATCAGGTCGTCGAGGGCGGCCGGCAGGTCCGGGCGCAGCTCGCTCGCCCGCGGGACGTCGTCGTTGACGTGCCGGTAGGCCACCGAGATCGCGGTGTCGCCGGTGTAGGGCGCGCGGCCGGTGAGCATTTCGTAGAGCAGGATCCCGGCCGAGTAGACGTCGCCGCGCGCGTTGGCCGCGCCGGTGGTGACCTGCTCGGGGGAGAGGTAGGCGACGGTGCCGAGGATGACGCTCGCGCTCGTCGTCCCGGCGCTGGCCACGGCCCGCACGAGACCGAAGTCGGCGACCTTGACGACGCCGCCGGTGTGCGGCCCGGACCGGCCGATGAGCACGTTCTCGGGCTTGACGTCGCGGTGCACCAGCCCGGCCCGGTGCGCGGCGGCGAGCGCCGACAGCACGGGCTCGGCGACGCTCAGCGCGAGCGCGATGTCGAGCGGGCCCTTCTCGTCCAGCAGGTCCCGCAGGGTGCCGCCGTCGACGAGTTCCATGACCAGGAAGGCGAGGCCGCCCTCCTCGCCCTTGTCGTGCACCGCCACGACGTTCGGGTGGTGCAGCTGGGCGGCCGACTGGGCCTCCCGCACGAACCGGTCCACGAACGACCGGTCGTCCGCGAAGCGCGGGTCCATGATCTTGATCGCGACCTGGCGGTCCAACCGGGTGTCCGTCCCCTGGTAGACCGACGACATCCCGCCGTGGGCGAGCAGCCGGTCCACCCGGTAGCGCCGCTCGAGCAGCGTGCCGACCAGGCTGGGGTGGGTGCGTGTCACGAGTAAGGATCGTACGGAACCCGGCACGCCGCGTGGAGGAGACCTCGCGGGTCACCCGTGCGCACTAGCGGGAGAGGGGGGCGAATGTGGCACAGTGTCACCTGTGAGTGGGATTCCTGTCGCCGAAGACGTCCTGGCCGCCGACATCGCGGTGCTGCCGCTGCCGGAGGTCGCGACCGCCCTCGGGACGTCGACCAACAAGGTCCGCCAGCTGCTGCGCGAGGGCGAGCTGATCGCCCTCAAACGAGGCGGCGAGCTGTGCGTCCCGAGCGCGTTCCTCGTCAAGGACGGCGTGGTCAAGGGCCTGTCCGGCACGATAACCGTGCTCGACGACTCCGGGTTCAGCCGCACCGAGATGCTCCGCTGGCTGTTCACCGTCGACGAGTCGCTGCCGGGCAACACGCCGGTCAACGCGCTGCGCACGAGCCACGGCACCGAGGTGAAGCGGCGCGCCCAGGCGATGGCCTTCTGACCTGACTTAGCGCGGCGGCGGCCAGACCGGTGATCTTGACGCTCGCCGCCGTCGTGAACACCTGCGCCCGCACGCGTGCGGGCGTCTCCCGGTGCCGGACCGCGAGCAGGGCCGTGAGCTGCGGCCCTTCGGCGAATCCGGCCAGCGCCGCGGCCGCGACCAGGAGTTTCCCGTCGGTCATGAGCAAGGTGCCGTCCGCGGCGCTCCCGAGGTGCGCGGCGCCGAGCAGGGGCTAACAGACGGTGACCATCCCGACCCCGGCGCACGAGAGCGTGGACGCCGAGGTGGCCCGCCGGAGCGGCGAGAGCGGCGGCGGTGAAGGTCAGCGCATCGAGAAGGCTCGCGGTGGCCGAACCGACCGCCGCGAACGCGTCGCCGCACAGCACCCCGGAAAGCCGTGAAGGCCTCCTTACCGGCCATAAGAGCCGGTAAGGAGGCCTTCACGGACCAAAAGGACTCAGCCGTTGTTCTTGTCGCGCCAGGCGATCCACGACTTGAGCAGGCCCAGGTCGTAGTCCGGGCCGCCCACGCCGACGGTGAACGTCGAGACGCCGAGGCTCAGCAGCTTCGGGCCCAGCTCGTCCGGCTCGCCCTGGACGCCGCACGAGCGCTCGATCTCGGCCGGGTCGCGGCCGACGTCGGCGCAGTGCTGGTCGAGGATCTTGACCTTGCGCTCGACGACCTCCGGGTCGCCGAAGCCGTGCCAGATGTCGCCGTGCTTGGCGACCAGCTTCAGGGTCTTCTTCTCGCCGCCACCGCCGATGAGCACCGGGATCTTGCGCGTCGGCGCCGGGTTCAGCTTGCCGAGGCGGGCCTCGATGCGCGGGAGCGACTCCGCCAGGTTGTCGAGGCGGCCGCCGGCGGTGCCGAACTCGTAGCCGTACTCGTCGTAGTCCTTCTCGAACCAGCCGGAGCCGATGCCGAGGATGAGCCGGCCGCCGGAGATGTGGTCGACGGTGCGGGCCATGTCGGCCAGCAGCTCGGGGTTGCGGTAGCTGTTGCAGGTCACGAGCGCGCCGATCTCCACGCGCGACGTCGACTCCGCCCAGGCGCCGAGCATGGTCCAGCACTCGAAGTGCTGGCCCTCGGGCTCGCCGTACAACGGATAGAAGTGGTCCCAGTTGAAGACGATGTCGGCGCCGAGCTCTTCGGCGGCGGACGCGGTGCGCCGGATGGTGTCGTAGTCGGCGTGCTGCGGCTGGAGCTGCAGCCCGATCCGGATCGGTCGCTGTGCTGCTGAGGTCATGATCGCAGCCTACGACCGGCCCCGAGGGTCCCGCGCGCCCAGACCGCGGCGAACGCGGGCAGCGCGACCACCAGCCGGCGCGTCTTCGGCACCACCGCCCGCCGCGTGAGGACGTCGTGGTCCAGTGCGGCGATCTCGTCCAGGATGCCCTCGTACAGCGTCAACGCCGTCCGCACGCACGGCCGGGATTCCGGGCGCAGCAACGGAACCCCGGCTTCGGCCCGCCGGTACACCGCGCGGGTCCTGGCCACGAAGTACGCCATCGCCGCGCGGATCCGCGGGTCCGGGCGGCGCGCTTCCAGCAGCTCACGCGAGACGCCGAACGCGGCCAGCTCGTCGAGCGGCAGGTACAGCCGGCCGCGGTCGAGGTCCTCGCCGACGTCGCGCAGGAAGTTGGTCAGCTGGAACGCCTCGCCGAGCGCGATCGCCCCCGGCTCGGCGTCGGCCAGCGGCCCGACGGTGCCGAAGACCGGCAGCATCTGCAGCCCGATCACCGCCGCCGACCCGTACGTGTACGCACCCAGGTCGGTGAACGTCGCGTACTCGACCGGCTTCAGGTCCGCCCGCATCGAGCGCAGGAACGCGTCGAACAGGTCCTGGGCGATGCCGTAGGAGTGCACCGTGTCCGACAGCGCCGCGAGCACCGGGTCGTCCGGGGTGCCGCCGGCGAAGACGTCCTCGACCATCGCCGCGACGCGGTCCAGCTCGGCCGCCGGGTCCGTGCCCGGTTCGGGGTTGTCGACCAGCTCGTCGGCCATCCGCGCGAAGCCGTACAGCGCGTGCGCGGCCGGCCGGGCGCGGGCCGGCAGCAGGCGCGTCGCGAGGAAGAACGTGCGGCCGTGGTGGGCGTTGAGCCGGCGGCACGCGGCGTAGGAGGCGCGCAGGGCCGGGTCGGTGATGCCGGCGGCGTCAAGTTCGTTCACTTCCCGGTGATCCGTTCCGCCGCGAGCCGTCCGGAGATGAGCACCGGCGGGATGCCGACGCCCGGCGTCGTGCCGCAGCCGGCCAGCACCACGTTGCCCGCCGCGCGCACCAGGTTCGCGGGCCGGAACGGGCCGGTCTGGGCGAACGTGTGCGCCAGCGAGAACGGCGTCCCGGCGGCGAGCCCGCGGGCCGCCCAATCGGCCGGGGTGAACGTCTCGTCGACGGTGAACTCGTCGCCGAACCCGGTCAGCCCCCGCGCTTCGAGCGTGCGAAGCAGCTCTTCGCGGTACGGCCCGCGGACGCGCGCCCAGTCGATCGGCCCGCGGTTCAGGTTCGGCGCGGGCGCCAGCACGGAGACGATCTCGCCGCCGTTCCCGGCGAGTCCCGGGTCGGTCGCCGTCGGGCGCGTGACCAGCAGTGACGGGTCGCTCATCAGCCGTCCTTCGCGGATGATCTCGGCGAACGTCCGCTCCCAGGCGGCGCCGAAGTAGATCGTGTGGTGGCCCAGGTCCCACGCCTTCGTGGTCCGCCCGTGCAGGACGACGGCGGACGGCGAGTAGCGCAACGGCACCGGCCGCTTCGGCCGCGCGCCGATGAGCCGGTACGCCGTACTCAGCTCGGTCGCGAGGACGACGGCGTCGCACGGAATCCGCTCGCCCGAGCGCGTGCGGACCGCGCGCACCCGGGACGAGACGCGCTCGAGCCACGCCGCTTCGGTGCCGAACCGCACGTCCGCGCCCGCCCGCGTCGCCGCGCCGGTCAGCGCCCGGCCGATCTCGCCCATGCCGCCTTCGGGGTAGTACACGCCGCCGACGGTGTCCATGTACGAGATGACGCCGTACGCGCCGATCGCGCGGGCCGGGTCGAGGCCCGCGTAGAGCGCTTGGAACGAGAACAGCCGCCGGACGCGCTCGTCGCGCAGGTACCGGGCGACGCGCGGGCCGAGCCGGCCGAACCCGCCGAGCGCGGCGAGTTTCACCAGCTCGGGCCGGGCGAGGTCGAGCGGCGAGTCGAAGTTCGTGCCGAGGAAGCGGTCCTTCTGCACCGCGTACAGCTCGGTCAGCCACCGCCGCAGGGCCCGGTAGCCCGCCGCTTCGCGCGCGCCGGCGAAGGCGCGGATCTCGGCTTCCATCGCGCCGCCGTCGGTGTGCAGGGAGAGCGCGCTGCCGTCGGCGAATCGAGCCCGGTACGCCGGGTCCAGCCGGGTCAGGCGCAGGTTCTTGGACAGCGACTCGCCGACCGCGGCGAACGCCTCGTCCAGCAGCTCGGGCATGGTCAGCACACTCGCGCCGGTGTCCACGGCGTTGCCGCCGAACCGCTGCTGCCCGGTGCGCCCGCCCGGGGTGTCCGCCTGCTCCAGCAGCGTCACCCGGCGGCCCGCGCCGAGCAGGTGCAGGGTCGCCGACAGGCCGGCCAGGCCGGCGCCGATGACGACGACGTGGTCGGTCGGCCCCTCCACGCGCCGCACGTCAGTACGTCCGCTGGGTGGCCTTGACGACCAGCCCGGTCAGCGCGGCGGGGGCCGGCTCGGCCAGGTGCGCGCGCTCGAGCGCGGCCATCGCGGCGGTGGTCAGCTCGTCGATCCGGTGCTCCACCGCGTCGACCGCGCCGACCTGCTGCAACGCCATCCGCACGGTCTCGACACCCTCGTCGGACAGGTCGGCGTCGCCGATCGCGTCCGCGATGACCGTGGCGGCCGCCTCTTCACCCTTTTCGGCGGCCAGCTGCAGGCCGAGCGCGACGAGCAGGGTGCGCTTGCCCTCGCGCAGGTCGTCGCCGGCGGGCTTGCCGGTGACCGACGGGTCGCCGAAGACGCCCAGGAGGTCGTCGCGCAGCTGGAAGGCGATGCCGACCTCGCCGCCGAACTCCAGCAGCGTCTCGATCAGCTCGGGGGAGGCCCCGCCGAGCGCCGCGCCCAGGTGCAGCGGCCGCTGCACGGTGTAGGCGGCCGTCTTGAGCCGGTCGATCTTCAGCGCGGCCTCGGGGGAGGCGTCGCCGGTGGCCTGCGTGCGGACGTCGAGGTACTGCCCGGCGAGCACCTCGGTGCGCATGGCGCGCCAGGCCGGCCGCGCCGCGGCGAGCGTCTGGGCCGGCAGCGGGGCGTCGGCGAACATGTCGTCGGCCCAGGCCAGCGCCAGGTCGCCGACCAGCACCGCGGTGGCCAGGCCGAACGTCGCGGGGGAGCCGAGCCAGCCGCGGTCGGCGTGCAGCTTCGCGCCCGCGATGTGCACGGTCGGGAACCCGCGGCGGGAGTCGGAGGAGTCGATCAGGTCGTCGTGGATCAGCGCGCACGCCTGGATCAGCTCCAGGCTGGACACCGCCTGCAGCACGCCTTCGGCGTCCGGCCCGGCCGGGTCGCCACCCGCGCCGCGCCAGCCCCACCACGCGAACGTGGGCCGCAAACGTTTGCCACCCGTCAGCACGAACCCGCTGAGCGCCTCGATCCCGGCGGCCACGGTCGGCTCGGTCTCGATGATCCGCTCGCCCGCCCGGCCGAGGAACCCGGCCAGCGCGCGCTCGACGTTGGCGGGCAGATCGACGTCGGAGACGGGCACGTTCATGCCCTCATCCTCGCCGAACCCGGCCGCGGCCGGGCCGCCGGGGCGCCCGGATGTGGTGAATCAGACTCTCGTCGCGGGCGGCGCCCAGAACGGGCCCGTGAGCCCGGCTTCGGCGAAGTACGCGACGGCGCCGCCGGGCTCGCGCCGCCGGTAGCCGCGCTCCAGCCGCCCCGCGTACCAGCCGCGGGCGAGCCGCCAGAGCGTCCCGAGGTCCAGCACGTCCCCCTTGGCCTGCCCGGTCGTGGTGAGCCATTCGTCCACACAGGACTCGTCGCAGAACAGCCGCTGGTGCTCGCAGGTGTGCAGCACGTCGTCCCACATCCGCGCCGCGGGCACCAGGAAGTGCGCCACCTGGGAGCCCGCCGGCGGCTCGGCGCGGCCGACGACCAGCGCGTGCGGCTGCTCGCAGCCGGGACACCGGGTCGCGACCAGGACCTCCGGCTCGTCGTCGACGAGGTGGGGGATGGCGAACGAGTCCCAGGCGCAGCCGCCCCACCACAGCGTGCGCGCGCCCATCACCGAGAAGC
This sequence comes from Amycolatopsis sp. WQ 127309, assembly GCF_023023025.1. NCBI lineage: Bacteria > Bacillati > Actinomycetota > Actinomycetes > Pseudonocardiales > Pseudonocardiaceae > Amycolatopsis > Amycolatopsis sp. WQ 127309. The sequence goes on from NZ_CP095481.1 coordinate 5,198,851, forward strand.
CGAGCGACTTCGCGGCGAACGGGTGCGCCAGCACGACGTGCTCGGACTCATCGAGCACCAGGTGGTGGGCGTCGGCGAGGCGGTGCAGCGCCTGCTTGGCCACGGCGAGCGACCCGCCCGCGGCGTCGGCCAGCTCCGGCGCCGTCGGCGCGCGGCCGTGGCCGGCGAAGGCGCGGTAGACGGCCAGGCGCACGTCCTCGTCCCAGCTCGCGTCGTCCCTCATCGCTCGCTCCCCACGGTGGCTGCCCAGTCTAGTCGGGCCGCCCGCACGAACCACACTCGAAAACCACTCGACTCTCCGTCTCGGAAAGCGGACGGGGACTCCCGGATGTCGGGCACTGGCCCTTAACATTCGGGTATGACGTCGGTGATCGAGCGGTTGCGAGGAGACGGGCCGAAGTTCTCCATCGAGTTCTTCCCACCCCGGGACACGGCGGACGAGGCCGTCCTGTGGAAGGCCGTCCGGGAGCTCGAGCCGTACGACCCGGCCTACATGTCGATCACCTACGGGGCCGGCGGCTCCAGCCGCGACGGCACGATCCGCAGCATCGCCCGCGTCGCGACCGAGACGACGCTGGTGCCGATGGCGCACCTGACCGCCGTCAACCACTCCGTCGCCGAGCTGCGCAACGTGATCGGCTGGTACGCCTCGGTCGGCGTCCGCAACATCCTCGCGCTGCGCGGCGACCCGCCCGGCGACGTCTACGGCGAGTGGACCCCGCACCCCGAGGGCCTGAACTACGCCGAGGAGCTGGTCCAGCTCGTGCGGGAGCTGGGCGACTTCTGCGTCGGCGTCTCGGCGTCCACCTACGGCCACCCCCGCTCGCCCGACCTCGAAACGGACACGAAGTACCTGGTCCGCAAGCTGCGCGCGGGCGCCGACTTCGCGATCGCGCAGCTGTTCCACGACGCCGAGGACTTCCTGCGCCTGCGCGACCGCGTCGCCGCGACCGGCTGCGACGTCCCGGTGCTGCCCGGCGTGATGCCGCTGACGACGCTGCGGACCCTGCAGACGACGATCAAGCTGTCCGGCGCGCCGGCCCCGGCGAAGCTGCTCGACCGGCTCGAACCGCTCGCCGACGACCCCAAGGCGTTCCGCGCCGCGGGCATCGACGTGATCACCGAGCTGTGCGAGAAGCTGATCGCCGAGGGCGTGCCGAACCTGCACTTCTACACCTTCAACCGGTCGAAGGCGACACGCGAGGTGATCGCGCGGCTGGGCTTGGTGCCGGCCCGCACTTAAGTCCGTACCGCGGCCCCATACTGGACCGGTAGCGTGCGGCGCATGGCTTCTTCTTCCGATGGCGTGCACGGGATCTGCGACCGCTACGTCGACGACTACGCGGCCGCCGACCCGGTCGCCGCGACCTCCTTCGGCATCATCGGCCACGATCACCGGCTGACCGACTACTCGCCCGCCGGGTTCGACGAGCGCGCCGAGCTGGCCGCGCGGGCACACGCCGCGGTGACCGCGGCCGAGCCCGCCGACGCCGGCGAGCGGTCCGCGAAGGCCGTGTTCACCGAGCGGATCGGGCTCGAACTGGAGATCCACGAAGCCGGTCTCGACGTGGCGCAGCTCAACGTGATCTCCAGCCCGGTCCAGGAACTGCGGATGGCCTTCGACCTGATGCCGGTGGACACCGAGGCCGACTGGTCGGTCGTCGCGACGCGGATCGGCGAGGTGCCGAAGGCGCTGGCCGGGATCCGCACGGGCCTGCTGGCCGGGTCCGACGCGGGCCACGTCGCGGCGCTGCGTCAGGTCGCGAAGGTCGCGGAGCAGTGCGAGACGTGGGCCGGGCTGAAGGAGGAGAAGGGCTTCTTCAGCGAGCTCGTCGGCGGCGCGGAGAAGCAGGGCGACGCGCTCAAGACCGACCTCGCGCGCGGCGCGCGGGCCGCCGAAGAGGCGTTCGCGGAGTTCGCCGGGTTCCTGCGCGCCGAGCTGGCGCCGAAGGCCCCGGGCAAGGACGCCGTCGGCGAGGACGTCTACCGCCTGTGGTCGCGGTACTTCGTCGGCGCGGCGCTCGACCTGCGCGAGGCCTACGAATGGGGCTGGGCGGAGTTCGCCCGCATCGAGGCGGAGATGCGCACCGTCGCGAACCGCGTCAAGGCCGGCGCCACCCCGGCGGAGGCGGCGGCGCAGCTCGACGCCGACCCGCGCTACCGCGTCCAGGGGCGCGCCGAGTTCGAGGCGTGGATGCAGCGGCTCTCGGACGACGCGCTGAAGTCGTTGCGCGGCAAGCACTTCGACATCTCGGACCGGGTGATGGCGCTGGAGTGCCTGATCGCCCCGCCGGGTGGCGGCGTCGGCGCGTACTACACCGGCCCGAGCGAGGACTTCGGCCGGCCGGGCCGCATGTGGTGGTCGCTGCCGCCGGGCCGCGACGAGTTCATCACCTGGCGCGAGACGAGCACGGTCTACCACGAGGGCGCGCCGGGCCACCACCTCCAGATCGCGACGGCGGTCGACAAGTCGGACGCGCTGAACAAGTACCAGCGGATGATGGCGTTCACGTCGGGCCACGCGGAAGGCTGGGCGTTGTACTCCGAGCGCCTGATGCAGGACCTGGGCTACCTCTCCGACGACGGCGACCTGCTGGGCATGCTGTCCGAGCAGCTGTTCCGCGCCGCCCGCGTGATCATCGACCTGGGCATGCACCTGGAGCTGGAGATCCCGGCAGGCACCGGTTTCCACGAAGGTGAGCGCTGGACCTCGGACCTGGGCCTGGAGTTCATGCTGACCCGCACGATCACCGACCCGGCCCACGTCCGCGACGAGATCGACCGCTACCTGGGCTGGCCGGGCCAGGCCCCGTCGTACAAGATCGGCGAGCGCCTGTGGCTGGCGGCCCGCGAGGACGCCCGGGCCCGCGCGGGAGCGTCGTTCGACATCAAGCGCTTCCACACCCAGGCCCTGGACATGGGCGGCATGGGCCTGGACACGCTTCGGGACCAGCTGGCCCAGCTGGACTGACGAGCCGAGCCCCGCCGGTCACCGGCGGGGCTCGGTTTCGGCCCGGCCGAGCACGAGAAGGTCCAGGGCTTGCCCTTATGCGCGCCCATCCGAGTCCGTGGTCTCGATCGTGGGCGTGGTGGTCACCCCGGTACCGCCGAGCAGGTCTTCGTCCAGGGTGTGTTGGTGAAGATCGGCAGGCTGCCTCAGCGCACCGTCTGCAAGAGGACTGCCGATCTTGAAGGACCCGCCCGCTTCCAGTTCGGTCCGCAGTGCGGCGCTCGCGTGGGTGATTTTTGCCTTGATCATTTCGAATCTTTTCCATGGCTCGCTTGGTAGCTCTTCTCGTCGTACTCCCCGTGGCATTGGAACGTTTCGCGGGCTCCGGGGATCGGCAATGCCACGTATCGCAGCGACATGCGAATGTCCATGACGCGGCCGAGGCGTGCCCCGGAGTTCGTAAACGAGGCGGCGACCGCGAAGTGGGGTAGTCGCCAGGACTCGTCACCGTTCTTCATCCGATGCATGCCAACGCGCATGGGACCGAACGCGGCGACCACCGTGAACGGCGCGAGATGTGTGCGCCGAAGAGTGATCGCGGAGACGATCAGTGCCAGTCCTGAAAAACTGCCGAAACAACGGTTGGCAAGCTCACTTCCGATCCCTTCTTTTGGGTCCTGGCCAGAGTATCTGGCCGCTTCGAGCGAAATCTGTGGTCAAGCAGGGCTCGCTCACCACAAGGGCACCCCTGTGGACAAGCGGGCCCGGAACGTCGCGCCCGCCGGCTCGGGGCGGGCCCGAAAACCCGTCGCGCCATCGGACCGCTCCCGCTAGCGTCGGCTCCGTGCATCGGATCCTGTTCGTCACCCCGCCGCCCCGCGCCTGAGCGGGGTGGTCTTCGCCGCGTGACCCGCGGCTTCTTCGTGGTGCTCTGAAGCAGATCGCCCCGCGTCGTCGATTCCGATTCCTTCGACGCAGGAGCGTTTTCCGATGTCCCTCGCCCTACCCGTGCGCGCCCGTTCGTCGGCCGCGCTCGTCCTCGCCGGTGTCCTGTGGGGCACCGGCGGTCTCGCCGGTTCGCTGCTCGGCGCACTCGCCGGCCTCCACCCCCTCGCCGTCGCCGCTTGGCGGCTGCTCGTCGGCGGGGGAGTCGCGTGCCTGTTCGTCAAGGCCCGCCCGCGCGGCCGGGCCGCGGCGAAGCGGCTGCTCGCCGTCGGCGGCCTGTTCGCGCTGTTCCAGGCCAGCTACTTCGCCGCCGTCGCGCTCAGTTCGGTGAGCGTCGCGACGATGACCACGATCGGCGCGGCGCCCGTCGTGGTCACCGTGGCCCGGTGGCGCCGCCCCGGCCGCTGGACGCTGGTCTCCCTGGCCGGCACCCTCGCCGGCCTGGTGCTGCTCCGCTGGACGCCGGACGTTTCGGCGTCCCTCGGCGGGCTCGCGTTCGCGCTGCTCGCGGCGGCCGGTTTCGCGACGCTCACCCTGCTCACCGCGAAGCCGGTCGAAGGCCTCGACCCGCTGTCCACGACGGCGTTCGGCTGCCTGCTCGGCGGGCTGCTGCTCACGCCGCTGGCGAGCTGGTCCGGCATGGCGTTGCCGCTGCACCTGGACGTCCTCGCGGTCGCCCTGTACCTCGGTGTGGTGCCGACGGCCCTCGCGTACGCCGCGTACCTGCGCGGCCTCGCGGACGCGCATCCCGTGCTGGGCGCGCTGTCGGCCGTGCTCGAACCGCTGACGGCGGCGATCCTGTCCGCGGTCCTGCTCGGCGAACGGCTCGCCGGCACGGCGTGGTGCGGCGCGGCCGTGCTGGTCGCGGCGCTGGCCGTCGGCTACTGGCGGCCCGAACCGAGGTGAGTCCCGGCGCTGCCCCTCAGCGAGGCTCGAGGGGCTCGAGGGGCAGCGTCCGGCCCAGGATCGCGAACGGGCGCGGGTCGCCGGCGAAGTGGTAGTCGCGCAGGACGTCGACGAACCCGGTGCGGCGGTAGAGCTTCCACGCCCGGCTCGTGCCCTCCGGCGTCGACAGCAGCACGTTCGCGCTCGGCACGCCGTCGAGCAGGCCGTGCAGCAGGTCCTCGCCGATCCGGTGGCCCTGGTTCTCCGGCCGGACGTGGATCTCGGTCAGCTCGAAGTAGTCCGTCAGCCAGCGGTCGGCCTCGGCGGGCCCGGACCGGCGGCTCAGGCCGTGGCGCACCTGCTCGTGCCACCACTGCCCCGGCCGGCCGCGGTAGCCGTAGGCCAGGCCGAGCAGGACGTCGTCGGCGTCGAAGGCGGCCATGCAGCGCCAGCCCTCGCGCAGCGCGTGGGTCAGCCACATCGGCGCCCGCTGCTCGGCGGTGCCCGCCGGGTAGCGCATCGCCCGGACGTAGATGTCCAGCGCCTCGGGCAGGCGCGCGCGGAACTCGTCCGCGGAGAGCTGGACGTAACGGGAGCGCATCGCGGTCACAGCTGGCTATTCTCCTCCGCGCCCGCGAGCGCGCCAGGGGTCCCCCCGGTCAGGGTGACCAGATCGGCGAACGTCGTCGGGAAGACGGTCTTCGGGTGCCCGGCGGCGGCCCAGACGACGTCGTGGGCGGCCAGCGCGGTGTCGACGAGCGTGGTCAGCCGTGTGGGGTGCCCGACCGGGGCGACGCCGCCGATCGGCTGCCCCGTGTGGGCCCGCACGAAGTCGGCGTCGGCCTTCCCGACGGCCTCGACGCCGGCCAGGCCGGCGAGCGTTTCCGGGTCCGCGCGGTGGGCGCCGGAGGTCAGCGCGAGCAGCGCGTGCGCGTTTTTGTCGTACCCCACGCGGAAGATGAGGCTGTTGGCGATGGCCCCCACCGGCACGCCGAGTGCCTCGGCCGCCTGGGCGGCGGTCCGGACCTCGGCGGGCAGGACGCGGATGCCTTCGGCGGCGGCGTGCTGCCCGGCTTCGGACAGCGCGGCCGCCACCTTGGCGACGGCGGGGTGGTCCAGCGAACTCATGAACCTATGAGATCACGCCGGCGGCGAGGTGTCCCGCACCACGTCCGGGGGATTCCGCCTCGGGGTTGAGCGAACGCCACGTCCGGGGTTACTCTGGAAATCGTTCGAACAGACGTTCGACATCTGGTGAGCGCGCACCGGTCAGGTGACCGGCGCGGGGCGGGGGAAGCGTCCCGCGCCGGGCACCGCCCGGGCTCACAACGCGCAGGAGGAGGGTCGTCATGTCCGTCTCGGTCGTGTCCCCCGCGGATCCCGGGCAGCCCCAGCTGCCCCTGTCGCTGCGCCCGCCCGCCTCGCCGGCGGCGGCCGGCCTGCTCGCCCAGGCGCGGCGCGGCCTCGCCGAAGCCGAGCGGGAAGCCGATCCCGCGGAGCGGTTCATCGGCGCCTACCTCGCCGCGCTGCGCGGCGCCGCCGCGGTGCTCGCCGCCCACGGCCGCCCGCACCGGGGCCGGTCGCGCCCGGCCAGCACGTGGGTCCTGCTCGACGCCGACGCCCCCGAGCTGCGGGAGTGGTCTGCCTTCTTCGCGAGCAATTCGGCCATGCGCGCCGACGCCCAGGCCGGTATCACCGGCCGGGTCACCGCGGAGGCGGCCGCGGCCCTGGTGCGCGCCGCCGAGCCGTTCCTGGAGCTGGTCCGCCGTCTCGTGCACGGCCTGCCGATCGCGGAGGACGCCCATGTCGCGTGAGCACGGCCTGATCGACCAAGGGCGGCTGCTCACGGCGTTGGGGATCGAAGGCGGAATACTGGTCGACGCGGTGCGCGCGGCGCCGCTCGAGGCGCCGGTGCCCGCGTGCCCGGGCTGGTCGCTCGGCGAGGTGGCCCGGCACGTCGGCAGCCGCTACCGGATGGTCCGGCGCCGGCTGGCCGAAGGGCGCGTCCCGGACGAGTGGCCGCGGGACCCCGCGCCCGGCCAGGGCCTGGCGGACTACCTGGAGACCGGGCTGGCCGAACTGCTCGACGAGCTGGCGGCCCACGACCCGGGGGAGCGCGCCGACACGTGGTGGCCCGCCGACCCGACGTACGGCTTCTGGCGGCGGCGGATGGTGCACGAGACCCTGGTGCACCGCGTCGACGTCGAACAGTCCGCGGGTGTGGAGCCGCGCGAGGTGCCCGAAGACCTCGCGCTCGACGGCATCGACGAAGCGTTGCTCCTCTGGTTCGGGCAGAAGCTGCCGCTGCTCGGGCTCACCGGCACGAAAGCGGGCTCGGTCGGCGTGCTGGCGGGCGGCCACAGCTGGATCGCCCGGGCCGGTCCGGAGGTGACGCAGGCCTGGCACTGCCCGGCCGAGGAGGCCGGGGCCGCGGACGACGTCGTCACGGCCGAACCGGAGCGGATCTACCTGTGGCTCTGGGGCCGGGCGTCCCTGACCTCGGTGACCGTGCGAGGAGTGCACGACCAGGCGGCGCAGCTCTGGGCGCTGCTGCGGCTCGCGACCCGATGACCCGGCCGGTGGGGAAGCCGAACCGGAACTGTCGGTGGTGCGGGCTAGCGTGCGGCGCATGAGTACTCGCCTGGTCAACCTGGTGATCGACGCGGCGCGGCCGAGGGTCCTGGCGGGCTTCTGGGCCGCGCTGCTCGGCTGGCGCGTCGCCGGGGAACTGCCCGGCGAGGTCGACGTCCGCGCCCCGGAGACCGACGGCTGGGACCTGGACCTGGTGTTCGTCCCGGTGCCGGAAGCCAAGGTGGTCAAGAACCGCATCCACCTCGACCTGGCGAGCCGGACGCCCGCACACCAGGAGGAACTGGTCGCCCGCGCCCTGGAGCTGGGCGCCCGGCGCGTCGACATCGGGCAGGGCGCGGTGCCGTGGGTGGTGCTGGCGGATCCGGAGGGCAACGAGTTCTGCGTCCTGGAGCCGCGCGAGCAGTACGCGGACACCGGCGCGGTGGCGTCGATCCTGGTCGACGCCTGGTCCCCGCCGCGGCTGGCGGACTTCTGGGCGGGCATCACGGGCTGGGAGGTCCGGGCCGGCCAGGGTGAGGTCATCGTGGGCCTGCGCGCGCCGTCGGGCCGCGGGCCGTGGCTGGAGTTCCTGCGCAACGAGGACGCGAAGCGCGTGAAGAACCGGGTGCACCTGGACATCGCGCCCCCGGCGGGCGCCGACCACGCGGCGGCGGTGTCGGAGGTCCTGGTGGCGGGCGCGGCCCCGGCGGACCGCGAAGGCGTCCGGGTGCCGTGGCGCGTGCTGACCGACCCGGAGGGCAACGAGTTCTGCGTGCTGACCCCGCGCTGACCTAGCTTGGGAGGTATGGAGAACTTCGACTGGCAGGGGCGCCGGATCGCCTGGGAGCGCGCGGGTTCCGGGCCCGCGGTGGTGTTCTGCCACGGAACGCCCTGGTCGTCCTGGCTGTGGCGACCCTTCGCCGAAGCCCTGAGCGGCGACTTCACGGTGTACCTCTGGGACATGCCGGGCTACGGCCGGTCGTCGAAGGACCCGTCCCACGCCGTCGACTTCGGCGTCCAGACGGAGGCGTTCACCGCCCTGCTCACCCACTGGGGCTTGGAACGCCCGCACGTCGTGGCCCACGACTACGGCGGCGCGGTGTCGCTGCGCGCCCACCTGTTCCACGACGTCCCGTACGCATCGCTGCTGCTGGCCGACGCGGTGGCGATCCCGCCGTCGGGTTCGCCGTTCTTCCAGCTGGTCAAGCAGCACCCGGACGTGCTGGCCCAGGTGCCGCCGTACATCCACGAGGCGCTGGTCAGGGCGTACATCGGCAACGCGGCTTTCCACCAGCTGCGAGAGTCGGACCTGGCCGCACTGGTAGCCCCGTGGCTGGGCGACGAGGGCCAGCCCGCGCTCTACCGCCAGATCGCCGCGTACGACGAGAGCTACCTGGCCGAGAACGAGCAGCGGCTGAGCCGGCTGGACCTCCCGGTGCGGGTGCTGTGGGGCACAGAGGACACCTGGATCCCGATTTCCCTGGGCGAGCGTCTCGCGGCGGCCATCCCGGGCGCAACGTTGACCCCGGTCGAAGGAGCGGGCCACCTCATCCAGCTGGACGCCCCGGTCAGGGTGGCCACCGAGCTACGGACCTGGCTGACGCAGGTGGCGGCCTGAGCCCTGTCTCGCTTGGCCGCGGCCGGCTCCCGCGCCGACGGTCGAGCCGGCTGGTGCGAGCTGAACCGGTGCTCGGATCGGCGGTCGGGCTGCCGCTGAACTGGCTTGTCCTCAGCCGGCGGACTAGCGGTCGGTTCCCGCGCTGCCGGCCGAGCCGGCTGGCGCGAGCTGAGCCGGTCCTCGGATCGGCGGTCGGGCGGCCGCCGGACGGGCTTGTCCTCAGCCGGCGGCCCAGCGGTTGGTAGGCCGTGCCCGTCCCCAGGTTGGCGGCGGCCGGTTCCCGCGCTGATGGCCGAGCAGGGCTGGTTCGTGGTGCGAGCTGAGCCGGTCCTCGGATCGGCAGTTGGGCGGCCGCTGGACTGGCTCGTGCTCAGCTGGCTGCCCAGCGGTTGGCGGGGCCGTGCCCGTCCCCGGGTTGGCGCCGGAGCTGCCGCCGGTCGTCCCCGTTCCCGGCGGCGCGCAGCGGGCTGACCGTTGCCGAGCCGGAAGCGGGCTGCCGTGGGTCGGCGGGTACCTCCGGGACCGGGGTTTCTCCCCAGGTCGGCGGGCCGGCCGTCGCCGTGCCCGGCCTGAGCCCGGCGGCGCGTCGGTGGCTGTGCCGGCGGGGTGTGGGGCTTGTGTGTTTCGCCGGAGTTGCCGGGTCGCGTCGAACGCTGACCTGCGCGAAACACTCGCGTCCCGGTGAGGCAACAACCGCGGGGGACCGTGGTGGGCATGGAGACCTCTCGAGCGTTGCCCCAGCACGGTCAGCCGGCCGCCGTCGAGGAGCCGGCCGTGCCGTCCGCTTGGCGGGTGCGGGTCCGGATGCACGACCACCCGGGCACCCTGGCCCGCATCGCCATCCGGCTCGCCGACCTCGAGTGCAACATCCTCGGCCTGACCGTGCTGCCGGTCCCGGGCGGCGTGCTGGACGAGATCGTGCTGCGTCCGGCGATCGGCCTGCCCCGGCGGCTCCTGGTCGACGCCATCCGCGACGAGGGCTGCGAGTGCACCGCGATCATCGACGCCGACGTCCACGAGCTGGTCGACTCGGCGTCCTCGACGCTGGCCGCGGCCCGGCGCGCGATCGACGATCCGGCCCGCCTCGCCGAGGTGCTGAAGGAGGTCCTGGCCGCCGACGTCGTCACGCTCGTCCCCGCGACCGAGACCAACCCGGCCCGCACCGAGAGCGGGCACCGCGCGGTGTTCGCGCTCGGCGCCGACACCGCGCTGGTCGCGCGCCGCCAGTGGGCGCCGTTCGTGCAGCTCGAGCTCACCCGCGCCGAGTCGCTCGTCACGTTGCTCACCGCGGCGGCCCGGAACGTCGCGGGCCCGGTGGTCCTCGACCGCCCGGACGGCGCGGCGATCGTCCTGCGCAAGGGCCTCCCCGGCGACGCCGACGCGGTGTCCGAACTGCACCGCCGCTGCTCGATGGCGACGCTGTTCCGCCGCTACCACACGGGGGTGCGGACGGTGCCGCGCCGCTGGCTGCACCGCCTGCTGATGCCCCCGCGCGGCACGAGCGTGCTGGCCGTCTTCGGCCGGGAGGTGATCGGCCTGGCCCAGCTCATCCCGTCCGCGGCGGGCGGCGCCGAGATCTCCCTGCTGGTCGAGGACGACTGGCAGCGCCAGGGCATCGGCACGGCCCTGCTGGCCCGGCTCGCGGTCATGGCCGAGGCCCAGGGCATCACGGAGCTGACCGCCGACTGCCTCGCCGGCGACGACGTCCTGCCCCGCACCGCGGCCCGAGCCGGACTGCGCACCGAGCGCGGCTCGGAGGACGGGGCCAAGCTCAGGTTGTTCCTGCCGGCTTGAGCGCGGTCAGCGCTTCCAGAACCAGTCCTTGTCCCGTGCTTCGCGCAGAGCGGTCTTCTTGCGCTCGGTCGTGAGCCGGTCGAGGTAGAGCACGCCGTCGAGATGGTCGGTTTCGTGCTGCAGGCACTGCGCCAGCACTTCTTCGCCCTCCACCTCGATCGGCTCGTTGTGCACGTCCACGCCGCGGACCTTGGCGTGCACCGCCCGCTCGGTGGGGAACCACAGTTCCGGCACCGAAAGACAGCCCTCGTTGATCTCGTGCGTCTCTTCGGACAGCTCGACGATCTCGGGGTTGATGACGTACCCGGTGAGCCCGGCGACGTCGTAGCTGAAGATCCGCAGCCCGACGCCGATCTGCGGCGCGGCCAGCCCGGCCCGCCCGTCGGGTTTCACGGAGTCGACCAGGTCCCGCACGAGCGCCTCGAGCTTCTCGTCGAAAACCGTGACCGGATCGCAGGCGGACTTGAGGATCGGGTCCCCGAAATAGCGCAGCTCGCGCATGGCCATGAGCAGAACATCCTTCGTGCGGTGTCGGACTGGCAGCTTAGGCCAGCGGTGAATCGCCCCGCCGGGGAATCACCACGAACCCGGCGGGTGGCCGGGGTCAGGCGCGGAGCCGGAGCCCCGAGGGTGTCGCGCGGAAACCCGCCTCCGTCAGCACTTGCGCGAGTTCGGAGGTCAGGGCTTGCTCGCCGTCCGCGCGCTGGACCGACAACTGGCCCAGCCAGCCTTCGCGGACCGCCGCCGACAACGCCTGGGCCGCGTCCGTGAGCGGTTGCCGTTCCTCGGTGAAGCTCAGCAGCGACCGGCCGCCTCGCTCGACGTACAGCGCCGGCACCCCGTCCACCAGCACGGCCAGCGCACCCGCCTTGCGCGCCGGACGATGCTTCGTGTCGCCGGTCGCGGCGGGCCAGGGCAGCGCCGCACCGTACGGCTGGGCCGGATCCGCCGCCGCCAGGACCACCGCGCGCCCGGGAGCGGGACGGCCCGGGCCGGACAGCGCGCGCAGCCGGTCCACCGCACCCTTCGCCGCGAACTGGGCCGCGCCGAGGCCCTCCACGACGTACCCGCGGATCACCTGGCCGGTGTCCTCCATGCCGCGCAACACCTTGTAGATCCCGGAAAACCCGCCGGTGACGCGTTCGGTGTCGAGCGCGCCGCGGGTCAGGACGCCGTGGCGCTCCAGGAACGCCTCGGTGCGCGCGTGGGCCCGCCGGGTGGCGTCTGTCTCGCGGACGGGGGTCAGCGCCCACCGGCCGGCGGCGGTCGGTGGCCCGGAGCGCGACGGCATCTGCGGCCGCCCCGCCCGCAGCCGCGCGTACCGGCCGCGCGGGGCCTGGCGGCGGGGTTTGTGCGCCCCGTGCCCGGCGACCTGGGCGCGCAACGGCCCCAGCGTGTCGCCGGTGACCAGTCCGGCCCACACCAGGTCCCACAGCGCGGCCACGGCTTCGGCGTCGCTCGGTGCCTTGTCCACCAGCACCGTCGCGCGGTCCACCAGCTGCCGGAAGAACAGCGCGCCACCCTCCAAAGTGGACACGATGGCGTCGTGCAGCGGGCCGGTCGGGATGTCTTCGACGACCTCGGGCAGCAGCAGGTCGGCGACGTCGGTGGGCGCGAGGGCGATCCAGCCGTCGCCGCCCGACAGCGCGCCGCAGCCCGCCCAGGTGACCTCGCCCGCGGTCGTCAGCTCGTCCAGCAACGCGGGGGAGTAGCCCGGCAGCCGCCCCGGCAGGATCAGCGACTCCACCGCGCTCGCCGGCAACGGCGCCCCGGCGAGCTGCTCGACCACCGAGAGCACGTCGTCCGCCGTCGGCGCCGCCCGGACGCGACCACCGAACCCGTGCCACGACGGCAGGAACCGCCCCAGCGCCGCCGGTTCGACCGGCTCCACCTCGGCCCGCAGCTTCGCCAGCGACGCTCGCCGCAGCCGGCGCAGCACCGCCGAATCGCAGTACTCGACCCCGGCACCGTGGGTGTCCGGGTGCCCGACGGGACTCAGCTCGCCCCGGACCAGGCGGCCTTCCCCGGTCAGCCGGTCGAGGACGCCGGTGACGACGGCTGTGCCGAGCCCGAACCGCGCGGCCACGGCCGCCGCGGCGAACGGACCCCGGCTGCGGGCGTAGCGCGACAGCAGGTCCCCGAGCGGGTCCGCCACCGGTTCGGTGAACGCCTCGGGCACGCCGACCGGCAGCGCGGTGCCCAGCGCGTCCCGCACCCGGCCCGCGTCCTCGATCGCGATGAACCGTTCCTCGCCACCGATCCGCACCCGGAGCGCGCGCCGCGCCCCTTCCAGTTCGGTGAGCCACTCCGGCTGGATCCCGCGCTCCCCGGCCTCCGCGATGGTCAGGTCACCGATGAACCGCAGCAGGTCGGCGGCGTCCTCCGCCGAACGCGCGTGGCGGTCGGGGTCGAGGCGCTGCAACGACCGGGTGACCTCGGAGACGGCTTCGGGATCGAGCAGTTCCCGGATCGCTTCGGTGCCCAGGAGTTCGGCCAGCAGCCCCGAATCCAGCGACAGCGCCGCCGCGCGCCGCTCCGCCAGCGGGGCGTCGGTCTCGTAGAGGAACATGCCGATGTAGCCGAAGAGCAGGCTGCGCGCGAACGGTGACGCGGCCGGCGTCTCGACCTCCACCAGCCGGACCTTGCGGGCCCGGACGTCGGCCATCAGCTCGCGCAGCCCGCCCACGTCGTAGACGTCCTGCAGGACTTCGCGCATCGCCTCGAGCACGACCGGGAAGCGTTCGTACTTCGCCGCGACCGACAGCAGCTGCGACGCCCGCTGCCGCTGCTGCCACAACGGGGTCCGGCGCCGCGGGTCCCGGCGCGGCAGCAGTAGTGACCGCGCCGCGCACTCCCGGAACCGGGCCGCGAACACCGCCGAGCCGCCCACCTCGGCGACGATCAGCTGCTCGACCTCTTCGGGGTCGAGCAGGATGTCGTCCGCGCTGATCGTGACGTCCGCGCCCTCGGCGTCCAGCGCGTCGGGCAGGCGCAGCACGATGCCGTCGTCGGAGTGTGCGATCTGCGCGTCGACCCCGCGGTTCTCCCGCAGCCGCGCGGCGATCGCCAGCGCCCACGGCGCGTTGACCTGCGCGCCGAACGGCGAGTGCACGACGATCCGCCAGTCGCCCAGCTCGTCGCGGTAGCGCTCCAGCAGGATCGTGCGGTCGTTCGGGACGTGCCGGGTCGCGGCCTTCTGCTCGGCCAGGTAGGCGAGCAGGTTGTCGCACGCCCGCTGGTCCAGGCCCGCCGCGGTGGCCCGCTCCCGCGCCTTCTCGTCGTCCGATGTGGACAGTTCGCGGACGAACTTCCCCAGTGCCCGGCCCAGTTCCAGCGGACGCCCTGGTGCGTCGCCCTTCCAGAACGGCATCCGCGCCGGTTCGCCCGGCGCGGGCACCACGATGACGCGGTCGTGCGTGATGTCGGTGATCCGCCACGACGACGTGCCCAGCAGGATGGTGTCGCCGACGCGCGACTCGTACACCATCTCTTCGTCGAACTCGCCGACACGCGAGCCCGGTTTGTCGTCGCCGCCCGGAGTCATGACGGTGAACAGGCCGCGGTCCGGGATGGTGCCGCCCGAGGTGACGGCCAGCCGCTGCGAGCCCGGCCGCCCGCGCAGCTCGCCGGCGATGCGGTCCCAGGTGATCCGCGCCCGCAGCTCGCCGAACTCCTCGCTCGGGTACCGGCCGGCGAGCATGTCGAGCACCGCGTGCAGCGCGTCGTCCGGCAGCGCCGCGAACGGCGCCGCCCGCCGCACCAGTGTCGCGAGGTCCGTGACCGACCACGGCTCGAGCGCCACCATGGCCACGACGTGCTGCGCCAGGACGTCCAGCGGGTTGCGCGGGTACCGGACCGCTTCGATCGCCCCGCTCGCCATCCGTTCCGCGACGACCGCGCAGGACACGAGGTCCCCGCGGAACTTCGGGAACATCACCCCGGAGGACACCGCGCCGACCTGGTGCCCGGCGCGGCCGACGCGCTGCAGCCCGGACGCCACCGTCGGCGGCGCCTCGATCTGCACCACCAGGTCGACCGCGCCCATGTCGATGCCCAGCTCCAGCGACGACGTCGCCACCACGCACGGCAGCTGCCCGGACTTGAGCGCCTCTTCGACGTGCGTGCGCTGCTCCCGCGACATCGACCCGTGGTGCGCCCGCGCGATCACCGCCGGCGCGCCGGTGCTCACGCCCGACTGCCCGACGGCCTCCGCCGGGAAGGTGTCGCCGGCGGTGAGCTCGGTCTGTTCGGCGGCGAGTTCGTTGAGCCGCGCGGTCATCCGCTCGGTGAGCCGCCGGGAGTTGGCGAACACGATGGTCGAGCGGTGGGACTGGATCAGGCTCAGCACCCGTTCCTCGACCGCGGGCCAGATCGACGGCCGCTGCACCGGGTTGCCGGAGATCTCCTCGAGCGTGCCCAGCCCGCCGGGCGCGACCTCACCCGGCGGGAACGCGGTGGTCATCGACTCCAGCTCGTCGAACGGGCTCGGCGCCGGACCGCGCGGCGCGTCGAGGTTGCTCATGTCGTCGACGGGGACCTCGACCCGCACCTCGATGGTCTTCGCCAGCTTCGGCTGCACCACCCGCACCGGACGGCCGCCGGCCAGGAACGCGCTCACCTCGTCGACCGGGCGGACCGTCGCCGACAGGCCGATCCGTTGCGCGGGCTTCGCCAGCAGCGAGTCCAGCCGCTCCAGCGACAGGGCCAGGTGCGCGCCGCGCTTGCCGCCGGCGACCGCGTGCACCTCGTCGACGATCACCGTTTCGACGCCGCGCAGGGACTCCCGCGCCGACGAGGTCAGGATCAGGAACAGCGACTCGGGCGTGGTCACCAGCACGTCCGGCGGGGTCTTGCCGAACGAGCGGCGCTCGGCCGCGGTGGTGTCGCCGGTGCGCATGCCGACCGTGATGTCGGGCACCGGCAGCCCGAGCCGCCGGGTCGCCTGCGAGATCCCGGCGAGCGGGGCCCGCAGGTTCCGCTGGACGTCGACCGCCAGGGCCTTCAACGGCGAGACGTAGAGGATCCGGCAGCGTTTCGTGGCTTCGGCCGGCGGCGGTTCCACCGAGAGCCGGTCCAGCGCCCAGAGGAACGCGGACAGGGTCTTGCCGGACCCGGTCGGCGCGACGACGAGGGCGTGTTCACCCGCGTGCGCGGCCCGCCAAGCCCCTTCCTGGGCCGCGGTGGGCGCGGCGAAGGCACCCGCGAACCAGTCCCGGGTCGCGGGGGAGAAGAGGTCGAGCACGTCAGCTGCCACGTGGTCCATGATGCGCGCCCCCTCCGACAGTTTCGGTTTCACCGGCCAGCAGGACGCCTCCGCTCTCGGCGAACGGCGAGTACTGGATGTCGACCTTCGTGCGGTCGGTGACCAGGCGGAACTCCCGGTCCAGCGGGGTCCAGTAGGGGAAAGGTGCCTGGCCCAGCTGGGAATGGTCGGCCAGCACGTACGCCTCGGCGCCCGCGTGCAGCATCGCGTGCCGGACCACCGACTGCTCGAGTGACGGGCAGCACAGACCCCGTCCGGACACCAGGCCGTCGGTGCCGAGGAACACCCGGTCGGGTGAGATGTGCCGCAGTTGCGCGAGGACGCTCTCGCCGAGGATCGCCTCGCCGGGGTGCCGCAGCCGCCCGCCGAGCACGATCAGGTCGATCCCGGGGAAGCCGGCCAGCTCGCGGATCGCGGTGACGCTGTTGGTGACCACCGTCAGCCCCTCGCGGTGGGCGAGGTACCGGGCGAGCCGCCCGGTGATCGTCCCGGCGTCGAGCAGCACGACTTCGCCGTCCCGCACCAACGCTGCGGCTTCACGAGCGATGGAGTCCCTCGCCGCCGCGTGCTCCTGGTCCTTCTCCTGAGGACCGCGGTCCGGGCCGGTGTCGAGCGCGCCGCCGTAGGTGCGCACGACGTGCCCGGCTCCGGCGAGCGAAGCGAGGTCACGGCGGATCGTCGACTCGGAGACGCCGAACTCCTCGGCCAGCTGCGTGATGCCGCCCGAGCCGTCGCGGACGGCTTCCAGCAGCATCGCGCGCCGGTCCCGGGTGCCCGGTCGTGGCTGGGACGTCATCGGCCGGGCGGGTAGATCGAGGGCAGCTTCCGCGCGTACGGCGCCAGTGCCGCCGCCGCCTTGAACGCCGCGACCATCGTGCCGTGCGAGGCCCGGCCGGTGCCGGCGATGTCGAACGCCGTGCCGTGGTCCACCGACGTGCGCAGGATCGGCAGCCCGACGGTGACCGACACCGTGCCGTCGAAGTCGTAGGTCTTCGACGCGATGTGCCCTTGGTCGTGGTACAGCGAGAGCACGCCGTCGAAGTGGCCCTGGATCCCTTGGTGGAACACGGAGTCCGCGGGGAGCGGGCCGACCACGTCGAGGCCCGCGGCCCGCGCGGCGGCCACCGCGGGGGCGATGGCGACGATCTCCTCGTCGCCGAACTTGCCGCCCTCGCCGCCGTGCGGGTTCAGCGCCGCCACGGCGAGCCGCGGTTTCTCCGTGCCGAACACCTCCAGCGCGGTGTACGCCTCGCGGATCGCGTACTCGATGTTCTCCCGGGTGATCCGGTCGATCGCCTCGCGCAGCGAAAGGTGCCTGGTGGCGAAGAAGATCTTCAGCCCCGACACCCAGAACATCGTGTTGAACCGGGTCGAGCCGGTCAGCTCGCCGAGCATCTCGGTGTGCCCGAGGTGCTGCGAGCCCGCCGCCCAGATCGCCTCCTTGTTGATCGGCGCGGTCACGACCGCGTCGACCTCGCCGGCCAGCGCGAGCCGGGTGGCCACCTCGATCGCGCCGATCGCCGCCGCGCCCGCGGTCGCGTTCACCTCGCCCCACGGCAGGTCCTCGCGGACCACGCCGAGGTTGAGGATGTCGATCACGCCGGTGGTGAAGCGCGCGTCGGCGACCGTGGCGATCGGGTTGATCTCCAGGTGCAGGCCCAGGTGCCGGACCAGGCGTTCCAGCACGATCGCGTCACCGACCGCGACCCCGCGCGCCATCTGCAGGGACTCGGGCTCGGCGAGGGTCTTCAGGGTGATCTCCGGGCCGATGCCCACGGGATCGCCGAGGGTGACGGCGAGGATCGGGAGGTCGTTCACAGGCGCTTCCTTCTGGTCGGCACTGCGGTACGGGGTCGTCCGTCGAACGGGTGCGACTCGCGCCGCGTGTCATGAAGTAGAGAGTACGCCGACTTGCGCAGAGTGCGCAACTGGGTTGCGCGAAGTGCGCAGCTCGGCCGAGCGGCAGTGACTTTCGCGGGTCCGCACGCACGGTGACCGCGCACGTGGCAGCATCACGGCCAGCGTCGTCAAGGCGTGTTTTCGCGAAGGGGAGTGCTGTGCGGATCCTGTCGGTGGACCTCGGGACGTCCAACACCGTCGCCGTGCTGTCGGCGCACGGCATGCCGCCGAGGGTCGTCGAAGTGGACGGTTCGGCCAACATGCCGTCGGCCGTGTTCGCCACCGAAGAGGGCACGATCATGGTCGGCCGCGACGCCGAACGCCGCGCCCGCCTCGACCCGACCCGGTTCGAGCCGAACCCCAAGCGCCGCATCGACGAGCAGACCCTGTTGCTGGGCACCGACGTCGTGCCGGTGAACGAGGCGCTCGCCGCCATCCTCCGCCGCGTCCTCGAAGAGACGTCGCGCCAGCTCGGCGGCGAACAGCCCGACGAGGTCCGGCTGACCCACCCCGCGCAGTGGGGGCCGACCCGCCGCAACGTCCTGATGTCCGCCGCCCGGCTCGCCGGGATCGGCGGGAACATCCTGCTGGTGCCCGAGCCGGTCGCCGCGGCGGCGCACTTCGCGTCGTTCCCCGGCAAGGCCCTCGCGCCCGGGCAGGCGCTGGCCGTCTACGACCTCGGCGCGGGCACCTTCGACGTCGCCGTCGTCGGTGCCACGCAGGCCGGGTTCACCGTGCTCGCCGAGGACGGCCTGCCCGACCTCGGCGGCCTCGACGTCGACCAGGCGCTGATGGTGCACGTCGGGCGCGAGGTCTCGCACTCCGACCCGCAGCGCTGGCAGCGGCTGCTGCGGCCCGAGTCGACCGCGGACCGCCGGACCCGGCGCGCGCTGCAGGAGGACGTGAAGGCGGCCAAGGAGGCCCTTTCGCGGCACCCGCAGACCGAGGTGCCGATGCCGGAGCCCTTCAAGGACGTCCTGGTCACGCGCGGTGAGCTGGAAGGCCTGGTCCGCCCGGCGATGCTGCGCAGCGTGGAGCTGCTGGCGCGGACGCTGCGCTCGTCCGGGCTGACGCCGGATCGGCTCGCGGGCATCTACCTCGTCGGCGGGTCGAGCCGGCTGCCGCTGGTCGGCGCCATGATCGCGGAGAAGCTCGGCGTCGTGCCGGGCAGCCTCGACCAGCCGGAGACCGCCGTCGCGCTCGGCGCCCAGCACGTCGCCCGCGACGGGCTCGGGGCGCGGACGCAGAACGTCGAGGGGGCCGTGGCCGCCGGTACCGCGCCGCACCGCCCGCAGTACGCGCCGCCGCCTCCGCCGCAGTACCCGGGTTACGCGCCTTCGAACTTCCCGCCCAGCGGGCCGCAGCGGGTGCAGGCCCCCGCGCCGTCGAACTTCCCGGCGTACTCGCCCGCGGCCGAGCAGGCCGAGCCGAAGCCCGGCGGCCGGAAGAAGCTGGTCATCGGGATCGCGGTCGCGGTGGTCGTCGTGCTCGCGGCGGGGCTGACGTTCTTCCTCACGTCGTCGTCCGCGGCGACGACCTACACCGCGGACCAGTGCAAGACGCCGGGCCAGGCCGACGACAAGGGCTTCACCGGCTGCCTGCGCCAGCTCGCCGGGAAGATCGCCGACACCGGCGACTGCAAGCCGGGCATGGGCAACGGCCCGGCGGCGCCGGCGGAGAACCTCGGCGCGTCGTCGACCTGCTCCGCGCCGGGCCGGGCGGGCACCCAGGTGACCTACGTCCACGGCGACAGCGCCGACACGCTGAAGCAGTACACCGACGGCCTGCTCGCCTCCGCCGGCGGTGACCGCACCGAGGCCGACTGGGGCGGCAACGGGCTCAAGGGCCACTACGCGTCCGCCGCGGGCAAGACGTCGGCGGTGCTCGTGTTCACCGTGTCGGACCGGCCGCTGACCGGCTTCATCTACCAGCTGAACTCGAGCGACCAGGCCGCGGCGACCACGCCGGGCACGCTGGCCGACTACTTCGAGGCGAGCGTCCAGCCGGGGAGCTGACCCGGGAAGGGCGCGAACGGGCCGTTCGTGCCCGGCACGACCGCCCGGATAGCATGGCTCCGATGCGCATCACGGTTTTCCGGCGGCTGATGGCCGACGAGTTCGGTCCCGGGCGGGCCCAGGTGCTGGCACGGGATCACGTGCTCAGCGCGCTCGGTGGCCGCACCGTCGACCAGGCGCTGACCGCGGGAATCCCGGCGAAAGAGATCTGGCGAGAGGTCTGCGACGCCTTCGACGTCCCGGCGGAACGGCGCTGACCTGCGAGGATCCGGCCGGCCCCTACCCGGGCGGGCGAAAATCCTAGCGCAAGGGTGTGTCGCTGCCGACCTCGAACAGGTGTTCGTCTATGGTGTTGTCCACATACGGGTCCAGCGATCCACAGATGGGGCGCGCGCCTGGAATTGTCGGACCCCGCCGCTAGCGTCGGACCGGACAGCTGAAGAACCGAACAGAGCCCCGGCGGGCTCATACCAGCGAGGTGGACTTCCATGCCTGCAGCACCCGACAAGGACAAGGCGCTCGAACTCGCTCTTGCGCAGATCGACAAGCAGTACGGCAAGGGCTCGGTCATGCGCCTCGGCGACGACGGCCGCGCGCCCATCGCCGTGATCCCCACCGGCTCGATCGCCCTCGACGTCGCACTCGGCATCGGCGGGCTGCCCCGCGGCCGCGTCGTCGAGGTCTACGGCCCGGAGTCCTCCGGTAAGACCACGGTCGCCCTGCACGCGGTGGCGAACGCGCAGAAGGCCGGCGGCATCGCGGCGTTCATCGACGCGGAGCACGCGCTGGACCCGGAGTACGCCAAGAAGCTCGGCGTCGACACCGACGCGCTGCTCGTCTCCCAGCCGGACACCGGTGAGCAGGCGCTGGAGATCGCGGACATGCTGATCCGCTCCGGCGCGCTCGACATCCTGGTCATCGACTCCGTGGCCGCGCTCGTGCCGCGCGCCGAGATCGAGGGCGAGATGGGTGACTCGCACGTGGGTCTCCAGGCCCGCCTGATGAGCCAGGCGCTGCGCAAGATGACCGGCGCGATGAACAACTCCGGCACCACCGCGATCTTCATCAACCAGCTGCGCGAGAAGATCGGCGTCATGTTCGGCTCCCCGGAGACCACGACCGGTGGTAAGGCGCTGAAGTTCTACGCCTCGATCCGGCTCGACGTGCGCCGCATCGAGACGCTCAAGGACGGCGGCGAGGCGGTCGGCAACCGCACCCGCGTCAAGGTCGTGAAGAACAAGATGGCCCCGCCCTTCAAGCAGGCCGAGTTCGACATCCTGTACGGCCACGGCGTCTCCCGTGAGGGTTCGCTCATCGACATGGGTGTCGACCAGGCGATCGTGCGCAAGTCCGGTGCTTGGTACACCTACGAGGGCGACCAGCTCGGCCAGGGCAAGGAGAACGCGCGGAAGTTTCTGCGCGAGAACCCGGACATCGCCAACGAGATCGAGAAGCGCATCAAGGAGAAGCTCGGCATCGGCCCGCAGCTCGACGCCGAAGCCGTCGAAGCCGTGCCGGCGCCGGTCGACTTCTAGGAGAGGGTCCTTGGTCCTCACCGTGGCAGCGGTTCACGGTGAGGCGCGCATGAACGACGAGGAGTGACCGAGGTGGCGAGGGCACCGAAGATCCCGCCGTCGGAGCTGCCCCCGGAGGAGCGCTTCAAGAAGGCCAAAGAGGTCTGTTACGACCTCCTGGCCGTGCGGGCGCGTACTCAAGAGGAGCTCCGGCAGGCCTTGCACCGCAAGGGCTTCGACGAGGAGACCAGCGAAAACCTGCTCGGCAAGCTCGACCGGGCGGGGCTGGTCAACGACGCGGAGTTCGCGGAGCTGTGGGTGAAGTCCCGGCACACGACCCAGGGGCTGTCCCGCACCGCGCTGCTGGCCGAGCTGCGGCGCAAGGGTGTCGACGACGAGGTCGCGGCGCAGGCGGCGGGCGAGGTCGACCGCGAGTCCGAGGAGCAGATGGCCCGGGAGCTGGTCCGCAAGCGGCTCGGGTCCCTGGGCAACGTCGACGAGCAGACGGCGCTGCGGCGCCTGCTCGGCTTCCTGGCGCGCAAGGGCTACCCGCAAGGGCTGGCGTACACGGTGATCAAGGAGGAACTCCGCGAGTACGGCGCGGAGTCCACCCTCTTGGACGACGCCTACATCGACTGACGGCCACCGGGCCCGGTGAGGCCACGGCGGGTGAAGGTGCTTTGCCGGGAACGGACCTCAGCACGACCATCGAGCACGCGGATGTGATCGTCGTCGGGCTGCGCCGTGGCCGGAGCAGGCCGCTGTGGTTCGGGCCGGTCACCGCGCCCCCGGCGGATGCAGTGGGGCAGTGCCGGGAGTGTGGTGTGCCGCCGGGCGTCTGGGCGCACCGGTGCTCGCCGCGTTGCGAGCACCGGCCGCACGTCATGCCGAGGCGGCTGGTGCTGCCTCTTGCTCCGCCGGTGCCGTCCGCTCTGCAGGTGCCGATCGGTCCGCCGGTACCGCCTCCAGCTCCGCCGGTGCCGTTCGCTTTGTCGGCGGCCGGCGGTCGGAGCGGTGTTTGCGGACTGCCAGCAGCAGCACCGCCAGCAGGCCCATCGCCACGCACGTGACCGCCGCCGAGAGCACCAGGAACTCGTCGAGGCGGCCGGCCGACAGGTACGCGCCCAGCGCTACCGCCACCAGCGCGCACACCGCTCGGTCCACAATGGACTCCATCGACAGGAGTGTCGCGCGGTAGCGGGAGTCCGGGATGGAGTCGTTCAGCAGCTGCTTCTGGATCGGGAACGAAATGCCCGTCGCCACCGCGAAGACGCAGAGCAGGAGCACCGTCGGGACAGTCCCGGCCGGGACGATGAAGCCCAGGCACAGGGCCATCACGATCGTCAGGGTGAACACCGAGGCGACCGGGCCGATGGCGCGTCGCAACCGGTGGGGGCGGGCCGCGCCCAGGGCCTCGAAGACCGTCATGGCGGCCAGTACCGCGCCGTACCAGTTCACCGAGAGCGTCTTCGACTCCAGGATCGGCTGGAACAGGTTCACCTGGCAGATCCGTACCAGCGTGAACATCGCGATGCCCTGCACCATCAGCAAGAACAACCACCGCGACGACCGCAGCGCCGACAGTGCGCCGCCGACGCCCGCTAGGAGGGACGCCGTCTTGCCGGCCGCGCGGCGGCCGCCCGGGATCGGGGGCAGCTTCAAGGCGAACGCCAGGGCGATGGCCGCGTTGAGCGCCGTCAGCCAGTACGGGGAAGGGAGGTTCCACGCCATCAGCAGGCCGATCACCGGCCAGTACACGATCTTGCCGATCAGGCTGTACGCGCGGCCGACGCCCTCCACACGGAGGTAGTGCTCACCTTCGCCCTGAGCGTGCAGGTACTCGTAGAGGTACGCGCTCTGCGCGCCCGACACCAGGGATCTGGCCAGGGCGATCAGGATGAAGTGGATCAGGAACCCGGTGTAGGAACCGAAGAACACCGGCACCAGGTTCGCGGCCACGAGCACGGCGGCGCCGGCCTTCAGCGACGTCCGGTAGTCGAACCGGTCGGCGATCATCCCGGTCGGGATCTCCAGCAGGCAGAACACGATGTAGTAGATGCTCTGGATGCCGAAGATCTGGCCGTCGTCAAGGCCGACGAGCTTCTGGTACTGGTAGAAGATCGGCACCCACAACAACAGGCCGAAGAAGAACTGGAACCCGTAGGTCAACCGGACGGCGCGCTGCACGGCCGGCTTCGCGGGCAGGCGGAAGCCCAGCATGATGTGTGTCTCCGGGAAAGTCAGGCCGAGTAGGGGCGCAGCTGGACGATGTGGACGTGGTCGCGGTCCGCGAGCCACTCGACGTCCACCGGCGAGTCAAAGGTGTAGTCGGGCGAGAAGTGCGCCTGCAGCAGGCGTCCGGCCACCGCGAGCCGCTGCAGCTGTTCGTGGGCGCGCTCGTCGAGGTCCGCTGCCGCGTCGCCCAGGGATACCGTGCGGCCGCCGCCCTCGACCGTCGAGTACAGGTACTGCATGGGCAGCGTCGAGCCGTCGACGACGTCGGTGACCTTCGGCGAAACGTTGACGTACACCGTGCGGAAGTCCGCGCGGTTCATCGGGTTCGTCGTCACCAGCACGCCGCCGAAGTCGGCCGCGACCTGCTCCTGGATCACCACGCCCATGTAGCACTCGTCGAGGGAGATCCCGGCCTGGTGGCGCAGCCGGACGCTGCGCACCGACACCAGCGACGCCCAGACTTCCTTGACGCTGGCGAAGATCCGCTCGGCGGTGGTGACGTGGTTGATCGACTCGTAGATCCCGGCGGCCGAGAACCCGGCGAGGTCTTCGGCGTTCGACGAGCTGCGCACGACGAACGCGCGCACCCCGGCCAGCTGCGACACCAGCGCGGAGTCGATCTCCCCGGCCAGCGCGCCCGGCATCCGCGCCGACCGGATCAGGCTCTGCAGCTCGACGCACAACGGCTCGATCTCCCGCGCGTCCAGCTCCAGCGCCATCTTCAGCTTGCCGATCGCCTGCTGGATCCGCGGCGACGACTCGAGGAACCGCCGCTGCAGCGAGAACGGCAGGGCGATCCCGCGCGGCACCCGGATGCGCTCGTCCAGCAGCCGGCGGGCCGCATCGGAAAGGTCGGCCACCGAAGCTCCGGCGGGGATGCCCAGCAGCTGGGCCAGGTGCGGCAGCAGGTTCTCCCGCGGCGGCCGCGGAACCTGGTAGAAACCCAGCAGCCGCTGCGAGCCGCAGGCCAGGACGTGGTGCAGCTCGCCGAGGTTCGCCGCCTTGGTGCCGTAGCGGTAACGGTCGGCCGCGCGCAGCCGCGCGAGGTTCACGATCGGGCTGTGGTCGGACTCGGGCTCCTCGAGCGTGACACGCTGGGCGTACCAGGACGGCGGCGCCGCGTCGGCCGGCTCGTCGACCTCCCGCAGCGTGAGCGACGACGCCTGGGCGTCCACGGTGTACTCGACCCACTTGCCGTCGAGCCCGCGGCGCTCGATCTCGGCCAGCGCGCCGAGCTGGACGGCGTTCGGGATCTGCCAGCCGGTGGCCAGCACGTTGGTGTGCGACAACGGCGTCGTGTGCCGGGCGTTGACGATGCCGGACAGCCGCGGGATGTCGTCGGGCACCCGGTCCATCACGATGATGTCCGACCAGGCCAGCCCGCCTGTGGCAGTGGCGGCCCGGTACTCGGCCTCGGTGCGGAACGCGCGCAGCCGCCCGGTCGTCGTGCCGGGGTTCAGCGCCACGAACGGCGCCGTCGAGAACAGCTCGTGGGCGAAGACGCGGGGGAGCTCGGCCGCCGGGATCTCCCGGACGAGCCGTTCCTGCAGCTGGTTCGCCGGCTTGAACAGCAGCGGCAGCGCCGGGTCGACGTACTCCGCCACGAAGGCGTGGAACTCGCGGATCAGCGCGGCCGGCATGGTGTCGACCTCGACCGTCTCCAGCGAGAGGATCTTCTTCTCCTGCCGCGTGTGCAGGGCGAGGATGCCGAGCAGGAACCGGCGGTCCGGGGCGTGGTAGAAGCGTTCGTTGTAGCCGTCGATCTCGGCGCGCACCCGGGCTTCGGGGACGCCGAGGATCTCCTCGCCGATGTAGATCGCGTGAAAGGAATGACGCGCGTCGTTCAGGAAGTGGATCGTCCGCAGTTCACGATCGACCACGACCTTGACGAAGGAATAGCCGCCGAGGGTGCCGCACAACTGGTGGAGCGCGGACAGGGAAAGCCGTTCGCCGACGAGTGCGGCGACGTTCTCGGGGGACGTGCTGGGGGCGACCACGCTGGTCAGGGACACCGGTTCTCCTCGCTGGAAATTGCGAGGGGGGACGTTAACAGGTGGTGAATCACCGACCGAGGCGCGAATGGCCCGCTGACTGGAACGAATGGCGGAACCCATGACGGCCGCCACACTCTCTCGGAGCACCGTTCCAGCGCACTGGAACGGTGCTCCCGGAATCCGGACGCCGGTTCCGCCGTTCGGGGAGGGATTTCCTGCAGGTGATCTGCGCTACAGCTGCGCGGCTTCCGCGGCCAGCTTCTCGATCGTGGCGACATCGAGCGAGGACGTCAGCCACGAACCGCCGATGCAGCCGACGTTCGGCAGCGCGAGGTACGTCGGCGCCGAGGCCACCGTGATCCCGCCCGTCGGGCAGAACTTCAGGCCCGGCAACGGCCCCGCGATCGACTTCAGGTACGCGACCCCGCCGGACGCTTCGGCCGGGAAGAACTTCAACGCCGTGAGCCCGCGCTCGGCCAGCTTCATCGCCTCCGACACCGTGCTCGCGCCGGGCAGGAACGGCAGCCCGGACTCGAAGCACGCGTCGACGACGGCGTCCGTGCAGCCCGGCGTCACGAGGAACTTCGCCCCCGCGTCGGCCGCCTGCTTCGCCTGGTCCGGCGAGGTGACCGTGCCGGCGCCGATCACGATGTCCGGGACCTCGGTCGCGACGCGCTCGATCGCGGCCAGCGCCGCCGGGGTGCGCAAGGTCAGCTCGATGACCCCGATCCCGCCGGCGAGCAGGGCCCGGGCCGTGGGCACCGCGTCGTCGGCGTCGTCGATCACCACTACGGGCATCACGGGGGACAGCGCGAGCAGGTCCGAACCGGTGGTCACTGACCAACCTCCTGGGTTTCCAACGAGTGCGTGGGAATGCCGAAGTGCTCCGGCGTCAAACCCCCGAACACCGAAGCGCCCTGGTCGGCGGGGCCGACCCCGTGGCGCAACGCGGCGAACAGCTCTCGGCCGGTGCCGGTCCAGGATGCTTCGGACGGCGGCCCGTCCACAAGTTCACGGAGGGCGAGTTCTTCGTCACCGATGAAGACGTCGAGGGTGCCCGCGGCGGCGTCGAGCCGGACGACGTCACCGTCGGCGACGCGGGCGATCGGGCCGCCCGCCGCGGCTTCCGGTGTCACCTGGATCGCGGCCGGGATCTTGCCGGACGCGCCCGACATGCGGCCGTCGGTGAGCAGCGCCACCTGGTGCCCGCGGTCCATCAGCACCCCCAGCGCCGGGGTGAGGCCGTGCAGCTCCGGCATGCCGTTGGCCCGCGGACCCTGCTGCCGGATCACCACGACGACGTCGCGGTCCAGCTCGCCGGCCTCGAACGCGGCGGTGAACGCCTCCTGCGTGGTGAACACCCGCGCCGGCGCCTGGACGATCCGGTGCTCGGGCGCCACGGCGGACACCTTGACCACGGCGCGGCCGAGGTTGCCCGCGACCATCCGCAGCCCGCCGTCCGCGGCGAACGGGCGCCACGCGGGGCGCAGCACCTCCTCGTCGAGGCTGCGGGCCGGCACGTCGCGCCAGACCAGCTCGCCGTCGGACAGGATCGGCTCGGCCCGGTAGCGGTGCAGCCCGAAGCCGGCCACGGTGTGGACGTCCTCGTGCAGCAGCCCGGCGTCGAGCAGCGTGCCGACGAGGAACTGGATGCCGCCGGCGGCGTGGAAGTGGTTGATGTCGGCGCTGCCGTTCGGGTAGACCCGCGCCAGCTGCGGCACGACGGCCGAGAGGTCGGAGAAGTCGTCCCAGGTCAGCTGGATGCCGGCGGCCGCGGCGATGGCGACCAGGTGCATCGTGTGGTTGGTCGACCCGCCCGTGGCCAGCAGCGCGACGACGCCGTTGACGAACGCCTTCTCGTCGAGGATCCGCGAGACCGGCGTGTACTCCTCGCCGCGCGAGAGCGTGACGACGCGGCGCCCGGCTTCCTCCGTCAGCGCGCGACGCAGCGCGGACCCGGGCTGGACGAAGCTGGCGCCGGGCAGGTGCAGGCCCATCACCTCGACGACCATCTGGTTGGAGTTGGCCGTGCCGTAGAACGTGCAGGTCCCGGCCGAGTGGTACGACGCCGCTTCGGCGTCGAGGAGGTCTTCGCGGGTCGCGAGGCCCTCGGCGTACAGCTGCCTGACCCGGGCCTTCTCCTTGTTCGGCAGCCCGGAGTTCATCGGCCCGGCGGGCACGAGGATCGCCGGCAGGTGGCCGAAGGACAGGGCGCCGATCAGCAGGCCGGGCACGATCTTGTCGCAGACGCCCAGCAGCAGGCTCGCGTCGAACATGTCGTGCGACAGCGCGATCGCCGTCGACATCGCGATGACCTCGCGGCTGAACAGCGACAGCTCCATGCCCGCGCGGCCCTGCGTGATGCCGTCGCACATCGCGGGGACGCCGCCGGCGAACTGGGCGACACCACCCGCGCCGCGCACGGCCTTCTTCAGCCAGGCCGGGTACTCCTGCATCGGCTGGTGCGCCGAGAGCATGTCGTTGTAGGAGGAGACGATCGCGACGCCGGGGGCGCGGGCGGCCCGCAACGCCTCCTTGTCGGCGCCTTCCATGGCGGCGAAGCCGTGGGCGAGGTTGCTGCACGCGAGGCCGCGGCGGACCGGGCCTTCGGCGTGCGCGGCGGCCGTGCGGCCGAGGTACGCGGTGCGGGTCGCGGCACTGCGCGCGGCGATGCGCGCGGTGACGCCGGCGACGACGCGGTGGACGGGCGTGGTGGCGGGGTTGCTCATGTCCGGCTCCGGATCACTGGTTCGTGGTGGTCCGCGGGACGGCTGCACTGGCGCCTCTGGGTCGTGACGCTGGCCACACTACCTGTCGCGAACGCCGAATCAAAATCGATTCAGAAGATCAACCCCAGTGACCCCGATCACGCCCCTACTTAGCTAATGTGCTACTTGTCACACTGCACGACGAACGGCAGAGTCGGTCCCGGCGACGCGATCGCCAACCGGCCCGGCCGGCCCCACCACACGGGAGGCATGATGTCCACCTCCGAGATCGCCGAGCTGCGGCGAACCATCGGTCAGCTCAGGCAGTGCGTCGGCGCACTGCGCTCGCGCTACGGCGACGCTTCGGCCGTCCGCCGCCTCGCCAACGACGTGGAGCGCCTCGACATCGACACGGCCGACCTCGACGGCACCCCGCTCGCGGTACCGACGCAGGCGAAGGCCGCGGAGCGCGTCCAAGTTCCCGACACGCCGTACGACCCGGCGCTGTGGCACGGCGCGGACGACGAAGGCGTCGGCGGCTACAAGCGCGACCAGCGGTGAGCGCTCCGGCTGACAACGGCGTCGGCACCGGCGTCCGGTCCCCGAAACGGGCCAGGATCGCCGAACGCACCCTGCGTACCGACCGATGGTGGCTCCAGCCCCTGCTCACCGTGCTCGGGCTGGGCGCCTTCATCGTCTACGCGACGGTCCGGTCGTTCGTGCGCACCGCCTACTGGGTGCCCGACTACCACTACCTGACGCCGTTCTACTCACCCTGCCTGTCCACGTCCTGCGTCGAGGGCTCGAGCCACTTCGGCCACTGGTTCGGCGACCTGCCCGGGTTCATCCCGCTCGGCTTCGTCGTGCTGCCGTTCCTGCTCGGGTTCCGCCTGACCTGCTACTACTACCGCAAGGCCTACTACCGGGCGGTGTGGTTCTCCCCGCCGGCGTGCGCCGTCGCGGAACCGAAGGCGAAGTACACCGGCGAGACGCGGCTGCCGCTGATCATCCAGAACGTCCACCGCTACTTCTTCTACGTGGCGCTGGTCGTGTCGCTGGTCAACACCTACGACGCGATCATGGCGTTCCACGGGAAGACCGGCGGCTTCGGCTTCGGGCTGGGCAACGTCGTCCTGCTCGCCAACGTCGTCCTGCTCTGGGCGTACACGCTGTCCTGCCACTCGTGCCGGCACGTGACCGGTGGCCGGCTGAAGCACTTCTCCAAGCATCCGGTGCGGTACTGGATCTGGACGCAGGTGACGAAACTCAACACCCGCCACATGGCGCTGGCCTGGACGACGCTCGGCACGCTGGTGCTGACCGACTTCTACGTCATGCTCGTGGCCAGCGGGGCCATCGCGGACCTGAGATTCGTGAACTGACACCCGTCCTTCCCGACAAGACCGTCCCCATTTTCCGAGGTGGAATCCCTACATGACCGAGGTCGAACGGCACAGCTACGACGTGGTGGTGATCGGTGCCGGTGGTGCCGGTCTGCGCGCGGTGATCGAAGCGCGCGAACGCGGTTACCGCGTCGCGGTCGTGTGCAAGTCCCTGTTCGGCAAGGCGCACACGGTGATGGCCGAAGGTGGCTGCGCCGCGTCGATGGGCAACGCGAACTCGAACGACAACTGGCAGGTCCACTTCCGCGACACCATGCGCGGCGGGAAGTTCCTCAACAACTGGCGGATGGCCGAGCTGCACGCCCAGGAGGCGCCGGACCGCGTCTGGGAGCTCGAGACCTACGGCGCCCTGTTCGACCGCACCGCGGACGGCCGGATCAGCCAGCGCAACTTCGGCGGGCACACGTACCCGCGGCTGGCGCACGTCGGTGACCGGACCGGGCTCGAGCTGATCCGCACGATGCAGCAGAAGATCGTTTCGCTGCAGCAGGAGGACTTCGCCGAGACCGGGGACTACGAGGCGAAGATCAAGGTCTTCGCCGAGTGCACGGTCACCGAGCTGCTCACCAGCGACGGCGCCATCGCCGGCGCGTTCGGCTACTGGCGCGAGAGCGGCCGGTTCATCCTCTTCGACGCGCCGGCGGTCGTGCTCGCGACCGGCGGCATCGGCAAGTCGTTCAAGGTCACGTCGAACTCGTGGGAGTACACCGGCGACGGCCACGCGCTGGCGCTGCGGGCGGGCGCGAAGCTGATCAACATGGAGTTCGTCCAGTTCCACCCGACCGGGATGGTCTGGCCGCCGAGCGTCAAGGGCATCCTCGTCACCGAGGGCGTGCGCGGTGACGGCGGCGTGCTCAAGAACTCCGAGGGCAAGCGGTTCATGTTCGAGTACGTGCCCGAGGTGTTCAAGGGCCAGTACGCGGAAAGCGAGGAGGAAGCCGACCGCTGGTACGCCGACGCGGACAACAACCGGCGCACGCCGGACCTGCTGCCGCGCGACGAGGTGGCCCGGGCGATCAACTCCGAGGTCAAGGAGGGACGCGGCTCCCCGCACGGCGGTGTGTTCCTCGACATCGCCAGCCGGCTGCCGACCGAGGAGATCAAGAAGCGGCTGCCGTCGATGTACCACCAGTTCAAGGAGCTGGCGGACGTCGACATCACGGCGGAGGCGATGGAGGTCGGCCCGACCTGCCACTACGTGATGGGCGGCATCGAGGTCGACCCGGACACGGCCGCGTCGAGTGTGCCCGGCCTGTTCGCCGCGGGTGAGTGCTCAGGTGGCATGCACGGCTCCAACCGGCTCGGTGGCAACTCGCTGTCGGACCTGCTGGTGTTCGGCCGCCGCGCCGGGCTCGGCGCCGCCGAGTACGTGCTGGGGCTGACCGACCGGCCCGCGGTCGCGCAGTCCGATGTGGACGCCGCGGCGAAGATGGCGCTCGCGCCGTTCGACCCGCCGGCGGGCGCGTCGGCCGAGAACCCGTACACCCTGCACACCGAGCTGCAGCAGTCGATGAACGACCTGGTCGGCATCATCCGCAAGGCCGGCGAGATCGAGCAGGCGCTGGTGAAGCTGGCCGAGCTGCGGCACCGGATCCTGAACGTCACCGTGGAGGGGCACCGGCAGTTCAACCCCGGCTGGCACCTCGCGATCGACCTGCGCAACATGCTGATGGTCAGCGAGTGCGTCGCGAAGGCGGCCCTGACCCGGACGGAGAGCCGCGGTGGCCACACTCGCGACGACCACCCGGGCATGGATCCCGAGTGGCGGCACAAGCTTCTCGTGTGCGCGTCGTCGCCGGGGGAGAACCCGGTGGTGCCGGACGTCGGCGTCACGGTCAAGGAGCAGGTGCCGCTGCGCCAGGACCTGCTGGAGCTGTTCGAGTTCGGCGAGCTCGGGAAGTACTACACCGACGGAGAACTCGAAACGCACCCCGGTGGGAGCAAAGCATGAGTTACAAGGCGAGTTTCCGGGTCTGGCGCGGTGACGACACGGGCGGCGCGCTGCAGGACTTCACGGTGGAGGTGAACGAGGGCGAGGTCGTCCTCGACATCATCCACCGGCTGCAGGCCACGCAGGCGTCGGACCTCGCGGTGCGCTGGAACTGCAAGGCGGGCAAGTGCGGTTCGTGCTCGGCGGAGATCAACGGCAAGCCGCGGCTGCTGTGCATGACGAGGATGTCGACGTTCACCGAGGACGAGGTCGTCACGGTGACGCCGATGCGGACGTTCCCGGTGATCCGTGACCTGGTCACCGACGTGTCGTTCAACTACACGAAGGCGCGGGAGATCCCGTCGTTCACCCCGCCCGCCGACCTCAAGCCGGGTGACTACCGGATGCAGCAGGTGGACGTCGAGCGCTCGCAGGAGTTCCGCAAGTGCATCGAGTGCTTCCTGTGCCAGAACACCTGTCACGTCGTGCGCGACCACGAGGAGAACAAGGAGTCCTTCGCGGGGCCGCGGTACCTGATGCGGATCGCCGAGCTGGAGATGCACCCGCTCGACGTCGCCGACCGGCGTGACGCGGCCCAGGAGGAGCACGGCCTCGGCCTCTGCAACATCACCAAGTGCTGCAGCGAGGTCTGCCCGGAGGGCATCCACATCACCGACAACGCGCTGATCCCGATGAAGGAGCGCGTGGCGGACCGCAAGTACGACCCGATCGTCTGGCTGGGCAACAAGCTCTTCCGCCGGGACAAGTGACGCTTTCCGATCGACGCTCGCGAACCGGCTGCCGAGGCCGGTTCGCGAGCGTCTTCGCATGGGCGTGACAAGGTGGGGGTATGGAGATCGAGCTGCTGCCCCCGTCCGCGGCGGAGGACCGGCCGCTGATCGACCGGATCACCGCGCTGGTCAACCAGGTCTACGCCGAGTCCGAGAAGGGGCTGTGGCGGGGGAGCACCGACCGGACGTCCGCCGGCGAGGTGGCCGGGTTCGTGCGCGGCGGGGAGATCGCCGTCGCGCGGGTCGAGGGTGACCTCGCCGGTTCGGTGCGCCTCCGGCGGCTCGACGACCACACCGGCGAGTTCGGGATGCTCGCCGCCGATCCGGCCCGGCGGGGCGCCGGCGTCGGCCGGGAGCTGGTGCGGTTCGCGGAGCGGGCGAGCCGGGACGCGGGCCGCCGGGAGATGCAGCTGGAGCTGCTCGTGCCGCGCGAGTGGACGCACCCGTCGAAGCAGTTCCTCGCCGAGTGGTACGACCGGCTCGGTTACCGCGTGACCCACCGCG
This sequence comes from Amycolatopsis sp. WQ 127309, assembly GCF_023023025.1. NCBI lineage: Bacteria > Bacillati > Actinomycetota > Actinomycetes > Pseudonocardiales > Pseudonocardiaceae > Amycolatopsis > Amycolatopsis sp. WQ 127309. The sequence goes on from NZ_CP095481.1 coordinate 5,231,870, forward strand.
CCGACCTCGCCGAGGACTACCCGCACCTCGCGCCGTCGCTGGCCACGCCGTGCGATTTTCTTGTCTACCGCAAGGAACTGGCGTGACGCTGCTCGCCGGCGCGCGGGTGCTCGACCCCGAGACCGGTGAGACGACCCGCGCGGACGTCCGGCTCGACGGCGACCGGATCACCGAGGTCGGCCCCGGCCTCGACGGTGCCGGGCGCGTCGACTGCGCGGGCGGACTGCTGATCCCCGGGCTCATCGACTGCCACGCGCACGTCGCGTTCCCGCGGCCGGAGCCGTTGCCGCGCAGCGCCCGGGTGCTCGAAGCCGTGCCCGTGCTGCGGAAGCTGCTCGCGCGCGGGATCACCACCGTCCGCGACGCCTGGGGTGCCGACGCCGGCCTCAAGCACGCCTTGCGCGAAGGCTGGATCACCGGGCCGGACCTGCTGGTCAGCCTGCGCCAGCTCGGCCCGACCGGCGGCCTCGGGGACAGCTGGGAGCCGCCCGCCGGCGCCGTCGACCGCTTCGGTGACCCGTCGCTGCCGGACCCGCTGTTCGACGGGCCGGACGCGGCGCGTGCGGCGGTTCGCCGGATGGTGCGCGCCGGGGCGGACTGGATCAAGGTGGGGGCGAGCGGGGCCATGCGGGCGGTCCGCGCGGGCGTGGACGTCCGCCCGACCGACGAGGAGCTCGTCGCGCTGGTCGACGAGGCTCGCCGGTGCGGGCGGGACGCCATGGCCCACGCGCACACGTCCGCCGCCGTGGTCTCGGCGGCCCGCGCGGGGGTGCGGAGCGTCGAGCACGGCACCTTCCTGGACGACGAAGCCGTTGCGGCGCTGGGGAACGCCTGGTTCGTGCCGACGCTGGTGCCGATCGGCGGCAGCGAGTTCGCCGCGGACCACCGCCGGTCGGTGCGCCTCGCCGCCGAGGCGGGTGTCCGGATCGCCGCGGGCTCGGACCTCGCCCCACGCCCCCATGTCGACTTGACGACCGAGCTGCGGTTGCTGGCCGCGGTCCTCGGCGACGCGGCGGCCCTGAAGGCGGCCACCAGCGAAGCGGCGAGGCTGCTGCGCCTCGACGACGACCGCGGCCGTGTCGAGCCGGGCCTGCGGGCCGACCTGGTGCTGCTCGACGGCACGGACCTCGACGTGACCGACCTGCCGGGTCGGGTCCGGGCGGTCTGGCACGACGGAAAGGCCGTCAGCACAAGGGAATGACGGGGAGGGGGCGTGGGCGGGGGTGGGTTCAGTCCGTCATGAGTTCGAACTCCTCGGTCAGGCGGATCAGGAAATCGCGCGAGTCCCGTTCGGACAACGCCACTTGCTCCAGGCGGGTGCGCAGGACGTAGAAGGCCTCGACCGCGACCCGGTCGTCGACGAACAGCCCCGCGGCGAAGGTTTCCTCGTAGGCCACAGCGGGGTGTTCGGCGAACTCCATGATCGTGAAGCGGCTGCCGACCAGGTGGTAGGGCGGCGCCGAGGCGGGCACGACGCGGATGGTGCAGTGGGGCAGGTTGGTGGCGAGCACGAGGGACTGCAGCTGTTCGTGCATCAGCGCCGGATCGCGCACGATCGAGCGCAGGGTGTGTTCGTGGACGAAGTACAGGCAGTCCGGCGGGTTCGTCCGCTGCAGCAGCCGTTGCCGGTCCATTCTCGCCTGGATCAGGAGCTGGAGCCGGTCCGTGGTGTACCGGCCGGACATCTCGTAGAGGGTGCGGACGTAGTCCTCGGTCTGGAGCATGCCGGGCAGGGCCGTCGGGCTGTTCGAGATCACCCGGGTCGCCAGGTTCTCCTGGACGATGAGGGACTTCGCGGGATCGACGAGCGCGCTGAAGTACGGCCGCACCCAGTAGAGGTCGCTCGGGGGTTTTGTCAGTTCCAGCAACCTGTTCCGTTCCGGGGCCTTGGTTCCGCAGTTGGCCAGGTAGATCGCCGCGTCGATCGGGGAGATGCGGCGGCCGTTCTCCCAGCCGGACACCTTCGACGCAGACCAGTCCGCGCGCCGGGCCAGCTCGCGCAGCGACATCTGCTTCGCTTCGCGCTGGGTCTTCAACTCGATGCCCATCTCCCGTGTGCGCACCGTGCTCTTTTCGGTCATGCTCGCACGCTAAAGGCAACCACCGACAAAATGCCGCGTGCCGCGCGAGGATTCACCGGAAGGGATGTGGGGTGTTCTGCCTGTGTGACAACGGGTTTAGCCCGCGAAGCGCTGTGAAGCAGCTTCGCACAATGAAGCGCGCTTCGCACGTTAGTAAGCCAAAATGGCCGTATGACGTTCATTTCCGGAATCGAACTCGCGCGCCGCTTCTACGGCGGCGTAGTGCGTCCGCTGCTCGCCGGCGAGCCCCACAGCGCCGCGTTGCTCGGCCCCGGTTCCGAGGTCCTCGGCTTCGACACGGAACGCTCGGCCGACCACGACTGGACCGCGCGCGTCCAGCTGTTCCTGCCGCGCGTCCGCGAGGTCCGGGTGCCGGAGACGTTCCTCGGTCACCCGGCGAAGCTGATCGTCGCGACGCTCGACGACTGGCCGCGCTGTGTGCTCGGCTTCGACCCGCGCCGGCCGGAGCGGCGTGACTGGCTCGCCACCCCGACGCAGGTCTTCGCGGAGTTCACCGGCGGCGCGGTCTTCCACGACGCCCTCGGGCTGGAAGTGCTGCGCCGCAACGTCGCCTGGTACCCGGACGACGTCTGGCGGTACGTCCTCGCGTGCCAGTGGCGGCGGATCGAGCAGGAGGAACCGTTCGCCGGGCGGTGCGGGGAGGCCGGGGACGAGCTGGGCTCGGCCGTCGTCGCGGCGCGGCTCGTGCGGGACCTGATGCGGCTGTGCCTGCTGATGGCGCGCCGGTACCCGCCGTACAGCAAGTGGCTCGGCAGCGCGTTCGCGCGGCTGTCGATCGCCGGGACGCTCACGCCGTCGTTGACCGCGGCCCTCGCCGCGACGGACTGGCGGGAGCGCGAACGGCACCTCGTGACGGCCGGCGAGACGGTCGCCGAGGCGCACAACGCTCTCGGGCTCACCGAGCCGCTGGACCCGCGGGCGAGCGCGTTCCACGACCGGCCGTTCCGGGTGATCCACGCCGAGCGGTTCGCCGCGGCGCTGTACGCCGGGACGGCGTCACCCGCCGGGGCGATCGACCAGTTCGTGGACAGCACCGACGCGCTCGGCGACCGCGCGTTCACGCGCCGGGTGGTTGACTGCCCGGATGGCTGAGACGAAACCGCGCGACCTGGCGGTGCTGCTGCTGACGCTGACCGTCGTGACCGGGGTGGTCGACGCGGTCAGCTTCCTCGGGCTGGGCCGCGTGTTCGTGGCGAACATGACCGGCAACGTCGTGTTCCTCGGGTTCGCGGCGGCGGGCGAGACGACGTTGTCGGTGGTGGCGTCGCTGACGGCGGTCGCGGCGTTCCTGGCGGGCGCCCTCGCCGGCGGCCGGCTGGCGCGCGCCGAGGAGGACCACGGCGCGCTGCGGAAGGCGACGGCGGTCCAGGCGCTGCTGGTCGCGGTGGCGGTCGTGCTGTCGGCGACCCTGGGCAGCGGCACGCGGCTGGGCAGCGAGCTGCTGATCGTGGTGCTGGGCGTGGCGATGGGCCTGCAGAACGCGGCGGTCCGCCGCATCGGTGCCCCCGACCTGACGACCACGGTGCTGACGATGACGCTGACGGGCTTCGCGGCGGACTCCAAGGCCGCGGGCGGCGAAGGGTCGCACCCGCTGCGGAAGGTGGTCGCCGTGGCGGCGATGCTGGCTGGCGCCTTCGCGGGCGGGATGCTGCAGCTGCACGTCGCGATGTGGGCGGCGCTGACGCTGGCCTTGGTGCTGGTGGTCGCCGTGCTGGCGGCGCTGCAGCTCGACCGGTCGCGTAACAGGACCACCGCGGACCGCGACTCCGGCTGACACGAGGTGATCTCCGGGAGGCGTCGGATGTTCGGTGGGCGGAAGCGGCAGGAAGAGCTGGAAGCCGCACAGGGCGAAAACCGGTACCTGCGCGGCGAACTCCAGCGGCTGGGCGGGCTCGGCTCGGTCGGCCTCCAGCAGGAGATCGGGGCGCTCACGCAGCGGCTGCACGCGGACCAGGCCCGCTACCAGCAGGAAACCTCGGCCATGAACGCCGAGTCCTCCCGGCTGCAGGCGCGGCTCGCCTCGTTGCGCGCGGAGGTCGTCGAGACCGACGACGCCAGGTTGATGCAGGAAGTCGGCGTCTACGAATACCGGCACGTCCTCGCGGACGCCGAGGCCTACAAGGCGGAGCGGGAACGCTTGAAGGCGGCGATGAAAGCGATGGTCGGCGGGACGACCGCGGTCGAGGCGTCCAGCAGCTTCCACTACAACAACTCGCTGGCCCAGGGCCGCAAGTTCGTCGGTGACCTCTCGAAACTGATGCTCCGGGCCTACAGCGCGGAAGCCGAGAACTGCGTCCGCGTGCTGAAAGCCGGAAACCTCCCCTCGGCGGTGAAACGGCTCGAGACGGCGGTCCGGACGATCGAGAAGCTCGGGACGATGGCCTCGATCCGGATCAGCCCGGCCTACCACGCGATGCGCGTCCGGGAACTGGAGCTGACGGCCGACTACCTCGCGAAGAAGCAGCAGGAGAAGGAGGACGAGCGCGAACGGCGCGCCGTCCTCCGGGAAGAGCAGAAGGCGTTGCAGGAGTACCGGCGGGAACAGGAGCGGTTGCTGAAGGAACAGGGGCACTACCGCAACGCCATCGCCGCACTCCGCGCGAAGGGTGACGTCGCCGGTGCGGCCGACCTCGAGCGGAAGCTGGCCGAAATCGAAGCCGCGCTGAGCGGGATCGAACAGCGGCAGGCCAACGTCCGCGCGGGGTACGTCTACGTGATCAGCAACATCGGCTCGTTCGGCCCGGAGGTCGTGAAGATCGGGATGACCCGGCGGCTCGAGCCGATGGACCGGGTGCGCGAACTGGGCGACGCGTCGGTGCCGTTCCGGTTCGACGTGCACGCGCTGTTCTTCTCGCACGACGCCGTGGGCATCGAGCACGAGCTCCACACCAAGCTGGAGGCGCGGCGGCTGAACCGCGTCAACCGGCGGCGCGAGTACTTCCGGTGCACGCCGGCCGAGGTCAAGGCGCTGCTCCACGACCTCGCCGGGAACCTGCTCGACTACCGGGACGAGGCCGAGGCGTCCGAGTACCGGCAGAGCGTCGGTGAGGCCGTTCCCGCCGCGTGACCGGCCGGTCAGCCGAGGGCGCGGCCGCCGTCGACCCGGAGGCGCTGGCCCGTGATGAAGCTCGCCTCCTTCGAGGCGAAGAAGCTCACCGCCGCGGCGACGTCCTCCGGTTTGCCCAGGCGGCCTGCCGGGACCGAGGCGCGGTAGGCTTCGCGTTCGGCTTCCGGGACGTTCGCGTGGCGTTCCACCGGGACGAAGCCCGGGGCCACCGTGTTGACCGTGATGCCGTCCGGTGCGAGTTCGCGGGCCCACGCGCGGGCCAGGCCGACCTGGGCCGCCTTCGCCGTCGCGTACGCCGAGCGGCCGACCGGTGCCTTGTCCGCCTGCTCCGAATCGATGTGCACGATCCGGCCGTGGCCCCGGGAGCGCATCCCGGGCAGCACCGCGTGGCCGAGCAGCACCGGTGAGCGCACGAAGAAGTCCAGCTCGGCCAGGTGATCCGGCCAGTCCACTTCGGACACCAGGCCGTCCGGCTGCGGGCCGGTCGCGTTGAGGACCAGGACCTCGATCGGGCCCAGCAGCGCCGTCACCGCGTCGATCAGCTCGCCGACCTGACGCCGGTCGGTGACGTCCGCGGCGAACGCGGCGGCCTTGCCGCCCGCGGCGAGGACGTCCTCGGCGGCGGTCTCCAGGCCGGGGTCGTCGTGCGGCGCGTTCACCGCCACCGCGAACCCGTCGCGGGCCAGGCGCCGCGCGATCACCCGGCCGAGGCCGCGGGAACTTCCGGTCACCAGTGCGACACCCATGCGCCCGACGCTAGGGGAGACCCCCGGGTACGACAACCCTCCGGCTCAGCCGATCGGGGGAAACGAAAAGCGGGTGGGTGCGCAACCGCGCACCCACCCGCTTCCGGTGATCCGACGTCAGAGCGAGCGGCCGGTGTTGAAGTCGGTCGCCGTCACGACGGACGGCGGCCCTTCCATCGGCTTCGCGCCCCGCGGGGCCTTCTTCCGGCGCGACAGCTTCCGCTCCAGCCACGAGGCGAACCACGAGAGGAGCAGGTTGAGCGCGATGAAGATGAGCGCGATGACGATCAGCGTCGGGATCGTGTTGTTGAAGTTGCCGGTGATCGGTCCCGAGCCGCGGATCAGCTCGTCGTAGCCGATCGTCAGCTGGCCGGCCAGCGCCGTGTCCTTGAGGATGACCACCAGCTGGCTGACCAGCGCCGGGAGCATCAGGGTGACGGCCTGGGGGAGCAGGACGCTGACCATCGTCTGGGTCTTGCGCAGGCCCAGCGCCGACGACGCCTCCGTCTGCCCCTTCGGCAGCGACAGGATGCCGGCCCGGAACACCTCCGCCATCACCGAGCCGTTGTAGAGCACCAGGCCCGTGACCGCGGCGAACAGCGGGCGGGTGTCCGGGCTGATGTCGGTGTAGTAGGCGTACAGCGACGCCCCGAACACCATCAGCAGCAGCACCGGGATGGCCCGGAAGAACTCGACCACGGCGCCGACCGGGATCCGCACCCACTTGTGCTCGGACAGCCGGCCGATGCCCAGCAGGGCGCCGATCGGCAGGGCGATCACGATGGACAGCCCGGCCGCTTCGAGGGTCTTCACCAGACCCGGCAGCAGGAACTGGGTCCAGGTGGACCCTTCGACGAACGGCTTCCAGAGGGCGCCCGCCCACTGGCCCTTCTCGGCGAAGCGGTCGTAGACGAAGTACGCCACGGCCAGCAGGATCAGCACGAACAGCACCGAGTAGAGCCAGTTGCGGGTGCGGGCCTTCGGGCCGGGGGCGTCGTAGAGGACGGCCTGCGTGCTCATCGCTTGACCTCGGCTTTCTTGGCGACCCAGCCGAGCAGCAGGCCGAGTGGCAGTACCAGCGCGACGAACACCAGTGCGAACAGGATGAAGACGTAGAACAGGGAGTCGGACTCGTTCTCCACCATCGTCGACATCAGCAGCGACGCCTCCGCGACGCCGATCACCGAGGCGACCGTGGTGTTCTTCAGCAGCGCGATCAGGACGTTCGCCAGCGGCGCGATGACCGCGCGGAACGCCTGGGGCAGCACGATCAGGCCCAGCACCTGCACGAAGTTGAGCCCGAGGGCCCGCGCCGCCTCGGCCTGGCCGACCGGGACGGTGTTGATGCCCGAACGCAGCGATTCGCACACGAAGGTCGCGGTGTAGACGATGAAGCCCAGCACGGCCAGCCGGAACGCGTTGTCGGCCAGCGAGGTGGGCGAGTCGGACGCAGCCAGGTTGATGCCGAGGGTGGACGAAAGACCCAGCGAGGTGAAGATGATGATCACCGTCAGCGGGGTGTTCCGGAAGATGTTGACGTACACCGTGGCGAACCCGCGCATGATCGGCACCGGGCTGACCCGCATGCCCACCAGGATCGTGCCCCAGATCAGCGCGCCGATCGCCGAGAAGAACGTCAGCTGGATCGTCGTCCAGAACGCGTCGACGAGGTTGTAGTCAGGATTGTTGAGGAAATCGAACACGGTTGTCCAACCTGGCCTCGGAACGGGAACGGTGCGCCGCGGCTCGCGGCGCACCGTTCAACTTCGGATGCGGGTCAGGGCGCGATCGCCGGCACGGCCGGGATCTTGTAGCCCGACGGGCCGACGTTGGTCTGCAGGGACTTCTCCCAGGACCCGTCCTGCTCCATGGCCTGGATCGCCTTGTTGACGGCGGCCTTGCCGTCGGCGTCGTCCTTCTTCAGGCCGACGCCGTAGTTCTCGTCGGTGAAGCCCTTGCCGACCAGCTTCAGCTTGCCGGGCTGCTGCGCGGCGTAACCGGCGAGGATGACGTCGTCGGTGGTCATCGCGTCGACGCTGCCGTTCAGGAGCGAGGTCACGCAGTCGGTGTACTTGCCCACCTCCTGCAGCTGCACCTCCTTGGCGTACTTCGTCTTCACGTTCTGGGCCGGGGTCGAGCCCTTGACCGAGCAGAGCTTCTTGTTGCCGGTCAGCGACTCGGGGCCGGTGATGTCGGTGTTGTCCGACCGCACCAGCAGGTCCTGGTGCGCGATGAAGTACGGGCCGCCGAAGGAGACGTCGTTCTTGCGCTTGTCGGTGATCGAGTAGGTGGCGACGATGAAGTCGACCTCACCCTTCTTGATCAGGTCCTCGCGCTGCGCGGACTGCGCTTCCTTCCAGGTGATCCCCGACTCTTCCACGCCGAGCTGCTTCGCGATGTACTTCGCGACGTCGACGTCGAAGCCGGCGTAGGAGCCGTCCGGCTTCTTCAGGCCGAGGCCCGGCTGGTCGAACTTGATGCCGATGGTCAGCTTCTTGTTGTCCTTGGCCCGCTGGACCAGGTTCTTGTCGCCGCTCGCGCCGCTGCTGCCGGACCCGCCGCCGCAGGCCGTCAGGGCCAGACCGGCGGCCATGACGACCGCACCCGTCTGCAGAACTCGACTCAACCGCATCGTCTCTCAGGTTTCCTTCCGAATCTCGTCCGGCGATGGCCGGAGGAAAAGTGCTCAGTGGGGTTTGTCAGTGGGTCAGGATCTTGCCGAGGAAGTCCTTCGCGCGCTCGCTCTTCGGCGCGGTGAAGAACTCCTCCGGCGTCGTGTCCTCGACGATTTCGCCGTCGGCCATGAAGATCACCCGATCGGCTGCCCTGCGGGCGAAACCCATCTCGTGGGTGACGACCAGCATGGTCATGCCGTCCTTGGCCAGGCCCGTCATGACGTCCAGGACCTCCTGGACCATCTCCGGGTCCAGGGCCGAGGTCGGCTCGTCGAACAGCATGACCTTGGGCCGCATCGCCAGCGCCCGCGCGATGGCGACGCGCTGCTGCTGGCCACCCGAGAGCTGCGCCGGGTACTTGTCCGCCTGGTTGGCGATCCCGACGCGCTCCAGCAGCTCCATCGCGGTCTTGCGGGCTTCGTCCTTCGAGGCCTTGCGGACCTTCGTCGGCGCCAGCATCACGTTCTCGACGATGGTCTTGTGCGCGAACAGGTTGAACGACTGGAACACCATGCCGACGTCGGCGCGCAGGGCGGCCAGCGCCTTGCCCTCCGCCGGCAGCGGCGTGCCGTCGACGGCGATCTCGCCCGAGTTGATGGGCTCGAGCCGGTTGATGGCCCGGCAGAGCGTCGACTTGCCGGACCCCGACGGGCCCAGCACCACCACGACCTGGCCGCGAGGCACCTCGAGCGTGATCTCCCTGAGCACGTGCAGGTCGCCGAAGTACTTGTTCACGGCGGACGCCTTGATCATCGGCGCCGCCACCTCCGCGGTCATCTGGCCTCCAGAGCTGTTTCGTACCGGCAAGTGGGTGTGGGTCACCACGCGATGGCGGAAACCTACCGCCGCCCTCCGGGTTGGCAAGGCCGCTTGACCAATACTTAGGGTTTCAAGTGGGTATCGATGTCCTTTTGGCGAGTATTGATGCCTTCGTGACTTCCGTCGAGCCGAACTCACGGAGAGTCACCATCCGGGTGTCCGGTGCGGTCGCCGCGGCGACGTCCTAGAGTTCTTCGCTACCGGCTGGGGTGAAGCCGGTCACGCGGAGGGTGGACGGGTGCGGGTGCTGCTGGTGGAGGACGACGACCGGGTCGCGGGTGCGCTCATCCCGGCGCTGACCCGGCGCGGCCTGGCGATCGCCCGGCTCGCGTCCGGTGCCGGGGTGCTGGAGCGGGTGCACGAGGTCGACGTCGTCCTGCTCGACCTCGGCCTGCCGGACATCGACGGCGTGACGCTGTGCCGCCAGATCCGCGCGGTCAGCGACGTCGCGATCATCGTGGTCTCGGCCCGCGGCGAGGTCGACGACCGGATCCAGGGCCTGCGCGCGGGCGCCGACGACTACCTCGTCAAGCCCTACGACGTCGAAGAGCTGATGGCCCGGGTCGAGGCGGTGCGCCGCCGCCGCGGCGAGCACGGCGGGTCCGCCGAGCCGGTGGTGATCCGGGCCGGCGACGTCAGCGTCGACCTGTCCCGGCACGAGGTGCTGGTCGACGGGCAGGCGATCGCGTTGTCCCGCAAGGAGTTCCAGGTGCTCGCCCTGGTGGCGGGCGCGCGCGGCAACGTCTGCTCGCGCGAGCACGTGCTCACCGAGGTGTGGGGGCACCGCGGGCCGGCGGAGAGCCGGTCGCTCGACGTCCACGTCGCGACGCTGCGGACCAAGCTCGGCCGCCCGGCGCTGATCGAGACGGTGCGCGGGGTCGGCTACCGCCTCGGCGGCCAGGCCGCCCGGAGCTGACGGGTGCGCGTCCGGCTGCAGGGCATCGTGCTGACGCTGGTGGCGTTGCTCGTGTTCGGCCTCGGCATCCCGCTCGCCGCGACGATCGCCGCGGGCGCCCAGCAGGACCTGTTCCTCGACCGGCTGACCGACACCGCGCGGTTCGCCTCGCTCGCGCAACGCCCGCTGCTGGACAACAAGCCCCAGCTGATCGACCCCGACCTGCGCCGCTACACCGAGGTGTACGGCGTGCAGGTGGTCGTGGTCAACCAGGACGGCACCGTGGTCGGCTCCTCGCTCGGCTCCGGCGCCGCCCGGATCGACCTCAAGGCCGCGCGGATCACCGGCCCGGTCCACGAGGCGCTCGCCGGCCGCCGGTCGCAGCCCGGCGGGATGCTGCTGCCGTGGAACACCGACCCGCTGGTGCTGGCCGAACCCGTGCTGGCCGACGGCGAGGTGCGGGGCGCGGTGGTGACGGTCTCGGACACCACGGTCTCCCGCACCGACGTGCTGTGGTGGTTCCTGCTGCTGGCCGCCGGCGGGGTGCTCGCGTTCGTGCTGGCCCTGGCGGTGGCGATCCCGGTGGTCCGGTGGATCCTGCGCCCGGTGAAGCGGCTCGACGACGCGACCGGCGCGCTGGTCGCGTCCGTGGTCGGCGGGCGGGCGGCCGAGCCGGTGGGGGAGGGCGGCGGGCCGCCGGAGCTGCGGCAGCTCGGGCGCTCCTTCGACCGGATGGCCGAGAGCGTGTCCGGCGCGCTGGAGGCGCAGCGGGTGTTCGTCGCCGACGCGTCGCACCAGCTGCGCAACCCGCTCACCGCGCTCAAGATCCGGCTCGGCAACCTCGACGGCCACGTCGACGACGAGGCCGCGGCCGCGGACCTCGAAGCCGCCCGGATCGACGCCGGCCGGCTGCACCAGATCCTCGACGGCCTGCTGTCGATGGCCCGCGCCGAGGCCTCCGGCGGCGAGCTGGACCCGCTCGACCTCGGCGAGGCCGTCGCCGAGCGCGTCGCGGACTGGTCGGTGGTCGGCGAAGCGCGCGACGTGCGGCTCGTGGTGGACGTCTCCGGCGACGGCGTCCGGGTGCGGATGCCCCCGCGCGGCGCCGAGACGATCCTGGACGCGCTGCTGGACAACGCGCTGAAGTTCACCGCCGCCGGCACCGAGATCCGGATCGGCGTCACCCGCGAGGGCGACGAGGTCCGGCTGGCGGTCCGCGACCACGGCCCCGGCCTGCGGCCCGACGAGCTCGACCGGGCGCTCGACCGGTTCTGGCGCAGCAGCGCGCACCAGAACGTGCCGGGTTCGGGGCTCGGCCTGGCGATCGTCAGCGAGATCGTCGCGCACTCCTACGGCAAGCTGGCCCTCGACCTGCCCGAGGGCGGCGGCCTGCGGATCACGATGACGTTCCCGGCCGTCTGAGCGCGTCAGTCCTTCTGCGCGCGGTAGTACCGGAGCGCGCCGGGGTGCAGCGGGATCGGCTGCGTCTCGATGCCCGGGTGGATGTCGATCGAGAGCGCCGCCGGGTTGGCCCGCGCGAGCTCCGCGCGGGCGTCGAACAGGCCGCGGACCAGGGCCTCGGCGACGTCGTCGGACATCGCGGCCGGCACCACCAGGAAGTTCGGCACCAGCAGCGTCGTGACCGGGCCGTCCTGGTTGTACATGCTCGCCGGGATGGACGCGGTCCCGTACACCTGGTTGAGGGTCTGCATCCGCGGCATCTGGTCGGCGATGTCGAGCAGGCGCAGGGACTTCGTGTCGTTCTGGCCGGCGATCAACGGCGTCGGCAGCCCGCCGGACCAGAAGAAGGCGTCGACGTCGCCGGTCAGCAGCGCCTTCACCGAGTCTTCGAGCCCGCGTGTGGTCGTTGTGCTGACCGAGCCGGTCAGCTCGGCGGCCTGCAGCAGCCGGCTGGCGATGTACTCGACGCCGGACGCGGGCAAGCCGATCGCGATCCGCTTGCCGCGCAGGTCGGTGACGGAGTGGATGGCGGAGTCGGTGCGCACGACGATGTGCAGGTAGTCGTCGTGGATCCGGGCGAGCGTCCGCAGCCCGGGGTTCTTCTTGTAGGTGTCGGCCGCGACGTCGGCGGCGACGAACCCGACGTCGGCGGCGCCCGACAGGACCTTGGCGACGTTGTCGGGGGAGCCCTGGGTCTGCAGCACCTGCGGCCGCTCGATGTCCAGGCCGGACTGCCAGGCGGTGGCGAGGGTCTGCGCGAGCGTGTCGTAGACGCCGCCCGGGTTGCCGGCGGCGATCCGCAGCCGGAGGCCCGCGAAGCCGGAGGAGCACCCGGTCAGCAGCGCGGCGAAGGTGAGCAGGGCGGCCGCCATCGCGAGCGCGCGCTTCCGCCGGGTCCGGGCCACGGCCTGATCGTGCCAGACGCCGTGGCCCGCGCACGCCCGAAGCCGGGATCAGGTGTGCTGCAGGACTCGCGCGATCGCCGTGGGGTCGGCCGACGTGGCGAGCGTGTCGAGGTGCCCGGGGTTGAGGAACGTGGCCGTCAGCCGGCAGAGGATTTCCACTTGGGTACTCGCCGGAGCGGCGACGGCGACGGCGATCGAAACCTCTTCGTCGTCCCAAGGAATGGGCGCGGCGAAACGGGCGAACACCATTCCTTCGCCGGTGAGCAGGTAGTCGTGTGTGTGCAGTGCGTGAGGGACGGCGATCCCGTGTCCGAGATAGGTGGAAAAGCGGCGTTCGCGCGCGACGAGGGAGTCGGCGTACCCGGTGTGGGCGGCGCCGGTCCGTTCGAGCTCGGCACCCAGGTGGGCCACGGCTTCCCAGCGTGAGGCCACTTTCACGTCGAGGTGTACGGCGTGGACGGTCAGTGCGGATTGCCGCGTGCTCATCATTTTCGTTCTTTCCTCGGCGTTCTTCGGCGCTCTCTGCGGGATGGGGAAACGATAGGCAGGGAAGGATGTTTCGGCGATGTTTCCGTAAGGTATCTCACAGCGTTTCGCCAGGTGGGAAATTTGCCAGGTGCACACCATTGCGAAAAGGTGAAACGCATTTCGAATGCGGTGAATGGTGCTTTGTCAAGCTTTTCCGCGGAAGACTGGGGAAATCCGGGTTCGCCCGCGTCGGGGTGAGCGAGGTAACTGGTTGTTGACTTGCGGCGCCGGGCAAGCCTACCTTGTAACTATCCAGTTAGATACCGGACGGGAGCGACAGGCATGACAACAACGCTGGTCACCGGCGCGAACAAGGGCATCGGCTACGAAACGGCACGTCAGCTCGTCGCCGCCGGGCACACCGTGTACGTCGGCGCGCGGGACGCCGAGCGCGGGCAGGCGGCGGCCGGCCGGCTGGGCGCGCGGTTCGTGCAGCTGGACGTCACCGACGACGCGTCCGTGGCGACGGCGGTCAAGACCATCGAGGCCGGCGGCGGCTTGGACGTCCTCGTGAACAACGCCGGCGTCGAGGGGCGGCAGGCCGACGGCGGCGTGATCGGCGCCGCCGACGTGACCGCCGGCCAGGTGCGGGATCTGTTCGACACCAACGTGTTCGGGGTCGTCCGGGTCACCCGCGCGTTCCTGCCGCTGCTGCGGCGGTCGGCGGCGCCGGTGGTGGTCAACGTGAGCAGCGGCCTGGCGCGGACCGCGGACCTGGCGAACCCGGACTCGTTCACGGCCTTCTACCCGGGGATCTCGTACCCGGCGTCCAAGGCCGCGCTGAACATGGTCACCGTGCAGTACGCCAAGGCGCTCCCCGGCTTCCGGATCAACGCCGTGGACCCCGGCTACACGAAGACCGACCTCAACCACAACAGCGGCACGCAGACCGTCGAGCAGGGCGCCGAAGCCGCCGTCCGGCTGGCCCGAACCGGCCCGGACGGTCCGACGGGCGGCTTCTTCGACGCCGCGGGCCCGGTGGCGTGGTGACCACCGTCCGTCCTCGCGACGCCGCGGCCACGAAGGCCCTGCTGCTCGCGGCGGCGACGGCGGAGTTCGCCGAGCACGGGCTGGCCGGCGGCCGGATCGACCGCATCGCCGAGCGCGCGGGCGCCAACAAGCGGCTCATCTACGTGTACTTCGGCGACAAGAACCAGCTGTTCGACGCGGTGGTCGAAGAGGAGGCCCGGGCGGTCTTCGAGGCCGCCCCGATGACCGACGGCGACCTGCGCGCCTTCGCGGCCGCGCGGTTCGACCACATGCTGGCCAACACGGCGTCCCGGCGGATCAGCACGTGGCGCACGCTGGAGCAGATCGAGCCGGCCCCCGCAGAGGTCGAGCGCTTCCGCACCCGCGTCGACGCGGTGGCGGCGGCCCAGCAGGACGGCCGGATCCGCGCGGACCTCCCGGCGGTGGACCTGTTCGCGATCGTCCTGCGCATGACGGAGAGCTGGCTGAGCGCACCGCCCGCACTGACCGCGGCGGCGAAGCCGGATCGGCTGGAGGAGCACCGGGCGGCGCTGCTGGAAGCGGTGCGGAGCGTGGTCGAACCGCGTTAGCGCTGCTGTGGCCGTCGTCCGGGGTGGCGTCCGGCCGGGCGGCATACTGGGGGGATGAGCGAGCCGATTCCCCTGTTCCCGGTCCCGCCCATCGATCCGGCGCGCTTCGCGGCCGAGCAGCACCGGCAGTTCACCGGCATGCGGCTGCACATCGGCCGGTCCGGTGTCGCCCACCGGGTCAGCTGGGTGCCGTGGCTGAACAGCCTGACCCTGCCGGCGCCGGCGTGCCACCAGGGCTGGTCGGGCCTGGGCGCGGGCGGCGAGGTCACGCCGACCCACCTGGGGGTCAGCTGCCGCAAGTGCCTCCGCCTGGGCGGGGAGCCGGAGGACCCGGACCAGCGGACGCTCTTCGCCCTGCCCGGTGAGAAGGGTGCGTAGGCGGGAGCACCTTCCTGTCCGCGGAACGGCGAGCCCTGGACCGGGAACACCGCGGGCTCAGTCGAGGGGCAGCACCGTGGGAGTCAGCGCCGTCACGGTTTCCGTGAGCAGGCTCGCGAGACCGTCGAAGCTTGCGGCCGCCGACAGGGCCGCCGTGTCCGGGACCCGGTCGAAGGCCAGCCGCAGGCGGTGGTGCAGCTGCGGTACGCGGTCCGCCGGGAACGTGTCCCGCTCGCCGGCGAGACCCTGCCAGGCCGCCGCCAGGGTGGCGCGGATGCGCTCCGGGGACGCGGCCGCCGCGGGTTCCGTGGTGCCGGGGCGCGCGAACGGGTAGCCGGGCAGGCGGACTCGCCTGATCCGGCGGTCGGTCAGCTCGACCTCGACGCCGCTGCACCACAGCTGCGCCACGGCCTGCGGGCCGTTGCCCGCGACAGCCGTCAGCTCCGGACGGGTCGACGTCGCGGCCAGGAACTCGCCGCCGCCGAGGTCGACGACCACCGCCGGCCGCCCGCCCGTCGCGGTGGCCAGCAGCTCCGGCGCGTCGGCCGGGTAGGTGAGGTGCTTGGCCCACAACCGGACGTCGAGGGGCCGGCCGGCCGGGGTGACGCCGTCCGGGGCGGCCACGGCGACCGCGGGGGTCGTGAACGTGACGGCGTCGAGGGTCTCGGTGAGCGTGCCGGGGTGGTCGAGGGCGGTGGCCAGGCGCAGGCCGTCGGCGTGCGTCAGGACGCCGGCGGCCACGGCGGCGGTCAGGTGGCCCACGCCCGAGCCGGTGACGACGTCGGGTGCGGCGCCGCGGCTGGTGAGCTGCGTGAGGAGCGCGTGCTGGGCGGCGAAGGCCAATGCAGCGGAGCCCTCGCCGGCGCTGAACGCGAACACCAGCCGCACCGGACGGGTCCGGTCCACCACGCCGGCGGCCACCGGGCCGGTGCTCAGCGCGCCGGCCCGCAGCGCGGCGGCCGCGCCGGCGGGATCGGCGGCCACGACGGCGAACCGGTGCGGGAACCGTTCGCGGCCGCGTTCCAGGGTGGCCGCGACCTGCGCGAGGTCGACGCCGGGGGAGGCGGTGAGGTGGTCGGCCAGCCGCCGCCGCGCCGCGGCGAGCGCCGCCTCGGACGCCGCCGACACCGCGACGACCTGGCTACCACCGCTCACCGGCTCGGCCGGAGCCTCCGGTGCCGCAGATCCGGCCGCGGGAGTGGCGGCGAGTACAGCCACGGAGTCCGGCCGAGTGCCGCCCGAGCCGAGAGACACGGCTGCCGGCGCGGCGGAAGCGACCGCAGAACCCGCGCCCAGCACCCCAGCGGAGGCGGCTGCGGGACCGGCAGTGACCGTCGCCCCAGCGGAGGCGACCGCAGGACCCGCGCCCGGCGCCCCAGCGGAAGCAGCCACCGGCGTGACGTTGGCCAGCAGTGCCACCTGCGCCCGCACCGTCGTGTGCCGCAGCAGTTCGCCGATCGATGGGGCCGTCGTGAACCGCGACCGCAGGCCCGCCTGCAGCTTCACCAGGATCAGCGAATGGCCGCCGACGTCGAAGAAGTTGTCGTCCATGGCGAACGTGTCGTGTTCCAGGAGTTCCGCCCACGCCGCCCGCACCAGGTCCACAGTGGACTCGGCCGGAGCGGCAGGAGCGGCAGGAGCGACCACGGCGGGAACGGGAGCCGCGGCAGGAGCGTCCACGGCCTCGGGCAGCCGGCGCCGGTCGATCTTTCCGTTGGGTGTCAACGGCATCCGGTCCAACGGCACCAGGTACCGCGGCACCGCGAACACCGGCAGCACCTCGCGTGCGTGCCGCCGCAGCTCCTCGACCGTGCCGCCCGCGCCGAGGACCACGTACGCCGCGATCTCCTTCTCCTTGCGGCTGTTCAGGCACACCGTCACGAACGCGGCCTCGACCGACGCGTGCGCGGCGAGGGCCGACTCGACCTCGCCCAGCTCGACGCGCTGGCTGCGGATCTTGACCTGGTTGTCGTTGCGGCCGATGAACTCCAGCCGGCCGTCCGGCAGCCAGCGCACCCGGTCGCCCGTGCGGTACAGCCGTGCGCCGGGCACGCCCGAATAGGGGTCGGGGATGAAGCGGCGCGCCGTCTCGCGCGGGTTGCCGAGGTAGCCGCGGGTGACGCCGGTGCCGCCCAGCAGCAGCTCGCCCGGCACGCCGCGGGGCGCCTGGCGCATCGTGGTGTGGTCGAACACGACGTAGCCGTCGGTCTCCGGGACGACCCGGCCGATCGACAGCGTCCGCGTGTTCTCCTCGATCTCCGTGATCGGCGTCCAGGTCGTGGTGAACGAGTTCTCCGTCGGCCCGTAGCTGTGCAGCATGGTGCCCGGCGCGCTCCAGCGCAGCGCCTTCTCCAGGTGCGGCACCGAGACGATCTCGCCGCCGAAGTACACCCGGCGCAGGCCGGTGAACAGGTCCGGCACGTCCTCGACCAGCCGGTTGAGCAGCGGCGACGACACGATGAGCGTGGTGATCCCGCGCTCGCGGAACGCCGTGCGCAGCTCCGGCGGGCTCAGCGTCAGCTCCTTGTCGAAGATCACCAGCTCGGCGCCGTGGGTGAGGGCGCCCCAGACTTCGTAGGTCGCGCCGTCGAAGTTGAGCGGCGAGAGCTGGGAGACGACGTCGGTGTGGTGCAGCGGCACGAAGTCGGGGCGGTCGAGCAGCCGGACGAACCCGGCGTGCGGCCAGATGACGCCCTTCGGCCGGCCCGTGGACCCGGACGTGTAGAGCACGTTGAACGCCGTCGCCGGGTCGATCGCCACCTCCGGCGGGGTCCCCGGGTGGCGCGCGGCTTCCGCGAGGGCCTCGTCGACGAGGTAGATCGGGCACTTGGGCAGCCGCACGCGCTCGACGAACCCGGGCGCGCCGACGACCAGCCGCGGCCGGGCGTCGTCGAGCACCATCTGCAGCTGGGCGTCGGGGTAGGCCGGGTCGAGCGGCAGGTAGGCCGCGCCCGCCATGAGCGTGCCCAGCCAGAACACGACCGACGCCGGGCTGGGCGGCAGCAGCAGCGCCACGAGCGACTCGGCGCCGAGGCCTTCGGCACGCAGCCAGTTCGCGACGGCACCGGCGCGCGCGACGAGCTCGGCGTAGGTGAGGACTTCGTCGTGGTAGCGGACGGCGACGGCGTCCGGGCGCAGCTCGGCCTGCCGGCGCACCATGTCGTGCAGCAGCACCCGGTTGACCGGCTCGGTCTCGGTCACCGGACGGGCGGGCACGAACGGGTCGCAGGCGGCGACGAGCGCGCCGCAGGTCGCGGCGGGATCGGCGACGGCGTCGGTGAGGAGCTTGACGAGCTGGGCGAGCAGCACTTCGGCGGTGCTGTCGCGGTACACCAGCGTGTCGTGGTCGACGCGCAGCCGGATGTGCGCCTCGCCTTCCAGCGCCGCCAGCGACAGGTCGTACTTGCCCGCGGTGGTCTCGTGCTCGACGACCTCGATCGTCGTGTCCCCGGCGGCCCAGGACAGCTCCTGCTCCGGGAAGTACATGAACACGCTGTTGTCGATGAGGGACGCGCCGCCGTCGCGGCGGATGTCGCGCAGCCGGGCCGACGGGACGGCCGAGTGCTCGAGCGAGTCGAGCACCTGGTCGCGCACGCGGTCGACCAGCGCTTCGAACGGCTCGGTGAAGTCGAGCGCGCTGCGCACCGGGAGCACGCGGGCCAGCAGGTCGACGCGCTCCTCGTCCTCGGGCGTGCGGGCGGCGAACAGCATGCCGGTGGTGCCGTCCGCGGTGGCGCTCCACGCGTGCAGCAGCGTCAGCCACGCGCTCAGCACGACCGACGCGGGCGAGGCCAGCCGCTCCCGGGCCACCGCGCGGACGCGCTCGAGGAGGTCCGCGGTCAGCAGGGTCTCGTGGAAGCCGGCCGGGCCCGGCGCCGAGCCGGGGCGGTTGCGGTCCGCGATCGGCGCGAGCGACGGCGGCTGGTCGGCCAGCAGGCCCGACCAGTACGCGGTCAGCTCGCTGTCGGGAACGTCCACAGTGGACTCGACAGCCGGCAGTGGCGCGTCCCACGGCGGCCGCCCGGCGACGCGCTCCCGGTAGGCGTGCACCAGGTCCCGCGCCACGATGCCCTGCGACCAGCCGTCGGACACGACGTGGTGCACGGCCAGCACGAACAACGCGCCGTCGTCGGCGTGCAGGAGCGTGCCCCGCACGAGCGGCGCGGAACCGAGGTCGAACGGCTGGGCGGCGATCGCCGCGGCCCACTCCAGCGCCGGGGCCCGGTCGTAGCGGCCGGGCCGCCGGTGCTCGACGAACGGGACGGGCGGGCGGTGGTGCACCACCTGCACCAGTTCGCCGTTGTCGGCGAGGAACGCGCTGCGCAGGTTCGGGTGCCGCTCGACGACGTCGCCGAGCGCGCTCCGCAACGCCGCGACGTCGACGCCGGGGGTGAACTCCAGGTCGAGCGGGATGGTGAACCGGGCGGACTCCGGTTCCCGCTGCATGGCGAGCCACACCTCGGTCTGCTCGGCCGTCGCGGGCCTGCGCGTCTCGGTCACGGGGTTCCTTTCACGGTCGGGAAAGCCTGGTCAGTTGCTCGCCCGGCGCCGCACGACGAAGTCGGCGATCGTGCTGATGGACCGGAAGTTCACCGGCGTGAAGTCGGTGTCGGAGATGGGGACGCCGAACTGCTGCTCGCACCGGGCGCGGAGCTCGACGAAGCCGAGCGAGTCGAGCCCGAGCGTCTCCTGCAGGCTGTCGTCGGCGTGGATGCCGTCGGCCGGGACGTCGACGTACAGGTCGGCGACCAGGATCTCGCGCAGTGTGTCTTCCAGGGCGATTTTCGGGGACATGATCGCGTCCTCACTCTCGGTTTCCGGCGGGCAACGGCGTGCCCGCGTCGTGACGGGCCCGGTGCACGAGCTCGTCGGTGGCCGGGGTCGGGATGGCGTGCCGGGCGCCGGCTTCGCGGACCGGGCCGGCGATCGCGTCGAGCTCGCCCGCCTCGCCGCGTTCGACGTCGCGCTGCAGCGACGTGCGGGTCCGGCCGGGGGCGCGGGTGAGCGCGCGCAGGACGCGGTCGCGGTCGAGCCGGGCGCCTTCGGCCCGGCCCGTCGCGCACGCTTCGTCGGCGCAGGCGAGCATCAGCCGGGTCAGGTCCTCGTCTTCGCGGACCGCGTCGAGGGGCCCGCCGGCGCACGTCGTGGCGAGCGCGAGCGGTGCGAGCAGGGCGAGCTTGCGCCAGAGGACGTCGGCCGCGGAACCGCCGTCCGTGCAGCCGATCCCGGCCGCGGTCAGCGCTTCGACGACGACCTCGGGCGGCCCGGCCAGCTCGATCTCGGTGAAGAGGGACTCCTGGCGGACCTCGCCGACGGCGGTGCGGGTGGCCTCGATCCGGATCGAGCCCGCGACCACCCGGTCGCCGAAGCGTTCCCGCAGGGGCGGCAGGTGCCCGGTGCCGTTGAGCAGCGGGACGACGACGCCGACGTCAGCGGCCACGGCGGTCAGCGCGCCGGGCAGGTCGGGGTGCTTGACGCAGACCCACAGCACGTCGGCGGGCCCGGTCAGGCGAGCGGCGGCCGGGACCGCGACGGTGAAGCCCTCGCGGAGGCCCTGCCGCACCGTGACACTGCCGCCGTAGCGCGCGAGGGAAGCGGGCCGCAGCAGGAGCGTGACGTCTTCGCCGCCGCGGGCGAGGGCGGCGGCGAGCGCGAGCCCGACCCCGCCCGCGCCGAGGACCGCGTGCCGGCTCATGCGGACCGGCGGACCGAGCGCGGCGTGATGTCGCGCCACGTGCCGGCGACGTGGTCGAGGCAGGCCTCTTCGGTGCCGGTGAACCCGGCCGCCGCCCAGCCGTCCGGGAGCGCGAGCCCGGCGGGCCACACCGAGTACTGCTCTTCGCCGTTCACCACGGCGATGTACGTGGCCTCGTTCGTCTCCGGCACTTCTCGCTCGCCCCCACTACGCACCGCACGTCGGGTCCGGGTGCCCCCGGACCACTGCCGGATTCGACGTTAGCGACTCGGCCGGAACCGCCCTTCTCCATTTCTGCGTATTCTCGCAAGGGCGCTCGGCGTGGCGGAGAAGATATTCGAAAATGCTGTGATTTGAGTCACCTTTCATTTTGGTTGCTGTGATCGCTCGATGACTGCCACTGTGAGGCATCAGGGGCGGTCGGCCCCGTCATATTCACACTCTGGGGGTCGTTTCGTGGTGCGGCGGGAAGGCGAAGAGGGCGATCGTGAGGTCCGGACGCTCAATCCATCCCAATCGAATCCGCGCCTGCGGTACGAATTCGACCGCGGCAGCGGTTACGAGACCGAGCTGAGGCTGACCGCTGCCCTCTCGGCACTGATTCCCGAAGACGAGCTCCTGCACTCCGACCACCGCTTCTTCCAGATCGTGCACCTGCTGACCGAGTACTGCTGGGTCGCGGTGCACCACAGCCTGTGCGACCTGACCGCGGCCCTCGCGAAGGGCGACCCGATCACGGCGACCCGGCACCTCGTCCGCTGCACCGACTCCGCCGGGCTGACCGTCGAATGCCTGCGCGTGATGACGAACTCCCTCGCGCAGGTGTCCTTCCTGCAGATGCGCAAGGACCTGGCCGGCGCGGCCTCGGGTCTCGCGTCGCCCGGCTCGCGCAACGTCCGCCGCGCCGCGCACGCCGTCTGGACGGAGTTCGAGGCCGCCGTCACCGCCGCCGGCGTCACGATGGCCGACCTGGTCGAGGCGACCGGCCCGGACACGTCGGCGGCCCCGGCCACGATGCAGCTCGCCGAGGTGATGACCGGCCTCCAGCGGTTCGACACGCAGGTCCTCGAGTGGAAGCAGGTCCACATCAACCTCGTGTGGCAGATGCTCGGGGGCCAGCCCCGCGCCGCCGACGAGGACGAGGACGCCGACGACCGGCCGCGGAGCATGCGCGGCCGCTCCATCTCCGACCTGGAGCGGCTGGCCGTGCGCCCGCTGTTCCCGAAGCTGTGGTTGCAGAACACCGCGGTCTACCGCGCGGCGAGCGCGGTGGCCCCTGAAGAAGAGGCGGCATGACGCAGGAAACGAAAACCCCGGCCCCGCTCACGGTCCTGGCGACGGCGCGGACCACGCTGTGCGAGGTCCCGTTCGACGAGGTCCGCGCGATCCTCGCCGGCGAGTCCGGCGCGGGGAAGTGGGCCTGGGCGCCCGGCTACCCGTTCGACGGGACGCTCGGCGGCGCGAAGCTCGTGCTGCGGATGGTCACCGCCGACGCCTACCGGCCGGGGTTCGGCCTGTACCAGATCGTCGACGGCGAATCCGGGCTCGCGATCGGCGACGTCGGCTTCCACGCCGCGCCCGACGCGGCGGGGGAGGCCGAGATCGGCTACGGCCTGATCGAGGCGTTCCGGGGCCGCGGGCTGGCCACCGAGGTCGTCGAGGCGCTGCTGACCTGGACGTTCGAGCAGCCCGGCGTCACCGCCGTGCTCGCCGAGACCGACGAGGACCACCTGCCGTCGCGGCGGGTGCTGGAGAAGAACGGGTTCGCGTTCCTCGGTTCCGACGGCGAAACCCGCAACTACGCGAAGCGGCGGGAGCCCGGGTCATGACCAAGGTGGCGGTGTTCGAATCGGCCGACGCGTCCGGGCTGCCGGACCTGCTCGACGCGGCGGCGGACTGGTGCGAGCTGGTCGTCGTCAACGCGGGCCCGCAGCCGTGGTCCGCCGACGAGCGGGAGGGGATCGCCGACCTGGCCGAGGTCGTCGAGGCCGCCGGGCTGGACGCCGGCACCGTCGCCGCGCGGCTGGCCGCCCTCGACGTCGACGGCGTGCTGACGCTGGAGGACGAGTGGATCCCGCTCGTCGCCGCGGTGGCGGCCCGGCTGGACCTGCCCTACCACGACGAGGCGACCGCCGAAGCCGTCACGCACAAGGACGTCCAGCGCGCGCGGCTCGCCGGCACCGACCTCGGCGTGCGGGCCGCGGCCTTCACCGACGAGACGTCGCTGGCGGCCGCGATCGAGGCCGTCGGGTTCCCCGCGGTGCTCAAACCCGTGCGGGGCAACGGAAGCCTCAACGTCTACACCGTCGACCACGAGCCCGGCCTGCGGGCGGCGCTGATCGAGGCGGCCGGCACCGCGCCGTCGGTCCGGGCGAACTTCAACCTGGGCCACGGGTCCGCGGGCGCGCGGACGTGGCTGCTCGAAGAACGGCTGATCGGGATCCCGCACCCGGAGGGCGACTGGCTCAGCGACCACTTCTCGGTCGAGGTGCTGTCGCTGGGCGAAGGCGAGCACTGGCCGTTCTGGCTGTCCGACCGGTTCCCGCTGATCCCGCCGCTGCGCGAGACCGGGATGACCGGGCCGTCGCTGCTGCCCCTGGACGTGCAGCGGCTGGCTTCCGACCGCGCCGCCGCGATCCTGACCACGCTCGGCGTCACGACCGGGATCACGCACCTGGAGTTCAAGCTCACCGCCACCGGCCCGCGGCTGATCGAGGTCAACGGCCGGCTCGGCGGGTTCCTCTCGTCGATCGTCCCGCACGTCAGCGACCTGAACCCGGTGCGGCTGGCGCTGGAGGCGGCCGTCGGCAAGGCCGAACGCCGTCCGGTCGTCCCGACCGGGTACGCGGCCTGCGTGTTCACCCACGTCCCGCTGGGCGGCGGGCGGATCACGGCGCTGGCAGACCCCGGCGAGCTCGTCCGCGAGCCCGGCGTGTGGCGGGTCGACGTCCGCAGCGCGGTCGGCGAGACGCCCGACTACCGCACCGGCACCAACGGGCGGCTGCAGAACGTCTGGGTCGAGGGCGCGACGGGGGCCGAGCTGCACGCCGCGTTCGTCACCGCGGACGCGTTCGTCGCCGACGGCAACCGGTTCGAGTGAGGGGACGACGATGACGGAGCGAGTGCCCGTGCTGTGCTTCCCGCCCGCGGGGGCGGGGCCGAGCTTCTTCCAGGCGTGGCCGGACGCCTCGCCCGCGCTCCGGTTCGCCGCGGTCGAGCTGCCCGGCAAGGAGCGGCGCTTCGCCGAGGAGCCGGCGACCACGATGACCGAGCTGGTCGACGCGATCGCCGAGGACGTGCTGCGCGAGGTGGGCGCCGCCGGCCGCGTCGGCGTCTTCGGCCACTCCTTCGGTGCCCTGGTGGCCTACGAGGTCGCCCGGCTCGTCGCGCGCGAGCGGCCGGCGGTGGACCTGACGCTGTTCGCCAGCGGCGCGCCGCGGCCGGGGGTGCCGCGGTCCTCGCCGATCGGCGGCCTGCCCGACGACGAGTTCGTCGTCGCCGTCGCCGAGCTGGCCGGGTACCGCCACCCCGCGCTGGACGACCCGGACCTGCGGGAACTGCTCCTGCCGGCGCTGCGCGGCGACGTCGCGGTCGACGAGTCCTACCGGCCCGCGGAGCAGGCGCCGGCCGCGTTCCCGGTCGTCTCGGTCCGCGGCGACGCCGACGAATTGGTGTCCGCGGCGGCCGCCGCCCGCTGGCGCGAGGTGACGGCCACGGGCTGCACCACGCGGGAGTTTCCCGGCGGCCACATGTACCTGATCGAGCACTGGGCACCGCTGGTCACGCTGCTGGAACGGACCCTGGCCGGCGAACAGGCCCGGTCGTGACCGGCCGGCTCGCGGGGCGGATCGCGCTCGTCACGGGCGCGGCGCGGGGGATCGGCCGGGCGTGCGCGACGGCGCTGGCCGCCGAGGGCGCGGACCTGGTGCTGCTCGACGTCGCCGCGCCGATCGAGGGCCTCGGCTACCCGGCCGGCACGGCCGGCCAGCTCGACCACACCGCCGCGTTGTGCGCGGAGCACGGGGCGGCGACGCTCGTCGTCGCCGCCGACGTCCGCGACCTCGGCGCGCTGGAAGCGGTGGCGCGCAAGACCGTCGACCGCTTCGGCCGCATCGACGTCCTGGTCAACAACGCCGGCATCGCCGCGCCCTCGGGCAAGGCGGTGCACGAGATGACCGAGGCCGAATGGGCCCTGATGGTCGACGTCGACCTCAGCGGGCCGTGGCGGGCCATCAAGGCCGTGGCGCCGACCATGATCGCGCAGCGGTCCGGGAGCATCGTCAACATCGCGTCGACCGCCGGGCTGGTCGGGTACCGCAACTTCGCCGGTTACGTCTCGGCCAAGCACGGCGTGCTCGGGCTGACCCGGGCCGCCGCGCTCGACCTGGCCCCGCACAAGGTCCGCGTCAACGCCGTGTGCCCCGGCTCGGTCCGCGACGACCCGGCCCTGGAAGGCCGGATGCTGTCGGAGATCGCCCGCGCGCTCGGGCTGGACGTCGCCGAGCACGAGACGACGTTCGTGCGCGACCAGCCGACCAACGAGCTCGTCGAGGCCGGTGACGTCGCCGCGGCCGTGCTGTGGCTCGCCACCGGCGAGTCCCGGCACGCCACCGGCGGCGTCGTCACCGTCGACGGCGGCTTCACGAGCCGCTGAAGGAGGAGCTGTGTCGAACATCCTCGCGTCCGCCGGTCTGTACCGGCTGCCGGCCGGGCTCGGCGACGAAGCCGTCCGCGTCCAAGCCACCGAAGCGGGCGCGAGCGTGTGGTTCCAGCGCGTCCCCCTGGCCTCGGCCGACGCGGACCGGTGGCGCGAGCGGGAGCTGCGCCGCGGGATCGCCGGCAGGCCCCGGTTCGTCGTACTGTCCTATGTGGACGGCGTGCGCGAACTGGTCGTGACCACGCCCGCTGTCGAACCGCAGCTCGCGAGCGCACTGCCGGACGTCGCGGCCGTCCGGGATCCGCTGACGCACCTGGCCGGGTCGTCGAAGCCGTCCACTGTGGACCTGGGACCGGCCGGTGCCGACGACGTGATCGCCGCGCTCGGCCTCGTGTTCAGCCGCTACGCGCGTGCCGTGACCCTGGCCATCGGCGTGCCCGGCGGCGCCACGCTCATCACCGTCGACGAGGACCAGCCGGTGGCGGTGTTCCGCAAGCACGCGGCCACCTCACCGGCCGGGTCCACGCGTGTCGTACCCGCCGTCGGCGTCGCAGTCGAGGAAACGCCGGTGCCGCACCGGATCCGTTCGGTGCCGGGCACGCCGTACCCGCTGACCGTCGAGGTCACCGGCGGGCGCGCGACGGCCTGGTTCGCCGCGGACGCCGTCGCGCCGTGGGCCGCCGCGCAGCTCGGGCGGCAGCTCACCGCCGTGCTCGCGGAGCTGCGCGGCGGCGACCAGGACCGGCCGCTCGCCGACATCGCCTTCGACGCCGTCGCTACGCCGCCGCCGGTGACCATCGGAAGCCCACGCACGATCACGGACGTCTTCGCCGAGCAGGTCGCGCGCCGCGGTGACGCGCCCGCCGTGTCCGGCGAGGACGGCCGGTTCGGCTACGCGGAACTGGCCGAGCGGGCCGGGCGGTTCGCCGCCGGGCTGCGGGACCGCGGGATCCGGCCCGGCGACCGCGTCGGGATCGTGCACGAGCGCGGCGCCGACCTGGTCGCGCTGCTGCTCGGCGTGCTCCGGGCGGGCGCGGTGTACGTCCCGCTCGACCCGGCCTACCCCGACGGCCGGCTGGCCTACATCGCCGACGACGCCGGGCTCGCGCTGGTCGTCACCGGCGAGACGTCGGCCGCACGCCTGCCGGGCCGGCCCGCGGTGACCACGGCGTACCTGCCCGCCGACGGCGAAGTGCCGGCCGGCTTGGCCGGGCCCGACGACCCGGCCTACGTCATCTACACCTCCGGCTCGACCGGGCGGCCCAAGGGCGTCGTCGTCCCGCACCGCAACGTCGTGGACCTGGTCACGGGCACCGCGCCCGGGTTCGGGCTGGGCGGCGCGGACGTCTGGACGTGGTTCCACTCCGTGGCGTTCGACTTCTCCGTCTGGGAGATCTGGGGCTGCCTGCTCACCGGCGGCCGCCTGGTCGTCGTGCCCGAGTGGACGCGCCGCTCGTCGGACGAGTTCGCGGCCCTGCTGCGGGACGAGCGCGTCACCGTCCTCAACCAGACGCCGTCGAGCTTCGCGCAGGTGACCGAGACGCAGCTGCGGCACTTCGACGACCTCCCGCTGCGGCTGGTCGTCTTCGGCGGCGAGCCCCTCGACGCCTTCGCGCTGTTGCCGTGGTTCGACCGGTACCCGGAGACGCGCTGCCGGCTGGTGAACATGTTCGGCATCACCGAAACCACGGTGCACGTCACCGCGCAGACCGTCACCCGCGCGGCCGCGCGGGCCGGGTCGCGCTCGGTCGGGCACGCCATCCCCGGCTGGGCGATCGAGGTCGTCGACGCGCGCCACCGGCCGTTGCCCCCGGGCGTGCCGGGTGAGATCGCCGTCGGCGGCGCCGGGCTGGCCCACGGCTACCTGGGCCGGGACGACCTGACGGCCGAACGGTTCGTCACGGACGGCGGACGTCGGCGTTACCTCAGCGGCGACCTCGGCCGCCTGCTGCCGGACGGGCGCCTGGAGCACCTCGGCCGGCTCGACAGCCAGGTCAAGCTGCGCGGCTACCGGATCGAGCTGGACGAGATCCGCAAGGTCCTGCTGGCCGAGGCCGGCGTCGTCGCGGCCGCGGTCGTGCTCGCCGCCCCGGGCACGGCCGAAGCCCGCCTCGACGCCTACGTCGTCCTCACCGGCGGCACCCCGGCCGGCCTGCGGACCCGGGCGGCGGCCCTGCTGCCCGAGTACATGGTGCCCTCGACGTTCACCGCCGTGCCCGCCCTTCCCTTGACGGTCAACGGAAAGCTCGACGAAGCGGCGCTGCCCGCCCCCGTCCTCGGCAGCACCCCGGCCGCGGCGCCGGCCGAAGCCGGCGACGGAGACGTCGTGCTGCGCGCGTGGCGCGCGGTGCTCGGGGCCGCGATCGGCCCCGACGACCACTTCTTCGACTCCGGCGGCAACTCCCTGCTCGCCGCGAAGACCCTGGCCGCGCTGCGGGACGCCGGCCTGAAGGTCGGCATCCGTGACCTCTACGGCCACCCCACTCCGCGCCGTCTCGCCGCCCACCTCGCCGAGAAGTCCCAAGAGAAGGAAGCCCAGCCGTGACCACACCGCACCCGCAGCCCGACCTCACCGACCTGGTCCGCCGGACCTGGGTCCGCGTGCTGGGCCACGACCGGTTCACCGACGACGACTTCTACTTCTCGGTCGGCGGCAACTCGCTGGGCGCGACGCGGGTCATGGCGGCGCTCGGCCGCGAGGTCGGCACCCGGCTGCCCGTCCGGATGCTCTTCGACCACCAGACCGTGTCGACGCTGGTCGCCGCGCTGGCCGCCCGGCTGGAGGCGAACGCGGCATGAAGGGGCTGAGCCGGATCGCCGCGTTGCCGCGCGCCGCGCGCTGGCTGATCGCCACCAACGGGATCAGCGCGCTCGGCGCGGGCATGGTGATGCCGTTCCTCTGGATCTACCTCACCGAGGTCCGGCACCTGCCCACCTGGGTGCCCGCCGCGACCCTCGCCATCCAGGCGTTCGCCGCGGTGTTCGGCGGCCTGGCCTACGGCGCGCTGCTCGACCGGCTGCCCTACAACGTCGTCGTCCCGCTGGCCAACGTCAACGCCGGTGTCGGCACGCTCCTGTTCGCCTTCGCCGGGCAGGCCTGGGTCGCCGTCGCCGCCGCGGTGGTGTTCGGCTTCGGCATCAGCGGCGTCGGCACCGCCGTGCGCGCGGCCTACGGCGCGACCACGAGCACCGACCAGCGCGAAACCGCGTACTCGGCGGACTACGGCGTGCTGAACGTCGCGATGGGGATCGGCGTGATCCTCGGCGGGGTGTTCGCCGCGCTGGCGTTCCTCAGCCCGGTCGGCCGGTACTTCCTGATGTACGCCATCGACGCGGCGACGTTCTTCGTGATGGCCGTCGCGACCGTGAAGGTGCTGCCGAACCGGGCCCACCAGGCCGAGCGGAAGCTGGCCGGCGCCGTCCGCGGCACCTACCGGGCCGTTCTGCGCTCGCCGAGCCTGCTGGCCCTGCTGGCCGTGCTGCTGCTGTCCGCGCTGGTGTCCTTCGGCCAGTTCCGCGCCGGCCTCCCGGGTTACCTGACCCAGACCGGCGCCATCACCGCGAGCGGGCTGTCGTTCGCCTTCGCCGTCAACATCATCCTCTGCGCGGTCGTGCAGTTCGCCGTGATGCCGCACCTCGAACGGTTCTCCCGGACCCTGCTGGTCGGCGCCAGCGGCGTGATGTTCGCGGCCTGCTGGGTGTTCGTGCTGCTGGCCGGGCGCCACGACGGCACGACGGCGCTGGTGCTGGCCACGGTCGCGGTGATCCTGCTGTCCATCGGCGAGTCCCTGGTCGTCCCGCTGCTGACGACGTTGCTGAACAACGCGGTCAGCGAAGACCTGCGCGGCCGGGCGAACGCCCTGTTCTCGATCACGCTGTCCACCAGCGCCGTGATCGGCCCGGCGCTGGCCGGCGCGCTGCTGTCGTTCGGGACCGGGGCCGTGTTCGTCGTCGTGATGATCGTGCTCAGCGCCGTCGCGACGCTGCTGGTGCTGAGCCTGCGCCGGACGCTGCCCGCGGAGCAGGCGGAACCCGCGCCCGAGACCGTCGACGAAATGGAGAGCGCCGCATGAGCCGGACACAGGGATCCGACGCGATCGCGATCGTCGGGGTGGGCTGCCGCTACGCCGGGGCCGCGAGCGCCACGCAGTTCTGGAACAACCTGCGCGCCGGGCGCGACCGCTTCACCCGCGGCGCGCCCGTGCCGCCGGGGGACGGCCCGCGCGACATCGCCGCGTGGGGCTTCATCCCCGACCGCGACCTCTACGACGCCGGCCTGGTCGGCTACACGAGCGAGACGGCCGAGCGCGACCCGCAGCACGGCATGCTCTACGAGGCGATGTGGGCCGCGGCCGAGGACGCCGGCGTGCGGCTCTCGGACATCGGCGACGCGACCGCCGTCTACGCCGGGGTGGCGCGCACCAAGCACGTCGAGCGCGGCAGCTTCGAGTCCACTGTGGACCGCGACGCCACGTTCGCGGGCCCGCACTTCTCCTACTTCCACGACCTGCGCGCCGAAAGCATCATGGTGGACGCCTCGTGCGCGACCGGGCTCGTCGTGGTGCACCTGGCCTGCCAGAGCCTGCGCCTGGGCGCCAGCGACTACGCCTTCGCGGGCGGCGTCGCCGTGATGGACACCGACGGCACCTACGGGTACACCCCGAACGGCATCTACTCGAGCGAAGGCGTCTGCCGGCCGTTCGACCGTGCGTCCACCGGCACCGTCCCCGGCGACGGCGTCGGCGCGGTGCTGCTGCGCCGGCTCGAGGACGCGCTGGCCGACGGCGACCCGATCCACGCCGTGATCCGCTCGACCGCCGTCGACAACGACGGCAAGCAGAAGGCCGGCTTCACGATCCCCGGCGTCGAAGGCAAGATCCGCGTCGTCGACCAGGCCCTGGCGGGCGCCGGGGTGACCGGCGCGGACCTCGGGTACGTCGAGGCGCACGGCGTCGGCATCCCGGTCAACGACCAGATCGAGGCCACCGCGCTGACCGAGGCGCTCGGGTCCGCCGGGCAGCCCCTGGCCGTCGGGTCGGTCAAGGCCAGCATCGGGCACACCGACACCGCCGCCGGGCTGGCCGCGCTGATCAAGACGGCGTTCGCCGTGGAGCACGGGTTCCTGCCCGCCACCCCGAACACCACCGAGGCGATCGAGGAGCTGACCGCGGGCGGCGACCGGTTCTCGATCCTGCCCGAGGGCCGGGACTGGGCGACCGCCGGGCCGCGCCGGGCCGGGGTCATGTCGGCCGGGATCGGGGGCACCAACGCGTTCGCGGTCGTCGAGCAGGTCCCGTGCTGACGTCGGACCGGGCGCTCTGCGTCACCGGGGCCGCCTGGCACACCTCGCTCGGCGCCGGTCTGGACGAGGTGTGGACCGGCCTGCTCGCCGGGCGGTCCGGCCTGCGGGTGGTGCCCGGCGCGAACGTGCTGCGCAGCTTCGTCGCCGGCCTGCTGCCGGGCGGGCCGGCGCCGGGGAGCCCGCGGGAGCGGCACGTCGAGCTCGCCACGGCCACGGCCGAAGCCGCGTTGCGCGACGCCGGGCTGCGTGCCGAGGCCGCCGACCCGGTGCTGGTCCTGGGCACCAGCCTGGGGCCGCACATCGACGACGCGGACCCCGGCTCGCTGCACGACTGGGTCGCCGAGGCCGGCAAGCGGCTGGGGCTGAGCCGGCCGCCGGTGTCGCTGTCCACGGCGTGCTCGTCGGGGTCCGACGCGATCGCCGTCGCGGGCGAGCTGCTGGCGGCCGGGTACGCCGACGTCGTCGTCGCCGGGGGCGTCGACCTGCTGACCAAGGGCAAGCGGCTCGGGCATTCGCTGCTCGGCACGCTGTCCCCCTCGACGCACCGCGCGTTCGACGCCGACCGGTCCGGGATGCTGCCCGGCGACGGCGCGGGCTGCGTCGTCCTCGAACGGCTGGAGTCCGCGCGGCGCCGCGGCGCCCGCCCGCTCGGGTTCCTGCGCGGCTGGGGTTCCACCAACGACGCGGCCGGCATGACCGCGCCGAAACCCGACGGCGAGGCCGCCGCGCGGGCCGTCCGCCGGTCCGTCGAAGCCGCCGGGCTGAGCCTGGCCGACGTCGCCGTGGTCAACGCCCACGGCACCGCGACGGTCTTGAACGACGAGGCCGAGGCCACCTGCCTGTCCGGGCTGTTCGGCGACCTGCCGCGGCCGCCGGTGGTGTTCGCGACGAAGGGCGCGCTGGGGCACTCGCTGGGCGCGACCGGCGTCGTCGAGGCCATCACGCTGCTGCTGGCCCTGCGCGACCGGACCGTCCCGCCGGTCCTCGGCCTGACCCGGCCGATGCCGGAGCTGCGGCTGCCGGTCGCCCGGGACGTCCCGCACGCGGTCGAGGGCGACTTCGGGATCAGCCTGACCCTCGGGTTCGGCGGGTTCAACACCTGCGTGCTGTTCGAACGGGGGGACGACGCCGATGCCTGAGCCGATCGCCACCGGGACCCGCGCCCCGGACGCGCCCCGGCCACCGGGGGCGCGGGTCCGCTACGCCGACCCGGCCGCCTGGCTGGTGTGCGACCTCGTCGGCCAGGTCCTGCGGGACTGGCCCGGCGAGCACGAGCCCGTCGGCGTCCTCGGCGTGAGCGAGTACGCCACCGGCGACACGCTGCGCCGCGTCGCCGCCGAAGTCGTCAAGCAGGTGGTCTCGCCGCTGCGGTTCGTCGCGGCCAGCCCGGGCACCCTCATCGGCCTGAGCTGCCTGCAGTTCGGCCTGCACGGGCCGAGCCTGCTGCTCACGATGCCGCCGGTCGACGGCGTGCCCGTCGCGCGGGTGCTCGCGGGCCGGTGGCTGACCGGCGCGGCGCCCGCCGTGCTGCTCGTGACGCACGAGGTCGACCGGTCGGGCACCCACCGCGGCACCTGCGAACTCCTGGAGGCGGCGTGAACACCGGCGTCACGGCGCGCGAGGTCGAAGACCTGCTCGCCCGCACGACCTGGCCGGGCGCCACCGGCGCCTGCGCCGGGGTGGGCGAGCTCGCGGACCGGTTCACCGCGGCCGGGTTCGCCCCCGGCTCCGTCGTGCTGGTCGCGCTGCCCAACGGCACCCGGCTGATCCGGGTGTTCTTCGCGCTCGTCCTCGCCGGCCTGGTGCCGACGCTGCTCGCGGCGTCGACCCCGGCGTCCCGGCTGCGCGCGACCGCCCGGCGGCTCGGCGCCACGGCCCTCGTCCGCCCGGGCACCGAGACCGACCAGGTGACCGTCACCCGCCTGGACGACGGGCCGGTCCGGACCCACCGGCCGGGCCAGGCGATCCTGCTGACCTCCGGCACGTCCGGGATGGCCACCGGCTGCCTGCACGACATCACGGCGCTGCGGCGCAACGCCGAGCGGCACGCCCGCAGCATCGGGCTGGGACCGGCCGACCGGATGCTGGTCACGCTGCCGATGCACTACTCCTACGCGCTCGTCGCGCAGGTGCTGGCCGGGCTCGTCACGGGCGCGTCGCTGGTCGTCACCGGGCCACCGTTCACCCCGGCCGGCTACCGCGACGTCGTCCGCGACCACGACGTCACCGTGTCCGCGCTGACCCCGCTGCTCGTCGCCGACCTGCAGGCCGACGGCGGCCGGCTGCCCCGCGGCCTGCGCGCGCTCGGCGTCGGCGGCCACGCGCTCGACCCGGCCCGCACCGGCCGGCTCCTGGCCGCGAACCCGGACCTGGAGCTGTACCTGACCTACGGGCTCACCGAGGCCGGGCCGCGGGTGTCGACGCTGGCCGCGCACCGCGAGCCGCCGGCCCGGTACGCCTCGGCCGGGACGCCGATCGACGGCGTCCGGCTGGGCCTGCGCGACGCGGGCCGCGGCCCGGCCGAGCAGGAGGTGCTGGTCACGGCCGACACGGTGTACCGGGCCAAGGTCGGCGTCGAAGGCGGGGTGTCGCGCGGCAAGCTCGTCGCGGCGGACACCATCGCCACCGGCGACGTCGGCCGCCTCGACGACGACGGCTACCTGTGGCTGACCGGGCGGATCTCCGACTTCGCGATCGTGCGCGGCGACAAGGTCTCGCTGTCCTCGGTCCGCAAGGCGGCGGAGTCGCTGGACGGCGTCTTGCGCGCGATCGTCACACCGCCCGCCGACGAGCACGCCGGCGCGCTGGCTCTCGCGCTCTACGTCGACGAGACCCGCGAACTGTCCGAAAAGGACGTCCGGCGGACGCTGTACCCGTTGCTGACGCCCAACGAGCGGCCCGGCGAGCTGACCGTGCACCCGGTCACGGCCGGCAGCCTGCACAAGTAGGGGAGGGACCCGTGGAACTGCTCTGCGTGCCGGGCGCCGGCGGCTCGGCCCGGGCCTTCCGCCCGTGGGTCGAGGCGCTGGCCCCGGACGTCACGGTCCGCCCGCTCACCCTGCGCGGCCGCGACACCCCGGTGGAGACCCTCGTCGAGACGGCCGCCCGGCTCGCCGAGCGCATCCCGCGCGACGGCCGGTACGCGCTGGCCGGGCACAGCATGGGGGGCCTGATCGCCTACGAGATGGCCCGCCTCGCCTGCGTCACGGATGCCTTGCCGCGCCCCGAGTTCGTCGTCGTCGCCGGCGCCCGGCCGCCGCACCTGAGCTCGGCCGGCGCGTTCGCCCGGCTCGTCGCGATCGCGGACGACGACGAGTTCCTCGACGCGCTCGCCGCCGCCGGGTTCGTCGAGCCCGGCGCGCGGCACTCGCCGATGCGCGCGCTGTTCGTGCCGACCCTGCGCGCGGACCTGCGCCTGGTGGCGGAGTACCGGCCGGAGCCGGGCGAGCCGCTGCCGGTCGACCTGCTGGCCTGGCACGGCGCCGACGACCCGTCCGCCCCGGCGGCCGCGGTGGGCGAATGGGCCCGCTACACCGCCGCGCGGTTCCGCACGGCCGCCTTCCCCGGCGGCCACCACTTCCCGTTCCAGCGGCCGGCCGAGGTGGCCGCGCTGCTGCGGGCGCACGTGAGCGTCCACTGAGGACGATTGACCGAAGGAGAAACCCATGTCGGCCACGATCGACCACACCGCCGGCCTGTTCGCAGGCTGGACCCCGCCGCGGGACCTGCCGTTCCACTGGCACATCTACGACGTCGGCAGCGCGCTGCCCGCCGGCTGGATCGACGAGCTGCTGGACGTCGCGCGCCGGCAGGCGGCCCGCCGCAGCTTCCGCCCGACGATGACCACCGCGCGCGAGACCGCCGACGCCGTCATCCCGCTGGAGTCCGTCGACGGCGCGGTGCTCGTCGAGCAGGCGCCGTGGGTGAACGAGCTGTACACGGGCTGGTTCCGGCAGCTGGGGGAGCGCCTCGCCGACGAGCCCCTCGAACTGACGAGCACGGCCAACCGCGCGCTGAGCCTCAACGTGCAGCGCGGCATCACCATGCGCTACCCGTGCCACGTGGACAGCAACCCGGTGGAAGGCCTGCTGTACCTGACCGACTGCACCGAGGAGACCGGCGGCGGCCTGGTCGTCTCCCGCAACCGCCACGCCCGCGACGTGTCCGAAGTGGACGCGGACGCGGCCGTCATCTACCCGCGCCGCGGCCAGCTGTTCTTCTTCGACGCGCGCTTCCACCCGCACTACGTCCAGCCGCTGCGGACCGACGACACCCTGCGCGCGGTCGTCACGATGAACTACTACACCCGCTCGATCCCCGAAGCCGTCCGCCCGGAGGGGCTGGACGAGCAGCTGTTCGGCGCCGGCGCCCGATGACCCTGCTGGTGCTCTCCGGGGCCGACGTCCGCGCGTCGTTCCCGCCGAAGGAGGGCCTCGCCCCGATGCGCGAGGCCCTCAAGGCCCTCTCCCGCGGCGACGCGCACCAGCCACTGCGGCCGGTAGTCGCCCCGGAGGGCGCCGCGGGCCTGCTGGCGATGATGCCGGCGTACACCGGCACGGACGGCTACGGCGTCAAGATCGTCTGCCTGTTCGAGGGCAACACGGCCCGCGGCCTGGACGCCCACCAGGGCGCGATGGTGCTGTTCAGCGGCGACACAGGAGAGGCCCTCGCGCTGCTGAACGCCTCGGTCCTGACGGAACTGCGCACCCCGGCGACAACGGCGGTGGCCACGGAGACCCTGGCCAACCCGGACGCGACGGACGTGACGATCTTCGGCCTGGGCGTCCAGGGAGCGGCCCACATCCGCACCCTGGCGGCGGTGCGTCCCCTGCGCCGGGTCCAGGTCGTGACCCGCTCGGACGCGCGAGCCGTGTGCGCTGCCCTGTCGGCGGACCTGGACCTACCGGTGGTCGTCGCCTCCTCCCCGGAAGACGCCGTCCGGTCAGCGGACATCGTGATCACGGCAACGAACGCGGTCAAGCCCCTGCTGCGGCACTCGTGGTTGCGCCCGGGCACCCACGTGAACGCGATCGGCTCCTGCGTCCCCCACACACGCGAACTGGACACCGCGACGATGGCGTCGTCCCGGGTCTTCGTGGATTCCGCGGAGTCGGCAACGCACGAGGCAGGCGACTACGTATTCGCGGCCCGCGAGGGAGCGGCGGTGGATCTGACACCCCTGGGCGACGTCCTGCTGGGCCGGGCACCTGGCCGCGAGTCGGAGGAGGAGATCACGGTGTTCGAGTCGGTGGGCCTGGCCATCCAGGACCTAGCGGCGGCCAGGTTCGTGTACGCCCGAGCGGAGGAAACGGGAGCAGGCACCCGCGTCGAGTACTGAGCGCCCGGCGCAGCGCCACGGCCGCGAAAGGCCGCGCACTACGGCGTGCGCATGAGCCACACTCGGACCGGGCGGACGTCCTCCGCGCCTGCTCGGCGGCCCGCTTGGAGATCCGGACCAAGGCGGGGCCTGCGCGGGACTACGAAGATCCGGCGGAGGACCACGTGCTGGACTCATCGACCGGCTCACGGGATGGTGTCACCCCGGCTCCCGCATTTTGGCATCAGCCGAGCCCGGGCAGCCGCGGCAGCCGACCTGCCGCGGAAGACCGGTCCTCTCAAGGAAGTTTCAGCGCGGCCGACCGCAGTTCTTCGAATTCGCGCTGGTGGGGCAGGGGCAACGCCCCGAGGAACGCTGGCCGGTAGGCGCGCACTTCGGCGATCACCTTGTGCTTTCCGTTGTTCTGCGCGGCTGTCGCCGCCTGGCCGATCTCGGCGCAGAGCGTGCGCCGCCCTTCCGGAGTGCCCATGACCGCACCACGCAGGTAGGAACGGGCCAAACGATCGAGCAGGGCCTCCAGGTTCTTTTGTTCCTTCGACGTACCGAACATCTCACTCCCTTGTCATTCCGGCACTCGGTTTCCAGCGGCCGATGTGGTCACTGGTCGAACGAAGCCAGCCACACCTGCACCGGGCTCGCGCACTGCGGCGCGGTGCCCGACGCACAGTCCTGGTTGTTCCAGAGCAGGAATCCAATGACCAGCAGGACAGCGAGCAGCCACGGCCGGATCGTCCGGGTCAGCGAAAGCTTGGGAAGTGCTCGCTTGAACAGATCATCGACTCCCTCGACAACGGCCACCACACCGGAGCCGTAGCCGTACACGATTTCAGGCGGCGTGCGGCCGAACCGGCGTGCGAGCCGGCTGGCGCCGAGGTCGGGAAGCAGCAACAGGACCAGCAGCGCACGCGTGAGCTGCGTCAACGGGTACGCCAGCGCGCCGCCCAGCCACGGGAACAGCT
This sequence comes from Amycolatopsis sp. WQ 127309, assembly GCF_023023025.1. Taxonomy (NCBI): domain Bacteria; kingdom Bacillati; phylum Actinomycetota; class Actinomycetes; order Pseudonocardiales; family Pseudonocardiaceae; genus Amycolatopsis; species Amycolatopsis sp. WQ 127309. Next base: position 5,268,956 of record NZ_CP095481.1, read on the forward strand.
TGGCGGTGAGCACCCGCAGCAGGATGAACGTCAGCACCACGGCGACGACCAGCTCCGCGAACGTCCGGAACCAGAACGGGAAGCCGAACTGGGTGGCCGCGTCGTCCAGCAGCCCGACCAGGTCACCGAGCACCGGCACGTCCGAAACCGGACTCAGTACCTCAAGCCTTGCCGCCATCGTCCTCGTCCTCGTCGTCTTCGTCGTCCAGGTCGGCACGGCTGGACTTCGCCGTCACGGGTTTGGGCGGCTCCGGGACGCCGGGCTTGCCGACGAGCGTGTCGTTGGCGTCGGCCAGCAGGCCCGCGACATCCCGCCGGGTCACCAGCCGGGCCTCCAGCAGCGTGTTCAGCACCGTCAGTGAACGGTCGTAGTCGAGCTGCTTCTGGTCCTTCCACAGCTCCAGCACATCCTGGATGTCCTCCTTGTTGCCGGCCAGCCGGAGCGCGAGGACGTTGATGTCACCTTCGCGGAGCACCTCCGCGTAGAACCGCAGGCGCTCCTGCTTGAGTTCGAGGTCGTGCTTTTCCTTCATGTTCTCCAAGGTTCGCTCGTGCTCGGCGTGCAGTACCCGCAGCTCCTGTGCTCCCAGCTCCGTCTCCCGGTCGCGGATCCGCTGGGTCCGCTTCGCGATGTGCTCGCGGGTGCTCTCTTCGAGCGCCAGCACCGCCGAGCAGCTGGTGACGTCGACGACGTCGGAGATCCGGATCACCTGGTGGCCGAAGAGGTGCTCGATCTTTCGCTCGGCGCTCGCGCTCTGCTCGACTTCGAAGTCGCGGGTGACGTCACGCAGCCGCCGTTCGAGAATGTCGCGGATGATCGCGTACGGCTCGACCTTCTGCGCCTTCACCGCGGCAATCGGGTCGTGGACGTGCCACGTCACCCGGACGCTCGCGGCGAAGTAGAACGCCTCCTCCTGGGAAGGCAGTTCCATCGCATAGGTCTCGTAACGCGGTTGGATGTCGACCAGGAACATCTCGCGCGGAGTGGCCAGCCACAGCTCGCCCATGGTGAGCCGGCCGGTGCCGAGGCGGTACTCGCCGCTCTTCGTCACGTAGACGACCGCCGAATGGCCGGAGGTCGCCGGGTTGTCCTTGCGGAGGGAGGTGCGGCTGACCGCCACCGTGCGGACGATCGGCACGGAGGGCGTTTCGGGTGCAGCGGAGCCACCCGGAGCCGGGGTCTCGGGTGCGGAATCGTCCGGGGACGCTGACTGAGCTGTCATGGTTTCTCCTCTTCCTCATCGAAAAGCCGGAGCACGGTCCGGGCGGCGGCGGTCGTGCTCTGGCGGGCGCCGGCCCAGTGCTCGAGGTCGTAGCGGATGCCGGCGCGATCGCCCGAGTACCGGCCGATGTCGTGGAGCAGGCGGGCCAGCGGTTCGGCGATCGTGCGGTCCCTGCCGGATTTCTGCACCCAGTCCTTGATCATCTGGTTCGCGTAGCGCTGCAGATCGGCGGTCTGCAGCATCCGCGAGAACAGCACCAGGATCTGCGTCCGCCGGGCGTCGTCCTGCTCGGCCAGCCACAGCAAGACCGGCCAGCGCTCCGAGCTGGTCTCCACCCGGACCACGTAACGGGAGATGATCAGCACCGTCAGCAGGGCGGTGTCGCGCCGGTCGGGCGGCCGGCCGTCATCGGACCAGCGGACGAGCGCGTCGAGGACCTGACCGGGATCGGAGCGCAGGAAGAGGTCGTTCAGCCCCACGCCGACGGAATAGGCGGTGGTCGGCTGAGCGGCCTTGCGCATCAGCTTCAGCGCTTGCCGCGTGCTGATCGACGTCATGCTGCCCAAAGCCTCTGCGGCGGTCGCGCGCAGCGCCGGCGTTCCGCGCTCGGCCCACTCCTTGAGCACTCTCGACACCACGTGCTCGAGCTCCGGGAGCTGTCCCGGCACGCGGAGCGCCGCGACCGCCGCCCGCCGCTCCTCCGCGTTGCCGGAACCGGCCCAGCGCAGGATCATCCGGTTGAAGACGTAGGTGAAGTCGTACTGGCTCAACGCCCCGACCGCGACGCCGACCCGGGCACGGACCTCGTGCTCGTCCTCCCCGCCTAGGTCGAACAGCCAGTCCAGGACGACGTCGAGGGCGTCGGTGTACTGCAGCCGCAACCAGTCCAGGACGCGAACGGGGAACCGGTCGTCCCGGAACCGGAGCTTCCTGACCTGGACCTGTCCGTGGTTCGTGTCCTGCGTGCTGTCGGTGAACTCCGCCCTCGCCGACTCGACGCGCTCGGAGAGCTGCGTGGCGAAGACCCGCCGGGCGCGATCCTCACGGCGCGGAGCTTCGAGCCGCCGGAATCGGTCCGCGAGCATCCTCGCGGCCGTGGCCACCGTCTGGACGGATTCGTCGTTGAAAACGGCCAGCGCGATCACGAACGCGCGCTGGTCGCTGTCCTGCAGCGCGTCGAACCACCGGGAGAAGTCTGCCGAACTGGCCTGGGAATACCGGTCGCGGACGTAGGCGAGGTCGAGGCGGTTGTTCGCTACGTCGATCAGCAGCCGGCCCAACCGGGCCAGTTCCCGCGGCGGGAGCTCCTCCCCGAGCTGCTCGACGATCTCCCGGACGTCGGGCCTGGTCAGCAGCTCGCGGTCGGCCGTCGTGGAGCCGGCCAGTTCCCACGCGAGGTAGCGTTCCAGCAGGGGCTTCGGCCGGATCCGGCCGAAGCCTGTCACCACGAAGTCGCCGATTTCGCTTTCGAGCAACCGGACGGACTCGTCGACGATGACCACCAGCATGCATCCCTGGTCACGCATCGCCTGCTCGAGCTGCTCGGCGTGGAACGTCCGGAACTCCGCGGCCTGCCGGGGATCCAGCGACTCCAGGAGGTAGCCGCACGCGGGCTCGAGATCCTTGGCGGTCAGGTCCTTCAGCCGGCGGTCCGGATCGAGCTTGCGGACACCGGCCCGGCACGTCTCGTTCAGCAGCCGCAACGCGGTCGTCGTCCGCCCGGTGCCCTTCTTGGCCTGGATGATGAGCACCTGCCGCTGTTCGAGGCGGTACCGCAATTCGGCGTAGCCTTCCGGCTCCACATAGGACTGCTCGATGCGTTCGAGCACCGGCCCGGGCACCTCCCCGCTGCGGAGCCGCAGGTCGACATCGAGGTAGCCGGTGGCTCCGTGCCGGTCGCCGACCTGACCGACCGAGGTTTCGCCCAGGAAGAAGTTCGCGGTGCCGAACGAACCGGCCAGACCGCCGGTGCCCCAGCCGAGCAGGGACCGCACAGCCGTGTCGACCTGGTCGCTGAACCGGCCCCACGACTCCGCGCTCTCGGGGTCGGCCGCCTTGCCCTGCGCGGCCCGAAGATCATCCTCGTCCTGTTCTTCCTTGCCGTCACCATCCTTTTCGGGCTTCTCTTCGGTCTTCTTGTCCCTTTCCGCGGAGCTTTCCTTCGAAGGCTCTGCGGGCGTGGGCGTGGTGGGGGTGTCCCCGTCCGGTTCCGGTTCCTGATCCTCAGGCGGTTCATTCGCCATGACCGGTGCTTCCGTAATAACGGTCACCGGCCTGGCCGACGGTCGTCGTCCCGTGGAAGTCGTACTTGTTGCCGTGGTGGACGGAAGTGGGCGTAGGCGGCGCGGGGGAGGGCGACGGCGCGCGCGGCGTGGGTTCCGGTCCGGGCAGCCTCGGGTAGCCGGGCACTCGCACGTACAAAGCCGCCCCGGTCGCGGTTTTCACCACGGTGTACAGCGACGGGTTGCTGCCGCCGCGGCCGTCGCGGATCACCTTGGTGTGGACCCGCTCCGTGGCGATGATCGCGCAGTCCGCGTTCGGCAGGCGGTCCAGGACGTCGGTCACGGCCGCGGACTGCGCGGCCTCGATCGCGGTGGTGACGTCGAGGGTGGTCAGGTGGCCGGCCGGCGGGATCTGCCCGTGGTGGACGGCGATTCGGATCGTGCCCGCACGGCGGCCACGCGCGGCCCGCTCGATCGCTCCGGCCAGCGTCGTCACGACTTCGGCGGCCGGCAGTACGGCATCCGTGATCACCGCGACCACCCGCGAAGCACCCGGGGAAAGCTGCTCCGGGGGCAGGGTCACGCGGCACTCGGCCAGCGCCTGCTCCAGCACCTCGCTGAGAACCGCCGGTGATCCGCCCGCCAGGACGACGATCGACGAGTCGACCGGCGTGGGGCCGGATTCGCTGCCGAGCTTGGCCGCCAAGACAGTGGCCAAAGCCGCCGGCGAAGTCAATCTGGCGTCCACGTGCGCCGTGGTCGCGCGCAACCCCGGGATCGTCGTGTCGTCGAACCTGACCGGCAGGATGTAGTCGGCTTCGCTCCGGAATGCCCGATCCTGTGCCGAGCGTCGTTCGTGCCGAGTCCACATCCGGCGCGAGAAGGCCTCGGAGGCGAACAAGACGCAGTACCGCGATCGGTTGTTGTAGACGTCGTCGAGCAGCGTGTAGAGATCGGTGCCCAGCAGGTTTGCGGTCTCCTCGGAGTCGAGGAACAAGCGCAGACCCGATGCGGTGAGGTACCTGGCCACCTCCTCGACGTATTCGCGCTCTTCGGCCGCGAACGACAGGCAGAAGTCGTACTCGTACGCGGAGTCGTCTGTCATGGCCTCTCCTGTTCCGGTGCGGCCGGTCATCGGTGCGTCACCTCGACGATCACGGTCCGGTTGCGTGCGGCGGCCGCCGGGATCAGCGAGCCGTCGGGGTTGTGGTCGGGTACGTAGCCGTCGAAGTAGCTGCCGACGCCGACGGTGGCGACCTGCTCACGCCGGGCACCTCGCTCGACGAGGAGCCCGGCCACCGCGTTCGCCCGGGCGTCGGCCAGCGCGGTCTGGCCCTCCCGGTCGCCGGTGCGGGCGGTCGTCCCGGTCAGCCGCACGCCGCGGCTGCTCCGGGCGGCGAGCCAGCGGGCGACCGGCGCGATCACCTCACCCGCCGCCGCGGCGTCGCGGAACTCCGCGCGGTCCGGCTGGAACCCGACCTTGCCGTCGTCGGGCAGGACGAGCTTGGCGGACTGGTCCAGGTCGAGGTTGTCGGGCAGCGGGACGGGGACCGCGCCGACCGGCGGCACTCCGGTCGGGGCCACTCCGTTGTGGGGCTCGGGCAACACGGCGACGCAGTCGGCCTTCCCGGCCTTGGCGATCGCCTTGTACAGCTCGGTCAGCTGGCTGTGCCGGGCCGTGTCGAGAGGCTCCTGCGGTGCCGCCGTGTCGCCGATCCCGGCGAGCAGAACGGTCTTGTGCCGCAGGTCCGGCACCGCGTCGCCGAGTGCGCCCGCGACCTCGCCGGGGTCGGCGTCGAGCAGACCCGGCTGGCGGAAGTCCAGCGGTGCCACGGTCTGCAGACCGGAGTCGACGAGCACGACCGTGCCCGCGCCGTCCCCGGTCGCGCGAGCGGCGACGGCGAGCGCGCCGAGCACGTCCGCTTCGGCGACCTTGGCCCGCACGGACGACACCGCGGTGGCGAACTTGCGGACGAACCCCGCCCGGTCGTTGTCCAGGTTCGGTGTGTTGTTGGCGTCGGAATAGAACGTGGCGGTCGCGGTGGCCTCTGGGCGCCCGTCGACGCTGACCACCGAGACCTTGGGACCCTCGGTGTGGTCCGGGACGGTGGCGACCGCGGCTTGGACGATCCGACCGACCTGCTCCGGCAGGATCGGCTGAGGGCTGCCTGCGCGGCCGCCGGCCGCGACGGCGAGCGGCCCCGCGGCCTGGCACTGCCCGGTCTGCGCGGCCACGGGTGCCACGGCGTCCGAACCGGAGCCGCACGCGACGAGAGCAGGCAGCACCACCGCCACGGAGAGCAGGATGCGGGGGAGACGAGATCTGAACACGGTTCCTCACAGCTTTCGGATGTCGGGCCGGGCGACGCCGGGGCCGAGGGCCGCCAGACCGTGGCGGTCCCCGGGCCCGAACGACTCGGTAGCGGGGCTGGGATGCATCACGGCACGGGCCCGCAGGGCGTGGCTGAGCCCCAGCGCGTGTCCCAGCTGGTGGCGCAGGTGTGCGACGGTCGCGTAAGGGGTCAGCACGCAGAGACCGCGGTCGAGGTACGCGTCGCCGTGCGCCGCGCTGAGCGCGCAGCAATCTTCGCCGGCGGCCGCGGGACGGACGACGATGCTGCCCGAGGCCACGTCCACGGCTCGCGCCACAGGTGGGTGCGGGGCGGCCGGCTGCAGGTCGATCCGGGTCAGCAGGCTCAGCTCGGCCACGACCTCGTCGAGATCGGCCGGCGGCGTCCACCCCGCCGACTCGGCCGGCCTGACCGTGACCGGGCGGCCCGAACGCCAGCGGACCGGGTGCCGGCCATGGCACCGGGCGAAGGTGAAGTCGACGCCGTGGGCCATGGGCGGCGGTCCGGCGGGCCACAGAGTCGGCGGGAGTGGCGCGGGGGGTGCCGGCTTGCCGGCTGTGCGCAGGGTGACGTCCGGATACCGGCCCAGTGGCCCGGTCGACGTCCGGCGGGATCGCATGCGTTCGCTCCGTTCAGTTCCAGGTCCAGTGCCGCCGGCAGGCCGGGCAGACGAATCCCGACATGCACTCCTGGCAGAGCCGGCCCGGGTCGTAGGAGCCCGAGCAGGCTTCGCACACGTCGAGCTCCTGACGGCAGTGCGGGCAGCGAGGTTTCGGCGCTTCCGCGGCTTCCCGGCCGATGAACCGCTGGTACCACCGGCTCATCCGGCCCGCCGGATTTCCGCGTCACCGTCGTCGTCCGGCTCCGCGGCCGGGCCGGACGACGGCAACGGCACCGGGCCGGTCTCCGTCACGCCGGTCTTCGCCGGATCCTGCATGTGCACGGCCATCAGGTGCCTCGCGTAGTTCGCGAGCTCGGCGCCGAGTGCCTGGCGCTCCCGGATCGCGGCTGTCATCCGCTCGTCCTCCCGGTCGAACTCCCCGACGCACTGGTCGACGACCGAGTCCGCGCGGACCTTCAGCGCGGCCAGCCGGGCGACTTCAGTGCTTTGCTGCGCCGATCGGCGGGCGAAGCGACGGTGGGCGAAGTACACGGGGTTGTACAGGCGTTCGGCTTCGAAGGCGGTGCACAGCCCGCTCACGAGGTAAAGGGCGAAGAAGAACCAAGCGGCGTAGTGACCACGCTCGACCTTGGCCGCGTCCGGTCCCGCTCCGGCGCCGAACCCGAGCGCGGACTCGGTCAGCTCGGCGCTGTGCCAGCGGACCACCAGCAGCACGACGCCCAGGGCCAGCCAGGCGATCGTGAGCACTGCGATCGCCGGGACGACCCCGGCTCGGCCGTGGCGCAACCCGGCGAGCGCGATCCCTGCGGTGGCGGCGGCCATCAGCGCCAGCGCGGTCGCGCCCAGTGCCATCAGCCAGGAGAAGACCTCGGCCTCGTTGAGCAGCAGGTCGAGCACGGCCTTGAACGCGGCGGTGTCGGTCATAGCGCCGACGAGGATGAGGAGCGCGGCCGCGACGAGACCGAGTGAACCACGACCGGCGAGCAGTTCCGGGGCCGCCCAGCCGGTCGGCTTCTTTCGGTTGCCGAAGATCCAGTTCATCGTTCGTCCTCCTCGTCGTCGTCGCGAACGGCCGTCGGCCGTTCCTGGCCGGCGTCCAGCGGGGGATGGCCGGCGAGCTCGACGCGGCACCGTTCGTACGCTTCGTTCAGGCGGTTCAGCTCTTCGCTCGCGTGGCCGGCCTGTAGTTCCAGCTCGCGCCGGTACTGCGTCGCCTGGCCGAGGTGCAGCGCCAGCACGGTCTGGTGGTCGAGGTACTCGGTGCGCACGGATTCGATCCAGGCGGCCACCCAGGACTCGATGACCAGATCGAGCGCTGCGCCGGTGCCTTCGTCGACCGCGTCGCCCAGCTGTTCCACGAGCTGGCGCACGCGCTGACGGCACGTGCCCCGGTCCGGGGCGGGCGGCATGTCGAACGGCACCGCGCGCCAGCGGTCGATCTCGGTCAGCTGCAGGAAGGGACCGGGCTTGCTGTCGGGGCCGGAGCGGTCGGGCATGACGTCCTGCCAGGTGGGCTGGGCCGGTTCGGATCTGGCGCGGCGGCGGCGAAACATGGTGAATCCTTCGCGGTGGTGGTGTTCGGGAACGTGAGGGAATCAGCGCGGTGCCACGGGCTCGGGCGGTGCGGGCGCGATGGGGGCATCGGGCTCGTGGATCCAGCCCGGCAACCGGGGCCGGGCCAGTTGGAGCAGCGGGATGAGCGCGCCACCGTCGGGGTGCCGCCGCACGAGGTGGCGTTCGTAGGTGCGGCACCGTCGCTGGGCGTGTTCGTGGTGCAGCTGGATCCGGGCCAGGGTCAGCCGCTTGCGGGCGACGATCGCGCCTTGCAGCCGGGCCAGCTCGACGTGCAGGGCGCGGGTTTGCTCCGCCGCGCGTTGTTCTGCCTGCACGAGCGGGTTCCGGCGCCGGTCGTGCTCCCGCTGCCGCCGGGTCCGGACCAGCTGGTCGTCCACTCCGGACTCGACGGCGTTGCGCCGGATCAGCTCGGCCTCCGCAGGCACCGCCGGCACCGCGGCCAGCCGGGTGCGGGCGTCGGCCGCCTCTTCCTCGGCACCGGCGATCTCGCCCTCGAGCTCTTCCCGGCGGCGGACGAGCGGCTGGATGTCTTCTTCCTGCCGGAGCAGCTCGCGCGCGGCGAACACGTTGAGATGGTGCTGACGCACCCCGTGGTACGGCGTCGCGGCGAACTCGCTGTCCGCCGGCAGAGCGGGGAATCCCGACTTGCCGTCTTGGCGCCCGGCCCGGCGGTCGGCCAGCCGGGCCACGAGGCTGTACCGGAGCGCTCTCTTGCGCAGCTTTTCGGACTCTCGTTCCGGGTTCTTCGGCATGACGCCTCCTGGCGGAAGGTGGCGCGGCGTGCGCCGGACATCTGGGGGTGGTGACGTCGAGCCTGTACCGGCTCAGTGGAACGGCGGTGGATCGGGAATGGACCGCGCGAAGCGTCCACCGTGGATCGGGTTTGAGCGGGGTCAGCCCGCTCGGAACCAGCGGCGGATCAGGCTCCCCGTGATGGCGAGCAGGACGAAGAAGATCACCGCCCGGACGAGATCGCCGTGATCGTCCGCGTTGCCGCTGTAGGCTGCGGCTCCGTAAGCGAAGTAGACGATGTCGATGAGCGCGATCGCCAGCACCCACCGGCCGGCGTACGAGCGGGCTCGCGAGATCTGGTGGTAGGTGTTCCGGCGGTCGCTTCGGTCGAGGTAGTCCCCGTTGTGGATCGTCTGCTCACCCTGGGAGATGTAGTTCGTGCCGCCCTCGGTGTGGTTGAACTGCCGGCCACGTGGATCGCGTCCGTGATCAGGTGGCGAGGTCATCGCCGACCACCTCCTGCTCCGTGGTTGTTGACCGTCTGCGTGCCCTGACTGATGTAGCTGGTCCCGCCGGACACCGATGTGTACTGGTTTTGCGGGCCGCTCGGCACCTGCCGGCCGGGACCTTCGGCTGCGGTCTCCTCGCCGGCGTCCGTGAGCTCGTCGATCAGTCCACGGAGGTCGGTGGCGAAGGTCTGGTCACGGAGCCGCCGGAAAGTCGACCGAGACAGCGATCCGATGTCGGCAGGCAGCTCCACGAAGGACGGGAGCCGTACATCGTCGAGGAGCACCGGAACCACCGGGATGCCGCGCTCGAAGGCGGTGCGCAGTTCGGACCTGACCCAGTCTCGCGGATCGGCCAGCCTTGGCCGGCCGTCCGCATCTTGAGCACCGAGCCAGTGAGGTCCGATGATCGCGAGCACGAGATCGGCTGCGGAAACCGCGTCTCGGATGGATTCCGGGTAAAGTTCGCCTGGCAGAAGCGAGTCGCGGTCGCGGAAAACACGGTGCCGGCCGGTCTTCTTCGCGAATCCGGTCGCAACCTCCCGTGCCACGTGCACGCTGTCCTCGGTGCGGTAGCTGATGAATATGCGGCGCATCGATCATTTCTCCCTTCTGCGCGCCCTGCCAGGCACAATCCGGCGCACAGTGGGGGCGCCTACAGGATTCGACGGCATTCGACAATCGAGTTCGAAGTGGAACTCGACGTTACTCCGGTGAATTCGACGCTCTAAGGATCGACGTCGAGCTCGTCCTCGTTACGGTGTTTTGAAACGTTACTTCTGGTGAGAGATGACCGTCGTGAGGCGGTGTCCCGGCTTTTTCGTACGACGGTGATCGATCATGCTCGTGCTTCCGTCCTCGGGCGGTGATCGGGTACGCGGACACCGCCTTCACCCGTTTGCGACGATGATGCGTGGCGCCGATGGACCGGGCATGGATCGGATGTGTACCGCTCGGCAGGGCATTGTGATTGACTCGGGAAGTGATCGACGACGGGCCGAAGCCCCCACCTCGTACCTGGTCGCGGCTGCGTTCCGCCAGTGTGTTCTCGTCGCCGTGGTTCGACGTCCGGCGGGACGCGGCCGTCCGCCCGGATGGTTCCGCCGGCCGGTACGACCACGTCGTGTCCAGCGGCTCCGTGACGACAGTGGCGCTGGCGGAAGACGGTCGTGTCGCCGTGACGCGGCAATGGATCTACACCCACGAGCAAACCCAGTGGCGGCTGCCCGCGGGCCGGATCGACGCCGCCGACTCCGATCCCCGGGGCGCAGCAGCAAGGGAGTTGCGTGAAGAGACCGGGATCTCCGCGCTGCACTGGCGTCATCTCGGCACCGTCAACTGCGCGGATTCCTTCACCAACCATCGTGACCACGCGTTCCTGGCGACGAGGCTCGACCACGGCACTGCGCGCTTGGAACCCGGCGAAGCTGACCTGCGCGTACACCTGATCCCCTTCGAAGAGGCGTTGTCGCTGGTCATCGACGGTCGAATGCCCCACGCCGGCAGCTCGTTCGCCTTGCTCATGGTTCGCGCACTGGGCGTGCGCTGAGCCCGTTCACCGTTTCCGGAAACGCAGGAGACGTGCAACGTATTGTCGATTGACCGGTTTCGGATGAATCCTCGGAACAAGCGCAATCGCGCTTGGGAATAACAAATTCCGAGGAGTCGTCATGTCTGGTTCGCTGTCATTCCGCACCCTTGTCGAGTTCGCTGCCGCGGCTGCCACGCTGGTCGCCCTCACCGTCCCGGGTTTCGGCGTCGTCACGTCGCTCGCAGACGGGGGGTCCACGTCGGGCCCGGTCGTGACGTCGCCGCCCTTGGCCGCCCCCAACGGGCACTCGTGGATCGACTGACCGGCCCGGACGGCAATCCGGTTCTTCCGGTGGGTTTCCGACAAGGGGCCGGATTGCCGTTCGGTGCGTTGCTTTCGCTCTGCGACGGTGCTGTACTGCCTGCAGGTGAACCTCGCGAAACGGGGAGGCGAGCGTGGTCGAGTCGTTCGGGGAAGCTTTGCGGAAACTGCGACAAGGCCGCGGTCTGTCACTCGATAAACTCGCTCAGAAGATCAGTTACAGCAAGAGCTACCTGAGCAAGATCGAAAATGGCATGAGTGCGCCGACGGCAGATATCGCGAAGCGCTGCGATAGTGCGCTCGAAACCGGCGGCGCACTCGTCACGATGATCGTCTCTGCGAAACCCGAAGTGCCGAAACCCCGGCCCGAAGCCGCAAACGGCGACGAGGGGAGTGACGATGAAGTGTGGGTGATGGTGATGGATACCGAAGGGACATCCGGCTTTCACCGTCTCCCGCGGCGGCAGGTCCTCGCCGGGCTCGGGATCGCGGTGGGGTATGCGCTGACCGGTGGCGCCTGGTCGGCGGCCGACCCCACGACGATCGCCGGCCTGCACAGCGCGTTCGACCAGTACCGCAAACTCGGCACTACGAGCCGTCCGGGCATCGTGCTGCCCCAGGTCGTCGCTCACGTGCACACGGTTCGCTCCCTCGCCGGGGGGCCGGTGGCGCCCGAAGTGCGCAATGAGTTGCTCGTCCACGCTTCGCGCGCCGCGGAGTACGCGGGCTGGATGAGCCAGGAGGCCGGTGACGATCGGGCCGCGGCGTGGTGGACGGCGAAAGCAGTCGACTTCGCGGCCTCCGGCGGCGACCTCCACCTCGGTGTCTACGCACTTGTGCGGCAGGCCGAACTGGCTTTGTACCAACAGGATTCCCTCGCCACGGTCGAGCTGGCCGTGCGCGCGCAGACCGATCCGTCAGTCGGGTCACGGATCCTCGGACTCGCGGCCCGTTGCGAAGCGCAGGGTCACGCGCTGGCCGGCGCCCCCGACGACTACTTGCGCGCACTGGAACGCGCGCGCGTGCTCCTGTCCGAAGGCACGTCGCTCCCGGCATCGCGACCGGTGTTCGGTTCCGCCAGCGTCGTCGACGAAGTCGCCTTGGCCGAAGGCTGGTCGCTCTACGACCTCGGCCGTCCCGCCGACGCCGCGGAAGTGCTCGATCGGGAGTTGCCCAGGATCGCCGCGGAGGCGCGGAGGGCTCGCGCCCGGTTCGGGGCGCGTCACGCACTGGCGCACGCGGGCAGCGGCGAGATCGAGCACGCCTGCTCGCTCACTCGCGGGGTGCTCGAGGACGCGGCGCACGTCGACTCCGCCACCGTGCGGATCGACCTCCGCCAGCTTTCGCGAACACTGGCGCGGTGGCACAACCACCCGGCGGTTCGCGAACTGCTGCCCGAACTCGGTCGCGCGTTGCGGGTTGTCCGGGTTCCGCCCGCCTAGGCGGTGCCGGAGCAAGTCTGTCTGCTCGAAGACCGAGAGTTTTGACTTGCCGGACACCGCCTAGCCCTCCGCCCTGCACCTGCACCGATGCCGGGCGAGCTCGGCTCGCACGTCTTCCGCCTCCGTCCACCCCAGTCCGTCGAAGGCCTCGAGCGCAGCGTGCCAGTGCACGGCGGCGGAGACGTGTTCGCCGGTCTGGTGCAGTACTTGCGCGGCGCCGCGGTGTGCGTGGGCCTGTTTGCCCCGGTCGCCGGTTCCGCGGGCGAGGTCGAGCGCCGCGAGGTAGGTCGTCAGCGCTTGGCGGCGGTCCCCGCGCTCCAGCTGCGTCGCGGCCCGGTCCATGTACAGCTGGGCGCGCAAGCCGGGCTCGGCGACCGTATCGGCGACGGCGCGGGCAAGTTCGTGGTGTTGCACGGCGTCTTCGAGCCGCTGCTCGAGGCGGTGCACCACTCCGATGTTGTTGAGCGCGTAGGCCTCGCAGCTGCGGTCACCCACCTCCTTGGCGAGCGCTCGGGCTTCTTCGTGGTTCGCGAGCGCTTGGGCGTGCCGGCCCAGCCGACGCCGCACCACACCCAGGTTGTCCAACGTGTGAGCGAGGCCCTGGGTGTGGCTGAGCCGGCGCAGCAGGTCCGTGGCCGCGACCAGCCGCGCTTCGGCGAACTCGAGATCGCCCTGCAGCTCGTGGAGCTGTCCTGCGTTGCTGAGGGCATAGGCCTGGCCTCGGAGGTCTTCGACGCGCTCGTACTTCGTCAGCGCCGACTCGTAGTGGGTGATCGCCGACGCGTTGTCGCCCCGATCCGAATCCACAGTCGCGATGGCGCACAGCGCGCCGGCCTGGCCGAGGTCATCACCCAGCTCGGTCCACAGACGCAGCGCCTCAGTGGCCAATTCGAGCGATTGCGAGGCCCTCCCCGCGGTCCGGTGCGCTCCGGCCAGCCGCAGCAGGACGTAGGCAAGTCCGGCCCGTCCGGCCTCGTCGGTTTCGAGCGCCTTCCGCGCGAGCTCGAGCGTCTCGGACCAATCCTCGATGAGGCCACCTGCGTAGTAGTAGCGCCACAAGAGCACGGCCAGCTGCCAGGTGTGCTCGGAGAAGTCCTGCCGCGCCGCATACCTGATCACTGCGAGCAGGTTCAGCCGTTCCCCGGACAGCCAGGTCAGCGCCGCCTGGTTGTCGCCGAACTCCACCGCGGACGGGCACTCTCGCCGGACGGCCGGCTGACGGTCCTGGTCGAAGGGGTAGGCGGCACGTATCGCGTTCGACGTGGTGACGAGGTAGAAGTCGAGGAGCGGACCGAGTCGTTCCGTGTCCGTGTCCGCGTGCGTGTGAAGGCCACGTGCGTACTCCTTGAGCGGATCGAGGATCCGGTACCGCCCGTGCGCGGGTTCTTCCAGCAGGCTCGCCCGCAGCAGTCCCTCCAGCAGTTCCCGCGCCCGCGCAGGAGTCGTCCCCACCAGGGCGGCCGCGGCGGGCACGCTCAGATCGTGTCCAGGCAACCGCCCGAACAGCCGGAACAGGAGTTGTTCGAGCTCGTCCAGCTGCCCGTAGGAGACCGCGCAGGCGCCGGCGGCGCGTCCGGTCAGCCCGGGTGCGTCCCGCCACGGTCCCGACTCGTCGAGCAGCGCCGTCAGTTCGCTGAGGGACCAGGACCCGTGCAGCCGAAGTTGCGCGGCCAGCATCTTGATGGGGAGCGGGACATAGCCGCACCGCACCACGAGGCTGTCGACGAGCGCCGACTCACCTCGGACCCGATCGGCGCCGACGAGGCCGTGAAACAGCTCGATGGCCGCCTCGGGCTGCAGCGGTCCCAGCTGGATCTCGTCCGCGATGTCGAGACCTCCGGTTCGCCGGCTGGTGACCAGTGCGGCACAGCCGGGCTCGATCGGAAGGAGCTGCTGTGTCTGCTCTTCGCCCGCCGCGTTGTCCAGCACGACAAGGGTGCGTGTGCCCGCCAGCGCAGCCTGGTAACTGGCGATGCGCTGACTGATCGTCGGCGGGTGTTGTTCCGGCGGGACCCCGAGCGCCGTCAGCAGGCCGGCCAGCGCGTCCTCGGTGGTCACTGGGGCCACCTCCGGGGTGAAGCCGTCGAGCTGCACCAGCACCTGCCCGTCGGGGAAGCGCTCGCGCAGGAGGTAGGCCGCTTGGACGGCGAGCGCGGTCTTGCCGATCCCCGGCATCCCGCTGATCCACAAGGTCGCCGATCGGTGCGCGGCGGCTGCGACGAGCAACCGCGACTCGATCCTCGCCAGTTCGCGCCCTCGACCCCCGAAGCGGGGCGGCCGGCTGGGCAGCAAGACGCGCCGCCCGCTCAGCTGAGCGAATTTCGCCAACCGCCGCAGCTCGACCGGGACGTCCATACCGTAGTCATTGAGCGCCGCCCTGGTGTCGTGGTAGACGTTCACCGCCTGTACGCGGTCGCCGTTGGCCACCAACGCCCGCATCAGCAGCCCCGCGAGCCGGTGCCGCGTCGGCTCGGCACTCACCAACGACTGCAGCCGATCGCGGACCCACCGGTGGTTTCCTTCGCCGAGCTCGAGCTCGGCGAGGTCGCCCAGGACGTCGATGTACGCCTCTTCCGGTGAGAACAGACCGGTCGAGCCGACGCGGTCGTGGTCGAGGTCCTCCAGGTACCGGCCGCGCCACAGTTCGGCGGCCTCGCGCAGCAGCGCGAGCCGCCGGGCACGGTCGGCGCAGTCGTGTGCCCGGTCACGCAACGCGAGAAACCGCTCGAGGTCGATCCGCTCGGGCGCGATCCGCAGCACGTAGCCCGTCGCGACGCGGTCGATCACCGGCCGGTCGGTCTGCTCACCCCGCTCGAGGATCTTGCGCAAGCGAGCGATGTAGCCGGGGACCAGGTTGGTCTTCGGCTTCTCCACCCCGTTCCAGACGATGTCGGTGAGCCGTTCGGCCGATATCGCGCGGTTCGCGTGCAGCACGAGGACGGCAAGGATGTACCGCTGCTGTAAGTCACCGAGTTCGACCGGTTGACCGCTCGTTCGCAGTTCGAACGGCCCCAACAGGCGTACTTCCATGCCGTCTCCTTCGACGCGGTGTCATGACACTCTCAGTGAAACCGATCGCTCGGGGGATGAGAACACGTTCGGTTTGTGGTCCATTTTTCGTCCACTTTCCGTCCTTTCGTGACCTGAAGCGGAACTCGAGGTCCACCCGCGGTCCACGCTTGGTCCAAGCCGGGATGTGAGACTGTCGGGGAGCGCCCGCAGGGACCCCCTCGAAGTGGGGCCTGCGGAGCGGCGGGCGAGTCCCGCGGTCGCGGTGAATCACCGGCCTTCCCCAGACGAGGAGAATCCGATGTCCGATCGAATCCTGCCCTTCTACGTGGTCTGTGACGAGTCCTATTCGATGGCCGATCACCTGGACCTGCTGAATGACAGCCTCGATGATGTGTACCGGGTCGTACGCACGGATCCGGCCCTGGCCGGCCGGACTCGGCTGGGGGTGATCGGCTTCTCCCGGGAAGCCCGTGTTGTCGCGCCGCTCTCCCGCAGGGCGGAAAGAATCGGCAAGCCGGAGCTGAGAGGCGGCGCGGAGACCAATTTCGGCGCCGTGTTCACCACGCTCCGCGAAACGATCGAACACGACGTCGAGCGGCTCCGGGCAGAATCTTGTTCGATCTACAGACCCGCCGTGTTCTTCCTGTCCGACGGGCAGCCGACCGATCACGCGGACTGGCCCGCGGCCCACGCGAGACTCGTGGACCGGAGCTGGCCGGCTCGGCCGCGGATGATCGCGTTCGGCATCGGGGACGCCGACCGGGCGACGATGAGCCAGATCGGTACCTACCGCGCATACCTGAGCCGGACCGGCGTGACGCCACGCCGCGTGATCCGCGAGTTCGCGAAAACGCTGGCCAGTTCGCTGTTCCTGTCCGGCGCGGCCGGAGACGACCTGCACGTGCCGGCCCAAGTGTCCGGTTTCACCGCGCTGGAGCGATCTTCGGTCTGAGCCCGGAGCCGAACGATCCCACTCGATCGCCGACGCCGACGGCGAGGGCGGCTGCCGGCGGCGGCACTGATCAGCGCGGGTCGTGGCGCAGCTACCGCGGTGACGCGTGCGGATGTGCCGCGCCGGCAGCGGGAGCAGCGGTAGGACACCGGCGGAAGTCTGTCGAGAAGCGACTTGGACCACAGCTGCGGGGATTGCCGTCGATCCGACCGCGAGCCCGAGGCCTGCGATCTCGGACGGACTTCCGTCGGCCGTCCGCCAGGCAGTTGCAGACCGTCAGTGACGATCCGAGCTGTCGTCACACCCCAGCGAAGATGATGGCTGACCGAGAGGACCTCGACGGAGAAGGAGCCCGGGGAATGACAGGTTCACGAAATCCGCGCTGACCCCAGCGATCGCAACAGCAGCGACATCCCGGCCGCCCAGTCAGCTGAAAGGTCGACGTGGTGGATCTGCTCGTCGAGCGTCCGGCCCGGGCCGACGGCCAGCTCAGGCAGGGCGCACGGCCCGAGGAGCACGGGGATGAACCACTGCCGTCCTTGTGGCATCAACCGTAGCCGCTCGACCGCGGTGATGAGCTCCTCGTTCATGTACGAGACATCTTTGCTGGCATAAGCGGCGGAAAGCACCCGATGAAATAGTCGCCGGCCCGGATCGCCTTCTTGATCTCGGATCGCCACACCTGACCGGCGAGCAGGTGTGTGCGGTCCATCCAGACGTCGAACCCGTGCTCGCCCAGCTCCGTCACCAGACGGTCGACCGTCGAGCTGTCCTCCCGCACATAGGAAACGAAGATCCTCTTCCGGCTCGGCAATGGAGCTCCTTCCTCGTCTCGGACGCCCGGATCGGGCGCCGGAACCTGAGCAGGCGGCCGCCGGGTGCCCGCTCGGCTCGTGGTGTTCAAGTAATCCTGCGCATCCCGTTCTTGGAGGCGGAGCTGGACTCGGAGCCGGACGTCGGCGACGTCGAAGACGGCGACGCTGTCACCCCCGACGACTTCGTGTCCGGGAAGGTGGGCACATGCCTCGACGCAGTCGATCAGGATTCCCGTCTCCAGGCCCTCTGGCGAGTCGCCCAGTCCCGAAGCCCGGGCCGCCGCATCCTGCAGGAAGAATTCGTTCCAGAGCGCTGTGGCCAAGCCTGCTTTGACAGCGAACAGGTGGTCGTGGTGACGTACGGCATCGGCTGTGAGGGTGGCCAGCCGTTCCCAGGTGCGTTCGCTGCCACCCCGGCGCCCGGCCAGCGCGGCCACCAGTTCGCGAGCCGGCGCGCAGGCATCTGCACCGCTTTCGGCCGCGATCAGCAGATCCAGCGATGGGACGCATCCCCGTCGGCCGTCGCTGAAGATCTCCGCGTGTTCGTCGAGGTTCGGTGGTTCTCCGGCCGTGTGAGCCAGGGTGGTCAGCTCCTTCGTCCGCCACGATCGGTGGGGCCGGTTCCGGTCGGTACCGATCCACCGCGCCACTGCTCGCGCGATCGGGTCGTGTGCGGCCTGCTCGCGCAGCCGCGTGTGGATGGCATCGCCGGCGTCGGGATCGAGCTCGTAGCAGCTGAGCGCGTGTTGGACGAGTTCGCCGGCGAACAGGGGCGGCCGCACTCGTCCCGATGCCCATGCCTGCTCGATGCCCAGTGCGGCCTCCAGCCCGCGCTCCAGGTGGTCTCCCAGCAACTCGGGCCGGTCGGGAAGGTGCACCGGGCGGACGGCACCGGCCAGCAAGGTGTCGGCGACTGTGGTGGGGACCGGCGAAACGATGGGTTCTTCGCACCATCGCGGGCTGGTGTGGCGGCGCTGGGCACCCGGGGTCCGGAAGCGCACCGGCAACACCGGATCGACCGCACCGTCCACGATGTCGATCACCACCGCCACGTTGACCCCACCGCGGCGCTGTTGCTCGAGCCCGGTCGCACCCAGGGGCGCGGTAACCAGAGCACGGTTGCCGTCCGTCGACATCGACAGCTCCCGGACTGCCAGCGGAAGGCCGTTCGACGAGGCGATGTCCGACCGTTGTTCCATTGACCCGGTCGAAACGTCGTAGTCGTGGATGACCAGCCGGCCGGTCATCGGCTCGACAGTGGTCACCGTCATCGCGTTCGCCCCGTTTCCCGGGTTCCACCCGGCGCCCACCGACCTGAAGGGGAGCGGGACCACGATCCCGTCCGCCAAGCCCACCAGGTAGTTGGCGCCGCCGA
Source organism: Amycolatopsis sp. WQ 127309 (assembly GCF_023023025.1). NCBI lineage: Bacteria > Bacillati > Actinomycetota > Actinomycetes > Pseudonocardiales > Pseudonocardiaceae > Amycolatopsis > Amycolatopsis sp. WQ 127309. The sequence continues at coordinate 5,287,635 of NZ_CP095481.1, forward strand.
TCCAGTCGCACAGGTGCAGCCACAGGCCGTCACTGCTGTAGGTCAATTCGACGTGGCTCAGGGGCCACGCCGGAGGCAGGTCGACGACCCGGCGTCGTTGCCCCAGCGCGAGGTCGTACTCCCAGAGCACGTACTTCGCCGCGTCCGGCAGCGCGGCAAAGCGGCCGAGGCGCTCGTCGAGCACGCAGACCTTCCGGCCGTCCGGCCGCCACGCGACCGGTCCGGCCGAGCAACCGGGGATCTGCAGCCGGGACTCCGGCTGACCGAACTCCTGGATGTAGAGCTGACGGTGGAAGTGTGGTTCAGCCGGGTAGGGGGACCCACCGAGGAAACTCAGATGGGGTGCGTGCGTGCGGACGAAGTCCGTGCCTGTCGGGAACCCGAGCGCTTCCGCTTGCGGCGATCGGCAGAATGCCCAGGCACCGCCAGGCAGGTGGGGTGCGCCCATCCGGTCCGAGTAGCACGGATCGGTGACTGGCCGGCCGCCTTCGTCGACCACCACCGATGCCGCGGCGTGGCCTCGTTCCTCGGCGACGGCGAAGAACACCCGCAGGTCGCTGTGGGAGTCGTTGGAGTGGTCGACGATGATCGTCTCGCCGGTGACGACCGTGCTCATCTTCGTTCCTCCGGGATCTCGTGTTCGCCGAACAGTTCTTGTGGCGACGCGTTCCGCCAGAGGACCGTCCGGACGTCGACGTCCGGTGCGGCTGCGGTCAGGTCGGCCAGCGCTTCGAGGTAGAGCGACGGATCGACGCCCGCGTCCTGGCACGCGGTTGAGATCGTTCTCAGGCGGTGGGTGACTTCCCGGACCGAGGCGCCCACGTCGGCGTCAGGGTCGACTTTCCGTACGTTTCGCAAGGTCCGCACGTACAGGTCGAGCACGGCTCCGTCGCGGCGTCCGTGTTTCAGAGCGAGCATTCCGCCGGCCGCGATCGACTCCGGTGAACCGTTGTGTGCTCCCACGTCGTCCGCGAACCGTTGCTCGCCTTCAGCCAGCCAGGTCGAGGACGGCTCGATTTCGAAGGTGGCGCGTGGAGCTCGGGAAACCCGGCCGGCGGCCGCACTGATCTGCGACAGGTGTTCTTCGGCCGCCGGTGCCAGGCCAAGGAATACGGGCTCGGGCTGTCGGTCACTCGCGTCGACGCACCACTTGGCGAGCCAAGCCCATAGCGAGCGGTGCCCCGGATAGGGCTGAGCGCCCGGGGGGAGACACGCATCGGAACCGCCTGTCCAGTCGTGGTCGAGTCGGAACGTCCCCTGGATCGCCCGGGTGGCACGTCATTGTTACGGCATTCGCCCGATCGGATGTCCTGACTGCTTCCGGGGTGAAGGTGCCGATCCATCACTGCGCTGCCCGCTTGCCCGGACCGACGACCGTGATGCGTTCTTCGCGGCTGCCGCGTCGGGTAAAGCGTGGAACCGGAGCTCTGCCCCGGAGGACTCCGAGACGCGGACAAGCGCAGGTTTACCCTGATAACCGATGACCGAGAACCAGCTGGCGGTTGGTCGCTGCCGCGTCTTGCAGGATCGGGAACAGGTGGCCGGCGAGGTCACGTGCGTCAGGCACCGCTGATCCGTCCCGGTCACGGGCCGACGTGGAGATAGGGTGCCCACATGCTCGGTGTGCCGGGGTGGCGGTTCCGCAAGGCACGTACGGCTGCGTGGAGCGCCTTCGCTGATCCGGCGGCGTCCAGCTCACCGTCTCGGGCGAGCGCGTCGTAGACGTCGCGGGCGACCCGGACGGTGGCCGTGTCCGCGACCGACCACAGGGTGCCTATCACGTGCCGATAGCCGGCGAACTGCATACCCGCGGCGAGGTTGATCGCCTCTTCGGGCAGCTTGCTGCCCCCGACGGCGGTCTCGCACGCACCGAGGAAGGCGAATTCGGCGTTGGCAGCGCTGGGAGTCCGGGTGAGGTCGGCCACGGTGAGCCGGTCGTCGAGGAGGACCAGTCCGCCCTGGTAGGGCGCGTCGAGGTCCTGAGCGCCGTGGCAGCCGAAATGCACCCACGCGTGCCCGGCGAGCTGCGCCAGCACGGTCGCCCGGGTCGCGTACTCCGGTGGGATGGTGGTGTGCCGGGGAAACAGCCGTTCCAGCCGCGCCCTGGTCCGGCCCACCCCGGGTACCGTGCGTGCGCCTGGCGTGCGCGGTGTGGCGACCACCAGCAGGCTCCGGCGATCCGGCGCCGGATCAGTGGCTCCGATGGCACGGCACAGGGCCTGCACGGTCGGTGTGTAGGAGGAGACGACCAGGTCGAGCACCGAATCGGTCTCGTTGCCTGCTGCGTGTAGCGGCAGGAACGTCAGCAGCCCGCTCGGGCACCACCAGATCCGGTCGGGCCGGTCGAGCTCCGTGAGCACGGGTTCGGCGATCGTGTCCCACATCCAGCGCAGGGTCTCCGACATCGCGACCTGCAGGTCGGCGCGCCCGTCTCGGTCGCCCACCTCGCCCAGGGACCGCAGCAGGGACGCGTGCTTCTCGCCCCGGAGGGTCGTCTCGCCGAGCGTCAGTTCGGGGAGTGGGACGACTTGGGGTTCATCGAGGCCGGAATGCAGCACGAGGGCGTCGCAGCGCCACGCGCTGACGTTGATCAGCACGACGGGACCGGCCTGCGCGGCGGTGCGCAGTTCCGCGAAAGCCGCCGCGGTGAGGAACGACTCGAACCCGGGAATCGAGCGGACTCGTCCCACCAGGTCATCCCACTCACTCGCCCACGTGACACGCGCATCACTGGGAAACGGCTCAGTTCCGGCCTGGTCGTCCCGATCGAGGGCCGTGCCGACGTCTTCAAGCCTGCGAGCCAGTTCGGGAGCCACGTCGGACAGCAACGACAGGTCGGTGCGGGTTTCCAGGAGCTGACTCCAGAGCACGCCGCGGCCGAGCTCGAACAGCTCGACCGCCGTGGCCGGTTCGCCCGCCGCGATGGCGGCGGCGACCGCCCTGCCGGTCAGGGTCTGCCAGTCGCCGAGCACGCGTTCCCGGGTGTTCTGGTCCACACCCCGCCACGCGACGCGTGGTAGCAGTTCCACGGCGGCGGCGAGTCCGGGCAGTCCGGTTGCGGGGTCGCCGGAGACCGCGATCTCGTAGCGGCCCCAGCGATTGGCGGCGTCCAGGCGCAGGTGTGGAGGTGCGGCGGAGAGGGCGTGAGCATCGCGTGCTGTCGCGGCAGCGAGCCGGGCGTCCGCCGGATCGCCGGTCAGCTCGTAGCGATCGAACCGGGCGATCGACAGGTTGACCAGCCGCTGCGCCCGGTCGCCGGCCGTCGCACTGTCCTGAATGGATTCGCGGAGCAGGTCGATCGCCGTGTCCAGGTCACGCGGATCGGTGCTGAGCTGGTGCCTCAGGTGGTAGGCGGCGCCGAGGTTGCCGACAGCCGCGGCTCTGTCGGTGTGGTCGGGCGGGTACAGGTCGAGCGCCTGGTGCGTGCTGGCGATGGCCTGGAGCAGGTCGGCCGGGTCGGCGGTGCGCTGGTAACGGGTCTTCGACACCGAGGCGAGCCCCAGCAGCACCGCCTCGCGGTCCATGGGCTGGTCGCTCGCCGCGGCTGCCGAGATCTCGACGAGGGCCTCGTCCAGGTCGAGCGTGTCCTGGGTCACGCCGTGGCGCAGCAGCCGGTACCCGGCGAGGTGCGCGAGGTTCGTCGCGTACTCGGGGTGCCCCGTGGGCATTGCCCGGACCGCTTTCGCCGTCAGGTCGATCGCCTCGGTCACGTCCTCGAGTTGACCGTACTGGTCGAAGCGGTACGACAGCGCCATCGCCAGGGCCTGCTGGCTGCGCGCGAACTCGGGCGATCCGGCGGGAGAACCGGCGACCGCCGAGCGGAAGACGGCGACCACATCGTTGAGCAGGGCCAGGTCGCCGTCTCGCATCCACTGGGAGAGCAGCGCGTTGCCGAGCGTGATCTGGGTGGAGGGCAGTACGACGAACAGGTCGTGCGGGAGCTGGACGGCGTGGCGGAGGGTGGTCACCGACTCGTTCAGATCCTGGTCGAGGTGCGTGACGAGGTAGCGGCTGAACAGGATTCCGCCCAGCATCGCGAGTGCGGCTGTGTGCCCCGGTCCACCGGGGTGGGTGGCAGCGAACGCGGTGCGCGCCGCGTGCACGGCGTCGTCGTACTCCGCGCGGGACCGCCGCAACTGCGCCCGCTCCCGCATGGTGCTCGCCAGCACCACCAGTCTCTGGGAGTGGTGCGGCCTCCCCTGCGGGGTACCAGCCGACTCGGCGAACCTCGCGATGGCCTCGTCGAGATCGTTCTGGTGACTGCGGAAGCGGTACCGGTCGAGCAGGCCCATGCCGAGCATGTATTGGAACTCGGGCCGGTCGGGGTGTCCTTCCGGAACAGTGCCGAGCGCCTGCCGGAGGAGCTCGATGACACGTTCGACGGACTCGGGCATGATCCGAGCCGCGGTGTGGGCTGCGTTGACCAGCTCACCTCGGTCGGAGGCGGACCAGGAGCGCGGGAACAGCGGGTCGAGGTCGGGTGCCAGTACCGCGAGCTTGTTCTCCGGCACCAGGGAGGGGTCATGGCCGGCCACCGCGGCGAGGATTGCCAGCCAGTACTGGTACCGCAGGTTGTCCCCCTCCGCGTCGAGCATCATCCCGCAACGCAGGTGCCAGTCGGCGACAGCACGCAGCACTCGCGGCGACGCAAGGTTGTCGGGCGACTCCAGCCGGGCGGCAGCGAGCAGTTCAGCCACCATGTCTTCGGCGTCGAACAAGCGGCGATCGCCCGTCGCCTGGTCCCACGCGGCGAGCACCCCCGCCAACCGGGCGTGCAGGTCTCCCGCGCGGCTCACCGTTCTGCCAGCAGGTTGAGGGAGGTCTTCACCAGCGCCCGCGCCGACGCGGGGATCGAGACGGCGTCCCCGCTGGTACCGACCGACAGAACCGGTGCGGCCAGCTCCAGCCCACGGGTGAGCTGGTCCACGACGTTGGCCGACCCGGCGCGCAGAGCCTCGGCCAGCAGCGCGAGCTCGTGTTCGATCGACGCCCACTGCGCCGGGTCGAGCTCCCACTCCAGCAGATCGGTCAGCACGTCGGCAGCGTCCTCGTACACCTGGTCGGACCTGGCCGTGACGACCCGAGCCGCACCGCGCACATACGCCGGCCGGTCGGCCACGAGTTGGGCGGTCGCTGCCAAGTCCCTGGCGAGCAACGCCGTGACGGGCTCGACGTCGCCATCGGCCAGCGACGTCGCGAGCACGGTCAGCAGGCGGGCGCGGTCAGTGTCGCGGCCGGCCCACGCGTCCAGGAGTGCCAGGGGTGCACGGGTGTCACCCACGCCGGTGAGCAGTGGCAAGACCGTGAGTTTGCCCCGCCCGAACGGGAGCTGGTCGCGGACACGGCTCGCCTCGGTCGCCAGGCTCGCCACCGAGCCGGGTTCACCCGCCAGCACGAGAGTGTCGGGGAGTTGCGCGAGGCAGATCCCTGTCGCGTCGTCCAGGCCCGAGCCCGCGTCGACCACGACGTGGTCGTAGGCCGACCGCCAGGAGGTGGCGCAGTCTTCCAGGTGCCAGCCAAGACCGTGGTCGGCGTACAGCTCGTCGAGATCGGCTGTGCGGCCCAGCCGAACCACGTCGGGCGCACCTGCACCCGGCTCCGGGTAGCTCGCTGGCTCGCGCCCACCCGCGTCCGCGTACTCCGGCAGGATTCCTCCGGGCCCGGACACGGCCTCGACCAACAGGGTCCGGTAGCCCCAGCGGTGCAGTTGCGCGGCGGCCCGAGCCGCGAAGACGCGCTGGCCGAGCGCGGAGGAGTGGAACGCGGTGATCATTCACAGCTCCAGACGGGGGAGCGTCGGACGTTGTGGTACGAGGTCCTTGGGCCGGAACACCAGCCAGTTCGCCTGCCACGCGGGCACGTGGTCGAGCAGTTCAGCCAGCTCCTGGGCGACTTTCTGCACCTGCCGGTGCAGTTCCAAGAACTCCGGGGAGTCCTGGTAGGTCAATCGGCCGACGGTGACATGGTGCAGGTTGACCGCCTGCCGCAGCAGTGCCTGCTTGGGGAAGTGCCTGCCGTCGGCGAACACGACGGGGTAGATGAGCCCGCGGTCGTCGTGCCGGCTCGCCCGACCGGCAACTTGCTCCCTGGCCGACATGGTGGTCAGCTCCGCCAGGCACCACGGCGACTGGAAGTACGGTGGCGACCACACGGCGACAAGCAGCCGGCTGTGCCGCAGCGCCCGTTCCAGCCGCGCGGGCCAGTACGTCCCCGTCTCCTGCTCGACGTCGAGGAAGATGCGCGGTGGGGTGGCGAGTTCGTCGGCCAGGCAGTCGCGCAGCAGCGGGTGGAAATGATTGCGCACCCATTCGCCAGCCAAGCCCGCTCCCGATCTGCGGTAGCTGAGAAAGATGTCGTACTCGTAGTCCGGCACTGCCCGCCGCCCCTCCACGTGCTCTGCTCGACGCACGATAACCCATCCGGAGGGATGCCCGCTGGGCTGTCCGGGATCTGTCCGGAATTTGTCGTGACACTGGTGTCTCGGTCCATTGCCGCACGTATTATTTCGGTGCGGTGACGCTGCGATGAGCGGAGCGTTGCAGCTGATGCCGAACGCAGGATCGGTGCGATCCGGCCGATCGCCTGCATCCGGTTTTCTTGTCCGCCGCCAGGACCAACGTGTTCTCCGTCAAAGCCTCGTACAAACTGATGACGTCACGGACTTTGTCCACGAACTGAGGATCAGTCGACAATTCCAGGCCCGTGATCGAGGCCATCAACCCCGTTGGCCAGTGGGTATCTTTGCCCGGTGTTCCTTCCGAGTCCTTGGTGATCGCCTGCTTGACCCGGTCGGGTGATGAACCGCGGCCGTCCCGGCCGCGGTTCGTCCGGCAGGCCTTCCCGTCGGCCGGTCAGGAACTCCAACGCCACTTGGAAACCATGTCCCGGGAGACGCAAGACCTGCTGCTCCTCGTCGGACCACACTACCGGCGAACCAGCTACCTGATCCGCCCCACGGTGAGGCAACCGGACGACATCCCGCCGACGGCTTGACCGGCTTCAATCTTCAGGTGTGCCGGCGAAGTGGTCCTGCACCACCAGGTGCCGGAACTGGGTCGCGGTACCGGAGAGCCGGAAGATCCCGGCACCGTAGGCCCAATCGGCGAACTTGTCCGGGCGCCGCGGCAGCTCGCCACGGCGAGCCATCCCGCGAACCGTCAGGAAGTGCTGAAGGAAGAGCGGAAAAGTGCTCATGCCCACAATGAAGAACGAAAGTACGACAGAAGAACCTATCATCATGGCCTCGACCGAGGTCAGTACGCCAAGAATCAATGGCGCAATGACCACGACCGCCATTGCGACGAGTGAAGACGCTAGCACATAGGCGGCCACTCCGAGCCTGTTCTGCCGCAACGGATCGCTGGGTCTATTCGTAATGTTGTGTGGAACGGTCAAGGCGTCGAAGACCTGCAGTGTGACCCCGGGTGCAATCCCGAGAGGCGAGAATATCACTATGCCAGCCATCATGAATCCAATAAGTCCGACTACAATACTGGCATGATGGGCTGCCGCGATCTCTCTGCCGGGAGGCAGTGATCCATACAGTGTGCCCAGTAGCGCTCCCGCTGTCACGCTACTTAAGAACACTTTTCTAATTCCGCGAGAAAGACGTGCTCGACCTTTTAGTGTACGAATGTACCGCAGATTGATTTGCGGCGCCTCCCGGCCGGGAAATTTGGTCGGCGTATAAATCAAGAAACATGCCAGGAAAAAGAAAAGTCCCACGCCTGCAGCCAAAGACCAGCCCGGACGAGTGTCCGGCACCAGCCGAGAACCGATCAGCTGTGGGATGACGGCAGCACCGGAAGCCAGGAGTGCTGCCTGGCAACGGATGCGCAAGCCCGGCCGTCGTGGTGAGCCGGTGGTTCGCCACAGGTCGCTCAGGTAGAAGTCCGTCGCCGACTCTCCCAGCTTCACCATGCGGCCCAGGTGTGCGGCGAGCGTCCGCAGCCAGCGGTCGACCTCCGCGGCGTCGTACCGAGTACCGTCCGGGCACACATGGTCCCTCGTGATCGCCGGAACCAATCTGCTGAACAGGTTGTTCTCCAGGGCAGCCCCATTGAGCCCGCACATCTTGGCCGGAACGGTGGCGGGGTTGCGGTAGACCGTAACGGCGAGGTAGAGCCGAAGCGGGGACTTGAGGCAGCGTGCGAGGTCGCCGTCCGGATCCTCGCGCAGCGCGGCCGCGACCGGCCGCCAGCGGGCCTGGATACCGTCTTCCGCGTCGGGGTCGGGGTCGGGAAAGCGGTGGGTAAGCCACGCGACGACTTCACCGGCTTCGAGCGGCTGCACCGTGACGGCCCTGACGTGCTGCAGTGCGTAGTCGGGATCGGTCTCGTCGCCCTCGATGATTTTGTTGTGCTGGGCCGTGCGGCACGTCAGGACCCCTCGCCACTTCACCCGCCCCAGCGTGACGTTGAGGGCGGACAAGACGCGTCGGGCCTTCAACGGAAGGCCGTCTTCAGGGTCGATTTCGTCCAGACCGTCGAGCACCGGGATGATCCAGTCACCCTTGACCAACGCCTGAGCCGTGGCCTGCTTCACCCCGTAGACGTTTGTCAAGTGCTCCGCGATCCACGCGTCCAGCCGGGCCCGGACGTCGACCGGTGGAGTCTCGGCATCGGGCACTGCGAACGCCGACAAGCTCAGCCGCAGCGGTACCGCCTGATCACGGCCGGTGGCGAGGGAGTCGGCCGCCAAGTCCAGCACCAGCTGGATGGCGAGGACCGTCTTGCCCGCGCCGGGTGCGCCCAGGATTCAGGAGCCGCTCCGGATCGAGGTCCTGGTAGTAGCGGCTGATCGTCGACAGTGACCCGGCGGTGGCGGTGGTGTTGTCCGGGCGCCATCGCACCAGCGACGGCAGGAAGCGCACGTCGGCCGGCTGCGGGTCGCCGGTGTCGCCGAGCAGCCGCTGCAACGTCCGGCTTTCGGTGGTGACGATCTCCTCCAGCAACGCGCGGGCTCGCAGCGCGAGCACCGAGCGGTCGTCTGCCCGGGGGCGTGCACGGAAGCCGTGCACCTGCAACGCAAGGCCTGCGCCGACCGCGACAAGACCCGGCACCCGGACGTCGGGCGTCGTGGCGAGCAGCAGTCCGGCAACGAACGTGACCAGCCCCGCGACCGCGGGCAGCCACGCCCGCCGCGGCCACGTCGGCACCGGAACGGTGACCGTGGCTCTGTGTTCTGGTGATGGAGGAAGGCGAGCGCCCAGCGGCGGCGCCGGATGGACCGGCCGGCCGGTCAGCATCCGCAGAAGGTCGTCGACGCCGTCGCGGGTCAGCTTCGCAACGGCGACGCGCGAGGCGGAGTGGGGCTGCAAGAGGGCGGGGATCTCGCCGATGGAGCGGCCGGGCAGGAGTACCGGCAGCACGCTGACCAAGCCGTCGTCACCGTCGGCGTGGACGCGCTCCTTGATGAGCTTCCATTCGGTGCGGATCCCGCGGTATACCTCCGCGGAGAGGTCGCCGTCGCTGAGGGCGCGGTAGGCGGGCGAGGCGATGACCAGGACGTAATCGCTGCGCTGGACCTGTCTGGCCATCCAGTCGACCCAGTCTTGGCGGACGTGCGTGTCGTACTCGTCGATCCACGCGTCGACGCCGTTTTCCCGCAGCAACTCGCAGAGCCGCCGGACTTCACGGCAGTGGGCGGAGTTTTCCTGGGCGTAGGAGATGAACACTTTCGGCACCCGCGTGTTCTCCCCGATCATCCCAGACGTCTCTCGGACACGACCTCCCTGATCCCGGGCCCGACATTACTGGCGGTGACCGGACGGCACCAACTCACCAGGCCGTCCGGACCTGTTTGTCCACGTTCTGGCAACTTTCGCGATCGCGTGCCGGTCCTCAGCTCGTGGCGCCGATCAGGGAGCCCATCTTCGTGGCCTGCACTGCCGGGCACGAAAAGCGGCACGGGATCGTCGAGCTGCGCGTTCAATCAGTCGTTCGGTCGCGAAGCCTGATCGGCACCCTTGACCTCGTCGACGGAGCAACGAAGGGTGCTTCGTCACCCTTCGACCTGCGGTCCCCGAGGTAGGGCGGAACCTTTACCTGGTCAGGTGGGGGTTACCCTGAATCACGATGACCGAGACACAGGCACCCAGGGCGTACCAGATCCGCACCTTCGGCTGCCAGATGAACGTCCACGACTCCGAGCGCCTCGCCGGGCAGCTCGAAGAGGCCGGCTACGTGCCCGTCGACAGCGGGGCCAAGCCCGACCTCATCGTGTTCAACACCTGTGCCGTCCGGGAGAACGCGGACAACAAGCTCTACGGCACCCTCGGGCACCTGCGGCCCGACAAGACCGCGAACCCGGACCTGCAGATCGCCGTCGGCGGGTGCCTGGCGCAGAAGGACCGCGGGGAGATCGTCAAGCGCGCTCCCTGGGTGGACGTCGTGTTCGGGACGCACAACATCGGGTCGCTGCCGGTGCTGCTGGAGCGCGCGCGGCACAACGCCGAGGCCCAGGTCGAGATCCTCGAATCCCTCGAGACCTTCCCGTCGACGCTGCCCGCGCGCCGCGAATCGTCCTACGCGAGCTGGGTGTCCGTTTCGGTCGGCTGCAACAACACCTGCACCTTCTGCATCGTGCCCGCCCTGCGCGGTAAGGAACGCGACCGGCGGCCCGGCGAGATCCTCGCCGAGGTCGAGGCGCTCGTCGCCGAGGGCGTGCTCGAAGTCACGCTGCTCGGCCAGAACGTGAACTCCTACGGCGTCGAGTTCGGCGACCGGCTGGCGTTCGGGAAGCTGCTGCGCGCGACCGGCGCCATCGACGGCCTGGAGCGCGTCCGGTTCACCTCGCCGCACCCGGCCGCGTTCACCTCCGACGTGATCGACGCGATGGCCGAGACGCCGAACGTCTGCCACCAGCTGCACATGCCGCTGCAGTCCGGGTCCGACCGGGTGCTGCGCGAGATGAAGCGGTCCTACCGCTCCGCGCGCTACCTGAAGATCCTCGACGAGGTCCGCGCGGCGATGCCCGACGCGGCGATCACCACCGACATCATCGTCGGCTTCCCCGGCGAGACCGAGGAGGACTTCCAGGCGACCCTGGACGTCGTCGCCGAGTCCCGCTTCTCCAGCGCGTTCACCTTCCAGTACTCGAAGCGCCCCGGCACGCCGGCCGCGACGATGGCGGGCCAGCTGCCCAAGGAGGTCGTCCAGGAACGCTACGAGCGTCTGGTCGAGCTGCAGAACCGGATCTCCTGGGACGAGAACAAGAAGATCGTCGGCCGCCGCGTCGAGCTGCTCGTCGCCGACGGCGAGGGCCGCAAGGACGCCGAGACGCACCGGATGAGCGGCCGCGGCCGTGACGGCCGGCTGGTGCACTTCGCGCCGACCGGACCGGCCGTGGACCGCGGCGTGCGGCCCGGCGACATCGTCGAGACGGTCGTCACCTACGGCGCGCCGCACCACATGGTCGCCGACGGGGACCTGGTCTCGCACCGGCGGACGCGTGCGGGCGACAACGCCGAGGCGGGGCTGCGGCCCAAGACCAACGGCGTCACGCTGGGCCTGCCGGGCTTCGGTGCCCCGGCGGTCCGGCCCGAACCGGTGAGCGGGTGTGCGTTGTGACCGAATCGCAGAAGTCCGGCGAGCTGGACGAGCTGGCCGCCGAGATCGACGAGGTCGGGCAGCAGGCGTCCCGCACGGTGGAGCTCGGCCGGCGCGGGTTCACCATCGCGGTGTTCACGTTCGTGCTGCTCGGCTGCCTGCTGCTGCCCTGGGTCGGCGATCACGTCGGCTGGCAGGTGCTGGCCGGCGAGGGCGGCGGCATCCCGCAGCTGTTCGCCGCGACGTCGACCGCCGTCGGCGTCGTCGCGTCCGCGCTCGCGCTGGTGACGCGCCGGTGGTGGCTGGCCTGGGTCTGCGCCGCCGGCGGCTGGTTCGCCTCGGTCGACGGCCTCCTGGCCATCTGGTCCCAGCAGTCGTCCCACGCCCCCGGCGCCGCCGGCGGCGGACCCGGCGCCGGCCTGATCATCGCCTGGATCGCGATGATCTGCCTCGCCGTCCAGTGGATGCGGACAGCCTTCTCCCGCTCGTAACCACCGTAAAGCCGTGAAGGCCTCCTTACCGGCTCTTATGGCCGGTAAGGAGGCCTTCACGGCACTTCCAGGGACGACTCAGCGGTCGGCGATGGCCGCCTCCGCGGCCTGCAGCCACTCGCGCCACTGCGCGGCCTGCTCGTCGGCCTTCTTGGCGCGACGCTCGTCGCCCGCCGCGCGGGCCTTCTCGGCCTGGCTCTCGAACTGCTCGACGCGCTCGCGGAACTGCGCGGCCCGGGCCTGGGCCTCCGGGTCCGTGCGGCGCCAGCGGGAGTCCTCGGCCGACTTCACCGAGTCCTGGACCGCCTTCAGCCGGCCGTCCAGCTCGCGGATGCGCTCGCGCGGGACCTTGCCGATCTCGTCCCACTGCTCCTGGATCTTGCGCAGCGCGTTCTTCGCCGCTTCGAGGTTCGAGCCGGCGTCGATCTTCTCGGCCTCGACCAGCAGCTCCTCCTTGCGGGACGCGTTCGTCGAGAACTCGGCGTCGCGCTCGGAGAACACCGTGGACCGGCGGGCGAAGAACTTGTCCTGCGCGGCGCGGAAGCGCTGCCACAGGGCCTCGTCGCTGTCCTTCGGGGCCCGGCCGGCGGCCTTCCACTCGGTCATCAGGTCCTTGTAGCGGCCCGCCGTGTCGCCCCAGTCGTCGGACTCGCTGATGGCCTCGGCCTCGGCGATGAGCTCTTCCTTGCGCGTCTTGGCCGACGCGCGCTGCTTGTCCAGCTCGGCGAAGTGGGAGCCACGACGCCGGTTGAAGCCCTCGCGGGCCTTGGAGAACCGCTTCCACAGCTCGTCGTCGGTCTTGCGGTCGACGCCCTTGACCGTCTTCCACTCGTCCAGGATCGTGCGCAGCCGGTCGCCGGCCGCCTTCCACTGGGTGGAGTCGGCGGCGATCTTCTCGGCTTCCTCCGCCAGCTCCTGCTTGCGGGTGACGGCCGCGGCGCGGGCTTCCTCACGCTCCTGCTTCGCGCTGGCCAGGGCCTTCTCGGCGTGCCCGATGACGTACTCCAGGCGCGCGCCCAGTGCGGCCAGGTCACCGACCAGGGCGGACTCGGCCAGCCCGTCGCGCAGCTGCGTGGCGCTCGACAGCGCGTGCTTCGGGTCGCCGGCGCCCGACACCAGGCGCGTCTCCAACAGCTCGACCTCGGTCCGCACGTCGTCGAAGCGGCGGGCGAAGTGCACCAGGCCCTCGTCGGGGCTGCCCGCCTGCCAGACGCCGACGGCGCGTTCGCCCTCGGCGGTGGTGACGTAGACCGTGCCCTCTTCGTCGACCCGGCCCCAGGTGGACGGGGTGGGCTCGGCGGGCGGCACGGGCGGTGCGGCGTGCCCGGTGTGCAGCGCGTGCGGCACCGGGTGCGGGGCCGGGGTACCGGTGGAAGTGTTCTCCTGGGCCATCGCAGGCTCCTTATCGCCTGTACGCCCGCTGGCGCGGGCGCCCCGCCGGTGCGGCGGGGCCGGGTAATGCGGTCGTCACGGGCCGTGCTCGGATGCTACGGCCCCCACGCGGCATTCAAGCAGCTCAGCGCGCACCGTGGTACCGGATGAGCTACTCGAAGCTCGTGATCCTACTTCCGGTGGACGCTCCGTGTCGGGACGCCGGTATCGTCAGCCGCCGTGACCAGCCCCGCCGCCCCGCCCCCGATCCGCCCGGTCGCGGTGGTCGGGCCGACGGCCACCGGCAAGACGGCGCTGGCCGTGGAACTGGCGCTGAAGCTCGGCGGGGAGGTCGTCAACGCCGACGCCCTGCAGCTCTACCACGGCATGGACATCGGCACCGCGAAAGCCACTGAGCAGGAACGTCGTGGTGTTCCGCACCACCTGCTCGACGTGCTGGACGTGACCGAGACGGCGTCCGTCGCGGCCTACCAGCGCGACGCGCGCGCCGCGGTCGAACGGCTCCTGGCCGCGGGCCGGGTGCCGGTGCTGACCGGCGGGTCCGGGCTCTACGTCCAGGCGGTGCTCGACGACCTGCGCTTCCCGGGCACCGACCCGGCCGTGCGCGCGCGGCTCGACGCGGAGGCGGCCGAACTGGGCACGCCGACCCTCTACACCCGGTTGGGTGAACGCGATCCGGTCGCCGCGGCCGCGATCCTGCCGACCAACACCCGCCGGATCGTGCGCGCGCTGGAAGTCATCGAGATCACCGGGGAGCCGTTCTCCGCGAACCTGCCGAAGCCGGGGCCGGCCCGCTACGGCACGGTCGTGATCGGCGTCGACCGCGCGCCCGAGGAGCTCGACGAGCGCGTGAACGAGCGCGTCCGCCTGATGTTCGAGGCCGGTCTCGTCGACGAGGTCCGCGAGTTGCTGGAGCGTGGCCTGCGCGACGGGAAGACGGCGTCGCGCGCGCTCGGCTACCAGCAGGTGATCACCGAGCTGGACGGCGAGGGCGACTTCGCGGCCGCCGCCGCGGCGACGGCGCAGGCCACCCGGCGCTTCGTCCGGAAGCAACGGTCCTGGTTCCGGCGCGACCAGCGGATCCACTGGTTCGACGGCGCCGAAGCCGGGCTGGCCGCACGCGTCCTGGATACCCTGGCCCGGTAACCTTGCCCCCATGGGCGGAATCGAGTTCCTCAAGGGGCACGGCACGCAGAACGACTTCGTGCTGCTCCCCGACGCGGCGGGCCGCCTCGAGCTGACCGAGGCCCGGATCGCCGCGTTGTGCGACCGCCACCGCGGCCTCGGGGCCGACGGCGTGCTCCGCATCGTCCGGGCCGACGCGCTCGAAATCGCCTCCGAAGGCGAGTGGTTCATGGACTACCGCAACGCGGACGGCTCGATCGCGGAGATGTGCGGCAACGGCGTGCGCGTCTTCGCCCGCTACCTCGTGGATGCCGGGCTCGTGACCGAGGGCGAGTTCGTCGTCGGCACCCGCGCGGGCGACCGCCCGGTGGTGGTGCACCCGGACCGCACGGTGACCGTCGGGATGGGCCCGGCGACGATCACCGGCACGTCGGTCACCGTGGTCGCGGGCCGGCCGTTCTCCGGCGTGGCCGTCGACGTCGGCAACCCGCACCTGGTCACGGTGCTCGACGACACCGACGTCCGGGACCTGGACCTGCGCGACCAGCCCGACTTCGACCACGACGTCTTCCCGAACGGCGTGAACCTCGAGTTCGTCAACCGCCTCGGCGAGGGCGCGCTGCGGATGCGCGTCCACGAGCGCGGGGTGGGGGAGACGCGCGCCTGCGGCACGGGCACGGTCGCCGCGGTGGCCGCGGCCTTCCACCTGGCGGGCACCGACACCGGAGCGTCCACAGTGGACATCCCGGGCGGCCGGGTGGACGTGACGGTGTCCCGCGGCGCGTCGACGCTGTCGGGCCCGGCGGAGATCGTGGCCCGCGGCGAGATCGACGACGCCTGGTGGACCGCCGCCGGTTCCTGACGGCGGCGATCTGCCGCGACAGAGGCGGAAACAGGCATCCGTAACAAACGCCCGAACGTGAACGACCTTGGGTCCGCAATCAGGACTTCGTCGTATTCGTGTGAGGGTAGGTGTCCGGATGGATACTCGCCGCACGATGTGCGGCGCACGCAAGAAATCGTCGACACGGCCTTCGGAGGTGCCTGGGCAATGCTGTGGACCGCGGCATCCGGCCCAGGCAGCATCAACAAGCGCCGGCGGGGTAAAGATCGCGGTATCACGATGTCCATCGACATCGAGGCGCATCCCGGTGGTGGTTCGCAAGTGGAAATGTGGGCGTCCCAAACCAACGTCTACTTCGGGCTGTTCGTCAATTTCTCGGGCGCGGTCAACAGTCGTAAGAAGGCGATTTCGCGCCTTCTCGCGAGTTGAGCCAAGAGGCGAATACGCGATTGTCACCCGCTGATCGACGAGAGGACACGTGAGATGCCCGGCTACGACCCCCAGTGCGGCAACTGTCATCGCTGCTCGAAGTGCCGCGGTGACGGCACCGTGATGGTCAGGAAGTACGACAGGGACAAGCACTACGACATCCGCGAGACCTGTCCGACGTGCAACGGCGTCGGCGGTTACGTCGGCGTCGGTGAGCATCGGCACAACTGACGAACCAGTGCGGGCCGCGTCGGTGGGGGTGCTACCGCCGCCGACGCGGCCCCGGCGTCAGCCGACGGTCACGTCCAGCGCCAGCTCACCGTCGCGCGTCGTGACGTCGGCGATCGCGCCCGCCAGCCGGATGTCCGGCTCGATGCGCGCGAACCGCTCCAGCACGTCGGCCGGCCCGGTCACCGTCAGGGTTTCCACCGCCGTGCGCATCGAGACCTTCGCGTCCGTCTTCGCCCGGCGCACCGCCGCGATCACCTCGCCCGCCAGCGTCAGCAGGGCGGGATCACCGTCGACCGCCGCAGCGACCGGCCACGGCGCCCGGTGCACCGAGCCCGGCTGCCACCACGACCACACCTCCTCGGCCGCGAACGGCAGGAACGGCGCCAGCAGCCGCAGCACCGCCGACAACGCCGTGACCAGCGCCGCCTGGGCCGACGCAGCTCCCGAAGCGCCACTGTCGCCGTACGCGCGGCCCTTCACCAGCTCGACGTAGTCGTCGCAGAACGTCCAGAAGAACGTCTCGGTCACCTGCAGCGCCCGCGCGTAGTCCAGCGCCTCCAGCGCCGCCGTCGCCTGCTCGACGACGGCGGCCAGCGAAGCCAGCAGGGCCCGGTCCAGCGGTTCGGTGGCCGACGCGTCCGGCGACGGCACGCCGAGGCCGAGCACGAACCGGCTGGCGTTGAGCAGCTTCGTCGCCAGGCGCCGGCCGACCTTCATCTGGCCTTCGTCCACCGCCGTGTCGACGCCGGGGCGCGCGCTCGCCGCCCAGTACCGCACCGCGTCCGAGCCGAACCGCTCCAGCAGGTCCACCGGCGTCGTCACGTTGCCCTTGGACTTCGACATCTTCTTGCGGTCCGGGTCGAGCACCCAGCCGGCGATCGACGCCGCCCGCCACGGCAGCACGCCGTGCTCCAGTTCCGCGCGCACCGCCGTCGAGAACAGCCAGGTGCGGATGATCTCGTGCGCCTGCGGCCGCAGGTCCATCGGGAAGACCCGCTCGAACAGGTCGTCGTCGAGGCTCCAGCGGCCGACGATCTGCGGGGTCAGCGACGACGTCGCCCACGTGTCCATCACGTCGGCCTCGGCGACGAAACCACCCGGCACGCCCCGCTGGTCCTCGGTGAAGCCGGGCGGGACGTCGCTGCTCGGGTCCACCGGCAAGGACTCCGGCAGCAGGTGCGCGTCGTAGTCCGGCTCGCCGTGCGCGTCGAGCCGGTACCACAACGGGATCGGCACGCCGAAGAACCGCTGACGGCTGACCAGCCAATCACCGGCGAGGTTCGCCACCCACGACGAGTAGCGCACCTTCATGTGCTTCGGCACCCAGGTGAGTTCTTCGCCCCGGGCCAGCATCTTCTCGCGGAACGCCGGGTCGTTGCCGCCGTTGCGCAGGTACCACTGCCGGCTGGCGACGATCTCCAGCGGCTTGTCGCCCTTCTCGTAGAACTTCACCGAGTGCGTGATCGGCCGCGGTTCGCCGCGCAGGGCCCCGGCTTCGCGCAGCAGGCGGACCAGGATCTCGCGTCCCGTGTGGACGGTCTTGCCCACCAGCGGCGCATAGGCCTCCGCGGGCACGCCGTGCGGCGCGTCGGGCAGGAACCGGCCGTCACGGCCGAGCACCACGCGCGTCGCGAGGCGCAGTTCGCGCCACCACGTGACGTCCGTGGTGTCGCCGAAGGTGCACACCATCGCGATGCCGCGGCCCTTCTCCGGGTCGGCCAGGTGGTGCGCCACCACGGGCACCTCGACGCCGAACACCGGCGTCGCCACGGTGGTCCCGAAGAGCGGTTTGAAGCGTTCGTCGTCCGGGTGCGCCACCAGCGCGACGCACGCGGGCAGCAGCTCGGGCCGGGTCGTCGCGATGACGACGTCGGACCCGTCGGGCGCGGTGAACGCGAGGTCGTGGAACGCGCCGGGGCGTTCGCGGTCCTCCAGCTCGGCCTGGGCGACGGCGGTGCGGAACGTGACGTCCCACAGCGTCGGCGCTTCGGCCTGGTAGGCCTCGCCGCGGGCGAGGTTGCGCAGGAACGCGCGCTGCGAGATCAGCCGCGAGTCGTGCCCGATCGTCTGGTAGGTCATCGTCCAGTCGACGGACAGCCCGAGCTGCCGCCAGAGCGCTTCGAAGACCTTTTCGTCGGTCACCGTCAGGGATTCGCACAGCTCGACGAAGTTCCGCCGCGAGATCGAGATGGTGTTCTTTGCTGGCTTCTCCGGCGCTTCGAAGCCCGGGTCGTAGGGCAGCGATGGGTCGCAGCGGACGCCGAAGTGGTTCTGCACCCGGCGTTCGGTCGGCAGGCCGTTGTCGTCCCAGCCCATCGGGTAGAAGACCTCGAACCCGCGCATCCGCTTGAACCGCGCGAGGACGTCGGTGTGGGTGTAGGAGAAGACGTGCCCGATGTGCAGCGACCCGCTGACCGTCGGCGGCGGGGTGTCGATCGAGTAGATCTCGTCGCGGGTTTTGGTGCGGTCGAACCGGTAGGCGCCCGTGGACTCCCATACGGGTACCCACTTGGCCTCCAGACCGTCGACACCGACCTTGTCCGGAACCTGTGGGCGCTCGAGGGGAGTGTTCATGAAGCAACTCTAGGCGGCGCCGGAACCCGTTTTCGCCGTGGTCGGCAGATCGCGCATGTGCCGCAGCGGGGAGAAGACCACCCACAGCACCGCGGCCACTTCGCCGGCCACGCCCACCCACGTCGCGCCGCGCAGCCCGAGTCCCTCGCCGAGCGCGCCGCCCAGCAGTCCGCCCAGCGGGATCACGCCCCAGACGACGAACCGCACGCTCGCGTTCATCCGGCCGAGCAGCCGGTCCGGGCAGATCGCCTGCCGGTAGGACACCTGCGCGACGTTGTAGATGATGATCCCGAACCCGCCGATCGCCGCGCCGAGCCCGGCGAGCCCGAGCCGCCAGTCCGGCCCGGCGAAGGGGAACAGGAGGTTGGCCGGCATGGTGAACAGCGGGACCAGCCAGATCGCCCGCGCCTGGCCGATCCGCCGGGTCACCGCGCCCGAGCAGACCGCGCCGAGGATCCCGCCGGCGCCGCCGACCGCCAGGAGCACGCCGACCGCGGCCGGCGCCAGCCCGACGGTCCGCGTCAGGAACAGCACCTGCACGGCGCTGAACGCGCCGTGGAAGAAGTTCGCCGTCGCCGTGGTCGCCACCATCGCCCGCAACGGCTTGTCGGAGAACACGAACCGCAGCCCTTCGGCGATCTGCGGGAGCAGCCGGGTGTGGCCGCGGGGTTCCGGCTCGGGTTCTCGCGTGCGGATGCGCAGCAGGCACAGCGCCGACGTGAGGTAGCCGAAGCCGGTGATCAGCACGGTGTTCGCGGCGCTGACCAGCTGGACCAGCACACCCGCGCCGCTCGGACCGGCGATCTGCGCGACCGACTGGACGGCCTGCAGCTTGGCGTTGCCCTCCAGGAGGTGCTCCCGGCCGACGAGCGACGGCAGGTACGACTGGTAGGCGATGTCGAAGAACAGCGTCGCGATGCCCACGAGCAGCACGACGACCAGCAGCTGCGCGAGCGTCAGCACCCCGCCCCACCAGGCGAGCGGCACGCTGAGCAACAGGGCGAAGCGGGTGAAGTCGGCCGTGAGCATGACGCGGCGGCGCCGCAGCCGGTCGACCCACACGCCGGCGGGCAGCCCGAGCAGCAGGAACGCGAGCGTCTCGGCCGCGGTGAGCAGACCCATCTCGAACGGCGTCGCGGCCAGCGTCACGGCCGCGAGCAGCGGGATGGCCGTGTTGCCGACGAAGGTGCCGAACTGGCTGGCCGTGTCGCCGGCCCACAGTCTCCTGAAGTCGGCGTGGAAGAAGAGTGACCCCCTGGACATGGTCCCGAGTGTGCCGCGAGTGATTGGAAAGTGTCAATCACTGTTCGCTCTAAGCTGTGTGCCGTGCCCTCTGGGAAACGACGTACCGCGACCGAAGCCGAGGCCGCCGCGCTGGCGTCCGGAATACGGCTGCGCATCATCCGGTTGACCTTCTCGGACGCCCTGACGAACAAGGAGCTCGCCGAGCGGCTCGGCCGCGACCCGGCGACGACCCTGCACCACGTGCGCAAGCTCGTGGAAACCGGCTTCCTGGCGGCGCAGCCGCCGCGGCGCGGCACCCGGGGCGCCAGGGAAATTCCCTACCTCTCCACCGGACTTTCGTGGACACTCGACTCATGCGGTGATCGGGGCGTTGAAGAGGCGGTGCTCGAGGCCTACCTGGCCGAGATCGCCGAAACCGGGTTCGAGGGCGTGCACCAGTCACGCCTGGTCGTCCAGGTGGCCCCCGAGGAGCGCGAAGAGCTGGACAACCGGCTGACCGCCCTCCTCGAGGAGTTTCGCGCACGACCGCGCCGTCCCGGCGCGGAACGCACCGCGATCTACCTCGCCACCTATCCGAGCAGCTGAAGAGTTCGGTTCCCGCGTCGAAACGTGGGACCATGGAGGCACGATGACAGATCTGACACACACCGAAGACCACGAAGACCCGTACGACGCCGAGCTGTCCACGGGCGAGATGGAGCTCGAGGACCGGGCGTCACTGCGCCGGGTCGCGGGGCTCTCCACCGAGCTCGACGACGTCACCGAAGTCGAGTACCGGCAACTGCGGCTCGAGCGGGTCGTGCTGGTCGGCGTGTGGACCGAGGGCACCGCCCTGCAGTCCGAGGCGTCGCTGGCCGAGCTGGCGCGCCTGGCCGAGACCGCGGGTTCGGAAGTCCTCGAAGGTCTCATCCAGCGGCGGACCAAGCCGGACCCGGCCACCTACATCGGCTCGGGCAAGGTGCGGGAAGTGCGCGACATCGTCGGGTCCACCGGCGCCGACACCGTGATCTGCGACGGCGAGCTCTCGCCGGGCCAGCTGCGGCAGCTCGAGGAGAAGGTCAAGGTCAAGGTCATCGACCGGACCGCGCTGATCCTCGACATCTTCGCCCAGCACGCCCGGTCCAAGGAGGGCAAGGCCCAGGTCGAGCTGGCCCAGCTGCAGTACCTGATCCCGCGGCTTCGCGGGTGGGGTGCCTCGCTGTCCCGGCAGGCGGGTGGCCGGGCCGGTGGCGCGAACGGCGGCGTGGGCCTGCGTGGTCCCGGTGAGACCAAGCTCGAGACCGACCGGCGGCGGATCAACAAGCGCGTGGCGAAGCTGCGCCGCGAGATCGCCGCCATGGACACCATCCGCGAGACCAAGCGCGGCCGCCGGATGGCCAACGAGGTGCCCAGCGTGGCGATCGTCGGCTACACGAACGCCGGCAAGTCGAGCCTGCTCAACGCGCTGACCGGCGCCGGGGTGCTGGTGGAGGACTCGCTGTTCGCCACCCTCGACCCGACCACGCGGCGCACGCAGACCGCGGACGGGCGCACCTACACGCTGACCGACACCGTCGGGTTCGTGCGGCACCTGCCGCACCAGCTGGTGGACGCGTTCCGCTCGACGCTGGAAGAGGCCGCGGACGCGGACCTGCTGGTGCACGTGGTGGACGGGTCCGACCCGGCACCCGAGGAGCAGGTCAGCGCCGTGCGCGAGGTGCTCGGCGAGATCACGCGCAAGCGCAAGGAGCCGCTCCCGCCGGAGCTGCTGGTGATCAACAAGACCGACGCGTCCGACGAGGTCACCCTCGCCCGGCTGCGGCACGCGCTCTCCGGTTCAGTGCAGGTCTCGGCGCGGACCGGGGCGGGCATCGAAGCGCTCGTCGACGTGATCGCCGAACGCCTGCCGCGACCGGAGGTCACCGTCGAGGTACTGGTGCCCTACGCGCACGGCGAGCTGGTCTCGCGGGCGCACTCGGACGGCGAAGTGCTGGAAGAGGAGCACGTCGAGGAGGGCACGCGCCTGCTGGTGCGGGTCCGCCCGGATTTCGCCGCGGCTTTGCGCGAGTACGAGACCAACTCGACCAGGGCCTGAGACGTCTCCGTAGTGTGCGATCAAAGTGGTCGCACACTACGGAGGTGGCTGGGTGCGCTTGGCGGTCGCGATAGCGGCGGGTTTCCTGGCTCTGCTGAGCGGACCGGTACCCGCGTCGGCGGCGGAAACGCCTCAGCCGCTGTGCACGGTGAAGGACTCGCGCCTCGGTGAGCTGTCCGGGCTCGTGTCCGACGGCGACCACCTCTACGCGATCAACGACGGCGGCACCAAGGTCCAGGTGTTCGTGCTCGGCCGGGACTGCAAGGTGCAGAAGGTCCTCACCGACAAGACGGACCCGTTCGACGTCGAGGACCTGGCCCGCACGCCCGACGGGCGGCTCTGGCTGTCCGACACCGGCGACAACCTGAAGGGCCGGCTGACCGTCGCGCTGCTCGAGCTGAGCCCGCAGGGCAAGCTCACGCTGCACCGGCTCACCTACCCCGACGGCCAGCACGACACCGAAGCGCTGATCATGGACAAGGCGGGGACGCCGTACCTGATCACCAAGGACGTCCTCGGCGACGCGAAGGTCTACCGGCCGTCCGGCCCGCTGGCCAGCCCCGGGCCCACGAACCTGGAGAAGGTCGGCTCGGTGAAGATCGAGACCACCGACACGCCGGGCGGCCCGGTCGGGTCCATCGGCTCGGTGCTCGTCACCGGCGGCGCGTCCACGGCCGACGGCACCGTCGTCGCGCTGCGCACCTACACCGACGCCTACCTCTACGCCGCACCCGACGGCGATGTCCTCGCCGCGCTGCAGCGCACCCCGGTCCGAATCCCGTTGCCGGGGGAGAAGCAGGGCGAGGCGATCGCGTTCGATCCCGACGGCACGCTGCTCTCGGGCAGCGAAGGGGTCGGCCAGCCCCTCCGCGCGGTGCGGGGCGCGGCCGCTCTGGCCGCGCAGTCCGGCGCACCGGCGGAGGGCGAAGCCTCGACCGGCACCGGCGCGACGCCCGGTTCGGCGGGGGACGGGGCCGGGCTCCCCATCCTGCCCGCCGCGGGGATCACGCTCGCGGTGGTCGGGATCGGCTGGTTCGGGTTCGGCAAGCTGCGCCGCCGAAGCCGCCGCTAGTTCTTTACGGGCCGAGCGATCGTGGGCCGGCTCTCGCGGGCTTGGCTCCCCACGGCCAAGACCACTCGATCCGGTGAACAATTCCGGGCTGTGCGAGACCCGGATCCAGGTTCGCCGCGGACCCTTCCGGCCTGTGCGAGCCTCAGCGGCAGGTAAGCCGACCGACTGAGGCGACCGAGGTGGGGGTCCGGGGGCTCGCCCCCGGGCGGGGTCTGGGGGTTGCACCCCCAGAAGACACGGGCTGGAGACGCTTGGCGAGCGCTCTCCGCGAGCAGACTCCGCCCGCGTTTCACGCCCCTCGTCACAACCGCCTGAGCACCGCCACGACCTTGCCGAGCACCGTGGCGTCGTCGCCGGGGATCGGCTCGTACGCCTCGTTGTGCGGCATGAGCCAGATGTGGCCGCCCTTGCGCTTGAACGTCTTGACCGTGGCCTCGCCGTCGATCATCGCGGCGACGATCTCGCCGTTGTCCGCGTCCGGCTGCTGCCGGACCACGACCCAGTCGCCGTCGGTGATGGCCGCGTCGATCATCGAGTCGCCGGTGACCTTGAGCAGGAACAGCTCACCCTCGCCGACGATCTCCCGCGGCAGCGGGAAGACGTCTTCGATGGACTGCTCGGCCAGCACCGGGCCACCGGCGGCGATCCGGCCGACCAGCGGCACGTACGCCGCCTTCGGCATGACCGGCTGCTGGTCCATCTCGATGCCCATGGGGTTGTCGTCGGTCGCGGAGAGCACGCCGACCGCGCGCGGCCGGTTCGCGTCCCGGCGCAGGTACCCCTTGCGCTGCAACGCCCGCAGCTGGTGCGAGACCGACGACGTCGACGTCAGGCCCACCGCTTCGCCGATCTCGCGGACGCTCGGCGGGTAGCCGAACCGGCTCACCCACGAGCGGATCACGTCGAGGACCTGCTGCTGGCGGACGGTGAGGGCGTCGTCCACGTCGTACACCTCGGGCATGGAGGCCACCTTTCCGGTGCCCCCGGGGGACCCACTGGTCCTGCCCGCCTTGTTCTCCTTCGCCACTGCGTCGCCTCCCAGACGTTCGCTGCACGTATGCGCGCCGGCCGCCGTCCGCTGGGTGCGGGCAGCCTCGCCGGCGGCATCTGCCCGGCAGATGCCCTGGTCACCGACGTTAGCCCCCGGGCACGACGATTTCAAACATCTGTTCGATCGACACGCCGTGTCCGCTCGATTTTGTCGGTGGTAGGTGGTAGACCTTCGCACTGACGTTCGATAGAACGTCTGTTCGACCTTGATCCACGAATCGCAGCCGGTTCCGGGATCAGGCGGACACCAGGGTTCAGAGGAGGTTCGGATGTCCATTCTGGCCGAACGCGGTCCGGCTCGCCCGGCGACCCCGGCTCCGGCGCAACCCCGTCCTGTGCGCGTGCTGCGCGGACGGCGCGGTGAGGTGCAGCGCCCGCCGACACGCGCGCGGGTCGTCGCGGGCCGTCGTCCCGCCGGCGCGCCCTGCGCGGCGCCGCGGCGGGTGCCGGTGCGGTGGCCGTGGCTCGTCGCGCTCGCCGGCGCGAGCTGCCTCGTGGTCACCGGATTGGGTCTTCTGGGCGGCGGTGGCGCGAGTGCCCCGGTGCCCGAGTCCACCGCCACGGTGTCGGTCGAGCAGGGCGACACGCTGTCCGCGCTGGCGGCCCGATTCGCGCCGGACAGCGACACCGGCGCGGTTGTCGCCCGGATCGAAGAGCTCAATCGCCTGGACCAGCCCGTTCTGGTGCCCGGGCTGGCGCTCACGGTCCCGGTCGCCGACCCGGCAGCCGTGCCCGCTCCTTGATTCGGCGCCGAGTTGTCGTGGCCGTCAACCACTCTCACCCGGGCGGGTTCCCGCCCGGCCGCGCCGCTTGCGCACGCACCTCCCGAGTCCTACTCTCTGCCGCTATATGTAGTAGTTACACCGCTGTAGTTGGTCCACAGGTTGGGGTAGACTGGGCAGCAGTTGTCCACAGTTGACCGGCTCTTACCCACCGGATGTCCACAAGTCGATCACCAGGGTGCAGGGGTGCCCGGGGGTCGCAGCACGGCCGCGCGTGGCGGCCTGGACGTCGACCGGGGCGGCCGGCGCGGAGGGGAAGGTGATCGGCGGATGAGGTGCCCGTTCTGCCGGCATGCGGACTCTCGGGTCGTCGACTCCCGAGAGGTGGATGAAGGCCAGGCGATCCGCAGGCGGCGCTCGTGCGCGTCCTGCGGGAGGCGGTTCACGACGTCGGAGACGATGGTGCTCGCCGTCGTGAAGCGTTCCGGGGTCACCGAGCAGTTCAACCGGGACAAGGTGGTCAGCGGGGTCCGGCGCGCCTGCCAGGGCAGGCCGGTCGACGACGACGCGCTGCAGCAGCTCGCGCAGCGCGTGGAGGAGTCGATCCGCTCCGCCGGGCTGGCCGAGATCCCGAGTCACGAGGTCGGCCTGGCCATCCTGGGCCCGCTGCGTGAGCTCGACGGGGTCGCCTACCTCCGGTTCGCCAGCGTCTACCGCTCGTTCTCCTCGGTCGAGGACTTCGAGAAGGAGATCGCCGACCTGCGTGAGGCCATCGCGGATGCTGCTGCGCCGAAGGAGAGCGATCAGCGCGACGACGGCGATTGACCGTCCCGCTGCGGGAGTGAGGGTTCGACCATGACCGAAACCGTGGGGACCGGGGCCGGGGCGGCCACCGGCAAGAAGAGCAAGGCCGCCGGGCTGAGCGTGAAGCGTGTCTTCACCACCGAGGGCGAGCACCCGTACGACCAGGTCACCTGGGAACAATGGGACGTCGTCATGACCAACTGGCGCGACGGCTCGGTCAACTTCGAGCAGCGCGGCGTGGAGTTCCCCGAGTCCTGGTCGGTCAACGCCACGAACATCGTCACCAGCAAGTACTTCCGCGGCGCCGTCGGCAGCCCGCAGCGCGAGCGCAGCCTCAAGCAGCTCATCGACCGCGTCGTGCGCAGCTACGTCAAGGGCGCGCGCGACCACGGTTACTTCGCCACGCCGCGGGACCTCGAGATCTTCGAGCACGAGCTCACCTGGATGCTGCTGCACCAGGTCTTCAGCTTCAACTCCCCGGTCTGGTTCAACGTCGGCACGGCCTCGAAGCAGCAGGTCTCGGCGTGCCAGCCGTACGACGCCTTGGTGAGCACCCCCGGCGGCGCCGTGCCGATCGGCCGGTTCGTCGAGCTGAACGCCGTCGGCGCCAAGGTCTACGACGCGCACGGGCTGACCAAGGTCGTCGCCACGAAGGCCAACGGGATCAAGGAAGTCCTGCGGATCACCACGAAGTCGGGTCACGTCCTCGACGTCACGGCCGACCACCTCGTCTGGCGCGCGGGTTCGAACGGTGGGAAGTTCGTGCCCGCCGGAGAGCTGCGGGCCGGCGACAAGCTCGAATGGCATCGTCGAAGTGCGTTCGGCGAAGAAGAAATCAGGGAACGCGACGTCGCCGAAGCCGCGCTGGCCGGCTGGCTGCAGTCGGACGGCTTCGTCGGCCAGTACCACGGGACGAACCGCTCGCTCACCATCGAAGCGATGACGGTGAACGACGCCGAGCTCGCTTGGGTACGCACCGCCCTCGACCGTGTCTTCCCGGACGTCCACCGGCACGAACGGGCCGTCGAAACACAGGACCCGGCGCTGGATTGCCGGCGGACCCGGCTCTACGGCGAGGTTCTCGAGACCTTCGTCCAGACCTGGGGCCTGCGTGCCCGGGGTACCGACATGGAGGTGCCGGAGTACCTGCACACCGCGCCGCTTCCGGTCGTCGCCGCTTACCTGCGGAGCATTTTCCAGGCCGAGGGCTACGTTTCCGCTCGGGAACGGTCCACGTTGGTCGCGCTGGACATGATCGGCGAGGACTTGGTCCGTGGCCTCCAGCACCTGCTGGCCCGGTTCGGCATCTTCGCTCGTGTCGGCCGCAAGAAGGAGAGCCGGCCGGATCGCCACGACCTCTGGGGCATCCGGATCCAGAACGCCGGTGACCGCCGGATCTTCGCGGACGAGATCGGTTTCGTCGATCCCGTGAAGACCGCGAAACTGGAGGCGTCGTTCGAGAAGCCCGGCTTACCCGCCCGGGAAACGAAGCGGCTGGAGATCGCCGCGATCAAGAGCCGCGGCGAGCTGCCGGTCTACGACATCCAGACGGAGTCCGGTGAGTACCTTTCCGGAAATCTCCGGGTCCACAACTGTTTCATCCTCGCCGTCGACGACACCATGGAGTCGATCCTCAACTGGTACCGCGAAGAGGGCCTGATCTTCAAGGGCGGCTCCGGCGCCGGGCTGAACCTCTCGCGGATCCGCTCCTCCAAGGAACTGCTCACCTCCGGCGGCACCGCCTCGGGTCCGGTCTCGTTCATGCGCGGCGCCGACGCCTCCGCGGGCACCATCAAGTCCGGCGGCGCCACCCGGCGCGCGGCGAAGATGGTCGTGCTCGACGTCGACCACCCGGACATCGAAGAGTTCATCCGGACCAAGGCGCGCGAAGAGGAGAAGATCAAGGTCCTGCGCGACGCCGGGTTCGACATGGACCTCTCCGGCGCGGACATCTCCTCGGTGCAGTACCAGAACGCGAACAACTCGGTCCGCGTGTCCGACGAGTTCATGCAGGCGGTCGAGAACAACACGGACTTCGCGCTGCGCGCCCGGCTCACCGGCGAGGAGATCGCCCGCACGGACGCGAAGAAGCTGTTCCGGACCGTGGCGCAGGCCGCGTGGGAGTGCGCCGACCCCGGCATCCAGTACGACGGCACGATCAACGACTGGCACACCTGCCCGGAGTCCGGCCGCATCACCGCGTCCAACCCGTGCAGTGAGTACATGCACCTCGACAACTCCAGCTGCAACCTGGCCTCGCTGAACCTGCTCAAGTTCGTCACGCCCGAGGGCACGTTCGACGCGCCGCTGTTCGCCCGTGCGGTCGAGTTCGTGATCACCGCGATGGACGTCTCGATCTGCTTCGCGGACTTCCCGACCGAGCCGATCGCCGACACCACGCGGAAGTTCCGCCAGCTCGGCATCGGTTACGCCAACCTCGGCGCGCTGCTGATGGCGCTGGGTCACGCGTACGACTCCGACGGCGGCCGCGCGCTCGCCGCCGCGATCACGTCGCTGATGACCGGCGTCTCCTACCGGCGCTCGGCGGAGCTGGCCCAGGCCGTCGGCGCGTACGAGGGGTACGCCCGCAACGCCGAGGCGCACCAGCGCGTCATGCGCAAGCACGCCGCGGCGAACGAGCTCGTCCGCACCTACCACGCGAACGACGGCGCGGTCCGCGCGCTGGCGACCGAGGAGTGGAAGCGCGGCATCGACATCGGCACCAAGCACGGCTGGCGCAACGCGCAGGCCTCGGTGCTCGCGCCCACCGGCACCATCGGCTTCATGATGGACTGCGACACCACCGGGATCGAGCCGGACTTCTCGCTGGTGAAGTTCAAGAAGCTCGTCGGCGGCGGCTCGATGCAGATCGTCAACCAGACCGTGCCGCGCGCGCTGGAGGCGCTCGGCTACCAGGCCGAGCAGGTCGAGGCGATCGTCGAGTTCGTGGCGCAGAACGGCCACGTCGTCGACGCGCCGGGGCTGCGGCCGGAGCACTACGAGGTGTTCGACTGCGCGGTCGGCGAGCGCTCGATCGCGCCGATCGGGCACGTCCGGATGATGGCCTCGGTGCAGCCGTTCCTGTCCGGCGCGATCTCGAAGACCGTCAACATGCCGGAGACGGCGACGGTGGAAGAGGTCGAGGAGATCTACTTCCAGGGCTGGAAGCTCGGCCTCAAGGCGCTGGCCATCTACCGCGACAACTGCAAGGTCGGCCAGCCGCTGTCGACGGCGAAGAAGGACAAGGCCGCGGCGGAGCCGGAGAAGGTCGTCGAGTATCGGCCGGTGCGCAAGCGCCTGCCGAAGAAGCGCCCGAGCCAGACGGTGTCGTTCACCGTCGGCGGCGCAGAGGGCTACCTGACCGCGGGCTCCTACCCGGACGACGGCCTCGGCGAGATCTTCGTCAAGCTCGGCAAGCAGGGTTCGACGCTGGCCGGCGTGATGGACGCGTTCTCGATGTCGATCTCGGTGGGCCTGCAGTACGGCATCCCGCTCGAGTTCTACGTCTCGAAGTTCTCCAACCTGCGCTTCGAGCCGGCCGGCATGACCGACGACCCGGACATCCGGATCGCCACCAGCGTGCTGGACTACCTGTTCCGCCGGCTGGCGCTCGACTACCTGCCGGAGGAGAAGCGGGCGCAGCTGGGCATCCTGTCCGCGGACGAGCGTTCGGCGGAGGTCGAAGCCGGCTACGGCGGCAACGTGGACCTCGGCGCCCTGCAGTCCACAGTGGACGCCTCGCCGGAGCCGCACACGGAGGAAAGCGCGCACCCGCACCGCGAAGCCCAGACCACGACGGAGCTGATGGAGCTCCGCCTCGGCAAGGCCGCGGACGCCCCGCTGTGCATGACGTGCGGAACGAAGATGCGCCCGGCAGGCTCGTGCTACGCCTGCGAAGGCTGCGGCGCGACCTCCGGTTGCAGCTGATCTGCCGTTTTCCCGTTGCGTGGCCCGGGACACTGGAGTCGTGATCGACGACTACGTGTTCGCGGGCCACGCCGCGACGGCCGCCGGAGCGAAGCGGCTGTCGGTGAGCGACTGCCTCATCGACCTCGTCCCGGCCGAGCCGGGCGGGGACGACTGGTTCGGCGACTTCGCGGCCGCGGCGGCCCGCGGTGAATCGGTGCTCACCGTCGGCGTCCCCGTGGAGCACGTCCAGCCCCTGCTGGCCGACCTGGCCGCGGCGGGCTGGGTGCGGGGGAGCGGCGGCCTGCCGGACCGCCTGTGCCACCGGCTCCCGGTGCCGAGCGGGCAGGTCCTCGGCTTCGAGCCGATCGGGTTCGACGACGGAACCTGGCATTCCTGGGCCTGCCTGGGCGGCCTGGTCGACGACGTCCACACGCGACCGGCATCCGCCCGGCCGCCAACGGCCTGATCGAGGCGGAGACGGACGCCCGCGAGGCCGCCCGCTGGCTGACGGCGTCCGGCCTCGGGGACCCGAAGGTGTTCTTCTGGACCCCGGCCGTGGTGCTCGGAGTGCCGGGCTAGGGCACGATCTCCGCGATGCCGAGCATGTTGCCCTCGCTGTCGCGGAACCACGCGGCCCGCTCGCCGCGGCCCTTACTCGGGTAGTTGCCGTCGATGTCCATGATCCCGTCGACGCAGCCGTCGTACTCCTCGAACACGACACCCCGGCCGCGCAGGTCGGCGACCGCCGCGTCGACGTCCTCGACGTAGAAACCCAGCTGCGTGAACGAGCCGTCGGACCGCCCGGCCGAGGTGTAGAGGCAGAAGACGCCGGACTCGCTCTCGTACCGCAGGCCGCCGGGCCGCTCCTCGGCCGGTTCGAGCCCGAGCTTCTCGGCGTACCACCGCCGGGCGCGGGCCAGGTCCTGCGTCGGAATGCGGGCTTCGAACCGCGGGGTGCTCGGCATCCTGCCGATGATAGGCCGAGCGCGACATCCACACCGGATCTCCACCGGAGCCGCCCACGGTGTCCACGAGTGTCCGGCATCATCGGCGCGATGACCTACGCACACTGGCTCCGGGACTTCGAAACCGAAGCCGAACGCCGGCGGCTGCGGAGCGATCCGCCCTGGGCTCGGGGCGCGGAACTGCACCCCGACGTCGCGCGGAGCATCCAGCGGTTCCAGGTCGGCGAAGCCGGCGACGGCGCCAACCTCATCGCGAAAGCCGCCGGCGGCGACTATGCGGCCGCCGTCAGGTTGTTCGTGGCCGAGGAGCAGAACCACGCGCGGATGCTCGAGGAACTCCTGCGGGCCGCCGGGGTGCCGACCATCACGAGCCACTGGTCCGACGCCGTTTTCGTGCGACTGCGGCGGGCGCTCGGGCTGCGGCTGGAACTGATGGTGCTGCTCATCGCCGAGGTCGTCGCGCTGCGGTACTACCGGGCGCTGCGCGACGGCACCGCCGATCCGCTCGTCACGCGGGTCGCGGGCCTGATCCTCGCCGATGAGGAGCGGCACGTGCCCTTCCACTGCCACCGGCTCCGGATCGGCTTCGCGTCGCTCGGCCGGCCGGCCCGCGCGGCCGTGTTCGGGGCTTGGCGGCTGCTCCTGCTGGGCGTGACGATCACCGTCACCGCCGATCACGGGCGTGCGTTGCGCCGGCTCGGCGTCGGGCGGCTCGTCTTCGTCGCCGACGTGCTCGTCGCCTTCGAAGCCGCTCTCGCGCGGATTCGCGGTGAAGAACCGAAGCCGCGTCACGTCCCGAAGCGGGCCAGACCGCGTGGGCTCTTTTAGAACGCCCGGGCCGCGAGGGCCTGCAGTGACGCCGTGATCCGCTCCGGCGGCACGCCCTGGCCGGTCTGGTGCAGGAACAGTTCCGGTGCCAGCGGCGCGAGGAGGACGTCGGCCAGGACGCCGGGGTCCGGGGCGCCCGCGGCGACCGCCAGGACGCGGACGTGCGTGTGCCAGAAGCCGTACGCGCCCGTCTTGAAACGCGAATGGCCCACCTCCGTGCCCAGCACCAGGTGCGCGTGGCGGGTCAGCAGGTCGACCATCGCCGCGTAGAACGCCGCCAGCCGCTCGGCCGGGGGTGCGCCCGGGCCCAGCGGGGGAGCGCCGCGCAGCAGCGAGTCCTGCAGCCGGCGCTCGTGCTCGTCCAGCAGGGCCACGGCGATCGCCGCGCGGTCCGGGTAACGGCGGTACAGCGTGCCCCGGCCGACGCCGGCCGCGCGGGCGATGTCCTCCATCGTGACGTTCGCCGGGCCGTGGGCGGCGAACAGCTCCTCCGCGGCCGCCAGGACCTTCGCGCGGTTGCGGGCGGCGTCGGCGCGTTCGGGCATGGCACCAGCCTAGGGAATATCCGGACGAGGCGTCCAGTTAGCCTCAAGTGGACACCGCGTCCACTTGAGGAGGAACCGTGACCCACCTGCTGCACCTCGACTCCAGCGCCCGCCGCACGTCGTTCTCGCGCGAGCTGACCGCGCGCTACGCCGCGACCTGGGCCGGCACGCGCACCCACCGCGACCTCGCCGCCGACCCGGTGCCGGTGATCGGCGAGGCCTGGACCGAGATCTGCGACGCGCTCCTGACCGCGGGGATCACCGACCCCGCGCACTACGCCGACGTCGTCGAGACGCCGGAGCAGAAGCGCGCCTGGGCGGTCGTCGAGCCGCTGCTGGCCGAGCTGCTCGAAGCCGACGTCGTCCTCATCGGCGCGCCGATGTACAACTTCTCGATCCCGGCCGCGCTCAAGACGTGGATCGACCAGGTGACGTTCCCGCGGATGTCGTTGCGGGGCAAGGCGTTCGTCGTCGCCGGGGCGCGCGGCGGGACGTACGCGCCGGGCACGCCGCGCGCGCCGTTCGACCACCACGAGGCCTACCTGCGGGACTTCATCGCCGGGCACTACGACGTCGACGACGTCCGCTTCGTGCACGCCGAACTGACCAACGCACTGGTCGACCCGCACCTCGCCGCGCGCGAAGCCGACCGGGCGGCGTCCCGCGACCAGGCCCTCGAGAGCATCTGATGGGCTGGGTGACGCTGGTCTGCGCCGGGCTCGTCGAAATCGCCTGGTCGCAGAGCATCAAGCCGACGGAGAACTTCACGAAGCCGTGGCCGACGCTGCTGTGCTTCGTGCTCTGCGCCGCCGCCGTCTACCTGCTTTCGCGCGCGATGGACACCGTCCCGGTGGGCACCGCCTACGCGGTGTTCACCGGGATCGGCGCCGTCGGCGCGATCGTGCTCGGCGTCGTCGTGACCAAGGACCCGCTGAGCCTCGGCCGGGTGGCCGCGCTGGCCCTGATCGTCGGCGGCGTCGTGCTCGCGCGCATCACTTCGTGAGCTGCTCCCACAGGAACTCGAAGACCAGCGCCCACTTGAACGCCAGCTGCTCGTTGTCCGCCGCGGCGCCGTGGCCGCCTTCGATGTTCTCGTGGTAGCGGACGTCGTGCCCCTGCTCACGCATCCGCGCCACCATCTTGCGGGCGTGGGCGGGGTGCACGCGGTCGTCGCGCGTGGACGTCACGAACAGCGACGGCGGATAGGACACTCCACTGTGGACGTTCTGGTACGGCGAGTACTTCGAGATGAACTCCCACTCGGCCGCCTCGTCCGGGTCGCCGTACTCGGCCATCCACGACGCGCCGGCCAGCAGCAGGTGGTAGCGGCGCATGTCGAGCAGCGGCACCTGGCTGACGATCGCGCCGAACCGCTCCGGGTAACGCGTCAGCATGACGCCCATCAGCAGGCCGCCGTTGCTGCCGCCCTGGATGCCGAGCCGTTCCGGCGTCGTGATGCCGCGCTCGGCGAGGTCCGCGGCGACGGCGGCGAAGTCCTCGTACACCCGGTGCCGCTCGGCTTTGATCGCCTGCGTGTGCCAGCCCGGCCCGTATTCGCCGCCGCCGCGGATGTTCGCGACGACGTACGTGCCGCCACGCGCGAGCCAGCCGCGGCCGATCATCCCGCTGTAGGACGGCGTCAGCGACACCTCGAAGCCGCCGTAGCCCGTCAGCAGCGTCGGGCCGCCTTCGGCACCGGAAGGCCGGACGACGAAGTAGGGGATCTTCGTGCCGTCTTCGGACGTCGCGAAGTACTGCGCGACGCTCATCTCCGAAGCGTCGAAGAACGCCGGAGCCTGCTTCAGCACCTCGACTTCTTCGCCGACATGGCCGTAGCTCAGCGTCGACGGCTGGAGGAAGCCGCTGGAGTTGATCAGGTACTCGTCGCTGACGTCGGGATCGGTGTCGAAGATGTCCGCGCTGCCGAACTCCGGGCCACCCGAAAGCGGCTCCTCCGCCCAGCCGTCCGGACCCGGCGTGAGCGTGCGCAGCTCGGACCGGACGTCGCGCAGCAGGCCGAGCAGCAGGTGGTTGCGCGTCCAGGCCCAGTAGTCGAGCGAGGTGTGCGCGTCCGGCGTGAAGAGCGTCGTGAAGGTCCGCTCGCCACCCATGAAGGCGTCGAACAGGATCGCGATCAGCGAGCCGGCCGGGTGCTCGGTGCCGCCGACGGTCCACGCCGTCCGCGGCCGGACCAGCAGCCATTCGCGGTGCAGCGACGCGCTCGCGTCGTCCGGGACGTCGATCTTGACCAGGCCGCCGGGCGTCCGCAGGAACAGCTCCGAGCGGTAGAAGTCGATGGCGCGGCTGACGAAGTCGCGCTCGAAGCCCTCGGTCGGGTCGTGGGACGCACCGATCGAGACGTCGTCGGCCTTGCCCTCGTAGACCGTCGTCGCGGCCTCGATCGGCGTGCCGCGGCGCCACTCCTTGCTCAGCCGCGGGTAGCCGGAGCTGGTCAGCGAGTCCGGGCCGAAGTCGGTGCCGACGTAGACGCGGTCCTCGTCGATCCAGCCGATGCGCGTCTTCGCCTCCGGCAGCGTGAAGCCGCCCTCGACGAACTCGTGCGCGTCGAGGTCGAACTCGCGCACGACCGTGGCGTCGGCGCCGCCGCGCGACAGCTCGACCAGGCCGCGGCGGTAACCCGGCCGCAGCACGGTCGCGCCCTGCCAGACCCAGTTCTCGCCCTCGGCCTCGGCCAGCGCGTCGACGTCGAGCAGCAGCTCCCACTCCGGTTCGGCCCGCCGGTAGGACTCCAGCGTCGTCCGCCGCCACAGACCGCGGGGGTGGCTCGCGTCCTGCCAGAAGTTGTAGAGGAGCTCACCGCGGCGGCGCACGTACGGGATCCGGTCGTCGGCGTCGAGCACCTCGCGCAGTTCGTCGCGCAGTTCGGCGAACCGGGCGGCCTCGGTCAGCTCGGCCAGTGTTTCGCCGTTGCGGGCGCGCACCCAGTCCAGCGCTTCCTCGCCGGTCACGTCTTCCAGCCACAGGAGGGGATCCTCGACACTCATGCCGACAGTCTCGCCCGATCACGGGCCCGCTGGCCACCGGACGGCGTTTTCGATTCGTGATCCCGGCCTCTTCGGCGGTCGATATGCTGGGCGCACCGAGCAGGGGGAGAACGTGAACGAGGCCGAAAGGGCCGGTCCGCCCGGGCCGCCACCGCCGTCACCGGCACCGGCGGCGCGGCCTCCGGAACCGGCGTGGGCGCCGGAACCCAACCCCTGGGCGTCACCCGGCTGGGCGACCGCACCCCCCGTCCCGATCGCCCCGCCGCGCAGCCGGCTCTGGGGCGCCGTCGGCGGGGTCCTGGTGATCGTCCTGGCCTTCTCGCTGGTCGCCGCCACTTTCCCGCACCGCGTCGACGGCCACGCGCTCGTCGCCGAGGGTGTCGACACCGGCCGCGCGTACGGCGGCACGTCCGACGGCAAGCCGCCGAAGTCCGTGCCGGAGCTGTCCACCAACCCGCTGCTCGCCGCCGGCATCACGCCCGGGCCGGCGCACTGCGCGCTGCCCGCCCTCGGCCGGGCCGCCGAGCAGCTCAAGGCGTACTACGACGCGCTGGCCGGCTGCCTCGAACAGTCGTGGCGGCCCGCACTGGCCAAAGCCAACGAGCCGACGCTGACCGCCAAGGTGTCGGTGGTGCTGCCCGAGCACAGCGCGTGCGGCGCGGCGCCGTCGGAGAACGAAGCCGTCGCGTACTACTGCGGCGGCGACACCACGATCTACGCCCCGACCGACTGGATGCTGTCGGACGCCGGGCTCAACAAGGCGCGGCACATCGCGACGATCGCCCACGAGTACGGCCACCACGTGCAGCGCGAGAGCGGCATCCTGTCCGCCGCGGCCGACAAGATGACCTCGCCGGACGAGGACAGCCCGGCCGACAAAGAGGTCGTCCGCCGGATCGAGCTGCAGGCGAACTGCTTCGGCTCGCTGTTCCTCGCCGCGGTCGCCGGCACGGGCTCGATCAGCCGGTCGCTGGCCAACGCCGCCGTCGCCGACTACGGCCGGGCCGACGACAGCGACACCCACGGCTCGCGCGCGCACCAGCTGTCCTGGGCGAAGGCCGGGTACGACGGCAAGACCACGAAGTCGTGCGACACGTGGGGCGCGCCGGTCACCGAGGTCAGCTGACGCGCCAGGCGGGATCGCGGCCCAGCAGCGCCAGGAACCGGTCCAGGTCGCTCGCGTCCGCCGGGACGTCGACGCTGTGCGCGAACGAGCCGTTCTTCTCGCGGCCCTCGTCGGGGATGCGCTCGGCCATCCGCAGCGCGGCGGACACGGCGTCGGCGTCCGGCTCGTAGGGGAGGCCGAGCGTGCGGGCGAGGTCCCAGCCGTGCGCGACGGTGTCGACCAGGTGCATCAGCGCGGCGATCGGGCCGGGGAACGTGCCGAAGGTGCTGACGGCGAGCTCGCGGGTCAGCACGGCGTCGTCGGCGAAGGCGTCGAGGTAGTCGTCGACGGACGCCTGGTAGGCGGCGTACGGGTCGTCGCCGAGGTCGCCGGCGTCCCAGTCCGGCGCCGAGCCCTCGCGGGCCGCCGTCGCGAAAGCGTGGTTCTCGCTGACCTGGTGGCGGAGGAGGTCGGCCAGCGTCCAGCCCGCGCACGGGGTCGGCCGGGCGAGGTCGGCGGGCGTGGCCGTGGCGACGATCTTGTCGAGGACGAGCAGGGTGCGGCGGTCGAGTTCGCGGAAGTCCATGAGCCCGACGCTAGGAGCGGAAGCGGACCACGCACAGTGCCAAAACCAGGCCAACCTTCGTGGGCCGATCTAGGATCGAGCCGGTGGACGTCCACATCGACCTGACCGGGACCCGCGGCCACCGCGACGCGATCTACCGGCAGCTGCGCGCGGCGATCCTCGACGGCCGGATCCGGCCCGGCGAAGCCCTGCCGCCTACGCGTGAGCTGGCCCAGCGGCTCGCCGTCTCCCGTACGACGGTCAGCGCGGCCTACGACCGGCTCACCGCCGAAGGGTTCCTGGCCGGGCGGGTCGGCGCGGGCACGTTCGTCACGGCGTCCCCGGCGGCGCGCCCCGAGCCGTCCCACGTCTCCGGCGTGCGGCCGCTGCCGGAGTGGGACGCCGTGCCGTCGCCGCCCGCGCCGTTCGCCCCGGCGCCGGAGTTCGACTTCCGCCCGGGCGTCCCGGACCTGGCGCGGTTCCCGTTCGACACCTGGCGCCGGCTTGTCACGCAGCGGCTGCGTGCCGGCCAGGCGGACCTGATGACCTACGGCGACCCGCAGGGCCACGCCGGGCTGCGCGCCGAGATCGCCCGGCACGCCGGGGTGTCGCGCGACGTGCGGGCGAGCGCCGAGCAGGTCGTCGTCACCGCGGGCGCGCAGCAGACGACGGACCTGGTCGCGCGGGTGCTGCTGCGGCCCGGCGACCTGGCGGCCGTCGAAGACCCCGGGTACCCGCCGCCGCGGCTGGTGCTCGAGTCGCGCGGCGTGCGCGTCGCGCCGGTGCCGGTGGACGATTCCGGGATAGTCGTCGACGCCATCCCGGCCGGGACGCGGCTGGTCTACGTGACGCCGTCGCACCAGTACCCGCTGGGCCTGTCGATGTCGCTGGACCGCCGGCTCGAACTGCTCGACTGGGCCGAGCGCCACGACGCCGTGCTCGTCGAGGACGACTACGACACCGAGTTCCGCTACACCGGACGGCCGCTGGAACCGTTGCACAGCTTGGATTCCCGCGGCCGCGTCGTGTACGTCGGCTCGTTCTCGAAGGTGCTTTCGCCGGCGCTGCGGCTCGGGTTTCTCATCGCGCCGCCGGCGCTGGTGCCCGCGCTCGTGAAGGCCCGGTACCTGACGGACTGGCACGCGCCCAACGTCGAGCAGGCCGCGCTGGCGGCGTTCATGGCCGAAGGCGGTTTCGCCCGGCACGTCCGCCGGATGCGCAAGGTCTACCGCGACCGGCACGAGCTGCTGTCGAGGCTGCTGGTCAGGGACTTCGCCGAGGTCCTCACGCCGCTGCCGTCGACCGCGGGCCTGCACCTGAGCGCGGCTTCCGTCTTCGACACGCGCTCGTGGGTCCGGCGCGCCCGGCACCACGGCGTCCGGCTGTATTCGCTGGGCGATTTCGGTGTGGGCGAGCGGCGGCACGGGCTCGTGTTCGGTTACGGTGCGGTCGCGACCGAGCGGATCGAGCCGGGACTGGCCCGGCTGCGCTCACTCGCCGATGGAGGAACGGCATGACCGACGACGTGATGGTGGCGATCGACGCCGGTCTGCGGCAGCACATGGGCGGCGACCGCGCGGGCGCGTACGCGACTTTCGCCGAGCTGTGGGCGTCGGTCGGCCCGGACGGCGACCCGCTGCACCGCGTCGCGCTCGCCCACCACATGGCCGACGTCTGCGACGACCCGGCCGAGGAGCTCGAGTGGGACCTGCGCGCGCTGGCCGCGGCGGACTCGCTGACCGACTCGCGGGCGCAGGAGTACCACTCGTCGCTGGCCGTGCGCGGGTTCTACCCGTCGCTGCACCTCAACCTGGGTGAGGACTACCGCAAGCTGGGTGATCTGACGGCCGCCCGCGAGCAGCTGGACCTCGCGCGAGGCCGTCTGGATGCCCTCTGCGACGACGACTACGCCGCCGGAATCCGCCTCGCACTGGACGGCCTGGCCGAACGTCTCGGCTGAATCGGTTCGAATACCACGGATACGCCCCGTTTGCCGGACTTTCGCGCGGTGCTGCCGGGCCCTAACCTGTTGTGACCCAGTTCACCGACGGGAAGGATCGCCATGCGGATTGCGGATCTGCTGCGCAAGAAGGGGACGGCCGTGGCCACGGTCACTCCGGAAACCACGGTGACCACGCTGCTGGCCGGACTGGCGGACAAGAACGTCGGTGCGATGGTGGTCGTAGCACCGGACGGGTCGATCGCCGGCATCGTCTCCGAACGCGACGTCGTCCGCCGCCTCAACGACCACGGCCCCACCCTCCTGGACGGCCCGGTAGCCGACATCATGACGACGTTGGTCGCCAGCTGCGGCCCGGACGACTCGGTGGACCAGCTGTCGATCCTGATGACCGAGCGCCGCATCCGCCACGTCCCGGTCCTGGACAACGGCCGCCTGGCCGGAATCATCTCCATCGGCGACGTGGTGAAGAACCGGATGGAAGAGCTGGAGAAGAGCCAGGAACAGCTGGAGGCCTACATCTCCCAGGGCTGAGGCTCAAGCAGTTCGGCGAACGCGCATGAGACGGGGACAGTCCCGCTCGCATGCGCGTTCGCCGTTGTCGCGCTCCTACTCCCGCCAGCCCGACAGTTCCACGCCCTTCGCCACGTCCACCCGGTACGACAGCGTCACCACCTGCGTCGCGCCCGGCTCCACCGTCAGCTTCCACGTGAGCTCGCCCAGCTCCGACGTCTCCGCCGGCTCCGGCGACGTGCGAATGTCCCGGACCGTGATCGTGTCGTCCCGGGACACCGGCGCCTGGTCCAGCACCGTCACCTCCGCCGGGCGCGGACCGTGGTTGGCCACCGAAATGCGGTACTCCGCCTCGCGGCGCTTCTGGCCCGACAGCGTCGCCTTCGACGCCGTGCGGCGGGACAGCTCGCGCTCCACGCGGATCCGGTCGTCGACGCCCAGGGCCAGCTCCAGCTCTTCGCCCGGCGCCCAGGGCTCCAGCTGAGTCGTCCCGACGAACTCCGCGTCGTGGAACACCGATGCCCGGCCCGGGCGCAGCGCGTGCTCCGACGTGTTGACGACGACCGCCCGCAGGTACGCCTCCTGCGCCAGCACCGGCGCCGTGACGTAGCCCAGCGATGCCGTGAGGTCCAGCTGGGCCAGCGTCGTGCGGTGACCCTGTGCGCCCGAGGGCACCTCGACCGGGCGTGCCGGGCGGTAGGTGACGGCCGTCGTGCCCTGCTCGACCGCCGCGAACTTCGGCGCCATCGCCGGTGCCGGGGCCGACGCCGCGAAGCGGGCCATCCGCGCGCCCTCCGGGACGCCGCCGCCCGAGCCGCCGTACGCCGCCGCGGGGGTCGGGGGCGGGGGGACGCGGCGGTCGAGGTACCACGGCTGCAGCTCCGGCACGACCACCGAGACCGCCGGCCGCGCGGTCGACAGCGCCAGCTCGCACTCCGGCCAGTCCTCGCCCGTGTACTGGCTGACCAAGCCGTACGACGTCACGGTGACCTCGGCGCCGCGGACGCGGATGTCGTAGCCCGGTTCCCAGCTGGCGCCGGGGACCACATAGGACAGTTCCAGGTCCGCCGAGCCCGCCGGGTCCGAGATCTCCAGCTCCACGACCACCGACGTACTGTCCTGTTCGGACTGGACGCTGTGCTCGCCGATCCGGCGGTCGAGCGCGGCGAGGTCGTCGCGCAGCTTCGTGACCCGGTCGGACAGCTGCCGCCGTGACTTCAACGCCGCGGCGAGCCGCTCGCTCAGCGCGTCGGTCACTTCGCCGACGCGGGACGGCTCGGCCGTGCCGGCGGCCAACGCCTTCGCGAAGCTTCCGCCGCTGCGCTTCGCGAGCGAAGTCAGCAGATCCACCTTCATCGCTTCGGCCGCTTCGTCGTCGATGACGCCGTCGAGCGTGGCCTGGTCCGCGCGCCGCTGCTCGGTCAGGGCCCGCAGCGCGGCGTCGGCCGGCGAAGCGTGCCGCTCGGTGCGGACGTCGACGCCGGTGATCAGCGCCGGCCCGGTGCCGGTGACCCGGACCGAGCCCGGGTCGAGCGACAGCGGCAGCCCGGCGAACGTCAGGCGCGAGCCGCCGTCGAGGGGCGCCTTGCCCCGGCGGGTGATCCGGGCCTGCTGCGGGTAGACGGTCACGGCGGCGATCGGTGCTTCGACGGTCGGCATGCCTCCGACGTTAGTCTCTTGACGCCGGATCGGGCCGGACGGAAGTGTGGTGAACCGTCCGCTTCGCCCGGCTTGGGGGGTTAAGTGAAAGCCGCAATCCTGGTCGCCGCCGTGCTCGCGCTGCCGTTGACCGCGGTCGCCGCCGAGGCCGCCGCACCGCCCGCCCCGGTGTTCACCGGCGGCCAGGCGCAGCCGGTGTTCGACCCGGCCGACGTGATCCGCGAGGACGTCTGGGTCACCGCGCCGGTCGACAGCGACCACGACGGCGCCGACGACCTCGTGCACGCCCAGGTGGTGCGCCCGCGCGCGACGCTGCAGGGCATGAAGGTCCCGGTCGTCTACCAGGCCAGCCCGTACTACGCGGGCGGCAACGACGTCGCGAACCACGACGTCGACGTCGAGCTGTCCGCGCCCGGGTACGCCCGCGAAGCCGAAGGCCCGCGCGTCGCCGCGCACGGCGTCGGCCCGGCCGCCCCGATCACCTGGCGCTACCAGGACTACTTCACCGCGCGCGGCTTCGCCGTGGTGTACGGCGAATCGCTCGGCAGCGGCCTCTCGACCGGCTGCCCGACGACCGGCGACGTCAACGAGACGATCGGCGCCCGCTCGGTCGTCGACTGGCTCAACGGCCGCACGCCCGCCAAGGACGCCGCCGGCGTCGCGGCGAAGGCCGACTGGAGCACCGGCAAGACCGGCATGATGGGCGTGTCCTACAACGGGACGCTGCCCAACGCCGTCGCGAGCACCGGCGTCGAAGGCCTCGAAACGATCGTGCCGATCGCCGCGATCTCCAGCTGGTACCAGTACTACCGCAACGACGGCGCGGTCGTCGCCGCCGGCGGTTACCAGGGCGAGGACGCCGACGT
Organism: Amycolatopsis sp. WQ 127309; assembly: GCF_023023025.1. Lineage (NCBI taxonomy): Bacteria > Bacillati > Actinomycetota > Actinomycetes > Pseudonocardiales > Pseudonocardiaceae > Amycolatopsis > Amycolatopsis sp. WQ 127309. The sequence continues at coordinate 5,329,157 of NZ_CP095481.1, forward strand.
GCTCGCCGAGTACGTCTACACCCGCGCCGACCGGCAGGTCTGCCGCCCGGTCATCGACGGGCTGACCCGCGACCAGGACCGGGTGACCGGCGACTACACGCCGTTCTGGGACGTCCGCAACTACCGCAACGACGTCGCCAAGGTGCACGCGTCGGTGCTCGCGGTGCACGGCCTCAACGACTGGAACGTCAAGACCGACCAGGTCGCCGAGTGGTACGAAGCGCTGAAGGCGCACGGCGTCGAGCACAAGATCTGGCTGCACCAGGCCGGCCACGCCGACCCGTACTCGCTGCGCCGCGACGTCTGGCTCGCGACGCTCAACAAGTGGATGTCGCACTACCTCTACGGCGTCGACAACGGCATCCAGAACGAGCCGAAGGCGACCATCCAGCGCGAAGACCTGTCGTGGGCCGACGAAGCCGATTGGCCGGCGCCCGGGACGTCCGACGTGCGCGTCTACCCGTGGCCCGGCGGCCGGTCGAAGGGCACCATCGACACCCGCACCCCGGTGCCGGGCAAGGCGACCGTCGAGACCCTCGCCGACGACGCGAGCAAGACGATCGAGCAGCTGGCGGCCGCGACGTCGTCCGGAAACCGCCTGCTGTACGCGACTTCCGCGGCGAAGCAGCCGGTGCGCCTCTCCGGCACGGCGCGGGCCGACCTCGCGCTGTCGTTCGACCGGCCCGCCGCGAACGTCTCGGCGATCCTGCTCGACCGCGCCCCCGACGGTACGTCCCACGTGATCAGCCGCGGCTGGACCGACCCGCAGAACCGCACCGACCCGGCCGTCACCGAGCCGATCACGCCGGGGCAGGGCTACCGCGTCGGCGTCGAGCTGATGCCGAAGGACTACATTCTGGCCACGGGGCACCGGCTGGAGTTCCTGCTGGCCTCCAGCGATCACGACTACACGCTGCGGCCGAAGCCGGGCGCGGGCCTGGCGCTGGACCTGACGAAGACGACGGTGACACTCCCGGTCACGGGCGGCAAGCCGGCCCTGCGAGCCGCGTTCGGCTGAAGCCGGGGGATCAGTCCGCGATGCCCGCGCGGTAGGCGAACGCCACGGCCTGGGCGCGGTCGCGCAGCCCGGCCTTGGTGAACAGGTGGTTCACGTGGGTCTTCACGGTCGCTTCGCTCACCACGAGCGTCCGCGCGATCTCCGAGTTCGACAGGCCCGCCGCGATCAGCCGCAGCACCTCGATCTCGCGGGCGGTCAGTCCTTCGACCTCCTTCACCCGCGCGGGCGCGCTGCGTGTGGCCGCCTCGACCAGCCGGCGCTGCAGCTCACCGTCCACTGTGGACTGACCGTCGGCGGCCGAGCGCAGGGCGCGGGCGATCGCCTCGGCGTCGGCGTCCTTGGTGAGGAACCCGCGGGCCCCGGCGCGCAACGCGGCCAGCAGCGACTCGTCGTCGGCGTACGTGGTGAGCACGACGACCTCGGTGCCCGGGTGCTCGGCGCGGACGCGTTCGGTGGTCTCGACGCCGTCGCAGCGCGGCATCCGCAGGTCCACCAGCAGCACGTCCGGTTTGTGCTGCGCGACCAGGTCGAGCGCGGCGAGCCCGTCGGCGGCCGCGCCGACCACCTCGACGCCCGGCAGCAGCCCGAGCAGCGTCACCAGGCCTTCCCGCACCACCGCCTGGTCGTCGGCGAGCACGACGCGCAAGCTCACGCCGGCACCGTCAGGTGAATCCGCCATCCGTCCTCCCCCGGCCCGCTCTCGAAGCGCCCGTCGAGCAGCGCGACCCGTTCACTCATCCCGCGCAAACCGTAACCTGCCGCCGGCGCGTCCGGCGGCCGCCTGCCCTGCCGGTCGGCCACGGTCAGCGCCACCTCGGCGCCCGAGTAGTCCAGGCGCACGTCGACGTCCGCCTTCGCCGCGTGCTTGCGCGTGTTGGCCAGCGCTTCCTGCACCGCGCGGACCAGCGCGGTGCCCACCGCCGGGTCCAGTTCACGCGGTTCGCCGTCGATGCGCAGGTCCGCGCGGGCGCCGCTGTCGAGCCGGTACGCGGTGAGCAGGTCCGCGATCGTCCGCTCCACCGGCACGGCGTCCTCGCGCAGCGCGGCGACCGCCTTCCGGGCCTCGGCGAGGCCTTCGGACGCCAGTTTCTGGGCCCGTTCGATCTGCGCGACGGCGTCCGGGCTCGCGTTGTCGCGCACCAGCATCAGCCGCGCGCCCTGCAGGTTCAGCGAGAGCCCGGCCAGCGAGTGCGCCAGGACGTCGTGCAGCTCACGGGCGATGCGGGCGCGTTCGGCGAGCGCGGCGGCGCGCGCGTGCTCCTCGGTCGCCGTCTGCGCGCGGGCCAGGGCCAGTTCGGTCTGCTCGATCTTGGCGAGCCGGGTCCGCCGGTTCAGTCCGAGCAGGATGAGGACGGCCACGATCGTGTAGGTCGGCAGGGCGCCGCGCCAGGCGTCGTGCACCGCGGCCCAGACCGTGATCGCACCGAGGTCGAACAGGACGGCCACCACGATCGGGACGACCGGCTGCCGGAGCACGATGAAGAACGTGGTGCTGAACATCGTGATCGAGGCGAAGCTGTTCGGCACGGTCGCCCAGAGCGCGCCGGACGTGGCGACCACGGTGACCATCAGCGCCGCGGGCAGGGACGGGCGGCCGTCGGTGTAGAGCCAGAGCAGGGGGATCGACAGGGCCAGGGTGATCCCGATGAGGATCCACGAGAGCGGGTCCGCCTGCGGCATCGAGGCGAACATCGGCACCACGATGAACCCCCAGCGCAGCCAGTCCTGGACCTGGGGGATCCGGTGGAACCGGGCCCATCGGGTGGTCATCGTCGCTGTCCTCCGCGGGGTGCTTGTACGGAAAATGTACCGACGCGGGCTTCGCTGTGCGGTGTCAAGCTTCCCCCTGTCAGGAGGTTCACCCATGTCCAGGTTGCGACGGCTCGCCGTGTTCGCCGCCGCCGCGGCGCTGCCCGCGCTCGGCCTCACCCTCGCCGGCCAGGCGACAGCGTCGGCCGCGCCCAACTTCCAGGTGCCGTTCAAGTGCGGCACCACCGTGACCGCCGCGACGTTCAGCGGGCACAGCCCGGAGTACTCGGTCGACTTCCAGAAGTCGGGCATCACCGGGATGCCGGTGCTGGCGGCCGCGTCGGGCACCGTGACCCGGGTGGCGAACGAGGGCGACACCAGCTACGGCAAGTGGATCGAGCTCGACCACGGCGGCGGCTGGCGGACGCGCTACGCGCACCTGTCCGCCCAGGAGGTCTCGGTCGGGCAGTCGGTCGCCGGCGGCAAGGAGATCGGCAAGGCGGGCGCGACCGGCGGAGTCACCGGGCCGCACCTGCACTTCGAAGAGCGGCTCGACAGCGTCGTGCAGAAGGCCAAGCTGAACGGCGTCGCGGTGCCCTACTACGGGCACACGAACTTCACCAGCAAGAACAACTGCGGCGGCAACCCGTACTCCGCCGAAGAGGTCTGCGGCTCCGGCTTCTCCGTCGTGGACCAGCAGGCCCTCGCCGGCTCGTCGGGCACGACGTACCTGCTGTACAACTCCTCGACCAAGGCGAACTGCGTGACGACGCTGAAGGCGACGTCGCTCGGCACGGCCAGCCCAGTCTCGGCGTTCCTGGAGGTCCAGGGTTCGGCGCGGACCACCGACTCCGGCAGCTTCACCTACTACGCCGGGCCGGTGAAGAAGACCGCCGCGGCCACCTGCGTGAAGTGGGGCGGCTCGGTGGGCAGCAACACCTACACCAGCCCGTTCGAACACTGCGGCTGAGCGACCCCGGTCGGTGGGGCCGGGCACTCTAGCCCGCCCCACCGACAGGAACCGCCACCCCGGCCGGCCCGGACCCCGGTTGTCCACATCGGCCCCGCCCATCCACAGATTCGCCGCCACCGCCCCACCCGGCCCCGTCCTGCCCCACGGTGGAGGCATGACCACCTCCACTCCGACCGGCCGGCCGCCGGTCAGCCTCAGAGATCCCGCGCAGCTGCTGGCCGCGCTCCCGTACCTGCTCGGCTTCCGGCCCGGCGCCTCCGTCGTCCTGCTCGGCCACCGCCCACCGGACGGCCACCAGGTCGGCCTGGTGATGCGCGCCGACCTCCCGCCCGGTGCCGAGCGCGCCCGCCAGGCCCAGGCGCTCGCGCCGCTGTTCGCCGGCGCCCGGCACATCGGCGTGACACTGGCGATCATCGGCGGTGAGCGAAGACCCGGCGCCCCGCCGCCGCACGCGGGCTTCGTCGACGAGCTGGCGGACGCCTTCGCCGAGCACGGCATCCCGGTGGTGCACGCGTTGTGGGCCGCCGACATCGTGGCGGGCGCCCCGTGGTCCTGCTACCCCGGCGAGGACTGCGTCGGCGAACTCCCGGACCCCCGTTCGACGGTGGCGGCCGCGGCCGCCACCGAGAGCGGCACGGTGGTGTTCGACAGCCGCGAAGAAATGCTGGCGCTGCTCGCCCCGCGATCGCCGGAGGCGGTGGCGCGCCGGTCCAGGGAACTGTCCAGGCTGTCCGGACTGCCGTGGCCCGAAGCGACCCGCGTCGCCGACGCGGCCGCGGAAGTCCGCGCGGCGTTCGACCGCCAGCGTCGCGGCGAAGGCCCGCCCACGGACGCCGAAGCGGTCCGGCTGGCCTGCGCCCTGACGCTCGCCGACATCCGCGACGTCTGCCTGACGATGGCGGTCCCGCCCCGTGCCACGGCGGCCCGCGAGGCCGAGCGCCTCTGGCTGACGCTGGTCCAGGAACTCCCGGCCCCCGAACGAGCCGAGGCGGCGGCCCTGCTGGGCTACACGGCGTTCATGCGCGGCGACGGAACCCTCGCGGGCATGGCGTTGGACAACGCCCTGGAGGCGGCCCCGGACCACGTGCTGGCCAACCTGCTGAGGAGGGTCCTGGACCGCGGAACGCCCCCGGACGTCCTCCTGGGCCTGGCCATGGCCACGGACCCGGAAGACGCTACCGGCTTCGGCCTGGAACCACCGTCCTGACGCGACTCACCTTGGGCCACAGCGGATCCCGGCCGGTCACCGCGTCGTCGGCTCAGGCCTTGGCGCGTCGCGACTGGGTGAACGTCCACGCGTCGCGGACGATGCCCGTCAGGTCGGTGCGCTCCGGCTTCCAGCCGAGGTCCTCGCGGGCGCGGTCGCTGGCCGCGACGAGCACCGACGGGTCGCCCGCGCGGCGCGGCGCCACCGCGGCCGGCACCGGGTGGCCGGTGACCTCGCGGCAGGCCTCGATCACCTCGAGCACGGAGAAACCGGTGCCGTTGCCCAGGTTGTAGATGCGGTGCTCGCCCGCTGTCGCGTGCTTCAGCGCCAGCAGGTGGGCGTCCGCGAGGTCCACGACGTGGATGTAGTCGCGGACGGCGGTGTGGTCCGGCGTCGGGTAGTCGTCGCCGAAGATCTGGATGCGCTCACGGTCGCCCGTGGCGACCTGCAGAACGAGAGGGATGAGATGGGTTTCCGTGGCGTGGCGCTCACCGAAGGCGCCGTACGCGCCGGCGACGTTGAAGTACCGCAGGCTCACCGCGGCCAGGCCGTGCGCGCCGGCGAAGGTGGTGATCGCGTGGTCGATGGCCAGCTTGGTGGCGCCGTAGGTGTTGGTCGGCCGGGTCGGCGCGGACTCCGCGATCGGCGACGACTCCGGCTCGCCGTAGGTCGCCGCGGTCGAGGAGAACACCAGGCGCGGCGTGCCGTGCTCGTGCATGGCCTCGAGCAGCCGCAACGACGTGACGACGTTGCCTTCCCAGTACTTCGTCGGATCGGTCATCGACTCGCCGACCAGCGACTTCGCCGCGAAGTGCAGCACGCCGTCGAAGCCCTCGCCAAGCAGGCTGCCCGCCACCTCGGCGGCGTCACCCTCGATGAACCGCGCGTCCGGGTGGACGGCGTCGGCGTGCCCGGTGGACAGGTCGTCGACGACCGTGACCTGGTGCCCGGCCTCGACGAGCCGGGCGGCGCAGACACTGCCGACGTACCCCGCTCCGCCCGTCACGACCAGTTTCAGGGCGTTGCTCTGCTCCGACACGTCCAAGCCTTCCTGCCGAGGGTGACTGTGCGCCACAGTCTTCCCCCACACCGACGTGCGGGCCCGGGCGGGGGTTGTCCCCGCACGGGCTCAGACCTCGTCGCGCCCGGCGCCGCGGGACGGGACCGCGGTGAACATCCGCGGCCGCCGGTAGCCGGCCTTCTCGAACGCCGTGTCCACGCCCGCCTTGACCGCGGCCAGGTCGGCGTCGCGGACCAGCGCGATCGCCGAACCGCCGAAGCCGCCGCCGGTCATCCGCGAGCCGAGCGCGCCGGCCGCGCGGGCCGAGTCGACCGCGAGGTCCAGCTCGGCCGTGGAGATCCGGTAGTCGTCGCGCATGCTGACGTGCGAGGCGTCCAGGTACGGGCCGATCTCGGCGATCTTGCCCTCACGCAGCAGCGCGACGACGTCGAGCACCCGCTGGTTCTCGGTGACCACGTGCCGCACCAGCGGCGCCAGGTCCGCCGGGAGCCGGTCGAGCGCGTCGGCGAGGCCTTCGGCGGTGACGTCGCGCAGGGCCTTCACCCCGAGCAGCTCGGCCGCCCGTTCGGTGCCCCGCCGCCGCTCGCCGTAACCGCCTTCGGCGTGGGAGTGCTTGGTGCGGGTGTCCATGATCAGCACCTGCAGCCCGGCCTCGGCCAGCCCGAACGGCACCTGCTCCTGCTCGCCGGACCGCACGTCGAGGAACAGCACGTGGGACTCGGTGCAGCACAGCGACGCCGTCTGGTCGAGCAGGCCGGTCGGTGCGCCGACGAAGTCGTTCTCCGAGCGCTGCACCCACCGGGCCACCTCGGGCCGGGCCGGGACGCGCTCGTCGGTTCCGTCGAGCTCCAGACCGGCCAGGCCCAGCAACGCCAGCGACACCGCGCACTCGAGCGCGTGGGAGGAGGACAGCCCGGCCCCCGACGGCACATCGCCGGCGATGACCAGGTTCGCCCCGGCCGTGAAGCCCTGGTCGCGCAGCACCCAGGCGACCCCCGCCGGGTACGCGGCCCACCCGTCGACCCTGCCGGGCTCCAGATCGGCGATCGTGAGCTCGCCGGACCGCTGGAGCTGCCCGTCGTCACCGAGCGTGGCCACGGACAGGACGCCGTCCTCCCGGGGCGACGCCGCCGCGGCCAGGCGGTGCGGCAACGCGAAGGGCAGCACGAAGCCGTCGTTGTAGTCGGTGTGCTCGCCGATCAGGTTCACCCGGCCGGGCGCCGACCACACGCCCGCCGGCGTGGAGCCGTGCACCGTGTGGAACGCCGCCGCGGCCTCCGAGGCCGGGCTCACCTGGCCTGCGCCAGGACGGCGTGCAACGCGGACGTGGAGACCTGCGCGGTGTTGTCGCCGCCGGTGACCTCGATGGTGCTGCCGTTGGCCTTGCCGATGACGACCGTGCCGCCCGGCACGATCCCGACGGACTTGAGTTCGGTCATCAGCGACTCGTCCAGCTGGACGTGCTCGGCGATGCGCCGGATCTCGACCCGGCCGCCGCCGGTGCGGGCGAACTCGTCGAGCCGGACGAGGTCGGCCTCCGCGGGCGGCGCGGGATCGCCGTCGCCCAGCTTGTCCAGACCGGGGATCGGGTTGCCGTAGGGGGAGGTGGTCGGGTGGTCGAGGAGCTTGACGAGCTTGCGCTCGACGGCCTCGCTCATCACGTGTTCCCAGCGGCAGGCCTCGTTGTGCACGTGCTCCCACTCGAGCCCGATGACGTCGACGAGGAGGCGTTCGGCCAGACGGTGCTTGCGCATGACGGCGATGGCCAGTTCCCGGCCGTGGTCGGTGAGCTGGAGGTGCCGGTCGTCCGCGACCACGACCAGTCCGTCGCGCTCCATCCGGGCGACGGTCTGGCTGACGGTCGGGCCGCTTTGCTGCAGTCGCTCCGCGATCCGGGCGCGCAGCGGGACGACACCCTCTTCTTCGAGCTCGTAGATCGTACGCAAGTACATCTCGGTGGTGTCGATGAGATCGTTCACGCTGTCCCCTTCGTCCGCGTTGCTCATCGTAGTCGTTGGCCCCGACAGCGGCGGCGGGCCTGGGGATAACAACTCACCGGCGGTGGAAATGTCCGGCCCGGGCGGATCCGGGCCGCGGACCGCTGCAAGATGGGGGTATGCGCTCGCTGATCAGCACCACCGACCTCGCCGCCGCACTGGCCGGCCCGGCCGGCGACCGGCCCGTCGTCCTCGACGTCCGCTGGCGGCTCGCCGGCCCGCCGGGGGCCGAGTCCTACCAGGACGGTCACCTGCCCGGCGCGGTCTTCACCGACCTCGATCGCGTGCTCGCGAGCGAGCCGGGCGAGGGCGGCCGGCACCCGCTGCCCGACCCCGCCGACCTGCAGCGCGACCTCCGCGCGGCCGGCGTGCGCGCGGACGGCCCGGTGGTGGTCTACGACGACGCCGACGGTTCGGTGGCGGCACGGGCCTGGTGGCTGCTGCGCTGGGCGGGCCACGACGAGGTCGCGGTGCTGGACGGCGGTTACACGGCGTGGACCGCGGCCGGGCACCCGATCAGCACGGAGCCGGCGCACCCCGAACCGGGTGACATCGAGGTCCGGCCGGGCGGCATGCCGGTCCTGGACGCCGACGAGGCGGCCGCGCTGGCCCGCGACGGCCTGCTGCTCGACGCCCGGGCGGCCGCGCGCTACAGCGGCGAGACGGAGCCGGTCGACCCGCGCGCGGGCCACATCCCGGGCGCGGTGAACGCCCCGTTCAGCGGCCACACGGCCGCCGACGGCCACTGGCGCACGCCGGAGGAGCTGGCCGACCGCTTCGCCGGACTGGGCCTGCGCCCCGGCGAGCCGGTCGCCGCGTACTGCGGCTCGGGGGTGACGGCGAGTTCGGTGGTGCTGGCCCTGGAGATCGCCGGCCACCCGGGCGCGGGCCTGTACGCGGGTTCGTGGTCCCACTGGTCCCGCAACCCGGACCGCCCCGCGGCAACCGGCGACCTCCCCGGCTGACCCGGCGCCGACCCACCTCAAAGCCGTGAAGGCCTCCTTACCGGCCATAAGAGCCGGTAAGGAGGCCTTCACGGCTTTACCGGCACACATCGGCAGCGGCCCGGCCGAGCTTTCGCGGGCTGCGCTCTCCGCGTGGTCGCGACCTGAAGCGGTCGGTCGGCCGAAGCGGGCTTTCGCGGCTGTGACCTGCGCCTGTCCGCGACCTGCGCGTGTCTTTGAACTGTGCGTGTCCGCGACCTGCACCGGCCCCCAACCCCGCCAGGGTCGCGATGCCGCGGACCAGCAGGGGAGACAACCAGCTCGGCTCCTCAGCGCCGCAGACCGCCCCGATCGGCACTACAGTCGGGCGTATGGCGCCGGCTGTCGTGTGGGACTCCTCCCTGCTGGGTTATGACCTTGGTGGGGATCACCCGTTCAACCCCGTCCGGCTGGAGCTGACCGTCCGGCTGGCCACCGAACTGGGCGTGCTCGACGGGGTCGAGCTGCTCGTCCCGTCCGCCGCCGGGGACGAGGAGCTCCTGCGGGTGCACGCGCCCGAGTACCTGGCCGCTGTGCGGGAGGCGCCGGTTGTCGGGTGGGATGTCGGGCATGGGCTCGGGACCTCCGACAACCCCGTGTTCAGCGACATGCACGACGCGTCGGCGCTGGTGGTCGGGTCGACATTGCTGGCCGCGCGCAAGATCGCCGAGGGTGAGGCGACCCGGGCGGTCAACATCGCGGGTGGGCTGCACCACGCGATGCGGGACCGGGCGGCCGGGTTCTGCGTCTACAACGACTGCGCGGTCGCCATCTCGTGGCTGCTCGACCACGGCTTCGAGCGGATCGCCTACATCGACACCGACGTCCACCACGGCGACGGTGTCCAGGCCGCGTTCTACGACGACCCCCGCGTCCTGACGATCTCGATGCACCAGCACCCGTTCACGCTCTGGCCCGGCACCGGCTATTCGGCCGAGACGGGCCGGGGCAAGGCCGACGGCACCTCGGTCAACGTGCCGCTGCCGCCGCGCACCCGGGATCCCGGGTGGCTGCGGGCGTTCAACGCCGTCGTCCCATCCCTGCTGGCCGACTTCGAGCCTCAGCTGCTGTTCACCCAGTGCGGCGTCGACTCCCACGAAGAGGATCCGCTCGCCGACCTCTCGTTGTCCGTCGACGGGCACCGGACCATCTACACCACCCTGCGCGACCTCGCCAACACCTACGCGGGTGGCAAGTGGATCGCCGTCGGCGGGGGCGGTTACCAGCTGATCCGCGTGGTTCCCCGGTCCTGGACGCACCTGATCGCCACCGTGCTCGACCGGGACGTCGACCCGGCGACGCCGCTGCCGCCCGGCTGGGTTTCCACCGTCACCAAGGCCGCGCCGAACGCCGAGCTGCCGCGGGCCATGACCGACGATCGCGACACGGGGTTCAAGCCGTGGGGCGACGGCGAGGACGACCCGGTCGACGTCGCCGTCCGGGACACGCGCCGCGCCGTCTTTCCCTCGCACGGCTTGGATCCCGACGACCCCAGGGACTGAGTGACCATGGCCGGACGGGATCCCTTCGACTACCCCCGTGACTGGGAGGCCGACGTCGTGCTGTCCGACGGCGGCACCGTCCACCTGCGCCCGGTGCTCCCGACCGACGCCGACGGGCTCGTCTCCTTCCACGGGAAGCTCTCCGAGCGCACCCGCTACTTCCGCTACTTCGGCGCCTACCCGCGGATCCCGGAGAAGGACCTGAAGCGGTTCTCCACCGTCGACCACCACGACCGGGTCGCCTTCGCCGCGTTCCTCGGCGACGACATCGTCGCGGTCGGCCGCTACGAGCGGCTGGACAGCGGGCCGTCGGCCGAGGTGGCCTTCGTGGTCAGCGACGTGCACCAGGGCCGGGGCCTCGGCTCGATCCTGCTGGAGCACCTCGCCGCGGCCGCGTCCGAGAGCGGGCTGCGCCGGTTCGTCGCCGAGGTGCTCGCCGAGAACGCCGCGATGGTCCGCGTCTTCCGCGACGCCGGTTACCAGGTCAGCCGCGAGATCGAAGAGGGCGTGCTGCACCTGGAGTTCGACATCGACCCGACCGAGGAGTCGCTGGCCGTCGCCCGGTCGCGAGAGCAGGCCGCCGAGGCGCGCAGCGTGCACAACCTGCTGCACCCGGCGTCGGTCGCGGTGATCGGCGCGTCCACCGACCCGGGCAAGGTCGGGCACGTCGCCTTCGTGAACCTCCTCGCCGCCGCGTTCACCGGCACCGTCTACCCGGTCAACCCGGAGCACCGCTCGGTGCGCGGCGTGCGCGCCTACCCGTCGGTGCTCGACATCCCGGACTCGGTCGACCTGGCGCTGGTCGCGGTGCCGGCTGAGGCCGTCGAGTCCGTACTGGACGCCTGCCTGGCCAAGGGCGTGAAGACGCTGCTGATCGTGTCCGGCGGCTTCGGCGAGGCGGGCCCGCACGGCCTGCACGCCGAGCTGCGGCTGGTCGGCGAGGCCCGGGCGCACGGCATGCGCGTCGTCGGGCCGAACGCGCTCGGCGTGCTGAACACCGCGCCCGGCATCCGGCTCAACGCCACCCTCGCGCCGCGGCTGCCGGGCCGCGGCCGCACCGGCTTCTTCTGCCAGTCCGGCGCGCTGGGCACGGCGATCCTGGCCGACGCCGAAGCGCGCGGGCTCGGCCTGTCGACGTTCGTCTCGGCGGGCAACCGCGCCGACGTCTCCGGCAACGACCTGCTGCAGTACTGGGAAACCGACCCGGACACCGACCTCGTGCTGCTGTACCTGGAGTCCTTCGGCAACCCGCGCAAGTTCGCCCGGCTGGCGCGGCGGCTGGGGCGGACGAAGCCGATCGTCGCGGTGAAGTCGGGGCGGCACGCGGTCCGCTCGCAGCTGGCTGCGACGTCCACCGAGATCGACGAGATCAGCGTCCAGGCCCTGTTCGAGCAGGCCGGCGTCGTGCGGGTCGAGTCGCTGGCGCAGCTGTTCGACACCGCGCTCGTGTTCGCCCACCAGCCGCTGCCCGCCGGGCCGCGGATCGCCATCGTCGGCAACTCCAGCGCGATCGGGCTGCTCGCCGCCGACACCGCCCGCGCGCAGGGGCTGCGGCTGGCGTCGGACCCGGTGGACGTCGGCCCGCAGGCCGGTCCGGAGGAGTTCGCCGCCGCGGTGGGGGAGGCGCTGACCTCGCCGGACACCGACGCGCTGGTCGTCGTCTTCGCGCCGCCGGTGGCGATCCCCGGCACCGCGTACGCGCGCGCCCTGCGGGAGACCGTCGTCGAACTGGGGCAGCGCAAGCCGATCGTCTCGACGTTCCTCGCCGCCGAAGGCGTCCCGCACGAGCTGGCGGTGTCGACCGAAGACGGCGTCCCGACGCGCGGCTCGATCCCGTCGTACCCGAGCCCGGAACGCGCGGTCAACGCGCTGGCGAAGGTCGTCCGGTACGCGGCCTGGCGGCAGCGTCCACAAGGGACACTGGTCCGGCCGTCGGGGATCCACACCGAGCAGGCGCAGGTGATCGTGCGCGAGCTGCTGGCCGCGGAGGACGGCAAGGCGATCCTCCTGACGGACCCCGACGTGGTGCGGCTGCTGGGGTGTTACGGCATCGACGTCGTCCCGTTCCGTGTGGTGTCCACTGTGGACGACGCGGTCGCGGCGGCGGCCGAGCTGCGCTACCCGGTGACGCTCAAGGCCGTCGACGAGCGGCTGCGCGGCCGGCCCGACCTCGCCGGGGTGCGGCTCGACCTGGCGTCGGAGGACGCGGTGCGCACGGCCTACGCGGTGCTGCGCGAGATCTCCGGCGAGGACGACGTGTACGTGCAGCAGATGGCGCCGAAGGGCCTGTCGTGCGTGATCGGGCTGCAGGACGACCCGTCGTTCGGCTCGCTGGTGTCGTTCGGGCTGTCCGGCCTGGTCAGCACGCTGCTGGGGGACCGCGCCTACCGGGCGGTGCCGGTCACCGACGTCGACGCGGCCACGCTGCTGCGCGAGCCGCGGACGGCGCCGCTGCTCACCGGCTACCGCGGTGACGAGCCCGCCGACCTCGCCGCGCTGCAGGACATGGTGCTGCGCGTGGCCGCGCTCGCCGAGGACAACCCCGAGGTGCGGTCGCTGACGCTGGACCCGATCCTGGCCTCGCCCGACGGCGCGTTCGTCGCGAACGCCCGCCTGGTGCTGGGCCCGCCGCCGTCCCGGCCCGACACCGGCCCGCGGCGCCTGCGCGCCATCAACCCCCAGGACTGAGCATGCTCACCGAACTGCTGACCCGGCACGCCGCGGACCTGCCTGGCGCGGTCGCCCTCGTCGCGCGGGGCGACCAGGTCGAGGTGGCGGCGGTCGGCTCGGCCGACGCCGGGGGCACCGTGCCGATGGCCCGGGACTCGCTGTTCCGCATCGCGTCGCTGACCAAGCCGCTCGTGGCCGCGGCGGTCATGCTCCTCGTCGATGGCGGCGAGCTCACGCTGGACGACCCGATCGCGCGCTGGCTGCCGGAATTGGCGTCCCCGGTGGTCGTGCGCACACCCAGCGGTCCGGTCGACGACGTCGTGCCGGCGGCCCGGCCGATCACGGTCGAGGACCTGCTGAGCTTCCGCTGCGGGTACGGCCTCGCGGCCGACATGGGGTTGCCCGCGGTGGACCTGCTGCTCCAGGTGCTGGGCCACCCGGCCGAGGCGTCCCGCGCGCTGCCGCCGGACGAGTGGCTGGCGGCGCTGGGCCAGGTCCCGCTGCTGCGCCAGCCCGGTGCGGCGTGGCTGTACGACACCCCGTCGGACCTGCAGGGCGTGCTGATCGCGCGGGTGTCGGGCCGGTCGCTGCCGGAGTTCCTGGCGGAGCGGCTGTTCGGGCCGCTCGGCATGGCCGACACCGGGTTCTCGGTGCCGACGCCGGCACTGGGCCGGTTCACCAGCGCCTACCGGCAGGGCGCGGCCGGGCTCGTGCTGGCCGACCCGCCGGAGGGCCGGTGGAGTGCCGAACCGGTGTTCCCGTCCGGCGGGGGCGGCCTGGTTTCGACGGCCGACGACCTGCTCGCGTTCGCCCGCTGCCTGCTGGCCGGGGGTGCGGTGGCCGGGCGCCGGCTGCTGGCGCCGGAATCGGTGCGCCTGCTGACGAGCGATCACCTGACGGCTGCGCAGCGCGCGGCGGCGAGCCTGTTCCTGCAGGGCCAGGGCTGGGGGTTCGGCGGTTCGGTCGACGTGGCGCCGACGCGGCCGTGGCACACGCCCGGCCGCTACGGCTGGATCGGCGGCGCGGGCACGGCGGCCCACCTGATCCCGGCGACGGGCACGGTCACGGTCCTGCTGACCCAGCTCCAGATGACCGATCCGCACCCGACGCCGTTGATGCAGGAGTTCTGGACCTACGCGGCGAAATAGCTACGGCGCGGCCAGTTCGTCGCCCAGGGTGAGCAGCTGCGGGGTGGCCGGGCCCAGCAGGAACTCCAGGCGCTTCGCCGCCACGAAGTACCGGTGCACCACGTGCTCGACGTCGATGCCGACGCCGCCGTGGACGTGGACCGTCGTGTGGGCCACCCGGTGCCCGGCCTCCGCGGCCCAGAACTTGGCCGTCGCCACCGCTTCCGTCGCCGGGAGGTCCGACGCGAGCCGCCACGCCGCCTGCAGCGACGTCAGCCGCACCGCCTCGACGTCCACGTACGCGTCCGCGAGCCGCTGGCGGACCGCCTGGAAGCCGCCGATCACGTGGTCGAACTGCTTCCGCTCGGCCGCGTAGGCCGCCGTCAGCTCCAGCGCCCGTTCGACGACGCCCAGCTGCTGCGCGCACACCCCGGCCGTGCCGCGCAGGCGCAGCCACTCGCCGATCGGACCGAGGGAAATCCCGGCCACGTCGGACAGTTCCAGCAACGCCGCGTCCGCGTGGTCGACCGTCTGCTGCGGTCGCACGGTGACCCCCGGGGCCGCCGCGTCGACCAGGAACACCTCGTCGGGCGCCGCCACCAGGAAGCCGTGGGCGAACGCGCCGAACGGCACCGCGGACCGGGTGCCGGTCAGGCGGCCGCCGGTCACCCGGAAGCCGCACGGCGCGCCCGGGTCCGGCAGCGCCACCGTGAGCACGCGCTCGCCGCGCAGCACTGGCAGCACCCAGCGGTCCACCAGCTCCGGCGTGCCGAACTCCGCCAGCGCCGCCGCCGCCATCGTGATCGACGTCAGGTAGGGGACCGCGGCCACCGCGCGGCCGATCTCGGTCAGCACCGCGCACTGCTCCAGCAGCCCGAACCCGCCGCCGCCGAGCGACGACGGCAGCGCCGCGTCGAGCACACCCGCCTGGCCCAGTGCCGTCCACAGTGGAGCGTCGAAGCCGCCGGTGCCGTGCGGGTCGTGGGTGAGCTTGTCTTCCAGGATCCGCCGGGCCAGCGCGGCGAGGTCGGCCGACGCCTCGGAGGGAGTGAAGTCCATGGGTGCTCCTAGCGCGTGACGGGCAGGCCGAGGGCGGTCGCGGCGATCATGTCCCGCTGGATCTCGTTGGTGCCGCCGCCGAAGGTGAGGATCAGCGCCGAGCGGTGCTGCCGTTCGATCCGCCCGGCCAGCAGCGCGCCCGGCGAGCCGTCGCGGACGACGGCCGCCGCGCCGAGCACCTCCATCAGCAGCCGGTACGCCTCGATCGCGAACTCCGTGCCGTACACCTTGGTCGCCGACGCGTCGGCCGGCCCCAGCTCGCTCGCCGCGGCCGCCCAGGCGATCCGCCAGTTCCGCAGCTTCAGGTATTCCGCGCCGGCGTGCACCCGCGCGAGGTGCAGCCGCACCCACTCCTGGTCGATGGCGCCGGTCTCCTTCGCCCACGCCAGGACGTCGGCCAGGGCCTTGCGGACCGGTGCGGACGACGTCAGCGCGACGCGCTCGTGGTTGAGCTGGTTGGTGATCAGCGGCCAGCCCGCGTTCTCCTCGGCCACGCGCGCCGACACCGGCACGCGCACGCCGTCGTAGTAGGTCGCGCTGGTGCCCGCGCCCGCCACCGTGTGGACCTTGGTCCAGGAGAACCCGGGCGCCGTCGTCGGCACGATCAGGATCGACAGGCCGCGGTGCTTCTTCGCCTCCGGGTCGGTCCGGACGGCGAGCCAGACGTAGTCGGCGTGCTCGATCAGGCTCGTCCACATCTTCTGGCCGGTGACGACGTACTCGTCGCCGTCGCGCACCGCGCGTGTCCGCAGCGACGCGAGGTCGGTGCCGGCCTCCGGCTCGGAGTAGCCGATCGAGAAGTGCAGCTCGCCGGCGGCGATCTTCGGCAGGTAGAACGCCTTCTGCTCGTCGGTGCCGTAGCGCATGATGGTCGGCCCGACGGTGTTCACCGTCAGGAACGGGACCGGCACCCCGGCGACCGCCGCCTCGTCGGTGAAGATGAGCTGGTCGAGCATCGGCCGGCCTTGACCGCCGTACTCCGGCGGCCAGCCGAGCGCGAGCCAGCCGTCCTTGCCCAGCTGCCGGACGACGTCCTTGTAGACCAGGCCGTCGCCGTACTCGCCGCTGCCCGCGCGGAGGCCGGCACGACGCTCCGGCGTCATCAGCTCGGCGAAGTACTCCCGCAGCTCCGCGGCCAGTGCGCGCTGCTCCGGCGTGTAGTCGATCCGCACCCGTCACCTCGATCCGGCGTTATAGTAGAACCTGTTCTAGTTGTACCAGGACTGACGCGGCGGAGGAAGCATGGAGATCGGCGTCGATCGTTCGCTCTGCGAGGCGAACGCGGTGTGCTTGGGGTTCGCACCGGACATCTTCGACCTCGACGACGACGAAGAACTGGTCATCCAGCCGGGTCCGGTGCCCGGCGACCAGGCGGAACGGGTCTCCGGTGCGGTGCGGGGCTGCCCGAAGAACGCCCTGTTCATCGTCAGTTAGCGGTGTTTACTGAAAAGCTTGCCCAAAACGAGAACAGATTCTAGTGTAGGCCCGTCAACCAGGACTCGATGAGGAGGCCTCGCGTGAGCCTGACCGGCCGGACCGCGATCGTCACGGGTGCCGCCGCCGGGCTGGGACGGGCCGAAGCGCTCGCCTTGGCCGCGCGGGGCGCCACGGTCGTCGTCAACGACATCGGTGCGCCGAAGGACGTCGTCGAAGAGATCGAAGCCGCCGGTGGCCAGGCCGTCGCGGTCGCCGGTGACGTCGGCGAGCGCGCCACGGCGGACACGCTCGTGGCGGCCGCGCTCGACCTCGGCGGGCTCGACATCGTCGTGAACAACGCCGGTGTGCTGCGCGACAAGATGCTCTTCTCGATGTCCGACGACGACTGGGACACCGTGCTGCGCGTCCACCTGCGCGGGCACTTCCTGTTGTCCCGCAACGCCGCGAAGCACTGGCGCGACAAGTCCAAAGAGGACGGAAAGCCGGTGTACGGGCGGCTGGTGAACACCGCGTCCGAGGCCTTCCTGATCGGTTCGCCCGGCCAGCCCAACTACGCCGCGGCCAAGGCCGGCATCACCGCGCTCACCATGTCGGCCGCCCGCGGCCTGGCCAAGTACGGCGTCCGCGCCAACGCGATCTGCCCGCGCGCCCGGACGGCGATGACCGAGGGCGTGTTCGGCGCCGCCCCTGCCGAAGGCGCCGACCCGCTCTCGGTCGAGCACGTCGCCCCGTTCGTCGCCTACCTCGCCTCACCCGCCGCCGAGCACGTCAACGGCCAGGTGTTCGTCGTGCACGGCGGCTCGGTCGCGCTGGTCGAAGCGCCGCGGATCGAGCGGCGCTGGTCCCTCGACGAGCTGGAGACGACGGTCAGCGACCACTTCGCCGGCCGCGACCCCGGCCGGATGTTCGCCGCCACCGAAATCCTGGAGGAATCGTGAGGCTCGACGGGAAGATCGCCCTCATCACCGGTGCCGCGCGCGGACAGGGCGAGGCCGCCGCACGCGCGTTCGTGGCCGAAGGCGCGAAGGTCGTGATCGCCGACATCCTGGACGACGAGGGCAAGCAACTCGCCGCCGATCTCGGTGACGCCGCCGTCTACCAGCACCTCGACGTCGGCAGCGAGGACGACTGGGCCGCGGCGATCGAGCGGGCGACCACGGAGTTCGGCGCGCTGAACGTGCTGGTCAACAACGCGGGCATCCTCCATTTCTCGGAACTGGGCAAGACGACGCTGGCCGATTACGAGCGCGTCATCCGGGTGAACCAGATCGGGGCGTTTCTCGGGATGCGCTCGGTCGTTGAACCCATGACCGCCGCCGGCGGTGGCTCCATCGTCAACGTGTCCTCTGTGGAGGGACTGGCCGGGATGCCGTACCTCATCGCCTACACCGCGAGCAAGTTCGCGATCCGCGGGATGACCAAGGTCGCGGCGATGGAACTCGGCAAGAAGCACATCCGGGTCAACTCGGTGCACCCCGGCGCGATCGACACGCAGATGGTTTCGACCGCGGCCGGCGGCCAGAAGGTCGACATGTCCTACGTCGGCAAGAAGGTGGCCCTCGGCCGGGTCGGGCAGCCCGAAGACATCGCGAAGCTGGTGCTGTTCCTGGCCAGCGAAGAGAGTTCGTACTGCACGGGTTCGGAGTTCGTGGCCGACGGCGGGGCGACGGCGTCCCACGCGCTCAACTTCTAGACGACGTGACGTTGGTTAACACCGCTAACGAAAAGCGGACACCGGGTATGGAGAACACTCGGGGGTGAGCGACTACTTCGGGGAGGTGTGGTGAGCGACAGCACTGGCACGCTCCCGGGAACCGCGGCGCTGACGCAGGTCGGCCGCCTCGCGACGCTCTCCTGGGAGGTCCTGCGCGCGATCTTCAAGCGCCCCTTCCAGACCCGCGAGTGGATCCAGCAGTGCTGGTTCTTCGCCAGCGTCACCATCCTGCCGACGGCTTTGGTGGCCATCCCGTTCGGCGCGGTGATCGCGCTGCAGCTCGGCTCGCTGACCGCCCAGATCGGCGCCCAGTCCTTCACCGGCGCGGCCAGCGCGCTGGCCATCGTGCAGCAGGCCAGCCCGCTGATCACGGCGTTGCTCGTGGCCGGCGCCGGCGGCAGCGCGGTGTGCGCGGACATCGGCGCGCGCAAGATCCGCGAAGAGATCGACGCCATGGAGGTGCTGGGCGTCAACCCGATCCAGCGCCTGATCGTGCCGCGGGTGCTGGCCGCCATGGTGGTTTCGGTGCTGCTCAACGGCTTGGTCAGCGTCGTCGGTGTGCTCGGCGGGTACTTCTTCAACGTCGTCCTGCAGGGCGGCACGCCCGGCGCGTACCTGGCCAGCTTCAACGCGCTCGCCCAGGTCCCGGACCTCTGGATCAGCGAGATCAAGGCGCTGCTGTACGGCTTCGTGGCCGGCGTCGTCGCGGCGTTCCGCGGGCTGAACCCGCCGCCCGGGCCGAAGGGCGTCGGCGACGCCGTCAACCAGGCCGTCGTCGTCACGTTCCTGCTGCTGTTCCTCATCAACGTCGTGCTCACCGCGATCTACCTGCGGATCGTCCCGCCGAAGGCCATGTGATGACGGCCGAGCCGATCGACCGCGCCGACCAGGACCGGACGCTCGAGTACCTCGCGCGTCCGGGCCAGAGTCTCGAAGGCCTCGGCCAGCTGCTCTCGTTCGCCGCGAAGGCGCTCGCCTGGTCGCCGCGCACGATCCGCCGCTACAGCCGGGAAACGCTGCGGCTGCTCACCGAAGTCTGCTTCGGCACCGGCGGCCTCGCGGTCATCGGCGGCACGCTCGGCGTGATGATCGGGATGACGTTGTTCACCGGCCTGATCGTCGGCCTCCAGGGCTACTCCGCGCTCAACCAGCTCGGCACGGCCGCGCTCACCGGGTTCATCTCCGCCTACTTCAACACCCGCGAGGTCGCGCCGCTCTCGGCCGGGCTCGCCCTGTCGGCCACGGTCGGCTGCGGCTTCACCGCGCAGCTCGGCGCGATGCGGATCTCCGAGGAGATCGACGCGCTCGAGGTCATGGCCGTGCCGAGCATGCCGTACCTGGTGACGACCCGCGTCCTCGCCGGCGTCGCCGCGGTGATCCCGCTCTACGCGGTCGGCCTGCTGTCGAGCTACCTCGCGTCCCGGCAGATCACCATCTGGCTCTACGGCCAATCCGCGGGCACCTACGACCACTACTTCACGCTCTTCTTGCCACCCGGCGACGTGCTCTGGTCGTTCGGCAAGGTGATCGTGTTCAGCGTGCTCGTGATCCTGTCCCACTGTTACTACGGCTACACCGCGAGCGGCGGCCCGGCCGGCGTCGGCGTGGCCGTGGGCCGCGCGGTGCGGACGTCGATCGTGCTGATCTCGGTCCTGGACTTCTTCCTGTCCCTCGCGATCTGGGGCGCCAACACCACGGTGAGGATCTCCGGATGAGGAAGGCACTCTGGCAGCGGCTCCGGTACCAGGTGCTGGGGCTCGCCTTCCTGCTCGTGGCCGCCTTGTTCATCGCCTTCACCCTGGCCGTCTACAACAAGGCGTTCACGGCCGTGACGCTGGTGAAGCTCGAGACGGACCACGTCGGCAGCCAGCTGCGCACGGGCGGCGACGTCAAGGTCCGCGGCGTCGTCGTCGGGGAGGTCCGGTCGGTGCTCGCGAAGGGCGACCACGCCGAGCTGGAGCTGGCTCTCGATCCGGACAAGACGTCGGTCATCCCGAAGAACGTCTCCGCACGGCTGCTGCCGAAGACGCTGTTCGGCGAGCGGTACGTCGCCCTGCAGCTGCCCGACAGCTCCGCCGGGCCGATCAAAGCCGGCGACGTCATCCCGCAGGACCGCAGCAGCAGCGCGATCGAGCTGCAGAAGGTCCTCGACGACGTGATGCCGCTGCTGCAGGCCGTCCAGCCGGAGAAGCTGTCGAGCACGCTCACCGCCGTGGCGACCGCGCTCGACGGCCGCGGCAAGCAGCTCGGCCAGACCCTCTCGCAGCTGTCGGACTACCTCGGCAAGCTCAACCCGTCGCTGCCCGACATCAAGGCCGACATCACCGGCCTCGCGAACGTCTCGGCCACCTACGACAAGGCCGCGCCGGACCTGCTGCAGGCGCTGTCGGACCTCACGACCACGAGCCGCACGATCGTCGAGAAGCGCACGCAGCTGAGCGACCTCTACGCGACCGTCACCGCGGCCTCCGTCGACCTCACGAACTTCCTGGTGGTCAACAAGGACAACCTGATCCGGCTCACCACCGCCGTCCAGCCGACGCTGGACGTGCTGGCCAAGTACGCGCCGGAGTACCCGTGCCTGTTCGACCAGCTGGCCGGTGAGGTCGGTCCCGCGGAGCTGGCGTTCGGCAAGGGCACCGCGCACCCCGAGGTCAGCCGCGTCACCATCGAGTTCAGCGCCAGCCGCGGCAAGTACCTGCCGGGCGTCGACGAACCGAAGTACGACGACAAGCGCGGCCCCCGCTGCTACCCGCAGGTGCCGAAACCGGGGCACTGGCCGCAGTACCCGCCGGACGGCGCGATCGAGGACGGCTCCAGCAAGCCCGCGCCGCCGAAGTCGCCCGACGGCAGCCTGCCCGGCCCGGTCACGGCCGGCGGCGGCGCGGTCGGCGGGTCCGGCAGCATCGTCGGCTCGGCCGACGAGTCGGAGCTGATCGCCCTGCTCGCGTCACCCGCGCTCGGCGCCACGCCGGACCAGGTGCCCGGCTGGGCGGGGTTACTGGTCGGGCCGCTCTACCGCGGAGCGGAGGTGGAGCTCAAGTGAGGAGTTTCGTCCCGTCACTGGTGAAGCTGCTGGTGTTCGCCGTCGTCACGGTCCTGTTCACCGGCGTCCTCGCGGCCACGATCGCGAACACCAACTTCGGCGTCACCTCGGGGTACCTGGCGAAGTTCACCGACGCGTCCGGCCTCAAGGAGGGCGACGACGTCCGCATCGCCGGGGTCAAGGTCGGCCAGGTCGACACGATCGACGTCGCCGTCGGGGAGCGGAACCTCGCCGAGGTGCGGTTCGACGTCGAGCACACCTACCGGCTGCCGGAGTCGGTGACCGCGACCATCAAGTACCGGAACCTGGTCGGCCAGCGCTACCTCGCGCTCGGCACCGACGTCCCGGGGGACAAGGCCCTGCCGGACGGCGGCACGATCCCGCCCGAGCGCACCAAACCCGCGTTGAACCTCACGGTGCTGTTCAACGGGTTCAAGCCGCTGTTCAAGGCCCTGAGCCCCCACGACGTCAACCAGCTGTCGGCCGAGATCATCAGCGTCTTCCAGGGCGAGGGCGGCACGATCACCAGCCTGCTGCAGCACACCGCGTCGCTCACCACCGCGATCGCGAGCAAGGACCAGGTGATCGGGCAGGTGATCGCCAACCTCAACAGCGTGCTCGGCACCGTCAACGCCCACGGCCCGCAGCTCGGCGACCTCATCGAGCAGACCCAGAAGCTGGTCAGCGGCCTGGCCGAGCAGCGCAAGCCGATCGGCGACGCGGTCACCGCGCTCGGCGACCTCGCCGTCTCGACCACCGGCCTGCTGGCCGACGCGCGCCCGGCGCTCAAGGACGACGTCGCGCAGCTCGGCACGCTGTCGCAGAACCTCGGCGACTCGGGCGAGCTGCTCAACCACCTGCTGGAAGTGCTGCCGGGCAACCTGCAGAAGTTCACCCGGACCCTGAGCTACGGCAGCTGGTTCAACTACTACCTGTGCGGGATCAACGGCACCATCGGCATCTCCTCGCTCGACATCACCCTGCCGATCATCCCCATCCCGGGCACGCAACGCGCGGAGAGGTGTGGTCCGTGAGACGGCTGAAGGATCGCAACCAGGCCGCGGTCGGCGCGGTGACGCTCGTGCTCATCGTGCTCGTCACGGCCACGACGTACTTCTCCGACCAGCTCCCGTTCTTCGGCAACGGCACGACGTACTCGGCGTACTTCGGCGAGTCCGCCGGCCTGGCGCCGGACAACGAGGTCGAGATCGCCGGCGTCAAGGTCGGCACGGTGTCTTCCGTGACGCTCAAGGGCAAGCAGGTGCTCGTCCGGTTCCGCGTCAAGGGCGTCCGCGTCGGCGACGCGACGACCGCGTCCATCGAGATCAAGACGCTGCTGGGCGAGAAGTACCTCGCGCTCGACACCAAGGGCGACGGCGCCCAGGAGCCGGACGCGACCATCCCGCAGGCCCGCACCCGCACGCCGTTCCAGCTGCAGGACGCCTTCGACCAGCTGTCCACCACGGTCGGCGACATCGACACGAAACAGCTGGCGGACAGCTTCAACGCGTTGTCCGACAGCCTCAAGGACAGCCCGCAGTACCTGAAGGACACGCTGAACGGCTTGTCGTCGCTGGCCAAGACGGTCTCTTCGCGTGACGCGGACCTGCACACGCTGCTGGCCAACACCAGCCAGGTCTCGAAGACGCTGTCCGACCGCAACGCCCAGCTGCAACGCGTGATCAGCGACGGCAACCTGCTGCTCACCGAGCTGCAGAACCGCAAAACCGCGATCCACGCGCTGCTCACCGGCACCCAGCAGCTCTCGCAGCAGCTGTCCGGGCTCGTCGCGGACAACCGCACGCAGCTGAAGCCGACGCTGGACAAGCTCGGGAAGGTGACCGACATCCTGCAGCGCAACCAGGGCAACCTCGACAAGAGCCTGCAGCTGATGGCGCCGTTCGCCCGCGTCGGCGCGAACGCGACCGGCAACGGCCGCTGGTTCGAGGGTTACCTCTGCGGGCTGCTCCCGCCGACGATCACCGTGGGCGGCCTGTCCATCAACCCCGAGGGCTGCACCCCGCCGATCGCGGCGCCGAACCAGGGGGTGGGCCGCCGATGACGATCCGGACCTATCGCGGCCGCAGCCTCGCGACGTGGGTGGCCTTCGCCTGCGTCGTCGCGCTCGTCCTCACCGCCGGGCTGTGGCTGGTGTTCCGCGAATCCAGCGGCACGAAGCTGTCGGCGTACTTCGGCAAGACCGTCGGGCTCTACGCGGGTTCGTCGGTGCGGGTGCTCGGCGTGCCGGTCGGGCGGGTCACCGACGTCACGCCGCAGGGTGACGCGGTGCGCGTCGACATGCAGGTCGACGAGGTGCAGCTGCCGGCCGACGTCGGCGCGGTCGTCGTCGCGCCGAGCCTGGTCAGCGACCGCTACGTCCAGCTCACCCCGGCCTACGACAGCGGCCCGGTGCTGGCCACGGGCACGGTGCTGCCGCGCGATCGGACCGCCACGCCGGTCGAGCTGGACGACATGTACTCGAGCCTGGACAAGCTGTCGACGGCGCTCGGCCCGAACGGCGCCAACAAGGACGGCGCGCTGTCGGGCGTCCTGGACACCGCCGCGGACGCCTTGCGCGGCAACGGCGCCTCGCTGAACTCGACGGTCGGGCAGCTCGCCGATCTCGCCAAGACCCTCGACGGCTCGAAGGACGACCTGTTCTCGACCGTGCAGAACCTGAACTCCTTCACCGGCGCGCTGGCCCAGAGCGACCAGCAGCTCAACGAGTTCTACGGCCGCGTCGCCGACGTCAGCCGGTTCCTCGCCGACGACTCCGCCGACGTCGGCGCCGCGCTGCAGTCGCTCGGCGGCGCGCTCGGCGACGTCCAGCAGTTCGTCAACGACAACAAGACGGCGCTGGAGTCCAATGTGGACAAGCTGGCGTCGCTGTCGAAGGTGCTCGTCGACCAGCGGGCCTCGCTGGCCGAGGTGCTCGACATCGCGCCGACCGGTGCCACCAACTTCATCAACTCCTACGACGCCGCGTCGGGCACCATCGCCGTGCGCGACAACCTCAACGAGCTGACCAACCCGCCGATCCTCACCGTGTGCCGGCTGATCAGCGCGGGCACGCCCAAGCCGATCCCGGACACCCTGGGCAGCATCTGCAAGCAGCTCGCGCCGATCCTGGACGGCGCGCTGAAGCTCCCGACCATCCCGCAGGTGCTGAACTCCCTGCAGAACGGCGAACTGCCACCGTTGCCACTCCCGCTCGTCGACGTGATGCAACAGCTTTCCGGCGGTGCCAAGTGAAGCGGCTCGCGGGCGTGCTCGCCGGGGTGCTCGTGCTGGCGGCCTGCAGCGACGGCGGGTTCAACGGCCTCTACGGCACGCCGCTGCCGGGCGGCGCCGACGTCGGCGACCACCCCTACCAGGTCACCGCGCTGTTCACCGACGTCCTGGACCTCGTGCCGCAGTCGAGCGTCAAGGTCAACGACGTCGCGGTCGGCCGGGTCGACAAAGTCACTTTGACGCCGGACACGCGGTCCGCGCTCGTCTCGATGACCGTCAACGGCGACGTCGCGCTGCCCGCCAACTCGCACGCCGAGCTGAAGCAGTCTTCACTCCTGGGCGAGAAGTTCGTCGAGCTGAGCGTGCCGGCCGCGGAGCCGGCCACCGGGAAGCTGGGTGACGGCGCGCAGATCCCGCTCGGGCGCACCAACCGCAACCCCGAGGTCGAGGAGGTGCTCGGCGCGCTGTCCCTGCTGCTCAACGGCGGCGGCGTCGAGCAGATCCAGAAGATCAGCCACGAGCTGAACGACGCGCTGTCGGGCAACGAGCCGGAGATCCGCGCGCTGCTGTCGCGGGTGGACGAACTGGCGACGCAGCTCGATGGGCACAAAACCGAGATCCTGCGGGCGATCGACGGCCTCGGCAAGCTGTCGGCGACGCTCACCGGCCAGACGCAGAACCTGTCGAACGCGCTCGACAACCTGGCGCCGGGCTTGAAGATCGTCACCGACCAGCGGGACCAGCTCGTCGGGATGCTGAACGCGCTCACCACGCTGTCGGGCGTCGCGACCGACACCGTGACGAAGAGCCGTGACCAGCTGGTCGCGAACCTCAGGACGCTGCAGCCGACGTTGACCAAACTCGGCGAAGCCGGTCAGGACCTGCCGAACGCGTTGCAGATCCTGCTCACCTACCCGCTGCCGGACTACGCGGGCAACGTCGTCAAGGGCGACTACGCGAACGTCGACGCGACCGTGAACCTGGATCTCGACAAGCTGATCCAGAACTTCACGAACTCGTCACAGCCGCCGATCGCGCTGCCGAACACCATCGGGGGCGTGCCGTCCACCGGCACCGCCGCGCCGCCGCCGTTGCCCCTGCCCGACCTCGGGACGGTGACCGGGCAGAGCGGCGGCACCGAGCTGCTGGGCGGCCTCCTGGGCCTGATTGGCGGTGGCAAGTGATCACGCGCAAGACCCGCATCCAGCTGATCGCGTTCGTCGTCATCGCGGTCGTTTCGGTCGTCTACGCGGGCGGCAAGTACGCCGGGCTGGACCGGCTCTTCGGCAGCCGCGGGTACGTCGTCACCGCGCAGCTGACCGACTCCGGTGGCATCTTCGTCAACTCCGAGGTCGCCTACCGCGGCGTCACGGTCGGGCGGGTCACGTCGATGACGCTCACCGACCACGGCGTCGACGTCGCGCTCGACATCGACTCCGGCGGCCCGGACATCCCGGCCGACGCGCACGCGCAGGTCGCGAACCGCTCGGCGGTGGGGGAGCAGTTCGTCGACCTGCTTCCCCAGCACGACGGCGGTCCGTACCTGCAGGACGGCTCGGTGATCACGCCGGACAAGACGTCGCTGCCGCCGTCGCCCGACACCGTGCTGACCCACCTCGACGACCTCGTCGCGAGCGTCCACCCGGACTCGCTGCGCACGGTCGTCGACGAGACGTACAACGCGTTCGCCGGGGCGGGTCCGCAGCTGCAACAACTGTTGGACAGCACGGGTTCGCTCACCGCGGAGGCTGCGCAGTACGTCCCGCAGACCCAAGGGCTGCTGGCGAACTCGCGGATCGTGCTGACCACGCAGGAACGTCAGGCCGCGAACATCACCGACTTCGCGAGCGGGCTGCGCACGATCGCGGGCCAGCTGAAGACGTCCGATCCGGACCTGCGCCGCGTGATCTCCGAGGCCCCGCAGCTGAGCCGGCAGATCAGCGACGTGCTCGCGGCGTCCGGCACCGACCTGGGCGTGCTGTTCGCGAACCTGCTGACCACCGCGCAGATCACGTCGTCGCGCAAGGACGCCGTCGAGGAGCTGCTGGTGGCGTACCCGATCATCTCGGCGTTCTCGCCGTCGACGTCCCCGGACGGCACGGGCCACCTCGGCGTGGTGTTCAACTTCTTCGACCCGGCTTCGTGCACGAAGGGCTACGAAGGCACAAAGGAGCGGCCGGCGAACGACACGTCCGAGGCACCGGTGAACATGAACGCCTACTGCGCGGAGCCGCCGGGCAGCCCGACGGGGGTGCGCGGGTCGCAGAACGCGCCGTACGCGGGGAAGCCGCCGTCGATCCCGGCCGCGCCTTCGCAGACTGCGTCGGCCCCTTCGCAGGCCCAGCTGCCGGGGATGCTGAGCCTGCTGACCGGGCCGTCGGCGGGCGGGCTGGGCAAGCTGCTGGGCGTGTCGTGAAGATCTTGGCCGTCGTCGCCGTGCTGGTGGCCGCTTTCGCCGGCTGGTCGTGGTGGCACGCGGCGTCCGACGACTCGTTGGCGCGTGGCCGCGCGCGTGACGCCGTGCTGGCGGCGGCGGGGCCGGAACTGGTCACGTTGAACACGATCGACTACCGCAACGCGGGCGCGGACGTCGACCGCTGGATAGCCGCTACGGCGGGCCAGTACGGCAAGGACTTGACCGGCGACCGGCAGCTGCAGATCGACCGCGCGTCGACGGCGCGCACCGTGTCGACGGCGTCGCTGGTGGAGGCGGCGGTGACGGAGATCGACGTCTCCGCGGGTTCGGCGCGGTTGCTGGCGGTGCTGGACGTCCGGGTCTCGACGGGTGGTTCTTCGGCCGCTGCGCGCATGAGCCGTCTGACGGTGGACGTGACGCGGTCCGGTGCCGACTGGAAGATCGCGGGTGTTCAGGCGGCGGGCTCATGAACCGTTTCCTTGCGGCGGTGGTGGTCGTGGCGTTGGGCTGCGCGGTCTGGTTCGGCGTCGAGACGGCTTCGCTGTCGTCGTCCGACAACGCGGCTCTGGTCGACACGGCGGCGACTGCTTCGGTTTCCGCTGATGTGAGCGAAGCGGTGAAGGCGGTTTTTTCTTACGACTACGCGAATCTGGCTCGCACTGAGCGCGCGGCGTCGGAGTATCTGGTCGGTGATGCGGTTCGTCAGTACCAGGCTCAGTTTGCCTCGGCTCGCACTCGGGCTGCTGCGGGGAAGCTGATTCGTACTACTACGGTTCGGGCTGTCGGGGTTCGTTCTCTGCGTGGCGATGATGCGTCGGTGCTGTTGTTCCTGGACCAGCAGACGGTTACCCAGGGTGGGGGTGCGCCGTCTTCTTCGGTGGCTCAGCTGTCTGTGACTGCTAAGCGTGTGGACGGTCGTTGGAAGTTGGCGACGCTGACTGCGCTTTAGGGCTACCGGGTTCCTCTCTTTCAAGATGCGGCTTCGCCGTGGCGTGGGAAATCGGCGCTTCTCGTGGTTGCTTCCCGGTGTGGTCGGCAGCGCCGATTCCCCACGCAGCGGTACCCCTGCCGTGATCATCCGTTCGTGTGATGAACATGTGTTCGTCTGGCGGTAATCTTGCGGTGTGGACGGTGACTTCGCTTGGCGCGCTGATGCGGTGGCTTTGGCCGATCGCATCAGTTCTCTGCTCGGTGTGGTGCGGTCTGCTGAGGCTGAGATTGGCTCGCTGCTGGTGGAAATCGAGTCTCGTGGTGTGATGGAGCTGTTTGGGTATCGTTCTGTTGCTCGACTGTTCGAGCATCTTGCCGATGTTTCCAAGGCTGCCGCTGATCGTGTGGTGAAACGGGCTTCGGCTCTTAATGCCGGGCGTGCTGTTGATGGCAGTCCGGTGTCCGCTGTTGCTTCGGCCACCGGGGTTGTTGCTGCTGGTGGATCGTTGAGCAATCCGATGATCGACGCCGTCGTCGAGGTGCTGGCTCAGGTTCCGTCCGAGCGTCGTGATGACGTCGAACAGAGCCTGCTTTCCTTCGCTTCCGAGGCCGGTCACAAGCAGGTCGCCGCGTTGGGGGCGCGGATTGTGGCCCACCTCGATCCTGATGGTGCCGAACCCGATGAGACCGAACCGTCCTTGCCCACCCGGGAGCTTTCGCTACGGCGTAAGCGATCCGGGATCTGGGAGCTGAACGGTCGCCTCGACGAGGAGACCGGCACCCGGGCCAGTGCCTTGCTCGACTCGCTGGCCGAGCGTCGCTGCAGTGACGAGGGCGCGGACTTCCGGTCTCCGCAGGAACGCTACGGCGACGCCTTCTCCGACGCCGTCGACCTCGCGCTGAACTCCCCGAACCTGCCGACGCAGGCCGGCGAACGAGCCCACGTGATGGTCGCGGTCTCGCTGGCGGACCTGAAGTCCGGGGTCGGCCAGGCCACCCTCGGCGACACCGGCACCATGACCGCGGCCGAAGCCCGGGTCCACGCCTGCGACGCCATGCTCATCCCGGCGGTCCTGGGCGAGAAGAGCGAACCCCTGAACCTGGGCCGCCTGCGCCGCCTGATCTCCGCCGGACTGCGCCGAGCGCTGTTCCTACGCGACCGAGGCTGCGCCTTCCCCGGCTGCCACCGCCCGCCACGGCACTGCCAGGGCCACCACATCCGCCACTGGGCCGATGGCGGCCCCACGGACCTGACCAACCTGGTCCTGCTGTGCGCCCACCACCACCGGCTACTGCACCGTTCAGGCTGGGAAGTCCGCACAGCCGCCGACGGCCTACCGGAGTTCCTGCCACCGGCGTTCCTGGACAAGCGCCGAAGACCCAGACGCAACAACATCCACCAACCACTGCCATTCGCAGCCTGACCAACCAACAGGGAAAGGCCCGAAGCCACCGGCTCCGGGCCCGCACCCATGCCCGGTGTTCGGCCCGAGCCGAAGATCCCTCCTCGCCTGCGACGAGCGGAACGGTTCGCCCACCGAAGCCCCATCGACGGGCCGGACGCCCAAAGTCCCGAATCCTCCATCGACACTCCGCAGCCACCTCAGACCCGCGGCACCAAATCACGCGATCAGATGTCCCGCACTTGATGCGGTACCCGGCAATCCGTCCGGTGCCCGCGGCGGGCGCCCACCCGCTACTGCGAACTCGCCATCGTCTACCGCTCCGCGGTCGCTCTCCATGCCGTAGTGACCTGGACCAAGCACATTGTCAGACCCGCGGCACTAGCCATCCCAGACGGTCGCGCCCTGCCTCAGCACCTCGACCTCCGCGGGCGTCGATGTCGGCCACATCTCCACCACGTACCGGAAGTGCTCGCCGAACTCGTGCTCGTTCCACTCCGTCGCGGGCGGGCCGGCCGGGACGTACGACACCCGCGCCCGGTACAGCCCCGGCAGCACCGAAAAGAACCTTTCCTGCGACGGGTAGTCCGCGGGCCCGGAAATCACGAGTTTCCCGCTCGGCACCGGAAGATCTGCTTCCACGACGTGCTCGGCCGCGGCCAGCACCGGCGGCGGACCGGGCGTGAGCGTCACCGATGATTCCACCAGGTCCGAGCGGGCCGTCACTATCGCGAGGCCGGCCGGCTCCGCGGCCAGGCGGTTGTCCACCGCCTGCTCGGTCCAGCCGCTGCCGTTCAGCTTCGACCCGGAATCGCGGACCGAGAACTGGCGCTGGTCGGCGTGGACGACTAGGTGCACACCGACCACCCTAGCCAGGACCCGCCCCGAAATGGTATCGACGCCGGGTTTAGCGTTGACACCATGACCTCTGCTTCCGTCGACGTCGACACGGCCCGCGCCGACTACGCGGCCCTCGTCGACCGCGGCCTCTCGCTCGACATCACCCGTGGCAAGCCGGCTCCCGAGCAGCTCGACCTCGCGAACGCGCTGCTCGCCCTCCCCGGTGACGGCTCCTTCAAGGCCGAGGACGGCACCGACGTCCGCAACTACGGCGGCCTCAAGGGCCTGCCGGAGCTCCGGCGCATCTTCGCCGGCGCCCTGCAGGTGCCGGCCGAGCAGCTGCTCGCCGCGGGCAACTCCAGCCTCGAGCTGATGCACGACGCCGTCGTGCACGCCCTGCTCAGCAAGGTCCCCGGCGCCGAGCGCCGCTGGGCCGACGAGCCGCGCGTCGCGTTCCTCGCGCCCGTCCCGGGCTACGACCGCCACTTCGCGCTCACCGAGCGGTTCGGCATCGAGCTCATCCCGGTCCCGATGACCGACGAGGGCCCGGACATGGACGTCGTCGAGCGCCTCGTCGCCGAGGACGCCGGGATCAAGGGCATCTGGTGCGTGCCGAAGTACAGCAACCCGACCGGCGTCACGTTCAGTGACGACGTCGTGCGCCGGCTGGCCACGATGACCACCGCGGCGCCGGACTTCCGGATCTTCTGGGACAACGCCTACGCCGTGCACCACCTGACCGACGACGAGCCGGCCCTCGCCGACATCCTCGCGCTGAGCGCCGAGGCCGGCCACGCCGACCGCCCGTTCGTCTTCGGCTCGACCTCGAAGATCACCTACGCCGGTGGCGGCGTCGGCTTCTTCGGCGCGTCCGAGGCCAACCTCGCCTGGTGGACCGGCCTGATCGGCAAGCGCACCATCGGCTCCGACAAGGTCAACCAGCTCCGCCACGCGCTGTTCCTCAAGGACGAGGACGGCGTCCGCGCGCACATGCGCAAGCACGCCGAGATCATCGGCCCGAAGTTCGAGGCCGTCGACCGCATCCTCACCGAGGAGCTCGGCGACTCCGGCCTGGTCTCCTGGACCAAGCCGACCGGGGGCTACTTCGTGTCGCTGACCGTGCCCGAGGGCACCGCGAAGGAGGTCGTGCGGCTGGCCAAGGAGGCCGGGGTCGCGCTGACCCCCGCCGGGGCGACCCACCCGCACGGCGACGACCCGGCCGACGCCGTCATCCGCGTCGCGCCGACGTTCCCGGAGCTCGCCGACGTCGAAGAGGCCGTTCGCGCGCTGGCCGTCTGCGTCCGGCTCGCCGCGGCGCAGCGCTCCTGACCAGGGCAAACAAAACCGGCAAGAACTTTTTTCCGTTTTGACCGAGCCGGGGGCCGTCCGGGTACGTATGACCGGTGGGTGAGGTGGACGAACTCGTCACGAGAGGACGTCCCCCGGTGTTCGGAAAACGCTACACACAGCAGCTGATCGAGCGCAGCGCGGAGAACGCGACCGACCGCCGCCGCTTTCTGAAGGCTGCGGGAGCGGCGGGGCTCGGCGTCGCGGGCGCCGGCGCGCTCGGTACCGCGCTGTCCTTGGGCCTCGGCTCGGCCGGCGCGACTTCGCAGTACCCGGAGCAGGGCGACGCCGCGAAGGAGGCGGCCAGCGACGCCGCGGTGCTGAACTTCGCGCTCAACCTGGAGTACCTGGAAGCGAACCTCTACTCGTTCGCGGTCTACGGCTACGGGCTGAACGACAAGTACATCAACGGCGTCGGCAACCTCGGCAAGGTCTCCGGCGGGCACGCGGTGCAGTTCAAGAGCGAGCACACCAAGCAGATCGCGCAGGAGATCGCCGGCGACGAGGTCGCCCACGTCACCTTCCTGCGCAAGGCGCTCGACAAGGCCGCCGTCGCGCAGCCGGAGATCGACTTCCAGAACAGCTTCACCGCGGCCATGCAGGCCGCCGGGATCATCAACCAGTACCAGACGTTCGACCCGTTCGCGAGCGAGAACAACTTCCTGCTCGCGGCCTACCTCTTCGAGGACGTCGGCGTCTCGGCGTACAAGGGCGCGGCCCCGCTGGTGAACAACAAGACGTTCCTCGACGCGGCGGCCGGCATCCTCGCGGTCGAGGCGTACCACGCGGGCATCGTGCGCTCGCAGCTGTTCGAACGCGGCCTCGGCGACGTCACCAACAAGATCTCCGACGCCCGTGACAGCCTCGACGGCAAGGCGGACGACGACGAGGGCGTGCTCAAGGACGGCAAGGCCAACCTCGTCCCCGCCGACGCCAACGGCATCGCGTTCGGCCGCTCCGCCGACCGCGTGCTCAACATCGCCTACCTCAACCCGGACAAGGTCTCCTCGGGCGGCTTCTTCCCGCGAGGCCTCAACGGCGACATCGCCACCAGCGGTGCCAAGGAGTGAGCGCCGCGTGCCGCCGTCACGGTAACGTCGTGCACGGCGGCATGCGGAGTTCACGGCGGAGTTTCTCGGGGGGCGCGGGGTGCGGGTACTGGTCGCGGGTGGCGGGATTTCCGGCACGGTCACGGCGATGGCGCTGAAGCTGGCGGGACACGACCCGGTCGTGTTCGAGGCCTGCGCTTCCGGCGGGGAAGACATCGGCGCGTTCCTGACGCTCATGCACAACGGCATGGACGCCCTGCGGGCGATCGGAGCCGACGGCCCGGTGATCGACGCGTCCTTCGCCGCGTTCGGCGTCGAGCTCGTCGTCCCGACCGGGGAAACCGTGGGACGGCGGGAGTTCGACACCGAGGGCCTCGACGGCCCGCGCACGCTCACCCGCGCGACGCTCTACCGCGTCCTGCAGGACGAAGCGGCGCGCCGGGGGATCGCGATCGAGCGCGGCCGGCGGCTGACCGGCGCCAAGACCGGCCCGGGCGGCGTCACGGCGGAGTTCGCCGGCGGCGTCACCGAAACGGGTGACGTCCTGGTCGGCGCCGACGGCCTGCGCTCGGTGGTGCGGCGCCTGATCGACCCGGCCGCCGACGAGCCGCGCTACACCGGGCTGACCGTCGTCTACGGCTACACGCGCGCCGAAGGCCTGCCCGCGGCGCCGGGGATCTACCGGATGGTCCGCGGCAGCAAGGCGGCCTTCGGGTTCACGACCGACCCGAGCGGAGCGACGTTCTGGTTCGCCCGCATCCCGGACGCGGAGCGGCCCCGCGCCGAGATCGCGGCGGTCACCCCGGCCGGCTGGCGCGCGTTCGCGCACGCGGCGTTCGCCGGGGAACCGTTGCCCTGCGCGGACATCATCGCGGCCACCGGCGACGAGGTCTTCGGCGGGCACTCCTACGACGTCCCCGAGACGCGCGTCTGGTCGACGCCCGAAATGGTGCTGGTCGGCGACGCGGCCCACGCGGCGTCCCCGGCCGCGGGCCAGGGCGCGTCGATGGCCCTGGAAGACAGCGTCGTGCTGGCGAAGTGCCTGCGTGACCTGCCAGACCCGGGCTCGGCGTTCGCCGCGTACGAGGGGTTGCGGCGCGAGCGCGTCGAGAAGCTGGTGGCGGCCAGCGCGGGTCAGGACGTCGGCGAAGAGCGTGACTGGCTGTACTCGCACCACATCGACTGGGACGCGAAGATCACCGGCTGACGCGGTCCGCGACGAACCGGGGCCCCACGATAAGCCGAGGTCACCCGATGTGGGGGTCCTGTCATCCCCCTGGCTGACCGGAGCACTGGCACGGGTGCTCCACCCGGCGGATCGTCGTGGTCTGGATCAAGATGGCGGCACACACTCCGATGGGAATGAACACATGAGCACGCAGCGGGTTCTCGTCACCGGCGGTTCGGGCTTCATCGCCGGGCACTGCATCCTCCAGCTCCTGGCGCAGGGGCACCGGGTCCGCACCACGGTGCGGTCGCTCGCGAAGGAGCAGGCCGTCCGCGCGGTGCTGACCGACGCCGGCATGACGCACGGTGACGCGCTGAGCTTCGTGGCCGCCGACCTCACCGACGACCGCGGCTGGGCCGAAGCGGTCGACGGCTGCGACTACGTCCTCCACGTCGCGTCGCCGGTCCAGCCGGGCAAGGTCGCGAACGACGACGACGTCATCGTCCCCGCCCGCAACGGCACCCTCCGCGTCCTGCGCGCCGCCCGGGACGGCGGGGTCCGGCGCGTGGTGCTCACCTCGGCGTTCCACGCGGTCGGCTTCGGGCACCCGCACCTCGATCGCGCCTTCACCGAGGACGACTGGTCCGTGCTCGACGGGCCCGGCGTCGACGCCTACGGCAAGAGCAAGATCCTCGCCGAGCGTGCCGCGTGGGACTTCGTCCGCGACGAGGGCGGCGCCCTGGAGCTGACGACGGTCCTGCCCGTCGCCGTCATGGGCCCGGTGATGGGCCGGGAGGTGTCCGGCGCCAACCACATCGTCCAGCGGCTCCTCGACGGGAAGATCCCCGGCTACCCGGACATGTACATCCCGATCGTCGACGTCCGCGACGTGGCGAGCGCGCACATCCTGGCGATGACGGCCGACGGCGCCGCGGGACAGCGGTTCCTGCTCGCCAGCAGCCCTTCGATGGCGATGAAGGAGATCGGCGCGCTGCTCAAGGAGAACTTCGGCGAGAGCGCGAAGAAGGTGCCGACCCGCACCATCCCGAACCTCGTCGTGCGGGCGGGCGCCGTGTTCTCGGCGGAGTTCCGGACCACCGCGGCCGAACTCGGCTTCGTCAAGAAGATCTCCCACGAGAAGGCCCGCTCGGTGCTGGGCTGGACGCCGCGGGAGTCGGCGGAGGCGGTCGTGGCCGCCGGCGAAAGCATGCTCCGCAAGTCACTGGTTTCCGCCTGACCCAAGGAAAGGGGACCTAAGCGCCGCAGGAGCCGCGGACCACCAGCCTGGTCGGCAGCAGCACCGGCTCCGGGGCCGCGTCCGTCTCGATCATCTTCAGCAGCGCCTCCGCGGCCGCCGTGCCGAAACCCGGTTTGTCCTGGGCCACCGTCGTCAGCGCCGGGTCCACAAGGGACGCGACCTCGATGTCGTCGAAGCCGACCACCGCGAGGTCGTCCGGGACGCGCAGGCCCGTCGCGCGGGCCGCGAGCAGGGCGCCCACCGCCATCTCGTCGCTCGCCGCGAACACCGCCGTCGGGGGTTCCTTGCGGGCCAGCAACCGGCGCATGCCGACAAAACCGCTTTCGCGGTAGTAGTCCCCGGACACGACGTAGTCGTCGCGCGCATCGAGGCCCGCCGCGGCGAGGCCCTCCCGGTAGCCCCGGGTGCGCTCGGCCGCCGGCGCGTTGTCGCGCGGGCCCGTGAGCGTCGCGATCCGGCGGTGCCCGAGCCCGGCCAGGTGCCGGACGGCGTCCGCCGCGCCGCGGACGTTGTCGGACGTCACGTAGGTCGCCTTCGGGCCGGAGATCGCGACGTCGAGCGCGACGCACGGCAGGCCGGACCGGGCGAACGCCGTGAACGCCTCGGCGTCCGAACCGCTGTCGATCAGCACCAGCCCGGCGAGGTGGTGCCGGCGCGTCATCCGGACGTAGGCGACGGGGTCGGCCAGGGAGACGCCGGGGGTGCGGCTGCGTGCGTCGTCGCTAGTGGCGAGCATCAGCAGGTGGTAACCGTGCGAACTGAGCGCGGACTTCAAGCCCAGCAACAGGTCCTGCAGGAACGGGTGGCGCCAGCCGGGCCGCCGGTGGTCGGTGTCCCAGACCAGCCCGATCATCGCCGACTGCTTGCGCGACAACGCGCGGGCCGACTCGTTGGGGGAGAAGTCCAGCTCGCGGGCGACCCGCTCGACGCGTTCGCGGGTCGGCCCGCTGACCGACGCCGGCTGGTTGAAGACCCGGGAAACGGTGGCGACGGAGACGCCGCAGAGCTCGGCGATTTCGCGGGCGGTGACCATGGCGGCTCCTTCGGCTGTAACCGGTTACATAACTAGCACATCGACCCCTGCTTCGAAAAATTCGCAGCGCTGTTATCTCTTCGTTACTTGACGCCCAGGGCTGGGAGCGCTCTCATAGAGGCCACATTCTCGCCCGGCCCCGGAGACACGTTCCCGGCGGTCGCGGTGTTTCCGCGCGCTTTCAGCAGAACAACGGAGATCTCATGCGCCCGAACACGAGAACCCGCATGGTCCTGGTGGCCGTGCTGGCCGCCGTCACCGCCCTGAGCGCCTGCAGCGGCGGCGACGGCGGGAGCGGCGGCGGCAAGGTCAAGCTCAGCCTCGGGCTCTTCGGCAACTTCGGCTACACCGACCTGATCAAGGAGTACCAGGCGGCGCACCCGAACATCGAGATCACCGAGCGCACCGCGGCCTACTCCGACCACCACAAGAACCTGGCCGCGCACCTGGCCACCGGGGGCGGCGCCGCGGACATCGAAGCCATCGACACCGGCTACGTCGCCCAGTTCAAGGCGACGCCGGACAAGTTCGTCGACCTCAACACCGTCGGCGGCGACAAGCTCAAGGACCGCTGGCTCGGCTGGAAGTGGTCGGCGTCGCTCGCCAAGGGCGGGCAGCAGATCGGCTACGGCACCGACGTCGGCGGCCTGGCCATCTGCTACCGCCGTGACCTGCTCCAGGCCGCCGGCCTGCCCGCCGACCGCGAGGCCGTCTCCGCGCTCTGGCCCACCTGGCAGGCGTTCTTCGACGCCGGCAAGCGCTTCCAGGCCAAGGCGCCGAACGGCGTCAAGTGGATGGACGGCGGCCCGACCGTGCTCAACGCGATCTTCGGCCAGGCCCCGACCGGCTACTACGACACCAGCGACCAGCTCGTCGTCGACAGCAACCCGGCGCTGCGGGCCGGCTGGGACCAGGTCGTCGACGCCGTCAAGGCGAACCTGAGCGCCGGCCTGCTCTACAGCACGCCGACCTGGAACACCGGCTTCACCCAGGGCCAGTTCGCCACCGTGACCTGCCCGGCCTGGATGATGACCAAGATCAAGGACCAGGCGCCGGACACCGCCGGCAAGTGGGACGTCGCCAGCGTGCCCGGCGGCGGCGGCAACTGGGGCGGCTCGTACCTGACCGTGCCCAAGCAGGGCAAGCACACCGCCGAGGCCGCCGACCTCGCCGCCTGGCTGACCGCGCCCGAGCAGCAGGCGAAGGTGTTCACCAGCCAGGGCCTGCTGCCCTCGACGCCGTCGCTCTACACCGACCCGAAGATCACTTCCTACACCAACCCGTTCTTCGACAACGCGCCCGTCGGCAAGCTCTTCACCGACGCCGCGAAGAACCTGAACCCGCAGTACCAGGGCCCGAAGGCCGGCGACGTGCAGACCGAGTTCGGCAACGCGATGCAGCGCGTCGAGCAGGGCAAGCAGGACGGCGCGGCGGCGTGGCAGCAGCTGGTCGGTGACGTCTCGAAGCTCAAGTGACGGCTTCCGTGCCGAAGCTGAGCTTCGCCGACCGGCGGGCGCACTGGGACGTCAAGCTCTCGCCGTTCGGCTTCATCAGCCCGTACTTCCTGATCTTCGGCGTCTTCGGGTTGTTCCCGTTGCTGTACACGGCTTTCGTGTCGCTGCAGAAGCGCAACCTGCTCGACGCCGAGGGCGCGAAGTTCATCGGGCTGGACAACTACCGGGAGCTGCTGTTCCACGACCCGTACTTCTGGAACGCGATGGGGAACACGGTCAGCCTGTGGCTGCTGACCACGATCCCGCAGATCCTGTTCGCGCTCGGCATCGCGCACCTGCTCAACCGCAGGCTGCGCGGCCGGACGCTGTTCCGGACCGGCATGATCCTGCCGAACATCACCTCGGTGGCGGCGGTCACGATCATCTTCGCGCAGCTGTTCGGCCGGGACTTCGGGCTGGTGAACTGGGTGCTGAGCTGGTTCGGCGCCGGGCACGTCGACTGGCAGGCGGGCACGGCCAGCTCGCACGCCGCGATCGCGTCGATGGTCGTCTGGCGCTGGACCGGCTACCACGCGCTGATCTTCCTGGCGTCGATGCAGGCGATCCCGTCGAGCCTGTACGAGGCCGCGACGCTCGACGGCGCGAAGGGGCACCAGCAGTTCTGGCGGATCACGGTGCCGCTGCTGCGGCCGCAGATCATCTTCTCCACGGTGATCGCGACGACCGGGAACATGCGGCTGCTCGCCGAGCCGCTGCTGTTCAACCCGGGTACCGCGGCCGCGACCGGCGGGTCCGACCGGCAGTTCCAGACCGCCGCGCTCTACCTCTACGAACAGGGTTTCAGCAAGTACGACTTCGGCTACAGCTCCGCGGTGGCGCTGTTGCTGGCGATCGCCACGATGCTCGTGGCGGGTGTGGCGTACCTGGTGACCCGGCGCATCCAAACCGATTGAGGAGCGGACATGTCCACCGTGCTGACCTCGACCTCGGCACCCGCCGTGGCCCGGCCGCCGAGCCGGACGCGGCGGTTCACCCAGCGGGTCACGAGCCCGTGGACCTACGCCGCGCTGGTCGCGATCCTGGCCGGCTCGGCGTTCCCGGTCTACTGGTCGTTCGTCGTCTCGTCGCAGACGCCGGACGCGGTGGGCAGCGTGCCGCCGGTGCTGGTGCCGGGCGGGCACCTGTTCGAGAACATCGCCCGGGTCTTCGACGAGACGAACTTCGGCCTGGCGCTGGCGAACTCGGTGATCGTCTCGGGCACCATCACGCTTTCGGTGGTGCTGTTCTCGACGCTCGCCGGGTTCGCCTTCGCCAAGCTGCGCTTCCGCGGCCGGACCGTGCTGCTGCTCCTGGTGGTCGCCACCCAGGCGATCCCGACCGAGCTGGGCGTCGTGCCGCTCTACATCATGATGGCCGACTTCGGCTGGGCCGGGCAGCTGCAGGCGGTGATCGTGCCGGGCCTGGTCACCGCGTTCGGCGTGTTCTTCATGCGCCAGTACTTCGAGCGGGCGCTGCCGCTGGAGCTGCTGGAGGCCGGCCGGATGGACGGCTGCGGCTCGCTGCGGCTGTTCTGGCACGTCGCGCTGCCCACGGCCCGCCCGGCCGCGGCGGTGCTCGGCCTGTTCACGTTCATGCAGGCGTGGAACGACTTCTTCTGGCCGCTGGTGGTGCTGGTGCCGGAGAACCCGACCGTCCAAACGGCACTGTCGACACTGGCCAGTGGCTACACCACCGACTACACGCTCGTGCTCACCGCCGCGACCCTCGGCACCATCCCCGTCCTTCTCGTGTTCCTGCTGTTCGGCCGCCAGATCGTCGGCGGCATCATGCAGGGCGCGCTCAAGGGCTGAGCCTCCCGGGAGAGATCCGTGACTTCCAGTTTCCCGCCCGGCTTTCGCTGGGGTGTGGCCACATCGGCGTTCCAGATCGAGGGAGCCACCACCGAAGACGGCCGCGGACCGTCCATCTGGGACACCTTCGCCGCCGTGCCGGGGGCCATCGCCGGTGGTGACACCGGCGAGCCCGCGGCCGAGCACTACGAACGCTGGGAGCAGGACCTCGAGCTGCTCGGCGAGCTCGGCGTCGACTCCTACCGGTTCTCCGTGTCGTGGCCGCGGGTGCAGCCCGAGGGCCGGGGCCGCGTCGAATGGCGCGGCCTGCACTTCTACCGGCGGCTGGTGGAAGGGCTGCGGGACCACGGGATCGAGCCGTTCCTGACGCTCTACCACTGGGACCTTCCCCAGGCCCTGGAGGACGAAGGCGGCTGGCGGGCGCGGGACACGGCCCACCGGTTCGCCGACTACGCCGCCCTGGTCCACGAGGAGCTGGGCGACCTCGTCGACCACTGGACGACGCTGAACGAGCCGTACCCGTGCGCGGTCGCGGGGTACGGCGAGGGCCGGCACGCGCCCGGGGCGAAGGAGGGCCACGGCGCGCTGGCCGCCGCCCACCACCTGCTGCTCGGCCACGGCCTGGCGGTGGAGGCGATGCGGGCG
Organism: Amycolatopsis sp. WQ 127309; assembly: GCF_023023025.1. NCBI lineage: Bacteria > Bacillati > Actinomycetota > Actinomycetes > Pseudonocardiales > Pseudonocardiaceae > Amycolatopsis > Amycolatopsis sp. WQ 127309. The sequence continues at coordinate 5,369,284 of NZ_CP095481.1, forward strand.
CAGGCCGCGCACACGCACCGGTTCGGCGTCGTGCTCAACCAGTCCCCGGCGGTGCCGGTCACGGACTCGGCGGCCGACGCCGCGGCCGCGGCGCGGCAGGACACGTTGCTGCGCCGGCAGTTCACCGAGCCGTTGTTCGGCGGCCGGTACGCGCCGGGCCTGAAGGCGATGTTCGGGGCCGCGTCGGACTTCTCGTTCCGCCACGACGGCGACCTGGCCACGATCGGGCAGCCCCTGGACTACCTGGGCGTCAACTACTACTACCGGCAGCACGTCGCCGACGCGCCCCCGCGCGAGCCGGACCCGGCGCGGCGGACCCTCGCCGACATCGGCGTCGACACGACCCGCCTGCCGGACGTCCCGCGCACCGGCATGGGCTGGCCGGTCGAGCCGGAGGGCCTCACCGAAGCCCTGGTCGCGCTGCACAACGGCTACCCGGACCTGCCGCCGGTGTACGTCACCGAGAACGGCTGCGTCTACCCGGACCGCAGCGACTTCGCCGACTACGAGCGCATCAGCTTCCTGAGCGACCACCTGGCGGCGGCCCAGGAGGCCCTCGACGCCGGCGTCGACCTGCGCGGCTACTTCGCCTGGTCGCTGCTGGACAACTTCGAGTGGGCCCACGGCTACAAGCACCGCTTCGGCCTGGTCCACGTCGACTACGCGACGCAGCGCCGCACGCCGAGGGCGAGCTACCGCTGGTACCGCGACCACATCGCGGCGCAGCGCACCCCGTAAAGCCGTGAAGGCCTCCTTCCCGGCCATAAGAGCCGGTAAGGAGGCCTTCACGGCATTCGGCTACTTCTTGTACAGGGCCTCGATGTCGGTCGCGTAGTTCTTGGTCACCACGTTGCGCTTCAGCTTCAGGCTCGGCGTGATCTCGCCGCCCTGTTCGGTGAAGTCGGTGGCCAGCACGGCGAACTTCTTGATCGCCTCGGCCTTCGAGACCGTCTTGTTGGCCTCGTCGACCGCCGTCTGGATCTCCGCGAGGAGGTCCGCGTCGGTGGCCAGGTCCGCGACCGACGCGCCGGCGGGCTTGCCGTGCTGGGACTTCCAGGACGGGAAGTACTCCTCGTCCACCGTCACCAGCGCCGCGATGAACGGGCGCTGGTCGCCGACCACCATCGCCTGGCTCACCAGCGGGGCCGCCTTGATGGTGTCCTCGAGGCCGGACGGGGCGACGTTCTTGCCGCCCGCCGTCACGATGATCTCCTTCTTGCGGCCGGTGATCTTGAGGAAGCCGTCGACGTCCAGCTCGCCGAGGTCGCCGGTGTGGAACCAGCCGTCGGTGAGCGACTCGGCCGTCGCCTGCGGGTTGTTGTAGTACGCCCGGAAGACGACGTCGCCCTTGAGCATGACCTCGCCGTCGTCGGCGATGCGGACCGACGTGCCGTTGACCGGCTTGCCGACCGTGCCGACGCGGAACGCCGACTGCGTGTTGACGTTCGCCGCCGCCGACGTCTCGGTCAGGCCGTAGCCCTCGAACACCGGGACGCCGATGCCGCGGAAGAAGTGCGCCAGCCGCGCACCGAGCGGGGCCCCGCCCGACACCGCCGCCACGCAGCGGCCGCCGAGAGCCGCGCGCAGCTTGCCGTAGACGAGCTTGTCGAACACCAGGTGCTTGGCCTTCAGGCCGAGCCCGGCGCCGCCCTTGTCCTGCGCCTCGCTGTAGGCGACCGCGACGGCCTCGGCGGCGTCGAAGATCTTGCCCTTGCCGTCGCCGTGGGCCTTCTGCTTGGCCGAGTTGTAGACCTTCTCGAACACGCGCGGCACGGCGACCACGAACGTCGGCCGGAAGGTGCCCAGGTCGGGGACCAGGTTCTTGACGTCCGGGGTGTGCCCGAGGGTGACCCGGGCGGACAGCGCGGTGATGGCGATCGCGCGGGCCAGCACGTGCGCCAGCGGCAGGAAGACCAGCAGCGAGTTGCCCTGCTCCATCAGCTGCGGGAACGCCTCGATGTCGGCCCGGATCTCGGCCAGCAGGTTGCGGTGGGTCAGCTCGACGCCCTTGGGGCGGCCGGTGGTGCCCGAGGTGTAGACGATCGTGGCGAGCTCGTCGGCGACGACCTCGCGGCGGCGCTCGTGCAGCTCGTCGTCGGACAGCGTCGCGCCGAGCGCGGACAGCTCCTCGACGGCGGGGGAGTCGCCCTCGATCTGCCAGGTGTGGTTCAGCTCGGTGAGCCGGTCGCGGATCTCGTCGACGGCGCCGGCGTGGCCGTTCGTCTCGACGAACACACCCTTCGCGGCCGAGTCGGAGAGGATCCAGAACACCTGTTCGGGGGACGACGTGTCGTAGATCGGGACCGTCACCGCGCCGGCCGCCCAGATCGCGAAGTCGATCAGCGTCCACTCGTAGCGCGTCTTCGACATGATCGCGACGCGGTCGCCGCGGCCGATCCCGGCCTGGGCCATGCCCTTGGCGACGGCCAGTACCTCGCCGGCGAACTCCTTCGCGGTGACGTCCAGCCAGCTGCCGTCGACCTGGCGACGGAAGCTGACCACGTCGGAGAACCGCTCCGCGTTCGCCCAGACGACATCGGCCATGTTCTCGTCGTCGGCCACCGGCTTGCCGGCGGGAGCGCTGTATTCGCGCACGTGGGACCTCCGTGTTCAACGCGTGCTGCGGCAGATGACACCGCTGTTACCCGCCAGTCAACTTAGCGTGAGGAGCACCTTAAGACCATGCTGATCGCCGTCGCACGGCGAGGGCGTGACATTCTTCGCTCCGTGAACCAGGCGCCACCCGCTCTCGACGTCGTCGACGAGACGTTCCTCGTCGTCCCGCCCGCCACCGTGGCCGCGGTCTTCGCCGATCCGAGGTCCTGGACGCGCTACTGGCCGGACCTGGTCCTCGAGGTCTACACCGACCGGGGGGACAAGGGCCTGCGCTGGACCGTGCGTGGAGCGCTCGTCGGTACCATGGAGGTCTGGCTCGAGCCGGTGCTCGACGGCACCCTGCTGCACTACTTCCTGCGGGCGACCCCCGCCGACGCGGCCGGGACGCCCCGGGCGCTGGCGCCGCGCGACCTGCGCCGGGAGTTCGACCGGCGGGCCCGTGCGGCGAAGGCGATCGCCCTCGGGCTCAAGGAGATCCTGGAGGACGGGCGCGAGCCCGGAGTTCCTCCGCGCGGTGACGAGTAAGGGGACCAGGGGTGCGGGTACACGTCGTCTCGGACGTGCACGGCAACGCGGACGCGCTGAAGCGGGCCGGGGACGGGGCCGACGCGCTGGTCGTGCTCGGTGACCTGCTCGACTTCGTCGACTACCGCGAGCACGAGAAGGGCATCATGGGCGCCCTCTTCGGCGCCGAGAAGGTCGGCGAGTTCGCCCGGCTGCGCCGCGAGGGCACCCGTGACGAAACCGTTGCCTACTCCCGGACGCTCTGGGCGAGCCTCGACGACCCGGGCGCGGCCGTCGACGAGGCCATCCGCGAGCAGTACGCGACGCTGTTCGCGGCGATGACCGCGCCGACCTACGCCACCCCCGGCAACGTCGACACCCCGGCGTTGTGGCCCGAGTTCGCGGGCGAGGGCATCCGGGTGCTGGACGGCGAGGTCGCCGAGATCGGCGGCCTGCGGTTCGGGTTCGTCGGCGGCGCGCTGCTGCCCGACGGCGTCGTCCCGCGCCGCCGCAAGGGCGCCGCCTGGCGTCCCTACCTGCGGGATCGCGCGGACTACGAGGCCGGCGTCGCCGCGCTGACCGACGTCGACGTGCTCTGCACGCACGCCCCGCCGGCGCTGCCCGAGCTGACCTACGACGTCGTCGCGCGCCGCAGCGAGCTCGGCTCGGCGGCCCTGCTGGACCTCATCCGGGAACAGCGGCCGCGCTGGTCGGTGTTCGGGCACGTGCACCAGCCGCTGGCCGCCCGCGCCCGGGTCGGCCTGACCGAGTGCCGTAACGTGGGTCACTTCAAGGAGACCGGGCAGCCCTACGTGCTGCGCTGGTGACCGGCCGCGGCGGCTACGCTTCGTCCATGGCCGAGCAGTCCACACAGTCCATCGAGGTCGACGCCGAGCCCAGCCGGGTGATGGCCGTGATCGCCGACTTCCCCGCCTACCCGGAATGGGCCAAGGCCGTCCGGCAGACCGAGGTCCTGGACACCGACGCCGGGGGCCGGGCCAAGCAGGTCAAGCTGACCCTCGACGCGGGCCCGATCAAGGACGTCTACACCCTCGAGTACGAGTGGGACGGCGACGGCCTCGGCGTCAGCTGGCACCTGGTCAAGGGCCAGATGCAGAAGGCGCAGAACGGCCGGTACGCGCTCGAGGACCTCGGCGGCCGCACCCGCGTGACGTACACGCTTTCGGTGGAACTGGCGCTGCCGATGATCGGGTTGCTCCGCCGCAAGGCCGAGAAGATGGTCATGGACACCGCGCTCAAGGAGCTCAAGAAGCGGGCCGAGGGGTAACCACGTGCGGATCCTGCTGTTCACCGGCAAGGGGGGTGTCGGGAAGACCACGCTGGCCGCGGCCACCGGCGCCGCGCTGGCCGGCCGCGGCAGGAAGACCCTCGTCGCGTCCACGGACCCGGCGCACTCGCTCGGCGACGCCTTCGGCCACACCCTCGGCGCCGAACCGTCCGAAGTGGACGCACTCCTTTCGGCCGTCCAGATCGATTCGCGGACGCTCGTCGACACCACCTGGCACCAGCTGCGGGCCGAGCTGCAGACGACGTTGTCCGGCGCCGGGTTCGACACCCTCGACGCCGAAGAGCTGACCGTGCTCCCGGGCGTCGACGAGCTGCTCGCGCTGAGCGAGGTCCGGCGGCTGGCCGAGCACGGCCCGTGGGACACCATCGTCGTCGACTGCGGCCCGACGGCCGAGACGCTGCGGCTGCTGGCGCTGCCCGAAGCCGTTTCCGGCTACCTGAGCAGGGTGTTCGGCCGCCGCGGCCGGGTCACCGACTCCGTGCGCCGCCTCGGCGCGCACCTCGAAGGCCTGCGCGCGCTGCTCACCGAGCCGTCGGTGACCACCGTCCGCCTCGTCCTGACGCCTGAACGGGTCGTCGTCGCCGAAGCGCGACGCACGCTCAGCTCGCTCGCGCTGCGCGGCATCGCCGTCGACGGCCTGATCGCCAACCGGCTGATGCCCGCGCCCGGGATCTGGCGCGGCGGCGCCGCGTCGTGGCTGCGCACCCGCCGCACCCAGCAGGACACCGTGCTGGCCGAGCTGACCGCGGCCGGGTTCACGCGGGTCGCCCGCGTCGAGCACCGGGCCGTCGAACCGGTCGGGCTGCCCGCGCTGCTGGGGATCGCCGACGAGCTCTACGGCGACCGCGACCCGCTGGCCGGCGACGGCACCCCGGTCACCCCGCTGCTGCGGGTCCGGCCCGCGCCCGGGGGCTACACGCTGCGCGTCGCGATCCCGCTGGGGCGGGACGCCGAAGTGGACCTCGCTCGCGTCGACGACGACCTGGCGATCACCGTGGACGGCTTCCGCAGGCTCATCGCCCTGCCGGAGTCGCTGCAGCCGTGCCGGATCACCGGCGCGGAATCCGACGCCGACGGCCTGCTCGTGAGCCTGGCCGGGAACCGGGGCCGCGGGTGAGCGAAGAAGAGGTCACCGACGGGGTGCGCCTGGCCGAGGAGCTCCGGCTGCTCGTCGAGATGGTCGTCGAGAAGGCCGCGCCGTGGCTCGAAGGCGTGGTCGCGGCCGGGCACGGCGACCCTGACCAGGCGAAACCCGAGGCCTCGGCGTGCGGGTGGTGCCCGCTGTGTGCGATCGTCGCCGTGGTGCGGGGTGAGCGGCCGGAGTTCGCTGCGCGGCTGCTGGAACAGCTGGCCCAGCTCGTGGCGTTGCTCCGAGCGGTGCTCGCGGATCGCTGGGAGCCGGATGAGGGCGTCCACATGCCCGGGTTCCGGCCCGCACCGCGACCACCGGCGGGTGCGACGGCGTCGGCGAGGGTGCAGCACATCACCGTCCGCAGACGGGACGAGTGGCGGCCGGATCGGGAGAGCTGAGTGCGGACGATAGGGGTGGACGTCGGCGGGACGAGCATCCGGGCCGGTGTGGTGGACGAGCGCGGCTCGCTGCTCGACACGGCCCGGGTCTCGACGCCGACGGAGGAAGGCGCCCTCGAGGACGCCATCGCGGGCGTGATCGAGGACCTGCGCAACCGGCACGAGGTGGCGGCGGTCGGCCTGGCCGTCGCGGGCTTCGTCGCGCGCGACCGCCGGTCGGTGATGTTCGCGCCGCACCTGGCGTGGCGCGGCGCGCCGGTCGCCGACCGGATCGAGAAGCGCGTCGGCCTGCCGGTGCTGCTGGAGCACGACGTCAACTCGGCGATCGTGGGCGAGCACCGGTTCGGCGCGGCCCGCGGTGCCCAGATAGCGGCGCTGGTGGCGCTCGGCACCGGGATCGGCGCCGGCCTGCTGCTGGACGGCAAGCTCTACCGCGGCGCGTACGGCGTCGCCCCGGAGCTGGGTCACCTGACGGTGGTCCGCGGCGGGCGGGCGTGCCCGTGCGGCAAGTACGGCTGCTGGGAGCGCTACTGCAGCGGAACGGCCCTCGCCGCGACGGCGGTGGAGCTGCTCGCGCGGCACCCGGGCCGCTCCACGGTGCTGGCCCCGCAGGTCGCGGGCGACCCGGGCTCGGTCACGGGCCGCAGAGTCGCGGGCGCGGCCCGCGACGGCGACCCGATCGCCCAGCTGGCCATGGCGGAGCTGGCCAAGTGGCTGGGCGAGGGCCTGGCGCTGGTGGCGGACGTCTTCGACCCGGAGATCATCGTGATCGGCGGCGGAGTGTCGGAGTCGGCCCCGCTGTTCCTGGACGAGGCCCGCGAGCACTACGCAGGCGCGATCACGGGCGCGAGACACCGCCCGCTGGCGCGGATCCGCACAGCCCACCTGGGCGACGACACGGCGATCGTCGGCGCGGCGGCCCTGGCGGTGGAGGCGGCCAAAACCCCGGTCTGACCGTGTCGCCCGGCCGCAACCCGGGTACCCGACACACATGCCGGGGGACTGGTGGATCGGGCTGGGCGGCGCACTGCTGGCGGTGGCCGGATTCTTTCTGCCGAAGAGGTGGCGGAACCGGTGGACGACCCCGGTCGTGGGCGTTGTGCAACTGGCCGGCTGGGTACTGGCGTCGCAGTTCCTGATCAAGCCGTGGGTGCCCGGTCCCGTGGTGGGTGCCATCCTGCTCGGCGTCATCGCGGTGGCCATCGTGGCGACCGCGATCATCGGCGGTCGCGCAGGCCGTCGGCGGCCGGCGGCTCCGAAGGACCGGTCCGCCGAAGAGTGATCGTGTCGCCCGGACGGCTCTGAGTCCGTTCCGTGGACTCCGTCGGAGAGTGTGCCAAGGTGGGTGGGGTGAGCCTGCCGTCCGCGAGTGTGTTCGTCCGGTGTTCCTGCGGGCGGCTGCACTGGGGGCGGTACGGAGCCGCCGGGTTGCTGCTCTTCGATCCGGCTCGTGGGGTGCTCCTGCAGCGCCGGGCCTGGTGGGTGCACAACGGCAGCACCTGGGCCTTGCCCGGCGGGGCGATCGAGGCGGGGGAGACCGCCGTCGGCGCCGCGGCGCGGGAGGCCTTCGAAGAGGCGGCGATCCCCGCCGACGCGTTCCGGGCGCTTTCCGCCTCCGTGGTGGACCATGGCGACTGGAGCTACACGACCGTTCTCGCGCTGGCCGGCGACATCGACGCCAAGGTCGCGAACCCCGAAAGTGCGGAGGTGCGCTGGGTGGACCCCGACGACGTCCCGGGTTTCCGGCTGCACCGCGACTTCGCGGCGGCCTGGCCGGCGCTGCGACCGCGGGTCGGGCAGGAGCTGGTGCTGGTCGTCGATGCGGCCAACGTCGTCGGCTCGCGGCCGGACGGCTGGTGGCGCGACCGCCACGGCGCCACCGAGCGCCTGCGCGACCAGCTCACCCGGCTCGCCGAAACCGGCCTCGAAGACCCCGGCGATCCCGCGCTGACCTGGTGGCCGCGGGTGATCCTGGTGGTCGAGGGCAAGGCCGGTGGGGTGCAGCCGGCGAAGGGCGTCGAGGTCGTGCCGGCCGACACCGACGGCGACACGAAGATCGTCGAGGTCGCCGGGCAGCACCGCGACGCGAAGGTCCTCGTCGCGACGGCCGACCGCGAGCTGCGCGGCCGCGTCGAAGCGCTCGGCGCGTCCTCGCTGGGTCCCGGCACGCTCCGGACCCAGCTGGACCGGCTCAATCCTTGAGGATCCCGTCGCGCATCTCCGCGACCAGCGACGCGACGACGGCCTTGAGGCTGCCCTTGTGCCGCGTCGCGACCGCCCGCTGCCGCTGGTAGCTCGGCCCGTACTCCAGGATCGTCTCGACGTCGCGCAGCTCGGCCTCGCAGCCCAGCCGCCGCGCCACCGGCTGCAGCCGGTCCAGCAGGTCGGCGACGTCGTCGGTGACCAGCCGCTCGCGCCCGGCCGCGTCCAGGATGACGATCGCGTCGGTGCCGTAGCGCGCCGCGCGCCACTTGTTCTCCTGGACGTGCCACGGCGGCAGCGACGGCAGGATCTCGCCGTCGTCGAGGCGCTCGCTGAAGTCGTCGACCAGGCACTGGGTCAGCGCCGCGATCGCGCCGACCTCCTCCAGCGTCGGCAGCCCGTCGCAGACCCGCATCTCGATCGTGCCCAGCTGGGGTGACGGCCGGATGTCCCAGCGGATCTCCGAGAAGCTGTCGATCACGCCGGTGGTGAACATGTCGTCGACGTAGTTCTCGAGCTCGGCCCACTTCCGGAACTGGAACGGCAGCCCGGCCGTCGGCAGCTGCTGGAAGATCAGCGCGCGGTTCGACGCGTACCCGGTGTCCTCGGCGCCCCAGTACGGCGACGACGCCGACAGCGCCTGCAGGTGCGGCGCGTAGTTGAGCAGCGCGTCGAGCACCGGCAGGACCTTCTCGCGGTGGTCGAGCCCGACGTGGATGTGGACGCCGTAGATCAGCATCTGCCGGCCCCACCACTGGGTGCGGTCGATCAGCTTGGCGTAACGCGCCTTGTCGGTGACCTTCTGCTGGTACCAGTTCGAGAACGGGTGCGTGCCGGCCGAGAACATCTCGACGCCGAGCGGGTCGGCGACGCCGTGCACGACGTCGAGGGACTCGTTGAGGTCCGCCTTGATCTCGCCGATCGTCTCGCAGACGCCGGTGATGATCTCGATCGTGTTGAGCAGCAGCTCCTGCTTGATCTTCGGGTGCTCGGCCGCGCCGTCCGGGCGCACGGCGTCGAGGATCCGCTCGGCGGTCGAGGACAGGTCGCCGCTGCGCCGGTCCACCAGGCCCAGCTCCCACTCCACGCCGACGGTGGAGCGCCGCGAAGGCGTGAATTCGATGGTCATCGACGTCCGGTCAGACCTGCGCGCCGGTGCTCGGGTCGGCGCCCGGCGGCGGGCCCTGCCGGACGCGGAGCAGCAGCAACGCGATCGACGTCGCCAGCGCGAGGATGCCCAGCGGCGTCGCCACCGTCGGGCCCACGCCGATCACGCCGGGCAGGATCAGCAGGAACAGCCCGGCCAGGAACAGCAGCAGGATGAGGAACGCGCCCATCTTCGGCCGCGGCAGCGGCGGCGGGTCCGGCGGGACGAAGTGCTCGTCGTCCTCCGCCGGGTCGTCGGAGAACATCGTGCTGTCCCACGTGGTGCCGCCCGACCGCCAGCCGGTGTCCGGCGGGTCGGCCGCGGCGGGCGGCTTCGGCTCGGCCGGCCGCTCCGGGGCCTTGCGGGGCTCGCTCTCCTCGGCCACCCCGCGGCCCGCGGCACTGCCGGCGGCACCACCGGCGCTGTCGGCGTTGTCCGCGGTGTCGGCGGTGTCCAGCTCGGGGAGCCCGAACCCGCCGGCCCGCAGGTCGGCGACGATCTCGGCGAACGTCGCGTCGACGTCCTCCGGCCCGTCCTTCCCTCGGCTCATGCGGTCTCCTCCGCTTGCCCGGCGTGCGCCTTCGCGAACTCGACGCTGCGGGTGAAGATCAGTTCCGCGTCGTTGTCCTGGGTCGCCACGTGATAGCTGTTCTCCAGCACGACTTCGGTGACGTCGGCGCTCGAGATCCCGGCCAGCACCAGCCGCGAGTTCTCCGGCTCGACGACGTGGTCGACCGCCGAGTGCAGCAGCAGCACCGGCTGCGTCACCTTCGGCAGGTCGGCGCGCACGAGCGCCCACAGCTTCGCCAGGCTCGCCGCGGCCCGCACCGGCGTCCGCGGGTAGGCCAGCTCGGTCTCGCCCGGCTTCTTGATGTCGTTCGCGATCGCCGGCACCGAAGGCACGATCTTGCCCAGCACCGGCAGCAGCTTCGTGTCCCACTTCAGCCGCGTCACCGACGGGTTGACCAGGACGATCCCGGCGATCCGGTCGCCGAACTCCTCGGCCAGGCGCAGCGTGAGCGTCCCACCCATCGAGAGCCCGCCGACGAAGACGGTCCTGCACGTCGACAGCAGCTCGAGGAGCGCTTCGCGGATCGCGCCGTACCAGTCCTGCCACGTCGTGCGGTTGAGGTCGGGCCAGCGGGTGCCGTGGCCCGGCAGCAGCGGGCAGCGCACGGTGAACCCGGCCTCGGCGAGGTGGTCCCCCCAGGCCCGCATGCTCGCCGGGGTACCGGTGAACCCGTGGCAGAGCAGGAACCCGGTCTCGGCCGAACCGGTGTGGCCGAACGGTTCCGCGCCGGCGAGCACGCCCATGCGATCGCCTTCCGTGTGAGCGGTGTAGACCGTCCATGCTCTCATGGGTCGAGGGCGTTGTGGGGGTCCGCCCGGACCCGTAATTCTCTGTGAGATCGATCGCTGCCCGGCGGGTATCCGGGTGGTCGCCGTTGTGCGGAGGCCACCCGGCTTCGTAGTCTGGTCGACGCGGGTGACAGGGGCTGAGCTGCGATGGAGGACTGAGGCACCGGTGCTGTACTGGCTCATGAAGTGGGTGTTCATCGGTCCGCTGCTCAAGACGCTGTGGCCGACCAAGGTCGTCGGGGCGGAGAACATCCCCGAGACCGGCGGCGCGATCCTCGCGGGCAACCACCTCGCGGTCGCCGACTCGTTCTTCATGCCGCTGCGGGTCAAGCGCAAGGTGACCTTCCCGGCCAAGTCCGAGTACTTCACCGAGCCGGGCTTCAAGGGCCTGCTCAAGAAGTGGTTCTTCACCGGCGTCGGCCAGTTCCCGATCGACCGCTCGGGCGGCAACGCGGCCCAGGCCGCGCTCGACACCGCGACCCGGCTGGTCAAGGCCGGCCACCTGCTCGGCATCTACCCGGAGGGCACCCGCTCCCCGGACGGCCGGCTGTACAAGGGCAAGACCGGCGTCGCCCGGATCGCCCTGGACTCCGGCGGCGTCGTCGTCCCGGTGGCGATGATCGGCACCGACAAGGTCAACCCCATCGGCTCGAAGATGTGGTGGCCGCGCCGCCTCGAGGTCCGCTTCGGCAAGCCGCTGGACTTCTCGCGGTACGAGGGGCTCGCGGGCGACCGCTTCATCGAGCGGTCGATCACCGACGAGATCATGTACGCGCTGATGGAGCTGTCCGGCCAGGAGTACGTCGACATCTACGCGGCGAAGGCGAAGGAGCTGCTCGCCGCGGAGGCCGCCGGAGCCAAGCCGAAGGTGCCGGCGCAGCCCACCGCGCGGGACGCGACCCGGGTACCCGACAGCAAGGTCGGCTAGCCCACTAGGGTTCACCGGTGCGTTTTTTCTACGACACCGAGTTCATCGAGGACGGCGTGACGATCGACCTGGTGTCGATCGGTGTCGTTGACGAGCGTGGCCGCGAGTTCTACGCGGTCTCCACGGACTTCGACCCGGCTCGTGCCGGGGCGTGGGTCCGCGACAACGTGCTGCCGAAGCTGCCCTCTCCCGCCGACCCGGCTTGGCGCAGCCGCGAGAAGATCCGCGCCGACCTGCTGGAGTTCTTCGGGAAGCCGCCGGGCGGGATCGAGCTGTGGGCCTGGTTCGCCGCTTACGACCACGTCGCGCTCGCGCAGCTGTGGGGCCCGATGCCGGCCCTGCCGCGGCAGCTGCCGCGGTTCACCCGCGACCTGCGTCAGCGCTGGGAGGACGCCGGCAAGCCGAAGCTCCCGGCGGCCCCGACCGACCAGCACGACGCCCTCGCGGACGCCAAGCACAACCTGGCCCGCTGGGACGTCATCGAGTCCTACTTCCCCCGCCGCTGAAGCATTGCCGCTGAAGACTCGAAGGTCGTGCCAACGGACCGTTCGCGCCCACCTCGGCACGAACGGTCCGTTGGCGCTGTTCGCCTCCACCACACGGCCCGGAAACTGTCGGTGCCTCCCGGTAACGTGAATTCCGGGGGACCCCTAGGCCGGGGACCTCTCAGCGGCGCGCCCGGACCGCCTCGGCCAGCTCGTCCAGCAGGGGCGCGGTGTCGTCCCAGGACATGCAGGCGTCCGTGATCGACTGGCCGTAGGTCAGCTGCTCGGGGTGGCCCAGGTCCAGCTCCTGGCGGCCGCCCGCGAGGAAGCTCTCCATCATCAGGCCGGCGATGCCGCGCTCGCCCGAACCGATCCGCGCCGCCAGCTCGCGGACCACCGCCGCCTGGCGGACGTGGTCCTTGCCGCTGTTGCCGTGGCTCGCGTCGATGATCACGCGCTCCGGCAGGCCCGACTTCGCCAGCCGGGCCAGGGTGTCGGTGACCGTTTCGGCGTCGTAGTTGGGGCCGCCCGCGTGGCCGCGCAGGATCACGTGGCAGTCCGGGTTGCCTGACGTCGTGAGCAGCGCCGCCAGCCCGTCGGTGTTGATGCCGGGGAACACGTGGCTCGCCGCGGCCGCACGGGTCGCGTCGACCGCGACCTGGACGTCGCCCTCGGTCGAGTTCTTGATGCCGACCGGCATCGACAGCGCGCTGCACAGCTGGCGGTGCACCTGGCTGGCCGCGGTCCGCGCGCCGATCGAGCCCCACGTGACGATGTCGGCGATGAACTGCGGCGTGATCGGGTCGAGGAACTCACAACCGACCGGCAGGCCCAGCTCGGAGACGTCGAGCAGCAGCCGGCGCGCCATCCGGAGGCCCTTGTTGACGGCGAAGGTGCCGTCGAGGTCCGGGTCGTTGATCAGGCCCTTCCAGCCCAGCGTGGTGCGCGGCTTCTCGAAGTACACGCGCATCACGACGTGCAGCTCGCCGCGCAGCTCTTCGGCCTTCTCGGCGAGGCGGCGGCCGTAGTCGAGGGCGGCTTCGGGGTCGTGCACCGAGCACGGGCCGACGACGACGAGCAGCCGGTCGTCGCGGCCTTCGAGGATGTCGACGGTTTCGGCGCGTCCGTGCTGCACGACCTTCGCGACGGCGGCGTCGACCGGATGATCCTCGCGCAGCATCGCGGGCGAGATGAGCGGACTGATCGACGTGGTGCGCGCGGCGTCGAGGTCACCGATGGCGGCCGGGCCTGCGGAGAGCGTCATGGCGGGGGTGTTCCTTCCTGATGGACACCGACCCGCGCGGGGGACCCTCGCCGAGCCGGTAGGAGAATCCGGCTCGGGGGTGGAGGTCAGCGCAGGTTCACGCCGCCGTGCCCACCCGGGGCCGGCTTCGTAAACCAGTAATAGCGCTGCACGTGACCAAGTTAGCACAACGACGGCGCGGACCGATTCGGCAGGTGGTACGGGCTGCACCGATCCAGACGAAGCCAGCTACGCTTGGCCCTGGCGAAATGTGACTGTCATCTCCAGCGAACACAAACGGAGGATTCTCATGCGTGTCGGTGTGCTGACCGGCGGCGGCGACTGCCCGGGTCTCAACGCGGTCATCCGCGCGGTGGTCCGCAAGGGCATCGAGGTGCACGGCTGGGACTTCGTCGGCTTCCGCAACGGCTGGAACGGCCCGCTGACGGGCGACAGCCGCCCGCTGGGCCTGAACGACGTCGAGGACATCCTGACCCGTGGCGGCACGATCCTGCGCTCGTCGCGGACCAACCCGTACAAGGTCGAGGGCGGCGTCGAGCAGATCAAGAAGGTCCTCGCCGAGCAGGGCGTCGACGCGCTGATCGCGATCGGCGGCGAGGACACCCTCGGCGTCGCGAAGCGCCTGACCGACGACGGCGTCGGCGTCGTGGGCGTGCCCAAGACGATCGACAACGACCTGGGCTCCACCGACTACACGTTCGGCTTCGACACCGCGGTCTCCATCGCGACCGAGGCGATCGACCGGCTGCACACCACCGCCGAGTCGCACCACCGCGCGCTGGTCGTCGAGGTCATGGGCCGGCACGCCGGCTGGATCGCGCTGCACTCCGGCCTGGCCGGCGGCGCGAGCGTGATCCTGGTGCCGGAGCGGCACTTCAACGTCGACCAGGTCGTCTCCTGGGTCGAGCGCCGCTTCGAGAAGGAGTTCGCGCCGATCATCGTCGTGGCCGAGGGCGCACTGCCCGAGGGCGGCGAGGAGAGCCTGCTCACCGGCGAGAAGGACGCCTTCGGGCACGTCCGCCTCGGCGGTATCGGCACCTGGCTGGCCGACGAGATCGCGAAGCGCACCGGCAAGGAGTCCCGCGCGGTCGTGCTGGGCCACGTCCAGCGCGGCGGCACGCCGACCGCGTACGACCGCGTGCTCGCGACCCGCTTCGGCCTGCACGCCGTCGACGCGGTGGCCGACGGCGACTTCGGTGTCATGGTCGCCCTGAAGGGCACCGACATCGTCCGCGTGAAGCTCTCGGAGGCGACCGCCGAGCTGAAGACGGTCCCGACCGAGCGCTACGAAGAGGCCGAAGTCTTCTTCGGCTGAGTCTCAAGCCGTGAGGGGCACCCTCAGGGACATCACGTCCCTGAGGGTGCCCCTCACGGCGTTTCAGATACGGGCCAGGGTGTCCAGGACCGTGATCGCGCGGGCGATGTCGTCGGTCAGCGGGCGGTCGTCGGTGCTCTCGTCCAGGACCTCGGACGCGACGTCGAAGGCGTCGCGGACCGGGAGGTCCACCAGGTCGGCGTCCCGCATCCGCAGCGCGCGGACCGCCGCGACCAGCTCGCAGGCCAGCACCTGTTGGTACGACGTGCATGCCGCCGTCGCCGCGCGGGCCGCCTGGGTCGAGAAGCTCGCGTGGTCCTCGATGCCGCGCGACACGACGGCCGTGCCGAGGGTCGCCGGTAGCGCCGCTTGGCGCAGCTCGGTGAGCGCGTCGTGCGCCACGTACTCCAGGATCATCACGCCCGAGCTGCCCGCCGGTCCCGCCGCCAGGAACGGGCGCAGGCCGGTGAACTCCGGCTCGACGAGGTCGCCGAGGCGCGCCACCGACAGCTCCGCCACCTGGTGCACGGTCGCGCGGGCCTGGTCCAGGGCCGTCGACACGTACGCCGTGTGGAAGTGCGCGTGGTGGTAGGCGTCGCCGTGCACCGTCGAGATCATCGGGTTCTCGGTGCTGGCGTTGATCTCGACGGCCAGCACGTCGCGCAGGTAGTGGATCGCGTCCAGTGCCGGGCCCTGGACCTGCGGGAACGCCCGCAGCCCGAACGGGTCCTGGATCCGCCGCCCCGGTTTCGGCGTCTGGTGCATGCCGAGCAGCCGCCGCATCTCCGCCGCGCAGGCGACCTGCCCGGCGTGCGGACGGGCTTCGTGCACCGGCGTCGCGTACGCCTCGGGGTTGCCGTCGAGCGCGACGTAGGTCAGCGCGGCGATGGCGTGGCTGGCCCGGGTCAGGGTGTCCAGCCGCATCGCGGCCAGCGTCGCCTCGGCCAGCGTCGCGGCGTTGCTGCTCATGAACGCCAGCGCGTCGCCCGCGACCACGGGTACCGGCGGGACGTGCCCGGTGAGCCAGTCGCGTTCGCCGGTGAGCGCGAGCGCCGTCTCGGCCAGCGGCGCCAGGTCGCCGGTGCCGATCGCGCCGAGCCGGTGCACCAGCGGTAGCGCGCCCGTGCGGACGGCCTCGGCCAGCGCGCCGATCAGCTCGGGGCTGATCCCGGACCGCCCCGCGAGGAGCTGGTTGAGCCGGATCAGCATCATCCCGCGGACCTGGCCGGGCGGCATCGGGTCGCCGCTGCCGCCCGCGTGGCTGCGCAGCAGGCGCAGCCCGTGTTCCTTCGAGCTCGCGACCGTGTCGTCCTTGTTGGCCCCGACGCCGGTGGTCCGGCCGTAGACCACCCGCCGCGTGCTGAGCTCCTCGGCGAGCTTCCAGGCGTGCTCGGCGCCGCGCAGCGCGGCGATCGAGACGTCGATACCCAGCGGTCCCTCGGTGCGCGCCGCCGTCACGACGTCCGCACACCGCAGGGTCCGACCGTCCACCCGGATCAAGGGCAGCCTCCTTTCGACTGACTGCCCTTCACTATGCGGCTAGGACGGCGGCGGCTGCCAGGGTGGCATCGGCCAGTCCCAGTGCGGAACGGGCTCGTGCAGGTTCGGCTCGGCGCCGGGCGCGGAGAAGATCACGGCCAGCCGGCTGCCCCACTCGAGGTAGCCGGCGAACGCGGCGCGGAACTCCGGGTCGCCCGGCAGGCCGGCCTCGTCGGCGGCGTCGAGCAGCAGCGTGACCCAGCGGCGGCGCTGCGGCTCGGTGATGCCGCGCCCGAGGTGGCGGCCGATCATGTGGGCGTGCCCGCCGTGGTCGGCCGAGTAGGCGGCCGGGCCGCCGAAAACTTCACCGAGCCAGACCGCGACGTGTTCGGCGTGGTGCGGGTCCATCTGCCGGAACACGGGCTCGAGCAGCGGGTCTTCGAGGACGTGGCCGTAGAAGATCGTGAGGAGCTTCACGAGGGCTTCGTGGCCGCCCGCCCACTCGTAGAGCGTGGGCGTGGCGGGCGGGTTTTCTGGCACGATCACCCGGCAAGGCAACCAGGGGCGGCCCGGTCGGGCAACCACGTACTTTCCGGTGCGCAGGGGGAACGGGATGAAGCGCTACCACTGCGCGACGGAGCTGGCGGTCGACCTGATCGGCGGCAAGTGGAAGCCGGTGATCCTCGCGCACCTCAAGGAGGGCGCCCACCGCTACGGCGAGCTGCGCCGCCGGATGCCGGGGGTGAGCGAGAAGATGCTGACCCAGCAGCTGCGCGAGCTGGCGGCGGACGGCATCGTCCGCCGCGAGGAGCGCGCCGGCCGCGTCCCGCACGTCGAGTACCACCTGACGGCGGTGGGGGAGGAGCTGCGCCCGGCGCTCACGGCGCTCTACGAGTGGGGCGAGCGCCGCGCGGCGGACCAGGGCATCACCTTCGAGGTGGCGGACTAGGGCGTCTCGTCGAGACGCCGTTCCAGCGCGTCGAGGCGGTCCGTCCAGAAGCGACGGTAGGGGGCGAGCCAGGCGTCCACCTCGGCGAGCGGTTCCGGGCGCAGCGCGTAGCACCGGCGCTGGGCCGCGACCCGGACCGTCACGAGCCCCGCTTCGCGCAGGACCCGCAGGTGCTTGGACACCGCGGGCTGGCTGAGGGCCAGCTCCTCGACGAGCTCGCCGACCGAGCGTTCGCCGTCCCGGAGCAGGTCGAGGATGGTGCGCCGGCGGGGCTCGGCGAGGACGTCGAAGGTCTGCATCACCCCGGAAATGTGCCCCGACCGGCATATGCCTGTCAAGGAATGCGCACCTACTCTCGTCGGTCAGCTGGTCTGAACCATTGACCTAGTGGTCTAGTCCACTTACGGTAAGTGTGGTCTCCACCACGTTGTCCCCATTGGTTGTCAGTAATTCTCCGAGGGAGAAGGCATGTCCCGTTTCCGCAGGAAGAGCTTCTCTGCGCTGCTGACCCTGGCGGCCGCCGCGGGTCTCGTCGCGGCCGGCTCGGCGGTCCCCGCCGTCACCGCCACCGCGACGGCCGCGACCGAAGCCTCCGTCGGCAAGGTGGTCGGCTACTTCACCGAATGGGGGGTCTACGACCGCAACTACCACGTCAAGAACATCGAGACGTCGGGCTCGGCGAGCAAGCTGACGCACATCAACTACGCGTTCGGCAACGTCACCAACGGCGGCTGCGCGATCGGCGACGCCTACGCCGACTACCAGAAGACCTACGACGCCGCGGGCAGCGTCGACGGCGTCGCCGACACCTGGGACCAGCCCCTCGCCGGCAGCTTCAACCAGCTCAAGAAGCTCAAGGCCAAGCACCCCGGCCTGAAGGTGATCTGGTCGTTCGGCGGCTGGACCTGGTCGGGCGGCTTCGCGCAGGCCGCGAAGAACCCGACGGCGTTCGCGAACTCCTGCTACAACCTGGTCAACGACCCGCGCTGGGCCGGCGTCTTCGACGGCATCGACATCGACTGGGAGTACCCCAACGCCTGCGGCCTGACCTGCGACACCAGCGGGGCCGCCGCGTACAAGAACGTGATGGCCGCGCTGCGCGCCAAGTTCGGCTCCTCGAAGCTCGTCACCGCGGCGATCACGGCCGACGGCACCAGCGGCGGCAAGATCGACGCGGCCGACTACGCCGGCGCCGCGCAGTACGTCGACTGGTACAACGTGATGACCTACGACTACTTCGGCGCCTGGGCCGCGCAGGGCCCGACGGCCCCGCACTCGCCGCTGAACAGCTACTCGGGCATCCCGACCGCCGGCTTCTACTCCGACGCGGCGATCCAGAAGCTCAAGAGCAAGGGCGTCGCGGCGGGCAAGCTGTTGCTGGGCATCGGGTTCTACGGCCGCGGCTGGACCGGCGTCAGCCAGGCCGCCCCGGGCGGCACCGCGACCGGCCCGGCGCCCGGCAAGTACGAGCAGGGCATCGAGGACTACAAGGTGCTGAAGACGTCCTGCCCGGCGACCGGCACCGTCGCGGGCACCGCGTACGCCAAGTGCGGCAGCAACTGGTGGAGCTACGACACCCCCTCGACCATCGCGGGCAAGGTGAGCTACGCCAAGACCCAGGGTCTCGGCGGCGCGATGTTCTGGGAGCTCTCGGGTGACACCACCAACGGCGAGCTGATCACGGCCGTCGCGAAGTAACGGGCTTCCACGGCAGGATCGACAGCGGGGGGACCGGCGGGAAACCGTCGGTCCCCCCGATTATCGTTCCCGCCGTGACGTTCAGCGGATTCGGCGAGTACGCCGTCGACTTCTTCGACGGCCTCGTCGAGGACAACTCCAAGCCCTACTGGGACGACCACGTCGACGTCTACAAGGCCGACGTCCGGGCGCCGATGGAGGCCCTGCTCGACGAGCTCAAGGGCGAGTTCGGCGACGGCCTCGGCGAGCCCAAGGTGTTCCGTCCCTACCGGGACGTCCGGTTCGCCAAGGACAAGACGCCCTACAAGACCCACTGCGGCGGCGTGCTCGAACAGGGCCGCGGCGGCGGCGCCTACTACGTCGAGGTCGGGCCGGACGGCCTGCGCGTCGGCGGCGGGTGCTTCCACCTCGCGTCCGACCAGCTCGCCCGGTTCCGCCAGGCCGTCGACACGGATCTGCACGGCGAAGCGCTCCAGAAGATCATCAAGAAGCTCGAGCGCGCCGGCTGGACGGTCGCCGGCGACCGGCTGAAGTCGAAGCCGCGCGGCTTCGACGCCGAGCACCCGCGCCTCGACCTGCTGCGCTACCGCTCGGTGTACGCCGTGCGCACCTGGGAGCCGGACGACGTCCTGCACGAGCGGGGTGCCCTCGACCGCGTGCGGAAGTCGTGGCGGCAGCTGCGCGAGTTCAACGAATGGGCCCGTGACCGGGTCGGACCCAGTGAGCAGCCGCGCCGCTGACCCCGAAGGTTTCTGAACCGTTTCTCTGAACTTTTCGGGATCGGTACAGACGAACGCGCCGACAGGGTCTACGCTATGCGAACGTGAGCCGACGCGCGAAGATCGTTTGTACCCTGGGCCCCGCCACCGCCACCCCGGAGAAGATGCGGGCACTCGTGGACGCGGGCATGGACGTGGCCAGAATGAACTTCAGCCACGGGAGCCACGGCGACCACAAGCAGGTCTACGACCTGATCCGGGACGCCGCCGCCGCGAGCGGCCGGGCGGTCGGCATCCTCGCCGACCTGCAGGGCCCCAAGATCCGCCTCGGCACCTTCGCCGGCGGGCCGGTCGAGTGGCACAACGGCGACATCGTCCGGATCACGGTCGAGGACGTCGCCGGCACCCACGAGCGGGTCTCCACGACCTACAAGGGCCTGGCCAAGGACGCCAAGCCCGGTGACCGCCTGCTGGTCGACGACGGCAAGGTCGGCCTGGTGGTCAAGGAGGTCGACGGCCAGGACGTGGTCTGCGAGGTCACCGAAGGCGGCCCGGTCAGCAACAACAAGGGCGTCTCGCTGCCCGGCATGGACGTCTCCGTCCCGGCCATGTCCGAGAAGGACATCGAAGACCTCGAGTTCGCGCTCGAGCTGGGCGTCGACTTCATCGCGCTGTCCTTCGTCCGCTCGCCCGCCGACATCGACCTGGTCCACCAGGTGATGGACCGCGTCGGCAAGGGCCGGCTGCCGGTCGTCGCGAAGATCGAGAAGCCCGAGGCCGTCTACAACCTCGAGGCCATCGTGCTGGCCTTCGACGCGGTGATGGTCGCCCGCGGCGACCTCGGCGTCGAGCTGCCGCTGGAGCAGGTCCCGCTGGTCCAGAAGCGCGCCATCCAGATCTGCCGCGAGAACGCGAAGCCGGTCATCGTCGCGACGCAGATGCTCGAGTCGATGATCAACAACTCCCGGCCGACCCGCGCCGAGGCCTCCGACGTCGCGAACGCCGTCCTCGACGGTGCCGACGCGCTGATGCTGTCCGGCGAGACCAGTGTCGGCCGGTACGCGATCGAGGTCGTCCAGACCATGGGCCGGATCATCGAGGCGGTCGAGACCGACTCGCCGGTCGTCCCGCCGCTGACGCACGTCCCGCGCACCAAGCGCGGCGTGATCTCCTACGCCGCCCGCGACATCGGCGAGCGGCTCAACGCGAAGGCCCTGGTCGCCTTCACGCAGTCCGGCGACACCGTGCGCCGCCTGGCCCGGCTGCACACGCGGCTGCCGCTGCTGGCGTTCACGCCCGAGGACTGCGTCCGCAGCCAGCTCTCGATGACCTGGGGCACCACCACCCAGATCGTGCCGCGGGTGGAGTCCACGGACCAGATGATCCAGCAGGTCGACCACTCGATGCTGGAGATGGGCAAGTACCAGAAGGGCGACCTGGTCGTCATCGTGGCCGGCTCCCCGCCGGGCACCGTCGGGTCGACCAACCTGATCCACGTCCACCGCCTTGGTGAAGACGACCACGCGTAAGGGACGTCGGGGACGTCGACCACATAGGGTCTGGCCATGACTGAAATGGCCAGAGCGGCCGCCACCGAGCTGGAGATCCCGGGTGGCGGCCAGCCGGTGCTGGACCGCTTGGTGGCGTTGCTCGACCTCGAGAAGCTCGAGGAGAACTTCTTCCGCGGCGTCTCGCCCGCCCACTCGCCGGTCCGCGTGTTCGGCGGGCAGGTGGCCGGGCAGGCGCTGGTCGCGGCCGGGCGCACGGTGCCCGACGAACGCCGGGTCCACTCGCTGCACGCGTACTTCATCCGCGGCGGCGACCCGAGCGTGCCGATCGTCTACGAGGTCGACCGGATCCGGGACGGCCGCTCGTTCACCACCCGCCGGGTCGTGGCGATCCAGCACGGCAAGGCGATCTTCTCGCTGTCGGCGTCCTTCCAGAAGGACGAGTCGGGCATCGACCACGCCGAGGCGATGCCGGAGGGCGTGCCCGCGCCGGAGTCGCTGCCGACGCTGATGGAACGCGCCGAGGGCTACGCGATCGGCGCGCACAGCCGGCCGCGGCCGATCGACCTGCGCTACGTCAACGACCCGCCGTGGGTCACCCGCCAGACCGGCGAGCCGCCCGCCCGCAACCAGGTGTGGATGCGCGCCGACGGCAAGCTGGGCGACGACCAGCTGCTGCACGTGTGCGTGCTGACCTACGCCTCCGACATGACGCTGCTGGACTCGGTCCTCGCGCGCCACGGCGTCTACTGGGACACCGACAAGGTGCTCGGCGCGAGCCTCGACCACGCGCTCTGGTTCCACCGGCCCTTCCGCGCCGACGAGTGGTTCCTCTACGACAGCGCGTCACCGACCGCCTCCGGAGCGCGCGGTCTGGCCACCGGCCGGTTCTTCGGCGCGGACGGCACCCTCATCGCCACGGTCGTCCAAGAAGGACTCCTGCGCGTCCTCTGAACGCGGACGGGAAATCACCCTTACGGGCGACAAATAGTCGGCGTATTCATCGTCGGAATGGGGCATTCGGGGCGGTGAAGGGGGCCGGGACCGATCGGGGGACGGCCCCGGACCCCTTCTCCGAATGACCACGCGGCGGACCGCGAAGTCATCGTCTACGCTGCTCAACAGGCCGGACCGGGCCTGAGGGCCGAACGACCCGGGCCCGTACCGCGTCCTGTCGCAGTGCAGAGTGCGAGGATACAAGAGCATTCTGCAAATTGCAGGTTCGACGCGCGCGACGGGTCGGGAATCGGTGCGGTGTTAATGCTCCACTGTCCTGGTTAGATACTGGGAGCAAGCGAACGGCTACGACGCCGTCGACATCCGGAGGTGCCGAATGGCCAGGGGACAGAGCCCCACGGTTCGCCGCCGGAGGCTCGCCGGCGAGCTGCGCCGGCTCCGCGAGGCCGCGGACCTCACCATCGACGAGGTCGGTGAGAAGCTCGAGTGCTCGGCGTCGAAGATCAGCCGGATCGAGACCGGCCACGTCGGGGTCACCCCGCGTGACGCGCGGGACATGCTGGCGCTCTACGGGATCATCGGCGACGAGCAGGAGGCGCTCGTCCAGCTGGCCCGCGAAGCCCGCAAGCGCGGCTGGTGGCACGCCTACAACGAGGTCTTCACCGGCACGTTCGTCGGGCTCGAAGCCGACGCGAGCTCGCTGCGCGCGTTCCAGGCCCTGCTCGTGCCGGGCCTGCTGCAGACCGAGCGGTACGCCCGCGCCGTGATCCGGGCCCTGCGCCCGGACGCCGAGGAAGCCGAGATCCGCCGCCGCATCGCCGCGCGGATGGCGCGGCAGGAGCTGCTGTCGGACACGCCGCCGCCGGAGTACTGGGCCGTCATCGACGAGGCCGTGCTGCACCGGGTCGTCGACACCCCCGAGGTGATGGCCGAGCAGCTCTACCGGATGGTCGCCGTCGCCGAGAAGCCGAACGTGACCATCCAGGTGGTGCCGTTCCACGCCGGCGCGCACCCCGGGATGGAAGGCCCGTTCCTGATCATGGGGTTCCCGGAGCAGGCCGACCCGGACGTCGTCTACGTCGACGACAGCACGTCCAGCGGCCTCTACCTGGAGGAACCCACAGACGTCCGGCGCTACGGGCTGATGTTCGACCATCTGCGCGCGGCGGCACTCAAACCGGACGACTCGGTGGAGCTGATCGCCGAGGCGGCCGGACGGTTCGCCGAACGGGCGGCCGTTCCGGCGGCAGTGCACCATCTGGATCCGAGGACACAGTGAGGGAGTTGGGGACCATGGAATCCGAGCTTTCCGGAGAGCTTTCCGGCGCGCGGTGGCGCAAGAGCAGCCACAGCGGCGGCGGCAACGACTGCGTCGAGGTCGCGTTCGTCGCCGGGGGTGCCGCGGTGCGCGACTCGAAAGACCCCGAAGGTGGTGCTTTCCGCCTGCCCGCGTCGGGTTGGCGGGGGCTGCTGGCCGCGGTGCGGCCGGACGGCCCCGCGCGCGACTGAGTGGATTTCGAAGACCCCTTACCCCCGTCGAGCTGGGCTCGGCCGGGAGTAAGGGGTCTTTGCGCGTCAGGGGTACGTGATCACCCGATGCCTGAGGGATCCCCTCAGGACGACTCTGAGTGCTACCAACCGGTGACCTCAGGAACAAGGTGAACACGATGCACAGCGATCTGCTTCTGGACGCGGTCCGGGCCGAAGCGGCCTACCGGGCCGAGGAACTCCACAAGGCCGGGCGCAGCGCCTGGGCCGCCCGCGCCCGCCGCGCCGTCCGCCACGTGCGGGCCGGGCGCAGCGTCGTCGACGTGCCGGCGCAGGAGCGCCGGGAGGTGTCGCGGGAGACCGCGGCCGTCGGCGAGACCGCCCGGTAAGGGGCGGGTGATGGTGTCCAAGGCGATAAGCGTGCGGAACTTGTCGGTGGGGTGAGCAACAATGCTGCTTGTGCCCCGACTCGGCTCCGGAATCCCGCTCGTCGCCCGTACCCACGAGATGCGGCGGCTCCGCGCCGCCTTCGCCCGGGCCGACCGGGGCGAAGCCGGCGCGGCGCTGCTCTCGGGGGACGCCGGGGTCGGCAAGACCCGGCTGCTGACCGCGCTCGCCGAGCACGTCGCCGCGTGCGGTGCGCTGGTGCTCACCGGCCGCTGCATCGACGTCCGCGAAGGCGGTCTTCCTTATCTTCCCTTCGCCGAGGCGCTCGCCCCGCTCGGCACCGCGACGGACCCGGCGATCGCCGCCGCCGTGCGGGCCCGGCCCGCGCTCGGCCGGCTGCTGCCGCAGGGCCAGGGTCTCGAGGAGCCCCGGGCGGCCGAGCACGCCCCGATGACCTCGAACGACCGCGAGACGATGGTGCGTCCCCGGCCGGAGCAGGATCTCGGTCAGCTGCAGTTGTTCGACGCGGTACTGGGGGTGCTGACCGAGATCGCCGAGTCCCGGCCGGTGGTGATCCTGCTGGAAGACCTCCACTGGGCCGACGCCTCGACCCGCAACCTGCTGTCGTTCCTGCTCAGCAGGTTGCGCGCGCAACGGCTCCTGGTCGTGGGCAGCTACCGCGAGGAGGACGTCCACCGGCGCCACCCGCTGCGCGGCCTCCTCGCGGAGCTGTTCCGGCTCGCCACCGTCGAGCGCGTCGACCTGCAGCCGTTCGGCACCGCCGACGCGCGCACGTTCGTCGAGGCGCTGGCCGACGAGCCGCTGCCGGCGGACGTCGTCGCCGACATCGTCAGCCGCTCCGAGGGCAACCCGTTCTTCGCCGAGGAGCTGCTGGCCACCAAGACCGAGTGCAACGACCTGCCCGCGGGCCTGGCCGAAGTACTGCTCTCCCGGTTGGAGCGGCTCTCGCCGGACGCCCGCCGCGTCGTGCGCGTCGTGTCGGTCGCGAACGAGCCGGTGATGCACGCGGCCCTCGCCGAGATCTCCGCGCTCGGCGAGCTGGAGCTGGACGAGGCGCTGCGCGAGGCCGTCCAGCACCACGTGCTGGTGGTGATGCCGGACGGCGCCTACTGGTTCCGGCACGCGTTGCTGCAGGAAGCGGTGTACGGCGACCTGCTGCCGGGGGAGCGCTCGCGCACGCACGCGGCGTACGCGGCGCGGATCTTGTCGCGGCCGCAGGGCCGCGGGCACGACGCGAAGCTGGCCTACCACTCGATGCAGAGCAGCGATCTCGTCACCGCGCTGCCGGCGTTGCTGCGCGCGATGGACGAGGCCGAGAAGCTGGGTGCGCCCGGGTCGGCGCTGCGGCACGTCGAGCAGGCACTGTCCATCTGGGACGCCGTCCCGGCCGCCGACCGGCCCGAGGGGTTCGACGAGCTGCGGCTGCTGCACGAGGCGTCGTACTTCGCGGGCACGTCCGGCGAGCCCGAGCGGGCCGCCGCGTTCGCCCGCTCGGCCACCCAGGCCCTGACCGCCGACAGCCCGGCCGACAGCGCGGCGAAGACGTGGCGGCGGCTGGCGGAAGCGCTGCTGGCGCTGGAAGGCACGCTCGACGAGGCCGTCGCGGCGATCGACCGCGCGTGGGACCTGGTCAAGGACACCGAACCGAGCGGCACCCGCGCGTGGGTGCTGGCCAGCCGGGCCGGGTTCCTGCGGCTGCTCGACCAGCCGGACGCGGCGCTGGACAGCGCGCTCACCGCGGTCGCCGACGCGCGGGAGGTCGACGCGGCCGGGGCGGAGGCGTCGGCGCTGGTCACCCTGGGCACGCTGGCCGACTCGGCGGGCGATGCCGCGGAGGCGCGCGAACGGTTGCGCCAGGCCGAGCGCAAGGCGCGTGACTCCGGGGCGCTGAACACCGAGATCCGCGCGACCTACTTCCTCGCGCTGAGCCACGACGACCAGGCCGAGTTCGCCGAGGCGCTCGGACACGCCTCACGCGGGTTCGCCCGGGCCGAGGAGTCCGGGCTCAGCTGGAGCGTCTACGGCCTGGAGCTGCGGGCGCGGCAGATGACCCTGCGGTACCTGATGGGCGACTGGCCGGACGAGAGCGCCGGGCGGGCCGGGCGCGGGGTGTCCGGCGCGGTCGCCGCGCGGATCCTCGCCATCTGGTCGCTGTTCGTCGTCGCCCGCGGCCGGTTCGACGAGGCCGCGAAGCTCGTCGCCGGGCTGCGGCAGCACTGGACGGCGGACATGCAGATCCCGCTGTCCGCCGGGGACGCCGGCATCGAGCTGGCCTACTGGCGTGGTGACCACCGAGCCGCGGTGAAGCAGGCGGAGGACCTCATCGGCTGGCTCGAACGGATCGAACCCGGTCTGCTGCCCGGCATCCGGGTGGCCGCGCTCGGCACGACCACCGCGGCCGCGCTGGCCGCCGAGGCCCGGATCCGGGGTGACGCGGCGGCCGTCGACGCCGCGCTGGCGGCGGGGGAGCGGATGCTGGCGCACGGCCGGATGTGCGCGATCGTCGGGCAGCCGCGCTCGGGGACGCTCGGGCCGGAAGGCCGGGCCTGGCTGGCCCGGCTGGAAGCGGCGGCGTCCGGCCTGAGCGGCAAGGGCGACCCGGAGAAGTGGGCGGCCGCGGCGGCCGCGTTCGGCTACGGCGCGGTGTACGAACAGGCGATCTGCCGCCGGCACGAGGCGGAAGCCCTGCTGCTGGCCGACGACGTCGACCAGGCCCGGGCCGCCCTGGAGGCGGCCCACGCGGTGGCGACCCGGCTGGGCGCGATCCCGTTGCGGGACGCCGTCCGCGACCTCGCGCACCGCGCGCGGGTGGACCTGGCGGGCGTCGAACCGGCGGCCCCGGCCCGCGCGGTCGTCGACCCGCTGACCGACCGCGAGCGCGACGTCCTCGAGCGCGTGGCCCTGGGCCGCACGAACCGCCAGGTCGGCGAAGAGCTGTACATCAGCGAGAAGACGGTCAGCGTCCACCTGTCCCGGGTGATGGCGAAACTCGGCGCGAGCCGCCGCGCGGAAGCAGTGGCGATCGCCTACGACCGAGGCCTGCTCACAGCCCCGACAGCAGGCCAAAACGCGTAACTCGCGTGATTGAAGCCGGAACTCGCGTGATCGGGGCCGTCACGGCTTCAATCACGCGAGTTACGGCCCGGATCACGCGAGATCCGGCCCGGATCACGCGAGTTACGGGTCAGCGGGGGAGGCGGCGGAGGGCTTTCAGGCCCAGCGTCATGCCGCGGGACCACAGGGAACCCGAGACGCCGCGCGGCGGGCGCAGGGCCAGGCCGCGCTGCAGCGCGATCGACTGGGACTCCGTGTACTTCAGCAGGCCTTCGGCGCCGTTGCGGCGGCCGACGCCCGAGTCCTTCATGCCGCCCATCGGGACGCCGACGCTGCCGAACGTCGCCGCGTAGCCCTCGTTGACGTTCACCGTGCCCGCCTTGAGGCGGGCCGCGACCTCCCAGCCGGCGTGGCCGTTGCGCGACCAGACGCTGGCGTTGAGCCCGAACGGCGTGTCGTTGGCGCGGTCGATGGCCTCGGTGACGTCGGTGTAGCCGTAGATCGAGACGACCGGCCCGAACGTCTCCGCCGCGAACGGCACCATCTCCGCGGTGACGCCCGAAAGCACGGTCGGCTCGTAGAACAGCGGCCCGAGGTCGGGCCGGGCGCGGCCGCCGGTGAGCACGGACGCGCCCTTGGCGCGGGCGTCCTCGACGTGCGCGGTCACCGTCTCGAGCTGGTCTTCCGACGTCAGGGAGCCCATCTGGGCCTGGTAGTCCAGCGCGCCGCCGAGCTTCAGCGCGGCCGTGCGGGCCACGAACGCGCGGGTGAACTCCTCGCGGATCGACTCGTGGACGTAGATCCGCTCGACCGACACGCACAGCTGCCCGGCCGAGGAGAAGCACGCGGTCACCGCGCCCGTCGCGGCCTTCGCGACGTCGGCGTCGGGCAGCACGATCATCGGGTTCTTGCCGCCGAGCTCGAGCGAGTACGACGTCAGCCGCTTCGCCACCTGCCCGGCCAGCTCCTTGCCGGTCGGCGTGGACCCGGTGAAGCACAGGTAGTCCGACTCCTCGACCAGCGCGGTGCCGATCTTCGAGCCGCGGCCGAGCACGATCTGCCAGGTCCCGGCCGGCAGCCCGGCCTCCTCGGCGAGCTCGTGCAGCCACAGCGCGGAAAGCGCGGTCTGGTTGTCCGGCTTCTGCACGACGGCGTTGCCGGCCGCGAGCGCCGGGAAGACGTCCATCGCGGTCAGCGCGAGCGGGTAGTTCCACGGCGAGATGACGCCGACGACGCCCTTGGGGTGCCGCAGCTCACCGGCGCGGGTCAGGCCGGGGATGACGCCGGCGACGCGGCGCGGGGCGAGGATCTTCGCGGCGTGCTTGCCGTAGTAGGCCGCGACCAGCGCGGTCGCGCTCACCTCGTCGAACGCGTCGAGCCGGGCCTTGCCCGCTTCGACCTGGACCAGGTCGAGGACCTCGTCCTGCCGCGCGAGCACCAGGTCGTGCAGCTTGGTCAGCACCCGGGCGCGCTCGGCGGGGGAGTGCTCCGCCCACGCCCGCTGCGCGGTCCGCGCGGCGGTGAACACGGCGCGGGCGTCGGCGTCGGTGGCCTGGGGCAGGGTCGCGATCGGCTGCCCGGTGAAGGGCGCGGTCATCCGGATCGGGGCCGAGTCCGCGCCGCCGGCCACCCGGGCGACGAGCTGGGCCGCCCGGGCCGCGGCCGGCGCACCGGCGACCCCGCCGGCGGTCGGCGGGAGCGCGGTGTCGTGGACCGGGTTCGCGGGGGTCGTGCTGGTCATGACGTCTCCGTTCCGCGCGGCGACGCGCAGGGGTTACCGACGAGTACAGCATACCGTCGGTACGTCGGCTGTCCAGCTCGATGTGAATCTATTTCATGTTTTGGGCGGGTTCAGCGGCGGGAGCTGGTAGGTCGGCTCGGTCGTCGGCGCCGCCGGTGGCTCGTCCGGATGCGGCTGGGCCTGCGTCGCCTCGTAACCGTCGGCGGGCTGCTGTGACGACAATGGCTGAGCCGGGAGCGGCTGTGACGACGGGAACGGCTGTGACGACGGGAACGGCTGTGCTGGAAACGGCTGTGACGGCGGGCCCTGGGTGGCGAACGGCTGGGACGGCGGCCCCTGCGCGGGGAACGGCTGGGACTGCGGGCCTTGTCCGGGGAACGCCTGCTGCTGCGGGCCGCCGTAAGGCTGCTGGCCCGGGTACGGCGACGACCCCGGGTAGCCGCCGGACTGCTGCGGCCCGGCCGGGTACGGCCGCGACTGCTGCTGCGGGTAGCCCGGTCCGCCGTGCAGGTTCGCCGGCGGACCGGCGGGTGCCGTCGCGCGCCGGCCGGCCAGCAGGGCGAACGCCAGCACGACCACCGCGAGCGCTCCGCCGCCGAGCAGCAGCCAGAACCCGGTCCCGGTCGTGTAGTGCGACTTGATCGAGTCGTCGTCGGATTCGTAGCTCAAGGTCGCCGAGACGTCCATGCCGAGCATCCAGACCGCCGCGGCCACGCCCGCGCCGCCGACGAGCAACGCCGTCCGCGCGCCCGTCCGCGTGCCGGGGCTCGCCGACCGGCGGACGCCGAGCAGGGCCAGCACGGCGCCGGCCAGCAGCACCACCGCGCCGACGGAGAGCGGGATGCCGTAGTGCGCGACGTGGGTGCTCTCGTAGAACTTCTGCGCGTCGGGGCTGGGCTCGATGTCGAAGGAGCGCGACCACGCGCTGATCGTCTGGCTGCTCTCGGTCTTGCCGCTGACGATCTGCTCGAACGTCGTCTGCGGCAGGAACGACCCGACCAGCACGAGGATCGCGGCGAGCGCGCCGAACAACCCGGCGATCAGCCGGAAGAGCGCGCCGGGATCGGCTGACGGTGACGCCGACGGCGGCCGCGGCGGCTGCATCTGTGGTGGGCCGTACGGGTACGGCTGCTGAGGGTGGGGCGGCGGCGCGCTGGGGGTCATCGATTCTCCCTCTTTCCGGCGATTGGACCACGAATCGGCCTGCGGGATAAGGGGTCAGGTGACACTGGTGCGCCGCGCTGGTCAGCTCGGCGCAGTGGTGGCGTCCTGGTAGAGCAGGACGGCGATCCGCTTCCACTCCTCCAGGAGCTGGCGGCGCCGCTTCGGGTCGCCGCCGAGCTCGGCGTCCAGCGCCAGCCCGCGGGTCAGGTTCACGGTGAGCCAGAACAGCATTTCCGCGCGTTCGGGCGGGAGCTCGCCGGCGACCTGGGTGACGTGTTCGAGCGTGGCGCGCCCGAGTGCGCGGTCGACCGGGCGGATGGCGGCGCGCAGCTCGGGGTCGGTCCGGGCGGCGACCCACAGCTCGGTGACGGCGGTCGAGAGCGTGCCGGAGTAGCCGGTCCAGAGCAGGTCGATCGCGGCGGCGACGCCGGTGCCGCCGCTGGGCAGCCGGTCGAGCGACGCCGCGAGCTGGCTCCGCAGCCGGTTCGTGAGGTGTTCGACGGCGGCCGCCATCAGCTCGGCCTTCGCGGTGAAGTGGTGCTGCACCGCACCTTTCGACACGCCCGCGCGGGCGCAGATCTCCTGGACCGACGTGCGCGCGTACCCGAGGTCCACCAGGCAGTCGATGGTGGCGTCGAGCAGCGCCGTGCGGGTCTGCTCCCGCCGCTGCGCCTGGGTGCGGTGACCCGTCTCGGTCACTCCGGCCTCCCCTGCTTTACCTACCGGGCTGAACGGATGTACATTCCGAAGAGAACTTACATGCTGACCGTCATGTTTTCCAGCACTCGTCCCGCAGGAGGGTCCCCGTGCCGCTGAAACTCCCGAAGAGCTCCTGGAGCACGACCGAGCTCGAAGACCTCCGCGAGCTCTCGCGGTCGTTCATGCAGAAGGAGCTCGTCCCGAACCAGGAGCGTTGGGCGGCGGAGAAGAAGGTCGACCGCGAGCTGTGGAACAAGGCGGGCGAGGTCGGCCTGCTCTGCCTGTCCATCCCCGAGGAGTACGGCGGTGGCGGCGGCACGTTCGCGCACGAGGCCGTGCTCTACGAGGAGCAGGCCCGCTCCGGCGACAGCGCGTGGGGCGTGACCGTCCACAACGGAATCGTCGCGCACTACCTGAGCGCGTACGGCTCCGAGGAGAAGAAGCGCGAGTGGCTGCCGAAGATGGCCAGTGGCGAGCTGGTCGGCGCGATCGCGATGACCGAACCGGGCACCGGCTCGGACCTGCAGGGCATCAAGACCCGCGCGGTGCGCGACGGTGACCACTACGTCATCAACGGCGCGAAGACCTTCATCACCAACGGTTTCCACGCCGACCTCGTCGTCGTCGCGGTGAAGACCGACCCGGACGCGGGCGCCCAGGGCGTCTCGCTGATCGCTGTCGAGACCGACACCCCGGGCTTCCGCCGCGGCCGGGTGCTCGACAAGGTCGGGCTCAAGGGCCAGGACACCGCCGAGCTGTTCTTCGACGACGTCCGCGTGCCTGCGGCCAACCTGCTCGGCGACGCCGAGGGCCAGGGCTTCATCCAGCTGATGCTGCAGCTGCCGCAGGAACGGCTGATCATCGCCGTCACGGCCGTGGCCGGGCTGGAGGCGGCGGTCGACCTCACGCTCGAGTACACGAAGGAACGCGCGGCGTTCGGCCGGCCCATCTTCTCCTTCCAGAACACCAAGTTCAAGCTCGCGGAGGCCGCGACCGAGGCCGCCGTCGCGCGGGCGTTCCTCGACCAGTGCGTCGAACGGCACCTCAAGGGCGAGCTCGACGTCCAGGGTGCGGCGATGGCGAAGCTGTGGACCACCGAGCGGGTCAACAAGGTGGTCGACGACTGCGTGCAGCTCTTCGGCGGCTACGGCTACATGTCCGAGTACCCGATCGCGCGCGCCTGGGCCGACGTCCGGATCTCCCGGATCTTCGGCGGCACCAGCGAGATCATGAAGGAAATCATCTCCCGCTCGCTCTGAAGGGAATCCAGCCATGAAAGCAGGTCCGCTCAGCGGCCTGAAGGTGGTCGAGCTGGCCGGGCTCGCGCCCGGGCCGTTCGCCACGATGATCCTCGCCGACCTCGGCGCCGACGTCGTCCGGGTGGACCGCGCGACGCCGGGGGAGGACGTGCTCGGCCTGCCGGTCGACCCGCTGGCCCGCGGCCGCCGGACGATCGGCGTCAACACCAAGACGCCCGAAGGCGTCGAGCTGGTGCTGAAGCTGTGCGACACCGCCGACGTCCTCATCGAGGGCTTCCGCCCGGGCGTCGCCGAGCGGATCGGGCTGGGCCCGGACGTCGTGCACGCCCGCAACCCGCGGCTGGTCTACGGCCGGATGACCGGCTGGGGCCAGGACGGCCCGCTGGCGACGGCGGCCGGCCACGACATCAACTACATCGGCATCTCCGGCGCGCTCGAACCGATCGGGCGGGCGGGGGAGCGGCCGGTGCCGCCGCTCAACCTCGTCGGCGACTTCGGCGGCGGCGGGCTGCTGCTGGCGATGGGCGTCCTCGCCGCGCTGTACGAGCGGAACACCTCCGGCGAGGGCCAGGTCGTGGACGCGTCCATGGTCGACGGCGCCGCGCTGCTCACCACGAGCCTGCACGGCATGGCCGCGGCCGGGCTCTGGGGCGGCGGGCGCGGCGACAACATGCTCGACGGCGGCGCCCCGTTCTACGACACCTACGAGACCGCGGACGGCAAGTACGTCGCCGTCGGCGCGATCGAGATGCGGTTCTGGGGCGACCTGGTCAAGGTCCTCGACCTCGACCCGGCGGAACTGCCGCTGCACGTGGACAAGACGCAGTGGCCGAAGCTGCGCGAGATCGTCGCGGAGGCGATCGGCAAGCACACGCGTGACGACCTCGTCGCCCGCGCGGACGGCACCGACGCCTGCCTGACGCCGGTGCTGTCGCCGCAGGAGGCGGCGAGCCACCCGCACAACGCGGCCCGCGGCACGTTCGTCGAGATCGGCGGCCTGGTCCAGCCGGCCCCGGCGCCGCGCTTCGGCCGGACCCCGCCGGAAACGCCGGAAGCCCCGCGCACCAAGGGATCCGACACCGAAGCGGTGCTGGCCGAGCTGGGCGTCACGGACCTCGGGGCGCTCCGGGAGGCCGGGGCGATCGCCTAGTCTCGCGCGAGATCGGAGCGGACGACCGAGTAGATGACGTTGTCGCGCCACCGGCCGTCTCGGAAGCCGTAGCCGCGAAGGACTCCTTCGCGCGTGAAGCCGGCCTTCTCGAGCGCCCGCTGTTCGGCGCGGTTGTCGACCTCGGTCGTCGCTTCGACGCGGTTGAGCTGCGTGTGCGCGAAGAGGTACTCGACGAGCAGGCGCTGGGCCTCCGTGCCGTGGCCGTGGCCGCGCGCCTCGGGGACCAGCACCAGCCCGATGCTCCAGCAGTACGACGTCGGCCCGCTGCGGCTGCGGTGCCAGGAGACCAGGCCCAGCAGGCGCCCGCCGAGCGTGGGCACCAGCATGCCGGTCTCGACGCTCAGCATCCCGGTCTCCCGCCACCGGCGGCGCAGGTAACCCGGGTCGTGCCAGCCGAACCACTGGTGCGCGCCCGCCGCGACCGGGTCGTTGGTCAGCTGCTCGAGCCGGTCGAGGTCGGACTCCGCGACCGGCCGGAGCACGACTCTGCTGACGTCGTCGTCCATCCGCCGACCCTATCGGCCGATCGACCGGATTCGCCGCGACAGCCCGGGTTCCACCCGGTGGAGGCACGGCTCGTCACAGAGCGGGTATCAGCTCAGCCGAAGCTGCCGTGGCGGCCCGCGCCGCCGCTGAACTTGGCCGCGCCGTCGACCGCCTCGGCGGCGAGGACGCCGGTGCCCATCGCGGCGCCGAACTCCGCGGCCAGCGCGTCTTCCCCGGACAGGCCCCACTGCGCCAGCGCCGACGCGCGGTCGCCGCGCAGGCAGGCCTGCGGGAACCCGGCGAGCTGCCGGGCCAGCTCCTGCGCCGCCGGCACCGCCTCGCCCGCGGGGACCAGCCGGTTCGCCAGGCCGATGGCCAGCGCTTCGGTGGCGTCGACCGGCCGTCCGGTCAGGATCAGGTCCATCGCCCGGGACTGGCCGATCAGCCGCGGCAGCCGCACGGTGCCGCCGTCGATCAGCGGGACGCCCCAGCGGCGGCAGAAGACCCCGAACACCGCGGTGGCGTCGGCGACCCGCAGGTCGCACCACAGCGCCAGCTCCAGGCCGCCCGCGACGGCGTGCCCGTGGACGGCCGCGATCACCGGCTTGCCGAGCGTCATCCGGGTCGGGCCCATCGGGCCGTCCCCGTCCGGGTGGGTGCGGTTCATTCGATCGGTGTCGATGGCCTTGAGGTCGGCGCCGGCGCAGAACGCGCCGCCCGCGCCGGTCAGCACCGCGACGGCGGCCTCGGAATCGGCGTCGAACGCGCGGAAGGCGTCGGCCAGCCCGGCCGCGGTGGGGCCGTCGACGGCGTTGCGGGCGGCGGGCCGGTCGATGGTGATCGTCGTCACGGCGCCGTCCCGCTCGACCAGCACGTTCCGCGTCATCGGGGCTCCCTGGGGTTGATCGGGGTGTCTTCCGGGCAAGCCTCTCCTAGAGTAGGGACCCTGCCACTCCCGGACGGGTTGGCGAGCCGGGGAGGAAGCACATGTCGAGCGGCGTGAAGAAGATCCTCGTCGTGGGTGTGGTCGCGCTCGTGCTCTTCTTCCTCATCACCCAGCCCACCCAGTCCGCCGACTTCGTGCACCGCGTGCTCGGGTGGCTGAAGGACGGCGCCGAAGCGATCGTCACCTTCTTCCGGACGCTTTTTTCCTGACCCTGGGCCAGTCCCGTGAACCGGCGCCGCAATCGGGTGCGCCGGTGGTCACCGCGCGTGTCATCGGCCGGTAAATCACTCAGCGTCACGAATCCCAGATTTCGGGCTCTACGCTCGACCATCCGGGTGGATTGCGACTGAAAACGCGCAGGTCGGCGAATTCGTGCCTGCCGGGGTCTGGCGAAGGAGACCACCCCGGCCCTACGGTGCTCACATTGCGTGATCAGGTGGTTCTCCGAACCCCTCGGGAACCCCGGTACGCAGGCAGTTTCCACTCAGCAAGGTGCACTTGGTGCTTGCGGCGCAGCCGCGTGGGACAGGTGTCAGGACCTGTCCGTCGGGGACCTATGAGGAGGCAGGGATGACCGGAGATCCCGGAGTGGACGCGTTGATCCGGCAGTGGGCCGCCGAGCGCGAGCAGACCCCCGAGGAGCAGGAGGTCGACCGCATCGCTTCCGCGTGGCTGGCCGACGCCCCCGCGCAGGCCCCGGGCATCCCCGGCCAGCGCGCCCGGTCGGGTTCCGCCCGCTGGGCCCAGGTCGAAGCGGCCGACCCCGGTTACCTCGACGCGATGCGCCGCAGGCTGCCGGAAGTGCCCGAAGAGCTCCTCACCGCCGCCGCGGGCTGGTGGCAGATGGTCGGCGGCGTCGCCGAGGCCGAGGAGTGGTGGGACGCCGGCATCAGCCCGCTCGACCAGCGGGCCCTCGACTACCGCGCGGCGGGACTCTCGCCGTCGGACCTCAGCCGTCGCCTCGGCCCGATGACCGTCCTGCAGCACCTGCGCCGCGGCAGCGCCCCGGCCTGGTGCGTGGCGCGGCTCGCGCGTCAGCAGAAGTCCGCCTGACCGTGAAGTCCGCCTGACGGG
This sequence comes from Amycolatopsis sp. WQ 127309, assembly GCF_023023025.1. NCBI lineage: Bacteria > Bacillati > Actinomycetota > Actinomycetes > Pseudonocardiales > Pseudonocardiaceae > Amycolatopsis > Amycolatopsis sp. WQ 127309. The sequence goes on from NZ_CP095481.1 coordinate 5,404,743, forward strand.
CGGACTTCACTCGGCCGGGTGAACCGGTGTGGTGAGACGATCTCGGCGACCCGCGTAACGCTAACCTGCGCGGGCTCGTTGACTGATCGTCGACAACCACACCGGAGGACCGGAGTTTCGTGCGCACGAGTACCGGAAAGACCGAGGACGACCCGATCGACTCCGTCGACGAGCCCGCCCCCGCTGCCCCGGCACCGCGCTCCGCGGGCGTCGCCGTCCTCACCCGGCTGATCGTGGTCTTCGTCGTGCTGGCCGTCGCCGGTGGCGGCGTCTGGCTCGTCACCCGCGCGTCGACGCCCGAAGCGGGCCCGACCACCACCGAGATCCCCGCCCTGCAGGTCAAGGCGGCCGACGTCCGCCCGGGGTCGGTCGTCCCGGCCGGCGGCGCCGTCGCGGGCGGGGCCGACCCGCAGACGCCGCCGCAGCAGCAGGCCCAGTCCCGCAGCGCCACCGGCCCGGCGACGCTCTCGCAGTGGGCGGGCCAGGTCGCCGCGGCCAGCGGCGTCCCGGCGCGGGCGCTGACCGCCTACGGCAACGCCGAGCTGGCGATGCGCGCGAACCAGCCGAACTGCAAGATCTCGTGGGCGACGCTCGCCGGCATCGGCCGGATCGAGTCGAACCACGGCCAGTACGCCGGCGCCGTGCTCGGCGCGGACGGCCGGCCGTCGAAGCCGATCATCGGCGTCCCGCTCGACGGCTCGTCCGGCGTCCAGGCCATCGGCGACACCGACGGCGGCCGCTACGACGGCGACGCGGGGGTCGACCGCGCGGTCGGGCCGATGCAGTTCATCCCCGGCACGTGGCGCAAGTGGGCGTCCGACGGCAACGGCGACGGCCTCGGCGACCCGCAGCAGATCGACGACGCCGCCCTCGCCGCGGCCCGCTACCTGTGCGCGGGCGGCCGTGACATGCAGAGCCCGTCGGGCTGGTGGGCGGGCATCCTGTCGTACAACAACTCGACCGAGTACGCGCAGAAGGTGTTCGGCCTGGCCGACGGCTACGCGAAGGCCGCCCAGTCGGTGCGCAAGCAAGGCTAGCCCCGATCAACGCTGAGCCCACGGGCCGGTAAAGGGCCGCCGACCTGCGCTGAGAGCCCGGCCACCCCGGGCGCGGTCGATCGCCGCCCCTCAGCCGGCCAGTGCTAGCTTGGGCCTCGTGCCAGCATCCCCTCCGCCGGCGGGGTCCCCCTGGGGCCGCCGGCTCGCGATCGTCGCGACGTGCCTGGTGAGCCTGCTGATCTGCTGCGGCCTCGCCTGGTGGCAGTGGGACCGGTTCACCTCGGCGAACGGCACCTTCCAGAACCTCGGTTACGTCCTGCAGTGGCCGCTGTTCGGGCTGTTCCCGGCCTTCATGTTCTGGCGGATCCGGCAGCTGCGGCAGAAGGCCGCGGCCGAACCGGCGCCGGAACCGGCCCCCGTCGCCGAAGTGCCCGCCCCTCGCTCTCGCCCCGTCGTGCCGACGTCGGTGGACAACGAGGACGAGGAGCTGGCCGCGTACAACCGTTACCTGCGCGAGCTGAACGCCCGCGACCAGCAGGCCGCAGAGTGAGGCCGCAAAGTGAGGACGTCCCGATGACCACCCGCACCGACGGCGCCGCGCAGACCGCGGTCCCGCTCACCGGCCCCCTGGTCCGGTTCCGCACCGCCGCCTACGTCACCGGCGTCGGCCTGCTCGGCCTGTGCTTCGTGATGGTGCTGCGCTACGGCTTCGACAACCCGACGCCGTCCGCGGTGTACTCGCCGATCCACGGCGTGCTGTACATGATCTACCTGGTGCTGACCATCGACCTGGCCATCAAGGCCCGCTGGTCGATCAAGGGCACCGTGCTGGTGCTGCTGGCCGGTTGCGTCCCGTTCGTCTCGTTCCTCGTGGAGCGCAAGGTGACGCACAAGGTCAAGGCCGGCCAGAAGCTGTAACCGGCCGCGGACGGCCTGCGCGTGACGCAGGCCGCCCGGGTCGCCGTCGAACGGCTCAGCGGCTCAGCTGCCGATGCCGGTCAGGGACCGGACTTCCATCTCGGCGTGCTTCTCCGCGTTCGCCTTCGGCTTGCCGACCAGCGTGCCGACGATGCCGCAGAGGAACGAGAACGGGATCGAGACCAGGCCCGGGTTCTTCAGCGGGAACCAGGCGAAGTCGACGCCCTTGAGGATCGAGTCGGGGGCGCCCGACACGACCGGCGAGAAGACCACCAGGAGCAGGCACGCGGTCAGGCCGCCGTAGATGCCCCACAGCGTGCCGGTGGTGTTGAACCGCTTCCAGAACAACGAGAACAGCAGCGTCGACAGGTTCGCCGACGCCGCGACCGCGAAGGCCAGCGCCACCAGGAACGCGATGTTCTGCCCGTTGGCCAGCACCCCGCCGACGATGGCCAGCGCGCCGACCACGATCGCGGTCAGCCGGGCCACCCGGACCTCGTCGGCCGGTTCGGCCTTGCCGCGCTTGAAGATGTTCGCGTAGACGTCGTGGGCGAACGAGGCCGACGCGGTGATCGTCAGCCCGGCGACCACGGCCAGGATCGTCGCGAACGCGACCGCGGCGATGATGCCGAGCAGCAGCGTCCCGCCGACGTGCAGGGCCAGCAGCGGCGCCGCCGAGTTCTCGCCGCCCGGGGCGCCCTTGATCTCGTCCGCGCCGACCAGCGCGGCCGCGCCGAAGCCGATCACCAGCGTGCACAGGTAGAACACGAACATGCACGCCGTCGCCCAGACGACGCTTCGTCGCGCTTCGCGCGAGTTCGGCACGGTGTAGAAGCGCATCAGCACGTGCGGCAGGGCCGCCGCGCCGAGGACCAGCGCCAGCGCCAGGGACACGAAGTCGAGCTTGGTGGTGCCGTTCTTGCCGTACGAGCCGCCCGGCTCGAGGAGCTTGTCGCCGAGCGGGCTGTTCTCGGCCGCCGAGGACAGCAGGTTCGAGAACCCGAAGCCGAACTTGCCGAACAGGAACACCGTCAGCAGCACGCCGCACATCAGCAGGATGGTCGCCTTGATGATCTGCACCCACGTGGTGCCCTTCATCCCGCCGACCAGCACGTACAGCACCATGATCAGGCCGACGACGCCGATCACCAGCGCCTGGCCGAGCTTGGAGTGCACGTTGAGCAGCAGCGCCACCAGGCCACCGGCGCCCGCCATCTGCGCCAGCATGTAGAAGAACGAGATGACCAGGGTCGACGTCGCCGCCGCGGCGCGGACCGGGCGCTGCTTCATCCGGAAGCTCAGGACGTCGCCCATCGTGAACCGGCCGGTGTTGCGCAGCAGTTCCGCGATGAGCAGCAGGTCCACCAGCCACGCGACGAGGAACCCGATCGAGTAGAGGAAGCCGTCGTAGCCGTGGATCGCGATGGCGCCGGCGATGCCGAGGAACGACGCCGCCGACAGGAAGTCGCCCGACAGCGCGATGCCGTTCTGACGGCCGGTGAACGCGCTGCCCGCGGCGTAGTAGTCCGACGTCGAGGAGTTCCGGGAGCTGGCCCGGTAGACGACGTACAGCGTGATCGCCACGAACAGGGCGAACACGGCGGTGTTGACGATCGGGTCGCTGGCGGGCACCCCCGCGGCGAGCACGGTCACGGCCGTCGGCGCGGTCGGTGTCGTCATCGGGGCGTCCCTTCGGTCAGGCCTTCGCGGGCCCTCAGCTCGGCCACCCGCGGGTCGAGCTGGGTGCGGGCGTAGCGCAGGTAGAGCCACGTGACGAGCGCGGTGCTGGCGAACTGGCCGATGCCGAGCAGGATGCCGACGTTGACCTGGCCGAACACCTTGGCGCTCATGAAGTCGTGCGCGTAGGCGGCCAGCAGCACGTAGGTCATGTACCAGGCGAAGAAGGCCAGGCTCATCGGGAAGACGAACCCGCGGAACCGCCGGCGCAGGGCGGTGAACTCGCGCCCGGCCTGGATTCCGGCGTAGTCGGGACCCGAGCGGGGACGGGACTGGCGGTGCTGGCCGTGCCGGCCATCGGACGGGTGATCCCCGGTGAACAGGGCCGGCATCTGGCCGGTCTCTTCCAGGGCGTTGCCCGTCGCGGGGCGCGCGACGTCGTACATGGGTTGCCTCCGGCAGAAAGCCTTCCGTGGCGGCGGGGCTGCTGGCCCTGCGAGCAGGGCACCGGGCCGCCCTTGCGGACTGCGAAGCGCACATCGTAACTACGCCGTCCGGCTGCCCGAAAAGGCGCCGGGTCGTTTGCGGGTCACCGCGACGCGGTATTCGTTTTCTTGTCGAAAATGTCGAAACCCGGACTTCGTCGAGTTCGCGGACGGGTTACCCACAATGAGGAAAGAATTGTGACGCCGCGCTGTCCTACTTAGCGGTAGCCGGGGCAAATGGGCTAACCGTGCTGGACAGTCGTCAAGACGTGTCACCTGGAGTAGTCAAGAGGGTCCGGGGTCGCCTCGGAGAGGGTCCCCCCGGTGCGGGCGTGGCGGAGAAGATCCACTGGTCAGCCACGCTCCCGAATGGAATCACCAGGTCGAGCGACGGTCGGCCGGAATGCCACAACATCGGGCACACATTGAGACTTGACCCACTCGATGGGGGTACGGAGTGTAGATCGTCCGAGGGAACTTGGGCGGCCAGGTGGGCTAATCGGGTGACGGCCGGACGCTCACAACGGCCGCGTCCGGTAACCGGAATTCCCTCTTCCGCCCCCGGCCGTGCAGAATGAGTCGGCCCACTACCGGGCCGGAAAGTACTTTTCGCAGGTCAGGGCCCGAACCGGGAACACAATTGACCGGCCGGGCCGCGGGGGTACGATTCTTTGGCCCAGCTGACCGCAGCGATCCGATTGGCACCGATTAAGTTGATCTCGACGACCGTGCAGACCGCAACTTGCGCCGTGCACGTGCAGAGTCCCGGGAACGGGACGCCGGGACGGTGCTCGCTGCGCGCGGCCGGAGGGGCAGCCGGGGACGTGCGAGGGGGCCCGGGGAGCGGCTGGGCGGTGGCGGCACGACCGCCCGCCGGAACGCCGCGAGCCGGGACGCCGTGCGGCCGACGCGGATCCATGACGCCGGACAGGGAGTCACTCACGTGACCGTTGCAGGAGAAGGTCAGGTGCCCGTCGGGGAACTGCTCGGCCGAGCACCCCGGCGGTCGAAGGGGAAGGCCGTCTTGCAGGCGCTCGTGCGCTGGCGCGACTGGAGCCTCCCCGTCAAGCTTTCGGCCGTCACCGTCGTGCCCATCGTCCTCGCGATGGTGCTCGGCATCACGACGATCGCCGGCCAGGTCGGCCGCTCGGACGACTACCAGCGGCTCGACCGGCTCGTCGCGCTCGGCGTCCAGGTGCGCGTGCTCACCAGCGCGCTGCAACAGGAACGCACGGTCACCGCGGCGATGCTGACCGACGGCACCGTCGGCGGCACGCCCGAGCTGGCGACGGCCCGCAAGGCGACCGACGCCGCGGTCGGCCCGTTCACCGACGCGCAGGCCCGCGGGTCCGCCATCGAGCCCGGCGTGGCCGGGGCGGCGGGCGCGGCCACCGCGCAGGTCAACAACCTCGACTTCCTCCGCCGTCAGGTCGACGGCGGTCAGCTCGACCCGGGCCAGGCCGTCACCGCGTACTCGGGGGTCACCGGCGCGCTGATCGGCCTCGACACCGCGGCCACCGCCGGTGCCGGCGACGGCACCCTCGGCGGCACGCCCGCCGGGCTGCACGAGCTGCTCGTCGCGGGCGAGCAGGTGTCGCTCAGCCAGGCGATGGTGTCCTACGGCATCAACCGCGGCGCGCTCTCGCCGAGCGAGCTGGCCACCCTCCGCGCCGCCGAGCTGCGGCTGGCCGACCGGCTCGTCGACTTCCGGGCCGCGGCGGGCGACGCGCTGCAGCGCGACTTCTCGGCGATCGCCGAGGGCACCGACGCGCAGAGCCGCGCCCGGATGGTCGAGTCCGTGCTCGGCGCGCAGCCCGACTCCGCGCGGGCCGCCTTCCGCGCCCTCTCCGCGACCGACTGGAACATCGCGTCCACGGCGATGCGGGCGCAGATCGCCCAGGTCGCCGACCGGCTCGGCACGCAGGCGTCGGACACGTCGTCGTCGATGGTCGAGGAGGCCAGCAGCGGCGCGGGCCTGCTCGCGGTGCTGCTGTTCGCCGCGCTGGTGCTCGCCGTCGCGGTCGTCTTCCTCATCACCCGCCAGCTGCTGCGCTCGCTGAAGGTGCTGCGCCGCAGCGCGCTCGACGTCGCCGAGACCGCGCTGCCCGAAGCCGTCCGCAACATCCAGGAGGGCCGCGCGCAGGGCACGGACGTCACGCCGGTGCCGATCCGCACCGACGACGAGGTCGGCGAAGTGGCGCGCGCCTTCGACAAGGTGCACCACCAGGCGCTGCGGCTGGCGACCGAGCAGGCCGCGATGCGCACCGGCTATGGCAGCGTGTTCGTCAACCTGTCCCGGCGCAGCCAGAGCCTGGTGCAGCGGCAGCTGCAGCTGATCGAGCAGCTCGAGCGCGACGAAGAGGACGCCGACCAGCTGGCGACGCTGTTCCAGCTCGACCACCTCGCCACCCGCATGCGGCGCAACAACGAGAACCTGATGGTCCTCTCCGGCGCGGAGCCGGGCCGCCGCTCCGGCAAGCCGGTCGGCACCACCGACATGCTCCGCGCCGCGGTGTCGGAGATCGAGCAGTACCAACGGGTCCAGGTGCAGCCGCCGCCCCCGGCGCGGATCGTCGGGTACGCCGCGAGCGACCTGATGCGCCTGGTCGCCGAGCTGCTGGACAACGCGACCGCGTTCTCCGCGCCGGAGACGTCGGTGACGGTGGCGTCGCGGCTGGGCGACGACGGTTCGCTCAACATCGACATCCTCGACAAGGGCATCGGCATGAACGAGGCCGAGGTCACCGAGGCGAACACCCGGCTGACCGAGGCCGGGTCGGTCGACCTGGCGACGTCCCGCCGGATGGGCCTGTTCGTGGTCGGCCGGCTGGCCAGCCGGCACCGGATCGGGGTGTCGCTGCACGGCGGCAAGGACATCGTCGGCGTCCGGGCCACCGTCGTCATCCCGGCGGAGCTGGTGATGCCGGTGACCGACGGTCCGCTGACCGGCCGGATCGGCACGGTGCAGCAGTCGCCCCTGGGTTCGGCCGGCATGCTGCCGCGCCGTCAGGTCAACGGCAGCTCCCGCCCGCAGCCGGTCGTCCCGCAGCAGCCGCCGATGGGGGAGGAGCGGTGGCCGTCGGCCAGCGACCTCGCCGGGCTGGCCAACGGGCACGGCCCCGGCGCCGAGCGGCCGCCGACGGACCTGGAGATCTCGGGCACGGACCTGTTCGCCCCGATCCCGAAGGACGACCCGGCCCCGCCGCCGCGGCCGACCCTGCCGCCGGTGCCCGCGGTGCTGCCGGTGCCGCAGCCGCCGCGCCACGACGACCTGCCCTCGGGCAAGGACCTGTTCTCCGCCAACGAGACCACGCTCAGCGACTGGTGGCGGCACGCGACCGGGAAGCCGTCCCCGGCAGCCAAGCCCGCACCCGCCCCGGCGCCGGACCGCTCCGAGACGACGCCGATCTTCGACGAGATGCTGTCCGCGTGGTTCCGCGAGGACAAGCCCGCTGAGAAGACAGCCACTGAGAAGCCGGCCGCCGAGAAGACCGCCGGCAAGCCGGTGCCGGCCGTTGCGGCACCGGTAGTCGACGAGGAGGCCGTCGCCGACGAGGAAACGGCGCCCGAAGAGGAGCCGGCCGCCGAGCCGGAGGGCCGCAGCTGGGACTTCGCGAGCGACGAAGAGTTCCGCACGGTCCAGGCGGTCACGAAGGCCGAGCCGACGGCGTTCACCGACGCGGGCCTCCCGCGCCGCCGCCGCGGCGAGCAGCTCATGCCGGGCAGCGCGACCTCCAGCCCGGCGGCCTTCGCCTCACCGGCCCCGGCGGGCTCGGACCTCCCGGTCCGTGACCCGGCGGACGTCCGCGGCCGCTTGAGCAGCTTCCAGCAGGGCGTGACCCGAGGCCGCCAGGAAGCCCGCGAAGCCGCGGCGGCCCAGGGCGCGGAGACGGGCAGCGAGCAGCAGGACGCGCTGTCACAGGTGGACGCCCAGCCCGACGCTCAGCCGGGTCGCCAGAACGGCTTGCCGCAGGTGGGCGAGAACGGGTCGTCGCAGGCGGAGCAGTGGTCGGGTCAGCCGGCCGGACTGCCTCAGGCGGGCGAAGACGAGTCGTACGGCTCGCTCGAGCCGGACGAGCAGCAGCCGGCCGAGTCGAACGGTCTGCCGCAGCAGGGGCAGCAGTGGTCGAGCCGGTCGAACGGGCAGCAGCAGTCCGGTCAGCAGAACGGCCAGCAGCAGCCGGGCCAGCAGCCGAACGGTCAGCAGCAGCCGAACGGCCTGCCGCAGTCCGGTCAGCAGAACGGCCTGCCGCAGCCAGGTCAGCAGCAGTCGAACGGACAGCCGCAGTCTGGTCAGCAGAACGGTCTCTCGCAGCCCGGTCAGCAGCCGAACGGTCTGCCGCAGCCGAACCAGGTGAACGACCTGCGACAGCCGGGTCAGCAACCGAGCCAGCAGCAGCCGGGAGGGCAGCAACCTGGCCAGCGGCAGCCGGGCGGGCAGCCCGATCCCCAGCAGCCGGGCCGGCCGTCCGCGGCGCGGTATTCCGGTGGGCCGCAGCCGGTCCAGCCGTCGGCGTTCCACCAGTTCGGCGGGCAGCAGCCGGGTCAGCAGGCCGAGCAGCAGCAGTCCGACGAGCCGCAGTTCCCGCAGACCGGTGGACCGCAGTCCCCGCAGTCTGACGAAACCCGGTTCCCGTTGTCCGACGGGCCGCAGTTCCCGCCGTCGGAGGGAACCCAGTTCCCGCTGTCCAATGGGCCGGAAGCGGGGCCCTACCCCGGTTCCCGGCCGTCGGCGCCGCAGCGGGCGGCCTTTCAGCCGCCCGATGGGCAGCCCGGCGACCCGTCCCGGCCGGGGGCTTACCAGCCCGGCGGGCAGCAGGCGTTCCGGCCGCCCTCGGCCTACCAGCAGCCCGGCGACCGGCAATCCCGGCCGTCGGGGCCGCACCAGCCTGGTGGGCCGCAGGCGTACCGGCAGCCCGGGTCCGGGCAGTTCTCCCTGCCGCGGCAGTTCGGCGGGCAGCCGCCGATGCCGCCGCAGCCGGGGTCCGGCCATCCGTTCCAGGAGCAGCCGCCGGGGGCCTACCGGCAGCCGTCGGCCTTCCCGCAGCCCGGACAACACCCGAGCCGGCCCGGACAGCAGCAACCCGGGCAACAGCAACCCAGTCAGCAGCAACCCGGGCAGCAACAACCGGGCCAGCAACAACCGGGCCAGCAACAACCGGGCCAGCGGCCAGACCAGCAGGAGCTGCCCCAGCAGGGCGGACACCCCGCCTTCCAGGACCAGCCGCCCCCGGTGCTGCCGACCCGGCGGCCCGGCCCGGCGCACGAGCCGGCCGAGCCGGCCGACGAGACTCCGACGCCCCGCCGGGAAGACGCCGCCCTGGAGGCGACGGCGGAGTGGAACTTCGGCTCGGACGAAGGCTGGCGGACCGTGCAAGCGGTGTCCCAGTCGGCGCCCGCCACGTTCACTTCGGCAGGATTGCCCCGGCGCCGCCGCGGGGAGCAGCTGCTCCCGGGCAGCGCCGCACCGCCCACCGGGGCCGCTGCCCCCCGACCACAACGCGACGCACACGACGTGCGCGGTCGCCTGCGCAGTTTCCAGCAGGGCATCGAGCGCGGACGCCACCGCAACGCTCGGGCGACCGAGACGAACCACGAGACACTGGAGGGTGAATGACCTCGCCGAGTAGCGCTCAGCCGACGCAGAATCAGTTCGGCTGGCTGGTCAACGACTTCGCCGAGCGAGTACCCGGCGTGGCGCACGCGGTGGTCGTCTCGGCGGACGGCCTGCTGCTGTCCGCGTCGAACCGGCTTCCGCTCGACCGGGCCGACCAGCTCGCCGCGGTCGCGTCGGGACTGGTCAGCCTGACTCAGGGCGCCGCACGGTGCTTCGAGGCCGGCGCGGTGAACGAGACGGTGGTGGAGATGGAGCTGGGGATCATGGTGCTGATGTCGATCAGCGACGGATCATGCCTGGCCGTGCTCGCCGCCCCCAACTGCGACATCGGCCAGGTCGCGTACGAAATGACGATGCTCGTCGACCGGGTCGGCCAGATCCTGACCCCGGAGCTGCGCGCCCAGCTCCAGGGTTCGGGTGGGTCCCTGATCGGCGAACCGGTGGGATGATGGCGCGATGAGCACGGGGTCCGGATCTGCCGGCGAACCCCCGGAGGCGGAGGCCCCCGGTCATGGAGGCGACGGCACTTTTGCCGACGTCTTCAACGGGTTCTCCCTGGATTCCGGCCGTGCCCGCCGGAAGCGCAAGAAGGGCAAGGAGTCCCCGCCACCCCCGGCCGCCGGTGCGCACGCGGCCGCGGAACCGCCGGCGCCACCAGCGCCGTCGGCCGACCAAGGAGATCGAGTGACCTCTTTAGTCTCTCCACCCGGCAGTACCGACTCGGACGGCCCCCGACCAGGGGGTTTGTTCGATCCGGGCCCACCCAGCGGCGAGTTCGTGATGCCCGCGGTGTTCGAGCAGGCGCCCTCTCCCGAGGATCAGACGGCGATTGTCCGGCCCTACGCGTTGACCGGCGGACGCACTCGGGCAAACTACGCCCTGGAGCTGGAGACATTGGTCTCCGCGAGGGACTACGCTACCGGTGGCTTCCCCGAGGTTGCCGCGGAGCAGATCGAGTGCGTCTCGATCATGGAAGAGTGCCGGACCCCCCGTTCGGTCGCCGAGATCGTGTCGGTGATGCGGCTGCCTCTGGGCGTGGCCCGGGTGCTGATCAGCGACGCGGCGGACGCGGGGCTGGTCACGGTGCACAAGACGATAACGGGCAATGACGGCGCCGAGGCACATCTGGTGTTGATGGAAAGGGTTTTGAGTGGACTCCGTCGGCTTTAAGGCACCGCGGGAAACCGCGCCCCCGACCATGACATCCGCCAAGATCGTGGTGGCGGGCGGCTTCGGCGCGGGGAAGACGACGTTCGTCGGGTCGGTGTCGGAGATCGTTCCGCTCACCACCGAGGCGATGATGACCGACGCGAGCCGCGGCATCGACAACCTCGACCAGACGCCGAACAAGTCGACGACCACCGTCGCGATGGACTTCGGCCGGGTGTCGCTGGACGCGGACCTGATCCTCTACCTGTTCGGCACGCCCGGGCAGCAGCGGTTCTGGTTCATGTGGGACGACCTGGTCCGCGGCGCCATCGGCGCGGTGATCCTGGCCGACACCCGCAGGCTGGCGGACTCGTTCGCGCCGATCGACTTCTTCGAGGACCGCGGTCTGCCCTACATCGTCGGCGTGAACACGTTCGACGGCGTACTGGAGCACGACATCAACGACGTCCGCGAGGCGCTGTCGATCGACCCGAACATCCCGATCGTCCGCTGTGACGCCCGGGACCGGGAGTCGACGAAGCAGACGTTGATCACGCTGGTCGAGTACGCGATGCGGCAGTGGATCGCGCTGCGGGCGGCCAACGCGCGCTGACGCCGTCAGGGCCCGGGGGAGTGCCCCGGGCCCGGCGTCGTGGCGCTGAAGCGCGCCCGCAACTCTCAGTATTCGTCGTGGCGGCGCCACCAGGAGCTGGGCGCGTCGTCGCCGCGGCTCTCTTCTTCCCAGGCCTCCTGCCGGCCGAGCGGGGTGACGTCGAGGTAGCTGTGCGACGCCAGGAACACCTCGCCGCCGCGGCCGGTGGTGAAGTACGTGCGGAAGACGTCGTCGCCCTCGCGCAGGAAGACGCTGACGCCGAAGCCCGCGCCGACCCCGCAGTCCTCGGTGAAGCTCGTGCCGTGTGCGGACACCCACGGCACGTCCCAGCCCATGCGCGTCCGGTACCGCTCGATCTCGGGCAGCGTCGCGGGCGCGACCACCTTGAACGTGACGTCGCGGGCGTGCAGGTGCGCCAGGTGCGGCAGGTTGTCGACCAGCAGCGAGCAGCCCGGGCAGCCCGCTTCGTCGCCCGGGTGCAGCATGAAGTGGTAGACGATCAGCTGGCGGCGGCCCTCGAAGAGGTCGAGCAGGCTGACCTTCCCGTCGGCGCCGTCGAAGGGGTAGGTCGCGTCGAAGCGGACCATCGGCAGTCGGCGGCGTTCGGCGGCGAGGGCGTCGGCCGCCTTCATGTGCTCCTTCTCCTTGACCAGGAGCGCGTCGCGCGCGGCCTGCCATTCCTGCGGGGAGACGATCGCGGTCATCGGGTTTCCTCTCGTCGGGTGGGGAAAGCGAAGGTGACGGCGCACCCGCTCGGGTCAGGCACTGCCGGCTCCTCGCTGCAGTTCTCGCAGGTGCTCGTCGAGGCGGTCGAAGCCGCCCTCCCAGAACCGGCGGTAGGCGGCCACCCAGTCGGCGACGTCCTCCAGGGGTTTCCCCTCCAGCCGGCAGGGCCGCCACTGGCGGGTGCGGCCGCGGGTGATCAGCCCGGCTTGCTCCAGCACCTTCAGGTGCCGGGACACCGCGGGCAGGCTCATCGGCAGCGGCCCGGCGAGCTCGTTGACCGTCGCCTCGCCGGAGGAAAGCCGGGCGAGGATGGCGCGCCGCGTCGGGTCGGCGAGCGCCGAGAACGTGCGGCTCAGGTGATCGGTGGCAGTCGTCATTTCAGCACCTTGTTAATTAACGGATTGGTTAAATATAGCGCCTAGCAGCACTCTGTCAAGGTTTTCCCGGACGTGCTGAGAGCTGCGTCACTTGTCGTCGGGTTTCCAATAGTAGGAAGTCCAAGTATTTTGGGAGGATGAGCAGTGAGCTGTACCGCCCCGCGCACCCCGTCCGGTTCGTCACGGCGTCGAGCCTGTTCGACGGCCACGACGCGTCGATCAACATCATGCGGCGGATCCTGCAGTCGCAGGGTGCGGAGGTCGTGCACCTCGGCCACAACCGGTCGGTCGACGAGGTGGCCACCGCCGCCATCGCCGAGGACGTCCAGGGTGTCGCCATCTCGGCCTACCAGGGCGGGCACGTCGAGTACTTCTCGTACCTGGTCGAGCTGCTGCGCGAGCGCGGCGCCGGCCACATCAAGGTCTTCGGCGGCGGCGGCGGGGTGATCGTGCGCGAGGAGATCGACCTGCTCCACTCGCGCGGCGTCGCCCGGATCTTCTCGCCCGAAGACGGCTACGAGATGGGCCTGCCGGGCATGATCAACATGATGATCAAGGCCTGCGACGTCGATCTGGCGGCCGACGGCCCGGCCCTCGACAAGGTCCTGTCCGGCGACGTCGCCGCGCTCTCCCGCGTCATCACGCAGCTGCAGGCCGAGCGCCTGGCCGGCGACGTGCTGAGCGGGATCACCGAAGCCGCGGCCAAGCGGGAGGTGCCAGTCCTCGGCATCACCGGCACCGGCGGCTCGGGCAAGTCGTCGCTCACCGACGAGCTGATCCGGCGCTTCCGGCTGGACCAAGAGGACAAGCTGCGGATCGCGGTGCTCGCGGTCGACCCGTCGCGGCGCAAGGGCGGCGGCGCGCTGCTCGGCGACCGCATCCGGATGAACTGCCTCGACGGCTCCCCGGTGTACTTCCGCTCGCTAGCCACCCGGACGACGTCCGGCGAGATCCCGGCCGGCCTGAGCGAGTCCATCCTGGCGTGCAAGGCCGCCGGGTTCGACCTGGTGATCGTCGAGACGCCCGGCATCGGCCAGGGAGACGCCGGGATCGTCGACTTCGTGGACCAGTCGCTGTACGTGATGACGCCGGAGTTCGGCGCCGCGTCGCAGCTGGAGAAGATCGACATGCTCGACTTCGCCGACGTCGTCGCGATCAACAAGTTCGAGCGCCGCGGCGCCGAGGACGCCCGCCGTGACGTCGCCCGCCAGCTGGTGCGCAACCGCGAGGCGTTCGAGTCCGGCCCGGACGACATGCCGGTGTACGGCACGAGCGCGGCGAAGTTCAACGACGACGGCGTCACCGCGCTGTACCAGCAGCTGCGTGGCCTGCTCGCCGAGCGCGGCCTGACCGTCTCGGCCGGGACGTTGCCGCAGGTCGAAGGCAAGGTGTCGACGGACGCGAGCACGGTCATCCCGGGCACCAGGGCTCGCTACCTGGCCGACATCGCCGAGACCGTCCGCGGGTACCACGCGACGACGGAGAAGCAGGTCGCGGCGATCCGCAAGCACGAAGCGCTGACGACCGCCCGCGAAGAACTGTCCAAGGTGGACGCGTCGACCGACGCCCTCGACGGGCTGCTCGCCACCGCGAAGTCCGATGTGGACGGCGAAGCGACCCAGCTGCTCGAACGCTTCCGCGCGCTGGCCGAGGACTACCGCCAGGACGAGCTGGTCGTGAAGATCCGCGACAAGGAGCTGCGCACCCAGCTGTGGCGCGACACGCTGTCCGGCAACCGCGTCCCGCGCGTCGCCCTGCCGCGGTACGCCGAGTCGGGCGAGCTGCTGTCCTTCCTGCGCCGGGAGAACCTGCCCGGCTACTTCCCTTACACCGCCGGAGTTTTCCCGTTCAAGCGCGACGGTGAGGACCCGGCGCGGATGTTCGCCGGCGAGGGTGACGCGTTCCGCACCAACCGCCGGTTCAAGATGCTCTCGGCCGACTCCGAGGCCAAGCGCCTCTCGACCGCGTTCGACTCGGTGACGCTCTACGGCCACGACCCGCACACCCGCCCCGACATCTACGGCAAGGTCGGCACGTCGGGCGTGTCCATCGCGACGCTCGAAGACATGAAGGTCCTCTACGACGGCTTCGACCTGACCGCGCCGAACACGTCGGTGTCGATGACGATCAACGGCCCGGCGCCGACGATCCTGGCCTACTTCCTCAACACCGCGATCGACCAGCGCGTCGAGGCGTTCAAGGCCGAGCACGGGCGCGAGCCGTCCGAGGACGAGGCCGCCGAGCTGCGCGAGTGGGCGCTGAAGAACGTGCGCGGCACGGTGCAGGCCGACATCCTCAAGGAGGACCAGGGCCAGAACACCTGCATCTTCTCCACCGAGTTCAGCCTCCGGATGATGGCCGACATCCAGGAGTGGTTCATCGGACACGGCGTCCGCAACTTCTACTCGGTGTCGATCTCCGGCTACCACATCGCCGAGGCCGGGGCGAACCCGATCTCGCAGCTGGCGTTCACGCTGTCCAACGGCTTCACCTACGTCGAGTCGTACCTGGCGCGCGGCATGGACATCAACGACTTCGCACCGAACCTGTCGTTCTTCTTCTCCAACGGCATGGACGCCGAGTACACGGTGCTCGGCCGGGTGGCGCGGCGGATCTGGGCCGTGGCCATGAAGGAGCGCTACGGCGCGAACGAGCGGTCGCAGAAGCTCAAGTACCACGTGCAGACGTCCGGGCGGTCGCTGCACGCGCAGGAGATGAGCTTCAACGACATCCGCACCACGCTGCAGGCGCTGTGCGCGCTCTACGACAACGCGAACTCACTGCACACCAACGCGTTCGACGAGGCGGTCACGACGCCGTCGGAGTCGTCGGTGCGCCGCGCGATGGCCATCCAGATGATCATCAACAAGGAGTGGGGCCTGTCGAAGAACGAGAACCCGCTGCAGGGTTCGTTCGTCGTCGACGAGCTGACCGACCTGGTCGAGGAAGCGGTGCTGGTCGAGTTCGACCGCATCTCCGAGCGTGGCGGCGTGCTCGGCGCGATGGAGACCGGTTACCAGCGCGGCAAGATCCAGGACGAGTCGATCCTGTACGAGCGCAAGAAGCACGACGGCTCGCTGCCGATCATCGGCGTCAACACGTTCCGCAACCCGCGTGCGGGCGAGGACGACATCGAGGTCGAGCTGGCCCGCGCGACCGAGGACGAGAAGAAGTCCCAGCTGGACCGGCTGTCGGACTTCCAGCACCGCCACAAGGAAGACGCCCAGCAGGCCCTCAAGGCCCTGCGCGAGGCGGCCACCCGCGGCGGCAACCTGTTCGGCGTCCTGATGGACGCGGCCCGCGTCTGTTCGCTGGGCCAGATCACGGAAGCGTTCTTCGAGGTCGGCGGCCAGTACCGCCGCAACGTCTAGCACCCGGGGTCAGCCGCGCACCGCCGTCAGCTGCCAGACCGGTACCAGTACCCGCCCGTCCGCGTCGGTGTCCAGGGTGGCCAGTGCGGACGTGTCGGCCGAGGGGTCGAGGAACGCCTGGACGCTGGCCTGCAGCTCCCGCGCGTCGAACGCTGTTGTGTAGACGGCGGGTTCGAGCCGCTCGATCGTCCAGTCCTTGCCGACGGTCTCGCGCAGGTTGGCCTCGCTGATCAGGTACGGCGCCGGGAACGCGTTCGGCACCTCCTGGGAGAAGCAGAAGAGGTGCAGCCGCGCGCCGGGCCGGGTCGCGCGGGTCAGCGCGGCCAGGTACGCGCGCCGCGCGTCCTCGTTCAGGCAGTGGTAGAGCGCGCTGTCGAGCACCGTGTCGAAGCGGCCTTCGTAGCCTTCGAGCTTCGTCGCGTCGGCCACGGCGAAGGTCACTCCCGGGGCGCGGGTGCGGGCCTGCTCGACGGCCGACGGCGCGCCATCCAATCCGGTGACGCTCAGCCCGCGCGAAGCGAGGAACCCGGAGTTGTCGCCGAGCCCGCAGCCGATGTCGAGCACCTCGCCGGTGAACCCGCCGGCGTCGGCCAGCGCGACCACCAGCGGCTGCGGCGCGCCGAGGTCCCACGGCATCTTCCGCCCGATCGGGGTGGCGCCGCGGTAGGCCTGCTCGAAGTCGAGATCTTCGGCGCTCGTGCCCGGATTCGTCATCCTTGCCCCCTTATTCAACGTATGATGAGATAACCCCATCGTGCGACGGTCGGTGGCCGGCTGTCAACCCGGGGAATACGGCGGCGGAGCGAGGGGTAGTCGTTGGTATGAAATTCGGGATCTCGACGTTCGTGACCGACGAGGGCATCCGGCCGGACGTGCTGGGCGCCGCACTGGAAGAACGCGGCTTCGACTCGCTGTTCCTGGCCGAGCACTCGCACATCCCCACGAGCCGGGAAAGTCCGTACCCGGCGCCGGGCGGGCTGCCGGAGAAGTACAAGCGCACGCTCGACCCGTTCGTGGCGCTCACCGCGGCCGCCACCGCGACGTCCGAGCTGCTGCTCGGCACCGGCATCGCGCTGCTGATCCAGCGTGACGTGATCCACACCGCCAAGGAGGTCGCCTCCCTCGACCTGATCTCCGACGGCCGCGTGCTGTTCGGCGTCGGCGTCGGCTGGAACCGCGAGGAGATGGCCAACCACGGCACCGATCCGAAGACCCGCGGCGCGCTGATCGACGAGCAGCTGGCCGCGCTCAAGGAGATCTGGACGAAGGACGAGGCCGAGTTCCACGGCAAGTACGTCGACTTCGATCCGATCTTCGCCTGGCCCAAGCCGGTGCACAAGCCGCACCCGCCGATCTACATCGGCGGCGAGAGCGAGGCCGCGATCCAGCGGCTGATCAAGTACGGCGACGGCTGGCTGCTGCGCGGGAACCTGCACTTCGACGAGGCCAAGAAGGTGCGCGAGCGGCTGAACGCCGAAGGCCGTGAGGACGTCCAGTTCGCTGTCTTCGGCGGCGACCCGAAGGCCAAGGTGATCGACGGCTTCCGCGACGCGGGCACCGAGCGCTACACGTTCATGCTGGAGACCATGCCGGAGGCCGAGACGCTCAAGGCGCTCGACGAGCTCGCCGAGGTGGCGGCGGCGCACCGGTGATCGTGGTTCGATGGCGGGAGGGATTCGAAGTGAAGGAGCAGGACGCGTGAGTGAAGTGCAAATCGGTCTCGCCGCGGCGCTGGAGCAGTTCTCGCCGCGGGAGTCGATCCGGCTGGCGAAGGCGGCCGAGGAGCAGGGGTTCTCCGGCCAGATGGCCGCCGACCACTTCCAGCCGTGGGTGCCCCAGCAGGGTGAGGCCTCGTTCGTGTGGAGCGTGCTGGCGTCGCTGGCCGAGAACACGACCGGTGACCTCGGCCCGGGCGTGACGTGCCCGTCGTTCCGGCTGCACCCGGCGATGGTGGCGCAGGCCGCGGCCACCCTCGAGGCGACCTACCCGGGCCGGACCTGGCTGGGCATCGGGTCCGGCGAGGCCCTCAACGAGCACATCGTCGGCGGCTACTGGCCGGAGGCCCCGGAGCGGGTCCGGCGGATGTTCGAGGCCCTCGAGATCATCCGGAAGCTGTTCACCGGCAAGGACGTCAAGCACTCGGGCGAGTTCTTCAAGCTGCACAACACGCGCTTGTGGACGCTGCCCGACGGCCCGCCGCCGCCCATCTACATCGCCTCCGCGGGGCCGTACACCTCCCGCAAGACCGGTGAGCTGGCCGACGGCCTGATCACGCCCGGCGCGTCCATCGACAAGCTGGCCGGCATCGTGGACAACTTCAACCAGGGCGCGAAGAAGGCCGGCAAGGACCCGGACTCGATGCCGAAGCTGCTGCAGGTGCACCTGTCGTGGGCCGAGGACGACGAGACGGCCTGGGCCAACGCCCTGGACCAGTGGCCCAACGGCGGCATGAAGTTCCCGAAGGCCGACGTCCGCTCGCCGTTCGACTTCGCGCAGATGGCGAAGCTGGTGCGGCGCGAGGACTTCGAGGGCCGCATGGTCGTCTCGAGCGACCCGGACGTGCACCGCGCGGCGCTGCAGAAGTACGTCGACGCCGGCTTCAACCGGATCTACATCCACAACGTGGGCCGCAACCAAGACGAGTTCCTGAGCACCTTCGGCAAGGAAGTCCTCCCGAAGCTCAACGCTTAGCGGCTCAGCGGGCGTCCCCGCTCCGGGGGCGCCCGCCCGGCCACGGGCCCAGCTCCGGCAGGTCGCCGGTGAGGCCGTCGCCGGTGTCCCTTCCGGACAGCCACGCGGCGAGCGCGCGCGGCGGCCCGGTGACGATCGCGTCGTGCGGCAGGCGCTCCTTGAGAAAGTCCACGGCGTGCTCGCAGAAGTCGCCCGGCCAGTCGGCCGGCGTCGCGGCTCCGACGTCGACGGCGTGGATCCAGACCTCCCGCCAGCGCGCGAACACCGTGCTGGACAGCTTGCCGTCGCGGTAGTTCACCGGCTGGTCCCAGTCGGCGACGCGGCTCCAGGCGACTTCCAGCCGTTCGGAGTGCTCGCGCAGGGCGTTCCGGTGTCCGTCGGCGGTCCGGCCCGCGGTCGCCTCGATGATGCCGTCGCGGTCGTGCGTCGCCGGGTCGTACAGCGGGATCAGCACCCCGCGCACGGCGTGCTCCACCAGGTCCGCCAGCGCGCGCCCGGCGTCCGTGACGTGGGCCAGGACGTGCCCGCGCGTCCACCCGGGCAACGCCGTGGGTGCGCCGACGTCGGCGTCGGTCAGGCCGCCAAGGGCACGGAGGAGGTGGCGGTGCGCGTCGGCGACCCCCGCCGTCGGGATCACTTGTCGAGCAGCAGGTGGACCGACAGTTCGAGGCGGTTCGCGACGTCGGCGGCCGACGCGCGGCGGGTCACCCAGGCCACCAGGTTCGCCATCCAGACGTCCGCGACGACGTGGAAGATGTCGCGGTCGGCCTCGGTCGGGTCGGTGATGCCCATCGCCTGGGCGAACATGTTCTCCATCAGCAGGCCGACCTGCTCCACCTCGGCCGCGGCGGACGTGTCGGCGAACATGAACGCGCGCACCATCGCCTCGGTGAGGTGCGGGTCGCGCTGCATCAGCCGCGTGTTGCGGCCCAGCACGAACATCAGCCGCTCGGCCGGCGTCTCACCCGGGATGGCTTGGCGCTCCAGCTTTTCCTGCGCCCGCTCGAACTCGCGCGCCAGCCCGGAGACGAGCAGGTGGATCTTCGACGGGAAGTACCGGTAGAGCGTGCCGAGGGCGACGTCCGCCTTCTCCGCGACGGCCCGCATCTGGACGGCGTCGTAGCCGCCCTTCGAGGCCAGGGCGAGGGTCGCGTCGATGATCCGGCGACGGCGGTCGCGCTGGGCGGCCGAACCGAGCTCGTCGGCGCCGATCGCGCTCAGCCCGTTACCGCGCGCCTTGGTCGGTGCCTTGGCTTTGCCGGGCATCGGCTTCCCCCGTCCTTCGGAACTTGTTCCAGTTCACGACGTAGAGTACCTGTCCTGGCGAAACGTTCAACCAATGACCCACTGGCCGAAAAACTGTAACACGTTCTACACTCGCGAGTAGTGTCCCGTAACCGCGAGGAGACCCGATGCCGGTCGCGCTCACCGACGAACAGGCCGCGTTGGCCGCGGCGATCCACGCCTGGTCCGCCGACTGCCGGCCGCGCGACGCGGTCCGGGCAGCGGAAACCGGGCCCCCGGCGGGGATTCCCGCCGGGTTCGCCGACCTCGGCCTGTTCGGCGTCGCGCTGCCGGCCGCCGCGGGCGGGGCCGACGGCAGCGTCGCCGATCTCGCCGCCGGGCTGGCCGCGGCGGCCGAGGAACTGGTGCCGGGACCCGTCCTGAGCACCGCCCTGGGTGGGCTCCTGCTCGCTTCGGTGGCCGAGGCCAAGGAGCTGCTGACGGCGGTGGCCGAAGGAACGGCCACGATCGCGGTGCTGCTGGACGAGCCCGCTGACGACGTCCTCGTGCCCGGCGCGCACCCGGACGCCTGGCTGCTGGTGCCCTCCGGTGACGGCCACGTGCTGCTCGCGCCCGGCACCCCCGGCGTCACGATCGAGCCCGTGGCGCCGTTCGACTTCTCGCGGCCGCTGGGGCGCGTCCGGGTCGCCGACGTCTCCGGTGACGTCCTGACGCTGCCGCCGGTGGCCGAGCTGGCCGCAATCCTGGCCGCCGCCGAGGCCGCCGGGGTGGCGCGGCGGACGCTGACCATCGCCGTCGAGTACGCCAAGGTCCGCGAGCAGTTCGGTCAGCCGATCGGGGGATTCCAGGCGATCAAGCACCTGTGCGCCGAGATGCTCTGCCGCGCCGAAGCGGCCGAAGCGCTGGCCTGGGACGCGGCCGGCGGGCAGCACCCGCTCTCGGTGGCGAGCGCGGCCGTCGTCGCCCTCGACGCGGCCGTCGCCAACGCCGAGGACTGCGTCCAGGTGCTCGGCGGGATCGGCTTCACCTGGGAGCACGACGCCCACCTCTACCTGCGCCGGGCCGTCGCGCTGCGGCAGTGGCTCGGCGGCTCCGGGCCGTGGCGGCGGCGGGCGGCGGCCCTCGCGCTCGCCGGGACCGAACGCACCCTCGGCGTCGACGTCGGTGACGATCCTTCGCTGCGTGAGGAGGTCGCGCGGATCGCCGCGCTGCCCGAAGGCGAGCAGCGGGTCGCGCTGGCCGACGCGGGATTGCTGACGCCGCACTGGCCGGTGCCGTTCGGGCGTGGCGCCGATGCCGCTGCCCAGCTGCGGATCGACGGTGCGCTGGCCGCCGCCGGCGTTCGCCGTCCGGACCTGGTCATCGGCGCGTGGGCGGTGCCGACGATCCTCGAGCACGGCAGTGACGAGCAGCGCGAGCGGTTCGCCCGGCCCACCCTGCGGGGCGAGCTGACGTGGTGCCAGCTGTTCAGCGAGCCCGGCGCCGGCTCCGACCTGGCCTCGCTGCGGACGGCGGCCCGGCGCGTCGACGGCGGCTGGCGGCTGAGCGGGCAGAAGGTGTGGACGTCGCTGGCCCGGGAAGCCGGCTGGGGGATCTGCCTGGCCCGCACCGACCCGGCCGCGCCCAAGCACAAGGGCATCACGTATTTCCTGGTCGACATGCGCGCCGAAGGCATCACCACCCGGCCGCTGCGCGAGATCACCGGCGAGGCCGTGTTCAACGAGGTGTTCCTCGACGACGTCTTCGTGCCCGACGCCGACGTCGTCGGCGAGCCGAACGGCGGCTGGCGGCTGGCGCGCACGACCCTCGCGAACGAGCGCGTGGCCATCGGCGGCGGCTCGGCGGTCGGCGAGAGCGTGCAGCAGCTGGTGTCCACAGTGGACGTCTCGGCGCTGGACGACGTCGCCCGCGACCGCCTCGGCGAGCTGGTGGCCCAGGGCGTCGCGGGTTCGGTCCTGGACCTCCGAGCGGCCTTGCGCCGGCTGGGCGGCCAGGACCCGGGCGCGGAGTCGAGCGTCCGCAAGCTGCTCGGGGTGCAGCACCGCCAGGACGTCGCGGAGTTCGCCCTGACCCTGGCCGGCACGGCCGCCCTGGCCGCGACCGGCCCCGCGGCGGCCGCGCACCACGAGTTCCTGATGACCCGCTGCCTCTCGATAGCCGGCGGCACCACCCAAGTCCTCCGGTCCCTGACCGCAGAACGCCTGCTGGGCCTACCCCGCTAGCCGAGTCCCGTCCCCAATCACGCGAGTCCCGTCCCCAATCACGCGAGACCCGGCCCCAATCACGCGAGTCGCCCCTCCAATCACGTGAGTTGACCCTCCAATCACGCGAACCGACTCTCCGGGTACGCGGGCCGACCGTCTGGGTACGACAGGTCGTCGTGTGAGTTGCATGGCGAGACGGTGCGAACGGCCCGTTCGTGCCGCCGGACCCGAAACTGTCGGACCGGTGATCTAGCGTTGCGGGCGTGGAGTTCAGCGCACAGACCCAGGCCACCTACCTTCCCTCGGATCCGCCGAGGGAAGGCGTGCTGGCGCTGTGGGGCGGCGACGTGGCCGGCGGGACCACGATCGAGCTCGTGCTGCCCCGGGGCGGGAAGTTCGCGAGGACGAAGGTGGACGCCGAGCTCGTCCCGCTCGAACGCGCGCTGCCGCGGCTGCTGACCGTGGGGGAGGAAGCGAGCCCGGCCGTGGCGGCCTGGTCGGCGGCCGTCAACGCCGGGGTGAACCTCGTCGCGCGGGGGCGGCTGCGTCCGGCCGTCACGCCGAGCGGGGTCGGCTCGTGGCGGATCGGGCCGCTGGACGCCGCGGACGAGGAGCTGCTGCGCGGGCTCGCCGGGGCGTTGCCGCCGGAGGCGTACGCGCTGCCGTTGACCGGGCTGAAACGCATCCGGCTGCACTCACCGGACTCCCTGGTGCGCGCGTTGTGGGACGCGACGGCCGACCTGCTGGTGCGCAGCCCGGCGGCGCCGGTCGGGGCGGGCGACCCGGCGTTCGCAGCGCGGGAACCGGCGCTGCTCGGCCCGGACGGCGCGGCCTGGCTGGCCGAGCTGGCGGAGCGCGAGCCGCGGGGCGCCCAGCTGATCCTGCGGGTCGAGGCGCGCGGCGAAGATACGTTCGCCGGGGTGCTCGCGGTGCGCAGCACGGCCGAGGCGAGCCTCGTGGTGGAGGCGGCGACGCTCTGGGACGCGCCGGAGGCGGTGCTGAGCCGCCTCGGCGACCAGGTGGAGACGCAGGTGCTGCTCGGCCTGCGGCGTGGCGCGCGGGCGTGGCCGCCGTTGGGCCGGGTGCTGGCCGAGTCCGCGCCCGCCGAGCTGCCGCTGTCGGACGACGAGGTCGTCGACCTGCTCACCGACGGCAGCCGTGACCTGGGCGGCGCCGGGATCGAGGTGCTCTGGTCGAAGGGCATGTTCGCGGGCGAGGTCAAGGCGAAGGCGAGCGCGACGCAGGCGCCGGCGAGCGTCACCGGCCCGGACTTCGCGCTGCGCAGCATGCTGGAGTTCCGCTGGCAGCTCAGCCTGGGTGGCGAGCAGCTGACCGAGGCCGAGGTCACGGCGCTGGCCGAGGCGAAGCGGCCGCTGGTCCGGCTGCGGGGCCAGTGGGTCCGCGTCGACCCGCAGCTGCTGGCCAAGGTCCGCGGCCGCAGCCGCAAGCTCGGCGCGGGCGAGGCGCTGGCGGCGGCGCTCACGGGCGAGCTGGAACTGGACGGCGAACAGGTCGAGTTCGCGGCCCCTTCCGTCCTGGGCGGCTTGGTGGAGCGCCTGCGCGACCGGCCGGGCGACCTAGCGGCCCCGCCACCGGGCCTGCAGGCGACGCTGCGCCCGTACCAGCAGGCGGGGCTGGCCTGGCTGGCGACGATGACCGGCCTGGGCCTGGGCGCGTGCCTGGCCGACGACATGGGCCTGGGCAAGACGATCCAGCTGATCGCCCTGCACCTGCACCGCCGCGCGCTCACGGACTCGACGGCGCCCGCGGGCTCGGCGGCACCTGCTGACTCGACGGCGCTCACGGACTCGGTGGCGCCCGCTGGCCCGACGGCACCCGCTGACTCGACGGTGCTCACGGACTTGATGGCACCCACGGACCCGACAGCACCCGCTGACTCGACGGCGCTCATTGACTCGGCGGCGCCCGCAGACTCGACGACGCCCGCTGGCGACGTTTCCCCGGAGACCGCCGCCGGTGTCCCGCCGGGCGACCAGCCGAAGCCCGGCGGGCCGACCCTCGTGCTCTGCCCGACCTCCCTGCTCGGCAACTGGGAACGCGAGTTCGCGCGCTTCGCGCCCCACATCCCCGTCCGCCGGTTCCACGGTGGTAGCCGGCACCTCGACGACCTCGCGCCCGACGAAGTCGTCCTCGCCACCTACGGTGTGCTGCGCCGCGACCGCGCGACACTGTCCGAAGTGGACTGGGGGCTGGTCGCCGCGGACGAGGCGCAGCACGTGAAGAACCCGCTGTCGGCCACGGCCAAGGAGCTGCGCAAGGTCCCGGCGCGGGCGCGGGTGGCGCTCACCGGCACCCCGGTGGAGAACCGGCTCACCGAACTGTGGTCCATTGTGGACTGGACGACGCCCGGGCTGCTCGGCCCGCTCGACCGCTTCCGCCGCACCGTGGCGCGGCCGATCGAGCGTGACCGGGACAAGGCCGTGACCGAGCGGCTCGCCGCGACCGTGCGGCCGTTCCTGCTGCGCCGCCGCAAGAGCGACCCCGACATCGCCCCGGAGCTGCCGCCCAAGACCGAGACCGACCGGTTCGTCCCGCTGACCGCCGAGCAGACCACGCTGTACGAGGCCGTGGTGCGGGAGAACCTGGCCGAGATCAAGGCGACGCAGGGCATCCAGCGGCGCGGGCAGGTGCTGCAGCTGCTCACCGAGCTCAAGCAGATCTGCAACCACCCGGCGCAGTTCCTCAAGGAACCGCACGGCGCGCTCACCGGCCGCTCGGGCAAGCTCGCCGCGTTCGAGGAACTGCTGGACGTCATCCTCGACGAGGGCGAGAGCGTGCTCGTGTTCAGCCAATACGTCCAGCTGTGCAAGCTGCTCCGGCGCCGGCTGGAGGAACGCGGGCTGCCCACCGAGCTGCTCTCCGGCGAGAGCTCGCCGGGGCAGCGACAGGACATGGTCGACCGGTTCCAGGCCGGGGAGATCCCCGTGTTCCTGCTCTCGCTCAAGGCCGGCGGCGTCGGGCTCAACCTGACCAAGGCCACCCACGTGATCCACTACGACCGCTGGTGGAACCCGGCGGTCGAGGACCAGGCCACCGACCGCGCGTACCGGATCGGCCAGGACCGGCCGGTGCAGGTGCACCGGCTGATCGCCGAAGGCACCCTGGAGGAGCGGATCGCCGTCGTGCTCGAGAAGAAGCGCGGGCTCGCCGAGTCGATCGTCGGCGCGGGGGAAGACTGGATCACCGAACTGTCCGACGACGAGCTGGCCGACCTGGTGCGGCTCGGGAGCGGGTGATGCCGCCGCGGCGCAACTTCGGCACGACGTGGTGGGGCCGGGCCTGGGTCGACGCGCTGGAGCAGCGCGCGAAGCTCGACCCGAACCGGCTGCCGCGCGGGCGGACCTACGCGCGGAAGGACACGGTCAGCGAGCTGAGCGTCGGCGCCGGGGCGGTGAGCGCCCGGGTGCGCGGCAGCCGGCCGCAGCCCTACCGGGTGACGATCACCATGCGCACCTTCACCGACGGCGAGTGGGACACCCTGCTGGGTGTGGTCGGCACCCAGCTCGGGCACGCGGCGGCGCTGCTCGACGGCGAACTGCCGGGCGCGCTCGCCGAGCAGGCCCGCGAGGCGGGCGCCGACCTGCTGCCGGGGCCGGGTGACCTGCGGCCGCGGTGCTCGTGCCCGGACTCGGCGAACCCGTGCAAGCACGTCGCCGCGGTGTACTACCTGGTCGCCGACGAGGTGGACCGCGACCCGTTCGTGCTGTTCCTGCTGCGTGGCCGGCCGCGGGCGGACGTCCTGGCCGAGCTGCGGGCCCGCCGGGCGCCGGCGCGCGGCGAACGGCCCAAGCTGCCCAAGCCCGAGGACCACGGGCTCTCGCCGAAGGCCGCCTACGCCCGGCGGCCGGGCGCGATCCCGGCGCTGCCGCCCCCGCCGCGCACCGCGGGACGACCGGCCGTGCTGGACCTGGACCCGCCGGCCGGCACCGGCTGGACGGCGGCGGCCCTGTCCGCGCTGGCCGCGGACGCGGCCTCCCTGGCGCGGGACATGCTGATCGGCGGCGCGACGGCCGCGGAGCTGACGTTCGAAGAGGACCTCACCCGCCGCGCGGCCGGCCGGTCCGCCCCCGAAGTCGCCGCGCTGGCCGAGGCGGCCGAGGTCCCGCCACACGACCTGGCCCGCTGGGCGGCGGCCTGGCGCGAAGCCGGCCGCGGCGGCCTGACCGCGCTGCGCGAGACCTGGCAGCCCGGCCCCGGCCCGCTCGCCGAAGCCCAGGCGATCCTGGCCGACGCGGGCTTCCCGGGCACCCCGCGGATCTGGCGCAACCGGCTCACCCAGGGCGACCGGCAGCTCCGCTACGGCCGTGACGCCCGCTGGTACCGGTTCGTGCGGTCGGGCGCGGAGTGGCGCCTCGACGGCCCGCCCTCGGCGAGCCCGGTGGACTTGGCCTACTGAGCGGCACCCGCACGGCCGGCGGCTCATGCGCCCCAATGTGGCGTTGGGTGCGTTGGGCGCACCGAACGTCACATTGGGTGCGTTGGACGCACCCAACGCCACATTGGGGCGTTCGGGATCAGCGGAGACGCGGCTACTGAGCGGCCTTCCACCGCAGGTACGTGTGGTCCAGGAACCGGGCGACCCCGCGGACCACGTGCGCGCTGCGAACTGACGTGAACACGTCGAACGCGTGCTGCGCGCCCGCCAGCTCCGCGTACGCCACCGGGTTCGGCGACTTCTCCCGCAGCCGCCGGACGAACTCGCGTGCTTCCCGGACCGGCACGAGCGAATCGTCGCGGCCGTGGATCACGAAGAACGGCGGTGCCTCCGAGGAAACCCGGTCGAACGGGGACGCCGCGATGTAGTCGTCCAGGTGCTTCACCGGGTCCCGGTCGGCCGCGAACACCCGCCGCGCCAGCAGGCCCTCCAAGCGGTACTTGCTCGCGGGGGAGCCGGACGTCGCCGCGAAGTCGTAGACGCCGTAGTGCGGCGCGCACGCCTGGACGCTCGTGTCGACGTCCTCGAAGCCCGGCTGCAACGCCGCGTCGTTCTGCGTCAACGCCAGCAGCGACGACAGGTGCCCGCCCGCCGAACCGCCGGTCACCGCGACGAAATCCGGGTCGCCGCCGTAGGAAGCGATCTCCGAGCGGATCCACGCCAGCGACCGCTTCGCCGCGACGATGTGCGCCGGCCAGCGGTGCGCGGGGGAGAGCGGGTAGTTGATCGCGACGCACACCCAGCCGCGGCGCGCCAGGTAGCGCATCAGCGGCCGGCCCTGCTCCTCCTTGTTGCCGATCACCCACGCGCCGCCGTGGACCTGCAGCAGCACGGGCGCGCCGGTCACCGGTTCCAAGGGGCGGTAGACGTCGAGCAGGAACCGCTTACCGCCCGGGGCGTAGGCGATGTTGCGATCCACCCGAACGTCCGGGGCGCCCATCCGGAACGGCAGCGCCAGCTCGCCCCACGGCAGGCCCAGGTCGGAGCGGCCCAGCTCGTCCGCGTAGTCGTCGCCTAGGGCTTCCCGAAGCGCGCGCTCGATCTCGTCGCGGGCGCCGTGGCCGGTGCGGATCGACGCGCCGAGCCCGACGGCCGTGGCCGCGGCGAGCGCGAGCCCGACGCGAGTGGACCGGTCACGAGCACCGTGCCGCGCCAGGTGGACCGCCGTGTCGGCGGCCGTCAACGCCAGGAACTGGGGCGCCAGCTCGCTCGTCAGCCAGCCGGCGAAGAACGCCGGGATCGACGTCGAACGCGCTCGCAGCGGGCGGAGCGCGTTCGCGGCGAGGCCGAGCTGGACCGCGCGGCGGATCAGGAAGTTCGGCTGCACCCCAGTGATGGTACCGACGAGTAGGGTGACGCGCCGCTCACGGGAAGTGGCTTAGGCTGGCGCCATGCAGAGACTGAGCGGCCTCGACGCGAGCTTCCTGTACCTGGAGACGTCGTCGCAGGTGCTGCACGTCTGCGGGCTGCTCACCCTCGACGGCTCGACCGTCCCCGGCGGCTACACCTTCGCGAAGCTCAAGCAGCGCCTGGAAGAACGCGTCCGGGTGATCCCGGCATTCCGTCGCAAACTGCACAATCCACTCTGGAACCTCAGTCACCCCGTGTGGGTCGAGGACGAGGACTTCGACCTCGATCACCACGTCCACCGCATCGGCGTGCCCGCTCCCGGCGACCGCGTCGAGCTGGCCGAACTCTGCGCGCACATCGCCGGGCAGCAGCTCGACCGCGCCTACCCGCTGTGGCAGCTCTACGTCATCGAAGGCCTGGCCGACGGCGAGATCGCCGTGCTGCTGAAGATGCACCACGCGAGCGTCGACGGCGTGAGCGGTGCCAGCCTGATCACCTACCTCGCCGGCCTCGAACCCGACGCGCCGGCGCCCGAGGTCACCGAGCGGGCCAACTCCGGCGTCCCGGCCGCGTTCGACATCCTGCGTTCCAGCGTCTTCAACGTCGTGAAGGGACCCCTGGAGGTCGCCCGGCTGCTGCCGGATCTGCTGGAGCTCGTGCCGCGGTGGCTCGGGAAAGCGTTGCGCGGCAAGGGGATGCCGATCCCGTTCACCGCGCCGAGGACGTCGCTCAACGGCACGATCACCGGCCACCGCAGCGTGGCGTTCGCCCAGCTCGAGCTCGACGACGTCAAGGCGGTGAAGAACGCCTTCGGCGTCACGGTCAACGACGTCGTGCTCGCGCTCGTCGCCGGGGCGCTGCGGGAGTTCCTCGACGCGCGCGGCGAGCTGCCGGAGGACCCGCTGGTCGCGACCGTCCCGGTGTCGGTGCACGACCGGACCGAACGCGACCACGGCAGCAACAAGGTCTCGGCGTTCTTCGCCTCCCTGCCGACGCACCTGGCCGACCCGGCCGCGCGCGTGTTCTTCCTCGCCGAGGCCAACCGGCTGTCGAAGGATCACCACCACGACATCGACGCCGACATGCTGCAGGACTGGGCGCAGTTCTCCGCGGCGACGGCGTTCGGCATGGCCGTGCGCGCCTATTCGGCGTTGCGGCTGGCCGAAAAGCACCCGGTGGTGCACAACCTGGTCGTCTCGAACGTGCCCGGCCCGCCGATGCCGCTGTACCTGCTCGGCGCGCGGATCACCGGGCTCTACCCGCTCGGGCCGGTCTTCCACGGCGCCGGGCTGAACGTCACCGTGCTGTCCAACGCGGGCAAGGTGCACGTCGGCCTGATCGGCGCGCGCGAGCTGGTCAAGGACCTGTGGCCGCTGGCCGACGCGCTCCCGGAGGCCCTCGCGCAGCTGCTCAAGGCCGCGCCGGGCTGAGCACCACCACCGGGATCTCCCGCTCGGTCCACGCCTGGTACTTCGCGAAGTCGGCGTACAGCTCGACCAGCCGCGGCCAGAGGTCGGCGCGCTCCGCCGGCCCGGCGACCCGCGCCGTGACGGCGACGTCGCGACGGCCCTTGAGGTGGATGCGGGTTTCGGGGTGCGCGATCAGGTTGAAGTACCACTGCGGGTGCCGGGGCAGCCCGCCCTGGGAGCCGACGAGGACGACGTCGTCGCCGGAACGCAGGTACAGCAGCGGGGTGGTGAACAGCCGGCCGGACTTGCGCCCGCGGTGCTCCAGCAGCAGCGTCGGCACCGGTTTGCGGAAGCCGGCGCCGATCCGCCAGGTGCTGCCGACGCGCCCGCCGGTCAGCCGGAAGACGGCCACCTGGGCCCTCGCCCCGTACTTCATGACCTTGGCCGTCACCGGCGAGTCCAGGCCGCCGGGGGCCTCGTCGGGCAGGCTGAAGCGTCCCATGTGAACTCCTTAGCGAGCGTGCACGGACGTGACCGCCGCGAGCAGCGCGGGCACGAACTTGGCGGCGGCCAGCACGCAGGCCGCGTGCCCCGCCGGGACTTCGTAGGTCGCCGCGTCCGGGATCCGGCGCGCGAGCGAGCGCTGGTGGTCCGGGGCGATGAACCGGTCCCGGGTGGTCACGACGACCGCGGTCGGCAACCGCAGGGTGTGCAGCCACGGCGTCGAGTCGAACCGGCCGATCTCGTCGAGGGCGACGGCGATCTCCCACGGCGTGGTCGAGCGGAACTCGCGCAGCGCCCACCGGTGGTCTTCGAGCCGGGCCAGCTGCTCGCGCCGCGGCTCGCCGGGGATCGTGCCGAGCCGGATGCGTTCGCGCAGCCGCGTCAACGTCCGGCCGAAGACGTCGAGGGCGACGCGCTGGCGCAGGCCGCGGCGGAAGTTGCCCGCCGTCGAGCACAGCACCAATCCGGTAACACGTTCTGGTTCCGCGTGGGCCACGAGCTGCCCGACCATCCCGCCCATCGAGTAGCCGCCGACGGCGAACTCCCCGATGCCCAGCGCGTCGGCGACGGCGGTGACGTCGGCGGCGCAGTCGGCGAGCCGGAACTCCGGCGAACGGCTGCCCCGGCCGTGCCACCGCTGGTCGAACACGACGACGCGGTAGTGCCGCGCCAGCCGGTCGAGGGCCGGGTACCAGGTGAGCAAGCCGGTGCAGGCGACCGAGTGCAGCAGCAGGAGCGCGGGCGCGTGCCGCGGGCCGACGTCGGTGACGACCGTCCTGCCGCGGCCGGGCAGGTCGAGGGGGACGGGGTCGGGCACCCCGGCGGTCGGCGGCACGGTGACCAGCCGCCGGGTCGCGCGCCAGCCCGCGCCGCCCGGTTCGATCACCGGCATTCCGCTCCTCCAAGGGGTTGCCGTCCAGGACGTTTACGGCTAAGACTAGAACAGGTTTCAGTATTGCGCCGATCCGGAGGACAGGCGTGGACTTCACTCTTGACGATACGCAGACGGAGATCGGCGCACTCGCCGCGAAGGTGCTGAGCGCCGACGACCCGTGGCGCTCACTCGCCGACGCGGGCCTGCTCGCCCTGGCGTTGCCCCCCGACCTGGAGGGTGACGGCTTGGGCGTGGCCGAAGTCGCGCAGGTGCTCACCGAGGTCGGTCGCGCCGCCACGCCCGTGCCCGCTTGCGCCGCGCTAGCCCTGGGGGTGCTGCCGGTGGCGGCGCTCGGCACGCCCGGGCAGCGCGCGGAGCTGTTGCCCCAGGTCGCGACGGGGGAGACGCTGCTCACCGCGGCGCTGCACGAGCCGTCCGCGCCGCTCGTGAGGCAGCCGGCGACGACCACCCGGGCGGGTGACGGCCACTGGCTGCTCAGCGGCCTGAAGACCGCCGTCCCGTACGCCGGCGAGGCCGTCCGGATCCTGACGCCCGTGACGACCCCCAGCGGCACCGCCGTCTTCCTGGTCGACCCGCGCGCCGACGGCGTCACGCTGGTCCCGACGCGCACCTCCGCCGGGCCGCCGGAATACACCGTGCGGCTGGACGACGTCGTCGTCGAGGAGTCCGATCTGCTCGCCGACCGGGGCGCGATCGCGACCCTGCACCGGTTCGCGCTGGCCGGCGCGCTGTCCCTGGGTGACGGCCTGCTGGCCGGGGCGCTCGCGCTGACCGTGAAGCACGTCGGCGAGCGGGTCCAGTTCGGCCGTCCACTCGCGACGTTCCAGGCGGTGGCCGGCCAGATCGCGGACGTCTACGTCGCCGCGCGGACCGTGCACCTGGCCGTGACGTCGGCGGTGTGGCGGCTGGCTTCGGGCCTCGACGCGGATGCCGAGCTGGACGTCGCCGCCTACTGGCTCGCCGAGCAGGCCCCGGTCGCGCTCGCGACCTGCCACCACCTGCACGGCGGCGTCGGCGTCGACGAAACCTATCCGCTGCACCGGTATTCGTCGCAGGTGAAGGACCTCGGCCGGGCGCTCGGCGGCACCGCGCACCGGCTCGGCAGGCTCAGCGAACGAGTGGCGGGGTGAGCGGGATGCACGTCGAACTGACCGCGGCGCAACGGGAGCTGCGCACCGAGCTGCGCGAGTACTTCGCCGGGCTGATCAGCCCGGCGGAACGCCAGGCGATGCGCCGCGAACGGCACGGGCCGGTGTTCCGCGAGATCGTCCGGCGGATGGGCCGCGACGGCCGGCTCGGCGTCGGCTGGCCGGTGGAGTACGGCGGGCAGGGTTTCGGCGGGATCGAGCAGCACCTGTTCGTCGACGAGGCCTCGCGCGCCGACGTCCAGCTGCCGTCGGTGACGCTGCAGACGGTCGGGCCGACCCTGCAGCAGTACGGCACCGACGAGCAGAAGTCCTTCTTCCTGCCCAAGATCCTGGCCGGGGAGATCCACTTCGCCATCGGCTACACCGAACCCGAGGCCGGCACCGACCTCGCCGCGCTGCGGACGACGGCGGTGCGCGACGGCGACGAGTACGTCGTCAACGGCCAGAAGATCTTCACCACCGGCGGCCACGACGCCGACTACCTCTGGCTCGCCGTGCGGACCGCGCCGGACGCGCCGCGGCACAAGGGCATCTCGATCCTCATCATGGACACGAGCGACCCCGGCTACTCGTGGACGCCGATCATCACCTGCGACGGCGCCCACCACGTCAACGCGACGTACTACTCGGACGTCCGCGTGCCGGTGAACCGCCTGGTGGGCAAGGAGAACGAGGGCTGGCGGCTGATCACGACGCAGCTCAACCACGAGCGGGTCATGCTCGGCCCGGCCGGCCGGATCGGCGGCCTGTACGACCGGGTGCGGACCTGGGCCGCCGCGCACGCGCTGCTGGACCTGCCGGACGTCCGGGCCGTGCTGGCCGACGCCTTCGCCGTGACGCGGGTCAACGAGCTGCTGAACTGGCAGGTCGCCGCGTCCGCCGCGAGCGCGCCGGTCGTCGTCGCCGACGCGTCCGCGACCAAGGTGTTCAGCTCCGAGGTCATCCAGCGCATCGGCCGGTCGATGGAGGAGCTGATCGGGCGGCACGGCGACCTGGCCGACCCGGACACCGCGGAGCTGGCGGAATGGCTGGACCTGCAGGCGAAACGCAACATCGTGCTGACGTTCGGCGGTGGGGTGAGCGAGATCCAACGGGAGCTGATCTCCTCGATCGGCCTGGGACTGCCGAGGGTGCGACGATGAACGACCAGGACATCATCGATACCGCGGGCCGGATCGCCGCTCGCGGCGAGTGCGCGCCGAGGCTGGCGCGCGACCCCGTCAACCAGGCGATGGTCAACAACTGGACCGAGGCCATCGGCGACGACAACCCGGTGTACGTCGATGCGGAGTTCGCCGCGAAGAGTGTCCACAAGGGACTCGTGGCCCCGCCGGCGATGGCCCAGGTGTGGACGATGGGCCGCCTGAACTCGCTGCGCGGCAGCGACGACCCGCTCGGCCTGATGATGGAGCTGCTCGACGAGGCCGGGTTCACCTCCGTCGTCGCGACCAACTCCGAGCAGACCTACCACCGCTACCTGCGCCACGGTGAGCAGGTCGAAGCGCGGACGGCGCTGGAAAGCGTGGTCGGGCCGAAGAAGACCGCGCTGGGCGAAGGCTGGTTCGTCACCACGCGCGTGACCTGGTACGTCGAGGGCGAAGCCGTGGCGGAGATGATGTTCCGGGTGCTCAAGTTCCGCCCGCCCGCGCCGAAACCGCCGCCGGCGCCGGTGCTGCGGCCGGTGATCAGCAAGGACACCGAGTTCTTCTGGGACGGTCTCAAGGCGGGGGAGCTGCGGATCCAGCGCTGGGGCGAGACGCTCCGCCACCCGCCCGGCCCGATGCCGCCGGACGGTGACCTCGACGCCAAGCCGGACTACGTCGTGGCCAGTGGCCGCGGCACGGTGTTCAGCTATGTGGTGCACCACCACCCGCCGGTGCCGGGCAAGGACCTCCCGTTCGTCGTGGCCCTCGTGGAACTGGAGGAGGGCGTGCGCGTAATGGCCGAACTGCTGGACGCGGCTCCGGACGACGTCCACATCGGACTCCCCGTGGAAGCCGCTTTTGTCACCGTGGACGACGACCTGACCCTGCCCGCCTGGAAGGTGGCCCGATGACCGTCACCGAAGGAACCGAACTGCCGCCGCTGACGATCGAGGCGACCCCGACGTTCGTGGTCAGCACGGCGCTCGCCACCCGCGACTTCCAGGACGTCCACCACGACCGCGACGCCGCGGTGCGGCGCGGCTCGAAGGACATCTTCCTCAACATCCTCACCGACACCGGCCTGGTGCAGCGGTTCGTCTCGGCGTGGGCCGGGCCGGAAGCGCTGATCCGGTCGATCAAGATCCGGCTCGGCGTGCCGTGTTACGCCTACGAAACGCTGACGTTCACCGGCCGCGTGGTCTCGTGCGAAGGCCGGGACGCCGTGGTCGTGGTGTCCGGTGTGGACAGTCTCGGCGAGCACGTCGCCGGGACCGTGGAGGTGACGCTGCCGTGACGCTCTCGGGCAAGGCGGCCATCGCCGGCATCGGCGCGACGGAGTTCTCGAAGGACTCCGGACGCACCGAGCTGCGGCTGGCCGCGGAATGCGTGTCGCAGGCACTGGCCGACGCCGGGATCGCACCGTCCGAAGTGGACGGGCTCGTGTCCTTCACCATGGACGGCAACGCGGAGATCGCGCTGGCCCGCGAGCTGGGCATCCCCGAACTGAAGTTCTTCAGCCGCATCCACTACGGCGGCGGCGCGGCGGCGGCGACCGTGCAGCAGGCCGCGATGGCGGTGGCGACCGGCGTCGCCGAGGTCGTGGTCGCCTACCGCGCGTTCAACGAACGCTCGGGCATGCGCTTCGGCCAGGTGTCCTCGGCCGCGGCCGGCCAGGTCAACTCGTCCGGTGTGGACAACGCCTTCCACTACCCGATGGGCATCGCGACCCCGGCGGCCACGGTCGCCATGGTCGCCCAGCGGTACCTGCACGACTACGGCGCGACGAGCGAGGACTTCGGCCGGATCGCGGTGCTCGACCGCAAGCACGCGGCGACCAACCCGAACGCCTGGTTCCACGGCCGGCCGATCACCCTGGCCGAGCACCAGGGGTCGCGCTGGGTGGCCGAGCCGCTGCACCTGCTCGACTGCTGCCAGGAGAGCGACGGCGGGGTCGCGCTGGTCGTCACCAGCGTCGAACGCGCTCGCGACCTGGCCCGGCCGCCGGCGGTCGTCGCCGCGGCCGCGCAGGGGAGCGGGCCGGACCAGTACGTGATGACCAGCTACTACCGCGACGACCTGGCCGCGCTGCCGGAGATGGGCGTCGTGGGCCGGCAGCTGTGGGCCCAGTCCGGATTGGCACCGTCCGATGTGGACGTCGCCGTGCTGTACGACCACTTCACGCCGTACGTCCTGATGCAGCTGGAGGAGCTGGGGTTCTGCGGCCGCGGCGAGGCGAAGGACTTCATCGCCGACGGCGCGCTGGAGCTCGACGGCGCGCTGCCGCTGAACCCGCACGGCGGCCAGCTCGGCGAGGCCTACATCCACGGCATGAACGGCATCGCGGAGGGCGTCCGGCAGATCCGCGGGGACGCCGTCAACCAGGTGCCGGGCGCGTCCCGGGTGCTGGTCACGGCGGGCACCGGCGTGCCGACGAGCGGGCTCGTCCTCACGAGTGACTGACGGTCCCCCTGGTGGGTCAACGGGTGTCACCTCTTTGACGGCTGGTGCCGGTTCGCTCCGGATGTCACGGTGGAGGGACTGTCCGCGACGCAGAGTGAGGCCGTCATGCGCGAACCCGCCGAGCCGCCGGCCGTCCCGTAGTGGCCGGCGTGGACTGGGCGCTCACCGCGGTCTTCGCCGCGATGGTGCTGCCCTGCGTGCTGCGGCTCGTCCGGCTCGACTACGTCCGCCTCGGTCACGGCGTCCGCAACGGCGACCTGGCCGAGCTGCTGCTGGTCGTGGCGATGGTGGCGATGCTCTCGCCGGTCGGCGGCCCGATCCCGGCGGCCGGCTGGCAGGCGGTCCTGGTGCTGACGGCGGGCTGGTTCGCCGTCAGCTGGTGGCGCGGCCGCCGGTCCGGCTGCGCGCACCACGCGCTGTCCGCGGTGGCGATGCTCTACATGGTCACGGCGATGCCCCACGACGGCATGGCGCACGGGCCGTGGCTGACTATGTCCACAATGGACGCCCAGCTGGCGGTGCCGCTGGTCGCGGTGGCCGCCGCGGCCTACTTCGTCGTCGACGCGGCGCGCACGGGCGTGCTCATGGTGCGCGGTCCCGTGGTGTCGGTGTCCGGGCACGCCTCGCGCGCGGCCTGTCGGGTGGTGATGGGCGCCGGGATGGGCTACATGCTCCTCGCGGCGGCCCTGTGACCGTCCAGCCGTCTATTCGGGGATGTGCCGGACCTCGCCGAGCGGGCTGTCGCCGGGTTCGGGCAGCGCGGCGGCGGGGTGGCCGGCGGTCCACTGCGTCGCGACGGCGATGTCGTTCTTGAGCGCGGTGACGAGGTCCTCGGCGGAGGCGTAGGCCTGCTGGTCCCGCAGGTGGGCGCCGAGCCAGACGACGAGGGTCTCGTCGTAGAGGTCGCCGGTGAAGTCCAGCAGGTGCGCTTCGAGCAGCCGGTAGCCGTCGGCCCCGTAGTAGGTCGGCCGCCGCCCGACGGACACGGCCGCGGCGATGCGCGTGCCGTCCCCGCGCTGCACCCAGCCCGCCCACACACCGTCGCCGACGGACCCGTCCTGGTCACGGAGAGCGACGTTGGCGGTGGGGAAGCCCAGCTCCCGGCCGCGCTCGTCGCCGTGCTCGACGGTGCCCCGCACCACGAAGTATTCCGGCATCGTGTTCCGTCCTCCCGAGGTCGCTCCCGTCCACGTTAGCGCGCGCACGACGGGTCGATCACCACTTGGACGCGAGTGACGCGGGCCACGCCCCGGCAGACCCGCTAGGCGAACGTCAGGACCGTGTCCGCCAGGACCGGGGCGTCGTCGCGCTCGACGGCCGACGTCGTCACCAGCAGGCGGTCGTCCTCGCGCCAGACCCGGGTCCGGAGGGTCTCGCCCGGGAACACCACGCCGGCGAACTTCGTCGCGAACGACCCGGCCCGCGACGGGTCGCCGTCGAGGAACTCGTCGATCAGGACCCGGGCGACCACGCCGTAGGTGCACAAACCGTGCAGGATCGGCCGCGGGAAGCCCGCCGCCGCCGCGAACGCCGGGTCCGCGTGCAGCGGGTTGCGGTCGCCGCACAGGCGGTACAGCAGCGCCTGCTGCGGCAGCGTCGGCGTCTCGAGCACCGCGTCCGGCTCGCGCGTGGGCCACTCGATGCGGTCCGACGGCCCGCGTGACCCGCCGAAACCGCCTTCGCCGCGGGCGAAGATGCTCGACCGGGCCGTCCACAGAGGACTGCCGTCCGACGAGGTGACGTCGACCTCCTGGATGATCACGGCCGCCTTGCCCTTGTCGAAGACGTCCGCGACCCGCGAGCGGGCCACCGCCTTGCCTTCGACCGGGATCGGCCCGTGCAGGGTGATCTCCTGCTTGCCGTGCAGCACCTTCGCCAGGTCGATCTCGACCCCCGGGAACGACACCGCCGGCGGCTCGAACACGCGCAGGTTGGCCGCGACCGTGGCGAACGTCGGGACGACGACCAGGTCACGTTCGTAGGTGTAGCGCAGCTCGTCCGGGCCCGCGCCCAGCGCCAGGTGGTAGAGCAGCACGTCCGACGACGTCCAGGCGAAGCTCACTTCCCCGATTTCGGCGCCGATCGCGACGGCGGGATCGATGGGCACGCGGTGCTCCTATTCGTAGCTGATCGAGACGTCGTCGGTGACCGGCAGCGACTGGCAGGCGAGCACGATGCCGTCCGCGATGTCCTCGGCGTCGAGGACCTCGTTGTGCAGCATCTTCACCTCACCCGATTCGATCCGGCACGCGCACGCACTGCATTGTCCCTCGCGGCACGAATACGGCGCGTCGAGACCCGCCTCCAGCAAGTGGTCCAGGAGCTTGCGGCGGCGCGGCCACGCCATCGACCGCGTCTCGCCGTCGAGCGTCACGGTCAGCGACGCGGGCGCCTCGTCCGAGTCCGGCTCCGGCTCCGGCTCGGCGACCGGCTCCTCGACGGCGTCGAACGGGTTCCCGGACAGCGACGTGAACTTCTCGACGTGCACCCGGTTCCGCGGCACGCCGAGCTGCCCGAGCGCCTCCCGCACGGCCGCCATGAACGGCGCCGGACCACAGAGGAACGCCTCGTGCGCCGGGTACGCGGAAGCCAGGCCGCGCAGCTGCGGCACGTCCGGCAGCCCCTGGACGCTCTCCAGCCAGTGGACGACGACCATCCGGTCGCCGTAGCGTTTCGCCAGCGACGTCAGCTCGCCGGCGAAGATCACCGACGCCTCGTCGCGGTTCGCGTAGACCAGCACGACCCGGCCGGAGCCCTGCTCCAGCGCCGTCTTCAGGATCGCCATCACCGGCGTGATCCCGCTGCCCGCGGCGAAGAGCAGGAAGTCCTCGTCCACTGAGGACGGTGTGAACACCCCGGCCGGCGCCAGCACGTCCAGGGTCATCCCGGCCCGCAGCTCGTCGCAGATCCAGCTCGACCCGTACCCGCCGTCGGTGCGCTTGACCGTCACCTGGACGCGGTTCTCGTGCGGCGCGCTCGACAGCGAATAGCACCGCGCCACCGAGCCGGTCCGCTCGCTGGGGATCCGGAGCGTCAGGAACTGCCCGGCCGTGTAGGAGAACGCCGACGCGTGCTCGCCGGGGATCTCGAACACCACCGAACGCGCGTCCGGCGTCTCGACGACGACGTCGGCGACCGTCAGGGTGTAGACCCGCTCAGCCATCCGCGACCGCCAGCGTGCCTTCGCGCACCGCGTCGTCGATGCTGTCCGACAGCTTCGGGCAGGTGTCGAGCAACGCGGTCGGGCGGTCGGCGTCGGCGAAGACCGGGCAGCTCTCGGCCGCGTTCGTGGTCCACTGGATGCTGGTGTGGCTGATGCTGTTCTTCTTCACCAGCACGCAGGTCCCGCAGGCGCGGCACTCGTGCGGCCGCAGCCCGCCGGTCAGGAACTCGACGGTCTCCGACGTGGTCACACCTCGGCCTCCGCCTTCTGCCTGGCCAGGTTCTCCGCCACCTCGGCCGACCACGCCTCGTTCGCCTTCGACGTGTCCACTTCGAACTCGAAGCGCCGGGTCATGTCCTCGGTGACGTCGGCGGCGTCGACGTAGAACTGCTGGTACCAGCGGCGAAGCTGGTAGACCGGACCGTCCTCTTCGCACAGCAGCGGGTTCTCGATCTGCGTCTTGTGCTTCCAGATCTCGACGTCCTGCAGGAACCCGGCGCCGATGCCCTTCGCCAGCTTCGACGCGATCTTGTCGGCGTGCTCGTCCGAAAGCCCGTCCTGCTTCTTGACCTTCATGCCGTACTGCAGCACGAACGACGTCGGCGACACGGGGTAGTGGCAGTTGATCAGCACGCTCTGGATCTCGTAGCCCTGGAAGGAGTTCACCAGGTCGTTGATCATGTACGACGGCCCGAAGTACGACGCCTCCGACCGCAGCAGGTTGTCCTCGCCGCCGTAGTTGGACGCCATGCCCATGTCCGGGCGGCCCTTGGTGTTGAGGTACTGCGTCGCGATGTGGCCTTCGAAGATGTTCTTGAAGTACGTCGGGTAGGCGTAGTGGATGTAGAAGAAGTGCGCCATGTCCACGACGTTGTCGATGATCTCACGGCAGTTGGACCCGTCGATGAAGATCGAGTCCCACGTCCAGTTGCTCCACTCGGAGCTGTAGGCCGCCTCGATCCGCGGGATCGCCAGCTCGGCCGGCGGCGGATTGCCTTCCGGGTCGTGCCACACGAACAGCTGGCCGTTCTGCTCCAGCGTCTGCCACGAGCGCGTTCGCGCGCGCAGCGGGACCCGCTTGCCGTAGGGGATCGCGACGCACTTGCCGCTGCCGTTCCAGCGCCAGTCGTGGAACGGGCAGGCGATCTCGTCGCCCTTGACCGTGCCCTGGGTGAGGTCGCCGCCCATGTGCCGGCAGTAGCCGTCGAGCACGTGCAGGTCGCTCTTCGAGTCCGCGAACACCACCAGCTTGGTGCCGAACGCCGTGATGGCGTGCGGTTTCCCGTCGCGGAGGCGCTCGGCCAGCCCCAGGCAGTGCCAGCCGCGGGCGAACCGGGTCGGTGGCTCACCGGCGTAGATGGTGCGTACCGATTCCTGCGTCATCGCTGCCCTCCCGTGGTCCTCTGATCTTCGTGCGCCAGCCGCGTCGCCGCAAGGTAGCCGAACACCATGGCGGGGCCGATGGTCGCGCCGGGCCCGGCGTACGTGCGGCCCATCACGGCCGCGCTGACGTTGCCCGCGGCGAACAGGCCCGGCACGACCGAGCCGTCCTCGCGCAGGACCTGTGCGTGTTCGTCGGTCCGCAGCCCGCCCTTGGTGCCGAGGTCGCCGGGCACGATCTTCACCGCGTAGTACGGCGCCTTGTCGAGCGGGCCGAGGCTGGGGTTGGGTTTGTTGCGCGGGTCGCCGTAGTAGTGGTCGTACGTGCTGAGCCCGCGCTGGAAGTCCTCGTCGACGCCCTTGTGCGCGAAGCCGTTGAAGCGCTCGATCGTGGCTTCCAGCGCATCCGCCGGGACGTCGATCTTCCCGGCCAGCCCGGCCAGCGACGACGACTTGACCGCGATCCCGGCCTTGAACCAGCGGCCGGGCAGCGGCTGGCGCGGCCCGACGCCGGTGAACATGTACCGGTCCTTGTAGCGCTGGTCGAACACCAGCCAGGTCGGGATGTGCTCGCCCGGGCCGTCGCCCTCGCCGTACATCGCGTGCACGGCCTCGACGTAGGGCGCCGACTCGTTGACGAACCGCTGCCCGCGCGCGTCGACCATGACGCAGCGCGGGCGCGAGCGCTCGGCCAGCGCGAACCACGGCCCGCCGGTGAGCGGCAGGGTCGGGCCCCACCAGGCGTCGTCCATCAGGTCGAGGGCCGCGCCGAGCTTGAGCCCGGCGGTGATGCCGTCGCCGGTGTTCGCCTCCGCGCCGACGGTCCAGTCGGTGCCGATCGGCGCGCGCTGGTACTTCTCGCGCATCTCGAGGTTCTGCTCGAAGCCGCCGCTGGCGAGGATCACGCCGCGGCGGGCCGCGATGACTCCTTG
Organism: Amycolatopsis sp. WQ 127309; assembly: GCF_023023025.1. Lineage (NCBI taxonomy): Bacteria > Bacillati > Actinomycetota > Actinomycetes > Pseudonocardiales > Pseudonocardiaceae > Amycolatopsis > Amycolatopsis sp. WQ 127309. Next base: position 5,445,656 of record NZ_CP095481.1, read on the forward strand.
CGCGGTGACCACCCCGGTGACCCGGTCGCCTTCGACCTGCAGGTCCACCAGCGCCGTGTTGAGCCGGACCTCGACGTTCGCCCTGGTCAGGCCGATCCGCAGGCCGGCCGCAAGCGCTTGCCCCATGGCCAGCGGGTGCTGCCGCCGGATCCGGCCGGCCAGCCACTGGGTGCCGAGCGACAGCAGCCGGACTACCCCGCGGGGGTGCCGCAGGAGCAGGCTCAGCCAGCGGTAGTCGGCCTGGGTGATCGGTACGCCGAGCGGGGGAGCGCTGTAGGGCGGTTCGAGGTGCGCCAGCTCGTCGCCGAGCAGGTGGCCGTCGAGGGCGACGGGCTCGACGGACCGGCCGCCGGGCCGCCCGCCGGGGGCCTCGGGGTGGTAGTCGCTGTAGTCGCGGACCCAGCGGAACTTCAGCGGCGTGTGGTCGCAGACGAACCGCAGCACCTCGGGGCCGTGGGCGAGGAACGTGTCGCGCCGGACGGCCGGGACGACGTCCCCGACGATCGAGGCGAGGTACTCGCGCGCCCGTTCGGGCGGGTCGTCGATCCCGGCGGCGCGCAACGCGTGGTTGCCCGGCAGCCAGACCCCGCCACCGGAGCGCGCGGTCGAGCCGCCGAAGCAGGCCGCTTTCTCCAGGAGGACAACGCTCAGGCCGCCGTGAGCCGCGGCCAGCGCGGCGGTCATCCCGGCAGCGCCGCTGCCGACCACGACGACGTCGAACTGCTCCGTCATGCCACCTCACCTATAACGTGTTCCACAAGACAAGTATCCAGTTGAGGGTCGCTTTCGGCCACCATAGACGAGAACGTGTTTCAGTTCTAGGGTAGCGAACCATGGACGAACTCGTCGCGGACGTGGTCATCGTGGGGTTCGGTGCGGCCGGCGCGTGCGCCGCCCTCGAAGCCGCCGACGCCGGTGCGGACGTCGTCATCGTCGAGCGCTTCGCCGGTGGTGGCGCCAGTGCGGTCAGCGGTGGCGTGGTCTACGCGGGCGGCGGCACCCGCCAGCAGCTGGACGCGGGGGTCGACGACACGGTCGACGCGATGTACGAATACCTGCGCCTCGAAGCCGGGGACGTCGTCTCCGAGAAGACGCTCCGGCGGTTCTGCGAGGACAGCCGCGAGATGGTCACCTGGCTGGAGGGCAACGGCGTCCCGTTCGAAGGCAGCCTCTGCCCCTACAAGACGTCGTACCCGAGTGACGAGTTCTACCTGTACTACTCCGGCAGCGAGGCCGCCGGCGGGTTCCGCGACGCGGCGAAACCGGCCCCGCGCGGGCACCGCGTCAAAGGCCCCGGCACGTCCGGGAAGATGCTGATGACGCGGCTGGCCGAAGCCGTGCGGCGCCGGGAGATCCGGGTGCTGCCGCAGACGCGGGTGCGCTCGCTGATCCACGACGACCAGGGTGGCATCACCGGGGTCGTCGCGGACAGCCTGCGGGACGCGCCGGCGTCGGTGAAGGCCCGGCACCGGCGGCTCGCGTCGTATTCCGCCAAGCCCGGCATCTACGTCCCGGCGCTGCGGAAACCCCTGCACCGCCGGGTCGAACGGCTCGAACGCGCGCACGCCCGCGAGCTGCGGATCACCGCGCGGCGCGGGGTGATCCTCGCCGCCGGCGGGTTCATCGCCCATCGCGCGATGGTGCGCGAGCACGCGCCCGCCTACCGCGGCGGCCTGCCGCTGGGCACCGCCGCCGACGACGGTTCGGGCATCCGGCTGGGTGTCGAGGCCGGGGGCGCGACCGCGGAACTCGGCCGGATCTCGGCGTGGCGGTTCGTGACGCCGCCGAGCGCGTTCCTCGGCGGGATCATCGTCGACGCCGGTGGCCGCCGGATCATCGACGAGTCGCGCTACGGCGCCGCCGTCGGCGAGCGGCTGATCGAGCGGCACGACAGCAAGGGCTGGCTGCTGGTCGACGCGCCGATCGTCGCCGAGGCCCGGCGTGACGGCACCAAGCAGAGCCAGTGGTTCCAGGGTCTGCAGCTGCGGTACCTCCTGCGGCGCGGGCGCGTCGTCGGCGCGACGGTCGAAGAAGCGGCGCGCAAGGCCGGTGTCGACCCCCCGGGCCTGCGCGCGAGCGTCGAGGCTTATCACGGCGCCGAAGACCCGATGGGCAAGCCCGCCGAGTTCGCCCGGCGCCTGGACAACCCGCCGTTCTCGCTCATCGACGTCTCGGTGCGGCCCAACCTCGGCTACCCGACGCCGATGCTGACGCTCGGCGGCCTGGTCGTCGACGAGGACACCGGCGCGGTCCGGGACGCCGGGGGTGTGCCGATCAAGGGCCTGTACGCCGCCGGGCGCACCGCGGTGGGAATCTGTTCCAGGTCCTACGTCAGTGGTCTCTCGCTGGCCGACTGCGTGTTTTCCGGCCGCAGGGCGGGGATCAACTCCGCCTTGGCGCAGGGTGTTCTCGACAAAAACGAGAACGTGTTCTAGTCTTGCGTGAGTGAACGCGAGAGAGGAACGCGCATGAGCGAGCAGGTGATCGCCGGGGTCCGGGACCTCCTGCCGGTCCTGCGGGAACGGGCCCAGGACACCGAGGACGCGCGCCGCGTGCCCGAGGAGTCCGTCAAGGCCCTGCAGGAGACCGGGTTCTTCAAGCTGCTGCAACCGAAGCCTTACGGCGGCTTCGAAGCCGACCCGGTGAGCTTCTACACCGCGGTGAAGCTGATCGCGAGCGCGTGCGGGTCCACCGGCTGGGTCGCCTCCATCCTCGGCGTCCACCCGTGGCACGTGGCGTTGTTCGACGCTCAGGCGCAGGAAGAGGTGTGGGGCGGCGACGAGGACGTCCGGATCTCCTCGTCGTACGCCCCCATGGGCAAGGCCGAGGTGGTCGACGGCGGCTACCGGCTCTCCGGCCGGTGGAGCTTTTCGTCCGGCTGCGACCACTGCACGTGGGTGCTGCTCGGCGGGCCGGCCTTCAAGGACGGCAAGCCGGTCGACTTCTGCACGTACCTGCTGCCGATCGCGGACTACTCCATTGTGGACGTCTGGGACACGGTCGGGCTGCGCGGTACCGGGTCGAACGACATCGTCGTCGAAGACGTCTTCATCCCGCAGCACCGGGCGCTGAGCTTCATCGCGACGTCCAAGTGCAAGGTGCCGGGTCAGGCCGTCAACCCCGGGCCGCTGTACCGGCTGCCGTACGGGTCGGTGCACCCGTCCACGATCACCGCGCCGATCATCGGCATGGCCCAGGGGGCCTACGACGCGCACGTCGAGCACCAGGGCAAGCGGGTGCGCGCCGCGTACGCCGGTGAACAGTCCAAAGAGGACCCGTTCGCCAAGGTGCGGATCGCCGAAGCCGCCAGCGAGATCGACGCCGCGTGGCTGCAGCTGACCCGCAACATCGACGAGCTGTACCAGCTGGCCAAGCGGGAAGAACGGTTGCCGGTGGACCTGCGGCTGCGCGTCCGGCGTGACCAGGTGCGCGGCACCGAACGCGCGATCGGCGCGATCGACCGGCTCTTCGAGAACTCCGGCGGCCGGGCCATCCAGCGCGGCACGCCGATCCAGCGCTTCTGGCGTGACGCGCACGCCGGCCGGGTGCACGCGGCCAACGACGCCGAGCGCGCCTACGTCATGTACGGCACCGGGGCCTTCGGGCTCCCCGTCGAGAACGCGATGTACTGATGGCCGGGCCCGAGGGAAAGTACGCCGAGGTCGCGGGGGGCCTGAAGCTGCACTACCACGAGGCCGGCGCCGAGCACGCCGAGACGGTGATCCTGCTGCACGGCGGCGGGCCCGGCGCGTCGGCGTGGAGCAACTTCGGGCGCAACCTGCCGGAGTTCGCCAAGCACTACCGGACGATCGCCGTCGACCAGCCCGGCTTCGGCCGGTCGGACAAGCCGACCGCGCACCCGCAGTACTTCCGCCACAGCGCGGACGCCGTCGCAGGCCTGATGGACGCGCTCGGCGTCGAAACCGCGCACTTCGTCGGCAACTCGCTCGGCGGTGGCGCGGCCGTGCGGCTGGCGCTGAACCACGGCAAGCGCGCCGGCCGGCTCGTGCTGATGGGGCCGGGCGGGCTGAGCGTCAACCTGTTCGCGCCCGACCCGACCGAAGGCGTCAAGAACCTCGGGAAGTTCGGCGCGAAACCCAGCCGCGAGCGGATGGAAGCCTTCCTGCGCATCATGGTCCACGACCAGGCGCTCATCACCGACGAGCTGATCGACGACCGGTTCGCCGCGGCGAACACCCCCGAGTCGCTCGCCGCGATGCGGGCCATGGGGATGTCGTTCGCCCAGCCCGAAACCTACGAAGAGGGCATGCTCTGGCGCGAAGCCCACCGGCTGCGCCAGCGCGTGCTGCTGATCTGGGGCCGCGAAGACCGCGTCAATCCGCTCGACGGCGCGTTGGTCGCGCTGAAGACCATCCCGCGCGCGCAGCTGCACGTGTTCGGCGGCTGCGGACACTGGGCCCAGCTGGAGAAGTTCGACGAATTCAACCGGCTGGCCCTCGACTTCCTCGGGAGTTCCTGATGGGCATCCGGTCACTGGGCTACCTCCGCGTCGAAGCCACCGACATGGCCGCGTGGCGCGAATACGGGCTCAAGGTGCTCGGCATGGTCGAGGGCAAGGGGGAGAACCCCGACGCGCTCTACCTGCGCATGGACGACTTCCCGGCCCGGCTCGTCATCTCGCCCGGCGACGCCGACCGGCTGACGACCACCGGCTGGGAGGCCGCGAACGCCGCCGAGCTGGCCGAGATCCGGTCGCGTTTGGACAGTGCCTCGGTGCCCTACAAGGAAGGCACGCCCGAAGAGCTGGCCGACCGCCGCGTCGACGAGCTGATCAGCTTCGACGACCCGTCCGGCAACACCCAGGAGGTGTTCCACGGCGTCGCGCTGCAGCACCGTCGGGTGGTCAGCCCGTACGGGCACCGGTTCGTCACCGGCGAACAGGGCCTCGGCCACGTCGTCCTGTCCACAAAGGACGACGAGGCTTCGCTGCGGTTCTACCGCGACGTCCTCGGGTTCCGGCTGCGCGACTCGATGCGCCTGCCGCCGCAGATGGTCGGCCGGCCCGCCGACGGCGCGCCCGCGTGGCTGCGGTTCTTCGGCTGCAACCCGCGTCACCACAGCCTGGCGTTCCTGCCGATGCCGACCCCGAGCGGGATCGTGCACCTGATGGTCGAGGTCGAGCAGACCGACGACGTCGGGTTGTGCCTCGACCGCGCGATCCGGCGCAAGGTACCGATGTCGGCGACGCTCGGCCGGCACGTCAACGACCTGATGCTGTCGTTCTACATGAAGACCCCCGGCGGGTTCGACATCGAGTTCGGCTGTGAAGGCCGGCAGGTCGACGACGAGAACTGGATCGCTCGCGAGAGCACCGCGGTTTCCCTGTGGGGCCACGACTTCTCGGTCGGCGCCCGGCCGCCCGGCGCGCCGTGACGGCGATGGCGGTCGACCGGACCGCGTTCCGCAGCGTCCTCGGGCACTTCTGCACGGGCGTCACCGTCGTCACCGGCCGCGACGGCGACACGCTGGCCGGGTTCGCCTGCCAGTCGTTCGCCGCGCTGTCGCTCGACCCGCCGCTCGTGCTGTTCTGCCCGGCGAAGACGTCCCGCACCTGGCAGGTGCTCGCCACGGCCGGCCGGTTCGCGATCAACGTCTTGGCCGAGAACCAGCAGGAAGTCAGCGCGGTGTTCGGCGCTCGTGGTGAGGACAAGTTCGCCCGCTTCGGCTGGACGCCCGCGCCGTCCGGGGCGCCGCTGCTCGAAGGCGCGTTGACGTGGATCGACTGCGAGCTGGAAGCGGTGCACGAAGCCGGTGACCACTACGTGGTGATCGGGCGCGTCACGGCGCTGGGCGCGCCGTCGGACGCGCGGCCGTTGCTGTTCCACCGGGGGCAGTACTCGGTCACCGAGCCGGCGCGGGACGCGCTCGCCGCGCTGATGCCGTGGCCCCGCCCGGACGACTGGCTCTGAACCCGCGTCACCGCGGGCGGAGGCCGTCGACGATCACCGCCACGATCTTGGGCACCCGCGTGTCCCACTCGGCTTCGGGCACCCGCGACAGCGCGCCCAGGAGCAGGATGACGTCCGCCGCGTCGACCTCGTCGCGTACCTGACCGACGGCTTTTCCCCGCTGGAGCAGCGTTTCGAGTGCTTCGTCGAGCCGGTGGTGCTGGCCCGCGTAAAGGTCTTGCCACGCCGAGGCCTCGATCGCCGCCATGACACCGCGCTTGACCCGCGCGTACTCGACCAGCCGATCGAGCCAGGCGATCAGGGCCTCGAGCGGCGGGTGCCCGGCCAGCAGCGGCGCCACGGCGTCGACGAGCTGCGTCAGCTCGTACCGGTACACCTCCGCCAGCAGGTGCTCGCGGGTCGGGAAGTGCCGGTAGAGGGTGCCCTGCCCGACGCCGGTGGCCTTGGCGACCCGGTGCAGCTTCAGGTCGGCGGCCGCGCCGTTGGACTCGCTCAGCTCGGCCCGCGCGGCCTCGACGATCCGGTCGCGGTTGGCGACCGCGTCCGACCGGCGCTCACGACCCGGCACGGCGGCACCGCCCTTCCTCGCGAAGTAACCGGACAGTTGTCAGCTTAACCCGGGGAGCGGTGCCGAGCAGCCCGCCCGGCCGGGCCGAGCGGTAACACCGGCCGTCGAGAAGGCGACTTCACAGGGTCGTCGCCGCCCGAGGAGGAGTTCGTGCAGCTGTCCGGTTTCCCGGCCGCGGAGGTCGGGTTCGACCGCGCTGGTGGGCTCGCCGGCGACCGGGGTGCGGCCGTGCGGGAGCTGGCCGCCGACCGCGCGACCACCGACCTCGTCGTGCTGAGCCACGGCTGGGACGACGACCCCGTCACGGCGAGGCACCTGTACGCCGATCTCGCGTCCTCGCTGCGCTCGGTCTGCGACGGACCCCTCGCCTTCGCCTGCGTGCTGTGGCCGTCGCGGAAGTTCGCCGAGTCCGCCGGTCTCGGGGAGCGGCTCGACCTGCTGCGGGAGCTGGTGCCCGAGCACCGGCGCACCATCGACGCGGCGGCCGAGCTCGTCCCGGCGCTCGCGGCCCGCTCGACCGCGCGGACCGCGTTCGCCGCCGCGCTCCTGTCGGTCGCCGCCCCTGCCGCGCAGGACCGCGAAGACGCGTCGACGGAGCTGCTGACCCTGCCCGGCGGCACCGTGATGGACCGGCTCGCGAAACCGGCTTCCGGGTTCGTCGAGGCCGCGCGGCAGCTGCTCGACTACCTGACGTACTACGAGATGAAGGCGCGCGCGGGCGAGGTGGGGGAGCACGGCCTGGCGCCGCTGCTCGGCGCGGTCGCCCGGCCCGGCCTGCGCGTTCACCTGGTCGGGCACGGCTTCGGCGGCCGCTTGGTCACCGCGGCCGCGCTGGCCCGGCCGGCCGGGACGCTGGGCACGCTCACCCTGCTGCAGGCGACGTTGTCGCATCACGCCTTTGCCGGCTCGGGGGTGTTCCGCGGCGTGCTCGACGCGCACGTCGTGACCGGCCCGATCCTCGTCACGCACACCGCGTACGACCTGGTCGCCGGGGTCGCGTTCGAGATCGCGTCGCGCGTCACCGGGCTGGGTTACGGCAGCATCGGGCGGGACGGCGCCCAGGGGACCGCCGAAGCCGTGCCGGGCGAGCTGCTGCCGGTCGGCGGGCGCTACGCGTGGCGCCCGGGCGTGCCGCACAACCTGCAGGCCGACGGGTTCGTGCGCGGGCACACCGACGTCCACGGGCCGGAAGTCGCTCACGCGCTGTGGTCGGCGATCGCGGCCGGTTAGCTCGGGCGGGTGGTTGTGCCGGGGTTCAGAGGTGGGCCGCGTCCCATTCACGAGAGAAAGCCGACACTTCGCGCGCACACTGAGGGCGCAGAGTCTGTTCCCGGGGAGGAGTGTGCCGCGCATGCAGGGTCGGATCGCCCGGTTCCGGCGCCGGTTGTTCCCCGGCGGCAACCCGCTCGCCCGGTTCGGTGACCGCGTCGAAGCCGCGTTGCTGCTCCTGCTGGTCGCCGGCGCGCTGCTGACGCTGCCGTTCGCCGCCGCCGTCGGCTCCGACACCTACGCCGCGCAGACCGCCCGCGCCGAGCAGGAGCGCACCACGCGCCATCCCGCGACGGCGACCTCGCTGGCCGCGGCCGCCACGCAGAGCTACAGCACCGACGGGGCCGGCTCGCCGGCCGACCAGACGACCGTCCCGGCGGCCTGGTTCGACGCCCGGGGCACCCGGCACACCGGCGACGTCCTCGCCGACTCCGGCAGCCCGAAGGGCACGCACGTGCCGGTGTGGCTGGACCAGCGCGGCGAGCTGACGACCGAGCCGCTTTCGCCGGCCACTTCGGCGGCCGACGGCGTGTTCGCGGCGATCCTGCTCTGGGTCGCCGTCACCGGAGCGCTGGCCGCGCTCTACGGCTTCGCCCGGTTCGTCCTGGGCCGCCTCCGCGCCGCGGCGTGGGACCGGGCCTGGGCGCAAGCCCGCCACGACAGCCGGTTCTGAACGTCACTTCTGGGCGTCACTTCCAGCGGAAGTGCACGAAGACCCGGCCGAAGTTGTCCTTGTCCTTCTCGATCCGGTGGTAGAGCGCCTTGATGTCCTTGCGCTCCAGGAACCGCAGGACGTGCTTCTTCAGCTGCCCGGAGCCCTTGCCGGGGATGATCTCGACGAGCGGTGCCTTCTTCGCGACGGCCTCGTCGATGATCCCCTGCAGCGCCTTGTCGATCTCGCCGCCGCGGTTGTAGATGTCGTGGAGGTCCAGCTTCAGCTTCACAGAGCCTGCCACCAGCCGTCGACCGCCGGTGGCTCGCCGACGTCCACACGCTCACCCGGGCGGGGGATCGCCAGCGGGATGTCCGCCGCCTTCGCCTCGGTCCAGACGCGGTCCGCCGGCTCGCCCCACGGGTGCATCGCCAGCGAGAACGTCGCCCAGTGGACCGGGACCAGCAGCTTCGCCCGGACGTCGAGGCCCGCCGCCACGCCTTCCTCCGGCGTCATGTGGATGTCCGGCCACTGCGGGGCGTACGCGCCGATCTGGACCAGGGCGACGTCGAAGGGGCCGTGTTCCGCGCCGATGCTCGCGAAGCCGTCGAAGTAGCCCGTGTCGCCGGTGTAGAAGACCCGGTGCTCCGGGCCGAGCAGGGCCCAGGACGTCCACAGCGTGTCGTCGTTCGTGATGCCGCGGCCGGAGAAGTGCTGGGCCGGCGTCGAGATGAACCGGACGCCGGCCACCGTCGCCTCTTCGTGCCAGTCCAGCTCGATGATCCGGTCGGCCGGGACGTGCCAGCGCTCCAGGTGCGCGCCGACGCCCAGCGGTACCAGGAACGGCGCCGCGGTCGACGTCATCAGCGAGCGGATCGTCGCCAGGTCGAGGTGGTCGTAGTGGTCGTGCGAGATGACGACGGCGTCCACCCGGCCGACCCCGGACAGCGGCACCGGCGGCTCGTGCAGCCGCCGCGGGCCGGCGAACGTCGCCGGCGAGACGCGGTCGCTCCAGACCGGGTCGAGCAGCACGCGGGCGCCGTCGAGCTCCACCAGCGTCGAGGCGTGGCCGTACCAGGTCAGGTGCAGGCCCTCGGCCGTCTCGACCGGCGCCGCCTTCACCAACGGGATCGCACCGGCCGGTTTGCGCAGCTCACGGTCGGTGCCGAAGAACATCTCGCGGAAGATGGTGCTCATCGACGCCGCGGTCATCGGGTGCCGCGGTGCGACGTTGCGGAACACCTTGCCGTCGAACTGCGGCGAGCGGCGGACCCGCTCGGCACGGGCGCCGGCGGCCTTCGCACCGAACGCCGCCGGCAGGTCACGCAAGGCCGCGATCTTCTTCCTCATGTCCTTGAGTCTACGAACGGTTCCTGAGAGGCGCCCCAGCTTCATGCAGGTGGGTGAGGGCCTGCCGGTAGGACTCGACCAGGCTCGTCTGCAGGTACGGGATGCCCAGCTCGGCGCAGTACCCCTGGACGATCGGCTGCGCCTGGCGCAGGTGCCGCGACGGCATGCTCGGGAACAGGTGGTGCTCGATCTGGTAGTTGAGGCCGCCGAGGGCGACGTCGACGACCGCGCCGCCGCGGACGTTGCGGGAGGTCAGCACCTGCTTGCGCAGGAAGTCCAGCTCCGGGCGCCCGGTGAGCGTCGGCATGCCCTTGTGGTTGGGCGCGAAGATCGATCCCATGTAGACACCCCACAGTCCTTGGTGGACGGCGAAGAACAGCAACGCCATGCCCGGCGACAGCACCGTGATCAATGCACTGAAGTAGACGGCGAAGTGCAGCGCGAGCAAGGCGGCCTCGACGCCGCGGTGGCGCAGGCCCGGCTTGCGCACCGCGCGGATGCCGGACCAGTGCAGGTTCAGCCCTTCGAGGGTGAGCAGCGGGAAGAACAGGAACGCCTGGTAGCGCCCGATGAACCGGGGTACGCCGCGGCTGGCGCGGGCCTGGTCCTTCGACCACACCAGGATGTCCGGGTCGACGTCGGGGTCGAGCTCCTCGTGGTTCGGGTTGGCGTGGTGGCGGGTGTGCTTGTCCATCCACCAGCCGTAGCTCATGCCGACGCCGAGGTTGCCCGCGATCATCCCGGCGATCTCGGTCGGCCGCCGGCGCCGGAACACCTGCTTGTGCGCGAGGTCGTGGGAGAGCAGCGCGATCTGGCCGAACATCACGGCCTGGAACGCGGCGACGGCCAGCTGCCACCACGAGTTCCCGAGGAAGGCGAAGGCGACCCAGCCGGCGGCGAACAGCGTGGTCACGACGGCGATCCGGGCGGTGTAGTAACCGGGCCGGCGCCTCATCAGGCCGGCGGCGGAGATGCGGTGGCTCAGCCGGGCGAAGTCGCTGCCGGTGTGCACGAGGTTGTCTGTGGTCACGCCCCCGAGTCTTCGCGCGGACACCACCGACCGGAATCCTGCGCGCCGGTGGGCACTTCGGGGGGCCAGCCCTACCGGCCGGTCTGGTAGGCCGAAAAGCCGTGAAGGCCTCCTTCCCGGCTCTTATGGCCGGTAAGGAGGCCTTCACGGCTTTGGGCGAGCCCGGGGGAGGTGGTGGTGGGGGGCGTCGAAGAGGTGGGACGACGAGTGCGCGCGCTTGAAGTAGCGGTGGGCCGGGTGTTCCCAGGTGATCGCGATGCCGCCGTGCAGCTGGATCATCTCCGCCGCGACCTCGGACAGCACCTCGGAGCAGTGCACCTTGGCGACCGCCGGCAGGTCCGCGTAGGCCGCCGAGCGGGCCGTCTCGACCAGGACGTGCAGGTCGGCCATGCGGTGCTTGAGCGCCTGGAAGCTCCCGATCGGGCGGCCGAACTGGTGGCGTTGCCGGGTGTACTCGACGGTCAGTTCGAGCGCTCGCGCCGCCGCGCCGGTCTGCTCGGCGGCGAGGACCAGGCACGCGAAGTCCCGAAGCGGGCCGGGATCCAGCGGGCCGAGCCGGCGTGCGGGCGCGTGGTCGAACGTCACGGTGGCGAAGTGCCGCGTCTCGTCGAGCGACGGGACGTGCTCGCGGACGGCGTCGGCGGGGTCCACTTCGTACAGTCCGTCTCCGGTGACGGCCAGCAGGATCGACGCGGTGTCGCCGTCCAGGACGTAGTGTGCGCGTCCGTCCACAGTCGACAAATCACCTCGGCACGCGGCGGCCTCCCAGCGGCCGTCTTCGCCGGTCCAGGCCAGCGCCGCGACGGCACCCTCGGCGAGCCGGGGGAGCAGCCGCTCGTCTCCCGTGGCGAGCACGGCCTGGGTGGCGACGGCCGAGCCGAGGAACGGGACGTCCGAGAGCACCCGGCCGAGTTCTTCGGCGACGATCCGGAGTTCGGTGAGCCCGGCGCCGAGCCCGCCGTGCTCCTCGGGGATCGCCAGGGCGGGGACGCCGATGTCGACGAGGGCCGGCCACGGCGTGGCTTCCCGTTCCAGGAGCTTCCGGACGGTGGCGCGGAGTTCGTCCTGCTCGGGCGTCATCCGACGGCCGCCAGGACGCGCCGCCGGTGCACCGCGCCGGTGCCCCAGGCCGTGGTCAGGGCCCGGACCCGCAGCAGCCGGCGGCCGAGCGGGTGCTCGGCCGTGTAGCCGATCGCGCCGTGCACCTGCAGTCCGGTGCGGGCCGCGAGCAACGCCGCGTCGCCGCACGCCACCTTCGCCGCCGAGATGTCCTCCGGGGCGAGGGTCACGGCCGCGCCGTACAGCAGCGGCCGGGCCAGCTCCAGCGCCGTGACGACGTCGGCGAGCAGGTGCTTGACCGCCTGGTACTTCCCGATCTCGCGGCCGTACTGGCGGCGCTGCCCGGCGTAGCCGACCGACGTCGAGAGCAGCCGGTTTCCGGCCCCGAGCAGCTGCGCCGCCGTCGCGAGGACGCCGAGGTCGAACGCGCGCGCCGGGTCCAGCGCCGGGCCGAGGTCGTCGCCGGGGACGGCCTCGAACAGCCGCCGGGACGGGTCCACCGAAGCCAGTTCCCGGCCCGGGGTGAAGGTCTTCAGGCGCGTGCCGTCCACCAGGACGCGCAGGTCCGCGGTGTCCGCGTCGAGGGCGTAGGGGACGTGCGGGGCGAAGACCACCGACGCTCGCGTCTCGCCGGAGGCCACCGAGGCGAGCACCGGGTCGTCGAGCAGCGCGGGCAGCACGGCCACCGTGTCGGTCCACGGCCCCGCGACGCCGTGGTGACCCAGCGCCTCGAACGCGACGACGAGGTCGACCGGGGAGGCGTCGAGGCCGTCGTGCTTCTCGGGGATGCCGAGGGCCGTGACGCCCAGCTCGGCGAGCTTCGGCCAGTCGTCCGATGTGGACAGCAGGTCGTGCAGGGACGCGGCGAACGCCGTCTGCTCCGCGGTCAATCCGAACCTCATCGGTCCTCCCGGGGCAGGCCGAGCAGGCGTTCGGCGACGATCGTGCGCTGGATCTGGTCGGTGCCGCCGTAGATCGGGCCGGCCAGCGAGAACAGCCAGCCGTCACTCCAGGGGCCGCGCAGCTCGGCGGCCGGGCCCAGCAGGTCGAGCGCGGTCTCGTGCAGCTCGACGTCCAGGTGCGACCAGAAGAGCTTGTTGACGCTCGACTCCGGCCCGAGCTGCCCGCCCTCGGCGAGCTTGGTGACCGTGCCGAACGTGTAGAGCTGGTAGGCACGGGCGCCGATCCAGGCGTCGGCGACCCGGTCCGCGGTGGCTTCGGGACGGCCCGCGCCGGACCACAGCGCCGTCAGCCGATCGGCCGCGGCGAGGAACCGGCCGGGGCTGCGCAGCGACAGGCCGCGTTCGTTGTTGGCCGTGGTCATCGCGACCTTCCAGCCGGCGCCGGGCTCGCCGATGACGTCGGCGTCCGGCACGAAGACGTCGTCGAAGAAGATCTCGGCGAACCCCGGCTCGCCGTCCAGCTGCGGGATCGGGCGTACCGTGACACCGTCGGCGCGCAGGTCCGCCATCAGGTAGGTCAGGCCGCGGTGGCGTTCGGCTTCGGGGTCGCTGCGGAACAGGCCGAACGCGCGGTCGGCGTAGGCCGCCCGGGAGCTCCACGTCTTCTGTCCGTTGAGGACCCAGCCACCGTCCACACGCGACGCCGTGCTGCGCAGCGCGGCGATGTCGCTGCCCGCCTCCGGCTCGGACCAGGCCTGCGCCCAGACCTCTTCGGAGCGCGCCATCTTCGGCAGGATCCGGGCCAGCTGCTCGTCGGTGCCGTGCGAGAAGAGCGTCGGCGCCAGCATGAAGATGCCGTTCTGGTTGACGCGCAGGGGCGCGCCGGCCGCGTAGTACTCCTCCTCGAACAGCACCCACTCCAGGAGGCTCGCGTCGCGGCCGCCGTACTCCGCCGGCCAGGAGACGACCGACCAGCGCGCGTCGGCCAGCCCGGCCTCCCACGCGCGGTGGGCGGCGAAACCCTCCGGCGTGTCGAACGAGGGGAGCGGCTCGGCGGGAACGTGCGCGGCCAGCCATGCGCGGGCTTCGTCGCGGAACGCCTGGACGCCGGGGGAGAGGTCGAGGTCCATCAGCGGTCCCGCATGGACCGGGCGTCCAGCCCGGCCAGGGAGTCGCCGGCGGTCTCGGCGTTGTGCGCGTGCGCGAAGTGGTGCAACCCGAACACACTGTCCATTCCGGACCGCAGGCCCATCTGGTCCTCGGCCTGGTTCACGGCCTTCTTGGCCAGTGCGAGGCCGAACCGGGGCATCTCGGCGATCTTCGTGGCCAGCTTGAGTGTTTCCTCTTCGAGATCGGTGCGGGGGACGACCCGGTTGAGCATGCCCCAGTCGAGGGCCTGCTGGGCCGTGAAGCGCTCGCCGGTGAACAGAACCTCCTTGGCCCGGCGCGGCCCGAGCACCCACGGGTGCGCGAAGTACTCGACGCCGGGAATCCCCATGCGCACCACGGGATCGGCGAAGAACGCGTCGTCCGACGCGACGATCAGGTCGCACACCCAGGCCAGCATCAGCGCCCCGGCGATGCACGCGCCCTGGACGGACGCGATCGTCGGCTTCGGGATCTCCCGCCAGCGGCGGCACATCCCCAGGTACACTTCGGACTCCCGCGCGAACCGCTGGTCACCGCCCGCCGCGTCGACGTGGTCCCACCACATCACGGCCTTGCGCTCGAACGAGACGTCCGCGTCGCGGCCCGGTGAGCCGATGTCGTGCCCGGCCGAGAAGTGCTTGCCCGCGCCGGCCAGGACGATCACCTTCACCCCGTCGTCGTCGACGGCCCGGGTGAACGCGGCGTCCAGCGCGTAGGTCATCGCCGAGTTCTGCGCGTTGCGGTACTCGGGCCGGTTCAGGGTGACGACCGCGACCGGCCCGCGCACCTCGTACGTGACCTCCTCGCCGATGTCGCTCATGCTTCCTCCCGCAGAACTCGTTTGAGCACCTTGCCCGACGGCGTGCGCGGCAGCTCGTCCCGGAACTCGACGTGCCGGGGCCGCTTGTAGTTCGCCAGGTTGGCCTTGCAGTGGTCGATGACGTCCTCTGTGGACAGAATGACGCCCGGCCGCAGCCGGACGTAGGCCTTGCCGACCTCGCCGTAGACCGGATCCGGCACGCCGACGACGACGGCCTCGGCCACGCCGTCTAGCCAACCGAGCGCCTGCTCGACCTCGGCCGGGTAGACGTTGAAGCCGCCGCAGATGTACATGTCCTTGATCCGGTCGACGATCCGCAGGTGCCCGGATTCGGTGAGCACGCCGACGTCGCCGGTGTGCAGCCAGCCGTCGTCGTCGATCGCCTCGGCGGTGGCGGCCGGGTCGTCGAGGTACCCGAGCATCACGTTCGGCCCGCGCAGCAGCACTTCGTCACGCTCGCCGAGGCGGACCTCGAACCCGGCGGCAGGCCGGCCGACGGTCCGGGCGATCAGGTCGGGCGGGTCGGTGCGCAGCGACATCGTGGCCACGACGGCCTCGGTGAGCCCGTACGCGGTGAGGACGAGGTCGAAACCCAGCTCGGCCTGCATGCGTTCGACGAGCGCCACCGGGACGGTCGCCGCGCCGGTGACGGCCAGCCGGAGCGTCGACAGGTCGTACGACGGCCGGTCGGGGGCGTCGAGGAGGACCTGGAAGATCGTCGGCGCGCCCGGCAGCACGGAGATCCGCTCGTCCTGGATCAGCCGGAGGGTCTCGGTGACGGCGAAGGTGCGCTGCGGCACGAGCGTCGTGCCGTGCAGCGTCGCGGCGAGGATCCCGGCCTTGTAACCGAAACTGTGGAAGAACGGGTTGATCACGAGGTAGCGGTCGTGTTCGCTCAGCTCGCCGCACTCGGCCCACGCGGCGGCGACGCCGAGGGCCTGCCGGTGCGACGACATCGCGCCCTTGCTGCGGCCGGTCGTCCCCGACGTGAAGAGGATGTCGCTGACGTCGTCCGGCCGCGCGGGGCTGGTGAAGGTGTCGTCGAAGCTGTCGAGCGCGGCCCATTCGGTGACGCCGTCGACCGGGTCTTCCGGGCCCTCGACCGGGATCCGCAGGACCGTGGGCGGGCGTTCGGTCAGGGCCGCGAGCCGGTCGGCGCCGAGGAACGTCCCGGTGACGGCGAGGGCCGAGACGCCGCCCCGGGTCAGGATGTCCGTGGTTTCCCGGGCGGTGAACCGGGTGCTGATCGGCACCAGCGTCGCGCCGGCGTAGTGCGCGCCGAGCGCCGCGACCGGCCAGTGCCACGTGTTGGGCGCGCAGACCGCGACGCGGTCACCCGGCCCGATCCCCGCGGCGGCGTAGAAGTTCGCGCACTGCCGCACCCGCGAAGCCAGCTCCGGCCAGGTCAGCCGGACGTCGCCGTCCACCAGTGCTTCGCGCGTGGGGAACCGCTCCGCCGCGGCGTCGAGCGCCGCCGGGACGGTCTCCGTCATCACGGCCTCCCTAGCAAGTGCTTGGTAGGGTAGCCTACGCAGGAGCCCCGGTTTTGGCCAGAGGAGGTGACGGTGTCCGACCAAGACTTCCGTGACGAAGTAAGGACCTGGCTGGCCGAACACCTGCGCGGCGACTTCGCGAAGCTGCGCGGCCGCGGCGGCCCCGGCCGCGAGCACGAGGCGTTCGACGAGCGCTTGGCCTGGGAACGAGAACTGGCCACCGGCGGCTGGAACTGCGTCGGCTGGCCCGTCGAGCACGGCGGCCGCGGTGCGACCCTCGAGCAGCAGGTCGTCTTCCACGAGGAGTACGCCCTCTCCGACGCCCCGGCCAAGGTCGGGCACTTCGGCCAGGAACTCCTGGGCCCGACGCTCATCGCGTTCGGCACCCCAGAACAGCAGCGCCGCTTCCTGCCGCCGATCGTCGCCGCCGAAGAACTCTGGTGCCAGGGGTACTCCGAACCCGGCGCGGGCTCCGACCTCGCCGCCGTCTCGACGTCGGCCCGGCTCGACGGCGAGGAGTGGGTGGTCACCGGGCAGAAGGTCTGGACGTCGCTGGCGCAGCACGCCGACTGGTGTTTTGTCGTCGCCCGCACCGAACCCGGCTCGAAACGCCACCAGGGACTGTCCTACCTGCTCGTCCCGATGCGACAGTCCGGAGTGGACGTCCGCCCGATCGTCCAGCTGACCGGCACGGCGGAGTTCAACGAGGTCTTCTTCGACGGCGCCCGCACCGCGCGCGACCTGGCGGTGGGGGAGCCGGGTGACGGCTGGCGCGTCGCGATGGGCACCCTGGCCTTCGAACGCGGCGTCGCCACCCTCGGCCAGCAGGTCGGCTTCCGGCGCGAGCTGACGGCGTTGACCGACCTCGCGAAAAACAGCGGCGCGCTCGACGACCCGGTGCTCGCCGAGCGCGTCGACCGGGCCTGGCTCGGCCTGGAAGTCATGCGCGCGCACGCCGTCCGCACGCTCGGCGACACCGGCCCCGGCACGGCGTCGGTCGCGAAGCTCGTCTGGGCGAACTGGCACCGCGCCCTCGGGGAGCTGGCCATGGCGATCCGCGGCGCGGCCGGGATGCTCACGCCCGGCGGCCTCGACGACTGGCAGCGGCTGTACCTGTTCACCCGCGCCGACACGATCTACGGCGGCTCCGACGAGATCCAGCGGAACATCATCGCCGAGCGCGTGCTCGGCCTGCCCCGGGAGGCGCGCCCGTGATCACCGTCCCGAAGTACCCCGAGGGCGCGAACCTGCTGCGGGACAAGGTGGTCGTCGTGACCGCCGCGGCCGGCACCGGGATCGGCTCCGCCACCGCGAAACGCGCGCTCGAAGAGGGCGCGAAGGTCGTCGTCAGCGACTGGCACGAACGCCGCCTCGGCGAGAAGGCCGCGGAGCTGGCGGACCTCGGCGACGTCCACGCGATCCCCTGCGACGTCACTCAGGAGGACCAGATACAGGCGCTGATCGACGGCAGTGCCGAGCGGTTCGGCCGGATCGACGTCGTCGTCAACAACGCCGGGCTCGGCGGCACCAAGTCGCTGGTGGACATGACCGACGAGGAGTGGACGCGGGTCCTCGACGTCACCCTCAACGGCACCTTCCGCGCCACCCGCGCGGCCCTGCGCCGGTTCGCCGCGCAGGGGGACGGCGGCGCGATCGTCAACAACGCGTCCGTGCTCGGCTGGCGGGCCCAGGGCGGGCAGGCGCACTACGCGGCGGCCAAGGCGGGCGTGATGGCCCTGACGCGGTGCGCCGCCGTCGACGCCGCGCCGCTCGGCGTCCGGATCAACGCCGTCGCCCCCAGCCTGGCGATGCACCCCTTCCTGGCCAAGGTGACCAGCGACGAGCTGCTCGAAGAACTGACCGCCCGTGAGGTTTCGGGGAGGGCGGCCGAGCCGTGGGAAGTGGCGAATGTGATCGTGTTCCTGGCCAGTGAGTACTCCTCCTACCTCACCGGCGAGGTCGTGTCCGTGAGTTCGCAACGTGCGTGAGGTGCCTGGATGAGTCCCGTGAAGAACAGCCGCCGTGCGGAGCTGCTGGACCTGGCCGCGCGGCTGTTCGCCGAGCGCGGGTACGTGTCCACCACCGTGCGCGACATCGCCGACGCCGCCGGCATCCTCTCGGGCAGCCTCTACCACCACTTCGACTCCAAGGAGTCGATGGCCGACGAGATCCTCACCGGCTTCCTCGACGAGCTGTTCGGCTCCTACGCCGAGATCGTCGCCCAGAGGCTCGGCCCGCGCGAGACGCTCGAAGCGGTCGTCGTGGCGTCGTTCGACTCGATCCACCGGCGCCCGGCGCAGGTCGCGATCTACCAGAACGAGGCCAAGCACCTCATGCAGCTGCCGCGGTTCGCCTACCTCAACGACCGCAACGCCGAGTTCCGCAAGCTGTGGAACGGCATCCTCACCGACGGCGTGGCGGACGGCGTCTTCCGCGCGGACCTCGACGTCGAGCTGACCTACCGCTTCATCCGCGACACGGTGTGGGTGGCCGTGCGCTGGTACAACCCCGACGGCGCGCTCACCGCGCAGGACGTCGCGGAGCAGTACCTCGGGATCCTGCTCGACGGCATCGGAACGACCAAGCGGAGGCGACGTGGCTGAAGCGTATGTCCTGGACGCGGTGCGGACGCCGGTCGGCAAGCGCGGCGGAGCGCTGAGCGCGGTCCACCCGGCCGACCTCGGCGCGCACGTGATCCGCGCGATCGTCGAGCGCACCGGCGTCGACCCCGAACTGGTGGAAGACGTCATCTTCGGCTGCGTCGACACCCTCGGCCCGCAGGCCGGCAACGTCGCGCGGACGTCGTGGCTGGCGGCCGGGTACCCGCAGCACGTGCCGGGGGTGACCGTCGACCGGCAGTGCGGCTCGAGCCAGCAGGCGGTGCACTTCGCGGCGCAGGCCGTGCTGAGCGGCACGGCGGACTTGGTGCTGGCCGGCGGCGTGCAGAACATGAGCGCGATCCCGATCGGCGCGGCGATGCTCGCCGGGCGCGAACACGGGTTCGAGGATCCGTTTTCCGGCTCGAAAGGCTGGCAGGAACGCTACGGCGCGAATGAGGTGTCGCAGTTCCGCAGCGCGGACATGATCGCCGGGCACTGGGACATTTCCCGCGTCGCGATGGAGGAATTCGCGCTGCGGAGTCACCAGCTCGCGGCCGCGGCGTCCGATGGCGGATTGTTCGACGACGAAATAGCGCCCTACGGAGAATTCGGCAAGGACGAAGGACCGCGCCGCGACACTTCCCTGGAACGGATGGCGGGCCTGAACCCGCTGTCCCCGGAATCGCGCATCACGGCGGCGGTGGCGAGCCAGATCTCGGACGGCGCGAGCGCGACGCTCATCGCGTCCGAGTCATTCGTGCGCGACCACGGCCTGACGCCGATGGCCCGCGTCCACCACCTGTCGGTCCGCGCGGCGGACCCGGTCTGGATGCTCACCGGCCCGATCCCGGCGACCGCGCACGCGTTGCGTCGCACCGGGTTGACGATCGGTGACATCGATCTTTTCGAAGTGAACGAGGCGTTCGCGAGCGTGGTCCTCGCGTGGCTCGACGAGACGGGCGCCGACCCGTCCCGGGTGAACGTCAACGGCGGCGCGATCGCGCTCGGACACCCGATCGGCGCGTCGGGCACGAAGCTGTTCGCGACGCTGGTCCACGAACTCAAGCGCCGCGGCGGCCGCTACGGGCTGCAGACGATGTGCGAAGGCGGCGGCACGGCCAACGTGACGATCGTCGAAAACCTGACCTGACGCCCTCGGACACAGCGAAGGCCGGTTCGAGGGTTCCCGTTCCCTCGAACCGGCCCTGGCCGGTGCAACCCCGATTGTGCACTCAGTCCCCGTGAAGACCTTCCCGCCGGCATACCCTTCCGGCGGGAAGGCCTTCACGAGGCACACGCCACAGCGTCGTGCCGACCGCCGTGGCGCACGACCCCGGACCCCCGTCCGGCGAGCCGGAAGAAGGCCACCTCGAGGGGTGTCGGGTTCCCTCGGGATGGCCCTCTCCTGGCCCGCCGGACGCTCGGCCCGAGTCC
Source organism: Amycolatopsis sp. WQ 127309 (assembly GCF_023023025.1). Taxonomy (NCBI): domain Bacteria; kingdom Bacillati; phylum Actinomycetota; class Actinomycetes; order Pseudonocardiales; family Pseudonocardiaceae; genus Amycolatopsis; species Amycolatopsis sp. WQ 127309. The sequence continues at coordinate 5,465,912 of NZ_CP095481.1, forward strand.
GGGCGCGAGGCGGGCAGGGGGACGCTGTTGTGGGGGCCGGTCACCACGCCACCCAGCCGCGGAGGGTGTGTGGTGACCGGCCGAGGGACGAGGGCCGCCGCGCGCAGCCTCGCCCCCGTCTTCTACCTCCCCATCGGGATGGCCATCGTCGGCAGCGCTCCCGCCGGCAGCGACTGCGCGGCGAACGCCGTCGTGGGGGGCGCGGGCAGGGACTGCGCGGCGAACGCCGTCGTCGGGATGTTGTTCGCGAACTCGCTCTCGAACTCGCGCTCGAAGGCCTGGGCGTCGAAGCCGCTCTCGAACTCCGGCGGCACCTCGGCCGCCAAAGCCGCGATCGACGGTTCGACCACCGGGACCTCGGCCGCCGCGGGAGCGGGCTCCGGCTCCGGGACGAAGTCCGGGGCGGGCAGCCGGCGGTCCAGCTCGGCCATCCAGTCGAGCATGGCCCGCGGCTTGTCCCACGAGGAGACGCCGACGAGCCGGCCGTCGCGGATGAAGCCGGTGATGCCGTCGGCCAGCGTCACGGTGTCTTCGGCCAGCGAAGGCATGCCGCACATCTGCAGCCGCGTGTCGTACAGCGTCGACCACGCCCGGGGGAGCGGGGTGAACGGCTTGGCGCTCGACTGGCCCAGCAGCAGGTTGTCCGCCGCGTGGCGGGCCGACTCGACGGCGTTGATCCAGTGCTCGATCCGCCGCGGGGTCTCGTCGAAACGCAGGTTCGGCCAGCGCGCGATGTCACCGGCGATGACGACGTCGGACGCGCCCTCGGCGAACAGCTTCGAGTCGCACAGCACGCCGTCGCTGATGTCGAGGCCGGAGCCGCGCATCCAGTCGACCGACGGGACGCTGCCGATGGCGAGCACGACGACGCTGGCGACCAGCAGCTGGTTGTTCGTCAGGTGCAGCCCGACGGTGTCCTTCGTGCTGATCCAGTGCCGCACTTCGCTCTTCATCGACAGTTTCGCGCGGTGCTCGTGGTGCGCCTCGACGACGCCGCTCGAGACGCGGTCGCCGAAGCGGTGCAGCGGCGCCTTCGCGTGGCCGATCAGCGTGACGTCCCGGCCGATGTGCCGCATGCTCGCGGCGAACTCGTTGCCGATCAGGCCGGCGCCGATCACGACGGCCGGCTTCTTGCTGGCGTTGAGGCAGCGCCGCACCGCCATCGAGTCCTCGACCGTGCGCAGGATCCGCACGCGCGGGTCGTGCCGCGGCGACCCGGGCAGGTGCCGCGGGTAGACGCCGGTCGCGGCGATCAGGCCGTCGTACCAGAGGGATTCGCCGCCGGGCAGGTGCACGACCCGCTCGGTGGTGTCGAGGTGCGTGACGCGGGCGCCGAGGCGCCAGTGCACGTCCAGGTCCGGCAGGTAGTGCGAAAGGCCCACGTCGCTGGGCCGTTCGGTCCCCATCACCAAGGCCTTGGAGACCATCGGCCGGTGGTAGGGGCGCCGGGCCTCGTCGCCGATGAGCACGATCTCGCCGTCGAAGTTCTGTTCCCGCAGTCGTTCCGCGGCGCGCAACCCCGCGACACCCGCACCGACGATGACGATCCGGTCGCCGTCAGCCATCGAGGTCCCCTCTCATCACGACCGCCTGCATCGGGCAGCAGCGAGCGGCCATCTTCGCCTGTTCCATGGTGGTTTCGTCCAGCAGCCGCGTGCGGAAGCGCAGCCGGCCGTCCTGGCCGAGGTCGAACACGTCCGGCGCCTCCATGGCGCAGATGCCGTAGAGCTCGCAGCGGTCGTTGTCGACGCTGATCCGGGGCCCGCCACCGGGCAAACGGAGCGGCATGTCAAGCCACCTGCTCTTCCACGAGTCCGATGCGTTCGAGGGTGCGGGCCGGCATGAACCGCAGCAGCGACAGCGTCGCGGCCGGGATGAGCAGCGTGATGCCGCCCAGCCAGACGACCGCGAGGTGACCGTTGGCGATCGAGCCGAACCAGGCGTGCAACGCGGTCAGCGCGACGGCCGGGTAGGCGCAGCGGTGCAGCCACAGCCAGCGGCGGTAGGAGGTGAACCGCTGCAGGCCGGCGGTGAGCGCGATGGCCACCATGACCTCGAAACCGACGATGCCGATGCTGTGCCGGACCTCCTGGCCGGACAGGAACGGGAGGAACAGGTACTGCAGGCTGTAGGGCTGGATGGTCAGGTAGAAGAAGCCCAGCGCGTGGATGCCGCCGAAGATCAGCGTGCCGGTCGCGAGGACCATGTGCGAGCTGCGCAGCGCCTTGCGGCCGGTGACCGAACGCACCCAGCCCGTGGCGGTGAGCACGCCCCAGGTGAGGGTCAGCATCATCGCCGCGTAGGACGCCCGGGCCGCGAACGCCGCGAGGCCGCGCGCCGCCGGGTCGGTCTTCGGCTGGAACTGCTGGGTGATCAGGATCGTCGCGTCGTGCCAGGTCTCAACCATGACTGCCCCCGGTTCTCACTCCGGCGGGCCGGGACGAGGTCCGGGTGCGGCCGCGGTTGCGGTTGCCCTTGATCTGGCGCAGCACGTAGAACAGGCCGCCACCGACCAGCAGGAACAGCGCCGCCACCACGGCGATCTGGGACGTGTCGAGGCCGAGGGGGGCCCCGGCGGGCGCCGCGGTGGTGGACACCGCGGGCTCGGGCAGGGCGGTGTAGTCGACCATCCCGGTGCTCTCGAGCATCGTCATGTGCCGCATCACGGCCTGGTTGCCGACGGTCGCGAACGCCCGCACGTCGTCGTTGCGGGTGCCGGCCCGCAGCTGCGCGAGGACGGCGAACACCTGGCCGTGCGCCGCGCGCAGCCGGTTGGCGAAGACGCGGTCGAACGCCGGGCCGGGAGCCGCGTTCATCTCTTCGAGCAGCCAGCCGCGCTGTTCGTCGGAGGGCTGGTCGGGCACCGGCGAGTTCAGCTTCGCCGACAGCGCGCGGGTCGCGACGTCGAGCCGGCCGTGATCCATCATGATCGCGAAGCCGACTTCCTTGACCAGCGGGCTGCCCTTCTGCATGGCCATCATGCCCGACGGCATCTCCCACAGACCCGCTTGGCGGACCTTGGTCAGCAGCACCGAGTCGGTGGGGGAGACCGCCGTGGTCTGGGCGGTCGAGGCGGAGCCCGGCGCGAGCAGCGTCAGCACCGCGACCACCACGAACAGGATCCGGACCAGCGGCCGGGAGCGTTCGAGGGGCGACGGCGGGTCGAGCTCCAGCGCGGCGAACTCAGAGGCCGAACGCATTTTGCCTCCACTCGTCCTGGGTGAGCGTGATCTTCTTGCCGTCCGGCGCGATGGGGTACCACGCCTGCTCGGCGCCCTGGCCGGACGTGTCGGCCGGTTCGCTGTCGCCGGTGAAGTGGTAGAGCGGCCAGCCGGCGAGCGTGAGCTGCTGGCTGCCGTCGTCGCGGGTGAGCTGCCCGATCAGGGACGGGTCGACGTCGATCGGCGCGGGGCCGCCGACGTTGACCGGGATCCACTTGGTCGCGCAGGCGCCGGTGCAGTTCGACCGGGACGGGTCGGACGAGTCCCGGTCGTAGCGGTAGATCGTGTAGCCGGTTCCGTCGACGAGCATGAGCCCGAGGTCGAAGGTCTTGGCGGCGCGGATCTGGCTCTTCGCGGGGTCGTTCGGGTTGGCCGTGATCGGCTGCGGCATGGCGAGGGTCATCGGGGCCTGCTGGCCGGGCATCTGCATGCCGGCGCCCCCACCTGCGGCGTAACCGCCGGAAGTGGTCGCGGCGCCGGCGGTGCAGGCGGTGAGCAGAGCGAGTGCGGTGAGGCACACGGCGGCGGGGACCACCGGTCGGGGAATGCGGATCACTGCTCCTCCGTGGGGCATGACTACGCGCTGTTGCCGGGGGTGCAACGAAAAAGCGCGCGGAAGATCCACTGTGGACGACTGGTCCGGGGTGGATGCGGAGCGTTGCGGGGGACAACGCCTTGTCGGGGGTCTTCGGTAGGGGATACGGACACGGTCCGGAAACGGTTCAAAAAACTTTCGGGCTCATTTGGTACTGGACGCCGGGGCTCCGGCACACCAGGATGTCCCGCGTGGGACGGCACACTCGAGCGCTGAGACCCGTCGAAGATCAAGAAGGCGTGGTTGTCGAGCCGAACGACGCCTCCGATGATCTGGCGAAGGCGCTCTACCAGGAGTTCGGTGGGTCCCTCATGGCGTTCGCGCTCCGGCTGACCGGCCACGACCGGCAGTGGGCCGAAGACGTCGTGCAGGAGACCCTGATCAAGGCGTGGCGGAACGCGGACAAGCTGGACCGCCGGCCGGAGATGCTGCGCGCGTGGTTGTTCACGGTGGCCCGGCGGACCGTCATCGACGGCTGGCGCAGCCGCAGCGTCCGTCCCCAGGAGCTCGAAGAGATCGAATCGGACGCGATCACGGTGTCCGACGAGTCGGACCGCACGCTCGCCGCGATGATCGTCTACGAGGCGCTGCAGGGGCTTTCGCCCGAGCAGCGGGAGGCCATCCAGCAGACCTACCTGCGCGATCGGACCGTGAACGAGGTCGCCGCGACCCTCGGCGTGCCCCCGGGCACCATCAAGTCCCGCATCCACCACGCCGTCCGCGCCCTGCGCCGAGCGTTGCGCGAGCGGGGGTGAGCTGAGGTGGCCGGGTCCGCACACACCGACGTCGCCGCGTACGTGCTCGGCGTCCTCAGTGAGGCCGAGAACAACCAGTTCGAAGCCCACCTGATGAACTGCCCCGACTGCCAGCTCGACCTGATCGAGCTGTACCAGCTGCCGGACGTGCTCGACCTCGTCAAGCGCAGCTGGCCCGAGCCCCCGATGCCCGCCCCCGGCCCGCGCACCCTCGCCCCCGGGCCCCGCGTGCTGCGCGGCCTGATGGAAGAGGCGTCCGTGAAGCGGCGACGCCGGCGCCGGGCCGGCATCATCGCCGGCACCGCGGCCGCCGCGCTCGTCATCGCCGGGCCGCTCGTGACGCTCGCCGTCCGGCCCGCCGACGCCGTCCCGCCCGCCTCCCTGTCCGCGCCGAGCGGCAAGCCGGCGTCCGCCGTGACGAGCGTCCCCGCGACGTCCACACCACCGCCGTCGGCCGCGTCGACGAGCCGGCCGCCCGGTGGCGGCCAGACCTACGGCCGCGGCAGCGGCGGGTCGGCCGTCAACGCGCTCGTCACCGTGCTGCCCGTCGAGTGGGGCAGCCGGGTCGAGCTCGAGCTGCGCGGGATCGTCGGGCCGCTCAACTGTCAGCTGGTCGCCATCTCCGCCGCGGGCGAAGAGCGCGTCGTCACCGGCTGGTCGGTGCCGCCCAAGGGCTTCGGCATCCCCGGCTCACCCGAACCGCTGCGGCTGCAGGGGTCCACGTCGATGACGATGGACCAGATCGGCCGGTTCGAGGTCCGTGGCGAGGACGGCACCGTCCTCGTCATGGTGCAGCGTTAAATCATTTTCGCGGTTGATCCCCGGTGACCTGGGTGAATGCTGTCCGGTTGCGCGGCGTTAGATAACGAAAAGATAACGGGCTGGTCGCTTTTGAACCTCACGCCACCAGCGTCCGTATCCCCCAATGCATCCCCCGATGCACCCGATAGCCCCCGAGCCGGAACCGAGTGGCACCGGGCAGCGGCGCCGGAACGCACGGCGCCAGGCCCCGGTCGGCACTCCCCCCGGGTTCCGCACCAATCACGACCTCAATTATCGGTAGTTCTTGCCCGGGCTGCCGCGCTGTTCGGCGCGCCCGGAATAACGAACGAGGTGAACTAGTCCATGCCCCGGAATTCTCGGTCCCCCGTGACGGGAAAGCATCGTGTTGCCCGTCGAACCAAGATCGCGATGGGCGCGCTCGGCCTGGCGATCGCCGTCGGCGCACTCGCCGTCGCGGTCTCGACGGGCCGCACGGGCGAGGCCAGCGCGGACCCCGCAGACCCGTCGTTCTTCATCGACATCAACAAGGTTCCCGCCGGCAACAACGTCAACGCGGCCTTGAAGAAGAAGGGTGCGCAGGGCTCCTTCACCGTCGACTGTGGAACGAACGCCGACGGCGCCCACCACAACCCGGACAACTTCATCGCCCAGCCCGGGATCAAGAACGGCGCGCAGCACCTGCACGACTACGTCGGCAACGTGACCACCGACGCCGACTCGAGCCTCAAGAGCCTGCTCGCCGGTGACACCACCTGCAAGAACGGCGACCAGTCCGCCTACTTCTGGCCGGTCATCCGGATCGACCGCGAGGATAACGCGGCGAACGAGAGCGAGAACCAGCAGGCCGAGCAGGAGCAGCAGGGCAAGACCGGCGACGTCCAGCAGGACCAGAGCGCGGCGGACGCCCAGGCGGCCGACGCTGCCGGAGAGGGCCAGGACGCGCAGGACCAGGCGGCGGCGGACCCCAACGCCGCAGACCCCAACGCCGCCGACCCGAACGCGGACCCCGACGCTCAGGACCAGAACGCTCAGGACCAGAACGGTCAGCAGAAGAAAAAGAACACCGGTGGCGGCGCGACGCGCGGTGACCAGAACGCCCAGCAGCAGGACGGTCAGAACCAGCAGCAGGGCCAGGACCGCCGGCGCGGCGGCCAGAACGGTGGCCAGAACAACGGCGGCCAGAACAACAACGGCGGCGGCAAGAACCAGGGCGGCCAGAACGGCAACCAGAGCAGCACCGTCGCGGCACCGCCGGCCGACGGCGAGCTCGGTGGCCCCGAGGGTGCGAACGAAGAGGTCGGCGACAACGACGGCGAGATCGTCGAGCCGGAGTCCGCGACCCTGAAGTTCATCGGCGGTGGCGCGAGGAACGTCGTCGCGATGCCGCTCGGCCTGAAGATCCTCTACGGTGACGCCAAGCAGAGCACCAACGGTCCGGCCAACGCCCGGCCCAGCTGGACCTGCACCGGGTTCGAGGACCGGCTGACCGACCTCTACCCGATCTGCCCGGCGGGCAGCAAGGTCGAGCGCATCCACGCCTTCCCGAACTGCTGGGACGGCAAGAACACCGACAGCGCGAACCACCGCACCCACGTGGTGTTCGCCGACCAGCAGGGCAAGTGCCCGCAGGGGTTCAAGAACATCCCGCAGCTGCAGGTGACGCTGGTCTACGACGTCCCGCAGGACGTCCAGCAGAACGGTCAGTACAAAGTGGACGCGTTCGCGCAGGAGAAGCACAACCCGCGCTCCGACCACGACGACTTCGGCAACGTGATGAGCAAGAAGATCATGAACCGCCTCGTCAACTGCGTCAACTCGGGCAAGGCCTGCGCGGAATAACGCTCCACCGCCTGCACCGGTCATCGCTCCAGGAAGGGTGAACGTCGTGAACCGTGCTCGCCCGGTCGCTGCCGCTCTGCTCGCCGTCGCCGGCCTCGCGCTGGTCACGGCCTGCGGGACCAATCCGTACGCCACGTCCGGCAACGTTCAGCCGGCCGCACTCGGTCTTCAGCAGCAGCAACCGGCGAGCACGGTTCCGGCCGGTGCCGGCCAAGTACAGCTCGTTACGTCCACAGTGGAGGGTCTCGGCACGGTCCTGGCCGACGCCGAAGGCCACACGCTCTACCGGTACGCGAAGGACAGCGCCAAGCCCCCGAAGGCCGTCTGCGACGGCGCTTGCGCGGAAACGTGGCCCCCGCTGGTCTCCGACGCCCCGGCGCTCGCCGCCGGAGTGGACGCGCAGCTCGTCGGCGAGGTCACCCGACCCGACGGGCAGCGGCAGGTGACCGTCGGCGGCTGGCCGGTCTACCGGTACGCCAAGGACACCGGCCGGGGCATCGCGCTCGGCCAGAACGTCAGCGCGGACTGGGCGGCGATCACCCCGACCGGCGGGAAAGCAGCCGGCCAGAGCGGCTCCCCGGCCACCGGACCCGCCAAGCCGACGACGATCGGCACCACCGACGTCGGCGGCCTCGGTCCGGTGCTCACCGACCAGGCGGGCAACACGCTCTACCTGTTCACCAAGGACGGCAAGGACTCCGGTGAGTCCACTTGCGACGGTGCCTGCGCGAAGACGTGGCCGCCGGTGCGGGTGGACGGCCGGATCACCGTCGCCGAGAGCGTCGACACCGGCCTCATCGGCCGGATCCGGCGGCCGGACGGCACCATGCAGGTGACCGTCGGCGGCTGGCCGGTCTACACCTACAGCAAGGACGGCGCGCCCGGCGAAGCCACCGGGCACGGAGTCGGGAACACCTGGTACGCCGTGGAACCCAGCGGCTGCAAGGTCGACCCGGCCCGCAGACCCGACGCCCAGCAGGCAGTCGCGACGTCACCCGGCGGGTACTGACCGCCCCACGATCCCCGGCCCGGCGAACACTTCCCTCCACCTCACCCCCCCGTTCGCCGGGCCGGTAGCAGTACCCGGGACCACGGTCCCGGTCGTGAGTTCCGGCCCGGTGGGTGTTTCCCCTCCACCTCACCCCCCTTGCCCACCAGGCCGGTGCGGTAACGCGAGACCCGGTCCCGGCGGACGCTTCCTCCACCTCACCCCCCCCCAAAGTCCGCCGGGCCAGGTCCGCACCACCACCCCCTGAAATACGCGGGACCCCCCGGTCCCGCCCCCGAGCCCCGGCCGGGTGGACGTCTTCCCTCCACCTCACCCCCCCCACGTCCACCGGGCCGGGATTCCTTACCCCACAACGATCCCCGCGGGATCAAACGAAGGAGGAAACGGCGGGCACAGACCCCGCCCCTCAGGTCCCGGCCCGGCAGGCGACTTCCCTCCACCTCACCCCCCAACCTGCCGGCCCGGACCCCTCAACCCGACCCCCCAATCACACGAGATCCCCCTCTGGACACGCGACTTACGTCTTCCATCACGCGAGTCACGTCCCCAGTCACGCGAGATCCGCTTCCGGTCACGCGCATCCGGCGTCGGAACTTCCACGCTCCGCCCGGATCCGGCCCCGGCGACCGCCCCCTCGCTCGCCGGCCCCGAAATCCCCGGTCCGGTGGATGCTTCCCTCCACCTCACCCCCCATCCTCCGGACCGGCTCAGCTGCGGTCCCCGTGCTCCGGCACGGGGACCGCGGCCCAGAAGTCCAGCGGGACGCGGCCGACGCCCCGGCCGGCGGAGTCGAGCAGCCGGCCCATCAGCTTGACGCTCCGGAGCGTGACGGCCCGCCCGGCGATCTCCAGCCACGGCAGCTTCGCGGCCATCAGGCTCTCCAGCGCCACCGTGTCGTGCTGCGTCGGCAGCCACACCACCAGCATCAGGTTCGCCTCGCCGGACACCGCCGCGCACATCCGGACCTCCGGCAGCATCGCCAGCGACCGGGCCGTCGTCTCCAGCTTGTCCGGCGGGACCCGCAGCCACAGCGTCACGGTGACCGGCGCGGGCGACGCCGATCGCGCGATCTCGCACCGGACGCGGATCGCGCCCCGGGCCAGCAGCGCGTCCAGCCGGCGCCGCACGGTCGTCGCCCCGACGCCGAGCTCGGCCGCCAGCGCCGCCGCCGACACCCGCGCGTCCACCCCGAGCGCCAGGATCAGCGCCCGGTCGGCGTCGTCGAAGCGCAGCGGGGCGCGGTGGCGCACCGGCTTCGGCGTCAGCGCTTCCCGTTGCCCGGGCGAGATCGCCCGCACCCGCCACCGGCTGCCCTCGGTGAACATCCGCGGTGACAGCACCGTCCGCACGCGCGTCACGCCGGGCACCGCCGTCACCCGGTCCAGGACGTGCGCGCCCAGCTCCCGCAACGTCGGCGCGACGACGTGGGCGAGCAGGTCGAACGGCCCCGCGAGGTACTCGACGGTGACGACGTGCACGTCGGCGGCCAGCACGTCGGCGACGCGCAGCGCCGCGCCGGGCGCGCAGTCGATCTCGACGAACGCCAGCGCGAGCTGCGCGGTGAGCTCCCCGCCCGCGTAGGCGGTGAGCCACGCGTCCCCGCGCTCGACGAGGCCGTCCCAGCGCCGGGCGGCGGTCACCGCGCCCAGCCCGAGCGCGTTCCCGAGCGTCGACCAGGACGCCCGCGGCGCCGCCTGCAGCGCGTCGACCAGTTTGAGGTCCTGCTCGTCCAACATGGCGGATTCTTCGCTCATCAGCCCTCGAAACGGTGGTTTTGAGGATTTTCTCCCGCCATTGTGCTCGACTCTCGCATGATCGGCGGATGACCCTGCGCTCCGACGCCGCCGTCCTGCTCGACGATCTGGTCGCTCTGCGCCGTGACCTGCACCGCATTCCCGAGATCGGCCTGCACCTGCCGCGCACGCAGGAGCGCGTCCTCGCCGCGCTCGACGGCCTCGACCTCGAACTGAGCGTCGGCAAGAACCTCTCGTCGATCACCGGCGTCCTGCGCGGCGGCAAGCCGGGCGGGACCGTCCTGCTGCGCGGCGACATGGACGCGCTCCCGGTGACCGAGGCGACCGGCGAGGAGTTCAGCTCGACGCTCGACGGCGCCATGCACGCCTGCGGCCACGACCTCCACACCGCGGGCCTGGTCGGCGCGGCCCGGCTGCTCTGCGCCCGCAAAGCCGACCTGCCCGGCGACGTTGTGTTCATGTTCCAGCCCGGCGAAGAGGGCTGGGACGGCGCCGGTCACATGATCGAGGAAGGCGTCCTGACGGCGTCCGGCAAGCACGTCGACGCCGCGTACGGCCTGCACGTCTCGGCCGCCAGCTACGCGAAGGGCCAGTTCACCGCCCGGCCCGGCACGCTCATGGCGGCCTCCGGCGCGCTCGCCGTCCGGGTGCGGGGCGAGGGCGGCCACGGCTCGTCCCCGCACGACGCGCGCGACCCGATCCCGGCCGCCTGCGAGATGGTGACCGCGCTGCAGACGATGGTGACGCGGGCCTTCGACGTCTTCGACCCGGTCGTCGTCACCGTCGGGACGTTCCACGCCGGCACCCGGCGCAACATCATCCCGGACGACGCGGTGTTCGAGGCGACGCTGCGGTCGTTCTCGCCGGAGACGGCGGCGCGCGTCGGCGACCGCGCCGTCCAGGTCTGCCGCGGCATCGCCGCCGCGCACGGCCTCGACATCGACGTCACGTTCGAGCCCGAGTACCCGGCCACGGTCAACGACGCCGGCGCGTACGACTTCGTCGCGGCCACCATCCGCGACGTCTTCGGCGCGGAGCGGTTCACCGAGATGGCCGAACCGATCACCGGGTCGGAGGACTTCTCCCGCGTCCTCGAGCGCGTGCCCGGCGCGTACCTGTTCCTCGGCGCGTGCCCGACGGACCCGGCGACCGCGCCGGACAACCACTCGCCGCGCGCGCGGTTCGACGACAGCGTGCTCGGCGACGGCGCCGCGCTGCTGGCCGAGCTCGCGATCCGCCGGCTCGCGCTCCTGGCCGGGTGACGCCGTGCGCCGCTACCACTGGCCGCCGTTGCTCCCGGTGCTCGCGCTGGTCCTGATGCCGTTCCTGCCGTTCGTCAACACGACCGGGCTGTGGCTCGGGCTGCCGCGGATGGTCGTGTGGGGCGCGTTCTGGTGCCTGATGTTCACCCCGGCGCTGCTGCTGTCGGAACGCCTGCTGCGCGCGGCGGGGGAGGAGGACGACGCGTGATCCTCACCTTCACCCTGGTGGGCATCGTCCTGATCGGCGTGCTCGGCTTCGTCGGCCGCCGCAGGCCCGTCGCCGACCTGGCGGAGTGGACCGTCGGCGGCCGCCGCTTCGGCGCCATGACCATGTGGTTCCTGCAGGCGGGCGAGGTGTTCACCACCTTCACCTTCCTCGGCATGGCCGGGCTCGCGTTCTCCGGCGGGGTGGCCGCGATGTACGCGCTGCCGTACGTGCCGATCGCCTACGTCGTGCTGTTCTTCCTCGCGAAGCGACTCTGGACGATGGGGAAGGACCGCGGCTACCTCACGCAGGGCGACTTCCTCGAGGACCGCTACTCCAGCCGGGCGCTCGGCACGCTGTCGGCGGTGCTCGGCGTCGTGTTCGTGCTGCCCTACCTGCAGCTGCAGATCACCGGGCTCGGCCTGATCGTGCGGCTGGTCACCGGCGACAACGCGTCCGGCACGCTCAGCATGGTGACCGGCAGCGTGCTGATCGTCGCGTTCGTGCTGTGGGCCGGGCTGCGCGGCGTCGCGGCGACGTCCTACTTCAAGGACGGCATCATGCTGGTCGCGCTGGTGGTGCTCATCATCGCCGTGCCGACGCACTTCGCCGGCGGGATCGCGGGCGTGTTCCACAAGATCGAGCAGCTGCACCCCGAGAAGCTGATCGTCCACAGTGGAGCGAACGATCATGTCTGGTTCATCACGAGCATGCTGGTCAGCGCCATCGGCGTCGGCCTGATGACGCTGCCGCACTCGTGGCCGGCGCTGATGTCGGCGCGCGACCCGAAGGTGCTGCGGCGCAACTACGCCTGGATGCCGGTGTACGAGCTGTGCCTGCTGCTGCCGATGGTCATCGGGTTCGCCGCGATCCTCGTGGTGCCCAAGGGGAGTGACCCGAACGGCGTACTGCTGACGCTGTCGAAGGACGCGTTGCCGGGCTGGGTGACGGGCGTCGTCGTGGTCGCCGCGACGGCCACCGCGATGGTCCCGGCGGCCGGGATCCTGATCGGCATCTCGTCGCTGGTGGCGCGCAACATAGTCCGTGTCCGCAGTGGCCGCAAGCAGTTCTGGATCAACCACGGCACGGTTGTGGTCGCGAGTACTCTTGCCCTCGTGCTCGGCATCTTCCGGCCGGATCTGCTGGCCAACCTGCTGCTGCTCACCTATTCGGGGTCGGTCCAGCTGGCCCCGGCCAACCTGCTGGGCTTCTTCCGGCGCGTGCCGGTCGGCAAGGGCCCGGTGCTCGCCGGGCTGATCGCCGGCGAGCTCGTGGTCAGCTGGCTGACCTTTGTGGACACTCACCTGGTCGGCACCGTCAACGTGGGCTTGGTCGGGCTCGGCGCGAACGTCGTCGTCCTCGCCCTGGCCGCTCTGGTCCAACGACAGGCTTCTCCCCAGGAGGCGGCGTGACTCGCACGGTGTTCACCGGCGGTTCGGTGTTCGACGGCACCGGCTCGGACCCGGCGGCGGCCGACGTCGCCGTCGAGCACGGCCGGATCGTCGAAGTCGGGACGGACCTGGACGGCGACGAGGGTGTCGACTGCGCCGGCGCGGTGCTGCTGCCGGGGCTGTTCGACTGCCACGTGCACGTCACGGTGTCGGACATCGGGCTGCTGGCGCGGGTGCAGAAACCGTTTTCCTACCAGTTCTACGAGGCCGCGCGGAACCTGTGGGCGACGCTCGGGCTGGGCATCACGACGGTCCGCGACGCGTCCGGCGCGGACCTCGGCATCAAGCAGGCGGTGGACGACGGCCTGATCCCGGGCCCGCGGCTGCAGATCTCGATCGGGCTGATCAGCCAGACCGGCGGCCACGGCGACGCGTGGAGCCCGTCCGGGATGTGCGTCCCGCTGCTGGTGCCGCACCCGGGCCGCCCGGACGCGACGGCCGACGGCCCCGACGAGATGCGCCGCGTCGCCCGCACCCTGCTGCGCGCGGGCGCGGACGTGCTGAAGGTGTGCACGACCGGCGGGGTGCTCTCGCCGCGTGACGACCCGCGGCACTCGCAGTTCACGCCGGAGGAGCTGGAGGTCCTGGTCGCCGAGGCGGCGATGCAGGGCCGGCCGGTGATGGCGCACGCCCAGGGGTCGGCGGGCATCAAGAACGCGGTCCGCGCGGGCGTGCGGTCGATCGAGCACGGCATCTACCTGGACGACGAGGCGATCGAGCTGATGCTCGGCCACGGCACGTGGCTGGTCCCGACGCTGATCGCCCCGGTGAACGTGGTCCGCGCCGCCGACGCGGGCGTCGACCTGCCCGCGGCGGTCGTCTCGAAGGCCCGCGAGGTGGTGGAGGCCCACCGCGACTCGGTGCGCCGCGCGTACGCGGCGGGCGTCCGCATCGCGATGGGCACCGACAGTGGCGTCGGCCCGCACGGCACGAACCTGGAGGAACTGGCCCTGATGGCGGCGTGCGGCATGACCCCGGGCGACGTCCTGGAGGCGACGACATCGTCGGCCGCGCGCCTCATGGGCCTGGACGGCGAGCTGGGCCGCATCGAGGCGGGCATGCGGGCGGACCTGGTGGTGGTGTCGGGGGACCCGTACGACTTCCCGGGGCTGGCTTCGAACATCCGTGAAGTCTGGAAGGACGGCACCCGGGTGGTCTGACGCCGTGTCGTCCGTCTGGTCACGTGTGTCGTCTGTACAAGCACGCGTGTCGTCCGTCTGGTCACGCGTGTCGTCCGTACAAACACGTGTGTCGTCCGTCTGGGCACGGCCGATGCTCGGTCGCCGTGCGGCGTCGTCCACAGGCCGGGGCAGATGTGGACAACTCCGGCCGTGGAGGCCACGCGCGGCCGGATTGTCGTGCTCCGCCGATAGACTGGACCTGGGGACGCCCCCCAAGGGAAGGGCGGGGGGCTGTTGAGCGCCGGCTCGCGTGATTGACGCGACGACACGGCGTACGAGTCAGGCCGCGTCCGGGGCCAGCAGGTCCCGCAACGCCGCCGCGAACTTCGCCGGGTTTCGTTGCGGTGCCAGGTGTGCCCCGGGCGTCTCCGTGAACGGCAAGCCCAGTTCCAGCGCCAGGATCTTCGCCGGCTGGTAGTGGTACCGGCCTCGACTGCCTTCGCCCGCCACCGGCAGGATCTCCGTGCTCGCCCGGCGCAGGGCGCGCAGGTCCGGCAGGTAGTCGAAGAACGGTGTCAGCTCGCGGTCGAACAGCCGGATCCAGTCGGCCTCGTGGGGCAGCCGGATGTTGGGCAGGTTCGGGAGCGCCGCCCCGGCGATCGCGTCCGCGAACCGGGTCACCGCGCCGATCAGGTCACCCGAACGGGCCAACCGGACCTGCTCGGCCGCCGCGTCGAGCCAGCCGCTCGCGTCCGGCATCAGGTGGACCGCCGGGGGCTCGTGCGCGACCAGCGTCGTGACGCTGTCCGGGTGGCGGGCCACCAGGTCGAGGCCGATCAGCGCGCCCGCGCTGGAGCCGAACACCTGGGCCGGCGCGGCCGTCACGTGGTTCAGCACCGCCAGCGCGTCGTCGGCCTGCAGCGACACCGGGACCGGGCCCGTCGTGGTGTCCGTGCTGGCGAAGTGGCCGCGCCGGTCGTACGTGACGACCGTGAAGTGCTCGTACAGGTGCTTCGCCAGCGCCCGGTAGGCGTCACCCGATCCGGTACCGCCCGCGATCAGCAGCAGCACCGGCCCCTCACCGCCGCGGCGGACCTGGAGCTCACCGTCCTCCACCGGGCAACGGCTTTCCGAGATCATGCCGGAAAGTCAAGCACACAGCCCGCGCAGGATTCCGTCGGCGTCGGCCACGATCCGTTCGATCAGGTCACCCACCCGGGGGAGATCTGCGAGCAGCCCGACGACCTGCCCGGACGCCAGCACGCCGGCCCCGAGGTCGCCGTCGACGAGCCCCGCGCGCAGCAGCATCGGCGTGTTCGCGGCCATCAGCACCTGCGCCCACGTCCGCTGCCCGCTTCGTTTCATCCGGACGCCTTCGCGCAGCAGCGACGTCCACGAGAGCCCGCTCAGCCGCCGGAACCGGACGGCGTTCGCCGCGGCCCGGCCGAGCCCGCCGAGCGTCCCGGCCGCCTCCAGCCCGTCGACCAGGCCCGTCCGCAACACACGGTGAGGGAGGCCGTCCACCTTCCGGGTGACGATGGTGCCGTTCAGGTCCCGCGCCAGGTAGGCCTGCTTGACGGCGTCCGGCACGGTGCTCTCCCGCGTCAGCAGGAACCGCGTGCCCATGCCGATCCCGGCCGCGCCGTACGCCAGCGCCGCGGCCAGCCCGCGGCCGTCGAAGAACCCGCCCGCCGCGACCACCGGGATGTCGACGGCGTCCAGCACCGACGGCAGCAGCAGCGTCGTGGCCACCCCGCCGGTGTGCCCGCCGCCCTCGCCGCCCTGGACGACGACGGCGTCCGCGCCCCACGACGCCACCTTCTCGGCGTGCCGCGCCGCGCCCACCGACGGCACGACGACGACGCCGTGGTCCTTCAGCTTCGCGATCATGTCCTTCTTGGGCGCCAAGGCGAACGACGCGACCCGGACGTTCTCGCGGATCAGCAGGTCGACGCGGCGGCCGGCGTCGTCGGCGTCCGCGCGCAGGTTGACCCCGAACGGCGCGGACGTCCGGCTCTTCACCTCCTTGACGGCGGTTTCGAGCTCGTCGAACGTCATCGTCGCGGACCCGAGGATGCCGAGCCCGCCGCCCTCGGCGGTCGCCGACACCAGCCGCGGCCCGGCCACCCAGCCCATCCCGGTCTGGACGACCGGGTGCCGGACGCCGGTCAGCTCGGTCAGCCGCGTCTTCATTCGGGAACTTCCTTCTCCCGCAACGACTTCGGGTCCAGCCGGGCGATCAGCTCCAGCTCCTCGCCGGTCGGCTCCCTCGACACCGCGACGCCCTCGGTGACCAGCGGGAACCCGGTCGCCGCGACGACCTCCCCGACCGTGACGCCGGGGTGCGCCGACACGAGCCGCGCCGCGTGGTCCGGCCCGCCGAAGTCGAGGACGCCGAGGTTCGTCACCACGCGGTGGACGTCGTGGTAGCGCAACCCCGCCGCACGTGCCCGCGCGTACCCGACGCCGGACACGACATCGACGTCTTCGACGAACACCCGGGTGCTGTGCCGCGGCACCCAGTAGCTGGTGCGGTGGTTGGCCGTGTTGCCCGGCCCGCCGCGCACGCCGAGCAGCTGCTTCTTCGGCTTCTCGTGGTCGCCGATGGCGGAGATGTTCTGGTTGCCGTGCCGGTCGACCTGGTTGGCGCCCATCACGACGTGCCGCTTCCCGTGCGGCACCACGGTGTCCAGGACCTTCCGGAACGGCTGCCAGCCCTCGATCACCGGCTCGCCGACGGGGCTTTCGAGCAGGTAGGCCTCGCCGTCCGACAGCAGCAGGTCGGGCTCGAACGTCAGCCGCGCGAGCCGCGCGCCGAGCGCCGGGACGTAGCCCATCGGGCTGATCAGGATCTCGCCGTCGCCGCGGAACAGCTCCGCGCACGCGACGACCGCGACGTCCGCGCGCGTCATGCCGCCTCCTCCGCGAACCGCGTGACGGCCCGCTGGTAGTCCGTCTCGTCGCCGGCCAGGAACCGGTCCGCGAACGCCGGCCAGGCGTCCGGATCCTTCGCCGCGGCCGCGTAGTGCCGCTGGAAGCGTTCGTCCCGGCCGTAATCCGGTGCGGCGGACGTGAAGTGCGCGCCGCGCGGGGTTTCGACGACGCCGTGCACGCTCGCGCGGTTGAGCAGCAGGCTCTGCACGGGTGCCGTCGCCGTCAACTCGCTGGTGGGAATGACTTTTTCCGTTGACACGTAACACTTGTCGGCGGCGAGCGCGAACAGCTCGTCGAAGTACGGGTCCGGGCCGAGGTACTGCGCGTTGCCGCGGGCGTCCGCGCGGTTGAGGTGCACGAGCGCCGCGTCGAGCCGCAGCGCGGGCACGGCCAGCAGCTCCTCGCCGTCCGCGTACGGCGAGCGGACGGTCTTCAGCGACGGCGAGAACGTCATGACGTCGGAGCCGAGCCCGGCGCGCGTCGGCAGGAACGGAAGCCGTTGCGCCGCCGCGGAAAGCCCGGTGCCGAGAATGCCTTCGTCGTACTCGGTGACCTCGATCGACCCGGCTTCGCGCACCCGGTTGAACCACGGGTCGAACGGCACCGAATCGAGCGTCACGAACCCGAAGACCAGCCTTTTCAGCTTACCCGCGGAGGCCAGCAGCCCGACGTCCGGGCCGCCGTACGAGACGACCGTGAGCTCCTTCAACGGCGACCGCAGGATCGCCCGGATCAGCGCCATCGGCTTGCGCCGCGAGCCCCAGCCGCCGATGCCGAGCGTCATGCCGTCGCGCAGTTCGCCGACGACGTCGTCGACGCTCATCCGCTTGTCGCTCAAGGCTTTCCCTTCTCCAAGAATTCCTGCCGGGCGCCGTCGGAGACACCGGCGAGGTTGAGCTGGAACGTGAACCCCTGCTCGAACCGGTAGCTGCGGTGCACGGGCTGGACGTCGATGCCGTTGATGGCCTGCTTCGCCGCGCGGATCACGCGCGTGTCCTTCGCGGCGATCTGCCGGGCGACGCCGAGCGCGGTTGCGTCGAGTTCTTCGCGCGGCACGACCGCGTACACCGAACCGTGGTGGTGCAGCTGCTGCGCGCTGATCTTCGACGCCGTGTAGTACAGGGCGCGCATGAGGTGCTGCGGCACGAGCCGCGCCAGGTGCGTCGCCGCGCCGAGCGCGCCACGGTCCACTTCGGGCAGCCCGAATTCGGCGTCGTCGGCCGCGATGACGATGTCCGCGTTCCCGACCAGCCCGACGCCGCCGCCGAGGCAGAATCCTTGCACCGCAACGATCACCGGCACGAGGCAGTCGTACACCGCCGAGAACGCCGCCGCGCAGCCCTCGTTCGCGCCGATCAGCGCGTCGTACCCCGGGTCGCGCTGGATCTCCTTGATGTCGACGCCCGCGTTGAACCCGCGGCCCTCCGCGCGCAGCACGACGACGTGCACGGCCGGGTCGCGGCCCGCTTTCTCGATGGCCTCGGCGAGGTCGAACCAGCCGCGCACGGTCAGCGCGTTCACCGGGGGAGCGGTCACGGTGACCACGGCGATCCCGGGCTCCGGGGTGTGCGTCGAAACCGTCATCGGCACCTCTCGCGGTTAACAACCTAGCACTTGCTTGGTACGTTAGCATCGGGACGACGAAAGCGGGAGGTCGCAGGTGACACTCGAACTCGGCCTGGACGGCGCGGTCGTCCTGGTGACCGGTGGCGTCCGCGGGGTCGGCCTCGGCATCTCGCACGCCTTCGAACAGGCCGGCGCGCGGGTCGTGACCTGCGCACGGCGTACGCCGGAATCGTCGCCCGGGGAGGCGTTCTTCCCTTGTGACATCCGGGATCCGGACGCCGTCGACGCCCTGGTCGCGGAGATCGTGGCGCGCTTCGGGCGGCTGGACGTCCTGGTGAACAACGCGGGCGGCGCGCCGTTCGCGGACACGTCGACGGCGTCGCCGCGCTTCCACGAGAAGGTCCTCGGGCTGAACCTCCTGGCGCCGCTGATCGTCTCGCGCGCCGCGAACGCCGTGATGCAGCACCAGGACCGGGGCGGCGCGATCGTCAACATCAGCAGCGTGAGCGCGCTGCGGCCCTCGCCGGGGACCGCGTCCTACGGCGCGGCGAAGGCGGGGCTCGACAACCTGACCAGCACCCTCGCCGTCGAATGGGCGCCGAAGGTGCGGGTCAACGCGCTCGACGTCGGCATGGTGCGCACGGACGACGGGTACGGCGACCCCGCGGCGCTCGGCGCGACCGTGCCGCTCGGCCGGCTCGCCGAACCGGCCGAAGTCGGTGCGTGCGCGGTGTTCCTGGCGTCACCGCTGGCGTCCTACGTCAGCGGCGCGCGGCTCGTGGTGCACGGCGGCGGCGAGCGTCCGGCGTTTCTCGGTGCCATGGAAGACGCGATGGAGGAGAAGGAATGAAGCTGGTCGAAGGACGCGTCGTGGTCGTCACCGGCGCCGGGCGCGGGATCGGCCGGGCGCACGCGCTCGCGTTCGCCGCCGAGGGCGCGCGGGTGGTCGTCAACGACCTGGGCGCGGCGCTGGACGGCCGCGGCGGCGAAGCGGGCCCGGCGCAGGACGTGGTCGACGAGATCCGCGCGGCGGGCGGGGAATCGGTGGCGAACACCGACGACGTCGCTTCCTGGGACGGCGCGGCTTCGCTGATCCGGGCGGCTCTGGATGCCTTCGGCGGCCTCGACGTCCTGGTCAACAACGCGGGCTTCCTGCGTGACCGGATGCTGGTCAACCTGGCCGAGGACGAGTGGGACGCGGTCGTCCGCGTGCACCTCAAAGGCCATTTCGCGCCCCTGCGGCACGCGGCGGAGTACTGGCGCGCCGAGGCGAAGGCGGGCCGCACGCGGGCCGCGCGGGTGATCAACACGAGTTCCGGCGCGGGCCTGCTCGGCAGCGTCGGCCAGGGCAACTACTCGGCGGCGAAGGCGGGCATCCTCGGGCTGACCACGGTCGCGGCCGCGGAGTTCGGCCGCTACGGCGTCACGGTCAACGCGATCGCCCCGGCCGCCCGGACCCGGATGACCGAGACGACGTTCGACATGGCCGCCCCCGACGACGGCTTCGACGCGATGGCGCCGGAGAACGTCTCCCCGCTGGTGGTCTGGCTGGGCAGCCTGGAATCTTCGTCGGTGACGGGCCGGGTGTTCGAGGTGGACGGCGGCCGCGTCGGCCTCGCGGACGGCTGGCGCCCCGGCCCGCAACGCGACAAGGGCGCGCGGTGGGCCCCGGTGGAGCTGGGCCCGGTGGTGGCCGAACTCCTGGCGGAGTCGGCGGACCCGGAACCGGTCTACGGCGCCGGATAATTCGGTTGGCGCGGGCCGCTAACGTGCGCGTATGGCGCGTCAAACCATTCTCAGCGGCTCCACCTTCGAGGAACAGATCGGCTACGCCCGCGCGGTCGTCGACGGCGGCCGCGTGTACGTCTCCGGCACCACCGGTTTCGACTACTCGACGATGACGATCTCCGACGACGTCGTCGAGCAGGCCGCCCAGTGCCTCCGCACCATCGAAGCGGCGCTGCACGAGGCCGGCTGCACCTTCGCCGACGTCGTCCGGGTGCGGTACGTGCTGCCGTCGCGGGCGGACTTCGAGCCGTGCTGGCCGGTGCTGCGCAAGGCGTTCGCCGAGGTCCGCCCGGCCGCGACGATGCTGGAGGCCGGCCTGGCCGACCCGCGCATGAAGATCGAGATCGAGGTCGACGCGCACCTGCCCGGTTAGCGCGTGAGCCAGAGGTCCAGGTTGAGCGCGAAGTCGATGCCCGCGCGCGTCGCCCGGTCGGTTTCCGGTCGTGCGAGGCGCTCGCTCAGCCGCGCCGGGTCGAGGTAGGTCCACGCGGGCGCGTTCGGCGTGGCCAGCAGATCCGCGGCCTGCGCGCGGATCGCGACGTCGTAGCCGGGATCGTGGGTCGCCGGGTAGGGCGCCTTGACCCGCTCGGTGACGCTGCGCGGGAGCAGGTCGGCCACCGCCGCCCGCAGCAGCGACTTCTCCCGGCCGTCAAAAGTGTGGTGCGACCAGGGCGCGTTGAAGGCGTATTCGACGAGCCGGTGGTCGCAGAACGGCACCCGGACTTCCAGGCCGACGGCCATGCTGAGCCGGTCCTTGCGGTCGAGCAGGTCCGGCAGCCAGCGCGTCAGGTGCAGGTGGACGACCTCGCGCATCCGGCGCCGCTCGGCCGTTTCCCCTGGCAGCACCGGAACTTCGGCGAGCGCCTGCCGGTAGTGCGCCTCGCGATGGGCGCCGACGGCGAGTTCCGCGGCCACGTCGTCGCGCAGCAGCGCGAGGTACGTCCCGCTGCGGCCGGCGAAGTAACGCCACGGGTAGCCGTCGGCGAGCGGCTGGTGGAACCACGGGTAGCCGCCGAAGACCTCGTCGGCGCTCTCCCCGGACAGCGCCACCGTCGAATGCTCGCGAACCGCCTTGAACAGCAGGAAGAGTGACGTGTCCATGTCCCCGGTCGCGGGCGCGTCCCGCGCGTGGACGACGGCCCGGCGCACCGCCGGATCGGCCAGCGCCGCCGACCCGAGCACCAGGTCGCGGTGGTCGAGCCCGCAGTGCGCGACGACATCCCGGACGTAGGGCGCGTCCGGCGTGGCGCGCAGGGCGTCGGGCACGAACTCGCCGGCGAAACCGACGGAGAACGTGCGCAGCGGCGCGGTCGTGAACCGCTGGCCGAGCGCGGCGAGCGCACTCGAGTCGAGGCCGCCCGACAGCAGCGCGCCGAGCGGGACGTCGGCCCGGACGTGCCGTTCGGTGATGTCTTCGAGGAGTTCGCGGATCCGCTCGACGGTCATGGCGAGGTCGTCTTCGTGCGGCTGCGCGTCCAGTGACCAGTACCGGCGCTCGCGGACGCCGTCGGCGTCGACCAGCAGCATCGTGCCCGGCCGGACTTCGTGGACGCCCTGGTGGAGCGTCACCCCAGGGGTGCGGACCGAGGCCAGGAAGTCGCGCAGGCCGCCATCGTCGACGGCCGGGGCGACCAGGCCGGACGCGAACAGCGCCTTGGGCTCGGAAGCGAACAGGACGCCGTCGCCGCGGCGCGCGTAGCAGAGCGGTTTGACGCCGAGCCGGTCGCGGACCAGCAGCAACCGGCGGCGCGGCGCGTCCCAGACGGCGAAGGCGAACATGCCGTCGAGCCGTCGCGGGGCGTCGGTGCCCCACTCCAGGCAGGCGTGCAGCACGACTTCCGTGTCGGTGTGCGTGCGGAACTTGTGCCCCAGCAGCTCCAGTTCGACGCGCAGCTCGCGGTGGTTGAACACCTCGCCGCTGTAGGACAGGACGGTCGTGGCCTCGTCCTGGTCGTCGTAGGCCACCATCGGCTGCCGGCCGTTCGCGGGGTCGAGCACGGCGAGCCGGCGGTGCCCGAACGCGACGTGCGCGGCCGCCCAGACACCGGAGTCGTCCGGCCCGCGGGCGGCGAGGGTCTCGGTCATCCGGTGCACGGTCATGCCGCCGTCCGGGAGCGGGCAGCTGGGGTCGGCCCAGCCCGCGATGCCACACATAACGGGGATTCCTCCGGGGAAGGGGAGATCGCCGAGGCGATCACCCGGGCGGCCTGAATGATCACATAGGGTGTGCGCGGCCGCGGGAACCCGCGCTGCCACGGACGAGTGAATCCGCCGTCCACAGTGGACGAATTTCGACAGGAGAACGATGAACGAGCCGATCGCGATCGTCGGCATGGGCTGCCGGTTCCCCGGCGCGGCCGGCCCGGACGCGCTCTGGGAGCTGCTCGACATGCGCGTGGACGCGGTCGTCGGCGCCGCGCCGCCCGGCCGGTTCGACGCGGCGGAGCTGTACGACCCGGTACCCCGCCGTCGCGGCCGGCTCGTCAGCCTGGCCGGCGGTTTCCTCGGCTCCGAAGAGTTCGACCCGGGGTTCTTCGGCGTGAGCGAACGGGAAGCGGCGGTGCTCGACCCGCAGCACCGCGTCCTCCTGACGACCACGCGCGACGCGCTGGCCGACGCCGGGCTCGACGGTATCGAGGGCCGCGAGATCGGCGTCTTCATGGGCCAGAGCACGGGCGAGCACTGGGACGGTCTTCAAGGGACGGCCGACATGTACGCGATCGCGGGCGCGGCGGCGCGGAGCATGGCGTCCGGGCGGATCAGCTACGCGTGGGACCTGCGCGGCCCGTGCGCCACGGTCGACGCGGCGTGTTCGTCGGGCACGCTGGCCGTGCACCTCGCGTGCCAGAGCCTGCGCACGGGGGAGTGCGACACGGCGGTGGCGGGCGGCGTCAGCCTGGTCCTGGGCACCGACCACACGCTCGGCTATTCGGCGGCGGGAATGCTGTCGCCGACCGGACGCTGCCGTTTCGGCGACGAGGACGCGGACGGTTTCGTCCGCAGCGACGGCGCGGGCGTCGTCGTCCTCAAGCGCCTGGGCCAGGCCTTGGCCGACGGCGACCGCGTCCACGCGCTGATCCTGGGCAGCGCCCAGGCGAGCAAGGGCCGCACGGCCAAGGCGATCATCGCGCCGTCGGTGGAGGGCTACCTGCAGGTGATCGCCCGGGCGTGCGCGCAGGCGGGGATCGCGCCCGCGGAGCTCGGTTACGTGGAGGCACACGGCAACGCGGCCCCGGCGGGCGACGTCATCGAGCTGCAGGCGATCAGCGAGGCGATCGGCACCGGGCGGCCGCCGGGACAGCCGTGCTTGGTGGGTTCGGTGAAGTCGAACATCGGCCACCCGGAGGCGGCGGGTGGCATGGCGGGCTTGATCAAGACGGCGATGGTGGTCCGCGAACGGCGGATTCCGGCCACCCTGCACTGCCCACGTCCGACGTCGGCGGTCGCCTGGGCGGGTCTGGAACTCACGTCGTCACCAGCCGAATGGCCCCACCCGGGGCGGGCGTTGGCCGGGGTCAGCACCTACGGGCTGTCCGGGACGTTCGTTCACCTGGTCGTGGGTGGGCTCTGAAACTGTCGGTGGTGGGTGGGACGCTGCTGGGCATGACGAGTTGGCAGGAGTTCTCGGCGCAGTCACCTTCGCTGGCCTCGCGGGTGCACGCGCGTTTCACGGCGGAGAAGTCGCATGTACTGGCCACAGTGCGCCGCGACGGCGCACCACGGGTGAGCGGCTCCGAGGTGGACTTCCGCGGTGCGGAGGCCTACATCGGGTCGATGCTGGACGCTCTGAAGGCCCGCGATCTGCGGCGGGACAACAGGTTCGCGATCCACGCGTACCCGGGCATCGAGGAGGGCGGCGACGCGAAGCTGGCGGGTGTGGTGGCGGAGCTGACGGACAAGGCGGAGATCGCGGCACTGCAGGGAAACGACGAGCCGTGCCACCTGTTCCGGCTGGACCTCAGGGAGGTCGTGCTGACCTGGGTGGCCGAGGACACGCTCTTCGTGGAGAGCTGGAGGGAGGGGCGGGGAACGGTGAAGTTCGCGAGGCCGGGCAACGGTCCCGCGGAGGTGGTGGAGTAACGGAGGCCGGGTGCCGGAGGAGGGATGCGTTTGGCGGCAAGGCAAAGCTGAGCTGAGCTGAGATGGCGACGTGCGGTCACCTCGGCCGCGCGGGCATCGCCGACTCGGCAACCAGAAGTGCCGGCTTGGCGACTGGAGCGGCCAACACGCTGGCTGGAGTGGTCAACACGCTGGCGGGAGCAGCCAACTTGACAACCGGAGCGGCCAACACGCTGACTGGAGCGGCCAACACGCTGACTGGAGCGGTCAACTCGCCGACCGCGACGGCCAACACGGTGACCCAGGCGGTCTACACGCCGCCGGGAGCGGTCACCCGGCAACCGGAGTGGCCAACTCGGCAACCGGAGTGGCCAACTCGGCGACCGCGACGGCCAACATGGTGACCCAAGCGGTCGACACGCCGCCGGGAGCGGTCACCCGGCAACCGGAACGGCCAACACGCCGACCGCGACGGCCAACACGCCGACCGGAACGGCCGACACGTCAGCGAGAGCGGCCAACTCGGTGGCTGGCTGGGGACCGCGGGTCAGAGGCGTTCGATGATCGTCGCCGTCGCCAGCGCGCCGCCGGCGCACATCGTCACCAGCGCCGTCGACGCGTCCCGGCGCTCCAGCTCGTGCAGCGCCGTCGTCAGCAAGCGCGCTCCCGTGCTGCCCACCGGGTGGCCCAGGGCGATCGCGCCGCCGTTGACGTTGACTCGGGACTCGTCCGGCGAGAGCGTCCGCTGCCACGACAGCGGCACCGAGGCGAACGCTTCGTTGACCTCGAACAGGTCCGGGTCGGCGATCGTCATGCCCGCGCGCGTCAGCACTCGCTCCGTCGCGCGGATCGGGCCGTCCAGGTGGTAGTACGGCTCCGCGCCGACCAGTGCCTGCGCGATGATCCGGGCCCGTGGGCGCAGGCCCAGGGCCGCGGCGCGCGTGGAGTCCATCAGCAGCAGGGCCGCCGCGCCGTCGGAGATCTGGGACGATGTGCCCGCCGTGTGGATGCCGTCCTCGACCACCGGCTTGAGGCGGGCCAGGCCCTCGGCCGTCGTCGCGCGCAGGCCCTGGTCCCGGGTGATCAGCCGGGTTTCGCCGGTCGGTTCGCCCGACGCGTCGAGGACCGGGGCCTTCACCGGCGCCACCTCGCGGTCGAAGTGCCCGGCCGCCCACGCGGCCGCCGCTTTCTGCTGGGACGCCGCGCCGAACGCGTCGACGTCGGCGCGCGTCAAGCCCCGGCGCACCGCGATGCGCTCCGCCGCGCCGTACTGGTTCGGGAGGTCGATCGACCACGACGCCGGCCGGGGGGAGCCGCCCGCGCGGTTCGTCCCCAGGGGGACGCGGCTCATCGCCTCGACCCCGCAGGCGACGCCGACGTCGATGGCGTCCGCCGCGATCAGGCCGGCGATCAGGTGCGTGGCCTGCTGCGCCGAGCCGCACTGGGCGTCGATCGTCGTCGCGCCCGCCGTCTCCGGCAGGCCCGCGTGCAGCCACGCGGTGCGCGTGACGTTGCTCGACTGCTCGCCGGCCTGCGTGACGCAGCCGCCGATCAGCTGCTCGACCAGCGCCGGGTCGATCCCGGCGCGGTCCAGCAGGGCCAGCTGCGCGGCCCCCAGCAGCTCGGCCGCGTGCAGGCCGGCCAGCAGGCCGCCCCGCTTGCCGATCGGGGTCCGCACGGCTTCGACGATGACCGGCACGCCCATCTGGTCCCCTTCGTCGGGAAGTTCGTCGGGAAGACTGTTCAGTAGCCAAAAATTAGAACAAGTTATCGTTCGATGCAAGGCGCCGCAGCGCGGACGTGATCTCGATCTTGGCCGAGTGAGCGCTCGTTCACCTGGCCTCATCGGTCAAGTTAACAGGTTTCACTGAACACCCTTCCGCTTGTTAACACCGTATGCTTAAATCCGCTTAGAACGTGTTTCACAAGGCGAACCGTGGGAGGCAACGTGGCCGCTCCGCTCATCCCCGCCGGTTTCGACTTCACGGACCCGGACCTCTACGCCCATCGGCTGCCCCTGGCCGAGTTCGCCGAGCTCCGGCGGACCGCCCCCGTGTGGTGGAACCCCCAGAAGAACAACACCGCGGGCTTCGGTGACGACGGCTATTGGGTCGTCTCGCGGCACGCGGACGTCAAGGAGGTCTCCCGCGACAGCACGCTCTACTCGTCGAGCGAGAAGACCGCGATCATCCGCTTCGACGAGAGCATGACCGAGGACCGCCTCAACGCGAACCGGCTGGTCCTGCTCAACATGGACGCGCCCCAGCACACCAAGCTGCGGCGGATCGTTTCGAAGGGCTTCACCCCGCGCTCGATCGCCAAGCTCGAGGACACGCTGCGGGACCGCGCCGCGAAGATCGTCTTCGAGGCGAAGAAGAAGGGCACGGGCGACTTCGTCACCGACGTCGCTTGCGAACTGCCGTTGCAGGCGATCGCCGAACTGATCGGCGTCCCGCAGGAGGACCGGCTCAAGATCTTCGACTGGTCCAACCAGATGGTCGCCTACGACGATCCCGAGTACCAGCTCGAACCCCTCGAAGCGTCGACCCAGCTCATCGGCTACGCCTGGAACATGGCCGAGGACCGCCGCAAGTGCCCGATGGACGACATCGTCACCAAGCTGATCGAGGCCGACGTCGACGGCGAGGCGCTGGGCTCCGACGAGTTCGGCTTCTTCGTCATCCTGCTCGCGGTGGCCGGCAATGAGACCACGCGCAACGCGATCACGCACGGCATGAAGGCGTTCCTGGACCACCCGGCCCAGTGGGAGCTGTTCAAGGAGCAGCGCCCGAAGACCGCGCCCGACGAGATCGTCCGCTGGGCCACCCCGGTGGTCGCCTTCCAGCGCACCGCCACCCGCGACACCGAGCTGGGCGGCGCGCAGATCAAGCGGGGCGACCGCGTCGGGATGTTCTACAGCTCCGCCAACTTCGACCCCGACGTGTTCGAGGACGCGGAGAAGTTCGACATCCTGCGGGAGGACAACCCGCACGTCGGCTTCGGCGGCACCGGTTCGCACTACTGCATCGGCGCCAACCTCGCCCGGCTGGAGATCGACCTGATCTTCAACGCCATCGCCGACGTGATGCCGGACATCACCGAAGCGGAACCCCCGGTGCGCCTGCGGTCCAGCTGGCTCAACGGCATCAAGCACTACCCGGTCCGCTACGCCTGAGGCAGCGTCCGGAGGAAGCCGAGCACCCGCTGCCAGGTGAGGGCGGACGCGGCTTCGTCGTGGTCGGGACCCTCGGCGTCGGTGTAGAAGTGGCCGGCGCCGGGGTAGGTGAACACCGCGGCCGCAGGGTTGACCGCTCGCCAGGCGGCGACCTCGGCCGGCGGTGCGATCGGGTCCGGGTCGGCGACGTGCACCTGCACCGGCAGGCCGGCGCGCGCCGACGCCGGGATGGCCCCCAACGCGTGCAGCAGCAGGACTCCCGCCGCGACGGGACGGTCCGGGAGGACGCCCTGGACCACGCCGCAGCCCATCGACACCCCCAGCAGCACGGTGGCGGGCGGCAGGTCGCGCACCGCGTCGGACGCGCGACCGCTGATCGTCGTCCAGCCGACGTGGTCCATCAGGGCGAAGCCCTCCTCGAGCGTGGGCGCGGTCGAGCCGGCGTAGAGGTCCGGCGTGACGACGTCGTGCCCGGCCGCCCGCAGCCGTTCGGCCGCGCCGAGCTCGACCGGCCGGAGCCCCAGCACCGAATGGAAGACCACGATGTTCACCACGGCGTGATGGTCACACGCGGCCCGGCTGTCATCATGGCGCGATGGCCCCGCGAGCGAGTGTCGACGTCGAGTTCACCATCCGTGTCACCGAACCCGGGCGGGCGGCGATCTCGGTCGCGGCGGCGAACGCCGACACCGAGGACCTGACCGTCTCCTGGGACGGCGGGAGCGAAGCCGTCCTGTTCGAGCACGGTACCCGGGCCGACGTCTTCGACCTGCCGCTCGGGGAGCACCGCGTCACCTACCACGCCGAGCGCGACCTGGCCGCGGCCGAGCCCGAGCCCGTCACCCTCGCCGACATCGCCGTGTTCACCCGGCCGAGCCGGTACTGCCCGTCCGACCGGATCGGCGGCCTGGCGACGCCGGAGATGTACGGCCGCCCCGACGCGCGGTCCACTGTGGACGCGATCGTCCGGAACGTCAACGACCGGCTGCTCTACACCGTCGGCGCCACCCGGCCGACCGACGACGCGATCGACACCCTCCTGGCCGGCGAAGGCGTCTGCCGCGACTTCGCGCACGTGTGCGTCACCTTCTGCCGGTTCTTCGACATCCCGGCCCGCTACGTCGGCGTCTACGCGCCCGGGCTGTCGCCGATGGACTTCCACGCCGTGTTCGAGGCCGCGATCGACGGCCACTGGTACGTCTTCGACGCCACGCACCTCGCGCCGCGCCAGACGATGCTCCGCATCTCCACCGGCCGCGACGCCGCGGACACGTCGTTCCTGGCCACCCTCGGCTGCAGCCTGGACTTCCTGGGCAGCTCGGTGTTCGCGACGACGGAC
This sequence comes from Amycolatopsis sp. WQ 127309, assembly GCF_023023025.1. Taxonomy (NCBI): domain Bacteria; kingdom Bacillati; phylum Actinomycetota; class Actinomycetes; order Pseudonocardiales; family Pseudonocardiaceae; genus Amycolatopsis; species Amycolatopsis sp. WQ 127309. The sequence goes on from NZ_CP095481.1 coordinate 5,494,768, forward strand.
GCCGAGCTGCCCCAGGACGACTGGTCCGAGCTGGTCGCGCTCAGCTGACGCCCCTGGCCGAGGTCACTCCGAGGCCCCCGCACGTCCGGCGAGCGGGTGATGGGGTGGCAAGAGTGCGTGTTGGGTGCGCGAGGAGGGTCTCCGCTGGGTAGACAGTGTCCGTGAAGAGTTCCCCCAAGGCCCCGAGCCCCTGGGCGCGGGCCCGTGCCCGGTACCGGTGGCTGGACCACATCGCCCGCGCGACCAACCGCTACGTCGACACCGGCGGCTACCACTACGTCGCGTCGATCACCTACTTCAGCCTGCTGTCGCTGGTGCCGCTGCTGATGGTGGCGTCGTCGGTGGCCGGGTTCGTGCTGGCCAGCCAGCCGCACCTGCTCGACACGATGGTGCGCGCGATCGTCAGCACGCTGCCCGGCGGGCTGGGGGACAAGGCCACCGACCTGCTCACCGGCTTCGTCGACCAGCGGACGAGCGTCGGTGCGTTCGGCCTGGTGATCGGCCTCTACTCGGGCTGGAACTGGATGAACGCGCTGCGGGACTCGCTCACCGCGCTGTGGGGGCAGAACCGGTCGGACCAGTCGCTGCCGCGGCTGATCGCCGTCGACCTGCTCGCGCTGCTCGGCCTGACGGCGGCGCTGCTGGTGTCGTTCACGATCACCATCTCCGGCACCGCGCTCGGCAGCTACCTGCTCCGGCTGGCCGGCCTCGACGACACGAGCTGGGGTCACCAGCTCGTGTCCGCGTCCTCGGTGCCGCTCTCGCTGGCCGCCGACTGGCTGGTGTTCCTCTGGGTGCTGACCCGGCTGCCGCGCCAGCCGGTGGGCGTGCGCAGCGCGGTGCGCGGCGCGATCGCCCTGGCCCTCGGCTTCGAGGCGCTCAAGCTGGCCGGTGGCTTCTACCTGCGGCTGATCGGCAGCTCGCCGACGGGGATCGCGTTCGGCTCGGTGATCGGCCTGATCTTCTTCATCTCGCTGATCGCGCGGATGCTCGTCTACGTCACGGCCTGGACGGCCACCGGTTCGGACGCGCCGCCCAAGCCGGTGCAGCCGCCGGCGCCGGTGGAGCTGAAGCCGGTGATCGTGGTGGACCCGCCGGTCGCGGTGCCGGCCGCGGTCGGCGTCGTGACCGGGGTGCTCGGGACGCTGCTCGCGCTCAAGTGGCGACGTTCGAGAGACTGAACAGCCGTTCCAACTGGTGGTCGATCAGCGCGAACACGGCCTCGGGGGTGCGCTGGCCCAGGATGATGCTGGTCTGCAGGCCGTCGACGCTCGAAAGGAGCAGCTCCGCCTCCGGCATCAGGTCGAGGTCCGGCGGCACCTCACCGCGTTGCTGCCCCCAGGCCAGCAGGTCCGCGGTCAGCCGTTCCAGCTCCGGCGGCGCGGCGCTGAACGCCGTCGCGAGGTCGGGGTCGGTCAGCGAGCGGACGAAGTAGGCCAGGTGCACGAGGTAACGCGTGCGGCGCTCGTCGTCCAGCGGGAGCATCCCGACCAGCATCGTGCGCAGGACCTGGCGCGGTGTCGCGTCGGCCTCCGGCCCGACCTCGGCGCGGGTGTGTTCCTCGGCGACCTTGTTGAGGATCTCGAGCGCGCCGAGCAGCAGGTCGTTGCGCGTGCCGAAGTAGTACTGGACGAGCCGCAGCGAGACGCCGGCCTCGGCCGCGACCTTGCGCAGCGACACGTCTTCCAGCCCGCGCGCGCTGGCGATCCGCCAGACGGCTTCGGCGATCTGGCGACGGCGTTGTTCGTGGTCCGCGAGTCTCGGCATGGTGGGTCGAGCGTATCAACGCGGCTTGTCGGAGCCGACCACCCACATCGAGAAGTACTGCGACCCGCCGCCGTAGGCGTGCCCGAGCGCGACGCGCGCGCCGTCCACCTGGTAGTCCCCGGCCCGGCCCATGACCTGCTTCGCGGCTTCGGAGAAGCGAAGCATGCCGGACGCGCCGATCGGGTTGGACGAGAGCACCCCGCCCGACGGGTTGACCGGCAGCCGCCCGCCGATCGCCGTCTCACCCGCTTCGGTGACCTTCCAGCCCTCGCCTTCCGCGGCGAACCCGAGGTTCTCCAGCCACATCGGCTCGAACCACGAGAACGGCACGTAGATCTCGGCGACGTCCACTTCGGACATCGGGTCCTTGATCCCGGCCTCGGCCCACAACGCGGCCGCGGCGTCGCGCCCGGCCTGCGGGTTGACCTGGTCGCGGCCGGCGAACGTGGTCGGCTCGGTGCGCATCGCCGTCGCGTGGATCCAGGCGGCGCCACCCTCGACGGCGTCCCCGGCGGCTTCGTCGCCGAGCACCATCGCGCACGCGCCGTCCGACGACGGGCACGTCTCGTCGTAGCGGATCGGGTCCCACAGCATCTGCGACGCCTGCACCGACTCGACGGTGATGTCCGCCTGGCGCAGGTGCGCGTACGGGTTCAGCGAGCCGTTGCGGCGGTCCTTCGCCGCGACGATCGCGCCGATGTGCTCGGGCGCGCCGGAGCGGCGGATGTAGGACCGGACGTGCGGCGCGAAGTAGCCGCCCGCGCCGGCGCCGACCGGCATCTGGAACGGCGGCAGGATCGACAGGCCCCACATCGCGTTCGACTCGGACTGCTTCTCGAACGCCACCGTGAGCACCCGGCGGTGCACGCCGGACTGCACGAGCGACGCCGCGACCAGCGCCGTCGACCCGCCGACCGAGCCCGCGGTGTGCACGCGCAGCAACGGTTTCCCGTTCGCGCCGAGGGAGTCGGCGAGGAACAGCTCGGGCATCATGACGCCTTCGAACAGGTCCGGCGCCTTGCCGAGCACGACGGCGTCGATGTCGGCCCACCCGACCTGGGCGTCGATCATCGCGCGGTCGATCGCCTCGCGCAGCAGGCCCGGCATCGAGACGTCGGTGCGCTTGGCGCGGTGGTGCGTCTGGCCGGTGCCGAGCACGGCCGTGAGCTGCTTGGTCATCGTGCCTCCAGCACGGCCAGGAGGTTCTGCTGCAGGGCGGGGCCGCTCGTCGCGTGCGCCACGGCCTTGCGGGACTCTCCACTGTGGATCCGCCGCGCCGCTTCGCCGATGCGGGCGAGCCCGGCGGAGAACATCGGGTTGGCGGCGAGCGCGCCGCCCGAGGGGTTGATGGTCACGTTGTCCTCGAGGCCGAGGGCGGTGCGCAGGATGATCTCCTGGTGCGTGAACGGCGCGTGCAGCTCGGCGAGGTCGACGCCGTCGAGGTCGAGGGCCTTCGCTGCGATCTCGGTCGACGGCGACCGCGTCAGGTCGCGGGCGCCGAGCACGGGGGAGTCGACGCGGTGCTCGATCCCGGCGATCACCGCCGGGCGCTCGACGATGTCCCTCGCGCGTTCCACTGTGGACAGGACGATCACAGCGGCGCCGTCGGTGATCGGGGCGATGTCGTGCGCGCGCAACGGGTCCGCGACGTACGGGGTGTCCAGCAGGTCGGCGGCGTCGAGGTCCCGGTTGCGGGCCGCGACCTCGGCGAGGTCCTTTTCGGACCACAGTCCGGCGTCGAGGCCGAGCCGCGCCTGGATGCCGGCGATCGAGATCGAGTCCGGCCACAGTGGAGTGACGACGTACGGGTCCAGCTGCAGCGCGAGCACCCGGCGCAGCTGCCCGGCGCTGGACTTGCCGAAGCCGTAGACGAGCGCCGTCTCGACCTCGCCCATCCGGATCTTCAGCCAGGCCTCGTAGAGCGCCCAGGCGGCGTCCATCTCGACGTGCGACTCGTGGATCGGCGGGAACGCGCCGATCGCGTCGACCGCGGCGATGAACGAGAACGCGCGCCCGGCCAGGTAGTCCGAGGAGCCGGAGCACCAGAACCCGATGTCCTGCTTGGACAGTCCGGTCTGCGCGAAGACCTCGGCGAAGATGGGGACGAGCATCTCCACGCCGTTGGTGGTGCCCGCGGTCTCGCGGACGTTCGGCGCGTGGGCGAAGCCCGCGATCGCGACGTCTGGCATCAGGACCTCACAGGTGGTGGGCGAAGGTTTCGTAAGCCGCGTCCGGCTCGCCGGTCGGCTCGAAGTGGTCGATGTTCTCCAGCGACGTCCACCACTCGTCGCGGGGTTTCCACGCGGCGCGCACGCGCAGGCCCATCCGGACGTCCTTGGCGTCGCAGCCGAGCACGAGGTGCAGGAACGCGATGTCGGCGCCGTCCAGGAGGATGTACGCGGCGACGTAGGGCGGCTTGAGCCGCTGGCCCAGGAACGGGACGTTGACGATGCAGAACGTCGTCACGATGCCGGTGTCGGGGAGCTCGACCTCGTCGGTGGTCGGCACGCCGTCGGTCGGGCAGGAGCCGCGGGGCGGGATGTAGACCTTCTGACACGCCGGGCAGCGCTGGCCGATCAGTTTGCCTTCGGCCAGGCCGCGCAGGTAGCGGCTCTCCTCGGGCGACGCGGAGTGCTGATAGCGCAGGTGCACCGGCGTGATGACGATGCTGACCGGCGCGCCCTCTTCGCGTTCGGCGACCGGGGGCGCGAGCTCGGTCGGTGTCGTGTCCGCGGCGTCGGCGGGGAGGAAGTAGGCGATGTCGCGGATGTGCCCGACGGTGTCGTCGGCCCAGCGGACGCGGACGCGCTGTCCACTGTGGATCTTGTCGGGCGAGCCGGCGTCGACGGCGTGCAGCATCGCGGTGTCGGCGCCGTCGAGCTTGACCAGGGCCCAGGCGAACGGGCGGCTCAGCGGCTGGCCGTCGAGCGGGCGCGGGCACCACGACCAGGAGACGACGGTGCCCTCTTCGGCGACCGGGACGAACTCGCTGAGCGGGTCGGCCGTCACCGGGTCGTACTCCACCGGCGGGACGTGCACCCGGCCGTCGCTGCCGCGGATGCCTTCGATGCGGCGCTCACGCAGCGCGTTCACGAACCGCCCGACCACCGGCCCGGTCGAGCGCGTGTAGTCGAAGCCGATGTTGAGAGGTGCCGCCAGCGGTGTCTCGGTCACGGCTTGAGTGAAACACGTTCTCGATTCGTCGGCAAGATTCACCGCCGGACGGTTGCCTGTAGGTGGAACGCGTTCTAGATTTGCGGTATGACGACGACTGCCGCGAAGACGCTGGGCCTGTGGAACATCGCCGCGGAAGAGCCCGAGAAGACGGCTCTGGTCGACCCGGACGGCCGCGGCGTGTCCTACGGCGAGCTGGCCGCGAAGGCCAACCGGTACTCCCGGGGGCTGCAGGAGCTGGGCCTCGACGTCGGCGACGTCGTCGTGCTGCTCCAGCCGAACGGCGACGAGCTGGTGGCGGCCTACTTCGCCGCGATCCAGGCCGGGCTGTACGTCGTGGTCGTCAACTGGCACCTGATCGGCCCGGAGGTCGCGTACATCATCGGCGACAGCGGCGCGAAGGCGTTCCTCGCGCACGAGCGCTTCGCCGACGTCGCCATCGCCGCGGCCGACGAAGCCGGGTTGCCCGCTTCGGCGCGCTTCGCGGTCGGCAACGTCCCGGGCTTCCGCCGGATCGAGGAGCTGGGCGCCGGCGAAGGCGACGGACGTCCCGCCCGGCGTACGGCGGGCTCGCCGATGCTGTACACATCCGGCACGACGGGCCGCCCGAAAGGCGTCCGGCGCCCGCTGACGGGCACCGACCCGGACGAGGTGCCGGCGGCGTCGACGTGGTTCTTCGGCGTGTTCGGCCTCGGCCCGCACGACGACCACGTCCACCTGTGCGGCTCACCGCTGTACCACACGGCGGTGCTGAACTTCGTGGCGATTTCGCTGCAGCTGGGGCATTCCGCGGTGCTGATGGACCGCTGGGACGCCGAGGACATGCTGCGCCTGATCGAGCGCCACCACGTCACGCACAGCCACATGGTCCCGACCCAGTTCCGCCGCTTGCTGGGCCTGTCTGCCTCAGTGCGTTCCCAGTACGACCTTTCGTCGCTGCGGGTGATGATCCACGGCGCGGCGCCGTGCCCGCTGGAGGTCAAGCGCCAGATGCTGGCGTGGTGGGGCCCGGTGGTCACGGAGTACTACGCGGCCACGGAGGGCGGCGGCACGGTGATCTCGGGCGAGGACTGGCTGCGCAAGCCGGGCTCGGTGGGGTTGCCCTGGCCGGGCTCGACGATCAAGGTCCTGGACGACGCTGGTGTTTCCCTGCCGCCCGGGGAGACGGGCACGGTCTACATGCAGATGGGCTCATCGGAGTTCTCGTACCACAACGACCCGGACAAGACGGCCGCCGCACGCGTCGGCAAACTGTTCACCCTGGGCGACATGGGCCACCTGGATTCCGACGGGTACTTGTTCCTGCACGACCGCAAGGCGGATCTGATCATCTCGGGCGGGGTGAACATCTACCCGGCGGAGATCGAGGGCGAGCTGGTGATGCACCCATCGGTCGCGGACGTCGCGGTCTTCGGCCTCCCGCACGAGGACTGGGGCGAGGAGATCAAGGCCGTCGTCCAGCCGGCTCCCGGAGTCACACCGTCTCCCGAGCTGACCTCGGAACTCCTGGCGTACGCGGCGACGCGACTGGCGAAGTTCAAGCTCCCGAAGTCGATCGACTACCTGGAAGAGCTGCCGCGAGACCCGAACGGCAAGCTGTACAAGCGCCACCTGCGAGCCAAGTACGTGTCGTAACCCGTAACTCGTGTGATTGGGGCCGTAACTTACGTGTTTGGGGCCGGAACTCGCAAGTTCCGGCCCCAATCACGTTGCTTACGTCTTCGATCACGCGAGTGACGTGCTCAGTCACGCGAGTTCCGGCAGGATCGTTCGCATGGACACGGACCTGCCCACCGTCACCGTGCGTTTGTGGCGTGCCGATGCCGTCGTGCTGTTCGATTGGCTGATGAGCACCGACCTCGACGCGGTGCCGATCACACACCCGGCGCAGAAGCAGGCGCTGACCGACCTGCTGTCCCGGCTGGAACAAGACACCGGCATCACCGGTGCGACAACCGAGGAAATCGCGGCAGCGCAAGAGGAAGTCGCCAAGGACATGGGCTGGTAGACGGCGTCCCGTCGGCCTTCGGTGCGCGTGATTGAGCGGGCATCATTCGTGACTGGAGGGGCATCACCGCGATGCCCCGCCAATCACACGTGATGCCCGCTCAATCACGGGTGATGCCCCTCGGATCACGGGTGAAGCCCGTCGGGTCACGCGTGATACCGGCTCAGCGGTTGTGGAAGTCCGGCTTCCGCTTCTCCGAGAAGGCCCGTGGCCCTTCCTTCGCGTCCTCCGAGGCGAAAACCTCGATGCCGTACTGCGAGTCCAGCTTGAAGGCCTCCTCCTCGTGGAGACCCTCGGTGTCCCGGATCGTCCGCAGGATCGCCCGGACCGCGACCGGCCCGTTGGCGTTCACCAGTGCGGCCAGCTCCAGGGCGCGAGACAGAGCCTGGCCGTCCGGGACCACGTGACCGATCAAGCCGATCGCCAAGGCTTCCGCCGCGGACAGGTGACGGCCGGTCAGCAGGATGTCCGCCGCCACCGTGTACGGGATCTGGCGTGGCAGCCGGACCGCCGAGCCGCCCATCGGGAACAGGCCCCAGCGTGCCTCCGACACCCCGAAGCGGGCCGACGTGCCCGCCACCCGGATGTCCGTTCCCTGCAGGATCTCCGTGCCGCCCGCGATCGCCGGGCCCTCGACCGCCGCGATCAGCGGCTTGGTCAGGCGCCGGCCCTTCAAGAGACCTGGGATGCGCGAAGGATCAAAGCGACCTGACGAGAACGACTCGGACGGCGAGTTCCGCGACATCGACTTCAGGTCGGCGCCGGCGCAGAACGCGCCCCCGGTGCCCGTCAGGACGCAGCTGCGGATCGAGTCGTCCGAATCCACCCGGTCCCAGGCGTCGACCATGATCGACATCATCTCGCCCGTGATCGCGTTGCGGGCCTCCGGGCGGTTCATCGTGACGATCAGCGTCGGCCCGTCCTGCGAAACCAGCGCGTGCGGTTCACCCACCGAAACCTCCTCCAACAACGCGGTGCCATTGCCCAGAACGATAACATGTTCTACTTTGAGGGCGTGGCACTCAACATCGCGGATCTTCTGGAGCACGCCGTCGACGCCGTGCCGGAGCGCGTCGCGGTCGTGTGCGGCGACCGGCGAGTCACCTTCGCCGAACTGGAGGCGCGGGCCAACCGGCTCGCCCACCACCTCGCCGCGCACGGCGTGGGACGCGGATCCCACATCGGGGTCTACTCCCGCAACTCGATCGAGGCCCTCGAGGCGATGATCGCCGCGTACAAGCTGCGCGCGATCGCCGTCAACGTCAATTACCGCTACGTGCACGGCGAGCTCGCGTACCTCTTCACGGACGCCGATCTCGTCGCGCTCGTGCACGAGAGAAGCTACTCCGACAAAGTCCGGGCCGTCCTGCCCGAGGCGCCGAAACTGAAACACGTTGTCGTCGTCGAAGACGGCAGCGACGGTGACTTCGGGAGCTACGGCGGCGTCGAGTACGAAGCAGCGCTGAAGGAACAGTCCCCGGACCGCGACTTCGAAGAGCGCAGCAACGACGACCTGTACATCCTCTACACCGGCGGCACCACCGGCTACCCGAAGGGCGTCCTCTGGCGCCACGAGGACATCTGGCGCGCGCTCGGCGGCGGCATCAACTTCGTCACCGGCGAGTACGTCCCCGACGAGTGGACGCTCGCCGAGCAGGGCAAGTCCGGCAGCCTGACGCGCCTGCCCGCCGCGCCGCTGATCCACGGCGCCGCGCAGTGGGCCGCCTTCGGCGCGCTGTTCACCGGCAGCCCGGTGGTGTTCGTGCCGCGCTTCGACGCGCACGAGGTGTGGAAAGCCGTGCAAGAGCACAAGGTCCAGGTGCTCACGATCGTCGGGGACGCCATGGCGCGCCCGCTCATCGAGGCCTTCCGCGAGGGCGACTACGACGCGTCGTCGCTCGTCGCGGTCTCGAGCCACGCCGCGCTGTTCTCGCAGTCGGTCAAGCAGGAGTTCGTCGCGCTCGTGCCGAACGCCGTCATCACCGACGCGATCGGCTCGTCCGAAAGCGGTTTCACCGGGATCGGCATGGTGGGCAAGGACTCCGACCACAGCGCCGGCCCGCGCGTCAGCTTCGGCAAGGACGCCATCCTGCTCGACGACGACGGCCACCTCGTCGAGCCGAAGGCCGGCGCGATCGGGCTGATCGGCCGCCGCGGGCACGTTCCGCTCGGCTACTACGGCGACCCCGAGAAGAGCAAGACGATCTTCGTCGACATCGGCGACGTCCGGTACGTCGTCCCCGGCGACTACGCGCGCTACGAAGAGGACGGCACGGTCACGCTGCTCGGCCGCGGCTCCCAGTGCGTCAACACCGGCGGCGAAAAGGTCTACCCCGAAGAGGTCGAAGGGGCGCTGAAGTCCCATCCCGACGTCTTCGACGCGCTGGTCATCGGCATCCCCGACGAGCGGACCGGCCAGCGCGTCGCCGCCGTCATCCAGCTCCGGGAGGGCGCCGAGCCGGACCTCGCCGGGATCGACGAGCACGTCCGCCACGAGGTCGCCGGGTACAAGGTGCCGCGCACCGTGTGGCTGACGGCCGAGATCGGCCGCTCGCCGAGCGGCAAACCGGACTACCCGTGGGCCCAGCGCTACGCGGCCGAGCACGACCCGGCCACGACCCAGCCCGTCTGAGGAGGAACACGAGTGCGGACATCGCTGTGCGACCGGCTCGGCATCGACCTGCCGATCGTCGGGTTCACGCCCTCGGAGCACGTCGCCGCGGCGCTGAGCCGCGCCGGCGGGCTCGGGGTGCTCGGCTGCGTCCGGTTCAACGACGCGGCCGAGCTCGACCGGGTGCTCACCTGGATGGACGAGAACACCGGCGGCAAGCCCTACGGCGTCGACATCGTCATGCCGGCGAAGATCCCCGCCGAGGGCACGCAGGTCGACCTCGCCAAGATGATCCCGGACGGCCACCGCGAGTTCGTCGACCGCGTGCTGCGCGACCTCGCGGTGCCGCCGCTGCCGGACGACACCGACGAACGCGCGGGCGTGCTGGGCTGGCTGCACTCGGTCGCCCGGTCGCACGTCGAGGTCGCGCTCGACCACCCGATCAAGCTGATCGCGAACGCGCTGGGCTCGCCGCCACCCGACGTCATCGCCCAGTGCCACGACCGCGGCATCCCGGTCGCCGCGCTCGCCGGGAAGGCCCAGCACGCGGTCCGGCACGTCGAGAACGGCGTCGACTTCGTGGTCGCGCAGGGTTACGAAGCCGGCGGGCACACCGGCGAGATCGCGTCGATGGTGCTGGTGCCGGAGATCGTCGACGCCGTCGACGTGCCGGTGCTCGCCGCCGGCGGGATCGGGTCCGGCCGCCAGGTCGCCGCGGCGCTCGCGCTCGGCGCGTCCGGCGTCTGGATGGGCTCGTACTGGCTCGCCACCGAGGAGTACCTGCAGACGATGGGCGAGTCGGCGGCGATGCAGCAGGCACTGGTCGCGGCGACGTCGTCCGACACCGTCCGCACGCGGATCTACACCGGCAAGCCGGCGCGGCTGCTGAAGACGCGCTGGACGGAGGCGTGGGCCGCGGCGGACGCGCCCGAGCCGTTGCCGATGCCGTTGCAGAACCTGCTGGTCTCCCACGCGCACAACCGGATCCACGCGGCGAGCGACCCGACGGTGGTGTCGATGCCGGTCGGCCAGATCGTCGGCCGGATGAACGGCGTCCGCCCGGTCGCCGACGTCGTCGCGGACCTGGTGACCGGCTACGAAGCCGCACTGTCCCGTTTGGACAAGACCCGCTGAAAGCCGTGAAGGCCTCCTTACCGGCCATAAGAGCCGGTAAGGAGGCCTTCACGGCTTTGGACTAGAGGGAAGCGGCGGCCGCGGCGATCTTCGACGCGAACGTGCTCACCTCGGTGTAGACGCCGGGGGCGTGCGGCCGGGCGCAGCCGTCACCCCAGCTGACGATGCCGACCTGGATCCAGGCGTTGTTGTTGTCCCGGCGGAACATCGGGCCGCCGGAGTCACCCTGGCAGGTGTCGACGCCGCCCGCGCTCAGGTTGCCCGCGCAGATCTCCGCGCTCGGGATCAGGTCGGGGTAGCTGCCGCCCTGGGCGGCGCAGGTGCTGTCGGCCACGAACGGGACGGTCGCCTTCAGCAGGTAACGCTGCTGAGCACCACCCTCGGTCGCCGCGCCCCAGCCGGCCACGGTGAACGTGCCGGTGTTGTAGGTCGACGTCGACGCGATCGGCAGCGTCGAGAGGCCGGTGACCGGGCTCGCGAGCTTGATCAGCGCCCAGTCGCCGCCGGTCGAGGTGCCGTAGGTGGGGGACTGGTAGACGTAGGTCGACTTGATCTTCTTGGCGCTCGTGCTGTTGAGGTCGACCACGCCGACCGTCGCCGTGATCGACGTGTTCGAGCCGGTGCGGCTGACGCAGTGCGCGGCCGTCAGCACGATCTGGTTGGTGTAGAGCGCGCCGCCGCAGCCCATGGAAAGCCGCACCATGAACGGGAATTCGCCCTGGGCGGCCCGGGTTCCGCCGACGACGTCGGTGGACGGCGGCTGGGCGGCGGTGGCGATCGCCGGGGTGGCGAACGACGCGGCCGCGGCGACGGCCGCTACGGCGGTGGTGACGTTTCTGAGCAGGGTGAACCAGCGCTTGGGAGCCAAGGGGATCAGTCCTTCCAGTGTCCACAAAGGAAGCGGTTGCCGACGGCGGCCCCACGACTACACCAGGTGTCCGCACACCCGGACAACCGACTTTCTTCGGATGTTTCGGGCGGTTGGGTGATTTCTCACCGGCGGATCCGGCGAACGCCGTAGGCCGACGCGCCCAGCACCAGCACGCCACCGCCGATCAGCACCGACTTCCAGGGCAGGCTGAAGGCCAGCACCACGCACCCGACCAGGCCGACGACAGCGACCCAGCGTGACGAACGCAGCGTCAGCGCCGCCGCGTTCGCGACCGCGTAGTAGCTCAAGACGGCGAAGGACGAGAAGCCGATCGCGGCGCGCAGGTCGAGCGTCGCCGCGAGCACGGCGACGACCAGGCCGACGGCCAGTTCGGCCCGGTGCGGCACGCCGTAGCGCGGGTGCACGGCGGCGAGGAACCGGGGGAGGTGGCCGTCGCGGCTCATCGCGAGGGTCGTGCGCGAGACGCCGAGGACGAGCGCGAGCAGCGAACCGAGCGCCGCCAGCGTCGCGCCGACGCGGACGACCGGCGCGAACCAGCCCGGGACGGCGGCCGCGATCGGGTCCGGACTCGCGGCGAGCGCGGCCGGGCCGAGCCGGACGAGCAGCAGCACCGCGAGCGCCGCGTAGACGACCAGGGTGACGCCCAGGGCGATCGGGATGGCGCGCGGAATGGTGCGAGCGGGGTCGCGGACCTCCTCACCGAGCGTCGCGAGCCGCGCGTAGCCCGCGAAGGCGAAGAAGAGCAGCCCGGCCGCTTCGAGGATCCCGCCGGTGCCGGGCCAGGCGACGAGCGGCCCGCCCGCGTGCGGCCCGGCACCCATCGTCACCGCCGCGACGGTGAGCACGAGCAGCGTGCCCGTCACGATCACCCGCGTCGCCAGCGCCGAGCGGTGGACGCCGAAGTAGTTGACGGCGGTGAGCGCGGCGACCACCGCGACGGCGAGGAGGCTCCGCCACGGTTGCCCGAGCCCGGGTGCGGCGTACGCGACGACGGTCAGCGCCATCGCCGCGCAACTGGCCGTCTTGCCGGTGACGAATCCCCAGCCGGCGAGGTAGCCCCAGAATTCACCGAGCCTTTCCCGGCCGTATACGTAGGTTCCGCCGGATTCCGGATGAATCGCCGCGAGCCGCGCCGAAGACGTCGCATTGCAGTACGCCACGACGGCCGCGACGACCAGCGCGGGCAGCAACCCGGCCCCCGCGGCGTGCGCCGCCGGCGCGAACGCGGCGAACACGCCGGCGCCGATCATCGAGCCCAGGCCCAGGAAAACGGCGTCGGCGAGGCCGAGCCGGCGAGTCAGTGGTGCCGGGCGCATCCGGGTGATCCTCCGTGTGTCGGCCGTGTTACGCGCCACAGCCAACCACGGCGTCGGCGTGAGGCAATAGGGTCGATTCCGTGCCTGCCCCTTCGCGTTATTCCCGCCTGTCCGCCGACGGTCCCGTGCTCGACGGGATTCCCGAGCACGGCCGTGTCCCGCGTTACTACGCGGTCAAAGTCGAACTGCTGGCGGTGATCGCGGAACTCGGCGAAGGCTCGGTGCTGCCCACGGAACGGGAGCTGTGCGAGCGGTTCGAGGTGTCGCGGGCGACGGTGCGGCAGGCGGTCAGCGAGCTGGTTCTCGAAGGCAAGCTCAGCCGGCGGCAGGGGAGCGGCACGTACGTCGCCGGCCCGAAGCTCATCCAGCCGCTGGCCCTGGTCAGCTACACCGAGGGCCTGCGGCGCCAGGGCATCCGCCCCGGCCGCAACGTGGTGACGCTGGAGCGGCGCGTCGCCGGCAGCGCGCTGGCGGCCGACCTGCAGGTCACGTCGGACGCCGAGGTGATCCACATCGAGCGCGTCCTGCTGGCCGACGAGGAACGCGTCGGCCTGGAGTCGACATATCTCCTCGCGTCCCGGTTTCCGACGCTCATGGACGTCTTCGACCCGGAGCAGTCCCTGTACGCGTGCTTGAGCCAGCGGCTCGGCGTGGTCTTCGACGGCGCCGAGGAGCGCGTCGAGACGGTGCTCGCCACCCCGCGCGAGGCGCTGCTGATCGGGACGAACCCGGCCCTGCCGATGCTGCTGATGCACCGCGTGTCGTGGGGCCCGGACGGCGCCCCGTTCGAGCGGGTCCGCTCGCTGTACCGCGGCGACCGGCTGAGCTTCATGACCCGCCTGGGCCGCGTGGACTGACCTGCCGCGTGGACTGACCTGCTGCGCGGACTGACCTGCTGCGTCGCTCGGGCGGCTGTCCTGCGCGGAGGTCTACCGATCGAAGTCGGCCGCACCCACGCGAGTTCGCGGCCGCCGCGCCCCCCTAAACGTCCCCCACCCTCTCCGGGGGGCGTCCCCAGTCCATCGTATCGGGGGCATCCGACGAGAAGCCGGAAATGTGTGCTGCCGGGCCTCGTTGTCCACATCACGGCCTGGCTGTGGACAACCGGCTCGAGTGATGTTCTGTCCGGTGAGCCTGACGCGGCTGCTCGACATCTCCCGGCGCTCGCTGGGCTCGCTGGGCTCGCTGGGCTCGCTGGGCTCGCTGGGCTCGCTGGGCTCGCTGGGCTCGCCGGGCTCGCCGGGCTCGCTGGGCTCGCCGGGCTCGCCGGGCTCGCCGGGCTCGCCGGCGTGATGGTAACAGAACGGTAACTCATCCGGTCCAATATTCGGTGGCGCTTCACGCTGTGTTCGCCGTCGGGACAGTCGCCGTTGGCGCGTGGCCGCGAGCGTGTGCGGCGTGCGAATCCTCATCGTGGGCGGTGGCGTGCTCGGCACGCTGCACGCCTGGCAGGCCGTCGAACGCGGCCACGACGTCGTCCAGCTCGAACGTGAACCCGAGGCCCGGGGCGCGTCCGTGCGCAACTTCGGCCTGGTCTGGGTCGGGGGCCGGGCCACCGGCGCCGAACTGGGCACCGCGCTGCGGGCGCGGGCGCTGTGGGAGCGGATCGGCGAGCGTGTCCCGGGGCTCGGCTTCCGTGCGAACGGCTCGCTGACCGTCGTCCGGACCGCGGCCGAGCTCGCGGTGGCGCGGGAGGTGGCCGCGGGTGCGGAAGCCGCCGATCGCGGGTACAAGCTGCTCGACGCCGCCGAGACCAAGGCGCTGAATCCGGCGCTGCGCGGGGACTTCCTCGGCGCGCTCTGGTGCGATCGCGACGCCGCCGTCGAACCCCGCGTCGCCCAGCCCGCCCTGCGCGCCGAACTCACCCGCAGTGGCCGCTACACCTGGCGACCCGGCCGCGAGGTCCGGCACCTGACCGCGTCCGGCGTCGTCGACGACCGGGGTGAGCGGCACGACGGGGACGTCGTCGTGTTCTGCACCGGCGCGTGGACCGGCGGGCTCGTGCGCGAGCTCGCCGGGGAGCCGCCGGTGCGCAAGGTGCGGCTGCAGATGGCGCAGACCGAGCCGTTCGGCGAGGAGCTGACCACCAGCGTCGCCGACGGTGACAGCTTCCGCTACTACCCCGCCTACCGCGGTCCGGCCCTCGACACGCTGGCGGCCACGCAGCCGCAGGGGGACGTCGCGGCGGAACACCGCATGCAGCTGCTGCTCGTCCAGCGGCTCGACGGCTCCCTGACCATCGGCGACACCCACGAGTACGACGAGCCGTTCGCCTTCGACGTCACCGAAGACCCGTACGAGCACCTCACCGACGTCGCATCCGCGCTGCTCGGGCGGCCGCTGCCGCGCATCCGGCGCCGCTGGGCCGGCGTCTACGCGCAGACCACCGACACCGGCCGGATCGTGCACCGGGAGCGTGTCGCGGACAACGCCTTCCTCGTCACCGGGCCGGGCGGCCGCGGCATGACCTGCGCGCCCGCCATCGCCGAGGACACCGCCGAGGAGCTGAACCTGTGACCACCGAACTCGTCGTCCTGGACATGGCCGGCACGACCGTCGCGGACGACGGCCTCGTCGTCCGCGCCTTCACCGAAGCGATCCGCGCCATCGGCGTGCCGGACGAGCGCTACCCGGGCATGCTCGAGTACGTCGTCGACACCATGGGCCAGTCGAAGATCACCGTCTTCCGCGCCCTGCTCGACGACGAAACCCTTGCGCAGCAAGCCAACGCGGCGTTCGAAGACGCGTACGGCGACCTCGTGCGCGGCGGCGCGTGCACCCCGATCGACGGCGCCGAAGACGTCGTCCGCGGCCTGCGCGAGGACGGCGTCAAGGTCGCCTTCACCACCGGCTTCGCCCCGGCGACCCAGCTGGCCATCCTCGACGCGCTCGGCTGGCGCGACCTGGCCGACCTCGCGCTCGCCCCCGGCGACGGCGTGCGCGGCCGCCCGTTCCCCGACCTCGTCCTCACCGCCGCGCTGCGGCTCGAAGTCACCGACGTACGCCACATCGCCGTCGTCGGCGACACGGCTTCTGACGTCCTGTGCGGCCGCCGCGCGGGCGCGTCGGTCGTCGCCGGTGTCCTCACCGGCGCGGGCCGCCGCGAAGACCTCCTCGAAGCCACCCACGTCCTCGATTCCGTTCGCGAACTTCCCGCCGTGCTAGGAGAAAACCGATGAGAAAGACCATCGCCGTGCTCGCCGTGGCGCTGACCGGCCTGCTCGCCGCCTGCGGTGGCACCGGCGCCGCGTCCGCCGGCGGCAAGACCGTCACCGTGTACACAGTGGACGGACTGGAAGACTGGTACACCGCCCGGTTCGCGGAGTTCAAGCAGCAGACCGGCATCACCGTGGAGGCCGTGACGGCCGGCTCCGGCGAGGTCGCCTCGCGCGTCGAAAAGGAGAAGGCCAACACCAAGGCCGACGTCCTCGTCACGCTGCCGCCGTTCATCCAGCGCGTCGCCGGTCTCCTGCAGCCGTACACCCCGGCGGGCGGGGACAAGGTGGCGGACAAGGACCCGCAGGGCCGCTACTTCGCGGTGATGAACAACTACCTCAGCTTCATCCACAACCCGGGCGCCACCCCGAAGACCTGGGACGACCTGCTCGACCCGAAGCTCAAGGGCAAGGTCCAGTACTCGACGCCCGGTGAGGCCGGCGACGGCACCGCGGTGCTGCTGCAGCTCCAGCACGTCCTCGGCGACCAGGGCGCGCTCGGCTACCTCGGCAAGCTGGAGGCGAACAACGCCGGGCCGTCGTCGTCCACCGGCAAGCTGCAGCCGAAGGTGGCCAAGGGCGAGCTGCTGGTGGCCAACGGCGACGTCCAGATGAACCTCGCCGAGATCGCCAAGAGCGGCGGCTTCAACGTCTTCTTCCCGGCCGACGCCCAGGGCAAGCGCTCGACGTTCGCGCTGCCCTACTACGCCGGGCTCGTCACGAACGCGCCGCACGCGGACGAGGCGAAGAAGCTGCTCGACTTCCTGCTCTCACCCGCGGTCCAGGCCAAGACCGCCGACGCGTTCGGCATCCCCGCCCGCGCCGACGTCACGGCGACCGGCGCCAACGCCGGCAAGATCACGGCCGCGCTGCAGGGCGTCGACATCTGGCAGCCGGACTGGACCACCGTGCTCGGCAAGCTCGACGCCGACATCGCCGCGTACAAGAAGGCCGTCGGCCGATGACCCCGGCGGTCGAGTTCCGCGACGTATCCGTCCACTTCGGACGGACGACGGCGCTGGACTCGCTGAACCTCGCCGTGGCCCGCGGCGAGACGCTGGCCCTGCTCGGGCCGTCCGGCTCGGGCAAGTCGACGGCGCTCAAGGCGCTGGCCGGGTTCGTGCGGCCCAGCTCGGGCCGGGTGTTCCTGGCCGGGCAGGACGTCACCGACCTGCCGCCGCACCGGCGCGGCCTCGGCGTCGTCGTGCAGAGCTACGCGCTGTTCCCCCACATGCGCGTCGCCGCGAACGTCGCCTTCGGACTCGACGCGCGCCGGGCCCCGCGCGCCGAGGTAGCCGCGCGCGTCGCCGAGGTCCTCGACCTCGTCGGCATGGGCGCCTACGCCCGGCGGTACCCGCGCGAGCTGTCGGGCGGGCAGCAGCAGCGGGTCGCGCTCGCCAGGGCGCTGGCCATCCGGCCGGACGTCCTGCTGCTCGACGAGCCACTGTCCGCGTTGGACGCCGCGCTGCGCGAGGACATGATCGCGGAGCTGCTGCGGCTGCGCGCCGAACTGCCGGACACGACGCTGGTCTACGTCACCCACGACCAGGGCGAGGCCCTCGCGCTGGCCGACCGGATCGCCGTCATGCGCGACTCCCGGCTGGTCGAGACCGGCCCGTGCGAACAGCTCTACCGGCGCCCGGCCGACGGCTTCACCGCGAGCTTCCTCGGCGCGGCCAACCTCATCCCGGTCGAGGTGATCCACGCCGGGACGCCGTCGACCGTCCGGCTCGGCGAACGGGTGCTGACCGCCGAGCCGACCGGCGCGCTGAGCCCCGGGCAGCCGGTGGCGCTCGGGGTGCGCCCGCACCGCGTCGGCGTCGGCGAACCCGGCGCGGACACGCTCCCGGCGCTGGTCCGCGCGGTCCAGTGGCGCGGCACGGGCTACCGCCTGGACCTGGAACTGGCGGCGACCGGCGGCACGATCCGCGCGGAGGTCCCGGACGTCGCCGGGCTGGCGGTGGGCACCCCGGTGGGAGTGTCCATTCCGGACGGCTGCCCGCTGGTCGGAGTCGGCTCATGACCGGGCTCGCGCTCGAAGCCACCGTCGCGCCGATGCCGCGGCGGGCGTCCGGGCGGCGCGGCCGCGGGCTCTGGCTGCTGCCGCCGCTGGTGGTCGTGGCCGTGTTCTTCGGGTATCCGCTGGTCCTGGTGGCCGGCCAGTCGCTCACCACGGACAACGGCTTCGGCCTGGCGAAGTGGGCCGAGGTGCTCGGCTCGGCGGAGTTCCGGGACGCGGCGTGGCAGACGGTGCTGCTGGCGCTGGGCGCGACCACCGGTTGCGTGCTGCTCGGTACGTTCTTCGCCCTCGTCGTCGCGTTCGTCCCGTTCCCCGGGGCGCGGACGCTGTCGCGGCTGGTCGACACCGTGCTGGCGTTCCCGTCGTTCCTCATCGCGCTGGCGTTCACGTTCCTCTACGGCAGCGCGGGCGTCTTCGGCGCCGGCGGGTTCCTGTACTCGCCGTGGGGGGTGCTGCTGGCCGAGATCACGTTCTACACGCCGTTCGTGATGCGGCCGGCGCTCGCGGCGTTCAGCCAGGTCCCGGGCGTGCAGCTGGACGTCGCGGCGGCGCTGGGCGCGCGTCCCGGCCGGGTGCTGTGGCGGGTGGTGCTGCCCGCGGCGCTGCCGTCGCTGGCCTCGGGCGCGTGCCTGACGCTGCTGCTGGCGCTGAACGAGTTCGGGATCGTGCTGTTCCTCGGCGCGAAGGGCGTCACGACGTTGCCGATGCTGGTGTACGGCAAGGGGATCGTCACGTTCGACTTCCCGGCGGCGAGCGTCGTCGCGCTGGTCGACGTCGCGATCTCCCTGCTGCTGTACGGGAGTTACCGGGTGCTGGGAAGGAGTCGCGGTGCTGCTGTGGACGCGGCGTAGCAAGGCGCTGCTGTGGCTGGTGTTCGGCGTGCTGTTCGCGGTGGTCGTCGCGGCGCCGCTGGTGATGATCGTGCTCGCGTCGTTCGCGGGGCACTGGACCGGTGTGCTGCCGGGCGGGTTCACCCTCGGCCACTACACGGAGGCGTTGTCGGGGGAGACGTTCGCGAGCCTGGCGGTGAGCGTCCAGACGGGCGTGCTCGCGGGCGCGGCGGCGGTGTTGCTCGGCACGTGGGCCGCGCTGGCGGCGGAGACCGCGCCGCGGCGGCTGCGGCGGCTCACCGACACGGTGTTCCACCTGCCGATCGCGGTGCCGTCGGTGGTGCTCGGCCTGGCGCTGCTGGTCGCGTTCAGCCGGCCGCCGCTGGCGTTCAACGGGACGCGGTGGATCGTGCTGCTCGGGCACCTGCTGATCCTGCTGCCGTTCGCCTACAGCACGGTCTCCGCGGCGCTCGCCCGCGTCGACCCGCAGCTCGCGCAGGCCGCGGCGTCGCTCGGCGCGTCGCCGGCGCGGGTGCTGCTGCGGGTGCGCGTCCCGGTGCTGCTGCCGGCGATGACGGCGTCGGCGAGCCTCGCGCTGGCGATGTCGATGGGGGAGCTGGGCGCGACGATGATGCTGTACCCGCCGGACTGGCGCACGCTCCCGGCGAGCATCTTCGCACTCACCGACCGCGGCCAGGTGTTCCTCGCCTCGGCGGCGACGGTGCTGCTGCTGGTGGTGACGCTCGTGGGCGTCAGCCTGCTGGGCCTGGTCCGGGGACGAGCCGCCCATCGGTGACGTTCCGGGCGCGGTGCAACCAGGCGGGCCCGCGTTCCGTCCTGGGGGTATGCGCAACGCGGTGAAACTGCTGGGGACGGGCCTGCTGCTGGTCACGATGACGGCGTGCGGGGCTTCTTCGACCGGGGCCGGGGCGCCTGGCAGCTCCGGGCCCGCGACGACGCCGACCTCCGTGCCGGTGCCCTCGACGACGGTGCCCGGGACGGTCACGCCGACGTTCGACCCGCCACCTCCGGGCACGGTCGGCCGTCCGACGCAGGGCATCGCCCCGGGTGACGACGTCATCGCCGAGACCCAGGTCGACGCGCGCGGGCTGCCGGAAGGCTACCCGCGCACGCTGACCCGCAGCCTCGACGGCAAAACGGTGCTGCTGGGCGCCGAGGAGGGCGGCTGCCGCCGCGTCTCGGCCCACGTCGGCGAGCAGAGCGCGGCGCAGGTGGTCGTGCTGATCGCGGTGACGACCGGGACGAAGGGCCAGATGTGCCCGGACTACATCAGGGAGATCAGCATCCCGCTGACGCTGGCCGCACCCCTCGGCACCCGCACGGTCGTCCTCCGCCAAGGCTGACGCCCGCGTACTCGAAAGCCGTGAAGGCCTCCTTCCCGGCCATAAGAGCCGGGAAGGAGGCCTTCACGGCTTTCACCGAGCGGCGGCCGCGGCCATGATCGGGTGCCAGCGGGTGGCGTCGAAGATCAGCGTGATCGACTCGATCCGGTCGTCCTGGAGGCGGAAGTGCTCCGCCGTGCGTTGCGTGCCTACCGGGGTCGCGGTGTGGACGTCGTAGACGAGCGTGGCCTCCGATTCGCCGTACAGCTCGCTGATCATCTCCACGCCCGAGACCACCTGGAGGAAGCCGACGAGCCCGGCCAGGTGACCGTCGGCGTCGGCGCTGAGCAGGGGGCTTTCGAAGGTGAACGCGTCGGCGAGGCGGGCGGCCGCGGCGGGCACGTCGCCGGCGAACCTCGCCCGGTGGTAGGCCTGCACAGTCTCGCGGGTCGTCATTTCCGTTCCTCCAGGTAGCGGGCCAAGTGGTGCTGGTTTTCCACGACACGCAGGCACAAGTGCCGCAGCAGCGCGGTTTCGCCGGGGGTGAAGCCGCGGAAGACGGCCGCCATGGCCGCCTGGGACGGGCGCCGGAACTCCTCGAGCCACGTCCGCCCGGCCGGGGTGATCCGGGCGAGCACGGACCGCCGGTCCGCCGGGGCGGGGACGCGCTCGGCGAGCCCGCCCCGCTCGAGCGTGTCGACCAGGCCGGTCACGTTCCGCGAGCTCACCCCGGCGGCGCCGGCCAGGTCCTTGATGCTGATCCCGGCCTCGCTCCCGCCGATCCGGATCAGGACGTCGAGGGCGCCCGGGCTCAGCCCGCGGCTGTCCGTCCCGTGCGAGCGCAGCCAGTCCAGGCCGCGCGCGGCGGTCCGGACGGCTGCGGCCGCTTCCAGCGGGCCGAGGTCGTCGTCGACGGCGAAGTCGCCGAGCGCGGCCCGGACCCGGGGGTCGAACAGCCGGTCTTCAAGGTCACGAGCGAAATCTACGTCCTTCATGATGAAGTACTACATTAGTACGTACTTCCGTATTTGTCATCGATCTTCGTGCAACCCCGTGCGGCACCCGTTCCGTCCTGGACGCATGAGGTACTCAGCGAAGGTGGTCGGGACAGGCGCACTCCTCTTGATGGTGACGGCCTGCGCCGGCCAGGACATGCCCACCAGTCAGCCCGCTTCCGGCGGTGACTCCGCAGCCCCCTCCGGCAGCGTTTCGACGTCGCCGAGCGAGTCGGTGCTGCCGACGGCGCCCTCGGCGAACCCGCCGGGCAAACCCCGGCTCACCGTGCCCGAAGGCAGTACCCCGGTGCCGCCGGACAAGGTCGACGCGGCGGCGCTGCCCGCCAGCTACCCGCACGAGGTGTGGACGGCCAACGGCGGCACGATCCTCAACATCCGCGCCCAGGAGGGCGGCTGCGGCCACGCCCTCGGCGAGGCGACCGAGCAGGCCGGCGACCGCGTCGTCGTCAACCTGAGCGAGACGAAGGCGCAGACCGGCCAGATGTGCACGATGGACATCCGGTTCCCGGTGATCTCCGTCGCGCTGGCCGCGCCGCTGGACCAGCGCACGGTCGTACTCAAGACGACCAAGTGATCTAGGCTCGGGTGATGGGAAGCCGTCAGGTCTCACGCACCACGATCGTCGCCACGACCCCGGAGAAGATCTTCGGGCTCTTGGCCGATCCGGCCCAGCACCCGCTCATCGACGGATCGGGCACGGTCCGGGCGCCCCAGCCGGGGGGCCCGGACCGGCTCGCACTCGGCACGAAGTTCGGCATGGACATGAAGATGGGCGCGTCCTACAAGGTCCTCAACACCGTGGTCGAGTACGAAGAAGGCCGCCTGATCGCGTGGCGCCACTTCAACGGCCACCGCTGGCGCTGGCGCCTCGAACCCCTCGACGGCGGCCGCACCGAGGTCACCGAGACGTTCGACTGGTCGACGGCGAAGTTCCCGCTCGCGATCAGCCTCAGCCCGTTCCCGCGCAAGAACGCCCAGGGCATCGAGAAGACGCTGGCCCGGCTCACGGAGCTGTTCCCGGCCTGACCGGGTGGTCCGCGTCACCCGGGCCGGCCGGTAATTAGTTGTACAGTGCTTAATATTGCCACTTGCAACTAGTTTGGGGGCGTAGTGCCTCAGCCGGTCCGGCGGCGGGTGGTCCTCGCCGTCTGCTGCATGAGCCTGTTCATCGTCGGGCTCGACAACACGATCGTGAACCTCGCGCTGCCGTCGATCCGCCGCGAACTGGGCGCGTCGGTGTCCAGTCTGCAGTGGACGATCGACGCCTACACGCTCGTGCTGGCCAGCCTGCTCATGCTCTCGGGCTCGACGGCGGACCGCATCGGCCGTCGCCGGACGTTCCAGACCGGCCTGGCCCTGTTCAGCCTCGGCTCGCTGCTGTGCGGGATCGCGCCGAACATCGGCTCGCTCGTCGCGTTCCGCGCGCTGCAGGCGATCGGCGGCTCGATGCTCAACCCGGTCGCGCTGTCCATCGTCACCAACATCTTCACCGAACCCCGCGAACGCGCCCGCGCGATCGGCGTCTGGGCCGGGGTCGTCGGGCTGAGCATGGCCGTCGGGCCGGTGCTCGGCGGCGCGCTCGTCGACTGGGCGGGCTGGCGCTCGATCTTCTGGATCAACGTCCCGGTCGGGGTGGCCGCGATCGTGCTCACGGCGGTGTTCGTCCCCGAGTCGCGGTCCCCGTACCCGCGCCGGCTCGACCCGGTGGGGCAGCTGCTGGTCATCGTCCTGCTGGCGTCGGTCACCTACGGGATCATCGAAGGGCGCGGCGCCGGCTGGGGTTCGCCGGAGATCGTCGGCTGTTTCGTGCTCGCCGCGGTGGCGCTGACCGTATTGCTGCCCTACGAACGCCGTCGCCGGGATCCGTTGCTGGACCTGAAGTTCTTCCGCAGCGTGCCGTTCTCCGGCGCGACGCTGACCGCCGTCACGGGGCTCGCGGCGCTGTCGGGGTTCCTGTTCCTCAACTCGCTCTACCTGCAGGACGCCCGCGGGCTGTCCGCGCTGGACGCGGGCCTGCTGACGCTGCCGATGGCGGCGGTGACGGCGGTGTTCGCCCCGCTGTCCGGCCGGCTGGTCGGCGCGCGCGGGCCGCGGCTGCCGCTGCTCGTCGCCGGGGCGGGAATCGCGGCGTCGGGGATCGTGCTCTCCGGGATCAGCCCGACGACCCCGATTCCCGTGCTGATGCTGGGTTACGTGTGCTTCGGCGCCGGGTTCGGCATGCTCAACGCGCCGATCACGAACGCCGCGGTGTCCGGCATGCCGCGGGAGCGCGCCGGGCTCGCCGCGGCCGTCGCCTCGACCAGCCGCCAGATCGGGATCTCCCTCGGCGTGGCCGTGATCGGCGTGGTCGTGGCCTCGAGCGACGGGCTGCCGCCGGGGACGGGCCGCACCGGCTGGGTGATCATCGCCGGCTGCGGAGTGGTGGTGTTCGCGCTGGGGCTGATCACCACCGGCCGGTGGGCGCGGGCGACCGCCGCGCGCGTCAGTGGTCCGGACCACCTCGGCGAGCCCGTGACCTCGGCTTCGGGCAACTAGGGCGAAAAAGTCCCGCATCTCGGTGAACCACCTTCGTTACCGGGCCGTATTCCCGGATGAGGTGGTGATCAGAGAGGAACGGAACATGCCCCGGTTGAGTAGTGGTCGGCACCGCAAGCGAGCGACCATCGGACTGGCCGCGCTGCTGGGCGTTTCCGGCGTCACCGCGGCCGCGATCGCGCTGAGCAGCCCCGCGAGCAACGCGGCCGAGGCACCCAAGGAGAACTGCGGGGGACTCGACACCGCGCTGCAGAACAACCTGAACTTCATCGCCGGCCAGCAGGCGAACCCGGACGCGCAGTCGGCCGCGAGGATCGCCAACCGCCAAGCGGTGGTGGACCTCATCCAGCAACGGCGGGTGGTCGCGGAGTGCACCGCGAACGTCGTCGCGAACAACGGCCAGGCGGCCCCGGCGCAACAGGCTCCGGCTCAGCAGGCGCCCGTGCAGCAGGCTCCGGCGCAACAGGCGCCCGCACAGCAGGCTCCGGCGCAACAGCAGAACCAGAACGGTGCCGCGACGGGCGACGTGGTGTGCGCCGGCTCGACCGTGACGCTCTCGGGCGAGGCCGGTGCGCCGGCGGCGTCGAGCAACCAGTTCCCCGCGGGGACCAAGCTGAAGGTGACGAACCTCGACAACTCGAAGTCCACCACCGTGACGGTGACGTCGGTGTCGGGCAGCTGCGCGCTGCTCAACAACGCGGCCTTCGAGCAGGTTCGGGAACCCGGAAAGTTCCTCATCCGGCGCGCGCGGATCGAGCGCGTCGGCTGAGGGAGCAGGGAAGGAGGGGAGCACTGGCGGCGGGCTGGTGCTCCCTTCCCTTTCCCCTGAACAGCTCTGGTCAGCGGAAGCTGATCTGCAGCACCGGATCGCCGGTGCTGGCGAAGAAGTCGTTGCCCTTGTCGTCGATCACGATGAACGCGGGGAAGTCCTCGACCTCGATCTTCCAGACGGCTTCCATGCCGAGCTCGGCGTACTCGAGGACGTCGACCTTCTTGATGCAGTCCTGCGCCAGCCGCGCGGCCGGGCCGCCGATCGAACCGAGGTAGAAACCGCCGTGCGCCTCGCACGCCGACGTCACCTGCTTCGAGCGGTTTCCCTTGGCCAGCATGACGAGTGAGCCGCCCGCGGCCTGGAACTGCGCGACGTAGGAGTCCATCCGCCCGGCCGTCGTCGGCCCGAACGAGCCGGACGCGTACCCCTCCGGCGTCTTCGCCGGGCCCGCGTAGTACACCGGGTGGTTCTTGAGGTACTCCGGCATCTCCTCGCCGGCGTCGAGGCGCTCGGCGATCTTCGCGTGCGCGATGTCGCGGGCGACGACCAGCGGCCCGGAGAGCGAAAGCCGCGTCTTGACGGGCAGCTGCGAGAGCTGCGCGCGGATCTCGGCCATCGGCCGGTTGAGGTCGACGGACACGACGTCGTCCGACAGGTCCTCTTCGGTGACCTCGGGCAGGAACCGCGCCGGGTCGCGCTCGAGCTGCTCGATGAACACGCCGTCCGCGGTGATCTTGGCCTTGGCCTGCCGGTCGGCCGAGCACGAGACGGCGATGCCGACCGGGCACGAGGCGCCGTGGCGGGGGAGCCGGATGACACGGACGTCGTGGCAGAAGTACTTCCCGCCGAACTGCGCGCCGATGCCGAACTGGCGCGTCATCTCCAGGACCTGCTGCTCGAGGCTCGGGTCGCGGAAGGCGTGGCCGAGCTCGGAGCCCTCCTGCGGGAGGGTGTCGAGGTAGCGCGCGGAGGCGAGCTTCGCGACCTTCAGGTTGAACTCGGCGGACATGCCGCCGACGACGATCGCGAGGTGGTACGGCGGGCAGGCCGCGGTGCCGAGGCCGCGCAGCTTCTCGTCGAGGAAGCGGGCGAGCCGCTTCGGGTTCAGGACGGCTTTCGTTTCCTGGTAGAGGAACGTCTTGTTGGCGCTGCCGCCGCCCTTGGCCATGAAGAGGAACTCGTAGGCCGGGTCGTCCTGGCCGTCCTTGTGGTAGAGCTCGACCTGCGCCGGCAGGTTCGTGCCGGTGTTGCGCTCGTCCCAGAAGTTGACCGGCGCCATCTGCGAGTACCGCAGGTTGAGCTGCTGGTAGGCGTCGAAGATGCCCTGCGAGAGCGCGCGCTCGTCGTCACCGCCGGTGAGGACGCCTTCGCCGCGCTTGCCGATGACGATCGCGGTGCCGGTGTCCTGGCACATGGGCAGCACGCCGCCGGCCGAGATGGCGGCGTTGCGGAGCAGGTCCATGGCGACGAAGCGGTCGTTGCCGCTCGCCTCGGGGTCGTCGACGATCGCGCGCAGCTGCGCCAGGTGTGACGTGCGCAACAGGTGCTGGATGTCGGTGATGGCCGTGCGCGCCAGGGTGGTCAGCACCGCGGGGTCGACCTTCAGGAACTTCCGCCCGGCGGCTTCGAAGGTCTCGACGCCCTCGGCGGTGACCAGCCGGTACTCGGTGGTGGTGTCCTTGCCCAGCGGGAGGACTTCGGTGTGCTGAAAAGTGGTGGTGGACGGCACTGCCAGGCTCCTTTGCCAGCTCCGGGATCGGTCCACCCTACGCAGGTGCGACGGCCACGCCCCAGAGGCATCCGGCCACTGTGGGCCACCCCACGGCCCGCACTCGCGCCCCCACCCTCCCTGGGGGGCGTGCCCTTGTCCAGTTTATCGGGAGCGCCCGACGAAACCCGGGGAAAGCGGCGGCCGGGGCTTGGTTGTCCACATCACGGCAGGGCTGTGGAAAGCCCGGTCCGGCGCGGAGGGAGCCGAGCGAGCCGACGGTCTGGGTACGCGAGGCGACCGTGTGGCACGCGAGCCGACTGGCTGGGTGCGCGAGGCGACGGTCCGGGTACGCGAGGCGACCGTCTGGGTACGTGAGCCGATCATCTGGGTACGTGAGCCGACCGAGCAAGCGAGCCGACTGCGCGGGCGCCTGGGGTTTGGGTCGGGAGGCCGGGTCCACCCCGACGGACCCGACCTCCCGGGGAAAGCGCCCGGATGCGTGCACATCCAGTCGCGAGGCTTGTCGCCGTACCCCACCGGCCTTCACCCGACAGTGGCGTGACGTAGGTCATAAGTCAATCCGGCCGAACGGGTGTTGCGAAGGTTTGCTACCCGCGTCATGTAGGGCCGAAACCTCATTTTGGTGGCTTATTTTCCGATCGCGCCCCTGAACTGCGGGAACAATCGCGGGTTCGGGCACGAAAACGGGGCGGGCACGCACAGTGTGCGCGGCCCGCCCCGTCCGAGGTGGATCACCGTAAGTGGATCACCGAAGGTGGATGACCAGAGCGTGGATCAGCTGGCGTAGGCGCGGAGCCGGTCCGCGCGTTCGCCCTGGCGGAGCTTGGACATGACCTCGCGCTCGATCTGGCGGACGCGCTCGCGGGAGAGCCCGAAGTGCTTGCCGATCTGGTCGAGCGTGCGGGGCTGGCCGTCGTCCAGGCCGTAGCGCAGCCGGATGACGTGCTGCTCGCGGTCGTCCAGCGTCGCGAGCACGCGGCGCAGGTCGTCCTGCAGCAGGCCCGAGATCACGGCGCTCTCGGCGTCGGTCGCCTCGGAGTCCTCGATGAAGTCACCGAGCGGGGCGTCCTCTTCCGCGCCCACCGGCATGTCCAGGCTTACCGGGTCACGCGAGTGGTCGAGCAGGTCGGAGATCTTGTGGGCCGGGATGCCGGACTCCGCGGCCAGCTCTTCGTGCGTGGCGTCGCGCCCGAGCTGCTGGTGCAGGTCGCGCTTGATGCGGGCGAGCTTGTTGACCTGTTCCACCAGGTGGACCGGGAGGCGGATGGTGCGGCCCTGGTCGGCCATGCCCCGGGTGATGGCCTGCCGGATCCACCAGGTGGCGTAGGTCGAGAACTTGAACCCCTTGGAGTAGTCGAACTTCTCCACCGCGCGGATCAGGCCCAGGTTCCCCTCCTGGATCAGGTCCAGCAGCGGCATCCCCCGGCCGGTGTACCGCTTGGCCAGCGAGACGACCAGGCGCAGGTTGGCCTCGAGCAGGTGGTTCTTCGCCACGTGCCCATCGCGCACCAGGGCGGACATCTCCGTGCGGCGCTTGGACGTGAGGTTTTCACCGGTGTCCAGCATGTGCTGGGCGAAAACGCCGGCTTCGATGCGCTTCGCGAGCTCCACCTCGTCGGCGGCCGACAGCAGCGCCGTCTTGCCGATACCGTTGAGGTAGACGCGGACCAGGTCGGCGGCCGGGCTCGGGGCGTCGAGGTCGCCGTCGGCGAGCGCCCCCGCGCTCGGCGGCTCCTCGGAGAACTGGCTCGGAATACGTTCGCGAATCCCGCGCGACTCGCGTTCGAGAGTCTGGACTGACATTCTGCCTCCCCGGTCACGGGCTGAACGTGCTGCGGTGGGTCACGCCGGGTGCGTACCCGCGGACCGAGGCCTGTGGAACCCGGTACGCCGGTCCGGCCGGCTTGGCTGGACATCTGGCACAACGCTCCGGGTTCCCGAAACGTTCCCGGCTCGCTGAAAAGGAGACGGCTGCCGGAGCCCTCCGGTTGCTCCACCAATGCTGAGCTTTTCCTGAGAAGGATCAGGGTCCGGGAAACCTGAGAAGACCTTGAGAATTCGGTCAGGAAGTGAACCGCTCCAGAGTGGTCTAGACCTCTACGAGAACGGTGAACGGACCGTCGTTCACGCTCGAGACCGCCATCATCGCCCCGAAACGCCCCGTTTCGACGTGCGCGCCGCGCTCGCGCAGGTCAGCGACCACGGCGTCCACCAACGGCTCGGCGACCTCGGGCCGGGCGGCCTGCGTCCACGACGGCCGGCGCCCTTTCTTCGTGTCGCCGTAGAGCGTGAACTGGCTCACCACGAGCAACGGCGCATTCACCGTGGCGCATGATTCCTCGTCGCGCAGGATGCGCAACTCGTGCAATTTGCGCGCCATCGTCACGGCCTTCGCCGCGTCGTCGCCGACGTGGATTCCCAGCAGCACAAGCAAACCCGGTTCGGTGATGGCGCCGACCACCGCGCCGTCGACCGTCACGTCCGCCCGGGTGACGCGGGCCGCGACCGCCCTCATCGCCCCGCCGGCACGAGCATCCCGTGCCGCACGAGCTCCCGGACGACGGGCAGCGCGGCGGCGGCCAGCTCGTCCGCTTCGAGGCCCTGAGCGGCCGCGAGCAGCTCGATGAGGTCCTCCAGCGGCAGGGCGCCGCGGCAGCCCGCGAGCAGCCGTGCGGCCAGGTCGTCGACCTCGTGCTGCCAGCCGGGGCCGTCGGTGCGGTGCAGCCGCCGGATCGACGTCGTCCAGCCCTCGTCGCCCGGTTCTTCGACGCTTTCCAGCAAAACGGTGTCGGGTACGACAAATCGGACATCAAGTAGGGAACCGGAATTGCGCAGCCATTCGACGCGGTCCAGCCAGCCCGCCGCTTCCGGGCCCAGCGGGTCGTCGTAGGCCTGCCGCAGGTCCTCGCACACCACGGTCGGTGTGCGCCCGGCCGCACGGCGCAGCGTCACGAAGCCGAAGCCGATGCCCCGGACGTCGTTGGCCGCGAACCAGTCGAGCCACGCCGCCGCCTTCACCCGGCCTTCGGGCGAGCGCGGGTCGATGCCCGCGTCCCGCAGCCACGTGCCGACGTAGAGCGCCGGGTCGGCGACGTCGCGCTGGACGAACCAGGCGTCGGTCTCGGCGGGCAGCCAGCGGCTCACCCGGTCGGCCCAGTCCTCGGTGCCGGTGTGCAGCCAGGAAGCCAGCAGCTGGCCGACGCCGTCGTCGTTCAGGAACCCCGGCAGCTGCCGGATGACGAGCGCGCTCGCGTCGTCGCCCGCCAGCCCGGAGTCGCGGTAGGTGTAGTCGACGCGCGCCGGCCCGACCACGAACGGCGGGTTGCAGACGACCTGGTCGAACTTCTGCCGCGCGACCGGCGCGAACCACTCGCCGCGCACCAGTTCGACGTCCAGCTCGTTGAGCCGGAACGTCGCCGCGGCCAGCGCGAGGGCCCGCGCGGAGACGTCGGTGGCGGTGACGCGCCGGGCGTGCCGGGTCGCGTGCAGCGCCTGGACGCCGTTGCCGGTGCCCAGGTCGAGCAGGGTGCCGACCGGCCGGCGGGTGGTCGCGCGGATCAGCGACAGCGACGCGTGCCCGACGCCGAGGACGTGGTCCTCGGGCACGGTCGCGCCGAGGACGTCGGCGTCGAGATCGGAGACGACCCACCAGGAGCCCTCCTCGTCGCCGTGCGGGCGGACGTCGAGGGCGGCGCGGTAGCCGCCGGCGACGGCGTCGAGCAGGCCCGTGGCCACGGCGTCTTCGGGCGTCAGCGGCGCGAACGCGGCCTTGACGGCGGTCTCCGGTTCCGTCCCGCCCAGCAGGAACAGCCGGATCAGCGTGCCGAGGTCACCCGCGTCCCGGCTCGCCCGGTCCGCCGGTTCCGGCTCGCCGCGGCCCAGCGCCGCGTGTGCGGCGCCGCCGAGGGCGGCCACCACGCCGTCGGCGTCGTAGGAGGTGCGCCGGAAGGCCTCGCGCAGCCGCGCGCAGACGTCGTCGGACAGGTCGGGCAGTACGCTTCGCGTGCTCACGGTGGGTAATGCTGCCACGATGGCTCCTGTGACCCTCGAAGACGTCCTCACCCCGCTCGACGCGGCGCTGCCCGAACTCGAAGCGCTGTACATCGACCTCCACCGCCACCCCGAGCTCTCCTTCGCCGAGACGCGCACGGCCGCGGAGCTGGCCCGGCGGCTGGAGCACGACGGCTACGAGGTGCACACTGGCATCGCCGGCACCGGGGTGCTGGGTGTGCTGCGCAACGGCGAGGGCCCCACGGTGCAGTTGCGCGCCGACATCGACGCGCTGCCGGTCGAGGAGAAGACCGGGCTGTCGTACGCGAGCACCGAGCGCGGCACCGACGAGCACGGCACGGACGTCCCGGTCATGCACGCCTGCGGGCACGACATGCACGCCACCTGGCTGTCCGGGGCCGCGACGCTGCTCGCGCGCGGGCGCGACGCCTGGTCCGGCACGCTGCTCGTGGTGTTCCAGCCGGGGGAGGAGAGCGCGGGCGGCGCGTCGGCGATGGTCCGCGACGGCCTGTTCGACATCGCCGGGAAGCCCGACGTCGTGTTCGGCCAGCACCTCGTGCCCGGCCCGGCGGGCTGGGTGCTCACCCGTCCCGGCGTGATCATGGCCGCCACCGACACGCTGCGGATCACCCTGCACGGCCGCGGCGGCCACGGCTCGCGCCCCGAGACGACCGTCGACCCGGCCGTGCTGGCCGCGTCCGTCGTGCTCAAGCTGCAGACGATCGTCTCGCGCGAGATCGCCGCGACCGACTCGGCCGTCGTCACCGTCGGCTCGCTGCACGTGGGCACCGCGAGCAACGTGATCGCCGACGACGCCGTCCTGGAGGTCAACGTCCGGTCGTTCGACCAGGCGGTCCGCGAGCGCGTGCTGGCCGCGGTCGAACGGATCGTCAACGGCGAGGCCGCCACGGCCGGCGCGCCGAAGCCGCCCGAGATCGTCCGGTCCGGCTCCTACCCGATCACGGAGAACGACGAAGCGGCCAACAACGCGCTCGCCGAGGTCTTCCTCGCCCACTTCGGCCCCGAGGTGACCATGCCGGCGCCGCTGATCACCGGCAGTGAGGACTTCAGCGAGTTCGGCCGCGCGGCCGGCGCGCCGTCGGTGTTCTGGCTGGTCGGCGGGTTCGACCCGGAGACGGTGATCACGGCGATGACCGAAGGCCGCTTCGAACGCGACATCCCGTCCAACCACTCGCCGCGGTTCGCCCCGGTGCTGCACCCGACCCTGCGCACCGGCATCGAGACGCTCGTCACCGCGGCGTTGAGCCGGTTGGCCCACCCCGGTGTCGCCTGAGCCGCACCGGTGAGACGATGGACGGCGGAGGTGGTGCAGTGACCATGCCCGCCAACGACTCGGACCCGGTGCTGATCACCGGGGCGGCCCCGTCGTACGAAGAGCAGTTCAGGGCTCGCAAGCGCAAGTACGTCATCATGATGGCGTGCCGCATCCCGTGTCTGATCCTCGCCGGGCTGACCTACCACGTGTGGTGGCTGGCGCTCGGGTTCCTCGCGATCTCGGTGCCGCTGCCGTGGATCGCGGTGCTGATCGCCAACGACAGCCCGCCGCGCAAGACCGAGAAGGTCAACCGCTTCCAGGCCGAGCCGACGGCGATCGAGCACACCACCCACCGCGTCATCGACGGCTAGCCGGGCTGCGGGCCGACCTTCCCGACGGCCAGCGCGCCCAGCCGCACGCCGTGGCGCAGGACGTCCACTGTGGACTCTCCGGCCAGCCAGCCGGTGAGCACGCCGGCGTCGAACGCGTCGCCCGCGCCCGTCGAGTCCACGCAGTCGGCCTCGATCGCGGGCACGCTCGTGACGCCGCCGCCGTCGACCCAGCTCGCGCCGTTCAGGCCGGCGGTGACCACCACCGCGCCGACCGCCCCGAGCAGCTCTTTGGCCGACGCCGGGTCCGCCGAGCCGGTCAGCGCGACCAGCTCCTCGGTGTTCGGCATCAGCAGGTCGACGCCGCGGACGTCGTCGAGGAAGGCCGCCGGGTCGGTGATGTGCGCCGCCGCCTGCGGGTCGACCGACGTCGTCAGGCCCAGCTCGCGGGCGAGCGCCAGCGACGCGAGACCCGCGGCCCGCGACGGCGGGTCGAGCAGCACGTACCCGGACAGGTGCAGGTGCCCCGCCCCGGCCAGCGCCTCCGGCGTGACGTCCTCGGGCGCGAAGCGCTGGTTGGCGCCGCGGTCGGCGAGCATGCTCCGCTGCCCGGTGGCGTCGACCATCACCACGACGCAGCACGTCGGCGCCTCGGCGTCGACCGCGAACGCGCAGCGCACGCCCGCGGCCTCCAGTTCGGCCTTGATCAGCCGGCCGCCCGGGTCGTCGCCGATGCGCGCGAGCAGCGTCGTGTCCGCGTCCAGCGAACGCAGCCACAGCGCCGTGTTGGCACCCGAGCCGCCGCCGGTGAACCGGATCTTCGCGCGGGCGTCGCCGCCGTGCGGCAACGGCTTGTCGTGCCGGGCGATCACGTCGAGGGCCGCGTCGCCGACCACCACGATCCCGGTCATGCCAGCGCCACCGCGACCTCGGTCGCCAGCTTCACGTTGTCGAGCACCAGTGCCTCGTTGGCGTCGATGCTCACCCCGCCGCTCGCGGTGTGGAAGTGCTCCAGCAGCACCGGGGTGACGTCGGAGCCGTGCACGCCCCGCTCGGCCACCAGCGCCAGGCCCCCGGCGAGCAGCCGGTCGTGCAGCTCTTTGTCCATTTCGGACACTTCGGGGATCGGGTTCGCCAGCAGGACACCGGAACCCGCGTACGCGCGGTGCGCGGTGACCACGGCGGCGACCTGCGCCGGGTCGTCGACCCGCTGGCCCACGGCGTGCCCGGACGAGCGGAGGTAGAACGCCGGGAAGTCGTCGGTGCGGTAGCCCAGCACCGGCACCGAGTGCGTCTCCAGCACCTCGAGGGTGGCCGGGATGTCGAGCACCGACTTCACGCCGGAGCAGACCACGACGGTCGGCACCTTCGCGAGCACGCCGAGGTCCGCCGAGACGTCCCAGCTCTGCGACGCGCCGACGTGCACCCCACCGAGGCCGCCGGTGCCGAACACCCCGATCCCGGCCGCGGCGGCCAGCGCCGACGTGCTCGCCACGGTCGTCGCGCCCGAGCGGCCGAGGCCGACGGCCGGGCCGATGTCGCGCAGCGAAAGCTTGTCCAGCCCGGCGTCCGGCGCGCAGACGCGTTCCAGCTCGGCGGGGGAGAGGCCGACGACGACCCGGCCGTCGAGCACCGCGATGGTGGCCGGGACGGCACCGCCGTCACGCACCACGCGCTCGAGGCGGCGGCCGACGTCGAGGTTGCGGCCCGGCGGCAGGCCGTGGGACAGGATGGTGCTCTCCAGCGCGACGACGGGGTGCCCGTCACGCAGCGCGGAAGCGACCTCTTCGTGCAGGTTGAGTGGGGTGGTCACGAGGAACCATCATCGGTGATCGGGTCGGTCGCGGCGCCAGCGGGTCAGCTCGGCCGTCAGGTTCTCTTCCGCGGCGCTCGCCCAGCGTGCCCGCGCGGCTTCGCTGCGGTAGAGCGTCCGCGCCAGCATGCCTTCGAGGACGGCGATGCGCCCTTCGCGCCAGACGTCGTCGGGGTACTTCGCGTACTCCTCGCGCACGGCCTGGGCGTACCCGGCGTACTGCGCTTCGGGCGCGCCCAGGATGGCGAGGTCGGCGTCGAGCAGCGCGGTGGCGAGAGGGTCGTCGGCCGGCGCGTCGTGCTTGATCGTGGCCAGGATCAGGCCTTCGACGCGCTCGACGTGCGCTTCGGCGACCCCGGTCAGCGCTTCCCGGGCCCAGGCCGCGCTCGCGCGCTCGTCTTCGCCGGGGTTCGCGTCGTAGACGACGTCGTGCGTCCACGCGGCGACGGCGACGACGGCCCGGTCGGTCTCCCCGAGACCGCCGGCCAGCCAGGCGGAGTCACGCGCGACGGCGGCCGCGTGGGTGAGCGTGTGGTAACGGCGATGGGGCTCTCCGTAACAGCTTTCGAGTCGGGGCCAGGCGTCCGGCGTGCCGCCGAGCGCGGCGATCGCTCCGGCCCACTTCACGGGAACGTCCAGCGCGTCGGGGTGTTCGTGAAGTCCTTCTCTCGCAACCCGATCACCTTCTCCGGCCGCAGCCGCATCGACGCGTTGGCGGCCGGTTCGAGGAAGTCGTCCTCGTACGACGTCCGGCTCGTACGGGTCGTCCGTCGCGATCGACACCGCCGAGCCCGCGGCGACGTCGCGGGCCTTCATCGACCGCGGCGACGCGGGCGCGATCCCGTACCCGGGCATGTACGGACGGTGCGTCTCCACGGCTAGTCGAAGATCCCGCGCGGCCGCGCCACCTGGTCGAACCAGTCGTCGAGCTGCTTCTCCCAGTTCACATCCGGTTTCATCGTGAACAGGCCGAGGAACTCCTGGCCGCGGCCGCCGAAGCCGCCGGTCTTGCTCACCCGGACCCGCTTGGTGACCTCCAGGACGACGTCGGTGCGCTCCGACGACGTCAGGAACGTGACCGCGACCTGGGAAAAGACACTCGCGAAGCGCGGTGAAGGCGCGAAGCGGATCTCCTGGAAGAAGGCGAGCTGCTGGTTCGCGCCGTTGATCCGGCCCTGCTCCAGGATCGCCTCGTGGTAGACGAAACCGATCCGGCCCAGCGCGTCGAGGACCCGCTTCTGCGCCGGGAGCGGCTCGATCGCGACGGCGTCGGCGTCGAACGGGTCGGAGACGGCCGCCGCGAGATCCAGCTCGGCGCGCACGCCGACCGCCGTCCCCGCCAGGGGCTTGCCGAAGACGCTCGTGACCGGCGTCTCCCAGGGCAGCGGGATCTCGAACGGCACGCGCACCTGCTGGCCGGCGCGGATGGTCTCGCGGCCGACGAGCTGCTGCGCGCCGAACGGGAGGTCTTCGGTCTTGTCCTCGCCGGGGACCTGGACGCGGGCCAGCAGCGTCACGCCCAGCGCGTTGATCTCCTGGTCGACCTCGCCGCCGAGCAGCAGGACCTCGCCGTGCACCGGGCGGCCGGGGGCGGCCGTGCGGTCGAGCAGGCGGGCGTCGATCTTCGCTCCGCCCGAGCCGAACGTCGCGAGCACCTTCTGGAACATGCCGCCGATCCTGCCAGGCCGAGGGGCTTTCGTACGAGCTTCGGCGGGACTGGGGCACAATGGCCGGGTGAGCACCGAGACGCTGACGAAGCCGGAAACCACGCCCGAGGGCACGGAGACCACCGACGACGACACACCGAAGATGTTCCACTACGTGAAGAAGGCCAAGATCGCCGAGAGCGCGGTCATGGGCAATCACGTGGTGGCGCTGTGCGGTGAGGTCTTCCCGGTGACGAAGTCGCCGAAGCCCGGTTCGCCGGTCTGCCCGGCCTGCAAGGAGATCTTCGACGGGCTGCGCAAGGGGGAGTGACCCCGCGCCCGGAACCCCGGCTG
This sequence comes from Amycolatopsis sp. WQ 127309, assembly GCF_023023025.1. NCBI lineage: Bacteria > Bacillati > Actinomycetota > Actinomycetes > Pseudonocardiales > Pseudonocardiaceae > Amycolatopsis > Amycolatopsis sp. WQ 127309. The sequence goes on from NZ_CP095481.1 coordinate 5,530,562, forward strand.
ACGTCGTCCGCCGGGGTTCAGCCATGTCCGACTGCGGTTTGTCCAAAAGAGGACAAGTCTCGGGGTCAAACGTGAAAACCCTTCATTAGACGGGTGCGCGACGCCCGGGAGTGCTGGTAGATCGGGTTCGCCAGGTTTCCCACTCCCACCGGAGGCGTCATGCGCAGAACCGGGATCGTCGTCGCCGTAGCCGCCCTGCTCACCGTGTTCGCGCCCGCGCTGGCGCAGGCCGTCACCGGCTGGACCGAGGTCGGCAAGGACCAGGCCCGCGCCCTCGACGAGAGCCAGGGGCTCGCGACGATCGTGCGGCCGTCGGGCACCACCATCCGCTACACCGGGCTCAGCACCATCCCGGCCGACCTGAACGCCCAGGGCTGGAACCACATCGGCGACCCCGGGTCGGCGCAGGGCTGGTACGTCGAGCCCTACCAGCGCGACGACCGGGGCGGGAAGCTCTACCGCGTCCAGGCGCCGGACGGCTCGTGGGCGAACTACAAGCACAGCCTCGAGTCGTGGGAGGCGAACAACAACTCGTTCGCCGCCGTCTCGCCCGACGCGCGCTGGCTGGTCGAGGGCGAGTACGGCACCATGGACCGGCTCCTGGTCCACCCGATGCCCGGCGCGGTGTTCACGACCCCCGCGCAGAACCTGCCGATGGCGGGGACGATCCGGCTCGACCACCCGGTCCGCGACGTCCAGGGCTGCGACTTCCAGACCGCGACCCGGCTGCTCTGCTCGTCCGACGACCCGGACGGCAGCCTCTTCGGCACGACCAAGCCGCTGCTGCAGGTGGACCTCGCCGGCGGCCTCAACGGCTCCGACGTCGCCGGCCACGTCACCTCGCTCGGCCAGCTGCCGCTGCGCAGCGGCTGCAGCGGGACCTTCGAGGTCGAAGGCCTCGACTTCGACGAGCGGGACAACACCCTGCGGGTCATTGTGATGTCGCCGAGCATCTGCATCGTCTTCGACAGCATGACCTACCGCTTCAAGCAGTAGCCGTAACCCGCGTGATCAAACCCGCGACTCACGTGATCAAACCCGTAACTCGCGTGATCAGACCCGTGACTCACGTGATTGGGGCCGTAACTCGCGAGTCACGGCCCCAATCACGCGAGATCCGGCTCTGATCACGCGAGATCCGGTTTGGATCACGCGGGTTCCGGCTCTGATCACGTGAATTCCGGCTTGGAGCTGTGTGACCGGAAGGTCGACTCGCGTGATCCGACGGACGACACGCCGCACCCGCGAGCCGGGTGCGGCGTGTCGTCCGTCTGTGTACGCGGTCAGGCGGTGGGGGCGGGGTCCAGGGACTCCGACTCCGGGGCCTCGACCGGGTGCCGGCGCGCTTCGCGGCGTGCGTGGCGGCGTTCCTTGCGGGTCTCGACCATCGTGTAGAGGGTCGGGACCAGCACCAGCGTCAGCAGCGTCGAGCTGACCAGGCCGCCGATCACCACGATCGCCAGGGGCTGGCCGATGAAGCCGCCCTGGCCGGTGATGCCCAGTGCCATCGGGACGAGCGCGAAGATCGTCGCCGCCGCGGTCATCAGGATCGGCCGCAGCCGGCGCCGGCCGCCTTCGGTGACGGCGTCGGCGACGCTCATCCCCTCGGCGCGGTACTGGTTGATCAGGTCGATCAGCACGATCGCGTTGGTCACGACGATGCCGACGAGCATCAGCATCCCGATCAGCGACGGCAGGCCGAGCGCGGTGCCGGTGGCCAGCAGCAGCCCGATCGCGCCGGTCGCCGCGAACGGGATCGACACCAGCAGGATCAGCGGCTGGATCAGGCTGCGGAACGTCGCCACCATGATCAGGAACACGATCGCGATGGCCGCGAGCAGCGCCAGGAAGAGGTTCGAGAACGCCTCCTGCTGGTCCTGGCTCACGCCGCCGAGCGAGTACGACGCGCCGCCGGCGAACGTGATGCCGTCCAGCTTGGACTGGATGTCCGCGGTCGTCTTGCTCAGGTTGTCACCGGTGTTCTTCGCCGTCACGGTGGTGCTGAGGTCGCCGCCGGTGCGGTGCACCGACGCCGGGCCGTCCACAGTGGACACCTTCGCGACCTCGTCCAGCCGGACGACGCCGGTGGGGCCGGGGATCGGCAGGGCCTTGACCTGGTCCACGGACACCGGCGCAGTGCCGGCGCGGAGCACGACGTCCGTGCGCTGCCCGTCGACCGGGAGCTGCGTCACCGTGCGCCCGGCGATCGCCTGGTTGGCGACCTGGCCGATGGTGCTCGCCGACAGCCCGCGCGCGGCGGCCGCGGCGGCGTCCACCTCGACCTGCACCCGCGGCGAGCCGACGGACAGGTCGCTGGTCACCTCGGTCAGCCCGGAAACCCCTTGCAGCGCCTGCTGCACCTGGTCGGACGCGGGCTTCAGCGCCGCTTCCGACGGCGCGGTCACGGTGACCGAGACCTGGTCGGAGTTGAACCCGGAAGCGTCGGCGCCGATCTTGATCTCGCCCAGCTCGGGCCGGGACGTCAGCTCGTTACGCAGCCGGCTCGACAGCGCGTCGAGGTCGGTGTCCTTCGCGACGGTGACGGAGATGCTGGTCGACGTGCCGCCGCCGCCGAAGCCGCCGAAAGCGCCACCCCCGCCGACGCTGACCTGGTAGGTCTGCACGGACTTCTCGGCCGCCAGGGCCTGCTCGACCGCCGTGGCGGCCTTCTCCTTGGCCTCGACGCTGGTGCCCGCGGGCAGCTTCTGCGTCATGTTCAGCGTGGTGCCGCCGGACTGGTCGAGGAAGTTGGTGTTCAGCCGGGTCGCGAGGCCGACGGTGCCGGCGAAGATCAGCAGCGCCAGCAGGACGACGGTAAGCCGCCGCTTGGTCGCGAACCGGATCACCGGCAGGTAGGCGCGCTGCAGCAGGCCGCGGCGCTCCTTCTCGACGGCGGCTTCGCGCGCCCGCTCGGCCTCGATGGCGTCCGCCGGGATCGCGGGCTGCTTCAGGAACCAGTACGCCAACACGGGTACCACGGTCAGCGACACGAGCAGCGACGCCAGCAGCGCCACCGTCACGGTGATCGCGAACGGCGAGAACAGCTCCCCGACGAACCCGCCCACGAACGCGATCGGCAGGAACACCGCGACGGTCGTCAGCGTGGACGACGTCACCGCGCCGGCCACCTCGCGGACGCCGTCGAGCACCGCCCGCTGCTTCTCCTCGCCGTACGCGAGGTGGCGCTTGATGTTCTCCAGCACCACGATCGAGTCGTCGACCACCCGGCCGATCGCGATGGTCAGCGCGCCGAGGGTGAGCAGGTTGAGCGACAGGTCGCCGGTCCACAGCGCGATCAGCGCGACGATCACCGACAGCGGGATCGAGACCGCGGTCACCAGCGTCGAGCGCACCGACAGCAGGAACAGCAGGATGACGATGACGGCGAACGCCAGGCCCAGCAGGCCTTCGGTGGTCAGGCCGCTGATCGCGTCCTTCACCGGCGTGCCCTGGTCGAACACGACGCTCATCTCGGAGCCGGTCTTCTTCGCCAGGTCGGGCAGCTTGTCGCGCACCGCGTCGGAGATCGCGACGGCGTTCCCGTTGTCCACCATGGTGATCGAGAGGCCGAGGCTCGGCTTGCCGTTGGTGCGCGTGATCGACGTCGGCGGGGCGAACCCGGTCTGGACGTCGGCGACGTCACCGAGCTTCACCGGACCCCGGGCCGGAGCGCCCGCGCGGGAAGCCCCGGCCGCGGCGCTGGGCGTGAGGTAGAGGTTGCGGATCGTGTCCACAGTGGTCTGCGCGCCGCCGACCTGGACCGACAGCGTCTTGCCGCCCTCGGTGAGCGTCCCGGCCGGCACGGCCGCGCCCGCGGTCTGCAGCGCGGTGGCGATCGACGTCGGGTCGACGCCCGCGGCGGCCAGCTTCGCGTAGTCGAGGGTGATCGTGACCCGCGGCTGCTGCACGCCGGTGACGGTGACCGTGCGGACGCCGTCGATCTTGCGCAGCTCCGGCGCGACCTGGTCGGTCAGCGCGGGGGCGAGCTGCTGCGGGTCCCCGGCGGTGCCGGCGGCGACCAGCACGACCGGCAGGTCGTCGGTGCTGCCCGCGGACACGGCAGGCTCGGAGTTCTGCGGCAGCCGGGTCCGGACCTGGTTCACCGCCTGCTGGATCTGGGAGACGGCGGCGTCGATGTCGGTCCCGAACTCGAACTGCGCGACGACCCGCGACACCCCGTCGGAAGACGTCGAATTCAGCTCCTCGAGGCCCTTGAGCCCCTGGAGCGCGCCTTCGAGGGGCTCGGTGACCTGCTTGTCGACCGCGTCCGGGGACGCGCCCGCGTACGCGGTGACGATCTGCGCCTGCGGGAACTGCAGCGACGGGAACAGCTGCTGCTTGATCTGCGGCAGCGCGAAGGCACCGAAGCCGACGATGACGAGCGCGAGCAGGCCGATCAGGCTTCGGTTGCGCAGGCTCAATCTGGCCAGCACGGACATGACTTGGGAACCCCCTCGGGAACGACGCGGCGACCGACGCCTGCGTCAGTGACCCGCTGAGCGTGCCATGTCCGAACTGAGGAGCGACTCAGCCTGTGGGTGGATTCCGGGTGGTCCCTTCGGATGAGCCCCCACCCTGAGCAGCGCTGGGTGCCGGTTCCGGCGCGCTGGGTGACGACGATCCGTCCTCATCGGACGGTGCCTCGCCGCCGGGCGCCTCCGCGGCGCCGTTCACGTCCTCGGCGCGCGGGCGGCGCAGCGGCGTCGTCGAGCGCTCCCACAGCTTGCGCCCGTCCTCGGTGCGCAGCCGCTCGGAAGCGCGTTCCATCTCCAGCCGGCGCCACTTGCGGCGCTGGCGCCGGGTCGCCTTCGCCGGCCACAGCTCCTGGAGCGCGCTGTTGAAGTACGCGCCGCCGACCACGGCCAGCCCGATGAAGAACATCAGCAGCAGGAACGCGATCGGCGCGGCCAGCGCGCCGTAGGTGTAGCCGGTCTTGGTGATCCAGTTCAGGTAGACGCGCAGGCCGACCGAGGAGAGCAGGAACACGACCATGGCGAGCACCGCGCCCGGCAGCCCGCGGTGCCACGGCAGCTTCCGCGGCAGCGCGAGCTTGTACAACGTCGTCAGCGCGAGGGTGATCATCGCGCCGAGCGCCGGGAAGTACAGCGCGCTCACCCACGACGACACGGTCGGGCGCCAGTCCGACGGGAAGAACTCGGGCAGCAGGTCCGGGCCGATCGCCAGCAGCGGCAGGCCGACCACCAGGACCACCAGGCCGCACAGGTAGAGCAGCAGCGCGAAGATCCGCTGCCAGACGTCGTTGCGGACGCCGTACTGGTCGTGCGCGACGGTGATCGCGTCCACGAACGACGACATCGCCGACGAGCCGGCCCACAGCGAGATGAGGAAGCCGATCGAGACGATCTCGCCCTTGCCGACGGTGAGGATGCTGTTCACCGTCGGTTCGATGATGTCCTGGACGGCGTTGGCGCTGAAGACGGTGCGGCAGAAGCCGATGATCCGGTCGTGCACCTGCGCGACGACGTCTTGGCCGAACCACTCGCCGACGAAACCCAGGCTGCCGAGCAGGCCCAGCAGCAGCGGCGGCAGCGAGAGCGTCTGCCAGAAGGCCGCTTCCGCGGCCTCCGAGAAGATGTTGCCCTCCCAGGCCTTGCCGAGCGTGCGCGTGAGGAGGCGCCACGGCCCCTTGCGGGCCACCTTCGTCGCTGCGGACGGCTGCACCTCACCCATGACGGTGTCCAGCATGGTCCATCCGTGGAGATTTGGCTCGTCACCACCCCTGCACCCGGGCGTGTCGGGGGACATCACCCGTGCCGGTGCCCGGAACTGTCGGACCCGGCCGGTAGACTCGCTCCAGTGCCCTCACCGCTGCAACCGACGCCGAAGTCGGTACCACAGTGAGGGTTTTCGCACGTCAAAGCACTTGAGCGGCAGTTGAGCGAGGGGGGACCGGCATGACGGGGACGCAGCTCGGGGCGCCTCCCGCGGCGAAGGACTCGACCGCGCGCCCGCTGCGGGCGTGGCAGCGGCGGGCACTGACCAAGTACCTGACGACGCGGCCCAAGGACTTCCTCGCGGTGGCGACGCCCGGCGCCGGCAAGACCGTGTTCGGCCTGCGGATCGCGGCCGAGCTGCTGTCGGACCGCACGATCGAGGCCGTCACCATCGTCACCCCGACCGAGCACCTGAAGCACCAGTGGGCGTCGGCGGCGGCCGTGGCCGGGATCCAGATCGACTCGAACTTCCGCAACACCACCGGTGTCACCTCGTCGGACTACAACGGCGTCGCGCTGACGTACGCGCAGGTCGCCGCGCACCCGACGCTGCACCGGGTGCGCACCGAGAACCGCAAGACGCTGGTCATCCTCGACGAGATCCACCACGGCGGTGACGCCAAGTCCTGGGGCGACGCGATCCGCGAGGCCTTCACCCCGGCCGTGCGGCGGCTCTCGCTGACCGGGACGCCGTTCCGGTCCGACGACTCGGCCATCCCGTTCGTCACCTACGAGCCGGACGCCGGCGGCTTCCAGCGCAGCAAGGCCGACCACTCGTACGGCTACGCCGACGCGCTGGCCGACGGCGTGGTCCGGCCGGTCGTCTTCCTCGCCTATTCGGGTGAAGCCTCGTGGCGCACCAGTGCGGGGGAGGAGTTCACCGCGCGGCTCGGCGAGCCGCTGACCGCGGAGCAGAACGCCCGCGCGTGGCGCACGGCCCTCGACCCGGCGGGCGAGTGGATGCCGGCGGTGCTGCACGCCGCCGACACGCGGTTGTCGCAGGTGCGCCAGAGCGTGCCGGACGCCGGCGGCCTGGTCATCGCCACCGACCAGGAGTCGGCGCGCGCGTACGCGAAGATCCTGGAGCGGCTCTCGGGCCAGACGCCGACGCTGGTGCTCTCCGACGATCCGAAGGCCTCGGGCCGGATCAAGGAGTTCTCCGAGACGAACGAGCGCTGGATCGTGGCCGTCCGGATGGTGTCGGAAGGCGTCGACGTCCCGCGGCTGGCCGTCGGCGTGTACGCCACGAGCGCGTCGACCCCGCTGTTCTTCGCCCAGGCGATCGGCCGGTACGTGCGAGCCCGGAAGAAGGGTGAGACGGCGAGCGTCTTCCTGCCGTCGGTGCCGGTGCTGCTGGAGCTGGCGAGCGAGCTGGAGGCGCAGCGCGACCACGTGCTGGGCAAGCCCCACCGCGAGCAGGAGGGCTGGGAGGACGAGCTGCTCGCCCAGGCCAACCGCACCGAGGACGAGCCGGGCGAGGAGGAGAAGGCGTTCACCTCGCTGGGCGCCTCGGCCGAGCTGGACCAGGTCATCTACGACGGCAACTCCTTCGGCACGGCGGTCTTCTCGGGCTCCGACGAGGAGCAGGAGTACCTCGGCCTGCCGGGCTTGCTGGAGCCGGACCAGGTCCGCGCACTGCTGCGCAAGCGGCAGGAAGAGCAGGTCGCGGACGAGAAGCGCCGCAAGCCGAAGGCCGAGGAGCAGGCCCCGGCGCCGGCCCGCTCGGCCTCGGTGAGCGAGCGGCTGGGCACGTTGCGCAAGGAGCTGAACGCCCTGGTGGGCATGTACCACCACCGCACGAAGAAGCCCCACGGCGCGATCCACAACGAGCTACGCCGAGTCTGCGGCGGCCCGCCGACCGCGATGGCGACGATGGAACAGCTGGAAGAACGGATAGTCACCCTCCGCTCCTGGTGACGCCTCGGTGCTGAGGTCTGGTTCTGGTGGCCACGTTGGGGGTCCGGTGGGTCCGGCCCGACGGCCGGGGCGGGCGTGCGGTCGGGCTGGTCCTGGTGGCCGGTTCAAAGCCGAGCACGGTCGCGAGGCGGCCAGGTGTGGGTCCGGCTGATCATGTGACCCCGGCGCGGCCTGCCCGCTACCCTCGCCGCCGCCGCGGCGCCCCCAGGGGCTCCCGCCCTAGCCAGTCGAATCGCCGCCGGTTTGCTCACCGCTCTCGCCTGCCCGGCCGTCTTTCCGCCCGCTGCCCTCCATCGCCCCGGTCGTGGGCTTACCGGTGGCCCTCGTCGCCCCCTTGCCACAGTCAGCCGATCGGTCCCGGCCGCAGCGGCCCCGCTCCCGTCCCGGCCAGTCGAGCCGCCGCCGGCCTGTCCGCCGCCCTCGCCGTCGCAGTCGCGAGAGCCGCCAGTGGCCCCTCGTCGTGCCGCGGGGGTCCCTCGGCCGCCTCGCCGCTCCGCCGCCCCGGTCCCGGGTCTGCCCGCTGCCCTTGCCGGCCCGGTCGCACGTTCGCCCACTGCTTTCGCCGCCGTAGCCGGCCCCGGTCGTGGAGCCCGCCAACTGTCCTCGTCACCCTTGTCGCAGGTCAGCCGATCGGCCCCCGGCCGCAGCCAGTCCCGGACCACCCCGTCACTCCATCGTGAGCCGCCTCCGACCCTCCCGTGTCGCCCGAGAGGCTGAAGTTCGTCGTCACCGTCCGTTCTCGGGGTGCCCGGTCGGTTCCTGTGACGCTGTGTGCCCGGCTGTCACCGCCGGCCTGCCCGTCCGTTCCCGGGCGGACGACACTTCGGGCAGTCCGGGCGAAAGGTTTCGCAAGTCGGCGACCAGGAACGGGAGGGGTCGGTGGGATCACCACGGCTTCGCCGGCGCCCACGCTCGGTGTCCGGGACTTAGGCGGCGGGGCCACCTTCACGCCGTCAAGAAACCTGGATGTAACACACGGTGAGTAGTGGCGATCACATCGTCAGCGGATCTACTCTTTCCGGGCGACGGTCAGCCTGTGTTGCCGAACCGTGTCCAATTGGTGTCATTTAATCGATCCAGCTATCTTCCCCGCAGCCGCTCAGCGGCATATGTTGTCGCCCACAACATATGCGCGTCGGTGCGCCGGGGGCTCCTCCGGATCACCGCCCCGCAAGGCCCGGGACAGCAGTCGCGGGCCGAATCGACACAATGCTTGGATCCGGAAGGAACGAGGATGCGCAGCAGAACCCTTACCCTCCTCGCCGCCACGGTGAGCACCGGCTTGGTGCTCTCCGCGTGTGGTGCAAACAGTTCGGACAGCGGGGGCGCGGGGAGCAGCTCCGCCTCGTCGTCCGCTCCGGCCGCCGCGGGCGGCGCCAGCGGCAAGGTCGGTGTCATCCTGCCGGAGACCGCCACCTCGGCCCGCTGGGAAGCCTTCGACAAGCCGATGCTGCAGGCCGCTCTCACGGCGCAGGGCTTCGAAGCCGACATCCAGAACGCCCAGGGTGACGCCCAGAAGTTCTCCACCCTGGCCGACGGCTTCATCAGCTCCGGTGTCAAGGCCCTGATCATCGCCCCGTCCGACCCGGCCGTCGGTGCCGCCGTCGAGGCGAAGGCGAAGGGCGCCGGCATCCCGGTCATCGACTACGACCGGCCGAGCCTCGGCGGTTCCGCCGACTACTACGTCTCGTTCGACAACGAGAAGGTCGGCCAGCTGCAGGGCCAGGGCCTCGCGGACAAGCTGAAGGCCACCCCGGGCGCGCAGGTCATCCAGATCGAGGGTGCCCCGACCGACAACAACGCGACGCTGTTCACGGCCGGCCAGGACTCCGTCCTCAAGCCGCTGTTCACCAGTGGTGCGCTGAAGCTGGTCCAGAAGCAGCCGATCAACGACTGGGACAACCAGCTCGGCGGCACGACCTTCGAGCAGATCCTGCAGGGCAACGGCGGCAAGGTCGACGGCGTCGTGGCGGCGAACGACGGCCTGGCCGGCGCGGTCATCACGATCCTCAAGAAGAACGGCCTCAACGGCAAGGTCCCGGTCACGGGCCAGGACGCCACCGCGGACGGCCTCATGGCCATCATGCGCGGCGACCAGTACCTGACCATCTTCAAGCCGATCAAGGAAGAGGCCGAGGCCACCGCCAAGCTGGCCGCCGCCCTGGCCAAGGGTGACACCGCCGGTGCGGACGCGATCGCGACGGGCAAGCTCCACGACCCGAAGAACAACCGCGACATCAAGTCCGTGCTGCTCACGCCGACCCTGATCCTGGAGAAGGACATCAAGACCGTCGTGACCCAGGGCTACGTCAAGGCCAGCGAGATCTGCGGTGGCGACCTCGCCGCCAAGTGCACCTCGCTCGGCATCTCCTGAGCCGCTCGCGGTACCGATCCGGCCAAAAGTAGGCCGCCCCTGAGCGGCACGTAACCGTTGCTACGGTCGATTCGGCCGTGGCTGTGGTCGGATCGGTACCCAACGGCGCAGTACCCATGAACAGCCGGGCCGGGACGCGCACCCCGACGGCGCGCCCCGGCCCGGTCCCCACTCCTCGCTTGCCGATCGGCGGAGCGGCGGCACAGGGCATAAGAAATTCGGAGAAATGCCATCCATGAGTGAGCCCATCCTCGAGATCAAGGGCCTGAACAAGAGCTTCGGCCCCGTCCACGTCCTCCACGACGTGGACTTCGACGTGCGTGCGGGCGAAGTGACCGCCCTGGTCGGCGACAACGGCGCCGGCAAGTCGACCCTCGTCAAGTGCATCGCCGGTATCCACCCGTACGACTCGGGGGCCGTGCGGTTCAACGGGCAGGACGCCCACATCCGCGGGCCCAAGGACGCGGCCGACCTCGGCATCGAGGTCGTCTACCAGGACCTGGCGCTCGCGGACAACCTCGACATCGTCCAGAACATGTTCCTCGGCCGTGAGCGCGGGAACAGCTGGAAGCTGGACGAAGCCAGCATGGAGAAAGCCGCTCGCGAGACGCTGGCCTCCCTGTCGGTGCGGACCGTGAAGTCGGTCCGGACGCCGGTCTCCTCGCTGTCCGGTGGTCAGCGCCAGACCGTGGCCATCGCGAAGTCGGTGCTGTGGAACAGCAAGGTCGTCGTGCTGGACGAGCCGACCGCCGCGCTCGGCGTCGCGCAGACCCGGCAGGTGCTGGACCTGGTCCGCCGGCTGGCCGAGCAGGGCCTCGGCGTGGTGCTGATCAGCCACAACATGGCCGACGTGTTCGAGGTCGCCGACCGCATCTCGGTGCTGTACCTCGGCCGCCTCGTCGCCGAGGTGCACACGAAGGACGTCAGCCACGGCCAGATCGTGGAACTGATCACCGCGGGTCGCTCCGGTGACCTCGGCCTGGCCCGGCCCGAAGCCGTGGTCCTGTGAGCGGGAAGAAAGAACCGGACATGACTGAAACCCCTGCCAAGCACGAAGTCGGCTCACCCGCCGACGCGCTCGCGCAGACCCAGAACCCCACCGCGGCGATCACCGACTTCGGCATCGACACGACATCGATGTCAACCGGTGAAGCGCTTCGCGACTACTTCGCCCGCATCCGGGCCGGTGAGCTCGGCTCGCTGCCGTCGCTGTTCGGCCTGCTCGTGCTGGTCATCCTGTTCAGCGCGCTGTCGGACAACTTCTTCACCCTGTCCAACATCGCCAACGTGTTCCCGCAGGGCGCGGGCGTGATCATCATCGCGATGGGCATCGTCTTCGTCCTGCTGCTCGGCGAGATCGACCTCGCCGCCGGTGTGGCCTCCGGCACCGCCGCGTCGGTGATGGCGCTGCACTACGTGCACGCCGGAAACCTGCTGGGCACCTTGGGCTCCGGCGTGTTCATCACGTTCATCGCGGTCCTCGCCGTGGCCATGCTGCTGTCGGCCTACCAGCGGATCTGGGCCGGCGCCGTGCTGTCGCTGATCGGCTTGCTGCTCGTCGCGGTCGGCGTCCCGGCCAACGCCTGGCTCGAGATCCTGCTGGCCATCTGCGTCGGCACCGCGATCGGCTGCATCACCGGCTTCCTCGTCTCGAAGATCGGCATGCCGTCCTTCGTCGTGACGCTGGCGTTGTTCATCGTGTGGCAGGGCGTCCTGCTGCAGTTCATCGGTGAAGGCGGCACGATCGGCATCACCAACTCGGACACCCTGTACAAGATCGCCAACGGCAACCTGAACATCCTCGGCAGCTGGATCTTCTTCCTCGTCGCCGCGGGCGGGTTCGCCGTGATCACGCTGATCAGCCACTTCAAGCGGCTCCAGCGCGGCCTGGTCGTGCAGCCGACGGCGCTGGTGCTGGTCAAGGTCGGCGCGCTCGTCGTGCTGTCGGCGGTGGGCACCTGGCTGCTGACGATCAACCGCTCGCCGAACAAGGCCGTCGTCACGATCGAGGGCGTCCCGTACGTCATCCCGATCATGCTGGTGCTGCTGGTGGCCGGGACCTACGTGCTCAACAAGACCAAGTACGGCCGGTACGTGTACGCGGTCGGCGGCAACAAGGAAGCCGCCCGTCGCGCCGGTATCGACGTGCCGAAGATCCGGGCGAGCGTGTTCGTCATCGGCTCGGCGATCGCGGCCATCGGCGGCATCGTCGCCGCGTCGAAGGTCGGTTCGGTCAGCCCGCAGTCCGGTGGCCTCAACACGCTGCTGTACTCGGTCGGTGCGGCCGTCATCGGCGGCACGTCGCTGTTCGGCGGCAAGGGCCGGGTGGCCGACGCCGTCGTCGGTGGCCTGGTCATCGCGGTGGTCATCAACGGCCTGGGCCTGCTCAAGCAGCCGGCCGCGGTGGTCAACATCATCACCGGCCTGGTCCTCCTGCTCGCCGCCACGGTCGACGCGCTGTCGCGGCGCCGCGCGGCTGCGTCGACGCGCTGAACCAGCATGGGATGATCAAGCCCGTGTCCAGCTCACCCGTCGCGCGACCGGACGAGGTGCGCCGGCACAACCGCACGACCCTGCTCCGCCTGCTGCACGTCGGCGGGCCGAGCACCCGGGCGACCCTGGCCGCCGAGCTGGGGCTCAACCGGAGCACGATCAAGACCCTCGTCGACGGGCTGGCGGAAGCCGGTGTCGTCGAGGAGAAGGTGCCGAGGCCGGGACGAGGGGCGGGCCGCCCCTCGCTCCTGGTCCTGCCCCAGCCGCACGCGGCGGTCGTGCTCGCGGTCGACCTGCAGGTCGAGCACGTCGCGATCGCGCTCGTGGGGCTGGGCGGCCAGATCCTGGGCCGCAACAGCTGGAACCTGCGGGGCCGGATGAACCGGCCCGAAGAGGTCATCACCCACGTCATCGAGTCGGCGACCGTCCTGGCCGGCGACCTCGACGTGAGCCCGGTGGCGGTCGGGGTGTCGGTCCCGGGCGTCGTCCGGCGCGCGGACGGGTACGTGCACGAGGCACCCAACCTGCGCTGGACCGACGTCGCGCTCGGCGAGCGGCTGGGCGGTGTCCTGCAGATCCCGATCCTGGTTGGCAACGACGCCGAGCTCGGCGCGGTCGCCGAACACCTGCGCGGAGCGGCCCGCGGGTCCTCCGACATGGTGTACATCTCGGCGGACGTCGGGGTCGGCGGCGGCGTCATCGCCGAAGGCGCGGCCCTGCGGGGCGGCGCGGGCTACGTCGGCGAGATCGGGCACATGGTGATCCGGCCCGGCGGGCGCCCCTGCTACTGCGGCAGCAGCGGCTGCTGGGAGACCGAGGTCGGCGAGGCCGCGTTGTGCCGGGCGCTCGGGCTGGCCGAAGACACCCCGCGCGGCGCGATCCTGTTCGAGCTGCGCGAGCTCGGCCGGGACTCCGAAGCGGCGATGACGCGGCTCGCGGAGTTCGCCGAGTGGCTGACCCTCGGGCTGATCAACGTCGTCAACCTGCTCGGGCCGCAGCTGGTGATCCTCGGCGACCTGCTGACGGTGCTGCCGGAGGCGGTCCTGCGGCACGTCGGCGCGGAGGTGCGCCGGCGCAGCCTGGTGAGCCGGGCGGTCGGCGGCACGCGGATCATCAGCTCGGCACTGGGCGCCGACGTGAAGCTCTTGGGCGCCGCCGAAGTCGCGTTCGAAGTCGTGCTGGATTCTGTCTGACTTCTTGTCCGGTTTCGTGTCCGGAATCACGGCATTCCGAGGCCTGTCCGTGATTTCCGGCGCGGCAATCGGCAACTTGCAGTTGTGCCGGTCGACTGTGCCGGTTGGAGAAATACGAAGGCGGCCAGTGCCTGTGCGCACTGACCGCCTTCGCGTGTGTCTAGGTCGTTACCGCTGGATGTCGGCGGACAGTTCCTTGAGCTTGGCCTCGTGCTCGCGGGCGTGGTGCCCGCAGAAGAGAAGCTCGCCGCCCTTGAGGACGGCGCGTACCTGAGCTGCGGCCCCGCACCGGTCACAGCGGTCGAGGGCGGTCAGTTCGGGGCGGGTGAGCGTCGGCGTTGTCATGGGGGTCTCCCTCCGTCCCGGCACCGGTTGCCCGGTGCCATCGATCCAGCTACGCCCACTTCGGACTGATGTCGGCTACGGCGATCGTCTCCGGCTCCGCGGTGTTCGTGCTTCCACTCTTCCAGACGTTTCGCGGCCCGCAAGTGTTCCCGCGCCGGTGGGACCCGAGTCACGTCGATTTACCCCGGATGTCGTAGCGGGATCCCGCAATGCAGGAGTGGATTACCCGGAGAGTCACATTTTCCGTGGTCAGGCACCATGGAGTCGTGAGTTCCTTGACGCCGGTCCGGAAGGTTTCCGCGGTACCCGCCCCGCTGTTGTTCGTTCTCAGCGGAATTTCCATGTACGCCGGAGCGGCCATCGCGGTCGATCTTTTCGGCCACGCGACGCCGGCCGGGGTGGCCTGGCTGCGGTGCCTGGGCGCGGCGGTGGTGCTGCTGGCCTGGCGGCGGCCGCCGCGCGCGGCCTGGCGGGGCCGGCGGCTGCTGCTGGCGTGCGTCTTCGGGATCGTGACCGCGGGCATGAACGTGCTGTTCTACGAGGCGATCGCCCGGCTCCCGCTGGGCACGGTCGTCGCGCTGGAGTTCGCCGGGCCCGTGGTGGTGGCCGCCGCGGGCTCCCGCACCCGGCGCGACGTGCTGGCCCTGCTGCTGGTGGTCGCCGGGGTGGTGGCGATCGCCGACGTCCGGCTGTCCGGCAGTGCCCTGGGCGTGCTGTTCGCCCTGGCCGCGGCGGCCGCGTGGGCGGGCTACATCCTGATCGGCAAGCGGGTGGCGACCGACGGCGACGGCATCGACAGCCTCGCGATCGGCTTCGCCGCGGCGACGGTCGTGCTCTCGCCCCTGGCGTTCGGCACGGGAGAAGTGTGGTCTTCGCCACGCATGCTCCTGCTGGGCATCGGCGTGGGCGTGCTGTCGACGGTGGTGCCGTACGCGCTCGACCAGGTGGTCCTGCGCCGCCTGGGCCAGGCCCGGTTCGCGGTGCTGCTGGCCCTGCTCCCGGTGACGGCGGGCGTGACGGGCTTCCTGCTGCTGCACCAGGTGCCGACCCTGCCGGAGGCACTGGGGACCCTGGCGGTGGTGGCCGGCGTGGCCCTGCGGCGACGTGAGGCCCCTTCCCGGCCGTCCCCGGAGCCGCCGGGCTAGGTTCCCGGCCATGCGAATCAAGCACCAGGTGGTCACGTTCGACGCGGCGGACCTCGCGGCCGAGAGCCGGTTCTGGGCGGGCGTGCTCGACGGCGAGGTGGACGAGGACGGCGACTGGCACATGGTGCTGGTGGCCGGCGCCCCGCGGGTCGGCGTGCAGCTCGCCCCCGATCACACGCCGCCGCAGTGGCCGGACGGCCCGGCGAAGCAGCAGGTGCACCTCGACCTGTGGGTCGAGGACTTCCCCGAGGCGCACGAGCAGGTCACGGCCCTCGGCGCGACGGTGCTGAAGCCGGCCGCCGGAAACCCGTCCGGAGACGACTACCAGGTGTACGCCGACCCGGCCGGGCACCCGTTCTGCCTGTGCTGGCTGGTCGCCGAGCAGCCCGGCTGAGCTGATCAGGCCGACGTTGCGGGCCGCTCGGCCGGCAGCTCCGCCGATGGGCGCCGGATCGTGCTGGCCGTCATCGGCGCTGACCGGGGATACTCGTGTCCGGCGGCAGGAGGCTACTGAGGGGATCGATGTCTTCGGGGATCGACGGCGGGCAGCTCGACCTGTCCGGGGTGCGGTGGCTGCCGGGCGGGGCCCGGCTGGCCGCGGTCGCCCAGGCGGAGCTGCCGCAGAAGGACGGGCTGGCCGCGGCGTTCTGCGGTCTCGCGGCGCTGCGGGCGGCCGGGGTGGACGTGCTCGACCAGGACGCCGTCGCGGCGGCCGCGGGGACCGTTCGCGGGCCGGCGGTGCGTCCTCCGGGCGAGCCGGGGCGGACCGGCTTCCGGTTGCCGCCGAGAGTCGTCGGCGATCCGCTCGCTGCGGGTACGCGGGTGTCCGCGCTGGCGACGGCCGTGGGGGCGTTGTCCGGCGGTGCGCTGACCGCGGTGCCGGCGGCGGGGGAGTGGACCACCGAGTCGCTGTTCGCTCTGCTGGCCGGGCTGTGGGACCTGTCGCGCGTCGCGGTGATCGCCCGGATCGACGGTGCGGAGCTCGGCGCCGACGACACCCCCGAACGCGCGCTGCTCGACTACCTCGACACCGGCGTCCCGCCACTGTGGACGTCGCGGTGGCGGCCGCCGGGTGGCCACTTCGTGCTCCTGGCGGGTGTCCGGATCGGTGCCGAAGGAACCCTGGTGTCCGTTGTGGACACTTACCCATCCTTGGGGGACAACGGGATCCACGACCAGCCGCTCGAATGGCTCACGGCGGCGCTGGCCGGGCTGGGGGTACTGGTGGTCGTCGACGCGGACCGCGCCGCGGTGGCCCGCGAGGCGGTCCGCGCCGCGGGCCTCACTCCGTCTTCGTGGGATTGACGTCGGGATCACGGTCGGCGTTCCCGGGCGCGAAGCGGGAGTGGCGGCGGCCGTAGGTGAAGTAGATGACCAGCCCGAGCGCCAGCCAGACCGCGAACCGGATCCACGTCAGCACGTTCAGGTTCAGCATCAGGTAGAAGCACGCCGCCGCCGCGACGATCGGGATCACCGGCGAGAACGGCACGGTGAACGGCCGGTCCAGGTCGGGTCGCCGGCGGCGCAGCACCGGGACGGCCACCGCGACGATGATCATCGCCGACAGCGCGCCGATGCTCACCATGTCGGCCAGCTCGGAGATCGGGATGAACGCGGCCAGCACGGCGATCAGCACCGCCCCGCCGATGGTCATCCGGTGCGGGGTGCCCCACTTCGGGTGCGCGGTGCCGAGCTTCTTGGGCAGCAGGCCGTCGCGGCCCATCGCGAAGCCGATCCGGCCGATCGTGACCAGCTCCACCATCATCACCGACGTCAGGCCGGTCACCGCGCCGAGCGAGATGAGCGCGCCGACCCAGTGCTGGCCGACCTTGTCGAACGCGTCGGCCAGCGGCGCGCCCGTGTCGATGTCGGTGAAGGGGATCATCCCGGTGAGGACGATCGAGACGCCGATGTAGAGCACCGCGCAGACGGCCAGCGCGCCGAGGATGCCGACCCGCAGGTCCTTCTTCGGGTTCAGCGTCTCCTCGCCGAGGTTCGCGAGCGCTTCGAAGCCGGTGTAGGCGAAGAAGACCACGGCGGCGGCGGTGATCATGCCGGCGATGCCGTACACGGACTGCTCCAGGCCGAGCGCCGCCTGCACGATCGGCTGCTCCAGCACGCTCGACCCGCCCTCGGGCGGCTTCGCCGTCGGGATGAACGGCGTCAGGTTCGAGCCCTTGACGAAGAACAGGCCCACGGCGAGGACCAGGACGCAGACGGCGACCTTCACGCACACCAGGAGGTTAGTCAGCCAGGCCGACTCCTTGATCCCCAGCACGGCGACCACGGTCAGCACGGCGATGATGGCGACGGCGCCGACGTTGACCTTCGCGTCCTCGCCGAACCAGTCCGGCGACAGCCCGAGCAGGTTCGCCAGGTAGCCGGACCAGCCGCGGGCGACCACGGCGGCGCCGAGCGCGAACTCGAGCAGCAGGTCCCAGCCGATGATCCAGGCGAAGATCTCGCCGAGCGTGGCGAAGGCGTACGTGTAGGCGCTTCCCGCCGTCGGGACGCTCGACGCGAGCTCGGCGTAGCAGAGCGCCGCCAGCCCGGCGACGGCGGCGCCGAGCACGAACGAGAGCGTCACCGCCGGCCCGGCGTGCGTCTTCGCCTCGACGCCCGCGAGGGTGAAGATGCCGGTCCCGATGATGATCCCGATGCCGAACCCGATCAGGTCGCGGCCGCGCAGCCGCCGTTTGAGCTCACCCGAGTCCTGGCGCTTCAGGACCTCGTCCACGTTCAACGTTCTCCGCACACCCATGAAGAGAAGTTAGAAGGTCACGAGCCTTTTCGCAGATCGGCAGGAAGCAACCGCCGCCGGTGCCGAGTGATGTCGGCGGGTGCGGATGGCGCGAACGGCCGGGCACCGGAATGCTGTGCCAGTGCCCCCCGAGACGCCCCCCGAAGACCGCCCCGCCCGCAGCCCCCTGCACGAGCTCGCCGACGCCCACGGCATCGCCACCCGGTACGAGAACTCGGACCAGGTGTGGGTCGAGGTGGACGACGACGTCGTCGTCGCCGTGCTGCGGCAGTTCGGGGTCGACGCGACCGGCGCGGACGCGATCGGCGCCGCACTGGCCGCCGTGCGCGATGCCCGGCCGGCGGGCGCGCTGCCGCCGACCATCGTCGTCCGGGAGGGCGTCACCCGGGCGCTCGGCACGGACGCCGAGGTCGTGCTCGAGGACGGCACCCGCCGGCGGGTGCGGGGCGAGCTGCCGGCGGACCTGCCGCTGGGCTGGCACCGCGTGGTCACCGACGGGCAGGACGTCGTGCTCGCCGTCGTCCCGGCGAAGCTGCCCGCCGTCCACCCCGCCTGGGGCTGGATGCTGCAGCTCTACTCCCTGCACTCGGCCGGCTCCTGGGGCATCGGCGACTACGCCGACCTCGCGACGTTCGCGGCCCGCTCCGCCGCCGAGCTCGACGCGGGCGTGCTGCTGGTCAACCCGGTCCAGGCCTTCAGCCCCGCCCACCCCGTGGAGCGCTCGCCCTACTCGCCGGCGAGCCGCCGGTTCGCCAACCCCGTCTACCTGCGCGTCACCGCCACCGAGACCTTCGAGCGGGCCGACGACGCGACGCAGGAGGCCGTCCGCTCGCTGGCCCCGGACCGCGACGGCGAGCTGATCGACTACGACGCCGTCTGGACGGCCAAGCGCGCCGCGCTCGAGCTGCTCTGGCCGCACCGCGTCGAAGACCTGCCCGAGGACGACGACCTCCGCGGCTTCGCCGTCTTCTGCGCTCTCGCCGAGCAGCACGGCGCCGACTGGCGGGACTGGCCCGAGCCGCTGCGCGACCCGGCCGGCCCCGAAGTCGCCGAAGCGCGCGAAGAGCTGAAGGATCGCGTCGGCTTCTACGTCTGGCTCCAGCACCTCTGCCGCGAGCAGCTGGCCGAGGCCCGCCGCGCCGCGCGTGACGCCGGGATGACCGTCGGGATCGTGCACGACCTGCCGGTCGGCGTGCACCCCGGCGGGGCCGACACCTGGGCCGGGCGCGACGTCTTCGCCGCCGACGTGCGGGTCGGCGCGCCGCCGGACGCCTTCAACCAGCAGGGCCAGGACTGGAACCTGCCGCCGTGGCGGCCGGACAAGCTCGCCGAGGCCGGGTACGCGCCGCTGCGGGACGTCATCCGGGGCGTGCTGCGCTACGCCGACGGCATCCGCGTCGACCACATCGCCGGGCTCTGGCGGCTGTGGTGGATCCCGCCGGGTGAGCCCGCGCACCGCGGCACGTACGTGCACTACGACGCCGAGGCGATGGTCGGCGTCCTGGCGCTCGAAGCGCACCGCGCCGGCGCGGTGGTCGTGGGGGAGGACCTCGGCACGGTCGAGGACGTCGTCACCGAGACGCTGCACGAGCGCGGCATGCTCAGCTCGGCCGTGCTGTGGTTCCAGCGCGACTGGGACGAGCCGGGCAAGCCGTTCACCCCGCCCGCGGAGTGGGACCCGGACGCGATGGCCAGCATCTCCACGCACGACCTGCCCACGGTGGCCGGCTGGCTGGCCGCCGAGCACGTCCGGGTCCGCGCCGAGCTGGGGCTGCTGGACCGCGGCGTCGAGGCCGAACGCGCGGCCGCCGCGGAGGAACGTCAAGCCCTGTGGGAACTCCTTGCCCGGGAAGGGATCCCGGACGACGACCCGGTCGTCGCGCTGCACACGCTGCTGGCCTCGGCCGCGTCCCGCCTGGTGCTGACCTCGCCGGCCGACGTCGCGGGCCAGGTGCGGCAGCCGAATCTGCCGGGAACCATCGACCAGTACCCTAACTGGCGGATTCCCCTTCCCGTCAGCGTCGACGGCTTCTTCACCGCGAGGGGAGTGCGCGCCGCGGTGGCGCCGCTGGCCGCGGCGCGTCCGTTGCCCGGATAACGGGTATACGGCAGCGCACGACCCCCTGTGATGAGCGTCCGCGAGTGCGGACGCCCCGGTACCACCCGAAGCTCGAGGAGACACCAGTGCGGCCCTGGCCCGGAACGCCCTACCCGCTCGGCGCCACCTACGACGGAGTCGGGACGAACTTCGCCCTGTTCTCCGAAGTGGCCGAGCAGGTCGAGCTGTGCCTGTTCGACGGCGAAGGCAACGAGTCGCGGCACGCGCTCGAAGAGGTCGACGGCTTCGTCCACCACGGTTACCTGCTCAACGTCGGCCCCGGCCAGCGCTACGGCTTCCGCGTGCACGGACCGCACGACCCGAGCCGCGGCCTGCGCTGCAACCCGAACAAGCTCCTGATCGACCCCTACGCGAAGGCCGTCTCGCACGGCGTGAAGTGGGACGAATCACTGTTCGGCTACCAGTTCGACAACCCGGAGGAGCGCAACGACGCCGACTCGGCGGGGCGCGTGCCGTACTCGCTGGTGGCGAACCCGTTCTTCGACTGGGGCAACGACCGCCAGCCGCGGCGGCCCTACAACGAGACGGTCATCTACGAGGCGCACGTCAAGGGCATGACGGTGAATCACCCGTTCGTGCCGGAAGCGCTGCGCGGCACGTACGCCGGGATGGCCCACCCCGCCGTGGTCGAGCACCTGCAGAAGATCGGCGTCACCGCCGTGGAGCTGCTGCCGGTGCACCAGTTCGTCTCCGACCACGGCCTGGAGGAGAAGGGCCTCACGAACTACTGGGGTTACAACACGATCGGGTTCTTCGCGCCGCACGACGCGTACGCGGCGATGCCCGGCGAGGGCGGCCAGGTCCAGGAGTTCAAGGGCATGGTCAAGGCCTTCCACGAGGCCGGCATCGAAGTGATCCTCGACGTGGTCTACAACCACACCGCGGAGGGCAACCACCTCGGGCCGACCCTGTCGATGCGCGGCATCGACAACGAGGCCTACTACCGCGTGGTCGAGGGGACGCCCGAGTACTACATGGACTACACGGGCACCGGCAACTCGATGAACGTGCGCAACCCGCACACGCTGCAGCTGATCATGGACTCGCTGCGGTACTGGGTGACCGAGATGCACGTCGACGGCTTCCGCTTCGACCTCGCCTCGGCGCTGGCGCGGGAGTTCTACGACGTCGACCGGCTGTCCACGTTCTTCGACCTCGTGCAGCAGGACCCGATCGTGAGCCAGGTCAAGCTCATCGCCGAGCCGTGGGACGTCGGCCCCGGTGGTTACCAGGTCGGCAACTTCCCTCCCTTGTGGACGGAGTGGAACGGGCAGTACCGCGACACCGTCCGCGACTTCTGGCGCGGCGAGCCCTCGACGCTGGGCGAGTTCGCGTCGCGGATCACCGGCTCGTCGGACCTCTACCAGGACGACGGCCGCCGCCCGTTCGCCTCGATCAACTTCGTCACCGCGCACGACGGCTTCACGCTGCGGGACCTGGTGTCCTACAACGACAAGCACAACGAGGCCAACGGCGAGGACGGCCGCGACGGCGCCGACGACAACCGCTCGTGGAACTGCGGTGTCGAGGGTGAGACCGACGATCCCGAGGTGAACGAGCTGCGCATCCGCCAGCAGCGCAACATGCTCGCCACGGTGATCCTGTCGCAGGGCGTGCCGATGATCCTGCACGGCGACGAGATCGGCCGCACCCAGCAGGGCAACAACAACGTCTACTGCCAGGACTCCGAGCTCGCCTGGATGGACTGGGAGCTGGCCAAGCAGAACGCCGGCCTGGTGCAGTTCACCGGCGGGCTGACGGCGTTCCGGCACCGGCACCCGGTGTTCCGCCGCCGCCGCTTCTTCCAGGGCGGCCCGGTCGGCAAGGGCGACAAGCTCGGCGACATCGCCTGGTTCACCCCGACCGGCGAGGAGATGACCGAGCAGAACTGGGACGACGGCTTCGGCAAGGCCGTCGTGGTCTTCCTCAACGGCAAGGCCATCCCCGACCTCGACCCGCGCGGCATGGCGGTGGAGGACGACTCGTTCCTGCTCGCCTTCAACGCGCACCACGAGGACATCGACGCGACGCTGCCGGGCAACGGCTACGGCGAGGCGTGGACGATCGTCGTCGACTCCGCGACCGGCGAGGTCGAGCCCACGGACGCGGAGCCCATCGAGGGCGGCGGCAAGCTGACGCTGCCCGCCCGGTCCCTGATCGTGCTGCAGCGGACGGAGACGGAATGACGGTTCCGGAGTCGACCTACCGGGTGCAGCTGCGCCCGGAGTTCACCTTCGCCGACGCCGCCGAGCTGACCGGTTACCTGCGCGACCTGGGCATCGGCGCGCTCTACGCGTCGCCGGTGCTCGACGCGACGCCGGGCTCGACCCACGGTTACGACGTCGTCGACCCGACCAGGGCGCGGCCCGAGCTGGGCGGCGAGGAAGCCCGCCAGGAGCTGTCCAAGCGGCTCCGGGAGGCCGGGCTCGGCCTGGTCGTCGACATCGTGCCGAACCACATGTCGGTGGAGACGCCGAAGGTGAACCGCTGGTGGTGGGACGTGCTCACGCACGGCCGCGACTCGGCGCACGCCGCCTTCTTCGACGTCGACTGGGACCGCGGCCCGATCCTGCTGCCGGCGCTGGGCGACGAGGACGCCGTCGGCGAGCTGACCGTCGAAGGCGACGAGCTCGGCTACTACGACCACCGGTTCCCGATCGCGCCCGGCACCGGCGACGGCACGCCGCAGGAGGTGCACGAACGCCAGCACTACCGGCTCGTGGGCTGGCGGCGGGGCAACGCGGAGCTGACCTACCGCCGGTTCTTCGACATCACGAACCTGGCCGCGGTCCGCGTCGAGGACCCGGTGGTGTTCGCCGAGACCCACGGCGAGGTGCTGCGCTGGGTCGCCGACGGCGACGTCACCGGCCTGCGCGTCGACCACCCGGACGGCCTCGCCGACCCGGGTGGCTACTTCCGGCGGCTGCGGGAGAACGCGCCCGGCGCGTGGATCGTCGCGGAGAAGATCCTGCACCCGGGCGAGCCGCTGCCGCAGACCTGGCCGGTCGACGGCACCACCGGCTACGACGCCCTGCGCGAGATCGCCGGGGTCTTCGTCGACGCGGCCGCCGAGCCCGCGTACACCGCGCTGGCGGACGAGCTCGGCGTCCGGACCGGCTACCACGACGTCGAGGCCGAGGCCCGCCGCCTGGTCACCGACCGGATCCTGGTCGCCGAGGTCCGGCGGATCGCGGCGCTGCTGCGGTTCGGCGACGTCGAGGCCGCCCGGGAAGCCGTCGCCGAGACCATGGTGGCGTTCCCGGTCTACCGCTCCTACCTGCCCGAAGGCGAACAGCACTGGGCGACGGCCATCGCCGCGGCCCGGGAAGCCCGGCCCGACCTGGGTGAAGCGCTGGACGCCCTCGACACGCAGGTGCGCGCCGAGCCGGACGGCGAGCTGGCCACCCGGATCCAGCAGACGTCCGGCATGGTCGTCGCGAAGGGCACCGAGGACACCACCTTCTACCGGTACACCCGGTTCGCCGCGCTCAACGAGGTCGGCGGCAACCCGGACCGGTTCGGCCTGGACGTCGAGGAGTTCCACCGCCTCGCCGCCGCGCGCGACGCCGGCCACCCGGCCGCGATGACCACGCTGACCACCCACGACACCAAGCGGTCCGAGGACACCCGGGCCCGCGCGACGGTGCTGGCGGAGCTGCCCGGCGAGTTCGCCGACGCCGTCCGCCGCTGGACCGCGCGCCGGGGGATCGCCGAGCCGTCGCTCAACCTGCTGGCCTGGCAGACGCTGGTGTCGACCTGGCCGATCGAGCCGCCCCGGCTGCGGGACTACCTCGACAAGGCGGCCAAGGAAGCCAAGCTGCGCACCAGCTGGACCGACCACGACGAGGAGTTCGAGAAGGCCGTCGCGGCCTGGCCGGACGACGTCATGGGCGACGCCGAACTGGCCGCCGACGTCGCGGAGTTCGTCGGTCGGATCGAGGGCCCGGGCTGGAGCAACTCGCTCGGCCAGAAGCTGGTGCAGCTGACCGCGCCGGGCGTCCCGGACGTCTACCAGGGCACCGAGCTGTGGGACTTCTCGCTGGTCGACCCGGACAACCGCCGTCCGGTCGACTACGCGGCCCGCCGCGAGATCCTGGCCCGGGTCATCGACGGCGAGCAGCCGGAGATCGACGCCTCGGGCGCCGCGAAGCTGCTGGTGACGCACAAGGCGCTGAAGCTGCGTCAGGAGCACCCCGCGCTGTTCCACGGCTACCGCCCGCTGCGCGCCGAGGGCGTCGCCGCGGACCACGTGCTGGCCTACACCCGCAGCCCCGGCCTGGTCGTCGCCGTGACGCGGCTGCCGATCGGCCTCGCGGCCGCGGGCGGCTGGCGCGACACCGTCCTGCCGCTGCCCGACGGCGTCTGGACCGACGTCCTGACCGGCCGCGACGCCACCCCGGACGTGGCCACGCTGTTCGGCCGCTACCCGGTGGCCCTGCTCGTGCGAGGAGACGCATGACGTTCACCGTGTGGGCCCCGTCGGCCGAGCGCGTCCGCGTTCGGGTCGACGCCGACGTGCACGAGATGACCCGGGGCGAGGGCGGCTGGTGGTCCGCCGAAGCCGAGGGCATCAACTACGCCTTCCTGATCGACGACTCCGACGAGCCGCTGCCGGACCCGCGGTCGCGGTGGCAGCCGCACGGCGTGCACAAAGAATCCCGCGTCTACGACCACGCGGAGTTCGACTGGACCGACGACGCCTGGCACGGGCGGCAGCTGGCCGGCGGCGTCGTCTACGAGCTGCACATCGGCACCTTCACCCCCGGCGGCACCTTCGACGCCGCGATCGACCGGCTCGACCACCTGGTGGAGCTGGGCATCACGCACGTCGAGCTGCTGCCGGTGAACTCCTTCGACGGCACCGCGGGCTGGGGTTACGACGGCGTCCTCTGGGGCGCGGTCCACGAGCCCTACGGCGGGCCGGACGGGCTGAAGCGGTTCGTCGACGCGGCGCACGCGCGCGGCCTCGCCGTGGCGCTCGACGTCGTCTACAACCACCTCGGGCCCTCCGGTGCCTACCTCGACCGGTTCGGGCCGTACTTCGCCGGCCAGAACGACTGGGGACCCGGGCTCAACCTCGACGGGCCGGGTTCGGACGAGGTCCGCCGGTACGTCGTCGACAACGCGCTCGCGTGGTTCCGCGACTTCCACCTGGACGCGCTGCGCCTGGACGCCGTCCACGCGCTGCTCGACCGGCGGGCCGTCCACCTGCTCGAACAGCTCGCCGTCGAGGTCGAGACGCTGTCGACGGCGCTGAACCGGCCGCTGACGCTGATCGCCGAGTCCGACCTCAACGACCCGAAGCTCGTCACGCCCCGCGAGCGCGGTGGTTACGGCCTGCAGGCCCAGTGGTCGGACGACTTCCACCACGCGATGCACGTCCGGCTGACCGGGGAGGACGAGGGCTACTACGCGGACTTCGCCGCGCCGGACGCGCTCCAGCGCGTGCTCCACGACGTCTTCTTCCACGCCGGTACCTGGTCGTCGTTCCGCGAGCGGACCCACGGCCGGCCGGTGGACACCCGGAGCGTGCCCGGCCACCGCTTCCTCGCCTACCTGCAGGACCACGACCAGATCGGCAACCGCGCGGCCGGCGACCGGCTCTCGGCCACCGTGCCGGCGGGCCGGCTGGCCTGCGGCGCGGCCATCCTGTTCTGCTCGCCGTTCACGCCGATGGTGTTCATGGGGGAGGAGTGGGCGGCGAGCACGCCGTGGCAGTTCTTCGCCTCCTTCCCGGACCCGGAGCTGGCCGAGGCGGTCCGCACCGGACGTCGTCGCGAGTTCGCCCGGCACGGCTGGGGCGAGACCGACGTCCCCGACCCGATGGACCCGGCCACGGTCGAGCGCTCGCGGCTCGACTGGGCCGAGGTGGACCAGCCGGAGCACCGGGAGGTCCTCGACCTCTACCGCGCGTTGATCCGGCTGCGCCGCGAGCGGCCCGAGCTGGCCGACCCGTGGACGCCCGACCTGCGGATCGACGCCGCGCCGGACGGGTCGTGGCTGGTGCTGCGGCGCGGCGGGCTGCGGCTGGCGTGCAACTTCGGCCCGGGCGAGGTCACGCTGCCGCTCGGGGCGACGAAGGAGCTGCTCGCCTGGGCTCCGGCCACCTTGGACGGTGGGGCCGCGCACCTGCCGCCCGAGACCTTCGTCCTGGCCGAAACGACACCCTGACGGCGGTTGCCCGGCGGCCACTCGACCGCCGGGCGCGCGCACCCCGGCCGGGATCTGGGACGATTCAGGAATGGCTACCCGACCCTCCGCCGACCACGTCCTCGCCGGACGCCCGTTCCCGCTCGGCGCCCACCCCGAGGCGGGCGGGGTCCGGTTCGCCATCACCTCCGCCGTCGCGGACGCCGTCGACCTGTGCCTGATCGACGCCGACGGCTCGCAGCGGCGGATCGCGCTCACCGAACGCACGTTCGGCGTCTGGCACGGCCTGGTGCCCGGCGTGACGCCCGGGCAGCGCTACGGCTACCGCGTCCACGGGCCCTACGACCCGGCCCGCGGCCTGCGCTGCAACCCGCACAAGCTGCTGCTGGACCCGTACGCCCGGCAGATCACCGGGCAGCTCACCGACCTGACCGCCGCCCAGGGCTTCACCGGCGACCCGGACCGCGGCCCGATGTCCACAGTGGACTCGCTGGGTAGCGTGCCGCTGTCGGTCGTCACCTCGCCCGGCGGCCCGGACACCGGGGCGCACCCGGAGGTGCCGTTCGAGGAGGCGGTGATCTACGAGCTGCACGTCAAGGGCTTCACCCAGCAGCACCCGTTCATCCCCGAGGCGCTGCGCGGCACCTACCTGGGCCTGGCCCACCCGGTGGCCATCGAGTACCTGACCCGGCTCGGCGTCACCTCGGTGGAGCTGCTGCCGGTGCACACCTTCCTCGACGAGCCGTCCCTGGTCCGCGGCGGCCGGCACAACTACTGGGGGTACTCGCCGCTCGGCTTCTTCGCGCCGCACGCGGCCTACGCCAGCGAGCCCGGCCACGAGGTCGAGGAGTTCCGGCTGATGGTGGCGGCGCTGCACGCGGCCGGCATCGAGGTGATCGTCGACGTCGTGTTCAACCACACCTGCGAGGGCGGGCCGGACGGGCCGACGCTGAGCTTCCGCGGGCTCAACGCGCCGGTGTACTACCTGCACACCGACCGCGGCCACATGGCCGACATCACCGGCTGCGGCAACACCCTGGAGGCCGGCTCGCCGACCGTGGTCCGGCTGGTGACCGACTCGCTGCGCTACTGGACGCAGGAACTCGGCGTCGACGGCTTCCGGTTCGACCTGGCCAGCACGCTGGGCCGGCCGCGCGGCGGCGCGTTCGACGCCGCCTCGACGCTGCTCACCGCGATCACCACCGACCCGGTGCTCTCGCGCTGCAAGCTGATCGCCGAGCCGTGGGACGCGACCGGCGAGGGCTACCGCGTCGGCGGCTTCGGCGCCCAGTGGGCGGAGTGGAACGGCCGCTACCGCGACACGATCCGCGACTTCTGGCGCGGCGCGACCGGCGTCCGCGACCTGGCCTACCGGCTGTCCGGTTCGTCGGATCTGTACGACCACAACCTGCGCCGGCCGTGGCAGTCGATCAACTTCATCACCGCCCACGACGGCTTCACGCTGCGGGACCTGGTGTCCTACAACGAAAAGCACAACGAGGCCAACGGCGAGGACAACCGCGACGGCACCAACGACAACCGCTCGTGGAACCACGGCGCGGAGGGGGAGACGGGCGACGCGGAGATCCGCGAGCTGCGCACCCGGCAGGCGCGGAACCTGTTCGCGACGCTGCTGCTGTCCACCGGCACCCCGATGCTCACCGCGGGCGACGAGTTCTGGCGCACCCAGCACGGCAACAACAACGCCTACTGCCTCGACGACGAGACGTCGTGGTTCGACTGGACGCCGGGGGACACCGAGGCCGAGACGATGCTCGCGTTCGCCCGCCGCGTCGTCCGGCTGCGCGCCGGCAGCCCGGCGCTGCGGCAGCCGGAGTTCTTCGAAGGCCGGACCACGCCGACCGGCAAGCCGGACCTGGTCTGGTTCCGCCCGGACGGCGAGGAGTTCGGCGAGAGCGACTGGTTCGCCGACCGCCGCACGCTCGGCATGTGGATCGACGGCTCCAACAGCCAGGCCCGCAACCGCGAGGGCGCGCTGGTGCCGGACCACTCGTGGCTGCTGTGGCTGCACGCGGGCGACGAGCCCACGGACGTCGTCCTGCCGGGCCGCGAGTACGGCGAGACGTTCAAGCCGACCCTCGACACCAGCACCGGCGACGGCAGCCCGGGCAACCCGGGTCCGCTGGAGCCCAAGAGCCGGGTGACGCTCCAGTCCCGTTCCCTGCTCCTGCTGCGCGCCCCGCGCCTGGCGGCCGAACCCCCGGCCGAACCCTACTGACGCGTACCCGAACGGTCGGCTCGCGTACCTGGCGGGTCGGACAGTGAGCCGACTGTCCGGGTACGTGAACCGGCTGTCCGGGTACACCGCCGTCCGGCCGTAACCCGCCGGACATCCGCCGGGAACCTTTGCGCGGAAAGCGTTTCACTCGAACGAGTCTGGGTATTGAACAAGAGAGCCCTGCCTCGATCGTGCGTGATCGAGTCGGGCAGACTGACGACGCCTGCGTCCACACCCATAGATCGAGGGGCGTTGCCCATGACCGGCCGGCTCGGTATCGACGACGTCTCCCCCAGCGTGAGCTGCGGCCGGTATCCGGCCAAAGCCGTTGTGGGGGAACACATTCCCGTCACCGCGACGGTCTGGCGCGAAGGCCACGACGCCGTCGCGGCCACCGTCGCGTGGCGCGGTCCCGGCGACCGCCTGACGCGCCAGGCGCGGATGGCGCCGCGCGGACCCGACCACCCGGACGAGTTCGCCGCGGTGATCGTCCCCGACGTCACCGGGCTCTGGACCTACCGGATCGACGCCTGGAGCGATCCCTGGGCGACGTGGGAACACGCCGTCGAGGTGAAGGTCGCCGCCGGGCAGGGGCCCGCGGACCTGGCCAACGACATCGAGAACGGCGCCCGGCTGCTGGAGCGCGTCTCGCGCCGGCCGGACCGCCGGGCCGAGAAAGCGCTCCTCACCGGCGCGGTCGTCGCGCTGCGCAACGACGAGCTGAGCCTCGCCGAGCGCGTCGGGCCCGCGCTGTCGCCGGAGGTCCGCCAGCTCATGCACGAGTTCCCGGTGCGCGAGCTGATCACCAAGGGCAAGCCGCTCAAGCTGTGGGTCGACCGCAAGCGCGCCGCCTACGGCTCCTGGTACGAGCTGTTCCCGCGCTCCACCGGCGGCCTCGACGCCGAGGGCAAGGCCGTGCACGGCACGTTCACCACCGCCGCGGCCGCGCTCGACCGGGTCGCCGGGATGGGCTTCGACGTCGTCTACCTGCCGCCGATCCACCCGATCGGCCGGGTGAACCGCAAGGGCCCCAACAACACCCTCGACGCCACCCCGGACGACGTCGGCTCGCCGTGGGCGATCGGCGCCGACGAGGGCGGGCACGACGCCATCCACCCGGACCTCGGCACCTTCGACGACTTCGACGCCTTCGTCGCCCGCTCCGCGGAGCTGGGCATGGAGGTGGCGCTCGACTTCGCGCTGCAGGCCGCGCCCGACCACCCGTGGGTGCTCAAGCACCCCGAGTTCTTCACCACCCGGCCGGACGGTTCGATCGCCTACGCGGAGAACCCGCCGAAGAAGTACCAGGACATCTACCCGATCAACTTCGACAACGACCCCAAGGCCGTCTACGAGGAGATGCTGCGCGTCGTCCTGGTCTGGGTCGAGCACGGGGTCAAGGTCTTCCGGGTCGACAACCCGCACACCAAGCCGCCGGACT
The DNA here is from genome assembly GCF_023023025.1 of Amycolatopsis sp. WQ 127309. Classification (NCBI taxonomy): domain Bacteria; kingdom Bacillati; phylum Actinomycetota; class Actinomycetes; order Pseudonocardiales; family Pseudonocardiaceae; genus Amycolatopsis; species Amycolatopsis sp. WQ 127309. The sequence continues at coordinate 5,560,474 of NZ_CP095481.1, forward strand.
TCTGGGCCTGGCTGATCCAGTCGGTGAAGGACGCCCACCCGGACGTCCTGTTCCTGGCCGAGGCGTTCACCCGCCCGGCGCGGCTGTGGGGCCTGGCCCGGCTCGGCTTCACCCAGAGCTACACGTACTTCACCTGGCGGACCGGCAAGCAGGAGCTGATCGACTTCGCCGTGGACCTGCGGGACCACTGGAACGAGGGCCGGCCGAACCTGTTCGTCAACACCCCGGACATCCTCCACGAGTCGCTGCAGCGCGGCGGCCCGGGCATGTTCGCGCTGCGGGCCGCGCTCGCCGCGACGATCGCGCCGACGTGGGGCGTCTACTCGGGCTACGAGCTGTTCGAGCACGCCCCGGTCCGCGACGGCAGCGAGGAGTACCTGGACTCCGAGAAGTACCAGCTGCGCCCGCGCGACTTCGGCCGCGCGCTCGCCGAAGGCCGGTCGCTGGAGCCGTGGATCGCGAAGCTCAACGCGGTCCGCCGCGCGCACCCCGCGCTGCAGCAGATGCGCACCCTGCACTTCCACCACATCGACAACGACGCGCTGCTGGCCTACTCCAAACAGGACCCGGCCACCGGCGACACCGTGGTGACGGTCGTGACGCTCGACCCGTACGGGCCGCAGGAAGGCACGTTGTGGCTCGACACCGGCGCGCTCGGGTTCGAGGCGCACGAGCGGCTGATCGCCCACGACGAGGTCACCGGGGACACCTGGGACTGGGGGCAGGCCAACTTCGTCCGGCTCGAACCGTGGCGGGCCGTGGCCCACGTGGTGTCGGTGCGGCGCCGGCTGGCCGGGTAGACGGGAAAACGCGGGAAAGTGCGGGAAGTGCGGGACTTGAGGGACGAGGTGGAACACATGGCGGAGGAGACTCGCCCCGACGCGGCGCTCGGGCTCGAGGGCGTGCCGCACACCGGTGAGGCCATGACGGCCGACGGGATGCTGGTCGAACCCCAGGCCGAGGATTTCCGCTCGGCGCAGCAGGCGCCGAGCAACCCGGCGTGGTTCAAGGGCGCGGTGTTCTACGAGGTGCTGGTGCGCGCCTTCGCCGACTCGAACGGCGACGGCACCGGCGACCTGCGCGGCCTGGCCGGCCGGCTGGACTACCTGGCGTGGCTGGGCATCGACTGCCTGTGGCTGCCGCCGTTCTACGCGTCGCCGCTGCGCGATGGCGGGTACGACATCAGCGACTTCCGCGCCGTGCTGCCGGAGTTCGGCAGCGTCGAGGACTTCGTGTTCCTGCTGAACGAGGCGCACCGGCGCGGCATCCGCGTGATCACCGACCTGGTGCTCAACCACACGTCGGACGCGCACCCGTGGTTCCAGCAGTCGCGCAGCGACCCGGACGGCCCGTACGGCGACTACTACGTGTGGAGCGACGACGACTCCCGCTACGCCGACGCGCGGATCATCTTCGTCGACACCGAGTCGTCCAACTGGACCTACGACCCGGTGCGCGGCCAGTTCTACTGGCACCGGTTCTTCTCCCACCAGCCCGACCTGAACTTCGAGAACCCCGACGTCCAGAACGCCATGATCGACACCCTGCGGTTCTGGCTGGACCTGGGCATCGACGGCTTCCGCCTCGACGCCGTGCCGTACCTGTTCGAGCAGGAGGGCACCAACTGCGAGAACCTGCCGCGCACGCACGAGTTCCTCAAGCGCTGCCGCAAGGTCGTCGACGACGAGTACCCCGGCCGGATCCTGCTGGCCGAGGCGAACCAGTGGCCCTCCGACGTCGTCGAGTACTTCGGCGACCCGGCGGTCGGCGGCGACGAGTGCCACATGGCGTTCCACTTCCCGCTGATGCCGCGGATCTTCATGGCCGTGCGCCGCGAGTCCCGGTTCCCGATCTCGGAGATCCTCACCCAGACCCCGCAGATCCCCGACGGCACCCAGTGGGGCATCTTCCTGCGCAACCACGACGAGCTGACCCTCGAGATGGTCACCGACGAAGAGCGCGACTACATGTACACGGAGTACGCCAAGGACCCGCGGATGAAGGCCAACATCGGCATCCGCCGCCGGCTGGCCCCGCTGCTCGACAACGACCGGAACCAGCAGGAGCTGTTCACGGCGATGCTGTTGTCCCTCCCGGGCTCGCCCGTTCTGTACTACGGTGACGAGATCGGCATGGGAGACAACATCTGGCTCGGCGATCGCGACGCGGTGCGCACACCCATGCAGTGGACCCCGGACCGCAACGCCGGGTTCTCCTCCTGCGACCCGGGCCGGATCTACCTCCCGGTGATCATGGACCCGGTCTACGGCTACCAGGGCCTGAACGTCGAAGCCCAGTCCAACAACGATTCCTCCCTGCTCAACTGGACCCGGCGGATGATCGAGGTGCGCAAGCAGCACCACGCCTTCGCCGAAGGGGAGTTCGTCGACCTCGGCGGCTCCAACCCGAGCGTGCTGGCCTACAAGCGCCAGTGGCGGCGCCCGGACGGCGGTGAGGACACGGTGCTCTGCGTGAACAACCTCTCCCGCTTCCCGCAGCCGGTGGAGCTGGACCTGTCCGCGCACCGCGGGTGCGTGCCGGTCGAGCTGACCGGCGGCGTGCGCTTCCCGGGCATCGGGGAGCTGTCCTACCTGCTGACGCTGCCGGGGCACGGCTTCTACTGGTTCCAGCTGACGACCCCGGGAGACGAAGGCGAAGCGAGGTGAGTTCCGTGTCCGAGACCAGTGAACTGGTCGACGCACTGACCGGCGATCTGGCCCGGTGGCTGCCGGCCCAGCGCTGGTTCGCCGGCAAGGACCGGCCGGTGACCGGTGTCCGGCCGCTCGGCGTGACCGAGCTGGTCGAAGGCGATCCGCAGCTGCTGCACCTGGTCATCGAGGTGATCCAGGGCGACCGCCGCGAGCCCTACCAGCTGCTGGTCGGCCGGCGGACGCACCCGCCGGAGATCGCGTCGGGCAGCTGGATCGTCGCGGGCGGCGACCTGAACGCCTACGAGGCGTCCGCGGACGCGGACCTGACCGGCGTGCTGCTGGACCTGATGGCGAGCGAGGGGCGCGTCGGCGCGCTCGGCTTCGGGCACGAGCCCGGCGTGGAGCTGGAGACCGGGCTGCGCGCCCGGCCGATCTCGTCGGAGCAGAGCAACACCTCGCTGGTCTACGGCGGCCAGTACATCCTCAAGCTGTTCCGCAAGCTGACCCCGGGCCAGAACAAGGACCTGCTGCTGCACCGTGCGCTGCAGAAGGTCGGCAGCAAGCACATCGCGCAGCCGCTCGGTTCGATCACCGGCGACCTGGACGGCGAGCCGACCACGGTCGGCATGCTCCAGCAGTTCATCCCGGACGCGGTCGACGGCTGGGCGATGGCCACCACCAGCGTCCGCGACCTGATGGCCGGCCCGGAGCGGCACGCCGAGGAGGTCGGCGGCGACTTCGCCGGCGAGGCCGAGCGGCTGGGCCGCGCGGTCGCCGAGGTGCACGCGGACCTGGCCGCGGCGCTCGACACCGAGGGTGTCGACGCCGACGAGCTGGACCGCACGATGAAGGCCATGATCGCGCGGCTGGAGACCGTCGCCGGGCAGGTCCCGGAGCTGGCCGCGTACGCGCCGGCGCTGCGGGCGTCGTTCGAGACGCTCCGGACGCTGCCCGCCGACTCGGTCTCGATGCAGTTCATCCACGGCGACCTGCACCTGGGTCAGGTGCTGCGGACGGTCACCGGCTGGCTGCTCATCGACTTCGAGGGCGAGCCCGCGGCCCCGGTCGAGGAGCGGCACGCGCTCAGGTCGCCGTTGCGCGACGTGGCGGGCATGCTGAGGTCGTTCGACTACGCCGCCCAGCAGATGCTGGTCGGGCAGCCGGACGACCCGGAGCTGGCCGAGCGGGCGCAGGAGTGGTCGGCCCGCAACCGCACGGCGTTCTGCGAGGGCTACGCCGCGATCGCGGCGGACCCCCGGGACCAGGGTGAGCTGCTGCGCGCGTTCGAACTGGACAAGGCGATCTACGAAGTGAGCTACGAGTACGCGAACCGGCCCGACTGGCTGGGCGTCCCGCTCGCCTCGATCGCCCGGATCATGCGGGGAGATGGGTGAAGAACGTGAACGCGGTACCGGAAGAACTGCCGGACGCGGCCCCGCCGGCCGCCGACATCGACCGGCTGCTGGCCGGCTCGCACCACGACCCGCACTCGGTGCTGGGCGTGCACGCCGTGGGCAAGGGGTTCGCGGCGCGGGCGCTGCTGCCCGGCGCCAAGGCCGTCGCGCTGAGCGTCGGCGAGCACCGGTACCCGATGGAGCCGGTGATCGACGCGCTGTTCGCCGTCGCCGTGCCGGAGCACCCCGGTGACTACCGCCTGGAAGTCGAGTACGACGGCCACAGCGTCACCGCCGACGACCCGTACCGCTGGCTGCCCACGGTCGGCGAGCTGGACCTGCACCTGATCGGCGAAGGCCGGCACGAGCGGCTCTGGGAGGCGCTCGGCGCGCACGTGCGCTCCTACGACACGCCCGGTGGGGCCGTCGAGGGCACGTCGTTCGCCGTCTGGGCGCCGAACGCCCGCGGCATCCGCGTGATCGGCGACTTCAACGGCTGGGACGGGCGCGGGCACGCGATGCGCTCGCTGGGCTCGTCCGGGATCTGGGAGCTGTTCGTGCCCGGCGTCGGGACCGGCGCCTGCTACAAGTTCCGGATCCTCGGCGCCGACGGGAACTGGCAGGAGAAGGCCGACCCGATGGCGTTCGGCACCGAGCTGCCGCCCGCGACGGCGTCGGTCGTCACGCGCACGGCCTACAGCTGGGAAGACGACGAGTGGGTCGCGCAGCGCGAAGCGACCCAGTGGGCCGCGGCGCCGATGAGCGTCTACGAGGTCCACCTCGGCTCGTGGCGCCCCGGCCTGGACTACCGCGAGCTGGCGGACCAGCTGGGCGACTACGTCGTCGAGACGGGCTTCACGCACGTCGAGCTGCTGCCGGTGTCGGAGCACCCGTTCGGTGGTTCGTGGGGCTACCAGGTGACGTCGTACTACGCGCCGACGTCCCGCTTCGGCTCGCCCGACGACTTCCGCTACTTCGTCGACCGCCTGCACCAGCGGGGGATCGGCGTGCTCGTCGACTGGGTGCCCGCGCACTTCCCGAAGGACATCTGGGCGCTGGCGAAGTTCGACGGCACGGCGCTGTACGAGCACGCGGACCCGCGCCGCGGCGAGCAGCCCGACTGGGGCACGCTCGTGTTCGACTTCGGCCGCAACGAGGTCCGCAACTTCCTCGTCGCCAACGCGCTGTTCTGGATCGAGGAGTTCCACCTCGACGGCCTGCGCGTCGACGCGGTGGCGTCGATGCTCTACCTCGACTACTCCCGCAAGGAAGGGGAGTGGCTGCCGAACCAGTACGGCGGCCGCGAGAACCTGGACGCGGTGCGGTTCCTGCAGGAGCTGAACGCGACCGTCTACAAGCGACACCCGGGCGTGGTGATGGTGGCCGAGGAGTCGACCGCCTGGCCGGGCGTCACGCGCCCGACCCACCTGGGCGGCCTCGGCTTCGGCTTCAAGTGGAACATGGGGTGGATGCACGACACGCTCCGCTACCTGTCCCACGAGCCGATCCACCGCGCCTACCACCACAACGAGATGACGTTCTCGCTCGTGTACGCGTGGAGCGAGAACTTCGTCCTCCCGCTGTCGCACGACGAAGTGGTGCACGGCAAGGGATCCCTGTGGGGCCGGATGCCGGGTGACGACTGGAACAAGGCGGCCGGGCTGCGCTCGCTGCTGGCGTTCATGTGGGCCCACCCGGGCAAGCAGCTGCTGTTCATGGGCGGCGAGTTCGGCCAGCCGCAGGAGTGGTCCGAGCAGCGGTCGCTCGACTGGCACCTGCTCGACGAGCCGCTGCACCGCGGCGTCCAGGACCTGCTGCGGGCGCTGAACTCGGTGTACAAGACGACGCCGGCGCTGTTCAGCCAGGACACCTCGCCGGAGGGCTTCGCCTGGATCGACGCCAACGACTCCGGCGGCAACGTCCTGAGCTTCCTGCGCATCGGCGCCGACGGCTCGCGGCTGGCGTGCGTCGCCAACTTCGCCGGCGTCCCGCACCACGACTACCGGGTCGGCCTCCCGGCCGCGGGCCGCTGGCGCGAGGTGGTCAACACCGACGCCGAAGCCTACGGCGGCTCGGGCGTCGGCAACCTGGGCGCGGTGGAGGCGGTCACCTCACCCTGGCACGGCCAGCCGGCCTCGGCGATCCTCCAGCTCCCGCCCGCCGGAGTCCTCTGGCTCGCCGAGGAGACACCCCCGGCGGTCCCCGAACTCCCGTGATCGGAGCCGTAACCCACGTGATCGAAGCCGTAACTCGCGAGTTCCGTCTCTGATCACGTGGGTCACGTGCCCGATCACGCGAGTCCCGTGTCCGATCACGCGGGTTGACGCCGAAATGGGTCCGGCGGGCGCGGGTCGCGGGCTTACGATGAGGGCATGGCCGGCGCCGGAGGCGTCCTCGGGAACCTGATCCTGTTCGCCGTGGTCTGCATCATCCCCACGGTGCTCTTCTGGTGCGCATTGCGCGCCCCGGCTCTGCTGCGGCGGGCGCGGGAGAAGTTCGCGAAGCCGCAGCCGCAGGGGCCGCCGATCGAGCGGGTCGCCGCGGACCTGCGCCGGGTGCACCGGCTGCTCGTCGACTACCCGTCCGGCACCTCGGCCGCGCGGCGGTACGGCACCCGGCAGGCCTACGACGAGCTGCTCGCCCAGGCCTGCCGGCAGATCGGCGTCCCGCACCGGCTCGCCGAGCTGCCGGAGGGCATGGACCGCGAGATCGAACGCCTGCGCGTCGAGCAGTCACTGCGGGAGCGCGGCCTGGCCGTCCCCTGAGCCGTACGCGACGTGTACGGCCGTCTGTCCTTTGTAGACGCCACTGGTCTCGGCCACCGGCCGCCTGCTACGACTACGTCCCGGCGGTGTCACAGCACGATCTCGGCGAGCCGCTCGACGTCGTCGATCTCGTCGGTGGCCGGGTTGAAGATCAGCTCGTCCGCACCGAGGTCGGCGAACTCCTTCACCGCGGCCCGCACGGCTTCCGGCGTCGTGCGGACGTTGTCCACGACGACCTTGGCCATCTCACCCATGTTGCTGTAGTAGTCGCCGACCTTCTCGCGGCCGGTGTCCGGCTCGCCGAGCGCGTAGTAGACGATGGCGACGAGCCGCGGGTCGCCCTCGCGGCCGCCGTCACGCCAGGCCGCACGAGCCTTGTCGAAGGCGTCGGCGACCATCCCGGGCGGCATCGAGCCGCCGACGTAGCCCTGGCCGTGCTTCGCCATCCGGGCCAGGGCGTTGGGCGCGAACCCGCCGAACAGCAGCGGCACCTCGCGCGTGCCGGCCGGGACCGCCGGGGTGTCCCCGCCGCCGACCGGCTTGCCGTTCCACACGTCCCGGTAGACCTCGAGGTCGGCGTCGATCCGCTTGCCGAGCCCCTTCGGGCCGAGCCCGCCGGTGACGAAGTCGTCCGGCCGGCCGCCGATCCCGATGCCGAGGGTGAGCCGGCCGCCGGAGACGCCGTCGATGCCGGCGATCTCCTTCGCCAGCAGCACGGGCGGCCACACGGTGCCGAGCAGGACGTTGCTGACCAAGCCGATCCGCGACGTCGCGCCGGCCGCGGCGGCCAGCGCGACGGTGTCCATCACGCCGGGGTAGGCGATCCGGCCGACCGTGCCGAGCGTCGAGAACCCGGCGGCCTCGGCGCGCGCGGCCCAGCCGGGAAGGAGGGCCGGGCGCATGTCCCGGACCTGGTTCGGCAATCCGATGCCGATCTGCAATGGAGGCTCCTCAAGACGGAAAATGATCTCCATCCCACCATCCCGGAAAACGAAGAACCCCGCCACGATCGTGGCGGGGTTCTTCGTTGGTACCGAAGGAAATCAGTCCAGGTAGTCGCGCAGCACCTGGGACCGCGACGGGTGACGCAGCTTCGACATCGTCTTCGACTCGATCTGCCGGATGCGCTCACGGGTCACCCCGTACACCTGGCCGATCTCGTCGAGCGTGCGCGGCTGGCCGTCCGTCAGGCCGAAGCGCAGCCGGACGACGCCCGCCTCGCGCTCGGACAGCGTCTGCAGCACCGACTGGAGCTGGTCCTGCAGCAGCGTGAACGACACGGCGTCGACCGCGACGACAGCTTCGGAGTCTTCGATGAAGTCACCGAGCTGGGAGTCGCCCTCGTCGCCGATGGTCTGGTCGAGCGAGATCGGCTCACGCGCGTACTGCTGGATCTCCAGGACCTTCTCCGGGGAGATGTCCATTTCCTTGGCCAGCTCTTCCGGGGTCGGCTCGCGGCCGAGGTCCTGGAGCAGCTCACGCTGTATGCGGCCGAGCTTGTTGATGACCTCGACCATGTGCACCGGGATGCGGATGGTGCGGGCCTGGTCGGCCATCGCGCGGGTGATCGCCTGGCGGATCCACCACGTGGCGTACGTCGAGAACTTGTAGCCCTTGGTGTAGTCGAACTTCTCCACCGCGCGGATCAGGCCGAGGTTGCCCTCCTGGATGAGGTCCAGGAACGCCATGCCGCGGCCGGTGTAGCGCTTGGCCAGCGACACCACGAGCCGGAGGTTCGCCTCCAGGAGGTGGTTCTTGGCCCGCTCGCCGTCACGCACGATCCACTTGAGATCGCGGCGCATCTGCGTGACGAGCTTCTCGCCCTCTTCTTCGGCCGTGCGCACCCGCTCGGCGGCGTAGAGCCCGGCCTCGATCCGCTTGGCGAGCTCCACCTCCTCCTCCGCGTTCAGCAGCGCGACCTTGCCGATCTGCTTGAGGTAGGCACGCACGGAGTCGGCCGACGCGGTGAGCTCGGCGTCCTTGCGCGCTTGGCGCAGGGCCTCCGACTCCTCCTCGTCCCAGACGAAGTCCGGGTTGTCGGAGCTCTTGGCCGCGGCCGCCTTGTCGGCGGCCGCACCGCGACGACGCTGCGCCGGGGTCTCCTCGTCGGATTCCTCGTCGTCGTCATCGTCGTCGGCTTCCGGCGTGTCGGCGACCGTCTCCTCGACGACGTCGACCTCGACCTCGACTTCTTCCAGGTCCGACAAGTCGGGCGAGTCGAGCTCGCCTTCGATGCCCTCGGGACCGTCGGGCTCGCCGTCCTCGCCCTTGGTCCCGGGCTTCTTCGCCGGTGCCTTCTTGGCCGGAGCCTTCTTGGCAGTGGTGGTCTTGCGCGCCGCTGGCTTCGCCGTCCCGGTGGCTGCCTCTTCGGCCGGCTCGCCGGCTGCGGTCGCTGTCTTCGTCCCGCCTCGGGTTGCGGTTCTTGCGGCTGCCACTTACGCCCTTTCGCAGCGGTCGATCATGACGAGCAGCGGACTAGGAGCCACTGCTGCCTCACATTCGGGGAACAGCCTCGGCCTGCGGTTTTGGCCTCCGCAGCCGTGGGCCGTGTTCCATTGTAACGACGGTACGCGCATGCGTCGCGAAGCGATCACCCTCCGGCCGGCCGGAGGTGTCGAATCGGCGTCGAAACGTGCCCCGGATCCAGCGCCGTTCCCGTGCCCGTCTAGTGCTGGATGCCCTCGGCCGCGGCGGCCGCGGCCCCGACGATCCCGGCGTTGTTCAGCAGCTTCGCGACCAGCACCGGGGTCCGGATGTCCAGCAGCGGCACCCATTTCTCGGCCTTCTTGCTGACGCCGCCGCCGACGATGAACAGATCCGGCCAGATCAGGTTTTCCAGCACGGTCAGATAACGGTGCACCCGCTTGGACCATTCGGGGTAGGTCAGCCCCTCGTTGTCCTTCACCGACGCGGCCGCGCGCTTCTCCGCGTCGTGGCCGTCGATCTCCAGGTGACCGAACTCGGTGTTCGGGACGAGCTTGCCGTCCTGGAACACCGCGCTGCCGATGCCGGTGCCGAAGGTCAGCAGCGCCGTGACGCCGGTGCGCGCGACGGGGTCGCCGAAGCGGATCTCCGCCATGCCGGCCGCGTCGGCGTCGTTGAGCATCGCGACCTGGTCGACGCCGACGCCGAGCCGCTTGGCGAACAGCGCGTCGGCGTCGGTGCCGATCCACTGCTTGTCGATGTTGGCCGCGGTGTGCGCGACGCCCTTCTTCACGACCGCCGGCAGGGTCACGCCGACCGGCCCGCCCCAGCCCGCCTGCGCCACGATCTCGGCGACGACGTCCGCCACCGCCGAGGGGGTGGACGGCTTGGGCGTCTCGATCCGGATCCGGTCGCCGATGAGCTGCCCCCGGTCCAGGTCGACCAACGCGCCCTTGATCCCGCTGCCGCCGATGTCGATGCCGAAACCTCGGCGGGTCGCCTCCACCACGGACGTGGTCCCTTCTCGCACGATTCAGAAGCCTGCCTCGGAGACTTTAACCGGATGTGGTGACATGGCGGACGTGGGAGTTGACGAGTCGTTGCTGAAAAGCGTCGCGGTGCAGGTCGCGACGGACGCCGCCGAGCTGGTCCGCGAGGCCTGGGCCGGGATGGCGGCGGGCCGGTCGGTCGCCGTGGACACCAAGTCCGCGGACACCGACGTGGTCACCGCCGTCGACCACGAGTCGGAGCGGCTCGTCCGCGCCCGGCTCGCCGAACTGCGGCCCGGCGAGCCGGTGCTGGGCGAGGAGGGCTGCGGGACCGCGGGCGACGACGGCGTCACGTGGGTCGTCGACCCGATCGACGGCACGGTCAACTTCCTCTACGGCCTGCCGTGGTTCGGCGTGTCCGTCGCCGCGCAGATCGGCGGGGTGTCGGTGGCCGGCGCCGTCGTCGAGCCGGCGAGCGGGCGGGTGTGGTCGGCCGCGCGCGGCCAGGGCGCGTGGCTCGACGGCCGCCGGCTGGGCGTCTCGGCGCCGTCGCGGCTGGAGCTGACGCTCGTCGGGACCGGGTTCGCGTACTCGGCGGAGCGGCGGACGCGGCAGGCGCGGTTCGCGGCGGGGCTGCTCGGGCGGGTGCGCGACATCCGCCGCAACGGCGCGGCGTCGCTCGACCTGTGCGCGGTGGCGGCGGGCTGGCTGGACGCGTACGTCGAGCACGGCCTGCACCGCTGGGACTGGGCCGCGGGCGCGCTGATCGCGGCGGAGGCGGGCGCGACGGTCGTGCTGCCGGGTGCGGCACCGGACCTCGGCGCGGACGCGACGTACGCGGCGGCGCCGTCGATCGCGGAGCCGCTGCGGAAGGCGCTGGGGGAGTGCGGGGCCGCGGACGTCTGAGACGGCCGTGGCGGGGCCTCTGAGGGCCGGACACGCGTGATCGTGAGGGCATCGCGCGTGTCCGGAGGGTCGACACGCGTGTCTGGAGGGTCGACTCGCGTGATTGGAGGGTCGGGTCGCGTACGCAGAGGTCGGGTCAGCGGGTCAGCACTGGACGTCGCGGGCCGAGGCCAGCAGCGTCTGGTCGATGACCGGGGCCTGGGCGCCCGCCGACTGCTCGTTGCCGCCGCCGCCCTGGTGGGCCTTGGACCACTCGGCGAGCTGGGTGAGGACCTGGCGGGCCTCGGCGCGCGGGCGGATGTCGCCGAAGTTGGTGCCGGTGACGAGGTCGACGCTGGCGTCCTTGCGGTTGTCCTGGACCAGCTCGGCGCAGGGCACCACGAGGCCGAGCGTGCGGGCCGCGGTGATGCCGTTCTCGCCGAAGCGGATCTGGCCGCGGCACTTCGCTTCGCGGTTCTCGTAGGCGGGGTCGTTGGCCGGCTCGCCGGTGTTGGTGAACCCGAGCTCGTGCAGCGCCGTCGTCGTGATGCTGCCCTGACCGCGCGTGCTCGACGCGTTGAGGACCTTCACCGCGACCTTGTCCGGCGGCACCGGCGCGCGGTCGTCGAGGGCGTTGTGGGGGAGTGTGCTGAACGTGACACCCGGCGGCGGGCTGGCCTGCGGGTCGCACCGGACGGCCTCGTCGACGTCGCCCTTGCCGACCGCGGCGTTGATCCAGACGATGATCGCGCCGAGCGCCAGCACGCCGATGACGATCAGCGCCGGCAGCGGCTTGTGCCTGCGGTACGGCCGCGCCGCACGGTCCCCGATGCCGTTCCCCGACGCCACCTGCCCGTCCCTTCCCGAACCCAGAACCCGACGGCAGCTCGTCGGCACCGTCGTGGCCGATCAGCCTAGGCGCTGCGACCCGCGTGCGCGGGTCCGGGTCACCCCGCCGGTTTCCCGGGCCCCGCCGTGGTCCCGGGCGCTGCCCGAGGACCCGTCCCCGTGCGGCGATCGCACCACGCGGGGGTCGGCCGGGGCAAGCGGACACGGGCCCCCCGTGAGGTTCTCCACCCGGGGGCAACCCGAATGGACGACAACGCGTCTTACCTGCGGGTTCCCCCTGTCGGGTGACGAATCCCCGGCAATGTCTGACTCGTTGCAGAAGCCGCGAAGGCGTGAGCTACCCTTCCCGGGCTCCGGCCGCAGGACGAGGCCCAAAACGAGAGAGACCTCGGTCACTCCGGCCGTCGGGCACAAACAGCGGCCCTGGAACGTTGACCAGCGGCACGGCGGACTCGCGGGCGCACCCGAGGGTCCGGGAAAACGACTACACAAGCTGATCGCAGGGGTGAGGGACACATGGCTACCGACTACGACGCTCCGCGCCGCAGCGAAGCCGACGAGCTGGCCGAAGACTCGTTGGAGGAGCTCAAGGCCCGGCGGAACGAGAACCAGTCCGGCGTCGTCGACGTCGACGAGGACGCGACCGCCGAGAACTTCGAGCTTCCGGGTGCCGACCTCTCCGGGCTTTCCGGTGAGGACATGACCGTGAAGGTGGTGCCGAAGCAGGCGGACGAGTTCACCTGCTCCGTGTGCTTCCTGGTGCACCACCGCAGCAGGCTGGCCGAGGAGAGCGGTGGACGCCTGATCTGCCGCGACTGCGCCTGAGGGCGCGGGAGCTCGGACCAGGGTTCGGGACGAACAGACGCGACGGAGAGCCCTGAGGGATCTAGGGAGGGCTCGAAGCGCGCTGGGGACAAGGGGGCCGGCCGGCAGGCCGGCCCCCTTCCACGTCTCCGGGCGGTCAGGCGCCCTTGAGCAGTCCGGCGACGCGCTCCGGGTGCCGGGTGCTGAACAGCCAGTACGGCGTCGGGTCCGCGGGGTCGGTGAGCCGGATCCGCACGGCCGGGCCGACCCAGCCGCGGTGCAGCACGTACGCCGCGGGATCGCCGTCGCGGCCGAGCGCCTTGCGCTTGGCATCCTTGTCGAAGATCTCCACCTCGCCGACGTAGCGCAGCGGCAGGTGCGCGTCGCCCACCCACAGCTCGGGCTCGTCGCCGCCGGTGACGCGGATCCGGGACTTGCCGAGCGACAGCAGCAGCGCCACCACCACCGGCAACGCGATCACGTACGGCAGCCAGGCCCGGATCCCCGGGTACCCGAGGTCGATCTCGGCCGCCAAGAGGATCGCGCCCAGGACCGGCAGCGGCCAGCCCCACCACGGGACGTAGAGCCGCTCGGAGTGCCGGACCGCGGCGCTCGAGGCCGTCTTCGCTGATTCACCCACGGGTAGAGAGTAATCTCGCCGCCCGTGTCCAGCGTTCAGGTACTCATCTCCCGGCTCGACCCGGATGTCCCGCTGCCCGCCTACGCCCGACCGGGCGACGCGGGCGCCGATCTCGTCACGACCTCGGATATCGTGCTCGAACCCGGGGAACGCGGGGTGGTCGGCACCGGTGTCGCGATCGCGCTCCCCCCGGGTTTCGCGGGGTTCGTCCACCCCCGGTCGGGCCTGGCCGCCAGGGTCGGCCTCTCGGTGGTCAACACCCCGGGCACGATCGACGCGGGCTACCGCGGTGAGATCAAGGTCTGCCTGATCAACCACGACCCGGTGCACCCGGTGAAGCTCACGCGCGGGGACCGCATCGCCCAGCTGGTCGTGCAGCGGGTCGAACACGCCGAGTTCGTCGAGGTCGCCGAGCTCGGCGCGACCGAACGGGGCGCCGGCGGCTACGGCTCCACGGGCGGACACGCCACACTGGGAGCAGACGCGCTCGCGGCGAGCGCCGTGGCTGGGGAAGGAACGGAGAAGTAGTGGGGATTTTCGGACGCAAGCGGCGGACCGAGGGCGGGTCCGCGGGACGGCACGCCGCGCCCGATGCCGACGACACGATCGAGGACGAGGAGTTCAGCGAGGACTCCGAGCTGTCGGACGTCTCCGACGGCCCGTTCGACGTCGCGGACTTCGAGGACGACGGCGTCCCGCGGATCGACCTCGGCTCGGTGAAAGTGCCGGTGCCCGACGGGTCGCAGGTCCAGGTCGAGATGGACCCGGAGACCAACGGCGTGCGGGCCGTGCACGTCGTCACCGAGCAGGGCCAGATCACGGTCAGCGCGTACGCCGCGCCGCGCACCGGCGGGCTGTGGCGGGAGGTCAGCACCGAGCTGGCCGACCAGCTGCGGGCCGACGGCGCGAAGGTCAACATCGGCCGCGGCGCGTGGGGCCTGGAGATCTCGGCCATCGTCGGCGACGTCTCGCTGCGCTTCGTCGGCATCGACCGGCCGCGCTGGATGCTGCGCGGCGTCATCGCCGGGCCGCAGTCGGAGGCCGCGGCGGCGGTGGAGGTGCTGCGCGGCATCGTCCGCCGCACGATCGTCGACCGCGGTGACGCGCCGATGCCGGTCCGGACGCCGCTGACCATCACGCTCCCCGAGGCGGTCGCGGAGCACATCGCCGCCCAGCAACAGGGCTGACGCTCGACAAAAGCCGTGAAGGCCCCCTTACCGGCCATAAGAGCCGGGAAGGGGGCCTTCACGGCTTTCGAGGGCCCGCAGGAAGGCGAGCACCGTCGCGCGGCCCAGTGACTCGCGGTCGGCGCCCAGCGCGGCCAGGGTCGTCCGGCCGAGAGACGCTCGAGGCAGGGTCGCGGCCCACTCGGATGCGACTTTCGTCGGGTGTATCGGGTCGTCGGTGCACGTGCCGACGCCCGCGGGCACCTTCAGCGCCGCCAGCTCGGCCAGTGCCGGCGCCGGACGGGCCGCCGCGACGCGCAGGCTCGCCGCCAGGCCGTCGCCGTGCCGGCGCCAGGCGCGGTCCAGTTCCGCCCGCAGCCAGTCCGGGCTGCCGGCCGTCTGCGCCAGCGCGCCGTCGACCCCGGAACGGGCCACCAGATCCGCCGACAGCGACGCGGCGAGCGACGCGGGTGCTGGGCCCGGAGGGCCGTTCCAGGCCGGGAGCGCGGCCAGCAGGCCCCCGCAACGGCCGGGATTGCGCACGGCCCACTCCGCGGCCAGGTGGGCGCCGAACGAAATGCCGCCTACGAGCAGTTCGCCGTGTTCGTCCGCCAGCGCGTCGAGGATCGCCAGGCAGCCGTCGGCCAGCGTCGCCCCCGGTGGCGGCGCCGGCGTGAGGAGCGGGACGCCGAGGGCGCGCAGCGGGCCGGCGAAGACGGCGCGGACGAACACCTCGTCGGAGCCGGTGCCGGGCAGCAGCACGGCGGCGGGAGCGGAGATTGCGGACGTCACGTTGCGATCTTTGCGCAAAGGCGTTTCCCTGACGGGGACCGCAGTACGCTGGAAACGTTCGGGCCGCAAAGACCAAGTCGGGGGCCCCGGAGCACAGGAGCACCTATGTCCGCCAAAGACGGCGGCTACTTCAGCCGGTTGGTTCGCAAGCTGACCAGCGACGTCGAGGATCTCGACGCCGACGAGATGTCGATGAGGTCGGACGCCGAAGGCGCGCAGCGCGCCTGCGACTGCCGCTCCGGCGAAGAGGTCACCGTGCTGGGGAGACTCCGCAGTGTCGAGCTCTGCCCGACCAACGAAGCCGCCACGCTGGAGGCGGAGCTGTTCGACGGGACACAGGGCGTGACGCTAATCTGGCTCGGCCGCCGCCGGATCGCGGGCATCGAACCGGGCCGGACGATCAAGGTGCGCGGCCGGATGGCCACGCGTGACGGCCAGAAGGTGCTGTACAACCCCTATTACGAACTCCAGAGCCCAGTGAGTTGATCACCTATCGTGACTGATCCCGCCCCGAGCGAGAAGAAGACCGAAGACGCGGACGAACCGCAGCCGACCCTGCTGGAGCAGATGGGCGGCGTGTCCGGCCTGATCTACTCGTCGCTGCCGGTGATCGTGTTCGTCCTGGCGAACTCCTTCTTCGGCCTGACCGCGGCCATCTGGACCTCGATCGGCAGCGCGGTGGCGATCACCGTGCTGCGGCTGGTGCGCAAGGAGCCGCTGCAGCCGGCGATCTCCGGGTTCTTCGGCGTCGCCATCGCGGCGTTCATCGCCTACCGCACCGGGTCCGCGAAGGGGTTCTTCCTCTTCGGGATCTACGCGAGCCTCGTCTACTGCGGCATCTTCGTGCTGTCGGTGGTGGTGCGCTACCCGATCGCGGGCGTCGTCTGGAACATGCTCAACGGCACCGGCCAGGCGTGGCGCAAGGACAAGCCGTCCCGCTACGGCTACGACGTCGCCACGCTGGCCATGGCGGCGATCTTCGCCGCCCGGTTCGTCGTGCAGCGGTGGCTCTACCAGGAGGACTACACCGGCTGGCTGGCCTTCGCGAAGATCGCCATGGGCTACCCGCTGTACGCGCTGGGCCTGCTGGTGGTCGTCTGGGCGGTGCGCCGGTCCGACAAGCGGCTCAAGGCCATGGCCGAGGACGAGCCGGCCCCGGAGACCGACGCCGAGGTCGAAGCCCGGCTCCGCGAAAAGTACGCGGCCCCCGAAGCCTGACGTTCCCCAAAGCCGTGAAGGCCTCCTTACCGGCTATAAGAGCCGGTAAGGAGGCCTTCACGGCTTTTGTCAGTAGCCCAGGGCCGTGCGGATCTCCGGCTCGACGTCGGACGTCGCCACGAACAGCAGCTCGTCGCCCGGCTCGAGCGGGTCCTCCGGCTGCGGCACGATCACGCGGTCGCCGCGCAGGATGGTCACCAGCGCCGCGTCGCGGGGCAGGTCCAGCTCGCTCACCGGCTTCCCGGCCAGCGGCGTCTCCTCCGGGAGGGTGAGCTCGACGAGGTTCGCGTTGCTCTGCCGGAAGGTCATCAGCCGCACGAGGTCGCCGACGCTGACCGCCTCTTCGACCATCGCCGCGAGCATCCGCGGGGTCGACACCGCGACGTCGACGCCCCAGGCGTCGGTGAAGAGCCACTCGTTGGCCGGGTTGTTCACCCGGGCCACGACGCGCTTCACCGCGAACTCGGTCTTCGCCAGCAGCGACACCACGAGGTTGGCCTTGTCGTCGCCGGTCGCCGCGATCACGACGTCGCACTGCTCGATCCCGGACTCCTCCAGGATCGACACCTCGCAGGCGTCGCCGAGCACCCAGTCGGCCTGCTCGACGGTGTGCGGCTCGAACTGGTCGGCCTCCCGCTCGATGAGCATCACCTGGTGCCTGCCGTCGATCAGCTCGGCGGCGATGGACCGGCCCACGGCGCCCGCACCGGCAATCGCGACCCTCATGCCTCGTCCTCCGGTTCGCGGTTGGCCACGCTGCCCACGTCGCTGACGGTGCCGGAGCGCGCGGCCACCCACACGTCGTCGTCGGCCTGCAGCACGGTCTTGGGTTCCGGCAGCACGGCGGTGCCGAAGCGCATGATGAACGCGACCCGCGCGCCGCTCGCCTCCTGCAGGGACTTCACGGAGTGCCCGACCCAGCCCTCGTGCAGCGGCAGCTGCAGGATCGCGACGTTGCCCGACGGGTCCCGCCACGCCGACGCGACGCCGTCCGGCAGCAGGGTGCGCAGGAACCGGTCGGTCGTCCACGGCACGGTCGCCACCGTCGGGATGCCCAGCCGCTCGTAGACGGCGGCGCGCTTGTGGTCGTAGATCCGCGCCACGACGTGCTCGATGCCGAAGTTCTCGCGCGCGACCCGCGCCGAGATGATGTTCGAGTTGTCGCCGCTGGACACCGCGGCGAACGCGCCGGCCCGCTCGATCCCGGCCGAGATCAGCACCTTGCGGTCGAACCCGACCCCGACGACCTGCTGGCCGTGGAAGTCGCTGCCCAGCCTGCGGAACGCCTGCTGGTTCTTGTCGATGACGGCCACCTCGTGGCCGAGCCGCTCCAGCGCAGCGGCCAGGGACGCGCCGACCCGGCCGCATCCCATGATCACCACGTGCACGCCCTGCCTCCTCATTCGGCGGTTTCCCGTCCGTACCTACCCCGACATGCCAGCGCCGAACCTACCCTGCGCCCCGGCGGTCAGCTCCACCGTCCTCCCCGCCACCGCCCTCGACGGAGAAGCGCCGCTCCGCTGTACTGTCCGGTGGTGTCGAAGTTCCCGACCGTGCTGAAACGCCTGGTCCTCGGACGTCCGTTCCGCAGTGACAGGCTCGCTCACACGCTCCTGCCGAAGCGCATCGCGCTGCCTATCTTCGCGTCCGACGCGCTCTCGAGCGTGGCGTACGCGCCCGAAGAGATCTTCCTGACGCTGAGCGTCGCGGGGCTGTCCGCGTACGCGCTGGCGCCGTGGATCGGCATCATGGTCGCGCTGGTGATGCTCGTCGTCGTCGCGTCCTACCGGCAGAACGTGCACGCCTACCCGAGCGGCGGCGGTGACTACGAGGTCGCCAACACGAACCTGGGCGGCAAGTTCGGGCTGACCGTCGCGAGCGCGCTGCTCGTCGACTACGTCCTCACGGTCGCGGTGTCCACTTCGTCCGGTGTGGCCAACATCGGGTCCGCCGTCCCGTGGGTCGCCGAGCACAAGGTGCTGGCGTCCATCGTGATCGTCTCGGTGCTCACGGCGTTGAACCTGCGGGGCATCCGCGAGTCGGGCAAGGCCTTCGCGATCCCGACGTACGGGTTCATCATCGGCATCATGATCATGGTCGTCTGGGGCCTGGTCCAGGCGGCGACCGGCACCCAGATGAAGGCCGAGAGCGCCGGGTTCACGCTGAGCGCCGAAGGATCCTTCGCGGGTGTCGCGTACGCGTTCCTGGTGCTGCGGGCGTTCTCCTCCGGCGCCGCGGCGCTGACCGGGGTCGAGGCGATCAGCAACGGCGTCCCGGCGTTCCAGAAACCCAAGTCGAAGAACGCGGCCACCACGCTGCTGATGATGGGCCTGCTCGCCGTCACCATGCTGGTCGGCATCATCACGCTCGCCACGATCACCGACGTCAAGTTCGCCGAGGACCCGGCGGAGCAGCTCGCCGGCGCGCCCGCGGGCTACCAGCAGAAGACGATCGTCGCGCAGATCGCGCACGCGGTGTTCGCGGACTTCCCGCCGGCGTTCTACTACATCTCCTTCTCCACCGGCATCATCCTGCTGCTGGCCGCGAACACCGCGTTCAACGGTTTCCCGGTGCTGGGCTCGATCCTGGCGCAGGACCGCTACCTGCCGCGGCAGCTGCACACCCGCGGCGACCGGCTCGCGTTCTCCAACGGGATCCTGTTCCTGGCGGCGTTCGCGCTGGTGCTGATCATCGCGTTCGACGCCGAGGTGACCCGGCTGATCCAGCTGTACATCGTGGGTGTGTTCGTGTCGTTCACGGTGAGCCAGGCGGGCATGATCCGGCACTGGAACCGGTTGCTGGCCAAGGAAACCGACCCCGCCAAGCGGCGGCGGATGCGGCGCTCGCAGACGGTCAACGCGGTCGGCCTCACCTGCACCGGCGTCGTGCTGGTGATCGTGCTGATCACGAAGTTCCTGCTGGGCGCGTGGATCGCGATCGCCGCGATGATCGCGATCTTCGTGCTGATGACCGCGATCCGGAAGCACTACGACCGCGTCGCCGACGAGCTGAAGGACCTCGGCGACACCCCGACCGTGCTGCCGTCGCGCAACCACGCGATCGTGCTGGTGTCCAAACTGCACCGGCCGACCCTGCGCGCGCTGGCCTACGCCAAGGCGATGCGCCCGGACGTCCTCGAAGCCGTCACGGTCAACGTGGACGACGCGGACACCCGCCGGCTCACCGCCGAATGGGACGCGCACAACTTCAAGGTGCCGCTGAAGGTCGTCGAATCGCCCTACCGCGAGATCACGAAACCGGTGCTGGACTACGTGAAGCGCGTGCGCGGCGACAACCCGCGCAACGTCGTGACCGTGTTCATCCCGGAGTACGTGGTCGGTCACTGGTGGGAGCAGGTGCTGCACAACCAGAGCGCGCTGCGGCTCAAGGGCCGTCTGCTGTTCCAGTCCGGCGTGATCGTGGCGAGCGTGCCGTGGCAGCTGGAGTCCTCGGCCAAGGCGGCCGCGCGCGTCCGGAACGAACGGCCCGCCGCGGGCGACGTCCGGCGCGGGTTCTCACCCGGCGGCGTCCCGCCCGTCACCCCCGTCTCGAAGCCCGTTTCCAAGCCCGTTTCCCAGCCCGATGCGAAACCCAAGGAGCCCGCTGAATGACGTCCTGGCAAGGCCGAGTACTCGAAGTGGAGGTCGGTGCGGTCGCGCACGGCGGCCACTGCGTGGCCCGCGCCGACGGACGGGTGGTGTTCGTCCGGCACGCGCTGCCCGGCGAGCACGTGCGCGTCGAGGTCACCGAGGACAACGGCGGCTCGTTCTGCCGCGGCGACGCGGTCGAGGTGCTCAAGCCGTCACCGGACCGCGTCACACCGCCGTGCCCGCTCGCCGCGCCCGGCGCGTGCGGCGGCTGCGACTGGCAGCACGCGTCGCCGTCGTACCAGCGTGAGCTGAAGGCCGCGGTGGTCGCGGAGCAGCTGCAGCGGCTGGCCGGCATCGAGCGCGAGGTCGTCGTCGAAGCCCTCGACGGCGGGCCACTGGACTGGCGCAGCCGCGTCCGGCTGGTCGCCGGGCGGGACGGGCGCGCGGGCCTGCGCGCCCACCACAGCCACCGCGTGGTGGCCCTGGAGGACTGCCCGATCGCGGTCCCGGGCGAGCTCGAAGACGTCCTCGCGCGGCGCTGGCGCCCGGGCAGCGAGCTGGAGGTGACCAGCGACGGCGACGGCCGCACCCACGTCCGCGAGCTGTCGACGGTGCGCGGCAAGGTCCGCGCCCGGCAGCTGTCGGGCGGCGTGGCCGTGCAGCACGCCGCGGGCCGCGACTGGCGCCTCGACGCGCACGGCTTCTGGCAGGTCCACCCGGCGGCGGCGTCCACCTTGGCCGCGGTCGTGGCGGAGTGGGCGGAAGCGCCGGTGGGCGGATCGGCCTGGGACCTCTACGCGGGCGTCGGGCTGTTCGCGTCGGTGCTGGCCTCGCAGGTCGGCGAATCCGGGCGGGTGCTGGCGATCGAGTCGGGCCGCCGCGCGGTCACCGACGGCCAGCACAACCTCGCGGACCTGCCGCAGGTGTCGTGGCAGGCCGGGCGGGTGGAGGACGTGCTGTCCGCGGCGGACAAGCCCGTCGACGTCGTCGTCCTGGACCCGCCCCGCAAGGGCGCGGGCAAGGCAGTGGTGGAGTCGATCGTGGCCGGCCAGCCGGACCGCGTCGTGTACGTCGCCTGCGACCCGGCGGCCCTGGCCCGCGACCTCGCGACGTTCACGTCGCACGGTTACGCGCTGACGGCGCTGCGCGCGTTCGACGCGTTCCCGATGACGCACCACGTGGAGTGCGTGGCGCTGCTGTCCTGAGTTTTGTCAGTGGTGGTCGTCACACTGTCCTGGTGACTGTTCTCGACGCTTTCGATCGCGCTACGGCGGTGCGGACCCCCACGCGGCGTTCGAGGGTCGCGGCTCGGCCGGTTGCCGGGTTCAGGCCGCTCGGCGTGCCGCGAACGCCGCGGCCAGGCCGGTCGCCGTCATCGCTGCTCCCGAGACCAGGAGCACCCACGCTCCGGCTCCCGGGACGATGCGGGCCGCCGGCTGGAAGCGGGATACGTGCGGCAGTGTCACCACCAGGTGGCGCAGCACCACGCCCGTCACGACCAGGCCCGGCAGGCAGGTCATCGCCAGGGGCTCGTCCTGCTTGCGCGCGAAGGTCAGGTACGCGAGCGTCGCCGCGATCAGGACCGCCGCGGCGCAGACCAGGCGCAGGCCCAGGGCCAGTTCCGGGTCCGGCGTGCCCAGGGGCAGGACTCCGGGGTACTCGGCCGTGCGCAGGGTCAGGCCCGCGATCACCCCCAGTCCGGTGACCGCCACCACCGCCGCTCGTGGCCCCCGCCAAGCAAACCGCGTCACGCAGGCAGCATAAAACGCCGGAAACGGCTTTCCGGTCGCCTTTCCGCGGCTGGGCCGTTCGGTGGATCCCGATCGGGCGACAGCCGGTCCCCGTGGTGGCCACTCCGGTCATCGTGGTGACCGTCGTGAACGACCGAGTCGCCCGCCGAAGGCCACCACGCTGACCAGGGAGGCGGGCGACAGCTCAGCCCGCGAACCAGCGCTGCGGCGCCGGGCGCAGGTTCTGGTAGATGTGCTTCGTCTCGGTGTACTCGCCCAAACCCGCCGGGCCCAGCTCGCGGCCGAAGCCGGACTGCTTGTAGCCGCCCCACTCGGCCTGCGGCAGGTACGGGTGGAAGTCGTTGATCCACACCGTGCCGTGGCGCAGCCGGCCCGCGACGCGCTGCGCCCGCCCGGCGTCCTGCGTGAACACCGCGCCGGCCAGGCCGTAGCAGGTGTCGTTGGCGATGCGGACGGCGTCGTCCTCGTCGGTGAACGTCTCGACCGTCAGGACCGGGCCGAACGACTCGTCGACGACCGCCGACGAGCCCTGCCGGACCTCGTCCAGGATCGTCGGGAGGTAGTAGAAGCCGTCGGCCAGGGAAGGATCCGAAGGCCGGCGGCCGCCCGTCCGCAGTACGGCGCCTTCGGCCAGAGCGGCGGCCACGTAGGCCTCGACCTTCGCCCGGTGGGCCGCCGAGATCAGCGGGCCGGTTTCCGCCTGCGCGTCGAACGGCCCGCCGAGGCGGATCCGCTCGGCCCGGCGCACCAGCTCGGCGACGAACTCGTCGTGCCACTCGCGCTGCACGATCAGCCGCGCGCCGGCTGAGCAGACCTGGCCGGAGTGCAGGAACACCGCCGTCAGCGCGTAGTCGACCGCCGTCTCGAAGTCGGCGTCGGCGAAGACCACGTTCGGGTTCTTCCCGCCCAGCTCGAGGGCCACTTTCTTGACCGTGCCCGCGGCCGTCGCCGCGATCACCTTGCCGGTGGCCAGGCCGCCGGTGAACGACACCAGGTCGACGTCGGGGTGCTCGGCCAGCGGCGCGCCGACCTCGGCGCCGGCGCCGAGCACCAGGTTCGCGACGCCGTCCGGCAGGCCCGCCTCGGTGAGCAGCTTCAGGAACAGGATCGCCGTGTGCGGCGTCAGCTCGCTGGGCTTGAGCACGAACGTGTTGCCCGCGGCCAGCGCGGGTGCGATCTTCCACACGGTCTGCAACAGCGGGTAGTTCCACGGTGTGATCAGCCCGCAGACGCCGACCGGTTCGTGCACGATCCGGCTGACGGCGTCCGGGTTGCCGGTGTCGACGACGCGGCCCGCGTCCTGGGCCGCGAGCTTGCCGAAGTACCGGAGGCAGGCGGCGATGTCGGCCATGTCGTAGCGGCTCTCGACCAGGCGCTTGCCGGTGTCGAGCGACTCGGCCCTGGCGAACGCCTCGGCGTCGCGGTCCAGCAGGCCGGCGGTGCGCAACAGCAGGTCACCGCGCAGGTGCGCGGGCGTGCCGGGCCACGGCCCGGTGTCGAACGCGCGCCGCGCCGCGGCGATGGCGGCCTCGGTGTCCGCGGCGGTGCCCTCGGCGACCGTCGCGACCGGGGTGCCGTCGGCCGGGCAGCGGATTTCGCGCCGCCCGCCGGCCACCGCGTCCACCCAGTCGCCGCCGATGAAGAAGTCCGCCATGCCGCCATTCTCGTGGCCACGCGGCGTAACCGCCACAGCAGCGCGGGGAGACGAGGTTCACCCCGCGTGATGACGGGTGGTCGCGCTCCGCCTGTGACGCCGGACGCGGCGGGCGGAACCTCGGTGGCGGGTCTCCGTAGACTGGCCGGAACGTGGTCGTGGATGAGCGAGGTGGAGACGAGTGACGATGCTGGAGTCCGTCAGCGGACCGGCGGACCTGAAGCGCATGAGTGTCGAGGACCTCGGCGAACTGGCGGCCGAGATCCGGGACTTCCTCGTCGACAAGGTCCGCAGGGCCGGCGGGCACCTGGGGCCGAACCTCGGCGTCGTCGAGATGACACTGGCCCTGCACCGCGTGTTCGACTCCCCGCGCGACGCGATCGTCTGGGACGTCGGGCACCAGGCCTACGTCCACAAGATCGTCACCGGCCGCGCGGAGGGCTTCGACAAGCTGCGCCAGACCGGCGGCGTCACCGGCTACCCGTCGCGCGCCGAGAGCGAGCACGACTGGGTCGAGAGCAGCCACGCCTCCTCAGCACTGTCCTATGTGGACGGACTGGCGAAGGCGTTCGCGCTGGGCGACGACGAGCGGCACGCGGTCGCCGTCGTCGGCGACGGCGCGCTCACCGGCGGCATGTGCTGGGAGGCGCTCAACAACATCGCCGCGCACCGGGACCGTCCGGTCGTGATCGTCATCAACGACAACGGCCGGTCCTACTCGCCGACCATCGGCGGGCTCGCCGACCACCTCGCCGCGCTGCGCCTGCAGCCCGGGTACGAGCGCCTGCTCGACGGCGGCCGCGAGCTCCTCAAGCACACCCCCGTCGTCGGCAAGCCGATCTACGCCGCCCTGCACGCCGCGAAGGCCGGCCTGAAGGACGCGCTGAGCCCGCAGGCGATGTTCTCCGACCTCGGCCTGAAGTACCTCGGCCCGGTCGACGGCCACGACTTCGCCGCGCTGGAGAAGGCGTTCCAGAGCGCGAAGGCGTTCGGCGGCGCGGTGATCGTGCACGTGGTCACCGAGAAGGGCCACGGCTACGCGCCCGCGGTCAACAACGAGCACGACCAGATGCACCAGACCGACCCGATCGACCCGGAGACCGGCCTGCCGCCGGTGAAGGGCCCCAGCTGGACCGGCGTGTTCGGCGACGAGCTGGCGAAGATCGGCGCCGACCGCGACGACGTCGTCGCGATCACCGCGGCGATGCTGCGCTCGACCGGGCTGGACAAGTTCGCCGAGGCGTTCCCGGATCGCTGGTACGACGTCGGCATCGCCGAGCAGCACGCCGTCACCTCGGCCGCCGGCCTCGCCATGGGCGGGCTGCACCCGGTCGTCGCGATCTACTCGACGTTCCTCAACCGCGCGTTCGACCAGGTCCTGATGGACGTCGCGCTGCACCGCCTGCCGGTGACGCTGGTGCTGGACCGCGCCGGGATCACCGGGCCGGACGGGCCGAGCCACCACGGCATGTGGGACCTGTCGCTGCTGGGCATGGTGCCCGGCATGCGCGTCGCCGCGCCGCGCGACCCGGCCACGCTGCGCGAGGAGCTGCGCGAAGCGGTGGCGGTGGCCGACGGCCCGACCGCGCTGCGGTTCTCCAAGGGCAAGGTCGGCACGGACGTCACCGCGGTCGAGCGGCTCGGCACGGTCGACGTGCTGCGCCGCCCGAAGGAGGGCGCCGACGTCCTGCTGGTCACGGTGGGCGCGTTCGCCACGCTGGGCCTGGCCGCCGCGGCGCGCTTGGCCGACCAGGGCATCGGCGTCACGGTCGTCGACCCGCGCTGGGTGCTGCCGGTGCCCGCGGAGCTGGTCGCACTGGCCGAGCAGCACAAGCTGGTGGTGACGGTCGAGGACAGCGGCCGCCACGGCGGCTTCGGCTCGGCCCTGGCGGCGGTCTTCCGCGACGCCGAGTGCGACGTCCCGCTGCGCGACCTGGCCGTCCCGCAGACGTTCCACGACCTGGGCAGCCGCGACGAGGTCCTGACCCGCATCGGCCTCACCGCCCAGGACGTCGCCCGCCGGGTGACGGAGTGGGCGTCGGGCCGCATCGGCTCAGCGGAGGCGGCAGCGGAGAAGAAGGACGCGAACCGCAGCTGACCGGGCTAGGCGAACCGCGTCATCACGTGCTTGACGCGGGTGTACTCGGCGAAGGCGTACGCCGAGAGGTCCTTGCCGTGCCCGGAGTGGCCGAAGCCGCCGTGCGGCATCTCGGCGACCAGCGGGCCGTGCGTGTTGACCCACACGCAGCCGAAGTCCAGCTCGGCCGAGACGCGCGCGGCGGTCGCGAGGTCCCGCGTCCAGACCGACGACGCCAGCCCGTACGGCACGCCGTTGGCCAGCGCGACACCCTCGTCTTCGTCCGAAAAGGACTGAACGGTGACGACCGGCCCGAAGATCTCCTCCTGGACGATCTCGTCGTCCTGGCGCAGCCCGGAAACCACCGTGGGGGAGAAGTAGAACCCGCGGTCGCCGTGCTGAACCCCGCCGGTTTCGACGCGGGCGTGTGACGGCAGCCGCTCGAGCAGGCCCTGGACGCGGTCGAACTGCGCGCGGCTGTTGAGCGGGCCGTAGTCGACGCCCGGGGTCTGCGCGGCAGCGGTCTTCGCGAGCGAAGAAACGAAGTCGTCGTGGATCGAGGCGTGCACCAGCACCCGGCTGCCCGCGGTGCAGTCCTGCCCGGCGTTGTAGAACGCGGCGCCCACGATGCCTTCGGCCGTCGAGGCGAGGTCGACGTCGGGGAAGACCAGCAGCGGCGCGTTCCCGCCCAGCTCCAGGTGGGTGCGCTTGAGGTCGGCGGCCGCCACGGTGGCGACGTCGATGCCCGCCCGCGTCGACCCGGTGATCGAGACCAGCGCCGTGATCGGGTGCTTGACCAGGGCGCGGCCGGTGTCGCGGTCACCGGTCAGGACCGTGAACGCATCCGAAGGCAGGAACTCGGCGGCGACCTCGGCCAGCAGCACGGCCGTCGACGGGGTCGTCTCGGCGGGCTTGAGCACCACCGTGTTCCCCGCGGCCAGCGCCGGCGCGATCTTCCAGATCGCCATCATCAGCGGGTAGTTCCACGGCGCGATCTGCGCGCAGACCCCGACCGGCTCGCGGCGGATCACCGACGTGTGGCCGGCCGTGTACTCCCCGGCCGCGGTGCCTTCCAGCTGCCGCGCGGCGCCCGCGAAGAACCGCAGAGCGCTCACGCACTCCGGGATCTCTTCCTCCAGCACGACGGACCGGAACTTGCCCGTCTCGCGCACTTCCAGGTCGGCAAACTCTTCCGCACGCGCTTCCAGCGCGTCCGCGATCTTCAGCAGGGCGAGCTGCCGCTGCGCCGGGGTGCTGCGCCGCCACACCTCGAACGCCCGCGCGGCCGATTCGAGAGCGTTGTCCACATCGGACTGAGTGGCGATCGGGCTGGTGCCGAACACCTCGCCGGTCGCCGGGTCGGTCAGGTCGAGCGTCATGACTGCTCCAGGTGGGTCGGCTCGAACATCTTCAGCAGGGCGGGCAGGACCACGACGGACGGTCCCGGCGTGCGCAACGCCTCGGCGAGATCGGCGCCCACGGTGTCCAAAGTGGACAATTGAGCGGAGACGCCGAAAGACTGCGCCAGGGACACGAAGTCCGGCCGGGCCAGCTCGGTGGCCGTCGACTGCCCGAAGGCGCCGGTGAGGTACTCGCGGAGGATGCCGTACCCGCCGTCGTCGACGATCAGCCACGTGAC
This sequence comes from Amycolatopsis sp. WQ 127309, assembly GCF_023023025.1. Lineage (NCBI taxonomy): Bacteria > Bacillati > Actinomycetota > Actinomycetes > Pseudonocardiales > Pseudonocardiaceae > Amycolatopsis > Amycolatopsis sp. WQ 127309. The sequence goes on from NZ_CP095481.1 coordinate 5,587,762, forward strand.
GTCCAGGCCGTGCTGGACGGCGGTGGCCAGCTCCGCGACGCTGTACATCGCGCCGCCGTCACCGGACACGGCCAGCGTGGGCCCGCCGGTCGCGGCCGCGCCGCCGAGCGCACCCGGCAGGCCGTAACCGAGGCCGCCCGCGCCCTGCGCCGTGTGGATCGGCGCGCCTTCGGGGTTCCACACCGACCAGGCCCAGTACGCGGCGATCGTCATGTCCCAGTACGTCTGCGTGCCGTCGGGAACGGCCGCGCGGACGTCGTCGACGAGCTTGCGTTCGACGGCCAGATCCTGACCGTCCAAACGCGACTTCACCCGTGACAGCAAGGAAGCGACCGCCGCTTCCGCGCGACCGTCCGAACGCCGCATCGGCACCCACTCCAGGAGCGCCTGCAGCGTGAGGCGGACGTCGGCGTGGATGCCCAGGCCCGGGTAGTTCGACTCCAGCTTGCCCAGGTCGGCCTCGACCTGGATCACGCGCCCCCGCGGCGCGAACTCGCGGTAGTTGCTGGACAGCTCGCCGAGCCCGGAGCCCAGCACGAGCAGCACGTCGGCGTCGGCGAGGAACTCCGTGCTGTGCCAGTCCTCCAGCCACGACTGCCCGGACAGCTCGTGGTCCCAGCCGAAGACGCCCTTGCCGCCGAAGGTCGACAGCACAGGCGCGCGCAGAGCTTCGGCGAGCGCCGCCAGCTCGGCGTGGGCGCCGGACCGCAGCGCGCCGCCCCCGGCGAGGATGACCGGGTTCGACGCCGCGGCCAGCAGGTCCGCCGCCGCGGTGACCAGCTCGGGCAACGGAGCGAGTGGCACGGGCGCGGCGGCTACCGACGTGATCGGCGGGACGCCGGCCGGGCCGAGCAGCACGTCCTGGGGGATCTCGACCCAGACCGGACCGTAGGGCGCGGTCGAGGCCGACGTCCAGGCTTCGCGCAAGGCCGAAGGGATCTGGCTCGCGCGGCGCACGACGTGCACCGACTTCACGACGCCCGCGAAGCTCGCCTGCTGGTCCGGCAGCTCGTGCAGGTAACCGTGCCGGCCGCCGCCGAGGCCGGCCACCGGGATCTGGCTGGAGATCCCGAGCACCGGCACCGACGCCGCGCGGGACTCCTGCAGGGAAGCCAACGTCAGCAGCGCGCCGGGGCCGGTGGAGACGACGAGCGGCGTCACCGGGACCGGGCCGTCCGGGTTCGCCGCGAGCCGCGCGCGGGCGTGCCCGTCGGCGGCGAAGGCGAGGTTGTTCTCGACGCGCCCGCTGATCACGCGCAGGTCGTCGGCGCGCCGCAGGGCTTCGAACAGGCCCAGGGCGTGCTGCCCCGGCAGGCCGAAGACCGTGTCGGCGCCCAGGGCGCGCAGCGTTTCGACGACGACGTCGCCGCCGATGCGTTCGGTGTCCGTCATGCGCTCTTCCCCAAGGTCAGCAGGCTCACCAGGTCGTAGGCGACGTGGGAGGCCGCGATGGCGGTGATCTCCGCGTGATCGTAAGCGGGGGCCAGTTCGACGACGTCGGCTCCGATCAGGTTGAGGTCGCGCAGGCCGCGCAGGATCTCCAGCAGCTCGCGGCTGGTCATCCCGCCGGCTTCGGGGGTGCCCGTGCCGGGGGCGTGGGCCGGGTCGAGGACGTCGATGTCGACGGAGACGTACAGCGGCCGGTCGCCGATCCGCTGCCGCAGCGCGTCCACGGTCTCGTCGACGCCGCGGCGCAGGACGTCGCCGGAGGTGACGATGCCGAAGCCGAGGCGGCGGTCTTCTTCGAGGTCCCGTTTGCCGTACAACGGCCCGCGCGTGCCGACGTGCGACAGCGCGCTCGTGTCGAGGATGCCCTCCTCCGACGCCCGCCGGAACGGCGTGCCGTGGGTGTACGGCTCGCCGAAGTAGGTGTCCCAGGTGTCGAGGTGCGCGTCGAAGTGCAGCAGCGCCACCGGTCCGTGGCGCTTGGCCGCGGCGCGCAGCAGCGGCAGCGCGATCGTGTGGTCGCCGCCGACGGTCACCAGCCGCGTCCCGTTCGCCTGCAGCGCTTCGGCTTCCTGCTGCAGGACCTCGATCGCCTCGCCGATGTTGAACGGGTTGACGGCGATGTCACCCGCGTCCACCACCTGCATCTCGGCGAACGGCGAGACGTCCAGCTCCGGGTGGTAGGGCCGCAGCAGCCGGCTCGCCTCGCGGACGGCGGCCGGGCCGAACCGCGCGCCGGGCCGGTAGGACACCCCGGAGTCGAAGGGCACCCCGACGACGGCGACGTCGGCGCGCTCGACCTGGTCGATCCGCGGCAGCCGCGCGAAGGTGGCGAACCCGGCGAACCGGGGGATCCGCGACGAGTCGAGGGGTCCGACGTTAGGCACTGGCAGGCTCCTGTTCGCGGGGTGGGACGGACGTGTCCTCGCCGTTGAGACGGCGGGTCCAGGTGGTCAGGATCGAGTCGGCCGTGCGGGGTGTGGCGAAGCTGACGGCCAGGTAGACCAGCAGGCTCGCGCCCAGCCCCCAGTAGATCGGGGTGTTGGCCTCGACGCCGTCGATGATCATGAACGTCACCACGGACACCGTGCCCGCGATCATCGAGGCGTACGCGCCCTGGCGGGTGCCGCGCTTCCAGAACAGCGCGCCGACGATCGCCACCAGCAGGCCGCCGACGAGGATGTCGTAGGCGATGGTGAGCGCGTTGACGACGTCGTCGACGATCATCGCGATGCCGATCGCGACCAAGCCGAGCACGAGCGTGGTGATCCGGTTGCGGCGGACCTCGCCGGTCTCGCTGTTCTTCAGGCCCAGCTTGGTCAGCAGGTCCGACGTCGTGGTGGTGGCGCAGGCGATCAGCGCGCCGCTGGCGGTCGACATCATCGCCGAGAGCGCGGCGGCCAGCACCAGACCGCGGACGCCGGTCGGCAGCAGCCGTTCGACGATCGTCGCGAAGGCGTCCTGCGCGCTGCCGAGGTCCGGGTAGAGCGCGTGGGCGGCCATTCCGATCAGCGCGCCGGCGACGCCGTAGACCAGGCAGTAGACGCCGGAGGTGATGCCGCCGGACGTCGCGATCGCCGGCGTGCGGGCGGTGAACACCCGCTGCCAGATGTCCTGGCCGATGAGCAGGCCGAAGGTGTAGATCACGAAGTACGTGACGATCGTGTCCGTGCCGATCGAGGTGAAGCTGAAGAAGCTCGCGTCGAGCTTCTCGCTCATGCCGCTGAAGCCGCCGGCGGAGCTGATCGCGACCGGCAGCAGGATCGCCAGGATGCCGATGGTCTTGATGACGAACTGGGCGATGTCGGTGAGCGTGATCGACCACATGCCGCCGAGCACCGAGTAGAGCACCACGATCGCGCCGCCGACGGCGATGCCCGCCCAGTTCGGCAGGTCGAACAGCACCTTGAAGATGGTGGCGAAGGCCAGCGTCGAGGTCACCGTGAGCATCAGGGTGTAGCCCCACATCACGACGCCGGACACCGCGCTGGTGTTGCCGCCGTACCGCAGGTCGAGCATCTCGCCGACGGTGTAGACCTTGAGCCGCACCAGCCGCCGCGCGAACACCGCGTGCAGCACCAGGATGCCGACGCCGATGGTGAGCACCAGCCAGGCGCCCGAGATGCCGTAGGTGTAGCCGAGCTTCACGCCGCCGACGGTGGACGCGCCGCCGAGCACGACGGCCGACATCGTGCCGGAGTACATGAACCAGCCCAGCCGCCGCCCGGCGACGAGGTAGTCGGACTTCGTCTTCGCGAGCCGGAGGCCGTACCCGCCGACTCCGAGCATCCCCGCGATGTAGAGCGCGATGACCACATAGTCCCCGGTCACGGCGGTCCTCCTTACCTCTTCGGGTGGTGTTCGGGTCACCGTAGGTTCGCGGGCCACTCCTGCGGCATGGGACGATCGATCCTTCGTCTGCTGTAGGTGAGGACGTAATGACCCAGAACGCGGATCCGTGGTCCACCGAAGTGAATGTCCCGTTACGGGACGTCGTCGGCAACCGGGAGCTCGCGCTCGACGTCGTCCCCGAGACGCTGCGGCCGGGCGCGCTCGACGCCCCGGTGCGCTGGGCGCACGTCAGCGAGCTGCGGGACCCCGCGCCGTACCTGATCGGCGAGGAGCTGATCCTCACCGCCGGGGTGAACCTGCCCGACGACGTCGACCGGTACGTGCGCGGGCTGCGCGAGGCCGGCGTGACGGCGCTCGGTTTCGGGCTCACCCCGACCGTCTCCGAGACGCTGCCCGAGCCGCTGCGCCGGGCGTGCGCGCGGCACGGGCTGCCATTGCTGGTGGTGCCGCCGCGGACGCCGTTCCTGGCGATCAACCGGGCCGTCTCGGTCGCGCTGACCGAGGCGGGCCAGCGGGAGCAACGGCGGATCACCGCGGCCCGGGAAGCCCTGACGCGCGCGGCGGGCGGCGGGCTCGGCGAGCTGACGGAAGCGCTTGCGGAGAGGCTGCGGTCCTGGGTCGCGCTGGTCGGCGCCGGGGACGTGCTGGCCTCGGCCCACGACGCGCCGGCGCCGTTGCCGCCCGAGGTGCGCGAGCTCGTCGCCACCGTGCGGGCGGGGAGCGGGATCCGCAGCGCGACGACCGAGCTGACGGGCGGCGACGGCGTCGTTTTCGTCGTGGTCCAGCCGGTCTACCCGCAGGCGACGGCGTCGCACCTGGTGGTCACCGGCCGCGCCGCCCGGTTCGACAGCGCCGACCGCGCGATCCTCGCCGTCGGCGCGGCCCTGCTCGGCCTGGTCGGGCGCGCCGGTTCGGACGCGGCCGAACTGGGCGCGGCGGCGACCGGGCTGCTGCTCGGGCGGGCGTCGGCCGACGGCGTCGCGCGGGCCGTCCTGGGGTCGGACGTCTGCCGGCTGGTCGCCGGGACGCCGTACCGCCGCGGGCCCGGCGAGGTGGCGTTGCGCCCGGACTGGCTGCGCGCCCGGCTGGACACGCCGCTGGTCGAGGTCCGGCCCGGCCCGCGTTTCGTCGCGATCACCGGTCCGTCACCGGGAGATCTGGAGGACCTGCGCGCACACGGCTGGCTCGCGGCGGCCGGGTCGCCGGTCCCGGCCGAACGCTTGGCCGAAGCCGTGGCGGAGGTCGAGCTGCTGTTGGAACGCGCGGTGGCCCTCGGCCGCCCGGTGCTCGCCGGCAGCGGCCCGCTCGACTTCGACGCCCTGGTGGCGCCGGACGCGTCCCGCGCGTTCGCGGCCCGGACCCTGGAACCGCTGCTGGCCCTGGACCGAGCGGGGGACCGGGAGCTGGTGCCGACGGTGCGCACGTGGCTGGCCCACCACGGCGGCTGGGAGGCGACCGCGACGGCGCTGGGCGTGCACCGCAACAGCGTCCGGCACCGGATCGCCCAGGTGGAACGCGCGCTCGACGTGGACCTGGCGGACCCGGAGACCCGGATGCGGCTGTGGTTCGCCCTGCGCTGGGCCACACATGACGTGACCTAGCCGGTCGACGCCTGCCGTAACACGTGCCGGTCCGGCGACGACTCGGCCGCCGCCGGTCAGGTGGCCGGCGGGAATGACCGGCGCCACCATCGAAGACGGCAACGGCACGACGATCGACCGGACCTTCAACTCCGCGGCGGACTTCCTGAGCTCGGGCCGACCTCCTCCCGGCCGAGCCACACCCGACGCACACGGTCCTTAAAGGGCACTCTCAGGAAAATATGGGATTGTGGTCCGGTGCGAGTTTTGGTAGTCGAGGACGAAGAACCCCTGGCCGACGCGATCGCCCGTGGCTTGCGCCGCGAAGGCATGGCGGTGGACGTCGCGCTCACGGGTGACGACGGTCACGAGAAGGCCGCCGTCACGCGGTACGACGTCGTGTTGCTGGACCGGGACCTGCCCGGGATGTCCGGTGACGAGCTGTGCCGCGAGATCGTCGCGTCCGGCGAGCTGACGCGGGTGCTGATGCTGACCGCGAGCAGTTCGGTGTCGGACCGGGTCGAGGGGCTGTCGCTCGGGGCCGACGACTACCTCGCGAAACCGTTCGCCTTCCCCGAGCTGGTCGCGCGGGTGCGGGCGCTGGGCCGCCGCGCCACGCCGGCCGCGCCGCCGTTGCTGACGGCCGGGGACGTCGAGCTGGACCCGGCGAAGCGCACCGTGCGCCGCGCCAGCGGGCCGGTCGAGCTGACCCGCAAGGAGTTCGGCGTCCTCGAGGTGCTGCTCTCGGCCGCCGGTTCGGTGGTCAGCAGCGAAGAGCTGCTCGAACGGGTCTGGGACGAGAACGCCGACCCGTTCACCACGACCGTCCGGGTCACCGTCATGACGCTGCGCAAGAAGCTCGGCGAGCCGGGGATCATCGAGACGGTCGTCGGCTCCGGGTACCGGGTGCCGGAGCCCGGCACGCCGCGCGCGTGAACCTGCCGGGCACCCGCAGCCTCCGCGCCCGGATCACCCTGCTGGCGACCGTGCTGGTCGCCGCCGTCAGCCTGCTGCTGCTCTGGCTGGCCTGGACGCTGGTACGGGACTCGCTCGACGCGGTCCCGCAGATGCCGCCGGGCAGCACCGTGGTCGTCGACGGCTTCCAGGTGGACGCCTCGACGCTCGCGGAGCACCTGCGCGTGCACGCCCGCAACCGGATGCTGCTGTTCGGGTCGCTGGCGTTCCTGCTGGTGGTCGCGGCCGCGGCGATCCTCGCCTGGACGTTCACCTCGCGCGTGCTGCTGCCGCTGCGCGAGATCACCGGCACGGCGCGGCGGCTGTCGGTCGAGTCGATGGGGGAGCGGATCGGCGAGGTCCGCCCGCGCGACGAGCTGGCCGAGCTGGCCGGCACGTTCGACGACATGCTCGACCGGCTGCAGGCCGCGTTCGACGCGCAACGCCACTTCGTCGCGAACGCGAGCCACGAGCTGCGGACGCCGTTGTCGGTGATCCGCACGGAACTGGACGTCACGCTCGCCGACGAGGAAGCCGACGTCGCCGAGCTGCGCCGGATGGGCGGCGTGGTCCGCGACGCGACCGAACGCGCCGGCCAGCTCGTCAACTCGCTGCTGCTGCTGGCCCGCACGGACGGCGCGGGCCTCGGCGTCCGCGAGCCGGTGGACCTGGTGGTGGTCGTCGACCGCGCCTGGCGCTCGGCCCGCGTCGAGGCCGAGCAGCGCGGGATCCGGGCGTCGTTCACGATGGCGCCGGCGCCCACGTTCGGCGATCCCGCGCTGCTGGAACGGATCGCGGGCAACCTGCTGGAGAACGCCGTGCGCCACAACGTCGAGCACGGCTGGCTGGACGTCACGACCCAGCCGGGCCCGCAGTGGTCGGTGCTGCGGGTCCGCTCGTCGGGTGGCCTCGTGGACCCGGCCGCGGTGCCGGAGCTGTTCGAGCCGTTCCGCCGCGCGGGCGTGGCCCGCACGGCCCGGTTCGGCGCGGGACTGGGGTTGTCGATCGTCCGCGCGGCGGTCGCGGCGCACGGCGGGAGCGTGGCGGCGGAGCCGATCGTCGGCGGCGGGCTGGCGGTGACGGTGCACCTGCCCGTCGGCTAGCGGTCGCGCGCGAAGAGCCGGGTGTGCTGTGATTCCTGGCGTGGACGCGAAACCGCGGTCGTTGCCCCGGATCCTGGTGCCGGTCGTCGCGGTGGCCCTGGCCGCCGGGGTCGGGCTGGCGTTCTTCGTCGCGGCGCTGCTGCGGCCGCCCGATCTGCCGGTGGACACGAACCCCGGGCCGCTGGCCGGGCACAACCTCTGCGCGTCGGTCGCGGTGTACTTCCGGACCGACGAGGAGATGCGGGACGCCGCGGGAAGGTTCCGCGACGACCCGAAGGCGCGGCGGGTGTTCGTCCAGACCAAAGCGGAGGCGTTCGCCCGGTTCAAGGACGTCTTCAAGGACCAGCCCGAATTGCTGCAGCTGACCACGCCGGACGCGTTGCCCGCGTCGGTGTCGCTGCTCGCGGTGCCCGGCACGGACCTGGACGCCTGGGCGCGGGAGCTGCACGCCCGCTTCCCGAACGCCGACCAGGTGCAGGTCAACGACCTGAACGCGGCGGCGACGCGGCTGAAGGTCACCGCACCGCCGCCGAAGTGCCCCCGGGAGGGCGAGTACTGAAAGCCGTGAAGGCCTCCTTACCGGCCATAAGAGCCGGTAAGGAGGCCTTCACGGCTTTACCTCAGGAAGCCGGGACCGACGCGACGCCGGGGGCGAGGAACGGCTTGCCGTTCATCCGCTCGGACACACCCGAGCGGTCCAGGTACGGCGTGATGCCGCCGTTCCAGAACGGCCAGCCGGCGCCGAGGACCAGGCACAGGTCGATGTCCTGCGCCTCGGCGACGACGCCCTCGTCGAGCATGATCCGGATCTCCTCGGCGATGGCGGAAAGGGCGCGCTCACGCACCTGCTCCGCCGTCGACGGCTTGTCGCCCTGCGTCCACAGCTCGACGACCTCGGGGTCCGGCGACTGGTTGCCCTGGGCATCCCAGACCCAGACGCCCTTCTTGCCCGCCTTGACGAACTTGGCGAGGTTGTCGCTGACCGTGAACCGGTCCGGGTACGCCTCGTGCAGCGTCTCGCCGACGTGCAGCGCGATGGCCGGGCCGACGAGCTGCATCAGCGTCAGCGGCGACATCGGCAGGCCGAGCGGCTCGAGCGCGCTGTCGGCGACCTCGAACGGCGTGCCCTCGTCGACCGCCACCAGCACCTCGCCGAGGAAGCGCAGCAGGAGCCGGTTGACCACGAACGCCGAAGCGTCCTTCACCAGCACGCTGGACTTCTTCAGCTGCTTGCCGACCGAGAACGCCGTCGCGAGCGACGCGTCGTCGGTCTGCTCGCCGCGGACGATCTCCAGCAGCGGCAGCACGGCCACCGGGTTGAAGAAGTGGAAGCCGACCACGCGCTCGGGGTGCTGCAGCTTCGACGCCATCGCGGTGATCGACAGCGACGACGTGTTGGTCGCCAGGATCGCTTCGGCGGAGACGTGCTGCTCCAGCTCGGCGAACACCTGCTGCTTGACGCCCAGCTCCTCGAACACGGCCTCGATGACGAAGTCGGCGTCGGCGAACGCGGCCTTGTCGAGCGAACCGGAGACCAGCGCCTTGAGCCGGTTGGCGCCGTCCGGGGAGACGCGCTTCTTGGCCAGCAGCTTGTCGATCTCGTCGTGGACGTACCCGACACCCTTGTCGACGCGCGCCTGGTCGACGTCGGTCAGCACGACCGGCACCTTGAGGCGGCGCACGAACAGCAGCGCGAGCTGGCTGGCCATCAGGCCGGCGCCGACGATGCCGACCTTGTTCACCTTGCGCGCCAGGTTCCTGTCCGGCGCGCCGGCCGGGCGCTTGGCGCGCTTGTTGACCAGGTTGAACGAGTACAGCCCGGCGCGCAGGACGTCGGACATGAGCAGCTCGGCCAAGCCGTCGGTCTCCGCCGCGTAGCCCCGGTCGAGGTCGTTCTCGCGGGCCAGCTCCAGCAGCTCGACGGCCTTGGTCGCGCCCGGCGACGCGCCGTGCGTGCGACCGTCCACAAGGGACTTGGCCCGCGCGATGGCGTTGTCCCACTCCGCGCCGCGGTCGATCTCGCGACGGGCCGGGGTGATCTCGCCGTTGACCACGCGAGCCAGCCACAGCAGCGACTGCTCGAGGTAGTCCGCCGAGCCGAAGACGGCGTCGACGATGCCCAGCTCGGCCGTCTTCTTGACGGTGAGCATCTTGTTCTGCGCCAAGGCGTTCTCGATGATCACCGTGACGGCGGCGTCCGGCCCGATGAGGTTCGGCAGCAGCTGCGTGCCGCCCCAGCCCGGGAACAGGCCGAGGAAGACCTCGGGGAACGCGATCGCGGCGGTGTTCTCCGAGAGCGTCCGGTAGTGGCATGACAGCGCCAGCTCGAGGCCGCCGCCCATGACCGCGCCGTTGACGAACCCGAACGTCGGGATCTTCGTCTCGGTGAGGCGGCGGAAGACGTCGTGCCCGGTCTGGGCGATCTCGCGCGCCAGCTTCGGGTCGCTCACGGACTCGACACCCGAGAGGTCCGCGCCGACGGCGAAGATGAACGGCTTGCCGGTGACGGCGATCGCGGCCGGCTCGGCCTCGAACGCCTTGTCCAGTGCGGTGTTGAGCGACACGAGCCCCTGCGGGCCGAAGGTGTTCGGCCGGGTGTGGTCGTGGCCGTTGTCGAGGGTGATCAGGGCGACCGGTTTGGTGAGCCCGGGCACCTTGACCAGCCGCGTGACGGCATTGGTGACGACCTCGTCGGGGAACGCGGCCTTCGCTTCTTCAGCGGTGAAAGTCATTACTTCGCCCCCTCGAACGCCGGGTTCTCCCAGATCACGGTGCCGCCCATGCCGATGCCGATGCACATGGTGGTGATGCCGTACTGCACGTCGGGCCGCTCGGCGAACTGGCGCGCGAGCTGCGTCATCAGCCGGACGCCGGAGGAGGCCAGCGGGTGGCCGCAGGCGATCGCGCCGCCCCACTGGTTGACGCGCGGGTCGTCGTCGGCGATGCCGAAGTGGTCGAGGAAGGCCAGCACCTGCACGGCAAAGGCCTCGTTGATCTCGAACAGGCCGATGTCGTCGATGGAGAGGCCCGTGCGCTTGAACAGCTTCTCGGTGGCCGGTACCGGGCCGATGCCCATGACCTCGGGCTCGACGCCGGCGAAGGAGTAGCCGACCAGCCGCATCGCGACAGGCAGGCCCAGCTCGCGGGCGGTGTCCTCGTCGGCCAGCAGCGACGCGGTCGCGCCGTCGTTGAGGCCCGCGGCGTTGCCGGCGGTGATCCGGCCGTGCGGGCGGAACGGCGTCTTCAGCCCGGCGAGGGTCTCGAGGGTGGTGCCGGGCCGCGGCGGCTCGTCCTCGGTGGCCAGGCCCCAGCCCAGTTCCTTCGAACGCGTGGCGACCGGAACCAGTTCGGGGCCGATCTTGCCGGTCTTGACGGCTTCGGCGTAGCGCTCCTGGCTGCGCGCGGCGAACGTGTCGGTGCGCAGCTTGGTGATGTCCGGGAACCGGTCGTGCAGGTTCTCGGCGGTCTGGCCCATGACGAGCGCGGTCGGGTCGACCAGCTTGTCGGCGATGATCCGCGGGTTCGGGTCGACGCCTTCGCCCATCGGGTGGCGGCCCATGTGCTCGACGCCGCCGGCGATCGCGATGTCGTAGGCGCCGAAGCCGATGCCGGACGCGGTGGTCGTGACGGCCGTCATGGCGCCGGCGCACATCCGGTCGAGGGCGAAACCGGGCACCGACTTCGGCAGCCCGGCGAGCAGCGCGGCGGTGCGGCCGATGGTCAGGCCCTGGTCGCCGATCTGCGTGGTGGCGGCGATGGCCACCTCGTCGACGCGCTCGGGCGGCAGCTCCGGGTGCCGCCGCAGCAGCTCCCGGATGGCGTTGACGACCAGGTCGTCGGCGCGGGTCCCGGCGTAGATGCCCTTGTCGCCGGCCTTGCCGAAGGGGGTCCGTACCCCCTCGACGAAGGCGACGTTGCGTACCCCTCGCGCGTTCGGCGCAAGCGGCGTTGCTGGTGCGGCCACGAATACTCCATCAAGTCGACAGGGTTGACAGCCGCAGAGTAGCCCTTGTTACCCGTGGGTAACCAGTGGTGTGGCCCGGTCGAGTGGGGTAAGGCACACTCACGGGGTCATCGTCTGTCCCTTGACGAGCCAGGCGAGCCCGAACGCCCGCACCAGAAAGCGCCTCGCTGTTCGGAGTGCTCGCCGTCGCGGGGAACCAGCCGCAGGCAGAAGCAGGCCAGGCTCAGGAAGAACACCGTGGCGAACGCGAGGTGCAGGACGCCGGCGGTCCGGTCCCAGCCCGAGACGTCGCCGCCCGGGGGTGTGGTCGCCGTCGTCATGGCCGCTTCCGGGAGTCGTCCGTGATTCATCGGCACACCCGCGGCGAAGTCTGAGGGTCGTTACCGAGCGGACGACCAGATCCGCAGCCGATCGTTACCCAGCTCGGCGAAGGTGCCGTCACGGTGCGCGGTGGGCCGGAAGTCTTCGGCGAACCCGATCCGGGCGCCGGTGATGGGATCCCAGACCTCGAACCCGGCCTCGGCGGTGACGTGCAGCAGGCCGCGATGGGCCCACATCGCGCCGGCGGGCCCGGCGAACATCCCGATCCGGCGGTCGGCCCCGGCGTCGCGGAGCTCGACGCCGTCGAGCATCGGCTCGTCCTCGCCGATGCCTTGCAGCGCAACGGTGTTCTCGTCGACCCAGGCCATCGGCCGGTTCCAGCAGTAGCCGCGGTCGGCGAGCATGCGCCCGTGTTCGGGCGCGTGCCGCTCACCCGCGAGCCACGCCTCGCAGTCGATCGCCAGCGGCACCCCCACCGGGTGCCAGGCCCAGCCGTCGACGAGCAGGACGCGCCCGGACGGGCTCGGCCGCAGCGCGCCGAAGAAGTAGTCGAGGTAGTGCTCGGGGTTCTCTTCACGGGTCGTGACGCGGTCGGTGAGCAGGCGGCCGGTGGCGGCGTCGAAGACGTCGAGCCGGTTCCAGTCGGTGGCCGCGACGACCAGCGGGCCGGTGCCGCCGTCGAGGAACGCGACGGGGAACCGGGTCGTGTCGGCGTGGTAGTCCTGCCGGTCCAGCGCCAGGGTCACCGCGCCCGAGGCGAGGTCGACGACCGCGCCGTGGCTGCCGTAGTCGGTGACCACGGCGGCGAACCGGCCGTCTCCGCTCGTGTACAGCGCCGGTCCGCGGACGTGGCCCGCCCACTCGCGCGGGGGTTCCGGCGGCACGTCGACCGGCCCGATGAGCCGGGGTTCGCCGTCGATCTCGACCAGGCCTTCCGTGGTGAGCGCGAGCCAGCCGTCCGGCAGGGGCGCGAGGCACTGGTCGTTCAGCGGGGTGACCGGGCAGGACGTCGTCGTCCAGGCGCCGCGGAGGTCCCGGTCGTGCCGGAGGATCCCGGGGGTGCCGCGCCAGCCGAGGTCCGCATCGGCCTCGGCCCGGTCGAAGCAGCCGACGCACGCGTCGAGCAGTTCGGGGGCGTCGAGGTCGGCGCACGCCTTGCAGAGCAGGTCGTACCGGGTCGCGACGCCGGTGAGCACGCGGAAGCAGTCAGGTCCGTTGTCGGTGGTCAGATGGGCGCAGACACGCGCCCCGGCGGCCGGTGCGAGATGGCCGCACGATAGAGCTTTCACCACTCCAGTGTGCCCCGGCGCGCACCTGATTTATCGCGCCGCCAGGTACGCCGGCCAGCCGCCGGTGGCGGAGATGTCCTTCGCGCTTTCGGTAGCCGACGGTTCGCACAGGAAGCCCGGCACCTCGCGGCCGTCCGTCAGTTCGACCTTGCCGATGGCCAGCGGCGACGGGATCCGCGAGACGAACTCGCCGAAGCCCCGCACGGGAAGCGACCAGACCTCCGCCGCCACCGGCACGCCGTCCGCGGGGACGCGCACCAGGCCCGGCTTCGGTGGCACAGTGTCCAACGCGTACAGCCGGTACGAAGCCGCTGTGTCCACTTCGGACACGAACCGGCCGCCGCGAGACGTCAGCTCGTGGTTCAGCGGCTGCCCGCGAAGGTGCGCGCCGACCACGACGATCGGGACACGCGCGCCCGGCAGCGAGGCCAGCGCCGTCAGCTTCAGGTCGTCGTGCGGAGCGCCGACCAGCATGACGCCGAACGGCCGCCCGGCCACCGTCCCCGCCGGGACCGCCAAGGCCGACAGCCCGAACAGGTTGGTGGAGTTGCTGAACCGGCCGAGGCGCGCGTTGACCGCGACCGGATCGGCGGCGACCTCGGCGAGGGTGGGGTGCTCGGTGGTCGTCGGGAGCAGGAGCGCGTCGACGCCGGCCAGCGTGGCCAGGGCTTCGGTGCGCAGCCCGGCCAGGGTGTCCTGGTCGGCGAACAGCCGGTGCGCGCGGATGTCCCGGGCGCCGGTGATGATGCCGTGCACCACGGGGTCGCAGTCGTCCGGGTGGGACTCCAGGAACTCGCCGACCGCCGTGTAGCGCTCGGCGACGAACGCGCCGCCGTACAAGAGGTGCGCCGCGTCCAGGAACGCCGAGATGTCCACAGTGGTCACTTCGGCGCCCGCCGCCGCGTAGTCCTCGACCGTCGCCGCGAACGCGTCCGCCCAGCCGGGCGCGAGCGGGCCGAGTTCCGCGGGCACGCCGATGCGGAACCGTCCCGTGTGGACCTGCGCGGGCTCGGCCAGGCACGTCAGCGCGAACGCCGCTTCCTCGACCGTCCGCGCGAAGAGCGAGACGCAGTCGATGCTGCGGCACGCGGGCACGACACCCTCGGTCGGCAGCAGGCCCGGCGTCGGCTTGAGCCCGACGATCCCGTTGAACGCCGCCGGTACCCGTCCGGAACCCGCGGTGTCGGTGCCCAAGGCCAGGTCGGCGATCCCGAGAGCCACCGCCACCGCCGATCCCGAGCTGGACCCGCCCGAGACGTACGCCGGGTCGACGGCGTTGCGGACCGCGCCGTACGGGCTGCGCGTGCCGACCAGCCCGGTCGCGAACTGGTCCAGGTTCGTCGTGCCGAGCACCAGCGCGCCGGCCGCCCGCAGCCGCGCCACGACCGGTGCGTCCGCGGCCGGCCGGTACGCGTACGCCGGGCAGCCCGCCGTCGTCGGCAGCCCGGCGACGTCGATGTTGCCCTTCACCGCGACGAGCGTCCCGTAGAGCGGCAGCCCGCGCTCTTCCAGCGTGGCCGCCTCGGCCAGCACGTCGGCTTCCGGCCGCAGGTCGATCCAGATCTCCGGCCGGTCGACCTGCTCGATCCGCCGGTAAGCCGCGCGCACCCGCTCCAGAAGGCTCATCCCAGCACCACCAACGGCGTACCGGGCGCCACCTGGTCACCGGGGGACACGAGCACGTCGACCACCTTCCCGCCGGCCGGCGCCGGGATCCGCGCCTCCGTCTTCATCGCTTCCAGGGTCACCAGCGGCTGCGCGTCCTCGACGCGCTGGCCCACCGAGACGTCCACCCGCCACACGGTCGCCGCGAACGGCGCCTCGACGACGTGGCCGCCCGGCGGGGCCTCGACGCGCGCCGGGGGGCGCGTCACCGGTTCCGGCTTCGGGTCGAACTCGCCCGCCGCCGCCCACGCCCGCCGCTCGGCCTCGAACGCCGCCGTCTGCGTCGCCCGGAAGTCCGCGATGCTCGACGCGTTGCCGGCCAGAAACTCCTGGTAATCGGCGAGGGCGAACGAACCGTCGGTGACGTCCAGCTCCAGCTGACCGGCCGACGAACGCGCCCGCAGGTCCAGCAGCTCGTCGGCGGACACGGGGTACCAGGAGATCCGGTCGAAGAACCGCAGCAGCCACGGCTGTTGCGCGCCCCGCCAGCTGTTCCAGACCGGCACGGTCCGCCCGACGAACTGGTAGCCGCCCGGCCCCTCCATCCCGTAGATACAGAGGTACGCGCCGCCGATGCCGACGGAGTTCTCCGCCGTCCACGTCCGCGCCGGGTTGTACTTCGTCGTGACCAGCCGGTGCCGCGGGTCCAAGGGTGTCGCGACCGGTGCGCCCAGGTAGACGTCGCCGAGCCCGAGCACCAGGTACTCGGCGTCGAAGACCGTCCGGTAGACGTCGTCCACACTGGACAGTCCGTTGACGCGCCGGATGAACTCGATGTTCCACGGGCACCACGGCGCGTCGTCGCGCACGCCCGTCATGTACCGCTCGATCGCCTCGCGCGTGGCCGGGTCGTCCCACGACAGCGGGAGCCGCACGCTGCGGCTCGGCACCACGAGGTCGTGCGTCGGCGGCAGGTCGCGTTCCAGCTCGCGCACCAGGCCGAGCGCCTTGCCGACCGGCAGCGCGTCCGGGTCGACGTGCACCTGCAGCGACCGGATGCCCGGCGTCAGGTCGACGATCCCCGGGACGCCCTCGGCCGCGAGCCGCTCGGCGAGGGCGTGCACCCGCATCCGCAACGCCAGGTCGAGCTTCATCTCGCCGTACTCGACGAGCAGGTTGTCGTCGCCGCTGCGCCGGTAGGTGACGGCCGGCTCGTCGTCCGAAGAGGACAGTCGTGTGAGGACACCGCCGTCGTGGCGCGCGGTCCGGCTCGGCTCGATCGCCGCCGCGGGCCGCGTGCGCAGGGCCGCCGCGTGATCGGCGTCGATCGGCACGAACCGCACGGTGTCGCCCGGCCGCAGCTGCCCGAGCTTCCACCGCTCGCCGGTGGCGACCGTCGCCGGGCAGACGAACCCGCCGAGGCTGGGGCCGTCCGGACCGAGCAGGATCGGCAGGTCGCCGGTGTAGTCGACGGCGCCGATCGCGTACGGCGTGTCGTGGATGTTCGACGGGTGCAGCCCCGCCTCACCACCGTCCGCGCGGGCCCACTCCGGCCGCGGGCCGACGAGCCGGACACCGGTGCGCGCCGAGTTGAAGTGGACCTGCCAGTCCGTGGCGTAGAACGTGTCGACGTCCTCGGGGGTGAAGAACTCCGGGGCCGCGTGCGGTCCTTCGAGCGCGCCGATCGTCCAGTGCGACGCGAAGTCCGGGCGATCGGTCACCGGCCCGACGACGGGATCCGCGGGCACCGGGCCGAGCTGCAGCACGTCGCCCGCGGCCAGCGCACGGCCGCCGTGCCCGCCGAAACGGCCCAGGGTGAACGTCGCGGTGCTGCCGAGGAACTCCGGCACGTCGACGCCGCCGCGCAGCAGCACATAACTGCGCAGCCCGGCCGTGCACGCCCGGACGTCGAGGGTCGCCCCCGAGGGCACCTCGACGGGTGTCCACAAGGGAACCTCGGTGCCGTCCACGAGGACGGTCGCCGGCGCGCCGGTGACGCACACCTGCGTGGCGTGCGAGAACCGCAGCGCGACACCGTCCACAGTGCACTCCAGGCCGGGCGCGCCCTCGGGGTTGCCCAGCGCGAGGTTGCCCAGCCGCAGCGAACGGTCGTCCATCGGCCCGCTCGGCGGCACGCCGACGTGCCAGTACCCGGTGCGGCCCGGCCAGTCCTGCACGGTCGTCATGGTCCCGCCGCGCACGACGTCGATCCGCGGTTCGGCGTCCTCGACGTCGTCCAAAGTGGACGTGTCGTGCGTCGCGGCGCCGAACGCCGGATCGGCGGCCGCGGCTCGCAGCTGCCCGAGGTTGGTCCCGACGCCGTCGACGCGCGTCTCGTCGAGGGCCGTGCGCAGGTTCGCCAGGGCGTCCGCGCGGTCGGTGCCGGTGCAGATCACCTTGGCCAGCAACGGGTCGTAGTGCGTGGTGACGGTCGTGCCCGGCTCGACCCAGGTGTCCACCCGGGCGCCGGCGGGCCGGGTGAACCGCGTGACGAGGCCCGCGCTCGGCCGGTGGCCGGCACTCGGGTCCTCGGCGTACACGCGCGCCTCGACGGCGTGCCCGCGCGCCACCGGCACGGCCCGGAACATCGCGCGGTCGCCTTGGGCGAGCCGCAGCATCCAGGCGACCAGGTCGACGCCGTACACCGCCTCGGTGACCGGGTGCTCGACCTGCAACCGGGTGTTGACCTCGAGGAACGCCGCCTCACCGCGCTCCGGGTCGT
This sequence comes from Amycolatopsis sp. WQ 127309, assembly GCF_023023025.1. NCBI lineage: Bacteria > Bacillati > Actinomycetota > Actinomycetes > Pseudonocardiales > Pseudonocardiaceae > Amycolatopsis > Amycolatopsis sp. WQ 127309. The sequence continues at coordinate 5,605,098 of NZ_CP095481.1, forward strand.
AGACGTACTCGACCGTGCCCGCCGAGCGGTACCCGACCGAAGAACACAGCGCGACGGCCGAGTCGACCAGGCGACGGCGAACGGCGTCGGGCAGATCCGGCGCCGGGCACTCCTCGACGACCTTCTGGTTGCGCCGCTGCAGCGAACAGTCGCGCGTGCCGAGCGCGAGGACCTCGCCGAAGCCGTCGCCGAACACCTGGACCTCGACGTGCCGGGCGCGGCGCACCAGCCGTTCCAGGAACACCCCGGAGCTGGCGAAGCTCTTGGCCGCGATGCTTTGCACGTCGTCCCACGCGAGCCGCAGCTCCCCGGGCGTGGCGCACGCGCGCATCCCGATCCCGCCGCCCCCGCCGGTCGCCTTGAGCATCACCGGGTAGCCGATCTCCGCCGCGCGGGCCACCGCTTCGTCCACATCGGACAGCAGGCCGGTGCCGGGCAGCAGCGGGACGCCCGCCGCGATCGCCGCCTCGCGCGCGGTGTGCTTGCTGCCGAACACCTCCAGGTACTCGGGCGACGGCCCGGCGAAGACGAGCCCGGCGTCCTCGCAGGCCCGCGCGAACGCGGCGTCCTCGGAGAGGAACCCGTACCCCGGGTGGACGGCGTCACAGCTGGTCTCGAGCGCGGCCGCGATGATCGCGTCGGAGCGCAGGTAGCTCTCCGCCGCGGGTGCCGGGCCGAGCCGGACGGCCCGATCGGCGAGCCGCACGTGCGGGGCCAGGCGGTCGGCGTCCGAGTACACCGCGACGGTTTCGAGGCCCAGTTCCTTCGCGCTGCGCAGGATCCGGACCGCGATCTCGCCGCGGTTGGCGACGAGCAGTCTCACACCCCGCCTCCGGCAGCCGTCACGACCAGCCGGACCGGCGTCGGGTCGAACCCGTTGCACGGGTTGTTGATCTGCGGGCAGTTCGACACCAGCACCAGGACGTCGGTCTCGGCGCGCAGCCGGACCTCCAGGCCGGGCGCGGAGATCCCGTCGACGATGCCGAGGGTGCCGTCCGCCTCGACCGGCACGTTCATGTACCAGTTGACGTTGCTGACGAGGTCGCGCTTGCCGAGCCCCCACTTCGCGCCTTCGCCGAGGAAGTTCTCGACGCAGGCGTGCTGGAACCGGGTGTGCTGGCCGTAGCGGAGGCTGTTGGACTCCTTGCTGCACGCGCCGCCGAGCGTGTCGTGGCGCCCGCAGGTGTCGGCGACGACGGTCAGCAGCGGCGCGCCCTCCTGGGTGCGCAGCACGCTGCCGGTGGTCAGGAAGATGTTGCGCTGCGCGGCGATCGTCGCCGCGGCGCTGTAGCGCTTCGCCGTGTCGTTCGCGTCGTAGCAGAGGAAGTCGACGGCCTGGTTGCCGCCGAGGTCGACGATCGACAGTTCCTGCCCCTGCTTCAGCACGAGGGAGAACGGCGCCCGTGCGGGGACGTCGAAGGTGAGCTCCAGCTGGGACTCGTACGCGGTGCTCACGCGATCCCCCTCGCGGCCAGGTAGTCGGCGGTGTTCTCGAAAGCGCGCTGCGATTCGGGCGTGTGCGTCCATTCGGGACTGTCCGGAGTGGACGGCTGATCGCGCCAGGCGAGCACTTCGAGCTTGGTCGCCGTGTAGCCCGGCCGCGGGTCGACCGGGTGCGGCACGTTCACGAGCAGCGCGATCGACGGGATCTCGATCCGCAGGTCGACGGACTTCCCGGCGCCCGCGGAGCCGGTGAACTCCAGCTCGCCCGCGGCACCCACGCGCACGCCCTGGAAGAACGAGAGACTCGGCGGCAGATCGCGCGGGCCGAGCCCGTTCTTCGCCGCGGCCAACGTGAACAGCGGGAGCCCGGCGGGGGAGGGGCCCTGCGGGGCGCCGTCGCCGTAGTGTTCGGTGTTGCCGTCCACAGTGGACGTCCCGCACAGCGCGTCGTGCCGGCCGCTCGAGTCCGCGACGATCGTCGCGAGCACCCGGGCCTGGTCCGACAGCAGCGCCACGGACCCGCCGAGGTAGGCGTTCCACTGCACCTTCACCGTGTCGGCGACGTTGAGCCGCTCCCAGGGCTGATCGGCGTTGAACAGCAGCAGGTGCGCGCACGCGTCGCCCTCGACGTCGGTGAGCCGCAGCCGGGTGCCCCGGGCCAGCACCTTGTGCGTGTACCCGCCACCGGCGACCGTCTCGGCCCAGGTCAGCGCCTCGGGTGCGACCCCCGGTGGCGGTGACGGCCACGTGCTCGCCGGGATCGACGGCATCGTGTCGACGACGGTGCCCGCCTGGGCGCGGGCGTGGTCACGCGCGCCGTAGGTGGTCGCGGTCGTGCTCATCGGACGTCCTCTCGGGTAGCGGGTTCGAGGGCGGGAGCGGGGCGTGGCCGCAGCCGGCGGACCGCGCCGATCACGAGCGCGCCGCCGACGAACTCTAGCGGGAACAAGGGCGTCCGAGGACGCCCGAACCGGACAGATCGGAGATCTCCGCACGTCGCCGGCCGATGTTCACGACCATCGTCGGGCCGCGGGCGACGGCTGCCGCGGCCGGCTGAAGCCGGCCGGCTCGTCGATCATGGACGCTCCCCGTGTCATGGTTTCGATCGTACGACAGAAATTAAGCCGACGGCAGGGCGTGACGATCTCCACGGTGTTGCCACTCGGTTAACCGATCCGCCGACCGGCCGTCAACGATGACACCCCGGCGTAACGCCACCTCGGTGATCAGGTGCGGGAAGGGGACCTGGCAGGATCAACGCCGTGGTCAAAGGGGCGGGGGTCGGCAGACCCAGGGCGAGTGGCGCGGCGGCGAACCGCCCGGACGCGCGGCAGGCCGTGCTCGACGCGGCGGGGGAGCTGTTCACCGGAGCCGGTTACGCGGCGACGACGACCCGCGCGATCGCCGAGCGGGCCGGGCTGCGCCAGGCGTCGCTCTACTACCACTTCCCGGCGAAGGAGGACATCCTCGCCGCGCTGCTGGCCGGGACGGTCCGCCCGTCGCTGGTCCTGGCCGCGCAGCTGGTCGCCGGGGACGCGCCGGTGGCCGTCCGGCTGTGGGCCCTGGCCTACGCGGACATCGGCCTGCTCGGCGGCGCCCGGCACAACCTGGGCGCGCTGTACCTGCTGCCCGAGGTCAGCTCACCCAACCTGGCCCGCTTCCGCGCCGAGCGCGCGGAGCTGAAGGCGGCCTACGGCGACCTGCTCGCGGCGGCGGGCATCGTCCCGGCGGCCGTCCGCACGGACCTCGTTTTCGGCCTGGTGGAGAGCATCGCGGTGATCCGCCGCGACGACCCGGAGCTGGACGTCGAGGCCCACACGCGCGAAGGCGCCGACGGCGTCGTCCGGCTGGCCGGGCTGCCGGAGCCGACCGAAGAACTGCGAGCGCGGGGCCACGCCCTCCTGGCGACGCCGACCGAATAGTGGACGTCCAGCGGCTCCGCGGCAAGATCACGTAGCTGCACGCGAAACTGGACCGCAAACGCAAGCGTGACAGCACCGAGGCGCTGGAACTGCGCGGCGGCAGATCGCGAAGGGCTGCTCGACCTCCACGACTCGGCCACCGAGGCGTGGCTGCGTGAGCTGGTCGCGGACCAGAGCCGGGTACTCGGCGCGCGGCACCAGAGCACGCTGATGTCCTGGTCCGGCATCGCCCACCGCTGTGCGGAGACCGGTCGTGTCGACGAAGCGCCGGCGCGGTTGTCCCGGCTGGAGGGGACCGCCTCGCCGACGCGGACCACTACGTGCGGGCTATCCTGGCCGCAGGCCCGTTCCCGCCAGGCCACCCGGTGCTGTTGTGGGCCCAGGGCACGGTGGCGCGAGTGCACTTCCGCCGCGCGGAGTGGGCCGGCGCCGTCATCGCCTACGAGTACGCGGTCGAAGGCTTCGAGCTGGTGCTGGGAGCCGGCCACCCGTAGACGCTCCGAATGACCGACGCTCTGGCCACGGCCCGCGAAGCGGTCGGCTGAGAGCGCCCCAATGTGGCGTTGGGTGCGTTGGACGCACCGAACGCCACATTGGGTGCGTTGGACGCACCCAACGCCACATTGGGGCGTTTGGGGCGCTGGGCGTCAGGCCGCCGCGGCGTGGAGGGCCTTGCTCAGCGCCGACGCCGTCAGCTCGACCTGCCAGGGGCGGGCTCCGCCCGCGCGCAGGACGTCGGCGACGGTGTCCTCGTCCAGCTGGGCCGGGGGCCGCCAGCAGGTGCGGCGGACCAGGTCCGGCAGCAGCAGGTTCTCCACCGGCAGCCGGCGGTCCTCCGCGATCGCCGACAGGGCCGCGCGGGCCGCCGACAGCCGGGCCGCGGCGTCCGGGTCCTTGTCCGCCCAGCGGTTCACCGGCGGCGGGCCGTCGGTGGCCTGCGACGGCGACGGCAGCTCGCTCGCCGGCAGCGCCTTGGCCGCCTGCAGGTGCCGCAGCCAGCTCGCGGTGTACTTGCGCTGGACGCGGCCGCTGAACACCGGCAGCGCCTGCAGCTCTTCGACCGTCTTCGGGTCGGCCGTGACGGCGTTGATGATCGCGCTGTCCGGCAGGATCCGGCTCGGCGCGCGGTCGCGCTTGCGGGCCAGCTCGTCACGCGCCTGCCACAGCTCGCGCACCACGGCGAGACCGCGCGGGTTGCGGATCTTGTGCACCCCGGACGTCCGGCGCCACGGCTCGGCCCGCGGTGCGGGCGGCGGCGCGGTGCGGACGGCGTCGAACTCCTGCTGCGCCCACTCCAGCTTGCCCTGGGCGCCCAGCTCCGCTTCCAGCTTTTCGCGCAGCTGGATGAGCAGCTCGACGTCGAGGGCGGCGTAGTTCAGCCAGTCGACCGGCAGAGGCCGCTTCGACCAGTCGGCCGCGCTGTGCCCCTTTTCGAGGGTGTAACCGAGCAGCAGCTCGACGAGCGTCCCGAGCGCGACACGCTCGTAGCCCGCGAGGCGGCCGGCGAGTTCGGTGTCGAACAGCGCCGCCGGGTGCAGGTCCAGCTCGGCGAGACAGGGAAGGTCCTGGGAGGCCGCGTGCAGCACCCACTCCAGGGAGTTGAGGACGTTCTTCAGCGGGGTGAGGTCGTCGAGCTCGGTCGGGTCGATCAGGACCGTGCCGGAACCCTCACGTCGCAGCTGGACGAGATAGGCCTTGGGCCAGTACCGGTAGCCGGACGCGCGTTCGGTGTCGACGGCGACGGCTCCGGTGCCCGCGGCGAGCCGCGCACAGGCTTCGAGCAGTGCGGCCCGGTCGGTGACCACCGGAGGTGTGCCCTCGGCGGGCTCGCGTAGCAGCACGGGTCCGCCTGCGGACTCGATCTCCATCCCGGCGTCCTCGGCTTCTGCGCTTTCCATGGTTGACGACCCTACGGGACGGGCGTACCGCGCCTGGTGCGCCCGCCCCGTGGGGAGGTTCGTCTATCCGTCAGCGGATGACGCCGGCTCGCATGGCCAGCGCAACCATCTGAGCCCGGTCGCCCGTGCCGAGCTTGCGCCCGATCCGAGACAGGTGGGACTTGACGGTGAGGGCGGAGAGGGAAAGTTCCTCGCCGATCTCCTTGTTGGACTGTCCGTCGGCGACCAGCTGGAGCACCTCCACCTCACGAGCGGAAAGCTCGCGCGGGGTGTTGTCGGTGCCGGCGACGCGGGTCCCGGTGGCGAGCACCGGAGCCACGCTCGGGTCGGCGTAAACGCCGCCTTCGAGCACACGCCGCACGCCATCGGTCACTACGACCGGCGACGCGGACTTCAGCAGGTACGCCTGGGCCCCGGCCTGGAAGGCCGAGCGGACCGCGTACGGGTCGTCCGAAGATGCGAGAACCACCACGCGCGGCCACCCGTGGCTACGAAGTTCCGTAACCAGTTCGATGCCGCTGCCGTCCGGCAGTCCGAGATCGAGGATCGCCAGGTCACAGGGCCCTGTGGCCTGTGCTCGCGCCCTCGCTTCGGCCACCGTGGCGGCTTCGTGAACGGTACCCGCACCCATCTGTGCGAGTCTTGCTGCGATTGCCTCCCTCAACAGCGGGTGGTCATCGACCACCAACACGGAAAAAAGCTCTTCCCGCGGGTGCGGAACCATGCTCGCCGGCAAAGCACCGGCTGGCGTGGATCGGACGGCCTGAGAAATGCCGACGGTAGCCACGTCACTACCTCCCTGGAGTCGGTCGTGCCCCCCGACCGGCACCGGGACCTTCGGCCGTTCAGCCGCGCCAGCTTTAGACCGAAAGTGGTGTCGTCGAAGGCACTGTAGCCGCCCTGAGGCCGCTGCGGGGGGATCGAATGGGTATCTATCTCAAACGAACAGTCACTCAGGGGGTTCGTGGTAACACGATCGGGCTAGTACACGGCCGGTTGCTAACGGATAGCCCAGCGAACACGATGCAAAGAAGTTACCGGCGCCCAAATGGCCGTGCAGATGGGCCGTGCACCTTCCGGTGCGTCCGCCGACCGGGGGCTCCGCGGGGGTCCGACTGCTCCGGAAAGCGGTCTCGGCCGGGGCATGATCAACTTCGTGAAACGGCTTCAGAAGAGCTTTCGCAGCCGCCCGTGGTGACTGTCCGTATCCCGTGAAGGGTGTTCACCGGTTCCGGCGGCGACCGCGGGGCAAGTTGATCTTGTCGCACTGCGTGACGGCGTTGTCTCACGAACGGGGGCATCCGCGCGAGACGTGAAATGACCTCGGGAACGCTCCGGGTGGTCCGCCGGGGTCTGGTGTTGTATGGACCACTCCGGGCGCGTGACGGCCCGCTCAGCGGCCGCCGGACGAGCCGCCCGGGGTTGGACGTCGTTCGGCGGACGCGAATTTTGCTCACATTCGTACAAGGCGCGGCCCGGCGGACGCTCGCGGAGGACCTGTCGTCGCGGTCCCGCCGGTGACTATCGCCCGGACGGCCGCAGGGCGCGGCTCAGGAGTTCTGACGCTGCCCGAAGAGCGTCACGCCGACCGGCGGCAGGCCGACGACGCTCGCCATCACCTGGCAGAACGCCTGCCCGTGGGGCAGCAGCGCGCCGTCGATGGGCGTCCAGGACGCCCGCAGCTCGAGGTCGTCGGTGCGGGCCGGGCCGGAGATGTCGCCGAAGCGGGCCGACGACGTCTCGGTGACCGTGCCGCCCAGCGCCTTCCAGCTCGCGCCGGACACCTCGAGGGCGTCGGTCAGCCACGACCAGCCGACGCCGGGGAGGAAGGGATCGGTCGCCAGTTCGCGGTCCAGCTCCGCGCGCACGTACATGACGAGGCGCAGGACACCGTCCCAGCCTTCCTGGCCGTCCGGGTCGTGCAGCAGGACCAGCCGGCCCGAGGCCAGCACGTCGGCGGGACCGGCGACCTCGCAGCTCACCGCGTAGGAGAACGGTGCGAGCCGCTGCGGCGCCCGCATCCGCTCGAGCAGCACCTCCCGGCGGGGCCGGACGGACTGCAGCGACGCGACGGCTTCGCGGAAGAGTTCGGGCACTGGAGTCGTCGCGGTCACGCATCGACTTTAGGGCGGGCACGCCCTGTTGCGGGCGGAGGCGCGCCGAGAGAAGGGCCCCACCGGGCTCGTGGCACGATTGAAGACGATGTCTCCCACCACGCCTCTGCCGCAGCGGACCCCCGCGTCCGCCCGCCGCGAGCTGCCCGAAGCCCCGTTCCTGGCCGCCGCGCGCGGCGAACGCCCGGCGCGCACGCCGGTCTGGTTCATGCGCCAGGCCGGGCGGTCGCTGCCCGAGTACCGCGCGCTGCGCGAGGGCGTGGCGATGCTCGACGCCTGTTTCGACCCCGAGATGCTCGCCGAGATCACGCTGCAGCCGGTCCGGCGGCACGAGGTCGACGCCGCGGTCCTGTTCAGCGACATCGTCGTGCCGCTCAAGGCCGCCGGGGTCGACATCGACATCGTCCCGGGCACCGGTCCCGTGGTCGCGACGCCGGTGCGCGACCTGGCCGCCGTGAAGGCGCTGCCGGAGCTGGTCCCCGACCAGGTCGGCAAGGTCGCCGACGGCATCGCGCTGCTGGTCGAGCGGCTCGGCGAGACGCCGTTGATCGGCTTCGCCGGCGCGCCGTTCACCCTGGCCAGCTACCTCATCGAGGGCGGCCCGAGCCGCAACCACGAGCACACCAAGGCGCTCATGCACTCCGAGCCGGCGGTGTGGCACGAGCTGGCCGGGCGGCTGGCCGACATCGCGCTCACCTTCCTGCGCGCGCAGCTCGACGCCGGCGTCGACGCGATCCAGCTGTTCGACTCCTGGGCCGGCGCGCTGTCCGAGCGGGACTACCGCGAGTTCGTGCTGCCGCACTCGGCGAAGGTCCTCGACGGCGTCGCCGCCTACGGCGTCCCCCGGATCCACTTCGGCGTCGGCACCGGCGAGCTGCTGCCCGCGATGCGCGACGCGGGCGCGGACGTCGTCGGCGTCGACTGGCGGATCCCGCTCGACGAGGCCGTCCGGCGGCTCGGTGGCAAGGCCGTGGTGCAGGGCAACCTGGACCCGGCGCTGCTGTACGCGTCCTGGCCGGTGCTCGAGGCCCAGGTGCGCCGCATCGTCGCCGAGGGACGAGCCGCCGACGGCCACATCTTCAACCTGGGCCACGGCGTGCTCCCCAGCGTCGACCCCGAGGTCCTGACCCGCGTGGCCGGGCTGGTGCACGAGCTGTGACGCGGGTCGCCGTCGTCGGGGCGGGCATCTCCGGCCTGACCGCGGCGTACCGGCTGCGGCAGCTGCTCGGCGCCGGCGCCGAGATCGTCGTCTTCGAGAAGACCCGGACCCCGGGCGGCAAGCTGCGCACGGCCGAGCTGGCCGGCGTGCCCTACGACGTCGGCGCCGAGGCGTTCCTCGCCCGCCGGCCCGAGATGCTCGCGCTGGTCCGCGAGCTGGGCCTCGACCTCGTCCACCCGACCGGCGCCCGCGCGAAGATCCACGCCGGCGGCACCGTGACCGGGCTGCCGCCGGGCACCGTGATGGGTGTCCCGGCGTCGGCGGAGTCGGTCGCCGGGGTGCTGTCGGAGGCGGGGCGCCGCGCGGTCGAGGCCGAGACGTCACTGCCGGAGCTGCGGCTGCCGGGCGGGGACGTGCCGCTGGGGCCGCTGCTGCGCGAGCGGTTCGGCGACGAACTGGTCGACCGGCTGGTCGACCCGCTGCTGGGCGGCGTCTACGCGGGCGGGGCCGACGGTCTCGGCCTGCGCGCGACCATGCCGGGCCTGGCCGCGGCGGTGGCCGCCGGCGCGGGGTCGCTGACCGCGGCGGCCGCGTCCCAGCTGCCCGCGTCACCCAGCTCGGCCCCGGTGTTCGGCACGGTCCCCGGCGGCCTGGGCACGGTCGTCGACCGGCTGACCGAGCTGTCCGGCGCCGACCTGCGGACCGGGCTGCCGGTGTGCGACATCGAGCGGAACGGCACGAGCTGGCGGCTGCGGATCGGCGCGGCGCCGACCGCGCACGCGCCCGCGGAGAACACGATCGACGCCGACGCGGTGGTCCTCGCGGTGCCCGCGCCGTCGGCCCGCCGCCTGCTCGCGGACCTGGTGCCCGCGGCGTCGGCGGCGTTCGGCGAGGTCGAGCTGGCGTCGATGGCGGTGGTCGCGCTGGCCCTGCCACCCGGCACGGAGCTGCCCGCGGCGTCGGGAATCCTGATCGGCCAAGGCGAGCGTGACGCGGCGGGCGTGCCGTACGCGGCGAAGGCGTTCACGTTCTCTTCGCGCAAGTGGGCGCACTTCGGCACGGGCCCGGTCCTGGTCCGCGGCTCGGTGGGGCGCTTCGGCGAGCTGGGCGCGTTGCAGGCGGACGACGTCGAGCTGGTCCGGGTGGTCCGCGACGACCTCGCGCGTCTCACGGGCATCACGGCGGAACCGGTGGAAACGCTGGTGACCCGCTGGGGTGGCGGCCTGCCGCAGTACGGCACCGGCCACCTGGAGCGGGTGGAGCGCATCGAGAAGGCGATCGCCGGGATCCCGGGCCTGGCCGTGGCGGGCGCGACCCTGCACGGTGTCGGGCTGCCGGCGTGCGTGGCGACGGCCGAAGCGGCCGCACAGCGGGTGGCCGCGCACCTTTCCGCGTGAGTGCTCTCACGGCTACCCGTGGGGGCGCCCTGCGGGCCTCGGTGACAGGATGGACGTATGGCGCGGGTCAACTTCAGCGAGCTCAACGACACCATCCGGTACACCACCTGGTCGGTCTTCCGGATCGAGCCCGGCAGGCTGGGTGAGGACCGCGGGACCGCCGGTCGCGAGACCACCGAGTACCTCGACGGGCTCGAGGCCAAGGGCGTCGTCGTCCGCGGCGTCTACGACCTTTCCGCGCTGCGGGCCGACGCCGACTACATGATCTGGTGGCACGCCGAGGAGATCGAGCAGGTCCAGGCCGCCTACGCCGGGTTCCGGCGGACGCCGCTCGGGCGCGCGTCGACGCCGGTCTGGAGCCAGACCGCGCTGCACCGGCCCGCCGAGTTCAACAAGAGCCACATCCCCGCGTTCCTCGCCGGGGAAGAGGCCCGCAAGTTCATCTGCGTCTACCCGTTCGTCCGCTCCTACGAGTGGTACCTGCTGCCGGAGAACGAGCGCCGCAAGATGCTCGCCGACCACGGCAAGGAAGCCCGCGACTACCCGGACGTGCGCGCCAACACCGTCGCGTCGTTCGCGCTGGGCGACTACGAGTGGATCCTCGCGTTCGAGGCCGACGAGCTGCACCGGATCGTCGACCTCATGCGCCACCTGCGCGGCACCGAGGCGCGCCTGCACGTGCGCGAAGAGATCCCGTTCTACACCGGCACCCGCGTGCCGCCCGCCGAGCTCGTCGCGGCGCTGCCGTAGTGACCGAGATCCTGGACGGCGTCTGGCACACCCTCACCGGGGAGACGCCGGGGCCGGTCGAGCTGACCGGGACCGAAGACGTGCTGCCCGGGCCGTACCGGGTGGCGGCGGCCGCGACCACGACCATCGCGGCGGCGACCCTGGCCGCCGGCGAACTGCTGAAGCTGCGCGAGATCGACCCCGGCGTCGTCACGGCGGACACCCGCCACGCGGCGGCGGCCTTCGCGAGCGAAGCCTTCTCGCGGGTCGAAGGCATCGAGCCCGAGGTCGTGTGGGCGCCGCTGTCGGGCAACTACCGCACGACCGACGGCTGGGTCCGCCTGCACTGCAACTACCCGCGTCACGAAGCCGCGGTGTGCTGGGGACTCGGCGTCCCCGGCAGCCGCGACGTCGTGACGAAGACGGTCGCCGGGCGCATCGCGCGCGAGGTCGAGCACGCCGTCGTCAGCGCCGGGGGAGCGGCCGCGGAGCTGCGCTCGCCCGAGGACTGGGCGGCGCACCCGCAGGGCGAAGCGGTGGCTTCGCTGCCGCTGGTGGACCTCGCGCCGATCGGCGAAGCGCCGAAGCGGACGTTGTTCTACTCGGACCGCCCGCTCGGCGGCGTCCGCGTGCTGGAGCTGACGCACGTCCTCGCCGGCCCGGTGGCCGGCCGGGTGCTCGCCGCGCACGGCGCCGACGTCCTGCACGTCGGGGCCGCGCACCTGCCGCGCGTCGAGGCGCTCGTGCGGGACACCGGGCAGGGCAAGAAATCCGCGTTCGTCGCCCTCGACACCGAAGGCGGCCGCGCGCGGCTCAAGAAGCTGATCAGCCGGGCCGACGTGCTCGTGCAGTCGTTCCGCCCGGGCGCGCTCGAGCGGATCGGCTTCGGTCCCGCGGATCTGGCCGAGCTGCGGCCGGGCCTGGTGATCGCGGACCTGAGCGCCTACGGCTGGGAAGGCCCCTGGGCCCGGCGGCGCGGGTTCGACAGCCTGGTCCAGATGTCGAACGGCATCGCGTGGGGAGACGAGCCGTCGCCGCTCCCGGTCCAGGCCCTCGACCACGGCACGGGCTGGCTCGCCGCGGCGGCGATCATGACGGCCCTGCGCCGCCAGGTCACCGACGGCGGCACCTGGCGAGTGCGGCTGTCCCTCGCGGGCACCGGCCGCTGGCTGGATTCCCTGGGCCGCAAGGATCCTGCGTCGTCCGAAGTGGACTTCAGCGACCTGCTGGAAGAGGCCGACAGCGGCTACGGCCGGCTGACCCGGGTCCGGATGGCGGGCGGCCTGCCGGGCGCGGAACCGCACTGGGACTTCGGGACCCGCCTGCCCGGTGTCGACAAGCCGACCTGGACGCCGTGACCTAGAGGTCGATGACGACCTTGCCGTGCACGTGCCGGCCGGCCTGCAGCTCGGCCGCGCGGCGGATCTGCTCGATCGGGAAGCTCGCCGCGACAGGCACCCGGAGCCGGCCCGCCGCGACGAGGCGGGCGAGCTCTTCCAGGGCACCGGGAGCGGCGTTCGCGCCGTTGGCCGCCGACACGCCGTCGACCTGCGCGGCGACGGTGCAGATGCGGCCGTCCGGGACGCCGAGATCCCGTGCGACGTGCACGGTCTCCGTCCCGTGCAGGTCCATGGCGGCGGTGACGCCGCCGGGGGCGAGGGCCCGGACCCGGTCGGCCAGGCCGTCGCCGTAGACGACCGGCTCGGCGCCGAGGTCGCGCAGGAAACCGGCCGACGCCGCCGATCCCGTCCCGATCACGCGCGCTCCGGCGATCCGGGCCAGCTGGACGGCGAACACCCCGACCCCGCCCGCCGCGCCGCCGATCAGCACGGTGTCGTCCGGGCCCGGGGCGACCACGGCGAGGGCGGCGGATGCCGTGCGGCCGGCGATCGCGAGGGTGGCGGCGGTGCGGTCGTCGACGCCGTCGGGGGTGTGGTGCGCCTCGTTCGCCGCGATCGCCCCGGCCGGCTCGATCACCACGAAGTCGGCGACGGCGCGGGACAACGCGCCCCCGAACACCCGATCGCCGGGGGCGAAGCCGGTCACCTCGGCGCCGACCTGGTCGACCACGCCCGCGTAGTCGGTGCCGAACCCGGCCGGGAGGCTCAAGCCGAACCGGGCGGCGGTGTCCGCGTCGGCGGTCATGATCCAGTCCATCGGGTTCAGCCCGGCCGCGGTGACCCGCACGCGGACCTGTCCCGGGCCGGCCTGCGGAGCGGAAACCGCGCGGACCTCGAGGACTTCGGGGCCGCCGAAGGCGTCGAGCCGGACCGCCCTGCTCTGTTCTTGCATGGACGTCTGTCTCCTTGGTCGAGAGAACGCGGCGAAACGGACTATGCTCCGTTTCCATGGACGACCCTAACACAACCGGAGCGTGATCCGTTTTGGCTGAGGCAGAGACACGCGTGCCGCGGGCGGACGCGGCCCGCAACCGTGACCAGCTGCTCGCGGTGGCGACCCGGGTGTTCGTGGCGGCGGACGCCGAGCCGTCGATGCGGGCGATCGCCCGTGAGGCCGGTGTCGGCATCGCCACGCTCTACCGGCACTTCCCGACCCGTGAGTCGCTGGTCGACGCGGTCTACCGCGACCAGGTCGGCCGGCTCACGACCGGCGCCCGCGAGCTGACCGCGACGCTGCCGCCGGCCGCCGCGATGCGGCGCTGGATGGACCTGTTCGGGGACTGGATCGCGACCAAGAACGGCATGCTCGACACGCTGCTCGCGATGATCGACGCCGGCGAGATCGCCCACGCGCAGACCCGGACCGAGCTGCTGACGGCCATCACCACGATCCTCGACGCCGGCGGCGTGGCGGGCGACCTCCGCGCCGACGTCACCGCCGAGGACATCGCCGCTTCCCTCATCGGCATCTTCACCGTGGCGCCCCGGCCAGGGCAGGAAGCCAAGGCCGGTCGCCTGCTTGACCTGTTGATGGACGGCCTCCGGCCACCGCCCGGCTGAGCCGCTTCGACGGCGGCCGGCGTGCCGGCTAGCGGCGCCGGAGCCGGGAAACCAGGCCCCGCTTGGGTTTCGGCAGGTGGCCCGCCGCGATCAGCCACGTGACGAACTCGTCCGCGTACGCGTGCGAATGCTCCGTGGCCTTCTTCGGGCGGCCCGCCGCGAACTGGGCGAACAACGGCCCGTACCGCTCGCCCAGCGTCTCCGCCAGCTCCGGGCGCTGGTAGGCCAGCACCTTGCCGTGCTTGCGGCGCAACACGTTCGCCTCCACTTTCAACCGTGAAGGGTCGAAACCCGGCGGGGGCTCGCCGCCGGCCAAGAGGGCGTGCAGCAGCTCCGCCTGCCGCGCCGCCAGCTCCTCGCGGCTCACACCGTCACCGCCCCCCGGAGCGCGGCCAGCTCCGCCGCCAGCTCGGCGTCGCTCGGGTAGTCGTCGTCGCGTTCCAGCAGGACTCCCGGCGGGTCCGTCCGGCGGCGGAGTTCTTCCAGCAGCGCGAGGACTTCCGGCAGCACCGGGTGCGCGTGCGTGTCGTGGTAGACGCCGTCGCGCTCGATGCCGCCCGCCATGTGGACGTACGCCAGGCGCTCCCACGGGATGCCGTCGAGGAACGCCTCCGGGTCGGTGCCGATGTTGCGCGCGTTGGCGTACAGATTGGCGACGTCGATGATCAGCCGGCAGTCCGTCCGCTCGGTGAGCTCGGTGAGGAACTGCTCCTCGGTGAGCTCGGCGTGCGGCCATTCCAGTACCGCGGCGATGTTCTCCAGCGCGAACGGGACGTCCACAATGGACTGCGCGAGGCGCACGTTCGCGACCAGCACGTCCAGCGCCTCCCGGGTGCGGGGGAGCGGCATCAGGTGCCCGGAGTCGAGCCCGCCCGCGCGCACGAAGCAGACGTGGTCGCTGACCAGCGGCGCGTCCAGCGCCCGCGCGATCTCCGCGAGGTGCTGGACGCGGCCGGTGTCGAGCGGCTCGGCTCCGCCGAGCGAGAGCGAGACGGCGTGCGGCAGCACCGGCAGACCGCGCTCCCGCAGCGCGACGAGCGTCTCCGGGAGGTTGTCGTGGTGCAGGTTCTCGGCCACGACCTCGACCCAGTCCACGCCCGGGAGCCGGGCGATGGACAGGTCGAGCTCGTGCCGCCAGCCGATCCCGATGCCGAGCTCACCCACCGCAGCCCCCGCCTCCGCAGCCACCGCCGCCACCGCACGAAGAACCGCTGCTGCACGACGACGAACTCGAACACGACGACCCGCTGCTGCACGACGACCCCGACGACCCACCGCCGCCGACCGCGCCCGCGGGCGGCATCAGGGCCGCGCTCAGCTCTTCGTCCGGGTACATCGCCAGGCCGCCGAGGGCGACCGCGGCGACGGCGCCGCCGAGCAGCACGCCGCCGGCGAGCGCCCCGGCCGGCACCGGCCCGGACGCCGCCGCGCGCGCCTGGCCGAGCAGGCGGTGCCCCGCGGCCGACGGCTGCCGCACGCCGGTCTTGTTCCGCCGGACCGCGGCCACGATCGTCAGCACGGCCGCGATCAGCACCAGGAACACCAGGACCCCGACCGGCCGGCCCAGTGAGATGCCGTTGAGCAGCCGGATCACGCCGAGCGCGAGCACGGCCAGCTGCAGGACCAGGCCGAACGTCCGGGCCTGGCGCCGCGCCGCGGCGGACGTCAGCAGTCCCCGCTGGTCGAGGCCGTCCTCCAGCGCCCGCATGGCCGCGGAGCCGCGGACCTTCGCCCGGATCGTCGCGGTCGTCTTCAGCTGCGCGACGTCGGCGACCGCCTGCTCCAGCGGCTCCACCGGGCGTGCGCCGGCCTGGCTGATCTGCCGGTAGCTGTTGACCCGCAGCTGGCCGCGTTCGACCAGCGCCGCGATCGCCGCGTCGGTCGCCCGGTCCGGGCCGCCGGCCAGGAACGCGAGCTGGTAGACACTCGGCGTCGGGCCGGGCTGGGCGTGGTCGGCGCGCATCGCGCGGCTGGCCATGACGCCGGACACGACGAGCCGGATCAGCAGGACCGCGCCCAGCAGCGCGATGTAGAGGACCACGAAATCGGGTCCCGAGATGCCCCACGGGTCGTCCATCGCCCGTCTCCCCTCAGTTGATGCCGGTTACCGTAGCTGTGAGACGCAGCAGGTCGCGTCGGCGTTTCAACCGCCGCAGCCCCCGCCGCCACCGCCGCCGCAGGAGCTGCCGCCACCCCCACCGCCGCCGCAGGAGCTGCCGCCCCCACCGCAGGAACTGCCGCCGTAGTAGCCGACGGCCGCGCCGCCCCCGGCGCTCGCCCAGCGCGAGCGGCGCGCCCGGCGGTCGTAGGTCTTGGCGGCGGCGTGCGTGGCCCGGCTGACGGCCACGCGGATGTCCTTGTCCGGGTAGGTGACGAGCCCGCCGCTCGCGACGGTGCCGGTCGCGCCGGACGTCAGCGTCCCGGTCCGGCGGGCCTCCTCGGCGTCCGCGCGCCCGGCGCCGGTGGCCTTCGCCTCCGGCGCGTTCGCGGCCCGCACGGTGACGACGACCGCCGCGACCAGGTTCAGCACGAGCAGTCCGAGCAGGTAGCCGACGGCGTGGCCGGCGCTCGCCCCGGCGACCAGCCGCGCGATGCCGAGCGCGAACAGCACCCAGTACGCGATCGACGTGGCGGTCCAGGTCAGCCGCAGTTTCCGGGTGTCGGCGAGCAGGCCGCGGCCGACCAGCCCGGCCGCCAGCTCGGTCACCGACCGGTGCTGGGAGACGGCCGCGCGCACCCGGTCGACCGAGCTGCCGGTCTTGCCGACGCGGTCGACCGCGACGCGGCCCAGTTCGTCCGCCGGCCGGCCCGTGACGCGGTGCAGCCGGCCGGTGCCGTCCATCCGGACGAACTGGCGCTCCAGCAGCCCCGCGACGACGACTTCGCCGACGCGGCCGGGCCCGCCCGTCAGCAGGGCCAGCTCTTCGACGCTCCGGGGTGCCCCGCCCGCGTGGCCGCGCGCCAGCAGGCTGGTGCGCACCACCGCGTAGAGCAGGGGAATGAGAAGCAGGCCCAGGTAGAGGCCCGTGAACAGCGGTCCGGGAATGCCCCACGTGTCGGTCATGACTCCGCCCTCCCTCGTCCGTGTGCGGAGACTACGTTCGAGGAAGGGCGGAGGGTTGCCGGCTTAAGGAGGATTTAGGACTGCGGTTTAGGACTGCGGTTCCAGTTTCAGTGAGATCGAGTTGATGCAGTAGCGCTGGTCGGTCGGGGTCGCGTACCCCTCGCCTTCGAAGACGTGCCCGAGGTGGCTGTGGCAGGAGCCGCAGAGCACCTCGATCCGCTTCATGCCCATGGCCCGGTCTTCCCGGAGCAGGACGGCGTCGGAGTCGGCCGGGTCGTAGAACGACGGCCAGCCGCAGTGGCTCTCGAACTTCGTGTCGCTGCGGAACAGCTCGGCACCACAGGCGCGGCAGGCGTAGACGCCGGTCGTCTTGGTGTCGGTGTACTCGCCGGTGAACGGCCGTTCGGTGCCGGCCTGGCGGAGTACGGCGTACTCCTCCGGGCCCAGCTCCGCCCGCCATTCCTGCTCGGACTTCACGACGCGAGGGGTGGCGCCGACAACGGGTTTCATACCTTTCACCCGATCCACGTTACGCCGCGAGCCACGCGAGGGCGTGCACCACGATGTCCCATGCGGCGACTATCACTCCCAGGACGATGAGCACGACGATCAGGGCGGACACCCAGTAGCGCAGGCCACCGAGGCGGTTGCTGGAATCGGCGAAGTCGGCGACGCCGTCGAGCGCGGCTTCGATCGTGAAGTTCGGACCGGATCGTTCGATCCGGTCGAGGTGCTCGGCGAACGCGCGCGCCTCCGGGTCAAACGGGTCCAGCCCGACCAGGTCCTCGTGGAAGCGAGGGTTCCCGCCCGGCGGCGAAGCTCCGCTCTCGGCCATACCACCACGGTAGGCCATCGGGACCGCTCAGCCCACCAGCGGCGCGTTAAGTCTCAGTAGCCGGAGGTCGAGGCGCCGATCTTCGTGTCGGCGTCGATCAGGATCTGGCCACCGACGATGACCAGCCGGTAACCGTGCCTGCCGCCCGCGACGTTCACGTTCATCACGAGCGCGCCGTCGGCCTCGTTGCCGCCCGAGTCGGCGCGCGCGGTGTTGACCAGGCCGAGGTTCTTCTTGTTGTCGGCCCAGTAGTCCTGGTACTTCTGCTCGTCGCCGTAGACCGCCTGAGCGGCCGGGGTGAGCTGGTTCCAGTGGCTCGCCGGGTCGCCGAAGTAGTCGATGATCAGGTTGCCCGCCGAACCGTAGTTCGTGAGCCGGCTCTCGGTCGGGGTCTTGCCCAGCGCCGCGGAGACGTTCGAGTTGCTGCTCGGGGCACCGGTGCTCTTCGGCGCGGTGCCGGGTGCGCTGGTCTGGGCGCCCGGTGACTGGGCGGTCTGGTCGCCGCCCGTGCCGCCGCCACTGGAGTTGACCATCACGAAGATGATCACCGCGACCACGATCACCGCGGCGCCGGCGCCCGCGAAGATCGCGTACTTGCGCTTGTTGTCCGGCTTGGCCGTGCCCGACGAGTACTGGGGCGCCCTGGCCGACGGCGCCGAAGCCGCGGGAACCGGCCTGGGCGGGGTGTTCGGCGGCGCGGCCGCGGACCGCATCGGCATGAACGCGGCGGTCGGGCGCGGCGGGTTCGACGGCGCCTTGCCCGCGGGCACCGGCGTGCCGACCGGCGGTGACGGCGGTGCCTGCTGCTGATCGGAGCGCTGCCACGGCGGACGGTCGCCGCTGTCCGCCGGGGGAGCGGCGGGCCTGCGGCCCCCGCCACCCGAGAGCAGCGGCGGTGACGCCGACATGCCGCCCGGCTCGGTCCGGGCCAGCGCGGCCAGCCGCTCGCGGGCCTCGGCCATGGACGGGCGCTCGCCCGGTTCGCTGCGCAGCAGGCTCATCAGCAGCGCGGTGGCCCCGCCCGCCTGCACCGGCGGGTTGATCTGGCCGTTGGCGGCCGCGTAGAGCAGCGCGAGCTGGTTGGTCGTGTTGCCGTAGGGCGTGGTGCCCTCGATGGCCTGGTAGAGGGTCGCGCCGAGGGCGAAGACGTCGGAGCTGGGCACCGGGTCGGCGCCGCGCGCCAGCTCGGGCGCGAGGTAGGCGGGCGTGCCGCCGATCAGGCCGGTCGCCGTCAGCGTCATGTCGCCGGCCGCGCGCGAGATGCCGAAGTCGGTGATCTTCGCGGTGCCGGTCTCGTCGATGAGGATGTTGCCGGGCTTGACGTCGCGGTGGACGATCCCGGCGCGGTGCGCGGCGACCAGCGCCGACGCCACCTGCTCGCCGATCCGCGCGATCCGGCCGAGGGGCAGCGTGCCCTCCTCGGAGAGGATGGTGGAGAGGCTCGGCCCGTTGAGGTACTCCATCACCAGGCACGGGTCGCCGTTGTGCTCGGCGATGTCGAACACCACGATGGCGTTCGGGTGCTGGAACCGGGCGGCGTTCTTCGCCTCGCGCATGGCGCGCTGGCGCATGTTGTCGCGCTCGGTCTCGGAGACGCCCGGCTGGGGCAGGATCTGCTTGATCGCCACGGTGCGCTCGAGGCGCACGTCGGTCGCGCGCCACACGACTCCCATGGCACCGCTTCCGATGTGCTCGACGAGGCGGTAGTGCCCCGCGATCAGCTGACCGGTGTCGATGGCGACTGCTCCTGACGAAATTCCCGGTGATGGTGACCCTGCTCAGCGCGTACCCGCTTCGCGCACCCGATCGAGTGTAGCGGGCGGCCGTGTGCTGTTCGCGTCAGCCAGCCGGACCGGCGGGCTCCGGTTCGGGTACCGGTGCCACCGGCGCCCGTTTCCGGAACACCCTGACCAGCCCGATCGCCCCGGCCAGCGCGAAGACGCCGTAACAGGCGAGCAGCGCGGGCGGCGTGTCGCCGGTCAAGACGTCCCCGAGCACGACCACCGCGACGGTGCCGGGCACGCTTCCCAGCAGCGTACCCGCCAGATACGGGGTCAGCCGTACGGACGACACCCCGCAGAGGTAACTGAAGGGCGCGAAGGGCACTACGGGTATGAGTCGCAGCGACGTGATGGCCAGGACGCCACCGTCGGAGAGCCGGTCGTTGACCGCCCGCACCGACGTGCGGTGCAGGTGCCGCGTGACGAGGTCGCGGCCGAGCAGCCGGGCCAGCCCGAACGACAGGCCGGCCGCGATGGTCGTGGCGACGAGCCCGATCGCGATCCCGGCCGCGGTGCCGACCAGCAGGCCGGCCGCCAGGTTGAACACCGTCCGCGGGATCGGGATCACGGTGAGCAGCGAGTACGCGACGAACAGGATGAGCGGGGTGGCCGGGCCGGTGGCCGCCGCCCAGGCGCGCAGCTCGGCCGGCCCCGGGATCGGCACCAGCACCGCGGTCGCCGCGAACAGGGCGAGCACGGCGAGCGCGACGATCATCTTGGTGCGGCCGGACACCCGTTCGAGGTTACAGCGTCACTTTCACGTGAAAGTGACGGCGTTCTCGCGGGAGCCGGGCGGCGCGATCACCGCTAGCGTGGCCGCATGCCCAAGCACGGTGACCCGGTGACCTACGAGGTGGGCGGGCGCAGCGTCCGCGTCTCCAGCCCGGACAAGGTGTACTTCCCGCAGCGCGGCATCACCAAGCGGCAGGTCGTCGAGTACTACCTGGCGGTCGGCGAGCCGCTGCTGCGCGCGATCGGCGAGCGGCCCACGACGCTGAAGCGCTACGTCGACGGCGTCGAGGGCGACTGGTTCTACGCCAAGCGCCTGCCGAAGGGCGCGCCGGACTGGGTGGAGACCGCCGAGATCACGTTCCCCTCGGGCCGCAAGGCCGCCGAGGTGTGCCCGACCGAGCCGGCCGTGTTCGCGTGGGCGGCCAACCTCGGGACGTTCGACTTCCACCCGTGGCCGGTCCGGCGCCCGGACGTCGATCACCCGGACGAGCTGCGGATCGACGTCGACCCGCCGGACCGCGCCGGGTTCGCCGACGCCGTCGAGGTCGCGCAGGTCGTCCGCGAGGTGCTGGAGGCCGCCGGGCTGACGGGCTACCCGAAGACGTCCGGCGGGCGCGGCGTGCACGTGCTGGTCCGGATCCGCCCGGAGTGGGACTTCGTCCAGGTGCGCCACGCGGTGATCGCGCTGGGCCGCGAGGTCGAGCGCCGGATCCCGGACAAGGCGACGATCTCCTGGTGGAAGGAGGAACGCGGCGGCCGCGTCTTCCTCGACTACAACCAGGCGGCCCGCGACCGCACGGTCGCCTCCAGCTGGTCGGTCCGCGGCACCCCACGAGCGACGGTCTCCACCCCGCTGACGTGGGACATGCTGCCGGAGGTCGATGCGGACGACTTCGACGTCCTGACGGTCCCGGACTTCCTGGCCGAACACGGCGACCTGCACGCGCACCTGGACGACAAGGCGTTCGGCCTGGAGACGGCACTGGAGTGGTACGACCGCGACCTGCGCGACCACGGGCTCGGCGACCTGCCTTATCCGCCGGACTACCCGAAGATGCCGGGGGAGCCGAAGCGGGTCCAGCCGAGCAAGGCCCGCCCGGAGCCGGAGGCCTGACTCAGGGTTTCCGGCAGCTGACGCCGGTCACGGTCGCCGTGGGCGCGACCTTGGTGCTCTTGGTGGACATGACGGTGCGGTCGACGCGGTAGGAGGAACCGCCCTGGGAGTAGGCGGTCTCGATCAGCTCGCCGGAGTCGTCCCCCGAGATGCTGTAGGTGATGTCGCAGTCCCACAGCAGGGTGCTCGCGCCGAGCATGCTGAGCTTCGGCTCGACGACGACGTTGCAGCCCGCGGAGCCGAAGCACTGCTTGGACACGACGGTGAGGGCGACGGAGTAGTCCTTCGCCGCCGGCTCCGGCAGCAGGGGCTCGGTGCTGGTCGGCGCGACCAGCTCGGGAATGGACGGGCTGGTGGTGGCGGGGGCGACGGCGTCGCGCGGGCGCACCTGGCCGTCGGCCGACACCCACGTCCCGCCGGGGCCGGCGCACGGGGCATGCTGCGCCTTGTCCAGGCACGGGCCGGAGGCGGCCTTGCCGACCACGACCACCACGGCGATGCCGGCCACCAGCAGCGGCAGGGCGACCAACGCGGCGACGGCCCACGGCCACTTCTTGCGCGGCGGCTTGGGGGCGGGCGGTGCGTAGTACGGCAGCGGCGGGCCGGTCGGAGTCGGAACGGACATGGTTTCCTCCCGTGACGGTGTGCGAGGACAGACGCCACGACCAATCGCGTTGTTACTCAGCGAGACCAGTCCGTGCCGAAAACCGGCACGGACTGTAACCATCGCCACAGGGGTGCCGGGCGCCACTCGCGCTCGGCGAAAGTGGTCAAAACCTTTATCGGTTTCCCGCCCGAAAAGAACGCGGAGTGATCACCCAAGCGCGCGGTGTCGCCTATAGGGTCACAAATGTTGCACGGCCGAGTTCGGCGTCACGATCATGGACTCGAACGGCGTAACGTGCGGTCCCGAATCGACGACTCCCCGGGACAATGCCGGGGGCGGGCTCGACCAGAGGGAGGCCCTTCGTGGACGACCTGATCGCATTCCTCGCCGCGCGCGTGGGCGCGCGGCAGGCGTTGATCATGCAGGCCGTCAACAAGGCCAAGGGCGGCGACACGATGAACCGCGGCGAGACGAAGGTCGCCGTGGAGCAGCGGATCCGCGGGCTGACCGACCTGGACCTCGACGCCGTCAACCAGATGATCAACGAGATCGAGGCGACCCGGCGGATCCTGCTCGCCCACCGCACGACGGTGTCCGAGAAGGTCCCCGGCTTTCCGCTCTACGGCAGCGAATACTGGTGTGAGACCTGCCACGTGCCCGCCGACGAGGCCGGCTCGAACTGGTGCCTCACGCTGCGCCTGCTGGCGCTGCCCTACGCCGACCACGCGGACTACAGCGAGCGCTGGCGCCCCTGACGGGAATCCCGTCGCGCGCCGGGCGTTGCACCCGGTGTGAAGCTTTCCGTGCTCGACCGTTCGCCCGTGCGGCGCGGCAGCACCCCGGCGCGGGCGCTGCGCGACACCGTCGCCTTCGCCGCCGGCGTCGAACGGCTGGGCTACCACCGCTTCTGGGTGTCCGAGCACCACAGCGTGCCCGGGGTCGCCGGGTCCGCGCCGACCGTGCTGGCCGCGGCCGTCGCCGGGGCGACGTCGCGGATCCGCGTCGGCTCCGGCGGCGTGATGCTGCCGAACCACCGCCCGCTGGTCGTCGCCGAGCAGTTCGGCGTCCTCGAAGCGCTGCACCCGGGCCGGATCGACATGGGGCTGGGCCGTTCGGTCGGGTTCACCGGCGGGGTCCGGGAGGCGCTCGGCCACGGCAAGGACGCCGCCGACGACTTCGGCGCGCAGGTGCGGGAGCTGCTCGGGTTCTTCACCGGCGAGCACGGCTATCCCGGCGTGCACGCCTACCCGGCCGAGGGCGCCCGCGTCGCGCCGTTCCTGCTGGCCACCGGCTCCGGCGCGGACCTCGCCGCCGAGCTGGGGCTGCCGCTGGTGATCGCGCCGGTCCGCGGCGAACAGGCCCTGAAGGAAGCCGTGACGCGTTATCGCGACGGGTTCCGGCCGTCGGCGTGGGCGGGGGAGCCGTACGTCGTGGTCTCGACGGCCATCGCCGTCGCGGAGACGGCGGCCGACGCCCGGCACCTGCTCGTCTCGGAGGCCTGGGCCACGGTCTATTCGCGCTCCCACGGCGTCTTCCCGCCGCTGTCCCCGCCCGCGGAGGTCCTGGCCCTGCCGATGACCGACCGCGAACGCCGGCGCCTGGAGGAGACCCTGGACGGCCAGATCTCCGGCACCCCGGCCGAAGCCGGCGACCGGCTGGGCGAACTGCTCGAGACCACCGCGGCCGACGAAGTCCTCGCCACGACGGCGGCCTACGACCAATCCGCGCGGCTGGATTCTTTCGCGGCCCTGGCCGAGTTGGCCGATCTTCGCGTTCCTGCCTGAATTCCGTGAGCCGTCGACGAATTCGAGTGATACCGCGTCGGTGAATCAATATCCGGATGAATGGCCAACGTGTCGTCAATTGTCCGTGGATTCGAGGACGGCGTTCTCGCGATCACCCGAGCACGAGGGGCAGCCGGGCGGTGAGAGTGCCCAGCGCCGCCTTCTCGGCCTCGGTCGGGGCGCGGCGGCCCGTGACCACCCGCAGCGCGTCCGTGTCGTCCAGCCGGTCGCTGATCGTCGTGCCGGCGAACTCCTCCAGCACCTGCCGGGTGTACGCCAGCCCCTCCGCGGGCGGCTCGGCCACCTCCGGCAGGTGCGCGACCAGGTCCAGGTGGTGCAGCGTCCACTCCACGACGTAGACGCCGAGGTAGTCGGCGACGGTGATCACGCGGTCGCACGTCTCCACGCGCTGCGCCGGATCCGCCGCGGCGGCCGCGCGGCCGGCGGCGGCAGCCAGGTCGTCGAAGTGGTGGCGGAGGCCGCCGGGGTCGCGGTAGGCGGCGGCGCCGCGGCGGACGAACGCCGTTTCCGCGTCGACGCCCGTCGGGAGGTCCGCGGGCCGCCAGTACGTCACCGCGTCCATGTCCGGCGCGGCGTCGGTCGGGGTCACCAGGGTGATCAGCACGTCCTGCGCGTCGATGACCAGGTGGAACACCAGGTCCTGCACCAGCCAGCCGGTGCAGCCCGACGGCCGGGCCCACTGGCCGCCCTCGAGACCGTCCACCGCCGCGCGCAACGCCGTCCACGACCGCGAGAAGAGATCCACGTCGGCCAAGGTAGCGACTCAGAGCCGCAGCTGCAGCTGGGTGAGGATGCGCTGCGCGGGGTCGCCGAAGTCCACACCGGACACTTCGGCCGCTCGCCGGACGCGGTACCGGACGGTGTTGGGGTGCACGTTCAGCGCCGCGGCGGCGGCGCGGACGTCGCCGAACGCGTCGAGCCAGCTCAGCACGGCGGGGACGAGGATGCCGCCGTGCTCGGCGTCGTGCGCCACCAGCGCCGTCAGCCGCGGGTCGCGGATCCGCGGCTGGTCGCCGAGGTGGGCCAGCACCTCCGACAGCAGCACCTCGGCGCGGACGTCGGCCAGCGACGCGACGTCGGACGGCCAGTGCCCGCGCGCCATCGTGGCCAGGACGCGGTCGGCGTCCCCGCGCGAGGCGACGGCGTCGGACAGCCGCGGCACGACGCCGCCGAGCGCCGCCCGGACCGGGACGTCCAGGTGCCGGCGGGCCGCGCCGGCGATCTCGCGGGCCAGCGCCAGGACGGCGGCGTCCGAGTGCTCGGGCAGGTCCGGCAGCAGCGCGTAGACGCGGCCGCCGATCACGCTCACCAGCGCGCTGCGCCGGTACGCGGCGGTGTGCACGGCGATCAGGTGCACCAGCTCGGCGCGCCGCAGCTGCCGGTTGTCCGATCGCTCCAGGGAGAACGCCAGCACCTGCGCCGGCCGCGACGGGTCGGCGCCGATGTCGTCGGCGACGGACTCGGCGTCCAGCTTGCCTTCCAGCAAGCTCGCCAGGAGGTCCTCGCGCAGCCGCAGCTCGGGGCTGGGCAGGGTGCGGGCGCGGATCAGCTGCGGGGCGAGCGCGCGGCTCGCGCCGAGCAGCGCCAGCTCGGCCTGCTCGGTCAACGGCTGGGCGCCTTCCTGGACCCAGAT
The DNA here is from genome assembly GCF_023023025.1 of Amycolatopsis sp. WQ 127309. Taxonomy (NCBI): domain Bacteria; kingdom Bacillati; phylum Actinomycetota; class Actinomycetes; order Pseudonocardiales; family Pseudonocardiaceae; genus Amycolatopsis; species Amycolatopsis sp. WQ 127309. Next base: position 5,630,291 of record NZ_CP095481.1, read on the forward strand.
CGTGCCGAGCGGCTGGGTGCCGGCGTGGATGCCCGCCGCGATCCGCCGCCGGATGCCGAGCTCCGGGCGCTCGTCGATCCGCACGATCCCCTCACCGGCGCGAAGCCGCTGGTAGACGCCCCATTCGCGGAGCAGCGCGAGGTAGCGTTCCGGGCCTTCGCGGCCGAGGATCGACAGCCGCCGCAGCTCGTCGACCTCGTCGCCGGCGCGGGAGTAGGCGAGCACGCGGCTGGCCGTGTCCTCGATGCTGACGAGCCCGCCGGTGAGGGTCGCAATCGTCTGCGCCAGGGCGAACAGGTCGCCGAGCACCTCGCCGCTCGCCGCCTCGCCGCCCGCGCGGGCGGCCTCGACGACGCCACGGGCGAGTGACTCCACTTGCTCCCAGCGGGCTTCGGCGCCGACGGTGAGGAGGGCGACGCCGGCGTCCGCGGCGACCTCGGAGCCGCCGGTGCCTTTGACCGCGACGGCCGCCGCGCCACCGCGGCCGGCCGCGCGGATCGCGGGTGCCGCGGCCCGCCCGCGCGCGCCGATGACCAGCACCAGGTCGCCGGGGCTCGCTTCCAAGGGGTCTTCGGGGTCGAGGATGACGACGTCCGAGATCGGCACGCCGAGGCCGTGCGGCGCTACGACGACCTCGACCAGCGGTTCGCCGAGGGTGGCGAGCACGTGCCGCAGCGACGTCCCGGCCGTCACCTGCGGGTCAGCCGATCGGACAAGCTCATGTCGGTGATTTTAGCCGTTCGGACAAACCCAGAACACGTGTCCGGGGTTACCGTTCGGGGCATCAGGACTTGGAAGAGCGCTGCAGAGGAGCCGCCGTGGACGCCGTGACCCAGACCCCCGCCCCGAAGAACGAGACGGTGCTGACGTACGCGCCGGGTAGCGCGGAGCGCGCGGAACTCGAGGGTGCGCTCAAGCGGCTGGGCCAGGCGGAACCCGTCGACCTCACGGTCACCGTCGGGGGCGAGCAGCGTCCCGGCGGCGGCGAGAAGATCGACGTCGTGCAGCCGCACAACCACCGTCACGTGCTGGGCACCATCCACAGCGCCACCCAGCAGGACACCACCGACGCCATCACCGCGGCCGCGACGGTCGCGCCGGAGTGGCGCGCGCTGTCCTACGACGACCGCGCCGCCATCCTGCTGCGCGCGGCCGACCTGCTGACCGGCCCGTGGCGCGCCACGATCAACGCCGCCACCATGCTCGGCCAGTCCAAGACCGCGACCCAGGCCGAGATCGACTCCGCCTGCGAGCTCGCCGACTTCTGGCGCTTCAACGTCGAGTTCGGCCGCCGCGTGCTCACCGAGCAGCCGATCAGCTCGCCGGGTGTGTGGAACCGGCTGGAGCACCGCCCGCTCGAAGGCTTCGTCTACGCGATCACGCCGTTCAACTTCACCGCGATCGCCGGCAACCTGCCGACCGCGCCCGCGCTGATGGGCAACACCGTGCTGTGGAAGCCGTCGCCGACGCAGTCGTTCGCCGCCCACCTGACCATGCGGCTGCTCGAAGAGGCCGGCCTGCCGGCGGGCGTCGTCAACCTGCTGCCGGGTGACGGCCAGGCCGTCTCCGAGGTCGCCCTGACCCACCGCGACCTGGCCGGCGTCCACTTCACCGGCTCGACCGCGACGTTCCAGCACCTCTGGGGCACGATCGGCGCGAACATCGCCGGGTACCGCTCCTACCCGCGGCTGGTCGGCGAGACCGGCGGCAAGGACTTCATCGTCGCGCACCCGTCGGCCGACGTCGACGTCCTGCGCACCGCGATGGTCCGCGGCGCTTTCGAGTACCAGGGCCAGAAGTGCTCCGCGGCGTCGCGGGCCTACATCCCGCGCAGCGTCTGGAACCGGGTGAAGGACGGTCTCGTCGCGGAGACCGAAGCCCTGTCCTACGGCGACGTCACCGACCTGTCGCACTTCGGCGGCGCGGTGATCGACCGGCGCGCGTTCGACAAGCACGCTTCGCTGTTCGACCGCGTCAAGGGCGACGCCTCGGTGGAGATCCTCACCGGCGCCGTGGCCGACGACACCGACGGCTTCTTCGTCCAGCCGACGATCCTCGTCTCGGACAACCCGAAGCACGAGATCTTCTCGACCGAGTACTTCGGCCCGATCCTCTCGGTGCACGTCTACGAGGACGGCGACTTCGACGCCGTGCTCAAGCTCGTCGACGAGACGGCGTCGTACGCGCTGACCGGCGCGATCATCGCGAACGACCGCACGGCCGTGGCGAAGGCGTCGGAGGCGCTGCGGTTCGCCGCCGGCAACTTCTACGTCAACGACAAGCCGACCGGTGCCGTCGTCGGCCAGCAGCCGTTCGGCGGCGCGCGGGCCTCGGGCACCAACGACAAGGCCGGCTCGATCTTCAACCTGCAGCGCTGGACGAGCCCGCGCTCCATCAAGGAAACCTTCGTCCCGCCGACTTCCGTGCGCTACCCGCACCAGGGCTGAGAGGGAGACCGTCATGCTGCGTGCCCCGTTGCTCGCCGCCGCCCGCTCGAAGGGCATCCGGCGGCTCGTCGAAGCGGTGCCCGCCACGCGATCCGTGGTGCGCCGCTTCGTGGCCGGGTCCGAGACCGCCGACGCCGTCCGCGTGGCCAGGGAACTGGCCGCGGACGGCCGGCGGATCACCCTCGACCACCTGGGTGAGGACACCACCGACGCCGCGCAGGCGACGGCGACGGTCGCGGCCTACGAAGCCGTGCTGTCGGCGCTGGCCTCGGAAGGGCTCGCCTCCGGCGCCGACGTCTCGGTGAAGCTGTCGGCGGTGGGCCAGTTCCTGCCGTCGAACGGCGAGGACGTCGCGCTGGAGAACGCCCGGAAGATCTGTGCGGCGGCGGACGCGGTCGGCGCGACGGTGACGCTCGACATGGAGGACCACACCACCACGGACTCGACGCTCGGCATCCTGCGGGAGCTGCGCGGCGAGTACCCGTGGGTGGGCGCGGTGCTCCAGGCGTACCTGCGGCGCACCGAGCAGGACTGCCGCGAGCTGTCCGGCCCGGGGTCGCGGGTGCGGCTGTGCAAGGGCGCCTACGCGGAGCCGGAGTCGGCCGCGTTCCAGGACAAGGGCGACGTCGACAAGTCGTACGTGCGCTGCCTGCGCGTCCTGATGGCCGGTTCCGGGTACCCGATGGTGGCTTCACACGACCCGCGGATGATCGAGATCGCCGCGGCGCTGGCGATCGAGAACACCCGGTCGTCCGACGACCACGAGTTCCAGATGCTCTACGGCATCCGGCCGGAGGAGCAGGCGCGGATCGCGGCGTCGGGCTCGCGGATGCGCGTCTACGTGCCCTACGGCGACGAGTGGTACGGCTACTTCATGCGCCGTCTCGCGGAGCGCCCGGCCAACCTGGGCTTCTTCCTGCGCGGCCTGGCCACCCGGTCCTGAAATGCCGTGAAGGCCTCCTTACCGGCTCTTACGGCCGGTAAGGAGGCCTTCACGGCTTTTCGGGCGCTACGCCTGCTCGGCCGTCTCGGCTTCGGCGGCCTTGCGCTTGACCTCGGCCATGTCGATGTCGCGCGCCTGCTTGATCAGCTCTTCCAGGGCGGGCTCGGGGAGCGCGCCGGGCTGGGCGTAGATCAGGGTCTTGTCGCGGATGATCGCGAGCGTCGGGATCGAACGGACGTCGAAGGCGGCCGCGAGCTGCTGCTGCGCCTCCGTGTCGACGCTCGCGAACACGATGTCCTCGTGCTTCTCCGACGCCTTCTCGTACACCGGCGCGAACTGACGGCACGGGCCGCACCAGCTCGCCCAGAAGTCGATGAGGACGAACTCGTGGTCATTGAGGGTCTGGTCGAAGTTCTCGGCGGTCAGCTCAACGGTGCTCATGACCTGGTCAACGACGTGGGCGCGGCGGGAATTCCCGGGCGCGCGGTAGCGTCTGCACGAGCGAAACCCGCGTGACCCGAGGAGGAGACATGGCCGACAGCGAGATCCTGGGCCGGATCGACGAACTGATCGCGGAGGAGCACGAGCTCCGGTCGCGCTCGGTGGGCGTGGGCCTGGCCGGCACCGACAAGGACCGGCTCACCTCGGTCGAGCAGCAGCTCGACCAGTGCTGGGACCTGCTGCGGCAGCGCCGCGCGAAAACCGAGTTCCACGAGAACCCGGAAGACGCCCAGGCCCGCCCGGTCTCCGAGGTCGAGTCCTACCGCCAGTAACCCGTCACTCGCGTGATCCCAGCCGGATCCCGCGTGATTGAAGCCGGAACTCGCGAGTTCCGGCTTCAATCACGCGAGTCACGTGCCGGATCACGCGAGTCACGGGGTCAGGCAGGGCAGAGGGTGCCGTCGGCGGGGATCTTGCCGTCGATGAGGAAGCCGCGGGCCGCGTCCGTGACGCAGGGGGACGCGCCGAGCGCGCCGTGGCCCGCGCCCTGCCAGGTCAGCGTCACCGCGGACGGCATCTGGTCGGCCGCGCGGGTGGTGCCGACCTGCGGGGTGACCGGGTCGGCCGCGGTGGCCGTGACCAGGATCGGCGGCGCGCCCGGGGCGCCCGCCGGGGGCAGCGGCTCGGTCCGCACCGGCCACGGACCGCACCACGCCAGCTCCTGGGCGACGACCGCGCCGAACTGCGGGTACTTGGCGCGCATCCCGCCGACGACCTGGTCGAGCTGGTCGGCCGACAGGCGCGTCTGGCTGTCGTTGCAGTGCGTCGCGATCGTGGAGTCGAGCCGCGACGGCTGGGCCCGCGAGTCGTGCAGCGCCGGCGCGGCGAACGCGGCCAGCGGCGCGATGGTCCCGCCCTTGGCCGCCGTGATCGCGTCGGCCAGCTCGGGCCAGCGCGAGCGCTGCGTCAGTCCGGAGTAGACGGCGAACATCGCGACGCCCGGGCCGAACGCGCTCCCGTCGTCGTTCGACGGCGGCGAAGCGCGCAGCTGGTCGGTCAGGGTGGCGAGGGCGGCCTTCGGGTCGCCGAGCGAGCACCCGCGGGCCGCGCAGTCGGCCGCGAAAGCGTCCAAAGTGGACTGGGCGCCGGCCGCGACGGCGTCGAGCACCGCGGCCGAGTCCGGGCCCGGGTCGGGCACGCCGTCGAGCACCATCCGGCCGACCTGGCCGGGGAAGCGCACGGCGTACTCCGCAAGCACCTTCGAGCCGTCGCCGCGGCCGAGCGCGTCGAGCCGCTCCATGCCCAGCTGCTTGCGCAGCTCGTCGAGGTCGCCCGCCGCGCGCCAGCTGTCCAGCGCGGTCTGCGTGTCGTCCAGCTCGATGGCGCACTGCTGACCGGCCTTGCGCGCGGCGTCCAGGACGTCGGCGAGGCCGCCCTGCGCCGGGTCGGCGTCGATCAGGTCGTGCCGGATCTCGGCCGGCACGCACTGCACGGCGCCCGACATCCCGGTGCCGCGCCGGTCCAGGCCGATCAGCGAGAACTTCTCCAGGAACGCCGGCGGCAGCGTGGTGGCGAGGCGGGCGGCGTAGATCGTGCCCGGTTCGCCGCCGACGTCGTTGACGACGACGAGCGGCACCGGCCCGGCGCCGACCTTGAGCGCCAGCAGCCGCATGACCGAGCGGCGCGGCTCGCCCGGCGCGTCGACCGGGGTCGACACGCGGGCGCAGGTGAAGTGCAGGCTGTCCGGGACCGGCGGGGTGCCGATGCGCTGGCGGGTGTCGTCGTCGCAGTCGGACCACTTCAGCGTCGACGACTGCGGCTCGCCCAGCGGCGGCAGCGGGACCGGCGGCGTGGCGCTGGGCGCCGCCGACTTCGCCGGGCCGTCGTTCTCGACCAGCGCGGGGCGCACCGACGGCCCCGCGGCGCAGCCCGCGGCGGAGGCCAGGGCGAGCAGCGCGACCAGCAGACGGGAACGGCGGCGCACGGGCGAAGTCCTCACGTAGATCAAGGCCGGAACACCTGTGAGCTTTCCACGTCGTGTGTGGGACGCGGGTTAGCGGGTGCGCACCACCTGGCCGCGGAACACGGCGTCGAGGTCGTAGCGGGCCGGCTCGTCGAGCTGGCCGTAGCCGCACGACGCGGGTTCGCGGTCCGGGCGCCACCGCACGAACCGCGCGTTGTGCCGGAACCGCGACGGCATGCCGCCCTCGGTGTTCTCGTAGGCCACCTCGACGACGCGCTCGGGCCGCAGCGGCACCCATTCGTGCTCGGTGGCGCGCCAGCGGGTGATCCCGCCGGGGATCCGCTGCGCCTCGCCGGTGGCCTGGCCGCCCCACGGGTGGTCCTCGCCGTCGGTGATCAGCGGCGCCAGCTCCTCGGCCAGCTCGCGACGGCGGTCCTTCGGGAACGACCCGATCGTGCCGACGTGGTGCAGCACGCCCGCGTCGTCGTGCAGGCCGAGCAGGAACGAGCCGACGAGGTCGCCCGGGCCGCCGTCGACGTGCCAGCGCAGCCCGGCCAGCACGCAGTCGGCGGTGCGCAGGTGCTTGTACTTGAGCAGCACGCGCTTGCCGGGGGCGTACGGCTCGTCGAGCGGCTTGCCGATGACGCCGTCGAGGCCGGCGCCCTCGAACAGCTGGAACCAGTGCCGCGCCGTGTCCGGGTCGGTGGTGGCCGGGGTGAGCGAGATGCGGCCGTCGGCCAGCTTCTCGAGCCGTTCGCGGCGGGCCGACGTCGGTTCGTCGAGGAAGGACTCGTCGCCGAGGGCGAGCAGGTCGAACGCGACGAACTCGGCGGGCTGCTCGTCCGCCAGCAGCGTGATGCGGCTTTCGGCGGGGTGGATCCGCTGGGTGAGCGCGTCGAAGTCGAGCCGCCCGTCCCGCGCGACGACGAGCTCGCCGTCCAGCACGACCTTCGGCGGCAGGATCTCGAGCAGCCGCGCGACCGCCTCCGGGAAGTACCGGTTGAGCGGCTTCTCGGCGCGGGACTGGAGGTACAGCTCGTCGCCGTCGCGGAACACGATGCAGCGGAAGCCGTCCCACTTGGGCTCGAACAGCAGCCCGCCGGAGTCCGGGATGGCCTTGGCGGGCTTGGCGAGCATCGGCTTCAGCGGCGGCTGCAGCGGTAGGGGCATGACGGCATTCTGCGGAACAACGCCGCTCAGCGCACGCGTTTGGCCTGGCCCGTGTCGAGCTCGAGGCGCACGGCCGTCGGCAGGACGTCGAGGCCGAGGGACTCGCGCGCCCTGGTCAGCACGCGCAGGTCGAGGTCCTCCCAGACGCGCTTGAGGTCGGTGCCCTCGTGCAGGTACAGGGTGATGCGCAACGCGGGAGAAGTCCGGGAGCCGACCGCGCGGACCCGGGCGCGGCTGACACCGTCGAGCTGCTCCGCGTCGGCTTGGACCGCGTCGGAGATCGCGCCCGCCGTGACGACCAGTTCAGCGCCTTCGGTGTCGTCGAGGGCCAGGTCGGGCCGCGGCTCCGGGCGCAGCGACCGCAGCGCCCAGCGCAGGCCCAGCACGAACAGGAGCACCCCGAGCACGATCGCGGCGATGCGAGCGGGCGTGGCGTGCCCGCCCAGCCACTCGACGGCCATCGGGTCGAGCAGCGGCCGCCGGCCGCGGAACTCGCCCAGCCAGCCCGCGCCGACGACCAGCGCCAGCGCGCCGCCGAGCAGGGCCAGCAGCCCGACGAGGAACGTCAGCACGCGTTCGCCCGCGTACGACCGGGAAAGCGCCTTCGTGGCGACTGACTTGCTCATCGGCGGTCCTTCGGCGAGTCGACGACGACGCTGACCTTCGGCCGCCGGGCCAGCGGGACGTCGTCGAGCAGCGTGGCCACGGTCTCCAGCAGGCGCGGCCGCAGCTCGCCCTCGGTTTCGAGCCGGCTGGTCGCGCGGACCCGGACCCGGCGGGCGCTGGCGGTGACCGTCGCGCCCGCGACGTTGTCCTGCGCCCGCACGACGAGCCCGACGAGCCGGGCCAGCGACCGCGGGGACGTCGAGACGCTGACCTCGTCCGCCGGGTCGGTCAGCCGGACCGCGCGGTTGCCGGCGGCCAGCGCGCACAGCAGCAGCACCAGGCCCGCGACGGCGAGCACGACGGCGCCGGCGCGCACGGTGTAGGCGTCCCAGCCCAGGGCCGCGAGCCCGGCCTGCCAGCGCGGCCACGGCACCAGCAGCGGCCCGGACCCCGGGCGCCACCAGTGCCAGCCGACCTCGAGCGCGAGCAGGATCCCGGCGCCGGCGAAGGCCAGGCCGAGCAGGGTGGACACGAGCCGGACGAGCAGGCGCACGGTTACCGCACCCTCGGGGGCGAGTCGGGCAGCAGCGCCGACACCGTCACGGCCAGGGTCCGCACCTGGTAGGAGGTGATCCGCTCGACCTCGTCGACGACCCGCTCGCGCACGACGCCGACGACGGCGCGCACCGCCGCCGGGTAGTGCAGGGCCAAGTCCAGCGCCAGGTCGACGTCGTTGTCGTGGCCGCCGACCCGCGCGTTCGCGCCCTTCTTGCCGGCCCGCGCGGTACCGGGCACCTGGTCGGCCGCGTGCTGCGCGACCTTGCGCACCACCGCGTGGCCGATGGTGAGGGTGCCGCGCTCGTCCGGTTCGGCGAGCTCGCGCGGCACGTCGAGGAGCCGGCTCACTTGTCGCGGCCCTTCCCGAACAGCTCGCCGAGGTCGAGTTCACCGTCGAGCACCCGGCCGGCGACCAGCCCGATGATCCCGACGGCCAGGGTCACCAGGAACGCGGTGAACCCCTGGGTCGCGGCCAGGCCGAGGATGAGCCCGGCCAGGAGCCCGGTCTGCGTTGCGTTCACGTTGTCCTCCTAGGACGGGGAGAAGTTCTTGCGGGGAGGTCATTTCACGCGGGGCGGGCGTCGTCGCCGGCGGAGCTTCGCGAGCACGGCGGCGACCCCGCGGCGGTTCACCACGAAGCGGATCGGCGCGTCGTACCGGGGATCGTCCACTTCGGACCGCCCGGCCCGGAACCGCGCCAGCCCTTCGGCGAACTCGGCCGGGTCGCCGCCGACGTCGGGGTGGTGGGTGCGCACGAACTCCCGGAAGGCCGCGCGGGCCTCCGGGTCGTCCCGTGCCCCCCGAGCACCCCGCGCGGTCACTCCACCCGCGACGGGAGTTCGGGCTCGTCCTCGCCCGGCAGGTGGATGTCGTTGACGGCGATGTTGACCTCGATCACCTCGAGGCCGGTGATCTGCTCGACGGCGGTGATCACGTTGCGCCGCACCGCGCGGGCGACGTCGGCGATGCGCGCGCCGTACTCGACGACGACGTCGAGGTCGATCGCGGTCTGCTTCTCGCCGACCTCGACCGACACGCCGGACGTGGTGACCGTGCCGGAGCCGGGGATGCGCTCGCGCAGGGCGCTGAACGCCCGCGACATGCCACCGCCCAGCGCGTGCACCCCGGTGACCTCGCGGGTGGCCATCCCGGCGACCTTCTGCACCACCAGCGACGAGATCGTGGTGCGGCCGGCGGCGCCCTCCTCGTTGAGCGGGGTCACCAGGCCGGGGCTTTCGGTCCGTTCCGGATGCATGCCTGCAGGCTCCTTTCGAGCGGTCTTGTCGTCCCTACGATGCCCGCGACCACGGGGCTCTCACGCAAGGTCACCCATTCGGGGGAATGTTTCAGTCGGGGTGGACGTCGACGACGTGCACGTTGACCACGGTGGCCACGCCCAGCTGCCGCGCGAGCTCCGCGGTGATCTCCCGCCGGAGCGTCTCGGCGGCTTCGTCGGCGGTGAGGCCGAAGCGGACCGACACCAGCACCTGGACCACGTCGTCCTCGACCGCGACGGCCGAGATCCGCACGCCGGCCGGCGCCCGCGCGGCGGCGATCGCCGAGGCCAGGCGGCCGACGACCCGCTCGGTCACGCGCAGGCTGCCTTCCTCGCCGGGCACGTCCACCGCCGTCCGGCGGCCGCGGGCCACCGTGCGCAGCACGCGTTCGACCAGGCCGGGCGGGGTCGGCACCCGGCGGCGGGCGGCCGCGCGCACGGCGTCCCAGCGGGGGTCCTGTTCCGGGTCCATCACCGCTCCCTCAGCTCGGCGAGCAGCGCCACCCTGGCCCGGTGCAGGCGGGAGCGCAAGGCGCCGACGTTCACGTCGAGCACTTCGGCGACCTCTTCGTAGCTCAGCCCTTCCAGTTCGCGCAGCACCAGCGGCACCCGCTGGGACAGCTCGAGCCGGCCGATCGCGCGCAGCACGGCGTCGACCTCCTCGGCGCGCACGACGCGCCCCTCCGGCCCGGGCTCGGCCGCCGCGAGCAGCGCGCTGTCCACGGTGGACTTACCGGCGGGCTCGGGTGAATCCAGGGAGATCGTCGGCTTCCGGCGGCGCAGCATCGCGAGCGCGCCGTTGGTGACGACGCGGTAGAGCCACGTCGACACGGCCGACTCGTGCCGGAAGGCGCCCAGCGAGCGCCAGGCGGCCAGCCACGCCTCCTGCACGACGTCCTCGGCCTCGGCGGCGCTGCCGGTGATCCGCAGCGCGACCCGGTACATCCGGGGCGTGTGCCGGCGCACCAGCACGCCGAACGCGGCTTCGTCGCCGCCGGCGGCCCGTTCGACCAGCGCGGCGTCGTCGGTCATCCGCCACCCCGGCGGTAGCGCAGGAGCGTGAAGCCGTCCTCGACCAGGACCGACGCCAGGGCGAGCGCGCGCGGCGCGGCGAGGGCCGGACCCGCGGCGATGCGCCCGGCGCCGCCCGCCACGAGCAGCGGCGCGACGGTGAGGCACAGCTGGTCGACGAGGTCGGCGGCGATCAGCCCGGCGAACAGGCGCGGCCCGCCTTCGCAGTCGACGCGGCGCAGGCCGCGCCCGGCCAGCAGGTCCAGCGCGAGCGCGAGATCGACGTCTTCGTCCCCGGCGCGCAGGACCTCGGCGCCGGCCAGGTGCGCGGTGTCGGCGCCGGTGGTCGTGACCACGATCGGGGCCACGATCGTGTCGGTGAACAACGGAGAGTGCGGGTCGAGGTCCGCGGTGCGCGTCACGACGGCGATCGGCGGGACGTCCGCCAGCCCGAGACGGCGCCGGCGTTCGAGCCGCTTCGCGCTCGCCCGGACCCCGCGGTAGTCCTCGGCGCGCGCGGTGCCGGCGCCGACCAGGACGACGTCGCAGAGGTCGCGCCCGAGCAGGAAGACCTCGCGGTCGGCGGCGTGCGAGAGGCCCGCGGACGTCGTGTCGACCTCGACCGCGCCGTCGGCGGAGGCGACGAAGTTGACCTGGACCCACGACCGGTCGAGGGCCGCCGGGTAGGCGTAGATCGCCTCCAGGTCGGCCCCGGTCAGCTCGCCCGGTGATGGTGGCCACACGCTCCGCACCCGACCATCCCAGCACGCCCGGAAACCCGTTCTCCACCGGGGGATGTGGCTACTCACCGGTGATCCGGGGCCGCCGCGGCGGCGGATAGGCTCTGCGACCATGCCCGCGCACCTGACCGACCGCCGTCCCGTGCTCGGCGCCGACGAGCTGATCACGGCGCTGGTGCCGCCGCCGCGTTTCGACGCGGTGCGGTTCGACACCTACATCCCGAACCCGGACGAGCCCAGCCAGGCTGCCGCGGTCGAGGCCTGCTCGGCGTTCGCCGGCCGCATCGGCGCGCGACCGGAGAAGAAGAAGTTCCGGCTCTTCGGCGGCTCCTCGGCGCCGTCCGGCCCGATGGGGCTCTACCTCGACGGCGGCTTCGGCGTCGGCAAGACCCACCTGCTGGCTTCGGCGTGGCACGCGGCGCCGTCCCCGAAGGCGTACGGCACGTTCGTGGAGCTGACCCACCTCGTCGGCGCGCTGGGCTTCCCCGAGGCCGTGCGGCGGCTGTCGGAGCACCGGATCCTGGCCATCGACGAGTTCGAGCTGGACGACCCGGGCGACACCACGCTGGTCACGCGGCTGCTGCAGGAGCTGATGGACGCCGGGGTGTACATCGCGGCGACGTCGAACACGCTGCCGGAGAAGCTCGGCGAGGGGCGCTTCGCCGCCGAGGACTTCCTGCGTGAGATCCAGTCGCTGTCGGCCCGGTTCGGCGTCGTGCGCGTCGACGGCCCCGACTACCGGCACCGCGGCCTGCCGGACGCGCCCCCGCCGGTCTCCGCCGACGAGCTGGAAGCGTCCGTCGCGGCCCACGAAGGGTCCACTGTGGACGACTTCGACGCGCTGTGCGCCCACCTGGGCGAGCTGCACCCGTCGCGGTACGGGCGGCTGCTGGACGGCGTCACCCGCGTGCACCTGCGCGGCATCCACCCGGCGCCGGACCAGAACGTCGCGCTGCGGCTGGTGGCGCTGGCCGACCGCCTCTACGACCGCGCGATCCCGGTCGTCGTCTCGGGCGACCCGCTGCCGGCGCTGTTCACCGAGGAGATGATCGAGGGCGGCTACCGCAAGAAGTACCTGCGCGCCATCAGCCGGTTGACGGCGCTGGCACGCGACGCGGCACAGACCACGTGACGAGCACGACGGCGACCGCGAACAGCGTGCCGCCGACGACGTCCGTGAGGTAGTGGTAGCCCATGCCGATCAGCCCGGCGGTGGCCGCGAGCAGGGCCACGGCGCTCAGCACGACGACGTAGGTCTTGCGCGTGAGCAGCACCAGCACGGTCAGCACCGCGACCAGGCTGACGGTGTGGCCGCTCGGGTAGACGAGCGTGCCGTTCTTCCACCGGTCGTACAGCGGCTTGAGCAGCCAGGTGTTGAGCAGGATCGCCAGCAGCGGCCCGCCCAGCGCGAGCGCGGCTTCCTGCCGCCGCCCGGCGCGCAGGCACAGGAACACGGCGACGGCGGCCAGCGCGAACACGACGTACGGCTCGGTCGGCAGCACCAGGATCCGCGCCGCCACCGGCCCCAGGTGCGCGACGGCGCCCGCGGCGGCCGAGTCGAGCGCACCGGGCGTGTCACCGCCGGCGAACGGAAGCCCCAGCAGCAGGGCCAGCAGACCGCACCCGGCGGCGAGCACCCAGATCGTCCTCACTCCCGCGAGGGTAGTCGCCGGCCAGTCCCGAGGCTGTCCACGGCCTGGTCAGGGCTGTACCAGCGCCGTGATGCCCCGCTGCGCCAGGTAGCTCGCGTCGCCGGCTCGGCTCTGCAGCACGAACGCCACCCGCGTCCCGGCGTCGGCCAGTGCGAAGAAGCGGTCCGAGCCCCGGGTCGGGTCCGCGTCCGGGATGACGATCGCCGTCGTCCGCGGCGCCGGTTTCGGCGGGGTGCGGTCGAACTCCGCCACCAGCGTCTTCAACGCCCGGCCGGCGGGCTTGAGGCGGCGGTCGTTCGTGTACAGCCCCAGGTCGTACTCCAGCGGGTTCAGGCTCGGGACCAAACCAGGGTTGACGTCGTGGGAGCACCACCACGTGAAGCCCAGCGTGTGCGCGCACGACGCCGCGTTGCGGATCGAGCGGGACAGCCACTCGGCGTACTGCGGGCGGGTCGCGTCGCTGAAGTGGATCGACGGGGCCGCGCCGTCCTCCTGGATCCAGCACGGCCTCGCCGGGTCCGTCGCGTACGCCTGCGCCACCTGGATCAGGCGCTCCGCGTTGTGCGTCTCGAACGCGCCGAGCGGCGTCGTCTTGAGCGTGCCGAAGAACGACGTCCACGGGTGGATCGCCACGACGTTCCCCGCGTCGGCCAGGCCTGCCCGGGTGAAGTAGCGGCCGTTGTCCCACGGCGCGCGGTCGCAGCCGACCGTGTGCGCCTTTCCCGGCGCGACGCTCTCCGCCGTCTCGCACAGGGTGTGCGCCCACGCGTCGGCCTGCTCCGGCGTCACCGCCAGGCCGGCGAAGGAGTCCCAGTAGTAGTACGGCTCGTTCGACAGGTCGAACCCGAGGAACCGCGGGTGCTTCCCGATCCGCGCGGCCAGCGCCGTGAGCAGCGCGCGCTGGGCGTCGAGGGCCGCCGGGTCGGTGAACCAGTTCACCGGCTCCGGCGTGGTCTGCAGCCAGTTCGGCGTCCAGTAGCGGGCCGAGATGTGGCCGTTGAAGACCGTCACCTCGACGTCGAGGCCGGCCGCGCCCGCGAGGTCGAGGAACCGGTGCAGCCGGTCGAGCTTCTCGCCGCTGACCAGGTGCGGCTCGGGCTGGAACGCCGGCCACAGCAGCATCATCCGGATGTGGTCGAGCCCGAGCGCGGCGATGTCGTCGAAGTCGCGGCGCAGGTCGGCTTCGCGCCAGTCCTCCCACATGTGGAACCAGCGCGTCGAGGGCGTGTAGTTGACGCCCAGCCGGAACGGCCGCCGCTTGGGGGCGGCCAGTGCGGGCGCGGCGGTGGCCGCCAACGCCGTCGCGACCGCTCCCGTGAGCACCGACCGCCGTTTGAGATCCGCCACGCCGCCTCCCTCGCCGTCACCCGTTCACGAAGATCTAGCACGGCGGGGAATTCGTTCTCCAGCGTTGACCGGCTTCCTGTCCGGTCAGGTCCCCGAGAAGGCGGCGTGGTCGGCCTCCGTCCGGTCGGCGTAGCGCACGGCGTACGCGCCGATCGCCTCGTCCAGCTCGGAGTCGTCGGCGAAGTAGCCGGACAGCAGCTGCGGGTGCAGCGACCGCGTGTGGGCGCGGGCGAGCAGCGCCCCGGCGAGCCGGCCGTAGTCGTCGAGGTGGTCCTTCTCCAGCTCCGCCGGGTCGATGTCACCCTTGAGGTTCCGGAACTGGCGGACGATGTACGGAACGCCGTCGATCGTGGTCCAGCCGAGCAGGATGTCGGTCTCGGCCTGCACGAGCCGGGCGCCGTCGACGATCCGGCGGCCTTCGTGCTCGGCGGCGGGCAGGTCCAGGTACGGCCCGAGCGCCGGCGACGCCGCCTGTTTCACCTGCAGGACAAGGTCTTCGTCGTCGTTGCCGTGCAGCAGCGCGACGTAGCTGCGGAGCCCGACGCTGCCGGTGCCGACGACGCGGAAGGCGACGTCGGCGAGGCGGTAGCGCGAGATCAGCGTCCGCCGTGACTCACGCAGGGTGTCCACATAGGACGCCAGTCCGGCGGCGACGGCCTCCGCGGTCTGCTCGTCGACGTGCGTCAGCACCGGCGGGTCCTCGACGAACCGGTGGCGCGCGAGGCCCGTCCGGTGGTCGTCGACGCGCTCGGTCCACTTCGCGGCGACCTTGGCGCTGTCGTTCTTGCGGGCCTTCTCGGCGGCGTCGGCGAAGTCGTCGATCAGCTCGTCCGCGCGGGCCTTCGACAGCACCGACGAGTCCGGCAGCGCGTTCCAGCTGCGCAGGAACGGCAGCTCGGCCAGGGCGCGGATGGTCCGCCGGTACGACCTCGCCGCGTCCTCGGCGGCTTCGCGGCAGCCCGACTCGCCGATGCCGCCCTCACGGCCGGCGAGCACCAGGCTCGCGGCGAGCCGCTTGAGGTCCCACTCCCACGGGCCGGGGACGGTCTCGTCGAAGTCGTTGATGTCCATCACGATCTTGCCCTCGGGCGTGCCGTAGAGCCCGAAGTTCGCCGCGTGCGCGTCGCCGCAGAGCTGGGCGTCGAGGCCGGAGACGGGCGTGCGCGCGAGGTCGGCGCCCATCAGCCCGGCGGCACCGCGGAAGAAGGTGAACGGAGACGCGAGCATCCGCTCACGCCGGAGTTCCGCCAGTTCGGGCAGCCGTCCTTTGCCGCTGGCCTCGAAGTACTGCGCGGGTGTCGGCCGGTCCTTCGCGGCGGCCTCGTGGTCGTGCGCGGTGACCGGCGTCTTCTCCCGGAGCCGCTTCCCCTGCTCGTACAGCTCGGCCGGCGTGACGCTGTCCGCACCGGCCAGCGGCCGCTCCACCCATTCCCCTGATCCCATACCCGCCCAACGCCCGATCCGCCCGGTTCGCTCCCGAAGTCCGTGAATGCCACATCGAGGGACACTATGTCCCTCGATGTGGCATTCACGGACAACCGGGGTTCAGGGGCGGATGACCTCGGCGACGGCGTCGATGCCACGGTCCAGCTCTTCGCGGGTGATCACCAGCGGCGGGGCGACGCGCAGCGTGCGGTCGTGCGTCTCCTTGCACAGCACGCCGCGGGCGGCCAGGGCCTCGGACGCCGCCCGGCCCTCGGGGCCGCCCGGCGCGATGTCGATGCCCGCCCACAGGCCGCGGCCGCGGACCTCGGACAGGCCGCTCCCGACCAGCTCGGTCAGGCGCGTGTGCAGGTGGGCGCCCAGTTCGGCGGAGCGCTGCTGGAACTCGCCCGTCTGCAGCAGCTTGACCACCGCGCGGCCGATCGCGCAGGCCAGGGGGTTGCCGCCGAACGTCGAGCCGTGCTCGCCCGGCTTCAGCACGCCCAGCACGTCGCGGCTGCCGACCACCGCGGACACCGGCAGGATGCCGCCGCCGAGGGCCTTGCCCAGCGTGTAGACGTCGGCGCGGACGCCCTCGTGGTCCAGCGCCAGCACGGTGCCGGTGCGGGCCAGGCCGGACTGGATCTCGTCGGCGATCAGCAGCACGTTGTGGTCGTCGCACGCCGCGCGGACGTCGGCGAAGTAGCCCGCCGGCGGCACGATGACGCCGGCCTCGCCCTGGACCGGCTCGAGCAGGACGGCGGCCGTGCGCGGGGTGATCGCGTCGCGCAGGGCGGCGGCGTCGCCGTACTTCACCGTGACGAAGCCCGGGGTGAACGGGCCGAAGTCGGCCCGCGCGGTCTCGTCGGTCGAGAACGACACGATCGTGGTGGTCCGGCCGTGGAAGTTCGAGTCGGCGACGATGATCTCGGCGGTGCCGTCCGGCACGCCCTTGACCGTGTGGGCCCACTTGCGGGCGAGCTTGACCGCGGACTCGACGGCCTCGGCGCCCGAGTTCATCGGCAGCACCATCTCGGTGCCGGTCAGCTCGGCCAGCTCGCGGCAGAACAGGCCGAGCTGGTCGTGGTGGAAGGCCCGCGACGTGAGCGTGACGCGGCCGAGCTGCTCGACGGCGGCGCCGATCAGGTCCGGGTGGCGGTGGCCGAAGTTCAGCGCTGAATAGCCGGAGAGGAAGTCCAGGTAGGACCGGCCTTCGACGTCGGTCACCGTCGCCCCGGAGGCTTCGGCGATCACGACGGGCAGCGGGTGGTAGTTGTGCGTGCTCCATTGCTCGTCGAGCGCGATGAAGCTCGCGGCGGTGGGGGCGGCGGTTTCCCGGCCGGCGAACGTCGTCATGCGTTCAGGTTAGAGTCCGCAGACGCAGAGTTCAGCCGGGAATCATTGCTTTCACCCGTTGTTCGTTGCGCAATCCGCGGATCGGACCCCCGAATCGCTGCGGCGCCACCCGGCCGGGTGCGTCGACAGGAAAGCCGCCGCCCGACTGGCTATCGTCGCGGGATGGCCAAGAAGAACGACGAGGGAAGCCGGGTCCGGGACGCGCTGCGGATCACCGGGGAGCTGCCGGACCCGGGGTCGGCGCCGGTCGGGCCCGGCAAGAAGCCGAAGGCCCTCGCCAAGCTCGGCACCGCGGGCGAGCGGCTGTCCGCGCTGCAGGAGGCGCTCTACGCCGAGGGCGTCGGCGGCGGCGAACGCAACGTCCTGCTGGTGCTGCAGGGCATGGACACCTCGGGCAAGGGCGGCACGGTCTCGCACGTGCTCGGCCTGGTCAACCCGATGGGCGTGCGCTACTCGGGGTTCAAGGCGCCGACGGCGGCCGAGCGGCGCCACCACTACCTCTGGCGGATCCGCAAGCAGCTGCCGGTGCCCGGCCAGATCGGCGTGTTCGACCGCTCGCACTACGAGGACATCCTGGTCCCGCGGGTGTCCGGACTGCTCAGCGCGGAGGAGCGGCGCCGCCGCTACAGCGAGATCAACGCGTTCGAGAAGGAGCTGACCGACGGCGGCACCACCGTCGTCAAGGTCTTCCTGCACATCTCGCCCGAGGAGCAGCTCAAGCGGCTGCAGGCCCGGCTGGAGACGCCCGAGAAGCACTGGAAGTACAACCCGGGCGACCTCGAGGCGCGCTCGCACTGGCCCGCCTACCAGAAGGCCTACGCCGACATCTTCAAGAAGACGTCGACGGACTACGCGCCGTGGCACGTCGTGCCGGCCGACCACAAGTGGTACCGGAACTGGGCCGTCGCGGAGCTGCTCATCGAGACGCTCGCCGAGCTGGACCCGAAGTTCCCGCAGCCGGACTACGACGTCGACGCCGAGCTGGCGAAGCTGAAGGGTGTTGGCGCACCGGCCTGAGCGTCTGGAAGAGTGCGGGCGTGACCGATGTCGACGATCTCCCGTTCCTCCGCAAACAGGCCCGTACCCAGCGCTTCACCCTCGGCGCGCCGAAGGCGTTCCGGGTCGCCCCGGACGGTTCGCGCGTGCTGTTCCTGCGGTCGGAGTCGGGTACCGACCCGCGGCACAGCCTCTGGTCGGCCGACCTCGCGACCGGCGCCGAGACGAAGGTCGTCGACGCCGCCGAGCTGCTGCCCGGCGAGGAGGAGCTGCCGGCCGAGGAGCGGGCGCGGCGTGAACGGGCCCGCGAGACCGGCGGCGGGGTCGTCCACTACGGCGTCGACGCGGGCTTCACGGTCGCGGCCTTCACACTCTCGGGCAAGCTCTACACCCTGGATCTCGCGTCCGGCGAGGTGACGCTGCGGGTCGACGGCGCGGTCATCGACCCGCGGCCGAGCCCGACGGGCACGCACGTCGCGTACGTGCAGGACCGCCGGCTGCACGTCATGGAGCTGGCCACCGGCGACGACCGGGTGCTGGCCGGCGAGGACGACGAAGACGTCTCGTGGGGTCTCGCCGAGTTCATCGCCGCCGAGGAGATGGACCGCACCCGCGGCTACTGGTGGGCCCCGGACGGCGCCGCGCTGCTGGCCGAGCGCGCCGACCGCGGCCCGGTGCCGCGCTGGACCATCGCCGACCCGGCCAACCCGCAGCACCCGGCCAACGTCGTCGCCTACCCGGCCGCGGGCACCACGAACGCCCTGGTCACGCTGGCTGTCCTCGGCTTGGACGGCTCGCGCGTCGACGTCGCGCCGGGGGAGTGGGAGTACCTCGCCTCGGTGCACTGGTCGGCGGGCGGCGCGCCGCTGCTGGCCGTCGAACCGCGCGACCAGACGCGGCTGGACGTGCTCGCCCTCGACGTCACCGACGGCTCGACGTCGGTCGTGCACACCGCCACCGACCAGCACTGGATCGACATCGTCGGCGGCGTCCCGGCGTGGACGCCGGACGGGCGCCTGGTCACCGAGCGGATGGTCGACGGCGACCACCGGCTCTACGTCGGCGACGACGCCGTCACCCCGGCCGGCCTGCAGCTGCGCGCGGTCCTCGACGTCGGCGACGAGCTGCTCTTCAGCGCGTCCGACGAGGACTCGACGCAGATCCACGTCTACCGCACCGAAGGCGGTTCGATCCACCGGGTGTCCACTGTGGACGGCGTGCACCACGGTGCCGGATCCGTCGCGGTGACCGTGCTGTCGTCGTGGAGCCTGGAGCACAGCGGCCCGCGCGTCTCGGTGCTGCGCGACGGCGCCGAGGCCGTGGCGATCGCGTCGTCCACTGTGGACCCGGACATCGTGCCGAACCTGACCTGGCTGACGCTGGGGGAGCGCGGCCTGCGCGCCGCCCTGCTGCTGCCGCGCGGGTACGAGCCCAGCGAGGGCAAGCTGCCGGTGCTGCTCGACCCGTACGGCGGCCCGCACGCCCAGCGCGTGCTGCAGAGCCGCAACGCGTTCCTGACGTCGCAGTGGCTGGCCGACCAGGGGTTCGCGGTGCTCGTCGCCGACGGCCGCGGCACGCCCGGGCGCGGCGCGGTGTGGGAGCGCGAGATCCACGGCCGCCTCGCCGACGTCACCCTGCAGGACCAGGTCGACGCGCTGCAGGCGGCGGCCGCGCGGTTCCCCGAGCTGGACGTCGAGCGCGTCGCCATCCGCGGCTGGTCCTACGGCGGGTACCTGTCCGCGCTGGCCGTGCTGCGCCGCCCGGACGTCTTCCACGCGGCGGTCGCGGGCGCGCCCGTCACGGACTGGTCGTTGTACGACACGCACTACACCGAGCGCTACCTCGGGCAGCCGCAGGACGAGGTGGCGAGCTACGCGCACAACTCGCTGATCGAGAGCGCCGGCGAGCTGAGCCGCGCGCTGCTGATCGTGCACGGGCTGGCCGACGACAACGTGTTCGTCGCCCACTCGCTGCGGCTGTCGTCGGCGCTGCTGGCGAAGGGCCGCTCGCACGTGTTCCTGCCGCTGGCCGGGGCCACCCACATGACGCCGCAGGCCGAAGAGGTCGCGGAGAACCTGATGCGCTCCCAGGTGGACTGGATCCTGCGTGAGCTGTCCGTCGTGGACAAATCCGTCGAGAAGGAGACCGCATGAGCCGCTGGGGCCTCACGATTCCGCTGACCGGGGTGCCGTTGACGGCGCACCGCGAGCTGGTCGAGCAGCTGCCGGACCTGGGTTACACCGACGCGTGGACGGCGGAGACGGCGGGCACGGACGCGTTCACGCCGCTCGTGCTCGCGTCGCAATGGGCGCCGCAGCTGCGGCTCGGCACCGCGATCGTGCCGGTGTACACGCGTGGTCCGGGTCTGCTGGCGATGCAGGCGGCGACCGTGGCCGAGCTGGCGCCGGGCCGGTTCGTGCTCGGCATCGGCGCGTCGTCGCCGGTGATCGTCTCGAACTGGAACGCGGCGCCGTTCGAAGCGCCGTTCGCGCGGTCGCGGGACACGCTGCGGTTCCTGCGGTCGGCGCTGACGGGGGAGAAGGTCAGCGAGAAGTACGAGACGTTCGCCGTCTCGAAGTTCCGCCTGGAGCGCCCGGCCGACCCGCCGCCGTCGATCATGCTGGCCGCGTTGCGCCCGGGCATGCTCAAGCTCGCCGCGCGCGAGGCCGACGGCGCGATCACGAACTGGCTGGCGCCGACGGACGTGCCGAAGGTGCGCTCGGTCGTCGGCCCGGACGTCGAGCTGGCGGCCCGGATCTTCGTCTGCCCCACCGAGGACGCCGCCGCGGCGCGGGGCCTCGGCCGGATGCTGATCTCGAGCTACCTCACGGTCCCGGTGTACGCGGCGTTCCACGAGTGGCTCGGCCGCGGCGAGGCCCTCGCCCCGATGCACGAGGCCTGGGCGGCGGGCGACCGCCAGAAGGCCAACCAGGTCATCCCGGACGCGGTGGTGGACGACCTGATCGTCCACGGCAGCCTCGACTCGTGCCGGGAGCAGATCCAGTCCTATGTGGACAACGGCCTGACGACGCCGATCATCGCCCTGCTCCCCACGGGCGGCGACCCGTTCGAGCAGGTCCGGGCCCTGGCCCCGCGCTGACCCTTCGCCGGCCACGGGAAACCCGGTTGCCGCGCGGCGGTGACCGGGTGTTCCCTGGGCGGATGCGAAGGAAGACGCCGCAGGAGAAGAAGCGGCTCAGCTACCTGAAGGACCGGCGCGACGACTACGGCGAGAACGCCAAGTCCTCGCGCAAGAACCTGCCGCGCAGCAAGGCTTTCGCGCGCCGGTCCAACCGCGCGCACGAAAGCCTCACCCTGCGCGCGGCGACGGGCAACCCCGACGACGTCCGCGCGGAGGCGGCGGAACAACGGCTGCTTTCCCGGCGTCGCCGGGTGAAGCGCAAGTGGGGTGACACCGCGCTCGCCGACTACCTCGACTGGAAGCTCGACCGCCGCGCCGGCCGGGAAGACGGCCGGGCGACCCGCCTGATCGAGGCCCGGGACCGCGTCCGCCGGCGCCTCGGCCGGCCCGATCGGGACTAGCCGGGCGATCCGCGCTCGCAGCCCGTCGTCACCGCCGATCACCTTCGGGGCCGAACCTACTCCCGATGGCCGACGCGTTCCCGCCGCTCGGTCGCGCATGCTGGAACGGGGCCGGGTGACAGACAGCCCTCGGTCGCCGTACTGTTGCTCAGCGTAGGCAAGGCAACCCTAAGGAAGGCGGGGGTACATGCGGGCAGACGGGCTGGCCGGGGGCGAAGGCGGCGCGGACCGGCTCGGGGAGCTGATCCCGGCGGCACTGCGCGGCATGGCGGCCGGGGTCGCCGAACGCGGCGGGCCGGTGCCGGCCGGTGGACCCGCCGCGGTGGCCGCGGCGCTCGCCGGTGAGGGGGGCGCGCTGCCACGTCACGGCGTCGGCGCCGAAGCCGCGCTGGAGGAGCTCAGCCGGCTGCTCGCGGCGGGCTCGGCCGATCCCGCCGACCCGGCCTGCGCGGCCCACCTGCACTGCCCGCCGCTCGCGGTGTCCGTCGCCGCCGACGTCGTGGCGAGCGCGCTCAACCCGTCGATGGACTCGTGGGACCAGGCGCCGGTGGCCAGCGAGCTGGAGCGCGAGTTCACCATCGGCATCGCCCGCCTCTGCTACCCGGACGCCGCCGCGCCGGACGCCGTCGTGACCACCGGCGGCACCGAATCCAACCTGCTCGGGCTGCTGCTGGCCCGCGAGCGGGACGCGCACGTCCGGCCCGTCTGCGGCGTCAACGCCCACCACAGCGTGGCCCGCGCGGCCTGGCTGCTCGGCCTGCCCGCGCCGGTCGTCGTAGCGTGCGAGGGCGATCGCCTGCTGCCGGCCGCGCTCGCCGAAACCCTCCGCGACCTGGGCACGCCCGCCGTCGTCGTCGCGACCGCCGGCACCACCAACACCGGCACGATCGACCCGCTGCCCGAGATCGCCGGGATCTGCCGCCAGGCGGGCGCCCGGCTGCACGTCGACGCCGCGTACGGCGGGATGGCGCTGTGCAGCACCGCGCTCCGGACGCGGCTCGCCGGGCTGGAGCAGGCCGACTCCGTCGCGCTCGACCTGCACAAGTTCGGCTGGCAGCCGGTCGCGGCCGGGCTCTTCGCCGCCCGCGAGGCCGCCGATCTCGGCGCGCTGACCGTGCGGGCCGAGTACCTCAACGCCGACGACGACACCGAGGCCGGCCTGCCGGACCTGCTCGGCCGCTCGATCCGGACGTCCCGGCGGCCGGACGCGTTCCGGATGGCCGTCACCGTGCGTGCCCTCGGTACCGACGGCCTCGGCGCGCTCGTCGAGCACTGCTGCGACACCGCCGGGGAGGTCGCGGCCGTCGTCGACGCCCACCCCGGCCTGCGCCTCTGGGGCGCGCCGGAGCTGTCCACCGTCGTCCTGCGCCCGGTCGTCGCCGAGAACCTCGCGGACGCCGAAGCCGACGAACTCGTCGCCCGGGTGCGCCGCGCGCTGCTGGAGGCGGGCACCGCCGTGATCGGCCGGGCCGCGCTGCCGACCGGCCCCGGCGGCGCGCCGCAGCTGTGGCTCAAGCTGACGCTGCTGCACCCCGGCACCACCGTCGAGGACTACCGCCCGCTGCTGGACCGGATCGCCGCCACCGCGGGCGCCGAGCTCGTCGCGAACCGGGAAAGCCCGGTCGCTTCGTGAGGCGCCACCACCTGGCGGGCATCGGGATCGGGCCGTTCAACCTCTCGCTCGCGGCGCTCGCCGCCCCGGTCGACGGCCTGGACGCGGTGTTCTTCGACGCCCGCCCGGAGTTCCGGTGGCACCCGGGCCTGCTGGTCGAGGGCGCGAGCCTGCAGGTGCCGTTCCTCGCCGACCTGGTGACGCTGGTCGACCCGACGAACCCGTTGTCGTTCCTCAACTACCTGCGCGACCGCGGCCGGCTGCTGCCGTTCTACTTCGCCGAGCGGTTCCATCTGCCGCGCGCCGAATACGACGACTACGGCCGCTGGGCCGCGGCGCGGCTGCCGTCGTGCCGGTTCGGCCACGAGGTCACCGGCGTCCGCTGGAACGAAGCCGAAGCGGCGTTCGAGCTGACGGTCGCCGGCGCCGAACCGGTGCTGGCCGACGCCGTCGTGCTCGGCGTCGGGTCGGTGCCGTCGGTGCCGGAACCGTTGCGGGACCTGGTGTCGGACCCGGACACGCTCGCCCTGCACTCCGCGGACTACCTCACCCACCGGGCCGCGCTGGTGGCCGCCGAGAGCGTCACGGTCGTCGGGTCCGGGCAGTCGGGGGCCGAGGTCGTCCTCGACCTGCTGCGCGCACGGTCCACTGTGGACGGACTCCGCTGGCTTGCCCGCACCCCGGCGTTCGCGCCGATGGAGTACTCGAAACTGGGGCTGGAGCAGTTCACCCCGGACTACACCGCCTACTTCCACGGCCTGCCGAGCGCGGTCCGCGACCGCCTGCTGCCCACGCAGTGGCAGCTGTACAAGGGGATCGACGCCGAGACGATCGCCGCGATCCACGACGAGCTCTACCGCCGCAGCATCGGCGGCGGCTGGCCCGCCGCGGTGCTGAGCCCGGGCGTCGAGGTCGTCTCGGCGTCCATTGTGGATGGACAAGTCGACTTGGGCCTGCGGCACGCGCAGCAGGGCCGCAACGGGACCGTGCGCACCGCCGCCGTCGTCGCGGCCACCGGTTACACCGAAACGCCGACCGGGCCGCTGCTGGCCGGGCTCGGCGACGCCGTGCACCGCGACGACCGGGGCCGGCTGGTGGTCGGCGCCGACCACCGCGTCGCCCTCGACGTGCCGGGGCCGCTGTTCGTGCAGAACGCCGAACGGCACACGCACGGGCCGGGCGCCCCCGACCTCGGCCTGGGGGCCTGGCGGGCGGCCGTGATCCTCAACGCCGTGTGCGGCAAGACCGTGCACGAGCTGCCCGACCGCACCGCCTTCACCACGTTCGGCCTGGAGGACAAGTGAGATTCAGCGAGGTCGACGCCTGGCACGCGGCCGGTGCCCTGATCACGCACAAGATGCTCGGCGAGCTGTCGTACGAGCACATGCTGGAACCGGTCGCGGACGGAGACGCCTACCGCCTCGAACTGCCGGACGGCGTCGTCTACACGTTCCGGGCCCGGCGCGGCGCCTTCGACGCGTGGACGGTGGGTCCGGGCAGCGCGCACCGGTCCGGCGAGCCGGCCACCGACCCGCGCACGCTCGTCGTGGACGCCCGGAAGACGTTGGGACTCAGCGGGTTGCGCTTGGCCGACGTCCTGGCCGAGCTGACCGCGACGGTCGCCAACGAGGCCGCCCGCCTGTGCCGTGCGCCGACCGCGGCCAATCTGTCCACAATGGACTACAACGTCGCCGACGGGCACCTGACCGGACACCCGCGGCTGGTGCTCAACAAGGGCCGCGTCGGCTTCTCGGCGCTCGACCGGGCTCGCTACGCGCCGGAGGCCGGGGCCGACGTCCGGCTGCGCTGGTTCGCCGTCCACCCCGAGCACGCCGAGTTCCGCTGCGTCGACGAGCTGAGCCGGGACGCCTTGCTGGCCGCCGAACTCGGCGACCTGCGCGCGGAGTTCGCCGGGCGGGCGCCCGAGGACTACGTGTGGGTGCCGGTGCACCCGTGGCAGGCTGACGAAATCCTCGGCACGCTCTACGCCGCCGAGCTCGCCACCGGTGTCATGATCGACCTCGGCGAGAGCGCCGACGGCTACCGCGCGCACCAGACGGTCCGGACGCTCGCGAACGTCAGCACGCCCGGCCGGCACGACGTCAAGACCGCGGTGTCGGTGCGCAACACGCTCGTCTACCGGGGGCTCAACTCCGCGGCCACGCTCGCCGGGCCGTCGGTGACGTCGTGGCTGCGCCGGGTCAGCGCCGGTGATCCGTTGCTGGCCGAGAAGTACCGCTTCGGGCTGCTCGGCGAGGTCGCGAGCGTGTCGGTGAAGCACCCGCTGTTCGGGCACCTGGAGGAGCTGCCGTACCGGTTCCACGAGACCCTGGGCGCGTTGTGGCGGGAACCCCTCACCGCGCACCTGGCGGACGGGGAGCGCGCGATCTCGTTCGCCGCACTGCCTTATCGCGGGCCCGACGGCGTCTCGGTGCTCGCCCACCTGATCGGCGACGGCGACCCGGCGGCGTGGCTGACGCGGCTGTTCGACCTGACGCTCACGCCGTTGCTGCAGTGGCTGCTGCGCCACGGCGTCGGGTTCTGCCCGCACGGCCAGAACCTGATCCTCGTCGCCGACGCCGCCGGTGTGCCGCAGCGGGTGCTGATCAAGGACTTCGCCCAGGGCGTCGACCTGCTCGACGAACAGCTCGAAAGCTACGAAAGCCTCCCGCCCGAGGCGGCCGCCGACATGCTGCGCTGGCCCGCGCACCTGCTCGCGCAGTCGCTGTTCAGCTCGGTGTTCTCCGGGCAGTTCCGGTTCTGGGCCGAGGTTCTCCTCGACGAGCTGGGCCTGCCGCGGGCGAGGTTCTGGGCGCCGGTGCGCGAGATCGTCGGCCGCTACCGCGACGAGAACCCGGACGTCGCCGCGCGGTTCGACGCGTGCCGGCTGTTCGCGCCGGACGTCGAGCGCGTCACGCTCAACCGCGAGCACTTCGCCGGGCAGGGCTTCGACAAGGTGGAGCGCGACGACGAGTTCGACGTCCGCTTCGGCCGGGTGCCGAACCCGCTGCACCGCGCGGATCCCGGCGGCGCGTGGTGACGCCGTTCGCGCGCCCGGCCGGCCCGCGGTCGCTGGCCGCCCGGCGCGCGGCGGCCGTGACCGGGGAAGGTGTGCTGCGCGGCGTACTCGCCGAGGACGGCGCGCGGCTGCTCCTGCTGGTGCCCGACCCGCACGCCCGCTTCGCCGCCGTCGAGCTGGCCGCGCCGTTCGCCGCCGACGTCCTCACCGACGGCTACGGCGTCTGCAGCTACGTCTTCGCGTGGACGCCCGAGCGCGCGGCGCTGCCGGAGTCCGGCGCGCTCGGTGGCTACCTGGAAGGCTACGGCGACCTGCGGATGCGGCCGGACGCGGCGAGCGCGATCCCGCTCGGCGACCGGACGTGGGCGGTGGTGTGCGACGCCGAGTGGCCGTCCGGGCCGGCCGCGGAGCTGGCCCCGCGCGAGGTGCTGCGCGGACAGCTCGAAGCGCTCGAAGGGCTCGGGCTGGTGCCGTCGGTCGGCATCGAGCACGAGGTGGTGTTCCGCGACGCGGCCGGCGCGCCGCTCACCGCGCACGGCGTCGACTACGCGGTCGGCGGCACCGAACGCCTGGCGCCGCTGCTGCGCGACCTGCGGGTGGCGCTCGACGAGGCCGGGCTGGGCGTCGAGTCGGCGCGCGCGGAGTGCCACCCGGGCCAGTACGAGATCGTGCTGCGCCACCGCGACGCCCTCGCCGCCTGCGACGACGTCC
Source organism: Amycolatopsis sp. WQ 127309 (assembly GCF_023023025.1). NCBI lineage: Bacteria > Bacillati > Actinomycetota > Actinomycetes > Pseudonocardiales > Pseudonocardiaceae > Amycolatopsis > Amycolatopsis sp. WQ 127309. The sequence continues at coordinate 5,657,104 of NZ_CP095481.1, forward strand.
TGCTGCAGCAGCTGATCGTCCGCCGGGTCGCGGCGCGCCACGGCGTCACCGCCGACTACCTCGCGGCGCCCGCGCCCGGCCAGGGCAACTCGGGGCACGTCCACCTGTCACTGTCCGCCGTGGACGGTTCCGGGCCGGACCTGCTGGGCGGGTTCCTGGCGGGCGTGCTGCGGGACGCGCGGGCGCTGACGGCCGTGTGGGCGCCGACGTGGAACGGCTACGTCCGGCTGCGGACGGCGCCGTTCTCCCCGCGCGAGATCCGCTGGGGCCACGACGACCGGACGTCATCGGTCCGCGTGGCCGGGCCCGCGGCGAACCGCCGCCTCGAGTTCCGCTTCCCGGGCGCCGACGCCCAGCCCCACCTGGTCGTCGCGGCCCTGCTGGCGGCCGGGCGGTTCGGGCTGGAGGAGGGCCTGACGCCGCCGCCGGCCGGGACGACCGCGGCCGAGCTGGCGACGTCGCCGTGGGAGGCGCTGGCGCTGATCTCGGACGGCCGGGCCGGCAAGCTGCTCGGCGTGGACGTCGCGGCGCAGCTGACGGCGTTGCTCACGGAGGAGATCGAGTCCGGTCTGGACGCGGTGACCGACTGGCAGCGGCGCCGGGGAGCCCTCCGGGCCTGACCGTGCGCCCCTCTTCACCCGCTGGGGGTTGCGCGGCGGGCTCCGGGTGCGCAGGCTCGACACCGTGAGCGAGCACGAGTACGACCTCATCGTCATCGGTTCGGGCCCGGGTGGGCAGAAGGCCGCCATCGCGGCCGCGAAACTGGGCAAGAAGGTGGCGGTCGTCGACCGGCACGACATGGTCGGCGGGGTGTGCGTCAACACCGGCACGATCCCGTCCAAGACCCTGCGCGAAGCGGTGCTCTACCTGACCGGCATGAACCAGCGCGAGCTGTACGGCGCCAGCTACCGGGTCAAGCAGGACATCACCATCGCCGACCTGCTGGCGCGCACCCACCACGTGGTCGGGCGCGAGGTCCAGGTGGTGCGCGCCCAGCTGATGCGCAACCACGTCGACCTGGTCGCCGGCCTCGGCTCGTTCGCCGACCCGCACACCGTGGTCGTCGACGGCAAGCACGCCGGGGACCGCCGGACGCTGACCGGGGACTACGTCGTGATCGCCACCGGCACCCGGCCCGCGCGGCCCGGGCACGTCGACTTCGACGCCGCCCGCGTGCTGGACTCCGACGAGATCCTGCGGCTCGAACAGATCCCGTCGTCGCTCGTCGTGGTCGGCGCGGGCGTGATCGGCATCGAGTACGCGTCGATGTTCGCCGCGCTCGGCTCGCGCGTCACCGTGGTCGAGCAGCGCGACCAGATGCTCGACTTCTGCGACCCCGAGATCGTGGAGTCGCTGAAGTTCCAGCTGCGCGACCTCGGCGTCACGTTCCGGTTCGGCGAGAAGGTCGCCGACGTCGCGGTGTCCGACGACGCGACGATCACCACCCTGGTCAGCGGCAAGCGCATCCCGGCCGACGGCGTGATGTACTCCGCCGGCCGCCAGGGCATGACCGGCTCGCTCGCGCTGGAGGCGGCCGGGCTGGCCGCGGACGAGCGCGGCCGGCTCGTCGTCGACGAGCACTACCGCACCGAGGTCCCGCACATCTACGCCGTCGGCGACGTGATCGGCTTCCCGGCGCTCGCGGCGACGTCGATGGACCAGGGCCGGCTCGCGGCCTACCACGCGTTCGGCGAGCCGGCGAACGGCCTCGGCGCGCTGCAGCCGATCGGCATCTACACGATCCCGGAGATCTCGTACGTCGGGGCGACTGAGGCCCAGCTGACGTCGTCGTCGGTGCCCTACGAGGTCGGCATCGCCCGCTACCGCGAGCTCGCGCGCGGCCAGATCACCGGCGACAGCTACGGCATGCTGAAGCTGCTGGTGTCCACGAAGGACCGGAAGCTGCTGGGCGTGCACGTGTTCGGCACGGGCGCGACCGACCTGGTCCACATCGGACAGGCGGTGATGGGCTGCGGCGGCACGGTCGACTACCTCGTCGACGCGGTGTTCAACTACCCGACGCTCTCGGAGGCCTACAAGGTGGCCGCGCTGGACGCCACCAACAAGATCCGCGCCCTGGACCGGTTCACCTCCTGACGCCCCATCCGCACCACCCGTCCCACCCGCCGCGAACGCGTTTGACACCCCAATAGAACATGTGTTCGACTGCCGGGGTGCGATGGGATCGGCAGCGAGCAGGGGAGGGTGAGCCGGCACTGCCCGGGCTGGAAGGCCTGGTGCGTTCCGTGCGGTCACCGGAATTCGACGGCGTCACCTTTCACGAGGTGAACGCCCGCTCGGTGCTGAACAAGGTGCCTGCCGGCTCCGGGGTGCCGTTCAGCTGGACGGTCAACCCGTACCGCGGCTGCTCCCACGCCTGTACCTACTGCCTGGAGGGCGGCACCCGGATCCTGCTCGCCGACGGCCGGACGCGAGCGCTGTCGGAGCTGAAGGCCGGCGACGCGATCTACGGCACCCGCGGCCACGGCGCGGCCCGGCGGCTGGTGCCGACCACGGTGCTCGCGCACTGGACGACGGTGCGCGACGCCTACCGCGTCACCCTCGACGACGGCACGCGGCTCGTCGCGAGCGGCGATCACCGGTTCCTCACCTCGAAGGGCTGGAAGCACGTCACCGGCAGCAAGCTCGGCGCCGCCCAGCGGCCGCACCTGACCCCCGGGGCGGAGCTGATCGGCGTCGGCCGGTTCGCGCCGACGCCCGACGAGACGCTCGGCTACCGCGCCGGCTACCTGTGCGGGATGCTGCGCTCCGGCGGGTTCGGCGCGGAGGCGGACGCGGCCGCGCGGGCGCTGGAGTACCTGCCCGACTTCGGGGCGTCGGTCGGTTTCCTGAAGGTGCCCGCCGACCCGGACGCGCACTGGCGGCGCGGGTTCCTCGCCGGCGTCTTCGACCTCGCCGGCAGCCACGGCCGCGGGATGCTGTCCGTCGCGCACGACGAGCCGGAGATCGCCGACGCCTTCGCGGCCGCGCTCACCGCTTTCGGCTTCGCGCACCAGCTCGACGAAGTGCCGAAGTTCCCGACGCGCCAAGAGGTCCGGTTGCTCGGCGGCGCCGGCGAGGTCCTCCGGTTCCTGCACCTGAGCAACCCGGCGGTCGCCTGGAAACGCTCGCTCGACGGCTCGGTGATCGGCGCCAGCCGGCGGCGCGTCGAGGCGATCGAGCCGCTGGGCCTGCAGCTCCCGCTGTTCGACATCACCACCGGCACCGGCGACTTCATCGCCGACGGCATGGTGTCGCACAACTGCTTCGCCCGGAACACCCACACCTACCTGGACTTCGACGCCGGCCGCGACTTCGACACCCAGGTCGTCGTCAAGGTCAACGCCCCGCAGGTGCTGGCGGCGCAGCTGAACCGGCCGTCCTGGCGGCGCGAGCCCGTCGCGATGGGCACCAACACCGACCCGTACCAGCGCGCGGAGGGCCGTTACGGGCTGATGCCGGGCATCATCACGGCGCTGGCGCGGTCCGGCACGCCGTTGTCGGTGCTCACGAAGGGCACCGTGCTGGCCCGGGACCTGCCGCTGCTGCAGCGCGTCGCGGCGGACGTCCCGGTCGGCCTCGCCGTGTCGATCGCGCTGCTCGACCGCGAGCTGCAGCACCGTCTCGAACCCGGCACGCCGAGCCCGCAGGCGCGGCTGGAGCTCGTCCGCAAGGCCCGTGAGGCCGGGCTGCCGTGCTCGGTACTGGTGGCGCCGGTGCTGCCGTGGCTGACCGACTCCGCCGAGGCCCTCGACGCGCTGTTCGCGCGGCTGGCCGAGGTGGGCGCGTCGAGCGTCACGGTCATCCCGCTGCACCTGCGCCCGGGCGCCCGCGAGTGGTTCGGCCGCTGGCTGGCGGGCACGTACCCGGCGCTGGTCCCGCGCTACCGGGAGCTGTACGCGAAAGGCAGCTACGTGCAGAAGGCGTACCGCGAGCGGCTCGGCGAGCGGGTGGCGCCGCTGCTGCGACGGCACGGGCTGGCCCCGAAGACGGGGTACGAGGTACGGACACCGGAGCCGCCGGAGCCGCCGGTGCCGTCGCGGGGGGAGGACGTACCGCCCGCCGAACAGCTGCGGTTGCTGTGACGGCCTCGCGGTGCCCTGTCACGGCGGAGCGCGTCCGGTGCTCACTCAGCGGGACGGCTCCCGCTCGCTGGGCGATTCCGGCTACTCTGATGGCCCAGTGGGTCAGCGTCCGCACCGAGTCCTTTGACTGTCCTTTATGGACCACGATTGCGGTACGTGATCCTCCCACCGGGCGGCCGTGTGAGTGAGGCCGTCACCCCCGACAACCGTGACACTGCACCGTTCGCCGTAACCCGGCGGGTGGTGTCGGGTGCTTGCGGGAAAATGTCCGATCGTGTCGTTGTCGGGCGCCCTCACCGACGCCTAACGTCGAAGGGATCGATCCGAAAGGAGCCGGACGTTGACGACCTCGCAGACCGACCGTGTCGCGGCGGCCCGGCTCGCCTGGGCCGCGCTGAAGCTGACCCGGGCCGGCCGGCACCCGGTGGGCGTCGACCGGCTCGCCGGGACCGTCGGCGTCACCCCGGCCGAAGCGCGCCGGCTCGTCGAGCTGATCGGCTTCACCCTGCACCGCGACCTCGTCTCGACCGGACCCGCGCCGCGCGGGAGCCACCAGCGGCTCGAGCCCGCCGAAGGCACCCTCGGGGCAGGCCCGGACGGCTCCGTCGACATGTTCCTGCTGGCCCTGGCGACCAACGAGCGCGTGCACGCCGTCGCGACCTGCCCGGTCACCGGCACCCGCATCCGGATCGAGCTCACCCCGTGGGGGATCCTGCAGGCCGACCCGGCCTCCGCCGTCGTCGCCGCGGTCGACCTCGGCTTCGACCTCGACCGCGTGGACGCCGTCGCCTGCGCCGGGCAGCCGTTCTTCGCATCGGCGTCGGCGGCCGCGAACTGGCTGGTCTCGCACCCCGGCGGGCGGATCTACCAGGTCGCCGCCTACCTCGCCCAGGCCCACCGGCTGGTGGCCGCGCTGGAGGCCCGCCCCAAGTTCGTGCTCTGACGCCGGGACCGCGGAGCAAGTCAAACCTGCCGACGTCGTAGGCTGGGTGGTTCGTTAGCCTTTCCAGGCAGCGAGAACCGCCCATGTCGAAGGAGAGCAGTCGCAGTGCTCCGCACTCACAACGCCGGCACCCTGCGTGCCGAGCAGGCCGGACAGACCGTCACCCTCACCGGATGGGTGGCCCGGCGGCGAGATCACGGCGGCGTCATCTTCATCGACCTCCGCGACGCCAGCGGTGTGGCCCAGGTCGTCTTCCGCGAGGGCGAGATGGCCGAGCGCGCCCACGCGCTGCGCTCGGAGTTCTGCGTCAAGATCGTCGGTGAGGTCGCGAAGCGCCCCGACGGCAACGCGAACGCCGAGATCCCGACCGGCGAGATCGAGGTCCTCGCGACCGAGCTCGAGGTGCTGTCCGAGGCCGCGCCGCTGCCGTTCCCGATCGACGACCGGGTCGACGTCGGCGAGGAGATCCGCCTCAAGCACCGCTACCTGGACCTGCGCCGCAGCGGCCCGGCCGCGGCGATGCGGCTGCGCAGCGAGGTCAGCCGCGCCGCCCGCGAGGTGCTGCACGAGCAGGACTTCGTCGAGATCGAGACGCCGACGATGACCCGCTCCACCCCGGAAGGCGCCCGCGACTTCGTGATCCCGGCCCGGCTCAAGCCCGGGTCCTGGTACGCCCTGCCGCAGTCGCCGCAGCTGTTCAAGCAGCTGCTCATGGTCGGCGGCATGGAGCGGTACTACCAGATCGCGCGCTGCTACCGGGACGAGGACTTCCGCGCCGACCGGCAGCCGGAGTTCACCCAGCTCGACATCGAGATGAGCTTCGTCGAGCAGGACGACGTCATCAAGGTCGGCGAGGACATCGTCACCGCGCTGTGGAAGCTGATCGGGCACGAGATCCCGCGGCCGATCCCGCGCATCACCTACCTCGAGTCGATGGCCAAGTACGGCTCGGACAAGCCGGACCTGCGCTTCGACCTCGAGATCACCGACATGACGGAGTTCTTCGCCGACACGCCGTTCCGCGTGTTCCAGGCGCCCTATGTCGGCGCGGTCGTGATGGCGGGCGGCGCTTCGCAGCCGCGTCGCCAGCTCGACGCGTGGCAGGAGTGGGCCAAGCAGCGCGGCGCGCGCGGCCTCGCGTACATCCTCGTCAACGAGGACGGCACGCTGGGCGGTCCGGTCGCCAAGAACCTGTCCGAGACCGAGCGCGAGAACGTCGCCGCCGCCGCGGGCGCGAAGGCCGGCGACTGCGTCTTCTTCGCCGCCGGCAAGGCCGCGAGCACGCAGCCGCTGCTCGGCGCCGCGCGTGACGAGATCGGCAAGCGCCTCGGCCTGATCGACGAGGACGCCTGGTCGTTCGTGTGGGTCGTCGACGCCCCGCTGTTCGCGCCGGTCGAGGACATCGGCGACGACGTCGCCGTCGGTTCCGGCAAGTGGACCGCCGTGCACCACGCGTTCACCTCGCCGACCCCGGAGTGGATCGACAAGTTCGAGCAGGACCCGGGCAACGCCCTGGCCTACGCCTACGACATCGTCTGCAACGGCAACGAGATCGGCGGTGGCTCGATCCGTATCCACCGCGGCGACGTGCAGAAGCGCGTCTTCTCGCTGATGGGCCTCGGCGAGGAAGAAGCGCAGGAGAAGTTCGGCTTCCTGCTCGACGCCTTCGCGTTCGGCCCGCCGCCGCACGGCGGCATCGCGTTCGGCTGGGACCGCATCGTCATGCTGCTGGCCAAGGCCGACTCGCTGCGTGACGTGATCGCGTTCCCGAAGACCGGCGGCGGCTACGACCCGCTGACCGCGGCGCCCGCGCCGATCACCGCGCAGCAGCGCAAGGAGGCCGGCATCGACGCGAAGCCGGCCGCCCCCGCCCCGCAGCACTGATCGCCGCCGGGCACCCGCGGGTCTCGCGGGTGCCCGGTGACGCTCGACGCCGTGTTCCGGATCGGCGTACCGTCGCTGGTCGTGCGGTGTTTGCCGGTCCGCTGACGACAACGTCGGCACCGGCGGCCGCGGGGGAGTGGGCACGTGTTCCCGAGCAGCGGGCCGGTACGGCGAGAGCGTTCTCGGAATCGTTGCAGCAGCGGCCATTGTGTTGATCCCGAGCGGAACTGGGCAACGTTCCCGGCAGGGGATGCGTCCGCGGTGTCGCGGGCGACTCGCATCCGGGCGGGATGCCCCTTGTTGTCCGGATGTCAGTAGTCATGGTTGCTCAGTCACGAGTAGGGTCGGTGACAATGACAGTCGACACCTCCTCCACCGGCGACGCTGGGGTCGGGGCAGGAGCCGAGCAGGACATCGCCGCCGCGGTCGCGGCGGGCGAGTCCGTTCTCTCGCGCCGGTTCGGCAGTGCGATCACGCTGGTTTCGCCCGAGGACCTCGCGGGCAGCGGACCGGCCACGGTCGTCCGCGCGAGAGTGGTGTCGTCGTCCTTCGCGCTGCCGCGCACGCTGGTCATCAAGCACTACCCGGATCGTCCGGCGCCGGGCGAGGAGGACTCGTTCGCCCAGGAGGCGGTCAGCTACCAGCTGTTCACGGCGCTGTCCCCGGACGATCGGATGTGCCCGGAACTGCTGGCCCACGACGGCCGCGACCGCGTGCTCGTGCTGGAGGACCTCGGTCGCACGGCGACCCTGGAGGACAAGCTCCACGCCCGCGACTCCCGCGCCGCCGAGCGCGCGCTGCTGTCCTGGGCCCGGTCGCTGGGCCGGCTGCACGCGAACACCGCCGGGCGCGAGGCCGACTTCAACGCCCTGCTGCGCCGGCTCGGCGGACCGGCGAAGTGCGACCACGACGACGTCGACGAGATCTGCGCGCGCGTCCCGTCGCTGATCCAGGACCGGCTGGGCACCCCGGTGCCGGAAGCGGTGCTCGACGCGGTCACGCACGCCGTCGAGCAGTCCCGGTCGACGGCCTTCCGCGCGTTCAGCCCGGTGGAGCTCAGCCCCGACAACAACCTGGTCACCGGCGAGGGGGTGCGGTTCCTCGACTTCGAGCACGGCCGGGTCCGGTCGGCACTGGTCGACGCCGCCAACCTGCGGCTGCCGTTCGCCAGCTGGCCGGACGCGCTGGCGCTGCCCGCCGGCATGAGCGAGGCGATGATCGCGGCGTGGCGCGCGGAGGTGGCGGGCGTGTGGCCCGCCTTCGCCGACGACGAGGCGCTGGCCGGCCACCTGACGTCGAGCGAGCTGCTGCGAGTCTGGCTGATCACGGGCGAGGAACTGGGCGCCCTGGACCTCTCCCGCCACGCGGCCCCGGTGAGCCGCGAGGCGGCCCTGGTGACGTGGTGGCGCGACCTGGCCAAGCACGCGGGCTACGTCCGCATGACGGCGGTCTCGGAGTTCTCGTCAAAGGTGGCGGCGGCCTTGGCGGCACGGCTGGGCCCGCACGCGGACCTGGCGTTCTACCCGGCCTTCCGCTGACGGTTCGTCCGGTTCTTTCGGACGGGCTGGCGCGGCGCAACGACCGCGATCCCGGTGGCGAGATCCCCCGGGCCGACCCCGCGTGTCGGGTCGCCTGGCCCGGCGTCCGACTTCGCACCTTGCTGACCCCGGCCAGACTTGCCCACGCCCGGCCGCGCCGGTCGGCGAACAGCCGGTTCTCCCGGCCGGCCACGCAGCTCGCCGAGCCCGGCGCGCTTTCCGGTTTCCGCGGCTCTGTCTCCACGCGAGGGATCAGTCGGGTCGGAACCCGGCCGCCAACTCGCGACCGGGATACCGCTCGCCAGCATCACGCAGGCCCGGCACCCAGCCGCCGCAAGCCGGCTCCGCCGTACCAGAAGTCACACGCGCCACACCGGTACCGGTCGGGAGTGTTCTGCCCCTCCTAAACACTCACGACCCCCAGCCGCAATGCCCCAGCGACCACGCCAGCCTCGGCAACCACAAACCGCAGCCGGGAACCGTCAGGTCACCAAAGCAGGTCCGCTCCAACCCGGCTAACCACTCACGGCAGGCCCCGCTTGTCCACAGCCCGGCCGTGATGTGGACAAGCCGGCCCGTGTACGGCTTCTCCCGGCCTTTTCGTCGGGCCCCGGCGATACGCTGGATGCGGGGTCGGCCCCCAGGGAGGGTGGGGCCCGGCCAAGTTGTCCTTCGAGCGGTCCCGGCGAGGACGAGCGCAGTCAACACGGCGCCCGGGGCAGCCAACACGGCGCCCGGGACAGCCAACACGGCGCCTGGAGCGACTACCGCAGCGACCTGGGCAATCACGGCAGCGGCCCCGGAACGGCCAACGCCGCGACCGGAGCGCCCACCAGGCCGGCAGGCGGCTTCGCCGACGGTCGCCGTGGGCCGTGTTGGCCACTTCGGGCGGTGTGTCGGCCATTTCGGGCGGTGTGTCGGCCGCTTCCGTCACCGTGATGGCCGCTCGCGGTGGCGTGCAGGCCGTTCCGGAAGGCGCGTGACGAACGCTTGTACCGACTGCACCGGAATCCCTGCAGGGGAGGGCGGAGGCGTCAGGCGCGGGACATTTCGGACATTCGTGAGCCGAGTGTCAAGAATTCGGCGTGGTGTCGCGGTCGCTTTACCTCGTCCTCACCGCAGGTGAGTCTCCGTGGCCGATGGTTTTGGGCGTGACCGTGACCAGCATCGAAGTCACTCCCTGTCCCGAACCCTCCAGGCCCGCGCTCAAAGCGGTCCCAAGCGTCCCGAGCGTCCCGGCGCTCAGGCGAGCGCGGCGGCTCGTCGTGCTCGGGGACTCGACCGCCGTCGGGCTGGGGGATCCCCTGCCTCGGCGTGGGGGGTGGCGTGGTGTCGGCCCGCTGGTCGCCGCGGCGCTCGGGGTCGGTTCCGATGGCTACCTCAATCCCTCCTTCACCGGCGCCCGGATGCGCTGTGTGCTCGGCGAGCAGGTGCCCGCCGCCGTGGCGCACCGGCCTGATGTGGCGCTCGTGGTCGCCGGGATGAACGACACCCTGCGGCCCGACTTCGACGCCGGTGCCATCGCCGCCGATCTCACCGAGGTCGTGCGGCGGCTCGGTGCGGTCGGTACCACCGTCATCCCCGTCCGGTTCCACGACCACAGCAAGGTGTTCCGCCTCCCGCCGGCCCTCAAGCGCGCCCTCAGCGCCCGCGTCGCCGAGCTGAACGCGGCCATCGACGTCGTCGTCGCCCGCGAAGGCGTGCCCTGCCTGGACCTCGACCGGCTGCCCGGCGCGTACGACCTGACGGCGTGGAGCGTCGACCGGCTGCACCCCTCCGAACTGGGGCACCGGATGCTCGCGGACGGCTTCACCGGGCTGCTCGCCGACGCCGGGTTCGACGTGCCGGAGCCGGTGAGCCTCACCTGCGGCGGTGGGGTCGAGCCGAGCACCACGGGACACGTGGGATGGCTGGTGCTGAAGGGGATTCCGTGGCTGTGGCGCCGCGGCCGCGAGTTCCTGCCCTACGCCGCGGTCATCATGTGGAACTCGGTCCGGACGCGCTGAACACCCGCAACGCCTCGGCGTCCGAAGCCGGGTTGCGGACGAAGAAGTCCGCCCACTGCTCGATGTCCGGATAAGCACAGTGCGAGACCAGGAACCGGCACGCCGCCTCGACGTCGTACCGCGTGCGCCGCAGTTCGACGCCGTCGCCGAGCAACGCCCAGTGTGCACCCCCGGTCCCGTAAGGCATTCCGACGCTGCCGGGGTTCACGATCAGCCGCCGGTCCGCCAGCCGCGTGAACGGCATGTGGGTGTGACCGAGCACCACCGTGGACGCAACCACGCCGTCCAGGACTTCTGCCCAGCGCTCCAACGAGCTGTCGACGAGCACGATCTCGGTGTCGTCGCGCGGGGTCGCGTGGCAGTACAGGACGCCGTCGAGCGTGACCGTCAGCGGGAGCGCGTCCAGGACCGGCAGATCGCCCGGACGCAGCTGCCGCGCCGCCCACGGGAAGATCGGGTCCGGCACGAACTTCCCGTCGCCGCGCGCGGACGCCGCCAGCTCGCGGTCGGCGTTGCCGCGCACCCACACCGCGCGCTCGCCCAGGGAAACCAGGCGCTCCAGGGTTTCGACCGGCATCGGCCCGGCGAGCATGTCGCCCAGCAGCACGATCCGGTCCGCCGCGACGACGTCCGGTTCGGCCAGCACCGCTTCCAGCGCCGGCAGGACGCCGTGGATGTCCGAGAGCACCGCTATCCGCATCCGCCCACCCTCGGGCACGGACGCGCCCCGGGCGAGTGGTTTCGCCCAGGGCGCAACCGGTTCAGCCCGTGGTGAGCGGCAGCTCCCGCACGCCGGTCATGTTCGGGTTCACCTGGAACTTCGGCGGCTCACCCGGGATCGTGCGCAGCGCCGGGTAGCGGTCGAACAGGGTGTTCAGCGCCACCCGCCCTTCGAGCCGCGCGAGCGGCGCGCCGATGCAGAAGTGGATGCCGCGGCCGAACGCCAGGTGCGGGTTCGGGTCGCGCAGCGGGTCGAACGTGTCCGGCTCGGCGAACACGCGCTCGTCGCGGTTGGCCGCCGCCACCCAGACCATGAGCATCTGCTCGGCCGGGATCGTCGCGCCGCCCAGCTGCACCTCGCGGTTCGTCGTGCGGGCGACCGCCGCGAACGGCGAGAGGTAGCGCAGCGACTCCTCGATCAGCGGCGGCACCAGGGCCCGGTCGGCGCGGGCCCGCTCGTCCCACTCCGGGTGCGTGTCGAGGCACAGCACGGCGTTGCCGAGCAGCATCGTGGTGGTGATGTGCCCGGCCAGCAGCAGCACGTTCGCGAAGTTGACGACCTCGTTGCGGGTCAGCTTCTCGCCGTCGAGCTCCGCCTCGACGAGCTTCGTCAGCAGGTCGTCGCGCGGCCGGGTGCGCCGCTCGTCGACGTGCTCGCCGAGGTACTCGACGAGCGCCTTCTGGCCTTCCAGCGACTTCTTGACCGACGCCTGGTTCTCCTCGCTCTGCTCCTTCAGCGAGAACTGCTCGGAGGAGTTGAGCAGCTTGTCCACCCAGCCCTTGAACAGGTGCCGGTCGCTCGCGGGGACGCCCAGCAGCTCCGCGATCACGATCACCGGCAACGGGTAGGCCAGGTCCTCGACCAGCTCCAGCCGGCCGGAACCGCCGGCCTCGTCGAGCATTTCGGTCGTCACCGCGGCGATGCGCGGTTCGAGGTCGGCGACGACCTTCGGCGTGAACGCGCGGCTGACGAGCTTGCGCATCTTGTTGTGCAGCGGCGGGTCCAGCTGCAGCAGGTTGCCCGCCGACATCGCCGCCAGGTCGACGTCCTCGAGCAGCTCCTTCGGCACCAGCCGGGTGGTGTCCGAGGAGTAGGTCCCCGGGTCGCGGAGGATCTCTTCGGCTTCCGGGTGCCCGTAGACGTTCCAGAACCCGAGGTCGGCCGCGTGCCGCACGCGCTCGGCCGGTTGCTTGCCCCGCAGCCAGAACTGGGATTCGTGCAGTCCCCAGGTGTCGGCGAGTGTGGTGGTCATGTCCGCCCCTTTTCCCTTGGTGGGCCCGGGATCAGCCGGGATCCTCGGTGGGATCGTGTGCGTAGATCCCCTGCCGGTAGCCCGAGACGAGCTCCTCGAGCGCCGCTGTGAGTTCCGCGGCCACCTTCGCGACCGCCGCGGGATCGGGTTCCCCGGGCGGTTCGAACGCGACGCGGATCGTGTACGCGAGGGCGTCGGCCCGCTCCTCGATCGGGATGCTCTCGAACTTGGCGGACACCACGTCGGTCAGGTAGAAGCCGATCGACGTGGCGTTGAGCGCGTAGTCCAGGTTCGGGACGTCGGTGCGGACCAGCCCGTGCCGGCGCATGGCGTCCTCGAAGTGGCCGCTCAGCGCTTGCTGCTGCTTGCGCAGCGCGAGGTCGCCGAGCGAGCCGAACAGCTCCGCGTTGCCGCGCATCATCGCCATCACCAGCGGCCGCCGGTGGGTGGCGAGGAACGACGACGAGATCATCCGGTGCGGCAGGATCATCGCCGGGTCGGCCTTGATCCCGTCCAGGATGACCTCGGTCAGATCGGCCGACTCCCGCATCATCAGCGCCTGGAACAGCAGTTCCTTGGTGCGCCAGTGCAGGTAGACGGTGCCCTTGCCGATGCCGGCCGCGCGCGCGATGTCGTCGACGGCCACCTTGCGGTAGCCCATGCGCAGCAGCAGTTCGCCCGCCGCGTCCAGGATGCGGTCGCCGCGCTCGCGGTTGGGATGGCTCATGCCGCTCTTCCGTCGAGGGTTTGACTTGTTGACCGGATTCGCACTTTCGGTCAACCGGTCATCACGACGGTAGCGCGCCCCCGAACCCCGGGGCAAGGGTTCTGTCGGTGGCGTCGGTTAACGTCATCCGTGTGGCACAAGACGAGCTCTTCACCGTGAACGCCGACGTGGCGCCGCCGCCCGAGCGGACGACGTCGAACGCGGACGAGCGGCAGGCGGACCCGGCGAGCTCCCCGCTGGCCGTGCGGATGCGGCCGCGCTCGCTCGACGAGGTCGTCGGCCAGCAGCACCTGCTGCGCGAAGGTGCCCCGCTGCGCCGGCTGGTCGAGGGCGCCGCTCCGGCGTCCGTGCTGCTCTACGGCCCGCCCGGCACCGGGAAGACGACCCTGGCCAACCTGGTCTCGATCGCCACCGGACGCCGGTTCGTCGCGATGTCGGCGCTCTCGGCGGGGGTCAAGGAGGTGCGCGGGGTCATCGAGGAGGCCCGGCGGCGCCGGCAGTACAACACCGAGAACACCGTCCTGTTCATCGACGAGGTGCACCGCTTCTCCAAGACCCAGCAGGACGCCCTGCTCGGCGCGGTCGAGGACCGCACGGTGCTGCTGGTCGCGGCGACCACCGAGAACCCGTCGTTCTCCGTCGTCTCGCCGCTGCTGTCGCGCTCGCTGGTGCTGCAGCTGCGCCCGCTGACCGACGAGGACATCACGCGGCTGATCGAGCGCGCGCTGACCGACGACCGCGGCCTCGGCGGCGAGCTGACGCTGACCGAGGACGCCCGCGCCCACCTCGTCCGGCTCGCCGGCGGTGACGCCCGCCGCGCGCTGACCGCGCTCGAAGCGGCGGCGGACGCGGCGTCGGCCACCGAGGCGAAGACCATCGACCTGCCGATCGTCGAGTCCACTGTGGACAAGGCGGCGGTGCGCTACGACCGCGACGGCGACCAGCACTACGACATCATCAGCGCGTTCATCAAGTCGATCCGCGGGTCCGACGTCGACGCCGCGCTGCACTACCTGGCCCGGATGATCGAGGCGGGGGAGGACCCGCGGTTCCTGGCCCGGCGCCTGGTCGTGCACGCCAGCGAGGACATCGGCATGGCCGACCCGACGGCGCTGCAGGCGGCGGTCGCGGCCTCGCACGCCGTCCAGTTCATCGGCATGCCCGAGGGCAGGCTGGCGCTCGCGCAGGCGACGATCCACCTGGCCACGGCCCCGAAGTCGAACGCCGTCGTCACCGGCATCGACGCCGCGCTGGCCGACGTCCGCGCCGGGCTGGCCGGCAGCGTCCCGCCGCACCTGCGCGACGGCCACTACGCGGGCGCCAAGAAGCTGGGCAACGCCCAGGGCTACCGCTACCCGCACGGCGTCCCGGAAGGCGTGCTGGCGCAGCAGTACCCGCCGGACGAGCTGGTCGGCAGGGACTACTACGAGCCGACGCAGCGTGGTGCGGAACGCCCGCTCGCCGAGCGCGTCCCGAAGCTGCGCCGGACCATCCGCGGCGAGCGGTAAAGGCGGCTTGGGAATCCCTTGGGAGAGTCCGGGGGAGTTGGACGGCTGGTGTTCGCTTCGGTGACGCGAAGCGGGCATATGCGTCGGCGAGCATCCGGCCCATGGAAATCCCGAGAGTCGGCGTTCCCGACGCACTGGCTGCCCGCCTCACCATGGCCGAGCAGCACGAGTACCTCTCCCGTCGTTCCCTGCTGAAGGGCGCCGCCGCCACCGGTGCCCTGCTCGCCGCCGGCCCGATGCTGCTGCCCGGCACCGCCTACGCCGACGGCGCGAAGGTCGCCCCGGCCGGGCGTCACCTGGCCTTCGGGCGCAACCCGCGCACGGACGTCCGCGTCGCGTGGCAAGTGCCGACGCGCGTGAAGAACCCCTTCCTGCGCGTCGCCGAGCACCACGACCGCCACGGATACCAGTGGGGGCACCGGATCCCGGCCGAGACGCGGGCGCTGCACTCCGAGGTCGCCGGGGTCATCGCGCCCTACGACCAGTACTACCTGCACGCCGAGGCGAGCCGCCTGACGCCGGGCCGCACCTACACCTACGCGGTCGGCCACGACGGCTACGACCCGGCGAACGGCGACGGCGGCCCCGCCGCGCTCTCGACGTTCACCACCGCGCCCGCGCGCGGCTTCCCGACGGGGAAGTTCACCTTCACCGCGTTCGGCGACCAGGGTGTCTCCACGACCGCGCTGGCCCAGGACGGCGCGGTCGCCAAGCAGCACCCGCGCTTCCACCTCCTCGCCGGTGACATCGCCTACGCCGACCCGAGCGGCGCGGGCCTGCCGCCCGGCCCGGTCGCCGACGGCACCCACGACCTGTACGACCCGAAGGTCTGGGACGCCTACTACAACCAGATCGAGGGCGTCGCCGCGTCCGTGCCGTGGATGGTCACGACCGGCAACCACGACATGGAAGCGCTGTACTCGCCCGACGGCTACGGCGGCCAGACCAAGCGCTGGGACTTCCCCGGCAGCGGCCCGGCCGACTGCCCGAGCGTGTACTCGTTCATCTACGGCAACGTCGGCGTGATCTCCTTGGACGCCAACGACGTCTCGTACGAGATCCCGGCCAACCGCGGCTACTCGCACGGCTCCCAGACGGCGTGGCTCAAGCGGCGCCTGCGGTACCTGCGCCTGCAGCCGGACGTCGACTTCGTCGTGGTGTTCTTCCACCACTGCGCCTACTCGACGACCAACCAGCACGCGTCCGAAGGCGGCGTGCGGGAGGAGTGGGTGCCGCTGTTCGACCAGTTCCACGTCGACCTGGTCGTCAACGGGCACAACCACATCTACGAGCGCACCGACGCGCTGCGCGGCGGCCGCGTCACGAAGAAGGTCGCCATCGGCGACACCGTCGACCCGGACCGCGACGGCACGGTCTACGCCACCTGCGGCGGTGGCGGCCGCAGCGTCTACAGCTTCCCGGTGCCGGACACCTTCGACGGCGAGTTCACCAGCTACCACTGGGTGAAGGGCGGCGGGCAGGAGACGGAGACCGTCGGCTGGTCGCGCGTGCGCTACACCGGCTACTCGTTCCTCGCGATCGACGTCGAGCCGGCGTGGTTCGGCCGGAAGACCACGCTGACCGTGCGGACGCTGCGCAACGACGGCGTCGAGATCGACAGATTCTCCTTGCGCCGCACCGCGGGCCTGCACACCGCGACGGGCGGCTTCGGCGGTCCCGGTGGCTCGGCTCAGGTCGGTGCGGACCCGGGCGACGCCTGAGGATCGCGGGCCCGCTCCCGCACGGCCCGTGCGGGAGCGGGCACCGAACGTGGGCCGGAGGCAGCAAGATCATCGGGTTTCGTAAGCTTCGCGGCTTGGGGCGGCCTGAACACAGGGGGGCGGCCCAGCGAAGGCAGGAGGCATCCCCGTGCCCGCGACGCTGCAGTGCATCGTCCTGGACTGTCCGGAACCCGTCGTGCTCGCGTACTTCTACCAAGCGATCATGGGCGGCGAGGTGGATCTCCCGGACCCCCGCTGGCGGGTGGACGAGGACTGGTCGACCCTGCACGTGAACGGCATGGTCCTGGGGTTCCAGCGCGCTCCCGGCCACCAGCCGCCGCGCTGGCCGGATCCGGCTCACTCGCAGCAGTTCCACCTCGACTTCGAGGTCGACAACCTCGCCCAGACGCACCACCAGGTCCTCGCGTACGGCGGCCGGCTGCTCGACCCTGACCTGGGCGGCCGGGGCTGGCGCGTCTACGCCGACCCGGCGGGCCACCCGTTCTGCCTCCTCGGCGACTACTGACCGCGGGTACTTCCGCCGCGAAGTGCTTGCCGTAGAAGCCTTCGGTGGCACGGAACTCTTCGCTCATCCGTCCGTGGACTGCGCGGCGGCGGAGTCTTCGGCACGATGGGCGCATGAGCATCGCGTTCCTCGGTACCGGGATCATGGGCGCCGCCATGGCGGCCAACATCGCGAAGGCGGGCCTCGACGTCCGCGTCTGGAACCGGACGCGGGAGAAGGCCGAGCCCCTCGCCGACGTCGCGACGGTGGCCGATTCGGCCGCCGCGGCGGCGGACGGCGCCGACATCCTGGTGACGATGCTGGCCGACGGTCCCGCCGTCGCGTCGGCGTTCGAAGCCGCTTCGCCCGCTTCGGGCACGTTGTGGCTGCAGATGAGCACGGTCGGCCTCGACTGGACCGACCGGCTCGCCGCGCTGGCGGCGGAAGCGGGCGTGGTGTTCGTCGACGCGCCGGTCCTCGGCACCCGGCAGCCGGCGGAGCAGGCGCAGCTGCAGGTCCTGGCGTCCGGCCCGGAGGAGGCCCGCCCGGCCGCGACGCCGGTGTTCGACGCCGTCGCGATCCGCACGCGCTGGCTCGGCCCGGCCGGCCAGGGCAGCCGGCTGAAGCTGGTGCTGAACGCGTGGGTGCTGACGCTCACCAACGGCACGGCCGAGAGCCTCGGCCTCGCCGGCGCGCTGGGCCTGGACCCGGCGTTGTTCCTGGAGACGATCAAGGGCGGCGGCTTGGACGTCGGCTACGCGCACGTGAAGGGCGCGGCGATGCTGTCGGGCGACTACGAGCCGTCGTTCCCGGCGGCCCTGGCGGCGAAGGACGCCGGCCTGGTGGTCGAGGCCGCGGGCGACACCGTCGACGTGGCGGGCGCGCGGGCGGTCTTGTCGCACCTGGAGACGGCGGTGGAAGCCGGCCACGGCGACGAGGACATGGCGGCCCTCTACCGCGCGGTGCTCAAGGAGCGTGGCTAGGCGGTCCACGCCCAGGCCGCTCGTCAGCAGGCGTTCCTTCGCGTTGCCCAGCAGCTTGCGCGTCCACGGCGTGAAGCCGCCGTCGCCTACCTCGGCGAGTTCGCCGCCGAAGGACGCGAACACCTTGAAACACAAGCCTTCGTAGTAGCCGCCGCGGCCGCCGGCGCGTTCCGGGAACGGGCGGACCCGCACGCCGGCGTCGTCGAGGAGACCCTCGAACCGCGGGTCCAGCACCGTCACCGCCAGCTCGACGTCCGTGGCACCCAGCGCGCGGCACCCCGCGGCCAGCAGCCGCGCGTGCTCGGCGGCGTGCTGCCGCTCGAAGCCGAGGTCGCCGGTGTCGCGCCCGGCCGTCACCGCGCCGAACATCGCGAAGTGCGCGAACAGCCCGGCCGGGACCGGCTGGGCGCGCACCACCCGCTGGACCGTCGCGAGCCGGACGACGGCGCCGTCCGCGCGCCGGACCGCCGCTTCCAGGGCCAGGCCGGTCGTCGGGTCCGCCGCGACCTCCGTGCCCCGGCCGGTGGCCACCACCCGGTGCTGGGCCAGCCCGGCCACCGCCGAATGCGTGCCGAGCTGGATCAGTGGTGACAGGGTGACCGGCTCGAAGCCGTCCGCGGCGGTCAGCAGCGCGTCCTCGACCCGGCGCAGCAGGGCGAACGGCAGCGGGCTCGCCCCGGTGAACCGGTCGGTGCGGTGGCGCCGCAGCACGTCGGTGGCGGCCAGCCGGGCCGCGCGCCGCCGCGCGATCTCCAGCTGGACCGTCGTCAGGTCGGCGCCGGGCAGCGCGGCCAGCACGTCGGCCGCCGCTCCGGCCGGTCCGGAGAGGACCCGGTGACCGGGCCCGGCGTCGTGTCCCATCGCTCAGGTGTACCGCGCGGCCGGCACCCCGGTCGACGCAATTTCCGGCCCGCCCGGGGTGACACGGTCGGGGACCCGGCCAGGCGGTAACCTCACCAGCACCCAAGACTCCAAGTCCCAGTGAACCGAGGAGGGCCCGTGTCGGCAGGGCAGATCGCCGCGTTGATCGCCGCAGGAGCATTCGTGGTGCTGGTCGTCCTGCTGGCGATCCCGCTGATCAAGCTCGGCAAGACGCTGGACGCGGCCACCGAGGCGATCGAGCGCACCAACAGCAACACCGACCCGCTGCTGGTCGGCGCGAACCAGACGATCACCCACGTCAACGCCCAGCTCGAGCGGGTGGACGGGATCACGTCGAACGCGCAGGCCGTCACCGGGAACGTCTCCGCGCTGACGTCGGTGTTCACCGCGACGCTGGGTGGGCCGCTGGTCAAGACCGCCGCGCTGTCCTACGGGCTCAGCAAGGCGATCCGGGCGCGCAAGAAGAAGAACGCCGCCAAGGCCGCGAAGAAGGCCGCGAAGTGAAGCGGCTGTTCTGGCTCGGCGTCGGCGTGGTCGCCGGGGTCGCGCTGTCCCGCAAGGCCGCCGAAACCGCTCGTCAGGCCACTCCCACCGGGATAGCATCGAACCTGGGTGACGCCGTGCGCGAGCTGGCGGGCGCCGTGGGTTCGTTCGGCGCCGAGGTGCGCGCGGGCATGAGCGAGCGGGAGCAGGAGTTGCACGAGATGGTCGAGCAGCGGTCGGGTGTGGTGACGCCGCAGGCCTCGGGCCGGCACGCCGCCGAAGCCCGGCGGCCCGTCCGGCGAGCTCGCCGGGCGGAGGGCTGACCGGTCGCGTCTTCGCGACCCGGAAGCCGCTCCGCCGCCGTCGTCATCCGTACTCCGGCACCAGCACAAGGACCTGACCCGTGGACACACACGAAATCACCGACCGTTTCCTGCGCCATTACGAGAGCAAGGGCCACACGCGCGTGCCCAGCGCGCCGCTGATCCTCGACGACCCGAACCTGCTGTTCGTCAACGCCGGCATGGTCCAGTTCAAGCCGTACTTCCTCGGTGAGGCGCCGCCGCCGTACCCGCGCGCGACCTCCGTGCAGAAGTGCGTGCGCACCCCGGACATCGACGAGGTCGGCAAGACCACCCGGCACAACACGTTCTTCCAGATGGCCGGCAACTTCTCCTTCGGCGACTACTTCAAGGAAGGCGCCATCGAGTACGCCTGGGAGCTGATCACCAAGCCCCAGAGCGACGGCGGTTACGGCCTCGACCCGAACCGCCTGTGGGCGACGGTCTACGAGGACGACGCCGAAGCGGCCGGCCTGTGGCGCAAGCTCACCGGCCTGCCCGGCGAGCGCATCCAGGTGCGCGACGGCAAGGACAACTACTGGGACATGGGCGTGCCCGGTCCCGGCGGCCCGTGCTCGGAGATCTACTACGACCGCGGCCCGGCGTACGGCCGCGAGGGCGGCCCGGTCGCGGACGAGGACCGCTACATCGAGATCTGGAACCTCGTCTTCATGCAGGACATCCGCGGCGAGCTGAGCCCCAAGCTCGGGCACAAGCCGATCGGTGAGCTGCCGAAGAAGAACATCGACACCGGCATGGGCGTCGAGCGCGTCGCGACGATCCTGCAGGGCGTCGAGAACGTCTACGAGACGGACCTGGTGCGCCCGGTGATCGGCCGCGCCGAGGAGTTCTCCGGCCGCCGCTACGGCGGCAACCACGCCGACGACGTCCGCTTCCGCGTGATCGCCGACCACGCCCGCACCGGCGTCCTGCTGATCGGCGACGGCGTCACCCCGGGCAACGACGGCCGCGGGTACGTGCTGCGCCGGCTGCTGCGCCGCATCGTCCGCTCCTCGCGCCTGCTGGGTGTGCACGAGCCGGTGCTGCAGTCGTTCGCCGCGGTCGTGCGCGACACGATGGGCCCGACCTACCCCGAGCTCGTCAGCGGCTTCGACCGGATCAACGAGGTCGTCCGGATCGAGGAGGAGGCCTTCCTCGCGACGCTGACCAGCGGTTCGCGCATCTTCGACATGGCGGCCGAGGAAACCAAGCGCGGCGGCGGTGACGTCCTGGCCGGCGACAAGGCGTTCCAGCTGCACGACACCTACGGCTTCCCGATCGACCTGACCCTGGAGATGGCGTCCGAGCAGGGCCTGAGCGTCGACGAAGACGGCTTCCGCACGCTCATGAACGAGCAGCGCACCCGCGCGAAGGCGGACGCGGCGGCTCGCAAGACCGGCCACGGCGACCTCTCGGAGTACCGGAAGGTCCTGGAGCAGCACGGCGAGACCGAGTTCCTCGGCTACTCCGACCTGCAGGCCGAGGCGAAGGTCGTCGCGCTGCTCGAAGACGGGCAGCCGGTCCGCAGCGTCTCGGCGGGCAAGAAGGCCGAGCTGGTCCTCGACCGCACCCCGTTCTACGCCGAGAGCGGCGGCCAGGTCGCCGACACCGGCGTGCTGCTCGGCGACGGCGTCGAGCTGAAGGTCCTGGACGTCCAGAAGATCGTCCCGGGGCTGTTCGTGCACCGCGTCGAGGTGCTGGACGGCGAGGTCGGCCTGGACTCGAAGGTCACCGGCTCGGTCGACGCGCACCGCCGGCTCTCCATCGAGCGCTCGCACTCCGCGACGCACCTGGTGCACGCGGCGGTCCGCGGCGCCTACGGCAAGCGCGCGGCGCAGGCGGGTTCGCTGAACTCGCCGGGCCGGATGCGGTTCGACTTCACCACGCCCGGCTCGGTCTCGGCGGACGTGCTGACCGAGGTCGAGCAGGAGGTCAACGACTACCTGCAGACCGACGTCGAGGTCAACAGCTTCACCACGACCAAGGACAAGGCCCTCGAGCTGGGCGCGGTCGCGCTGTTCGGCGAGAAGTACGGCAACGACGTCCGCGTGGTCGACATGGGCGAGTACTCCCGCGAGCTCTGCGGTGGCACGCACGTGGACCGGATCGGCCAGCTCGGCCTGGTCAAGCTGGTCTCCGACGCGTCCATCGGCTCCGGTGTGCACCGCGTCGAGGCGCTGGTCGGCACGGACGCGCTGAAGTACGTCCGCAAGGAGCAGCTGCTGGTCTCACAGCTGGCGAACACGTTCAAGGTGCCCTCGGACGAGCTGCCGGGCCGCATCGAGGACGTCCTGACCCGGCTGAAGAACGCCGAGAAGGAGATCGCCCAGCTGAAGACCCAGCAGGTGCTGGGCTCGGCGGGCGCGTTGCTCGACAAGGCGCAGGACGTCGGCGGCGTCACGGTCGTCGCCGAGGTCGTCCCGGACGTCGACGGCAACGGCCTGCGCGCGCTCGCCTCGGACCTGCGCGGCCGCCTCGGCTCGCGGCCCGGCGTGGTGGCGTTGTTCTCGCCGGCGGGCGACAAGCTCAGCTTCGTCGTCGCGACGACGAAGGCGGCCCAGGACAAGGGTGTCGCCGCGGGCAAGCTCGTCCCGTCGTTCGCGGGGAAGATCGGCGGCCGCGGTGGCGGCAAGCCCGACATGGCCCAGGGCGGTGGCACGAACCCGGCCGGCGCGGCCGACGCGGTCACGGCCCTGCGCGCGGCGATCGCCGGCATTGGTTAACCGCGGAAACCGGGGTCCGGATCGGCCCGGAGTGTCCGATCCGGGCCGCGGCCGGCGCCTCGGTGTGGATGTCGGCTCGGTCCGGGTCGGGGTCGCTCTGAGCGATCCGGCCCCCGTGCTCGCGTCGCCATTGGTTACCCTCTCCCGCGATGCGACCGACGACAGTGATCTGGACCAGCTGGCCGCCCTCGTCACCGAGCACGAGGTGGTCGAGGTGATCGTGGGCTTGCCGCGCACGCTCGCCAACCGGCAGGGTCCGGCGGCCGAGCTGGCGATCGCGTATTCTGAACGTCTGGCCGGGCGCGTCGCGCCCGTGCCGGTCCGGCTGGGCGACGAGCGGCTGACCACGGTCACCGCATCCCGCATCCTCTCCCAGCGCGGGGTCAAAGGCCGCAAGCAGCGAGCGGTGGTCGACCAGGCCGCCGCCGTCGAGATCCTGCAGGCCTGGATCGACGCCGCTGCTGCGCACCGCGCCCGGGAGGGAGACCGATGAACGACGAGGAGCCTGAGCGCCCGCGAGGCCGCCGGAGGCTGCGGGAGCCGGAAGACGCGGCCCCGCCGCCGGCCCGACCCGCGCCCCGCCGAGCCGACCCGCGCGACCCGCGGGCGGCCGAACAACGCCGTGCGCAGCCGCAGAGCGGCTACCACGAGCAGCCGCAGAGCGGTTACCACGAGCTGCCCCAGCCGTCCCGGCGGCCGCAGCAGCCGAGCGACCGGCACGAGGTGCCCCCGCGGCGTGCGCAGCAGCAGCCGAGCGGTTACCACGATCTGCCGCAACCGTCCCGGCAGGGCCGGCCCGCCGAACCCCCGGCCGCCGACCCCCGCCGCGACGCGCCGCCGACCGGGCGCCGTCGCCGGCTCGAACCGCCGGACGCGCTGCCCCCGGTCGACGACGAGCTCGACCCGCAGGCCCGCCGGGCCGCCCCGGCGCGCGCCGCCCACGCCCGGCACGGTCTCGACGAGGGCTCCGAGGTCCAGGCTCCCCGCCGGCGCCGCGCTCCCGAGCCGGAAGAGGCTCCCGAGCCGCCACGACGACGTCGTCCGGCCCCGGAACCCGAAGAGGTGGCCGAGGCGCCACGGCGTCGTCGCCCGGAACCCGAAGAGCCGGCCGAAGCCCCGAGACGGCGTCGTGCCGCCCCGGAACCGGTCGAAAGCGAGGCTCCGCAGCGCCGTCGTGCGGCCGCCGAGCCGCCCGCCGCCGTCCAACCGCCCGTGCGACGGTCCGGCCAGCCGGGTGACCGCCCTGCCGGCGTGCCCGCGCCCGGCGCCGAGCCGCCGCGCCGGCGCCGCCCGCCGCCCCCGCCGGTGCGCGAGGAGCCGGTCACCGACATCATCCCCGCGCAGACCGCGCCGCCCCCGGCGCTCGAGCCCGTCCGCGCGCCGCGCGAGGAGCAGCCGGCCGGGGACGCCCTCTTCGCCGAGGACGAGTACGACGAGTACGCGGAGTACGACGACGACGGTGAGTACGCCGAAGACGGCTACGGCGAGCCGGAGTACGAAGAGGACTACGACGACTACGAGGAAGAGCCGGCGAAGCCCCGGAAGAAGAAGGGCAAGCGCGCGCTCGGCTGGATCGCCGCGGTCGCGGTGATCGTCCTGCTCGCCGGCGGCGCCTACTACGGCTTCAACCGGTTCTTCGGCTACGCGGACTACGACGGCGCCGGCGACGGCGACGTCCTGTTCCAGGTCGACGACGGCGACTCGACGTCGGCGATCGGCGCCAAGCTCACGACGGCGGGCGTCGTCGCCAGCAGCAAGGCCTTCGTGAAGGCCGGCGCGGACAACCCGAAGCTGTCGAAGATCCAGCACGGCTTCTACGTCATGAAGTCGCACATGTCCGGGGCCAGCGCGGTCGACCGGATCGTCGCGCCGACCTCGCGGGTCGGGCAGCTGGAGGTCCGGCCGTACACGCAGTTCGACGACATCACCCAGCCCGACGGCAAGATCACGCCCGGCGTGTACAGCCTGATGGCGAAGGCGTCGTGCGCGCAGATCGACGGCAAGAGCACCTGCGTGACCACCGACGACCTGCGCAAGGCCGTCGACGGGGCGGACCTCAAGACGCTCGGCGTGCCCGACTGGGCGGTCGCCGACGCCAACAAGGCCGACCGCAAGGACCGCAGGCTGGAGGGCCTGATCGCGCCGGGGCTCTACGACGTCAAGCCCGGGGCGACCGCGCTCGAGATCATCGGCCAGCTGGTCCGCAGCTCGACCGAGGCGATCCAGAACGCCGGGCTGAGCCCGCAGTCGACCGGTCCGGGGATGACGCCGTACCAGACGCTGATCATCGCCTCGATCATCGAGCGGGAAGCGGTGAAGGCCGACTTCGGCAAGCTCTCCCGGGTGATCTACAACCGGCTGGCGATCAACATGCGGCTGCAGATGGACTCCACCGTCAACTACGTGCTGGACAAGCCGACCCTGCTGACCGACGAGACCGAGCGGATCAAGGCCGGGCCGTACAACACGTACAAGAACACCGGGCTGACCCCGACGCCGATCTCGGTGCCCAGCCCCGAGGCCATCCAGGCCGCGGTGCACCCGGTCGCGGGCGATTGGGTCTACTTCGTCAAGTGCGAGAAGAACGGCCTGTCCTGCTTCGCGGTCACCAACGACGAGCACAACAAGAACCGGGACCTGGCCAGGGAACGCGGTGTCATCTGAGCCGCGCAAGGCGGCCGTGCTGGGCAAGCCGGTGGCGCACTCGCTGTCCCCGGTGCTGCACGGCGCCGCGTTCGCCGCGCTCGGCCTGACCGGCTGGACCTACGAGCGCATCGAGACGGCCGCCGACGAGCTCCCGGCGCTGGTCGGGGGCCTCGGCCCGGAGTGGGCCGGGCTCTCGGTCACCATGCCGGGCAAGCGCGCGGCGCTGGACCACGCGGACGAGGTGACGTCGCGGGCGGCCGCGGTCGGCGCGGCCAACACGCTGGTCCGCACGGCGAAGGGCTGGCTCGCGGACTGCACCGACGTCGAGGGCGTCACCGGCGCCCTGCGCGCGGCGGGCGGGTACACGCCGTCGCCGTCGGACACGGCGATCGTGCTCGGCGCGGGTGGTACCGCGGCCGCGGCGGTCGTCGGGCTGGCGGCGCTGGGTGTGCGTCAGGTGCGGCTGGTCGTGCGGGAACCCGCGCGGGCCGGCGAAACCCTCGACGCGGCGAAGCGGGCGTCGCTCGACGTCGAGGTGCTGCGGTGGGCCGAAACGGACTTCGCCGCGCTGGCCGCCGGAGCCGCGGTGCTGGTGAACACCGTCCCGCCGGACGCGGTCCTGGCGCACGTCGCCGACCTCGCGGCCGTCGCGCACGTGCTCGACGTCATCTACCACCCGTGGCCGACGCCGCTCGCCGACGCCGTCGCCGTCCGCGGCGGCAAGCTCGCGACCGGGCTGGACATGCTGCTGCACCAGGCGTTCGGCCAGGCCGAGCACTTCACCGGCCGGCCGGCCCCGCGCGCGGCGATGCGTGACGCGCTGCGCGAGGCGACCGGGAACCTGCTGCCGCTGCCGATCGGGTAAACCGCTTGCCCCAGGTTGATATTCTGGCCGACTGCCTTGAACAAGGGGGTCTACCGGAATGACCAGCCAAGAAGCGCTGAACGACGACCAGCTGGAGAGGGCCTGGGTCGGCGGTGAGCCGCCCAAGCTCGACTCGACCGTGACGCTCGTCGACTACGACCCGGAGTGGCCGAAGGCCTTCGAACGCGAGGCCGAGCGGATCCGCGGTGCCCTGGGGGAGCAGGTGCTCGCCCTGGAGCACGTCGGGTCGACGTCGGTGCCCGGCCTGTGCGCCAAGCCGTGCGTCGACATCTACCTCGAGGTGCCGGACTCCGACGACGAGAGTTTCTACGTCCCGGCGCTCGAAGGCGCGGGCTACCGGCTCGTCATCCGCGAGCCGGACTGGGAGAAGCACCGCTGCTTCAAGGGCCCGGACACGAACGTCAACCTGCACACGTACTCGCCGGGCAACGGCCAGGCGGCGCGCTACCGGCTCTTCCGCGACCGCCTGCGGTCGCACCCGGAAGAGCTGGAGCTCTACGCCGCGAAGAAGCGCGAGCTGGCCGCGCGGGAGTGGAAGTACGTCCAGAACTACGCCGACGCCAAGACCGAGGTGGTCGAGGAGATCCTCGGCCGCGCCCGCGCCGAGCAGTACGACGACTACAGCGAGGCCTACGCCGAGCACGCCGGGAAGTCCGTCACCAACGCCCTCTACGACCGGCCCGCGATCGTGGAGCTGGCCGGGGACGTCGAAGGCAAGCGCGTGCTGGACGTCGGCTGCGCGGCCGGGCACCTGAGCGCGCTGCTGGCCGAGCGGGGTGCCGACGTCGTGGGCGTCGACGCCAGCGCGGGCATGGTCGCCGTCGCGCGCCGGAAGTTCGGCGACGTCGCGCGGTTCGAGCACGCCGACGTCTCCCGGCCGCTCGACCTGGCGGACGGCTCGATCGACGTGATCACCGCGTCGCTCGTGCTGCACTACCTGAAGGACTGGGACGCCACCCTGGCCGAGTTCCGCCGGGTCCTGAAGCCCGGGGGCGCGCTGGTGTTCTCGGTGCACCACCCCGGCGAGGACTGGCACTGGTTCGACAAGGAGAACTACTTCGAGGTCGAGCTGCTCGAAGACGACTTCGGGCTCGGCGGGCGGCCGCACCCGGTCCGGTTCTACCGGCGGCCGCTGAGCTGGGTGTTCGGCGCGGTCCGCGACGCCGGGTTCGCCGTCGACCGGCTGGTCGAGCCGATGCCGGTGCCCGAGGCCGACGAAGCCGACCCGAAGTGGGCGAAGAACCTGCGGACCAAGCCGCGGTTCCTCTACTTCCGGGCGGTCAATCCCGCTTAGCCAGGTCCTGGATCAGGTCGACGATCTCCCGGCTGACGGGGCGGAACACCCGCAGCCGGGAGAGCGCGGCCAGCCGGGCGAGCAGCGGGACACTGCGCTCGACCAGCATCTTGCTGCGCTTCTCGCCGGCCGAGCGGTCGTGCACCCAGAAGAGCACCACGCCCATCTGGAACAACCAGAGCAGCTCGGGCAGCTGCGCCCGCAGCTCGGGGTCGAGCTTGACGTCGGAGCCGTCGACGACCTCGCGCATGAGCTCGATCGACGCGGTGCGGGCGGCCGAGGACTCCTCGCTGAACGGGCTCAGCGGGGACTCCGGGTCGGCCGCGTTGACGAAGAACTGCGTCCCGAAGCGGTGGTAGGGCTCGGCCAGCTCGAGCCAGCACAGCAGGACCGTCTTCAAGCGGTCGGCGAAGCGGGTCTCGTGCCCGAGCCGCGCGCGGGCGGCGTCGAGGTGCAGCCGCGCGATCTCGTCGTAGAACCCCTGGATCAGCTGTTCCTTCGAGGAGAAGTAGTAGTACGCGTTCCCGACCGAGACCCCGGCCTCGGCGGCGATCGCGCGCATCGTCGTGCGGTCGTACCCGTTCTCGGTGAACAACCGCATGGCGGTGGTGACGATCAGGGACCGCGTTTCCTCGCTCTTCGGCACGGTCTGCACGTTAGCGGCGGGCACGTCAGGGCGCGGGGAAGGGCGGGACCTGCGGGCCCGGCGCGCCGGGGTAGGGCACGGGCCGGCCGGCGAAGACCGGCTGCTGCGGTGCGGGAGCGGCCTTCGGGGCGAGGTGGCGGCGGCGGATGCCGTTGAACACCAGGACGTTGAACAGGTGCATCACGCCGAGCACGAGCGCGACGACACCGACCTTCACCGAGACCACCTCGAACACCTGGCGGGCGGTGCCGACGTCGGCCCGGCTGGTCAGGAAGAGCGTCACGAAACCGAGGCTGATCAGGTAGAAGCCGACGACCAGCAGCTGGTTGACGGCGTTGGCCAGGCCGGGGCTGTCCTCGAAGACCTGGGTGAGGAAGGTGCGGCCGTGCTTGCTGAGCGTCCGGGCGACGAGCACCGTCAACGGGATGCTGATCAGCAGGTAGAGCGCGTAGGCGACAACGACGGGTTCCATGGTCCCTCCAAGTTTTGAACGTGTTCAAGACAGACTGTAGGCC
The DNA here is from genome assembly GCF_023023025.1 of Amycolatopsis sp. WQ 127309. Lineage (NCBI taxonomy): Bacteria > Bacillati > Actinomycetota > Actinomycetes > Pseudonocardiales > Pseudonocardiaceae > Amycolatopsis > Amycolatopsis sp. WQ 127309. The sequence goes on from NZ_CP095481.1 coordinate 5,685,393, forward strand.
TTGTTTTGAACGCGTTCAAGAGAGCGGGGTCACGTCGGCCGGAAGGGCGGCGCCGGGCTACGGTGAGATCATGCGGATCGCCATTCTCGACGACTACCAGAACGTCGCCCTCACCTTCGGGGACTGGGACTCACTGGGGGCCGACATCACGGTCTTCACCGAGCCGCTGGAAGACGTCGTCGAACAGTTGCAGGGGTTCGAAGCCGTCGTCGCGATGCGCGAGCGGACCCGGTTCACCGCCGAGGTCCTCGACCGGCTGCCCGACCTCAAGGTGCTCGTCAGCACCGGCAAGCGCAACGCCGCCATCGACGTCGCGGCGGCGCGGCGCAACGGCGTCGTCGTGACGGCCACCGGGTACATCGGCGAGCCGACGGCCGAGCACACGTGGGCGCTGATCCTCGCGGCGTCGCGGAACCTGCCGCAGGAGTTCCGCTCCATGCGCGAAGGCGGCTGGCAGACGAGCGTCGGCACCATGCTGCACGGCAAGACGCTCGGTCTGCTGGGCCTCGGCCGGCTCGGCGCGGGCGCGGCGAAGATCGGGCAGGTCTTCGGGATGGAGACCATCGCCTGGAGCCAGAACCTGACGCCGGAGAAGGCCGAGCCGCACGGCGTCACCGCGGTGTCCAAAGAGGACCTGTTCGCCCGCTCGGACGTGCTGTCGATCCACCTCGTGCTCAGCGACCGCAGCCGCGGCCTGGTCGGGGCCGAGGAACTGGCGGCGATGAAGCCGGGGGCGCTGCTGGTGAACACCTCGCGCGGCCCGATCGTCGATGAGGCGGCGTTGCTGGACGCGTTGGGGCGCAAGACGATCCGCGCGGCGATCGACGTCTACGACACCGAGCCGTTCCCGGCGGACCATCCACTGAGGACGCTCGAGAACGCGACGCTGACGCCGCACATCGGCTTCGTCACGCGGGAGGTCTACGAGATCTTCTACGGCGACGCGGTCGAGGACATCGCGGCCTACCAGGCGGGTTCCCCGATCCGCGTCATGGAGTAGGGCGTGCGGCCCGCCGGGGCCCGAGGTCCCCGCACCGGCCCGGGCGGGCCCGCACCCCTAGATGACACCACCCGGCCCGCGCGCCGGGCAGGGCCGTTGGACCCTGCCCCGCGCGGCCATCCGGCTGAACGCGGCGCACAACCGGGTCGTGAGTGAGAAACAGGGTCCCAACCCGGTTTTCCGCTCACGACCGCGGTGTCAGGGGAACGGCACCGTGTCCGGGGCGCAGCTCGTCCCCACCGCCGGCACGGCCAGGTCCGCCAGGTACCGGACCACCGCCGCCGTCGCGCAGGCGCTGTGGACGTCCAGGGACGTGTGGCCGTAGCCGTCGACCACCAGGACCCGGCCGTCGCCCAGTTCGGCCGCCGTCGCCTGGGCGTTGTGCAGCGGGGTCGCCGGGTCGAACCGGTTGTTCAGCACCAGCACCGGGTTCTTGCGCGCCCGGTTCCACGGGCCGGTGTACCGGTCGGCGTCGTGCGCGGGCCAGTCGACGCACTGCGCCATCGAGAACACCGCGCCGAGCCCGAAGTACGGCTGCCGCTTGCTTTCGCTCGCCGCGAGCGCCGCGTAGCCGGCCGGGGCCGTGGGGTTGTCGCTGTCGACGCACTGGACGGCCAGGAAGCTCGGGGAGTGCGTCGGCACGTACGGGTCGAGCACCGGCGCGGCGGCTCCGGAGTCCGCCGGAAGCGCGGAAAGGGTCTCCGCCAGGCGTTTCCACCGGCCGGACTGGTACAACGCGCTGTCGATCGTCCGCATCAGCGAGGACACGCCCGGCCCGCGCGACGCGTGGGCGAAGACACCCGCGAACTTCGCCTTCGGGTCGCCGCCGGAGAACGCGCACTTCGGCCCGGCCGCGGCGCACACCGTGAAGAACTGGTCCAGTTCCTGCTGCTGCGCGGTGGCGACGTCGGCCCGGACGTCGACCGGCTGCTGCTCCTGCCCCGGTTTCCCGGTGGCGTTCGCGACCAGGTCGAGCGTGCCGTCGAGGGTCATCGCCCGGACCTTGTCCGGGAACAGGTTCGCGTACGTGCCGCCGAGGTAGGTGCCGTAGGAGTAGCCGTAGAAGTTCAGCGCCGGATCGCCGACGGCTTGGCGCAGCAAGTCCATGTCCCGCGCCACGTTCGCCGTCGAGAGGTGGCTCAGCAGGTCGCCGGAACCGGCCGCGCACGCCTTCCCGGGCGCCGCGCCGGCCGCGAAGAAGCCGTCCGGCTGCCGCAGCGGCGACGGGATCGCCGGCGGGTGGTCCGCGCCGGGACAGCTGATCGGCGCCGACCCGCCGATCCCGCGCGGGTCGAAGCCCACCAGGTCGAACCGGGCGCGCAGCTCGTCGGGGTAGCGCGCGGCGAACCGCGTCAGCTCGCCGACGCCGTCGGTGCCCGGGCCGCCGAAGTTGAAGAACAGCGAGCCGATCCGCCGGGCCGGGTCGCTCGCCGGGAGCCGGATCACCGAGAGCGTGATCGCCCGGCCCTTCGGCTCGCGGTAGCTCAGCGGCACGGCCGCGGGCGTGCACTGGAAGCCGCCGCGGCACGGCGTCCAGCGCAGCGTGGGCACCGCGGCGCCGTTGGTGCCGAGCGCCGGGGGAGCGTCGGCCGTCGTCGATCGCGGCGTCGACGACGGGGCCGGCGCGGCTTCGGGGGCGCTGCAGGCGGCGAGCAGGAGCAGTGACGCGAGGAGAAGCCGTTTCACGCGCCCAGGTCCGCCAGCACGGCGTCGGTGTAGCGCGGCCAGACGTCGGCGGCCCACGGCCCGAAGGCGCGGTCGGTCAGCGCGACGCAGGCCGCCCCGGCGTCCGGGTCGACCCAGAGGAACGTGCCCGACTGCCCGAAGTGCCCGAAGGTCCGCGGCGAGCTGTTCGCGCCGGTCCAGTGCGGGCTCTTGTGGTCGCGGATCTCGAAGCCGAGGCCCCAGTCGTTGGGTTTCTGGTGGCCGAACCCGGGCAGCACACCGGAAAGGCCGGGGAAGACGACGTTCGTGGCTTCGGCCACGGTGGCCGGGTCGAGCAGCTTCGGCGCCTGCAGCTCGGCGGCGAACGCGACCAGGTCATCCACAGTGGACTCCGCGCCGGACGCGGGCGAGCCGTCGAGGGTGGTGCCGGTCATGCCGAGCGGCCCGAACAGGGCTTCGGCCTGGTACCGCGCGAACGGGATGCCGGAGTGCTCGGCCAGCGCGTCGGCCAGCTGCTCGAAACCGGCGTTGGAGTAGAGCCGGCGGGTGCCCGGCGCGGCCATCGCCTTGTGCGCGTCGAACGCGAGCCCGGAGGTGTGGGACAGCAGGTGCCGCACGGTCGAGCCCTCGGGGCCGGCCGGGGTGTCGAGCTCGACGACGCCCTCTTCGATCGCGATCAGCGCCGCGTAGGCGGTCAGCGGCTTGCTGACCGAGGCCAGCCGGAACTTCCGCGTGGTGTCGCCGTGGCGGCCGCGGACAGTACCGTCTGCGGTCACCACGGCCGTCGCGGCGTTGTCCACCGGCCACTCGTCGATCAGGCGCACGCTTTCCATGCGTCCACCCTACGAAACGCCGCGAAGGCCCCCGCACCGGTGTCGGGGACCGGTGCGGGGGCCTTCGCGGTGGTTGTCTCCTCAGGCGTCGAGGTCGGTGGCGACCAGCTGGGCGACCGCTTCCACGGCCTCCTCGGCGCCCTCGCCCTCGGCGCTGATGACGACCTCGTCACCGTATCCGGCGGCGAGTGTCATCAGGTTGAGCACGCTGCCGGCGGCCACCGGGGTTCCCCCGGCCTTGGCGATCTGCACCGCGACGGGCTGCGCCGCGGCCGCCTTCGCCACCAGCGCGGCCGGCCTGGCGTGCAGGCCCACCTTGCTCGCGACGGCGACGCGTTTCTCCGGCATGTTCGTCCTCTCGCTACGGGGTTACGTCGTTCTCGATCTTACTTCGCGGCCGTCGCGTCGAGGTCGGCCTGGACGGCTTCGTCCTCGCGACCCGGCGTGCGCAGGTTCCACTTGGTGATCACGAAGCGGAACACCACGTAGTAGATCACCGCGTAGACGAGCCCGATCGGGATCAGCAGCCACGGCTTCTGCGCGGCCGGGGCGTTGAAGTTGAGCAGGTAGTCGATCGCGCCGGCGGAGAAGTTGAAGCTCTGGTGGATGCCCAGCGCGTTCGTGAGGGCCAGCGAGGTGCCGGTCATGACCGCGTGGAACAGGTACAGCGGCCACGCCACGAACATGAACGAGAACTCGATCGGCTCGGTGACACCGGTGAGGAACGAGGTCAGCGCGCCGGCGATCATCACACCGCCGACGACCTTCTTCTGCGCCGGACGGGCCGTCTGCCAGATGGCGAGGGCCGCGGCGGGCAGCGCGAACATGAAGATCGGGAAGAAGCCCGTGGTGAAGGCACCCGCCGACAGCTTGCCCGCGACGAAGTTGTTGATGTCGCCGCCGTCGAAGATGAACCACACCGGCACGTTGAGCAGCTGGTGTAGACCGACCGGGATGAGCAGCCGGTTCAACGCGCCGTAGATGCCGCCACCCACGATCGGGGAAGCGGTGACCGCGTCACCGGCGGCCTGGATGCCCTGGTCGACCCAGTGGAAGACCAGACCGAAGATCACGCCGAGGATCACCATGACCAGCGCGGTGATGATCGGGACGAACCGGCGGCCGCCGAAGAACGCCAAGTAGGCCGGCAGCTTGATGCGGTGATAACGCTGCCACAGCAACGCCGCCACGATGCCGACGACGACGCCGGCGAGTACGGAGTAGGGCCACTTGATCGGCGCGAGCTCGGTCGCACCGGCCTTGTAACCGGGGAGGTCGGCCAGCGGGGCGAACACCTGGATGACGGCGCTGAAGACGAAGAAGCCGACAACGGCGGCGACGGCGGTCGAGCCGTCACCCTTGCGGGCGAAGCCGACGGCGATGCCGACCGCGAACAGCAGGGGCAGCCAGTTGAACAGCGTGCCACCCGCGGCGCCCAGCACCGAGGCGACCTTGTTCCAGCCCAGGCCGTCCTTGCCGAGCATGTCGTCCTGCCCGAAACGCAGCAGGATCCCTGCCGCCGGGAGCACGGCGATCGGGAGCATGAGGCTACGGCCGAAGCGCTGAAGACCGGCAAGACCGCTGCCGCTGCGCTTCGTCGCCCCTTCCGCGGTGGTGGAGCTCATCAGGAACCTCCATAGTGGGGTGGGGTACCGGATTCCGGGGTGTTCCGGTCCAACTGCATGGTCACCTGGTAGTGATCTCCCCGGTACCAGGACGTGATGTCTTCGATCGGGTCGCCGTTCGCGCTGGAGACCCGGCGGAACACGAGCAGGGGACTGCCGGCGCGCATGCCGAGCAGCCGGGCCGTCTCGCGGTCCGCTCCTTCGGCCCAGACCGTCTGCCACGCCTGGTCGGGACGCACGTCGTACGTCTCGGCCAGCTGCGCGTAGAGCGACTGGGTCAGGTCGAGCTCGAGCAGGCCGGGAGCCCGGCCCGCGTGGTACCAGCCGCGTTCGACGGCGAGGGGTACGCCGTCGGCGTGGCGCAACCGCACGAGGTGGTGTGCGGTGGAGCCCTCGGCCAGGCCGAGGGCGTGCGCGGAGGCGGTGGGTGGGACCTCGGTGGCCGCGGAGACCACCTCGGTCGTCGGGGTCAGCCCCCGCCGCCGCATGTCGTCGGTGAACGACATCAGGTAGAGCTGCAGTTCCATCCGCCGGGCCGCGGTGAAGGTGCCCTTGCCGCGGACCCGGGCGAGCAGGCCCTCCTCGACCAGCTTGCCGATCGCCGACCGGACCGTGAGCCGCGACACGCCGTAGCGCTGCGCCAGCTCGCGTTCCGACGGGATCGGCGCGCCCGGCGGGAGCTCGCGCTCCACCGTGCGGCGGAGGATCTCCCGCAGCTGGGCGTGCTTGGGCGTGGGCCCGTTGACGACCCGGTCGGGTGGCGGGACGTGCGCGGCCGCGCTCATCGGCGTCACCCTCCTCGTTCTCGGTCCCCGGGGACCGGTGCTCGCGTCCGGTCCGGAACATTGGTACGTTCCGGTCTAGACCAATGATCTGATGGGGCAGGATGCTCCGCCGCGCGGACGGGTGTCAACCCACCGTTATCCGTTCGTGGCCCGCGGCGGCGTGCATGCCGACGAACGGCGTAGTACAGGTGGACACGCGGTTCGCGTCAGGTTGGGAACAAACAGTGAACAAGGAGACCGCGATGGCGGATGACAGGCCGGAAAAGATCCTCGCGGCACTCGGCGGCGCGGGCAATCTCACCGAGGTCGAGGGCTGCATCACACGGCTGCGGTGCGAGGTCGAGGACATGGGCCTCGTCGACGAGGCGGCCCTGAAGAAGGCCGGCGCGATGGGCGTCGTCAAGATGGGGAGCACGGCGCTGCAGGTGATCGTCGGGCCGGAGGCGGACACGATCGCCAGCGACATCGAGGACCTGCTGTGAGCCTGGAGATCCTCAGCCCGGTCGCCGGGCACGTGGTGGCGATCACCGAGGTCCCGGACCCGGTGTTCGCGCAGGCCATGGTGGGTCCGGGCATCGCCGTCCAGCCGACGGGTGGCCGTGCGGACGCGGTTTCGCCGGTCGACGGCACGATCAAGACGCTGCACCCGCACGCCTTCGTCGTCCAGACCGACGACGGCCAGGCCGTGCTCGTGCACCTGGGGATCGACACGGTGAAGGAGAAGGGCGAGGGCTTCACGCTGCACGTCGTCAAGGACGAGCAGGTGCGGGCCGGGCAGCCGATCGTCAGCTGGGACCCGGAGGCGGTGACCGCGGCGGGCTACTCGGCGATCGTGCCCGTCGTCGCGCTGGACGCCGGCGCGGAGGTGCTGTCCGGTTTGGACGGCGACCGCGACGTCACGGCGGGCGAGCGCCTGTTCGCTTGGGACGCCTGAGTCGCTTTTGTCACACACGAAGGGCCCTTGTGGACGATCACCGTCCACAAGGGCCCTTCGCTGTCTCCCGGCCCGTCAGCCGGTGACGACCTTCCCGTTCTCGACCTTCACCGCGACGGCCGGCAGCGGCTTGTTGGCCGGTCCCTGCTTGACCTCGCCGGTGAGGGCGTTGAACACCGAGCCGTGGCACGGGCAGACCAGGTCGGCGCCCTTCGGCGCGACCGTGCAGCCCTGGTGCGTGCAGATCGCGCTGAACGCGGCGACGGCCGAGTCCGAAGTGCGGGCCACGATCACGTCGGAGCCGTCCGGCGCCTTGGCCGCTTTGGCCTGGCCGACCGGGACGTCGGCGAGCGCCACGAGCGGGGTACCTGCGGCGATGGGCGCCTGGGCGGTTCCCGGCTTCGAGTCGTCCGAGGATCCGCAGGCGGAAAGCGCGACGGCGCCCACGGCGACACCGGCGACTGTGGCACCGGTGGTGAGGACGGTGCGGCGGGAGTGCAGTTCGGCAGTCATGCCTCTTAAACGAGATCGACATCGCTTCGGTTCAATTCCCACCGGGGCGGGTGAACCGGAACGCCCCCTGTTCCGTGTATTACCCGAGTGGGTGTGGAGCGGAGGAACGATCATGGTGGGTTGGGTTCTGCGGATCGTCACGGCGGTGGCGCTGCTGGGTTCGGCGGGTGTGCACTACGTGCTGTGGACGGAGGACTACCCGGGCATCGTCGGCCCGCTGTTCCTGCTGGACGCGATCGCCGGGCTGGTGCTCGCGATCGCCGTGCTGGCCTGGCGGCACTGGCTGCCCGCGCTGGGCGCGTTCGGTTTCGGGGCGCTGACGCTCGGTGCGTACGTGCTGGCCGCGACGGTCGGCTTCGCCGGCAACCACGACCAGTTCAACAGCCAGCCGGAGTACTGGGGCGTGATCACCGAGGTGATCTGCATCATCGGCGGGCTGGCGCTGATGGTCGTGAAGGACCGGCGCAAAGTCGCGGTCTGACCCCGTGGGCGAAGTCGCGGAGGACGCGCTGATGCGCGCGCTGCACGAGGAGCACGCGGCCGCGCTGTGGTCGTACGCGCTCCACCTGACCTCCGGGGACCGGATCCGCGCCGAGGACGTCGTCCAGGAGACGCTGCTGCGGGCCTGGCGGTCGACGACGGTGCTGGACCAGTCCCAGGGCTCGGCGCGGGCGTGGCTGTTCACGGTCGCCCGGCGGATCGCCATCGACGGCTGGCGCTCGGCGTCGGCGCGCTCGGAGGTGATGACCGACCAGCCGCCGGAGCGGGCCGTCGCGGACGGCACCGACCGCGCCGTGCAGGGCTGGCTGGTCGCCGAGGCGCTCGCGGAGCTCTCGGAACGGCACCGCGAGGTGCTGGTGCTGTGCTACTTCCAGGGGTATTCGGTCGCGGACGCGGCGGTGCGGCTGGGGGTGGCCGAGGGGACGGTCAAGTCGCGCACGCACTACGCGTTGCGCGCGCTGCGCCTGGTGCTCGAGGAGAGGGGGGTGACCCAGTGAGTGAAGACCCGTTCGCGTCGTTCGACGCCGCGTACGTGCTCGGGGCGCTGTCCCCCGAGGACCGCCAGCGCTTCGAGCAGCACCTGCGCGGCTGCGAGCGCTGTGCCGCCGCGGTGCGTGAGCTGGCGGGCCTGCCGGGGCTGTTGGCCCAGAGCGGCCCACCGCAGGTCAGCGCGGTAGCGGACGCTGGTCCGCCACCGCCGGACCTGCTGTCGTCGGTGCTGAAGCGGGTGCGCCGCGGCCGCCGGATCCGCAACGCGGTGACGTCGGTGTCGGCCGCGGTGGCGGTGGCGGCGTGCGTGGCGCTGGGAGTGGTGGCGGCGTTACCCGCGCCCGCCGCTCCGGCCTTGGATCCGCAGCCGCTGGCACTGACGGCCCTGGGGCAGTTCCCGGTCCGCGCCGACGCGCGCCTGGGCGTCCACGAGTGGGGCACCGAAGTCGACATGTCATGCAGCTACACGGGCGGCCGCAGCGGCGGCGACTACGCCTTGGTGGCAATAGGCCGCGACGGCAAGGAGACGCAGCTGGCAACGTGGAAGGCCCTGCCGGACAACACGGCCCGCATCGTGGTGGGCACGGCGTTGAAGACCCCGGACATGGCTGCGCTGGAAGTCCGCGGTGGAAGCGGACGAGCGTTGCTGCGGCTGAGTTTGTGAGCTCGTGAGGCCTCGGTGGCTCATCCGGGACGCAGGGGGTCCCGGATGAGCCACCCTCCGCTCCCGCTCGCCCACCATGCGGTGCCCGTGTCGGCCTGTCGCCCACAGGAGTGAAACCAACGCCGGAACGTCGCGAACGGACCGTTCGTGACGCCCGGCATTTGCCCTGGTCAACTCGCCCGCAGCAGGCTGGTGAGGTGATCTTCTTCCTCGTCGCAGCCACCGCAATCTCCGTGCCGATCGCGGCTTGGGCCCTGAGGCGCGCGGCCGCCCCGATCCCGGTCGCCACCGCCGCCGGTCTGACCACCCTCGGCGCCACGGCCGTCGCCGTCCGCTGGCTGACCGGTGGCTGGCCCGGCTGGTGGCTCCCGGTCCCGGCACTGCTGACCGTCTTCGCGGTCCCGCTGACCCTCGCCGACCTGCGCCACCTCCGGTTGCCCGACGTGCTGACCCTGCCCGCGTACCCCCTCTTCGGCGCCGCGATCGGCGCGGCCGCCCTGGGCGGCGGCGGACCGTCGCTCGCCATCCGAGCGGCGGCGGGCGCACTCCTGTTCGGCGGCGCACACGCGGCGATCCACCACCTCGCCCCGGCCGGACTCGGCGCGGGCGACGTGAAACTGTCCGGCAGCTTGGGCGCCGTCCTGGGCGCGGCGGGCTGGCCCGCCCTGATCCTGGCGACGCTCGCGGCCGCGCTGATCACCCTCGCCATTGCGGCTGTCAGCCGGAAGGACCGCGTCCCGCACGGCCCGGCCCTCCTCGCCGCGGCGTGGCTGTGTGTGCTGTTCCCGCTCGCGTTGTGACGGAGTCGCGCCACCTGTGTCCGGCCGGCTCACCATGGTCGGCGGCTGCCCGGCTCAGGCTCGCAATAGCGGCTGTCCGATCGAGGGCCGTGTCCCGCCCTCCGCACCCGCGGCGTGACTCCGCGCGCCCTCGCCGCCGGGGCTCGCGCAGCCCGTCCCGCACCCGCCGCGGCAACCCTTCGGCGGAGTGGCCATCCGCCGTCCGGATGTGTGCGCTTGTCCCTTCCTGCTGTCTCTGCGGGAGGGGCCGGGGCGCTGCTCCGGTCCCCTCGGCGCCCGTGACAGGATTGAGGACATGTTGCGCTGGATCACCGCAGGTGAATCGCACGGACCCGCGCTGGCCGCCGTGCTCGAAGGCATGCCCGCCGGGGTGGAGGTCACCACCGCCGACGTCACCGGGCAGCTGGCCCGCCGCCGGCTCGGGTTCGGGCGCAGCCCGCGGATGGGCTTCGAGACCGACCACATCGCCTTCCTCGGCGGCGTCCGCCACGGGCGCACCCAGGGCGGCCCGATCGCCGTGCAGATCGAGAACGCCGAGTGGCCCAAGTGGGAACAGGTCATGGCGGCCGACCCGGTCGACCCGGAGATCCTCGAAGGCCTCGCCCGCAACGAACCGCTCACCCGGCCGCGGCCGGGCCACGCGGACCTGCCGGGCATGCAGAAGTACGGCTTCGACGAGGCGCGCCCGGTCCTGGAGCGGGCGAGCGCGCGGGAGACCGCGTCGCGCACCGCGCTGGGCACCGTCGCGCGGAACTACCTGCGGCAGCTGCTGGGCGTCGAGATCCTCAGCCACGTCGTGTCCATCGGCGGCGCGGACGCGCCCGAAGGCCCGCTGCCGGTCGCCGCGGACCTGCCCGCCATCGACGAGAGCCCGGTGCGCGCCTTCAGCCAGGAAGGCACCGACGCGATGGTCGCCGAGGTCGACGCCGTGCGGAAGGCGGGCGACACCGTCGGCGGCGTGATCGAGGTCATCGCCTACGGCCTGCCGCCGGGCCTCGGCTCGCACGTCCACTGGGACCGCCGGCTCGACGCGCGGCTGGCCGGCGCGCTGATGGGCGTCCAGGCGATGAAGGGCGTCGAGGTCGGCGACGGCTTCACCACCGCCCGCCGCTGGGGCAGCCAGGCGCACGACGAGATCGACCGCGGCTCCGGCCCGGTCGGCGTCACCCGCCGGTCCAACCGCGCGGGCGGTCTGGAGGGCGGCATCACCAACGGCGAGCCGCTGCGCGTGCGCGTCGCGATGAAGCCGATCTCGACCGTCCCCAAGGCACTGTCCACTGTGGACGTCCGGACGGGTGAGCCCGCGGTCGCCATCCACCAGCGCTCCGACGTCTGCGCGGTGCCGCGCGCCGGGGTCGTGCTGGAGTCCGTGGTGGCGCTGATCCTCGCGGACGCCGCGCTGGAGAAGTTCGGCGGCGACTCGCTGATCGAGAGCAAGCGCAACGCCGAGGCGTACCTGAAGGCCCTCGAGGAGCGCTGGTGAGCCCGCGCGCGGTCATCGTCGGTCCGCCGGGCTCGGGCAAGAGCACCGTCGGGCCGCTGCTGGCGGAGACGCTCGGCCTGGTCTTCCGCGACAGTGACGCCGACATCGTCGCCCGCACCGGGCGCAGCATCTCCGACATCTTCGCCGAAGACGGCGAAGCCGCTTTCCGTGCGCTGGAAGAGGAAGCGGTCACCACCGCACTGGCGGAGCACAGCGGAGTGCTCTCGCTCGGCGGCGGCGCGCCACTCACCCCGGGCACCCGCGCCCGGCTGGCCGCGCACACCGTCGTGTTCCTCAACGTCGGCCTCGCCGCCGGGGTGCAGCGCACCGGGCTGTCGAGCGCGCGGCCGCTGCTGGCCGGGGTGAACCCCCGCGCCACGTTCAAGAAACTGCTCGACGAGCGCGTGCCGGTCTACCGCGAGGTCGCCACCGTCGAGGTCGTCACCGACGACCGGACCCCCGCCGAGATCGTCGCGGACCTCGCCGCGGGGCTCGTCGTCCCCGCCGAAGCCAAGGAGTGAGTCACCCGTGTCCGAACCGGTGCGCATCACCGTCGCCACCGCCCGCCCCTACGACGTCGTGGTCGGGCGCGGCCTGCTCGGCGAGCTCACCGCGCAGCTGGCCGACGCCTCCAAGATCGCGCTGATCCACCCGCCGACGCTGACCACCACCGCCGAGGCCATCCGCGAGGAGCTGGTCGCGGCCGGCCTCGACGCGCACCGCGTGGAGATCCCGGACGCCGAGGACGGCAAGGCCCTCACCGTCGCGAGCTTCTGCTGGGAGGTGCTCGGCCGGATGGGGCTGGACCGGCGCGGTGTCGTCGTCGGCCTCGGCGGCGGCGCGGTCACCGACCTCGCCGGGTTCGTCGCGGGCACCTGGATGCGCGGCGTCCGGCTGGTCAACGTGCCGACGACGCTGCTGGGCATGGTCGACGCCGCCGTCGGCGGCAAGACCGGTATCAACACCGAGGCCGGCAAGAACCTCGTCGGGGTGTTCCACGAGCCGAGCGCGGTGTTCGTCGACCTGGCGACGCTGGAGACGCTGCCGCCGAACGAGCTGGTCGCCGGGATGGCGGAGGTCGTCAAGACCGGCTTCATCGCCGACCCGCGGATCCTCGAGCTGATCGAGGCCGACCCGGCAGCGGCGCTCGACGCGACGGGCGACGTGCTGGCCGAGCTGGTCCGCCGGTCCATCCAGGTCAAGGCCGACGTCGTGGCCGCCGACCTGCGCGAGTCCGACCTGCGCGAGATCCTCAACTACGGCCACACGCTCGGTCACGCCATCGAACGCCGCGAGCGGTACCGGTGGCGCCACGGCGCCGCGGTGAGCGTCGGCCTGGTGTTCGCCGCCGAGCTGGCCCGGCTGGCCGGGCGGCTCGACGACGCCACGGCGGAGCGGCACGCGGCCGTCCTGAAGCTGCTCGGGCTGCCGACGACGTACGACGCCGACGCGCTGTCCCAGCTGCTGGAAACCATGAAGGGCGACAAGAAAACCCGCTCCGGCGTGCTGCGGTTCGTCGTCCTCGACGGCCTCGGCAAACCCGGAAGGCTCGAGGGCCCGGATCCTTCACTGCTCGCGGCCGCGTACTCGTCGATCGCCGCCGACGCTCCGAAGAACGGCGGGAGTGTGCTGCTGTGAAGGCGTTCGTGTTCAACGGCCCCAACCTGGGGCGGCTGGGCAAGCGCGAGCCGTCGGTCTACGGCTCGACCACCCACGACGACCTCGCCGCGCTGTGCGTGAAAGCCGGCGAGGAACTCGGGATCGAGGTCGAGGTCCGGCAGACCGACCACGAAGGCGAACTGGTCGGCTGGCTGCACGAAGCCGCCGACGGCGGCAACCCGGTGGTCCTCAACGCCGGCGCTTGGACGCACTACTCGATCGCGGTGCGCGACGCCGCCGCCCAGCTGTCCGCGCCGCTGATCGAGCTGCACATCTCGAACGTCCACAAGCGCGAGGAGTTCCGGCACCACAGCGTGCTGTCGGACATCGCGACGGCGGTGATCGCGGGCCTCGGCGTCGACGGCTACCCGTTGGCGTTGCGCTGGCTCGCCGCCCACCCGGCATGAGCTTGCCGACGCTGACCACCGCGCGGCTCACCCTGCGGCCGCTGGTCGAAGCCGACCGCGAGAGCGTCGTGAAGGTGTTCTCCGACCCGGAGATGAGCCGCTACTTCGCCGCGGACTTCTCCGACCCGGCCGCGGCGAGCGGCATGGTGGACCGCCGCTTGGCCTACGACGGCCCGGCCGGCCAAGGCCACTGGGTGATCGAGCGCGACGGCGAGGTCATCGGCGTCGCGCACCTGCGCCCGTCGTCCGAACTGCCGGGCGGCGTGCCCGAGCTGGGCTACTACGTCGCGAGCGCGCACGCCGGACAGGGCCTCGCGTCCGAGGCCGCCCGCGCGGTGCTGGACCACGGGCTCGACGGCCTCGGCCTGCCCGCGGTCTGGGCGCTGGTGCACGAGAACAACGCGGCGAGCCGGAAAGTGGCCGGGCGCTTGGGTTTCCTCGACGTCGGCAGCGGCGTCCACTACGGCGACCTGCACCGCGTGCTGGTCGCGCTGCCCGCCACCCACGGGCGCCCGCACCACATCGAACTGTGGGTACCGGACCTCGCGGCGGCCGAGCGGAGCTGGGGCTGGCTGCTGGCCGAACTGGGCTGGCGCGAGTTCCAGCGCTGGCCCGCCGGAGTCAGCTGGCGCCTGGGTGCCACCTACCTGGTGGTCGAGGCATCACCCGCCATGAGCGCGCCGAACCACGAGCGCACCCGCCCCGGCTTGAACCACCTGGCACTGCACGTGGACACCCGCAAGCAGGTAGACGACCTGGCGGCCCGCGCGCCCGACCACGGCTGGAGCCCGCTGTTCGAGGACCGCTACCCACACGCGGGCGGCGACGCCCACTACGCGGCCTACCTGGAGAACAACGCCGGTTTCGAGGTCGAACTGGTCGCGATCGAAGGCCCACCACCCAAACGAAACTGACCCAGCCACCCGGCGGCCGGGTGTCGCGCGCGGTCAGATGGCAAACCCCCACCGCCTAAGGGAAGCGGCCCGGCGGCAGGCGACGAAAGCTGCCGGCCAAGGGAAGTGACCTGTGCCGGCGACGGCCGCCGGGCAGGGGAGTTGCTCGTTCGGCCAGGTGCCGCAGGCGGCCAGGGCGCCGTGGTCGGCAAGGTGGCAAGTCCGCCGGTCAAGGCAAATGGCGCGGCTCCGGCAGGCGATGAAGGCCGCTGGTCAAGAGCGGCGGGCGGCTTGCAGCGGCGCGCGGGCCGCAAGCGTGGGCGGCCGGGTTCAGCGCGAACAGAGGAAATAGCTCTCGTTGGCGACGGATGCCGTCGGTCGAGGTAGTGGCGCGGCTCCGGCAGGCGATGAAGGTCGTCGGCCGAGGTAGTGGCGCGGGTTGGCGACGGATGCCGCTGGCCGAGGAAGTGGGTCGGCGGCGACAGGGACGAAAGCCGCCGGCCAGGAGAAGTGACTTGGGCGGCGACGGCTGCGGGCCAGGGGAGTGGCTCTGTCGGCCAGGCGCCGCAGGCGGCCGGGCGCCGTGGACGGCAAGATGGCTAACCCGCCCGCCAAGATGGTGGCCCGGCCGAGCAGGCGATTGAAGGCCACCGGCCGAGGGAATCGACCTGGCCCTCCGGACGGGACAGCCGTCTGCCCGGTGCATGACTCCGCTGGGGCAGGTGGCGAATGCCCGCCCATCGAGCCCGAGGACAAGATGGTCTGCCAAAGGGCGTCGCACCTCGGCGAGGCCGGTCCGGTTGATGGGGCCGCCGATCGAGCGTCGTGACCTGGCCGGACCGGCGACCGTCCGCGGACCGGTGATCGAAAACCGCTGGCGAGAGGCTTGTGACGAACGATCTTCAAGCGTCAACCGACCGCGATCGGGGGACCGTCGACAGGGAGTGTCCTCACTCGGGTGGGTTGAGTCTCGCTACACTTCGGCGTCGTGAGCCCGTTTCGTCGTGGGGGTCGGCGACCCGCTCGTGCCCTTCTCGCCGGCGTGCTGGCCGGGCTCCTGCTCGCGGGCTGTACCGAGGGTTACGCCCAGCCTCAAGCCGCCGGGGACAAGCCCGCCATCGCGGGGGGGCAGACCACCGACCCGTCTCGGCCCACCGATGTCAAGCTCGCTTCGGGTGACCCCCGGCAGAGTGGCGGTGTGATCGCCGCCGGGGGCGCGGATGCCGTCTACAACTACGGGCCCACCGTGATGCTCGACCGCGGGCAGACTCGGATGTGGTGGTGCAGCCAGTACGGCGGCGCCGGCCCGCCCGGCGACGACATCCTCTACGCCCAGGCGCAGTCCATGGACGGCCCGTTCACCGGGCCCGGCGGCGGCATCCCGGCCGCCGTCTTCTCCGGCGCGCCCGGGAACTTCGACGGCATGCACACCTGCGACCCGTCGGTGCTGCGCGTCGGCTCGACGTACTACCTCTACTACACCGGCGCGGCGGGCGACCACGCGCTTGGCAACGCCGTCGGGCTCGCGACCAGCCCCGACGGCGTCCACTGGACCCGCGCGGCCGGCGGGAAGCCGATCCTCGGGCCGTCGCACGACGTGCACCGCGCCAACGTCTACGGCGCCGGCCAGCCCTCGGCCGTCTACCTCGACGGCTGGTTCTACTTGATGTTCACCGACACCACCGGCCGCGCGGCGGGCTGGAACGGCGCCGGGCAGTTCGTGCTCCGCTCGCACGACCCGGCGTTCGCCGCCGGGGTGCAGGCGCTCGACGTCGGCGGGTTCGTGCCGGTGGCGTCGACCGCCACCCCGCGCACGCGCTCGGTGGTCGACGGCTTCAGCGCGGACCTGATGTGGGCCGGCGCGCTCGACGCGTGGGTCATCGCGCACGAGACCGACGACGGCACCACGCTCACGTTCTGGACGGCCGACTTCACCGAGCACCCGTTCCAGCCGGTCGTGATCGCCGGGCCGTGGAAGGAAGGGCCGGGCCTGGTCCGCCGCTCGGACGGTCACGCGCCGTTGTCGACGGCCGACCCGTGCGACCGGGTGCCGTTCGACGTCGTGCGCGCCACCGCGATCGGCGGGGCGGCCGCGCCGACCGGCCTGCGGCACTACGGCCTCGACCTGCTCGGCAGCCAGGCCTGCGGGAACCCCGGCCGGGTGGCCGCGACGTTCGACGGCGTCACCATGCCGTCCCCGGAACGGACGATGGACCTGGTCCGGGCCGGCAAGCGGGTGCGGGTCGACCGGCGCGTGGTGGCGCTTTCGCTGGCCGGCGAGCTGCTGGACAAGGCGCCGCCCGCGGTGGCGGTGCTGCCGGTCGCGGCGCGGCTCGGCTCGGGCGCCGAAGCGGTGCAGACACCGGGACGCGGGTTCGCGCTGGTCCTCGACGACCACCGCCTGTGGCGGGTACCGGACGGCGGCGTGGCGCTGAACAACGGCTCACCACCGCACACCGTCACGACGGCGCAGTGGGACGGCTACGCGCCGGGCCCCTCACTCGGCGGCTGAACCCGGGGAGACGGCGCGACGCCGGGTTGCGGACGGCCGAGCCGGGCCCTCCCGGGACGGGGCCGCCCGGGCTGAGCATCGGCGGACTCGGCGGTGCCGGGTTCGGTGGTGCTGGCCTCACCGGGACGTCCTCGGGTGGGCCGCGAGCCCTGGGCACCGACGGACTCGGCAATGCCGGGCCGAATGCTGACGGCCTGAGTACTCGCGGACTCGGCCGCGCCGGGCGGAGTGCCGGCGGGCTCGTCAGTGCCGGACCGAGCGCGGCCGGGCCGTGGGCGCCCGGCTTGAGCACCGGCGGATTCGGCCACGCCGGATTCAGCGGTGCTGGCGTCTGCCTCGCCGGGGCGGCCGCGGCTGGGCCGCCCGGCTTGAGCACCAGCGGATTCGGCAACATCGGACTCGGCGGTGCCGGCCTCGCCACGGCTGCCCCGGCTGAGCCGAGAGAGGCGAGGCGCACTGCCGGACTCGGCGGAATCGGCTGGGACACGGCTGAATTGCGTGGTCTCGGCTTCCGCGTCGCCGAGTCGACCGCGGCCGGGCCGTGGGCGGCGGGGAGCGTCGGCGGACTGGCCGGTCTGTGTACTGCCGGGTTCGGAGGGCCGCGGGCGCCCGGAGCGAGCGGCGACCGGTTCGGCATCGGCGGATCCAGCGCGGCCGGACCGAACGCGGCGGGAGGCGGCAGCGGGCTCGGCCGCGTCGGACTCGGCGTCCTCAGGCTGCGTGCGGCCGCCGATGCGGGCGCCGACGAACAACCCCAGCCCGGCCGGGATCAGCACCAGCAACGCCGAGAACGCGGCACCGCCCGTCAGTGCGCCGCCCAGTTCGGAAACGCCCGTCTGGTCCACGAACACCGCGCGGCCGATGACGTACAGGATCCCGGCGACCGGTCCCGCGATCAGCGCCGAGATGAACCAGACCTTGCCGCGCTCGGGCAGGTCGCGCCAGGCGTCCAGCGCGCTCCACAGCGCGGCGGCCCCGACGAGCACGGCGAGGGCGATCGAGATGACCAGCGTCTGGTCCGTGGGGTGGTAGACCGCGTACTTGGCCAGCAGGGTGATGGCCGCGCCGTGCAGCACCGCCATCCCGAGTCCGCGCAACACCCAGGCACTCATCCTGCGGATTCTAGGCCGCCTACTGGCGAGTCGCTTAGCGGCCGGCGCGAGGCCGGGGACGGAACCGACGAAGGTCCCACCCCGCCCCCACTAGGGTGGGGAAGTGCCTGAAACCCATGGACGCCGCCGCGCGGCGCTGCGGGACTCGCTCACCGACGCGGGCCTCGACGCGCTGCTGGTCACCGACCTGCTGAACATCCGCTACCTCACCGGGTTCACCGGCTCGAACGCCGCCGTGCTGCTGTACGCGGGCGGCGACGGCAAGACGCTCTTCTGCACCGACGGCCGCTACACCACCCAGGCCGCCGCCGAGGTGCCCGACCTCGAGACGGTCGTCGACCGGGCCAGTGCCGCCGCGCTCGTCAAGGGCGTCGCCAAGGACTGGAAGGTCGGCTTCGAGAGCCAGCACGTGAGCGTCGAAGAGTACGAAGACCTCCGGAAGCACGTCGAGCTGACGAGGACCCCCGGCCTGGTCGAGCGGCTGCGGCTGGTCAAGGACGAAGCCGAGGTCGAGGCGCTGCGGCAGGCGTGCGCCGCGGCCGATCGCGCGCTCGACGACCTGGTGGCCACCGGCGGCCTGCGGCCCGGGCGGACCGAGCTGGACGTGGCCCGCGACCTGGAGAACCGGATGCTGGAGCACGGCTCGACCGGGCCGAGCTTCGCCTCGATCGTGGCCACCGGCGCGCACTCGGCCATCCCGCACCACCGGCCCACCCACGCCGAGCTGAAGCGCGGCGACTTCCTGAAGCTGGACTTCGGCGCCACCGTCGACGGCTACCACTCGGACATGACCCGCACCTTCGTCCTCGGCGAGCCCGCGGACTGGCAGCGGGAGGTCTACGACCTCGTGCACACCGCGCAGGCGGCCGGGGCCGCCGCCGTCGCGCCGGGCGCCGAGGTGTCCGAAGTGGACGCCGCGGCGCGGAAGGTGATCGCGGACGCGGGTCACCGCGAGCACTTCGCGCACGGCCTCGGACACGGCGTCGGCCTGCAGATCCACGAGGCGCCCAGTCTCGCCGCCACGGGCGTCGGTACACTGTCCGCCGGTATGGCGGTCACCGTCGAACCCGGCGTCTACCTCGCGGGGCGCGGTGGCGTGCGCATCGAGGACACGCTCGTCGTGCGGGCTGGGGAACCCGAACTCCTCACCCTGAGCACCAAGAACCTCGTGGTCGTCTGACGGCGGCCCCGAACCGAAGATCGACCCGAAGATCGACACAGGAGACTGCAAGCTCGTGGCCACGACCAACGACCTGAAGAACGGGCTCGTCCTCAACCTCGAGGGCCAGCTGTGGACCGTCACCGCGTTCCAGCACGTGAAGCCGGGCAAGGGCGGTGCCTTCGTGCGCACGACGCTCAAGCACGTGCTCACCGGCAAGGTGGTCGACAAGACGTTCAACGCGGGCACGAAGGTCGAGACGGCCACGGTGGACCGCCGGAACATGACCTACCTGTACAAGGACGGCCAGGACTTCGTGTTCATGGACGGCGACACCTACGACCAGATCACCGTGCTGCCCGCGGTCGTCGGCGACAACGCCAACTACATGCTGGAGAACACCGAGGTCCAGGTCGCGGTGCACGAGAACGAGGCGCTCTACATCGAGCTCCCGACCTCGGTCGAGATCCTGATCCAGCACACCGACCCGGGCCTGCAGGGCGACCGCTCCACCGGCGGCACCAAGCCGGCGACGCTGGAGACCGGCGCGGAGATCCAGGTCCCGCTGTTCCTGTCCACCGGCGAGAAGATCAAGGTCGACACCCGCGACGGCCGTTACCTGGGCCGCGTCTCCAGCTGATGCCGACGTCGAAGCCCCACCCGAACCGCGGCGGCGCGATCAGCCGCAGGCAGGCGCGCCGCCGTGCCGTGGAAATGCTCTACGAGGCCGCGCAGCGCGACACCGATCCGGTGACGCTGCTGGCCGACCGCGTCGGCGCGACCGAGGTCGACCCGATCGGGGACTACACGATCAGCCTGGTCGAGGGCGTCACCGCCCGGCGCGCGCAGATCGACGAGCTGCTGGCCGAGCACGCGCAGGGCTGGACCGTGGAGCGGATGCCGAAGGTCGACCTCGCGGTGCTGCGGGTCGGGGTCTTCGAGCTGCTCTGGGCCGAGGACGTGCCGGACCCGGTCGCGATCGACGAGGCCGTCGGCCTGGCGAAGGAACTGTCCACGGACGACTCGCCGCGCTTCGTCAACGGCGTGCTGGGCCGGATCGGCACGATCGCCGACCGCCTGCGCGCGGTGCTCTGACGGAAGAACACTGGTGTGCTGATGCCCCCCGACGGCTCAGTGAGCGTCTCCGGTGCCCCACCGGGGAACGCTCACTGCGTCGGCAGCACACAGTGGATCAGTCTTCTTTGGCGGGACGGGCCTCGGGCGGCAGGACACCCCAGTCGATGAGCTGCTCGGTCAGCTCGCCCGGCGTCATGTCGTAGATGATCGCCAGGGACCGCAGGTCCTCGGTCCGGATCGAGAGCACCTTGCCGTTGTAGTCGCCGCGCTGGCTCTGGATGGTGGCCGCGTAGCGCGCCAGCGGGCCGACCTTCTCCGCCGGCAGCTGCTGCAGGCGCTCCAGGTTGATCACGATCTTGGTTGCGGGCTCCGCGCCGGACGGGACCCGGCCCTCGGGCAGCAGCTCGACCACCGGTACGCCGTAGAAGTCGGCCAGCTCGGCCAGCTTCTGCACGGTGACGGCACGGTCGCCACGCTCGTACGAGCCGACGACGACGGCCTTCCAGCGCCCACCGGACTTCTGCTCGACCCCGTGCAGGGACAGGCCCTGCTGCTGGCGGATCCCGCGGAGCTTGGCCCCGAGCGCCTTGGCGTAATCGCCCATCTGGTCGTTCTCCGTTCTTCACCCCCTTCCCGGTCGAGGTGACCGGTCCAGGGGACTCTGAGAGTCGAATACTCAGAGTAATGGTTACGCATTGTTGTCACCAGGTCAAGCAGCAGCTTGTCGCGAATCACGCCACACCACCCGTAAGGCTGAGCAAAGTGCCTGCTACTGTCGGTGCGAAAGCCCCGACCAGCAGGGGAACAGACGTCCTTTAAGGACCCGTCCGGTGAGGCGGGGAAGGAGTCCGCAGTGTCGTCACGACCCCGTGACGCGGCTGGTTCGGCCGGGGAGCGCGAGCTCCTGACGGCCGGCGACGTCGCGCGCACGATCGCCCGAATGGCCCATCAGGTCATCGAAAAGACCGCGAACGGTGCGGAAAGCACTACCCCGCCCGTGTTGCTGGGAATTCCCACCCGCGGCACCCCCCTCGCGACCCGCCTCGCCGGCAAGATCGGCGAGTTCTCCGGAGTACGCCCGCCGACCGGCGCCCTCGACGTCACCCTCTACCGGGACGACCTGCGCCGCCGCCCGCCCCGCGCGCTCGAGCAGACGCAGCTGCCGCCCGGCGGGATCGACGACCGGGTGGTGATCCTGGTCGACGACGTCCTGTTCTCCGGCCGCACGATCCGGGCCGCGCTCGATGCCCTCCGTGATCACGGCCGCCCCCGCGCGGTGCAGCTGGCGGTGCTCGTCGACCGAGGTCACCGTGAGCTGCCGATCCGCGCGGACTACGTCGGCAAGAACGTGCCCACCGCCCGCACCGAGGGCGTGTCGGTCCTGCTGGCGGAGATCGACGGCCGCGACTCGGTGCTGCTCCGCGCAAGCGAAGAAGTCCCTGGAGAAGATTCGTGAAGCACCTGCTCGCCACGGACGGGCTCGACCCGGCGCTGGCCACGGCCGTGCTGGACACGGCCGACGAGCTGAAGCACACGCTGCTCGGCCGCGAGGTCAAGAAGCTGCCGACGCTGCGCGGCCGCACCGTGATCACCCTGTTCTACGAGAACTCGACGCGCACCCGGGTGTCGTTCGAGATCGCCGGGAAGTGGATGAGCGCCGACGTGATCAACGTCTCGGCGTCCAGCTCCTCGGTCAACAAGGGGGAGTCCCTGCGGGACACGGCGCTGACGCTGGCCGCCGCGGGCGCCGACTGCGTGATCGTCCGGCACCCCGCCAGCGGCGCGGCCCAGCGGCTGTCGGAGTGGCTGGCCGAGCCCGGCACGTCGGTGGTCAACGCCGGCGACGGCACCCACGAGCACCCGACCCAGGCGCTGCTCGACGCGGCGACGCTGCGGGAGCGGCTCGGGTCCTTGAAGGACCGTCGCATCGCGATCGTCGGCGACGTGCTGCACAGCCGCGTCGCCCGCTCGAACCTGCACCTGCTTTCGGCCCTGGGCGCGGAAGTGGTGCTCGTCGCGCCGCCGACGTTGCTGCCCTACGGCGTCGAAAGCCTGCCGGTGACCGTCTCGCACGACCTCGACGCCGAGCTGCCCGCGGTCGACGCGGTGATGATGCTCAGGGTCCAGGCCGAACGGATGCACGGCGGGTTTTTTCCGAGCGCACGTGAGTACTCGATCGCCTACGGCCTTTCGGAACGGCGGCAGAAGCTGCTGCCGGACCACGCGGTCGTGCTGCACCCCGGCCCGATGCTGCGCGGGATGGAGATCGCGAGCGCGGTCGCCGACTCCCCGGCCTCGGCCATCACCGAGCAGGTCCGCAACGGCGTGCACGTCCGGATGGCGGTCCTCTACCACCTCTTGGCCAGTGAAGGAGCCGCCGCGTGAGCACCGTGATCAAGGGCGCCCGGCCCTACGGCGAGGGTGATCCCGTCGACGTCCTCGTCGAGGACGGCGTGATCACCGCGATCGGCGCCGTGGACGTCCCCGAAGACGCCGAAATCATCGAAGCCGCGGGCCAGGTTCTGCTGCCGGGCTTCGTCGACCTCCACACCCACCTGCGCGAGCCCGGCCGCGAGGACACCGAGACGATCGACTCCGGCTCGGCCGCGGCGGCGCTCGGTGGCTACACCGCGGTGTTCGCCATGGCCAACACCGACCCGGTCGCCGACAACGCCGTGATCGTCGAGCACGTGTGGCGGCGCGGGCAGGAGGTCGGCCTGGTCGACGTCCACCCGGTCGGCGCCGTCACCGTCGGGCTCAAGGGCGAGCGGCTCGCCGAGCTCGGCACGATGGCGGCGTCGCAGGCGCGGGTGAAGGTGTTCTCCGACGACGGCCTCTGCGTCGCGGACCCGCTGCTGATGCGCCGCGCGCTGGAGTACTCGACCGCGCTGGACGTCGTCATCGCGCAGCACGCCGAGGAGCCGCGGCTGACCGTCGGCGCCCAGGCGCACGAGGGCGAGCAGGCCGCGCGGCTGGGCTACACCGGCTGGCCCGCCGCGGCGGAGGAGTCCATCGTGGCGCGCGACTGCCTGCTCGCGCTGCACGCCAACGCGCGGCTGCACGTCTGCCACGTGTCCACTTCGGGCACCGCGGACGTGCTGCGCTGGGCCAAGGACCGCGGCACGAAGGTGTCGGCCGAGGTCACGCCCCACCACCTGCTGCTCACCGACGAGCGCCTGGCGACCTACGACCCGGTGAACAAGGTGAACCCGCCGCTGCGTACCCAATCGGACGCCGAGAAGCTGCGGGCGGCGCTGGCGGAGGGCGTCATCGACTGCGTCGCCACCGACCACGCCCCGCACGCGGTGCAGGACAAGGACACGGAATGGGCGGCCGCGCGGCCGGGCATGCTCGGGCTGCAGACGGCACTGTCCATCGTGGCCGAGACGATGGTCCGCACCGGGCTGCTCGACTGGCGCGGCGTCGCCCGCGTCATGAGCGAGCGGCCGGCCGAGATCGGGAACCTGGCCGACCACGGCCGGCCGATCGCGGTGGGCGAGCCGGCGAACCTGGCCCTGGTCGACCCGGACGCCGAGTGGACGGTCCGGGGTGCCGAGCTGGCCAGCATCGCGGCCAACACCCCGTACGAGGGAATGCGGCTGCCCAGCGTGGTGACCGCGACGCTGCTGCGCGGGCGGGTCACCGCCCGGGACGGGAAGATCTGCTGATGGAACGCCTGTGGCTGGTGCTGGCGATCGTCGCCTTCTTCCTGCTGTGCCTGTGGGGCATGTACCTCGGCTGGCGCCGCAAAGCGCGCTCGCAGAGCGTGCGGGTGCCGCCGTTCGAGCAGATCCCCGCCGAGCCCGGCGAGGTCCTGCTCGAATCCACCGGCGTCTACATCGCGACGACGATCGCGGGGGAGTGGCAGAACCGGGTCGTCACCCGCGGCGCCGGCTTGCGCTCCGGCGCGGTCTGGCGGCTGCACGAAAGCGGCGTCGCGGTCGAACGCGGCGGCGCCCCCGACTTCTGGATCCCGCGCGACGCCGTCACCGGGGTCAGGCAGGACTCGAAGATCGCCGGGAAGGTGATGGGCACCGACGCCCTGCTGGTCATCACCTGGCGCGCCGGCGAAACCGAGCTCGACACCGGTTTCCGCGGTGACGAACTCGACGACTACCCACACTGGATCGAAGAGCTGAAGATCAAGGGAGGTGCCCAGTGAACGCGCGCGCTCAGGCCGCACTGGTGCTCGAAGACGGCCGGGTGTTCCGCGGCGCGGCGTACGGCGCGCGGGGGCGGAGCCTCGGCGAGGCGGTGTTCTGCACCGGGATGACCGGCTACCAGGAGACGCTGACCGACCCGTCCTACCACGGGCAGATCGTGGTGCAGACCGCGCCGCAGATCGGCAACACCGGCTGGAACGACGAGGACGACGAGTCGGCGAAGATCTGGGTCAACGGCTACGTGGTGCGCGACCCCGCGCGCACGCCGTCCAGCTGGCGCTCTCGCCGGACGCTGGACGAGGAGCTGGTGAACCAGGGGATCGTCGGCATCGCCGAGGTCGACACCCGCTCGCTGACGCGGCACCTGCGCGAGCTCGGCGCGATGCGCGCCGGGGTGTTCTCCGGTGACGCGCTGGGCACCGTCGAGGAGATGGTCGCCGAGGTCCTCGCGAGCCCGAAGATGGAGGGCGCGGACCTGGCCGGCCAGGTCTCGACGCCTCAGCCGTACGTGGTCTCGCCTGCGGGGGAGACGCGCTTCCGGGTGGTGGCGCTGGACCTGGGCATCAAGTCCAACACCCCGCGCCAGATGGTGGCTCGCGGCATCGAGGTGCACGTGCTGCCCTCCACGTCTTCTTTGGAGGACGTCCTGGCGGTCGAGCCGGACGGCGTGTTCCTCTCCAACGGCCCGGGCGACCCGGCCACGACGGTGCACGCCACCGAGCTGACCAAGCAGGTCCTCGGCCGCGAGATCCCGCTGTTCGGCATCTGCTTCGGCAACCAGGTCCTGGGCCGCGCGCTCGGCCTGGGCACGTACAAGATGCGCTACGGCCACCGCGGCATCAACATCCCGGTGATCGACGTCGTGACCAAGCGGGTGGCGATCACCGCGCAGAACCACGGCTTCGCCCTCGAAGGCGAGCCGGGGCAGCGCTTCGAGTCGCCTTTCGGCGCGGCCCAGGTAAGCCACTACTGCGCGAACGACGGCGCGGTCGAGGGCCTGCGGGCGTTCGACGTCCCGGCGTTCTCGGTGCAGTACCACCCCGAAGCCGCGGCCGGCCCGCACGACGCGGCGCCCCTGTTCGACGATTTCGTGACGCTCATGGAGAAGCGGTCGTGACGCTGACGACCGGCATCGAGCGGCTCCGGATCCGGAACTACCGGGTACTCCGGGACGTCGAGCTGGACGGCCTGACGGCGGTGACGGCGCTGCTGGGCCCGAACGGCAGCGGAAAGTCCACGGTCTTCGACGCCCTGGACTTCCTGGCCGAGTCGCTCCGTGGCGGGCTCCGCTCGACATGGGACGAGCGCGGGGGTGCCACCGACATCGTTACTCACGGCGCGGCCGGTCCCGTCGAGATCGAACTGACCTGCCGCATCGTGAACGCGGTGGGTGTGTACCGGCTCGTCATCGAGCACGATGATGACGAGCCGGTCGTGGCGGAGGAGAAGCTGACCTGGCAGCCGGAGGGTGCCGAGGCTCCTTACGACCTACTGCGCTTCCAGCGGGGAGTGGGCGGAGTCGATCGTGCTTCCGCGTGGAAGACCTTCGACCTGTCCGGCCCCGACCTGCTCGGCGTGAGCGTGGTGAGCCAGCTCGCCGGCGACGCCGAGATCCAGAGATTCCACCGGTTCGTAACCGGGATTCGCCTCTCGGACCTGAATCTTGACGCAATGCGCAAAGGTGCGAGGGACGACAAGACGTCCCGGCTCAAGCCTGATGGCCAGAACGTGGGGGCCATCGTCCGGCGCCTCCGCGACGGGCTCCCTCGCGAATGGGAGGCCATCCGAGCTTCGCTGCGGAAATACGTCCCGGGATTCGAAGACATCGAACCGTTCCAGCAGGGCAACGGCGCCTGGATCGTTCGGTTGCGCGAGCAGGGCAAGGAAGACCTCATCGCCCCGGAGAACATCTCCGACGGCACGCTGCTGCTGCTCGGCTACCTGGTGGCCTTGCGCACGACTGCCTCGGTTCTTCTCATCGAGGAGCCGGAGAACCAGGTCCACCCGCGCCTCCACTATTCGCTCGCCGAAGACGCGCGCGGTGCGCGAGCCGACCAGGTCATCATCGCGACTCACGCGCCTCGCTTCGTCGATGCGTTGCGGCCGGACGAGGTCTGGACGTTCGACCGGGGACACGACGGCTACGCCGAGGTCAAACGAGCCTCCGACGAAGCGGGCGTCGTCCGCATGGTCGAGTCCGGGGGAGCACTCGGCGATCTGTGGACCGAGGGGTACTTCCGGTTCGGCGACCCGCTCGGGGAGCGCCCGTGACCGTTCTCGCTCCCAGCCGCCTCGAAGTGCTCGTCGAGGAACCGTCCGCGGAAGAGGCGCTGAAAACTCTTCTCCCGAAGATCGTTCCCGGTATCGCCTTCGAGATCATTCCCTTCAACGGGAAGAGCGATCTGCTGCGCAAGCTGCCCGTCCGGCTCCGGGACTACACGTACTACTGGGCCGAAACGGGCCTGCGGATCGTGGTCCTGCTCGACCGGGATGACGACGACTGCGCCGAGCTCAAGAACCGTCTTGTCGAGATCGCGCGCGAAGCGGGGCTGCCCGCTGACGCGACGCTGTTCCGCATCGTGATCGAGGAACTCGAAGCGTGGTTTCTCGGCGACGTGCCCGCGCTGCACGCGGCCTACCCCAAGGTGCCTCCGAGCCTGGGAAGCCAGACGAAGTTCCGCGACCCGGAGAACGTCTCCGGCGGTGCGTGGGAGGGCTTGGAGCACGTGCTGCAGAAGCACGGCTACCACCGGAAGGGCCTCCAGAAGGTCCGGGCGGCGAGCGAGATCGCGCCCCACATGGACATCGAGAACAACCGATCCAAGAGCTTTCAGGTCTTCCGCGACGGTCTGCGGCGCCTGGTGAAAGAAGGAAACTGATGCCGAAGAGGACGGACATCCAGCACGTGCTGGTGATCGGCTCCGGGCCGATCGTGATCGGGCAGGCCGCGGAGTTCGACTACTCCGGTACCCAGGCCTGCCGGGTGCTGCGCAGCGAAGGCCTGCGCGTGTCCCTGGTGAACTCGAACCCGGCCACCATCATGACCGACCCCGAGTTCGCCGACGCGACCTACATCGAGCCGGTGACGCCGGACTTCGTCGAGAAGGTCATCGCGGTGGAGCGGCCGGACGCGATCCTGGCCACCCTCGGCGGGCAGACGGCGCTCAACTGCGCCGTCGCGCTGCACGAGCGCGGGGTGCTCGCCAAGTACGGCGTCGAGCTGATCGGCGCCGACATCGACGCCATCCAGCGCGGTGAGGACCGGCAGAAGTTCAAGAACATCGTCGCCGAGGTCGGGGCCGAGACCCCGCGTTCCCGCGTCTGCACCACGATGGACGAGGTGCGCGACACCGTCGAGGAGCTGGGTCTCCCGGTGGTGATCCGGCCGAGCTTCACCATGGGCGGGCTCGGGTCCGGCATGGCGCACACGCCCGCGGACCTCGAGCGGCTCGCGTCCACCGGCCTCGACGAGTCGCCGGTCACCGAGGTGCTCATCGAGGAGAGCGTCCTCGGCTGGAAGGAGTACGAGCTCGAGCTGATGCGCGACCGCAGCGACAACGTCGTGGTCGTCTGCTCGATCGAGAACGTCGACGCGATGGGCGTGCACACCGGCGACTCGGTCACCGTCGCGCCGACGATGACCCTGACCGACCGCGAGTACCAGGTGATGCGCGACGTCGGCATCGACGTGCTGCGCGCGGTCGGCGTTGACACCGGCGGCTGCAACATCCAATTCGCGATCAACCCGGAAGACGGCCGGATGGTCGTCATCGAGATGAACCCGCGGGTGTCGCGCAGCTCCGCGCTGGCGTCGAAGGCGACCGGCTTCCCGATCGCCAAGATCGCCGCGAAGCTCGCCATCGGCTACACGCTCGACGAGATCACCAACGACATCACCAAGGCGACCCCGGCGGCGTTCGAGCCGACGCTGGACTACGTCGTCGTCAAGATCCCGCGGTTCGCCTTCGAGAAGTTCCCGGGCGCGGACCCGACGCTGACCACGACGATGAAGAGCGTCGGCGAGGCGATGTCGTTCGGCCGCAGCTTCCCCGAGGCGCTCGGCAAGGCGATGCGGTCGATCGAGACCAAGGCCACCGGGTTCTGGACGCTGCCCGACCCCGAAGGCGCCACGCTGGAGTCCACTTTGGACGCCCTGCGCGTGCCGCACGAGGGCCGCCTGTACGAAGTGGAACGCGCGCTGCGCCTGGGCGGCACCGTGCAGCAGGTGCACGAGGCCTCCGGCATCGACCCGTGGTTCATCGACCAGATCGCGCTCATCGGCGAGGTGGGCGCCGAAGTCCGCGACGCGCCCGTGCTGGACGGCGACCTGCTGCGCCGCGCCAAGCGCACCGGCCTGGCCGACCGCCAGATCGCCGCGCTGCGCCCGGAGCTGGCCGGCGAGGACGGCGTCCGCGCGCTGCGTCACCGCCTCGGCGTGCGGCCGGTGTTCAAGACCGTCGACACCTGCGCGGCCGAGTTCGCCGCGAACACGCCGTACCACTACTCGGCCTACGAGTCCGATCCCGACGCGCAGACCGAGGTCGCGCCGCAGACGGAGAAGCCGAAGGTGCTCATCCTCGGCTCCGGCCCGAACCGGATCGGCCAGGGCATCGAGTTCGACTACTCCTGCGTGCACGCGGCGATCGCGTTGCGGGAGGCCGGGTTCGAGGCCGTCATGGTCAACTGCAACCCGGAAACCGTGTCCACCGACTACGACACCTCGGACCGGCTGTACTTCGAGCCGCTGTCCTTCGAGGACGTCCTCGAGGTGGTGCACGCCGAGCAGGCGTCCGGCACGGTCGCCGGCGTGATCGTCCAGCTCGGCGGCCAGACCCCGCTCGGCCTGGCCAAGCGGCTCGCGGACGCCGGGGTGCCGGTGGTCGGGACGCCGCCGGAGGCGATCCACCTGGCCGAGGACCGCGGCGCGTTCGGCGAGGTGCTCAGCGAGGCCGGGCTGCCCGCGCCGCGCTACGGCACCGCGACGTCGTTCGAGGGCGCGAAGCGGATCGCCGACGAGATCGGCTACCCGGTGCTCGTGCGGCCGTCCTACGTCCTCGGCGGGCGCGGCATGGAGATCGTCTACGACGAGCAGACCCTCGCCGGCTACATCGGCCGCGCCACCGAGATCAACCCCGACCACCCGGTGCTCGTCGACCGGTTCCTCGACGACGCCATCGAGATCGACGTCGACGCGCTCTACGACGGCGAGGAGCTCTACCTCGGCGGCGTCATGGAGCACATCGAGGAGGCCGGGATCCACTCCGGCGACTCGTCGTGCGCGCTGCCGCCGATCACGCTCGGGCACACCGACCTCGAAGCCGTCCGCCGCTCCACGGAGGCGATCGCGCGCGGCGTCGGCGTCCGCGGGCTCCTCAATGTCCAGTACGCGCTCAAGGACGACGTCCTCTACGTCCTGGAGGCCAACCCGCGCGCGTCGCGGACGGTGCCGTTCGTGTCGAAGGCGACGGCGGTGCCGCTGGCCAAGGCCGCCGCGCTGATCATGACCGGCTCGACGATCAAGGACCTGCGCGGCAGCGGCGTGCTCCCGGCCGAGGGCGACGGCGGCCGGATGCCGGCCGACTCGCCGGTCGCGGTGAAGGAGGCCGTGCTGCCCTTCCACCGCTTCCGCACCCCCGAAGGCCACGGCGTCGACTCGCTGCTGGGCCCGGAGATGAAGTCCACCGGCGAGGTGATGGGCGTCGACGTCTCCTTCGGCAAGGCGTTCGCCAAGTCGCAGAGCGCGGCCTACGGTTCGCTGCCGACGTCCGGGCGCGTGTTCGTGTCGGTCGCCAACCGCGACAAGCGCTCGCTGGTGTTCCCGGTGAAGCGCCTGGCGGACCTCGGGTTCGAGATCCTCGCGACGTCGGGCACCGCGGAAGTGCTGCGGCGCAACGGAGTCGCCTGCACGGTGGTGCGCAAGCACTACGAGGGCTCCAGCGAGGCCGAGCCGAACATCGTCGACCTCATCCTCGCGGGCGGCGTCGAGATGGTCATCAACACGCCGTACGGCAACAGCGGCCCGCGGATCGACGGCTACGAGATCCGCACCGCCGCGGTGTCGCGCGACATCCCGTGCGTGACCACCGTGCAGGGCGCCGCGGCGGCCGTGCACGGCATCGAGGCGCTGATCCGGGGCGACATCGGGGTCAAGTCCCTGCAGGAGCTGCAGGCGGCGCTGAAGGCGAAGTCGTGAGCGCCCAGGAGAGGTTCGGGGCGCGGCTGGCGAAGGCCGTCGCGGCCCGCGGTCCGCTGTGCGCCGGGATCGACCCGCACCCGGGCCTCATCGAGGCCTGGGGGCTCCCGGTGGACGTCTCGGGCCTGGAACGGTTCGCGCTGTCCGCCACCGAGGTCCTGGCGGCGCACACGGCGATCGTGAAGCCGCAGTCGGCGTTCTTCGAAAGTTTCGGCGCCGCGGGTGTCCGGGTGCTGGAACGGGTGGTGGAAACGGCGCGCGAAGCCGGCGCGCTGGTGCTGCTGGACGTCAAGCGCGGCGACATCGGCTCCACGATGGCGGCCTACACGGCCGCGTACGTGGCCGACGGCGCGGCCATCGCGGCGGACGCGATCACCGTTTCGCCGTACCTCGGGTTCGGCTCTTTGGCCCAATGCGCGGAGACGGCGGTGTCCGCGGGGCGCGGCGTCTTCGTGCTTGCGCGAACTTCGAACCCGGAAGCGGCGGCCGTGCAGAACGCGCGGCTGCCCGACGGACGCACCGTGGCACAGGGAATCGTCGATTCCGCGGCGGCGTTCAACGACGGAGCGGAGCCGTTCGGCGATGTGGGCGTCGTCGTCGGCGCGACGGTTTCGCCGGGCGAACTCGATCTCTCGCGGCTCCACGGACCCGTGCTGGCGCCCGGTTTCGGGGCCCAGGGAGCCACTGTGGCCGATTTGCGGGCCCTTTTCGGCCCGGAACTGCCTGGTGTGTTGCCCGCATCGTCCCGTGACCTGCTGCGTCACGGACCGGAGCAACCCGCTTTGCGCCAAGCGGTCGAACGTGTCGCCGAACTGCTGGCCGACCCGCAGGAAAACGGCCAATAGCAGGCCTCGGAAGCGGGTCCCACCAGCCACCCCCGCATTGTGGCCGGTGCTCACGGGTGGGTACCGTCGCGTCACCCACCCAGATTTGAGAACTACCGGAGGAAAACGTGGCACTTCCCCAGCTGACAGAGGAACAGCGCGCTGCGGCGCTGGAGAAGGCCGCCGCTGCTCGCAAGATCCGTGCTGAGCTGAAGGAGCGGCTGAAGCGGGGCGGTACCACTCTGGTCGACGTGCTGAAGCAGGCCGAGGAGAACGAAGTCCTCGGCAAGATGAAGGTTTCGGCTCTGCTCGAGGCCCTTCCGGGCGTCGGCAAGGTCCGCGCTCAGCAGACCATGGAACGACTGGAGATCGCCCCCAGCCGTCGTCTCCGCGGCCTCGGCGACCGGCAGCGCAAGGCGCTGCTGGCCGAGTTCAGCGGCGAGTGAACGGCGCCGGTCGTGACTACCCGGTGAGCCGGGACGCCGACCGCGGCAGTGAGCCGGTGGCGGGGGACATCCCCCGGCACCGGCTCACCGTCGTATCGGGGCCGTCCGGGGTCGGGAAGTCGAGTGTGGTGGGCGAACTGCGGAAGCTGGAGCCCGACATCTACTTCAGCGTTTCGGTCACCACGCGCAAGCCGCGTCCCGGCGAGATCGACGGGGCGCACTACCACTTCGTCGATCGCGTCGAATTCGACGCGATGGTCGCCGAGGGCCGGCTGCTGGAATGGGCCGAGTTCGCGGGCAACTGCTACGGCACCCCGCGCGAGCCCGTCGAGAAGGCGCTCGCCGACGGCCGGCCGGCGATCCTGGAGATCGAACTCCAGGGGGCCCGTCAGGTCCGCGTGGCGATGCCGGAGGCCCGGCTCGTGATGCTGATGCCGCCGTCGTGGGAGGAACTGGTCGGCCGGCTCACCGGGCGCGGCACCGAGAGCGAGGCCGCGGTGCAGACCCGGCTGGCGGAAGCGGAGCGTGAGCTGGCCGCCGCCGGGGAGTTCGACGAGCGCCTCGTCAACGCCGACGTGCGAGAGGCCGCTGAGCACTTGCTAAGCTTGATTACCGGTGCGCAGTTTGCCGCCGGTAGACCAGAGGATTCGGAGCACCACGAGTGACGACTCAGGCGACCCTGCACGAAGAGCTCGAGGGCATCACCAACCCGCCGATCGACGACCTCCTCGAGAAGGTCAGCTCGAAGTACGCGCTGGTGATCTACTCGGCCAAGCGTGCCCGCCAGATCAACGACTACTACGCCCAGCTGGGCGAGGGCCTGCTCGAGTACGTCGGCCCGCTCGTCGAGCCGGGCCCGCGCGAGAAGCCGCTCTCGATCGCGCTGCGCGAGATCCACGGTGGCCTGCTCGAGCACACCGAGGGTGAGTAACCCCCGCGTCGTCCTGGGCGTGGGCGGCGGCATCGCCGCCTACAAGGCCTGTGAGGTCCTGCGCGGACTGACCGAATCCGGTCACGACGTCCGCGTGGTACCCACCGAAGCCGCGCTGAACTTCGTCGGCGCGGCCACCTTCGAAGCCCTCTCCGGCCACCCGGTGCACACCGGCGTGTTCACCGAGGTGCCCGAGGTGCAGCACGTCCGCGTCGGCAAGGAGGCCGACCTCGTCATCGTCGTCCCGGCCACCGCGAACCTGCTCGCGAAGGCCGCCCACGGCATCGCGGACGACCTGCTGACGAACACCCTGCTCACCGCCCGGTGCCCGATCGCCTTCTTCCCGGCGATGCACACCGAGATGTGGGAGCACCCGGCGACCCGCGACAACGTCGCGCTGCTGCGGTCCCGCGGCCTGGTGGTCGCCGAGCCCGACTCCGGCCGGCTGACCGGCGTCGACACCGGCAAGGGCCGGCTGGCGAACCCCGCCGAAATCGTCGATCTCGCCCGGCTGCTGCTGGCCAAACCCGGCGCCCTGCCGCGCGACCTCGAGGGCGTCCGCGTCGTCGTCTCAGCCGGTGGGACGCGGGAGCCGCTGGACCCGGTCCGCTACCTGGGCAACCGCTCGTCCGGCAAGCAGGGCTACGCGCTGGCCCGCGTCGCCGCGCAGCGCGGCGCCGAGGTCACCCTGGTCGCGGCGCACACGGTCGCGCTGCCGGACCCGGCGGGGAGCGCCGTGAAGCACGTGTCGACCGCCGAGGAGATGCGGGTCGCGGTGCACGAGGCGGCCGCTTCGGCCGACGTCGTCGTGATGGCCGCCGCCGTCGCCGACTTCCGGCCGGCGAACCGGGCCGAGGTCAAGATCAAGAAGTCCGACGACCGGCCGGACCCGGTCATCACCCTGGACCGCAACGCCGACATCCTCGCCGAGCTGGTGCGGAACCGGCGCCGCGGGCAGGTCGTCGTCGGCTTCGCCGCCGAGACCGGTGACGAGCACGGCAGCGTCCTCGACCACGCCCGCGTGAAGCTCAAGCGCAAGGGCGCCGACCTGCTGGTGGTCAACGCGGTCGGTGACGGCAAGGCGTTCGGCACCGAGGACAACTCGGGCTGGCTGCTGGCCGCCGACGGCACGGAAATCCCTATACCTCTGGCTCAGAAGTCGGAGCTCGCGTCCACCCTGTGGGACGCTGTGGTGGGCTTCATGAAGCATTGACTGTCCCCCGAGCGATAGTCAGTACGCTTGCACAGGTAAGGGGTGCCTAAGTTTCGGGGCATCCGACGACAAGGTGAGGAAGTGACGGCCACCGTGACCGCGTCTAGCAGCAGATTGTTCACCTCGGAGTCGGTGACCGAAGGGCACCCCGACAAGATTTGCGACGCCATCAGCGACTCGATCCTGGACGGGCTGCTGTCGAAGGACCCGCGCAGCCGCGTGGCGGTCGAGACTCTGATCACCACCGGTCAGGTTCACGTCGCCGGTGAGGTGACGACCGAGGCCTACGCCGACATCCCGACGATCGTGCGGGATGTGATCCTGCGGATCGGGTACGACTCGTCGGCGAAGGGGTTCGACGGCAACTCGTGTGGCGTCAACGTGGCGATCGGGTCGCAGTCGGCCGACATCGCCCAGGGCGTCGACACCGCGTACGAGTCGCGGGTCGAGTCGGATGAGGACGAGATCAACCGCCAGGGTGCGGGTGACCAGGGCCTGATGTTCGGGTACGCCTGCTCCGACACCCCGGAGCTGATGCCGCTGCCGATCGCGCTGGCGCACCGGCTGTCGAAGCGGCTGACCGCGGTCCGCAAGGACGGTGTGCTGCCGTACCTGCGTCCCGACGGCAAGACCCAGGTGACCATCGAGTACGCCGGTGACCAGCCGGTGCGGCTCGACACCGTGGTCGTGTCCTCGCAGCACGCCGACGGCATCGACCTGGACAAAATGCTCAGCGTCGACGTCAAGGAGCACGTCGTCGGCCCGGAGCTCGAAGACCTGGGCATCGACACCTCCAGCGCGCGGCTGCTGGTCAACCCGACCGGCCGCTTCGTCATCGGTGGTCCGATGGGTGACGCCGGCCTGACCGGCCGCAAGATCATCGTCGACACCTACGGCGGCATGGCCCGTCACGGTGGTGGCGCGTTCTCGGGCAAGGACCCGTCGAAGGTCGACCGTTCCGCCGCGTACGCGATGCGCTGGGTGGCGAAGAACGTCGTCGCCGCCGGGCTGGCAACGCGCACTGAGGTGCAGGTGGCGTACGCGATCGGCAAGGCGGCGCCGGTGGGTCTGTTCGTGGAGACGTTCGGGACGGAGACGGTGGACCCGTCGAAGATCCAGCAGGCCATCACCGAGGTCTTCGACCTGCGTCCGGCCGCGATCATCCGCGATCTGGACCTGCTGCGCCCGATCTACGCCCCGACCGCCGCGTACGGCCACTTCGGCCGTCCGGAACTGGGCCTGCCGTGGGAGAGCACCGCCCGCGCCGCGGACCTGAAGTCGGCCGCGGGAGCCTGATCCGTAGTGCCGTGAAGGGCACCTTCAGGGACAGATAACCCCTGAAGGTGCCCTTCACGGCGTTCTGGCGTCGGGGCTGTCGGAGTCTGTCAGTGGGGTCTGGTAGAGATCTCCGGGTGAGCAGTTCCGAGCCCGCCGCCCTCTGGGAGCTCCCCGAGGGGCCGCCGCCCGCCGCCGCGAAAGCCGCGGTGCCGTCGCGTGCCCGGAAGAAGCCGGCCAAGGCGCTGAAGCCGGGGGAGAAGGCGAAGGGCGCCCAGCAGCCCGCGCCCGAACGGTCCGTGGCGCGGATCGTCGTCGACATCCCACTGGCCCACCTCGACCGCACCTTCGACTACCGCGTGCCGGAGAAGCTGCACGAGACCGCGGTACCGGGCTGCCGGGTCCGCGTCCGGTTCGCCGGGCAGCTGGTCGACGGCTACCTCGTCGAACGCGCCGAAACGACCGACTACGGCAGCAAACTGGCCTTCCTCGACCGCGTCACCTCCGCCGAGCCGGTGCTGACGCCGTCGTTGCACGCCCTCTGCCGCGCGGTGGCCGACCGCTACGGCGGCACGCTCTCGGACGTCCTGCGGCTCGCGATCCCGCCACGGCACGCGAAAGTCGAAGGCGAGCCGCCCGCCCCGGCAGCCGCGTTCCCGGAGGCGCCCGACAGCACGGCCTGGGCGCGTTACCAGCGTGGCCCGGCGTTCCTGGAGGCGCTGGCCGAGGGGAAGCCCGCGAACGCCGTCTGGCAGGCCCTGCCGGGCGAAGACTGGCCGCGCCGGCTGGCCGAGGCCGCGGCGACCGCCGCCGCGGCCGGGCACGGCGCCGTGCTGGTCGTGCCGGACCACCGCGACCTGACGCGGGTGCACGAGGCGTGCGCGTCGCTCGTGGGCTCCGATGGCGTGGTCGCGCTGATCGCCGGGCTCGGCCCCGCCGAGCGGTACCGGCGCTGGCTCGCGGTGCTGCGCGGCGCGGTGCGGGTGGTGGTCGGTACGCGGGCGGCGATGTTCGCGCCGGTCGCCGAGCCCGGCCTGTTCGTGGTCTGGGACGACGGCGACGACCTGCACCTGGACCAGCACGCGCCGTACCCGCACGTCCGCGACGTGCTGATGGACCGCGCGCACACGGCGAAGGCGTCCCTGCTGGTGGGCGGTTTCGCCCGGACGGCCGAGGCGCAGCTGCTCGTCGAGTCGGGCTGGGCGGCCCCGGTCCTGGCGGACCGCACGGACCTGCGCGCGGCGGCCCCCCGCGTCACCCCGGTCGGCGAGGACTTCGACGTCGCCCGCGACGAAGCGGCCCGCGTCGCCCGCCTCCCGGCCGTCGCGTTCGAAGCGGCCCGCCAGGCGTTCGCGGCGGGCGTCCCGACGCTGATCCAGGTCCCGAGGCGCGGCTACGTACCGGGCCTGGCCTGCGGAAACTGCCGCACATCGGCCCACTGCCGCCGCTGCGCCGGCCCGTTGGCGTTGCCGGGAGGTTCGATCGACGGCCAGCCGAAACCGCCCGCGTGCCGCTGGTGCGGCGTCCCGGAAACGGCGTTCCGCTGCTCGGCGTGCGGTTCGGTCCGCCTGCGAGCGGTGATCGTCGGCGCGAAGCGCACGGCGGAGGAACTGGGCCGGGCGTTCCCCGGCATCCCGGTCCGCACGTCGGGCGCGTCCGAGGTGCTCGCTTCGGTGCCGGGCAAACCCGCACTGGTGGTGTGCACACCAGGAGCGGAACCGGTGGCCGAAGGCGGCTACGGCGCGGCATTGCTGCTGGACGGCTGGGCATTGCTGGGCCGCCAGGACCTCCGAGCAGGCGAGGAAACCCTCCGCCGCTGGATGGCCGCGGCGGCCTTGGTCCGCCCTTCTGCCCAGGGCGGCCGGATCATAGTCGGAGCCGAGGCGGGCATGGCGGTGGTCCAGGCCCTGGTCCGCTGGGACCCGGCATGGCACGCATCGCAGGAACTGGCCGAGCGCCGGGAACTGGGCTTCCCCCCGGCAATGCGCATGGCCAGCGTCGAGGGCACCCCGGACGCGGTGGCAGGCGTCCTGGACGACCTCCCGTTACCTCCCTCCGGCGAAGTCTTGGGCCCGGTCCCGCTGGGCGAGGTGGACGAGGAGGGCAACGCGGAGCGAGAGCGAGCGCTGGTCCGGGTCTCCCGCAGCGAAGGCAAAGCCTTGGCCACGGCAATCCACGCAGCCGCAGCCCGGCGCGACGCGCGAAAGGCCACAGAACCGATCCGCATCCAGCTGGACCCGATGGAACTCATTTAGCCACCGGCGCCCCAGTCCCGGTTCTCGTTCGCGTCCGGATCGCCGTCGAAGAAAGCGCCTTGGGCGTGCGATGAGTTGGTTCCATTCTCCGGTTCGTCCGCGTCGATCGTCCGGTAGCTCTCGCGTACCCGCTGCGCCTTGTCGGAGTGGCCGTGCTGTTCGACGAGATCGGCGAGCTGGTGCCCGAACAAGCCGTTGTCGGCGTCCTCGGGATCAGGCAGCAGATCGGCGTGGACGGCCGGGGGTTCGGTCATCTGCTCGGCGTCTTCGACCGTGAAAGCCGGTTCTGGCGGGCTGAACGGCGGCGTGAAGAACGCCGGTGCAGGGGCCGGCTCACGCAGGTGTTCCGGCAGCAGGTGCCGGAACAGCTCGTCCACCTCGGCATTGTTGGCGGCCGCGGACAACCGCGCCAAGGTTCCGATGAGGTCGACCGTCTCGCGCACGTTCTCGTCGGTGCGCGCGAGCCACCACACCACGGTGCTGCCGACGCTGGTCAGCACCTCGTCGCCCAGATAGGCACGCATCATCCGCTGGTGCTCGATCTGCCGCTCCTGCACCTGCTGCTGCCGGCGCAGCGCGTCCAGTGTCCGGAGATGTTCGCGATGCTCTTGGCCGACACCGGCCTTCACGTCGGTCGCCCAGACGGACAGCAGCCCGTCGGGACTGGTGGCGGGCTGCCCGAGCGAAGCCGCCAGTGCATGGAGGACGGTGTCGTCTTCCGGGTGGTGCATTCGGCTGATCTGCTGGGCTCGCTGCACCACCGCTGCCGCGGCTATCGCAGCCTGGTCGGTGTGGCTGTCGAATGGCCGGGCAGTGGCCGGGCCCCAGTGCACTGTGCAGCCGAACCTGAACGGGATGCCGTCCAGCGAACTGGGCAGCGATCCGGAGGATACCTCGTGACTCGGTGGCGCCACAGGGGCCGGAGGCGGCGGTGGCGGGGGCGCTTGTTGAGCTGCCATCTGCCGCCGGTACTCGGTTTCGGCGCGGAGCTCCGCTTGCTCGCGGTGGTCGTACCAACCGCGCAGCACGAGCAGCGTGATGACGAGCGCGCCCGTCATCAGCACTATGGTCAGCCACAAAGGCCAGTCGGCGGCGAGGCCGGCGCCCAGCGGCACGAGCAGAGCGCCGGCAATGACGGCGATCGCACCGGTGGTGTTCTTGTTCATGCTTCTCCTCGGCGTGCAGCGGTCATTCGAGTGTCGATGTGGTGCTGGAGGGCGAGTGCACTGCGCAGACGGGCTTCGCGGGACTCTTCGTCCGCGGTCCGAACCTGGTCGCGAGCGAACGCGTAGAGCCGGCTGAGCAAGCGAACTTGTTGGTCGCAGGCCTCGACGAGCAGAAGTGGGTGTTCGGCAAGCCAGGCCCGGACCGGCTCCTCGGGCAGCGTTCCGATGCCTTCGGCCATCAAGGGCCGCCAGAGCGACAGCAGGTGGTTTCTCGTTCTGTCACCCGCTGCCACCCAGCCGGGGACGCGCAGTCCCAGCAGGATCGCCCGGTCGGGCGGATGCGGAACGACAGTGGCCAATCGGTGGATCAGCCAACGTTCGAAGTTTCGCCGGTAGACCAGTTCGAGCAGGCGTTCGCGCGCGAGGTCTCGCACCGACGCGTCGTCGCTGCGGGTGAAGTAGTGCAGCCGCACCATCGCCTGGATCGGCCGTGCCGGGGCGATCGTCACGGTGCACGCTTCGATCATCACCGTGGCGAATCCGGCCGGTGTATGGGATTTCCGCGCCCAGTCGTAGACGAACCGCCGGAACTCCGGCGCCCGGGTGTCGTCGCGCAAGCCGGCGTCGAGCACCTGGAGCGCGAGGGGTTTCGGACCGGCGCCCTCCGACCAGCGAC
The DNA here is from genome assembly GCF_023023025.1 of Amycolatopsis sp. WQ 127309. Lineage (NCBI taxonomy): Bacteria > Bacillati > Actinomycetota > Actinomycetes > Pseudonocardiales > Pseudonocardiaceae > Amycolatopsis > Amycolatopsis sp. WQ 127309. Next base: position 5,724,646 of record NZ_CP095481.1, read on the forward strand.
GAGCCAGTGCATACAGGGGCTCGATCGGTCCGGTCGCCAGGGCATGCTCGGCGAAGTATTCAACGAGGCCCGTGGCGGATCCCATGTCGAGCCGGGGCGCCACATGCGCTACCCAATCGGACACCTGGCCGCGCAGATCGGGGAAGTACGTCCAGAAGTGCGCTCGGACCGCCTTGTCCAGAGCCAGCTCCGTGAACGCGACATCCCTGCGCCCGTCCACGTGGAGCTTGACCTTCTCCATTCGCTCCGCGAGGTAGCTGCCACCGAGGCTGTGCCGTTCCTCTCGAGGAGGTTTCACGATCGTCGTGAAGGCGCTTTCGGCTGCCACCATGTCGTCCAGGGACGCCCCGGGAAGGAACGCCGCGACCACCAGCAACGCGCGCAGCGTGGGATCCTGGTGTTCGCGGAACAGCAAAGCGGCTTGGTGCCCGCGCCCGACATGGGCCGCGACTGCTTCGCGCATCCAATCGGCGAGCGTGTCGCGGGCGCCGCGTCGAGCCGCCTCGGCGGTCAGGAAAGCGAGGTCGGCCACCTCTCGCACCGGAGACCCGGCCAAGTACGGCTCGAGGTTGTCGGGTACCTGGAACGTGGTGGGCAGCGGGATGGCTTCCGCCGACAGGCAGGCCTCGAATACGTCCCTGCCGGGCGGACGCCCGATGGACTTGACCATGGCCGCGTTCCACTCGGGCAGCAGCGCGCGTTGCTCACCCCGGACTACGACGGCGAACCGGGCGTCCTGATGGTCGACAGCATGCCGGAAAGCCTCCAGATCGCGGCGGAGGTCGCGGACGTGCTGGTCGTCCGTACGAGTCAAGTCGAGCAACAGCCGCTCGCCCGGCCTGATCTCGGCCGGGTCGAGGGGACGCTCGTCGTCCTCGGCGCGGTCGGGCAGTTCGCGGAGCCGTCCGGCGTCCAAGGTCGCGTTGTCGGTGAGGGCCATCAGCGCGGCAGTCCGGCGCCCGGCACCGTCGGGGCCGGTGACGACGATCGTGCGGTGCTCGCCGAACAGCGGTCCGTGCGGCGCTTCCGGGCTGACGTAACGCGCGGCGAGCCAGGCGATGTGTTCGTCCGACACGAACCGGTCGGCGCGCCGGCGCCGGAATCCCGCTGCGTAAAAGGTGATGTGCTGATCCCCGGAGCCGCCGTGCAGGAACCCCGGACCACCGCCGGTGTCGACGGTGTTCCGCGGGGCGGTCATGGCCGGTGGTGGTCGTCGCGGGGCGCGGGGGCGTGGTAGTTCTGGTCGCCGGTGCCGCCGTGGAGGAACCCGGGCCCTCCGTGGGTGTTGACCGTGTTCTGCGGTCCGGAGCCGGTCGAAGTTGCTTCGCCGTTCTGCTGGTCGTGGGCCACCGCCCCCGTGTCCGCCGGGTCGGAGACTCGCGGGAGGAAGCCGTCGCGGAGCAGGTCGCCGCTGGGGGAGGGCACGCGGAGGTAGCCGATGCCCCGGTGCTTCTTGACCTCGACCGGTGCGGGGACGTAGTGCTCGGGCGCGTCCGCGGCGTACCCCGACAGCACCGCGTCGTGGTACGCCTGTTCCGAGACGATGGCCGCCACGCGGGTCATCGGCCCGGAGCGGTTGAGGAGCTCGCGGACCGGTCCGGCGTCGAGCAGCCGGTGCGTTTCGATGCGCGCCGTCCCGCTTCCTTCGCTGAGCAGATCGGCTCCCGAGTCGGTGACCGGTCCGATGTGGACGCTGACGCGCATCCGCAGCGGGACCGGGTCGGCGTGCACTTCGCTGCGGTAGACGAGTTCTTCCTGCAGTGCCGCGAGGAAGGGGTTCAGCAGGAACGGGAGCATCGTGGACGGGAGGCCGAGCGCGTAGCCGTCGCCGGTGCCGAAACCGAATCGCTGTCGGTGCCAGATCTCGCTGAGCCCGCAACGCTGGAACGCCGAACAGAGGATCGTGGGTATCGCGTCGGTGATCCGGGCGTGGTCCTTGGCCAGTACACCGCTGAAGTCGCGGATGTCGACGGCGAGCAGGGCTCGGTAGGGCGGTAGTTCTGCGGCTGCTGGCGTCACGGCGAACTCCTCGTAGTCGGGCTGCGAACACGAGGGTGCCGACAAACGGGAGGCGGGGTTGTCCGGCGCCGGACAGTCTGAAAGTGGCGCGCGTCACACTCCTGCGGAAGTCTTCAGCGTTTCGAGATTCGATACCTCGAGTCGTCGCCCAGGCCGTAGCGCGCCGAGTTTGCGGAGGTGCTGGAGGTGAAGCGCGACGGTGCTGCGGGCGAGCCCCAAGGCTTCGGCGATGTCCTGCTGGGAGAACGGCACCTGATCCGGGTTCGTAGCGGCTCGGTCGGCGAGAGCCACGACTTCGAGCAGCAGCCGCGCGATCTTCCGTTCGGGACTGAAGTGCACGAGTTCGACTTGGTACGGGACCGTCTGGGAAAGCTTCGTCACCAGATAGTCGGTCAGGACCGAGTGTCCGTCGTGTTCGCTGAGGAAGGCGTTGAATCGATCGCCGGAGAGCACGCGGACCGTGCACGTATCGATCGTTTCGACGGTGGCCGTCCGCGCTGACAGTCGCCGCGCGGCGACTTCGCCGATGAGATCGCCGGCACCGCGCAAGGTGATCAGCAGCTGCCCGCCGTCACGTTCTCCGCCGAGCACCTTCACCCGGCCGGAGATGAGCGCGAGGACGGTTGACCCGGGTTCCCCTTGCCGGAAGACGCGACTCCCGGGTGGGTATACGCGGTTGGCGCCGGACTCCAGCAATGAGCTCCACCGGCTCTCTCCGAGGAGTGCGCGAAATCCACGTGTCACGAAAGGTGATATACCGCTCACGTGCCGTATGCACAATGGGATCCAGGTGTTTGTCCCGGAGAAGGCTCCGAACGGGAGCACGCCCGGCGCGTGGCGTGCTCCCGACCCGGGTGTCAGCCGGTGGCCAGGACCTTCAAGCGCGAGATGTCCGCGCTGAACTGGTCCTGGTCGAGCGGCGTGGAGCTGTACTGCCAGAACGTATAGAAGCCCCACTTGTACGGCAGCGTCCCCACCGACGACGCATACCGGGCCACCCACAGCGGGTTCGTCGAGCTGAAGTCGCCCGTGTTGCCGGTGCACTGGCTCCACCAGCTCGTCGCCGTGTAGATGACCGGCCAGCGGGTGGTCTTCTTGTGGTACTCGTCGCTGAAGGCCTTGATCCACGCGACCATCTGCGCCGCGGTCTTTCCATAACACGCGTTGTTCGGGCCCCACTCGATGTCGAGTGTGCCCGGCAGCGTCCTGCCGTCCTTCGACCAGCCGCCGCCGTGGGCGACGAAGTAGTCGGCCTGGGCCGCGCCGCCCGCCAAGTCCGGGCGGCCGTAGTGGTAGGCGCCGTGGATCATGCCGACGTTGTAGGAACCGGTGTACTGCTGGCTGAAGTACGCGTTGACGTAGCCGGTGCCCTCGGTCGCCTTGACGTAGGCGAACTTCTTGCCCGCGCTCCAGTACGACGCCCAGTTGACGTTGCCCTGGTACGAGCTGACGTCGATGCCGGGGACGCTCGCGTCCACCGACGCCGGGGCCAAGCCGGCCGGGGCGACGCCGACGCCGTCGTGGGCGCGGATCGCGGCGCCCATCTCGTGGTTGCCGGTGGCGTCCTGGTCCGGGAGGCCCGGCGCCGCGTTCGCGCCGGTGGCGGTCACGACCAGCAGGGAGGTCGAGACCGCGAGTGCGGCGCCGAACAGGCGTCGCCACCCCCGTCGTTGTGCTGTCATCGTGCGTTCCTTTCGGGTTGCCCTCGCTGTGCGCGGCTGTGCAGGGCCGCGCGGCATGAGTCTGTTACATCTTCGTAGGCGATGTCACTGCTCCATGTGATTCAATTTCCCGCTGCGGCCGAGCCCGTGAATCGGCAACGGACCGGACGAAAGGGATTCCGGGGTCCCTTTGGCGCTTGAAGCGGCCTGGCGCAGGGGGCAGACTCGCCCGCATGCCCGCGCTCCGGAGTCGCCGAACCCTCGTCATCGCCGCCACGGCCGCGCTCCTCACGACCGTCGCGACCGGACCCGCCACCGCCGCCACGCCCACCCCGAAGACACCGGTCGCCACCGGCTTCGGCGGCGCCGTGGCCAGCATCGACGCCGACGCCACCGCGATCGGCACCCAGGTCCTGCGCGACGGCGGGAACGCCGTCGACGCGGCCGTCGCCGTCGCCGCCGCGCTCGGGGTCACCGACCCGTTCTCCGCCGGGGTCGGCGGGGGCGGGTTCTTCGTCTACTACGACGCCAGGACCGGCCGCGTCCACACCTTGGACGGCCGCGAGACCGCGCCGAAGTCCGCCGACGCGAACCTCTTCGTCGAGAACGGCCAGCCGCTGCCGTTCAACGACGCCGTCACGAGCGGGCTGAGCGTCGGCGTCCCCGGCACGCCCGCGACGTGGTCCGAGGCCCTCCGCAAGTGGGGGACGCGGTCGCTGGCGAAGACCCTGAAGCCCGCGGAGAACCTGGCGCGCAAGGGATTCGTCGTCGACCCGACGTTCCAGACGCAGATCGCGAACAACGCCGCGCGGTTCGCCGCGTTCCCGTCGACGCGCTCGCTGTACCTGCCGGACGGCGCGCCGCCCGCGCCCGGCACCGTCTTCCGGAACCCGGACCTCGCCGCGACGTACGCGCAGCTGGAGCGCGGCGGCGTCGACGCGCTGTACCGGGGCCCGATCGGCGCGGACATCGCGAAGACCGTGCAGAATCCGCCGAAGGATCCCGCCTCGACGCTGAACGTGCGGCCCGGCAAGCTGACCGCCCGGGACATCGCCGACTACCGGGCGATCGAGCGCACGCCGACCCACGCCGAGTACCGCGGGCTGGACGTCTACGGCATGCCGGCGCCGTCGTCGGGCGGGCTGACCGTCGGCGAGGCGCTCAACATCCTCGAGAACTACGACCTCAAGCACGCGAGCAAGGCCGACTACCTGCAGTACTTCCTGGAGTCGACGCGGTTCGCCTTCGCCGACCGCAACCGCTGGATCGGCGACCCGGCCGTGATCGACGTCCCGGCCAAGCAGCTGCTGAGCCAGCGCTTCGCCGACTCGCGGGCCTGCCTGATCTCGAAGGACAAGGCCGCGACCAGCCCGGTCGCCCCGGCCGACCCGAAGCACCCGACCCCGTGTCAGGCGGGGACCACCGGCGCCCCGACACCGTACGAGGGCGAGAACACCACCCACCTCACGGTCGCCGACAAGTGGGGCAACGTCGTCGCCTACACGCTGACGATCGAGCAGGAGGGCGGCAGCGGGATCGTCGTGCCGGGCCGCGGGTTCCTGCTCAACAACGAGCTGACCGACTTCTCGTTCACCCCGGTGACGCCGGGGGTGCCCGACCCGAACCTGCCCGGCCCCGGCAAGCGGCCGCGCTCGTCGATGGCGCCGACGATCGTGCTCAAGGACGGCCGCCCGTTCTTCGCGACGGGTTCGCCGGGCGGGGCGTCGATCATCACGACGGTGCTGCAGGTGCTGACCGGCCGGATCGACCGCGGCCTCTCGCTGGAGGACGCCATCGCGGCGCCGCGCGCGTCGCAGCGGAACTCGGCGCAGGCCCAGGTCGAGCAGGAGTTCCTGAACCTGCCCGAGACGGCGGCGCTCAGGGCCCGCGGCCAGGGCTTCTCGACGGCACCCGCGGAGATCGGCGCGGCCACCGGAGTCGAGAGGCTGCGCGACGGCCGCTGGCTGGCGGCGGCGGAACCGGTCCGCCGCGGCATCGGCTCGGCCCAGGTGGTGTGGCCCACGCACTGGTGACGGTACGTCCGCTGGGCACTCCGGTTCAGGCTTCGAGCGCCCAGCGGACGTAGCGCGTCTTCGGCTCGAACCCGGCCTTCGCGAAGACGCCCGACGCCCCGGACGGGCTCGCCGAGTCGACGACGAGGCTCGCTTGGTCGTACCCCTGCTCGGCCGCCGCGCGCAACGCGTGCGCGAGCAGTGCCGTCGCGACGCCCCGGCGCCGGCGCTCGGGCCGCGTCCCGACGACCATGAAGTGCGCGTCGCGGAGGCCGGTCGCCTCGGTGTCGGCGTCCCAGGACAGGGTCACCAGCAGGCCGGCCGGTGCCCCGTCCGGGTCCCGGAAAAGGAAGCTGGCGTCCGGCCGGAACGTCTGGTTGGTGATCTTGTTCCGCCACATGTCCGCGGGCATCGGCACCGCGCCCCAGTGGTCCGCGAACGCCGCGTTGCGGGTCCGCCGGAAGTCCTCGTCGGTCGCCGCCGACCACGGCCCGATCCGTGGCTCGTCCACCGGCGCCAGGTCGTCGAGCCGGTGTTCCATGCGCCGGAAGTACCGGACCGGCGTGAAGCTCCGTGACCGCATCAGCTCGGCCAGGCCGGCGATGTGCCCGGGCCGGTGGACGTCGACCATGAGCTTCGCGCCCGGGTGGTGCAGCTCGTGGAGCACCTTCGCCGCCGCCACCCCGGCCTCCACGAGCGTGGTGCCGATTCCACGGCGGCGGCAGGCCGGGTGGACTCCGCCGTCCAGGAATACCCGGTGGACCTCGTCGGCGGTCGGCTTGAAGCGGATCTTGACGTAGCCGATCATCGTGTCGCCGTCGAAGGCCGCGAGGCTGCCGCGCTCCAGATCCGCGTAGGGGTCGGCCAGCTCGGTGCGGGTGTCGTCGGCGGTGTAGTGCTCGCCGATCCGGTCTGCGGTTTCCATGGCGTTGAGGAGGTCGGCCGACGCCCGCGCGTCCTCGCGGGTCAGCGGGCGCCACGTCGGTGCGGAAGATCGTCCGGGCATGCGGGTGACGCTAGCCGGGCCTGTCCGGGCTGTCGCCGGGGTTTCCGGCGGGCGCGGGCGCGCCACGATCACCGGGGCCTTCTAGACTCAGGCCCGATGTTCCAGCCACTTGAATCCCTGCTCCCGCCGGTGGTGGGCCGATGAAGCTCGTCTTCGCCGGCACCCCCGAACCGGCGGTCCCCGCCCTGCGCGCTCTGCTCGACTCCGGCCGGCACGAGGTCGTCGCCGTCGTGACCCGGCCCGATGCCCAGGCCGGGCGCGGCCGTCACGTCGTCCGCTCGCCTGTCGGCGCCCTCGCCGACGAGCACGGCATCGAGGTGCTGACGCCCGCCCGCGCCGGTGACCCGGCCTTCCTCGCGCGCCTCGCCGAGCTCGCGCCGGACGCCTGCCCGGTCGTCGCCTACGGGGCGTTGCTGCCGCAGTCCGCGCTCGACATCCCGTCGCTCGGCTGGGTGAACCTGCACTTCTCGCTGCTGCCCGCCTGGCGCGGGGCCGCGCCGGTGCAGGCCGCGATCCGCGCCGGCGACGAGATCACCGGCGCCTCGACCTTCCGGATCGTCAAGGAGCTGGACGCGGGCCCGGTCTTCGGCGTGGTCACCGAGACCATCGCCGCGACCGACACCGCGGGCGAACTGCTCGGCCGGCTGTCGGAGTCCGGGGCCAAGCTGCTCCTGTCCACCATGGACGGTCTCGCCGACGGCACCCTGCGCGCGCAGGAGCAGCCCGCCGAGGGGCTCAGCTACGCGCCGAAGGTGACGGTCGACGACGCCCGCGTGTCGTTCGCCGACCCGGCCGCGGCGGTCGACCGGCAGATCCGGTCGGTCACCCCGGAGCCGGGCGCGTGGGCGGAGTTCCGCGGGGAACGGCTGAAGCTCGGCCCGGTCACGGTGGTCGACGAACCCGGCCCGCCGCCGGGCGAGATCGTGCTGGAACGCAAGCGGGTGCTGGTCGGGACGGCGACGAAGCCGTTGCGGCTCGGCGAAGTGCAGGCACCCGGCAAGAAACGGATGGCGGCCACCGACTGGGCTCGCGGAACACGGATCGAGCAGGGAGAACGCCTCCGATGAACGACAACAGGGAACGCCGGCCGTCACGGCCGCAGCGGAGCCACCCGGCCCCGCGCAAGGAAAGCCCGCGCCGCCCGCCGGAGGTGGACGCCGCCCGCCAGGCCGCGTTCGACGTCCTGCGCGCCGTGCGCGAGAAGGACGCCTACGCCAACCTCGTCCTGCCGGACCTGCTGCGCGAGCGGCGGATCAGCGGCCGGGACGCCGCGCTGGCCACCGAGCTGGCGTACGGCACGTCGCGGGCGCAGGGCCTGCTCGACGCCGTCATCGAGGCCAACGCCGAGCGGCCGCTGGCCAAGACCGACCCCACGGTGCTGGACGCGCTGCGCCTCGGCGTCTACCAGCTGCTGCGCACGCGCATCCCGGAGCACGCCGCGGTGACGTCCACTGTGGACCTCGTGCGCGCCGAAGCCGGTTCGTGGGCCACGGGGTTCGCGAACGCCATCATGCGCAAGGTGTCCGAAAAGGACGAAGCCGCCTGGCTCGACGAGCTGGCGCCGGACGACTCGACCGACCCGATCGGCGCGTACGCGCTGCGCACCGCGCACCCGCGCTGGATCGCCCGCTCGTTCGCCGAAGCGCTGGGGGACAAGGGTGCCGGCCTCAAGGCCGCGCTCGAAGCCGACGACGCGCGGCCCGAAGTGCACCTGGTCGCCCGCCCCGGCGAGATCACCGCCGACGAGCTGGCCGCGATCACCGGCGGCGACCCGGCGCCGTACTCGCCCTACGGCGTGCGCCTGCCCGCGGGCGCCGGCGACCCGGCCGACGCCGAGCCGATCCGCGAACGGCTCGCCGCGGTGCAGGACGAGGGCAGCCAGCTCTGCGCGATCGCCGCGACGAAGGTGCCGGTCGAGGGCTCGGACGAGCGCTGGCTCGACCTCTGCGCCGGTCCCGGCGGCAAGGCGGTCATGCTCGGCTCCCTCGCGGCGTTGAGCGGCGCGACCGTGGACGCCGTCGAGAAAGCGCCGCACCGCGCGAAGCTGGTCGAGAAGGCCACGATCGGCCTGCCGGTGAAGGTGCACGTCGCCGACGGCCGCGAAAGCGGCTTGGAACCGGGCTACGACCGGATCCTCGTCGACGCGCCCTGCAGCGGCCTCGGCGCGCTGCGACGGCGGCCGGAGGCGCGCTGGCGGCGTCAGCCCTCCGACGTCGCGGACCTGACGAAGCTGCAGGGCGAGCTGATCACCGCGGCCTACGCCCTGCTGCGGCCCGGCGGCGCGCTCACCTACGTCGTCTGCTCGCCGCACCTGGCCGAGACCGAGGGCGTGGTGGGCGAGACGGCACGGCGGCTGAAGGCCGAAGTGCTGGACTCGCGGGAGTTCTTCCCCGGCGTGCCCGAGCTCGGTGACGGACCGTACGTGCAGCTGTGGCCGCACCGCCACGGCACCGACGCGATGTTCTGCGCCGTGCTGCGCAAACCGTGACCGATCTCGGGCTGGTCGCCGGCTCGTGCGGCGGGCTGGACGTCCGGTTCGCCGCCGAGCTGGCCCGGCCCGCCGCCGCCCGCGGCTGGCGGACGGCGATCACCCTGACGCCGACGGCGATGCGCTGGCTCGAGTCGACCGGCGCCCTGGCGGAGGTCGAGTCGGCGACCGACCTGCCGGTGCGCAGCGCATCCCGGCTGCCGGGGGAGCCCCGGCCGCACCCGGACCCGTCGGTGTTCCTGTTCGCGCCCGCGTCGGCCAATTCGGTGGCGAAGCTGGCGCTCGGGATCGCGGACAACCAGGCGCTGACCGTGCTCGGTGACGTCCTCGGCGCGCCCGGGATCACGATCGTCGTGGCCTACCAGATCCAGGACACCCGGGTGCACCACCCGGCGTGGCGGCGCCACCTCGGCACCCTCGCGGAGGCCGGGGTGACGCTGCACCGCCTGGACGCCGGGCGGCCGTGGACCGAGGCGCTGGACCTGCTGCCCTGAGCCGGTCACTGCCCTGAACAAGCCGTTTCGCCGAACAGCGCATGGGGCGCCGCCCCCGATTTCCACGCTACCGGGTGGCACCGACAGTTCCGGCTACCTGCGGGCCAGCGCGACCTCGAACGCCGTCTGGGTGTTCTGCTGCACGCCGTCTGGCGCGGGGAGCTCGTTGACCGACACGGCGGCGGCCCGGCCGCCGTCGAGGGCGCCGGCCAAGGTGGCGAAGCCGAAGATGCCTCCGTCGTGGCCCCAGTACGGCGTGCCGTCCGGCAGTGTGCGGCGGATCAGGCCGAGGCCGTAGTCGGCACCGGGTTCGGTCGGTGCCGGGACGGTGCGCCGCATCTGCGCGAGCTGCGCGGCGGGCAGCAGCCGGCCGGCCAGCAACGCGCTGAAGAACGTGTCCAGGTCCCGGCCGGACGACACGAGCCCGCCCGCGGCACCGGCGATCGACGGGTCGAAGTCGGTGAAGTCGGCCGGGGGCCCGCCGAGCGACAGGTAGCCGCGCGGGTGCGGCGCCGGCAGGTGTTCGTCGCCGCGGCCGGGCAGTGCCGTGTCGCGCAGGCCGAGCGGCCGGGCGATCCGGCGGTCGATCTCCGTGGCGAGACTGCGGCCGGTGACCTTCTCGACGAGCATCCCGGCGACGATGTAATCGGTGTTCGAATAGGACCAGCCACGGCCGGGCGCGAACAGCGGCGGGTGCCGCAGCGCGATCGCGACCAGTTCGCCGGGCTCGGCACCGCGGTGGCGCAGGGACTCGGGGTCCGCCGTCAGCACGTCGTCGGTGTAGTTGTAGAGCCCGCTGGTGTGCTGCAACAGGTTCCGCACGGTGATCTGCCGGCCGTCGTTCCCGTTGCCGGCGACGAGGCCGGGCAGGTAGCGCTCGATCGGCGCGTCGAGCTGCACTTTCCCGTCGGCGACGAGCTGCAGCACCACGGTCGCGACGAACGTCTTGGTGACGCTGCCGACGCGGAACTTCGCGTCGTGCGGGTACGGCTTCCCCGTGGTCAGGTCGCCGGTCCCGCTGCGCGTCTCGGTGACGCGGCCGTGGTCGGTGACGACGGCTTCGGCGCCGGGCGCGCCGCCCTGGGCGGTGACGCGGTCGAGCGCCCGCTGCAGCGGATTCGTGGTGACGGCGAGCGCCGGTGCCGCGGTGGTCGCCGCGAGGAGCGCGACGAGCGTGCCGCACGCGACGATCTGCTTGCCGCGCAAGGATTTCCGCATGAAATGACTCCCTGTGTCTCGGTCTCCCCAACCTAGGGAGCACCGGCGTCAGGGGCATTGGGGCAGGCCGCCCGATGGATCCGGGGGCCTGCCCCACCATGAAGCGTCAGCGCAGGCGCAGGGCCCGCTTCAGCGTGCCGAACAGGTCGGTCTGGTTGGTCAGGCCGACGATGTTGGCCGCCTGCGGGCCGAGGCCCGCGATGCGCACCTGGGTGCCGGTGTGCGACTGCGAGCCGCCTGTCTCCGCGGTGCCGTAGGCCAGGGTCATGTTCGCGCCCTCGTTGGTGACGAGCGTCGCGGTCAGGCCCGGGGTGGCCGTCGGCTCGACGATCTGGCTGCTGTGGCCGTGGTCGGCGGTCACCAGCACCAGGGTGTCGGGGTGGCTGCGGGCGTACGCCGTGCCCGCCGCGATCGCCGCGTCGAAGTCGACCGTCTCGCCGATCTGGCCGCACGGGTCGGCCGCGTGGTCCTGCTTGTCGATGCTCGCGCCCTCGACCTGCAGGAAGAAACCCTTGTCGCTGCGACGGTCCTCGAGCAGCTCGATCGCCTTGCGGGTCTGCTCGGCCAGCTTCGGCTGGGCCTTCGGCAGGGCCGCGTTCGGGGTGCAGCGGGCCGGCGCGGTGCCGCCGTGCACCGCCGCCGGGCCGGTCCAGTTCACCGGCAGGTTGTTCTTGGCGAACAGGCCGAGGACCGGCTTGCCCTTCTTCGCCGCCGCCAGGTCGGCCGCGGTGCTGACGACGTTGTAGCCGGCCGCCTTGGCCTGCTCCAGCACCGTCTTGCCCTTGAACTTGCCGGCCGTCACCTTCTGGTCGAAGTACGCCGCGCCGCCGCCCAGCAGGACGTCGGGGCGGGTCTGCACCAGCTGCTCGGAGATCGAGCCGAGGCCGCCGTTCTCCTTGGCGTTCTTGGCGCACTTGGCGGTCGTCTCGACCGGGCCCTTGCAGTCGCGGCTGACGACGTGCGAGCCGAGCACGGCCGGGGTGGCGTCCTGGACCTCGGCGGTCGTGACGTCGCCCGTGCGCAGGCCGTTGCGCTTGGCGATCTCGAGGATCGTCGGCACGTCGTTGCCGTAGGCGTCGACCGAGATCGCGCCGTTGTAGGACTTGGTGCCGGTGGCCCAGCCGGTGCCGGACGCGGCCGAGTCGGTCACGTAGTTCGGCTTGCCGGGGTTGTTCTGCTCGACGGCGTAGGTCGTGTAGTCGCCGGTCAGGGGCAGCTCGTCCATCGCGAGCCGGCCCGCGGCGCCGCGCTCGTAGTTGCGGGCGGCGGTGATCTCCGACTGGCCCATGCCGTCACCGATGAACAGGATGACGTTGCGGGCGCTGCCGCCCTGGATCGCGGAGCGGACGTCATTGGTGCGGTCACCGGTGCCGGCCGAGCGCGCGTCGGCGGGGCCGGAGCCGGTGGCGGCCAGGGCGACCGGGGCGGCGGCGACCAGTGCGGCGCCGAGCGCGCCCGCGACCAGCCAGCGGCGGCGGCCGGTGAGCAGCGAAGCCATGTTTCTCCTCTTCGGGGACTTCGGGAAGTAAAGGTCCGGATTCCGGACACGGGTCATTAGTCCGGTTGCACGTGTGCCGTGCACGGACGCGAGGTGAGCGGCAGGTGGCGGCTGGCCGAACACCTGGCTTCCCGCGGGTGACCGGGAGCACGTCGGTTATTGACCGGCGAGGTGTCCCGGCCGGACGACGCCCGCTTCGTAGGCGATGACCACGGCCTGGCTGCGGTTGCCCGCGCCGAGCTTCCCGAAGATGTTGCCCACGTGCGTCTTCACGGTCTCGAGGCTGATCACGAGCGCGGCGGCGATGTCCTGGTTGGACAGTCCGGTGGCGATCAGCCGCAGCACCTCGGCTTCGCGCCGGGTCAGCTTCTTCGCCGCCCGCGCGTGCGCCCCGCCGGGCGTCCGCGCGCTCACCAGCCGCCGGATCGCCTCCGGGAACAGCAGCGACTCCCCGGCGGCGACGGTCCGCACGGCGTGCGCGATCTCCTCCTTGCGCGCCCGCTTCAGCAGGAACCCGCTGGCCCCGGCCAGCAGCGCCTCGTGCACGTAGTCGTCGTTGTCGAACGTCGTGACGACGAGGACTTTCGGCGGCTCGGCCAGCGCGCCGAGGAGCTGCCGGGTGGCCTCGATGCCGTCGGTGCCGGGCATCCGGACGTCCATCAGCACGACGTCGGGCGTGGTCCGGCGCACGGCGGGCAGCACCTCGGCACCGTCGGCCGCCTCGCCGACGACCGTCAGGCCCTGCTGCTCCAGCAGGGCCCGCAGACCGGCGCGGACCAGGGGTTCGTCGTCGGCCAGCAGGACGGTCGGGCTCACGTGCCCGCCCGCAGCGGGATGGTCGCGCTCAGCCGCCACCGCTCGCCGTCCGGTCCGGCGGCCAGCTCGCCGCGCAGGGCCTCGACGCGCTCCGCGAGCCCCTCCAGCCCGTGCCGTCCCGAGCGTGCGCGTTCCCCGTCCAGGGGGTTGACGACCGCGATCTCCAGGCGGTCCGGCCCGGCTTCGACACGGACGTCCACCCGGCCCGGCCCGGCGTGCCGCAGCGCGTTGGTCAGGCCCTCCTGGACGATCCGGTAGCCCTCGCGCGACACCGTGGCGGGCAGCGCGGCGACCGGGCCGCGGACGGTCAGCCGGACGTCGAGCCCGGCGTCGCGGGCGCGGACGGCGAGGACGTCCACCTCGGTCAACGTGCGTGTCGGCTCCTTCGCGGCCGGCTCGTCGCGCAACAGGCCGAGGACGTGGTCGAGGTCTTCGAGGGCGCTGCGCGAGGCTTCTTCGATCGTGCCGAGGGCGCGCCGGACCTGGGCCGGATCCGCCTCGACCAGGTCGGCGGCCGCCGCCGCGTGCAGCGTCGACGTCGTCAGCGTGTGCCCGATCGAGTCGTGCAGCTCGCGGGCCAGCCGGTTGCGCTGGGCGAGCATGGCGGCGCGGCGTTCGGCGAGCGCCGCGCGCTCGGCCGCGGACGGCCCCAGCAGCGCGGCCGCGCCGACGCGGAGGCCGAGGGTGGTGGCCGCCGTCAGCACCAGCGCCGCGACGACCGCCACCAGCCCGAACGGGAGCGTCCACGCCCCGAGCGGGACGTCGGACCAGAACAGCGAGATCCGGTCCTGGCCACCCGCCAGCCACACCGCGGGCACGAGCACCCCGAGCCCCAGGAAGGCCAGCACGGTGAACAGGATGCCGCCGGCCGCGGTGTGCAGCGCGAGCCACAGGCCCGAGCGCAGCCGCGCCCCGGCACCCGGGTGCCGCTCGGGCGTGGGGACGCCGGTGCCGAGCAGCGTGTTCGCCAGGCCGACGCCGAGGCGCCGCACCGGTCCCAGCAGGCCCAGCAGCCCCATCAGCACGGCCAGGGCGAGCAGGGCGATGAGCGCGCGGAGCCGGGAGTCGACGTCGACCGACACCGCCACGGCGAGGGCGAAGGGGGCCACCGGCACCGCGATGGCGGCGCCCGCGGCGGCGTGGAGCAGGCTGCGGTAGCTGCCGATCCGCGTCAGGGACAGGAGGAATCCGGACATGCGGCGAGCGTAGGGCGGCCGGTGGCGGGGTGACCTCCCTCTCGGGAGCCAGATTCTGGTCACAACCGGTTAGCGACCGTTAGCGCGAGCCTCCTACACTCGGGATGTGGCAGACCGACCCCTGATCGCCCCCAGCATCCTCTCCGCGGACTTCGCCCGGCTCGGCGAGGAGATCGCCGCCGTGGCCGGCCCCGGCGACCACCGCGCCGACTGGGTGCACGTCGACGTCATGGACGCGCACTTCGTGCCCAACCTGACCCTGGGCCTGCCCGTGGTCAAGGCGCTGCTCAAGAGCACGGACGTGCCGATCGACTGCCACCTGATGATCGACGACCCGGACCGCTGGGCGATCGGGTACGCCGAGGCCGGCGCCTACAACGTCACGGTGCACGCCGAGGCCGCGAAGGACCCGGTCGCGCTGGCGAAGAACCTGCGCGCCGCGGGCGCGAAGGCCGGCCTGTCGATCAAGCCGGGCACCGCGCTCGAGCCGTGGCTAGACGCGCTCAAGCACTACGACACGCTGCTGGTGATGTCGGTCGAGCCGGGCTTCGGCGGGCAGTCGTTCATCGCGGACGTCCTGGAGAAGGTCCGCACCGCGCGGCGGCTGGTCGACACCGGGCACCTGAAGCTGGTCGTCGAGATCGACGGCGGGATCAACGCCGAGACCATCGAGCAGGCCGCCGAAGCGGGCGTCGACTGCTTCGTCGCCGGGTCCGCCGTCTACGGCGCCGGCGACCCCGGGAAGGCCGTCGCCGCCCTGCGCGAGCAGGCCGCGCGCTTCCGAGCGGGCTGAATCCCCGCCCGAGGCGCGGGCGGAGAAGCCCTTCGAGCGCCTCGGGTGTTGGATGGAGAGGGACCCGGCTACGAGGAGGCAGCGGACGTGTTCACCGGCATAGTCGAGGAGATCGGCGAGGTCGTCGCGGTCGAGCAGGTGACGAACGCGGCGCGCCTGCGGGTGCGCGGGCCGCTGGTGACGAGCGACGCCGGGCACGGCGACTCGATCGCGGTCAGCGGCGTCTGCCTGACGGTGGTCGACGTCGCCGGCGGCGAGTTCACCGTGGACGTCGTCGATGAGACGCTCCAGCGCTCCAGCCTGGCGAAGGTCGCGGTCGGCGACCGCGTCAACCTGGAGCGCGCCACCCCGGCCGGCGGCCGGCTCGGCGGGCACATCATGCAGGGCCACGTCGACGGGACGGGCGTGTTCCTCTCGCGCGACGAGAACGGCGTCACGACGTTCGCGCTGCCGGAGCACCTGGCGCGCTACGTGGTCGAGAAGGGCTCGATCGCGGTGGACGGCATTTCGCTGACCGTCGCCGCGATCACCGGCGACCGGTTCGCGGTGGCGCTGATCCCGACCACCCTGGAGGTGACCACGCTCGGCGGCCGCGAGGCCGGCGACCTGGTCAACCTGGAGGTCGACGTGGTCGCGAAGTACGTCGAAAAGCTGGCCGAGGCACACATCCGCGACCAGGTGCAGAATCGGGACGGCGGCGGCACAGAGGAGCGGAGCGGTCATGAGTGAGCCTGAGTCGAGTGCGGCAGAGCCCGAAGCGGGCTGGACCCCGTGCGGCACCGGGGCGGTGTTCGACGCCGACGCCATCGAGCGGGCGATCGCGGACATCGCGGCGGGCCGTGCGGTCGTCGTGGTCGACGACGAAGACCGCGAGAACGAGGGCGACCTCATCTTCGCGGCGGAAAAGGCGACCCCGGAGCTGCTGGCCTTCATGGTCCGCTACACCTCCGGCTACGTCTGCGTCGCGCTGACCGAGGCCGAGGCGGACCGGCTGGACCTGCCGCCGATGTACCACACGAACCAGGACGCGCGCGGCACCGCGTACAGCGTCACGGTCGACGCCGCCGACGGCATCAGCACCGGCATCTCCGCCGCCGACCGCGCGCACACCATCCGGCTGCTCGCCGACCCGGCGTCGTCCGCGAAGGACTTCCGCCGTCCCGGCCACGTCGTCCCGCTGCGCGCGAAGGAGGGCGGCGTGCTCCGCCGTCCCGGGCACACCGAGGCGTCGGTCGACCTGGCCCGGATGGCCGGGCTGAACGCGGCCGGGGTGCTCTGCGAGATCGTGTCGCAGAAGGACGAGGGCGACATGGCCCGCCGCGACGAGCTGGAGGTCTTCGCGGCCGACCACGGCCTGGCGATCATCACCATCGCCGACCTGATCGCCTACCGCCGTCGCACCGAGAAGCAGGTCGAGCGGGTCGCCGAGGCGCGCATCCCGCTGTCCGCGGGCACGTTCCGCGCGGTCGGCTACGACTCGCTGCTCGACGGCATCGAGCACGTCGCGTTCGTCTACGGCGAGATCGGCGACGGCCAGGACATCCTCGTGCGCGTCCACTCCGAGTGCCTGACCGGCGACGTCTTCGGCTCGCTGCGCTGCGACTGCGGCCCGCAGCTGGACGCGGCGCTGGCCGCCGTCGCCGCCGAAGGGCGCGGCGTGGTGCTCTACATCCGCGGCCACGAGGGCCGCGGCATCGGCCTGCTGCACAAGCTGCAGGCCTACCAGCTGCAGGACGACGGCGCCGACACCGTCGACGCCAACCTCGCGCTGGGCGTGCCCGCCGACGCCCGCGACTACGGCACCGGCGCGCAGATCCTCTGCGACCTCGGCGTCCGCACCATGCGGCTGCTGTCGAACAACCCGGCCAAGCGGATCGGCCTCGAAGGCTACGGCCTGCGCGTCACCGGGCGGGTGCCGCTGCCGATCTCGCCGAACCCGGAGAACCTGCGCTACCTGCGGACCAAGCGCGACCGGATGGGGCACGACCTGGCCCAGCTGGAGCACTACGACCAGGTCGGCGCCGGCACCGAGCACCCCGAGGGAGGCACGCTGTGAGCGGTGAAGGCCGACCGGAGGTCAAGCTGGACCTCTCCGACTGCAAGTCGCTGAAGCTGGGCATCGTCACCACCAAGTGGAACGCGCCCATCGCCGATCTGCTGCTGGAGCGGGCCCTGGCCGCGGCCCGCGAGGCCGAACTCGAAGAAGAGCCGACGGTCGTGCGCGTCGCGGGCGCGATCGAGCTGCCCGTGGTGGCGCAGGCCCTGGCCCGCAACCACGACGCCGTCGTCGCGCTCGGCGTCGTCATCCGCGGTGGCACCCCGCACTTCGAGTACGTGTGCGACGCGGTGACGGCGGGCCTGACCCGGGTGGCCCTCGACGAGAGCACCCCGGTCGGCAACGGCGTCCTGACCTGCGACACCGAGGAGCAGGCCCTGGACCGCTCGGGCCGCCCCGGCTCGAAGGAGGACAAGGGCTACGAGGCCGCGGTCGCGGCGCTCGACACGGCGCACGCGCTGCGGAGCCTGCGCCAGCCGTGGACCGAGCGGGGTTTCGTGTGAGCGTGGCTACTTCATCTTCGTCGGCGACCCTGGTCATCCGGCCGCGCCGCGCGCTGATCATGTGCAGCGTGCTCGCGGTGGCGCTGCTGGCGGTGTTCATCGTGGTGGCGATCCTGCTGCGCAACGGCAACACCGGAGTGCACTTCCAGCGTTCGGACCAGGCGGCGATGGTGGGCATCGGCATCCTGCTCGCGGCGGGCGTGATGCTGTTCGCGATCGCCCGCGTCCGGGCCGACGCCGAGGGCATCGAAGTCCGCAACGTCCTGATGACGCGACGTTTCGCGTGGACCGAGGTGCTGTCGGTGAGCTTCCCGGACGGCGCGTCGTGGGCGCGCTTGGAGCTGCCGGAGGACGAGTACCACGCGGTGATGGCGGTCCAGTCGGTGGACCGCACCCGAGCGGTGGAAGCGGTCCGGGCACTGCGAAAACTGCACCGCACAGCCACCGGCGGCTGACCACCGGTCCCAAGCACCGGCCCCCAACGCCACATTGGGGCGCAAGGGCGGCGTGGGTCAGAGGGTCAGGTCCACCACGATGGGTGCGTGGTCCGACGGGAGCTTGCCCTTGCGGGCGTCGCGGTCCACGTAGGAGTCCGTGACCGCGCTCGTGAACGCTTCGTTCCCGTACACCAGGTCGATGCGCATGCCCTTGTTGTTGGGGAAGTTGCCCCCGCGGTAGTCCCAGTACGTGAACGGGTGGTCGTACTTCAGCGGCCTCGGGAAGACGTCCGTCAGGCCCAGCTTCCGCAGCCGCGCCAGGGCCTCGCGCTCCGGGGGCGTCACGTGTGTCGACTCCGCGAAGAGCGTGATGTCCCAGACGTCGGCGTCCGTCGGGGCGACGTTGAAGTCGCCCAGCACCGCGAACGACCCTTCGGACGACAGCTCCGACGCCGCCAGCGACCGCAGGGACTCCAGCCACTCCAGCTTGTACGCGTAGTGCGGGTTGTCCGGCTCGCGCCCGTTGGGCACGTACACCGACCACACCCGCACGCCGCCACACGTCGCGCCGATCGCTCGGGCCTCGGCGGCGCCGTCGTACTCCGGCTCGTCCGGCAGCCCGCGCACCACGTCCGACAGGCCCACGCGCGAGACGATCCCGACGCCGTTCCACTGGCCCAGCCCGTACGCGGCCACCTCGTACCCGAGTGCCTCGACCTCGGCCGCCGGGAACTTCTCCGTCGTGTTCTTCAGCTCCTGCAGGCACAGCACGTCCGGTGCGGTCTTCTCCAGGAAGTCCAGGACGCGCGGCAGCCGCGGGAGGATGGAGTTCACGTTCCAGGTGGCGATCCGCATGCCGCGAGCATCCCACACAGCACCGACAAGAAAGGGGCGGCACGAGCGGCCGCCCCTTTCGAGTAAAGAACCTCAGACGCCGGCCGTCGTCCGGATCCAGGACCGGCTCGACGCCACGCTCGCGTAGTTGTTCGTGCCGCGCGTGTTGGTCCCGCTCTGGTTCTGCACCGTCGAGGCGACGCCGACCTGGACGCCGTTCGAGACCTCGGGGCCGCCCGAGTCGCCCTTCCAGGCCGAGCCGTTGATGCCGACGCTCTGGATCGCGCGGCCGCCGTAGGCGTCCGACGACCGGCCGGTCACCTGGACGTTCGCCACCTTCAGCGCCGACGCCGGCGGGCCGGTCGGCGTGGTGCGGCCCCAGCCGTAGAGCTGGTTGGTGCTGCCGGTCGACGGGTCGGCGCTGCCCAGCGAGATCGGGCCGGCGCTGGTCGCCGAGGCCAGGTGCAGCAGCGCGATGTCGCCGTTCGGGGACTCGTACTTGCCGTCGACGGCGATCTGCGTGCCGGAGAAGAGCGTGTTGGTGCCAACCTTGACGTGCATGCCCGAGCCGTCCTCGTCGAGGCAGTGCACCGCGGTCATCACCCAGCGCGACGCGATGACCGTGCCGGAGCAGTTGAAGCCCTGGAAGTCGCGCCCGGGCGTGTTGACGTACACCTGGGCGCCCCAGGAGACCGTCGGGGCGGTGCCGCCGCCGACGATGTTCGGCTGGACGCCGGCCGAAGCGGCGGCGCCACCGGCGAGCGTCAAGGCGACGGCGGCCATCGAGAGCGCTGAAGCGGCACCAAGGACACGGAGAAAGCTCACGGCGGTGATCCTTTCGGATGGGACCCGAACCTGCTGGGTCGGAAAGTAACCACCGCGTCACGCCGGGGTACACCGACGAAGGTCGGAAGGCGGCGATCACCCTACTTCCGGCGGGCGAACCGGGGGCGTGCGAGAACTGTCGGTGGCGAGCCATAGTCTTGGGGGCGTGGCTGACCCGACCACCTACCGTCCCTCGCCGGGGAGCATCCCGGATGCCCCCGGCGTGTACAAGTTCCGCGACGCGACCAGGCGGGTCATCTACGTCGGCAAGGCGAAAAGCCTGCGCAGCAGACTGAACTCCTACTTCGCCGACCTCTCGGGCCTGCACCCGCGCACCCGGCAGATGGTGACCACGGCCGCGAGCGTCGAGTGGACCGTCGTCACCACCGAGGTCGAGGCGCTCCAGCTCGAGTACAACTGGATCAAGGAGTTCGACCCGCGGTTCAACGTCCGCTACCGCGACGACAAGAGCTACCCGGTCCTGGCGGTCACGCTCAACGAGGAGTTCCCGCGCCTGTTCGTCTACCGCGGCGCGCGCAAGAAGGGTGTCCGGTACTTCGGGCCGTACTCGCACGCGTGGGCCATCCGCGAGACGCTCGACCTGCTGCTGCGGGTGTTCCCGGCGCGCACCTGCTCGGCCGGGGTGTTCCGGCGCCACGGCCAGATCGGCCGCCCCTGCCTGCTCGGCTACATCGAGAAGTGCTCGGCGCCGTGCGTCGGGCGGGTCTCGGCCGATGAGCACCGCGACATCGTCGAAGACTTCTGCGACTTCCTCGCCGGCAAGACCGACGGCATGATCAAGCGCCTCGAAGCCGAGATGGCGGCCGCGTCCGGGGAGCTCGAGTTCGAGCGCGCGGCCCGGCTGCGCGACGACCTCGGCGCGCTGCGCCGCGCCATGGAGAAGCAGGCCGTGGTGTTCGGCGACGGCACGGACGCCGACGTCGTGGCGTTCGCCCACGACGACCTCGAGGCCGCCGTCCAGGTCTTCCACGTGCGCGGCGGCCGGGTCCGCGGCCAGCGTGGCTGGGTCATCGACAAGGCCGAGGAGATGGACGTCCCGGCGCTGGTCGACCACTTCATCACGCAGTTCTACGGCGAGCAGGCCGAGCTCGAGGCCGGCGACAACGTCGACGCCGGGCCGGCGGTCCCGCGCGAGGTCCTGGTCCCGGAGCTGCCCGCGGACGCGGACGCGCTGGCGGAGTGGCTCACCGGGCTGCGCGGCTCGCGGGTGCAGGTGCGGGTGCCGCAGCGCGGCGACAAGAAGGCCCTCGCCGAGACGGTGCAGCGCAACGCGGGGGAGGCGTTCACCCAGCACAAGCTGCGGCGCGCGGGCGACCTCACGGCGCGGTCGGCGGCGCTCACCGAGCTGCAGGACTTCCTGGCCCTCGACACCGCGCCGCTGCGCATCGAGTGCATCGACATCAGCCACATCCAGGGCAGTGACGTCGTGGCGTCGCTCGTCGTCTTCGAAGACGGGCTGGCGCGCAAGTCCGAGTACCGGCGCTTCGCGTTGCGCGAGGCGGCCGAAGAGGGCGACGTCGCGTCGATCGCCGAGGTCGTCCGGCGGCGGTTCAACCGCTACCTCAAGGAAACGGCCGAGGGCGCCGACGTCCCGATCGACTCGTCGAAGCCGGGCCTCGACCCGGAGACCGGCCGGCCGCGCAAGTTCGCCTACCCGCCGAACCTG
Organism: Amycolatopsis sp. WQ 127309; assembly: GCF_023023025.1. Lineage (NCBI taxonomy): Bacteria > Bacillati > Actinomycetota > Actinomycetes > Pseudonocardiales > Pseudonocardiaceae > Amycolatopsis > Amycolatopsis sp. WQ 127309. The sequence goes on from NZ_CP095481.1 coordinate 5,746,189, forward strand.
CTGGTCGTCGACGGCGCGGGTCCGCAGGCCACGGCGGCCGCGGACGTCCTGGCCGAACTGGGCATCACCGACATTTCCGTGGTGGGGCTGGCGAAGCGGCTCGAAGAGGTGTGGCTGCCCGCCGACCCCGATCCGGTGATCCTGCCCCGGACGTCGGAGGGGCTGTTCCTGCTGCAGCGGCTGCGTGACGAGGCGCATCGCTTCGCCATCACCTACCACCGCGAGAAGCGCTCCAAGCGGCTGCAGGCGTCCGAATTGGACAGTGTGCCCGGGCTGGGGCAGGCTCGCCGCACCGCGCTGATCAAGCACTTCGGCTCGGTCAAGAAGCTCAAGCAGGCCCGGATCGAAGAGATCGAGGCGGTGCCCGGCTTCGGCAGGCGCACCGCGGAGGCCGTGGTCGCCGCGCTGGCCGGGGAGTCCGGCGTGGGCCAGGGCACGAAGACAGGGGAGTAGGAAAGACAGTGAGTGCGCAAGAAGATGTCCGCGGCTCCGGCATGGAGGTCGCGGTCGTGTCCGGGCTGTCGGGGGCGGGCCGCAGCACCGCGGCCAAGTGCCTGGAGGACCTGGGCTGGTTCGTCGTGGACAACCTGCCCCCGGAGCTGATCGCCACGATGGTCGAGCTGGGCGCGCAGGCGCGCGGCGCGATCACCAAGGTGGCCGTCGTCATGGACGTGCGCTCGCGCGCCTTCACCGACGACCTCGCCTCGGTGATCAAGGACCTGGACGCGCGGGGGTACAAGCCGCGCGTGCTGTTCCTGGAGGCGACCGACGCCGTGCTGGTGCGGCGCTTCGAGGCCGTCCGGCGCGGCCACCCGATGCAGGGTGACGGCCGGCTCGCCGACGGCATCACGGCGGAGCGCGTGCTGCTGGAGCCGCTGCGCGAAGAGGCCGACCTGGTGCTCGACACGTCGTCGCTGTCGGTGCACGACCTGCGCGCCAAGATCGAGGACGCGTTCGGCTCCGAGGCGAGCACGCAGACCCGCGTCACCGTGCTGTCGTTCGGGTACAAGTACGGCCTGCCGATGGACGCGGACCTGGTGATGGACGTCCGCTTCCTGCCGAACCCGTTCTGGATCCCGGAGCTGCGCGAGCACACGGGCCTCGACGGCGAGGTCCGCAACTACGTGCTCTCGCAGGAAGGCGCCGAGGAGTTCCTCGACCGCTACCACCAGCTGCTGCGGCTCATCGGCGCCGGCTACAAGCGCGAGGGCAAGCGGTACCTGACCCTCGCCGTGGGCTGCACCGGTGGCAAGCACCGCAGTGTGGCGCTGTCCGTCGAGCTCGCCCAGCGTCTGTCCAAAGAGGACGGAATGGCCGTGAAGGTGGTGCACCGCGACCTTGGTCGTGAATAACGTGCGGGCGGTCGCCCTCGGGGGCGGCCACGGACTGCACGCCACGTTGTCCGCGGTGCGGCGGGTGACTCCCGACGTCACCGCGATCGTCACCGTGGCCGACGACGGCGGCTCGTCCGGCCGGCTGCGGCGCGAGCTCGGGCTGCTGCCGCCGGGCGACCTCCGGCAGGCGTTCGCCGCCTTCGCCGCGGAAGACGGCGGCACGCTCTGGGCCGAGGTGTTCCAGCACCGCTTCGGCGGCGACGGCGCGCTGGCCGGGCACGCGGTGGGGAACCTGCTGCTGGCCGGGTTGTTCGAGGTGCTCGGCGACCCGGTGGCGGCGCTCGACGAGGCGTGCCGGCTGATCGGCGTCTCCGGCCGGGTGCTGCCGATGTCGCCGGAGCCGCTGGAGATCGTGGGGGAGGTCAGCGGCCTCGACAGCGAGGACCCGGCGGCGCTGCGCACGATCCGCGGTCAGGTCGCGGTGGCCTCGACGCCGGGGCAGGTGCAGCGCGTGAGCCTGCACACGCCGGGCCGGTCGGGGCGGCCGCCGCAGGCGTGCGCCGAAGCGGTGGACGCGGTGCTGGCGGCCGACGTCGTGTTCCTCGGTCCCGGCTCGTGGTTCACGAGCGTGCTGCCGCACCTGCTCGTACCGGGGCTGCACGACGCGCTCGTCAAGACCACCGCGACGAAGGTGCTCGTGCTCAACCTTGTCCCCCAGCCGGGGGAAACCGCGGGGTTCTCCCCGGAGCGGCACCTGGACGTCCTGTCCGAGCACGCGCCCGATCTGCGGGTGGACGCGGTGATCGCGGACCGCGATTCGGTCCCCGACCCGGCGAATCTCCGGCGCGCGGCCGAGCGGCTCGGCGGCCGGGCGCACCTGGGGGCGGTGGCCGACCCGGAAGTGGCGGGACGGCATGATCCTGATGCGCTCGCGAGGTGTATGCGGGAGGCTCTCGGTCTCGGCAGGGGCGGGGAGCACGGGGGAGGAGCACAAGGCAGGGAGGGGCAGTAATGGCGATGACCGCCGCGGTGAAGGACGAACTGAGCCGGCTGGAGATCACGAAGATCGGGCCGCGCCGGGCGGAGGTCGCGTCGCTGCTTCGCTTCGCCGGCGGGCTGCACATCGTGGCCGGCCGGGTGGTCGTCGAAGCGGAGCTGGACACGGGCTCGGTCGCGCGACGGCTGCGCAAGGAGATCCACGAGCTCTACGGCCACCATTCCGACGTCCACGTCATCACCGCCAGCGGCGGGCTGCGCAAGGGCACCCGGTACGTGGTGCGCGTGGTCAAGGACGGCGAGGGGCTGGCCCGGCAGACCGGGCTGATCGACCAGCGCGGCCGGCCGGTGCGCGGGCTGCCCGCGGCCGTGGTGTCCGGCGGCGTGGCCGACGCCGAAGCGGCGTGGCGCGGGGCGTTCCTCGCCCACGGTTCCCTGACGGAGCCGGGCCGTTCGTCGTCACTGGAAGTGACGTGCCCCGGCCCGGAGGCGGCGCTGGCTCTGGTGGGTGCCGCGCGCCGGATGGGCATCCAGGCGAAGTCGCGCGAGGTCCGCGGCGCCGACCGCGTCGTGGTCCGCGACGGTGACGCGATCGGCGCGCTGCTGACGCGCCTCGGCGCGCACACGAGCGTGCTGCAGTGGGAGGAACGCCGGATGCGCCGCGAGGTGCGGGCGACGGCGAACCGGCTGGCCAACTTCGACGACGCGAACCTCCGCCGCTCGGCCCGCGCGGCCGTCGCGGCGGCGGCCCGGGTCGAGCGCGCCCTGGAGATCCTCGGCGACACGGCCCCGGACCACCTGCTGGCCGCGGGCAAGCTCCGGCTGTCCAACCGGCAGGCGTCCCTGGAGGAACTGGGCCAGCTGTCGGACCCGCAGATGACGAAGGACGCGGTCGCCGGCCGCATCCGCCGCCTGCTGGCGATGGCGGACAAGCGGGCGAAGGACCTGAGCATCCCGGACACCGAGTCCGCGGTCACCCCGGAGATGCTCGAGGAAGAGGAAGACGCCTGACCCGGCGCCGCCGCGCTGGTCAGGTCGTTTTCCGTCCGTGCGGTTAACGGGATCGGTGCCGCGGCGCCGAACTCGTAACACCGCGGTAGCACGGGGGAGTGGTCGCCGAAACGCGCCGCGTCGAACCTCGGTCGGGAGGGAGTACGCCGAACGAGGGAAGGGGAACGCATGCGCACGAGCCGGAACAGCAATGACCGCGCGCAGCTGCAGGTGTCGCCGGAGGTCGGCACCTGGCTCGCCCGGCGCAGCAGCAGGGCCGACGACTGGACGGCGGACCAGCTGGTCGAGGCCAAACGCGGCACGACCGTCTCGGTGGTCATCCCCGCGCGCAACGAGGAAGCGACGGTCGGCGCGATCGTCACCGCCATCCGCGAGGAACTCTGCGAGCACCACCGGCTCGTCGACGAGATCCTGGTCGTCGACAGCCACTCGACCGACGCCACCGCCGAGGTGGCCGCGGCGGCCGGCGCACGCGTCGTCGCGCAGGACGCCGTGTTCCCGGCCCTCGACGGGCTGCAGGGCAAGGGCGAGGCCCTCTGGAAGGGCGTCGCCGCGACGACCGGAGACCTCGTGGTCTTCGTCGACGGCGATCTCTACGACTTCACCACCGACTACGTCACGGGCCTGCTGGGCCCGCTGCTCACCGACCCGTCGGTGGCCTACGTCAAGGGCTTTTACCACCGCCCGCTCAACGGCGCGGCGGGCAGCGAGCCGGAAGGCGGCGGCCGGGTCACCGAGCTCGTCGCGCGGCCGCTGATCAACATGTTCTGGCCCGAGCTGTCCGGCTTCGTCCAGCCCCTCGCGGGCGAGTACGCGGGCCGGCGCGAGGTGCTGGAGAGCATCCCGTTCGTCGTCAACTACGGCGTCGAGATCGGCCACCTGATCGACCTGCTCGAACTGCGCGGGCTCGACTCGCTGGCCCAGGTCGACCTCGGCCACCGCGTGCACCGCCACCAGAGCACCCAGGCGCTGGGCCGCATGTCGGGCCAGATCATGCAGACGCTGTTCGACCGCCTGGAGCGCTACGGCAGGCTGGTGACGGCCATCCCGCCGGCCACGATGCTGGCCCAGTTCCAGCGAGGCGCGTCTTCCGGCGGCGTCGAGCGGGAACTGGTGCTGACGGACCTGACGTCCCCGCAGCGCCCGCCACTGGCGAGCCTGCCGGTGACGCTGCGCCCGGAGAACGAGCTGGACCTGCAGGACACCGCTTAGTCACTCGGCGGTCGCGAGCGCGCGGGTTTCGGTGGGCTGCCAACCAGGTGGTCCGAACACGAAACCCGCGCGCTCGCGCCACGTCCGGGCGCGGCGCAGGTCGCGCAGGATCGAGCCGTACTCGTGGAAGCCGACCTTCAGCAGGTTGTACGTGGTGATGTTCTTCGTCAGGCCGTACGTCGGGCGCTTGCCCTCCGGGACGAAACTGCGGAACAGCCGGTCCCACACGATGAAGATGCCGCCGTAGTTGGCGTCGAGGTATTCGGCGTCGCTGCCGTGGTGGACGCGGTGGTGTGACGGTGTGTTGAAGACGTACTCGAACCAGCGTGGCAGCTTGCCGATCTTCTCGGTGTGCACGAAGAACTGGTAGACGAGGTCGATCGACAGGCCGGTCAGGATCATCCACGGCGGGATGCCGCACAGCGCCAGCACCGACCAGAACGGCAGCTGGAAGTACGGGGTCCACTTCTGGCGCAGCGCCGTCGAGAAGTTGTAGTGCTCGCTCGAGTGGTGCACCTGGTGCCCGGCCCACAGCAGCCGGACGCGGTGGCTCGCCCGGTGGTAGGCGTAGAACACCAGCTCCTGGCCGAGCAGCATGAGCACCCACGTCCACCAGTCGCGCGGGTCGAACCTCACCGGCGCCAGCTCGAACAACGCCGCGAAGACGACCAGCATCACCAGCCGGAACAGCGCGTTGACGCCGACCGAGACGGTGCCCATCAGCATGCTCGTGCGGGTGTCGGCGGGGCTGTAGCCGAGCACGTTGTCGTCGTGGCCGAGCACGTGCACGGCGACGATCTCGATCGTCACGAACAGCAGGAACACCGGGATCGCGAACAGCACGGGGTCGCGCAGGTGCGCCAGGAACTCGGCCACATCGCCTCCTAAGATCCAGCCCTGGGATCTGACCTGACGGTAACTTACCCTCGGGTCACTTTACGCACGGTAGGGTCTCGGACGTGACGGAGTCAAGACCGGTCGGGACCAAGGGGATGCCCCGCGGGGAGCGCGAGGCGCAGCTCGTCGTCGCCGGTACCGAGGAGTTCGGCCGGGCCGGGTACGCGGGCGCGTCGATGGTCGAGATCGCGCGCCGGGTCGGCGTCACGAAACCGTTGCTGTACCAGTACTTCGGCTCGAAGGACGGCCTGTACCTCGCCTGCCTGCACCGCGCGGGCGACCGGCTGACCGAGGGTGTCGCGACGACCATGGCGGCCGGCGGCGAGCCCGACCGGATGCCGCTGAAGGTGCTCTCGGCGATCTTCGCGACGTTCGACCACGACCGCTACGCGTGGCGCCTCCTGCGCGACGCGACGGTGCCCGCCAGCGGCGACATCGCCACGGCGGCCGCCGGCTACCGGCACCGCCTGGACGCCTTCGCGGTGGTGGGCGCGACGCAGCTGATGACGTCGCGCGGGCTGGCCGACCCGGTCGACATCGAGGCCGTCGCGCAGGTCTGGACCGGCGTGGTCGACTCGCTGATCAGCTGGTGGATCGACCGCCCGGACGAGGACGCGGCCGCGATGACCGACCGCTGCGCGCGGATCATGGACCGCCTGTTCGGCTGGTGACGTCAGCCGCCGAGGCCGGTTACTCGCGCTCTTCCCGGCGGTCGGGAGCCGGCTGCACCCGGGCGAAACCGTGCCAGTACCCGGGATCGCGCTGCCTTGCCGGATAACGATGTCAGGCGCCAGTGGTGCGAGCCAGAACTGCAGCAGACAACGGTCCAGCGCGGGTTCGCCGTCGAACCGGGTGTCGCGCTCGCGTCCCGCGTCCATCCTGGACCCGCTGTAGCGCACGCGGTAGTCGCCCGGTGACAGTTCGAGGTGGCACGGTGTCGTGGACTTCGGCGGTGAAGCCGACGTTTCCGGTGTGCAGGCCGGTGATCAGGAACAACGTGCCCGGGAAGGCAGCGCCGCACAACCCGTTGCGCTGCCCGGCGAATCACGCCGTCAGGTCGCCTTCGAACGGATCACCTCCTTCGCTGTGCACGTAGATCTGTCCATAGTGGACATGGGCTTCGCCGTCGACCGCGGTGCGCATGGGGCCACCTTTGCAGAAGGGACCGACAGTTTTCGCCCTCGCGACGTAGCGAAACGGGGGTCCCGTGCGACTCAAAGGGATAGGTGTCCCGTCGAGAGGTGTCGAATGTCCGACTTGCCCGAAACCATCCCCGTCGCGGATCGGCGGCTGGCCCGGCGGTTCACGGATGACCTGCTCGACGGCTGCCGGGTCCTCGCCACCGACTACGGCTATCGGCCGCTCCAGTTCGAACGAATGGTCCGCGAGCACGGCGGCGTCGAGGCCGCGCGCCGGCTGCTGCGCGGGGCCGGGACCGCCGGCGGGTTCGCCTTGCTCTGGGAGAAGAACCAGCTCGCCCGCAGCTCCGAGGCGACGATGCTCCGGCCGGAGTACGAAGCGCTGTTCACCGCCGACGAACGCCTGCTCGCCCGGCGCCGGCTGGAGGAACACGGCTTCGACGTGGACGCCCACCTCGTGCAGGTCACTGCCGAGCCGGTGTGAAGCGCGGCTGAGGTGACCGGCGCCGCTCCGGTCACCCCAGCCGCGGTCAGTGGGCGGCGGGGAACTTCAGCCGGACGATCACGTTGTCCAGGACGCTCGGCGTGCCGCCGTTCATGTCGTTGTTAGTGGACGTCAGCCAGAGCCCGCCGTCGGGCGTCTTCGTCACTGAGCGCAGCCGGCCCCAGCGGCCGGAGAACAACGTCGACACCGTGCCGACGCCGGTGCCCGCCGCGGTGATCTGCGTGGCGAACAGCTGCTTGCCCGTGACGCCGGCGATGTAGATCCAGTCGTTGACGATCTCCACGCCGGACGGCCCGGCCTGCGACGTCGGCCAGGTCTTCTTCGGTGCGATGAAGCCGCTGCAGCTGCCCTGCGTGCCTTCGCAGCTGGGCCAGCCGAAGTTGCCGCCCTTCTGGATCAGGTTGAGCTCGTCGAGGCTGCTCTCGCCGAACTCCGCCGCCCACAGCTGGCCGCGCGAGTCCCAGGCCAGGCCCTGCGGGTTGCGGTGGCCGTAGCTCCAGACGTACCGCGCGTTGCCGCCGGTGGCGTAGAACGGGTTGTCGCTCGGCGCGGTTCCGTCGGCGTTGAGCCGCAGGATCTTCCCGTTGAGCGAGCTCTTGTTCTGCGCGTTGTCACTGTTCTTCGCGTCGCCCACGGTGGCGTAGAGCTTGCCGTCCGGGCCGAACTTGATCCGGCCGCCGTTGTGGTAGCGGTTCTTCGCGATCCCGGTGAGCACCGGCGTCGACGTCGAGGACAGCGTGGTGCCGTCGTAGGTCATCTTCACGATCCGGTTGTCGCCGGAAGCCGTGTGGTAGACGTAGATCGCGTGGTCGCTCGCCCAGTTCGGCGAGATCGCCAGGCCGAGGACGCCGCCTTCGCCGGTGGTGGTCACCGCGCCCGGCACCGTGCCCAGCGTGGTCTTCTGACCGGCCGGCGTCACGAGCAGGATCTCGAACCGGTCCCGCTCGGTCACCAGCGCGTTGCCGTTCGGCAGGAAGTCCACCGCCCAGCCGAGATCGACCTTCGTGATGTCCTTGTCGTACTCCGGGATGCCGCCGGCGCCGCCCGGCGCGCTCGTCTTCACGGTCACCGCGTTGCTCGCGGCGGAGCTGTTCCCGTTGGGGTCCCGCGCCTTGACCGTGAACGTGTAGGACGTGTTCGGGTTCAGGTTCGTCACCGTCGAGGTGAGCGACGTCGTGGACGCGACCTTCGTGGCGCCCTGGAAGACGTCGTAGGCCGAGATCGTGCCGCCGTTGTCCGTGGAAGCGTTCCACGCCAGGGAAACGCTGTTCGCGGTGACGCCGGTGGAGCGCAGGTTCCCCGGCACGCTCGGCGGGGTCGTGTCGGTGCTCGGCGGTGTCGTGAAGGCGACGACGTTGCTCTGCTGCGACGGGTTGCCCGCGGCGTCGTACGCGCCCACCGAGATGTCGTAGGCGGTGTTCGGCGTCAGGTTGTCCACGGTCGCCGAAGTCGTGGTCCCGCCGACGGTCTTGAGGATGTTGCCGCCGCGGTTGATCTCGTAGCGCACGATGCCGACGTTGTCGGTCGCGGCGGTCCAGGAGAACGTCGCGGCGGTCGGCAGGATGTTCGAGGCGGCCAGGTTCGACGGCGGCGACGGCGGTTCGCTGTCGCTCGGCGCGGTGAAGGTGTCGGTGAGCTTGTCCGCGTTCGGCCCGCCGTTGGCGGTGGTCGCGGTGGTCCGGACCTTGTTGACCCCGGCGGTCAGCTGCACGGTCGCGGTGACGGTCTGCCACGTCGTCCACGCGCCGGTGGCGGGGAAGTCGACGGTGCCCTTGTCACCGCCGTCGACGATCAGCTTCACCGGCCGGTTGTCGGCGGTTCCGTTGGCGTAGCGGAAGGTCAGCGTGTGCGTCCCGGCTTGTGCCGCGTTCACCGAGTACTCGACGTAGCTCCCGGCGACGTTGTCGAAGTTGACGAACCCGGTGCCGGAGTAGCCGGCGTGGTTCGACTCGACGACGCCCTGGGAGATCACGGCGTTCTCGGACTCGTAGTCCGTCGCCGCGGCGGTGGCCGCTGAAGCGAAGGGGCTGAACGCGCTGAAGCCGAGCGCCGCGACGGCGGTACCGGCCACAGCCACGCGCCACGGGGGGCGGGGTGCCACGGGGACCTCCAGAAATAGTTAGGAAAGTTTCCTATCTATGGAGGAGATCACACACTGTCCGAGCGGGTCGTGTCAATACCGGACACCCGCCCTCACCCACGGTGAAAACCGGCGTCCCGCTCAGCGGGGCGGATGCGCCCGGACGGCCCAGCGCGAACCCCTTGTCAGCCTGCCACCCGGGTCTCCGGGAGGGCCTCTTCACCCGCCCAGTCGCGCGGCACGAGGAACTCCGCGAGCGCCGCTTCGGGGCTGCCCGGCTCCGGCGTCAGCTCGAACTCCCAGCGCGCCAACGGCGGCAGCGCCATCAGGACCGCCTCGACGTACCCGCCGGTCTGCAGCCCGAACCGGGTGCCGCGGTCGTGGACCAGGTTGAACTCGACGTACCGGCCGCGGCGGTAGAGCTGCCACTGCCGCTCACGGTCGCCGTGGGGGAGGTCCTTGCGGCGCCGCACGATCGGCAGGTACGCGGGCGCGATCGTGGCGATGCCGGCCGCGGCGAAGGCGGCCGCGCGGTGCCAGCCGTCCGGGCCCTCGGGGTGCAGGTGGTCGAAGAAGATGCCGCCGACCCCGCGCGTCTCGTCGCGGTGCGGCAGCGTGAAGTACTCGTCGCAGGCGCGCTTGGCCTGCGCGTGGAACGCCGGGTCGAAGGTGTCGCAGTACGTCTTCAGCGTGCGGTGGAAGTGCGTCGCGTCGGCCGCGAAGCCGTAGCACGGCGTCAGGTCCGCGCCGCCGCCGAACCACCACGTGTCACCGGACTCGAAGTACCGGAAGCTGGCGTGGAACGCCGGCACGTACGGGTTGCGCGGGTGGATCACCACCGACAGCCCGGTCGCGAAGAACGCGCTGCCCGGATCCAGCCCGTGCTGCCGCGCGACCGCCTCGGGCAGGCGGGCGCCGTGCACCGCCGAGCAGTTGACGCCGGCCCGCTCGAAGACGTCCCCGTTCTCCAGCAGCCGCGCCTGCCCGCCGCCACCGCCGGGCCGCTCCCAGCCGGACCGGCCGAAGCGGGCCCCGCGGTCCAGCCGTTCGAGCTCGGCGACCAGTTCGCGCTGCCCGGCGTTCACCATCGCCGTCACGGCTTCGCGCCTGCTGTTCCCACCTGAAAGCATGAACCCCCACCCCCACCGCGAGATTAGCAGCGATCCGCAGGTGGGCGGCGGGTTCAGCCGGCGATGTCCGCGCGGGCGATCACCTTCGTGAGTTTCGCCCGGACGAGTGACTCTTCGGGGACGGCGTTGCGCTTGCCGTACGCCTCGCCCTGCTCGGCGCCCATGTACCGGCTGCCCAGCCGCGTCGCCCAGGCCAGCATGTCGTCGTCCTGGGTCAGCCGCGCCTCGGCGGTGAACTGCACGTAGGAGAACGGCGGGCGCTGGTCGTCGACGGCCAGCGAGATCCGCCCGTCGCGCGCGATGGCCTTGCCCTTGAGGGTCTCGGTGCCGGTGGTGAAGATCAGCTCGTCGCCGTCCGGGCCCTCGTTCAGGAGGAACCAGATCGGCGTCACGATCGGTGAGCCGTCCTTCCTGACCAGGCCGAGCATGCCCGTCCGGGTGCCTTCGGACGCGAACTGCCACCACTCGTCACGGCTCATCTCACGCATGAGAGCGACGTTAACCTGTCACCCGCGCGTGTGCAGAGGGTGGCCGACTAGCCTGGCCTGCTGTGCGAGACGACGACAGGGCCGCGATGGGACTGGCCGACGAGGGGCTGACCCGCCGGCTGAAGGCGCTCGCCTGCACCGCGCCGTTGCACGACCTGGACGCGCGGAAGGCGAAGCTCGACTGGGCCGACGCCACGGTCTACCAGATGGCCGAGATCGCGCTGCACACGATCGACCAGGTCACCATCGCGATGGACTTCGACACCGGCGCCGGCCACGACGAGGTCATCGACCGGCTGCTGCCGTTCATCGCGCAGCAGGCGCCGTCGCGGATGCCGGAGGAGCACGTCCGCGTCGCGAAGTGGGTCCTGGACAACCTGATCAACGTGGGCACCACCGACCGCGGTTTCCGGCGCGTCTACGGCTCGATGGGGCCGGGCGGCTACCAGCGCCGCCAGTTCGACTTCAAGCTGCTGGTCGAGCTGGCCGCCCGGGACGGCGAGGTCTACCTGCGCGCCACCGACGAGGCGATCAACGTGCTCGTCGGCGCCCTCGACACCGACGTCGAGTCGGCGCAGATCGCGGCCGAGGTGAAGCTCGAGAACCTGATCGCGCGGGGCCGGCTGGCCGACGCGAAGCTGGCCGCCGAACAGGCCCGCTACCGGACCGTCCAGTACGGCGAGGTGCTGCGCGCGAAGCTCGACGCGACCCGCCGCGACGTCCGGTCGGTCGACTGGGAACGCGAGGTCCCGGAGCTGCTCGACACCGCGCTCGGGCACATCGAAGCCCGCTTCCGCGCCGAGAACGCGATCCTCAAGAACATCACCACCGCCCGCGACGAGACCGAGGACCTCGACCGCAAGCGCCGCGCGGCCGAGCTCGTCGACATCGTCGGCGACTGCATCCGCCGGCACACGCGCCTGCAGTCGCGGCTGGCCGACGCGGGCGCGGTGTTCCGCGCCGAGCAGGACCGCCAGCAGTTCTCCGGCCCGCCCCAGCGCGCGACGCTCGACCTGTTCGGCCAGCTCCTGGTGCCGGCCCTCGGGCTGCCGCTGGCCGACGCCGTCACCCCGGCCGAGCACTTCTTCCACGCCGTCGCGGGCATCTCCGCGCCGGTCGTGCCGTCGCTGTCGGCCCTGGTCTCGCTGCTGCTGCGGCCCGCGCCCGAGCGCGACCAGCTCGTCGGCGAGATCCCGGAACCGGAGCTGATGCCCGCCGACGTCACCGACAAGTTCGGCGACGACGTCTGGCGCCGCGCCGACGAGCTGCTCCACCTGCCCGAGGTGCCGCGGCGGCTGTCCGGCCTGCTCGAGGAGGCCCGCCGCAGCCGCCAGCCCGGCCTCGCGGCCCTGGTCGCGCTGCGCGCCGTCCACGCATACAGTCCCGGGATCGGCGCCGCGCGGCGCCAGGGGGACCGCTCGGTGCTGCTCGCCGTCGACGACGGCACGCTGCTCGACGACCCGGACTTCGGCGGCGCCGACCTGCTCCTGTCCACCGCCGCTGTAGAGCGTGCCGACGAAGAAGAGGAAGTCGCGTAATGGCGCTGTCCCACAGCAGCGTGGACGCCGAGGCCGCGGCCCGGCTGGTCGCCTTCGGCATGCGGCCCAAGCAGCTGCCCGCCCGCGACGTCGTCTACGGCGACCTCGTGCGCCGCTACGGCGAGGACAACGCGTTCAAGGCGCTCACCCACGCCGTCGCCTCCGGGCTCGGGCTGATGGTCCTCGAAGTCAACCAGCAGGCCGGCGCGGTGCTCGCGGCCACCGACGAGTCCGTGTTCGAGATCAAGATGGACTCCTACGCCCGCCAGGCCAAGATCCGCGAGCGCCGTGACACCGAGAAGGTGCTGCACGGCCTGATCCACCTCGCCGCCGCCGCGCTCGGCTACCCGCGCCCGGACGACCTCGCCAACGACACCTACATCGGCCGCGTCAGCGTCGAACAGGTCGACGCGATGGTCCGCGAAGCCGCCCGCATGCTCGACGAACGCGCCGCCCAGGCCGAGGCCAACAACGACCCGCTGGCCGACGCGCCCGAGCTGGAGCAGGCCTGGCGCGCGTACACGAGGCGTCCCGCCGCGGCGGCCACCAAGGACGGCCGCCTCGCCGCCGACACCACCCGCGGCATGGTCTCGCGCGCCCTCCGTTTCCTGGCCGACCAGGGCTTCCTGGTCCCGGTCAGCGACGAACAGGGCGGCACCTACCGCACCACACCGCGCTACCAGATCCAGGTCCGCGAACTCGCCGCCGACGCCGCCTTCGACGACCTGCTCGCGCTGGACGTCGTGGCCGTCGCGAACGACGGGGGCACGCTGCGCGCGACGTCCTCCGACACGCTCTAAGGGGAGTAGATGTACGAGCTTTCGCGGGTCCGCCTGCATTCCGTGGGCCCGGCGGGCGCCCGCTACCAGGACGTCGTGCTCGACTTCAGCGGCGTCGGCGCCAAGATCACCGCACCCCAGCAGGACGCGCTGTTCAGCGCCGGCATCCACGCCACCGGGCCGGCCGAGCTGCGCCGCCCGTCCCCGGCGAGCGTGCTGTTCCTGGAGAACGGCGGCGGCAAGTCCGTCCTCATCAAGCTGATCTTCTCGGTGATGCTGCCCGGCCGCCGACAGGTCGTCGGCACCACGAGCACGAAGGTGCTCGAGAAGTTCGTCGCCGCCAAGGACGTCTCGCACGTCGTGCTGGAGTGGCTGCACGTCGAGACCGGTCACCGGATCATCACCGGCAAGGTCTCCGAGTGGCGCGGGCACGTCGTCTCCTCGGACTCGGAGAACCTGGCCGACTCCTGGTACTGCTTCCGCCCGACGTCGGCGCTGGCCCTCGACTCGCTGCCGATGACGCAGGACGGCCGGCTGCTCACGATGTCCGGCTTCCACGACAAGCTCGCCGCGGCCCAGCTGGCCGAGCCCGAGCTGGAGCTGTCCTGGACCCGGCGCCACCACGAGTGGACCGGCCGGCTCGACACCCTCGGCCTCGACACCGAGCTGTTCCGCTACCAGCGCGCGATGAACGCCGGCGAAGGTGAAGCGGCGGACGCGTTCGCGTTCGGCACCGACGAGGCGTTCGTCGACTTCCTGCTGCGCGCCGTCGTCTCCGAGGACGAGCCGAAGGACCTCGCCGAGGTCGTCTCGACCTACTCGCACAACCTCGCCCAGCGCGGGGACCTGTTGTCGGAACGCGATTTCGTCGCCGGCGCGCTCGACCTGCTGGGTCCGCTGGCCACCGAAGAAGGCGTGGCGGCGGCGTCGCGGAAGATCGCAGGCGCCGCGCGGGCCGACATGGCCGCGCTGGCCGGGCGCGTCGTCGCGCGCAACGAGCTGGAGAACGCCCGGCTGTCGGGCCTCGAAGACCACGTCGATGAGGTCAAGACCGCGGAGAAGCTCGCCGAGGGCGACCACCGGCGGCTGGCGGCCGGCGTCACCGAGCTGCGGCGCCTCGTCGCCGTGCTGCGCCTGGACGAGGCCCAGGAGGCCCGCAAGCGCGTCGACGCCGAACTGGGCGAGGCGAAGACGGCGGCCGAGGCCTGGCGTGAGACGGCGACCGTGCTCAACCAGCTCAACGCCGCCCGCAAGGCCAAGGACCTGCGTGAGCTCGTCGGCAACCGCGAGGAAAAGGCCCGTCCGGCCCTGCAGGCGCGCAACACCGCCGCGGCCGCGCTGGCCCGGGGGCTGCAGTCGCTGGCGCAGGACGCCCAGCGCCAGGCCGACAAGGCCGAGGCGCACGCGGGCGCGTTGCGCGCCGAAGCCGAGAAGGCGCAGACCGAACGTGACGAGGCCGCGAACCTCGCGGCCGGCCGGCGTGCCGAGGCCCGCGGGCTGACCACCCGGATCACCGAGCTGCGCGAAGAGGTCCAGAACGCCGTCCGCGGCGGGCTGCTGCCGTCGGGCGCCGACGTCGCCGACGCGTCCCGGGCGGCGCGTTCGGCGGCCGAAGCCGCGGCCGCCGAGCTGACCCGCCGCGAGCAGGAGCTGGACCGCGTCGCGGCGGATCTCCAAGCGGCGCAACGGAACGTGAACGAGGCCCACCAGCTCGCCGGCACCACCCTGGACCGCTTCGAGCGCGCCACCGAGGACCTCGACCGGGCCCACCGCCGCACCGACGCGCTCGCCGCCGAGGGCCGGCTGGTCGAGCTGCTCGGCGCGGACGACGTCGCCCTCGAAAGCGATCTTCCGGTGCTGCTGGAACGGTTGCGCGAAGCGAGCGCGTCCGTCGAGAAGGAGCAGACGACGCTGCGGATGGAAGAGTCCGCCGACGAGCGGGCCCTGACCGCGCTCGGCTCCGGCGGGCTGCTGCCGCCCCCGCAGGACGTCCAAGCCGCGCTGGACGCCCTGGAAGAAGCCGGGATCACCGCGTGGTCCGGCTGGCGTTATCTGTCCAAACTGGACGCCGGGCGGCGCGCCGAGGTCCTGGAAAGCCTGCCGCAGCTCGTTTCCGGCGTCCTGCTCAACGACGCCGCCCACGCGGACCGCGCCCGCGAGGTGCTGACGTCACGGCGGCTGCTGCCGTCCGCGATCATCGCCGTCGGCACCACCGAGGCCCTGCTGGCCGACGCGGCGGCCGCGCCCGGCGTCGAGTTCCTCGTGCCGCCGAACCCCGCGATGTACGACGAGGAAGCCGCGGACGCCGAGCGCGAAGCCGTCGCCCGGCGCAACACCGAGCGGCAGCGGCGGCTGGAAGCGTTGTCCGCCAAGCTGTCCGCCGACGGCGCCCTCACCTGGAAGCTCACCACCTGGCGCGAGGACTACCCGCCCGGCGCCGTCGCGACGCTCGCCGAGCAGGCCCAGGCGGCCCGGACCGCGCGCGAGACCGCGCGCACGGCCCTGCAGCAGGCCGACGCGGAGTTCACCCGGTTGAGCGAAAAGACGGCGTCGCTGCGCGAGCGCGTCCCGGAGCTGCGGGCCGCGGCGGCCGAGACCGAGGAGCGGGCGCGGAAGCTCGGCGAGCTGGGCACGAGGAGCGCCCGGATCGCGGAGTGGACCGAGGACGTCGAGCGCGCCACCGAGGTCGCCGAGCGCGCCGACCTGCAGGCCTCCGACGCCGCGGGCAAGGCCGCGCGGCTGCGGGAGCAGGCGGGGGAGGAGCAGCGCACCGCCGACGGCCACCGCCGGACCGCGACCACCGCCCGCGCGGAACTCGCCGAGGTACCAGGTGCGGCCGATGCGGGTGACGGCCCGGTGCCGGCCGAGCCGGTGGACGCCCTGCGCCGGACCTACCTGTCGGCGTCCGAGTCGTACGCGAAGGTCGAGGTCGGCAGCGACCTGCGGGCCGAGCTGGAGCAGGCCGAGTCGGCCGAAGCAGCTGCGGGTTCGGCCGTGGAGTCGCTGGACGAGGCCGTCCGCTCGACCGCCGCCGAGCTGCTGGAGACGCCCGACGGCTCCGACGCGTCCGCCCGCGCGGCGGCCCTCGCGCGCGCCCGCCGCGTCGTCGACGGCCTGGAGGACGAGCGGACCGAGGCCATCGGGCTGGTCTCGACGCGGCGCGCCGAGCTGGACGTGCTGCCGCTGCAGAACGGCGTCTCCGGCGACAAGCCGCGCGACATCGAGCACGGCCTGGAGCTGATCGACGCCGCCGGGCTGGAGATGTCCGTGGCCGCGCGGAAGTGGGAGGAGCTGCAGGAACGCCGGGCGGCGGCCGAGGAGACCCTGGACTCCGCGCGCAGCTCCGCGTCCGGGTTCTCGCTGCTCGCCGACTCCCTGGCCCACCTCGTCACCGACAAGGACGCGGACGCCTACGACGGTGACGTCGACACCGCGCGCGCCCAGCACACGCGGCTCAACGCGACGCTCACCGAGGCCCAGGACGCCGCCGACGCGGGCGACCGGCGGGTGCGCGAGGCCGCGGACCAGCTGGCCCAATACGCGACGGAGAAGCGCTTCGAGAAGCTGAGCACGCCGGTGCGGCAGCAGGTCATCTCGGTCAAGCGCGACCAGCTGCCCGCGCACGCCGCCGAGTGGGCGGAGGCGCTGCGGCCGCGGCTGCGCTCGCTCACCGACGACCTCGCCCAGATCGACCGGCACCGCGGCGGCATCATCACCCGCCTGCAGGGCATGGTCGACGGCGCGCTCCGGACGTTGCGCTCGGCCCAGCGCGTCTCGCGGCTGCCGGACGGCCTCGGCGACTGGTCCGGGCAGGAGTTCCTGCGCATCCGGTTCCACGAGCTGGAGGACAACGCGCTCACCGAGAAGCTCGGCGAGGTCGTCGACGAGGCCGCCGTCGGCAAGACCGCGGACGGCCGCGACGTCAAGCGCGACGGGCTTTCCCTGGTCCTGCGCGGCGTCCGGGCCGCGGCGCCCAAGGGCTTCCGCGTCGACATGCTCAAGCCGGACTCGGTGCTGCGGACCGAACGCCAGCGCGTCTCGGAGATCCGCGACGTCTTCTCGGGCGGCCAGCAGCTGACCGCGGCGATCATCCTCTACTGCACCCTCGCGGCGTTGCGCGCCAACAACCGCGGCAAGGCCCGCAACCGCCACTCCGGCGTGCTGTTCCTGGACAACCCGATCGGCCGCGCGTCCGCCGGGTACCTGCTGGAGCTGCAGCGGGCGGTGGCCGAGGCGCTGGGCGTCCAGCTGATCTACACGACGGGCCTGTTCGACGCGGGCGCGCTCTCGGAGTTCCCGCTGATCGTCCGGCTGCGCAACGACGCCGACCTGCGCGCGGGCCGGAAGTACCTGTCGGTGGACTCGACGGTCCGCAACTCCCTCGACGACCTGGGCGACCCGGACGGCGTCGCGCGGCTCTCGGCGACGCGGATGTTCACCCGCGTCGAGGACGCGCCGGATTCCGCTGAGGACGAACAGCCGGCGTGACGGGAACATCGGGCGGCGGCCGGAGGTTCACCCGCGCATGACGAAGCTGGGGGCGCTGGGCGCCGCGCTGAACACCGCCGAGACCGACGTCGCCCTCGCGACCGCCGTCGAACTGGAAGAACTGGGCTACGACACGCTGTGGCTGCCCGGCGGGCAGGGGAACTCGCTGCCGCTGATCGCCGGGGTCGTCCACGGGACGCAGCGGATCCCGGTGGCCAGCGGGATCCTCTCGGTCGACCGGGTCCCGGCCGCCGAGGTGGCCCAGGCCTACCTCGACCTGCCCGCCGGCCGGTTCATCGCCGGGCTGGGCGGGGCGCACGGCCCGCGTCCGCTGGCCGCGCTGAACGACTACCTCGACGAGATCGAGGACGTCGTGCCCGCGTCCGCGCGGATCCTGTCGGCGCTGGGGCCGAAGATGCTGGAGCTGTCGCGGGCTCGCGCGGCGGGCGCGTACCCGTTCCTGGTGACGACGGACTACGTCGCGTCGGCGCGGGAGCTCCTCGGGCCGGACGCGCAGCTGGCGGTGCTGCTCACCGTCGTCGCCGAGACCGACGCCGCCGCGGCGCGGGAGGCCGTCCGAGGCGGTTCGCTGCGGTTCCTGGCCGGGGTGCCCGGGTACGCGAACAACTTCCGCCGGATGGGCTTCACCGACGCCGACGTCGCGGACCTGTCGGACCGGCTCGTCGACGGCGTCACCGTGTGGGGTGACTTCGACGCCGTCGTGGCGCGGCTGCGGGAGTACCGGGCCGCGGGCGCCGACCAGGTCGTCGTCCAGCTCGACGGGCTGCCCCGCGAGTGGCGGGCGCGGCTGGCCGAGGCCCTGCGGTGACCGCGCGGGCGCGCGGGCTGACCCACGTGCTCCCCGGCGACGTCCCGCTGCAGGACGCGCTGGCCGCCGTCGCCGACCCGGTCCGCCGCAGCATCCTGCGCGAGCTGGCGGCCGTGCCGGAGTGGACGAAGGCGTGCGGCACGTTCGACCTCCCGGTGGCGAAGGCGACGCTCAGCCACCACTTCGGCGTGCTGCGCGCGGCGGGCCTGATCGAGCAGCGCGACGAAGGCCCGCGACGCCTGAACCGCCTGCGCCGCCCGGAATTCGACGCGGCCTTCCCCGGCCTGCTCGCCCTGGTACTCCGCGACCCGGCCGCAAAGCCGTGAAGGCCTCCTTACCGGCCATAAGAGCCGGTAAGGAGGCCTTCACGGACATCCGCGGTCAGTCGCCGCGGCCGGTGAACGCCAGCGTCGTGCCCAGGCCGATCATCACCAGGCCGCCCGTGCCGCCGACCGCCTCCAGCCGCCGCGGCGAGCGGGCGAACCACGTCCGCGCCGTGCCCGCGACCAGCGCCCACGCGCTGTCGGTGGCCAGCGCGATGGCGGGCAGGCACAGGCCGAGCACCAGCATCTGGGCCGGCACCGAGCCGGCGGCGGGGTCGACGAACTGGGGGAGCAGCGCCGCCAGGAACACGATCGACTTCGGGTTCGCGAAGCCGACGACGAAGCCGTCACGCAGCACGGTGACCACCCGGCCGGGCGCCGAGCCGGCCCGCGCGGCCATCGCGTCGGTGAGCCGGCGGCGGTGGCGCACCGCCTGGATCCCCAGGTACACCAGGTAGACCGCGCCGGCGATCTTGATCGCGGTGAACACCGCGGCCGACGTCGTCACGAGCGCGCCGAGGCCGAACGCGACCGCGACGACCTGCGTGTACACCCCGAAGGAGTTGCCGACGACGGTGAGGAGCGCGTCGCGCCGCCCGACGGTCAGCGCGCGGCTGATCGTGAACAGCACGCTCGGCCCGGGGACCACGACCATCAGGAACGTCAGTGCGGCGAAGGCCGCGAGGTGCGCGCTGGAGACCATGCCGCGAGGTTAACGCCGGGGGCGCCGGACCGACCACGCGTTTTCGTCGGTGCCGGGTGGTAGGAATTCCGGGTGCCTCCGACCATCTCCACCGCCCAGCGCCGGGCTCGCCTCGGCACCCGCCACCACCTTGCCGCGCCCGCGGCCACGGTCGAAGACGCCGTCGCGGGCGTCGTCGCCCTGCACGCCACCGATCCGGCGACCGTCCACCTCTCGGCGGCCGCCCGGCTCGACGGCGCCGCGGTCGCCGACGTCGAGCGCGCGCTGTACGACGACCGCACGGTGCTGCGGCTGCTCGGCATGCGCCGCACGGTGTTCGTCACCGGCCTGGAGACCGCGGCCCTCGTGCAGGCCGGCTGTTCGGCGGACATCGCGGCGAAACAGCGGAAGCTGCTGGAGCAGCACCTCGGCCAGCAGGGCTACCCGGAGAACGTGCCGGAGCCCGGAAAGTGGCTGGCCGACGTCGAAACGGCGGTCGAAGCCGCGTTGCGCGGCCTCGGCTCGGCGACCGCGCAGCAGCTCAGCGAGGCCGAACCCCGGCTGCGGCAACGGCTGCAGATGTCGAAGGGCAAGCCGTACGAGGCGATCGGCAACGTCACCAGCCGGGTGCTGTTCCAGCTGGCGGTCGACGGCCGGATCGTCCGCGGCCGCCCGCGCGGCACCTGGCTCAGCACCCAGTACGTCTGGCACCCGCTGGAGGACTGGGTGGGCGAGGGCCTCGCGGCCTGGGAGGCGGACGAGGCCCGCGTCGAGCTGGCGCGGCGCTGGCTGCGCGCGTACGGCCCGGCCCCGCTGACGGACCTGCGCTGGTGGGCGGGCTGGACGCTCGGCCAGACGCGGAAGGCCCTGGCCAAGCTCGACACCGTGGACGTCGACCTCGGCGGCGTCCCGGGGGTGGCGCTGGCCGACGACCTCGAGCCGGTGCCCGAGCCGCCGACGTGGGCGGCGTTCCTCCCGTGCCTCGACCCGACCCCGATGGGCTGGCAGGACCGCGACTGGTTCCTCGGCCCGCACAAGGCGGCCCTGTTCGACCGCTTCGGCAACGTCGGCCCGACGGTCTGGGCCAACGGCCGCATCGTCGGCGGCTGGGCCCAGCGCGAATCGGGCGAGGTGGTGTTCCGGCTGCTGGAGGAGGTCGGCGCGGAGGAGAAGTCGGCGATCGAGGCGGCGGCGGACCGCAGCGCGAAGTGGTTCGGCGTGGTCCGGGTGATCCCTCGGTTCCGGACGCCGCTGGAGCGGGAGCTGGCGGAGTGAGCGCGATGGGCGTCCCGGCTCTGAATCGAGCCCGTCACCCGGGAGTGCGCCGGCCTGCCGGAGCCGCCGCCGATCGCGGTGGTGGCTTGAACGATCCAGTCGCGTGCGCCGGCTACCGGCCAGTACCAGCCGGGTGGCGGCCCGCACCGCGTGCGGCCTGCCCGAACCGCCGGACCACGCGCCTTCCCGGTCCACCGTGGTCCAGGTGAAGAACACGTGAACCGATCACCCGGAATCCACTAGGCTTCTTAATCGATTCTTGACCCGTTCGCCAAGTGGTGGAAGTCTCGTCAGGGCAGTCAGGGACGCGCATGCCCGCACGCTAGGGTGGCCGCGAGCCCGCAAGTCACGGCCGGGACTCCGGCCGATCCTCAGAGGAGTGGCAGCAGTGACCGTTCGCGTAGGTGTCAACGGCTTCGGCCGCATCGGCCGCAACTTCTTCCGCGCCGTGCAGGCCAGCGGCCACGACATCGAGGTCGTCGCCTTCAACGACCTCGGCGACGTCGCCACCATGGCCCACTTGCTGAAGTACGACTCGATCCTGGGGCGCTACCCGGGTGAGGTCAGCGTCAGCGACGAGGGTATCGTCGTGGACGGCAAGACCATCAAGGCCCTCGCCGAGCGCGACCCGGCCAACCTGCCCTGGGGCGACCTGGGCGTCGACGTCGTGGTCGAGTCCACCGGCTTCTTCACCAACGCCGACGCCGCCAAGGCGCACATCGCCGGCGGGGCGAAGAAGGTCATCATCTCCGCGCCCGCCAAGGGCGAGGACCTGACCGTCGTGCTGGGCGTCAACGACGACAAGTACGACGGCTCGCAGAACATCATCTCCAACGCCTCGTGCACCACCAACTGCCTCGGCCCGCTGGCGAAGGTCCTCAACGACTCGTTCGGCATCGAGCAGGGTCTGATGACCACGATCCACGCGTACACGCAGGACCAGAACCTGCAGGACGGCCCGCACAAGGACCTCCGCCGCGCCCGCGCCGCCGCGCTGAACGTGGTGCCCGCCTCGACCGGTGCCGCGAAGGCGATCGGCCTGGTGCTGCCGGAGCTGCTGGGCAAGCTGGACGGCTTCGCGCTGCGCGTCCCGGTGCCGACCGGCTCGGCCACCGACCTCACGGTGACCCTGAAGAAGGCCGCCACGGTCGAGGAGATCAACGCCGCTTACCAGGCCGCCGCCGAGGGCCCCCTCGCCGGCATCCTGCGCTACTCGGTCGACCCGATCGTGTCCTCGGACATCGTCACCGACCCGGCGTCCTGCATCTACGACTCGCCGCTGACCAAGGTCATCGGCAACCAGGTCAAGGTCGTCGGCTGGTACGACAACGAGTGGGGCTACTCCAACCGCCTCGCGGACCTGATCAAGCTCGTCGGCTCGAAGCTCTGAGCCGGATGACCGTCAAGAACCTCGACGACCTGCTGGGCGAGGGCGTTCAGGGCCGGTACGTACTCGTGCGGTCCGACCTGAACGTCCCGCTCGACGGGGATCGCATCACCGACGACGGCCGCGTCCGCGCGGCGCTGCCGACGATCAAGAAGCTCGCCGACGCGGGCGCGAAGGTCGTCGTCACCGCGCACCTCGGCCGCCCCAAGGGCGAGCCGGACCCCAAGTACACCCTCGCGCCCGTCGCCAAGCGGCTCTCCGAGCTGCTCGGCGCCGAGGCCACGCTGGCCGGCGACCTCGTCGGCGAGTCCGCCAAGACGCTGACCGCCGGCCTGGCCGACGGCGG
The DNA here is from genome assembly GCF_023023025.1 of Amycolatopsis sp. WQ 127309. Classification (NCBI taxonomy): domain Bacteria; kingdom Bacillati; phylum Actinomycetota; class Actinomycetes; order Pseudonocardiales; family Pseudonocardiaceae; genus Amycolatopsis; species Amycolatopsis sp. WQ 127309. The sequence continues at coordinate 5,768,628 of NZ_CP095481.1, forward strand.
CGTCGTCCTGCTGGAGAACGTGCGCTTCGACGCGCGCGAGACCAGCAAGGACGCCGTGGACCGCTCCGAGCTGGCCGCCGAGCTGGGCGCGCTCGTCCCGGGCGGCGCGTTCGTCTCCGACGGCTTCGGCGTCGTGCACCGCAAGCAGGCCTCGGTCTACGAGGTCGCCTCGGTGCTCCCGGCCTACGCGGGCGGCCTCGTGCTGGCCGAGCTGGACGTGCTGAAGAAGCTCACCGACGACGTCCAGCGGCCCTACGTGGTCGTGCTCGGCGGTGCGAAGGTGTCCGACAAGCTCGGCGTCATCGCGAACCTGCTGACCAAGGTCGACCGGCTGCTCGTCGGCGGCGGCATGGCGTACACCTTCCTCAAGGCCCAGGGCCACGAGGTCGGCAACTCGCTGCTGCAGGCCGACCAGCTCGACCAGGTGAAGGGCTTCCTCGCCGAGGCCGAGAAGCGCGGCGTCGAACTGGTGCTGCCGGTCGACGTCCTCGCCGCGACCGGGTTCTCGGCCGACGCCGAGCACGAGGTCGTCGAGGCCACGGCCATCCCGGCCGACCGCGAAGGCCTGGACATCGGCCCGAAGACGCGTGAGCTGTTCGCCGGCAAGCTGGCCGACGCCAAGACCGTGTTCTGGAACGGCCCGATGGGCGTGTTCGAGTTCGAGGCCTTCTCCGGCGGCACCCGTGCCGTCGCCGAAGCCCTGGTCGAGAGCGACGCGTTCACCGTCGTCGGCGGCGGCGACTCCGCGGCCGCGGTGCGTCAGCTGGGTCTGCCCGAAGACGGCTTCTCGCACATCTCCACCGGCGGCGGTGCCTCGCTGGAGTACCTCGAAGGCAAGGAACTGCCGGGCGTGACCGCCCTGGAGGAGAAGAACTAGTGGCACGCAAGCCGTTCATCGCCGGCAACTGGAAGATGAACCAGAACCACCTCGAGGCGATCGCGCTGGTGCAGAAGATCGCCTTCGCGCTGCCGGAGAAGTACTACGCGAAGGTCGACGTGGCGGTGCTGCCGCCGTTCACCGACATCCGCAGCGTGCAGACCCTGATCGACGGCGACAAGCTGTCGCTGACGTACGGCGCGCAGGACATCTCCTCGCACGACTCCGGTGCCTACACCGGCGAGGTGTCGGGCGTGATGCTGGCCAAGCTGGGCTGCAGCTTCGTCACCGTCGGGCACTCGGAGCGGCGTGAGTACCACGCCGAGACCGACGAGCTGGTCAACAAGAAGGTCAAGGCCGCGCTCAAGCACGGCATCACGCCGATCCTCTGCATCGGGGAGAAGCTCGAGGTCCGCGAGGCCGGCGAGCACATCCACCACACCACGACGCAGCTGATCGACGGACTGAAGGGCCTCAAGCCCGAGCAGGTCGGCGGCGTGGTCGTGGCGTACGAGCCGGTCTGGGCGATCGGCACCGGCAAGGTCGCCACCCCCGCGGACGCCGAAGAGGTCTGCAAGGCCATCCGCGCCACCCTCCAGGAGAAGTACGGCGACGAGGTCGCTTCGTCCGTCCGGGTGCTTTACGGGGGATCTGCGAAGGCGAACAACATCAGTGACCTGGTGGCCTGCGAAAACGTCGATGGTGCCCTGGTCGGCGGAGCGAGCCTCGACGGCGAGGAGTTCACGAAACTCTGCGCACTCGCCGCGGGCGGGCCGCTGCCCTGATCGAGGCCACGACCGGGTAACCTGTGTATCCGGTCCGTCACACAGCAGTGGACGAGTCCAGGGGTACGGTGGTGGTCGTCACGACCATGCCGTGCCCCTGCATTCTCCTAGAGCCCAGAGGATGACATGAAGCTGTTCCTGCAAATCCTGTTGATCGTCACCAGCGTCTTCCTCGTGGTGGCGGTTCTCCTGCACCGCGGGCGCGGTGGCGGCCTGTCGTCGCTGTTCGGTGGCGGGATGCAGTCGAGCCTGGCCGGGTCGAGCGTGGCCGAGAAGAACCTCGACCGGATCACTCTGCTGCTGGGCGCGGTGTGGCTGATCAGCATCATCGGGCTGGGCCTGCTGCTCAAGGTGTGACGTCCGGCGCCCCCGCCGGCGATCGAGACCGGGTCACACCAGCGGGGTGCGCAGCGATTCGGCGTGCCTATTGGGGGGCGCGCCGCCGATTCCATAGGTGTGAGGATTCATGGTTGGCGGTAACGCGATTCGGGGCACCCGGGTGGGTGCCGGACCTACGGGCGAATCGGAACGAGGTGAGTCGGCGCCACGGCGCCGGGTCGGCTACTGGTGCGCCAACGGGCACGAAGCCCGTCCGTCGTTCGCCCTGGAGGCGGAGATCCCGGACGAGTGGGACTGCCCCCGCTGCGGGCTCCCCGGCGGGCAGGACGAGAAGAACCCCCCGGCCGCACCCCGGACCGAGCCCTACAAGACCCACCTGGCGTACGTGAAGGAGCGGCGCAGCGACGCCGACGGCGAGGCCATCCTCGCCGAGGCCCTGGAACGCCTGCGCCAGCGCCGGGAGATCATCTAAGCGCCACCGCCGGAAGCCACCCCGAGGAGCAACCCCCTCGAGGTGGCTTCTCGCGCGCCCAGGGCCCTGCCCAACCCTCCAGGCCAGCTCGACCCACGTGCCTGGCAGCCGCCTCACGTGCCTGGCAGACGACACGGCCCTCACGTCGTGTCGACTCTCTAATCACGCGAGCCGGCGCCCCAATCACGCGAGTCGCCCCTTCAGACACTTAGTCGACTTCCCAATCGCGCGAGTCGACCCTTCAGACACGCGAGTCGACTCCCAATCGCGCGAGTCGACCCTTCAAACACGCGAGTTGACTTCTCAATCACGCGAGCTGGCGTCCCGATCACGCGAGCCAGCCTCCTGATCACGTGAGCTGACTTCCCAAAGCACATGAGCCGACCCCCAGACCCGCGAGCCGACTCTAGGTACGTGAACCGATCTTCCTGTATGCGACCCGACCGTCCAGGTACGTGACCCGACTGCCTGGGTACGCACCTCGACCACCTGGGTACGCGAGCCGACTCTCCAGGTACGCGAGCCGACTCTCCGAGTACGTGCGTCGGCCGCCGGGCCGCCCGAGCAGCCCCCGATTCCACGCTACCGGCGAGCACCGACAACCCCGGAAACCGGAAAGCCGCGAGCGGCGCACTCAGGCCTTCAACGACCTGAATGCGCCGCTCGCGGCTTCGTCGGATCCGGAGTTGTCGGCCCCCGCCCGTAGGCTGGAATCGGGGGCTGCTCAGCGCCGGGTGGGTCAGCATCGCCGGATCGACAGTGCCGGGTCAGCAGCGCCGGCCGGGCCAGTCGTTCAGTGGCTCAGCGGATACCGGGCCCGGACCCGGAAACCGCCGTCCTCCGTTCCGGACGTCTCGAAGCTGCCGCCCAGCAGGCGGGCGCGCTCGGCCAGTCCCGTCAGGCCGTGGCCGCCCGAGGGCAGACCCTCGCCGGCCCGGCGGGCGCGCTCGTTGCGCACCTCGATCTTGAGCGCGCCGTGCTCACCCTGGATGCGGATGGTCGCCGTCGCGCCCGGGGCGTGCTTGTGGACGTTGGTCAGGCACTCCTGCACCGTGCGGTACGCCGCCGCCGACACCTGGTTCGGCAGGGCCTCCGGCAGGTGCTCCACGGACAGGTGCACCGGGACCTCCGACGTCCGGATCAGCCGGTCGAGGTCGTTGATCCCGGGGCGCGGGCCGTCGTCGTCGGCGTCCGCGCGCAGCACGCTCAGCAGCGACCGCAGCTCCTCGAGGGTCCGCTTGCTCAGGCCGCGGATGACCTGCGCGGTCTCCATCGCCCGGGCGTCGGTCGTCTGGGCCTGCAGCGCGCCGGCCTGCATCGCGATCAGCGTGATCTGGTGCGACACGACGTCGTGCATCTCGCGGGCCAGCCGGGCGCGCTCCTCGGCGCGGACGGCGTCGGCGTGGAAGCGGCGCTCGCGGTCCCGGCTCGTGGCCAGCTCGGCGAGCTTGTTCGCGACCTCGGTGCGGGCGCCGATGAGCATGCCGATCGCGATCGGCATGCCGGCGACGAGGACGCCGTAGATGCCGTCGAGGATGTGCTCGCGCCAGCTCAGCTGGACGAAGTCCTCCAGCGGCCACTGCACGAACCGGCACGTCCACACCAGCCCGGCGCCGACCCAGGTCTGCCAGTGCAGCTGACGGCGGGTGGCGAGCATGCCGAGCGTGATCATGCTCGCCAGCTGCGCCCAGCCGGCCAGGAAGCCGGGGACGGCGACGAGCACGGCGAGGAACGGGAACTTGCGGCGGAACACCACGGCGAGGCAGGCCGCGCCGGACAGGTAGATCGAGTAGGGCTGGGCCTTCTCGGGGATCACCAGCCAGACGTCGAGCACGGCCAGGATGACCGCGGCCGCCTCGATGGCGAACATGACCACAGCGGGGCGGGGGAACGAGCCGAACGCGCTCAGACCACGCCTTCGCACCCGCTCGGCGGCCGATGGCCCCGAGCCGGCGATCGAGATGCCTGGAATCGAGAGTCCCTCTGTACTCATCGCTGGCGACCCCATTCGTCTTGTGGACTTGATGGTGAGAGGTGCTCAGGGCCCGATCGGGACGCGCAGCAGAGAACAAATGTGCGGATGCTAACGAGGTTGCGTGGGAAGACGGTAAGTTTCACGCGCCGTTGGCGGATTGACGTCCGGATTCCGCATTTGATTGCGCCGTTCGGGCGATGGCGTCGTCGGCGCACTACTGACAGTGGATCTGTCACTGCCTAGCGTGCACCGGGATGACCACATCGTGGGAATCACGTTACCTCTCCGTGGGCGCCCGGCATAGGTCGTCAGGCCGCTGCCGTCCGGATGCCGTCACTCAGAAGGTGGACGAGCCCCTCCTGGCAGGCCTTCGCCGTCTCGATCGAGCGCGGCAGCATCCGCGCCTCGTAGGTCCGGACGGCTTCGCCGACGGTCGGCGACGTCGCCAGCGCGGTCGCGAGCTCGGTGCCGTCCAGCATCGCGAGATTCGCGCCGACCCCGAGCGGCGGCATCAGGTGCGCGGCGTCGCCGAGCAGGGTGAGGCCGGGCGTCGACGTCCAGGCGTGCGGCACCGGCAGCACGTACAACGGCCGGTGCGTGAACGCGCCGTCGTTGTCGCGCAGGAACCCGAGCAGCTCCGGGTGCCAGCCGGCGTAGCGCTGCAGCAGCGTCGCGCGCACCGCGTTCGTGTCGGCGAAGGCGAAGCCGGCGTGCCAGTCCTCCGGCGCGTGGAACACGGCGTACCCGCGGATGTGGCCGTTGCTGTTGCGCTGGGCGAAGATCGCGTTCCCGCCGGTCTTCGCCACCATCGTGCCCTGGCCGGTCAACGCGGCCAGCGCGGCGTGCCGGCGGTCGGCGTCGTCGAGCCCGAACTCGACGAACGCGACGCCGCTGTACTCCGGCCGGACGCCGGTCAGGGCGCGGCGGACGCGGGACCACGCGCCATCGGCGCCGATGACCAGGTCGAAGTCCTCGGTGGTGCCGTCGGCGAAGCGCAGCCGGGCGGTGCCGTCCGGCAGCAGCGTGACGTCGTCGGTGGCGCGGCCCCAGCGGACGGTGCCGGGGGAGAGGGAGTCCAGCAGGAGGCCGCGGAGCTGGCCGCGGTCGATCTCGGGCTTGAACTCGTCGTCCTCGGCGGGGATTTCGTCCACGAGGACGTTCGTGGTGTGCGGGTCGACCGCGCGCATCTGCTGGCCTTCGGGCCGGGCGAGTGCACGCCACGTCTCGTGCAGGCCGGCCGTGCGGAGGGCGACCTGGCCGGTGTCGCCGTGCATGTCGAGCGTGCCGCCCTGGGGTCGCGCGTCGGCCGAGGCCTCCTGCTCGAAGACGGTGACGGTGTGGCCGTGCAGCTGCAGGACGCGAGCGCAGGCGAGTCCGCCGAGGCCGGCGCCGACGATCGCGATCTTGGTGGTGGCAGTGGTGCTGCTGGTGGTGGTGTTCATGGCTTCCCCCTGGAAGTTCGGGCCGCCGGTTCGTTCCGGCGGCGATGAACTCAGGAAAGCAGATTCACTACGAAAGTGCAATGACTACACTTTTGAAGTGAGTCCACCATCACGTAGACTGGCGGACATGACGGAAGTGATCGGGCGCCGTGAGCGCAAGAAGGCGCAGACCCGCAAGGCACTGGCCGACGCGGCGCTCGAACTGTTCCTCGAGCGCGGCTTCGACCAGGTCGGGGTGAAGGAGGTCGCGGACGCCGCCGACGTCTCCGTGACGACGCTCTTCAAGCACTTCCCCAGCAAGGAAGCCCTGGTGTTCGACCAGGAGGCCGACATCGAGACGGCGCTGGTCGACGCGGTCCGCGGCCGGCCGCCGGCGCACACGATCGTGGACGCGCTGCGCAAGCACATCCTGGTCGACGTGGCCGCCGCCCCGGGCGACGCGTTCCTCCGCCTCACGGAGAGCACCCCGGCCCTGCGCGAGTACGGCAGGCGGATGTGGATGCGCCACGAGACGGCGCTGGCCCGCGCGATCGCGGCGGAGTCGGGCGCCCCGGAGAACGACGTGGCGTGCGCGGCACTGGCCCGCTTCGCGCTGGCATCGCGGGACTTGATCGCGGGCCACGAGAACCCCCGCCGGGCGGCAGAGGAGATCTTCGCCCGCCTGGAACGCGGCTGGCGGACGGAGTGAGCGGGCCAGGGCAGGCGAGACCGCTCGGATCGCGACGAGGTCACCGACGCCCGGCCGGCGGGTGAAGTGAGTAGCCGACCGGGGCGACGAATCCCGCTTGGATCACGGCGAGTTGGCGAGAGAGGCCTGAGCAGCCGAGAGTGCGGGGGAGTGAGCAGCCGATCGGGGCGGGGAGTTCCGCTCGGACCGAGGTGGGTTGGCGAGCAGGGCTTGGCCGGTCGAGGGTGCGGGCCGGAGTGAGCGGACGATCGGGGCGGCGAGTTCCGCTCGGATCGCGGCAGATTGGTGAGCAGGGTTTGGCTGGCAGGGGTGCAGACCGGAGTGAGTGGGCCGCTGATCGGGGTGGCGAGTTCCGCTTGGATCGCAGTGGATTGGTGGGCAGGGTTTGGCCGGCGGGGGTGCAGGCCGGAGTGGCCGATCAGGCGGCGAGTTCCGCTCGGATCGCGGTGAGTTGGCGAGCAAGGCCTGGGTGGTCGAGGGTGCGGGCGAAGTGAGCAGCCGACCGGGGCGCGAGATTCGCTTGGATCGCGGCGGGCTGGGTGAGTAAGGCCTGGTGACCGAGTGAGCGACCAATCGGGACGGCGAGTTCCGCTGGGACCGCAGCTGATTGGTGAGAAAGGCTTGGCCGACCGAGGGCGCGGGCGGAGTGAGCAGCCGATCGAGGTGGCGGGTTCCGCTTGCACCGCGGTGGGTTGGCGAGCAAAGTCTGGCCCGCCGAGGGCGCGGGCGGAGTGAGCAGCCCCCGTTTCCCACGCTACCCGGGAGCCACGACAGTTTCGGTGCCCTGAACGCCGCGAACGGTCGCTGAACACCGCGAACGGTCGCTGAACACCGCGAACGGCCGCTGAACGCCGTACTGCACCGCGCCCCCAGACGCCGTGAAGGCCCCCTCCCAAGGGGGAGGAGGCCTTCACGGAACCTACGACCGTCAAGCCGTCGGTGGTTGGTCCACCTTCGTGAGCTTGCCCGCCGCCGTGCGGTCCAGTAGCCAGAGCGTCCGTCGGTGTCCTCGGGCGCCCGCTACCGGGAGCTGGGCTTCGTCCGCTCCCGACAGTGCCAGCGCTACCGCGTCGGCCTTGGCTTCGCCCGCTGTCATCAGCCAGACGTCCTGGGCTCGGCGGATTGCCGGCAGCGTCAGGGAAACGCGCGTCGGCGGGGGTTTGGGGCAGTTGCGCACCGCCACCACCGAACGCTCCTTCTCGTACACCGCCGGGGACTCCGGGAACACCGATGCGGTGTGGCCCTCGCCGCCCAGGCCGAGCAGCATGATGTCGAACGTCGGGACGTCACCCTCGTCCGGGCCCGCGTTGTCCGCCAGCACCCGCGCGTACGCCTCGGCGGCGGCGTCCGGGTCGTCGCCGAACTCGCCGTCCGATGCCGCTACCGCGTGGACCCGCTTCGGGTCGAGCGGGACGTGGTCCAGCAGGGCCTCGCGGGCCTGCTTCTCGTTCCGCTCGTCCGAGTCGGCCGGGACGAACCGCTCGTCGCCCCAGTAGATGTCCAGGCGTGACCAGTCGATCGCGTCGCGCGCGCTCGAGTTTCGCAGCTCGGTCAGCACCGCGATGCCGGTGCCGCCGCCGGTGAGCACCAGCGACGCCGAGCCCTTGGCCGCCTGGACGTCCACGAGCCGCGTGACCAGCCGGGCCGCCGCGGCGGCGGCCAGCAGGTCCTGGTTCGCGTGGACGACGACCTCGGTCTTGCTCATGAAGCGCTCTTCTTGCCGTTGGCACCCGCCTTGGCCGGAGCCTTGGGCTTAGCCGGTGCAGGCGCAGGATCCGGCGAAGCACCAGCGCCCGCCGCGGCCGGCGAGGTGACGTCCGCCTTGGCCGGCGCGCCCGTCTTGCCGTTCGTGCCGGACGTGATCTTGCCCAGGCCGTGCAGCGCCGCCTCGTAGACCTCGTCCGGGTCGAGCCGCCGCAGCTCCTCGACCAGGCAGTCCTGCGTGCTGCGCCGCTGCAGGGCGATCCGCCGGGTCGGCTGGCCCGGCTGGGTCAGCGTGCCGACGCGCCCGTCCGGCCGGTGCAGCTCCACCGCGCCCGACCGCCGCTCCAGGGTGACCGAGGTGATCCCGGCCGCGCCCGAGCTCTTGACCCGCTTGACCGGCACCTTCAGGTACTCGGCCAGCCACGCGGCCAGCAGCTCGGTCGACGGCGAGTCGGCCTCGCCGGTCACCGTCGCGGCGGTGATCTTCTCGTACGGCGGCAGGTCCAGCGCGGAAACGAGCTGGGCGCGCCAGTGCGTCAGCCGCGTCCAGGCCAGGTCCGTGTCACCCGCGGTGTACGCCTTCGCCCGCGTGGTCAGCGACTTGACGGGGCTCTTCTCCGCGGCCGAGTCGGTGATCCGGCGCTGGGCCAGCTCGCCGAGCGGGTCCTTGTCCGGGTCCTTCGGGCCGGCGCCGGGCCACCAGCAGACGATCGGCGCGTCCGGCAGCAGCAGCGGGACGACCGCGCTCTGGCCCTGGGCGGCCAGCGGGCCGTAGAGCCGCAGCACGATGACCTCGCTCGCGCCGGCGTCGCCGCCGACGCGGATCTGGCCGTCGATGCGCGGCGACGCGGTGCGCGCGCCCTTGGCGACCACGATCACCCGTGACGGGTGCTCGCGGCTCGCGCCGTTGGCCGCTTCGATCGCCGCTTCGAGGTGGCTGTCGTCGTCGGCCACGATGACCAGCGTGAGCACCCGGCCGAGCGCTACTTGCCCGCCTTGTTCGCGGATCTCCACCAGCTTCTTGTTGAGCAGCGAAGTCGTGGTGGACGGCAGGTCGATGATCACGGGCGCCTCCATTTCCGGCCGGTGCGCTCCAGCATTTCGTCGGCGGACGGCGGGCCCCAGGTGCCCGGCGGGTACTGCTCCGGCGCCCCCTCCTTGGCCCAGTGCTCGATGACCGGGTCGAGGATCTTCCAGGACAGCTCGACCTCTTCGTTGACCGGGAACAGCGACGGCTCGCCGAGCAGGACGTCGAGGATCAGGCGCTCGTAGGCCTCGGGGGAGGACTCGGTGAAGGCGTGCCCGTACCCGAAGTCCATGGTGACGTCGCGGACCTCCATCGTGGTCCCCGGCACCTTCGAGCCGAACCGCAGCGTGATGCCCTCGTCCGGCTGGACCCGGATGACCAGGGCGTTCTGCCCCAGCTCCTCGGTCGACGTCGAATCGAACGGCAGGTGCGGCGCCCGCTTGAACACCACGGCGATCTCGGTGACGCGACGGCCGAGCCGCTTGCCGGTGCGCAGGTAGAACGGCACCCCGGCCCACCGGCGGCTCTGCACTTCGAGGGTCACCGCGGCGAAGGTCTCGGTCTTCGAGTCCTTCGCGAAGCCCTCTTCCTGCAGCAGGCCGGGCACCTTCGTGCCGCCCTGCCAGCCGCCCGCGTACTGGCCGCGCGCGGTGGTCTTGCCCAGCGGCCCGATCGGGTGGGTACCCGAGAGCACCTTGATCTTCTCCGCGCGCAGGGCCCGCGGGTCGAACGACAGCGGCTCCTCCATCGCGGTGAAGGCGAGCAGCTGCAGCAGGTGGTTCTGGATGACGTCGCGGGCCGCGCCGATGCCGTCGTAGTACCCCGCGCGGCCGCCGAGGCCGATGTCCTCGGCCATGGTGATCTGCACGTGGTCGACGTAGTTGGCGTTCCAGATCGGCTCGAACAGCTGGTTCGCGAAGCGCAGCGCCAGGATGTTCTGGACCGTCTCCTTGCCGAGGTAGTGGTCGATGCGGAACACCGACTCCTCGGGGAAGACGTCGTTGACGATCGCGTTGAGCTCTTCGGCGCTCTTCAGGTCGTGGCCGAACGGCTTCTCGATGACGACGCGGCGCCAGGTGTTCTCGTCCGCGTTGGCCAGCCCGGAGCGGGCCAGCTGCTTGGTCACCACCGGGAACGCGCCGGGCGGGATCGACAGGTAGAACGCCGTGTTGCCGCCGGTGCCGCGTTCCTTGTCGAGGTCCTTGACCGTCTGCGCGAGCCGGTCGAAGGCGTCGTCGTCGTCGAAGGTGCCCTGCACGAACCGGATGCCCTCGGCGAGCCGGTTCCAGACCGACTCCTTGAACGGCGTGCGCGCGTGCGCCTTGACCGAGTCGTGCACGAGCTCGCCGAAGTCCTGGTGCTCCCAGTCGCGGCGGGCGAACCCGACGAGCGAGAAGCCGGCGGGCAGCAGCCCGCGGTTGGCCAGGTCGTAGATGGCGGGCATCAGCTTCTTGCGGGCCAGGTCGCCGGTGACCCCGAAGATCACCAGGCTGGACGGCCCGGCGATGCGCGGGAGCCGCTTGTCCCGCTCGTCCCGCAGCGGGTTGCTCCAGGTCATGCTTCCCCCTCCTGAACCGCGACCTCCTGCACCGCGCGGACAACGGCCGCGAGGCCCGCGGCGCGGTCGGTCAGGTGCAGGCGCAGCACCGGGCGGCCGTGCTCGGCGAGCACCTGCCCGTCGCCCAGGGCCTGGGCGTGCTGCAGCTGCCCCAGCGTGTACGGCCGGTCCGGCACGTCGAGGTCCCGCTCCACCGCGCCGGTGAGCTGCAGGAAGACGCCGTTCTGATGGCCGCCCTTGTGGTACTGCCCGGTGGAGTGCAGGAACCGGGGACCCCAGCCGAACGTGGTCTGCAGGCCGGTGCGCTGGGCGATCTCGCCGCGCAGCAGCGCCGTCGACGCGTCGTCGAGCCGGTCCAGGTAGGCCTGCACCGCGACGTAGCCGGCGTCCGGCGCGGAAGCGAAGAACGCGCGGAGCACGTCGACGAGCTTCCCGTCGGTCGAAACGCCTTCGCTGCCGAAGATCTCGACCGGTCCGTCCACAGTGGACGCCGTCTCGCCGCCCTTGAGCTTCTCCGGGTCGTCCAGCAGCGCGCGCGCCGCCTTCTTCGCGGTCTCGACGTCGGGCTGGTCGAACGGGTTGATCCCGAGCAGCCGCCCGGCGAGCGCGGTGGCGAACTCCCAGAGCAGCAGCTGCGCGCCGAGCGAGCCGGTGACGCCGATCTTCGCCGCGCCCTTCGGGCTGCCGACGGAGACCGCGGTGGCGTCGGCCTTCGCGTCGGCGAAGCCGGGTGCCTCCGTGCCTTCGACCGCGACCGGCAGCAGGCCGGTGCCCTCCTTGCCGGTGGACTCGGCGATCAGCTGCTCGGCCCAGTCCGGGAACCCCTTGATACCGGAACCGGAGTCGGCCAGCACGACCTTCTCGGCGCCCTGCTCGTGCGCGGCGGCCCACGCGGCGGCCAGCTTGACCGCCGGGTTGTCCACCGAGTCCGAAGCCAGCTCTTCGGCCGCCGAAGCGGCCTGGTCGAGCAGCCGCGCGACGTCCGCGCCGGCCAGCCCGGCCGGGACGAGCCCGAACGCGGTCAGCGCGGAGTAGCGGCCGCCGACGTGCGGGTCGGCGAGGAAGGTCTTGCGGTAACCCTCCTTTTCGGACAGTGCCTGGAACGGCGAGCCCGGGTCGGTGACGACCACGATCCGCCGCGCGGCGTCGATCCCCGCGTCGGTGAACGCCTTCGCGAAGATCCGCCGGTGGCTGTCGGTCTCGACGGTGCCGCCCGACTTCGACGACACCACGATCACCGTGCGCTCGAGGTCACCGGCGAGCGCGTCGGCGACCTGGCCCGGGTCGGTCGTGTCGAGCACGGTCAGCGCGACGTCGTCGGTCCCGGTGATCAGCTCCGGCGCGAGCGACGAGCCGCCCATGCCGGCGAGCACCACGCGGTCGACGCCCTCGGACCGCAGTTCGGTGCGCAGCGCCTCGATCTCGCCGATCAGCGGCCGGGACGACTTGTGCAGCGTCGTCCACGACAGCCGGATCGACGCTTCGGATTCGGCGTCCGGTCCCCAGAGCGTGGCGTCCTTCGCGGCCAGCTTCGACGCGGCCTGGTCGGCGACCAGCCGCTCGGCCAGCGGCGCGGCGCGCTCCGCCAGTTCGGCGTCCACGATCTCGACGCCGGTCTTTTCCCCTGTCGTCATGTCGTGCTTCAGCCCTTCGCCTTTTCCAGCTGGCCGGTGACGGTGTCGAGCAGTTCGGTCCAGGACTTCTCGAACTTCTCGACGCCTTCGTTCTCCAGCACCAGGAACACGTCGGTGATGTCGATGCCGACGGCCTCGAGCTGGTCGAAGACCTGCTGCGCGTCCTTGCCGTGGCCGGACACCCGGTCGCCCTGGAGGTCGGCGTGCTCGGCGACGGCGTCGAGGGTCTTCTCCGGCATCGTGTTGACGCTGTCCTTGACCACCAGGTCGTCGACGTAGAGAGTCGGGGAGTAGTCCGGGTTCTTGACGCCGGTCGAGGCCCACAGCGGGCGCTGCGCGTGCGCGCCGTCGGCCGCGAGGGCCTTCCAGCGGTCCGTCGCGAACAGCTCCTCGAACGCGACGTAGGCGAGCCGGGCGTTGGCGACGGCCGCCTTGCCGCGCAGGGCCTTGGCCTCGTCGGTGCCGATCGCGTCGAGCCGCTTGTCGATCTCGGTGTCCACCCGGGACACGAAGAAGGACGCCACCGAGTGGATGCCGCGCAGGTCGTGGCCGTTGGCCTTCGCCTGCTCCAGCCCGGCGAAGTAGGCCTCGATGACCTTCTTGTAGCGCTCGACGGAGAAGATCAGCGTGACGTTGACGCTGATGCCCTCGGCGAGCGTGGCGGTGATCGCCGGCAGGCCCTCTTCGGTGGCCGGGATCTTGATCAGCGCGTTCGGCCGGTCGACGGTCTTCCACAGGTCCTTGGCCTCGGCCACCGTCTTGTCGGTGTCCTTGGCCAGGCGCGGGTCGACCTCGATCGAGACGCGGCCGTCGACGCCGTTCGTGGCGGCGTAGACGTCGCGGAACAGGTCCGCGGCGTTGCGCACGTCGGTCGTGGTCAGGTCCCGGATCGTCGCCTCGACGTCGGCGCCCTGGGCGGCGAGCTCCTTCGTCCGCTCGTCGTAGGCGTCACCCTTCGACATCGCGTTGGCGAAGATCGTCGGGTTGGTCGTCACGCCGACGACGTGCTTGTCGCGGATCAGGTCGGCGAGGTTGCCGGTGTTCAGGCGTTCCCGCGAGAGGTCGTCGAGCCAGATCGATACGCCGGCTTCGGACAGCTGCGCGAGCTTGTCGTTGCTCATTGTGTCCCCTTCAGTTCTTGGTGTTGGCGATCGAGCGGCGGGCGGCGTCGACGACTGCTTCCGTGGTGAACCCGAACTCACGGAACAGGGTGCCGGCATCGGCGGAGGCGCCGAAGTGCTCGATCGAGACGTTCACGCCGGCGTCACCGGTGAAGCGGTGCCACGACTGGGCGATGCCCGCCTCGACGGACACGCGGGCCTTCACACCGGCCGGGATGACGGACTCGCGGTAGGCCGCGTCCTGCGCGTCGAACCACTCGACGCACGGCATCGAGACGACGCGCGCCTTGACGCCGTCGGCCTCGAGGACCTTCTTCGCCTCGACGGCGAGCTGGACCTCGGAGCCGGTGCCGATCAGCACCACGTCCGGGGTGCCGTCCGAGTCCGCGAGGACGTACCCGCCCTTGGCGACGCCCTCGGCGCTGGTGCCCTCGAGCACCGGCACGTTCTGGCGGGTGAGCGCCAGGCCGGACGGGTGGTGGATGTCCTCCAGCACGGCCTTCCACGCGTACGCGGTCTCGTTGGCGTCCGCCGGGCGGACGACGTTGAGGCCCGGGATCGCGCGCAGCGCGGAGAGCTGCTCGATCGGCTGGTGCGTCGGGCCGTCCTCGCCGAGCCCGATCGAGTCGTGCGTCCACACGTAGGTGACCGGCGCCTTCATCAGCGCGGCCAGCCGGACCGGCGGGCGCATGTAGTCGGAGAAGATGAGGAACGTCGCGCCGTACGGGCGGGTGCCGCCGTGCAGCGCGATCCCGTTGAGGATCGAGCCCATGGCGTGCTCGCGGATGCCGAAGTGCAGCGTCCGGCCGTACGGGCTGGTCTTCCACATGTCCGTGGAAGCCTTCTCCGGGCCGAACGAGTCGGCGCCCTTCATCGTGGTGTTGTTGCTCTCGGCGAGGTCCGCGGACCCGCCCCACAGCTCCGGCAGCGGCTCGGCGAGCGCGTTGAGCACCTCACCGGAGGCCTTGCGGGTGGCGACGCCCTTGGCGTCCGGCTCCCACTTCGGCAGGTTGTCGGCGAAGCCCTCGGGCAGCGTGCGGGTGGACATCCGGTCCGCGATCTTCTTGCGCTCCGGGTTCGCCTCGCCCCACGCCGCGAACTTCTCCTGCCATTCGGCGTGGGCGGCCTTGCCGCGCTCGAGCGCCTGGCGGGTGTGCTTGATGACGTCGTCCTCGACCTGGAACGACTGCTCCGGGTCGAAGCCGAGGATCTTCTTGACCTCGGCGACCTCTTCGGCGCCCAGCGCGGCGCCGTGCGCCTTGCCGGTGCCCATCTTCTTCGGCGCGGGGTACCCGATGACGGTCCGCACCGCGATGAACGACGGCTTGCCCGTTTCGGCCTTCGCGTTCTTGATGGCCTCTTCGAGCGCGACGACGTCTTCGCCGCCCTCGACGAACTGGGTGTGCCAGCCGTAGGCCTCGTACCGCGCGACCGTGTCCTCCGAAAGGGCGATGTTCGTGTCGTCCTCGATGGAGATCTTGTTGTCGTCCCAGAAGACGATCAGGTTGCCCAGCTCCTGGCGGCCCGCGATGGACGACGCCTCGGCGGTGACGCCCTCTTCGATGTCGCCGTCGGAGGCGATGGAGTAGATGAAGTGGTCGAAGATGCTCTCGCCGGGAGCGGCGTCCGGGTCCAGCAGGCCGCGCTCGCGGCGGGCGGCCATCGCCATGCCCACGGCGTTCGCCAGGCCCTGCCCGAGCGGGCCGGTGGTGGTCTCGACGCCGTCGGTGTGGCGGTACTCCGGGTGACCCGGGGTCTTCGAGCCCCACTTGCGCAGCTGCTTGAGGTCCTCGAGCTCGAGGCCGTAGCCGGCGAGGTACAGCTGGATGTAGAGCGTCAGGCTGCTGTGCCCGGCCGACAGCACGAACCGGTCGCGGCCCGGCCAGTTCTGGTCGTTCGGGTCGTGACGCAGCGTGCGCTGGAACAGCGTGTAGGCCAGCGGCGCCAGGCTCATCGCGGTACCGGGGTGGCCGCTGCCACAGTTCTCGACCGCGTCCGCGGCGAGTACCCGGACGGTGTCCACGGCGCGGGTGTCGGTGTCGGTCCAGTCGGCGGGCGTGTTGCGCCGCAGGAGTGGGTTGTTCTCGCTGGTAGGGGCGGTTTCGGACACTGAACTCCAACTCCCGGTCATGATGGTTGCGGCTGGTCTTCCTCGTTCCGGTTACCCGTGCGCGGGGTCATCTATCTCAATCGATCCCGAAGGGACGATATTCCTGCTCGCGACCCTGCGCAGGGGCAATCGCGGCCCGACCCGGCCAGCCTAGTGCTTGAGCCCGTCGAGGACCCGCGATCACCCACGGGATTCACCACGTCTAACATCGTTCGAGGGTTCAGACCGGCGGTTTTCAGCGGCACCACACGCCTCCGGCAACGGGCCCGCCCGAACCTGACGCAGGGAGTGAAATGTCGTTGGTGAACGCTGCGCACGGACGCAGTGAGGACACCAGCGCCGTGCACCCGACCGGTGATCGACCGCACGGTGACCGGCGAAGCATCCGCCAGGTCGTCGGCGCCTACGCCGCGCTGGCGAAGCCGCGGGTGATCGAGCTCCTCCTGGTGACCACGATCCCGGCGATGTTCCTGGCCGGCCGTCAGATCCCCTCGCCGTGGCTGGTACTGGCCACGCTGCTGGGCGGGACGATGGCCGCGGGCAGCGCGAACGCGCTCAACTGCGTGATCGACGCGGACATCGACAAGGTGATGAACCGCACGAAGCGGCGTCCCCTGGTGAAGGACTCGGTGCCGCGGCGCGGCGCGCTGATCTTCGGCTTGGTGATGGGCGTCGCCTCGGCCGTGGTGCTCTACTTCACGGTCAACCTGCTGTCGGCTGTGCTGGCCGTGGCCACGATCCTCTTCTACATCTTCGTCTACACGCTCGGCTTGAAGCGGCGCACGTCGCAGAACGTCGTCTGGGGCGGCGCGGCCGGCTGCATGCCGGTGGTCATCGGCTGGGCGGCCGTCACCGGCACCGTCCAGTGGCCGGCGTTCGTGATGTTCGGCGTCATCTTCTTCTGGACCCCGCCGCACACCTGGGCGCTGGGCATGAAGTACCGCGACGACTACGAGCGCGCGGGCGTCCCGATGCTCCCGGTCGTGGCCACCGCCCAGCACGTCGCCAAGCAGATCGTCATCTACTCGTGGGTGATGGTGGCCTGGACGCTGCTGCTGCTCCCGGTGACGTCGTGGCTGTACGGCACGTTCGCGATCCTCGCCGGCGGCTGGTTCCTCTTCTACGCGCACAGCCTCCAGGCCGCGGTCCGCCGCGGCGAGGAGACGAAGCCGATGGCGCTGTTCCACCGTTCGAACACGTATCTGATGATCGTGTTCGTGGCGCTGGCCGTCGACTCGGCCATCGGCCTGCCGACGCTCGGCCTCCCTTTCTGATCCTGGTGAGGCGCGCAGGCGTCGCGCTGGTCGTGATCGTCCTGTTCGCGGCGTTGCTCTACATCGGCGGCCGCAAGGTGTCGCTGGACCAGAACACACTGCTGGGCACCGGCTGCGCGATCCCTTCGCACGTCACGGCGGTCTCTTCGGCGCCCGACGCGGCCCCCGGTGGCGGCGGGATCCGCATCGCCGAGACGTCGTCGTCCGGCACTGTGCTGGAGAACACGAGCACCCAGGTCGCGTACCGCATCCCGGTCGGGCCGGTGGTGGTGCCGCTGCTCACCCCGGGAGCCCGCATCGGCGTGGCCGAGGTCGGCTCCGTCGGCCAGGTGACCTGGCTGTCGCCGGAGTCGTTGGGCGGCTTCACGCCGGTGACGGCCACGGTCGTCCCGGGCGGCGTCCGCTACCACTCGGCGAACTGCCGGGCGCTGACCAGCCGAGGCGCCGCGGTCCTGCACCGCGACGCCGCCGGTCGGATCGTGGGCGCGGAACGGTTGCCCGCCGATCGGGTGTCGTGTGCGCCGGGGGACCGGGAGCTGCCGGTCACTCTTGGGGCGGGTGTCGAGGTCTACCCCTACTGTGACCTCGGATGAGCAGAAACCGTGTGCTGGCCGTGCTCGGCGTTGTCGTTGTCCTCGCCGCCATCGTCGTCTCGGCGGGTGGCAAGCTGCCCTGGACCGGCAGATCCGCCTCGGACGACAGCTGTGACATCCCCGACCGGGCCCCCGCGAGCACACTGGCGTCCGCGCCGGGCGGGATCAAGGTCGTCGAGCAGGGGTTCAGCCAGAGCCCGTCCGGTCTGGTCAGTCTCGGGGCCATTCTGGAGAACACCAGCACCGAGGTCGCCCGCCGGATTCCGGTGCGGTTCCGGTTGTTCGACGCCGCGCACCACGAGCTTCCCGGACTGACGACCGGCGAGCTGAGCGTCGAGGTTCCCCTGCTCCTGCCCGGCCAGCGGATCGGTGCGGGAACTGGTGCCTACCGGCGGGAAATCCCCGTGGCCGGAGCCGAAACCACCGTGGGCCCGAACGCCTGGGTGCCGCGCGCCGCCGTGGGCAGTCTCGGGCCGGTCGGCGCCACCTACCTCCGGACTCTGCGCTTCTACCCGGACAACCCGGTCAGCGTGGACGTCCACTACCGCGAGACGTCCACGAACTGCCGGGCCCTGACCAGCCGCGACACCGCCGTGGTCTTCCGTGATCGCACCGGCCGGAGAACGGGAGACCTGGGTCGTCCCGTACGTCGGCGCTCCCGCCGCCGCCGATGACTCCCGCACCGAGGTCTACCCCTACTGCGACCTCAGGCCGGAATGATCCCGCCGTGGTCGCCGTTAAACTTGGCTGGCCCTTTTCCTTGAGGCGAAAGCAGGATGCTCTTGTCCGTCTCGCCGGACGACACACACGCCGCCGAGCTCGCTCGTGAGCAGGCGTACGTCACCACCCTCTACACCAAGCTCGACGCCGAACGCGTCGACGCCCAGCGGCGCCTCGACGAGACGCTGCGGCTGACCGGCGGCACCCCGCAGGCCCGCACCGAACGCGACGTCGCGACCACCCTCTACACCGACCGGCTCGCCCAGCTCGGCTCCGTCGAGCAGGGCCTCGCCTTCGGGCGGCTCGACTTCGTGCCCGGCAGCACGGAGGAGACCACCTACGTCGGCCGCCTCGGGCTGTTCGACGAGGACGACGACTACCAGCCGCTGCTGGTCGACTGGCGCGCGCCCGTCGCGCGGCCCTTCTACCTCGCCACCGCCGCGTCGCCCGACGGGGTACGCCGGCGGCGGCACCTGCGGTCGCTGACCCGCAAGGTCACCGGCTTCGACGACGAGATCCTCGACCTCGCCGCCGCCGACCAGGGGCAGGACCTCGGGCTCGCCGGCGAAGCCGCGCTGCTCGCCGCGCTCGAACAGCGGCGCACGGGTGAGATGAGCGACATCGTCGCGACCATCCAGGCCGAGCAGGACCGGATCATCCGCGCGCCGCTCGGCGGGGTCATGGTCGTGCAGGGCGGGCCGGGCACCGGCAAGACCGCCGTCGCGCTGCACCGCGCCGCCTACCTGCTCTACACCCACCGCCAGCAGCTCACGACCCGCGGCGTGCTCGTCGTCGGGCCGAACAGCACGTTCCTGCGCTACATCGGCCAGGTGCTGCCGTCGCTGGGCGAGACGGGTGTGCTGCTCGCCACCGTCGGGCAGCTCTACCCGGGCCTGGACGCCGACGGCGCCGAGCGGCGCGAGACCGCGGAGGTCAAGGGCCGGCTGGTCATGGCCGACGTCCTCGCCACCGCCGTCCGCGACCGCCAGCGCGTGCCCGACCCGGTGCTGGAGATCGAGTACGAGCACGACGTCCTCAAGCTCGACCGCAAGACCTGCACCGAGGCCCGGACCCGCGCCCGGCGCTCGCGGCGCCCGCACAACCCGGCGCGGCGCCTGTTCGTCTCCGACGTCCTCGACGCCCTGACCCGCCAGGCCTCGCGGAAGCTGGGGGAGGACCTCCTGGACGGTCAGGACCTGCAGGACATCCGCGCCGAGCTGGCCGCGGACGAGCACATCATCGCCGCGCTGGACGAGCTGTGGCCCGTGCTGACCCCGGAAGGCGTGCTCGACGACCTGTTCGCCGACCGCGAACGCCTCGACAGCGCCGCCCGGAAGCACCTGTCCGACGCCGACCGCGCGCTGCTGGAGAGCAGCCGCGACGCCGCGTGGACGCCCGCCGACGTCCCGCTGCTCGACGAGCTGGCCGAGCTGATCGGCGTCGACGACACCGAGGCCCGCGTCGAGCGCAAACGCCGTGAGCGCGAGGACCGCGCGTACGCCGAGGGCGTGCTCGACATCCTCGAGCAGGACGAGGAGATCATCGACGAGGAGCTGCTGCGCGTCTCGGACGTCCTGGACGCCGAGCTGTTCGCCGAACGCCAGGTGGAGCGCAGCGAGCTGACCGCGGCCCAGCGCGCGGCGCAGGACCGGACCTGGACGTTCGGGCACGTGATCGTCGACGAGGCCCAGGAACTGTCCGCGATGGACTGGCGGCTGCTCATGCGGCGCTCACCCAACCGGTCGATGACGCTCGTGGGCGACGTCGCGCAGACCGGCGCCGCGGGTGGCGCGCGGTCGTGGGGCGAGGTGCTCTCGCCGTACGTCGAGGACCGGTGGCGGCTCGAGCAGCTGACCGTCAACTACCGCACGCCCGCCGAGATCATGGCGGTCGCGGCGCGGGTGCTGGCCGAGGTCGACGCGGGCCTGAGCGCGCCGTCGTCGGTGCGGGAGAGCGGCGTCCCGCCGTGGTCCGCGCACCCGGCCGACCTCGCGGCGGAGCTGCCGGGTCTGGTGGCCGCGGAGCTGTCCGCAGTGGACGGTGGCACGGTCGCGGTGCTGGTGCCCGCGAGCCGGTTCGACGAGGTTTCGGGCCTGCTCGGCGCCTTCGACGAACGGCTGAGCGTGCTGACGGTCGAGCGGTCCAAGGGCCTGGAGTTCGACGCCGTGGTGCTGGTCGCGCCGGACGAGGTCGTCGCGGGTTCGCCGCGCGGGCTCAACGACCTGTACGTGGCCCTGACGCGGGCGACCCGGCGACTCGGTGTGGTCCGGACCGGTGACGAAGTACCGGCACTCTCCGTGCTTGGCTAGTCTCGCGGGCATGCAGAAAATCGGGAAGATCGTGGTCGTCGCCGCGGCGGCGCTGTCGCTGGCCGCGTGCGGCCAGGACACCAAGACCCAGACGGCCGCACCGGCGGGGCCGCCCGTTCCGTCGTCGTCGGCCGCGCAGGCGCCCCAGAGCAAGGGCCGCGAGTGCACCGCCGACGACGTCAAGTCGACGGGCAAGTTCGGCGAAGCGCCGACGATCACCATCCCCGACGACTGCGACCCGCCGAAGAAGCTGATCACGAAGGACCTGTCCGACGGCACCGGCAACGGCGCGAAGGCCGGCCAGGACCTGAAGATGAACTACACGCTGGTGACCTGGTCGAACAAGCAGAAGCTGGACAGCTCGTTCGACCGCGGCGAGCCGTTCGACCTGCAGCTGGGTGCGGGCCAGGTGATCCCGGGCTGGGACCAGGGCCTGGTCGGCATCAAGCAGGGCGCCCGCCGGCTGCTGATCATCCCGCCGGACCTCGGTTACGGCCAGGGCGGCCAGGGCATCCAGCCGAACGAGACGCTGGTGTTCGTCACGGATGCGGTCTCGGTCCCGGCCTCGTAGTCCCGGGTCCGTGGACACTCATCGCGGTCGCGTGCGCGAATGGCACGTCGATCACGGCTGGGGGTCGTCGAAGCACCGGGCTTCGACGACCCCGTCTGGGTGCACTATTCGATGGTCGACCCCGGCAGCCGCGGCGTCGGGCCGGGTGGGTTCCGGCAGCTGACCGTGGGCGCCGAGGTCGAGTTCACCGTCGAGCGCGCCGAGCAGGACGGGTTCCACTGGCGCGCGGTCCGGATCACGGAATGAGCAGCACCTTGCCGGTCGTCCGGCGGCCCTGAAGGTCTTCGTGGGCGCGCTGGGCGTCGGCGAGCGGGTACGTGCCGCCGATGCGGACGGTCAGGTCGCCCGCCAGGACCGCGTCGAACAGCTCCTTCGCGCGCCAGTCCAGCTCCTCGCGCGTGCGGACGTAGTGCACCGACGTCGGGCGGGTCAGGTACAGCGAGCCGCCCGAGTTGAGGCGCTGGGGGTCGAACTCCGGCACCGGGCCGCTGGCCGCGCCGAACAGCGCGAGCAGGCCGCGGACCTTCAGGCTCGCCAGGCTGGCGTCGAACGTGTCCTTGCCGACGCCGTCGTAGACGACGTCCACGCCTTCGCCGCCGGTCAGGTCGCGGACCGCCTTCGCGAAGTCGTCGCGGTCGTAGCGGATCACCTCGTCGGCGCCGGCTTCACGCGCGAGCTTCGCCTTCTCCTCGGTCGACACCGTGCCGAAGACCCGGGCCCCGCGCGCCTTCGCCAGCTGCACCAGCAGCAGGCCGACGCCGCCGGCGGCCGCGTGCACCAGCACGTCGTGGCCCGCCTTCACCTCGAACGTCGACGCGACCAGGTAGTGGGCCGTGACGCCCTGCAGCATGGTCGCCGCGGCCGTCTCGAGGGAGACGCCCTCGGGCACCTTCACCGCCACCGGCGCCGGAAGCAGCTTGCGGGCGGCGTAGCTGCCCAGTGAGCCCTGCCAGGCCACGCGGTCGCCGACCGCGAAGCCGTCGACGTCCGGGCCGACCTCGGCGACCGTGCCCGCGCCCTCCAGGCCCGGCACGAACGGCAGCTCCATCGGATAGATGCCCTGGCGCTGGTAGGTGTCGATGTAGTTCACCCCGGCCGCGGCGACGTCGACCAGCAGCTCGCCGGCGCCGGGGGCCGCGACGTCCACTTCGGCCGGTTCGAGCACTTCCGGGCCGCCGGTCTTCGTCACCTGCACTGCGGTGGGCATGCGTCCTCCTCGGGGGTCGGGCTTCTACCGGGGACAACTATGGCCGACGCCACGCTGTTCCGCGTTCCGGCGCCCGGCGTCGTATTGTTCGGGGCGTGGCTGAGGAAACCGAGGAAAAGACGACCCCGCCGACGTCGGCCCAGCTGACCGCGGCGCGCAAGTTCGTGAAGGCGCACGGCAAGCCGTCCCGCGCGGTGGTGGAGAACATCGGCCGCGCCGGCGCCCGGGTCGTGCTGGTCGGGGCTGACGGCGCGCTCGGCGACGTCGTCGTGCCGGCCGTCGCGACCGGCGAGGCGCTGGTCGAGGCCGTCGAGGACCTCGAAACCGCTTCGTGGGACGCGGAGACGGTGAAGGCCACCAAGATCGGTGCCGCGCACCGCCGCAAGATGGCCGGCCGGTGAGCCGCACCGCGATCCTCGTCGGCTGCGCCGAACTGCCCGAGGGCGACGGCGACGAGCACGCCGTCCCGGCGGCGCTGACCGAGCTGGGCTTCGACGTCTCGTGGGCGGCCTGGGACGACTCCCGCGTCGACTTCGCCGCGGCCGACGCCGTGATCCTGCGCGCCACCTGGGACTACCCGGAGCGCCGCAGCGAGTTCCTCGACTGGTGCGAGTCGGTGCCCGCGCTGTACAACCCGGCGGCCGTGGTGCGCTGGAACACCGACAAGTCGTACCTGGCGGAGCTGCTGGACGCGGCCGTGCCGGTCGTCCCGACCACGCTGGTCGAGCCGGGCTCGCCGGCCACATTCCCCAAGTCGGCGTATGTGGTCAAGCCCTCGGTCGGCGCGGGTTCCCGCGGCGCGGCCCGGTTCGACGCCGGCGCGGACGCGTCTTCCCACGTGGCTGCCCTGCACGCCGACGGCCACACCGCGCTGATCCAGCCGTACCAGTCCAGTGTGGACACCGAGGGCGAGCTGGCCCTGTCGTACTTCGGTGGCATCTACTCCCACGCCTTCGCCAAGAGCGCGATGCTCGGGTCCACAATGGACGACTCCGGGCTGTACCTGACCGAGCAGCTGGCGAAGGCCGAGCCGCCGGCCGACGCGATCGCCCTGGCGGAGGACGTCCTGGACGCGGCTTCGGCGCTGCTGGGCATCCTCCGCGCGGAGCTGCTGTACGCGCGGGTGGACCTGGTCCGCGGCGCGGACGGCAAGCCGTTGCTGCTGGAGCTGGAACTGACGGAGCCGTCACTGGGCTTCCGCCAGACGGACCCGGCCGCGGCGATGCGGTTCGCCTCGGCGGTGCGCCAGCAGCTGGCCTAGTCATCGAACAACCTGTACGGCGGCCAGCGCGAGTGCGACGACGGCCCCGATCACGGTGACGGAGATCGATCCGGAGACCAGGTAGAGCCCGCCGACTCCGGTCAGTCCGACTTTGATCACTTTGCGCAGGCTCCCGGAATCGTCACGGCGAGGCGAGGGTCGACGGCTCTCTTCATCGCTCACTGTACTGCCCCTCTCTATGGTGTACTAGTACGCACTGGCCTCCAGCGTGCCTCGTGAGAGCCGGGACCGGAAATGATCTTTGGTGGTGCGGAGATGTTTCTGTTTGTCGGAGCAGCGGGTTTCTCTCTTTGTTGCTGTTCGAGTTTTCCGCAGTTTGTCGATCTTTGTTCGGCCTTGGTCGGGGCGGAGGAGGCATCGTGAGGGCGCAACTGGATCAGGAGGGTCTGGGGACGCCCCCCGAAAAGGCTGCGCTGGGATCACTGGCCAGACGAAAAGACGGTGATTTGCTGGGAGCTCTCCGGCGCGCGATCGAATCTTCGTCGAGCGGTTCCGGTGCCATGCTCGGCTGTCTCGTTGAACCGACCGCTTCGCTGCCAGCGGCCTCGCCGGAGGCGCGCGCGCTGGCGATCTGGGGGCTCATCGTCGACGAGATCGGCAAGTTGAGCTCGGTGGTGGAGCGGCGTGAGCATTTCACCCTGCTGGCCGCATTTCGGCTCCCGCCGGTGCCGGACGGCAGCGTGAGCTGGGCGCCGACCCTCCAGGACCGGTTTCGTCAGCTGGCCAAGGTGCGTGGCCTGTTCGGAAGCAGGGAGCCTCTGTCGGACACACCGATGAACAGAGCCTGGGCGAGTGCGCTCGAGATGCTCTGCACCGCCGTGGTGCGCAAGCTCGCGCACCTCGAAGGGGAAGCCTGGTTGCCCTACGTGGAGGCGGGGCGATCGGCCACGGCTGGACCCTTGCCCGGAACCGGGAGTTCGGAGGGGGGCCGGGCTCCATCGGAGGGCGCGCAGCCGGTCTTCGTGGAGCGGATGATCGTCACGGTCGTGATGCATCGGCGTACGGCGTTGCGTCGCTTCACCAAACGAGTCATTGTGGCGCGTCAAGATGGTCTTGATGGTTATGACGTACACGCCGTGACCGGTTGGTCCGGAAATCTCATCGACATTCCCATCAAGGCCCTGTGGAACTGTCGTCTCGTCGCCTCGCCCGGCGCATACCCGGGCGCTCCTCTTCTGGCCAGACTGCGGTTCCGGCGGAAATTGCGGATGAACGAGTCCTACAGCTTCATCTCGGAGGCCGTTGACATGCGACTTGATGAAGAGCGGCGGTGGATCGGCGTGGACATCGACCACCATGGTGTGACTAGGGGGAGGTTCGAGAACGGCAAACCCGTCGCCGGGCTAACGATCCGCGTGAACTTCGACGAGGAATGCCTGCCTGAAGCCTGCTGGTGGTACGCGGAGCAGCTCGAGGCGGAGAAAGTGCGTAGGCCGCCCACGGGAGATCCGCGCCTACTCGACGTTGGCGATGGGTTCGTACAGCACACTTTCGAGAGCTACTGCCATCCGCGAGAGGAGTACGGGATCGCCTTCAGATGGCCCCGAACCTGAGTGAAGTGAAAGCCGCATCTGGCCGATGCGGCTTCCCCTTCCCTGGAGACATGACGTTGGATCAGTTGCCGGTGTTGCCACCGCCTTCTCCGCCGCCACCGCCACGATTGTGGTGATGTCGGTACACGCTTCCGTCTCCTTTATGGATTTGTTCAGCGGAGCACTACGCTCCACGAAAGGAGATTACCGTGTGTGTTTGCGGAGGCGTATGCACCGGGTGGAAGCCTAGACGCGCTTCGCGGCCAGCCGGTCCACCCGCGGCCACCGCACGTCGGTCGCCCAGCCGAGTTTCTCGAAGCCCCAGATCACCCGGGCCGAGACGTCCACCTGGCCCCGCAGCACGCCGTGCCGCGCGCACGTCGGGTCCGCGTGGTGGGAGTTGTGCCAGGACTCGCCCATCGACAGGATCGCCAGCGGCCAGAAGTTCGCGGCCTTGTCGCGGCTGGCGAACGGGCGCTCGCCGATCAGGTGGCAGATCGAGTTCACCGACCACGACACGTGGTGCAGGAACGCGATGCGGACCAGGCCGGCCCAGAAGAACGCCGTCACCGCGCCCCACCACGACCAGGTCAGCAGGCCGCCGAGGGCCGCGGGGAGGGCGAGGCTGAGCGTGATCCACAGCCAGAAGAACCGGTTGACGACACGCAGGTCCGCGTCCGCCACCAGGTCCGGGGCGAAGCGGTCGGCGTTGGTCACCTCGCGGCCGAACATCCAGCCCATGTGCGCGTGCCAGAACCCGCGCAGCAGCGCCGACGGCGACGTGCCGAACAGCCACGGCGAGTGCGGGTCGCCCTCGCGGTCGGCGAAGGCGTGGTGACGGCGGTGGCTCGCGACCCAGAAGATCACCGAACCCTGCACCGCCATGCTGCCCGCGACGGCCAGCACGATCCGCAGCGGCCGGCTCGCCTTGAACGCGCCGTGCGTGAAGTAGCGGTGGAAGCCGACGGTCACGCCCAGTGTCGCGAAGACGTAGAACACCGCGGCGAGGATCAGGTCGACCCAGGTCATGCCCCAGCCCCACACCAGCGGCACGGCCACGAGCAGCGCCGCGAACGGCACCAGCAGGAAAGTCTTGAGCACGATCATCTCGCCGGTGCCGCGGCTGTGGGAGATGAGTGGCTTGGGCGCGGAGCGCGTCGTCATGGCGCGAACCGTAGCCTGCCCGAGTTACAGCGGCGTGGCCGACTGTTGCTCAGGCGGTGGCGAGTTCCGGTTCGCTCGGCGCGGCCGTCAGGGAGACGACCGGACCGCGGTCGCGGCTGCCGGTCCACAGGGACGCCGTCGCGACGATCACCGTCATCGCGCCGAGCACGTGGAACGACACCATCGCCTCCGGCACGCCCAGCGCGTACTGCAGCGACCCGAGCCCGCCCTGCGCGAGCGCGACCACCCAGACCCAGGTGTAGCGCTGCCACAGGCTCTTCGGCGCGCCGGCGCGCACCAGCTGCAGGCCGAACACCGCGAGCAGCAGCAGGTAGGCGATGAGCAGCCCGCCGTGGATCTGGGCGAGCGTCTCGACCGAGACGGCGAGGCGGTGGGTGTTGATGTCGCCGCTGTGCGGGCCGGCGCCGGTCACCGTGGTGCCGGCCGCGAGCACGAGCCACATCACGACGGCGAGCACGACCAGCAGCTTGCGGCCCGACGCCGGGACCAGCGACCGAGCGGGCTCGTCGCCCTCGCGGAACGCGCGCAGCAGCAGGACGGCCAGCCAGACCAGGGGAGTGGTGGCGAGGAAGTGGATCGCGACGGTCCACCACTCGAGCTTCGCCAGCACGGTCATGCCGCCGACGACGGCTTGCAGCACGACACCGCCGGGCATCGTCCAGGCCAGCTTCACCAGGCGCTTGCGCGACGGGTGGTCGATCTGGACGCGCCACGCGGTGAGGACGGCGATCGCGGCGACGGCGATGACGACGCCGGTCAGCATCCGGTTGCCGAACTCGATCCACTGGTTGAGCGCGTCGATGCCCGAGTCGTGCTTCGGGACGAGGCTGCCGGCGACGCACTGCGGCCAGGTCGGGCAGCCGAGCCCGGACCCGGTGACGCGCACGATGGAGCCGGTGACGCCGATCAGCGCCTGCGCCAAGACCGCGGCGATCCCGACGGCCCGCTGGATCGCGGCGGAGGGATACGGCAGGCGGGCGACAAGGCTGGTGAACGGCACGGCATCGATGGTAGAGCGCCCCGGAATCCGGCTTTCGGCAGGTCCCGGCGCCCAGAACGGCGACGCGGGCACAAGGGACCAAGGTCACGTCCGGCCCGGGACGCGGCCCCCACCCTTCCCGGGGGGACGAGCCCAGGCTCAGTCTATCGCCGGTCACCGACGTTTCCGGCTCGTGGAGCCCGGCTGCCCGAAGTTGTCCACATCGCCCGAGCCGTGTGGACAAGTGGCGTCAGGTGAGCTTCGTGGTCCGCGAAGCCAGCGCGCCCGCCACCACCGCCCAGACCACCAGCACCACTATCGGCCCGAGCGCGAACGACCCGTCCACCAGCGCCGCGCGCATGCCCTCGGCCAGCGCTCCCGACGGCAGCAGCTCGACGACCACCGCCATCCCCGAAGGCAGCGCAGCCGGCGCCAGCAGGATGCCGCCCGCCAGCAGCAGTACGAACCAGACGATGTTCGCCAGCGCCAGCACGGCTTCCGCGCGCAACGCGCCGCCCAGCAGCACGCCCAGCGCACCGAACGCCAACGTCCCCAGCACCAGCAGCAGGACCGCCGAAGCAAGTCCGGAAACCGAGGGCGACCAGCCCAGGAACGCCGCCACCACACCGATCACCACGGCCTGGAGGAGAACCACCACCAGCGCGGCGATGAGCCGCCCCGCGACCAGCAGCCAGCGCGGCAACGCCGTCGCCGACAGCCGCTTCAGGACGCCGTAGCGGCGGTCGAAGCCCAGCGCGATCGCCTGGCCGGTGAACGCCGACGACATCACCGCCAGCGCCAGGATCCGCGGGGTGATCCAGTCCACTTTGGACGTCGAGCCGAGCTGGGACGCGGGCAGGATGTCCAGCAGCGACAGGCCGATCAGCAGGGCCAGCGGGATGAGCAGGGTCAGCAGCACCTGCTCGCCGTGGCGCAGGGTCAGGCTCGCCTCGACGCGCGCGTGCGTCCGCAGCATCCGCGTCAACGACCCGCGCCCGGGGGCGGGGGTGAAGGTGCCGGCCTCGAAGTTCACGCCCGCAGCTCCCGTCCGGTCAGCTCCAGGAAGACCTCTTCGAGCGTCCGCCGGCCGACCTGCAGCTCCTCCGGCAGCACGCCCTGCTGGGCGCACCAGGCGGTGACCGTGGACACGACCTGCGGGTCGACCGAGCCGACCACGACGTAGGTGCCCGGCGCCGACTCGCGCACGTCGTAGCCCTCCGGCAGCGCGGCCGTCAGCAGCTTGGTGTCGAGCCGGGTGCGGGCCTTGAACCGCAGGCCCGCGGTGCCGCTCTCGTCGATCGTCAGGGTGTGCGGCGCGCCGGACACGACGACCTTGCCGTGGTCCATGATCACCACGGTGTCGGCCAGCGCTTCGGCCTCTTCCATCAGGTGGGTCGTCAGCAGGACCGAGACGCCGTCGGCGCGCAGTGCGGCCAGCAGGTCCCAGACCAGGCGCCGGGCCTGCGGGTCCATGCCCGCGGTCGGCTCGTCGAGGAACAGCAGCTCGGGCCGCCCGACCAGCGCGCAGGCCAGCGAAAGGCGCTGCTGCTGGCCGCCGGAGAGGCGCTTGAACGGCGTCCG
Organism: Amycolatopsis sp. WQ 127309; assembly: GCF_023023025.1. Taxonomy (NCBI): domain Bacteria; kingdom Bacillati; phylum Actinomycetota; class Actinomycetes; order Pseudonocardiales; family Pseudonocardiaceae; genus Amycolatopsis; species Amycolatopsis sp. WQ 127309. Next base: position 5,797,593 of record NZ_CP095481.1, read on the forward strand.
GCGCACCGAAGCCAGGCCGAGGATGTCCAGCAGCCAGGCGGGGTCCAACGGCGACGCGGCGCACGAGGCCACCAGCTTGAGCATCTCGTCGGCGCGCACGCCGGGGTAGGCGCCGCCGCCCTGGGGCATGATCCCGAGCCGGGGGCGCAGGGCGGCGGACTCGCGGTGCGGGTCGAGGCCGAGCACACGCACCGAGCCGGCGTCAGGCTTCAGGAAGCCTTCGCAGATTTCGACGGTGGTGGTCTTGCCGGCCCCGTTCGGGCCGAGCAGGGCGAGCAGGCCGCCGCGCTCCATGTGCAGGTCGAGACCGTCGACCGCGCAGGTGGAGCCGTAGCTTTTCACCAGCCCGGTGATCTCGACGGCGGGGGCACTCACATCGCGTCACGATACGGCGTCGGCCTGCGCGGGCAGCCGCGGGGACGGCCTGGAGAGCAGGACGGGCGCGAGACGCCGCACGACGAGCATGCCCGCGCCGCACACGACGATCGCCGCGACGTAGGCGAACGGCAGCACGTACGGGCGGCCGTCGAAGGTGCTGCCGGTGGGCGGGAGCAGGAACGGCAGGGCGGCGGACAGCACCGTCGCGGCCACCCGGAACCGGGACGTCCCGGCGGCCGCGGCGAGCGGGATCACCGCCCACAGCACGTACCAGGGCTGCAGGTTGATCTGCAGGATCATCACCGCGCCCAGCGAGACGCCGAGGCCGATGATCGGCCGGTAGCGCCACTTGAAGCTGTCCCAGAGGAACTTGAAGGTGATGGCGACGGCGACGAGGTAGCCGAGCGCGCCGAGGATCGGCACCAGCGCGTTGGTGTGGTTGCCCAGCCCGAGCGCGATGCCGAGCACCCCGGACAGGTTCGCCAGCTCCGCGGTGGGGGAGATCCAGGCGCGGACGAGGCCCGGTGTGTTGAACGTCGCGCCGACCCAGCCGAAGCCGAGCCCGGAGCCGAAGCAGACGACGGCCAGCACGACGCCGAACCACGCGGCCATCGGCGCCCCGGCGAGGAACAGGTCCTTCAGCCTGCCGTGCCAGCGGCGCGCGACCATCACGGCGAAGAACGGCAGGGCGAACACCGCGGGCACCTTCACCGCCACGCCGAGCGTGATGATCGCGACGCCGAGCCCTATGTACAGCAGCTCGCCCGGCGCCAGCGGTGGTGGCGTGTCGCCCTTGACCCGGATCGGCAGCCGCCGGATGCCCACCTCCAGCCCGGCGAGCATCAGGCCGATGGCCAGCGCGTCGTTGTGGGCGCCGGCGACGAAGTGGAAGATCAGCAGCGGGTTGAGCGCGCCCAGCCACAACGCGGTCGCGGGCTGGACGCCGAAGCGGCGGGCCAGCCGCGGCAGCGCCCAGACGATGAGGACCACCCCGGCCAGTGCGAGCACGCGCTGCAGGAGCACGCCCAGCGCGATGCTCTGGCCGGAGATCGGCGCGAGCCAGCCGCCGAGGCGCAGCACCAGCGGGCCGTACGGCGCCGGCGTCTCGCGCCACATGTTCGACACGCCCGCGGTGAACGGGTCGGCGACGCCGAGGGCCTGCGCCGGGCCGAGGGTGTACGGGTCCATCCCGCGGTGCACGATCTCGCTCTGCGCGAGGTAGCTGTAGACGTCGCGGGAGAACAGCGGCGGGATCACCAGCAGCGGCAGCACCCACAGCGCGATCGTGCGGGCGAGCTGGCCCTGCGACGCGAGCCGCGCGCGGTCCGGGCGGGCGAACTTCCCGAGCATCAGCCAGCTGAGCACCAGGATGCCCATGCCGGAGATGGCGATGGCCAGCGACACGGTGGGGATGCGGGTGAACAGCCGCAGCACCGGGATCTCCTGCACCGGGTTGATCACCGGCGCGGCGCCGGCGCCGAGGGAGCCCAGCGCGAGGAAGAGGGACCCGACCGTGCCGAACCGCCGGACGACGTTCAGCGCGCGCCGCTCGTCACCCTCCAGGGGGAGCGGCACCCGGGGCTCGACGGGCGACAGCGTCACCGGATGCGCACTCCCGGTGACGATGTCCGCCACTTGCCGGTCCTGCCGTGCAGGATGTTCACCCAGTTCGCCCACAGCCACGGGAGCCAGGGTATCGCCGCCGGTGCGGCGTGAGTCGGGTCACTGCCGAAGACCCCGCCTTTGCCGTCCGCCGGGAAATAAGACACACTTGTGTTGTGAAAAAGACGGCGGCAGCGGACCAGGTGGGTGGCGACACGCCCCGCACCGCGGTCAACGCCGTCCCGTCGCAGGTCAGCGCCGAGGGCAAGACCCGCAGTGAGGTCGCCCGGCTGCTCCTGGAACAGGGTCCCATGACCGCCGTGGTCGTCGCCGAGCAGCTCGGGATCAGCCCGGCGGCCGTCCGCAGGCACCTGGACGCGCTTCTCGCGGATGGCGAAGCCGAGACCCGGGACGCGCCGCGGCGCGGACCCCGTGGCCGGGGTCGTCCGGCCAAGCTCTTCCTGCTGACCGAGGCCGGTCGCGCCCGGTTCGGGCACGCCTACGACGACCTGGCCGTCTCCGCCATCCGCTTCCTCGCCGAGCACGCGGGCGAAGACGCCGTACGCGCCTTCGCCGAGCGTCGCGTGGCGTCGCTGGTCGAACCGCACCGCCTGGCGATCACCGGATCGAGTGATCCGGCGGCGCGCGCGGAGGCCTTGGCGACCGCGCTGACCAGGGAGGGCTACGCTGCGTCGACCCGTCAAGTAGGCGCCCCGGCAGCCGGTCAGAACGTCGGTGCCCAGCTCTGCCAGCACCACTGCCCGGTCGCCCACGTGGCCGCGGAGTTCCCGCAGCTGTGCGAGGCCGAAACCGAGGCGTTCGCGAAGCTGCTGGGCACCCACGTCCAGCGGCTGGCGACCATCGCACGCGGTGATTCCGCGTGCACCACCCACGTACCCGCTTCGGCGGGTCAACCGGCCCATCCCGAGCCGGTCAGCACAAAGCCTTCGAGGGCGGCGGAGCCGCTGCCCTCCGGGCGCACAGCACGGATCCCGAATGGAGGGAAACCCGCATGACTGCCGCTGCCGAGCAGCGCACTCCCACCACCGCGCCCTTGAGCCAGGAAGAGACCATCGAGTCCCTGGGCAAGTACGCGTTCGGCTGGGCCGACTCCGACGTAGCGGGCGCCAGCGCCCGTCGCGGGCTGAACGAGGATGTCGTCACCGACATCTCCGGGAAGAAGTCCGAACCGGAGTGGATGCGCGAAGCACGACTCAAGGCGCTCAAGCTCTTCGAGAAGAAGCCGATGCCCAACTGGGGCGCGGACCTCTCCGGGATCGACTTCGAGAACATCAAGTACTTCGTGCGCTCCAGCGAGAAGCAGGCCACGAGCTGGGAAGAGCTGCCCGAGGACATCAAGAACACGTACGACAGGCTGGGCATCCCCGAGGCGGAGAAGCAGCGCCTCGTGGCCGGTGTCGCGGCCCAGTACGAGTCCGAGGTCGTCTACCACTCGATCCGCGAGGACCTCGAGAAGCAGGGCGTCCTGTTCCTGGACACGGACACCGCGCTCAAGACGCACCCGGAGCTGTTCGAGGAGTACTTCGGCTCGGTCATCCCGGCCGGCGACAACAAGTTCTCCGCGCTGAACACGGCGGTGTGGTCCGGCGGTTCGTTCATCTACGTGCCCAAGGGCGTCAAGGTGGACATCCCGCTGCAGGCCTACTTCCGGATCAACACCGAGAACATGGGCCAGTTCGAGCGCACCCTGATCATCGTCGACGAAGACGCCTACGTGCACTACGTCGAGGGCTGCACGGCGCCGATCTACCAGTCCGACTCGCTGCACTCGGCGGTCGTGGAGATCATCGTCAAGAAGGGCGCCCGCTGCCGCTACACGACCATCCAGAACTGGTCGAACAACGTCTACAACCTGGTCACCAAGCGCGCCAAGTGCGAAGAGGGCGCGACCATGGAATGGATCGACGGCAACATCGGTTCCAAGGTGACCATGAAGTACCCGTCGGTCTTCCTCATGGGCGAGCACGCCAAGGGTGAGGTCCTCTCGGTCGCGTTCGCGGGCGAGGGCCAGCACCAGGACGCGGGCGCCAAGATGGAGCACCTCGCGCCGTACACCTCCTCGACGATCGTGTCGAAGTCGGTGGCGCGCGGCGGCGGCCGCACCTCGTACCGCGGCCTGGTCCGCGTGGCGAAGCGGGCGCACCACTCGCGCTCCAGCGTCGTGTGCGACGCCCTGCTGGTCGACACGATCTCGCGCTCGGACACCTACCCGTACGTGGACATCCGCAACGACGAGGTGTCCATGGGCCACGAGGCCACGGTGTCCAAGGTCAGCGAAGAGCAGCTGTTCTACCTGATGTCGCGCGGCCTCGACGAGGCCGAGGCGATGGCGATGATCGTGCGCGGGTTCGTCGAGCCCATCGCGCGTGAGCTGCCGATGGAGTACGCGCTCGAGCTGAACCGCCTGATCGAGCTCCAGATGGAAGGGTCCGTCGGCTAGTCATGTCGGTTACCGAGAACAACGTTTCCGAGGCGATCCGCGAGGGGGCGGTCATTCCGGCCGCCTCCCGCGCGGAGCGCTTCACCTCCTACGACGTCGAGGCCTTCGAGGTCCCGGGCGGCCGTGAGGAGAACTGGCGCTTCACGCCGATGAAGCGGCTGCGCGGCCTGCACGACGGCAGCGCGCCCGCCACCGGCGAGATCACCCTCGACCTCGACGCCGCCCCCGAGCTGACCATCGAGACCGTCGGCCGCGACGACGCGCGCCTCGGCCAGGCCGGCGTGCCGAGCGACCGCATCGCCGCGCAGGCCTACTCCTCGTTCACCAAGGCCACCGTCGTGACGGTGCCCAAGGAGACGAAGGCGTCCAAGCCGTCCGTGCTGCGCATCCACGGCCCGGGCGAGGGCAAGGTCGCCTACGGGCACCTGCAGGTCCGCGCCGAAGCGTTCGCCGAAGCCGTCGTCGTGCTCGACCACGTCGGCTCCGGCACCTACGCCGACAACGTCGAGTTCGTCATCGGCGACGGCGCCAAGGTCACCGTGGTCAGCGTCCAGGACTGGGCCGACGACGCGGTGCACGTCTCCGAGCAGCACCTGAAGCTGGGCCGCGACGCCGCGCTGCGGCACACCGTGATCACCCTGGGCGGTGACCTGGTCCGCGTCTCGCCGACGGCGACCTTCGCCGACAAGGGCGGCGACGTCGACATGCTCGGCGTCTACTTCGCCGACGGCGGCCAGCACCAGGAGCACCGCCTCTTCGTCGACCACGCGGTGCCCAACTGCAAGTCGCGCGTGGGCTACAAGGGCGCGCTGCAGGGCGAGGGCGCGCACACGGTGTGGATCGGCGACGTGCTGATCCGGGCCGCGGCCGAGGCCACCGACACCTACGAGTTCAACCGCAACCTGGTGCTCACGCCGGGGGCGCGCGCGGACTCCGTGCCGAACCTGGAGATCGAGACCGGCGAGATCGAAGGCGCCGGCCACGCGAGCGCGACGGGAAGGTTCGACGACGAGCAGTTGTTCTACCTGCAGTCGCGCGGGATCGCCGAAGAAGCCGCCCGCCGGCTGGTCGTGCGCGGGTTCTTCCACGAGATCCTGGTGAAGATCGACGTCCCCGAGGTGCGCGAGCGCCTCGAAGCCGCGATCGAGGCCGAGCTCGAAGCCGTTGGCGCCTGACGCCGTCCACCGCAGACTTTAGGAAACGAAGAATGGCTACCCTGGAAATCAAGGACCTGCACGCCTCGGTCAACACCGACGAAGGCGCCAAGGAGATCCTCAAGGGCGTGAACCTGACGATCAAGTCGGGCGAGACCCACGCGATCATGGGCCCCAACGGCTCCGGCAAGTCCACCCTGTCCTACGCGATCGCCGGTCACCCGAAGTACCAGGTGACCTCCGGCGAGGTGCTGCTCGACGGCGAGAACGTCCTCGAGATGAGCGTCGACGAGCGCGCCCGCGCGGGCCTGTTCCTGGCGATGCAGTACCCGGTCGAGGTCCCCGGCGTCTCGATGTCCAACTTCCTCCGCACCGCGGCCACCGCGGTCCGCGGCGAAGCTCCCAAGCTTCGCCTGTGGGTCAAGGAGGTCAAGGAGGAGATGGGCAAGCTCGAGATCTCGCAGGAGTTCGCCGAGCGCTCGGTCAACGAGGGCTTCTCCGGTGGCGAGAAGAAGCGCCACGAGATCCTGCAGCTGGCGTTGCTCAAGCCGAAGTTCGCCATCCTCGACGAGACCGACTCCGGTCTCGACGTCGACGCCCTGCGCGTCGTCTCCGAGGGTGTCAACGCCTACAAGGCTTCGAGCGAGGTCGGCGTCATGCTGATCACGCACTACACCCGGATCCTGCGGCACATCACGCCGGACTTCGTGCACGTCTTCGCCGGCGGCCAGATCGTCGAGTCGGGCGGCAAGGAGCTGGCCGACGAGCTGGAGGAGCACGGCTACGTCAAGTACGCCGGCAAGCCCGAGCCGGCCGCGCTCTGACGCTTTTCCCAGTACTACACCGAGAACGAGAGGAGTCGGCCCGATGACCACCACCTCGGCCAGCTCTGTTCCCCTGGACGTCGCCGCGCTGCGCGCCGACTTCCCGATCCTGTCGCGCACCGTTCGCGACGGGAAACCCTTGGTGTACCTGGACTCCGGGGCGACGTCGCAACGCCCGACGCCGGTGTTCGACGCCGAACGCGATTACGTCTTCACGTCGAACTCCGCCGTCCACCGCGGTGCGCACCAGCTGTCCGAAGAGGCCACCGACGCCTACGAGTCCGCGCGCGCCAAGGTCGCGGAGTTCGTCGGCGCCGACCCCGAGGAACTGGTGTTCACCAAGAACGCGACCGAGGGCATCAACCTCGTCGCGTACTCGATGAGCAACGCCGCCACGGCCGGTCCGGAAGCCGCGCGCTTCCGGGTCGGCCCGGGCGACGAGATCGTCATCACCGAGATGGAGCACCACGCGAACCTCGTGCCGTGGCAGCAACTGTGCCAGCGCACCGGGGCCACGCTGAAGTGGTTCAAGGTGACCGCGGACGGTCGGCTCGACCTGTCCGATGTGGACGAACTCATCACCTCGAAGACCAAGGTCGTCGCGTTCGCGCACCAGTCGAACGTGCTCGGTACGGTCAACCCCGTCTCGCTGCTCGTCGAGAAGGCGAAGGCCGTCGGCGCGCTGACCGTGCTCGACGCCTGCCAGTCGGTGCCGCACTTCGCCGTCGACTTCCACGCGCTGGGCGTCGATTTCGCGGTGTTCTCCGGGCACAAGATGCTCGGCCCGTCGGGCATCGGTGTCCTCTACGGACGTACCGAGCTGCTGTCGGCGATGCCGCCGTTCCTCACCGGCGGGTCGATGATCGAGATGGTCCGCATGGAGGGCTCCACCTTCGCTCCGCCGCCGCAGCGGTTCGAGGCGGGCGTGCCGATGACGTCGCAGGCCATCGGCCTCGGCGCGGCCGTCGACTACCTCTCGGCCATCGGCATGGACCGGATCGCGGCGCACGAGCACGAGCTCGCCGCGGCCGCCCTCGACGGCATCGGGGCCATCCCGGGCGTCCGGATCGTCGGGCCCACCGACTTGAAGGACCGCGGCGCGACCGTGTCGTTCGTGATCGACGGCGTGCACCCGCACGACGCCGGCCAGGTGCTCGACAGCCTCGGCATCGCCGTCCGCGTCGGCCACCACTGCGCGTGGCCGCTGCACCGCGCGTGCGGCGCGCAGGCGACCGTGCGGGCGTCGTTCTACCTGTACAACACGCTGTCCGAAGTGGACGCCCTGGTCGCGGGTGTTCGCGAGGCCCAGAAGTTCTTCGGGGTGGCCCAAGAGGTGACACAGTGAACCTGGAAAGCATGTACCAGGAGATCATCCTGGACCACTACAAGCGCCCGCACGGCCGCGGCCTGCGGGACCCGTTCGACGCCGAGTCGTTCCAGGTCAACCCGACCTGCGGTGACGAGGTGACGCTGCGGGTCAAGCTCGACGACGGGAAGGTCGCCGACGTCTCCTACGACGGCCAGGGCTGTTCCATCAGCCAGGCCTCGACGTCGGTCATGACGGACCTGGTCGTGGGGCACACCCTCGAGGAAGCGTTCACCACCATGGACGCCTTCGTCGAACTGATGCAGGGCAAGGGAAAGGTCGAACCGGACGAGGAAGTGCTGGAGGACGGCATCGCCTTCGCGGGCGTCGCCAAGTACCCGGCCAGGGTCAAGTGCGCCCTCCTCGGTTGGATGGCCTTCAAGGACGCCGTCGCCCGGACCACCAGTGGAGTTGAGAAAGCATGACCGAAGAGACCGCCACTCGTGAGGGGCGCACCGCCGCCGACCTCGACGCCGAGACCACCGCGACGCAGGACATCGAGCTCGCGAAGCTCGAGGACGTCGAGGAGGCCATGCGCGACGTCGTCGACCCGGAACTCGGGATCAACGTCGTCGACCTCGGCCTCGTCTACGACATCCGCGTCGAGCCGGACAACAGCGCGACGATCGACATGACGCTCACGTCGGCGGCCTGCCCGCTGACCGACGTCATCGAGGACCAGACGTCGGCCGCGCTGACGTCGGGCGGCCTCGTCAAGGACTTCCGGATCAACTGGGTCTGGATGCCGCCGTGGGGCCCGGAGAAGATCACCGAGGACGGCCGAGAGCAGCTGCGCGCCCTCGGCTTCACCGTCTGACTTTCGTCGCATCGAGCGGGTCACCCTCCGGGGTGGCCCGCTTTGTGTATAACGACTTATATCGCGCGTGCCAGGTCAGCGCGTAGACAACGAGGGCGACGGCGAACCCGGTGCAGGCGCCGGTGGCGAGCAGGTAGGTCGCGTTGCCGACGACGCCCGCGCGGGTCATCGGGTCGTGGTGGGCCAGGAACGGCAGGACGCTCGTCAGGACGCCGGCCAGCGCGCCGGCGAGGAGGAGCGCCACCACCGGCCCGCGGTGGCGAGTGGCTCTCGGCGCCGGTTTGGTGGGCGCGCCGCGGTACCACTTCCGCAGCCACCAGCCGAGGATCCCGGCCCCGGCGATCGTGCTGACGAGCTGGATCAGGCGTCCGACGTCGACGCCGGTGACGAGCGGGATCCGCAGGAACGGGAACCCGTCGTTCTCGTGGGTGAAGGCGTCCCAGCCGACGTGCGTGGCGGCGCCGATGACCAGCGACAGGGCGATCCAGCCCGGTCGTTTCCAGCTGAAGTCGCGGGGGAGCCGTTCGGCCAGGGCTTTCGGGGCCAGGGCCAGCAGGGGCCGCTTCAGGACGACCTGGAAGAGCGCGAGGATCACCAGCGCGAGGAGCGGGTCGAGCCAGAGGACCGAGGTCAGCTCGTGGGTCTTGGTGAGGCCGACGCCGGGAAGCCGTGGCACGAACCAGAAGACGTCCGGCGCGACGGACCCGGCGACGAGCGCCGAGGACACCAGCGGCCGTCTCGCCAGCGGGAGCACGGCGGCGGGATGACTCAGCGTGAACGGCACGGGAGCTAGTATCCCGGTGTGCTCCTGCGGTCGATCCTGCTGTTCCTCGCGGCGGCCGTCTTCGAGATCGGCGGCGCCTGGCTGATCTGGCAGGGCGTCCGCGAACACCGCGGCCTGATCTGGATCGGCGGCGGCATCGTGGCGCTGGGCCTGTACGGCTTCGTGGCCACCCTCCAGCCGGACGCCCAGTTCGGCCGCATCCTCGCCGCGTACGGCGGAGTCTTCGTGGCGGGCTCGCTGGCCTGGGGAGTGGTGGCGGACGGCTACCGCCCGGACCGCTACGACGTCATCGGCGCGCTGCTGTGTCTCGCGGGCGTCGCGGTGATTATGTACGCGCCGCGGACGGGGTAACGCTGTCCACTGTGTCCCGATAGATCTTCGTGACCGAACCCGCTTTCCCGCCCGCACCACCGGCTCCGCCGAAGCGCTCCGGCGTGTCCAAGGTGCTGGTGGTGATGATCGTCGTCGCGGTGCTCGGGGTGGCTGCCGGGGTATACGGGGTCGGCCGGATCATGCTGGGGTACGAGGCCTACGCGCTCTCGAGCGCGCCCATGAGCCCGACCCTGGTGCCCGGTGACCGGCTCGTCGTGCGCCGGGCGACCGACACCGAGGTGCGCCGCGGGGACCTCGTCGCTGTGGACGGCCGCGCGTTCGCCCAGTCGAGTCGCGACGGGGTCAGCGTCTTCCGCGTGGTCGGGATCGCCGGGGACACCGTCGCCTGCTGCACCGATCGCCACCTCTCGATCAACGGCAAGCCGATCACCGAGCCCTACCTCAACCCCGGCGACGACACGCTCTTCGGATTCTCCGCCAAGGTGCCCGCCGGCGCGATCTTCGTCGAGGGCGACAACCGCGGCAACTCCGACGACTCGCGGTTCAGCGGTCCCGTGCGGTTGTCCGGGGTCATCGGGTTCGTCGTCGCGACCGGCACCGTGATCACCCCGCGGCCGCTGACCCCGACGACGGCTTTCACCGACGCGGGCCTGCCCGGAACCCCGTACTCCGACTCCACGATCCCCACCCTGCGCTGGTGGATCGCCGGCGGGATCGTGCTGTTCGTCGCCGGGCTCATCGGCGTGATCGTGAGCGCTGTCCGGAGCGCCGGAAGACGACGAAGAGCAGCCTTAACCCCACCAGCGCACTGATCACCAGCAGGTTGTAGCCGAAGGCCTGGTTCAGCGTGAGCTCCGGCAGGAGCCGCGGGCCGGTCGTGCCGGTCAGCAGGAACACCGCCATCAGACCCGTTGCCGCGCCGACGAAGGCCAGCAGGACCTCGTGGACCAGGCTCGTCACCACGTCGCGGTCGCGCTCGTCGGAGAACAGCCGGACGTTCACCGACAGCCGGCCCTCCTCCAGGGCGGCGCCGATCCGGTCGACGCGGCGGGGGATGCGGCGCAGGACCGGGAGCAGTGCCGTCAGCTCGGTGACCGCCGTGCGGCCCAGCGAACCCGGGCGGAGTCCGGCGCCGACCTGCTCGACGGCGAACGCGCGGGACTCGGCCACGACGTCGAAGCCGGGCGAGAGCGCCGACAGCGTGCCCTCGACCGTGGCCAGCGCCCGGAACACCGCGGCCACCGGCGGCGGGACGCTCAGCCGGAAGTCCGCGACCACCCGGAACAGGCCGGTGAACAGGGCGAGGTCCGGCGTGCGGCCGGGTCCGAAGTGGCGGGCGAGCAGGGCGCCGAGTGCGCGTTCGAGGCGCTGCTCGTCGATGTCGCCGGTGCGGTCGACGATCTCCAGGAGCCCGTCGCGCAGACCCGACGGGTCGCCGCGGTCCAGGGCCAGCACCAGGTTCTGCAGGCCGCCGCGCAGCCCGGCGTCGAGGCGGCCGACCGAGCCGAAGTCGAGCAGGCCGAGGCGGCCGTCGGTCAGCAGCAGGAGGTTGCCCGGGTGCGGGTCGGCGTGGAAGACGCCGCCGATCATCACCTGGTCGAGCAGGCAGCGCAGCAGCGACTTCGCGAGCCGGTCGCGCTCGGCCGCCGGCGCCGTCTCCAAGGGCTTGCCGCGCAACCGGGACATCACCAGTACGCGCTCAGTGGACAGTGCTTTGTGGACGGTCGGGAGCGCGACGTCCGGGCCGGAAGTGGCCGCCACGGCGGCGATGTTGCGGGCCTCGATGGTGAAGTCCAGCTCTTCGGCTAGGGCCGTGGCGAAGCCGTCGGCGAGTTCGGCGACGCCCAGCGAGCGTGCCCAGTCCGCCCGCTCCTCCAGAGCGGCGGCGACGCGGCGGACGATGTCGACGTCGCGTTCGGCCTGCTCCCGCACCCCGGGGCGCTGGACCTTGACGACGACGTCTTCGCCGCTGCGCAACCGTGCTTTGTAGACCTGCGCGATCGACGCCGCCGCAAGGGGTTCCGGGTCGAACTCGGCGAAGACGTCGTCGGGCGAGCCGCCGAGCTCGGCCTCCAGGACCGCCCGGACGGCGTTGGCCGGCGCGGGCGCGACCTGGTCCTGGAGCTTGCCGAGCTCCTCGACGAAGACCGCGGGCAGCAGGTCCGTGCGCGTCGACAGGAGCTGGCCGAGCTTCACGAACGTCACGCCGCCTTCCTCGAGCGCGCGGCGCAGCGAGCGGGCGAGCTTGGCCTGCCGCCCCGGCGCCAGGCCGGGTTCGCGACGGCCCGCGAGGTAGCGGCCGAGGCCGTGCTTGATCGCGATCCGGCTGATCTGCGAGTACCGGCGGGCGCGCGAAACCCGGGCGTACGCGGCGCGGAGCCGGCCCAGGCCGAGCCCGCCCGGGAACGCCATCTCGGCGACGAACAGGAAGACGAGCGTCGCGAGGAAAGCGCTGCCCGCCAACGGGATCAGCAGTCCGAGGAACGCCGCGCCGTGGCCGGGCAACGACTTCGGGAACGCCTGCGCGACCCCGCCGGCGACGAGCCAGCCGAACGCCGCGCCGCACAGCGCGCGGACGGCGCCGACGCGCACGCCGAGCACCCGGCGCGACGCGGCGACCAGCGGCCACAGCACCAGGACGTACACGGGGAGGGTCAGCAGGCCCAGCAAGAAGTTCATCGGTTCCCTTTCGCCGTGGCCGAGCAGACCACGGCGGCGTCATCGGCGGGCTCACGCAGCGGCGGGACCCGGCTCCCTCCCGCGAGGGAGCTACTTTCGGCCGTGGCCCGAGGTTGCCGTTGACTTCTAACCTGACCGCGCGAACTACGGTGAAGTGTTCTCTAAACGGACAAAAGGAGACACGATGAACGGACGTCTGCTCGGCCGGGTCCTGGTGCTGGCCGCCGCGGTCGCGGTGCCCCTGGGCGCCGGGCTCACCACCGCTTCCGCCGCGCCCGCCGCGGTCACGACGGTGTACTACAACTCGTCCGGCGCGGCCGACTACCTCGCCCAGATCGACCAGGGTGCGGCCAACTGGAACGCGGTGGTCACCGACGTCAAGCTGGTCAAGCGCAGCAGCGGTGCCACGGTGGTGTTCCACGAGATCCACAGCGGCGGCTCGTACACCAACACGAACGGTCACGGCCGCGGCGACATCTACCTCGACACGAGCCAGGTCGCCGAGGGCTTCGACCCGACGCGCATCGCCGCGCACGAGCTGGGCCACAACCTCGGCCTGCCGGACGACTACACGGGCCCGTGCACCGAGCTGATGTCCGGCCACGGCCCGGGCACGGCGTGCAAGAACGCGAAGCCGTCCGCGGCGGAGGCGGCGAAGGTCCAGTCGCTGTGGAGGAACGGCTTCGCGGCAGCCCGCACGGCGGAGACCCGCCAGGTCGCGTACTAGGCGCTTCGCGCCTGGTTGCCCACAGGGTGGTCGAGATGTGGACAACCAGGCGCCGCCGGCGGCTTTCCGGCGTTCCCGTCGGTGGGTCCCGATACGCTGGAAGCGGGGCCGACCCCCCGGAGAGGGTGGGGGCTGCTTTCGGCTCGGGGCGCCTCCATCGCGAGAGGGAAGCGCCCGGCCCCGCGAGCTGCGAAGATCGGCTTGTGCGTGTACTCCGGCCGCTGGTGAGCAGGGCTACCTACCGCCGCTGGGTGTACCTCGTCCTCGGCGGGGCGATCAGCGTGCCCTACCTGCTCTTCGCCGCCGTGGCCGTGCCGTCGTTGCTGCCCTTCACCACCACGCTGGACCGGGCCGCCGGGATCGGTGGCCTCGTCACGCTGCTCGTCGTGGCCGGGACCGCGTTCCTGCCCGCCGTGCACGTGCTCGAGTCCACCGCCGTCCGGGAGCTGCTCGACAATCCCGCCCCGGGTGCGCCCGCAAGACCGCACACCCGGCCGGGGCGGGTCCGGGCCGCTGTGATGTTCGCGCTGCACGTGCTCGTCGGGTGCGGTGTCAGCCTGGTCAGCCTCGCCGCGCCCGTCGCGTTCGGGCTCTCCGTGAGCGCCGTGTTCACCGGCAACTTGATCCAAGGCGAGGCCGAGGTCACGGTGCCGAAGGGGTGGGCCTCCGCGTGGATCCCTGTCGTCTTCGCGGTGGGCGTTGTGGTGCTGATCTACGCCGTGTGGGTGATCGGCGCCGTGTTGAGGCGGGTCGCGAAGAGGCTGCTCGGGATGACCGCCGCCGATCGGATCGCGCAGCTGGAACGGCGGACCGAGCAGCTCGCCGAGCGCAACCGGCTGGCCCGGGAGCTGCACGACTCGGTGGGGCACGCGCTGAGCGTCGTCTCGATCCAGGCCGGCGCCGCCCGGCGGACCCTGCGCGCGGATCCGGACTTCACCGAACGCGCGCTCGGCGCCATCGAGGACTCCGCCCGCACCGCGCTCGACGACCTCGACCACGTGCTCGGGCTGCTCCGCGAGGAAGCCGCGGGCCGGACGCCGCAGCCGTCGCTGACCAACCTGCCGAACCTCCTCGAAGCGACGCGGCTGGCCGGCACCGAGGTCACCGCCGGCGTCGACGGCGAGCTGGCCGCCGTGCCGCCGGTGGTGTCGCGCGAGGTCTACCGGATCCTGCAGGAATGCCTGACCAACGCCGTGCGGCACGCCGGTGAGGTCCCGGTGACGCTGGACGTCGACGTCGCGGCCACCGGCCTCGTCGCCCGGGTCGGCAACCCGCTCGGCAGCGCGACGCCGCGGGCGGGCCGCCGGGGCCTGCGCGGGATGGCCGAGCGGGCGGCGGTGCTCGGTGGCGAGCTGACGGCCGGGCGGTCCGGCGAGCGGTGGGAGGTCGTGGTGCGGGTGCCGTGGGGGAGCGGGCGATGAACGTCGGGGTGCTGCTGGTCGACGACGAACCGCTGATCCGCGCCGGCTTGAAGGCCATCATCGACAGCGAAGCCGGCCTCGCCGTGCTGGGTGAGGCCGCCGACGGCGCCGAGGTGCCCGGGCTGGTGGCCCGGCTGCGCCCCGACGTCGTCCTGATGGACGTCCGGATGCCCGCGGTGGACGGGATCCGCGCCACCACGCACCTGATGTCCACTGTGGATAGTCCGCCGAAGGTGATCGTGGTGACCACCTTCGAGAACGACGACTACGTCTACGACGCGCTCGTCGCCGGCGCCAGCGGGTTCCTGCTCAAGCGGGCCCGCCCGGAGGAGATCGTCGCGGCGATCCGGACCGTGGTGGCGGGGGAGTCGCTGCTCTTCCCGGCGGCGATCCGCAAGCTGGCCGCCCGGCACTCGCCGTCGCCGGCGGGCGACGGCCTGATGAGTGCCGGGCTGACCGAGCGGGAGCGCGAAGTGTTGCGCCTGATGGCCGCCAGACTGTCCAATGTGGAGATCGCGACCGAGCTGTACCTGGGCATCCAGACCGTGAAGACCCACGTCGGCAACGTGCTGGCCAAGCTCGGGGCCCGCGACCGCACCCAGGCCGTCGTTCGCGCCTACGACTCCGGGTTCGTGACGCCGGCGGGTTAGCCCCACATCCCGCGGGCCCAGCTCGCGGCCTGGGTGAAGCCCGCGCCGCCGGAGGCGCACGAGAGCGTCTCCGTGCCGAAGATCGTCCCGTCGTGCTCGACGCCGTGGTGCACGCCGATCGCGTACGGGCCGTCGTCCCACCAGCCCCACAGCGGCGCGCCCGAGACGCCGGACGCCTCGTCGGCGTCGCTCTCGACCTGGGTGGTGTCGTAGCTCGTGCCGTTGACAGTGATGTCGTCACCGTCGTCGTCGTCGCGGACGGCGATGGCCGGCTCGTACGACATCGACGTCAGGCTGACGTCGTACGGGAAGCCCGCCATGGTCCAGTAGTCCCCGTCCTCCCAGGCGCTGTTGTACCCGCGGTAGCCGAAGTAGCCGACGTTGTCCCCGATCGGGTCCCACAGCTGGCAGACCTTGATGTCGCTGCCCGAGTCCGAGTTCCACGACCAGTAGCTCCGGACGTAGCTGACCAGCCCGGCGCCGAACACGGACTGGCCGTTCCAGCACGCCGGGATGACCTTGATCTGCCACGGCCCGCTGGTCGGCGGGCCCACGTGACCGCTGGTCATCAGCGTGCTCCGGCCGATCAGGTAGCCGGTCGCCTCGGACGTGGTGACCCAGCTCCCGCCCGGCGTCGGCTGGTAGCTGCAGTACAGCTTGCAGACCGCCGTGTACGGGTACGCCGACGGGTAGACCAGCGACCGGGACTCGCCGTCGATGATCGTGCTGTGGTTCTCCGACAACAGGGTCTTCGTGCCGCGGGAGGTGATGCCGCGCCGCGTCGGGCCGAGCGACGTCGTCGTCTTCGGGTGGATGCCCAGCGGGACGCCCTTCGGCCGGTGCGGCGCGCCCGTGGGGGCGTCGGTCCGGGCCTGACGACGAGCGCGGTCCGCGCGCTGGTCCGCGGTGCGGGTGCGGACCTCGCCCTCGTTCGCCTCGACGCCGGGGAGGCCGTACAGGACGGGCCCGTCGGTGCGCAGGGTGAACGCGCCGTCGTACGCGGCGCTCCGCACCACCTCGACGTCGCGTCCGCCGCCGGTCCACAGGGCGTGGGCCGACTCGGTCACCACACCCCAGGGCCGGGTGTCCTCGCCTTCGTCTTCGGGCTCGAATTCGAGCAGCCGGGTCTGGCTCCACGGTCCGTCGGTCATGGTCGCTCCCTCGCAGGTCCGAACCGCCGTGTGCGGTTCGTCCGGAAGAGCGCGCCGAAGGCCGCAAAAATACATCCGGACCGCGAGTCCGCCCGGACGGGCAGCGGTCAGCCGACGTCGTCGAGCAGGGCCTGGATCGCCGCGGCCATCGCGGCCGGGTCGCCGTCGCCGGGACGAAGCACCAGGTCAGGGGACGCGGGCCGCTCGTACGGCGCGTCGATGCCGGTGAACCCGGTGATCTCCCCGGCGCGCGCCTTCGCGTACATCCCCTTCGGGTCGCGCGCCTCGCACGTCTCCAGGGGCGTGTCGACGAAGACCTCGACGAACGGCAGGTCGCCGTGCGCCTCCCGCGCGAGCCGCCGGTCGGCTTCGTACGGGCTGATCAGCGACGCGATCGCGACGACACCCGCGTCCGCGAACAGCTTGGCGACCTCCGCGACGCGCCGGACGTTCTCCGCGCGGTCCGCCGGGCTGAAGCCGAGACCGGCGTTGAGGCCGTGGCGCAGGTTGTCGCCGTCGAGGAGGTAGGCCGGACGGCCCGCCGCGACGAGACGGCGTTCCAGCTCCACCGCCACCGACGACTTGCCCGACGCCGAGAGCCCGGTCAGCCACACCGTCGCGCCGTGGGTCGGCCGGTCTTCGCGGCGCACCGCCGTGGTGTGCCAGACGACCGGGGACGCCGCGGCGCCGGTGATCATCCCGGCCGCGACCGTGTCGCCGGTGTGCTCGTCGACCAGCAGGAACCCGCCGGTGGCGCGGTTGCGGCGGTAGGCGTCGAACAGCAGGGGTGCGCGGGTGCGCAGCCGGATCCGGCCGATATCGTTGAGCCGCAACGACTCCGCCGTCTCGTCACGGTGCAGGGTCGTGACGTCGAGGCGGTAGTCGAGCTTCTCCACGGAACCACGCGTCTCGGTGGTCGTGTGCCGGACGACGTAGGTCGCGCCCGGCGTCAGCTCGGCCCGCTCGGAGAACCAGCAGACCAGCGCGTCGACCTCGCGGGCCGCCTCCGCGCGGTTGCCCGGCCGGCACAGTATCGCGCCGCGGCCCAGGTCGAGGTCGTCGGCCAGTTCGACCGTCACGGCCTGCCCGGTGAACGCCTCTTCCAGGGGCGTTCCGCCCGGGCCCCACACCGCGCGCACCTGGGTGGTGAACCCGGACGGCAGCGCGACGACTTCGTCACCCGCCTTGAAGACGCCGCCGGCGATGGTGCCCGCGTAGCCGCGGAAGTCCGAGCGCCGGATCACGTACTGCACCGGGAACCGCGCGTCGATCAGGTTGCGGTCGGAGGCGACGTGCACCTCTTCCAGCTGGTGCAGCAGCGAAGTCCCTTCGTACCAGGGCATGCTGGTGCTGCGGTGGACGACGTTGTCGCCGTGCAGCGCCGAGACCGGCACGAACGTCAGGTCGGCGACGTCGAGCTTCATCGCGAACCGCCGGAAGTCCTCGCGGATCTCGTCGAACCGCTCCTGCGACCAGCCGACGAGGTCCATCTTGTTCACGCACACCACCAGGTGCCCGATGCCCAGCAGCGACGCGAGGAACGCGTGCCGCCGCGACTGTTCGAGGACGCCCTTGCGCGCGTCGACGAGGACCAGCGCCAGGTCGGCGGTCGACGCGCCGGTCACCATGTTCCGGGTGTACTGCAGGTGCCCCGGGGTGTCCGCGATGATGAACTTCCGCTTGGGCGTGGCGAAGTAGCGGTGCGCGACGTCGATCGTGATGCCCTGCTCGCGTTCGGCGCGCAGGCCGTCGGTGAGCAGCGCGAGGTCCGGGTAGTCCTCGCCGCGCTCGCGGCTCGTGCGTTCGAGGGCGGCGAGCTGGTCGGTGAAGATCGCCTTCGAGTCGAACAGCAGCCGGCCGATCAGCGTGGACTTGCCGTCGTCGACGCTGCCCGCCGTGGCGATCCGCAGCAGCTGCATCAGAAGTAGCCTTCCCGCTTGCGATCTTCCATGCCCGCCTCGGAAATCCGGTCGTCCGCGCGGGTCGCGCCACGCTCGGTGATGCGCGTCGCGGCGACCTCGGTGACCACTTCGGACGGTGTCGCCGCCGGCGATTCGACGCAGCCGGTGCACGTCGCGTCGCCGACGGTCCGGAACCGCACCGTTGCCTCGTACGGCACCTCACCGTCCACAAGAGACAGGAACCGGGTTGCGGCGAGCAGCATGCCGTCGCGTTGGACGACCTCGCGGCGGTGCGCGTAGTACAACGGCGGCAACGAGATCCGCTCGTCGCGGATGTACTGCCAGATGTCCAGCTCGGTCCAGTTCGACAGCGGGAAGACGCGGATGTGCTCGCCGCGCCGGTGCCGCCCGTTGTAGAGGTTCCACAGCTCGGGCCGCTGCGCCCGCGGGTCCCACTGGCCGTGCTCGTCGCGGAAGCTGAACACGCGCTCCTTGGCCCGCGCTTTCTCCTCGTCCCGGCGGGCGCCGCCGAACACGGCGTCGAAGCCGCCTTCGCGGATCGCACGCAGCAGCGTGGCCGTCTGCAGGCGGTTGCGGCTGGCCCGCGGGCCGGTCTCCTCGACGACGCGCCCGGCGTCGAGGTCGTCCTGCACGCTCGCGACGTGCAGCCGCAGGCCGAGGGAGGCGACGGTCTCGTCGCGGAACCGCAGCACCTCGTCGAAGTTGTGGCCGGTGTCGACGTGCAGCACCGGGAACGGCAGCGGTGCCGGCCAGAACGCCTTCGCGGCGGCGTGCAGCATCACCACCGAGTCCTTGCCGCCGGAGAAGAGCAGGACGGGGTGCTCGAAGGTCGCCGCGACTTCGCGGAAGACGTGCACGGCCTCCGCTTCGAGCGCGGCCAGGTGCGACAGCTCGTACGAGGTCACGGACACTCGAAAAAAGTAGAACATGTTCTTGTCATCGGTCAAGCGGTGCGGGACCCTGTGACGATGGACCTGGTCGTACTCGAAGAGATCCGCCGGCTGAAGTACCGCTACCTGCGCGCGGTCGACCTGAAGCAGTGGGACGAGGTGGCCGACACCTTCACCGTCGACGCCACGGCCGACTACGGGACCCGCGCCACGGGTCGTGAAGGGCATCGGCTCGCCGGCCGCGACGCGATCCTCGAGTTCCTCACCAAGAGTCTCGGCAACGGCATCATCACCGTGCACCACGCAGGTCAGCCCGAGATCGACGTCGACGGCGACACCGCGACCGGGCGGTGGGCGTTCACCGACAAGGTGATCGTGCCGGACCACAAGGTGATCATCGACGGCGCCGCGTTCTACGAGGACACCTACCGCCGTGACACCGACGGGGCCTGGCGGATGACGCACATCGGCTACACGCGGACGTACGAGTCGATGACCTCCTGGGAGGGCGACGCGGGCTTCCGGCTGCTCGCCAACCGCTGGGCCGTGCCCGCATGATCGAGAACGAGTTCTCGCTGACGCGGCCGTTCGCCGAGGCGATCGTCGAGGCCGAAAACCTGCTCGCGAGCGCGCCGCACGTGAAGACCGAGCAGGACCTCCTGGAGGGGTACGACTACCTCGCCGGCAGCATTCGCGCGTCGCTGCAGATGGCCTGGGCCTACCAGCGCGACTTCCCGTACTTCACGGCGTCCACCGGGCCGTACACGAAGATGGGGCTGGACAACCCGGACACGCTCTACTTCAACGCGAACATCCGCGACGACCGCGAGTACCTGGTCACCGGCGTCCGGGGGACCACCGCCGACCTGAGCTTCCAGATCCTCAACGGCGACTACTCACCCGTGGTGGTGCCCGACAGCCTCGCCGCGTTCGACGACCGGGCCATCGAAATCGGCGAAGACGGCCGGTTCGAGCTGCG
Organism: Amycolatopsis sp. WQ 127309; assembly: GCF_023023025.1. Classification (NCBI taxonomy): domain Bacteria; kingdom Bacillati; phylum Actinomycetota; class Actinomycetes; order Pseudonocardiales; family Pseudonocardiaceae; genus Amycolatopsis; species Amycolatopsis sp. WQ 127309. The sequence continues at coordinate 5,817,731 of NZ_CP095481.1, forward strand.
GTTCGGCCCGGCGCGCGAGAACCCCGGGCCGAACTACTTCACGCTCGGCGCCGGTTCGTCGATGCTCGTCGTGCGCGAGGTCCACAGCGACTGGGCGACCGAACGGCGTGGCGAGATCCGCATCCAGTGCGTCGACACCGCCGGGCAGGCGCCGCCGGTGCCGGACCGGCCGGCGCTGGCCAAGCGCTACGGCGTCACCGGCAAGATCCTGCTGAGCCGGCTGAAGACGTTCCTGGCCTTCCCGAAGTGGTTCTACGACGACCTGCCGGTGAACACGATGACCGAGCCGCGCTCGACGCCGGGCGGGCTGACCACGCAGTTCTCCTCGGCCGGGCACTACGAGCTGAGCGACGACGAGGCGATGATCGTCACCGTCCCGCGCTGCGCCGACGCGCCGTACCAGGGCATCCAGCTCGGCAGCCTCTGGTACGTCTCGCTCGACTACATCAACCACCAGACGAGCCTCACCGCCGACCAGGCGCGCGTCGACCCGGACGGCAAGATCCGGTTCGTCATCAGCGAACGCGACCCCGGCCTGGCGAACTGGCTGGAACGCACCGGGCACGACCGCGGGTACGTCCAGATCCGCTGGCAGCGGATCGCGCGGGACTTCGGCCCGGCCGACGGCCCGGTCGTCGAGGTCGTCAAGGTGGACGACCTGGCGGAAAGGTTGCCTTACCACGTGGAAGCGCGGGTGACGCCCGCGGAGTGGGCGGCGAGGATCGCGGCCCGGCAGGACGCCGTCGCCGCCAGGATGCTGGGGTGAGCGTGTCGGAGTTGTTGCGGGACAAAGTGGTCGTCGTCTCGGGTATCGGCCCGGGGCTCGGCCGGTCGATCGCCGTGCGCAGCGCCATGGCGGGCGCGGACGTCGTGCTCGCCGCGCGCACCGAGTCGCGGCTCACCGAAGTCGCGAAGGAGGTCACCGACCTCGGACGCCGGGCCGTCGCGGTCCGGACCGACATCGACGACGCGGACTCCGCGGCCAACCTGGTGAGCGAGGCCGTCGAGGCGTTCGGGCGGGTGGACGCGGTGGTGCACAACGCCTTCGCCGTCCCGCCGCTGACCGATCTGGCCACTGTGGACTTCGACGCCGTCCGCGCGGGCTTCGAGACCGCGGCGATCTCCGTGCTGCGGCTGACCCGGCTGTTCCTGCCCGCGCTCAAGGAGAGCAAGGGCTCGCTGGTGATGATCAACTCGGCGGTGCTGCGACATTCGCGGCGGACGTTCGGCGCGTACAAGATGGCGAAGTCGTCGCTGCTGTCGCTGTCGCAGAGCCTCGCGAGCGAGCTCGGGCCGGACGGCATCCGCGTCAACACGGTCGCGCCCGGGTACATCTGGGCGCCGAACCTCAAGTGGTACTTCACCTACCTGGCCAAGGAACGCGGGATCACGTCGGAGGAGGTCTACGCCGAGACGGCGTCGACGATCGACCTGCGCAAGCTGCCGGAACCGGACGAGATCGCCGACGCGGTGGTGTTCCTCGCCTCGCCGATGGCGCGCGCGATCACCGGGCAGTGCCTCGACGTCAACGGCGGCGAGTACCACCACTAGGAGGATCCATGCTCCCCGGCCGGGCCGACCTGGGCACGTTCGACGATCTGCACGCCTCGGCGTCGAAGCTCACCGGGCTCGACGACTTCGGCGGCGACGAGTACGTCGAGGGCCTTCGTGTGCTGCTGGAGTCGTTCGCGGCCGACGAGGACCTGACGCCGTTCGGGAACAAGGTGCACCGCGCGATGCTGCGCGGCGCTTTGGTGGCTCGGTTGCTCAGCGAGACGGGCTGGAAGCAGCACCCGGCGTCGGCTTCCGTGGCGATCGAGCGGCCGATCTTCGTCACCGGCCTGCCCCGCACCGGCACGACGGCGCTGCACCGGCTGCTCGTCGAGGACCCCGCGCACCAGGGCCTCGAGGTGTGGCTCGCCGAGATCCCGCAGCCGCGGCCGCCGCGCGAGACGTGGGCGGAAAACCCGGTGTTCCAAGGGATCCAGGCCGGCTACGAGCGCCACCACGTCGAGCACCCGGAGTTCATGGGGGTGCACCACATGTCCGCGGACCAGGTGGAGGAGTGCTGGCAGCTGCTGCGGCAGTCGATGCGGTCGGTGTCGTTCGAGTGCCTCGCGCACCTGCCGCGTTACTCGCGCTGGCTGGCGAAGCAGGACTGGACGGACGCCTACGCCCGGCACCGCCGCAACCTGCAGCTGATCGGGCTGCCGGACGCGGGCAAACGGTGGGTGCTCAAGAACCCGAGCCACCTGTTCGCGCTGGACGCGCTGATGGCGGCGTACCCGGACGCGCTGGTGATCCAGACCCACCGCGCGCCGCGCACCATCATGGGCTCGATGTGCAGCCTGGCGGAGAAGGCCGCGGACGGCTGGTCGACGAAGTTCCGCGGCGAGGTGATCGGGCGTTCGCAGCTGGATCTGTGGGCCCGCGGCGCCGACGAGTTCCACGCGGCCCGTTCCCGTTATGACGCGGCGCAGTTCTACGACGTGGCGTACGAAGATTTCGTGGCGGACCCGATCGGGACGGTGTCCACTGTGTACGACCACTTCGGACTGTCGCTGACTCCTTCGGCGCGTTCCGCGATGACGTCGGTGCACGAGGCGAGCCGCACGGGCTCGGCGAAGCCAGTGCACAAGTACAGCCTGGCGGACTTCGGCCTGACGGCGGAGGAAGTCGACGAGCGTTTCGCCGACTACCGCGCGGTGCAAGGGTCACGACCAGCCGCGGCAGAGGGCTAACCGGCGGCGGCCTGCAGGCCGCGGGTTCCGATGCCGCGCAGTACTTCCACGCGTTCCGCGCCCGGGCGGCTCAGCACCCAGCTCGACCCCGGCACCGACTTCGCGCGCTTCTTCAGCGGCGCCAGCAGCCGCGAAACCTCCTGGTACGACCGGATCGAGCCGCTTCCGCAGACCAGCGTCGCCAGCGAGACCGTCACCGGGAGGCCGTCCGCCGACCAGCGGCGGTCCAGCAGTGCTCCCGCCACCGTGGCGATCTCGTCGACGTCGCAGACCACCAGGAAGTCGTCGCCGCCGACGTGGCTGACCCGCATGCGCCGCAAGCCGCCGGACAGGGACGTCAGCGCCGCGCCCAGTTCGCGGATCAGGTCGTCGCCCGCGGCGAAACCCGCCGTGTCGTTGACCGTCTTGAACGCGTCGATGTCCAGCCACGCGGCCACGAACGCCTCGCCGATCGTGATGCGGCGGGCGACGTCGCGGGCCACCGTGTCGCTGCCCGGCAGCCGGGTCAGCGGGTTGAGCGCCGCCGCGGCCTCGACCTTCGCCTCGGCCACGCCGCGGACCACCTCGGTCACCAGCACGACGCCGAGGCAGCGGCCGGTGTCGTCGACCACCACGACGTCGTCGCCGGTGCGGCCCCAGTCGGCGTCGGTGACCAGCTCGAGGAACTCCATCGCCCCGGCGCGCGCTTCGATCGTGTGCGGGGCATCCGCGAGCCGCGCCGCCGGGCGTTTCGCGTGCAGCGCGTGGCCGTACGGCCCGGTGACGGCGACCAGGAACCGCGTCCGGTCGACCGACCAGCGGGGCCGGTTCAGCTCGTCGACGCCGATGACGCCCGACGGCGCGTCCGCGGCCGCGAGCACCTCGCGGACCTCGTCGCACGTCGCGGTTTCCGGCAACGTCGTGGCCGGGCGCAGGAAGTCGCCGACGCACGGGGCGGGGCCGGGGGCGGCGACGGCGGGGGCCCGGGTGAGCAACGCCGGCGCCGGGCCGGCCGCCGTCGGCGGGGCGAGCAGGTTGCCCTGGGCGATCCGGATGCCGAGCCCGCGGACCGCGTCGAGCTGGGCGTCGGTCTCCAGGCCGGTCGCGACCAGCCGGGTGCCGGTGCGGGTGGTGTAGTGCAGCATCGCCTCGGCGACGGCGACCGACGCCGGGTCGTCCGGCAGGCCGCGCAGCACCGTGCGGTCCAGCTTGACCAGGTCGACCGGCGCTTCGATCAGCAGGCTCAGCGGCAGGTCGCCGCGGCCGAGGCCGTCGAGCGCGAGCCGGAAGCCGAGGTCGGCCAGCGCCCGCATCCCGCTCAGCGCGCGCTCGGCCGGCAGCGGGGAGAACGGCGGGCCGAGCTCGAGGACGACGTCGCGGGTGCGGCGCCCGGCGTCGCCGAGCTCGGCCAGGAGGTCGTCGAACATCGCCAGTGGCGCGCCGAGCGTGCGGGCGGAGAGGTTCAGGTGCAGCGGGAGCGACGTCTCGTCCTGCCGGACGGCGGCGATCGCGAGGCCGAGGTCCACCTCGGCGAGCCGGCCCTCGCGGCGCGCCTGCGTCAGCAGCTCCGCGACGGTGCCGTGGCCCGGCCTGGCCAGCGCTTCGTGAGCCACGACGCCTCCGGTGTGGAGGCTGTACAGCGGCTGGAAAGCGAAGCGGACCGCGCGTGGCGACTTCACGCTCCCGATGCTCGCCGGTCGCGCGCCGAAACGAAACCCATGTCAGCTGATGTTCATCGCAGCGGCACCCGGGTTACGCACATCGGGTTACTAGATCACGCTTGACTTATATAAGTGGCCGCTTGTAACTTGGCCGGGTGCACGCGTTCGACGTCCTCGGCGACCCGGTCCGCCGCCGCATCCTCGAGCTGCTGGCCGACGGCGAGCGGGCCGCCGGCGCGGTGACCGAGGTGATCCGGGCCGAGTTCGGCATCTCGCAGCCCGCGGTGTCCCAGCACCTGAAAGTGCTGCGGGACAACGGCTTCGCGCTCGTCCGCCAGGAGGGCACGCGCCGGCTGTACGCGGTCGGGCACGAGCCGCTGCGCGACGTCGACGTCTGGCTCGACCGGTTCCGCCGGTCCTGGACCCCGCACCTCGACGCCCTGGCCACCGAAATCGCCCGCGGCAAGCGCGCCCGGCGCCTCCGCGAAGAAGAAGGAGACTCTCCGTGATCGACTCCAGCCACCAGATCAGCGCCGTCCGCCGGACGCTCGGCGACCGGGTGATCGACGCGAAGGACGCCCGCGTCCTGACCATCAGCCAGGTCTACGACACCGACGTCGACGACCTCTGGGACGCCTGCACGAACGCCGAGCGCATCCCGCGCTGGTTCCTGCCGGTCAGCGGCGAGCTGAAGCTCGGCGGGCACTACCAGCTGGAGGGCAACGCGAGCGGCACGGTCGAGCGCTGCGAGCCGCCGCACAGCTTCGCCGCGACGTGGGAGTTCGGCGACACCGTCAGCTGGATCGAGGTGCGGCTGACGCCGGAGGGCGCGGGCACGCGGTTCGAGCTGGAGCACGTCGCGCACGTCGACGACCGCTGGGACGAGTTCGGCCCGGGCGCGGTCGGCGTCGGCTGGGACGGCATGCTGGTCGGCCTGGTCCTGCACCTGGCCGACCCCGGCAAGGCCGTCGACCCGGAAGCGGCGATGGCCTGGATGATGTCGCCGTCGGGCATCGAGTTCATGACGGCGTCGAGCGAAGCCTGGTACCAGGCCGACGTCGCGGCGGGCGCCGACCCGGTCAACGCCCGCGCGGCCGCCGACCGCACCCTGGCGGCGTACACGACCCCGCCGGAGGCCTAACGCTCCGTGGTCTTGACCGCCGTCAAGGTGATCACCGCGTCGGGCTGGACCTCGGTGCCCGGCGCCGGGTCCTGGCCCGTCTGGACCCAGTTGCGGTCGATCAGCAGCGCGCGGCCCTGGCCGGTGCCGTCGACCTCGCGCAGGTTGTAGAGGCCGGCCTTCTGCATCGCGTTCTGGGCGTCCTGGTGGTTCATGCCGGAGACGTCCGGGACCTTGATCAGCTTGGCGGACGTCGGAGCCGCCGGCGTCGAGGGCGTGGTGGTGCGGCCCGGGTCGCCCGGAGGCACGCCGCACGCCGTCAGGCCGAGGGCGAGGACGACAAAAGCCGCGGTCAGCGGACGGGACATGGTGACCTCCTCGAACCAGGGGTACCCACGCCCGTGCCGCCACGCGCCCGCCGTTCAGGTGACGCCGGATAAGGTCGGGCGTATGGATCACGGCACCGAAACGGACCCCCGCGCGGCTCGACGGGACCCGGTGGCCAACGCCGGCGGGTTCACCGACCTGGCGAGCAGCCCGTTCCGGATCGACCGCGACCGGATCGCCGCGTCGCCGTTCTTCGCGCGGCTCGGCGGCGTGACGCAGGTGGTCAGCGCCGGCGGCGCCGGGCTGCTGCACAACCGGCTCACCCACAGCCTGAAGGTCGCGCAGGTCGCGCGGGCCATCGCCGAGCGGATCACCGCCGGGCCCGAAGCCGACCTGGCCGCGAAGCTGGGCGGCTGCGACCCGGACGTCGCCGAGGCCGCCGCGCTCGCGCACGACCTCGGGCACCCGCCGTTCGGGCACCTCGGCGAGCAGACGCTCGACCGCATCGCGCGCCACCGCTTCGGCCTCGCCGACGGCTTCGAGGGCAACGCGCAGTCGTTCCGCATCATCACCACGACCGACGTGCGCGGGCCGTCGGCGATCGGGCTCGACCTCACGACCGCCGTGCGCGCCGCCGTCCTCAAGTACCCGTGGCTGCGGCTGCACCACCCCGCGCCGCACCCGTCGGAGATGGCCGTCCCGCCGCGCGGCGCCGCCGAGCCGGAGGACCACCCGGGCACCGGCGCGGCCAAGTTTTCCGCCTACGCCACCGAGCTGGACGACTTCGAGCAGGCGCGCGCGGCGTTCGCCGGGCGCGTCGAGAGCTGGCAGCAGACCGTCGAGGCGTCCGTGATGGACACCGCCGACGACATCGCCTACGCCATCCACGACCTGCAGGACTTCCACCGCATCGGCGTTCTGCAGCACGCGCCGGTCGCGGCGGAGCTGGGGGAGTGGCTGCTGCACGCCGACGAGCTGGCCGGGCTCGACGACGAGACGCTCTACGCCGAGCTGCGCCGGCCGGGCCGGTCGCTGGAACGCCTGCGCCGCCGGATGCACGCCAAGGACGCGTGGATCGTCGACGACGACGCCTTCGCCGCGGCGGTCGCGCGGGTGCGCGCGGAGCTCGTCGACGGGCTGCTGGCGGGCGCCTTCGACGGCTCGACCGAGGCCGAGCAGGCAACGGCGGCGTTCTCCGCGAACTGGACCGCCCGGCTGGTCGACGGCGTGTTCGTGGTCGCGTCGCCGTCCACCCGCGCCGGTCACGTGACGCTCGCGACGGCCCAGTGGCACGAGGTCCAGGTGCTGAAGTTCGTGCACCGGCGGTTCGTGCTGCTGCGCCCGGACCTCGCGCTGCACCAGCGCGGCCAGGCCGGCGTGGTCGCGAGCCTGGTCGACGCGCTCGACGCCTGGCTGCTGGACCGTGACGAGGTCTCCCGCCTCCCGCGCCGCCTGCACGACCTGGTCGAGCTGGCCCGCGCCGAGTACACGGGCCTGGCCCGCACCGCGCCGGAACTGCTTGTCGGCGCCACGGGCGAGCCGGTGACCGGCCGGGACGCGGTGCGCAACCTCGCGCGCGGCCGGGCGGTGGTGGACTTCGTGGCCTCGTTGACGGACAAGCAGGCGGTGACCCTTTTGGACGCTTTGTCCGGCCGGTCGGCCCAACCGTGGTCGGACTCGTTCGTCCTCTGATGGGTGAGCGTTGCTGTAGGTAGGTGGCGATTCGGCGTCGCTGAAGCGTCCTGTCCGGTTCTTGTCCGATCGGGCCGTCCCGTGCAGTGGGCCCGCTTGACGCAACTGGTCCGTTTCGTTCTTCCTGCAACGGATGCACCGTTCCCCTGAACGGCCTACGACTTACGGTCCATTCAGGAAATTACCCATCCGATGTCACTCGAACGGCTGATGCTTACAGAGAACTCACAGTACTTAGCTTGGTCCCGTCGGTGATCACCGGCGTCGGTCAGCGTGAGTCGGGGCACGCGCCTGGAGATATCGGAGGGCGCACGTGCGTCGTACCCGTTCCACCAGATCGAGATCCACTGTGCTCACGGCCGGAGCGGCGGCGTTGCTCGCCGCGCTCGGTCTGGTGTCGCCGCCCGCCGCGGGCGCCGCCACCACGTCCACACCGGACACTTTCACCGCCACCGCGCAGCAGCAGATCGCCGCGCTCCAGGCCGTCAAGGCCGGGAAGACCGGGGCCGAGTCCAAAGTAGACAGCAAGCTGCTCGTCGCCGAGAAGGGCGTGGGGAAGCAGCTGAACGCACTGCAGTCCGGGGCCGCTGTCTCGAACACCGGGACGGTGCTGGTCGACATCCGCGCGACCAAGGTCTCCCCGGACCTCATCTCCGGGCTCACCAAGGCCGGGGCGGGTATCCGCGCGGTGTCCGACCGGTACGGCAGCATCCGGGCCGAGGTGCCGCTGGCCGCCGTCAGCGCGATCGCCGCCCGCGGCGACGTCAAGCGCGTCGAGCAGGCCGACCAGGCCCTGACCGCCCGCGAACTGGCCACCCCCGCGACGACGCCGGGCAAGGCCGCCGAGACCAAGCAGCAGAAGGCCGCCCGCATCTCGGGTGAGCTGCAGAAGGCCCTGACGAGCAAGACCCAGCAGCGCAGCGCCGCCGCGGCCGCCACGCTGACCAGCCAGGGCGACCGCGCGCACAACGCCGACATCGCCCGCCAGCAGTTCGGCGTCACCGGCGTCGGCGTCAAGGCGTGCGCCCTGTCGGACGGCGTCGACTCGCTGGCCACCTCGCAGGCCAAGGGTGAGCTGCCGCCGAACGTCGACGTCATCGCCGGGCAGGAGGGCGACGGCGACGAGGGCACCGCGATGCTCGAGATCATCCACGACCTCGCGCCCAACGCCGCGCTCGGCTTCGCGTCGGCGTTCAACTCCGACGCCAGCTTCGCGGACAACATCCGCAAGCTCCGCTTCGAGTCGCACTGCGACGTCATCGTCGACGACGTCATCTACTTCAAGGAAAGCCCGTTCCAGGACTGGATCATCGCCCAGGCCGTGAACGACGTGACGGCCAACGGCGCGCTGTACTTCTCTTCGGCGGGCAACGAGGGCAACGTCCTCGACGGCACCGCCGGGCACTGGGAAGGCGACTTCGTCGACTCGGGCAAGTCGGTCGGCAAGTTCGCCGGTGTCGCGCACAACTTCGCCGGCGCGGCGGGCAACCAGATCTACGAGCCCCTCTCCGACGCGTCCTCGGCCGGCGTGCCGGTGACGCTGCACTGGTCGGACCCGCTCGGCGCCTCGTCGAACGACTACGACCTCTACCTGCTGAACTCGGCGGGCGCGGTCGTGGACTTCAGCCAGGACGTCCAGGACGGCACCCAGGACCCGTTCGAGATCCTGCAGACGCCGGCGTTCGGCGGCACGGGCCTGCGCCTGGCCGTCGTGAAGTTCTCCGGTGAAGGCCGTTACCTGTCGCTGTCCGCGCTGCGCGGGCGGTTCAAGGACTCGGCGGACGGCCTCAAGGCCTACAACACCCCGGGCGTGACGGTCGGCCACTCGGCCGCGCGCGACGCCTTCAGCGTGGCCGCCACCCCGGCGGCCGCGGCGTTCGGCCGGCCCCTCGAGCCGGGTGACCCGGCCAACCCGACCGGTCCGTTCCCGGGCTCGTTCAGCAGCACCTCCAAGGCCGAGCGGTTCAGCTCCGACGGCCCGCGGCGTGTGTTCTACGAGGCCGACGGCACCCCGATCACCCCGGGCAACGTCTCCTCGACCGGTGGTGAGGTCCGGAACAAGCCGGAGATCACCGCGGCCGACGGCGTCCAGACCAGCGTGACCGGCTTCAGCCCGTTCTTCGGTACGTCGGCCGCCGCGCCGCACGCCGGGGCCATCGCGGCGCTGGTGCTCTCGGGCAACCCCGGCCTGCCGCCGGCGGAGGTCCGCGAAGCGCTGATCAACACCGCCGTCGACATCGAGACCCCGGGCCGCGACAACGTCACCGGCTCGGGCGTCATCCTCGCCGACAAGGTGCTCGCCTACACCGGCGCCAGCCCGCAGCCGCTCGCCGTGGCCAAGCAGCCGACGGTCACCCCGACCGACGGCGGCTCGTCGCTCGACCCGGGCGACACCGCCAAGGTGACCCTGCCGGTGACCAACGACGGTGACGGCGCCGCCGTCTCCACCAGCGTCGTGCTCACCAGCCCGACCCCGGGCGTGACCGTGGCGCCGCGCTCGAAGTCCTACGGCACCATCAGCCCGGGACAGACCGGCGTCAACGACTTCACCATCACCGTCCCGGCGAGCCAGCAGCTCGGCGTGCCGGTGGTGCTGAACGCCAAGGTCACCTTCGCCGGCGCGCACTCGCCGACGACGTCGACGTTCTCGCTCCCGGTCGGCACCCCGTCGCCGGTCGCGCAGGACTTCGCCTACACCGGCGCGCCGGTGGCGATCCCGGACAACAGCCCGGTCGGCGCTTCGGTGACCATCCCGGTCACCGGGGTCGGCCGCGCCGCGAAGGTGTCGTTCTCCGTGGACGGCACCACCTGCAGCACCGACCCGCTCTCGACGGCGGTCGGCCTGAACCACTCCTACGTCGGTGACCTGGTCGGCTCGCTGACCTCGCCGTCCGGGGCCAAGGCCACGGTGTTCCAGCGCAACGGCGGTTCGGGCAAGAACCTGTGCAAGGTCGTGTTCGCCGACGACGCGGCGGTCGCGTTCAGCACGGTGACGTCGGCCAACGCGCCGTTCACCGGCTCGTACAAGCCGGCGAACGCCCTCGGTAGCCTGGCCGGGGCCGTCGTCGACGGCACCTGGACGTTCGGGGTGGTCGACGCGGCCGGCGGCGACGTCGGCTCGATCCGCTCGGTCGCCCTGCACATCAACGGATTCGTCCAGCCGGCCGCCGCCGGCCGGCCGTCGAACGTGCACGGCGCGACGAACAACGGGCCGGTGCACCCGCAGTAAGTTCGCACTGAAGTCCGTGAAGGCCTCCTTACCGGCCATAAGAGCCGGTAAGGAGGCCTTCACGGCTTTTGCCGTAGCGTGCGGTGTTGTGGCGAAGGCACGGGAAGTCGCGGGTGGCGGGCGCGCGGTGACGGTCCCGCCGGAACGCCTGGCCGGCTGGTTCGCCCGGTTCGCGCAGCGGCACGACGGCGTCGTGACGACCGAAGCCACGCCCGCCGAGGTCCGGGTGGTCGCGGGCGACGGCACCACCGCGATCGCGACCGTCCCTTTCGGACTCCTCGTCGCGCCGTCGCTCGAAGGCCTCGTCGCGCACGCGCTGGTGCCGCGGCGGATCGCGCTTCTGCTGGTGCGGCTCGGCAGTCACAGCGTCGGCGTTTCCTTCGACGGCCGGATCGAGGTCTCGCGCACCGGCCGCCACCTCGTGCACGGCCGGTCCGCGGCCGGCGGCTGGTCGCAGCAGCGCTTCGCCCGGCGTCGTGAAGGCCAGGCGCGTCACGCACTGCAGGCGGCCGCGCGGGACGCGGCCGAGGTGCTCGTCCCGCGACTGTCCGAAGTGGACGCCGTCGTGCTCGGCGGCGACCGGCGGGCCCTCGACGAGCTGCGCGAGGACCGCCGTCTGGCGCCGCTGTTCGCCCGCGCGGAACCGCGCGTGCTGGAACTCGGCGAACCGCGGCGCAGCGTCCTGGAAGACGCCGCCGCGCGGGCCCTCGAAGTGGAGATCACGCTGCGCGACGGGTGAGTCAGCACACGTCGAGAGAAACCCGTGGACGCCGCCCCGTACACTGGTCGCGTGGAGATCCTTCTGGAGTGAGCCGTCGCACCGGTCAGACCTGGCCGGTCCGCTTGACGCTGCCCTTCACTCACCCCCTTTTACCGGGAGTTTCCCTTGATCACGGCCACCGGCCTTGAGCTGCGCGCGGGTTCGCGCATCCTGCTCGACGGCGTCAGCATCCGCATCCAGCCCGGCGACCGCATCGGCCTCGTCGGCCGCAACGGCGCGGGCAAGACCACCTCGCTGAAGGTCCTCGCCGGCGAAGGCGAGGCGCACGCGGGCGAGGTCCGCCGCACCGGCGAGCTCGGCTACCTGCCGCAGGACCCGCGCGAAGGCGACCTGTCGGTCACCGCGAAGGACCGCGTGCTGTCCGCGCGCGGCCTCGACAAGCTGATGCGCGACATGGAAAAGGCGCAGACCGCGATGGCGGAGCTGGTCGACGACGCCCAGCGCGACAAGGCGATCAACCGCTACGCCCGGCTCGAGGAGCGGTTCTCCTCGCAGGGCGGGTACGCCGCCGAGAGCGAGGCCGCGCGCATCTGCTCGAACCTCGGCCTCGCCGACCGGGTGCTCTCCCAGACGCTGGGGACGCTCTCGGGTGGGCAGCGCCGCCGCGTCGAGCTGGCGCGGATCCTGTTCGCCGCGGCCGAAGCGGGCGCCGGCGGCAAGTCCGAGACGATCCTGCTGCTCGACGAGCCGACCAACCACCTCGACGCCGACTCGATCACCTGGCTGCGCACCTTCCTCAAGCAGCACGACGGCGGTTTGGTCGTCATCAGCCACGACGTCGAGCTGCTCGCCGACGTCGTCAACAAGGTGTGGTTCCTCGACGCCACCCGCAGCGAGCTCGACCTGTACAACATGGGCTGGCAGCGGTACCTGGACGCGCGCGCCACCGACGAGAAGCGCCGCCGCCGCGAGCGCGCCAACGCCGAGAAGAAGGCGTCGGCGTTGCAGCAGCAGGCCGCGAAGCTCGGCGCGAAGGCGACGAAGGCCGTGGCGGCCAAGAACATGGCGCGCCGCGCGGAGCAGATGCTGTCCGCACTGGACGAGACCCGGCACGCCGACAAGGTCGCCCGGATCAAGTTCCCGGAACCCGCGCCCTGCGGCCGCACGCCGCTCACCGCGGAGGGGCTGTCGAAGTCCTACGGCTCGCTCGAAATCTTCACCGGCGTCGACCTCGCCGTCGACCGCGGGTCCAAGGTGGTCGTGCTCGGGCTGAACGGTGCCGGAAAGACCACTTTGCTCCGGCTCCTCGGCGGAATGGAAACGCCGGACACCGGCGGGGTCGTCCCGGGTCACGGAATGCGTTTGGGCTATTACGCACAGGAACACGAAACTCTTGATCATGATGCGTCGGTGTGGGAAAACATCCGACATCTCGCTCCGGACACCGGCGCGCAGGAGTTGCGGAACCTGCTCGGTTCGTTCCTCTTCACCGGCGAACAACTCGACCAGGCCGCCGGCACCCTTTCCGGCGGCGAGAAGACCCGGCTCGCCCTGGCCGGCCTGGTCTCCAGCGCTGCCAACGTGTTGCTGCTCGACGAGCCCACGAACAACCTCGACCCGGCCAGCCGCGCCCAGGTCCTGGATGCTTTGCGCAGTTTCTCCGGCGCCGTGATCCTGGTGACGCACGACCCGGGCGCGGTCGAGGCCCTGGAGCCGGAGCGGGTCATCCTGTTGCCCGACGGCACCGAGGACCATTGGTCGGCCGACTATCTGGAACTTGTCCAGCTTGCGTGAGCCGTGCGTCCATTCGGGTGCAAGATCACTGCCGGTGAGGCACTGGAATGGCCCAATGTGATCGCAGTTTCGGTCGTTTTACGGCTGTCGTCTGGCATTCCGGCGCTCAGTGTTCGATCATTGCCCCGGCAGGGGCCGATATGTGGCCCAGAACACTCTCGGCGGGAAGGCGATCGACGTGGCTGATCTCAAGAAAGGCGCGCGGATCACCGGCAACACGCGCGACAAGCTGGCCGCTGACCTCAAGAAGAAATACGAGAAGGGCTCGAGCATCCGGGCGCTCGCGGAGTCCACGGGCCGGTCCTACGGGTTCGTCCACCGGGTGCTCTCGGAGTCCGGGGTCCAGCTGCGGGGGCGCGGTGGGGCCACCAGGGTCAAGAAGAAGTAGGCGAGGACTGCTGCGCGGGGGGCGCAGTGGGAACTGTCGCAGCAGGCTCCTCGGCCACGCGGAACGCCAGGTACGCCCCGAGCAGGACCAGGGGGTACACCAGGTAGCCGTAGCGGGTGGCCGGGGTCAGCAGGATCAACGCGCCGAGTCCGACGGCGATGCGCAGGAGTGCGCCGGAGCCGTTCGCGGGGGGCCGGCGCACCAGCCAGACCAGCATCGCCACGGCCGCGGCGCCGACCAGCACGAAGGCCGCCACCTGGCCGATCGCCCCGGTTTCGGCGATCAGGTGGCCCGGCAACGGGCTCGCCGCGGGTGACCGCACGACACCCATCCCGAGCGGGAACCGGAAGACGTGCTCCACGAACGCCGCCGGGTCCACCAGGTACACCGGCAGGTGCAGCACGGCCGTCGTGGCCACCAGCGCGGTGGCGAACCGCGCGAGCGCGGGCCAGTCGAGGCGTTTCTTCCCGCGTACCAGCACGAACACCGCCAGGACCGCGGCCGCGGGTGCGACGATCAGCTTCGCGCTGACGACCAGCGCGAGCACGACTCCCGACCAGGCACCCCGGCCGGTGGCGGCGAGTGCGCACGCGAGCACCAGGAGTCCGACGATCGCCAGGTCCGGGCCGGCGACGGCCCAGGTGAGCGCGGTCAGCGGGCAGGCCAGCGCGAGCTGCGCGGCCCCGACCGGGACTTTCGGCCACTTCAGCAGTTTCAGCGTGCCCAGCACGCACGCGCAGGCCGCGAGGGCGAACATCCAGCGGGCGTCGGTGAGCGCGTCGGTCAGCGGGGTGCCGCCGAACAGCGCCCGCGGCAGGCCGAAGACCGTCATCACCGGACCGTAGGGCGTGTAATCGTTTACCACGGGCGGGCGGCCGAGCGCGGTGACGTCGACGTACGGGGTTCCGTGGTGCAGCAGCAGATCCGCGGACCGCTCGATCACCCAGACCTCGGGCTGGGCGGCCCACGAGATCGGCGTGATCAGCCAGTCCACTCCGGTCAGTCGGCGAATCACGAGGACTGCCAACGGAAGGATCATGGCCAACAGGGCGACCGCGGCGATCCCGCACCAGCGGGAACCGAGTACGCCGCGCGGCGTACGGCCCGTGCGTGCGGACAGCAGCAGCCGGCCGCTGTGCAGGGCGCCGAAGCCGTACGCGGCCGTCGCGAAGTTGCCCCAGACGCGGTAGCCGTAGAACTCGGAGACGAGCGCGGTCGGCAGCGCGAAAGCCAGGCAGGCCAGGTAGAACCCCAGATCCCACTTCAGCGGGCCGGGGCCGGGGGAGTGGGCCGGTGCCGTGAAGAACCGCACGACGCGCCCCTGCCGGGGCGCCAGGCCCGCCTCCGTTTCCACCTGGTCAGGCTACCGAGGGGCCCGCGGCCCGGTTCAGCCGAGGTCGCGCAGGCGGGGAAGCAGTTTCGCGGCTTCCTCGGACGCGCGGACGACGTCGGCGTGGCCCGTCGGCATCAGGACGAGTTCGGTGAACCCCGCCGCGACGTAGCTCTCCGCGAGCCGCAGCGCACTGTCCGCATCGGACGGCAGCCGGAACTGAACGGCCCGGCGGATTTCCGCCGGGTCACGGCCGACATCCGCGCAATGGCGGTCGAGCACCGACGAAAGCCGTCGCAGTTCGACGATTTCGGTGCCGGGAAGTGCCGCGTTGAGCCAGACGTCAGCGTATTCGGCGACCACGCGCAGGCCGCGCTTTTCGCCGCTGCTGCCCAGCCACAGCGGCGGATGCGGCTGCACCGGTTTCGGATCGCCGAGCGCGCCGGTGAGGGTGTAGTGCTTCCCGGCGAAGTCCGTCACCGGGCGCGTCCACAACAGACGGAGGATTTCGCAGGCTTCGGCGAGCCGTTCGACGCGTTCGAGCGCCGGCGGCGTCGGGGTGCCCATCATCGTGTCGGTCAGGACGTCGCCGCCCGCGCCGAGGCCGACGTCGAGCCGGCCGCCCGAGAGGTGGTCGACGGTCGTGGCGAGCTTCGCGAACGTGCCCGGGTGCCGGTTGGTGTTGCCGGAGACCAGGCAGCCGATCCGCACGCGCTTCGTCGCCTCGGCCATCGCGGCCAGCAGGGTCCAGCCGTCGAAGATGTCGCCGGTGCGGTCCGGGCCCATCGGGGCGAGGTGGTCGAACACCCAGCAGCCGTCGAACCCGCCGTCGTCGGCGATCGCCCAGATCTCGCGCAGCGCGGTGACGCCGATGTGCTGCTGGGGTGGCTTGAGGCCCACGGTGGTCATGATGTGCTCCTGATTATCAGTGTGACAAACCATCAGTAAGACTGACGATCAGCGTAGGGGTAAGGTTCTCGCATGTCCAGCGACCTCGAGACCGGTCCACCGGCCGCCGTCGGCCGTCGGCTCGGCTACCTGCTGAAACACGCCCAGCAGCGGCTGGCCGAGCTGGCCGAGCCGCTCTACGGGCCGCTCGGGATCACCGGGCGGCAGCTGGCGCTGCTCGCGTTGTTCGGCGAGGGGCCGGCGCAGTCGCAACAGGACGGCGCGGCGCGGCTCGGGATCGACCGGACGACGATGGTCGCGCTCGTCGACGAGCTGGAAGTGAAAGGCCTGGTCCGGCGCGAGGTCGCGCCCGGTGACCGGCGCAAGCGCCTCGTCCGGTTGACTGACGAGGGCGAGCGGGTGCGGCGGGTGGGCGAAGAAGCGACGCGCGAGGCCGAGGCGCTCCTGCTGGCACCCCTGGGCGACACCGCGGAGCAGTTGCGCACCGCGCTGTACCTGGTCGTTCGCGGCGAGTGAACGCGATCGGGAAGCAATCGGACGGCGACCGCGTTGTCCAGGTCATATCCGAAGAAAACCTCAGCTTTGGTAGAGGTTTTGGAACTGGGGGTCTCCCGTGGACAACACCTGGGCACTGCTCAGCTCGGCGATGCGCGCCAACGACGTGCCGAAGGCGCTGACCCGCGGCACGTTCAAGCGCGTCGCCCGCTTCGCCCGGCCGCACTGGCGGTCGTTGCTGATCTTCCTCGTGTTCACCGTCATCTCGGCGGTGCTCGCGGTGACGACGCCGGTCCTGGCCGGCAAGGTGGTCGACGCGATCGTCGGCGGGCACGACCTGTCCGTCGTGATCTGGCTGGCGATCGTGATCGCCGGGCTCGCGATCGCCGACGCCGGCTTCGGCCTGATCGAGCGGTGGCAGTCCGCGCGCATCGGCGAGGGCATCATCTACGACCTGCGCCGCGCGGTGTTCGAGCACGTGCAGCGCATGCCGATCGCGTTCTTCACCCGCACCCGCACGGGTGCGCTGGTCTCCCGGCTCAACAACGACGTCATCGGCGCGCAGCGGACGTTCACCGCGACGCTGTCCGGCCTGGTCACCAACGTCATCCAGCTGGTGCTGTCGCTGGCCGTCATGCTCACGCTGTCCTGGCAGGTCACGCTGGTCGCGCTGGTGCTGCTGCCGATCTTCGTGCTGCCCGCGCGCCGGCTCGGCCGCCGGATGGCCGGGCTGCAGCGGGAGTCCGCGAACCTCAACGCCGGCATGACCACGCAGATGACCGAGCGGTTCTCGGCGCCGGGCGCCACGCTCGTCAAGCTCTTCGGGCACCCGGTGCAGGAGGCCGACGACTTCGGCGTGCGCGCCGGGCGGGTGCGCGACATCGGCATCCGGACCGCGATGCTGACCCGCTGGTTCATGACCAGCCTGACGCTCGTCTCGGCGCTGGCGCAGGCGCTGGTCTACGGCCTCGGCGGGTACCTCGCGCTGACCGGCCAGCTGGCGCCGGGCACCGTCGTCGCCCTGGCGCTGCTGCTGACCCGGCTCTACGCGCCGCTGACCGCGCTGGCCAACGTCCGCGTCGACGTGATGACCGCGCTGGTCTCGTTCGAGCGCGTCTTCGAGGTGCTCGACATCGACCCGATGATCAAGGAGAAGCCGGACGCCTTGGTGCTGCCGCCTTCGGAAGGCGTTTCGGTCGAGTTCTCCGACGTCCGCTTCGGTTACCCCGCCGCGGACCGGTACTCGCTGGCGTCGCTGGAAGACGTCGCCACGCTCGACCACCGCGGCGGCGAAGAGGTGCTGCACGGCATCTCGTTCCGCGCCGAGGCGGGCCAGATGGTCGCGCTGGTCGGGTCGTCGGGCGCGGGGAAGTCGACGATCGCGTCGCTGCTGCCGCGGCTCTACGACGTCGACTCGGGCACGGTGCGGGTGTCCGATGTGGACGTCCGGGACCTGAGTTTCGCTTCGCTGCGGCACACCGTCGGCGTCGTGACGCAGGACGGGCACCTGTTCCACGAGACGATCCGCGCCAACCTGGCCTACGCGCGCCCGGACGTCACCGACGACGAGATCTGGGAAGCGCTGGAGCGAGCCCGGCTCGGCGAGCTGGTGCACTCCCTGCCCGACGGCCTCGAGACCACGGTGGGGGAGCGCGGGTACCGGCTCTCCGGCGGTGAGCGCCAGCGGCTGACCATCGCGCGGCTGCTGCTCGCGCAGCCCAAGGTCGTCGTCCTCGACGAGGCGACCGCGCACCTGGACTCCGAGTCCGAGGCCGCGGTCGGCGAAGCCCTGACGCACGCACTGGCGGGCCGCACGGCCCTGGTCATCGCGCACCGCCTCTCGACGGTCCGCGCCGCCGACCAGATCCTGGTCCTGGAGCACGGCGAGATCGTCGAGCGCGGCACGCACGACGAGCTCCTGGCCGCGAACGGCCGCTACGCGACCCTCCACGCCACCCAGTTCGCCGACCAGGAACCCGCCGTCGCGTGATCAGGCCCGGAACCCGCGTGATCGAGCCCGGAACTCACGTGATTGGAGCCGTAACTCGCGAGTTACGGCTCTGATCACGCGGGTCACGGCTCTGATCACGCGAGTTCCGGGTTCCGGCTAGCGGAGCTGGGGGACCAGCTCGCTGTACTTGGCCAGCAGGGACTTGTTGGCCTCGTCGCCGCCCTCGACGTTGGAGCTGCGCCACAGCGGGACGTCGAGGCCCTCGGCGGTGCCGCGGTCGTAGACCTGGGCCAGCACGAGGTTCCACAGGAACGCGTTGACCACAGTGGACAGCGGCGCGGTGCGCGGGGCGTCCGGCGGGTAGCTCGCGTCGCCCGGGATCACCAGCGAGTCGAGCACCACGGTGCCCTGCTCGACCAGCGTGCTCGACGATCGCCGCGGCGCCGCGGCCACACAGGCCCGCGACGTGATGGCGATGACGGCCGCGCCGCGCTCGCGCGCCCCGATGCACAGCTCGACCGGGTACGGGTTGGACCCGGACGTCGAGAACACGACCAGCACGTCGTCCGGGCCCGGCGCGCGCTCGGCGAGCACCTCCTCGGCGAGGCCGGTGCGGCGCTCGGTCGTGGTGCTGTGCACCGCGCCGTGCAGCGGCAGCAGCTCCGGGTGGTACAGCGGGTAGACGCACGCCAGCCCGCCGGCCCGGTAGAACGTCTCGGCGACGGCCGCCAGCGAGTGCCCGGCGCCGGCGGTATAGACCAGTGCGTCGGCCCGGATCACCCCCAGCACCAGATCGGCCGCGGCCCGCACTGCTTCGGCGTTGGCCTGCTCGACGTCCGCCAGCTGCTTGGCGACACTGCCCGAGATGTCCGTGGCGCTCACCACACCCACCCTTCCGTCGGTGATCGGGCGCCGAATCTACCGCGAAGATGGTGGTACGCGGTGGAATAGCCGGGTGGCGTATCCAGGTTGATCCGGATGCGGGTAGCGAGTCCCGGACAGTGGGAGGGCGTGGGTGAGCGAGGCAGAACCGGCGGTGGCGGTGTGGCCGGCGCGCGGGCGGACCGAAGCGGTCGTGCTCGTGCTGCACGGCGGCGCGGAGCACGGCACGGGCGGCGTCCCGCCCTGGAAGCTCGCCCACCTGCGGATGGTGCCGATCGCGCGCGCCCTGCACCGGGCCGGGCGCAAGCACGGCGTCGAGGTGCGGCTGCTGCGCAACCGCCGCTACGGCTGGAACGCACCCGCCATGGACCCGATCCAGGACGCCCGCTGGGCCCTCGACCGCATCCACGCCGACCACCCCGGCCTGCCGGTGGTGCTGGTCGGGCACTCGATGGGCGGCCGGGTGGCGCTGCGCGTGGCCGACGACCCGGCCGTGCGCGGGGTCTGCGCCCTGGCCCCGTGGACGCCGCGGGGCGAGCCGGTCGGGGCCGTCGCCGGGCGCTCGGTGCTCGTCGTGCACGGCACCCGCGACCGGATGACCAGCCCGGTCGAGTCCCACGCCTTCGCCGAACGCGCCGAGGGCGTCGCCGCCCGGGTGGCCCGGTTCGAGATCGCCAACGAGGGCCACGCGATGCTTCGCCGCTCTTCCGTCTGGACCCGGCTGGCAATTGCTTTCACAATGGAAGTAATCGCCGGGAGCACCGACGACACACTCACGGGCGCGTGGGCCGCGCCGGGACCCGAGCGGCTCCGAATACCCGTGTGACACCACCCCGAACAGGGCATTCGACGAAGGGCGCCGCGGGGGTGCGGCAATTAGGATCGAGCACCGGCGCACCAGGCCGGCCGGAGGGAGAACCCGTGACCACCTCGAGTGTCGACCGCGCGTCGACTCAGGACGTCCCCGACGAAAACCGGTGGCCGGGGCTGGCCGCCCCGCCGCACTCCGCACTGCGCGCGCGGATCGCCGCGAGCCTGTTCCGCCGCGCGGTCCGCCCGCTCGACGTCCGGGTGACGTTCCCGGACGGGACGGTGCTGGGCAACGGCGGGCCGGAAGCGCCCGAGATGCGGATCCTGCGCCCGGAGGCCTTCTTCCACCGCCTCGGCGTCGACGCCAAGATCGGCTTCGGCGAGTCCTACATGGCGGGTGACTGGGTCGCGTCCGACCTGGCCGAGGTGCTGACGCCGTTCGCGGCGCGGATGGCCACGCTCGTGCCGCCGGTGCTGCAGAAGTTCCGGAAGATCGCCGAGCGCACCCAGCCGCCGTCCGAGGAGAACAGCCTCGAAGGCGCGCGGGCCAACATCCACCGGCACTACGACCTGTCGAACGACCTGTTCGGCACGTTCCTCGACGAGTCGATGATGTACTCCTCGGCGTTGTTCGGCCCGGCCGACGACCTCACCGCCGCCCAGCACCGCAAGATCGACAGCGTGCTGGACTACGCCGGGGTCCGCGCGGGCAGCGAGGTCCTCGAAATCGGTACCGGATGGGGTGAACTCGCAATCCGCGCCGCCGCGCGCGGCGCGACCGTCACGTCGCTCACCATCTCGGAGGAGCAGCGCGCGCTGGCCACCGAGCGCATCGTCGCGGCGGGCTTCGGCGACCGCGTCGAGGTGAAGCTGTGCGACTACCGCGAGTCGAGCGGGCAGTTCGACGCCGTGGTCAGCGTCGAGATGATCGAGGCCGTCGGCGCGTCCTACTGGCCGGCGTTCTACTCGACCATCG
This sequence comes from Amycolatopsis sp. WQ 127309, assembly GCF_023023025.1. NCBI lineage: Bacteria > Bacillati > Actinomycetota > Actinomycetes > Pseudonocardiales > Pseudonocardiaceae > Amycolatopsis > Amycolatopsis sp. WQ 127309. The sequence goes on from NZ_CP095481.1 coordinate 5,838,736, forward strand.
GCGAGCGGCTGCGCCCCGGCGGCCGGTTCGGGCTGCAGGCCATCACCATGGACCACGACCGGATGATGGCGTCGTCGCGCGCCTACACCTGGATCCACAAGTACATCTTCCCCGGCGGCATCATCCCGTCGGTGCGCTCGATCGAGGACGGCCTGGTGGAGAACACCCGGCTCAGGCTGGCCGGGATGCGCGAGTTCGGCCAGGACTACGCCCACACGCTACGGTTGTGGCGCGAACGGTTCCTGCACCGCTGGACCGACATCGCCGGGTTCGGGTTCGACGACGTCTTCCGCCGGATGTGGGAGTTCTACCTGGCCTATTCCGAGGCCGGGTTCCGCTCCGGCTACCTCAAGGTCCACCAGTTCGGTTACGAGGTGACCGACAAGTAACCTCCCGCGGCCAACCCGACCCCGGTGCCGCACGTCCTCCTTGCGAGGACGTGCGGTTGACTGACGAAGACACGTTTGTCCGAATCGGGATTGGGTGATGGGTGATGACGTACCGTGGCGATGACGGCGGCCGCCGGATGCCCCCGCCGCGGCCGCCCGCCGGCCGCTCCCGGGACCACCAGCGCGCGCAGATGATGCCGCTGCCCGGCCGGGGCCAGAGCCCCTACGACGAGCGCACCCGCCCGATGGGCACCCGCGAGCCGGAGTACATGCCGCCCCAGGGCCCGCCGCCGCGTCAGCAACCGCCGAACCGGGGTGAGGACTACCCGCCGTCACGGCCGCCGCGCCGGCGTCGCCGCTGGGGTTTCGGCCGGATCCTGCTGACGCTGCTGCTGGTGTTCGTGGTGTTCTTCGCCGGCATCTGGGTCTACCTGGAGTTCTCGATCAAGCGCGTCGACGCGCTGGCCGACTACGACGGCCGTCCGGTCGCCGCGGCCGGCACCAACTGGCTGATCGTCGGCTCGGACAGCCGTGAGGGCCTCACCACGGCCGACGAGGAGAACCTCGCCACGGGTGACGTCGCGGCCGCCGGCGGCCAGCGCACCGACACGATCATGGTCGCGCACCTGCCGGACAACTCCACGAAGCCGACGCTGCTCTCCCTGCCGCGCGACTCCCAGGTGAAGATCCCGGGCCACGGCACGAACAAGATCAACGCGGCGTTCTCGCTCGGCGGGCCGAAGCTGCTCGCGCAGACCGTCGAAGGCGCCACCGGCCTGCACATCGACCACTACGCGGAGATCGGCTTCGGCGGGTTCGCGAAGATCGTCGAAGCGATCGGCGGCGTCGAGATGTGCATCGACAAGGACATGAACGACACGGTGACGGGCATCAGCATCAAGGCCGGCTGCCCCCAGACCCTCGACGGCCGCGAGGCGCTGGGCTTCGTCCGGATGCGCCACAGCGACGCGACCCCGCGCTCGGACCTCGACCGCGTCGCCAACCAGCGCAAGTTCATCGGCGCGCTGGTCAGCCAGATCGCCAGCCCCGGCACGCTGCTCAACCCGTTCGACTTCTTCCCGCTGCTGTCCGCGGCGCCGGACGCGCTGACCATGGACTCCGGCGACCACGTGCACAACCTCGCCGGCCTGGCGATCGCGATGCGCGGCATCTCCTCCGGCGGCGTGGTGACCACGACGGTCCCGGTGACCAGCGGGTCGGCGGAGAACTGGGACAAGAACAAGTCGAAGCAGCTGTTCGACGCGCTGAAGAACGACACCGAGGTGCCCGATTCGGTCATCGTGAACTAAATGGCGCGCGCGGCGGGTCCCGGCCGGGGCACCATGGATCGATGGAGACCCCGGCCGAGACCTACCGCGACGGTGACCTGACGCTGACCCGCTGGCACCCCGGCGACCGCGATCTCTTGACCGCGCTCGTCAGCGGCTCCCTCGAGCAGCTGGGGCCGTGGCTGATCTGGGCGACCGGTGGCTACACGTCGGACGACTCCTCGGAGTTCCTCCGGCTGACCGCGAAGCGCTGGGAGAGCGCCGAAGCGTACGAGTACGCGGTCGGCGTCGACGGCGAGGTGGCGGGCGGCGTCGGCGTGATGACGCGCGACGGCGGTGCCGAGATCGGCTACTGGCTGGCCCGGGGCTGGACCGGCCGCGGCCTGATGACCCGGAGCGTCGCGCTGCTGACGGCGGAGGCGTTCCGCCTCGGCGCCGGCTACGTCGAGATCATGCACGACGAGCTGAACGCGCGCAGCCGGGCGTTGCCCGCCCGGCTGGGGTTCACGAAGGTGCGCGAGGAACCGGCGGAGAAGCCGCTGGCGCCGTCGTGCACCGGCACGAACCACGTGTGGCGGCTCGAGGCCTAGGAGACCTTGTTGCGCTCCCGCAGCACCTTCAGCGCCTGATCGGCGTGGACGGTGAAGTTCAGCTCGCTCTTGATCTTCTCGAGGATCCGGCGGTCCTCGCCGATCACGAAGGTCGCGCGCTTCGCGTGCAGGGGCAGGAGCCTGCGCCACACGCCGAACTGCTTGGCGACCTCACCCTCCACATCGGACAGCAGCGGGTAGTCGAAGTCGTTGGCCGCGGAGAACTGCCGCTGTTTGGTGACGCCGTCCGGGCTGATCCCGACCCGGTGCGCGCCGACCTCGGCGAACTCCGCGGCGAGGTCGCGGAAGTGGCAGCTCTCGGCGGTGCACCCGCCGGTCATCGCGGCCGGGTAGAAGAACAGCACCACCGGTCCGGTGGCCAGGAAGTCCGAGAGCTTGCGCTCCTGGCCCTGGTCGTCGGGCAGCGTGAAATCGGGGGCGAGGTCTCCGGCGTCCATGGAGGTCCCTTCTCGTCGGCGGCAGAACCCATCCTGCCCGTCCTTCGGAGCCGACGTACGACCGGCTTGGTCGAGATCCGCGTCAGGTGGCCGGGTGCCTCGCGATCAGCTCGTCCACCTCGTCGCCCGTGGCGGAGTCGTTGGCGAACTGGCCTCGGGCCGCCAGCACGCCCAGCTGGCGCAGCCGCGCCGCCTGTTCGTGGGTGCGGACGCCTTCCGCTCCCACGCGCAGCTGCAGCTCGCGGGCCCGGGTGACCAGCTGGGTCAGGTGGCGGATGTCGGACTCGGCCGGCTCCTCCGCGTCCAGGGCGTCGATCACCGGGCCCGACAGGATCACGTGCTTCACCGGCAGGCCGTGCTGGGGGATCAGCTCCAGGTCCGCCGAGCCCGAGATGGTCAGCACCAGCTGCGTGCCCAGGTCGGCCAGCACCGCGAACGAGTCCAGGACCTCGCCGCGCGGGTCGAGGACCGAGTCGCGGTCGGTGCACAGGCGCAACGCCGTCGCCGGCAGCTCGTGCTTGGTCAGCTGCTCGCGGACCAGCATCACCAGGTCCGGGTCGATGGCCAGCCGCGTCGGCAGGCGGACGCAGACGTCCGGTGCCGCGTCGCCCAGGCGGGTGCGCCAGCGGGCCGTGGCGGCCAGGGACTCGGCGAGCAGCCAGCGGCCGAGCGGGACCGTCATGCCCGTGGTCTGGGCCAGCGGGTAGAACTCCTCGGAGCCGAGCTCGCCCTTCTCCGGGTGGTTCCAGCGCAGCCCGGCGTTGACCGCGGCGATCCGGCCGGGGTCGGCGAGCTTCACCGTCGGCTGGTAGACCAGCGAGAACTCGCCGTTCTCCAGCGCGCCGGCGATCACCGCGCCCAGCTGGTAGCGGCCGCGGTCGCGCGCGTCCAGCTCCGGGTCGAACAGCATCCACTGCGCCTTGCCGGCCTCCTTGGCCCGGTGCAACGCGATCTCCGCGGCTCGCAACAGCTCCGCGGCCCCGTCTTCGACGGCCGCGCGCACCACGATGCCCGCGCTGGCGCTCACGCCGATGCCGTGCCCGCCGAGGTAGATCGGCTCGTTGAGGTCCTCCAGCGCGCGCTCGACCAGCTCGACGACCTCGGCGGCGGAGAGCTCGCCGCGCAGCAGCACCGCGAAGCCGTCGCCGGACAGCCGCGCGACGAACCCGTCGTGGTGGCCGGTGAACACGGCGGACAGCTTGCCCGCGACGCCGCGCAGCACCTGGTCGCCGACGCCGGCACCGAGGCCGTCGTTGACGACCTTGAAGCCGTCGACGTCGAGGTAGATCAGCGCGATGTCGTCACGCGCGCCGGCGCCGAGCGCCGCTTCGAGCTTGGTGGTGAACGACGACGCGTTCGGCAGCCCGGTGAGCGGGTCGTGGATGTTCTGGTGCACCAGCCGCTCCTGCAGCAGGTGCAGCTCGTTCGCGTCGGAGACCATCAGCACCGGGTACACCGAACCCGGCCGGTCGCCGGGCAGCCGGGCGAGCGTGACGTCGGTCCAGAGCTTGCCGTCGTCGACGTGGTCGAGCAGCATCCGCTCCCGGAAGCGCTCGACCCCGGTGTTCACGTGCTCCAGCCCGGCCTTGAGCCGGGAGACGTCGTGGCCGGTCGAGCCGAGCTCGGTGATGTGCCGGCCCCGCAACCGGTCCGGCGGGCACCCGAGCAGCTGCCCCAGCGCGAGGTTCGCCTCGACGATCCCGCCGTCCGGGTCGGCCAGCGCGATCCCCATCGGCGACGCGGCGTAGAGCGCGCTGAACCGCAGCAGCGCCCCGTCGTGCCCCGAGCTGACGTGGTCGACCGCGTCCGTCGCGACCCCGAGCAGGAGCTGTTCGAGCTCTTCCGGGGGAAGCGTTACTCCTTTGGTGTCGGCGAGCGTCGCCGCCCACCTGCGGGCCACGTCCACCAACCCTGGCGCGGCACCGGGCTCAGACACTCTCCACCTTCTTCACGCACAGGTCTGGCCAGTTCAGGCGCGGTGCCGGTGTTCGGGAACCCGCACGGGGTACCCATCGGCCGCGGCCGATGCCACGCCATCACGTGTGTAACGGGGTGTCTACCGGCTGAACGAGTGACAGACCTCCACGATTGGTGACATCGTGTCACCATGTGTATCGGTACCCGGACGGGTGGCGGGTCAGCGAGGGGTCAACCGCACCGGGAGACCGTCCGCGGGCACCGGTAGCGAGACGTAGTCCCAGCGCGCGGTGTAACTCTCCGGAACCGACCAGCGGTACGCCCGCAGCATCTCGTGCATCAGCAGCTTCACCTCGAGACCGCCGAAGTGGAGCCCGATGCACTTGTGCGCGCCGCCGCCGAAGGGCATCCACGCCATCCGGTGCGACTTGTCCTCGCGCCGCGGTTCGGCGAAGCGCTCGGGGTCGAAGCGGAACGGGTCGGTCCAGCACCCGGGGTCGAAGTGGTTCACCGTCGGCGAGACGCCGACGAGCGTGCCCTCCGGGATGTAGTGCCCGAGGACCTCGGTGTCCTTGACGGTCTGGCGGGTCAGCGACGGCACCGGCGCGACGAGCCGCAGCGCCTCCTTCATCACCAGGTCGAGCGTCTCCAGCCGGTCGATGGCGTCGATGTCGAGGACGTCGTCGCCCAGCGCCAGCGACTCCGCGCGCGCCCGCTCCTGCCACTCCGGGTGCTTGGCGAGGTAGTAGGCCATGGCGCTGCTGGTGATGGTCGTCGTGTCGTGCGCGGCCATCATCAGGAAGATCATGTGGTTGACGATGTCGGTGTCGGAGAACCGGTCGCCGTCCTCGGTGGTGGCGTGGCAGAGCGCGGCGAACAGGTCGTCGCCGTCGGCGGCCCGCTTGGCGGGCAGGGTCTCGCCGAAGTAGCGCTCCAGGACCTTCCGCCCGTGCAGCCCGGCCGACCAGCGGCCGCCGGGCACCGGGACGCGCACCAGCGCGGTGCCGGCCCGCACGGAGCTGACGAACGCGCGGTTGATCCGGTGCGAGTCGGCGCCGCTGCGCATGCCCATGAACACGCGCGTCGCGACGTCGAGGGTCAGCTGCTTGAGCGACCAGTACAGCCGCGGCCGCTCGCTCGTTCCCCAGGTCGCGACGCCTTCGCGCAGAGCCGGGCCCATCTCGTTGACGTAGCCGGTGAGCCGCGCCCGGGTGAAGGCCTCCTGCATGATCCGGCGGTGCAGGTGGTGCTCGCCGAAGTCCATCAGCATCAGGCCGCGCTCGAAGAACCGCTCGATGAAGAACTTCCAGCCCTCCTGCGAGAACGTCTTGTCCTTGTTGACGAGCGCGATCTGCGTCGCCTCCGGCCCGGACAGCGCGACGATCCGACGGCCGAACCCGCCGGTCCACGACACCGGGCCGTAGAGCTCGTGGCGGCGGAGGCCGAACGCGGGGCCGAAGCGCATCATCTCGAGCATGTGCCCGACCACGGGCGGGCCTTCGTCGCCGAGCACGGGCTTGAGGCCGCTGCCGGCGGGCGGCGTCGCGAGCTCCTGCACGGGCCAGCGCGACCGCAGCCACCGCTGGTCGACGGCGCGGGGGAGGGGCAGCGAGGTCAGCGGGGGCACGCGCTCACGCAACGTTTCGGCGGCCCGGCCCACAGTGCGCGTCAAGGTGACCATCTCCCCGTCGAGATCGGCTACCCCTCACACGATGCACCCTTGTTGACCACCTGACAACAGTCTTTTCGGGTGAGCCGTGAAGGCCTCCTTACCGGCGCTAAGAGCCGGTAAGGAGTCCTTCACGGCTTTGGAGCCGCGGTTCTGTCGGACCCCGCCGGTAAACTGGATGACGGGGGCGGCGGCCCGCGCCGAGCCTCAGCCCAGCTCGGTGCGCACCTGCCGGGCCGCTTCGACCAGGTTGCGCAGCGCCGGCTCGACCTCCGCGTAGCCGCGGGTCTTCAGGCCGCAGTCCGGGTTGACCCACACCCGCGACGCCGGCACCGCGCCCGTCGCCGTCCGCAGCAGGCCGGCCACCTCGGCCGGGGACGGCACGCGCGGCGAGTGGATGTCGTACACCCCAGGCCCGACGCCGCGGCCGAAGCCGGCCGCCGTCAGGTCGGCGAGCACCTCCATCTTCGAGCGGGCCGCCTCGATGCTGGTGACGTCGGCGTCGAGCGCGTCGATCGCCGGCAGCACCTCGCCGAACTCCGAGTAGCACATGTGCGTGTGGATCTGCGTCGCGTCGGCGATCCCGGACGTCGCCAGCCGGAACGACGACACCGCCCAGTCGAAGTACGCCTGGTGGTCGCGGGAACGCAGCGGCAGCAGCTCCCGCAGGGCCGGCTCGTCGACCTGGATGACCTGGATGCCCGCCGCTTCGAGGTCGTGGACCTCGTCGCGGATGGCCAGGGCGACCTGCCGGGCGGTGTCGCCCAGCGGCTGGTCGTCGCGCACGAACGACCACGCCAGGATCGTCACCGGCCCGGTCAGCATGCCCTTGACCGGCTTCGGCGTCAGGCCCTGGGCGTAGCGGGCCCACGCCACGGTCATCGGCACCGGGCGCGAGACGTCGCCGTAGAGGATCGGCGGCCGGACGCAGCGGGAGCCGTAGGACTGCACCCAGCCGTGGTCGGTCGCGGCGAACCCGGCCAGCCGCTCGGCGAAGTACTGCACCATGTCGTTGCGCTCGGGCTCGCCGTGCACCAGCACGTCGAGGCCCAGCTCCTCCTGCAGCCGGACGACCCGCTCGACCTCGGCGCGCATCGCGTCGTCGTACCCGGCGTCGTCGAGCGCGCCGGCCTTGTGCGCGGCCCGCGCCTTGCGCACCTCCACGGTCTGCGGGAACGACCCGATGGTCGTGCTCGGCAGCGGCGGCAGGTTCAGCGCCGCCTGCTGCGCCGCGGCCCGTGTGGCGTACGGCGCGCGGACGGTGTGCTCGGGCCGCAGGTCCGCGAGCCGCGCGCGCACCTTGTCGTCGGCCAGCTCGGCCGCCGACGCGCGATCGGCGACGACGTGCCGCGCCGCCGTCAGGTCGACGTCCTCGCCCGCGAGCGCCTTCCCGAGCAGGACGACCTCGTCGACCTTCTGCTTCGCGAAGGCGAGCCAGCCCTTGAGCCGCGGGTCGAGGTCCTCCCGTGCGACGTCGTAGGGGACGTGCAGCAGCGAGCACGACGTCGAGACGCTGACCTTCGCCGCCGCGCCGAGCAGGGTCGCGGCCCGGCTCAGCGCCTTCTGCGGGTCGGTGCGCCAGACGTTGCGGCCGTCGACGACCCCGGCCAGGACCTCCTTGTCCCGCAACGCCCCTTCGGCCGCGACGGCGTCCACAAAGGACTCATCAGTGACCAGGTCGACGGCGAGCGCCTCGATGGGGGAGCGGGCCAGCACGCCGAGCCCGCGGCCCAGGCCGCCGAAGTAGCCCGCGACCAGCAGCTTCGGCCGCGCGGTCTCCTTGCCCAGCCGGTGGTAGGCGCGGATGAGCGCGTTCAGCTCGTCTTCTGAGCGGTCACCGGCGAACGCCGGCTCGTCGAGCTGGACCCACTCGACGCCCTCGTCGTGCAGCTGCCGCAGCAGGTCGGCGTACGCGTCGAGCAGGCCGTCGAGCAGGTCCAGCGGCCGGAATCCGTCGTCGCCCTTGCTCAGCAGCAGGAACGTCACCGGCCCGACCAGCACGGGCCGCGTTTCGACGCCCAGGGCGCGGGCTTCGCGGTACTCGTCCAGGGGCTTGGAGCCGGTGAGCGCGAACGTCGTGCCCGGGCCCAGTTCGGGGACGATGTAGTGGTAGTTCGTGTCGAACCACTTCGTCATCTCCATCGCCGGGGCGTCCTGGACGCCGCGGGCGGCCGCGAAGTAGGTGTCGAGCTTCGACAGGCCGAGCCCGGTGAAGCGCGCGGGCAGCGCGCCGAACAGCTCGGCGGTGTCGAGCACCTGGTCGTAGTGCGAGAACGTGTTGGACGGGACGGAGTCCAGCCCCGCGTCCCGCAGTCCTTGCCACGTCTGAACCCGCAGCTCACGGCCGGTGGCCAGCAGTGCGGCTTCGTCGTTCTTGCCCGCCCAGAAGCGCTCGAGGGCGCGTTTGAGCTCCCGGTCCGGACCGATCCGGGGGTAGCCCAGCACAGTGGTGCCGATTTCGGTCACAGCTCTCTCCTCGCGAGCTCGTTCGAGGAGTCCGGACGCGCGCGGCGGCGAGCGTTTCGGTGCGTGCCCATCCCACGAGGCCCGGACTCGCGCACGCCGTCGGCGCACGCACCACGGGCAGGTCTTCGGACTCGTGGGCGTACCGCTCGTGCCTACCGGCCGTCGCTTCCCAAGCTCGCGCTCAGTGCTTACATGACGGCTTTCGTTCCCACTCACCGCTGCGGGGCAGTCCCGGATTCACACCGGGTTCCCTGTTGCCTCGACAGGGTGTGACCTCACGCACAACAAAGCTCGGCCACGCCCTGGCGAACCAGTGGCGTGGCCGAGCCTAGCCGGAGAACTCAGTCCCAGTCGAGGGCGCCGCCCGACTGGTACTCGATGACGCGGGTTTCGAAGAAGTTCTTCTCCTTCTTCAGGTCCATCGCCTCGGACATCCACGGGAACGGGTTCTCGGTCTCGCCGAAGATCGGCTGGATGCCGATCTGCTGCGCGCGCCGGTCGGTGATGAAGTGCATGTACTGCTCGCACAGCTGCGCCGACAGGCCGAGCATCCCGCGCGGCATGGTGTCACGCGCGTACGCGACCTCCAGCTCGCAAGCGTCCTTCAGCATCCCGCGCACCTCTTCCTGGAACTCTTCGGTCCACAGGTGCGGGTTCTCGATCTTGATCTGGTTGATGCAGTCGATGCCGAAGTTCAGGTGGATCGACTCGTCGCGCAGGATGTACTGGTACTGCTCGGCGATGCCGACCATCTTGTTGCGGCGGCCGAGCGAGAGGATCTGCGCGAAGCCGGTGTAGAACCACATGCCCTCGAAGATCACGTAGAACGCGACGAGGTCACGCAGGAACGCCGTGTCGGCTTCCGGCGTCCCGGTCTCGAAGTCCGGGTCCTCCAGGTGCTGCGTGTACTTCAGCGCCCACGCGTCCTTGTCCGAAATGGACGGAACCTCGCGGTACATGTTGAACAGCTCGCCCTCGACCAGGCCGAGGCTCTCGCAGATGTACTGGAAGGTGTGCGTGTGCACGGCTTCCTCGAACGCCTGGCGCAGCAGGTACTGGCGGCACTCGGGGTTGGTGATCTGGCGGTACACCGCGAGCACGATGTTGTTGGCCACCAAGGACTCCGCGGTCGCGAAGAAGCCGAGGTTGCGCTTCAGCATCTGCCGCTCGTCCTCGGTGAGGCCGTCGGTCGACTTCCACAGCGCGATGTCGGCCTGCATGGCGACCTCGGTCGGCATCCAGTGGTTGTTGCAGCCGGCCAGGTACTTGTCCCACGCCCACCGGTACTTCATCGGCAGCAGCTGGTTGACGTCGGCGCGCGCGTTGATCATGCGCTTGTCGTCGACGTTGATCCGGGCCGCCCCGACCTCGATCTCACCGAGGCCGGTGACGCCGGTCGTCTCCACGTTGGTCATGTTCTCGGGTTCCTTACTGGCAGGCTTCGCAGTCGGGGTCGTCGATGCGGCAGGCGGCGCCTTCGGTGGTGACGAAGTCGACGTCCGTCTTCGGCAGCTCCTTCGGCTCCGGCTTGGCGGCCGGGGCGGTCACCGGGACCGCCGGGACGGCCGCGGCCGGCGAGGGCGCCGGGGCCGGGGCCGGGGTGGCCGCCGGAGCCGCCGGGGCAGCGGCGGGAGCCGCGGTGGCGGCGGCCGTGCCGGCCGAGACGGCGTTCAGCTTGCCGTCGGTGCCGCGCAGGGTGCTCTTCTCCACGTGCGTCGCGGACTGCGCCCGCAGGTAGTACGTGGTCTTGAGGCCCTTGTGCCACGCGTAGCGGTACAGCTCGTCGAGCTTGCGGCCGCTCGGCGCCGCGATGTACAGGTTCAGCGACTGCGCCTGGTCGATCCACTTCTGGCGCACCGAACCGGCGTCGACGATCCACTTCGACTCGATCTCGAACGCCGTGGCGTAGAGCGCCTTCAGGTCGTCCGGCACCCGGTCGATCTTGCCGAGGCTGCCGTCGAAGTACTTGAGGTCGCTGACCATGACCTCGTCCCACAGCCCGCGCTCCTTGAGCGAGCGGACCAGGTGCGGGTTGACGACGGTGAAGTCGCCGGACATGTTCGACTTGACGAACAGGTTCTGGAACAGCGGCTCGATCGACTGGCCGACACCCGAGATGTTGGAGATCGTCGCGGTCGGCGCGATCGCCATCACGTTGGAGTTGCGCATGCCGACGGTCTTGACGCGCTCGCGCAGCGGCGCCCAGTCGAGCGTGGTGGAGGTGTCGACGTCGAGGCCGTCACCGCGGCGGGCGTCGATGAGCAGCTGCAGCGAGTCGATCGGCAGGATGCCCTTGCTCCACAGCGATCCCTCGAACGACTGGTACTGGCCGCGCTCCTCGGCGAGGTCGGTCGAGGCCGAGATCGCGTAGTAGGAGAGGTGCTCCATGGAGACGTCGGCGAACTTCACGGCGTCGGCGGAGGCGAACGGGACGCCGATCTCGAACAGCGCGTCCTGGAAGCCCATGATGCCCAGGCCGACCGGGCGGTGACGCAGGTTGGAGCGGCGCGCCTCCGGGATCGTGTAGAAGTTGATGTCGATCACGTTGTCCAGCATGCGGACGGCCGTGCGCACGGTCTTCTCGAGGCGCTGGGTGTCCAGGCCCTCGGGGGTGACGTGCTTGAGCAGGTTGACCGAACCGAGGTTGCAGACCGCGACCTCTTCGCTGTTGGTGTTCAGCGTGATCTCGGTGCACAGGTTCGACGAGTGCACGACGCCGACGTGCTGCTGCGGCGAGCGCAGGTTGCACGGGTCCTTGAACGTGATCCACGGGTGGCCGGTCTCGAACAGCATGGTGAGCATCCGGCGCCACAGCTCGACCGCGCGGATCTTGCGGAACACCTTGATCTCGCCGCGCTCGGCCATCGCCTCGTACTCGGCGTAGCGCTGCGAGAACGCGTTGCCGTAGAGGTCGTGCAGGTCCGGGGTCTCGTTCGGCGAGAACAGCGTCCACTGCGCGTCGGCCTCGACGCGGCGCAGGAACTCGTCCGGCACCCAGTTGGCCGTGTTCATGTCGTGCGTGCGGCGGCGGTCGTCACCGGTGTTCTTGCGCAGGTCGAGGAACTCCTCGATGTCCACGTGCCAGGTCTCGAGGTACGCGCAGGCCGCGCCCTTGCGCTTGCCGCCCTGGTTCACCGCGACGGCGGTGTCGTTGGCGATCTTGAGGAACGGCACGACGCCCTGGGACTGGCCGTTGGTGCCCTTGATGTGCGCGCCGAGGCCGCGGACCGGGGTCCAGTCGTTGCCGAGGCCGCCCGAGTACTTAGCCAGCAGCGCGTTGTTCTTGTACGCCTGGAAGATCGAGTCCAGGTCGTCGTCCACCGTGGTGAGGAAGCAGGACGACAGCTGCGCGCGGGTGGTGCCCGAGTTGAACAGCGTCGGCGTCGAGGCCATGAAGTGGAACGTCGAGAGCAGCTCGTAGAACTCGATGGCGCGGGCTTCGCGGTCGTCCTCGCGGATCGCCAGGCCCATCGCGACGCGCATGAAGAACGCCTGCGGCAGCTCGAAGCGGACGCCGTTGTGGTGCTGGAAGTACCGGTCGTACAGCGTCTGCAGGCCGAGGAAGCCGAAGTCGAGGTCACGCTTGGCCTCGATGGCCGCGGTGATCTTGTCCAGGTCGAAGGAGAGCAGCTCGCCGTCGACCAGCTCCAGCTCGACCGCGCGGCGCAGGTAGTCGCGGAAGTACGCGGGGTACTCGCCGGCCATCTCGTCCTGGCTGGCCAGACGCGGCTTCTTCGCGAGGTAGCTCAGGGCCTCGCCGCGCAGCTTGTCCAGCAGCAGCCGGGCGCTGACGTAGGAGTAGTTCGGCTCCTGCTCGACCAGCACGCGGGCGGCCATGATCTGGGCCAGGGCGAGCTCGTCGGCGCTGATGCCGTCGTAGAGGTTGCGCTTGGCCTCGGCCAGCACCGGCTCGGCGGTGACGTCGTCGAGCCCGGCGACGGCCTCGCCCACGACGTGGGACACGCGGGCCCAGTCGAGCGGACGCAGCACGCCGTCGACGCCCTTGACGCTCAGCGTGGCCTCGGCGGGCGTCGTGGGCTCGGTCGCCTTGCGGGCCTTGCTGTGCTCCTCGCGGTAGAGGACGTAGGCGCGGGCGACCTTGTGGTGCTCGCCGCGCATCAGCGCGAGCTCGACGATGTCCTGGATCTGCTCGATGTGCAGCGCGGTCTCGGGACCGGCGTGGCGCAGCAGGGTGGTCTCGACCTGCTCGGTGAGCTCGGCGACGACGTGGTGCACGCGGGAGGACGCGGCGGCGTCGCCGCCCTCGACCGCGAGGAACGCCTTCGTCAGCGCGACCGAGATCTTCCCGGCGTCGAACGGCGACACGCTGCCGTCCCGCCGGATGACCCGGATCGCGGTGGGGCTGGAGTCGGCGGCGGCGGGCGGCCGCTGACCGGTTTCGACTGACATGCGTGTCTCCAAATTTGGACGCGTTGGATCGCCACAGGGTCTCATGAGGCCATGTGCTGCAAGTTCTTCGAAGCTGCCCGGCAGTACTCTGCAGCGGTCTCCCCGTCGCTGGGCGTTGCCGGTCCACAGAGACTACATGTAGGGGTTGGAGGCTGCACGTGCCCCAATGGGTGGCGTGTCGCGGTCTCACCCTCGCGGGTTACGCGGTCACCGAGAGGTGCTGCTCAGGCCCCGGAACAGGGAGTTCGGAGGCCGGTTCGAGCCTCGACCGGGGCGGCCTGGAGCGCCCGACACGCCGCTCGGCCGGGCGGAACGTGGGACGGTGGCCCGGCTGAGCTTGATCGGGTGGCGCGAGAGGGCACGCCGGAAGACGGTCAGGAGCCGAAGCGCAATTCGGACGCGGGGAGTTCGAGGCTCGTCACCGGGCGTCGCGAAGCGAGGTAGCCCAGCGGTCCGGTCGGGTTGAAGCTCCAGTCCGCCGACGCCGGACGCGGGCGGACCTTCGCGCCGACCGGCGTCCGCAGGAGACCGTCTCGCTCCTGGACGACGTCGAACGACGTCGGCAGCCGCACCGGCAAGCCGGCGCGGCCCTTGAACGCCGCCGTCGCTATCCAGTCGTCCGCGGTGGCCGCCGTGGCCGTGAAGGTGCGGCCGCTCGTGAAGTCCAGCGTGGCCAGGTCCTTCGGGATTGCCCACAGATCGCGGCCGCCGTGGAGGGAGACCTCGCTGTCGACCCAGATCTCGGTGATCGAGCACGACACCCGGCGCCCCTTGACCGCCACCGCCGCCAGCAGCTCGTGGTAGGCGAGCCGGCCGGGTGGCGTGTAGTCGATCCACGCCGTGAACACGGACGCGTGCCCGGCGATCACCAGCGGCTCGGCGGGCACCGCGGGCAGGTCCGCCACCGGGACGCGCCAGATCGACACGCGCGCGTCCGCGACGAGGTGCCAGGGCTGCGGCGGGTAGGCGGTCATGCGTCCAGCCAGGGGAGGTAGTCAGGCAGGTCCTTGTCGACGCGCAGGCCCCACGACGGCGGCCGTTTCTGCAGGAACGACATGACCCCTTCGACGGCGTCCGCGTTCGTGCCCAGGCCGCCGATCAGCCGCGAGTCCAGTTCGTGCACCGGGAACGGCGAGTCGGCGCTCGCCATCCGGTAGAGCAGCTGCCGGGTGACCGCGACGGACACCGGCGCGGTGTTCGCGATCAGCTCGCGGGCCAGCTCGTACGCCTCGTCGAGCACCGTCCCGGTCGGGAAAACCTTGTGCACCAAGCCTTTCGCGAGGGCCTCGGCGGCGGGGAAGACGCGGCCGCTGATCATCCAGTCGAGTGCGGTGCCCATGCCGACGAGCCGGGGGAGGAACCAGGCCGACGCGCCTTCGGGGTAGATGCCGCGGCGGGTGAAGACGAAGCCGAACCGCGAGTCCTCGGAGGCGAGCCGGTAGTCGCAGGGGAGCGTGATCGTGCTGCCGGCGCCGACGGCCGCACCCTGCAGCGCCGCGATCACCGGCTTGTTCATCGTGAAGATCCGCTTCGAGCAGCGGCCGGCGGGTTCCTGCCACGCCGCGTCCGGCCCGGTCGCCGGGTCGAAGTCGAAACCGCCCTGGGACAGGTCGGCGCCGACGCAGAAGTCCGGGCCCGCGCCGGTCAGCACCACCACGCGGACGTCCTCGTCGCGGTCGGCGCGGTCCATCGCCGCGCCGAGCTCGTCGGCCATCCGGATCGTGTAGCCGTTGCGCGCCTCGGGGCGGTTCAGCGTCACCGTGGCGATCCGGTCCGCGACGGCGTAGGTGGTCTCGGCCATGGCGATGAAACTAAGGCAGACCGACACTACTGGCAAGATGTCAATAGTGTCTCCGCAGCGTCCGGGGTGAAACAATCAGGCGTGCTTGATTTTTATCGAGGCCGGTGCCACGCTGGGCGGCAGTACGCAAGGAGGCGGCGATGGCGGACCTCGGCGTGATCCTCGGGGATCTCGACGCGGAATCACGGACACTCGACGACGTGGTGGCGGACCTGCCCGCGTCCGGCTGGGCGCGCGCGACGCCGGCGGAGGGGTGGACCGTCGCGCACCAGATCGTGCACCTGACCTGGACCGACGGGAAGGCCCTGATCGCCACGGCCCATCCGGAGGACTGGCAGGCCGAGGTCGAAAGCCTGCTCACCGTCGGCGAGCACTACGTCGACGAAGCCGCGGCCGAAGGCGCCGACCTGTCACCGGAGGAGCTGCTCGACCGCTGGCGCGCCGGGCGGGCGCGGCTGGCCGAGGCCCTCGCCGCGGTGCCGGACGGGCAGAAGCTGCCCTGGTACGGCCCGCCGATGAGCGCGGCCTCGATGGTGACCGCGCGGCTGATGGAGACCTGGGCGCACGGCCAGGACGTCTACGACGCGCTCGGCCTGCGCCGCGAGCCCACCGCGCGGCTCTGGCACATCGCCCGCTTCGGCACGCGGACCCGCGACTTCGCCTACCTGCTCAACTCGCTCGCCCCGCCGACCGAGGAGTTCCGGGTCGAGCTGGCCGCGCCGGACGGCACCACCTGGACGTTCGGGCCCGAGGACGCCGAGCAGCGGCTCACCGGCAGCGCCGTGGACTTCTGCCTGGTCGTCACCCAGCGGCGGCACCCGGCCGACACCGACCTCGTGGCGCAGGGCCCCGACGTCGAGGAGTGGCTGACCGTCGCGCAAGCGTTTGCCGGGCCTCCGGGGTCGGGTCGGGAAGCGGGGCAGTTCGCATGACCGCGCTGCGGATCGGGAACGCGTCCGGGTTCTACGGCGACCGCTTCTCCGCCGTGCGCGAGATGCTCACCGGCGGGCCCTTGGACGTCCTGACCGGCGACTACCTGGCCGAGCTGACCATGCTCATCCTCGGCCGCGACCGGCTGAAGGACGCGAACCGCGGGTACGCCAAGACGTTCCTCCGTCAGATGGAGGAGAACCTCGAGCTGGCGAAGGAAAACGGCGTCAAGATCGTGGCCAACGCGGGCGGGCTCAACCCCGCCGGGCTGGCCGGCGCGCTGCGCGAGCTGGCCGACAAGCTCGGTGTCGACGTCAAGATCGCGCACGTCGAAGGCGACGACCTGGTCGCCCGCGCCGACGAGCTGGATCTCGGGAAACCCCTGACGGCCAACGCTTATCTCGGCGCGTGGGGCATCGCGGAGTGCCTGAACGCGGGCGCCGACGTCGTCGTCACCGGGCGCGTCACCGACGCCTCGGTGATCGTCGGGCCGGCCGCCGCGCACTTCGGCTGGGGCCGTGACGACTACGACGCGCTCGCCGGCGCCGTCGCCGCCGGGCACGTCATCGAGTGCGGCGCCCAGGCCACCGGCGGCAACTACGCCTTCTTCACCGAGCACGCCCTGGGCCTGCCGGGCTTCCCGATCGCCGAGATCGAGGCCGACGGCTCCAGCGTGATCACCAAGCACCCGGGCACCGGCGGCGTGGTGACCACCGGCACGGTCACCGCCCAGCTGCTCTACGAGATCACCGGCGCCCGCTACGCCGGCCCGGACGTCACCACGCGGTTCGACACGCTCTCGGTGAGCCAGGACGGACCCGACCGCGTGCGGATCTCCGGCGTCCGCGGCGAGGCGCCGCCGCCGACGCTCAAGGTCGCGCTGAACAAGCTCGGCGGGTTCCGCAACGAGACGACGTTCGTCCTCACCGGACTCGACATCGACGCGAAAGCCGCGCTGGTGAAGGAACAGCTCGAAGGCGCGCTGAAGGACCGGCCGCCCGCCGACGTCAAATGGACGCTGGCGCGGACCGACCACGTCGACGCCGACACCGAGCAGACCGCGAGCGCGCTGCTGCACGTCGCCGTCAAGGACGCGGATCCGAAGGTCGCCGGCCGCGCGTTCACGAGCGCCGCGGTCGAGCTAGCGCTGGCCAGCTACCCCGGCTTCCACGTCACCGCCCCGCCGTCGGACGCCTCGCCGTACGGCGTCTACACGGCGGCCTACGTGGACGCCGGGAAGGTGCCGCACGTCGCCGTGCTGCCGGACGGGATGCGGGTCGACATAGCGCCTTCGGCGTCCACTGTGGAACTGTCCGATGTGGACGATCCCGAGCTGCCCGAACCGCTCGACCACGGGCCGGTGCGGCGGGCGCCGCTCGGCAGCGTCATCGGCGCGCGCAGCGGCGACAAGGGCGGCAACGCCAACCTCGGCGTCTGGGTGCGGTCCGACGAGGCCTGGCGGTGGCTCGTGCACCGGCTGACCGTCGCCGAGTTCAAGCTGCTGCTGCCCGAGACCGCCGACCTGCCGGTGACGCGCCACCTGCTGCCGAACCTGCGGGCGGTGAACTTCGTCGTCGAAGGCATCCTCGGGCAGGGCGTCGCGTCGCAGGCCCGGTTCGACCCGCAGGCCAAGGCCTTCGGCGAGTGGCTGCGGTCCCGCGAAATCGACATCCCCGAGGTGCTCCTGTGACCGATCCTTTTAGGACGCCCGAGCGGGCCGAGCTGCGCAAGACCGTGCGCCGGTTCGTCGAGCAGGAGGTCCTGCCGCACCTCGACGACTGGGAACGCGCCGGTGAGCTGCCGCGTGACCTGCACCGCACGGCCGGCGACCTGGGCCTGCTCGGCGTCGCGTTCCCCGAGGAGATCGGCGGCGGGGACGGCAACTACCTCGACGCGCTCGTCGTCGCCGAGGAGATGCACTACGCCGGCGGGTCCGGCGGGCTGTTCGCGTCGCTGTTCACCTGCGGCATCGCTGTCCCGCACATCGCCGAGGCGAACGACCCCGTGCAGATCGAGCGCTGGGTGCGCCCGACCCTGGCCGGGGACAAGATCGGCTCGCTGGCCGTCACCGAGCCGGACGGCGGCTCCGACGTCGCCGGGATCCGGACCACCGCCGTCCGCGAGGGCGACGAGTACGTCATCAACGGCGCCAAGACGTACATCACGTCCGGCTGCCGCGCCGACTTCGTGACGACCGTCGTGCGGACCGGCGGCGAGGGTGCTCACGGGTTGTCACTGATCGTCGTCGAGCGCGGCACGCCCGGGTTCACCGTGTCGCGCAAGCTCGAGAAGATGGGCTGGCTCTGCTCCGACACCGCCGAACTGTCCTACGTGGACGTCCGGGTGCCGGTCGAGAACCTCGTCGGCGCCGAGAACAGCGGGTTCGCCCAGGTGGCCACCCAGTTCGTCACCGAACGGCTTTCCCTTGCGGTGCAGGCGTATGCGCACGCCCAGCGCGCGCTCGACCTGACGCTCGACTGGTGCCGGCTGCGCGAGACGTTCGGCCGGCCGCTGATCTCGCGGCAGCTCGTGCAGCACAAGCTCACCGAGATGGCGCGCAAGACCGACGTCGCGCGCACCTACGCCCGGCAGACCGCGATCCGGCACGTGTCGGGTGAAGAGGTCATCGCCGAGGCCTGTTTCGCCAAGAACACCGCCGTCGAGGCCGCCGAGTGGGTGGTCAACGAGGCCGTCCAGCTGCACGGCGGGCTCGGCTACATGCGCGAGGCCGAGGTGGAGCGGCACTACCGCGACGTCCGGATCCTCGGCATCGGCGGCGGCACCAACGAGATCCTCACCGGCTTGGCCGCGAAGCGATTGGGATACACCTCATGACCACCCTGAGGTCCACAGTGGACACGCGGGCCGCCGAGTTCGGCGCCAACCGCGAGGCGATGCTGGAGAAGCTCGCCGAGATCGACACCGAGCAGGCCAAGGCCGTGGCCGGCGGCGGTGACAAGTACGTCGAACGGCACCGCAAGCGCGGCAAGCTGCTCGCCCGCGAGCGGATCGAGCTGCTGCTCGACGAGGACTCGCCGTTCCTGGAGCTCTCGCCGCTGGCCGCGTGGGGCAGCGACTACCGCGTCGGCGCCAGTCTCGTCACCGGCATCGGTGTGGTCGAAGGCGTCGAGTGCCTGGTCTCGGCCAGCGACCCGACGGTCAAGGGCGGCGCGAGCAACCCGTGGACGGCCAAGAAGTCCTACCGGGCGGCGGACATCGCCGCGCAGAACCGGCTGCCGACGATCAACCTCGTCGAGTCCGGCGGTGCGGACCTGCCGACGCAGAAGGAGATCTTCATCCCGGGCGGCCGGATCTTCCGGGACATCACGCGCGCCTCGGCCGCGGGCTGCCCGACGGTCGCGCTGGTGTTTGGCAACTCGACCGCCGGCGGCGCGTACCTGCCGGGCATGTCGGACTACGTCGTGATGGTCAAGGAACGCGCGAAGGTGTTCCTCGGCGGCCCGCCGCTGGTCAAGATGGCCACCGGTGAGGAGTCCGACGACGAGTCGCTAGGCGGCGCCGAGATGCACGCGCGGACCTCGGGCCTGGCCGACTACCTCGCTGTCGACGAGCAGGACGCGATCCGCCTGGGCCGCAGCATCATCAAGCGGCTCAACTGGACCAAGCAGGGGCCGACGCCGAAGCCGGAGTACGCCGAGCCGGTGTACGACGCCGAGGACCTGCTCGGCATCGTGCCGACCGACCTGAAGGTGCCGTTCGACCCGCGCGAGGTGATCGCCCGCGTCGTCGACGGCTCCGACTTCGACGAGTTCAAGCCGCTCTACGGGCCGAGCCTGGTGACGGGCTGGGCGAACATCCACGGCTACCCGGTCGGCGTGCTGGCCAACGCGCAGGGCGTGCTGTTCGGCGAGGAGTCGCAGAAGGCCGCGCAGTTCATCCAGCTGGCCAACCAGATCCACACGCCGCTGGTCTTCCTGCACAACACCACCGGCTACATGGTCGGCAAGGAGTACGAGCAGAGCGGCATCATCAAGCACGGCGCGATGATGATCAACGCCGTGTCGAACTCGAAGGTGCCGCACCTGTCCGTCCTCATGGGAGCGTCCTACGGCGCCGGGCACTACGGGATGTGCGGCCGGGCCTACGACCCCCGCTTCCTGTTCGCCTGGCCGAGTGCGAAGTCCGCGGTGATGGGCCCGGCGCAGCTGGCCGGCGTGCTGTCCATCGTGGCCCGCGCGGCCACCGAGGCGCGTGGCCAGGTGTACAGCGAGGAGAACGACAAGGCCATGCGCGCCATGGTGGAAGGCCAGATCGAAGCCGAGTCGATGCCGATGTTCCTCTCCGGCATGCTCTACGACGACGGCATCATCGACCCGCGCGACACCCGCACCGTGCTGGGGCTGAGCCTGTCCGCGATCCACAATGGACCAGTGAAGGGCGCCGAAGGCTTCGGCGTCTTCCGGATGTGAGTGAGCGATGATCCAGAACCTGCTGGTCGCCAACCGCGGCGAGATCGCCCGCCGCGTCTTCCGCAGCTGTCGCGACGCCGGGATCGGCACGGTCGCCGTGTTCTCCGACGCCGATGCCGCCGCACCCCACGCGCTGGAAGCCGACGCGGCCGTCCGGCTGCCCGGCAACGCGCCGTCCGAGACGTACCTGCGCGCCGAGCTGCTGGTCAAGGCCGCCGCGGACACCGGCGCCGACGCCGTCCACCCTGGTTACGGCTTCCTGTCCGAGAACGCCGCGTTCGCCCGCGCCGTGCTCGACGCCGGGCTGACCTGGGTCGGGCCGCCGCCGGAGGCCATCGAGACCATGGGCTCCAAGGTGGAGTCCAAGCGGCTGATGGCCGCCGCGGGTGTGCCCGTGCTGTCCGAACTGGACCCGGCTTCGGTGACCGACGCGGATCTTCCGTTGCTGGTCAAGGCGTCCGCCGGGGGTGGTGGCCGCGGGATGCGCGTGGTCCGCTCCCTCGACGAGCTGGCCGAGGCCGTGGAAGGCGCGAGCGCGGAGGCCGCGTCCGCGTTCGGCGACCCGACCGTGTTCTGCGAGCGGTACCTGGAGACCGGGCGGCACATCGAGGTCCAGGTCATGGCCGACCGGCACGGCACGGTGTGGGCGGTGGGGGAGCGGGAGTGCTCGATCCAGCGCCGGCACCAGAAGGTCGTCGAGGAAGCGCCGTCGCCGTTCGTCGACGACGCCCTGCGCGCGGAGCTGTTCGACGCCGCGCGCAAGGCGGCCCAGGCGATCGACTACGTCGGCGCGGGCACCGTCGAGTTCCTCGCCGGGCCGGACGGGCGGTTCTACTTCCTGGAGATGAACACCCGGCTGCAGGTCGAGCACCCGGTCACCGAGAACGTCACGGGCCTGGACCTGGTGGCGCTGCAGCTGCGCGTCGCCGACGGGGAACGGCTGCCCGCCGATCCGCCGCCGACCGTCGGGCACTCCATCGAGGTCCGGCTCTACGCCGAGGACCCGGCCGCGAACTGGCAGCCGCAGAGCGGCACGCTGCACACGTTCGACGTGCCCGATGTGGACCGTTCCTTCACCCACGGACCAGGGCTGCGGCTGGATTCCGGGTTCATCAGCGGCTCGGTCGTCGGCGTCCACTACGACCCGATGCTGGCCAAGGTGATCACCTGGGCGCCGACCCGCGCCGAGGCCGCGCGACGGCTCGCCAAGGCCCTGGCGGCGACGAAGATCCACGGCGTCGTCACCAACCGCGACCTGCTGGTCACCATCCTGCGGCACGACGCCTTCCTGGCCGGGGAGACCGACACGGCGTTCTTCGATCGGCACGGCCTCGACACGCTGGCCGCGCCATTGGCCACTGTGGACACCGAGCGCCTGTCCGCGTTGGCCGCCGCGCTGGCGGAAGCCGCGACGAACCGGGCGTCGGCGACGACACAGGGGCGGTTGCCGAGTGGCTGGCGCAACGTCCGTTCCGCCGGGCAGCGCAAGGTCTTCTCGATCGGCGACCGCGAGTACGAGGTCGTCTACACGCTCGGCCGGGACGGGCTGCGCGCCGTGGGATACGACGCCGAGCTGGTCGGCGCCGAGCCCGGCCGGGTCGTCCTGGACGTCGCCGGCGTGCGGCGCACCTTCGGCGTCGCCCGGCACGACGGCGTGTCCTATGTGGACTCTGCGCTCGGTTCGGTCGCGCTGACGGCGGCACCGCGGTTCGCCGACCCGGACGCGGCGCTGGCGGCGGGCTCGCTGGTGGCGCCGATGCCGGGCACCGTCGTCCGGCTCGCCGTGCAGGCCGGGGATCCGGTCAAGGCGGGCGATCCGCTGCTGTGGCTCGAAGCGATGAAGATGGAACACCGGATTGCGGCGCCCGCGGACGGCGTGGTGACGGAGCTGCCGGTGACAGTGGGACAGCAGGTCGAAGTGGGCACGATCCTTGCGGTGGTAGGAGAAGAAGCATGAACGCGATGAACTTCATCGAGCCCGAGGAGCGGATCGCGCTCCGCAAGGCCGTCGCCGAGCTGGGCACCAAGTACGGCCACGAGTACTACGCCAAGAAGGCCCGCGCCGGCGAGAAGACCCACGAGCTGTGGGACGAGGCCGGCCGCCTGGGCTACCTCGGCGTCAACATCCCCGAGGAGTACGGCGGCGGGGGCGCGGGCATCGCCGACCTCGCCGCGGTGCTCGAAGAGCTG
Source organism: Amycolatopsis sp. WQ 127309 (assembly GCF_023023025.1). NCBI lineage: Bacteria > Bacillati > Actinomycetota > Actinomycetes > Pseudonocardiales > Pseudonocardiaceae > Amycolatopsis > Amycolatopsis sp. WQ 127309. Next base: position 5,861,275 of record NZ_CP095481.1, read on the forward strand.
GCCGCCGCGGGCTCGCCGTTGCTGCTCATGGTCGTCTCGCCGGCGATCTGCGGCACCGTGATCTCGCGTTTCGGCACCGAAGAGCAGAAGAAGCAGTGGCTGCCGGGCATCGCCGACGGCAGCAAGCGGATGGTCTTCGCCATCACCGAGCCGGACGCCGGGTCGAACTCGCACAAGATCACCACCACCGCCAAGCGCGACGGCGACGGCTGGGTCCTCAGTGGACGCAAGGTCTACATCTCCGGCGTCGACGAGGCGGACGCGGTGCTCGTCGTCGGCCGGATGGAGGACTCGAAGACCGGCCGGCTCAAGCCCGCGCTGTTCATCCTCCCGACGGGCACGGCCGGGTTCGAGTACACCGTGATCCCGATGGACATCGTCGCGCCGGAGAACCAGTTCTCGCTGTTCCTCGACGACGTCAAGCTCCCGGCCGAGGCGCTCGTCGGCGAGGAGGACGCGGCGATCGCGCAGCTGTTCGCCGGCCTCAACCCGGAACGCATCATGGGCGCGTCGTTCTCCCTCGGCATCGCCCGGTACGCGCTGGCCAAGGCCGTCTCCTACGCGAACCAGCGGCAGGTCTGGGGCACGCCGATCGGTGCCCACCAGGGCCTCGCGCACCCACTGTCGGAGATCAAGATCGAGCTGGAACTGGCCAAGCTGATGACCCAGAAGGCCGCCTCGCTCTACGACTCGGGCGACGACTTCGGCGCGGGGGAGTCGGCCAACATGGCCAAGTACGCCGCCGCCGAGGTCGCCATCCGCGCCACCGACCAGGCCGTGCAGACCCACGGCGGCAACGGCCTGGCCACCGAGTACGGCCTCGGCACGCTGGTCACCGCCGTCCGGCTGGGCCGGATCGCCCCGGTCAGCCGCGAGATGGTGCTCAACTTCGTCGGCCAGCACAGCCTCGGCCTGCCCAAGTCCTACTAGGAGGGCGCCATGTCTACTTTGGACGGCAAGACCATCATCATGTCGGGCGGCAGCCGCGGCATCGGCGAGGCGATCGCCATCCGCGCCGCAGCCGACGGTGCCAACGTCGCGCTGCTCGCCAAGACCGCCGAACCGCACCCGAAGCTGCCCGGCACGATCCACACGGCCGCGGAGGCCATCGAGAAGGCCGGCGGGCACGCGCTGCCGATCCTCGGCGACGTCCGGGACGACGACGGGGTCGCGGCGGCCGTGGCGAAGACCGTGGAGCAGTTCGGCGGCATCGACATCGTCGTGAACAACGCCAGCGCGATCGACCTGACGCCGACCGAGCAGGTCAGCATGAAGCGCTACGACCTGATGCAGGACATCAACGCGCGCGGCACGTTCCTGCTGTCCAAGCTGGCCATCCCGCACCTGCGGGCCTCGGCGAACGCGCACATCCTGACGCTGTCGCCGCCGATCAGCCTCGACGAGAAGTGGTTCACCGCCGGCCACCTCGCCTACAGCATCGCGAAGTACTCGATGAGCCTGGTGACCGTCGGTCTCGCCGCGGAACTTCGCGAAGACGGCGTCGCCGTCAACTCGCTCTGGCCGCGCACGACGATCGACACGGCGGCGATCCGCAACGTCGTCGGCGCCGAGCTGGCCGACCGCAGCCGTACGCCGGAGATCATGGCCGACGCCGCGTACGCGATCCTCACCAAGCCGAGCCGCGAGGCGACCGGGAACTTCTTCCTCGACGACGAGGTCCTGCGCGCCGAAGGGGTCACCGACTTCGCGAAGTACCGGATCGGGGGCTCCGAGGACGACCTCCAGCTCGACTTCTGGGTCGACCCGGCGTAGCCGATGCTCCGCGAACCGCAGCAGGAACGCAGCCGCACCACCCGGCGGCGGCTCATCGAGGCCGCGCTCGACAGCTTCGGCGAGCGCGGCTGGCACGGGGTCACGGTCGCCGTGATCGCCGAACGCGCGGGCGTCTCCCGGGGTGCCGCGCAGCACCACTTCCCGACGCGGGAAGACCTGGTCGCGGCGGCGGTGGACCTCCTGGGTGAGGCCCAGATCGACGAACTGCGCGCGCAGGCCGCGGACCTGCCCAGCGGGTCGTCGCGCATCGAGCGGGTCGTCGAGATGGTGCTGAACCTGTACACCGGACCGCTGTTCCGGGCCGCGTTGCAGCTCTGGGCGGTCGCGGCCACGGACGAGGCGCTCCGGGACGTCCTGGTGCCCTTGGAGGCCCGGGTCGGCCGTGAGGCGCACCGGGTGACCGTCGAGCTGCTGGGCGTCGACGAGTCCCGGCCGGGGGTGCGCGAGCTGGTCCAGGCCACGCTCGACCTCGCCCGCGGCCTGGGCCTGGCGAACCTGCTGACCGACGACACCCGGCGGCGGCGTCAGATCGTCCGCGAGTGGGCGCAGACCCTCGAACTCCGCATGGCTGAAGCCGCGAGCTGACCTGGCGGCACTGACGCACTGGTCCAGGCCACTTTCCGGCCCGTTGACCGCGCTCGAGGCCCGCTCCGCCGACTGGCCGGAACCGCCAAGGTCTAGTAAACGTCCTAGTGCTGTAGCTAACACAATTGGCCCAATGGACGATGACTCGTAGTAGCAGGTTCACGAAGCAGAAAGGCAGTCCGGTGTCCGGTTCAGGAGTCGAGCTCACCCACCGCGCGATGGCGATGCTGAGGGCGGTGGCAGCCGGGCGTGCTGAGATGTCGTGCAGCTGCGAACCGGACCTCTTCGTAGACGGTTTCGCCTGTTGCGATCAGATGACCGCGCACGCGCTGGCCCACGGCGGCTATGTCCGCCCTGCCGCCGACGGCGCCGTCGGGCGCGTCCCGGCCGAACTGACCGAGGCCGGGCGGGCCGCGCTGGAGATCACCCTCGCCGCCTGAGCCCGGAGCCGCCGTCACTGAGCGTCGCGCTGTTCGCTCGCACGTTCGGTGACCACCGCCGTCCCCGCTCAGGGCCCTGACCTGGCAGTGTGGTGCCATGGCGGATCAGGACCCCCCGGCCACGAAGCCGGGGGACGAGGAAGCGACGATCTTCCTCCCCAGTGACTTGCGCGGCCACCACTGGCCGACCCGCGACCTCGACGTCTCCCGGCGGCCGTACGACGAGTTCGCCACCCAGATCGTCGCGAGGCCACCCGCGTCGCCGGTTTCGGCCGGTCGCAGCGAGGGGGCCGGCGCTTCGCTGGCCCGCTCGAGCGGGCGGATGGCGATCGCCTCGACCGTCAGCCGGATCACCGGCTTCGTCGCCAAGCTGCTGCTCGCCGCCGTGGTCGGCACCGGGATCGTCAACGACGCCTTCACCGTCGCCAACACCCTGCCGAACATCGTGTTCGAGCTGCTCTTCGGCGGCGTGCTGGCCAGTGTCGTGGTGCCGCTGCTGGTCCGCTCGCAGGACGACGCCGACGGCGGCCGGGCCTACACCCAGCGGCTTCTCACGATGGCGCTGGTGCTGCTCACCGTCGGGACGGCCGTCGCGGTGGCCATCGCGCCGCTGTTCACCGCGCTCTACGTCGACAAATCGTCAGCGGAGGCCAACCCGGGGCTCACCACCGCGCTGGCCTACCTGCTGCTGCCGCAGATCCTGTTCTACGGCCTGTTCGCGCTGATGTCGGCCATCCTCAACGCCCAGAACGTGTTCGGCCCGCCGGCCTGGGCGCCGGTGCTGAACAACGTCGTCGTCACCGCCACCCTGGTCGTGTTCGCGCTGATGCCGGGGGAGCTGACGCTCAACCCGGTGCGGATGAGCGACCCGAAGCTGCTCGTGCTCGGCTTCGGCACCACGCTCGGCATCGTCGTGCAGGCGCTGGTGCTCATCCCGGCGTTGCTGCGCACCGGCTTCCGGTTCCGCTGGCGCTGGGGCTTCGACCCGCGGATGAAGGAGTTCGGCGGGCTCGCCGCGTGGATCCTCGGGTACGTCGTGGTGAGCCACGTCGGGTTCGTCGTCACGACCCGGGTGCTGACCGGCGGCACCGGCGGCGGCGTCACCGCCTACAGCTACGCGTCGCTGCTCTTCCAGCTGCCGTACGGCATCCTCGGCGTCTCGCTGCTGACCGCGCTGATGCCGCGGATGAGCCGGGCCGCCGCGGACGGCGACACCGCGCGGCTCGTCGGCGACCTTTCGCTCGCCTCCCGGATCTCCACGGTGCTGTTCGTGCCGATCTCCGCCGCGCTGGCCGTCGTCGGCACGCCGATCGGCGTCGCGATCTTCACCTGGGGCCGCGGCACCCTCGACGACGCCGAGCGGCTCGGCCAGACCCTCGCCGTCTCCGCGGTCGGGCTGCTGCCGTACGCGCTGGTGATGCTGCAGCTGCGGGTGTTCTACGCGATGAAGGACGCCCGCACGCCCACGCTGATCATGCTCGTGATGACCGCGGTGAAGATCCCGCTGCTGTTCCTCTGCCGCGGGCTGCTCGACGGCGAGCACATCGTCTACGGTGTCATGCTGGTCAACGGCGCGGGGTTCGTCGTCGGCGCCGTGCTCGGCCAGGTCTGGCTGTGGGTGCGGCTCGGGCACCTGCGCAGCCGCCGCTCGCTGCGGGTCGGGCTCATCACCCTGGGCGTGAGCGGGCTCGGGGTGCTGGCCGCGGTGCTCGCCGGCTACGCCGTGCCGGGCTCGCTCGGCGTGATCCCCGCGGCGTGGGTGAAGCTGCCGATCCAGGGCCTGCTCGGGATCGCGGTGCCGTTCGGCCTCCTGGCGCTGGTGAAGCTGCCCGAGTTCACGCCCGTGACCCGCCGGGTGGCGGGGCTGCTGCGTCGCTGAACTCCTTGTTGACGACTACGGCCGGAATCGCGTTCCGGACGTCTCGAAACGATAACGAGAGGGCTGCGATCAGCACGTTTACAATTCCGGCGCCGGTTCCTAATATCCAGCGGGATCAGCGAAGGGGTGGAGGTCGTTCATGACGCGCAGCGCGCGCAGGCGGCGGGACCGGGTCTCGGTCGACGAACTGCTCCGGCAGGCGGGGGTCCGGCCGCAGAAGCCGGGCTCGCGCTCGGCCCGGGTGGCGGCCCGGCGCAACGGCGAGCCGGGCGGCGTGGCGAGCCGGATCGCCCTGGCGTCGGCGGTGACCGTGGTGCTGGGCGGGCTGGTGCTCGCGCTGGTGGTGCGGCCCGACCCCGTCCCGGGAACCACGCCCTTCCCACAGCTGCAGCCGGCCACCGGCACGCCGTCCTCGAGCGCGCTCGCGGTGCCCACGCGGACGACCACGCCGTCCCCGGTGGTCATGCAGGCCCAGCGGACGCCGACACCGACGCCGACGCCGTCACCTGCCGTGTCGACGGTGGTGATCCCGCCCCCGACGACCACGGTGCCACCACCGACCACAGTGGACTTGAGCACGCTGAACCCGGGCTACTCGACCTACGGCGGCGGCGACCACCACGGCGGTCACACCCGCTGACGCCGCAGCGTTCCGCCGGCCCGCGAAACGAAATTCGGGTCCCGCTCAGCGGAAACCGAATCCGGCGGCACTTCCCGCTGAGCGGGAACCAACGAAACCGCGAAGGCCCTCTCACCGACCCCGATGCCGGTGAGAGGGCCCTCGACTGCCCCACTACGGGCGCTGTGTCAGCCGGTGTAACCGGCGACGATCTTGGTGAACGCGTACTTGTCCTGGGTGATTCCGCTGCACTCGCCGCCGCCGCTGCAGTCGCGGTTGGTGGCCCAGAACGTGAAGCGGCCCAGGTGGTGGCTCGTCGCGTAGCCGCGGATGGAGGTGAAGTTGGCGACCGTGACCGTCTCGCCCGCGTTGTCGGTCTTGCCGTTCATCGAGGAGAGGCCGCTGTGCCGGTACGCCGTGTCGTCGGTGTAGCCGAACGTGGTCTTGAGCTGGTTCTTCAGCCCGTCGACCGCGGACTTCGTCAGGGCGGCCATGTCACCGCCGCTGGAGAAGTCGAACGGCATGACCGACCAGACGTCGACCGGGGCGCCGATCGCCTTGGCCTGGTTGATCAGGCGCTTCCCGTAGCTGTCGGGGCCGGTCGTCGTGGTGCCGATGGTGATGACGACCTTCAGGTTCGGGTTGGCCTGCTTGGTCAGCTTGACGGCGTTGAGGATGCGGTCCTGCACCGTGTTGTTCTGGAACTCGTCGGTGTTCTCGATGTCCAGGTCGATCGCCTTGAGCCCGTAGGCGTCGATGACCTTCTGGTACGCGCCCGCCAGCGCCGAAGCCGACGTGCACTTCGAGCCGAGCTTGGTGCCGGACCAGCCGCCGAAGGAGGGGATGACGTCCCCGCCCGCGTTGCGGATGTTCGTGATCAGCGTCTTGTCCGAGCCGGTCAGCGAACGGCTGCCGTCCCACTTGGGGTTGCACGTCCCGTCGGACAGCACGAACGCGAGGGTAAACGCTTTCACCCCGGTCGCGGACATCGCCGCGGTGGGGCTGGTCTGGCCGCCCCACTGGTACAGGTACGGGGATGCGAGCACCGGGTCGACCGCGGCCATGGCCTGCGGGGCGAGGCCCACCGCCGTCGCCATCGCGGCTCCGGCGGCTACCGCTAGGGTCACCAAACGGCGCACTGATTTCATGGGGTCCTCCAAACGGAAAGGATGGAGCACCTCCGGTTTGAGGCGGCGGGATCATCCCGGGAGGAGCGCTGTGCCACCACACAGTGGACTAGACCAATGTGGCGTGTCAACCCTTCTTCGGTCGGAAACATGACGCACCGTGCGCGTGCGGCTCCCGTGCGTCCCGGAATCGGCGGCGAGGTGAGATTCCCCTGAAGGCGGAGTGACAGGGGGCGGCATTCCGGCTAGTTTGCCGAAATGGTGGGGGATTCCACGGTCGCAGCCGGCGGGGGACGCCGACCCGGCCGGTCCCTGCTCGCCGTGCCGCTGCAGCGCTGGGCGTTGTGGCGCCTGCCCCGCCGGACCCAGGTCTGTTTCGTCGTCGTGGTGGACGTGCTCGCCGTCGCCGCCGTGGCCCTCGCCGCCGTCCGGTTCCCGCCGCTCGCCTCGATGCTGCCGCCGTTCGCCCTGCTCGCGGGCGGGATGCTGGTCACCGCGGAGCTGTCGCGGCCGGTGGAACGCCACCGCGAGGACACGCTGCTCGGGCCCGGCGTCGACACGCCGTGGGTCTTCGCCGGGGTGGTCGTGCTCCGTCCCGGGCTCGCCGTCGCGCTGGTCGTGCTCGCCGCGCTGCACCAGTGGTTCCGGGTCCGCAGAAGACCCGTGTACCGCCAGGTGTTCGGCGCCGCGTCGACCGCGCTGGCGGGACTCGTCGCCGGGGCGTTCCTCACCGCGACCGGGGTCAAGCCGCTCGCCGCGACCCTCGACGCCCGCACCGTCGCCCTGCTCGTCCTCGCCGGGCTGGCGTTCCTCGCCGTGAACGCCGCGCTCGTGACCGCCGCCGACGGCCCCCGCCCGCCCCGCGACGCCGCTCCGGGGCACGCCTTCGACGCCGCGATGACGGCGTTCGGCGTCCTGTTCGGCTGGGCCGCGCTGGCCGCCCCGCTGTTCGTGCCGTTCCTGGCCGGCGCCACCGTCGTGCTGCACCGCGGCGGCCTGGGCCGCGGCCGCCGCGAGCACGTCACCCTCGATCCCGGCACCGGCGTGCTGACCGCCGCGTCGTGGCGCGGCGCGGCCGAAGCCGAGGTCACGCGCCTCGGCCGGCACGGGCCCGGCCAGGCCCTGCTGCTGCTCGACCTCGACCACTTCCGCCAGCTCAACGACCGCTACGGCGCCCGCATCGGCGACGCCGTGCTGCGCGCGGTCGCCGACACCCTCCGCGACGAGGTCCGCGCCGCGGATCTCGTGGGCCGCTCCGGCGGCGAGGAGTTCGCGGTCCTGCTTCCCGGCACCGGCCGGTTCGACGCGATGGCGATCGCCGAGCGCATCCGGCTGCGGATCGCCTCGACGCTGGTGGCGTTGAAGGCGTCGGGCGACGGCCCGCAGTTCGTCGGCGTGACGGTGTCGATCGGCGTCGCGGGCTGCGCGGCCGACGAGCCGCTGGCCGACGCGCTCCGGGCCGCGGAGGCGGCGTTGCTGCGCGCGAAGGCCGCGGGGCGCAACCGGACGTTCTGCGCGGATCCGGCCTAGCGGGGACCCGTCCCCGCCGGGGCTGCCTACCGTCTCGCCCGAGGAACACGCGCGAGGAGGCACCTGATGCGGAAGCTGATCTTGGGGTTCTACTGTTCGGTCGACGGCAAGAGCGCCGACGCGGACAACGGGATCCGGGACGTCATGATGGGCGTCGACGATCCCGAGCAGGAGAAGTACTTCGTCGACGGGCTGTGGGAGGCGGGTGCCTTCCTGATGGGCCGCGTCACCTACGAGGCCATGGCCGGGTTCTGGCCCACCTCGGACCACCCGTCCGCCAAGGCCATGAACGAGATCCCCAAGGTCGTGTTCTCCCGCACCCTGGAGTCCGCCGACGACTGGCCCGAGACCCGGATCGCGAGCGGTGACACGGCGGCGGAGATCGCCAAGCTCAAGGCCGAGCCGGGCAAGGACCTCGTCGCCGCCGGCGGCACCGAGTTCCTGCACTCGCTGATCAAGCTCGGCGTGGTCGACGAGTACCGCCTGTGGGTGCTGCCCGCCGCCACGGGCCGGGGCGCGGCCCTGTTCCCCGAGCTGGACGCGCCGCTGAACCTGCGCCTGGTGAAGAGCACGGCCTTCCCGTCGGGGGTCCTCGAGCTGATCTACGCGCCGGCCTAGCTCATGGTGATCGCGTCGAGCTTGTCCTTCAGGTAGTCCGACGCGATCACTTCCGGGTAGATCCGCTTGCCCAGCGGCGGCGCTAGCGACGTGATCCGCGCGTCGTGGTCGGTCTCGTAGAAGAAGACCAGGGACACCAGGTCCTCGTCCGGGGCCGTCGGCGCCGGGGGCAGGACGCGGTGGCGGGTCGAGCGCCAGCGGTCGCCCGTCCAGCGGGCCATCAGGTCGCCGATGTTCACCGTGAACGCGTCCGGGTGGTACGGCGCGTCCTCCCATTCGCCGTCGGCCGTGTAGACCTGCAGGCCGCCCACGCCCGCCTGGCGGTCGAGCACCGTCACCGTGCCGAAGTCGGTGTGCGGGCCGATCCGGAACTGGTCGGGCTCCGGTGCGCCGACGTGGGTCATCGGCGGGTACCAGTTGATGTTGAACGTGTACGTCGGGTGCGCGGTGTGCCGCGTGAAGTGGCTCTCGGCCAGGCCGAGCGCCGCGGCGAAGATCTCCAGCAGGTGGTCCGACAGCGCCCGCATCCGGCGCATGTACTCGGTGGCCGTCTCGGCGAGCCCCGGTACCTCGTCCGGCCAGACGTTGGGCTGGAACCAGAACCCGTCGATCTCGGCCACGCCGACGCCGAGGTCGGCGCCCGCCGAGAAGGACTCCTTCAGGTCGGGCGGGGTCTCGGTGCCCTCGGCGTAGCCGTTGGCCTCGACGCCGGGCGGCAGCCAGCCGCGGCCGCCGACGGTGACGGCGTAGCGCTGCTTGACGTCCTCGGGCAGCGCGAAGAACCGCTGCGCCTGCTCACGGGCCCCGGCGCGCAGGTCGTCCGGCACGCCGTGCCCGGTGACCAATAGGAAGCCGGACTCCCGCAGGGCCCGGTCGACCTGTTCGGCCACCTCGGCCCGGCCCTCGGACGTGCCCGTGAACCACGGCGAGAGATCCACGAGCGGAACGGATGACGGCATACGTGCTCCTCGCACAGAAATATCCCAGCAATGTCCTATGTGGACTTTTCGACCCCGATGTCCTCGAACCACAGGTCCGGGCGCGCGGCGATGAACTCCGTCATCAGCGCGGTGCAAGCGGGGTCGTCGAGCAGGGTGATCTCCACGCCGAGACCGGCCAGCCAGTCGTGCCCGCCGTGGAACGTTTCGGCTTCGCCGATGACCACGCGCCCGATACCGAACTGACGGACGAGCCCGGAGCAGTACCAGCACGGTGAGAGCGTGGTGACCATGATCGTGTCGCGGTAGTGGGGGCGGCGGCCGGCGTCGCGGAACGCCGCGGTCTCGGCGTGCGTCGACGGGTCGCCGTCCTGCACGCGCCGGTTGTGCCCGCGGCCCAGCAGGGTGCCGGTGGCGTCGAACAACGCGGCCCCGATCGGCACGCCGCCCTCGTCGCGGCCCAGTTCGGCTTCCTCACGGGCGACGGCGAGCAGGGCGGCAGGGTCGATCGGCATGCGCCACTCTCACCGCCCGGAGCCGTGCCTGGCAAGTGTTTGACCATCCGACTGCACCATCCGGCCGATCGAGGACCGGAACTGTCCTCGATGTCTGGCACACTGCGTGTCATGTACGGCACTTCGGAGCGACTGCTCAGGCTGCTTTCGCTGCTGCAGGCCCGGCGGGACTGGCCTGGTTCGGACCTCGCGTCGCGCCTGGACGTCGACGTCCGCACGATCCGCCGTGACATCGAACGGCTCCGCTCGCTGGGCTACCCGGTGCACGCGACGCCGGGGGTCGCCGGCGGCTACCGGCTCGGCGCCGGGGCCGCGCTGCCGCCGTTGCTGCTGGATGACGACGAGGCCGTCGCGGTCGCGGTGGGCCTGCGCACGGCCGCGAACGGCACGGTCAGCGGCATCGAGGAGACGTCCGTGCGCGCGCTGGCGAAGCTGGAGCAGGTGCTGCCCGCCCGGCTGCGGCCGCGGGTCGGCGCCCTGGGGGCGGCCACGGTCTCGCTGCCGGGCGGCGGCCCGACGGTCGACGCCGGGGTGCTCACCGTGATCGCCTCGGCCTGCCGGGACCACGAGCGCCTGCGTTTCGGCTACGGCGACCGCGCCGGCGCGGAGACCGAGCGGTCGGTCGAGCCGCTGCGCCTGGTCCACACCGGACGGCGCTGGTACCTGGTCGCCTTCGACCTCGGCAAACAGGACTGGCGCACCTTCCGCGTCGACCGGATCACCGGCGAGCCGGCGGCCAGCTTCCGGTTCACCCCGCGCGAGCCGCCGGCCGAGGACATCGCGGCGTACGTGTCGCGCTCGATCTCGACCACGCCGTACCCGCACCAGCTGGTGGTGCGGGTGGCCGCACCGGCGTCGGAGGTCTCGACGCGCATCTCGCCCACGAGCGGCGTGGTGGAGCCGATCGACGACCACAGCTGCCGCGTCCGGACCGGGGCGAACAACCTGGACGTGGTGCCGTTCCACCTGGCGCAGTGGGGGTACGACTTCGTCGTCGAGGAGGCGCCGGAGGGGTTGGTGGAGCGGCTCCGGCTGATCGCCGACCGCTTCGCGCGCGCCGTCGGCTGAGGGGCGCCGTGCCGGGTAGGCTCGTCACGAGTGGTCGTCGGAAACCCCGGAGGGTGACTGTGAGTTCGGTGCCTGGAATCGATCCGTCGGTCGCGCCAACGGGGGTGGGCTGCCTCGAGTGCGACGCCGCCGGTGGGTGGTGGGTGCACCTGCGCCGGTGTGCGCAGTGCGGGCACGTCGGCTGCTGCGACACCTCGCCGTCGCAGCACGCGACCGCGCACTTCAAGGCGTCCGGGCACCCCTACATCCAGAGCTTCGAGCCCGGCGAGTCCTGGTTCTGGAACTTCGAGACCGAGACGGTCAGCGAAGGACCCGAGCTGACCGCCCCGGACTCGCACCCCGAGGACCAGCCGATCCCCGGCCCGGCCGACCGGCTGCCCGGCGACTGGCAGCAGCACCTCAACGGCTAGGCCGAGACCCCGAGCATCCGCAGCACCAGGCTGCCGTACTCCTTGCCGAGCGCGGCCGGGGTCTGGCGGGCGCGCTCGCTGTACCAGCGGGCGACGTCGACACCCAGCGACAGCACCGCCCGGGCCGCGACGTGCGGGTCCGACACCGTGAACGCACCGACGCGGGCGCCTTCGGCGATCACCTCGCGCACGATCCGCTCGATCCCGCGCCGCAGCTCGGCGACCACCTTGAACTCCTCTTCGGGCAGCGCCTGCAGCTCGTACTGCACGACCCGGGCCACGGTGTGGCGCCGCGCGTGCCAGGCGACGAAGTCCTCGACGATCAGCCGGATCCGCTCGACCGGGTCGGACACCTTGGCGACGACGTTCTCGACCAGCGCGAGCGTCTGCTCGTGGCCGTACCGGCTGATCGCGAACAGCAGCGCGGCCTTCGACGGGAAGTGCACGTAGAGCGCGGCGGGACTCATCCCGGCGGCGCCGGCGATGTCCCGGGTCGTCGTGGCGTGGTACCCGCGCTCGGCGAACGCCTCGACCCCCGCCAGCATCAGCCGTCGAGCGGTCTCGGGCTGCACATCGGGCCACAGCTCGGCCGACAGGGACATCGTCATCGGGTGATCCTCTCAGACGCCACACCCACGGGTGACGGACCAGACGGCGCACCCCGGTCGTGTCGAGTGTAAGCGCCCGCTTAGCCGAGAGGGTTCCGGCGATACATCCTGGTGGGCCCTTCGGTCAGGTGGTCACGAAAAGGTCAATTCGCTCGACCGGGTGCAACCGGCGTCCCGGTTCGGGCGATAGACGACTGCCTGGAAGGGACTCGTCATGGCTTTGAGAAAGCTTCGAGCGCTTCGTCACGCTTTGGTGGCGGTGGTGCTGACCGGGGCGTTACTGCCCGTCATGTCCACGGCGGCGGCCGCGGCGGCCCTGCCGTCGGGCTTCGTCCTGCGGGACACCGACACCGGACTCGGCCAGTACCAGCTGACCGACTTCACCTACCTGCCCGACGGCTCCGTCCTCGCCACGGCCAAGGACGGCCGGGTCCGCTGGGTGCCCGCGACCGGGACGGGCCGGACGATCGCGACGCTGCCGACCCGTTCCGTCAGCGACCTCGGCCTGGTGGGCGTCGCCGTCGCGCCGGACTACGCGACCTCGCGCAGTGTGTACCTGACGCGGTCGCTCAACGTCGGCAGCGGCTTCGTCATGCGCCTTTCGCGGTTCACGGTCACCGTGGACACCGCGGGCGCGCCCACCGCGCTGAGCGGCGAGCAGCCGCTGCTGGAGGTGCCCGGCAACTACGACGTCCACGGCATCAACGGCGTCATCGCCGCCGCCGACGGCACGCTCTGGATGTCCATCGGCGACAACGGCGACTTCGCGAAGGTGGACCCGGGGGCGCTGCGGTCCCAGGACGTCAACCAGCCCTACGGAAAGATCCTCCACTTCACCCCCGACGGCAACGGGGTGCCGGGGAACCCGTACTACGACGCGGCCAACCCGGGCTCGACCGCGAGCAAGGTGTTCGCGCGCGGGTTCCGCAACCCGTTCCGGTTCAGCATCGACCCGAACCTCGGCCTGCCGGTCGCCGGGGACGTCGGCTGGAACAGCTGGGAAGAGGTCGACGTCGTGCAGCGCGGCGCCAACCTGGGCTGGCCGTGCTGGGAAGGGAACCACCCGACGCCGGGCTACAGCGGTCTCGCGGGTTGCGCCGGCGTGGCGAACCAGCCGCCGATCTTCGAGTACCAGCACGGCAACGGCGCGATGCAGGGCAACAGCGTCACCGGTGGCATCGTCTACAATGGATCGAGCTACCCGGCCGCTTACCGCGGGTCCTACTTCTTCGGCGACTACGTCACGAACAAGATCTGGACGATGCGGTACGACGACCAGGGCAAGCTCACGCAGGCTCCGCAGAACCCGCCGGTCTTCACCGGCATCGGCGGCCCGACGAAGTTCGCGGCCGCGGTCAACGGCGACATCGTCTTCGCGGACATCCTGTCCGGCAACCTGCGGCGGCTGACCTATTCGGCCGGCAACACCGCGCCGGTGGCGGCCGCGTCGTCGACCACCGATCCGGACACGCGGACGGTCTCCTTCGACGGTTCCGCGTCGGTCGACTACGACAACGACCTGCTGAAGTACGACTGGGACTTCGGCGACGGGACGACGGCGGCCGACGCCGGTCCGAAGGTGACCCACGTCTACGCGGCGGGTACGGAGTCGTTCACCGCGAAGCTCACGGTCCGGGATCCCCTGGGGGCCACCGGCACGACCACCGTCGTGGTCGCGCCCGGCAACCACACCCCGCAGCTCACCGTGACGACACCGGGCGACACCGCGACGTTCGCGGTGGGCCAGCAGGTCGGCCTGAGCGGCACCGCGACCGACGCCGAAGACGGCGCGCTGCCGATCACGTGGACGTCGGCGGTGCGGCACTGCCCGAGCGAGGCGACGTGCCACTCGCACCCGGGCGCCGGTGGGACGGGAGCGAGTTTCGGCCTGCCGTTCACCGAGCACCCGGACTCCCGGCAGGAGTTCACCGCGACGGTGACCGACAGCGCCGGGGTGACCGCGGCGAAGACCTACGTGGCGCGGCCCCGCGAGCACCGGATCACCTTGGTCAGCACGCAGCCCGCGGCGCTGAGCATCCCCGTCGAGGGCGGCGTCAACACGGCGATGGTCGCCGAGGGGGCCAGCTTCGACGTCGAGGCCGCTCCGCTGGGCATCGACGGCGTCTCGAAGTTCACCGGCTGGCAGGGCGGTCCGGCGGACACCACGTGGATCGTCACGGTCGGCGCGGGTGACATGACGTTGACGGCGAACTACGCGACGCCGATCGACCAGCGTTACGACGCCGACGCGGCGTTGCGGACGAAGCTCGGCACGCCGACCGGCACCGAGGTCACCGACGGCACGGTCCACTACCGGACCTACGCCAACGGCCGGCTGTACTGGAGTGCGGTGGGCGGCACGAAGTTCCTCACCGGTCAGGTGCTGGCCAAGTACCTCGCCTTCGGCGGGCACGCCGTCCTCGGGCCGCCGACGAGCGACACCGCGTCCACTCCGGACGGTGTGGCGCAGTACAGCCACTTCGTCAACAACGGGAACGTCGGTTCGATCTACTACACGGCCGCGACGGGCGCGCACGCGCTCTACGGTGAGATCCGGAAGAGGTGGGCGGCGCTGGACTACGAGCGCGGTCTCGGTTACCCGACGACCGACGAGGGCGGCACACCGGACGGCGTCGGCCGGTACAACCACTTCGTCAAGGGTGGCAACGTCGGCTCGATCTACTACACGAACGCGACCGGTGCCCACGCGATCCTCGGTGAGATCCGCAAGAAGTGGGCGGCGCTGGACTACGAGCGCGGCCTCGGCTACCCGACGACCGACGAGGGGGCCACGCCGGACGGTGCGGGCCGGTACAACCACTTCAGCCTCGGCCACTCGATCTACTACACGGTGGCCACGGGCGCGCACGCGGTGAAGGGCGAGATCCGCAAGCGCTGGGCGGCGCTCGGGTGGGAGAACTCCTACCTGCACTACCCGAAGACCGACGAGTACGTGGTGAACGGGGTGTACCGCAGCGACTTCCAGGGCGGCTACATCACGTTCACGCTCGCCGGCGGGGCCGTCGACCGCCCCTGGTGACCGGGCCGGGCGGGGCGGCTCCGGACCTTCCGGAGCCGGCCCGCCGCACGGCGACGGGCCGCCGCGATCGGACGGTGTGAAGGTCCCGGCGAGCACGACCCCGCCCGCCACCACGGCTACATCCGGGAGCACCTGGAGGACATGCCGGAGATCCGGGACCGGACCTGGACCGGCGAGGAGCTGTCCTGTAGGTGGTGGTCGCCCGCCGCGGGAGCCCTTGGCGACGCGGCGGGCGATGCTGATGCCGTCCAGCAACGGCACCAGCTGTGGGTTGTCGCCGGTCTGGCCGGGGGTGAGCAGGAACCGCATCGGCGGGCCACGCCCGTCGACGGCGAGGGCTTCGATCTGCTCGCTGCATCCCCTTTCCGGGCCCCAGCGCAGAGCTGGTGGGCCCGGACGACCGCCGGCCACCGCCTGCTGCGGCGGCGGCAGCGGCTCGATCACCGCCCACGCCTTGTCCGTCAACTCACCCCGGCCGACCATCGGGCACAACCACCAGAGGTCCAGCTGAACCGGCTAGGACAGCCGGCCGGCGACTGCGGTCTCGACGTCGGCGTAGGTGGTGAACCGGGTGTCGAGGCCGGTCACCTCCAGCACCCGGGTGACCGTCCGCGTGGTGGCGACCAGGGCGATCGTGACGCCGGTGTGCTCGGCCCGGCTGCGGTGGTCGGCGAGCAGTTCCAGGCCGACGGACGCGAGGAAGGTGACCGCGCGCAGGTCGATCACGAGCCTCTTGCCCGCCTCGGCGGCGGCCTTCTCGTGCGCCTGCGCGGCGATGGTGCGGGCTTCGGGGGCGGTCGCGAGGTCGAGTTCGCCGGTGAAGGCGAGCACGACGGCTCCGTCGAGCAAGGTGATCGAGCCGAGAAAAGCCGGGGCGGTCACGGACGGACCTCGTTCCAGGCCGGGGATGCGATGACCGGCGGTGCGCGGTCCGCGAGACGGGCGGGATGGCGACCTCCCCGGCAAGGGCGTGTCGCCACATGACTCCGACGGTACTGCGCCCGGCCGGTCACCGCCGATCGGTGGCGGGGAGGTGCGCGGCGAGCACGACGACGTCGTCGTCGTGCGGGGTGCCTTGGCCCAGCATGCGGCGGATGGTTTCGTCGACGAACCGGGCCGGGTCGGCGGGATCCAGCGCGGCGACGGTGTCCCGCAGGCGGCGGATGCCGATGTCCAGGTCGCTCCCGCGGCGTTCGACCAGGCCGTCGGTGTAGAGCACGACGGTGTCTCCCGGCCGCAGCCGCACCTGGTGATCGGTGAGCGGGACCTCGCGCAGCTCGGGGTAGCCGAACATCAGGTCGACGCCGGTCAGGACCGTGGTGGTGCCGTCGGGGTGGCGCACGATCGGCGGGAGGTGCCCGGCGCTGGCCCAGCGCATCAGCCAGCGGCCGTCGGCGTCGGGGCGCAGGTGGGCCTGCAGCACGGTGCCGGTCGCGCGGACCCCGGTGGCGACGCAGGCTTGCTCGATCGCGGCGAGAACGGCCGAGGGCGCTCCGGCGGGACGCTCCCAGGTCGCCTGCCGGCCCATGCTGCGGACCTGGCCCATCAGCGTGGCGGCGTGGATGTCGTGGCCGGTGATGTCGCCGACGGCCAGCGCGACGGCGTCGCGGTCGGCGCCGTCGACGGCGTTGAGGTCGATGGCGTCGTACCAGTCGCCGCCGACCTGCTCGTGCCGTCCGACGGGCAGGTAGCGGGCGGCCAGCCGCACGCCGGCCAGGTCCGGTAGCCGGGTCAGCATGGCTTCCTGCAGCTCGCGCGCGACGGTGACGCGGTCTTCCACGAAGCGGGCGCGTTCCAGGGTGTGCCCGACGTAGCCGGCCAGGGTGGTGATCACGGCCTGCTCGTGGACGTCGACGTCGTGCGGGGTGTCCCAGCCGAACAGCAGGACGCCGGCGACGCCGTCCGGTCCGGGCAGCGGGACGCAGGTGATCGCGTGCAGGCCCAGTTCGGCGTAACGGTGTTGCGCCGTCTCGGGGAACGCGGCGGCGATGGCTTCGGGGTCGGGGTAGAGCTGCGGGTTCCCTTCGCGGGCGGTGAGCGCGATCGGGGTGTCGTCCTCGACGTGGGAGAACGCGTCGCCGGACTCGGGGCCGAGCGCCTGCAGGGGGTCGTCGATGCGGTGCAGGTCACCGTCGCTTTCGGTGAGGGTGAGCCCGACGTAGGCCGGTTTGAGGTCGCCGGAGACCAGGTCGGTGACGATTTCGCGCAGCTGCGAGATGTCGTCGGCGTGGGCGAGCGCCTGGGACGCGGTCAGCAGCAGCTGGGAGCGGGTGAACGCCACGCGCAGCATGGCTTCGGCGGTATCGGTGCGGGCGCGTTCCTGGTGGGCGTCCCGGGTGGCGATGCGCAGCCGCAGCTCGAGGGAGCAGCTGTGGGCGAGGTCGGCCAGCACGGCCAGCTCGTCCTCGCGCCACCGGCGGGGCTGGTGGTCGATGACGCACAGGCTGCCCAGGACGCGGCCGGCGGCGTCGGTGACCGGGAGCCCGGCGTAGGCGCCGATGCCGATGTCCGCGACGACGGGGTTGTCCCGCGACCGCGGGTCGAGGGCGCCGTCTTCGATGATCAGCGGCGCACCGGTCACCACCTCGTGCCGGCACAGCGACGCCGAAAGCGGCGTGCGGCGGGTGTGCGCCCAGGGCTCGCCGAGGCCCGCCAGGCCCGGGAAGACCTGCTCCCGGTCCGTGACCAGGGAGACCAGCGCGACGGGGGTGCCGACGCGCTGCCGCGCGCGTTCGGCCAGCGCGTCGAGCGCCGCGTCGGATTCGTTGCCCAGCCCGGTTTCGGCCAGCGCGGCCAGCCGGCCGGGATCGGCCAGCGACGCGCGGGCGTCGTCGTCTTCGGTCATCGCAGCAGCACCTGCACCGTCGATTTCCTCGCTCGTAGGACCGTGACGAGGACCAAATACCCAACCGAGGTCCCGGCCACGCAGGGTCTTCACCGTCTCGGGACGCTGTGCCGCGGCGCGGCGGCGCTGTGCTGGTAGACGTCGGCGAAGCGCCCGGCGACCCGGTCGATGCCGAACCGCCGGGCCACGGTCGAGCGCCCGGCGGCCGCGGCGGCCCGCGCCCGGACGGGATCACCGGCCGCGGCGCGCACGAACGCCGTCAGCCCGTCGGCGAACCGGCTCAGCGTCGCGGTGTCGGCCAGCATCCCGTTGCGGCCGTGCTCGACGTAGTGGCCGAGCCCGCCGCGGCGCGGACCGAGCACCAGCAGGCCCGCGTCCATCGCTTCGAGCACGGCGATGCCGAACTCCTCCTTGCGGCTCGGGCACACGTAGAGGTGCGGGGTCGGCGCCGGGAGCCACCGGGTGACGCCGTGCTCGATCAGGCGGACGTCCTCGTTGCCCATCGCGGGCAGCACCGCCAGCCGGCCGGCCGCTTCGGGGTGCTCGGCGCACAGGGCCAGGATCCGGTCGAGGACGCGGGTTTCCTCCGCGCTCGGGGCGGCCGGGTCGCCGCCGACGAGCACGAGCGCGGTCTGCCGGTGCAGGCCGCGCGTGAGCCAGGCCTCGACCAGCAGGTCCTGTTGCTTGACCGGGTGCAGCCGGCCCACGGACAGGATGACCGGCAGGCCGCGGGCGGCGTCGCCCAGCCGCGGCCGGCCGGGGGACGGGGCGAACAGGGACTCGGCGAGCAGCTGCTGGCGGGCTTCGGCCGTGGGCACGCGGGGCAGCAGCGGGATCCCTTCGGCGACGGACTCCGGTTCACGCCCCCGCAGCCGCGGGAAGTACCCGGCGAGCTCGCCGCCGGGACGGCCGGGCAGCCCCAGCAGCGTGTCCGCGGTCGCGACCAGCCGGTCGGCGGTGTACATCCGGTGCAGGTCGAACCGGGCGGCGCCGGGATCCGCGGGACCGGTGGCGGCGTGCCGCTCGGCGAGCGAGCGGTGCGGGTCGGCGGTGAGGGTGAACACGGTGCGGGCGCCGAGCGCGCGGGCGGCCTGGGCGATCGCGGCGGATCCGTCGTCGGAGTACCGCACGTGGACGACGTCCGGGGTGCAGCCCGAGAGCCACAGCAGCTGCCGGGCCAGGAACGTGATCGCCGGGCGGTGCCGGGACAGGTCGATCTGGGCCGGCGCGCCCGGCGCGTCCACCGGGAGCCGCAGCACCACGTGCCCGGTCCCGTCGGGCTCGGCCAGCGCGGGCCGCTCGGCCAGCCGGTCCCGGCCCAGCAGGGTCAGGGTCACCACCCGGGCGATCCCGGGCCGGCGGGGGAGGGCGTGCCCGAGGTGGCGCAGCAGGACCGTCAGCCCGCCGCTGGCGCCGGCGCCCGGGTGGTCGAACGAGCCCAGCAGCATCGACTGGGCCACGGTCAGCCCCGGCCGGTCCGGCGGCGGGACCGTCCACAAAGGAGAGCCGGTGGGGACGTCGGCCAGCCGGGCCAGGCAGATCGAGGCCAGCACGCGGTCGTAGGGATCGTCGGTTCGTTCGCGGATCGACGCGATGGCTTCGGCCGCCGCCGGGTCGCCGGCGCACTGGGACAGGTAGCGCAACGCCGCGTGCTGGTAGCCGCGGTCGCCGTCGAGTCCGGCGACCACCTCGGGCACCGGGAAACAGCGGAGCGCGTGGCGTTCGGCGAGGTCCAGCAGCAGGATCCGGCGCCGCGGTGACGCACCGGCCGACGCCGCGCGGATCGCCGCCGCGGCGGCCGCCGAGCCGTGTCCGTCGACAGCGTCACCGAAGACGTCCATGGCAACGGCCGTCATGAGGGAGTCGGTCAGCTCGTCGCCGGTTTCCGGTGTGGCCGCGAGGACTTCGGCGGGTGCCGGGGTGACTGGTGCGCGCGCGAGTGCGCGCAGGGCGGCCGATGCGGAGTCCGGGTCGCGCCGCGCCGGAGCGACACCGGCGTACTCGATCAGCGCCGGGCCGGCGAACGACGGGTGCAGGGCGCGGCGGACGTCGTCGATCCGGTCCGGGGACGCCCCGGGGCCGAGCGCGCGCAGCCGGGCCACCGCGTCGGTGGGGTACGTGGTGGTCGTGGTCGCCGAGATCGTCACAGCTGGGCTCCTGTGCTCAGGCCGTAGGGTCGGGGGAGACGGAGGAGGTGCGGATGAACGCGTCCACGAGACCGCGGATCGCGGTGGTGAGCCCGCCGTTCGCGTCGCACGCGCGTCCACTCGCGACGGTCGGCGCCGCGCTCGCGGCCGAGGGCGCCGACGTGACTTTCGCGTGCGCACCGGCGTTCGCGGGCCTCGCCGGGGAACACGGGCTGCCCTTCGGCGTGCTCGCCTTCGGGGACAACGCCAACACCGGCATCGCCGAGCGCACGCGGCAGGAAGCCGCCGGAGCGGCCCGGCTGGCCGAGTTCCTCGACGCGACGCGAGCGGGCGCGATCCCGGCGCTGCTCGCCCAGGCCCGGCACCGGCGGGCCGACATGCTGCCCGACCCCGCCGCGGTGCTGGCTTCGGTGCGGGAGTTCGACGACCGGTTCCGGCCGGACTGGTACCTCGTGGACCAGCTGGCCTACGCCGTCACCTTGTCGATCTACGGCCTCGGCCGCCGCTGGGCGGCCTACTGCCCCGGTCACCCCGGCTACGTCCTTGACGGTCCCGGGCGCTTCTTCGGGCTGCCGCCGTACTGGCCGGACGCGATCCGTCCGGGCGCCGGGGAGCTGGCTCGCCTCCGCGCCGAAGCCGAGGCCAACGACCGGCTGTTCACCGAGCTGTTCACGGCGTTCCTGGCCGAGCACGCCCCGTCGCGGCCGGCGCCGCCCAGCGCGTTCGGCCTGACGTCCCCGGAGGCGGTGCTGTTCAACTACCCCGAGCTGCCGTGGCTGCCCGACCTGCCGCGCGGCCCGGAGCTGCGGTTCGCCGGGCACTGCAGTGACGTCGGGCAGACCCGCCTGACCGACGACTGGGTGCGCCGGGTTGACCGACTGACCGACGGCAGGCGGCGCCGGCTCGTCCTGGTTTCCTTCGGCACGTTCCTGTCGGCCCGCGACGACGTGCTCCGCACCGTCGTGACCGGCTTGCTCCGGATCCCCGACGTCGCGGTCCTGGTGGCGGCCGGAGACCGCGTCGCGCCGGTGCGGGCGGCGTTCGCCGGGGACGACCGGGTCGAGGTCGAAGACCAGGTGCCCCAGCGGGCGCTGCTGCCCCGGGTCGCCGCCGTGGTGCACCACGGCGGCAACAACACCTTCACCGAGTGCCTCGCGGCGGACGTACCGGCGCTCGCGTTGCCGTTTTCCAGCGACCAGTTCGCCGTCGCCCACGACCTGGAGCGCATCCCGGCCGGTCGCGTGCTCGACCCGCACGGCCTGACCCCGCACGCGGTCGCGGAGGCCATGACCGACGTGCTCGCGGCGGCTCATCGAACCCGGGCGGCGGCGCACCGGCTGCTCGCCGGGCGTGGCCCGCGCGAGGCCGCTCGAAGCTTGCTCTCGGCCATGAGTCACCTTCCGGCCGTCGATCCAAGGACGATGCAAATCTAGGTGGAAGATCCGGCGGTCGCCCGCGCCCGGGCGGCGGTGATCCACCGCGGAGTCCCCGCCGGAACGTTCTGACTGCCGGGTTTCGGCAGGTAGGCTGAGTGGGGACAGGTCGCTCGGGCGATGCGGGAGAGCCGACGGCGGGTCGAATCTGCATCGCAGTTGCATCGAAGCGGTGACTCGGCCGGACGGTTCGGCAGGACGGAGACCAGGGCCCATGACGATGTCGCTGACCAGCGTGGCGCAGGTGCGGGAACGGGCTCGCGACGCGCTTTTCGCGCGGGTGGCCGGCCCGGACGGGCCACGCAACCGGGACCGGATCCACCACGCGCCCGGACCGCGCTGGTTCGCTCCGGACAGCGCGATCCGCCAGGTGCACGGCGACACGTCCATGTTCGTCGGTGGGTTGCGCGCGTTGCTGCTGCAGTCGCTGCACCCGTCGGCGATGGCCGCGGTGGCCGCCCATTCGGGGTACCGGGGCGACCCGTGGGGCCGGCTGCAGCGCACCAGCACGTTCCTCGCCGTGACGACCTTCGGCACCACCGACGACGCCGAGCGGGCCGTCGCGGTCGTGCGGGGCGTGCACCGGCGCGTGCGCGGCACCACCGAGGACGGGCAGCCCTACCGGGCCGACGACCCGCACCTGCTGAAGTGGGTGCACGTCGCGGAAACGGACAGCTTCCTGCGCGCCCACCAGCGTTACGGCGCACATCCGCTCGACGAGGCCGGATGTGACCGCTACGTCGCGGAGACCGCGCTGGTCGCCGAGAAGCTCGGCGTCCTCGAACCACCCCGGACGCGGGACGAGCTCGACCAGGCGCTGGCCGCGTACCGGCCGGAGCTGCGGGGCAGCGCGGACGCGCGCCAAGCGGCTCGGTTCCTGCTCGTCACCCCGCCGATTCCCTGGCCCGCCAGGGTTCCGTACGCCGTGCTCGCGGCTTCCGCGGTCGGGATGCTGCCGGTGTGGACCCGGGCCCGGCTGCGCCTGCCGTACCTGCCGGTGGCGGAGGCCACGGTCATCCGGCTGGCGGCCGGCGCCTTGGTCAAGGCGGTGCGCTGGGCCATGACCGCGCCGGAGCCCGGCTCCTGAGCCTCTTCGTCCGGCGATGCAGCCGCGATGCAACGTATGCTGTGGCGAACACGGGGAGACGACGTGACCGATACGTCCGAAGCACGTTCGCTCGGCTCGAGCGAGGTGGCACGGACGCTCGGGGTGTCCCAGGTGACCCTGCGGACGTGGGAGAAGCGGTACGGGATCGGCGCCGCCCAGCGGGAGGACAACAACCGCCGGCGGTACACCCCGGAGGACGTCGAGCGGCTGCGCCGGATGCGGGCGCTGCAGGCGCAGGGGACCAGCGCACGTGACGCGGCCCGGCTCGTGCTGTCGCGCTCGGCCGCCGAGACGACCGTCCGGCGCCGCCGGGAGCGGCTCGCCGAAGCCGCGGAGTCCTTCGACCTGCCCACGATCGGCGGGCTGGTCGACGACGCCTTCACCAGCCTGGGCGTGGCCAAGACGTGGACCGAGGTCGTCGCGCCGGTGCTGCGCGTGATCGGTGAACGCTGGGCCGAGCACGACGACCGCCAGGCGATGGTGGCCGAATGGGCGCTGGCCACCACGGCTTCGGCGGCGATCGACCGGTACGCGGCCCCGGCGGCCGCGCTGCCGGGCTCGGCGCCCGTGCTGTTCGTCTGCGGCCCGACCGAGCGGCACGAACTGCCGGTCAAGATGCTCAGCGCGGCGTTGAGCGACGACGGCGCCGCGGCGGCGTTCCTGAGCGGGCCGGTCTCGGTCGACGTCCTGCGGGCGATGTCCGCCCGGTTCACCCCGCGCGACGTCGTGGTGTGGTCGATGACCGCGCAGTCGGCCGACGTGCGGTTCCTGCGCGTCCTGAGTGCCGAAGGGGTGCCGGTGCGCCCGGCGGGCCCGGGGTGGCACGGGCTGCCGACGGTGGGCGAGCCGCTCCCGCCGTCGTTCGCGGCGGCGTTGGACGTTTACAGCAGCTGATCGGCCGGCGTGATCACCGGCGTTCTCGTTGCAGGGCGCGGGTTTCGTCGTCGGGGTCCGGGCGCAGCAGGGAACCCGGCACGGCGTGGCCGGCGGTGCCCAGCTTGTTCATCTTCTTCGGCACCGGTGCGCCCTGGTACTCGAGCGGGATCGCGTGGCCGTGGCGGTCGACGCCGCCGAGCGGCTGGTGGACTTCGATGAACTCACCGTGCGGCAGCCGTTTGATGATGCCCGTTTCGACGCCGTGCTCCAGCACCTCGCGGTCGGCCCGCTGCAGGCCGACGCACAACCGGTAGGCCGCGAAGTAGGCCAACGGCGGTCCCACGAGCAGGCCGATCCGCCCGGCCCACGTCAGGGCGTTCAGCGAGACGTCGAACTCGAAGGCGAGGATGTCGTTGAAGCTCGACAGCGTGAGCACGAGGAAGAACGTGATGGCCATCGCGCCGATGGACGTGCGGACCGGGACGTCACGCGGTCGCTGCAGCAGGTTGTGGTGCGCGTGGTCGCCGGTGAGCTTCCGCTCGATGAACGGATAGCTCAGCAGGACCGTCACCAGCACGCCGATGCCGATGGCGCCGGCGAAGAAGACCGGCGGCACGGTGTGGTCGCCGAGGTAGAGCTCCCAGGCCGGCCAGACGCGCAGGAGACCGTCGGCCCAGCCCATATACCAGTCCGGCTGGGACCCGGCGGAGACCTGGGAAGGGTTGTAGGGCCCGAAGTTCCACACGGGATTGATCTGGAGCAGGCCCGACATCAACGTCAGCACGCCCAGCACGATCACGAAGAACGCGCCGCCCTTGAGGGCGAAGTACGGCATGATCCGGACACCGACGACGTTGGTCTCCTTGCGGCGCACCCCCGGGAACTGGGTGTGCTTCTGATACCAGACCAGCGCCAGGTGCGCCCCGACCAGCGCCAGCATGATCCCCGGCAGCAGCAGGATGTGCAGCGTGTACAGCCGCGGGATGATCTGGTCGCCGGGGAACTCCCCACCGAACAACGCCCAGTGGATCCAGGTACCGATCACCGGCACCGACAACACGATCCCCGACAACGTCGCCCGGATACCGGTACCGGAGAGCAGGTCGTCCGGCAGCGAATACCCGAAGAAACCCTCGAAGCAGCCCAGGACCAGCAGCAGACCACCGATCACCCAGTTGGCCTCACGCGGCTTGCGGAACGCACCGGTGAAGAACACCCGCAGCATGTGCACGGCCATCGACGCCACGAAGATCAACGCCGCCCAGTGGTGCAGCTGCCGCATGAACAGCCCACCGCGGACGTCGAACGAGAGGTCCAGCGTCGTGCGGAACGCCTGCGACATCTCCAGGCCCTGCATGTTCGTGAAACTGCCGTGGTAGACGACCTCCTGCATCGAGGGGTCGAAGAACAACGTCAGGTACACACCCGTGAGCAGCAGGATGATGAAGCTGTAGAGCGCGATCTCGCCCAGCAGGAACGACCAGTGGGTCGGGAACACCTTGTTCATCTGGTGCCGCAGGCCCTTGGCCAGGCGGTAACGCTGATCGGCGTTGTCCGCGGCGTCGCCTGCCGCCCGTTCGATCGCGCTCGACCCCTTGGTCGGCGTGGTGAGTGAACTCATCGGCGACCCTCCTCCGGCGGTTGCCCGCTCGGCGATCGTCACACCGCCGCCTCGCCGGCGCAACGAAGAGCGGGCCCGTGCATCGAAGTTGGAGCGAGTACGGCGCGTCCTCGCCGGATCGCGCTGCGGGCGTGACCGCCGTCGGTCACGATGGGGAAATGGGGCGTTGGACGGCCGGGAAGCGGCTGCGGCAGGTGATGGTGTTCGTGCACGTAGCGGTGTCCGTCGGCTGGCTGGGGGCGGGCGCGGCCAACGTCGTGCTCGCGATGACCGCCGGGTACACCGGTGAGCCCGGCGTCCGCGAGGTCGCCTACCGGCTGATCGAGCGCATCGACGACTTCGTGGTCATCCCGGCGGCCTTCACCACCCTGGTCGGCGGGATCGTGCTGGGGGCGTTGACGAAGTGGGGACTGACGCGGTTCTGGTGGGTCCTGGTGAAGCTGGTGCTGACCGTCGCCGTGATCGGCTACAGCACGTTCGGCCTCGGGGTGTGGGTCGAGCAGAGCATCGCCGCGGCCGCCGCGGGCGTCGAGAGCCCGGTGGCGGGCCCGCTCGCCTACGGTGCGGCGCTCAACATCGTCGCCTTCCTGGCCATGACGTGGCTGTCGGTCGCCAAGCCCTGGGGCCGCACCCCGTGGTCACGGCCGCCGGTGGTGGCGCGGCGACCACGTTTGTCCGAAGTCTGAACCCGGTTTGCATCGCATCTGCATCGCATTTGGAGTGCGACGGCCCGGTAGGCGACTTACGCTTCGCAGGTATCCGGATCATAGTTGCGTCGTGGAGGTGATCGCGTGTCGTTCGAGTACTCCACCGTGGTGGCCGCCCCGCTCGACGAGGTGTTCGCATGGCACGGCCTGCCCGGGGCGATCGTGCGGCTGACGCCGCCGTGGCAGCCCGTCAAGGTCGGCGCCGAAGCCGCTTCCCTGCGCGACGGCCGGGCGCGGCTGAACCTGCCCGCCGGCCTGCGCTGGGTCGCGGCCCACGACCCGGACGGTTACCGGCCGCCGCACCAGTTCGTCGACCGGCTGGACACGCCGGTGCTGTCGAACCTGGTGTCCTGGCGCCACACCCACCGCTTCGCCGCCGACAGTCCTGATCGGACGGTCGTCACCGACCTCGTCGAAACGCCCGTGCCCGAAGCGCTGCTCCGGTCGATGTTCGCCTACCGCCACCGTCAGCTCGCCGCCGACCTCGCCGCCCAGCACCGGTACTGGCACGAACCGCTGACCGTGGCCGTCACCGGCGCGAGCGGACTGGTCGGGACCGCGCTGACGGCGTTGCTGACCACCGGCGGCCACCGGGTGATCCGGCTGGTGCGCCGGCCCGCGCGCACCCGCGACGAGCGCACGTGGGACCCGGCCGCGCCGGCCACCGGCCTGCTGGCCGGCGTCGACGCGGTCGTCCACCTGGCCGGCACCTCCGTCGCCGGGCGGTTCGACGACCGGCACCTGAAAGCCGTGCGGGACAGCCGGATCGGCCCGACCCGGGCGCTGGCCGCGCTGGCAGCCCGCACCCCGGACGGCCCCGGGGTGTTCGTGTCGGCCTCGGCCGTCGGCTACTACGGCCCCGACCGCGGCGACGACGTCCTCACCGAAGACAGCAAACCGGGCGAGGGCGCCCTGGCCGACATCGTCACCGAGTGGGAGGCGGCCACCGAAGCCGCCGCGGCGGCCGGGATCCGGGTGGTGCAGGTCCGCACGGGCCTGGCGCTGAGCCCGCGCGGCGGCCTGCTGCGGCTGCAGTACCCGCTGTTCGCCGCCGGGCTCGGCGGGCCGCTCGGCGCGGGCCGCCAGTGGACGCCGTGGATCGGCCTCGACGACCTGACCGACGTCTACCTGCGCGCGCTGACCGATCGCGGCCTCGACGGGCCGGTCAACGCCGTGAGCCCCGAGCCGGTGCGCAACGTCGAGTACACCCGGGTCCTCGCCCGTACCCTCAAGCGCCCGGCGCTGCTGAAGGTGCCGCACTTCGGACCGCGGCTGCTGCTCGGCCGGGACGGCGCCCGCGAGCTGGCCTTCGCCGATCAGCGCGTGCAACCGGAACGGCTGCTCGCGGCCGGGCACGTCTTCCGGCACCCCCGGCTCGGCGACGCGCTGGCGCACCTGCTCGGAGCGACCGCCGCTCCGTCGAACGTGGGAGAACCCGTATGACCACCGTGCACCGTTCCGCCCCGGCGCCGGTCGCCTTGGCCGGGTTCCTCGCCGCGGTGGCCGTCGTCGCCGTGGTCGGTGGCCTGGCCGCGTCGTCCTCGCGTGCGGTGTACGCCGGGCTCGAGCAGCCGCCGTGGGCGCCGCCGTCCTGGCTGTTCGGTCCGGTGTGGACGGTCCTGTACGTCCTGATCGCCGTGTCCGGCTGGTTGTACTGGCGCGCCGGCGGAACCCGCGCGGGTTTCACCTGGTACGCGGTCGGGCTGGTGCTCAACGCGGCGTGGACACCGCTGTTCTTCGCCGCCGGCGCCTACACGCTCGCGCTGGTCGAGATCGTGCTCCTCGACGTCGCGGTGGCCGGTGCGGTAGCGGTGTTCTGGCGCCGCTCGCGGGTGGCCGCCGCGCTCCAGGTCCCTTATCTGGCTTGGACGTTGTTCGCGACGGCGCTCAACACCGCGATCGTCGTGCTGAACTGAACGGCGTGCCGGCAGCCGAGCCGCCGCTGGTGGTCACGCTCGCCGTCGACCCGGAAACCCAGCGCGCGTGGGACGAGCTGCGCCGGACGTGGTTCCCGGCCGAGCGGCTGAACGTGGGCGCGCACGTCACGCTCTTCCACGCGCTGCCGGGCGAGCACGCGGACGCCGTCATCGCCGGCTGCGCCGAGATCGCGGTGCAGTACCCGCGGTTCTCCTTCTCGGTGGACGGGGTCTACTCCCTCGGCGGTGGGGTCGCCATCGCCCTGTCCGCCGCCGCATTGACGTCCCTGCGCGGGAAACTGCGGACCCGGTGGCGATCGTGGTTGACCGCGCAGGACGCGCAGCCGCTGAAGCCGCACGTCACCGTCCAGAACAAGGTCAGCCGCGAAACGGCGAGGGCGACCATCGAGGCGCTCCGCCCGGACTTCGGGCCCCAGACGGGTTCGGCGACCGGGCTCGCGGTGTGGCGGTACCTGGGCGGGCCGTGGCAGCCGGTCACCTCCGTGGACCTCGCGACGCCCGCTGGGGAGTGACCACATGAGGCGTGTCACCCGGGCGGGTTGTTTGGTCGTTGCCGGTGCCGGGGTAGCCGGTGGATCCGTTCCGGCGCGGAACCGAAGACCGTTGTCGAAGCTGATCGAAAGGCTGGATCCATGACCACTGTCTCCCGCACGTTCACCGTCGAGGCGGCTCCCGGTGTCGTCGTCCCCTACCTGGCCGACTTCGGTCACGCCGAAGAGTGGGACCCCGGCACCGAGCGCTGCACCCGCAACGACAGCGGCCCGGTGAAGGTCGGCTCGTCGTGGCACAACACCTCCAAGATCGCCGGCATCAGCACCGAGCTGACCTACACCCTCGAGCAGCTCGCCGGCGACCGCGTCGTGCTGGTCGGGCGCAACGACACCGCCACCTCGACCGAGACCATCGACGTCACGCCCAGCGGCACCGGCTCCGAGGTCACCTACACCAACGAGCTGCAGTTCAACGGCCTGGCCAAGGTCGCGGCCCCGCTGGGCAAGGTGGTCTTCGAAAAGCTGGGCAACGACACCGAGAAGCAGCTGACGGACGTGCTCAACGGCCTGGCCCGGCGATGAGACCGCGCACGCTGGACACCGCGAACCTGCGGCGGGTGGCCGGGCTGTCGGCCGTCGTCGTGACGGCGGCGCAGGCCGCGACGGCGGTCGTCGCGTTGCGCAAGGGCCGGCGCGACTACGCCGACGCCGTCTGGGGTCCCGGTCTGGCGGCCGTGGCGGTCACGAGCGCGCTGGCCGGGCGCGGTGACGCCCGGCGGCGCTGGGCGCTGGCGGCGCTCACCGTCGCGTGGGCGGCCCGGCTCGAACGTCAGATGCTCAGCCGCCTGCGCGGCAGCGACGAAGAGGATCCGCGCTACACCGAGTTCCTGGAGGGCGCTTCGACGCCGGCGGTCGTCGGCAAGGTGTTCCTCACCCAGGGGCTGAGCCAGCTGCTGGTGTCGGCTCCAGTGCAGCTGGCCGCCGCCGGCGCCCTGCCGCGCGGCAAGCGTCGGTGGCTGGCCCCGGCGGGACTGGCCGTCATGGTCGGCGGGGCCGTGGTGGAGGCGCTGGCCGACCACCAGAAAACGGCGTACTCCCAGCGGGACGAGGACGAGCGGCCGGAGGTGCTCGACACCGGCCTGTGGGGCTGGTCGCGGCATCCGAACTACTTCGGCGACTCGCTGGTGTGGGACGGCGCGTGGCTGACGGCGGCCGCGTCGTCGCCCGGCCTGTGGACGTTGCCCGCGCCGGCGTTGATGAGCTACCTGCTGATGTTCGCCACCGGTGCCAAGCGCACCGAGAAACGCATGCAGGACCGCCCCGGCTACAGCGACTACCAGAAGCGGGTGGCGTTCTTCTTCCCGCGGCCACCGTCCGAACGAGACTGAGCTTCAGCGGGTGACGGCGAGCACGTGCTTTCCCACGACGCCGCCGCGTTCGAAGGCCTCGTGCGCGGCGGCGACGTCCGCCAGCGGATACACCCCCTGCACGACCGGGCGCAGGGCGCCGGACGTGACGT
The DNA here is from genome assembly GCF_023023025.1 of Amycolatopsis sp. WQ 127309. Taxonomy (NCBI): domain Bacteria; kingdom Bacillati; phylum Actinomycetota; class Actinomycetes; order Pseudonocardiales; family Pseudonocardiaceae; genus Amycolatopsis; species Amycolatopsis sp. WQ 127309. The sequence continues at coordinate 5,891,130 of NZ_CP095481.1, forward strand.
AGCCGGCCAGCTCGGTCAGCACGGCGGAGCCGGGGTTGGCGCTGAACGCGCGGATGCGCCGGGCGCCGTGGACGGTCGAGGCGGCGATCGCCGCCAAGACGGGGGCGGACAACGCGATCGTGACCATCCGGCCGCCCTTGGCCAGCCGGCCGCGGTAGCGGTTCAGCTCGGAGCCGACGGTGTCGACGATGACGTCGAACGGCCCGGTCGCGTCCGGCGTCGTCGTGCCGTAGTCGAGAACTTCGTCGGCGCCCAGGTCGCGCAGGAGCGCGGCGTGGCGGTCGCGGGCCAGCGCCGTGACGTGGCCGCCCAGCGCGCGGGCCAGCTGCACCGCGGCGGAGCCGACGCCGCCGGCCGCGCCGCGGACCAGGACCCGCTCGCCGTCTTTGAGCCGGACGCTGTCGCGCAGCGCGATCAGCGCGGTGCTGCCCGCCACGACGAGGGACGCCGCCTCGACCGCCGGGACACCCGCGGGGGCGGCGGCGATGCGCCCGGCCGGGACGACGACGTACTCGGCCGCGGCGGCGACGGTGTGGCGTTGCCGCGGGTGGACCATGCCCCAGACCCGGTCCCCGGCGTGGTGGCCCTCGACGCCGGGCCCGGTCGTGACGACGACCCCGGCGAAGTCCAGGCCGACGCCGATCGGGAACTTGCGGCCCGACACCATCCGCAGCCCACCGGCGCGGACGATCGCGTCGTGCCCGTTGACGCTGGACGCCTCGACCGCCACCAGGACCTCGCCCGCACCGGGGGAGGGGCGGTCGGTTTCGGTGACCCGAAGGACGTCCGGGGTTCCGAAGCTCGTGATCTGTGCGGCCTTCATGGCGTGGTTTCCTCCCGTGGTCGGCTGGTGCGACACCGATCCTGGGGCGCGTTCGCGGCGGCACGGTCGTTCGCCTTGTCCTGGGTCCGCCGGACCCACCTTCGCCGGTCACGCCGCGGGCATACTGGGCCGGTGACCGAGGACCCCCGCCGCGCGCTCGCCGAGTTCCTGCGGACCCGGCGGACCCGGGTGCGGCCGCAGGACGTCGGCCTCGAGCCGGGTCCGCGGCGGCGCGTCGCCGGACTGCGTCGCGAGGAACTGGCCCTGCTGGCCGGGGTGAGCTCGGACTACTACCAGCGCATGGAGCAGGGCCGTGACGTGCGGCCCTCCGGCCAGGTCCTCGACGCCATCGCCCGGGCGCTGGACTTCTCGGCCGAGGAGACCCGGCACCTGCACAGCCTCGCCGCGGCCGCCCGCACCCCGGCCCGCCCGGCCCGCCGGTACCCGCCGGAGGAGGTGCCGCCGACCACGCTGCGGCTGCTGCGCGCGACGACGTCACCCGCCCTGGTCGTCGGCCGGTTCCTGGACGTGCTGGCCTGGAACCCGCTGGCCGGTGCGCTGCTGGGCGCGTTCACCGAGGTGCCCCGGGCCGAACGGAACCTGCTGGCGCTGCTGCTGCACCCGGAGGCCGACCGGGCGTGCCCGGAGCGCGCGGCCACCGTCGCCGAGCTGACCGGGATGCTGCGCGCCCAGGTCGCCGCCGAGCCGGGGCACCCGCGAGCGGTCGAGCTGGTGGGTGCGCTGGCGGTGCGCAGCGCGGAGTTCGCGACGCTGTGGGCCCGGCACGACGTCGAGGCCACGACTCGCGGCCGGATGCGCGTGAACCACCCGCTGGTCGGGGAGCTGAACCTGGACTGGGACGCGTACGCGATGCCGGGGGAGCCGGGGCCGGTGCTGATCGTCTGCACCGCGGAGCCGGGTGGTCCGGACGACGACCGGCTGCGGCTGCTGGCCGGCCTGCTCGACGCGCCCCGGGCGACGGAGACGTCCACCTCGTCGTCGTGACCCGGCAATCCGGGTGGGGTCCCGCGCCGAATGCCTGAAGATCGTGGACGCTCGCACTCGAGCCCGGAAGGGAAGTGGGCAGATGGGGACAGCCGGCGACCCCACGCCGTTCGAGGCCGCGGCGGTGCTGACCCTCCGCGTCGCACCCGAGCTGGCCGGTACCGAAGAGGTGGAACAGGCCTTCGCGCCGGCGCTGGCCGTGCCGCCCGGCACTCCGGTCGTGGTCGACCTTTCGGCGGTGACCTTCCTGACCCTGGAAGCCGTGGTGCCGCTGCTGGCCTTCGTCGAACGGTGTGCGGCGGAAGGCAAGGCCCTGCTGATCGTGGCTTCGGCCTACGTGCGGAGGAAGTGGGCGTTGCTGGGCCTGGATCCGGTCATCCCGCTGCAGCCGGCCGGCTGAGGGCCCGGCGCCAGAATCCGGTGACGCCGCGGCGCAGCTGGTCGGTGTCGACGCTCCGCGGATCGAGCAGCCGTTGCAGCGCGATCCCGCGGAGCTGCCCGACGACGGCCACCGCGACGTCGTCCGGAGCGGCTCCGGGGTCGATGGTGCCGTCCGTGATGCCCGCTTCGACGTCGTCGCGCAGGTCGGCGCGGAAGGCGTCATCCCGCTCGCGGAAGATCGGGGCCAGCTCCGGTTGCGTCGGGGCCTCCGCCCACAACAGCAGGAAAGCCTGGTTGAACACGCCGATCGAGCTGAGCGCGCCGAGGTAGCCGTCGATCAGCCGCAGCAGGCGGTCGAGTCCGGGCGCCACGCCGTCGAGGCCGGGCACGAAGCCGGCTTGGGTGGCGCGGGCGAGCCGTTCGACCAGGGTCTGCTTGGCGCCGAAGTGGTGGGTGACGATGCCGCGGCTGTAACCGGCGCGTTCCCCGACCCGGGCCAGGGTCAGCGAGCGCACCCCCTGCTCGACGACCAGTTCGGCGGCCGCGGCCAGCAGCGCGGCTTCCGCCTGGTCACGGCGTTCCTGCTGGGTGCGGCGGGTGGTCGTCGGCATGTCCGCAGCCTATCAAACTAACTTGCGTGTCGGTCAACAAGTATGTTTGAGTGAAGGCCTGACCCCGGGAGGCTCCTGATGATCGACATCGACGACCGCGAACTCGACGCCCTGCTCGCCGACGACCCTGGCGGCCCGGTCGTGATGCTCAACCTGCTGCGGTTCCGCCCGGAAGGCGGCCGCGAGAGCTACCAGCGCTACGCCGAGGCCCTCGGCCACACGATCAACGCCCGCTACGGCTTGAGCGTCGAGTACCTGGGCGACGGCGGGCGCGCCCTGGTCGCCGAAGACGGGCAGGCCTGGGACATGGTGGTGCTGGTCCGCTACCCGGACCGGCGGGCGTTCGCCGCCATGGTCCGCGATCCGGACTACCAGGCGGTCGCGCACCTGCGCAGTGACGCACTGGTGGAGTCGGTCCTGCAGCCGACCAGCCCGGTCGCCGTCTGATGCCCGCGGTGTTCGTCCACGGCAACCCGGAGACGGCGGCGGTGTGGGAGCCGTTGCTGGCCGAGCTGGCGGCCGTCCGCTCGGACCTGGTGTGCTTGTCGCCGCCCGGCTTCGGGGCGCCGCTGCCGCCCGGGTTCGGTGCCACGCACGCGGAGTACCGGGACTGGCTCGTCGAGGAGCTGACGGCGTTCGGCGAGCCGGTGGACCTGGTCGGCCACGACGTCGGCGGCGGGCACGTGGTGAACGTGGTGCTGAGCCGCCCGGACCTGGTGCGCAGCTGGGTCAGCGACGTGCTCGGCGTCTACGACCCCGGCTACGAGTGGCACGAGCTGGCCCGCCGCTGGCAGACCCCCGGCGTCGGCGAGGCCGACGTCGCGGCCCGGTTCGGCGGCACGGCCGAGGAACGCACGGCGACGTTGGTGGAGCGGGGGATGGGCCGCGCGGTCGCGGCCCGGGTGGCGGCGGGCCAGGACGAGGCGATGGGCCGCGCGGTGCTGGCCCTGTACCGGTCGGCCGCCCAGGCGGGCCCACCCGGCCTCGGCCTGGGGCTGGAGCGCGCGGCGGCTCGCCCGGGCCTGGCCGTCCTGGCGACGGCGGACCACGTCGTCGGCACGGAGGAGCAACGCCGCCGGGCAGCCGCCCGCGCGGGAGCCCGGGTCGCGGTCCTCGACGGACTGGGCCACTGGTGGATGACCGAGGCCCCGGCCCGCGGCGCCGCGGCACTGACGGCTTTCTGGTCGACGATCGGCTGACGGCTTCTCATCGTCGATGCCGCGTTGATCTGTGTTCAAAGGACGCGAGGCTGGGTAATCGCGGTTCTGTGTCCCTTCCGTGCTTGGCGGGGATTCGGCGATGGCGTCGGTTCAGCAGCGAGCCGGCGCCATCGTCATGCCACAGGAGGCCGCGGCCCCTTGTCCGACGTGGCTCGGCCGGGAATCGGCTCTACGGTGATCCCATGCCTGCCTCTTTCGACGTTCGTCCCGCGTCCCGGTTCGAGGACGTGGCGGCGATCCTCAACCCGAGCGGGAACGAGCGGGCCTGCTGGTGCCTCGCGTACCGGAGCACCTCGGCCGAGTACAGCGCGCTGCGGGGTGAGCGGCGGGCCGAGCACGTCCGCACGTTGTGTGCCGAGAAGCCCGCGCCCGGCGTGCTGGCCTACGACGGCGACGTGCCGATCGGCTGGTGTGGCGTGGCGCCGCGGTCGCGGATGGAGCGGCTCGTGCGGTCGCGGACGATACCCCCGCTCGACGACGTGCCGGTGTGGAGCGTGGTGTGTTTCGTGGTGCGGACGCCGTATCGGCGGCGCGGCGTGTCCCGGGCTCTGCTGGACGGAGCTGTCGCCCATGCGCGTTCGTGCGGCGCCCCGGCCATCGAGGGCTACCCGGTCGACACGGAGGGGGCGCGGATCGGCTCGAGCGCCGCGCACGTCGGCACGACCACGTTGTTCGCCGGAGCCGGCTTCGAACGGGTACGGCCCACTCAGGCGCGGGCCGACCGCCGGGTCCGCTGGCTCATGCGGCTCGACCTCGGCTCGCCGTCGTCATGACGCTCGCCGGGTTCGGCGCCGACGTCGCACCCGCGTGAGCCGCTGGGGAACCGGCGGGCTCGGGGGCCGGTCCTCCGCTACTGTCCGGTCGCGGGTCCCGCTCGGTGGACCGCTCTCCCGTCGCCGAAAGGACTGCCCGTGCACCGGCTCACCGTCCTCTACCCGCCGCCCGTCGATCCCGCGCACTTCCGTGACCACTACACCCGCGTGCACCTGCCGCTGGCGGCGAAGCTTCCCGGCCTCGTGCGGATGCAGCACGCCTTCGACGTCGAGGGCCTGGGTGGGGCCAGCCCGTACTTCGCGGTCTTCCACGGCGACTTCGAGTCGGCCGGGGCGATGGCCGCCGCGCTGGGGTCCGACGAGGGCAAGGCCGTCTCCGCGGACGTCGCCAACTACGCGACCGGTGGCGCGCAGCTGGTGCACTACGAGCTGAGCTGAGCGCCGCGTGTGACGCGCGCGGTCTTGAGGCCGCGGGCGGATCGCGCATAATGGCACCAACAACCGACCGCTTAGTATGTTCCGGGCAACGTCGAAGGAGACACCCTGCCGTGAACTCGTTCAAGGATCGCGTCGCGATCGTCACCGGGGCCAGCCGGGGCATCGGCCTCGGCATCGCCAAGACGCTCGTCGAGCGCGGCGCCAAGGTCTGCATCACCGCGCGCAAGCCCGAAGCCCTGGAAGAGGCGGTCAGCTCCCTCGGCGGCCCGGACGTCGCCATGTTCGTGCCCGGCAAGTCCGACGACACCGACCACCAGGACGAGACCGTCGCGAAGACGATCGAGACCTTCGGCCGGCTCGACTACCTGGTCAACAACACCGGCATCAACCCGGTCTACGGCTCGACGCTCGACATCGACCCGGGCGCGGCGGCCAAGATCCTCGGCGTCAACGTGCTCGCGCCGCTCGGCTGGACCAAGCGCGCCCGCGACGCGTGGATGGGCGAGCACGGCGGCTCGGTCGTCAACGTCGCCTCCGTCGCCGGCCTCGGCGCGTCGCCCGGCATCGGGATGTACGGCGTCAGCAAGGCCGCACTGATCCGGCTGACCGTCGAGCTCGGCGCCGAGCTGGGCCCGAAGATCCGGGTCAACGCCGTCGCGCCGGCCGTCGTCAAGACGAAGTTCGCGACCGCCCTGTACGAAGGCCGCGAGGAGGAGGTCGCCTCGGCGTACCCGATGAAGCGCCTCGGCCTGCCGTCCGACATCGCGGGCGCGGTGGCGTTCCTGCTGTCCGACGACGCGAGCTGGATCACCGGCCAGACCGTCGTCCTCGACGGCGGCGTGACCCTGGGCGGTGGCCTGTGACCGGCGTCGTCGTCACCGGTGGCGGCGGCGGTATCGGGGCGACGCTGGCCCGCCGGTTCGTCGCGGACGGTGCCCAGGTCGTCGTCGCGGACCTCGACGGCGACAAGGTCCGCGAGGTCGCGGCCGAGATCGGCGCGACGGCGTTCGTCGGTGACGTCGCGAGCGTCGACGGCGTCGCGAAGCTGGTCGAGAGCGCCCGGGAGACCCTGGGCGAGATCGACGTCTTCTGCGCCAACGCCGGGATCGCGCCCTTCGGCGGCGCGGAAAGCCCCGAGGAGGTCTGGGCGCGCACCTGGGACGTCAACGTGATGGCGCACGTCCGCGCGGCCAACCTGCTGCTGCCCGCGTGGCTCGAGCGCGGCAAGGGCCACTTCATCGCGACGGTCTCCGCCGCCGGGCTGCTCACCAGCCTCGGCTCGGCGCCGTACTCGGTGACCAAGCACGGCGCGCTGGCCTTCGCCGAGTACCTGTCGGCGACCTACCGCCACCGCGGCCTCACCGTGCAGGCGATCTGCCCGCAGGGCGTGCGCACGGCGATGCTGGAGAGCACCGGCACCGCCGGGCAGCTGCTCATGGGCGCGTCGGCGATCGAGCCGGAGCAGGTCGCGGACGCGCTGTTCAAGGCGATCGAGGAGAAGCGCTTCCTCGTTCTGCCGCACCCGGAGGTCGCCGGGTACTACGCGGCGCGCGCCACCGAGACCGACCGGTGGCTCGGCGGGATGAACAAGCTGCAGCGCAAGGTCGAGCAGGCGCTCGGCGACGCATGAGCTGGGAGCCGGAGGTCGGTGAGATCGCCCGCCGGCGCGAGCTGGCCGAGCGGATGGGCGGGCCGGAGAAGGTGGCCCGCCAGCACGCGGCCGGGCGCTCGACGGTCCGCGAACGCATCGCGGCGCTCGTCGACCCCGGCACCTTCGACGAGATCGGCGCGCTGGCCGGGACGGCGTCCTATGAGGACGGCTCGCTGGAGTCGTTCACCCCGGCCAACTTCGTCATCGGCACCGCTCGGCTCGACGGCCGTCGGGTCGCGATCGGCGGGGACGACTTCACCGTGCGCGGCGGCGCGGCCGACGCGGCGATCATGGAGAAGCAGGTCTACGCCGAGCGGCTCGCGAACGAGCTGGGCCTGCCGATGGTGCGCCTGATCGAGGGCACCGGCGGTGGCGGCAGCGTCAAGATGCTGGAGCAGCACGGGTTCACCTACGTCCCGGTCAACCCGGCCTGGGACCTGGTGGTGGACAACCTGTCCACGGTGCCGGTCGTCGCGGCGTGCCTCGGCCCGGTGGCCGGGCTGGGCGCCGCGCGGGCCGTGATGTCGCACCTGTGCGTGCTCGTCGAGGACGTCGCGCAGCTGTTCGTCGCCGGGCCGCCGGTCGTGAAGCACGCGACGGGGGAGGATCTGTCCAAAGAGGAACTGGGCGGCGCCGACGTCCACCGGCGCAGCGGTGCGGTGGACCGGATCGTCGCCTCCGAAGCCGAGGCTTTCGCCGTGCTGAAGCAGTTCCTGTCGTACCTGCCGTCCTCTGTGGACTCACTGCCGCCGGTCGGGTCCACAGAGGACTCGGCCGGCCGCCGCGACGAGGCGCTGCTCTCGCTCGTCCCGCGCAACCGGCGTCAGCCCTACCGGCTGCGGCCGTTGCTGGACGGCGTCTTCGACGAAGGCTCGGTGTTCGACTACGCCGTCTCGGGCGGCTCGGCCTATGCGGGATTGGCGCGGCTCAGCGGTCATCCGGTCGGCGTGCTCGCCACCGACCCGTACCGCGGCGCGACGCTGACGCCCGAGGGCGCCGACGTCATGACGCGCCTGGTCGACCTCTGCGAGACGTTCCACCTGCCGCTGGTGTCGCTGACGGACCAGGCCGGCATGGTGATCGGCGCGGCGGCCGAACGCGCGGGCGCGATCCGTCACGGCGCCCGCGCGGTGACCGCGGTCTACCAGGCGCGGGTGCCGATGGCCGAGGTGATCGTGCGGCGCGTGTTCGGCGTCGGCGGCGCGGGCCAGACCAACCGGCACCGCTTGGTCCGGCGCTGGGCGTGGCCCTCGGGCGACTGGGGTTCGCTGCCCGTCGAAGGCGGCATCGAGGCCGCCTACCGCGCCGAACTCGACGCGGCCGACGACCGCGATGCGCGGATCGAGGAGATCCGCGCGCGCCTCGACGCCGTCCGCTCGCCGTTCCGCACGGCCGAGCGGTTCTCGGTGGAGGACGTCATCGACCCGCGCGAGACCCGCGCTCGGCTGTGCGACTGGGTGCCGGACGCCTACGCCGTGCTGCCGAAGCTGCTCGGCCGCCCGTCGTTCGGGATGCGGCCCTAGCGGAGGACCCGGTACCAGTTCGGTGCCACCACTTCGAGCGGGACGGTCGTGCCGCCGGGGTGGTCGAAGATCCGGACGCCGTCGCCGAGCAGGACCGGCACGGGCATCGCGAGGATCTCGTCGAGGAGCCCGGCTTCGAGGCACTGGCGCGCGACGTCGGCGCCGAGGACGTTGACGTACTTGTCGCCCGCGGCCGCCTTCGCCGCGTCGACGGCCTCGTGCAGGTCGCCGACGAAGGTGACGTCCGGGACCGGCGCGGCCGGCCGGTGGGTGAGCACGAACTGCGGGCCCGCCCAGCCGCCGCCGAAGGCCTTGCCCTCGCGCTCCGCGTCGCCGCGGTGGGGGTCGTCGCCGCCGAACGTCCGCCGGCCGACGAGCAGTGAGCCGATCCGCGGGATCAGGGCGTCGACCGCCGGATCGGGGCGCAGGTACGGGGTCAGCCAGGACATGTCGCCGCCGGGACCGGCGAGGAAGCCGTCGAGCGACATGCTGAAGCCGTAGAGCAGTTTCGCCATGGGGGTGTCTCCTTGGGGTTGTTTCGCGGACTTCAGTACTGACGGCGGCGGCCGGAAAAGTCATCGGCTTCACCCGGCCGTGTCCGGAACGCGACAGGATCACCACGGACCGTTGACAACGGTGTCAGCGCGCGAGGACCGTTCTCGAAACCGCGGCTCAAGTGCTTGTGCTCAACGGCGAAGGACAAGTGACATGGTCTTGCGTTCCCTCATGCGGCTATCGGCCGCTTCCGTGCTGGCCGTGGCCGGCCTGATTCCCATTTCCGCTTCCGCGGCGACGCTGGTCGCCGATCCCGCGTCCGTCGTGAACCCCTTCATCGGCACGTCCAACGCCGCCGACGACTTTCCCGGCGCCGACGTGCCGTTCGGCATGGTGCAGTGGAGTCCCGACACGCCCAGCCGCCCGGACGGCGGCGGCTACGAATACAAGGATTCCTCGATCACCGGATTCAGTTTGACGCATTTGTCCGGTCCGGGCTGTGGTGCCGACGGTGACGTCCCCATTCTGCCGACGGTCGGCGCGGTCAACACCGGCGCGACGGACTCCTTTTCCCACGCGAACGAAACCGCCGACGCGGGGTACTACTCCGTGGGTCTCGACAACGGTGTCAAGACCGAGCTGACCGCCGCGCTGCGGTCCGGGTTCGGCCGGTTCACGTTCCCCTCGACGTCGCAGGCGAACCTGCTCTTCAAGCTCAACGGCAGCCAGAACGGGACGTCGAACCAGACGTGGACCGTGGTCAGCCCGACCGAGGTGTCCGGGTCGGTCACGTCCGGTCACTTCTGCGGCGCCGGGTTCACCTACACGCTCTACTTCGACCTGGTCTTCGACCGCCCGTTCAGCGCCAGCGGTACGGCCGCCGCGCCGGCCGTGACGCCCAAGGCGTCGACGGACAAGCTGCACGGCTCCGCGAAGGCCGCCGCGGCTCCGGCGGCCCCGGCCGCGGGCCCGGGCAGCGCGTACGTCCGGTTCGACACGACGACCAACCGGACCGTGCAGGCCAAGGTCGGCGTCTCGTACGTCTCGGTGGCCAACGCCGTCGCGAACCGGACCGGGGACATCCCCGCGTTCGACTTCAACGCGACCCACACGGCCGCGCACAACTCCTGGAACTCGATGCTCGGCCGGATCCAGGTCGCCGGCGGCACCACGGCGCAGCAGCGCGTCTTCTACACCGCGCTGTACCACTCGTTGCTGCACCCCAACGTCTTCTCCGACAGCAACGGCCAGTACATCGGCTTCGACAACCAGGTCCACACCGTCGCGAGTGGACATTCGGCGCAGTACGCGAACTTCTCCGGCTGGGACATCTACCGGACACAGGCGCAGCTGACCGCGTTGGTGGCACCGGCGCAGACGAGTGACATCGCGCAGTCGATGATCGCCGACTACGCGCAAGGCGGCGGGCTGCCCAAGTGGTCGCAGAACAACGGCGAGACGTACGTGATGGTCGGCGATCCGGGCACAGCGATCCTCGCGAGCTACTACGCCTTCGGCGCGAAGAACTTCGACACGTCGGCGGCGCTGCAGGCGATGCTGCACGAAGCGAGCGCGGCGAACAACGTCCGGCCCGGGCTGAACGCGCTCAACGCGCCGGGGTACCTGCCGGCGAACGGCACCTACCAGTGCTGCAACTTCTACGGCCCGGTCTCGACGCAGCTGGAGTACAACACGGCGGACTTCGCGCTCTCGGCGTTCGCCGGGGCGCTGGGGGACACCGCGAACCAAGCCGTCTACGCCGGCCGCGCGCAGAACTGGAAGAACACCTTCAACCCGGCCACCGGGTTCATGCAGCCCAAGGACGCGGGCGGCGGCTGGACCGCCGGCTTCAACCCGGCGAGCGGGTCGAACTTCGTCGAGGGCACGTCGTGGCAGTACACCGGCATGGTGCCGTTCAACGTCGCCGGGCTGGCCGCGGCGCGCGGCGGCAACGCGTCGCTGATCAGCTACCTCGACAGCGTGCTGGCCGGGTTCCACGGCAGCGGCGGCAGCCAGGCCGACCTGGGCAACGAGCCGAGCCTCGAACTGCCGTGGGAGTACGACTACGTCGGGCAGCCGTACAAGACGCAGAAGGTCGTGCGCCAGGTCCAGGACCAGATCTGGACCGACGCGCCGGGCGGGCTGGCCGGCAACGACGACCTGGGCGCGATGAGCGCGTGGTACGTCTTCTCCGCGCTGGGCTTCTACCCGATGACGCCGGGGACGCCCGACCTCGCGCTGGGCAGCCCGCTGTTCACCCAGTCGGTGGTCAGCCTGCCGAGCGGCAACACGCTGACGATCAACGCCCCGGCGGCGGCGGACAACGCGCCGTACGTCCAGAGCGCGACGTGGAACGGCGGCGCGTGGAACAACGCGTACGCGCCGACGTCGGCGATCACGTCGGGCGGCACGCTGGCCTTCACCCTCGGGACGTCGGCGAACACATCGTGGGCGGCGTCGAACCCGCCGCCGTCGTACTCGGGCACGCTGCCGCACATCGGCCCGGTGTCCTCGGGCGTCGCCGGCAAGTGCCTGGACGTCGCCACGAGCGGCACGGCGAACGGGACGCACGCGCAGCTGTACACGTGCAACTCGAGCGGCGCGCAGAAGTGGTTCTCCGGAGCGGACGGCTCCCTGCAGGCCCAGGGCGGCTGCCTGGACGTCAGCAACAGCGGCACGGCGAACGCCACGAAGGTCCAGCTGTGGCAGTGCAACGGCTCGGGCGCCCAGAAGTGGCAGGCCGGCACGGCGGGAGCGTTGGTGAACCCGCAGTCGGGCCGCTGCCTGGACGACCCGAACAGCACCACGGTGGACGGAACACAACTGCAGATCTACGACTGCAACCAGAGCGCGGCCCAGAGCTGGACCCGCGGCTGACCCTGGGCGCGGTCAAGGTCCGTGACGACCTGACGCTGGGGCCGATGACCACCTGTCATCGGCCCCAGCGTCAGGAACGTCCAGTCATCGTCGCCTTCTCCGCGAGCCACAGCCGATGCCGACCGCCAGCAGCATGCTCACCGCGGAAGCGACGCCCGAGGCGGCAAGCTCGCCCACGATCACTGCGGTGAACCCACCCAGGACGCACAACAACCCGCGCAGGTTCCGTGACCGTTCTCGTGAGCCGGCCGTCCACCGGACGAGTCCGAGCAGGTCCTCCCACGGGATCGGCCTGCGGTTTTCGCTTGATCTTCCCGGTTTCGTCATGTCCCCAGGAAGCCCTGGTCAGGGGCTGTTTCACAGGACTTCGAACGAGATCGGGCCGGACTCGAACAGGGCCGAACGGGGAGAACAGGATCGAACGGAGAGTAACGAACGGCGAGACCGAAACGACCGAGTCGGTTGTGGAAGTAGCCTCGTCGCCCCATCTCTTCGACGATCTTGCCCCGGGCCGGGCGACGACCGTCGTCGAGTTCGCCGGCTTGCTGCAGCAGGTCCGGTCGCGGTCGGGCAAGACTTACGACGAGGTCTGTCGTTGGGCCACCGAGCACGGCACCACCTTGGCCAAGTCGACGCTGTCGGACTTGCTCAAGGGACAGAGGCTGCCGCGGGACGGCCACATGGTCGCGATCCTGCTGGCGTGCGGTCTCGGGTCCGAGGCCCTGGAACCTTGGAAGCAAGCTCGCGCGCGCCTCGAAGCGCCGCCTCGCGAGCACGACCTGGTCATCGTGCGCAGCGACTTCGACGACTTCTCCCGTGATCTCCGCGATCGCCTCACCGAGGCCCGGCAGGAAGTTTCCGACCTGCGGCAGCGTGAGCAGGACCTCGCGGCGAGGCTGGCCCGGGAAGAGATCAAGTGCCGGCAGCTGGAAGCCGATCTCGAGCGCATGCGCGCGCTCCGCTCACCCGCAGGGGAAGAGAGTTCGCCGGGTGAGGCGCAACGGGAGAGTGAACTGCAGGCCCTGCACGAGCGCGAGCGCGAACACATCGAGAACATGCGGTCCGAGCTCGTCCTGATCAACCGGGCCCGACAGCGTGCCGAAGAACAGATGGAGCTGGTCGCGGCCGAGTCGACCGACTCCCAGCAGACGAGCCGAGTCGTCGATCTCCTGGAGCTGCACTTCGAACGCGCCGAGTACGAGCGGCGTCATCGCGAAGAGCTGGCCGGGCGCCTCGAGAACGCGCAGCTGCGCGTGTCCGAGCTCCAGCGCATTCTGGCGATGTACCAGGGCCCCGCACAGTCGGAACGGGAGGCCGCGCCGCCGGCGCCGCCGCCTCCGCCGCCGGTGTGCGACCTGCCGCACGTCGGTTCGAGCCGATGGTGGCATCGGCTCTTCGCCCGTTCGTCTTGAGACAGGGCGGCTTCGTGTCCGCTCAGCCCGCCGGGTAGGGCGGGAACTCCGGGGCGCGCCGCTCGTTCCAGCTGGCCAGCCCTTCGGCCAGCTCCGGGTGACTGAACGACTCCACCATCAACGCCGTCGCCTCGCGGGCCGACTCCGGCAGCGACAACGCCGCTTCCCGGGTGAACTGCCGCTTCATCACCGCCATCGACCGCGGGGCGCTGTACGTCGCCAGTTCCGTCGCGTACGCCCGGACCCGCAGCGTCAGCTCACCGGGCGGGACGACCTCCTGGACCAGGCCGTACTCCAGCGCCTGCTCGGCGGTGAACGTGCGGCCCGACAGCAGCAGGTCGCGGGCGCGGCCCTGGCCGACCAGCTCGGGGAGGAGCTTCGCGATGCCGTACTCGGCGATCAGGCCCCGGCGGGCGAACGCCGTCGTGAACTTGGCGCCCGCGGCCGCGAAGCGGACGTCCGCCGCGCACGCGATCACGAAGCCCAGGCCGGCGCAGCCGCCGTTGATCGCCGCCACCACCGGGACGCCCACCGTGGCCGCCGCGAGGACGTCGCGGAAGTTCTCGTGGCCGCCGCCGCCCGCCGGGGGCGCCGCGACGATGCCGTCCAGCAGGCCCAGGTCGGCGCCCGGGCAGAACGACTTTCCGGCGCCGGTGACGACGACCGCGCGGACCTCGGGGTCCGCGTCCGCCTCCCGCAGCGCCGCGCCGTAGCGGGACTGCATCGGGACGTCCATCGCGTTGCTGCGCTCGGGCTTGTCGAAGGTGACGGTGGCGACCGCGCCGTCCCGTCCGTACCGGACGCCGTCCACAATGGACTCGGGCATGGCCGCCTCCTCGGGGTCAGAGGCCGCCGAGCATAGCGCGGCCGCGAACCCCGCCGGGAGGCGAACGGCGGGGCGAGCCACCGTTCGCCTCCCAGCGGGGATCAGGCCAGCCAGCCGCGCTGCGCCGCGCGCATGCCCGCTTCGAACCGGCTCTTGGCGCTCAGCCGGTCCATCAGGTCGGCCATCATCCGGCGGACCGTCCGCAGGGACAGCCCGAGACGGCGGGCGGCCACCTCGTCGGTCATGCCTTGCGACAGCAAGGAGAGCAGGGTGCGCTCCTGGCCGGTCAGGCCTTCGTCGTCCCGGGTGCGGCCGGCGCCGAACGGCGACGCGCTGTACCAGAGCTGCTCGAAGTAGGCCCGCATCAGCGAGACGATGCCGGGCGTGGTGATCTGGATGGCGCCCTGGCGCGTGTTCTCCGCGTCGAGCGGGACCAGGGCGGTCTCGCGGTCGACCAGGAGCAGCCGGGCGGGCAGGGTCGGCTGGGTGCGGACCTCGCCACCGTGTTCGACGAGCCAGTCGACGTACTTCTGCGTGCGCGCGTCGTTGCGCGCGCTGTCCAGATAAACGGTCCGGATCGCCACGCCGCGGGACAACGCGGCTTGGTTGAGTGGCATTCCGGCATTGATGCTCGCCTCGGACTGGGCGCCGCCCGGCATGAAGGAAAGGCATTCCTTGCTGGCCCGGCTCGCCAATACCTCGATACGCCGCTGGATCTCGTCGATCCCGACCAATTCGTCCGGGCTCAGGGAGGGCGCGGCCTCCTGGAGGTCGGCGATCAAATCGGACACCGCCGCGTGGCTCTCGGCCAGTTCCAGCTGGCTGCGCTGCAGTTGTGCCTGTCGCATTTGCACCAGGGAAAGCAGGCCGAACTCGGGATCGACGGCCCGCAGGGCGTCGGGGTCTTCCCGGGAGGGCCGGACCAGTGCGAGATCGGCCAGGCGATCGAGTGTCGAACGTAGTTCCTCTTCGGGCAAACCTAGCGAAGTCACAAGATCGGCCACGCCCCAATCACGGTGCGCGACCATCGTCCGGTAGACCAATTCGCCGGTTGCATCCACCCCCAGTGGCTTCAGCATGAAAAGCAGCGACCCCCAGTCTGTTGCTTCCTGGCCAAGTACCCCCTCCCCGCCGGATCGTACACCGTGGTTAACACCCCGACCAGAGACGTACCCGGTGGTCGGAGGCCGTTCGGGTGGGCTCTGGCACCAAGGTGCGGAGGCATTTGGTGCCACCCCCGGACCCTTCCGGGAGGCCCGCCCGGCGAGCCAAGCTGTGTCCAGCGAAAGCCGAACAACACACTGGGGACAGCATCATGAACGTTCAAGAAAACGCACGGCCCGCCGAGACGCCCGACGGGTTCGACTGGGACACCATCAAGAACATCATCAGCGGGCTGGGCTTCGGCCGCCCCTAGTACGGAGACTGCCCGTGTACATGGCAAGCGTCACACTTGCCGCATCGGGCGAGGCCACCCACCGCGAGCTGGACCCGCACGTACTGGTGGACCTGCTCTGGGCCCTCGCCGAGCCGGGGCTGGGAATCGAACACATGCGTGTCGCCACCGGCCCGGGTCGCATAGAAGTCGTTTTCTTCTCCACCGCGCCGGACGCGCATTCGGTCGCGATCACCGGAATTCATCTCTGCGAAACCGCCGTGTCATCCGCGCCGCAATTGCGCGGCTGGATCGTCGTGCCGATCGCGGGGAATGAGGGGCCTGGTCAGCAATGAAGTATGTCCATCATCGTGCAGAAATGTCCATTTTAGGAGAAATGTACGAAGGTGTCCGGCAGGGCCGGGGACGGGTCGCGCTCATCGGCGGCCCGGTCGCCAGCGGGAAGACCAGCTTGCTCGGCAGGCTGGCCGACACGGCCCTGGAGTCCGGGGCCGTCGTCCTGCAGGCCATCGCGTCGGACTCCGAGCGGGACCTGCCGTTCGGCGTGCTCGGGCAGCTGGTGCAGAGCCCGGCCGTGCCGGCCGAGGCGGCCGACGAGTTCGCCGCGCTGCTCGAAGCCGGCGCAACCACCCTCGCGGGGGACCCGGGGGCGGCGCGGCAGCACCTCTCCCGGGCGGTGGCCGCCGCCCTGCTCAAGCTCTCCCGCACGGCGCCGGTGGTGCTGGTCGTCGACGACCTGCACCACGCCGACGCGGATTCGCTGCACTGCCTGCTCTTCCTGATGGTGCGGATCCGCTCCGCCCGGATCCTGGTCGCGCTGGGGGAGCGGACCAGCGACCGGTCGGTCGGCCCGGCGTTCGACGCCGAGCTGGTGCGGCTGCCGCACTGCCGCCGCATCCGGCTGACGACGCTGCCCGCGGACGGCGTGGTCGAGCTGGTCACCGGCGAGCTCGGCGCGGACGCCGCCCGGCTGCTCGCCCCCGCCTACCACGAGCTCACCGGCGGCAACCTGCTGCTGGTGCACGCCCTGTTCGAGGACCACCGGACGGCGGGCGGCCCGGCCGAGCCGTCGCCGGGGTTCGCCTTCCGCAACGCGGTCCTGAGCTGCCTGCGCAGCAGCGGCCCGCTCGCGCTGGACCTCGCCGCGGCGGTCGCCGTGCTGGCCGGCGCGGCCGACGCCGACCGGGCGGCCGACCTGGCCGGAGCCGGTGCGGACGAAGCGGTCCGGGTGCTCGGGGACCTCGAAGCCGCCGGGATCCTGGCCGGCGGCCGCTTCCGGCACCCGGCCGGCGCGGCCGCGGTGCTGGAGGCCATCGAACCGGGCCGGCGGGCCCGGCTGCGCCGCCGAGCCGCCCGGCTGCTGTACGAAGCGGGCGCCGAGAGCCGCAGCGTCGCGGAAATGCTCGTCGCCTCCGAAGACCTCGACGAGCCCTGGGTCGCCACCGTGCTCCGCAGCGCCGCGGAGCTCGCGCTGGCCGAGGACGACGTGGAAAAGGTCGTCCGCTACCTCGAACCGATGAGCCGGCTGGGTGACGACGCCCAGCGGGTCGCCGTCACCACCCTGCTCGCCGACGCCGAATGGCGGGTCTCCCCGGTCGCGGCCGAACGACGGATCCGTGCGCTGGCCGCCGACGTCGGCGGGGTCGCGAACGGCCCCGGGCCGCTGCGCCACCTGCTGTGGCACGGCGAAGCCGAGGAAGCTGTCGAGGGGTTCGGCAAGCAGATCGAGAACACCGGGATGTCGCTCGACGCCGAAGCCCTGTGCCTGGCCGTGGCGTGCACCCACCCGGCGCTCGCCGCCCGGTTGCCGGTGCCCGCCCGGGCCGCGGGCACCCGGCCGGTGCCCAGCGGCACGGTCGTCGACACGCAGTGGCGCGCCGCCCGGATCCTCAAGGCGGTCCTGCGGGGCCGCTACGGGGACAACGTCGTCGTCGCGGTCGAGCAGATCCTGCAGAGCACCCGGCTGGCCGACGCCACGGTCCAGCCGCTGACCTTCGCACTGCGCGCGTTGATGTACGCGGGCAGCACCGACCGGGCCCTGCCCTGGTGCGAACGGCTGCTGGAGGAGTCGGCCAAGCGCCGGGCCCCGGCCTGGCAGGCGGTGTTCAGCGCGCTGCGGGCGGAGATCGCCGTGCGGCAGGGCGGTCTCCCGGCCGCGCTGGAGCACGGCGCGAAGGCCCTCGCCCTGATCTCGGCGTCGAGCTGGGGTGTGGCGATCGGGTCGCCGCTGGCGAGCATGATCCGGGCGCGCACCGAGATGGGGGCGCACGAGGAGGCCGAAGCGCTGATCGCCCAGCCGGTGCCGGCCGCGATGATGCGGACGGTGCACGCGCTGCCCTACCTCTACGCCCGCGGCCGGCACCACCTGGCCACGGACCAGGTGTACGCGGCGCTGCGGGACTTCATGGCGGCGGGCGAGCTGATGACGGCGTGGGGCATCGACCTGCCGGCGCTGGTGCCGTGGCGGGCCGGCTGCGCCGAGGCCTACCAGCGGATCGGCGACCGGGCCAAGGCGGCCGAACTGGTGGACGCCCAGCTCAACCTGGTCAGCGAGAGCAACTCCGCCGCGCTCGGGGCGACGTTGCGGGTGCTGGCGAACACGCACGAGCTGGCCGACCGGCCGCCGATGCTCAAGAAGGCCGTCGACGAGATCCAGGCCGGCGGGGACCGGCTGGAGCTGGCGAAGGTGCTGGCGGACCTGGGGCGCACGCACCACGAGCTGAACGAGACCAGCCGCGCCCGGATGGTGGTCCGCCGGGCCTGGCACGTGGCGCAGGACTGCCGGGCCGACGCGGTGTGCCGGGAGCTGCAGCCGCACATGTCCGCCGAGGACCTCAAACCGGCGGGCGTACCCGGCGAAACGGACCGGCTCGCGCTGCTCACCTCGGCCGAGTACCGCACCGCCGCGCTGGCGCGGCACGGCTACACCAACCGCGAGATCGCCCGGAAGCTGTTCATCACGGTGTCCACCGTGGAGCAGCACCTGACCCGCACCTACCGGAAACTCAAGGTCGGCAACCGCGCCGACCTGCCCGCCGGGCTCGAGCCGACCGTCGCCGGTACGGCTTGACCGTGGCCCCCTCCCGGCCACGGTCGCCCCGATGCCCGGTCACGACTCCCCGGCGTGACCGGGCATTCCGGCGTTCGGCGCCCGGGTCAGCGAGCCGCGGTCTCCGCGTAGGTCTCCAGCTTGTCCGCGGCGGTCCGGGTGCCGCCGGCTTCGCGGACGCGGCGGCTCTCCGCGCGGAGGCGGGCCCGCAGCGCGTCGTCGGCGAGCACGGCTTCGACGGCCTCGCGCAGGCTCTCCGGGCTGACCTCGTCGCGGTCCAGGGCCCGGCCGAGGCCCAGCTCGGCGATCCGCCGGGCGACGACGTCCTGCTCGGGCATCTGCGGCACCGCGACCAGCGGCGTGCCGAAGTACAGCGACTCCATCGTGCTGCCCATCCCGGCGTGGCAGACGAACGCGGACGCGTGGCGCAGCACGGAAAGCTGCGGGACCCGGGCGTGCACCTCGACGTTCGGCGGCAGCTCGCCGAGCGCCGAGACCGGCACGCGGTCCCCGATCGCCATCACGACGTGCACCGGCCGGCCGGCGAAGGCGGCCACGCAGGCGCGGAAGAACTCGGGGCGCAGGTTGTGCGCCGTGCCGAGCGAGACGTAGACGATGGGCAGGCCGGTCTCCGGCGGCGTCCAGTCGCCCTGGAACCCGCGTTCGGACAGGCACGGCCCGACGAAGCCGAAGCGCTCGTCGAAGGTGTCGCCGGCGTACTGGAACTCGCGGGTCAGGAAGACCAGCCGCGGCTCGTCCGGCTCGCCGCGCGTGATGTCTTCGGGGGTGACGTCCGCGAACCCGTTGCGGGACAGGAACTCGGTGAACTCGGCGTGGAACGCGGCGGTGGCCGGGTGCTCGGCGGCGACGCCGGCGATGCGCTCGGCCTCCTCGGCCACGGAGTACTCGGTGTTGGCGGCGAAGGTCGGGAACAGCTCCAGCGTCGGCCGGTCCCAGCGGCGCCCGAGCATCCGGGCGAGCGGGTACATCGTGACGTCGTAGGCGATGACGTCCGGCAGGTCGCCGTCGAAGTGCGCCAGCAGCGCCGGGGCCAGCTGCGCGCTCTCCCGCAGCAGGATCAGCGGCAGCCAGGCGACGTCGTCGGCGGTGACCTCCTTGCCGGGGTGGGCCGAGGCGAGCGTGGTGTCGACGACGAGGACGTCCGCGCCGGCGGCCCGCAGCGCGGGGGCGAACTCGGCGGTGGCGGCGTAGGTGACCCGGTGGCCGCGGCCGACGAGCTCGGCCACGACCGCGATGGTGGGGTTGACGTGCCCGTGGGCGGGGATGGTGACGAACGCGAAATGGCGGGACATGGTCTGCTTCCTTTTCGGAGGTTTCGTCCGGATCACCGGCGGGCGGGGCGAGGTGGGTCAGGCGGTGACGGCGCCGGCGGTGTCGCTCTTCTTCTTGTCGCCGATCAGGCCGGTGCGCTGGCCGTAGACCTGGCCGAAGATCTGCAGGCCGATGAAGAGCACGGCGTACTGCGCGCCACCCAGGCCCGGGACCAGGTCGACCGGCAGGGTGTAGGCCATGACCCCGCGGACGACGGCGTCGAGCACGAGCGCGATGCCCCAGGCGGCGGTGACCACGCGCATGCCGTGGCGGAAGCTCTCGGACGTGGCGAAGCGGTGGGTCCAGGTGTCCTCCGGCGTCTTCGCCTTGGCGTCGGCGATCGGCCGCGCGGCCTCGTAGACGAACGGGCGGTTCGTGCGGAGCGTGCCGAGCAGCCACAGGCCGGCGACGGCGGTCAGCCAGCCGTCCTTGGCCAGCAGGAACCGCTCGCTGCCGGTGAGGAAGGATGCGGCGACGCTCAGCAGCAGGATCGTCAGGGTGAACAGCGCGAGGCCGCCGACCTTGCGGGTCCGCACGACCTGCCAGATCACGTGGACCAGGGGCGCGGCCCCGCCGGCGAGCAGGGCGAGCAGCTGGTCGACGCCGGCGGCGCGCAGGCCGTAGTAGAGGGCGATCGGGGCGACGAGGTCGACGACCAGGTTGGTCACGATCGCGCCGGCGGCGCCGGTCTTCGGGGCGGTGGTGGTCATCGGGTTCTCCCAGGTCGTCGGTGGTGTGTTTCCAACGTAGAAGGGAGTGGATCTCGTCAGAACCCCTCTTCTACCCCGACCGGGGTGGAGTTTTCTTTATGCGGGCAGGGGTGGTATCCGTCTCCGCCCGGCCACGCTCCGTGAGTCAGACTGACCGGGTGGGCTCGCCCGGAGGAGGAACCGACATGAGTGACACGGCGGTCGCCGTCGGCGCACCCGTGGCCACCCGGCTGCGGCGCGCGCCGCGGGACCTCGCGCGCGGCGCCGCGCTCGGCCTGCTCAGCCTGGGCGAAGCGGCGCTCGCGATCGGCACCCTGCTGTCGCTGGTGCTGTGGTTCGGGCTCGGGATGTTCCCGCTGTTCCTGCTGATCACGGTGCTGATCCGGCGGATCGCGAACACCGCGCGCGAGCTGGCCGGGCGCTGGTCCGGGGTGCCGGTGGCGGTGCCGTACCGGCCGCGGCCGCGGCTCGAACGCACCGAGCACGGCTGGTACTGGAGCGGGAAGGACTACCACAAGCGCCGCTGGTTCGCGGCGGTGTCGCTGCGGGTCCGCTGGATCTGGGGCGACCCGGCGACCTGGCGCGACCTGGCCTGGCTGCTGGCCGACCCGGTGGTCGGCGGCGCGCTCGCGGCGTTCCCGGTGCTGCTGGTGCTGACCGGGCTGACCGGGGTGCTGCTGGCGGTGGGGCAGGCGGCCGGGGTCGTCGGCGAGCTTTCGTGGCTGGGTGGCACGGAGGTACCGCTGCAGATCGCCGTCGGGCTCGCGTGCGTCGCGGCCGGGGCCGCCTTCGCCGGCCCGCTGCTGCGGCTGCACGGCGACTGGACGTCGCTGCTGCTCAAGCCGGGACGGCGGGGGAAGCTCAACGACCGCGTCCGGCAGCTGACCCGCACCCGCGCGGACGCGCTGGCCACGCAGGCCGCCGAGCTGCGCCGGATCGAGCGCGACCTGCACGACGGCGCCCAGGCGCGGCTGGTCGCGATGCGGATGAAGCTGGCCGCGCTGTCGCAGTTCATCGACCGCGACCCGGACCGGGCCAAGGAGCTGGTGCTCGAGCTGCGGGACTCCTCGAGCAAGGCCCTGCAGGAGCTGCGGGACCTGGTGCACGGCATCCACCCGCCGGTGCTCGCCGAGCGCGGGCTGCGGGACGCGCTGCGGGCGTTCGTGCTCGACCTGCCGCTGGACGCGAACGTCGACATCGAGCTGCCCGGCCGGTTCGAGCCGGCGGTGGAGGCGGCGGTCTACTTCAGCGTGTGCGAGGCGCTGGCCAACGTCGTCAAGCACGCGCAGACCCGGGACGTCACCGTGCGGCTGCGGTTCGACGACGGGCTGCTGGCCGGCGCGGTGGTGGACGAAGGCCGCGGCGGGGCCGATCTCGCCGCCGGGTCCGGGTTGCGCGGGATCGCCCAAAGGCTGGAAGCGTTCGACGGTAGTCTGGGCGTCGTCAGCCGGCCCGGCGGACCGACCCGCGTGAGTTTGGAGATCCCGTGCGCGTTGTGCTCGCCGAAGACCTCGCTCTCCTGAGGGACGGCTTGACACTGCTGCTGCAGTCGCACGGTTTCGACATCGTCGCGGCGGTGGAAACCGGGCCCGAACTGCTGAAGGCGCTGCTGGAGCACCGCCCCGACGTCGCCGTGGTCGACGTCCGGCTGCCGCCGAGCTTCACCGACGAAGGCCTGCAGGCCGCGCTGGCCGCGCGCAAGCAGGTGCCCGGGCTGCCCGTGCTCGTGTTGTCCCAGCACGTGGAACAGTTGTACGCCAACGAACTCCTGCAGGACGGCGCCGGCGGCGTCGGCTACCTGCTGAAGGACCGCGTCGGCGACGCCGAGGAGTTCGTCGAGGCGGTGCGGCGGGTCGCGGCCGGCGGCACGGCGATGGACGCGACGGTGATCGCGAAGCTGCTGGCGCGCCAAGCACGCAACGAGCCCTTCGAGACGCTCAGCCCGCGCGAGCGCGAGGTGCTGGAGATGATGGCCGAGGGCCGGTCCAACGCCGGCATCGCGCAGAGCCTCAACTTCAGCGACGGCACGGTCGGCAAGCACATCTCGAACATCTTCACCAAGCTGAACCTGCCACCGTCCAATGACGACAACCGGCGGGTGCTCGCGGTGCTGACCTACCTCAACCGCGGCAAGGCCATCTGACCCACCTTCCCCCCGGGGCTCAACGCCCTGAAGGGCACCCTCAGGGACCGGAAGTCCCTGAGGGTGCCCTTCAGGGCGTTTTCCCTTGTCCCGCCGGGTGACGTGCAGGGTACCTAGGGGCCCCGTTAGGGGTTTCTGGCCCGCTCCGGGCTCAGTAGCGTTTTGCCTGCTCACGACGAACGTCGGGCGTTCGCGCGCCGCGTGACGGGCTTCGTCGCGGCTGCTTCTGCCCGTCCGCGATCTGTGGAGGACTCGCCTTGTCCAAGCTTGAGTTCGGCATCGCGATCGTCGGCATGGCCTGCCGGCTGCCCGCCGCGCCCGGGCCGGGGGCGTACTGGGACCTGCTGCGCCGTGGCCGGCACGCCATCACCGAAACCCCGCCCGAACGCTGGCAAGGGCCGGACGACGCGCCCGGCACCGGGTACGGCGCTTTCCTCGACGACGTCGAGGGCTTCGACGCCGCCTTCTTCGGTGTCTCCCCGCGCGAAGCCGCGGTGATGGACCCGCAGCAGCGGCTGATGCTGGAGCTGAGCTGGGAGGCCCTGGAGGACGCCGGCCTGCCGCCGGCCCGCCTCGACGGCGACAACGCGGGTGTGTTCTTCGGGGCCATCTGGGACGACTACGCGCACCTGCTCACCGAACACGGCGTCAGCACCCAGCACTCGCTGACCGGCGGGCACCGCGGCGTCATCGCCAACCGCGTCTCCTACACCCTCGGGCTGCGCGGGCCGAGCCTGGTCGTCGACTGTGGACAGTCGTCGTCGCTGGTCGCGGTGCACCTGGCCTGCGAAAGCCTGCGCCGCGGCGAATCCGCGGTGGCACTCGCGGGCGGGGTCAACCTGAACCTGATCGCCGCCAGCGCGGTCGGCGCGTCCCGCTTCGGCGGGCTGTCGCCGGACGGCCGCTGCTTCACCTTCGACGCCCGCGCCAACGGCTACGTGCGCGGCGAAGGCGGCGGTCTGGTCGTGCTGCGCCCGCTCGCCGACGCCCTCGCCGACGGCGACCGCGTCTACGGCGTCATCCGCGGCACGGCCGTGAACAACGGCGGCACCGCGGAAACCCTGACCACGCCGAGTGAATCCGCGCAGCGCGAGGTGCTGCGGCTGGCGCACGAACGGGCCGGCACCGAGCCGGGCGACGTCGAGTACGTCGAGCTGCACGGCACCGGCACACGCGTCGGCGACCCGATCGAGGCCGCCGCGCTCGGCGCGGTCATCGGCGCGGCCCGCACGGACGGCGCCCCGCTGCTCGTCGGGTCGGCCAAGACCAACGTCGGCCACCTGGAAGGCGCCGCCGGCATCACCGGGCTGTTGAAGGCGGTGCTGTGCCTGTGGCACGGCGAGATCGCGCCGAGCCTCAACTTCACCGAGCCCAACCCGGACATCCTCCTTGACACCCTGAACCTGCGCGTGCCGACCGAAGCGACGCCGTGGACCGGGCCGAACCGGCTGGCCGGCGTCAGCTCGTTCGGCATGGGCGGCACCAACTGCCACGTCGTGCTCGCCGCGGCTCCGGCTCCGGCACACCGGACGAGCGGCGGCGACCCGCTGCCGCTCGTGCTGTCCGCCCGGTCGCCGGAAGCGCTGGCCGCGCAGGCGAAATCGCTGTGGGACCGGCTGGCCGCACACGACCCGGTCGACGTCGGGTACTCCCTGGCGACGACGCGCGCGTCCCTCGACCACCGCGCCGTGGTCGTGCCGGACGGCGACCTCGCAGGGGCGCTCGACGTCCTCGCCGCCGGGGGTTCGTCGCGGTCGGTGGTCCGCGGGACCACGCGGGACGCGCGTCCGGTCGCCTTCCTGTTCTCCGGTCAGGGCAGCCAGCGAACCGGTGCGGGACAGGGGCTCTACGCGACCCAGCCGGTCTTCGCGGCCGCGCTCGACGACGTCTGCGCGCGCTTCGACGTGCCGCTGCTCGACGTACTGTTCGAGCCTACGGGACTGCTCGACCAGACCCAGTACACCCAGCCGGCGTTGTTCGCCCTCGAAGTCGCGCTGTTCCGGTTGCTGGAGAGCTTCGGCGTCCGACCTTCTGTCCTTTTGGGACATTCGATCGGTGAGCTGGCCGCCGCCCACGTCTCCGGGGTGCTTTCGCTCGACGACGCGGCCGAGCTGGTAGCGGCGCGCGGCCGGCTGATGCAGGCGTTGCCGAGTGGCGGCGCGATGCTCGCGATCCAAGCGACCGAAGCCGAAATCACCCCGCGGCTGTCCGGCGCGGTGAGCATCGCGGCGGTGAACGGTCCCGAGTCGATCGTCGTTTCCGGTGACGAGGAAGCGGTTCTGACTCTCGCCGCGCGGTTCGAAGGCCGCAAGACCAAGCGACTGACCGTCAGCCACGCGTTCCACTCACCGCACATGGACGCCATGCTCGACGACTTCCGCGCCGTCGCCGAAAGGATGACCTACCGAGAGCCGCGGATTCCGATCGTCTCCACCCTCACCGGCCGTCTCGCCACCGCCGAGGAACTCGCCGACCCGGGTTACTGGACGCGCCACGTGCGCGAGGCCGTCCGTTTCGCCGACGCTGTAAGCGCTGTCGGTGACGCCGTGTTCGTCGAGCTGGGCCCGGACGGCGTGCTGTGCGCGATGGCCCGCGAGTGCGTCTCCGGCACCTTCGCCGCCGCGTTGCGCCGGGACCGCGACGAGACGTTCACCCTCCACAATGTCCTGGCACAGCTGCACGTCCACGGTGCCGACGTCGACTGGATCGCGGTCTACGGCGACCGCGGCAACCGCGTCGACCTGCCGACCTACCCGTTCCAGCGCAGCCGGCACTGGTTCGACGGCCCCGCGCGCACCCCTGCACCGGTAGAGCGGTCGTGGGCGCAGCGCGTCGCGGACCTGCCTGCCGCCGAGCGCGATCGCCGCCTCGGCGACGTCGTCCGCGCGGGGGTCGCGGTGGTGCTCGACTACGCCGGCGCGTCCGACGTCGACCCGGAACGGACGTTCAAGGAACTGGGCATCGACTCGCTCACCGCGGTCGAGCTGCGCGACCACCTCGGCCAGGTGACCGGGCTCCGGCTCGGCAGCGGCGTGCTGTTCGACCACCCGACGCCGGCGGCGCTCGCCCGGCACCTGGAAGCCGAGCTGTCCGACGCTCCGGAAGCCGCCGCGGAGACCGTGGCCGCGAGCGACGAGCCGATCGCCATCGTGGCGATGAGCTGCCGTTACCCCGGCGGCGTCCGGACCCCCGAAGACCTGTGGCGGCTGGTCGCCGAGGGCGTCGACGCGATC
Organism: Amycolatopsis sp. WQ 127309; assembly: GCF_023023025.1. Lineage (NCBI taxonomy): Bacteria > Bacillati > Actinomycetota > Actinomycetes > Pseudonocardiales > Pseudonocardiaceae > Amycolatopsis > Amycolatopsis sp. WQ 127309. The sequence continues at coordinate 5,917,028 of NZ_CP095481.1, forward strand.
GGCGGCTTCCCGGCCGACCGCGGCTGGGACCTCGACGGGCTCTACGACCCGGACCCGGAACACGCCGGCACGACCTACGCCCGCGGCGGCGGGTTCCTCGACGGCGTCGCGGACTTCGATCCGGCGTTCTTCGGCATTTCGCCGCGGGAAGCCGTCGCGATGGACCCGCAGCAGCGGGTCCTGCTGGAGCTGACCTGGGAAGCGCTCGAACGCGGCGGTCTCGACCCGGCCGGGCTGCGCGGCACGCCGACCGGGGTCTTCGTCGGCGCCATGGCGACCGACTACGGCCCGCGGCTGCACGAAGCGGCCGGCGGCGCCGACGGCTACCTGCTCACCGGCACCACCGGCAGCGTCGTCTCCGGCCGGCTGGCCTACACGTTCGGCCTCGAAGGACCCGCGGTCACCGTCGACACGGCCTGTTCGTCGTCGCTGGTCGCCCTGCACTGGGCGGCGCAGGCCCTGCGCGGCGGTGAGTGCTCGCTGGCCCTGGCCGCCGGGGTCGCCGTGATGTCGCAGCCCGGCATGTTCATCGAGTTTTCCCGCCAGCGCGGGCTGTCCGCCGACGGCCGCTGCAAGGCGTTCTCCGCCGCGGCGGACGGCACCGGCTGGGCCGAGGGCGCCGGAGTCCTGGTGCTGGAACGGCTTTCCGACGCCCAGCGCCACGGCCACCAGGTCCTGGCCGTGCTGCGTGGTTCGGCGGTCAACTCCGACGGCGCGTCCAACGGTCTCACCGCACCCAACGGCCCCTCGCAGCAACGCGTCATCCGCCGCGCGCTCGCCGCCGCCGGACTGGCTGCTTCGGACGTCGACGCCGTCGAAGCGCACGGCACCGGGACCACCCTGGGTGACCCGATCGAGGCCGACGCGCTGATCGCGACCTACGGCCGGGACCGCGAGACGCCGCTGTGGCTGGGGTCGCTGAAGTCCAACATCGGGCACACGCAGGCGGCCGCGGGTATCGGCGGCGTGATCAAGATGGTCCAGGCCCTGCGCCACGGCGTCCTCCCGCGCACGCTGCACGCGGACGAGCCGACCCCGCACGTCGACTGGTCCGCCGGCACCGTCGCCCTGCTCACCGAGACGCGGCCGTGGCCGGAGACCGACCGGCCGCGCCGGGCCGCGGTGTCGTCCTTCGGCGTCAGCGGCACCAACGCCCACGCCGTCCTCGAACAGGCCCCCGCGACCGACGCGCCGGAGAGCGCTTCCGGCCCGGCGCCGGTCGTGCTGTCCGCGCGAACCGAGGGCGAACTGCGAGACCAGGTGAAGAACCTCCTGGACTACCTGACGGACGCGACGGTGTCCGATGTGGACATCGCGCACACCCTGACGTCGACGCGGGCACGGTTCCCGCAGCGCGCCGTGCTGCTCGGCACCGATCTCCGGGACCAGCTGCGCACCTTGGCCGACGGCGGCAGCTCGCCCGACGTCGTCACGGGTTCGGTGCGCGGTTCCGGGCGAACGGCGTTCGTCTTCCCGGGCCAGGGCTCGCAGTGGGCCGGGATGGCGGTCGAGCTGGCCGGGTCGTCGCCCGAGTTCGCGACGCGGCTCGAAGAGTGCGCGGACGCGCTGGCGTCCCATGTGGACTGGTCGCTGCTCGACGTCGTGCACTGTGCCGAGGGTGCGCCGGGCTTCGACCGGGTGGACGTGGTCCAGCCGGTGTTGTGGGCGGTGATGGTTTCGCTGGCCGCGCTGTGGCGCGCGCACGGTGTCGAGCCGTCGGCTGTGGTCGGTCACTCGCAAGGAGAGATCGCGGCAGCGGTCGTCGCGGGCGCACTGTCCCTTGAGGACGGCGCGCTGGTCGTCGCGTTGCGCAGCAAGGCGATCCTCGCCCTGGCCGGACGCGGTGGGATGGTCTCGATCCCGTTGCCGCACGACGAAGTGGCCGCGCTGATCGACGACCGGATCTCGGTCGCGGCGGTCAACGGCCCACGGTCCACCGTGGTCTCGGGGGACGCCGACGCGCTCGACGAACTGGTGAACCGCTGCGAGGACCGGGAAATCCGCGCGAAGCGGATCCCGGTGGACTACGCGTCCCACTCGGCGCACGTGGCCTCCCTGGAGACCGAACTCCTGGACGTCCTGGCCCCGATCCGGCCGCGCGCCGCGGAGGTGCCGTTCTACTCGACCGTCACCGGCGAACCGCTCGACACGACGGTGATGGACGCCCGGTACTGGTACGAGAACCTCCGCAACACGGTCCGGTTCGAAGCGGTCGTGCGCCTGCTCGCCGAGCGGGGCCACTCGGTGTTCGTCGAGTGCAGCCCGCACCCCGTCCTCACCATCGGCGTCCAGGACACCGTGGACGAACTGGGCGCGGACGCCGTCGCCGTCGGCAGCCTGCGACGCGACGACGGCGGCCCGGCCCGGTTCCTCACCGCGCTGGCGCAGGCCCACGTCTGCGGCGCCACCCCGGACTGGAGCACGGTCCTGCCCGGCGGCCGCGTCCTCGAAGACCTGCCGACGTATCCCTTCCAGCGGCAGCGGTTCTGGCTCGAAGCCGCGGCCGGCGCGGGCGAACTGTCCTCGGCCGGCCTCGGCGCGGCCGGGCACCCGCTGCTCGGCGCCGCCGTCCGGCTCGCCGGCACCGGCGGCCTGCTCTACACCGGGCGGCCGGCCCGGCGGACCCACCCCTGGCTGGCCGACCACGCGGTGTTCGACACCGTGCTGCTGCCCGGCACCGCGTTCGTCGAGCTGGCACTGCGCGCGGCCGAGGACACCGGCTGCGACACGCTCGAAGAGCTGACCCTGGAGGGCCCGCTGCTCCTGCCGGAGTGCGGCGCGGTCACCGTCCAGGTCGCGGTCGCCCCGGCCGACGAAGACGGCCGCCACGCGATCACCTTCCACTCTCGCCAGGACGACCAAGGCGACTGGACCCGGCACGCGACCGGCGTGCTCGGCACGGCGTCGGCGGTCGGGACCGCGCTGACCGCGTGGCCGCCGGCGGCCGAGCCGATCGACGTCGACGCGCTCTACCAGGACCTCGCCGACGCCGGGTTCGGGTACGGCCCGGTGTTCCAGGGCCTGCGCGCGGCCTGGCGCTCCGGCCGGGACGTCTACGCCGAGGTGGTCCTGCCGACCGAGGACGCCGCCCGGTTCGGGCTGCACCCGGCCCTGCTCGACGCCGCACTCCACGCCGCCGGCCACGACGTCCTGATCGGCGCCGACGGCACGAGCAGCATCCCGTTCTCCTGGCGCGGCGTCACGCTGCACCGCACCGGCGCGACCGCGGTGCGCGTCCGGCTGACCGTGGGGGAGGGGGAACTCGCGCTCGCCGTGGCCGATGAGACCGGCGCCCCGGTGGCCACAGTGGACTCGCTGCTGCTGCGGCCGCTGACGCGAACCCTCACCGGCGCCGCACCCGACTCACTGTTCCGGGTGGACTGGACCGAACTCGAACCGTCCGAAGCGGACTCCACTGTCCTTTGGTGTGACGATCTCGAAGAAGCACCGGAAGGCTTCGTCGTCGTCCGGGTCGCACCGGAGCCGGACGAGCTGGCCGAACGCGCCCACGCGGCCGCCGCCCGCGCGCTGGACCTGGCCCGGCGGTGGACGTCCGACGAGCGCTTCGCGGCGGCCAAGCTGGTCCTGCTGACCTCGGGCGCCCGCGCGGACGACGCGGCGAGTGCCGCGGTCTGGGGCCTGATCCGCGCGGCCCAGTCCGAGCACCCCGGCCGGTTCGTCCTCGCCGACGTCGCCCCGGGCGAGGAAGACCTCCTGCCGCGGGCGCTCGCCTCGGGGGAGCCGCAACTCGCCGTGCAGGACGGTACGACGTACGTGCCGCGGCTGCGCCGGGTCAAGCCCGCCGAGGGCGACTTGCCGGTGTTCGACGGCACGGTTCTCGTCACCGGCGGCACCGGCACCCTCGGCGCGCTGCTCGCCGAGCACCTGATCACCGGGCACGGCGTCCGCAAGCTGGTCCTGACCAGCCGGAAGGGCCTGGACGCACCGGGTGCGCCGGAGCTGGCCGGACGGCTGCGCGCACTCGGCGCCGACGTCACGATCGCCGCCTGCGACGCCGCCGACCGCACGGCTCTGGCGAGCCTGCTCGACGGGCTGCCCGACCTCACCGGCGTGGTCCACGCGGCCGGGGTGCTCGACGACGGCGTCCTCGCCTCGCTGACCCCTGAGCGCCTGGCCGCCGTCCTGCGGCCGAAGGTCGACGCGGCCGTCCACCTGGACGAGCTGACCGCCGACCGGCCGCTCACGGCGTTCGTGCTGTTCTCCTCGGTGGCCGCGACACTCGGCACCGCCGGGCAGGGCAACTACGCCGCCGCTAACGCGTTCCTGGACGCACTCGCCGCACGCCGCCGCACCCAGGGACGGCCCGGCACCGCGCTGGCCTGGGGTTTCTGGGCCGAGCGCAGCGGCATGACCGGGCACCTCGCCGCCACCGACCTGAGCCGCATGACCCGGTCCGGCGTGGGCGCGCTCCCCAGCGCCGAGGGCCTCGCGCTGTTCGACGTCGCACTGCGCCAGGCCGACGCCGCGCTCGTCCCGGCCCGGCTGGACCTGGCCACGCTCCGGGCCCGCGCCGGTGGGGACGTCCCGCCGCTGCTGCGGGAGCTGATCCGGACCCGCTCCCGCCGGGCCGACGAGCCGGCGAGCACCGCGTCGCTGGCCGGCCGCTTGGCGGCGGCACCCGACGCGGACCGGCCGCAACTGGCGCTGGACGCCGTGCTGGCCGAGACCGCGACCGTGCTCGGCTTCGCCTCGGCCGCGACGATCGACGGCGACCAGGCGTTCAAGGAGATCGGCTTCGACTCGCTGACCGCGGTCGAACTGCGCAACCGGCTCACCGCGGCCCTCGGCCTGCGCCTGCCGGTGACGCTGATCTTCGACCACCCGACACCGCGCGCGCTGGCCGGCTACGTGCTGACCGAGCTGGCACCGGCCGCACCGGCGGTGTCGGACCTGCCGGTCCTGGCGCAGCTGGACCACCTGCGCGGCGCACTGTCCACGGTGGACTCCGGCGACCCGGACCGCGTGCGGATCACCGCGCGGCTGCGGGCCCTGCTGGCCGAATGGACCGACGACGAGCACCCGGCGGACGACGTCGAGATCGACACCGCCGACGACGATGCGATGTTCGCGCTGATCGACAGCGAACTCGGGACTGTGTGAGGAATGGGCGACATGCCGACGGGCTGGGGTGAGCTGAATGTCCACTGAGGACAAGCTGCGGGACTATCTCAAGCGGGTGACCACGGACCTGCGGCAGGTCCGGCGGGAGCTGCGCGAGGAGCGGGAGCGCGACGCCGAACCGATCGCCATCGTCGGGATGAGCTGCCGCTACCCCGGCGGCGTCCGCTCGCCCGAGGACCTGTGGGAGCTGGTCGACGAGGGCCGGGACGCGGTCGCCGGGTTCCCCGAGCGCCGCGGCTGGGACCTCGGCGCGCTCTACCACCCGGACCCCGACCACGCGGGCACGTTCTACGCCCGTGAAGGCGGTTTCCTGCACGCCGCCGACGAGTTCGACGCCGAGTTCTTCGGCATCTCGCCGCGCGAGGCGCTGGCGATGGACCCGCAGCAGCGCCTGCTGCTGGAGATCTCGTGGGAGGCCCTGGAACGCGCGGGCATCCCGCCGGAGTCGGTGCGCGGCACCCGCACCGGGGTGTTCGCCGGCGTGATGTACCACGACTACGGCTCCCGGCTGCCGCACGCGCCCGCCGACGTCGAGGCCTACCTCGGCAACGGCAGCGCGGGCAGCGTCGCCTCCGGCCGGGTCGCCTTCACCCTCGGCCTCGAAGGGCCCGCGGTCAGCGTCGACACGGCGTGTTCGTCGTCGCTGGTCGCGCTGCACCTCGCCGGGCAGGCGCTGCGGTCCGGCGAGTGCACGCTCGCGCTCGCCGGCGGCGTCGCCGTGATGTCGACGACCGCGACGTTCATCGAGTTCTCGCGCCAGCGCGGGCTGTCCGCCGACGGCCGCTGCAAGCCGTTCGCCGCGGCCGCGGATGGCACCGGCTGGGCCGAGGGCGCCGGCATGCTCGTGCTGGAAAGGCTGTCCGACGCGCAGCGCAACGGCCACCGCGTCCTCGCCGTCGTCCGCGGCAGCGCGGTGAACTCCGACGGCGCGTCCAACGGCCTGACCGCGCCGAGCGGTCCCGCGCAGCAGCGGGTGATCCGGCAGGCGCTGGCCAACGCGCGGCTCACACCGTCCGAAGTGGACGCCGTCGAAGCGCACGGCACCGGAACCACCCTGGGTGACCCGATCGAAGCGCAGGCCCTGATCGCCACCTACGGCCGCGACCGCGAGACGCCGCTGTGGCTCGGGTCGCTGAAGTCCAACATCGGGCACAGCCAGGCCGCCGCGGGTGTCGGCGGCGTGATCAAGATGGTCATGGCGATGCGCCACGGCGCGCTGCCGCGGACCCTCCACGTCGACGCGCCGACGCCACACGTCGACTGGTCCACCGGGGCCGTCGAGCTGCTCACCGAGGCCCGGCCGTGGCCCGAGGCCGACCGGCCGCGCCGCGCGGCGGTGTCGTCCTTCGGCGTCAGCGGAACGAACGCGCACGCAGTGCTGGAGCAGGCGCCCGCTGCTGAGATCACACCGTCCGGAACCGCCGGTGTCGTTCCGATCGTCCTGTCGGCCCGATCCGCGGAAGCGCTTACCGAGCAGGCCGCCCGGCTTGCCGAACGACTGGCCGACCCCGACCTCGCCCTGCCCGATTTCGCCTGGTCGCTGGCGACAACGCGCGCGGCGCTGCCGGAGCGGGTCGCGTTCGCGGCCGCCTCTCGCGACGAGGCCCTCGACGTCTTGGCCGGTCTGGGCCGCGGCGACGTCGTCCCGGCCGCGGTGCGCGGCTCGGCCCGTGGTGGCGCGAAGTCCGTGTTCGTCTTCCCCGGCCAGGGCTCCCAGTGGGCCGGCATGGCTGTCGGGCTGCTCGACGAGTCACCGGTGTTCGCGGCCCGGATGGCCTCATGTGAAGCCGCCCTTGCATCCTTTGTGGACTGGTCGCTCGCGGACGTCCTGCGCGGTGTCGAAGGCGCGCCCGGGTTCGACCGGGTCGACGTCGTCCAGCCGGTGCTGTGGGCGGTGATGGTTTCGCTGGCGACGCTGTGGCGGTCGTACGGCGTCGAGCCGTCGGCCGTGGTCGGCCACTCGCAGGGCGAGATCGCGGCGGCCGTTGTCGCGGGCGCACTGTCCCTCGAGGACGGTGCCCGCGTGGTCGCCCTCCGCAGCAAGGCCATCCTGGCGCTCGCCGGACGCGGCGGCATGGTCTCGATCCCGCTGCCGCACGCCGAGGTCACCGAGCTGATCGACGACCGGATCTCCGTCGCGGCGGTCAACGGCCCGCGCTCGACCGTCGTCTCCGGTGACGCGGACGCTCTCGACGAGCTGATGGACCGCTGCGCCGAACGCGAGATCCGCGCGAAGCGGGTCCCGGTGGACTACGCGTCGCACTCGGCGCACGTCGAGTCCCTGGAAGCCGAACTCCTCGACGTGCTCGGCCCGATCCAGCCCCGCACGGCCGAAATCCCGTTCTACTCCACGGTCACCGGCGAGCCGATCGACACCACGATCGTCGGCGCCCGCTACTGGTACGACAACCTCCGCAACACCGTCCGCTTCGAGGACGCCACCCGCGCGCTGCTCGCCCGCGGCCACTCGGTGTTCGTCGAATGCAGCCCGCACCCGGTGCTGACGATCGGCCTTCAGGACACTGTGGACGATCTCGGCGTCGCGCTGGGCACCCTCCGCCGGGACGAAGGCGACCTCCGCCGGTTCCTGACCGCGCTGGCCGACGCCCACGTCCACGGCGTCTCGCCGGACTGGGCGAAGGTGTTCGGCGGCGGCCGGGTCGTCGACCTGCCCACCTACGCCTTCAAGCGCGACCGGTACTGGCTCGACGCCCCCGCGGCTGCCGCCGGCGGCTCGGACGGCGGGTTCTGGGCCGCCGTCGACCGCGCGGACCTCGACCTCGGCCTGCCCGAGGACACCCTCCGCGACGTGCTGCCCGCGCTCGCCGCGTGGCGACGGCGTCACCTGGACTCGTCCACTGTAGATGGCTGGCGATACCGCGTCACGTGGGAGCCGGTCGACGTCGAGCGCACGAAGCTGTCCGGCGTCTGGCTGGTGCTGGGGGAGGACGACCTCGGCGTCGCCGACGCGCTGACCACGCACGGCGCCGACGTCCGCCGGGAGCCGACGGACGAACCGCTGACCGGGATCGTCTCCCTGGTCGGCGACGGCCGGGAAGCGCTCACCGCCACGACGAAGCTGCTGCAGTCCGATCTGGACGCTCCCGTGTGGACGATCACCTCCGGCGCGGTCACCACCGGCCGCGGCGACCGCGTCCGCCACCCCGATCAGGCCCTGACCTGGGGGTTCGGCCGGGTCGCCGCGCTGGAGCAGCCGGACCGCTGGGGCGGCCTGCTCGACCTGCCGGAGACCCTCGACGACCGGGCCGCGGCCCGGCTCGCCGCGGTGCTCGCCGGGACCGGGGAAGACCAGCTCGCCGTGCGCGACTCCGGCGTGTTCGCCCGCCGGCTCGTCCGGGCCCGGCCGCGTCCGGCGGCCGACGGCTGGCGGCCGCGCGGAACCGTGCTGGTCACCGGCGGTACCGGCGCGCTCGGCGGCCAAGTCGCCCAGTGGCTCGCCGCGAACGGCGCCGAGCACCTCGTGCTCACCAGCCGCAGCGGCGCGTCCGCACCGGGTGCCGAAGAGCTGCGCGAGAAGCTGACCGCCCTCGGCGTCGAGGTGACGATCGCCGCGTGCGACGTCGCCGACCGCGACGCCCTCGCCGCGCTGCTCGACGGCCTCGACCTGACGGCCGTCGTGCACACCGCCGGCGTCCTCGACGACGGCGTCATCTCCTCCCTGACCGACGACCGCTTCGACGACGTCCTGCGCCCCAAGCTCGACGCGGCCCTCGCGTTGCACGAGCTGACCGGCGACCTCGACGCGTTTGTCCTGTTTTCCTCCTTCGCCGGCACGGTCGGCAACGCGGGCCAGGCCAACTACGCCGCCGCGAACGCGTTCCTGGAGGCCCTGGCCGAGCAGCGCGCGGCCGACGGGCTCCCGGCCACCGCGATCGGCTGGGGCCACTGGGCGGGCGGCGGCCTGGCCGACGACACCCTGCGCGGCGACCGCCTCCGCCGTGACGGCCTGGTCGCGATGGACCCCGCGCTCGCCGTCACCGGCATCACGCGGGCGATCGAGCAGGGCGACACCGTCTCGGTCGTCGCGGACGTCGACTGGGACCGGTTCGTGCCGGTGTTCACCGCGTCCCGGCCGAGCCCGCTGCTCGGCGCTTTCACACCGTCCAACACAGATGCCCCGGCGCCCGCTGGGTTCGCCGGGCAGCTGGCCACGCTGACCGGCGCCGACCGCGAGCGCTACCTGCTCGACCTGGTGCGGGCCCACGTCGCGGGCGTACTCGGGCACGATTCCCCGAACGCGATCGAGCCGCGTCGCGCGTTCCGCGAGCTGGGCTTCGACTCGCTGACCTCGGTCGAGCTGCGCAACCGGCTCAGCGCCGCGACCGGGCTGAAGCTGCCCGCGACCGTCGCGTTCGACCACCCCACACCGCTGGACCTGGCCGCGCTGCTCGGCGGCGAGGCGGGGGAGCGCGACTTCGCCCCGGTCGGCTCGGTCGTTGACGCCGTGGCCGACGACCCGATCGCCGTCGTCGCGATGACCTGCCGCTACCCCGGCGGCGTCGGCAGCCCCGAGGACCTGTGGGAGCTGCTGGCCGCGGGCCGTGACGCGATGGCGCCGTTCCCGGCGAACCGCGGCTGGGACCTCGACGCGCTCTACGACCCGGACCCCGACCACAAGGGCACCTGCTACGCCCGCGAAGGCGGGTTCCTCTACGACGCCGACAAGTTCGACGCCGGTTTCTTCGGCATCTCGCCCCGCGAAGCGCTGGCGATGGACCCGCAGCAACGGCTGCTGCTGGAGACGTCGTGGGAGCTGTTCGAGCGCGCCGGCATCGACCCGGACTCGTTGCGGGGCAGCGAAACCGGCGTGTACATCGGCACCAACGGCCAGGACTACGCACCGGGCCTGCACGAGTCGCCGGAAGGCGTCGAGGGCTACCTGCTCACCGGCAACGCGGCTTCGGTCGTCTGCGGCCGCGTCGCCTACACCTTCGGGCTCGAGGGCCCCGCGGTCACGGTGGACACGGCCTGCTCGGCGTCACTGGTGGCGCTGCACCTCGCGACGCGGGCGCTGCGCAACGGCGAGTGCTCGCTGGCCCTGGCCGGCGGCGCGACGGTGATGTCCAAGCCGGGCGCGTTCGTCGAGTTCTCCCGCCAGCGCGGCCTGTCCGCCGACGGCCGCTGCAAGGCCTTCGCCGCCGGCGCGGACGGCACGGGCTGGGGCGAGGGCGTCGGCCTGATCCTGCTGGAACGGCTGTCCGACGCCCGACGCAACGGCCACCGCGTCCTCGCGCTGCTGCGCGGCAGCGCGGTGAACTCCGACGGCGCGTCGAACGGCCTGACCGCCCCGAACGGCCCGTCACAGCAACGAGTGATCCGCCAAGCCCTGGCCGACGCGGGCTTGACACCGTCCGAAGTGGACGCCGTCGAAGCGCACGGCACCGGCACTTCATTGGGCGACCCGATCGAGGCACAGGCCCTGATCGCAACGTACGGCCGAGACCGCACGGACGCACCGCTGTGGCTGGGCTCGGTGAAGTCCAACCTGGGCCACACACAGTCCGCGGCGGGCGTGGCCGGCGTCATCAAGATGATCCTGGCCATGCACCACGGAGTGCTGCCGAAGTCTTTGCACATCGACGAGCCGACCCCCGAGGTCGACTGGAGCGAGGGCACGGTAGCGCTCCTCACCGAGTCAACGCCCTGGCCCGACACCGGCCGCCCCCGCCGCGCGGGTGTCTCGTCGTTCGGCATCGGCGGCACGAACGCGCACGTAGTCCTGGAAGCGGCCCCTTCTGACGACTTTGCCGAAGAGTCCCTGGAGAACGGCCCAGTAGTGCTGTCGGCCCGCTCAGCGCCCGCCCTACGGGCGCTATCCGCTCGCCTGGCCGCGCACGTCACCGCGTCGCCGGAACTGACCCTCGCCGAGCTGGGTCACGCACTGAGCACCACCCGGTCCGCACACCGCCACCGCGCCGCACTGGTCGCGGCCGACCGAACCGAGCTACTGGCCGGCCTGACCGCCCTAGCCGCCGGCGCGCCGTCCGTGCCCACCGGCGAGGCCTCCGAAGGGCGGCGGATCGCGTTCCTGTTCACCGGCCAGGGCAGCCAGCGCCCGGGGATGGGCCGCGAGCTGTACCGAGAGTTCCCGGCGTTCGCCGACGCCCTGGACAAGGTCTGCGCCCACCTGGACGCCCACCTGGACGCCCACCTGGACCGCCCGCTCAAGGAGGTCATGTTCGCCGAGCCCGGCACCCTGCTCGACGAGACCGCCTACACCCAGGCCGCACTGTTCGCCCTGGAAGTGGCCCAGTTCCGCCTGCTCGAACACTGGGGCATCACTCCACATCAGCTGCTCGGCCACTCGATCGGCGAGCTGGCCGCGGCCCACGTCGCGGGCGTTCTCACGCTGGCCGACGCCGCGAGGCTGGTCGCCGCGCGTGGCCGTCTCATGCAGGCGCTCCCCACCGGCGGTGCGATGGTCGCGATCCAGGCCACCGAAGCCGAAGTTTCGGTATATCTGTCAGACCGTGTGACCGTTGCGGCGCTGAACGGCCCGGACTCGACGGTCATCTCCGGCGACGAGACTGCGGTAAAAGCCGTGGCGGAGCACTTCGCGGACCGCAAGACCAAGCGGCTCACCGTGAGCCACGCGTTCCACTCGCCCCTCATGGACCCGATGCTGGCCGAGTTCCGCGGTATAGCGGAGTCTCTGTCTTACAGTAAGACGGCTATACCGATAGTCTCAAACGTCACCGGCGAGCAGATCACCGGGTTCAACGCCGACTACTGGGTCCGCCACGTCCGCGAGGCCGTCAGGTTCCTCGACGGCGTCCGCACGCTGGAAGCCTCCGGCGTGGACACCTACGTCGAGCTGGGCCCGGACGGCGTGCTCACCGGCATGGCCCAGGACTGCGTGGCCAAACCAGCGGTGTTCGTCGCAACACAACGCCGTGACCGCGAAGAACCGTTCGCACTGCGGACCGCCCTGGCAACGCTGTTCGTCGCCGGCGTGGAGCCGGACTGGACCGCGGTCTTCCGAGGAAAACGCGCGCTGCAAGACCTCCCCACCTACCCGTTCCAGCGGGAACGGTTCTGGCTCGAAACCACCGCACGACAGCCCGCCAAGACGTCCACAGTGGACACTTGGCGCTACGCCATCACCTGGCGGCCGGCAGACGATCCGGCCCCCGGCGACCTCGCTTCATGGCTCGTCGTAGTCCCGCCGGGAGAGACGAACGACCCGGCGATCGACGCACTCACCCAGGCCGCCGCGGTCACCATCCTCGAAACCGACGACACCGACCGCGAGACCCTGACCATCCGCCTGGCCTCACTCGACGACGTCGACGGCGTGCTCGCCCTCGGCGGCCTCGGCCCGCAGGTGACCACGACGCTGCTGCAGTCACTCGGCGACGCGGGCATCGACGCACCGCTGTGGGTCGCCACCCGCGGCGCGGTCGCCACCCACCCGGCCGACCGCGTGGCCCGGCCCGACCAGGCCATGCTGTGGGGGCTCGGCCGCACCGCCGCCCTCGAACACCCACGCCGCTGGGGCGGGCTGATCGACCTGCCCGAGCACTTCGACGACCGAGCCGCCGCCCGGCTCACCGGCGTTCTGACCGGCAGCACCGGCGAAGACCAGCTCGCACTCAGGGCGAACGGCCTGTTCGCCTGCCGCCTGACCCCGGCCCGCCCGGGACGCGGCGACGTCGACTGGGCCACCGCCGGTCCAGTGCTGATCACCGGCGGCACCGGCGCGCTCGGCTCGGCCGTCGCCCGGTACCTGGCCGGCCAGGGCACCGAACGCCTCCTGCTGATCAGCCGCCGCGGCCCCGCCGCCCCCGGCGCGGCCGCCCTCGAAACCGAGCTGACCGCACTCGGCGCCGACGTCACCGTCGCCGCGTGCGACGCCGGGGACCGCGCCCAGCTGGCCGCGTTCCTCGCCGACCACCCCGTCGGCGCGGTGGTGCACACCGCCGGCGTGCTCGACGACGGCGTCCTCGACGCGCTGACCGCCGACCGCTTCACCGACGTCCTGGCGGCGAAGGCGACCGCGGCCGCGAACCTGCACGAGCTGACCGGCGACCTGAACGCATTCGTGCTGTTCAGCGCCTTCGCCGGCACGGTCGGCAACGCCGGCCAGGCGTCCTACGCCGCGGCAAACGCTTACCTCGACGCGCTCGCTGAACAGCGTCGTGCGGACGGTCTGCCGGCCACCTCGATCGCCTGGGGCGCGTGGGCCGGTGACGGCATGGCCGCCGGCGCGGTCGGCGACCGGCTCGGACGTGCCGGGTTCACCGCCATGGACCCGCGGGTCGCCGTCACGGCGCTGGGTGTGGCCGAGCCGTCCGCGCTCGTCGCCGTCGCGGACGTCGACTGGCCGGTGTTCGCGCCCGGGTTCACCGCGTCGCGGCCCAGCCCGCTGCTGGCCGACCTCGCGCCACAACCGGAAGTATCCACAGTGGACGAACGTGGGTTCGCCGAACGGCTGGCCGCCGTGCCGGACGCCGAACGCACCCGGCTGCTGGAGGACCTCGTCCGCGAGACCGCCGGGCTGGTGCTCGGGCACTCCGGCGCGATCGAACCCGCCCGGCCCTTCAAGGAACTCGGCTTCACCTCACTGTCCGCGGTGGAGCTGCGCAACCGGCTCGACGCGGCGACCGGGCTGTCCCTGCCCGCGACGCTCGTGTTCGACCACCCGACCCCGCGGGCCCTGGCCGCGCACCTGCGGGCCGAGCTGATGCCGGCACAGGGCCCCGGCCCGGTGTCCCTCTTGGACGAGCTGGACCGGCTGGAGGCGGCGCTCGCCGCACTCGGCCCGGACGAGCTGACCGACCTGGCCCCCGACGAACAAGCCCGGGCCCGGATCGGCGCCCGGCTGAAGGACCTGGGCACGGCCTGGCACCAGGCCGCGGACGTCCCCGCCGCCCTCGGCGACGAGCTGGACGACGCGACCGACGACGAGATCTTCGCGCTGATCGACAAGAAGTTCGGCACCTCGTGACCGAGGCGGCCCGGCGTACCCACGAACTGCGACAGGACTGAACATGGCGAACGAGCAGAAGCTGCGCGAATACCTCAAGCGGGTCACCCGTGACCTGCAAGAGGCGCAGGACCGCTTGCGGCAGGCCGATGAGAAGGCCAGGGAGCCGATCGCGATCGTCGGGATGAGCTGCCGGTTCCCCGGCGGCGTCCGCAGCCCCGAAGACCTGTGGGACCTGCTGGCCGCCGGCGGCGACGCGATCGGCGGCTTCCCGGCCGACCGCGGCTGGGACCTGCCCGGGCTGTACCACCCGGATCCCGACCACGCGGGCACCTGCTACGTCCGCGAGGGCGGGTTCATCTCCGGCGCGGACCGCTTCGACGCCGGGTTCTTCGGGGTGTCGCCGCGGGAAGCCGTGGCGATGGACCCGCAGCAGCGGCTGCTGCTCGAGCTTTCGTGGGAAGCGTTCGAGCGCGCCGGGGTCGATCCGGACAGCGTGCGCGGCAGCCGGGCCGGGGTCTTCGTGGGCACCAACGGCCAGGACTACCAGGGTGTCGTGGACAACGTCGCCGACGAGATCGAGGGCTACCTGGCCACCGGCAACTCGGCCGCGGTGGTCTCCGGCCGGCTCGCCTACAGCTTCGGGCTCGAGGGCCCGGCCATGACGATCGACACCGCGTGCTCGGCGTCGCTGGTGGCGCTGCACCTCGCGGTCCAGGCGCTGCGCACCGGCGAGTGCTCGCTGGCGCTGGCCGGCGGTGTCACGGTGATGTCGACGCCCCGGGCGTTCGTCGAGTTCTCCCGCCAGCGCGGCCTTTCCCCGGACGGCCGCTGCAAGGCGTTCGCCGAGGGCGCCGACGGCACCGGCTGGGGCGAAGGCGTCGGCATGCTGCTCGTCGAGCGGCTCTCCGACGCCCAGCGGCTCGGCCACCCCGTGCTCGCGGTGATCCGCGGCAGCGCGATCAACCAGGACGGCGCCTCCAACGGCCTGACCGCGCCCAACGGCCCGTCGCAGCAGCGCGTGATCCGCCAGGCGCTGGGCAACGCGAAACTGCGTCCGTCCGATGTAGACACCGTCGAGGCGCACGGCACCGGCACGGTGCTCGGCGACCCGATCGAAGCGCAGGCGCTGCTGGCCACCTACGGCCAGGACCGGCCGGGCGACCCGCTGTGGCTCGGCTCGGTGAAGTCGAACATCGGCCACACCCAGGCCGCCGCCGGCGTGGCCGGCGTGATCAAGATGGTCAAGGCCCTCGAACACGGCGTGCTCCCGCAGACGCTGCACGTCGACCAGCCGTCGTCCCATGTGGACTGGAACGCGGGCGCGGTGTCGCTGCTCACCGAGCGGACGCCGTGGCCGGAGACCGGACGCGCCCGCCGCGGCGCGGTCTCCGCGTTCGGTGTCAGCGGCACGAACGCGCACATCATCCTGGAGCAGGCGCCCGACGCCGTTCCGGTGCCGGGCGAGCCGGGCCTGGTCGGCGGCGCCGTCCCGCTGGTGCTGTCCGGCCGCACGCCCGCCGCGCTGGCCGAGCAGGCCGCGCAGCTGCGCACCTACCTGACCCGCTACCCGGACGCCGACCTGACGTCGGTGGGCCGGGCGCTCGCGGTGTCGCGGGCGGCGCTGGAGCACCGGTCCGCGTTCCTGGCGGCTGATCACCAGGAAGCGCTTACCGCACTCGACGCGCTCGCTCGCGGCGAGCTCGGCACCGGAACCGCGCGCGGTGACGTCAAGTCCGTCTTCGTCTTCCCCGGCCAGGGCTCGCAGTGGGTCGGCATGGCCGTCGAGCTGATCGACGCGTCGCCGGTGTTCGCGGCGCGGATCGAGGAATGCGCGGCGGCACTGGCGTCCCATGTGGACTGGTCGCTGCTCGACGTCCTCCGGGGCGTCGAAGGCGCGCCCGGGTTCGACCGGGTGGACGTCGTCCAGCCGGTGCTGTGGGCGGTTATGGTCTCGCTGGCCGCGCTGTGGCGCGCGCACGGCGTCGAGCCGTCGGCCGTCGTCGGTCACTCGCAGGGTGAGATCGCGGCCGCGGTCGTCTCCGGTGGACTGTCCCTTGAGGATGGTGCCCTCGTCGTCGCGCTGCGCAGCAAGGCGATCCTCGCGCTGGCCGGCCGGGGCGGCATGGTGTCGGTGCCGCTCGGGCACGACGCCGTCGTCGAGCTGGTCGCGGCCTGGGACGGGCGCCTGTCGGTGGCCGCGGTCAACGGCCCGCGCTCCACCGTCGTCTCCGGCGACGCGGGCGCGGTGGACGAACTGGTCGTGCACTGCGCCGAGCGGGACGTCCGGGCCAAGAAGATCCCGGTCGACTACGCGTCGCACTCTGCGCACGTCGAGTCCCTGGAAACCGAACTCCTCGACCTGCTCGCGCCGATCCGGCCGCGTCAAGCCGACGTGCCGTTCTACTCGACGGTGACCGGCGAGCCGATCGACACCACCGGTCTCGACGCCCGGTACTGGTACGAGAACCTCCGCAACACCGTCCGGTTCGAACCGGTCACCCGGGAACTCCTCGCGCGCGGCCACTCCGTGTTCGTCGAGTGCAGCCCGCACCCGGTGCTCACCGTCGGCGTCCAGGACACGGCGGACGACTCCACTGTGGACGTGGCGGCCGTCGGGACGTTGCGCCGCAACGAAGGCGGCGCGGACCAGTTCCTCGGCGCGCTGACCCAAGCGCACATGCACGGCGCAACGCCCGACTGGGCGCAGACGTTCGGCGTGGTGCCCGCGCCGGAGCACGACCTGCCCACCTACCCGTTCCAGCGTGAGCGGTTCTGGCTGGAGGAGGACCCGGACGCCGTCGGGCCGGTCACCGTCTCCGAACCCGAGGCCCGGTTCTGGTCCGCGGTGGACTCCGGCGACATCGACGGGCTCGCGCGGACCCTCGCCGTGGACGACGGCGCTGTCGGGGCACTTCTGCCCGCCTTGTCGTCTTGGCGACGCCAGGAGCAGGAGCGGTCCGAACTGGACTCGTGGCGTTACCGCGTCACTTGGAAGCCGTTGCCGGAGAACAGAATCACGCCGGACGGAATTTGGCTCGCCATCGTCCCGGCCACCGGTGAAACCCCCGCGCTCGACGGCGTCACGGTCGTGCCGGTGGTCGTCGACGCCGCCACGATCGACCGCGCCACGCTGGCCGACCTGCTGCGCGACGCCTGCCCGGACGCCGTGCCGTCCGGTGTCCTCTCCTTCCTCGCGGCCGACGACCGGCCGCACCCCGAGTACCCCGCGGTGCCCGCGTTCGTGGCCGGCACGCTGACCCTCGTCCAGGCCCTCGGCGACGCCGGGATCGACGCTCCACTGTGGATCACCACGAACGGCGCGGTCTCGGTCGACCCGGCGGACGCGCTGACGCACCCGCACCAGGCCCTGCTGTGGGGCCTCGGCCGCGTCGTCGCCCAGGAGCACCCCCAGCGCTGGGGCGGCCTCGCCGACCTGGCCGGCGCCACCGACCTGCGCGGCCTCGCCGGCGTGCTCGCCGCGAGCGAGGGCGAGGACCAGGTCGCGTTGCGCGCGGCCGGGGCGTTCGCGCGCCGGCTCGTCCGCGACCCGAGCCACGCCCGGCCGCCGGCCACGCGGCAGTGGCGTCCCGAAGGAACAGTGCTGGTCACCGGCGGCACCGGGGCGCTCGGCGGGCACGTCGCCCGCTGGCTCGCCGGGGCCGGCGCCGAGCACATCCTGCTGACCAGCCGCCGGGGCCTCGACGCCCCGGGCGCGCCCGAGCTGCAGACGGAGCTCGTCGCGCTCGGCGCCCGCGTCACCACCGCGGCGTGCGACGTCGCCGACCGCGACGCGCTGGCGGCCCTGATCGCGTCCGTGCCCGACCTCAGTGCGGTGGTGCACACCGCGGCCGTGCTCGACGACAACATCCTCGACGAGCTGACCGTCGAGCAGTACGAGCGCACCCTGCGCGTCAAGGTCACCGCCGCGGTCAACCTCGACGAGCTGACCCGCGACCTCGACCTGTCCGCGTTCGTCCTGTTCTCCTCCTTCGCCGGCACGTTCGGTCTGGCCGGCCAAGGCAACTACGCGCCGGGTAACGCTTTCCTCGACGCGCTCGCCGAGCAGCGGCGCGCGCTCGGCCTGCCCGCGACGTCGCTCGCCTGGGGTCACTGGTCCGGCGGCGGCATGGCCGAGGGCGTCGTCGAAGAGGTCTTGCGCCGCCGCGGCAGCGCCGACATGGCGCCGGACGTCGCGATCGGCGCGGTCCAGCAGGCGCTGGACCACGACGACACGTTCCTGGCGATCGCGAACATCGACTGGGACAAGTTCGTGCCCGCGTTCAGCGCCGGCCGCGCCCGGCCGCTGATCAGCGAGATCCCGGAAGCGGCCGCGATACTGGCCGCCAAGCCGGCCGCCGCGGCCGAGGCCCCGACCGGGCTGGCCGCGCGCCTCGCCGGGCTGTCCGAAAAGGACCAGCACACGGCCGTGCTCGAGGTCGTGCTCGGCCAGGCGGCCGGGGTGCTCGGGCACGCGTCCGCCGACGCGATCGACGCCGGGCTGGCCTTCCGCGACCTCGGGTTCGACTCGCTGACCGCGGTCGACTTCCGCAACCGGATGACCGCGGCCACCGGGTTGAAGCTGCCCGCGACGCTGGTGTTCGACTACCCGACGGCCGACGTGCTGGCCCGTCACATCCGCGGCGAACTGGCCGGTGCCGCACCCGCTCCGACGACCGAAGTGGCCGTGGCCACCGCGACCGACGAGCCGATCGCCATCGTGGCGATGAGCTGCCGGTTCCCCGGCGGCGTCCGCAACCCGGACGACCTGTGGAACCTGGTCTCCGGTGGCGGCGACGCCATCGGGCCGTTCCCGGCCGACCGCGGCTGGGACCTGGCCGCCTTGTACGACGCCGACCCGGACGCGGCCGGCACCAGCTACGTCCGCGAAGGCGGTTTCCTCGACGGCGCCGCCGACTTCGACCCCGCGTTCTTCGGGATCAGCCCGCGCGAGGCGATGGCGATGGACCCGCAGCAGCGGCTGCTGCTGGAGACGTCCTGGGAAGCGGTCGAGCGTGCGGGCATCGACCCCGCGACGCTGCGGGGCAGCCGGTCGGGTGTGTTCGTCGGCCTGACCTACCACGACTACGGCACCCGGCTGCACGCGTCCGATGAGGACGTCGAGGGCTACTTCGGCACCGGCAACACCGCGAGCGTCGCGTCGGGCCGGATCTCCTACACACTGGGGCTCGAAGGCCCCGCGGTCACTGTGGACACCGCCTGTTCGTCCTCTTTGGTCGCTCTGCACCTCGCCGCGCAGGCGCTGCGCAACGGCGAGTGCGAGATGGCGCTCACCGGTGGCGTCGTGGTGATGTCGACGCCGGAGATGCTGGTCGAGTTCAGCCGGCAGCGCGGCCTGGCCGCCGACGGCCGCTGCAAGGCGTTCGGTGCGGCCGCCGACGGGTTCGGTTCCGGTGAGGGCATCGGCATGCTCGTGCTGGAGCGGCTGTCGGACGCCCGCCGCCACGGCCACCCGGTGCTCGCCGTGGTCCGCGGCAGCGCCGTCAACCAGGACGGCGCGTCCAACGGCCTCACCGCGCCCAACGGCCCGTCCCAGCAGCGCGTCATCCGCCAGGCGCTGACCTCGGCCGGACTGTCCACTTCGGACGTCGACGCCGTCGAGGCGCACGGCACGGGCACCTCACTGGGTGACCCGATCGAGGCGCAGGCCCTGATCGCCACCTACGGCGCCGACCGCACGGGTGACCCGCTGTGGCTCGGCTCGATCAAGTCCAACATCGGGCACACGCAGGCCGCCGCGGGTGTCGCCGGCGTGATCAAGATGGTCCTGGCGATGCGCCACGGCCTGCTCCCGCAGACCCTGCACGCCGACGAGCCGTCACCGCACATCGACTGGAGCGACGGCACGGTCGCGCTGCTCACCGAGGCCACGCCGTGGCCGGAGACCGGCCGGCCGCGCCGCGCGGGTGTGTCGTCGTTCGGCATCAGCGGGACGAACGCGCACGTCATCCTCGAGCAGGCCGACGAACCGGAGCCCGCCGAGGACGCCACGGCGCCGGCGATCGTGCCACTCACCCTCTCGGCCAAGACCGAGGACGCCCTATACGCGCTGGCCGGACGCCTGCACACGCACCTGACCGAACACCCGGACGTCGCACCGGCGGACGTCGCCGCGTCGCTGACCACACGGGCGCGGTTCGAGCACCGCGGAGTGGCCGCCGGTGCGGACCGGGCCGAACTCCTGGAAGGCCTGGCTGCGCTGGCCGCCGGGGCCGGTGTCTCCGGCACCGCCGCGACCGGCGGATCGGCGTTCCTGTTCAGCGGACAGGGCAGCCAGCGCGCCGGGATGGGACGCGAGCTGTACGACGCGTTCAGCGTCTTCGCCGACGCCTTGGACGAGATCTGCGCCGGGTTCGAGGCACACCTGGACCGGCCCCTGCGGATGGTCATGTTCGCCGACGCCGGTTCGCCCGACGCGGCCCTGCTCGACCAGACGAGCTACACCCAAGCGGCGCTGTTCGCGCTGGAAGTCGCGCTGTACCGGCTCTTCGAGCACTGGGGCGTGACGCCCGATCACCTGGTCGGCCACTCCATCGGCGAGCTGGCGGCCGCGCACGTCGCGGAGGTGCTGTCGCTCGCCGACGCCGTCAAGCTGGTCGCGGCGCGCGGCCGTCTCATGCAGGCGCTGCCGACCGGCGGTGCGATGGTCGCGATCCAGGCGACCGAGGCGGAGGTCGCGCCACACCTGTCGGGCCGGGTGGCCATCGCCGCCCTGAACGGTCCGACGTCGACCGTCATCTCGGGTGACGAGTCCGAGGTGCTGGCCGTCGCGGCGCAGTTCGCGGACCGCAAGACCAAGCGGCTGGTCGTGAGCCACGCGTTTCACTCGCCCCTGATGGACCCGATGCTGGACGAGTTCCGCGGTGTCGCCGAGTCGCTGACTTACGGTGTGCCGGTTGTCCCGATCGTCTCGAACGTCACCGGTGAACTGATCACCGAGTTCGACGCCGAGTACTGGGTCCGGCACGTCCGCGACGCGGTGCGTTTCCTCGACGGGATGCGGACCCTCGAAGCCGCCGGTGTCACGACTTACGTCGAGCTGGGCCCGGAAGGCGTGCTGTCGGCGATGGCCCAGGACTGCGTGGCCGGCGGCGTCTTCGCCGCGGCCACTCGCCGGGGCCGTCCCGAGCCGCAGGCCGCCGTCGCGGCGCTGGCCCAGGCGTACGTCCGCGGCGTGCCGGTGAGCTGGGACGCCGTCCTCGGCGGCGCCGGCACCCGCGTCGAGCTGCCCACCTATCCGTTCCAGCACCGGCGCTTCTGGCCGCGCGAGCGCGCGGTCGAACCGGCCGTCGACCCGATCGAGGCCGGCTTCTGGGCCGCGATCGAATCGGGTGACCTCGACACCGTCTCGGACACCCTGGACCTGCCCGCCGACGCCCTGACCGACCTCGTCCCGTCGCTGGCCGGCTGGCGCCGTCGCCGCCTCGCGGCGTCCACAGTGGACAACTGGCGGTACGGCACCGACTGGGCCCCGCTGAACCTCGACGGCCGTCTCACCGGTGACTGGCTGCTGCTCACCCCCGAAACCGCGCTCGACCTGGTCGACGACGTCGCGACCGCGTTGACCACGAACGGCGCGACCGTGCGCAAGATCGTGGTGACCGACCGCGACACCCTGGCCACACAGATCCGCGTCGCGCTCGCCGAAGCACCAGCCGCGGGCGTGCTTTCCCTGCTGCCCCTGGGCGACGCCGGTCTGCCGGACACGGTCGTGACTCTCCGGGCGCTTGCCGAGGCGGGCACCGAGCTGCGGCTCTGGACCGGCACGTCCGGGGCCGTCACCTGCGGCGAAGCCCTGCGCAGCGCCGACCAGGCCCAGGTCTGGGGCCTCGGCCGGGTCGCCGCGCTGGAACAGCCGCAGCGCTGGGCCGGCCTGCTCGACCTGCCCGGACGGCTCGACGCGCGGACCGGCACCCGGCTGGCCGCGGCGCTGGCCGGCGGCCACGACGAAGACCAGCTCGCGGTCCGGGACCACGGCGTCTTCGGCCACCGGATCGTCCGCGCGACCGGCGCCCCGGCCGCCGACTGGCAGCCCACCGGCACCGCGCTGATCACCGGCGGCACCGGCGCGCTCGGCGCCCGCGTGGCCCGCCACCTGGCCGGCCGCGGCATCGACCACCTCGTCCTGACCAGCCGCCGCGGCCTCGACGCGCCCGGCGCGGCCGACCTGCGCGACGAACTCACCGCGCTCGGCGTCTCCGTCAGCATCGCCGCCTGCGACGCGGCCGACCGCGACGCCCTCACCGAGGTCGTCGCCGCCATCCCGGCCGAGCACCCGCTCACCACCGTGGTCCACACCGCGGGGGTGCTCGACGACGGCGTCGTCGACTCGCTCGACGCCGACCGGTTCGCCACGGTCGCGCGGGCCAAGGTCACCGCCGCCGGGCACCTCGACGCGCTCACCCGCGACCGGCCCGTCACCGCGTTCGTGCTGTTCTCCTCGACTTCTGGGGTGTTCGGCGCGCCCGGCCAGGGCAACTACGCCGCGGCCAACGCCGGGCTCGACGCCCTCGCCGAACGCCGTCGCGCCGACGGCCTGCCCGCGACGTCCATCGCCTGGGGTGCCTGGGCGGGCAGCGGCATGGCCACCGACGACGGCGTCGCCGAACGCCTGCGGCGCACCGGTGTGCCGCAGATGGATCCGGAGCTGGCACTGTCCGCTTTGGACCGTGCGGTCACCTCGGACGCGGCGACGGTCTGCGTCGTCGACGTCGACTGGGCGAAGTTCGCGCCGGGCTTCACCGCCGCGCGGCCGAGCCCGCTCATCGGCGACCTCCCGGAGGTCCGCGCGCTGAAGTCCACAGTGGACGACACCCAGCCCGAGTCGCTCGCCGAGCGGATCGCCGGACTGCCCGAAACCGAGCGGCGGCTGCTGGTCGTCGACTTCGTCCGCGGCGGCGTCGCAGCCGTGCTCGGGCACGCCGGGATCGCCGACGTCCCCGAGAACAAGGCGTTCACCGAGCTCGGTTTCGACTCGCTCACCGCGGTCGAGCTGCGCAACCGCCTCACCGCGGCCACCGGCCTGACCCTGCCCTCGACCCTCGTCTACGACCACCCGACGCCCGCCGCGCTGGCCGGGCACCTGTGTGCGGAGCTGGCCGGCGAGACCGCCGGGGCGGTCGTCCGGGCGCACGCGGCCGAGGACGACGACCCGATCGCCATCGTCGCGATGAGCTGCCGGTACCCCGGCGGCATCCACTCGCCCGAGGACCTCTGGCGGATGATCGTCGACGGCCGCGACGCCGTCTCCGAACTGCCCGGCGACCGCGGCTGGGACTTCGACGCGCTGTTCGGCGACGGCCTGGGCGCGTCCGCCGCACGGCACGGTGCGTTCCTCTACGACGTCGCCGACTTCGACGCCGGGTTCTTCGGCATCTCGCCGCGCGAGGCGCTGGGCATGGACCCGCAGCAGCGGTTGCTGCTGGAGACGTCGTGGGAGGCTTTCGAGCGGGCCGGAATCGACCCGAAGTCGTTGCGCGGCCAGGAAATCGGCGTGTTCGCCGGGACCAACAGCCAGGACTACGCCACGCTGCTGCAGAGCTCCGGCGAGGACGTCGAGGGCTACCTGGCCACCGGGAACGCGGGCAGCGTGGTCTCCGGCCGGCTGTCCTACACCTTCGGCTTCACCGGCCCGGCGGTCACGGTGGACACCGCGTGCTCGTCTTCGCTGGTCGCACTGCACCTCGCCGCGCAGTCGCTGCGTTCGGGTGAGTGCTCGCTGGCCCTCGCCGGCGGTGTCGCCGTGATGGCGACGCCCACCACGTTCGTCGAGTTCTCGCGTCAGCGCGGCCTCGCCGAGGACGGCCGGGTCAAGGCGTTCGCCGCCGCGGCCGACGGCACGGGCTGGGGCGAAGGCGCCGGCATGCTCCTGCTGGAAAGGCTTTCCGACGCCCAGCGCCACGGTCACCAGGTGCTGGCCGTGGTGCGCGGCAGCGCGATCAACCAGGACGGCGCGTCCAACGGCATCACCGCCCCCAGCGGTCCGGCCCAGCAGCGCGTCATCCGCCAGGCCCTCGCCAACGCCGGACTGTCCACTTCGGACGTCGACGCCGTCGAGGCGCACGGTACCGGCACGACCCTGGGCGACCCGATCGAAGCGCAGGCGCTGATCGCCACCTACGGCACCGACCGCGAGACGCCGCTGTGGCTGGGCTCGGTCAAGTCGAACATCGGCCACACGCAGGCCGCCGCGGGTGTCGGCGGGATCATCAAGATGGTCGAGGCGATGCGCCACGGCGTGCTGCCCGCGACCTTGCACGTCGACGAGCCGACCCCGCACGTCGACTGGTCGGCCGGCACCGTCCGGCTGCTCACCGAGGCCACGGCCTGGCCGGAGACCGGCCGCCCGCGCCGCGCCGGCGTCTCGTCGTTCGGGTTCAGCGGCACCAACGCGCACACGATCATCGAGCAGGCCCCTGAAACCACGCCGGAACCCGCCGCGGAAACGCTGCCCACTCTCGTGCCGGTGGTGGTGTCCGGTGCGGACGAAGACGGTCTCCGCGCCCAGGCGCGTCGGTTGGCCGCGCACTTCGACGAATTCGAGCCGGCCGAAGCCGCTGCCGCGCTCGCCGTCACCCGTTCCGCGCTGGAGCACCGCGCCGGATTCCTGGCGACGAGCCGGGAGGACCTGCTGGCCGGGCTCGCCGCCGTCGCCCGGGGCGAGGGCGCCCACGGCACCGCGACCGGCGGTGGCCTCGCGTTCCTGTTCACCGGACAGGGCAGCCAGCGGTTCGGTATGGGCCGGGAGCTGCACGAGACCTACCCGGTGTTCGCGGCCGCGTTCGACGAGATCCGCGCTGAGTTCGACTTCGACCTCGATGGCGGCGACCTCGACCAGACGCAGTACGCCCAGGCGAACCTGTTCGCGCTGGAAGTGGCGTTGTTCCGGCTCTTCGAGTCCTGGGGCGTGCGGCCGGACTTCCTCGCCGGGCACTCCATCGGCGAGCTGGCCGCGGCCCACGTCGCGGGTGTGTTCTCGCTGGCCGACGCGGTGAAGCTGGTCTCGGCTCGCGGCCGTCTCATGCAGGCACTGCCGACCGGCGGGGCCATGGTCGCGATCCAGGCGACCGAGGACGAGATCACGCCGTTCCTGTCGGACGCGGTCAGCATCGCGGCCCTGAACGGCCCTGGCTCGACAGTCGTTTCCGGCGACGAGGACGCCGTCCTGGCCCTCGTGGCGCGGTTCGAAGGCCGCAAGACCAAGCGGCTCACCGTGAGCCACGCGTTCCATTCCCCCCGCATGGACGCCATGCTCGACGACTTCCGCGCGGTGGCGGAAACCGTGACGTTCCACGCGCCGCGCATCCCCGTCGTGTCCACTGTGTCCGGTGAGCTGGCGACCGGCCTGACCGACCCGGGTTACTGGGTGAACCAGGTCCGCGGCACGGTCCGATTCCTCGACGCGATGCGCACACTCGCCACCCGCGGCGTGACGACGTTCCTCGAACTCGGCCCCGAGGGCGTGCTGACCGCGGCGGGCCAGGACTGCGTGACCGGCGACTTCACCGCGACCCTGCGCGGCGGTCGCGCCGAGACTGCGTCGGTGCTGACCGCGCTGACCGAGGTCCACATCCACGGCGCCGACGTCGACTGGGCCTCGGTGTTCGCAGGCGTCCCGACGCGGCGCGTCACACTGCCGACGTATGCCTTCCAGCGACGGCGCTACTGGCCGGAGCAGCCGGCCGCCGTCGTCACGACGACGTCGGCGAGCCCGGCCGAAGCCGAGTTCTGGACGGCGGTCGAGAACGCCGACTTCGCCGCCGTGACCGGCACCCTCGCCCTGGATGGTGACCAGCCGCTCAGCACCGTGCTGCCCGCGCTCTCCGCGTGGCACCGGCAACAGCGCGCCGAGTCCGTTGTGGACGGATGGCGCTACCGCGTCGCCTGGCAGCCGGTGACCGACCTCGCGGCGCCCGTGCTGCGCGGCACGTGGCTGGTCGTCGGCGACGCGGAGCACCCGCTGTGCGGGGCGCTCACCCGCGCCGGGGCCGACGTCGTCGTCACCGACGGCGAGATCCCCGAGGAAATCGCTTTCGACGGCGTTGTCTCGCTGCTCGGCACCGACGACGAGCCGCACCCCGAGCACCCGGGCGTCACGCTCGGCGCCGCCGCGAACCTCACGCTGGTCCGCGCGCTCGGCGAGGCCGGCATCGACGCTCCCTTGTGGATGGTGACGCGCGGCGCGGTCTCGACCGGCCGCGCCGACGTCCTCGGCTCGGCGTCCCAGGCGCTCGTCTGGGCCATCGGCCAGGTCGCCGGCCTGGAGCTGCCGCACCGCTGGGGCGGCCTGCTCGACCTGCCGGCCGAGCTGGACGACCGGGCGCTCGCCCGGGTCGCCGGCGCGCTGGCCGGCACCGAAGACCAGGTCGCGGTCCGCGGCTCCGGCGTCTACGTGCGCCGGCTCGTGCCCGCACCGCTGCCGGCCGGCGTCACGTCGTGGACCCCGCGCGGCACCGTGCTCATCACCGGAGGCACCGGCGCACTGGGTGCCGAGGTCGCCCGCTGGGCGGCCGCGGGTGGCGCGGAACGGCTGGTGCTGACCAGCCGTTCCGGACTCGCCGCACCGGGCGCTGAAGCACTGCGCGACGAACTCGCCGAGTCCGGTGTGGACGTCGTGGTCGCCGCGCTGGACGTCACCGATCGTGACGCCCTGGCCGCGCTCGTCGCCGAGTACCCGGTCGACGCCGTCGTGCACGCGGCCGGCGTCGAATGGGCGACACCACTGGACACTGTGGACGTCGCCGGGTTCGCCGAGGTGCTGTCCGCCAAGGTGACCGGCGCCGCCAACCTGGACGCCGTGCTCGGAACGTCCGAACTGGACGCCTTTGTGCTCTTCTCGTCGATCTCGGGCATCTGGGGCTCGGGTGGGCAGGCCGCCTACGCGGCGGCGAACGCCTACCTCGACGCCCTCGCCCAGGCTCGGCGGGCGCGTGGGCTCGCCGCCACCGCCGTGGCGTGGGGCCCGTGGGCCGGTGGTGGCATGGCCGCCCGCGGCGACGCGATCGACCAGCTGCGCCGCCGCGGCCTCGAGCCTCTCGCGCCGGCCTCGGCGATCGCCGCCCTCGGCCGTGCGGTCGGTGCGGACGAGACCGCGGTCGTGGTCGCCGACGTCGACTGGGCCAAGTTCGCCCCGGCGTTCACCGCGGCCCGGCCGCGGCCGCTGCTGGACGGCGTGCCCGAGGTGCGCCGTGTGCTCGCGGAATCCACCGTGGACACGTCGTCCGCCGATGTCTCCGAGCTGGCCGGCCGGCTGGCCGGGCAGGGCGAGGCCGAGCGGGACCGCCTGCTCGTCGACCTGGTCCGGACCGAGGCCGCCGCGGTGCTCGGCCACATCGGCACCGACGCGGTCGTGCCCGGCCGCGCGTTCAAGGAACTCGGGTTCGACTCGCTGACCGCCGTCGAGCTGCGCAACCGGCTCACCGCGGCGACCGGCATCCGGCTGCCCGCGACGCTGGTGTTCGACTACCCGAACGCGACCGTCCTGGCCGGGCACCTGCGCACCGAACTCACCGGTGGCCAGGAAACCGCCGGCGCCGACGTCGTGTCCGACATGCGCACTGTGGCGGACGACCCGATCGCTATCGTGGCCATGAGCTGCCGGTATCCCGGTGGCGTCCGGTCGCCGGAGGAGCTGTGGCGCCTCGTCGCCGACGGCGTCGACGCGATCGCGGACTTCCCGGCCGACCGCGGCTGGGACCTGGGCGCGCTGTTCGACCCGGACCCGGACAACACCGGCACCAGCTACGCCCGCACCGGCGGCTTCCTCGACGGCGTCGACCGCTTCGACGCGGCGTTCTTCGGGATCAGCCCGCGTGAAGCGCTCGCCATGGACCCGCAGCAGCGGCTGCTGCTCGAGACGACCTGGGAGGCCTTCGAACGGGCCGGCATCGACCCGCACGCGGTGCGCGGCAGCCGGACCGGCGTCTTCGCCGGGACAAACCTGCAGGACTACGGCACGCTGCTGACCGGACAGCCCGGCCTCGAAGGGCACCTGGCCACCGGCAACGCCGCCGCGGTCGTGTCCGGCCGGCTGTCCTACACCTTCGGGCTCGAAGGCCCGGCGGTCACGGTGGACACGGCGTGCTCGTCGTCGCTGGTCGCGCTGCACCTCGCGGCGCAGGCCCTGCGGGCGGGCGAGTGCTCGCTCGCCCTGGCGGGCGGTGTGGTCGTCATGTCGACACCAAACGCGTTCATCGAGTTCTCCCGTCAGCGCGGGCTGGCCGAGGACGGCCGGTGCAAGCCGTTCGCCGAGGCCGCCGACGGCACCGGCTGGGGTGAAGGCGTCGGCATGCTCCTGCTGGAGCGGCTGTCCGACGCCCAGCGCAACGGCCACCCGGTCCTGGCGATCGTGCGCGGAAGCGCGATCAACCAGGACGGCGCGTCCAACGGTCTCACCGCGCCCAACGGGCCCGCGCAGCAACGCGTGATCCGGCAGGCGCTGACCAGTGCCGGTCTGTCCACTTCGGACGTCGATGCGGTCGAAGGTCACGGCACCGGCACGACGCTGGGTGACCCGATCGAAGCGCAGGCGCTGCTGGCCACCTACGGTCAAGGGCGGACCGAGCCGCTGTTGCTGGGCTCGCTCAAGTCCAACATCGGCCACACCCAGGCCGCGGCCGGTGTCGGCGGAATCATCAAGATGGTCCAGGCGATGCAGCACGGGCTGCTGCCGAAGACGCTGCACGTCGACGCGCCGTCGTCCAAGGTGGACTGGGCGTCGGGCGCGGTCGAGCTGCTGACGGATTCGCGCGCATGGCCGGCGGTGGACCGGCCGCGACGCGCCGCGGTGTCGTCGTTCGGCATGAGCGGCACGAACGCCCACGTCGTTCTCGAGCAGGCGCCCGAGGTCGTCGAGGCGGAGCGGGTGCCCGCCGGGGAACCGGCACCGTGGGTGCTCTCCGCCCGCGACGCCGACGCCCTGCGTGACCAGGCGATCCGCCTCCACGCGCAGCTCGACGGCGTGGACTGGGAGCCGGCCGACGTCGCGTTCTCGCTCGCCACGTCCCGCGCCCGGCACGAGCACCGCGCGGTGCTGACCGGGGACCGGGCCGAACTGCTCGCCGCCCTCGGCGCGCTGGGCCGCGGCGAACCCGCCGCCCAGCTGGTGACCGACGTCGTCGCCGACGGCTCGACCGCGTTCCTGTTCACCGGCCAGGGCAGCCAGCGGGCCGGGATGGGCCGCGAGCTGTACGCGGCGTTCCCGGTGTTCGCGGATGCGCTGGACGCGGTGTGCGCCGAGTTCGACACGCACCTGGATCGTCCACTCCGGACGGTCGTCTTCGAGGACTCCGCTCTGCTCGACCAGACGGCCTACACCCAGGCCGCGCTGTTCGCGGTCGAGGTGGCGCTGTTCCGGCTGCTGGAGAGCCTGGGCCTTCGGCCGGACTTCCTGGTCGGCCACTCGATCGGCGAGCTGGCGGCGGCGCACGTCTCGGGCGTGCTGTCGCTGTCCGACGCCGTCACGCTGGTCGCCGCGCGGGGCCGCCTGATGCAGGCGCTGCCGACCGGCGGTGCGATGGTGGCGATCCAGGCCACCGAGGACGAGATCACGCCACACCTCTCGGACCGGGTGGCCATCGCCGCCCTGAACGGCCCGACCTCGACCGTCATCTCCGGCGACGAGGCTGAAGTGCTGGCCGTCGCCGCGCAGTTCACGGACCGCAAAACCAAGCGGCTGACCGTCAGCCACGCGTTCCACTCACCGCTGATGGACCCGATGCTCGATGAGTTCCGCGGTATAGCGGAGTCTCTGTCTTACGGTAAGACGGTTATACCGATCGTCTCGAACGTCACCGGTGAGCTGGTGACCGAGTTCGACGCCGAATACTGGGTGCGGCATGTGCGCGAGGCGGTCCGGTTCGTCGACGGCATGCGGACCCTGGCCGGCCAGGGCGTGACGAGGTTCGTCGAACTGGGCCCGGACGGCGTCCTGTCCGCGCTCGGCCAGGACTGCCTGGACGAGCCCGCCGTGTTCACCGCCGTCCTGCGCGGCGACCGGCCGGAACGCCGGACCCTGCTCACCGCCCTGGCCACGGCCTACACCCACGGCGCGGACGTCGACTGGGCCGCGCTGACCACCGGCGCGCGCCGGATTACCCTGCCCACCTACGCCTTCCAGCGGACCCGCTTCTGGCCGACCCGCTTCTGGCCGACGCCCACCGCGTCGAGCCGGGGCGCCGCTGCCGGGCTGGGCCTGGACGCGGCCGGGCACCCGATGCTCGGCGCGGCCGTGTCGCTGGCCGGCGGGGACGGCGTGCTGTTCACCAGCAGGCTGTCGACGCTGACCCACCCGTGGCTGGCCGACCACGCCGTGCACGGCACCGTGCTCGTGCCCGGCACCGGCCTGGTCGAGCTGGCCGTCCGCGCCGGGGACCAGGTCGGCTGTGACCACCTCGAAGAACTCACCCTGCAGGCTCCGCTGGTGCTGCCCGCTGACGGCGGTGTGCAGCTGCAGGTCACCGTGGGTGAGCCGGATGCGGACGGCCGCCGGGAGGTGACCGTCCACTCGCGACCGGAGGGCACGACGTTCGGCCACCCGTGGACGACGCACGCCACCGGTCTGCTCGGCACCGCCGTCGCGACACCGCCCGCCGAGCTGGCCGAATGGCCACCGACCGGGGCAACAGAACTGGAGACGGCACGGCTCTACGACGACCTCGCCGGAGCCGGTTTCGGCTACGGCCCGGCGTTCCGCGGCCTGCGTTCCGCGTGGCAGCTCGGCGACGACGTCTACGCCGAGGTCACCCTTGAGTCCGAAGTGGACGAATCGTTCGGGCTGCACCCGGGGCTGTTCGACTCGGTGCTGCACGCGATCGGCCTGAGCGGCCGGCTCACCGGCGAGGGCACGGGCATCCCGTTCGCCTGGACCGACGTCACCCTGCACGCCTCGGGCGCGTCCGCGCTGCGGGCCAAGCTGTCCCCGGCCGGCAGCGGCGTCTCGCTGGAACTGTTCGACGCCGCCGGGCGGCCGGTCGCGACGGTCGGCTCGCTCGTGCTGCGCCCGGTCTCGGCCGACGCGCTCGACACCGCCCGGACCGAGTCGATGTTCCGCCTGGAGTGGACGCCGGTCCAGCCGTCCGGAACGGCCGAGATCGGCCACCTCGACCGGCTCGGCGACAACCGGCCGGAGTTCGTACTGGCCACCGTGGACGCCGAGGACTCGGCGGCCGGAGCGCACGAAGCCGCGCACCGGGCCCTGGCGCTTGTCCAGGAGTGGATCGACGGCACCGACGAGGCAAAGCTCGTGCTGGTCACCCACGGAGCGGTCGCCGTCCGGCCGGAGGACGACGTCCCCGGCCTGGCCGCCGCCACCGTGTGGGGCCTGGTCCGGTCGGCGCAGTCGGAGAACCCGGACCGCCTGGTCCTGCTGGACACCGACGACAACTCAGCCGAAGCCGTGGCGGCTGCCCTGGGGACCGGCGAACCGCAGCTCGCTCTGCGTGCGGGGGAGACGTACGTCCCGCGCCTGGCGCGTGCCGCGCTCCCGGTGACCGAAGAGTCCACTATGGACGTCAACGGCACGGTGCTCGTCACCGGCGGTACCGGCGCGCTCGGCTCGCTGTTCACCCGCCACCTCGTCACCCACCACGGCGCGCAGCACCTGCTGCTGCTCAGCCGTCGCGGCGGCGCCGCCGAAGGCGCGGACGCCCTCGCGGCGGAACTCACCGAACTGGGCGCCGAAGTCCGGTTCGCGGCCTGCGACGCTGCGGACCGCGACGCCCTCGCCGCGGTCCTCGCGGCGATCCCGGCCGAGCACCCGCTGACCGCCGTCGTGCACACCGCCGGTGTGCTCGACGACGGCGTCGTCGGCACGCTCACCCCCGAACGGGTCGACACCGTGCTGCGGCCGAAGGTCGACGCGGCGCTCAACCTGCACGAACTCACCACGGACCTGTCCGCGTTCGTGCTGTTCTCCTCGGCCTCCGGCGTGTTCGGCGCCGCCGGCCAGGCGAACTACGCGGCCGCCAACGTGTTCCTCGACTCCCTGGCCGCGCGCCGTCGCGTCGCCGGACAGCCGGCGACGTCGCTGGGCTGGGGCCTGTGGGCCGACGGCGGCAGCATGGCCGGCGGGCTCGGCGAGGCGGACCGGCGGCGGATGAACCGCGCCGGCGTCGCCGCGCTGACCGCGGACGAGGGCGTCGCGCTGTTCGACGCCGCGCTCGCGTCCGGCGAGGCCGCGCTGGTCCCGATGCGGATGGACGCCGCCGCCCTGCGCGACCCGGGCACCACGGTGCCTGCCGTACTGCGCGGCCTGGTCCGGACCACCACCCGCCGGGTGGTGACGGCCGAGACCGTCGCGAGTGGTTCGGCGCTGGCCGACCGTCTGTCCACTATGGATGAGGCGGAACGCGAGCGCACCCTGCTCGGCGTGGTCCGCCAGACCGTCGCGGCCGCTCTTGGCTACGACTCGGCCGACGCCGTGGACGCCGGGAAGGCGTTCAAGGAGCTCGGCTTCGACTCACTGACTTCGGTCGACCTGCGCAACCGCCTCAACACGGCGACCGGTCTGCGGCTGCCCGCGACCCTGGTGTTCGACTACCCGAACGCGACCACCCTCGCCGCGCACCTGCGCACCGAGCTGCTCGGCTCGGCCGAGCCGGTCGCCGTGGCGCCGGTCCGGGCGGTGGACGTCGACGAGCCGATCGCCATCGTGGCGATGAGCTGCCGGTACCCCGGCGGCATCCGCGGGCCGGAGGACCTGTGGCGGCTGGTGTCGACCGGCGCCGACGCGATCTCGCCGTTCCCGGTCAACCGCGGCTGGGACCTGGAGAAACTGTTCCACCCCGAGCCCGGCCACAGCGGCACGAGCTACGCCCGCGAGGGCGGGTTCCTGCACGAGGCGGACGAGTTCGACGCCGAGTTCTTCGGCATCTCCCCGCGTGAGGCCCTCGCGATGGACCCGCAGCAGCGGCTGCTGCTGGAGACGTCGTGGGAGGTCTTCGAACGCGCCGGCATCGCGCCGGAGTCGTTGCGGGGCAGCCGGACCGGCGTGTTCGCCGGGTTGATGTACCACGACTACGCCGCACGCCTGCCGGAGATCCCGGAGGAGGTCGAGGGTTACCTCGGCACCGGCAACGCGGGCAGTGTCCTTTCCGGACGGCTGGCCTACACCTTCGGGCTCGAAGGCCCGGCCGTCACGGTGGACACCGCGTGCTCGTCTTCGCTGGTGGCGCTGCACCTCGCGGCGCAGGCCCTGCGCAACGGCGAGTGCGAAATGGCCCTGGCCGGCGGTGTCACGGTGATGTCGACGCCGACGACGTTCGTCGACTTCTCCCGCCAGCGCGGCCTCGCCGCCGACGGCCGGTGCAAGTCGTTCGCCGAGGCGGCGGACGGCACCGGCTGGTCCGAGGGCGCCGGCCTCCTGCTGCTGGAACGGCTTTCCGACGCCCGCCGCAACGGCCACCAGGTCCTCGCGGTGGTGCGCGGCAGCGCGATCAACCAGGACGGTGCGTCCAACGGCCTGACCGCACCGAACGGCCCGTCGCAGCAACGCGTGATCCGCCAGGCGCTCGCCTCCGCCGGACTGTCCACTTCGGACGTCGACGCCGTCGAGGCGCACGGCACCGGCACCACCTTGGGTGACCCGATCGAGGCCCAGGCGCTGCTGGCCACCTACGGCGCCGGCCGCACCGGTGACCCGTTGTACCTCGGCTCGATCAAGTCCAACATCGGGCACAGCCAGGCCGCCGCGGGTGTCGCCGGGATCATCAAGATGGTCATGGCCATGCGGCACGGCGAGCTGCCGGCCACCCTGCACGTCGACGAGCCCTCGCGGCACGTCGACTGGGAAGCGGGCGCGGTCGAGCTGCTCGCCGAGCGGACGCCCTGGCCGGAGACCGGACGGCCGCGGCGCGCCGCGGTGTCGTCCTTCGGCATCAGCGGCACCAACGCGCACACGATCATCGAGCAGGCACCGGACTTCGCCGAGCCGATCGTGGGGGAGACGCCCGCGATCGCCACGCCGTTCGTGCTGTCGGCGCGGGACGCGGACTCCCTGCGCGAGCAGGCGTCGCGCCTGCACGCCGTCGCCGCGGAGCAGGACGCGCTCGACGTGGCCCACTCGCTGGTGACCACGCGCAGCCGGATGCCGCTGCGTGCGGTGGTGTCCGGTGTGGACCGTGACGAGCTGCTGCGCGGCCTGGCCGCGCTGGCCGCCGGTGAAGCCGGCGGTGTCGTGACGGGTGCGGTGTCGCCGGGTTCGGTGGCGTTCCTCTTCACCGGACAGGGCAGTCAGCGGCTCGGCATGGGCCGTGAGCTGTACGAGACCTACCCGGTGTTCGCCGAGGCGTTCGACGAGATCCGCGCCGCGTTCGACTTCGACGTGGCCTTCGACACCGACGAACTGCACCAGACCCAGCACACCCAGGCGGCCCTGTTCGCCCTGGAAGTGGCCCTGTTCCGGCTCTTCGAGCACTTCGGTGTCCGGCCGGACTATCTGACCGGGCACTCGATCGGCGAGCTGGCCGCGGCGCACGTCGCCGGCGTCTTCTCCCTGGAAGACGCGGTCAAGTTGGTGTCGGCGCGAGGACGTCTCATGCAGGCGCTGCCGACCGGCGGCGCGATGGTCGCGATCCAGGCGACCGAAGACGAGATCACGCCACACCTCTCGGACTTGGTGAGCATCGCCGCGCTCAACGGTCCGATGTCGACGGTGATCTCCGGTGACGAGGACGCCGTGCTGGCGGTCGCGGCGCACTTCGCGGACCGCAAGACCAAGCGGCTCACGGTGAGCCACGCGTTCCACTCGCCGTTGATGGACCCGATGCTCGAGGAGTTCCGCGCGGTCGCGGAGACGCTGACGTTCGCCGAACCGCGCATCCCGATCATGTCCACTGTGGACGGCGACCCGACGTCGCCGGGCTACTGGGTGAACCAGGTCCGCGGCGCCGTCCGGTTCCTCGACGCGGTGCGCACGCTGGAAAGCCGCGGTGTCACGACGTTCGTCGAGCTGGGCCCGGACGGTGTGCTGTCCGCGCTCGGCCAGGAGATCGTCCCGGCCGCGACGTTCGTCCCGGCCCTGCGCAAGGGACGGTCCGAACCGGACACTCTGCTCACCGCGTTGGCCGAGGCCGACGTCCGCGGCGCCGACGTCGACTGGACGCGGCTGTGGGCCGGCTCGGGGGCACGCACGATCGACCTCCCGACCTACGCCTTCCGCCGTCGCCGCTACTGGCTGCACAGCGCGGCGTCCGCCGCGGACGCCTCCGGCCTCGGGCTCGGCAAGGCCGACCACCCGCTGCTGGGCGCGTCGGTCGAGCTGGCCGAAGGCGACGGCCTGGTCTTCACCGGGCGGCTCTCCGCGCAGGCGCACCCGTGGCTGGCCGAGCACGCGGTGCACGGCATCACCGTGCTGCCGGGGACGGCCTTCGTCGAGCTCGCGATCCGCGCGGGCGACGAGGTCGGCTGCGACCGCCTCGAAGAGCTGACGCTCGAAGCGCCGTTGGTCATCCCTGCGCAGGGCGGCGTCGCCGTCCAGATCACCGTCGGCGCGGCCGACGCGTCCGGGCGCCGAACTTTGTCCGTCCACTCGCGACCGGACGGCGAACCGTGGGTCCGCCACGCCGGCGGTGTGCTCGCCGCGACCGGCGCCCCGATCCCGGCGACCCCGGCCGAGTGGCCGCCCGCCGGCGCCGAGGCCGTCGACGTCACCGAGCTGTACGACGGCCTGCAGTCGGCCGGCCTGGCCTACGGCCCGCTGTTCCAGGGCCTGACCGCGGCTTGGCGCCGCGGTACAGAGGTGTTCGCCGAGGTCAGCCTGCCCGAGGACGTCGAACTGTCCGGGTTCGGCTTGCACCCGGCCCTGCTCGACGCGGCCCTGCACGGCATCGGCCTCGGCGCCCTCCCGGCCGAGGGCGGCGCGCGCCTGCCGTTCGTCTGGTCCGGCGTCTCGCTGCACGCATCCGGTGCTCGGGCGCTGCGCGTCCACCTCGCCGCGACCGGTGCCGAGGCGGTGTCGGTGCACGTCGCCGACCCGGCCGGGGCGCCGGTGTTCTCGGCCGACTCCCTGATGCTGCGGCCGGTTTCCGCTGGTCAGCTCGCCGGCGGGGTGGCACGAAGCTCGCTGTTCCAGCTCGAATGGACCACCGTCCTCAGGCCCGAAACGGCCGTCCCGGACGGCTGGCCGGAAGCCGACGGCTTCGTCGTCGAGCCGGTCACCGACGCCGCGTCCGCGCTCGCCGTGGTCCAGACGTGGTTGCCGACCGAGAAGACGGTCGTCGTCGTGACCCGCGACGCCGACCCGGCCGCCGCGGCGGCCCACGGCCTGGTCCGCTCGGCGCAGGCCGAGCACCCGGGCCGGTTCGTCCTGGTCGACCTGGACGCGGCCGCCGGTCCCGCGGAGCTGCACGCTGCGGTGGCCACCGGCGAACCGCAGATCGCGGTCCGTGACGGCGTGCTCACCGTGCCGCGTCTCGCGCGGGCCGCACTGTCCGAAACGGACGTCCACTTCGGAGACGGCACGGTCCTGGTCACCGGCGGTACCGGTGCGCTCGGCGCGTTGTTCGCCGAGCACCTGGTCACCCGGTACGACGTCCGGGACCTGCTGCTCACCAGCCGTCGTGGTGCGGACGCGCCCGGCGCGGCCGAGCTGGCGACGCGCTTGCGTGAACTCGGCGCCGACGTGACGATCGCCGCCTGCGACGTCGCCGATCGTGATGGCCTTGCCAATCTGCTGTCCGAACACCGCGTGACCGCGGTGGTGCACAGCGCGGGCGTCCTCGACGACGGCCTCGTCGAATCCCTCACCCCCGAACGACTCGCTACTGTGCTGGCCGCCAAGGCGGACGCGGCGCAGAACCTGCACGACCTGACCACCGACCTCGACGCGTTCGTCCTGTTCTCCTCGGTCGCCGGCACGTTCGGCGGCGCGGGCCAGGCGAACTACGCCGCGGCCAACGCCTACCTCGACGCGCTCGCCGAGCAACGGCGCACGGCCGGGCAGCCGGCGACGTCCCTGGCCTGGGGCCTGTGGGACGGCGGCATGGCGGGCAACCTCAGCGAAGCCGACGTCGCCCGGCTGGTCCGGGCCGGCACCGCACCACTGTCCACTGAGGACGGCGTGGCGCTGTTCGACGCCGCGCTGGCCGCGGACCGCGCGGTCCTGCTGCCGGTGCACCTCGACCCGGCGGCCATCCGCGCCGCCACCGGTGAGATTCCGCCGCTGCTGCGTGGCCTGGTCCGCGCACCGGCGCGGCGGGTCGCGGCGACGACCGGCGCGGCCGGAGCGTTCGCCGACACCCTGTCCGGGCTGGCCGCCGACGAGCAGCGTGACCGGCTGCTGACGCTGGTCCGCGGCGAGGTCGCGGGCGTGCTCGGCTACGACTCGGGCGACGAGGTCGACCCGGCCAAGGCGTTCCGCGAGGCCGGTTTCGACTCGCTGACCGCGATCGAGCTGCGCAACCGCCTGCACACGGCCACCGGCCTGCGGCTGCCTGCGACGCTGGTGTTCGACTACCCGACACCGGACGCGCTCGCCGGCCACGTCCACACCGAACTGTTCGGCGGCCAGGAGGCCGTCGAGGTCGTCGCGGCCACCGGCTCCGACGACCCGATCGCGATCGTCGCGATGAGCTGCCGGTACCCCGGCGGCGTCACGACCCCCGAGCAGCTGTGGGACCTCGTCGCCGCCGGCGGCGACGCCATCACGACGTTCCCGGACAACCGCGGCTGGGACCTCGACGGGCTGTACCACCCGGACCCCGACCACCTCGGCACCAGCTACTCGCGCGAAGGCGGGTTCCTGCACGACGCGGGCGGCTTCGACCCGGTGTTCTTCGGGATCTCGCCGCGCGAAGCCGTCACGATGGATCCGCAGCACCGGTTGCTGCTGGAGACGTCCTGGGAGGCCTTCGAGCGCGCCGGTATCGCGCCAGAAGCGTTGCGCGGCAGTAAGACCGGCGTCTTCGCCGGCGTGATGTACCACGACTACTCCGCGCTGCTCGACGGCGCGGACGAGGACTACGAGGGCCACCTCGGCACCGGCAACGCGGGCAGTATCGCCTCCGGCCGGGTCGCCTACACCTTCGGGCTCGAGGGCCCGGCGGTCACTGTGGACACCGCCTGTTCGTCCTCTTTGGTCGCGCTGCACTGGGCGCTTCAGGCGCTGCGCAACGGTGAATGCACCATGGCGCTCGCCGGTGGTGTGACGGTCATGGCGACGCCGAACGCGTTCATCGAGTTCTCACGCCAGCGCGGCCTCGCCGCCGACGGCCGGTGCAAGGCGTTCTCCGCGTACGCCGACGGCACGGGCTGGGCCGAAGGTGCGGGCATGATCCTGCTGGAGCGCCTCTCCGACGCCCAGCGCAACGGGCACCCGGTACTGGCGGTCGTGCGCGGTAGCGCGATCAACCAGGACGGCGCGTCCAACGGCCTGACCGCACCGAACGGCCCGTCGCAGCAACGCGTGATCCGGCAGGCCCTGGCCAACGCGGGTCTCGCACCGTCCGATGTGGACGCCGTCGAGGCGCACGGTACCGGGACGTCGCTCGGCGACCCGATCGAGGCGCAGGCGCTGCTCGCGACCTACGGTGCCGAGCGCACCGGCGACCCGCTGTGGCTCGGCTCGCTGAAGTCGAACATCGGCCACAGCCAGGCGGCCGCGGGCGTCGGTGGCGTGATCAAGATGGTCATGGCGCTGCGCAGCGGCGAACTGCCCAAGACGCTGCACGCCGACGAGCCGTCGCCGCACGTCGACTGGGCCTCGGGTGCGGTCGAGCTGCTGACCGAGGCGCGGGCCTGGCCGGTGACCGGACGGGCGCGCCGCGCGGCGGTGTCGTCCTTCGGGTTCAGCGGCACCAACGCCCACGCGATCATCGAGCAGGCGCCGGAACCCGCACCGAAGCCGCAGGTCCCGGCGCCGGCGGTGGTCCCGCTGGTGCTGTCGGCGAAGTCGCCGGCCGCGCTGACCGAGCAGGCCACGCGACTGCGTGAACACCTGGCGGCCGGGTTCGAACCGGCGGACGTCGCGGCCTCGCTGCACGTCCGCACCCGGTTCGAGCACCGTGCGGTGATCACCGGCGCCAGCGCTGACGACCTGCTGACCGGCCTGTCGACGGCCGAGGCCGTCAAAGCCGGGACGGGCGGGACGGCGTTCCTGTTCACCGGCCAGGGCAGCCAGCGGCTCGGCATGGGCCGCGAGCTGTACGGGACCTATCCGGCGTTCGCGGCGGCCTTCGACGCGATCGCCGCCGAACTGGATCTCGACGGGCACATCGACCGGACGCAGTACACCCAGGCGACGCTGTTCGCCCTGGAAGTCGCGCTGTTCCGGCTCTACGAGTCGTGGGGCCTGCGCCCGGACGTCCTGGTCGGCCACTCGATCGGCGAGCTGGCGGCCGCGCACGTCGCGGGCGTGCTGTCGCTGGCCGACGCCGTGACGCTGGTGTCGGCCCGCGGCCGGCTCATGCAGGCGCTGCCGGAAGGCGGCGCGATGCTGGCGATCCAGGCCACCGAGGCCGAGATCTCGCCACACCTCTCGGACGCGGTGAGCATCGCCGCGCTCAACGGCCCGGACTCGACGGTGATTTCCGGTACCGAGAAGGCCGTGCGGGCGATCGCCCGGAAGTTCAAGGGACGCAAGACCAAGCGGCTCAAGGTGAGCCACGCGTTCCACTCGCCGCTGATGGACCCGATGCTCGAGGAGTTCCGCGATATCGCGGAGTCCCTGTCTTACGGTCAGACGGTTATCCCGATCGTCTCGAACGTCACCGGTGAGCTGGTGACCGAGTTCGACGCGGACTACTGGGTGCGCCACGTCCGGGAGGCCGTGCGCTTCCTCGACGGCGTCCGCACGGCTGCGGCGCAAGGTGTCACGACGTTCGTCGAGCTGGGCCCGGACGGCGTGCTGTCCGCGCTCGGCCAGGAGATCGTCCCCGAGGCGACCTTCGTCCCGGCTCTGCGCAAGGGCCGGCCGGAGGCGCTGACCGCGGTCACCGCGCTCGGGACCGCCCACGCCCATGGCGCCGACGTCGACTGGACCGCCGTCCTCGGCGGCGCCGGGCAGCACGTCGACCTGCCGACCTACGCCTTCCAGCGCGACCTGTACTGGCCGAAGCCGGGCACCCGGACCGGGGACCTGACCGCGGCCGGCCTCGGCGCGGCGGACCACCCGCTGCTGGGCGCGGCCGTCGCCCGCGCCGACGACGGCGGGTTCCTGCTCACCGGCCGGCTCTCGCTCAGGACCCACCCGTGGCTGGCCGAGCACACCGTGCGCGACGTCGTCGTGCTGCCCGGAACGGCCTTCGCCGACCTCGCGCTGCACGCCGGCGAACCGGCCGGCTGCGACCGCGTCGAGGAACTGGTCCTGGAAGCACCGCTGGTCGTCCCGGCCGACGGCGTCGTCGTCCAGGTCTCGCTCGGTGCCGAAGACGAGTCGGGCCACCGTTCGCTCGTCGTGCACTCCCGCACCGGCGACGCTCCCTGGGTGCGCCACGCCACCGGTGAACTGGCGCCCGGCGCGATCGCCGCGACGCCGTTCGCGGCCGAGTGGCCGCCGTCCGGTGCCGAACCGGTCGACGTCTCCGCACTCTACGAAGGCCTGCTGGCCGGTGGGCTCGGTTACGGCCCGGTCTTCCAGGGCCTGACCACGGCTTGGCGACGGGACGGCGAGGTGTTCGCCGAGGTCACACTGCCGGACGACACCGACATCACCGGATTCGGCCTGCACCCGGCGCTGTTCGACGCGGCCCTGCACGGGGTCGGGCTCGGCGCGTTCGTCGAGGACACCGGCACGGCGCGGCTGCCGTTCAGCTGGTCCGGCATCACGCTGCACGCCACCGGCGCCCGCACGCTGCGGGTCCGCCTGGCGACCGCGGGCACCGACGCGGTGTCCGTGCACGTCGCCGACACCGCCGGCGAGCCGGTGCTGTCGGTCGAATCCCTTTCCCTGCGCACGGTTTCGGGCGTTCCGGTCGACGA
Source organism: Amycolatopsis sp. WQ 127309 (assembly GCF_023023025.1). NCBI lineage: Bacteria > Bacillati > Actinomycetota > Actinomycetes > Pseudonocardiales > Pseudonocardiaceae > Amycolatopsis > Amycolatopsis sp. WQ 127309. The sequence continues at coordinate 5,958,051 of NZ_CP095481.1, forward strand.
CGTCATCCGCCAGTCGCTGTACACAGTGGACTGGACGGCCGTCGCTGTGCCGGCCGAGTCCGACCCGGACACCCCGGTTCTGCTGGTGCCGCAGGGTGAGACGCCGGACGAGGTCCGCGCCGCGATCCACCTCGTGCTCGACGCGCTCCAGCGACAGTCCGATCCGGACGGCCGGCTGGCCGTCGTCACCCGCGGCGCGACCGCGGTGCTGGACGGTGACAACCCGGACCTCGCCGGCGCCGCCGTGTGGGGTCTGGTCCGCGCGGCCCAGGCCGAGCAGCCCGGCCGGTTCACGCTGATCGACCTCGACGCGGCCGCCGACCTGGCCGAACTGCCGGGGATCCTCACCTCCGGCGAACCGCAACTCGCCGTCCGCGGCGGAGCCGTGCTCGCGCCCCGGCTGGCGCGGGCCGCGGTCGCGGACCACGAGCCCGCGACGTTCGACGGAACGGTGCTGGTCACCGGCGCGACGGGCGCGCTCGGCGCGGTCTTCGCCCGCCGGCTCGCCGAACGCGGCGCGCGGCACCTGCTGCTGGTCAGCCGGTCCGCCACCGCCGACATCCTCTCCGACCTGACCGCGGAGCTGACCGAACTCGGTACGGACGTGACCGTCGCGGCCTGCGACGTCGCGGACCGGGACGCCCTGGCCGCACTGCTGGCCGAGCACCCGGTGACCGGCGTGGTGCACGCGGCCGGCGTCCTCGACGACGGCGTGCTGGCGTCGCTCACCCCCGAGCGCGTCGACGCCGTGCTGCGGCCGAAGGTCGACGCCGCGTGGAACCTCCACGAGCTGGCAGGTGACGCGTCCCTGTTCGTGCTGTTCTCCTCGGCTTCCGGGGTGTTCGGCGGCGCGGGCCAGGGCAGCTACTCGGCCGCGAACGCCTACCTGGACGCGCTGGCGCACCGCCGGCACGCCGCCGGGCAGGCCGCGACCTCACTCGCGTGGGGCCTCTGGGCCGGTGACGACAGCATGGCCGCTGACCTGGCCGACGCCGACCTGCGGCGGATGTCCGCCGCCGGCATCGGCGCACTGTCCACCGAGGACGGTCTGACACTGTTCGACGCGGCACTGTCCACAGGGGACGCCGTGCTGGTGCCGGTGCGGCTGGACCTGGCCGCGGTCCGAGCCCGGGGCGCCGTACCGTCGCTGCTGCGGGGGCTGGTGCCCGCGTCGAAGCGACGGGCGGCGGTCTCGACCGTCACCGCGTCGCTGGAGCAACGCCTCGGTGCCCTCGACACGGCCGAGCGCGAACGGGCGCTCGTCAACCTGGTCCGCACCGAGGTCGCGCTGGTGCTGGCGTTCGCCTCGACGGACGCGGTCGGCGCGGCCCGGACGTTCACCGAGCTCGGCTTCGACTCGCTGACCGCGATCGAGCTGCGCAACAAGCTGCACACCGCGACCGGCCTGCGGCTGCCCGCCACGCTGATCTTCGACTACCCGACCCCGGACGCCCTGGCCGCCTACCTCGCGGGCGAACTGTTCGGAGTGGACGGTCCGGCCGAGGTCAACACCGTGCTGGCCGTCGACGAGCCGATCGCCATCGTCGCGATGAGCTGCCGGTTCCCCGGCGGCGTCACGACCCCGGAAGAGCTGTGGGACCTGGTCGCCGGGGGCGTGGACGGCATGACGCCGTTCCCCGCCGACCGCGGCTGGGACGTCGAAGGGCTGTACCACCCGGACCCCGACCACATCGGCACGAGCTACGCCCGCGAGGGCGGGTTCCTGCGCGACGCGGCGAACTTCGACCCGGAGTTCTTCGGCATCTCGCCGCGTGAAGCGGTGACGATGGACCCACAGCACCGGTTGCTGCTGGAGACGTCCTGGGAGGCCATCGAACGCGCCGGCATCGCGCCGGAAGCGTTGCGCGGCAGCCGGACCGGCGTCTTCGCCGGGATCATGTACCACGACTACGCCAACCTCCTGGAAGCCGCGCCGGAGGACTACGTCGGCCACCTCGGCACCGGCAACGCGGGCAGCGTCGCCTCCGGCCGCGTGTCCTACACCTTCGGGCTCGAAGGCCCGGCGGTGACCATCGACACCGCGTGTTCGTCGTCGCTGGTCGCCCTGCACTGGGCGGTCCAGGCGCTGCGCCACGGCGAGTGCACGATGGCTCTCGCGGGTGGTGCCACGGTGATGGCGACGCCGGGCGCGTTCCTGGAGTTCTCGCGCCAGCGCGGACTTTCGGCCGACGGCCGCTGCAAGGCGTTCTCCGCCGACGCCGACGGCACGGGCTGGTCCGAGGGCGCGGGCATGATCCTGCTGGAGCGTCTCTCCGACGCTCAGCGCAACGGTCACCCGGTGCTGGCGGTCGTGCGCGGCAGCGCGATCAACCAGGACGGCGCGTCCAACGGACTCACCGCGCCGAACGGCCCGTCGCAGCAACGCGTGATCCGTCAGGCTCTCGCCGACGCCGGTTTGTCCACTTCGGACATCGACGCGGTCGAGGCGCACGGCACCGGGACGTCACTCGGCGACCCGATCGAGGCACAGGCGCTGCTGGCGACCTACGGCGTCGAGCGTGCGGGTGACCCGCTGTGGCTGGGCTCGTTGAAGTCCAACGTCGGACACTCGCAGGCCGCGGCCGGTGTCGGCGGCGTGATCAAGATGGTGCAGGCGCTGCGCAACGGCGTCCTGCCCAAGACGCTGCACGTCACCGAGCCGTCGCCGCACGTCGACTGGGCCTCCGGCGCGGTCGAGCTGCTGACCGAGACGCGGGACTGGCCGGACACCGGCCGGACCCGCCGGGCGGGCGTGTCGTCGTTCGGTTTCAGCGGCACCAACGCCCACGTGATCATCGAGCAGGCCCCGGAAAGCACGTCGCTGACGGTCGAGACCCCGGTCGTCACCCCGCTGGTCTTCTCGGCGCGGACGCCGGAAGCCTTGCGGGAACAGGCCGAACGTCTGCGCACGGCGCTGACCACAGTGGACGTTGCCGAGCTGGGTTCGGCGCTCGTCACCCGGCGCTCGCTGTTCGAGCACCGCGCGGTCGTCCTCGACCCGGCCGGTCTGGAAGGGCTCTCCGGTGCCGTCACCGGTGAAGCCACTGACGGCGGTACGGCCTTCCTCTTCACCGGCCAAGGCAGCCAGCGGGCCGGCATGGGCCGCGAGCTGTACCGGGCGTTCCCGGTGTTCGCCGCGGCGTTCGACGCGGTGCGCGCCGAGTTCGACTTCGACCTCGACGGCGGTGACCTCGACCAGACGCAGTACGCCCAGGCGAACCTGTTCGCACTGGAAGTGGCGTTGTTCCGGCTCTTCGAGAGCTTCGGCGTCACCCCCGGCTCGCTGGCCGGGCACTCGATCGGCGAGCTGGCCGCCGCCCACGCGGCCGGGGTGTTCTCGCTGGCCGACGCGGTGCGGCTGGTCTCCGCCCGTGGCCGCCTCATGCAGGCGCTCCCGGCCGGCGGGGTGATGGTCGCGATCCAGGCGACCGAGGACGAGATCACGCCACACTTGTCGGACCGGGTGTCGATCGCGGCGCTCAACGGTGACGAGTCCACTGTGGTCTCCGGCGACGAGGACGCGGTGCTGGCCATCGCGGCGCAGTTCCAGGACCGCAAGACCAAGCGGCTCACGGTGAGCCACGCGTTCCACTCGCCCCACATGGACGCGATGCTGGACGACTTCCGCGCCGTCGCCGAAACGGTGACCTACCACGAGCCGCACATCCCGCTCGTCACCACCTGCGGGACGGCCGAGCCGACGACGCCGGACTACTGGGTCGGCCAGGTCCGCAACGCCGTCCGGTTCACCGACGCGATCCGGACCCTGGAAGCCGCCGGTGTCACGACGTTCGTCGAGCTGGGCCCGGACGGCGTGCTGACCGCGCTCGGCCGCGAGCTCCTGCCGGACGCGACCTTCGCGCCCGCGCTGCGCAAGGGCCGTCCCGAGCCGGACACCCTGGTCACGGCGCTGGCCGAGGCCCACGTCCACGGCACGACCGTCGACTGGACGGCCCTGTACCCGGTGGCCGCGCGGGTCGACCTGCCAACCTACCCGTTCCAGCGCGTGCGCTACTGGCCGCGGCCGGGCAACACCACGGGCGACGCCACCGGTCTCGGCCTGGGCGCGGCGGAACACCCGCTGCTCGGCGCGGCGGTCAGCCGCGCCGACGGTGACGGGTTCCTGCTCACCGGCCGGCTGTCCACGCAGACTCACCCGTGGCTCGCCGAGCACGCGGTGGCCGGCGCGATCCTCGTGCCGGGCACGGCGTTCGTCGAGCTCGCGGTGCGCGCGGCCGACCTCGCCGGATGCCGCCAGGTCGAGGAGCTGACCATCGAGGCCCCGCTGGTGCTCCCCGAGCGCGGCGCGGTGCAGATCCAGGTGTGGGTCGGCGTGGCGGACGCGGCCGGGCGCCGCGAGCTGACGCTGTACTCGCGGGCCGAGGACGCGGCCGACCTGCCGTGGACCCGCAACGCCGGTGGCCTCATCGCCACCGACGCCCCAGCGATCCCGGAGACGCTCTCCGAATGGCCGCCCGCCGCGCGGCCGGTCGACGTCGGCACGCGGTACGACGACCTGGCCGCCGCCGGCTTCGGCTACGGTCCGGCGTTCCAGGGCCTGACCGCGGCCTGGCAGCGTGACGGCGAAGTGTTCGCCGAGGTCAGCCTGCCCGAGGACGTCGAGGTGGCCGGTTTCGGTGTGCACCCGGCGCTGCTCGACGCGGCCCTGCACGCGGTCGGTCTCGGCGATCTGCTCGACGACGACCGGGCGCGCCTGCCGTTCTCGTGGGCGGGTGTCGGCCTGCACGCCGAAGGGGCCCGCACGCTGCGGGTCCGGCTGGCGAAGGCGGGTCCGGAAGCGGTTTCCCTGACCGCCGCCGACGAGTCCGGCGCGATCGTGGTGTCGGCCGAGTCGCTGGTGCTGCGCCCGATGGCGGTGGAGGACCTCGCGAAGCGGCCCGAATCGCTGTTCCGGATCAACCAGGTGGAAGTCCCCGGTGGACAGTCCACAGCGGACTGGGAGGTGTACGAGCAGACCGGCACCGGTGACACACCGGACGACGTCCGCGCGGCCACCCACCGCGTCCTGGCCGTTCTGCAGGACTGGCTGACCAAGCCGGAAGACGCCCGGCTCGCGATCGTCACGCGGGGCGACAGCCTCGCCGCGGCCGCCGTCCACGGCCTGGTCCGCTCGGCCCGCACCGAGCACCCGGACCGGTTCGCGCTGGTCAGCCTGGACGATCTCGCTGGGCCTGAAGACCTGCGGGCCGCGCTGACTTCGGGTGAACCCGAGGTGACGGTCCGCGACGGCAAGCTGTACGCGCCGCGGCTGGCGCGGGCGACGGTGTCCGCGCCGGCGTTCACCACCGACGGCACGGTCCTGCTCACCGGCGGCACCGGCGCGCTCGGCGCCGCCGTGGCCGACTACCTGGTCACCGAGTGCGATGTCCGACGGCTAGTGCTGACCAGCCGCCGTGGCCCGGCCGCCCCGGGTGCCGCGGAACTGCGGGACACCCTGGTCACCGCCGGTGCCGAGGTCGACATCGTCGCTTGCGACGCGGCCGACCGCGACGCCCTGGCCGCGCTGCTGGCCGGGATCACCGACCTCAAGGCCGTGGTGCACGCGGCCGGCGTCCTCGACGACGGCGTGCTGTCGTCGCTGACGCCCGAGCGTCTCGACGCGGTGCTGCGGCCGAAGGTCGACGCCGCGTGGAACCTCCACGAGCTGACCTCGGACCTCGACGCGTTCGTGCTGTTCTCCTCCGCGGCCGGTGTGTTCGGCGGCGCGGGGCAGGGCAACTACGCCGCCGCAAACGCTTTCCTCGACGCCCTGGCCACCCAGCGCCGAGCGGCCGGGCTGCCCGCGACGTCGCTCGCCTGGGGCCTCTGGGCGACCGGCACGAGCATGGCCGGGCACCTCGGCGACACGGACCTGGACCGGCTCGCCGGCGCGGGTGTCGCCGCTCTGTCCACCGAGGACGGTCTCGCGCTGTTCGGCGCCGGACTGTCCGGAGAGGACGCCGTCCTGGTGCCGATCCGGCTGGACCTCGCCGCCGTGCGGGCGTCCGGCCAGGTGCCGCCGTTGCTGCGCGGCCTGGTCACCGCCCCGCTCCGGCGGACCGCCGTCGCCGTCACCGGTTCGCGGCTGAGCCAGGACGGAATCCTCGACCTGGTCCGCGACGAGGTCGCGACGGTGCTCGGGTTCGCCTCGGCCGCCGCCGTCGGCGCGACCAGGGCGTTCACCGAACTCGGTTTCGACTCGCTGACCGCGATCGAGCTGCGCAACCGGCTCAACGCGGCCACCGGGCTGCGGCTGCCCGCGACGCTGATCTTCGACCACCCGACGCCGTCGGCGCTGGCCGAGGAGATCGCCGGACGCCTGTTCGGCGTCGAAGAGCAGGCCGTCGTGGAGGTGTCCACAAGGGACGACGAGCCGATCGCCATCGTGGCGATGAGCTGCCGGTTCCCGGGCGGTATCACCAGTCCCGAGCAGCTGTGGGCGCTGGTCGAGTCCGAACAGGACGCGATCGGCCCGATGCCCGCGGACCGCGGCTGGGACCTGGACGCGCTGTACGACCCCGACTCCACGCGGCCGGGCACGAGCTACACCCGCCACGGCGGATTCCTGCGCGACGTCACCGAGTTCGACCCCGAGTTCTTCGGGATCAGCCCGCGTGAGGCCCTCGCCATGGACCCGCAGCAGCGAATGCTGCTGGAGACGTCGTGGGAGGTCTTCGAACGGGCCGGCATCGACCCGGATGCCGTGCGCGGCAGCCGGACCGGCGTGTTCGCCGGCCTGATGTACCACGACTACGTCAGCCTCCTCGAGCGGTCGAAGGACGACGTCGCCGGGCACCTCGGCACCGGCAACTCCGGCAGCGTCGTTACCGGACGGCTGTCGTACCACTTCGGACTCGAGGGCCCGGCGGTCACTGTGGACACCGCGTGCTCGTCTTCGCTGGTGGCGCTGCACCTCGCGGCGCAAGCCCTGCGCAACGGCGAGTGCACGATGGCCCTGGCCGGCGGCGTCACGGTGATGTCGACGCCCGCCGCGTTCATCGAGTTCAGCAAACAGCGCGGGCTTTCGCCGGACGGCCGCTGCAAGGCGTTCTCCGCGGACGCCGACGGCACCGGCTGGGCCGAAGGCGCCGGCATGATCCTGCTGGAGCGGCTGTCCGACGCCCAGCGCAACGGGCACCCCGTGCTCGCCGTCGTGCGCGGCACCGCGATCAACCAGGACGGTGCGTCCAACGGCTTGACCGCGCCGAACGGCCCGTCGCAGCAACGCGTGATCCGTCAGGCGCTGGCCGATGCCGGTCTGTCCACCTCGGACGTCGACGTCGTCGAGGCGCACGGCACCGGGACGTCACTGGGTGATCCGATCGAGGCGCAGGCGCTGCTGGCGACCTACGGTGCCGAGCGCACCGGTGACCCGCTGTGGCTCGGCTCGCTGAAGTCGAACCTCGGCCACAGCCAGGCCGCGGCCGGTGTCGGCGGCATCATCAAGATGGTCATGGCGATGCGGCACGGCACGCTGCCGAAGACGCTGCACGTCTCCGAGCCGTCGGGGCACATCGACTGGACCGCGGGCGCGGTGGAACTGCTCACCGAGGCCCGGCCCTGGCCGTCGGTGGATCGGCCGCGCCGCGCGGCGGTGTCGTCGTTCGGGTTCAGCGGGACGAACGCGCACACGATCATCGAGCAGGCACCGGCGTCCGCCGAGGTCGCCGCGGGCGAAGACGTCCTGGCTCCGCTGGTGCTCTCGGCGAAGACCGCCGACGGCGTCCGCGCCCAGGCGGGTCGTCTGCTGGAACTGTTCGAGGTGGACCCTCCGCGCATGACCGACGTGGCAGTTTCGCTGATTCAGTGCCGCCACCGGATGGAGCACCGCAGCGTCCTGCTCGCGCGGGACGCCGACGAGGCCCGCACGGGTCTCGCTGCGCTGGCCGCGGGGGAGCCCGCCAACGCCGTGCACGGCCTGGCGGGCACCGGGAAGGTCGCGTTCGTCTTCCCCGGCCAGGGTTCGCAGTGGCCGCGGATGGCCGTCGAGCTGCTGGACACCTCGCCGGTCTTCGCCGCGCGGATGGCCGACTGCGCCGAGGCGCTGGCGCCGTTCGTCGACTGGTCGCTGCTCGACGTCCTGCGTGCGGCGGAACCGCTGGAACGCGTGGACGTCGTCCAGCCCGCGCTGTGGGCGATGATGGTCTCGCTGGCCGCGGTCTGGCGCCACCACGGCGTCGAGCCGGCCGCGGTGGTCGGCCACTCGCAGGGCGAGATCGCCGCGGCGGTCGTCGCGGGTGCACTGTCCCTTGAGGACGGTGCACTGGTGGTGGCTTTGCGCAGCAAGGCGATCCTTGCATTGGCCGGGCGCGGCGGCATGGTCTCCGTGCCGCTCCCGCCGGAGGAGGTCGCCGCTTCGCTTGAGCCGTGGGGCGACCGGATCTCGATCGCCGTCGTCAACGGGCCGCGGGCGACCGTGGTCTCGGGCGACGCCGACGCCCTGGACGAGTTCCTCGCCCGCTGCGAGGAGCAGGAGATCCGGGCCAAGCGGATCCCGGTGGACTACGCGTCCCACTCGGCGCACGTCGCGTCGCTGGAAGCGGAACTCCTGGACGTGCTCGCCCCGGTGCGCCCGTGCCCGGCGGAGATCCCGTTCTACTCCACGGTGACGGGCTCACTGATCGATTCCGGCCTCGACGCCGGTTACTGGTACCGGAACCTGCGCCAGACGGTGCGGTTCACCGACGCGATCGAGGCCATGGCCGGCCACGACGTGTTCGTCGAGGTCAGCCCGCACCCGGTGGTCGCCACCGGCCTGCAGGACATCCTCGAGGACGCGGGTGTAGCCGCGACGGTCACCGGCACCCTGCGCCGAGACCAGGGCGGCTTCACCCGGGTACTCACCTCGCTCGCGCAGGCCCACACGGGCGGCGCGCGGGTGGCGTGGGACACCGTGTTCAGCGGAGGCCGGCGGATCGATCTGCCGACCTACGCCTTCCAGCGCAGCCGCTTCTGGCCCGAACTGGTCGACACGGTCGCCACGGGCGACGGATTCGCCGACAGCACCTTCTGGGACGCCGTCGACAGCGACGACCCGGCCGCCGTCGCGGCCGCGTTGGAGATCGACGGCACCGACGAGGAGACACTGCGGGCCGCACTGCCCGTGTTGTCGACTTGGCGACGCAACCGCCGCGATAAGTCCACTGTGGACAAGTGGCGGTACCGGATCGCCTGGACTGCCCTGGACTTCGAGGCCGCGAACCTGGACGGCGACTGGCTGGTGCCGGTCCCGGTCGGCGCACACGCCGAGATCGAGGCGGTCACCGCGCTGCTGACCGCGCATGGAGCGCGGCCGCACGTGGTCCCGGTCGAACCGGGCACCTCGGCCGAGGAACTGGCGGCGCTGTTGGCCGACCACGGTGCTCGGCCGGGCACCCCGGCTGCCTTGGGTGGGCTGGTCGCTGACAGCAGTTCGGAGGGCGATGCGGTCACCTCGGCCGCCGACGGTGCCGAGTCAGGCGCCGGTGTTGAGCCGCTGCAGTTCCGCGGTGTCCTGTCCCTGCTGGCGCTCGACGAGCGCCCCGACCCCGAACACCCCGTCGTCCCCGCCGGGCTCGCCCTGACCGCCGCACTGATCCGGGCGCTGGACAGCGTCGCGGCTCCGCTGTGGCTCGCCACCCGTGGCGCTGTCTCCGCAGGCCGGTCCGATCGGCTGACCTCGGCCGTCCAGGCGCAGGTCTGGGGGCTCGGCCGGGTCGCCGGACTGGAGCACCCCGAACGCTGGGGTGGCCTGCTCGACCTGCCGGAAGACCTCGACTCGCGGGCCTCGGCCCGCGTGGTTGCGGTGCTCGCCGGCAACAGCGACGAGGATCAGCTGGCGGTGCGCCCGTCCGGCGTCTTCGCCCGCCGTCTGGTGCGCGCCCCGCTGGCCGAACGGCCGGCGATCACCGGCTGGACTCCGCGTGGCACGGTGCTCGTCACCGGCGGCACCGGTGCGGTCGGCGCGCAGATCGCGCGCTGGCTGGCCCGGCACGGCGCCGAGCACCTGGTGCTCACCAGCCGTCGCGGTCTCGACTCGCCCGGCGCACAAGAGCTGGTCGAGGAGCTGACCGGGCTCGGCGCCCAGGTCACCGTTGACCCGTGCGACGTCGCCGACTTCGAATCGGTGCGACGCCTCACCGCCGAGCACCGGTTCACGGCGGTGCTGCACGCCGCAGGTGTCGGGGTTTCGCCGCCGTTGGCCGAAACCGGTCCCGCAGACCTCGCGGTCAACGCGGCCGCCAAGGTCGCGGGCGCGGTCAACCTGGACCGGGCGCTCGCGGACACCGAGCTGGACGCCTTTGTGCTCTTCTCCTCCAACGCCGGGGTCTGGGGCGGCGGTGGCCAGGGCGCATACGCCGCGGCCAACGCCTTCCTCGATGCCTTCGCCGAACAGCGCCGCGCTCGCGGTGCCCGGGCCACCTCGGTGGCGTGGGGCGCGTGGGCCGAGGGCGGTATGGCCGAAGGCGAGGCCGGTGAGCAGATGCGCCGGCGCGGGCTGCGGCCGATGGCGCCGGAGCTGGCGATCTCGGTGCTGCAGCAGGCCCTCGATGCGGACGAGACGTTCCTCGCGGTGGCCGACGTGGACTGGGCGAAGTTCGCACCCGCCTTCACGGCGCTGCGAGCCCGGCCGCTGATCGCCGAACTGCCCGAAGTGTCTGCTTTGGACACGGAAGAAACCGGCACAAAGATCCACAGCGGACTGGCCGGACGGCTCGCCGAACTGCCCGCGGCCGAACGCAAGCGTGTGCTGCTCGACCTGGTCCGCGGCGAGGCGGCCGCGGTGCTCGGGCACACCGGCACCGACGCCGTCCCGCCCGCCCGGGCGTTCCGCGAGCTCGGCTTCGACTCGGTGACGGCGGTCGAGGTCCGCACCCGGCTGGTCACGGCCACCGGCCTCAAGCTGCCCGCGACCCTCGTGTTCGACTACCCGACCCCGCTCGACCTGACCACGTTCCTGCTGGGCGAGCTGCTCGGCGCCGAGCCGGACACCACCACGACCGCGGTCGTCACCACCGGGTCCGACGAACCGATCGCGATCGTCGCGATGGGCTGCCGGTTCCCCGGCGGCGTCCGTTCGCCCGAAGACCTCTGGCGGCTGGTCGCGGCCGGTGACGACGCGATCGGGCCGTTCCCGGCCGACCGCGGCTGGGACCTGGACTCGCTGTACCACCCGGACCCGGAGCACGCGGGCACGACCTACACCAAGGAGGGCGGTTTCCTCCACGACGCAGGCGAGTTCGACCCCGGCCTGTTCGGGATCAGCCCGCGCGAGGCCCTCGCCATGGACCCGCAGCAGCGGCTGCTGCTGGAGACGTCGTGGGAGGTCTTCGAGCGCGCCGGCATCGACGTGCGGACCCTGCGCGGCACCCGCACCGGGGTGTTCCTCGGCGCGGCGGCCTCCGGGTACGGCGCGGGCGCCGGTGAGCTGCCCGACGGCGTCGAGGGCCACATGCTGACCGGCAACGTCGGCAGTGTCCTTTCCGGACGGCTGGCCTACTCCTACGGGCTCGAAGGTTCGGCGGTCACGCTCGACACCGCGTGCTCGTCGTCGCTGGTCGCGCTGCACTGGGCGGCGCAGGCCCTGCGGTCGGGTGAATGCTCGATGGCGCTGGCCGGCGGCGTCGCGGTGATGGCCGACCCGGGCGGGTTCGTCGAGTTCGCCCGGCAGCGCGGCCTGGCCGCCGACGGCCGGTGCAAGCCCTTCGCCGAGGCGGCGGACGGCACCGGCTGGTCCGAAGGCGTCGGCCTGCTCCTGCTGGAGCGGCTGTCGGACGCCCGGCGCCACGGCCACCAGGTCCTGGCGGTCGTGCGAGGCTCCGCAGTGAACTCCGACGGCGCGTCCAACGGCCTCAGCGCCCCCAACGGTCCCGCGCAGCAGAAGGTGATCCGCCAGGCGTTGGCCAACGCCGGTCTGTCCACATCGGACGTCGACGTCGTGGAGGCGCACGGCACGGGCACCCGGCTCGGCGACCCGATCGAGGCGCAGGCGCTGCTGGCGACCTACGGCCGTGACCGGTCCGAGCCGCTGTGGCTCGGTTCGCTGAAGTCCAACATCGGGCACACGCAGTCCGCGGCCGGTGTCGCGGGCGTGATCAAGATGGTCCAGGCCATGCGGCACGGGGTGCTGCCGGCCAGCCTGCACGTCGACGAGCCGTCGACGCAGGTCGACTGGACGGCGGGTGCGGTCGAGCTGCTCACCGCGGCCCGCCCGTGGCCGGAGACCGGTGCGCCGCGCCGGGCCGGGGTGTCCGCGTTCGGCGTCTCCGGCACCAACGCGCACGCGATCATCGAGGCCGTTCCCGTCGAGGAACCGGCCGACGTGGTCGAGTCGCCGCTGCCGGTGCCGATCGTCCTTTCCGGACGGACGGCCGCCGCGCTGCGGGCCCAGGCGGCTTCGCTGGCTGCGTCGGACACGCCGGACCTGGACGCCTTCGGGTACGCCCTGGCCACGACCCGGTCCGCGCTCGACCACCGCGCGGCCCTGCTGGCCACCGATCACGACGACCTGCGGACGGCACTGACCGCGCTGGCCGAGGACGGCACGGCACCCGGCGTACTGAGCGGGGTCGCCCGCGACCGCGGGCAGCTGGCCTTCCTCTTCACCGGCCAGGGCAGCCAGCGGACCGGCATGGGCCGCGAGCTGTACGACGCGTTCCCGGTCTTCGCCGACGCGCTGGACGCGGTATGCGCCGAGTTCGACGCGCACCTCGACCGTCCGTTGCGGACGGTCCTGTTCGAGGACGGCGAGCCGCTGGACCGCACCGCTTACACCCAGGCGGCCCTGTTCGCCCTGGAAGTGGCGTTGTTCCGGCTCTTCGAGCACTTCGGGTTCCAGCCGGACTTCCTGGCCGGGCACTCGATCGGCGAGCTGGCCGCGGCGCACGTCGCCGAGGTGCTCTCGCTCGCGGACGCGGTGACGCTCGTCGCCGCACGCGGACGGCTCATGCAGGCGCTGCCGGAAGGCGGCGCGATGGTCGCGATCCGGGCGACCGAGGACGAAGTCACGCCACACCTGTCGGCCGCGGTGACCATCGCCGTGCTGAACAGCCCGGACTCGACGGTCGTCTCCGGTGAGGAGGACGCCGTCCTCGCGGTCGCCGAACGGTTCAAGGACCGCAAGACCAAGCGGCTCACGGTCAGTCATGCCTTCCACTCGCAGCTGATGGATCCGATGCTGGACGAGTTCCGCGGTATCGCGGACTCGCTGTCTTACGGCAAGTCGGTCATCCCGATCGTCTCGAACGTCACGGGTGAGCTGATCACCGAGTTCACCGCGGACTACTGGGTGCGGCACGTGCGCGAGACGGTGCGGTTCGCCGACGGCGTCCGGACGCTCGCCGCGAGCGGTGTCTCGGTGTTCGTCGAGCTGGGACCGGACGGCGTGCTGTCGGCCATGGGCCAGGCGTGCGCCGAAGGCGAGTTCGTCCCGGCCGTGCGGGCCGGCCGGGCCGAGCCCGACGCGGTGCTGACCGCGGTGCTCGGCGCGCACGTCCACGGCGTCGAGCCGGACTGGGCCGCGGTGTTCGGCACCGCCGCCCGGCGCCGGGTCGACCTGCCGACCTACCCGTTCCAGCGGCAGCGCTTCTGGCTCCGGACCAGTGCGGGCGGTGACGTCACGGCCGCCGGTCTCGGCGCCACCCGGCACCCGCTGCTGCGCGCGGCGGTGGCGCGGGCCGACGGGGACGGGTTCCTGCTCACCGGGCGCCTGTCCACGCAGCTCCTGGGCGGCGCGGCACCGGGCTCGGTGTTCGCCGAACTGGTCTCGCGGGCCGCGGACGAGGCGGGGTGCGGGCTGGTCGAACGGCTGTCCGTCGACGCGCCGCTCGTGCTCCCCGAGCGCGGGGCGCTCCAGCTGCAGGTGTGGGTCGGCGAGCCAGACGGCTCCGGCCGCCGGGACGTGACCGTCCACTCGCGACCGGAAGACGGCGGCGCGTGGACAAGGCACGCCGAGGGCATGCTCGCGGTCGTACTGCCGAAGATTCCCGAGTGGACGGACGAGGACGTCGTCGAGGTGTCGCTGCCGGAAGGCGTCGAGCCCGGACGGTTCGGCCTGCACCCGGCGCTGCTCGACGCGGCGTTCGGCGGGCTGTCGCCGGTCGCCCTGTCGGGGTTCGCGCTGCACGCGTCGGGGGCCCGTGATCTGCGGGTCCGCCTGACGGACCTGGGTGACGACACGGTTGCGCTGCACGCGGTCGACGCGGAGGGCACGGCCGTGGTCACCGCCGACGCGGTGACGCTGCGGCCGGCGGAGTCCGTGAAGACCGTCGACTCGCTGTTCCGGATCGACTGGGTGCCCGTCCAAGCGGGCCCGATCGGTGAGGCGAAGGAGGTCTACCGGGTGCCCGCCGGGGAGTCGCCGGAGGACGTCCACCGGATCGTCGGTGACGTGCTCGCGAAGCTGCAGACCGGCGAGAACCTGGTCGTCGTGACACGGGGTGCGGCGGGACCGGACGCCGGCGCCGATCTCGCGGGTGCCGCGGTCTGGGGCCTGGTGCGTTCGGCGCAGTCCGAACAGCCCGGCCGGTTCGTCCTGGTCGACACCGATGACCCCGACGCGGTGGCCGCGGCCGTCGCCACCGGCGAACCGCAGGTCGTCGTCCGGGCCGGGGAGACGTTCGCACCGCGACTGGTGCGAGCGACCGTCCCCGAAGAGGCGAAGACGCTCGGCGAAGGCACGGTCCTGATCACCGGCGGCACCGGCGCACTGGGCGCCGAGCTGGCGAAACACCTGGTCGCGACCCAGGGCGTGCGCAAGCTGGTCCTCACCAGCCGCCGCGGCCCCGACGCACCGGGTGCGGCCGAACTGGCCGAGGAGCTGGTCGCCGCGGGTGCCGAGGTGGACGTCGTGGCCTGCGACGTCGCCGACCGCGCCGCGGCGGCGGCCCTGCTCGACGGGATCGCCGACCTCGCCGCCGTGGTGCACACCGCGGGCGTCCTCGACGACGGCGTGCTGGCGTCCCTGACGCCCGAGCGCGTCGCCACCGTGCTGCGGCCCAAGGTGGACGCGGCCTGGCACCTGCACGAGCTGACCGCCGACCGGGAGCTGACGGCGTTCGTCGTCTTCTCCTCGGCCGCCGGGGTGCTCGGCGGCGCCGGGCAGGCGAGCTACGCGGCGGCGAATGTGTTCCTCGACGCGCTGATGCAGCGCCGCCGGAACACCGGGCGGCCCGGGACGTCGCTGGCCTGGGGCATGTGGTCCGGCGCCGGCAGCATGGCGGCCCGGCTCACCGCCGCGGACCTGCGGCGGATGACCGAAGCCGGGATCGGGGCCCTGTCCGTCGCGGACGGCATGGCCCTGTTCGACACGGCGGTGTCCACAAGCGACGCCGTGCTCGTGCCGATCAAGCTGGATCTGCCGGCCCTGCGGGCGAGCATCACGGGTGACGTGCCGCCGATGCTGCGCGGCCTGGTCACCGTGCCGCGTCGCCGGGCAGAAGTGTCCACAGTAGACCGTGAGGAGCGGCGCGACACCCGGGCTCTGCTCGACCTCGTGCGCGCCGAAGTGGCGGCCGTGCTCGGCTACCGGTCGGCCGCCGAGGTCGAACCGGACCTGCCGTTCCGCGAGCTGGGCTTCGACTCGTTGACCGCGGTCGAGCTGGCCAAGCGCGTCGGCGCGGCGACCGGGCAGACGCTGCCCTCGACGCTGGTGTTCGACTACCCGACGCCGGCCGTGCTCGCCGCGCACCTGCGCGGCGACGAAGCGGACGACGTCATCGCCCCCGCGGCGACCGACGACGACCCGATCGCCATCGTGGCGATGAGCTGCCGCTTCCCCGGCGGCGTCACGACGCCGGAAGAACTGTGGCAGCTCGTGTCAGAAGGCACGGACGCGATCACGCCGTTCCCGACGGACCGCGGCTGGGACCTGGCCGCGCTCTACAACCCGGACCCCGACCACAGCGGCACGTGCTACATCCGCGAAGGCGGCTTCCTCGCCGGTGCGGGGGAGTTCGACCCGGCGTTCTTCGGGATCAGCCCGCGAGAAGCCCTCGCCATGGACCCGCAGCAGCGCCTGCTGCTCGAGATCACCTGGGAGGCGTTCGAGCGGGCCGGGATCGACCCGCGGTCGGTCCGCGGCAGCCGGACCGGCGTGTTCGCCGGCACCAGCGGCCAGGACTACGGCACGCTGCTCGCCGGCACCGAGGAAGCCGAGGGCTACCTGGCCACCGGCACCGCGGCGAGCGTCGTCTCCGGCCGGCTGTCCTACACCTTCGGGCTCGAAGGCCCGGCGGTCACGATCGACACGGCCTGCTCGTCGTCGCTGGTGGCCCTGCACCTCGCGGCGCAGGCGCTGCGGGCCGGTGAGTGCTCGCTGGCGCTGGCGGGCGGCGTGATCGTCACGTCGACGCCGGGCGTGTTCGTCGAGTTCTCGCGGCAACGCGGGCTCGCGATGAACGGCCGCTGCAAGTCCTTCGCCGAGGCCGCCGACGGCACCGGCTGGGGTGAGGGCGCCGGAATGCTCGTGCTGGAAAGGCTTTCCGACGCTCAGCGCAACGGCCACCCGGTGCTCGCGGTGGTTCGCGGCAGCGCGGTCAACCAGGACGGCGCGTCCAACGGCCTGACCGCGCCGAACGGTCCCTCGCAGCAGCGGGTGATCCGCCAGGCCCTGTCCGCGGCCGGACTGGTTGCTTCGGACGTCGACGCCGTCGAGGCACACGGCACCGGCACGAAGCTGGGCGACCCGATCGAGGCGCAGGCGCTGCTGGCCACCTACGGCCAGGATCGCGAGACGCCGTTGCTGCTGGGCTCGCTGAAGTCCAACATCGGGCACACGCAGGCGGCCGCCGGCGTGGCCGGGGTGATGAAGATGGTGCTGGCCATGCAGCACGGCACGCTCCCGAAGACGCTGCACGTCGACTCGCCGTCGTCCCAGGTGGACTGGACGGCGGGGGCGATCGAGCTGCTGACCGAGCCGCGCGCGTGGCCGGAGACCGGCCGTCCGCGCCGGGCCGGCGTCTCCTCGTTCGGCGTGAGCGGCACCAACGCGCACGTCGTGATCGAGCAGGCTCCGGAACCCATGGCCCTGCCGGACGTGCAGGGCCCGGCCGTGGTCCCGATCGTGCTTTCCGGCCACGACGCCGCCGCGCTCGCCGCACAGGCGTCGAGGCTGCGTGAGCACGACGGCGAACCGGCGGAGCTGGCCTACGCGCTGGCCACCACCCGGTCCATCTTCGAGCACCGCGCCGTGGTGCTCGCGAGTGATCGCGACGAACTGCTCGCCGGGCTGGACGCGGTCGCGTCCGGCGGCCCGGCGGCGGGCGTCACGAGCGGGACGGCCCGGCCGGGTGGCCTGGCGTTCGCCTTCTCCGGGCAGGGCAGCCAGCGGGCCGGCATGGGCCGCGAGCTGTACGAGACGTACCCGGTGTTCGCCGCGGCGCTCGACGAGATCTGCGCCGCGTTCGACTCCCGGCTGGACAGTCCACTGCGGACGGTCATGGTCACCGAGAACGACCTGCTCGACCGCACGGTGTACACCCAGCCCGCGCTGTTCGCCCTGGAGGTGGCGCTCTTCCGGCTGCTGGAGAGCTGGGACGTCCGGCCGGACGTCCTGGTCGGCCACTCGATCGGCGAGCTGGCCGCGGCGCACGTCGCCGGGGTGCTCACCCTGGCCGACGCCGTCGAGCTGGTCGCCGCGCGCGGCCGGTTGATGCAGGAGCTGCCCTCGGGTGGTGCGATGGTCGCGGTCCAGGCGTCCGAGGAAGAGGTCCTGCCGCTGCTGGCGGGATTCGAGGACGTCGCCGGGATCGCGGCGGTCAACGGCCCGGCCGCGGTGGTCATCGCCGGCGACGAGGAGCCGGTGGCCGAGGTCGCGGCGCGGCTCGCCGCGCTGGGGCGCAAGACGAAGCGGCTGACCGTCAGCCACGCGTTCCACTCGCCGCGGATGGAGCCGATGCTGGCCGAGTTCGCCGCGATCGCGCAGGGGCTGGAGTACCACGAGCCGACGGTGCCGTTGGTGTCCACCTTGACCGGTGCGCCGGTCACGGCGGACGAGTTCCGCACAGCGGACTACTGGGTGCGGCACGTCCGCGCGGCGGTCCGGTTCGCCGACGGCATCCGCGCGGTGTTCGCCGCCGGGGTGTCCACTGTGGTCGAACTCGGCCCGGACGGGGTGCTGACGGCGATGGCGCAGGACTGCGCCGCGGTCGACGGCGGCACACCCGTGGTGGTGCCGGCGCTGCGGCGCGGCCGCCCCGAGGCGGAAGCCCTGCTCACCGCGGTGGCCGCGGCCCACGTCAACGGCGTCGCCGTGGACTGGGCGGCGCTGTTCACGCCGGGCCGGGTGGTCGCGCTGCCGACGTACCCGTTCCAGCGCGAGCGCTACTGGCCGGAGCCGGTGGCCGCACCCGCGCCGCGGGACGCCGCCGAGGACCGGTTCTGGGCGGCCGTCGAGCGCGAGGACGTCGACGAGCTGGCCGGGACGCTCCCGGCGGGCGTCGACCGCGAGTCGCTCGGCACGCTCCTGCCGGTGCTGTCCGGCTGGCGGCGCCAACGCCGTGAACTGTCCACACTGGACGACTGGCGGTACCGGGTGTCGTGGACCGCGACACCGGAACCGGAGACGCCGTTGTTCACCGGCGGCTGGCTGGTCGTGCTGCCCGAGACCGAAGCCGCGTGGTGCGGCCAGGTCGTCGAGGCGCTGCGGGCCCAGGGCGCCGAGGTGCGCACGGTGCGCGGCACCGCGAACCTCGTCGAGGACGGCCTCCCGCTGGCCGGGGTGCTTTCGCTGCTGGCCGTGGACACCCGGCCGCACGCGGAACACGGCATGGTCGCCACCGGCGTCGCGGGCACCCTGGAGCTGATCCAGGCGCTCGGCACAGCAGGGATCAACGCTCCCTTGTGGACGATCACGCGGGACGCGGTGTACGGCGACCACGTCGACATCGCCGGCGCCGAGGTCTGGGGCCTGGGCCGGGTCGCGGGCCTGGAACACCCGGACCGCTGGGGTGGCCTGATCGACCTGCCCGCGGTGCTCGACGACCGCGTCGCCGGACTCCTGGCGGGCGTGCTCGCCGGGGACGGCGCGGAGGACCAGCTCGCGGTGCGGGCCGACGGGGTCTTCGCCCGGCGGCTGGCGCGGGCGCCGTTGCCCACGACGTCGTCGCAGCCCTGGCAGCCGCGTGGCACGGTGCTGGTCACCGGCGGGACGGGCGGTCTCGGTGCCCGGATGGCGCGGTGGCTGGCTGAGCACGGCGCCGAGCACCTGGTGCTGGTCAGCCGGCGCGGCCCGGCCGCGCCGGGGGCCGAGGAGCTGCGGGCCGAGCTGGTCGCGACCGGTGTCGAGGTCACCGTCGCCGCCTGCGACGTCGGGGACCGGGACGCGCTGGCCGCGCTGGTCAGCGGGCTGGACTCCCCGGTGCGCGCGGTCGTGCACGCCGCGGGCGTCAGCCAGGGCACGCCGATCGCGGCGAGCAGCGTCGCGGAGTTCGCCGCCGTGGTGGACGCCAAGGTGACCGGCGCGCTCGCGCTGGACGAGCTGTTCGGCGAGCTGGACGCGTTCGTGCTGTTCTCGTCGGTCGCGGCGACCTGGGGTGGCAGCGGCCAGTCCGGGTACGCGGCGGCGAACGCGGCCCTCGACGCCCTGGCCCAGCGGCGGCGCGCGGCCGGGCTGGCCGCGACGTCGATCGCGTGGGGCCCGTGGGGCGGCGGCGGCATGGCGGCCGAGGGGGAGCACGAGGAGCAGCTGCGTCGCCGCGGCCTCCCCGCGCTCGACCCGAACCTGGCCGTCGCGGCGCTGACCCAGGCCGTCGACCACGGCGAGGCGGTGGTCACGGTGGCCGACGTCGACTGGGCGAAGTTCGCGCCCGGCTTCACCGCGCTGCGGCCGAACGCGTTCATCGCGGACCTGCCGGAGGTGCGGGCGGTCCTCGAGGCCGAGGTTGTCGAGGAGGCGGACACCGGCGACGAGCTGCGCGGCAAGCTCGCGGAGCTGGACGAGGCCGGGCGGCGGCGGACGCTGCTGGAGCTGGTCCGCACCGACGTCGCGCTGGTGCTCGGGCACCGGGGCACGGCGGCGGTCGCGCCGGACCGGGCGTTCACCGAGCTGGGCTTCGACTCGCTGACGGCGGTCGAGCTCCGCAACCGGCTGACCGCCGGGACCGGGCTGAAGCTGGCCGCGTCGCTGGTGTTCGACTACCCGACCCCGCAGGACCTGGCCGCGCACCTGGGCCGCGAGCTGGGCGGCGAGGACGGCGTCGCGTCGGTGTTCGGCGAGCTGGACCGGCTGGAGGCCGTGCTGTCGGCGGCCGCCACGGACGAGCTGACCCGCGCCAAGGTCAAGGTCCGCGTCCAGGCCCTGCTGGCCAAGTGGGAGAACGAGGAGGCCGTGGACAGCCCGGCGGGCGTCTTCGACGGCGCGTCCGACGAAGAGCTCTTCGAGTTCATCAACAAGGACCTCGGTCGCTCCTGACCCTCCCGCAGGTCCGTGAAGGCCTCCTTACCGGCTCTTAGCGCCGGTAAGGAGGCCTTCACGGCTTTCGGCTCCCGGCGCGGCGTCCCGGGGCTTTTCCGCAGGTCGGAGCCGGGTTCGCCTAGGGGCGTAGGGGGTCGCTAAGGGTTGTCGCGGGAGTCCGCGGATTCATAGGTTTCCCTGGCACCGGTTCGTCGGGGCAGCGCTGTGACCACGGGAAAGACCAAGGGAACCGCGCGCACCGAACGAAGCCGGGGGACGCAGACACGGCGACAAGTGAGGTGTGCGGCGATGGCCGATGAGGCGACGCTCCGTGACTATCTGAAGTGGGTCACCGCCGACCTGCACCAGACCCGGCAGAAACTGCGCAGCCTCGAGGACCGGACGCAGGAACCGATCGCCGTCGTCGCCATGAGCTGCCGGTACCCCGGCGGCGTGCGGACCCCGGAGCAGCTCTGGGAGCTGGTCTCGGAGGGACGCGACGTCATCGGCCCGTTCCCCGAGGACCGCGGCTGGGACACCGACGCCGTCTTCGACCCGGACCCCGACCACAGCGGCACCACCTACGCCAACGAAGGCGGCTTCCTCGCCGAAGCCGGCCGGTTCGACGCCGCGTTCTTCGGCATCTCGCCGCGTGAAGCGCTCGCCATGGACCCGCAGCAGCGGCTGCTGCTCGAGACGTCGTGGGAGGCTTTCGAACGCGCCGGGATCGTCCCCGCTTCGCTGAAGGGCACCCAGTGCGGGGTCTTCGTCGGCACCACCAGCCACGACTACGCGACGCTTCTCGCCGACGCGCCTGAAGGCGTCGAAGGGCACGTAGCGACGGGAAGCGCGGCGAGCGTCTTCTCCGGCCGGGTCGCCTACAGCTTCGGGCTCGAAGGCCCCGCCGTCACCGTCGACACCGCGTGCTCGTCGAGCCTGGTTTCGCTGCACCTCGCCGCGCAGGCGCTGCGCCGCGACGAGTGCTCGCTCGCGCTGGCCGGCGGCGTCACCGTGATGTCGACGCCGGGCGCGTTCATCGAGTTCAGCCGCCAGCGCGGGCTCGCGCCGGACGGCCGCTGCAAGGCGTTCGACGCCGCCGCCGACGGCACCGGCTGGGCCGAGGGCGTCGGCATGCTGCTGCTGGC
The DNA here is from genome assembly GCF_023023025.1 of Amycolatopsis sp. WQ 127309. Lineage (NCBI taxonomy): Bacteria > Bacillati > Actinomycetota > Actinomycetes > Pseudonocardiales > Pseudonocardiaceae > Amycolatopsis > Amycolatopsis sp. WQ 127309. The sequence continues at coordinate 5,979,567 of NZ_CP095481.1, forward strand.
CCGGCTGTCCGACGCGCGTCGCCTCGGGTACCCCGTGCTCGCGGTGGTGCGCGGCACGGCGATCAACTCCGACGGCGCGTCCAACGGCCTCACCGCCCCCAACGGCCCGGCCCAGCAGAAGGTCATCCTGCAGGCGCTGGCCAACGCGCGGCTGTCGGCCGGGCAGGTCGACGCGGTCGAGGCGCACGGCACCGGCACCTCGCTCGGCGACCCGATCGAGGCCCAGGCGCTGCTCGCCACCTACGGCCAGGACCGCCCGGACGGACGCCCGCTGCTGCTCGGCTCGATGAAGACCAACATCGGGCACTCGCAGGCCGCGGCCGGCGTCGGCGGCATCATCAAGATGGTCCAGGCCATCCGGCACGGCGTCCTGCCGAAGACGCTGCACGTCACCGAGCCCACCCCGCACGTCGACTGGGCGGCCGGCGCGGTCGAGCTGCTCACCGAGGCGCGGACCTGGCCGGAGACCGGCGAACCGCGCCGCGCGGCCGTCTCGTCGTTCGGCATGAGCGGCACCAACGCGCACGCCATCATCGAGCAGGCGCCCGAGCCGGAAACCCCCGAAGAGCACCGGGCTCCCGTCGGCGGCACCCTGCCGCTGCTGCTGTCCGGCCGCACCGAGGCCGCGCTCACCCGGCAGGCCGAGGTCCTGCGCGACCACCTCACCGCGCACCCCGAGCTGTCCCTTGTGGACGTCGCCCGCACGATCGCCACCACGCGGGCGGCCTTCGAACACCGCGCTGTCGTGGAAGCTTCCGACCGGGACGCGCTGCTGTCCGCTTTGGACGATCTGTCGACGGCCACGCGCGCCGCGGTCACCGGCTCCGGCCGGACCGCCTTCGTCTTCCCCGGCGCGGGCGCGCAGTGGGAAGGCATGGCCCGCGAGCTGATGACGGCGTCGCCCGTCTTCGCCGCCCGGATGCGCGAATGCGCGGCCGCGCTGGCCCCGCTCGTCGACTGGTCGCTGCTCGACGTCGTCGCCGGCGCCGAGGGCGCACCGTCCGAAGTGGACCGCGTGGACGTGCAGCAGGTGGTGCTGTGGGCCGTGATGGTCTCGCTCGCCGAGGTCTGGCGCGCGCACGGCGTGACCGCCGACGCGTTCGTCGGGCACTCCCAGGGCGAGATCGCCGCCGCGGTCGCCGCGGGCGCACTGTCCATCGAGGACGGTGCCCTGGTCATCGTGACGCGCAGCCGCCTGGTGCTCGGGGTGTCCGGCCGCGGCGGCATGGTCTCCGTGGCGCTGCCGCAGGCCGACGTCGAGGCCCTGATCACCGGCGGCCCGCTGTCCATCGGTGCGGTCAACGGTCCGGCCAGCACGGTCGTCTCCGGTGACGACGGTGCGCTCGACGCCCTGCTCGCCCGGTGCGAACGCGACGGTGTGCGCGCCAAGCGCGTCGCCGTCGACTACGCCGCGCACTCGGCACAGCTGGAAGAACTGCGCGAAGAGTTCGAACGCGCCGTCGCGCCGGTCCGTCCGCGCGCGACCGACGTGCCGTTCTACTCGACCGTCACCGGCGAGCGGATCGACACCACGACCCTCGACGTCCGCTACTGGTTCCGCAACCTGCGCGAGACCGTGCGGTTCGACGGCACCGTCCGCGTCATGCTCGCCGAAGAGATCGGCGCGTTCGTCGAGGTCGCGCCCCACGCGGTGCTCACCGTGGGGCTGCAGGAGATCTTCGAGGACGAAGGCGTCGAAGCGGTCGCCCTGCGGACCCTGCGCCGCGGTGAAGGCGGCCTCGCGCGGTTCCACCTGTCGCTGGCCGAAGCGCTGGCCGGCGGGGTCGTGCCCGACTGGGCCGTGCTGTACGGCACCGGCGAGCGCGCCGACCTGCCGACCTACGCCTTCGAGCCCAGCCGGTTCTGGCCGGACGTCTCCGCGATCCGCACCGGCGACCTCGGCTCGGCCGGGCTCGGCGCGGCCGCGCACCCGCTGCTCGGCGCCACCGTCGCGCTGGCCGACGGCGACGGCTTCCTGTTCACCGGCCGGCTCTCCGCACACGCCCAGCCGTGGCTGGCCGACCACGCCGTCGGCGGCACGATCCTGTTCCCTGGCACCGCTTTTGTCGAGCTGGCCGTGCGGGCGGGGGACCAGGCCGGCTGCGACCGGCTGGCCGAGCTGACCCTTGAGGCGCCCCTGGTGCTGCCCGCGCGCGGCGGCGTCACGCTGCAGGTGACGGTCGGCGCCGGCGACCCGCGGACCATCGAGTTCTACTCCCGGCCCGCCGACGCCGCCTTCGACGAGCCGTGGACGCGGCACGCCACCGGTACGCTCACGACGTCCGGCACCGCGGCGCCCGTCGACACCGTGACCTGGCCGCCGGAAGGCGCGCAGGTGGTCCCGGTCGACGGCCTCTACGACGCCTTCGCCGCCGCCGGTTTCCAGTACGGGCCCGCTTTCCGCGGCCTGCACGCGGCTTGGCGATCCGGCGACGACTTCTACCTCGACGTCCGCCTCCCCGACGCGGTCAAGCCGACGGCCGGCCGGTTCGGCCTGCACCCGGCCCTGCTCGATGCCGCGCTGCACGGTGTCGGCCTGACCGGGTCCGCGCGTGGGCTGCTGCCGTTCTCCTGGACCGGCGTGACCCTGTTCGCGGCCGGGGCCGACGCGATCCGCGTCAAGCTGAGCCCGGCCGGGCCGGACACGATCTCGCTCGACGTCGCCGACCCGAGCGGCCGGCCGGTCGCCGCGGTCGAGTCGCTGGTCCTGCGTCCGGTCGACGCCGCGGCCATCGGCGACGCCGGCCGCGTCCGGGACGCGCTGTACCGGGTGGACTGGCCGGAGCTGCCGCTGTCCGTTGTGGACGGTTCGGCCACCTGGGCGCAGCTCGGCACGCCGCTGGGCGGCTCGGTCGCCTCCTGGGCCGATCTCGCCGCGCTCGCCGCGTCGAGCGACGGCGGTGCACCGGACTTCGTCGTGGTCGCGCCGGGCGGGGGAGACAGCCTCACGGCCGCCGCGCACCGGGCCGCCCAGGACACCCTCGACCTGGTCCAGACCTGGCTCGCGGAGCCGAAGTTCGACCGCTCCCGCCTGGTCTTCGTGACCCGCGGCGCGCTCGGCCCGGACGGCGGTGGCGACCCCGCCGCGGCGACCGTCTGGGGGCTGCTGCGCGTGGCGCGTGCGGAACACCCGGGCCGCTTCGCCGTCGCCGACCTCGACGCCGTCGCGCCGGACAACCTGCTCGACCTGCTGCCGGCCGCGCTCGCCGCCGACGAGGCCGAGCTGGCCGTGCGGGACGGCGTCGCGTATGTCCCGCGTTTGGCGCGGCACACGGTGTCCGATGTGGACGAGACGGTGTTCGGTCCGGACGGGACGGTCCTGATCACCGGCGGCACCGGCACTCTCGGCGGGCTCGTGGCTCGCCACCTCGTCGCCGAGCGCGGCGTCCGGAAGCTGCTGCTCGTCGGACGCCGTGGCCTCGCCGCCGACGGCGCCGCTTCGCTGGCCGAGGAGCTGACCGCGCTGGGCGCCGACGTCGAGGTCGCGGCGTGCGACGTCGCCGACCGCGACGCCCTCGAAGCGCTCCTGGCGCGGACCGAAGACCTTACCGCCGTCGTGCACACCGCGGGCGTGCTCGACGACGGGACTGTGGAGTCCCTGACCCCCGAACGCCTGGCCGCCGTGCTGCGCCCGAAGGTCGACGCCGCCGCGAACCTCCACGAGCTGACCGCCGGCCTGCCGCTGCGCGCGTTCGTGCTGTTCTCCGGCGCCGCCGGCATCTTCGGCGGTCCGGGCCAGGCGAACTACGCCGCCGCCAACGTCTTCCTCGACGCGCTCGCCGCGCACCGGCGCGCCGCGGGGCTGCCCGCGACGTCGCTGGCCTGGGGTTTGTGGGCCCAGGCGTCCGGCATGACCGGCCACCTCGACGACGGCGACCTCGGCCGGATGAGCCGCGGCGGCATCGAGCCGCTGCCCACCGAGGACGCCCTCGCCCTGTTCGACCTGGCGACTGGCAGCGGCGACGCCCTGCTCGTGCCGGTCCGGCTGGCCGCCTCGACGGCGAAGCCCGGCACGGTGCCGGCGCTGCTGCGCGGGCTCGTCCGCGCTCCGGCCCGCCGCACCACGGCCGGAGCCGCCGAAGACGAATCCCTGCTGCGCGAACGCTTGAGCGGCCTAGGCGAGGCCGAGGTCGAGCAGTCGCTGCTCGACCTGGTCCGGACCACCGCGGCCGCCGCGCTGGGCCACGCGTCCGCCGAAGCCGTGCGCGACGGCAAGCCGTTCAAGGACCTCGGTTTCGACTCGCTGACCGCGGTCGACCTCCGCAACCGCCTCAACCTCGCGACTGGCCTGCGGCTGCCCGCGACCCTCGTCTTCGACCACCCGACGCCGATCGCGCTGGCCCGGCACGTGCGCGGGGAACTGTTCGGCACCGGCGAGATCGTGCCCGTCCGGCGCGTCAAGTCCACTGTGGACGACACGGACGACCGGATCGCGATCGTCGCGATGAGCTGCCGCTACCCCGGCGGCGTCCGGACGCCCGAAGACCTGTGGCAGCTGGTCTCTTCGGGCACCGACGCCATCGGCGCGCTGCCCGCCGACCGCGGCTGGGACCCCGAGCTGCTCTACGGTCAGGACCCGGACGGCGACGGCACCCGCTTCGCTCGCGAGGGCGGTTTCCTTTACGAAGCCGCCGATTTCGACCCGGAGTTCTTCGGCATCAGCCCGCGCGAGGCGATGGCGATGGACCCGCAGCAGCGGCTCCTGCTGACCACGACGTGGGAGGCCTTCGAGCGCGCCGGGATCGACCCGGCGGCCGCGCGCGGCTCCCGGACCGGCGTGTTCGCCGGCGTGATGTACCACGACTACGGCTCCCGGCTCTACGCTTCGGACGGTCTCGACGAGTACAGCGCCCACCTCGGCAACGGCGGCGCGGGCAGCATCACGTCCGGCCGCATCGCCTACACCTTCGGCCTCGAAGGCCCGGCCGTCACCATCGACACGGCCTGTTCGTCGTCACTGGTCGCGCTGCACCTGGCCGCGCAGGCGCTGCGCACCGGCGAATGCACGATGGCGCTGGCCGGCGGCGTGTCCGTGATGAACACCCCGACGATCTTCATGGAGTTCTTGCGCCAGCGCGGCCTCGCCGAGAACGCGCGGTGCAAGTCGTTCGCCGACGGCGCCGACGGCACGGGCTGGGGCGAAGGCGTCGGCATGCTGTTGCTGGAACGGCTTTCCGACGCGCGCCGCAACGGGCACCCGGTCCTCGCGGTGGTCCGCGGCAGCGCGGTCAACCAGGACGGCGCGTCCAACGGCATGACCGCGCCGAACGGCCCGGCCCAGCAGCGGGTGATCCGCCAGGCGGTCGCCGCGGCCGGACTCGAACTGTCCGATGTGGACGCCGTCGAGGCGCACGGCACGGGCACGTCCCTCGGCGACCCGATCGAAGCGCAGGCCCTGCTGGCCACCTACGGCCGCGACCGCGCCGGGGAACCCCTGTGGCTGGGCTCGATCAAGTCCAACTTCGGTCACACCCAGGCCGCGGCCGGTGTCGCCGGGATCATCAAGATGGTCATGGCGATGCGGCACGGCACGCTGCCGAAGACGCTGCACGCCGAGCGGCCGTCCACCCGGATCGACTGGGCGGACGGCGCGGTCGAGGTGCTGCGCGACACACGCGACTGGCCCGCGACGGGACGTCCGCGCCGCGCCGGCGTGTCGTCGTTCGGCATCAGCGGCACCAACGCGCACGCCGTGCTGGAACAGGGTGACCCGGCTCCCGAACTGCCCGTCCCCGCCGACGGCCCGGTCACGTGGGTCCTTTCCGGACGGACTTCGGACGCGCTGCGGGCGCAGGCGTCCCGGCTACTGGAACACGCCGCCGCCGGGCACCCGCACGACATCGGCCACGCGCTGGCCACCGCGCGCTCGGCGTTCGACGTCCGCGCCGCGGTCGTCGGCGAGAACACCGACGAACTCGTCCGCGGCCTGACCGCCCTCGCCGGCGGATCGGCGGCCGCGAACGTCGTCCGCGGTGCGGCGACCGGCGTCGCGCCCGCGTTCCTGTGCACCGGCCAGGGCAGCCAGCGCCCGGGCATGGGCCGCGACCTCTACGACGTCCACCCCGAGTTCGCCGCCGCGCTGGACGCGGTGTGCGCGGAGTTCGACGCGTACCTGGACCGGCCGCTGCGGATGGTCATGTTCGCCGAAGCCGGGTCGGCCGACGCCGACCTGCTCGGCCGTACCGCCTACACCCAGCCGGCGCTGTTCGCGCTGGAAGTCGCGCTGTACCGGCTCTTCGAGCACTGGGGCGTGCGGCCGAGCCACCTGCTGGGCCACTCCGTCGGCGAAATCGCCGCGGCGCACATGGCCGAGGTGCTGTCGCTGGCCGACGCGGTCAAGCTGGTCGCCGCACGCGGCCGCCTGATGGACGCCCTGCCGCCGGGTGGCGCGATGGCGGCACTACAGGCGACCGAGGCGGAGGTCTCGGTATATCTGTCAGACGGTATGACCATCGCCGCGATCAATGGCCCAGCCTCGACGGTCATCTCAGGCGACGAGGACGCCGTCCTCGCGGTCGCCGCGCACTTCGCCGAGCTGGGCCGCAAGACCAAGCGCCTGGTCGTGAGCCACGCGTTCCACTCGCCGCTGATGGATCCGATGCTGGATGAGTTCCGGGGTGTAGCGGAGTCTCTGTCTTACGGTAAGACGGTTATACCGATTGTCTCGAACGTCACCGGTGAGCTGGTCACGGAGTTCGACGCCGAGTACTGGGTGCGGCATGTGCGTGAGGCCGTCCGTTTCGCCGACGGCATGCGGACGCTGGAAGCCCGCGGGGTCACGACGTTCATCGAGCTGGGCCCGGACGCCGTGCTCGCCGCGATGGGCCCGGAGTGCCTGGAAGGCGCGGGCACCGCCGCCGCTCCCGGCACTGCCACCGGCAGCTTCGCCGCCGCGCTGCGCGAAGGCCGTCCCGCCGCCCGCACGGTGCTGACCGCGCTCGCCGCCGCTCACACTGGCGGCGCCCGGGTCGACTGGACCGCCGTCTTCGGCCCCGCCGCCCGCGTCGACCTGCCCACCTACGCCTTCCAGGAGCAGCGCTACTGGCTCGACGTCCCGACGGTCTCCGCGACCGGCCCGGCAGACGAAGGCGAGGCACAGTTCTGGGACGCCGTCGAACGCGAGGACGTCGAAGCACTCGCCGGCACGCTCACCCTGCCCGAGGGCGAGGTCGGCCCGGTCGTCTCCGCGCTGTCGGCGTGGCGCCGATCCCGCACCGAACTGTCCATTTCGGACACTTGGCGGTACCGCATCACCTGGCAGCCACTGCCCGCCGCCGCGAACCGGGTCGGCGGCACCTGGCTGCTGGTCGCCCCGGACGGCGAGGAGGACACCCTCGCCGCGGTCGTCGACACCCTGACCGAAGCCGGCGCCGAGACACGGATCCTGCGCGTCCCGATCACGGCCGACCGTGCGACCTTCGCGGAACCGCTGCGCGAGGTGCTCGCCGAAGGTCCGGTCTCCGGCATCCTGTCGCTGCTGGCCACAGCGGACCCCGGCGCGAACACCGGAGTCCCGGACAGCGTCGCGGCGACCGCGGCCCTGGCCCAGGCCCTCGGCGACGTGGCGGGGGAGGCCGCGTTGTGGCTGGTCACCCGGGGTGCGGTGGCCGTCGGCCGGGCGGACCGGCCGGCGGGGGACCGGCGGGCCTTCGCCGCACAGGCCGCGGTGGCCGGGCTCGGCCGCGCGGTCGCGCTCGAACACCCCGACCGGATCGCCGGGAGCGTCGACCTCCCGCGCGACCTCGACCCCCGCGCCCTGCTGCGGCTGCCCGGCGTGCTGGCCGGGCTCGGCGCCGAAGACCAGATCGCGGTCCGCGCCAACGGCCTCTTCGCCCGCCGCCTCACCCGCGCCACCGGCCGCGACGGCGTCTGGACGCCGCGCGGGACCGTCCTGGTCACCGGCGGCACCGGCGCGCTGGGCGCTGAGGTCGTCCGCTGGCTCGCCGCGAACGGCGCAACCAAGCTGGTGCTCACCAGCCGCCGCGGCCCGGACGCTCCGGGCGCCGCGGAGCTGCGTGCCGAACTGTCCAACCTGGACGTCGAGGTCGTCGCCTGCGACATCGCTGACCGCGACGCCCTTGCCGCGCTGCTGGCCGAGCACCCGGTGAACGCCGTCGTGCACGCGGCCGGGGTCGCCCAGGCCCAGGCCTTCGAGGAGATGTCGCCGGCCGACCTGGCCGACGTCGTCACCGCGAAGGTCGCCGGGGCCACCCACCTCGACGAACTGCTCGGCGAACTCGACGCGTTCGTGCTGTTCTCCTCCATCGCCGGCACCTGGGGTGGCGCCGGCCAGTCGGCCTACGCCGCCGGTAACTCCTTCCTCGACGCGCTGGCCCAGGCCCGCCACGCCGCCGGATTGCCGGCGACGTCGGTCGCGTGGGGCCCGTGGGCCGAGGCCGGGATGGCGACCGGTGACGCCGCCGAGCACCTGCGCCGCCGTGGCGTGGCGCCGATGGCGCCGCGTTTCGCGGTCACCGCGCTGGCCCGGGCGGTGGCGGAAGACGACCCGGTCGTCACGGTCGCCGACGTCGACTGGGCGCGCTTCGCACCCGGCTTCACCGCAGCGCGGCCGAGCCCGCTGCTCGGCGAGCTGCCCGAGGTCCGCGCGGCACTGGACAGCCGGCCCGCCGCCGAGCCCGAGGAGCTTTCGGCGCTGCAGCGTCGCCTCGCTGGGGCGTCTGCTTCGGAGCGTTCGGCCGTCCTGCTGGAGCTGGTGCGCCACCAGGTCGCCGGGGTGCTCGGGTACGCCGGGACCGACGCGGTCGAGCCCGGCCGGGCCTTCCGCGAGCTCGGCTTCGACTCGGTGATGGCCGTCGAGCTGCGTGACCTGGTCGAGTCCGCGACCGGCCTGCGGCTGCCGGCGACGCTGGTGTTCGACCACCCGAACCCGCTCGCGCTGGCCGACCTGCTGGCCGCGGAGCTGTTCGAAGAATCCACTGTGGACGACGTTGTTGAGGCCGCTGTGGACGGCACCGAGCCGATCGCGATCGTCGCGATGAGCTGCCGGTTCCCCGGTGGCGTTCGCACTCCCGAACAGTTCTGGGACCTGCTGCGCGCCGGCGGCGACGCCGTCTCGGACTTCCCCGCCGACCGCGGCTGGGACACCGACGCGCTCTACGACCCCGACCCGGACAACCACGGCACGAGCTACTCGCGCTCCGGCGGGTTCCTCGACGGTGCCGAGGAGTTCGACGCGGCGTTCTTCGGGGTCAGCCCGCGTGAGGCCCTCGCCATGGACCCGCAGCAGCGGTTGCTGCTGGAGACGTCGTGGGAGGTGTTCGAGCGGGCGGGCGTCGACCCGCGCACGGTGCGGGGCAGCCGGACCGGCGTGTTCACCGGCACCAACGGCCAGGACTACGTCAACCTGCTGATGGCCTCGGTCGAGGCGATGGAGGGCCACGTCGCCACCGGCAACGCGGCGAGCGTCGTGTCCGGGCGGCTGGCCTACACCTTCGGACTCGAGGGCCCGGCGGTCACCGTCGACACCGCGTGCTCGTCGTCGCTGGTCGCGGTGCACCTCGCCGCCCAGGCCCTGCGGTCCGGCGAGTGCTCGCTGGCGCTGGCCGGCGGCGCGACGGTGATGGCTACCCCGGCGGCGTTCATCGAGTTCTCCCGCCAGCGCGGCCTCGCCGCCGACGGCCGCTGCAAGGCGTTCGCCGACGCGGCCGACGGCACCGGCTGGGGCGAGGGCGCCGGCATGGTGCTGCTGGAAAGGCTTTCCGACGCTCAGCGCCACGGGCACCCGGTGCTCGCGGTGCTGCGCGGTTCCGCCGTCAACTCCGACGGCGCGTCCAACGGCCTGACCGCCCCGAACGGCCCCTCGCAGCAACGCGTGATCCGCCAGGCGCTCGCGGCCGCTGGACTGTCCACATCGGACGTCGACGTCGTCGAGGCGCACGGCACCGGCACCCAGCTGGGCGACCCGATCGAGGCGCAAGCGCTGCTCGCGACCTACGGCCGTGACCGCGAACGTCCCCTGTGGCTCGGTTCGGTGAAGTCCAACATCGGGCACACCCAGGCCGCGGCCGGGGTGGCCGGGCTGATCAAGATGGTGCTCGCGGTCGAGCACGGCGTGCTGCCGCAGACCCTGCACGTGGACGCGCCGTCGTCCCACGTGGACTGGTCGGCGGGGTCGGTAGCGCTGGTCACCGAGCCGACACCGTGGCCGGAGACGGGCGCGCCCCGCCGGTTCGGCCTCTCGTCGTTCGGCATGAGCGGCACCAACGCCCACGCGGTCTTCGAGCAGGCGCCGCCGGTCGAAGCGGTGGCCGCTCCGGAAACCGAACTTTCGACGGCCCCGTTCGTGCTGTCGGCCCGCAACGCCGACGCCCTGCGCGACCAGGCCCAGCGCCTCCGCGCCCAGCTCGACGACCAGCCGGACCTCAGCCTGGCCGGCCTCGGCGCCGCACTGGCGGGCACCCGCGCCGTCCACGAACACCGCGCGGTCGTGCTCGCCGATGACCGCACCGCCCTGCTCGACGGTCTCGGCGCACTGGCCCGCGGCGAGTCGGCCGCCGGCCTGATCGAGGGGACGGCCCCGGCGACCGGCCGGACCGCGTTCCTCTTCACCGGCCAGGGCAGCCAGCACGCCGGCATGGGCCGCGAGCTGTACGAGACGCACCCGGTCTTCGCCTCGGCACTGGACGCGGTGTGCGCGGAGTTCGACACCCACCTGGACCGTCCACTGCAGACGGTCATGTTCGGCGAACCGGGGCTGCTCGACCAGACCGCGTACACCCAGCCCGCGCTGTTCGCGCTGCAGGTGGCGCTGTTCCGGCAGCTGGAGCACTTCGGCGTCCGGCCCGACTTCCTGGCCGGGCACTCGATCGGCGAGCTGGCGGCGGCGCACGTCGCCGGTGTCCTCTCGCTGGCCGACGCGGTGACGCTGGTCGCCGCGCGCGGCCGTCTCATGCAGGCTCTGCCGTCCGGTGGTGCGATGCTGGCGATCCAGGCGACCGAGAACGAGGTTTCGGTATATCTGTCTGACCGTGTGACCATCGCCGCGCTGAACGGCCCGGACTCGACGGTCATCTCCGGCGACGAGGCTGCGGTAAAAGCCGTGGCGGAGCACTTCGCGGATCGTAAGACCAAGCGGCTGACCGTGAGCCACGCGTTCCACTCACCTCTGATGGATCCGATGCTGGCGGAGTTCCGCGGTGTAGCTGAGTCTCTGTCATACGGTCAGTCGGTTATACCGATTGTCTCGACCGTCACCGGCGAGCCGGTGCTGGAGTTCGACGCCGGCTACTGGGTCCGGCACGCCCGCGAAGCCGTCCGGTTCCTCGACGGCGTCCGCACGCTGGAGGCCGCCGGCGTCACCCGCTTCCTCGAACTGGGCCCGGACGGCGTCCTGTCCGCGATGGGCCAGGACTGCGTCACCGCCGACGCCGTCTTCGCACCCACCCAGCGCGCCGGCCGGCCCGAGGAGGCCGCGCTGCTCGCCGGGCTGGCGACGGCGTTCGTCCACGGCACCCCGGTCGGCTGGTCCGCGGCCTTCCCCGCCGCGGTCCCGCGGGTCGCCCTGCCGACCTACGCCTTCCAGCGCCGGCGCCACTGGCCGACGCTGCGGCCGACCGTCGCCGGCGATCCGTCGGCCCTGGGCGTCGCCGCGGCCGGGCACCCGCTGCTCGGCGCGGCCGTCGCGACCGCCGGCGACGACGGGTTCCTGCTCACCGGCCGGCTGTCCATCCGGACCCACCCGTGGCTTGCCGAGCACCGGGTGCGCGGCGCGATCCTGGTGCCCGGCACCGCGTTCGTCGAACTGGCCGTGCGGGCCGGAGACGAGGCCGGCCACGACCGCGTCGAAGACCTGACCCTGCACGCCCCGCTGGTGCTGCCCGAGGACGGGGCGGTCGACGTCCAGGTCCGCGTGGGCGAGGCCGACGAGCGGGGGCTCCGCCCGCTGACCGTCCACGCCCGCGTGGCCGGCGGCGGCGAATGGACCCTGCACGCCGAAGGTGCGCTCGGGACGTCAAAGGCCGCGCCGTCCGAAGGGCTGGCCGTGTGGCCGCCCACCGGCGCCGAGCCCATCGACGTCAGCGGTCTGTATGACGGGATGACCGAGGCCGGGTTCGGCTACGGCCCGAGCTTCCGCGGCCTGTCCGCCGCCTGGCGGACGGCCACCGAGATCTACGCCGAGGTCGCGCTGCCGGCCGGCACCGCGGAGTTCGGCCTGCACCCGGGGCTGCTCGACTCGGCCCTGCACGCGCTCGCCCTGGGCACCGGCGACCAGCTCGCCCAGCCCGGCGAGCGCCCGGCCCGGCTGCCGTTCGCGTGGACCGGCGTCACGTTGCACGCCGCCGGCGCCGCGAAACTGCGCGTCCGGCTGACCCCGTCCGGCGACGACGCCGTGGTACTGCTGGTCGCGGACGCGTCCGGGGCGCCGGTCGCCACCGTCGAATCCTTGGTGCTCCGCCCGGTTTCGGCCGTGGCCGACCCCGGCCCCGCGGCACCCGAGTCGCTGTACCGGCTCGCCTGGACGCCGTTCCCGAAGCCGGACGCGGTCGCCGTCGCGGTCCCGCTCAGCGAGATCGCCGACGAAGTGCCCGAGCTGGTCGTGGCCGACGCAACGAGCGTCACCGAGGTCCTGGAGCTGGTCCAGAGCTGGATTTCCGAAGAACGCTTCGCCGACTCGAAGCTGGTGCTGCGCACCCGCGGCGCGGTGCACACAGACGCGGACCCGGCCGTGGCCGCGATCTGGGGTCTGGTCCGGTCCGCGCAGGCCGAACACCCGGGCCGGTTCGTCCTCGTCGACGCCCCCGACGGCGAGCTGCTCGACGCGGCCCTGGCCACCGGTGAACCGCAGATCGCGGTCCGGGGCGGGGACCTGTTCGTCCCGCGGGTCACGCGGGGTGGCGGCGCGCTGCAGCCGCCGTCCGGTGACCGCGCCTGGCGGCTCGACACGCGGGCCAAGGGCACCCTGGACAACCTTGTCCTGGTGCCCAGTCCGGAGGCCGTCGCACCGCTCGCCGGCCACGAGGTCCGGGTGGGCGTCCGCGCCGCCGGGCTCAACTTCCGCGACGTGCTGAACGCGCTGGGCATGTACCCCGGGGAGGCCGGGCTGCTCGGCATCGAGGGCGCCGGCGTCGTGCTGGAGGTCGGGGCCGACGTCACCCGGCTGGCTCCGGGCGACCGCGTGATGGGCCTGCTCGCCGGCGGGTTCGGCCCGGTCTCGGTGTCCGACAACCGTTACCTGGTCCCGATTCCCGACGGCTGGACCTTCGAACAGGCCGCGTCCGCGCCGATCGTGTTCCTGACCGCGTACTACGCGCTGGTTCAGCTCGGCGCGCTCCAAGCGGGCGAGCGCGTGCTCATCCACTCCGCCGCGGGCGGCGTCGGCATGGCCGCCGTCCAGCTCGCCCGGCACCTCGGCGCCGAGGTCTTCGGCACCGCGAGCCCCGGCAAGTGGGACGTCCTGCGCGGCATGGGCCTGGACGACGCGCACCTCGCCAGCTCCCGCACGCTCGAGTTCGAGCAGGCGTTCGGCGGCGGGATGCACGTCGTGCTCGACGCGCTGGCCGGCGAGTTCGTCGACGCGTCGCTGCGCAGCACCGCGCCCGGCGGGCGGTTCCTGGAGATGGGCAAGACCGACGTCCGCGACCCGGCGCAGGTGGCCGCCGCGCACGACGTCCGTTACCAGGCGTTCGACCTGATCGACGCCGGCCCGGACCGGATCGCCGAGCTGTTCGTGGACGTCCTCGCGCTGTTCGCGAGCGGCGCGCTCGAGCCGTTGCCACTGTCCACATGGGACGTCCGGCACGCGCCGGAGGCGTTCCGCTACCTCAGCCAGGCCAGGCACGTCGGCAAGGTCGTGCTGCGGGTGCCGCGCCCGCTCGACCCGGCGGGCACCGCACTGATCACCGGCGGCACCGGCGCGCTCGGCCGGCTGGTGGCCCGGCACCTGGTCACCACGTACGGCGTCAAGCACCTGCTGTTGCTCAGCCGGCGCGGTGGCGCCGACGACCTCGTCGAGGAACTGGCCGGGCTGGGCGCCGAAGTCACCGTCGCGGCGTGCGACGTCACCGACGGTGCGGCGCTGGGCGCGGTGCTCGGCACCATTCCCGCCGAGCACCCGCTCACCGCTGTGGTGCACACCGCCGGTGTCCTCGACGACGGCACCGTCGAAGCACTCACCCCCGAGCGGCTCGACACCGTGTGGGCGCCGAAAGCCCTTGCGGCGCAACGGCTGCACGAGCTGACCGTAGACACCGACCTGGCCGCGTTCGTGCTGTTCTCCTCGGTCGCGGGGACGTTCGGCAACGCCGGGCAGGCCAACTACGCGGCGGCCAACGTGTTCCTGGACGCCCTCGCCCAGCGGCGCGTGGCGGCCGGGCTGCCTGCTACGTCGCTGGCCTGGGGTCCCTGGGCGGGCGGCGGCATGCTCGGCAGCCTCACCGAGGCCGACGTGCGCCGGATGACCCGCGGCGGGATCCCGCCGCTGACCGCCGCCGAAGGCCTGGCCCTGTTCGACGCGGGCCTGGCCTCGGCCGAACCGGCGTTGCTGCCGGTGCGGCTGGACCTGGCCGCGTTGCGGGCCCGCGCCGCCGGCGGTGGCGTGCCCACTGTCCTCAACGGACTGATCCGGCACCGCATCCGCCGGGCCGCGGAAAACTCCGCCGGCGGCGGGATCGCGGTGAAGACGCGGCTGGCGGCGATGTCCGAAGTGGAGCGTGAGCAGCTGCTGACCGAGACGGTCTGCGCCGAGGTCGCCGCGGTGCTCGGCCACCTCTCGGCGGCCGAGGTCGACCCGGCCCGGCCGTTCAAGGAGCTCGGGTTCGACTCGCTGACCTCGGTCGAGCTGCGCAACCGGCTCAACGCCGGGACCGGCCTGCGGCTGCCCGCGACGCTGGTGTTCGACCAGCCGACGCCCCTCGAACTGGCCCGGTACTTGCGCGAGGCGCTGCTGGACGAGCCCGTCGCCACGGCCCGCCCGGCCGTGCTCGGCGAACTGGACCGGCTCGAAGCGCTGCTGCTGGCGCCCGGCCACGACGAGGCCGAGCAGCCCCGGATCACGTTGCGGCTGCAGAGCTTGCTTTCGAAGTGGAGCGACGCGCACCGGAGCGCCGACACGGCCGACGCCGAGCTCGAGTCGGCCACCGGCGACGACATCTTCGAGCTGCTCGACAAAGAACTGGGCATGTCGTGAACCCCCGCCCCAGCCCCCGTTCCCCCCGCGTCCCCGAGGTGACTTCGAATGCCTGACGAAAGCAAGTACCTCGAGTACTTGAAGCGGCTCACGGCCGACCTGCGCACCGCCCGCCGGCAGCTGCGCGACGTCGAGGAGCGGGACACCGAGCCGATCGCCATCGTCGCGTCGAGCTGCCGCTTCCCGGGTGGGGTGCGCAGCCCGGAGGACCTGTGGGAGCTGGTCACGACGGGCGGCGACGCGATCGCGGACTTCCCCGGCGACCGCGGCTGGCAGCTCGAGCCCGGTCCCGGCGGGCGGGTGCCGCAGGGCGGATTCCTTTACGACGCGCCGAAGTTCGACGCCGGGTTCTTCGGCATCAGCCCGCGCGAGGCGCTGGCCGTCGACCCGCAGCAGCGTGTCCTGCTCGAGGTCGCGTGGGAGGTGTTCGAGCGGGCGGGCATCCCGGCGGACGCCGTCCGCGGCTCGGACACCGGCGTCTTCATCGGCGCGGCGTCTTCGCAGTACGGCGCGGGCAGCGGCGCGGAGCTGGCGGGGCTCGCGGGGCACCTGCTCACCGGCAACGCGACCAGCGTCGTCTCGGGCCGGCTGGCCTACACCTTCGGGCTGGAGGGCCCGGCGGTCACGGTGGACACCGCGTGCTCGTCTTCGCTGGTGTCGCTGCACTTGGCGGTGCACGCGCTGCGCACCGGCGAGTGCTCGATGGCGCTGGCCGGCGGCGTGACCGTGATGGCGCACCAGGGCACGTTCGTCGCCTTCGACAGCCAGCAAGGGCTTTCTCCGGACGGGCGCTGCAAGGCGTTCGCCGCCGCGGCCGACGGCACCGGCTGGGCCGAGGGCGCCGGCGTCCTGCTGCTGGAAACGCTTTCCGATGCCCGCCGCAACGGCCACGACGTCCTCGCCGTCGTACGCGGCACCGCGGTGAACTCCGACGGCGCGTCCAACGGCCTGACCGCCCCGCACGGCCCCTCCCAGCGCCGGGTCATCCGCCAGGCGCTGGCCAACGCGCGGCTGTCCGCCGCGCACGTCGACCTGCTCGAAGCGCACGGCACCGGCACGAAGCTGGGCGACCCGATCGAGGCGCAGGCGCTGCTCGCCACCTACGGCCAGGAGCGCGAGCCGGGGCTGCCGCTGTGGCTCGGCTCGCTGAAGTCGAACCTGGGCCACGCCCAGGCGGCGGCCGGTGTCGGCGGCGTGATCAAGCTGGTCGAGGCGCTGCGGCACGCGAAGATGCCGCGCACCCTGCACGTCGACGAGCCGACCCCGCACGTCGACTGGGCTTCGGGCGCGGTCGAGCTGCTCACCGAGGAACGCGACTGGCCGGAGACCGGACGTCCCCGGCGGGCCGCGGTGTCCGGTTTCGGGATCAGCGGGACCAACGCGCACGCGATCCTGGAAGAGGCGCCGCCCGCTCCGGTCGCTTCGGAGTCCGAGGACGCCGAGGTCGTCGTCATCCCGCCGCGCCCGCGGCCGTCGCCGCTGCCGGTGCTGGTTTCCGCCCGCAGCGCGGAGGCCCTGCGCGCACTCGCCGGGGACTTCGTCACCCACCTGACCGCGCGCCCCGAGCTGGGGCTCGCTGACGTCGCGTTCTCGGCTGCGGCCGGTCGCTCCTCCCTGGAACACCGGGCCGTCCTGCTCGCTGACGACCGTGACGCGCTGCTCACCGGCCTCACCGCATTGGCGGGCGACACCGCCGCGCCGGGGTTGGTCCGCGGGGTCACGGCCGTGCGTGGCCGCTTGGCGTTCCTGTTCACCGGCCAGGGCAGCCAGCGGGCCGGTGCCGGGCGCGAGCTGTACGCCGCGTTCCCGGAGTTCGCGGCCGCGGTCGACGAGATCTGCGCCGCGTTCGAGTCCCACTTGGACAGTCCACTCAAGACAGTCCTGTTCGACGAAACCGGTCTGCTCGAACGGACCGAGTACACCCAGGCCGCGCTGTTCACCCTCGAGGTGGCGCTGTTCCGGCTGCTGGCGCACTTCGGCGTCACGCCGGACTTCCTGGTCGGCCACTCGATCGGCGAGCTGGCCGCCGCCCACGTCGCCGGGGTCTGGTCCCTGACGGACGCCGTCACGTTGGTCGCCGCGCGCGGCCGGCTGATGCAGGCGCTCCCTTCGGGTGGCGCGATGGTGGCTCTGCAAGCGACCGAGGTCGAGGTTTCGGTATATCTGTCTGACCGTGTGACCGTTGCGGCGGTGAACGGCCCGGATTCGACGGTCATCTCGGGTGACGAGGACGCGGTGCTGGCGGTCGCGGCGCAGTTCGCCGACCTGGGCCGCAAGACGAAGCGGCTGGTTGTGAGCCACGCTTTCCACTCGCCGTTGATGGATCCGATGCTGGCAGAGTTCCGCGGTGTAGCGGAGTCTCTGTCTTACGGTAAGACGGTTATACCGATTGTCTCGAACGTCACCGGCGCCCCGGCCACCGCGGCCGAGCTGGCCGACCCGGAGTACTGGGTGCGGCACGTGCGTGAGGCCGTCCGGTTCGCCGACGGCATGCGCACGCTGACCGCGAAGGGCGTCACGACGTTCCTCGAGCTGGGCCCGGACGGCGTGCTGTCCGCGCTGGGCCGCGAGTCCGCCGGCCCGGACGCGGTGTTCGCCGCCGTGCTGCGGGCCGGCCGTCCCGAGCCCGGCTCGGCGCTGGCCGCGCTCGCCGCCGTCCACGTGCACGGGGTCGCCGTGAACTGGCCGGTGCTGTTCGAGGGTGCCCGGCGGGTCGAGCTGCCGACCTACCCGTTCCAGCGGGAGCACTACTGGATCGAGCCGAGCTCCTCCACGCCGGCCGCCACCACCGAGGACTCCGGCTTCTGGCAGGCCGTCGAGAGCGGCGACCCGGCCGCGCTCGCCGCCACGATCGACCCGGGCAACGCGGACTTGGCGTCGTCGCTGGGCGAGGTCCTGCCCGCACTGGCGTCGTGGCGCGATCGCCGCCGCGAAGAATCCACTGTGGATGGCTGGCGATACCGGATCTCCTGGACCCCCAAGCCGACCGCGACCGCCGAACTGTCCGGCACCTGGCTGGTCGTCGGCCCGCCCGGCCCACTCACCGACTCGGCCGTCGAGGCCCTGGCCACACACGGCGCGCGGGTCCGCTGGATCGCCGACGCGAGTGAACTGCCCGGCAACCTCGCCGACGCGAGCGATCTGGCCAGCGATCTCGCCGACGAACCACTCGCCGGGGTGCTCTCCCTGCTTGCCCTCGACGAGACCCCCGACCCCACCCACCCCGGCCTGACCACGGGCCTGACCGCCACGATCGAGCTGATCCAAGCCCTCGGCATGACCGCGCCGATCTGGCTCGCCACCTCCGGCGCGGTCGCCACCGGGCGCGCCGACCGGGCCGTCTCCCCGGCTCAAGCGCAGGTCTGGGGCCTCGGCCGGGTGCTCGGCCTGGAGGAGCCCGGCCGCTGGGGCGGGCTCGTCGACCTCCCGGCCGAACTCGACGCCCGCGCCGGCGCCCGGCTGGCCGCGGTGCTCGCCGACGCCGGCGAAGACCAGGTCGCCGTGCGCGCCAGCGGGGTGTTCGCCCGCCGTCTGGTCCGGGCCCCGGCGACGCCGGTGCGGTCCTGGGCCCCGCGCGGCACCGTCCTGATCACCGGCGGCACCGGCGCCCTCGGCGCGCAGGTCGCCCGCCGCCTCGCCGCCACCGGCGCGGAACGCCTGGTGCTGACCGGCCGTCGTGGCCTCGACGCCCCGGGCGCGGCCGAGCTGCGCGACGAACTCACCGCGCTCGGTGCGGACGTCGTCGTCGCGGCGTGTGACGTCGCCGACCGCGACGCTCTGGCCGCGCTGCTCGCCGAACACCCGGTGACGTCGGTGTTCCACGCCGCCGGCGCGACCGGCTCGGCGCCGTTGCACGAGACGTCCCTTACGGCGTTCGCGGAACTGTTGCGTGCCAAGGTGCTCGGCGCGGCTCACCTCGACGAACTCGTCGGCGACGTCGACGCCTTCGTCCTGTTCTCCTCGATCGCCGGAGTCTGGGGGAGTGGCGGGCAGGCCGCGTACGCGGCGGCCAACGCCCACCTGGACGCCCTGGCCGAGCAGCGCCGTTCACGCGGGCTGACCGCGACCGCGATCGCCTGGGGCCCGTGGGCCGGGGGCGGCATGGTCGAGGGTGACGGCGAGCAGCAGCTGCGCCGCCGCGGCCTGCCGCCGATGGCCACCGAGCCGGCGCTCGCCGCGCTGGCCGGGGCGCTCGACGGTGACGAGACCACGGTGACCGTCGCCGACGTGACCTGGGCTGCCTTCGCACCCGGGTTCGCCGCGGCGCGTCCGCGTCCGCTGCTCGACGAGCTGCCCGAAGCGGTCGCCGCGCTGACGGGCGGGCCCGCCCGTACCGAGTCCGGGGCGGGTGCCGAACTGCGCGCGCGGCTCGCCGCGCAACCATCCGAAAAGGACGCTCTCGGCGTGCTCGCCGGGATCGTCCGCGCCGGCGTCGCCGCCGTGCTCGGGTTCACCTCGGTCGCTGACGTGCGCGACGACCGCCCGCTGGCCGACCTCGGTTTCGACTCGCTCACCGCGGTCGAGCTGCGCGACCTGCTGGCCACCGAGACCGGGCTGAACCTGCCCGCGTCGCTGGTGTTCGACCGTCCGACGCCGGAACTGCTCGCCGCGCACCTGCACGCCGAGCTGATCGGCGACGCGCCGGTGGCGACCACCGTCACCACGTCCACTGTGGACGACCCGATCGCCATCGTGGCGATGAGCTGCCGGTACCCCGGCGGCGTCACCTCGCCCGAGGACCTCTGGCGCCTGGTGGAAGGTGGCCTCGACGGCATCGGCCCGTTCCCGGCCGACCGCGGCTGGGACCTCGACGCGCTGTACGACCCCGACCCGGACAACCCGGGCACCAGCTACACCCGCGAAGGCGGCTTCCTGCCCGCGGTCGGCGGGTTCGACGCGGCCTTCTTCGGCATCTCGCCGCGTGAAGCGCTGGCCATGGACCCGCAGCAGCGTGTGCTGCTGGAGACCGCCTGGGAGGCGTTCGAGCGCGCGGGCATCGACCCGCGTTCGGTCCGCGGCAGCCGGTCCGGCGTGTTCGTCGGCTCGAACGGCCAGGACTACGCGGCCCTCCTGATGCGCTCCGGGAACGCCGGCGAGGGTTACCTCGCCACCGGCAACGCCGCCGCCGTCGTCTCCGGCCGGCTGGCCTACACGTTCGGCCTCGAAGGCCCCGCGCTGACCGTCGACACGGCGTGCTCGTCGTCGCTGGTCGCGCTGCACCTCGCCGCGCAGGCGCTGCGCAACGGCGAGTGCGAGCTGGCGCTGGCCGGCGGCGTCACCGTGATGACCACGCCGACCGCGTTCGCCGAGTTCTCCCGTCAGCGCGGCCTGGCGGCCGACGGCCGTTGCAAGTCCTTCGCCGCCGCGGCCGACGGCACCGGCTGGGGCGAGGGCGCCGGACTCCTGTTGCTGGAAAGGCTTTCCGACGCGCAGCGCAACGGCCACCCGGTCCTCGCGCTCGTCGCGGGCAGCGCGGTCAACTCCGACGGCACGTCCAACGGCCTCACCGCACCCAACGGCCCGGCCCAGCAGAACGTCATCCGCCAGGCGCTCGGCGCCGCCGGGCTCACGACGTCCGATGTGGACACCGTGGAGGCGCACGGCACCGGCACCGTCCTCGGCGACCCGATCGAGGCGCAGGCCCTGCTGGCCACCTACGGCCGCGACCGCGACGGCGAACCGCTGTGGCTGGGCTCGCTGAAGTCGAACATCGGGCACACCCAGGCCGCCGCCGGGGTCGGCGGCGTGATCAAGACGGTCCTCGCGATGCGGCACGGCGTCCTGCCGCGCACACTGCACGTCGACGAGCCGACCCCGCACGTGGACTGGACGTCCGGTGCGGTCGAGCTGCTGACCGAGCCGCGGGCCTGGCCCGAGACCGGACGTCCGCGCCGCGCCGGCGTGTCGTCGTTCGGGGTCGGCGGGACCAACGCGCACACGATCATCGAGCAGGCTCCTTCGACCGAACCGGCTCCGGAACGCGGCGCGCGGCCCTCGCTGGCGCCGGTCGTGCTGTCCGCACGCACGCCGGACGCGCTGCGGGCGCAGGCGGCGGCACTGACCGTCGACGCCGACCTGGGTGACCTCGCCTACTCCCTGGCCACCTCACGGGCGGCGCTCGACCACCGCGCGGTCGTCACGGGTGAGACCGCCGAGGACGTCGAGCGCGGCCTGCGCGCGCTGGCCGAGGACCGGTCCGACGCCGCTCTCGTCCGCGGCGAAGCGAGCGGCGGGCTGGCGTTCCTGTTCACCGGGCAGGGCAGCCAGCGAGCCGGGATGGGCCGTGAGCTGTACGCAACCCACCCGGTCTTCGCCGACGCGCTCGACGCGGTGTGCGCGGAGTTCGACACGCACCTCGACCGTCCACTGCAGACGATCTTGTCCGAAGATTCCGAGCTGCTGGACCAGACCGCATACACCCAGGCCGCGCTGTTCGCGGTCGAGGTGGCTTTGTTCCGCCTGGTCGAATCCTGGGGCCTGCGGCCGGACTTCCTGGCCGGGCACTCGATCGGCGAGCTGGCCGCGGCGCACGTCGCCGGGGTCCTCTCGCTGACGGACGCGGTGACGCTGGTCGCCGCCCGGGGCCGCCTGATGCAGGCGTTGCCGTCGGGTGGTGCGATGGTCGCGATCCAAGCGACCGAAGACGAGGTCACCCCGCACCTGACCGAGCGCGTGAGCATCGCCGCGCTCAACGGTCCTGATGCGACAGTCGTCTCCGGCGACGAGGACGCCGTGCTGACCGTCGCCGCGCACTTCGCGGACCGCAAGACCAAGCGCCTGACCGTGAGCCACGCGTTCCACTCGCCGCTGATGGACCCGATGCTGGACGCGTTCCGCGCGGTCGCCCAGTCCCTGACGTTCGCGGCGCCGCGGATCCCGATCATCGCCGGTGACGTCACCGACCCGGAGTACTGGGTCCGGCACGTGCGTGACGCCGTCCGGTTCGCCGACGGGATGCGCACCCTGGCGGACCACGGCGTCACGACGTTCCTCGAACTGGGCCCGGACGGCGTGCTGTCCGCCATGGGCCAGGACTGCGTCGCCGACGGCACCTTCGCGCCGCTGCTGCGGTCCGGCCGCCCGGAGCGCGACACCGTCGCCACCGCGCTGGCCACCGCGTACGCCCACGGCGCGAAGATCGACTGGGCCGGGCTGTTCGCGGGCGCCGACGTCCGCCGGATCGACCTGCCCACCTACCCGTTCGAGCACACGACGTTCTGGCCCGAACCCGCCACCGCCCAGGTTTCGGGCAGCGAAGACGCCGGGTTCTGGCAGGCCGTCGAAACCGGCGACGCGGACGCGCTCGCCGCGACCCTGAACCTGCCCGCCGGTTCGCTCGCCGACGTCCTGCCCGCGCTCGCCGGCTACCGCCGCCGCGGCCAGGAAAGGTCCACTGTGGACTCCTGGCGTTACCGGATCGAGTGGCTGCCGGTGCCGTCGGACACGACCCCGGAGCTGCCTGGCCGCTGGCTGCTGGCCGGCCCCGACACCCTCGGCGTCACCGCCGCCCTCACCGCGCACGGCGCCGAGGTCGAGCCGCTGACCCCGACGGCGCTCGACGGCCCGGTCGCCGGTGTCGTCTCCCTGCTCTCGCTGGACGAGCAGGACGGCCTCGCCGCGACGCTGGACCTGGTCCAGACCCTGGCCGCGCACGAGGTCGCCGCCCCGCTGTGGCTGGTCACCTCGGGCGCCGTCGGCACCGGCCGCGCCGACCGGCCGCGCAGCGCCACCCAGGCGATGACCTGGGGTTTCGGCCGCGTCGTCGGCCTGGAGTACCCGCAGCACGGCGGTGGCCTGATCGACCTGGACACCACGCTGGACGAGCGCGCCGCCACCCGGTTCGTCCGGGTGCTGGCCGACGGCACCGAGGACCAGGTCGCGATCCGCGCCACCGGCGTCTTCGGCCGGCGCCTCACGCACGCCGCCCCCGCCACCACGGCCTGGACGCCGCGCGGGACCGTGCTGGTCACCGGCGGCACCGGCGCGCTCGGCGCCCACGTCGCCCGCCACCTGGCCGCCGAGGGCGTCGACCGGCTGGTGCTCACCAGCCGTCGCGGCCTGGACGCGCCGGGCGCGGCCGAGCTGCGCGCCGAACTCGCCGAGTCCGGTGTGGACGTGGTCGTCGCGGCCTGCGACGTCGCCGACCGCGACGCGCTCGCCACGCTGCTAGCGGAGTACCCGGTGGACGCCGTCGTGCACGCGGCCGGCGCGGGTGACCCGGCGCGGCTCGCCGACTTGACGCGGGACGGGCTCGCCGCCGTCGTCGAGGCCAAGGTCGCCGGCGCGGCCAACCTCGACGAACTCGCCGGGGACGTCGACGCCTTTGTGCTCTTCTCGTCGATCGCGGGAGTGTGGGGGAGTGGCGGCCAGGCCGCCTACGCCGCCGCAAACGCTTTCCTCGACGCGCTCGCCGAGCAGCGGCGCGCCCGGGGCGTCCCGGCGACCGCGATCGCCTGGGGCCCGTGGGCCGAGGGCGGCATGGTCGGCGCCGAAGCCGAGGCCGACCTGCGCCGCCGTGGCCTGCCGGCGCTTGCGCCCGAACTCGCCGTCACCGCCCTGACCTGCGGCGACGCCGCTGTCGTCGTCGTCGACGTCGACTGGGCGCGGTTCGCTCCCGGCTACCGGCTGGCTCGGCCGCGGCCGCTGATCGGCGACCTCCCCGAGGTCCGCGCGCTCGACACCGCTCCGGCGGCCGGCGACCGGCCCGCGCTCGTCACCCGCCTCGCGCCGCTCGCCCCCGCCGAACGGGAGCGCGCTCTGCTCGATGTCGTCCGCGCGGAGGCCGCGCTCGCGCTCGGCCACTCCGGCCCGGACGCCACCGCCGCGGTGCCGGCGGCCCGCGCGTTCCGCGACCTCGGCTTCGACTCGCTGACCGCGGTCGACCTGCGCAACCGCCTCACCGCGGCGACCGGGCTCGCGCTGCCCGCATCGCTCGCCTTCGACCACCCGAGCCCCGAGGCGCTCGCCCGACAGCTCGACGCGGAGCTGTTCGGTACCGTCCACAATGGACCCGAGACGCCGGTTGTGACGGTGACCGGCGACGACCCGATCGTCGTCGTCGCCATGAGCTGCCGTCTGCCCGGCGGCGTGCGCAGCCCGGAAGACCTCTGGGACCTGGTCGTCTCCGGCGGCGACGCGGTGACCGAGTTCCCCGCCGACCGCGGCTGGGACCTCGGCGCGCTCTACCACCCGGACCCGGCCCACCCCGGCACGTCCTACGCCCGTACCGGCGGTTTCCTGCACGACGCGGGCGACTTCGACCCGGCGTTCTTCGGCATCAGCCCGCGTGAAGCGCTTTCGATGGACCCGCAACAGCGGCTGCTGCTGGAGACGTCGTGGGAGGCGTTCGAACGGGCCGGCATCCCGGTTGAGTCCCTGCGGGGGAGCCGGACCGGTGTGTTCGTCGGCTCGAACAGCCAGGACTACGCGACCCTGCTGATGGTCGCGCGGCAGGACGCCGAGGGGTACGTCGCCACCGGCAACGCCGCGAGCGTCGTGTCCGGCCGGCTCGCCTACACCTTCGGGCTGGAGGGCCCGGCCGCGACGATCGACACCGCGTGCTCGTCTTCGCTGGTCGCGGTGCACTGGGCCGCGCAGGCGCTGCGGGCCGGCGAGTGCTCGCTGGCGCTGGCCGGCGGGGCGCTGGTGATGGCCACGCCCGGCACGTTCATCGAGTTCTCGCGCCAGCGGGGCCTCGCCGCGGACGGCCGCTGCAAGGCGTTTGCCGACGCGGCCGACGGTACCGGCTGGGGTGAAGGCGCCGGAATGCTGGTGCTGGAAAGGCTTTCCGACGCCCGTCGCAACGGCCACCCGGTCCTCGCGGTCCTGCGGGGCTCGGCGATCAACTCCGACGGCGCGTCCAACGGCCTCACCGCACCCAACGGCCCGGCCCAGCAACGCGTGATCCGCCAGGCCCTCGCCGCCGCCGGACTGTCCACTTCGGACGTCGACGTCGTCGAGGCGCACGGCACCGGCACCACGCTGGGCGATCCGATCGAGGCGCAGGCCGTGCTGGCCACCTACGGTCGTGACCGCGACGGCGAGCCGCTGCTGCTGGGCTCGCTGAAGTCGAACATCGGGCACACGCAGGCCGCCGCGGGCGTCGCCGGGATGATGAAGATGATCCTGGCGATGCAGCACGGCACCGTGCCGAAGACGCTGCACGTCGACGCGCCGTCGTCCCAGGTGGACTGGACGGCGGGAGCGGTCGAGCTGGTCACCGAGGGCCGCCCGTGGCCCGAGGTGGGCCGCGTGCGCCGTGCCGCCGTGTCGTCGTTCGGCATGAGCGGCACCAACGCGCACGTGGTGCTGGAGGAGGCGCCGCCCGCCGACCAGGCACCGGTGGTCTCGGTGCCGATGGCGCCGTGGACGCTGTCCGCGCACACCGCCGAGGCCCTGCGCGAGCAGGCCGCCCGGCTGCTGACGCACCTGGACACCGACGGCTGGGAGCCCGCGGACGTCGCGTATTCGCTGGCCACGACCCGGTCGCGGCAGCCGCACCGCGCGGCCGTGCTGGGTACCGACCGCGAGACCCTGCTGGCCGGGCTGGCGGCTCTGGCCGCGGGCGAACCGTCGGCCCTGACTGGCGTCGCGGGGGAAGGCCGGCTGGCGTTCCTGTTCACCGGCCAGGGCAGCCAGCGGGCCGGGATGGGCCGTGAGCTGTACTCGACGCACCCGGTTTTCGCCGACGCGCTGGACGCGGTGTGCGCGGAGTTCGACACGCACCTGGACCGTCCACTGCGGACCGTCCTTTTCGGGGACTCCGAGCTGCTGGACCAGACGGCGTACACCCAGGCCGCGCTGTTCGCGATCGAGGTCGCCCTGTTCCGGCTGGTGGAGCACTACGGTCTCCGTCCCGACTTCCTCGCGGGCCACTCGGTCGGCGAGCTGGCCGCGGCGCACGTCGCCGGGGTCCTGTCGCTGGCGGACGCCGTGACGCTGGTCGCCGCGCGGGGCCGGCTCATGCAGGCGCTGCCCACCGGCGGGGCGATGGTCGCGATCCAGGCGACCGAGGACGAGGTCGCGCCGCACCTGACCGAGCGCGTGAGCATCGCCGCCCTGAACGGCCCGGCCTCGACCGTGATCTCGGGTGACGAGGCCGCGGTGCTGGCCGTGGCCGCGCAGTTCGCGGACCGCAAGACCAAGCGGCTCACGGTGAGCCACGCGTTCCACTCGCCGCTGATGGACCCGATGCTGGACGAGTTCCGCGCGGTCGCCGAGACCCTGACCTACGCCGAGCCGCGGATCCCGATCCTCGCCGGTGACGTCACCGATCCCGGGTACTGGGTGCGGCACGTCCGCGAGGCCGTCCGGTTCGCCGACGCCATGCGCGCCCTGGAGGCGACCGGCGTCACGACGTACCTCGAGCTGGGCCCGGATGGAGTGCTGTCCGCGATGGGGCAGGACTGCGTCACCGACGCCGTGTTCGCGCCCGTGCTGCGGAGTGGCCGGTCCGAGGAGCAGGCGTTCGCCCACGCCCTCGGCCAGGCGCACGTCCGCGGCCACGTCCCGGATTGGGCCACGGTCCTGGCCGGCGCCCGCCGGATCGACCTGCCCACCTACGCTTTCCAGAACCGGCGCTATTGGCCGGAAGTCGAGCTGCCCAATGGGTTCGAGACCTCTTCGGACGACGCCGAGTTCTGGACCGTCGTCGAAGCCGACGACGCGGCCGCGCTCGCCACGACCCTCGCCATCACCGAGCGCGACGCCGAGACCCTGCTGCCCGCACTGGCGAACTGGCGCCGGTCCGGCCAGGAGAAGTCCATAGTGGACTCCTGGCGGTACCGGATCACCTGGCAGCCGCTGACCGACCTGCCCGCGCCGGTGCTGTCCGGCACCTGGCTGCTGCTGGCCCCCGCCGGCCACCCGCTGGCCGGGGTGCTGGCCCGCTACGGCGCGGAGACCGTCGTCGTCGAGCCCGCGGCCCGCGAATCCCTGGCCGTCGAGATCGCCGGTGCCGGCTGGGAACGCGAGATCGCCGGGGTACTTTCGCTGGTCACCGCCGATGACCCGGCCACCGCGTCCGCTCAGCTGCTGGACGTCCTGCGGGCGCTGGGTGACGCCGACGTCACCGCGCCCCTGTGGGTGGCGACCGAAGGCGCCGTCTCGACCGGACGCGCCGACCGCGTCCGCGCCGCCGGTCAAGCCGCCGCGTGGGGCCTGGGCCGGGTGGCCGGCCTGGAGCTGCCGCAGCGCTGGGGTGGCCTCGTCGACCTGCCGGAGGTGCTCGACGAGCGGGCCGGCGCCCGCCTCGCCGGGGTGCTCACCGGTGCCGAAGACCAGGTCGCCGTCCGCGGCTCGGGCGTCCACGTCCGCCGTCTCGTCCGCGCCGACAAGTCTGCAACGGACCTCTGGACGCCACGGGGGACCGTGCTCGTCACCGGCGGCACCGGCGCCCTGGGCGCGCAGGTCGCTCGCTGGGCCGCGGAAAACGGGGCCGAGCGGCTCGTCCTGACCAGCCGTTCCGGGCTCGCCGCGCCGGGTGCCGAAGCCCTGCGCGACGAACTCGGCGTCGACGTCGTGATCGCCGCCTGCGACGTCACTGACCGCGACGCCGTCGCCGCCCTGATCGCCGAGTATCCGGTGGACGCCGTGGTGCACGCCGCCGGTGTCGACCGCCCGACGCCCCTGGCCGACGGTGACACGGCCGAGTTCGCCGACGTCCTGGCCGCCAAGGTCGCGGGCGCGGCGAACCTCGACGCCGTGCTCGGCGAGACCGAGCTGGACGCGTTCGTCCTCTTCGCCTCGATCTCCGGGACCTGGGGTTCCGGCGGCCAGGGCGCGTACTCGGCGGCCAACGCCTACCTCGACGCGCTGGCGCAGTCCCGCCGCGACCGCGGTCTGACCGCGACCGCCGTTGCCTGGGGCCCGTGGGACGGCGGTGGCATGGCCTCGCGCGGCGACGCCGCCGACCAGCTGCGCCGCCGTGGTCTCGAGCCGATGTCCGCGACGCTCGCGGTCCGCGCGCTCGCCCAGGCCGTCGGCGCCGGTGAGACCGCGCTGGTCGTGGCCGACGTCGACTGGGCGCGGTTCGCGCCGTCGTTCGCCGCGGCCCGCCCGCGCCCGCTGCTCGACACCATCCCCGAGGTCGCCGCCGCTCTGGCCGGCGACGAAGAGCCTGCCGAGACGTCCGAGCTCGCCCGGCAGCTGGCCGGGATGGCCGACGCCGAGCGCGAGCGGGTGCTGCTGGACCTGGTGCGCACGCACGCGGCCGCGGTGCTCGGCCACACCGGCGTCGGCGAGGTCGAACCCGGGAAAGCCTTCCGAGAACTGGGTTTCGACTCGCTCACCGCGGTCGAGCTGCGCAACGCCCTGGGCACCGCGACGGGCCTGCGCCTGCCCGCGACGCTCGTGTTCGACCACCCGACGCCGGCCGTCCTGACCACGCACCTCGTCACGCTGCTGCTCGGTGGGGAAGCCGTTGCGCGGGCCGCGGTCAGCACCGTGCGCGACGCCGACGACCCGATCGCGATCGTGGCCATGAGCTGCCGGTACCCCGGGGGCGTCCGCTCGCCGGAGGACCTCTGGCGGCTGGTGGCCGACGGCCGCGACGCGGTGTCCGAAATGCCCGGCGACCGCGGCTGGAACCTCGACGCGCTGTACGACCCGGACCCCGAGAGCGAAGGCACGTCTTACGCCCGCGAAGGCGGCTTCTTACACGACGTGGCCGAGTTCGACGCCGACTTCTTCGGCATCTCGCCGCGCGAAGCGCTCGGCATGGACCCGCAGCAGCGGCTGCTGCTGGAGATCACCTGGGAGGCGTTCGAACGCGCCGGCATCGACCCGAAGGCGGTGCGCGGCACCGAGGTCGGCGTCTTCGCCGGCACCAACAGCCAGGACTACGCGGCGCTGCTGATGACCGCGCCGCAGGGCGCCGAGGGGCACGTCGCGACCGGCAACTCCGCCAGCGTCGTCTCGGGCCGGCTCGCCTACACCTTCGGCCTCGAAGGCCCGGCCGTCACGGTCGACACGGCCTGCTCGTCTTCGCTGGTGGCGCTGCACCTCGCGGCGCAGGCCCTGCGCAACGGCGAGTGCTCGCTGGCCCTGGCCGGCGGGGCGCTGGTGATGGCCACCCCGGGCACGTTCGTCGAGTTCTCACGGCAGCGGGGCCTCGCGCCGGACGGCCGCTGCAAGGCGTTCGCCGCGGCCGCCGACGGCACGGGCTGGGGCGAAGGCGCCGGCATGCTGCTGCTGGAGCGGCTGTCCGACGCGCGCCGCCACGGCCACCCGGTGCTCGCGCTGGTGCGCGGGACCGCGATCAACCAGGACGGCGCGTCCAACGGCCTCACCGCCCCCAGCGGCCCGGCCCAGCAGCGCGTCATCCGGCAGGCGCTGGCCAACGCCGGTCTGGCTGCTTCGGACGTCGACGCCGTCGAGGCCCACGGCACCGGCACGGTGCTCGGCGACCCGATCGAGGCCCAGGCACTGCTCGCGACCTACGGGCAGGACCGGTCCGAGCCTTTGTTGCTGGGTTCGCTGAAGTCCAACATCGGCCACACGCAGGCGGCCGCTGGCGTTGGCGGGATCATCAAGATGGTCCAGGCGATGCGTCACGGCGTGCTGCCGAAGACGCTGCACGTCGACGAGCCGTCGCCGCACGTCGACTGGACCGCGGGTGCGGTGTCGCTGCTGACCGAGGCGCACGACTGGCCTTTGGTCGATCGGCCGCGGCGAGCTGCGGTGTCGTCGTTCGGCATGAGCGGCACCAACGCGCACGCCGTCATCGAGCAGGCGCCGGACTTCGCGCCGGAATCTCGGGCGATCGGCCGGGTGCCGCTGCTGGTGTCGGGCACCGACGCCGAGGCCGTCCGGGCGCAGGCCCGGCAGTTGCTCGCGCACTGGGACGCCGCTCCGCACGTGACGCCGGCCGAGCTGGCCGTCGCGTCGGCGACCACCCGGGCCGCGCTGCCCGCCCGCGCCGCGCTCCTGGCCACCGGCCGCGACGAACTGCGGGCCGCCCTCGGCGCCCTCGGCAGCGGTGAAGCCGGAGCCGTCACCGGCACGGCGACCGGTGGCCGGCTGGCGTTCCTGTTCACCGGCCAGGGGAGTCAGCGAGCGGGGATGGGCCGAGAGCTGTACTCGGCGTTCCCCGTCTTAGCCGACGCCCTGGACGCGGTGTGCGCTGAGTTCGACACGCACCTCGACCGTCCACTCCGGACGGTCATCTTCGAAGACTCGGCTCTGCTCGACCAGACCGTCTACACTCAGGCCGCGCTGTTCGCGGTCGAGGTGGCCCTGTTCCGGTTGCTGGAGCACTGGGGCCTGCGACCGGACTTCCTGGTGGGCCACTCGATCGGCGAGCTGGCCGCAGCCCACGTCTCTGGTGTGCTGTCCCTGGCCGACGCGGTGACGCTGGTCGCCGCGCGGGGCCGCCTGATGCAGGCGCTGCCGACCGGTGGCGCGATGGTCGCGATCCAGGCTACCGAGGACGAGGTTTCGGTATATCTGTCTGACCGTGTGACCATCGCCGCCCTGAACGGCCCGACCTCGACGGTGATCTCCGGCGACGAGTCCGAGGTGCTTGCTGTGGTGGCGCACTTCGCAGACCGCAAGACCAAGCGCCTCACGGTCAGCCACGCGTTCCACTCGCCGCTCATGGACCCGATGCTGGACGAGTTCCGTGCGGTCGCCCGATCCCTGACGTTCGCCACGCCGCGGATCCCGATCGTCGCCGGTGAGGTGACCGACCCGGAGTACTGGGTGCGGCACGTGCGCGAGGCCGTGCGATTCGTCGACGGCATGCGGACCCTCGAAGCGGCCGGGGTCACGACGTACCTCGAGCTGGGCCCGGACGGCGTGCTGACCGCACTCGCCCAGGACTGCGTAGCCGGCGGGGTGTTCGCCCCGGCGTTGCGGGGTGACCGGCCCGAGGAGGACACGCTCATCGCGGCCGTCGCCACCGCGCACGTCCACGGTGTTTCGCCGGACTGGACGGCGGTGGCCGGGGGCCGTGGCGGCCACGTCGATCTGCCGACCTACGCGTTCCGGCGCCGTCGGTTCTGGCCCGAGGCCGCGGCGTCGGCCGAGCCGGTGGCCGGGACCGAAGCCGAGCGCGAGTTCTGGACCGCGGTGGAGAACGCCGACCTCGGCCGCCTCACCGGCGCCCTCGCCCTCACCGGCGACGAGCCGTTCAGCGAAGTCCTGCCCGCTCTGTCGGCGTGGCGACGGCAGCAGCACACCGAGTCCACAGTGGACGGCTGGCGCTACCGGACGACCTGGCAGCCCTGGACGGACCTCGGCGAGCCCACGCTGTCCGGCACCTGGCTGGTCTCCGACGGCGACACCGCCGTGTCCGACGCTGTGACCAGGGCCGGTGCGGACGTCGTCCGGATCACCCTGGACGAGACTCTCGCCGCGCAGCTCGCCGGCGTCGGCGAGGTGGCGGGCGTGCTGGCCGTGCTGACCGAGGACGACGGTGACCTCGCAATGCCGGGCAGCGTGAAGGCTGCTCTGACCGCGATCCAGGCAGGCGTCGACGCCCCGCTGTGGGTCCTCACCAGCGGCGCTGTGTCGACCGGCCGGGCCGACCGACTGCGCAACGCGGCCCAGGCGATGGTCTGGGGCCTCGGCCGCGTCGCCGCGCTCGAACTGCCCCAGCGCTGGGGCGGGCTGATCGACCTGCCCGAGGACTTCGACGAGCGCACCGGCGCCCGCCTCACCGCGATCCTCACCGGCGGCAACGAGGACCAGGTCGCCGTCCGCGGCTCCGGCGTCTACGTGCGCCGCCTCGTCCGGGCGCCGCGACCGGCGGCCACCACGTCGTGGACGCCGGGCGGGACCGTCCTGATCACCGGTGGTACCGGTGCGCTGGGCGCGGAAGTCGCCCGCTGGGCGGCCGGGAACGGCGCCGAGCGGCTGGTGCTGACCAGCCGCCGCGGCCTCGACGCGCCGGGTGCCGCGCAGCTGCGCGACGAACTCGCCGAGTCCGGTGTGGACGTCGTGATCGCCGCCTGCGACGTCGCCGACCGCGACGCCGTGAAGACCCTGCTGGCCGAGCACCCGGTGGACGCCGTGGTGCACACCGCAGGTGTCGACTTGCCGACCGATCTGACCACTGTGGACACCGAGGCGTTCGCCGACGTGCTGTCTGCGAAGGTCCTCGGCGCGGCCCACCTGGACAGCCTCGCCGGGGACGTGGACGCGTTCGTCCTCTTCTCCTCGATCTCCGGCGTGTGGGGCGCGGGCGGGCAGGCCGCCTACTCGGCCGCCAACGCCTACCTGGACGCGCTCGCCCAGTCACGCCGCGACCGCGGGCTGCCGGCCACGGCCGTCGCCTGGGGACCGTGGGCCGGTGGCGGCATGGCCTCACGCGGTGACGCGACGGCCCACCTGCGCCGCCGCGGTGTCACGCCGATGCGGCCGGAGACGGCGATCGCCGCGCTCGCCCAGGCGGTGAACCAGGATCCGGCCGTGGTCGTGGCCGATGTGGACTGGACGCGGTTCGCGCCGTCGTTCGCCTCGGTCCGCCCGCGTCCGCTGCTCGACGGCGTGCCCGAGGCCCGGGCCGCCCTCGCCGCGGCCGAGGCCGGGCCGGTGCCCGGCGACGACACGTTCCGCACCCGGCTGGCCGGCATGGGCCGCGCCGAACAGGACCGGACGCTCGTCGCGCTGGTCCGGGCCGAGGCGGCCGCGGTGCTGGGCCACGACAGCGCCACGGCGATCGAGTCCGGCCGGGCGTTCAAGGACCTCGGGTTCGACTCGCTCACCGCCGTCGAACTCCGCAACCGGCTCGCGACCGCGACCGGTGTCCGGCTGCCTGCGACTCTCGTCTTCGACCACCCGAACTCCACCGCGCTGGCCGCGAGCCTGCGGGCGGATCTGGTCGGCGACACGGCGACCACCCTCGTGGAAGCCGTGTCCACTGTGGACGACGACCCGATCGCCATCGTGGCGATGAGCTGCCGTTACCCCGGTGGCGTGCGGTCGCCGGAAGACCTGTGGCACCTGGTCGCCGACGGCGTCGACGCCGTCTCCGAGTTCCCCGCCGACCGTGGCTGGGACCTCGGCACGCTATACGACCCGAGCCAGGAAGCACCCGGGACGAGCTACGCCAAGGAAGGCGGCTTCCTGAACGGCGCGGCGGACTTCGATCCGGCGTTCTTCGGCATCAGCCCGCGTGAAGCACTGGCCATGGACCCGCAGCAGCGGCTGCTGCTGGAGACGTCGTGGGAGGCGTTCGAGCGCGCGGGCATCCCGCCCGAGGCGTTCCGCGGCAGCCGGACCGGCGTGTTCGCCGGCACCAACAGCCAGGACTACGCGGCGCTGCTGTTCGGCGCGGCGGAGAACACCGAGGGGTACGTCGCCACCAGCAACGCGGCGAGCGTCGTCTCCGGGCGGCTGTCCTACACGTTCGGCCTGGAGGGCCCGGCGCTGACGGTCGACACGGCGTGCTCGTCGTCGCTGGTCGCGGTGCACCTCGCGGCCCAGGCGCTGCGGCAGGGCGAGTGCGAACTCGCACTGGCCGGCGGTGTCCTGGTCATGGCGACCCCGGGCACGTTCATCGAGTTCTCGCGGCAGCGCGCGCTGTCGGCGGACGGCCGCTGCAAGGCCTTCGCCGACGCCGCCGACGGCACGGGCTGGGGTGAAGGCGTCGGCATGCTCCTGCTGGAGCGGTTGTCCGACGCGCAGCGCAACGGCCACCCGGTCCTGGCGATCGTGCGGGGGAGTGCGATCAACCAGGACGGCGCGTCCAACGGCCTGACCGCGCCCAACGGACCCGCGCAGCAACGCGTGATCCGCCAGGCGCTGACCAGCGCCGGTCTGTCCACTTCGGACGTCGACGCGGTCGAGGGCCACGGCACCGGCACAACGCTGGGTGACCCGATCGAGACGCAGGCGCTGCTGGCCACCTACGGCCAGGACCGCGAGACGCCGTTGCTGCTCGGGTCGTTGAAGTCCAACATCGGACACACGCAAGCGGCCGCGGGCGTCGGCGGCATCATCAAGATGGTTCAGGCGATGCAGCACGGTCTCTTGCCGAAGACGCTGCACGTCGACGCGCCGTCGTCCCAAGTGGACTGGAACGCCGGTGCCGTCGAGCTGCTGACCGAGGCCCGTGACTGGCCGTCGGTGGATCGCCCAAGGCGCGCCGGGGTGTCGTCGTTCGGCATGAGCGGCACCAACGCCCACATCATCCTCGAACAGGCCCCCGAAACGCAGGAGGCCACTGGCTCGGAGACGCGGCCAGCGCTCCTGCCCTGGGTGCTGTCCGCTCGCAGTGCCCCGGCGCTGCGAGCCAGGGCTGCCGAACTGGCCGCCGACGTCGATCCGCTGGACCTCGCGCACGCCCTCGCCACCCGGCGCGGCGCGCACGAGCACCGCGCGATGATCGTCGCACCGGACCAGGAGACGCGGCTGGCCGCGCTGGCCGCGCTCGCCGCCGGTGCGGCCGCGCCCGGTCTCGTCGAAGGCACGGTCGGCAACGGGGCGCTGGCGTTCCTGTTCACCGGGCAGGGTGCGCAGCGCGCCGGGATGGGCCGGGAGCTGTACGCGGCGCACCCGGCGTTCGCGACCGCGTTCGACGCCGTCTGCGCGCACCTCGACCAGCACCTGGAACGTCCACTGCGGACGGTCGTCTTCGCCGCGCCCGGCTCGGACGACGCGGCGCTGCTCGACCACACCGGCTACACCCAGCCCGCGCTGTTCGCCCTCGAAGTCGCGCTGTACCGGCTCCTGGAAAGCTTCGGCGTGACGCCCGGCTTCGTCGCCGGGCACTCCATCGGCGAACTGGCCGCCGCGCACGTCGCCGGGGTGTTCGACCTCGCCGACGCGGCCGCGCTGGTGGCGGCCCGCGGCAGGCTGATGCAGGCCCTGCCGTCCGGTGGCGCGATGGTCGCGATCCAGGCGAGCGAGGACGAGGTCGTGCCGCTGCTCACCGGCGGCGTCGCGATCGCCGCGGTCAACGGTCCACAAGCGACAGTCGTGTCCGGCGACGAGCAGGCTGTGCTCGACCTGGCCGCCGGGTTCGGCGCCACCGGGCGCAAGACCCGGCGGCTCACCGTCAGCCACG
The DNA here is from genome assembly GCF_023023025.1 of Amycolatopsis sp. WQ 127309. Taxonomy (NCBI): domain Bacteria; kingdom Bacillati; phylum Actinomycetota; class Actinomycetes; order Pseudonocardiales; family Pseudonocardiaceae; genus Amycolatopsis; species Amycolatopsis sp. WQ 127309. Next base: position 6,014,720 of record NZ_CP095481.1, read on the forward strand.
CCTTCCACTCACCGCGGATGGACCCGATGCTGGCGGAGTTCCGGGCCGTCGCCGAACGCGTCACCTTCGCACCGCCGCGGATCCCGCTGGTGTCCACAGTGACCGGTGAGCCGGCGACCGAACTCGGCGCGGACTACTGGGTCGGCCAGGTCCGCGAGGCCGTGCGGTTCGCGGACGCGGTCCGCACCCTGGAGACGGCCGGCGCGACGACGTTCACCGAGATCGGCCCGGACGGCGTGCTCAGCGCGATGGCCGCCGAGTCGTTCACCGGCGTGACCGAGGACCCGGTCGTGACGCCGGCCCTGCGCGGCGACCGGCCCGAAGCCGACGCGTTCGCCGCCGCCCTGGCCCGGCTCTACGTCCGCGGGTTCGCCCCGGACTGGGACGTCGTCTTCGCCGGCACCACGCCGCGCCGGGTCGACCTCCCGACCTACCCGTTCCAGCACGCCCGCTTCTGGCCCACGGCCGCGCCCGCTCCGGAAAAGGCTTCCGCGGGCGACGACGAGTTCTGGACGGCCGTGCGCCAGGGTGACTTGTCGACACTGCCGGGGTTCCCCGCGGACGCGCTGCAAGAAGCGCTGCCCGCGTTGTCCGAGTGGCACGAAGGCCGTCGAGAGCAGTCCATCGTGGACTCTTGGCGCTACGGCGTCCGCTGGGTCCCGTTCGAGACCACCGCGTCGCCGGTGCTGAAGGGGACGTGGCTGGTCGTCGGCGAGCGCACCACCTCGGTCACCGACGCGCTGGAGACGCACGGCGCGAAGGTCGTCGGCGTCGACGTCGACCCGCACGGGGCATTCGCGGACCAGTTGCTGCTCGCCACCGCCGGGCACGACTTCGCCGGGGTGCTTTCGCTGCTGGGTACCGCCGAGGGTGCGCACTCGGAACACCCGGTGCTGCCCACAGCGGTGGCCGGCACGGTCACGCTCGTCCAGGCCCTGGCCGAAATCGGACTCGACGCTCCCTTGTGGATTGTCACCCGCGACGGCGTCGACCGGCCGGAACCGGCGCAGGTCTGGGGCCTCGGCCGGGTCGTCGCACTGGAGTACCCGCAGCGCTGGGGCGGTCTGGTCGACATCCCCGAGCGGTTCGACGAGCGCGCGGCGACCCGCCTGGCCGCGGTGCTCGCAGGCGATCGCGACGGGGAGGACCAGGTCGTGATCCGGTCGTCCGGGACGCTGGCCCGCCGGCTGGAACGGCGGCCGCGCACCGGCACCGGTACCTGGAACCCGCGCGGCACGGTGCTGGTCACCGGCGGCACCGGCGCCCTCGGTGCCCGGGTCGCGCTGTGGCTGGCGAAGAGCGGCGCCGAGCACCTGGTCCTGACCAGCCGCCGGGGCGCGGACGCGCCCGGCGCCGCCGAACTGACCGCCGGGCTCACCGAGCTGGGCGCCCGGGTGAGCGTGGTCGCCTGCGACGTCGCCGACCGCGACGCCGTGGCGAAGCTGGTCGCCGAGTACCCGCCCAACGCCGTCGTGCACGCCGCCGGGCTGGACGTCCCGGTGCCGCTGCCCGAGGTCACGCCGGCGCTGTTCGCGCAGGTCCTGGCCGGGAAGGTGGCCGGCGCGCGGCACCTGGACGAGCTGCTCGGCGACACCCCGCTCGACGCGTTCGTGCTGTTCTCCTCGATCTCGGGGATCTGGGGCAGCGGCGGCCAGCCGGCCTACGCGGCGGCCAACGCGAGCCTCGACGCGCTCGCCGCGTCCCGGCACGCCCGGGGCCTGGCGGCCACCGCCGTTTCGTGGGGCCCGTGGGCCGACGGCGGCATGGCGCAGGGCGCACCCGAAGAGCACCTCCGCCGCCGCGGCCTGCCCGCGATCGCGCCGGACGCGGCGATCACCGCGCTCGGCCAGGCCCTCGCGGACGGCGACCCGCAGCTCACCGTCGCCGACGTTGACTGGGCGCGGTTCGCCCCGGCGTTCTCGGTGAGCCGGGCGCGGCCGCTGCTGACCGGTGTGCCGGAGGCGGCGAAAGCCATGGCCCCGGCGGAAGAACCGGTCGTCGTCGGCGAAACCGCTTTCAGCCGGTTGCTCGCGGACGCTCCGGCGTCCGAGCGCCAAGACGCGCTGACCGGGGCGATCCGGCGGGAGGCCGCGGCCGTGCTGGGCCACGCCGACGGCGTCGAGCAGGTCGGCCCGAACCGGGCCTTCCGTGAGCTCGGGTTCGACTCGCTGACCGCGGTCGAACTGCGCGACCGGCTCGCCACCGCCTCCGGGCTGCGGTTGCCGGCGACGCTGGTCTTCGACTACCCGACGCCGTCGGCGCTGGCCGCGCACCTGCTGGCCGGGCTGGCCCCGGACACCGGCGCGTCGCTGCTGGACGAGCTGGAACGCCTGGAGACGGCGTTGGCCACCGCCGACGTTCCGTCCGGAGTGGACGATCTGCACGGCGCGGTCGCCGCCCGGCTGCAGGCGGTGCTGGCGCGCTGGAACGACCGCCGCGCCGCCGAGCCGAAGGTGACCGCCGCGCAGCAGCTGAGCGACGCGAGCGCGGACGAACTCCTCGAATTCATCGACAACGAGCTGGGGATGTCATGACGGGCACGAACCGTCCACTGGGGAATGAGGGGCAGGCCTGACATGGCGACCGAAGAAAAACTGGTGACCTACCTCAAGAAGGTCACCGCGGATCTGCACGAGACCCGGCAGCGCCTGGCCGCGGCCGAGTCGTCCGACACCGAGCCGATCGCGGTCGTGGCGATGAGCTGCCGGTACGCCGGCGGTGTCGACACGCCCGAGGCGCTGTGGCGGGTCGCGGTCGACGAGGCCGACGCGATCACGCCGTTCCCCGGCGACCGCGGCTGGGACCTCGACGCGATCTACGACGAGGACCCCGACCACCAGGGCACCAGCTACGTCCGCGAAGGCGGTTTCCTGGACCGGGCCACCGAGTTCGATTCGGCGTTCTTCGGCATCAGCCCGCGCGAGGCGCTGGCGATGGACCCGCAGCAGCGGCTGCTGCTGGAGACGTCGTGGGAGGTCCTCGAGCGCGCCGGGATCGACCCGGAGTCGTTGCGCGGCAGCAAGACCGGCGTGTTCGCGGGCACCAACATGCAGGATTACGCGACGCTCCTGCTGCTGGCGCGCGACGGCATGGAGGGTCACCTCGGTACCGGCAACGCGGCCAGCGTCGTCTCCGGCCGGATCGCCTACACCCTCGGTCTGGAGGGGCCGGCGGTCACTGTGGACACTGCCTGCTCGTCCGGTCTCGTGTCGCTGCACCTGGCCGTGCAGGCCCTGCGCAACGGCGAGTGCGGCCTGGCGATGGCGAGCGGCGTCGCGGTGATGTCGACGCCGGGCGCGTTCGTGGAGTTCTCGCGCCAGCGCGGGCTGGCCGTCGACGGCCGTTGCAAGGCGTTCGCCGAGGCCGCCGACGGCACCAACTGGGGTGAAGGCGTCGGCGTCCTGCTGCTGGAACGGCTGTCCGACGCGCAGCGCAACGGCCATCCGGTGCTCGCGGTCGTCCGCGGCTCGGCGGTCAACTCCGACGGCGCGTCCAACGGCCTGACCGCCCCCAACGGCCCCGCGCAGCAGAGGGTGATCCGGCAGGCCGTCACCGCCGCCGGGCTGGCACTGTCCGATGTGGACGCCGTCGAGGCGCACGGCACCGGCACCGCGCTGGGCGACCCGATCGAGGCGCAGGCGCTGCTGGCCACCTACGGCCGGAACCGGCCCGTGGGACGGCCGCTGTGGCTCGGCTCGCTCAAGGCGAACATCGGCCACGCTCAGTCCGCGTCGGGCATCGCCGGCGTGATCAAGATGGTGCAGGCGATGCAGCACGGTCTGCTGCCGAAGACGCTGCACGTCGACGCGCCTTCGTCCAAAGTGGACTGGACGGCGGGCGAGGTCGAGCTGCTCACCGAGGCGCGGCCGTGGCCGGAGACCGGGGCGCCGCGCCGGGCGGCGGTCTCGTCGTTCGGGATGAGCGGGACGAACGCGCACGTCGTGCTGGAGCAGGCGCCGTTGCCCGAACCGGCCGCTGCCCGGCCGGCGGAAGCCCCGAAGCTGCGTTCGTGGGTGCTCTCCGCGCGCAGTGGCGCGGCCCTGCGCGAACTCGCCGCGTCGCTGCGCGGGCAGCTGGCCACGGACGTCCGTCTCGACGACCTCGGCCACTCGCTGGCCGTCACCCGGACCGCCCACGAGCACCGGGCGGTGCTGATCGAGGCGGACCGCGCCGGGTTCGCCGACGCGCTGTCCGCGCTCGCTGCGGACACCGAGCGTCCCGGCCAGGTCCGCGGCACGGTGTCCGACGGCAAGCTCGCGTTCCTGTTCACCGGCCAGGGCAGCCAGCGCGTCGGCGCGGGTGCCGAGCTGTACCGGACCCAGCCGGTCTACGCGGCCGCGTTCGACGAGGTCTGCGCCGCGCTGGACGTCCACCTCGACCGGCCGCTGGCGACAGTCCTGAATGACGCCGAGCTGCTGGACCAGACGCGCTACACCCAACCGGCGCTGTTCGCCGTCGAGGTCGCGCTCTACCGCCTGGTCACCCACCTCGGGCTGCGGCCGCGGTTCCTGCTCGGCCACTCGGTCGGTGAGCTGGCCGCCGCGCACGTGGCCGGGGTGCTGTCCCTGGCCGACGCCGCCGAGCTGGTTGCCGCGCGGGGCCGGCTGATGCAGGCGCTGCCGTCGGGTGGTGCGATGGTGGCGATCCAAGCGACCGAGGACGAGATCACGCCACACCTCTCGGACCGGGTGGCCATAGCCGCGCTGAACGGCCCGAACTCGACCGTCGTCTCGGGTGACGAAGACGCGGTGCTGGCGGTCGCGGAGCAGTTCGCCGACCGCAAGACGAAGCGGCTCACCGTGAGCCACGCGTTCCACTCGCCGCTGATGGACCCGATGCTCGACGAGTTCCGCAGGGTGGCCGAGTCGCTGTCCTACGGTCAGCCGGTTGTCCCCATCGTCTCGAACGTCACCGGTGAGCTGGTCACGTCGTTCGACGCGGACTACTGGGTCCGCCACGTCCGTGAGGCCGTCCGGTTCCTCGACGGCATCCGCACTCTGTGCGCGAACGAGGTCGACACGTTCCTCGAGCTGGGTCCCGACGCCGTGCTGTCGGCGATGGGCGCCGACTGTGCCGATGACGCCTCCTTCAGCTCGGTGCTGCGCGCGGACCGGCCGGAGGAGCGCACCCTGCTGACCGCGCTGGCCGAAGTCCACGTGCGTGGCCCGGTTCCGGACTGGGCCGCGCTGCTGCCCGATGGCCGCCGCGTCGAGCTGCCCACCTACCCCTTCCAGCGGTCCGTGTACTGGCCAGAACTCGCCACCTCCGGCCCCGGCGACCTCACCTCGGCCGGGCTGAACGCCGTCGAGCACCCGCTGCTGGGGGCCGCCGTCGGGCTGGCCGACGGCGACGGCTTCCTCTTCACCGGCCGGCTTTCCCTGCGTTCGCACCCGTGGCTGGCCGAGCACCGGGTGTCCGGCCCGGCCGTGCTGCCCGGCACCGCGTTCGTCGAGCTGGCCGTCCGCGCCGGTGACCAGGCCGGCTGCGACCACCTCGAAGAGCTGACCCTGCAGGCCCCGCTGGTGCTGCCGGAGACCGGCGGCGTCGCCGTCCAGCTCGCCCTCGGCGCGCCGGACCACGACGGCCGCCGCAGTCTGACCGTCCACTCGCGACTCGACGACGAGCCCTGGACCCTCCACGCCTCCGGCGTTCTGGCTACCGCGAATCAGTCCACTCAGGACGGACTCACCGAGTGGCCCCCGGCCGACGCGGAGCAGGTCGACCTGACCGGCTTCTACGACCGGACCGTCGAGCGCGGTTTCGGCTACGGCCCGGTCTTCCGCGGCCTGACCACGGCCTGGCGGCGCGGCGACGATGTGTTCGCCGAGGTCGCGCTACCCGCCGGCACGGACGCCGCGCCGTTCGGGCTGCACCCGGCGTTGCTCGACAGCGCCCTGCACGCGGTCGGCCTGGGCCGCTTCCTCACCGAGACCGGCGGCGGCAGCCTGCCCTTCGCGTGGACCGACGTCCGGCTGCACGCCACCGGTGCGTCCGCACTGCGGGTCCGGCTGAGCCGGGCCGGGACCGACGCCGTCGCACTCACCCTGGCCGACGCCGAAGGTCGTCCGGTCGCCTCGATCGGGTCCCTGGTCCTGCGGCCGGTGTCGGCCGAGCAGATCGCGGCCGCCCGGACCCGGGGCCACGACAGCCTGTTCCGCGTCGACTGGACCGCCGTCCCGGCCACCCCGGCGCGGCACGAGTACGTCCTGGCCGGCCCGGACGAGCTGGGCCTCGACGGCGCCGCCGAGCTGGGCGACGACGTGCCCGAGGTGGTCGTCGCCGGGTTCGCCGGAGACGACGCGGCGGAGCGGGCACTGGCCGTGCTCCAGGAGTTCTTGTCCGATTCGCGGTTCGACGAGTCCGCGCTGGTCGTGGCCACGCGGGGCGCGGTACCGGTCGACGAGACCGGCGTGGCCGACTTGGCCGCGGCACCGGTCTGGGGCCTGGTCCGGTCCGCGCAGTCGGAGAACCCCGGCCGGTTCTTCCTGGTCGACCTGGACGCGGCCGCGGGCATCGGCGACCTGGTCGCGGCGGCCGCCACCGGCGAGCCGCAGACCGCCATCCGTGACGGCGCCATTCTCGCCCCACGTCTGGCGCGGGTCGCCCGGGCGGACGAAACGCCGTCCGACCTGGACCCGGACGGCACGGTCCTGATCACCGGCGGCACCGGCGCGCTCGGCAAGCTGTTCGCCCGGCACCTCGCCGAGCGTCACAGCGTCCGGCACCTGCTGCTGCTCAGCCGCCGCGGCGCCGACGCCGACGGCGCGGCCGAGCTGGCCGCCGAACTGGGGGACCGCGTCACCTTCGCGGCCTGCGACGTCGCGGACCGCGACGCCCTCGCCGCGGTGCTGGCGGGCATCCCGGCCGCGCACCCGCTGACCGCGGTCGTGCACACCGCCGGGGTGCTCGACGACGGCGTGATCTCGGCGCTCACCCCGGAGCGGCTCGCGACGGTGGCCCGCCCGAAGGCGGCCGCCGCGCTGAACCTGCACGAGCTGACCGCGGACGCCGACCTGCGCGCGTTCGTCCTGTTCTCGTCCGCGTCCGGCATCACCGGCAGCGCCGGGCAGGCCAACTACGCGGCCGCCAACACCTTCCTCGACGCCCTCGCCGCGCACCGCCGCGCCCAGGGCCTCACCGCGACGTCGCTGGCCTGGGGCCTGTGGGCGGCGGGCGGCAGCATGGCCGCGTCGCTGGACGACGCCGACCGCGCCCGGATGAACCGCGCCGGCGTGTTAGCGCTTTCTGCCGAGCAGGGCACCGAACTGTTCGATACCGCGCTGTCCACATCGGACGCCGTGCTCGTGCCGATGCGGATCGATCCCGCCGTGCTGCGGGCCGAGGCGTCCACGGGCGCGCTCGCGCCGATCATGCGTGGGCTGGCCGGCGTGCCCGTCCGCCGCATGGTGGACACCGCCGCGGCCGCCTCGACGCTGGGCTCGCGGATCGCCGAGCTGTCCCCGGCCGACCGCGACACCGCGCTACTGGACCTGGTCCGGACGCAGGTCGCGCTGGCCCTCGGGCACGCCCATGCGGGCGAGATCGAGCCGGGCCGGGCGTTCAAGGACCTCGGGTTCGACTCCCTCACCGCGGTCGACCTGCGCAATCGCATCGCCGCCGCGACCGGCCTGCGGCTGCCCGCGACACTGGTGTTCGACCACCCGAACCCGGCCAAGGTCGCCGGGTACCTCGGCGGCGAGCTGACCGGCGGCCCAAGCCGCGCACGCGTCGCCGTGACGACGTCCGGCAGCGACGAGCCGATCGCGATCGTGGCGATGAGCTGCCGCTACCCCGGCGGCATCGCCAGCCCGGAAGACCTGTGGCGGCTGGTGCTCGACGGCGGCGACGGCATCTCGCCGTTCCCCGGCGACCGCGGCTGGAACCTCGACGCGCTGCACGACGTCGACCCGGATTCGTCGGGCACGTCCTACGTCCGAGAAGGCGGTTTCCTGCACAACGCGGGCGAATTCGATCCGGCCTTCTTCGGGATCAGCCCGCGTGAGGCGCTGGCGATGGATCCGCAGCAGCGGTTGCTCCTGGAGACATCGTGGGAGGCGTTCGAGCGCGCCGGGATCCCGGCGGAGTCCGTGCGCGGCACGCGGACCGGCGTGTTCGCCGGCGTGATGTACCACGACTACGCGTCGCGGCTGCACACGACCCCGCCCGGCGTCGAGGGCTACCTCGGCACCGGTGGGTCGAGCAGCATCGCGTCCGGCCGCGTCGCCTACACCTTCGGTCTCGAAGGCCCGGCGGTCACGGTGGACACCGCGTGCTCGTCGTCGCTGGTCGCGCTGCACTGGGCGGCCAAGGCGCTGCGCTCGGGCGAGTGCGAACTGGCGCTGGCCGGCGGGGTCACCGTGATGTCGACGCCGGGGGCGTTCGTCGAGTTCAGCAAGCAGCGCGGGCTGTCGTTCGACGGCCGGTGCAAGTCGTTCGCCGCCGCGGCCGACGGCACCGGCTGGTCCGAGGGCGCGGGCATGCTGCTGCTGGAGAAGCTGTCCGACGCGCGCCGCAACGGGCACCCGGTGCTCGCCGTCGTCCGCGGCTCGGCGCTGAACTCCGACGGCGCGTCCAACGGCCTCACCGCGCCGAGCGGGCCCGCACAGCAGACCGTGATCCGGCAGGCGCTGGCCGAAGCGCGGCTCGCACCGTCCGATGTGGACGTCGTCGAGGCGCACGGCACCGGCACCACGCTGGGCGACCCGATCGAGGCGCAGGCCCTGCTGGCGACCTACGGTGCCGAGCGCACCGGCGAGCCGCTGTGGCTCGGGTCGTTCAAGTCGAACGTCGGGCACACGCAGGCCGCGGCCGGTGTCGGCGGGATCATCAAGGTCGTCATGGCGATGCGCCACGGCGTCCTCCCGCGCACGCTGCACGTCGACGAGCCGACCCCGCACGTGGACTGGGCGTCCGGCGCGGTGGAGCTGCTGACCGAGCAGCGGCCGTGGCCCGAGACGGGCCGGCCGCGTCGTGCGGCGGTGTCGTCGTTCGGCGTCAGCGGGACCAACGCGCACACGATCATCGAGCAGTACCCGGAGCCTTCTCCGGTTGTCGCGCCGGCGTCGATGCCGGTGGTGCCGTGGGTGCTCTCGGCCAAGACGCCCGAGGCGCTGCGCGGCCAGGCCTCGAGGCTGTTGGACTTCCTTGCCGAGGAGAATCCTGCCGACGTCGGCTTCTCGCTGGCGACCGGACGGGTCCGCTTCGCGCACCGCGCGGTCGTGACCGGTGCGGACGTCGCCGAGCTGCGTGCCGGGCTGGAAGCGGTCGCGCGCGGTGAGTCCGGTGCCGTGGCCGGCGGTGGGCTGGGGTTCCTGTTCACCGGCCAGGGCAGCCAGCGGGCCGGGATGGGCCGGGAGCTGTACGCGGCCTACCCGGTGTTCGCGACGGCGTTCGACGAGATCGCCGCCGGGCTGGACCTCGACGGGGACGTCGACCAGACCCAGTACACGCAAGCGGCGCTGTTCGCGCTGGAAGTGGCGCTGTTCCGGCTCTACGAGTCGTGGGGCCTGCGGCCGGACGTGCTGGTCGGCCACTCGATCGGCGAGCTGGCCGCGGCGCACGTCGCGGGCGTCCTGTCGCTGCCGGACGCGGTGAAGCTGGTGTCGGCGCGAGGTCGTCTGATGCAGGCGCTGCCGACGGGTGGCGCGATGGTGGCTCTGGACGCGACCGAGGACGAGGTCTCGGTATATCTGTCAGACCGTGTGACCGTCGCCGCGCTGAATGGCCCGTCATCGACGGTCATCTCGGGTGATGAGGACGCGGTGCTGGCCGTGGCGGCGCACTTCGCCGACCTGGGCCGCAAGACGAAGCGGCTGGTCGTGAGCCACGCGTTCCACTCGCCGCTGATGGACCCGATGCTGGCCGAGTTCCGCGGTGTAGCGGAGTCTCTGTCATACCGTAAGTCGGCTATACCGATCATCTCGAACGTCACCGGTTCGCCGATCGCGGAGTTCGACGCGGACTATTGGGTGCGGCACGTGCGTGAGGCCGTCCGGTTCCTCGACGGCGTCCGCGCGGCGGCGGCCCGGGGCGTCACGACGTTCGTCGAGCTGGGGCCGGACGGCGTGTTGTCGGCGCTGGGTCAGGAGATCGTTCCCGACGCGACGTTCGTTCCGGCACTGCGCAAGGGCCGTCCCGAGGCACACACCGCGGTGGTCGCGCTCGGCGTGGCGCACACGACCGGCTCCCCGGTCGACTGGGCGGCGCTGTTCGACGGCGCCCGCCGTGTCGATCTGCCCACCTACGCCTTCGAGCGCAGCTGGTTCTGGCTGCACGCCCCGGTCAGTGCCGCCGACGTCGCCGCCGCGGGCCTGGTCGCCACTGGGCACCCGCTGCTCGGCGCGGCCGTCGAACTGGCCGAAGTGGACAGTGTGCTGTTCACCGGACGGCTGTCCGTGGCTGCCCAGCCGTGGCTGGCTGAACACCAGGTGCACGGCGCGATCGTGCTGCCCGGCACCGCGCTCGTCGAGCTGGCCTTGCGGGCCGGCGCCGACCTCGGGTGTGCCCGGATCGAAGAACTGACCCTGCAGCAGCCGATCATCCTGCCCGCCGACGGCGAGGTCACGGTGCAGCTGACCCTCGGTGCCGCCCTCGGCGACCGCCGATCGCTGGCCGTCCACTCGCGCATCGGCGGCGAGCCGTGGGTTCGCAACGCCAGCGGCACCCTGGTGCCGGAGAGCGTGGCGCGAGTGTCCGATGGGGAGTGGCCGCCCGCTGGGGCCGAACCGGTCGACGTTGCCGGCCTCTACGACGCGCTCTACGCCACCGGTCTCGGTTACGGCCCGGTGTTCCAGGGCCTGCGGGCCGCTTGGCGCCGCGGTGGTGAGGTGTTCGCCGAGGTCGCGCTCGACGCCGACGTCGAGTCGTCGCGCTTCGGGGCGCACCCGGCCCTGCTCGACGCGGCTCTGCACGGCATCGGCCTCGGCGTCCTCGACGCCGATGGTGCCCGGCTCCCGTTCTCCTGGTCCGGGGTCTCGCTGCACGCCACCGGTGCGTCCGCGCTGCGGGTGCGGCTGACTGCGGCGGGCACCGACGCCGTCTCGATCGAGGCGACCGATCCCGCCGGGCAGCCGGTGCTGAGTGTCGATTCTCTGGTCCTGCGCCCGATTCAGGCCGCGCAGCTCGCCGGGGACCACCTGCCGCTGTACAAAGTGGACTGGACGGCCGTCGCTGCCGGTGCTGAGCCGGATCCGGCGACTTACGCCGTGGTGGCCGATCTCGCCGAGCTGACCGAGGTGCCGCCGGCCGTCGTGGTCGAGGTGTCCGATGTGGACCGCACTCTGGCGCTCGCCCAGGAATGGCTGTCCGACGAGCGGTTCGCGGAGTCCGCGCTGGTCGTGGTCACCCGCGGCGCGGTTGCCGCCGGTCCGGACGACCGGATCACCGACCTCGGCGCGGCCGCGTCGATCGGCCTGATCCGCACCGCCCAGACCGAGAACCCGGGCCGGTTCACGCTGGTCGACGCCGGTGACGCCGACGTCGCGCGCATCCTCGCGGCCGCCGGGAGTGGCGAGCCGCAGACGGCGATCCGCGAAGGCAAGGTGCTCGCGCCGCGCTTGGCCGTGGAGACCCCGGGTGCGCCGGTGACGTTCCGGCCCGACGGGACCGTCCTGATCACCGGCGGCACGGGCGCACTCGGTTCGCTGTGCGCCCGGCACCTGGTGACCGCGCACGGTGTGCGGAACCTGCTGCTCGTCAGCCGCCGCGGCATCGACACCGGACTGGGTGCCGAGCTGCGGGAGCTGGGCGCCGAGGTGACGTTCGCGGCCTGCGACGTCGCCGACCGCGACGCCCTCGAAGCGCTGCTTGCCGAACACCCGGTGACCGCCGTCGTGCACACCGCCGGTGTCCTCGACGACGGCGTGCTCGGCTCGCTGACCCCCGAACGGCTCGCCGCAGTGCTGCGCCCGAAGGCGGACGCGGCGCGCAACCTGCACGAGCTGACCGAAGACCTCGACGCGTTCGTCCTGTTCTCCTCGGCCGCCGGCGTCTTCGGCGGCGCGGGCCAGGCGGCCTACGCCGCGGCCAACAGCTACCTCGACGCGCTCGCGGCGCACCGCCGTGAGCTGGGCGAACCCGCGACGTCGCTGGCCTGGGGCCTGTGGGCCGAGACCGGCGGCATGGGCGGCACCCTCGACGAGGCCGACCTGCGCCGGCTGGAGTCGTCCGGGGTCGCCGCGCTGTCCACTCAGGACGGTCTCCGGCTCTTCGACGCCGGGTTGGCCGCCGACCAGGCCCAGCTCGTGCCCGTCCGGCTGGTGCTCGACGTGCTCCGGACGCAGGCGGCGTCGAACGGGACGGTGCAGCCGCTGCTGCGCGGCCTCGTGCGGGTTCCGGCCCGCCGCGCCGCTGCGGCCGCTGAGCCCGGTTCCCTCGCGGCGCGGCTGGCGACGGCCGAGGACCGCGACGCGCTGGTGCTCGACGTCGTCCGTGCGGAGGTCGCCGGGGTGCTCGGCCACGCCACGCCGGACGCGATCGGCGCGCGCACCGCGTTCACCGAGCTCGGCTTCGACTCGCTGACCGCGATCGAGCTGCGCAACCGCCTCAACGCGGCCACCGGGCTGCGGCTGCCCGCGACGCTCGTCTTCGACTACCCGACCCCGGAGGTCCTGGCCGCGTTCCTTGCCGCCGAACTGCTCGGCACGCAGGAGCGGGAGACGGTCGTGGCCGCGGCGTCCCATGTGGACGAACCGATCGCGATCGTCGCGATGGCCTGCCGGTACCCCGGCGGCGTCCGCTCGCCGGAGGAGCTGTGGCGCCTGGTCGAGACCGGCGGCGACGCCGTCTCGGAGTTCCCCGCCAACCGCGGCTGGGACCTCGCCTCGCTCTACGCCGAGGACCGCGGCCAAGCCGGCACGAGCTACACCCGCCACGGCGGGTTCCTGCACGACGCCGACCAGTTCGACCCGGCGTTCTTCGGGATCAGCCCGCGCGAGGCGCTGACCATGGACCCGCAGCAGCGGCTGCTGCTGGAGACGTCGTGGGAGGCGTTCGAGCGCGCCGGCATCGACCCGCACGCGGTCCGCGGCAGCCGCACCGGCGTGTTCGCCGGCGTGATGTACAACGACTATTCCGCGCTGCTGCACACCGTTCCGGCCGGCGCCGAGGGCTACCTGGGCACCGGGACGTCCGGCAGTGTCGCGTCCGGCCGGGTCGCTTACACCTTCGGGCTCGAAGGCCCGGCGGTCACCGTGGACACGGCCTGTTCGTCGTCGCTGGTGGCACTGCACCTCGCGGCGCAGGCCCTGCGGCAGGGCGAGTGCGAGCTGGCGCTGGCCGGCGGGGTCGCGGTGATGTCGACCCCGGCCGCGTTCATCGACTTCAGCCGTCAGCAGGGCTTGGCCGAGGACGGCCGCTGCAAGGCGTTCGCCGCCGCGGCGGACGGCACCGGCTGGTCCGAAGGCACCGGAATGCTCCTGCTGGAAAGGCTTTCCGATGCGCGGCGCAACGGGCACCCGGTGCTCGCGGTCGTCCGTGGGACCGCGGTGAACTCCGACGGCGCGTCCAACGGCCTGACCGCGCCGAACGGCCCGTCGCAGCAGCGGGTGATCCGCCAGGCGCTGGCCAACGCGCGCCTCGAACCGTCCGATGTGGACGCCGTCGAGGGGCACGGCACCGGCACGGTCCTCGGCGACCCGATCGAAGCGCAGGCGTTGCTCGCGACCTACGGCGCCGAGCGCACCGGCGAGCCGCTGTGGCTGGGCTCGCTGAAGTCCAACATCGGGCACAGCCAGTCGGCGGCCGGCGTGGGCGGCGTGATCAAGATGGTCCAGGCCATCCGCCACGGTGTGCTGCCGAAGACGCTGCACGTCGACGAGCCGTCGCCGCACATCGACTGGTCCGCCGGCGCGGTCGAGCTGCTCACCGAGCAGCGGGCGTGGCCGGAGACCGGGCGGCCGCGCCGGGCGGCGGTGTCGTCGTTCGGGTTCAGCGGCACCAACGCGCACACGATCATCGAGCAGGTCCCGGCCGCGGCGGAACCGCCGGTTGCGGACGTGGCCGGGCCGCACCCGTGGGTGCTCACGGCCCGCGAGCCGCAGGCCCTGCGCGACCAGGCGCAGCGGCTGCGCGCCCACCTCGACGCCCACCCGCAGCTCGGCCTGGCCGAGATCGGCCGGGCCCTGACGGACACGCGGGCGTCGTTCGACCACCGCGCGGCCGTCGTCGCGGACGACCGGGACGGCTTCCGCGCCGGGCTGGGCGTGCTGGCCCGTGGCGAGCACGCACCGTCCGTTGTGGAGGGTGAGGTGACGACCGGCGGGCTGGCCGTGCTCTTCACCGGGCAGGGCAGCCAGCGGGCCGGGATGGGTCGCGAGCTGTACGACACGTACCCGGTGTTCGCGGCCGCACTGGACGCGGTGTGCGCGGAGTTCGACGGTCCACTGCGGACGGTCGTCTTCGAGGACGCGGCCGCGCTCGACCGCACCGAGTACACCCAGCCCGCGCTGTTCGCGCTGGAAGTCGCACTGTACCGGCTGTTCGAGGACTGGGGGGTGCGGCCGGGTCACCTGCTCGGCCACTCGGTCGGCGAGATCGCGGCCGCCCACGTGGCGGGGGTGCTGTCGCTGGCGGACGCGGTGAAGCTGGTTTCGGCGCGGGGACGCCTGATGCAGGCGCTGCCCGAAGGCGGCGCAATGGCGGCGATCCAGGCGACCGAGGACGAGGTTTCGGGATATCTGTCGGACCGGGTGACCATCGCGGCGCTGAACGGCCCGGCGTCCACGGTCATCTCGGGCGATGAGGACGCCGTGCTGGCGGTGGCCGAGAAGTTCGCGGACCGCAAGACCAAGCGGCTGGTCGTGAGCCACGCCTTCCACTCGCCACTGATGGACCCGATGTTGGAGGAGTTCCGGGGTATAGCGGAGTCTCTGTCTTACGGTAAGACCGTTATACCGATCGTCTCGAATGTCACCGGCGAGCTGGTGACGGAGTTCGACGCCGAGTACTGGGTCACTCACGTCCGCGCGGCCGTCCGGTTCACCGACGGCGTGCGCGAGCTGGCCGCCCAGGGTGTCACGACGTTCCTCGAGCTGGGACCGGACGCCGTCCTGACGGCGCTCGCCCAGGAGAGCGCCACCGGCACCTTCGTGAGCGCGCTGCGCTCGGGTCGGCCCGAGCCGCTCACCGCGGTCACGGCGCTGGGCACCCTCCAGGTGCGCGGGCACGTCACCAAGCCGTTCGGCCCGGCATCGACCCGGCCGGTCCCGCTGCCGACCTACGCCTTCCAGCGCCAGAGCTTCTGGCCCTCGGCGGGCGCACCGCGACCGGGCGACGCGAGCGCGTTCGGCCTCGCCCCGGGCGGCCACCCGCTGCTCGGCGCGACCGTCGCGCTGGCCGGGGGCGAAGGACTCGTCGCGACCGGCGTGCTGTCGACGCGGACCCACCCGTGGCTCGCCGACCACGCCGTCCAGGGGGTGATCCTGCTGCCGGGCACCGCCTTCGTCGAGCTCGCGCTGCGAGCCGGCGACCAGGCGGGCTGCCCCCGGATCGAGGAGCTGACCCTGGAGACGCCGCTGATCCTGCCCGAGCAGGGCGGCGTCGCGGTGCAGGTCGGCGTCGGCGCGCCGGACGAGGATGGGCGTCGCCCGGTGACCGTTCACTCGCGACCGGAGAACACCGGGGACCCCTGGACGCGGCACGCGGCCGGGACGCTCACCGCCGAGCCGGGACCGGCCGCCGCGGACCTCGAGTCCTGGCCGCCGGAGGCCGAGCAGGTGCCCCTGGACGGCTGGTACGAGGCCTTGGCCGGCGCCGGATTCGGGTACGGCCCGGCGTTCCAGGGCCTGCAGGCCGCCTGGCGGCGCGACGGCGAAGTCTTCGCCGAGGTCGAACTCGCCGAGGAGACCACCGGGTTCGGGCTGCACCCCGCCCTGCTCGACGCCGCGCTCCACGCGGTCGGGCTCGGCACGCTGGTCGAAGACACCGGCACCGGCCGCCTGCCGTTCTCCTTCACCGGGGTCGGCCTGCACGCCACCGGGGCGTCCCGGCTGCGCGTCCGGCTGAGCGGCGCGGGCAAAGACGCGGTCAAGCTGGACATCGCGGACGCCACCGGCGCGCCGGTCGCCACGATCGACGCCCTGGTGCTCCGCCCGGCGGGGCGGCTGGCCCCGGCCCGCTCGGGGTCGCTGTTCCAGCTGGGCTGGTCCGGCGTCCCGCTGGCCGCGCAGCTGCCCGGCACCTGGGCGATCGCCGGTGACGACCCTGCGTTGGCGGATGCCCTGCGAGCGAGTGGCGTCGAAGTCCGCGAGTACGAGGACTTCCTTTCCGCAACCGACGACGAGGTCGCTCCGGACGTCCTGGTGCTGCCGTGCGAGGCGGGCCCGGCCGACGCCGGCGCGGTGCGGCTGGCCGTCTTCCGCGCGCTGGCCCAGGCCCAGGCCGCCCTGGCCGACGACCGTCTGCTGGACACGAAGATCGTGTTCCGGACCCGGTACGCGGCCGGCCCGGACGCCGACGACCTCGCGAACGCCGCGGTCTGGGGCCTGCTGCGATCCGCGCAGTCGGAGCACCCGGACCGCCTGGTGCTGGTGGACGCCGACGACCAGGACGCGTCGCTGCGCGCTTTGCCCGCCGCACTGGCCACCGGCGAGCCGCAGCTGATGCTCCGCCGGGGGGTGGCGAGCGCGCCGCGGCTGGCGCGTGCCGAGTCCGCTGTCGAGGGGCTCGCGTCCCTCGACCCGGCCGGAACGGTGCTGGTCACCGGGGCCACCGGCGCGCTGGGCGGGCTGTTCGCCCGGCACTTGGTCACGGCGTACGGCGTGCGGAACCTGCTGCTGGTCAGCCGCCGCGGCACCGACACCGGGCTCGGCGCCGAACTGCGCGAGCTGGGCGCCGCGGTGACGTTCGCGGCCTGCGACGTCGCCGACCGCGACGCCGTGGCGGCGCTGCTGGCCGAGCATCCGGTGTCCGCGGTCGTGCACACCGCGGGTGTCCTCGACGACTGCACGTTCGCCGGGCTCGACCCCGACCGCCTCGACGTCGTGCTGCGGCCGAAGGTCGACGCCGCGCTGAACCTGCACGAGCTGGCCGGGGACGTCGACGCGTTCGTTCTCTTCTCGTCCGCGGCGGGCACGATGGGCAACGCCGGCCAGGCGAACTACGCGGCGGCCAACGCTTTCCTCGACGCGCTGGCCGGGTACCGGCGGGACCAGGGCTTGCCGGCGACGTCGCTGGCCTGGGGCCTGTGGGCGACCGAGGGCGGCGGCATGGGCGCCGACGCCGACGTCAAGCGGATGTCCCGCGGCGGGGTGGCCGCGCTGACCGAAGACGAAGGCCTGGCGCTGTTCGACGCCGCGCTGGCGTCCGGGGAACCCGCGTTCGTGCCGATGCGGCTCGACACCGGGCTGGTCCAGGCCCGCGCGGCGACGCACGGGGTGCCCGCGGTCCTGCGCGGCCTGGTCCGCACTCCGGCCCGTCGCGTGGCGGCCGAGGCGGATCCGGCCGCCGCGGTGCACGCCGCACTGTCCGGAGTGGACGGTGCGGACCGGGTCGCGCTGCTGCTGGACCTCGTGCGTTCACAGGCCGCAGCGGTGCTCGGGCACAGCGGAGCGGAGGCGATCGTCCCGGCCCGCGGGTTCCTCGAGCAGGGGTTCGACTCGCTGACCGCACTGGAGCTGCGCAACCGGCTCGGCACCGCGACCGGCTTGCGGCTGCCCGCGACGCTGCTGTTCGACCACCCGAGCCCGGACGTCCTCGTCGCGCACCTGGCCGGCGAGCTGGGCGCCGTCGACGCAGGGGGCCCGGCGCCGGTGCTCGCCGAGCTGGGCCGTCTGGAGACCGCGCTCGGGGACGCGCTGACCGGGCTGGACGACGACGCCCGCGCCGGGCTCGCCGTCCGGCTGCAGGCGTTGCTCGGCCGGTGTGCACCCGCGTCCGCTGTGGACGAATCGGTCTCGCGGCTCGGTTCGGCCAGCGACGACGAGATCTTCGACTTCATCGACAACCAACTCGGCATCTGAACGGGACGCAGCCATGGTGAACGAAGAGAAACTCCGCGATTACCTCAAGCGGGTGACCGCCGACCTGGCCCAGACCCGGCAGCGACTGCAGGAGGTCGAGGCCGAGCCGATCGCGATCGTCGCGATGAGCTGCCGCTACCCGGGCGGGATCACGAGCCCGGAGGACCTGTGGCAGCTCGTCGAGTCCGGTGTGGACGGTGTGACGCCGTTCCCGCGCGACCGCGGCTGGGACGTCGAGAAGCTGTACCACCCGGACCCCGACCACGCCGGCACGTCCTATTCGGCCGAAGGCGGTTTCCTGCACGACGCGGCCGAGTTCGACCCGGCGTTCTTCGGGATCAGCCCGCGTGAGGCGCTCGCCATGGATCCGCAGCAACGGCTGCTGCTGGAGACGTCGTGGGAGGCCTTCGAGCGGGCCGGGATCGACCCGGTTTCGTTGCGTGGTAGCCGGACCGGCGTCTTCGCGGGCGTGATGTACCACGACTACGCGTCGCGGCTGCCGGCCGTGCCCGAAGGCGTCGAGGGTTACCTCGGCACCGGCAGCTCCGGCAGCGTCGCCTCGGGCCGGGTGTCGTTCACCTTCGGGCTGGAGGGCCCGGCGGTCACCGTCGACACCGCGTGTTCGTCCTCTTTGGTCGCGATGCACTGGGCGTGCCAGGCGCTGCGCCGCCAGGAGTGCACGATGGCGCTGGCCGGCGGCGTCACGGTGATGTCCACCCCGGCCGCGTTCATCGACTTCAGCCGTCAGCGCGGGCTCGCCGCCGACGGCCGCTGCAAGGCGTTCTCCGCCGACGCGGACGGCACCGGCTGG
This sequence comes from Amycolatopsis sp. WQ 127309, assembly GCF_023023025.1. Taxonomy (NCBI): domain Bacteria; kingdom Bacillati; phylum Actinomycetota; class Actinomycetes; order Pseudonocardiales; family Pseudonocardiaceae; genus Amycolatopsis; species Amycolatopsis sp. WQ 127309. The sequence continues at coordinate 6,033,488 of NZ_CP095481.1, forward strand.
GCCGAAGGTGCCGGGATGCTGCTGCTGGAAAGGCTTTCCGACGCGCGTCGCAACGGGCACCCGGTGCTCGCGGTGATCCGGGGGAGCGCGGTCAACTCCGACGGCGCCAGCAGCGGCCTGACCGCGCCCAACGGCCCGTCGCAGCAGCGCGTGATCCGCCAGGCGCTGGCCGACGCGCGACTGTCCACAGCGGACGTCGACGCCGTCGAAGCGCACGGTACCGGTACCACACTCGGCGACCCGATCGAAGCTCAGGCGCTGCTCGCGACCTACGGCGCCGAGCGCGCCGGCGAACCGCTGTGGCTGGGGTCGTTCAAGTCCAACATCGGGCACGCGCAGGCCGCCGCCGGCGTGGGCGGCGTGATCAAGATGGTCCAGGCCATCCGCCACGGTGTGCTGCCTCGGACCCTCCACGTCGGCGAGCCGTCGCCGCACATCGACTGGTCGGCGGGCGCAGTGGAGCTGCTCACCGAGCGGCGCGAGTGGCCGTCGGTGGACCGGCCGCGCCGTGCCGGCGTGTCGTCGTTCGGGTTCAGTGGCACCAACGCGCACACCATCATCGAGCAGGCGCCACCGGAAGAGCCCGCCGCACTGTCGCGAGTGGACGTTCCGGCGGTGCCGAGGGTCGTGTCGGCACGCTCGCCGGAGGCGCTGGCTGCGCAGGTCGAGGCGATCCGCGAGCTGACGGCCGATCCCGCCGACGTCGCCCACGCGCTGGCGACCGGGCGGGCCGCGCACGAGCACCGCGCGGTACTGGTCGGCGACACCACGGTCACGGGTGTGGCCGGGGAAGGGAAACTGGCTTTTCTGTTCACCGGACAGGGCAGCCAGCGGATCGGCATGGGGCGCGAGCTGTATGCCGCCTATCCGGAGTTCGCGGCCGCGTTCGACGCCGTCTGCGAACGCCTGGAGCTGGATCACGATGTCGTGTTCGGTGACGACGGCCGACTGGACCAGACCCGGTACACCCAGGCCGCGCTGTTCGCGATCGAGGTGGCGCTGTTCCGGCTGGTCGAGCACTGGGGCCTGCGACCCGACGTCGTGATCGGGCATTCGATCGGGGAGATCGCCGCCGCGCACGTCGCCGGAGTGTTCTCGCTCGACGACGCCGCCAAGCTCGTCGCGGCGCGTGGACGGCTGATGCAGACGCTGCCGGAGGGCGGCGCGATGCTGGCCGTCCAGGCGTCCGAGGCCGAGGTGATTCCGCACCTGACGGATCGGGTAGCGATCGCCGCTGTGAACGGTCCGATGTCGACGGTGCTCTCGGGTGACGAGGACGCGGTGCTCGCCGTCGCCGCGCACTTCACCGAGCGCAAGACCAAGCGGCTCACCGTGAGTCACGCCTTCCACTCGCCGCTGATGGACCCGATGCTGGCCGAGTTCCGCGCGGTCGCGGAGTCGCTCACCTACAGCGAACCGCGGATTCCTGCTGTGTCCACAGTGGAAATCGGCGCACAGGTGGCCGACCCCGGCTACTGGGTGCGGAACGTCCGCGAGACCGTCCGGTTCGCCGAGGCCGTGACCGCCGCGCACGAGGCCGGCGCCCGCACGTTCGTCGAGCTGGGCCCCGACGGCGTTCTCTCCGCGCTCACGGCTCAGACCGTTGAAGGTGTCCAGGCGCTGCCCGCGTTGCGCGCCGGCCGTCCTGAGCCCGAGACCGCCGTCGCCGCGCTCGGCCTGGCCTGGGCGAACGGCGCGCGCGTCGACTGGACGCGGCTGCTGCCCGGCGACCACGCGCGGGTCGACCTGCCCACCTACCGCTTCCAGAAGGAGCACTTCTGGCTGTACCCGGCGCGGACCTTCACCGGCTCGGCCACCGGGTTCGGCCTCGGCCCGGCCGACCACCCGCTGCTCGGCGCCGCGGTCGGCGTCGCCGGAGCCGACGGCGGCCTGCTGCTCACCGGCCGGCTCGCGCTGGACAGCCACCCGTGGCTGTCCGACCACGCCGTCGGCGGCACCGTGCTGCTGCCCGGGACCGCGTTCGTCGAGCTCGCGGTGCGCGCCGGCGACCAGGTCGGCGCGCGGAGCGTCGAGGAGCTGACGCTGCACGCGCCGCTGGTGCTGCCCGAGCGCGACGCCGTCCACCTGCAGGTGTGGGTCGGTAACGCGGACGAGCAGGGCCGGTACCCGCTGACCGTCCATTCGCGACTCGAAAGCGCGCTCGCCGACGAGCCGTGGACGCGGCACGCCGAAGGCACCTTGACCGCGTCGGAGATCCCGGCCGAGCCGCTGGGGGACTGGCCCCCGGCCGGTGACGCGATCGACCTGTCCGGCCACTACGCCGCGCTCGGTGAGGCCGGCTTCGGGTACGGGCCGTTGTTCCAGGGCCTGCGCGCGGCTTGGCGCCGCGGCGAGGACGTCTACGCCGAGGTCGCGCTGCCCGACGAGCGCGCGGCGGCCGGGTTCGCGCTGCACCCCGCGCTGCTCGACGCCGCGCTGCACGCCATCGGGCTCGGCGCGTTCGTCGAGCCGGGCCGCGCGCACCTGCCGTTCGCGTGGTCCGGTGTTGCGCTGCACGCGACCGGGGCCACTGAGCTGCGAGTCCGTCTGACGTCCACTGTGGACGGGGTTGCGCTGACCATCGCCGACGGCACCGGCGCACCCGTCGCGACGGTGTCGTCGCTGGCCCTGCGTCCGCTGGGAAGTGTCGAGCGTGGCACCGACGCGCTGTTCGGCGTCGACTGGGTGCCGGTGCCCGCCGAGACGACCGTCGACGGCCGCTGGGTGCTGCTGGGACCGGACGCTGGTCTGGACATCGAGCGGTACGAAGACTTCCTGGAGCTGGACGAGGACCTGGAGTCGGCGCCGGACGTGCTGGTGCTGAACCTCACCGGCGACGTCCACGAGCGCGGGCACCTCGCTCTGGCGCTGCTGCAGACGCTGCTCACCGACGTCCGCTTCGACGAGACGTCGCTGGTCGTCCTCACCCGCGGCGCCGCGGTGCTGCCTGGCGAGGACGTCACCGACCTCGCTGGTGCGGCCGCCGGGGGGCTCGTGCGGTCGGCACAGGCCGAACACCCGGGCCGCATCGCGCTCGTCGACACCGACGGCTCGGTCGCGCTGGCCATCGCCGTTTCCGCTGGTGAGCCGTATGTCGCGGTCCGCGGCGGCCGGGTTCTCGCGCCGCGGCTGACTCGCGTGAGCGCGTCCGGTGGCACCCTCGCCGGGCTCCGACCCGACGGGACGGTGCTGGTCACCGGCGCCACTGGCGCGCTCGGCAGCGCGGTCGCCCGGCACTTGGTCGCGGCGCACGGCGTTCGTCGGCTGCTGCTGACCAGCCGGCGTGGGCCGGATGCGCCCGGCGCGTCCGAGCTGGTGGCGGAGTTGCGTGAGCTGGGCGCCGAGGTGACCGTGGCCGCGTGCGACGTCGCCGACCGTGCTGCGCTGGCCGCGTTGCTGGCCGAGCACCCGGTGACCGCTGTCGTGCACGCCGCCGGGGTTCTCGACGACGGCGTCCTGTCCACGCTGACGGCTGATCGCCTGGACGCCGTCCTGCGCCCGAAGGCCGACGCGGCGCTCAACCTGCACGAGCTGACCGAAGACCTCGACGCGTTCGTGCTGTTCTCCTCGGCCGCCGGGGTCTTCGGCAACGCTGGCCAGGGCAACTACGCCGCCGCAAACGCTTTCCTCGACGCCCTCGCGGCCCACCGGCGGGCTCAGGGCCTGGCCGCGACGTCGCTGGCCTGGGGTCTGTGGGACGACGGCATGATCGACGGCGCCGACGTCGGCCGGCTGGGCCGCGGCGGGATCGCCGCACTGTCCACGGAGGACGGTCTGGCGCTGCTCGACGCGGACGCCGGGCGGGCCCTGGTCGTGCCGATCCGGCTGGACCTGGCCGGCATCCGGGCCGGCGGCGACGTTCCGCCGCTGTTGCGCGGACTGATCCGCACGGCCGCGCGGCGGACCGCGGCGGCCGGGCCGACCGGCTCGCCGCTGGCGCGCAAGCTCGCCGCCACGCCCGAAGCCGACCGTTCCGAGCTGGTTCTGGCGACGCTGCGCACGCAGATCGCCGCGGTGCTCGGGCACGCGGCCGTCGAGGACGTCGACGTGACCCGCACCTTCGGTGACCTCGGGTTCGACTCGCTGACCGCCGTCGAACTGCGCAACCGGCTGGGCGCGGCAACCGGGCTGCGGCTGCCCGCGACGCTGATCTTCGACTACCCGACCCCGGCCGCGCTGGCCGGGCAGCTCCGGACCGACCTGCTCGGCGAGGTCGCCGAAGCCGAGGCGGTCACCGCGAAGACCGGCGTCGACGAGCCGATCGCGATCGTCGCGGCCGCCTGCCGCTACCCCGGCGGCGTGCGCAGCCCCGAGGACCTGTGGGACCTGGTGCGCGACGGCCGGGACGCGATCTCGGCGTTCCCGGACGACCGCGGCTGGGACGTCTCCGGGCTCTTCGGCGGCGACCCGGACCGCGAGGGCAGCAGCCACGCCTCCGAGGGCGGGTTCGTCTACGACGCGGGCGAGTTCGACCCGGCGTTCTTCGGCATCTCGCCGCGTGAAGCGATCGCGATGGACCCGCAGCAGCGGTTGCTGCTGGAGACGTCGTGGGAGGCCGTCGAGCGAGCGGGGATCGACCCGACTTCCTTGCGTGGCAGCAAAACCGGCGTGTTCGCCGGTGTGATGTACCACGACTACCTCTCGCGGCTGCCCGCGATTCCGCCGGGCGTCGAGGGTTACCTGGGCACCGGCGGGTCGGGCAGTGTCGCCTCCGGCCGAGTGTCCTATGTGCTCGGTCTGGAGGGCCCCGCGGTCACGGTCGACACGGCGTGTTCGTCCTCTTTGGTCGCGGTGCACCTGGCCGCGCAGGCTTTACGCTCCGGCGAGTGCACGATGGCGCTGGCCGGCGGTGTGACGGTGATGGCGACGCCGGGCGCGTTCGTCGAGTTCAGCCGGCAGCGCGGGCTCGCGTCCGACGGTCGCTGCAAGGCGTTCTCGGCCGACGCGGACGGCACGGGCTGGGCCGAGGGCGCCGGCGTGCTGCTGCTGGAGCGGCTGTCGGACGCGCGGCGCAACGGTCACGAGGTGCTCGCGGTGGTCCGCGGGAGTGCGATCAACCAGGACGGCGCGTCCAACGGCCTGACCGCGCCGAACGGACCGTCGCAGCAACGCGTGATCCGCCAGGCCCTTGCCGACGCCGGTCTGTCCACTTCGGACGTCGACGTCGTCGAGGCGCACGGCACCGGGACATCGCTGGGCGACCCGATCGAGGCGCAGGCGCTGCTGGCCACCTACGGCGCCGAGCGTGCCGGTGAGCCGCTGCTGCTGGGCTCGGTCAAGTCGAACCTGGGGCACACGCAGGCCGCGGCCGGGGTCGCCGGGATCATCAAGGTGGTTCTCGCCATGCGGCACGGCGTGGTGCCGCGGACGCTCCACGTCGGCGAGCCGACTCCGCACGTCGACTGGACGGCCGGCGCGGTCTCGCTGCTGACCGAGCCGCGGGCCTGGCCGTCGGTGGACCGGCCGCGGCGGGCGGCGGTGTCGTCGTTCGGGTTCAGCGGGACCAACGCGCACACGATCATCGAGCAGGCGCCTGTCGAGCCTGCTCGGGTCGTGCCGGGCGTGGACCGTGCGGTGCCGGTGGTCGTTTCCGGCCGCACCGACGCGGCGTTGCGCTCGCAGGCGCGGCGGCTGCGTGATCACCTGGCGGGTACGGACTTCCGTGTCGCCGACGTTGCGTTCTCGCAGGCCACGAACCGGACGTTGCACGAGCGTCGCGTGGTGCTTACCGCCGAGGAGCCCGGTGCGCTGCTGGACGCCTTGGGTGCTGTCGAGACCGGCACGACCGCTGGTGGGCTGGCGTTCCTGTTCACCGGGCAGGGCAGTCAGCGTTCGGGCATGGGGCGTGAGCTGTACGACGCGTTCCCGGTGTTCGCTTCCGCTCTGGACGCGGTGTGTGCCGAGTTCACTTTGGACACTCCACTGAAGACGGTTCTCTTCGACGAGAACGCCCTGCTGGACCGGACCGACTACACCCAGGCCGCGTTGTTCGCGCTCGAGGTGGCGTTGTTCCGGCTGTTCGAGAGCTGGGGCGTCAAGCCGGGGTACCTGGCCGGGCACTCGATCGGCGAGATCGTCGCCGCGCACGTCGGCGGGGTGTTGTCCCTGGCTGACGCGGTGACGCTGGTCGCCGCGCGGGGGCGGTTGATGCAGGCGCTGCCGTCCGGTGGGGCGATGGTGGCTGTGCAGGCGTCCGAGGACGAGGTTTCGGTATATCTGTCTGACCGTGTGACCATCGCGGCGCTGAACGGCCCGGAGTCGACGGTCATTTCGGGTGACGAGGCCGAGGTGCTGGCGATCGCTGGGCACTTCGCCGACCTGGGCCGCAAGACGAAGCGGCTAGCCGTGAGCCACGCGTTCCACTCGCCGCTGATGGATCCGATGCTGGCGGAGTTCCGGGGTATAGCTGAGTCTCTGTCTTACGGTAAGACGGTTATACCGATTGTCTCGAACGTCACCGGTGAGCTGGTCACGGAGTTCGACGCCGACTATTGGGTGCGGCACGTTCGGGAGGCCGTGCGGTTTGTCGACGGCGTTCGCACGCTGGAGGCCGCCGGGGTCACGACGTTCGTGGAGCTGGGCCCGGACGGTGTGTTGTCCGCGATGGCCCAGGACACCGTGGTTGCGACGGCGGTCTCGGCGCTGCGCAAGGGCCGTCCGGAGGTCGCCTCGGCGGTCACCGCACTCGGCGCCGCGATTGCGGCGGGCGCCGTGATCACCGGGATGACTGCAGGTGCCGCGATGACTGCGGGTGCCGCTGGTGCGGCGATGACCGTGGGTGCCGCGCCGGGCTGGAGCCAGGTGTTCGCCGGGACCGGGGCGCGGCGGGTTGCCCTGCCGACGTACGCCTTCCAGCGTGAATGGTTCTGGCTGCACCCGCCGGCGATGGTCGGTGATGTCGCGTCGGCGGGGCTTGGTGCTGCCGGGCATCCGCTGCTCGGTGCGAGTGTCGACCTGGCCGGCGACGACTCCGTCGTGTTCACCGGGTTGCTGTCGCGGCGGACGCACCCGTGGCTGGCCGACCACGCCGTCGGGGGCACCGTGCTGCTGCCCGGCACGGCGTTCGTCGAACTCGCTCTGCGGGCCGGTGACCAGGTCGGCTGCGATCGCGTCGAGGAGCTGACGCTTGCCGCGCCGTTGGTCCTGCCCGAGCAGGGTTCGGTCCAGCTGCAGCTTTCTGTCGGGGCTCCCGGCGAGTCCGGGGCGCGGGAACTCGCGCTGCATTCGCGCACTGGTGACGGTGAGCCGTGGACCGTGCACGCTACTGGCGCCCTTGCGAGCGGTGCGGCCGTCCCGGAGGTGCTGGCCGAGTGGCCGCCCGTGGGTGCCGAATCTGTTGCGGTGGAGGGGATCTACGACGACCTGGCGTTGGCCGGGTTCGACTACGGGCCGGCATTCCAGGGGCTGCGGGCGATCTGGCGGGACGGTGAGGACGTCTGCGCCGAGGTCACGCTGCCCGATGATGCCGACGCGACGGCGTTCGGCCTGCACCCGGCGCTGCTCGACGCCGCGCTGCACGCGATGTCGCGGGGGAGCACGAAGACCGGGGGAGACGGTGGGCCGCGGCTGCCGTTCTCCTGGTCCGGTGTCTCGCTGTACGCCACCGGGGCCACCGCGCTGCGGGTTCGGCTGCGTCCGGCCGGTGTGGACGCGATCGCGCTCGACGTCACCGATCACGCCGGTACGCCGGTCGCCCGCGTCGAGTCGCTGGTGGTCCGGCCGCTTGCGCTGCCGTCTGGGGGCAGCGTCGAGTCGCTGTTCCGGATGGGCTGGCAGCCCGTTGCCCCGGTGGCCCACGGCGTCCGGCAGCTCGCTCTGCTCACCGGCGACCCGGCCGCGGCCGAGGCGATCGGGGCGGTGGCCCATGCGGACTTCGCCGCGCTCACCGACGTCCTTGACGACGGCGGGCCGGCGCCGGACACGCTGGTCGTGCCGGTCACCGGTGGGTTCACCGCCGCAGCCGCGCACGAGTCCACCGGGTTCGCGCTGGCGCTGGTCCAAGCGGTACTCGCGGACGAGCGGTTCGCCGCGACCCAGCTCGTGCTGCTCACCCGGGGCGCGGTCGCCGCCGCCGAGGGTGACACCGTGCCGGATCCGGCCGCCGCTGCGGTCTGGGGTCTCATCCGCACTGCGCAGTCCGAGGAGCCCGGCCGGTTCCGGTTGGCCGACCTCGATGACGACGTCGAGTCCTCGAAGGCGCTGGCCGGGGCGTTGGCCACCGACGAGCCGCAGCTGGCCGTGCGTGCCGGGGACGTCTTCGCGCCGCGGCTGGCGCGGGTGCCGCGGCCGGAGGACGCGCCGCGGTTCCGGCCGGGTGGCCGGGTCCTGCTCACTGGCGCGACCGGCGCGCTCGGCCGGGTGCTCGCGCGGCACCTGGTCACCGCGCACGACGTCCGTGACCTGCTGTTGCTCAGCCGTCGGGGTGCGGACGCCGAGTTGGCGGCCGAACTCTCGGGACTGGGGGCCGAGGTGCGGATGCTTGCCTGTGACGTCGCCGATCGCGACGCCCTGGCCGCCGTGCTGGCCGAGCACCCGGTGACCGCCGTCGTGCACGCGGCCGGCGTCCTCGACGACGGCGTCCTGTCGGCGCTCACGCCCGAGCGGGTGGCCGCGGTGCTGCGGCCGAAGGTCGACGCCGCGGTCAACCTGCACGAGCTGACCGGCGACCTCGACGCGTTCGTCCTGTTCTCCTCCGCGGCCGGCGTGTTCGGCAACGCGGGGCAGGGGAACTACGCCGCCGCAAACGCTTTCCTCGACGCGCTGGCCGCACACCGGCACGCCCGGGGGCTGCCGGCGACGTCGCTGGCCTGGGGCCTGTGGGACGACGGCATGGGCGAGGGCGCCGACGTCCGGCGTCTGCACCGGGGTGGCGTCGCCGCACTGTCCACGGAGGAGGGTCTGGCGCTGTTCGACACGGCGGTCGCGACCGGCGACCCGGCGCTCGTGCCGGTCCGGCTCGACCTCGCCGCGGCTCGCGCGCAGGGCGAGGTGCCCGCGTTGCTGCGGGGTCTCGTCCGGGTTCCCGCGCGGCGTGGTGCGGACGTCTCGGCAGGGGCCGGGGCGGCGCTGGCCGCGAGGTTGTCGACCGCGTCGGCCGAGGACCGCGAGCGGATCCTGCTGGACCTGGTCCGCGGGCAGGTCGCCGCGGTGCTCGGGCACGCCGACGCCGATCTGGTCGAGCCGGCGCGGGCGTTCAAGGAGCTGGGGTTCGACTCGCTGACGGCGGTGGAGCTGCGCAACCGGCTGGCCGTGGTCACCGGGCTGCGGATGCCCGCGACGCTGGTGTTCGACCACCCGACCCCGCTGGACCTGGCCGCGCGGCTCGCGGCCGACCTGGCCCCGGACGGCACCGCCGCGATCACCGCACTCCTGGCCGAGCTGGACCGGCTCGGTGCCGCGCTGACGCAGGTGGTGCCGGACGAGTCCGGCCGCGCCCGGATCGCCGGCCGGCTTCGGGGCTTGGCGTCCGCCTGGGCGGAGCCGGAACCGGAAGAGGAGCAGTCGGTCGCCGAAGACCTGGAAGTGGCCTCGGACGACGAGATCTTCGACTTCATCGGCAAGGAGTTCGGCATCTCATGACCACTCGACTCACCACCGCCGACGGCCAACACGCCGACCAGGACGGCCAACTCGCTGACCGGAGTGGCCAACACGCCAGGGCTGGGGCTCGGCGGCACACAGACTTCTACGGCTCGACGCTGAGGGGCGCGCTGACATGACCGAACAGAACGATGACAAGCTCAGGTACTTCCTCAAGCGGGTGACCGCTGACCTGCACGAGACGCGGCGCCGCCTTCGGGAGGCCGAAGCCGGGGCGCAGGAGCCGATCGCGATTGTGGCGATGGGGTGCCGTTATCCCGGTGGGGTGCGTACGCCCGGGGACCTCTGGCGGCTGGTCGCCGAGGGGCGGGACGGCGTCAGCGGGTTTCCCGCCGACCGTGGCTGGGACCTTGACGCGCTTTACGACGACGATCCCGACGCCGCGGGCACGAGCTACACCCGTGAGGGCGGATTCCTGCACGATGCCGCGCAGTTCGACCCCGAGTTCTTCGGGATCTCGCCGCGCGAGGCCGTCGCGATGGATCCGCAGCAGCGGTTGCTGCTCGAGACGTCGTGGGAGGCCTTCGAGCGCGCCGGGATTCCGCCGGCCGCTGTGCGTGGCAGCCGGGTCGGTGTGTTCGCCGGCGTGATGTACCACGACTACGCGACCCGGCTGCTGGCCGTGCCCGAGGGCGTCGAGGGGTACCTGTCCACCGGTACCGCGGGCAGCGTTGTCACCGGCCGCGTGTCCTACGCCCTCGGGCTCGAGGGGCCGGCGGTCACCGTGGACACGGCCTGCTCGTCGTCGCTGGTCGCCGTGCACCTCGCCGCGCAGGCGCTGCGCAACGGGGAATGCACCCTCGCGCTGGCCGGCGGGGTCACCGTGATGGCGTCGCCGGGGGCGTTCGTCGAGTTCAGCCGGCAGCGCGGGCTCGCTTCCGACGGCCGGTGCAAGGCGTTCTCCGCGGACGCCGACGGGACCGGCTGGGGTGAGGGTGCCGGCGTGCTGCTGCTCGAGAAGCTGTCCGACGCCCGTCGTAACGGCCACCCTGTGCTGGCCGTCGTCCGCGGGTCGGCGGTCAATCAGGATGGCGCTTCCAACGGCTTGACCGCGCCCAACGGGCCGTCGCAGCAGCGCGTGATCCACCAGGCGCTGGCGAACGCCGGACTGTCCACTTCGGACGTCGACGTCGTCGAGGCGCACGGCACCGGTACCCAGCTGGGTGACCCGATCGAAGCCCAGGCGCTGCTCGCGACCTACGGCCAGGACCGCGCCGGCGAGCCGCTGCTGCTCGGGTCGATCAAGTCGAACCTCGGCCACACCCAGGCCGCGGCCGGCGTTGCCGGGATCATCAAGATGGTCGAGGCCATGCGCCACGGCGTCCTGCCCAAGACTCTGCACCTGGCCGAGCCGACCCCGCACGTCGACTGGGAGTCCGGCGCCGTCGAGCTGCTCGCCGAAGAGCGCGCGTGGCCGGACGTCGACCGCGCTCGACGCGCCGGGATCAGCTCGTTCGGGTTCAGTGGCACCAACGCCCACGTGATCGTCGAGCAGGCCGAACCCGCCGAGGTCGACGAGCCCACCAACGACGGGCGGCGGGTTCCGCTGGTCGTCTCGGGCCGGTCCGACGCCGCCCTGCGCGCCCAGGCCGCGCAGTTGCGTGACCAGCTCACCGAGTTCGACGTCACCGAGGTCGCCTACTCGCTGGCCACCACCCGGACGCTGCACGAGCACCGCGCGGTCGTCCTCGCCGACGAACCCGGGGAGGTCCTCGACGCCCTCGCCGCGATCGCCGCGGGGGAGCCCGGCGCGATCACCGGGGTCGCCGGCGCCAAGACGGCGTTCCTGTTCACCGGTCAGGGCAGCCAGCGCGTCGGCATGGGCCGCGAGCTGTACGCTTCCCAGCCCGCGTTCGCCGAGGCGCTGGACGCCGTCTGCGCCGCGTTCGGGTCCCGGTTGGACACTCCACTCAGGACAGTCCTGTTCGACGACCCCGAGCGGCTGCTGGACAAGACCCGCTACACGCAGGCCGCACTGTTCGCCGTCGAGGTCGCGTTGTTCCGGCTGTTCGAGCACTTCGGCGTCACGCCGGACTTCCTGATCGGGCACTCGATCGGCGAGATCGCGGCCGCGCACGCCGCGGGCGTGCTGGACCTGCCGGCCGCGGTCGCGCTCGTCGCCGCGCGCGGCGAGCTGATGCAGGCGCTGCCCGAGGGCGGTGCGATGGTGGCGATCCAGGCCACCGAGGACGAGATCACGCCGCTGCTGACCGACGCGGTGAGCGTCGCCGCGCTCAACAGCCCGGCTTCGACCGTCATCTCCGGTGACGACGACGCCGTGCTCGCCGTCGCCGACCACTTCACCGCCCTGGGCCGCAAGACCAAGCTGCTCACGGTCAGCCACGCCTTCCACTCGCCGCGGATGGACGCGATGCTGGAGGACTTCTACGCCGTCGCGGAAACCCTGGCCTACCACGAGCCGCGCATTCCGATCGTGTCCAATGTGTCCGGACGGCTCGCCACCGCCGAAGAGCTGGCCGACCCGGACTACTGGGTGCGCCACGTCCGCCGCGCGGTGCGGTTCGCCGACGGCGTCCGCACGCTCGAAGAGCGCGGTGTCACGACGTTCACCGAGCTGGGGCCGGACGGCATCCTCTGCGCGATGGCGCAGGAGTGCCTGACCGGCACCGTCACCGCCGTCCCGGCGCTGCGGGCCGGGCGTGACGAAGAGACGACCGTGCGGCACGCGCTCGCCGCGGCCATCGCGGCCGGGGCGTCGCCGGACTGGTCGGCGCTCTTCGCCGGGATCAGCCCGAAGCGCGTCGACCTGCCGACGTACCCGTTCCAGCGGGCGCGGTACTGGCTCGACGCGCCGGAACTCCCCGCGGGCGCGGCGTTCGGTGCTACGAACGCGCTGGAGTCCGCGTTCTGGGCCGCCGTCGACCGCGGTGACCTGGGGGAACTGGTCGCGACGCTGGCCGTCGACGCCGACGACCCGCTGAGCGCGGTGCTGCCCGCGCTGTCGGCGTGGCACAGCCAGGCCGCTGAAGAGTCCACTGTGGATGGCTGGCGGTACCGGATCGCGTGGAACCCGCTGCCGGAACCGGCCGGGGTTCCGCGGGGCACCTGGCTCGTGGTCGTCCCCGAAGGCGTCGAGACCGCGTGGCCCGAGGCGCTGCGCGCGGCCGGTGTCGACGTTCGTGTCGTGACCGGTATCGACCAGTTCACCGAGCCCGTCGACGGCGTGCTTTCCCTGCTGGCGCTGGACGAGCGGCCGCACCCGGACGCCGCGTCCGTCCCCATGGGACTCGCGGCCACCGCCGAGCTGATGCGGGCCCTGGGCGACACTCCACTGTGGATCGCCACCGCCGGTGCGGTCGCGCCGGTCTCGTCCGCGGCCCAGGCCGCGGTCTGGGGCCTGGGCCGGGTGTTCGGCCTGGAACGGCCCGAGCGCTGGGGCGGCCTGGTCGACCTGCCCATCGAGGTCTCCGACCGCGCCGCCGCCCGGCTCGCCGCCGTGCTGACCGGCACCGAGGACCAGGTCGCGGTCCGCGACAACGGCGTTCTCGCGCGACGCCTGGTGCCCGCGCCTGTCGCGGGTACCGTCTCGCGTCGGCCGGGCTGGCGGCCGGACGGCGCGACCGTCCTGATCACCGGCGGCACCGGGGCCATCGGCGCGCACGTCGCGCGCTGGCTCGCCTCGGCCGGGGCCGCGCACGTCGTGCTCACCAGCCGTCGCGGCGCGGACGCCCCGGGGGCGGCCGAGCTGGCCGCGGAGCTGACCGAGCTGGGCACCCGCGTCACCGTCGCGGCCTGCGACGCCGCCGACCGCGACGCCCTCACTGCGCTCGCCGCGAGCCTGGACGGCCCGGTCACCGCGGTCTTCCACGCGGCCGGCCTCGGCGAGACCGGCGCCGTCGACGACCTCGTCCTCGACGACCTGGCCCGGATCGCCACCGCCAAGATCACCGGCGCGCAGGCACTCGAAGACGTCTTCCCCGAGCTGGACGCCTTCGTGCTCTTCTCCTCCAACGCGGGCGTCTGGGGTGGCGGTGGCCAGGGCGCGTACGCCGCGGCGAACGCCTACCTCGACGCCTTCGCCGAGCAGCGCCGCGCCCGCGGGCTCAAGGCCACCTCCATCGCGTGGGGTGCCTGGGCCGACGGCGGCATGGCCGAGGGCGAGGCGGGGGAGCAGATGCGCCGCCGCGGGGTCCCGGCCATGGACCCGAAGCTCGCGATCGCCGCGCTGCGTCAGGCGCTGGAGCGTGACGAGACGTTCCTGGCCGTCGCCGACGTCGTCTGGGAGCGGTTCTTCCCGGCGTTTACCGCGGCCCGCCCGCGGCCGCTGCTGGACGAGCTGCCCGCGGTCCGCGCGCTCCGGGCGGCGGCCGAGCAGGCCGCCGCCGAGCGCACGCCCGAGGCGTCCGCGCTGCACGCGCGGCTGAGCGGGATGTCGGCCGCCGACCAGGAAGACCTGCTCGTCGACCTGATCTCGCAGCACGCCGCCGCGGTGCTCGGCTTCGCCGGCGCGGAGGGGCTCGGCGCGCAGAAGGCGTTCCGCGAGCTCGGCTTCGACTCGCTGACCGCGGTCGAGCTGCGCAACCGGCTCACGATCGTCACCGGCCTGACCCTGCCCACCACGCTGGTGTTCGACTACCCCTCGCCCCGGGTGCTCGCGGAGTTCCTGCGTGCCGAGGTGCTCGGCGTCGCGGCCGACGCCGCCCAGGTCACCGCGGTCGGCGCCACCGACGAGCCGATCGCGATCGTCGCGATGGCCTGCCGCTACCCGGGCGGGATCTCGACGCCGGAACAGCTGTGGGACCTCGTCGCGGAGGGCCGCGACGCGATCTCGACGTTCCCCGACAACCGCGGCTGGGCGCTGGACGCGCTGTACGACGACGACCCCGAAGCGGCCGGCACGAGCTACACCCGAGAAGGCGCTTTCCTGCACGAAGCGGGCCTGTTCGACGCCGGGTTCTTCGGAATCACCCCGCGCGAGGCGCTCAGCATGGACCCGCAGCAGCGGCTGCTGCTGGAGATCGCCTGGGAGGCACTGGAACGCGCCGGGATCGACCCGGAAACCCTGCGTGGCAGCCGGTCCGGCGTGTTCGTCGGCGGGGCCACGCAGGACTACACCTCGGTGCTCACCAGCAGCACGGCGAACGCCGAGGGCTACATGCTCACCGGGACGTCGTCCAGCGTGATGTCCGGCCGGATCGCCTACACGCTCGGCCTCGAAGGTCCGGCGGTCACGGTGGACACGGCGTGCTCGTCGTCGCTGGTCGCGCTGCACTGGGCGGTGCAGGCGCTGCGCAGCGGCGAGTGCTCGATGGCGCTGGCCGGCGGCGTGCAGGTGATGCCGACGCCGGGGCCGTTCGTCGAGTTCTCCCGCCAGCGCGGGCTGGCCAAGGACGGCCGCTGCAAGCCGTACGCCTCCGCCGCCGACGGCACCGCCTGGGGCGAGGGCGCCGGGATGCTCGTCGTGGAACGGCTTTCCGATGCTCGCCGCAACGGACACCCGGTGCTGGCGATCGTCCGGGGCAGCGCGGTCAACTCCGACGGCGCGTCCAACGGCCTCACCGCGCCGAACGGACCCGCGCAGCAGAAGGTGATCCGCCAGGCCCTGGCCAACGCCGGACTGTCCACTTCGGACGTCGACGTCGTCGAAGGGCACGGCACCGGCACGACGCTCGGTGACCCGGTGGAAGCGCAGGCCCTGCTGGCCACCTACGGCCGCGAGCGCACGGAACCGCTCTGGCTCGGCTCGCTCAAGTCGAACATCGGGCACACGCAGGCCGCGGCCGGCGTCGGCGGCGTGATCAAGATGGTCCAGGCCATCCGGCACGGCGTCCTGCCGCGCTCTCTGCACATCGACGAGCCGACCCCGCACGTCGACTGGGCCGCGGGCGCGGTCGAGCTGCTCGCCGAGGAGCGCGCGTGGCCGGAGACCGGCCGTCCGCGTCGCGCCGCCGTGTCGGCCTTCGGCGTCAGCGGAACCAACGCGCACGCGATCATCGAAGCACCGTCCGAAATGGACGTCGAGACTGTCGAACCGTCCTACCAGGGCGCGATTCCCTGGGTCCTGACTGCGCGGACCGAAGGCGCGTTGCGGGCCCAGGCCGCTCGGTTGGCCACTGTGGACGGCCACCCGGTCGACGTCGGCCACGCGCTGGCCACCACGCGGTCGGTGTTCGAGCACCGCGCGGTCGTGGTGGGGCGCGACGCCGACGAGCTGAAGGAGCGGCTCGCCGCGCTGGCCGGTGGCATCGCCGGGCACGGCGTCTCGCAGGGGTTCGCCCGCGGCGAGCGGCCGGTGTTCGTGTTCCCCGGCCAGGGTTCGCAGTGGCCCGGCATGGCCGTCGAGCTGCTGGAAACCGAGCCGGTCTTCGCCGCGCGGATGGCCGAGTGCGCTGCCGCGCTGGCCCCGTTCGTCGACTTCCAGCTCCTGGACGTCGTCCGCGCGGCCGAGCCCATCGAGCGGGTCGACGTCGTGCAGCCGGTGCTGTGGGCGATCAACGTCTCGCTGGCCGAGGTCTGGCGCGCCTACGGCGTCCGCCCGGCCGCGGTGATCGGGCACTCGCAGGGCGAGATCGCGGCGGCCGCCGTCGCGGGGGCACTGTCCCTTTCGGACGCCGCCCGCGTCGTCGCGTTGCGCAGCCAGGCGATCCTGGCGCTGTCCGGTCGCGGCGGGATGGTCTCGCTCGCGCTTTCCCGCGCCGGTGCGGAAGAACTCCTGGCCGGGTGGGCCGGGCGGATCTCGGTCGCCGCGGTCAACGGCCCCGAGGCGACTGTCGTGTCCGGCGACGCCGACGCGCTCGACGAACTGGTCGAGCACTGCCGCGGCCACCACGTCCGCGCGCGCCGGATCGCGGTCGACTACGCGTCGCACTGCGAGCACGTCGAGGCCATCGAAGACGAGCTGCTGCGGCTGCTCGCCCCGATCCGGCCGCGCGACACCGACACGGTGTTCCACTCCACGGTCACCGGCGGCCCCGTCGAGACGTCTGCTTTGGACGCCGCTTACTGGTACCGCAACCTGCGGCAGCAGGTCCGGTTCGAGGAGGTCACCCGGGCGCTGCTGGCCCTGGGTCACGAGTCGTTCGTCGAGGTCAGCGCGCACCCGGTGCTGACCGTCGGGATCCAGCAGACCATCGACGACGCCGGTTCGGCGGCCACCGTCAGCGGCACGCTGCGCCGTGACGAGGGCGGCCGCGACCGCATGCTGCTCGCGCTGGCCGAGGCGTTCGCGCACGGCGTCACCGTCGACTGGGCCGCGGTGTTCGCCGGTTCCGGCGCCCGCCGCGCCGACCTGCCGACCTACGCCTTCCAGCACGAGCACTACTGGCCGGAGCCGGCCGCGCCCGCGTTCGCGGACGTGTCGTCGGCCGGGCTGGGCGCGGTCGCGCACCCGCTGCTGGGTGCCGCGGTCGGGTTCGCCGAGAACGCCGGGTACCTGTGCACCGGCCGGCTTTCCCGGCAGACGCACCCGTGGCTGGCCGACCACGTCGTCGGCGACGCGGTGCTGCTGCCCGGGACCGCGTTCGTCGAACTGGCGATCCGGGCCGGCGACCAGTCCGGCTGCGACCGCCTCGACGAGCTGACCCTGCACGCCCCGCTGGTGCTGCCCGAGACCGGCCACGTGCTGCTCCAGATCGTCGTCGGCGAGCCGGACCCGAACGGGATGCGCGCGTTCACGGTGTACTCGCGGGAAGAGCGCTCGCTGGACGAGCAGGCGTGGACGCGGCACGCGTCCGGTGTGCTCGGCTCCGGCGCGGTGGAGTCCGAAGTGGACACCGAGTGGCCGCCCGCGGGCGCCGAAGCTGTGTCGCTGGCGGGCTACTACGACGGTCTGGCCGACTACGGGTTCGCCTACGGTCCGGTGTTCCAGGGCCTGACCGCCGCTTGGCGGCGCGGGGTGGAGGTGTTCGCCGAGGTCACGCTGCCCGACGGCGCCGACGCGGCCGCGTTCGGCCTGCACCCGGCCCTGCTCGACGCCGCCGTCCAGGCGGCCGGGCTGGGGCTGGTCGAGGGTGGGCGCCTGCCGTTCGCCTGGACCGGGGTCACGCTGCACGCTTCCGGCGCCAGTTCGCTGCGGGTCCGGCTCACGCCGTCCAGGACCGACGGTCTCGCATTGTCGGCGGCCGACCCGGCGGGCCGGCCGGTGGTGACGGTGGAGTCGCTGGTGCTGCGGCCGATGGCGGCACCCGCGACGCCGGCCGCCGCGGACTCGCTCTTCCGCGTCACCTGGACCGACGTTCCGGTCACCGAGGAGACGCCGTCGGTGGCGGTACTCGGCGAGGACCCGTTCGGCCTGGCCGTCGCTTTCGGCGCGGTCTGCCACGACACGCCGAACGCCCTCGCCGAGGCCGACCAGCCCGATCTGGTGCTGGTCAGCTTCGCCGCGGACGACGTCCGGGCGAACGCCGGACGCGCGCTGAAACTGGTGCGCGGCTGGCTGGCCGACGAGCGTTTCACCGGACAGCTGGTGCTGGTCACGCGCGGCGCCGTCGCGATCGACGGCGAGTCGCCGGACGTCGCGACCGCCGCTGTCTGGGGCCTGCTCCGCTCGACGCAGTCCGAGCACCCGGGCCGGTTCCTGCTGCTCGACGTCGACCCGGCGGGCGGCATCCCGGCCGGTGCGCTGACGGGCGACGAACCGCAGCGGGCGATCCGCGGCGGCCGGGTCCTGGTGCCGCGCCTGGCGCCCGCCGAGTCCACTGTGGACGTCCTGGGCGGCGACGGCACGGTCCTGCTGACCGGGGCCACCGGCACGATCGGCTCGCTGCTGGCCCGGCACCTGGTGACCACGCACGGCGTTCGTCGCCTGCTGCTGACCGGCCGTCAGGGCTGGGCGGCGCCGGGCGCGCCGGAGCTGGCCGCCGAGCTGACCGAGCTGGGTGCCGAGGTGACCATCGCGGCCTGCGACGTCGCCAACCGCGACGCGCTGGCCGAGCTGCTCGCCGGGGTGCCCGACCTGACCGCGGTGATCCACGCGGCGGCGGTGCTCGACGACGGGGTTGTCGAGGCGCAGACCGAAGAGCGTCTCGACACGGTGCTGCGGCCGAAGGCGGACGCGGCGCTGCACCTGGACGAGCTGACCGCGGACCGCGACCTGCGCGCGTTCGTGCTGTTCTCCTCGGCCGCCGGGCTGCTCGGCAGCGCCGGGCAGGCCAACTACGCCGCGGCCAACGCCGTGGTCGACGCCCTGGCCCAGCGCCGGCGCGCCGCTGGCAAGCCCGCGGTCTCGCTGGCCTGGGGTTTCTGGGCCGAGCGCAGCGCGCTCACCGGCGACCTCGACGACGCCGACGTCCGCCGGATGAGCCGCGGCGGAGTCGCCCCGCTGTCGTCGGCGCAGGGCATGGCGTTGTTCGACGCGGCCGTGGGTTCGCCGGACGCGCTGGTCGTGCCGATGCGGCTCGACGTCCCGGCGCTGCGCAAGCAGGCCGCGGCCGGGATGATCCCGCCGGTCATGCGCGGCCTGGTCCGCGCGCCGGGCCGGCGGACGGCGGCGCTGGCGGGCGCGGCCGCCGTCGATTCGGTCGAGGCGCGGCTGGCGGGCATGCCCGCCGGCGAGCGCGCGGCGTTCCTGCTGGACCTGGTGCGCGGTCAGGCCGCCGCGGTCGCCGGGCACGCGTCGGCCGAGGCGGTCGACCCGGACCGCGCGTTCCGCGAGCTGGGCTTCGACTCGCTGACCGCGGTCGAGCTGCGCAACCGGCTTGGCGCGGCCACCGGCCTTCGCCTGCCCGCGACGATGGTCTTCGACTACCCGGCGCCCGCGGCGCTGGCCGCCGAGCTCGACCGCCGGCTGGCCGGTGCGGTCCGGACCGGGCCGGTCGCCCGGAAGGCGGCCACCGCCGACGACCCGGTCGTGATCGTCGGCATGGGCTGCCGGTACCCGGGCGGCGTGCGCGGCCCGCAGGACCTGTGGCGGCTGGTGTCCGAGGGCACCGACGCGATCTCGGTGTTCCCCGCCGACCGCGGCTGGGACGTCGCCGGGCTGTTCGACGACGACCCGGACAACCAGGGCACCTCGTACGCCCGTGAAGGCGCTTTCCTCTACGACGCGGGCGAGTTCGACGCGGCCTTCTTCGGCATCTCGCCGCGTGAGGCCATCGCGATGGACCCGCAGCAGCGATTGCTGCTGGAGACGTCGTGGGAAGCCTTCGAGCGCGCCGGGATCGACCCGGGCACGTTGCGCGGCAGCCGGACCGGCGTCTTCGCCGGCGTGATGTACCACGACTACGCGACTTCGCTGGCTTCCGTGCCGGAGGGCGTCGAGGGCTATCTCGGCACCGGCACCTCGGGCAGCGTCGCGTCCGGGCGGTTGTCGTACACCTTCGGGCTCGAGGGCCCGGCGGTCACCGTGGACACGGCCTGCTCGTCTTCGCTGGTCGCGCTGCACCTCGCGGCGCAGGCCCTGCGGTCCGGCGAGTGCGAGCTCGCGCTGGCCGGCGGCGTCACCGTGCTGGCCACGCCCAACGTGTTCATCGAGTTCTCCCGCCAGCGCGGCCTGTCCTCCGACGGCCGGTGCAAGTCGTTCGCCGACGCCGCCGACGGCACGGGCTGGGGCGAGGGCGCGGGCATGCTGCTGCTAGAGCGGCTGTCGGACGCGCGGCGCAACGGCCACGAGGTGCTCGCGGTCGTCCGCGGCACGGCGGTGAACCAGGACGGCGCGTCCAACGGCCTCACCGCGCCGAACGGCCCGGCGCAGCAGCGGGTGATCCGCCAGGCGCTGGCGACGGCCGGTCTGGCTGCATCGGACGTCGACGCCGTCGAGGCACACGGCACCGGCACGAAGCTGGGCGACCCGATCGAAGCCCAGGCCCTGCTGGAGACCTACGGGCAGGACCGCTCCGGCGAACCGCTGTTGCTGGGCTCGCTGAAGTCCAACATCGGCCACACCCAGGCCGCGGCGGGTGTCGGCGGCATCATCAAGATGGTCGAAGCGCTGCGTCACGGCGTGCTGCCGAAGACGCTGCACGTCGACGCGCCGTCGTCCCAAGTGGACTGGACGGCGGGTTCGGTCGAGCTGCTGACCGAGGAGCGCGCGTGGCCGGAGACCGGCCGCCCGCGCCGCGCCGGCGTCTCGTCGTTCGGCGTGAGCGGGACCAACGCACACGCGATCATCGAGCAGGCGCCGGCCGTCGCAGTGCCCGACGAGTCCACTGAGGACACTCAGGTGCCGTGGCTGATCTCCGGGCGGACCGAGGCCGCGCTGCGCGAGCAGGCGGACCGGCTGGCCGCCCGCGTCGCCGGGGAACCCGAGCTGTCCGCCGCGGCGGTGGCCCGCACCCTGGCCGCGCACCGCGCGACCTGGGAGCACCGGGCCGTCGTGCTCGGCGCGAACCGGGACGAGCTGCTCGACGGCGTCCGCACCGTGGCCGCGGGTTCCGACGGCCCGGGCGTCCTGCGCGGGACGGCGGGGCACGCCGGGGCGGTGGCCGTGCTGTTTTCCGGGCAGGGCAGCCAGCGCGCCGGCATGGGCCGCGAGCTGTACGAAACCGAGCCGGTGTTCGCCGCCGCGTTCGACGACGTCTGCGTGGCACTGGACCGGCACCTCGACCGTCCACTGAAGACGATCATCGACGAGCCGGACCTGCTCGACCGCACCGGGTACACCCAGCCGGCGCTCTTCGCGATCGAGGTCGCGCTGTACCGGCTGGCCGAGCACGCGGGGCTGCGCCCGGCGTTCCTGCTCGGGCACTCGGTCGGCGAGATCACGGCCGCGCACGTCGGCGGGGTGCTGTCGCTGGCCGACGCGGCCGAGCTGATCACCGCCCGCGCCCGGCTGATGGAGGCGCTGCCCGCCGGCGGCGCGATGGTCGCGCTGCAGGCCGGCGAGGACGAGGTCCACGCGCACCTGGGCGACGGCGTTTCGATCGCCGCGCTCAACGGCCCGGAGTCCACTGTGGTCTCCGGCGACGAGGACGCCGTGCTCGCGCTGGCCGAGCACTTCCGCGGCCTCGGCCGCAAGACCAAGCGGCTGAGCGTGAGCCACGCGTTCCACTCCGCGCGGATGCAGCCGATGCTCGAGGAGTTCCGCGCGGTCGCCGAACGCCTGTCCTACAGGCCGCCGGTGGTGCCGATCGTCTCGAACGTCACCGGCGAGCTGCTCACCGAGGTGGACGCGGGCTACTGGGTCCGGCACGTCCGCGCCGCGGTCCGGTTCGCCGACGGGGTCGCCGCGCTGCACGACCTGGGCGTCCGGACGTTCGTCGAGCTGGGACCGGACGCGCCGCTGTCCGGCCTCACCCGCGAGTCGCTCGACCACGACCAGGCGGTCCTGGTCGTCCCGGCCCTGCGGGGCGACCGGCCGGAACCGGCCGCGTTCGCCGCGGCGCTGGCCGCGCTGCACGTCCGCGGCGTCCGGCTCGATTGGGCGACGCGGGCCGCGGGCTGGGGCCCGGCCCGGGCGGACCTGCCCACCTACGCCTTCCAGCGGGAGCACTACTGGCTGCGGGCCGAAGCACCCGTGGCCGCCGCGACGGCTCCCGACTCGGCGTTCTGGGCCTCGGTCGAACGCGCCGACGCCGGTGCGCTGGCCGAAGCGCTGAACGTCGGCGAGGACGGCCGGGCCGCGCTCGACACCGTGCTCCCGGCGCTGTCCGCGTGGCACCGCCGCCGGCGCACCGAGTCCACTGTGGACAGCTGGCGGTACCGGGCCGAGTGGCACTCGATCCCGGAACCGGCCGGTGGCATGACGTCGGGCACCTGGCTCGTCGTGGCACCCGCCACGCACGCCGAGGACGAGCGTGTCGCCGGTGCCGTGCGGCTGCTCGAAGGCCTCGGCGCGACCGCGGCCGGGGTGGCGCTGGACGACACCGACGCCGACCGCGACCTGCTCGCCGGCGGCCTGCGCACGGTGCTCGACGGCCCGGTCGGCGGCGTGATTTCGCTGCTGGCGCTGGACGAGACGCACGGGCTCGCGCTCAGCACCGCGCTGGTCCAAGCCCTCGGCGACGCCGGGGTCGAGGCGCCGCTGTGGTGCCTGACCAGCGGCGCCGTCCGGACCGGGACGGCCGACGCGGTGCCCACGGCGGGCCCGGCGCAGGTCTGGGCGCTCGGCCAGGTGGCCGCGCAGGAGTACCCGCACCGCTGGGGTGGCCTGCTCGACCTGCCGGCCGCGCCCACGGCCGCGGACTGGCGCCGGGTGGGGGCGGTGCTCACCGGCGGTGGGCGTGAGGACGAGGTCGCGGTGCGGCCGGCGGGTGTGCTCGCCCGGCGGCTGGTGCGCGCGCCGCTCGGCGACGCGGGGATGCCGGAGGGCGCGGTGCTCGCCGGCGGTGGGCGTGAGGACAACGCGGGCGCGCCGTGGACGCCGGAAGGTCCGGTGCTGCTCACCGGGGCCGTGTCGGAGTCGGTCGAGGACTGGCTCGTCGGCCTCGGCGCCGAACCGACCCGCGATGTCACCGCGGGCGCTCGCACGGTCGTCCACCTCGTGACGCCGTCTTCGCCCGCGCCGCTGGACGCGCTCACGCCGAGCGCGTTCGAAGCGGCCGTGCAGGAGCAGGTCGCCGAAGCGCTCGAAGTCGGCGATGACGTCGAGGCGTTCCTGGTGCTCGTGCCGGGCGCGTGCGTCTGGGGCGGGGCGGGGGCGGCGGTCGACGCCGCGGCCGGTGCCCAGCTCATGGCGCTTGCCCAGCGGCGGGGGGCCGGCACGCTGTGTGTCGCCACCGGGCCGTGGGAGGGCACGCCGACCACACCAGGTGTGGCTCCGCTCGATCCGCGGCACCTGCTGGCCGCGGTGCGTGCCGCGGCGGGGCGGGGCGAGCGCGGGCTCGTGCTGGCCGACGTCGACTGGGCGGCCGTGGCTCCCGGGCTGCGTGCCACCCGGCCGGCCGCGTTCCTGGACGTGCTGGCCCCCGTCGTCGAGGCCAAGCCGGAACCGGTCCGCCTCGGCGCGCTGGAGGGGCTCGGCTCGGCGACCGGTGCCGAGCGCGTCGGGATCCTGCTCGGCGTCGTCCGTGAGCAGGCCGCGTTCGTGCTCGGTCACCGTTCCGCGGACGCCGTCGAGGCTGATCGCGAGTTCCTCGAACTCGGGTTCGCCTCGCTCACCGCGGTCGAGCTCCGCAACCGGCTCACCGAGCTGACCGGTCTCGACCTGCCGCCCGCGCTGGTCTACGAGTTCGGCACGCCGAACGCGCTGGCCGGACACCTGGCGGAGCGGCTCGCGGGCACGTCCTCCGGCAAACCGGCCGAAAGCACGCTCGGCGCGTTGTTCCGGCAAGCCTGCGCCCAGGGCCAGGCGGGCGACTTCGTCAGCATGCTGATGACGGCGTCGCGGTTCCGGCCCACCGGCACGCCCGCCGCGTCGCTGGTGCGGCTGGCGCCGGAGACGGCCGAGCCGAGCCTGATCTGCGTCCCGTCGATGACCGCCATCTCCGGGCCGCACCAGTACGCCGGGATCGGCGCCGCGCTGCGTGGCGTGCGTGGCGTGTCGTCGCTGTCGGTGCCCGGATTCGGGACCGGGGAAGCACTTCCGGCCTCGGCGGACGCGGCGGTCGAGCTGATCGCCGACGCCGTCGCCGAGCGGGCCGGCGACGGGCCGTTCGTGCTGGCCGGGCATTCGTCGGGGGCGGTCCTCGCCCACGCCGTCACCGCGCGGCTGGAGGAACGCGGCCTGCGCCCGCGGGCGCTGGTCGTTCTCGACGGGTACGCGCCGGGCGGCGACGGAATCGACGAACTGCTGCCCGGCCTGATGGGCGGCATGGCCGACCGCGACGGCCGTTACGCGCCGGTCGACGACGACCGGCTCACCGCGATGGGCGCCTATTTCCGGCTGTTCGAACAATGGCGCGCCCCCGCAGTCACCGTTCCGGTCCTGCTCGTCACCGCGGCCGAGCCGATGCCGGAATGGCCCGCCGGAGACTGGCGGTCGAAGTGGGTTTCCGCCACCACCGAGGCGGAGACCGAAGGAAATCACTACACGATGCTGGAAGAGCACGCCGAGGTCGTCGCCAAGCACGTCAACGACTGGCTGGCCCAGCTTTCCTGATCACCGCCCTGCCGGAGATCTCGCACCCCTAGGGTCTCCGGTAGGGGTTAATGACCTGGGGGTCCTCCATTTAGGCTTGACGCGAATTCCAGAGTACTGGGGAGTTGTGATGAACGATTTCACCGAATGGCGAATCCTGAAGAACGGCGCGAAGAACGACTTCGTGCTGGCGGTCGACTTCTATTCCCCCGGCCGCTCCGAAGCGACGTTCTCCGATCTGGCGCCCGCCTTGAGCGTGCCCAGCACGGTCTGGGAGACGATGCAGCCGGAGCCGGGCACCGAGGACGACATGACCGGCGAGGACTACCTGACCCGGTGGCTCGACGCGCTGCCCGGCGGCGAGATCCGCGGCGTGCTCGGGTTCTGCGTCGGCGGCGTCTACGCCTCGGCGCTGGCCCGCCGGATCGGCGAACGCCGGGGCACGCAGCCCGCGGTCGTCATGTTCGACCCGGAACCGGTCAGCGCGATCGTGCTGTACTGGCAGTTCCACAAGCTGCTGGACAAGCTCGTCGGCGTGCTGACCCCGCAGGAGATCGAGGAGTCGAAGACCGTCGGCTTCGCCGAGACCGACGGCGCCGACGACCTCGTGGTGCTCGGCGACTCGCTGATCAAGCTCTACCGCGAGGTCGGGCACGTCGGCCTCGGCCGGCTCGGCCTCAACGAGGCGCGCCGCAACGAGATGATGAGCTGGTTCGACGCCTACGTGCACTACCTCGTCGGCGCGACCCAGGTCGACACCGCCGTCGACCTGAGCACCTGCACGGTCATCAACTCCGACGCCCCGGCGGACGGCCGCCACCTGGCCGGCGCCGAGATTTCCTTCGACCTCGACCGCCACGACCTGCTTCGCCGCTCCGCGGTGGCCGAAGCCGTGTCGGGCCTGCTGAAGTAGGAGAACCCACGATGCGCACGTTCACCGGCAAGGGCCCGGGGCAGGACGTCGAGGTACCGGCGAGAGCCGGCGTCACGTCCAAGGAAGAGGCGTTGTGGCTGCTGGACCGGCTGGTCCCCGGCAGCGGCGTCAACACTGTCGCGGTGCGGTTCGAGGTGCCGGTCGCGCTGGACCCGGTGGTGCTCGCGGAAGCGGCGCGGCTGGTCCAGCGGCGGCACCACGGGCTGCGCCGGGTCTTCCACGACGAGGGCACCCGCCTCACCGCCGAGGTGCTGCCCGCGTCCGCGGTCACCCTCGACGTGTCCACTGTGGACACGAGCCGGGAGCTGGTGGACGCGCGGGTCGCCGGGTTCGCGGCGGCGCCGCTCGAGATCGGCGGGACACCGCCGATCCGGCTGGCGCACTTCCGGTGCCCGGACGGCGACGTGGTGTGCGTGTCCGCGCACCACCTCGTGTTCGACACCATCTCCGCCGCCGTCTTCTTCACCGAACTGGCGAAGGCCTACGAGGCGCTGGCCGTCGGGCGCTCGTGCCCGGCCGTGCTCGCGGCCGAGGTCCGCGCCACCCCCGACGTCGTGCCGACCGAGACGGGGATCGCCTACTGGCGCGACCACCTCACCGGGTTCGACGCCACCGCGCTCGGGCTCTCGGTCGGCACGCCCGAGGCGGCCGGGTCCGTCCTGGACGGGGACTTCGTCGAGCACCGGCTCTCCCGTGAGGCCCTCGCCGCGCTCGACCGCCTGCGGCGCGAGCTGCGGGCCCCCGACGCGGTCGTG
Source organism: Amycolatopsis sp. WQ 127309 (assembly GCF_023023025.1). Classification (NCBI taxonomy): domain Bacteria; kingdom Bacillati; phylum Actinomycetota; class Actinomycetes; order Pseudonocardiales; family Pseudonocardiaceae; genus Amycolatopsis; species Amycolatopsis sp. WQ 127309. The sequence continues at coordinate 6,059,691 of NZ_CP095481.1, forward strand.
CACATGGCCGCCTACTACCTGCTGCTGGCCCGGCACGGCGCCGGCCCGGACCTGGTCGTCGGCACGCCGGTCAACACCCGGCCGCCGCACGCCCAGGGTGCCATCGGCTACCACGTGAACGTGCTGCCGCTGCGGGTCGGCGTCGAGTTCGGCGCCGGTTTCGCCGACCTCGTCGCCCGCACCCGCTCGGTGTACTTCGACGCGCTGGCGCACGCCGACGTCCCGGTCGACCTGCTGCTCCCGGAGCTGCCGCGGGCGAGCTCCGACTGGCGCAGCACGATCTTCCGGCACCTGTTCAACTACCAGCCGGGCGGCGGGCTGCCGCGCTTCGGCATCGGCGGGGTGCACACCCGGCCGGTCAGCGTCGAGAACGGCACCAGCAAGTTCGACCTGGAGCTGGTGGTGCAGGCGGACGCGGACGAGACCGTCCTCAAAGGACGGTACGCGACCGGTTCGCACTTCCGCGCCGACGTCGAGGCGCTGCTGCGCCGCTACGACGCACTGCTCGTCGCCGCCGGCGCCGACGCGCAGCGGCCGGTGGGGCAGCTGCCGCTGTTCAGCCCCACCGACCGGGCCGTGGTCGACGCGGCCAACAGGACCCGGCGGCCGACTCGGGCGCGCACGGTCCTCGAGGCGGTCGCCGACCACGTCGCCACCCAGCCGGCCGCCGTCGCCGTGCGGGACGGCGAGCGCGCGGTGACCTACCGCGAGCTGTGGCTCACCGCGCAGGCCACCGCCGACCGGCTGCGCGGCCAGGGCGCCGGGCCCGGCGACATCGTCGGGCTGGCCGGGCGGCGCGGCCCCGAACTCGTCGCGGCGGTGTTCGGCTGCTGGCTGATCGGCGCGGCCTACCTGCCGATCGACCCCGACCACCCGGCGCACCGCGTCGAGCACCAGCTCGCCGACTCCGGCGCCCGGGTGCTGCTGGTCGGCGACGGCGTCTCGCTGGATGCCGACGGCCGGACCGTGCTGCCGCTGCCGGCCATCACGGCCGACGGGCCGGCCGTCCCGGACACCCTCGTCGTGGAAGGCGACGAGGCGGACGACGCGTGCGCGTACCTGATCTACACCTCGGGGTCCACCGGCAAGCCCAAGGGCACGGTGCTCGCGCACCGCAACCTCGCGAACCTGGTCACGCACTTCCGCGGCGAGACCGGGCTGGGCCCGGGCGACGGCGGGCTGTGGATGACGACGTTCGCGTTCGACATGTCGGTGATGGACCTGTTCCTCCCGCTGTACGCCGGCGCCACGCTGGTCGTCGCGCCGGACGAGGCCCGCACCGACGGCCGGGCGCTGCGCGCGGTGCTGGCCGAGCACCGCGTCGACTTCCTGCAGGCGACGCCGACGACGTGGCGGCTCGTGCTGGACGACGTCGCCGACCTCCTGGCCGGGGTCAAGGTGGTCTGCGGCGGCGAGCCGATGCCGCCCGCGCTGCTGCGGCGGCTCGTCGCCACCGGCTGCGAGCTGCGCAACCTGTACGGCCCGACGGAGACGTGCGTCTGGTCCACCGCGGCCCGGCTGACCTCGCCGGACGACCCGATCGTCGTCGGGCGGCCGATCCGCAACACCACGGTGTTCATCGCCGACGACGCCGGGCGCGAGCTCCCGCCGGGCGTGCACGGCGAGCTGTGCATCGCCGGCGGCGGCGTCGCGATCGGCTACCACAACCGGCCCGAGCTGACCGCGGACAAGTTCCGCGAGCACCCGGTGCACGGGCGCTACTACCGCACGGGCGACCAGGGCCGCTGGCGCCACGACGGCACGTGCGAGCTGGTCGGCCGGGTGGACCGGCAGATCAAGCTGCGCGGCAACCGGATCGAGCTCGGCGAGGTCGAGGCCGTGCTGGCCGAGCACCCGGAGGTGGCCGGCGTCGCGGTCGTCCTGGTCGGCGAGCCGAGCGCGGGCGGCATCCTGGTGGCGTTCGTCGAGGGGCCATTCGTCGAGGGGGCCGAGTCGCCGGGGCTGGCCGACCGGCTCTGGCAGCACGCCCGGGCGCAGCTGCCCCGGGCCGCCGTCCCGCACGAGTTCGTCACCATCGACCGGCTGCCCACCACGGTGACGGAGAAGATCGACTACCCGGCGCTGACCCGCCTGGCCGCCGACCGGCGCGCCGCGGCGGGGGAGGAGCCGGGCTCCCCGGCCGCCGACGGCGACCTGCTGGACACGCTGATCGGCCTGTGGGCCGGGCTGCTGGGCCGCCAGGACGTCGCGGCCGACACGAACTTCTTCGTCGTCGGCGGGCATTCCCTGCTCGGCGTGCAGCTGGTGCAGCACGTCGAGGACCTGACCGGCGTGGGCTTGAAGCTCACGGACGTGTTTTCGATGCCGACGCCCGGTCAGCTCGCGGACCACGTCCGCGACCTGCTCCGGACGCCCTGACCACCCTCCCCCCTCGGACCCCGGCGCGCCCCTCCGCGCCGGGGTCCCTCCCCTTTCCGGGTACGACAAAGCCGCTGAAGGCCAGGCCTTCAGCGGCTTTTCGCGTGAGAGGGAAAGCTCAGCCGGTCACCGGGAACGCGTGCAGGCCGCGGATGAACGGTGACGCGCGGCGCGTCACCTCGCCCGCCCGTTGCAGGTTCGGGAACCGCTCCAGCAGCACGCGGAACGCGACGTCACCCTCGAGCCGGGCCAGGGGGGCGCCGAGGCAGTAGTGGATGCCGCTGGAGAACGAGATGTGGTCCGGGCCCGACGGGCGTTGCAGGTCGAAGACGTCCGGGCGGTCGAAGGCGTCCGGGTCGCGGTTGCACGCGCCCGTCAGGATGGTCACCTGGCTGTCCACCGGGATCCGCTTGCCGCCCAGCTCGACCTCCTCGTGCGCGAACCGCGCCTGCATCAGCACCGAGGTGTCGTAGCGCAGCGCCTCCTCGACGGCCTTCGGCGCGAGGTCCGGGTCGGCGCGCAGGAGGTCCCACTGCCCGGGGTGCTCCAGCAGGGCGAGCGTGCCGTTGCCGATCAGGTTGACCGTGGTCTCGGTGCCCGCCAGCGACAGCATCCCGCACATCGCGACCAGCTCGGCCGCGGTCAGCTTGTCGCCGTCCACCGACTGCAGCAGCCGGCTGACCAGGTCGGTACCCGGCTCGGCGACGCGCAGCGCGAGCAGCTCGGTGAACAACGCGGTCATGCCGTCGACGGCGTCCTGCAGGCGCTTGGCCTCGGCCAGGGAGACGACGCCGTCGAGCACCAGGCTCAGCCCGGCGGCGAGCTCGTCGAACTCCGCCTGCCGCGATTCCGGAATTCCGAACAGCGTCGCGATCACCGCGCACGGAACGCGTTTCGCGTATTTCTCCATCAAGTCGAACGGCTTGCTCGAATCGACGGCGTCGAGCAGTTCCCGGCACGCCTGTTCGATATCCGGGCGCAGCGCCCCGATGGTCTTCGGGCTGAATGCCGGCATCGCGAGTTTGCGCAGCCGGGTGTGTTCCGGCGGGTCCATCGCGAGGAAGGAATTGTCGAACGTCGACGTGCCCTGCGGCCAGTAACCGCCGAGCGTCCGGCGGCCGAACCGGCGGTCGCGCAGCACGCTGTCGGCGATGTCGCGGCCGAGCACCGCGTAGATCCCGATCCGGCTCTTCTGCACCGGCCCGCGGGCCCGCATCTGCGCGTACACCGGGTACGGGTCCTCCGGGCCCAGCATCAGCGCGGCGATCCGGTCGCCCAGGGCGCCCAGCGAGGTGAGCCCGGCCCGCGCGGTGCGCAGCTGGGCCTCCAGTTCGCTGTCGGTCGATGTCGTCATCGGCTCTTCCCTCGGCTCGGAATTGCTTTTCGCTGCCCGGGGTGGTTAGTCTGATTCGGCCGGTTTGGTCGACTCGGCAGTCGGCTGCCACCGTAATTGCGCGACACGCCGATTCGTAACCCCTATGCCCACCCTTATCGCGGGACGCGAACTGTTCAGTTGTGCCGCGTTCTCTTTTGCACGGCAGGCCGCTACGCTGTGCCCGGTAGAGCGCGGCCGGCGGGCCGCCCGAACCATGGGGATGATCCACGTGCCTACGATCGACGAAAGTGCACCCGCGCTCCGGCTCTCCGGGTTGCGCAAGAGATTCGGCCGGAAGGTCGCGGTGGACGGCGTCGACCTCGCCGTGCCGAAGGGTTCGTTCTACGGCCTGGTCGGGCCCAACGGGGCGGGCAAGACGACGTCGCTCTCGATGGCCGTGGGCCTGCTCCGCCCCGACGCCGGCGCGTCGCACATCTTCGGCGTCGACGTCTGGGCCGACCCGGTGCACGCCAAGGCCCTCGTCGGCGTGCTCCCCGACGGCATGTCCCTGCCCGAGCGCCTGACCGGCCGCGAACTGCTGACGTACCAGGGGCTGCTGCGCGGCCTGCCCGAGGCGCAGATCGACGAACGCGCGGGCGAGCTGCTGGAGGTCCTCGAGCTCACCGAGGCCAACCGCACCCTGGTGATCGACTACTCCACCGGCATGCGGAAGAAGATCGGCCTCGCGACGGCGTTGCTGCACGCGCCCAAGCTGCTGGTGCTGGACGAGCCGTTCGAAGCGGTCGACCCGGTCTCCGCGGCCACCATCCGCACGATCCTGCAGCGCTTCGTCGCCTCCGGCGGCTCGGTCGTGTTCTCCAGCCACGTGATGGCCCTGGTCGAGCAGCTCTGCGACCACGTCGCGGTGATCGCCCGCGGCCAGGTCGCCGCGGCCGGCCCGGTCGACGAGGTCCGCGCCGGCCGCGGCCTCGAAGACGTCTTCGTCGAGCTCGTCGGCGCCCGCACCGGGGGGATGGAGGGGCTGGCGTGGTTGGCGTCCTGATCCGGATGAAGCTGGCGGTGCTGCGCCGCTCGATGAGCGGGCAGCGCGCGGCGAGCATGCTCGCGGGCGGGTCGATCGGCCTGGTCCTCGCGATCGGCACGCTCGTGGTCGGGTTCTCGCACTTCGGCTCGCCCGAAACCGCCGTCGCGGTGCTGTCGCTGCTGCTGATGGTGTGGACGCTGGGCTGGCTGTTCGGCCCGATGCTCACCGGCGGTGACGCGGTGCTGCGGCTGGAGTACTTCACCCTGCTGCCGATCCGCCCGCGCACCCTCGCCATCGGCATGGTCGGCGCCGGGTTCGTCGGCATCACGCCGGTGGTCGCGCTGGTCGCGTTCGCCGTGCTGCTCGTCTACGGCGCCCACCTCGGCCTGGCCGCGGCGCTGGTCGCGATCCCGGCCGTGCTGCTGCAGCTGTGGTTCGTCGTCGTGCTGTCGAAGGTCGGCATGCAGGCGCTGGGCCGGCTCGTCCGGTCGCGGTTCGGCTGGGAGCTGTCGTCGCTGGTCGTCGGCTTCGTGCTGGGCCTGCAGAACACCGGCTGGATGGACATCGGCCTGGCGATCCGCACGTTCAGCGGCGGCTGGGCCGACGGCGGCGGCATCGTCCTGCGGATCCTCCCGTCGAGCTGGGCGGTCGTCGCGGTGGACGCGGCGGGCAAGGGCAACTGGGGCGTCGTCGCGCTCTCGCTGGGCGGCCTCGCCGTCCTGGGCGCGGTGCTGTTCTTCGTGTTCTCGGCGCTGCTTTCGCGCCAGCTGGTCCGGGGCCTGTCCGACGGCGGCACGACGCAGACCGGCGGCGACAGCCCGGCCACCAAGCGGATCCTGCCCGGCGGGCCGTTCGGCGGGGTGCTGGGCAAGGAGCTGCGGCTGTGGGTCCGCGACCTGCGCCGCGCCCGGTTCCTGAGCATCGCGCTGTGGGCGGGCCTGTTCAGCGGGCTGTTCCCGCTGCTCGACGGCAACACCGTGCTGCTGCCCTTCGCGGGCGTGATCACCGCGCTGTTCGCCGGCGCGCTGTCGGCGAACGTCTACGGCCTCGACGCGGGCGCGTTGTGGCTGACCCTGGTCGCCCCGGCGGCCGAACGCGTCGACGTCCGCGCCCGGCAGGTCGCGTGGCTGCTGCTGGTCGCGGTCCCGGTGCTCGTGCTGACCGCGCTGCTGACGCTGGTCAGCGGCCAGGGCTGGGCGTGGCCGTGGGTGCTGGCCGTGCTGCCGGCGATGCTCGGCGGGGCGGCGGGCCTGGTGCCGCTGGTCTCGCTGGTCGGCGTCGCGCCGTTCCAGGACCGCCCCGGCGGCAACCCGATGGACGGCTTCACCGACGAAAGCGGCGACCAGGTCCGGTTGAAGATCTTCGGCATGCTGTTCGGCCAGATCCTGCTGGCCGTGCCGGCCGCGGTCGTCGTGCTGATCGGGTTCCGCACCGGCAGCACGCTGCTGGGCTGGGCGGGTGTCGCGGCCGGGCTGCTCACCGGCGCGTTCTACTACTGGCTGTTCGGCCGGCTCGCCTACCGCCGCCTGGAGAAGGCGGGCCCGGAGATCCTCGACCTGATGCGCAAGGGCGTCCGGACCGAGGTCAAGGCCTCCGCCGACGAGCTGGCGGAGGGCGAGGAAGAGGAACCGGCGAAGAAGGACGACCTCAGCGGTCCGCAGAACGCCGCGGTCGCGCTGTTCGTCCTGCTCGGTGTGCTGCTGGTGATCCCGCAGGGGTTCGTGTCGCTGGGCCTGAGCCTGTTCGGCGCGACGCTGCCGGGCTGGTTCCTCGTCGCCCACGTCGCGCCCGGGCTGCGGGTGCTGGTGGCCATCGGCTCGATCGTGCTCGGCGCGTGCTCCTTCGGCATGGTGGTGCTGATGCACTGCGTCGCCAAGCGCAAGGCCGAAGCCTTGGTGGCAGCGGAGGAAACCGAAGTGCCGGAAGAGGAAAAGGAGAACGGCCGCGAGCACGCGGCGGCCCGCTGACCCGGAGTGCGAAAGGCCCGGCTCACTCGGTGAGCCGGGCCTTTCGCGGGGAGGGTGGCTCAGCGGGGGTGGCGGAAGCGGATGTTGCCCGCGGTCACCTTGCAGTGCGCGCGCAGCACCGGCAGGCCGGGTTCGGGCGGCGCGGTGACCTTGTTGGTGATGTCGCCGGCGCCGGTCGCCATGGCCTCGAACAGCAGGGTCCAGCCGCGCGGGACGATGACGAGGATCGTGCCCCAGCCGCAGTCCAGGTTGAGCGTGACCTCCCGATGGGGGCAGCTCGCTTCGCTGAAGTCGATCCGGACGTCGCCGGAGGAGCACTTGGCGTCGATGCGGCTCGGCACGTCCCACGGGCCGGTGCGCTTGACGTCGCCCATGCCCGCCTTGAGCACCAGCGGCGGTGTCTCGAGCGCGGCGAGCGTGCCGGAGGGCAGGTCGGCGAGCAGCGGAGCCAGGTCGCCGCGGGTGCGCGCGGCCGCCGCCGCGGCCGAGCGCTGGGCGAACTCCTCGAGTTCCAGCATGCCTTGGCCGAGCGCGTCCTGCAGCAGCCGCGCGGCGCGTTCTCTGTCCAGATTGGACACACGGAGGGTGTCTTGGTCGCTCATGTTTCCACGCTAACCAGCGGGAAAGCCCGGCGGCACCCCTACTTCCCGGCGACGGCTCATCCAGGAGCCGGGCGGGGTGTAACCCGCGGCGCGCAGCCACGGCGCGGCGGTGGGCGGCCGGTCCCGCTTCGGGACTCTCGCGCTGCCCAGCGCGCCGAGGACGGCGAGTATCACGGCCAGGTCGTCGTCCGGGCCGCTCATACCGGCGGGTTCCCGTGCTTGCGCGCGGGCGGCGCGGCGTACTTCGTCCGCAGCACGGCGAGCGCCTCGATGACGACCGGCCGGGTCCGGGCCGGGTCGATCACGTCGTCCACCAGGCCGCGCTCGGCGGCGTGGTAGGGGTGCACCAGCTCGGTCCGGTACTCCTGGATCCGCCGGCGACGCTCCTCTTCCGGGTCGTCGGCCGCGGCGATCTCACGCCGGAACACGACGTCGACGGCGTCCTCGGCGCCCATCACCGCGATTTCGTTGGTGGGCCAGGCGAAGGACAGGTCGCAGCCGATCGAGCGGGAGTCCATCACGAGGTACGCGCTGCCGTAGGCCTTGCGCAGGACGACCTGCACGCGCGGCACGGACGCGTTGCAGTAGGCGTAGAGCAGCTTCGCGCTGTGCCGGACGATGCCGCCGTGCTCTTGGTCGCTGCCGGGCCGGAACCCCGGGACGTCGACGAGCGTGACGAGCGGGATGCTGAAGGCGTCGCAGGTCTGGACGAACCGCGCCGCCTTCTCCGACGCGGGGATGTCCAGCGCCCCGCCGCCGGACGACGGCTGGTTGGCCACGATCCCGACGACTTCGCCGCCGAGTCGCGCGAGCCCGCACAGGACGTTCGGCGCCCAGCTCGCGTGCACCTCGAAGAAGTGGCCGTAGTCGACGATCTCCGCGATGACCTCGCGCATGTCGTAGCCGCGGTCCGCGTCGACCGGCACCAGCTCCAGCAGCGCCGGGTTCGGCCGGTCCACCGGCTCGCCGGGCGGCAGCGACGGCGGCAGCTCGCGGTTGTTCGCCGGCAGCATCGAGATCAGGTGCCGGACCTCTTCGAGGCACTCTTCCTCGGTGTCGTAGACGAACCCGGCCGCGCCGGACAGCCCGGCGTGCACGTTCGCGCCGCCGAGCTGCTCGTGGGTGACGTCCTCGCCGGTGACCGAGCGGACGACGTCCGGCCCGGTGAGGTACAGCTGCGCGATGTCGCGGACCATGAACACGAAGTCGGTCAGCGCGGGGGAGTGGGCCGCGCCGCCGGCGCACGGGCCGAGCAGCACGCTGATCTGCGGGATCACCCCGGACGCCTGGACGGTGCGCCGGAAGATCCCGCCGTACCCGGCGAGCGCGGTGACGCCCTCCTGGAGCCGCGCGCCCGCACCGTCCGAAAGGGACACCAGCGGCGCGCCGGCGGACTCGGCGAGGTCCATCAGCTTGTGGATCTTCGCCGCGTGCGCCTCGCCGAGCGAGCCGCCGAAGATCCGGAAGTCGTGCGCGTAGACGAAAACGCGCCGTCCGAAGACCTGGCCCCAGCCGGTGACCACGCCGTCGGAGTACGGCCGCCGGTCCTCGAGGCCGAACCCGGTGGCGCGGTGGCGCCGCAGCTGGTCGATCTCGTGGAACGTGCCCTCGTCGAAGAGCAGGTCGATCCGCTCCCGGACGGTGAGCTTGCCCTTGGCGTGCTGCCGCTCGGTCGCGCGCCGGGACGGTGACACGGCGTGCGCCCGCAGCTCGGCCAGTTCGGCGACCTTGGCCTCGATGTCGAGAGACGGCAGGTCGCCGACGACGAGATCTTCGGTGGCGGTCATGACTCACCCCAACGTGTTTCTTTCGGCGGTTCCCCTCGCGGCCGGATGCCGGTAAGCCATTGAAACCGGCCGGCACCGTCCGGACCAGCACGTCGGCCCCCCTGTCTGCCACCCCCGGCCCCCAGCACCCCCTCATCCGGAACGTAGGGGTCGACCCGCGCGCGGGTGTTTGACAGATTCGGCGGGGTAAGCGCGCGACAGCACAGCCGACAGCGGAAGGCCCGGCCATGACCCTCTCCCTGGACAGCCAGCTCTGGATCCGGCGGTTCCACCCGGCCCCGGCCGCCACGGCCCGGCTGGTCTGCTTCCCGCACGCCGGTGGTTCCGCGAGCTACTTCCACCCCGTGTCGGCGGCGCTTTCGCCGGCGGTGGAGGTCCTCGCCGTCCAGTACCCGGGCCGCCAGGACCGCCGCACCGATCCGCTGGTGGACGACCTGTTCGTGCTCGCCGACCAGCTGGCCGAAATCCTCGCGGCCGAGCCGGGCCCGCTGGCGTTCTTCGGCCACAGCATGGGCGCCAGCCTCGCCTTCGAGGTCGCGCGCCGGCTGGAACCCCGCGGCACCGAGCTGCTGGGCCTGTTCGTCTCCGGCCGCCGGGCGCCCTCGGCGTTCCGCGACGAGCGCTTCCACCAGGAAAGCGACGACGGCCTGCTCGCCGAGGTCAAGCGCCTGAGCGGTACGGACGCGAAGGTCCTGGAGGACGACGAGATCATCCGCATGGTCCTGCCGGCGCTGCGCAACGACTACAAGGCCGCCGAGACCTACCGCTACCGCCCCGGCCCCGACGTCAGCTGCCCGGTCCTGGCCCTGATCGGCGACCACGACCCCAAGGTGACCGCCGACGAGGCCCGGCAGTGGGCCACGCACACGTCCGGCGCGTTCGAGCTGCGCACCTACCCGGGTGCCCACTTCTACCTGAACGAGCACCACGCGGCCGTCAACCGCCTGATCGCCGCCCGGCTCACCGCCGCCTCGCGCGGCTAGGGGGATGGCCGCGCCGCTCCCGAGCAGGCTGATCAGGCCGGGCACCGCAAACGCCACGGCTCCCGCGGCGGGCGCCCGCCCAAGCAGTGACGGGCCGCCCACTCGCTGCGACAAGCCGGCCATCGTCCACCGAGCAGCGGTCGTCCGAACGCCGTGATCACCTGGACCAAAGGCATGGTCGGACATGTCCCAGCGGCCGGCGCACGGGGTGCGCCGGCCGCGGGACCTCACAAGCTGCAGGGTGCCAGCGCGTCGAGGCCTTGGGGCTTGTCCGCGTTGCGGCCGATCGCGGTGGCGATCCGGTTGATCGTGGCGACGCGCTTGTCCTCCAGCGGGCCGAGGATCGCGTTCTGGACGAAGTTCGCGCCGCCCTCGCCCGCGCTGGTGACCAGGCGGTTGTTCGCTTCGGCGAGCTGGGTGTCGAGCAGGGCGAGGTTGCGCTGGACCTCGGCCTGGGCTTGCGCGGGGATCGCCGGGAGCTGACTCTCGACGTCCGGGCAGGTGATCAGACCGCCCTGGGCGGGTTCCGCGACGCTCGGTTCGGTGGACGCCGGTGCGGCCGCGGACGTGGTGGCGGCCGGTTGCCCGCCGAGGGTGCAGGCCGCGAGCGCGTCGAGGCCCTGGGGTTTCGCCGCGACGCGGCCGATCGCGATCGCGATGCGGTCGATGGTGCTGGCGCGTTTGTCCTTCAGCGGGCCGAGGATGGCGTTCTGGACGAAGTTCGCGCCGCCCTCGCCCGCGCTCGTGACGAGGCGGTTGTTCGCCTCGGCGAGCTGCGTGTCGAGCAGGGCGAGGTTGCGCTGGACCTCGGCCTGGGCTTGCGCGGGGATCGCGGGCAGCTGCCCGGCGACGTCGGGGCAGGTGATCTGCTCGGCGCTCGCCGCACTGGCCTGGCCGGTCTGGCCGGCCGTCGTCGCGATCACCAGGGCGCCGGCGGCGAGCGCGAGGCCCAGGGCCGCCGTGGCGAGTTTCGTCCGCCGGGAAATGCGGTGTCTTCCACCGGTATCAGGCATGAATGGCTCCCATGTTCCGTACTCGTTAGCGTGAACATATGCGCGGCCAGGCGCCATCTTGGCGTTTCGACCAGGGGATTGTCCAGCCTGATCGGCCGGAAAAAGATAATCTGAACCAGGTTGAACCGGCGTCCGTATTCTCCGGTGAAGCACCCGGTCTGCGTATTCCGGAAAACGTCGAAAGCCGGCCGGGTCTTGACGAGGACCGGCACCGCCTCCTAGCGTCGCCATACCGACCGGTCGGTGTCCAAGGGAGGTCACTGGATGAGCTGGTACGACGAGAAACCGTGGCTGGCGAGCTACGGCGAACGGCCCCTGGAACCGGTCGTGGCGACCACGCTGCCCGAGACCTTCCGCCGGGCCGCGGACCATGCGCCCGACCGGGACGCCGTCGTCTACTTCGACGGGCGGCTCACCTACCGGCAGCTCGACGAGCTCTCCGACGGCGTCGCCCGCTACCTCACGCAGAACGGCTTCGAGCGCGGCGACCGGCTCGCCCTGGTGCTGCAGAACATCCCGCAGTTCGTCATCGCGCTGCTCGGCGCGTGGAAGGCCGGCGGGATCGTCGTGCCGGTCAACCCGATGTACCGCGAGCGCGAGCTGACCCACGTGCTCACCGACGCCGGCGTCAAGGCGATCGTCTGCTCGCAGCGCGGCTGGAACGCCTACATCGGCGAGACCGCGGCAAAAGTCCCCATCGCCCTCACCACCAGCGAACTCGAGTTCCAGACCCGCGACGACGAGCGCGTCCTCGGGAAAGTCACGAGGGAAGAGACCCCGGGTGCCGTCGAACTCCTCGAAGCCGCCGGGACGCCCGGGCCGAAGCCGCCGGAGCCAGCGTTCGCGCTCGAAGACGTCGCCCTGATCAGCTACACCTCCGGCACCAGCGGGACGCCGAAGGGTGCCACCAACACCCACGGCAACCTCGGCACGAACGCCGCCGCGCTCGGCTCCTTCAGCGGCCTGCCCGCCGGCACGACGCTGTTCGGGCTCGCGCCGCTGTTCCACATCACCGGCATGGTCTGCGAAGTCGGCTCCGCGATCGACATCGAGGGCACGCTCTCACTCGCCTACCGCTTCGAAGCCGGCGTCGTGCTCGACGCCTTCCTCGAGCACGAGCCGTCGTACACCGTCGGGCCGTCGACGGCCTACATGGCGCTCATGGCCCACCCGTCCTTCAGCCGCGAGCACTTCGCGTCGTTCGCGCTGCTCTACTCCGGCGGCGCCGCGCTGCCGCCCGCCGTCGTCGAGGCGTTCCGCGCGAAGACCGGGCACTACATCCACAACGGCTACGGCCTCACCGAGACGACCGCCGGCTGCGTCGTCGTCCCTGGCGACCTCGAAGCGCCGATCGACCCGGCGTCCGGCACCATCTCGATCGGCCTGCCGGTGCCCGACACGATCGTCCGCATCCTCGGTGAGCACGGCGAAGAGCTGCCGTCCGGACAGGCCGGCGAGATCGCCGTCGAAGGCCCGATGGTCGTGTCCGGCTACTGGAACCGCCCGGACGCCACGGCCGAGTCGATCCCCGGCGGGCGGCTGCTCACCGGCGACATCGGGTTCATGGACGAACGCGGCTGGGTCTACGTCGTGGACCGCAAGAAGGACATGATCAACGCGTCCGGCTTCAAGGTCTGGCCGCGCGAGGTCGAAGACGTCCTCTACACGCACCCGGCGGTCCGCGAGGCCGCTGTCGTCGGCATCGCCGACGACTACCGCGGCGAGACGGTCAAGGCGTACGTCAGCCCGGCACCCGGCGTGACCGCCGACCCGGCGGAGCTGGTGGCCTGGTGCAAGGAACGGCTGGCGGCCTACAAGTACCCGCGCACCGTCGTGGTACTCGACGAGCTGCCGAAGACCACCAGCGGCAAGATCCTGCGCCGCGAACTGCGGGCGAGGGGGTAGCGGTGGTCGAGACCGTCCGCGGCGGGATCGCGCCGGAGGCACTGGGCCGGGTGCTGATGCACGAACACCTCTTCGTGCTCAGCCCCGAGTTCGTCGACAACTACCCCGAGCACGAGGGGTTCCAGGAGGGCAAGCACGTCCCCGAGGCGATCCGGCGGCTCAAGGAGCTGAAGGACGCCGGGATCGACACGATCGTCGACCCGACGGTGATCGGCCTCGGCCGCTACATCCCGCGCGTGCAGCGGGTCGCCGCCGAGGTGGACGTCAACATCGTCGTCGCCACCGGGCTCTACACCTACAACGACGTGCCGCACTACCTGCACTTCCGCGGGCCCGGCACGATGCTGCAGGGCGAAGATCCGCTGGTCGGGATGTTCGTCGGGGACATCCGCGACGGCATCGCTGGCACCGGCGTCAAGGCCGGGCTGCTCAAGTGCGCCACCGACGAGCCCGGCGTGACCCCGGGTGTCGAACGCGTGCTGCGCGCGGTGGCGAAGGCGCACCTCGAGACCGGGGCGCCGATCATGACGCACACCCACGCCGTCAGCCGGCGCGGGCTGGAGCAGCAGGCGATCTTCGCCGACGAGGGCGTCGACCTGAGCCGCGTGCTGGTCGGGCACTCGGGCGACTCCACCGACCTCGGGTACCTGACCGAGCTGGCCGACCGCGGCTCGATCCTCGGCATGGACCGTTTCGGCCTCGACCTGCTGCTGCCGTTCGAGGAGCGGGTGAACACCGTCGCGGCGATGTGCGAGCGCGGGTACGCGGGCAGCATGGTGCTCTCGCACGACGCGTCCTGCTACATCGACTGGCTGCCCGAGGACCAGCTGCCGGTGCTGACGCCGAACTGGCACTACCTCCACATCACGCGGGACGTGCTGCCCGCGCTGCGCGAGCGCGGGGTGAGTGACGCGGACATCACCACGATGCTCGTGGACGTACCGAGGCGATTCCTCGGGTGAGCGATATCCTGTGCGTCCGAACTCGACCGAAGGGGGACTTGCCGTGACCCGCGCAAGCACCCGCAAGCCGGGCGAGGCGGCCGGCGACGAGCAGGCCGCCGTGCCGCGGCGCCTGCTGGAGCAGGCCACGAAGCTCTTCGCGAAGAAGGGCTTCGACCGCACGTCCGTCCAGGAGATCGTCGAGGCCGCGGGCGTCACCAAGGGCGCGATGTACCACTACTTCGGCTCGAAGGACGACCTGCTCTACGAGATCTACGCCCGGGTGCTGCGCGAGCAGACGCGGCAGCTGGAGAGCGTCGCCTCGTCGGGCGCACCTCTGCGCGAGCGCTTGGCCGCGGCCGCGTCCGACGTCGTCGTGTCCAGCATCGACAACCTGGACGACAACACGATCTTCCTGCAGTCGATGCACCAGCTGTCCCCGGACAAGCAGAAGGCGGTGCGCGCCGAGCGCCGCAAGTACCACGAGCGCTTCCGCGGCCTGGTCGAAGAGGGCCAGGCGTCGGGGGAGTTCCGCACGGACAAGCCGGCCGACGTCGTCGTCGACTTCTTCTTCGGCTCGGTGCACCACCTCGGCTCCTGGTACCACCGCAGCGGCTCCCTGACGGCCCGCCAGATCGGCGACCACTACGCGGACCTGCTGCTGGACGCCCTGCGCCCACCTGGTTGACCGGCGGGATCCGGTTCGGCGCGCTCGCCGACGTCAGCTCGCCGCCGAGACGGGCTAGTGCCGCTCCACGTGGTCCAGCAGCAGGGCGATCACTTCGTCCGCCGTCTCCGAGGCCAGGAGCTGGCCGGCGCCCTCGATGATCTGGAAGCGGTACTCGGCGTCGATGTGGTGCACCGTCAGCTCGGCGGCGCCGCGGCCGAGCCACGGGTCCTCGCTGCCCCAGATGTAGAGCGTCGGCACGGTGATCCGGCCCGCCGGGATGTCGAACGCGTCGGTCGTCGCGCCGCGGTACCAGTTCAGCGTCGCGGTCAGGGCGCCCGGTTCGGAAAGGCGCGCGATGTTGCGTTCGACGAATTCGACGGGAATGCGGTTGTCGTAAACCGCGCGCAACCGCATGGCCCCGTCGCGTAGGAGGTATTTCTCGGCTTTGCCGACACCGCGGCGGAAGAACCGGATGTAACCGAGGTCGTGGAACTGCCCGTCGTCGGTCGCGGCCGCGTGCTGCAGCGCCGACGGGTGCGGCGTGGAGAGCACGGCCAGGGACCGCAGCCGGTGCGGGTGGGTCGTCGCGAGCGTCCAGGCGACCATGGCGCCCCAGTCGCGGGCGATGAGGTGGAACCGGTCGGCGCCCTGGCTGTCGGCGAACGCGAGGGCGTCGCTGACCAGCTGCTCGATGGTGTAGGCCGCGACGTCGTCCGGGCGCGCGCCCGCGGCGTAGCCCCGCTGGTCGACGGCCACCGCGCGGTAGCCGGCCTCGCCGAGGGCGTGCAGCTGCTCGGTCCAGGCGTCGGCGAATTCGGGCCAGCCGTGCAGCAACAGGACGAATTCGCCCGACGCGGGCCCGGCCGCGAGCGCGCTGTGGTGGTGGTCGCCGACGGCGATGTCCAGTTCTTCGAGCGTGCCGGGCGGCCCGGCTTCCGTCGGCGCGACGGCGAATTCCATGGCGCCCAGGCTAGATCGCATCCACCGGGTCGAACCATGGGAAGAAGGGCACTTTTGTCACCCTTTTGCGCGCGCAGTGGCCTGGCTCACACAATTCCCGCTCATCTGAGCGAAAAGCCGAAAGCATATGAATACTATTCACAATTCGGCCGCCGCGGGTGCCGGCCGGGGTGGAAGTCCGTGAATGCCACATCGAGGGACACCAGGTCCCTCGATGTGGCATTCACGGACTTCGGGGGTGCCTTACGCGGGCAGGTCGACCAGGTCGGCCAGGCGGGCGCGGTGGCGACCCGGGGTGCCGAGCGCGAGCTCGTCGGCCTTGGCGCGCTTGAGGTAGAGGTGCGCCGGGTGTTCCCAGGTCATCCCGATCCCGCCGTGCAGCTGGATCGCCTCTTCGGTGGCCTTGACCGCGATCGGCGCGTTGCGGGCCTGGGCGACCGACACCGCGATCGGCACGTCGACGCCCGAGGCCAGCGCGTCCGCCGCGTTGCGCGCGGTCGCGCGGGCCAGCACCAGGTCCGTGTACAGGTTCGCCAGCCGGTGCTTGAGCGACTGGAACCCGCCGACCGGCCGGCCGAACTGGTACCGGCCCTTGAGGTAGCGCACCGTCTCGGTGAGCGCCCACTCGGCGATCCCGGTCTGCTCCGACGCCAGGATGCCCGCGCCGGCGAGCAACGCCTGCTCCAGCGCGCCCGCCGCCTGCTCGCCCGAGGCCACCAGGACCGCCGGCGCGTTCTCCAGCACGACGTCGGCCACCCGCCGCGTCAGGTCGAAGGAGACCAGCTCCGTGATCGTCGCCGCCGACGCCTCGACGACGTACAGCGCGGGCCCGTCCGGGCCGGCGGCCGGGACGACCAGCAGGTCCGCCACCGACGCGTCGGCGACCGAGCCGACCCGCCCGGTCAACGACCCGTCGGCCGCGGTCACCGACGACGGGAAACCCGCCCCCGGCGTCGTCGACAGCGGCACGGCCAGCGCGCCGATCGCCTCGCCCGCGGCCAGCCGGCCGACGAACTCGCCGTCGTCGGTGTGCAGCAACGCCGTCGTCGCCAGCACGACGCTGCCGAGGAACGGCACCGGCGCGACACTGCGGCCCAGCTCCTCGGCCACGACCGCGACCTCGCGGGCCGACGCGCCGTGCCCGCCGCGCTCCTCCGGCACCGCCAGCCCGGCGACGCCGAGGTCGGCGGCCAGGGTGCGCCACAGCTTCAGGTCGTAGCCCTCGGCCGTCTCGATCCGCGCGAGCACCGCCGCGGCGTCGGCCTTGTCCTTGAGCAGGTCCCGGACGCTGGCCCGCAGGTCTTCCTCGACGTCTGAATAGAGCAGGTCGGTCATCGGGGGAGGTCCTTCCAGGCGACGTCCTTGTCGACGCGCGGCTCCGACGGGAGACCCAGCACGCGCTCGGCGATGATGTTGCGCAGGACCTCCGAGGTGCCGCCCTCGATGGAGTTCCCCTTGGCGCGCAGGTAGCGGTAGCCCGCCTCGCGGCCGGTGAAGTCGACGATCGCCGGGCGCCGGAACGACCAGTCGTCGTAGGCCAGGCCCTCTTCGCCGAGCAGCTCGACCTCCAGGCCGGTGAGCGCCTGGTTCAGCTCCGAGAACGCGACCTTCATGGCCGAGCCCTCGGGGCCGGGCGCGCCCGCGGTGAGCTGCTGACGCAGCCGGGTGCCGGCCAGCCGCAGCGACTCCGCCTCGACCCAGCGCTGCACGAGCCGGTCACGCAGCTCCGGCGTGCGCAGCTCGGGACGTTCGCGCCAGGTCTTGGCGACGATCCCGACCAGCCCGCCCTCGCGCGGCTGCACGTGCCCGCCGATCGCGACGCGCTCGTTCATCAGCGTGGTCTGCGCGACCTTCCAGCCCTCGCCGACGGCGCCGAGGCGCTGCGTGTCCGGGATGCGGACCTCGGTCAGGAAGACCTCGTTGAACTCGGCCTCGCCGGTGATCTGGCGCAGCGGCCGGACCTCGACGCCCGGCGCCTTCATGTCGCACATGAAGTACGTCATGCCCTGGTGCTTCGGCACGTCCGGGTCGGTGCGGGTGACCAGGATCGCCCACTGCGACTCGTGCGCGCCCGACGTCCACACCTTCTGGCCGGTGACGATCCAGTCGTCGCCGTCGCGCACCGCGCGGGTGCCCAGCGCGGCCAGGTCGGAGCCGGCGCCCGGCTCGCTGAACAGCTGGCACCACACCTCGTCGCCGGTCCACAGTGGACGCAGGAAGCGCTCGCGCTGCTCCGGCGTGCCGAAGGCGAGGATGGTCGGCGCGGCCATGCCGAGGCCGATGCCGATCCGGCGCGGGTTGTTGTCCGGTGCGCCGGCGTCGACGAAGAGACCGTCCACAACGGACTGCAGCGCGCGCGGCGCGTCCTGCCCGCCGAGCCCGGCGGGGAAGTGGATCCAGGCGAGGCCCGCGTCGTAGCGGGCCCGCAGGAAGTCCATCCGGTCCGTGGTCTTCGGGTCGTGCGCGGCCAGGAACTCGCGGACCTGGCCGGTCAGTTCTTCGGCGGTGACAGTCACTTCGCGCCCTCCGACAGGTACTTCTTCAGCTCACGGCGGGCCAGGGACCGCTTGTGGACCTCGTCCGGCCCGTCGGCCAGGCGCAGCGTGCGGTTGCCCGCCCACATCGCGGCCAGCGGGAAGTCCTGGCTGACGCCCCCGGCGCCGTGCACCTGCACGGCCTTGTCCAGGATCCACTCCACGGCGGACGGCGTCGAGATCTTGATCGCCTGGATCTCGGTGTGCGCGCCCTGGTTGCCGACGGTGTCCATCAGCCACGCGGTCTTGAGCACCAGCAGCCGCTGCTGCTCGATCTTCACGCGCGACTCGGCGATCCAGTCCTGCACGACACCCTGCTGCGCGATCGGCTTGCCGAACGCCTCGCGCGAGATCGCGCGGCGGCACATCAGCTCCAGCGCGCGCTCGGCCATCCCGATGGCGCGCATGCAGTGGTGGATCCGGCCCGGTCCGAGCCGCGCCTGGGCGATGGCGAAGCCGTCACCCTCGCCGGCGATGAGGTTCTCGACCGGCACGCGGACGTCCTCGAACAGCACCTCGGCGTGGCCGCCGTGGTCGCTGTCGTCGTAGCCGAAGACGTGCATGCCGCGCTTGACCGTCAGGCCCGGGGCGTCGCGGGGGACCAGGATCATGCTCTGCTGCTTGTGCGGCGCGGCTTCGGTGTCGGTCTTGCCCATCACGATGAAGATCTTGCAGGCCGGGTTCATCGCGCCGGAGATGTACCACTTGCGGCCGTTGATCACGTACTCGTCGCCGTCGCGGCGGATGCTCGTCTCGATGTTGCGGGCGTCGGAGGAGGCGACGTCCGGCTCGGTCATCGCGAACGCGGAGCGGATCTCGCCGTTCAGCAACGGCTCCAGCCACTGCTTCTTCTGGTCGTCGTTGCCGAACATGGCCAGGACTTCCATGTTCCCGGTGTCGGGCGCGGCGCAGTTGACCGCGGTCGGGGCCAGCCGGATGCTGCGGCCGGTGATCTCGGCGAGCGGCGCGTACTGCAGGTTCGTCAGGCCCGCGCCGTGGTCGCCGGGCAGGAAGAAGTTCCACAGCCCGCGCTTGCGCGCCTCGGCCTTGAGCTCCTCGACGACCGGCGGCATGGCCCACGGGTCGTCGCGCTCGGCCAGCTGCCGCTCGAACACGGCCTCGGCCGGGTAGACGTGGGAATCCATGAACTCGAGGAGCTTCGCGCGCAGCTCCTCGGTCTTGGCGTCGAACGCGAAGTCCATTACTTCTCCTCGGTGAGAATCTCGTTGCCGTGCGAGATGAGCAGCGGGACGCCGGCGCCGACGCCTTCGAAGCCCGCCCCGACCGTCTGGCCCTTTTGGTAGCGGTAGTAGATGCCTTCCAGGATCACGGCCAGCTTGAAGAAGGCGAAGCTGACGTACCAATTGAGCTGCGAGACGTCGCGCCCCGAGCGTTCGGCGTAGCGGGCGACGACCTCGTCGGTGCTCGGGTAGCCGGGCGCCGAGCTGGCGTTCGACACGAACTGCAGCGACACCTTGTCCCGCTCGGCGTAGGCCACCAGCAGCGCGAGGTCGGTCAGCGGGTCGCCCAGCGTCGACATCTCCCAGTCGAGGACGGCGGAGATCTCGTCGGCGCCGTCGACGAGGACGTTGTCGAGCCGGTAGTCGCCGTGGATGATCGACGGCTTCCCGGACACCGGCACGGCTTCGGCGAGCCGCTCGTGCAGCTCCTCGATGCCCGGCAGGTCGCGGCTGCGCGAGGCGTCGAGCTGCTTCTTCCACCGCCGCAGCTGCCGCTCCAGGAAGCCCTCCGGCCGGCCGAAGTCGCCCAGCCCGGCCGCGACCGGGTCCACCGCGTGCAGGTCGACGAGCGTGTCGACGAGCGCGTCGGCGATGGCCCGGGTGCGTCCGGCGCCGAGCGCGGCCAGCTCGTCGGCCGTCCGGTAGGGCGTGCCCTCGACGAAGCTCATGACGTAGAAGCTCGCCCCGATGACGTCGGGGTCCTCGCACAGCAGGAGCGCCTCGGGCACCGGGACGCGCGTGTCGCGCAGCCCGGAGATCACCCGGAACTCGCGGGTCATGTCGTGCGCCGTGGGCAGCACGTGCCCGAGCGGCGGGCGGCGCACCACCCAGCGCGACCGGCCGTCGCCCACCACGTAGGTGAGGTTCGACCGGCCGCCTTCGACGACGTCCGCGGTCAGCTCCCCGGCGACCAGCCCGGGCCGCTGCGCGTCCAGGTGGGCGCGCAGCCGGCCCAGGTCGAGACCCGGCGGATCGGTGCTCATCCAGCCTCCTCAAGCTTCTTTCCGGCGATGATACCGACCAGTCGGTATGGTGCAAGGTAGACCCGGTGAAGCGGCACTTTCCCTAGGAAAGATACGTCCAGGGGCCCTTCGGACGTCACTTTCACAGGGAAAGCTGCGCTTGGGTGGGCGTCACGCGAGGAAGCGCGTCACCCATTCGGCGACGCACGCGGGCTTCGCCGCACCCTCGATCTCCACGGTCCACCGCGACACCGCCTGCTTGCCGCCCTCGATGTCGGTGATCTCGACCAGCTCGGCCCCGGCCCGCACCTTCGAGCCGACCTTCACCGGCTGCGGGAAGCGGACCTTGTTGAGGCCGTAGTTGATGCCCATCTTGATGCCGTTGACCTTGTAGATCTTCGGGCCGAACGCCGAGAGCAGCGAGAGCGTCAGGAAGCCGTGGGCGATGGTGCCGCCGAACGGACCCGCGGCCGCCATCGCCTCGTCGACGTGGATCCACTGGTGGTCGTCGGTGGCGTCGGCGAACTTGTTCACCCGGTCCTGGGTGATCGTGTGCCACTCGCTGTAGCCGAGGTGCTCGCCGACCGCGGCGGCGAAGGCGTCGAGGTTGTCGAATTCGCGCATCCGCCTCAGTCCTTCGGTCCGCCGGCGACGTAGATGACCTGGCCCGAGATGAACCCGGCGCCGTCGCTCACCAGGAACGACGCCAGGTTGGCGATGTCGTCCGGCGTGCCGACGCGCTGCACCGGGATCTGCGACGCGGCGGCCGCCTTGAAGTCGTCGAACGACATGCCGATCCGCTCGGCCGTCGCCGCCGTCATGTCGGTGGCGATGAAGCCCGGGGCGATCGCGTTCGCCGTGACGTTGAACTTGCCCAGCTCGATCGCGAGGGTCTTGGTGAAGCCCTGCATGCCGGCCTTGGCCGCGGAGTAGTTGACCTGGCCGCGGTTGCCGAGCGCCGAGGTGCTGGACAGGTTGACGATCCGGCCCCACTTCTCCGCCGTCATGTGCTTCTGGACCGCGCGGGTCATCAGGAACGAGCCCTTGAGGTGGACGCCGAGCACGGAGTCCCAGTCCTGCTCGGTCATCTTGAAGATGAGGTTGTCGCGGGTGATGCCGGCGTTGTTGATCAGCACGGTCGGCGCGCCGAGCTCCTCGGCCACCCGCGCGACGGCGGCGTCGACCTGTTCGGCGTCACTGACGTCGAGCGTCACGCCGACGGCCTTGCCACCATCGGCGACGATCGCGTCGGCACCCTGCTTGACGCCGGCCTCGTCCAGGTCGAGCAGCCCGACGGCGAAGCCGTCAGCGGCCAGCCGGGCGGCGACAGCGGCCCCGATGCCACGGCCGGCCCCGGTGACCACGGCGACACGGGAAGGGGAATCGGTCACGGAGGACCTCCTCGTCGTTGAGAAGCGGGTTGGTTGCCGCTCGCGAGCCTACTAAGCAGTCGGTCACCGAGGCTACGGACAGCGCCCGCTATTTCGCACTCAACGTACGCAGGTTTTCGCCCTCTCGCCTGGTCGAACCCGGTCGGTGGCTTGCGTCACACCCACCTGGTGGCCTCCCAAGGCGCCGGCCCGGTACGGCTCGCCTGCGCGTCGAGGTGGTCACGACGGCGGCGACGCGTGCGTGGTGAATGGGGGCCGCCGAAGTGCTGAAGCTGTGGGCTGGTGATCCTGGGCCCGTCCGGTCGTGCGGGTCTACGCCGGGTTCTCCGCGACGGCGAGGTAGTCCGTGTAGATCTGCGGCGAGCCCGAGAACGAGGCCAGCCGCTTCCCTTGAGCACGTGGAACCGCCAGTCCGGGTAATCGTCGATCCGGTGGTGGTTCTCGGCGATGAAACGGTCGAACACCTCCTCGGTCACCCCGGCACGCAACGCCAGGTTGTGGATCCCCACGACCCGGGCCACGGGCTCCTCCTCCGGGCGGTCACGGTAGCGGGGGCCGGGCGTGACCGTGCTCCGCGGATTGTCGGCCAGCAGCCGGTAGTCGGTGAACAACGTCGGCAGCTCACCGAACGTGCCCAGCCGCCGCCACCGCGCCAGCACCGCCTCCGCCTCCGGGTGCCCCGCCCAGAACAACCGGGCCGCCTCGGTCTGCTCACCCCGGTCCGCTCGCCACGCAACCCGCGCAGCAGAGTCCACCGCCACCCCGGGTACACGGGCAGGTGAACGCCTTCACCACGCACGAACGTCTCGAACTCCCCGCACCCACATCCTGCCCGCTCCAGAGCCACGGGGCCCGCCAGCCCTCCCCGGCTGGACACGATCCGACGGGTCCCGTCGGTGAAGATCAACCAGCGTCAGCGCTACCAGGAACAACGTGGTGCGGTTCACCGTCACGCGCCAGGTTGAGGTCGATGCCCGGCTCGAGTTTCCGGACGACGTCGATGCTCAGGCCGGCGCGCTCGCCCAGTTCGCGTTGCGAGAGCCGGACCTTCGCGCGGAAGTGCTTGATGCGAGCGCCGAGGCCTGGCCGTCGGCCGGTGCGATACTCCGCAACGGGTCCGACTTCAGCGTGCAGGGCGAGCGCGTCCCGGATCTTGGCTGTGCGTAACGGATCAACTGGTTTGTTCGTGTCAGCAGGGTGGGTTGTAGGGTAACGCTGGAAAGTACTGGTCCCACATGACTTGCGGGAATGTGTCCCCGCTTGCGCAGACGTTCGCGGATGCTTTGCCCGGATCGAATTCCCAGCGCACCACGGAGTGTCTGTTACCGCCCAAAATCACGACGCCCAACAGGGCTGTTCCGTCGGGAGTGAGTCGAAACGACTCGGCTTGAGCGCCATCCGTCATTATCGTCGAGACCAATTTCGGGTGGATGATGTCCGCGACGTCCCAGATGGCGAGAGTGCCGTTTTTGGTGATGACAATTCGATCCGGGGTCAGATCGCTCCTCGCGTCTACCATAAAGCCCCCGTCGGGAAAGATGAACTTCCCGAGTCGAACCGGCTTTTCCTTGTTTGAGATGTCCCACTTGGCGACCGCAAACTTTCCGACGCCCGTGGTTTGGGACAGAAGTGCGGTAGTGCCACTGTGCAGGAACTGCATTTCCATGAAAGACCAGTTCTGATCACCGATCAGCCATGGCCTCCGAGTCGGTTGAGACCGATCGAAGGTCTCGAGTTCGATGGCTTGCACGCCGTCGACGACCTCCAGTGGAGGCGCCATCGCCAGCGTATGCGAATTGCCGACGAATTTTCCGTCGCCGTCGACGGTCCTGTCGCGAACCGGAACGGTCGGATCCGTGAGGTCCCAGATCGCGGGACTGTCCGGGTAGACCACTGGCGAGCCGGGCGGGCCGGGCGGGTACTCAGGAGTGTTGCCGATGAGGGCGAACCGGCCGTCCGGGGTCCAAGACCGTACTTCGGACGCACGCTTGAGGGTGGACGTCAGTACCGGATGGTCGCCCGGGGTGCCGAATTTCCACAGTTCCATAATATTTCCCGCGACTGGCACGGCGAAAAGCCGGCCATCGGGGCTTATTGTTACATCTTTAGGTGCTCCAGAGTTTTGAACAGTGGTCGTTTTGGTGATCCCCTTGTCGTCTAACGTGTATATTGTCGTCGTGTGTGCGGCACTGTCTGCGGAGATGATCACCCGGGAGTCGTTCGAGATTTCTGCCCTGGATTGTGTGAGCTGACTGCCGTGTGCGATCGCCGCAGTGCTGATGACCGCTTCCTCGGTCTCTCGGGATGGCAGCAGGCGATAGGCGGCGAGAGCTATCTGGGCGGCCAGCTTCGGGTCGCGGGTGAGGAGATCGGTCGCGGCGGTGGCCGCGCGCAGTGCCAGTGCGGTGTTGCGCTGCCGGGTGGCGTCGCGCTGTGCGTTGAGGGCGAAGACCAGCATGGCCGAAGCCGCGAGAGCGATGACGGCCAGTGCGGCGATCAGCGCTCGCTGGCGTCGGATCCGTCGCCGGCTCGCCGATTGCTCTCGGTCACGAGCGGAGAGCGAAGCGGCGAGAAAGGCGCGCTCCCGGGATGTCAGCTCCTCGCTCGGCTGCATCCGGTCGGCGACGAGGGTCAGGCGATTGCCCCTGAGCAGGGAGGCAGGGTCTCGGCCGTGGGCTTCCCAGTCGATGGCGCCGTCGGCGAGTTCGCGGTGGATGCGATGCCCTTCGCGATCGGCGTTGAGCCACCGTTGCAGTCGTGGCCACGAGCCGATGAGCGCTTCGTGGGTGATCTCGACGGTGTCCCGGTCCAATGTCAGCAGTCGTGCGTCACCGAGAACCTGCAGAACGGCGGCGGTGTCGTCATCGTCCTCGAGTTCGGCGCGGGGAATCCGGCGCTTGGTGTCCTCGGTGGCCTCGCCCAGGACGACCAGGCGCTTGAGCAGCTGCTGGGTGAGGTGCTGCTGGGGAATCGTCAGCCCGCTGAACACGGTTTCGGCGGTGCGCACGAGCGCACCGTCCAGGCCGCCGGTGGCTTGGAACCCCGCGAGGGTCAGCGTGTTGCCCTTGCGGCGGCGCCACGTCTCGCGCAACGCGTGTGACAGCAGCGGCAAGGCGCCGGCTTGGCCGTGGGTATGGGCGATCAGCACGCTCAGCAGGTCGCTCTCGACCGCGCAGCCGGTATCGGTCGCGGGGCGGGTGATCGCCCGGCGAAGTTCTTCAGCGGTCATCGGCCCGACGGTGACCTGAGCGTCCCGCAGAGCCGTGACCAGGCCTTCGTGCTGGGCGACGTGGGCATAGAAGTCGGCACGCACACCGAGCACGATCCGGCACCGCGATCCGGGAGATGCCGCAGAGAGCAGTAGGTCCAGGAACGCGGCTCGGTGCTCATGACTGTCGCACAGCGTGAAGACCTCCTCGAACTGGTCGACGATGATCACGTTCTCCGCCGTGGGAGGCAAGTCGAGCAGCAGTTGGTTGCCGAACGCTCGCAGAGCATGAGGCCCACCGGACAACTCGGTCTCGATCTCCGACGCAGTGGTGCCCACGAGCGGAGCGAGCCGGAGCGCGAGTTCTCCCATCGGGTGCGCGCCGGGGGTGAACAGAACGATCGGCCCGGCACTGTCCATCTCCTCCAGAGCCGGGACGAGTCCTGCGCGCAACGCGGACGATTTGCCTGCTCCGGAGGGCCCGAACACGGCGAGGAAACGCTGCCGCCGAAGCCGGGCGACGAGGTCGTCGACCAATCGCTCGCGCCCGAAGAACCGTCCGGCGTCCGAAGAGCGGTACGCGGCCAGGCCGACGTAGGGCGCTGTGGCGGCAGCCTGGTCGGCGTGTTCGAGTTCGAGGTCGTTCAGCTCGGCGGAGACCGCGTGCCACCGACGTTGCCACTCGGCCCGGTCGCCGTCGCAGGCTGTGACGTACGCCAGCGTGACCGCCAGGCTGGGCAGCCGGCGACCGCCTGCGGCGTCGGACAACGTCGTCGACGAGAAGTGCGCTAGCCGAGCCAGATCCCGATATGGCGGTCCACCCGCTGCTTCTCGAAGTTTTCGCAGGTCAGCGGCGAACTGCGTGAGAACCGAGCCATCCGGATCCAACGGTCGCTCTGCACGTGGCATGGCTTGTCCAACCCCTCCCCGAGTCAGTTGCCGATTGTCCGGGTGTTGATGTCCGGCGTCCAGGCTCCGGCGCCGGACAACCCGTCCGCACTACACCGGTAAACGTGCGTCGCGAATCGCCGCGGCGCTGCCCGCTCCGTTGAAAGGAACGGTGTGTTGCGACCCGCTACTCGGCTGGGAGTGCCCCTTGCGACGATGGCGGCCATTGCCGCCACGACGACCGGTGTCGCCTCGGCCGCGCCGCCTGGCGTGGTGTTTCCCCCTGCTCGGACCGTGGGGTGGAGTACGACGACGGTCCAGGTCTTCCACCGCCAGGTGGTGGTGTCGACGCAGGGCGGGGCGAAGCGGGTAATCGTCACCGTGACCGGCACGATCCGCAAGATCACGTGGACTTGGCGAACTGCACCGCCAAGCCCCCTGGTTGCGTCGACAGTCAGTGGGCGATCGTTCTGACCTTCGGTAACCCGTCGGGGTACAGAGTTGTCCAAGTTGGAGAGCGTCAGGCTCCGCGGGCCGGCTTGGGTGGTGATGTCCTGACCGGCAGGTGTTGCGGGATTGGCGCGGGGCGAGGATCCGGCCGAGGTGCAGGTGCTGGGGAAGGACCTGGCTGGACGGGCACGCAGGTTCTCCGATGGCCCGTGCGTACCGGGAGAGCAGATCGTCGCGTCGTCGTCGGCGGATGACACAGTGGACCGTGTGATGGCGCTGTTCACCTGGCTCGTTGGAGCTTGAGGGATGGTGACCAACGGCGTTGCCGGTGTGGCTGCAGTTGCCTTCCGAGGGCGTCACGGTCGACGTGCGAGCGGCTGTCGGAGGAGGCCCGTCAGTGGATTCGGAGCGTGGATGGCAGCGTCGAGTCCGACTTGCTCAGAACGAGTCGGCCGTGCAGGTGACCGTCAGCGAGCTGAAGGTCGAAACCCGCCCGTGACACCGTGAACGGCCGCTCGTCGGCCTGCGGTCAGCCGGCGGCGGTGTTGTAGTTGACGATTCGCTCCACCATGAGGGCCGCCGCGCCGGTCAGTGGGCTGGCCGTCTCCTTGCGCACCACGTCCGGCAATCGGTGTGCTTGCTCTTCGGTGACCGTCACGATGCCCCAGCACGCGTTGTAGCCGGTGGGATCCGCGGGCTTCTCCGCGGCCGCCTCGATGGTCACGGCGCCGTCCCGTTCGGCGACGGTCAGGGCGCCCATTTGCCGCAGCGTCTCGGGATCCCGCTCTTCGACGGCCACCGCGGCCCACCCCGCCGCCGCTGTCCGCTGCAGTGCGGTGAGGAGCACGCCGGCGCTGCCGGCGCCGGAGACAACGATGTCAGGCAGCATGAGGACCACCGGTCCCGCCGTCATCGGCAGGGCGGACCGGATCGCTCCGTCGAGCGCCGGTGCGAACGATTCGTCCTGGTAGACGAAAACGAGCTGGAAGATCCCGGCGTACCGCGCGAGGTACCGCACCGTGTCCAGCTTGTGGGGCCGGAACACGACCACCACGCGCACCGTGAGCCCGCTTCCGGCCAGCTCGACGGCGGTCTCCAGGCTGCGGTCGAGCACCGTGACGCCGGGAGCCAGGCAGTGCAGCTCCTTCGGGTAGGGCGCGCCGAAGCGCGACCCGACCCCGGCGCAGGGCAGGATGATCGAAACGTCGGGGCGGGGTCGGTCCGAACCGTGCATCGCGTGGCCCTCGGGTCGTGGGGACGATCGGAAACGTTGCGCACCCGACCGTAGCCAGCCGGGGACGGCCCCCGGCGAGAGGGCGCGGTGATCGACTCGCGCCGTAAGCTGCTGCCGCACATCCGGCCGTGGCCGGCGGCCAGCGGAACGGAAGAGGGCGCGAATGCGGGTGCTGTTGTCCACCTACGGGACGCGTGGTGACGTCGAACCGCTGGTCGCGCTCGCGGTGCAGCTTCGGGCGCACGGCGTCGAGGTGCGGCTGTGCGCTCCACCCGACGAAGAGTTCGCCGAGCGGCTGGCCGGCCTGGGCGTGCACCTGGTGCCGATCGGACCGCCCGTGCGCGAGCTGATGCGCGCGACACCGCCGTCGGCGGCGGAGCTGGCGCGGTACCGGACCGAGCTGGTCGACGCGCAGTTCGGCATCCTCCCGGCGGCGGCGGAGGGGTGCGACGCGCTGGTGGTGGCCGGCCTGGCGCAGGTCGGCGCGCGGTCCGTGGCCGAGGCCGCGGGGATCCCTTACGTGTACGTGACCTACGCCGCGGTCAACCTTCCCTCGCCGCACCACGCGCCGCCGCCGCGGCCGGGCTGGCCGGAGCCCGCCGGCGACGACAACCCGGCGCGGTGGGACGAGGACGCCCGCAGGGTGAACGAGCAGTTCCGCGAGCCGCTCAACGGCCATCGCGCGGCCCTCGGCCTGCCCCCGGTGGACGACGTGCGCGCCCACGTCTACACCGGCCGGCCGTGGCTGGCCGCGGATCCGGCCTTGGGTCCGTGGCCGGAGACCCCGGGGATCGACGTCGTCCAGACGGGCGCCTGGAGCCAGTCCGACGAACGCCCGCTCCCGGCCGGTTTGGAGACGTTCCTCGACGCGGGCGCGCCGCCGGTCTACGTGGGCTTCGGCAGCATCCGGCCGTCGCCGGACATCGCCGCGTGGGCCGTGGCGGCGGCCCGCGCCCGCGGACGCCGCGTGCTCGTCGCCCGCGGCTGGGCGGATCTGGACCTGGCCGACGGCCGGGACGACTGCTTCGCCGTCGGCGAGGTCAACCAGCAGCGCCTGTTCGGCCTCGTGGCCGCGGTGGTCCACCACGGCGGCGCGGGCACGACGGCGACCGCGGCCCGGGCGGGCGTGCCGCAGGTCGTGGTGCCCGTCCAGCTGGCGGACAACCCGTACTGGGCCGGCCGGGTGGCGGCGCTGGAGGTCGGCGCGGCACTCGACGGCCGGACCGCGACCAGAACGTCCCTGGACGCCGCGCTGGAGACCGCCCTCGCCCCCGAGACCCGGGCGCGGGCCACGGCACTGAGCACCCGGATGCGCGCCGACGGCGCGAAAGTGGCCGCGAGCCTGCTGATCGACACCATCCGGTGAGCGAAGCGGCCGGTTTCACCGGATCAAGGCCTGCAGCGGGGATGTTCAGGCCGTCCGCGTGACCGCCGGCTGGTGCCGTTCGCGCGAGCCGGGCGCTGCAGCAGAGGTGGCAATGGGAGCCCTGCCTGCGTGGGCGGGCTCGCAGGGTCGGTGCCGCCACCCGTGAGGATCTCGCCGAACGGTTTCGCTGTCGACATCCAAGCGTTGAAAGACGCCGGTCTCGGATTGGCGGATTTGCTCGGGGCACCTCTGGGAGCAGACCCGCTGCTATCCGCTCCGGCGCCGCCATCACGTCGCGGCGAGTCTCGTGCGCGGGGACTCGGCGGGCGGCTCAGCGGGGCTTCGGTGCGGACCACGGTCAAGCCGCGGCCGACGTCGTCAGGTATGGACGACGACGAAGTCCGCCGACCGCTACGCTCAGGCGCTCAGGCCACCGCCTTGGGTCCTTAGAGCGGGCTGTGCCACGAGCATGACCGCCGGCGGCTTATACAGGCCGGTATCGAAACGCCGGCTTGGCGGGCGGTCAGTGGCCGCCGTTGGGTTTCAGGGCGTGCGTCAGCTTGCGGATGGTCGGGTTCAGGTACAGCTCGCGCAACGGCAAGGCGGGCAAGCCTTGCTGTTGCATCGCGGCGTCCAAGCGGACTGCGTACAGCGAGTTGCCGCCCAGGCTGAAGAAGTCGTCGTCCGGTTCTACCGGTTTGCCCAGCACCTCTGCCCAGATCTTCAGCATGACCGGGTCGACGTCGTCGTCGGCGTTGTCTGGGCGGTCGGAGGTGGAGTTGTGGGCGAACTCCGGGGCAGGGACGGCTGCCGTGTCGAACTTGCCGTTTGTGGTGAGGGGTAGCTGGGGTAGCACCGTGATCGTGGCCGGGAGCATGTGCTCCGGGAGGAGTTTTGCCGCCCATCGGCGGATTGCGGTTGTTGTGGTGCCGTCGGTTACCACGTAGGCGTCCAGGCGCAGTGCCGCGGTGTCACCCGCGTCGCGGCCGCCGACTACCACCGCGGCGTCGTGCACGCCTGGGCACTGGCGGAGTACGCCGCGGACTTCGCCGGGTTCTATGCGGAAGCCGCGGATCTTGACCTGGTCGTCCAGCCGGCCTAGGTGTTCCAGGCGGCCGTCGGGCAGCAGGCGGCCTCGGTCGCCGCTGCGGTACATGCGGCCGCCCGTGAACGGGTCGGGCAGGAACCGCGCTGCCGTCAGGGCCGGTCGGCCGAGGTAGCCCATGGCTACCCCGGCGCCGCCCACGTGGATCTCGCCGGGGACGCCGATCGGTAGGGGACGGCCGCGTTCGTCCAGTACGTAGAGGTGCCAGCCCGGCAGTGCGGGACCTACCGACCGGGAGCCGGAAAGTGCTTCGCGGCGGGTGATCGTCTGCGCTGTGACGTGCACCGTCGTTTCGGTGATGCCGAACATGTTCACCAGCCGGCACCGGTTCTCGGGGTAGCGGTCGAACCACCCGCGCAGCGGGGCGGGATCCAGCGCTTCGCCGCCGAACACGACCAGCCGCAGCGGCAACGGCGCGAGCGGCGCCCGGTCGGCGGCCATCAGCTGGGCGAACGCCGACGGCGTCTGGCTGAGGACGGTGACCCGCCGTGACACGAGCAGCGCGCGGAACTCGGCCGGGGACCGCGAGACCCAGTACGGCACCACGACGAGGTGCCCGCCGGTGAGCAGCGCGCCCCAGATCTCCCAGACGGAGAAGTCGAACGCGCTCGAGTGGAACAGCGTCCAGACGTCGTCCGGGCCGAGCCCGAAGTCGCCGGTGGTGGCGGCCAGCAGCGCCGGCACGTTGCGGTGCGGCACCACCACGCCTTTCGGGCGGCCGGTGGAGCCGGACGTGTAGATCACGTACGCGGCGTCGTCCGCACTGCGCGCCGGAGCCGGAAGTTCCCCGGTACCAAGGGAAAGCGCTGCCGGTGACACCCACTCGACGTCGCTCGCCGGGAGTTCAGCGGTCGCGGCCACCACGAGCCGCAGGTCGGCGTCCGCGACGGTGTAGGCGAGGCGGTCCCGGGGGTGGGCCGGATCCATCGGCACGTAGACCGCGTCCGCCTTGAGCACGGCGAGCAGCGTGGCCACCAGGTCCAGCCCCCGGTCGAGGCAGACGCCCACCCGGTCGCCGGGGCGCACCCCGTGCGCGACGAGGCCCGCGGCGAGGCGGGTGGACCGGTCGTCGAGTTGTTCGTAGGTCAGGGATTCGGCTTCGCAGGACACGGCGGTCGCGGCCGGTCGCTCGGCCACCCGGCGGGCGAAGACACGCTCGATGCGCTCCGGGTGCCAGTCGGGCTCCCGGGACGGACGGCCGAGTGCGGCCAGGGCGGCGGCCTCCACGTCGTCGACGAGGTCGAGGTCCCGTGGGTCGCGTTCCGGAGCACTCGCGAGCACCTGGGCGTAGACCCGGGCGAGGTGGGTGGCGAACCGTTCGGCCGAGGCGTCGTCGACGTCCGCCAGCCGGTGGTGGACGGTCACGGTCAGCTGACCGGCGGTTGTGTGGGGGACTAGCGTCAGAGGGCACAGCGGGGCCTGGCAGGCGACGTACCCGTCGGCGATCTGTCCATTCGCGAGGATCGCGACGGCCTGACCGGCAGGCCGCGCTGCTGGGTTCGCCAGCTCGCCGAGGGTCGACTCGCCAGAGAAGTCCAGTGATGGCACCGAAAAGCGGTCGAACGCGCCGAGAGCCGCGGTCGGGCGGTCCGGTTCCGGGGCGCACAGCAGGATTTCCTGCGTCGTGCGCCCGGTGTACCGGCTGAGCACCAGGCCCGCCGCGACGACCAGTGCCGGTACCGCGGCGGAGTCCTCCTCGCCGAGCGTGACGTCCACCTGGCCACTGCGGTCACCCGCCCGCGGATCCGAGGTGGCCCAGGCGGTTTCGCCGTCATCCCAGTCGGTGTCGACGGAGGGTGCCGACAGTGAGATGCCCGCGGCCGCGCGGGTGCCCGTGACGACGTCGGCGATGAGCCGTAGCGACGTCAGGTCCAGCGCCTGCCGGCGGGCGACGAGCACCAGGTCGGCCGATCCGTCCGCGTAGACCAGGCACACGGCGCGCAGTACCGGGCCGCCCGGCTCGATCGGCCGGTGCAGTTCGGCGTGGAGCCGGCGGTCCGCCGCGGGAGAACCGGCGGGCGCCGGGACCGGGTCCAGCCACAGCCGGGGCGGGTGGGCCGGCCACCACGTCGTCGCGGCGGCCCGGAACGCGGGTTCCGCGTCGGCCGGCGGGTGGGGGAGGCGGACCCGCAGGGCGTGACACGATGCCCGGGGCGACCGGGATGCCTTACTGGACAAGGAAACCCTCCTGGGAGTGCACGGCGTCGGAGGCCGGGGTCATCGAGCGGTGAAGCCGCCGTCCACGGTCAGGACGCTGCCCGTCACCTGCCGGGACTCGTCGGAGGCGAGCCACACCGCGGCGGCCGCGACGTCGTCCGGTTCGATCAGCGCGTTCATCGGCTGCGCCTGGAGGAAGGTCGCCTCGTGCTCGGAGACGGGGACCGCCAGCGACCGGGCGATCTCCGAGAGCATGCGGCCCTCGACGGCGTCGTCGTCGCGGACGGACCCCGGGCACAGCGCGTTGACCCGCACCTTCGCGGGGGCGTAGTCGAGCGCGGCGGCCTTGGTGAGCCCGATCAGCCCGTGCTTGGCCGCGACGTAGCCGGCGAAGTACCGGTACCCGACCAGCCCCGCCGTCGAGGCGATGTTGACGATGCTGCCCGACCGCCTGTCGACCATCCCGCCGGCGACGGCGCGAATGGCGCGCCACGCACCGGACAGGTCGACGTCGATCATCAGCTGCCACTCCTCCTCGGCGATCTCGTGCGCGGCCTTGCCCGAGGGCGCGGCGATCCCGGCGTTGTTGACCAGCACGTCGATCCGGCCGAACCGCTCGACGGTGTCGGCCACCGCGGTCACGATCCCGGGCAGGTGCCGCACGTCGACGTGGTGCGTCCGCACGGCGACGCCTTGTTCGCGGCACAGGTCGGCGGTGAGGGCCAGCTGGCTCGCCGAGCCCAGCGGGTACGGGACGCCGTCGAGGTCGCCCGCGATGTCCAGCAGCACCAGATCGGCGCCTTCGCGCGCGAACGCGGTCGCGCAGGCGCGCCCGACGCCCCGGGCGGCCCCGGTGACCACGATGACCTTGTCCCGCAGTCTCATGGCGCGCTTTCCCCGGCTACGGCCAGTTCGCCGGCGAGCAGGCCGAGCACCTCTTCGGCCCGGTCCACCAGGTACATGTGGCCGCCGGCCAGCTCGACCGAACGGAAACCGGCGGTGCTCGCCCGCGCCCACTCGGCGATCCGGGCGGCACTCACCAGTGCGTCGTCGCGTCCGCGCAGTGCGGTCACCGGGATCGGCAGCGCCACCCCGGCGTCCGGGCGGTAGTTCTCGTGCATCTCGACGTCGGCCCGCAGCATCGGGAGCAGCATCGAGCGCATCTCCGGGTGCCGCAGCGTGGGGTGGGCGTAGCCGGAGAACCGCTCGACCTGGGCCAGGAACGCGTCGTCGGGCAGGCCGGTCGCCCGGCTTTCCCGGCCGCTCCACGGCCCGGGGGAGCCGCTCACGAAGAGCCGGGTGAGCGGCGCCCCGAGCCGGTCGAGGCGCCGGGCCAGCTCGAACGCGAGCACCGCGCCCAGGCTGTGCCCGAACAGCGCGATCCGCCCGGCGCCCTCGATCCGCTCGACGACGGCGGGCAGGACGTCGTCGAGCGCGCGGCCGACGTCCGCGTGCGGTTCGTCGACGAACCGCTCTTCGCGCCCGGCGAGCTGGACCGCGACGACGTCGAGCGACGCCGGCGCCAGGGGCTGCCAGGCCCGGAAGAACGACGCGCCCGCGCCGGCGAACGGCAGGCAGATCACCGTGGTTTCGCGCACTTGCTTCCCTTCTCCGCGGCCGTCCGGGACGGCCTCACCGTGCCGGTGTCCGCGCTCGGCCGAGCTCCGCCGCGGTGACCAGCTCCCGGCCGCCACCGCTGTCGATCGCGAACGTCAGGCGGTCGAGCACCCGCGCCAGCCGGGCCAGCATCTCGTCGTGGTCCGCGGCGACCCCGCTGATCAGGTCGAGCGGCCGCGTCATGACCGACGCCGGCAGCGATGTGCCGGGTTCGAAGTACGGCCGGTACCCGGTGACGCCGGGGACGCGCCGGACGTCGTCGACGCCCAGGGTCTCGAGCAGCGTGAAGGCGCCGACCGGGGCGGGGGTGTTGTACTGGAAGTAGACCTGCCCCGGCCGGGGCGGCCGCTCGGGCGGCTCGGCCCCCAGGGCCAGCCGCGCGGTCAGCTGGACCATGTCCAGGCCGTGGGCCCTGCGGGCGAGGTCGTTGATGTGCCCGCCCATCCGGCCGTTGACCTCGATGATCCGCGGGCCGGCCGCGGTCAGCTTGACTTCGGTGTGGCTCACGCCGAAGCGCACCCCGAGCGCGCTCAGCGCGCGCCCGGTCAGCTCCTCGACCTCCCGCTCTTCGGCCGGGGACAGCGGGGAAGGCCAGAACTGGCCCACTTCGCGGAAGGGCGGCAGGGTCGGGAACTTCCCGGTCACGGCGAGGTGCCGGACCCCGCGCGGGGTCGTCACGCTCTCGACCGAGACGTAGTCGCCGAACGGCTCGCTGGGCCGCCCGGCCAGGAACTCTTCGAGCACGAGACCCGCTACCGGGTCGGGGCCCGCCAGCAGGTCCGCGCTCAGCCGGGCGCCCGCTTCGGCGTCGGTGACGAGGTGGGTGTGCCGGCTTCCCTGTCCCCGCAACGGTTTGAGTACCGCCGGGACGCCCACCGCGGCCACCGCGCGCGGCCAGTCGCCGGCGTGGCGGACCGGGTGCGCCCGCACCTCGTCGACGCCGTGGGCGCGCAGCTCGTCGCGCTGCCGCAGCTTGTCCGTCAGCAGCGCCACGGCCGGCGCCGAGTGGAACCGCAGGCCCAGCCGGTCGGCGATGCGCGCGGCGACCGGCATCATGGTGTCGCTGAAGGTCACCACGGCGTCGATCCCGATCGCGGCCAGCCGGGTGAGCACGGGCTCGAGACCGTCGTCCAGGAACAGGACCTCGCCCAGCTCGCGCAGCAACGGCACGAGTGGTCCCGCGGGTCCCGCTTCGTGGCCCACGAAGACCAGGTCGCCGAGCGCGCCGAGGCTGAGCGCGACCTCGGCCGCGTTGACCGCACCCCGGTCGTAGGCGACGGCGAAGGTGGTCACGCCGGTTCTTCCGGTGGCGCGGCCGCCACCAGCCGTCGCGCCGCCGCGATGAAGTCGGCCAGCACCGGGTGCTCGAAGATGAGCCTGATCGGCACCTCGGTGTCCCAGCGGGCGCGCAGCCGGGTGATCATCCGCATGGCGGCGGTCGAATGGCCGCCGAAGTCGAAGAAGTTCGTTTCCGGTCCGTCGGGCGGACTGCCGAGCACCTCGGTCCAGGCCTGGATGACGGTGTTGCCGACCGGGTCCGGTTTCGTTTCCGGCGGCATATCGATCTTGGGAGAGTTTTTCATTCACGTGTCTCCGGTATGTGCTGATCTTGGAGATCTTCGTAGCGATTCACGCTAGCAGTGATCAATTTGTCAGCTGTCGGTAATTTTACCCACTCGGGTGCGGTGGGGAATTCCCTTCCTTCGTCGGGAAAACGCGAGCTATAGTCGGGACGAACGTCGAGCCCGGCGAGCATCGGTTCTCGCTGAAATAGGGCGGAAACCGGTCCGGGGATGTGCTCGGTGCCGGGTTGCACGCAACGATGCGGGCAGGTGAGAGGTACTTTTATGTCATTTCTGTCGGCCGTGGAATCGGCTCGTCCGGTAGCGATCTTCGATTCGAATCGATCCGCCGTACGGGTGAACGGCACGCGAATGCTGGCCGATCTCGACAAATTGGCTACGTACGGTGTCGATTCCGAGGGCGGTTTGTCCAGGCTTGGGTTCACTGCCGCGGAAGATTCCGCGCGCGCGTTTTTGCGCGACGCGGCCGCGCGAGCGGGCCTGGGCAGTACGGTGGATCAAGCGGGTAATCTCTTCCTGCACCACGGGGAAACGCTTCCCGACGATCCGGTGGTGCTGATGGGGTCGCACGTCGACACGGTGCGGCGAGGCGGCCGCTTCGACGGCACCTACGGCGTGGTCGCCGGGCTGGAAGTGCTGCGGACCCTCGCCGAACACGACCTGCCGATGCGCAACGCCCCGGTGGCCGTGGCGTTCTCCAACGAAGAGGGCGCCCTTTTCCCCTATCCTTTCTGGGGTTCGCTGGCGGTCAGCGGGCAGCTGGACGCGCCCGAGGCCGCCGTCGACCGGACGGGCCGCTCGATCCGTGAGCCGCTGGCCCGCGCCGGCGGCGACCTGGACGCGATCGGCAAGGCCGTCTGGCCGCCCGGGATGATGGCGGCCTACCTCGAACTGCACATCGAGCAGGGGCCCGTCCTCGAGTCCCGCGGTATCCCGATCGGTGTGGTGACCGGCATCGTCGGGCGCACCATCATGGAGTTCGAGGTGCGGGGCAAGCAGAACCACGCGGGAACCACGCCGATGGACCAGCGGCGCGACGCCCTCGTGGCGGCGGCGAAGCTGGTGCTGCGGGTCGAAGCCCTTTCGGCCGAACGGAAGCTGTGCGCGGTCAGCACCGTCGGCGACCTCGCCGTCGAGCCGGGACAAGCGAACGTGGTACCGGGCCGGGCGCGGCTGACGGCCGAGATCAGGGACCTCGACGCGACCCGCCTCGAAGTCGTGGAAGCGTTGCTCCGCGAAGAAACCACGCGGTCCGCGCGCGATGCCGGGGTCGACGTCACGTGCGTGACGACCATGCGCTCGGCGCCGGTCCGGACCGCGACGGCGCTGCAGACGGCGATCGAGGAGGCGGCGGCGGACCTCGCGCTGCCCGCCGTGGCCATGCCCAGCGGTGCCGGGCACGACGCGCAGATGATCGCCGCCGTCGCGCCGGTCGGGATGATCTTCGTGCCCAGCCGCGACGGGATCAGCCACGCACCCGAAGAGCACACCGCGCCGGGACAGCTCGTCGCCGGCGCCAACGTGCTCCTCCACGCCGCCCTTCGCGCCTGACGAAACCGGCGCAACCGACCGAAACGGGGAACAGCCATGCCGAACGACACCACCGAAGACGAGTTCGAGTACCAGGTCGTCGTGAACGAGGAAGAGCAGTACTCCATCTGGCGGGTGGGCAAGGAGATCCCGCGGGGCTGGCGGCCCGACGGGACCCGCGGGGCCCGGAAAGCCTGCCTGGAGCACATCGAGCGGGTCTGGGTCGACATGCGGCCGCTGAGCCTGCGCTCGTTCATGGACCGGCAGGCGGCCGGGAACTGATCCGGCCGCCCCGGCGCGAGGTCGGCATGCCCGCACCGAGAACGCCGTTCGCCCGGCAGTGCCTGGCGGCGCGCGACCGCATCGGACCGCTGATCCGGCGCACGCCGATCCTGACCGACCCGGACACCGGGATCCACCTGAAGTGCGAGAACGAGCAGGTCACCGGCTCGTTCAAGGCACGCGGCGCGCTCAACGCCCTCACCGCGCTCGGGCCGGCCGCCGTCGTCGTCGGCTCGTCCGGGAACCACGGCATCGCCACCGCGTGGGCCGCGTCCCGGATGGGGGCCGACGCCACGGTGGTGATGACCGAGGCGACGAGCGCGTACAAGCGGAACCGGATCCGGCGTCTCGGCGCGCGGGTGATCACGTGCGCCGGCGGGAACAACGCCCGAGGTGACCGGGTGGCCGAGATCGCTGCCGCGACCGGCGCGGTCCCGGTGTCGTCCTACGACCACCCGCTGGTGGTGGCCGGGCAGGCCTCGGTGGGCTTCGAGATCCTCGAGCAGCTGGCCGGGGCCACGACGATCGTGGTGCCGGTCGGCGGCGGCGGGCTGCTCGCCGGGGTGGCCGCCGCGGTGGAGGTCGCCGGCCGGCGGGTCCGCGTGGTCGCCGCCGAGCCGCGCGCGGCCAACGACACCGCGCTGTCGCTCGCGGCGGGCCGGCGGATCGTGATCGACCCCCCGGTTTCCCTCTGCGACGGCGTTCTCGCCCAGACGCCCGGCGCGTTCACCTTCCCGCTCATCCGCCGGCTGGTCGACGAAGTCGTCGAGGTCGGTGAGGACGAAGTCCTCGCGGCGATGCAGGAACTCGCCGTGCTCGGCCTGACCGTCGAACCGACCGGCGCCCTCGCCTTCGCCGCGGCCCGCACCCTGCCGGCCGCGGCGGGCACGGTCGCCGTCGTGAGCGGCGGGAACGTCGAGCCGGCCGAGTTCCGCCGGCTCACCGGAGCCAGCCGGTACCCCGCCCGTCCCTGATCGTCACGTGTTTCGGAGGAAGCCGATGTCCGGCGCACCGCTGTCCTTTTCGCAGCAACGGTTGTGGTTCCTGGATCAGCTCGAACCGGGGAGCGCCGAATACGTCGTGCCGTTCGCCTGGCGGCTCACCGGCGAGCTGGTCATCCCCGCGCTCGAGGACGCCATCACCAGGGTCGTGTCCCGCCACGAGGTGCTTCGCGCCCGCTTCGTCGCCGAAGACGGCGAGCCCGCGCAGGTCGTGACGGCGGCGGAACCGGCCCGGCTGCCGCTGCTCGACGCCCGGGACGACGACCTCGCCAAGGTGGTCGCCGGGTTCGCGGCCGAGCCGTTCGACCTGGCCCGCGGCCCGCTGTGGCGCGCCGGGCTGGTCCGGGCGGGCGAGCGCGACCACGTGTTCGTCTTCGCCGCGCACCACATCGTGATGGACGCCTGGTCGGCGCGGAACCTCGTGGACGAACTGGGGGAGTGCTACCGGGCGGCGCCGGCCGGGCGGCCGCCGGTGCTGCCGGAGCTGACCATGCAGTACGCGGATTTCGCGCGCTGGCAACGGGAGCGGCTCGACGGCGCGGTCGCGTCCCGGCTGCTCGGGCACTGGCGCCGGCAGCTCGACGGGATCCGGCCGCTCGACCTGCCGACGGACCGCCCGCGCGGGGCACTCGCCTCGGCCGAAGGCACCGCCGTCGAGTTCACCGTGCCGCCGGACGTGGCCGACGGGCTGGTGAAACTGGCCGGCGAGCACCGGGTGACCCGGTTCATGATCGTGCTCGCCGCGGTCCAGGTGGTGCTCGGGCGCTACTGCGGGCAGGACGACGTCGCCGTCGGCACCCCCATCGCCAGCCGCGGCCGGGAAGAAGCCGAAGCGCTCATCGGGTTCTTCGTCAACACCCTCGTGCTGCGCACCGACCTGTCCGGCGATCCGACGTTCGCGGAGCTGCTGGCCAGGGTCCGCGAGGTCGCGCTCGACGCCTACGACCACGAGGAACTGCCCTTCGAGCGGCTGGTGGAGGAGCTGCACCCGGACCGGGACCGGACCAGCACCCCGCTGATCCAGGCGTTGCTGGTGCTGAACACGACCTTCGACCACCTCGAGCTGGACGGCCTGCGCGCCGAGGCGTTCCCGGTGGAGTTCCTGCACTCGAAGTTCGACCTGACGGTCGGGTTCGCCGACAGCCCGGACAGCCTGACCGGCTGGGTGCGCTACCGGACCGAGCTGTTCGACACCGCCCGGATGACCCGCATGTGCGGGCACCTGCTGCAGGTGCTCACCGCCGTCGCCGTCGACCCCGAAGTCCGGCTGTCCGACCTGCCGCTGCTCACCGACGCCGAACGCGGCGAGCTCGTCCCCGCCGGTGCGCCCGTGTCCGGGCCGGCCGAGCCGGCGCACGCGCTGTTCGAGGCGCACGCGAAGACGTCCCCGGACGTCGTCGCGCTCGTCGAACCGGACGGCGGCCGCCTCACCTACGGCGAACTCGACGTCCGGGCCAACCGGCTCGCCCGGCACCTGCTCGCGGCGGGGGCGTCGGCGAGGGCCCCGATCGGGATCTGCCTGCCCCGGTCGGCCGACGCGATCGTGGGCATCCTCGCCGCGCTCAAGACGGGCATCGGTTACGTCGCGCTGGATCCCGGCTATCCGCCGGCCCGGCTCGAGTACCTCCTGACCGACAGCGGGATCGACCTGGTGCTCGCCGACCGGGACACCGCGGCCGCGCTCCCGCCGGGGTTCGCGGGCCGGACGGTGGATCCGCGGGACCCGGCGATCGCCGGGCGGCCGGGGCACGATCTCGCGCTGCCGGTGCACCCGCTTTCCGTGGCCTACATCGCGTACACGTCCGGCTCGACCGGACAGCCGAAGGGCGTCGTCGCGACCCACGAGGCCGTGTCGCTGCGGATCCGGCACATCCGGGCGGACTACGAACTCGGCCCGGCCGACGTCGTCCTCGCGATCGCCGGGTTCGGCTTCGACGCGTCGGCGCGCGAAATCCTCGGGACGCTCACGTCGGGGGCGCGGCTGGTGCTGGCCGGGCCGGACGCGGCCAAGGACCCGGCCGGGGTGGTCGGCCTGGTCGCCGCGGCGCGGGTGACGGTCCTCGCGAGCACGGTGCCGTCGGTCCTGTACGAGCTCGCGGCCCAGCCGGCCGCCGCCGGTGTGCCCGCGGACGTCCGGCTGGTGCTGTGCAGCGGTGAACGGCTGCACGCCGAACGGCTGGCCGGCTGCGCCTGGCTCGCCGGGAAGGTGCTGAACCAGTTCGGCCCGACCGAAACCACGATCACGGTCACCTGGACGCGGGTGCCGGCGGGCGCCGGGCCGTCGTGGCGCTACGACGTGGGTTCCGCGGTCGGCGACACGACGCTGTACGTCCTCGACGACGCGCTGAACCCGTGCCCCGTCGGCGTGCCCGGCGAGCTGTACATCGGCGGCCCCGGCCTCGCCCGCGGGTACCTGGCCCGGCCCGGCCTGACCGCCGAGCGGTTCGTGCCCGACCCGTTCGGCGGCGGCCGGCTCTACCGCACCGGCGACCGCTGCCGCTGGTCGCCCGCGCACACCCTCGAGCACCTCGGCCGGCTCGACAACCAGCTGAAGGTGCGCGGACTGCGCGTCGAGCCGGCGGAGATCGAGGCCGCGCTGCGCGCGCTCGAACCGGTCACCGACGCGGTGGTCGTCCTGCGCGAGGACGTCCCGGGAGACCAGCGGCTGACCGCCTACTTCACGACGTCCGGCGCGCCGCCCGCCGCGTCGTGGCTGCACGCCGAGCTCGAGCGGGTCCTGCCCGCGTCGCTGGTGCCGTCGGTCTTCGTGGCCCTGCCGGCCCTGCCGCGGACGGTGAACGGGAAGACCGACCGCGGCGCCCTGCCCGCGCCCGGGAGCGAACGACCGGAGCTGGGGGCGGCACCGGTGCGGCCGCGGACCCCGGCCGAGGCCGCCGTCGCCGGCGTCTGGCGGGAGGTGCTCGGGCTGGACGAGGTCGGGGTCCTCGACGACTTCTTCGCGCTGGGCGGGCATTCCCTGCTCGCCACGCACGTCGTGGCCCGGTTGCGCAGCCGGTACGGGTTCGCCGTGTCCCTGCGCGCGCTCTTCGAGACGCGGACCGTCGCGAAGCTCGCCGCCCTCGTCGCCGCCGTCGACCCGGTGGCGACCGGGGACTCCGCGGAGGTGCCCATCACGCGGTCCGGCCGGCGCGGCCCGGCGCCGCTGTCCTTCGCCCAGCACCGGCTGTGGTTCCTCGACCAGCTCGAACCGGGCGGCACCGACTACGTCATCCCGCTGGGCTGGGAGCTGTCCGGGGTGGTCGACGCCGGCGCGTTGCGCGCCGCGCTGACCGAGGTGGCCCACCGGCACCACACGCTCCGGACCACGTTCCCGACCGACGGCGGCGAGCCCGTCCAGGTCGTCGCCCCGCCGGGCCCGGTGCCGTTCACCGTGCTCGAAGCGGAGGACGGGGACCTGGACGGCGTGCTGGCCGGTTTTGTCGCCGAGCCGTTCGACCTGGGCACCGGGCCGGTCTGGCGCGCGCTGCTGGTCCGGACCGGCCCCCGCCGCTCGGTGTTCGCGCTGACGATCCACCACATCGTCGCGGACGCCTGGTCGGCCGCCGTCTTCGCCGACGAGATCGGCCGGGCCTACCGGGCCGCCGTCGAAGGGCACGCGCCGGCGCCGGCGGACCTGCCGATCCAGTACACCGACTTCGCCCGGTGGGAGCGGGACCGGCTGAGCGGTCCCGCGCTCGACGAGCCGCTGGCGTACTGGCGCGACCGGCTCACCGGGACCGAGGTGCTCGACCTGCCCGCCGACCGGCCCCGCCCGGCCGCCACCGAGACCGCCGGTGCCTCGCTCGAGTTCACCTTGCCCGCCGAGACCGCCGTCGGGCTGCGGGCGCTCGCCCGGGCCGAAGGCGCGACCCTGTTCATGGTCGTGCTCGCCGGGCTGCAGGCCGTCCTCGCCCGGTACACCGGTCAGGTCGACATCACCGTCGGCACCCCGGTGGCCCGGCGGGCCCGCCCGGAGACCGAGCCGCTGATCGGCATGTTCGTCAACACCCTCGTGCTGCGGACCGACGTCGGCGGGGACCCGGCGTTCACGGCCCTGCTCGGCCGGGTGCGGGACACCACGCTGGGTGCCTACGAACACCAGGACGTGCCGTTCGAACGGCTCGTCGAGGAACTTCGCCCGGACCGCGACCTCACCCGGACGCCGCTGTTCCAGGTCTCGCTGTCGGTGGACAACACCCCGGCGCTGCGGCTGCGCCTGCCCGGCCTGACCCTGGCCGACCACCCGTTGACCACCGACCGCGCCAAGTACGACCTCGCCCTCGCGTTCACCGACAACGCCGAGGAGTTCTCGGGCGTCATCTCCTACCGCACCGCGTTGTTCGACGCGCGCCGGATCGAGCGGCTGGGCGAGCACCTGCGGACGTTCTTCGCCGGTGTCGTCGCGGATCCCGGTGCGCGGCTCTCGGCGATTCCGCTGCTGACCGAAGCCGAACGCCGGACGGTCGTCGAGGAGTGGGGCACCGGCCCCGCCGAACGCCCCGAAGCGGCCGAGCGGCCGGGGTGGATCCACCGCGTGCTCTCGAAGCACGCGCAGGAGCGGCCGGACGCGGTCGCGGTCCGGGCCGCCGACGGCGCCACCCTGAGCTTCCGCGAGCTGGTGGACCGCGCCGAGCGCCTCGCCGGCCACCTGCGGGACCGCGGGGCCGGACCGGAGGACGTCGTCGGGATCTGCCTGACCCGCCGCCCGGAGACGATCGTGGCCCTGCTCGCCGTGCGCCGCGCCGGCGCCGCCTACCTCCCGCTGGATCCGGGGCACCCGGCCGAGCGCCTCGCCGCCACGCTGGCGGACGCGCGCGCAGCCATCCTGCTCACCGACACCGCGCACGCCACCGACCTCGGCGCCCGGGTCCGCGCGGACGTCGTCGACGTCGACGACCCGGCCACCGCGCGGGCCATCGCCGGGCACGCCCCCGCCGGGGACCCCGGCGGCCACCCGGAGAGCCTCGCCTACGTCATTTACACCTCCGGCTCCACCGGTACGCCCAAGGGCGTGCAGGTCACCCACCGGGGGCTGGCGAACTACCTCGCCTGGGCCGCCGGCGCGTACCCGTTCCCGCGGGCCGGCGGCGCGGTGCTGCACTCGTCGCCCGCCTTCGACATGACCGTCACGTCGATCTTCCTGCCGCTGCTGGCCGGCCGGCCCGTGCAGCTGGCCGAGGAGGGCGCCGACCCGGCCGGGCTGCTGCCCGCACCCGGCGCCGCCCTGGTGAAGCTGACGCCCACCCACCTGAAGGTGCTGGCGGGCACCTCGCCGGCCGGGGTCGTGTTCCCGCCCGCCGTCATCGTCGGCGGCGAGGACCTCCCGGCCGCTGCGGCCACGCAGGTGCTCGCCGGGCTGCCACCCGGCGGCTACCTGGTCAACGAGTACGGCCCCACCGAGACCGTCGTCGGGTGCTGCGTGCACACCCTGCCCGCGGGCGCCGTCGCCGGCCCGGGCAGCGTCCCGATCGGCCGGCCGATCGCCGGCACCCGCGTCCACGTGCTCGACGCGGCCATGTCGCCGTGCCCGATCGGCGTGGCGGGCGAGCTGTACATCGGCGGCGCCGGCGTGGCCCGCGGGTACCGGGACCGGCCCGGGCCGACCGCGGAGCGCTTCGTCCCCGACCCCTTCGGGTCCGGCCGGCTCTACCGGACCGGCGACTCCTGCCGCTGGTCGCCCGACGGGCACCTCGAATACCTGGGGCGCACCGACTTCCAGGTGAAGATCCGCGGCCACCGCGTCGAACCCGGCGAGATCGAGGCGACGCTGCTGGCGCAGCCCGGCGTCGCCGAG
The DNA here is from genome assembly GCF_023023025.1 of Amycolatopsis sp. WQ 127309. Taxonomy (NCBI): domain Bacteria; kingdom Bacillati; phylum Actinomycetota; class Actinomycetes; order Pseudonocardiales; family Pseudonocardiaceae; genus Amycolatopsis; species Amycolatopsis sp. WQ 127309. Next base: position 6,103,601 of record NZ_CP095481.1, read on the forward strand.
GCGGTCGTGGTGGCCCGGGAGGACACCCCGGACGACCGCCGGCTCGTGGCCTACCTGGTGCCCGGCGCGGACCCGCTCGACCTGCCGGCCCTGCGCGCCCGCCTGACGTCGTCGCTGCCCGGTTACCTGGTCCCGTCGGCCTTCGTGGTGCTGCCCGCCCTCCCGCTGTCCGGCAGCGGCAAGGTGGACCGCCGGGCGCTGCCCGCGCCGGACACCGCGCGACCCGACCTCGGCCGCGGCCCGGTCCCGCCGCGCGGCCTGCTGGAGGAGCTGGTCGCCGACATCTGGAGCGACGTCCTCGGCGTCGACGTGGTGGGCGTCTTCGACGACTTCTTCGCGCTGGGCGGGCATTCCCTGCTGGCGACCCAGGTCGTGGCCCGCCTCGCCCGCACCAGCGGCCGCGAGGTGCCGCTGCGGCTGCTGTTCGAAGCCCCCACGGTGGCCGGGATGGCCCAGCGGCTCTCCGGCGCGGACGGGACCGCACTCAGTCCGATCCCGCACGCCGACCGCGCGGCCGGGCTCCCGCTTTCCTTCGCGCAGCAACGGTTGTGGTTCCTCGACCAGTTCGAGCCCGGCAGCACCGAGTACATCGCGCCGATGGCCTGGCGGCTGACCGGCGAGCTCGACCCGGCCGCGCTGGAAGCGGCGCTGGCCGCGGTCGTGGCGCGGCACGAGGTCCTGCGGACGGCGTTCCCGACCGTCGAAGGCAAGCCGTCCCAGCACATCGCGGCCGCCGTCGCGGTAACCCTGCCGGTCCTGGAGGCCGGCGACCGCTCGCCCGAGCAGGTCGTCACCGGCTTCGTCTACCGCCCGTTCGACCTGGGCACCGGACCGCTGTGGCGCGCCGCCGTCGTCCGGCTCGGCCCGCGGGAGCACGTGCTCGTGCTGGCCATGCACCACGTCGTCGCCGACGCCTGGTCGTCCGGCGTGCTCGTGCGGGAGCTGAGCCACCACTACCGGCGGGGCGCCCCCGGGCTCCCGCCGCTCGCGACGCAGTACGCGGACTTCTCGGCGTGGCAACGGAACTGGCTCACCGGGCCGGTGCTGGAGGCCCAGCTCGGCCACTGGCGCGACCGGCTGGCCGGGCTCACGCCGCTCGAGCTGCCGGCCGACCGCCCCCGCGCGACCGTCCGCTCGGCCGACGGCGCCGCGATCGAGTTCACCGTGCCCGCCGAGGTCGCCGCCGGGCTGCGGCGCCTGGCGCGGGACCACCGGGCGACGCTGTTCATGGTGGTCCTCGCCGGGGTGCAGGCCGTGCTCGCGCGGCACTCCGGGCAGCACGACGTGGCGGTCGGCACCCCGATCGCCGGGCGCACCCGGACCGAGGTCGAGGACCTGGTCGGCTTCTTCGTCAACACGCTCGTCCTGCGCGCGGACCTGTCCGGCGACCCGGCGTTCACCGAGCTGCTGGAGCGCGTCCGCACGGTCACCCTGGACGCCTACGAGCACCAGGACCTGCCCTTCGAACGGCTCGTCGACGAACTGCGGCCCGAGCGCGACCTGGCCCGCACCCCGCTCTTCCAGGTCATGCTCACCCTCGACAACACCCCGCCCGGGGCGTGGGCGCTGCCCGGGATCGAGGTCACCGAGTTCCCGCTCGGCGCGCGGCACGCCAAGTTCGACCTCACCTTCGCCTTCACCGACACCCCGGACGGGCTCGCGGGCGTCATCCGCTACAGCACGGCGTTGTTCGACGCCGGCCGGGTGACGCGGCTGGGCGAGCACGTCGGGCGCGTGCTGGAGGCGGTCGCGCGGGACGCGGACCGGCGCCTGTCGGACCTGCCCCTGCTCACCGAGCGGGAGCACGCCCAGGTCGTCGACGAGTGGAACCCCGACGGCGGCCCGGCCACCGGAACCGCGCTGCTCCACGAGCTGGTCGAGCGGCACGCGGCCGAGCGCCCGGACGCCGTCGCGGTCACCGACACCGACGGCGCGGTCCTGACCTACGCCGAGCTGAACCGCCGGGCGAACCGGCTGGCCCACCACCTGCGCCGGCGCGGCGCGGGCCCGGAGCAGCTCGTCGGGCTGTGCCTGGGGCGGTCGGTCCGGACCGTGGTGAGCCTGCTCGCCGTGCTCAAGTCCGGTGCCGGGTACCTACCACTGGATCCGGCCTACCCGGCCGAGCGCCTCGCGTTCATCATCGAGGACGCCCGGACCGGACTCGTCGTCACCGACGCGGCCACCGCCACCCGGGACTGGGCGGCCGAAGTCGTCAACCTCGACGACGCGGCGCTCACCGCGGTCCTCGACGGCCTGCCCGATACGGATCCACGGCCCGTCATGAGCCCGCAGAACCTGGCCTACGTCATCTACACCTCCGGCTCCACCGGCAAACCCAAGGGCGTTCAGGTCACCCACGCCAACGCCACCCGGCTGTTCGAGGCGACCCGGGAGACCTTCGGGTTCGACGACGAGCAGGTGTGGCTCTCGACGCACAGCTACGCGTTCGACTTCTCCGTCTGGGAGATCTGGGGCGCGCTGACCACCGGCGGGCGGACGGTGATCGCCGCGAACGCGGTGGCCCGCGACCCCGAGCGGCTGGCGGACGTCATCGCGGAGCAGCGCGTCACCATGCTGAGCCAGACGCCGACGGCGTTCCGGACGTTGATGGCGCCGCTGATCGCCGCCGGACCGGGGCACCTGCGGTTCGTCGTCTTCGGCGGCGAAGCACTCGACCTGACCACGCTGCGCCCCTGGTTCGACGATGACCGGACCCGGGCCGTCGCGCTGGTCAACATGTACGGCATCACCGAGACGACGGTGCACACGACGTCGCTCGTGCTGTCGCCCTCGACCCGCGGTGACGCCGCGGCCGGCCCGATCGGCCGGGCGCTGAGCGACCTGCGCACCTACGTGCTGGACGCGGATCTCGCGCCCTGCCCGATCGGCGTGCCCGGCGAGCTGTACGTCGGCGGTGCGGGCGTGACCCGCGGCTACCTCGGCCGCCCCGGGCTGACGGCGGAGCGGTTCGTCCCGGACCCCTTCGGCACCGGACGGCTCTACCGGACCGGCGACGTCGGCCGGTGGTCGGCCGAGGGGGTTCTGGAGTACCTCGGCCGGACCGACCGCCAGGTCAAGATCCGCGGGTTCCGGATCGAGCTGGGCGAGATCGAGGCGCGGCTGCTGGAATCCGCAGACGTCGCCGCGGCCGTGGTCACCGCGCGGGAGGACAAGCCGGGCGAACGCCGTCTGGCCGGTTACGTCGTGCCCGCCGGTCCGGCGCCGTCGGTCTCGGAACTGCGGGCCTGGCTGGAGCGGACGCTGCCCGCCCACCAGGTGCCCGGTACCTTCGTCTTCCTGCCGGCGTTGCCGCTGACGGCCACGGGCAAGGTCGACCGCCGTGCGCTGCCCGCTCCCGGTGCGGCCCGGCCCGAACTCGCCTCGGGCTTCGCCGAACCGCGCACCCCGGCGGAGGAACTGCTGGCCGGCGTCTGGGCGCAGGTCCTCGGGCTCGACCGGGCCGGGGTGTTCGACAACTTCTTCGACCTCGGCGGGGACTCGATCCTGAGCATCCAGATCGTCGCCAGGGCCGTGGCCGGCGGCCTCCGGATCACGCCCCGGATGGTGTTCGAGCACCAGACCATCGCGGCGCTGGCCGCGGCCGCCGAGACGGCGCCGGTCGTGCGGGCCGAGCAGGGCGTGGTGACGGGTGACGCCCCGCTCACGCCGATCCAGCACTGGTTCTTCGCCCGCGACCTGCCGCACCTCGACCACTACAACCAGTCGATGATCGTCACCGTGCCGCCGGCGGCGACCGAGCGGGACCTCCGGCTGGTCCTGGCGAGGCTCGCCGAGCAGCACGACATGCTGCGCGCGCGGTTCACCCCCGGGCCGGACGGCTGGACGCAGTCCGGCACGGCCGAGATCCCCGGCGATCTACTGTGGACAGTGCGGTGCGAGACCGGTACCGCGCTCACCGCCGAGGCGGACCGGCTGCAGGCGAGCCTGGACATCCGGGCCGGGCGGGTGTTCGGCGCGCTGCTGGCCGACCTCGGCCCGCGCGGGCGGCGGCTGCTGCTCGTGGCCCACCACCTCGTCGTCGACGGCGTCTCGTGGCGGGTGCTGCTCGAAGACCTGGAGACCGGCTACCGGCAGGTGCGGGCGGGCCTGCCGATCACGTGGCCCGCCAAGACGACGTCGTTCCTGCAGTGGGCGCGGATGCTGCCGGAGTACGCGGTTTCCCCCGCCGCCGACGGGGAAATCGACTTCTGGGGCAAGAGAACGGGCCCCGGCGCCGTGATCGCGGTCGACCACCCCGGCGGGGCCAACACCGTCGAGTCCACGGCGCGGGTCACGCGCGAACTGAGCGCGGAGCTGACCCGCGCGCTGCTCGTCGAGGTGCCCGCCGCGTACCGGACGCGGATCAACGACGTCCTGCTGACCGCGCTCGCCCTGGCGATCCGGCCCTACGCCACCGCTTCGGACGTCGTGATCGACCTGGAGGGTCACGGCCGCGAGGAGATCGTGGCGGGGGTGGACCTGTCCCGGACGGTCGGCTGGTTCACCTCGATCTACCCGGTGGCCCTGGACACCGGCGGCGGCACCGGCATCGCCGAGGTGCTCAAGGAAACCAAGCAGGCGCTGCGCGAGATCCCGCGGGGCGGCGTCGGCCACGGGATCCTGCGGTACCTCGCGCCCGGCGGCGCCGGCCTCACGGACTCCGGCGGGCAGGTGCTGTTCAACTACCTCGGGCAGTTCGACAACGTGCTCGCGGCCGGCCGGACGTTCGGCGGCGCCGAGGAGCCGCGGGGGAGCGCGCAGGCGCCGAGCGGACGGCGTTCGCACGTGCTGGAGCTCAACTCCGAGATCAGCGGCGGCCATTTCCGGGTCACGGTCGGCTACTCCCGCAACCTGCACCGCGCGGAGACCGCGGACCGGCTCGCCGACGCCTTCGTCGCCGAGCTCGCCGCGGTCATCGCCCACTGCACCGCCCCGGGCACCACCGGCGCGGTCCCCGCGGACTTCCCGCTCGCGGGTCTCGACCAGCAGACCCTCGACCTGATCATCGACGAATACCGAAGGGACGTCTGATGGAGGCCTCGCCACTGGAGGACATCCTCCCGCTGTCACCGATGCAGGAGGGGATGCTGTTCCACAGCTTGCTGGACCCCGACGGCGGCGTGGACTTCGAGCAATTGCTGTACCGGTTCGCCGGGCCGCTCGACACGGCCGCGCTGGAGCGGGCGTGGCAGGCGGTGGTGGCCCGGCACACCGCGCTGCGCGCCCGGCTGCGCTGGCAGGGCGTCGACCGGCCGCTGCAGCTGATCGAGCGGACGGTCACGGTGCCGGTCACCGTGCTCGGCCGAGTGCCCACAGATGGGCTCGAAGCGTGGCTGGCGCAGGACCGGCGTGCGGGCATCTCGCTGGCCAAGGCGCCGCTGCTGCGGGTCACGCTCTTCCGGGAGACGGACCGGGAACACCTGATGGTGCTCAGCTTCCACCACGTCCTGCTGGACGGCTGGAGCGTCCGGCTGGTGCTGCGCGACCTCATGACGTGCTACCGCGCCGAAAGCGAAGGCCGGCGCGTGATGCTGGAGCCCGCACCGCAGTACCGCTCGTTCCTGCGCTGGCTCGGCGCCCAGGACACCGCCGCCGCCGAGCGGTACTGGAAGGGGGAGCTGGCCGACTTCACCGCCCCGACGAAGATCACCGCCGACCGGCCCGGCACCGAGTCCGGCTTCGCCGTGGCCGAGCTGGAGCTCGACGCCGCGGAGTCCGCCCGGGTGCGGGAGTTCGCGCGGGCGCAGCGGATCACCGTCAACACCGTGCTGCAGGGCGCGTGGGCGCTGGTGCTGTCCCGCTACACCGGCGAACGCGACGTCGTCTTCGGCGCCACCATGAGCACCCGGCCGCCGGAAGCCGACCGGGTCGAGTCCATGGTCGGGCTGATGATCAACACGCTGCCGCTGCGGGTGCGCGTCGAGCCGGCGAAACCGGTCGGCGAGTGGCTGCGGTCGGTCCAGGACGCCCAGCTCCGCCTGCGCCAGTACGACTACACGCCGCTCGTGCTCGCGCAGAGCAGCAGCGGGGTACCGCAGGGGACACCGCTGTTCGAAAGCCTGCTCGTGTTCGAGAACTACCCCGCCGCGACCGCGGCGGACCAGTCGGCGGGCGGCGTGGAACTCGTGCCGGTCGGTGCGCGCGAACGCAACGGCTACCCGCTCAGCGTCGTCGCGGCGGTGCGCGACCTGCTGCGCGTGGAGATCACCTACGACCGGGCGCGGTTCGACCGCCACCGGGCCGGCCTGCTCGCCGGGCACCTGCGCACCCTGCTGCTCGGGCTGGCCGCGGATCCCGCCGCCGCGGTCGGCGACCTCGGCATCCTCACGGCGGCGGAGCGGCAGCTGATCGTCACCGAGTGGAACGCCACCGACGCCGCCTACCCCGCCGACCGCTGCGTGCACGAGCTGTTCGCGGCGTGCGCGGCCCGCGAGCCCGGCGCGGTCGCGGTGGTGGACACCGACGGCACGCGGCTGACCTACGGCGAGCTGGACGCCCGGGCCAACCGGCTGGCCCACCACCTGCGCGGGCTCGGGGCGGGGCCGGAGCAGCGGATCGGGATCTGCGTGAGCCCGTCGGTGAACGCGCTCGTCGGGATCTTCGGCATCCTCAAGTCCGGCGCCGCCTACGTGCCGCTGGACCCGGGGCACCCGGCCGAACGGATGCGCTTCATGCTGGACGACACCGGCGCGGAGTGGGTCCTGGTGGAACCGCGGACGCACCCGGGCCTGCCGGCGGAGTACGCGGACCGGGCCATCGTGCTCGACGCGGACGTCTCCGTGGCGGCCGGGCTGCCGGAGACCGACCCCGGCGCGCCCGTCCGCGCGGACAACCTCGCCTACGTGATGTACACCTCCGGCTCCACCGGCCGGCCCAAGGGCGTCCTCGTGGCGCACCGGGGCCTGGTCAACTACCTGTGGTGGGCCATCGACGGCTACGGGCTGGGCGGTGCGTCCGGTGCCCCCATGCTCGGCTCGATCGCCTTCGACCTCTCGATGCCGAACTTCTTCCTGCCGCTCATCGGCGGCAAGGACGTCACCCTGCTCGCGGCCGATCGCGGGCACGACTCCCTGCGGGAGCTGCTGGCCGCGCCCGGTGACTTCAGCCTGCTCAAGATCACCCCCGGGCACCTCGACCTGCTGCGCGGCATGATCGGCGAGGACGAGCAGCTCGGCTCCGTCCGGACCTACGTGGTCGGCGCCGACGAGGTCAAGCCGGAGACCCTCGCGGCCTGGCAGCGGATCGCCCCGAAGTCCCGGGTGATCAACGAGTACGGCCCGACCGAGACCGTCGTCGGTTGCTCGATCTACGTCGCGGACGAACGGTTCGACCCGTCGGTGCCCGTGCCCATCGGGCGTCCGATCGCGAACACCCGGATGTACGTGCTCGACGAGGCGCTCAACCCGGTGCCGGTGGGTGTCGTGGGGGAGCTCTGCATCGGCGGCGACGGCGTCGCCCGCGGTTACCTGGGGCGCCCGGACATCACGGCCGAGCGGTTCGTGCCCGACCCCTTCGGGCCCGGGCGGCTCTACCGCACCGGCGACCTGGCCCGCTTCCGGCCCGACGGCGACCTGGAGTTCCTCGGCCGCACCGACCACCAGGTGAAGATCCGCGGGTACCGCGTCGAGCTGGGCGAGATCGAGGCGCGCCTGCTGCTGCTCGACGCGGTGTCCGAAGCGGTGGTCGTCGCGCGGGAGGACACCCCGGGTGACCGCCGGCTGGTCGCCTACCTCGTCGCGGACGGCGACCTCACCGAGCCCGCTGTCCGCGAGTGGGTCGCGGCGGTGCTGCCCGGCTACATGCTGCCCGCCGCGTTCGTGTTCCTGCCGGCGTTGCCGTTGTCCGGCAACGGGAAGGTCGACCGGCGCGGCCTGCCCGCGCCCGGCGGGGCCCGGCCCGAGCTGGCGGCCGGTCCGGTCCGGCCCCGGACGCCGTCCGAGGAGCTCGTCGCCGGCGTCTGGTCCGACGTGCTCGGGATCGACGAGATCGGCGTCTTCGACGACTTCTTCGCGCTGGGCGGGCATTCCCTGCTGGCGACCCAGGTCGTGTCCCGGCTGAGCCGGCTCGGCGGCGCCGAGGTGCCGCTGCGGGCGTTGTTCGCCGAACCGACGGTCGCGGACCTGGCCCGGCTGCTCGACGAACGGCGGACCGGGCGGCGGATCCCGCCCGTCGAGCGGGTGGCCGGCGACGGCGACCTCTTCCCGCTGTCTTTTGCGCAGCAACGGCTGTGGCTGCTCGACCAGCTCGAACCGGGCAGCACCGAGTACGTCGTCCCGCTGGCCTGGCGGCTCACCGGCGCCCTCGACGTCGCGGCCCTGGAAACCGCGCTCGGCGGGGTGATCGCCCGGCACGAGGTGCTGCGGACCACGTTCGCCGCCGGGGAAACTGAAGCGGGGCAACGGATCCACCCCGCCCGCCCGGTCGGGATCCCGGTTTTCGACGTCGACGTCGAGGCACTCGACGACGCCATCCGCGGGCCGGCCACGAAGCCGTTCGACCTGGTGGCGGGCCCAGTGTGGCGCACTGCTTTGTTCCGGGTCGCGGCCGACGACCACGTCCTGTTGTTCGCCACCCACCACATCGCGATGGACGCCTGGTCCGCGCGCAACCTCGTCCGCGAGCTGGGGGAGGGGTACCGGGCCGCGCTGCGCGGCGTCGAACCCGAGACGCCCGCACCCGCGGTCCGGTACGCGGACTTCGCCGTCTGGCAACGGAACTGGCTGCGCGGTGACGTGCTGGACGAGCAGCTCGGCTACTGGCGCGACCAGCTCACCGGCGTCCCGCCGCTGCAGCTGCCGACGGACCGGCCCCGCGCCGCGGTCCGCTCGACCGAAGGCGCGTCGCTGGAGTTCAGCATGCCCGCCGAGCTCGCCGCGGGCCTGCGCGGACTCGCCCGGGACCACCGCACGACCCTGTTCATGGTCATCCTCGCCGGCGTCCAGCTGGTCCTCGGCCGCTACGCCGGCCAGACCGACGTCGCCGTCGGCACCCCGATCGCCGGGCGCAACCGGCGTGAGGTCGAGGGCCTGATCGGCTTCTTCGTCAACACCCTGGTGCTGCGCACCGACCTCGGCGGTGACCCGCGGTTCGCCGAGCTGCTCGACCGGGTGCGCGAAGTGACGATGGGCGCCTACGAGCACCAGGACCTGCCCTTCGAACGGCTCGTCGAAGAGCTCCAGCCCGAGCGGGACTTCGCCAGGACACCGCTGTTCCAGGTGATGCTGTCGGTCAACACCGTGCCCGCCGGCGAGTGGGAGCTGCCGGGCGTGCACACCGAAGAGCACGGTTTCACGACCGGCCAGGCGAAGTTCGACCTCACGCTGGCCTTCGCCGACACCCCCGGCGGCCTGCTCGCCGGCATCCGGTACAGCACGGCCCTGTTCGACGCCGAGCGCGTGCGCCGGCTGAGCGAGCACGTGCAGCGGATCTTCTCGGCCGTCGTCGCCGATCCGAAGGCCCGGCTCTCGGACCTGTCCCTGTTGTCCGAGGCGGAACACGAAAGCCTGGTGCACGGCCGCAACGCCGATCGCACCAGCCACGTGCCCGCCGGGGTGACCGGGCTGCACCGGCTCTTCGAACAGCAGGCGGCCGCCCGCCCGGACGCCGTCGCGCTGGCGGGTCCGGCGGAGCTGACGTACGCGGAGGTCGACCGGCGGGCGGCCGCGCTGGCCGCGCGGCTGCGCGAGCGCGGTGCCGGCCCCGAGGTCTTCGTCGGGATCTGCCTGCCGCGCAGCGCGGAAGCGGTGATCTGCGCACTCGCCGTGGCGAAGACCGGGGCGGCGTTCGTCCCGATCGACGCGCGCCAGCCGCGGGACCGGGTGGCGTTCATCCTCGACGACACCGGCACCGGGCTGGTCCTCACCGACGCCGCCACCGCGGCGGGGGCGCTCACCGGGTTCCGGGGCGAGGTGCTCCTGATCGACGGGGACGACGCCGCGGCGTCGCCACGGCCGGTCCCGCCCGCCGCGATCCACCCCGGCAACGCCGCGTACGTCGTCTACACGTCCGGCTCGACCGGGCGCCCCAAGGGCGTCGTCGCCACCCACGGCAACGCGCTGGCCCGGATCGGCTACCTGCGGGACGAATACGGCATCAGCCCGGCCGACACCGGGATCACGTTGTCCGGCTGGGGTTTCGACGCCTCCGTGCGCGAGATCTTCGTCGCCCTGTCGGCGGGGGCGAAGCTCGTGGTGACCGACCCGGACGCCGCCAAGGACCCGGCCTCGGTCGTGGCCCTGCTCGCCGGGCACCGCGTGAGCACGATCCTCAGCGTCGTGCCCACCCTGCTCTACGAGCTGGCCGCGCAGCCGGTGCCCGACGCCGGCCTGGCCGCGGTCCGCCTCGTCCTGTGCAGCGGTGAGCACCTGTACGCCGAGCGGCTGGCGGGCTGCGCCTGGCTCGCGGGCAAGGTGGTCAACCAGTTCGGCCCGACCGAAACCACGATGACCGCGACGCGGATCCGGGTCCCGGCCGGCGCCGGGCCGGCGTGGACCTACCCCGTCGGCGAGCCCATGGCCGGCACCGAGGTCTACGTCCTGGACGCGGCGATGGCGCCGTGCCCGGCGGGTGTCCCCGGCGAGCTGTACATCGGCGGCGCCGGCGTCAGCCGCGGTTACTGGGACCGGCCCGGGCTGACGGCCGAGCGCTTCCTGCCCAGCCCCTTCGGCGACGGCCGGCTCTACCGCACCGGGGACCTCTGCCGCTGGGGACCGGACCAGGTGCTCGAACACCTCGGCCGCACGGACCACCAGGTCAAGATCCGCGGGTTCCGGGTCGAGCTCGACGAGATCGGGACGCACCTGCGGGCGCTGGAAGCCGTGGCCGAAGCCGTCGTCGTGGCGCGGGAGGACGAGCCGGGCGACCAGCGGCTGGTCGCCTACGTCGTGCCCGCCGGCACCGCCACCACGGTCCCGCAGCTGCGCGCGTCGCTCGAAGAATCCCTGCCGGAGTACCAGATCCCGGCCCGGTTCGTGCTTCTGCCCGCGTTGCCGAAGACGGCGAACGGGAAGATCGACCGGCTGGCGCTGCCGGATCCCGACTCGGCGCGTCCGGAGCTCGGGGCGGGCTTCGCGGCCCCGCGCACCGAGCTGGAAACGGCCATCGCCGCCATCTGGCACGAGGTGCTCGGCCTCGACCGGGTCGGGGTGTTCGACGACTTCTTCGACCTCGGCGGGCATTCGCTGCTCGCCGCGCACGTCGTCGCCCGCCTGCGCGCCCGGCACGACGTGAAGGTGCCGCTGCGGGCGGTCTTCGAGGCGCGGACCGTCGCCGGGCTGGCCGAGCTGGCCGGGGCGGGGAAGCCGACGCCCGCGCCGGGCCTGGTGCCGCTGAACACCGGTCCCCGGGACCGCACCCTGTTCTGCGTGCACGAGGGGACCGGCAGCGTCACCGGGTACTACGCGCTGGCGCGGGCGCTGGAGCCGGACTTCGCGCTCGTCGGGCTCGACTTCGACGAGTCCCTCGTGACGGCCGCCGCGCCCGACCAGGTGGTGGCGATGGCCGAGGTCTACGTCGAGCGGATCCGGCAGTGGCAACCCGCGGGCCCGTACCGGCTGTGCGGCTGGTCGTTCGGCGGGATCGTCGCCTACGAGGCCGCGGCCCAGCTGCTGCGCGCGGGCGCCGAGGTGAGCTGGGTCGGCCTGGTCGACTCCGTCGTCCAGGCACCGGAAACGCGCCAACGGCAGCACCTCGACGGGCTCCTCGACGAGATGATCGCCGTCGCCGAAGGCATCTCCGACGCCGACTGGACCGGCCTGGCCCCGGACCGGCTGACGGACCTGGTGCGGCAGGCCGGTTTCCGCGAGGAGCAGATCGGGCTCGGGAAGGGCGCGCTGGAGAGCGTGCTGCGCCGCAACCGGTTCTTCCGGATGGCCAAGCGGAACTACCGGCCGCGGGACGCCGACGTCCCGCTCACCGTGCTCAAGGCGACCGACGGCAACTGGTCGTGGCCCTGGTTCGAGGCGTGGCGCGAGCACGCGCCGCGCACCGCGCTGCTGGAGGTGCCGGGCACGCACCTGTCGGTGCTCGAAGAACCCCAGCTCGCCCAGGTCGTTTCGGTGTTCCGGGCCGGGCTGGAGGCGGCCGGATGACCGCCCGCGAAGAACCCACGGCGCCCGCGCCCGAGGCGGCCGGTCCGGCCGAGATTCCGGTGCTGCTGAGCCGCAACCGCGACTTCAGGCTGCTCTGGGTGAGCCAGCTGGCGTCCGTGCTGGGCAGCCGGATGTCCTACGTCGGCTACCCGCTGCTGGTGCTGTCGCTGACCGGGTCGCCCGTGCTCGCCGGGCTGGTCGCGACGGCCCGGGGGGCGCCGCAGTGGCTGCTGGGTCTGCCCGCCGGGTTCTTCGCCGACCGGTGGGACCGCCGCCGGCTCATGCTGACGTGCGACCTCGTCCGGTTCGTCGCGCTCGCCAGCATCGTCGGCGGGCTCGCGACGGGCTGGCTGACGTACCCGCACATCATCGTCGTGGCGCTCGTCGAAGGCTCGGCCACCGTGCTGTTCTCGCCGGCGGAGGTGGGGGCGTTGCGCCACGTCGTGCCCGCGTCCCAGCTGCGTTCCGCGACTGCGCGCAACGAAAGCCGGGAATACGGCGCGATGCTGGCCGGCCCGCCGATCGGCGGGACGCTCTTCTCGATCGCCGCCCTGCTGCCGTTCCTCGGCGACGCGCTGTCCTACCTCGTCTCCTACGTCACGGTGTCGATGATCAAGACCCGGTTCCGGTCGGCGCCGGTGCCGGACACGAAGGCGCTGTCGCTGGTTTCGGGGGTGCGTGACGGGCTTCGCTGGCTGTTCCGCCAGCCCTTCCTGCGTGGCAGCGCCCTCATGGTCGCGGCCACGAACCTCGTCGGGAACGGGATGCCCACGCTGCTCGTCGTCATCGGCCACGAGTCCGGCACGCCGGCCGCGGTGGTCGGCACCGTGCTGACCGTGGCCGCGGTGGGCGGGCTGCTCGGGTCGTTCGCCGCGACGTGGGCGGCCGAGCGGATCCCCGCGTCCTGGATCGTCATCGGGTTCCCGTGGGTGTGGGCCGCGCTGCTGCCGATCCTGCTGGTGGCGGGCAACATCGTCGTGATGGGTGTCGTGTTCGGGCTGATGCTCGCGGCCGCGCCCCTGTGGAACTCGGTGCTCTCCACCTACCGCATCGTGCTCGTCCCCGACGAGCTGCTGGGCCGGGTCGACAGCGCCTGCCGGTTCATCAGCCAGTCGGCCACCCCGCTCAGCCCGCTGCTGGCCGGGGTGCTCCTGCAGTTCTACGGCAGCACGACGACCGTGCTGGTGATGCTGGGCTGGCTGGTGCTGGTCGCGCTGGTGGGCACCGTCGTGCCCGCGCTGCGCCACCCGCCGGTGCTGCCCGGTGACGAGAAGCAGCCGTCCGATCCGGTCGTCGCCTGACCGCCCACCACGAAGGGAAACCCGATGCGCTTCGGCATCATGTTCTTCGCCGCTCCCGACGGTGCGGCCGCCTCCGAAACCTTCGACACCATGTTCGCCGCCGCGAAACTGGCCGACCGGGGCGGGCTGAGCGCCGTCTGGACGCCGGAACGGCACTTCGACCGGTTCGGCGGCGTCTTCCCGAACCCCGCGCTGACGAGCGCGGCGCTCGCCATGACGACGGACTCGCTGCAGCTGCGCGCCGGCAGCCTGATCTCGCCGCTGCACAACACGGTCCGGATGGCCGAAGAGTGGTCCGTGGTGGACAACCTCTCCCGCGGCCGGGCCGCGGTGTCCTTCGGCGCGGGCTGGAACGTCAACGACTTCGTGCTGAGCCCGCAGACCTACGCCGATCGGCGGGACGTCATGCTGGCGCAGCTCGACGACCTGCGGCGGCTGTGGCGCGGCGAGGCGATCGAGCTGCCCAACGGGCTGGGCCACCCGGTGCCGGTGCGCCTGTTCCCGCGGCCGGTCCAGAGGGAGCTGCCGATCTGGCTGACGTCGTCGGGCAACCCGCAGACGTTCGTGGACGCCGGCGCCCGCGGCACGAACGTGCTGACGCACCTGATCGGGCAGGACGTCGACCAGCTCACGGCGAAGATCAAGCTGTACCGCGAGGCCCGGGCCGGGACCGGGCTCGATCCCGCCACCGGCGTCGTCTCGCTGATGCTGCACACCCACCTGGCCGACGACGAAGCCGAAGCGAAAGCGACGACGAGAACGCCGTTCCGCGAGTACCTCCGCTCGGCGGTTTCCCTGGAGACCAAGGCGGCGAAGGGCGGCGGGACCATCAGCGGCGGCCACCGGATGCCGGCCGAGGACCTGCCGGACGACGTCGTCGAAGACCTGCTCGACCTGACCTGCGACCGCTACTTGCGGGACGGATCGCTGATCGGCTCGCCGGAGAGCTGCCGGACCGTGGTCGAACGCTTCGCGGCGGCGGGGGTGGACGAAATCGCGTGCCTGGTCGACTTCGGCCTGAGCGCGGAGCGGATCCTCGCCGGGCTCCCGCCGCTGATCACCCTCGCGCGGCAGTTCTCCCGGACCCGGCCTTGACCAGCTCGCGCGTCCGGCCGGCCCCGGCGCGGTTCAAGGCCTACCGGTTCCGCCAGGCCAGCCGGCTCGACCTGCTGGCGAAGCTGCCGGCTGACCTGCGCTTCGAGATGGAGGTCGTGTCGCACATCCTGCCCTTCCGGATCAACGACTTCGTCCTCAACGAGCTGATCGACTGGGCGGACCCGCCCGCCGACCCGCTGTTCCGGCTGCTGTTCCCGCACCGGGACATGCTTTCCCCCGAGCACTTCGACGCGATGTCCGAGCTGGTGCGGCTGGGCGCGCCGGCCGCGGAGGTCCAGGCGCTGGCGCGGAAGATCCGGGAGGAGCTCAACCCGCACCCCGCCGGGCAGCAGACGCTGAACGTGCCGTCGCTCGAGGGCGACGCGCTGCCCGGGATGCAGCACAAGTACGCCAACACCGTGCTGTTCTTCCCGTCGGCGGGCCAGACGTGCCACTCGTACTGCGCGTTCTGCTTCCGCTGGCCGCAGTTCGTCGGCGCCGAAGACCGGTTCTCCGCGCCCGACAGCACGGCGTTGCGCGCCTACCTGCGCGTGCACCCCGAGGTGTCCGACGTCCTGGTGACCGGCGGCGACCCGATGGTCATGCGGACCCACCGGCTGGCCGGGTACCTCGACCCGCTCCTGGCGGACCCGGGGCTGGAGCACGTGCGGACCATCCGGATCGGCACCAAGGCACTCACCTTCTGGCCGCACCGCTTCGTGCTGGACGACGACGCCGGCGAGCTGCTGGCGCTGTTCCGGCGGATCGTCGCCGGCGGCCGGCACCTCGCGGTGATGGCCCACCTCGACCACTGGCGGGAGATGGAGGACCCGCTGTTCGCCGAGGCCGTCCGCCGGATCCGCGAGACGGGGGCGGTGATCCGCAGCCAGGCACCGGTCCTCGCGCGCGTCAACGACGACCCGCGGGTGTGGTCCCGGATGTGGGAACGGCAGGTGGCACTGGGCATCGTGCCCTACTACATGTTCGTCGAGCGCGACACCGGGGCACGCAACCACTTCGAGGTGCCGTTGGTGCGCACGTGGCGGATCTACGCCGACGCCGTCAGCGCGGTGTCCGGCCTGGCCCGCACCGCGCGCGGCCCCAGCATGAGCTGCGGTCCGGGCAAGGTGGAGATCCAGGGGGTCGCCGAGGTCCACGGCGAGCGGGTGTTCGTCCTGCGGTTCATCCAGGCCCGCGACCCCCGCTGGACGCAGCAGCCGTTCTTCGCGGCGTTCGACCCCGCCGCCACCTGGTTCGACGCCCTGCGCCCGGCCTTCGGCGAGCGGGAGTTCTTCTTCAGCCGGGAGTACGCGGCCATGACCGGCGCGGGAAGCTGACACCCCGGCCCGGGAACTTCAGTGGCACAGCAGGGAAGAGCCGCGTTCGGAGAGTTCGTGGAACGCCGAGCCGCGTGATCGGCCCGTCGTCACCAGGCCCGCCCCGCGCAGTACCGACGTGTGCTGGCTCGCGCTGGCCAGTGAGATGCCGGCCGCGCGGGCCAGTTCGGTGGTGTTCACCCGGGGGAGGGTCGCGATGACGCGCAGGACCTCGGCGCGGGTGTTGCCGAGCAGGGTGTTGAGCGAGCGGTCGCACCCGGTGGCGGGCTCGGCCGCCCAGCCGGGTTCCGGGGCGATGGGGTAGACGAGCACGGGCCGGTCCGGCTGCCGCAGCAGCGTGATCGGGCCCGGCCAGCAGAACAGCGACGGCACCAGCGTCAGCCCGGCGCCGCCCAGGACCAGGTCCTGCTCGACGGGGTAGGCCAGTTCGAGGACCGGGGCGCGCCAGCGGGCCGACGGGTGCAGGGTGGCCAGGACGGCCTCGAACCCCCGGGTCACGGCCAGTTCCGCCCGCTTCCGGCGGTCGGCGCGGATGTGGCGGCGGATGGTTTCCCAGTGCGGCTTCACGGCCGCGTCGTGGTAGGTCGTCAGCGCGTCCCCGAGCAGGTTCAGGGCCGGCACGTTGCCGTCGGCCAGGTCCGCCGGCCAGGACGCGACCCGGGTGCCGGACGCGAGCTGGGCGATGTCGGCGCGCAGCCGCTCGCGCGGCGTGCTGAGGACGAGGTCCAGCCCGGTGCCGAAGTCGGCGACGTCCCCGGACGGCGTGAGGAAGTCGGGGGAGTACCCGGTCGGCCGGCTCAGCGTGCGCAGCACGCCGGCGGGCCGGGCGAGGCGCGCCGGCAGGCCGCGCCGCCAGCCGCGGAAGCGCAGGTCGGCCGGTGCCGGCGTCGTCAGGTGCAGGCTGAGCAGGACCTCCCACATCGGATCGGGCTCGGCGAGGATCCGCACGCGCACGAGGTCGGCGTCGGTGAAGTGGATGCGAAGCATGAATCCCCCAGTTGGTGACAACCCGACCATATGGTGCGGCGACGCCTGAACGCTGTACGCTTGCTGTACGCGGGCGTATCGCGTTCTACCAGCGAATTCGTCGAAACTTCGGCGGTCCGACCGGCAGAATCCGGCGACGATCGGCAGGAACAGGGGAAGACTTGCGAGGGGGCCGATGACGCTGGGGGAGCGGCTGCTGGCGTACCGGCGGCGAGCCGGGATCAGCCAGCAGGAGCTGGCCGGGCTCGCCGGGGTCAGCGTGCGGACGTTGCGGGACATCGAGCGGGGCGAGGTGCGGCGGCCGCACGCGCGGTCGCTGGCGAAGCTCCTGGAGGCCACCGGACTGGCGGACAGCGGTCCCGCACCCGGCGAGCGGGCCGGCGGGTTCCGCGTCGAGGTGCTGGGCCCGCTCGCCGTGCGGCGGGACGGCCGTGAGGTACCGCTCGGCTCGGTGATGCAGGCCCGCCTGCTGGGGTTGCTCACGCTGCGCGCCAACCAGGTGGTGTCCCGCGCGGACGTCGTGGAGTTCCTGTGGGGCGAGCGGTCCCCGGAGTCGTCGGTGAACCTCGTCCAGACCTACGTCTCGCGGCTGCGGAAGTTCTTCGCCGGCCTGGACGCCGACCCCGGGCTGGTGACCCGCGTCGGGCCGGGGTACCGCCTCGGCCTGGCACCCGGGCAGAGCGATCTGCTGGAGTTCGCCGAAACCCTGGCGCAGGCCCAGGAAGACCGCCGGGCGGGCGATTCCGCCGCGGCCGTGCGGTCCTACCGGTCGGCGCTGGAGCTGTGGCGCGGTCAGGTCCTGGACGGCGTCCTGCTGCCCGCGGCCCCTCACCCGGTGGTCGTCGCGGTCACCCAGCAGCGCCTCAAGGCCGTGCTCGACTACGCGGATCTCGCGGTGCCGCTCGGCCACCACGACGACGTCCTCGACCGGCTGCGGGAAGCGGCCTTCGCCGACCCGCTGCACGAAGGGCTGACGGAGCGGATCATGCGGGCGCTGGCCGCCTCGGGGCAGCGGGCGGCCGCGGTCCGGGTCTTCCTCGCCTTCCGCGGCCGGCTCCGGGAGAACCTCGGCCTCGAGCCGGGTCCCGAACTGCAGCGCACCTACCTGCACAGCATCCGCGAGGAACCGGGCACGCCGACCCCGGCCCTGCTCAGCCGCCGCTCCGGGACTCCGGCCGCGCCCATCCCCGCCGAGCTGCCGCCCGACCCGTCGCGGTTCATCGGCCGGGACGCGCAGCTGCGGCAGCTCGACGAGTTCGTGTTCGACGCCGCCCCGCACGCCTCGGCCCGCGTCGTGGTCCTCAGCGGCACCGCGGGCGTCGGGAAGTCGGCGCTGGCCGTGCGGTGGGCGCACCGGATGCGCCACCGCTTCCCGGACGGGCAGCTGCACGCCGGGCTCAACGGCTTCTCCACGGTCGGCACCCGGTCGGCGGGCGAGGTGGTGGCCGCGTTCCTCACCTCGCTCGGCGTCGCGCCCGCCACCATCCCGGTCGACCTCGACGCCCGGGTCGCCCTCTTCCGCTCGGTGCTGGCCGACCGCCGGATGCTGCTGGTGCTGGACGACGCCGTCAGCCCCGACCACGTGCGCCCGCTCATCGCCGCCAGCCCGCGCTGCGCGGTGCTCGTGACGAGCCGCAACAGCCTGGCCGCGCTCACCCTGCACGTCGACGCGCTGCTGGTCGAGCTCGACGTGGTCTCCCGCGGCGAAGCCGTCGCGCTGCTGCGGGCGTCGTGCGAGCGGGAGGCGGCCGAAGCCTCGCCCGGGGCCCTGGCGGAGCTGGCCCGGCTGTGCGCCCACCTGCCGCTCGCGCTGCGGATCGCCGCCGCCAACATCGCCGGCCGGAAGACGGTCGCGGAGTACCTGACCGTCCTCACCGAAGGCGATCGGCTCGCCGGGCTCTCCCTGGGCGGCGACAGCCGGTCCGCGGTGCTGACGGCCTTCGAGATGTCCTACGCCGCGCTCCCGCCGGAGACGGCCCGGCTGTTCCGGCTGCTGGGTTCACTGCCCGGAGCCGACGCCGGGATGCCGGCCATCGCCGCGCTGGCCGGCTCCGGCGTGGACGACGCGGCGCGGATGGTCGACCGGCTGGTCGCCGCGCACCTGGTGCAACGACGGCCGGGCGGCCGGTTCCAGACCCACGACCTGCTCCGCCTGTTCGCCGGGCAGCGCAGCGCCCGCGCCGACGAGGAAGCGGACCGGACGGCGGCGCTCGAGCGGTTGTTCGACTACTACCTGGAGACCGCCACGCAGGCGACCGCGAGGCTGTACCCGGGCATGCTGCGGCTCTCGGAGCTGCGTCAGTACCCGCCGTCGCCCTGGCGGGAACGGGACGAACCCGGGGCCTGGCTGACCGCCGAACGCGCGAACTTCGCGGCCGTCGTGGCGCACGCGGCCGACCACGGCCCGCAAGGCGTGGCCTGGCAGCTGATCGACGTGCTCCGCGGCCACCTGTGGCGCACTTACGACCCGTCGTCGTGGTGCGCGCTGGCGCTGGCCGGGCTCGACGCGGCGCGCCGGGAGGGCAACCGGGCCGCCGAGGCCGCGATGCACTACAGCCTGGGCGCGGCGCACCGCTACGGCCTGCGCGACCTGGCGGCCTCCCGGCAGCACCTCGACGAGGCCCAGCGGATGCTCCGGGAACTGGGCGACACCACCGGGTGCGCCGCGGCCCTGGACAGCCTGGGCATGGTGCTGCACGAGGCCGGCGAGTCCGCTCCGGGCCTGGCCGCGCTGGAGACGTCGCTGGAGCTGTGCCGCGAGGCCGGGTTCGTGGTGGGCCAGGCGAAGGTGCTGGGCAACGTCGGTTTCGTCCTGGCCACGATGGGCCGCACCGAGGAGGCCAGGCAGCGCTTGGCCGAGGCGGCGGCTTTCGCCGCGCGGCTCGGTGATCGTCACCTGGAAGCGACGGTCCAGCACAACCTGGGTTACGCGCGGGCGTGCGACGGACGGTTCATCGAGGCCGAGCGCGCCTACCAGCAGGCGCTGCTGATCCGGGAGGACATCGGCGACGCCGAGGGCCGCGCGTCGACGCTGGAGAAGATCGGCACGCTGCTGCACGACACGGGAAACCCCGCCCAGGGAACGCGGTACTGGGAGGCGGCGCTGGTCGTCTTCGACGAGATCGCCCACCCGAAGGCGGCGGAGGTCCGCGCCCGCATTCCCGATTTCCGGGAAACCCGTCGTCGAACATGATCGAACTCGTAGGCCGTGCTCTCGCCGGCGGCGCAATCCGGCGGCTCGGTGCCGTGCGTCCGAGGCGGAGTTGTGAATCTTGCGGGTCGTCACATCCGCGGCTAGGATATAGTTGTGTGACTCTCAACTACACTTTCGCTTGCCGAGTCCGGCCGCCCACTGTCCGAGAATGGGCGAATCATATCAGGTTCTCATTGTTTCGGTGTTCGAATCCGAGCTGATGCTCGTTCGCGATGACGTGTCGCCTTCGGCGTTCCTCATCGACCGGGATTCGACAGCCACCCGCTCGGCTTCCCCGATGCGGACGTCTATCCGCGATCGGCGGCAGGGTCTTTCGGGCAATGGTCCGGGACTGTTCGGGCAATGCGGTCATTGCTTGCACGAACCCCGCCGCCGGCGTTACCGAGTGGTGCCCGGCTCGCCTCCGCGCGTGTGGGCTGATTGCCGTACCCGGACCGAGCCGAGTGGGGGAGTCGTGCGAAAGCCGTGGTCCGGCGGCATGACTGCTCGAATGAGCACTGGTCCGAGCGGGCCGGATGTCGAAGCTGGAGCGACTCCAGCAATTGCACGCTTTGCGTCTCGAGAGTTTCCGAAGTTCATTCCGCGGACACCGGACTCGGTTGCGCGAAGAGTGTCGAAGGGGTGTTTACTCCGCAGGTAAGTGACATTAGTTCCGGGGCGTGTCACTGTTGCCGGGAAGTTTCCGGCAGAATTCGTCGCCGGGTAACCGGGAAACGTCGCTGGTCAACCGGGGGCGGCTCTCGGCCCCGGCATTCGAATGTGGAGATCGGCGGCTCGCTGAGGGTACGGTGGCTGGCGAGGAGAACTTCGAGGCGGACGTCGGCCTAACTCGCTGTGGAGATGATGGGGATGGCATTCTATGGTCGAGATCTCGTTGAGCTGATCGCGGAGGGTGTGGATCTGAGAGCCGCCGACCGGCTGCTGGACGGCGGCTCGGTCGGCCGTGGTGGAGTGCTGCTGGTGACGGGACCGCTCGCCTGTGGCAAGACGACCGTCCTGCGGGCGATCGCCGAGATCGCGGACGATCGCGGCTTCGCGGTCCTGTCCGCCAGCTGTGCCCACGCGGAGCGGGAACTGCAGTTCGGGGTCGTGGCGCAGCTGTTCCGGGCGGCGGGCCTGACGGCGGGCCTGCTGCCGCCGGCCGGTTGCGCGGGCGACGAGCACGAGGGCATGCCCGGCTTGGACGAGGCCGAGATCGTGCGCTGGGGCAACCAGCTGTGCGCGAGGCTGATCGAAGCGGCCGGGCGCACCCCGCTCCTGATCGTGGTCGACGACCTGCGCCACGCCGACCTGGCCTCCGCCATCTGCCTCGCCCAGCTGATCCGCCGGGTCGACCAGGTCGCGATCACGGTGGTGGTGGGGGATGATCTCAACCTCAGACCGTCGTACCCGCCCCTGCGCGCGGAGCTGCTGCACCGCCCGGAATCCGGCCGGATCGAGGTCGAGCCGCTGGCGCCGGACGTGGTCAGCGACATCATGGCCAAGCGGTTCGACGGCGATCCCGGTGACCGGTGCGTCACCGACTTCTGCAAGGTCTCCGGCGGAAACCCGATGCTGCTCCAGGCCTTGCTGGAGGACTACGGCGAGGTCGGCGACGTGCGGGACGAGGGGTACGGCCGCGCCTTCCTGAACTGCTTGTACCGCAACGAACCGATCCTCCTGGCCGCGGCGCGCGCCCTCGCCGTCCTCGACTCGGACGTCTCGGACGCCGAGCTCGCCCGGGTCGCCGGCGCCGAGCCGGCGCTCGTGGCCCAGGCGCTGCGCGCGATGAACGAAGGGGGGCTCCTGCACGGCGGAGCCTTCCGGCACGAGTCGGCCCGGCAGAGCGTGCTGACCGAGATGCCGGCCGACGTGCGCGCGGACCTGCACCGCCGGGTGGCCGAACTCCTGCACGACACGGGAACACCCGTGGTCACGGTCGCGCGGCACCTGATGAGCGCCGGCCCGCTCGACGCCGCGTGGAGCCAGGACGTCCTGCTGGAGGCGGCGGATCTGGCGTCGATCGCCGGCAACGTCGGCTTCGCGGTCGACCTGCTCGAGCGCGCGCTGGCGTCCTGCGCGCCGCACGCGCGCGCCGGCGTCGAGGCCAAGCTCGCCGAGACCGAGTGGCGGCTCGACCCGGCCACCGCGGCGCGGCACCTCGGGTCGCTGGTCACCGCGGCCGGCGACGGCGACCTCGGCGTCCCCGAATCGGTCGCGGTGGTGCGGCAGCTGCTGTGGCGCGGGCGGACGGCCGAGGCCGAGGACCTGCTGGCGCGGCTGCGGCAGACCCCGGACATCGCCGACGAGCTGTACTCGGTGGACCAGTGGCTGACGTGCACCTACCCGGTCCTCGCCCGGCGCGGGATCCGGCCGCCCGCCGATCGCGGGTCCGCCGCGGCCAAGGCGGCCAGCCTGCCCCGGGCGTCGGGCGTGCTGGCCGACGTGCTCGTCCGGGGCCAGAGCCAGGAGATCAAGCCCCGGGCCGAAGAGGTGCTCCGGGAGCTGCACGTCACGCACCGGGTGACGGGGCAGGAG
Organism: Amycolatopsis sp. WQ 127309; assembly: GCF_023023025.1. Taxonomy (NCBI): domain Bacteria; kingdom Bacillati; phylum Actinomycetota; class Actinomycetes; order Pseudonocardiales; family Pseudonocardiaceae; genus Amycolatopsis; species Amycolatopsis sp. WQ 127309. The sequence continues at coordinate 6,126,141 of NZ_CP095481.1, forward strand.
GAGGACGGCCTGCTCGCGGTGCTGGCCCTGGTGTACGCCGATCACCTGGACGCCGCGGATGCGTGGTGCGACGACCTGCTCCGCGAAGCGGGTTCCCGCCGGCTGCCCGTGTGGCGGGCGCTGTTCTCCGCGTGCAAGGCGGAGATCGCGGTGCGGCGCGGGGACCTGTCGGACGCGGTGAACCTCGCGAACCAGGCGTTCTCGGAGCTCTCCCCGGGATCGTGGGGCTCAGCGGTGGGGTTGCCGCTCGGGTGCCTGATCCTCGCCTACACCCGGATGGGGAAGTTCGACGAGGCGGCCAGGTACGTCAACCAGTCGATCCCGGCGGCCGGCCTGCAGAACCGGTACGGACTGCACTACCTCCACGCCCGCGGGAACTTCTCCCTCGCGACGGAACGGCGTCAGGCGGCCCTCGCGGACTTCCTGCTGTGCGGCGAGCTGATCGACAGCTGGGGCCTGAACGGCAGCGGCCTGGTCCCGTGGCGGACCAGCGCGGCCGAGGCGTGGCTGTCGCTCGGCAACCGTGATCAGGCCAAGCGGCTCGTCAACGAGCAGCTGGCCCGGCCCGGCTCGGACGGCGATCGGTCCCGCGCGTTGTCGTTGCGCCTGCTGGCCGAGACCAGTTCGGCGCGGCGCCGGTCCCAGCTGCTCACCGAGGCCATCGAGGTGCTGGAGGAGCGGGGGGACAAGTACGAGCTGGCCAGGGCCCTGCGGGACCTGAGCAGCGCCTGTTACGCGATCGGTGAGCACAAGCAGGCGCGCCGGGTGATGCGCCGGGCGTGGTACGTCGCCAAGAGGTGCGACGCGGAACCGTTGTGCGAAGAGCTGCTCCCGGCGGGCAGCGACGAGCTGGCGCAGGCGACGGCGGCGGCCGAACGGCCCGGCCGCGTCAAGCTGCTCACCGACACCGAAAACCGGGTCGCCTCGCTCGCCGCCATGGGCTACACCAACCGGGAGATCGCCGGCCGGCTCTTCGTGACCGCCAGCACGGTCGAGCAGCACCTCACCCGGGTGTTCCGCAAGCTGGGCGTCAAGCGGCGCGAGGAACTGCCTGACGGGATCGGCTTCTGGACCGCCTGAGCCGGGCCGGCACCCCTTGGCTCCGCGGCAAAGGCAGGGGATCCAGGGGGGCCGGTTAGGGGAGACGGCGGCCCGTCTTGCGCGAGACTGGCCGTGGGACTTGCGGCATGGCGCGTGCTTCGGGAGATGCCAGGCCCAGTGATCGTGGTTCTGTCCGTTGCCGAGGGTATGGGTGGTCGAACGTGTTGGTGCTTGGCTTGAACGGGAACTTTTCGACCGGGGAATCCGATCTCGTGCCGCTGATGTCCGAGTTCTTCTTCCACGACGCTTCGGCGTCCCTCGTCCGTGACGGCGAACTGATCGCCGCGGTCGAGGAGGAACGGCTCAACCGCATCAAGAAGACGACCAAGTTCCCGGTCAACGCGATCCGCGCGTGCCTCGACGCGGCGGGTGTCACCCCCGGCGAGATCGACGCGGTGGGGTACTACTTCCGCGAGGAGCACATGGACAACGTGCTCAACCACCTCTACACCGAGCACCCGCGGGTGCCGGTCCGCTACTCCCGGGAGCTCGTCAAGCAGCGGCTCCGGGAGGAGTTCGGCTGGGACCTTCCCGACGAGAAGCTGATCTACGCCCCGCACCACGACGCGCACGCGATGTCGACCTACATGCACTCGGGGATGCGGGAGGCGTTGGTGGTCGTCCTGGACGGCCGCGGGGAGGACAACTCCGGCACGGTCTACCGCGCGGTGGACGGCAGCTTGGAGAAGCTGGCCGACTACTCGGTGATGCACTCCCTCGGCGTGCTGTACCTGAACGCCACCCAGCTCCTGGGCTACGGCTTCGGCGACGAGTACAAAGTGATGGGCCTCGCGCCGTACGGCGACCCGGCGACCTACCGGGACCTCTTCGCTCGGCTGTACACGTTGCGGGACAAGGGCACCTACGACCTGCACCCCAACATGACGGTGCCCAACCTGGTCAGCCCGCTGTTCTTCGCGCACGGGTTCCGGCCCCGGCGCAAGGGCGAGCAGTTCACCCAGCAGCACAAGGACTTCGCCGCGGGGCTGCAGGAAGCGGTCGAGACGATCGCGATGCACGTGTTCCGGTACTGGGCGGAGACCACCGGCCTGCCGGGACTGTGCTTCGGCGGCGGGGTGGCCCACAACTCGAGCCTCAACGGCGTGCTCCTCGGTTCCGGGCTGTTCCAGGAGGTCTTCGTGCACCCGGCGTCCCACGACGCCGGCGCCGGCGAGGGCGCCGCGTTCATGGCGATGGCCGAGCTCGGCCACCGGCTCCCGCCCGGCGAGCGGCTGCGCAGCGCCGCCGTGGGCCCCGCACTGGGTACCGAGGCGCAGGTCGCCGAGCGGCTCGCCGCGTGGAGCTCGGTGGTCGAGATCGAGCGGCGGGACGACATCGTGGACACCGCGGCGCGGCTGCTGGCGGACGGCTCGGTCCTGGGCTGGGCGCAGGGCCGGTCGGAGTTCGGCCCCCGCGCCCTCGGCCACCGCAGCATCATCGCGGACGCGCGGCCGGCCGCGAACCAGACCCGGATCAACGCGATGGTCAAGAAGCGCGAGAGCTTCCGGCCGTTCGCGCCGGTGGTCACCGCCGAGGACGCCAAGAGCTACTTCGACCTGCCCGGCACCGCGGCGGCCTACGAGTTCATGTCCTTCGTGGTGCCGGTGCTGGCGGAACGCCGGCCGGAGCTCGGCGCGGTCACGCACGTCGACGGCACCGCCCGCGTCCAGCTCGTCGACCCGCTGTCCAACGCGCGGTTCCACCGGCTGGTCGCCCGGTTCGGCGAGCTCACCGGAACTCCGGTGCTGCTCAACACGTCCTTCAACAACCACGCCGAGCCGATCGTGCAGAGCGTCGACGACGTCGTGACCTCGTTCCTGACCACCGAGCTCGATTACCTGGTCGTGGAAGACTTCCTCGTCCGGCGCAAGAACGGCGCGCGGGTCGACCTCGACCCCCTGGTGCCGGGCTTCCGGCCGGTGACGAGGCTGGCCGAGCGGTCCGGCGACGGTTCGCCCGCCGCCGTGATCGTCTCCCGGGAGATCTACCTGGACTACTCCGGCGGTCCGGTCGCGACGGTGTCCGAGCCGCTCTACGAGCTGCTCCGCAAGGTGGACGGCCGCACGACGGTGGGCGCACTGGTGGCGGCCGCGGGCGGAGTTCCCGATGGTGTGCGCGACGAACTGTACGACCTCTGGCAGCAGCGGCTGCTGAACCTGACGCCCGCCTGAAGCCCCCTGCCGACGTGGCAGCCGTCGCGGATGTCAGTGGAGGCATCGTGCACCGGACACTCAACGAGACCGTGGCCGACCCGGCGCGGACACCGCCGGACGACGGCCGGCGCGACGCCGCGCTGGTGACGGCCGCGGACGGCGTCCAAGCGGACATCTTCCGGCTCCTCACCGCGCTCGGCGAGCACCGCGCGAAGTCCGACGCGCTGGTCGAAGCGTGCGTCGCCTGCTTGGAGGCCGCGCAGTGCGTGGCCGGCCTGGTGGCCGGCGACTCGCCGGCGGAACACACCACAATGGACCCCCGGGCGCAGGAAGCGGTGCACGCCATGCGGGCGGCCACCCTGGCGGTCCGGTTCGCGGTGACGGAGTAGGACGGGTGCGCCATCGGCTACGTGGGGATCGACATCGGCGGCACGAAGGTCGCTTTCCGTACCGAGCGGGAGAAAACCGGTGAGGTGACCGAGTTCTCCGTCACCTGGCCGGATCCGGCGGCCGGGGCGGCGGCGGATCTGCGGCTGCTCGGCGCGCAGGTCGCGAAGCTGCCGCCGCGGATCACGGCCGTCGGCGTCTCGGTACCGGCCACTGTGGACCGGACCGGGCGGGTGGTGGCCTGGCCCGGGCGGCCCAGCTGGACCGGCGTGGACTTCGGTGCGGCGCTGCGGTCGCTCTTCCCGGGCGTACCGGCGTGCTTCGCCGACGACGGGGACCTCGCCGCGATCGCCGAGGCCCGCGCCGCGCACTGCGCCGACCTGGTCTACTTCGGGGTCGGCACCGGCGTCGGCGGCGGGATCGTGCTCGACGGGCGTCCGTGGCCCGGGCTCGCCCGCGCGTCCTGCGAGCTCGGGCACGTGGTGGTGGACCGGTCCGGTACGCGCTGCGACTGCGGCCGGCGGGGCTGCGTCCAGGCGGTCGCGTCCGGACCGGCGACGCTGCGCCGGGCGGCCCGGACCCGGGGTGCGGCGGTGACGGCCGCGCAGCTGCGGGACGGGATCGCGGCGGGCGCGCCGTGGGCGGTGTCGGCGGTGACCGAGAGCGCCGGGGCGCTGGCCGCCGCGGTGGTGAGCGTCGGGGAGCTGTGCGACCCGGCGCTGGTCCTGATCGGCGGCGGGTTCGCCGCGGGCGTCCCGGGCTTCGTCCCGCTCGTCGCCGAGGAGGTACGCCGGCTGGCGCGCCCGGGCCACGAGCCGGCACCGGTGCGGCCCGCGGTCCTCGGCGGACTGTCCTCTTTGCACGGTGCCGTGCTCGCGGCGCGGGACCTGACGCGTGCCGGTCAGTCCGCGGAGATCTCCAGCAGCGCGCGGGCCGCGAGCCGGTAACCGAGCGCGCCGAGCCCGACGACGGCTCCGCTGGCCAGCGGAGCCAGCACCGACTCGTGCCGGAACCGCTCACGGGCCCAGACGTTCGACAGGTGCACCTCGATCCACGGCCGCGGGTAGTTCGCGAGCGCGTCGCGCAGGCTCCAGCCGGCGATCATCAGCGCACCCGGGTTGAGGATCGCGCCGACGGTGCCGTAGCCGTTCTGGAGGACCCGGATCAGTTCGCTCTCGGCGTCGGACTGGAACGCGGTGACCCGCCAGCCGCGTTCTGCGACCTCGGCGGTGACGGACTTCTCGATGTCGTCGAGCGTCGCCAGTCCGTAGATGTCGGTTTCGCGACGGCCGAGTATGCCGAGATTGGGTCCGTTCAGCAGCAGCAATTCGTCCATGGTGATCGCCCGTCCTCGTTTTCGCAGGCATCCGGTTCGAGCGCCCGGTTCCCGGACGATAGCAAGAATTGCGCTACCGGGCCGGGAAACGGCGTCGCCGTGCGAGGCTAGGGGGACTTTAGGGGGCGGCAAGGGGATTGGTCGCGTCCGAACCGAATGGGTAACGTGACGATCGTTTGGTGAACGACGTCGGTGATATCTGCATGCCTGTTTCGCAAAAGTAGGGGCGGAAGTCAATGAGTGAAGTGCGCCAGAAGCTTGAATTCCCGGCCTGGCCCCAGTTCGGCGACGAGGAACGGATCGGCCTGCACCGCGCGCTCGAGCAGGGCCAGTGGTGGCGCGTCGGCGGCAGCGAGGTCGACACGTTCGAGCGGGAGTTCGCCGAGTACCACAACGCCGAACACGCGCTGGCGGTCACCAACGGCACGCACGCGCTGGAGCTCGCGCTCCAGGTGCTGGGGGTGACGCCCGGCAGCGAGGTCGTCGTCCCCGCGTTCACGTTCATCTCGTCTTCGCAGGCCGCCCAGCGCCTCGGGGCGGTGGCCGTGCCGGTCGACGTCGACCCCGGGACCTACAACATCGACGTGGCCGCCGCGGCCGCGGCGATCACCTCGAAGACCAGCGCGATCATGCCGGTGCACATGGCGGGGCTGCTCGCCGACATGGACGCGCTGGCCAAGCTGTCGGCCGACTCCGGGGTGCCGCTGCTGCAGGACGCCGCGCACGCGCACGGCGCGCGGTGGCGCGGCCGGAAGGTCGGCGAGCTGGGCTCGGTGGCCGCCTTCAGCTTCCAGAACGGCAAGCTGATGACCGCGGGCGAGGGCGGCGCCGTGCTCTTCGGCGACGCCGAGCTGTACGAGACCGGGTTCGTGCGCCACAGCTGCGGCCGGCCCCGGACCGACCGGGGCTACTTCCACCGCACCTCCGGGTCGAACTTCCGGATGACCGAGTTCTCGGCCGCGGTGCTGCGGGCCCAGCTGACCCGGCTCGACGAGCAGATCGCCGTGCGGGAACAGCGGTGGCAGGTCCTTTCCGGGCTGCTCGCGGGGATCGACGGCGTCGTGCCGCAGGCGACCGACGACCGGTGTGACCGCAACCCGCACTACATGGCGATGTTCCGGCTGCCGGGTGTCACCGAGCGGCGGCGCGCCGAGATCGTCGACGCCCTCATCGAGCGCGGGCTGCCGGCCTTCGTCGGGTTCCGGGCCGTCTACCGCACCGACGCCTTCTGGGAGACCGGGGCCCCGGACGTCACGGCCGACGAGCTCGCCCGCCGGTGCCCGAACGCCGAGGCGCTGACCACGGACTGCGTGTGGCTGCACCACCGGCTGCTGCTGGGGACCGAGGCGCAGATGCACGACGTGGCCGCCGCCGTCGCCGACGTCGCGGGCCGCGGATGAGCGGCCGCCGGGGGTCCGCGCCCCTGCGGGTCGCCGTGGTCGGGCTCGGCTGGGCGGGCCGGAACATCTGGCTGCAACGGTTGCGTGCCCACCGCGCCTACGAGGTGGTGGCGCTGGTCGAGCCGGATCCGGTGCTGCGGGCGAGCGTGGCCCGGGAGGCCGGGGGGACGGCGGTGTACGCGTCGACCGACCGGCTGGCCGCGGACTCGGTCGACCTCGCGATCGTCGCGGTGCCCAACCACCTGCACGCGCCGGTCGCCGGCCGGGTGCTGGCCGCGGGCATCCCGGTGTTCCTGGAGAAGCCGCTGTGCCTGTCCTCGGCCGAGGTGGACCAGCTGGCCGCCGCGGAGGCCGCGGGCGGTGCGGTGCTGCTGGGCGGGAGCGCGGCCTGCTACCGCGCCGACGTGACCGCGCTCCGGGAGCTGACCGCCTCGCTCGGGGAGATCCGGCACGCCGAGCTGTTCTGGCGCCGGGCCCGCGGGGTGCCCGCCGGGGCCGGCTGGTTCACCAGCAGGCAGCTGGCGGGCGGCGGTGCCCTGGTCGACCTCGGCTGGCACCTGCTGGACGTTGCGCGGCTGCTGCTGGGCCGCCAGGTGTTCGAGCAGGTGGTCGGCGCCGTCTCCGCCGACTTCGTCAACGGCCGGTCCTTCCGGGCGGCGTGGCGCGAGGACGACCCGGCCGACGGCCCCGGCGGCGACGTCGAGGACACCGCGCACGGGTTCATGGTCACCGCCGACGGGCTTTCGGTGGCGCTCCGGGCGAGCTGGGCCTCCCACGAGGCACTGGACAGCACCGTCTTCCGGATCGAGGGCAGCGAGGGCGCCGCGGAGCTGCGGTGCACCTTCGGCTTCAGCCCGAACCGCGTCGAGGGCTCGTCGCTCACCCACACGGTCGGCGGGGTGGCCGGCCCCGCCGAAGCGCCGGCCGAACCGATCGGCGCGGAGTACGACCGCCAGCTCGACGCGGTGCCGGCGCTGCTCACCGATCCGGCGGGGCGGGGCCGCGCGGTGGAGGACGCGCGCTGGGCGATCGATGTCATCGAACGGATCTACGCGTCGGCGGCGCTCGCGCAGGCCGGGCGACCGTTGAGCAGCGTCAGCCGATAACCGGGAGTGGATGCATGAGTACCCAGCAGGAACCTGAGCGCGGTGCGGCGCCGGTCGCGGCCGGACGGCGGGTGAGCGTGGTGGTGTTCGACCTCGACGGCGTGCTCGTGGACAGCTTCGGCGTCATGCGCCAGGCGTTCGACCTCGCCTACGCCGAGGTGGTCGGCGACGGCGAAGCGCCGTTCGCCGAGTACAACCGGCACCTCGGCCGGTACTTCCCCGACATCATGCGCATCATGGGGCTGCCACTGGAGATGGAGGCGCCGTTCGTCCGGGAGAGCTACCGCCTGGCCCACGAGGTCCGCGTCTTCGCCGGGGCGCGCGAGGTCGTGTCCGCGTTGCGGGACAGCGGGTTCGGGCTGGCGGTCGCCACCGGCAAGAGCGGGCCGCGGGCCCGTTCGCTGCTCGAGCGGCTGGACCTGCTCCGGCTGTTCGACCACGTCATCGGCTCGGACGAGGTGGCCCGGCCCAAGCCGGCCCCGGACATCGTGCTGCGCGCGATGTCCCTGCTGGGCGCGGTCCCGGACGAGGTGATCATGGTGGGCGACGCCGTGACCGACATCGAGAGCGCGCGCGACGCCGGGGTCGCCGCCGTCGCCGCGTTGTGGGGCGAAACGGATGAAGCCGCGCTGATGCGGGCGAAGCCGGACGTGACCCTGCGGAAGCCGGAAGACCTGCTGGAGTGGCTGGGCCTCGACCAGCCCGAGCTGGCGAGCTCCGGCAGGTGACGGCCCGGCCACGGCACCGACTGCTCCCGTGAAATCAATGGACACCGCACCAAGGGGAACTAATGGCATACTCGGCAACCGCTTCCGTCTACGAACACTTTCCTTTCCCGTCTTCGAACGTCGACAACTCGGACGTGCTGGTTCCCGACGACATTCCGGCGATTGTCGAGGGTGGGCTGAAGAGCGGCTGGACCGTTCTCGACGCCGGCTGCGGAACCGGGCAGACGGTGGTGTCGATGGCCCGCGCTTATCCGGATGTCGACTTCGTCGGCCTGGAACCGAACGGGCCGTCCCGTGAGGTCGCCGAACGTCTTCGTTCGCGAGCCGGCGTCACCAACCTGAAGCTCGTCGACGGTTCCATCTCGGGAGAACCACTCGGCACCGAATTCGATTTCATCTACAGCTACGGCGTGGTCCACCACATTCCGGACCCGGCCGAAGCGATTCGCTGGCTGAGTGCGCACCTGGCGGAGAACGCGCTGTTGCACCTGTGGATCTACGGCAGTATCGGCGAGGCCGAGCGGATGCGCCAGCGTGAGATGGTGCAGCTGCTCAACCGGTTCGAAGGCAAGGAGGGCATCCGGATCGTCCGGGCGCTGGGGTTGCAGCTCTCGCCGGCCAGCTACGGGATCGCCGGTGACTACCGCGAGGTCGCCGAATCGTCGGACTACCAGGACATCCTGGACGCCGACGCCTTCCTCAACCCCGTCGTGCAGACGATGCGCGTCAAGGATGTCGCCGCCGTGCTCGGCCAGCTCGCCGACTGGGTGGCGATGGACCGCGTCTGGGCTTCCCGGGGCAATCCGCACATCGACTTGTCGGGTGCCGAAGCGGATGGCTCGAGCAAGCTTTCGGTCCTGACGCCCGAGGATCTGTTCGAGGCTCCGCTCCTGCGGGAGAGCATCGCCGCGCTCTCCCCGCTCGAACGTTCCTCGCTCATCGAACTCGCGGTCTCCGCGTCCGGGTTCAACCTGCTCGCCGGGCGCGGGACGGCGCTGTCCTGGTGCACCCCGCGCATCGGCGGCAACCTCCTGACCTAGCCGGGATCGAGCCGCTGCCGCCGCACCAGGGGGCGGCAGCGGCTCAGTCCCGGGGCATCGAAGCCAGCGCGCTCGCGACGACGTGCTCGGGCACGTCGCGGACCAGGGCGGGGCCCGCCGGTCCGTCCAGCACGAAACCCAGGCCGGTGGTCGCCTTCTTGTCCAGCCGCATCAGGGCGATCAGCTCGCGGTCGTCGACCCCGGCGGGCAGCGTGGCCGGCAGCCGGTAGCTCGTCACCACGTCGTGGTGCTCGGCGACGCGGGCCGGGCCGATCCGGCCGAGCTCGCCGGCGAGCCGGCCCGCGAACACCGTGCCGATGGCGACGCCCTCCCCGTGCCGCAGCGCGAAGCCGGTGGCCCGTTCGAGGGCGTGGCCCAGGGTGTGGCCGTAGTTGAGCAGGTGCCGGACGCCGGCGTCGCGCTCGTCGGCCGAGACGATCCAGGCCTTCAGCGAGACACTGGCGGCGATCTGGTCGAGCAGCGGCCGTCCGTTGAGGCCGGGTGCGCCGATGAAGTGGCAGCGGGCGAGCTCGCCGTACCCGTTGAGCCATTCCCGCTCCGGCAGCGTGTCCAGGTAGTCGAGGTCGCAGAGCACCGCGCTGGGCTGCCAGTACGTGCCGACCAGGTTCTTGCCCTCCGGCAGGTTCACCGCGGTCTTCCCGCCCACGCTCGCGTCGACCTGGGCGAGCAGCGACGTCGGCAGGTGGATCACCGGGATGCCCCGGTGGTACAGCGCGGCAGCCAGGCCCACGGTGTCGGTCGTCGTGCCGCCGCCGCAGGACACGACGACGTCCGACCGGGTCAAGCCGGAGTCCACGAACCGGCGGCAGAGCTCCCCGACGGTCGCCAGCGTCTTGGCCGCCTCCCCGTCCTGGGCCGGGACGACCGTGTACGGCACACCGGGATCGGGCACCTCGGCCTCGTGCCGCGCCGTGACGACGACCGCCTTGCGCGCGCCGAGACGACCGACGATCCCGGGAAGTGCTTGCCGCACCCCGGAACCGATGTGCACCGGATAGGACCGCTCGGCCAGTTCGACGGTGACGCGTCTGCTCTCGCTGGGCACGGGTACCGGCCTTTCGGTCTGGGATCGGCTACGGCGGAAGGGTAGTACGCGGGTGCCCGGCCGGACCCGGATTGAGGGGGCCTGCGGGGAGCGGTCAGGGGGGAGCACCCCGGCGGCAGCGGAGAGACTGGCCTTGCCTGCGCGAGCGAGAGGTGTGGTGGCATGCTGCGTACCGACCTGATTCGCCCGCTGCTCGAACTGTTGCGGGAGAACGCCTTCCGGCACGCCGACCGGATCGCCTTCGCGGACGGGCGGCGGTCGGTCACCTACGCCCAGCTCGAACTGCGGACGCGGCGGGTGGCCGGGCACCTGGCCGACCTGCGCCTGCAACCGGGTGACCGCGCGATGATCTGCCTGGGGAACCGGGTGGAGACCGTGGAGAGCTACTACGCGGTGCTCCGGGCGAGCGCGCTGGCCGTGCCCGTCGACCCGCGGTCGGCGGACGCGGAACTGGCCTACCTGCTGGACAACTGCGGCGCCCGCCTGGTGATCACCGACCACGCCCACGTCGAGCGGTTCCTCCGGCTTTCGGCCGGCTCGGACCTGCGGATCGTGCTGGTGGGCGACGAGCCGCCGGTGCCCGGCTGCGTTTCCTGGGAGGCCTTGCTGGCCCGGAAACCCCGCGCCGCGGCGCGGGACGATCTGGGCTTGGACGAGCCGGCGTGGGTGTTGTACACGTCGGGGACGACGGGCCGCCCCAAGGGCGTGGTGTCGACCCAGCGGAGCTGCCTGTGGTCGGTGGCGGCGTGTTACGTCCCGGTGGCCGGGCTGGGCCCGGACGATCGGGTGCTGTGGCCGTTGCCGTTGTTCCATTCGTTGTCGCACATCGTGTGCGTGCTCGGCGTGGTGGCGGTGGGCGCGTCGGCTCGGTTGCTGCCGGGTTTCGCGGCGGACGACGTACTGGGCGCGGTGGCGGAGTTCCGGCCGACCGTGCTGGCCGGGGTGCCGACCGCTTACCACCACCTGGTTTCGGTGGGCGGTGGTGATTTGTCGGGGGTGCGCGTGGGTCTGGTGGGTGGCGCGGTGCTGCCGGCGGGGTTGCGGCGGTCGTTCGAGGACATCTTCGGTGTCCCGCTGGTGGACGCGTACGGGTCGACCGAGGCGTGCGGCGCGATCGCGGTGAACTGGGTTTCGGGTGGCCGGGTGGCGGGGTCGTGCGGGCTGCCGGTGCTGGGTCTGGCGGTGCGGCTGGTGGGCGTGGGTTCGGGATCGGACGTGGGTGTGGGGTGCGAGGGCGAGGTGTGGGTCCGGGGTCCGAACGTGATGCTGGGGTACTACAACCAGCCGGCGGCGACCGCCGAGGTGCTGGTGGACGGCTGGTTGCGGACGGGGGATCTGGCCCGTCGTGACGAGTCGGGGTTCCTGACGATCACGGGCCGGATCAAGGAGCTGATCATCCGGGCGGGGGAGAACGTCCATCCGGCTGAGGTGGAGGACGTCGTCCGGGGCGTAGCGGGGGTGGCGGACGTGGCCGTGGTGGGCCGGCCGCACGAGGTGCTGGGCGAGGTGCCGGTGGTCTTCGTGGTGCCGGGCCCCGAGGGTTTCGATCCCGCCGACGTCCTGGCCGCGTGCCACGAGCGCTTGTCGCCGTTCAAGGTGCCCGAGGCCGTCTACCAGATCACCCGCTTGCCGCGCACGGCGTCCGGGAAGATCAAGCGCCACGCGCTGCTCGACCTGCCGGCCCGGTTGCGGGCGATCGGCGACGACGAGTACGAGTCGCTCCTGCGCATGGACTGGGTTCCCCGCCCGCTGCTGCTCGATCCGCCCGCGCTGACGGGCTCCTGGGCCGTGGCCGGCCCGGGCGGCGACGCGCTGGCGGCCGGCCTGCGGCTGGCCGCGTCCCCGGACCGGGCCGGCCCGGACATCCGCGTCGGCACCTCGCCGGGCGAGCTCCGCGCCGCGATCGTGGGGCGGGCGCCCGACCTGCTGGTGCTGCTGCCGGCAGCCGGTGGTGCCGCCGAGGACGTCGGCGACGCGGTCGAAGCCGGCGTGCGGGCCTTGACCGCCGAAGTGGCCGCCTGGCTCGCCGACGAACGGCAGAGCGCCTCGACGGTCGTGGTGCTCACCCGCGGCGCGGTCGTCACCAGCGACCAGGAAGACGTGCGGGAGCTCCGGCACGCGCCGATCTGGGGCGCGGTGCGGTCACTGCAGGCCGAGCACCCGTCCCGGGTCCGCCTCGTGGACGTCGACGCCGGGTCGTGCCCGTGGACGGCCGCGCTGATCAGGGCGGTGCTCGCGGGCGAGACCCAGTCGGCCGTCCGCGGCGGTGTCGTGCTGGTGCCCCGGCTGGCCCGCGTCTCGGCCCCGGCCGAGCCCGGGCGGGGGCCCGCCGTCGATCCGGCGGGCACCGTCCTGGTCGCCGGCGCGGACGGGCCGCGCGGCGCCGCGATCGCCCGGCACCTGGCGACCGCCCACGGCGTCCGGCACCTGCTCCTGCTCAGCGCGGACGGCTGGCCGGACGCGGTCGCGGCCGAGCTGACCGCGCGGTTCGCGGCCGTGGGCACCGAAATCACGCTGGGGACCGGGACCGCCGCCGACCGGCCGGCGCTCGCGACCCTGCTCGACGGCGGGAAGCGGGCCGTCACCGGCGTGGTGCACGCGGAGGAGACGAGCACCCGGTACCCGGTGGGCGCCGCGATCCGGGGCCTCGTCAACCTGCACGAGCTGACCCGGCGGGACGAGCTGGGCCTGTTCGTCCTCGTGACGTCCGCCTGCGGTCCGCTCGGCGGTGCGGGCCGGGCGGAGCAGGCCGCGGTGGACGCCTTCGGCGAGGCGCTCGTCCTGCGCCGGCGGCGCCGCGGCCTGCCCGGGCTGGCGCTGGCGTGGGGGCCGCTGGCGGAGGAGGGCCGGTCCCGGTTCCCCGGCGCCGGCCCGATGTCCACTTCGGACGGACTCGCCATGGTCGACGCGGCGCTCGCGGCCGGCCAGGGATCCCTGTGCGTGCTGCGGGTCGACCCCGCGAACGTGCGCGCGCGGCCGGTCCCGGACCACGCCTCGGTGGTGCTGCACGACCTGATCGACCTGGCCCCGGCGAACCCGACCGCGGGTGATCGCCGCGTGACACCCCGGCAGGAAGAGGAGAGTGATGGTGCTTACGTCGCCCGCTGAGGGAGAGTCCGCCGCGGACGTGGTCGTCGTGGGCTACGGCCCGGTGGGCCAGCTGCTGTCGGTCCTGCTCGCGCAACGGGGGTGGCGGGTCGTCGTGCTGGAGCGGTGGCCGGAGCCCTTCTCGCTGCCGCGCGCGGTGGGGTTCGACAGCGAGGCCGCGCGCCTGCTCGCCGCGGCCGGGATCGGCGACGCGTTCGCCGAGTTCGGCGAGCCGTCACGGGAGTACGCCTGGCGCAACGCCCGCGGGCAGACGCTGATCGAGTTCGACGTCGCCGAACGGGGCCACTGCGCATGGCCGGATTCGACGTCGTTCTACCAGCCCGCACTGGAAGCCGCGTTGATCGCCCGCGGTGCGAGCATGCCCAACCTGCGGGTGCTACGCGGCCACACCCTGGTGGACACGGCGGAGCGCGACGACGGGGTCGACCTGACCGCCGAGACATCCGGCGGCGCCCGCCGGAGCTTCCGCGCGAGCTGGGTGATCGGGTGCGACGGGGCCAACAGCTTCGTCCGGGACCGCATCGGGACCACCAGCACGGATCTCGGCTTCGCCCACGACTGGCTGATCTGCGACGTGACCCTGCGCGAGCCCCGCGAGTTCCGGCCGAACAACCTGCAGATCTGCGATCCGGCCCGGCCGCGGACCGCGGTGTCGGCGGGCCCCGGGCACCGCCGCTGGGAGTTCATGCGCCTGCCGGGGGAGCGGGTGAGCGGCTTCGGCGACGCCGGGAACGCCTGGCGCCTGCTCCGCCTCGTCGACGTCACCCCCGAGAACGCGCGGCTGGACCGCCACGCCGTGTACACCTTCCGGGCGAGCTGGGCGGATCACTGGCAGTCCGGCCGGCTGCTCATCGCGGGGGACGCGGCCCACCTCATGCCGCCCTTCGCCGGGCAGGGCATGTGTTCGGGCTTCCGGGACGCGGCCAACCTCGCGTGGAAGCTCGACTTCGTGCTGGCCGGCGTGGCGGACGCGGCGCTGCTCGACACCTACACCGCCGAGCGCCGGGCCCACGTGCGGCACGCGGTGACCATGTCGGTCGAGCTCGGCAAGGTGGTGTGCGTGGTGAACCCGGCCGCGGCCGCCGACCGGGACGGCGCCATGCTCACCGCGCGCAGCCGGAACATCGGCCCGCCGGCGCGGGAGCGGACCGCGGTCAAGGCGCTGGTGACCGGTTTCCTGCACCACGGTGCCGACGGCCTCCCGGCCGCGCACGCGGGTGACTCCACCCCGCAGGCGCGGGTGGCCGCCGGTGGCCGCACGGGTCTGTTCGACGAGATCGTCGGCCTGGGCTTCGTGCTGATCAGCACCCTGGACGTGGCCTCGGTGCCCGACGCGGGCTCGCTGGCCGCGATCGGCGCCCGGCCGGTCCGGGTGCGCCCGGCCGGCACCGCGGCGGGCGACCTCGCCGAGCACGACGTCGTCGACGTCGACGACGTCTACCTGCCGTACCTGGCCGGTCTGGGTGCGGTGGCGGCGCTGGTGCGTCCGGACTTCTACCTCTTCGGCGTCGCGGAGGACGAGGACGGCCTGCGACGGCTGGTGCGGGACGCCGCCGGCCGGCTCACCGCGTCGCGGGCACCGACCGGCCGGATCCCGGCGGAACCGGTGCCGCCAGGCGCCCGCTGACCGTGCCGTCCCGCAACGCCGTGCGCAGCAGGGAAGCCGCCAGGGCCAGGGTGTCGCGCGGCAGGCCGAGCCGGGGCGCGCTGCTCTTGGCGTGCTCGAACATCAGGTAGTGCACCGGCGTGGCCCCGGTGGACGCCTCGTCGCGCGCGACCCGCTCGACGAGGTGCAGCTGGCGGTGCCACGCGTCGCGGAACCGCCCGTCGGCGCGCAGGTCCCCGGCCCGTGCCAGCGCCGAGTCCGCCGCCTGGACGGCCAGCCCGGCCAGCGCGACCCGCCGGCCCGGGCGCATCCCGCGCGTCCAGTGTTCCCAGCAGGAGAACAGGAACGACGCGCGGGCGGCGTCGCTCACCGCTCCGAGCAGCGACCACAGGTGCAGCACCGCCGTCGGCAGGCCGGAGCCTTCGGTGGGTTCGCCCGCCAGGCACAGGTCGAGGGCCAGTTCGCTGGACACCGTCGCCAGTTCCTCGGCGCGGCGCCGCCCCAGCGGGTCCGCGAACTGCCCGGTCGGCGGGTCACCCGCCCGCTGGGCCAGGCGCCAGCCGCGGCGCGCCGCGGCGTGCTGGAACCGCCGGACGATTTCGTGGCGATGCCAGGCACCGGTGTGCACCCACAGCGCGAAACCGTCGTCCAGCGGGTCGAAGAACCAGTGCGCGGCCCCGGGTTCCGCGTGCGGCTCCCGGATCGTCTCGAGCTCCGCGCTCCACGTGGCCCACGCCGTGGGGTTCGGTCCGGAAAGGTGGTTCTCGTCGCGGAGGTGGAGGGAAAACCATTCGTCGGTCATGAACTCGACTTTCGATTCGCCGGCTACCGGTGCTCACTCGGCCCGTTCGGCCGCAGGTCGTTCCGCGGAAAGCGGTGACGACCGATTCCTACCACCGGAGCCCGGCCGCGGCTCCGGCCGCGCGGAAGTCTGGGATGCCTTAGGGGGGGCCACCGGGGTGTGCGCGTGCGCGGGCGAATCGGAACGACCCTACCGCGCCGGGGCGAGCCGGCCGCCGGGGAAAGCCGACCCCCCTTGGGGTCCCGGGAATCGTGCGGCGGCAAGGGGGGTGGTCAGGGGGGAGGCGTGGTGCTCCGCGCCGCTAGCGTCGCGCAATGAAGAGATCCGGTCCGAACACGAGAGGTCCGACGAACCATGAGTAATGCCGCAGTGCCGTTCTCGCCCATCGATCCCGAGGTGAGTGGTTCGTACCAGCTGGATCCCCTGCACTCCCGCATCGGCTTCGTCGCCCGGCACGCGATGGTGACGAAGGTGCGCGGCAACTTCAACGAGTTCGAGGGCACCCTGATCCTGAACGCGGAGAAGCCGGCCGAGTCGAGCGCGGCCCTGTCGGTCCAGGCCGCCAGCGTCGACACCCGCAGCAAGCTCCGCGACGACCACCTGCGCACGGGCGACCTCCTCGACGCCGACACCTTCCCGCAGCTCACGTTCACCAGCACCGCCGTCGAGCAGACCGGTGACACGCGGTTCCGGATGACCGGTGACCTGACCATCCGCGGTGTCACCCGGCCGGTCGACATCGACTGGGAGTACGGCGGCACCGTCAAGGACCTGACGGGCAGTCTCCGCAGCGGTTTCGAGGGCAAGGCGGAGATCGCCCGCTCGGACTTCGGCATGGAGTTCAACATGCCGCTGGAGGCCGGTGGGTTCCTGGTGTCCGACAAGATCGTCCTCGAGCTGGACGTGTCGGCGGTCAAGGACTGACCGTTTCGTTACCGGCAGCCGCGTTTCCGCCGCACAGGCAGGAACGTGGCTGTCTTCGTGTGCGCGTCCGGGAGCCGGGCGGCGCGCGGCGAACCTGGGGATGTGCAGGGGGCGGCTAGGGGGCCCCTCACCCGGATCAGCGGCGAGACTGGGGTGGACGGCCGATTCGCGGGAGTCCGCCGTCCGAATGGTTTCTGGCGTCACGCTGATGTGCGGCGGCCCGGTGGTTCGCCGACCGCGTCAGGATGTCTCACTCGACCGAGGGATGTTTGCGGCATGCTGCGTACCGAGCTGATCCGTCCTCTGCCCGAGCTGCTGCGTGCGCACGCGGAGGAGTTCGGGGACAAGACCGCCTACTCCGACGCGCGGCGTGGCGTGAGCTACGCGGAACTGGAACTGCGGACGCGGCGGCTGGCCGGGCACCTGGCCGACCTGGGCCTGCGTCGCGGCGACCGGGTGGCGATCTACCTCGGCAACTGCGTCGAGGCCGTGGAGAGCTACTTCGCGATCACGCGGGCGAGCGCGATCGGCGTCCCCCTGAACCCGCAGTCCGCGGACGCCGAGCTGCGGCACTTCCTGTCGGACAGCGGCGCCGCCGTGGTGATCACCGATCCCCAGCACCTCGACCAGGTCCGGCGGGTGCTGGCGGACCGCGTGCCGCTGGCCGTCCTCGTGACCGGTGACGCGGCGCCGGCCGGCACGGTCCTGTTCGACCGACTGTCCACAACGGACCCGGTCGCGGCCGCGCGTGACGACCTGGGCTTGGACGAGCCGGCGTGGGTGTTGTACACGTCGGGGACGACGGGCCGCCCCAAGGGCGTGGTGTCGACCCAGCGGAGCTGCCTGTGGTCGGCGGCGGCGAGCTACGCGCCGGCTCTGGAGCTGTCGCCGGCCGACCGGGTGTTGTGGCCGTTGCCGTTGTTCCATTCGTTGTCGCACATCGTTTGTGTGCTGGGCGTGGCGGCGGTGGGCGCGTCGGCCCGGGTGCTGCCGGGCTTTTCGGCGGAGGACGTCCTGGGTGCGGTGGCGGAGTTTTCGCCGACCGTGCTGGCCGGCGTGCCGACGGTGTACCACCACCTGGTGTCGGCCGGCGGCGGTGTCGGGATGCCGGGCGCGCGGGTGGGCCTGGTGGGCGGCGCGGTGCTGTCGGCCGGGTTGCGGCGGTCTTTCGAGGATCTGTTCGGTGTTCCCCTGGTGGATGCGTACGGGAGCACGGAAGCGTGTGGTGCCATCACGGTGAACGGCATGCGGGGCGGCCGGGTCGAGGGGTCGTGCGGGTTGCCGGTGGAGGGGCTGGCGCTGCGGTTGGTGGGCGTGGAGTCGGGTTCGGACGTAACGGCCGGAGCCGAGGGCGAGGTGTGGGTCCGGGGTCCGAACGTGATGCTGGGGTACTACAACCAGCCGGCGGCGACCGCCGAGGCGGTGGTGGACGGCTGGTTGCGGACGGGGGATCTGGCCCGTCGTGACGAGTCGGGGTTCCTGACGATCACGGGCCGGATCAAGGAACTGATCATCCGGGCCGGTGAGAACATCCATCCGGGTGAGGTCGAAGAGGTCGTCCGGGACGTCACGGGTGTGGCGGACGTCGCGGTGGCGGGGCGGCCGCACGAGGTGCTGGGCGAGGTCCCGCTGGTCTTCGTGGTGCCGGGCCTCGGGGGTTTCGATCCCGCCGACGTGCTGGCTGCGTGCCGCGAACGCCTGTCCTACTTCAAGGTCCCCGAGGCCGTCTACCAGATCGACGGGATCCCGCGGACCGCTTCCGGGAAGGTCAAGCGCCACGCCCTGCTCGACGCGCCGGCCCGGCTGCGGGCCGTCGGCGGCGGGCACCACGAGAACCTGTTCCGCACCAGCTGGGTACCGGCCGCGCCGTCACCGTCCACTTCGGACGAGAGCTGGGCGGTCGTCGGCCCCGGCCTGGCCGGCGCGCCCGGCGCCCGGGTGACGACGTACGACGGCCCGGCCGGCTTCCACGAGGCGGTGGACCGCGGCGAACCGGTTCCGGACGTCGTCGTCGTCCGGTGCGAGGACCGTGCCGACGAGGCCGGGCCCGGCCTGACCGCCTGGCTGCCGCGATGGCTTGCCGACGAACGGTTCGCCGGTACCCGTCTCGTCGTCGTGGTCCCCGGCGTGGCCGGCCCCGAAGACTCGGACGTGGTGAGCGGGCTCGCCGACGCGCCGCTGTGGGCGGCGCGGACCGAGCACCCGGAGCGGTTGTCCGTGGTGCTCGCGGACCCCGGCGAGAGCGGCGACGAGTGGGGTGCGGGCTTGCGCGACGCCGTCGCCGCGGGCGAGCCGCGGTCGGCCGTGCGCGCCGGCACCGCCCTGGTCCCGCGCCTCGCTCGGGTGTCGACGGCGGCCGGCGCCGAACCGGCCGCCGAGTTCGACGCCACCGGCACGGTGCTGGTCACCGGCGTGGCCGAGCTGCCCGCCGGAGCGATCGCCCGCCACCTCGTCGCCACCCGGGGCGTGCGGCACCTCCTGCTGCTGAGCCCGCGAGGCGAGGCGGACGAGACCGCGGCGCGGCTGCGGGCGGACCTGACCGCCGACGGCGCCGACGTCACCCTGCTGGCGGCCGAGCCCGCCGACCGCCCGGCGCTCGAGGCGGCGCTGGCCGGGCTCAGCCGCCCCGTCACCGCCGTGGTGCACGTCCAGGGCGCGAGCGATCCGTCCGTTGTGGATGGTGCGACCACCCTGCACGAGCTGACGCTCGGCACCGACGTCTCGGCGTTCGTCCTGGCCTCTCCGGCGGCCGGGCTGCTGGCCGACGGCGCCCCGTCGGCCGCCAGTGCGTTCTTCGAGGCTTTGGCGCACCACCGCCGGGTCCGCGGCCTGCCCGCCGTGGCCGTCTCCTGGGGTGCGTGGGAAGCGGAACCGGCGGCCGGCCGGGGGACCGCCGGGGCGGAAACACTTTCGGTGGACGAAGGAATCGCGATCTTCGAGGGCGCGCTCACGGCCGGGCCCGGCTCGCTCGTGGCCCTGCACCTGGACCTCCCGGCCTGGCGTGGCGTGGCCGAGCGGCGCGCGGTGCCGAAACTCCTGCGCGCCCTGCTCGGCCTGCGCGACGAGCGCACACCGGCGGGAGCGGCGGCGACCGCGGAGTGGCGGCGCCGGCTGACCGCCGTGTCCGGCGACGACCAGGTCCGCTTGCTCGCGGAGCTGGTGCGGGCCGAGGTGGCGAACGTGACGGGGTTGCCCGGCGGCGGCTCGGTGGCGGCGGAACGCGCCTTCCGCGAGCTGGGGTTCACCTCGGTGAACGCGGTCGAGCTGCGCAACCGGCTCGGCGCCGCCACCGGCCTGGACCTGCCGGCCACGCTGGCCTTCGACTACCCGAACCCGGGCGCGGTCGCCCGGCACCTGCGGACCGAGCTGCTGGGCGGCGGCGCCGCGGTGGCCGCGCCGGTCGCCGCCGCGTCCGATGTGGACGATCCGATCGCCATCGTGGGGATGGCGTGCCGCCTCCCCGGCGGGGTCGCGTCGCCGGCCGCGTTGTGGGACCTGGTCGCGGCCGGGGGCGACGCGGTCTCGGCGTTCCCGGACGACCGCGGCTGGGACCTGGACCGGCTGTTCGACCCGGACCCGGACCGGGCGGGCAAGTCGTACGTCCGCGAGGGCGGATTCGTCCACGACGCCGCGGACTTCGACGCCGGGTTCTTCGGGATCAGCCCGCGTGAGGCCCTCGCCATGGATCCGCAGCAGCGGCTGCTGCTGGAAGCCTCGTGGGAGACGTTCGAAAACGCGGGCATCGACCCGGTTTCGTTGCGGGGCGGCAGTGTCGGTGTCTTCGCCGGCGTGATGCACCACGACTACGGCCCCGGCGACGACCAGGTGCCGCCGGACCTGGTGGGCTACATGGGGACCGGGACCGCCGGGAGCGTGGCGTCGGGCCGGGTGTCGTATTCGCTGGGGTTCGAGGGTCCGGCGTTGACGGTCGATACGGCGTGTTCGTCGTCGCTGGTGGCGATTCACCTTGCGGCGCAGGCGTTGCGTCGTGGTGAGTGCTCGATGGCCCTCGCTGGTGGCGTGACGGTGATGGCGACGCCGGTGTCGTTCGTGGAGTTTTCGCGGCAGCGCGGTCTGGCTGCAGATGGCCGGTGCAAGCCGTTCGCGGGGGCCGCGGATGGTACGGGCTGGGGTGAAGGTGCCGGGCTGGTCCTGCTGGAGCGGCTTTCGGCGGCCCGGGCGGCCGGGCATCGGGTGCTGGGTGTGGTGGCGGGTTCGGCGGTGAACCAGGACGGTGCGTCGAATGGTTTGACGGCGCCGAACGGTCCGTCGCAGCAGCGGGTGATCCGGGCTGCGCTGGCGAGCGCGGGCCTGTCGGTGTCCGATGTTGACGCTGTTGAGGCGCACGGTACGGGGACGTCGTTGGGTGATCCGATCGAGGCGCAGGCGTTGCTGGCGACTTATGGTCAGGATCGGGTCGAGCCGTTGTGGCTGGGTTCGGTGAAGTCCAACATCGGGCACACGCAAGGCGCTGCGGGTGTTGCCGGTGTGATCAAGATGGTCGAGGCGATGCGCCACGGCGTGTTGCCCGCGACGTTGCACGTCGACGAGCCGACGCCGGAGGTGGATTGGTCCGCCGGTGCCGTGCGGCTGTTGACGGAGTCGCGCGCGTGGCCGGAGGCAGGTCGTCCGCGGCGGGCGGGGGTGTCGTCGTTCGGGATCAGCGGCACCAACGCCCACGTGATCGTCGAGCAGGCGCCAGAATTCGACAGCACACCTGATGACGAGCCCGTAGAGGTGCTCGATGTGGTGCCGCTGGTGGTGTCGGGTCGCGGGACGACCGGGCTGCAGGGGCAGGCCGCACGGCTGGCGACCTTTGTGGACCACGATGACGTGTCGCCGGCCGACGTGGGGCGCGCCTTGGTGACGACCCGGGCGACGCTGCCCGATCGCGCCGTCGTCCTGGCCGCCGACCGCGGCGAGGCCGTCGCGGGGCTGCGGGCGCTGGCCGACGGCGCGTCCGGAGTGGGCGTGATCTCGGGTGTGGCGGACGTCGAAGGCAAGCGGGTGTTCGTCTTCCCGGGCCAGGGCGCGCAGTGGGCGGGCATGGGCCGGGAGCTGCTGGCGGCGTCGCCGGTGTTCGCGGGTGTGGTCGCGGAGTGTGAGAAGGCGCTGGCGCCGTGGGTGGACTGGTCGGTGACCGAGGTCCTGCAGGGCGCGCCCGGTGCTCCCGGGCTGGACCGGGTCGACGTCGTGCAGCCGGCGTCGTTCACGGTGATGGTGGGCCTGGCCGCGGTGTGGCGGTCGTGGGGCGTGACGCCGGACGCGGTCGTCGGGCACTCCCAGGGCGAGATCGCGGCCGCGTGCGTGGCGGGCGGGCTGTCCCTGGAGGACGCGGCGAAGGTGGTCGCGCTCCGCAGCCAGGCCATCGCGACCGAGCTGGCCGGCCGCGGCGGGATGCTGTCGCTGGCCTTACCGGTCGAGCGGGCCGCGGAACGCGTGCTGGCCTGGGACGGTCGGGTGGAGATCGCGGCGGTCAACGGTCCCGCCTCGGTGGTGGTCGCCGGTGATCCGGACGCGCTGGCCGAGGTGCGAGCGGCCTGCGACGGCGACGGTGTGCGGGCCCGGATGATCCCGGTGGACTACGCCTCCCACACCCGGCACGTCGAAGCCCTGCGGCAGCGGCTGGCCCAGGACTTGGCCGGCATCGAGCCCACCGCGACCCGGATCCCGATGTGGTCGACCGTCACCCAGGAATGGGTTCAGGGCGCGGAGCTGGACGCCGGGTACTGGTACCGCAACCTGCGGCACCCGGTCGGGTTCGCCGCCGCGATCGAGACGCTCGCGGCGCAGGGACACCGCGCGTTCGTCGAGGTCAGCCCGCATCCGGTGCTGACCGCCGGCATCCAGGACATCCTCGACACCCAGGACGGAAGCCCGGCCGTGGTCACGGGGACGGTGCGCCGCGACGACGGCGGCCTGCGGCGGTTGCTGGCGAGTGCGGCGGAGCTGTTCGTGCGTGGCGTGAACGTCGATTGGCCGGGCCGGTTCGCCGGGACCGGTGGCCGGCGGGTGGAGCTGCCGACGTACGCGTTCCAGCGTGAGCGCTTCTGGCTGCACGCGACGTCGGCGTCGGGAGACGTCTCGGGTGCGGGCCTGGTGTCCCCGGAACACCCGTTGCTGGGCGCCTCGACGAGCGTGGCCGCCGGTGAAGGCGTGTTGTTCACGGGCCGGTTGTCGGTGCGGACGCATCCGTGGCTGGCCGATCACGCGGTCTCGGGTGTGGTGCTGGTGCCGGGAACGGTGTTCGTGGAGCTGGCGATCCGGGGTGGTGACGAGGTCGGCTGCCCGGTCGTCGACGAGCTGATCATCGAAACGCCCCTGGTACTGCCCCCGCGGGACGCGGTCCGGATCCAGCTCCAGGTCGAGGAGCCGGACGAGGACGGGCGACGGCGGTTCGGCGTCTACTCCACAGCCGGTTCCGCCCCGGGCTGGGTCCGGCACGCGAGCGGTGTCCTTGTACCGGACGCGAAAGCGCCGTCCGCCGATCTCGCCGGCTGGCCGCCGGCCGGTGCGGTGGCGGTCGACGTCGACGGCTTCTACCCGCGGCAGTTCGCCGCCGGGTACGAGTACGGCCCGGTGTTCCAGGGCCTGCGGAAGGTGTGGACGCGGGGCGACGAGGTCTTCGCCGAGGTGGCGCTGCCAGGCGACGGTGCGGAGGCGGCCGGGTTCGGCCTGCACCCGGCCCTGCTCGACGCCGCGCTGCACGCGAGCACCTTCTGCGCGGGTCAGCAGCCGGCCCCCGGGCAGACCCCGCTTCCCTTCGCCTGGAACGGCGTCGCCCTGCACGCGTCCGGGGCTTCGGCCCTGCGCGTGCGGGCGGTGCCCGTGGGCGCCGACGGCGTTTCCCTCGAGGTGACCGACCCGGCCGGTGCGCCGGTGGCGTCGATCGGCTCCTTGGTCCTGCGGCCGGTGGCCACCGACCGGCTGGGCGCGTCCCGCGACGCGGCGGCGGACTCCCTGTTCCGCGTCGAGTGGAGCGCGACCCCCGTCGAACCCGTCGCCGAGCCCGGTCCGATGACGCTGGTCGAAGTACCCGCCGACGCGCGGGATGCCCGGGCGGCCGTCGGGTACACGCTGCAGGCGGTACAGCGGTGGCTCGCGGAGGAGCGGACCGGCGACGAGCGTCTCGTCGTCGTGACGCGCCACGCGATGGCCGTGGACGACCCGGGCGTGTTCGTCGAGCCCGGATCGGCCGGGGTGTGGGGCCTGGTGCGCTCGGCGCAGTCGGAACACCCGGACCGGATCGTGCTGGTGGACGTGGACGGCTCGGAGCCGTCGCGGGGGATGATCGCGGCGGTGGTGGCCTCGGGTGAGCCGCAGGCAGCCGTGCGCGGCGGCACGGTGCTGCTGCCGAGGCTGGTCCGGGCGACCGGCGGCGCGGAGCTGGCGCCGCCGGCCGGCTCGCCCGCGTGGCGGCTGGAAAGCGGCGCCGCGGGCACGCTGGAAGGCCTGGCCCTGGTGCCCGCGCCCGAGGTGCTGCGGCCGCTCGCCGCCGGCGAGGTCCGGGTCGAGGTGCGGGCGGCGGGGGTGAACTTCCGCGACGTGCTGGTGTCGCTGGGCATGGTGCCCGGTCAGGAAGGCCTGGGTGGCGAGTTCGCCGGGGTGGTGACCGAGGTCGGCCCGGGAGTGTCCGGGGTGGTCACCGGGAGCCGGGTGATGGGCATCCTGGGCGGGGCGTTCGGCGGTTTCGGCCCGGTGGTGGTCGTGGACGAGCGCCTGGTGGTCGAGGTGCCCGCCGGGTGGTCGTTCGAGCGGGCGGCGTCGGTTCCGGTGGCGTTCCTGACGGCGCTGTTCGGGCTGCGGGACCTGGCCGGCGTGGGGACCGGCGACCGGGTGCTGGTGCACGCGGCCGCGGGCGGGGTGGGGCTGGCGGCGGTGCGGCTGGCCCGCTGTTTCGGGGCGGCCGTGTTCGGGACCGCGAGCCCGGCCAAGTGGGACGTGCTGCGGGCCGAAGGGCTGGACGACGCGCACATCGGCAGTTCCCGGACGGTGGAGTTCGCGGACCGCTTCGACGGCGTCGACGTGGTGCTGAACTCGCTGTCGGGTGAGTTCGTGGAGGCCTCGCTGAGCCTGCTGTCCGCGGGTGGCCGGTTCCTGGAGATGGGCAAAACGGATATCCGTGACGCGCAGGCGGTCGCGGCTGCGTATCCGGGCGTCGAGTACCAGGCTTACGACCTCGGGCGGACCGCGGGCCCGGACCGGATCCAGCAGCTGCTGCGGGAGCTGGTGCAGCTGTTCGAGAGCGGGCAGCTGGAGCCGTTGCCGGTGACCCTGTGGGACGTCCGGCGGGCACCGGAGGCGTTCCGGTTCATGAGCCAGGCCCGGCACGTGGGCAAGGTCGTGCTGCGCATGCCGCGGACCCTGGACCCGGACGGCACGGTCCTGATCACCGGTGGCACCGGGACCCTGGGCGGCTTGCTGGCCCGGCACCTGGTCACCGAGCACGGTGTGCGGCACCTCTTGCTGCTCAGCCGCGGCGGTCCCGACGCCGCGGGTGCGGCGGAGCTGGTGCGCGAACTGGGCACCGGGGTGCAGGTGCTGGCGTGTGACGTGGCGGATCGGGACGCGGTGGCCGCGGCCCTGGCCCGGGTCCCGGCCGAGCATCCGCTGACCGCCGTCGTGCACACCGCGGGCGCGCTGGACGACGGGGTGGTCTCCGCGCTGACCCCGGAGCGGGTCGCCGCCGTGCTGCGGCCGAAGGCCGACGCGGCGGAGATCCTGCACGAGCTGACGCGCAGGCTCGACCTGGCCGCGTTCGTGCTGTTCTCCTCCGGCGCCGGCGTGCTGGGCAACCCCGGCCAGGGCAACTACGCCGCCGCCAACGCCTTCCTCGACGCCGCGGCGCAGCGGTGGAACACGACCACCGCCCCCACGACGTCGCTGGCCTGGGGCTACTGGACGCAGACCAGCGGCCTCACCGGGCACCTCGACGACACGGACCTGTCGCGTCACCGGCGAAGCGGCGTCACCGGCCTCTCCACCGAAGAAGGCCTCGCCTTGTTCGACGCCGCACTGAGGTCCACCGAAGCCGCGCTGGTGCCGGTGAAGCTCGACCTCGCGAGTCTCCGCGAGAACAGCGCCTCGGGGCCGGTTTCGCCCTTGCTGCGCGGCATGGTCCGGCCGGGCAGGCGCGTCGCGACGACGGGCACCGCCGCCGCGGGCGGGCTGACGCAGCGGTTGCGCGACCTGGCGGAGCCGGAGCGCTTACGCGTGCTCGTCGACCTCGTCCGCGGCGAGGCGGCCATCGTGCTCGGCCACGCCACCGTCGAGGCGATCGGCAGCACCAAAGCGTTCAAGGATGCCGGTTTCGACTCGCTGACCGCCGTCGAGCTGCGCAACCGCGTCAGCGCGGTCACGGGTCTGCGCCTGCCGGCCACGGCTGTCTTCGACTACCCCACCCCGGAAGCTCTCGCCCGCTACGTGCGGACCGGGCTGCTGGGTGACGACGAGACGCCGGCCGCTCCGGTGGCCGTCGCCTCGGTCGCGGACGACCCGATCGCCGTCATCGGCATGTCGTGCCGGTTCCCGGGCGGGGTCTCGTCGCCCGCGGAGTTGTGGGACCTGGTCGCCGGCGGGGTCGACGCGATCGGCGCGTTCCCGGACGACCGCGGCTGGGATCTCGACGG
Source organism: Amycolatopsis sp. WQ 127309 (assembly GCF_023023025.1). NCBI lineage: Bacteria > Bacillati > Actinomycetota > Actinomycetes > Pseudonocardiales > Pseudonocardiaceae > Amycolatopsis > Amycolatopsis sp. WQ 127309. The sequence goes on from NZ_CP095481.1 coordinate 6,152,527, forward strand.
GCTGTTCGACCCGGACCCCGATCGGGCCGGGAAGTCGTACGTCCGCGAAGGGGGATTCCTGGCGGACGCGGCCGGTTTCGACGCGGGGTTCTTCGGGATCAGCCCGCGTGAGGCCCTCGCGATGGATCCGCAGCAGCGGCTGCTGCTCGAGACGTCGTGGGAGACGCTCGAAAACGCCGGCATCGACCCGCTTTCCCTGCACGGGCAGAACGTCGGCGTGTTCGCCGGGGTGATCAACCACGACTACGCCGTGCGGATCCACCTGGCGCCCGGAGACCTCGAGGGCTACCGGCTGACCGGTACCTCGGCCAGCGTCGCGTCGGGCCGCGTGTCGTACTCGCTGGGGCTCGAAGGGCCGGCGTTGACGGTGGACACGGCGTGTTCGTCGTCGCTGGTGGCGATTCACCTGGCGGCGCAGGCGTTGCGGCGCGGCGAATGCTCGATGGCCCTCGCGGGAGGCGCGTCGATGATGGCGCTGCCCGGCCCGTTCGTGGAGTTCAGCCGGCAGCGCGGGCTGGCCGGCGACGGCCGCTGCAAGCCGTTCGCGGGCGCCGCGGACGGTACGGGGTGGGGTGAAGGCGTCGGCTTGATCTTGCTGGAGCCCTTGTCGGTCGCGCAGGCGGCGGGGCACCGGGTGCTGGGCGTGGTGGCGGGTTCCGCGGTCAACCAGGACGGTGCGTCGAACGGGTTGACGGCGCCGAACGGCCCGTCGCAGCAACGGGTGATCCGGGCGGCGCTGGCGAATGCCGGTCTGTCGGTGTCCGATGTGGACGCCGTTGAAGCACATGGCACGGGCACATCGCTGGGTGATCCGATTGAGGCTCAGGCGTTGCTGGCGACGTATGGGCAAGATCGGGAAGAGCCGTTGTGGCTGGGTTCGGTGAAGTCCAACATCGGGCACACCCAGGGCGCCGCCGGCATCGCCGGGGTGATCAAGATGATCGAGGCGATCCGGCGCGGGGTGCTGCCCCGGACGTTGCACGTCGACGAGCCGTCGCCGAAGGTGGACTGGTCCGTCGGTGCGGTGCGGTTGCTGACGGAGTCGCGTGCGTGGCCGGAGGCGGGTCGGCCGCGTCGGGCGGGGGTGTCGTCGTTCGGGATCAGCGGCACCAACGCCCACCTGATCCTCGAACAAGCACCCGAGCACCCGGTCGACGAAGAACCCGTGGTGGCGCCGGATGCGCTGGTGCCGTTGGTGGTCTCGGGCCGCGGTGCGGCGGGACTGCGTGGCCAGGCGGCCCGGCTGGCGTCCTTTGTGGACGAGAACGACGTCTCCCCGGCGGCGGTGAGCGCGGCGTTGGTGACGACGCGGGCGACGCTGCCGGACCGCGGGGTGGTCCTGGCGGCGGACCGCCGGGAGGCGGTCGCCGGACTGCGCGCCCTGGCCGCGGGCGACGGGGCGGTCTCGGGCGTGGCGGACGTCGACGGCAAGTGCGTGTTCGTGTTCCCCGGCCAGGGCGCGCAGTGGGTCGGGATGGGTCGCGAGCTGCTCGCGGTGTCACCGGTGTTCGCCGAGGTCGTGGCGGAGTGCGAGAAAGCGCTGTCGCCGTGGGTGGACTGGTCGGTGACCGAGGTGCTGCGGGACGCGCTCGAGCTGGACCGGGTGGACGTCGTCCAGCCGGCGTCGTTCACCGTGATGGTGGCCTTGGCCGAGGTGTGGCGCGCGCAGGGCGTGACGCCGGACGCGGTCGTCGGGCATTCGCAGGGTGAGATCGCCGCCGCCTGTGTGGCGGGCGCGTTGTCCTTGGCGGACGCGGCCGAAGTCGTGGCGCTGCGCAGCCAGGCCATCGCCACCTCGCTGGCCGGCCGCGGCGGCATGCTGTCGCTGGCGTTGCCGGCCGGGCAGGCCGCCGAGCGGCTGCGGCCCTGGGACGGGCGGGTCGAGCTCGCGGCGGTCAACGGCCCGGCGTCCGTGGTGGTCGCGGGTGACCCCGACGCGCTGGCCCGGCTGCGGGCCGCCTGCGAGCAGGACGGCGTGCGGGCGCGGCTGATCCCGGTCGACTACGCCTCCCACACCCGGCACGTCGAAACCCTCCGCGAGCGGCTGGCGCGGGACCTGGCCGGCCTGCGGCCCGGCCCGGCGCGGGTGCCGATGTTCTCGACCGTCACCCAGGAATGGGTGGACGGCGCGGAACTGGACGCCGGGTACTGGTACCGCAACCTCCGCCACCAGGTCGGGTTCGCGCCCGCGATCGAGGCGCTGCTGGAGCAGGGCCACCGCGCGTTCGTCGAGGTGAGCCCGCATCCGGTGCTGACCACCAGCGTCCAGGACACGCTCGACGCCCACGACCGGGTCCCGACCGTCGTGACCGGCACGCTGCGCCGCGGCGACGGCGGACCGCGGCGGCTGCTGACCAGCCTCGCCGAGCTGCACGTCCGGGGGATCCCGGTCACCTGGCCGGTGCCCCGTCCCGGCGCGCACCTGGAGTTGCCGACCTACGCCTTCCAGCACGACCACTACTGGCTCGACATCCCCGAGCCGGCCGGCGACGTGGCGACCGCGGGCCTGCGTTCCCCGGGGCACCCGCTGCTGGGCGCGGCCCTGCGGCCGGCCGACGGCGACGGCGTGGTGCTCAGCGGGCGGATCTCCACGCGGTCGCACCCGTGGCTGGCCGGGCACGCCGTCTCCGGCGTCGTGCTCCTGCCGGGCACGGCGTTCCTGGAGCTGGCCATCCGGGCCGGCGACGAGGCCGGCTGCCCGGTCGTCGAAGAGCTCGTCGTCGAGGCCCCGCTGGTGCTGCCCGAGCGGGGCGCGCTTCAGCTGCAGGTCGTGGTGGACGACGCCGACGCGACCGGGCGCCGGGCGGTCCGCGTCCACAGCCGCGACGACACCGACGACCGCGGAAGGTGGACGCGGCACGCCGCAGGCACGCTGACCGCCGTCGAGCCGGCCCCGGCCTTCGATCTGACGGCGTGGCCCCCGGCCGACGCCGAACCGGCCGATCTCACCGGCTTCTACGACGGCCTGGCGGCGGCCGGTTTCGGCTACGGCCCGGTGTTCCGGGGGCTGCGGAAGGTGTGGACGCGGGGCGAGGAGGTCTTCGCCGAGGTCGCGTTGCCCGGCGACGGCGCGGGCGCGGGCGGGTTCGGGCTGCACCCGGCACTGCTCGACGCGGCGTTGCACAGCACCGACTTCGCCGCGTCCGCCGATCCGGCGAGCGGCCGGAAGCTCCTGCCGTTCTCGTGGACCGGCGTGACCCTGCACGCCTCGGGCGCGTCGGCCCTGCGGGTGCGGGCGGTGCGGACCGGCGCGGACAGCCTGTCGCTCGTCGCGGCGGACCAGGCCGGGACACCCGTCGCCACCGTCACCTCGCTGACCCTGCGTCCGGCGGCACCGTCGCGAAGCACCTCCACCGTCGCCGACTCCCTGTTCCGGGTCGGCTGGACCGCGACGGCGCTGCCCGAGGTCACCGACCCGCCGGAGTGGGACGTCCTGGACGTCCCCGGCACGACGTTCGACGCCGCCGGTCTTCGTGCCTCGGTGGGGCACGTCCTGGCCGAGGTGCAGCAGTGGCTCGACCGGCCGGAAACGGGCACCACCCGGCTCGTGGTGCTGACCCGGGGCGCGGTCGCCGCCCAGGACGGCGAGCCCGTCCGCGAGCCGGCGGCGGCCGGGGTGTGGGGGCTGGTCCGGTCGGCGCAGTCGGAGAACCCGGGGCGCATCGTGCTGGTGGACGTGGACGGCCCGGAGTCCCGGGCGGCGGTGGCGGCGGTGGTCGCGTCCGGTGAGCCGCAGGCGGCGATCCGCGGCGGAACGGTCCTGCTGCCGCGGCTGGCCCGGGTGACGGCGGACGCGGAGCTGGTGCTGCCGGGTGACCCGGCGTGGCAGCTGGCGAGCACGGGAGCCGGGACGCTGGAAAGCCTGGCCCTGGTGCCCGCGCCCGAGGTGCTGCGGCCGCTCGCCGCCGGCGAGGTCCGGGTCGAGGTGCGGGCGGCGGGGGTGAACTTCCGCGACGTGCTGGTGTCGCTGGGCATGGTGCCCGGTCAGGAAGGCCTGGGTGGCGAGTTCGCCGGCGTCGTGACGGAGATCGGGCCCGGCGTGCTCGGGTTCGCCGCCGGAGACCGCGTGATGGGGATCCTCGACGGGGCCGTCGGTGGCTTCGGTCCGCTGGTGGTCGTCGACGAGCGGCTGGTCGTCGCCGTGCCCTGCGGCTGGTCGTTCGAGGTGGCGGCGTCGGTACCGATCGCGTTCTTGACGGCCTGGTACGGGCTGCGGGACCTCGGCGGCGTCGGTGCGGGGGACCGGGTGCTGGTGCACGCGGCCACCGGCGGGGTCGGGATGGCCGCGGTGCGGCTGGCGCGGTGCCTGGGAGCGGAGGTGTTCGGCACGGCCGGTCCGGCCAAGTGGGCCGCACTGCGCGAGGAAGGCCTGGACGACGCGCACATCGGCAGTTCGCGGACGGTCGGCTTCGCGGACCGGTTCGGCGAGGTCGACGTGGTGCTCAACTCGTTGTCCGGTGAGTTCGTGGAGGCCTCGCTGGGGTTGCTGCCCGCGGGCGGCCGCTTCCTGGAACTGGGCAAGACCGACATCCGCGACGCCGAAGCGGTCGCGGCGGCCTACCCGGGAGTGCGGTACCAGGCCTACGACCTGGGCCGGTCGGCGGGCCCGGACCGGATCCGGCAGCTGCTGCGGGAGCTGGTGGAGCTGTTCGAGAGCGGGCAGCTGGAGCCGTTGCCGATCACGGTGCGGGACGTCCGGCGGGCGCCGGCGGCGTTCCGGTTCATGAGCCAGGCCCGGCACGTGGGCAAGGTCGTGCTGCGCATGCCGCGCCGGCTGGACCCGCGCGGCACGGTCCTGATCACCGGTGGCACCGGGACCCTGGGCGGGCTGCTGGCCTGGCACCTGGTCGCCCAGCACCGGGTGCGGCACCTGGTGCTGCTCAGCCGCGGTGGGCCCGACGCGGCGGGTGCGCGGCACCTGGTGGGGCAGCTGACCGAGCTGGGCGCGGAGGTGCGGGTGGTCGCGTGTGACGTGGCGGACCGGGACGCGGTGGCCGCGGTACTGGCCGCGGTTCCGGCCGAGCACCCGCTGACCGCGGTCGTGCACGCCGCCGGCGCGCTCGACGACGGCGTGGTGTCCGCGCTGACCCCGCGGCGGCTCGACACCGTGCTCCGTCCCAAGGCCGACGCGGCCCTGATCCTGCGCGAGCTGACGCAGGGGCTCGACCTGGCCGCGTTCGTGCTGTTCTCCTCGGGCGCCGGCGTGCTGGGCAACCCGGGCCAAGGCAACTACGCCGCCGCCAACGCCTTCCTCGACGCCGCGGCCCAGCACTGGGACACCACCGCCACCGCCGCCACGTCGCTGGCCTGGGGCTACTGGGCCGAGACCAGCGGCCTCACCCACCACCTCGACGCCACCGATCGCGGCCGGATCGGCCGCGGCGGCGTGCGGCCGCTGTCCACCGACGACGGGATGGCGTTGTTCGACGCCGCGCTGGGGAGCACCGAGGCCGCGCTGGTGCCGATGCACTTCGACCCGGCCGCGGTCCGCGCGTCGGACGGCACGGTCCCGGCGATCATGCGGGGTCTCGTCCGCGCGACGCGGCGGACAGCGGAGTCGGCCGCGGTGTCCGGGGAGTCCTGGGCGCGGCGGCTGGCCGAGGTCACCGCGATCGAGCAGGAAAGCGCGCTCGTGGACCTGGTGCTCACCGGCGTGGCGGCCGTGCTGGGCCACACGACGAAGGAGACTCTCGACGCGGAGACGGCGTTCAAGGAGCTGGGGTTCGACTCGCTGACCGCGGTCGAACTGCGCAACCGGCTGACCAGGGTCACCGGCCTGCGCCTGCCCGCGACCGTGGTCTTCGACTACCCGAAGCCGGCGGTACTGGCGAAACACCTGCGCACGGAACTGTTTCCCGACCGGAGCGACACCAGCGGCACCACCGGCGAGTCCCGTGAGGACGAACTCCGCCGGGTGCTGTCCGCGACGCCGCTGAGCCGGTTCCGAGATGCCGGGGTGCTGGACACGCTGCTCCGGCTCGCCGGCTCGGCCGAGCCCGAAACCGGCGGGCACGAAGCAAGTGAGATCGACGCCATCGACGACATGGACGCGGGCGATCTCGTGAAGCAGGCACTGCGCAGCGCCGGCCAGTAGGCGGCAAGCCCCGGAACGGAAGCGGAGTACGGAGAACGCACATGGCCACGTCCCCAGAACAACTCGTCGACGCTCTGCGTGTTTCCCTGAAGGAGAACGAACGGCTCCGCGCGCGCACCACGGAAATCCTCGCCGAAGCGACCGAGCCGATCGCCGTCATCGGCATGGCTTGCCGGTTCCCGGGCGGGGTCTCCTCGCCCGCACAGCTGTGGGACCTGGTCGCCGGTGGGGTCGACGCGATCGGCGCGTTCCCGGACGACCGCGGCTGGGACCTGGACCGGCTGTTCGACCCGGACCCCGGCAAGGCCGGCACGTCGTACGTGCGGGAAGGCGGCTTCCTCGAGGACGTGGCGGGTTTCGACCCGGGGTTCTTCGGGATCAGCCCGCGCGAGGCCCTCGCCATGGACCCGCAGCAGCGGGTGCTGCTGGAAGCCTCGTGGGAGACCTTCGAAGACGCGGGAATCGACCCGGGCACCCTCGCGGGAACCGCGGTCGGGTGCTACGCCGGCGTCATCAACCAGGAGTACGCCGTCAGCACCCAGCCCGGGCTGGACGAACTCGAAGGTTACCGGCTGACCGGGAACGCGGGCAGCGTCGCGTCGGGCCGGGTGTCGTACTCCTTGGGGTTCGAGGGTCCGGCGTTGACGGTGGACACGGCGTGTTCGTCGTCGCTGGTGGCGATTCACCTTGCGGCACAGGCGTTGCGTCGTGGTGAGTGCTCGATGGCCCTCGCTGGTGGTGTGACGGTGATGGCGACGCCGAGTCTGTTCGTGGATTTCTCGCGTCAGCGTGGTTTGGCCGGTGACGCGCGGTGCAAGGCGTTTGCGGGTGCGGCGGATGGCACCAGTTTCAGCGAGGGTGTCGGGCTGGTCTTGCTGGAGCGGCTTTCGGTGGCGCAGGCCGCGGGGCACCGGGTGCTGGCGGTGGTGCGTGGTTCGGCGGTGAACCAGGATGGTGCGTCGAATGGTTTGACGGCGCCGAACGGTCCGTCGCAGCAGCGGGTGATCCGGGCGGCGCTGGCCAGCGCTGATCTGTCCACAGTGGACATCGATGCGGTGGAGGCCCACGGAACCGGGACGTCGCTGGGTGATCCGATCGAGGCGCAGGCGTTGCTGGCGACGTACGGGCAAGGCCGGGACGAGCCGTTGTGGCTGGGTTCGGTGAAGTCCAACATCGGTCACACCCAAGGTGCTGCGGGTGTCGCGGGTGTGATCAAGATGATCGAAGCCATGCGCAGAGGCGTGTTGCCGCGGACGTTGCACGTGGACGAGCCGACGTCCAAAGTGGATTGGTCCGCCGGTGCGGTGCGGTTGCTGACGGAGTCGCGGGACTGGCCGGAAGCAGGTCGGCCGCGGCGGGCGGGGGTGTCGTCGTTCGGGATCAGCGGCACCAACGCCCACCTGATCCTCGAACAAGCACCCGAGCACACCGTCGGCGAAGAGCCCGCGCCGCCGCTGTTCCCGGGCGGTGTGGTCCCGTGGGTGCTCTCGGCGCGCACCGAGCCGGCGCTGTCCGCGCATGCGGCCCGGCTCGCCGACGCCGCGAGCGCGGGCGTCACCGGCATGGCCGGGTCGCTGACCGGACGGGCGGCGATGACCCGCCGGGCGGTCGTCCTGGCGACGGACAGCGACGCGGGCGTCGCCGGCCTGCGGGCCGTGGCCTCGGGTGCGGCCTCGCCCGCCGTCGTGCGCGGCACCGCCCTGCCGGGCCGGTCGGCGATCGTCTTCGCGGGCCAGGGCTCGCAATGGGCGGGCGTGGGCCGGTCGTGGCCGGCGGACTCGGTGTTCGCCCGGTCCCTGGAGGCCGTCGTGGCCGAGCTGGACTGCCCGGGCCTCGCGGAGGTGATGCGCAGCGACGCCGCCGCCCTCGACGAAACGGGTTACACCCAGCCGATGCTGTTCGCGGTCGAGGTGGCGCTGTGGGACCTGCTGTCCGCGGCGGGCGTGCGCCCGGACTACGTGCTGGGCCATTCGGTCGGGGAGATCACCGCCGCGTACGTGGCCGGCGTCCTGGACCTGCCGGACGCCGCGAAGCTGGTCTCGGCGCGGGCGAGCCTGATGCAGGCCCTCCCGCCGGGCGGCGGGATGGCGGCCGTGGCCGCGCCGGCCGGACTGGACGCGGCCGACCGGCTGACGTCGGTGCTGGCCGGCACCGGCGTCGTCGTGTCGGCGGTGAACAGCCCGTCCTCGGCCGTGCTGTCCGGCGAGGTCACCGCCGTGCACGCGCTGGCGGACGAGCTGCGCGCCCAGGGCTGGCGGGTCAACCGGCTGCGGGTGAGCCACGCCTTCCACTCCCCGTTGATGGAGCCGATGCTGGCGGAGTTCGACCGGGTCGCGCGCGGGCTGATGTACCGGAAGCCGGTGATCCCGGTCGTGTCGACGGTGACCGGACGGCCGGTCGAACCGGATGCCGGCTACTGGGTCCGCCAGGTGCGCGAAAGCGTCCGGTTCGACCAGGGCGTCCGGTTCGCCCTCGACCAGGGCGTCCGGAACTTCCTCGAGGTCGGCCCGCACAGCGCGCTGGCCATGGCGATCACCGAAACCGCGCAGGCGGCCGGGGTCGACGCCGCGGTCAACGGCACCCTGCGCCGCGACGACGACAGCCCGCAACGGGTGCTCGCCGGCCTCGCCGCCGCGTTCACCACGGGGCTGGCGGTGGACTGGCCCGCGGTGCTCGGCGGGCCGGGCCCGCGGGTCCCGCTGCCGGCCTACCCCTTCGAACACGAGCGGTTCTGGTTCACCTCGGCGACGGTCTCCGACGCCGCGTCGCTGGGCCAGCGAACCGCCGCTCACCCCGTGCTGGGGGCCGTGGTGGACCTCACGCAGGACGCCGGCCTGGTGCTGACCGGCCGCGTCGGCACCGGCCTGCAGCCGTGGTGGTCCGAGCACACCGTGTTCGGCACGGTCGTGGTGCCCGGCACCGGCGTCGCGGACTGGGTCTGGCACGCCGGCGCCCAGGTGGACTGCCCGGAGATCAAGGAGCTGGTCCTCGAGGCCCCGCTGGTGCTGGCCGACCGCTCGCCCCGGCAGGTGCAGGTGCGCGTGGCGGCCCCCGGCGAGGACGGGAACCGGGCCGTGACCGTGCATTCGCGGGCCGGCGGTGACGGCGCGGAGTGGGTGTGCCACGCCACCGCGGTGGCCGGGCCGACGGCCCGCGGGGTCACCGGCGAGGCCCTCGGCGAGTGGCTTCCCGAAGGCGCGCAAGGCCTCGACCTGTCGCGGGCGTACGACACCCTCGAGGAAGCCGGGTTCGGCTACGGTCCCGGTTTCCGCGGGCTGCGCCGCGCGTGGCGGCTCGGCAACGACCGCTACGCCGAAGTGGAGCTCCCCGGCTCCGCGGCCGGTTTCCCGCTCCACCCGGCGTTGCTGGACGCCGCCATGCACGTGGGCGCGGTCGACGCGGTGGCGAACGGTGCGAGCGCCGCGATGCCGTTCGCCTGGCGCGGCGCACGGGTGTACGCCACCGGGGCGACGGCGGTGCGGGTCCGGTGGCGGCCGCTCGGCGCGCACGAGTTCCGGCTGGACGTGGCCGACGCCTCCGGCGCGCCGGTCGCGACGATCGACAGCGTCACCACGCGGCCGGTCACCGCGGACGGCGTCCGCGAGCAGTCCGGCGGCCTGTACTTCGTGGACTGGCAACCGGTTTCCGCCGAGAGTGCCGCAGCCGACGCCCCGAGCACCGACGTCGTGTGGGTGACCGGGCACGATCCCGCGACGGTGGTCGCCGAGACGGTCGGCGTGCTCCAGCGGTGGCTGACCGGGGATCGCGAGACCCCGCTGGTGGTGGCCACGACGCACGCGGTCGCGGCGGCGTCCGGGGACGCCGTCGACCTGGCCCTGGCGCCGGTGTGGGGCCTGGTGCGCACCGCGCAGAACGAGCACCCCGGCCGGTTCGTGCTGGTCGACGTCGACGACGACCCCGCGTCGCGGGCCGCGGTGCCCGGCGTGGCCGGCACCGGTGCGGACCAGGTGGCGATCCGGGCCGGCCGGCCGCTGGTGCCCCGGCTGGTGCGGCGGCACCCCGGCGACCCGCTGACGCCGCCCCCGGGCCCGTGGCGGCTCGAGACCCGCGGTACGGGCAGCGTGTCGGACCTGCTGCTGCGGCCCTGGGACGAGGGCACGCGGCCGCTGGAGACCGGCGAGGTCCGGATCGCGGTCCGCGCGGCGGGGGTGAACTTCCGCGACGTCGTCACCGCGCTGGGCATGGTGGCCGACCAGCGCGCCCTCGGCGGCGAGGGCGCCGGCGTGGTGCTCGAGGTCGGGCCCGGCGTGACCGGCCTGGCGGCCGGGGACCGCGTCCTCGGCCTGCTGCCGGCCGCGGGCCCGGTGGTCGTGACCGACCGGCGGTCGGTGGCCCCGGTGCCGGCGGGCTGGTCGTTCGCCCAGGCGGCCACGGTCCCCATCGTGTTCCTGACGGCCTGGTACGGGCTGCGTGAGCTGGCCGGCCTGCGGTCCGGGGAGACGGTGCTGGTGCACGCCGGCGCCGGCGGCGTCGGGATGGCGGCGATCCAGCTCGCCCGGCTGTGGGGGGCGAAGGTCCTGGCGACGGCGAACCCGGCGAAGTGGCCGGTGCTGGCCGGGCTGGGGATCGACGAAGCGGCCATCGCTTCCTCGCGGACCACCGAGTTCGCCGGCCGGTTCGCCGGCGCCGGCGTCGACGTCGTGCTGAACTCGCTGGCCGGGGCGCAGGCGGACGCGTCACTGGGCCTGCTGAAGCCGGGTGGCCGGTTCATCGAGATGGGCAAGACCGACGTCCGTGACCCCGCGGACCACCCCGGCCTGCGGTACCGGGCGTTCGACCTGATGGACGCGGGCCTGGACACCATCGCCGAGATGCTCGAAGCGCTGCTGGCGCTGTTCGCCCGCTGCGACCTGCGGCCGCTGCCGGTGACCGCGTGGGACGTCCGGCACGCCGCCGGCGCGTACCGGTACATGAGCCAGGCCAAGCACACCGGGAAGGTCGTCCTGACCCTCCCGGCCGGGCTCGGCCCGGACGGCACCGTCCTCGTCACCGGCGGCACCGGCACCCTCGGCGGCCTCGTCGCCCGGCACCTGGTCGCCGACCGGGGCGTGCGGCGCCTGCTGCTGATCAGCCGCCGGGGCCCCGGCGCCGAAGGCGCGCAGGCCCTCCGCGAGGAGCTGACCGGACTGGGCGCCGACGTGACCGTCTCGGCGTGCGACGTGACCGACCTCGACGCGCTGCGCGCGGTGGTCCGGGGCCATCGGCTGCAGGCCGTGGTGCACACCGCGGGGGTGCTGGCGGACGCGCCGATCGCGGCGATCCGGCCGGACCAGGTGGCCGCCGTGCTGGCCCCGAAGGTGCTCGGCGCGTGGAACCTGCACCTGCTCACCCAGGAGGCCGACCTGGCGTCGTTCGTCCTCTTCTCGTCGCTGGCCGGCGTCGTGGGCAGTCCCGGCCAGGGCGTCTACGCGGCGGCCAACGCCTATCTGGACGGCCTCGCCGAGCACCGCCGGCGCCGCGGCCTGCCGGCGGTCTCGCTGGCCTGGGGCCTGTGGGGCCGGGCGAGCGGGATGAGCGGCGGTCTCGGGCAGACCGACCTCGCCCGGATCGCCCGCGGTGGCGCGGTGCCGATGAGCGACGACGAGGCGCTGCGGCGGCTCGACTCCGCGCTCGCCACCCCCGCCGCCGTGGTGGTTCCCGCGGTGCTGGACACCGGCTCGCTCCAGGCGGGCACCGCGCCCGCGATCATGACCGGCCTGGTGCGCCAGGCACCCCGGCAGAGCGCGGCGGCGGCCGAGCCGGCGAGCGAGCTGGTCCGGCGGCTGACCGGGCTCGGCGTCGCCGACCAGCAGCGCGTCGTGCTGGACCTGGTGCGCGTCGAGGCCGCCGCCGTGCTCGGGCACGGCGGCCGGGACGCCATCGACCCGGACCAGCAGTTCAAGGACCTGGGCTTCGACTCGCTGACGGCCGTCGAGCTCCGCAACCGGCTGGCCAACGCCACCGGCTCGCGCCTGCCGGCCACGCTGGTGTTCGACCACCCGACCCCGGTCGAGCTGGCCCGGGAGCTCACCGCCAAGGCCGCGCCCGCACCCGTGACCGCCGCCGGTTCGGCACTGTCCGAACTGGACAAGGTGGAACAGGCGATTCCCGCGCTGCTCGGCGACGGCGAGGCCGGGACCGTGCTGGGCCGGCTGCGTGAGCTCGTGCGCAAGCTGGAGAGCCCGGCGGAACCGGCGGCCATCGATCCGGGCGCGGCGACCGACGACGAACTGTTCGCACTGCTCGACGAGTTGGGCGATGCCCCGGGAAGGCGAGACGCGTGACCACCAGCGAAGACAGGCTCCGCGACTACCTCAAGCAGGCGACGACCGACCTGCTGGCGACGCGGCGGCGAGTGCGGGACCTGGAGGCCCGGGCCGGCGAACCGATCGCGATCGTCGGCATGGCGTGCCGCTTCCCCGGCGGCGTCTCGTCCCCGACCGGGCTGTGGGACCTGGTGTCCGGCGGGAGTGACGCCGTCTCGGCGTTCCCGGACGACCGCGGCTGGGACCTCGCCGGCCTGTTCGATCCCGACCCGGACCGGGCGGGCAAGTCGTACGTCCGTGAAGGGGGCTTCCTCGACGACGCCACCGGCTTCGACGCGGGGTTCTTCGGCATCAGCCCCCGTGAGGCCCTCGCCATGGATCCGCAGCAGCGGGTGCTGCTGGAGACGTCGTGGGAGACGTTCGAGAACGCGGGAATCGACCCGATTTCCTTGCGGGGCGGCAATGTAGGGGTCTTCGCGGGCTTGTTCAACCAGGAATACGGCTCTCGTTTTCGCGGCGCGCGGGAAGACGTCGAAGGCTACCTGGGCTCGGGTTCGGCCGGGAGCGTGGCGTCGGGCCGGGTGTCGTATTCGCTGGGGTTCGAGGGTCCGGCGTTGACGGTGGACACGGCGTGTTCGTCGTCGCTGGTGGCGATTCATCTTGCGGCGCAGGCGTTGCGTCGTGGTGAGTGTTCGCTGGCTCTTGCTGGTGGTGTGACGGTGATGGCGTCGCCGGTGTCGTTCGTGGAGTTCAGCCGTCAGCGTGGGTTGGCGGTGGACGGCCGGTGCAAGCCGTTCGCGGGTGCCGCGGACGGTACGGGCTGGGGCGAGGGTGTCGGGTTGATGCTGCTGGAACGGTTGTCCGTGGCGCAGGCCGCCGGGCACCGGGTGTTGGCTGTGGTGGCGGGTTCGGCGGTGAACCAGGACGGTGCGTCGAATGGTTTGACGGCGCCGAACGGTCCGTCGCAGCAGCGGGTGATCCGGGCGGCTCTTGCCGGTGCGGGTCTGTCGGTGTCCGATGTGGACGCTGTTGAGGCGCACGGTACGGGCACGTCTTTGGGTGACCCGATCGAGGCGCAGGCGTTGCTGGCTACCTACGGTCAGGATCGGGTCGAGCCGTTGTGGCTGGGTTCGGTGAAGTCCAACATCGGTCACACCCAAGGTGCTGCGGGTGTCGCGGGTGTGATCAAGATGGTGGAGGCGATGCGGCGGGGAGTCCTGCCCGCGACGTTGCACGTCGACGAGCCGTCACCGAAGGTGGACTGGTCCGCGGGTGCGGTGCGGTTGCTGACCGAAGCTCGTGCGTGGCCGGACGTGGGTCGTCCGCGGCGGGCGGGGGTGTCGTCGTTCGGGATCAGCGGCACCAACGCCCACGTGATTCTCGAACAGGCACCCGAGGTCGAGGTTCCTGCTCGGGAACCGGCGCCGGGCGGTGTGGTGCCGTTGGTGGTGTCGGGCCGCGGCGCGGCGGGACTGCGGGGTCAGGCCGCCCGATTGGCGTCCTTTGTGGACAACGACGACGTGTCGCTCGCGGACGTGGCGACGTCCTTGGTGACGACGCGGGCGCTGCTGCCGGATCGCGCCGTGGTCCTGGCCGCCGACCGCGATGAGGCCGTCGCGGGGTTGCGCGCGCTGGCCGAAGGTGCGCCCGGGGTGGTTTCGGGCGTGGCGAGTCCGGGTGGCGTGGCGGTGATGTTCTCCGGCCAGGGCAGCCAACGCGCCGGGATGGGACACGAGCTGTACGAGCGGTTCCCGGTGTTCCGGGAGGCGGTCGACGAGGTGTGCGCGGAGCTGGGGCGGTGGCTCGATGCGACCGCGCTGCGTTCGGTGATGTTCACCGGTACCGCCGACGGTGCCCGGGGAAACAGCGTCGATGAGACCGGGTGGGCACAGCCGGCGTTGTTCGTCTTCGAGGTGGCGTTGTTCCGGCTGCTCCGCTCGTGGGGCGTGCAGGTGGATGTGGTCGGCGGGCATTCCCTGGGCGAGGTGACCGCGGCGTTCGTCGCGGGCGTGCTCGACCTGGCCGGGGCGGCGCGGCTGGTGGCGGCCCGGGCCGGGTTGATGCAGCGGTTGCCGGCGGGCGGGGCGATGGCCTCGGTCGCCGGTGCGACCGAGCAGCGCGTGCGGGAGGTGCTGGAACAGGCCGGTGCCGTGGTGTCGGTGGCGGCGGTCAACGGCCCCGAGTCCGTGGTGCTGTCCGGCGAGCAGGACGCGCTCACCGCGGTGACGGACGAGCTGCGGGAGGCGGGCTGCCGGGTGCGGCGGCTGCGGGTCTCGCACGCGTTCCACTCGGTGCTGATGGAGCCGATGCTGGACGAGTTCCGCGCGGTGGTCGAGCAGATCACGCTGCGGGAGCCGGTGCTCACGCTGGTGTCGAACGTGACCGGCGCGGTCGTCGAGCCGGGACAGGTGTCGGACCCGAAGTACTGGGTGGAGCACGTCCGGGCCACGGTGCGGTTCGGTGACGGGCTCGCGGCGCTGCCCGCCCTCGGGGTGTCCACGGTGCTGGAGGCAGGCCCGGCCGGGGTGCTGACCGGCATGGGCCCGGACGCGCTGCTGCCGGAGACCCGCGTCGGGTTCGTGGCCACCGCCCGGAAGAACGTCTCCGAGACCCGCGGTGTGCTGACCGCGCTGGCCGAGTTGTCCGTGCGCGGTGTGCCGGTGGACTGGTCCGTTCACCTCGGCGGCGGTGAGCCGGTGGAGCTGCCGACGTACGCGTTCCAGCACGAGAGGTTCTGGCTGGACGCGCCGCCGGGTTCGGGGGATGTGTCCGCGGCGGGACTGGGCTCGCCGGGCCATCCGTTGCTGGGAGCGGCCTTGGCGATGGCCGAGGGCGGCGGCGTGGTGCTGACGGGCCGGTTGTCGGTGCGGACGCACCCGTGGCTCGCCGATCACGTGGTGGCCGGGGTGGTGCTGGTGCCGGAGACCCTGTTCGTGGAGCTGGCCGTGCGGGCCGGGGACGAGGTGGGCTGCCCGGTGGTCGAGGAACTCGTCCTGACGCATCCCTTGACCCTTACCGGCCAGGACGCGGTCCAGGTCCAGGTGTCCATCGCCGAGCCCGGCCCCACCGGGAGCCGGGCGCTGACCATCCACGCCCGTCCCGAACCCGCCGACGACGAGGACGGCGGCGGGTGGACCCGACACGCTTCCGGCGTCCTCGACCCCACCGCGGCGCGGCCGGAAGCGGGTGACCGGCCCACGTGGCCGCCGGCGGGCGCCCGGCCGGTGGAGGTGGAAGGCTGCTACGACACCCTCGCCGAGAGCGGTCACCACTACGGCCCGGCCTTCCGGGGCTTGACCGCCGCCTGGACCGACGACGACCGCGTCTACGCCGAGGTCTCGCTCCCCATCGCCGGTGGGGACGGCGGTTTCGGCCTCCACCCCGCGCTGCTCGACGCGGCCCTGCACGCCCACGTCGTCACCTCGGCGGCACCGGACACGCCGCAGTCGGCCGTCGCCTGGCACGGCGTCACCCTGCACGCCACGGGCGCCACGACGCTGCGCGTCCACCTCGTCCCGACCGGCCCGGGCACGTTCTCCCTTCATGCCACCGACACCGAGGGCACCCCGGTCTTCGGCGTCGGCACCATCACCCACCAGCCACTCGATCCCGCGGAACTCGGCGCTTCGCGCGTCACGGAATCGCTGTACCGGGTCGACTGGGTCCCCGCCGACGCCGGGGCCGAGAGCGACGCGTCGCCCTCGGTGGTGTCGAGCCCGCGGCTGGCCGCTCGCCTGGCGGCCGCCGGTGTCGACGCGGTCGCGCACGCCGACCTCCGGTCCCTGGCCGAGTCGGCCGGGCCGGTGCCGGACCTGGTGGTGGCGGAGATCGAGGCGACCGAGGTGCACGCCGCGGCCCGCGAAGCCCTGCGGCTCTACCAAGCCTGGCTCGCCGAGCCACGCTGGAGCACGGCGCGGCTGGCCGTCCTGACCACGGGCGCGGTCGCCGCCGGCGGCACCGATGTCCCGGACGCCGCCGGCGCCGCCGTCCGCGCGATGGCCCGCTCCGCGCAGTGGGAGCACCCCGGCCGGTTCGTCCTCGTCGACGTCGACGACGAGCGCTCACTGCGGGCGTTGCCCGCCGCCGTCGCGACCGGAGAGCCCGAACTCGCCATCCGTGGCGGCTCGCCGCTGGTGCCCCGACTGGCGCGCGCCGGCGCCGGGGGAGCATCCCGGCCTTGGGACCCGGCCGGCACGGTGCTGATCACCGGCGGCACCGGCGTGGTCGGCGGCACCGTCGCCCGGCACCTGGTGGCCGAACACGGCGTGCGGCACCTCCTGCTGGCCGGCCGGAGCGGACCGGACGCCGCCGGCGCGGCCGGCCTCGCGGCGCTGGGCGCGGACGTGCGGGTCGAGGCCTGCGACGTCACCGATCGCGACGCGGTGAACCGGCTCCTGGCCGGGATCCCGGCCGAGCACCCGTTGACCGCGGTGCTGCACATCGCGGGAACACCGGACGACTGCGGGATCACCGAGCTCTCGGCCGAGCGCCTCGACGCGGTGCTCCGGCCCCAGGTCGACGGTGCGCTGAACCTGCACGAACTGACCCGGGAGCGCGACCTGGCGGCCTTCATCCTGTTCTCCTCGGCCTCCGGCATCGCCGGGAACCCGGGCCACAGTGCCTTCGGCGCGGCCGGCGCCTGCCTGGACGCGCTGGCGCGGCGGCGACGCGCGCAGGGGCTGCCCGCCGTGTCGCTGGCCTGGACGGCGTGGGCGCGGCCCGGCAACGGCATCCGGTCGATGACGGCGGCGGAAGGCATGCGGTTGTTCGACGCCGCGCTCGGCCACGGCGATCCCGTGCTGATGCCGGCCGAGCTGGACTTCGCCGAACTGCGCGCGCAAGCCATGTCCGGCTCGGTGCCGGCGTTGCTGCGCGGTCTGGTGCGACCGGGCCGGCGGGTCGTGCAGGCGATCGCGGCGACCCGGGGCGCGGTGGCCGAGCGGCTCGGCGGACTGCCCCCGGCGGACCAGGAACGCGAACTACTGGACCTGGTGAGGAAAGAGGCCGCGGCGATCCTCGGGCACGCGCCCGGCGACGCGGTGTCCGCCGAGCGGGCGTTCAGCGAGCTCGGCTTCGATTCGCTCACCGCCGTGCAGCTGCGCAACCGGCTGACGGCCGTCACCGGGGTGCTCCTGCCGCCGACGCTGATCTTCGACCACCCGAACCCGGCCGCCCTGGCGCGCCTGCTGCAAGCCGAGCTGTTCCGGCCCGTCGACAGCACCCGGTCGACCCTGGCGGACCTCGACCGGCTTTCCGAGACCCTGTCGGCGATTCCGCTGGACAGCGCGCTCGAAGGCGAGGTGGCCGCCCGGCTGCAAGCCATGCTGTCGCGGTGGAAGGAGCGTCCGGCGACCGCCGGGGACGCCGACGCCGCGACGGAGCTGCGGACGGCTTCGACGGCCGCGATCTTCGACTTCATCGACAACCAGCTCGGCCGCGTCGAGAAGTGATCCCCGGCGCGCGTCGCCCCGGCCCGGCAGGACAGGGGAGCCGTAGGGGGTGGCCCAAGGGGTCCGGGGTGACGCGGCCGGGCGAGACTCGAAGTGGCCCGATGACTTCACGGTGACCGCCGTCCGGCCGCGGTCGGCCCGCGCGGGGTTCGTTACGGAGAAGGTTGCATCGACATGACGGATGAAGAGAAGCTCGTCGACTACCTCAAGTGGGTCACCGCGGATCTACAGCGGGCTCGCCGCCGGGCCGACGAGCTCGAAGCGGCCACGACCGAACCCATCGCGATCGTCGGGATGGCCTGCCGGTTCCCCGGCGGGGTGCGGTCGCCGGCGGACCTGTGGCGGCTGGTCGCCGACGGCGTCGACGCGATCTCGCCGTTCCCCGAGGACCGCGGCTGGGACGTGCGGAACCTGTTCGACCCGGATCGCGCCCGCTACGGGAAGTCCTACGTCCGCGAGGGCGGTTTCGTGCACGACGCCGCGGACTTCGACGCCGCGTTCTTCGGGATCAGTCCCCGCGAGGCCGTGACGATGGACCCGCAGCAGCGGTTGCTGCTGGAGACGTCGTGGGAGACCTTCGAACGGGCCGGCATCGACCCGTTGTCCTTGCGTGGCGCCGGTGTCGGCGTCTTCGCGGGCATGGCCTACCACGACTACGCGATGCGGCTGAACCGCGTCGCCGACGAGTACGAGGGCTATCTCGGTGCGGGCAGCGCCGGCAGCATCGCGACGGGCCGGGTGGCCTATTCGCTGGGTTTCGAGGGCCCGGCGCTGACGGTGGACACGGCGTGTTCGTCGTCGCTGGTGGCGATCCACCTTGCGGCACAGGCGTTGCGCCGCGACGAGTGTTCGATGGCGCTCGCCGGCGGGGTGACCATCCTGTCGGCGGCCGGCACGTTCGTCGAGTTCAGCCGTCAGGGTGCGTTGTCCCCGGACGGCCGCTGCAAGTCCTTCGCCGCGTCGGCCGACGGTGCCGGCTGGGGCGAGGGTGTCGGATTGGTGTTGCTGGAGCGGCTTTCGGTGGCGCAGGCCGCGGGGCACCGGGTGCTGGCGGTGGTGCGTGGTTCGGCGGTGAACCAGGATGGTGCGTCGAATGGTTTGACGGCGCCGAACGGTCCGTCGCAGCAGCGGGTGATCCGGGCGGCGCTGGCCAGTGCGGGCCTGTCCGCGTCCGATGTGGACGTCGTCGAGGCGCACGGTACCGGGACGTCGCTGGGTGATCCGATCGAGGCGCAGGCGTTGCTGGCGACTTATGGTCAGGATCGGGTCGAGCCGTTGTGGCTGGGTTCGGTGAAGTCCAACATCGGGCACACGCAGGGTGCGGCGGGCGTGGCGGGCGTGATCAAGATGGTCGAGGCGATGCGCCACGGCGTGTTGCCGGCGACGTTGCACGTGGACGAGCCGACCCCGAATGTGGACTGGTCCGCCGGCGGGGTGCGGTTGCTGACGCAGGCCCGTGACTGGCCCGGCGTGGACCGTCCCCGCCGGGCGGCGGTGTCGTCGTTCGGGATCAGTGGCACCAACGCCCACCTCGTCCTCGAACAAGCACCCGAGCACCCCGTCGCCGAAGGACCGGCGCCGTTCGCGGGAGGCGTGGTGCCGCTGGTGGTCTCGGGCCGCGGGGCCGGCGGGCTGCGTGCCCAGGCCGCGCAACTGGCGTCCTTTGTGGACGAGAACGCGGTGTCGCTGGCGGACGTCGGGACGTCCCTGGCGACGACCCGGGCGATGCTGCCCGACCGCGCGGTGGTCCTGGCGGCCGACGACGCGGAAGCGGTGGCCGGGCTGCGCGCACTGGCCGACGGCGCCGCGACGGTCTCGGGTGTGGCGGACGTCGAAGGCAAGCGGGTGTTCGTCTTCCCCGGCCAGGGCGCGCAGTGGCCGGGCATGGGCCGGGAGCTGCTGGCGGTGTCGCCGGTGTTCGCCGCCGTGGTCGCGGAGTGCGAGAAGGCGCTGGCGCCCTGGCTGGACTGGTCGGTGACCGAAGTCCTGCAGGGCGCGCCGGGCGCACCGGAGCTGGACCGGGTCGACGTCGTGCAGCCCGCGTCGTTCACCGTGATGCTGGGCCTGGCCGCAGTCTGGCGATCCTGGGGTGTCGTGCCGGACGCGGTCGTCGGACACTCCCAGGGCGAGATCGCCGCGGCGTGCGTGGCCGGCGTGCTCTCCCTGGAGGACGCGGCCAAGGTGGTCGCCCTGCGCAGCCAGGCCATCGCGACCGAGCTGGCCGGCCGCGGCGGCATGCTGTCGCTGGCGCTGCCGGTCGAACAGGCCGCCGAACGGCTGCTGGCCTGGGACGGGCGGGTGGAGATCGCGGCGGTCAACGGTCCCGCCTCGGTGGTGGTCGCCGGTGATCCCGGCGCGCTGGCCGAGGTGCAGGTCGGGTGTGAGAGTGCCGGAGTACGGGCCCGGATGATCCCGGTCGACTACGCCTCTCACACCCGCCACGTCGAAGTCCTCCAGGAGCGGCTGCTGCGGACGCTGGCCGGTATCGAGCCCGCCCCGGCCGAGATCCCGATGTGGTCGACCGTCACCCAGGAGTGGGTTCAGGGCGCGGAGCTGGACGCCGGGTACTGGTACCGCAACCTCCGGCACCAGGTCGGCTTCGGCCCCGCGGTCGAAACCCTGCTGGACCAAGGACATCGCGCGTTCATCGAAGTCAGCTCGCACCCGGTGCTGACCACCGGCGTCCAGGACGTCCTCGACGCGCGTGAGCAGGTCCCCACCGTCGTCGCCGGCACCCTCCGCCGCGACGACGGCGGGATCCGGCGGCTGCTGACCAGCCTCGCCGAAGTCCACGTCCGGGGCGTCCCCGTCACCTGGACCACCCACCGGCCCGCGGCGCACCTCGACCTGCCCACCTACGCCTTCCAGCGCGAGCGCTACTGGCTCGAAGAACTGGACGCTCCGGCCGGCGAGACCAGCGGGAGCGGGACCGGGTTCGACGCGGACCTCTGGACCGCGATGGAGCAGCGCGACTTCGACGGCCTGGCCCGCCTGCTGGAGCTGGAGTCGTCCGAAGAACAGTCGTCGCTGCACGTGCTGGCGCCGGTGCTGTCCTCCTGGTACCGGCAGCGCCGCAGTGAGTCCGTTGTGGACGGCTGGCGCTACGGCGTCGGCTGGCGGCCGCTCGCCGAACCCGAGCCGCGCGCCCTCCCGGGAACCTGGATCGCCGTGCTGCCCGAGGACGCCCTCGACCAGGAGCAGGTCATCGCGGTGACCGACGGGCTGACCGCCCAGGGCGCCTGGGTGGCCCGGCTGGTCCTCGGCCCGGCCGACGTCGACCGCCTCGTCGTGGCCGACCGGCTGCGGGAGATCGCCACCGGGATCGGCGACGTGCGGGGCGTGGTGTCGTTCCTCGGCGCGACGCGGGGCGCGCACCCGGGGCTCCCGGTGCTGCCGGCCGGTGTCGCCGCCGCCGTGACGCTGGTGCAGGCGCTCGGTGACGCCGAGCTGGACGCGCCCCTGTGGGTCCTCACCCAGGGGGCCGTGTCGGCCGGCGCCGCCGACCCGCCGGGCGACCCCGCCCAGGCGATGGTGTGGGGCCTCGGCCGGGTGGCGGCCCTGGAGCAGCCCGAGCGCTGGGCCGGGCTGGTCGACCTGCCCGCCGTCGTGGACGGGGACGCGGTCCGGCGCGTCCTGGCCGTGCTCGCCGGCGCGGGTGAGGAGGATCAGCTCGCGGTGCGGCCGTCCGGTGTGCTGGTGCGGCGGCTGGTGCCGGCCCCGCTCGCCGACGCCCCCGCGGTGCGGCCGTGGGAGCCGCACGGCACGGTGCTGGTGACCGGCGGGCTCAGCGGCGTCGGCGCCCAGGTGGCGCGCCGGCTGGCCGCCACCGGCGCCGACCACCTGATCCTGGCCGCCCGGCGCGGGCCGGGCACCCCGGGAGCCCCGGAGCTGGCCGCCGAGATCGAGGCGACGGGCACCCGGGTCACCATCGCGGAATGCGACGTCGCGGACCGCGACAGCCTGCGGCGGCTGCTCGACGGCGTGCCCGCGGACGCGCCGCTGACCGCGGTCGTGCACGCCGCCGGGGTGGCGACCACCGCCGCGGTGCAGGACACCACCCTGGCCGGGTTCGCGGCGGTGCTGTCCGGCAAGGTCGCGGGCGCGGCAAACCTGGACGAGCTCCTCGGCGACCGGCCGTTGGACGCCTTCGTGCTGTTCTCGTCCAACGCCGCCCTGTGGGGAAGCGGCGGCCAGGGCGCGTACGCCGCCGCCAACGCCTACCTCGACGCACTCGCCGCGCAGCGGCACTCCCGCGGTCTGGCGGCGACGTCGATCGCCTGGGGTGCGTGGGGCGGCGGCGGGATGTCGTCGGACTCGGCCGAGGTCGAGGACCAGCTGCGGCGGACCGGCCTGCGCACCATGGACGTCGAACCGGCGCTGCTCGCGCTCGAGCAGGCGGTCGCGCGGCGGGAGCCCTACGTCGTGATCACCGACGTCGACTGGGAACGGTTCGCCCCCGGCTTCACGGCCCGCCGGCCCAGCCCGCTGCTCGGTGAGCTCGCGCAGGTGCGGAAGGCCCTGCGCGGCGACGAGGACAGCGCGGACGGCGGCGGTGAAGAAACGCTTTCGCAGCTGCTGCAGCAGCTCAGTGGACTGTCCGAAGAGGACCGGGTGCGCGCGCTGACGGACGTGGTGCGCACCGAGGCCGTGACCGTGCTCGGGCTGTCCGCGGACGGCATCGGCTCCGGCCAGGCCTTCCGCGAGGTCGGGTTCGACTCGCTGACGGCGGTCGACCTGCGCAACCGCCTGAGCGCCGTCACCGGGGTGCGGCTGCCGGCGGCCCTGGTGTTCGACCACCCGACCCCGGCCGCGGTGGCGGAGTTCCTCCGCGGCGAGCTGTCCGCGCTCGGCGACGGCGCGGCGCCGTCGATCCTGGCGGAGCTGGCCCGGCTGGAGACGGCCTACCAGGCGGCGGCCGCGGACCGCGGGGTGCGGACGCAGGTCGTCGCCCGGATGCGGGCGCTCACCGCCGTGTGGGAGAGCGCGGGCGACCCGGCCGACGGCGAAGACCTGGACTTCGACCTGGCGACCGACGACCAGATGTTCGAGCTGATCGACAACGAGTTCGGCACCGCGTGACGAAGCCGGGCCGACTCGAGCGAGCCACTCTTAAGGAGCCTTCCTGCCATGGCAGATGACGACAAGCTGCGCGACTACCTCAAGCGCGTGGTCGCCGACGCCCGCCGGACCCAGAAGCGCCTGCGGGAGATCGAGTCGGAGCCCATCGCCATCGTGGGAATGGGCTGCCGCTACCCCGGCGGGGTCGCCTCGCCCGAAGACCTCTGGCGGGTGGTCGCCGACGGCGTCGACACCGTCGGCGCGTTCCCCGGCAACCGCGGCTGGGACCTGGCCGCGCTGGGCGATCCGGACCCGGACCGCGACGGCGCGTCGTACGTGCGCGAAAGCGCTTTCCTGCACGACATGGCGGACTTCGACGCGGCCTTCTTCGGGATCAGCCCGCGCGAAGCGCTGGCGATGGACCCCCAGCAGCGGTTGCTGCTGGAGACGTCGTGGAAGACGTTCGAAAACGCGGGCATCGACCCGGTTTCGCTGCGGGGCAGCGACGTCGGCGTCTTCGCCGGCCTGTTCTACCACGAGTACGCGGAGTTCCTCGGCAAGGTGCCGGGCGCGGGCCAGGGCTACATGGGGACCGGGACCGCCGGGAGCGTGGCGTCGGGCCGGGTGTCGTATTCGCTGGGGTTCGAGGGTCCGGCGTTGACGGTGGACACGGCGTGTTCGTCGTCGCTGGTGGCGATTCACCTCGCCGTGCAGGCGCTGCGACGCGGTGAGTGCTCGATGGCGCTGGCCGGCGGGGTCGCGGTGATGGTGCTGCCGGGCGCGTTCGTCGACTTCAGCAGGCAACGCGGCTTGGCGCCCGACGGCCGCTGCAAGGCGTTCGCGGGCGCGGCGGACGGCACCAGCTTCAGCGAGGGTGTCGGGCTGGTGTTGCTGGAGCGGCTTTCGGTGGCCCGCGCGGCGGGGCACCGGGTGCTGGCCGTGGTGCGTGGTTCGGCGGTGAACCAGGACGGCGCGTCGAACGGGCTGACGGCGCCGAACGGTCCGTCGCAGCAGCGGGTGATCCGGGCCGCGCTGGCCGGTGCCGGGGTCGCCGCGTCCGATGTGGACGCCGTCGAGGCCCACGGCACGGGCACGATGCTGGGTGACCCGATCGAGGCCGACGCGCTCATCGCGACGTACGGTCAGGGCCGGTCGCCGGACCGGCCGTTGTGGCTCGGGTCGGTGAAGTCGAACATCGGGCACACCCAGACCGCCGCGGGCGTGGCCGGCGTGATCAAGATGGTGGAGGCCATGCGCCGCGGTGTGCTGCCCGCGACGCTCCACGTGGACGAGCCGACGCCGAAGGTGGACTGGTCCGCCGGCGGGGTGCGGTTGCTGACCGAAGCGCGGGAGTGGCCGGAGGCGGACCGGCCGCGCCGGGCCGGGGTGTCCTCGTTCGGGCTGAGCGGCACGAACTCGCACCTGATCCTCGAGCAGGCGCCCGAGTTCGAGCCGGCGACGACCGCCGACGACGGCTCCGGCGCCGAGCCCGGGGTCGTGAGCCGGTCCGGCGTGGTGCCGCTGGTGGTGTCGGGCCGCGGGGCGGCGGCCCTGCGGGGGCAAGCGGCGCGACTGGTGTCCTTTGTGGACCAAGAGGGTGTGTCGCTCGCCGACGTGGGGCACTCGCTGGTGACGACCCGCGCGACGCTTTCCGATCGCGCGGTGGTCCTGGCGGCCGATCGCGCCGAGGCGGTGGCGGGGTTGCGGGCGCTCGCGGACGGCGCGGCGGGGGTCGGCGTGACCTCGGGCGTGGCCGACGTCGAAGGCAAGCGGGTCTTCGTGTTCCCCGGGCAAGGGGGGCAGTGGCCGGGGATGGGGCTGGACCTGCTGGACACCTCGCCGGCGTTCGCCGCCCGGTTCGCCGACTGCGCCCGGGCGCTGGAACCGCTGGTGGACTGGTCGCTGACCGACGTGCTGCGCGGCGCGCCCGGAGCGCCCGGACTGGATCAGCTGGAGGTCGTGCAGCCGGTGCTGTTCGCGGTGTCGGTGGCCCTGGCCGAGGTCTGGCGGTCGTTCGGGGTGACGCCGGACGCGGTCGTCGGGCACTCCCAGGGTGAGATCGCCGCGGCCTGCGTGGCGGGGGTGCTGTCGCTGGAGGACGCGGCCCGCGTCGCGGTCCTGCGCAGCCGGGTGATGGCGCGCCGGATGACCGGCCGGGGCGGGATCATGTCGATCGCCCTCGCGGCCGAACAGGCCGCCGAGCTGCTGGAGCCGTGGGCCGGGCGGGCCGAGATCGCCGCCGTCAACGGTCCGGCGTCGGTGGTGGTGGGCGGGGACCTGGACGCGCTGGCGGAGCTGAAGGCGCGGTGCGACGCCGACGGCGTCCGGGCCCGGCTCGTCAAGGCCGGCGTGGCGTCCCACACCGCGCACGTGGAACCCATCCGGGACGAGCTGCTTGAGGCGCTGGCCGGTGTCAAGGGCGTCGCCGGGCAGGTGCCGATGTTCTCGACCGTCACCCGGGACTGGGTGGACGGCGCGGACATGGACGCCGGGTACTGGTACCGGAACGTCCGGCACCAGGTCGGGTTCGCGCCCGCGATCGAGGCGTTGCTGGAGCAGGGGCACCGCGCGTTCGTCGAGGTGAGCCCGCATCCGGTGCTGACCACCAGCGTCCAGGACGTCCTCGACGGGCACGACGGCGTGCCGGCCGTGGTGACGGGCTCGCTGCGTCGCGACGACGGCGGGCTTACGCGGTTGCTGACGGGCGCGGCGGGGCTGTTCGTGCGTGGGGTCGCGGTGGATTGGCCGGGGTGCTTCGCCGGGAACGGGGCCCGGCGGGTGGAACTGCCGACGTACGCGTTCCAGCGCGAGCGGTACTGGCTGGACGTGCCGCCGGTGTCGGGGGACGTGTCGGGCGCTGGGCTGAGGTCGCCGGAGCATCCCTTGCTGGGCGCGAGAACGGGCTTGGCCGGCGGTGACGGCGTGTTGTTCACCGGCCGGTTGTCGGTGCGGTCGCACCCCTGGCTGGCCGATCACGCGGTGTCCGGTGTGGTGCTGGTGCCGGGGACGCTGTTCGTGGAGCTGGCGATCCGGGGCGGCGACGAGGCCGGCTGCCCGGTCGTCGAAGAGCTGATCATCGAGGCGCCGCTGGTGCTGCCGGGGACCGACGCGGTCGCGCTCCAGGTCGTGGTCGGGGACCCGGACGGGACCGGGCGCCGCTCGGTGTCCGTGTACAGCCGCGACGACGCCCAGGACGACGGTGCGTGGACCCGGCACGCCGCCGGGACGCTGACCGCCACCGAACCCGCGGCCGGCTTCGAGCTGGCGGAGTGGCCGCCGGCCGACGCGGAGCCGGTGGACGTCACGGGCTTCTACGACTCCCTCGCCGAGGCCGGATACGAGTACGGACCGGCGTTCCGGGGCCTGGGGAAGGTGTGGACCCGCGGCGCGGACGTCTACGCCGAGATCACCGCGCCGCCGGAGACCACGAAGGCGGCCGGGTTCGGGATCCACCCCGCGCTCCTCGACGCCGCCCTGCACAGCATGAACTTCACGTCGCTGGCCGAGACGGTGGCGGGCCGGACGCTGCTGCCGTTCGCCTGGAACGACGTCACCCTCTACGCCTCCGGCGCCACGACGCTGCGAGTGCGGGCGACGCACCTCGGCGCGGACACCGTGTCCCTCGCCGTGGCCGACCAGACCGGCGCGCCGGTCGCCGCCATCGGGTCGCTGACCCTGCGCCCGGTCGCCACCGGCCCGGTCACCACCGCGTCGAACTCCCTCTTGGCGAACTCCCTGTTCCGCGTCGACTGGACCGCGGCGGGGCTCGCGGCGCCGCCGGACACCGGGGAGACGACCTGGGACGTCGTCGAGGTCCCGGCCGGTCCGGGTGACCCCGCCGCGGCCCGGGCCGCGGCCGGCCAGGTGCTCGAGGCGGTGCGGACCTGGCTCGCCCAGGACCAGCCGGAAACCGCGCGTCTCGTCGTCGTCACGCGGCACGCGGTCGCGGTGCCCGGCCCGGACGAGGCCGGTGACCCGGCGGCCGCCGCCGTCTGGGGACTCGTCCGGTCCGCCCAGTCGGAGAACCCGGACCGGATCGTGGTGCTCGATCTCGACGACGACGAGCGGTCACGGGCCGCGGTGCCCGCGGTCGTCGCGTCCGGTGAACCGCAGGCGGCGATCCGCGCGGGCGTCGTCTCGGTGCCCCGCCTGGCGCGGACCGTCGCCGGCGAGCAGCGGGGCACGCCCCTGAACCCCGGCGGCACCGTCCTGATCACCGGCGGCACCGGGACCCTGGGCGCGGTGGTGGCCCGGCACCTGGTGACCGGGCACGGGATCCGGCACCTGGTGCTGCTCAGCCGGAGCGGCCCGGACGCGGCGGGGGCGCCGGCCCTCGAAGCCGAGCTGGCCGGCCTCGGCGCGCAGGTCCGCGTCGTCGCGTGCGACGCGGCGGAGCGGGCCGAGCTGGCCGCGCTGCTGGCGAGCATCCCGGCGGACCGGCCGCTGACCGCGGTGGTCCACGCCGCGGCGGTCCTCGACGACGGCGTGGTGTCCGCCCTGACGCCCGAGCGCCTCGACACCGTGTTCCGGCCCAAGATCGACGCGGCCGTCAACCTGCACGAACTGACCGCGGGCCTCGATCTCGCCGCGTTCGTGCTCTTCTCCTCCGGCGCCGGCGTGCTGGGCAATCCGGGCCAGGCGAACTACGCCGCCGCGAACGCGTTCCTCGACGCGCTGGCGCAGCGGCGCCGCGCGCTCGGCCTGCCCGCGGTGTCGCTGGCGTGGGGACTGTGGGAGCAGGTCACCGGGCTGACCCGCAACCTGGAGCGGGCCGATCACGGCCGGCTGGCGAGCGGCGGCCTGCGCGCGCTGACCTCCGCGGAGGGGATGGCGCTGTTCGACGCGGGGTTGCGTTCGGCCGAGGCCTTGCTGGTACCCATGCACCTCGACTTCGCGGCGATCCGCGCGCGCCAAGGCCCGGTGCCCGCGCTGCTGCGGGCCCTGACCGGGCGGCCGGGACGGCGCTCGGTACTGGACGTCGCGGCCGACGCCGGCTCCCTGCTGCAGCGGCTGGCCGGCCTGCCGGAGAAGGAACGGAGCCGGGCGCTGGTGGAGCTGGTCCGCGCCGAGGCCGCCGTCGTGCTCCGGCACGCCACCACGGACATGATCGAGCCCGATCGCGCGTTCAGCGACATCGGCTACGACTCGCTGACGTCGGTGGAGCTGCGCAATCGGCTGACCGCGGCGAGCGGGGTGCGCCTCCCGGCGACCCTGCTGTTCGACTACCCGACGCCGCTGGCGGTGGCCGCGTACCTGAAGGACGAGCTGTCGGGCCGGCGCGCGGCCACCACGCCGGTGGCGCCCGTCGCCGCCACGGACGACCCCATCGCGATCGTGGGGATGGCGTGCCGCTTCCCAGGCGGCGTGGCGTCGCCGGAGGACCTGTGGGACCTGGTGTCCGGCCGGGGCGACGCGATCGGCGGCTTCCCCGGCGACCGCGGCTGGGACGTGGAGCGCCTGTTCGACCCCGACGTCGAGCACCGCGGGACGAGCTACGTCCGCGAAGGCGGCTTCCTCGACGACGCGGCGGGCTTCGACCCGGGGTTCTTCGGGATCAGCCCGCGCGAGGCCCTCGCCATGGACCCGCAGCAGCGGGTGCTGCTGGAGACGTCGTGGGAAACCTTCGAGCGGGCGGGTATCGACCCCGTTTCCCTGCGGGGCCGCGACGTCGGCGTGTTCGCCGGCGTGATGTACCAGGGCTACCTGCCGGAAGCCGGGCTGGTGCCGGAGGAGATCGAGGGCTACCTCGGAACCGGCAACTCCGGCAGTGTCGTGTCCGGCCGGGTGTCGTATTCGCTGGGGTTCGAGGGTCCGGCGTTGACGGTGGACACGGCGTGTTCGTCGTCGCTGGTGGCGATTCACCTTGCGGCGCAGGCGTTGCGTCGTGGTGAGTGTTCGATGGCTCTGGCCGGTGGTGTGACGGTGATGGCGACGCCGAGTCTGTTCGTGGACTTCTCGCGTCAGCGTGGTTTGGCTGTCGACGCGCGGTGTAAGGCCTTTGCGGGTGCGGCGGACGGCACCAGTTTCAGTGAGGGTGTCGGGTTGGTGCTGCTGGAGCGACTCTCGGTGGCTAGTGCGGCGGGGCACCGGGTGCTGGGCGTGGTGCGCGGCTCGGCGGTGAACCAAGACGGTGCGTCGAACGGTTTGACGGCGCCGAACGGTCCGTCGCAGCAGCGCGTGATCCGGGCTGCGCTGGCGAGCGCGGGCCTGTCGGTGTCCGATGTGGACGCTGTTGAGGCGCACGGTACGGGCACGTCTTTGGGTGACCCGATCGAGGCGCAGGCGTTGCTGGCTACCTACGGTCAGGATCGGGTCGAGCCGTTGTGGCTGGGTTCGGTGAAGTCCAACATCGGTCACACCCAAGGTGCTGCGGGTGTCGCGGGTGTGATCAAGATGGTCCAGGCCATGCGCCGGGGTGTGCTGCCGCAGACGTTGCACGTGGACGAGCCGACCCCGAAGGTGGACTGGTCCGCCGGTGAAGTGCGGTTGCTGACGGAGTCGCGGGAGTGGCCGGAGGCACGCCGTCCGCGGCGGGCGGGGGTGTCGTCGTTCGGGATCAGCGGCACCAACGCCCACGTGATTCTCGAACAGGCACCCGAGGTCGAGGTTCCTGCTCGGGAACCGGCGCCGGGCGGTGTGGTGCCGTTGGTGGTGTCGGGCCGCGGTGCGGCGGGACTGCGGGGTCAGGCGGCCCGGTTGGCGTCCTTTGTGGACAACGACGACGTGTCGCTGGCGGACGTGGCGACGTCCTTGGTGACGACGCGGGCGCTGCTGCCGGACCGCGGTGTGGTCCTGGCCGCCGACCGCGACGAGGCCGTCGCGGGGTTGCGCGCGCTGGCCGAGGGCGCACCCGGCGTCGTCTCGGGGGTGGCCGGTCCGGGCGGCGTCGCGGTGATGTTCTCCGGCCAGGGCAGCCAACGCGCCGGGATGGGACACGAGCTGTACGAGCGGTTCCCGGTGTTCCGGGCGTCGGTGGACGAAGTGTGCGCCGAGCTGGATCGGTGGCTGGACGCGGCCGCCTTGCGTTCGGTGATGTTCACCGGGGAAACCGGGGACACCGGCGGCGGGTTCCTGGACGACACGGGCTGGGCGCAGCCGGGGCTGTTCGTGTTCGAGGTGGCGTTGTTCCGGTTGCTGCAGTCGTGGGGCGTGCGCGTCGACGTGGTCGGCGGGCATTCGGTGGGCGAGGTGACCGCGGCGTTCGTCGCGGGCGTGCTCGACCTGGCCGGGGCGGCGCGGCTGGTGGCGGCCCGGGCCGGGTTGATGCAGCGGTTGCCGGCGGGCGGGGCGATGGCCTCGGTCGCCGGTGCGACCGAGCAGCGCGTGCGGGAGGTGCTGGAACAGGCCGGTGCCGTGGTGTCGGTGGCGGCGGTCAACGGCCCCGAGTCCGTGGTGCTGTCCGGCGAGCAGGACGCGCTCACCGCGGTGACGGACGAGCTGCGGGAGGCGGGCTGCCGGGTGCGGCGGCTGCGGGTCTCGCACGCGTTCCACTCGGCGTTGATGGAGCCGATGCTGGACGAGTTCCGCGCGGTGGTCGAGCAGATCACGCTGCGGGAGCCGGTGCTCAAGCTGGTGTCGAACGTGACTGGCGCGGTGGCCGAGCCGGGGCAGGTGTCGGACCCGGCGTACTGGGTGGAGCACGTGCGGGCCACGGTGCGGTTCGCCGACGGGCTCGCGGCGCTGGCCGGGCTGGGTGTGTCCACGGTCCTGGAAGCGGGCCCGGGTGGCGTGCTGACCGGGATGGGGCCGGACGCGCTGCCGCCGGAGACCCGGATCGGGTTCGTGGCCACCGGCCGCAAGAAAGTGTCGGAGACCCGGGGTGTGCTGACCGCGCTGGCCGAGTTGCACGTCCGTGGTGTGCCGGTGGACTGGGCCGCGCACTTCGGCGGCGGTGAGCCGGTCGAGCTGCCGACGTACGCCTTCCAGCACGAGCGGTTCTGGCTGGACGTCCCGCCGCGGTCGGGCGACGTCTCGGCGGCGGGACTGGTGCCACCGGGACACCCGCTGCTGGGGGCCGCGCTGCTGATGGCCGAAGGCGGTGACGTGGTGCTGACCGGCCGGTTGTCGGTGCGGACCCACCCCTGGCTCGCCGATCACGTGGTGGCCGGCGTGGTGCTGGTGCCGGGAACACTGTTCGTGGAGCTGGCCGTCCGGGCCGGCGACGAGGTCGGCTGCCTCGTCGTCGAGGAGCTCGTCCTCGAGCGGCCCCTGGTCCTGTCCGGGGCGGACGCGGTGCGGATCCAGCTGCGGGTCGCCGAACCCGACGACACGGGACGCCGCCGCGTCACCGTCCACGCCCGCCCCGACACCGGGCAGCCGGACGACGGTCCCGGCTGGACCCGGCACGCGTCCGGCACCCTCGACGCCGCGCGGCCCCCGGCGCCGGTCGGCGACACCTCCGTGTGGCCGCCGGCGGGCGCCCGGCCGGTGGCGGTGGAAGGCTTCTACGACACCCTCGCCGAGGGTGGTTACCACTACGGCCCGGCCTTCCGGGGCTTGACCGCCGCCTGGACCGACGACGACCGCGTCTACGCCGAGATCACCCTCCCCGCGGCCGGTGGGGACCGCCGTGACGGCGGGTTCGGGATCCACCCGGCCCTGCTCGACGCCGCCCTGCACACGAACGCCTTCACCCCGGCGCCGCCGGACCCGGCCACCCCGCACCTGCCCTTCGCCTGGAACGGCGTCACCCTGCACGCCACGGGCGCGACCACGCTGAGGGTCCGCCTCACCCCGACGAGCCCCACCACCCTCACCCTCCACGCCACCGACACCGCCGGCCGCCCGGTCGTCACCGTCGACACCCTCACCCTCCGGCCGCTCGACCCCGGTCACCTGCGTCCGGCCGGCCGGGGCGTCGAAGACCTGGTGCACCGGGTCGACTGGGCGCCCGTCACCCTGCCGGAGCCGGTCACCGACCCAGCACAATGGACGGTCCTCGACCTCACCGGGCGCACAACGGACCCGGCCGCGGCGCGCACCCTCGTGGCCACGACGCTCGAACAGCTGCAGGACTGGCTCGACGAGCCCCAGGCGGACGCGGCCCGGTTCGTGGTGCTGACCAGCGGTGCGGTCGCCGTGGCCGACAGCGCCGAGCTGACCGACCCGGCCGCCGCCGCGGTGTGGGGGCTGCTCCGGTCCGCGCAGTCGGAGAACCCGGACCGGATCGTGGTCGTGGACCTCGACGACGCGGGCTCCTCGCGAGCCGCGCTCGCCGCCGTGGTGGCGGCGGGCGAACCCCAGGCCGCGGTGCGCGCCGGAGCGGTGACGGTGCCCCGGCTGGTCCGTCGTCCCGCGGCTGCCGAGCACCCGGCCCGGCCGCTGGACCCCGAGGGCACGGTGCTCGTCACCGGTGGCACCGGCGGCCTCGGCGCTCTCGTCGCCCGCCACCTGGTGGCCGAGCACGGCGTCCGGCACCTCCTGCTGGTCAGCAGGCGGGGACCGGACGCCGACGGCGCGGCCGAGCTGACGGCCGACCTGGAAACACACGGCACGCGGGTGACCGTCGTGTCGTGCGACGTCTCCGACCGGGACGCGCTCGGGAAGCTGCTCACGCTGATCCCCGCCGAGCACCCGCTGACGGCGGTGGTGCACACCGCCGGTGTCCTCGACGACGGCGTCGTCCCCGCGTTGAGCGCGCCCCGGATCGAGACCGTCTTCCGGCCCAAGGCCGACGCGGCGTGGCACCTGCACGAGCTGACCGAGGACCTGGACCTGGCGGCGTTCGCGCTCTTCTCCTCCGCCGCGGGCATCGTGGGCAGTCCGGGCCAGGCCGGCTACGCCGCCGCGAACGCGTTCCTCGACGGGGTCGCGCACCTGCGGCGCGCGCACGGGCTGCCGGCGGTGTCCCTGGCGTGGGGTGCGTGGCACCAGGCCGGCGGGATGGCGGACCGCCTCGGCGACGCGGATCGGGAGCGCTTGGCGCGCAAGGGTTTCCGTGCGCTCTCCGAGGTGGACGGCCTGGCGCTGTTCGACGCCGGGTTGCGGTCGCCGGACGCCGTGCTGGTCCCGATGCACCTCACCCCGCCGGCGGGCGACGCGGTGCCACCGCTGCTGCGGGCGCTGGTCCGGCCGGTGCGGCGGGGCGCGGAAAGCGCGGCCGTGAACGCCGAGCCGCTCACCCGGAAGCTGGCCGGGCGCTCGGCGGGCGAGCAGCGGAAGATCGTCCTCGACCTGGTGCTGGAGGCGTCGGCGGCGGTGCTCGGCCACGCGGGCGCGAGCGCCCTCGATCCCGAGCAGGACCTCTGGGAGATGGGCTTCGACTCGCTGACCGCCGTGGAACTGCGCAACCGGCTGGGCGCGGCCACCGAGGTGCGGCTCACCGCCGCCGTCGTGTTCGACCACCCGACGCCGGCGGCGCTCACCGACCACCTCATCGCGGGCCTGCGGCCCGAGGCCCTCGCCGAGCCCCGGGCCGGCTCCGAAACCGAGCCGATGCTCCTGCTAGAGGAGATCGACAAGCTGGAAGCGAGCATCGCGGCGATCCCCGACGCGGCCGCGCGGGCCCGCGTCACCGAACGCCTCCGGGCCCTGACGGCCTGAACCCACGAAGGGCGTAAGCATGTTCGACACTGAGGTGTACCTGGATCGCCTCGGCTACCCGGGTCCGCGGACAGCCACTCCGGAGACGCTGCAGCAGCTGCACAAGCTCCACCTGATGACGATTCCCTACGACAACACGAAGTTCGGCACGGCCGACGGCGAGCTGCCCGCCAACATCGCGGAGGTGGACCTCGACGCGACCTTCGACAAGATCGTGCGCGACGGCAACGGGGGCATCTGCTTCGAGCTGAACCCGCTGTTCAGCCGGCTGCTGCGCGAGCTCGGCTTCGGGACCAGGATCATCTCGGCCGGGGTGCGCCAGGAAGACGGGACCTTCTCGCCGGACCTGTCCCACCTGTTCACCGGGGTCTCGATGGGGGAGCACGAGGACCTGTGGCTGGCGGACGTCGGCTTCTCCGGTCCGTCCTACCTGGACCCGCTGCGGCTGAACTCCGAGGTGCAGCACCAGTACGGCTGCCGGTACAAGGTGGTCGAGCAGGCGGGCCTGCAGACGCTGCACCGCCGGAGCCGCACCGGTCAGTGGCGCGCGGTCTACCGCTTCACCCCGGACGGGCGCCGCGTCGAGGACTGGCAGGGGTTCGCCAAGCGGATGCAGGAGTTCACGGAGGGAACGGTGCTCGCGAACGCCGTCATCCGGGCCCGCTCGTCCGGCGACGGGCACATGCTGCTCGTCGGCAAGCGGTACCTCACGGTGGCGGACGGCTACGAGAAGTCGACCTCCCTGGTCGACCCCGGGGACTTCGCCGAGGCGCTGGACACCATCCTGGCCGGTGACCGGTGACGTCCGGGCCCGGGGACGCGCCGGATCCCGGCGCCTTCCCGCCCGCCCTGCACGCCAAGGTGGCCGCGGCGAAGGCGGCGTGGGAGATCGCCGTCTGCGCGCGGCACGCCGTGGTGCCCGAACACCACTGGCCGCACGAGCTGGACCGGGCCGAGCTGCGCGCCGCCCGGGCCCTGACCGAGCTGGCCTCCGGCTACCTCGAACGCGCCGTGGTGTCCGCGCGGGCGGAAGGGCTGACCTGGCCGGCGATCGGCGAGACGCTCGGTGTACCCGACGCGGAGGCCGTGTTCGCGGGCGCGGTCGACGGCTGGGCCGCGGAACTGGCGGCCGAGCGGACGGCGCCGGAGTCCGGGCGCAAGTGGGTCGTCGACACCGCGTGGTGGGCGGACGCGCTGCGCGAGTGGCTGACCAGCCCCGGCCGGAACTTCCTGGACTCCGCGGCGGACAAGGCGACGCCGGCCGGGAAGCGCCTGTGGCGCACAGACACCGCGGACGACGGGCTCGACGCGGGCTTCCTCCCGTGATCCGCGCGGTGGACCAGCACCTTCGATGAAAGGACATCCGTGCCGAACGGAAGACTCGACGACATCCGGCAGGCGATCCTGGCCGGTGACTCCGGCGGCGTGGCCGCGCTGCCGGTACCGGAGCACTACCGCGGCGTGACGGTGCACGCCGACGAGGTCGACATGTTCGCGGGCATGGCCGGCCAGGACAAGGACCCGCGCAAGTCCCTGCACATCGAGGCGGTCCCGACGCCGGAGCTGGGCCCTGGTGAGGCGCTGGTCGCGGTGATGGCGAGTGCGATCAACTACAACACCGTGTGGACGTCGATCTTCGAGCCGATCCCGACGTTCAAGTTCCTGAAGAAGTACGGGAAGCTCTCGCCGCTGGCGAAGCGGCATGACCTGCCCTATCACGTGGTCGGGTCGGACCTGTCCGGTGTCGTGCTGCGGACCGGGGTCGGGGTGCACACCTGGAAGCCCGGCGACGAGGTGGTCGCGCACTGCCTGAACGTCGAGCTGGAGAGCCCGGACGGGCACAACGACACGATGCTCGACACCGAGCAGCGGATCTGGGGCTTCGAGACGAACTTCGGCGGCCTGGCCGAGGTCGCGTTGGTCAAGGCGAACCAGCTGATGCCGAAGCCGGATCACCTCACCTGGGAGGAAGCCGCCTCCCCCGGGCTGGTCAACTCCACCGCCTACCGGCAGCTGGTCTCGCGCAACGGTGCGGACATGAAGCAGGGTGACGTCGTCCTGATCTGGGGCGCCTCGGGTGGGCTCGGCTCCTACGCGACGCAGTACGCGCTGAACGGCGGCGCGATCCCGGTGTGTGTGGTGTCCAGCCCGGAGAAGGCCGCGATCTGCCGGAAGCTCGGCGCGGAGCTGATCATCGACCGCAGCGCCGAGGCCTACAAGTTCTGGAAGAGCGACACCGAGCAGGACCCGAAGGAGTGGCAGCGTTTCGGGGCGAAGATCCGGGAGCTGACCGGTGGTGAGGACCCGGA
This sequence comes from Amycolatopsis sp. WQ 127309, assembly GCF_023023025.1. Taxonomy (NCBI): domain Bacteria; kingdom Bacillati; phylum Actinomycetota; class Actinomycetes; order Pseudonocardiales; family Pseudonocardiaceae; genus Amycolatopsis; species Amycolatopsis sp. WQ 127309. The sequence goes on from NZ_CP095481.1 coordinate 6,188,246, forward strand.
CATCGTGTTCGAGCACCCGGGCCGGGAGACGTTCGGCGCGTCGGTCTACGCGGCGCGCAAGGGCGGGACGATCGTGACGTGCGCGTCGACCTCGGGATACATGCACCAGTACGACAACCGGTACCTGTGGATGAACTTGAAGCGGATCGTCGGCTCCCATTTCGCGAACTACCGTGAGTCGTGGGAGGCGAACCGACTGATCGCGAAGGGTCTGATCCACCCGACCTTGTCGAAGACGTATGCGTTGGAGGAGACGGGGCAGGCCGCGCTGGACGTGCACCGCAACGCGCACCAGGGCAAGGTCGGCGTGCTCGCGCTCGCGCCGCAGGAAGGCCTCGGCGTCCGGGATGAGGAGAAGCGCGCGAAGCACCTCGAAGGGATCAACGCGTTCCGGCGGTGACCGCGCCGGTCAGCCGCCGTGCCGATCACCCGCGGCGACGATGCGGTGGAAGTCGGCGAGCATCCGGTCGTCGTCCGGGCGGTGGCCGGTGAGCAAGGCGATCCCGTCGGCGGCCTGGAGGACGAGCATCGGCCCGCCGTCGAGCGTCCGGCAGCCGAGGGCCCGCGCGGCGGCGAGCAGCTCTGTCCGCAGTGGACGGTTGACGACGTCGGCCACCCACAGGCCGGCGTGGAGCAGCCGCGCGGGGACCGGCGTACCGGGGTGCCCGGTCATCCCGACCGGGGTGGCCTGGACGAGCCCGGTCGCGCGTGGCAGCAGGTCCGCGAGCGCACCGAGACCGGCGTGCTCGACCGCGCGGCCCGGGAACCGGGCGGCCAGCGTCCGCGTCAGGCCGGCCGACCGCTCGTCGAGCCGGTCGACGACGTGGAGCCGGCGCACCCCGCGCGTGAGCAGGGCATGCCCCACGGCGGAGCCGGCGCCGCCGGCGCCGAGCAGGACGACCTCCGCGAGGTCCTGCTCGTCGAGGCCGCGGGGAAAGCCGACGTCCAGACCACGGGCGAACCCGGACCAGTCGGTGTTGTGGCCGACGGCGAGGTCCGGGCCGAAGACGATGGTGTTCACGGCGCCGATGGCCGCCGCGTCGGGCGCGAGCGCGTCCAGGTGGGGGATGACCGCCTGCTTGCAGGGGTGGGTGACGTAGAGCCCCTGCCAGCCGGCCGCTCGCGCGCCGGCGATCAGTGCTCCCAGGTCGGCCGGGCCCGCTGCGAGCTCGTCGAGGTCGAGCAGCTCGTACCGCCCGGGGATGCCCAGCGCCGCCGCCTCGTGCTCGTGCAGGGCGGGGGAGAACGAACCACGGATTCCCGCACCCAGGAGCCCGGCGTGGTACGAGCCGGCGGGCGGCCGCGGGGTGGTGCTCATCCGCTGCCCGTGCCCCTGACGTCGACGCCCGGCATCGACGTCAGGGATCGCGGCCCGCGTCCCGTGGGGGACCGGAGCGGCTGTGCCGACGGACAGTGGGTCTGCATCATCGTCCACTGTGGACTGCGGCGCGGCCGCGTCAGCTGATCGCGTACGGACCGAACCGGCCCCAGGCGAGCACGGCGGACAGGATGAGCAGCACGACCGGGGCGGCGAGCGCCTGGTTCTCCTTGCGGCGGACGTGCACGACGATCGCGGCGAGCATCGTGATCGCCAGGCCGGTGGCCGCGATCGGCGTCAGGATCGGAACGATGACCAGGAGCGCGGGCAGGATCAGGCCGATCGCGCCGACGATCTCGATCGCGCCGATCCCCTTGACGGAGCCGCCGGAGTAGTCCTCGGTCCACGCCATGCCGGCGGCGGCGAGCTTTTCCTTGGGCTGCAGCAGCTTCATCGCGCCCGCTGCGAGGAATGCGAGGGCCAGGAGGCCCGCGATGATCCACAGTGCGACATTCATGATCTTCGACGTCTCCGATGTTGATGGTGGGGAACTCGCCGGAAGTTAGCAGCCGAGGACTTGAAGCGTCAAGTGATCTGACTTGAAGCGTCAAGTGCCTCGTGCTACGGTTCGCCGGTGTCGCACGGCTATTCGGGATGAGGTCATGACAGCGTACGAAGCTCGTTGGCTCGACGAACGGGAGCGAGAGATCTGGATTGCGCTCGCGAGCCTGCTGATCCGCGTACCGTCGGCGCTGCACACGCAGCTGCAGCGGGACTCCGGGGTCAGCTTCTTCGAATACCAGGTGCTGGCCGGGCTTTCCGAGGCGCCGGACCGGACGCTGCGGATGAGCAGGCTGGCCGTGCTCGCCGACGGGTCGTTGTCCCGGCTGTCGCACGTGGTGAAACGCATGGAGGAAGCCGGCTGGGTGAAGCGGCGGCCTGATCCCGAGGACGGCCGCTACACCTTGGCGACGCTCGCGGACGCGGGCTGGGAGAAGCTCGTCGAGGCCGCGCCGGGGCACGTCGCCGAGGTGCGCAGGCTGGTCTTCGACCCGTTGAGCAAAGCGCAGCGCCGGCAGCTCCAGGAGATCAGCCGTCGCATCGGTGAAGCGTCCGTCGTGGACGAAGCCGGCAGCGGGGAGTAGCGGCCCTCTTCGTCTCATCCTCCCGCACCGCCGACGGCCGCCGCGTCCGGCGTGCGACGATCTGGGGGGAACCCGGATCGGACTAAGGAGCCTCGGACCTTGCCTGTGGTGCACGCCCTGTGGTCGCCGGGCCGGGGGCTGCTGCTGTGGGCGGAGCACGACCGGGGCCCGGCCGGTACGTCGAGCCGGTCGGCGCGGATCGCGTTGCCGCACCCGTTCGCGGTCTCCAGTGCGCAGCTGACCGCGCTGCACCCCGGCAAACCCACGTCGGCGACGCTGCTGCTGCCGTCGCGGGCGAGCCGGCCGCTCGCCTCCAGCGAGGCGGCGGGTGGCCGGCGACGTGGCCCGGCGCCGTCGTTGCGGGCGTGGTCGGTGCCGGCGTTGATCGTCGACGCGACCGAGCTGGACGACCTCGACGACGCCGCCTCGTACGGCGAATCCGTCACCTACCTGCGCGCGGTGGCCCGCCTGGCCGCGGATCTGGTGCGGCGCGGGCGGGTGCTGCCGACGCTGCTCCGCCAGGGCGACGCGGCCGAGGCCCGGTGGCGCCCGGTGCTGCAAGGCGTGGACTTCGTCGCGTTCGACGCGCTGGTCGCGGCCATGCCGCCGGTCGGGCGGGCCGAGCAGGTCGCGCCGCTCACCGGGGCCTCGCCGCGCGCGCTCGTCACCGACGCCCTCCACACCCTGGCCGACACGGCGGTCCGGGACCGGCTGGCGCGCGCGGAGCCGCCCGTCGACCTGCGCGGGGGCCGGGGCGCGGCCGGGGTGTGGCTGGCCGCGTTGCAGGGCGGCGGTCCCCGCGTCGAGCTGCCGCTGGGCGAGCTCGGGGTGCTGGCCGAGGCCGTCGCGAAGTGGGACGAGGTCGCCGACACCGACGTCGTCGACGGCCGGGCGTGTTTCCGGCTGACCGAAGCCGCCACCCTGCGCCGGCCGGCCGACGCCGATCCCGACGACCAGACCGGCGACGGCACCAAGTGGCAGCTGCGGTTCCTCCTGCGCGCGACGGCCGATCCGAGCCTGCTGCTCTCGGCGGGGCAGATCTGGTCGGGCGAAGCGCACGGGCTGGTCCGGGACCCGAAGGGGCTGCTCGTCGCCGAGCTGGGCCGGGCCGCGCTGGTCGAACCGATGCTGGCGCCGGCGTTGCGCCGGACGCAGCCGGCCGAGTACGACCTGACCGTCGAAGAAGCCGAACGGTTCCTCACCTCGGGCGCGACCCGGCTGATCGAGGCCGGGTTCGAAGTGCAGCTCCCGGCCTCCTGGGACGGCAGGCGCCGGCTCGGGCTGCGGCTGTCGGTCCGCAGCACGCCGTCCGAGCAGGTCGTCACCCGCAACCGGGTGGGCCGCGACGAGCTGGCCACGTTCCGCTGGTCGATCGCGGTGGGCGACGTCGAGATCGGCCGGGAAGAACTGGCCACCCTCGTCGCGGCGAAGACCCCGCTGGTGCGGCTGCGGGGCCGGTGGATCAGCGTCGACGCCGATCGCCTGCGCGCCGGACTCGAGTTCCTGCGCCGCGACCCGCAGCGGTACACCGAGCCACCGACCGGGGCCGAGCTGCTGGAGCTGGTGCACCTCGCGCGGGAGGCGCCGCTCCCGGTCACCGCCGTCAGCGCCGACGGCTGGGTCGGGGACGTCTTGGCCGGGCGGGTCGAGCAGGCCCTGCGGCCGGTCGGGCTGCCGCCGTCGTTCCGGGCCACGCTGCGCCCCTACCAGCAGCGGGGTGTCGCCTGGCTGGCGTTCATGGCGGAGCTGGGGCTCGGGGCGTGCCTGGCCGACGACATGGGCCTCGGCAAGACCGTCCAGACGCTGGCGCTCGAGGCGCTGGAGCGGGCCGCGGGCGAGCACCGGCCGACGCTGGTGCTGTGCCCGATGTCGCTGGTCGGCATGTGGCAGCGGGAGGCGGCGACCTTCACCCCCGGCCTGCGGGTCCACGCCCACCACGGCAGCGCCCGCGCGCACGGCGACGCGCTCGCCGAGCAGGTCGCCGCGGCCGACCTCGTCGTCACGACCTACGCCACCGCCGCCCGCGACGCCGGCGAACTCGAGAAGGTCACCTGGCGGCGCCTGGTGCTCGACGAAGCGCACGCCATCAAGAACGCCGACACCGCGACGGCCAAGGCGGTGCGGCGGTTCACGGCCGGGCACCGGCTCGCGCTGACCGGCACCCCGGTGGAGAACCGGCTGGCGGACCTGTGGTCGGTGCTGGACCTGCTCAACCCCGGGCTGCTCGGCAGCAGGTTCGAGTTCCGGCGGCACTTCGCCGTCCCGATCGAGCGGCGGGGCGACACCGACGTGGCCGCCGAGCTGCGCCGGCTCACGCGGCCGTACCTGCTGCGCCGGGTGAAGACGGACCCCGCAATCGTCCCCGAGCTCCCGGAAAAGCTGGAAATCCGGCAGGAGTACCGGCTCACCCGCGAACAGGGCACGCTGTACTGCGCGATCGTCGACGAGATGATGAAGAAGATCGAGAACAGCCAGGGCATCAAGCGCCGCGGCAACGTCCTCGCCGCGATCACGAAGCTCAAGCAGGTCTGCAACCACCCCGCGCACCTGCTGCACGACGGCTCCCCGATCGGGCGCCGCTCCGGCAAAGTCGTTCGCCTCGAAGAGGTCCTGGCGGAAATCCTCGCGTCGGGCGATCGGGTGCTGTGCTTCACGCAGTACACCGAATTCGGCCACATGCTCGTGCCCCACCTGACCGACCGGCTCGGCGTCGAAGTCGCCTTTCTGCACGGCAGCCTGGCCAAAGGCGCGCGAGACGCGATCGTGGAGCGCTTCCAGGCCGGCGACGGGCCGCGGATCCTCTTGCTGTCGCTCAAAGCGGGTGGGTCCGGGCTCACGCTGACCGCCGCCAGCCAGGTCCTGCACCTGGACCGCTGGTGGAACCCGGCCGTGGAGAACCAGGCCACCGACCGGGCGTTCCGGATCGGGCAGGGCCGCACCGTCCAGGTCCGGAAGTTCGTCTGCCCGGGCACCATCGAGGACCGCATCGACACGCTGATCACCCGGAAGCGCGCGCTCGCGGGCCTGGTCGTCGGCGAGGGCGAAAGCCGGCTCACCGAGCTGTCCACGGACGCGCTGCGCGGGGTGCTCACCCTGGGGGAGGACGCGATCGATGACTGAACCGCTCCCGTGGTGGCCGACCCGGTTCCTCCGGGCGCTGACGGCGATCGGCGTCCTCCTGCCCGCACCCGGCCGGGGCCGCGTCGTATCCCTGGAGGTCGGCGCCGGGCGCGTCGACGCCGAGGTGGAGGACGGCCGTCCGTACCAGGTGCGGATCGGGCTGACGGCGTTCGGGAAGGCGGACTGGGCGGCGATCACCTACGCCCTCGCCGCGAAGGCGTCGGCCACCGTCCTGCTGCTCAGCGGCGAGCTGCCCCGCGACGTCGAACAGATCTGCAAAGCGGTCCGGCTGCCGCTGTTCCCGTCGTCGGCGCGGGAGGTGTCGCTGGACTGCACCTGCCCGGACGCCGAAGTGCCGTGCGGCCACCTGAACGCCGTGTTCGCCGCGCTCGTGGCCCGGGTCGCCGACGACCCGTTCACCGTCCTCGCCCTACGCGGCCGGAACCGCGAAACGCTGCTGGAGGAGCTGAAGAATCGGCTCATCTCCGCCGAACCGCTCGACCCCGACGACCGGTCGCCGGCCCTGACCGAGGTCATGGACACCTTCTTCGCCTGCGGCCAGGCCCCGGCACCGTTGCACGGACCGCGAACGCCGGTCGACGCGCTCCTGGACCAGGCCCCGCCGTTCGCGATCACGTCGGGCGGCGAAGACGTCACCGAGCTGCTCCGGCCGGCTTACCGCGCACTCGCGGAAGAGCCCGGCGCTTAGCTCGGCAGGCGGTGGCCACGACCCGGCTGCGACACTGTCCGGCATGACGTTCCGGTCGCAGCCCCTGGATCCGGCCTCGTGGCCGGACCTGGAACGGGTGTTCGCGGGCCGGGGCGGCAGCTGCTGGTGCCAGCGGTTCCGGCGGCACGACCAGCCGGACAACCGCGCCGCGCTGCGTCGCGAGGTCGACACCGTCGCGGTGCCGGTGGGGCTCGTCGGGTACGTCGACGACGAACCGGTGGGCTGGACCCGGGTGCAGCCGCGCGCCCTGCTGCCGGGCGTGACCGGGAACCGCGCGGTGCGCCGGCTGCTCGAGGACGATCCGGCGGCGTGGTGGGTCACGTGTTTCGTCGTCCGGCGCGGGCACCGGGGTCACGGTGCCGGCGTTTCCCTGCTGGGCGCCGCGGTCGAGTGGGCGCGGGAGCACGGGGGGTCCGTTGTGGACGGACACCCGGTCGACGTCGCCGCGCCGGCGGCGGTCCCGTCGCCCGCCGCGGTGTTCACCGGCACGGTCGCCATGTTCACCCGGGCGGGGTTCACCGAGATCGGCCGGACGTTCCCGAGCCGGCCGATCATGCGCAAGCGGCTGCGGCCGTAGCCGCCTTCGGCCGTGCCCGGAAGCAGGAAGCCCGGCGCCGTACCGACCGGGTGGTATGTTGGCGCGGTGATCGAAACGGCGCGCCGGACCTGGCGATTCCTGGAGCCTTACCACGGGATGATCTACTTCGCGCCGGAAGCCGCTGCCGCGTACGCGGAGCTCGGCATCACCGGCCGCGCCGGCTACTTCGCGTCGCGGTCGGCGGCGTTCGGCGCGGTCCCGGCGCCGGTCGTGGTCGCGACCTTCTTCAACTTCAACCCGGCCCTCGTCACGGCGTCGATCAGCACCGCCTGGTCCGCCAGCGAACCGGCCGCGGTCCTCGCCGCCCGCTACGCCGCGGCCGACCAGGCCCTGCGCGGCGTCCTGGGCGACGCGATCGGCTCACCCGAGATGCGCCGGGCCGCCGTGCTCCTGCGCGAAGCCGCCGAGACGGTCACCGGCGACGTCACCGGCCGCCCGCTCTTCGCCGCCCACTCGGCCCTGCCGTGGCCGACCGAGCCCCACCTGGTCCTGTGGCACGCGCAGACCCTGCTCCGCGAGTACCGCGGCGACGCGCACGTGGCCGCCCTGCTGACGGCCGGCCTGCGCGGCGTCGAAGCCCTCATCACCCACGCCGCCTCCGGTGCCGTTCCCGCCGAAACCCTGCGCACGTCCCGGGGCTGGTCCGAGGACGACTGGAACCGGGCCGTCACCGGCCTCCGCGAGCGCGACTGGCTCACCGACGACGCCGACCTGACGTTCACCCCCGGCGGCGCCGCCCGCCGGGCGGAGATCGAGAAGACGACCGACGAGAACAGCGTCGTGCCCTACGCCCACATCGGCGAGCCCGCCTGCGCCGAACTGCAGGCACTGGTGAGCCCGTTCAGCCGGGCCCTCGCCGAGAAGCTCATGCCGTGGGCGCTCGCGAGGCAGTAGCCGCGGCGCTGCGTGAATGACTCGTCCGCGAAGTCCTGCCTTCGCGGACGAGTCACCCACCGCCCCCTCAGGAGGTGCTGCAGCTGACGCTCGGCCAGTTCCGGTTCCCGTTGTGCTGGATGGTCACCCCGAAGTTGTTGCCGCTGCCGTTGGGTGTCGCCGTCATGACCTGACTGCTCGGCCAGGTGGCGTTGACGTTCCAGGTGGCGATGATCTTCGCGGGGCCCGGCACCGTCATGGTCACCGTCCACGAGCTGGCGCCGCTGACCGAGACGTTGAGGTTGTACCGGTCGCTCCAGGACTGGCCGGCCGACAGCGAAGCGCTGCAGCTGCCGCCGCCCGGGGTCGTGGTCGGGGTCGTCGGGGTGGTGGTGCCCGTCGGGGTCGTCGTCGGCGTGGTGGTCGTGCCTCCGGAGTTGAGGACGTTCAGCACCGAGTTGTAGGCGGCCTTCTTGTTTCCGTTGCCGTCGAACAGGAGCGGGCTCTCGCCGGAGCGCCAGGAGTCGCTGTCCCGCACGCCCCACACCGTGATGCCGACGCAGCGCGCGACGTTCACGCACGCCTGGGTCAGCGCCGCGTACTGCGACGTCGACGCGTTCGTGACGTCGACCTCCGTCAGCGCCACGTCGACGCCGAGCGCCGCGAAGCCGGCGATCGTCGTCTGGAGGTTGCCCGGAACCGAGCTGCCGCCGGTGAAGTGGGCCTGCAGGCCGACGCAGTCGATCGGCACGCCGCGGGACTTGAAGTCCCGCACCATGTTGTAGACGCCCTGGGTCTTGCCGTAGCTCCAGTTGTCGATGTTGTAGTCGTTGTAGCAGAGCTTGGTCGACGGGTCGGCCGCGCGGGCGGTCCTGAACGCGACCTCGATCCAGTCGTTGCCGGTGCTCTGCAGGTTGGACGACCGGCGGCTGCCGTCTTCGTTGAAGGCCTCGTTGACGACGTCCCAGTACGCGAGTTTCCCTTGGTAGTGGGCCATCACCTTCTGGATGTGGTTGATCATCGCGTTGCGCAGCGTGGTGCCGCTCATGCTCTGCATCCAGCCCGGCTGCTGCGAGTGCCAGGCGAGGGTGTGCCCGCGGACCTGGGAGCCGTGGCTGATCGCCCAGTTGTAGACCTGGTCGCCCGCCGAAAAATTGAACTGGTTCTGGTTCGGCTCGGTCGCGTCCGGCTTCATCTCGTTCTCGGGCGTGACCATGGTGAACTCGCGCGCCGCGAGCGTGGTGTAGGCCGAGTTGCTCAGCTTGCCGGCGGCGATCGCCGTGCCGAAGTACCGGCCGGACTGCGCGGCCGCGGCGCCCAGGGTGCTTGCCGCGGCGTCGGCGCCCGGAGCGGCCACCAGGACGGCGGCCACGGCGGTCACGGTGGTGACTCCGGCCAGTACCCGGCCGACCGAGGACCGCCACCACCGGTTGCCGCGCAGGCCTGACGAACTTCCCGCCATCCGAGATCTCCTTCCGGGTTCCCGCCCAGGAGCTGTCCACCTCGGGGTCGAGTCCCCGCCGGCGCTTTCCGGGGCTGGGAACCAAGTCGTCGGTGACCTGGACGAAAATCGACGATGTTCACTGTCCGCGATCAGGAGAGCACGCGGCGCCGTGGCCGGGCAAAGAGTTTCGGTCGAGTTTCGGGGCACCCGCGCGAGCGGCGACGGCGTGCCTGGCGAGCGCGAGGCTCGCCAGGCACGGGGCGTCAGGCCGGGTTGTCCAGCGTCAGGGCCGTGCAGCGGATGCCGCCGCCGCCCTTGCGCAGCTCGGTGGTGTCCAGCTGCACCACCGTCAGGCCCAGGGACCGCAGGTCCGCGGCCAGGCGGGGCGCGCCGCTGGTCATGGTCACCGTGCGGCCGTCGCTGATCAGGTTCAGCGCGAACGCCGCCGCCTCGTCCGGGGCCACCTCGATCAGGTCCATGCCGAGCCCGCGCAGCGTGCGCAGGCTCGGCGCGTCCAGCGCCTGCGGGTTGTACGCCAGCACGCGGCCGGGGTGGATCACCGCGACCGCCAGGTCCAGGTCGTACCACTGCGGGCTCGTCGTCCGGAGGGCCACGACCTCGTAGCCGAGGTGCCGCGACAGCGTGTCGAGCGCGCGGAAGTCCGTGCGCTGGCCGTGGGCGCTGAGCAGCAGGTCGCCGCAGGCCAGCGCGTCACCCTGGCCGCTGAACGCGTACGGCGTCTCCGCGACGTCGAAGCCGTTTTCCTCCAGCCAGGCCCGGTGGTGCGGCGTTTCCGCGGCCCGCTCCGGCGGGAGCGTGGCCAGCACCGCGCGGTCGCCGCGGACGACCGCCGCGTTGGCCGTGTAAGTCATGTCGGGGCAGCCGGGGTCGGCGTCGACGAACTCCACCTTGCGGCCGGCGGCCAGGTGCGCGGCGACGATGCGGTCGTGCTCGGCGACCGCGGCCGCGACGTCGGGCTGGACGCCGACGTGCATATACGGGTTGATCTCGTAGTCGATCCGGAAGTAGTCCGCGGCGCACATCAGCAACCTGCGGTGGGAGACCGGGGCTTCCTCGGTGGTGGCCGGGGAGACACGCGGGACGGTGCTGGTCATGGTCACTCGTTTCGTCGGGCGGGCGGTACGGGCTGGCGGGGCGCCCTCGAGTGGGGGCGCCCGGCCGGATCGGTGCTGTACCGCGGGTTCGCCGCGTCCGGACGTACGACGGTGGACGTCCGAAGGCGGCCGGTGGGGCCCGGCGAATCGAGCGGCCCGGGTCAGCCCAGGCCGCGGAGGCGGAACAGCTCGATCGTCATGAGGTGCTGCGCCCGCGCCGCGTCGAGGCGCTGGGCGATCGTCGTGGCCGAGGTCGCCGGCCGCATCGCCGAGGACACCGCGCGCACCAGTTTGGTGATCATCACATCTCCATTCGATTCTTTCCCCGGCCGGGTTTCCGATCTCCGGCCCGGGGTCATCAGAGTGCCCGGGAGCGTGGCCGGAGGTCTGGCCAGATCCGGACAGCTTCGCCGCTTCGGCGGCGACAATGGGTGAAAGCACGTGGAGGTTCCCGATCTTGGTCGATTAACCGCGCCGGGCGCGGGAACGGCAGGGGAATCAGCGGTTGGCGTTCAGGAACCCGATCACGACGGCGCCCCACCAGCACAGCTGCGAGACCGCCGTGGTGAGGCCGCCGCGCACGAGCAGGCGCCGGGGAACGGGTCCGGCCACGACGGCCATCCGCTTGCCCAGCTCCATGACCTGGACGCCGTTGACGGTGAGCACGGCCACCAGCGCCAGTTTCACCACCGTGGCGGCCGCGTGCAGGTTCGGCTCGAGCAGCGCGCCGCTGCCGACCAGGCCCGTCAACCCGGCCCACACCAGCAGGTGCAGCCGGGAGGTGCTGCGGACGGCTTCGGCGAACGTCGAGCGGCCGAGCACCCACAACGCGAAGAAGTAGTCGGCCACCAGCACCGCGCCGAGACCCAGGACGAGGGAGGCGAGGTGGGCGAACAACGCGATGGTGTGCCACGCCGCGTTCGGGTGCGCCACCGAGGAAACCCAGATCGCGGCGACGAGCAGCATGATCGAAGCAGCCATCGCGAGATAGGGCCTGTAGTGTCGGAAATCGGTCGGCCGCACCACCCTGGGCGGCAGCTCTTCCGCCGGCGCGAGACGCGGGCGGATCGGGGTGCCGGCCGGGCGGTGGCGCTCGGCGGCCCGGCCGGCCCCGTCGGGCTCCGGAATCCTTACGGGGATGCCGTTGTCGAGCATGTCCTGTCCTTCCGGAAAACGGCCGGCGAGGCCGTGAAGGGGGCGGGGGCCGGATACGAGGTCCTGCCGGCGTCGGCGTGCGGAACGCACGCCGGTTCCCTGCTGATTACAGGCCATGGCGGACTTGGCTGGGAGCGTTGTCCGGAAAGGACAATCAATCGGCTCTTCCCGAGGACGCGCGGGAGGGGACAAAGTGGTACAGGTACGGCGAATGCCGACGTGAGGGTGCGATTGACCGCACCCGGATGGCCGCCCCGGAATCGAGGGGAAATGGTGCGTCACGGGACGGCGGGCGACGTTGCCGGGCCGTCCGGTGGCGCGTCAGGCGGACACGGGCCCCGCCATGGCCCGGTATTCGTGGCCGTGCTGCTGCTCGATCGTGCTGAGCACGAAGGCGCGCATGGGCTGCGGCAGCCCACGGCCGTCGAGGTACGGGTCGGCGTGGGAGAGCAGACCGGCGTCGGCGATTTCCTCGGCCAGCTCGTCTTCGCCCGGAGGCAGGGACCCCGGCGTGCCGGCCGGGGTCCGGGCGAGCTGGTGCAGCAATTCCCGTGCGGGCGGGCTGAGCGTGCGGTAGGCGGACTCGAGGGAGTACCGCATGGACAGGTCCCCGACACTCAGCCAGTCGACGGTGTTGTCGTTCAGGCGCCACTCTTCGACGACGCGGCGCAGGGTCAGGTGCGGCCGCGAGGCGATCTTGCGGATGGCCAGGTCGAGCGCGAGCGGCAGGTCCCCGCACAGCTCGGCCAGCCGTGCGCAGTCCTGCCCGGCGGTGACGGCGAGGTGCGGCAGCGCGGCGGTGATCATCGCGATCGAGTCGCCGCGCGACAACGGGGTCAGCTGCAACCGGTCGACGTCGCGCAGGCCCAGCAGCCGCTTGCGGCTGACCAGCAGCGTGGTGCTCGTGGTGGTCTCGGCGAGCAGCGGGCGCACCTGCTGCTCGTCCTGCACGTTGTCCAGCAGCACCAGGAGCCGGCGATCGGCCAGGAGCGTGCGGTAGACGCCGGCGCGGTGGTCGAAGCTGCCGGAGAGGTCCTCGACGCCGAGGGCCCGCAGGAAGCCGTCGAGGACGTCACCGGCCTCCGGTGCGGCCGGTGCGCCGGCCAGGCCGTGGCGCAGGCCGCCGAGGTCGGCGTAGAGCTGCCCGTCGGGCAGGTCCGCCGCGGCCGAATGGGCGTAGTACAGCGCGAGGTCGCTCTTGCCGACCCCGGCCGGGCCGCTGATCACCATGGGCGTGTCCCCGGGTGAGCGCAGCCACGCCAGCTCGGTCGTGCGGCCGGTGAACCCCCGCGGCCGCTGGGGTAGTTGAGCCGGGTGCGACGGAACCCCGCCGCGCCGCTGGAACAGTGCCGGTCTTCTGGTGCGCCCCCCGATCGAGGGCTGCGTATAGCCACCGGTGGCGACGTGCCAGTGCCGCCGCCACGCCTCGTCGTCGCCGCCGCACGCGGCGACGAACGCGAGGGTCACCTGCAGCGACGGCATCCTGTTGCCGCTCGCCGCGCTCGAGAGCACGGACGACGAGAACATCGCCGACCGGGCCATTTCCCGGTATGTCGGATTTCCGGCCCGTGCTCGCAGTTCGCGCAATTCCCGAGCGAACTGGGTGGCGACGCCGCCGGACGTGTTGACGGGCTTTTCCGGTCTGCCCATGTGAATCCCCTTCCCCTTACTCACTCAGCGTCGCTGACGGCGGCTGGTATCTCTTCCGCTGCATGGCGGTGTCGTTGGCCCGTTCGTGTAATGTGTGTCTGATTTTCCGGTGAATTCCGGTGATTTTTTACATCCATCGCGTGAATTGTGCGAACGCTCGACGGCCGCCCGCGCGGTGCGGGCGGCCGGGGCGCTGCTGTGTGGTCAGGCTACGGCGACGCGTGCGCGGGGAGCGGTCATGCCGAGCAGGGCGCACAGCGCCGCCACCAGGCCGAGCGCGCCGCACAGCCACCAGACCCCGTTGCCCAGCGCGACCCACGTGGCGACGCCGAACAGCGGACCGAGCGCCATCCCGAGGCCGAAAGTCGCTTGGTGGGCACTGATGTAGCGCGCCTTGACGGCCGACGGGAAGGACGAGGGGTAGGCGAACATGGTCGGGCCGTTGATCATGATGCCGAAGACGAACACCACCGTACACACGATCAGCGCGACGGCCGAGCCGCCGCTGATGCCGAAGCCGGCGACCCCGAGTCCCATCAGCGCGGTGCCGGCGGTGGCGGCGACGCGCCCCGGCCAGCGCGTGACGAACGACGTGATCTTCAGCTCGCACAGGATGAGCACGGCCGACGCGGTCACGAGCACGACGCTGTAGAGCCACGTCGGGTGGCCTTCGGAGTTGATCTTGAGCGGCAGCGCGACGGTGTACTGGACGTAGACGATCGAGCCGATCAGCACCGACGCCAGGAAGAACCAGAAACGCCCGTCCCGCAGCAAAGTCGCGTAGGCCGCCCGGGTGCCGGTATCGGCCCGCTCCGACGGTGCCTCGCGCTCGACGCGGTGGTCGGGCAGCAGCCGGATCGCCAGGAACGCGTAGAGCACCGCGGTGGCCGAGTCGAACCACAGCAGCAGGTTCCAGTCCAGCAGGATCAGCCCGGCGGCGATCAGCGGGCTGAGCGACGCGCCGAGGTTGAGGGCGGTGCGCATCATCGAGAAGCCCATCACCCGATCGTCTGCGGGCATCAGCTCGCTCAGCAGGACCGCCGCCGCGGGCCGGTAGCTCTGGGTCGCGAGGCCGGCCAGCAGCAGCGCGACGAGCAGTGCCACGAACATCCCGGGACTGGCGAACAGGGGCACGACGGCGAGGACCACGGCCGAACCGAGCATCGCGGCGAAGATGGTGGCGCGCGGGCCGATGCGGTGCACCAGCTCCCCGCCGGCCAGCCCGCCGAGGACCGAACCGATGCTGTACGCGGCGATGGCGAGGCCGGCCTGGCCCGCGGAGAAGCCGCGGAAAACCAGGTACAGCACCATGAACGTCTGGACGAACGCGCCGAGCTGGTTGACGAGCACGCCGCCGAGCAGGTACCGCACCGGCGTCGGAGTCCGGCGCAGGACGGCCAGCACGCCGGTGGGTTTGTCGGTGATCGGGGTCACGGTGGAGCCTCCTGGTGGCTTGCGAACGGGTGCGCCGCACCGGAATCGGCCTCGGGCCGAGGAGCGGCGTACACATTCCAGCCGCCGGGCGAGTTGACCGGCAGAGTTGTCTCCTCCGGAAAATCAACTCGGGGGCGATCCGCGGTGCGGGGAATTCGGAGCGTGACCTGTCGGTCGCGCAATTCACCACACAAGCGTCCGGCCGGACGCAGCGATTGCTGCATCCGGCCGGTGCGGGAAAATCAGAGCCCGACGATCTGCTCGTGATCGATTTCGACGAATTCCAGGATGAGGTCGGCGAACTGGCCGGCGATCAGCTTCTGGTAGGCGGCCGACCCGGTGTGGGCGTCGTAGGCGGCCTGGTCGGCGAAGTGTTCGACGAACAGCAGGTAGTCCGGCTTGGCGGGGTCGCGGTAGACGCGGAATGACAGGGTGCCGTCCTCCTGCCCGGGACCCAGCGGCGCGAACTCGTGCACGAGCTTCTCCGCTTCGTCCTGCTTGCCCGGCTTGAGGGGGATGGGGAACACCTTCGCCAGCATCGGAGTGCCTCTCTCTAGTGCGGTGCGCGTCCGGCGCGCCGCCGTTGAGGAAGACTCTGCCGGGCGCGAGCGGCCGAGTCTGGTCAGATCCGGACACGATCTCCGCGGCCCGGATACGCCCCCGTGCGGCATGTCCGGATGTGGCTAGCTTCGCGCCCGCGCATCCCCTACACCTGTGTCATGACGACTTTTTCGGCCGTGGTCACCACCGGCATCTACTGCCGCCCGGGCTGCGGCGCGAAGCCGCTCGCGGAGAACGTGAAGACGTTCGAGCTGGCGGCCGAGGCCGAGGCCGCGGGGTTCCGCGCGTGCCTGCGCTGCCGCCCGTACCGGGTGGCGGGCCCGGTCGGCGCCGAGGCGCCTGAGCTCGTCTGCCGTGCGGTCCAGCTGATCATCGCCGGCGCGCTGGACACCGGGACGGAAGCGGCTCTCGGCGAGCGTCTGGCGGTGTCCCCGCGGCACCTGCGCCGGCTCTTCCACGACCACCTCGGCGTGACGCCCGACCAGCTCGCCCGCTCCCGGCGGGCGCACTTCGCCCGCCGCCTGCTCGACGACTCCGACCTGACGGTCGCCGACGTGGCCTTCGCCTCCGGGTTCGGCAGCCTCCGCCAGTTCAACCGCGACATGAAGCTGGTCTTCCGCGCGTCCCCGGTCGAGCTGCGCAACCGGCGCCGGCGCGCCGACCGGCTCGCCGCGGACGGCGGCCTGGCCATGCGGCTGCCGTTCGCGCCGCCCCTGCACTGGGAGGCGCTGAGCACGTTCCTCGGCGAGCGCGCGGTCCCGGGCGTCGAGTCGGTGCTCGACGGCGTCTACCGGCGCACGATCAGCATCGACGGCGAGGCGGGCGTCGTCGAGGTGCGCCGCGGCGGTGACGACCACCTGCTGCTGATCGCGCACATGCCGTTCTGGGAGGGCATCATCCACGTCGTCGACCGCGTCGGGCGGATGTTCGGCGTCGACGCCGACACCGCCCCGGCCGAGGCCGCGCTGCGCGACGACCCGGTGCTGGCCCCGCTGCTGCGCGCGCGTCCCGGCCTGCGCGTCCCCGGGGCCTGGGGGTTCTTCGAGATCGGGGTGGAGGCGGTGCTGAGCCAACGCAGCGCGCGGCCGCTGGTCCGGCGGCAGCTGGCCGCGCTGGTCGAGGCGGCCGGCACCGCGGTCCCCGGCCTGGAGGACGGGCTGACCCACCTCTTCCCCTCGGCCGAGACGCTCGCGCACGCGGACCTGGCGGGCGTGCTGCCCGCGGCCACCGCCAAGACGGTGCGCGGGTTCGCCGCCGCGGTCGCCGCCGACGAGACCCTGCTGGACGGCGGCACGAGCCTGGCCGACTTCACCGCCGCGCTGACGGCCGTGCCGGGGGTGGGGGAGTGCGCCGCCCACCAGATCGCGCTGCGGCTGGGCTACGCCGACGCCTTCCCCGCCGCCGACCGGACGCTCTGCACCACGCTGCTGGCGAACGACATCCTCGACGACAGCGAGGGCCTGGCGAAGGCCTGGCACCCGTGGCGCGCGTTCGCCGCGACCCACCTGATCGCCGCCGGCGTCCCCACGCTGGCGGCCTGACCCACCGAAGTAACCGAAGGAACGAGGAGAATGTCCATGGACAGCGTCCAGCGAGGGCTCGCCGAAACACTGCGTGCCCTGCACCACGACCGCACGCTGGTGCTGCCGAACGCCTGGGACGCCGCCAGCGCGGCCCTCATCGCGCAGGCAGGGGCCCCGGCGATCGCCACCACCAGCGGCGGGGTCGCCTGGTCGGCTGGCCGGCCGGACGGGCACGGCCTGACGCGCGCCGAGATGGCCGCCCTGGTCGCCCGGATCGTGCAGGTCGTCGACGTCCCGGTGACGGCCGACATCGAAGGCGGCTACGGCCCGTCCGACGACGACGTCGCCGCGACCGTGCGCGCGATCGTCGAGGCCGGCGCCGTCGGGATCAACCTGGAGGACTCGACCGCACCCGGCGGGCCGCTGTTCGACGTCCCCGCCCAGGTCGGCCGGGTCCGCGCGGCCCGCGACGCGGCGACCGCGGCCGGGCTGCCCGAGCTGTGGATCAACATCCGCACCGACGTCTACCTCTTCGGCATCGGCGAGGCCGAGGGACGCCTCGACGACGTCCTGACCCGGGCGGGCGCCTACGCCGCGGCCGGCGCCGACAGCCTGTTCGTGCCGGGCCTGATCGACCTGGAGACCCTCGGCCTCCTGGTCAAGGAGAGCCCGCTGCCGGTCAACGTGATGGTGTGGCCGGGCGCCCCGAGCGTCGCGGAGCTGGAAGCCGTCGGCGTCCGCCGGATCAGCGTCGGCACCGCGATCGCCCAGGCGGCCTACGCCGTCGCCCGCAACGCCGCGGTCGAGCTGCTCGGGCACGGCACCTACAGCGCGCTCGAGGGCGGGCTCGACTTCGGCGCCGTGAACAGCGCCGTCACCGGCTGAGCTCGGCCCGCCGTCGTTACCCACTCGTCTACCTCAAATCACACGGTATTGATTTTCCTTGGTGGCCAATGGTTTCCATCAATTAAACGGAAGCCTTGAATCACTTCCAACGCGGCCGGACCGAGTCCGCGACCTGCAGTTGGAGCCCCGAGGAAGTGATGAGATGACCGTTGTCGAGCCGCTGTCCGTGCCCGAAGGTGACGTCAGGCCGCCCGATACCGCCGCGGAGGTCCTCGCCCGTGCCCAGGCACTGGCGCCGGTGCTCCGGGAGCGCGCCGAGGAGATCGAGCGGGCCCGGCGGCTGCCCGCCGACGTCGTGGAACTGCTGCGTGCCACCGGCGTCTTCCGGATGGGGTTCGCCAAGGACCGTGGCGGTCCTGAGCTTACCTCGGCCGAGCAGACCGCGGTGATCGAGGCCATCGCCTACGGTGACGCCGGCGCCGGGTGGTGCGCGATGATCGGGTCCGACACCGGTCTCTACGCGTCCTTCCTCGACCGCGCCGTCGCCGACGAGATGTTCCCCAGCCCGGACATGGCGACCGCGGGCCTGCTGTTCCCCAACGGCCGCGCGGAGATCGTCCCCGGCGGCTACCGCCTCACCGGCCGCTGGCAGTTCGGCAGCGGCGTCACCCACGCCGACTGGGTCGTCTCGGGTGCCTTCCTCTACCGCGACGGCGCCCCCGAGCCCGGCGCCGACGGGGCCCCGCACGACTCGATCCTGCTCATGGTGCCGAAGGCGCAGGTCGAGGTGATCGACACCTGGCACACCACCGGTCTCGCGGGCAGCGGCAGCTGCGACTACACGATCACCGACGTGTTCGTGCCCGCCGAGCACACGCTGGTCTTCTCGGACGTCCGCAGCGGGACGGGCCCGCTGGCCCAGCCCGAGGTGCACATGCGGAACATGCCGGGCGTCGCGCTCGGTGTCGCCCGCGCCGCGCTGGACCACGCCCGTGACCTCTCCGTCGCCGCCGGCCGCGCGGAGGACTACCGCACGCAGGTCACCCTGGCCGACTGCGAAGCCGACTTCAACGCCACTCGCGAAGGCGTCTACGGCGCCCTTCGCCGGCAGCACGAAGTCCTGTCCGCGGGCGGCACCCTGGACGACCTCACGCCGTCCGAGCGCGCCGCGCTCCCGCTGTCGCGGCGGCACGCGTTCCGCACCGCCCGCTCGATCGTCACCCGGCTCTACGACCTGGTGCAGACGAGTGCGATCTACCGGCCCTCGCCGCTGGACCGCTGGCTGCGCGACACCACCACGATGTGCCAGCACATCGTGGCGCAGGACCGGATCCTGCAGACCGCCGGCGCCCACCTGCTCGGTGGCCGGCCCGCGTTCCCGCTGGCCCTCGGGATCACCTCCAGCCGGCGCTGACCCACCCCGAACCACCCCGATCCGCCCTCCACCTAAGGAAGAAACCGATGCGCAAGCTCAAGGTCGCCGTGTGCGCGGCCGCCGCACTGGCTGTCACGCTCTCCGCGTGCAGCACCCCGGGCGGCACGACCGCCGCCAGCACCCCCGACGGGGCCGCCGCCCCCGCGGCCGCCGCCGCGAACATCGACCGCGACGCGGTCGTCAGCTACAGCGAGACCGAGCCGGCCAACCCGCTCGTGCCCGGCAACACCACCGAGGTCGGCGGGATCAGCGTGCTGGGCACGCTGTTCCGCGGCCTCATCGAGTACGACGCCAAGACGGCCGCCCCGCACAACGCCGTGGCCGACTCGATCAGCACCACCGACTCGAAGACCTGGACGATCAAGCTCAAGTCGGGCTGGACGTTCCACGACGGCACCCCCGTCACCGCGAAGAGCTTCGTCGACGCGTGGAACTACACCGCCTATTCGCCGAACCTGATGGCGGGCGCCAGCTACTTCTCCCACGTCCAGGGCTTCGCGCAGGTCAACAACGCCACCGCGGACGGCAAGCAGCCGGCCGCCCTGCCGGCGAGCAAGGAGCTCTCGGGCCTGAAGCTGGTCGACGACAGCACGTTCACCGTCGCCCTCGACGCGCCGTTCTCGGAGTTCGGCGTCCAGCTCGGCTACGCGGCGTTCTTCCCGCTGCCCGCGAGCTTCTTCGCCGACCGCAAGGGTTTCGAAGCCCACCCGATCGGTGACGGGCCGTTCGCGTTCGAGTCGTACACGCCCGGCAAGGACCTCGTCGTCAAGCGGTTCGACGGCTTCGCCGGCACGCAGAAGGTGAACATCGGCGGCATCGACTTCCGCTTCTACACCGACCTCGACAAGGCCTACGCCGACGTCCTGGCCAACAAGCTCGACTTCCTCTCGTTCACGCCGTGGACCTCCACCCAGGGCGGCAAGATCAAGAAGGACCTGCCCGACAACCGGCGCAAGACCTACACCTACCTCGGCTACCAGGCCATCGCGTTCCCGCTGTTCGACAAGCGCTACGACAGCCCGCAGTTCCGCCAGGCGATCTCCATGGCCATCGACCGGAAGGCCCTGATCCAGCAGGTCTTCAACGGCGGCCGCACCCCGGCCGACGGCCTGGTCGCCCCGAACGTCCAGGGCCACCTCGACAACCAGTGCGGCGAGCTGTGCACCTACGAGCCGCAGAAGGCCAAGCAGCTGTTCGACGCGTCCGGGTTCCAGGGTGACATCGAGCTGACGTCCAACATCGACTCCGGCAACCAGGAGTGGATGGAGGTCATCTGCAAGCAGATCCAGGCTTCGCTGGGCCGCACCTGCAAGTTCACCCCGCAGACCACCCTCGGCGACTTCCGCTCGAAGCTGAACGACCGCAGCGTCACCGGCATCTACCGCTCGGCGTGGGTCGCGGACTACCCGTCGATCGAGAACTTCCTCAACCCGCTGTTCCGCACCGGTGCCGCCTCGAACGTCGGCCAGTACTCGAACCCGAAGGTCGACGAGCTGCTCAAGGAAGCCGACGCCGCGCCGTCGCAGCAGCAGGGCCAGGCGCTGTACCAGCAGGCCGAAAAGCTGGTCCTGCAGGACATGCCGACCATCCCGATCTGGTGGCAGTCCGGCACCGCGGCCTGGTCGTCGCGCCTCCACGACGTCCAGCCCACCCAGTTCCGCGAGCTCGACCTCTTCAGCGTGACCGTCAGCAAGTAGTCCCCGTGCGGCGCGCCGGGACCCGGCGCGCCGCACCCCGAGATGGAAAGCAGGCACGTTATGACCGTCCACGAGGTGGATGTCCTGATGATCGGGGCCGGCCCGGCGAACCTCGCGCTGGCCGTGGCCATCGAGGAGTGCGGCCGGTCCGATCTGGCCGGCGGCGCCATGATCCTGGAGCAGCACGAGGACGTGAAGTGGCAGCGCAACCTGATGCTGCCGTGGGCCCGCAGCCAGGTGTCCTACGTGAAGGACCTGGTCACCCTGCGCAACCCGCGCAGCCGGTTCTCGTTCCTCAACTTCATGCACGAGCGCGGTGAGCTCGACGAGTTCGTCAACCTCGGCACCTTCAACCCGTTCCGCTGGCAGGTCTCGGCGTATCTGCAGTGGGTCGCCGACTCGCTCGAGCGCGTCCGGGTGCGCTACAACGCCCGCGCCGAGCGGATCCTGCCGATCCACTCCGAGTCGGGCGCGGTGCTCGGCTTCACCGTCCCGCTGTCCGACGGCGACACGGTCCTCTGCCGCGACCTGATCGTCGGCGGCGGCCGCGACGCCCACGTCCCGGAGGTCTTCCGCGGGCTGCCGGCCGAGCGCGTGGTGCACAGCACCGAGTACAGCACCCGCGTCGCCGCCACGGCGGGGCTGGCCCGCCCGGGCAAGGCGCTGCGGCCGGTCGTGGTCGGCGGGGCGCAGAGCGCGGCCGAGATGTTCATGGCCCTGCACGAGCACGCGAAGGGCTCGTCCCCGACGATGCTGGTCCGCGCGATCGGCCTCAAGGACTACCAGACCAGCAAGTTCGTCAACGAGCTGTTCTTCCCGTCCTTCGTGGACGAGTTCTTCACCATGACCGACGAGGCGCGGGCGCGGGTGCTGGAGGAGATGCACCTGACCAACTACGCCGGCCTCGCGGCGCCGTTCCTCGAAGAGCTGTACACGATGATCTACCGGCAGAAGATGCAGGGCCTGCCGGTCTCCACGATCCGCGCGCTCAGCGAGGTCGTCGGGGCCCGCGCGGCGGAGATCGAGGGCGGCGGCGAAGAGGTCGTGCTCGACGTCCGCGACCTCAAGCACGGCGGCATCGAGCAGATCCGCTGCGACGCGGTGTTCCTGGGCACCGGCTTCGACTCGCGGATGCCCGCGATGGTCCGCGGCCTGGCCGACTCGATCGGCCTGGACACCGTCTCCGTCAACCGGCAGTACCGCGCCGAGCTCGGCCGGGAGGCCCACGGCGCGCTGTACCTGCAGGGCGTCAACGAGGCCACGCACGGCATCTCCGACTCGCTGATCAGCGTGCTCGCCCAGCGCTCGGCCGACATCGTCCGGGACATCGTCGACCGCCGCGAAACGGGCACGGGTCCCGACGGTGGCCGTCGCACCTCCGGCGAGTCCGTGGTGGTGGCGGCATGATCGACGTCCGCCGGCTCGACCGCGAGCACCTGGAGCGCGCGTACGGGCTCGACTCGCAGCGGCTGCTGCCCTGGCCGGAGCTCAACGCGCCGTTCGAAGGCGCCTGGTGCGTCCTGCGCCCCGGCACCACCTCCACCCCGCACGCCCACCACGAGTACGAGATCTTCATCGCCGTCCACGGCGCGGCCACCCTGGTCGTCGACGGCGAGCCGCACCCGTTCACCGCCGGCGACATCGTCCGGCTGCCGCCCGGCTCGACCCACTGCGTCACCAACGAGGGCGACGCGGACTTCGAGTACTACGGCGTCTGGTGGGACGCCGAGATGACGGCCCAGTTCGCGGCCCGCCACGAAGCGAGCGTGTCATGACCACGCGGACCGTGGTCATCTCCCCGGCGCCGACGGCGAACGGGGACCTGCACCTCGGCCACATCGCCGGCCCGTTCCTGGCCGCGGACGTGCACACCCGCTACGCCCGGGCCCAGGGCCGGGAAGTCCTGCTGGGCACCGGTTTCCAGGACACCTCGACGTTCGTCGTGACGACCGCGCACCACCGCGGCGTCACCCCGGCGGAGCTGGTGGCCACCTCGGCCGCGCAGATCGAGGCCAGCCTGGCCGCGCTGGGCATCGGCGTCGACGGCTACACCGGCGACGACGACCGGTTCACCAAGTGGGTCGTCGACTTCGTCGGCCGGCTCCACTCGGCGGGCAAGCTGGAACTGCGCACGATGAAGTTCCCGTACTCCGAGCGGACCGGCGAGTTCCTGCTGGACGGCTTCGCGGCCGGCGGCTGCCCGGAGTGCCTCGCCGAAAGCTGCGCGGGGCTCTGCGAGAGCTGCGGGGCCCTGGTGGCGGCGGGGGAGCTCCTCGGCGTCCGGTCCACTTTGGACCCCGAGGACCCCGTGGTGCTGCGCGAGGCCGACGTTCTCGTGCTGCCGGTCGAGCGCTACCGCGAACAGCTGCGGGCGCACTTCGCGGCGAACGCCGCCGGGATGCGGCCGCACATGGCGCAGGCGATGGCGCAGATGCTGTCGCGGCCGCTGCCGGACTTCCCGGTGACCTACCCGATCTCCTGGGGCATCAAGGTGCCCTTCCCGGAGGTCGCGGGGCAGGTCGTCAACCCCAACGCCGAGCCGATGGCGTGGAGCATGCACTGCTCGGCGCTCGCGGCCGAGCAGCGGGGCGTCGCGGCCGGCACCGAGGACGCGCTGTGGCTCGCCGGGGCCGGTTCGGAGATCGTGTACTTCCTCGGGTTCGACAACATCTACCCGTTCGCGATCGCCGGCCCGGCGATGCTGCTGGCCTTCGACGGCCAGTACGACCTGCCGACGCGCTACCTCACCAACGAGTTCTACGAGCTGGACCACCGGAAGTTCTCCACCAGCCGCGGGCACGTGGTGTGGAGCCGGGAGCTGGCCGCCGAGGTGCCGCGGGACCTGATCCGGTTCCACCTGGCCGCGACCAGCCCCGAGCACCAGCGCACCAGCTTCAGCCGGGACGCGCTCGCGCGGGTCACCGGCACCCGGCTGGTCGAACCGTGGAACCGCGTCGCCGACAAGGTGAACCGGTGGGTCGGGCTCGGCCCGCTGGCGGTGTCGGAACGCTCGCGCCGCGGCGCGGCCCGGATGGCCGAGCGCTTCGCGGCGTCGTACGAGCTGGCCGGGTTCAGCCTGAACCGGGCGGCGGAGACGATCACCGACCAGCTGGCCCGGCTCGACCGCCGGGAGGTGACCGGCGCCGACGCCGGTGACTTCTGCTTCGAGGTCGACCGGCTGCTGCGCGCCGCCGCGCCGATCCTGATCGACCTGGCGGCGGCGGTCCTCGGCGAGGACGCCGGGGCGGCCCCGGCCGACGTGGACTCGTTCACGCCGGCCGCCCTGCCCCGCCTGCGCCCGGCGGAGGCCGGGCGATGAGCGCCGGCACCCGGCAGGGTGGGCTGAGCAGCGCGGTCGTCCTGGGCGAGAGCCCGGCGGCGACCGGCGGTGGCCGGGACGGCGGCACGGCGGTGCTGCTGGGCGGGAGCCCGGCGGCGACCGGTGTGGTGCCGGACGTCGCGGAGGTCGTCCGGCCCGGTGCGGGCCGGACGGCGAGCTCCGCCGGCCGGCCCGGCGTGGCCGCGGCCACGCCGGGCGG
Source organism: Amycolatopsis sp. WQ 127309 (assembly GCF_023023025.1). Taxonomy (NCBI): domain Bacteria; kingdom Bacillati; phylum Actinomycetota; class Actinomycetes; order Pseudonocardiales; family Pseudonocardiaceae; genus Amycolatopsis; species Amycolatopsis sp. WQ 127309. Next base: position 6,212,429 of record NZ_CP095481.1, read on the forward strand.
CGACTGGGCGTGGACCGGTGGCTCCCGGCGCGGCGGCCTGCGGGTCGTGGTGGTCGGCGGCGGCATCTCCGGGCTGCTCACCGCGATCCGGTGCGTCCTGGACGGGCACCGCGTGGTGCTGCTCGAGCGCGGCCCGGTGCCGCACCCGGGCGCCACGTCGTTCGACCAGCACCGGGCGCTGCGGGCCCTCGTCGTCGGCGACACGGCCGCCACGCGCCAGGCGGCGGAGCTGCACCGCCACTGGCGCGAGCTGGACGCGCTGCTGTGCGACCACCTGCCGGGTGCCGGCCTCTACCGGCGGGTCGGGGTCCTCCAGGCCCTGCCCCCCGGGCAGGTGCCCGCGGCGGTCGCCACGGCGTCGGCCGCGGGCGTGCCGATCCGGATCGTGCACCCGTCGGCGTACCCGCTCGTCGGGTTCCCGCGGGGCAGCGGCGCGGTGCTCGAACCGCACGCCGGGACGCTGCTGGCCGACCGGATGCTGCACGCGGCGGCGCGCTGGCTGCGCCACCACCCCGACGCCGAGCTGCGGCCCGGCCGGGAAGCCGTCGGCATCGACCCGGACCGCGCCCGCGTCCGGCTCGCCGACGGCACCACGGTGACCGGTGACGTCGTGCTCGTCGCCGCCGGCCCGTGGACCGGGGCGCTGGTCGACCGGCCGGTGGCGTTGCACCGCCAGACGATGGTGTACCTGCGCCCGCCCGCCGCGCTCGCCCACGCGTGGGCGGCGACGCCCACGGTGGGCGGGATCGGCACCGACGGGCGGGCGTGGCTGCTGCCCTCGGTGGCGGGCACCCTGCTCAAGGTGAGCACCGACGCCGTGCGGCGCGAGGTGACCACCCTGTCCGGGCCCGACGACGACGCGGGCTGGGCCGCGCGGGTGCTCGCCGCCGGCGTCGTGTCCGATGTGGACGGATACGACGTGGTGCGGGTCAAGCACTGCCACTACGCCACGGCCGCCGACGGCAACACCGGCTTCGTCCGGGTCGGGCCCGCGGTGTGGGCCCGACCGGCCAGCGGCGGTGACGGCTTCCGCACGGCACCGCTGGCCGCGGACGCCGTCGTCGCGCAGCTGGCCGGCCGGGCCACCGCCGTCGGCACGCTCGCCTGAACGCCGTCGTCTCAACCCCCTTCCCCTGCACACCTTCCGACCGGAGGAACGTCTTCCATGACCTCGACCGCCCCGGGTGCGCTGCTCGTCATCGGCAGCGGGCTCAAGCTCTACCGCGAATACCTCGTCCGCAGCGTGTCCGACCGGGCCCGTGAAAACGGGCTGCGACTGGTGCTGATCAACAACCTCAACCCGACCTGGCAGCACGAGTACTTCGACGACATCACCGTCGTCAACGTCTTCGACCACGCGCTGCTCGCCGAAACCGCCCGCAAGCTGGCGGCCGAGTACACGATCACCGGCGTGCTGTGCTGGGACGAGCCGCTGGTGATGCCCGCGGCCGAGCTGGCGGCCGAGTTCGGCGTGCCGGGCCTGAGCATCCCCGGTGTGCACGGCTGCCGCGACAAGCACAGCTGCCGCGTCCGGCTCACCGCCGCCGGCCTGCCGCAGCCCGGCTTCCACCTGGCCGCCGACCTCGACGACGCCCGCGCGGCGGTCGCCCGCATCGGCTTCCCGGTGGTCGTCAAGCCGCGGGCGCTCGGCGCCAGCATGGGCGTCTCCCTCGCCCGGGACGACGCCGAGTTCGACGCCGCCTACCGCGTCGCCCACGAGGCCAGCCTCGTCGGCGACGAGCCCTACCGCGGCGGCGCGATCATCGAGGGCTACGCCGACGGCCCGGAGATCAGCATCGACGGCGCCGTCCACAAGGGCGAGTACCTGCCGATGTTCATCGCCCGCAAGAGCACCGGCATGCCGCCGTTCTTCGAGGAGACCGGCCACGTCGTCGACTCCGCCGACCCGCTGCTGAAGGACGAGGAACTGCTGGGCGTGCTGGCCAAGGCCCACCACGTGCTCGGCATCGAGAACGGGATCACCCACACCGAGGTCCGCCTGACCCGCTCCGGCCCGGTGATCATCGAGGTCAACGGCCGGCTCGGCGGCGACCTCATCCCGTTCCTCGGCAAGACCGCGACCGGCATCGACCCGGGCAGCGTGCTGTTCGACGTCGCCACCGGGCAGCGCCCGGACGTCTCGCACAGCCGCGAGGGCGTCGCCGGCATCCGGTTCGGCTACCCGGACCACGACTGCGTCCTGCACTCGATCTCCGTCCCGACGGAGGCGCCCGGGCTGGTCACCGCGTCCCCGATGGCGGAGCCGGGCACCACGCTGCGGCTGCCGCCGGGCGGCTACATCGCCCGGCACTCGTTCGTCGTGTGCCAGGCACCCGACCGCGACACGTGCGAGCAGCGGCTCGCGCACGCGGCCTCGCTCGTCGAGGTGAGTTCCGAGGACATCGAGCCCCCGCCCGTCGGCACCACGCTGGCGATGCCGGCCGGACTCCTGGACGTGGACGAATGAGCGTCGACTACCACGGCCGCCGGTTCCGCGCGCTGGGCGGCGGCGACGGCACGTACGCCGAGTACCACCAGCACGGCGACCTGGTCTGGGCCACGTTCGAGGGCGGCCACGTCCGGCGCGGCACCGTCACCGGCGTCTGCGGCCCGACCGGCGTGCTGCGGCTGGCCTACACGATGGTCCTGGTGACCGGCGAGGTGATCGCCGGCAACAGCGTCAACACCCCGCAGTGGCACGGCGGCCACCTGGTGCTGCGGGAAGTCTGGGAACGCCACGGGGACAACGCCGCCAAGGGCGTGTCCTACCTCGAGGAGGTCCTCGCGGCCGAGCTCGAGCTCGCGGGAGCGGCGCGATGACCGCGTGGGACACCCTGCGCGGCCTGGTGGACGGCGAACTCCGGCTCCCCGGCGACCGCGGCTTCGGTGAAGCCACGGCGCCGGTGAACCGGCGGTTCGCCGCCACCCGCCCCGCGGCGGTGCTCTCGGCCGCCCACGCGGGCGACGTCGCCCGCGCGATCGAGTGGGCCCGGGCGGAGTCGGTTCCGCTGGTGGCCCGCGGCGGCGGCCACAGCTACGCCGGCTTCTCCGCGAACACCGGGCTGGTGCTCGACCTGCGGCGGCTGTCCGGGATCCGCGTCGACCGCGGCACCGGGCGGGTCACCGTCGGCGGCGGGACGCAGATGAAGGCGCTCTACGCCGGGTTGCGGCCGTGGGACCTGACCTTCCCGCTCGGCAACTCCGACACCGTCGGCATCGGCGGCCTGACCCTCGGCGGCGGCGTCACGACGATCTCCCGCGCGCACGGCACCACCTGCGACGCGCTGGTCTCGACCGACGTCGTCCTCGCCGACGGCACGGTCGTCACGGCTTCGGCGACCGAGAACCCGGACCTGTTCTGGGCCTGCCGCGGCGGCGGGGGCGGCAACTTCGGCGTCAACACGAGCTTCACGTTCCAGGCGCGCCCGGCCCCGGCCGGCTCGACCTGCCTGCTGCTCTGGTCGTGGCCGCACGCGGTCGAGGTGCTGGCCACGATGCAGGAGATCATGCTGGCCGCGCCCGAAGCGTTCTCGGCGCGGATCGGCATCGCCCGCTCGCCGGGCGGCGACGGCGTCGTGTCCGTGGTGGGTCACCACCTCGGTCCGGCGGCGGAACTGCGTGAGCTGCTGGCGCCGGTCTTCGCCGTCGCGGCCCCCGACCGCGCCGATATCGAGGACCGGGACTTCTGGGAAGCCGCGACGTACCTGCACCACGCCAGCGAGGGCGGGGCGTTCGCGGCCCGGACCCGCTGCACGCCGCACGCGATCGGCGACGACGGCGTCGAGGCGCTCGTCCGGGCCGTCGACAAGTGGCCGGGCAGCGGCAACCCCGACGGCGCGGGCGCCGCGCTGTTCGCCTGGGGCGGCGCGATCGGCCGCGTCCCGGTGGGGGACACCGCGTTCCCGCACCGGGACACCCGGTTCCTGCTCAGCCTCGACACGTCGTGGGCCGAGGACGACGCGCCGGGCGTCGTCCAGGCGAACCTGGACTGGCTCCACGCCCTGCACGCCGAGGCCGGGGAGTTCGCGCCGGACGCGTCCTACGTCAACTTCACCGATCCGGACCTCGAGGACTGGCGCGGCGCCTACTACGGGCCGAACGCCGCCCGGCTCGCCGAGGTCAAGCAGCGGTACGACCCCGACCGGTTCTTCCGGTCCCCGCAAGGAGTCTGACCACCGGCCGGCCCGCTCCGGCGGGCCGGCCCGAACCCCGGGAGCAGCCGAATGTCCCCCGACCTGCGTGGCGTGATGCGCACCTTCGCCACCGGCGTGTGCGTCGCCACCACCTACCGCGACACCCCCGGCGGCCGTCGCCACGACGCCGTCACCGTCAACTCACTGGGCTCGATCTCCCTCGACCCGCCGTTGATCTCCCTCTCCTTCCGCAAGGAGTCGGTGTTCCTCGCCGACCTGCTCGACACCGGCCGCTGGGTCGTGTCGATCCTGCCCGCGAGCGCGCGGGAGCTGGCCGGGCGCCTCGCCGGCCCGCGGTCCGCGCGGGTCTCCGAAATTGCGGTTCTCGAAGCGACTCCGGGGGAGCGGACCGGGGCGCTCGTGCTCGACGGCGCGAGCTGGCTGGAGTGCGCGCTGCGGCAGCCGATCGACCTCGGCGACCACACGCTCGTCGTCGGGGAAGTCCTGGCCACCGGCCACGACCGGCAGGCGCCCGCGCTCGTCTTCGTGCACGGCACCTACCACTCCGTCACCGATCCGCGGCAGGTCTCCGGGCCGGGCCAGTGGGGTGAGGCGGTGGGGTGAGGCGCCCTGGCCCGGCTCGGCGCGGTCGGGCATGCTGAGCGCCCGGCAAGAGGAGAACTGAGACGGTGAACGAAGATTCGATGCGCTGGAACGGCCAGCGCACCGACCGCGTCGACGCGGGGACGCTGCCGGGCCTGGCCCGGCTGACCGGGTTCGTGCGCAGCGTCCGGACCCCGGAGTTCCGGGGCGTGACGTTCCACGAGGTGCTCGCGAAGAGCGCGTTGAACCACGTGCCGGCGGACGCGCGCATGCTGCCGGGCGAGTACACGATGAACCCGTACCGCGGCTGCACGCACGCGTGCCAGTACTGCTTCGCGCGTCCCACGCACACGCGGCTCGGGCTGGACGTCGCCGGTGACTTCGACAACGAGATCATCGTCAAGACGAACATCGTCGAGGTGCTGCGGGGCGAGCTGGCCCGCAAGCGGAAACTCCCGCCACGCGTGGCTTTCGGCACCAACACCGACGTCTACCAGCGCGCCGAGGGCCGCTACGCGCTGATGCCCGGGATCATCGACGCGCTGACGGGCCACCGCGTCCCGTTCTCGATCCTGACCAAGGGCACGATGATCCGCCGCGACCTGGACCTCCTGGCCAAGGCGAGCCGCGCGACGACGGTGCACCTGGGCGTCTCGCTGTCGATCCTGGACGAGCAGCTGCAGCAGTCGGTGGAGTTCGGCACGGCGACCACGACGGCGCGCCTGGCGACGGTCCGCGCCATCCGCGACGCGGGCCTCGAGTGCGCGGTGTTCCTGTCGCCGATCCTCCCGCACCTCACGGATTCGCCCGCGCAGCTGGAAGAACTGGTGTCCGCGGTGGCCGAAGCGGGCGCGACGAGCGTGCTGTACCACCCGCTCTACCTGTCGTCCGCGGTGAAGGAAGTCTTCTTCACCTGGCTGCGCGGCGCGCACCCGGAACTGGTCTCGGAGTACACGCGGTTGTACTCGGCCGGTTCGGAGACGTCCTACCGGCACGAGATCGGGGCCCGGATCCGCCCGCTGATCGCGAAGTACGGCTTCCCGGACCCGGACGAGACGATCGAGGACAAGTTCGCCCTCAACGGCCGCCGGGGCCAACCGGAGGAGGAACCCGCACAGCAGTCCCTCTTCTGAGGACCAGGCTCAGGCGAGCAAATCGTCCATCAACGCCCGGATGCGGCCGTACAACGCGGTCCCCGTGAGCCCACCGACGTCGGCCAGCAACCGTTCACGGCTTTCCCGGTCGCCCAACGCCGTCGCGAGGCGTTCGCCACGGCCTTGCGGGGCGAACTGGCTGGCGTTCGCGCCCACCCGCGTCCCCAAGGCCCACAGCTCGCGGGCGCTCGCGGCGTCACCCCGGAAGTCCGTGAATGCCACATTCACGGACACTACGTCCCTCGATGTGGCATTCACGGACTTGCGCAGTGTCGTCGTGGCGGCCAGCTCGGCGCCGCCCATCGCCCAGGCGCCCAGCAGCGGGCGGTCGTGGGCGGTCAGGACTTCGGCGCGCACGGCACGCAGCGTGTCGGCGGCCCGGGCGCCGGCGCCGAGCCACACGTGGAGGACGGCGACCGCGATCCGGAAGACGGCCGGCGGGCCGGCCCGCAGCAGCGCGTCCGCGTGGGACGTCGCCTCGTCGGGCCGGCCGCGGCGCCAGGCCAGCTGGGCCAGGCCGAGCCGCGCCTGGTGGACGTCGAGGCCGGCCGAACCGGCGGTCTCCCGCAGCCGGTGCTCGGCCTCGGCGTCGCCGGCCAGCGCCAGCTGCGTGTCGAGCAGCACCCGCGTCGACCGGGCGTCCTGGGCCGCGCCGACCAGCGCCAGGTGCCGCTCGCTGCGCCGCAGCCACTCGTCGGACCCGGTCGTGTGGCCGGCGGCGTGAGCGGCCATCCCCATGCCCCAGTGGTCGCCGATCGCCTCGAACCGGCGGTAGGCCAGCTCGGCGTCACCGGACCGCCGGGTGCCGGCGTCCTCGACCAGGACGGCCCGGATGAAGTGGCCCATCCCCTGGACGTACGGGTCCGGGTGCGCGACGAGGATCGCGGCGTCGGCCAGGCTCTTGTCGGGGACCGCCTGCTCCAGGCCCGGCATCGCCGCCGCCAGCGCGGCCGTGCGGGGTGAGACGTCGCCGGGGCGCTCCGCGAACAGCGTGCGCAGCGCGCGGCGGGCCAGCACGGTGAGGCGGACGGGCCCGGTGTTGCCCGCGTTGACGCCGATCAGCACGCACAGCCACGCGAGCCGGTCGGCGTGCGGCAGCGGACGCGCACTGGCCCGGCCGCGCGTGATCGCCGACCGCGCCCGCGCGGCGGGGTCGTCGAGGTGCAGCAGCCTGCGTGCCCACGCGCCGGCCTCGAGGTGCCGGCCACGCACCGTCCACAGCTGGAACAGGGCCGTGGCGACGTCGACCGCGGCCGGTTCGTCGTCGTGGTCGCACGCCCACCGCAGGGCGGCGACGAAGTTGTCCTGGTCGGCCGCGCAGGCGTCCAGGGCCTCGATCTGGGCGGGACCGATGAAGCCGGGCCCCAGCGACACGGCCCGCCGAACGGCCCAGCCGACCAGGTCGGCCATGGCTTCCGCGCGTCCGGCCGCGTCGAGGCGGGCCTCGCCGTGTTCGCGGACCGTCTCCAGCATCCGGTAGCGGTCGTCCTCCAGCCGCAGCAGCGACTGCTCGACCAGGATCGCCAGCCCCCGGCGGACGCCGGGGCCCGCGACGGCCTCGGCGAGGTCCGCGGTGAACGGCGCCGGGATGACGGCCAGCCGTTCCAGCAGCTCCCGTTCGCCGGGCTCGAGCAGCTCACGGCTCCAGCCGACCAGCGCCCCCAGGCCGGCGTGGCGTTCGGGCAGCCCGCGCACGGCGTCGTCGAGCAGCGCGAACCGGTCGCCGAGCCCGGTCAGGACGTCGTCGAGCGGCATGGACCGCAGCCGGGCGGCGGCCAGTTCGAGCGCCAGGGGCAGGTTGTCGAGCCGGTGCGCGAGGGCCAGCGCCCGGTCCCGCGGCCAGGCCGGCGTCGCGCCGCCGGCCCGCACGCGGGCTTCGAGCAGGGCAAGCGCTTCGTCGTCGGGCAGCGCCGGAAGCCGGTGGACGACCTCGCCGAGCAGGCCCAGCGGCGCCCGGCTGGTGGCGAGCACGCCGAACCCGGGCGGCGCCACGGCCAGCAGCTCGGCCACGACGTGCGCGGCGGCGTCGAGGACGTGCTCGCAGTTGTCGAGCACGAGCAGCCCGTCGAGCCCGGCGCCGAGGGCCCGCAGCCGCTCGCCGGGCCCGAGCGGACGGCGGTCCGGAGCGAGGGTGTCCGGGCCGCCCAGTACCGCGAGCACGGCGGGCAGCACCTCGGCGGGCGAGCGCAGGCCGGCCAGCTCGACCACCCGCACGGGCTCGGCGGAACGGGCGATCTCGGCGGCCAGCCGGGTCTTCCCGGCCCCGCCGGTGGCGACGACGGTCACCACCGGCGCCACCAGCAGCGCCTGTCTGACGGCGGCGAGATCCGGCTCGCGCCCGATCAGCGGCGTCATCGCCCGTCGCCAGGCGGCCGGCAGCCCGCCGGCCCGGTGCGGCCGCGCCGTCAGCTGCCCGCGCAGCAGAGCCAGGTGCGCGTCGGCGAGCACCGGGGACGGATCGGCGCCGTACCGCTCGACGAGCTCGCCGCGCACCCGCTCGACCACGTCGAAGGCTTCGGCATCGCGGCCCTGGGCCGCGAGAACCCGCACGAGCAGCGCGGCGGCCGGCTCGTCGGGCGGGACGCGGGTGGCCAGCCGCCGCAGGTCGGCCTCGTCGACCGGCCCGCCGCCGGCCAGGGCGGCTTCCGCCCGCAGCGTCACGACGTCGCCGAAGAGCCGGTCGCCGATCGGCTCCGGGACCTCGGGGAACAACGCCCGCGCCTCGTCGGCGCAGTCCCGCGCGCTTTCGGCGTCACCCTCGGCCAGCGCCTGCCGGCCACGATCGGCGAGCGCGCGGACGGCGACGGCGTCGAGCTGCACCTCGTCGGCCGGGATCCGGTACCCGCCGGGCCCGGTCCGCACCGGCACGCCGAGCCGCCGCACCCGGCCGACCAGGGCCTGCACCGCACCGGTGGCGTCCTCGGGAGGCGTGCCTTGCCAGACCGCATCGACCAGCGCGGTAGTGGAAACGGTGCGGCCCCGGGCATCGAGCAGCTCCCGGATCACGGCGGCCAGCCGATCACCCCGCACCGGCCGGCCGTCCACCGCCAGAGGGCCGAGAGTCGTGATCCGCACACCACCATCATCACCCATTCGCCGCGCCCGGGCCCGAGCCGCGGGTTCGCCGGGTCTCCCCGCGCCGCGGTGGCTGTCCGCTGTCGCGTGGCCGAGTGTGGTGATCCGCGCCTCCGCGCCTCCGCGTCGCGGGCGGGCGGGTGCCAGGCGCTTCGGCTCGGGCCGCGGGTTCGCCGAATCCGCGTTGCCGGTCGGCGGAAGCCGTTGACCTCGCCGACCCGGCGCAGCACCCACCCGCCGCGCGCGCCCTCCGGGTGGCTACTCGGCGAACCTCTCCGCCAGGTTGATCAGGTTCAGGGCCGCGTTGTCGCCCAGCAGGATCGCGTTGTCCGCCACGCCCTGGGCCGCCGATGCGGCGCTGCGCGGGAACAGTGCCTCCTCGTACTCGGCCAGCGCGGCCTCGATGTCGCCGGGGTGGGCGGCGATGGCCGCGCCCAGTTCGGCGCCGTCCTGGAGGGCCAGGTTGGCGCCTTCGCCGTTCGGGGGCTGCAGGTGGGCGGCGTCGCCGAGCAGTGTCACGCCCGGTACCCGGTCCCAGCGGTGCTCGACCGGCAGCGTGTAGTGGCGGCGGTAGACCGGGGCGGTGTCGCTTTCGGTGATCACCGCGGCCAGTTTCGGGGCCCAGCCGTCGACTTCCCGCGCGATGCGCGCGGTCGCCGCCGCGGGATCGGCGAAGTCTATTTCGCCGAACCAGTCCAGCGACCTGGCGAGCCACAGGTAAGCGTGCAGGTTCCCGTCGCTTTCCCGGTGCACGAGGAAAACCTTCCCGCTCGCGCTCTTGTCGAACACCATCAACGCCCCGTCGCCGACGGCTTTCGAGACCCCCGGGTGCCGGTTGTCGGCGTCGAACAGGAAAGTCTCGATCGACGCGTTCCCGGCGTATTCGGGCGTGACGTCGGTGAGCAGCGGCCGGACCCGCGACCACGCGCCGTCCGCGCCGACGAGCAGGTCCGTCACGTCGGTGGTGCCGTCGGCGAAGGTGAGTTCGTGACGGCCTTCGCCGAGGGCGCGCACGCCGTCGACCCGGTGGCCCCACCGGACGGTGCCCGCCGGGAGCGAATCGAGCAGCAGCTGCCGCAACGCGGCGCGCTGCGCTTCGGGACTGCCGCCGGTGCCGTCGTCGGCCTTGTCGTACAGCACGGTCCCGTCCGTCTCGACGACCCGCATCGCTTCGCGGCCCGGCAGGACGATGGCGCGGAATTCGTCGATCAGGCCGGCCGCCCGGAGAGCGCGCTGTCCGTTGTGGTCGTGGATGTCGAGCATCCCGCCTTGGGCGCGGGCCGTCGGTGACGCTTCCGCTTCGTGGACCGTGGCCGGGATCCCGTGCCGGGACAGGACCCGGGCCAGGATGAGGCCGCCGAGTCCGGCGCCGACGATCGTGACGGGAGTGCGCATGGGGTGCTCCTTCGGTGACGGTGGTGCGAATTGCCACCGAGCGTGCGCGGTCCCACCGACACGGCCCCGACACGACGCCGACACGCCTTTCCCGGAGAAGTCGCCGATACGCATTGGCTGCCACGAGCCTTGCGGATCCGGCGGAATTCGAGTAAGGGCCGGGGATCGCCCGGAAAAATCGGGACCCGCGCTGCCCGGCCCGCGACGGCGGCGTTAGTGTCGCCGCCGTTGTAGGCGCACCGAAACCGACCCGTGATCTCGGTCGGCAAACCGAGTACTGTTCGGGCACCAATCGGACTCGAGGAAGTGGAGCGATGTCGGAACGACCGCCCGCACAGCATCGGGAAGAACGCGAGTCAGTCGGCCGGGCCGTAATCGGGGTAGTGGTCACCGCGGTCGTCGTGGCGGCGATCTGGACGTGGATATCCCTGTCGGTTTCCGGTGGTCAGGGGATTGTCATCGCCATCGCGGGCGGGCTGACCGGGATCGTCGCGTGCGTCGCGGTGTTCTTCGCGCTGCGCCGCACCGATCAGGTCGCGCACGCGGCGGGGCAGACGCGGACCGCGCTCGACGAGGCCCAGCAGGCCCGCGAGTTCGTCCGGTACAGCGACGGTGAACTGGCCCGGCTGCTGGAGCAGACGGTGCCCGACGCGGTCCGGCGGCTGCGTGGCGGCGCGCCCGCGGACAGCGTGCTCGCCGAGGTCCCGCGCCCGGCCGACGAACTCCACCAGCGCGTCCTGCGGCTGGTGGTCGACGAGATCGCCGTCGGGGAACGCCGGCGCGCGGCCGCGACCGCCGCCTGCGCGAACGCCGCGGGCCGGCTGCAGGCGCTGGCGACCAGCACCCTCGGGGACCTGCGGGAGATGGAGAACCGGTCGTCCGACGCGATGCTCGGCGACCTCCTGAAAGTGGACCACAGCACGGCGCAGGCGGGCCGGCTGGCCGACAGCATCGCCGTGCTCACCGGCGCGCGCTCGGGCCGCCGCTGGACGAAACCGATCCGGATGGAGAGCATCCTGCGCGGCGCACTCGGCCGCATCGGCGCTTATCAGCGGGTCCGGGTGCATTCCGCGAGCGGGGTGGCCGTCGTCGGTTACGCCGCGGAAGACGTCATGCACGCGCTCGCCGAACTCATGGACAACGCGACGAAGTTCTCGGCGCCGTCCGAAGAAGTGCACGTTTATGTGGAAGATCTGCACAACGGCGCGGTCATCACCATCGAGGACGGCGGCCTCGGGATGAAGGCGCAGGCCCTCGTCCGCGCCGAGCGCGCGGTGTCGCTCGACCAGCCGCTCGACCTGACCTCGATGTCGGGCACGCGCCTCGGCCTGGCGGTCGTGGGCTGCCTGGCCCGCAAGCACCAGCTGCACGTCTTCTTCCGGCCGTCTTCGCGTGGGGGGATCGGTGTTGTCATGCGCATTCCGACGCAGCTGATCACGCAGCCCCGGCCGGAAACGGTGCCGGAGGCCGACGATTCCGCCGCCGTCGCGTGGCCCGGGCCCGCCGACGACACGAGCCACGAGATCACCGGCGACCTGGCCGAGCCGTCCGAGCTGCCGCGGCGCTCGCGCGGGCAGACGCTGACCGCCGCGTCGCGCCGGCCGCCGTCGCCCACGCCGAGCACCGCCCGGGCCGAGCGGGACACCGGTTCCCGGTTCGGGGCCTTCCAGCAGCGGCGCAGCGGCAGTGCCGCGCCGTCGCGCCACGCCGCCCCGGCGGACACCGGCGAAGACGCGTGACCCGTCGCTCTCCCCGAACACCCGCACCCCGCCAGATTGGAGCGTGGGGACCCGCCAGCCCGGTCCCCGGATTCGATGACTGATTCGGACAAGAGCCTCGAATGGCTCCTCGAGAACCTCGTCGGCAACACGGCCGGCGCGTGTCACGCGCTCGTGTTGTCCCGTGACGGCCTGAAGCTCTGCCACACCCAGGGCCTCACCGTCGACCGCGCCGACCAGCTGGCCGCGATCGCCGCCGGCGTCCAGGCGCTGGCGCACGGCGCGTCGGTCGAGTTCGGCGACGGCACCGGTGGCGTGCGGAACTCGATGACCGAGTTCCACGGCGGGATCCTCTTCATCGTGGAGGCGGGTGTCGGCTCGCACCTGGCCGTGATCGCCACCGAGGACGCCGACGTGGGCCTGATCGGCCACAACATGGACGAGCTGGTGGAACAGATCGGCTCGGTCTTCACCGCCCCGCCGCGCTTCACGGCGGCTGACCACCCGGCTTCGTGACGCGTTCGGCGCTCGACGGGGAGGACCCGGACCGGCTCTACACGGTCACGGGCGGGCGCAGCAGCGCGGACGACATCGACCTCGATCTCGTCACGTTGATCGTCCGGGAGTCGCAGCCGTCGGCGGGCATGCAGTCCGAGCACGTCAGGATCCTCGAGATCGCGGCGAAGCCGACGTCCGTCGTCGAGCTGTCGTCCGATCTGGCGCTACCGGTGAGTGTGATCAAGATTCTGCTCGCGGACCTGCTGGCCACGGGCAAGGTGTCCGCCCGACATCCGTCGTCGGCCCAGGCCGCGGGACGGACCTCCGACTCGGAATTCCTCAAGAAGGTGCTCGTTGGACTCCGCAATCTCTGAACAAGACGAACGGCTGCCCCTGGCCGACACCGCGACCGACGGCCTGAAGATCGTCATCGTCGGCGGCTTCGGCGTCGGGAAGACGACCATGGTCCGGTCGGTCAGCGAGATCCGGCCGCTGAGCACCGAAGAGACGATGACGCAGGCCGGGATCGGCGTCGACCACACCCGCGGGGTGCAGGCCAAGACGACGACCACGGTGGCGTTCGACTTCGGCCGGATCAGCCTCGACGAGCAGCTGGTGCTCTACCTGTTCGGCGCGCCGGGGCAGGAACGGTTCTGGTTCCTCTGGGACAGCCTCTTCGCCGGCACCCTCGGCGCCGTCGTCCTGGTGGACGCCCGCCGGCTGGCCGAGTCCTGGTACGCGATCGACCGGCTGGAGCACCACGGGACGCCGTTCATCGTGGCGCGCAACAACTTCGGGCCGCCGAAGCACACCCTCGACGACGTCCGCGCCGCGCTCGACCTGCCCGACGAGGTGCCGCTCGTCGACTGCGACGCCCGCGACCGGGACTCGGCCAAGCAGGTGCTGATCTCGCTCGTCGACCACCTCTACACCCTGTCCACAGTCCGGGAGGGCGCATCGTGACCGGTTTCCAGACCAGCACCCCGGCGGACACGATCCCCGCGGCGGACCGCGTCCGGTTGTACGGGCCCGAGTTCCAGAAGGATCCCGCCGCGCTCTACGCCCGGATCCGGCGCCAGTACGGCGGTGTCGTCCCGGTCCTGCTCGACGGCGACATCCCGGCCTGGCTGCTGACCGGCTACCGCGAGATCCACCAAGTGTGCCAGGACTCGCAGCTGTTCGCCCGCGACAGCCGCCGCTGGAACCAGTGGGGCAACGTCCCCGACGACTGGCCGCTGCTGCCGTACGTGATGCACAACCCGTCGGTGATGTTCACCGAGGCCGCGGAGCACCGTCGGCGGGCGGGCGCGATCGGCGACGCGTTGTCGGCGGTCGACCAGTTCGACCTCAGCGCCCACTGCGAGCGCATCGCGGACCGGCTGATCGACGAGTTCGCGGGTTCCGGCGAAGCCGACCTGATCGCCCGGTTCGCCCAGCAGGCGCCGCTGCTCGCGATCGCGAAGATGTACGGCATGCCCGACTCGGAGGCGCCCGCGCTGGTGCGGGACGTCGCCCTGTCGCTGGACGTCGGCCCCGAGGCGCTGCCCGCGTACGGCCGGGTCCAGGAGGCGATGGCGCGCCTGGTGGCGGTGAAGCACCAGCAGCCGGGCGCGGACGTGCCCACGGCCATGATGCAGGACCCGGCGAACCTGACCGACGACGAGGTCGTCCAGGACCTGCTGGTGGTGACCGCGGCGGCCCAGCAGCCGACGGCCAACTGGATCGGCAACACCATCCGGCTGATGCTGACCGACAGCCGCTTCGCGATGACGCTGTCGGGCGGCCGGGGGAGTGTCGGCCAGGCCCTCAACGAGGTCCTGTGGCACGACACGCCCACGCAGAACTTCATCGGCCGCTTCGCCACGCGCGACACGGTGCTGAGCGGCGTCCGCGTCCGCCAGGGCGACCTGGTGGTCCTCGGCCTGGCGGCGGGCAACGCCGACCCGCACGCCCGCCCGGACGCGGCATCGGGCGCACTGGGCAACCACGCGCACATGTCCTTCGGCCACGGCGAGCACGGATGTCCTTACCCCGCACCGGAAGTGGCCGAGGTCATCGCCCGCACGACGGTCGAGGTACTGCTGGACCGCCTCCCGGACCTGGAACTGGCCGTCCCGGCCGAGCAACTGGTGTGGCGGCCGTCGGTGTGGATGCGCGGCCTGGAGAGCTTGCCGGTGGTCTTCACCCCGGTCCACGTCGCCGGCCCGGCGACGTGGTGACCCTGCCGTCGCTCCTGCTCGCAAGTCCGTGAAGGCCTCCTTACCGGCTCTTATGGCCGGTAAGGAGGCCTTCACGGACAACGGGGGTCGGCGGGCGGCGGGCTGGCTCGACTGGCCGCCGCCGGGGCGGTGCAGGCCTGGTCGAAGCCGTGCAGGTGCAGGAGCGCGCTCCCGGTCATCGGATCGGTGACGCGCTCCGGCTCGTCCTCCACCCACCGCACGGCCCAGGCGTGCGCGGCGGCCCTGGTGACGGCCCCGGAGATCAGCTCGGTCCAGGTGCGCGTCACCTGCTCGCGGTCGGGAACGGTCACCACCGCAGGCTAACCGGCCCGCGATCTACGCCGGGGTGAACGTCACCGGCACCGACGCCGGTCCCCGGGTGAAGACGCCTCGCTCGGCCGGTTCCGCGCCCTCGGCGAGCCGGACGTCCGGCATCGCGTCCAGCAGCTGGTTGACGCCCACCTCGATCTCCGTCTTCGCCAGCAGCGCACCGACGCAGAAGTGCCGGCCCAGTGCGAACGACAGGTGGCTCGCCGCCGCGGAAAACGCTGTCTCGGTCGGCAGGTCCGTGCGGAAGATGTCGAACGCGCCCGGGTTCGCGAAGCGGCGCGGGTCGCGGTTGGCGGCGCCGATCAGGCAGGTCACCGTGCTGCCGGCCGGGATCTTCTCGCCGCCGATCTCGACGTCTTCCGCGGGCTGGCGCATGATCATGTGCACCGGCGGGGTGTGGCGCAGGGTTTCGGCGAACGCCTTCGGGATCAGGTCGCGGTCCGCGCGCACGGCGTCGAGCTGCTCCGGGTGCTCCAGGAGGTTCCGGAACAGGCTGGCGATCGCCTTGTCCGTGGTCTCGCCGCCGGCGGCCAGCAGCAGGCTGCAGAACGCCTTGATGTCCTCGTCGCTCATCGTGGTGCCGTCGACTTCCGTGGCGCAGAGCGCGGAAAGCAGGTCGTCACCGGGGTTTTCGCGGCGGTCGCGGATGATCGGGATCATGTACGCGGCGAGCTCGTCGTGGGTCTCGAGGCCGGCCGCGGTGACGGCCTCGTCCTGGCTGAGGTTGCCGAGGAAGGCGATGATCGCGCTGTACCACCGCTGGAACCGGGCGTGGTCGCTCTGGTCCAGACCCAGCATGTCGACGATCACGTTGATCGGGAAGTGCCGCGCGTAGTCCGTCACGATGTCGGCCGAGCCGCGGCCGCGGAAGACGTCGATGAGCTGCGTCGAGTTGCGTTCGATCACCGGGCGGAACTTCTGCTCCAGCTCGTTGCCGCGGAACGCCGGCGCCACCAGGGCGCGCCGGATCGAGTGCTCCCGGCCGCTCATCTGCAGGATGGTCCGGCCGTGCACGGGTTCCAGCTGCCAGCCGTAGTTCTCGGTGGTGAACACGCCTTCCTTGAAGGCGCGCGACACGTCCTCGAAGCGCGAAATGACGTAACTCTGCATTCCCTCGTGCCAGATCACCGGCGAATGCTCGAGCATGACGTCGTAGGCGGCGTACGGATCGGCGGCGAACTCCGGAGACAGAAGGTCCGGCGCGTGCCCTGCTGAAGTCACGAGGCTCCTTTTCTCGACGGTCGGTCAGCAGGTTATCGGGGATAGTTGCCATTGCGAAAGAGTTCGGGCGGGGCTATTCACCCAAAACGACGTGGAAGATCTTCTCGTCGCTGTTGTCGGGAATACTGTCCTTGTCGCCGTTGTTCGTCGTCGTCAGCCACAGGCCGCCGCCGGGTGCGGGTTCCACCGTGCGCAACCGCCCGTACGTGCCGTTGAAGTATGCCTGGACGTTCGTCAGGTCGCTGCCGCTGATCACCTCGCGGTACATCCGGGTCCCGCGTTCGCAGGCGACGTAGAGCACGTCGCGGACGATGGCGATGCCGGAGCAGGAGCCGTCCGCCGTCGGGTACGTGCGCTTCGGCGCGATGAAGCCCGCGGTGCCGCACGTCCCGGAGGTGCCCTCGCACGCCGGCCAGCCGTAGTTGCCGCCCTTGGTGATCAGGTTGGTCTCGTCCATGATCGCGTTGCCGAACTCCTGCTCCCACAACCGGCCCTGGGAGTCGAACGCGAGCCCCTGCGGGTTGCGGTGGCCGTAGCTCCACACCTGGTTGCCGAACGGGTTGTCCGAGGGCACGCTGCCGTCCGGGTTG
This sequence comes from Amycolatopsis sp. WQ 127309, assembly GCF_023023025.1. Classification (NCBI taxonomy): domain Bacteria; kingdom Bacillati; phylum Actinomycetota; class Actinomycetes; order Pseudonocardiales; family Pseudonocardiaceae; genus Amycolatopsis; species Amycolatopsis sp. WQ 127309. The sequence goes on from NZ_CP095481.1 coordinate 6,229,365, forward strand.
AAGCGCAGGACCTTGCCGTTGAGGCTGGTCTTGTTCTGCGCGTTGTCGCCGTTCTGGGCGTCGCCGGTGCTGGCGTAGAGCTTGCCGTCGGGGCCGAAGCGCAGCCGGCCGCCGTTGTGGAACTTGTTGCGCAGCAACCCGCTGAGCAGGACCTGCTCCGAACTGGTGGTGAGCTTGTCGTTCTCCAGCTTGATCCGCACGATCCGGTTGTCGGACGGCGACGTGTGCATGATGTAGAGCCAGTGGTCACTGGCGAACGTGGTCGCGACGGCCAGGCCGAGCAGGCCGCCTTCGCCGTCGGTGTTGTCGACGCCGGGGACGGTGCCCACGGTGGTCTTGGCCCCGGTGGCGGGGTTCAGGTGGACGATGTCGTGCGCGTCGCGCCGGGTGTAGAGGATCGTGCCGTCCGGCAGCGTCACCAGGCCCCACGGGATGTCGGTGTCGGTGGCGATCTGCGTCACGGTGCACACGGACGCGCCGCAAGCCGCGCCGGTGGTGACGGTCGTGGACGCGCTGGGCGCCGACACGTTCGCCTGGGCGTCCCGCGCGACGACGTAGTACGAGTAGCTCGTGTTCGCCGCCAGCCCGCTGTCGACGAAGGTGGTCGCGGGCGGCGCGGTGGCCGTCCCGGTGACGGTGCCGACCTTGGCGCCGCCGCGGTAGACGTCGTAGGCCCGGACGCCGATGTTGTCCGTGGCCGCGGTCCAGTTCAGGGTCACCGTCGTGCCGGACGCGGAACCGGTCAGCTTCGTGGGCGCGCTCGGCGCCTGGGTGTCCGGCTGGCACTGCGGCGGGGTGATCGGCACGGTGGTGCTGGCCTGCGAGACGTTGCCCGCGGCGTCGCGGGCGTTCACGTACAGGCCCCAGGTCACGCCGCCGACGACGGTGAGGCTGGTCGAGAGGGTGCTCCCGCTCACCGACTTCATCAGCTGGCCGTCGTGGTAGACGTCGTAGAACGCGACGCCCACGTTGTCGGTGGCCGCGTTCCACGAGAACGTCACGGCGTCGCAGACCAGGTCGCTCACCCGCGGGCTGCCCGGCACGCTCGGCGGCTGGGTGTCGGCGGCCAGCGACGTCCGCCACTTCTGGTTGCCGCCGTTGTTGCAGGTCCACAGCCCGACCAGGGTGCTGTTCGCGGTGCCCGCCGCGGTGACGTCCAGGCAGAGGCCCGACTGCACGCCGGTGATCGTGCCGTCGGTGCCGATCCGCCACTTCTGGTTGGCGCCGCCGTTGCAGGTGTAGATCTGCGCGTCGGCCGGGGAGGTGGTGCTCGCGCCGGCGACGTCGAGGCACATCGTGCCGTCGTAGACCCGCAGCTCGCCCGCCGAGGTGAACGTCCAGCCCTGGTTGGCCTGCCCGTTGCAGTCGTAGATGTTGACGCGCGTCTTCGCCGCGGTGCTGTTGCCGACGACGTCCAGGCAGCGCCCGGAGGCCACGCCGACCACGGTCGAGCCGGTGGCCGCGGTCGCGGTGGTGGCGGTGGGCGCGACCACCGCGGCGGCGGCGATCACCGCGGTCAGGACACCGAGGCGCAGTCGCCTGCGGACGTTCGAGGAGAACATTCTCCTACCTTTCACGGGGGATCGGCCGGAGACCGCGGGGAGGGTGCGGAGTGCCGCACCACTGTCGTGCGCCCGCGACCGGACGTCAAGACTTGTCCGGCGGCTTGTCCGCTTGGTCGGTGGTTACCGTTGTACGGTGTGTCATATATCAGATCGGACTTCGGGAGGCCTGGTGGAACTCAGCCGTCGCCGCGCGCTGGCGATCAGCGCGGCCGGTGTGGCCGCCGCGGGACTGCCGACGTCCGGAGCCGCGTCGGCGACCGGAACCGGCGCGGCGCTCGCGGGCCCGGTGACCGAGACGATGCTGCTGACCGGCAGCGACGCCGACCACACCGTCGACTGGGACTTCCAGGTCACGGCCGGCCGGCGCGCGGGGGAGCAGGCCACGATCCCGACGCCGTCCAACTGGGAGTGCCACGGCTTCGGCAGCTACCACTACGGCGGAGACCTCGTCCCGGCGGAGAAGGGCCACTACCGGCACTCGTTCACGCCGCCGGCGTCCTGGGCCGGGCGCCGGATCTTCCTGGTGTTCGAGGCCGCCATGACCGACGCCGACGTGCGGGTCAACGGCGTCTCGGCGGGACCGGTGCACCAGGGCGGCTTCTACCGCTTCCGCTACGACGTGACGGCCCTGCTGCGGCTCGGCGAGCCGAACCTGCTCGAGGTGACCGTCAGCAAGGAGTCGGCCGACAACTCGGTGAACGACGCCGAGCGCCGCGGTGACTTCTGGAACTTCGGCGGGCTCTTCCGGCCGGTGTCGCTGCAGGCCTACCCGGCCGCGCGGATCGATCGCGTCGCGATCGACGCCCGCGCCGACGGGACTTTCACCGCCCAGGTCACGCTCGCCGGGGTGAGCGCGGCGGGCCGGGTGTCGGCCCAGCTGCGCCGGCTCGACGGCACGGCCGTCGGCGGCGCCTTTTCGGTCGCCGTGGCGAGCGGCGCGACCGGCGCGTCGCTGACCACCGCCGCGGCCCAGCCGGCACTGTGGACGGCCGAGACACCGAACCTGCACCAGGTCGAGCTGACGCTCGCGAGTTCCGCCGGGGTGCCGTGGCACAGCACCGTCGAGCGCTTCGGGTTCCGCACGATCGAGGTCCGCGCCGGCGACGGCGTCTACGTCAACGGGAAGCGGATCGTCCTCAAAGGAGCGAACCGGCACACCTTCTGGCCGACGTCCGGCCGTGCGTCGAGTCCCCGGCTCGCCCGGCTGGACATCGGGCTGATGAAGGACATGAACATGAACGCCGTCCGGATGTCGCACTACCCGCCGGACGCGTACTTCCTCGACCTCTGCGACGAGCTCGGCCTCTACGTCCTGGACGAGCTGACCGGCTGGCAGCACCACTACGACGAGGGCGTCGGCGCGCCGCTGGTCGCGGCCCTGGTGCGGCGCGACGTCAACCACCCGTCGATCCTGTTCTGGGACAACGGGAACGAGGGTGGCTGGAACACCGCGCTGGACGACGACTTCGGCCAGTACGACCCGCAGCGGCGGGCGGTGCTGCACCCGTGGACGACCTTCAGCGGCGTCGACACCAGCCACTACCAGACCTACAGCAGCACCGCGACCAAGGCCGCCGGCACCACGGTCTTCATGCCGACCGAGTTCCTGCACGGGCTCTACGACGGCGGCGCCGGCGCCGGGCTGAACGACTACTGGAAGCTCATGGGCGGCGCCCAGCGCTCGGCGGGCGGGTTCATCTGGGCGCTCGTCGACGAAAGCGTCGCGCGCGACGACCGCGGCGGCGCCCTCGACACCAACGGCAGCCGGGCCCCCGACGGCATCCTCGGCCCGTACCGCGAGAAGGAAGGCAGCTTCTTCACGATCAAGGACATCTGGTCGCCGGTCCAGCTGGCCAGTCCCGGCTACTACGACACGGTGTTCCCGGCGTCGTTCGACAAGACCGTGAAGCTCGTCAACCGGTACGACTTCACGAACCTCCGGACGTGCCGGTTCGGCTGGCAGCTGCTCGCGTTCCCCGCGCCCGGCGCGGGCCCCGGTCATCAGGTGCTCGCCCAGGGCCAGGCCGGCGCACCGGACGTCGCCCCGGGCGCCACCGGCGCGGTGACGCTCGGCCTGCCCGCCGACTGGACCGGCGCCGACGCGCTGCGGCTGAGCGTGACCGACGCGACCGGCCGCGACGTCGCCGGCTGGACGTGGCGGATCCGCAAGGCGCCGGACTTCGCCGCGCGCCTGGTCAAGCCGGCGACCACCGGCAGTGTCACCGCGGCCGAGACCGCCACCGACGTCACGCTCGTCGCCGGCGCCACCCGGGTCACCGTCGGCAAATCCAGCGGCCGGCTCACCGGCGTGCGCCGCGGCAGCGCACCGGTGTCGCTCGGCAACGGTCCCGCCCCGGCCGGCGGGACGGCCGCGCTGACCGCGTTCAGCCACTTCCGCGACGGCACCGGGTGGGTCGTCCAAGCCGACTACACCGGCGACCTGACGTCGGTGCGCTGGCGGCTGGACGCCAACGGCTGGCTGCGGCTGGAGTACCGCTACCGCGCCACCGGCGACCACGACCACCTCGGCGTGAACTTCGACTACCCCGAGGGATGCGTCCGAGGCCTCACCTGGCTCGGCGACGGGCCCTACCGCGTCTACAAGAACCGGCTGCGCGGCGTTCAGCCCGACGTCTGGAGCAAGCCGTACAACAACACCGCGACCGGGGCGAGCGGGTTCGGCTACCCGGAGTTCACGGGCTACCACGCCCGGACCTGCTGGGCGGTGCTCGATACCACCGAAGGCGCGGTCACGGTGGTCGCCGCGGACGAGGGCCTCTTCCTGCGGCTGTTCACCCCGGCGGTGGGACCCGACCCGCAGAACGCGGTCGTCACCTACCCGGCCGGCAACCTCTCCCTGCTCGACGGCATCGCGCCGATCGGCAACAAGTTCCACGGCGTCGCGTCGCTGGGCCCGGAGAGCCGCCCGAACGCGGGCGCCGGCGACTACCACCGGACGGTGTACTTCCGCTTCGACGCGTGATCGCCGCAGGTCCGAGGGCCGGCCGCCGGATAACGCGGCGGATTCCGGGTACTCCGCCGCCATGACGAACGATGGCGAAGACCGCGGGCGGCTGCCCGCCGAAGACGAGAACCAGACCGAAGAGCGGACCTTGGACCGCGGCCTCGCGCCGCCCTCGGTGGAGCCCGAGATCACCTCGACCCACCCGCTCGACCGCGGGCTCGCCCCGCCGGACGAGGAAGCGCCCGGCGAAAAGTGAAAAAGTTTTTGACTTAGAGAGAACAAGACGGTTTCTTCACTCATTCGACTGAATCGATGATTGCGCTGAGTCAAAAACAGAAAAATCTGTAACTCTCTTGTCGGGCAGATCGACTGTTCGGGGGTCAGACGACTGCGATCCGTGACGCCGAGGGGCGCGTGGATCGCCGACGGGAGGCCGAGAATCGATGGGTGTACCTGGGCAGGCGCAGTCGATCGCGCGCGACCACGCTCCCCGCCGGCCGCGGATCCGGGCGGGTGACCGGAATCGCTGGCTGCTGCTTTCCCTGGTCACGTTCGCGGTGGTCCCGGCCGACGACGACGGCAGCGCCTGGGCGATGGTCGCGACACTGGCCGCCGTGGGGTTGCTGGCCGCGGCTCGCCGGACGCTGCGTCGAGCCGCGGCGAAGGTCGACGCCGCGCTGACGGACGAACTCGACCCCCGATGAGGAAGAATCGCGCCGGAAATGCCCCCAGGCGCGATTCCCGGTGACAGATCCCCCCGAAATGTGACACCCGGCGAGGACGTCACTCCCTGAAAGCCGTGAAGGCCTCCTTCCCGGCTCTTACAGCCGGGAAGGAGGCCTTCACGGCCCACCGGCCCGCTCCGGTGGCGGCGTCCGCGGTGAAGGTGGCCCCGCACGTCTCGGGCGGTGCGGTGGACCTGGCGCTGTGCACTGTGGACGGTCAGGAGCCGCCGATGGGCACGGAGGTCAACCTTCGCGGCTACCCCCTGGACCGGCGGTAAACTGACGTCCGATGCCGGAAACCCGCCAAGCCCCGAAGCCGCCTGCGAAGCCGGGAGAGCCGACGCCACGCGGTGGCGGCTGGCTTCCGCACGGCTACCACCTCGACGCGCACTCCCACCCCGACGGCCAGCTCGTGTACGCCGCCGCCGGTGCGCTGGCCACCACGACCGAGCGGGGGACGTGGGTGGCGCCGGCCAGCCGGGTGACGTGGACGCCGCCGGGGTTCGCGCACTCCCACCGTTTCTACGGCCGGACCGACGCCCGGCTCGTCGCCATCCCGGCCGCGGAGTGCGGCGGGCTCGTGGCGCACCCCAGCGTGTTCGCCGTGAGCCCGCTGCTGCGGGAGGTCCTCCTGACGCTGACCGGCCCGGCCGGGCGGACGCCCGAGGCCGAGAAGCGGCTGCGCGCGGTGGTGCTCGACGAGCTCGGCGAGCCGCCCGAGCAGTCCCTGCACCTGCCCGAGCCGCGTGACGACCGGCTGCGCGTCGTCACCGATCTCCTGCGCACCGATCCCGGCCGGACCGCGACGCTGGCCGAGCTGGGCCGCGCCGCGGGGGCGAGCGAGCGCACGCTCAGCCGGCTGTTCCACGCCGACCTCGGCATGGGCTTCCACCGCTGGCGCACCATCCTGCGCATCCACCACGCCCTGGCCCACCTCACGGGCGGGCAGTCGGTCACCGACACCGCGATCGCGTGCGGCTGGTCCAACCCCTCGACGTTCATCGAGGCGTTCACCGCCGTCGTCGGCCAGACGCCGGGCCGCTACCAGGCCGGCCTCCAGGAGCACGGCGTCTGAGGTTGGCGGGTTTCCGGTACTGGCTGACCGGATACCGGTGGTCGGCCCGCGCGTCCGGGGCCACGGTGGTGCCATGACCAACACCGAAGAGCACACCACCGTGGCGATCGTGGGCGGCGGAGTCGCCGGGCTCGCCCTCGGGAACTTCCTGCTGCGCAGCGGAATCGGCTGCGTGATCCTGGAGAAGCACAGCCGTGAGCACGTCGAGCACCGGCAGCGGGCCGGGTCCCTCGACGCGCAAGGGGTGCGCGTGCTGCGGGAATGGGGTCTGGACGAGGTCGTCGAGGGCAGCACGAGCCACGAATCGTCCGACGCGGGGATGCCGCTGCTGATCGACGGGGAAACGCGCTGGTGGAAGAGGGATGACCTCGACGACGACGCCGACGGCGCGTTCTGCCCCCAGCAGGTCCTCGTCCGGAACCTCATCCGGGTGTTCCTGCGCGACGGCGGCGACCTGCGCTTCGAGGCCGAAGACGTTGCGCTGGAAGACATCGGCACCGAGTCGCCCCGGGTGCGCTACCGGGACGCGTCGGGTGCGGCGAAGGTGCTCGGCTGCGACGTCGTCGCCGGAGCCGACGGCTACCACGGCGTCAGCCGGACGGCCGTGCCCGCCGACGTCCTCACCTGCCACACCCACGAGTTCGGGTACGCCTGGCTGACGGTGCTGACCGAGGTGCCGGCGGATCCGCCGGCCGTGCTGGCGGTGCACTCGCGCGGTTTCGCCGCGCGGATCACCCGCGGCCCGCGCGCGAGCCGCGTCTACCTGCAGTGCCCGCTCACCGACACCGCCGGCGACTGGCCGGACGAGCGCGTCTGGACCGAACTGGGCACCCGGTTCGGGGAACCCGTGGCGGTCCGCGGGCCGATCACGAGCAAGCAGGTCGTGCCGCTGCGCGGGGTGGTGTTCAGCCCCATGCGCTACGGCCGGCTCCACCTCCTCGGGGACGCCGCGCACCTCATTTCCCCGATGAGCGCGGAAGGGATGAGCCTCGCCCTGCACGACGCCGAGGTGCTCGCCCGCGCCGTCGTGCAGCAGATCGAGAAGGACGATCCGAGCCTGCTCGACCGCTATTCCGAAACCTGTCTCGATCACACGTGGGCGCGGCAGACGGCCGCGGTCCGGATGACCGAGACGATGCACGATTCCGGGGACGCGTCCTACGAGGGGGAGTTCCGCAAGCGGATCGCCCGCGAGAACCTGGAAAGCATGGTGGAGCCGGTGCGGTGACCGGCTGTGGCCGGTCGCGTTACCTGAACGGCCGCATCGCCCGACCGCTCGGCGGGCGGTGACCCACAGCCAGTGGTTCACCGCCTGCTACGGACCATGCTTTCGTGTAGCCCCCGATGTGGTCACAGGAGTTACCAAAGTGGTTAAACTGCCAGCCCAGGTGAATGTGGTCCCGATCCGGAGGTGGCGTGACTCTCGCAGTCGACCCGGATGTGTGGTCAGGTTATTGGTGGGACCAGGACGTCGCGTCACCGGCCCGCATTCGTGACGCGGCCCTGCGCGGCCACGACAACTACGCCACCGATCGCGCCGCGTTGCGCGACCTGGACGAGACCGCGCCGGGTTTCACCGACCTGCTGCGCGCGGCCCGGGCGTGGCACGTGCGGGTCGTCCGCCACCTCGCCACCCGCGGCGTCGACCAGTTCCTGGACCTGGCCGCGGGATTGCCGACCGCGCAGGACAACACGCACCAGACCGCGCAGCGGGCGAACCCCGACGCGAAGGTGATCTACACCGACACCGACAGCCTCGTGCTCAGCTACGAACGCGCGCTGCTCGACGACAACGACAACACCGCGGTGGTGCGCGCCGACCACCTGGAGCCGTGGCACCTGCTGGGCCACGAGACGGTCAGCACGGCGTTCGACCTCACCCGCCCGGTCGCCGTACTGCTGACCACGGGCGTCCAGCACGAGCCGGACGACGCCCGTCTGGCCGCGGCCCTGGCCGGCTACCGAGCACTGCTGCCACCGGGATCGGTGCTGGCCCTGAGCTGCTGGGCGGAACCCACCGGGGCGGGCGTCACCCCGCGCGCGATCGAACGCACGTGGGAGTCCCGCTGCCACCGGCCGGTCCGCTGCCGCACCGAAACGGGTGTGGAGCGCCTGTTCACCGGCTTCGACCTGCTGGACCCGGGCTTGGTACGCCTGCAGGACTGGTGGCCCGACGGCCCGTCCTTGCGCGCCCCCCGCCCAGCACAACGGCTCGCTGTCGGCGGTGTCGGGATGAAGCGGTCCTAGGGCTGGTACTCGGCAACGATCTCGCCCAAGACGTGACGTGCGTTCACGGCTTCGCGGTCGTCGCGGCCCCAGGTCTGGGCGCACGTCACGAGCGTCTTCCACAGTGCCCAGCCGCGGCCGCGCGCCCACTCGGCGTCGTCGAGCGATAGCCGCTCGCGGAACGACCGGCGGCCGTCGGCGGTCAGCAGGGTCCACGCGATGGCCACGTCGCAGGCCGGGTCGCCGGCGCCGCAGGTGCCGAAGTCGATGACCGCCGCCAGCTTTCCGTTTCGCAGCAAGAGGTTCCCCGGGGCGACGTCGCCGTGGAACCAGGTCTCCGCGCCGTCCCAGTGTGCGGCCAGCGCGGTCTGCCAGATCTCGCCGGCCAGGTCGACGTCGACGTGGCCGGCCAGCTTCGTGAGCGCGCGCCGGGCCGACTCGTCGTAGGTGCGCAGGGTGCCGCCCCGGAACCAGTTGTGCTTGCCCGGCCGCGGCGCGTCCGTGGTGTCGACGCTCCGCAACGCCACCAGGAAATCGGCGAGGTCGGCCGCGAACCGGACGGGGGCGGCGATCCGGTCCGCGCTCGCGGGCTCGCCGTCGAGCCACGGGTATATCGACCACGGGAACGGATAGCCCGCGCCGGGTCGGCCTTCCGCCAGCGGCACGGGGATGGGTAGCGGCAGCCGCGGCGCGAGCACCGGCAGCCAGCGCTGTTCCTTGGCGACCGCCAAGGCGTACTCGGCCGCGCTGGGCAGCCGCACCGACAGCGTGTCGCCGAGGTGGAAGGTCCGGTTGTCCCAGCCGCCGTCCGCCACGGGCCGGATCGGCAGACCGGCCCACCGCGGGAATTGCTCGGCGACGAGCCGGCGGACCTGGTCGGCGTCGACGGTCACGCGCTGGGGCACGGGACCGAGCGTGGGTGTGGTGCTCACCCGGTCATCATGATCGGTGAGGTACCGGCAGCGGGACCCAATTATCCGGTCCCGCTGCCGGTCCGGTCAGGCCTGGATGTTCTCCAGGTCCTCGAGCAGGCTCGGGTGCTTCGGCTCCCAGCCGAGCGCTTCCCGGGTGTGGACGCTCGACGAGGGCTGGTCGGCCGCGAAGATCGGGCCCAGCGGGCCGAAGGTCTCCTCGGCCACCGATTCGACCGGCAGGCCCAGGCGCCGGCCGATGATCGCGGCGATGTCGCGGACCGCGTCGCCCTCGTCGGCGACGGCGTGCCAGGCGGTCCCGGCCGGGGCCTGCTCCAGGGCCAGCCGGAACAGGACGGCCGCGTCCAGGGCGTGCACCGCCGGCCAGCGCTGGGCGCCGTCGCCCGGGTAGCCGGACACGCCGGTCTGCCGCGCGATCCGGGTCAGCAGGCCGGCGAAACCGCCGTCACCCTCGTTGTGGACGGTGCGCGGCAGCCGCACGGCCGAGCTGCGGACCCCGCGCGAGGCCAGCTCCAGGGCGGCCGTGACGGCGCGGCCGCGGCCGCCGACCGGCCCGTCGGTCGGCGCCGGGTCGGCCTCGGTGGAGAGACGGCCGGACACCCACGGCGTCCCCGAGACCGTGACGAACGGGCGGTCGGTACCGACGAGCGCCTCGCCCAGGGCCGCGATGGCGGCGCTCTCCTCGGCGACCGACTGCGCGACGGCTTCGGCGCTGCTGAAGTCGTTGCTGAAGGCCAGGTGGATCACCCCGTCGGCTCGCTCGGCCCCGGCGCGGAGGACGTCCAGGTCGGCGATGCTGCCCCGCACCGCCTCGGCGCCGGCCTTCTCCACGACCAGTGCGGACGCGTCGGAGCGGGCGAGCACCGACACGGTGTGGCCGTGGCCGAGCAGCTCCGCGACGACGGCGGAGCCGACCAGCCCGGTGCCGCCGGTGACAAAGACATGCATGGAGACTCTCCAGAAAGTGATGGGACTAGTGTCTCATCACACTACCAGAGTGATGCGACACTAGTCCCATCACCTATGATCGCCCCATGGCACGATGGGAACCGGGGGCGCGTGAACGGCTCGTCCTGGCTGCCGTCGACCTCTTCACCGAGCAGGGGTACGACGCCACCACGGTCGCGCAGATCGCCGAGCAGGCCGGGGTCACGAGAAGCACATTCTTCCGCTACTTCCCGGACAAGCGCGACCTGCTGGTGGCCGGGCAGGAGGCGCTGAGCCGGCTGCTGGCCGAGGGGATCACCGAAGCGCCGCCGGGGGCCACGCCGCTCGAAGCGGTCGCGGCCGGCCTCGAACGCGCGGCGAGCACGATGGGCCCGATGAACCGCGAGCTCGGCCCCCGGCTGAAGGCGGCCGTCGCCGCCAGCGCCGAGCTGCAGGAGCGGGACGCCCTCAAGAGCGTCGGTCTCGCGGCCGCCATGACGTCGGCGCTCGTCGCCCGCGGGGTGCCCGACCCGATCGCCCACCTCGCGGCCGAGCTGGGCGTCCTCGCCTTCAAGCGGGCCTACGCCGAGTGGTCCGACGCCGACCGCGAGATCGCGGGCGAGTTCGCGCCGTACGTCCTGGCCGCCCTGGACGAGCTGCGTGCGGCGAGCGCGTCCCTGGGCTGACCTGGCCTTCGAGTCGAGGTTGCGTTCGTGTGGCACATCGCACCCGCGGTGCACGCGACGGCTCCGTGACCGTCTTCCTTCATGAGAGCACTTCCGGTGAAAAGATCACCGGAAGACGGAGGGAGATCTCATGAACCGCACCGGACTCGTCCGCACCGCCACCGTCGCCGGCCTCGCCGCGGCCCTGGGTTTCGCCGCCGCCGCACCCGCCATGGCCGCCGGCCCGGCCCCGGTCACCACCGTCGCCGACCTGGACGGCAACGGGGAGATCGAGACCGTGACCGCGCAGCTGACCGGCGACAACGACCAGCTGATCTCGGCCACGGTGAACGGCACGTACACGTCGATCCACCTGCCGGCCGACAGCCGGTTCGGCGTCGAGGCGCCGCGGGTGACCGACCTCAACGGTGACGGCCGGGCCGAGCTCGTCGTCACGCAGTCCATCGGCGCCAACACGACGTTCTACTCCGTGCTGCACTACGACGGCCGCAACCTGAGCCAGGTCGTCGGCGCCGACGACCAGCCGTTCTCGGTCGCCGAAGGCGGCGGCGTCGCCGCGCACCTCGGCTACCAGTGCACGCCCCTGGAAGGCGGCCGCGCGTTCACGACCGTCGCCGCCGAGAACGACGACGTCAGCCGCCCCGTGGATCAGATGACGTACTCGGGCACCCGCACCGTCTACACGCTGCGCGACGGCGCGCTGAGCGTCCACGAGAAGACGCCGTTCACCGCTCGTCCCGCGAAGGACCCGGTGCTCGCCACGGATTCCGGCAGCTGCGCCTGACCTTCGGCGACGTCGGGAGGTGTCACCCGGCGCGGGCGTGCTTCACGCGCGCGATGTAGGTGTTGGACGCCGGGAGGTACGACAACACCAGGGCGAGCACCGACACCGCGGTGCTGACGTAGTTCACCGCGGTGCCCGACGTCGCCACCAGGGACGCGACCTGCAGCAGTGTGACGATCGTCAGCACGATGCGGGCCCGGTTCCGGCCGGCCTTGAGCCGGAAGCTCAGGAACAGGTACAGCACCGCGAGCACGACCAGCACCCCGATCCCCACCGCCTGCCCGAAGGTCGCCGACCGCTGGATCTGGTCTTCGGTCAGGTGCGCCGAGGACGAGCCGGCGCTCGCGGTGCGCAGCGCCTGCGCCAGCTCGTCCCGGTAGCCGAGCAGCAGCCCGGCGCCGACCAGCGCGGAGATCGTCGACACGAGGTAGCCGAAGAACGCGGCGACCAGCGTGCCCGGGGGAGTGGGGTGGTCCGTTCGGATGTCCATGAGCCGAAAGTAGGCAGGCCGCCGGGCCGCCGCCGTGCGGGAAGCGGAAGTCCGTACCGGGGCACGAGAAGCGGGCCGGCTTCCTCATACCCCGGTAGGAGAGGCGTCAGGCCCGGATGTCCTTGTCCGAAACCGTGGTGACGAACCGGTGTGCGACGTCGCGCAGTTTGACGTTGGTCTGCTGCGACTGGCGCACGAGCCGCCGCATGGCGTCGTCGGCGTCGATGCGGTGGATCGCCATCAGCATGCCCTTGGCCTGTTCGATCACCGCGCGTGACCGCATGGCGGTGGTGAGGTTCTCGCACTCCGTCAAGGCCACGCGGTAGCGGCGGACGGTGCGCAGCCCGAACGCGACGAGCGTGGTGTAGACGCTCAGCATGTGCGATTCGGCTTCGGCGAAGCCGTGGTCGCCGAAGCCGAAGAGGTTCAGCGCGCCGTCGAGCGTCTCGTCGACGCGCAGCGGCGCGGCGAGGTAACTGCCGACGCCGAGCGCGGTGGCGTGCTCGGTGAACTCCGGCCATTCCCGCGTCGCCGTGGACAGCGACACGCGCACGATGTGCCCGGTCTCGGCGGCTTGCAGGCACGGGCCGTCGCCGGCTTCGTACTGGTGCCGGTCGATGTCCACGGCGCGCTGGTCCGAATGCGCGGCGGTCTCCGGTTCGCCGTGGTGGATGGCGGTGATGCTGGCCATGTCGGCGTCGGGGAACGCGTTGACCGCTTCGGTGACGATGGTGTCGAGGACGCTCTGCTCGCCGTCTTCGGACTCGAGCGCGCGGGTGAGGGCCGAGGCCGACGCGGCCAGTTCGTCGAGCTGGCCGGTGAGTTCCGTGTCCGCCATTCCGGTCTCCGTTCGCCACTGCTGCGTACGTGGGGCCGAGTCGCGGCCGCCACCACAACCGCTGTGGTTTCAACGGATCAGCAAGGATCCTAGCGGGTCGGCGCGCGGGGTGCGGCCGGCGTTCGCCGGCCGGCGGTCAGGCCGTCCACAATGGACCAAATGGCCTACCGGCGGAGACGGTTCGTAACCGCAGTGTCACGATGACGTCCGTCACCGCGGAACGAGGTTTGCCCCGCCGTGGCGGGGGTATCAGCAGCCCGACGAACAGGAGATCGCCTTGACGACCGTCACGCCGGTCGCGGGCCGCACCGAGCAGGACGTCGCCGTCCCGGTGCCGGTCACGCAGGACCACCCGCGATCCCGCGAGCGCAAGCGGGACGACTACTCCCACTGTGCGCCGCTGTTCGCCGAGCTGGCGGCCCTGCCCGAGGGCCACGCCGGCCGGGCGCGGCTGCGTGAGCGGCTGATCATCGAGTTCCTCCCGCTCGCCGACCACATCGCGACCCGGTTCAGCGGCCGGGGCCAGCCCCGCGACGACCTGGTCCAGGTGGCCCGGCTCGGGGTGATGAAAGCGGTGGACCGGTTCGATCCCACGCACGGAGCGGACTTCCTGTCCTTCGCGGTCCCGACCGTCATGGGCGAGGTCCGCCGGCACTTCCGCGACACCGGCTGGGCGCTGCGCGTCCCGCGCGGCCTGCAGGAGCTGCAAGGCCGGCTGTCCCGCGGCACCACGGAGCTCGCCCAGCACCTGGGTCGCGCCCCGACGCCCAGCGAGCTCGCCGGCCACCTGGGCATCGACGTCGAGACCGTCCGCGACGGCCTCCTCGCGGCGAACTGCTACGAGACGTCGTCGCTGGACCAGCCGCTCAACAACGGCGAGGGCAGCAGCTCCCTGGCCGAGGTGATGGGCGAGCCGGACGCCGGGATCGGGTTCGTCGAGGACCACCACACCCTCGTCCCGCTGCTGAAGAAGCTGCCGGCGCGGGAGCAGGCGATCGTCCGGATGCGCTTCTTCGAAGGCCTGTCGCAGTCGCAGATCGCCGCCCGCGTCGGCGTGTCCCAGATGCAGGTGTCGCGCTTGCTGGCCAAGACGTTGCACCAGCTGCGAGACCAGCTCGACGGCTAGGGTCACCAGGGTCGCGGTCCGGAACGCCGGCGCGTACCCGCCCGTGCCGTCGAAGAACGACGTGCCGTCGAAGGTGGCCGACCCGGGACGCCCGCGGGCCGGGTTCCGCCGCCGACGCCGTGGGGGAAGCGCCAGGCGATGCCCAGGTAACCCCTCGAAGTCGGCGCCCTCGCCGAACGTGGCGTCGCCGGAGATGCGGAGCCCGGTGGGATCCCGCAGCGGGGGCGCGCCGTCGGCGTACTGCAGCGCGACGGCGACCGCGCGCTCGTCGGGAAAGCCCTGGTGGAAGCGAAGATCGGCTTGCACTGAGTGGCCGGTGGGACACCCTTTGTTAGGAAAGTATCTTTACTAGAGCGGCCCGGCGTTGTACGGTTCGGGGCAACGCCGCCTTCATGCAGTCCTGGTGAGAACCAGTCAGCTACGGAGGAGCCTTGCCCAGACCAGCGATCGGCCCGGCGGTCACCGCCCGGCCGGCAGCCCCGTCGTCTGCCGCGTACCCGACGTCCCCGGAGACGGTTCCCGCCGTCCCGCCGGCGTTCCCCAGGAGGCCGGCGCGCGGGATTCCCGTCACCGCCTGAGTTCCGCGTCTCCACGAGGGCCCGTGCCCTGTCCCGTGCACCACTCGATCGGAGGGTTCCTTTGTCACGCAAGAAAACAGTCGCGTGCATCGCCGCCGCCGCGTTCATCGCGGCCGGCGTCAACGCGGTGTCGCCGTCGATCGCCACCGCGGTCCCGCCCGGACCCGGCGCGCTCACCACCCTGGACACCTCGGCCGGCAACCGGGCGGCCCCCGTGGCCGGGCTGTACGACTGGAGCAAGGCCGGCTACCGCGGCGGGCAGAACCTGCCCGGCGCCGGCGCCGTCAACCCCAGCGCGAGCTGCAAGATCACCGCGGCCCAGCTCGCTTCGACGTACAAGGTCAAGCCGGACGACGGCGTCGACGACACCGCCGGTATCCAGGCCGCCATCGACAAGATCCACACGTCGTGCACGCCCTCGGCGAGCTACGACAAGCTGAGCCTGATCACCTTCCCGGCCGGCACGCTGAACGTCACGCACGAGATCCACGTCGACGCCAGCTACCTGATCCTGCGCGGCGCCGGCACGGACTCGACGAAGTTCGTCTACACCCCGGACAAGAACACCGAGTACGACGTGCTCACGCCGGACGGGGACCAGTGGGACCAGGGCAACATGGGCTACGAAGACGGCTCCGGCGGCTGGCTGTGGCCGGGCCGCGGCCTCTTCCGCGTGCAGTCGCGGGGCGTCGACCCCAGCTACGCCAGCGAGTACAAGGCCGCGCCGGCCAACCGCAAGGACATCTTCGAGGGCACGGTCAACGTGCACTGGAAGGCGGGCGCGAAGCTGCGTGAGAAGCCGGGTGACAAGGGCTTCGCGGCGCGGGCCGGGGACAAGACCGTCTACCTGGCCACCAGCGCCAAGACCACGAACATGAAGGTCGGCGGCTTCATCAACATGCGGGCCGCGAACTCGATCAACTTCTACAAGTCGATGAACGCGTACCCGACGACGTGGCCGCTGGAGAACCTCCACATGCGCCAGCAGTGGTTCACCATCACCGCGATCGACACCAAGAACCACACCGTGTCCATCGACAAGCCGCTCGAGTACGACATGCCGGTCGACTCCACTTCGGACGGTTCCGCGGCGATCGACGGCAGCGTCTACGCCTCCAAGGCGTCGCCGATCCCGGACCCGATCGTCGGCGTCGGCTTCGAGAACTTCACCTTCGGTCAGTCGGCCCCGGCCGGCATCACCGAAGCGCAGGCCAAGGACAACTACGGCAACCTGGCGCCGTCGCTGGCCATGCAGGGCATCGTGTTCAAGTGGGCCGCCGACTCCTGGGTCACCGGCATCCACTCGACGATGACCGGGTCGCACCCGATCGTGACCGAGGAGGCCAAGAACCTCCAGATCGTGAACAACGAGCTCGACGGCTCGTGGAACAAGGGCAAGGGCGGCAACGGCTACTTCCGCGGCTCCCGCGTCTGGGACTCGCTCTACGCCGGCAACACCACCCGCGACCTGCGGCACTTCACCTTCCAGTGGTCGGCCTCGGGCAACGTCGTGATCGGCAACGACATCGACTCGGACTTCAACATCCACGGCGGCTACGAGCGCAACAACCTGTTCGAGAACAACACCAACCGGGTGTCCTACGCCCACCGCTCGGGCAATTGCACCGCGCACTGCGGTGACGAGGGCGGTGACGCGCCGGACGACTCGAGCTGGTTCCCGATCTACTGGTCGACCGGGCAGAAGGCGGTCAAGTGGTCCGGTTCGTCGGGCCCCCGCAACGTCTTCTTCAACAACACGATGACCAAGCAGATCACCGCGGGCGCGGCGTACACGCCGTACTACGCCGACCACACCAAGATCTACCAGTTCGGCTGGGACGGCACCCAGTTCCACCACCTCGACGCCGGCGGCCAGCCGATCGTCGACTGGGCGCACAACGAGCAGCGGGACTACACGAACGGGCACGGTGTCGACGACACGAAGACGAGCACCGCGAAGTCCCTGTTCCTCAAGAGCATCCCGGCGAGCTGACCGTCCGGAAAGGACCATTCGATGATCAAGACACTGGCGGCGCTGAGCCTGGTCGGACAGCTCGTGCACCCCGCGGCGACGACCATCACCGTCACCACCGCGACCCAGCTGTCCGCGGCGCTGTCCGCGGCCAAGCCGGGCGACACGATCGCGCTGGCGGACGGCGACTACAGCGGCGCGTTCGTGGCGACGAAGCCGGGCACGGCGTCCGCGCCGATCACCCTGACCGGCAGCGCGAAGGCCGTGCTGCACGACCCGCTGTTCAACCCCGGTGACACCGACTGCCCGTCCGGCCAGACCGGCTACGGCCTGTGGCTGCAGGGCGCGAGCTACTGGAACATCAAGGGAATCTCGGTCACGAACTCGAAGAAGGGCATCGTCCTCGACGGCGCGACCCACGTCACGATCGACGGCGTGAGCGTGCACGACATCGGCTACGAGGGTGTGCACTTCCGCAAGAGCAGCGCGTACGGCATGATCAAGAATTCGACCGTCTACAACACCGGCAAGGAAGAGCCCGGTTACGGCGAGGGCGTCTACCTGGGTTCGGCGAACAGCAACTGGGAGTGCTACGGCACCGGCGGCGGCGAGAACCCTGACGCGGGCGACTACATCCAGGTGCTGGACAACAAGATCGGCCCCGGCGTCGCGGCCGAGGGCATCGACATCAAGGAGGGCACCCACGACGGCCTGATCTCCGGCAACACCCTGGACGGCACGGGGGAGAAGAACCAGAACTCCGGCGACTCCACGATCGACGTCAAGGGCGACGAGTACACGATCACCGGCAACAAGGTGACTCACCCGTACCTGGACGGCTTCCAGGTGCACAACGTCTGGGAGAACGCGGGCTGCGGCAACACGTTCAGCAAGAATACGTTCACGCTGACGAACGCGTCGGGCTACGGCATCAACGCGACGAACCAGAGTGACTGCGTCTCACAGAAGAAGCCGAACGTGATCGGCGCGTCGAACACGTCCACGGGCGGCAAGGGGGTGTCCAAGACCCCGGTGACCCCGGGAACCTGACGGCCGTTCGACGCCGTTCTCCTCCGGGTCGTGCTCGGAGGAGAACGGCGTCAGCCGCTCGGTCCTTCGCGCGTGACGGGGCCGGGTCGGATGATCGCCCGGTCGGCGGGGCATGCTGGAGGCGTGTCGAGCGAAGTGGGGGACGCGGAGCGGGCGCTGCACCGCCGGATGGGGCTGGCCTGTGCGGCGGCGACCGCGGCCGGGCTGCCCGGGCGGTTCCGGGTGTGGGAGGACGGCGGGCTGCTGGCCGTGCTGGCCACCGACCCCGCGCTGGGGTTCCTGTCGACGGTCTCCGGGGTCACGCCGGAGACGCTGCCCGCGCTCGACGTCCTGCTCGCCGGCTGGGAGCCCACCGTGCTCACGACCGGTGACGAGGTGCCCGAAGGGCTGGTGCGGGCGGAGGACCGCCTCCTGGCCGTGCGACGGCTCGGGGAGCCGCCCGAAGCCGACCCGGGAGTCACCGAAGGCGACGACGTCGTCGACGTCCTGCTCGCCGGGTACGAGGTCACCGGCGTGGTCGCCGCGTTCGTCGCCGCCGAGCACCGGGTGCCGGCGATGCGGCGGTTCCTGCTGGTCGAGGGCGGGACGCCGATCGCCGCCGCGGGGATGACCGTGCACGGCGACGTCGCGGTGCTCGGGGGTGCGGCCACCCTGCCGGCGCACCGGGGGCGCGGCGCCCAGTCGCGGTTGCTGCGGCACCGGCTGCGGGTGGCGGCCGACGCGGGCTGTGTGCTGGCCGTCGCGACGGCGCGTGCCGGGTCGGTGAGCGCCGCCAACCTCGGCCGGGCGGGGTTCCGCCGCTACCGGCGTTCGGCCTGGACGAAACCCTGATCGGTCACGGCTTGCGGGCGAGGCCGCCGGCGATGATGCGGTGCGCGACCGTGACCGGCTTGATGCGCGGGCCGTCGGGCCACCACTGGTAGAGCGGCACGATGCCCGGGTCGATCAGCTCCAGGCCGTCGAACAGCTCGGCGATCTCCTCGTGGGTGCGCCAGGTCGCGCCGCCCAACGAGCCGCGGGCCACGACGTCGGACAGCTGGCGCGCCGCGTCGCTGTCCGCGGGTTCCTGCGGGTCGAGCAGGTGCGAGATGAGCACGTGCGACCCCGGTGGCAGGGCGTCGATGTACTCGCGCATGACGTCGGCCGGCGCGTGGCGGTCGCCCTTGTGGTGGTGCAGGGTGGCGACCTGCGACAACACGATCGGCCGAGTCCAGTCCAGGTGAGCGCGCACGACCTCGTGGTCCAGGATGCTGCGAGGGTCGAAGATGTCGCCTTCGACGTAGCGGGTCAGCTCGTTGTCCTCGAGCAGCGCCCGGCCGTGCGCGGTGACCACCGGGTCGTTGTCGACGTAGACGACCTTGGACAGCCGGTCGAACCGCTGCGCGACCTGGTGGACGTTCTCCGCGGTCGGCAGCCCGGAGCCGCAGTCGAGGAACTGCGTGATCCCGGTCTGGTGCGCCAGGAACCGGATCGCCCGGATGAGGAACAGCCGGTTCTCGCGGGCCACCTCGACGACGTCCGGCATCGACGCCGCCAGCTGGTCGGCGGTCTTGCGGTCGATCTCGTAGTTGTCCTTGCCGCCCAGCAGGTAGTTGTAGACCCGCGCGACGCTGGCCCGGTCCGGGTCGACGCCGACCGGGGTGTTCGGGGAACCGGCATCGTCCGACGGCATTTCCGGGCGCCTCCTGTCCGCGGGGAGAAACTCCCACCCACCGTAACCATCCGGGTGGGCCGGGGTGACGCCGGGCCACCGGGAACTTTTCGCCCCCGCCGTCCGACCTATGCGCGGATCTCCTCGAAAGGTGGTGCGATGACAGCCTCGTTCGCGCTGCGGCTGGCGCTCGGCGTCGTGTTCCTCCTGCTCGCCGCGTACTACGCCGGGCGGTGGGTGCTCTCCCGCCGTGACGGGCCCGCCGCCGGGTGGGGTGACGGCCCGGCCCACGCGTCGCACCTCGTGCTGTGCGCGGGGATGGCCGTCACGGTCGTGCCGGCGATGGACCCGCTCCCCGCGCCGGTGTGGATCGCGCTGTTCGGCGGCGTCACGGTGTGGTTCACCGCGCGCATCCTGCGCCGGCGGGCCCCGGCGGGGGAGCTGCACCACGTCGTCGGCGGCGCGGCGATGCTGTACATGGTCGTCGCGATGCCCGAACTGCCGCCGATGTTCGGCATCCCGGCCGCCCACGACATGTCCGGCATGGCCGGGATGGACATGGCGGGGATGCACGAGATGGCCGGCATGCCCGGCATGACCGCCGTGGCGGGGGCCGGCACGGGCCTCGCGGTGCCGATCATCGCGTGGGTGCTGGCCGGGTACTTCGCGGCGCACACGGTCCGGCTCGGTGCGACCCTGGCCGGCGCGCCCGGCGCCGGGGCGACGGCCGAGCGGAACCGGTCACCGCGGCTGCTGGGCGCCTGCCGGATCCTCACCAGCGTCGGGATGGGCTGCCTGCTCGTCGCGATGGCCTAGTCCTGCTCAAACGGCGCACGCCCACGTCACCATCAGCGGGAACTCCGCCCGCCAGAACGCGCCGCCGTGCGAGCCGGTCCGTTCCTCCATGACGACGTCCGCGCCGGCGGCGCGCAGCGCGTCGGCCCACCGGGTCGCGTTCGCGAGGAACCACGGCTCGTTCGTGCCGCCGACGAGGTACGTGCGCGGGAGCGCCTTCGGCAGCACCGCGGGCGGCCGGTACCCGCCGCCCGGCGACGCGCAGAAGACCGCGCCGTAGACGTCGGGATGACGCAGCCCGACGGCGAGCGCGAGCTCGCCACCGGCCGAGACGCCGAGCACCGCGGTCCGCTCGGCGGGGAGTGCGACGCCGAACCGCGATCGCGCCCAGCGCCGGACGTCCTCGACGAAGAACGTCTCGTGGGCGGCGAACCGGTCCGGGTCGAAACCGAACTCCGCCGTGCTCTCGCCCGGTGAGTACTCGTGGATCCGCCGCGTCTCGTCGTCGGGGCGGTGCGCGGCGACGATCATCGTGGGCGGCGAACCGGCCGCCTCGAGATCACTGCCCCACGACGCGATCGACGGGCCGTCACCGGCGAAGACGACGAACCGGGGCGGCGCGGCCGGAACGTACGCCGTGACCGGCCGGCCGCCGTCGTAGCCGAGCGTTTCGGTGACGAGACGTCCCGCCGGTGGGGTCATCCGGCGAGCTTAGGCGCACCGGGCGGGGGTTTCCCGCATCGCCGCCGTGAGGTCGTCGCGGGCGCGGGCCACCCGGGAGCGGATCGTGCCGACCGGGCAGCCGCACGCCGCGGCGGCGTCCACATAGGACAGCCCGAGCGTCTGGGTGAGCACGAAGGCGTCCCGCCGGTCCGGTTCGAGCGCGTCGATCAGGTGACCGAGCACGACGCGTTCCTCGAACACCGCGGGGGCGACCCCCTCGGCCACGGACTGCCAGTCGGCCAGCGCGGCCTGACGCGGGCGGGCGCGCAGGCCGCGGATGTGGTCGGCCACCACCCGCCGGGCGATGGTGAACAGCCAGGTCCGGGCCGACGAATCGGCCCGGAACCGGCCGAGGCCGCCCAGCGCGCGCAGGTACGTCTCCTGCGTCAGGTCGTCGGCGGTCTGGAAGTCGCTCAGGCTCGCGATGTACCGCCGGACGTGCGGCTGGGTCGCCCGCAGGAACTCGTCGAGGGCCTGCCGGTCGCCGCGGCCGGCGAGCTGGGCCCACTGCGTGATCTCGGCGTCTTCCGCGGTAGGTGACCTCACACCGCGAACACGTCGGGCACGCCCGGACGGTTCACGCCTTGTGGTGCACCTCCTGCAGGCCGTAGACCGGCGTCGGGATCCCCTCGAAGCGCGCCTTGAGCTGCAGCGCGAGGTACAGGGAGTAGTGCCGCGACTGGTGCAGGTTCCCGCCGTGGAACCACAGGCCCTCCTGCTGGGTGGGCTTCCACATGTTGCGCTGCTCGCCCTCCCACGGCCCGGGGTCCTTGGTCGTCTCCGAACCGAGCCCCCAGCACTTGCCGACGCGGTCCGCGGTCTCCTGGCCGACGAGGTCGGCGACCCACCCGTTCATCGAGCCGTAGCCGGTGGCGTAGACGACGAGGTCGGCCGCCAGTTCGGTGCCGTCCTCCAGCACCACCGCGTCGCGCGTCAGGTGATCGACCTGGCCGTGGGCCAGCTTGATCTTCCCGTCGGCGACCAGCTCGGCCGCGCCGACGTCGATGTAGTAGCCCGAGCCGCGGCGCAGGTACTTCATGAACAGGCCCGAGCCGTCGTCACCCCAGTCGTGCCGGAAACCGGCCTTCTCCAGGCGCTCGTAGAAGTCCTGGTCTCGCTCGCGGATCGCGTCGTACACCGGGGTCTGGAACCCCGCCATGATCCGGTAGGGGATCGACGCGAAGATCATGTCGGCCTTGTCGGTGGTGACGCCCGCGGCCACCGCGCGCTCGGAGTACAGGTCGCCCAGGCCCAGGTCCATCAGTGAATCCGACTTCACGATGTGCGTCGAGGAGCGCTGGATCATGGTGACGTCGGCGCCGTGCTCCCACAGCGCCGCGCAGATGTCGTGCGCGGAGTTGTTGGACCCGACGACGACCGCCTTCGTGCCGGCGTAGGCGTCCGGGCCGGGGTGGCGTGACGAGTGGTGCTGCTCGCCGGCGAAGTCGTCCATCCCGGGGAACGCCGGGACGTTCGGCTTGCCGGACATCCCGGTCGCGAACACGACGTGCCGCGGCGTCAGGACCAGCTCTTCGCCGTCGCGGACGACGGTCACCAGCCACTGCTCCGCGTCGGCGTCCCACTTCGCCGACGTCACCTCGGTGCTCGTCCAGTACGGCACCTCCATCAGCTGGGTGTACATCTCCAGCCAGTCGGCGATCTTGTCCTTCGGCGCGAACACCGGCCAGTTCTCCGGGAACGGCAGGTAGGGGAGGTGGTCGTACCAGACGGGGTCGTGCAGGCAGAGGTTCTTGTAGCGCTTGCGCCACGAGTCGCCGGCCCGCGCGTTGCGCTCCAGGACCAGCGCCGGCACGTCGAGCTGGCGCAGCCGCGCGCCGAGCGCGATGCCGCCCTGGCCGCCGCCGATGACCACGACGTACGGCTGCTGCTCGTAGCCGAGACGCGCGTCTTCCTCGGCCCGCTTCTCCGCCCAGGACGTCCGGCCGCGGACGACGCCGTGTTCGACGCCCTTCGCACGCCGGTCGCGCTGCCGTTCCTCGAAGCCCTTGAGCTCGCGCAGGCTGGTCAGCAGCGTCCACGCGCCTTCGTCCTTCAGCCGCAGGTGGCCCTTCGCACGGCCGCTCGCGGTCTCGAACTCGAGCCACGCCTCGGTGACGCCGCCGGCCTCGGTCGGCGGCTCGGTGGTGCGGAAGCCGGACGGGCCGATCCGGTCGAGGGTGGCTTCCAGCAGCCCGGTCACGCCGTCGCGGCCCTCGACCGTCTTGATCGTCCAGGTGAAGGAGACCAGGTCACGCCAGTAGCTGTCGACGGCGAAGAGCGCGGCGGCGGCTTCGACGTCGCGGGCCGCGAGGGCCGTCTCGAACCGGTTCAGCCAGGCGTCCACCCGGGCCTGCGGCGTGTCCGTCGCGGCCGTCCGATCCACCGTCTGTGTCATGAGCACTCCCAAGCGTCGGCTGTGCCCCCGATCACACTCCTGGGTGAACCGCGGCGGCAAGGGTTGCACCGTGTTGCACGCCCTTGGCGGACCCGGCCGGCGGATCTAGGCTGGTGAGCCGACGCGACGGTGCGGAGGTGGCCTCATGGGCGTGCACAGCTCCCTACCGCCCGGTGCCAGCCTGCCGGCGCACGCGCGTGACCTCGTCCGGATGCACGAAGCCGTGATCGGCGGCGGCCGCCCGCGCGTCCGGCCGCGGCCGCTGGTGTCGCGGTCGTGGTCCCGCGCGCTGAGCCTGGGCCTCGCCGCCGACGGCATCAACACCCGCGACTCGGTCCCGCTCGACGAGGTCGCGCGACGCCGGCACGCCTCGCCGTTGCGCCACGTCGTCGGCGACCTCGGCCAGGTGCTCGACACGGCGAACGTGCTCCTGGTGGTGACCGACGCCGAGGGCGTCATCCTGTGGCGCGAGGGCTCGCCCCGCATCCGGCGCCAGGCCGACACGCTGGGGTTCGCCGAGGGCGCGGACTGGCGGGAGGCCCGCGTCGGCACCAACGCGATCGGCACCGCGCTCGCCGAAGCCGCGCCGGTCGAGCTGCTGGCGGGCGAGCACTTCGAGCAGAACCAGCACCCCTGGTACTGCACGGCCTCGCCGGTGCACGACCCGCGCACGGGCGAGCTGCTCGGGGTGATCGACGTCAGCGGCCCGGCCCTGACCCTGCACCCGGCGATCGGCGCGCTGGTGGAGACCGGCCGCCGCTTGGTCGAGTCGCAGCTGTGGCGCCACCACCAGGAACGCCTCGACCGGCTGCGGCGCACGGCGGAACCGGTCCTGGCCGGCCCCGCCCTGCTGGTCGACGACGACGGCTGGGTCGCCCACGCCGCCGGCATCGCGGCGGGGGAGCGGATCGCCGCGCCGGCGGAGGGCCAGGTGCTGGCGGTGCCGGGCCTGGGCGCGTGCCTGCCGGAGCGGCTGGCGGACGGCTGGCTCGTGCGCCCGGCCGGCACCGAACGCCGGGTGTGGCTGGACCTCGACGTCGCCGGGGCGCCGATGCTGCGGATGCGCTCGGGCGACACGAGCTGGTGCCGCCCGGTGACCCCGCGGCACGCGGAGATCCTGGGCTGCCTGCGGGCGGCCGGCCCGGCGGGCCTGTCGGCGGAAGCGTTGAGCCGGGCCCTGTACGGCGACGCCGAGCACCTGGTGACGGTCCGCGCGGAGGTATCACGGCTGCGCCGCTGGCTGGGGGCCATTGTGGACACTCGCCCGTACCGGCTGGCCGAAGGCGTGGAGCTGACCGTCCACGACGGCTGAGCTTCCGGTCAGTGCGCACACTTCCCCGGAGCGGCCAACACGGTGGCGGGCGTGGCCAACACGGCAGGAGCAAGATCAGCAGGCCCACACCCGAGCCGCCGAGGATCAGTGCCGTCTCCACGCCGTGAGCACAAGCGAGCCCGGCCGGCGCCCGGGGCGAGCGCCGGCCGGGCACCGGACGTCAGCCGTCCAGGGCGAGGTGCAGGAACGCCAGCACCGCTCCCGGGCCGACCAGCAGGCAGAGCGCGAACCCGCCCATGAGCGGTTCGTCGTTCCGGAACATCTTCACGAGCAGGCCGACCGCGGCCACGACCGTGGCGATCAGCAAAACGAGCACGACAAAAGGCACAACGCAGTCCTCACTGAAGGCGTGGTGAACAGGGAATCCGGTTCACCAGGCGGGCGGGGCCCGAGGGGACTGCGCGGTGGGGAGGGAGACGGCCGATCGGGTACCGGGCGCGTCCAGGACGCGGCCGGTCCGGTCCGGCGAGGACGCTTCGAGAGTGGGCGGGTGGACCGCCCACCAGGTGTGCGGCGCCGGCGCGGTCAGGTGTGGCGCGGTCGCCGTGACCCGCAGGACGGCGGGCCGCTCGGTCAGTGTGTCCTGAGTGGACGCCGACGGCCCGGCGATGACGACCGGCGCGTCCCAGGAGGTCGCGCCGGTCGCCGTGCCGAAGACACCGAGGAGGATCAGCAGGACGACGAGCAGCTGCTTGAGCCTCGTCACCTGCACCTCCGCTGGGGCGTGTCCGTTTCGCCCAGCTTACGTCAGGCGCCGTAGGTGGCCTGCGTGACGGCGAAGACGTTCCGGCTGCCCGCGCCCTCCTGCAGGCTCCACAGCAGGTCGGCGTTGGCCGAGTCCTCCCAGTACGACAGGCTTTCGCCGCTGCCCACCCAGGTGTGCGTGGCCGGGCCGGTCGCCGAGGTCCAGTAGTACAGCTTCTTGTCCCCGGAGGAGTTGAACCACCAGCGTCCGTTGTGCGAGGCGACGCCGTTGAGCTTGTACCAGGGCAGCTGCAGTGCCTGGCTCGCGGTCGTCGTCGCGGCGAACGTCGTCGCGCCCGCGGCGAACGGGAAGCGGACCGCGCGCGGGGCGCGGTTCGGGTAGTCCGTGCAGCCCGAGGCGCAGGTGTACTCCGCCATCACGATCGACTTGCTGACCCGGTCCAGCGAGATCGACGACCAGGCGAGGTTGGTGCCGGACGTCGTGCTCGCCGTGATGGTGCCGACCTGCGGCAGGACGTAGGCGTAGTTGTGCGCGTAATAGGTACTGCCGCTCTGGTGGCCGATCTGGTCGGCGGTGCCACCGGTGTTCGTCTTGAGTATCTTGCGCATGTCGAACACGCGCATGCCGTGCCCGGTGTCGGCGACGTACAGGTAGTCGCCGTACCAGGAAACGCCGCCCGCGTGGATCGGGATGTCCTGGAAGTCCGGCGCCGCCGCGGTTCCGGTCGGCTGCACCAGCAGGATCTTGCGGTACTTGTTGGGGTAGGTGGCATCCCAGTCGACCAGCGTGATCCGGCTGCGTTCCGAGGCGCCGGTGCACGAGGCCTTGGTGTACCAGCTGACGGCCACGAGCTGGTGGCCGTCGTAGTTGCCGCTGTCGGCCGTGCCGACCGCGTCCCGGCTGGTCGTGATGCCCTGCGGGTAGTTCGCGCAGTCGGAGTTGTCCGCGCTGTCGAACTGGAACCCGGTCGACAGGCCGGCCGGGGCGAACGACGACGGGAGCCCGGTCCGGTCGTGGTTCGCGTTGTCCATCACCGTGTGCACGGCGGCGGTCCCCAGCGTCGAGACGAGGGCCGCGTCGACGGCGTCGAACTGGTGGTAGTTCGCGCTGAGCGTGTACTGGCTCGCGGGCAGGGTGGCAGGCCCCGCCGCGGCGTTCGCGGGTGGTGCGAGGAGCATTCCGGCGGCGAGCACCGCGGCGATGGGCATGATGAATCGACGACTACGTGGCATGGGACCCCCAGTCCGATCAACGGTCGGGGCACACGCTAGGACTGTCGCCGGAGCGCCGCAATACCCGTTCGTCAAACGGTACCCGGACCCGTCCAGAGTTCGTGAGATGTCCATGGGGACGTCGAGAAGGAGCACGATGACCGCACTCGAACGCCTCGCCGACCTCGCCGGCGGCATGGTGCTGGACACCGCCCGAGTCGCCGGGGTCACCCGGCTGCCGGCCGACTTCGTGCGCGTGGAACTGACGGCCGACGCCTTCCGCAAGGCCACCTGGGTACCGGGCGCGAAGCTGCAGTTCCGGCCGCGGCGGGGCACGGTGAGCCTGCGCACCTACACGCCGATCGGCTGGGACGTCGAGCGCGGCGTGACGGAACTGCTCGGCTTCACCCACGGCGACGGCCCGGCGGCGCGGTGGCTGCGGCAGGTCGCGGTCGGCGATGCGTGCGAGGTGTTCGGCCCGCGCCGCTCGATCGACCTGCGTGCCGTCGCCGGCCCGGTGGTCTTCGTCGGGGATGAGTCCAGCGTGGCCCTCGCCTGCGCGCTGCGGACCGTCACCGCCGAGGTGTCGCACGTCTTCGAAGCACGCGATCCCGCTGGGCTGACCGAGGTCCTGGCCGGCTTGGGCCTCGACGCGCAGGTCGTCGAGAAGACGGCCGACCGTGCCGAGCTGCTGAGCCGGGCCCGCGCGGCCGGCCCCGGCAGCCTCGTCGTCACCGGCGACGCGGCGACGGTGCACGCGGTCCGCCGCGACAGCCGGACTTGGCCGCACCCACCCCGCGCGGTGACCGGCAAGGCCTACTGGGCCGAGGGCCGCGCCGGGCTCGACTGAGCGGCCCGGTCGGGGCTCCACCAAGCGCCCCAATGTGGCGTTGGGTGCGTTCAACGCACCCAACGCCACATTGGGGCGCATGAGCCGTGCCGACACAGCCGAGCGCTGGGTTCAGGGACGCTGGCCGACCCGGTCGACGAACGTCTTCACGAGCACCGCGCTGTCGGCCGTGCCCAGGAACCGGTGTGTGGCCGGGTCGAAGACGAGCACCTCCGGCTTCGCTTCCGGCGACGAGCCGGGCGGAACCGGCCAGGTGATGCCCACTCCGGGACGCCCGGCGCCGTCGGTGACGTGGTCGAGGGCAGTCAGGCCCGGCACCTTCGCCGCCGCCGCGAACAGTGCCGCGTTCGACGCGGGGGTGAGGGCCTGCTCGTAGGCGAGGGCGACCACGTCCTTGCCGAGCGCGTTCGCGTCGCCCTTTTCGCCGCTGTGGTGGGCTTCGAGGTACGCGAGCATGGCGTCGGCCGTGGCCGGCAGGTCCGCCCGGTAGGCGGGGGAGGGGCGGCAGTCCTCCAGGGTGCCTTCGAGCTTCGGGTCGTTGGCGCCGTAGACGGGCGCCTTCCCGTCTCGGCAGCCGGCGGACTTCGTGCCGTCGATCAAGCCGTCGCGGGTGCCGTCCACCGAGAGCCAGACCTCGCGTGTCCGGTGCTCCGGAAGCGCCGTCTTCACGTAGAGGAACTGGTCGGGGTGCGGCGCGGCGGCCGGTTCCGCGAGCGCCGCGCCGGCCGCCTCGGTCAGCACCTTCACCGGATCGGCGTTCGCGACGCCGGCCCCCACCCCGATCCGGTCGGCCGGGGTCAGGGTGACGACGGCGGTGATCGCCGCGGCCAGCCCGATCGTCGTGGCGCCCGCGGCCCGGAACCACCGGCGGGGCCGTCCGGTCCGCGTCGCGGCCACGAGCCGCGCCCGGGCCGGCGCGAGGTCCTCCGCCGTCGCGAAGCCGACGGCCTCCGCGCGTTCGCGGATCAGGTCCAGCTCATCCATGGTGCGAGGTCTCCTTCACGAGGTCGACGGCGCCGAGTTCGGCGCGGAGGTGGGCCCGGGCGCGGCTGAGCCGCGACTTCACGGTGCCGACGGGGATGGCGAGGGCTTCGGCGACCTCCTGGTAGCCCAGCCCTTCGGCGGCGACGAGCAGCAGGACGTCCCGCTCGCGGGGGCGCAGCACGGCCAGCGCCCGGTCGAGCTTCGCGCCGAGGGCCTGCGCGGTGACGCGGTCGGCGACCCGGTCGGCGTGGCCGTCCGCCACGGCCGGTGGCCCGAGGGCCAGCCGGAGTTTCAGCTCGCGCACTTCCATCCGCCGGCGGCGCGAGACGAGGTTCGTGGCGATGCCGTAGAGCCACGGCCGCGCGTCCGGCCGGGACAGGTCGAACTTCGCGCGCTTGCCGAACGCGATGAGGAACGTGTCCGCGAGCACGTCGTCCGCGGCCGACGGGCCGAGCCGCCGGACCAGGTAGCGGTGGATGTGCCGGGCGTGGCGGTCGAAGATGACCGCGAACAGGCTCGGCTCGTCCCGGGAGCGCGCCAGCACGCTCGCGTCGTCGTCTTCGGGGTTCTCGGGGGTCATCGCCCGCCTCTCGCTCCGCCAGTGTCATCTGCTGTTCTCCGAACCCGCGAACGGGTTCCGGGAACCGGAGCAGAGGTGACTCAGGTCACAGCGAGGAGGTGAAGGCCGGGGAGATGTCCATGTGGACGCGGTAGTCGACAATCCGCGGCCCGTCGAGCCAGATGACCGTGACGCACGGCAGGGCGAGCGGCTTCCCTTCCGGGGACTCCGTTTCGATGGTGAAGCGGCAGAACAGCTGGTCGTCTCCGGCGAAAGCCACCTGGTCCACGGTGTGCCGGACCCAGGGCAACGCGCCGGCGGCCCCCGCCGTGGCCGCGACGATCGCGTCGCGGCCCGACAGGGTTTCGCCGTTGCCGAAGGTGTACGTCGCGTCTTCGGCGAACCAGGAGCCGAACGCCTCGGCGTCGCCCGCGTCGACGGCCGCGCACATCGCGCGCACCATCTCTTCGTGGCCGGTCACTTCTGCAGCGAAAGGCCGTAGCGGGTCATCACCTGCGCGACCAGCTTCATGTCGCGCCCGGGCGGCAGCTCGCTCAATTCCTTGTAGTAGTTCTCCAGCCCGGGTGGGGAAACGACGGCGACGACGCGGGTCTCCTCGTCGAACGGGTTGCGGAACACGTGCGGCACCCCGCGCGGCATCAGCAGCGAGTCGCCCTGGCCGAGGACGTGCCGTTCGCCGTCCAGCTCGACCTCGACCTGCCCCTGGACGCAGGTGAACAGCTCGTCTTCACGGCTGTGGATGTGGGTCGGCGGCCCGCCGAGGCCCGGCGGCACGACGTACTCGAACAGCGAGTACGCGCCGTTCGTGTCGGCGCCGGTGAGCCGGGCGTGGATGCCCAGCCCGATCGCGCCGAGGTTCGTGCCGTCACCCGGGTGGATGACGTGGTGGCCGGTCTTCGGTGCGGTGTCCATCGGGAATCCTCCTAGAGAGCCGCGGGTTCGGGGGTGTGCTTCGCGAGCCGCGCCAGCAGCTCGGGCGTCAGCTTCCGGTACGCCGCCGGGGAAACCGGGTTCAGCCAGTGCGTCGCCCGGGTGAACCGGGGGATCTGCAGGCCGAGGTCGCCGAGCACCTCGTCGACGTTGTGGATGGAGAACGGGATGATCTTCGTGCCGCGGCAGTGGTGCGCCCCGGTCGCGACGTCCAGGAACGCGAGCTGCCCGACGACGTCGGCGTGCCGGGTCTCGACGTCCGGCAGCGCGAGCACGCCGGCGAGGTCGGCCGCGATCCACAGCGCCGCCATCTCGGCGTTGAGCGGGCTGAAGAACGACGAGTTGTACCCGTTGAAGTAGAGCCCCGGCGCCCGCAGCGGCTGGATCTGGCGGTACAGCAGGAAGTTCCCGCGCTCGTCGAACAGCTGCTTCTGCACGGTCTCGTCCAGGAACGGCACGCCCTGGGTGAACCCGGTCGCGCAGACGACCAGGTCGGCGGGCAGCACCGTGCCGTCGGCCAATTCGGCGCCCGGCCGGTCGCCGCCGTACAACCTTGTGATCACCTGGTCGCGGCGGACGCGGATGGCGCCATCGGCCACGCCCTCGAAGAACCCTTCGGTCGCCAGGCCGATCGCGCCCTTGACGATGTCCTCCATCTGCCCGGCGGGCAGCAGATCGTGCTGGCGCAATCGGAACTGCCGCACCGACACCGAGCCGACGGAGTTCAGCATCGACGCGCGCAGCCGGTTTCCCGGGCCGTGCAGGAACTTCTCGAACCCGCGCAGCCACCGGTAGCGGAACAGCGCCTCGCCCATCCGGGTCAGCAGGAGCATCTTGAAGTTGAGGAACCCGGCGATCTTGCGCGGCACCTTCCACAGCAGCTGCCGGGCGATGACGTCGGTGGTCCCGGCGACCTCGCTGATCGCCACGGTCACGTCGCAGGCCGACTTCCCGTAGCCGACGACCAGCGCGTGCTTCCCGCGTGCCTCTTCGACGTCGGTGAACTCGCTGCCGGCCAGCACGCGGCCGCCGGCGGCCTCGAACTCCGCGCGTCCGGGATAGTCCGGGACCGCCGGTTCGCAGAACACGCCGTTGGCCACGACGACCCGGTCGAACGTCTCCGGGACGCCGGAGTCCGTCGTCACCACCCAGCGCGCGCCGTCGGGGACGACGGACTCCACGGTGGTCTCGAGCCGCAGGTGCGGGGTGACGTCGTAGACGTCGGCGTAGGCCGCGAGGTACTGCTGGATCTGGGCCCCGCCCGGCCACTCCGGGAAGTCCTTCGGCATCGGGAAGTCCGAGAACGAGTACTGGGCCTTGGGGCTCTGCGTGGTGAGGCCGGGGTAGCGGCGGGTCCGGCTCCACACCCCGCCGACGTCGGGGGTCTTGTCGAAGACCGCGACGTCGTGGCCCGCTTGCAGCAGCACCTTGGCCGTGGTGAGCCCGGCGAGCCCGGCCCCGATGATCGCGACGTGCATGCCTGGTCCTCCTGATCCGGCGCCGGTGCCGGGCAGCTCCGGCGCGGCGTGGGCCACAGCGTGGAACAACCGGCCGCGGCGAGCCAACCGGGAGTCCTGGTCACTGGGACGGCAGCTCGGGTGCGGGCCGCGGCACCGCCCACCGGCGGGCGGCGTACGCCCGGCTGGCCGCGGCGGCCGCCATCCGGACGGCGGGCCCGATCCGGTCCGGCAGCACGGCGGCGCTGGGCCCGGTGACCGACAGCGCGGCGGTGACGTTGCCGGTGAAGTCGAAGATCGGCGCCGCCACGCAGCTGATCCCGGCGTTGCCCTCCTCCCGGTCGTAGGCCCAGCCCTGCTCGTGCACGGTGGCCAGCTCCCGGGCGAGCGCCTCGGCGTTCGTGATCGTGCGGGGCGTGCGCCGGGTGAGCCCGGCCGCCACGACCGCGTCGACGGTCGCCGCGTCCGACCAGGCCAGGATCGCCCGGCCGAGGCCGGAGCAGTGCGCCGGGATCAGGCCGCCCACCAGGGAGAGCATCGGCAGCGGCCGGTGCCCGGTGATCTTCTCGACGACCAGCACGTCGACGCCGTCGAGCACGCCGAGCTGCACCGTGGTCCGGGCCGCCGCGTACAGGTCCTGCAGGTACGGCAGCACGGCCTCGCGCAGCTCGTGGCGCACCGGGACCAGGCCGGCCAGCTCGAACAGCCGGGTGCCGATCCGGTACTTGTCCCCGGGCTTGTCGAGCCAGCCCAGCTCGATCATCCGGGCCGCCGTGCGGTGCACGGTCGAGCGCGGCAGCCCCGAGCGCTCGACCAGCCGGGCCAGCGGCAGCTCGCGGTGGGTCGCGTCGAAGGCGTCCAGGATGGCGGCCGCGCGTTCGAGCGCGCCGGCCGCCGACCCGTCGTCAGCCGATCGGGAGTCCCGGGCAGTGGGACTCACCCTTGGCCGCTCTCGCTCATGGACCGAATGTAGGACACATCATGGAGACCAACCAGCACCCCAGTCCCCGGGTCGCGTTCGTCGGCGGCGGCGCCGGCGGGATCGGCGCCGCCGCCGCGGCCGCGTTGCTCGCCACCGGGCACCGGGTCGTGCTCGCCGGGCGGACCGAGAAGACCCTGGCCGAGACGGCGTCGGCGCTCGGCGACGGCGTCGATTACCGCGTCTGCGACCTGGCCGTGCCCGCCGCGGCCGCCGACGCCGTGGCGCGCGTGCGCGAGCAGTACGGCTCGCTCGACGTCGTCGTGGCCAACACCGGCGGCCCGGCTCCCGGCGGCGTCTTCGACGTCCCGGCCGAGCAGTGGCACCACGACCTGGACCTGCTGCTCCTCGGCCCGCTCGCGCTGATGCGGGCCGCGCTGCCCGCGATGGCCGAACGCGGGTTCGGCCGGGTCGTCGTCACGACGTCGACGGCGGTCCGGCAGCCGCAGCCCGCGCTCGCCGCGTCGACGGTCCTGCGGTCGGCGACGACGTCCGCGGTGAAGCTGGCCGCCCGGGAGTTCGCCGATCGAGGGGTGACGGTCAACTGCGTCGCCGTCGGCGCGACCCTCACGCCGCGCCGCCTGGAGGTGGTGCGCGGCCGGGCCGACGCCGCGGGCATCGACGTCGCCACCGCGATGGCCCAGGACCTCGCCGACATCCCGGCCGGGCGGGCCGCCGCGCCGGGCGAGGTCGCGGCCGCGGTGGCGTTCCTGGCCTCGGCCGAAGCGGGGTACGTCAACGGCACGGTGCTGACGGTCGACGGCGGCCGCACGGAATGCCCGGCCTGAGGGGAAGGAAACCCATGTCCACGTCCGGACCCGAGTTCGCGATGCGCGACTTCCTCGCGAGCATCGCCCACGTCGTGCGCCCCGGCGAGCAGCGCCCGCTGGTCGTGCACGACGCGGACCTCGTCGAGATCCCGGCCGGCACCGTGCCGAACCCGACGTCGCTGCGCGTCGCCGGCACCCTGCCGACCACGACGTTCGAGCTGTTCCGGCAGGTCATCCCGGCCGGTGAGAGCTCGGACATGCAGCGCCACCACCACGAGACCGTGCACTTCGTGCTCACCGGCGACGGCCACAGCGAGATCGAAGACGAGGTCGTCAGCTGGACGACGGGCTCGTTCGTCTACACCCCGCCGTGGACCTGGCACCGCCACTACAACGACTCGGCCGAGCACCCGGTCGAGTTCCTGACCATCGAGAACTCGAGGCTGCTCGGCCTGTTCGGCCTGGGCCGCCGGGAAAGCGCGGGCCTCGCCACCATGGAAGAAGCCCGGAAGGCGGAGGACAAGTGACCACAGTGGACGAAACCCGCGTCGAACCGTCGGGGCCGCCGATCCCCGAGCACGCCGGGATCTGGGGCGAGCTGGGCGAACTCGAACACACCCTGCGCTACGTCGACGTCCCGCTGGACGGCGGGGTCGTGCGGACGCGGGTGCTGCAGGCGGGGACCGGGCCGGAACTGGTGCTGCTGCACGGGACCGGCGGGCACCTGGAGGCGTACGCGCGGGACCTGGCCGGGCTGGCCCGCGACTTCCACGTCACGGTCTACGACATGGTCGGCCACGGCTGGTCGGACCTGCCGGACCGGCCGTACACGATCGACGTCCTGGCCGCGCACCTCGTGTCCCTTTTGGACACCCTGGGCATCGACCGGGTGCACCTGTCGGGCGAGTCGCTCGGCGGCTGGGTCGTCGCCTGGGTCGCGGCGCACCACCCGGACCGGGTGAACCGGCTCGTCCTGAACACCCCGGGCAACATCGCCGACAAGCCCGAGGTGATGGCGCGGATGCGCGACAGCACGATGGCTGCGGTGCGCGACCCGAGCGACGCCACCGTCCGCCGTCGCGTCGAGTTCCTGTTCCACCACAAGGAGATGGTCACCGACGAGCTGGTGAACCTGCGCCGCCGGATCTACTCCCGGCCCGGGTTCGTCCAGGCGATCACCAACACGCTCGTGCTGCAGGACCCGCAGGTGCGCAAGGACTTCGCGTGGGACCCGGCGTGGGTGTCGAAGGTGACGGCGCCGACGCTGCTGCTGTGGACGAGCCACGACCCGACGGGCGGGCTCGACGAGGCCGACCTGCTGCTCGGCTGGCTGCCGGACGCGCTGCTGCACGTCATCGACGACGCCGGCCACTGGCCGCAGTGGGAGAAGGTCGGCGAGTTCCTGGACGTCCACCGCACCTGGCTGCTGACCGGGAAGGAGCCGTCCTGATGGCCGAGATCGCGGGCTTCGCCGGGATGTCCCACAGTCCGTTCGCGACACTGCTGCCACCGTCCCGGGTGGACGGTCCGGGCGGCCGCTTCCTCGGCGACGCCGAGCGCGTCCGCCGCGCGGTCGAGGACCTCGCCCCGGACGCGATCGTCGTGATCGGCCCGGACCACTTCCACGGCAACTTCTACGACGTGATGCCGCCGTTCGTGCTGGGCGTCGAGCAGGCGGCGGGGTTCGGGGACTACGGCAGCACGGAAGGTCCGCTGCCGGTGGCGTCCTCACTGGCCTGGCCACTGCACGCGGGCCTGACTTCGGCGGGTTTCGACATCTCGCTGTCGTACTCGCTGACGGTCGACCACGGCATCGTCCAGAGCTACGAGATGATCACCGGCGGCACGTCGCTGCCGATGGTGCCGCTGGTCGTCAACACGGCCGCACCGCCGCTGCCTTCCTTGCGCCGCTGCGTTTCCCTGGGCCACGCGCTGGGAGCGGCGCTGCGATCAGCGGACTTCCCGGGCCGGGTCCTGATCGCGGCGAGCGGCGGCCTGTCGCACTGGCTGCCGTCGAACGACCCGCGCGACCCGGCGGTGGCGGGGGAGCGCCGTGAGTCACTGATCCACGGCCGAGCGGACGTCCACGCCTTCGCGGCAGCCCGCGAGCCGCGGGTCCGCGCAATGGGCGGGGATCCCGGGGCGCGGGTGAACGCGGAGTGGGACCGGTGGTTCCTGTCGCAGCTGTCCTCGGGCGACGCGGACGCCGTGGCGGCCCTGGGCCACGAGGCGCTGGAGGACACCGCGGGCACGGGCAGCCACGAGGTCCGCTGCTGGCTGATCGGCCAGGTGGCGGCGGGGCTCCCACTGGTCTGGACGAGCTACGAGCCGGTCCCGGAGTGGATCACGGGCATGGGCATCGGGACCACGTTCCCGATCCTCTGACGGCGGGGGCGAAAGCCGTGAAGGGCACCTTCAGGGACTCCACGTCCCTGAAGGTGCCCCTCACGACCTCGGCTGGGTCAGCAGGGCTGGAGCAGCCAGCAGAGGCGGTAGTTCGCCTGATACGTCGCCGACGTCGCCGGCGCCACCACGTTCTGGGCGCGAGGCCCGCCGTGCGCCCAGCTTGTGAAGGCGTACTTTAGGTTCAGCGGTGGGACGTTCTGCGGGCTGTCCGCGCTGATCGAGTTCGTCGACCCCGCGATCACCGTGCGGGAGAACGGCGTCCGCTGCTGGGTGCCGCCCACCGTGAGCAGCACCTGGTTCGGGCTCGACGTGAAGTTCAGCGTCACCGTCTTCGGCTGCAGCTCGACCGTCCGCGTCCCCGTGCGGCCCGTCGAGTCCGTCGCCGTCAGCGTCAGCTGCAGGTACGACGGGTACTCGTGGTCCGGCGCCACGAACGAACCCGACGCGACACCCGTGAAGTCCTGGACGTTGTGCGTGTGGCACGTGCCGTTGGCCGCGCAGTGGCGGACCGCCAGCCGCCACGACAGCGCCGACGCCGGGAGCGTGCCGTCCTGGGCGTCCACCGCCCGGCCGGAGAACGGGATCGGCTGACCCACCGACCAGGTCAGCGACGCGTCCGGCGTGTCGATCACCGGCACCGGGTCCAGGCCCGCGGGAGTGCCGACCGTCACGCGGACCGTCGTCGTCGCCGACGCGCCGTGCGAGTCCGTCACCCGCAAGCCCGCGTCCACCGCTGCCGCCGTCGTGTACGTCCACGTCGGGCGGGGGCCCGTCGAGTCGTCGTACGCGCCGTCCGCGTCGAGGTCCCAGGCGTAGGTGAGAGCGTCACCGGCGTCGGGGTCACTGGAACCCGTGCCGTCGAACTGCACCGCGAGGGGGGCCGGACCGGTGGCCGGCGTGGCCGTGGCGACCGCGACCGGCGGGCGGTTGGTGCCGGCCGGGTGGCTGACGCGGTGGAGTTCACCGCTCCCGAGCGCGACGTAGAAGATGTCGCCGCCCGGCCCGCTCAGGACCTGGACCGGTGCGTTGACGCCGGTCACGAACGGCACCAGCCTGGTCGGGCTCGGCTGGCCCGCAACCGTTTGCATCGCCCAGATGCAGCCCCGCGACGAATCCGCGAAGAACAGCGCGCCCGCGTACTCGGCCGGGTAGTTGCTGCCGGACTCGAACGCGATCCCGCTGATCGACGAGCCGCCGGTCGGGCACGGGTCGCTCGCGACGACCTTCGCGTTGTGGTTGTAGGCGTAGTACGGCGCGGTCTGCCCGCCGGCGGAGTACAGCGACTCGCACCGGTCGAGGTTCGCGCCGTCGTACCCGGCCTGCCTTGCCGTGCCTTCGAAGCAGGGCCAGCCGAAGTTCTCCGCGACGGCGTCCCCGGCGTTCGGGACGCGGTTGATCTCCTCCCAGGTGTTCCAGCCGACGTCGCCGGCCCACAGCTCACCGGTGCCCGGGCGGAACCCGAAGCGGAACTGGTTGCGCGCGCCGTAGGCGATCACGCGGCGGGCGTTGGCGTCCGTGCTGCTCGCGAACGGGTTGCCCGGCGCACCCTCGCCGGTGTCGGGGTCGAGGCGCAGCAGGGTTCCGTTGAGTAGCACCGGTTGCCCGGCGGCGCGGCGGGGTGACTGCGACCGCAGCGCGCCGCCCTCGGCCGACGGCGGCGCGAGGTTCGTCCCGGCCGGGGACGGCGGATCGGCGCACGGGTTGCCGACCTGGCCGTAGTCGGCGAAGTTGAAGCTCGCGCCGTCCCCGCCGCCCGCGTACAGGGCGCCGTCCGGGCCGAAGGCCAGCGAACCGATCGAGTGGCTGGGGAACTGCTGGCACCAGCCGGTGACCAGCGGTTTCTCGCTGACGGCGGTGCCGGCCGGGCCCATCGTCAGCTGCGAGACGCGGCCGGTGACGACGCAGCCCTGGTCGGTCGCGCCCGGCGGCGTCGGGCACGTGTCACCCCAGCGCGGCGCCGTGCCGCCGGGGACGGCGTCGAGCGTGTAGGAGACGTAGACGTACGGCCGCGCGGGGAACGCCGGGTCGACGGCGAGCCCGAGCAGGCCGCGGTCCCAGAAGTCCTGGGTCTGCGTCCGCAGGTCCGCGAACACCGTCGGCGTGGTGTCGGCCAGGGAGTCGAAGACCTTGACCAGGCCGCTCTTCTCGGCGACGAACACCCGGCCGTCGGGGGCGAACGCCGCGGCGGTCGGCGAGCTGAGCCCGCCGATCGCCACGGTGTCCGTGAACCCGGTGGGGACCGCCGCCGTGGCGGGCACAGCGGCGGCGAGGGCGACGGTGAGGGGCACGATCACCCCCGCCGCCACCGCACGTCTGGCTCTACGCGGGAACAGCGGGCGTCGAAAACCCATCACACGAACTCCTAACGCCGGGGACCGGGAAGAGCGCGATCGCGTCCCGTATGCCGCGAGAAGTCCGAAAGGTGTTACATCAAGGCGGAAAACGTACCCTGATCGCCCAAACGCCTGGGGGGATATTCACCGACCGGCCGGTCAGACGCCGGTGGTCTGGCGGATCCAGCTGCGGCCCGCGGCGACGCTGCCGTACGTCGTGATGCTGGAACGGTCGCTGGTCGAGCAGACGCCCACCTGGACGCCGCCGTCGATCATCGGGCCGCCCGAGTCGCCGCCCGCGACCGCGCCGTTCGGGGTGGACGCCGAGATCGCCGGGCCGCCGTAGTTGTCGGACGCCGAGGTGTCGGAGATCCGGACGTCGGCGCGCTTGAGGACGCTCGACTGGTGGCTGCCCTCGTCGGTCGCCTGGGTCGAGCCCCAGCCGTAGACGCGCGCGGTGTCGCCTTCCTCGGCGTCCGAGGAGCTGGTGGCGAGCTGGGCGAACGTACTGCCACCGTTGGTGTTCAGCTTGATCAGCGCGAGGTCGCCGCCGGACCAGACGTAGGTCGACGACGCCTTGGCGTGCACGCCGCCCGACGCGCTGTTCGAGCCGACGTACAGGTCGATGTCGGACAGCCGCTGGCCGTTGTTGTCGTACATGCAGTGCTTGGCGGTCAGCACCCAGCGCGCGCCGATCAGCGTGCTGGTGCAGAAGAACGTGTAGCCGTTGGCGTGGCCGTTGAAGCGGGTGATGTAGCCGGGGTTCTGCGCCGTGCTGCCGCCGATGATCGACGGCGCCGCGTCGGGGGAGAGCGGCGCGGTGCTCGCCGACGCGGGGGCGGCGGCGAGCGTGGCGAGGGCGGCGCAGGAACCGGCGAGCAGGGCGGCGGCGCGGACGAACCGGCCGTGGGATTGACGCATCGGGGGACTCCTCGGGGCTTGCGGTGGGGACTCACCGAAAGTAAGCGGCCGAGGTGGTTCGGGTAACCGTCCGAAGATCCGGGCCGATCAACGGAACAGGACGGATCGTTCGTTGGGTGACACGGGCCACTCGGGGTGTTAGACCGAACGGACCTACCCGAGAAGGACCCGCATGACGTTGTTCGCGGTGCACTCGCCGGGACGCCGGGAGCAGCTGGCCCGCGCGCTCGCCGACGGCCCGTTCTGCCGGGCGTTGTCGCTGGCCGTCGACCACAGCGGGCTCGGCCTCGCCCGCCTCAAGGACCGGCTGGCCGCGGCGGGCGCGCCGGTCAGCACGACGACCCTCAGCTACTGGCGCACCGGCCGCACCCGGCCCGAACGCCCCGAGTCCCTGCGCGCGGTCACCGTGCTCGAAGACGTCCTCGGCCTGCCCGCCGGCGCGCTGACCGGCCTGCTCGCCCGCCCGGACGGCGGCCGGTCGCCGGTCGGCCTGGTGCAGTGGGAGCGGCTGTGGGGGCCGCGCAACGGCGTCGTCCCGGTGCTGAACTCGTTCGAAGCCGCCGACGACCCGGCGCTGGTGGTGCTGAGCCTGCACGAGTCCCTGCACGTCCGCGCCGACCGCTCGCTGTCCCGGCTGCGGGTGCGCGAGGTCGTCAAGGCGGTGGCGGAACCCGTGCAGGCCCGGGTGGTGACGCTGCGCGGGTGCGTCGCGGGGACGCCGCCGCGGCTGGTCGCCACCCGGTACTGCGGGCCCGGCCGCACGGAAGTGCTGCCGGAGCACGGTTTCCTCGTCAGCGAACTGGTGCTGAGCCGCTCGCTGGCCGAGGGCGAGACGGCGATCCTGGAGTACGAGTTCGAGTACACCGACGGCGTCCCGGACACCAGCTACGACCGCCGCTTCCGGCACCCGGTGGCCGAGCACCTCCAGGAGGTCCACTTCGACGCGAAGGCCCTGCCGTTGTCCTGTCGGGCGTATCGGCTGGAGTCACCGGAGGGCCCCGAGCGCGAGACGGCCGAGGTCGTCGTGTCGCCGGTGGTGCCCGCGCACGTCTTCAGGACCGCTGTGGCGCCGGGGATCCTGGGGATGCGGTGGAGCTGGCCCGCGCGGTGAAACGGCGGGTTTCCGACCGTGCCCAGCCGGGGTCGCCGGTGCGGGCGAAGTCCACCCACGCCGTGTGCATCCGCGTCGCCAGCTCGGCGGGCGGCTCCCCGGTGCCCAGCAGGCCGCGCGGGCCGCGCAGGGCCGGGAGGTCCAGGCGATCGAAGACGAACGGCAGCTCCATCGTGTGGGCCGCGCCGAGCTGACCGTCCACAGCGGACGATCGCCACGCGAACTCGTAGGTGTGCGCGGCGCCGTGCGCTTCGGCGAGGCGACGGCTGCCGGTGCCGAACAACGCGTCCCCCATGATCGCCGACCGCAGCTCGCCCGGTGTCGCATGTGGACGTTTCGCACGGTAGCTCGCGACCAGTGCGGCCGGGTCGGCCGACACCCGCGCCGCGGTCTCGAACAGATCCTGTTCGGTCGACCCGACCAGGTTTCCTTGCGGGGCAAGGTAGAGCGCACCCTCGTCGGCGTTCGTGCCGACGAGCAGGTCGACGCCGGTGGCCAGCGCCTCGGCGGGCTGGCGATCCAGCACCAGGCTGAACGCGCTCAGCCCGAGCAGCGGGTCGAAGTCCGTCGCGGTCCGCAGGTCCAGGCCGCCCAGCTGAGCCGCGACGAACCGCTCGTCGGGGACCTCGCCGAACGCCGCCGCCGTCGGCTCGACGCCCAGCGCGCCGGCCGCCGCCCGCGTGACCCGGGCCGCCTGCTCGGGGGTGAACGCGCCCAGGCCGTTGCCGCTCTGCACGACGGCCCGCCGGAACAGGCCGTCGGCCTCGGGCGTGGCCAGGACACCGGCCGTGATGGTGGCGCCGGCGGACTGGCCGGCCAGGGTGACGGTGCCGGGGTCGCCGCCGAACGCCGCGATGTTCTCGCGCACCCACCGCAGCGCGGCGACGACGTCCAGGAGCCCGCGGTTGCGGGGCGCGCCGGGCAGGTCGAGGAATCCCGGAATGCCGAGGCGGTAGTTGACCGTCACCAGCACCACGCCGTCACGCGCGAACGCCGTCCCGTCGTAGAGCGGCGAGCGCGTCGAGCCGGTGACGAACCCGCCGCCGTGCACGAACACGATGACCGGACAGTCCCGGGCCGACGGGGGCGCCCAGACGCTGAGCGTGAGGTAGTCGTCGCCGCGGACCCAGCCGGTCCCGAAGTACGGCGACATGTCCAGCGCCCCGAAGCCGTCCCGGCGCGGTTGCGGGGCGGTTGGCCCGGGCCGCGTCGCGTCCCGCACGCCCGGCCACGGCTCGTGCGGCCGGGGTGGCGCGAACCGGCCCGCGCCGACCGGCGGTGCGGCGTACGGGACGTCGAGGAAGACCCCGGCGTGGCCGCGGACGGCGCCCGCGGTGGTGGTGACGATCAACGGAATCCTCCTCAGAGCTTGGCGAACGGGGCCCAGTCCTTGATGGCGAACCGGTCGCCGTCGCGGACGACCTCGGCGCCGCCGTGGCCGCCGAGGTGGGCGGGCAGGACGAGCGCGTTCGTGTCCGCGGCCCGGCCGAGCAGCCGCCGCCGGGTGGCGCGGGCCTGCGCGGGGTCCTCGCAGAAGCAGCTGTTCGTGTCGGGCTCGACCAGCTGCAGGGCCGTGTGCAGCAGGTCGCCGACGAACAGCGCGCGGTCGCCGCCCGAGTCGAGCGTGAGCACCGACGACCCCGGCGTGTGCCCCGGCGCCAGGTCGAGCGTCAGGTTCGCGTCGATGCGGTGGCTGTCCTCCCACAGCAGCGTCTGCCCGGCCTCGTGCACCGGCGCGACGCTGTCCTCGAAGACGTTCTGGTTGCCCCGCCCCAGGTTCGGCTCGTGGCCGTTGGCCGGGTTCCAGAACTCGAAGTCCGGTTTGGGCACCAGGTAGGTCGCGTTGGGGAACGTCGGGACCCAGCTGCGGTCGTCGAGGTAGGTGTTCCAGCCGACGTGGTCGACGTGCAGGTGCGTGTTGACGACCAGGTCGACGTCCTCCGGCCGGACGCCGGCCGCCGCGAGGTTGCCGAGGAAGCCGGTGTTCAGGTGGCTCCACACCGGCGTGTACGGCCGTTCCTTGTGGTTGCCGACGCCGGTGTCGACGAGGATGGTCTTGCCTTCGCTGCGCAGCAGCCAGGTCTGGATGGCCGAGACGCAGACGTGGTTCTCCCGGTCGAGGAAGTCGGGTGCGAGCCAGTCCGCGTCCCAGGCGCCGTCCGGGCTTTCGGGGAAGAAGGTCTCGGGTGTCATCCCGACCGAGCCGTAGTACTCCGTGATCCGGGTGACCGTGACGTCGCCCAGCACAATCTCCTGCATGTCCGCTCCGGGGTCGCTGGTGTTTCCCCCAGCCTGCGGCGGGTTCACGCGGGCAACCAGCCCCGCCGTTGCGTACCCCCGGCAGGGTCAGGCTCGCCGCGCGGATCCCGTGTTCACTGGGAACATGGCGGTTCTCGGCGAGTTCCTGCGGGCGCGGCGGTCCCTGCTGCGCCCCGAAGACGTCGGCCTGCCCGCCCTTGGTGAACGCCGACGTGTCGCCGGGCTGCGGCGCGAGGAGCTGGCGCAGCTGGCCGGCGTCAGCGTCTCGTACTACACACGCCTGGAGCAGGGCCAGTCCGTCAACGCGTCCGACGCGATCCTCGACGCGCTGGCCGGGGCGCTGCGGCTCGACGAGCACGAGCGCGAACACCTGCGGGAGCTGGCCGCGCACCGGCCCCGCGCGCAGCGCCGCCCGCCGCCGGAACGGCTCGACCCGCTGGCCCGCGACCTGCTGCGCTCACTGGGTGACGTGCCTGCGCTGGTCCTCGGGCGGCGCAGTGACGTCCTGGCGTGGAACCCGCTGGGCCACGCGCTGATGGCGGGCCACGTCGATCCCACCGCGCCCGACCGGCCGGCGGATCGGCCCAACACGGCCCGGATGCTGTTCCTCGACCCGCACACCCGCGAGC
The DNA here is from genome assembly GCF_023023025.1 of Amycolatopsis sp. WQ 127309. Taxonomy (NCBI): domain Bacteria; kingdom Bacillati; phylum Actinomycetota; class Actinomycetes; order Pseudonocardiales; family Pseudonocardiaceae; genus Amycolatopsis; species Amycolatopsis sp. WQ 127309. Next base: position 6,272,327 of record NZ_CP095481.1, read on the forward strand.
TGTACGCGGACTGGCCGCGCAAGGCGCGCGCCGTCGTCGGCAACCTGCGGGCCGTCGCCGGTCGGCACCCCGAAGACGCGCTGCTGGCGTCGCTGGTGGGGGAGCTGACCATGAAGAGCCCCGAGTTCGTCGCGCTGTGGGGCGATCACCGGGTCAAGCCGTGCGAAGCCGACTCCTACCTCCTGCGCCACCCGCTGGTGGGCGCGCTGACGGTGGCCCAGCAGATCCTGACACCGGCGCGGTCGCCGGAGCAGACCGTCGTCGTCGTAACGACGGCGGAGGGTTCCGCCTCGGAGACCACGCTCAAGCTGCTCGCCCGGTCAGGGCACTGACCCGGCCAGCTTCTCCTTGCGGGCGGCCAGATCCGCGGCGGGGTAGTGCTTTCCGGCGCGGACGACGCCCGCGATGTGCCCGAGGTGCTTCACGTCGGTCAGCGGGTTGTCGGCCAGCAGCACCAGGTCGGCGTTCTTGCCGGGTTCGACGGTGCCCATGGTGTCGGTCGTGCCGAGGAACTCGGCCGGGAGCGTCGTCGTCAGCTGCAGGATCCGCAACGGCGTGAGACCGGCGCGGGCGAACTCCGCGAACTCGCGGTGCAGCGCCGCGCCGGGGACGACCCAGGCGGCGCCGGAAGAATCGGTGCCGGCGAGCATCTTGACCCCGGCGTCGTCGAACAGCTTCGTGAGGTCGAGCTGCCGTTCGTAGGCCTCGGTGAACGTCGCGCGGGCGTCGGCGGGGAACGCGGCGAACTTGGCGGCCGCCGCCCGCCAGGCCTTCCGCGTCGACGGCGTGATGTACGTCAAGTCCGGGTCGTCGGCGAACTCGGGGGAGTCGCACAGTTCCTGGGTCTTGATCCGGATCAGCGTCGGGACCTGCCAGGTGCCGTCGGCGGCGAACCGCTCGGCGAGGACGTGCGCCCGGTCGCGGTCGAACGTGCCGACGGCGTGCGAGAGGTTCGCGATGTCCGTCGGCTTGCTGCGGTTGAGCGGGTTGATCACCAGCTTGCGCAGCACACGGTCCATGATCTTGTCCAGGAACGGGATCTTGAACGGCGGCAGCTTCAGCTGGGGCCCGCCCGCCGCGGCGGTCTCGCGGATGTGGTCGTGGTCGCCGGAGCAGCAGGCGAACAGCGCGACGCCGGGGCCGAGGTGCTCGATGGACTTCATCCCGAGCCGGGACGCCTTTTCGACGTCGATGCCGGCCGGCAGGTGCCCGACGATGGGCAGGCCGAGGCGGCGCGCTTCGGCTTGGGCGTCGAAGAAGACGTCGCGGGTGACGAGCCCGGCCTTGACGAAGTCGGCGCCTTCCGCGTGCTGCTCCCGGATGGCCGCGACGGCCGCGTCCACTGTGGACGCGTTCGCCGGCGTCAGCAGCGGGCCCGGGGTGGCGAGCAGCGCGGGGGAGGCCTCGGGGAAGCCGAGCTTGCCGGCGGCGCGACGGCGGAGCAGGTCGATGCTGCCGCCCATCTGCCGGAAGCCGGTGATGCCGTGGACGAGCATCAGCTCGAGGGTCGTCGCCGGGTCGGCCGTGCCGAGGGGATGGGCGTGCATGTCGTTGTACCCGGGGACGACGTAGGTCCCGCTGCCGTCGACGCGCTGCGCGTCCGCCTCGATGCCGGACCGGACGTCGAGGATCCGGCCGTCCTGGATCAGGACGTCGGTGCTTTCGCTCAGACCGCCGTCCCGCGGGTCGACAACGGTGGCGGCGGTGAGCAGCAGGCGGGTGGTCATGCGGTCTCCGTCGCGGGCCGGTCGGCGGCCGGGGTGAGGCCGCCGTCGATGAGGATCTGTTGCGTGCGACGGACATGCGCGGCGAAGAGGGTCTCCGCGGCTTCGGTGTCGTGGGCCAGCGCCGCGTCCAGGAGTCCTTTGTGCTCGCCGGCGACGTCGCGGTGCAGCTCCCGCGTGCCGGTGGCCGACCAGGCGCGGTAGACCTCGGCGGCGTCCGAGAGCCGGGCGCAGATGTCCAGCAGCACGGCGTTGCCGCACGCCTCGATCAGCGTGCGGTGGAACGCCAGGTGCGCCAGCGCCCACTCCTCGTTGCGCCGCGGCTGGTCGCCGGGTAGCAGCATCGGCTGCACCGACAGCCGGTGGTGGGCGGCCAGCACCTCGGACTCCCAGGTGACGCCGCCGCGTTCGACGGACAGCCGCAGCGCCGCGCCTTCGTTGACCACGCGGGCTTCGGTGAGGTCGTTGAGCGCGCGCAGGGACAACGGCGTGACGTGGAAGCCGCGGTTGCGGTCGACCTGCACGAGGTCCTTGGCGCCGAGCAGGCCGAGCGCCTCCCGCACGACGCTGAGGCTCACGCCGTACTGTTCGCCCAGCTCACCGGGCTTGAGCCGCTCCCCGGGCGGCCGGTCGCCGTTGAGGATCGCCGACCGCAGCTGCTCGTAGACCATCACGGCCAGGCTCTCGCCGCCCGCTCTCTTCGCCATGATCACAGCGTAACACACTCTGCGACAGATAATCGATTCTGTGCTTGACAGTCGTCTATGACGGGCAGAGTATGAGTCGCATCGACCGACCGAAAGGCAGCTCATGCGGATCGCGACTCTCTCCGGACGGCTCGTCCTCGTGACCGAGGCCGGCGCCGTCGACGTCGAACAAGCCAGCGAGCGGCGGTTTTCCGCCGACCCGCAGGCGATCTACGACCGCTGGGCCGAGTTCCGGGACTGGGCCGCGGCGGCCCCGCACGACACCGCGGCGCCGTTCGCGGAAAGCGACCTCGGGGCCCCGGTCCCGGCGCCGCGCCAGATCTTCGGCGTCGGCCTCAACTACCGCGACCACGCCGCCGAAGCGGGCCTCGGCCTGCCGGACTCACCGACCGTCTTCACGAAGTTCGCGAGCAGCCTGACCGGCCCGTCCGGGGCGATCGCGCTCCCCGGCCCGACGGACTGGGAGGTCGAGCTGGTCGCCGTCATCGGGGTGCTCGCCCGCGACGTCCCGGCCGAGCGCGGCTGGGAGCACGTCGCCGGGCTGACGGTCGGGCAGGACCTCTCCGACCGGACGTTGCAGCTGGCCGGGCCCGCGCCGCAGTTCAGCCTGGGCAAGTCGCGTCCCGGTTTCGGGCCGATCGGGCCGTGGGTGGTGACGCCCGACGAGTTCGCCGACCCGGACGACCTCGCGCTCGGCTGCGCGGTCAACGGCGAGTCCGTGCAGAAGAGCCGGACCGGCGAGCTGATCTTCTCGGTGCCGGAGCTGGTGGCCCGCCTCTCGGCCGTGCTGCCTCTGTGGCCGGGTGACCTGATCTTCACCGGGACGCCGGCCGGGGTCGGCATGGCGCGCAGCCCGCAGCGGTTCCTCGGCCCGGGCGACGAGCTGGTCAGCACCATCGAGGGCATCGGCCGGATGCACCACCGGTTCACCGCGCCGTGACGACCCCCGATCCGGACCGCTTCCGCGCGGTGATGGCGGCGGTGTGTGCGCCGGTGACGATCGTGACGACGGTTTCCGGGGACGGCCGCCCGTGCGGCGCGACGGTCAGCTCGTTCACGTCCCTGTCGCTCGACCCGCCCCTGGTCGGCGTCGCCTTCGACCGGCGATCGGCGCTGCTGGCCTCGATCCGGGCTCGTGGTCGCTTCGGCGTCAACCTGCTCGGCCACGGCCAGGACGACCTGGCCGTGCTGTTCGCCACCCGAGGAGCCGACCGCTTCGGCGCGGAAACGGCGTGGTTCGCCGACGACGGCCTGCCGAGGCTGCGCGACGCCGCCGGCTGGGTCGGCTGCGACCTGGACCGCACGGTCGAGGCGGGCGACCACCTGCTGCTGTTCGGCGGGGTCACGGCGCTGGGCCGAGCCGAGCGCCCGCCGCTGGTCTACGCGCACCGCACGTTCGGCACCCACTCGAAGTTCGCCGAACGGCCCCGGCCGCCCATCACGGACCTGATCGCCGCCTGCGCCCGCTAGCGGCCGTGAGTGGCCCGCCCGCCGCTTGTGCCCAGGCAGCCGACCGGTCCTGGGCACCCGGCCAGGCCCAGCCCTCGGGCCCCAGCACCCCAACCCACCGACCGCCGCCGGCGCCCCAGCCGACCGGGCCCGCGAACCCGGCCCGCCGCCTGCACGACCAGCCGCGGCAGAAGGACCAGTCTGCGAAAGGACAACGACGTCATGACCATCGCGACCGAACAGCCCGCGCCCACCACCGAAACCGTCCTGGCCCGGATCCGGGACATCCAGCCGCTGCTCGCGAAGAACGCCGCGCAGGGCGAGACCGACCGGCGGGTCACCGAGGAGAGCATCGCCGCGCTGACCGACGCCGGCGCCTTCAAGATCGCCCAGCCTCGCCGCTACGGCGGCTACGGCCTGCCCGTGCGGTCGATGCTCGAGGTGTCCGCGGCGGTCGGCGAGGCCGACGGCGGCACCGCCTGGGTCGTCGCCCTGAGCAACGTCTGCGCGTGGCTGGCCGGGCTCTTCAGCCGGCAGGCGCAGGACGACGTCTGGGGCGCGAACCCGGACGCGAAGGTCTCCGGCGTCCTCGCGCCGACCGCCGAGACGACCAAAGTGGACGGTGGCTACCGCGTCACCGGGCGCTGGTACTACAACTCCGGCTCCTGGCACGCCGACTGGGCCGGCGTCGGCATCCCGCTGACCGACGAGCGCGGCGAGGTCGTCGACCAGGGGATGGCGCTGATCCCGCGCACCGACCTCGGTCTCGAGGAGACGTGGTTCGTCGCCGGGATGCGCTCGTCCGGCTCGAACTGCCTGATCGCGCGGGACGTCTTCGTGCCCGATCACCGCGTGATGTCCGTGCCGCCCGCGATCGCCGGGCGGTACGCCGTGGAGGAGCCCGAAGAAGACCTCTACCGGGCCGCGTTCGTGCCCACCCTCGCGCTCGTGCTCGCCGGGCCGCAGCTCGGCCTCGGCCGCGCGGCGCTGCGGATGGTGCGGGAGAAGGCCGCCCGCAAGGCGATCTCCTACACCGCCTACACCACCCAGGCCGAGTCGGCCGCCTTCCAGCTGCAGCTCGCCGAAGCCGCGATGCGGATCGACTCCGCGCACCTGCACGTCTTCCGCGCGGCCGACGACATCGACACCGCCGCCGCGAACCGCACCTACCCCGACGCCGAGCTGCGGGCCCGCGTGCGCGCGGACACCGGCTGGGCCGTCGAGAACGTCACCAAGGCGTTCGACGTCCTGCTGTCCGCCCACGGCGCGGGCAGCTTCGCCGAGGCCAACCCGCTGCAGCGGATGTGGCGCGACTCGGCCGTCGCCGCGCGGCACGCGATCGTGCTGCCCGCCGTCGGCTATGAGGTCTACGGCAAGGCCCTGCTCGGCCGCGACGACCAGATCACCCCGCTCGTCTGACCCGGAGGAACAGCGTGAGCCTGCACCGCCTGACCAAGATCACCGTCGGCGTGCCGAACGTCGACGAGACCGCGAAGTACTACACCGAGTTCGGCCTGACCCCGACCGGCTCGGGGTTCGCCACCGCCGACGGCGGCGAGCAGCTCGAACTGCGCCCCAGCGCGCAGCGGCGGCTGCTCACCCTCGGCGTCGGCGCCGACGACCCGGACGACCTGGACCGCGTCGCCGCGTCGCTGGCCCGCCTCGACCTCGGCAGCCGGCGCGTCGGCGACGCCCTGCACACCAAGGACCCGGTGACCGGCCTCGACGTCGTCGTCTCGGTCGCGCCGCGGCTGCGGCAGGAACCGCCGGAGCCGGTGGTCTACAACCAGCCCGGTGCGGCCCGACGGGCCAACGTCCGCGCGCCCGCCATCGACCGGGAGCAGGCCGTCCGCCCGCGCAAGCTCGGGCACGTCGTGTTCGGCTCGACCGACCAGGCCGCCACCCAGAAGTTCTTCACCGAGGGGCTCGGCTTCAAGGTCAGCGACGAGGCCCCCGGCTTCGCCTCCTTCATGCGCTGCTCGACCGATCACCACAACGTGCTCGTCCAGCAGGCTCCGGTCAGCTTCCTGCACCACACGTCCTGGGAGGTCGACGACGTCGACGAGGTCGGCCGCGGCGCCACCGCGATGCTGCAGGGCCACCCCGAGCGGCACACGTGGGGCCTGGGCCGGCACCACATCGGCTCCAACTTCTTCTGGTACCTGCGCGACCCCGCGGGCAACTTCTCCGAGTACTACTCCGACATCGACTGCATCCTGGAGGACCAGATCTGGGAGCCGCGGGTGGTGGCGGGGGAGAAGAGCCTCTACGCGTGGGGCCCGCCGCCCCCGCCGTCGTTCCTGGCCCCGGAGGACCTGGCCGACCTGATGACCGACGCCCACCCGGGAGCCTGACGCGTGTGATCATGGACGGATGAGCAAGCCCGTCTTCGTGCAGCCCAACCTCGACGGCCCGGCGATCGAGCTCGCCGGCGTGGAGGTGCGCGTCGGCCGGACGCCGCTGGTGTCGGGCGTCGACTGGCGGGTCGACTACGGCCAGCGCTGGGTGGTGCTGGGCCGCAACGGCGCCGGCAAGTCGACGATCCTGTCCGTGGCCTCGACCCAGCGGTTCCCCAGCGCGGGCACGGCGGTGGTGCTCGGGCACCGGATGGGCGCGGTCGACCTGCGGGACGTCCGGACGCACATCGGGTTCGTCGGCGCGAACCAGCGGCTGCCCGACGCGGAGAACCACCACGCGCACACGGTGGTGCTGACCGGGTACAGCGGCAGCGTGCTGCCGCTGTGGGAGCGCTACGACGACACGATCCGCGACCGCGCGGCGAAGCTGCTGGAGCTGGTCGGGTGCGCCGGCCTCGGCGACCGGCCGGTGCGGGTGTGTTCGCAGGGCGAACGCGCCCGCGTCCGGCTGGCCCGGGCGCTGATGGCCGACCCGCTGCTGCTCCTGCTGGACGAGCCGTTCGCCGGCCTGGACATGCCGGGCCGCGAGGACCTGCTGCTGGCGCTGGAGAACCTGACCCGGGCGCAGCCGGAGCTGGCCACGGTGACCGTGACGCACCACCTGGAAGAGATCCCGGCGACGGCGACGCACGCGCTGCTGGTGCGCCGCGGCGCGGTCACAGCGGCGGGGCCGATCGACGAAGTCCTGACGAACGACGGGTTGTCGGCGTGTTACGAGCGGGAGGTCGAGGTCCACCGGCTCAACGGCCGGTGGGTGGCGCACGCCCGCGCGGCTAGCTGAACAGCTCCGCCAGCGGGCTGTGGTCGAGGCCGTCGAGCAGGGCCGAGGGGTCGTCGTAGGTCGCCACCGCGCCCGCTTCGGTCAGCTCCGCCGCGCTGACGCCGCCCGAGAGCACGGCGACGGTGCGCACGCCCGCCTTGGTGGCGGCGTGGACGTCCCAGACGGAGTCGCCGACGAAGATCGTGTCGCCCGGCTCGGTCCCCGCGCGCTCCAGCGCGGCGTACACCGGCTCCGGGTCGGGCTTGGTGGCCTCGACGTCCTCGCCCGCGACGATGGCGGTGACGACGTCGTCGACGTCGAGGATCTTGCGCATCACGTCGAGCTCGTCCGGCCCGGCCGACGTCGCGAGCAGGACGCGCACCCCGTGCCCGGCGATGACGCGGATCAGCGCGGCGGCCTGGTCGAAGGGCCGCAGCATCCCGGCCGTCTCGAGGTAGAAACGGCTGTGGAGGTCCTCGAGCCGGCTGCCGAGCTCGTCGGCGCCGCCTTGCCCGAGCAGGTCGGCGAGCAGCTTGCCGGACCCCATCCCGATCGCGCGGTGGACGCGCCAGGAGTCGACGTCCCGGCCCAGCTCGCGGAACGCGCGCTGCCAGGCGTGGACGTGCAAGTAGTTGGAGTCGACGAGCGTGCCGTCGACGTCGAAGAGCACGGCGGTGGCGATGGCGATCCCTCCTTCGGACGCTCTGGTGATACCCGGCGGGGCGACCGCGAAACGTCCCGTCGGCCGCTGTGGCGACGTGCGTCACGCGGGGAACATTTCCGCAGGCCGTGCGTTGTACGGACTGTCGGTACGGTGGTGTCCCCGGGCCTCACCCAATGCCTTCACGGAGTACCAGTCCGGCTGGAGCCGTGCAGCGCCACTCGCCGCGAGGCGACCCCCGTACCGACGCTTCGTCTCCCGCTTCTGCTCGCAGGTACCCCCAGCCTTCGCCGAGCGGGAGCGGGTCCTTTTTGTCCACTGTGGACCCGTTTCTTCGAGCGTGCGCTGTCGGGCACTCCGTACTTCACCCGGCCGTGGCGATCGGCGTGGGTACCCCTCCGCCATGGGGCAGGCGGTGGAGCGCGGCTCGCCCGTTGGGCGGGGTTGCGCCGGGAGGACGGGAGGCTACGCTGCGAGGGTACGGTTCAGGCAACAGCCGTTACCCCCATTCCGGTCTGCGTCCGAGCGGGACTCCCGCCCGGCACTTCAATCTGTGAACGAAGGCGTCTGCCGATGTTGGTTGTGCAGCACCCCGCGACGGCGATCCCCGTGACCCGCGCGGGCGCCGGTGCGTTCGATATCAAGGTGATCCGCCCCTACTTCGGTGCCGTGATGGTCCGGATCCGGGGCGCCCTCGCCGAAGAGAGCGCCGCCCAGCTCGAGGCCGTCCTGGCCACCTGGGCCCACCGCAAGTTCCCCGTCCTGGTGCTCGACCTCTCGGCGGTCGACCTCCTGGACGCGGCCGGCCTCGACGCGCTGGCCGACATCCAGGCCCGGACGCAGCGTGAGAGCACCACCTTGCGCGTCGTCACGGGCGACAACCGCGTCGTGCGCCGGGCCCTCTCCGACACCGGGCTCGACCACGAGCTCAACGTCAGCCCGCTGCCCGCCGGCTGGGAGCGCGCGACGGAGATCCCCGTCTGACCCAGGTGGCGTGCGACCCGGCTCCCGGGTGAGACTTCCGGGGTGATCACCACCATGCGGGCCTTCGTGCTCACCGGCCCGCGGGCGTTCTCGGTGCAGGACGTCCCGGTGCCCGAAGCCGTCCCCGGCGAGGTGGTCGTCGACGTCGAACGCGCCGGCGTCTGCGGCACCGACGTCGAGTTCTTCACCGGCGAGATGGCCTACCTGCACCAGGGCCACTCGGCGTACCCGATGCGGCTGGGGCACGAGTGGGCCGGCACCGTCTCGGCCGTCGGCGACGGCGTCGACCCGGCGTGGCTCGGCCGGCGCGTCATGGGCGACACCATGCTCGGCGACCGGACGTGCCGCCGCTGCCGCAAAGGCCACCAGCACACCTGCGCGCGCCGCGAAGAGGTCGGCATCCGTGGTGGCCGGCCGGGCGCGCTGGCCGAACGCATCGCCGTCCCCGCGTGGTCGCTGCACGCGCTGCCCGATTCCGTCGACGCCGTCCTCGGCGCCCTGGTCGAGCCGGGTGGCAACGCCTTGCGCGCGGCGCAGGCCGCCGACGTCGGGCCCGGCGATCGCGCGCTGGTGCTGGGGCCCGGCACGATCGGGCTGCTCGTGGCCCTGTTCCTGCGCGCGGCCGGCGCCGAGGTGCACCTGCTCGGGCGCGACGAGCCCACCCTCGCCTTCGCCCGCACCCTCGGCTTCACCCACGCCTGGACCCGCGGCACGCTCCCGGACCGGCCGTTCGACGCGGTCGTCGACGCGTCCAACGCCGTCGAGCTGCCCGCGCTGGCCCTCGACCTGGTCGAACCGGCCGGCCGGGTCGTCTACATCGGACTGGCCGGACAGCCCAGCCGGATCGACACCCGCGAGCTGGTCCTGAAGGACGTCACGGCCGTCGGCATCCTGTCCGCGTCACCGGGCCTGGCCGACACGATCGCCGCGTACGCGAGCGGCGCCGTCGACCCGCGCCCGCTGGTCGCGGCGACCGTCGGGCTCGACGACGTCGGCGCCGTCCTCGCCGGGGAGCACCGAGCCGGACCCGGACCGAAGGTCCACGTCGATCCGCGGCGTTAGTCGAGCCGCAGAATCGTTTCCTCGATCTCCGCGCCCCGGGCGTTCGCGTACCCGGTGTCGGTCCCGACGACGGTGAAGCCCGCTCTCCGCAGGACCCGCAACGACCCGGCGTTGTCGCTGGCCGCCCGCGCGTGCAGGGGCCGGACCTCGACCGCGTCGAGCAGCAGGGCAAGCGCTTGCCCGGCGATGCCCTGCCCCCACACCGCCCGGTCGATCCAGTACGTGATCTCGGTGTCGCCCTCCACGACGAACGCGGCGATGCTGCCGACGAGGACGCCGTCGCGGGTCACCGCGCGGTGGGTGATCCCGTCGGAGAACCGCACCTTCGCCATGTGGGCGTCGAACGCTTCGCGGTCGTCGGGGTCCTTGTGGGTGAACGCGGCCATCCGGACCGCCTCGGGGTCCCGCTGCTGCTCGAACAACGCGTCGAGGTCGGCGTCCTCGACCGGCCGGAGTGCTATCGCTGCCACCGGCTCAGGATAGGCCGAGCAGCCGGATCGCGTTGTCCTTCAGGATCATCGGCCGCACCTCGTCCTTGATGTCCAGCTCGGCGAAGTCCGCCAGCCAGCGGTCCGGCGTGATGACCGGGAAGTCCGAGCCGAACAGGACCTTGCGCTTCAGCAGCGTGTTCGCCGCGCGGACCAGCTGCGGCGGGAAGTACTTGGGCGACCAGCCGGACAGGTCGATGTACACGTTCGCCTTGTGCGTCGCCACCGAGATCGCCTCGTCCTGCCAGGGCACCGACGGGTGCGCCAGGATGATCGTCAGGTGCGGGAAGTCGGCGGCGACGTCGTCGAGCAGCATCGGGTTCGAATAGCGCAGCTTGATGCCTCGCCCGCCCGGCAGGCCCGCGCCGATCCCGGTCTGGCCGGTGTGGAACAGCGCCGGGACGCCGAGCTCGCCGATCGCCTCGTACAGCGGGTAGAACCGCGGGTCGTTCGGCTCGAAGCCCTGCAGGCTGGGGTGGAACTTGAAGCCGCGGACGCCGTGCTCGGTGACGAGCCGGCGCGCGCGGTGCACGGCGGCCTTGCCCGAGTGCGGGTCGACCGAGCCGAACGGGATGAGCACGTCCGGGTGCGCGGCGGCCGCGTCGGCGATCTCCTCGCTCGACAGCGCGGGGTGCCCGGTGGCGGCGGGTGCCTCGACCGTGAACACGACCGCGGCCATGTTGCGGGCGCGGTAGTGCTCGGCGATCGCCGTCACGGTCGGCGTCCGGTCCTGATCGGCGCGGAAGTACTTCGCGGACGCGTCGAGCAGCTCCTGGTCCAGCGCGAAGCAGCCGTGGCCGTCCTGCTCGACGTGGGTGTGGACGTCGAGGGCGGTCAGTGCGGAAAGGTCCACGGGTATCTCCGTCGTTGGATCGGGATGGTTCAGGGCAGGTCGGGCTGCGCGGCCTTGGCGGCCAGCAGCTGGTCGAGGACGGCGTCGCGCGCGGCGACGAGCCGGGCTTGGTCGGTGTCGGCCAGTTCGGCGTCGACGCCGGCGATGAGCGTCTCGGCGAGTTCCGGCGTCAGGTGCACCTGGCCTAGGTCGCGCCACCACTCCTCGGTGGGCGGGCCGAGGTGCCGCAGGACGTGGGCCAAGCCGCCGGGACCACCGGAGAGGTGCTGGTTGACGAACGGGCCGAGCACCGCCCAGCGCAGCCCGGGCCCGTACGCGATCGCCGTGTCGATGTCGGCGACCGTCGCGACCCCGCGTTCGACCAGCGAGTACGCCTCCTGCCACAGCGCGGCCTGCAGCCGGTTCGCGACGTGGCCGGGCAGCTCGCGCGTCAGCCGGATCGGGCGTTTGCCCACCGAGGTGTAGAACTCCACCGCCCGGTCGACGACCTCGGGCGCGGTGTCGCGGCCGGGGACGACCTCGACGAGCGGGATCAGGTGCGGCGGGTTGAACGGGTGCCCGATGACGACCCGCTCGGGGTGACGCGGGCAGCCGCGGGCGATGACGCTGGGCAGCAGCCCGGACGAGCTGCTCGCCAGGATCACGTCCGGCCGCGCGGCCTCGTCGAGGGCACCGAACAGCGCGTGCTTGACGTCTTCGCGCTCGGGACCGTTCTCCTGCACGAAGTCCGCGGCGGCGGCCGCTTCCCCGGCGTCGGCGACGAACCGCAGCCGATCCGTCGGCGTGTCTCCGAGAGCGCCGCGCAACCGTTCTTCGGCGCCCGGTGCCGGATCGGTGGCGACGACGTCGTGGCCGTGGGCGAGGAAGAGGCCCGCCCAGCTCGCGCCGATCACGCCGGTGCCGACCACCGCGACGGTGCTCACGCGCGCGCCCGGAAGTGGTCGAGGGCGGTGGGATCGGCCAGGACGTCCCGGCCGACGACGTCTTCGGGGCGGGCGCCGAGCAGGAGTTTCTTCACGGGCAGCTCCAGTTTCTTCCCGGTGCGGTTGCGCGGGATCACCGGGACGGCGGTGATCTCGTCGGGCACGTGCCGCGGCGACAGCGCGCTCTTCAACGTGTTCTTGATGTGGCGGCGCAAGTGGTCATCGAGGGGTGCGCCGTCGCGCAGGACGACGTAGAGGCGGAGGTCGCCGTTGCCGCCCGCCGGGTCTTCGAGGTGCACGACGAGCGAGTCGTCGATCTCCGGCAGCTCCTCGACGACCGTGTAGAACTCGGCGGTGCCGAGCCGGACGCCGCCGCGGTTGAGGGTGGCGTCGGAGCGCCCGGCGATGACGCAGCCGCCGTCCGGTGAGAAGCGCACCCAGTCGCCGTGCCGCCAGACGCCGGGGTAGTCGGCGAAGTACGTTGCGCGGTAACGGGAATCCGGGTCCGTGACCGGGAGGTCACTCCAGAACCCGACCGGCATGGACGGCATCGGCGCGATGATCACCAGTTCCCCCAGCTCGCCGACCACCGGCTGGCCGCGCTCGTCGAACGCCTGCGCGTCGACGCCGAGGCAGGGACCGGAGATCTCGCCGGCCTGCACCGGTTGCAGCGGACTGCCCTGGACGATCCCGCTGCAGACGTCGGTGCCGCCGCTGCCGACGTTGAGCAGGACGCCGGGGAACCGGTCGGCTACCCACCAGTAGCCCTCGGCGGGCAGCGGGCTGCCCGCCGCGCCGATCTGGCGCAACGCCGAGAGGTCCAGGTCCGCCGCCGGGTCGAGGTCCGCTTTCCGGCACGCCATCAGGAAACCCGGGCTGGCGCCCAGCGTCGTCGCGCGGGTTTCGGCGGCGAGACGCCACTGCCAGGCCAGGTCCGGGTGCAGCGGGTTGCCGTCGACGAGCACGATCGACGCGCCGGTCAGCAGCCCGGACACGAGCGCGTTCCACATCATCCAGGCGGTGGTGGAGAACCACAGCAGCCGGTCACCGGGGCGCAGGTCCCAGCTGAGGCCGTGGTTCTTGAGGTGTTCCAGCAGGAGGCCGCCGTGGCCGTGCACGATCGGCTTCGGTTTGCCGGTGGTGCCGGAGGAGAACAGCACGCACAGCGGGTGCGCGAACCCGACCGGCTCGAACCCCGGCTCACCCGGCTGGTCCAGCAATTCCGCCCAGCCGGTGGCGTCGTCGCCGTACGCGACCCGGACGACGTGCTCGAGGGTCGGCAGCCCGGCCACGATGTCGGCGACCTCGCCGCGGCGGTCGACGTCCTTGGTGCCGTACCGGTACCCCGAGACGGTCAGCAGCACCTTCGGCTCGACCTGCCCGAACCGGTCGAGCACCGCGCGGGCCCCGAACTCCGGCGCGCAGGACGCCCAGACCGCGCCGAGACTCGCCGTGGCCAGGTACGCGACGACGGTCTCGGGGATGTTCGGCAGGTAGGCCACGACGCGGTCACCGCGTCCGACGCCCAGCCGCTTGAGGCCGGCGCGGGCCCTGGCCACCTGGTCGCGCAACTCCGCCCAGGTCAGCTCAACGCGCGGCCGGGTCTGCGCATACGCGATGACGGCGACCTCGTCGTCGGGCCGGTGGCTGAGTGCGTGCTCGGCGTAGTTGAGCGTCGCGCCCGGGAACCACTCGGTGCCCGGCATGCGCGGATCGGGCACGACCGCCGTTTCTTTTGTGTGGAAGCGGACGCCGAAGTAGTCGCGGATCGACGACCAGAAGCCGTCGAGATCCGTCACCGACCAGCGGTGCAGGCTCGCGTAGTCCTCGAAGTCGAGGCCGCGGTGGGTGGCCAGCCAGCCGAGGTAACGGCCGATCTCCGTGGTGTCGCGGACGTCGGCGGCGACCGGCCGCAGCGGCGTCACCGGGCGACCTTCGCCGCGCGCTTGTCCAGGAACGCCCGCATCCGGTCCTGGGCCTCGGTGCTGCCGGTGGCGACCGCCGCCATCAGCGCCTCCAGCAGGTAGCCCTCCGCCGGGTTGGCCTCGGCGATGCGCGGCAGCGCCTGCAGCACCGCGAACGTCGTGATCGGCGACGTCGTGGCGATCTTGCGGGCCAGGCCGAGCGCGTGCTCCAGGCCCTCACCCGGCTCGACGCGGTAGTGCGACAGGCCGGCCGCGTGGCCCTCGTCGGCGTCGAGGACGCGGCCGGTGAGCATCAGGTCGGTCATCCGGTGGGCACCGATCAGCCGCGGCACCCGCACCGAACCGCCGCCGCCGACGAACAGGCCGCGCTGGCCCTCCGGCAGCGCGTAGAACGCCGTCGACTCGGCGACGCGGATGTGCGTGGCCGACGCGAGTTCGAGGCCGCCGCCGATGACCGCGCCCTTGAGCACCGCGACGACCGGGACGCGGCCGCGCTCGATCCGCTCGAACGCGCGGTGCCACATCATCGAGTGCTGCAGGCCCTCGAACGCGTCCCGCTCGGTCAGCTCCGAGAGGTCGAGCCCGGCGGAGAAGTGGTCGCCTTCGGCGTCGAGCACGACGGCTTTGACCTCGGCCGGCGGGTTGCCGAAGAAGGTCTCTAGGGCCAGGACGGTGGCGTCGTCGAGCGCGTTGCGCTTCTTCGGCCGCGACAGCCGCAGCACGGCGACGTCGTCGTGCAGTTCGAGGTGCAGCGTGCTGGTCATGGGGCTCCGTAGGTTTGTGCGGCTTGCTCGCGCAGCTCGACGCGGCGGATCTTGCCGGTGGCGTTGCGCGGCAACGCTTCGACGAACCGGACGTACTTCGGCACCTTGTAGCGGGCCAGGTGTGCTTCGAGGTGCGCGCGGAACGCGGTTTCGTCCGGCTCCGCGCCGTCGCGGGCGACGACGTAGGCGGCGCCGACCTCGCCCCAGCGCTCGTCCGGCACGCCGACCACGGCACAGGCGTCGACGGCGTCGAGCTGGACGGCGATCGCCTCGATCTCGGCGGGGTAGACGTTCTCGCCGCCGGAGATGATCAGGTCTTTGACCCGGTCGACGATGTGCGCCCAGCCGTCGTCCTCGACGCGGACGACGTCGCCGGTGCGGAACCAGTGCTCGCCGGCGAAGCTCGCGGTCGTCTCCTCGGGCCGGTTCCAGTAGCCGGTGAAGACGTGCGGGCCGCGCACGAGCAGCTCGGCGGGCTCGGCGCTCAGCGGCTTGCCGCCGTCGGCGGCCACGTCGGTGAAGAAGTGCGGCACGCCGGCGGCGACGGGGTGGCCGAGCGTGCCGTCGTGGGTGGCCATGAAGACGCCGGGGGAGGCCTCGGTCATGCCGTAGCCCTGCAGCAGCCGGACGCCGCGGTCGAGCCACGCCCGCGCGACGCGTTCGGCCACCGGCGAGCCGCCGTAGAGGACGCAGGTCAGCGAGCCGAGGTCGGTGGCCGCCCACGTTTCGTGGCGGCACATCAGCTCCAGCATCGTGGGGACGGCGGAGAAGCTCGTGATCCCGGCTTCGGCGATGCGCGCGAGGATCGTCCCGGCGTCGAACCTGGCGACCGGCTCGACGCTGCCGCCCTTGAACAGCGTCGGCAGCGTGATCTGGCCCAGGCCGACGCAGTGGAACAGCGGCGCGATGCAGAGGGCCTTGTCGGTGCCGAGGACGTCCAGGTGGGCGAGCTGGTTGACGGTGTTCCAGGTCAGGTTGCCGTGGGTGAGGACCGCCGCCTTCGGCCGGCCGGTGGTGCCGGAGGTGTAGAGCAGCAGGCACGGGTCGTAGAGGCCGACGTCCGGGCTCGGCGGCGGTCCGTCGGTCGTGGTTTCCCCGGCCTTCATGGTCGCGATCTCGTGGGGTCCGGCCGCCGCGACGAGGGCGTCGGCGTCCGGGCTGTGCACGAGGACCGACGCGCCGCTGTCGCCGAGCATGTAGCGGATCTCGGCGGGGGCGAGCCGGTAGTTGAGCGGCACGAAGATCGCGCCGCAGCGAGCGGTGGCGAAGAGCGTCTCGAACACGGCGATGTCGTTGACGCCGAGGTAGGCGACCCGGTCGCCGGGTCGCACGCCGCGCCGGGTCAGGTCACCGGCCAGCCGGTCGACGCGGCCGGCGAGCTGCGCGTAGGTGAGGGTGCGCCCGGCCTGCGTCAGCGCGACGCGGCCCGGGTCGATCCGGGCGCGCCGCGCGGGCCAGCTGCCCAGGCCGAAGTCCGCGCTCATAGCCACGCCTCCTGATATCAGGGAACCTGATAAGACTCAGGATGCGCGCGGACCGCGGCGGGTGTCAAGGGGGTCAGTGGCGCACGACGCGCAGGTCGGCCACCTCCAGCAGGCCGTCGAGGTCGACGTGCCCCTTGAGCTGCCGCGGGTCCGGCACCAGCCCTTCCGCGCGGACGACGTCCAGCAGGCGGCTGGCCAGCGGCAGCACCATGTGACGGCCCCAGCAGCGTTCACTCACGTGGCCGAACGGCAGGTAGCCCGGGTGGGTGTCGGCGTCCAGGTCCGCCCAGCGCTCGGGGCGGAACTCGTCCGGGTCGTCCCAGAGCGCGGGGGAGCGGTGGCTGACGATCGGCAGCAGCAGGACGTCGTCACCAGGGGTGATCCGCGCGTCGACCTCGGTGTACTCCGGCGAGCGGACGCGCAGGATGTTCCACGACGGCGGCAGCAGCCGCAGGGCTTCGTCGAGCACGTGCTCGTTCGGGACGTCGTCGGCGAACGGCGCGCCGAGCCAGACCGCGTTGGTGACCAGAGCGGCGACGGTGAAGCAGATCGGCGCGGCGACGCGGCGGTAGAGGTACATCCGGAAGCGCCGCTCGGCGAAGCCGTCCGCCGCGAGGACCTGGCGCGCGAGGGTGGACAGCTCCCGGCCCTCGGGGGACGGCGGGAGCACCGCGGACCCGGTGGTGACGGCCGACCAGGTCAGCTTCGGGGTCAGCTCCAGCCGTCGGTCGACGAGTGTCCGGAACCGGCGGGTTTCGGGGCCGAAGACCAGGTCACGCAGGTGGGCGTGCGGCACGGCCGGCCACTTCCCGGTGAGGTCGGGCCGGCCGGCGGGCTTCTTCAGGGCGGCCCGGACGTCCGCGCCGACGGCCTGCATCAGGCTCGCGGACTCCGTCCGGGTGACGCGCCGGCCGAGGACGGGCTTGAACGTGGGCCGTTCCTCGGCGTTCGCCGGGCGGGCCAGGAGCAGGGCGTTCATCAGATCGGGGTCCGCGACGCCGATGGTGTCCGGTTCGAGCCGGAAGAGCTCGCCGCCCCGGTGCTCCCGCAGCAGCCGGTCGATCCGGGGTGCGAAGACAGTGTGTTTTGTCCGGTTGCCGGCGGCGATGACCACGCTTCCGTGCTCCTTCGGGGGAATCGGTGGGCCGGTTCCGGGATGCCCGGAACCGGCCCGATCCGATGGTGCGGATCAGATCCAGCCGTACCAGGCGTAGGCCTTCAGGCTCTTTGCGGGGAGCGCTTTCTTGACGAGACGAACCAGCTTCACCGACGTCCTCCTTCGTTCGTGTGAAAGGGATCCCGCGTCCGCGATCATCCGGGGACCACATTACGGGGACGGTGTGCCGGTTGGTCAAGAACGAACTTGCGGTTGTCCATTCCCTGTCCGGTCGCCGGTGAGCGGGAATGCCCTACGAACGTCGGTATTGATCGAATTCGCCTTCGATGCTACGGAATGGATTTACACACACGTATTTCATTCTTCACATTCGTGTCTCCGGCGGCATGTTCGAGACGGCCCTCGGGTGGGTAGCCAGGGGGTGTGGTGGGCGACGTCCGCCGATACGAGTGGAGAGGTGAAGCCATGGGCGACGCTGCGGTCGGGCAACGAGTGAAGACGGCGGCGGCCGGCGTGCGAGAGCTCGCCGTCGAGGCCGCGCGAGTGGGCGCGGACGCGGCCGCACGGGCGGTGGAGATCACCGACCGGAAGCTGACCGAGGGGGCCGACGAGCTGGCTCAGGTCGGCCGCAAAGCGACGAAGGACTTCGACAAGGGCACGAAGGCGTCCCGCCGTGAGCTGCGGGTGAACTCCGTCGCGGCGCGTGACGAGGTGCTGGCCCGTGCGGTGAAGATGCGCGACCCGGGCCGCAAGGCCGCCGAGGCGGTCGCGGCCGTCGTCGGTTCGAGGGGTGATTCCGGCCGGAAGCGCCGCAAGACGGTGGCGACGGCGAAGAGGGACCTGACGGCGGCGCTGGCCGAGGCCAAGAGCGCGGCCAAGGGCGAGCGGTCGAAGAAGGCCCGCTGGCCGTGGCTGCTGGGCATCGCGGTCCTCGCCGCGGGTGCGGCGGCGGTGCTGCGCGCCAAGCGGGGCAACCCGCTGGCGGAACCGCAGCTCCACGAGGCCGACGCGGCCGCGGAGAAGGCGGCCGCGCAGGCCAACGGCAACGCGCCGAAGCCGCCGGTGACCCCCGCGACGCCGCCGCCGGCCCCGCAGAACGGCGCGAAGACCCCGGTGGCGAAGCCCCCGGCGGCGCCGACGAGCAGCGGTGTGAAGCCCGCGGTCGTCCCGCCGAAGCCGGCGGTGACCCCGCCGAAGCCCGCGCCGAGCCCGGAGAACAGCCCGAAGAAGTAGTAGTAAGCACGAAAGGCTCCGCGACGCACCAAGTGTGCGCCGCGGAGCCTTTTGCGTTCACCCGCACGGCAATGAGGCGCGTACGTCTCCAGTGGGTTCAGCTGGTCCGCCGCCCCGGTCGGGGCACTCGCGCGCGCCGACCTGTCCAGGCCGCGACCAGCGCCGCGAAGCCGGGCAGCTCCCGTTCACGAAGCTCCCGCTGACCCAGGACCGCGTGTGGCTCGCTCTGACCGAGGCGCCCTAGGCGGTCGCCCGCACCAGCGGCAGGAACAGCTCGTCGACGATCGCCTCGATGCGCTCGGGCTTCGGGGGTTCGAGGCCCATCACCAGGTCGTGGCGGACCAGGTCGAACGGCATGGCGAGCACCGTGGCCGGGATGCGCGCCAGGTCGATCTCGCCGCGGTGGTGGGCGCGCTGGTAGAGGGCCCGGCCGTGGGGGAGCGGCTGGTCGCCCATGACCTGGTCGCGGACCTGCGCCGGGGTCAGGCCGGTGTCGGCGAGCAGCCCCGAGAAGGCGGTGGCCACGGCGATGGCGAAGAACGCGGCCAGTGCTTCGCTCGCGGCCGTCAGCTGGGCGATCAGGTCGCCGCGCAGGGTGCCGGTGTCGGGTTGCGCTACCGGGTGGGCGCCCCGGTGGTGCTCGATCGCGGCGAGCACGAGCCGGTCCTTGTTGGCCCAGCGGCGGTAGAGCACGGCCTCGCTGGTGCGGGCGCGGACGGCGATCGACTCCATGGTCAGGCGGCCGTAACCGACCTCGACCAGCTCGTCCCACCCGGCGGTGAGCAGCGCGGCCTCGAGCTGCTTGCCGTGACGGCGACGGCGGGCGGGTTCGGCTGACTCGGTGACCACCCGGCCCACGATAGAAAGCCTTTCCTTTCTTGGCAAGCCGCTCTACTCTGACGTTAGAAAGAGATTCCTTTCTTGAGATGGAGGACGAGATGACCACGGTGCTGATCGCCGGCGCGGGCCCGACCGGGTTGACGCTGGCCTGCGTGCTCGCCCGCGGCGGCGTCCCCTTCCGCCTGGTCGACGCCGCTGCCGGTCCGCAGCCCGGCTCGCGCGGCAAGGGCGTCCAGCCGCGCAGCCTCGAGGTGTTCGACGACCTCGGCGTCGTCGAGCGGGTGCTCGCGCACGGCCGGATGGCGATGCCGATCCGGACGACCGCCGCCGACGGCCAGGTGACGCTGAGCGGCACCGAGCCGGTCGCGGCGCACCCCGACATCCCGTACCCCGCGAGCCTGATCACGCCCGAGTGGCGGATCGAGGAAACGCTGCGGCTCCGGCTCGCGGAACTCGGCGGCGCGGTCGAGTTCGGCACCGCGCTCGAGAGCTTCGAGCAGTCGGACGACGGCGTGTCGGCGGTCGTCGTCCGGGACGGCGTGGCCGAGACGGTCACCGCGCGCTGGCTGGTCGGCTGCGACGGCGGCCACAGCGTCGTCCGCAAGCAGGCCGGTATCGCGTTCGAGGGCGAGACCCGGGACGCGGTGCGGATGATCGTCGCCGACGTCGGGGTCGACGGCCTCGATCGCGACGCCTGGCACATGTGGCGCCACGAGGACGGCATGATCAACCTCTGCCCGCTGCCCTCGACCGGCGTCTTCCAGTACCAGGCGAGCATCGCGCCGGGACAGGATTCCGAGCCGGGCCTCGCGAACATGCAGGCGATCCTCGACCGGCGCAGCGGCCGCGCGGACATCCGGCTCCACGAGCCGGCGTGGACGTCGTTGTGGCGCGCCAACATCCGCCTCGTCGACCGCTACCGCGCGGGGCGGGTGTTCCTCGCCGGCGACGCGGCGCACATCCACTCGCCCGCCGGCGGCCAGGGGATGAACACCGGCATCCAGGACTCGTACAACCTCGGCTGGAAGCTCGCGGCGGTCGCGAACGGCGCGTCGCCGGCGCTGCTCGACACCTACGAGGCCGAGCGCCGCCCGGTCGCGGCCGGGGTGCTCGCGCTGTCGGACGCGCGTCTCAAGGACGCGATCGAGCAGAAGGGCCTCGTCGTCCGCAGTGACGCGAGCACGAAGCAGCTCGGCGTCGGCTACCGCGACTCCGCCTTGGCCCGCGACGACCGCGACGAGACCGCGCGGCTGCGCGCCGGCGACCGCGCCCCCGACGCGACCGGGCTGACGACCCAGGAAGGCGAACGCCGGCTGTTCGACCTGACCCGCGGCGGCCGCTTCACGCTGCTGAGTTTCGGCGCCCCGCCGGCGCTCGACGTCACGACCCTCCACGTCGTCGAAGCACCGGCCGCCCCCGGCGACGTCGCCGACCCCGAAGGCCACCTCGCCGACGCGTACGGCGCGGGTGCCCGCACCCTCGTGCTGATCCGCCCCGACGGCTACATCGCCCTGATCTCCGACGCGGGCGACGCCTCGGCGGTCGCGGGCTACCTCACCGAGATGGTTAGTAGTACTAAGCAGATGCTATAGTCTACTAAGCAATTGGGAGGTGGGCCGTGAGCGAGCACGTCGAGTACGTCGACGACGTCGGAGCGGAGCTGCGGCGCGCGGTCGTGCGGCTCTACAGCCGGTTCCGGTCCGAGCGCCTGGAGGGCGAGGTCTCCGAGGAGGCGCTGCTCGTGCTCATCGTGCTCGACAAACAGGGCCCGCTGAGCCTGAGTGACCTGGCCGCGACCGCGAAGGTCACGCTCGGCTCGATGAGCCAGACGGTGCGGCGGCTCGAGCAGCTCGCCTACGTCACGAAGGCCCGCGGGATCGAAGACCGGCGCAAGGTCCTGTTCACGTTGACCGGCGAGGGCCGGACCGCGGCCACGGCATCGCGTCGCCACCGGCAGGACTGGCTCAACGGCCTGCTCGCCGAGCTCACCGCCGCCGAGCGCGCCGACCTCCTGCGCGTCACCCCGCTCCTCCTCCGCCTCGCCGACTCCTGACCAGGCCGACTCTCGAACAGGACCCGCCATGCACCCCGTCGAAGCCCTTCTCGTCCCCGTCGGCCGGTTGCTGCGCAACCGGCGTCCCGACGAAGCCGCGAGCATCGCCAACGCCCCCGGGCTCGCGACCGGCAACCGCATCACGCTGACGTCGCCCGCCTTCCGCGACGGGGAGGTCGTGCCCGCCGCGCACTGCGGGCAGTTCATCGGCGCCGACGTCTCACCCGCTCTCACGTGGAGCGCGCTGCCCGAGGGCACCCAGGGCCTGGTCCTCGTGCTCGAGGACCTCGACAGCCCCGGTGCCGCCCCCGGCATCCACACGATCGCCGCGTTCGCGCCGCTCGACGGCGGCCTTCCGGAAGGCGCCCTGACGCCGGCCGACCCGCGCTTCCGGTTCGTCCCCAACCACCGCCGTCAGGCCAAGTACGTCGGACCGCGGCCGCTGCCCGGCCACGGCACGCACCGCTACCGCTTCCACCTCTACGCCCTCGACGCCGCCGTCGACTTCACCGGCGTCGCCGACGCGCAGGCGGTGCCGGCGGCGCTCGCGGGACACGTCCTGGCGTCGGGAACCCTCACGGGCACGCGGACGACCTGACCCGGCTCGCCGGGCATTGCCACCGGACTCCGGATATTCGTGTTTTGCGAACAACGCGCACACTTGGTGGCATTGCCGCGAAGTATTTTCCGGCCGTCGCCGGGACAGTTGTGGCCGAGGCTCCGGGGTGCTCGGACATAAATGGTCGCGACGCCGGTACGTCGATGGTCGGCACGGCTCTGACCTGTGTCGATGGTGATCGACGCCCGGGACATAAATGGCGCGGTACCGAGACGTTCCAAAACGACCAGGGGTGAATGCTCCGAAAGGTGGAATGGATTCCGGCGGCGATGCCGAAAAGGCTCCGCCGCGGGTACTCTCCCCTCGTTCCCACGGAACGTTCTGCGGAGCGACACCATCTTGCGGTCGAGTTCGAAGACCGGTCCCCGGAGGTTAAGCGCGTATGGCGACCCCGACGTCCGTCCCCGCCGAGACTGACTTTCGGCACCAGAGCTGCGTCTACGGCAGCGACGCGGAGTTCCTCGCGATGGCGGTCCCCTTCGCGCAGGCCGGGCTGTGCCGGGGCGAGCCGGTGCTCGTCGGCACGACGGAGGCCAACCAGGAGCTGCTCGACGACGTGCTGGGGCCCGACGCGGGCAGGATCGTCCTGGTCGAGCCGGCCTGCTTCGAACGCCGTCCGCCGCAGCTCGCGGCCGCGTTGCACCGGTACTGGACGCGCTACCGTTCGACGGCGCCGGGCAGCACCGTGCGCGTGCTCGCCGAACCGGCCCGCGTCGGCGCGGCCGGGTGGCCGCACACCGAGGCCGGGTTCAACGTGGCCCTCGCCGACACCGGGATCTGGATGCTCTGCCCGTACGACACCAGGATCTTCGAGGCCGGCGCGATCGAAGACGCCCGGCGCGCGCACCCGGAGCTGCTCGTCGGCGGCAAGGCCGAGCCGTCCGCGCAGTTCGCCGCGCCCGAGCGGGTCGAAGGCCTTCCCGCGTCCCCGCCGCCGCTCGGCGAAGCCGCCGACATCTTCCGCTTCGAGGGCGACCTGGTCGCCGTGCGGCGCTACGTGCTCGAGAAGGCCGGCCCGCTGCTGCGGCCCGAGAACGCCGTGGCCATGTTCGGCATCGCCGTCGGCGAGGCCATCACCTACCTGACCGAGCACGGCATCGGCCGCGCGGCCGTGTGGGTCCGCCCGGCCGCTGGGCGCGTGGTCTGCACGCTGCACAGCGACGAGCCGCTCGACCTGCCCCCGTTCTTCGGCTCGCGGCCGCCGGACCTGCGCTGCTCCGACACCGGGCTGTGGCTGACCGACCAGATCTGCGAGTGGCTCGACATCAGCTCCGACGCGTCGGGGTGCACCATCGAGCTGGCGACGCCGGGATCGTGGGCGAGCGAGAACTGACGTCCGGACACTTGTGTCCGCGGCGGCCTCAGCGCAGCGGCACGTCACCGAACTGCTCCTGGATCCGGCGCAGCTCACGCAGCCGCGGCTCGGTCTGCCCGCCGATCCGGCGGTTCACCGTCTTCACCGGCACCCCGAGCCGCCGCGCGGCGCGGACCAGCCGGGCCCGGTGCCGGAGCAGCGTTCGGCGTGGCCGGAGAAGTGCGAGCTGTGCGGTACGTCGGTCGCCTCGCGCCACGGCCACCTGGTCGACACCGGCCGCCGCGGCGGGCGTCGCGGCGTTCCGCCCGGGCCCGGCGGGGGCCGCCGAAAGCCTGGTGACCCTCGACCTCCGGACCGAGCCGTCCGCCGGCCACTCGCTGCTCGCGGCGGCCGAGCCCGAGGTCGAGGCGATCCTGTTCCACGACGCCGGGAGCGGGCCCGGCCGCTGCGGTGACGCTCAGTCCGCTCTAGCTCCTGGCAGGCACCGGCTCGTGCTTGCGGATCAGCTCCTCGCCGCGCTCGTAGTCGTCGTCGGCTTCGTGGGTGAGGACGCCGACCGCCGCGCCGTCGCGTTCGTACCAGACCGTGAAGCCGCCGCCGTCGCGTTCGACCAGGTGGGCGTGGTCGAAGCCGTCGCCCCAGGCGGCGTACTTCAGCACCCGGTCGCCGATCTCGGACCAGAAGCCCGGGACGTCGTCCCAGGTCTCCGACTCGCCGGCGGCGTTGCGGCCGGCGATCGCGCCCATCGCCAGGCCCTCGCCCCAGTGCTCGACGGCCAGGGCGCGGCCCGCGGCGGTGTTGTCCGCGAAGGCGACGTCGCCGGCCGCGAAGACGTCGGGCGCGCTGGTGCGCAGCCGGGCGTCGGTGCGGACGCGGCCCTGTTCGATCGTCAGCCCGGCCTTCTCGGCGAGCGTGCTCCGGGGCCGGATGCCGGTGGCGAGCAGCACGAGCCCGGCGTCGAGCACCGGCACCAGGTCGGAGCGGATCCGGTGGCCGGCCTCGATCGACTCCAGCGTCGTGCCGCGCAGCACGCTGACGCCTTCGGCCTTGAGCCACCGCAGGATCCGGATCCCGGCGTCGCGGCCGAGGCGGGCTTCCTGCGGGACGTCCTCCTGGCAGACGACGGTCACCTGCACCCCGAGACGCACGAGCGAAACGGCGGCCTCGCAGCCGATGAACCCGGCGCCGACGACGATCGCGCTACGGGCGTCGGACGCGACCTTCTGCAGCTCACGCGCCGACTTCGCCGAGCGCAGCACCAGCACGTCGACGTGCTCCGCGCCGGGGATGTCCGGCCGCACGGGTTCGGCACCGGTCGCGAGGACACAGCGGGTGAAGGCGTGCTCCAGACCGGCGGCGGTGCGCACGCGGTGATCACCGAGCTCGACGACCGGATCGCCCAGCGAGACCGAAATGTCCTGCGAGGTGAAGAACTCCTCGCTCTCCATGCCGATGTCGTCGGTTTCGCCGCGCAGGAAGTCCTTGGACAACGGCGGTCGCTCGTAGGGCGGATCCGTGTCGGCGGTGAGCAGCCGGACATCGCCGCGCCCACCGGCTTCGCGATACGCCCGGGCGGCCGACACCCCGGCCGCGCCACTGCCGATCACTACCAGGCTTTCGGAGGTCATCCTCCTGCGTACCCACCACGAGCCGGCGTAATCGTCAGGCGACGGGTTCCTGCCGCAACGTACGAAGCAGCGTGGCGAGCCTGTCCGGAGCGCGGCCGTCGAGCCGGCCGCAGGTCAGGCGACCGGTTCTTCCCGCAACGTGCGAAGCAGCGCCGCCAGCCCGTCCGGAGCGCGGCCGTCGAGGCGGGCGCTCGTGCGGACCACCGCCGCGGGCTCGACCCGGCAGTGGAACCCGGCTTCGCCGAGGCGGCGCCACAGGTCGTGGTCCTCGCCCGTGCGGCAGACGCCGAAGCCGCCGACCGCGTCGAACGCGTCCGCGCGGACTCCGAGGTTGGCGCCGTAGACGTTCACCCCGCCCGCGACCACCCCGTGGTAGCGGCGGGCCGCGTCCGGTGACCCCGGGAACGGTGCCGCCAGCTCGGCCGGGCCGGTGACCGCGTGCGCGCCCCGCTCGACGCGGCGCACGTGCTCGCGCGCCCAGCCGACGCCGACCCGCGTGTCCGCGTCCGTGTTGAGCAGCAGCACCTGCGACGCCGCGTGCCCGGCCAGGCCGGTCCGCACCGCGTGGGCGCCGAGGTCGCGGACCTCGCCGATGGTCCGCTCCCGGCCGGTGACCACGACCCGGCCCGTCGCCCACCCGCCGAACACGGCACGGGCGCGGGCGGCGGTGTCGTCCGCGCAGCGGTCGGCGACCACGCACACCGCGCGTTCGACCCGCGCGGGCAGCCGCCACAACGCCTGCCGCAGCGCGCGCAGGCACGGCTCGATCAGGTCCCGCTCGTCCCGCGCCGGGACGACGACGCCGACCGCCGTGATCACCGGCGCCTCAGCACGTGCAGCAGGAACGCCTCGTCCGTGTGGGCCACCACCTGGTCGAACGCCGGGTGCGCGAGCAGCCGTCCGTGCGCTTCGGCGGCGTCGCGGGGCGCCTCCGGGGCCCACGGCCGCCAGTGGACGGCGACCAGCTCCCCGCCCGGCCGCAGCGCCGCCGCCGACGCCTCGATGGTCGCGGTGAGGTCGGCGTCGTCCAGGTAGTACAGGAGTTCGCTGTACACCAGCAGATCCACCGGTCCACTCGGGAGTCCGGAAGGGACGGATCCACTGTGGACGTCCACATGCGACAAGCCGGACACCGAAGAAGTGGCCCGCGTGACGGCTTCGGGAACCGGGTCGAACGCGACCAGCCGGTCACAACGCGCCGCCAGGTCGCGGGTCAGCAGCCCGAGGCCGCACGCCGGCTCGACGATCGTGCCGTAGTGCTCCTGCGGCAGGGAAGCGAGCAGCACCGCGCGTTTGCGCCGCTCGTACCAGCCGTCGGCGACGTGCCACGGGTCGTCGTCGGCGGCGTACAGCTCGGCGAACCGGCTCACCGGCGCCGACCGCGCGGGCGGTTCGCGGAAGAACGTCTCGGCCGGCCGGTCGAAGTGCGCGAGGACCTCCGGCGGCAGGATCGGGTCCTCACCCCGGGGCCCGGGCTTGAGCTGGGAGGTGAACGCCGCGACGGCGGCGGCCTTGGCGGCGCGCTCGGCGCCGGTCAGCCGGTAGGACCGGGCCCGCGCCCAGGGGATCCCGGTGTCCGCGGGGGAGTGCCAGTGCCACAGCCAGATCGGGTAGGACCAGCGGTGGGCGGTCACCGGCGCGGCGGCGAGCGCGGCCCGGCCGGCCGCGCGGTGGTCCGGGTGCGGGTCCTCCGGCCACGGCAGCAGCACGAGGTCGCGGCCCTCGGCGTGCTCGCGCAGCGCGTCGGTCATCGCCTCCTCGTGCTCGGCGAGCCCGGAGTCGGGCAGGCCGAGCCAGACCGGTTCGACGTCGGAAAGTCCCTGCTCCCGCAGGGAGTCCCGCAGCTCCCGGCGCCGGGTGCGGCCCAGCTCCCGGCGTTCGTCGGGCCCGGCGTCGGGGAACGCGGCCTCGCCGTCGGTGGCGACGACGAGCGTCACGGCGGTGCCTGCGCGGTGCAGGTGCTGCAGCAGGCCGCTCGCGCCGAGCGTCTCGTCGTCCGGGTGGGCGGCGACGACCAGCGCGCGGGCGAACGCGTCGTCCGTCCACCCGGGAAACTCCCGGGTCCACGCCTCTTCGGGTGTCACACGTCCTCCACGGCGTCCAGCACCTGCCGGCCCAGCGCGGCGAGGTCGCGCTCGGCGTGGTGCTGGCGGACGTAGACGCTCAGGTCGGCCAGCCGCTGCGCGAACCGGCGGTCGCGGCCCAGCGGGGTCGCGCCGGTCAGCCGGGGCGCGTGGTCGAGGATCTCGCGGACGGCGTGCTCGACGCCCGCGCGGCACGTGCTGGCGACGTGCCACGGGTCGGCGGCCTGCTCGATGGTGCCGGCCGCCTGCAGCAGCAGCGTCTCGGCCGAGCGCAGCGCGGCGTGCATCGCGCCCAGGTGGGCCAGCTGGTGGTCGTCGGCGCGGCCGGACTCGCGCAGGTACGCCACGACGCCGTCGAAGACGCCGGCCGCGCCGCCGAGCCAGACGGCGGCGACCCCGCCGCCGCCCAGTGCGAAGCCGGGCCGTCCGATGTACCAGTCCGGCGGGCCGATGTGCGCGTCGGCGGATACCAGGATGCCGTCGAAGACGACGTCGCCGCTGTCGGAGGCGTCCATCCCGACCGCCTGCCAGGTGTCCGGGTGCCGCTGCACGCCGGGGTCGGTGAGGTCGACGTCGACCAGCCGGTCGCCCGCCGCGACGAGCGCCCGGTCCAGGAGGGACAGTCCGGAGCAGAACCGCACGGTGCCGCCGAGCCTGCCGTCTTCGAGGGTCGCGCCGGTGCCGCCGGACTTCGCCGCCCAGACGCCGTAGAGCGCGCCGGGCACCGGGATCAGGCCGGCTTCGCCGAGGATCGCGACGGCGTCGGTGTGCCCCTCGGCCAGCCGCGCGAGGGTCAGGTCGATCCGGCCGAGCGCGGCGAGCGCGGCCCAGCGGCCGACGAGCCCGCCGGTGCCGGGCTGCGGCAGGTCGAGTGCGCCCGCCGCGTACAGCGTGCGGAGGTCGGACCCGATCGAAGCGGTGGAGCGGGGCAGCGGCAGCGGTTTCGGCGGAGCGTTTTCCAGCAGACCGTGCGCCGGTCTGGCCTCCCACGTGATCATGCGGCACGAGTACCCCGATTCCGGGCGATCATGCGTGGACCGGCGCCGGGCCGGGTAGTCGCGGCGGGTGGACCAGATGACATCGGCGGCCGGCGACGACGTCCTCGGCCAGGGCGTCCGGACGCCGCTGGGCTGGCTGACGCGCGCCTTCCGCGTCCCGGGCCGGGAACGCCACGTCCTCGTGCAGGCCGCGAAGGCGACCCTCGCGGCCACCGGGGCGTGGTTGCTGGCGACGGCGGTGCTGCACCTGCCGCAGCCCTTCCTGGCGCCCTACGCCGCGGTGTTCCTCGTGGAGACGACGGTCTACCGGTCGGTGCGCGGCTGGGCGCAGCAGGTCGGCGCGGTCGCCGCCGGCGTCGTCCTGGCCGGGATCGCCGGGCAGCTGATCCTGTGGCCCGCGGTGGCGCTGGGGCTGGTGGTGTTCCTGGGGCTGCTG
Source organism: Amycolatopsis sp. WQ 127309 (assembly GCF_023023025.1). Taxonomy (NCBI): domain Bacteria; kingdom Bacillati; phylum Actinomycetota; class Actinomycetes; order Pseudonocardiales; family Pseudonocardiaceae; genus Amycolatopsis; species Amycolatopsis sp. WQ 127309. The sequence goes on from NZ_CP095481.1 coordinate 6,300,851, forward strand.
GCCGGGTCGTGGCGCCGCTTCGGCGACTCCGGCGTCTGGGTCGGCGTCACGGGCATGCTGCTGATCGCCTACGGGACGCCGACGGTCCTGCTCGGCGACCGGCTGATCGAGACGGCGCTGGGCGCGGCGATCGGCGCCGCGGTCAACGCGCTGGTGTACCCGCCGCTGTTCGGGCAGCGCATCGCGGCGGCCGCCGGCCGGCTGGCCACGGCGATGGCGGCGTTCCTCGACAGCACGGCCGCGCTGATCCGCGCCGAGGAGCCGCCCGACGACGTCGAGGACTGGCTCGGCGAGGCCCGCGAGCTGCGCAGCCTGGTCACGGCGGCCACGGACGCCGTCCGGCAGACCCGCGAGGAGCGCGTCCTCAACCTGCGGCGGCGGCACCCCCGCTCCGGCCACGACCACGACCGCCGGACCGGGACCCTGATCGCGCTCTGGCCCCCGGTGGAGCAGCTGATCGGCGCGGTCCGGACGGCGTCGGAGCACGAGGAGACGTTCGTCCTGCCGTGGCCCGACGCCCGCGACGCGCTGGCCGAGCTCATCGAGAGCGTCGCCGACGTCGTCCGCGCCGTCGGCACCACCGGGCACCCGGTGGACCTGGACCGCGGCCGCGAACTGCTGGCCCGGCTCGAGCGGCGGCTGGCGGCCCCGGACGACGGTGTGACGCCGGCGCTGGGCCTGGGCGCGATGACGCTCCCGGTCCGGCACCTGCTGGAGCGACTGGCCGGGCGCTGAGTCAGGCGCCGATCGCCTGGTTGAGGACGTCGGCGACCAGGTCGGGCTCGGCGATCGTCGCCGTCAGCGAGGGGTGCCGCAGCAGCCCGGACGGCTCAATGCCGGGCACCGGGTCCCGGAACCGGACGCAGAGGCCGCGCGCCGAGTTCGTGCCGAACGTCAGGCCGCAGTCGGCCAGCGACAGGCGCACGCCGAGTGCGCGCCAAGGCTTGAAGGGCCCGCTGACCTCGGCGCCGGCCAGGTTGGCCAGCGGCGTCGAGACGGACCAGGGCCCGAGGTGGACGTGCAGCCCGGTCGCGTCGAGGTCGAGGCCGCTGTGGCGCTCGAGCCACGGCTGCAGCCAGGACGGGCCGGCGAACTTCGCGTGGAGGCGGTGCCGGACGACGGCGTCCTCGTCTGGGCTCATGCTCCAGGGCTACCCGCGGGAGCCGGGGACAAACGAGCGTCAGCCGACCGGGAGGTGGCCGCCGAGGGACTCGATCCGGCGGATCGCCGGTTCGGCGAGGATGCCGTGCACCACCACCGACAGCGCGACGGCGAGGGCGCCGATCCGCCACAGGACGTCCGGCCGCGGCACCGGGAACCGGTCGAGGGCGTAGGCGAGGTAGAACAGCGTGCCGATCCCGCGCACGCCGAAGAACGCGATGGCGGGGGAGGCGTGCCGCCCGGCCGACGAGCCGAGCAGCGACAGCCAGCCGAGCACCGGCCGGACCACCAGGACCGCGACCACCGTCAGCACCACCTCGACGACCGTGATGCCCTGCAGCAGCCCGTCGCCGATGGCCAGGCCGAGACCGAGCAGCGCGATCGCGACGAAGAGCCGTTCCAGCTGCCGGCCGAACGAGTGCAGCACGCCGTGGTACTCGTGGGACCGCTCCTGCGTCCGCACCGCGACGGCGGCCACGAAGACCGCGACGAACCCGTTGCCGTGCACCAGTTCCGCGACCGCGTACGGCAGGAACGCCAGGGCGAGCAGCACGAGCCCGTCGGCGTACTCGGCCAGCCGCAGCCGCGACGACGGCGCCCGGAACATCGCCCAGCCCAGCACCCAGCCGGCGGCCAGCCCGACGAGCACGCCGACCGCGACCGGCAGCACGAGGTCGACCAGGATCCACCGCAGGTCGACGCCCGCGCGTTGCCCGGCGAGCGCGAGGGCCAGCAGGACGAACGGCATCGTGAGCCCGTCGTTGAGCCCGGCTTCGGTGGTCAGGGTGAACCGGATCTCGTTGTCCCGCGCCAGACCCGGCTCGACGTCCGGTGACGGCACCCCGACGTCCCCGGCCAGCACCGGGTCGGTCGGCGCGAGCACCGAGCCGAGCAGCAGCGCGGCGCCGGCGGGCAGCGCCAGCCACCACCAGCCGAGCACCGCGACCACGACGATCATGGCGGGCATCGTGATCCCGAGCAGCCGCCAGGTCGACGCCCAGGCGCGGAACCCGAACGGGCGGTCCACGGACAGCCCGGCGCCGGCCAGGGACGCCAGGATGCCCAGCTGGGCGAACGATTCGACGCTCTCCAGGTGCGCGGTCGGGTCGGTCCAGCCGCCGCCGTAGGGCGCGGGCAGGGGGAGGAGCCCGAGGCCGATGCCGGCGACGAGCATCACGAGCGGGGTCGAGAACGGCCGTTCGGCGACCAGCTTCGGCAGCACCGCGGCGGCGAGCGCGAGCAGCCCGGCGACGCCGAACAGGACGGTCAACATGGACAAGGGAGCTCTTTCGTTCGGCGTGGTCACCGGAATACCCGGGGGTGCACCGGGCAAACCCCGGCGCTAGTGCCGCACGTCACCGTGCGGCGCGGAACACCGCGTTCTCCCTGACGTTGTAAGGAGTGTCGGTACGGGTGGGTCCCCGGGCCTCACCCCCAGCCTTCACGGAAGTCCGGTCCGCCGGAGCCGTGTCGCGCCACTCGCCGCGAGGCGACCCCCGTACCGGCTTCGAACTCCCGCTTCCGCTCGCAGGCGACTCCCCCTCAGCCTTCGCCGAGCGGAAGCGGGACTTTTCTTTTACGCCAATTCTTTCTTGCGTCACCGGGGAAACGCCGGCGCGTCGGTAGGCTTCCGGCATGCCGACTGGAAGCTCGTCCGGCGACGTCCCGGCGGTCGGCTTGCGCGAGCGCAAGAAGACCATCGCGAAGCAGGCCCTCCGCCGGGCCGCGTTCGACCTCTTCACCACCCAGGGCTTCGAGGCCACCACGGTCGAGGACATCGCGCGGCGCGCCGACGTCTCCCGGGCCAGCTTCTTCCGCTACTTCACGGCCAAGGAGGACGTCCTCGCCGCGGACGACGCCGAGCGGCGCGAAGCGTTCTTCGCCTTGCTGGACAAGGAAAACAAGCCGTTGCTCGCCGGCCTGCACGCCGCGGTGTCGGCCTACCTGGCGGGGATGGACGCCGAAGCGCTCGCGCACGCGGCCGCCTACACCCGGATCATGGTCAGCTCCCGCGTGGTCCTCGGCCAGGCCTACGAAAACCGCATCAGGTGGCTGAGCGAGCTCGAGACGCACGTCCGCGGGCGGCTGGCCGGCGCGGCCGACCTGGACGTCGTCGCGCCGCTGGTCGCCGACCTCACGCTCGGCGTGCTCGAGACGGCGTTCCGGCTCGCGGCCGTCCGGCCGGGCACGCCGTTCGAGAAGGTCGTCGACCACGGCTTCCGGATGCTCGGCGCCGTCGACTCGTAAGCCGTTTGATCGCTATGCTCGATCAAACGGTCAAACGAGCAAGCAGGGTGGCGTGATGCGGGAGACGGGTGCGGACCGGCGGCAGCGGGTCCTGGCCGTGGTCGAGGCGCGCGGCGAGGTGCGGGTCACCGACCTCGCCGCCGAGCTGGAGGTCTCGGTCATCACGGCCCGCCGGGACGTCGAAGACCTCGCCCGCGAAGGCCGGCTTCGCCGCGGTCACGGCGTCGCGCGGTCGCTGGTGCCGGTGCGGCGGGCGCCGGTGCCGGGGGAGCGGGGCACCGGCGTCGTCGCGCTGGTCGTGCCCGAGCGGCACGCCTACCTCAACGAGGTCGTCCACGGCGCCCGCGAAGCGCTGGAGGAGGCCGGCACGCGGATCGTGCTGCACCCGGCGCCGCAGGTCGCGGGGGCGGAGCGGCCGATCGTCGAACGTGCGCTCGCCGGCGACGACGTCCGCGGCCTGCTGATCGCGCCGCGCTGGCGCACCGTCGCGGCCGAAGCCGCGGACGACGGCTGGCTGGCCGGCGTCGAGGTGCCCGTGGTCCTGCTGGAACGCCGTCCCCGCCGGGGAAGTGCCCTGCACGCGCGGGATTCGGTGTGCACGGACCACTGGTTCGGCATGCACCTCGCGGTGGCGCACCTGGTCGCGCTCGGGCACCGGCGGCTGGTGCTGGCCGCGCGTGACGACAGCCCGACGGCGCGGGCGCTGCGCGCCGCCTTCGCCGAGATCTGCGCCGCGCGGCCGCAGGTCGAGGACGCGGCCGCGGTGCTCAGCGCGCCGGACGCGGGCGCCGACCCGGCCGCCGTCGCCGCCGGGCCCTCGCTGGCCGACGTCGTGCGCGAGCGCGGGACGTCCGGGGTGGTCATGCACGGCGACGTCGACGCGCTGATGCTGGTCCGGCAGCTGGCCGAGGCCGGCATCGCCGTGCCGCGGGACTGCTCGGTCGTGGCCTACGACGACGTCGTCGCGGCGCTGGGGAGCCCGCCGCTGACCGCGGTGGCGCCGGCCAAGGCCGAAGTGGGCCGGCTCGCGGCCGGGCTGCTGCTCGAGCGGCTCGAAGCGGGCGCCGGGCCGGCGCGTCAGGTCGCGGTGCTGCCCGAGCTGAAGGTGCGCGGCTCAACGCGATCGTTTGACCGAGTTGAGCGGAATTATTGACCGAAAAACGTTCAGGTGATCAGACTGTGGGCGTCCCCGTAACGCACCACAGGAGGCGACGATGCCTGCAAGCCGCCGAGCCGTGCTGGCCGCGGGCCTGGCCCTGCCCCTGGCGGCCGCGTGCTCGGCGCCCGGTGGTTCCGGCGGCCCGGCCCGGATCACGTTCTGGTCGGCGCTGCGCGGCAGCCAGCAGGTCGTCGACGCGTTCAACCGCACGCAGAACCGCATCCGCGTCGACTTCCAGCAGATCCCGTCCGGCGACCAGGGCGGTTACGCGAAGCTGAGCAACGCCGCCCGCGCCGGCAACGCCCCCGACGTCGCCACGATCGAGTACCCGCAGGTGCCCGGCTTCGCGATCGACGGCGTCGCCCGCGACATCACGGACCTGGTGAGCGACCGCCTCCGCGCGAAGCTGCTGCCGCAGGCGTTGCGGCTGACGACGTTCGCCGGCCGGGTGTTCACCGTGCCCTTGGACGTCGAGCCGATGATGCTGCACTACCGCTCGGACCTGTTCGGTGGGCCGGTTCCCCGCACGTGGGACGAGTTCGCCGCGGCGGCCCGCCGGATCCGCGACGGCCGCCGCCGGATCGCGCTGTTCCCGACCGACGGCGCCCTGCAGTTCGCCGCGTTCGCCTGGCAGGCCGGAGCGCGCTGGTTCGACACGTCGGCGGGCGCGTGGAACGTCTCGCTCGCCGACGCCGCGACCCGGCGCGTCTCGGCGTACTGGCAGGGCCTGATCGAGGACGGCCTGGTCTTCACCAACGCGTCGCTGAGCCGCCAGAGCGACGCGCAGATCGGGCAGGGCCTGGTCGTGGCCCGGCTCAGCGGCGCGTGGGACGCGGGCGCGCAGATGAAGGCGCGCCCCGGCCAGAAGGGCAAGTGGGCGATCGCACCGCTGCCGCAGTGGGACCCGGCCCACCCGGCGGTCGGCACCCACGGCGGCTCGACGTTCGCCATCACCAAGGACAGCGCGAACCCGGAGGCGGCGATGGAGTTCATCGAGTGGCAGGTCTCCCACCCGGACGCCTTGCGAGCGCGCCTGTCGAGCGGCACGAGCAGCCAGTACCCGGCGGCACCGGCCCTGGTCGAGGTGGGCGGCAAAGCGTTCGACCGCAGCTACTACGGAGGCCAGGACATCTACCGCCTGTTCGACGACCAGGCCCACCTCATCCGCGACGGCTGGCTCTGGGGCCCCCGGATGAGCGCAACCCAACGAGTCCTGCAAGACGGCTTCGCCCGAGCGGGCGCCGGCCAAGGCACAGTGCTGGACGCGGTCCGCGACGCCCAGAAGGCGACGATGCCGGACCTGACAGCCCTGGGCTTGGCCACCACCGAGCACGAAAGCTGAGGGGGTTCCCGATGACCACGCGCACGCGCACGACGCCCGACAGCTGCCCGCCCACCGCCGTCCTCCCGAAGTCCGTGAATGCCACATTCACGGACACTATGTCCCTCAATGTGGCATTCACGGACTTCAAGCGCGGCGAGCAGCCGCAGGTGAGCCGTCTCGCGGAGCTCGGGCCCGGCGGCGACCGGGCCCGAGCGACCGGAGGTCGTCGATGACCGCCACTCTCACCCGCCCGGCCAAGCCGCCCGCGAAGACCGCAACCCCGCGCCGACGCGACAAAGAGCGGTCCGCGGCCGCGATCCTCATGGCGCCCTTCTTCGTGCTCCTCCTCGTCGTCTTCCTCATCCCCGTCGGGACCGCCGTGTGGCTGAGCTTCTTCGGCGCCGACGAACCCGGGCTCGGGTTCGGCCCCGAACACACCGTCTTCGTGGGCCTGCGCAGCTACCTCGCCGTGCTCACCGATCCCACCTTCCTCAGTGGACTCGGCGTCATCGCCCTCTACTGCCTGATCTACCTGCCGCTGCTGGTCGTCGCGTCGCTCGGGCTCGCGCTGCTGCTCGACTCCGCCGCCGCGCGGCTCACGTCGCTCGCGCGGCTCGGGCTCTTCCTGCCGCACGCCGTGCCCGGGATCATCGCCGCGATCATCTGGCTCTACCTCTACACCCCCGGCCTCAGCCCGGTCGTCGACCTGCTCGGCAAGGCCGGGCTCACCGTCGACTTCCTCGGCTTTCACGCCGTCCTCCCGGCGATCGTGAACATCGCCCTGTGGAGCAACCTCGGCTACAACGTCGTCGTCTTCTACGCCGCCCTCCAAGCCGTGCCGCGCGAAGTGCTCGAAGCCGCCGTGGTCGACGGCGCCGGGCCGGTGCGCACCGCGCTGCGGATCAAGACGCCGCTGATCCGTTCGAGCGTCGTGATGGTCGTGCTGTTCACGCTCATCTGGTCGCTGCAGCTGTTCACCGAGCCGATGCTGCTGTCGCAGTCCACGCCGGTGATCACCGCGCGCTTCTCGCCGAGCATGTACATCTACGACGCCGCGTTCACCCGCAACAACTACGGCCTCGCCGCGGCCGCGTCCGTGATCCTCCTCGCCTGCACGATCGCGCTGTCCTACGGCGTGACGCGCTGGACCAACCGCACCCGGGAGGTGAAGCCGTGAAGCTGCTCAGCCGCACGGCCGTCAACACCGTCGTCGGGATCTCCGTGCTCTACACGCTCCTGCCGGTGCTGTGGCTCGTCCTCGCCGCGGCCAAGAACGGCGACGCGCTCTTCGGCAGCGATCTGTTGTCCCTGAACGGGTTTTCGCCGCTGGACAACCTCAAAGACCTCTTCGCGACGGACAAGGGGATCTACGGCCGCTGGTACGCCAACAGCCTCTTCTACGCCGTCGTCGGCGGCGCGCTCAGCTCGCTGATCAGCATCGCCTGCGGGTACGCCTTCGACAAGTACCGCTTCAAGCACAAGGAAAAGCTCTTCGGCCTGGTGCTCGCCGCGGTGATGGTGCCGCAGACCGTGCTCGCGCTGCCGCTGTACCTGATCGCCTCGGGCACCGGGCTCGTCGACACGCCGTGGGCGGTGTTCGTGCCGGTGCTGTTCAATCCGTTCGGCGTCTACCTCGGCCGCGTGTTCAGCCAGGGGTACGTCCCGGACGAGGTTCTCGAAGCCGCCCGCATCGACGGCGCCGGCGAGCTGAAGACGTACTTCCGCGTCGCGCTGCGGATGCTCGGACCCGGCGTGGTCACGGTGTTCCTCTTCCAGCTCACCGCGATCTGGAACAACTTCTTCCTGCCCATGGTCATGCTCTCGAACCAGAAGCTCTACCCGGTCAGCCTCGGCCTCTACACCTGGAACAGCTCGGCCACCGTGTCGCCCGAGTACTACCCGGTCGTCATCATGGGCTCACTCCTGGCCGTCCTCCCCCTGCTGCTGGCTTTTGTTCTCCTGCAACGCTTCTGGCGTTCCGGGCTCACCGCGGGATCCGTCAAGTGATCCGCGCCGCCCTCGCGATGAGCCGGGACGCGGCCCACGCCGTCCTCGACGACGAAACCCTGACCGAGCTGCGCGGCCTCGTGGACCTGACCGACGGCGTGATCGACGACTTCGCGGGCGACCCGCTGCGGGACGTCGAACTGCTGGTCACCGGCTGGGGCTGCCCGCCGCTGGACGCCGCCGCGCTCGCCGCCGCCCCGAAGCTGCGCGCGATCGTGCACACCGCCGGGTCGGTCCGCGCGCACGTCACCGAGGCGTGCTGGGACCGCGGCATCGAGGTGACGTCGGCGGCCGCGGCCAACGCCGTGCCCGTCGCCGAATACACCCTCGCGATGATCCTGCTGTCGGGCAAACGCGTGCTCGAACGCGCCCGCGAATACCGGGAAAACCGGACCCGCGACGACTGGCTCCGGGACGTCGGCAACTACCGCCGGACGGTCGGCATCCTCTCCGCGTCGATGATCGGCCGCCGGGTGATCGACCTGCTGCGCCCCCACGACCTGCGGATACTGGTGCATGATCCCTATGTGACCGAAGTGGAGGGAGCCGAGCGGGTGGGCCTGGCCGAGCTGTTCGCGCGCAGTGACGTCGTCAGCGTCCACACACCCCTGCTGCCCGAAACCCGCGGCCTGGTCAGCCGGGGGCTGATCGGCTCGATGCGCCCGGACGCCGTGCTGATCAACACCGCCCGCGGCGCCGTCCTCGACCAGGACGCCCTCGCCGAGGCCACCGGCGCCGGGCGGCTCCGCGCGATCCTCGACGTCACCGACCCCGAGGTCCTGCCGCCCGCGCACCCGCTCTGGGACGACCCCCACGTGCTGATCACCCCCCACCTGGCGGGCTCGCAGGGCAACGAGATGGGCCGGCTGGCCGCGCTGGCCGTCGCCGAGGTCACGCGCTGGGCGGCCGGCGACGGCTTCGCCCACCCGCTGCACCGCGACCGGATGGGGTTGATCGCGTGAAGCTGCCGCCTGAGGACCGCGAACTGAGCCCGCACACCGGCTACACGCGCGACCACTGGGTCGCCGCCGCGGACGGCCTCCTCGACGCCGCGTGGCGCTGGGCGAGCCCCCGGAAAGCCCGGCTCGACCTGCCGGGACCCGCGTCGGCCAGCGGCGTCCGCTCGGACGGGCTCGAAGGCTTCGCTCGCACCTTCCTCGCCGCCGGCTTCCGCGTGGCCGGGGGCGGTGACCCGCACAACTGGCTGGAGCGCTACGCCGAAGGCCTCGACGCGGGCACCCGCACCCCCGGCCGCGACGACGCCGAGTCGTGGCCGGTCATCCTCGGCCACGACGTCGCCGGGCAGCCGATGGTCGAGTCCGCGTCCGTCGCCCTCGGCCTCCGCCTGACGCGCCCGTGGCTCTGGGACCACCTCGGCGAAGACGTCCAGGACCGCGTCGAAGCCTGGCTGCGCGGCGCACTGCGGCACGTCCCGGCACCGAACAACTGGTACCTGTTCCCGTTCACCGTCGCCGGTTTCCTCGACGACGTCGGCCGCGGCGACGCCGAGACCGCGCGGGCCCGCGACCGCGCGCTGGAGCTCCTGGAGGGCTGGTACCGCGGCGACGGCTGGTACGCCGACGGCGACGGCCGCGCGTTCGACCACTACAACGGCTGGGCCCTGCACCTCTACCCGGTCCTCGACGCCCACCTCGCCGGAGAACCGCCCCGCCACGGCGGCCGGCTGTACGAGCACCTGGAAGGCTTCAAGCTGTGGTTCGCCGCCGACGGCGCCCCGCTCCACTTCGGACGGTCCCTGACCTACCGCTTCGCCGCCGCGTCGGCGGTCGGCCTCGGCGCGGTCACCGGCGACACCCCGCTGCGGCCCGGCGTGTCACGACGGCTGCTCAGCGGCGCGCTCAAGTACTTCCTCGACCGCGGCGCCGTCGATGACAACGGCCTCCTGAGCCTCGGCTGGCACGGCCCGCACGCGCCGACCACGCAGTTCTACTCCGGCCCGGGCTCGCCGTACTGGGCGTCGAAGGCCTTCGTCTGCCTGCTCGCCCCGGCCGATCATCCACTGTGGACGTCCACAGAGGAATCGGACGACGCGGACACGGTACGCGCGGAGCCCGCACCGGGCTTCCTGCTGCAGAAGGCGGACGGCGTCGTCCGGCTGCACAACCACGGCAGCGACCACCTGAGGCCCCACGAAGCCGAGTCGGCCGACGGCGACGACCCGCACTACGGCCGCTTCGCCTACTCCACCCACACCGGCCCCACGGCCAAGGACAACGCGGCCGACAACCACTTCGCCGTCGTCGTCGGGGGAGTGCGCAGCGTCCGCCGCCGGATCCACCCGCTCGGTGCGGGACAAGGCGACGGCTGGGGCTGGGCCGCGTCCTGGCACCGCCCGATCTTCACGACGGCGGCCGTACCGGGGTTGCGGGTCGAGAGCGTCACCGTGGTGCGCGGGCACGACGAGGTGCGGGTGCACCGGGTGGTCGGCGGCCCGCCGGGAGCGACCGCCGAGCAGACCGGCTGGGCCACCGCTCCCGGCGAGTCCGTCCTCCGCCCCCTGAGCGGCTGGACCGGTCAGGACGAGGTCCGCGCGCCGCACGGCACCGCGTACGTCCCCTCCGTGACCTTGACCCGGCTCACCGGTCCCGCCGAGGGCACGGCGGTCTTCATCGCCCACGCGGTGCTCGGCACCGAGGCCGCAGACCTGGCCGTCACCGAAGAAGAGATCCGCTGGCCGGACGGCTTCACCGTCCGGATCGGCTTCGACCCCCTGGACGTGACCGCCGGATGACGCGCTCAGGCGGACTCGCGGACCACCAGCTCGGTCGGCAGGATCAGCGACGTCGGCTTCTCGCCGTCGATCAGCCGCACCAGCATCCGCGTCATCTCCCGGCCCAGCGCCTCGATCGGCTGCCGGACCGTGGTCAGCGCGGGGTGCGTGTGCTGCGCGGTGACGATGTCGTTGAACCCGACCACCGCGACGTCGTCGGGCACCGAGCGCCCGTGCGAGCGCAGCACCTTCAGCGCCCCGGCCGCCATCGCGTCGGACGCGACGAACACGGCGTCGAGATCCGGGTGCTCGTCGAGCAGCCGCGTCATCCCCTCGACGCCGCTGGCTTCGCTGAAGTCGCCGTGCGCGACGCGGTCGTCGGGCAGCCCGGCCAGCGCGAGCGCCTCCCGGAACCCGAGGTACCGGTTGACGCCGGCGTGCTGGTCGGTCTGCCCGGTGATCGTCGCTATCCGCTGCCGCCCGAGCGAAACCAGGTACTCCACGGCCTGCCGGGCGCCGCCGCGGTTGTCGGCGTCGACGTAGTGCGGGGGAGTGCGGTCGAGCGAGCGCCCGCCGTGCACCACCGGCACCTGGCCCTCGTCGGCGATCTTCGACAGCGGGTCGTTCTCCCGCAGCGCCAGCAGCATGATGCCGTCGGCGGCGCGCGACTGCAGGATCCGCGTCAGCCGCGAGCGGCCGCGTTCGGACGCCGCGAGCACCAGCATCAGCTGGAGGTCGGTCTCCTCGATGACGGCGTTGACCCCGGCGATCACCTCGGCGAAGAACTGGTTGGCGAACAACGCCGGGTCGTCGCTGGAGATGGCCAGCACCACCGCGCCTCGCCGCGCCGTGGCCAGCGACCGGGCCGCGGTGTTCGGCACGTACCCGAGCTCTTCGATCGCGCGTTGCACGGCTTCGCGCGACTTCGTGCTGACGTGCGGGGCGTTGTTGATCACCCGGGACACGGTGCCGGTGGACACCCCGGCCAGGCGCGCCACTTCCTCGAGCGTCGACGGCCGGTTGCTCATCGTGCTCGCCTCCCCCAGATCGATCGGACAGTCAGCTTAACAAGGGTGTGAGCGCTCACAGGCCGTGCCGGGCGATGACGGCGGCGTACCAGCGGGCGCTGTTCTTGAGCGTGCGCTCCTGCGTCTCGTAGTCGACGTGCACGAGCCCGAACCGCTGCGCGTACCCGAAGGACCACTCGAAATTGTCGAGCAGCGACCACGCGAAGTACCCCTTGAGCGGCACCCCTCGGTCGATCGCGGCCGCGCAGGCCCGCAGGTGACCGTCCAGATAGGTCACCCGCGCCCGGTCGTGCACGGGTTCGTCGAACGCCGCGCCGTTTTCCGTGACGTACAGCGGAATGGCCGGGTAGTCCCGCTTCAGCCGGGTCAGCACGGCCAGCAGGCCGCCCGCGTCGATCTCCCAGCCGATCGAGGTCCGGGGGTGGCCGCCGTCGACCTGGGCGACCCGGTCCGAGCCGACGTAGGCCGACGGCCGGGGCGCGCCGCCGCCGGCGACGAGCATGGGGGAGTAGTAGTTGACGCCGAGGAAGTCCAGCGGCGCCGAGATGGTCTTCAGGTCGCCCGGGAGCACGTGGTCGAACGACGTGACGCCGGCCAGGTCCGACTGGACGTCGGCCGGGTAGTCGCCGAGCAGCACCGGGTCGAGGAACAGCCGGTTCTGCATGCCGTCGATCCGGCGGGCCGCGTCGACGTCGGGCGTGCCGCGGGTCGCCGGGGTGACCTCGGTCAGGTTGAGCGTGAGGCCGACCGTGCTGCCCGGCATGGCTTCCGCGGCGAGGCCGTGGCCCAGCAGCAGGTGGTGGGCGGCGCGCACGGCGGCGCCGGGCTCCTGCCGGCCCGGCGCGTGCCGTCCGGTGGCGTAGCCCAGGAACGCCGAGCACCACGGCTCGTTCAGCGTCGTCCAGTGGGTGACGCGGTCGGCGAGCGCGTCGTGCACGATCGCCGCGTACTCGGCGAACCGCTGCGCGGTGTCGCGGTTCGGCCAGCCACCGGCGTCTTCCAGGGGCTGGGGCAGGTCCCAGTGGTAGAGCGTCGGCCACGGCTGGATACCCCGCTCCAGCAGCGTGTCGACAAGTCGCCGGTAGAAGTCGAGGCCGCGCGGCTCGGCCGCGCCGGACCCGGCCGGCTGGATCCGCGGCCAGGCGATCGAGAACCGGTACGCGCCGAGGCCGAGGTCCTGCATGAGCGCGACGTCGTCGCGGTAGCGGTGGTAGTGGTCGGCGGCGACGTCGCCGGTGTCGCCGCGGTCGACCTTGCCCGGGGTCGCGGCGAAGGTGTCCCAGATGGACGGACCCCGCCCGTCCTCGGCCGTCGCGCCCTCGATCTGGTAGCTCGACGTCGCCGCGCCCCAGAGAAAACCGGGTTCGAACGTGCTCACGCCTTGACCGCTCCTTCCATGATGCCGCCGATGATCTGCTTGCCGAAGGCCAGGAAGACCAGCAGCAGCGGGACGCAGGCGACGAGCGCGCCCGCGAACATCAGCGTGTAGTCGGTGTAGTAGCTCGTGGACAGCTGGTTCAGGGAGAACTGCACGGTCGGGTTGTCGTTCTCCAGCACCGCGATCGGCCAGAGGAACTCGTTCCAGGTGCTCATGAAGGTGAACAGCGCCAGCACCGACGCGCCCGGCCGCAGCGCGGGCAGCACGACCGTGAGGTAGATCCGGAACGTCGAGCAGCCGTCGATGCGCGCGGCCTCGATCAGCTCGTCCGGCACCGAGCGCTCGGCGTACTGCCGCATCATGAACACGCCGAACGCGGATACGAGGAACGGCACGATGACCGCCTGCAGCCGGTTCTGCCAGCCCAGCTGCACCATGATCATGTACAGCGGGATGATGCCCATCTGCACCGGGATCATCATCGTCCCGAGGATGACCACCAGCAGCCCGTTGCGGCCGCGGAAGCGCAGCTTGGCGAAGGCGAACCCGGCCAGGGTGCTGAAGAACACGACGCAGACGGTGACGACCACCGACGCGATCGCCGAGTTCGCCATGCCCAGCAGGAAGTTCGCGTCCTCCGCGGAGAACAGCCGGCCGATGTTGCCGAAGAGGTTGCCCCCGGGCAGCAGCGGTGGCGGCCAGTCGCCGACGATGTCGTTGGTCCGGGTGGCGACCACGAACAGCCAGTACAGCGGGAACGCCGAAAGCGCGATCCCGGCCAGCAGCGTGACGTAGACCAGGGGAGAAGTCTTCCGCATCACTTCGACGACCTCCGGGTGATGAGGAAGTTGACGACCGCGAGGATGGTGATGAGCAGGAAGATCATCCACGCGATGGCCGAGCCGTACCCGAGGTCGGCGTCGCGGAAGGCCTTCTCGAACATGTACATCGACACGGTCTGGAACTGGCGCAGGGAGCCGCCGGAGATGGCGTAGGTGCCCTGGCCGAAGATCAGCGGCTCGGTGAACAGCTGCATGCCGGCGATGGTCGACATGATCACCGTGAACACGATCGCCGGGCGGATCATCGGCACCGTGATGCTGCGGAACTGGCGGATCTTGGACGCGCCGTCGACCGTGGCCGCTTCGTAGAGCTCACGCGGGATCGACTGCATCGCGGCCAGGTAGATCAGCGAGTTGTAGCCGGTCCAGCGCCAGTCGACCATGGTCGAGATGGCGATCCAGGACGACCACTTGTCGGCCCGCCAGTCGACGGGGGCGACGCCGACGAGGTGGAGCAGGCCGTTGACCATGCCCGCGTCGCGGTCGAAGATCTGGCTGAACACGATGCCGACCGCGGCCACCGACGTGACGATCGGCAGCAGCACGCCCATCCGCAGCAGGAGCCGGGCCCGCAGCTGCTGGTTCAGCAGCGCGGCCACGACCAGCGCGAGCAGCAGCTGCGGCACGGTGGCCAGCACCAGCATGCCGAGGGTGTTGACGACGGCGTTCCAGAAGTCCGGGTCGCCGAAGAGAGTGGCGTAGTTGTCGAGGCCGATGAAGCCGCCGTCCCCGCCCAGGTCCCAGTCGTGCAGCGAGACCCACGCCGTGTAAAGCAGCGGGAACAGGCCGAAGACCGCGAAGAGGAGGAAGAACGGAGCGATGTAGAGGTACGGCGAGGCCTTGAGGTCCCACCGGGACAGCAGGCTGCCGCGTTCCCGCGGACGCGGCGGCGCCGGGGGTTTCGCGGCCGCGCGGGGCCGTTGCTGGGTGACCAACTGGGGTGTCCTTAATGGAGGCCGGGCGGGCGCACGGACTGATCGCGTGCGCCCGCCCGGCGGGCTACTTGACCAGGCGCTTGGCTTCGTCGATGGCTTTCGCCCACGCCTCGTCCGGCTGGAGCTTGCCTTGCTCGACGGCGAGCAGCGCGTTGGTGAACCGGTCGCCGATGGCGACGTTCGCCGGGCCGAGGTACACCGGCTTCACGGCCTTCGCGCTGGCGCCGAAGATCTTCCCGACCGGCGCGCCGCCGAAGTAGGCGTTGGTCAGCCCCTGCACGACCGGGTCGTCGATGGCCTGCGGCGACGACGGGAAGTTGCCCTTGGCCTGGAACGCGCCGATCTGACCCTTGGCGCTGGTCAGGAACTTCACCAGCTCGACGGCCTGGTCCTGGTGCTTGCTCTGCTTCGGCACCGCGAGGAACGAGCCGCCACGCACCGCGCCGTTGCCCGGCACCTTGGCGACGTCCCACTTGTCGGCGTTCTCCGGGCCGGCCTGCTTCTGGATGGTCGCCAGCATCCACGACGGGCACGCGATGGTGGCGAACGTGCCCTTCTTGAACCCGGCGTTCCACTGCGGGCTGTACTGGTCGAGGTTGGCCGACAGGCCGCCCTGGATCATCCCGACGGTCTGGTCGTAGGCGCTGCGCACGGCGGGGTTGCTGTCCGCGACGAAATTGTTGGCCTTGTCGTAGTACGTGTGATCACCCTGCTGCATCAGGATGTTCTGGTACATGCCGCTGGAGGAGTCGTAGAACTTCGCGCCGGTGTTCGCGGTGAGAAAGCGCTTTCCTGTGGCCAGGTAGGCGTCCCAGGTCGGCCACAGAGCACCGACCTGCTCGCGGTCGGTGGGCAGCCCGGCTTTCTGGAACAGGTCCTTGCGGTAGCACATCCCCTGGGCGCCGATGTCGGTGCCGAGCCCGATCAGCGTCTTGCCGTCGGCGGTCAGGGCCTGGTTCCACTTCCAGTCCAGGTAGTCCGGCTTGAGGGAGTCCGCACCCTTGTCGAGGAGGTTGACGAACTTGTCCGGCTTCGCGACGTACTGGCTGATGATGCCCTCTTCGAGCGCCACGACGTCGCCGGCGCCGGAGCCCGCGGTCATCCACTGCTGCAGCTTGGGCGAGTAGTCGCCCAGCTTCCCGATGTTCTCCTCCTTGATGGTGACACCGGGGTGGCTCGCCTCGTACTGCTTGTACAGGGCGTCGTAGCCGAACTGGCTGAACGTCTTCACCACGAGGGTGACCGGGCCGGACGCGCTCTGCTGATCGTCGCTCGCTCCGCCGCAGGCCGCGGCGGTGACGAGGGTGGCGGCCATGGCGGTGGCCAGCAGTGTTCGCCTGAGTCTGGCAGGCATGAAACCTCCACTTACGAGGCCGATTCCGGAACCGCTAACAGTCCGTACGGCCTTCATCACGACTTTGTGAAAACACCTTCACCTGCTGCGACGCTGCGGCTGTGCCGGTGAGACGCTGGCTGGCTTGCGCCAGAATTGGAAGCGCTTACAGGACTGTAACCCGGAGTTGGCGCGGTTGTGAAGAGGCATCTGTCAAGACCCCGCGACGGTTGACACACCGGCCGCCCGGAGCGCACCATCCCGCATTGACGCTGTGGCGTGCCGGCTCCTCCGATCCCCGCTCGATCCCCAGGAGAACCGGTATGTCCGTAAGACCCAGGCTGCTCGCGGCCTGTTTGCCCGTCGTGCTCGTCGTGTCGCTGGCCCCGGCCGCACACGCCGACGCACCGTACGAACGCGTGCTCAACGGCACGTTCGACACCACCAAGGCCCCCTGGTGGAGCAGCGGGACCACACCGTCCCGAGTGGACGCCGGCCGCCTCTGCGCCGACGTCCCCGCCGGCACGGTCAACCCGTGGGACTCGATGCTCGGCGAGAACGACATCCCGCTCGAAGCGGGCCAGCCGTACACGCTGCGATTCACCGCGACGGCCACCGCCGACGTCACGATCCGCGCCGGCCTCGGCCTCGCGGTCGCCCCGAGCACGACGATGTTCTCGAAGACCGCCGCCGTCACGAGCACCCCGAAGACGTTCACCTTCACCGGCAACTCCAGCCTGTCCACCCTCCGCGGCCAGGTGAACTTCCAGTTCGGCGGCGCCACCAAGCCGTACACGTTCTGCGTCGACGACGTCTCGCTCACCGGCGGCGCCATCGCGCCGGGCGGCGGCAAGGACTACGGCTCACCCGTGCGGGTGAACCAGGTCGGCTACGCGACGACCGGGCCGAAGGAGGCGTCCATTGTGGATGCTTCGGCGAAGCCGGTGCCGTGGGAACTTCGCGACAGCGCGGGCAAAGTCGTGAAGAAGGGCCGGACCCAGGTGCGGGGCGACGACGCCGCGTCCGGCGACCACGTGCACATCGCGGACTTCGGCGACTACCGCAAGGAAGGGACCGGCTACACCCTCGCGGTCGGCACCGCCGTCAGCGCGCCGTTCGACATCGCGCGCAACCCGTACGACGGCCTGCGCAAGGACTCGCTGGAGTACTTCTACCTCGTCCGCAGCGGCACCCCGATCGACGCTGCCTACGCCGGTGACGCCTACGCGCGCCCGGCCGGGCACCTCGGCGTCGCGCCCAACAAGGGCGACACCTCCGTGCCCTGCCTGCCCGGCACCTGCGACTACTCCCTCGACGTCAGCGGCGGCTGGTACGACGCCGGCGACCAGGGCAAGTACGTCGTCAACGGCGCGCTCGCCGCGTGGCAGCTCATGGACAGCTACGAGCGCTCGCTGTCCACAGGGGACTGGGCGAACCTGAAAGACGGCCTGCTGAAGGTGCCCGAAGCGGGCAACCGCGTCCCCGACGTGCTCGACGAGTCACGCTGGGAGGTCGAGTTCCTGCTGAAGATGCAGGTCCCGGCCGGGCAGCCCCTCGCGGGCATGGCCCACCACAAGATCCACGACCTCGCCTGGACCGCGCTGCCGACCCAGCCCCAAGCCGACGCGCAGCCGCGTTACCTCCACCCGCCGTCCACCGCGGCGACGCTCAACCTGGCCGCCGCGGCCGCCCAGTGCGCCCGCGTCTGGCAGCCCTACGACCGCGCGTTCGCGGCGAAGTGCCTGGCCGCGGCCAAGACGGCGTGGCAGGCCGCGCTCGCCCACCCGGCGATCTACGCGCCCGACGAGGACAGCGTCGGCGGCGGGGCGTACGACGACACGAACGTCACCGACGAGTTCTCCTGGGCCGCGACGGAGCTGTACGCCACGACCGGCGACCGGACCTACCTGAAGTCCATGACCGGCCGGATCACCGCCGACGGGTTCTCGTGGCGCGACACCGGCGCGTTGACCGACCTCACGATCGCCCGCCTCCCGTGGCGCTTCCCCCTGGATCGCGTCCTGGGTGCCCGGCAGCGGGTGCTGAACGTCGCCGACCAGTACGTCCGCAACGTCGACTCGCAGGGTTACCCGAACCCGTTCAAGGACGCGGCCTACCCGTGGGGCTCGACCAGCTCCACCACCAACAACGCCTTGGTGATCGCGACGGCGTACGACCTGACGCACCGTCAGGGGTACCGCGACGCCGTCCTCGAGTCGATGGACTACCTGCTCGGCCGCAACGGGCTGAACCAGTCGTTCGTCACCGGCTATGGCGAGCGGGCCAGCACCAACGAACACGGCCGGATCTGGGCCCACCAGCTCGACCCGAAGCTGCCGGCCCCGCCGCCGGGCTCGCTGGCCGGCGGCCCGAACAGCGGGCTGCAGGACCCGGTCGCCCAGCAGAACCTGCCCGGCTGCGCGCCCGCGAAGTGCTACATCGACGACATCTTCTCGTACTCCACGAACGAGACGGCGATCAACTGGAACTCGTCACTCGCCTGGATCGCGGCGTTCGCCGCCGGTAAGTAAACCCATCGAAAACAAGGAGGTCCACAATGCGGTGGACAGCCCGCGTCATCGCGGTGTCGGCGCTCTTGCTCGTCGGCACCGCGGTGCCCGCGAACGCCGCCAGTCCGCTCGACCTGACCAGTGGCTTCTACGTCAACACGGGTTCGGCGCCCGCCCAGTGGGTGGCGTCGCACTCGAGTGACTCGCGAGCCTCGAAGATCAACGCGTCGATCGCGTCGAAGCCGATCGCGAAGTGGTTCGGCAACGACAGCGCCATCGGCACGTCGGTGGCGAGTTACGTCAGCGCCGCCGACAGCCACGACAAGCTGCCGGTGCTGGTGGCGTACAACCTGCCCGGCCGTGACGCGTGTGGCGGCGAATCCGGCGGGGGAGCCGGGAGTCTCGGCGCGTACAAGACGTGGATCTCGAGCTTCGCGGCCGGTGTCGGGACCCACCCGGCGGTCGTGGTCATCGAGCCGGACGCCCTCGGTGACTTCGACTGCATGAGCAGCGCGCAGATCGCCGACCGGAACACGATGCTCACGTACGCGACGCAGATGTTCAAGCAGAAGGCGCCGAACACCTACGCCTACCTCGACGGCGGCAACGCCGGCTGGGTGGCGGCGGCGACCATGGCGAGCCGCCTGAAGGCCGCCGGGGTGGCCAACGTCCGCGGCTTCTCGGTGAACGTGTCGAACTACTACACGACCAGCCAGTCGATCAGTTACGCCAACTCCGTGAAGTCGGGGGTGGGCGGCAGCGCGCAGTTCGTCATCGACACCAGCCGCAACGCCAACGGCTCCAACGGGAACTGGTGCAACCCGGCCGGGCGCAAGCTCGGCGTCACCGCCCAGGCCGGCGGCGGCGCGGAGATGCTCCTGTGGGTGAAGACGCCCGGTGTTTCCGACGGCCAGTGCGGCATCGCGCCGACGGTGCCGGCGGGGACGTTCAGCCCGGACATCGCCGTCCGGCTGATCGACGGGACGTGAAACGCTTGACACACAACACTGTAAGCGCTTACAAAGGAGGCTGAGCGAAGGAGGTCGTCGATGGGCTGGCGGTTCGCCGTGAGCACGCTGGGCATGCCGGGCATCCCGGTGCGCGAGGCCGCGAGTACGGCGTCGGCACACGGGTGCGAAGGTCTGGAGCTGCGGGTGCACGCGAGCGAGGAAGTCCACTTGGGACTGCCGGGCCGGGCCGTCGACGACCTCCGTTCTCTTCTCTCCGGTCAAGGGCTCGCCGTCGCGTGCCTGGCCGGGTACGCGAAGGTCTGCCGCCCCGGCCCCGACGGGCCGGTGGTCGGCGAGCTGCGCGCGCTGATCGAGCTGGCGCACCGGATCGGCGCGCCGGCCGTGCGCGTCTTCCCGGGCGGCGACGGCGACGCGCGGTCCCGGATCGAAGCCGTCCTCGACGACCTGCGTGACTCCGGGGTGCGCCTGCTGCTCGAAACGCACGACTCGCGTCCCACCGGCGCCGCGGCCCTGGCGGTCGTCGAGCCGTTCGGCGACCCGGACCTGGTCGCCGTCCTGTGGGACGCGGTGCACCCGTGGCGCGCCGGCGAGGAACCGGCCGTCACCCGCGAGGTGCTGGGCCGCTACCTCGGCTACTTCCAGGTCAAGGACGCCGTGGGCCGCGACGACCCGACCCCGGTGCCGCCGGGCGACGGCGCGATCCCGCTCTCCGAGTGCGGCGAACTCCTGCGTTCGTGGTCGGGCTGGATCTCCCTGGAGTGGGAGAAGGCCTGGTACCCGGCGCTCGCGCCGATCGACGTCCCCCTGCGCGCGGCCGCGGCCTGGTTCCGCCGGTACACGCTCCCCGAATGACGAGGTGGAAATGACGAAACACAGCCTGGGCGTCGTGCTCAACGGCGTCACCGGCCGGATGGGCTACCGCCAGCACCTGGTGCGCTCGGTCCTGGCGATCCGCGAGCAGGGCGGCGTCCTGCTCGCCGACGGCTCCCGCGTGCAGCTCGAACCGCTGCTCGTCGGCCGCAGCGACGACAAGCTGTCCGAGATCGCGAGCCGGCACGGCCTGACCCGCTGGACGACCGACCTCGACACCGCCCTCGCCGACAAGGACTTCCCGCTGTACTTCGACGCGCAGCTGACGTCGGTCCGCGAGAAGTCGATCAGCCGGGCGATCGACGCCGGCAAGCACATCTACACCGAGAAGCCCCTGGCGGAATCCGTCGAGGGCGCGTTGACGCTCGCCCGGCAGGCGGCCGCGGCGGGCGTGAAGAACGGCGTCGTGCACGACAAGCTGTACCTGCCCGGCCTGCGCAAGCTCGCGCGGCTGGTGGACAGCGGGTTCTTCGGGCGGATCCTGTCCGTGCGCGGGGAGTTCGGCTACTGGGTCTTCGAAGGCGACTGGCAGAGCGCGCAGCGGCCGAGCTGGAACTACCGGGCCGAGGACGGCGGCGGCATCGTCGTGGACATGTTCTGCCACTGGAACTACGTGCTGGAGAACCTGTTCGGCGCGGTCCGCGCGGTGACCGCGCGCGCCGTGACCCACATCCCGTCCCGGGTGGACGAGCAGGGCACCACCTACGACGCGACGGCCGACGACGCCGCGTACGCGATCTTCGAGCTGGACGGCGGGATCGTCGCGCAGCTGAACTCGTCGTGGTGCGTGCGCGTGCACCGCGACGAGCTGGTCGAGTTCCAGGTGGACGGCACGCGGGGGAGCGCGGTGGCCGGCCTGCACAAGTGCGTCGTCCAGCCGCGCGAGGTGACGCCGAAGCCGGTGTGGGACCCGGACCTGCCGGAGACGCGGGACTACCGCGCGCAGTGGCAGGAGGTGCCGGACAACGCCGAGTTCGGCAACGGCTTCAAGGCGCAGTGGGAGCAGTTCGTCCGCCACGTCGTCGCGGACGAGCCCCACCCGTACGACTTCCTGGCCGGCGCGCGCGGCATTCACCTGGCCGAGGCGGGGCTGACGTCGTCGCGTACTGGTCGCCGGGTGGAGCTGGCGGCGCTGAAGGCGTGAAACGACACCGAGCCCGGCAGCGTGTCGCTGCCGGGCTCGGGGGTCGGTCGGGTCAGGCGCCCGGGCCGGAGTAGATCTCGGAGGCCTTCGGCGCGGTGACCGTCGTCGGCTTGTCCCAGTCGCTGAACTCCATCGTGCCGCTCTTCGGTTCCTGCATGCGCAGCAGGTAGTGCGGCTCGGCGGCGGCCACCGTCGCGGTGCCGTCGGAGCTGGTGAAGTTCAGGGCCGGGACGCCGCCCGCGGTCGTCTGCTCGCCGCCGGAGAAGGTCGCCGAGTCGATCTCGCCGATGGTGTTGTCGGTGAAGGTCTTGTAGTCGAGGAACTGCTTGAACGCCTCGCCCATGCCGGCGCCGATCTGGGACGTCGAGGGCACCCACTTGTCCTTGAGCGGCTTGCTCAGCGACGCCGGGATCCCGGCCTCCTTGATCAGCGACTCGCTGAACCGGAAGTAGTACTTGTCCCCGACGCGCAGCACCGGGACCTCGAGGCCGTCCTTCACGATGGTGCCGCTCGCGCTGTCCGGGTTGAGCTGCAGGTCCAGGTTGATGTTCCCGCCCTCGGAGACGGTGCCCCGGACGTGCACGGCCTTGGCCTGCTTCGCGGCGGCGACCACGGCGGTCCCGGCCTGCTTGGCGTCGAGCGACGCGGCCTTGGCCTCGGCGGAGGTGGACGCGGCGGCGGGAGCGGCGGACGCGCCGGCCGGCTCGGCGGTCCCGGAGGTGCTGGAGCACCCGGTGGAGATCAGGGCGGCGACGGCCCCGGTGGCGATGAGCGCTCCCAGGCGGAGTCGAGACATGAGCGATGGGTCCCCTCGTGAAGGTCCGGGCGTCCCGGACACGAACGGACTATCGACCAAGCGGGTGATCCGTTACGCCCTGTTGGAGGAGATCACCTTCATCGCCCGAAAGGTGCGGTATCGACGTCTTCGACGTAGCCGCGTGCTCACCTTCCGCAATGTCTCCCGAGGTGTCACAAACTCCGGTCCGGCGGCATCTCGAGGTCGATCACCGAGACCTCAAGGAGAACCCCGTGAACCTCGCACTGTGGATCGTCGCCGGGCTGCTCGCCGTCGTCGCGCTGACCGGTGGGATCAGCAAGACCTTCGTGGCCAAGGAGAAACTGGCCGGGATCCCCGGCGGGCAGTGGACCGGGGACTTCGGTGCCGGCTTCGTGAAGACCCTCGGGGTCCTCGAGCTCCTGGCCGCGATCGGCCTGGTTCTGCCCGCTCTCACCGGCGTCGCGCCGGTGCTCGTGCCGGTCACCGCCGCCTGCTGGGTGGTGCTGATGATCGGCGCGATGATCACCCACCTCCGCCACGACGGTGCCAGCCGGTTCGTGGCGCTGAACCTGACCTACCTCGCGCTCGCGGCGTTCCTGGCGTGGGGCCGGTTCGGTCCCGCGCCGTTCACCGCCTGAACGCCGTCAGGCGACCTCGTTCAGCTTCCCGGTCGCGACGTCGAAGACGAACCCGCGCACCGAGTCCTTCTTGGGGATGTACGGGCTGTTCTTGATCCGCGCGATCGACTGGCGGACGTCGGTGTCGGGGTCGGTGAAGGCCTCGGCGGCCCACGCGGGCTTGACGCCGACGTCCTCCTGGATCGACTTCTTGAAGTCGTCGTCGGTGAAGGTCAGCATCCCGCAGTCGGTGTGGTGGATGAGGATGATCTCCTCGGTGCCGAGCAGCCGCTGGCTGATGGCCAGCGACCGGATCTCGTCCTCGGTGACGACGCCGCCGGCGTTGCGGATGACGTGGGCTTCGCCTTCGTTGAGGCCGAGGACGCCGTAGACGTTGATGCGGGCGTCCATGCAGGCCAGGACGGCAACGTGCTTGGCGGGCGGCAGCGGCAGCGGCCCGGAGAACTGCGCGGCGTACTCGGCGTTGTTGGCCAGGAGGTCGTCGGTGACCGACATGGTGGTCCTTCCGCGGTAGTAGTGGCTCGGCCGAGTGGACCCTTCCATGCAGCCATGCGCAACCGTGCCCATGACCTGGGACCGGACTGGCCCGAACGGGTGCCGCACCCATCCGCGCGGGCCGCCGCGCCGAACGCGCGTGTCCGTCCACTCCGGACGCGGTCTGCGCCGAACGGGGCATAACGCCTCGCCGTCGCAGATCGTATGACCCCGGTGGCCTGCGACGACGTGCTCCGACCCGTCGAAAGTCGCTGCCGCACAAGAGAAAGCCCGGCCTGACCTCCGGTGGCCCGCGGACGGCGTCCTCCCCGCTCCCTGCCGTCCGCGCGGATCCCTTCGCCGACGAGGAGATGCCGAGATGGAGATCCGCCGGGTGCAGGCCGGCCGCGCGGCGCCCCGGGCCGCCGCGCAGAAGCACACCTTCTGGGGGCCGGAACCCCAGCTCGCGCCGGCGCCACGGCCTGGTCGTGACCCAGAGCGTCACGCCGAGTCCGCGGATCTCCAACTCATCGGACGTCCAGAGCGGGCTCGACGAGGGCTGGGACATCTTCGAGCTCTACTCGACGCGCAACCCCGCGACCGGCAACGCCTACTACTGCGCGGACGCGCGGGGCGCGGTGTTCGAGTCGGGCTCGCTGCGGCTGCGTGCCCACCGGGCAGTGGGTGGCGGCGTCGGCGACGAACTCGCCGCCGCGGCCCACCGCGAACCCGCGGCCCGCCGACTACGACTGCTCGACGCTGCGGTTCGAGGTGCCGTCGCCGAGCAGCACCTGGCGCGTGACCGTCTGAGACCGGGGTGAACGCCGGCCCGGCGAGCACCACGACGACCGCGGCGACCGCGGCCACCGGTGTCAGCTCAGCCGGCCGGTAGCAGAGCCGCAGCTCCTGCCACAGGGGCGCGCCTTCGATGGCCCGCACGACGATGGTGGCCGGCAGGTCCTCGCGCGTCGCGAGCGCCGGTGCGACGGCCATGCCGGCCCGGACGAGGTCCTGCAGCGTCGCCAGGCACTGCGGCTGGTCGAGCGCGACGCCGTGCCGGCGGCACACCCGCTGCAGGTAGGCCGACCACCGCGTGGTGCCCGGCGGGTCGTCCGCCCACGGGTGCTCGGCGAGCCCGGCGAACGGCACGGTCCGGTTCCGCGCCAAGGGGTGGTCGTGCGCGAGGATCACGAACACCGGCTCCCGCGGGTGCACGACGACGCTCCCGGCGCCGTCCGGCACGACCGCGTCCGGCAACGGCGGGAGGTAGACCAGCGCCAGGTCGAGCGAGCCCGCGGCGACCCGCGCCGACGCCACGGCCTCGTCCTGGTTCTCCTGGACGCTCACGCCGTGGCACCACGGCTGGTCCCGCAGCCACCGCGAGACGGCCAGGTGCAGGAAGCCGCAGTACCCGCCGACGCGCAACGGCCCGGCGGGCGCCCGCTGTTCGCCGATCCGTTCGGTCAGCGCGGAGACGCCGGCGAGCACGGTGCGGGCTTCGGCGACGACGTCCGCGCCCAGCGGCGTCGGCACGCAGCCGGTGGGGGGAGCGACGAACAGCAGGCCGCCGACCGAGCGCTCGACCCGCCGCAGCAGCCCGGACAGCACGGGCTGGAAACCCGCAGCACCCGGACGGCCCGGGTGAAACTGCGCGTATCGGCCACGAGCGCGTGCAGGTGACGCAGTTCCAGCTCCACGGCCCCTCCGGCGGTCGGGGTGAGCTCACTTTAGTCCGCGTGATCACCCCGGACACCCGACTTGAGTCGCTACTCCACGCCGTCACTCATACCTCGGTCACTCGACCGTCCGGGCCAGGATGCCGAGGGTGGCGCGCAACGCCGTTTCGGGGATGATCGGGAAGGTGATCTTGTCCCGGTACCGCTCCTCGATCTGGCTCCAGTCGTAGTACGACGTCACGAGCGTGCCGGTGCCGTCCGCCTCGAGCCGGTAGCCGTAGAGGTGCCGGATCGGTGGCTGGATGGTGCCGGAGATCGTCCACTCCAGCCGGCTGTCCTGCTCGTAGCGGGTGATGATCACCGTGACGTCGTACTTGCCCATCGGCACGTCGTTGAGGGACTCGCGGTCCATGTGCACGACGAACTCGTCGCCCACCCCGCGGACCGGTTCGCCGTCCGCGGACTGCAGCATCCCGGAGCTGTCGATGGCGACGTGCCCCCGGGGGTCGGTCAGCAGGGCGAACACCTTCGCCGGCGGCGCCTCGACCTTGCGGGTCACTTCGAACCGTTCTGACGTCATGGTCCCGAGACTGCCACGGCTCTCGCGAGTACGCCGTCCGGGCGGTCACAGGTCCAGCACCAGGTCCGACCGCGGCCGGGCGCAGCACACCAGCGCCGTGCCCGGTGGTGGGTCCTCCAGCGGGTCGGGCTCGTAGCCGACCTCGCCCGACAGCACCGGCGTCACGCACGTCTGGCAGACGCCGGACCGGCACGACCAGCGGGTCGGCACGTCACACGCCTCGGCGAACTCCAGGACGTTCGGGTAGTCCGCGCTCCACGGCACCGTCAGCCCGCTGCGGGCGAACGTGACCCGGGGGCCGGTGCCCGGCGGCGTGGCCGGTGGGTGGGGTGGCGCGTGGACGGCGTCGACGATCCCGGGGTTGATCGCCGGCAGTGCGCCGAACAGTTCACTGTGGACCCGGCCGGGTGCCAGGCCGAGCCCGACGAGCGCGTCCCGCGTCGCGGACATGAAACCCTCGGGACCGCAAACGTATGCGGTCGCGTCGATCGGCAGGTCCAAAGTGGACAAAGCGGCCCGGTCGAGCCGGCCCCGCCGGGCGCCCGCGGTGCCGGACGGCGGGGTTTCCGTCGTGTAGTAGACGTGTTCGCGGGCGTGGGGGAGACCGGCGAGCAGCGTGTGCGCTTCGGCGGCGAAGGCGTGCTCGGCGGCCGAGCGGCTGGTGTGCAGCCAGCGTGTGCAGCATCGCCAGGACCGGCGTGACGCCGATGCCGGCGGAGATCAAGAGCACCGGCGAGTCGTCTTCGGCCAGGACGAAGTCACCGCGGGGCGCGGCGACCGGCAGGACCGCGCCGGCGGTCAGCCGGGTGTGCAGGAAACCGCTCACCGCGCCGTGGTCCTCCCGCTTGACGCTGATGCGGTACTCGGTGTCCGAAGGCATCGCCGAGAGTGAGTAGCTGCGGACCGGCGCCGGGTCGCCGGCCCCGGGGACGCGCAGCGTGAGGAACTGGCCGGGCTCGGGCCGGGGCAGCGGTGCGCCGTCCGCGGCCGTGAGGTGGATCGACGTGACGGTGGTGCTCTCCGGCACGACGCGGGACACGCGCAGCTCGCGGAACCCGGTCCAGGCCACGGTTTCGGGCTTGTGTTCGTGTTCGTGCCCGGCGAGCAGGTCGCGGAACGACCCCTGCCAGCCGGGACTGAGCGCCGGGATGTCGACGGCCTTGCGGAGATCGGCGGTGTCGCGCCCGGGCAGGTAGAGGAGCGCGTCGATGTCGGCGACGCTCATCTCGTGACGCCCGGTCCGGGTGCGGACGATCTCGTCGCCCGCCCGGACCTGGCCTTCGCGGATCACCCGCAGGTAGAAGCCGGGCCGGTGGTGCGCGACCAGCAGCGCCGGGATCCGCGGCTCGCCGAGGCGCATCCCCACCCGGAAGCACGTGACGCGCGGCTGTGTGACCTCGAGCTCGGCCTCCCCGATCCGGTACCGGTCGCCGATGTGCACCTCGTCGTCGGACAGGCCGTCGACGGTGAAGTTCTCGCCGAACTGGCCGTATTCGAGGTCGTCCCGGCCCAGTTCGGCGCGCCAGAAGTCGTAGGACTGGCGCTGGTAGACGAGCACCGCGCGGTTCTCGCCGCCGTGGCCGCCCAGGTCACCTTGGCCGTCACCGTCGATGTTGAGCCGGCGGACCATCGCCGGGCCGTCGACGGGGTACTTGAAGATTCCGGTGTGGACGGTCCGGCCCTGCCAGGGCACGTCCTTCGGTTTCCCGACGTTGAGGGACAGCAGTCTGGGCACGGTTTCACTCCGCGGGTTCGGCGCGCGAGCGCTGGTAGTGCCGCCGGGCCTTCATGCGGTTGCCGCAGACCGCCATCGAGCACCAGCGGGCGCTGTTGGGTTTGCTGTGGTCGATCAGGAACAGCCGGCACTCCGGGTTCGCGCACGGGCGCAGCCGGTTCCCGCCGGCCTTCGTGAGGTCGGCCCAGGCGAGCACGGCCCGGGACGCGGCGGAATGGCCCGGCGCGGGGTCGAGCTCCCACTGGATCTCGTCGTCCGCGAAGTGCGCCCGGTAGCTCAAGCCTTCGACGAACGGCGCGGCCGACGCCGCCGGGTCCTCGCCGCGCACGATCCGCTGCAGCACGGCACGCGCCTCGCGCAGCGCCTGCCACTCCGCTTCGGAGGCCGGCTGGCCGTGGGCGGCGAGCCAGCTGCGGCCGAGTGCCGCGTCGGCCAGGTCGTCCTCGGGTGCGCCGTTGCGCACGGGGGTGCTGTTCAGCAGGTCGAGCAGCAGCTTTTCGAAGCCCATCGGTCTAACCTCCCAACTCGTAGTTGACAGGTTACACCCTCCTGTGGTTCCGTGTCTAACCAGTAAAGCTGATCGATGGGGTTAGTCGGAAAGGGGCAGGTCATGGGACTGTCATGGCAGCAAGGACCGCTCTCGGAGCGGTCGGTCGGGCACTTCCTGGTGCCGCAGCCGCTGCCGGAGCGGCTGCTGTTCGCCGAGCCACTGCGCCGCCGGATGCGCGTCCGCTTCGGCGGGCAGTGGGTGGCCGACAGTGAAGACGTCGTGCTCCTGCACGAGCCGAACCGCTACCCGGTGGCGTACTTCCCGCGCGCCGACGTCGCCGAAGGCTTGCTCGGCACCGAACCGCGCACGACGACCCACCGCGAGCTCGGCCCGGCCGCGTGGTTCACCGTGCGGGCGGGGGAGCAGGAGGCGCCGCGGGCGGCCTGGCAGTACACCGGGCTCCCGGACCACGCCGCTGTGCTGCGCGACCGCGTCGCCTTCGCCTGGCGGGCGATGGACGCCTTCTACGAGGAGGACGAGCGGATCCTCGGGCACGCGGCCGACCCGTACCACCGCGTCGACATCCGGCGGACGTCCCGGCACCTCGTGGTGCGCGACGGCGATCGCGTCGTCGCCGACACCCATCGCCCGGTCGTGCTCTACGAGTCCGGCTTCGCGCCGCGCTGGTACGTGCCGCGCGAAGACGTCGACCAGGCGGCCCTGACCCCGGTCGAGGGGCAGACCTTCTGCCCCTACAAGGGTTTGGCCGGCTACTTCGACATCGGCTCCCGCAAGCGCGCCGCGTGGTCGTACCCCGAGGCGTGGCCCGAGGTGGCCCGGGTGTCCGGGTTCGTCTCGTTCGAACCGGACCTCGTCGACGTCCACCTCGACGACCGCAAGCTGGCCCTCGAACCGGGCCAGTCCGTGTCCCCGCACGGCGTCGACCGCGGCCTCGATCCCGACGAGCTGCGGTCCCGCGCCGCGGCCGCACCCACCGGAACGGAGTGATCATGTCCACCACCCTGAAAGACCGCCGCGTGCTCGTCATCGGCCGCGGCAGCGGGATCGCCCGCGCCGTCACCCTGGCCCTGCGGGAGGCGGGCGCGACGGTCGTCGTCGCCGGCCGCGACCCGGAAGCCCTCGCCGCGGCGTACGACGACCCGGGCGTCACGGCCGAGCAAGCCGATCTCACCGACGAAGCCGGCGTGGCCGCGCTGGCCGAACGGCTCGGCCGGGTCGACCACGTCGTGTCGACCGCTTCGGCCCGCGCCCGCGGCGCGGTCGGCGACCTCGACCACGACACCGTGCTGAAGTCGTTCGAGGTCAAGGTGCTCGGCCCGATCCTGCTGGCCAAGTACCTCGCGCCGCGGATGCCGGAGGACGGCTCGTTCGTCTTCTTCTCGGGCTCGTCCGCCCGCAAACCCGCCGCCGGCATGCTCGCGGTGGGCGCCACCAACGCGGCCGTCGACGTGGTGACGCGCGGCCTCGCGGTCGAGCTGGCGCCGATCCGCGTCACGGCGGTCTCACCGGGCACGATCGACACCGGCGCCTACGACGGCCTCGGCGCGGACAAGAAAGCCGAGCTGTTCGCCACTCGCACGGCCACGAACCCCGCGCGGCGCATCGGCCACCCCGGAGACATCGCCGACGCGGTCGTCTTCGCGCTCACGAACACCTTCCTGACCGGCGTCACGCTCGGCGTCGACGGCGGCGAACCCCTCGTCTGAAAGGAGCACTCATGTCCACCCCGACGCCGCGCGACGCCCGCGCCATGGACTACCGCATCGAGGTCGTCACCCTGCCCGTCGCCGACGTCGACCGGGCGATCCGGTTCTACACCGGCCAAGCCGGCTTCGCCTTGGACGTCGACTACCGGCCGAACGACGGGTTCCGCGTCGTGCAGCTGACCCCGCCCGGCTCGGCGTGCTCGATCCAGCTCGGCACCGGCCTGACCGACGCGGCCCCCGGCTCGGCCCGCGCCGGTTACCTGGTGGTGGCCGACATCGAAGCCGCGCACCGCGAACTGGCCGGCCGCGGTGTCCCCGTGAGCGAGGTCCGGCACAAGAAATCCGTGGACTGGCAAGGGGATTTCGCGCCCGGAGCCGATCCTCGGCGGCGGGACTACGCGAGTTTCCTGGACTTCGCGGACCCGGACGGCAACACGTGGGTCGTCCAGGAACGCGGATTCAGCGCGCCTTCCAGTAGCCGCAGAACATGACGTCGTCCTTGGGGATCCCGGCCCGCACCCAGTGCCGGCGCAGGGCGACGGCCATGGCCGATTCCCCGACCACCCAGCCGTGCACCGGAACCGCCGGCACGGGCGTGTCCTGGGCGGCGGCCAGCACCACCTGTCCGGCGGCGGCGCCGCGGCCGCGCGCCAGCCAGGTGACCTCGACCCCGGGGGGTGCGTCGAGCGGCTGCTGATCCTCGGCGTCGGGGAGCTCGATCAGGGCGTGCCCGGTCGCGTCGCGGGGGAGTGCGGCGAGCACGCCCGCGATCGCCGGCAGGCCGGTCTCGTCGGCGACGAGCAGGAAGTGCTCGCGGCCGGGTGCCGGGTTGAAGCCGATGCCCTCGTCGAGGATCGCGACGGCGTCGCCCCGCGTGCAGTGCTGCGCCCAGGTCGCGGCCGGGCCCGCGGTCCCGTCCGCGGCGGAGCCGTGCAGGACGAAGTCGACGTCGAGCTCCGGTCCGTCGGGGCCGTCGGGCCGGTACGCGCGGACGGAGTAGCTGCGCAGCACGGGCCGGCTCGTCTTGGTGATGGTCAGGAACCTGGCGTACGCCAGCGCGTTGAGCTTGTTCGGCAGCCTGTCGAGGGACCCCTCCGCCACCGGGATGAACAGCCGGAACCACTGGTCGAACCCCATCGGCGTGAACGAGTCGACGTCGTCCTGCCCGAGGGTGACCCGCGCGAAGTGCGGCGAGAGCCGTTCACGGCGAAGCACCCGCATGGTGAGCAGTTCGGTGGTCTCCGGCTTGATCCGGGTGGCCGTCAGGTTCTGCCGCGCCATCTCGACCCCCGGTTAGGTTAGGCTGTCCTTTGTTCGAGTCACCCTAGTACACCGACCGCAGCAGTTCCACGGTCTCCGCCTCGGAGGGGTGCCGTGGGGCGTTCTTGGTCACCGCGTCGGCCAGCGCGCCCTCGGCGATCGCCGGGATCAGGTCCGCCGTGACACCGAGGTCGCGCAGCGGGCGCTTGATCCCGAGCGCGCCCGAGACCTCGCGGACCGCCGCGATCGACGCCGCCGCCCAGTCCGGTTCGGGCGTGACCCGCAGTGCGCGGCCCACCGCCTCGTACGCGGCTTGAGCGGTCGGCGCGCTGAAGGCCATCACCTCCTCGAGCACCGCGGCCAGCGCGACGCCGTGGGGGGTGCCCGTGTGGGCGGTCAGCGCGTGGCCGAGGCCGTGGACCAAGCCGAGGCCCGACAGCGTCAGCGCGTGGCCCGCCAGGTGGGCCCCGAGCATCAGCTGCGAGCGCGCTTCCAGGTCACCGCCGTCGCGGTGGGCGACCGGCAGCCAGCGGCCGACCAAGGTGACCGCCTGGGCCGCGTAGGCCGCGGACACCGGGCTCGACCCGCGCGAGGCGAGCGATTCGATGCCGTGCACGAGCGCGTCCAGGCCGGTGGCCGCGGTGACCGCCGGTGGCAGGCCGACGGTCAGCTCCGGGTCCAGCACCGCGATCCGCGGCTTCACCGACGGGTGTCCGATGTAGACCTTCCGGCGGGCGCACAGGTCTTCCGTGACGCCGAAACCGTTGGTCTCGGCGCCGGTGCCCGACGTCGTCGGGACGGCGATGAGGGGCAGTCCCTCCGCCGCGTCCCACAGCCGGTCCGCGTCCGCGGCCGCCGCGCCGGGGTTGCCGGCGAGCAGCGAGATGCCCTTGGCCGCGTCCAGCGCCGAGCCGCCGCCGAGGGCGACCACGGCGGCGTCGCCGAACTCGCGCAGCCGCGCGGCACCGCGGTCGAGCTCGGCGGTCGACGGGTTCGGGCCGACGTCCTCGTGGACGGCGTGCTTGAGCCCGGCCGCGGCCAGGATCTGCTCGACGCGCCCGACGATCCCGGTGGCCCGCAGGCCCCGGTCGGTGACCACGAACGCGCGGGTCCGCCCCAGGGTGTCGACGTAGGCGGGCAGGTCGGCGACCACACCCGGGCCGAACTCCGTCCGGCCGGTGGGTTCGATGCTCAGTCGCACGCTAATCCTCCGGGAGCGCGAGCCAGGTGGTCTTGAGGGCGGTGTAGGCGTCCAAGGCGTGCAACGACTTGTCCCGGCCGGCGCCGGTCGCTTTGAAGCCGCCGAACGGGGTGATCACGTCGCTGGCGTCGAAGGTGTTGATCCACACCGTCCCGGCGCGCAACCGGCGCGCGACGCGGTGGGCGGTGGTGACGTCCCGCGTCCAGACCGACGCGACCAGCCCGAAGTCGCTGTCGTTGGCCAGCCGGACGCCTTCGCCGACGTCGCCGTCGTAGGTGAGCACCGACAGGACCGGTCCGAAGACTTCCTCGCGGGCGATGGCCATCCCGGGCCGCACACCGTCCACGATGGTCGGTTCGAGGTACGTCCCGCCGGTCTCGGTCAGCACCCGCTCGCCGCCGTGGGCGATCGTCGCGCCGTCGGCCCGGGCGCCGTCGAGGTAACCCAGGACGCGGTCCAGCTGGACGTCGTCGACGAGCGGGCCGAGCACGGTCGCCGGGTCGAGCGGGTCGCCGATCCGGAACGTCGAGTCCGTGATCGAGACGACCTCGGCGAGCAGTTCGTCCTTCAACGCGGTGGGCACGACCAGGCGCGAACCCGCGTTGCAGGTCTGCCCGGCGTTGTAGAAGATGCCCCACGCGACCGCCTGTGCCGCCGCCGCGAGGTCGGCGCCGGGCAGGACGAGCTGCGGTGACTTGCCGCCCGCCTCGACGGCGACCTGCTTGCCGTTGGACTCCCCGGCGTAGACCTGGAACAACCGCGCGACCTCGGCCGAGCCGGTGAAGGCGATCTTGTCGACGTCCGGGTGCCGCCCCAGCGCCTGGCCGACGACCTCGCCGCGGCCCGGGACGACGTTGAGCACGCCGTCGGGCAGCCCGGCCTCGGTCGCCAGCCGGGCCAGCAGCAGCGTCGCCAGCGACGTCTGTTCGGCGGGCTTGACGACGACGGAGTTGCCGGTGGCCAGCGCCGGGCCCAGCTTCCAGGACGTGATGAGCAGCGCGTAGTTCCACGGGACGACGACGCCGATCACGCCGAGCGGCTCCCGGGTGATCCACGCCAGCGCGTCGCCGGGGGTGGGCGCGACCTCGTCGTAGGTCTTGTCGATCGTCTCGGCGTACCAGGCGATCGTCTCGGCGGCCTTGGTGACGTCGACCCGCCGCGCCTCGCCGACCGGCTTGCCCATCTCGAGGGAGTCGAGCAGCGCCAGCTCGTTCGCGTTGTCCACGATGGACTCGGCCCAGCGCAGGAGCACACGTTTGCGCTCGCGCGGTGCGAGGCCGCGCCACCGGCCGTCCTCGAACGACTCCCGCGCCACGCGGACCGCCCGGTCGACGTCTTCGGCGCTCCCGGCCGGGATGCGTGTCAGCTCCCGGCCGTCGCGCGGGGACGTGCTCGCGAACGTTGTGTCCGAAGTGGACTCGACGGGCCGGCCGCCGACGAACGGCCGGGTCTCGAAGGTCAGCTTGTCCGCCAGGGCCTGCCAGTCCTGGTGCGTCAGATCCGCCACCGGGCCACCGCCTCCTCGTCCAGTTCGATGCCGAGGCCCGGTCGTGCCGGGACCTCCAGGGTGCCGTCGGGGGTGATCATGAGCGGCTCCGCCAGCATGAAGTCGCGCCGCTGCGGCGTCCAGCCGGGCGGGTCCCACGGGAACTCGAAGAACGGCCCGCCGCCGACCCCGGCGGCCACGTGCAGGTTGGCCAGCACGCCGATGCCGTTGGTCCAGCTGTGCGGGGTGAAGGCCCGGTGCTTGAGCTGGGCCACTTCGGCGAGCGTGCGCGCCCGGTGCATGCCGACCGCGAGCACGACGTCCATCTGGTAGACGTCGAGGACGTCGTGTTCCAGGTACCGCAGCAGTTCGGGCACCGAGTGGTGCATCTCGCCGGCCGCGATCCGGACGCCCGGGTTCTCCGCCCGCAGCGTCCGGAAGCCGTCGACGTCCTCGTAGGGGAGCGGCTCCTCGACCCAGAAGACATCCAGCTCGGCCAGCCGCCGCACGATCCCGCGGGTCTTGGCGAGATCCGACGCGGCCGCCGTGTCCCCGGCCATCCGCCAGGACTGGTTGAGGTCGACCATGATCGCGAAGTCGGGCCCGAGCGCGTCGCGCACCGCGGTGACGGCGGCGATCCCGTCGGCGACGTGGTCCCGGTCGATGCGGATCTTCATCGCCCGGAACCCGGCTTCGCGCGCCCGCAGCGCGGTCTCGACCCGTTCCGCGGGCGGCTTCAATTCGGCCGACGACGCGTACGCCGGCACCGCCTTGGCCGCGTTGCCGAACAGCGTCGCGACCGAGAGCCCGGCGACCTGGCCGATGACGTCCCAGAGCGCGGCCTCCAGCGGCCAGAAGCGGCCGCCGTGGAAGTTGGCCGTCTCGATGGCCTTCACGTGCCGCACGATGTCGAGCGGGTCTTCGCCGAGGAACAGGTCCTTGACGGCGTCGAACCCGGCCATCGTGTCGCCGGACCCGATGCCGGTGACGCCTTCGTCGGTGTGGACGCGCACGATCGTCGCGTCGAAGTGGCGCCGCGGCCGCGGGTCCCACGCCGCGCGCAGCGGCGGGTCTAGGTCGAGCCGCAGCCGGTCCAGGACGATGTCGGTGATCTTCATCGGCTTCGACGTTATGAGCCGCCACGGGACGCGGCAAGGGGCGGCGGCACATCGCAACGCGCGTTGCGCTGAGACCAACTGTTAACGTCCGGAGATGACGCTCCCGGCCGACGCGGCCCGGCCTTCGGGCCACGGTCTGCGCCGCGACCTGGACCTGCTGGAGGCGCTCGCCTCACCCGAAGCGCAGCGGGTCGGCGGGCTCGGCGTCGTCCGGCTGGCGCAGCTGACCGGCCGGGAGAAGAGCCAGGTCTCACGGGCGCTGAAGGCCCTCGCCGAAGAGGGTGTTGTCGAGCGCGACCCGGACACCCTCGGCTACCGGCTGGGCTGGCGGCTGTTCTCCCTGGTCGCGCGCACGGTGGAGGATCGGCTGGTGCGCGCCGCCGAGCCGGTGATGCACGCGCTGTCGGCGGAGCTGGAGGAGACCAGCCACCTGTGCGTCCTGCGGGAGCAGGAGGTGCTGACGCTGCTCTCGGTGTCCGGGCACTCGTTCCGCGCCCACGACTGGGAGGGACGCGGGGTGCCCGCGTACTGCACGTCGGCCGGGCGGGTGCTGCTGCTCGACGCGACCCCGGACGAGCTGTACGTCCGCTTCCCCGCCTTCGACGCCGACGACCCGCGCTCGGAGGTCCGCACGCTGCCGCAGCTCTGGGCGAAGATCCAGGAGTGCCGCCGCGACGGCTTCGCCCGCGTCCACGAGGAGTTCGAGGAGGGCCTGGCCGGAGTATCGGCCCCGGTCCGCGACTTCCGCGGCCGCGTGGTGGCGGCACTGAACATCTCCGCGCCGGCGGCCAGACTGGCGAACCGCCTGGAGGCGGCCGGCCGGAGCACAGCGGAGGCGGCGGCCCAGGTTTCGGAGCACCTGGGGTTCGCGGCGGAGCGGAAGCCACTGCCCCCACGCACACGGCTCACCTGAGACCGCCCGCCGCGCGGGCGGCTGAGTCCGAGCTGGTGCGCAACGGCCCGCCGATCGGCCAGGGATGGGAAGCACGAAGCCACGACTACAGCGGCAGCGGGCGGTTGAATCCGATCTGGCGGGCAACAGCCCGCCGATCGCTTGGGGGAGGGAAGTACGAAGCCCACGTCCGCAGCGGCGGCGGGCGGCTGAGTTCGATCCTGCGCACAACAACTCGCGGACGGAAAGCACGAAGCCCACGTCCGCAGCCGCCGCGCGGGCAGCTGAGTCTGATCCGGCGCGCAACAACCCGATCAGTGCGCACCGACCCACTTGAGGGCGGGAAGCATCAAACTCACGTCCACAGTGGACGTGGGTGGTCAGCTGGGCGAGATCAGTCCTTCGCGGGCGGGTCCAGCTGCGCCAGGTGCTCGGTGATCTCCGTCAGCAGGCCTGTCGCCGCTTCGCCCAGGGCCGCCAGCTCGGCCAGCGTCGCGCGGGTGCCCGGCGCGGGCGGCGTGTCGGTGGTGGCGGACATCAGATCTCCTGGATGACGTCGTGGTGGGCGCCGATGGCGTCGGCGAACGCGGTGTGGACCCGGAGGTACTCGTCGAGGGGGACCGAGGTACCCGCCCACTCGTGCCAGCGGATGTGGGCCTGCGCGGCACTCAGCCGCGCGGCCGCGGCCACGCTCGCCGGATCGCCGCCGGCGAGGATCGCGCGGTGCATGATCGGCGGTGTCGACCGCCGGGCCAGATCGGCCAGGGCCGCGAGCCTCGTGAGCTCGGCGGAGGGGTCGCCTCCGTCCGGCCGGCGCTGCTGCGGGGGGACCCGGCGGGCGTTTTCGCGGCCGCCGGTCAGGACGCTGGTCATGCGAACGACTCCTGGGAGAAGTGAACCAACCCGGACGCAGTCCGGTTACCCGGCCGGTGCACCGGTAAACGCCGGCACTCGTGATCTCCATCTCACCGGTTCGGGGAATACGGTTGGATGTCCCGATGACCGACAGCGACCTCGACGCCCACGCGCGGGACCTGATCGAGACGAACCGCTACCTGACCCTGGGCACGACCGGCCCGGACGGCGCGCCCTGGCTCACCCCCGTCTACTTCGCCCCGGCGGGTGATCGCGAGTTCGTCTGGGTCTCGGCCCTCGACGCCCACCACTCCCGCAACCTCGCCGAACGCCCGCGGGCGAGCGCGGTCGTCTTCGACTCGACGGTCCAGCCGTACCACGGCCGCGCGGTGTACGCGGCGGGCGAAGCGCGGGAACTCGCCGGTGACGACCTCGAACGCGCCCTGGCCGGCTACCCCCGGAGTGACGGCGCCGCGGACATGAGCCTCGGCGACGTCACGGCGCCGTCGGCGTACCGGCTGTACGCGTTCACGGCGTCGGAGATGTGGGTGCTCTGCCCGCGCGAGCCCGGAACGCCTTGTCAGCGGCACGGCCGGAGTGACGACCACCGCGTCGAGCTGTAGCGGTCAAGACCCGGATGGGTGGCTTCGAGAGAGTCAATCTTGATTCATTCCAGATTATCGGGCAGACTCGCCGCCGTGCCCACGACATCGGAGTTCGAGCGGATGCTGCGCGGGGTGTCCCTGCGCGTCACGCGTCCACGGCTGGCGGTGCTGACCGCGGTGCACGGCCACCCGCACGCCGACACCGACTCGATCATCGGCGTCGTGCGCGGCGACCTCGGCGAAGTGTCCCACCAGGCCGTCTACGACGTCCTGCGGGCACTGACCGGCGCCGGGCTGCTCCGGCGCATCCAGCCCCCGGGTTCCGTGGCGCGCTACGAAGCCCGGGTCGGGGACAACCACCACCACGTCGTCTGCCGGTCCTGCGGGGCCATCGCCGACGTCGACTGCGCCGTCGGCAGTGCGCCCTGCCTGACCGCCTCCGAAGCCCACGGTTTCGTCATCGACGAGGCCGAGGTCGTCTACCGGGGCCTGTGCCCCGACTGTTCCAGTTCCTGAACACCGTTTCCCGGAAGGATTCCTGTGTCTGACAGCCCTGACGCCGTTGTTGGCGAGATGAACGAGGAGACCGCGGGCGGCTGCCCGGTCTCGGCCGGGCGTCGCAACCACCCGACCGAGGGCGCGGGAAACCGCGACTGGTGGCCGAACCAGCTCAACCTGAAGATCCTGCGCAAGCACCCCGCCGTCGCCAACCCCCTCGGCGAGGACTTCGACTACGCCGCCGCCTTCAAGACCGTCGACCTGGACGCGCTGGCCGCGGACGTCGACGCGGTGCTGACCACGTCGAAGGAGTGGTGGCCCGCGGACTTCGGGCACTACGGGCCGTTCATGATCCGCATGGCGTGGCACAGCGCCGGCACCTACCGCACCGACGACGGCCGCGGCGGAGCGGGCGCCGGCATGCAGCGCTTCGCGCCGCTGAACAGCTGGCCGGACAACGGGAACCTGGACAAGGCCCGCCGCCTGCTGTGGCCGGTCAAGAAGAAGTACGGCCAGAAGATCTCGTGGGCCGACCTGATGATCTTCACGGGCAACCGCGCCCTGGAGACCATGGGCTTCAAGACCTTCGGCTTCGCCGGCGGCCGCGCCGACGTGTGGGAGCCGGACGAGGACGTGTACTGGGGCCCGGAGCGCACCTGGCTGGGCGACGAGCGCTACACCGGTGACCGCGACCTGGAGAACCCGCTCGCCGCGGTCCAGATGGGCCTCATCTACGTCAACCCCGAAGGCCCGAACGGCAACCCGGACCCGCTGGCCTCGGCCCGCGACATCCGCGAGACGTTCGGCCGGATGGCGATGAACGACGAGGAGACCGTCGCCCTCATCGCCGGTGGCCACACCTTCGGCAAGACGCACGGCGCGGCCGACCCCGACGAGCACGTCGGCCCGGAGCCCGAGGGCGCCGGCATCGAGGAGCAGGGCCTCGGCTGGAACAACACCTTCGGTTCCGGCAAGGGCCGCGACGCCATCACCAGCGGTCTCGAGGTCACCTGGACCTCCACGCCGACGCAGTGGAGCAACCAGTTCTTCGACAACCTGTTCGGCTACGAGTGGGAGCTGTCGAAGAGCCCGGCCGGCGCCCACCAGTGGGTGGCGAAGGACGCCGAGGACACCATCCCCGGCCCGGAGGCCGGCGACCCGGCCCGCAAGCCGACGATGCTGACGACCGACCTGGCGCTGCGCGTCGACCCGGTCTACGCGCAGATCTCCAAGCGCTTCCACGAAAACCCGGACCAGTTCGCGGACGCGTTCGCCCGCGCCTGGTACAAGCTCACCCACCGCGACATGGGCCCGATCCAGCGCTACCTCGGCCCGCTGGTGCCGCAGGAAGCCCTGATCTGGCAGGACCGCGTCCCCGCCGTCGACCACGAGCTGGTCTCCGACGCCGACGTGGCCGACCTCAAGGCCAAGCTGCTCGACTCGGGCCTGACCGTCGCCCAGCTCGTCTCGACCGCGTGGGCGTCGGCTTCGACGTTCCGCGCCAGTGACAAGCGCGGCGGCGCG
This sequence comes from Amycolatopsis sp. WQ 127309, assembly GCF_023023025.1. NCBI lineage: Bacteria > Bacillati > Actinomycetota > Actinomycetes > Pseudonocardiales > Pseudonocardiaceae > Amycolatopsis > Amycolatopsis sp. WQ 127309. Next base: position 6,340,028 of record NZ_CP095481.1, read on the forward strand.
AACGGCGCCCGCATCCGCCTCGAGCCGCAGCGCGGCTGGGAGGTCAACGAGCCCGACCAGCTCGCGCAGGTCCTGCGCACGCTGGAGGGCGTCCAGGAGTCCTTCTCCGCCGGGGGCAAGAAGGTTTCGCTGGCCGACCTGATCGTGCTCGGTGGCGCGGCGGCCGTCGAGAAGGCCGCGAAGGACGCGGGCGTCGACATCACGGTGCCGTTCACCCCGGGCCGCACCGACGCGACGCAGGAGCAGACCGACGCGGAGTCCTTCGCGCCGCTCGAGCCGACGATCGACGGGTTCCGCAACTACCGCGGCAAGGGCCACCGCCTGCCGTCGGAGTTCCTGCTGATCGACCGCGCGAACCTGCTGAACCTGAGCGCGCCGGAGCTGACCGTCCTCATCGGCGGCCTGCGCGTCCTGGGTGCGAACCACAAGCAGACGTCGCTGGGTGCGCTGACCGCGACGCCGGGTGCCCTGACGAACGACTTCTTCGCGAACCTCCTCGACATGGAGACCGAGTGGAAGTCCACGTCGGAGGACCAGGAGACCTTCGAGGGCCGCGACCGCGCGACCGGCGAGGTCAAGTGGACCGGCTCCCGCGCCGACCTGGTGTTCGGCTCCAACTCGGAGCTGCGCGCGCTGGCCGAGGTCTACGCGAGCGACGACGCCAAGGAGAAGTTCGTCAAGGACTTCGTGGCCGCGTGGCACAAGGTCATGAACGCGGACCGGTACGACCTGGTCTGAGCTGACCTGTAGGCAGGCTCCGCGCCCGCGTCCGGCACTTTCACGTGAAAGTGCCGAACGCGGGCGCGAGTCGTTCCAGCTCTGCGACGTCCGCGAGGAAGTCGTCGGTCGTCGGGGGCATCAGCAGGACGTGGTCCGCGCCCGCCGTCAGGTGCTCCTGGGCCTTCGCCGCGATCGCGTCCGGGCCGCCGTGGGCGACCACCGCGTCCGCCAAGCCGTCGACGTTCGCGACGTCGAAACCCAAGCGCTCCATGGCTTTCCCGTACCACGGCAGGCCCAGGCTGGCAGCAGCCTTCTCCCGCGCCGCCGCGCGAGCGAGAGAAGGGTCGGCTTCCGTGACCACCGTCAGGCCGACCACCAGCAGCTTGTCCGCGCCCAGCGTCTTGCGCGCTTCGGTCGTGTACGCCGGGGGCAGGTTCGCGGGGTAGGCGCCGTCGGCGAGTTCGCCCGCCAGTGCCAGCATCTTCGGGCCGTTCGCGCCGAGGATCCGCGGGTACGCCACGTCCGGCGCGGGCGGCCACGTCTCCGCCGTCATGCGCTCCAGGTAGTCGCGCAGCGTCTTCACCGGGCTGCCGTACTCGCGCCCGACCCCGGCGGCCTGCGGCGCGTGGCCGACGCCGATCCCCAGCACCAGCCGGCCCGGGTACGCGTCGGCCAGCTGGGCCGCGCCCGCGTGCAGCGTCTGCGGCTCGCGGGCCCAGATGTTCGCGATGCCGGTGCCGAACGTGAGCCGGTCCGTCGCGGCGAGCAGCACGGCCAGCTGCACCAGGGCGTCCTTGCCGCCGACGACCTCGTTGGTCCAGGCGGCGCGGTACCCGGCGCGCTCCAGCCGTCGCGCGCCTTCGCGCTGGTCCTCGGCCGAGGGGCTGCTGGTGAACGAGATCGGCAGGTAGACGCCGAGCGGGCCGAGCGCGGCGCGAGCCGTGGTGATGTCCATGCCTCCACCGTGGGCCACCCTGCCCCGCCGCGTCCAATTGGCGTTTCGCATCGCGTGTCGCGATCTGTGCATCACCACAGCTCATGGCGGTACGCTCGGACCGTGGACGACCTCGATCTCCGGCTGGTGCGCAGCTTCACCGTCGTCGCCGAGCACCGGCACTTCGGCCGCGCCGCCGCCGAGCTGCACCTGACGCAGTCGTCGCTGAGCCGCCAGATCGTCCGGCTGGAACAGCAGGTCGGCGCGCGCCTGCTCGACCGCACGCCGCAAGGTACCCGGCTCACCGAGGCCGGCGAGGCGTTCCTCGCGCTCGCCGCCGACGTCCTGCGTTCGGCGGCCGCGGCGACGGCCCGCGCCCGCGCGGTCGCCCGGCCCAGCCGGATCACCGTCGGCTACACCGGGAACCTGATCGTCACCCCGGCCGTCCGCGCGCTGCGCCACCGCCACCCGGACGCCGACGTCCGCACGCTCCACCTGAAGTGGGACGACGCCCGCGCGGCGCTGCTCGAGAACCGCGTGGACGCGGCGATCGTCCGGCTGCCACTGCCCAGCACCGGGCTGCACGTGACGGTCCTGCGCGACGAGCCGCGGGTCCTGCTGATCCCGAGTGACCACCGCTTGGCGGGCAAGGAATCCGTGACGCTCGACGACATCGCCGACGAACCGCTGCCCCGCGCGTCCGACGCCGAGTGGGACGCCTTCTGGCGCGTCGACCCGCGTCCCGACGGCCGCCCGGCGCCGGACGGGCCGTTCATCAGCGCCATCGAGGACAAGATCGAGCTGGTCGCGAGCGGTCAGGCGGTGGCGATCGTCCCGGCGGGCTCCGCCACGCCCACCGGCCTGCGCCCGGACCTGACCACCGTTCCGCTGGCGGACGTCGAGCCGAGCCACGTCGCGCTGGCGACCCGCGCGGGGGACCGGAACCGGCTGGTGGCGGCGTTCCGCAAGTGCGCGGAGGCGGGCCTCACCAGCTGAGGCTCCGGTGCCCGAACATCCCGAGCAGCCACGTGTAGCGGACGGCTTCCCGGGCTTGGTCGTACGCCTCTTCGGTGGCCTGCCAGATGGCCTGGGTGATGAGTTCGATCGTGGCGGCGACGACGGTGCGCGCGGTGAACGGCGGCGGCGCCGGCAGCGCGGGATCGGTGCTGCGCAACCACAGGACCGTCCGGTCGAACACGGCTTCGCCCGCGCGCAGGACTTCTTCGCGGGCCTGGAGGCCGGCGTCGCCGAGGGCGAAGATCTCGAGCAGGACGGCGCGGACGGCCGTCGGGCGGCGGTGGACGTAGTCGACGAGGAAGTCGCCGCACGCGGCGACGGCTTCGAGCGGGGTCGGGGCCGCGGCGGCCACGGCGACGCCCTGGTCGATGAAGTCGTTGCTGAGCACGCGGTACGCGGCGAGGAAGGCGTCCTGCTTGTCGGCGAACTGCTGGTAGAACGACGTCCGGGAGACGCCCGCGGTCGCCGTGATGTGCCCGACCGTGGTGCCGAGGTAGCCCCGGGTGCCGACGTTCTCCAGCACGGCGTCGATCAGCCGGGCGCGCTGGGTGCCGGCCACCTCGTCACGGCTGAGGCCGTGCGGGCCCTTCGGCAGCTTCCGGTGCGCTGTCACGTGCAGACCGTACTGTGCCCGGCCGGGTGCTCCGGCCGGGCACAGCGGTGTCAGCTCGTGGGGACCTCCGGGGCGAGCGAGTTGCCCGCCGGGATGTGCCCGCAGCTGGACGGCGCGGCCTTCCCGGCGAACCGGTCGTTCAGCCAGCCGATCGCGTCGGGCGCCCAGCGCACCGCGCCGCCGACGTGGCTGAGCAGGTCGTACTGCGCGTACTTGATCGAGCTGTTGCCACCGGCGCAGTACTGCCGGGCCAGCGCCCGCACGTCGCCGGCGACCATCACGCCGTCACCCGTCCCGATCCCCGGCGGGTTGCCGAAGGTGCCTTCCAGCAGCCCGTTGTTCCCCTGCGCGATGAAGCCGGGAACGGACGGCGTCGGCGCCGAGCCGATGTTCACCTTGTTGACGGCGTCGACGAACGGGTGCACCGAGTTCGGGTTCGAGTACTGCGGCTTGACGAGCTTCTCCCACGTCAGCCCCGGGTAGCGGCCCAGCGCGTTGATGATCGACGCCTGCTCCACCTCTTGGAGGACCTTCAGGCCGTACGCGCTGGCGTAGGGCTTGAGGTCGATGTCGTAGGAGCGGGCGACGCCGACGAGCGCCATCGGGATGACGCCGGACCACACCGGGCTGCCGGCGACGTACTTCAGGTTGTGCGACGGCGCGACGAGCACGCCGCCTTCGGTGAAGCCCACCAGGTTCTTGTTGACGTCGGGTGCGTAGCTCGGCGCGAGCGCGGCCGCCCAGCCGGTCGCGATCGCGCCGCCCGAGTAGCCGATGAGGCCGAACTTGGTGGTGCCGGTCAGGCCCGTTTCGGCCGCCTTCGTCGCGGCCCGGATCGAGTCCAGGGTTTTGGTGCCGTACTCCGGCCCCGCGGCGAAGTTCGCGTCCTGCCCCTCGGTGTCGGGGATGAGGATGTTGTAGCCCAGGAGCAGCGCGGGCGTGACGAGCAGGGACTCCCCGTTGGGCAGCAGCCCGCCGAGGGTGACGTCGCCGGCGATCGCCCGCGACGGGCTGTCCGCCGGGTTGAGCGAGTCGTAGGCCGACTGGTAGGAGATGGCTTTCTTGGTGTCTCCGTTGGGACTCCGGACCACCGAGGTGACGTTGGCCGCGGGGTTCCCCTGCGCGTCGGTGGTCCGGTAGAGCAGCTGGATCGCCGTCAGCGGCGTGGGAATGCCGACGATGTGGTAGCTCAGCGTCCGGGTCTTGAGCACGGTCCCGGGATCGAACGACGACAGCGGTTCGCTGCCGCTGTAGGTGTAGAAGGAATCGGCCGCCGGAGCCGCGGAGGCCGCCGGCGCCGCGGCGACGGTCAGCGTGAGGGCCGCGGCGACGGCCAGCAAGCGGGCAGGCTTGATCATGACTCCCCTTTGAATCATGAAGTGGATCACAATGGTGAATCGGTAACCTACCAGCCAGTAGCAATGGTGTACAGGGGCGTACACCATTTCCGCCGGTCGGGTGACCAGCGGCTACGAGAAGCTCGGACCAGAGCGGTGCGCGCCGCGGGGAGGTCGTCGGTCCACTCGTCGGTGAAGCTGCTCCGCTTCACGGCCGGGACGGCGGCGCACATCCGGAGCCAGGTCTTCATGCCCTGGCGGGCCAGGACGTTGTCACCTCGGCTTCGAGGCGGATGAGCACGTGGTCGAACCCCAGCGGCTCCAGGCCGTCGAGGTAGGGCCCCGCGTGTTCCTGGAGGTGTTTCCACGACGCGAGTTCCGCGACGAGCGCGGCCCGGCGGTCCTCGACATGTTCCCCACGCGCTCGGTGCGGTCAAACGCGAGTAGTCCGCGAAAGGGCGTCAGAGCGCGCCGAGCAGCCGGGCGATCTCGTCCGCCGGATACGGCGTCTTCCGGCTGTCGCCGTGCAGCGCGAAGTAGAAGTCGTTGACGACGGTGGCGAGCGGGGCGTACCGGCGCAGGAGCGCGGCCGCGTCCGGCGGCAGCTCCGGGACGTCCCGCCCCGCGGCGCAGTCGCGCACGAAGTCGTTGCGGACGCGCGGGTGCGGCCACGCCCGCAACGGCCGGACGATCCGGTTGACCAGGTGGGTCAGGACGTAGGCCCGGTCGTGCGTGGCGTGCTCGGCGAGGAACTCCGTCTCGGCGTCCGACAGCTCGAACCGCGACGACAGCGTGAGGCCGAAGTCGGTGAGGCAGAGCCGTCCGCCGTCGGTGACGATGTTGGCGAAGTGCGCGTCGAAGTGCTGGACGTCCTGCCCGGCGAGGAAGTCCGTGACGCGCCGGAGTTCTTCGTCGACGAACCGGACCGGCGCGTCCGGCCACTCGGCGAGCGTTCGCGGCAGGTGTTCCAAGAACAGCACGAGGTCCGTGCTCGACGCGTCGAGGGCTTCGAGCCGCCGTCGCACGCCCGGGTCGGCGTGCCAGAACGCGACGTCCCGCTCCAGCTCGGCCGGGGGCAGCGGCGCGCGCGGCAGGCCGAGGCGGACGCACCAGTGGTGCAGCAGCGGGAAGTTCTCGCACGCGCCGGTGCGGACCCACTCGCTCGCGTCGCGGTGGGCCGCCAGCTCCCGCCACGCGCCGCCGCCCGCGGAGCCGACGCCGTAGTGGTACCAAGCCGGCAGGCCGTAGTGGTCGGCGGTCGACCCCTCGTGACTCAGCTCGACGTCGGTGAGCGCGATCCGCTTCACGAAGACGGGCTCACCCGCCACCCGCACGAGCCAGGTCGTGCCGCCGATCCCGCTGCCCAGCGGGGTCGCCGTCGTCAGGACGTCCGAAGTGGACAGTTCCGCCGCGATCCGCTCGTGGCGGGCGAGCCGGGTGCTCGTCACGCTCGCTCCGGGCGGGCGCCCACGAGGATCTGGTGGATCGCGGGGGCGACGGTCGCGACGAGCTGCTCGGTGTCGGCGGCGACGAGCACCGGCACGCCGATGATCTGCCTGCTGGTGACGATGCCGACCAGCATCGCCGCCGCGAGACCGGCGCGCAGCATCGCGTCGTCCCCGCCCCGCCCCCGGGTGCCGTGCACCAGCCGGGACTGGATGAAGTCGCGCAGCTGCGCGCTCGCGTGGTCGTTGGTGATCGCGCCGCGCAGCATCGCCATCAGGGGTTCCGACTCGCCGGCCGCGCCCTCCCAGGCGCCGAGGTACGCGCGGACCACCCGTTCGCCGAGGTGTTCGTCGGGGCCCTCGAAGGCGGTGTCGAACCGGTCGAGCGCGGACCGCGGGACGGCCATCACGGCCGCGAACAGCTCGTCCTTCGAGCCGAAGAACTGCATCACCTGCGACGCGTCCACCCCGGCGTCGGCGGCGATGCGCCGGATCGTGGTCGTGGCGAAGCCGTCACGGGCGAACCGCGCCCGGGCCGCGTCGAGCACCACCTGCCGCGTGCTGCCGCTGCCGGGCCGGCGGCCGCGGCGCGTCCCCGCCGCGGGGTCTTCCTGCGTGGTCATGACCCGAATGTAGCGGTCGGCCCACCGATCTCAACGAGTGTTGAGTTCTGAGCAGAACAGACGTACGGTCGGCTTCATGAGTGATGACCAGAGGGTGTTCGTGCCGTCCCGGCCGCTGCCGGCCGCCCGGACCGGCGTGCTGACCGCGTTCGACCCCGGCACCCGGACGCTGGAGGCCGGGTTCCGGGTCGCGCCGCAGTTCCGGGCCCTGCCCGTCGACGTCGTGTTCGAGAAGGACGTGGCGGTCCGCCTGCGGGACGGGGTGACGATCCACGTCGACCTCTTCCGCCCGGCCGGTGCGGAGCGGGTGCCGGTGATCGTGGCGTGGAGTCCCTACGGCAAGGGACAGGGGACCTCCGCCAGCGCGATGGGCGTCTTCGGGATGGTCGGTCTCGACAACGGGATCGTGTCCGGGCTGGAGAAGTTCGAAGGCCCGGACCCCGCGTACTGGTGCGCCCGGGGGTACGCGATCTGCAACCCGGACGTCCGCGGCGTGGTCGACTCCGAGGGCGACAGCGTGCTGTGGGACCGCCAGGAAGGCCGCGACTGTCACGACGTGATCGAGTGGCTGGCGCAGCAGGCCTGGTGCTCCGGCAAGGTCGGCATGAGCGGCACCTCCTACCTTGCGGTCTCCCAGTGGTTCACCGCCGCCGAGCAGCCCCCGCACCTGGCGGCGATCAACCCGTGGGAAGGCGTCAGCGACGTCTACCGCGACCTGGTGATGCGCGGCGGGATGCCCGACACCGGGTTCGCCCGGCAGCTCCAGGAGGGCAGCTTCTTCGGCCAGAACGGCAAGGAGGACATCCTCACCGAGGTCGAGCGCTATCCGCTGGTGAACGACCTGTGGGAGAACAAGATCCCCGACTTCGGCCGGATCACCGTGCCGGCCTACGTCGTGGCCAGCTACTCCAACACGCTGCACACGGCCGGGACGTTCCGCGCCTGGCGGCGGATCGCGTCGCCCGAGAAGTGGCTGCGTGTCCACAACAGTCAGGAATGGCCCGACTACTACGACGAAGTCAACGTCGAGGACCTGCGCCGCTTCTTCGACCACTACCTCAAGGGCGAGGACAACGGCTGGGAGCGGACGCCCCGGGTGCGCTACGCGATCCTCGACCTCCAGGGCGGTGACCGGGTCGGCGTCGCCGCGGAGGAGTTTCCCCCGGCGGACGTCACGTCGACGAAGTACTACCTCGACGGCCGCTCGCGCGCGCTGACGACCACGGCCCCCGCCGACGAGACCGCCGTGACCTACGCGGTCGACGCGAACCCGGACGCGGTGTCCTTCGTCGTGCGGTTCGACCGCGACACCGTGCTGGCCGGTTACCCGAAAGCGCACCTGTGGCTCGAAGCGCGCGGTGCCGACGACATGGACGTCTTCGTGCTCGTGCAGAAGCTCGACGCCCACGGCACGCCGCTCCAGGCGTTCACCGTCCCCAACCGGGGCGCGATCGTCCACGACGTGACCGAGCACGGCGCGACGATCCTGCGGTACAAGGGTTCCGACGGACGCCTGCGCGTTTCGGCGCGCCACCTCGACGAGGCCCTTTCGACTCCCGACGTGCCGGCCCACAGCTTCGACCGCGTGGAGCGCCTCTCGGCCGGCGAGGTCGTCGACGTCGAGATCGAGCTGCTCCCGGTCGGGCTCGCGTTCCACGCCGGTGAGCAGCTGCGGTTCGTCGTCAGTTCGCGGAACCTGCTGGGCACCGTGATGCCCGGCATCCGGGAGTACACCGGCGCCAACCGCGGGCAGCACGTCGTCCACACCGGCGGCGAGCACGCCTCCTACCTGCAGCTTCCCGTCCGGCAGGCGCCGGCCGAACCGGCGCCGTGGGTGCGCTTGGCCGGCGACGACCACGACGGGCGCGTCGAGCGGTTCGAGGTGGTGGCCGCACGGCGGGCTTTGGCGCTCCTGAAGGGAAAGCTCGGCCGCGAGCGCCTGTTCGACCTCCTGCGGGACGAGATCGAGGCCGGGAGCGCTTTCCTGCGCGAACAGGTCGCGCTCTCCGCCGGACAGGAGACGACCGGCACGACGACGTTGCGCGCCCACGGCATCACCGCGGCGCAGTTCACCGAATGGCTTTCGCGGGCCTTCGGCCGGGAGGACGTCCTGCTCGCAGGCCACCCGGAGCACTACTCGATCCACGCGGCCGGCGGCCGGGTGAACATCGTCGAGACGCTCGGCGAGCACGTCTGCTCGTTCTTCATGCGCGAGTGGGACGACTCCGCGACGCCGGGAGCGGAGCCGCCACCCGGCGGTCGCCGGCGGTCGCGCCTCGTGCTGGAGGACGGCACCGTCGTCGGCTCCATCGCCAACGCGTTCGCCGAGGAGGAGGACGGGTTCACCGCCCGCCTCTCGGTGACGCTGCCGGCCACCTGTGGCCCGCAGGTGATCGAGCACCACCTGCAGCACTTCGCGGTCGAGTTCCGGAACTGGATCCTGGGCGCGGCCGCCGAGCAGCCTGGTCAGGCGTCGGCGCTCAGGGCCGGATGACGGTGAGGGCGAACCGCGCCTGCTCCTTCGCCGCGTGGCCGACGGCGTCGGCGATCTCGTCGAGGCCGAACTCCGTGACGGCGAACCCGCCCAGGTCGAGCAGGCCCGCGCGGGCCAGCGCGATCAGGCCGGTGTTCGCCTCGCGCGGGGCCAGCCACTGCCCGCGCACGGTGATGTTGTTGCGCATCAGCCACGGGTAGGGCAGCGCGAGGTCGTCGCCGCCGAGCATGCCGACGCCGCCCATCAGCACGACCCGGCCGTACTCGCGCACCGTCATGGCCGCGGTCCGCGTGACGGCCGCCCCCGCCGACGGCGGCAGCAGGTCGAGGACCACGTCGATCGGGCCGGGCGCCGTGCTGCGCATCCGGGCGGTGTCGTCGTCCCCGGTGAGCCGGACGGTCCGGACGCGCGCGCCGAACCGGCGTTCCAGGTCGGCCAGCGCGTCGACATTGCGGCCCGGGGCGACCACGCAGGCCGCGCCCATCGCGAGGGCGACCGCCACGCCCGCGCTGCCGAAGTTGCCGGTCGCGCCGCTGACCAGCACAGTTTCGCCCGGCTGGAGCTGAGCCGCGAGCAGCCCGCCGTACGGCACGAGACAGAGGGAGAGCGCGGCCCACCGGCCGGCGTCGGCGGGGTCGATCGCGCCGAGCGGGACGGCGTTCTCCGTCGGGACCAGCACCTGCTCGGCGTAGGCGCCGTGGCCGAAGTGGCGTTGCAGGAACAGGCCGCCTTCACCGCGCGCGCTCAGGCCCTGCAGCGTGATGTCCGGCGTGCGGGCGTCGTCGCGGGAGCGGATGGTCGGGTCGCACAGCACCCAGTCGCCGGGCTCGAGCCGGGTCGCGTCCGGGCCGGTCGCGCGCACCCGCCCGACCGCGCCGGCGCCGGGCACGACCGGCAGCGTGAGCAGGTAGTTCCGCTCGCCGCGGAACACCTCCCCGGCGTAGGGCAGCACCGGCGCCGCGACGACGTCGACGAGCACCTCGCCGGTGCCCAGTACCGGGTCGGGCCACTCGCGCACGGACGGCATCGTGCCGAATTCTTCGAGGACAGCAGCTTTCATGAGGCCAGCTTCCGCGTTCCCGGACGGCATATCCAGGCCTGGTATCATCCTGGGACTGTTGCGTGCCACCCGGAGGTCGTCGATGGCAGAGGTGGCCCGCGCCGGGCTGGGGGAGTTCCTGCGGTCGCGGCGGGAACGGCTGAACCCGGTCGCGCTCGGGCTGCCGGACCGGCGTCGCCGCCGGACGCCCGGGCTGCGTCGCGAGGAGGTCGCCGAGCTGGCCGGCATCGGCGTCGACTGGTACATCCGGCTGGAGCAGGGCCGCACGGTCAGCCCGTCCACGGAGACGATCGAGGCGCTGGCCGGCGCCCTGCGGCTGGACGACGCGGAGCGCGCCCACCTGCGTGAACTGGCCCGCAACCCGGCGCGGACGGCGTTCGTCCGCGAGTCGGTCCCCGACGCGACGCGGGGGCTGATCGAGAACCTGACCCAGCCCGCGTACGTCACCGGCCGCCGCTGGGACGTGCTGGCCTGGAACCGCGCGGCCGTCTCGCTGTTCACCGACTTCGGCAAGCTGCCCGAGGCGGACCGGAACGTGCTGGTGTTCCTGCTGCTCGACGAGCGGGGGCGGCGGCTGTTCGGGCCCGGCTGGGCGGCGCAGGCCGAGCACACGGTGGCGCAGTTCCACGCCGCGCACGACCTGTGGGCGCCGGACCCGGCGTTCACCGCGCTGGCCGGCCGCCTGCGCGCGGGCTGCGCCGAGTTCGCGGGCTGGTGGGAGCGCCACGACGTCGTCCACAGTGGACCCGGCCGGAAGACGCTGTACCGCCCGGAGCCGGTGGAGTACGAGTACGCGACGTTCCAGGCGAACGAGGACCCGGCACTGCGGTTGACACTCTACGCGCCGGCCCGGCGGCCGCGGATCAGCGGCAGGTAGACCTCGTCGACGATCTCCACGAGGACGCCGTCGTCCACTGTGGTCAGTCCGCGGGTGAGGTACTCGTTGCGCAGCAAGGTAAGCGCGACGGTCGCGACACGCGGGTGCAGCGACTCCGGCGGGGCCTCGTCGCGGGCCACGGCGCGCTCGAGGAGCGTCAGCCACGCGGTGGTGCCGCCGTCGCCGGCCTGCTCGTGCAGCCGGGCCAGCAGGTCCGGGTCGTCGCTGACGCCGGCCAGCAGGCCGCGCAGGATCTGGGCGGCGGGGGAGGAGGCGCCGCAGTTGACGGCGCGCAGCAACGCGAGCGCGTCTTCGCGCAGGTCGCCGGTGTCGGGCGGGCGCAGCTTGTCCTCGGCCAGGTGCCGGTAGGCGGCGACGCCGAGCGCGGCGCGGTTCGGCCATCGGCGGTAGATCGTGTTCTTGTTGGTGCCGGCCCGCTGCGCGACGCGTTCCATGGTCAGGCCCGGGTAGCCGGCCTCGGCCAGTTCGTCCGCGGCGGCGCGCAGGATCGCGTCTTCCAGTTCGGCGCCGCGCCGCCGGGTCTTCGCTTCGGTCATCGGTACTCACCGTACCTTGCCAATAGGGTACGGTACGTACCGTACGCTATTTCTTCCGGAGGGCATCTCTTATGCGAGCCAAGGGCATCGGTTACGACACCGGAATGGCGGTCGGCGGCACCATCCGCCGTCCCTTCGCACCCGAGCTGGTCCGGCGTGAGCTGACGATCATCCGCGACGACCTGCACTGCACGGCCGTCCGGCTGTTCGGCACCGACCTGGACCGGATCGAGTCCGCCGCGCGGGAAGCGGCCGCACTCGGGCTGGAGGTGTGGTTCTCGCCGTTCCCCTGGGACCGGCGGCCGGCGGAGATCCTCGAGCAGCTCGCCGACGGCGCCGAGCGAGCCGAACGCCTCCGGGTCGCGGGAGCCGAGGTCGTGTTCGTCACCGGCGCCGAGCTGAGCCTGTTCAACCACGGCTTCCTGCCGGGCGAAACCCTCCCGGAGCGCACGGCCGGGTTGTTCGAGCGGTCCCCGGAATCACTGCGAGCGCTGGCCGAACTCCCCGCCCGCGTCAACGACTTCCTGGCCCGCGCGGTCGAAGCGGTCCGCGCCCGGTTCGGCGGCCGGATCACCTACGCGTCGGTCCCGCTGGAGCGCGTCGACTGGACGCCGTTCGACATCGTCTCGGTCGACGCGCACCGCTCGAAGGAGGTCGAGCACATCTACCAGGAGGGCATCCGCACGCTGGTCGCGGCGGGCAAGCCGGTGGCGATCACGGAGTTCGGCTGCACGACCTACCGCGGCGCGGCCGACCTCGGCGCCCGCAGCGGCGAGATCCTCGAGTACGACGGAGACGTCCCGGTCCGGCTGAACGGCGACTACGTCCGCGACGAAGAGGAGCAGGCGGGCTACCTCCGCGAGCTGCTGAAGGTGTTCACGGAGGAGGGCGTCGACGCGGCGTTCGCGTGCACCTTCGTCTGCTACGGCCTGGTGCACCGCGCGTCGCCCCGCGAGGATCTCGACATGGCGAGCTGGGGCGTGGTGAAGGTCCTGGAGGAAGGCTCGGGGGAGACGTACCCGGGCCTGCCCTGGGAACCGAAAGCCGCGTTCGGCGCGCTCGCCGCCTGCTACGCCTGAGCCTCGCCCTTCATCAGCTCCTCGATCTTGGTGATGATCTCCCGATCGGTAGCCACGCTGAGAACGGTGATGCCCTGCGGGCCGGGGGCGCGGTGCAGCAGTCCGAGCTTCACGGTCAACCACGCACGCAGGTCGGCAAGCTCCTGACGCGCGGCGTCGCGCTCCGCGCGCAAGGCGGCGATGGCGGCGGTGGGATCAGGTTCCGGGGGCATGTTCCGATCCTGCCGGACCACGGCGCCGGGGACAGCAACTTCGTCCTCGCGGCCGCGAGTTCACGGCCGTCGTGGCCGGTGAAACGGGGCACGAGCCGAGCGTGTCCGGCCCGGCGCGGTGGCCGCCGCACGGCGTCCGGGGTGACACTGGGGGCATGACAGCCGTCGACCGACAGTGGGCACGTCCCCTGCCGGCGACCTCCCGGTACGACGCCACGCCACCCCTGCGACGCGGTGCGCTGCTGGTCACGGCGTCGCTGGCCGCTCTGAGCGGGGCGGTGACGACGGCCGCCGCGGTGCCCGCGCTCTGGCGGCTCTGGCAGCTCTACGCGATGTTGTTCGGCGTCTTCGCGGCGGTCGAAATCGTCGCCGTGGCCGCCGTGCTCGGCTGGCCCACGCGCAAGACCGCCCACTTCGCGGCCCTGACCGCCGCCGTGGCGCTCGCGCTGTGGGTGGTCAGCCGGCCGCTCGGGCTGCTGGCGCGGTTCGACCCGTGGCAGCCGGCGGACACCGTGGTCGGCTTCACCGACTACGTCATCGCCGGGCTGCAGTTCGTCGCCCTGTTCGGGCTCCTGGTCGTCGCCCGGCGGCGGGCGCACCCGCGGCCGTCGACGCTGCGGCGCGTGTCGGCGTGGATCGTGCTGTTCCCCGTGCTCCTGCTGGTCCTGGCGACCGGCACGGCCGGCGCGGTCGCCGCGGGCGACGGCGTCACCGGCACCAACGCCTCGACGCTGCTCGACAGCACGTCCAGCACGGTCGAGTACTGCCGCCCGGCGGGGATCCCCCTGGCCATGGACGTCTACCAGCCCCGGACGTCCGCGACACCCGCGCCGGTCGTGCTCTACCTGCACGGCGGCGGCCTGTTCCTCGGCAACCGCAAGCCCGCCGGTCCCGGCGCGCTGCTCGACGGCCCGCGGTTCACCGCCGTCCGCGACGCGCTGACGGCCCGCGGCGTGGCGGTCGCCTCGATCGACTACCGCCTCGCCCCCGCGGCGCCGTGGCCCGCCCCGCTCGCCGACACCAAGTGCGCGGTCCGCTTCCTCGCGGCCAACGCGACGGCGCTGCACCTCGACCCGGCCCGCATCGCGGCCTGGGGCACCGGCACGGGCGGCACGCTGGCGGCCCTCCTCGGCACCGCGCCGGGCTTCGACGCCGGCCAGTACGCCGGGGTCCCGAGCACGGTCCACGCGGTGGTGGCCCTGGCCGCCCCGGCGGACTTCACGGACTTCACCGGCCTCGACGCGGTCACCCGCGCCTCGATCCTGCTCGCCCTGGGCCGTGCGCCGGCAACCCTGCGCGAGGCGAGCCCGCTGACCTACGCGGGCCCGGGCGCCCCGCCGTTCCTGCTCGCCGGCGGCGGCCGGAAGTCGGCGGAGTACGCGAACCGCCTGCGCGCGGCGGGCGACCCGGTGACCACGGGCGACGGCGGTCCGGCCGAAGTGACGGACTTCCTGGTCACCGCCCTGCGCTGATAGCTTGAGGACGTGAGCAGCGGACGCGGACTCGTGGCACCGATCTTCGGTGACCACTCCTACCGCTGCGACTTCTACGGTTGACCGGCCCCGCTCCGGGCCCCGTTCACCGCGTCACGCGGTTTCTCCGTCAACCGTAAGGAAAGTCATGACTCTGCCTGCCATCGGCTGGGCGCTCAAGCACATGCCGCTGACCGCCGCCGCCGTCGACGAACACCAGGCGCTGCTCGCCGGCCGGCGGCTCACGATGTGCCTGCACGTCGAGCCCAAGACCGGCGCGCTCGTCACGCTCCTGGCCCGCGCCGGGGTCGATGTCACCCTCACCGGCTCACCCGGCACGACCCACGACGACGTCGCCGACGACCTGCGCGCGCTCGGCGTCACCGTGCACACCCGCCGCGCCGACGACGACGCCGACCACGCCCGCAACGTCGCGAAGGTCCTCGAAACCGAACCGGACCTCACGCTCGACAACGGCGCCGACCTCACGCTGTCGCTGCTCGAAACCGGGACGCCTTCGGGCTACCTCGGCGGCACCGAGGAGACCACGACCGGCGGCCTCCGGCTGCGGGAAAGGTCCGGTGGCGTCACGCATCCGGTCGTCGTGATCAACGACTCGCGGCTGAAGCTCCTGGTGGAGAACGAGTTCGGCGTCGGCCAGAGCGTCGTGCAGGGCTTTCTCAACGCCACCAACCTGATGGTGCCGGGGATGCGCGCCGCGGTGCTCGGCTACGGGCCGTGCGGCAAGGGCGTCGCCGGCACCCTCGCGCGGCTCGGCGCGCGCGTCGCCGTGTGCGACACCGACCCGATGCGCGCGCTTCAGGCCATTTTGGACGGTCACCGCGTCGGCGTCGCCGAGGAGGTGCTCGAAGACGTCCAGGCCGTCTTCACCGCGACCGGTGCCCCCGGCGTCGTCGGCGCGGCCGAGCTGGCCGCGCTGCCCGACGGCGCGGTGCTCGCCGGCGTCGGCCACTTCGCCTGGGAGATCGACGCCGAGGCGCTGCGGACGGCGACCGTGCGCACGATCGAGTACGGCGACCCCGGCCGCCGCATCGGGCACGTGCTGACCGGCGGCCGCGAGATCGTCGTCCTCGACCACGGCCGGATGCTCAACCTGACCGCCGCCGGCGGGAACTCCATCCAGGCCATGGATCTCGGCCTCACGCTGCAGGTCCGCAGCCTCGCGGCGGTCTGCGCGGGCGGGCTGGCCCCGGCGGTCCAGCCGGTCCCGGCGGCCGTCGAACGGCGGATCGCCACGGACCTGGTCGAGCGGCTCCGCTGAAACCCGGGACTTGCCCTGGAGCGCGCTCCAGGTCCTAACGTGACGGGTACGCCGACCGCACGTCAGGAGAAAGTTTCATGGAGCTCGGTTTTCACCTTCCCATCTTCGACATCGAAGGCGGGACGACCGCCATCGCGGGCGAGCTCGCCCGCGTGGGCACCGCGGCGGAGGAGGCCGGTGCGACCTGGTTGTCCTTCATGGACCACTACTTCCAGATCGAGCCGACCGGCCTCCCCGCCGAGTCCAACATGCTCGAGGGCTACACGACCCTCGGCTTCCTCGCCGCCCACACGTCCCGGATCGAGCTCGGCCTGCTCGTCACCGGCGTGACCTACCGCCACCCCGGCCTGCTCGCGAAGATCGTCACGACCCTCGACGTCCTCTCGGGTGGCCGGGCCGCGCTCGGGATCGGGGCCGCGTGGTTCGAGCGCGAGCACCACGGCATGGGCGTGCCGTACCCGCCGGTCGCCGAGCGCTTCGAGCGGCTGGAGGAGACCCTGCGCATCACCGCGCAGATGTGGGACCCGGAGAACAACGGGCCGTTCGAGGGCAAGCACTACCAGCTGGCCGAGACGCTCTGCTCGCCGCAGCCGATCAACCGCCCGAAGGTGCTCATCGGCGGCAGCGGGGAGCGCAAGACCCTGCGGCTGGTCGCGCAGTACGGCGACGCCTGCAACCTGTTCGCGTCCTCGCCCGAGGACGTCGCGCACAAGCTGGACGTGCTGCGCGGGCACTGCGACGCCGTCGGCCGCGACTACGACGAGATCCGCACGACGATCCTCGCCAACAACCCGCGCCCGACGCCGGACACCCGCGACGAGTTCGTCCGCAGCATGGCCGACTACGCGAAGCTCGGCATCCGGACGGCCATCATCACCCCGACCACGGGTGCGCCGGCCGCCTGGATCGACGGCATGGCCCCCGCCGTGTCGCAGCTGGCGGAGTTCTAACCCGCCAGTCGCCGGTCCGCTTCGAGGATCCGCGCGGTCACCAGCCCGGGTCGCCGGAGTGAGAGGGCATGGGTCGTGCGCGGCACGACTTCGACGTCGAGCAGCGGGTTGAGCACCGTGACCCGCTGCTCGACGTCGCGCGGGGCGGATCACGCTGCGTTCGGCCAAGGTCAGCCGGGTCGGCACGCGGATCGCGCGCAGCTCGTCGTCGGTGAACAGCGCGGGCGCCGGCAGGTGCCGGCGGGCAGCCGGCGGCGGGGCAACGAGTCGTCCTGACGGTGCCGGGACCACGCGGGCCCGGCGGGACTCCACGATCCGGTGACCGGCGGGAACTCCGGCCCGTCGCCGCCCGTTGATCGGGTGAAGCGCAGTAACGTGACGCGCGGAAATGACCGACGACTCCTACGACGAGGGTTCAGTGACCACCGATCCGGCGGCCGAGCACGCTTCTCTGAGCGAGGCGGCCGAAGAGCTCGCCGTCGCCGGGCAGCTCCCGCGTTTCCTGCTGATGTACAAGTTCGCCATCGAAGAGCTGATGACGAAACTGCGGATCCTCAGCGAGGAGTTCGACTTCGTCCACCGGCACGACCCGATCGAGCACATCACGAGCCGGGTGAAGCGGCCGGAGGCGATCAAGGAGAAGGTGCACCGCCGCGGCCTCGGCAGCGACTGGGTCTCCGCCGCCCGCGCGCTCGACGACATCGCCGGCATCCGCGTGGTCTGCCCGTTCGTCGACGACGTCTTCGCGGTGGCCCGCATGCTCACCGCCCAGGACGACGTCGAACTGCTGCGCACCAAGGACTACATCGCCCGGCCCAAGGCCAACGGCTACCGCAGCCTGCACCTGATCGTGCGCATCCCGGTGTTCCTGTCCGACCGGGTGGAGAAGGTCAAGGTGGAGGTTCAGCTCCGCACCATCGCGATGGACTTCTGGGCGGCGGTCGAGCACAAGCTGTCGTACAAGTACCGCGACAGCGTCCCGGCGGACTTCGCGGGCGAACTGTCCGCAGCCGCCGCCACGGCGGCGGACCTGGACGCCCGGATGGCCGCGTTGCACGAACGGATCCGCTAGGCGTTACTCCTTGCCCGGCGGAGCCCGCGGCCCGCCCGGTGCCGAAGATCGCCACGCCGGACACCGCCCCGGCACCGAGGCTTCGTCGGGCGCGGACTCGCAGCAAGCGTGATCCACCTTCGCGCCGACCAGCCGGTGGTCACTCCCGGGCGATCACCGGCGCCAGCAGCGCACCCAGCGCGATCAGCTCCGTCAGCGCCATCCCGCGTTCCACCAGCCCCAGCGGGATCAACGTCCACCAGCGCCCGCCATCGGCCGCGGCCACCACGACCGCACCCAGGATCACCGCGAACCAGCCCAGTGACGCGATCGCCAGCACCCGCGCGAGCCGGCGACGGCCCGGCGACGCCGGGAACGCCGTGCGTGAGGCGATCAGCACCGCCAGCGGCAGCGCGACGAACGCCACCACGCTCGCGACGCGGTGCAGCGTGCCGCCGAAGTCCGAGCGGGAGACCGTCGCCCAGTCCGGCTTCGGGAACGCCACGATCACCAGCAGGCCGATCGTCCACAGTGCACCCAGGATCGTCGCGGCCACCGGCAGCCGGCGCTGGTTGACCAGCACCGCGAGCCCGGCGGCCGACCCGAACGCCACCAGGACCACCGCGATGTCGAACAGCCACTTGTGGTCGGACAGGCCGTACTCGCTGATCGTGCGGCGGGTCGCGCTGATCTCGTCGGTCGGCGGGATGACCTGCAGCAACAGCACCAGCGCGGCACCCACCACGAGCGCGGCGATACCCGCCAGCGAAACCGCGACGGACGTCCGTCGCGCAGGGACCGTGACCATGAACCGACAGTAGCCGACCGGTGGTTGAACTCCCGGTGAAATGTCCTTTTGCGCGGCCGTCCGTGTGAAGAACGGGTGAAGGCAGTACGACTTACGGCGGTTACCCCGGCCGGTTTTCGTCCATTACGGTCACTCGCTACCGGTACGTCCTTGCTGTGCCGGCCTCGGTCAAGGAGGTCTCTATCCGTGGGGAATTCACCAAGACGGCTGGTGCTGCTGGCTTCGGCCATCGCGCTGGCCGGCACGTTCGCCGTGCTGCCGACCGGCACCGCCGGGGCAGCGCAGAACATCCTGCGCGCCGACAAGTCAGTACCCCGCTCGTGCTTCGCGAAGCTGCAGCCCAAGGGCACTTCGGGCACCGATCGCCGGGAACTCACGTCCACTGTGGACGGTCTGGTCCAGGCCCGCCTGAAGGCGACGCCGGGCGCCGAGGGCGACTGGGACGTCGCCGTGTTCGACAAGACGACCGGGGCGGTCGTCGCCGCTTCGACGGCGTTGCGCTCCCACGAACTGGCCGAAAGCTTCGTGAAGAAGGGCCAGCAGCTCGTCGTCCAAGGCTGCCGCTACGGCGGTTCGGCCGGCCAGGTCCAGCTCGGCGTCGACTTCCTGGCGCTGACCCCGCAGGGCACGCCGACCACCGCGCAGAAGGCGCAGCTGGTCCGCGTCCAGACCCCCACCCGCGCCGACAAGTCCAAGCTCACCGGCCTCGGCCTCGACGTCACCGAGAAGGGTGACGCGACCGGCGTCGAGGTCGTGCTGGCCGACGACGCCGACCGTCAGACGCTCAAGAACAGCGGCTTCAAGTCGACGGTGGTCCAGGCCGACCTGTCGGCCAAGTCCGTCGCCGACGCGAAGACCGACCGCGAGTACGCGGCCAAGACCCCCAAGTCGGTGCTGCCCTCGGGCCGGACCAGCTACCGCCACCTCTACGACTACGAGTACGAGATGAAGGAGCTGGCCCGCGCCAACCCGAACCTCGTCTCGGCGTTCACCATGCCCGAGTCGACCTGGGAAGGCCGCGACGTCATGGGGCTGGAGATCGCCACCGACGTCAAGAACCTCACCGACGGCAAGCCGGTCGACTTCACCATGGGCGTGCACCACGCGCGGGAGTGGCCGGCGGGCGAGCACGTCATGGAATGGGCGTACGAGCTGGTCAACGGCTACACCCACGACAACCAGATCCGCGGCATGGTCGGCAAGACGCGCAACATCATCGTGCCGATCGTGAACCCGGACGGCTTCGACATCTCCCGCGAGGCCGAGCCCAAGGGCGACTTCTCCCGGTTCGACTACGAGATGAAGCGCAAGAACTGCAACGTCAGCGACTCGCCGCCGCAGTACGCCACCGGCGTCTGCAAGGCCAACCCCGCCGGCCGGATCCGCGGCACCGACCCGAACCGCAACTACGCCGGCTTCTGGGGCGGCAGCGGGGCCGAAGTGGCCTGGAGCGGCGACACCTTCCGCGGCTCGGCGCCGTTCTCCGAGCCGGAGTCGCGCAACGTCCGCTCGATCGTCTCGTCGCGGCAGGTCACCAACCTGATCACCTGGCACACCAACGCGGCCCTGGTGCTGCGGCCGCCGGGTGTGGCCGACGTGCGGCCGCCGCTGGAGGAACCGGCCTACAAGGCCCTCGGCGACAAGCTGGCCTCGCGCAACGGCTACACCAGCGAGCCGAGCTGGGCGCTCTACGACACGACCGGCACCACCGAGGACTGGTCGTACTGGGCCACCGGCGGCTGGGGCTTCACCATCGAGGTCGGCGGCACCGGCTTCCACGAGGCCTACGAGACCGCCGTCGTCGCCGAGTACGCCGGGCTGGCCCCGACGACCGGGGCGGGCAAGGGCGGCAACCGCGGCGCACTGCTCGACATGCTGGCCAACACCGCCGACCCGCAGCAGCACTCGACGCTGATCGGCTCGGCGCCCAAGGGTTACCAGCTCAAGCTGCACAAGACGTTCCAGACGCCGACGTCACCGGTGATCCAGGCCGACGGCACCACCAAGCCGCCGATCTACGTCACCGACGACCTGAACTCGAAGCTCACCACCACCGGCGGGCGGTTCGCGTGGTCGGTCAACCCGTCGACGCGCCCCTACGTCGCCGGCCGCTACGGGCGGGACCCGCAGGGCCCGGCGCAGCAGGGTTACGCGGTGACGAACCCGGCCGGGGTGCCGCCGATCAACCAGAACTACCCGGCCGACGCCACGGGTGACTCGTTCACCTTCCACGTCGACGGCCTGCCGAAGGTGGACAACGGGAAGTTCAGCGTCAACATCAACTGGGCCAGTACTTCGACCGACTGGGACCTGTTCATCTACGACTCGGCGGGCAACCTGGTCAGCTCGTCGGCGAACGGCGGCACGACGTCCGAGCACGCCGTGCTGTTCGACCCGCCCGCCGGCGACTACAAGGCCGTGGTGGTCAACTACGACCAGGCCGACCCGAACGCCGTCGACGACTGGACCGGCGACGTCTCGTTCTCCTCGCCCGTCCCGCCGACCTACGGGACGAAGGAGGCCTACCAGCTGACCTGCACGTCGCCGAAGGGCAAGCTCGTCGGTGTAGCGGACGTCTTCGCCGACCGCGGCCAGACGGTCGACGTCGGTGAGGTCTGCACCCGGTCCGCGCACGCGCAGAAGCAGCGCGCGTCGGGCGGCGTCCGATAGTTCCCGAAGGTCCGTGAAGGCCTCCTTACCGGCCATAAGAGCCGGTAAGGAGGCCTTCACGGCGTTACGGCCAGGGCGACGCCGAGGACGACCAGGATCGTGCCCACGACGCGGTTCAGGGCCGGTTTCGCGTGTTCGTACCAGCGTTGGGTGGCCGGGGCCGAGAACAGCAGCGCCACCGACAGGTGCCAGACGGCGGACGCGACGACGATCAGTGCGACCGCCGCGACCTTGATTTCCGCCGGTTCGCTCGGCGGGAGCGTCGCCGTCAGGACGCTGCCGAAGAACGCCGCGGCCTTCGGGTTGGTCAGGTTGCTGACGACGCCCTGGCGGAACGCGCCGCCCCGAGCCGCCGGTGGGGCGGATTCGGGCGCGCGGGCGCGCAGCCACAGCCGGATCCCCAGCCACGCCAGGTAAGCGCCGCAGACGACGCGCAGGGCCGTGGCCAGCCACGGCGTGCGCGCCAGCACGGCACCCAGCCCGAAGACGGCGACCGCGGCGAGCAGCCCGCCCGCGGCGACGACGCCGAGCGCGACCGACACGGCGGTGCGCCGGGTGCCGGCCGCCGCGGTGTGCGCGATGAGGACGAAGTTGGGGCCGGGGGAGACGGCCGCGGGAAGGTAGGCCAGCAGCACCGTGCCGAGGGTGGCGGCGGGGCTCACGCCGCACGGCCGCCCCCGCCGACGACCTGGTCGCGCACGGCTCGCAGCGCGTCATGGTCCACAGTGGACGGTTCGGCGGCGAGCCAGTCGCCGATCTCGTGCAGGAACGTCTCCGGCGTCATCGGCGGGGCGGCCACGTCGTCCGGGTCGGCCGTGGTCAGGTCGCCGCTGCGGCTCGGGTACACGATCATCGCGCCGCGCAGCGCGACGCCGGGCAGCAGGTCGCGGTAGGCGGCGAGGCTCTCGGCGAGCCGGCTGCCGCCGCCGCGGAACGGCCGCCCGTTGCGCAGCAGCCGGCCGTCCTCGGCGGTTTCGTAGTGCCCGGGCAGCCAGATCTTCGACTCGATGAGCACCAGGCGCTTCCCGCACAGCACGGCGTGGTCGACGTCGGCGAACACCGAACCCGGCCAGGCGAGGCCGTGGAAGATCCGGGCGCCGGGCAGCCGGGTCAGGTAGGTCTCCAGCAGCTCGGCGGTGAGCCGTTCGGCCAGCTCGTCGCGCTCGGTGCCGGGGGCGCCGAAGACGGTGCGGCCGCCGAACTCCTCGGCGAAGGCGTCCCGGGCGCGGGACGCGCGCAGGTAGCCGCGGGCCAGCCGCTGCACCAGCAGCGCGGTGCCGGCGGTGAGGATGAGCCAGACGATCAGCACCGGCGGCGAGAACTCGACCCCGCTGACCAGCGGCAGCAGCACCAGCACCATGCCGCCCACGGCGACGACGACCGGCGTGTGCCCGGGGCCGCGGCGGCGGCCGTGCCGCATCCGGGTGTCTTCGCCCGCGAAGTGCCACCAGGTCAGGTCTTCGGCGTCCAGGTCGGGCAGGTCGGGGACGAAGCCGGGTTCGTCCCCGAAGCGCCGCCGGGGCCGCGGCCGCACCGGGACCACCGGTACGACGGTGGCGCCGCCCGCGTCGTAGCGGTCGCGGCTGACGGGGTCGCTCAGGACGTCGTAGGCCTCGCGGAGCAGCCGGAACGTGCCGACCGTGCCGCCGGCGTCCGGGTGCATGGTCTTGGCGAGCCTGCGGTAGGCCGTCTTGACGTCGGACGCCGTGGCGTCGCGGCGGACGCCGAGCACCTCGTAGTAGTCGACCTCGGGCACGCTGGCGTTCACCTCCGGATGGCTGCGCGAAGACTTTATGGGGTCGGGTCACGGGGCCGGTCACCGCCTCCGCGGCACGGCAGGGTGATGGTCCCGGAGGCCAGGTCAGGGCGGTGTCCGGAGTTTTACCGCGCGCCGCCGGTGCGGTCACCGGGGTGCCCGGCGGGGGTCGCCGGGTGCGTGACGTGGCCCCCGTCCGGGGTGCGTGTCACGTTTCCGGTGCTCCATTAGTGTCCACTGAGGACTGTTTGTCGCTCGAAAGTGGTGTAACGGCCCGGATTTACCGGGGTGCGCTGACTTTGCGTAGCCGGAATCCACCTGAATGGACGCGAACAGGTGTTCGATTATCGGGTAGATTGGAGGCATGTCCCCGGCACCCCACGAACGTGACGGGCCCACCGCCACCCCACCTCGGCAGCGGGCCCGTCACCCCGTTCACCGCCCGCGTCAGAACTCACGTCATCGCTCGCGCAGCAGGAAACGCTGCAGCTTGCCACTGGCGTTGCGCGGCAGCGCGTCCACGAACCGCACCCGGCGCGGGTACTTGTACGGCGCCGCAACGGCTTTGGCGTGCTCCTGCAGCGCGTGCGCGAGGTCCGGTCCCGGCTCGGCGCCCGGGCGAAGCACGACGAAAGCCGTCACGACCGACCCACGCTCCGGGTTGGGAGTGCCGACGACAGCGCACTCGGCGACGTCCGGGTGGGTCAGCAGCACCTCTTCCACTTCGGGGGCGGCGATGTTGTAGCCGGAGGACACGATCATGTCGTCGCTGCGGGCGACGAACCGGAAGTAGCCCTCGGCGTCGCGCACGTAGGTGTCGCCGGTGAGGTTCCAGCCGTCGCGCACGTAGTCGGCCTGCCGGGGGTCGCCGAGGTAGCGGCAGCCGGTGGGCCCCCGCACGGCGAGCAGGCCCGGCGTGCCGTCGGGCACCGGGTGGCCGGTTTCGTCGAGCACGGTGGCGCGGAACCCGGGCACGACGGTGCCGGTCGAGCCTGGGCGGGCCGCGTCGTCGGCGGCGGAGATGAACACGTGCAGCATCTCCGTGCTGCCGATGCCGTCGATGAGCGGCCGCCCGACGACGTCGCGGTACTGCTCGGCCACGGCGGCCGGGAGGGCCTCGCCGGCGGACACGGCGCGCCGGACGCCGGCCAGCAGCGGGCCGTCGCCGGCACCGAGGATGGCGCGGTAGGCCGTCGGCGCGGTGAAGAGCACGGTCACCGCCTGCTCGGCGACGGTCGCGGCCAGCTCCTTCGGGGTGGCGCGCTCGAGCAGGAACACCGACGCACCGGCGTGCAACGGGAACACGAGGAGGCCACCGAGGCCGAAGGTGAACGCGAGGGGAGGGGTGCCGCAGAACAGATCGTCCGCAGTGGGCCGCAGGACGTGCCGGGAGAACGTGTCGGCGATGGCGAGCAGGTCGCGGTGGAAGTGCATGGTCGCCTTCGGTGATCCGGTGGTGCCGGAGGTGAAGGCGAGCAACGCGACGTCGTCGGCGGCCGTCGGCACGTCGTCGAAGGTCGCCGGGTGCCGTGCGCAGTGTCCGGCGAGTTCGGTGCCGTAGGAGACCACGGGCAGGCCGGGTGGCAGCTCGTCGAGCAGGTGCTCGTCGCAGAGGGCGACGCTGGGCGCCGCGCGCTCGACGATCTTGTCGAGTTCGCCGCGGCGCAGCATCGGCATGGTCGTGACGGCGACCGCCCCGGCCTTGAGCACGCCCAGCCAGCACGCCGCGAGCCACGGGGTGTTGGTCCCGCGCAGCAGCACGCGGTTGCCGGGCACGACGCCGAGGTCGGCGGTGAGCACGTGCGCGATCCGGTTGGCGCGCGCGAGCACGTCCCCGTAGGTCCACGTCTCGTGCGGCGACCGCAGGCACGGCCGGTCGGGCCCGAGACGCGCGAGGGTGTGGTCGAGCAGCACGGTGGCGGCGTTGAGCCGATCGGGATACCGCAGCTCCGGAAGGTCGAACACCAGCCGCGGCCACTGCCCCTCGGGTGGCAGCCGATCGCGGCAGAACGAGTCGGTGTGAGCGCTGGGAGAAAGCGGCATCACGGCTCCTCGGGTCGGAACGACCTGCACCAGGAGAAAAGTAGCACCCGTTGCGACCGTCGAGAAGACGCAATGCCGCACCGCTGACGGCGGCGACAAGAAGGCGATGCCACTGCGTTCACCTGGGACAGCGCACAGTGACGACGCCTCGCGAGAGTCGACGACCAGCTGCCGAGGGCGCTCCGAAGCGCGACAGGCGGGCCCCACGGTGCGCGATGGCTCCGGGGTGATGGTCGCGGCGGCCACCAGGCCGCACCGCTGCAGCCGGCTACGCACGCCGAGGCCGCCCCTCGCACGGGCACTGCGGCCGCGCATGGCGGGGTTGTCGCTCGCATGGGCGCCGCGATTGCGCACGCCGGGGCTGTCGCTCGCGCCGTTGCAGCCGGCCACACATGCTTCGGCCGTGCTTGCTCGAGCTGTCGTTCGTACGGCTGCAGCCGGTCACGCACGTCCCGGTTACGCACGCCGCGGCCGCGCATGGCGGGGTTGTCGTTCGCACGGGTGCCGCGGTCGCGCATGCCGGGGCTGTTGCTCGCGCCGTTGCAGCCGGTCAAGCACGCCTCGGCCGTGCTTGCCCGAGCTGTCGTTCGTACGGCTGCAGCCGGTCACGCACGTCCCGGTTACGCACGCCGCGGCCGCGCATGGCGGGGTTGTCGTTCGCACGGGTGCCGCGGTCGCGCACGCCGGGGCTGTCGCTCGTACCGTTGCAGCTGGCCACACATGCTTCGGCCGTGTCTGCCCGAGCTGTTGCTCGCGCCGTTGCAGCCGGTCACACATGCTTCGGCCGTGTCTGCCCAAGCTGTCGCTCGTACCGTTGCAGCCGGCCACACAGGCTTCGGCCGTGCCTGCCCGAGCTGTCGCTCGTACGGCTGCAGCCGGTCACGCACGTCCCGGTTACGCACGCCACGGCCACGCATGGCGGGACTGTCGTCCGCACGGGCGCCCCGGTCGCGCTCGCGCGGAGGGTTCGTGCTTTGCGCGGCGGCTACAGCCGGGTTCGTGCTTGCACCGTGGCCGTGGCCGTGGCTGTCGTCCGGCCGCCGTGATCGGGGTTCGTGCTTGTGTCGTGACCGCGGCCAGGGTGAGCGCGGGCGCAATGCCGGACCGAACAGCGTGAGGTCGCCGCTTCGACCGCGTCCGGCGGCCGCCCGGGCAGCGCCGCCGACCAACGAGTGCCGCCCAACGAGTGCCGCCCGGCGAGCGCCGCCTGGCGAGTGCCGCCCGGCCAGCGCCGCCCGGGGTCAGATTCCCGAGTCGTGTTCCGAGGCGTGGAAGAACGCCGCCGGGTCGTTCGACAAATTCTCCAGCACTCCGTGCCGAACCCTCGCCGAGATGGCGGCGCTGATGACCGCCCACACTGCGATCACCGCCACCACCGCCGGCGCCGACAGCACGTGGCGTAGCAGCGCCAGGTTCACCGTGACGGCCAGCGCCGCGATCTGGAGCAGGTTCACGTACCACTTCCGCGGCTGCATCGAGAACACGCGCGTCCCGGTGAGGTAGGCCGTCAAGCCGGCCGTGATGAACCACGCTGCCGAGACCGGTGGGGACTCGTGCAGTGAAAGGTCCACCCCGGCCGCGATGAGCAGCAGGGAGAACGCCGGGATCAGGTGCCCGCCCGCGTACAGGAAGTACGCCAGCGCGGGGTTGCCGCCGGAGAGGTCGAGCATGCGCTCGTAGATCTCCGCCGCCGACGTGAAGTACACCCACCACAGCGCGCCGGCGAGGACCAGGCCGCCGATCAGGGCCAGCCAGTAGCCGAGGTCGTCGGCCGGGCGGTCGAGTGCCGCGCCACCCACCGTGATCACCAGCTCGCCGAGCAGGAGAATCATGAAGAGCCCGAAACGCTCGGACAGGTGCCCCGAATCGACCGCCCGCCCCGGGTTGCTCGACGGCGCGAGCAGTGAGCGCATCTTCGCGGCCCGCGACGGCCGGGGCGCGTCGTGGCCGCCGCGTCGCCGGTCGGTCCCGCCGTCCAGCAGCAGGAAGCCCGCCTCCTGGATCAGCGCGAACGCCCACAGCACGAACACCCACGGCCGCGGGGTGAACGCCGAGATCGTGAACAGCACCGCCGACGCCGCGTAGCCCCAGGCGATCCGGCGGACCTCGGCCTTGCTCCGGCCGGACCACCGGTGGGCCGCGGCCAGGATCAGGCGGACCCCGGCCAGCGCCGCCGCGAACCCGGCCGGGTGCCCCTCGAAGACGTGGTGCGCCTGGGTGGCCGCGATCGCGCACGGCACCGTGCCGGCCAGCACGAACAGCCGGTCGACGACGCGGGTGTCGTCGCCGACGCGGTTGTAGAGCAGCGCGAAGCCGATCCACGTCCACCAGAGCGTGGCGAACAGGCCGAGCGAGGCGCCGACGTGCACCCACTTCGGCTCGGCGACGATCGCGTGCGTCACCTGGCTGACGGCGAACACGAAGATCAGGTCGAAGTACAGCTCGACCCATCCGACGCGTCTGCCGTGCCCGGCGCTGTCCTGCTCTTCGGTCACAGCCGAGATTGTGCACTGCGGCTCGGATAGGGTGCGATCGGAGAGGGGGAGGGTGATCGTGAAGCCGCAGCTGCGTTCGGCGGTGCTGGCGCGGGCCTGGCAGCGGATCCCCGGCGTGGCGGTCCTGTCCGCGCCCGACGGCGGCCCGCTGACCCGCACGGTCAAGAAGATCATCGACCCCCTGGTCGTCCGCACCGCGGCCCGTCCCCGCCTGGGCCGCCCCCTCCTGGACGAGGCGTCGGCCGCGGAGGTGACGCAGCTGCTGCTCGCCGACGCGCCCCGCCTGCACGCGACGGCGGAGTGGTTCACCCACCTGAAGAAGCAACGCCGAGCACTGCGCATCACGGCGGGCAACGTCCAGGACGTGTGCTTCCCGCTGGCCTACGAGCTGGCAACGGGCTTCGGCACCCCCGGCCCGGATGCGGCCGAGACGGCGGCGGCGGCACTGCGCGACCTGCACGGCGAGCGCGCGACCGGAGCCGACGACCTGGCGGCCTACCTGGCCGACCCCCGGGTGGCGGCCGACCTGACGGAAGAGCTGCACCGCCGCTGGCAGGCGGCCACCCCGGCCGACGACCTGCTCTCCGCCGAGGACATCGCTCAGCTCGCGGTGTTCGTCGAGACCCTCGCCGACTCCGCGTGGCACGCGCTCGCCGAATCCGGTGCCGGGCACGCGCTCGGCCTGGCCCTTCGCCGGCCCGGTGGTTCGGCCGCCGTCGCCGGGGCCGTCCAGGAGATCTCCGGCACGACCGCCCCCGATCTCGGGCTGCAACGCGGGGACCACACCGCCGTGCCGCCGCTGAGCCGGCGGGACGAAACCGGCGCCGAACTCCTCGAACGCAGCGTCGAACGGCGGGTCCGCGCCACCCTCCGGCGAACCCCCGCCGACGACCGGGCGCCCGTCGCCGACCTCGTCGACGACGAACTCAGCCGGGTCGCCGCCGGCTTCGGGCTCGAAAGGCCCGCCCTCGCCGGCTGCTTCGCGCTCGGCGTGGTCGTCGCGCCCGCGCTGCGGCCGCTCGACGGCGCCGCGGCCGCGGCCGTACCCGAGTTCGCGCGGCGGCTCAACGCCCAGGTCGCGCGCGAGGGGTACGTCCTGCACGCCCGCCGCGCCCTGGCCGGCGGCACCCCGCTCACCCCGCGGCCCGACCCCGGACTCGTCCACGAGCTGCGCGAGTTCGCCAAGCAGTTCCTCGGCCGCCTCTGGATCCGGCTGCACGGCTTCGACGTCCGCGGCGAGACCCCGGCCGACGCGGCGGACGTCCGCGACCTCGTCACCGGCGTCGTCCGCTCGACCTCCCTCGACCTGCGGACGAAGGTGCGCCGCGCGCTCGTCGCCCGCTTGCCGGAGCTGGAGGCCGCGTCGTGACGCACCCGGTGCACACGCCCGTCGTAGCCGCGGACGGCGCTCTCGTCCGCTTCCCCCTCGCCGATCTCCTCGCCGGCTCGGCCACGACCATGCGGATCGAACTCACCGACGCGAGTGCGGCGGAACCGTGGCTGACCCGGCTGGTCGGGCCCGAGGCCGGCCGAAGCGCGCTGGAGCAGGGACACGTCGACGTCCCGGCCCGCCCGGAGCTCGCCACCCTCGCGCTGCTGCTCTGGGCGCGCCGCTGGTGGCCCGCCAGCCCGCGGCTCGGCGTCCCGTCGCTGGACCCGGCCCTGCTGGACCTCGAAGCCGCCGTCGCGACGGCGGCGGTCGAGGACGTCGCCGAAGGGTTGCTCGACGGCTTCGAAGCCACCCCGGCGGAACTCTTCGACGCGGCGATCGCGAGCGGCGCCCTGACCGGGCCGGCCGGCGAAGTCCGCGACCTCTGCACCCGGCTGTCGGCCTGGTTCGACGCGCAGGACGACGTCGAGCGCGCCGAGGCCGCGGCCGAGCCGGAAATCGCCGGCGGCCAACGCGCCTACGCACTGGCCGCGGGCGCCAGCCCGGGCGCGCACGGTGCCGGCGTGCTGGCCGAGGGCCGCGCGAGCGTCGACTGGGCGCGCGTGCCCCCGGGCGTTCTCGACGCCGCCGAAGACACCGTGACCTGGCGGATCGTCGCCGCCGGCCGGCTCGAGGTCGAGGTCGCCGGCGCGTTCGCCGACGCCGTCCTCACCGCGGTCGCGACCCACAACGGGGAGCCGTTCGCGGAAGTCCCCCTGGCCCTCGGCGCCGGGCAGTTCGCCGGGAGTGTGGCCCTCGACGCGGCCGCGACCCGGCTCGCGGCGACGCCGGACGTCCACATCGGACTCGTCGTGGGCGTGGCGGCGGAGGGTGTCACGGGCACCACGCCGGCGGACCGGGCGGCCGTGGTCGCGCTCGTGCGGGCGCGACCGCCGCGGGTGTGGACGCTGGCCGAACGCGCGGCGGCCGGGGACGCCGCCGAGGAGTTCTGACGTGCTCGCCGGCTTCCCGCCCCCGCTCACCCCGCCGGACCGGCCGCTGCCGCCCGAACTGGCCGGGTCGAGTTCGCACGGTTACAACTGCCGTTGTGTCGCACCACATTTCGGCCTGGATCCGGCGCGCTACGGCGAGGTTCCCGCGTGCTCGCTGACCGAGGCCGAGTACCACGCACTGCTCGTCGAAGCCGTCGACGTCCAAGGTGTGGCGAAGCGGCTGGCCGCGGCGCGGGACGTCACGGGCGCGCAGCGGCAGTACGCCCGGATGCGGCAGCTCGCGCACCGGCTCGACCGGACCGACCTCGACCTCGCCGCCGTCAGCGACCTGGCCACGGTCTGCTACTCCGCCGGCGACCTGCGCAACGCGCGGCAGTGCGCCGAGGCCGTCTTGACCGTCTTCGGCGTGATCACCAAGGCCATCGTCCACTTCGGACAGTACGTCGAGCTGCGGATGATCGAAGGTTCGCGCGAGATCGCCGAACGCGTGCTCATCTCACTGTCCACAGAGGAGGGTGATCTGCCGCGGGCACGCGAGCTGCTCGCGGACCAGCGCCGCCGGGCGGCGTTCCGGAAGGCGGCCGAGCCAGGGCAGTTCCCGCGCGAGCAGCTCGACCCGCACGGCGCCGACGAGCTGGAGCTGCGCATCCTCGACGTGCGCGTGCAGGTGGCGGCGGGCGACCCGGCCGGCGCGCGGGCCGCGCTCGAGGGGATCCTGGCGGCGCTGGCGCGCATCGCGGACGTCGACGAGGTGCGCGAGCAGGTCGTTTCGCTGCAGGCGATGGCGCGCGCCGAACGCGCCCGCGTCCGGCAGGCGGGCGGTGAGGAGGAGGACGCGTCGGCGGACCTGCTGCGCCTGAGCGCCCGGCACGGCAGCCCGACGGCGGCGAAGTTCGACGTCCAGCTGGCGGAGACCCGGGCCCTCGACGGGGATTTCCCGGGCGCGATCACGGCGATCGTCGCGGCCCGGGACGAGCTCGCGTCGGCGGGCCTGACCGGTGACGTGGCCGAGGCGAGTCACGCGCTGGGCGCGCTCCTGCTGCTCGCGGGTGACGTCGCGCAGGCCAGGGACCAGTTCGAGCACGCGGGAAAGCTGTGGACGGCCAACGGCGACACCCCGGGCGCGCGCCGGCTGGACCTGGCGCTGGCCCGCTGCGCGGCCGCCGAGGGCGACTGGCCGGCGGCGAAGGAACACGCGGCCCGCGCCCAGCAGTCGGCCCGGGCCTCGGGGGAGTGGCTGGAGTGCCTGCGCGCGGACTTCGTGACGGCGACGATCGGCCACGCGAGCGGCGACGACCCGCGAGCGGCCCTGGAGCTGCTGCTGCCGGTGGCCTTGGCGGCGCAGGAGTACCGCTTCGAGTTCGCCGCACCCGAAGCACGCACGGCGTGGGCGAGCGGCGTCGCGGGCCCGGCGACGGAGCTGCTGATGACGCTGCTGGCCCAGCTGGGCGAAACGCGGCTGACGGCGGAGCTGATCGAGCGCACGTGCGCGGTCGGGGCCTACACGGAGGTCCGTTCCCTCGACCTCACCGGCACATTGCCGACGCTGGATCCGGCGCCGGCTGGTGATTCCGCGCTCCCCGACGCACTGGCCGAGGCTCGTGGGCGGTCGCGACCCGAGGCGGTCGCCGACGAGCGGCTGCCGCTGGCCGCGCTCGGCGCCGTCACCTCCGGCCTGCCTCTCCGGCTCGCCCCGCCGCCCGACCTGCGCTGGTCGCCTCGTCAGCCCATGGAACTGGACCGCTGGCTCGACCTCGCCGCCGAGCGGTACCACCTGCGCCGCCCGACCACCGAGACCGTCGCCACCTGGCCCGCCGCCGAGCCGGGACGCGAGACCTTCGTCCTGCGCTTCGCCGATGCCGGGCACACCTTCCTCAGCTGGCGGACCACCGAGGACCTCGACACCGTCCACACCCACCCCGTCGACGCCGGGCTCGTCGAGACCGTCCGCGGCTTCCTGGCCGCCGCGTCGCCGACGCCGCACGAAGGGGAGAGCGTCGCCGACGCCGTGCGAAGGTCGCTGGCCGACGACGCTCTCGGCAGCGCCGCCGGGGAACAGCGGCTGGCCCGGGTGCTCGCCCTCAACCTGCTGCCCGCCGATCTCGTCGAACGGCTCCGGCGGGCGTCCGGGCGACGGCCGCTGCTGCGGGTCCAGCCCTCGCCCCGCCTCGCCGACGTCCCGTGGGGGCTGCTCGCCCTGCCCGACCGGCGGCCGGCCCGCGGAACGATCGAGGAGGTCGACTCCTGTTTCGTCGGCGACGACCGCGTCCTCGACGTCGCCGACGTCGCGTTGCTCGCGCCCGCCGGGATCCCGCGCAAGCCGCCCGCCGCCGACGGACCGCCCGGGTACCTGCTCGACCCGCGGATTCCCGGCCAGAGCGCCTTCGGTGAGCTGGGGTCCGTGCTCGGCAAGCAAAGTGCCGGCTCGCCGCTGATCCGGCACCTGGACGCGCGGCTCGGAGCCGGTCCGGTTCACCCGGCCGCCGCGAACGGCCTCGACCTCGTCCGGCGGACCGACACCGACCGGCGGCTGCTCGCCGAGCTGCTGGCCCGGCCGTGCTCGCGGCTGGTGTTCGTCGGGCACGTCAGCCGGGTGCGCGACGACCACGGCGCGCAGACCGCCCTGCACCTGTCGTGTGCGGCCGAGCTGCCCGGCACGGCCGCGCCGATCGGGGCGCACCGGCCGTTCACCGCCGCCGATCTCGCACTGTCGCGAGTGGACACCATGCCGGCGCGGGTGGCGCTGATCGGCTGCGCCAGCGCGAGCGACTTCGGCCTGGCCGAACCGTTCGGCGTGCTGCTCGCCGCCGTCGCGGCCGGGGCCGGGCTGGTCGCCGCGACCGTCTGGGCGCTGCCGACGTCGGCCGCCGTGCCCGGCGCGGACCCGATGGCCGAGCTGGTCGTCGCCGTCGACACCGCGCTCGCCGGCGACGACCCGGTCACCGAGCTGTGCGAGTGGCAGCGGACCCGGCTCGCGCGGTGGCGCGAACGGCCCGAGCCGGCCCGCTCGCCGGCCTTCTGGGCGGCCCTGACCTGCCTCGACGCCGCCGCGGACGGGCAAACCTGGGTTCGGTAGCGGCGCGGCCCGCCGAAGCTGTGCACACACCGCACAGCGAAAGGCAGGGACCCGATGTTCAAGAAGATCCGCGACAAGGTCAACGAGGCCACGCAGCAGGGCGCGGCCCGCGGCGCGCAGGAGTTCCAGCAGCACGCCGAGCAGTTCCGGCGGGCGGCCGCGGCCCAGGGCTACGACATCACCCCGCAGTTGCCGACGCCGCAGGCGGCCGCGCAGGCGTTCCGGAGCCTGAACGCCGACCCGGACATGGCCGCGTTCCTGGCGCTGCCGATGGCGGAGCAGCTGCGCCAGCAGCAGGAGCTGCAGGCCTACGGCACCGAGCTGCGCCGGCTCTACGACACGTGCGAGCCGGCCACCCTGGTCGTCCGCGCGCTGGAGCCGACCGGCCGGACGATCGCCGGACAGGCCCAGTACACCGCCACGCTGGAGGTCACCCGCAGCGGCGGCGTCCCGTACCGGACGGTCGCGCAGCTGATCGCACCGCAGGCGACGATCCAGCAGTACGCGCCCGGCACCCGCCACGAGGCCCGCGTCGACCCGGCCGACCCGGCGAAGGTCGCCGTGTTCGGCCCGATCGTCTAGGGGGCGGGTGTGTTCGCACTCGGCCTGCCGGAGAACCCGCGGCGCACCGGCCGCCGGCTGTGGCTGCTTGGGGTGCCCACGACGCTCGCCTGGGCGGTCGCGGGCTGGTCGGGCGCCCTCGGGCTGCTGGACACGTTCCGGCTGATGTCGCTGAACCGCGTCGACGCGTGGGGGGCCGACGCGGGCCCGGCGGTGTCCCTGGTGCTGTTCTTCAGCCTCTCGGTCACGGCGGCGTCGTCCCTCGGCTTCGCGATGCTGTGGAGCGGCGGGGTGTCGCTGGGCCGGATGGGCGCCGGCTTCCGGGCGAGCTCGCTGGCCGCGTCCCTCGGCATCGCGCTGGGCAGCGGCGTGGCGATCCCGTCGTGGACGCGGCCGGAGGCGGTGGGGCAGCGGCTCCCGTTCCTCGACGGCGCGCCCGAGCCCTGGTCGGACGTCGACTGGGTCGTCTACTACGAGCCGTACCTGGTGCCGGCCGTGGCCGGGCTCGTCGCGCTGGTGATGGTCGTGGTCCTGCTGCGGGCGTTCCTCACCACGGCGGAGGCGGACGACCGCGCGCAGGCCCTGGCCCAGCGCGGCCGCCTGGTGACCGGGCAGGTCACGCACGTCGAGTTCACCAACGTCTGGATCATGGGCAACCCGCGCTTCACGGTCCACGTCCGCTTCCCGGCGGAGACGGGCGAGCGCACGGTGGTGACGACGATGGTCACCCCGGTCATGCAGTCCCCGGCCCGCGGCACCAAGGTCCGGGTCCGCTACGACCCGCAGGACCCGGGCGCGGTAGTGGTGGAACCCGACCCGGACGACCACGCGATCCGCTATCCGCCGTTTTTGTAACGCCGGATTCGGGGCCGGCGACTCCGGCATTGAGCGGTTGCGCGCACTACTACGACCCGTAGCACCATCGGCGCGGAATGTGACACCGCCGCGGAGGGGTGATCGCATGAGCGCCTGGACGGATTCGTCCCCCGGTCGGCGTAACCTGGGAAGCGGTTCGAGCTTTTCTCCAGGGCGTTGTGTCATCGTTCCCGCAGAGGAATCCCGTACGCGGCGCGAAAGGGTGTGCTGACGCCATGAGCACGGATGCAGCGGCCTGCGCGCCGGAAGCCTCGCCGACGTCGAGCCCGGGTGAACCGATCATCGGCCAGTCGCCGCGGCGCAAGGTCGGGAGTTCCGTCTACGTGACCGTGCCCGGCCCGGTGCCGGTGATCAAGGCCAAGCCGCACAAGAAGAAGTAGCGCTCAGCCGAGGTCCATGGCGTGCTCCGCGGCCCGCTGGAGGCTGACGAGCAGATGGTTGTAGCGCTCGGAATCCAGTTTGCTGATCAGTGACAGGTGCTCGGGCGGCACTTCTTCGCCGTTGGCCTTGATGACGTAGGTCGAATTCAACGTGATCGCGCCGACCGAGAGGATGTCCGCGGCGTCGGGCCCGATCATTTTCTCGCTCCCGGTTCCCGAAACGAGAATGGGTGCCGCGAGAATGCCGCGCCAGATCTGCGCGATCGGTGACGGGCTGAGGTTGGCCGCCTGGAGGTTTCCGGTGAACACCGCCTGGGCCGCGGCGAAGTCGGAACCCCGGTCGATGGTCACGTGGTGCCGCAGCGACCATTCTTCGCGGTGCGTGTAGACGGAGGTGCCGACGAGGTTGATGGTGTAGCGGCGCCGGCCGTTCTCCTGCAGCCGGCTGCGCAGCCACAGGAAGAGCCCGAAGTTCTCGCCCGCGTTGCCGCCGAGGACGTGGTCGTCGTACTCGAGGGAGAGCTTTTCGAGGACGTCCAGCGGGCCGCCGGGGATGCTGAGGGCGTCGTGCAGTTTCGTGGTCAGGTCCTCCGCGGCCTGACCGGCCGGGATCTCGGCGTCCGGCTCGCAGCCGACGGCCGTGTAGCAGTCGTCCAGGGCCTTGGCGAAGCGCCGGTTGTAGACCAGGGAGTCCTCGACCTCGTCCTCCGGCCGGTACCGCTCGGGCTCCACGACGGCGAGGGCGAGGTCGGAGATCGCCTGGTTGAGCTGCGAGTACGACTTCAGGAAGATGGGTTTGAGGCCCAGCGTCTGCTCGAGGTAGCGAGCGGAGTTGATGGCGTAGGCCGCGGCGCGGGTCGGGGAGACGTTCTTCACCGCCGGCGGCACGACGAGGGAGAACCGCAGCGAATTCGTGGGCGCGCTTCCGTAGAGCGGGCCCACGAGGTTCGGGTCGGACATGCTCAACCCGATGAAGATCGTGCAGGAGTCCTTGATCGAATCGGTGAGGATCGCCCGGACTTCCGCGCCGTACTTGAGGAACTGGGATTCGGTGAGGATGATCGGTTCTTCGGGGTTGCGCGCCTGCCGGACCAGGCCGTGCAGGTGCAGCACGCCGATGTGGCCGGCTTTCTTGTTCCACGCCGCCCAGTCCTTCTTGCCGCCGGGCCGGATCGAGAACGCTTTGACGTCGGCTTCGGCGAAATAGGCCAGGAGCGCTTCTTCGAGGATGATGTCGAAGTTCGTGGTGAGCAGGCGGCAGTCGGTGCGCCGGGTGTAGGCCAGCCGGGCGATCGACTGCGCCAGCAGCCCGGGGGTCACCCGCAGGTCCCGCTGGTAGAGCGCGTCCCGGATCACCTCGTGGTCCTGGATGTTGCGGTTCGCGTCCTTGATGAGCTGCAGCACGATCTCGGCCTTGCGCATCAGGTCGGACCGGTCGGCCAGCGCGATCGTGCGGATGTCCTCGTCGTCGATCGCTTCGGTCATCTTCGCGATCAGCGAAGGCCAGGAGGGCAGGCTCGAGTTCATCGAGACGCCCGCGCCGACCACGATGGTCAGCGGGCGGGTGCGGTCGCGCACCGCTTCGAACAGCTCGGTGAGGTACGGCTGCGTTTCGAAAGAAAACGTGTCCCCTTTGTCGAACGCGCTGGCGTCGACGATTTTGGACCGGAATCTCTCTGGCATGCATGACCTCGTGCGTTCCGCGGTGACCGTGGTGTCATCTTGGCACCCGTGCTCCGGCACGGTCGGGTGCGGCACCGAATTTGTTACGCGGCCCGAAGAGATCACGCTGATGGCCGAGTGGTCGTCACTCGGAGTTCGCGGAATGTGTCAGTCTTTTGTCAATAACGGCTACTGCGAATACGGCAGGTCGGCGCGGATGAGTTCCGCCTTCGCCATCGTATCGTTGAGGTAGGCCGGCAGGGGACGGCGGAAGCGGGTGGCGAGCGCGTCGGCGATGTCGGTGGTGACGCGCCAGCCCTGGCCGTCCAGCCAGGCCGCCGGGTCGCGGCGCGGCTCGGTGTTGAGCAGGCCCGCCATGCTGATGCCCAGGCGTTCGGCGGCCTGCATCGCCTCCATGCTCCGGTTCATGCCCTCGACGTCGCCGCCCGGGACCTGCTCGACGCCGAACCGGCTGCCCGGCGCGGAACGGGCGTGGACCACCTCGAACAGCTCCTCCTCGGCCCGCGCGGGCAGGTACGGCAGGAGTCCCTCGGCGAGCCAGACCGTCGGGCGGGTGCGGTCGAAGCCCGCCTGCTCCAGCGCGGCCGGCCAGTCGTGGCGCAGGTCCGCCGCGACCGGGTGGCGGTGGCAGTGAGGCAGCGCGCCGAGGTCGTCGAGGACCTGCTGCTTGAACGCCAGGACCCGCGGCTGGTCGACTTCGAAGACGTCGCGGCCGTCGAGGTCCAGGCGGTAGGCGCGGGCGTCGAGGCCGGCGGCGAGGATGACCACCTGCGGGGCGTCGGACGTGACGACCACTTCGTCGAAGAAGCGGGAGCGCAGGCCCATGTAGACGGCCATCGAGCTCCACATCTCGTCGCCGTCCACGTCGGCCGGGCCGGTCGGCAGGGGCTTGGGCGGGTTCGCCGCGCGGACGAACTCGGCCGCGAACGGGTCGTCGACGAGGCCGCCGGCCGAACCCGTCGCGATCGCCCGCGCGGACGCGACCGCGAGCGCGGTCAGGCCGACGCTGGTGACGATGTCCCACTGCTGGTGCGTCCCGCTCATCCGTGACCCTCCCGAAGATCGCTGCGTCCCTCCAGCATGACACTGCGCGACCGATCGGGTGCGTGCCGTGAGTGGTTTGCCCGGAATCAGGGTGTGTGGTGTGCGTCACGGGCTGTGATGTTCGAGAGTGTGCGACGCACTCGCGGTGCGTGCCGGAAATTAATAACGAACAATGCTCGGTGCTCTTTGTCAAATTGTGCCGATGTCGCGACTGTGTAACGGTTGTGGGTAATTCTGCCGACGCCGGAAAAGATCCCTTCGGGCACATCGTGAGCCAGCCTAAGTAAGGCGCGGAGCTGCGCGAACCTGCTTGTACGGTGTGCAAGGCGGAGTCGGCGGGACACGATGCGTGATATGTGCGGGCGTGTCGGAAAGAATTCGCGCCGAGCTGTCGAAAATGTCGGTGTCGGGCTTGACAGGGGCGTCGGAGTTGATGTTCTCTGCAACCCGGCTCGGTCACGCCACGTCAATGGGAAAGCCGCAATTTCACCGGTTCGGGTGCCGGTGTCCAAGATCGTTCGAGACGGTGCGTGATCGGCCCTGGGGTGATCTCGTCCTGTCCGGGTTCGACGTCAGCCGCGCGTCGGCTGGGAATCGAGCGGTTCCACCATGCTTGAACGAGGGTCCACGCCACGCCGGCCGGCCGACGCCCCGTGGTGGCCGGCGCACTGGAGCGTCCGCACCAAGATCAGCGTCGTCCTGCTGCTGCCCGTCCTGGTCGCCGTCGCGCTGGCGGTGGTCCGGATCCAGGGTGAGCTCGACCGGGCCACCACGCTCAGCGCGGCGCGCGACCGGCTGCCGGTCCTGCACGACACGATCGACCTGACGGCGTCGCTGAGCCAGGAGATGGTCGCCGCCGTCGCGGTACCGGGCGGGGCGCCCAACACGCTGACCACCGCGGTGGACGCGAAAGTGGCCGCCATCCAGCGTGAAACCGGTTTCGCGCCGCTGCCCGCGGACACCGGCCGCTCGCTGAACACCGCGCTCGGCAAGCTCGCCGGGATCCGCGCCGCCGGCGCCGCGAACGGTGACGTGCGCACCAAGGCCGCGGGGTACAACGACATCATCGCCTCGCTCGGCGACCTCGTGCCCGCCCTCGTCCCGGCCGACGTCGGCAGCGACACCGCCGTCGCCGCGGACACCGCCCGGCTGCTGGTGCACCTGCGGGCCGAGCTGGCGACCGAGGAGACGTACGTGCGGGCGGCGCAGGCCAGCCCGGACGACGCGACCCTGCGCCCGGCGGCCGTGCTGACCGCCGCCGAGCAGACGGTGCTCGGCGAGCAGGCCGGCCGTCAGCTGACCGGCGCCCTGCGGACCCGGTTCACCGCCGCGACCAGCCCCGCCGCGAACCGGCTCGGCACGCTGCAGGACCCCGAGAGCACCGGGACGGCGGCCCTGTCGTCCTTCCTCCCGTCCATCACCGCGGAAGTCCCCGGGGTGACCGGCGTGCTGAACGACGTCGCGACGCAGCTGGCCGACAACGTGTCGTCGGCGGCCGACCGCGCCCGCGCCGACTCCCTGCGCGACACGGCGCTGGTCCTGGGCGCACTGCTCGCCGCGCTCGCCGTCGCCCTGCTGGTCGTGCGGTCACTCGTCGGGCCGGTGCGCCGGCTGCGCGCGGCGGCCCTGCACGCCGCCCACGAGCAGCTGCCGGAGACCGTCCGGCAGGTCCGCGACGGCAAGGAGGTCGACTGGCGCGCCGTGCCGGCCGTGCCGGTCCAGACCGAGGAGGAGATCGGGCAGCTGGCCCGCGCCTTCGACGACATGCACCGCCAGGCCGTCCGCCTCGCCGTCGAGCAGGCCGAGCTGCGCAAGCAGGTCAGCGAGATGTTCATGACGCTGTCGCGGCGCAGCCAGTCGCTGGTCGAGCAGCAGCTGTCGATCATCGAAGACCTCGAGTCGGGGGAGCAGAACCCGGCCCGCCTCGAAGAGCTGTTCCGGATCGACCACATCGCCACCCGGCTGCGCCGCAACGGCGAGAACCTGCACGTGCTCGCCGGTGGCCGGCCGGTCCGCCAGGGCCGCGAGCCGGTGCCCACGCGCGACCTGCTGCGGGCCGCGACGTCCGAGGTCAAGGACTACCGGCGGGTGGCGATGGGCAACGCGCCGCGCAGCTCGGTGCAGCCCGAGGCGGCCGCGGACGTGGTGCACATCCTCGCCGAGCTGCTGGAGAACGCGACGCGGTTCTCGCCGCCGGAGCACAAGGTGGCGCTGACCGCCGACCGCGGCGCCGACGGCGGCCTGCTCATCGAGGTCGTCGACCAGGGCCTGGGCATGACGCCGCAGGAGATCACGTCGGTCAACGAGCGGCTCGCCGCCGCGGGGTCCGTCGGTCCCGAGACGACGCGGCGGATGGGCCTGTTCGTGGTCGGCCGGCTCGCCTCGCTGCACGGCGTCACGGTGCGGCTGCGCCCGACCGGCCCGAGCGGCCGGCACCGGGGCGTCACCGCCAGCGTGCACGTGCCGGGCGCGCTGATCCTCGCCGACCTGGCCCGGCCGATCGGCGCCGGCAGGCAGGCGGAGCCGGTCATGCGCCGCAACGGGTCCTCCCGGCCGGTCCTGGTGCCGCCGCAGGCGCCGACGCCGATCTTCGAACAGGTCGTCACGAGCTGGTTCACCGAGCCGATCGAACCCCTGCCCGGCCTGCCGGCCGCCCCGGTACCGCCGCCGGCCCCCGCTGCTCCCGCCCCGGCGCCCGCGCCGCCCCCGGCGGCCGTGACGCCGAAACCGAAGCCGAAACCGGCCGCGGAGTGGGCGACCCCGGCGGCGGAGCACGCGCGGCACGCCGCGGAAGAAGCTCTCGAACCGGCGGCGGCGCCGAAGCTGACCGACGCCGGGTTGCCGACCCGGCGGCCCGGCGCGCAGCTCGCGCCCGGCGCGGTCGTCCCGCGGGTGCGTGAAGATCCCGGCGGCGGGTTCCGGGACGCCTCCGCCGTCCGGAACAGCCTGTCCCGGCACTACCAGGGAATGCGCGCGGCGCGACAGCAGACCGCGACACGCGCCGAAGAATCCGGAAAGGACGAAGTGGATCCGCGATGACGGAACTGCCCGAGGTTCACCAGCGGCGCGCCCCCGGCGCCGAGGCCGCGAGCCGCACGTTGAGCGGCACCCTGGGGGTGTTCCCCGGTTCGCCGCCGCCACCCGAGCGCACGGCCACGCTGAACTGGCTGGTCAACGGGTTCGTGCAGGACGTCTCGGGCGTGGCGCACGCCGTGCTGG
Source organism: Amycolatopsis sp. WQ 127309 (assembly GCF_023023025.1). Taxonomy (NCBI): domain Bacteria; kingdom Bacillati; phylum Actinomycetota; class Actinomycetes; order Pseudonocardiales; family Pseudonocardiaceae; genus Amycolatopsis; species Amycolatopsis sp. WQ 127309. Next base: position 6,380,744 of record NZ_CP095481.1, read on the forward strand.
TGTCCGCCGACGGACTGCTCGTCGCGGCCGACGAGACGCTGCCGCGCGAACGGGCGGACCAGCTGGCGGCCATCGCGGCCGGGTTGCACAGCCTGTCGCTCGGCACCGCGGAGCTGTTCACGGCGGGCCGGGTGGTGCAGTCGGTCATCGAGATGGAGCAGGGGTTCCTGCTGCTGATGAGCGTCGGCGACGGCTCCAACCTGGTCGTGCTGGCCACGACCAGCTGTGACATCGGGCTCGTCGGTTACGAGATGACGATGCTGGTCGAGCGGGTCGGGCAGAAGGTGGACGTGCCCGCGCGTGAGATGCCGGTGGCTCAGGACCGCCTGTGACGGAGTACCCGCCGTTCGGCCCGGCCGGAGAGGAGCCGCGCCACGCCCCGTCGCTCGCGCGGCCCTACTCCTGGACCGAGGGCCGGACGGCGCCGGTGGTCGAGATCGCCGTCGAGGCACTCGTGGAGACGACGGCCGCCGGCCGGACCGAGGCCTACCACTCGACGAGTGCGCTGGCCCAGGTCATGGAGCTGTGCGCCCGCCCCCGGTCGCTGATGGAGATCGCCGCGCTGCTGGTGCTGCCGCTCGGCGTGGTCCGCGTGCTCGTCGCGGACCTGATGGAGGACGGCCTGGTCATCGTCCGCGACACCCTTTCGGACACGTCGTCCTGGGGCGAGCGCCACGACCTGATGGAACGCGTGCTGCACGGCTTGAAGGATCTTTGACCCCGGCCGTGCCCCGGAGGAAGGACTGACCCATGGACCACGCGGAGAACTTCGCGCTGGGGCGCTGGCTGCTCGTGCTCGCCTACCTCACCTCGGTGGTCGGCTGCGTGCTTGGCCTCGCCTGCGCCGTGCAGGCCCGGCACGCCGCGGACCCGCGTCACCGCCTGCGGTGGCTGGTCCTGGCGGCGGTGTCGATCGGCGGTGTCGGCATCTGGCTGATGCACTTCGTCGCCATGCTCGGGTTCAGCACGCCGGGCATGCCGGTGCGCTACGACGTCTTCCGCACCGTGCTGTCGGCGCTGCTGGCGGTCGCGGCGGTGTTCGTCGGGCTGCTGGTGGCGGGCAGCCAGGCCCGGATCGGCTGGCGGCTGCTGCTCGGCGGCCTGATCACCGGGCTCGCGGTCAACGTCATGCACTACACGGGCATGTCGGCCCTGCGGGTGAAGGGCGGCTTCACCTACGACACGCCGCTGGTGGTGCTGTCGGTGGTGATCGCCGTGGTCGCCGCGACGGCCGCGCTCTGGTTCGCGATCGTCCTGAACCGCCTGGTGCTGCGCGTGGCCGCCGGGTTCGTGATGGCCGTCGCCGTGACCGGCATGCACTACACGGGCATGGCCGCGGTGCGGATGCAGATGGACATGTCCGCCCCGGACCCGGCGGGCACCGAGGTGTTCTCGTTCCTGTTCCCGGTGTTCGTCCTCGCGGCGATCGCGATGGCGGTGCCGCTGTGCGCCGTCCTGATCGCGCCGGCCGTCGGGACCGCCGCCGAGCGGCCCGCCAAGGCGGAGGAAGCCCTGGTAGCCCGCTGACCTGCGCGTTGCAGGTCAGCGCAAGGAATCCGCACGGTCCTCGCGGCAGCCTGACCCGGCGCTCCGATCCGCGGAGCCGGGAACGGGGAGGTTTCCGATGGGCCGAGCACGAGGGATGAGCAGGGCGCCGAGCCGGGCCCCGGTCCGCTGACGCGCGAGCGACGCCGCCGCGTGCGGGGGAGGACGCTGCTGCCGGCCGTCCTGGTCGTCCTCGCCCTGGACACGCCGGTGCCGGCCGAGGCCGCGACGCCGGCTTGCGCGTGGTCCTGGCGCACGGTCTCGGTGCGCCGGATCGGGACCACGTGCGTCCCCGGCCCGCAGGGGTGCGTCCGGGCCGTCGTGACGACGACCGCGGTGTTCGACGTGGCCGCTTTCCGATCGCCGGAGGACGCCGGACGCCGTCGTTGATCGTTTCGGGCACGACCGTCAGGTCCACCACGGGCAGGTCTATCCGACCCTCGCGCGGCTGCTCGAACAGGGGCTCGTCGAGGCCGACGACGTCGAGGTCGACGGCGGGCCCGAGCGGAAGCGCGATGCGCGAGCTGACCCGGCGCAAGACCCGGGGTGACCTCGTCGACCAGCTGATCTGCGACCACGCGCCGTTCCACCTGGAGGCCGACCTCCGCTGGCTGGAACTGACCGCAGCCCGGCTCGACCAGCCGGCGAAGGAGATCGCGTGACCGGCGTCCTGCTCGAAGCCACCGATCTCCGGAAGACGTACGGCCCGACGGAGGCGCGCGCGGCGGCGAGCCTGCGGGTGCGCGCGGGTGAGGTGTCCAGCGGGCAGGGGCAGCGCGTCGCCGTGGCTCGCGCCCTGCTGACCGGCCCCCGCGTCGTCTTCGCCGACGAACCGACCGGCGCCCTCGACTCGCTCAACGGCGAACAGGTCATGCAGCTGCTGACGTCGGCGGCCCGCGAGCGGAACGCCGCGATCGTCCTGGTGACGCACGAACCCCGCGTCGCGGCCTACTCGGACCGCGAGGTCGTCGTCCGCGACGGCCGCACCCGGCAGCTCGAGGCGACCCGATGATCCGGCGCTGGTGCGACGACCCGTGGCTCGGGATGCGGCTCGCGCTCGGTGGCGGCGGGGCCCACACGGCCCTGCCCCGGCTGGCGCTCACGGCGGCCGGGGTCGGCCGCGGCGTCGCCGTCCTGCTGACCGCGACGTCGGTGCCGCACCTGCTCGGCGCCCGGGAAGACCGGGCGGCCGCGCGGGTGGGGGCCGCGGGCGCCGCGCCCGTGCCCGGAGTCGACCCGGTCTACGCCGTCAAGCTGGTGGACGAGTGCCACGGCCAGGGCCTGCAGGGCGTCCTCGTGCAGCCGACCGGGCCGCGCGCTCCCGCGTTCCCCGGGGTGGGCGTGCTGCCGAAACCCGGTGAAGTTGCTCTGACTCGACGAGGTGCGATCGGCTTGAAACCGCCACCAGCGGCCGTTGACTGAACTGGCCGACTCTGGCGCCGAACGCCCGCTCATCGGCATGTCCGGATGTGAATGCCGGACCAGTGGTACGAGCGTGCGCTCAGCTCGCGAGGACGGTTCTGGGAGACTGCCCTTCATGTGGAGGGGCAAGTCAGGCCGGGCGTCGGTGATCGCGGAGGCGATCGTCACGGTAGTTCACGAATCGGTCCTGCTCATGAGGGCGATGTCGCATCGACGGGAAAGCATGTGCGATGAGTTCTTCCCCGGTTGTGACTACCAGCAGCAGATCCATGAGTTGGCGGACATATGTGACAACCTCGTGCCCGGGTTGCGGTCGACCGGTCCACGTCGCCCTCAAGACGCGTTGCAGTTCACCTGGGACAACCGGAGTCGGTACCAACAGGAGTGGATCCGTCACTGCCTCGCCGCACGCGGGCTCCGTGTCGAAGATCTGATCTCGACGGCACCTGGTCGGCGCCGGGTGATGCCCAGCTGAGGTAGCCGGTGCGGTCGTGGCTGACTGCACCGATCGACCGTATCTGCGTCCGCTCATCGGCTACTTTGTTGAATGGCGGTACGACCAATGCCGGGCCAGGCGCTGGCACGAGCTAGTCCACACCTCGGCACCAGCCCCGATGACGCGCAACTCCGCTACGACCCCGGAACACCATCGCCGACAGCCACTGACACTGATCGAGCCCCCTCGCAGCCGAGCGGCTTCCTGCCCACGGCCGATACCGTGCCGGCAGCACCAGCACCCGATCGACTATGCAGAGGCCGCACAATGTCCTATTCGCCAGCTCACCACGCCGTCGAACACGAAGACCTGCCCCAGCTACGAGACCTGCTCGACGCTGGTCACGATGTCGAAGACGACTGCGGGGACGGCTGGACCCTTTTGCGCCACGCCATTGACGTCGAACACGATGGTCATGTTCAGACTGGCGAGCCACTCCACGCCGATACCACCGCGTTCCTGCTTGCCCGCGGAGCCGACCCGTTGCGGCGCTGCAACGGCATGCCTGTTGTCGAAGAAGCAGAAATCCGCGGGCATTGGCTGGCCGCCGAAATCATGCGCAGCTGGATCAGCCGCGGACACCAGTCGACCTAGCCTCTTCAGCGCATCACAACCCACGAATATCTGCGGTTAGCTCACACGGTCATCGCCAGGTTCGTGTGGTCAGGTGCCGGAGGCCATGTAGGCGTCGGGGATGTGGTTCGGGTGTCGGTCGAGGTTCTTGCGTGCCCGGTCGTAACGCATGGTGGTGCGCGGGTCGGCGTGACGAGCGGCGATCTGCACGTCCCGCAGGTCGACTCCGGCGTCCAGCATCGTGGTGACGAAGGTGTGGCGCAGCATGTGCGGGTGCATGTGCCAGCACTGGTCAAGATCGCAGTACGAATGGCTGACATCGCCCAGGGGGACATCAGCCAAGGTCCACGCCCGCAGATCGCGGCAGACGTCGTCCCACCACGGGAAGCCGGCGATCGGCTGACCCTGGCCGTCCGTGAACCGTAGCGCTGTGCTGCTGCCGCGCGCGAAAACTCGATTTCGAAGCCGGCAGCCCGGGTGAAGAGGCCGCGGTTGCGCTCGGCAACCAGCTCCTGATCGCTCAACTCGTGCACGAATCCTCCAGCTCACTCCAGCCGCATCCTCACGTGTCGGAGACATCAACCGCAACCATGACCACTCCCAGCGGGCGACTGATCAGCGGCATGAGCGGATGTTCGACAGAGCTCGCCTCGCCCATCCGAGCTGGCCCACCTCGCTGAGAGTGTGGCGGTCACCCATCAGCGTTTGGATGTTGCGCCGTCTCAGAACAACGGCACGGTGGCGATGGTTGTGTCCGCCACCGTGCCGCGCAACGGACGAATTCCCTGGAAGGGCGCGCCCTGCCGTTCCGGTCAGCCGCAGCTGCCAGTCACCCACTGGTGTGAACGGACCTGATAAGTGCCGGCGAGGTCACCTTTCTGACCCTGCCTCGTGCATCCGACCGAGTTGTTGTAGCCGGTGTTCCGGTAGTACCTGACGCCGGCGAAACCGGACGAGGTGCCGCGGTTGTAGACCGACTTCACCTCGGCGGTGGTCGCCCAGGAACACCGAATGGCACCCGATGTCCAGTCCGGGTCGGCGACGCTCCACATGCATCGCCCACCGGTACCGCCGAAGCCGTTCCAGAAGCAGACGTTGCCGGGGCTGCAGTCCCACGGGGCGAGTGCGGCGCCGGTCTCGGCATCCCAGGTCGCCGGAGCGGGAATTCCCGAAGCAGCGACAGTCGTGCGGACCACCGACGTTACCGCGGTTTTCGCCTGTGCCGACGGCGCCGCACTGTGATCATTCGGATTAGTGCCGGCTATGCCGACCGGTCCGACCATTCCGATGCACATGGTAAGGACAAATGCTAGCAATTTCATTAATTTCTCCCTGGTGAAAGATTCCATTTGGACGCCACGAGCGTTCCGCCTTCCAACTGGTCCCGAAAATCAGCCCCGCGGGTGACCAAAGCACTAGAGTGCACGGCCATCCGTGTGAACCGCTTGCCGGTTTTCTGCATCGGCCTGGTCGGACTGCTAAGACGGAGGCGGACACGGGTTGCGCTGGAGAGGGCGGATGGTCCGGATCGGCATTGCTACTTTCGCGGGTCACCCACAGCGGGTCGAACGGCGAGCCCCCTCGTCTCCCCGTGTGTGCCGGCTGCGAGCGATCCGCGGTTTCACGATCGCACCCGGGCTGTACACGATCAGCACATCCGGCGAACATCGAGGGATAACGCGGGATCGAGCGGAGGGGTGTCGTGGAGTTCCTGCTCCTGGGGTCGGTCGACGTGCGATCGGGCGCCGAGCATCTGCGGCTGCCCTCCCAGCGGCAACGCGCTGTCCTCGCGGCCCTGCTGATGACGCCCAACGTGGTGGTGCCGCTGCAGCGGTTGGTGGAAGTCGTCTGGGGGGAAGCTGCGCCGGCGTCGGCGATGGCGAACCTGCGGACGCACGTTTCGCGGCTGCGACGGCAGCTCGCGGCGTTGGACAGCGGGCAGCGGATTCAGGCCCGGGCGGGCGGGTACCTGATCGAAACCCGGCCGGACGAGGTCGACGTCGAACGGTTCCACCGCATCGCCGGTCACGGGCATCGTGCGTTCGTGGCTGGAGACGACGCGTTGGCCGCACAGCTGCTTGGGCAGGCGTTGAGCCTGTGGCGAGGGCAACCGCTGTCCGGTCTACCCCCGACCCCGGCGATCGACGGTGAGGCCCAGCGCCTGCTCGAGGCCCGGTGGGCTGTCGTCGAGGACGACTGCCGGGCTCGGTTGAACCTCGGGGCGTGCGCCGACGTTGCCGGTGAGCTGCGCCGGCTGATCGCCGATCACCCGCTCCACGAACGGCTGTGGTCACTGCTGATGCTTGCGCTGGCCGGCGCCGGGCAGCAGGCGGCCGCGCTGGACGCTTACGGCGTCATCCGCGACCGGCTGGCCGATGAGCTGGGCGCCGAGCCAGGACCCGACTTGCGCGACACCCACTCGGCGGTCCTGCAGCAACGCGGTGTTCCCGCCACATTGCCCGTGACGCCCGCGCAGCTGCCCCGAGCGGCCACCGGGTTCCGTGGGCGTCACGCCGAACTCCTCGCGCTGGACCGGCTTTTGCTCTCCGGCGATGGTCCTCGCATCGTGGTCATCGCCGGGACTGCGGGAGCCGGCAAGTCCGAGTTGGCGACCCAGTGGGCGCACCGAGTCCGCGAGCAGTTCCCCGACGGCCAGCTCTACGCCGACCTCCACGACACGTGCGGTCCCGGCTCGGTCCTTGCGCGGTTCCTCCGGGCGCTCGGTGTCCCGGCTCAGCAGATTCCGCGCGACGTCATCGAGGCGACAACGCTGTACCGGTCGGTGCTCGCCGCGAAAAGCGTGCTCTGCCTCGTGGACAACGTCACCGACGCCGCCGAGGTTCGGCCGCTACTGCCGGCGGCTTCGAGCTGCGCGGTCGTGGTCACCAGCCGTAACCGCCTGGACGGACTGGTCGCCATCGAGGGTGCCCACCGCATCAGCTTGGACGTCTTGCCGCCGGCCGACGCTGTCGCTGTGCTCACCGCTGCTATCGGCGCAGAACGCCCGGCAGAAGAACCGACGGCCACCGCCGAACTCGCCGAGGCGTGTGCGCGGCTGCCCCTCGCGCTGCGCATCGCCGGCGCACAGATTCGGCACCGAGCCGGGCGCCGGGTGACCGACCACCTCTCCGACATGCGCAACCAGGGTGTGCTGAACAGCCTGACCGTCGACGGCGACACCAGTGCGGTCCGCGCTGCCTACGATCTGTCGTACCAGGCTCTCGACGGCGCTACCCGCCGTACGTTTCGCCTGCTCGGCCTGGTTCCCGGGGGCGACATCACGCCGGACGCTGCCGGTGCGCTGACCGGTGCGCCGACCGCAGTGATCACCCGCCAGCTGGAGCGCCTGGCTTTCGCGCACCTGGTTCGAGAGCACGCACCGAACCGCTACCGCCTGCACGACTTGCTCCGTCAGTACGCTGCCGAACGCGCCCAGACCGAAGACGACAGCGAGGCAGCGACGCGAGCGCTTCTCGGGCACTATCTCGCCTATGCCGACGCGGCGGCAGATCTCTTGTACTCGCCCATGCTGCGCCTGCCCGGGCCGCGTTCGCATCCGGATGCGTTCGCTGACCGGGATGCCGCGCGGGCATGGCTCGGGACTGAATTCCCCAATCTGGTCGCTGCGATCCGTCACGCCCACACGCGCAATGACCCCGTGTTGGTGTGCCGGCTCGTCGACGCCCTGCGTGGGTACTGCATGAATACCTGGTCTGTCGAAGGGCCAGAACTCGCCCGGATCGGGCTGGAATCGGCGAACGCTACCGGCCGGCCCGATCTGTGCGCCGTGGCGCACAACCACCTCGCGGCATCCCACGCACTCCGCTGCGACTTCCCGCCCGCGATCAGGCACTTCGAAGCCGCCTTGCACCTCTACCGAGCACTGCGGTCCCGCCGCGGCACGACCGCTGTGTTGAGCAACCTCGCCTCGCTTCACCTGACCACCGGAGACCTGGAACGTGCGACCACAGCTTTCGCGGAGGCGATCGCGCTGGAGGACGCGCCCAATCCATGTCGTCAGCTGAGCTTCGGCATCCTGCACGAACACCGTGGAGACCTGGCGAAGGCCGCGGCCATTTACAAGCAGCAGGTGGCCGATGACCCTTGCGCCCTCCTCCTGGTCGCCCGGGTCGCCGTCCGTGTCGGTGACTACGTCGCAGCGCGTCACGCCGCCGAAGAAGCTGCCGAACAGGCCCGGTGTATCAACAACCGCAGCATCGAGGCGGGTGCACTCACGGTGCTCAGTACGGTCCATGCCGGCGTCGGCAACCACGCAGGTGCGGTGCACCTCGCTGAAACCGCGATCGAGTCCGCCGCAGACCCCGCCGCCGAAGCAGCCGGGTATGCCGCCTTGGCGGCAGGCCACCTCGCGGGCAGTCAGTACCGGCTCGCGCTGCTCAACGCCCATCACGCGCTCCACCTCACCCGTCGGCTCGGTACCCGCTTCGAGGAGTGTGAGGCACTCCTGCAGTTGGCCCACATCCACCGCGCCGCCGGTACCCGGGCAGAGGCCGACCACTACTTCGGCGCGGCCCTGCGAATCGCCGAATCCCACGGCTACCGCGGCCTTGCCGGCCGCGCACTGGGGTGAGCGGCAAGACCGCAGTAGCCGTGGAGTGCTGACCCGAGCCACGGTGCCGCAGTCTCGCCAGGCGTCCGCTCTTCGGCATGTCAGTGCGTCGGCGGCAGCAGGCTGCGTCCCCGTTGTCGGTGTTCGGACCTCGCGCGATCAGTGTTCGTGGTGTCCGTATGCGGGTTGAGTCGTGGGAAGCGTTGAACGCAGTGGTCGTGCGAGTGCCTGGGTGACAGGTGCGGACAGCCCCAGCGTCGGCATCGATTGCAGTTCCGCCTCGAAACCGAGGTCGACCTCGGCGCAGCCGCAATCCAGGTACTCCTCCGCGGTGAAGCATCGGCTGGCCAGGTCCGACTCGAAGTCCGGGGGCGCGAGCCCGGCAAGGAGGCGGGTCATCGGTGCGGTGACCACGGTCGGCCGGGTACGGACGTCGTCGGCCATCAGTCGGGCGAGGAGAATCGTTGACTCGTCGCAGTTGGGAACCACGATCTCGTGCCGCTCGCACGCTGCGGCCACCAGTGGTTCGGTGTCCCACCCGTTCGCCTGCCGGCTCAGGCCGGCGAGTTCGGCGATCGCGGGATCTTCAACGCCTTCCAGCAGCAGGCTGACCGCGACGTGGTCTCGAACCGGTGGTGTCCGCAGTTGTGCCTTGTGATGGGCGAAGTGCTGAGCACCCAAGGGGGCGAGGGCCTGTACGGGCTCCGGACCGGCAAACCCGTACAGGCCTGGCCGCGCCTTGGTGGTTACTGGTTTCGGCCTGCCGTGACGCCGCCGTCGACGTCCCAGATCGCGCCGGTGACCCAGCCGGCCTGGTCGGAGAGGAGGAAGGTGGCCACGGCGGAGACGTCCTCGGTGGTGCCGATCCGGCCGATCGGGTGGAAGGCGTTGAATCCCGCCAGGACGGTGTCGACCTCGGCCGGTGGGATGAAGCCCTCGTAGATGGGGGTGGCGACCACGGCCGGGGAGATGGCGTTGACCCGGATCTTGTGGGCGGCCAGCTCCAGGGCGAGGTGCTGGGTCAGGGCGTGCAGGCCGGCCTTGGCCATCGAGTACGCCGATGACGGGGTCGCGGCGATGGCCTGCTTCGCCCACATGCTGCCGATGTTGACGATGGCGCCGCCGCGGCCGCTGGTCACCATGTTCTGCGCCACGGTCTGGGTGATCAGGAAGGTGGCCTTGTTCAGGTCCAGGTAGGCGTCGTAGTCGGCGGGGGTGTGTTCGAGGAACGGCAGCGGCCTGAACACGCCTGCCGCGTTGACCAGCAACGTCGCGTCGGCGTGCCGGCCGGCCAGTTCCTCGCGCACCCGCGTCACCTCGGCGGGATCGCGCAGGTCGGCGGTGATGCCCCAGGCCTGTCCGTGGGTGGCCAGGTCGGCCACGGTCTTCTCGACCCGCTCGGGGCGGGAACCGATGACGACCGCGCTGCCGCCGCGGGTGACGACGTCCTCGGCGATCTGACGGCCCATGCCGCTGCTGCCGCCGACTACGACGAGCTTGCGACCGGTGAAGTCCTGTCCCATGGTGGTTCTCCTCATCTGACTACCTACTAGTTGGAAGGTTGAGTGGTCATGCGAAAAGGCGTCGTGGTGCTGCGGTTTCAGAGCAGGGCGTCGACCAAGGTCGCCGCCACCGACCGGACCACGTCCGGGTCCCGTCCGGCGGCGCCGTCCGGCTGCCCGTGGGCGCGGGCCAGGAGCAGTGCCCCCTCCAGGGACGCCAGGTAAGCCTCGGCCGCCGCGCCGGTCCGGGTGGCGGGCATGCCCGCCTCGGCCAGCACGCCGGCCACCCATTGCCGCTGATCGGCGAAGAACGCGTCCGTCGCCTGCCGGACCTGAACGGGCAGGCTCTCCGCATCCACGGCGAAGACGCCGCAGAGGCAGATGCGGCCGCCTTGGGCAAAGGTCTCGGCGTACAGCCCGGCGTAACCCACCAGGCGCTGCCGTGCGCCCGCCGCGTCGTCGTCGACTTCCTTCCGCGCTACGGCGAACCGTTCCCGATAACGCGCGATCAGCGCCTCGGCCAGTGCGGCTTTGGTGGGGAAGTGGTGGTGGATGCTCGGCTTCGTGATGGACAGCTCGGCACTGATGTCGGCGTAGGAGAAGCCGTTGTACCCCCGAACCTGCACCAGCGTCTGAGCGCTGTCCAGGATCCGATCCGCTGTCGTGGTCACGCGACTATTTCTACCTTCTAGTTGGTAGGCAGTCAAGAGTGACCAATCAGCAGGACGTGGGGAGGTTGTCGGGGCGGGTGCGAACGGGCACGGTGGTGATCACCGGTCAGCGGATCGGGTAGCCGGTTGCGGCTACGCGATCCGCGACGGCCGCCAGGGTGGTGGTGGAGTTGAGCGCGGTCACGACGTTCGCGGTCAGCGGGTGCCCGGTGTAAAAGTGGCGCACCGCGTCGAGGTCGATCGGCCGTTCGTAGTAGGCCTGCGCCCACTCCCGGAACGCCTCGGGTGTGCCGTCGGTCAGCAGGGCGAACAGCCAGTCGGCACCGTCGTCGCCCATGTCGGGGAACGCGATGACGCCGTGCTGCCAGACGGTGTCGCCGTGCTCACGCCACAGGCAGACCGTGACGTACGGCGTGCCGTACTCGTCGGAGAACGCCGGTTCCGCCACACACTTCCGGAACACGTCGGGCACGGCGTCGAGAACACCGGGCCACGGTTCCTCGTCGTCGGTGGCGTTGGGACTCATCGGCGACTCGTGGTCGAAACCGCGCACGTACGCCCCCGCGGCCGTGAACACGACGGAGTATTCGTTGCCCGCGCCGTCCCGCATGGACGCCAGCTCCTCGCCAGGCGCCCAGGCGGTGTCGTAGAGGTGGTACCGGTCTTCGCTGCCGGGGCTCAGCACGACGTCCAACGCGGCCAGCGCACGGCACAGCGCGCGCAGGTCGGGGACGGCGGGCAGGTGACGAGCAAGGTCGTACACGGTCACAGCGATATCCAAGCAGACAGCCCGAATGTGCCGGGGCACAGACGGAAGCAGGGACAGCGCGGTTACGCGGTCAGGTTGTCGGCGGCGAGGGCGACGGTGCAGCCGCGCGGCCCGTCGGCCTGCTTGCTGGGGACGTTCTCGTCGATGGAGACGATGACTGCCGGGTAGATGGTCTCGACGGTGATCGGCTCCCAGTGGTTTCCGGTGGCGTGACCGGGCGTTCGAGCGCGGCGATAAGCGGGCGACTGTGCGCTCAAGGGCGGTTCGGGGCGGCCAAGGCGGTGGTGAGGAAGTCCTGGGCGACTTCGCGCAGCTTCAGGTTCTTCTCCTGGGACGCCTTGACCAGCAGGTCGAAGGCGTCGTCGGCCGGGATTTGGTGTAGGGCCATCAAGATGCCCTTCGCCTGGTCGATCACCGCCCGGGAGGTCAGTGCGGTGCGGAGCTGTTCCATCGTCTCGCGGGCCGTCTGGTGTCGGCGGGTGCTGCGCAGCGCCGCTTCGGCGGCGGTGGTGTAGAGCGCCAGCAGGGCTCCGTCGAGCGCGCCGAAGCTGTTGCCGCCGGTGTCGTACAGGTTGAGCGAACCGTGGTACTCGCGGTCGATGAACAGCGGCGCGGACAGGTAGCCGAGCACCGCGGACTCGGCCGCGGCCGCGGCGAACTCGGGCCACTGCTGCGCTGCTTCGGTCACCTTGACCCGCTGGAGCTCGCCGGTCCGGGCGGCCTCCAGGCAGGGGCCTTGCCCGGCGTCGTACTGGGCCTGGTCGATGTGGTGCGCGCTGTCACCGGTCGACGCCGCGGTGTAGGGGTTGCCCTCGCGCAGCAGGGTGATGCTGGCGAGTTCCGCGTCCGGCACGGCGTGCACGACCTGCTGGCACACCCGCTGCAGGACCACCGACAGCGCTTCTTCCTCCTTGAAGGTGCCGGCCAGCCGGTCCAACGCGGTGGTGACGTCGTCCACTCGCCGTGCGGCGTCCCGCTCGTCAAGCAGGTTCTCGTCCATAGGGCGCTCCTTCGTGGGCAATGCGCTCGGTCTCGGGCGTGCGGGTACGCCGAAGACTAATCGTCCGATCGGCTGATCATCGAGCCGGGAAACGGCGGCGGTGTCACGTGATCCTCACGCGGTGGTGAGCCGTCGATCCGCCGTCCGAGGGGATTCTCGCGGCTCTTGCTCTTGCTTTGACCACTTACCGTCACCGAAGCGCGAAATGCCGGGACGCTGTGTGATCGTCGGCACTTTGACGCGGTCCGCCGCGGCCCCGTTCACTTGTCTTCGTTCCGGTGGCGCATCCGGACCGCCGGAAAGGACGAGGACGAACCATGGGCACGCCGGATCTGGTCAGGGAATCCGCGCTGGGCGGGCGGTTGGTGCTGTGGGAGGAGTCCGCCCGCGACGGCGCGCAGGGCAAAACCCTGATGAGCGGGGACTTCCGCGTCCGGCTGGCCCGCGAGCACGGCCGGGTCTTCGGTGGTGACGGGCCCCGGCACGTCGTGTTCGCGGCCGGATTCCCCGCGGTGTGCGCGGAAGAGTTCGCCGCCACCCGCCGGGTCGCGGTGGAGGCGGCCGGGTTCGTGAGTCCCGCCGCGGTCTGCCGGGCCACCCTCGACGACGTGCGGCAAGCGTGCGACGCGGTGCGGGGTGCGCCGAACGCGCGGGTGATGATCGTGGTGCCCGCGTCCGACGTGATGGCCGACGCGATGGTCCACCGCCCCGCCGTCGACGCGCTGGCCGACGCCGTCCCGCTGGTGCGGGCCGTGCGCGACGGCGATACGGGCGTCATTCCGGACGTGTGTTTCGCCGACGCGCCGCGCGCCGACCTCGACGTGCTGGCCGGCGCGGCGAACGCGCTGACCGAGGCCGGCGCCGGCGTGATCGTCGTCGCCGACACCACCGGTGACCTGCTCACCGAGCGGTGCGCCGAGCTGTTCCAGGGGCTGATCGAGCGGGTGACCGACGACGTCGTCCTGGCCTCGCACCTGCACAACGACCTCGGGCTCGGCCTGGCGAACACGCTGGCGGCGGTCCGGGCCGGCGTCCGGGTGGTGTCGAGTTCCTGGCTGGGCGTCGCGGAACGCAGCGGCATGGTCGCCACCGAGCAGATCCTGTTCCTGCTCGCCTGCCGCACCACCGAACTGCTGGGCGAGGCCGACCTCTGGCACACGGCGCCCGACCTGACCCGCATTCCCGCGATCGCCCGCGCGGTGGCGGCGGAGACGGGCCTGCCGCTGACGGTGACCACCCCGATCGTCGGCACCGGGGTCGGCACGATCTCCACCGGCACGCCGTTCGTGCGGCCGGCGACGTTCCAGCCCTTCGACCCGGCGGTGCTGGGCATCGAGCCTGCCGTGGTGCTCACCCACCTGGCCAGCGCCCGGGTGCTGCGCGCGGTCGGCGAACGGGCGGGCCTGGTGCTAGACCGCGCGGAGACGGCGGCGGCGCTGGCGTGGGTGAAGGCCGAGGCGTTCCGCCGCAACGAAGCGGTCATCCCGGTCGAGAGCCTCGTCGGGTTCGTCGACGCGTTCCGCGCGACCGCCGCGGTGCCGGCGACGTGACGGCGACCCTGACGCAGCCGGCCGCGGCCGCCGAGGCGTTGCGGGCGGGCTCGGCGGTCGTGTTCCCCAACCCGTACCCGCTGACCTCGGTGGTCGCCGCGACCGCGCCCGGCGTCGTCAACACCGCCAAGGGCCGCCCCGCGGACCAGGCCGTCGCGTTGTGGCTCGTCGACGACGAGCCCTGGTCCGAGTTCGCCGCCGCCCTCGACCTCGACGACGCCACCCGGGTGCTCGCCCGCGAGCTCCTGGTGCGCGAACGGCTGACGCTGCTGCTGCCCGTGGTGAGCGGCCGGGCGCCGGGCTGGGCGTCACCGGCCACCCGCGACGGCCACGCGCTGGTGTTCGGCGCGTGCGGGGATCCGGTGCGCCCGATCCTCACGGCCATCGGGCACCTCCACGTCAGCAGCGCCAACCGCACCGGGCACCCGCCGGCGGCCTCTGCCGCCGAGGCGCGTGCGATGTTCCCGCCGGAGGTGCACGTCCTCGAGAGCGCCGATGACTTGCCGGCGGCCGGGCGCGCGGCGACCACCACGCTGCGCGTGGGCCGGAACCGCACCCTGACGCACACCCGCCCCGGCGCTCAGGACCGCGCACACGGCGGCCCGGAGGCTTACCTCGCGCACGTGCGGGCCGGTTACGTCACCTGAGCACCCTCGGTGTTCCGCTCAGTCCCGCACGACCCGCAGGCACAGCCGGGTGAGGACGGCGCGAAGCTCGTCGTCGGGCAGGGCGTCGAGGCGGCGCGTCACGACGCCCAGGTCGCTGATCAGCGAGTAGGCCGCGATCTGGTCGGCCGTCGGCGCCGGGCCGAACAGCAGGTGCAGGGCGCGGTCGGCCAGCTCGTCGAGGGTGCGGCTGATGCCGGGGTGCCGCCGGACGATCGGGTCGGCGTGGCTCATCGGCGCCAGCGTGCGGTACGCGGTGACGACCTGGCCGACCCAGTGCGTGACGAAGGATTCGCGGCGCTCGTCGCGGTCGGCGATCCGCTCGAGTGCGTCGAGCCCGGCGGCCAGTGCGGCGACCGTGGGTTCGAGCAGGGCCTCGAGGATCGCGATCTTGGTGCGGAAGTAGTAGTAGACGTTCGCCTTCGTGACACCCATGGTGTCGGCGATCTGCTGCAGCGAAGTGGCGTCGAACCCGTGCTCCAGGAACAGCATCCGCGCCGTGTCCAGCACCGCCTGCCTGGTCTTCTCGGCCTGCGCCGCCCGTACCGCCGCCACCTGGTCATCGTAGCGCCCACGGCGGACCGGAGGTGGTGCTACGCTGGTTTCATTAGCCGAACGGCTAACGAAGCGAGGAGGACGCGATGTCGGGTTCGGTGCTGGTGACCGGCGGGACCGGCTACGTGGCGGGCTGGTGCGTCGCCGAGCTGCTCGGCCGCGGTTACGACGTGCGGGCGACCGTGCGTGACGCGAGCCGTGGCGAGCGGGTGCGGCGGGCGGTCGCGTCCGTCTCGGACCGGACGGACCACCTGGAGTTCGCGGTGGCGGACCTGACCCGCGACGACGGCTGGGAGGAAGCCCTCGACGGCTGCGACCACGTGCTGCACGTCGCCTCACCGCTCGGTGCGGACGGCGCGGACGCGCAGGCGCTGCTGGTCCCGGCCCGCGACGGCACGCTGCGGGTGCTGCGCGCCGCGGCCGCGGCGGGGGTCGAGCGGGTGGTCATGACGTCGGCGGCGAACACGGCCAGCCCGACGTCCTACACCGCCGACGGCGTCACCGACGAGACACTGTGGACAGATCTGGACGCGCCGAAGCTGCCCGCCTACCGGCGTTCGAAGACGGCGGCCGAGCTGGCGGCGTGGGAGTTCATGAAGTCCTACGACGGGCCGATGGCGCTCGCCACGGTCCTGCCGGGCGCGGTGTTCGGGCCGGTGCTGTCGCCCGGCACGCTGGGCTCGGTCCGGATCATCTCCCGGCTGCTGGCCGGCGCGATGCCCGGCACCCCGCGCATCGGCCTGGAGGTCGTCGACGTGCGGGACCTCGCCGACGTCCACGTCCGCGCCATGACCGCCCCCGCGGCGGCCGGCCAGCGGTTCCTCGCGACCGGCGAGTTCCTGTGGATGCACGACATCGCGCGCATCCTGCGCGACGGCCTCGGCGAGGACGGCCGCAAGGTCCCGACGCGCGAGCTGCCGGACCTCGCCGTCCGCGCGTCGGCGCTGTTCGACCGCTCGCTGCGGGAGATCATGCCCTCCCTCGGCCGCCGCAGCCGCCACAGCACGGCGAAGGCGAAGTCGTTGCTGGACTGGACACCGCGGCCGGCGGAGGTCGCCGTCCTCGACTGCGCCCGCAGCCTCATCGACCACGACGTCGTCGGGAAGTGACGCCCATGAGCCCCCAGATCCCCGTCGAGGACACGCCGTTCGACGCCGCGTCGACGGCCGAGCAGGTCGCCGCCGGCGTCGACCTCACCGGCAAGCTCGCCGTCGTCACCGGCGGGCACTCGGGCATCGGCCGGGAGACGACCCGGGTGCTGCGCGAGCGCGGCGCCCACGTCGTCGTCCCCGTGCGCGACCCCGCCAAGGCCGCCGGCATGCTCGACGGCATCGACGGCGTCGAGATCGACCGGCTCGACCTCGCCGACCCGGTGTCGGTGGACGCGTTCGCGCGGCGGTTCCTCGCGTCGGGCCGTGCGGTCGACATCCTGGTCACGAGCGCCGGGGTCATGGGCGTGCCCCTGACGCGCGACGCGCGCGGCCACGAGTCGCACTTCGCGACCAACCACCTCGGGCACTTCCGGCTCACCGCACGGTTATCGTCGGCGCTGGCCCGGGGCGCCCGCGTGGTGTCGGTGTCCGCGGCGGCGCACCGGCTGTCGCCGGTCGTGTTCGACGACCTGGCCTTCGAGCACCGCGAGTACCACCCGATGCTCGGTTACGGCCAGTCGAAGACGGCGAACATCCTGTTCGCGCTCGAGCTGGACCGCCGTGGCGTGCAGGCGTTCTCCGTCCACCCGGGATCCATTGTGGACACGAACCTGAGCGGCTGGGCCTCTCCGGAGACGCTGCGGGCGATGAAGCTCGTCGACGACGACGGCAAGCCGGTGATCGACCCGTACGCGGGCAAGAAGACGGTCCAGCAGGGCGCGTCGACCAGCGTGTGGTGCGCGGTCAGCCCCCAGCTGGCCGACGTCGGCGGGGTGTACTGCCTGGACAACAACATCGCGCCGGTGGCGCCGGAGCGTGACCACGACGCGAGCCGGCACGGGACGGGCGAAGTCCCGCCGGCGGGCGTGTCCCCGCACGCGATCGACCCGGCCGCGGCCGCGCGGTTGTGGTCGGTGAGCGAAGAACTGACGGGCGTCAGCTTCCCGGTGCGCTGACGGCCCGGTGCACGGCGTCGCCGAGCCGCTCGACGAACTCGTCGGCGTGCCCGGTTTCCCAGACGAGTGGCGGGCGCACCTTGAGCACGTCGCCGCGGGGTCCGGTGAGACCGGCGAGCACGCCGTGGCCGGCCAGGTCTTCGAGCAACGACCGGGCGACCTCGCGGGACGCGACGTCGACGCCCGCGAGCAGGCCGGTGCCGCGGACTTCGCCGAGCAAGGGGGAGTCCAGCTCCCGCAGGCCGCGGCGGAGGTGCTCGCCGACCGCGACGGCCCGGGCGGGCAGGCCGGTCAGCTCCAGGATGTCGAGGACCGCGTGGCCCGCGGACGCGGCGGCGGGGGTCGCGGCGAACGTCGAGAAGTACTCGTACTTGCCCGCCAGGACGTCGGCGATTTCGCGCCGGGTGACGACGGCGCCGATCGGGTAGCCCGCGCCCATCGGCTTGCCCAGCGTCACCAGGTCCGGCGTGATCCCGGCGAGGGCGAACCGCCACAGCTGCGGGCCGCTGCGGCCGTAGCCCGACTGGACCTCGTCCGCCAGGTACAGCGCGCCGGCCGCGTGGGCGTTCTCGACCAGCCCGGCGAGGAACCCGGCCGGCGCGTCGAGGATGCCTTCCGAGGTGAACTGCGAGTCGGCCAGCACCAGTGCCGGACGCAGGCCGGCGGCCGAAAAGGCCGGTGTGGCCGCGGAATCCCGTGGCGCGGCGAACGTCCCGACGTGCGACGGCCGGTAGCCCGGCGGCCACTCGTTCGAGCTCAGGTCCGCCATCCACTTCGACGACCCGTGGTAGGCGTGCTCGGCGATGATCGCCGCGTCGCCGCCGGTGTACTCGGTCGCCAGCCGCCACGCCAGCTCGTTCGCCTCGGTGCCCGACGTCGTGAACAGGCAGGTGTCCAGCTCCGGCGGCATGGTCGCGAGGATCCGCTCGGCGAGCGTGACGATGCCGCCGTGCAGGTACCGCGAGTGCGTGTTCAGCTCGCCCAGCTGCCGCCCGACGGCCCGCGCGACGGCGGGGTGCGCGTGCCCGACGACGGCCACGTTGTTGTACGCGTCCAGGTAGCGCCGGCCATCGCGGGCGTAGAGCCAGGTGCCCTCGCCGCGGACCAGCTCGAGCGGACGGCGGTAGAACAGCGGCGACAGCCCGCCGCCCATCGCCGCGGCGCGCCGGGCGGGCAGCTCGTGGTCCGGGACGGCCGTGGCGAGGTCGCGGGTCCCGGCCAGCCGCGCGAGCCGGTCGCCCAGCTCGTCCGGGGTGAGGGCGCTCAGCAGGTCCAGGACCCGTTCGCTGGTCCGGTCGTACTGCGTGATGTAGCGCTCGTTGTCGCGGTGCGCGTCACGCCGGGTCGCCGAGACGGCCAGCGTGGTGAGCAGCCGGGCGATGACGAGCTCGCCGAGGACGGCCACCTCCGCCGGGCTCAGCGCGCGGTGCCGCTGGTAGCCGCGCAGCACGGCTTCGGTGCCGCGCCAGACGTCGCCGGCTCGGCGCAGCACCGACGTCAGCGTGGCGGCCAGGTCGGTGACGGCGGCCGTGTGGTGCATGTCGCCGAAGTCGATCACGCCGGTGATCGCGCCCGCCTCGGCCAGCACGTTGGTGAGCGTGACGTCGGCGTGCTGCACGCCGGACGGCAGCGCGACCGTCGCGGCCAGCGCCGGGGTCACCCGCGTGACCAGCTCGCCGAAGCGGCCGAGGCCCGACGCGGCGACCACTTCCGGCATCCGCCGGACGTCCCACAGCAGCGAGCGGCCCGCCGCCGGGTGGAAGAACCCTTGCAGGGCCACGGAAACCCGCGCCGTGACCGCGCCGACCCGCACGGCGAGGGCGTCGTCCACCGGCTTGCCTTCGAGCGGGACGCCGGGCAGCAGCGTGATCAGCCGGGCCAGGCAGCCGCGGCCCGCGTCGTCGGTCAGGTGCGCGACGGCGTCACCCGACTCCGCGGCGACGGACTCGGGCACGGGCAGCCCCGGGTCCGCGCCGTGGACGTGCGCCAGCGCGCGGACCTCCATGTCGACGACGTCGGGGTGTTCGGCGGGGTTGGAGATCTTGAGGACGAACCGGTCGTCGACCAGGACGTTCAGGTCGCGTTCGCTGTCCAGGGGCTTCAGGACCGGGTCCGGCAGCCGCCAGTGGTCGCGCAGCGCGGCGCGCAGGCTCTCGGGCGAGAAAGCCGGCGCCGGCTCCGTGAAGATGCCGGTCATGTCGGGACGTCCTTTCCGGGTTTCGCGGGCCCAGTCTCCATGATGAACGGCCGGAGCGACGGCGTCAGGCGCCGAACCGGCCGAGCATGTACGGGAGCACCCCGCCGTGGGCGTAGTACTCGGCTTCCCGCGGCGTATCCAGGCGCGCGCGGACGCCGACTTCGAACGCCGGAGCGTCCCGCGGCCGGACCCGCACCCTCACCAGGCAAGCCGGATCCTCGACGGCCTCGGGGATGCCCAGCAGGTCGAACTCCTCGGTGCCGTCCAAGCCCAGCGAATCCGCGCTCTGCCCCTCGGCGAACTGCAGTGGCAGCACGCCCAGCTGCACCAGGTTCGACCGGTGGATCCGCTCGAACGACTCGGCCAGCACGACCCGCACCTTCAGCAGTGCGGTGGCCTTCGCCGCCCAGTCGCGCGATGAACCCGTGCCGTACTCGCGCCCCGCGAGCACCAGCAGAGGAGTGCCGGCGAAGGACCTCGCGGCCTCGTACACCGGGACGACGTTCCCGGCGGCGTCGCGGGTCGTGCCGCCGGGGGCGAGCCGGTTCGTCAAGCGCGGGTTGGCGAAACCGCCGCGCACCATCACCTCGAAGTTGCCGCGGCGGGAGGCGTAGGTGTTCAGGTCCGCCTCGCCCAGCCCGCTCAGGTAGCGGCCGGCGCAGCTCGACGGCGGGATCCGGCCGGCCGGGCTGATGTGGTCGGTGGTCACCGAGTCGCCGAGGACCAGGAGGGCCCGCGCGCCGAGGAAGTCGGCCGGCGGGCCCGGGACGTCGTCGAGGAACGGCGGCCGCCGCAAGTAGGTCGAGTCCGCCGGCCACGCGAACCGGTCACCGCCCGCCGCGGGGACGGCGGCCCAGCGCTCGTCGCCGGCGAAGACGTCCGAGTAGGCGTCGCGGAACAGCTCCGGGGTCAAGTGGGCGCTGACGACGGCGTCGATCTCGGCGTCGCCGGGCCAGAGGTCGGCGAGGAACACGGGCTCGCCGCCGGGATCCGTCCCGAGCGGTTCGGTGGTCAGGTCGTGCGTGACCGAGCCGGCGAGCGCGTACGCGACGACCAGCGGCGGCGACGCGAGGTAGTTGAGGGAGACGTCGTTGTTGATCCGGCCGTCGAAGTTCCGGTTGCCCGACAGCACGGACGCGACGACCACCCCGCGCTCGGCGACCGCCGCCGAGACGTCCGGCAGCAGCGGCCCGGAGTTGCCGATGCACGTCATGCAGCCGTAGCCGACGAGCTGGAAGCCCAGCTCGTCCAGGGGTTCGGTCAGCCCGGCGCGCCGCAGGTACCCGGTGACGGTCTTCGAGCCCGGCGCGAGACTCGTCTTCACCCACGGCGCCGACGTCAGGCCGCGGGCGCGGGCGTTGCGGGCGAGCAGCCCGGCGGCGACCATCACGTGCGGGTTGGACGTGTTGGTGCACGACGTGATCGCGGCGATCGCGACAGCGCCGTCAGGGATCCCGCCACGGTCCACAGTGGACCCGATCGCGGCCGTGGCGTTCGCCGGGACGTCGGCCAGCGCGACGCGGTCCTGCGGCCGTCGCGGCCCGGCGAGCGACGCGACGACCTCGGCAAGGTCGATCCGCACGCGCTCGTCGTAGCGCAGGCCGACGGACGGATCGTGCCACAGACCCTGCTCCTTGGCGTACGTCTCGACGGCGGTGACGTGGTCGGCGCGCCGACCGGTGAGCCGCAGGTAGCCGAGGGTCGTGGCGTCGATCGGGAACATCGCCGCCGTGGCCCCGAACTCCGGGCACATGTTCGCGATCGTGGCGCGGTGGGCCAGCGGGATCCGGGCCACGGCCGGGCCGGTGAACTCGACGAATTTGCCGACGACGCCGTGCGCCCGCAACCGTTCGGTGATGGTGAGCACCAGGTCGGTCGCGGTGACGCCGGGGCCGAGCGCGCCGGTCAGCTCGACGCCGACCACGGGCGGCACGACCAGGCTGAGCGGCTGCCCGAGCAGCGCGACCTCCGCTTCGACCCCGCCGACACCCCAGGCCAGCACGCCCAGCGCGTTGACCATCGTGGTGTGCGAGTCGGTGCCGGCGCAGGTGTCCGGGAACGCCCAGCCGTCCCGGCGTTCGACCACGGTGGCCAGGTGTTCGAGGTTGATCTGGTGCATGATCCCGGTGCCGGGCGGGATGACGCGCACGCCGTCGAGCCGCTCGCCCCACTTGAGGAACCGGAACCGCTCGGCGTTGCGGTCGTACTCGATCTCGACGTTGCGGCGCACCGCGTCCGACGTCCCGGACACCTCCGTCGCGATGGAGTGGTCGACGGTCAGGTGGCTGGGGATGCGCGGGCGCACCGCCGCCGGATCGCCGCCCGCCTCGGCGACGGCGTCGCGCAACGCGGCCAGGTCCGTCAGCACCGGGACGCCGTTGGTGTCGTGCAGGAACACCCGGGACGGCGAGAACCCGATGACACCCCGGAAACCGTCCACCAGGGACTTGATCTGCTCCGCCGTCACGTGGTGGCCGTCCTCGTGGCGCAGCAGGTTTTCCAGCAGGATCTTGTGGCCCAGCGGCAGCCGGTCCGCGCCGGGCACGGCGTCGAGGCGGTGCACCCGGAACCGCTCGCCGGCCAGATCGAGCCGGGCGAGGCTGCCGTAGCTGTCGACGCTCACGAAAGCGTCTCGACCGGAGCCGCCGGGGCGGCGGAGGCGGGTTCGGCGACCCGGGAGCGGCGCCGGACGCGCGGGGGCCGGTCGAGCAGCTCGGCGACCCGGGACAGGCCGAAGTTGATGACGATGTAGATCGCCGCGGTCAGCGCGTACGCCTGCAGGAAGTCGGCGTTGTACTCGCCGAGGACCTGGCCGTTGCGCAGCAGTTCCGGGTAGCTCACGACGTACCCGAGGCTCGACTCCTTGAGCGTGCGGATTACCTGCGTGACCAGCGCCGGGCGCAGCGCGCGGAACACCTGCGGCAGGATCACCAGGCGCAGCGCCTGGCCGCGCCGCAGCCCGATCGCGGCGGCGGCGTCGAACTGGCCGCGGTCGAGCGAGTTCACCCCGGCGCGGACGATCTCCGCGAACACCGAGCCGGCGTGCAGCACGATCGGGATGGACAGCACCCAGAACGGCGGCAGGCTCCAGCCGAACGACGGCAGCCCGATGAGGAAGAAGTAGACCAGCAGGATCAGCGGGATCGCCCGGAACAGCTCGATCGCGGCCGCGGCCGGCACGGACAGCCAGCGGCGCGGCGACAGCCGGCCCAGGCCGAAGACCGTGCCGAACACCAGCGACATCACCGCGCAGGACAAGCCGATCCGCAGCGTCATGCCCAGGCCGTCGAGCAGGTAACGGATGTTGGGCCACTCCCACAGCGGCGACCACAGCCGCGCCGAGAGCTGCCCGACGTGCGCGAGCTGGGCGAAGATCCCGGCGAGCACGCCGATGAGGACGACGACCGCGACGATCGTCGCGACCTTGAGCCGCGCCTTGCCCCTGGGGCCGAGCTCGTCGAACAACACGGTGGTGGACGAGGACTTCATCGCCGGATCCGGACCTTCCGCTCGATGACCCCGGTGAGCTGCCCCGCGGTGAGGGTGATCAGCAGGTAGCCGATCGTCGCCGCGATGAAGCTGGGGATGGGCTGGGCGTGGTCGAGGTTGAACTGCCGGGCGGACCCGGTGAGCTCCTGGACGCCGACGGCCGCGCCGAGCGCCGACGCGAGGCTGACGTTGATGAAGATCGAGCCCAGCGGCTGCGCCATGGCCCGGAACGCCTGCGGCAGCACGACCTGCCGCAGGACGCCGGCGAACGTCAGCCCGAGCGCGCGGGCCGCCTCGATCTGCCCGGCGGGCACGGCCGCGACCCCCGAGCGGACGGTTTCGCAGACGTACGCGCCGAAGTACAGGCCCAGCCCCAGGACGACCGAGCCGAACAGCGGCACGGTCGCCCCGACGTAGGGCAGCCCGAAGACCACCATGATCAGCACCAGCAGCAGGGGTGAGTTGCGCAGGCACTGGACGTAGAACCCGGCGGCCAGGCGCAGCGGACGCAGCGGGCCGACCCGGCAGACGCCGAGCACCGTGCCCACCACGACGGCGAGCGGGAAGGCGAGCACGGCCAGTTCCAGGGTCACCAGCAACCCGGTGAACAGCTCGCCGAGGTGATCGAACAGTACGGACACGGTGGTCTCCCGTCTCGCGCCGGATCAGGAGCCGGGCACGGAACCGATCTGCGGCGGCTGCGGCGCGGGCGTCTTGATCAGCTTGCCGACCGTGCTCTGCCAGAGCTTGGTCCAGGTCCCGTCGGCCTCGATCGTCGTCAGGAACTGGTTGACGACGTCCTTGAACTTCGGGTCGTCCTTGGGCATGCCGATGCCGAACGGGTTCGTCCCGAACGTGGCGTCCAGCAGCTTGACGTCGGACTTGGTGGCGATCACCCCGTACAGGGACGCGTTGTTGAGCGTCATCGCCTCGGCGCGGCCCTGCTCGACGGCGGCGACGCACTGCGCGGCGGTGTCGAAGAGGATCGGCTTCGCGGTCGGGACGGCGGCCAGCAGCGCGTCCTTCGCCGCGCCCGACTCGGTGGCGACGTTCTTGCCGGCCAGGTCGCTCGCCTGCTTGATGGTCGTGTCGGCGGACTTCACGACGATGCCGCTGGCCGCCATGTAGTACGGGCCGGCGAAGTTGACGAGCTTCGCGCGGTCCGGCGTGATGGTGTAGGTCTGGATGGCCACGTCGATGGTGTGGTTGCCCAGCAACGCTTCCCGCGTGTCGGACCCGCCACTTTGGAGCTTCGCGTCGGGCTTGCCGAGCAGGTACTTCGCCAGCAGCTGCGCGATGCCGGCGTCGAACCCGGAGAGCTTGCCGGTGGCCGGGTCGAGCTGGGAGAAGCCGATCGTGTTGCGGCTGCCCGCGAACGTCAGCTCGCCCTTCTGCCGGATCTTGTCCAGCATCGGCGTGCTGGGCAGGTTCTGCCCGACCGGAGCGGCGTCGACGACGGCCGTCTCGTCGATCTGCCCGGCGATGTCGGCGGCGGCGGGCTTGGCGGCCGCGCCCGGCGTCTGGTTGGGGGCGCTGCCGCACGCGGCCAGCACCGCGACCAGCGCGGCGGTGACCGCGGTGACCGCCGTGGTGCGAGTTCTCATGGTTGCTCCTGAAAGTATTAGTGGGCCAAGACTTTGGAGAGGAAGTCGCGAGCGCGGACGGTCCCGGTCCGGTCGAAGAACTCTTCCGGGGTGCCCTCTTCGGCGATGCGGCCGTCGCTCATGAACACGACGCGGTCGGCGGCGCGGCGGGCGAACCCCATCTCGTGGGTGACGACGACCATCGTGGTGCCGTCGGCGGCGAGGGCGGTCATGACGTCGAGGACCTCGTGGACCATCTCGGGGTCGAGCGCGCTGGTCGGTTCGTCGAACAGCACGATCTTGGGGTTCATCGCCAGCGCGCGGGCGATCGCGACGCGCTGCTGCTGGCCACCGGAGAGCTCGGCGGGCCGTTTCGCCGCTTGGTCGCCGACGCCGACCCGGTCGAGCAGGCGCCGGGCTTCGGTCTCGGCGTCGCGGGGCGCCATCCCGCGGACCTTGATCGGGCCGAGGGTGACGTTGTCGAGGATGGTGCGGTGGCCGAAGAGGTTGAACGACTGGAACACCATGCCGACGTCGGCCCGCAGCTGCGCGAGCCGGCGTCCTTCGGCGGGCAGCGGCTCCCCGTCGAGGGTGATGGTGCCGGAGCTGACGCGCTCGAGCCGGTTGATGCACCGGCAGAGCGTCGACTTCCCCGAGCCGGACGGCCCGACCACCACGACCACCTCACCCTGGTGGATGTCGAGGTCGACGTCGTGCAGCACTTCGACGTCGCCGAAGCTCTTGCACAGACCGCGGATGCTCACCAGCGGAGCGTTCATCGGCTTCCTCCTGGGCGGACTTGGAAGCGTTCGCTACATTTAATGAGACGTTGTAGCGTGGGCTACCGATAAGATAGACCGTGCTACCGAGATGTCAACACCTGTCGTCGTCGCTACACGAGAACGACCCGAAGGAGAAGCCATGACGAGCCCGCGCCCGAGCGCCGACGCGAGAATCCTGGATCCGGTCGAGTTCTACCACTCGGGCCCGACGGCGTTCTTCGCGTCGCAGGCCGACCAGCGCTTCTCCTACTGCCTGTACGTGCCGAAGGCGCACCGGAGCGCGACGGCGCCGCTGCCGCTCACCGTCGTCGTGCACGGCACGCAGCGCATGGCCGAGCGCTACCGCGACGCCTACCGCGGGTTCGCCGAGGACAACGAGTGCGTGGTGCTGGCCCCGCTGTTCCCGGCCGGCATCGGCGAACCCGGCGACCTCAACGGCTTCAAGCGGCTCAGCTTCAAAGGCGTCCGGTTCGACAAGGTGCTGCTGGACATCGTCGACGAGGTGGCCCAGCGGTACCGCGTCGACGCCGCGAAGTTCGCGCTGCACGGCTTCTCCGGCGGCGGCCAGTTCGTGCACCGGTTCGCCTACCTGCACGCCGCGCGGCTGTCCGCGCTGTCGGTCGGGGCGCCCGGGCGCGTCACCCGGATCGACCCCGGCGTGCCGTGGTGGCCCGGCACCGCCGACCTGCGCGAACGCTTCGGCCAGGACCTCGCCCTCGACGCGCTGCGCACCGTGCCGGTGCAGATGGTCGTCGGCGCCGAGGACACCGAGACCTGGGAGATCGCCGAGCCGGGCGTCGACGCCGGCGGCGACACGCGCGTCGCCCGGCTGACGTCGCTGCGGGACAACTTCGAGCGGCACGGCGTCGGTGTGCAGCTCGACGTCGTGCCGGGGATCGCGCACCGCGGGCTGCAGCTGCAGGACGTCGTGCAGCGGTTCCTGGCGGCGGCCCTCGCGGGTCGGCCGTGACCGCGGCGCGGCGACAGTACGATGCGGCGGAGTCCAGGGGAGAGCAGATGACCGAGCACGGCGAGAACGGGCGGGACCTGTCGTTCAGCGCCCGGATCAACCGCAACCTCACGGGCATGTCCCGTGCCGAGCGGATCGTCGCCGAGTACCTGCGCGACCACGGCCGGCACGCGATCTTCGCGACCGCCGAACAGATCGGCAGCGCCACGGACACCAGCGACGCGACGGTCGTCCGCACCGCGAAGTCCCTGGGCTTCAGCGGCTTGCTGGACCTGCGGCGCACCCTGGCGGCGGAAGTCGTGGAAGTGACGAACGCCGTGCGTCACTTCCACGACGAAGAGGGCGGCTCCGCGGTCGCCCGGGTGTTCACCGAGGCGGCCGAACGGCTCGCCGTCACCCGGCGGCTGGTCGAAGAGGCCGAGTTCGGTGCCGCCGTCGAGCTGCTCGACGGCGCGCGCGAGGTGCTCGCCTTCGGGCTCGGCGGCTCGGGCCTGCTCGCCCGGTACCTCGCGATGCGGCTGACCCGGATGGGACGGCGGGCCCGCGCGAGCTGGGCCACCGGCTTCCAGCTCGCCGACGACCTGCTGGGGCTGGGTGCTGACGACCTCGTGGTGCTCTACACCCCGGCCCGCATCCTCGGCGAGATCGAGGTGGTCCTGGACCACGCGCACAGCGTGGGCGCCCGGGTGCTGCTCGTCTCCAGCTCGCTGGGCGCGTTGTTCGCCGACCGGGTCGACGTCACCCTCGCGGCCCCGCAGTCGACGACCAACTTCACCGGCGAGATGCTCAGCGCCGAGGTGCTGACGGACGCGCTGCTGCTGCAGCTGGCGTCCCACGACGAGACCCGGACGACCCGGGCTGCGGAGGAGCTGACCAAGCTGCGTTCGGAGCTGGTGCAGGGCGATGATTCGCCGGTGCCGAAGCGGCGTCGCAAGCGCCAGGCCTGAAACCGTCCATAACAGACTATCCACAGTGGACTCTTGTAGTCTTCGCGACGAATGTCCGTAGTAAATACTTCACAGATGGCAGTCTCGTAGGTTAGGCTACGAAACAGCCGCGGGCCGCGCATCGACCGGCCGGGACGGCTTCGTCCTCCGCCTGTCGAGGAGATCGTCATGATGTGGTTTTCGCTCGCGCAAGCCGTGCCGGCCGCCACCGCCAACCCGGCGCCCGCGTTGTGGCGGATCGTCACGAAGATGGCCTACTTCGCGGGCCTGATCGGCACCATCGGCGCGACGATGCTCCACCTGCTCGTGCTGCGGCCGGTCCTGAACCGGCCGTCCGTCGACCCGCTGGACCGGAGTGTGCTCCGGCGCCGGACGAGCTGGTGGCTCGCCTTCGCCGGGACCTGGTACCTGGTCGCGCTGTACTTCCAGCTCGCCGGGAAAGCCGCGCGCGTCAAGGGAACCGAGATCCCGTACGGCCGGGCGCTGAAGCCGGGCTCGATCTGGACCTACGTCACCGTGCCCGGCAAGCGCGGCGAGTGGATCTCGACCGGCGCGCTGACGCTGACCCAGTACCTGCTCTGGGCGGCGTCCGCCGTCGTGCTGATGCTCCTGTGGTCACCGCGGATGCGCGCGCACCTGACCGCGATCGCGTCGGGCGGGCTCGTGCTTTCCTTCGTGGCCTACCAGGTCACCTTGCTGCCGACCGACTTCGGCAAGGAGACCCTCGACAACCTCGTCGACGGTGTGCTCGACCACACGCACGTCTTCGCCGTCTCCACGTGGGTCGGCGGGATCACCGCGCTCGTCGTGCTGGCGACCGCCCGCCGTCACCTCACCGCCCGCGCCGGCGACACCTGGGCCCA
This sequence comes from Amycolatopsis sp. WQ 127309, assembly GCF_023023025.1. NCBI lineage: Bacteria > Bacillati > Actinomycetota > Actinomycetes > Pseudonocardiales > Pseudonocardiaceae > Amycolatopsis > Amycolatopsis sp. WQ 127309. The sequence continues at coordinate 6,409,000 of NZ_CP095481.1, forward strand.
GCTGTGGACGCGGTTCAGCACCGTCGCGCTGTGCGCCGTCGGCTGCCTGCTGATCAGCGGCCTGTACCTGGCCTGGACGTTCGTCGGCCGCCCCGGCGAGCTGTTCACGACCAGCTTCGGCCGGTTCCTGCTGGTCAAGGTCTCCCTGGTGGCGTGCATGATCATCGTCGGCGGGCTCAACGAGTTCCTGCTCATGCCGCGCATCGCCCGGGCCCGCGCCGCGGGCGAAGACGGCTCGGTGTTCCGGCTGGCCCTGCGCGTGTTCCCCGGCCTGGTGGCCGCCGAAGTCGTGCTCGCCGTCGGGGTGCTCTTCGTCCTGTCGTTCCTGACCGGCTCGGCCCGCGTCGAGGCCGGTGACCCCGATCCGACGCTCAGCGGCGGCATCGTCGGGATCGGCGTCCTGCTGGCCCTGCTGCTCGCGGTTTCCTTCGTCACCACGGCGAAAGTGAGCGAACGCCTCGCGCGGTCCGCGGCACCCGTGCCCGCCGCCGAATACTGACCCCACAACGTCCAGGAGGACTGCTCTCCATGTCCGAACTCGCCTCCGAGCGCGCCCACTTCGTCGGCGGCACCCCGTTCTTCGCCTCGCAGCACGACCAGCGCCTGTTCTACGCGCTGTACGTGCCGAAGGACCACACGCCGGACGCCGAACCGCTGCCGCTCGTGGTCATCCAGCACGGCACCGGGCGGTCCGCCGAGCTCTACCGCGACCTGTGGAAGCAGTTCGCGATCGACCACCGCTGCGTGATCCTCACCCCGCTGTTCCCGGCCGGGCTGATGGAACCGGGGGAACTGCACAGCTACAAGTTCCTGGAGTACCGCGGCGTCCGCTTCGACGAGGAGCTGCTGCACATCGTCGACGAGGTCGGCGCCCGGTTCAACACGCGCACGGAACGCTTCTACCTCCACGGTTTCTCCGGCGGCGGGCAGTTCGCGCACCGGTTCTTCTACGCTCACCCGGACCGGCTCGCCGGCGTCTCGATCGGCGCGCCCGGACGCATCACCCAGCTCGACGACACGCTGCCGTGGTGGCTCGGCACCGGTGGGTTCGAGGAGCGCTTCGGCATCCGGATCGACCTCGACGCCCTGCGTGCGGTGCCGGTGCAGCTGGTCGTCGGCTCCGCGGACGTCGAGACCTGGGAGATCAACAACCCCGGCGGCCCGAACTGGATGGACGGCGTCGCCGACACCGGCAGCACCCGGGTCGAGCGGCTGCAGACCCTGCGCGACAACTTCGTCTCGCAGGGGATCGCGGTGCGCTGGGACGTCGTCCCCGGCGTCGGGCACAAGGGCAGCGAGGTGATCCCGGTGGTGCAGGACTTCGTCGGCGGGCTGCTGAGCACGGTCGAGAGCACCCGATGAGCGCCGTCGAGTCCTTTTTGGACGAACTCGCCACGCGCGGGATGCGCGTGCACTCGCTGCTCGTGCACCAGGGCGGCGCTACGACGCTCGACCTGTGGCAGTGGCCGCACGAACCGGAGCTGAAGCACAAGCTGCACTCGGCCACCAAGAGCTTCACCGCCACCGCTGTCGGGTTCGCCGAGGCGGAAGGGCTGCTTGACCTCGAAGACCCGGTGGCGGACTTCTTCGAGCTGCGGGAGCCGGGGGAGAACCTGAGCCGGATGCGCGTGCGGGACCTGCTGACCATGCGCACCGGGCACGCACGCGGCCTCTCCGGCGCGACGACCCGGCTGCGCAAGACCGGCTGGGCCGGTGAGTTTCTCGAAGAGCCGGTCGTCGAACGCCCGGGCCGCACCTTCCGCTACAGCAGCACGACGAGCCACGTCCTGTCGGCCATCGTGCAGAAGGTCGCGGGCGAGCCCGTCGACGAGTACCTGCGGCCCCGCCTGTTCGAGCCGCTCGGCATCACCGACCACGACTGGGAACGCGACCCGGACGGCGTGTCCAGCGGCGGCAACGGCTTGTCGCTGCGGCCGCGGGACCTCCTGTCGTTCGGCGTGCTGTACCTGCAGGACGGTGTCTGGCAGGGCGAGCGCGTCCTGCCGGCGGGCTGGGTGCGCAAGGCGTCGGCGACGCACGTGCCGCGCGCGGTCAGCGGCGAGTGGAACGGCCAGGAGCTGCTGCCCGCCGGGCCGGACGCCGTCGCGAACTCCGGGTACGGCTACCAGTTCTGGACGTCCGCGGACGGCAGCTACGCCGCGTCGGGCCTGTTCGGCCAGGAGTGCATGGTCTTCCCGGACCAGGACGCCGTCGTCGTGATCACCGGCGCGATGCCGGATCCGTCGTACCACGATCTGCCGCGCATGCTGCGCGAAGCGTTCCGTCGGGCGTTCGCGGAACCGGCCGTAAACGTCGACCGCCGGGTCGAGCAGGCCCGCGAACCCGAGCCGCTCGCCTCGCCGGGGGAGCGGCCCGCTTTCGTGCGCACGTACGACTTCGAGCCCAACGACCAGGGCGTCCGCTCGGTGTCGGTCGAGGCGACGGCGGATGCCGTGCGGCTGCGGATCGAGGACGACCGGGGCACGCACACCCTCGACCACGGGCTGGAGAAGTGGGTCCGGCAGCGCACCGGCGTCAGCGTCGGGCGGCTGCACCACTCGTACCAGGACGACGCGGCGCCGATCCTGGCCGGCGCGACGTGGACCGGCGACGTGCTGGACCTGACCTGGCACTTCCTGGAGGGGCCGTTCATCGACCGGCTCACGCTGCGATTCGAGGGCGACGCCGTCGTCCTCGAGCACCGGGTGAACGTCAACTCCGGGCCGACGGTCCTCCCGCCGGCCCGCGGCACGGCCCGCGCCTGACCTCGTCCGAAGGAGGACCATGACCGCACCGGTGCTGGACACCGACCTCGACCGCGCGTGGGAGGCGGTGACCCGCCACCTCGCGCCGACGCCGCTCATCCCGTTCCACCACGCGGGGCTCGACGTGCCCGTGTACCTGAAGTACGAAGGCGCGCAACCCGTCGGGTCGTTCAAGATCCGCGGCGCGATCGCCGCGCTGACGGCGTACGCGGGCCAGCCGGTCGTCACGGCGTCGGTCGGCAACCACGCCCAGGGGATCGCCTACGCCGCGGGGCTGCTCTCGGTCGACGCGACCGTGGTCGTGCCCACGAGCGCGGCCCGCGTCAAGATCGAGGCCCTGCGCCGATATCCGATCACCCTCGTCCTCGAGGGCGACGACTTCGACGGCGCCGAGCGGCACGCGCTCGACCTCGCCACCGCGGGCGGGCAGTACGTCTCGGCGTATAACGACCTGCACGTCATCGCCGGGCAGAGCACGCTGCTGACCGAGGTCGCGGCGGACCTGGCCGAGGACTTCACGGTCGTCGTCCCGGCCGGGGGCGGCGGCCTGCTGTCGGGAGTGGCGCTGGCCGCGCGTCGCGCGTCGCAGGACGTCCGCGTGATCGGCGTCGAAGCCGCCGCCTGCCGGGCCTTGTCGACGGCTGTTTCCACTGGTCACGTGGTGTCCGTGCCGATGGGGGAGACCATCGCGGACGGGCTCGACGGCAACCTCGAACCGACGTCCGCCACGCCTGGCATCGTCCGGGACTGCGGAGTGGCGATGGTCTCGGTGCCCGAGGAGACCATCCGGCGGTCGGTGCGGGAACTCGTCGCGACGGCCGGGCTGGTAGCCGAGGGCGCGTCGGCGACCACGCTGGCCGCGCTGCGCGAAGGTCTCGTCCCCGCCGACAGGCCGATCGTGCTGGTCGTCTCCGGGCGGAACATCGGTCTCGACCTGCTCGCGACCATCCTGGGAGAGCCATGATCACGACAACCGACTACCACACCGCCGGCGAGCCGTTCCGGATCGTGACGTCCGGAGTACCGGAGATCCCGGGGACGACGGTGCTCGAACGGCGCGCGGCCGCCCAGTCGTCGCCCGAGATCGACGCCGTCCGGCAGCTGCTGGTGCGCGAACCGCGTGGGCACGCCGACATGTACGGCTGCTTCCTCGTGCCGCCCGACGACGACGGCGCCGAGTTCGGCGTCCTGTTCTGGCACAAGGACGGCTACTCGACGGCGTGCGGCCACGGCACCATCGCGCTCGGTGCGTGGGCGGTCCGCACCGGCCGGGTTTCCGCGGCCCCGGACGGCGTCACCGACGTCGTCATGGACGTCCCGTCCGGCCGGGTGACGGCGGCGGTGTCCTGTGTGGACGGTGTGGTGCAGCGGGTGTCGTTCCGGAACGTGGATGCCTACGTGATGGGCCGGGACGTCGAGGTGCCGACGAAGCGTGGCCCGGTGCGCGTCGACGTCAGCTACGGCGGCGCCATCTACGCGTCGGTCCCGGCGGCGGCGCTGGGGCTGCGCGTGGTTCCGGAGCACTACGCCGAGCTGGTCGCCGCCGGTCGTGAGATCAAGTGGGCCCTGGACGCGACCGCGTGGGCCACCCACGCCGGCGACAGCCGCCTGAGCGGCGTCTACGCGACGATGATCTACGACGACTTCGGGGACACGCCCGCGGGTCCGCACCAGCGCAACATCACGGTGTTCGCCGACGGTCAGGCCGACCGTTCGTCTTGTGGTTCCGGCACTTCCGCGCGGCTCGCGCTGCTGGCCGCCGACGGCCGGCTGCCCGCCGGCGCCGTCCTGACCCACGACTCGATCATCGGGACGACGTTCACCGGGCGCGTCGTCTCGACCGCCGTTTCGGGTGCGGTGGCCACCGAAATCGAGGGCACGGCGTACCAGACCGGCGAATGCTCCTTCGGCCTCGATCCGGCCGACGACCTGGGAACGGGGTTCGTACTGCGATGACCACGACCATTGTGGGCGGCGGCAACATGGGCGAAGCGCTCCTGGCCGGCCTGCTCGCCGGCGGCGCCACTGCCGAGATCACCGTCGTCGAGCCGGCTCCGGCGCGAGCGGAGTACCTGCGTTCGCGCTACGACGTCACGGTGACTTCGCTGGCCGAGGCCGTGCCGAAGGCGGAGACGTTGCTGATCACGGTGAAGCCGTACCACTTCACCGCGCTCCTTGACGAGCTGGCTTCGCTGGTGACGCCGGGGCAGCTGATCGTGTCGGCGGTGGGCGGGACGCCGACGTCGAGCATCGAGGCGCGGCTGCCGGGCGAGCCGGTGGTGGTGCGGAGCATGCCGAACCTGCCGGTGTCGGTGGGCGCGGGCACGATCGCGATCAGCGCCGGCCGGTACGCCGGTGCTGCCGACCTCGACCGCGTGAAGACGCTGCTGGCGCCGCTGGGCCGGGTCGTCGCGGTGCAGGAGAGCCAGCTGGACACCGTGACGGCGCTATCGGGTGGCGGCCCGGCGTACTTCGCCCTGCTGGCCGAGGCGATGATCGACGCCGGAGTCCTCGCGGGCCTCCCAAGGCCGTTGTCGGCGGAGCTGGTCCTCGCAACGGCGGCGGGATCGGGCCGCATGCTGGGCGAGCCGGACGCCGACCCGGCCCAGCTACGCGCGGCGGTCTGCAGCCCGGGCGGCACGACGATCACGGCGATCCAGGAACTGGAGAGCAGCGCCTTCCGAGCAGCGGTGATGGCCGCAGTGGTCGCGGCCCGAGACCGCTCACTGGAGATGGGCCGCTGACCCGTCGCTGTGCCGGACTTCGGGCCACCCGGACCTTGCCTGCGCGCGGCGGTCGTGAGGGTCCGGCAGTGCCGAAGTCCGTGAATGCCACATCGAGGGACATAGTGTCCGTGAATGTGGCATTCACGGACTTCGGGCTGTCCGGTGCGGCGAGGCGGGAAGCCAGATCTTGGCGGAGCCGCGGCAGCTCCGGCCGCGGGAGCCATGAGCGAGGTGGGCCAGCCGCCGCGACCCCCGCCGCCCCAGCTTCAGCAGCTGCCGCTGCGGCGAGGTGGCTCCGATGAGGCGGTGGCCTCGGGTGAGGTCGCCGTCGGCCCCGGCGGGGTGGGCGTGCCGGACTTCGGGGCGGCCGGGACCTGCCTGCGCGTGGGGAGCGTGAGGGGCCGCCGCTCAAGTCCGTGAATGGCACATTGAGGGACATAGTGTCCGTGAATGTGGCATTCACGGACTTTCCAGGGGCGGCGGAGCGTCAGGGGCGGCGGGGGCGGGGGGCGCCCGGGACCAGGCGTTCCCGCAGGGACGCCAGCAGTTCTGTGTTCGCCGAGACTGAGCTGGGGTCTTTTTTGGCGATCGCCAGCAGCAGGCAGTCCAAGACCAGCGTCGTGCTCAGGCCCTCCTGCGTGAGGCCGCTCGGCGAGCGTGTTGCCGTGAGCGTGACGTCGACCTGACTGTCCAAAGTGGCGCCCAGTGAGTCCGTGAGCAGCAGGACGCCCGCTCCGGAGGACCGCGCGTGGCGGACCAGCGTCGTCATGTCCGGTAGCAGGCGCTCCGGTGCGTTCAGCACCACGACGTCGCCCGCCTCGATGGTGAGGAGTTCGTCGGCGAGGCGGAAGCCCGTCGCCGATGTGCTGCGGGCCCGCCGGCCCAGACGCTGCAGGCGGGTCGCGAGGTAGCGCACCGGCAGCTCCGAGACGCCCAGGCCGTAGCCGAGCACCGTGTTCGCGCCCGCCAGCAGCTCGACCGCCGCCGTGAAGGCCGGTTCGGACAGCAGCCTGCGGGTTTCGGTGAGGCGGTCGACGGACTCGGCGAGCAGCTCGTCCAGCAGGGACGTCGTGTCGTCGCCGGCCTGCTCGACGCGCTTGCGCAGCCGGGCGGCCGGGGTGTCGGAGACGACGTCCCGGCCCACCGCGCGCTTCAGCTCGGGCAGGCCCGAGTAGCCGAGGGCCTTGACCGTGCGGATGACGGTCGCGTCGCTGGTCCCGCTCAGCGCGCCCAGCTCGCCCGCCGTGGACAGCACGATCATCCCCGGGTGCTTCCACAGGTACTCGGCGACGCGCCGCTCGGCGGCCGAGAGGTCCCCGATCCGCCGGCCGATCCGGTCGGCCAGCGGCTCACTTCCGTCGTCGCTCACGGAGCGCAGCCTACCCAGCTTCGTCAGCGGGACTCGGCGTCGACGCGGGTCGTGACGCCGGTTTCGACGATCGTGCGGGTCGCCTCCACCGAGGCGTAGGTCCACAGGATCCGCATCGGCTCGGTCGCCGACGCGTTGCGGAACCGGTGCGGCGTGCCCGCGTCGACGTACGTCGTGTCCCAGCGCGACAGCCGGTGCTCGACGCCGTCGATCTCGGCGATCGCCTCGCCGTCGAGGATCACGACGCTCTCCGGGCAGTTGTGCGTGTGCAGCGGGATGCCCGCGCCGCCCTCGAACGCCGTGGTGCCGTTCAGGAACACCCGCGCGCCGATCGCCCGGGTCACCAGCGGCACGGTGCTCGCGCCGCCGCCGCGGTTGTGCGCCGGCAACGCAGCAGGCCGCAGCACGGAGGCTGGAAACCCGGCCGGTGGTGCGGCCGGGCCGGTCCACACGGTCTTGGTGTTGACGAACTCCTGGATGCCCTCCGCGCCCAGCTCCCGGCCGTACCCGGACTTCTTGATCCCGCCGAACGGCAGCCGCGCGTCGGAGGCGACCAGGCCGTTGACGAACACCGCGCCCGCGTCCAGCTCCCGGACGAGGTGGGCGGCACGGCCGAGGTCGCGGGTCCACAGCGCCGCGCCGAGCCCGAACTCCGTCCGGTTGGCGAGCGCGATCGCCTCGGTGACGTCGGTGACGCGGGTGATCGCCGCGACCGGCCCGAACGTCTCCTCGTCGAAGGCCGCCATCCCCGGCGTGACGTGGTCGAGCACCGTCGGCGGGTAGAAGAACCCCGGTCCGTCGACGACTTCCCCGCCCAGCAGCAGCTTCGCCCCGGCGGCCACACTGCGTTCGACCTGGTCGTGCAGCGTCGCGCGCAGGTTCTCGCGGGCCAGCGGGCCGAGGTCGGTGCCCGGCGAGCCGGGGTGTCCGATCCGCAACGCGGCGACCGCGGTGGTGAACGCCTCGACGAACTCGTCGGCCACGGCGTCTTCGACGATGAACCGCTTGGCGTTGACGCAGCTCTGGCCGCCGTTGACGAACCGCGCCCGCACGGCCGTCGCCGCGGCGGCCGGCACGTCGGCGTCGGCCAGCACCACGAACGGGTCGGACCCGCCGAGTTCGAGCACCTGCTTCTTCAGCGCCGCGCCGGCCTGCGCGGCGATGATCGTGCCGACCTGGGTGGACCCGGTGAACGTGACCGCGGCGATCCGGTCGTCGGCGATGAGCCCGGCCACCGCGTCCGCCTCCACCAGCAGTGTGGCGCACAGCCCGGCCGGCGCACCGGCGTCGCGGAGCACCTCCGCGATGGCCAACGCGCACTGCGGGACGGTGCCCGCGTGCTTGAGGATCGTTCCGTTGCCCGCGGCCAGCGCGGGCGCGGCGAAGCGGAAGAACTGCCAGAACGGGTAGTTCCACGGCATCACGGCCAGCACTACGCCGAGCGGGTCGTAGACGACCTTGCTCTCGCTGGCGTTCGACACGACCGGCCGGTCGGCGAGGTACGCCGGCGCGTGCTCGGCGTAGTGCTCGCACGTCACCGCGCACTTCTCGATCTCGGCTTCGGCCTCGGCGAGCGGCTTGCCCATCTCCGCGGTGATCAGCCGGGCGTACTTTTCTTTGCCCGCACGCAGCACGCGGGCCAGCTCACGCAGCAGACCGACCCGCTCGGTGACGTCGAGGGTGCGCCAGCGGGCCTGGGCACCGGCGGCCGCGTCGAGCGCGGCGTCGACCTCGGCGGGGGAGTGCGGGGTGAACCGGGCCAGCTCGACGCCGCTCGCCGGATCGACGGACAGGATCATCGGACTCCAGTCTTGTTCAGGGTGCGGACGACGGCTTCGGCGAACGCGGCGGTGCCGAGTGCGCCGCCGAGGTCGCGGGTGCGGGTGGCGGGGTCGTCGAGCACGGCGTCGACGGCGGCGACGATCAGCTCGGCCGCCTTGACCAGGCCGGGATCGCCGTCGCGGCGGCCGCGCCAGTCGAGCAGCATCGCGGCGGAGAGGACGAGCGACGTCGGGTTGGCGACGCCGAGCCCGGCGATGTCGGGCGCGGACCCGTGCTGGGCCTGGCCGACGCACAGGTCGTGACCCGCGTTGACCGACCCGGCCAGGCCGAGGCCGCCGGACAGCTCGGACGCCTCGTCGGACAGGATGTCGCCGAACATGTTGGTGGTGACCACGACGTCAAACCGGTCCGGCGTGCGGATCAGCAATGCGGCGGCGGCGTCGACGATCAGCTCGTCCAGCTCGACGTCGGGATACCGCTCGGCGACCGCCCGGACCTCGCGCAGGAACAGGCCGTCGGACAGCTTGAGCACGTTGGCCTTGTGCACCGCGGTCACCTTGTGCCGCCGCCCGCGCGCCAGCTCGAACGCGGCCACGGCCACCCGCTCGGACGCCTGCGCACTGACCTTGCGGACCGCCAGCGCGAGATCGGGGCCGGGCATGAACTCGCCGTTGCCCGCGTGCATGTTGCGGTCCGCGTAGAAGCCTTCGGTGTTCTCCCGCACGATCACCAGGTCCATCGGGGAGCGCAGCAGGCTCAGCCCGGCGCGCGAGCGGCACGGCCGGATGTTGGCGAACAGCTCGAACACCGTGCGCAGCTCGGCCGACGGGTTGATGCCGCCGTCCACGCGCGGCGGGTACTCGTAGTGCGACACCGGGCCGAGCAGCACGCCGTCGACCTGCGGGATCCGGGTCAGCACTTCGGCGGGCAGCGTGGTGCCGGCCGCGGCCAGCGACGCGAGGCCGATGTCGTGGGTCTCGAAGGCCAGGTCGAGGCCGAGCAGGGCGTCGGCGGCGGTGAGGACGTCGAGGGTGGCGGCGGTGATCTCGGGGCCGATGCCGTCACCCGGCAGGACGAGGATTCTCATGAGGGCCTTCCGGTCAGAAGTGCCGCCAGGTGCGGCCGCAGCCGCTCGGCGAGCAGGCGGTAGCCGTCGGCACCCGGGTGCAGGCCGTCGACGAGCAGGTGGGCGTCGTCCGGGCCGAAGACGGACGGGCCGTCCAGCACGGGCAGGCCGTGCGCGGCGGCCGCGACCTCGGCCCGGACGTCCGCGAGGGTCAGCCCGAGCGCGTTGCGCTGGTCCTCGCGGTCCGGGGCGTGCAGGGGCGTGGTCAGCAGGATCGGGGTGTCCGGGTGGCCGTCCCGGATCGTGCGCACGAACCCCTCCAGCGCGGGCCCGAGCGAACGCGGGGAAAACGTTGCGGCGCCGTGGATGTTGACGCCGACACAGAGACTGATCACGTCGGCTCCGGTGTCGCGGATGTAGCGCGCCACGGCCGGGTCGAGGTGGCATTCCCCGGCGAACCCCAGGCAGCGCAACGACCACCCGAGTTTCGTCGCCACCAGCGCGGGCCACGTCTCGGACGGCCCGGCGGCCCGCCGGCACTGGGTGATGGAACTGCCGTAGGCCAGCCACTTCGGCCCTTCCGGCACCGGCGTCAGCTCCCCGTTCACGCGGAACTCGCCGAGCCGGACGTGACTCGACTGCGGCAGCCAGATCCGCACCTGCTTGCGGCCCTCGGGAAGGTCGTCGACGCGGACCTCGCGCGACCGGCGCACCAGCTTGCCGTCGACCACGACGTCCCAGTCGCCTTCGCCGACGACGTCCCACGAGAAGCCGGTGGCGTCGGTTTCGAACTCCAGGCGGACCCCGGCGGGCATGCGGGCGACGGTGTCCAGGCGCGGGTGCAGCGGCCCCGACGGCAGCCGGCGCGGCACGAGCCAGCCGTCTTCGGTGCCGATTTCCGCGTGCCCACGCAGGAAATCCCGGTACTCGGTCACGCGCGCAGCTCGTCGGCCAGGTGGGCGACGGCCTGACGCAGGTCCGCCTCCTCGATCACCAGCGGGGGTGCGAGCCGGATCGTCGAACCGTGGGCGTCCTTCGCGAGCACGCCCCGGCGGAGCAGGCCTTCGCAGACGTCGCGCCCGCTGCGCCCGACGACGTCGACCCCGGCCCAGAGGCCGAGCGTGCGCACCTCGCGGACCGCTGGGAGGTCTTTGAGCAGCTCGGCGAAGATCGTGCCCAGTTCCGCGGCCCGGCGTTGCGGCTCGCCGGTCGCGAGCTTGCGGACCACGGCCGTGCCGACGGCGCAGGCCAGCGGGTTGCCGCCGAAGGTGCTGCCGTGCTGGCCGGGCCGCAGGACGCCGAGGACGTCCCGGCGCGACACCACCGCGGACAGCGGGACCAGGCCGCCGCCGAGCGCCTTGCCCAGCAGGTAGACGTCCGGGACGACGTCGAAGTGCTCGCACGCGAAGGTGCGTCCGGTGCGGCCGAGCCCGGACTGGATCTCGTCGGCGATCAGCAGGACGTCGTGCGTGGTGCAGGCTGCGCGGACGTCGGCGAGGTAGCCGTCCGGCGGCAGCACGACGCCCGCTTCCCCTTGCACGGGCTCGATCAGCACGGCGACCGTGTCTTCCGTGAGGGCGGCGCGCAAGGCTTCGGCGTCGCCGAACGGGACGGTGTCGAAGCCCGGCGTGAACGGGCCGAAGTCCGCGGTGGCGTCCGGATCGTCGGAGAAGCTCACGATCGTGGTGGTGCGGCCGTGGAAGTTGCCGCCCGCCACCACGATCCGCGCACGGCCCGCCGGCACGCCTTTGACCGTGTAGCCCCATTTCCGGGCGACCTTGATCGCCGTCTCCACGGCCTCGGCGCCGGTGTTCATCGGCAGCACGAGGTCCATCCCGGCCAGCTCCGCGAGTTCGGTGCCGAACGTGGCGAGCCGGTCGTGGTGGAACGCGCGGCTGGTCAGCGTCAGCCGGTCGAGCTGCTCGTGGGCCACGGACAGCAGTTCCTCGTCGCCGTGGCCGAAGTTCAGCGCGCTGTACCCGGCGAGCAGGTCGAGGTAGCGCCGGCCGTCGATGTCGGTGACCCAGGCGCCGCGACCTTCGGTCAGCACGACGGGCAGCGGGTGGTAGTTGTGCGCGGTGCTCGCTTCGACGCGGCCGATCTCGTCGGTCGTCGCGCTCATGGGCTCTCTTTCCGGTGCGGGGGCTGGGTTGTACGGCGGCGGCCGCCAGTCTGGCTGAGCTCCGACCGCAGCCCGGTCAGCAGCTCGGCGCGTTCGGTGGCGCGGGTTTCGTCCTTCGCGCGCACGCCGAGCACGAGGGCGTCGGTGAGCACCTGGGACGGCAGGCCTTCGCCGGTGGCGCCGGTCGGGGTGTGCGCGGCGGCCAGGGTGACGTGCACGCGGTCGGCGAACACGGGACCCAGGGAGTCGGAGATCAGCACCGCCCGGGCGCCGACCGCGGCGGCGTGGTCGAGCACGACGTCGATCTCCGCGAGCAGCCGGCTGGGGGAGTAGAGGACGACGACGTCGCCGCGTGCGAGTTCCAGCAGGTCGTCGGCCAGCCGGAAGCCGGTGGCCCCGGTCGCGCGGGCCCGCCGGCCGAGGCGCCGCAGCCGCAGCGCGAGGTAGGCGGCCACGGTCTCCGACGGCCCGATGCCGAAGGCGAGCACCTCCCGGGCCCCGGCGAGCACGTCGACGGCCGTGTCGAACGTCGACGCGCTGGTGAGCCGCAGGGTGTCGGCGAGCCGCCGGGTGGCTTCGGCGAAGACGTGGGTCAGCAGGGATCCTTCGGGCCCGGGCGGGGGTGCCGGGCTGGTGGCCCGGACGACCTGCCGGGTCAGGCTGTGCCGCAGCTCCAGCAGGCCCGTGTAGCCCAGCGACCGCGCGGTCCGCACGACGGTGGCGTCGCTGGTCCCGGTGGCGGCCGCGATCTGCCCGGCGGTGGCGAAGATCGCGTCCGGGCCGTGGTTCCGCAGGTACTCGGCGACTTTCCGCTCGGCGGCGGGCAGCAGCGCCAGCCGCCCGGTGATGCGGTCCTGGAGCGACAGCTCTGTAGTGTCCATATCAGCCGACGGCTCCCTTGTAGGAATGACTACATCGTAGCGTATCCCTCAAGTTGCGCAAGAGTTGTAGTCTTCACTACAAGACGGGTCATCCCCACATCGACCGCAGCGGGTGCACCGTCACGGGGTGGACGTCGACCGGCCGGCCGGCCGCGGCGAGGGTGATGCCCCCGGCGTTGGGCAGGAAGCAGCGGGAGCAGGAGAACCCGCGGCCGCCACGTTTCGCCGTACAACGGCTGGGTGTTCGCCGGCGGCACCTCGGGGTGGTCGGTCTGGATCACGTGGTCGACGTTGACGTGCCCCCAGTCGCCGGGATCACGCCGCGGGAGCCGGCCGGATCAGGGTGCCCAGGGCGTCGCGGGGAGATCAAGGATTGTGCAAAGCGAAGCGCTGCCCCGGAATCGGGCGCGAGTCCATTGTGGAACGTCCGTACGTCGAGGCGATGCCCATAAGCGGGCATGAAGGCATGCTAGCATGCGGGCATGACTCAAGCCGTCAAACGGCAGTTCAGCGTCTACCTGCCGCCCGAGCTCATCAGGCGGGTCAAACACGCGTCCGTCGACGCGGACGAGTCGCTCTCGGCGTTCGTCGAGCACGCGCTCGAGGAGTACCTGCGACGCGGTGAGGAGCGATCGTGATGCGCGTGCTGCCGATCCGCTACAGCGCGGACGTCGAAGCCCTGACGCGGTTCTACCGGGCCCTCGGCCTGGAGAGCGGGCCGGCGTCGCGTCCCGGCGGCTGGATCGAGCTGCCCGCCGACGGCGGCACGCTGGCCCTGCACCGCGCGGCCGCCGAGGACGCCGGCCGGTGCGAGCTGGCGTTCGAGGCCGACGAGCCGCTGGAGGACGTCGCGGATCGCTTGCGGGCGGCCGGGTTCGAGCCCGGCCCGGTGACCGACGAAGGCTTCGGCTTCTCGCTGCGCGTCCGGGATCCCGACGGCGTGTGGGTGCAGATCAACCGGTACGACCGAGAGCTGTACACGTGAGAGGTGCCCCGCCGGTGCTCGCCGCCGGGATCGTCGCGCTCGAGTTCGCGGCCGCCGTGACCGGGTTCGTCGCGTCCACGCTGCTGCCCGTCGTCGCCGACGACCTGGACGCGCGGGGCCGGCTCGGGCTCCTCATCGCCGGTTCGACACTGGGGTTGTTCGTCGCGCTCCCGCTGGCGAGCCGGGTACTGGGCCGGCTGGGGCCGCGGCGCACCCTGGCCGCCGGCATGCTCGCCTACCTCGGCGGGCTCGCACTGGCCGCGTCCGCTCAGGCGGCGTGGGTGTTCGCGCTGGGGCAGTTCACCAGCGGCCTGGCCGGCGGCCTGCTGGCGGTGTTCGGGATCAGCTCGGCGATCCGGCACCTCGACGAACGGCTGCGCATCCGGGTGGTCGCGGCGTCGTCGGCGATGTGGATCGTGCCCGCCCTGGCCGGTCCGGCCGCGACGCTGGGCCTGGAACACCTCGTCGGGTGGCGCTGGACCCTGCTGGTGCCGGTGCCGTTCGTCCTCTTCGGACGGCTGCTGGTCGTGCGCGCCGTCCGCGACGACCCGCCCGTCGAGGCCGCGCCGCGTCCGCTGGGCCGGACGCTGTCGGTGCCGCTGGGCGCGGCGTGCGTCGTGCTGAGCGCGGGGTGGTGGCCGCTCGCGATCGCCGGCGCGGTGCTCACGGTGGCGGGGACGGTCGCGATCCTGCCCGCGGGAACCGCGCGCCTGCGGCGGGGGACACCCGCCGCGCTCGGGGCGATGGTGCTGTTCGCGGCCGGTTACTTCGGCGCGGACAGCCTGATCACCGTGCTGCTGACGAGCGGGTTCCGGATGAGCCTCGGGCAGGCGGCGGTCGTGCTGAGCGCCGCCCCGCTGGGGTGGGCGGTGACGAGCCTCCTGGTCACGCGGTGCACGTCGGCGTTTCCGGTCGCCGGCCTGAGCCTGACCGCGCTCGGCACGGCCGTACCGGCGGTCGAGCTGGCCACCGGCGGCTCGTTCGGCGTCGTCCTGGGCGCGTGGACCGTGGCCGGGATCGGCGTCGGGCTCGCGTACCCCAGCCTGTACATCCGGGCGACGACCGCGGGTTCGAGCGGATTCACGGCCACGGAGCTGGCGACCGCGGTCATCACGGCCGAATGCGTCGGCCAGCTCCTGGGCCGTGCGGCCGGCGGCACCTTGAGCTCGGCCGGCACCACCGGCGGGCTGGTCGCCTCCTACGTGCTGTTCGCGCTCGCCCTGATCGCGGCCGCGGGTGCCGCGAGCCGGACATCGACCGCCGGGTAGTCATCATTCCGGCGCGGTATCGGTGAATCCGGGCGGCGCCGACCGGACCGATTTCCCGCTCGAAACGGCGTCGATTACGCGGAATGGCCCATGGCCGCGCCGCTGAACGGCTGTCATGCCTTACTTCTTCACGGCGGCGACCTTCTTGCGCGGCGTGCGCTTGCGGGCCGCGACGGGCTCGGCGGCCTGTCGCTGCGCCTCGTCGTAGGCGGTGACGATCTCGGAGGAGAGGCGGCCGCGCTCGGAGACCTCGTAGCCGCTTTCCCCGGCCCAGGCGCGGATCGCGCGTGAACGCTCGCGGTCCGCGCTGCTCGCCGTCGACTGCCCGGTGGCAACGCGCACCTTCCGGCCGCCGGTCTTGCGGCTCGCGGCGATGAACCGCGCGAGTTCCCCGCGCAGGGCGGTGGCGTTGTCGTCGGAGAGGTCGATCTCGTAGCTGACGCCGTCGAGGCCGAAGGGAATGGTGTGGGTGGCGGGGCTGCCGTCGAGGTCGTCCAGCATCTCGACGAGGACCTTTTGCGCCATGGGAATTCTCCAACCGGTTGACTGTGTGTCCGTGGTGACCAGGAGCACGATATGCGGGATCCACTGTGGATCATACATACTCACCGGTATTATCGCAATTTCCCGAAAACGCGAACAAGTATCGTGAAAATGTCACAGGGCCGGCGGACGGCGTTTATGGCCGGCGCGGGCGCCGCTGTTGACGGCCGCGTTCGTTCCGCCTGATCAGCCGGGCCGCTCGGGTGAGCGGAGCAGGTCGTCGAGGCCGCCGCGGGCGTCCGCCATGACGAGCTCCTCCGCGGTGGCCGCGTCGCCGGCGCGCAGGGCGCGGACCAGCGCGCGGTGGCCGGAGTAGCGGTCGAGCCCGAACCGGTCGTCGGCCAGCACGTGCTCGATCAGGCGGCTGCGCCGCTCGGCGCGGGAGAACACCCGGCTCTGCTCCAGCAGCCGCACGAGCACCGGGTTGCCGGCGCACGCGCTCACCTCGTCGTTGAACCGCTGGAAGACGTCGAGCAGGGTGTGGACGTAGTTCTCGACGCGCTGCCCGTCGGCGTGCCGCTGGCGCATGACGATCACCAGGTCGTCGGCGGTGTCGAGGAGCGCGTCGAGCCGGACCAGGTGACCCTTCGTCGCGTGCCGGGCCGCGAAGCGCGCGACCAGCCCGCGCAGGGCGACCTCCACCTCGGCCAGGTCCCGGATCGCGGCGTCCCCGATCATCGCGACGACCACCGTCCGCGGCCCGGCGCGCTCGATGAGGCCGTCCTGCTCCAGGCGCCGGATCGCTTCGCGGACCGGGGTGGGGCTGACGGCGAAGCGTTCGGCCAGGCCCCGTTCGGTGACCTTCTCGCCCGGGCGCAGGTCGCCCGCGGCGATGGCGTCCTGAACCGCGCGGTAGGTGCGGTCGGCGAGCGTCTCCGCCACCGGGGCGGCCGGTGACTGCTGATTCATGTCCTTACCTTAACCGAGCCATGGCATCCCGTTATGCCACCGTTGACAGTTTTGCTATAGCATCTCTAGGGTGACGACAGCGCCGACGCGACGAAGCGGCCGCGGCCCCCGGAGGACTTGCGATGACCACAGTGGACACCCCGAGGGGGCGGAAGAGCGGGCGGCGCATCACGTTCTACGTCGCGCTGGCCGTCTTCGCCCAGGAATCGACGTGGAACTTCTACGACGCGCAGGTGCCACCGCTGTTGCGCGAGCACGTCGGCAGCGCCGCCGTCATCGGGCTGCTGATGGGCATGGACAACGTGCTGGGCCTGTTCATCCAGCCCTGGATCGGCAACCGGTCGGACAACACCCGCACCCGCTGGGGCCGGCGGATCCCGTACCTGGCCGCCGGCATGCCGATCGCCGCCGTCCTGTTCGCCACGATCCCGCTCGCGTCGTCGCTGCCGGCGCTGATCGCGCTGATGTTCGCCTACGCGCTGGTGGCGAACAGCTTCAAGCCGCTGGGGGAGGCGCTGCTGCCCGACTTCATCCGCCCGGAGCGCCGCAGCCGGGCCAACGCGGCGGTGAAGATCGCGTCCAGCCTCACCATCATCGTCTCGGCGCTGATCAGCACGTTCCTCGTCGACTCGCACCCCAAGCTGGCCTTCTCGGTGCCTTCGGTCCTGATGCTCGTGTCCGCCGCGGTGCTGGTGTGGCGGGTCCGGGACAGCACCTCGCGCGCCTACCGGGAAGCCGTGGCGGAGGACCGGGAACCGGCGCGGGAGGACACGCCCAAACCGCGCATGCGCGACATCCTGCGGGACATCGCCGGTGACACCGACCGCACCCGGCTGCTGGTGATCCTGGCGATCCTGTTGTTCGGCGCCGCGTGGGCGGCGTCCCGGTCGCTGATCACCAACTACGGCATCGAGGCGCTCGGCCTGTCCCGCGGCAGCGCCGGCGGGCTCACGCTGCCCAGCGGGGTGGCGTTCCTGCTCGCGGCGTACCCGCTGGCCCTGCTGTCGGAGCGGATCGGCCGGGTCCGGGTGATGGCCATGGGCGCGACGGTCTTCGTGGTGTCCCTGACGATCGGCACGCTCCTGCACACGCCCACGGCGACGATCGTCGCCCTGTGCGTGGCCGCCATCGGCGCGGCCGGCTTCGTGATCAACGGCGCGGTGGTGCTGTGGAACCTGGCGCCGTCCAGCCGGGTCCTGGGCACGTACACCGCGCTGTACACGGTGGGCTGGGCCACGGGCGGCTTCCTGGGCCCCGCGGCGGTGGGCGGCATGGTCGACGTGACCGGCTGGCGCCTCATGCCGATCGACGCCGCATTGCTCGCGGTGTTCGCCCTGGCGGCGGTGGTCCGCATAGAACTCCTGCGGCGCCGGTCTTCGAGCGAGACGGGGGTGGTGTTGTGAGCAGGGCTCTGGTCACCGCCGGCTACACCCGCCCCAGCGGTGAGGCCGAGGTGGCGTCGGCCGGTGCGGGTCGCGAGGTCGGCTTCGGCCGGGGTGCTTCGGGCTGCGGCTCGCGGTGCCGGTCGTCTTGCGCTTCGCGGCGCCGCGGTGCCGGTCCACCAACGAGAGGCGGCCGCGTTGTGAGCACGGTTCTGGTCACCACCGGCTACACCGGCCCCGGCGGTGAGGCTGCGGTGGCGTTGTCCGGTGTGGGTCGCGAGGTCGGTTTCGGCCGTGGCGCGGGTACTTCGGCCGCGGCTCGCGGTACCAGCCGTTCTGCGCTTCGCGGCCCCGCGGTGCCGGTCCACCAACGAGAGGCGGCGGCGTTGTGAGCACGATCCTGGTCACCACCGACTACACCCGCCCCGGCGACGAGGCCGACACCATCCTCACCGCCGCCGGGCACGAAATCCGCTACCGCACGGGAGCGCGTGGCGACGAACTCGCTGCCGCCCTGGGCGATGCGGTCGGCGCCATCGTCTCGACCGACCCGTTGACGGCGGACGTCCTCGAACGTGCACCACTGCTGCGGGCCGTCGTCCGCTCGGGTGTCGGGTACGACTCGGTCGACGTCGATGCCGCCGTCCGGCTCGGCATCCGGGTCAGCAACCTGCCGGGGGTCAACAGCAACGCCGTCGCCGAGTACACGCTCGCCCTGCTGCTGGCCGGCGCCCGGCGGCTGGTCGAGTCGGCCGTGGGAGTGCACGAAGGCGGGTGGCCCAGGCAGAGCGGCCACGAGCTGCGCGGCGCCACACTCGGGCTCGTCGGGCACGGACCGGCCGCCCGGGCCGTCGTCCCGCTCGCGCGGGCGTTCGGGATGCGGATCCGGTGCGCTACCGCGTACCCGGACGGCGGTGCGCCCGGCGTCGAGTTCGTCGAGCTGCCGGAGTTGTTGCGCGAAGCGGACTACGTGTCGCTGCACACCGCGCTGACCGCGCGGACCCGGCACCTCGTCGACGCCGCCGCGCTGGCGCTGATGAAACCCACGGCGATCCTCGTCAACACCGCGCGCGGGGCACTCGTCGACGAAGCCGCCTTGGCCGAGGCCGTCACCTCGGGGCGGCTCGCCGGTGCCGCCCTCGACGTCGCCCAGTCGGAACCGCTGCCGCCGGACAGTCCGCTGCGCGGGGTGGCCGGCATCACCGTGTACTCGCACCTCGCCGGCCAGACCGCCGAAGCCCGGCGTGCCACCGCCATCGCGGCGGCGCACGAACTGCTCGCGTCCCTGCGCGGCGAACCCCGTATCCCCGTAACAGCTAGGAGAGATCAGTGAACGACACGGCAGTGGGCGTCCTCGTGCCCACGGGCATGATCGGCGCGGGGTTCGCCCCGGAAACGGTCGAACGCGGCCTCGCGCTCGGCGCCGACGTCATCGCCGTCGACGGCGGCTCGACCGACTCCGGGCCCCACTACCTCGGGTCCGGCACCCCGAAGACGTCCACCGCCGCGGTCGCCCGCGACATGCGCCTGCTGCTGCGCGCGGCGGCGAAGGCCCGCATCCCGCTCATCGTCGGGTCCTGCGGCACCAGCGGGGCGGACAGCGGCGTCGACTGGCTCGCGGACATCACCGCCGGGATCCTCGCCGAAGACCGGCTCGACCTGACCGTCGCCACCATCCACAGCGAGCAGGACCCCGCCTACCTCCGGCGCCGGCTGGCCGAGGGGGTGATCCACCCGCTGCCCCCGCTCGGGCCGCTCGACCGCACGACCCTCGACGGCTGCGTGCGGGTCGTCGGAATGATGGGCCACGAACCCATCGAAGAGGCCCTGCGCGCGGGCGCCGACGTCGTGCTGGCCGGGCGGGCCACCGACACCGCCGTCGCGGCCGCTTTCGCGCTGCTGAAAGGGCTCCCGCCCGGCCCGGTCTGGCACGCGGCCAAGATCGTCGAGTGCGGCGGCCAGTGCACGACGAACCCCCGCTCCGGCGGCGTGTTCGCGCGGATCGACCAGGGCGGCTTCACGATCGAGCCGCTCGACCCCACGGCGTCGTGCACGCCGACGTCGGTCGCCGCGCACATGCTCTACGAGACCGCGAACCCGTTCCGGATGCGGGAGCCGGCCGGCACCCTCGACGTCTCACGCGCGACCTACCGCGAGGTCGACCACCGGATCGTGCGCGTGGAGGGCTCGGTGTTCGAACCCGCCGCGCAGCACACGATCAAGCTCGAAGGCGCCCGGCTCACCGGCTACGAAACCATGTCCTTCACGGCCATCCGCGACCCGGACATCCTGGCCGGCATCGAGGACTGGGCCGCGCTGCTGAAGAAGGTGCTCACCGAGCGCGTGCACCAGACGCTCGCGCTGGGGGAGGAGGACTACGAGTTCGACGTCCGGCTCTACGGCCACAACGCGATCCTCGAAGACCTGGACCCCGCGACCACCCCGGCCCGCGAGGTCGGCGTCATGCTGCTGGTGCACGCCGCCGACCAGGCCACCGCGACCGCCGTCGCCAAGATCGCCAACCCGCTGATGCTGCACCTGCCGACGGCGGACATGCCGTACCTGCCGAGCCTCGCGTTCCCGACCTCGCCGGCCGAGACCGAGCGCGGGCCGGTGTACGAGTTCGCGCTCAACCACGTCGTCGACTCCGAGACCCCGACCACGATGTTCCGCACCACGATCCGGAAGGCCCGCGTCGATGCCTGACACCTCGCCTGACACCCTGCAAGACCTCGCGACCGAGGTGCGTTCGAAGAACGCGGGCCCGTTCTGGGTCACCATGGAGGTGTTCCTGCGCGACGACGCGGGTTACCTCGTCGCCGCCGATGAGGGGTTCCTGAACGAGACCGTGATCGCGCGGCTGTACGGCGTCCCGGCCGCCGGGGTGCAGATCTTCCGCATCCCGGCGCTCAACGTCGTCAAGATCTCCTTCCCCCGCCCGGTTCCCCAGGGCAGCCTGCGCGACCGCGACATCCACGCCGGGCAGCACCACGTGCCGTTGGCGCTGCTGGCGCTGCCCGCATGAGGAGTCAGCTCCGGTTGCCGACGGCCTTCCGCCGCACGAAACCGATCACCCCGGTCGCGACGAACAGGATCGCGCCCACGATGATCAGCCAGAACAGGCCCTTGATGGCGATCCCGAGCACCACCAGCACGGCCCAGACGACCAGCAGGCCGACGATAAGTCCCATGACGCGTTCCTCTCGATCGATGTGTCGCGTGGGTACCCCGCAGCCCGGCGATCCACTCGGCGGAAGCATCACCGTCCGATCGCGCCGGGGCGACGTGAGTCACCGGTGTGGGGGACGCTCGTGTGCGGGCCCGGCCGCCGGGGTAACCGGCCGGCATGACGACCATCGGCTACTTCCTGTCCTGCGAGCAGTACGGCCCTCGCGAGCTCGTCGCCCAGGCCCGGGCGGCCGAGCGCGCCGGCTTCGAGCGGCTGTGGATCTCGGACCACTTCCACCCCTGGAACGACGCGCAGGGCCAGAGCCCGTTCGTCTGGTCGGTGATCGGTGCCCTGTCGGAGGCCGTCTCCCTGCCGATCACGACGGCGGTGACGTGCCCGACCGTCCGGCTGCACCCGGCCGTGATCGCGCAGGCCGCGGCGACCGCCGCCGTCCAGCTGGACGGCCGGTTCGTGCTGGGCGTGGGCTCGGGGGAGGCGCTCAACGAGCACATCCTCGGTGACCCCTGGCCCTCGGCCGGGCAGCGGCTGGCGATGCTGGAGGAGGCCGTCGAGGTCATCCGCCTGCTGCACGCGGCGGGCGCGCGCGGCGAGTCGGTCAGCCACCACGGTGAGCACTACGACGTGGTGGACGCCCGGATCTACACCGTGCCGGCCGAGCCGGTGCCGATCTACGTGTCCGGGTTCGGGCCGCAGGCCACCGAGCTGGCCGGGCGCATCGGCGACGGCTACTGCACGGTCGTGCCGGACGCCGACCTCGTCCGCGCGTTCCGCGAGTCCGGTGGCGGCGGCAAGCCGGTGCAGGCCGGGATGAAGGTCTGCTGGGACGCCGACACCGAGGCCGCGCTCGATCAGGCGCACCGGCTGTGGCCCAACGACGTCCTGCCCGGCCAGCTCGCCCAGATCCTGCCGCGCCCCGAGGACTTCGAAGCCGCGACGTCGTTCGTCCCGCGCGCGGACGTCGCGGAGGCGATCGTGTGCGGCGACGACCCGAAGGCCCACGCCGAGCGGGTGCGCCAGTACGTCGACGCCGGGGTGGACGAGATCTACGTCCAGCAGGTCGGCGCCGACCACGACGGCTTCTTCCGGGGCTGGCAGGAGTACGTCCTGCCGGAGTTCCGCTGAGGAATGGGCGCGGCTCTGGCAGGGTGACGTGATGGCCTGCCGCATCAGCGAAATCGTCATCGACGCCCGGGACCCGGAGACACTGGCGAAGTTCTGGGCCGCCGTGCTCGGCTACGTCGAGATCGGCCGGGAGCCCGACGGCATCGAGATCGGCCCGCCCGGCACCGGCTTCGGTGGCCCGCAGCCGACGCTCGTCCTCGGCGTCGGCGGGTCGGGCAAAGCGGCGAAGCTGCCGCTGCACCTGGACGTCAGCCCCACCGACCGGGACCAGGACGCCGAACTGCGCCGGCTGCTGGAGCTGGGCGCCAGACCGGCCGACGTCGGGCAGACCGGCGACGAGAGCTGGCACGTCCTGCAGGACCCGGAGGGCAACGAGTTCTGCCTGCTGCGAACCCGCGTCGACCCGGTGGCCTGAGCGGCAGTCCGAAGTGGACACCGCCGGACCGACGGGGTGGCCGGCCCCGCGCGCTGGGCCGGAACCCCGGTCAGGCCTGGACTTCTTCGGCGTGCTCCGGCCGTAGGCGGTCGAGGGCCGGGCGGCTCAGGCGGGGCCGGCCGCCCGCGTGCTCGGTCGTCGCCGCGGCTGCCGCGACCGCGAGGCAGGCCGCCGTCTCCAGCGGACGCCGGCGGGTCAGCGCCGCCGTGAGCGTCGCGACCAGCGCGTCTCCCGCTCCGGTGGTGTCGACGACGTCGGTCTCGACGTCCGGGACGAACCAGGTGCCGTCCGGCCCGGCGAACAGAGTGCCCTGTCCGGACACCTCGAGCACGACCAGCGACGGCCCGCGCCGCCGCAGTTCGGCCGCGGCGCGGACGGCCGTCTCGAGGTCCGCCACCGGTTGCCCGGTGAGCGTCTCGGTCTCGTGGGCATCGGCGCGCACGACGTCGGACAGGGCGAGCAGTTCGTCGGTCAGGTCCGGGTCTTCCGGCGCGCCGTCCAGCACGACGCGGGTGCCCGCGGTGTGCGCCAGCCGCGCGGCCAGCAGTGCCGCCGGCGCGGGCTGCTGCAGCTGGACGATCAGGGAGCAGGCGGCCGAGATCGGCGCGGCGGCGGCGGCGACGTCGGTCTCGGTCACCAGCGTGGCGGCCGGGATGTGCTCCAGGTAGCGGCGGCGGCCGTGCTCGTCGACGACGTCGACGATCAGCGCCGTCTCGGCGCCGCGCCGGCGGACCACGTGCGTGGTGCCGATGCGGTCGGCCCGCGCCCGCGCGCGCAGCGCGTCGCCGACGAGGTCTTCGCCGACCACCCCGACGAGCGACACCGACGTGCCCAGCTGGCTCAGGGCCACGGCCTGGTTGGCGCCCTTCCCGCCGAGCACCTCCTGCCGGTGCTGCACCTCGGCCGACGACCCCGCGTCGGGTGCGTCCGGGACTTCGACCACCAGGTCACGAGCGACCTGGCCGACGACCACGACTTCGCTGGGCATGTAGTGCCTCCTCGGCTCCGCAGGTCGGCTACCCCGCGCCGTGAGCACGGCAAACCGCTCGTTCGGGTAGGTGAGCCGGCTCAAGCGGCCTCGAGCACCCGCGCCGCGGCGTCCCGCGCGTGGGCGTACGGGTGCTCGAAACCGTGCATCCCGTCGGTGACGAGCGCCCCTTCGTGCAGCAACATGAGGGTCCGGGCGCTCGAGCGCGGGTCGGCGGCGCCGGCCGCGGTGGTGATGGTCGTGAACAGCTCGAGCATCCACGCCTTCTGGTCGACGATCACCCGGTAGGCGGGGTGGGCCGGGTCGTTGATCTCGGCGTGGGCGTTGATCATGCTGCAGCCGTTGCCGCTGTAGCGGACGGCCCACCGGGCGGAGGCGTCGAACACGGCGCGGAGCCGGGCGGCGGGGTCGTTGCCCGCCGCGTCCAGCAGCGGGGCGAGGAACGCGCGCCACCGGCTGTCGCGCTCGCGGAGGTACTCGACGACCAGCCGTTCCTTCGAACCGAACCGGTCGTAGAGCGTCTTCTTCGTGACCCCGGCGCGCTCGGCGATCAGGTCGACGCCGACCGCGTGGATGCCGTGCGCGTAGAACAGCTCCTCCGCCGCCGCCAGCACCGCGCGGGCCTTGGGCGTCCACTCGATCACCTCGTCCATGACCGGAGACTATACCGATCGGTGTAGTCTTGGGCCAATGACTAAACAGATCGGTATACCCGGCTCGGTGGTCGGGCTCGGCGCGCTGTTCGTCGCGTGCTGGTCGTCGGGCTTCATCGGCGCGAAGCTCGGGGCCGCGGACGCGCCGGTCGCGACGGTCCTGATGTGGCGGTTCGTGCCCCTGGCGCTGCTGCTCGCGCCGTGGCTGGTCCGCTCGGGTGCCGGCGGGAGAGCGGGGCTGGGGCGGCAGATCCTGGTCGGAGTGCTGTCGCAGTCGGGGTACCTGCTGACCGTCTACTGCGCCATCGGCCTGGGCGTGAACACCGGGACGACGGCGTTGATCGACGGCGTCCAGCCGCTCGTCGCCGCCGCCCTCGCCGGGCCGCTGCTGGGCGTCGCGGTCAGCGGACGGCAGTGGGCCGGACTGGGTGTCGGCGCGGCCGGGGTCGCCCTGGTGACCTGGTCGGACGCGACGTCGGGGCACGGCACGCCGCTGTGGGCCTACCTGGTGCCGTTCGCCGGGATGTGCTGCCTGGTCGCGGCGACCTTCCTCGACCGGCGCACCCGCGACCGCCCGTCGCCGGTGCGCGCGGTGGCCATCCACTGCGCCACCTCGGCCGTCGTCTTCACGGCCCTGGCGGTGGCGACGGGCACCGCGCTACCACCGGCGTCGGCCCGCTTCTGGCTGGCGATGGCGTGGCTGATCGTCTTCGCGACGTTCGGCGGCTACGGGCTCTACTGGCTGCTGCTCGACCGCGTCGGCGTCACGGCCGTCAACACGCTGATGTTCCTGGTGCCGGCGGCCACCACGATCTGGGGCACGCTCGTGTTCGGCGAGCCGTTCAGCGCGTGGACCGGGACCGGGCTCGCCCTGGCGCTGGCCGCCACCTGGCTGGTCTCCCGGCGGCCTCAGAGCCGCGAGCGGGCGGTGTCGGCGACACGCGGAGTCCCGCCGTGCCACCGCACCGGCGTGGCCGGCGTCCGGCGCCGTTTCGACGGCGGTTCGGCGTAGCGGTCCAGCAGGACGCTGAGCCGGTCGCCGTCGCACTGGCGGCGGATGAGCCGCTCGCCGCGCGCGGCCAAGGCGTCGAGGGTGAAGTCGGCGACCGCTCGCGGGGCCGGCCGGACCTCGCCGGGGAACGTGGCGACGACGTGCATCGAGCCGGATCTGCCCTCGGCCGCCGTCAGCTGCCAGCCGTGGCGGCGATCCCAGGTCAGGAGTTCGGGTTTCGCGGGGCCGTCGGCCGGGCGGCCCGCGAAGCGGATCTGGCCGTACAACGGTTCGGCGGGCTCGACCGCGGCGTCCTCGTTCAGCAATCCGAGTTCGGTGGCGACGGCGCGCAAATAGGGGACTAGTGCGGTTTCGTCCGAGAAGTCGGTGTTCATCGTTCACCTGCCTGATCTTCGACGATGTCCGTCGACTACCCGTTTTTCCGGCGGATACGCACGAAATCGTCGAACGATATTCCTGAGCTGATGCGTCCGTTCGTGCGATGTTGGTGCGGCCGCGTGTGAGAGGCGTCAGGCTGGGGGAATCAGAGGGTGTTCCGATCACTGCGGGGGTGCTGAGAACGTGATGCGTGAGAGCTTCGACTTCGACGTGAATCCGAGAGAAATCAGGCTCGTGCGATCGTGGGCGCGCGAGCGGCTGGCGGCGGCCGGCGATCTCCCGGACGAAACGATCACCGACATCGTGCTGATCATGAACGAACTGGCCACGAACGCCGTCCGGCACGCCGCCGGGCCGGCGCGGGTCCGGCTGCTGCGCTCCGACTCCGCGGTCTGGGTCGGGGTCGAGGACGCGGGCGGCGCCGCCTGGTTCGACCCGGCCGTGCCGCTGCCCACCCCGATCGGCACCGGACTGACGCTGGTCGCCGCGTGCTCCCACCGTCGCGGCCACTTCCACCGCGGCGACGGCGGCCGGACGGTGTGGGCCGAAATCCCCGTCGCGTCCTGACGTCGACCGCTCGGCGGTCCCAAAGGTAGGAACTCTGCGCTGTCAAGAGTGGCAGTGCATCTTGTCCTGCCTTGTCGCGTGACGTCCGTTTTCCGTGACACAGAGCCGGTTCACGTGCGCGAACCGGTTGGTCCGGGGTATCCCTCTAGGTAGCGAGTCCGGCTATATTCATCAGATGTCTGCCCTCTGACTCAGCCGGAGAACCCCGATGCGAATCGCCACTGTCGTCGCGCACCTGGTCACCGCCGCAGCCGTTGTCGCGGCTGTCGGCGCCACTCCCGGAAGACCCCCGGACGTCCTCTACGCCGCCCCTGCCGGGCACGGCTCCGCCTGCAGTCCCGCCGCCCCGTGCGCCCTCCCCGCCGCTCGTGACCGGGTCCGCGACCTCGTCCGGCACGCCCGCGGGGACGTCGTGGTCGAGCTGCGCGGCGGCACCTACTCGCTGACCACGCCGTTGCGTCTTGGCGTGCAGGACTCCGGCACGCCGGGCCACCGCGTCGTCTACCGCGCGGCCCCCGGGCAGACCCCGGTCTTCAGCGGCGCGCTGAAGGTCGGAGGTTTCCGGAAGACGGACGCCGCCAAGAACATTTACCGCGCCCCGGTGCCGAAGGGGACCGCGAGCCGCGAGCTGTTCGTGAACGGCGTCCGCGCGCAGCGGGCCCGCACGGCCCAGGACCCGGGCGGGTTCTCCGTGTCCGACACGGGTTTCACCACCGCCGACGCGACCTACACGTCCTGGACGAACGCGCCCGGCGTCGAGGTCGTCGCCAACAACGGCTGGAAGCAGCTGCGCTGCCCGCTCGCCTCGATCATGCCCGGCGCCGCGGGCGGGTCGGCGCTGACCGTCGACCCCGGGTGCTGGAACAACAACCACAACTCCGTGCCCGACCCGAGCTTCCCCTTCAACGGCGCCGGCCTGCCGAGCCTCGACCGCGTGACCTGGCTCGAAAACGCCTACCAGCTGCTCGGCACGCCCGGCCAGTTCTACCTCGACGGCGGCGCCGGTTACCTCTACTACGTGCCCCGGCCCGGTGAGGACCTCGCCAAGGCCGACGTCGAACTGCCCGTCGCGCCGGAGCTGCTCGACCTCGCCGGCACCCCCGGGCACCTCGCGCCGCTCAACGACACCGACTGGCGCGCGACCTACACCGGCGCCTGGAGCTACTCCAACGGCCGGCACCTGGGCGACCTCGGCGCCGACGTCCACTACACCCAGAACGACGGCGACGCCTTCAGCTACACCTTCACCGGCACCGGGCTCCAGGTCCTGACCGAGACGAACACGGACGAAGGCGACCTCGACGTCTACGTCGACGGCGTCAAGAACCAGACGGTGTCGGCGAAGAGCACCGAACGGCTCGCGCAGCAGGCCGTCGTCTCGGTCACCGGGCTCGCCAAGGGGAAGCACACGGTCCGCGTGGTCAAGGCGGGCGGCGACTACCTGCTGATCGACGGCTTCACCGTCATCCCCGACGTCGTCGCGCCGGTGCACGACATCGCCTTCGAAGGGATCACCTTCGCCTACACGACCTGGACCGCCCCGAGCACCGCGGGTTACATCGACAACCAGGCCGGCATCCTCTGGGACCCGGTGACCCGCACCCCGACGCGGATCCCCGCCGCCGTGCAGGTGCACCGCGGCGCGCGGATCGGGTTCACCGGCGTGACCGTGCAGCACACCGGGACCAGCGGCATCGACCTCGCCGACCAGACCCAGGGCTCGGCGGTGTCGGGCAGCTCGATCACCGACATCGGCGGCAGCGGGGTCGCGGTGGGCGAGGTCGACGACTACTACCAGACCCAGCCCGCGCTGATGACCAGCGGAAACAGCGTCTCCGGCAACACCGTGCAGCGGCCGGGCCAGGAGTACCAGGACGCGGTCGGCGTCTGGGTCGGCCACAGCCGCGGGACCACGTTGTCCCACAACGACATCGGCTACACGCCGTATTCGGGCGTGTCGATCGGCTGGGGCTGGGGCTGGGCGTCGAGCTGCGCGCTGCAGGCCCAGCAGGGCCTGGCTGACCCGTGCCTGCACGGCACGACCTACACCGGTGACAACCACGTCGTCGGCAACCACGTGCACAGCGTGATGGGCGTGCTGTTCGACGGCGGCCCGGTCTACACCCTCGGCGGGCAGGCGTCGCCGTCGGAGTTCGTCGGCAACGTGCTCGGCGAGTGCGTCAACGGCTGCAACATGATCTACCACGACGAGGGCAGCTCGCTGTGGAACACCCACGACAACGTGGTGGAGTTCAGCAACGGCTCGCTGTGGCTGAACCTGTGGACGCCGACCATCCACGACGACTCGATCCACGGCAACTTCACCGACACCGACCGCTACAACAACAACGGCACGGCCATCGACCTCACGCCCTCCACGGTGGTCACCGACGGCCGCTGGCCGCCCGCCGCGCAGGCGATCATCGACGCGGCCGGGCCGGGCACCCCGCCCGGCACGGTGCTCGACGACGACGACCTGCGGATCTCCTACACCGGGAGCTGGTCCTCGAGCGGCTCGCGCACCTACGGCGACCTCGAAAACGGGGTGCACTACACCCAGCAGGACGGTGCTTCCGCGTCGATCACCTTCACCGGGACCGGGATCAGTCTCCTCACCGAGACCAATTCCGACGAAGGGGATATCGGCGTCACGCTCGACGGTGCCGACAAGGGCACCGTCAGTGCGAACACCACCCAGCGGCAAAGCCGATTCCCCGTTTATTCGGTGACCGGGCTCGCCGCCGGGCGGCACACGCTGACCGTTGCCAAGAAGAGCGGAACCTATTTCCTGGTGGACGGCTTCCGCGTCGAATAGCGGTTCAGTGGTTCAGCAGCCGCAGGTCGACCGCGTCGGCCATGGCCTGCATGCCGGCTTCGTTCGGGTGGATGTGATCACCCGAGTCGAAGCCGGCCCGCAGTGCTCCGGGATCGGAGGGGTCTTGCGTCGCCTGGTCGAAGTCGACGACGCCGTCGAACTGCCCGCCGGTGCGGATCCAGGCGTTCGCCGCCTGGCGGATGGTCTCGCCGTGCTCGCTGTAGCCGCCGGATCCCTTGTCCGGCAGCATGGTCGCGCCGATGATCCGCACGCCGGCCGCGTGTGCCTGGCGGATCAGCTCGCGGTAGCCGTCGATCAGGTGCTGCGCGGTCAGCGGGACGCCGCCGGGGCCGGCGTTGTTGCCGATGTCGTTGATGCCCTCCAGGAGGATCACCGTCCGGACACCGGGTTGCGCCAGCGCGTCGTGGGCGAACCGCTTGAGGGCGCTGACGCCCTGCCAGATGTTCGGCACGTCGGTCAGCACCCGGTTGCCGCCGATCCCGGCGTCGACCACGGCGCTCGGGTGCGGCCCGGCCAGCCGGCGGGCGAGGTCGTCCGGCCAGCGGCGGTACGCACTCGCCGGGGTGTTGTAGCCGTCGGTGATGGAGTCGCCGAAGGCCACCACGGTGCCGCGCGCGGCGGGGGAGACGACGTCCAGACCGGACAGGTAGTACCAGGAAGTCGTTGCGGCGACGTAGTTCCCGTCTTCGGTGTCGGCGGCGAAGTCGCCCGGTTTCGAGAGGTAGGAGACGTCGAACGCGTCGGAGTGCCAGGTCGCCGAGCTGGTCGCCTGGGGCAGGTACAGGCTCACGAGCAGGTTCTGCTCCGCTTGCACGGACAGCGGCACCGGATCGCTGACGACCTCCTGGCCCGCCGGGATCGTGAACGTTTTCGCGTGCGAGAACGTCACTGCGTGCCCGGAGCCCGCGACGGCGGTCGCCTCGCCGGCCTGCAGCGCGAGGCTCACCGCGCCGACGGCGAGGGGAGTGGTGCCGCGCAGGTTGGACAGGTGCACGCGTAGGGCGGCACCGCCGACGCTGGGGTGCACGACCATCCGCAGCGTCCGGTCGGTGAAGTTCGGGCCGCCGATCGTCATGCTCGGCGACCAGGCCGAAACCCGGTGAACGGCGGACGAATCAGTTTCGGCAATGGCGGTGTTCGTGCTGCCCGAAATCAGCAATACTATGGCCGCCGTCGCCGGCAAAGCCCTTTTGGTCATCACGGGAAATCACCTTCTTCGGTGGGGAGGCCACAGTTTTACCGCGCGTTTCCGGAAATGACCAGCGGCGGTGGTGCGGGACCGGTTCGTGCCCGGCCCGGCCGGGCCGTAGAGTTCGAGGAGACGGCCGGCGACCGGCCCGGGTGCACCGTGAGGGAGGGGCGTACGTGGCCGGTTCCGACGACGTGTTCTTCGCCGACGGCGACGTCGGCCGCGACCTGGCCGCGGTCGACTGGGCGGCGACCCCGCTCGGCCCGCCGTCCGGCTGGCCGCAGAGCCTCCGGACCGCGGTGGACATCCTCGTGTCGTCCCGGTTCTCGATGTGGATGGCCTGGGGCCCGGACCTGACGTTCTTCTGCAACGCCGCCTACCGGCGCGACACGCTGGGCCGCAAGTACCCGTGGGCCCTCGGGCGCCCGGCAAGCGAGGTGTGGGCCGAGATCTGGGACGACATCGGCCCGCGGATCGCCACCGTGCTCGCCACCGCGCAGGCGACCTGGGACGAGGCCCTGCTGCTCTACCTGGAGCGGTCCGGTTATCCGGAGGAGTCGTACCACACGTTCTCCTACAGCCCGCTGCGCGACGACGACGGCGTCGTGGTCGGCATGCTGTGCGTGGTCAGCGAGGACACCGACCGCGTCATCGCCGACCGGCGGCTCTCGACGCTGCGCGACCTGGGCTCGGACCCGGCCGTCGTGCGCACCGAGCAGCAGACGCTGGCCTTCGCCGGCCGGCAGCTCGACCGCAACCGGCGCGACCTGCCCTTCACGCTGACCTACCTCTTCGGCGACGACGGCGTCGTCCGGCGCGCGGCCGCCACCGGCATCGCCGCGGACCACCCCGCGGCCCCCGCCACGCTCGCCGCCGGCGATCCCGCCGCGGTGTGGCCGGCCCCGCCCGGCGGCGAATCCGTGCTCGTCGACCTGGCGGCCTTCACCGAGCTGCCCGCGGGCGACTGGCCGGAACCGCCCACCCAGGCGCTGCTGGTCCCGCTGGCGGGGCAGGGCGGCACGCCGTACGGCTTCCTGGTGGCCGGGCTGAACCGCTACCGCGCGCCGGACGAGAGCTACCGCGGGTTCGTCGAGCTGGTCGCCGGGCACCTCGCGGCCGGCATCGGCGGCGCCCGCAGCTACCACGCCCAGCAACGGCGCGCCGAGGAGCTGACCGAGCTCGACCGGGCCAAGACGGCGTTCTTCTCCAACATCAGCCACGAGTTCCGCACCCCGCTCACCCTGATCATGGGCCCGCTGGAGGAGCTCCGGGCCCGCGTCGGCGGCACCGACGAGCGCACCGGCCGGGAGCTGGACGTCATCCACCGCAACGGGCTGCGGCTGGGCAAGCTCGTCAACACCCTGCTGGACGTCTCCCGGCTCGAGGCCGGCCGCATGCAGGCCCGGTTCGAACCGGTGGACCTGGCCGAGGTCACCGCCGAGCTCGCGGGGGTGTTCCGCTCCGCCATCGACAAGGCCGGGCTGCGCCTGGACGTCGACGGCCCGCCGCTGGGCGAACCCGTGTACCTCGACCGCGGCCTGTGGGAGAAGGTGATCTTCAACCTGCTGTCCAACGCGCTGAAGTTCACCTTCGACGGCGCCATCACCGTCACGATGCGAGCCGACGGGGACCAGGCGGCCGTCACGGTCGCGGACACCGGGATCGGTGTCCCCGAAGGCGAGCTGCCCCGGTTGTTCCAGCGGTTCCACCGCATCGAGAACGCCCGCGCCCGCTCCACCGAAGGCAGCGGCATCGGGCTGGCGCTGGTCCAGGAGATCGTCGACCTGCACGGCGGCACGATCACCGCGAGCAGCGTCGAGGGCGCGGGCACCACCTTCACCATCCGGCTGCCGTTCGGGTCCGCGCACCTGCCCGCGGAGGCGCTGGTCCCGGCGGGTGGCCGCACCGAGGCCCCGGACGCCACCGCCTACGTCCACGAAGCCCTGCGCTGGCTGCCCAGCACGCCCGACGCCGACGGCGAGCCGCGGCCCCTCTCGGCTCCCGCGTCGGCGACCCGGGTGCTCGTCGCCGACGACAACGCCGACATGCGCGAGTACCTCACGCGGCTGCTGAGCGACGCCGGTTACCAGGTCGACGCGGTCACCGACGGCCAGGAAGCGCTGGAAGCGGCCCGGGCGACGGCGTTCGACCTCGTGGTCAGCGACGTCATGATGCCCCGGCTCGGCGGCCTCGAGCTGGTCGCGGCGCTGCGCGACGACCCGCGCACCGCGTCGATGCCGGCGCTGCTGCTGTCCGCCCGCGCCGGGCAGGAGGCCTCGATCGAAGGCCTGCGCGCCGGCGCCGACGACTACCTGATCAAGCCGTTCGCGGCGGCCGAGCTCCTCGCCCGGGTGCGGGCCAACGTCGAGCTCGCGCGGCTGCGCACGCACCAGGCCCGCTGGCGCACCGCGCTGGTCGATTCGCTGCAGGAGGCCTTCTTCGTCTGCGACGCCGACGGCGCGGTGATCGAGATCAACGCCGCGTTCACCGACATCCTCGGCTACAGCACCGACGGGCTGCCCTACCACCCGGTGCACCCGTGGTGGCCGAGCGCCGAGACCGATCCCGAAGGCTATCGAGCGGTCGAAGGGGCGTTCGCGACCCTGCTCGGCCGGACCCACGGCACCTACACGATCCCCGTCACCCACCGCGACGGCCACCGGCTGTGGGCGCGCGCCGCGTTCGCCCAGGCCCAGGACCCGGACACCGGGCGGGCCGTCATCGTCGGCACCTTCCGCGACGTCACCGCCGAGCACTACGCGATCCAGCGCGACAGCGCTCTGGCGTCGATGAGCACCCGGCTGGCCGAGGCGACGACGCTGACGGACGCGATGGCCGGCGCGCTGAGCGAGCTGAAGGACCTCTGGCGCGCCGAAGGTGTCGTCGCGTCGGTGTTCGGCGCCGGTGACGAACCCACGCGGACCTACGCCGACCCGCCCGTCACCTGGGAAAACCTGCCTGACGACCAGCGCCGCGCGCTCGGCGAGCTGCGGCAGGGCTCGCTGCTGGCCCCGGTTTCCGGCCACACGTGGTCCGGGACCGTGCTCGAACACCCCCACGGCCGGCTGGCGCTGCTGATCGACCTGGGCGACCGCCGTCCGTTCACCGACGAGGACCGGCTGCTGCTGTCGCTGCTGGCCGGCCACATCGGGCCGAGCCTGGGCCGCGCGCACCAGATCGACCAGCAGCGCGAGACCGCCGTCGCCCTGCAGCGGGCCATCCTCGGCCCCGCCGACCTGCCCACCGGGTTCGCCGTCCGCTACGAACCCGCGACGCGGCCGCTGGAGGTCGGCGGCGACTGGTACGACACGGTCACGCTGGCCGACGGGCGCATCGGGATCGTCGTCGGCGACTGCGTCGGCCGCGGGCTGCACGCGGCCGCCGTGATGGGGCAGCTGCGCAGCGCGTGCCGCGCGCTGCTGCTGCAGGACCCGCGGCCGGCGCACACGCTGATGGCCCTGGACCAGTTCGCGGCCAAGCTCGACGGCGCGCTGTGCACCACCGTCTTCTGCGGCGTGCTCGACCCCGGGACCGGGCAGCTGACCTACAGCACGGCCGGGCACCCGCCGGGGATCCTCGCGCTGTCCGACGGCGAAACGCTGCTGCTCGACGGCGGCCGGTCGCTGCCCCTCGGCGTCCGCCCCGGCCGTACGCGCCCCGAAGCCGTCCAGACCATCCCGGCCCGCGCGACCCTGCTGCTGTACACCGACGGTCTCGTCGAACGCCGAAAACGGTCGCTGGACGAAGGAATCCAACGGGCCGGGCAGGTCCTGCACGACGGCCGGGTGAACGCGGTCGAGGACCTGGCCGGCGACCTCATGCGGAGCTTGGCGCCCACCGCGGGCTACGACGACGACGTCGCCCTGCTGCTCTACCGCCACCCCGGGCCGCTGGAGGTGAGCTTCCCGGCCGAGGCGGGCGAGCTCGGCCGCGTCCGCAAGACGTTGCGCACCTGGCTCGGCCAGTGCCAGCTCGACGCCCAGCAGGCGCAGAACGTCCTGGTCGCCGCGGGCGAAGCCTGCGCCAACGCGATCGAGCACGGCCACCGCGACACCCCGGGCGACGTCGTCCTGCTCCGCGCCGAAGCCTTCGCCGACAGCCTGCGCCTCACGGTCGCGGACACCGGCCGCTGGAAGGCGGCGGACGCGGCCCCCGGTTCCTCCCGCGGCCACGGCATCACGTTCATGCGCGCGATGATGCAGGAGGTCACCATCAACACCACCGCCACCGGCACCACCGTCGACATGCTGACCAGGATCGTGTGATGACCACTCCGCTTTCACTTGTCCCGCAACGACGTCCCGACGGCACCACCGTCCTGGCCGCCGGCGGTGAGATCGACATGAGCAACGCCCCGGCGCTGGCCGCGGCGCTCGAGGAGACCACGGAACTGCTCGTCCTGGACCTGACGGACGTCGAGTACCTGGACAGCGCGGGCATCGCCGTGTTGTTCGACCACGCCGACCACCTGGAACTCGTGGCTTCCCCGTTGCTGTCCCCGGTTCTGACGGTGTCCGGGCTGAGCGAGGTCGTGAAGGTCCACCAGCCTCGCCAGTGACCCGGGGCGCGCGTCGACCTCCCGCCGACGCACGCCCCGGGTTCGTCAGCCGACCTTCTGGATCTTCGCGTTGCGGATGAGCTGCTTGCCGGCTTCGTGGATCTGGTTGAAAGCCGTGTTGTTGAGCAGGGCGCAACTGCCGGAGGTCGAGGTAACCGGGACGGTGATGGACTTGCCGTTGTCGAGGTTGGTGACCTTCAGCATGGTCCCGGCGGCGAACTGATTGCTGGACGCCGCGGGGGAGCCGGCCTCACCGGAGAGGGTGACGGTGGAGCCGGCGCAGACGGTCTCGGCGCTACCGGAGGCCTGGGTCTGGGTCACCTCGGCGCCATCGGTACCGGCCTGGTCGCCTTCGGCGGCTTGGTTGCCCTTGTCGGCCTCGGCGTTCGCGCTGGCTTGGTCACCTTCGGCGGCCTGGGCAACACAGTCGACCGCGACGGCGGCCGCTTGGTCCACGGCCGCCTGACCGGCGGCGTCCTTGGCGTTCGCCTTGGCCTTGCCCTTGTCCTTGGCCGCACCCTTCTGATCGGCTGCGCCGTTCTGGTCGGACGCACCGTCCTGCTGGGCCATGCCGTTTTGGTCAGCTGCCTCGCTCTGGTCGGCGGCCATGCCGTTCTGGTCTACCTGGGACTGGTCCGCCATGCCTTGCTGATCCGCCATCCCGTCCTGACTGGCTGCACCGTCTTGGCCGGCCGCACCCTTTTGGCCGGCTGCGCCGTTCTGGCCGGACGCACCGTTCTGCTGGGCCATGCCGTTTTCGTCGGCCGCACCGGTCTGGCCGGTGGCCATGCCGTTCTGGTCGGCCGCCGCGTTGGGATCGGCCTGGGCCACACAGCTCAGGACGGCCGCGCAATTCTGGAGGGCGGCCGCGTTCTGGGCCGCCGCGTCCTGCTGGCCGGCCGTGCCGTCCTGCGCCGCACCGTTTTGGCCGGCGGCCTCGTTCTGAGCGGCTGCCTGGTTCTGGTCGGCCATGCCTTGCTGGTCGACCTTGCCGTTCTGATCGGCCATCCCGTTGTGGGCGGCGCCGCTCTGGTCGGCGGCCTGGTTCTGGTCAGCCGTGCCCTGCTGAGCGGCTATACCGTTCTGATCGACCGCACCGTTCTGCATGCCGTTCTGGTTGCCCATGCTGTTCTGGTCTGCCGCGCCGGCTTGGCCGGTAGTTGCGTTCTGCTGGGCCATGCCGTTGGTGTCCGCGGTCGCGGCTTCCTGGGTCAGGCACTGCTGCACGACCGCGCACGCCTGGTCGGCCGCCGCGGCTTGGTCCGCTGCCGCGGCTTGGTCGGCTGCTTCGGACTGGTCCGCCGCGCCGTTCTGGTCGGCCATGCCGTTCTGTGCCGCGCCGTCTTCGGCGGCTGCGCCGTTCTGGGCAGCCATGCCGTTCTCGGCCGCGCCGTTCTCGCCGGTCGCATTCTTCTGAGCTGCACCGTTCTCGCCCGCAGCCGCGCTGTTCTTGCCTGCTGCGCCCTTCTGGGCTGCGCCGTCCTTGCTCGCCGCGCTGTTCTCGCCTGCGGTACCGTTCTCGCCTGCGGCACCGTTCTCGCCTGCGGCACCGTTCTCGCCTGCGGCACCG
The DNA here is from genome assembly GCF_023023025.1 of Amycolatopsis sp. WQ 127309. Classification (NCBI taxonomy): domain Bacteria; kingdom Bacillati; phylum Actinomycetota; class Actinomycetes; order Pseudonocardiales; family Pseudonocardiaceae; genus Amycolatopsis; species Amycolatopsis sp. WQ 127309. Next base: position 6,445,297 of record NZ_CP095481.1, read on the forward strand.
TTCTCGCCTGCGGCACCGTTCTCGCCTGCGGCACCGTTCTCGCCTGCGGCACCGTTCTCGCCTGCGGCACCGTTCTCGCCTGCGGCACCGATCTTGCCGGCCGCGCCGTTCTTGCCCGCCGCGCCGTTCTGCTCCGCGTCCTCGGCCTGGCCGGCCAGGCCCTTCTGGTCGGCCACCGCGACCTCGTCCGCGGCTCCGGCTACCGCCGCGCAGTTGACCGCCGCCTGGGTGGCCGCTACCGCTCCTTGGCAGCCCGCGTCCTGCCTGCGTTGCTGGATCTGGTCCACCACCGCCTGGCGGTTGGCTATGCGGGCCGGGGACTGGGCGTCCGGCGTCAGCTGCTGGCTCGCGATGAAACCCAGGTTGTTCTGCAGTGCCGTGTCGAGCCCCGTGCAGTTCTCCGTCGCCGCGTTGCTCGCCGGGCTGCTCAGGGCGATCGCCGTCGCGGTCGCTCCTGCCACTCCCAGCAGGGCGACGAGTCCGATCGTCGCCGGTTTGCGGTGTCGTCCGGACGTGCGCAAGTGGGGCATCAGCCCCTCCTTTCGGGTCGCCACCTCACCACTGCACACGGCGGGAAACCCCGGGCGGTTCAGCCGGATTTGCCCCACTTCTGTCCACTGTGGACCATGTCAAACCGGCGTGATGAAAACCGGGTTTCAGCGCGAGTGCGCGGCGAAGAACCGCCACATGAGCGTGTTCGCGTCGATCTCGTGGGTGGTGTTGCCGTTCTCCGGCTTGGCCTGCGGGGAACCGGGCCAGGTGTGGCCGCCGTCGGCTACGGTGTAGAGCTGCACGTCGCAGTACGTCGTCAGCGTGACGTGCGTGCTCACCTGGGTGGTCGACGGGCCGGTGCCGCAGCCGTCGATGGACGCCCAGCGTTGCTGCGCCACCGGCACCGAGTACTGCCAGAGGTCGGTGCCGCCGCCGTCGTACGGGTTGGTGGCGTCCTGCTTGCCGTGGAACGCGATCACCGGGACCGGCACGCCCGGCCGGCAGGACGCCGGATCCGGGACGGACGTGTTCCCGGGTGTCGGCCGGCCCGCGCGCAACCCGGCCACCGGGGCGATCGCGGCGATCCGGTCGGGCCGCGCGCACGCGAACGCCGACGTCATCCGGCCGCCGCCGGAGTAGCCGGTGAGGTAGGTCCGGTGGGGGTCGGCGCAGAGCGTGCCGGTGAGCGTCGTGATGACCTGGTCGAGGAAGCCGACGTCGTCGCGCGCCCCGGCCGGTGGCGTGCCGACGCCCGGGACGTTCCACGAAAGGCCGCCCTGGTAGGAGATCGCCCCTTCGGGGAACGCCGCGAGGTAGCCGTCGGCGGACGCGGCCATGTTCGAGTAGCTCAGCTGGCCGGCGCCGGTGCTGCCGCTGCCGTGCAGGTTGAGCACGAGCGGCGCGCTCGCCGGGGCGTTCGCGGGGACGTAGACCGTGACGGGGTAACGCTTTCCGGCGTAGTCGACCGGGACGACCGACTGTCCGGGGGTGCGCTGGCAGGCCGGTGGCGGACCGCCCGGGAGCGTCCACCGCTGGTTGGTCTGGTTGTTGCACGTCCACAGCTGCAACGGCGTGCCGTCGGTGCTCGACTGGCCGGTGACGTCGAGGCACCCGGCCGTCGCCGGGTTGACGAGCCGGCCGGAAGTGCTGTCGTAGCTCCACTTCTGGTGCGTGTTGCCCAGGCAGCTCCAGAGCTGGATCGGGGTGCCGTTCGCGGCCGAGCCGCCCTGGACGTCGAGGCACTTCCCGAGCGCGCGGATCGTGCCGTCGTCCTGGACGGTCCAGTTCTGCGCGCCGGACCCCGTGCACGTGCTCAGCCGGACCCGGGTGCCGTCGGCGGTCGCGCCGCCGGTGACCGTCGCGCACTTGCCGGCCAGGCCCGTGAGCGGGCCGGCGGTCGCCGCGTGCGCCGCGGGGGCGGCGCAGAGGGCGGCGGCCGCGATCGCGAGGACGAGGATGGGTTTGAAGGACAAGGCGAACTCCGCTCCCGAGATCAACCGCTTAAGCACTGGTCTTGCCAGTAGAGCAGCGGTGTTATTGCCGGTCAATGATTGTCAATGAGCAGGACAAGCCTCGGTGGATTGTCACGGGATGTCTTGACAGGGGATACGTCGAGGCTGTCATTCTTAAGCGCTTAATACGTCCTCACCGCAGAGGAGTCAGCCTGTGTCCCCACGCTTGCGCAAGACTCGCACCATCCTCGCCGCGGCCGCGCTCGTCGCCACGGCCTTGGCCACGCCCGGCGCCGCCGTCGCCAGTCCCCGGGCCGGCGGCACCCTCAACTACCTCAAGCAGATCTCCGGCCAGTACACGATCGCCGGGCAGCACAACAAGGAACCCGCGAACCAGCCGTCGTTCTACACCGGCAAGGCGCACGACATCACCGGCCAGTACCCGGGTCTGTGGGGCGGTGACTTCTTCTTCGGCGGCTCGGACGTCGCCAACCGGCAGGCGGTGATCGACCAGGCCAAGCTCGAATGGAGCCACGGCGCGGTCGTCACGATGACCTGGCACATGTGCCCGCCCACCCAGGGCAGCTCGTGCGACTGGTCGTCCGGCGTGATGAGCAAGCTCAGCGACGCCCAGTGGAGCGAGCTGATGACGAACGGCTCGAACCTCAACAACCGGTACAAGGCACGGCTCGACGAGATCGTGCCCTACCTGCAGCAGCTGCAGAACGCGGGTGTCCAGCTGCTGTTCCGGCCGCTGCACGAGCTCAACGACAGCTGGGCGTGGTGGGGTGGGCGCCCGGGCCTGGGCGGCAGCGCCGGCCTCTACCGGATCACCCACGACTACCTGGTGGGCAAGGGGCTCACGAGCATCGTGTGGGACTGGGCGGTCAAGGACGTCAACATGGGCTCGATCGCGAGCTACTACCCGGGTGACGCCTACGTCGACGTCGCGGCGCTGGACGTCTGGATGAAGGCGAACTCGTCCACTTCGGACTACCAGGCGATGCTGAACGTCTCGCACGGCAAGCCCATCGCGCTGGGGGAGACCGGGACGATCCCGTCGCCGGAGCTGCTGGCGTCGCAGCCGAAGTGGACGTACTTCATGGAGTGGTCGGAGTACCTGCAGGGCAGCAACTCCAACGCGGCCATCCAGCGCACGTACTTCGACGGGCGCGTGCTGGTGCTCGGCGAGATGCAGCGCGGCTGACGTCCCGGGTGCCGGGAGGTGCTCCCGGCACCCGGTTCACCGCAGCAACCGCTGGATGACTTCGGTCATCGCGCCGGCGAGGAGGTTTTCGCCGGTGACGTTGGGGTGCTGGTGGTCGCCGGCGTCGTACTCGGCCGCCATGCGCGCGGGGTCCGCCGCGGAGCGGAGCACCGCGTCGAAGTCGGCGAACTCGTGGCCCGACGTCCGGATCCAGTCGTTCACCGCACGGCGGATCCGCTCCCGGTCGCCGGCCGGCCCGGGCGCCATGGGCGTGATCGTGGCGAGCGCGACGCCGAGCCCGGCCGCGGTCGCCCGGTCGACGAGCTGCCGGTAGGCGTCGATCTGCTGCGCGGCCGTGGGCAGCTCGCCGAGCGGCGCGTGCTCCCCCGGGAGACCGATGTCGTTGCCCGCGTGGGCGAGCATCACGTGGGTGACGCCGGTGGTGCCGAGGACGTCGTCGTCGAACCGGGACAGTCCCGACCGGCCCCAGGACGGGTGGGCCGCCGGGGCGTCGTGCCGGATCCGGTTGCCCGGGATCCCGCGGTTCAGGACGGCGATCCGAGCCTCGGCGGGAAACCGGGCGGCGGTGAGCTGCGGCCAGCCCATGGTGGTGATGGACGCGCCGAAGCACACGATCACCGCGGCGGCCTGCGCGCCGGCGACCTCGACGGCGCGCAGGAACGGGCCGCCGGACGGCAGGGACCACCCGGTTCCCTCGGACGCGAGCCCGGTCTCGGCCGCCGGGAACCGCCGCGACCCCACGACGTCTCCCGGGGTCGTCGAACGCTGGAACCGGAAGCCGTTCGCGGTCGCGTAAGGCGTCGGCTCGGGCAAATACAGGTCGACCTCGACGTGGTCGCCGTGGCCGACGGCCAGCTCGACCGGGTCGGTCCACCGCGACTCGCCGGCCGGGATCTTCGTGGTGCGCTGCCCGTCGAAGGTGACGTCGAGCCAGTGGCCGCCGACGCCGATCGCGCCGTGGCCGATCACGGCGGGCTCGTCCCCGAACCGGTTGCTCAGCTCCGCCCGGACGTGGTGGCCGCCGATGCTCGCGGGCACTGTCATGCGGACGGTGACGTCGGCGAAGGGCGGCTCCTCGTCCTCGCCGCGGAAGTCCGTCATCGCCTGGGTCCACGTCGGCTGCCATCGCATGCCGCCAGTCTGGAACGGCGTTCCATAGATGTCAAGATCGCGCGGGGCTACGACCATCGCACTATCGGATGTCAGTCTTCGGTGCGATGCCGGGACGGGGTGCCGGCTCTACCGTCGGGGCATGGACATCAGGGGAGTGGCCGGGACGGTGGTTCTCTGCGGCGCGCTGGTCGGCGTCGCCGGGTGCTCGAACCCGACCGGCAAGTCGTGGGCCATCACCTACGAGGTGACCGGGCAGGACAACGGGACGCTGGCGAAGGTCGGCTACGCGAACTCGCCCGACCGCTACAAGGACGAGGTCGCGCAGCAGAGCGTCCAGGGCCCGGTCGGCGTGCCGTGGAAGCAGGACGTGGTGGTGGCCGCCGGTCAGAAGGCGGAGATCACCGCCACGCCGACCGGCGGCCTCACGCTCACCTGCCGCATCCTGCTGGACGCCCAGCGGGAGCTGGCCCGGGCCACCGCGCCGGGGCCCGGGCAGCCGGTGTCGTGCGCGAAGACCACCGACTCCTGACCCTCAGTCGTTGAGGCAGCGCAGCACGGGACGCGCGGTCAGCCGCGCCGGATCGAGCTGGTAGCGCGTCGACACCCGGATCGTCGCGTGGTCCCCGGGCAGCAGCGTGAGCAGGCACTGGTCGGCTTCGGCGTCGGGCGCCAGCCGGTCGGCGAACACCGCCAGCTCGTGGACCAGGGACCGCGCGGTGACGGTGACGTCGTAGCCCGTCGCGGTCCGGGTGACGGCGGTGTCGAACCGGGGCTCGGGGTAGGCGATGTCGAGGTCGGCGGCCAGGAACCGGAGCGCGCGCTCGGCGCCCGTGTCGGCGACCAGCAGTTCCCGTGCCGGGTCCCCGGCCACGCCGACGTCGCCGAACGGCAGTGTCACGGTGTCGCGCGGGGGCACCCGGACCGTGGTGCCGGTCTTGGCGAGGATCTCGCCGTCCACGGTGAGCCGGCGCAGTTCGAGGGGGGCCTCCCAAGCGGACGCGGAGTCGTTGACCAGGATCGCGGCCGGGCCGCCGTCCCGCTCCTGGATGGTGATCAGGCGGTCGGCGTAGGCCTCGCGCAACGCGTACCAGAGCGGTTTGCGCCGCTCGGCGCCGTCGATCGCGCTCCACGACGTCACCGGCCAGCAGTCGTTGAGCTGCCAGACGATCGTGCCCATGCAGCGCGGCCGGTGGCCGCGGAAGTGCTCGATCCCGGTCCGGATGGCGCGGGCCTGGGTCACCTGCGTGAGGTAGTGCCAGTCCTCTGTGGACGTCGGCGCGGCGAAGTGGTGCGCGAGCCCGCGGGCGAGCTTCCCGTTGCCGTCCTTGGCCTTCTGGTGGTGCCGGATGCCCGGCGACTCCGGCGTCAGCGGGTCGTCGTGGACGGCCGCGGTGAGCGTGGCCCAGACGGGCGGGGCCTGCCAGCCGAACTCCGAGACGAACCGCGGGACGCGTTCGAGGTAGCCGCCGAAGTCGCGCTCGTTCCAGACGTCCCAGAGGTGCACGCAGCCGTGGTCGTCGTCCTGGGTGTCGCGGTCAGGGGTGCCGGACCACGGACTGCCGGGGATGTAGGGCCGCGTCGGGTCGAGTTCGGCGACGATGCCGGGCAGCAGGTGCTCGTAGTAGCCGGCGCCCCAGTCCCGGTCGGCGAGCTCGGTCTGCCAGCCCCAGTGGAACCAGCCCATGTAGTTTTCGTTGTTGCCGCACCACAAGGCGAGTGACGGGTGCGACGCGAGCCGGACGACCGCCTCGCGGGCTTCGGCCTCGACCTCGCCGCGCAACGGTTCGTCCTCGGGGTAACCGGCGCAGGCGAACAGGAAATCCTGCCACACCAGCACCCCCCGCCGGTCGCAGGCCGCGTAGAAGTCGTCGCTTTCGTAGATCCCGCCGCCCCACACGCGCAGCAGGTCGATGCGGGCGCCGATGGCCTGCTGGACGCGGCGGTCGTAACGGGCCGCGTCGATCCGGTGCGGGAAGCAGTCGTCGGGGATCCAGTTGGCGCCGCGGACGAACAGCGGGACGCCGTTGACGCGGAAGGTGAACGCGCCATCCAGCTCGTCGAGTTCGATGGTGCGGAAGCCGATCTCCCGCGACCACGTGTCTACAATGGACCCTTCCGGCGTTTCGAGGGTGACGGTGAGCGGGTACAGCGGCTGCTCGCCCATGCTGTGCGGCCACCACAACCGCGGCTGCTCGGCGGTCACCGTCAACGCTGATCCAGCGGGCCCGACCACTTCGGCCCCGGCCACCCGGGCCCGCAGCACGAGGTCGTCCGAGCCGTCGACCTCGGCGTGGATCTCGACGACGCCGTCGCCCGAGGGGGTGACCGACACCAGCGGCCGGACCTGACGCAGCCGGCCGACGTCCCAGACGTCGAGGGCCGCGGTCTTCCACAGGCCCGCGGTGACGAGCTTCGGCCCCCAGTCCCAGCCGAAGTTGCAGGCCATCTTGCGGATGAAGTTCGACGGCTCGTCGTTGCCCAGGTTGGGCAGGTCCCCGAGGCGACGGCGTTCGGCGCGGGCGTAGCGGACCGCGGAGCTGAACGTGACGGCGAGGGTGTTGCCGTCGGCGAGCAGGTCGGTCACCGGGACGCGGTAGGAGCGGTGCATGTTGACGGTGGTGGCGATGACGTGGTGGTTCAGCTCGACCTCGGCGACGGTGTCCAGGCCGTCGAAGACCAGCTCGACCACACCGGGCGCCTCCGGGCGGTCGAACGTCGTCTCGTAGCGCCAGCCGGTGAGGCCGATCCACTGCAGCTCGTTCTCGTTGCGGTCGAGGTAGGGATCCGGGATGAGCCCGGCGGCGAGCAGGTCGGTGTGCACCGTGCCCGGCACGGCCGCCGGGATGCCTTCGGCGAGCCGGCGGGCCAGCTCGATCGGGACGTGGGTCAGAGGTCCGCAGGCGCGCAGCGTCCAGTCGTGGGCGCCGAGGTCGATCCGCACGAGGTGGGTCCCTTCTGGTGGATGGGAGGGGGTCAGCGCCACGGGTCGGGCGCGGCGGCGGCGAGCCGGCGGGTGTAGTCGTCCGCCGGGTGGAAGATGACCTGGTCGGAGTCGCCGATCTCGACGACGCGCCCGGCGTTCAGCACCATGGTCGTGGCCGAGAAGTGCCGGGCGGTGGCGAGGTCGTGCGTGATGTAGAGGACGGCGAGGTCGTTGTCCCGCTTGAGTTCCTCCAGCAGGTTCAGGATGTCGAGGCGGACCGAGACGTCCAGCATGGACACCGGCTCGTCGGCCAGCAGCACCTTTGGTCGCGGCGCGAGGGCCCGGGCGATGGCGACGCGCTGGCGCTGCCCGCCGGACAGCTCGTGCGGCAGCTTGTCCGCGTACTGGTCGGCGGGCCGCAGGTGGACGCGGTCGAGCAGGTCCAGCACGGCGCGGCGGTCGCCGTCGAGCCCGTGGACGCGCAGGGGCCGCGCCAGCTGGTGGTGCACCGGCTTGACCGGGTTGAGCGAGGCGAACGGGTCCTGGAACACCAGCTGCACGTGCTTGCGGTACTCCCGCAGCGCCCGGTAGCCGGGGCGGCGGGGTTCGCCGTCGATCGTGATCGTGCCGGAGGTGGGCCGGTCCAGCCCGCACAGCATCCGGGCGATGGTGGACTTCCCGCTGCCGCTCGCACCGACCAGGGCGAGGGTCTGCCCGGACGTCACGGTGAAGCTGACACCGTCGACCGCGCGGAACCCGGAGTACTCACGCACGAGGTCGTGCGCGCTCAGCTCGGTCATGCCGAGACCTCCTGGTAGAGGTGGCAGGCGACGTCGGTGCCACCCACCGGCCGCAGCGTGACGTCGGTCGTGGGGCACTCGGGACGGACGAACCCGCACCGGTCGGCGAACGCGCACCCGGCGATCGGCGCCGCCAGGTCCGGCGGGTGGCCGGGGATGCCGTGCCGGTCGCGCCGCTCCGAGCGCAGCGTCGGGAACGCGTTGAGCAGCCCGGCGGTGTACGGGTGCTGCGGTTTCTCTCGCAGCTTCACGCTGTCGCCGAGTTCGACGACGCGCCCGGCGTACATCACCGCGATGCGGTCGCTGATCTCCAGCAGCAGCGACAGGTCGTGGGTGATGAAGACGACCGCGAACCCGAGCCGCTGACGCAGTTCCGCGAGCGCGTCGAGGATCTCCCGCTGCACGAGGACGTCGAGCGCGGTGGTCGGTTCGTCCATCACGACGACGTCCGGATCCAGCGCCAGGGCCATCGCGATCATCACGCGCTGCCGCATCCCGCCGGACAGCTGGTGCGGGTACGAGCGGGCGACCCGCTCGGGCAGCCCGACCAGGTCCAGCAGCTCGCCCACCCGCGTCCGGCGCTCGGCCTTGGTCAGCTGCGGCCGGTGGGCGTGGAAGAGGTCCTGCAGCTGCGCGCTGACCCGCTGGACCGGGTTGAGCGCGTTCATCGCGCCCTGGAACACCATCGACATCCGGTCCCAGCGGAACTTCCGCAGCGCGCCGCCGGTCAGCGCCGTCACCGAGACCGGCGCGGTGTCGTGCACACCCTGGAAGGTGACGCTGCCGGCGGTCAGATGGGCAGGGGCACGCAGTAGCCGCGTGATCGCGTAGGCCAAAGTCGTTTTGCCGCAACCACTTTCGCCTACGATGCCGACCAGTTCGCCGCGGTGGACGTCCAGGTCGACGCCGCGCACGGCGTGCACCGGCCCGGTGGCCGTTTCGTAGTCGACGTGCAGGTTGCGTACCTGGAGCACGGGCGTCATCGGATGTCCCCCTGGGCGCCGCCGCGGCGCTGCACGCGCAGCCGCGGGTTGATCAGTTCGTCGACGCCGATGTTCAGCAGCGTCAAGGCCGCGCCGAGCACCGCGATGCACAGGCCCGGCGGGATGAACCACCACCACGCGCCTTGGGAGAGTGCTTCGCCGTTCTGGGCGAAGAACAGCATCGTGCCCCAGGTGACGGAGTTGAGGTCCCCGAGCCCGAGGAACGACAGCCCGGCCTCGCCGAGGATGGCGCCGATCATCGCGAACACGAACTGCGAGATCAGGATCGGGTAGAGGTTCGGCAGGATCTCGACGGCGACGATCCGCCACCCGCGTTCGCCCGACGCGCGGACGGCGTCGACGTAGTCCCGGTGCGCCAGCGACGCCGTCTGGGCGCGCAGCACCCGCGCGGAGGCGGCCCAGCTGGTGACCGCGATCAGCAGCGCGATCACGGCGATGCCGCTGGAGTGCAGGTAACTGGCGGCGACCACGATCAGCGGCAGGGCCGGGATGACGAGGAAGACGTTGCCGATCAGGTTGAGCACCTCGTCGGCCCAGCCGCCGGCGTACCCACCGACCACGCCGACCAGGGCGGCGAGCAGCATCGTGACCGTGCCGGCGAGCAGCCCGACCAGCAGTGACGACCGGAAGCCGACGATCAGCTGGGCGAAGACGTCCTGCCCGTTGTTGGTGGTGCCGAGCAGGTGCGCGGCCGACGGCCCGGCGAGCAGGTCGTCGCCGGTCGCGTGCGGGTCGCCGACCAGCAGCGGCCCGATGACCGCGACGGCCGCGTAGACCGCCACGATGCCGGCGCCCAGCAGGAACTTCGGCCGCCGGGTCAGCGCGGAGACGCGCCCGGCGCCGCGGACGGGCGTGATCACGGCCTGGGTCATCGGGCACCTGCTTCCGCCGTGGTGCGCACGCGCGGGTCGATGACCGCGTAGAGCAGGTCGACCAGCAGGTTCGCGCCGAGCACCGCGAGGGTGATGATCAGGAAGATGCCCTGCATCAACGGGTAGTCGCTGTTGCGGACCGCCTGCAGCAGCGTGAACCCGATGCCGGGGTAGGAGAACACGGCTTCGGTGACGATCGCGCCGCCGACGACGAACCCGAGCGACACCGCGACGCCGGACACGCTCGGCAGGACGGCGTTGCGGGCGGCGTAGGTGACCATCACCCGCCGGAGGCTGAGCCCTTTCGCCTGCGCCGTGACGACGTAGTCCTCGGCGAGCGTGGACACCATCATGTTCCGCATCCCCAGCAGCCAGCCGGCCAGCGAGCTGACGACGATCGTGAGCGCCGGCAGCAGCGCGTGGTACACGACGTCGCCGACGAACTCGCCCGACCAGCCGGGCTCGATCTCGACGTCGTAGCCGAGGCCGAGCGGGAACCAGCCCACGCCGGCCGAGAGGAAGTACAGCGCGGCCAGCGCGAGCCAGAAGTACGGGATGGCGGCGAGCATCGTCGACCCCGCGACGAGCGAGTCCACGACCCCGCGCCGGAACCAGCCCGCCAGCGCGCCCAGCGAGATGCCGAGCGTGAACGACACGACCGTCGCCACGCCGACCAGGCCCAGCGTCCACGGCAGGGCCTGGCCGATGATGTCCCCGACCGGCGCCGGGAAGAACGTCACCGAGCGGCCGAGGTCGCCGGTGAAGATCTGCCCGAGGTAGGCCAGGTACTGCTGCCACAGCGGGCGATCGTTGACGCCCAGCAGCAGTTCCAGCGAGTGCCGGGCCTCCGGGGAGACCGGCGCCATCGACGACTGCCGGGCCAGCACCGCGTCCACCGGGTTGCCGGGCGCGAGGCGGGGAATGAGGAAGTTCAGCGACAGCGCCGCGAGCAGCGCGACCGCGTAGAACATCAGCTTCTTGCCGAGGAACCGCATCTACTTGACCGGCTTCAGGTTCTTGGCGACGAACCCGGTGTCGGGGAAGACGTCCGCCCGCGACAACGCGAAGAGGTTGTCGTCGGTCGGCCAGCCGGTGACCTTCGTGGCGAGGAACGTCGCGTTCGGGCTGTTCTGGAAGACCGGGACGTAGGGCAGCTTGTCGACCAGCACGCGGCCGATCTCCTGGGCGCGCTGCTTGAGCACGGCCTCGTCGTCGGTGCCGGCCATCGCGGCCAGCGCGGCGTCGACCTGCGGGTCGGAGAAGCGCGACCAGTTCGACGCGGCCTTCTGCCCGATCGGCGCGGTCGTCGCCGAGGCGAGCACCTGGTTGTAGAGCTGGTACGGGTCGGGCTTGCCGCCCAGGCCGTCGATGAGCAGCTGGAAGGTGCCGGTGGAGCGGTCGGAGTTGAACTGGGCGCTCGAAACCTGCTGCACGGTCAACGCGATCCCGGCTTCGGCGAACTGCTGCTGCATCAGCTGCAGCGCCTGGATGTAGTCGGTGTAGCCGGTGACGACCTTGATCGAGACGTCGAGGCGGCGGCTGCCCTTGTCGACGTAGATGCCGTCCGCGCCACGGGTGTAGCCGGCCTTCTCCAGCGCGGCCCGCGCGGCGGCGGGGTCGCGGGTGACCGGGCCGGTGATCCGGAAGCCGTCGTCGCGCGGGGTCTGCAGCAGCTCGGGGCTCGGCACTTTGGCGATGCCGAAGTAGACGGTGTCGACGATCCGTTTGCGGTCCAGCGCCAGGTTCATCGCCTGCCGCACGGCGAGGTCGTTCGTCGGCCAGGCCGTCAGGTTCGGCACGAGGCTGGTCTGGTAGATCCCGGCGGACGGGACGAGGTGGGTCTTCGGGTCCTTCGCGACCCAGTTCTTCCGCGGGTCGGGCACGAAGGTGTTGCCCCAGTCGATCTTCCCGGCCAGCAGCGACTGGTTCGCGCTCGTGTTGTCGCTGAAGGAGATGAAGCGGACGCCGTCGATGGCCGGCTTGCCCTGCTCCCAGTAGTTCGGGTTCTTCTTGAGCAGGAACGTCTGCGGGGAGAACGAGTCGAGGGTGAACGGCCCGGTGCCGACCGGGTCCGGGTTCAGCTCGGTGGCGGGATCGGCGATCTTCTCCCAGATGTGCTTCGGCACGATCAGGGTGCGGCCCGCCGCGCCCCACAGCTGGTTGAACGCGGGCCGGCCGAAGGTGATCTTCGCGGTGTGGTCGTCCGGCGCGGTCGCGGCGGCCAGCGTCAGCCCGTTGGTGTTGAGCTCGGGGTGCTTGATCATGGCGTCGAAGGTGAAGGCGACGTCCTGCGCGGTGAACGCCTGCCCGTCCTGCCACTTCACGCCGTCGCGGGTGGTGACGGTGAGCGTCTTGCCGTCGGGGGAGAAGGTCGCCGCGGTGGCCAGCTGCGGCACCGGCGGACGGCGTTCGGCCATGTCGAAGAACAGCAGCGACTCGTAGATCGTGCCGCCGTAACCCGCCTGGGCCTGGTTGGGCAGGAACGGGTTGAAGTTGCGGACGAACGCGCCCGACGCGCCGGTGTTGGCGGTGATGATCACGCCGTCGGTGCCGGTCGCGGTGCTGGAGCACGAACTCAGGGCGAGGCCGAGCGCGAGGACGACGGCGGCGGGGGCGAGCAGGCGGCGGTGCCTTCCGGCCTTCATGGGGACTCCAGGAGTGCTTAAGCGGTTAACTCGATGGACGGCCGCGCTGACGTCGCACTGGGAGAGCTTGGTGTCGTCAGGCGGCGATCGGGGGCGGGCCTGGGTTAAGCGCTTCACATCTTGTAACCTCGGTCACGTCATGTCAATGGACCGAAACGATGTCGGGGTAGCCTCGTGCGAGGTGAAGCGATTGAGTCAGCAGGGGGCGAGGAGCACGATGAAGCGGCTGACCATCTCGGACATCGCGGACGCGGCCGGGGTGTCGACGGGAGCGGTGTCCTACGCGCTCAACGGGAAGCCGGGGGTGTCGGCGGCCACGCGCGAACGCGTGCTGGAGATCGCCGACCGGATGGGCTGGCGGCCCAGCACCGCCGCCCGCGCGCTGACCCGGTCCCGGTCGGGCGCGATCGGGCTGATCGTCGACCGGCCCGCCCAGGTGCTGGGCATCGAGCCGTTCTTCATGCAGCTGGTCTCCGGCATCGAGATGGCGCTGCGCCCGGACCCCTCGACGGCGTTGATGCTGGCCGTCACCGACGACCGGGACGCCGAGATCCAGACCTACCGCCGCTGGTGGGCCGAGCGGCGCGTCGACGGCGTCATCGTGGTCGACCTGCACGAGAACGACATCCGCACCGGCGTCCTGGCCGAGATCGGGCTGCCCGCCGTCGCGCTCGGCTACCCGCAGTCGGCCGAGGTGCCGTGCGTGTGGGCCGACGACGCGGCCCCGATGGAGGAGGCGGTCGGCTACCTCGCGGCGCTCGGGCACCGGCGGATCGCCCGGGTCGCCGGGCCGGACCGGTTCGCGCACACGCTGCGCCGGGACGAGGCGTTCACCAAAGCGGCCGAGACGCACCGGCTGGAGTGGTCGAAGACCGTCCACGGCGACTACTCGGGCGACAGCGGAGCCCGGGCGGCGCGGCGCCTGCTGTCGGAGCGCGACCGCGCGACGGCGGTGATCTTCGACAACGACGTGATGGCGTTGTCGGCGATGGCCGCGGCCCAGGAGATGGGCGTCTCGGTGCCCGAGCAGCTGTCCATCGTGTCCTGGGACGATTCCGCGCTGTGCCGGCTGGTCCGCCCGGCGGTGACGGCGCTGGACCGGCACATCACCCAGCACGGCGTGCTGGCCATCGAGACGCTCAACGAGATCCTGGCCGTCGGCGCGGCCGGGCACGTCCAGGCGCCGGCCCCGATCCTGATGCCCCGGGCGAGCACCGGCCGGGCTCCGCAGGACCGCTGACGATGCCCGGAACGCGTCTCGACCTCGGCCGCATCCAGGCGGCTCGCGCGGTGATCGACCCGGTCTTCCTCGACACCCCGCTGTACCCCTGCGAGCCGCTCGGGCGGGCGCTCGGGTGCCGGGTGAGCGTCAAGCTGGAGACGGCGAACCCGGTGCGCAGCTTCAAGGGCCGCGGTACCGAGGTCGTCGTCAGCGGCCTGGGCGGGCGGGCCGCGGTGTGCGCCAGCGCGGGCAACCTCGGCCAGGCCCTCGCCTGGTCCGCGCGGGGCCGCGGGGTGGACGTCACCGTCGTGGCGGCGCGGTCCGCGCCCGCGGTCAAGCTCGAGCGCATCCGCGCGCTGGGCGCCCGGCTGGAACTGGTCGACGGCGACTTCGACGAGGCGCGCGAGCGGGCCGTGGCCATCGCCGGGCACGACGGGATCCGGCTGGTCGAGGACAGCCTGGACCTCGAGACGTGCGAAGGCGCGGCGACCATCGGCCTGGAGCTGCTGGACACGCCGTTCGACACCGTCCTGATCGCGCTCGGCGGCGGCGCGATGGCCACCGGGATCGGCCACGTCCTGAAGACGCGCGCGCCCGGCGTCGAGGTCGTCTGCGTCCAGCCGGCGGGCGCGCCGGCGATGACGCGGTCCTGGCGGGAGCGGCGCGTCGTCACCACGGACTCGACCAGCACCATCGCCGACGGCGTCGCGGGACGGCGGCCCATTCGCGAGGTCCTCGGCGACCTGCTGCTCGTCGCCGACGACGCGGTCCTGGTGCGGGAGGAATCGATCATCACCGGGATGCGGTTGCTGCTGGAGCACGCGGGGCTGGTCGTCGAACCGTCGGCGGCACTGGGGGTCGCGGCGGTGCTCGAGGACCGGGACCGGTTCGCCGGCCGGCACGTCGGCGTCGTCGTCTGCGGCGGCAACGTCGACCTGGCCGCCTACCACCGCTGGCTCGGCACCGGCCTCCCGTAGGCTGCCGAGTCGTGCGAGAAGGATTTCACGACGACCTGAAACGTCTGAGCGAGCTGCTGGCGACCATGTGCGACCTGGCGGCGACGGCGATCCGGCAGGCCACCGAGGCCTTGCTGAACGCCGACCTCAGAGTCGCCGAGCAGGTCATCGCCGCCGACGCGGACCTCGACGCCCACCGCGCGCGGTGCGAGGAGGACGCCTACTCGCTGCTCGCCCTGCAGGCCCCGGTCGCCGGCGACCTGCGTCAGGTCCTGGCGGTGGTCTACTGCGCGGAGCGGATCGAGCGGATGGGCGACCTGGCCGCGCACGTCGCCGACAGCGCGCGCTACGCCCACCCCGACCACGCCGTGCCCGCGGAGCTGAACCCGACGTTCCTGCGGATGGGCGAGCTGACCGCCGGCATGGCCGAGGGCGTCGCGACCCAGATCCGCACGGGTGCCGGCGGCAGCTACCGCGACCTGCGCGAAGCGGACGAAGCCGTCGACGCACTGCACGCCGAGCTGCTGTCCGGGATGACGGGTGCCGGCTGGGGCCACGGTCACGGCGAGGCCGTCGCCGCCGCCCTGGCGACGCGGTTCTACGAACGCTTCGCCGACCAGACCGTCTCGGTGGCCAAGCGGCTGGAGTTCGCCAACACCGGAGACCTCCCCGGTTAGACCGCCGGCGAGTGTCCGCTTTCCACCGGAAGTCGCGCGCCGAGCCTGCGGGAGCCCGGGTGACCGGGCATGATCGCGGTGCGCTGAAGAAGGGACCCATCCATGCGCTTCACCCCACGGGGCACGAAGTTCTTCGACCTGCTGACCGACGCGGCGAAGAACCTCGTGACCGCCACGGCGCTGCTGCGCGACCTCGTCGCCGCGGAGCCCGCCGACCGGGAACCGATCGCGGGCCGGCTGCACGAGGTCGAACACCAGGGTGACGAGCTCATGCACACGATCATGGTCGAGCTCAACAGCTCGTTCGTCACGCCGTTCGACCGCGAGGACATCCAGGCGCTCGCCTCGAAGATCGACGACGTGCTGGACTTCATGGACACCGCCGCCGACCTGGCCGTGCTCTACCGGATCCAGGCGTTCCCGCCCGGCGTCGACCTGCTTGTGCAGGCGCTCGGCCGGTGTGCGGAGCTGACGGCGGAGGCGATGCCGGGCCTGGCGAAGGTGGGCGAGCTCGAGCCGTACTGGATCGAGGTCAACGAGCTGGAGAACGAGGCCGACCGGATCTACCGGCGGGTGCTGGCCCAGCTGTTCGAACCCGGCGCCGACGCCCTCGAAGTCCTGAAGACCAAGGAGGTCGTCGAGCAGTTCGAGCTGGCCGCCGACGCCTTCGAGCACGTGGCCGACGTGGTGCAGACCATCGCGGTCAAGGAGTCGTAGTGACCGGGACGGCCGCCCTGGTCGCCGTCATCGTGCTGACCCTGGTCTTCGACTACACCAACGGTTTCCACGACGCGGCCAACGCGATCGCGAGCGCGGTGTCGACGCGCGCGCTCACCCTGCGGGCCGCGCTCGTCCTGGCCGCGGTGATGAACTTGGCCGGTGCGCTCCTGTCCACCGGCATCGCCGCGACGGTGGCGAAGGGGATCATCGACGTCCCGGTCGGCCCGGACGCGCTCACCGTGGTCTTCGCCGCGCTCGTGGGCGCGACCGTCTGGAACCTGATCACCTGGTACTTCGGGCTCCCGTCGTCGTCCTCGCACTCGCTGATCGGCGGGATGGTCGGTGCCGCGCTGGCCGCGGCGAGCACCGTGCACTGGGCCGGCATCGCCGAGAAGGTGCTGATCCCGATGGTGGCCTCGCCGCTGCTCGGGCTGGTGCTGGGCTACCTCGCGATGGTCGGCGCGCTGTGGCTGCTGCGCCGGGCGAACCCGCACCGCAGCGGCCGGGTGTTCCGCCGCTTCCAGATCGTCTCCGCGTCGGCGCTCGCGCTCGGCCACGGCCTGCAGGACGCCCAGAAGGGCATGGGCGTGATCGTCCTGGCCCTGGTGGCCGCGGGGCAGCAGAAGACGTTCGACGTCCCGCTGTGGGTGACCCTGGCCTGCGCCGCGGCGCTGTCGCTCGGGACCTACTCCGGCGGCCTGCGGATCATGCGGACGCTCGGGCGCCGCGTGTTCCCGCTCGACCCGCCGCACGGGTTCGTCGCGGAGTCGGTGGCGTCGTCGGTGCTGTACGTGACGGCGTTCGCGGTGAAGGCCCCGATCTCGACGACGCACGTGATCACCGCGGCGATCATGGGCGTCGGCGCGACCCGGCGGCTCTCGGCGGTGCGCTGGGGCATCGCGCGGGACATCGTGCTGGGCTGGGTCCTGACCTTCCCGGCGGCGGCCGCGGTGTCGGCGGCGGTGTTCTTCGGGATCAGCGCCCTCACCTGAGCACGAGGCCCGCGGCAGCCGCTGGTCAGCGCCGGGACTCCAGCCGGACCACGAGGACCGTGCAGGCGGCGTGCTGCACCAGTGCCTGGCTCGTCGAACCGAGCAGCATCCCGGCGAAGCCGCCGCGGCCGCGGTTGCCTGCCACGACCAGCTGGGCCGTCTGCGCGGCTTCGAGCAGGGCGTGGCGGGGGCGGTCGCGGCACAGGACCCGGCGGATCCCGACGTCCGGGTACTTCTCCTGCCAGCCCGCCAGCCGCTGGGCCAGCAGCCGCTCCTCGTCCTCCCGCGCCGACTCCCACTGCGGCATGATCCGCACCGCGCCGTAGAAGTCCTCGTAGGTGACGTCGCTCCAGGCGTGCACCGCGACGAGGGGCGCGCCGCGGAACGACGCCTCCTCGAACGCCGCGGCGATCGCGAGCTCGCTCGTCGCGCTCCCGTCGACCCCGACCACGACCGGGCCCGACTCCGGGACGTGCGCCGTGCCGTGGCGCCCCCGGATCACCGCCACCGGCGAGTGCGCGTGGTCGACGAGGGTGGCCGCGGTCGTGCCGAGGAGCATCCCGGTGAAGCCACCCGAGCCGGACGCGCCGACGACGACCATCCGGGCCTGCCTCGACAGCCCGACGAGCAGCGGCGCCGGGGACTCGGCCGGCGTCTTCGCCGTGACCACCAGGTCCTCGTCGATCGACGCGGCCACTTTCCGGGAGCCGGCGACGACCCGGTCGCCGTCCTGGCGCACCGCGTCGAACAGGACGTCGGTGCCCGCCATGCCGTCGTCGTGACGGAGCTCGGTGGACCGCAGCCCGTGCACGATCTCGAGCTCGAGGTGCCGGGCGGACGCCACCTTCGCGGCCCACGCCACGGCCGCCATCGACGCGCCCGAGCCGTCGACGCCCACCACGACCGTCCGGTTCCTGTCCTTCATCGGGTCTCCTCGGCTCCTCGGGCGGCCGGCGTCAGGCGGTCGGCGTCGGGCAGTTCCGCGGCGTGGGGCCGGACGACCGCGACCGGGCACGGCGCGTACGCGATCAGCGCCCGCCCGGTCGAGCCGAGCAGCATGCCGGTGAAGCCGCCGAGGCCCCGGCAGCCGACCACGAGCAGCTGCGCGTGCTCGCCGCGCTCCAGCAGCGTCCGGACCGGGCGGCCGCGCGTCACGTCGAGGTCGATCGTCAGGTCCGGGAACTTCTCCCGCCAGCCGCCCACCTGGTCGGCGAGCTTGGCGCGCTCGGCCTGGTCGATCTCGGATCCGTTGTCCTGCAACGGATGGGGCCGCAGGACGCCGTCGGCGACGAGGTCGCTCCAGGTGTGCACCGCGGTGAGCGTGCTGCCGCGCAGCCGCGCCTCCTCGCACGCGAACGCGAGCGCCGCGTCGCTGTCGGCCGAGCCGTCGGCCCCGACGACGACCGGTCCCGCCGCCGGCGCCAGGCCGCGCACCACGACGACCGGGCAGTGCGCGTGGGCGACCACCGACACCGCCGTCGAGCCGGCGAGCATCCCGGTGAAGCCGCCGAGCCCGCGCGACCCGAGCACCACCAGCTCCGCGTTCCGCGACTCCTGGACGAGCGCCGTGACCGGGCTCCACTCCCGCGCGGCGGACCCGATGTCGAGGCCGGGGGACTGCGCGAGCACCGCGGTCCGCGCCTCGGCGAGCCGGCTTCCGGCGCGCTCGGCCAGCCCGGCGCGCACCTGGTCGTGGGTGCCGGCCGCGATCGGGGCGTGCACCTGCGGCAGCGCGTGGACGTGCACCAGCCGCAGGGGACGCCGTCGGCGGCGCGCTTCGGCGCCGGCCCAGACCGCGGCGTGCACCGCGGCGGCCGAGCCGTCGACCCCGGCGACGACCGCGCCGCGCGGCGCGGTCACGAGGTGCTTTCGGCGACCGCCGCGACGGCCAGGATCGTGCCGATCTCGTGGCCCCAGGCCCGGATCAGCGGCCGGTCGTCCGTGCCGTCGAACACCCGGTGGTCCCGGGCCGCCAGCTGCCGCACGAGCTCGCGGGCGGGCTCGTGCCCCGCTGCCACCGGGCCGCGGGTGAACAGCCAGACGGGCAGCCACCGCAGACCGTCCGAAAAGGACTCCACGAACGCCCGCGCCGGGGCGAGCCACTGCCCGTTCGCCACCGGGCTGCCGAGGAGCACGGCGTCGAAGCCCTCGAGCGACGCGACGAGACCGACGTCCCGGACCTCGACATCGGCCGCCGCTCCGGCGTCGGTCATCGCGGAGCCGACCGAGGTGGCGAGGTGTTCGGCGATTTCCCGGGTGGCACCGTGCCGGGTGGCCACCGCGACGAGGATTCTCATGGTTCCAGCCTCACCCGGCCGCGGCCCCGGGAGCAGAGGCCAACGACCTCGCCCGGAGCGGCGAAGGACCCTGCACCCGCTAGTGGACGACGGCGACCGGGCAGGCCGAGCGCGCGAGCAGGTCGTTGCCCGTCGACCCCAGCACGGCCCCGGCGACCGGGCCGCGGCCGCGGCTGCCGACGACGATCAGCTGAGCGTCGGGCGCGACGGCCATCAGCACGCGCGCCGGCTCACGGTCCTCGACGACGCGCGCCGTGACGTCCAGGTCCGGGTGCTCGTGCGCCAGGCCGGCGACGAGCTCGCCGAGTTCGCGCCGGTCCTCGGCCTGCTGGTCGGGTTCGATGCTCGGGACCTGCTGCCGGCCGGCGTGGGCCACCACCAGCGGCACCCCGCGCGCGACGGCCGCGTCGACCGCGAACCGCAGGGCTTCCTCGCTCGCCGGCGACGAGTCCACGCCGACCACGACCGGGCCCTGCGGCCCGGCCTGGCCGCGGAAGACGACCACCGGGCAGTGCGCGGCGGCGGCGACCCGGAGGGTGACCGACCCGGTCAGGGCGCCGCGCAGGCCGCCGAGGCCGTGCGAGCCGAGCACGATCAGGGGCGCGGTCCCGGACGCCGCGAGCAGCAGGTCGACCGCGAGCCCCAGCTCCACGTGGACGTCGACCTCGACGCCCGGCGCCGCGGTGCGGGCGATCTTCGCCGCGTGCCGCGTCCGCCGGGTCACGTGCTCGGGCAGCGGCTCGGCCTCGTCGCCGGGGTCGACCACGCACGCGTGGAACAACCGCAGGTCAGCGCCGCGCCGGGCCGCCTCGTGCGCGGCCCACCGGACCGCGCGCAGCGACCCTTCCGAGGCGTCCACCCCGACGATCACCGCGGCCTGGTCGGCCATCACCGCCTCCTGACGTCCGTCGCCCGGACGGCGACTCCGGCCAGCATGTCGCCTGGCGGGCCGGCGCGTCAGAGCACGAAGACCTCTCGGCCGGGACCAATGGTCACCCGCCGGCGGCCAGGTACCGCTGCGGGTCGCCGCCCGCGCGGGCTCCGCTGCCGAGCCAGCGGGCGAACCCCTCGCGGTCCCGGCGTTCGATTTCGTCCAGGTAGGCCCGCCGCGACCGGACCACGCGCCGGCGGGCCGGCTCGTCGGTGGCGCGCAGGAGTTCGCCGTAACTGCGCCGCCACGCCAGGCACAGCTCGGCCGTGGACAGGTCGGTGACTCCGGTGCCTTCGGCGGCTGCTGGGGCTTCCGCCACGACGACCGCTGCGGCCGGAGGGGCGCTCGGCGCCGGGCGGGGCCGGAACCGCCACACCGCCCACGCCGTCGCCGCCACGACCAGCACCGAGGCGGCCGCCGTCCCGCCCGCGACGGCCACCAGGCCGCCGATCGCCAGGCCGGCCCCGAGGGCGCCGAGCCCGGTCACGACCCCGATCGTCATGGCCGAAGCCGCGGATCCGGTCGCCGCGAGCCGCTCGCGCACCGCGGGAGAGCCCGTCACCGCCAGCCACGCGCCGGCGCCGGCCACCAGGCCGAGCATGACCCACCCGACGAGCGCGCCGGCCGGCAGCACGACCAGCCCGATCGCGCCGAACGCGGTCGCGGCGACGATCGACACGATCCTGGTGATGCGAGTGAACATGAGCGCCTCAGTCCTGGTGAACGACCACCCGAGCACGACGGCGCCGGGGTCCGAGGCGTAGTCCCGAGTGTAGCCCCGGAACCGCGACCCCGGACGATCACGCGCACCGCGTCGAAGCGGGACCCTCGTGGCGGGTCACGTCGTGGGCGGGTCGGGGAGCTCGAGCCATTCCAGGTCCATCGGCACGAGCGTCGTCGAGAGCACCAGTTCCCGGAGCAGGTTCACCGTCAGGGTCAGGCCCACCGGTTCGCCCACCTCCTCGCGCCGCAGACCGTGCACGCCGGCGTCGGAAAGCCGTTGCCGGACACGGGAAACGATGTGCTCGACGCGCTTGGCCGTCCAGCTCTCGCGCGGCCGCCGCTCGCCGAGCTCGGCGGCCGCCTGCTGGCGCGACAGGGGCAGCGGCTGCGGGTCGTAACCGAGGTAGCGCTGCCCGAGCACGGCCAGCACCAGGTGTTCCTCCGTGGTGAGCCGCCAGCGCTTCGGCGGCGCCGTCGGGTGGGTCGGCCGGGGCGCGGTGGCCGTGTCCTCCCCGTCGGAGACCAGCAGCTCCAGCACGTGCTCGCGGTCGCGTGTCCCGCGCAGGAACAGCGCGGTGTAGCCGGCGGCCAGCGGCAGCGGCTCGCTGTCGCGGTGCAGCAGGACGCTGTCGGACAGCCGGATCGGCGAGCGGCCGGTGTTGCTCAGCCACCAGCGGTCCCGGTCGTGGGTCAGCAGCCCGTGGACCCGGCTGATCCGCAGGTCGTCCTCGCCTACGCAGACGTCGACCTCCAGGCGGTTTCGGCCGAAGCTCACCCGGCTGCCGGCGGCCGGGGGCACCGCGATGCCGCCGGTGACGGTGAGCGCGCTCAGCGTGCCCGGCGCGGTGGCGGTCACGCCGTGGCGCAGGCTGCGCTGGCGGTGCGGGTCGAGGCGTTCGGCGGGCACGGGCTGCTACCTCCGTTCGTAGGCGCCGATGTCGAAGCCCGCGCCGGCGGGCCGGGGGACACCGTCGAGGTCGAAGGCGGGGGCGAGCGCGGCGCTGCCGCTGTCGACGGCGGCCGAGCCGGGCGCGAGGTGGTAGTCACCGGGGGCCGCGAACCCGGGGTCGCCGGCGAGGTTGTGGTCGGCGGTGAACGGCCCGGCGGTCACCGGGCCGTCGCCGAAGACGTTGTTGCGCAGGATGTTCTTCCCGGCGAACCGGTCGCCGCCGACGTGCACCGAGCCCTTCGCGTTGCCGGCGAAGGTGTTGTTGACGACCGTGAGGTCGCGCATCGTGCCGGTCGACTCGACCCACAGGTCGAGCCCGGCCTGCGCGTTGCCGGTGGAGAGGTTGTCGAAGACCCGCACGCCCGAGAGCAGCCGGGTTTCCGAGTAGTCCTCGACGGCCAGGCCGATCCCGGCCTTGCTGGCGTTGCGGGTCCCGCTGACGACGTTGGCGTAGACGTCCACAGTGGACGAAGAGTCGACGTAGATGTTCGGTCCGCGGTTGCCGGTGACGACGTTGTGGTGGATCTTCACGCGGGCGGCGTCGTCGTACTTGACGTCGATGCCTTCCTCGCCGTTGTCGTGCACGCGGCAGCCGGACACCTCGACGTCGGACGAGCCCGAGGCGATGCTGAGCGCCTCGTGGTCGGCGGAGGTGCCGCGGGCGTTGGTGCCGCGGATGTCGCAGTTCCGGATCGTGGCGCGGCGGGTGGCGACGAGCACGAGCCCGCCGTCCTGTGCGCCGTCGACGCCGAAGCGGTCGAACACGAGGTCGTGCGCGCCCTCGGCGTAGACCCCGAAGCCGGTCGACCCGGCGACGGTCAGGCCGCGGAACTCCAGCCAGGAGTGGTTGCCGATCGCGAGCAGGCCGGCGTCGCCGCCGGTACCGGTCAGCACGGCGGTGCCGCCCACCCCGGTGAACCGGATCGGCCGGCCCGGGCCGCCGTCGTGCCGGACGGTGAGGCCACCCGGGTAGGTCCCGGCCGCGATCGCGACGGTGTCACCCGGGCGGGCGACGTCGGCCGCGGCCTGGACGGTGGCGTACGCGCCGCCGGGCCCGACGTGGAGGGTCCGCGGACCCGCTCCGGCGGCCCCCACGGCCGTCGGAACGACCATGGCCGCCACCGTGAGCACCACGCCGGCCACACCCCGCACCGCCACCTCGTCCCCCTCCGGCCCGCCGGCGGCTCCGGCACTGGCCTGGCCCTGTTTTTAGCCGAGCCCGCCTGGGACCGGTCCCCGCTTCACGGCAGCCGTCCGGCGAGCGCGGCCGCCAGTGTCCTGGCGTCCCCGCACAGCGCGTTCCCGCCGGCCGCCCCGGCGTCTTCGAGGGTGACGACGGCGATCTCCTCCCGGTTCGGCTCGGTGCCGCGCAGCACCGGCAGCGCCGGGGTGTAGAAGCGGTGCACGACCTGCACCGCGCAGGCGGGCCGGTCGCCCGGCACCGGTGCCACGACGGCGCTGCGGGTGCCGGCCCGGATCCGCTCGCCGGGCACGTCCGTGTCCGGCTCGATCGGCCACTCCCGGGTGTAGCGCACGGTGATCGTGCGGGGATCGTCCTCCCAGGTGCAGCCCCACCCGCCGAACTCCCGGTCGGCCTGCGGGGCCCGGACCGAGACGCTCGCCATCACCGCGGTGTCGAGCAGGCCGCAGGCGTCGACGTGGGCGAGCGACCAGTCCGGGAACGGCCGGTCGCGCCGCGGCAGGGGCCCGTTGGCGAGCTTGGGCAGCACGTCGGTGAGCACCGAGTCGGAAATGGTGCACAGGGGCGCGTCTTCCGCGCGCGTCACCGGGCGCGAGGTGACGTCGATCCGGTTGGTGTCGGCCAGCGAGATGCTGCGCTCGCAGGCGCCGTCGCGGGCCTCGGGGCGTTCGATGTCGCCCATCCGGCCGGGCACCGGGGGCCGGGTCGGGTAGCGCAGCGGGCCGGTCAGGTCGAGGGTCGTCTGCACCTGGCCGGTGCCGTCGGCCAGGGTGGTCGTGACCACGCAGGTGCCGAAGTTCTTCAGCTCGGGATCCACGAACGGCTGACCGAACCGCGTGAGCGAGTCGACCGAGATCGCCGCGCACGGGTCCGTCGCGGCCGGATCGGCGCCGAGCGTGTTCGGCCCGCCCGCCGGGGTGGCCGACGGCGGCCGGCTGAGCAGGAACCCGGCCACCAGCGCGAGCACCGCGGCCAGCGCACCGACGGCGAGGAGCCGGCGGCGGAACCGGCGTCGCGGCCGGCGGGGCGCGGGGGTGTCCGCTTCGAGCAGGGCGACGGCCTCGGCCGCCGTGGGCCGGTCGGCGGGGTGGCGGGCCATCAGCGCGTCGAGGACCGGGCCGAGCCGGCCCGCGCGCTCGGCCGGGGCGGGCCGGCCACCGGCGGCGCGGCGCATCTGCACGAAGGGGCCGTCCTCGCCCGACCCCCACGGCGACCGGCCCTCGACCGCGGCGTAGAGGGTGGCGCCCAGGGAGAAGACGTCGGATTCGGGACCGGCCTCGCCACCGCCGGCGACCTCCGGCGCGACGTACCCGAGGGTGCCGGTGAGCTGGGCGCCGCCGGTGCGGGTGACCTCGGTCCAGCGGGCGATCCCCAGGTCGGTGAGCTTGGCGACGTCGTCCTCGGTGACCAGGACGTTGCCCGGTTTGACGTCGCGGTGGACGATGCCGCGGGCGTGCATGGCCGCGAGCGCCGCGGCGAGCTGCCCGCCGATCCGCCGGACCCGCTCCTCGGGCAGCGGGCCGCCGTCGTCGACGAGCTCTTCGAGGCTGCGCGCGGCCAGGTACTCGGTGACCAGCCAGCGCGCGTCGACGTCGTCGGTGACCGTGTCGAACACCGTGACGACGTTCGGGTGCAGCAGACCGGCCCCGATGCGCGCCTCCCGCCGGATCTGCCCGGCGTCGGCGTCGAGGGATCGTTTGAGCGACACTTGCCGGCCCAGTTCGAGGTCGAAGGCCCGCCAGACGACGCCCATGCCGCCCTGTCCGAGCTCCTCCTCCAGCCGGTACCGGTCGGCTACGACGCGACCACTGCCCACCCGCGGAGTCTACGAAACGGCCCGGCACCCCGCACGCGGCACGTCACGGCGGCGGCGGGGGTGGTCTCGGTGAGCGGCACCCCGTTCTTGACTTCGCAAGTAATCCCAATTTACCGTCACGGTGCGAGACCGCCCGGTCACCCGATTTTGTCCTGACAGCCGCCACTGTCGCAGCGGATTCCTCCGCACACGATGGTAGGAGCGGCATGTTCCCGAGGTCAGGTGTCCCAGAACGACGCAAGTCCCGGCTCCGGACGGCCGCCGGCGTGACGGCCGGGCGAGTGTTCGCCGTGGCCGTGACGGCGCTGGCCGCGGCCGGGCTGGGCGTCACCGGCGCGGCGGCGGCGGGAACGGGCGCGGTCACCGGGATCGGCGGCAAGTGCCTCGACGTCACCGGCGGCTCGGCCGCCAACGGCACCCGGGTCCAGCTGTGGACCTGCACCGGCGGCCCGGCCCAACAATGGTCGGTTCGCGACGACGGGTCGATCGCCGCGCTCGGCAAGTGCCTCGACGTGGCCGGCGCGTCCGCCACCAACGGTGCCGCGGTGCAGGTCTACGACTGCAACGGCACCGGCGCCCAGCGCTGGACCGCCGACGCGGGCCGGCTGGTCAACGCCGGGTCCGGGAAGTGCCTGGACGCCGCGGGCGTGTCCAGCGCGGACGGCACCAAGCTGCAGATCTGGACGTGTTCGACCGGGACGAACCAGCAGTGGGCGCTGCCCGGCACGACGACGGTCCCGCCCGCGAACGGTCCCTGCCCGCAAGGCCCCTTCGGCACGCCGCTGCCGTCGTCGACCCCGACCGCCACGAAGATCAAGGACGGCTTCAACTTCCTGGAGGGACCCACCTGGGACGCGGCGACCCAGACCCTGCTGCTGACGAACATGCACGACGGGGCGGGCGCCGAGAACGTCCAGCCGTCGGACGTCCTGCGGTTCACGCCGTCGACCGGCGCGTTCGCCACGGCGATCGCCGGCGCGGGCAGCAACGGGCTGGCCATCAGCCGCGACGGGAAGTCCGTGGTCGCCGCGACGCACGACCAGCGCAGCGTCTCGTCCTACGACCTGGCGACGGGCCGGCGGACGACGCTCGCGGCGAACTACCAGGGGCACCTGTTCAACTCGCCGAACGACGTGACGGCCGGTGCGGACGGCACCGTCTACTTCACCGACCCGGACTTCCAGCGTGCGAACCGGGCGGACCAGATGTCGGGAAGGACGAGCGTCTTCCGGGTGCGCGGCGGTGTGGTCAGCTTGATCGACGACACCATCCGCGAGCCGAACGGCATCGAGCTGGCCCCGGACGGGAAGACGCTGTACGTCGGCGGCAACGCGACGGGCAAGATCTACCAGTACCCCGTCAACACCGACGGCAGCACGGGCGCTCGCAGCGACTTCGCGTCGGTGGCGGGCACGGACGGCGGCACGATCGACTGCGCCGGCAACGTCTACCAAGCCACTTTCGGAGACGGGAAGGTCCACGTGTTCTCCCCGGCCGGCCAGGCCCTCGGCACGATCTCGGCCGGCCAGAACACGACCAATATGGCCTTCGGCGGCCCGGACGGGAAGACCCTCTACGTCACGTCGGGGACGCCGTCCACGGGCGGCGACAGCGGGAACTTCGGGCTGTACAGCATCCGGCTGAACGTGCCGGGCTGGCCGTACTAGCTCACCGGTGCGCCGACAGGGCGAGTTCGGCCCAGACGGTCTTCCCGCCGGGACGGCGCAGCTGGCCCCAGGCGACGCTCGTCTTCTCGATGATCCGCATCCCGCGGCCACCCTTCGAGGACGGCGACGTCGGGGCGGCGGCGGCCGGGGAGCCGTCGTCGATCTCGATCCGGAGCTTCCCGCGGTTGCGGCGCAGGCGCACCCGGATCGGCGGCTTGGCGTGGCGGAGCGCGTTGGAGACGAGCTCGTCGAGCACCATCACGATGTCGGTCAGCAGCTCGGCGGTCAGGTCGGGCAGCAGGGCGCGAGCCCAGCCGCGGACCCTCGCCAGCTCCTTGAGGTCGGCCTGGACGGTGGTTTCGACGGTCTCGTCGATTTCGTCCACGTCGTCGAGGACACCGGACTCGGTGGGTGTTGCGTCGAGGCTCATGATCGGTCTCCTCGGGGAAAGAGACGGCTACGGGCTACTTGACTGCCCCCATCCGGCGGAGTTCAACCGCCGTGGTGGGTCACACCGCACATCCCCGGACGCGGTCCAGCACCGCCCCGAGATCATCGGGTGAGGTCTGGCCGCGCCAGGCGACGTACCCGTCGGGCCGGACCAGGACGTACCGGGCGCCGTAAAGACCGTGCAGGTCCGGCCGGTTGAGCCGGTAGCGCTTCAGGGGGACGCCGGCCGCCGCCGCGGCGGTGTCCCATTCGGGCGCGGCCGGCGCGGCGACCTCCAGCAGCGTGAACCCGGGCCCGAACTCGTCCTGCAGCGACCGGCTCCGGTCGAGCCAGAGGTGCGGCAGCCGGTTGCCCGGGGCGCCGGAGGGCCGGTACTCGGTGCCGGTGGAAGCCGGGGCGGGCCCGTCGTCGGGGACGACGAGCGGCGACCCGGGGTACGCGGTGCCGAGCACAAAACCGAGGGTGTACATCTCGGCCGTCTTGGCCTGCCGGATCAGCTCCGCCGTCTTGGCGCGCACGGCCAGGCCGTCCGGTCCGTCGTCGTCGAGGCCTGGCACGGCGAGTTCGCCGGTCAGCACCCGCATGTTGCGTTCGGCCTCGGCGATGGCCCGCTGCGCGATCGGACGGCGTTCGGTCCCGTAGGAGTCGAGCAGCCCGGGGCCGGCCCAGCCGCGCAGCGCGGCCGCGAGCTTCCAGCCGAGGTCGGCGGCGTCCCCGATGCCGGTGTTGGCGCCGAACCCGCCCCACGGCGGGTTCTGGTGCGCGGCGTCCCCGGCCACGAAACAGCGGCCGTCCCGGTAGCGGTCGGCCACCAGCAGCCGGGCCGTCCAGGGATCGGTCGCGGTCACAGTGACGGGCTCCGGCGTCCCGATCATCCGGTGCACGGCCCGTTCGCACCACGCGGCGTCGGCGTCTTCCGGCGCGTTGATGATGATGGCCCACCACCGGCCGTCGGTGTCGAGGGTGCCCATCAGGCCGTTGACCTCGGGGTTGACCACCCAGTACTGGACGGCGCGGCCCAGCTCGTGGCGGGCGGACAGCCCGGGCGCGTCGAAGATGACCTGGATGTTGCGGATCTCGTGGCTCCGCCCGGCCAGCGGGATGCCGCACGCCCGCCGGACGGCGCTGCGGGCCCCGTCGGCGCCGACGAGGTAGCGGCCCCGCACCACGCGCTCGCGTCCCGTGTCGTCCGTCGCGGTGGCGGTGACGCCGGTGGCGTCCTGCTCGAGACCCGTCAGGGTCCAGCCCCAGCGCGCGCTGACCGTCTCCCGCCGGGTGATGGTGTCGCGCAAGGCCTCTTCGACGTGGTTCTGCGCGCACCAGAGCGCGGGTTCGGCCAGCTCCGTCCGCTGGACGTCGCTGAGGGCGAAGACGCCGTCGAAGCGTTCCAGCCGGTGCCCGGTGAGCGAGGTGCAGAAGACGGCCGAGTCGGACCAGCCGAACGGCAGGGGAGCGTTGTCCCGGACGGCGCCGGCGATGCCCAGGCGCCGGAAGAGCTCCATCGACCGGGGGTTCAGCTGCTTGCACCGCGGGGACGCCAGGCTCGGCGCCGGCCGCGGTTCGAGCAGGACGCAGCCGATGCCCCGTGCGCCGAGTTCGTGGGCGAGGGTCAGGCCGACCGGGCCGCCGCCGGCGATGACGACCTCCGTGGTCTCCACCTCGGGGGGCGCATCCGCGTGACTCGTCATGCCGACAGTCTAGAAGCGCGGTGATCTTCCGGCGGCGGGCATCCGTTGCTCCATATAGAGTAACGCGATCGTCGTCGATGGAGGTGTCTTGCCCGCTCGCCGCTGGCTGATCGTCGCCGCCGCCTGCCTCGTCGTGCTGATCCTGGTCTACGTCCTCGCGGTGCTGACCGTCACCGGTCAGGAGCTGGAGAACGCGGCCCTGCGCGGAGCCGACCAGGCCGCCGCGCGCGACCAGACCGCGGCCGATCAGAGCCTGTCGCGGATCACCCTCTACTCCCTGGGCGTCGCCGTCGTGCTGGTGGCCGTCATCGGCCTGCTGCGCCGGCGGCCGGCTCTCGCGGTCGCGGCGGCCGGGGTGATCGTCGCCGGTCAGGTCGTCACGCAGGGGCTCAAGCGGTTCGTGCTGCCGCGGCCGTCGCTCGTGCCGCTCACCGGGCACTACGCGGACAACAGCATGCCCAGCGGGCACACCACGATCGCCATGACGGTGCTGTTCGCCGCGCTGCTCGTCGTGCCCCACCGCTGGCGTGGCGTGACGATGGTCCTGCTGCTGTCCTGGGCGGTCGGAATCGGCGCCTACACGGTGACGGCGAAGTGGCACCGCCTCTCCGATACCCTCGCCGCGGACGCGATCGCCCTCGGGCTCGCCTGCCTGGCGTCGTGGTGGCTCGCCCGCCGCGGCGTCGTCCGCCGGTACGAGGGCCGGCGCCGGATCCCGCGGGTGCTCGTCGTGGTCGTCACCGCCCTCGCCGGGCTGGTTTTCCTGGCCCTGGGCGGGTTCCTGATCGGCGCGGCACTGAGCCAGGACGGCCTCGACGCGACCCTGCGCGACAACACCTGGGTGGTCTACCTGGCCGCGAGTTCGCTCGCCTCGGCCGGGTCGGTGGCCGCCGCGCTGGTCTTCCTGGGGACCTGGCGCCGTCTCGAGATCCCGTGACGACCGGGGCGGACGGCGCTCGACCGCCCGCCCCGGTCGTCATCGAGCCGCCGGAACCGGCGCGAGGGCCGGGATCCGCGTCGGCAGGGTCCGCCAGATCTCCGGGGTGTAGAAGTGCCCACCGGGGAGTTCGACGTGCTGGTACCCGTTGCGGGCCAGTGACTTCCACTGCTCGGCCGTCTCCGGCACGATCACGTCGTCGTCGGCCCCGGTGAGCACCTGCAGCGGGACGCCGACCGTCGCGCCTTCGGTGTAGCCGAACGTGTCCCGCACCCGGATGTCGGCCCGCATGAGCTCCAGGGCCATCTCGCTCAGCTCCGGGTCGTCGAGCACGTACCCCGGCAGCAGGCCGTTGGTGCGCATCCACATCACCAGCTGCTCATCGGTGTCCTGCTGCGCGGGGAACATGTCCCGCGGGGTCAGGCCGCGGCTCGGCGCGTTCGCCGACGACACGATCAGCGTCTCCGGCAGCGGGCCGCCCCGGCGCTGCAGGCGGTCCGCGACGTCGAACGCCATCCAGCCGCCCATGCTGTGGCCGAACAGCAGGTACGGCCGGGGCGCCGCGGCCGCCGTCACGGCTTCGGTCGCGTCCTCGGCGAGCGCGTCCCAGTCCGGGGCGAAGTCGTCGAGGAAGCGGCCGTCACGGCCCGGGTAGCAGATCGTCACGAGCTCGACGTCGGGTGGCAGCACGTCGGCCCACGGCAGGTACGGCCCGGAGCCGCCGCCGCAGAAACCGAGGCACACCAATGTCTTCGCCGCGTCCGGGTTGGGCCGGGCCCGGACCACGGTGTTGGGGAGGTTGTCCATCGCCGTGCTCCTTTCAGCTCGCGCCGAGCGCCGTGACGTGCTTGGCGAGGTCGGCCAGCCGCGGGTGTCGGTAGACGTCCTTGGTGGACACCGGGACGCCGAAGTTCTTCTTCAGCCGCGCCACCACGCGCAGCGCCACCAGCGAATGCCCGCCGAGGGCGAAGAAGTCGTCGTCGGCCCCGACGCCGTCGCGGCCGAGCACCTCGGACCAGACGTCCGCGATCAGCGTCTCGACCGGCCCGCTGGGCGCCGCCCCGCCTTCGGCGACCGGCGCGGGCAGGGCCGCGGTGTCCAGCTTGCCGTTGGCCGTGCGGGGCAGCGCGTCGAGCCGGACGTACGCGGTCGGGACCATGTGCTCCGGCAGCTTCGCGGCCGCCGTGACCTGCGGCTGCTCGCCGCCGACGTGGTAGGCCACGAGCTGGTCGTCGCGCAGGACCACGGCCGCGGCGGTGACGCCGGGAGCGTCCCGCAGGACGGCCTCGATCTCACCCAGTTCGATCCGGTACCCGCGCAGCTTCACCTGGCGGTCGCGCCGCCCGGTGAACTCCAGGGCGCCGCCGGGGGACCAGCGGACCTCGTCACCGGTCCGGTACAGCCGGGTGCCGGGCTCGCCGAAGGGGTCGGGGACGAACCGCTCGGCGGTGAGGCCCGGCCGGCCGAGGTACCCGGCGGTGAGCCGGGGCCCGGACAGGTACAGCTCGCCCGCCGCGGCCGGGCGCAGGGTGTCGTCGAGGACGTGGGCCCGGATCCCGGCCAGCGGCACGCCGATGTGCGGCCCGCCCGGCCCGGCGATCCAGGTCGCCGTGGCGTCCACAGTGGACTCCGTGGGGCCGTAGAGGTTGAGCGCCTCCAAGGGGCTGTCGGCCAGTTCGCGCCACATCGGTTCCGGGATCGGCTCGCCGCCGATGAACAGCCGCAGGGAGCGGTCGAGCAGGTGCTCGCGCAACGCCGTCCAGTGCGACGGCGTCAGGTCGAGGTCGGTCACGGCGCACTCGTCCAGCCAGGCGACCAGCCGGGCCGGGTCGGTCCGGTGGTCGTCGTCGAGTACGACGACGCTGTCGCCGCGGCACACCCGCGCCCACTGCTGCACGGACGCGTCGAACGACACGCTGGCGTTCCACGCGACGACCCGGGGCTCGGCCGCGTACATCCCCGCCTGCTCCAGCGCGGCGACGAGCGCGGCCACCGCGCCGTGGTGCGCTGGGACGCCCTTGGGCCGCCCGGTCGAGCCGGACGTGTAGATCACGTAGGCGGCGTCGAGGTCCGACACGGTGGTGTCGTCCGTGCGCGGGCCCTCGGCGGCGGGGTCGACGACGACGGCGTCCGCCGGGACCCAGGCCGGAGTGGTCGTCGAGACCAGGGCGCGGATCGCCGCGTCACCGGCCATGAAGGCCAGCCGGTCGGCCGGGTAGGCGGGGTCGAGGGGGACGTACGCGGCGCCGGCCCGCCAGACGGCGAGGAGGGCGACCACCAGATCGGTGCCCCGGCCGAGGCCGACGCCGACCCGGTCGCCGCGGCCGACGCCGTGCGCGCGCAGGGCCCCGGCCAGCGCCGCGGTCCGGCGGTCCAGCTCGGCGAACGTCACCGCGGACGCGGTGTCCCGCACGGCGATCCGCTCGGGCGCGCGGCGGACCGCGTCGCGGAAGCGGGGGAGCAGGCCGGCCATCAGAGCGCCTCGTTCGCGGCCGGGGGCACGGTCGGCGCGCAGCCGGCGACGTCGACCGGCTCACCCATCGCGACGACGATCTTGCGGTCACCGCGGAACGGGTCGCGCCCGTGCGTGGACAGGATGTTGTCGACGAGCAGCAGGTCGCCCGGCTCCCACTGCTTGCGCACGGTCGCGGAGTCGTAGGCGGCGTCGAGCGCGGCCATCTCGTCGCGCGTCAGCGGGGAGCCATCGCCGATCGCGGTGTTGAACGGCAGGTCGTCGCGGCCGAACTCGTCGATCAGCGTCTCGCGCAGCTCCTCGTCGAGCGACCACTCGTTCCAGAAGGCCAGGTGGTTGAACCAGACCTCCTCGCCGGTGACCGGGTGGCTGATGACGCCGGGGCGGACCTGGCTGGTGCGCAGGTGGCCGTCGTCGAGCCAGCGGCACGCGATCAGGTTCTCGGCGCAGTAGCGTTCGACGTCTTCGCGGGTGGTCGCGGCGAACGCGGTCTGCCAGTCGGTGGAGATGTGCTCGGAGTAGCTGCGGTTGAGCAGCCAGCCGTGCGCGCGGACCTTCGCCACGAGCTCCGGCGGCAGCGCGCGCAGCACCTTCCGGACGTCCGCCACCGGCGTCGCCCCGCCTTCCGGCGGCGCGATCAGGCAGGAGAACATCAGCAGCCCGGGGAAGGTGAGCGTGTAGCTGTTCTCGTTGTGCATCCGGATCCGCTGCGCGGCGGGCAGGTCGGTGGACGAGAAGACGCCGTTGCCGAAGTCGCTGCGCGGCGTCGCCTTCTCGCGGTACGGCGTGCGGGCCGGCATCAGCGTGTCGCGCACGACGCCGAAGTCGTCGACGCTCGCGATCGGCAGGCCGCGCAGGTGCAGGGAGCCGTGCCGGTGCAACGCCGTACGCAGCGACGGCGCCGCCGCGGCCAGCCAGGCCACCGCGTCGTCGAGGCCGCTCAGCCCGCCGACCTCGGCACTCGCCGGCTCGCCGGGCTCGACCACCCAGTCGAGCGGCAGGAACTCTTTGACGCCCAGGGAACCCATCGTTTGTCCTTTCGCCTGACCCGCAGCGGGCGTCCACAGTGGAACCACCCGGTTCGCTCGCCGGTCGACGCTAGGCGGGTTCGCGGCCGTGCGGCGGCAGCCGGTGCGGCAGTGCGGCGGCAGTTTCCGCCCGCGCCGGGTTGTCGCCGCCGTCCTGCCGCCGCAACTGCCGGTCGGGCCCGGGTGCCGCTCCTAGGTTCGGAGCGTGACTTCGGAACTCCGCCCGGTCGCCGTGGTCAGCAGCACGGCGTCCGACGCGCACACCTGGAACCTCGTGTACCTGCAGCTGCTGCTCGAAGAGCTCGGCTTCGCGGTGACGAACCTCGGCGCGTGCGTCCCGGACGAGCTGGTGGTGCGCGAGTGCCGCCGGCTGGACCCGGACCTGGTGGTGCTCAGCACCGTCAACGGCCACGGCCACACCGACGGCCTCCGGCTGGCCCCGCGGCTGCGGGCCGTGCTGGCCGGCGCGGCGCTGGTCATCGGCGGCAAGCTCGGCGTCGACGGCACCAGCGGCCGCGAGTCCGTGCTGCGGGAGGCGGGCTTCGACCGCGTCTTCGGCGACGGCGACATCGGTGCCTTCCGCCGCTACCTGGCCGACCTGCCGGTGCGGGTGACGTCGTGAGCGTGCCGTTCGGGGCGTTCGTCGCCCGGGAACACGCGGCCGGCCGCCTGGTCGTCCAGCCGCGGATGGGCTTCCCGGCGCCGTCGGCCATGCGCGCCGGGCTGCTGGCCACCCGCGACGCCGCGGCCACCACGGTCGGCACCCTGACGCTCGACAGCTACACCCGCGTCGGCGACCTCGTCGCGGCGGCCCGCGCGCTGGCCGACGGCGCGCCGCTCAACGGCTTCCCGCTCGTCACTTACGGCCCCGAGGCGACCCGCGCGATGCTGGCCGGCGTGCTCGGCCCGGACTTCCCGGTCCAGGTGCGGCACGGCTCGGCCCGGCCGCAGGACATCGTCGCGACGCTGGTCGCGGCCGGTCTCGACGCGACCGAGGGCGGCCCGGTCTCGTACTGCCTGCCCTACAGCCGCACCCCGCTGCGGACGGCGATGCGGCACTGGGTGGCGGCCTGCGCGCAGTTGACGGCGGCGGGCGACACCGCCCACCTGGAGACGTTCGGCGGCTGCATGCTCGGCCAGCTCTGCCCGCCGGGCATGCTGGTCGCGATCAGCGTGCTGGAGGCGATCTTCTTTGCCCAGCAGGGCATCCGCAGCGTCTCGCTGAGCTACGCGCAGCAGACCGACCCGGCGCAGGACGAGGAAGCGGTGCGGGCGTTGCGCCTGCTGGCCGCGCGGTACCTGCCCGGCGTCGAGTGGCACGTCGTGCTCTACGCCTACATGGGCGTCTACCCGCGGACGCCGGCCGGCGCCGCCCGGCTGCTGACGTCCGCCGCGCGGCTCGCGGTGCGTTCCGGCGCGGCCCGGCTGATCGTGAAGACGGCCGCCGAGGCGCACCGGATCCCGACCGTCGGGGAGAACGTCGACGCGCTCGAACTCGCCGCCCGCGTCGCCGCCGCGACCCCTTTGTCGAAGGAAGTCGGGGACACCGGGATCCACGCCGAAGCCGCGACGCTGGTCGAGGCCGTGCTGGACCTCGACGACGACCTCGCGGGCGCGCTGCCGGCGGCGTTCGCCCGCGGCCTGCTCGACATCCCGTACTGCCTGCACCCGGACAACGCCGGCCGGGCGCGCAGCTACCTCGACCCAGCCGGCCGGCTGCAGTGGGCGGACACCGGCGGCCTGCCGATCGGCCCGGCACCCGGTGGCACGCGGTCGCGGCGGACCGGCTCGGCCGAGCTGCTGGCCGCGCTTTCACACGTGGAGCGGAAGTTCGACACGCCCCCGGCCGTCCGGGCCGGGGCCCGACCCGGAGGAGCGATATGACCGACACCTACGACGGCGAGCTGCCACCCGCGCTGCCCGTGCACCTCGCCTCGCCCGTCACGCAGAGCGCGTTGCGCGTGCAGCACCAGGTGCTGATCGCCGTGCGCGAGTTCCTCGGCGGGGAGGGGTTCACCGAGCTGCTGCCGCCGGTGATCGGCCCGGTCACCGACCCCGGCGTCCGCGGCTCGAAGCAGCTGGACGTCGACTACTACGGCCACCGCTACAAGCTCATGACCAGCGGAATCCTGTACAAGCAGGCGTCGCTGCTCGGCTTCTCGAAGATCTTCTACATCGCGCCGAACGTCCGGGCCGAACCGGTCGAGACGTGCTCGACGCGACGGCACCTCGCGGAGTTCCACCAGATCGACGTCGAGCTGGCGGGCGCGACCCGGGCGCAGGCCCAGGGCGTCGCGGAACGGCTGGTGACGCACGTCGTGAAGCACGTGCTCGCGACCGTCCCCGGCGAGCTGACCGGGCTGGGCCGCGACCTCGCGAACCTGGCCGACGTCCTCGCCGGCGCGTTCGGCCGGATGACGCACGCCGACGCCGTCACCCGGCTGCACAACCTCGGCCACCCGCAGAGCCCGGACGCCGAGATCGACTGGGAGGGCGAGGAACTGTTGTCCCGCAAGGCGTCCCAGCCGTTCTTCGTCGACGACTACCCCAAGGGCTCCCGTGGCTTCTACGACCGCGAAGCCACCACCGAGCCGGGCATCCTGCGCAACTTCGACCTCCTCGCGCCCGGCGGCTTCGGCGAGCTGGCCAGCGGCAGCGAACGCGAGTCGGACTACGCCCGGATCGTCACGCGGATGCGGGAGACGGGCGAGAACCCGGCGAAGTACGGCTGGTACCTCGACATGGTGCGCGAAGGCATCCCGGCGAGCGCGGGCTTCGGCCTGGGCCTGGAGCGGCTCGTCCGGTTCCTCACCGGCCTCGACGCGGTGTGGCGGGTCAACGCCTACCCGAAGGTCCCGGGCCTGGTGGCGCCGTGAAAGCCGTCGGGTTTCCCGAAGCGGTGGTCCGGGACCGGGCCGCACGAGGCGCCGCGGCGGTGTTCCCGGCGGAATCCGCGTACGGCGGCGAGGCGTTCGGCGGGGTCTCTCCCGACGGCGACGCGCTGGACCGGGCGCGGCTGGTACCGCCGGTGTTCGTGCCGCTGCGGCTGGAGAAGCTGATCGAGCTGGGCCGCGAGCCGCTGTTCTCCGACGTCGACCTGACCACGGCGATCGGCGGCTTCGCGTCGTCGCTGCCGGTGTTCCTGTCGGCGTTCGGCTCGACGCAGCTCGGCGGCGGCGACCTGGCGGTGGCGGCGTCGCGGCAGGCCGGCCGGCTGGGTGTCCCGATGGTCGTCGGCGAGAACGTCGTGCCGGTCAAGGGGTACGCGAACGCGCTGCTCATGCGCGTCCGGGCGTACACCGGCGAGGTGCCCGACGGGCTGGGCGGCGTCGTGGTGCAGCAGAGCACCGAGGACGCCGACGCCGAGGTCTGGAACCTCGTGTACAGCGACCCGGCGTCCGCGGAGCTGCTGGCCACCGGCCGGCTGGGCTTCGAGCTGAAGGTGGGCCAGGGTGCGAAGCCGGGCCTGGGCGGGATGACCCTGCTGGACGCGGCCACGGCGGCCCGCGTCGACGGCCAGTACGCGCTCACGGATCTCTTCGCGGACCGCGTGTTGCGGTCCGGCAGCCCCGGCACGTTCACCGGCGAGATCCTGCGTCAGCAGATCCGCTTGATGCGCAACAACTTCCCGCGAGCCCGCGTCTGGGTGAAGCTCCCACCGGGCCGGGACATCGCGGAGGCCACCCGGGTCGCCTGGGCGGCGGGCGCGGACGCGGTCACCGTCGACGGCGCGGAAGGCGGCACGGGCTGGGCGCCCACGGCGTTCCTGGACCACGTGGGCTTGCCGCTGGCGGAGTGCCTCCGCCGGATCGGCCCCCCATCGGGCTGCCTGCTGGCGGGCGGCCGCATGTGGGAGGGAACCCGGGTGGTCAAGGCCCTGGCGCACGGCGTCCGCGCGGCCGCCCTCGGCCGAGCGGCGCTGCTGGCGGTCGACGAAGACCGCACGGAAGGCCTGATACGGCTGGTGGCGGCGCTGGCACTGGAGGCGAGACTGCTGATCAGCGCGCTGGGCAAGTACCGCCCCGACGCGCTGACAGCCGACGACCTCTGGCCCGCCGCCGGTGCCTCCGGTGCCGCCGCTGCCGCCGGGGAACTGCCGCTCGACCTGCCGGTCCGGGCCGTCCCGACGGCTTAGCTTTTCCCCAGTGGCGCGCTTCGCGCCCAGCACTCCGCAGCCCGCGAGGCTGCCGCGGCTGGTCGTGAGTGGTAATGCGGGTTCTGACCCGAACTACCACTCACGACGGGCAGCCGCAGTCCATGTCCGTCCTTTGTGGTCAGTTCGGGGTGAGCCCAGCATGTCGGTGCAGGACGAGAAACCGGCCGTGACGATCGACTCCTTCGACCTCGGCGAGCTGACCGGCCCGCCGGTCGCGGTGCCGGTGCGCATCGCGCGGATCGCCGCCCGGTGGCCGGGCCGCCCGGCCCTGCGCTCCGGCGACCGGGTGCTCACCTACGGCCGGCTCGACGAGCTGACCGCGGACCTCGCCGGCCGCCTGGCCGCCGCGGGCGTGCTGCCGGGTGACGTCGTCGCGGTGCGCAGCACGGGCCGCTTCGACCAGGTCACCGGCCTGCTCGCGGTCTGGCGGGCCGGGGCGGTCCACCTCGCCCTCGACCCGGTGGCCCCCGCCGGACGCAACGAGCGCCTCACCGCACTGGCCGGCGCACACCTCATCCTCGACGGCGGCGACCTGCTCGACACCGAGCGGGCCGACGGCCTGCCGGACCCGGCGGCCCCCATGAATCGCGGCGAAGGCGCGGCCGTGACGATGGGCGCGGGCGGCCCGCCGGACCCGGCGGCCCCCATGAGTCGCGGCGAAGGCGCGGCCACGTCGGATCGCACCGGCGGCCTGCTGGACCCGGCGGCTCCCGCGAATCGCACCGAAGGCGCGACCGTGACGATCGGGGCCGACGGCCCGCCGGACCCGGCAGCGCCCACGCACCGCCGCACCGCGCCGGATCTGCCCGTCACCGGCGACCGGCTCGCCTACCTCATCCACACCTCCGGCACCACCGGCGAACCCAAGGCCGTCGCCGTCGCGCACGGGCCGCTCGCCGCGCACGTCGAGGCCGTCTCCGCGCGCTTCGGCCTGCGCGCCGACGACGTCGTCCTCCACTTCGCCCGGTCCACAGTGGACGTCGCGGTCGAGCAGATCACCACCGCGCTCACCGTCGGCGCCTGCTTGGTCGTCCCCGAAGCGAAACTCCTCTCTGCCGACGAGTTCTGGCAGCTCCTCGACGCCGAGCGGGTCACCGTCGCGAACGTCGCCGCCGGGTACTTCCACGACCTCGTCGCCTCGATGAAGTCCGTGCCGAAGACGCTCCGGACCATGGTCTCCGGCAGCGACCGGCTCTCCCCGGCCGCGGCCGCCGCCTGGACCGAGCGCACCGGCGTCCGGCTGCTCAACGCCTACGGCCCGACCGAAACCGTGATCACCTCGACCGTCCACGAGGTCCGGCCGGGCCGGCCGGTCACCGTCGGCACCCCCGTCGGCGACCGCGTCGCCCACCTGCTCGACGACCGCCTCCGGCCCGTCGACGAAGGCGAGCTGTACCTCGGCGGCTCCCTCCTCGCCACCGGCTACCTCGGCGACGGCGGCCGCACCGCCGAGCGCTTCCTGCCCGACCCGGTCACCGGCGGCCGGATGTACCGCACCGGCGACCGCGCCCGCCGCACCGCCGACGGCGAGCTGGAGTTCCTCGGCCGCGCCGACGACCAGGTCAAGATCCGCGGCTTCCGCGTCGAGCCCGGCGAGGTCGAGAACGCCCTCGCCAAGCACCCGGCCGTCACCGCCTGCGCCGTCGTGCCCCGCGAGTCCGCGAACGGCACCCAGCTCGCCGCGTACGTCGTCACCCGGCAAACTCTCGAATACCCGGAACTGCGCGACTTCCTGGCCCAGTCCCTGCCGGACCACCTGATCCCGGCGAGCCTCACGCCCCTCGGCCACCTGCCGCTCACCACCGCGGGCAAGGTCGACCGCGCCGCCCTGCCGGAACCGGCCCGTGCCGAGACCGGCCACCGCGCCCCGCGCACCCCGGACGAGCAGCTGCTCGCCGCGATCTGGGCGGACGTCCTCGGCGTGCCGCGCGTCGGCCTCGACGACAACTTCTTCCACCTCGGCGGCGACTCGCTCACCGCCGTCCGCGTGGCCGGCCGTGTCCTCGAGGTCTTCGGACCCGTGTCGCCGTACCAGATCTTCGACGCGCCGACGCTCGCCGCGTTCGCCGCCGCGATGCACGACGGCGCCGGCGACGACCGCCCCTCCCCGGTCCGCGCCTCCGCGTCCGAAGCCCCGCTCTCGCGGTTCCAGCGTGGCCTGTGGCTCCTCGATGCCTGGCAGCCGGGCACGTCCACCTACAACGTCCCCTGGGTCTTCGACTTCACCGGCCCCCTCGACGCCGCGCTCCTGAACCGGGCCCTCCAGCAGGTCGTCGACCGTCACGAGGCCCTGCGCACGACGTTCGAGGTCGCCGGAACCCTGCCCCGCCAGGTGATCCACCCGCACCTCGAGGTCCCGTTCACCGTCACCGCGGCATCGGACGCGGCCGAATTCATCGCCGCCGACGCCCGCACGCCGTTCGACCTCGAAACCGGGCCGCTGCTGCGCGCCCGGCTGGTCCGGACGTCGGCGACCACCGCGAGCCTCGTCCTCGTCTTCCACCACATCATCTGGGACGAAGGCTCCCTCGCCGTGCTCGACCGGGAGCTGCGCGAGTACTACACCGCGCTGCTCGACGACCGCTCGCCGCGCCTGCCGGACCTCGCGATCCAGTACGCCGACTACGCGAACTGGTTGCGGGACAACGGCATCGCCGAGTCCCAGCTCGGCTACTGGGCCGAGCACCTGCGCGGCGTCCCGGACCGCCCGGCCCTCGTGCCCGACCACCCGCGTCCCGTCGAACCCGCGCAGCGCTGCGGCTACCACCGCTTCGCCTTCGACGCCGACCTCGCCCAGGCCGTCCGGGAGTTCGCGCGGGACGCCGACGCCACGCCGTTCATGGTGCTGCTCGCCGGGCTCGTGCTCGCCGTGCACCGCACCGGCGGCGCGGACGACCTCGTGGTCGGCACCCCGGTCAGCGTCCGCGAGCGCCCGGAGCTGGACGCCCTCATCGGCTACTTCATCACGCTCGTCCCGCTGCGGTTCCGGATCGAGCACGACGTGACCCTGCGGGAGGTCCTCGAGCACGTCCGCGGCGTCGCCCTCGACGGCTACCGCCACCAGGACGTCCCCCTCGAAGACATCACCGGCCGGGTGCTGGGGGAGCGCTCCGGCGACCGGAACCCGCTGTTCCAGCTGGTCTTCGAGATGCACACCGCCGACCCGAGCCCCGAGCCGTTCGGGCCGGCCGCGGTGGAACGCAGGCTGCACGTCAACGAGCTGTCCCGCTTCGACCTGTCGTGGTCGGTCGAGGACGACGGCACCGGCTTCACCGGCCGGATCGAGTACGACACCGACCTGTTCGACGCCGCGACCCTCGCCGCCCTCGGCGCGCGGTGGCGGACGGCGGTGGCCGACCTGGTCACCGACCCGGACGTGCCGCTCCACGAGGACGTCACGCCGGCCGGCCTCGACGTCCCGGTGCACGAGCTGTTCGAGCACCAGGCCACCCGGACCCCGGACGCGGTCGCGCTGATCTCCGGCGACGCCGCGCTGACCTACGCCGAGCTGAACGCACGGGCCAACCGCGTCGCGAGGCGCCTGCGCACCCACGGCGTGACCGAGGGCGACGTGGTCGCCGTCCTGATCGACCGCGACGCCGACCTGGTCGTCGCGCTGCTGGGCGTGCTGAAGGCCGGTGCCGGTTACACGCTGCTGGACCCGGAACTGCCCGAAGCCCGGCGCGCGGACGCCGTCAAGGCGGTCGACGCCCGGCTGGTCGTGGACCGCGAGTTCGTGGCGTCCGCCGACGGCCCCGACGACGACCTCGGCCTCCCCGTCAGCGCCGACGCCGTCGCCTGCGTGATGTTCACGTCCGGGTCCACCGGCCGGCCGAAGGGCGTCGCGGCGTCGCACCGCGCCCTGGCCGGGACGTACCTGGAGCAGGACTACGCGCTCTTCGCGCCCGGCGAGGTGTGGCTGCAGTGCTCGCCGGTGTCGTGGGACGCCTTCGGCCTGGAGGTCTACGGCCCG
The DNA here is from genome assembly GCF_023023025.1 of Amycolatopsis sp. WQ 127309. Classification (NCBI taxonomy): domain Bacteria; kingdom Bacillati; phylum Actinomycetota; class Actinomycetes; order Pseudonocardiales; family Pseudonocardiaceae; genus Amycolatopsis; species Amycolatopsis sp. WQ 127309. The sequence goes on from NZ_CP095481.1 coordinate 6,486,681, forward strand.
CTGCTGTTCGGCGGTACCTGCGTGCTGCACCCCGGCCAGCGGCCGGACCCGGAGACGATGACCGCGCTCGTCGCCCGCCACGGCGTCACGCAGCTGCAGCTGTCGGCCAGCCTGTTCAACTTCCTCGTCGACGAGTTCCCCGCCGTCTTCGCCGGCCTGCGCGTGGTCTTCACCGGCGGCGAGCGCGCCTCGGTGCCGCACGTGGCGCGGCTGGCCGGGCGGTACCCGCACGTGCGGATCGTCAACGGCTACGGCCCGGTCGAGAGCATGGGCTTCACCACCTGCCACGTCGTCGGCCCCGCCGACCTGGCCGCGCCGGCGCTCCCCATCGGCGTCCCCGTGGCGCACAAGGACATCCGCGTGCTCGACGACCACTTCCGGCCGTCCGCCGCGGGCGAGCTGTACGCGACCGGCGCCGGGCTGGCCCTCGGGTACGCCGGGCAGCCGGGCCTCACCGCGGACCGGTTCCTGCCCGACCCGCTCGGCCCGCCGGGTTCGCGGATGTACCGCACCGGTGACGTCGGCGGCCGCACCCCGGACGGCACGCTGACCATCACCGGCCGCGCCGACGACCAGGTGAAGATCCGCGGCTTCCGCGTCGAGCCCGGTGAGGTCGCCGCCGCGCTGGCCCACCACCCGGGTGTCAGGGACAGCGCCGTCGTCGCCCACGACGGCCGGCTCGCCGCCTACGTCGTCGCGCGGGACACCCCGCCCGGGTACCAGGACGTCTGCGACCACCTCGCGACGCTGCTGCCGGACTACATGATCCCCGAGAGCGTCACGGTCCTGGACGCGCTTCCGTTGACCCCCAACGGAAAGATCGACCGCGCCGCGCTTCCGGCACCGGCACCGGTCGCCTCCGAGGCGCCGGCGGAACCGGCCGTCACCGCGGCCGAGCAGCTGGTCGCGGCGGTCTGGGCCGAGGTGCTCGGGCTCGACGCGGTCGGCGTCGACGACAGCTTCTTCCGGCTCGGCGGCAACTCCCTGGCCGCCGTCCGCGTGGCCCTGCGGCTGTCGGCCGAGACCGGCACCCGCGTCGCGCCGCGGCTGGTGTTCGCGGCCCGGACCGTCCGGGCCCTGGCGCAGCGGCTGGAGGTGCGGGCATGACCGGCCGCACCGCCCCGGTTTCCGCGCTCCAGCGCGGAATGTGGTTCCTCGACCGCTGGAACCCGGGCTCCGCCGCCTACACCGTGCCGTGGGTGTTCACCTTCGACGCGCCCGTCGACCCGGACGTCCTCGAGCGGAGCATCGCCGGGATCGTCCGGCGGCACGAAGTCCTGCGCACGACGTTCTCCTTCGGCCCGGACGGTCCACAACAGACGGTCCACGACGACGTCCGTGTCCCGCTGCACCGCGGCGACGCGGACCTGAGCACCGGCTTCGACCTCGAGACCGGACCGTTGCTGCGCGCGTCCTTGGTGGACAAGACGACGCTGAGTATCGTTGTCCACCACATCGTCTGGGACGGCTGGTCGTCCGGCATCTTCGAGCGCGAGCTGGCGGAGAGTTACACGGCCATCGTCGAAGGCCGCGAACCGGTCCTACCGCGACTGTCCACTCAGTACGCCGACCACACCGCCGAACCGCACGACGACCAGCTGGGCTACTGGCGCGAGCAGCTGCACGGCGCGCCCGAACGCCTCGCGGTGCCCACCGACCGGGAGCCGCCCGCGCAGCAGGACTTCGCCGGCGACACCCGCGCGTTCGCGCTCCCGGCCGGGCTCGCCGGCCGGATCGGCGAGCTGGCCGCCGACGCCGATGCGACGCCGTTCATCGTGCAGCTGGCCGCGTTCGCCGCGCTCCTGAACCGCTACACCGGCGCCGCGGACATGGTCGTCGGCACGCCGATGTCGACCCGCGACCGGCCGGAGCTGGCCGACCTGATCGGCTACTTCGTCAACATCCTGCCGCTGCGGCTGCGCGTGGATCGCGCCGCGAGCTTCCGCGACCTCGTGGAGCACGTGCGTGACACGGCGTTCGACGCGTACGCCTGCCTGGACGTCCCCTTCGACGTCGTGGTCGACGCGCTGGCCCTCGAACGCTCGGCCCGGCACGCGCCGCTGGTGCAGGTCGTCTTCGGTGCACACGCGGAGGACTCCGAACCGCTGCGGTTCGGGCCGGTCACCGCGACCCGGCGGGTGCACCACAACGGCACCAGCAAGTTCGACCTGACCTGGTCCACCTTCGACGACGGCGAGCTGCGCGGCGAAGTCGAGTACCGCACGAGCCTGTTCGACGCGGCCACGGTGGACCGGATGACCGGTCACTGGCGCACCCTCCTGGACGTCGTTCTGTCCGAACCGGACAGTCCACTGTGGAAGATCGACCTGGAGCCGTCGGGGCCCGCCGAGGTCACGGCGTCGGTGCCGCGCTGCCTGCACGAGTCCTTCGAGGACGCCGTGGACCAGTTCCCCGATCGGCCCGCCGTCACCTTCGACGGCGTTTCCTCGACTTACGCCGAACTGGACCGGCGGGCCAACCGGCTCGCGCACGCCCTGATCGCCGACGGCGTCCGTCCCGGCGACCGCGTCGGCCTGCTGCTGGACCGCACCGACGCGATCGTCGTCGCCATCCTCGCGGTGCTCAAGGCCGGCGCCGCGTACGTGCCGGTGGATCCGGCGGCCCCGGACGACCGCGCCGCGTTCGTCTTCGGCGACACCGGGGTCCGGCTGGTCGTCACCGACCAGGCCACCTCCGGTCCGTGGCGCGTGTTCGATCTCAGCCGGGACCTCTCCGGTCTGCCGGACGATCGGCCGGGCGTGCCGGTCCGGCCCGGTGACCTGGCCTACCTGATCTTCACCTCCGGCTCGACCGGCCGCCCCAAGGGCGTCGCCGTGGCCCACGAGCACGTCGGACGGCTGATGGAGTCCGGCCGCGCGCACTTCGGGTTCACCGAGACCGACGTGTGGACGCTGTTCCACTCCTACGCCTTCGACTGGACGGTCTGGGAGCTGTGGGGACCGCTGCACCACGGTGGCCGCCTCGTCGTCGTGCCGTACCTGACGAGCCGCTCGCCGGAGGCGTTCGCCGCGCTGCTCGCGGCCGAAGCCGTGACGTGCCTCTGCCAGACGCCGTCGGCGCTGCGCCAGCTCGAACTCACCCTCCGCACCGGGCCCGCGCTGCCGGCGTTGCGGCAGGTGATGCTCGGCGGCGAGGCCCTCGACCCGGCCGTCGTGCGGCGCTGGTCCGCGCTCGGGCTGACGGCGTCGCTGTGCAACCTCTACGGCATCACCGAGACGACCGTGCACGTCACCACCCACGACGTGACCCGCTTCGAGCGCAGCCTGATCGGCGCGCCGCTGCCGCACCTGAGCGCGCACGTGCTCGACGACTGGCTGCGGCCGTGCCCGGCCGGCGTGCCGGGCGAGCTGTACATCGGCGGCGGCGCGCTCGCCCACGGCTACTGGGGCCGGGCCGGGCTCACCGCGCAGCGCTTCCTGCCCGACCCGTTCTCCGCGACGCCGGGCGCGCGGCTGTACCGCACCGGCGACGTCGCGCGCCGGCTCGCCGACGGCGGCCTCGAGTACGTCGGCCGGTGCGACAGCCAGGTCAAGCTCCGCGGCTTCCGCATCGAGCTCGGCGAGATCGAACACGCGCTGGGCGCGCACCCCGCGGTCGACGCCTGCGCCGTCACGGTACGCGACGAGCGGCTCGCCGCGTACGTCACCGGAGCTGTACCGGATTACGCCGAGCTGCGGGCTTTCCTCGCGAAGTCGTTGCCGGAGCACATGATCCCGGCGACGGTCACGGTGCTCGACCGGCTGCCCGTCACGGTCAACGGCAAGCTCGACCGCGCGGCGCTGCCCGCACCGGCCGCGGCGACGTCGGCGATCGCTTATACTGCCCCGAGTACGCCGGGGGAGCGGCTGCTGACCGAGCTGTGGTCGGACGTCCTGGGCGTCCCGGACGCCGGGGTGCACGACAACTTCTTCCACCTCGGCGGCGACTCGATCCGCGCGGTCCACCTGGCGGGCAAGCTGCGCGACCGCGGCTGGACGCTCACCCTGCCGGACCTGTTCGCCGCGCCGACCCCGGCCGGTCTCGCGCCCCTGCTCAAGCCGTGTGCCACGGAGAAGACGATCGTGGAGCCGTTCGCCGGACTGTCCGAAGCAGACGTCGCGAAGCTGCCCGGCGACGTCGTCGACGCCTACCCGATGGCCGCGATGCAGCTCGGGATGATCTACCACATGGAGCTGTCCGGCGACGCCGGCGGTTACCACAACGTCAACAGCTACCGCGTCGCCGGCCGCCTCGACGAGGATGCCCTGCACGCCGCGGTGGCCGCGGTCATCACCCGGCACCCGGTGCTGCGCACGAGCCTCGACGTCGTCGGCTACCGGCAGCCGATGCAGCTCGTGCACGCCGAAGTCCCGACGCCGGTGGACACCGCCGACCTGCGTGGACAGTCCGAAGTGGAGCAACGCGCCGCCGTGACCGAGGCGTTCGACGCGTTCTGCGCGATGCGCTTCGACCTCCGGACGCCACCACTGTTCCGGGTCGCCGCCCAGCGGCTGGCCGACGACGTCTTCCAGCTGACCATCGCCGAGCACCACTCCATTTTGGACGGCTGGAGCTTCACCTCGCTGCTCACCGAGATCCTGGAGCGCCACGCCGACCCGGACGCCCCGCTCGCGCCACCGCCCGCGTCGACGTTCCGCGACTTCGTCTTCACCGAACAGGCAGCGTTGGCGTCGAAGGAAAGCGAACAGTTCTGGCGCGATCACCTCGACGGCGCGGACGGCGCGCTCTGGTCCGCCGAGGGCGGCTCCGAAGCCGCGACGGCGGAGATCCCGCGCACGGTCGAGCGCGTGCTGCCGGACGCCCCGGCCCAGCTCGCGGCGATCGCGTCGGCGGCCGGCGTCCCGATCAAGGCCGCGGCGCTGGCCGCGCACGTGCGGGCGTTGCACCGGATCACCGGCCGCGACCGCGTCACCACCGGCCTTTCGGTCAACGGCCGTCTCGAGGAACGCAGCGGCACCGAGGCGTACGGGCTGTTCCTCAACACCGTCCCGCTGGTGGTGGACGGCACGGCCCCGGACCTCGTCCGCGACCTGCACGAGGCCGAGGTCGCCCTGCTGCCGCACCGCCGCGTGCCCTTCGCGAAGCTGGCCCGGCTCATGGCCGGGCCGCGCCTGGAGACGTGCTTCGCGTTCCTGCGGTTCCACGCCCTCGGCCGGCTGGCCGGCTCGGCCACCAGCATCGTCGACGACCGGATCGGCTGCGAGCCGGACATGCGCTACGAGCCGACCAACTTCGCACTGGGCGTCGCACTGGTGCAGGACCCGTCGTCGGACCGCATCCTGCTCGCGGTCGACCACCTGCGGTCCCTGGTCCCGGACGAGCTCGCCGACGCCTACGTCACCGCCTACACCGAAGAACTCGCCGCGCTCGCGGCGCCGATCCCCGTCAGCTGACCCAGGAAGGACTCCACAATGGACGCGTTCAAGGACTTCACCGTCGTCGTCAACGACGAGGAGCAGTACTCGATCTGGCCGGCCGAGCTGCCCACCCCCGCCGGCTGGCACGCCGCCGGAAAGAGCGGCAGCCGGGAGGAGTGCGTCGCCTGGGTCGATCAGACCTGGACCGACATCCGCCCGAAGAGCCTGCGCGTCGCGCTGGGCGTCTGAGATGCTGGAGACGATAGCCGCGGTCTGGGCCGAAGAGCTGGGCGTCCCCGAAGTCCGCCCGGAGGACGGCTTCTTCGAGCTGGGCGGTCACTCGCTGACGGCGTTGCGGGTGGTGTACCGGGTGCGGGACGAGTTCGCGGTGAACCTGTCGCTGAGAGACCTGATGTCCGCCAGAACCCTCACGGACTTCGTCAAGACGGTCCAGTCGGCCACCCGAACCCCAGCCCGGCCGACGGTCGCGCTGGTAGGCCGCCGGGGCACCCGATGACGCTCGCACCAAGCCCACTACCGCCGATCGCGGGACCGGCAAGTCCCCGGCCCGCGATCGCGGGGGACTGGTGCTACCGGCCGCACCCGCTGCCGGAGGGGACTCCGCAGGCGGTGTGCTTCCCGCACGCGGGCGGCGACGTCACGGCGTTCGCGGGCCTGGCGGCGGCACTGGCCCCTTCACTGGAGGTCTGGGCGATCCGCCTGCCGGGCCGCGGCGGTCGGTTTGTCGACTCTATGCCGGCCACCTTTGCCGCCTTGGCCACGGCGGTGATCGACGGCCTCGCCCCGTACCTGCAGCCGGGAGCGCTGTTCTACGGCCAAAGTTTCGGCGCGCTCCTGGCTTTCGAGGTGGCCCGCGCGTTACCGGTGGCTTTACGGCCACGGATCGTGATCCCGGCGTGCGCGGCCCCACCGCCGGGTTGGCCGGGCTCGATCCCGCCGACCTCGGAGGGCGCAGCGGACCTCCTGGAGCGGTGCGGCCTGGCCACAGCTTTGCCGGACGACGAGACGATCCGCGAGCTGGCGGTGGCGACGATCCGAACGGACCTGACGGTCTGCCGCAGCTACCGCCACCGCCCGGACCCACGGCCGGACTTCGCCATCCACGCGGTGGCCGGCGCGGAGGACACGGCGCTCCGACCGGCCACGCTGGCGGGCTGGGCCGAGGCGACAACGGGCCGTTTCACAGCATCCACCGAACCCGGCGGCCACCTCCTGGCCACACCCCTGTCCGCCGGCCCCGCCGACCTGCTCCGCACCCTGCACCTCGGCCGGTCGTGAGTGGTGATTCGGGCCAGAACCCGAATCACCACTCACGACCGCCAGACCACTGCCTGCACGAGGCCCGGCGATCGTTACCGGCGCTCGCGCTACGTCGGCGGAGCCGTCAAGCGGGCTGCTCCCGCGCCAAGTCGGACCAGACCTCCGCACCACCCGGACCCGCCCGCCCAACCCGCCCCGCACCACCGGAACCGCCCCGCAACCCGCCAGCACCACCGGAACCGCCCCGCCTGAGGAGGCACTCGTGTCCACCGCCACCGTCGATCTGACCGATCCCGGCCTCTGGGCCCGGCCCGACGTCGGCGGCATCGTCGCCGATCTGCGGGCTCAGGCTCCCGTCCACCGCACCGAAACCGCGCTCGACGGGGCCGTCTGGTCCGTGCTCGGCTACGACCTCGGCTCCCGCGTTCTCACCGACGCGGCCACCTTCAGCTCCACCGGCGGGTCGCTGCTCGGGACCGGTGGCACCCCGGCCGGCGCCGGCAAGATGATGGCGCTCTCCGATGGGCCGCGGCATCGTGAACTCCGCGCGCCCGTCCTGCCGTACTTCTCGCCCAAGGGCGTGCGCGGCGCGGCTCAGAGCATCACCGAGTTGGCCGACAAGGTGATCAAAGACGCTGTCGAGCAGGGTGAAGCCGATCTCGTCGACGTCCTCGCCACCGTGCCGCTCGTCGTGATGTGTGATCTGCTCGGCATTCCCGGCGACGATCGCGATCTGGTCGTCTCCGTCTGCGACGAAGCCTTTCTCGCCCAGACGCCGGACGCGCGCCGCGCCGGGCACCAGAAGCTGCTGCCTTACCTGTTCGAGAAGGTCGTCCAGCGGCGCAAGCACCCCGCCGACGACCTGATCAGCACCCTCGCCACCCACCGCATCAACGGCCGGCGCCTGCCGATCGAGGACGTCGTGCTCAACCTCGACAACATCGTCGTCGGCGGGGTGCAGACCGTGCGGCACACCGCGGCCATGAGCGTCCACGCGCTGATGCAGCGCCCCGACCTCTGGAAAGCGCTGGCCGGCGGCGCCGACCTCGACCTCGCCACCGACGAGCTGCTGCGGTTCACCTCCGTCGGGCTGCACGTCCTGCGCACCGCCACCACCCAGGTCGAGCTCGGCGGGCACGTCATCGACGCGGGCGACAAGGTCGCCGTGTGGACGTGGTCGGCCGACCACGACCCCACGATGTTCGACCGGCCCGACGAGCTCCTGCTCGACCGGTCGCCGAACCGGCACCTCGCCCTGGGCGTCGGCGCGCACTACTGCATCGGTGCGCCGCTGGCCAAGGCCGAGCTGAAAGCGATCTACGCCGCGCTGCTGGATCAGGTCGCCGTGCTGGAACCGGCCGGTGACGCGGTGCACAACCGCTCGATCATCAACTTCGGCTTCGACCACCTCCCGGTGCGCCTGCGGGCCCGCTGAGCGCGACGGAACGGACACCAGCCATGACACAAGCACCCGTGCGAGAGACGAAGCCCGCCGCGATGTGGGGCAAGGTCGGCCTCCTGCTCACCGGCCAGGGCGTCTCCCTGATCGGCGACCAGGTGTTCTTCATCGCCGCCGTCTGGGCCGCCGCCCAGCTCGGCGGGACGGCCGCCGTCACCTGGGTGACCCTGGCCGAGTCCGTGCCGCGCGCGCTCGCGATGATCTTCGGCGGCGTCATCTGCGACGCCTTCGGCCCCCGCTCGGTCCTGTTGCGCACGACGTCGGTGCGGATCGCCGTGCTGGCCGTCTCGGTCGTGGTCGCGCTGTCCGCGCAGTCCGTGACGCTGCTGGTCGTCGTCGCGGCGCTCGAAGGCGCGATGCTCGGGCTCGGGTCGCCGTCGTTCGGCACGCTCATGCCGCGCATGGTCCCGAAGGACCGCTTGAGCACGGCGAATTCCGTACGCACCATGGTCGCCCGGTTCGCCCCGATCCTCGGGTCGCCGTTCGGCGCCTGGCTGGTCGCGACCGGGCACCTCGGTGTCGCCCTCGCCGTGGTCTGCGGTGGCTGTGTGGTCTCGCTCGTCTGCCTCGCGCCGGCGACCAGGGCGATCGACGCGCCGCGCACCGTGTCGAGCGTTCCGCTGTGGCGACGCTCGGGTGACGGCCTCAAGCTGCTGCGCGCCGACCGCCGGCTGCGGCTGCTGTTCCTTTCCGGGCTGTGCCTGGACTTCGCGTTCGCGTGGCCGATGAACCCCGGCCTGCCCGAGGTCGTCATCGAACGCGGCTGGGCCGTTTCCGCGGTCGGTCTCCTCATCGCCTGCTGGGCGGCCGGCGCGCTGGTGTCCGCCGGGCTCGGCGCGCTGCTCGGCGACCGCGTGCCGATCTCGGTGCGGCTCGTCGGCAGCGGGATCGGCATCGCGGTTCTGCTGCTGGGCATGGTCCTGGTGCCGTCGCTGTGGGCGATGGCCGCGATGGCCGTCTTGCTGGGCGTCTGCTCCGGGCAGAACGGCCCGGCCGCGGTGACGCTCTACCAGCAGGCCGCGCCGATGGACCGCCTCGGCGTCGCCATGTCGATGGTGTCGCTGTCCGGCATCGGCTGCGCGCCGCTCGCCTACGCCGTGTCCGGCGCCATCGCCAGCTTCACCACCCCCGTCGTCGCCTGGATCTGCAGCGCCCTGCTCGCCTTCGGCGGGCCGGTGTTCGCGGCCCGGGCCCTGCGCCTGCCCCAGTGAAGGGATTTCCCGTGCGTCCGTTGTCGTTCGGCCAGCAGCGCCTGTGGTTCCTGGACCAGCTGGAAGGCCCCAGTGCGACCTACAACGTCCCGTTCCCGCTGCGCCTGCGCGGCCGGCTCGACCGCCGCGCGCTGCGGCAGGCGGTCGACGACGTCCTCGGCCGCCACGAGGTCCTGCGCACCGTCATCCCGGTCGACGGCGGTGTACCCGGCCAGCAGGTTTTGTCCACTGTGGACACGGCCGGACGGCTGGTCTTCGACGTCCGGTCCGGCGACGATCTCGCCGAGGTGATCGCCCGGCCCTTCGACCTCGCCGCGGACCTCCCGCTGCGCGTCACCCTGTTCGAACTCGCCCCGGACGACCACATCCTGCTGCTCGTGCTGCACCACATCGCCTGTGATGGCTGGTCGCTCGGCCCGCTCGGTCGTGACCTGGCAAGCGCTTACACGGCGCGTCTCGACGGCGCGGCGCCGGACTGGGAGCCGCTCCCGGTGCAGTACCTGGACTTCGGCGAGTGGCAGCGCGAGGTGCTCGGCACCGAGGACGACCCGGACAGCCTGCTCTCGGCCCAGCTCGCCTACTGGACCGAACGGCTCGCGGGCATCCCCGAGCGGATGGTCCTGCCCGCGCACCGCACCGGCGGTACGACCGGCGCCGCGGGGCTCGTCGAGGTCGACATTCCCGCTGACCTGCACGCCCGGCTCGTCGCGGTGACACGCGCCGCGCGCTGCACGCCGTTCATGGGCCTCCAAGCAGCATTGGCCGCGTTGCTGCACCGCTGGGGTGCGGGCGACGACATCGTGCTGGGCACCCCGGTGGCCGGCCGCGGCGAGGAGGCCCTGGAAGACCTCGTCGGCTTCTTCGTCAACACGCTGGTCCTGCGCACCGACCTGTCCGGCGACCCAAGCTTCGCCGAACTCCTGGACCGGGTCCGCGACACCGGTCTCGACGCCTACGCCCACCAGGACGTCCCCTTCGACCGGCTGGTCGACCGCCTCGGCGCCGGCCGGTCCGCGCACCCGCTGTTCCAGGTCATGGTCGTCCTCCAGCACGACGACGGGACGGCGCTCACCCTGCCCGGCCTCGACGTCCAGCCGGTTCCCCTGGACCTGGCGACCGCCAAGCTCGACCTCAGCGTGGTCTTCGCCGAGCACGCGGACGGCGTCTCGTGCCAGTTCGAGTACGCCGTCGACCTGTTCGACAAATCCACTGTGGACGAGATGGCGGACATGCTGGTGCGCCTGCTCGACCTCGCGCTGGCCGAGCCGGACCGTCCACTCGGGATGCTCGATCTCGCGCGGGTCGACGCCGTGGCGCAGGAAGCCGCTCCCGAGATCGCGCCGGTGACCTTCCGCAGCGCCCGGACCGCCCGGGAAGAGATCCTCTGCGCGCTGTTCGCCGACGTCCTCGGGCTCGACAGCGTCGGCCTCGACGACGGCTTCTTCGCCCTCGGCGGCCACTCCCTGCTCGCCACCCAGCTGATCAGCCGGATCCGCACGGCGTTGAGCGCCGAACTCGGCGTCCGCGCGCTCTTCCGCGCCCCGACCGTCGCCGGGATCCTCGCCACCCTCGACGCCCAGGCACCCGGCCCGGTCCGCCCGGCCCTCACCCCGCGACCGCGGCCGGACCGCGTGCCGCTGTCGTCGGCGCAGCGGCGGCTGTGGTTCCTCGCCGGGATCGAGGGCCAGGACCGCGCGTACAACATCCCGCTCACCCTGGGGCTCACCGGGCCGGTCGACGTCGCCGCGCTGGCCGCCGCCTGCCGGGACGTCGTCACCCGCCACGAGACCCTGCGCACGGTGTTCCCGGTGGAGAACGGCGAGCCGTGGCAGCACGTCCTGCCACCCGGTGAGGTGCTCGAAGTCGTCGACTGCGCGCCGAACGAGCCGGCCGTACTGGCCGAGGCGGCCGGGAGCGCCGCGTTCGACCTGGCCCACGAGATCCCGCTGCGCGCGCGGCTGTTCCGTGCCGGCGACGAGTCCGTTCTCGTGCTCTGCCTGCACCACATCGCCGCCGACGGCTGGTCGACCGGCCCGTTGATGACCGATCTCGCCACCGCGTACACCGCCCGGCTGACCGGGCGGCCGCCGACGTGGCCACCGCTGCCGGTCCAGTACGCGGACTACGCGCTCTGGCAGGCCGACCTGCTCGGCGACGAGGCCGACCCGGACAGCCTGGCGGCCCGCCAGCTGGGCTACTGGACCGAGACGCTCACCGGGCTGCCCGACGAACTCGCCCTCCCGGCCGACCGGCCCCGCCCGGCGATCCCCAGCTACTGCAAAGATGTCGTCTCCGCCGACGTCGACGCGGCCACCCACGCGGCGCTCAAGGCCCTGGGCCGGGACAACCAGGCCACGTTGTTCATGGTCGTCCAGGCGGCGTTCGCGCTGCTGCTGACCCGGCTCGGCGCGGGTGCGGACGTCCCGATCGGCACGCCCGTCGCCGGCCGCGGCGAGGAGGCGCTCGACGACCTCGTCGGCTTCTTCGTCAACACCCTCGTGCTCCGCACCGACACCTCGGGCGCGCCGACGTTCCGCGAGTTGCTCACCCGCGTCCGCGACGCCGACCTCGGCGCTTTCGCCCATCAGGACCTGCCGTTCGAACGGGTCGTCGAAGAACTCAACCCGCCCCGCCTGCTGGCCCGGCACCCGCTCTTCCAGGTGCTGCTTTCCTTCCTCGGCAGCGAGACCTCGGGTGATGGGTGGACCCTGCCGGGGCTGACCGTGACGGCCGGGGACACCGTGTCGGGCACCGCCAAGTTCGACCTCGGCCTGACGGTCGAGGACCGCCGCGCCGGGCTCGGCTGCAGCCTCGAGTTCGCCACCGACCGGTTCGACCGCGCCACCGCGCAGGACATCGTCGACCGGCTCGTGCGTCTCCTGCAGATGGCCGCCGCGAACCCGGAGTCGCGAGTGGACAGTGCCGACTTGTTGTCCGATGTGGACCACCGGCGGCTGGGGAAGTGGAACGACACCGCGGCGCCGGTCCCGGCCGCGACGCTGCCGGAGCTGTTCGCCCGGCAGGTGGCGCGGACGCCGGACGTGACCGCCGTCGTGTTCGAGGGCGACTCGCTGACCTACGCGGAGTTCGACGCCCGCGTGAACCGGCTCGCGCGGGCCCTGAGCGGCCGGGGCGTCCGGCCCGGTGACGTCGTCGCGGTGCAGCTGCCGCGCTCGATCGACCTGGTGGTCGCGGTGTACGCCGTGCACCGCGCCGGTGCGGCGTACCTGCCGGTCGACCCCGGTTACCCGGCCGACCGGGTGGCGTTCATGCTCGCCGACGCCCGGCCCGCGCTGGTCCTCACCCCCGGCACGGACCTGGACGGCGACGGCCCGCTGCCCGTCGTCACCCCGGACCACCCGGCCTACGTGATCTACACGTCCGGCTCGACCGGCCGCCCCAAGGGCGTGCTGATGTCGCACGCCGGGATCGCCAACCACCTCGCCTGGATGCAGGCCGAACACCCGCTGACCGGTGGCGACCGGGTACTGCAGAAGACGCCGTCCAGCTTCGACGTCTCGGTCCTCGAGTTCTTCCGGCCGCTGCTGGCCGGCGCGACCCTGGTCGTCGCGCGGCCCGACGGGCACCGCGACCCCGCGTACCTCCTCGACACGATCCGCGCCGAGCGCATCAGCGTGCTGTACGTGGTGCCCGGCATCCTCGACGGGATCCTCGGACTGTCCGAAGAGGACTGCCCGGCGCTGCGGCAGGTGTTCTGCGGCGGCGAAGTCCTGACCGCCGCGCTGGCCGAACGTTGTGCGGCCACGTTGACCGCCGAGCTGATCAACCTCTACGGCCCGACCGAGGTCGCCGTCGACGCCACCGCCCACGCCGTCGGCGCCGGACCGGTGACGATCGGCGCGCCGGTGTGGAACACCCGCGCGTACGTGCTGGACGGCCGGCTGAGCCCGGTGCCGCCGGGCGTGCCGGGGGAGCTGTACCTGGCCGGCGCGCAGCTCGCGGACGGCTACCTGCACCGCGGCGGTCTGACCTCCGACCGGTTCCTCGCCGACCCGTTCGGCGGGCCGGGGGCGCGGATGTACCGGACCGGCGACCTGGTCCGCTGGACCGCCGGCGGCGAGCTGGACTACCTCGGCCGGACCGACGAGCAGGTGAAACTCCGCGGCCTGCGCGTCGAACCCGGTGAGATCGCGGCCGTCGCCGCCGAGCACCCGGGCGTGCGCGAGGCGGCCGTCGTCCTGCGCGAGGACCGGCCGGGCGACCAGCGCCTGGTCGCCTACGTCGTCGGCGACGCCGACCCGGACGCGCTGCGGGACCACGTCGCGGCGTTCGTCCCGCGGCACCTCGTGCCGTCGGCGTTCGTGACGCTGGCCGAGCTGCCGCGGACGCCGAACGGCAAGCTGGACCGCAACGCTCTTCCCGTGCCGGACCTCGTCACCGGAGCCGCGAGGGAACCGCGTGACGCCCGCGAAGAGATCCTTTGTGGACTCTTCGCCGACGTCCTCGGCGTCGAGCGGGTCGGGATCGACGACGGCTTCTTCGACCTCGGCGGCCACTCCCTGCTCGCGACGAAGCTGGTCAGCCGGATCCGCGCCGCGTTCGGCGCGGAGATCGGCATCGGCGACCTCTTCGACGCGCCCACCGTCGCCACGCTCGCCCCGCGACTGTCCACAGCGGACGCCGCCCGGCCGGCGCTGCGCCCGCTGTCACGAACCGAGCTGATGCCGCTCTCCCCGGCGCAGCAACGGCTGTGGTTCATCCTGCAATTCGGTGACGACACCGGCGCCTACGACATGCCGCTCGCGCTGCGGCTGCGGGGCGAGCTGGACCGGGACGCGCTGAGTGCGGCCCTCGGTGACGTCGTCGAGCGGCACGAAGTCCTGCGCACGATCTTCCCGTCGGTCGACGGCGAGCCCCACCAGGTCGTCCTGGACGGCTGGCGGCCGGCGCTGACGGCCCCCGAAGCACGGCCGTTCGACCTGACGTGCGAGCCGCCGTTCCGCGCGTCGCTGGTCGCCGACGCGCCGGACGACCACGTGCTCCTGCTGACGCTGCACCACATCGCCGCCGACGGCTGGTCCATGGGCCCGCTCGTCGACGACCTCACCGAGGCCTACACCGCGCGCCGGGACGGCCACGCGCCGGAGTGGTCGCCGCTGCCGGTCCAGTACGGCGATTACACGCTCTGGCAACGGGATCTGCTCGGTGACGCCGACGATCCGGCGTCGCTGCTGGCCGCCCAGCTGGCCTACTGGCGGGAGCAGCTCGCCGGGATCCCGGACGAGCTGCCGCTGCCGTCCGACCGGCCGCGCCCCGCGGTGGCGTCCCACCGGGGCGACTCGGTGCCGGTGGAGATCGGCGCCGGCCTGAGCGACCGGCTGCGCGCGCTGGCCGGCTCCGCGCAGGTGACGCTCTTCATGGTGCTGCAGGCCGCGCTCGCCACCGTGCTGACCCGGTCGGGCGCGGGTGAGGACGTCCCGATCGGCACGGCCATCGCCGGCCGCACCGACGAGGCTCTTGACGGCCTCATCGGGTTCTTCGTCAACACCCTGGTCCTGCGCACCGACGCCAGCGGCGCCCCGAGCTTCCGCGACCTGCTCGGCCGCGTCCGCGAAACCGACCTCGCCGCCTACGCCCGGCAGGACGTCCCGTTCGAGCGTCTGGTGCACGAGCTGAACCCGGCCCGGTCACTGGCCCGGCACCCGCTGTTCCAGGTGTTCCTGGTCCTGCAGAACACCGGCGACGCGGACCTGAGCCTGCCGGGCCTCGACGTCGCCTCCGAGGTCCTGGACTCCGACGCGGTGAAGTTCGACCTCGGCCTGAACCTCGCCGAGCACACCGGCGGGATCACCGGCTCGCTGTCCTTCGCCGCAGACCTGTTCGACCACGCGACCGCCCACGCGCTCGCCGACCGGCTGGTCCGGCTCCTGTCCGTCGTCGTCGCCGAGCCGGACACCCCGGTCGATCGGATCGACCTCCTGTCCGATGTGGACCGCCGGTCGCTCGCGGAGTGGACGGCGACCGAGGCACCCCTCTCGTCGGAGACGTTGCCGGAATTGTTCTCCCAGCAGGTGTCGCGGACACCGGATGCCACCGCGGTGGTTTTCGAAAGCGTGTCGCTGACCTACGCCGAACTCGACGACCGGATCGAGAACCTGGCCAGGGCGCTGAGCGGCCACGGCGTCCGGCCCGGCGACGTCGTCGCGGTGCAGCTGCCGCGGTCGCTCGACCTGGTCGTCGCGGTCCACGCCGTCCACCGCGCCGGCGCGGCCTACCTGCCGGTCGATCCCGGTTACCCGGCCGAGCGGATCGCTTTCCTGCTCGACGACGCGCGGCCGTCGCTGGTGCTCACCGAGGAGACCCGGCTCACCGGTGACGGGCCGCTGCCCGCGATCACCGCGAGCCACCCGGCGTACGTGATCTACACGTCCGGGTCGACCGGGCGGCCCAAGGGCGTGCTGATGCCGCACGCCGGGATCGTCAACCACCTGGCGTGGATGCAGGCCGACTACCCCCTCGGCCCCGGCGAGCGGGTGCTGCAGAAGACGCCGTCCGGCTTCGACGTCTCGGTGTGGGAACTGTTCTGGCCGCTGCTGACCGGCGCGACGCTGGTGGTCGCTCGGCCCGACGGGCACCGCGACCCCGCGTACCTGCGCGACGTGATCCGCGCCGAAAACGTCACCGTGGCGCACTTCGTCCCGGCCATGCTCGAAGCGTTCCTCTCCGAACCCGGCTCCGGTGAAACCCCGCTGCGGCAGATCTTCTGCGGCGGTGAAGCGCTTACCCCGGCGTTGGCCGAGCGGTGCGCGGCGACGCTGTCCGCGCGACTGTCCAATTTCTACGGACCGACCGAGTTCGCCGTCGAGGCGAGCCATCATCCGTTCACGTCGGGCGAATCCACTGTCCCCATCGGACGTCCGGTGTGGAACACCCGCGCGTACGTGCTCGACGGGCGGCTCGCCCCGGTCCCGCCCGGCGTGCCCGGTGAACTCTGGCTCGCCGGGATCCAGCTCGCCGACGGTTACCTGCACCGCCCCGGCCTGACCGCCGAACGGTTCGTGCCCGACCCGAGCACGCCCGGCGCGCGGATGTACCGCACCGGCGACCTGGTGCGCTGGACCCACGCGGGCGAGCTGGAGTACTTCGGCCGCACCGACGACCAGGTCAAGCTGCGCGGGCAACGCCTGGAGCTGGGCGAAGTCGCCGGCGCGGCGGCCCGGCACCCGGGCGTCACGCAGGCCGTCGCCGTCGTGCGCGAAGACGTCCCAGGTGACCGGCGACTCGTCCTGTACCACACCGGTGACGCGACCGGTGTCCGAAACCATCTCGCGACCGTCCTGCCGGAGTTCATGGTCCCGGCCGCGGTCGTCGCGCTGCCGGAGTTCCCGTTGACCCCCAACGGGAAGATCGACCGTCGCGCCTTGCCCGTCCCGGACGCGGAGGCCGGCTCGTACCGCGCGCCGCGGGACCCGGCCGAAGAGATCCTTTGTGGACTGTACGCCGAGCTGCTCGGCGCCGGCCGCGTCGGGATCGACGACGGTTTCTTCGACCTCGGTGGCCACTCGCTGCTGGCGACCCGGCTGATCAGCCGGGCGCGCACCGCGCTCGGCGTCGAACTGGGCATCCGTGACCTGTTCCAGGCGCCGACCGTCGCCGGGCTCGCCGCCCGGATCGACCACGGCCGGCCCGTCCGGCCCGCGCTGCGCCCGCGTCCGCTGCCCGACCGGATCCCGCTGTCCCACGCCCAGCACCGGCTCTGGTTCCTCAACCAGCTGCACGGCCGTGACGCGGGGTACGCCGTCGTCTGCGCGCTGCGGCTCACCGGGCAGCTCGACCGCGGTGCCCTGGCCGGCGCGCTCACCGACGTCACCGGCCGCCACGAGTCCCTGCGCACGATCTTCCCCGAGCTGGACGGCAGCCCGTGCCAGCAGATCCTGGACGTCTCCGAGGTTCCCCTGGACGTCCGCACGATCGACGGGTCCGACCTGCCCGAGGCGCTCGACGCGGCGGCGGCCGCGACCTTCGACCTCACCACCGACCGGCCGTTCCGGCCCGAGCTGCTCGCGCTCGGCGCGGACGACCACGTGCTGGTGCTGGTGCAGCACCACATCGTCAGCGACGGCTGGTCGATGGGCCCGCTGGTGCGCGACCTCTCGGCGGCCTATACCGCCCGGTGCGCGGGGAAGAGTCCGAAGTGGACTCCGTTGCCGGTCCAGTACCGCGACTACGCCCAGTGGCAGCACGACGTCCTGGGTGATCCGGACGACGACAGCTCGATCCTCGGCGCCGAACTGGCGTACTGGCGCGAGCGCCTCGCCGGGCTTCCGGAGGAACTGGCGCTGCCGGCCGACCGGCAGCGGCCCGCCGTGGCCGAGCACCACGGCGACTCCGTGCCGGTCGAGATCGGTGCCGAACTCCACAATGGACTCCGGGAGCTGGCGCGCGACGGCGGTGTCACGCTCTTCATGGTGCTGCAGGCCGCGTTCGCCGTCCTGCTGAGCCGGCTCGGCGCCGGGGACGACATCCCCATCGGCACCCCGGTCGCCGGTCGCACCGACGAAGCCCTCGACGACCTGGTCGGGTTCTTCGTCAACACCCTGGTCCTGCGCGTCGACACTGCGGGGGAGCCGACGTTCCGCGAGCTGCTCGCCCGCGTCCGCGAAACCGACCTCGGCGCGTTCGCGCACCAGGACGTCCCGTTCGAGCGGCTCGTCCACGAGCTGAACCCGGCCCGGTCGCTGGCCCGGCACCCGCTGTTCCAGGTGCTGTTCGTGCTGCAGAACGCCGACGACGCCGACCTCGAACTGCCCGGCCTGCACGTCAGCGGCGAACCGGTCGCGGTGCGGACCGCGGCGTTCGACCTCGCGCTGTCGCTGCACGAGCTGGACCCCGGCCGGGCGTCCGGCATCGGCGGCGGGCTCACCTACCGCACCGACCTGTTCGACCGCTCGACGGTCGACGGCATCGCGGCGCGGCTGGTCCGGCTGCTGACGGCGGCGGTCGCGTCGCCGGACACCCCGATCGGCGGCCTGGAGCTGCTGGCGCCGGGGGAGCGACGGCGGCTGCTGGCCGCGCCGGACCCGGTGGACTTCGGCCCGTGGCGTGCGGTGCCGGACCAGGTCGCCCGTGTCGACGGCGTCGCGGTCGTGAGTGAAGACGGCGAACTCGGCTACGCGGAGCTGAACCGGCGCGCCAACCAGCTGGCGGGGTACCTCGGGATCGCGCGGGGCACGCTGGTCGGCGTCTGCCTGCCGCGCGGGCCGGAACTGCTCGTCGCCCAGCTCGCCGTGCTGCGGGCCGGGGGCGCGTACGTGCCGCTCGACCCGGGTTATCCGGCCGACCGGCTGGCGTACATGCTCGCCGACGCCGCCGCGCCGATCGTCATCACGACCACCTCGCTGGCCGCGCGGGTGGCCGGTACGGCCCGCGTGTTGTGCCTCGACACGGAATCCGCCGCCATCGCGGCTCAGCCGGTCGAAGCGCCGCCGGTCTCACTCAGCCCGCGCGACGCCGCGTACGTCATCTACACCTCCGGCTCGACGGGCAAGCCGAAGGGCGTGGTCCTCGACCACACCGGGCTGGCCCACCTTTGTGCCTGGTACCAAGGAGAATTCGGCGTCACGGCTGCCGATCGCG
Organism: Amycolatopsis sp. WQ 127309; assembly: GCF_023023025.1. Lineage (NCBI taxonomy): Bacteria > Bacillati > Actinomycetota > Actinomycetes > Pseudonocardiales > Pseudonocardiaceae > Amycolatopsis > Amycolatopsis sp. WQ 127309. The sequence goes on from NZ_CP095481.1 coordinate 6,505,607, forward strand.
GCGGGCACGTGGCCGCACTCGGGTTCGACGCCGCCGTCTTCGAGACCTGGCCGCTGCTCACCGCGGGCGCGTCGGTGCACCTGCCGGCGCAACGCGTGCTCGACGACACCGGCGCCCTCGCCGAGTGGCTCGCCGAGTCCGGGATCACCGTGGCGTTCCTGCCCACGCCCCGGCTGGAACTCATGCTCGACGAGCCCGGGTTCGCCGGCCCGGACCTGCGGGTCGTCGTCGCCGGGGGTGACCGGCTGCGGCGCCGTCCGTCGACCGGAGACGGCTTCCGGCTGGTCAACGGCTACGGGCCGACCGAGTGCAGCGTGATGGCCACCGGCGGCGACGTCACGCCGGACGGCGACGGGCCGCCCGGCATCGGCGGGCCGGTGCCGAACACCCGGGTCTACGTCCTGGACCGGCGGCTGAACCCGGTGCCGGCCGGGGTGCCGGGGGAGCTGTACCTGGCCGGGGCCGGGCTCGCGCGCGGCTACCTCGGCCGCCCGGGCCTGACCGCGGGCGCGTTCGTCGCGGACCCGTTCGGCGGGCCGGGGGAGCGGATGTACCGCACCGGTGACGTCGTGCGGTGGCGGCGTGACGGCGGGCTCGACTTCCTCGGCCGGGCCGACCAGCAGGTCAAGGTGCGCGGGGTGCGGATCGAGCTGGGCGAGATCGACGCCGTGCTCGGCCGCTGCCCCGGCGTCCGGCAGGCGGTGACGGTGCTGCGTGACGACCGGCTCGTCGCGTACCTGGCCGCGGAGTCCGGCGTCTCGCCGAAGTCCCACGCCGAGGCGTTCCTGCCCGCGAACATGGTGCCGTCGGCGTTCGTCGTGCTGGACGACCTCCCGCTCACCCCGAACGGGAAGCTCGACCGGACGGCGCTGCCCGCCCCGGCCCGGGTCGTCGCGGCGGGCCGCGCGCCGCGGACGGCCCTGGAACGCGCGCTCTGCGGGCTGTTCACCGAGGTGCTCGACGTGCCCGAGGTGTCGGTCGACGACGGCTTCTTCGACCTCGGCGGCCACTCGCTGCTCGCCGGGCGGCTGATCAGCCTGATCCGCCGGGAACTGGGTGCGGAGCTGGGCATCCGGGTGCTGTTCGAGACCCCGACCGTCGCCGGCCTGGCGCGGCGGCTGGGTACCGGCACGGCCACCGGCACCGATCGTGACGAGCTGGCCGTCCTGCTGCCGCTGCGTGCGGACGGCGCGGGGGCGCCGCTGTTCTGCGTCCACCCGGCGGCGGGCATCGGCTGGGTGTACTCGGGCCTGCTGGCGCACGTCGACCGGCCGGTGTACGCGCTGCAGTCGCGCGGCCTGACCCAGCCCGACCGCCGGCCGGGCACCGTCGACGAGCTGGTCAAGGACTACCTGGAGCAGATCCGCCGGGTGCGCCCGCGCGGGCCGTACCACCTGCTGGGCTGGTCGTTCGGCGCACAGGTCGCGCACGCGATGGCCGCGCAGCTGCAGGCCCAGGGCGAGGAGGTCGGGCTGCTGGCGATGCTGGACGGCTACCCGCCGTCGGGGGCCGCGCCGTCGGATGAGCCGCTCGCCGCGTTGCTGGGCTCGCTCGGCCACGACCTGTCCGCGCGGCCGGACTCGTCGCCGCTGGAGCTGCCGGAGTTCCGGTCGATCCTGCTCGCGGAGGGCAGCCCGCTGGCCGCGCTGGCGCCGGGAGCGGTGGACGCGTTGCCGGAGGTGTTCGCGCACAACAGCACGCTCGCCCGGACGCACCGGCCGAGCGGGTTCGCCGGGGACGTCCTGTTCTTCCGCGCCACGGAAGGGAAACACGCCGGTTCGCCGTCGCCGTCGGCGTGGGAGCCGTACGTCGAGGGGCGGCTGGCGGTGCACGAGGTCGCGGCCCGCCACGGTGAGCTGATGCGGCCCGGATCGCTGGCCGGGATCGGCCCCGTCGTGGCGGCGCGGCTGGCCGAGGCAGACTGGTCGTGAGTGGTTAGGGCGGTTTCAACCGCCCTAACCACTCACGACCAGCCGCGGCAGACCCGGCAACCGCGGCGGCCCCCGTCAGACCGCTAGGCGGTGGTCCAGGCCCAGGGCGTTCACCAGGTCCAGGGTGCGGAACCGGGTGCGGTCCGGGCCGGCCGGGCGGATCAGGCCGTGCTGGACCAGGCGGCGGACGAACCGGGCGCCGGCCGCGGCCGGGATTCCCGTCAGGCCCGCGACGTCGACCACCGACCAGCCCGCGTCGAGGCCCGTGAGGCGGGCCAGGAGGGACACCTCGGCCGCGTCCAGGCCGCGGACCGCCGAGTCGAGGGTGTCGCGGAGGCCCGGCAGGTGGTCCGCGGTCAGGGCGAACGGGTCGGTCCGGACGTGCTCCAGCACGGCCGCCGGCTCGTAGACCAGGAACCAGCAGGCGGCCGCCTCGAGTGCGGCCGGGATGCCGTCGAGACGGCGGCAGAGCGCGGCGACGTCCGCGGCCGTCGTCCGGTCGAGGGTGAACCCCGGCCGGACCTGGCGGACTTCGCGGACCAGCAGCCGGACCGACGGCACCGCCGCCAGCGCGACCGGGTCGTCGGTGCCGGGCTCGGGGACGGCGAGCGGCGTCAGCGGGAAGACCCGCTCGCCCGGCAGGCCGAACGGCGCCGGGGCGGTGGCGAGGACCCGCAGCCCGCGGCATTCGCGCAGCAGGACGGCCAGATCGTCCAGCCGGACGCGGTCCGGTTCGTGGCCGTCGAGGACCAGCAGGGCCGGACGGTCGCCGATGAGCACGGCGAGGTCGCCGGGCCCGCCGGTTCTCAGCAGCGGGTTCCGCTCGGACGACCACAGCACGAGGACGCCGCCGGATTCGTGCACGCCGCCCGCGACCTCCTGGGCCAGCCGGCTCTTGCCGACGCCGCCCAGCCCGGTGATGGTCACCAGCCGGTGGCTGCCCGCGGCCAGGAGCTCGTGGACGGCGGCGACCTCTTCATCACGGCCGAGCAGCGCGTCCAGTGGCGTGGGCGGTGGTGCCGGGTCGGCGCACCGGAGCCGCAGGTCGCCGGCCGCGACGTGGTAGCCCGCCGCCTCGAAGTCGGCGCGTTCACGGCCCCGCAGGCCGAGGCCGTCGGCGATCAGCCGCACGGTGTCCCGGCGCGGCCGGTGCGCCCGCCCGGACTCGAGATCGCGGATGGCGCGAATGCTCACCGTGGACAGGTCCGCCAATTGACGCTGGGTGGCACCGCGTTTTGTGCGATGCGCCTTCAGCAGTTCACCGAATTTCCGCTGCACGAATCGTCCGTTCCTGTCAGCGCCGTTCCCGATCACGGGGCCCGGCTGTCCGGATGCGGTTTCCACCATGGGACGAGCATCGTGAGCACGGCTATCCCGGCGGTATCACGGAGCCACTGCGGGGGCGATAACCCGGACGATAACGACTGTGACACCCACGCGATAGCGGCGCGATGCCGGGCTTTCCTAACGTCGGTGGGGCAGGTAGCGCAGAAATTCATCAGCTCACGAACGAAAAGAGAGACGACGGTGCGTATTCTTCCGGCCCTCACCGCGATCGCCGCGGCGGTTCTCCTCCCGGTCCTCGCCGCCACGACGGCCCAGGCGGCGCCCGCGGACACCCCGTGGACGGCGACGGCCACCGACACGCCGTGGGGCACCGGCCCGGCCGACACCCCCTGGGCGGCGCCGTCGGACACCCCGTGGACCGGCACCGGCGACACGCCCTGGACCGGCACCGCGTCCGACACCCCGTGGTGACCCGGCCGGCGCCGCCTACGCCGTCGTGAGTGGTAAGCCGGGTTAGAACCGCCCTGAACTCACGACAACCGGCACCGCGCACAAGCCGGGCGACTCGGTCACCCAGGCAGCGCCTGCAATGCCGCGAGGTCGGCGCGCACCCCGTCATCCGGCGCGCCACCGGTGATCCGCTCGTGCAGCTCCAGCGCCTCCACCAGCAGCCGTTCCGCCGTGTCGCGGCGGCCCAGCTGCGCGTGGACCAGGCCCAGCCGGTGCAGGATGCGCGCCTCGCCCGCGAGATCGCGGGCCGCGCGGGCCCGGGTCAGCAGCTCCGTCAGCACCTCGGCGGCCTCCTCGTGCCGGCCCTGGCGCATCATCAGCCCGCTCAGCCGGTACCGCAGCTGGACCTCGACGCGCGGTGTCCCCGTCCGCTCGCAGATCCGCAGCGCTTCGGCCAGGTACGTCCCGGCCCGGTCCTCGTCGCCCGCGTCCAGCTCGGTCTGCGCGAGCCGGCCGAGCACGTAGGCCTCGCCGACCGGGTCCCCGGCCACCCGGAACTCGATGAGCGCCCGCTCGAACCGCGCCTGCGGGTCCGCGCCGCGGGCCTCGTCGACCAAGGCCAGGTTGCGGTGCGCCATCGCCTTGCCGTGGGCGTCGCCGAGGTCTTCGAACGTCGCGAGCGCGCGGGCGAGCGGCTCGGCCGCGGCGTCCGGGTGCGCGCGGCTCAGGTGCAGGGAACCCAGTGAGCACAGCAAAGCCGCTTCGCCACGGCGGTCGGCCGCCGCGCGGACGGCGGTCAGGGCCTGCCGGTGCGTGCGCTCCCAGTCGTCGAAGTAGCACCGGTTCTCGAACAGCGCGACCATCGTGACGGCGAGGTCCCAGGCGTGCTCGGCCAGCCCCGCCTCGGCGGCCAGCGCGACGATCGAGCACAGGTTGTCCTGTTCGTCCTCGAACCACACCAGCGGGTCCGCCAGGATCCGGTCGACGGCGCCGTCGGGCGGCCGCAGCCGCGGCGCCGAGCCGTGCAGCACGGTGAAGTCGCCGCCGTAGATCCGGTGGTGCGCCTCGCACGCCAGGCCCAGCCAGCCGCTCGCGACGCGGGCGAGCGCCGCCCGGCGGCCGCTCGCCTGCTCGTGCTCGTCGAGCTGCTCGCGGGCGAACAGCCGGATGAGGTCGTGGAAGCGGTAGCGCGGGCTGCCGTCCCGCTCGACCGCCGAGATCTCCAGCATCTGCGCGTCGACGAGCCGTTCGAGCAGGTCGGCGGCCTGCAGCGGGTCGACCTCCAGCAGCGCCGCGGCCACCCACACCGGGAAGCTGAGCCGGTCCAGGGCGCTGAGCAGCCGCAGCAGGCGCCGGGCGTCGGCGGCCAGTCCGTCGTAGGTCAGCGCGAGGCTGGCCCGCACCATCAGCTCGCCGTGCGCGAGCTCGTCGAGCCGGCGGCGTTCGTCGGACAGCCGTTCCAGCATCCACGCGAGCGACCAGCTCGGCCGCGCGGCGAGCCGGGCGGCGACGATCCGCAGCGCCAGCGGCAGCCCGCCGACGAGCCGGACCAGCGCGGCGACGGCGGCCGGCTCGGCGGCCACCCGCTCCGCCCCGATCATCATGGCGAGCATCCCGGTCGCCTGGTCCGGATCGAGCACGTCGACGTCCAGGACGCCGGCGCCGGCCAGCCCGGTGAGCCGGACGCGGCTGGTCACCAGCACGACGCAGCTGGCCGTGCCCGGCAGCAGGTCGCGGACCTGGCGCTCCGACCCGGCGTCGTCGAGCACCACGAGCATCCGCTTGCCCGCCAGCCGGTGCCGGTACATCTCCGCGCGTTCGTCGACCGAGCCGGGCACCGCCGGGCCGGGGACGCCGAGGGCGCGCAGGAACCGGCCGAGCACGTCGAGCGGGTCGGCCGGGTGGGCGCGGGTCCCGCCGAGGTCGCAGTAGAGCTGGCCGTCGGGGCAGTGGTCGTCGGCGATCCGGTGCGCGATGTGCACCGCGAGCGCGGTCTTGCCGACGCCGGGCTTGCCCGCCAGCACCACCACCGGGGTCGCGCGGCGGCCCGGGTGGCCGAGCAGCAGCTGTTCGGTCTGCTCGATGAGCGCGTCACGGGCCGTGAAGTCGGCGATGTCGGTCGGCAGCTGGAACGGCGCCACCGGCGGGTGCGCCGGGGCCGCGGGCGCCTCGGGTGCCGGGCTCCGGCGCAGCCCGGCGTCGTCGGCCAGGATCGCGGACTCCAGCCGGCGCAGCTCGTCCCCGGGCTCGAGGCCCAGCTGGTCGACGAGCAGTTCGCGGCCGACGCGGTAGGTCTCCAGCGCCTCGGCCTGGCGCCCGGCCCGGAAGAGCGCGAGCATCAGCCGGCCGCGCAGCCGTTCGCGCAGCGGGTTCGCCGTCACCTGGCTGGCCAGCTCGCCGATCAGCTGGTGGTGCCGGCCGAGCCGCAGCCCCAGGTCGAAGTGGGCTTCGAGGGCGTTGAGGCGCTGCTCCTCGAGGTGGCTGGCCTTGGCCTCGAGCAGCCGGCTGCCGGTGCCGCTCAGCGCGGGGCCGCGCCACAGCGCGAGCGCCGCGTCGAGCAGCCGGGACGCGTCTTCGAGCGCGCCCGCGCGGGTCTGCTCGGCGGCGGCGGAGACCAGGTCGGCGAACGTCCGGGCGTCGAGCTGCCCGTCGGCCACCAGCAGTTCGTACCCGGGGCCGCGGGTGACGAGCGTGTCGGGACCGACGGCGTCGGCCAGCGCGCGCCGCAGCCGGGAGACGCAGATCTGGACCTGCGTCCGCGCCGTCGCCGGGGGATCGTCGTACCAGATGGCCTCGATGAGCTGGTCCAGGCTCACCACGCGGTTCGCGTCGACCAGCAGCGTGGCGAGCACGGTCTGCTGGCGGCCGGGCGGGATGCGGAGCTCGCCACCGGCGACGTCCCGGATCTCCAGGGGGCCGAGGATCCGGTAGACGGGCTGCTCGCCGGACGGCACGCTCGTCGAACTCACACTGTTCCTCAATGACTGTTCCGTGGCCGGGGAGGGCCGGGCTTCCCCGCCTCACCCGACCGCTCGTGAATTTCCCCCGGAACGGAAGTCTGTCTTCTGGACCGTGATAAGCCCATAGTCCGAAAGCGTGAAGCTGTCGACGAAGGCGGTATTTGTACGCCCACCGTTCGGCCCAGTCGTGGTTATGTCGCCGACCGTCACCACCTCACCGTGCGTCACCGTCACTCTGTGCAGGGTGTGCCGCCGTCCGGGTCGGGCCGCGCGGAATCTTTCGATGGCGCAGCGACCCCGTAACGGCGCTATTCCTGGATAGTGCAAAACGGCGTCGGTGGTGAAAAGGGAACCGTATCCGTCGATGTCCCCGATATCGAGGTAGTGGTAGCTGAGCCGCACGTGGTCGATTCCGAGTGCGACGGCGCCGGCACTCGGCCGGGCGTGTTCCCCTGCTCCCGCAGGCGCCATTTCGGCGTCCCTCCACTGAGTCGTCCCGGGGTCGGCCCGCGACCGGGGCCGGCGGGTGCGCCCAGTCTGGCCGGGCCGGCTTGCGGGCCGCTATCCGCGGGCTATCCCGCCGATCGTTGCAACCGGCCCTATTGACACATATGGCAGTCTTTTTCCAACTATACGGACAACGTGTCAATACTCGCCCCGGGCCAGGTCCGGGCGGGTTTCTCTGGGGAGAGGAACCGTCCATGCGCACACCCCGCCGTATCCGGGCATCATCAGCACCACCACGAAACTGACCTACGACGAGGTGTGGGACGGGATCAAGGCCGCCGACGAGGACCCCGCGAACCCGGCGAACGTCATCCTCATCTACAGCGGCCGTTCCCAGGCGAAGACCGCGAACGGCGGCGACCCGGACCAGTGGAACCGGGAGCACGTCTGGGCGAAGTCCCACGGCGACTTCGGCACGGCCACCGGCCCGGGCACCGACCTGCACCACCTGCGCGCCGAAGACGTCTCGGTCAACGCCGAGCGGGGCAACAAGGACTTCGACGACGGCGGCGCCCCGGTCGCCGAGGCCCCGGACAGCCGCACCGACGAGGACTCCTTCGAGCCGCGCGACGCCCGGATCTGGAACCCGACGACAGCGTCGACAACGGCTCGGCGCCGAACATCGGGCGGCTCTCGGTCTTGCTGGCCTGGAACGCCCAGGACCCGCCGGACGCCGCCGAGCAGCACCGCAACCAGGTGATCTACGACCGGTTCCAGCACAATCGCAACCCGTTCATCGACCACCCGGAGTGGGCGGACTCGATCTACGGTTAGCCGCGTTGGCGCAGCAGTTCCGCCGCGATCGAGTACGGCGGGGCCGCCGCCTTCGAACGGGACGCGTGCTCGACGATCGCGTCCTGGAGGTACCGGTTGCCCGCCGGTCGCGGGTAGGCGGCGTAGATCTCCCGCAGCGAGCCGGGATCGACGTCGGCGAAGACGCCCGCGTCGGTGAAGACTCCCTTGTGGGTCAACGAAGTCAGCAGCCCGCACCGGTCGGCGATGCCCAGCGACGAGTGCAGCACGATCGCCTCCCAGACGCGGTCGACGTCGGCGGCCGCGACGCCGTGCTCGGTCAGCGCCGCGGCGGCCAGGTCCGCGCCTTCCACCTCGAACCGCGCTCGGCCGCCCGCCCGGGAACCCAGGCCCAGGTCGTGCAGCGCGCACGCGGCGAACAGCAGGTTCTCGTCGTAGGCGGCGTCGGTCACGCTGCCTTCCCGCCGCGCCACCAGGCGGGCGAACAGGAAGCTGCGGACGCTGTGGTCGGCGATCGGGGCGCTCTCCGACTCCCGGGCCAGGCGGAGGCTCGCTTCGGTGAGCGGGCCGGTGGGCAGCGCGAGTACGTCGTTCATGACCCTGACCGTAGGAATGAGACGCTGCGCACGAAAGTGGCCCGAGTGCCAATCGGCGCTATGATCGGGCCATGACCACGGTGGACCGGCACCAGGTGGCGGTGCTCGTGCTGCCCGGCGTGCCGGCGCTCGAATTCGGCATCGCGACGCAGATCTTCGCGACGGACCCGTTCTACGAGATGACCGTCTGCACGACCGGCGGTCCCGGGCCGGTGCCGGGTGACGGCTTCACCGTCACCGCCACGGCCGGGCTCGACGCGCTGGCCGCCGCCGGCACCGTGATCGTGCCGGGCTTCGAGGGCGTCGAGACCCCGCCGGCCGCAGGCGTCCTGGCCGCGCTGCGGGCGGCCCACGGCCGCGGCACCCGGCTCGTCTCCATCTGCACGGGCGCGTTCGCCCTCGCCGCGGCCGGGCTGCTCGACGGGCGCCCCGCGACCACGCACTGGAAGTACGCCGATCTCCTGCGCCGGCTGTACCCGCGCGTCGAGGTCGTGGCGAACCGGTTCTACATCGACGACGGCGACATCCTCACCTCGGCCGGCGTGACCGCGGGCGTCGACCTGTGCCTGCACCTCGTGCGCCTCGACCAGGGCCCCGCGGCCGCCAACAGCCGCGCGCGGTTCCTGGTCGCCCCGCCGCGGCGCACCGGCGGCCAGACGCAGTTCGTCGAGCAGCTCCGGGCCGAAGCGACGGGCGACCGGCTCGCCCCGCTGCGGAGCTGGATGCTCGGCAACCTCGGCGAAGACCTCAGCATCGACGTCCTCGCGCGGCGCGCCCACGTGTCCCGGCGGACGCTCATCCGCCGTTTCCGCGAGGAGACGGGGACGTCGCCGATGGCCTGGCTGGCCGACGCGCGCATCGACCGCGCGCGCGAGCTGCTGGAGACGACGACGCTGTCGGTCGAACGCATCGGCCGCCGCACCGGGCTCGGCGCGCCGTCGTCGGTCCGGGCGGCCTTCCACCGCCACATCGGCACGTCGCCGCAGGAGTACCGGACGCTCTTCCACCACAGCGGCACCCAGCCGGAGCCCTGAGCATCAGGCGAGGGCGAGGACGATCCGCTCGGTGGGCGGCGCCTGGCCGGCCGCCCGGCGTTGCAGCAGGGTGACGCCGGCGGCGATCTCGTGGAACGCGGCCCCGAGCTCAGCTTGGTCGTGCGCCCGCATTTCCGCCGCTAGGCACAACGCCGCGAGCCGCAGGGCGGTGGCCGAGTTCGAGGTCAGGGGCCGCTCCCGCGCGAAGACGGGCCGCGCCTCCAGCTCCAGCTTCGCGGCGACCTGGCGGGCCCACGCCGACCCCGTCGTGTGCTCCCGCGCCCGGGACACCTTGCCCGCCAACGCCTCCGGGGACTGCGGCGCGGTGGCGGCCGCGGCCCCCGCCTCCTCGGTCAAGGCGGCGGCGAGGTTCGTCGCCCAGGCGGTGGCGGGGGTGGCGGACCGGAGCAGGCCGGCCTGGGCGTGGGCCAGGGCCCGGCCCAGCACCTGGTCGAGGCCGAGCACCCGGATCCGCGCGAGCTCGGGGGTGAGGACGCGGATCAGCGTGCTGTCGAGGTCCCGGTCCACGGTCAGGTCGAGCTCGTCCGCCAGATCGAGGACGGCGTCGTGTTCCACCGCGAGGTCGTGGGCCAGCTTCCGGAGCCCGGCCGGCGGCAGGGTGTGGCCGATCGAGCGGACGCGGTCGTTCGGGATCAGCTTGAGCAGCAGCGGCCGCAGCAGGGACGGGGTGGACCGGGTGATGTCGTCGCGCACGTAGTCGACGAGCGTCCGCGCGGGGACGAGGTGGGGGTGGCCGGTCCCGGGGGAGCACCACAGGTCGAGGCCGTCCAGCCAGGCGCAGGGCGCGACCGAGCGGCCGCGGGCCGGGTCGTCGAGCTCCGCCCGCCGGGGCAGCCGGTAGACGGCCTCGCCGACGAGGACGTGGTTGACCCAGCGGACGAACGCGGCGGCGTCGCTGCCCCGCACGCCGGTGACCGCGGCGTCCGGGGGCGCCGGCGGCCCGTCCGGCGCCGGTGCCCCGGTGTCCAGCCGGTAGAGGTCGTAGAGACCGCCGGTGACCGGCCGGGCGCAGACCCGGGCGCCGTCGCCCACCTGGACCTGCGGACGCAGCTGCCGGGTCAGCAGCACGGCCGCCCGCAGCCGGCGGTGCCCGGCGTCCTCGCCGGGCCGGGCCGCGGGTTCGAGGAACTCGTCGAGCCGGCTGCGCAGCTCCGGGGCCAGCTCGCTGTTCTGCTCCGCGCAGTCGACGGCGAGGGACAGGGCCGTGACGCCGCCGACGCGCAGGCAGGCGCGGACGATCGGGTCGGCGTCGGACTGCGCGGCGTACAGCAGGGTCGATTCGCGCCACCACAGGTCGTCGACCGCGCCGGTCAGGACGTCGACCAGGCCCTTGTCCCGGGTGTGGACGGCGGCGAGGTACTCCTGGAACGTGTGGTGGGCGAAGGAGTACAGCCCGCTTTCCCGCTCGACGAGCAGCCCGTTGGAGCCGACGTCGGCGAGGAACGCCTCCGCGGTGAGGTCGCGGGACACCCGCCGCAGCGCCTTCCCGACCTCGGTCAGGACGTCGGCGCGGGCCAGGTCGCGCACCCGGTCCCGCATCATCGAGTACGCCAGGCTGCGCAGCACCATCTCCTTCTTGTCGCCGCCCAGCTCGATCGGGAGCTTCTTGGCTTCCTGGCGGCGCCAGAGCATGACCTGGCAGATTTCGCAGTAGAGGTCGGCGCGGCTGCCGGGCAGGGCGCCGCGGTACCGGTGCACGTTGGCGATCATCGTCAGCAGCAACGGGTTCGCGGTCAGGTCGCGCAGCGCGACCGCCTCGCCGAGCCGCTCGAGCAGGTCCTCGGTGGCGGCCGCGGCCCGGGTCCGCACCTCGTCGGCCCGGTCGCCGGTGCTGTACCGCTCGACCGCGGAGTACCAGCCCTCGACGAAGCGCTTGACCTGGTCGTCGGTGAAACTGCGGACCTGCAGCACGGTCGCGCCGCCGATGCCCGCGGTCCGGTAGCCGTGCGGGCGCGAGGTGATCACGAAGTCGTTCTTCGGGTGGTGCTGGATCTGGCGCTCGACCCAGTCCGCGACCTTGCGGCGGTCCTCCTGCCGGGCGACCTCGTCCAGCCCGTCGAGGAGCACCACGCAGTGGCCGTCGCGCAGCCGCTGCTCGAACCAGCCGGGCGGTTCCTCACCGCAGTTCCGCCCGGCGACGCCGCGCACGAGGTCGGCCAGGCCGGTGTCCGGCGCCGACAGCACCGCGTCGACGTGGTCGCGCAGGTGCAGCAGGATCGGCACCCGCCGGTGCCGGCCGCGGCGGCCGAGGCAGATCCGCCGCGCGGTGTGCCGCAGCAGGGTGGTCTTCCCGCTGCCGGGCGCGCCGACGAGGGCCAGCACGACCGGCCGCGGCCGGTCGAGGAAGTCCGGCAGCGACTGCCGGTCGGTGGCGTTCGCCCGGCGGTCGGGCAGCAGGCTGTCGGCGACGTCCTGCGGCGGCCGGAACGTGAGGCTGACGTCGACGAACACCTCGTCCAGCTCCGGCGTGTGGAAGCCGATGGTCGCGAGGCCCTTGAGGTCGATGAACCGCAGGCTGCCCAGCACGAACTCCCGGTACCGCCGGCCGAACAGGGACAACCGCCGGACCAGCCAGCGGTCGACCCGGTCCACGATCCGCGCCCGCCACCGCTCGCGCAGCTCCCGCGCGATCTCCCCGGTGACCGTCAGCAGCCCGACGACCAGCGCGTACGCGGCCAGCAGCACGCCCGACAGCACCGGGTGGCCGGCCCAGACCGCCACGACCGCGGGTGCGGCCCCCGCCACCACCAGCGCGAACTTGCCCACCGCTCCCGCTCGACTCCCCATGGTGACCAGACGATACGGGGTGTTTCGCCGTTTCGGTGACGTTCGCGGGCGATCCGTCAGCTGGTGCGGCGCGGCACGTTGAGCCCCTCCACCACGAACCGCGGGCGGCCCGACGCCAGGGCGTGGGACGGCCACGACACCGTCACCGCGGCCGTCTCGCCGGGGAGCAGCCACAGGTAGTTCTCGCTGCAGCGCAAGGGAAGGACCCGCTCGTCGGTGCGCGCGTCGCGAGCCGAGACCCGGGCGCCCGCGGTGACGACGCGGCCGGTGTTGCGCAGCGTCACCACCGTCTCGCCGCGGTCGCCGTCACGCCGGATGGGGCCGGCGTGCAGGGAGACGTCGGCCGGGGTCCTGGTCAGCTCCCGGGCGTCCGCCGGGGTGCGGTAGCGCCAGTAGACGTTGCGCGACAGCTCGGTGCCGTCCCGCCCGACCAGCCGCAGGCGCAGCAGGTGCAGGGCCGGCAGTTCGGCCGTGAACGGCACGGTGAAGGCCGCTTTCACCGACGACGCCGGTACCGACACCGGCGCGGTCACCGGCTCGCCGAGTGGGCGTCCACGCAGGTCGAGCAGCTCGGCGTGCACCGTGGCGCCGTCGAGGGTCCGCGCGGTCTGGTTGACCGCGTGCACCTGCCAGTCCGACAGCCGCGCCTGCACGTGGAGCGGCTCACAGCCCTTGCGCGCGCCGTGGAAGCTGCCGTTGGTGTCGAGGTCGTAGTCGTAGGTCTGCCAGACCGTGCTGTGGTGCGCCGGGTGCGACATCCACAGCAGCACGCCCGACGCGTCGTCCCAGAGTGCCGCGTTGTAGGCCTCGAAGATCGCCCGCATGCTCTCGTAGTTGACGAGCTGGGCCTTCGCGCAGAAGTCGTCGAGCGAGGTCCCCGGCCCGAAGCGGTCCTCGATCGCGCCGCGGTAGGTGTCCGGGTTCTGCCCGCCGCGGGTGCACCAGTCGTGGTGGAACCAGACGTCGCCGATCGGCCACGACGGCTGGTCGCCGGCCAGCCGTCGCATGCTCTCCGCGACGGGCACGGTCGGCAGGCCGATCTCGCTGTGGAAGCCGTAGCTGCCGATCGAGTACGTGTCGCCGTCGAAGTAGCGCGCCGGGTCGATCCACGAGTACGGCCCGTGCCCGGTGACGACGCCGCCCGCCGAGTTGCCCTGGTACCACAGCTCCGGCTGCTGCGCAGCCAGCATCTTCCGCAGGCCGGCGTCCATCGCGGCGGGCGGGTCGCTCTCGTTGGTGGCGCACCAGACCACGATGGACGGATGGTGGCGGTACCGTACGACGGTGTCCGTCGCGATGGTGAGGAAGATGTCGTTGTCCGGCGGGAAGATCGCGTCCCCGGCCCAGAAGTCGTTCCACACCAGGATGCCGTTCTCGTCGCAGGCGGCGAAGAACTCCTCGCGGTTGCTGGACCCGACCCAGTTGCGGATCATCGTGAAGTTCATGTCGCGGTGCAGCGCGACGGCGTCGGCCATCCGATGGGGGAGCACCCGGCGCAGCAGCTCGTCGAAGCCCCAGTTGCCGCCCTTGGCCAGCACGCGCACGCCGTTGACGCTGATCTGCAGCGGCGTGCCGGAGTTGCTGACCTTCTTGACATCGGTCCAGGTTGCACCGTCGTCGGAGACCTGCACGGTGAACGTCAGCGCGTACGCGGTCTCCCAGGTGAGCACCACGCGGTCGAACGCCACCGCGGCGCCCAGGTCCACCTGGATCCACTGGTTGTCGGAGTAACCCGACGACCAGCGCGTGTCGTCGCGCCCGTCCACGGCGTTGGGGGCTTTGTCGTTCGCGTTGTCCTCCGACGACGCCGTCGCGGTCTTGCCCTGGGCCAGGTCCGGCCCGGAACCGTCCACAACGGACAGTGTCCACAGCGAGATGCCGTAGCCGGTGGCGCGCTTCCCGCCCTGGAACCGGAGGTACCGCGCGGTGGTCCGGTCGAACTCCACCGTCTGGGGTGGGGAGTGGTCGGTGGCCGGGTCGATCACGATGGGCTGGGTCGCGGTGTAGCCGAACTGACGCAGTCCTGTTTGGACGGTCCGGCGGTCGCTGACCTGGTTTCCGACGCTCGCCGTGGTCGTCAACGGGTGCAGCTTCGGATCGCCGTACCCGTTGGGCCACCACAGGTCTGGGCGCCGCAGCCGCAGCGCCGGGTCGGTCGCCGGGGTGAACGTCACGTCGGCCGAAGCGCCCGCCGCGAGGGTGATGCGGCGGCTGACCCGGGCGCCCGCCAGCTCGGCGGCGACCGTCACGGTCCGGGCCGTCGACGACGCGTTGCGCACCGGCACGACCAGCGTCACCTCGGCGACCGAGGTGTCCGGCAGGTTCGGCAGCCGCGTGTCGACGCGCGGTTCGCCGAGCACGGCGTCGCCGGTCGAGCGCAGCCGGACGTGGTTCCAGATGCCCGCGCCGCGGTCGCGGACGCCGGGCATCCAGTCCCAGCCGCTGATCGAGATGTAGCCCGGCAGGTCCTGCTGCTCGGCGTTGGAGTTCAACGTCGAGACGCCGTCCGGGCCCTTGTCGCCGGGGTTGCCCGGGTGCGGCATCGGGTCGATCCGCACGGCCAGCGCGTGCGCGTCCTTCCCACGCAACGCCGTGGTGACGTCGAAGGCGGCGCGCGCCACCGGGTGGGTGAGCGAGCCGACGGCGGTGCCGTCGACCCAGACCTCGGCGTGGTGGTCGATCCCGTCGAACTCCAGCCAGACGCGGCGGCCGGCGTCGAACCCGCGCGGCAGCGTGAACTCGCGGCGGTACCACCAGCTGTGCCGCGAAAGCGCTTCCGGCGCGCGCATGTTGCCGAACCCGGACGTCGGTTCGGGCAGCTTGCCCTGCTCGACCAGTGCCGTGTGGACGGTGCCGGGGACGGTCGCGGGCAGCCACGTCGACGTGTCGACACCGGCGCGGGCGAGCGCGGCGCCGTCGGCGGACGGCAGCCGCGAGTCCATGGTCAGGGTCCAGCCCGACTCGAGCGCGACCGTGCCGTCCGCCGCGGTGACCAGGCCGGGCGGCCGGGTGGTGTGGCGGCCCCAGTCGGTCCAGCCGGTGGCGTCCGGCCGCGGGTGGTCGGACCGGCCGTAGACCTCGAAGGCGTTGACGCCCAAGGGGTTCGCGTTCGCCTGCTGCTTCGCGGTGAGCCGCACCCAGCGGGCGGTGACCGGCTTCGGCAGCGTGACCTCGACGCGGCCGCCGGGGGAGCCGGTGGCGTCGTGGACCGTCTGCCAGGTGCGGCCGTCGGCAGAGACGTCGAGGGTGAACGCGACCGCGGAGCTGGACAGCACCTCCCAGCCGGTGGTGTTCAGGAACGGGTTGATCCCGGACGCCGGGGTGAACACCGGGTCCGCGGCGGTCGCCTCGAACACCAGCACCACCGACTCGATCCGGCAGGCGGCCTGCAGGTCCACGGCGATCCACTGGGGATCACCCGCGCCCGCCCGCCAGCCCGAGCCCTTCACCCCGGTCTCGGCCAGCCCGTCGACGGCGAACCACGCCGGCGTCGGCGCGTAGGCCGTCGAGGACACCGTCACCGGCCGGTAGCGCGCCAGGTCGGTCGCCGCTTGGGCCCCGGCCGCGGCGGGGAGCGCGGCCGGCACGCCGAGCGCGGCGAGCAGCACGGCGTTGGACTGCAGGAACGTACGACGGGACAAACCGCTCACGGTCCGGGCTCCTAACGGGAGAGCTTGAGATCGACGAACCGCGGGCGGTTGTTGTCGATGTTCGCGTAGAGGTCGGCCAGCTTCTCGCTGTTGGTGTTGTAGGAGATGACGAGATCCCCGGGCCGGCTGATCTCGGGGTGCGCCGCGACGTTGTAGGTGTAGCGCCCGTTCCCGGCCTCGGGCGCGGTGTAGATCGTCTCGCCGCCGGTGAACGGCCCGACCGGGCTCGTCGCGTGGTAGGCGTGGATGGTGCTTTCCAGGCCCGAGCCGAACGTCGTCAGCAGGTATTCGCCGCCCACCGGCGTGACGCCGAAGGAGCTGCCGACGTTGCCGAGCAGCCGCGCCGACGCCGCCGGGTCGGCCGACCAGCCCGTCGCGGTCCGGAACTGCCACGGCCCGTCGAGCCGGCCGATCGGCGCGCGGGCGACGTGCAGGTACTTCGTGAAGCCTTCGCCCTCGACGCCGTAGATGTAGGTCCACGCGCCGTCGCGCGTCAGCTCGGTGCCCCACTGGACGTTGCCGGCCGACGCCACGTCGGTGAGCTTCTCCAGCCGGAACGTGTACGGGTCGAGCGTCGCGAGCTTGGTCTTCGTCCAGGCGAAGTTGAACGGCGGCGGGTCGTCGGTCGGCGCCTGCTCGAACTCGATGACCCGCAGCTTGCCCCCGTCGACGATGCCGTCGCCGTTCCAGTACCAGTAGTCGTTCGGCTCGCCCGGGCTGTTCGGCGTCGGGCCGACCAAGGACTTCGGGTGCCCCGGCGGTCCGGGCGCGATCGTGGTGAGCAGGTGCTTCGCGTCCGGTGTGGACAGTACGGCCGAGTTGTGCGTGAACGGCGAGGACTCCGGCAGGCTGTCGTCGGCGCGCACGGGCCCGAAGAACGTGTCGTTGTACAGCCAGACGTCCAGTCCGGACGGCAGCCGCGTCGAGTAGGTGCCGTCGGCCGCGGCCCAGCCGACGCCGGGACGGCGGCCGAAGTCCTGCCAGCGCTGGGTGAGCGCGGTGTCGGCTGTGGCGCCGAGAATCCGGAGTGGACGGTTCGTCGCGGCGGCGGGTCCGGCGAGGGCGAGGGACGCGGTGACGGCGGCGGACAGCGCCAGGGTGCGGCGGAACTTCATGGTCGCTCCTCGGGTGGTCAGCGGTGACCGAGCGGTTCGACTTCGGCGACGGACGGCGAACGGGACCTGGCGGCGGAAGACGGCCACGGAGGGCTCCCTCGAAGGTCGGGTGGGGCGGGCGCCGACGTGCTGGTTGACAACGTTGGCAACGCGGCCCAGTCTCGGACGGCGTTGTCAGCGTTGTCAATGGCCAGGACTGGACAGAACCGCTGTCCGGTGCGGGTTTCCGAATCGGCCGCGGGTTCGCTTGAGCGTTGGCTCAGCGCCCGGTGGAGCGCAACGCGACACCCCGGCCCTCGCCCGACCCACGCTGTACGAGCGTCGTCGGCAGGACCACCCGCCGTGGCCGTGAACGGTCGCCGTCCAGGCGGGCGAACAGCAGCTCGGCCGCCCTTTTGCCCAGCTCGCGGGGGTCCTGGGCCACCACCGTCACGCCCAGCACCTGGGCCAGCTCCGAGTCGTCGAACGCGACCAGTGCCGTCCGCGGCGCGCTCGACTCGGCGATGGCCCGGGCCACCCCGCCGACGAGACGTGGGTTGTCGGCGAACAACGCCGTGGGGGCGTCGGGTGCGGCCAGCAGCTCGGCGGCGGCCCGGTGGGCGGCCGGGGCGTCGACGGCGTCCGTGCGGACCGCGTGGGGTTCGAGACCCGCCTCGGCCAGCGTCGCGCGGAAGCCGCGCAGCCGCTCCCGGGCCGTGTGGATCACGGGGGAGTGGCCGACGTAGGCGATCGCGCGGTGGCCCTGCCCGAGCAGGTGCGCGACGGCCTGGCCGGCGCCCTCGGCGTGCGCGGCCAGCACGCAGTCCACCGGCAGCCGCTGCGGCGGGCGGTCGGCGAACACGATCCGCGTGCCGACGTCCAGTTCCGGACGCAGGTGGTCGTGCCGGCGGTCGGCCGAAACCACGATGAGCCCGTCGAGGCGGCGCTCGACGAACGTGCCGAGCAGCCCGCGTTCGCGCGCGGGATCCTCGTCGGAGCCGGCGACGAGGGTGGTGAACGACCGCGCCGTGCTGACCTGCTCGATCGCGCTGAGCATCCCGGCGTAGAACGGGTCGGCCAGGTCCGCGGTGAGCACGCCGATGCCGCCGGCAGGCCGGTCGGTCCGCCTCAGGCCGACGGCGTTGCTGTTGGGCCGGAACCCGAGCCGGCGGATCTCGGCCTGGACGCGCCCGCGCACGTCGTCGCTGATGAACGGGTAGTTGTGCACCACCCGCGACACCGTCTTGACGCTCACCGACGCGGCCGAAGCGACATCGCGCATGGTGGGCCGCCCGGTGGGCGCCGGTCCACGCCGGCCGCCGGTCGGCCGCTCCGCATCCGGGGCTCGCGTCACGGCGGCGACCCTACCTCAGCCGGGAGTCTTTGCCGGGCAACAGGATTCGCCCGGGACGCCGCGCCGCCGAGTGCGGACCGATCGCGGGTTCCGCGGCGCGAACCCGGCAGGGCCAGGCGAGCGGTGCGATGCTGGCGTGATGAGCGATCCGCGGCGCGAACTCGAACGGGCCCGGGACGGTGGCGGCCCCGGTGCGGACCAGGCCCGGGTCGCCCTGACCGCCGACGCGCCGGACGACCAGCTGCGCGCCGCGATGCTCGGGCTGGCCATCGGGCGCGGTGCGGGCAGCAGCACCTGTCCGTCCGACGCGGCGCGGGCCGTCGCCGACGACTGGCGGCCGTTGCTGCCGCGGGCCCGGGAGCTGGCGCGTGAACTCGCCCGGGCCGGTGAGGTGCGGCTCACCCAAGGCAGCCGGTCGCTCGATCCGGACGGCGAGTGGCGGGGACCGATCCGGATCCGGCGCGTCGATGGCTGAGCCGGAGCGGACGCCGGACGGGCGCTTCATCGTCGTCGACGGACGGCGGTGGCGGGCCACCGATCCGGAGATCCCGGAGGAAGACGCGGCCCGGTTGCGCAGCCTGCTGATGCGGGCCCGCCGGGACGTCGGCACGGCCCGCCGCGGCCAGGACGTCGACGCCGAACGCGAGGCCCGGTCTCGCGTGCACACCGCCAAGGTCGCGCTCGGTGAACGTGGCACGCCCTGGTGGGAGCAGGATTCCGCGCAGCGGCGGCAACGCTGGCAGGACGGCCTGGACGCGCTGGGCTGATCCGCTCAGGCCGGCTCCTCCGCACAGCGGTGCTGCGGGCCCAGCACACGCAGCACGTCCAGGGCGTCGGTGCCGCCGGGCGGCGGGGTGAAGACCCGCAGCCGCTGGTCCGCCGCGGGCGTCGCCAGCAGCTCGCAGTCGAACTCGATGGCGCCGAGCTCGGGGTGGCGCAGCCGGTACCGGTGGGCGCGGCGCACCGCGACCTCGTGCCGGTCCCACAACGCCGTGAACTCGGCACTGGCCGCGCGCAGCCGGGCGACCAGCGCGCGTGACGCCTCGTCGTCGCCGCGGCGGGCGACCGCGGCACGCAGGTCGGCGACCAGCTCCCGGCCGTGTTCCTCGTGCTCTTCGGCCGTGAAGTGATCGCGGACGGCCGGCTCGGTGAACCAGCGCAGGACGACGTTGCGGTCCTCCGGGGCCACCGTGCACACGCACCCGAACAACGCCAGCGCCAGGTCGTTCTGCGCCAGCAGGTCGCCCAGGTCGCTCAGCACCTGGACCGGGACGCCGTCCAGCCGGTCGAGCAGGTACAGCAGGCTCGGCCGCAGGTACTCCCCTGCCCGCGCGCCCTCCGGCGGCCGGTGCCCGGCGAGCAGGTAGAGGTGGTCCCGCTCGTCGGCGGTCAGCCGCAGCGCCCGCGTCAGCGCGGCCAGCAGCTGGTCCGACGGCTGCGGGCTGCGCGCCTGCTCGAGCCGCATGTAGTAGTCGGCCGACATCCCGGCGAGCACCGCGACCTCCTCGCGGCGCAGCCCCGGCGTCCGCCGCCGCGGCCCCTCGACCAGCCCGACGTCGCGCGGGGTCAGCCGCTCCCGGGACCGGCGCAGGAAGTCGGCGAGCTCGCCGCGGTGCATTCCCATGTGTCCATGGATAGCACCGTTCGCCGGCCGCATCATCGGACCGCCGGTCCTAGGTGGACCGCTCCGTTCCCGGATCGCCGGAACCGGGGCACGGTCGTGGGGTGAGCGAAACGATGAAAGCGGTGCGGTTCCACGCCTACGGCGGGATCGACGTCCTGCGGGTGGACGAGGTGGCGCGCCCGGTGCCCGGCCCCGGCCAGGTGCTGGTCGAGGTCCGCGCGGCCGGGATCCAGCCCGGCGAGGTGATGATCCGGGAAGGCGCGCGGCACGGGCGCTGGCCGGCGACGTTCCCGTCCGGGCAGGGCAGCGACCTGGCCGGCGTCGTCGTGCGGGCCGGGCCGGAGGTGCGCGGGTTCGCGGTGGGCGACGAGGTCCTCGGCTTCACCCACGACCGGGCGAGCCACGCGGAGTACGTCGCCGTCGACGACGTGCGGCTGACCCCGCGGCCGAAGGGGCTGCCCTGGGACGTCGCCGGGTCGCTGTACGTGGCGGGCACGACCGCCTACGCCACGGTGTTCACCGTCGACCCCGGACCGGCCGACACGGTCGTCGTGTCCGGCGCGGCGGGCGGGGTCGGGTCCCTGGCCGTGCAGCTCGCGCGCCGCCGCGGCGCCACCGTGATCGGGCTGGCGAGCGCGCCGAACCACGCCTGGCTGAGCGGCCACGGCGTCATCCCGGTCGCGTACGGCGACGGCGTGGCCGACCGGATCCGGCAGGTCGCCGGTGGGCAGGTCGACGCGTTCATCGACACGGCCGGCGACGGCTACGTCGACCTGGCCGTCGAGCTGGGCGTGCGGCCCGAGCGGATCGACACGATCCGCGACTGGCCGGCCGCGGCCCGGGTCGGCGCGCGCACCGCCGGGGAGGGCGCGGCGGCCTGCGCGGTCGTCGTCGGCGAACTGGCCCGGCTCGCCGCGCGCGGCGAGCTCGAGGTGACGATCGCCCGGACCTACCCCCTGGAGCGCGTCCGGGACGCCTTCCGCGAGCTGGAGCGGGGGCACACCCACGGCAAGATCGTGCTCAAGCCTTGATCAGCCGCCGGCCAGGGTGCGGTGCAGGAGGGGGAGCAGGCGGTCCCAGTGGCGTTGCAGCGCCACCGGGTTGAAGGCGTCGGTGTCCGACATCGTGAAGCCGTGGACGCTGCCGGGGTAGATCTCGGTGGCGTAGCCGACGCCGGTGGCGGCCAGGGCCTCGTTGAGCTGGTCGACGGCCTCGGGCCGCATGTCGTTCTCGGACAGCCCGAGGTGGACCTCGGCGGTGAGGTCCGAGAGCAGGCGGTGCGGGCTGTCGGGCGCGTCGGTGACGAGGAAGCCCGGGTGGAACCCGGCGACCGCGGCCACCCGGGCGGGGAACGCCGCCGCGGTCCGCAGCGCCAGGGCACCGCCGATGCAGTAGCCCAGCACCGCGGCCGGCCCGGCGGCGACTTCGGGCTGAGCGGCGAGGAACCCGAGGTAGGCGTCGGCGTCGCGCAGGATCCGCTCGGTGGTGTGCTCCTCGAGCAGCGGCATCAGCCGGGCGATGATCGCGGGCCGGACCTCTTCGCCGATGTGCTCGGGCAGTTCGATCACCGGCGCCGGGCCGTGGCGGTAGTAGAGGTGGGGGACGAGCACGTAGTACCCGTGCCCGGCCAGCTCGCGGGCCTTGCTCTCCAGTTCGGGCCGCAGGCCGAAGGCGTCGGTGTAGAGCAGCACACCCGGGTGCCGCTCGCCGTCGCCGGGGAAGGCGGCGAAGGCGTCGGCCTGGCCGTCCGGGGTGGGAATCCGCAGGGTGGTGCTGGGCATGGCTTCTCCTGTCGTGGTCGATGGGTGGAGCTGTGATCGACCCGACGGGGGCGGCGCCCGCGCGGCGCTCAGAAGAGCACCGGGTAACCGTTCCGTGTGTGGCGCGAGGCCGTCCCGGTAGTCATGGCCCCCACTCTAGCCTGCCGGACAATTCGGGCGTAACTCGGACGAGTGACGACGTACCGGCGTCCAGGTGACGGTAAAGCGAAACGGTCATCGCCGGAGCGGGTGTCCACCATTTCGCCGCGGTCACGAATTGCGCCGAAGGAGTCGGCCCGGTCGGCGCCCGGGTGTCGTCCCTTCAACGGTTTCCCCGCGCGGCATACGATTTTCCTCCGGCCCGGAAAATCGGAAAAGAATCGAGGAACGTTCATGCGAAGACGCATGCGTGCGCGCCGCCTGGGGGCGGCCACCCTGCCCCTCGTGCTCATGGCCGCCGCCTTCCCCCTGCCCGCGACGGCGGCCGCCGCCGCCCCGCCTCTTTCGGGACTGACCAAATCGGTGCAGGGCACCGGATCCCCGGCGGACCACGGCGCCACCGCGAACTGGGTCGTCGGCTACGACGACCGCGCGAGCACCACCGGCCCCGCGACCATCACCGACGCCGTCGCCGCGGGACAGGCCTACCAGAGCGGCTCCCTGCACGCGCCGCCCGGCTGGACGCCGTCGTGGTCCACCGACGGAAGCGCTTTCACGGGCACCGAACCCGCCTCCGGCGTGACGGCCGTGCGCGCGACGAACCCACGCTCCGGTGCGGACGCGACCGCGTTGACCGGCAACCTCACCCCGCCCGTGCAGGCGGTCACGACGGCGACCGGCGGTGACGGTTTCACCCCGCTGCTGAACCGCACGCCCGACGGCACGCTGCAGGCGTGGAACGTCTTCCACCACGTCAACACCACCAACCCGAAGCTGGTGTGCACCGACGTCGGCACCGGCCAGCGCTGCCCGGGTGGCCCGTGGCCGAAGCCGCTCAACACCACGCCCGGCCCGCTCGGCAGCGGCGCCACCGGCGACATCGCCAGCACCCTGACCCCGCAGTACGTCCGCAACCCGGCCGCGCCCGCGCAGGTCTACTACCCGGCCCTGACGGCCACGTCGGTCGGGGTCGGCTGCCTCGACCTGGCCGCCGCGGCGAACTGCGGGTACTGGCCGCTGACCGCGACCGGCGGCTCCCCGTCCGCCGTCAACAGCATCGCGGGTCTCGTGGAGAGCGGCGGCAACCTGTACGGCGTCGTGAGCACCGGCGCGGTCGTCTGCTGGACCATCGCCACGAAGAGCGCGTGCGGCGGCCAGCCGTACGCGCCGATCGTGCCGCCCAGCAACAACCAGCCGGGAAACACCCTCGCCCACATCTACGGCTCGATGACCGTCGTGGCGGGCAAGGTGTTCGCGTCGTCCTCCGTCCCCGGCGTCGGCCGGCCCGCGCTGGGCTGCTTCGACCCCGCGACGGCGACGGCGTGCGCCGGCTGGGCGGCGTCGAAACCGACCGGCCCGCCCGGGAACTACACCTACAACGCCTACACCTTCTTCAGCACGGCGAGTGTCCCCGTGGGCGCGTGCTCGACGACGAACGGCGCCACGGAGGTCACCACCTGCTTCGCGCTGGACGGCTCGGCGCTCCCGGCGCCGCCGGTCGCGGCGGCGCTGCCGGCCGGGGTGTGGGTCTTCAACCCGGAGGTGGTCACCGACTCGGCCGGCCACCTGCGCAGCTACCTCGCGATCTGGAACGGCGGGTTCGCCGGGGCGGCGCTGTGCCACGACTGGACGACCGGCGCCGCGTGCGCGGGCCTGTCCGGCCCGATCACGCACCCGGCGGCCAACGGCGGCAACACGCGGGACTACGGCTACACCTACGACCCGCCCACGGGCTGCCTCATCGGCCTGGGTGACGCGGGTGTGCTGTTCTCGATGGACCCGGCGACCGGCGCCACGCCGTGCGTCCGGTCCGGCGGGCAGGTGACGCTGAAACCCGGTGACTTCTACTGCGACGGCGGCACCGGGCACGTCCAGGGCTACACGGCCGCGCGGCTGACCGGCATCACACCGTCCAATGTGGACCTGGCCGCGTCGCGGGTCACCGTCGTCGACCAGAGCGGCACGGTCGTCCCGACGCCCGGCTTCGCCCCGGACGGCTCCGTCGACCTCACCGGCGTCTCGGCCGCAGCGCACCCGTCGATCACGGTGACGACGTCGCTGGTGCTCACCAGCGCGGCCGACTTCGGCGGCGGCAACCAGCCGCAGCTGGTCGTCGACTACGCGGGCGACGCGCCGCAGCTGTGCTTCTCGACGAAGATCGCGGCGGACTGCGCGGTGACGTCGGTGGCGAACACGGCCACCGGCACCGACACGACGGGCGCGTTCACCTCCAACACGGTGACGCTCCCGGTCGCGCCGGGCGCCGCGTGCACGCCGAAGGTGGTGGTGCAGAAAGAGATCTGCGCCTCGGCGACGGCGTCGAAGTGTGGACCCGGCGGGGTGGGACCGTGGGCCAAGCAGGCCCCGGTCGGTCTCCTGGGCCTGCTGAACGCGACGGCGTACTGGCGGATCACGGTGACGAACCAGGGTCCGGTCGGCATCACGGCCGGCCAGGTGGTGGACAGCGTGGAGCCGTCGTGCCAGACGGGTCCGTTCACGCTGGCGGCCGGAACGTCCAAGCAGGTGTACTGCTCGACGTACGCGCTGCTGAGCCTGTTCCCGCTCACCAACCGCGCGAAGGCGAGTTACGTGCCGGTGAACGTCCCGCCCGGGACGCCGCCGACACAATCGGAGTGGTCCTCGGCGACGGCGTGTTCGTTGCTCTGCATCCTCTGATGGGCTCAATGGAGCAAGGTGCTGACCCGTCGCCTTGAGTGACGGTTTCGAAAACCGGGGTGCCGCCCGTGGTCGTGGTTTGTTTCCGCGATCCCGCGGGCGGCATTTCGGCTCTTCACGGCCGGTTCCCGGGAGTTTGAAACCACCGATTCACCGTGCGCGTGATCAATCGACGGCAATCGATCCGGTCGAAATCGCCGTTGTTACGAAACCGGCAGTCGATTCACTCGATCGTGTAACTCTCGTCGGGGTCTTCCGGAGTCGATAGGCGAAAAGTGGTGCCGACGGTATGGTCTGCCGTCGGAAGAGCGATCCGAATGGCTGATCGCCCGGATCTTCTGCCATTTCGGAAGAAAGAACGCACTGTGGACTTCGACGCATTGGCCGGCGAACTGCGGAATTTGCGCGAAAACGTCGCCGGGGTGACCGACACCGTGCTGGCCGCGGTCGACGGGATACCGATTCTCGCCGACGCGGCCGACACCGTCGACCCGGCGAAGATCTCCGCCCTCGCGGCCGCCGACCTCGGGATCGCGCGCCAGGCCGCGCAGATCACCGGGCAGGGCACGCTGCACCAGACCGTGGTGTTCAGCAGCGAGGGCTACATGGCCGTCTACGCCATCGGCCGGCTGGCGCTGATGGTCGTGCTGGGGGACAAGGGACTCAACGTCGGGCGGCTCCTGTTCGAGTGCCGGCCCGTCATCGAGCGGATCAGCTCGATCCTGGCCGCATGAAGCACGGCGCCCACCGGGACCGCGAGGCCGTCGACCACCATTTCACAGAAGGAAGTGACGTCATGACGAACATCGACACCGCACTGAAGGAAGCCATGTCGATCGCCGGCGCCGTCGGCGTCGCGCTGGTCGACTACGAAAGCGGGATGTCACTCGGCACGAGCGGCAGCGGCGAATGGCTGGACCTGGAGGTCGCCGCGGCCGGCAACACCGAGGTCGTGCGGGCGAAGCTGCGGGTGATGTCCTCGCTCGCGCTCAACGACAACATCGAGGACATCCTGATCACGCTGCACCGCCAGTACCACCTGATCCGGCTGCTGAACACCGTGTCGTCGCGCGAATCCCTGTTCCTGTACCTGGTGCTGGACCGGGAGCGGGCGAACCTGGCGCTGGCCCGGCACTACCTCAAGCGCATCGAAGCGGACCTGCAGGTA
The DNA here is from genome assembly GCF_023023025.1 of Amycolatopsis sp. WQ 127309. NCBI lineage: Bacteria > Bacillati > Actinomycetota > Actinomycetes > Pseudonocardiales > Pseudonocardiaceae > Amycolatopsis > Amycolatopsis sp. WQ 127309. The sequence goes on from NZ_CP095481.1 coordinate 6,531,418, forward strand.
TAGGCGGCCGCGCGGCCACCGGGGGAGGAGGCGGCGTTGACCGGCGGTTCCAGCGCCGCGCTCGTCATCGGCTCGGCGTTCATGGACGACCTCGGGCCCCTGTTCCCGGTGCGGATGAGCCTCGCCGGCGAAGACCTGGAGTTCACGTTCGTGCTGTCGGAACACCCGCCCGGCGGCGTGACGCAGTGGGTGCGGACGTGGTCCGGCACCGGGGTGGCCGGCCGGGTGCCGCGGTTCTTCGCCGACGCGGGTGGCCGCCGGATCCGCGTCGAGCTGGCCGGGACGGCGGTCCGGGCCGTCATCGTCGTGCCGGCGGGCGAGCCGGCCGCCCCGCACCCCGGCCGCTGGCAGGACCAGGTGCCCACGGCGCTGAAGATCACACTGGAGGAGATCGCGCGGATGCTCTCGCGGTGCCACCACCACGCCGGCGGCGCCGAGCCGCTGATCGACCTGGAGCTCGGCTACCGCCCGGCGGCCGGCTACGAGACCCGGCTCGCCGCGGCCCACGAGCCGGCGCGGGGCTGGGTGCCGCCGGTCCGCCCGGCGCTGACCCTGCGCTGGCGCGCGGCGACCGCGGCCCAGCGCAAGGCGTTCGCCGACGAACTGCCCGAGACGACGACCGCCCGCCGCTGGATCCGCCGTCGGCACACCGCCCGGATCATGGGCCTCGAGGTGGAACTGCCTTCATGAATGTCACGGCGGTGTCGTGACGTGGTGACACTGCCGGCCGGCCGCGAGGACGGCTGGAATCGAGGCATGACTTCGACGGCCAAGAAGCTCGGACGGCGCTTTCGGCTCGGCAGGGTGCGGCCCGGGGACGGGAGCGCGCTTCGCGACTACCGTCCCTGGCAGCTCTTCTCCCGGTCGCTGTTCTTCCTCGACCTCGCCGACAGCCACGCGTACGCGGTCGACGTCCGGTACCTCGCCGATGCGAAGAGCCGGCGACAGCACGAAAGGGGCGCCGGGAAGAGCCCGGCCGCGCTGTACCGGGACGGCGTCCAGGTCGCGCGCTCCAACCTGCCGGCGACCTTCCCGGTGCCCGGCGGGGTGATCGAGGTCGCCACCAGCGCGTTCGGCCTGAAGCGCCTGCGGTTCGTGGCCGACGACGGCACCGAGCACGCGCTGCGGCCGCACCGGCGGTCCCAAGAAGGACTGCGGGCGCGGTTCGGGCAGCGCTACCCGCGCGCCAGCGCCGTCGTCGGGGCCGTGTCCCTCGTCGTCCTCCTGGTCGCGCTCGCCGTCAGCCTGCTCCACGGCGCGGAGGCCCTCACCCGGATCCCGCTCGTCGCCGAGCACGTCGGCGCGTTCACCTCGCCGATCCACCTGCCGACGTGGGCGAAGATCGCCATGGGCGGCGCCGGGATCCTCGCCGGGGTCGAACGTGCCTCGCGGCTCCGGTTCAACCGGCTGATCGACTCCGTCGCCTCCTGATCGTCACGACGGCCGGTGGTGGGCGCCACCCCCAGTGCCACGCCCACCACCGGGTCGCCCCGGCAACCCCCTCGGTCACCGGGCCTCCAGGGTTCCGGACGCCGTCCTCGTTTCGTCCTCGCGCCGGCATCCCGCGCGCCACCAGCGCGTTTCGAGGTCCGGACGCCGGGCGCTAGCCTGGAGGACGAGGGGGGAAACGATGAGGTTCCGTGTTCTCGGGACACTGGAAGCGCGGGTGCACGGGGATCGGGTCACGTTGGCGAGCCCGCGTGAACAGCGCGCGCTCGCCACCCTTCTGCTCAACCCCAACGCCGTCGTCCCGGTGGAGCGCCTGATCGACGCGCTCTGGGAGGACGAGCCGCCCGCGACGGCCGTGAAGCAGGTGCGCAACTGCGTCTCCGCGCTGCGCGGCCGGCTCGGCGAGACCGGCGGGATGATCGTCACCGACGGCCCCGGCTACCGCCTGCAGACCGGGATCGACGATCTCGACTCGCTGCGCTTCCGCCGTCACGTCACGGTGGCCCGGGGGCTCGCCGGGCAGGCGAAGCTCGCCGACGCCGTCAAGGAGATCCGCGACGCGCTCGCCCTGTGGCGGGGCCCGGCGCTCGACGGGCTGCGGACGTCCGCGCTGGCCGGCCGGGCCGCGGCACTCGACGAACAGCGTTTCGACGCCGTGGAGCTGTGCGCCGACTGGCAGCTGCGGCTCGGCGAGACGGGTGAGGTCGTGCGCGAGCTGACCGAGTTCTGCGGCGAGCACCCGATGCGCGAGCTGTCCCACCTGCTCCTGATGCGCGCCCTCGCGAAGGAGGGCCGCTACGCCGAAGCCTCGACGTTGTTCCACGGCCTGCGCCGGCGGCTGGCCGACGAGCTGGGCGTCGACCCGAACCCCGGTCTGCGACGGCTCCACGAGCAGATCCTGACCGAGGCCACGCCCAGCGCCCCGGCCGACGTCGCCCCCGAGGCGGCGGCCACGCCGGATCGCCACCTCGGCCGGGCGGTCACCGAGCTGGCCGAAGCCGTCACGTGGCAGTGGCGCGCGGAAGCCGAGCTGCGGTCGCTGCACCGGCCGCAGCCCATCGCCCTGCGCTGGTCGGCCGCCGCCCGGCCGGGAAAGCCCGCGCTGCGGGGCGACCTCGACGACATCGCCGGGACGTACACCGCGCTGCCGGTGCCGCAGCTGGTCGTGCTGGGCGATCCCGGGTCCGGCAAGTCCGTGCTCGCCCTGATGCTGACGCTGGAGCTGCTGCGTACCCGCGCTCCGGGTACCCCGGTCCCGGTCCTGCTGTCGCTGGCCTCCTGGGACCCGCGGCGGGAACACCTCGACCGGTGGCTGGCCGACCGGCTCGCCGACAACCACCCGGCCCTGCTCACCGCCGGGGAGTACGGGCCCGGCGCGCCCACCCGGCTCGTCCTCGGCGGCCACGTCGTCCCGGTCCTCGACGGCCTCGACGAGATGCCGCCCGACCTGCGCGTCGCGGCGCTCGACGCGCTGGACCAGACCATGGCCCGGGGCCGCTCGCTGGTGCTGACCTGCCGCTCGGCCGAGTACGAGCAGGTCACGCGCGAGTCCGGCGCGGTCCTGGGCGCCGCCACCGTCGTGCGGCTCGAACCCGTGGCCCGGCAGGAGGCGATCACCTACCTGTCCGCGCGGGCGGGCGCCGGCCAGGACCGCTGGCTCCCGGTGGCCGACCGGCTGCGCCGGGAGCCGGACGCGGCACTGGCCCGGGTGCTGCGGACGCCGTTGATGGTCGACCTCGCGCGGATCGGCTACGGCCGGCTCGGCGCGGATCCCGCCGAGCTGCTCGGCGCGGACGACGCGGCCGTCCTCGAAGGGCAGCTGCTCGACTCGTTCGTCCCCAACGCCTACGCCCGGGTGCCGCAGCCGCCGGGGCGCAACCCGAAGACCAGCCCGTCCGGGCGGTACACCACGGCGCAGGCGGAGCGCTGGCTGGGGTTCCTGGCCCGGCACCTCGAGCAGACGCGCAGCCGTGACCTGGCCTGGTGGCGGCTGTACCGGGCGGTGCCGGCCGGGACGCGCTCGGGCCTGGTCGGGCTGCTGATCGCGGTGTTGTTCGTCGTCACCGGCTGGGTCGACGACGGCCCGGCGCTGGCGGCGATCTACGCCCTTTCGTTCGGTGGCGCCGGCTACTTGACCCACCGCTTCGCGCGTCCGCCGGAACCACTGCGCACCGAACTGCGCTTCGCCGGGGCCACCCGCAAGTTCGCCGGCCGGTTCGCGATCGGGGCCGTCGTGGGTGTCCTGCTCGGGCTGGGCTGGTCGCTGGCCACCGGCCTGGTCGTCTTCCTGGCGCTCGTGTTCGGGCTGGTGTTCGCGGTGCACGTGTGGCTCGCGAAACCGGTCGACGCCAGCCGCGTGTCGAGCCCGCGGATGATCCTGCGCAACGAGCGGACCGGCGCGATCGCGTTGTCCGTCTCGTTCCTGGTGTCGCTGGGGCTGTTCGACGGGATGGCGTTCGCGTTCACCGCGCAGACGCGGTTCCTGCCGGTGCTGGGCGGCCGCTACGACGTGGCGCTGGGCGTCGCCGGCGGGCTGGCGGGCGCGTTGTTCGGCTGGTTCATGGCCCGCGGCGTCGCGGCCGTGTGCTACGGCCTCGCGGGCGCGATCGCCGGCGGCCAGGTGTTCCCGGCGGCGACGAACCCGGTCCTGCCGTTCGTGGTCGGCGTGTGCTTCGGTGGCGGCATCGGCCTGGCCGTCCTGGTGACACGAGCGTGGGGCAACTACTTCGTCCACCACGCCTGGCTCGCCGCGACCGGCCGCCTCCCGTGGCGCCTGATGCACTTCCTCGACGACGCCCACCGCCGCGGCGTGCTGAGGCAGGCGGGCGGGGTCTACCAGTTCCGCCACGCCCGCGTCCAGGAGCGGCTGGCCGAAGCCAGGTCCGACGAGCGGTAGCGCCACAGTCCGATGTGGACACGATGATCCGTGCCGCGGGCGGACCTGCGGCACCGGGTCATTGTGACACTTTCGATCGCGTCGCCCAACCTTGCGGCATTCGCCGGAGACTAAGAGGCAAGCCCGGCGGTAACCGTGGGCAGCGCGGGCGCGACGTGGATCACCCTGCGCTAACGTCGAAATCATCGACATCACGCATATTCCGGGCATATCACGGCACCGGAATCGGGGAAAGGAATCGCCATGACGAACAACTGGAAGAGAATCGCCGCGACGGCCGCGGCCGCGACGACGGCGGCGGTGGTGAGTGCCGCTCCGGCGGGTGCCGCCGACGTCGCACGGCACTGCGTGCTGAACTCGGAAACCGGTACACAGCAGTGCTTTACCGACTACCAACAGGTGATTTCCTATGCCTCGCAAGGCGCGATCACCACGGCGCCGGCCGACGCGCGTGCGGCGGCACGTGATCTGACGCTGCGCTCGGAGCTCGCCGCGCAGCCGCAGGGCGACGTCATCCAGGGCACGTTCTTCGACGGCGCGGACTACACCGGCGATTCGCTGACGATCACCGGACCCGAGCTGTGCAAGAAGGACGGCTGGGTGAACTGGCAGTTCGACCTCGGCGACGACTGGAAGAACCGGATCACGTCCGTGCAGCCGTGGGGTGACTGCTGGCTCTGGCTCTACCCGGAACCGAATCTCGGCGGTGACCGGGACGGCCCGTTCAAGGAGAACAACGGCAACATCGGGTCCTACATGGACAACCGCACCCAGTCCATCGGTTTCAGCTGATCGTCCGACGAAAGGAATGCCGACCATGACCGGCAAGCGCACGGCACTGACGGCGGCGGGCATCGGCCTGCTGACCGCCGCCGGACTCTTCGTCACCGCCCCGGGGGCCTCGGCCGAGGGCCAGCCCACCCCGCGGGAACTGCTCGACAAGTGCGGCAACGGCACCGACTCCTGCGTGTTCCACCCGGCCGGGCCGCCGGAGGAGCACACCGGCGACGGCCACCAGGTCGGCGAGGCGGCCTACAACTGCACGCAGGACCTGCAGCGCAGCACGGTGAACTGGTCGGACACGACCGGCGAGTCGAACAGCTTCGGGGTGTCGCTCTCGGCCGAGTACGGCTTCTCGGAAGTGTTCAAGGTGTCCATCGAGACGTCGTACCAGCACACCTGGGAGTCGTCGCACACCGAAGGGCAGGCGACCAACGTCGACGTCCGGCCGGGGGAGAAGGGCTGGGTGGAGCGCGCGCCGAAGCTGCAGCGGGTGCACGGCACCTACGAGATGCACTTCGGTGACCGGTTCTACGACCACTACATCTGGTACCAGGACTTCGACGCGGACGGCCCGGTGCCCGGCTCCACCGGCGACATCACGCAGCACACGGCGGCGATGACCGACCAGGAGCGCACCGAACACTGCGGCTGAGGCCACGACCCACCGGCCACCGCCCCGCAACCGGGCGGCGGCCGGTGGGCCTAGTGTCGCGCGTCTGAGGTTCGTTGACGGGTCCGGGCGATGCGCCCCAATGTGGCGTTGGGTGCGTTGGACGCACCGAACGCCACATTGGGTGCGTTGGACGCACCCAACGCCACATTGGGGCGTTTGGGGGCCGGGACGCTCCCGGAAACATCGCGGCCCGGCTGGGAAAGTGAGCTTCAAGGGCGACCCTGGACTGGCCTCCTGGCCGTCAGGGGACTTACGACGCGCGACACTAGCTCGTCCGGACCGCGCGCAGGACGTACGCGTCCAGCGCCAGCGGGCGGACGTCGGCCAGGTCGAAGCCCGCGCCGGCCAGCAGCGCGCGGTAGTGGGACTCGGTGCGTTCGCGGCCGCCGACGTTGCACAGCATGTGGATGTCCCACGGCACCGCCAGCGACGCCGTCCCGTCCTCCTCGGGCAGCAGGCGCTCGACGATCAGGAGTTCGGCGCCCGCGGGCATGCCGGCGGCGCAGGTCGTGAGGATCGTGTGGCACCGCTCGTCGTCCCAGTCGTGCAGCACGCGGGACAGCAGGTAGACGTCGCCGTCACCGGGAACGGCTTTCGTGAAGTCGCCGGGCACGAGGGTGCAGCGCGTCGCGTGCTTCGCCAGCGCCGGGCCGGCGACGGCCAGGGCTTCCGGGCGGTCCATCAGCACGCCGGTGACCGCCGGGTGGGCGTCGAGGACGCGGGACAGCAGCGCGCCGTTGCCGCCGGCCACGTCGACGACGACGCCGACGGCCGAGAGGTCGACGACGCGGGTGAGCTCGGCGAACATCGCGTTGCTGGCCGCCATCGACCGGTGGAACAGGTCCGCCAGCTCGGGATTCGCGGCCAGGTGGGCGAAGTGGTGCGCGCCGAAGACCTTCGCGAACGACTCTTCGCCGGTGCGGACGGCGTCGGTGAGCGCGGCGAAGGAGCGGTAGAACGGGCCGCCGTACATCAGAGCGATCGCGCTCATGCCCCCTTCGACGTCCGTTCGCAGCAGCGCTCCGACGTCGGTGAGCACGTGCCCCGCGGGCGTCGCGCGGACGACGCCGAGGGTGGCCAGGTACCGCAGGAGCCGGCCCAGGCTCTCGCGGTCGGTGCCGGTCGCGGTGGCCAGCGCGTCGAGGCCGGCGGTCGTGGCCAGGTGGTCCGGCAGGCGCAGCTCGACGGCCGTGGCGACGGCTTGGGTGGCCCAGGCGCCGGTCAGCAGCCCGAGCAGTTCCGTGCCGGGCTCGGACGCGCGCTGGTGCGCGGCGAGCACCCGCGGGAACTCGCCCGTGCACAGGAGTTCCAGCCGCCGGTAGGCCGGCGCGGGGTGGTGCGCGTCGCGGAAGTAGAGCACGGTGGCGTCTTCGTGGCCGTTGTAACCCCCGCCGTCCGGGCGCAGCTGCCCGGCGATCGCCGCGCACAGTCCACTGAGGACGATCGGGTCGGCCCGGGGCACGGCGAGCGCGAAGTGGTCTTCCCGGCCGTGGCGGCGTTCGTCGGCGGCGATGTGGGCCAGGTCCGGCGGCGTGACGAGGACGAAGATCTCCAGCGCGCACGGCCGGCCGGCGCGGTCGGTCACCGGGGCGCGCAGGATGCCGACCGTCAGGTCGTCGGCGGGCACGCCGTAGCGGCGGGCGAGCCGCTCCCGGACGACGACGCTGTGGCTCATCAGCCCGGTTTCGAGGCCGTGGCGGGCCAGTTCCGCACCGAGCCCGTCCAGCGTGGCCGGGAAGACGAGCAGCCCGACGTGGGAGAAGGGCGCGTGCGCCGCCAGCGCGGCACGCTCGGCGGCAGGCAGCGAAGGTAGGGCCGCCGCGAGCACCGAGGCGGTGTCGACGGCCCGGACGAGGTCCCGCGCCGCGGTGAGGCGGGCGAGGTCCTCCGGGGCGAGCGTGGGGACGAGCGTCGCGGTCATGGGCACTCCTGGTGATCAGATGCCGACGTAGTTCTCGGCGAAGAAGTCTTGGTGCGCGCGGGAATCACGCAGGTTGTCGAGCCGGGTCCGGCGGAGCGCGGACCCGAAGGACCCGGCGCCCGTCCGGTCGTGGAGGAGGCCGATCATCCAGTGGGAGAACTCCTGCGCCCGCCAGATGCGGGGCAGGCAGGTGCGCGAGTAAGCGGCCAAGGCCTGCTCGTCGTCGCGCAGCAGCGCGTCGGTGAGCGCGGCGGCCAGCACCTCGGCCGCCATGATCGCCAGGTTGGCACCCTTGGCGGCCGACGGGCTGATCAGGCTGGCGGCGTCGCCGGCGAGGAACAGCCGGCCGTGCCGCAGCGGGTCGACGACGTCGGAGCGCAGGCGCACGATCCGGCGTTCGGTGACGGGTCCCTGGCGCAGCGCGCCGAACTCGCCGGTGCGCATCCGGACGGCCAGCTCGGCCCAGATCCGCTCGTCGGTCCAGGCCGCGGCGTCGTCGCCGGGCGGGACCTGGAGGTAGTAGCGCGTCACCGTGGGGCTGCGCGCCATGTGCCCGGCGAACCCGCGCTCGTGCAGGGCGTAGGTGACCGCCGGCATGCTCTGGGGCGCCTCGGCGAGCACGGCCAGCCAGGAGATGCCGTGGTCACGCGCGCAGTGCGCCGGCGCCGGGACGGCCTTGCGGGTGGCGCCGTTGCTGCCGTCGCAGCCCGCGAGGAACCGGGCGTTCACCTGCCCGGTTTTCCCGTGCTCGTCGCGGAACCCGACGGTCGCGGTCTCGGCGTCGACGTCCGTGACGGTCACGCCGAAGCGCAGTTCGCCGCCGCGGGCGAGGTACTCCTCGACGAGGTCGGTGACGAGCCGGTGCTGCGGGTAGACGGTGTGCTGCTCGCCGCGGCCGAGCCGGTCGTACCGCAGCTCGAACTCGCCGCCTTCGTCGCGGAAGGCGCACGTGCCGTGGGTGCTGCCGTCGCGCAGCATCCCGGAGCCGAGGCCGTGCTCGGTCAGCACCCGCGCGCTGTTGGCGCCGAGGAACCCGGCCCGCGCCCGGGCCTGCACCTGGTCCCGGCCGCCGCGTTCGAGGACGAGCGTGTCGATCCCGGCGGCGCGCAGCAGGTTGCCCAGCACCAGCCCGGCCGGCCCCGCGCCGACGATGAGCACCGATGTCCGATCGGCCATGAGTTCCCGGCCCGTTCCCTTCCCGAAGAAGGGCGGCCCGCCCGGGCCGCCCGGGGCCAGACCTAACCAGGCCCGCGCCCGCCGGCCCCGCGTGTCGGCCCTCGTGGCGCGATTGATCACCCATACGGGATCTTCCGCCCGAAGAGGACCGGCCGGGCGGGGTTACATCCGGGACGGGCTTTCGTCGAGGACGCCGGAGCGGTCGGGCAGGCCGACGGCCGCGCGCATCTTGGCGAACTCCGCGGCGAGCGCCACGGGCGGGTAGTGCGCGTTGAGGCCGCTGGGGTTGGGGACGATCCAGACGCGCGCGCCGCCGATCGGTTCCGGCTGCGGGCCGAGCTGGGCTTTCGGAGCGCCGAAAGCCGCCCGGTAGCCCGTCACGCCCAGCATCGCCAGCCACTGCGGGCGGATCGCCGCGATCCGCTCGGCCAGGTCCTGCCCGCCGGCGACGAATTCCGCGCGGGACAGCTGCGAGGCGCGGGCCGTGGGGCGGCGCACGATGCTCGTGATGCCCATGCCCCAGCCCAGCAGGAGCCGTTCCTCTTCCGCGCGCAGCAGCCTCGGTGTGAACCCGGAGCGGTACAGGGCGGGCCAGAACCGGTTGCCCGCGCTGTGAAAACTGTGCCCGGCCGCCACCGAGCCGCCGCCGGGGTTGATGCCGACGAACACCACCCGCAGGCCGTCGGCGAGCACGTCCGGGAGGAGGGCGGCGGGCGGATCGGCGTCGGGCACGGCTTCGGACTCTACGCAGGGCGCTCGCGGCGGACGGCGGTGGGTGACGTGTCATGTAATCTGCGGGCGTGACGGATGACCGCTGGCTCGACCGGGAGCAGAGCCGCGCGTGGCTGGCTTTCGTCCGGCTCCAGCTGCGCCTCACCTACGAGATCAACCGGCAGCTGCAGGCGGACGACGACCTCTCGCTCGCCGACTACGACGTCCTCACCGCGCTGGGGAACGCACCCGATGCCCGGATGCCGATCACCGCGCTGGCCGCACTGCTCGGCTGGGAGCGCAGCCGGCTGTCGCACCAGGCCAAGCGGATGGGGAACCGCGGCCTGGTCGACAGCGGCGCGAGTCCCGGCGACCGGCGCGTGACCGAGGTCTTCCTGACGTCGCGGGGGCGGGACGCGCTGGCGGCCGCGGCGCCCGGGCACGTCGACCTCGTCAAGCGCCTGTTCTTCGGCGGCCTGCCCGAGCACCTGCTGACACCGCTCACCGAAGCGCTGGAGCGGGTCTACGAGAACGTCCTCGACCACGGGACCCTGCCGGCTCCGCGGACGCTGGGGGAATAGCCGCGGCCCCTCCTCGCTTGCATGACATGTCACGTAATGCGGTGGAAGGAGCGGACATGTCGAACGCGGTGGTCATGACCGGATTCGGAGGGCCCGAGGTGCTGCGCTGGTCGCCGGTGGCGACGCCGGAGCCGGGCCCGGGGCAGATCCGGATCGAGGTGGCGGCGGCCGGGATCAGCCCGACGGACCTGCCGCTGCGCTCGGGCCTGCTCAAGGCGTTCGCGCTGCCGGCGGTCCCGGTGCTGGGCTTCGAGGTGGCCGGGACGGTCGACGCGCTCGGGCCGGGGACGACCGGCGTGGCCGTCGGCGACGAGGTGGCGGCCTTCCTGCTCGACCTGGGCGGTTACGCCGAGCACGTCCTCGCGTCGATCTGGACGCCGAAGCCCGCGTCGGTCTCGTGGGCCGACGCGGCGGCGCTGCCCAGCTCGGCCGAGGCCGCCGTCCGCACGCTGAACGAGCTGGCCGTGCCCGCCGGCGGCACGCTGCTGGTGTTCGGCGGCGGTGGCGCGGTCGGCGTCGTCGCCACGCAGCTGGCGGTGGCCCGCGGGATCAAGGTGCTCAGCGTGGTCGGCGCCCACGACGAAGCCCTGGCGCTGGAGCTGGGCGCGACGCCGGTCCGGTACGGCCCCGGCGTCACCACGCGGGTGCGGGAGCTGGGCGAGGTCGACGCCGTCCTGGACGCGGCGGGCAAGGGCGTGCTGGCCGACGCGGTCGAGCTGACGGGTGACCCGGGCCGGGTCGTCACCCTCTCCGACCCGGCCGCCGGTGACTTCGGCGTCCGCCTGTCGGGCCCGGACGCGGCGAAGGCGCCGGCTGCTCTGGAAGAGGTGATGACGTTGCTGGCCAAGGGAAAGCTGCGGCTGCGTGCGCACCGCGAGCTGCCGATGGCGGACGCGGCCGAGGCGCACCGCCTGCTGGAGGCGGGCGGGGTGCGCGAACGGCTGGTGCTGATGGCCGGCTGACGCTTCAGGGCTGCGGAACCGTGGTGACCCCGGCACGCCGGGGCCACCACGGTCGTCACCGGGTCAGCCCTGGTGCCACTTCTGGTTCGCTCCGCCGGTGCAGTCCCACAGCGCGAGGGCCGCTCCGTCGTTGCCGTTCCAGCCCTGGATGTCCACGCACTTGTTGGCCTGCGGGTTGACGAGGTCGCCCGCCGCGCTCAGGACGAACTGCTGGGCGGCGTTGCCGCTGCACGTGGCGATCTGGATGACCGCCCCGTTCGCCGTGCCGCCCCAGGCGACGTCCATGCACATGTTGTTCTGCGTCTTCAGCGTGCCGCCGGTGAAGGTCCAGTTCTGGGCCACGGTGTTGTTGCACCCCCAGGTCTGGAGGTGGACGCCGTCGGCGAAGTTCTGGCTCGGCACGTCGATGCACTTGCCGTTCCAGTTGCTGATGAGCCGGTTGCCCGACGTCGGGGGCGGGGTCGTCCCGCCGCCGCCGGTGAAGCTGTTCAGCGTGATGCCCGCGGCCCGGGGGCTGCCGTCGTTCACCAGGGACTCGAAGTTGCCGACGTCGTCGAAGGCGAACGCGTAGGCCTTGCCGTCGGCCATGTTCGCGTGCACCAGCCGCGCGTACTGGTTGGTCGGGCTGTTCTTGTAGAAGTCGCCGGCGTTGGTGCTCGGCTGGGTGTCGATCGTGCCCAGCGTGCCGCGGTTGAGCGCGGCGCACAGCGTCCGCGAGATCGGGCCGACGACCTGGTCGTTCGGGGCGGCCAGCGCGCCGTCACAACCCCAGACGTTGGCGGAGGACGGCTTCTGGAACGACGCCACCTGCTGCCCGGCGCTGTTCGTGAAGTTCATGACGTTGCCGGAGGTGCGGCCGAAGTACTTGGTGTTCGGCTGGTCCCCGAACGGCACGACGGTCAGCGTCTTGCCGGTGTAGGCGTTCCACGCGGAGGTGATGTACGGGTCGAGGTAGGTGCTGCTGAGCTGACCCGCGTCGGCCGCCTTGCCGGGCGCGAGGACGCGCAGGACCGTGCCGTCGGAGCGGGTGTAGACGGAACCGCCCCAGCCGGACTGGCCCTTGATGCCGTTGATGACGTTGTCCCGGCCGTTCGCGACGAGCGTGCCGGTCGAGTTCACCGCGCCGGCCCCGGTCGTGACGCTCACCGTGTGCGGGATGGCGAACATGTCCACCTGGGAACTGTTCAGCCAGAGACCGGCGTCGTTGTAGGTGAACTCGCTCCAGTCGAACAGGATGTCGCGGTTCGAGTCGCCGCCGGCCCACGGCGCCGGCTGGACCAGGCCGTCGGGCGTGAGGTAGAAGTTCAGGCGCTGGCCCATCGAGAAGTACACGCGGCCGGAGATGTTGCGCGGCACCTGGATCGTCGTGCTGCCGCCGTTGCCCGGCCCGGCGATGGAGACGTCGGGCGCCGGGGTCGGGGGGTTGCCGCCGGGGCTCCACGCGGTGAAGGTGCCGCCGGCGTTGACGTACCCGAGCCGGCCGGTGCTGAGGTTGACGCCCAGCACGTACAGGTAGACGGCGTCGCCGCGGCCGGTGTTGTTGGTGATGGACAACGGCAGGAGCGCGGGACCGGAGGCGGCGGCGGGGGTGGCGCCGCCCCACACGGCCGTCGCCGCGACCGCCGCGAGCGCGGCGACGATCGCGGTCAGCTTTCTTCGAGTTCGCATCGGCGACTCCTTTGTCCGGGGTGGGGTGACTCCGATCGGAAAACGCGAAGGCGGAACGCGACAACGTTGTCAGCGCGCGCCGTCGCGAAGGGCGCGGACACCTCGGACAGGAACGGCTGAACTCGTTTTCACGGGCCGACGATCGTCGACGGAGTAGCGCGACGGTAGGCCTGTGCCACTCACCGGGTCAATGGTCCAGACATATTGAGAGCTTCTCGTGCAGCGCCGTTGCCCTGGTGACCGTTGACGGCGCGGACCCGGCCGGCGGCCGGGTCCGCGCCGGCCACTCCGGCGTCTCGACCAGGTCGTCGAAACGCAGGCCGCTGGAGCGCTCGCCGCGGCCGGCGTCGCGGCGCACGCTCAGCCACACCGCGACCCGCCCGGTCTTCGTCCGGGTCCGGTTGTAGGCCACCGTCAGCCGGGTGCCGGCGCGCGGGACCTCCTCCTCGTTGACGTGGTACGAGTTCCCGGCGTCCAGGCCCTCCCGCAGCAACGCCGTCCGCGGCCGGACCGGCGTGCCGTCGACCTCGCTCGGCATCGTGGCCCGCTGCAGCTGCACGGTCCGGTTGTCGCCCGGCACGTGCACCGGGACGAACGGGATCCAGTTCTCCGGCACCGAACCCATGAGCTCGTAGGCGATCGGGGCGTGCGGGTCGGTCACGGTCCCGGGCGGGTGCACCCGGCGGCGGAACGCGAGCGACTCGGCCGCGACCTCGTCGCCCGCCCGCCCCTCACCGCTCGCCATCCGCACGGTCTGCTCGATGCCCCACACCAGGTTCGCGCTCTCGTCACGGACCAGCGTGACCTCCTCCAGCGCCGGGCCCGTGGCGACCTTCGGGGTGCCCGGCGGCAGGAGCAGCCCGGCGTCCCCGTCGAGGGTGTACATCGACCACTGCCGCTCGCTGCCCGCGGCTGCGGGCGTGATCCAGCGCCGCTCGCCGAAGACGTCGGTCACGGCCAGGCCCTGGACCTTCGCGAGCGTGCCGGCGGGCAGGTCGCACGGCAACTGGTACCAGTCGTTGCCGAACACCAGCGCGAACTCGAGGAAGATCAGCCGCGCCAGGTCGGTGCTGTCCGGGGTGACGGCGGCGAAGTTGGTCCGCCCGTCCTCGACCGCCCACCACCGCGGCAGCGGCATGCCGGAGAACCGGACGGGCGCCGGGAACACGGTGCGGTTCAGCGCGGCCGGCGCCGCGGCGGTGCCGCCGAGCGAACCGCCGCCGACGGAGAACGCGTGCCAGTCCAGTTCGCCGCCGGGGTACTCGGGCGCCGTCAGCACCCGCTCGCCGTCGGGTGCCGGGGCGGAGACGGCGAACCGGTGCTCCAGCCGCCGCGGGTCCCACGCCGACTCGGCGCCCGGCTGGTCGATGAGGTCGTCGAACCAGCCGGTCAGCCGGAGCCCGAGCGCGTCGAGGGCGTCGCGGTCCTTGCGCTGCAGGCCGGAGATGCCGTCGGAGGCGTGCCCGCCGCCCTTGACGTGCTGGTAGAGCAGGTAGCCGTCCATCCGCCGGCCCGCCACCGCCTGCGTGGCCGCCCACACCTCGGGGTGCGCGGTCGCCGGGGCGCTCGGCCCGGGCAGGGCGATCGGGTAGTCGTGGACGTACTCCCCGGCGACGTCGCGGCGGTCCCGCACCGCCGACCCGGCGACCAGCTTCAGCCAGCGACGGCCGAGCGAAAGCCGCAGGTCGAACGAGATCGGCTCGGTGCCGAACGCGAACGGCAGCGGCCGCCGTTCCGCCACCGTCTCGAGTGGACGGTCGGTGGGCAGCGGTCCGGCCGGCCCGTCGCCCGGCCGGAACCGGGTCGGCGGGCTCGCGGTGACCGAGTACGTCGCGGTGACCGGCGAGCCGCCGTCCGTGCCGCGGAACTCGCCGAGCTGCCACTGCCGGGCCAGCAGCCACAGCGGATCGCGGATCTCGGCGCGCAGCGCGCGGTCGAAGCCGGTGGTGCGGGGCCGGCCCTCCAGCCGGTTCCACACACCGACGGCCGGGTGCTCGCGGCGCAGCAGCGCGCCGGCGAGGTCCGGGATGCGGGGCTCAGTCATGGGTGGCCTTCCAGCGCAGGTTCGCGATCGCGAGATCGGTGCTGATGGTGATCGGGCGGCGGGTCGCCGAGAGCACGGTCGCCGGCAGCAGCTGCGCGTACCCGGTGTCGTCCAGGTGCGCCGGTTCGACCAGCCGCGTCCGCGCCAGTGCGAAGGTCTCGGTGACGGCGGCGACGAGGTCGGCGACGTCCCAGGTGCCGGTCCGCACCGGCGGGGCGACGAGCAGCATGCTCTGCGGCGGCTCGGAGTCCGGGCTGTCGGCGTGCACCGCGAGCCCGGTCGTCTCCCGGTCGGCGGGGATCACTTCGGTCCACTCGTCGAACAGCAGCCCGCACTCGGTGTCGTCGCCGCTCGACGGCTGGTCGGCGTAGTGCGCGGTGAACAGCACACGGTCCTCGACGAGGTCCGCGCCGGGGGCGAACTCCATCCCGAGCCAGTGGTCGTCGTCGCGGAACGGCAGCTGGATCGGCACCAGCGCCGGTTCGTCGTCCGCGTCGCCGGACAGCAGGCCGTCCTCGCCCCGCAGCGCGTCGCTGAGCAGCACGACCCGCTCCCACAGCCGCGGCATGTCGCGCACCCGGGCGACGCCGTGCAGCCAGTCGTCGACCGGGAAGTCCCGCCGGAACGGTGCCTGGGTCAGGTGCCGGACGAGGGCTTCCCGGTCGTCGAATGCGTCGTCCAGGTCGTGGGCGAGGTCGTCGGAGATCTTGTACTCGGGCACGACCAGGACGTCCGGGCCGAGCAGTGCCCGCAGCGCGTCGAGCGCGGCCTGCGCGTCGTCGGACGCCGTCGCCCCGGGGAGGCCGACGCGGGCCAGCGCCGCCGCGCTCGCGGCCAGCCGGTCCTCGATCTCGGCGAGCAGGGCCTGGGCCCGCGCCAGCAGCTCGGCGCCGAACCCGACGACCCGGTCCTGCACGGCGGTCAGGTCGAGGCCGGTGGCGTCGATGTCGGTCAGCGGCTGCTGGTGGGCGACGGCGTCCAGCAGGCCGCCGAGCGTTTTTTCGTTCGTCCCGGCCAAGTTCCGCAGTGTGGTCACCCGCCCGGCGAACTGGTTGCGCGCCCGGCGCAGGGCCGAGAGGAAGTCGTTCGGCCGCGGCGGGTCGTCGTCCGGGGTGGTGGTGAGCAGGTGCTCGATCCGGCGCAGCAGCCGCAGCCGCTCGGCGTCCGGAGTGGACCTCGGCAGCCTGTCGTACGCGGCGAGCAGCACGTCGGCGTCGGCGAGCGCTTTTCCCAGCCGGGCGGCGAGCACGGCCACCGCCGCGAGGACGTCCGCGTAGACACCGCGCCGCCACGCGGCCAGCTCGCTCCAGCCGCTGCGGGCGATGCCGAAGCCGCCCGCAACGCCGGCCAGCTCGGCGTACCGGGTGAGGAACACGTCGATCCGGTCCAGCACGTCGCCACGCCGGGGCGGAGCCGGCGCCAGCGGGTAGAGCCGCGCGAGGTCGTCCACGTAGTCGTCGACGTCGTCGGCCAGGTCGGAGAGCGCGTCGCGGACCTCCTCCGGCCGTCTCTTCGACACGCTGACGCCGTCGTCGATCGACCGGTCCGGGGTCGCCGGTCCGGCCGCCGGCACCAGGTCGGTCGGCTTCAGGGGCCGGCCGGTGGTCAGCAGCGTCCGCAACGCCGTGAGCAACGGCGACAGCTCGAAGAAGCTGACCTTGCCCGGGATCCGCTCGGTGTACCGGATGCTCAGCTCGGCGTCCGGCCGCGGCTCGTCGTCGTCGAGCACCGCGCCGATGATCCGGTCGTCGAGCCCGGCCATCGCCGCGTCCCCGGCCGGCCGCACAGCCCACAGCAGGTCGATCGCCGTCAGGCCGAGATCGTCTTGCGTGACAACGCTTTCCTGGGCGTCGCCCTCGTCGTCGGTCCACCTGACCACCACGGCGACGTCCCGCGGCGCCGGCAGCAGGGACGGCAGCCAGTCGTCGACGGCCGGCTCGGCCTTGGCCCGGGGCGAGCGCCGCCCGGCCGGGTTCAGCCCGGTCTTCAGGCGGAGCCCGAACCGGTGGGTGAGCGTGGTCCCGCTGCGCGGCGTCTCGATCACCGCCGGCTCCGGCGGCAGGCCGTCCTTGGCGTAGGAGTCGAGGGTCGCCGCGGCGCGGTCGACGTTGCCGGCGAGGGCCTGGTGCGCCGACTCGGCGACGGCGAGGTCGGCGACGGCGTCGTTGGCGTCCAGCAGCGCGGCCGCTTCCTCGGTGAGCGCCGTGGTCCGGTCCGGATCGGCGTCCGGCAGCCCGGGCAGGTCGAAGGGGTAGGTCCGCGAGACGTCGTTGCGGGTCAGGTGCCGGACCAGCGCCAGGCCGTCGACGACGTTGCCGGCCTCGACCTGCCCGATCGCGACCTCATCGTCGTCCGCCGCCACCGCCGTCTGCTCGATCTTCCCGGCCCGCAACGGGAACCGGAGGCGCAACGCCGCGATGAACGCGTCGACCTCGGCCTCGTCGTGCCGGTCGTGGAGGCCGCGTTCGAACCGGTAGCCCAGCAGCGCGCCGAGGGACTGGCCCTGCCGCAGACCGTCCAGGATGGACAGTGCGACGCGGACGCGGCCGGCGTCGAGGTTCACCGCGAACGCGCCGGGGTTGCCGGGCGTGCGGTTGGCGGCGTACCCGGCCCGCAGGACAGCGGCCGTGCGGGCGTGGGCGGGTGAGGGCGTGTGCACGAACCCCTCGTTGCGCGGATCGTGCAGCAGCGGCTTGCCGCCGGCGAACACCGTCGCGAGCGGCCCGGTCAGCGTGACCGGTTCGAGCGGCACCGTGCTGGGCCGGACGTCTTCCAGCCAGCCGTACGCGCCGAGGTGCAGCCCGGTGCGCGCGGGCGCGGTGCCGTCGGGGCCGAACCGCAGCTCGGACAGCCGCTCGGTGGCCAGGCCGAGCCGCCACGCGTCCAGCCGGTAAGTGGCCAGGTCGAGGTGTTCGGCGAGCACCCGTTCCAGCCGGGCGGTCGGCAGGTCCGCGAGCACGTCGAGGGCCTTGACCTGCTCGGCGAGCGCGGCGGTCGGCCCCGGCCGGCCCAAGACGTCCGGGATGAAGTCGGCGAGCAGCCGATCCGGGTCGCCGGTGACGGCGGGCGCCGGGGAGTACAGCAGCCGGAAGCGGCTCTCGCTCGGCGCGGGGGCGACGCCGACGTGGACGAACGGCGCGTCCGCCGGGGACGGCACGGGGACCCCGGCCGCGGCCGCGAGCGCGCGGGCCGCGTCGTCCCAGCCGAGCAGCACCGCGTGCCGCAGCACCAGGTACAGCAGCGTCGGCGGGGGAGCGTCGCCGGCGAACCCGAGCTCCAGCCGGATGGCGTCGAGGTCGGTCCGCCCCGGGTCCGCACCGGCCAGATCGGCCAGCCAGCGGACGTAGTTCTTCCCGTCCGCGGTGTACGGCCGGATCGGGTCGGTCTCCGACAGCGGCCGGTCGTCGACCAGCGGGGCCAGGAAGGGCTGCTGGAAGTCGGCGAACAACCGGCGCAGCTGGTCCGGGTCCACGCCGGCCGCGGCGCCGAACCGGGCCAGCAACGCGCGCACCGGCTGCGGCTCGTTCAGCGCGTCCAGGGCCGGCCGCACGGTCGCGCCCCGCCCGCCCAGGTTCTCCCGGTTGAAGAAGTCCTCGACGCTGTGGGCGTACCGCTGGTGGTACTCGGCCGACGTCGGGTGCAGCGCGAGGACGTCCAGCAGCAGCTGGTGCGGGTCGGCGGCGGCCGGGTCGAGCCGCGGCACCCGGGCGGTGGCCGCGGCCCAGTCCTGGCCCACGGCGTCCAGGACCTTCTGCAACGCGCGTCGGTGCGTCGCCGCCGGGGGATAGGCGAGCCGGGAGAACGCCGTCGTCGGCAGGATCCCGTACGGCTGCCGCCCGATTTTCACCGCCGGCAGCGGGCCGCGGCCGGAGACGTACTTCAGGAAGAAGTCGCGGGTCGCCGCGACGGCGGCCGGGCCGAGCAGCGGGTTCAGCGCGGTCTGCAGGAACGAGCCCCAGGTCGCCGGCCACAGGGCGGTGTTGGCGGCCCGCGCGTCACGCTGGTCGGTGCCGTCGGCGTTCGGCATCCCGGTCAGCACGGCGGGATCCAGGCCGAGCAGCTCGGCGAACTGCCGCCCGTCCGTGCGGCCGGTCCAGTCCGCCGTCGCCGCGAACGCCGTCGGAGCGGCGTTCCGCAGCACGGCGTCGGCCTCCTGGTCCGCGTCGACGCCCGCCGGTGCCGCCTCGGAGTTGTTGGTCGGCGTTCCTTGCGGCAGCAGGGAAAAGCCGTCCGAGCCACGCAGCTGCCGGGTCACGAGATCGGCCAGGTCGAGCGCGGTCTGCGCCGGCGTGGACTGCTCGCGCAGGCCGAGCACGACCAGCCGGTCGAGCCCGCCGCGCAGCTGGTCGGTCAGCGGGATCCGCACGCCCATCCCGACCGCGACCGCCCGGTCGAAGTCGGTGAGCCAGCGCAGGTCGTCCGGGACGTGCAGCACCCCGGTCTTCTCGTCGACGCTGATCTTGTCGGCGGCGGCCGGGTCCGGGCTCACCGCCAGCGTCGCCGGGACCGCGGCGCCGGTCACCGACACCACCTGCGCGCCACCGGCGAACCCGAGCACCCGGAAGCGGTCCGGCAGCAGCCGCGCCCGCGCGGCGCCGGTCCACGAATCCGTCGCGACGGTGCCCGCCGCGGGCGCCGGCAGCACGAGGAACGCGACCACGACGTCGTCGACCGCGCTCACCGCGGCACCGTCCACTCCGGACGGACGCCGGGCGCGGATCGCGGCGGCGCGGTCGGCCTTCACGGCGGTGGTGAGGGCGACGTCCGCCTGCCGGATCGCCTCCCGGTCGCCGTGGGCGCGCCAGACGGCGCTCCAGTAGGTGACCGACGGCTGCCGGTCGGCCGGGACGGGCGCGGTGGTGCCGCGGACGACGAGCACCACGGCGCCGTCCCGGACGCCGGTGGGTTCGTCCGCCGGGTTCGTGGGTTTCCGGGTCCGCAGCAGCCAGGCCGCGCGCCCGGGCGACACCCGCCCGGCCAGCTCCCGCCAGGCGGCCTGGAGCCGGGCGGCCCGGCCGCCCGCGGCCCAGCGGGCGGTCCAGTAGGCGTCGAGCGCGGCGATCTCGGCGTCGGCCGGCTTCGCCTCGAACTTCTCCACGGCCCAGTCGTCGGGGAACACCCGGACCAGCAGTTCGGTGGCGGTGAAGCGGGTTTCGACGCGGACCGGCGCCAGCAGCACCGGGAAGTCGTCGCTCAACGCGGTCATCGGGGCACCATTTCCTGTGCGTGCACGGCCACCAGGACCGGGACTTGGAAGAGGATGTAGGCCAGGTCGGCGGAGCTGAGCCCCGCGGACCACACCGGCAGCTGCACGTCTTCGGCGCGCTGGTCCAGCTTCTCCGCGTCGTCGGTCCCGTCGAAGCCGGCCAGCGGCACCGTGACGGCCGGGTCGAGGTCGAGGAAGCCGCGCCGGGCCGGGTCGACGTCGTCCCAGGTGAGGTCGTTCCAGACCTCGAGGTGGGTCGGCGGCCCGTCGTCGACGCCGAACCGCGGGTCGCCGGGGCGCTCCTTCAGCACGAAGAACCAGCCCGCGTCGACGCCCGGCCGGCCGAGCGCCTGATCGGTGTCGAGGTCGAAGCCGAGCAGGTAGATGTCCGGCTCGACCTTTGCTTCGTACAACGGCAGCTGGACCTGCTCCGGCGACGGCAGGCCGGTCGCCGGCAGCTCGACGAGCCGTCGCGGCCGGGTCGGGTCGGGCCGCCCGTCCGCGCCCGGCGGCCACTCCGCCTTGTGCGCGTAGATCGCCGCCGTCGGGTACTTCTTCAGCAGCTCGCCGCGGATCACCAGGACGAGGTCGTCGCCCTGCGGCCGGACGTCCACGCGGTTGTCGTTGCCGCCGAGGCGGGCGTCGAGGGGCCACTCGTGGATCGGCGGGATGTCGTAGCCCCGCTCACGCCGCGCCGCCGCGGTCTCGCGCGGCCGCGGCAACGCCGTGACCGGGTCCCAGAACTGCCGGAACGGCGTCCCGCGCTGGTCGGTCGGGTACTCCCGCCAGAGCAGCTCGCGCGCCATCTCGTGGTTGAGCCCGACGAGGTAGGACTCGATGAACTCGCGGTTGTTCGCCAGCAGGGTGATCGAGTTCGGCGGCAGCAGGTTGAGGTTCGGGACGAACGCGTCGACCGAGAGGTCCAGCAGCGTCCGGTACACCGGCAGGTCGAACACCGGGTACGCCATGGCTTCGACGAACGCGGCCGCGAACGGGCGCAGCCGCTCGGGCAGGCTGACCGAGCCTTCGAACAGGGTGCGGGGCACGGTCTCGTCGGACCGCAGCCCGGCGAGCACGGACGTGGTCGTGCCGAGCAGGTCGAGCCGGGGCGGGCGCGGGGCGTGCCCGACCGCGACCCCCGCGTCGAGCCCCTGGTACAGCTCGCGCAGCGCGGCCTTGAAGCGCGTCGCCTCTTCGCTGTCGGTGGTGCCGGGGTGCGGCACGGTCGTTTCGTCCAGGCCGCGGAGCACGAAGTCCGGGCTGTGCGCCAAGACGTCGACCGGGTCGGCGCCGGGCGGCCGGTCCGGGTGCAGCGTGGCGGCCAGGTCGGCCGGCGTCACGAGCGCGCCGGGCGTCACCTTGACCGGCGCCGCGGTGACCGGCGCGACGGGATCGTCCATTCTGGACAGCAGCGCGTCCGCCCTGGCGCCGTCGAACGGCAGGGTCCGCATCAGCCGCGAGCCCGGCCGGGTGATGCGCCGCATCGCCGGGGACACCGGCGCCGTCGCGACCTGGCTGGTCGCCACCCGGAAGCCGACCGCGACCTGGTCCGCGCCGTCCGCGACCAGGCCGGGGGTGGTGCCGCCGGCCGCGGTGGTGGTGACGCGGGAGTGGGCCGGCGCGGTCAGCGTCAGCGACCGGCCCGACAACGCGGGTGCCGCCGCCAGCGCGGCCGGGCTGCCCCCGGTCGGCGGGTCGACGTGCTTGGTCTGCAGCACGTGCCCGACCTCGCGGGCCAGCTGGGCGGCCCGGATCCGGCCGTTCGCGACCAGGACGTCGCCGACCTGCGCCCACGCGGCCGCCATCAGCTCCTCGTCGCGGGCCTTCACCACACGGGTACCCAGGTTCGCGGCGACCCGGAACCGCGGGTCGAGGTTCAGCCGGTGCACCCAGTTGTGGCTGATCGCGGGCGGGACGCGCACGCCGTCCTCGCCGGTCAGCAGCCGCGTGGTCAACGCGTGCCACCGGCCGTACAGCGGCGGCGTGATGACCGGGTCGGGGCCGACGTCGGCCAGGGGAGTGCCGGCGTGGGCCACGGCCGGTTCGTGGCGCTGGTAGTCGTCGGCCAGGTTCACCACCGCGGCCAGCGCCTCCTCGAACGGGTGCGGGTACGGCGGCGCCGACGGCGTGTCCAGGAAGTTGTCCCAGTTCTCGGCCGGGTCGACCGGCGCGTCCCGCCGCGCGGGCACCTTGAGTGCCCCGCCGAGCGGCAGCACCCCGCCCAGCTCGGCGGGTGTGGTGATGCCGTCCAGCCCGAGACCGGGGGAGTTGTGCGCGTCCATCCCGCGACGGCCGACGCGCGGGTCCGCGGCCTGCGGCTTCAGCAGCCGGACGAGGAACTCGAAGTCGCCCGCGGTGCCGGTGCCGAACGCCCACCGGTGGTAGTAGGGCAGCTGCCCTTCGGCCGCCCGGTTCGGGTAGTGCGGGCCCCAGCTCGAGTACAGCGCGCCCGGCGACGCCGCCGGGTCGAGCCCGAGGCCCGCGAGCCGCCCGGTCTCGAAGGCCGGCACCAGGAACGCCTCGTACGCGGTGCCGGGCCGCAGCCGCCGCGGGCAGATCAGCCGGGCGCACGCGCTGTCGGCGTTGGTGCGCAGCACTTCGCCGAGCGCGGCCAGCGCGCCGGCGGTGTCGTCGGTCGCGACCGGGGCGGCCAGCGCGCCGTTGACGTGGACGTGCGCCCACGCGCCGAGCTGCTCGGGCCGCGGCAGCGTGCCGGCCGGGTCGGCCACGACGATGGCGGGCAGCGGGTGCGGCGTCCCCGGCACCTCGGTGAACTCCGTGCCGGTGGCCAGCACCACGAGCGCCAGCCACGGCGCGAGCCGCCGGGTGCCCGCGTCCGGGGCGGCCGGGCTGTAGCGCCAGGGAAAGTCCTCCTCGGAGAACTCGATGTGGGCCAGGAAGTTCGGTTCCACAGTGGACACCCCGGGCCGCGGCTCGGTCCGCGAGATCGCCCGCGGGTCCACCCCGACGACGTCGCCGGGCCCGTAGAGCTGGACGTCCTTCGACACGGGCAGGCTGATCGTGCCGCCGCCGAGCGCGTCGCCGACGACCTGCAGCCGCACCGGGACGGAGGCGCGTTCGGCGGTCTGCGGGTTCTCGGTGATCCGGGTGCTGATGCCGGTGCGCAGCCACGGCAGGAAGGAGTACGCGCTGGTCACGGGGTGCTCCCGTCGAAGATTTCCGTGGTGGCGGCCAGTTCGAGGGCCGCCGGGTCCGCGGCCGCGAGGCCGGAGCGGACCACACCGCCGGTGACGAGCACCCGGTCGTCGGCGAGCGCGGTGGCGGCGAACGACCACCGCCCGGCGGTGAGCCCGGCCGCCGTCAGCCACCGATCCGCGGTGACGTCGTAGACGAACGCGCTGCGGTACCCGGCCTCGTCGCGGTCGCTCGCGGCCCCGCCGGCCACCAGGACCCGGTCGTCGCCGATCGCGATCGCGCGGTGGAACGCCCGCCCCGACGGCATTTCCGCCCGGGTCGTCCACACGCCGGTGTCCAGGTCGTAGCGCTCGACGGTCCGCTGGCTGAACGGGTCGAACGGCGCGACGCCGGGGGAGCCGGGCGCGGTGCCGCCGGTGACGAGCACGGTCTTGCCGGACAGGCGGGTGGCCCGGTGCTGGTGGCGGGCGCGCAGCAGGGTGCCGGTCGGCGTCCACTCGTCCGCGCCCGCGTCGTACAGCTCGCAGAACGCGAGGGCCGGGGCGTCGGCCGCGCCGGTCGGGACGACGCCGCCGGCGACCAGGACGACCCCGCCGGCCAGCACGACCGCCGGGTGGCCGGTCCGCGCGTCGGTCATGGGGGCGACGGTGTGCCACTCGCCGCCGTGGCCGGGGGTGTAGCGCTCCACCGACCGCACGGCGGTGGTGCCGCCGCCGGGTCGGGCCACGCTGCCGCCGGCGACGAGGACCGAGCCGTCCGGCAGCAGCACTGCGCTGTGGCCCCAGCGGGCCGTTTCCGGCTGGCCGGCGGGCGTCCAGTGGCGGGTGTCCGGGTGGTAGAGCTCGGCGGCCGGCACGGCGGCCGAGCCGTTGAGCCCGCCGACGGCGAGGACGGTGCCGTCGGCCAGCCGGGTGAGGGAGTGCAGCTGCCGCGGTGTGTGCAGGGCGTCCACGGGTTGCCAGGCCCCGCCGGTGCCCGTCGTCGCGGGGGTGAAGACGGCCGCGTCGGCGATGGCCGTCGCGGTGGCGTCCGTGCCGCCGGCGACCAGGACGGTGCCGTCGTCGAGCAGGACGGGCCCGTCGTGCTGGCCGTACCAGGCGGCCGGGGCGGGCAGGCCGGGGGCGGCGGTCCACGTCCCGACGGCCGTCTCGATGGTGGTGGTCATGGTGTCGTTCCTCCTGAGCCGGGTCACGGGATGAGCACTTCGGCGGGATCGGTGGTGCCCGCCGCGACGAGCACGCGGTCGTCCGCCAGTTCGGTCACGGCGTGGCCGGCGCGCCCGTGGCCGAGGCCGGCGAAGGTGACCCAGCTGTCGTCGCCGGGCCGGTAGGCCAAGGTGGCGCGGAAGCCGGCGGTGAGTTCCGGCGCGCCGGTGCCGCCGGTCACCAGGACGACGCCCGAGCGCAGCACCAGGCTCCGGTGTCCGCTGCGGCCCCCGCCCGGCATGGCCGCCGCGGCGGTCCACCGCCCGGTCGCCGGGTGGTACCGCTCGGCGGTCGCCAGACTGTGCGGGTCGAACGTCCCGTCGTCGCCGATCACCGCGTCGCCACCGGTGACGAGCACCGTGCCGTCCGGCAGCAGCGTCGCCTGGTGGCCGTGGCGCGCCTCGGCGAGGCTGCCGGTGGGGGACCAGCCGAGGACCGGGTCGTACAGCTCGCACCGGGTCAGCGCGTCCGCCCGCCCGTTGCCGGCCGGCGTCGCACCGCCGACGACCAGCACCCGGCCGCCGGGCAGCGGCACCGCCTGGTGCCCGGTCCGCGCCTCGGTCATCGGCGGGGTGGCGGTCCAGGTCCGGGTGGCCGGGTCGTACAGCTCGGCCGACGCGAGCGCGCCGTCCTCCTGCCCGGCCCGCACTCCCGAGCCGCCGGCGACCAGCACCCGGCCGTCGGGCAGCCGGGTCGCCGAGTGGCCGTACCGGGCGGTGCCCAGGTCCGCCGCCGGCGTCCAGGCTCCCGCGGCCGGGTCGAAGACCGCCGCCGAGGCGAGCACGGCGTCGGCGCCGCGGCCGCCCGCGACGAGCACCCGGCCGTCGGCGAGGCCGGTCGTGGTGTGCCGCCGCCGGGCGGCGGCCAGCGGCGGGCCGGGCGCCCACGAGTCGGCGGTGGGGTCGAACAACGCGGTCGCGGCGACCGGCGCACCGGCCGGGTCGGTGCCGCCGGCGAGCAGCGTCCGGCCGGTGGCCAGCGCCACCAAGTCCACTTCGGACACCGGCACCGGCAGCACACCGGCGTCGGACCAGGTGCCCGGGACGCCGGGCGTGACCGCCGCCTCGGACGCCGGGATCACGTGCAGCCGCCCGGTGAGACCGGGGTCGTCGGCGGTGAAGTCCGCGAGCGCGTCCGCCGCCGTGCCCCGGCTGCGGAACGTCGCCGGGATGTCCCGCGACGGCCGCCCGGGCACCCGCGGCGGGAACGCCTGCCGGTTGCTCTTGACGTAGGCGACGACGAACCGCTGCTCGGTGACGCGGACGGTGTCGGCGGCCGCGAACGGCTGCTTCTGCTGCGCCTGCCGGACCGACAGCGCCGCGCGGCTGGTGCTGCTGCCGTTCAGCAGCTGGTCGAACACCGGCCCGCTGACCGTGTGGAAGCGCTTCACCGGCGCGGTGGCGGCGAACGCGGCCGCCGGCGCCGCGCTGTCGCCGCTGTCGCCGCTGTCGACGATGTGCAGCTCGTAGCGGGCGCTGCGGCGCACGACCCGGGCGGTGGCCATGGCCTGGTCGGCGACCAGTTCGAGGCCGGCGTCCTGCGTCTCGTAGGACGGGCGGGACAGCTTCGCGGCGTCGGAGAAGTCCTGGAACTGCCCCATCGCGAACCGGTCGGCGGTGTCGTCGCCCCGGCTGAGCCCGCTGTTCTCGACCGGCGCGACGCGGAAGCGCCGTCCGTCGCCGGCCCGCTGACCGCCGATCCGGTCCACCCGCACGTTCAGCGGCAGCACCCGCTGCCGGACGAACAACCGGCCGAGCGGGTGCAGCACCAGCTCGCCGGTGTCCGGCAGGTCACGCAGGTTGACCAGTGTCCGGTTGCCGCCGGTGGGCAGCCGGGTCTCCCAGCCCTCGTTCTTGCCGAACTCGGTGGTCAGCAAGGGAAGCACCGCGACCGGCGGCAGCGTGGTGTCCCGGCTTTCACCCCACGTGATGTCGAAATCGGCCGAGATCGAGAAGAACAGGAAGCCGATCGAGCCCCGTCCGTGGGCCCGCCACGGCGCCGGGCCTTCGAGCTGGAAGTCCAGGTCGATGCCGAACGCGCCGACGCCGAACGCCTTGAGCGTCACGTGGGCGGAGATGTGGACTGCGAACCGGAACGGCGAGAACTGGAACAGGCCGTCGAACCCGAGGTGGCCTTCGACGCCGAAACCGCTGAACCCCAGCCGGATCTCGGCCGCGGCCCCGAACTGCACGGTGTTGCTCGTGATCGCGAAGTAGCCGGCGATCCGGATCAGCTGGTTGCGCCGGTTGAGCAGGTCCACCGACAGCCGGTCGGGGATCGGGAACGGCAGCGGCGGCGGCCGGTAGGACGGGTGGAACCCGCCGACCGTCAGCACCAGGTCCGGGTTGTCGCCCCAGGCCACCAGCACGCCCATGCCGCCGTCGATCGTCATGGCGAGGATCCGCGAGTCGAACAGCTTCGCGAAGAACCACAGCCGGGACTTGTCCAGCTCCAGCGCGCCCACGAACTGCGCCTGCACGACCAGCAGCGGATCGTCCACAGTGGGCAGTGCCGCGCGCAGCACGCCGAGCACGGCGATGTTCCCGGGGACCTCGATGATCACGCCGAGCGAGATGCTCACCAGGGTCGGGGTGCCCCAGCCGATCTTCGCCATCGGCCCGATCAGGAACGTGCCCTGCTCCGGCGGGAAGAACCGCGCCAGGTCCGACAGGATGCGCGGCGCGTTCGCGACGACGTCCTTGGGGAACGCCACCGACTCGATCGCGCCGGTCCGCACCCCTTCGACCAGCGCCTGCAGGTTCATCCCGCGGTTCAACCCGACCAGACCGCCGACGGCCAGCAGCCGGAACCCGTACCCCAGCTGGATCCCGCTGCCGAACTCGGCGGTGAGGACCAGCAGCAGGGAGAAACCCGGTGCCCCGTCCGGCTGGCGCGTCGTGATCAACCCGATCGCCTTCAGCGCGAGGAAGTCCGCGAACTCCAGTTCCAGTGCGCCCGAGTACTCCCCGCGACCGGGGTCGAACGCGAGGAACCCGCCGCCCGAGATCCCGCCGGCGTCGATCGTCAGCCCGACGCCGCCGGGCGGCTTGAACTCGACGGAGAAGTCGGCGAGCCCCAGGCTGCCGCCGTCGTCCGGCTGCGAGAGCCGCAGCACCACACCGGTCCGTTCGACCGCCGCGAAGACCGGGCCGAGCCGGGCGCTGACCGAGCTCGACGCCTCGAGCGTGACGCCCCCGGCCGCCAGCAGCAGCGCGAGGTGCAGGCTGCTGATCGTCACCGGGCCGGCGGTGAGGTCGACCGGGACGTCGACCTCCGCCCCGGCGGCGCCGGTGAACCGCAGCCCGCCGGCCGACGACCACGTCAGCGCGAGGTCGACGTCCAGCTCGAGGGACCGGGACGGCAGGATCGTGCCGAGGAAACCGTCGGCGTCGGCCAGGTTCAGGACGACCTTGCCGCCCTCGATGGCCGCCTCGAGCACGAACTCACCCTCGGCGTGGCCCGCGGCGGGGTTCCATTCGAGGTCCGCGCCGGCGGTCGCGCGCAGCTTGCGCGCCTCGATCCGCGAACCGCCGGCGGTGCCCAGCACGACGATCGGCGGCGCGCCGTCGGCGTGCGGGGCCTGGAAGCCGAACCGCACCCCGCCGCGCACCTCGCCCGACGGCGGGACGACCCGGAGATCGGCCGGCGGCAGCAGGGCGACGGCGGTGTCCTCCGCCAGCGCCGCGTCCGACGTCACGACGAGCGCCACCGTGTCGTTGATCGGCAGCACCAGGTTCAGGTTCTCGGTGGCGGCGAGCCGCAGCAGCGCCCGGACGCCGGGCACCGGGTCGTCGGTGACGCCGATGTCGACCCCCGCGACCCGCAGGAACGGCGGCGGCCCGGACTGCACGAACGCGAAGTCCGTGACCGCGACGAGGAAGATCGACAGCCGCCGCAGCAGCAGGTCCCAGTCGAACGCGGGCGTGCCCCAGCCGTAGAGCTGCGCGAGGACGCCGACCGGGTCGTGGAGCAGCGCGTTCACCCGGTCGATGTGCAGCAGGCGGCGCACGTGGGTGGGTGTGGCGGCGGTGGCGGCCTGCGGCGCCGACTCGATGATCCCGAGCAGCTCCAGCGTGTAGCCGGCCATCGGTTTCTGCGCTTCGAGGTAGGTCGCGAGGGCGAAGCCGAACAGCCGTTGCGCCAGCTCGGCGGCGAACGCCTCGACCTCGGCCTGGTGCGTCCCGGCCGTCCGCGCCGCCGTCCTGATCGCGCCGGACACCACGTCCACGGCCGCGGCGACGGACTCCACGATCCGCGCCACGGCGGCCACCGCCGCGGTGACCCGGCCGGCGTCCCGCGCGTCGATCGCCGCGGCCAGCTCCGGCACCACGCCGGACAGCGCGCTGAGCGACGTCGCCGCGCCGCCGATCGCCGTCCCGACGGCCTGGGTGCCGAGGACGACCTCGGACGACGGCAGCCCGATTTCGGCGAACAGCAACGGGATTTCCCCGCCACGCAGCCGTTGTTCGAGCGGCGCGAACGCGCGGCCGATCTCGAGCAGCAGGGATTCGAGGGTCAGTGCCATCGGGAGCCTCCGGTCGATCCGGCGGGGTTCACGTCAGTGCTCCGGTCACGACCAGCGCATAGCCCTGCTTGCCGAAGACCACCGTGCCCCGGAGGGTGATCTTCCAGCTGCCGGAAACCGGCTTGTCGACGATCACCATCTGGACGTTGTTGAGCAGGTCCTGGGCACCGGTGGCCCCGGGCCTGGAGAAACCGGTCGCGGGGTCGAAGTCGTTCCCGAGGTACCGGGTGCCCCCGGAGTCCTCCACCTCCAGCCGGAGCACGTTCCGCGACGCGTGGGTGGAGGCCTCGGCCGCCGGCGGGTCCGTCCACACGAGAGTGATCTTGAGCTGCTGGGGGTTGTTGACGAACACGTGCTGCGACGTCGCCACGGCCAGCGTCAGCCCGGCGTCGTGCTTCACGTCGTTCACGAGCAGCCGGCGGGGGCTGCGCGGATCCTTGAAGAAGAGGGTGCGGTCGAGCTGGATCAGGCCCCAGCCTTCGGTGTCGGACGGGTAGCCGGCGATGCCGGTCATGTCGACGGCCGAGTTGAGCAGCACGGCCCGGATCAGGGCCCCGGTGGGGGTGAAGCCGCGGTTCTTCTCCTTCGCGCCGTGGGGGTACCACCCCTCGGTGAAGTACTGGCGCACGAGCACGGCCGCGGCCGCGGCGCTCGGCGTCGCCCAGCTCGTGGCGGCCAGCGTCGGGGACTTCACGTAGGGACCGACGTCGCAGAACGGGCCGGTCGACCCCCTCGGCCGCTGCAGGGCGGACTGGATGCCGTTGCCCACGGCCATGAGATCGGGTTTGCGCCGCCCGTCCGCGGTCGGCCCCGGCTTCCCGCTGCCGAAGCTCATCTGGTCGGGAGGCCCCTGCGCGGCGGCCACGCAGAGCACGTTCTTCGCGATGCCGGGCGCGCCGTTGCCGGCGGCCCGGTCGTTCGTGTTCGCCGCGGCGGCGATCACCACGTGTTCCTCGTTCTTGAAGCTGAACGTGTCCGCGTTCACCGCGTCGACGTTGTACTTCGGGACGCCGCCGGCCCAGCTGTTGCTGTGGACGGTCGCCCCCAGCTTCTTCGCCATGTCGAGGACCTGCAGGAAGCTGAGCCCCATCGGCGGGAACAGGTCGTCGACGCTGCGGGAGGTGAGCTTGGCTTCGTACGCGCCACCGCGGTGCGGGTGGAGGGTGCTGGACTTGCCGTCGGCGCTGCGCTGGTCGCCGGCCGCGATGCCGGCGACGAACATGAAGTGGTCGGTGACGTCCGGGAAGTTCTGGTCGAACATGCCGAGGACCTTGCGGTGGTCCTCGCCCGCCTTCGCGTGCTCGGGATCGGTGAAGAAGCAGTGCTCGAGGTCGAGGTGCCCCTTGTCGATGAGCCCCAGGACCTGACCCTCGCCGTGCAGTCCGTGGTCCCAGATCGGTTCGCTGCCCGCGCCGGTCCGGCCCGACTGGAACACCTCGGCCGCGGGGACGTCGGTCTCCACGCGATCCGGCACCGGCTCGACCAGGACGATCTCGCCGATCGCCGCGACCTGGGGCAGCTTCGTCCGGTCGTCCAGGGTGAACCCGGCGTACTGGTGGCCGCCGACGGGCCGGTCGTCGGTGAGCAGGACGTCACGGGCGCCGAGCGCGCTCAAGGCCGTCCCGACGGCCGGCGCGTCCGCGTCGGCGAACAGGGTCGCGATCAGGGTGAGCGTGCCGGTGGCGGGAATCCACGACGCGAGCTTCGACGCCGGATCGAACGGGATGACCGAGCGCACCAGGAAGTCGGCGCGCAGCCTCGTGACCGTCGCGTCGTCGAGCCGTTCGAGGAACGCCAGGTTCGGGACGAACCGGTCGAGGACCAGGCCGTAGGCGGCGCGGACCCGGACGGCGTCGGGCTCGCTCAACGCGGCCGCGAACTGGACGACCACGGCCTTCCGGGCCGCGGCGAGGCCGGCGGGCGCGGGTGGCACGTCGAGGGGGTCGAACGGCTCGTCGCCGATCATCAGGCGGAAGTCCTGGTGCTGGATCATGGTGTGGGTACCTCCCCGGTTCGCGCGGCGCGGCTGCGGCGTCGGACCCCTCTGCCGGCCCGCCGGGCGCCACGCTGGCAGAGCCCGTCGACAATCCGTCGACAACGGCACAATCGCCCTGGTCAGGAGCGTTGCCGGGGGAGTTGACGCCGGATCCGGGCTGGTTCGGCGGTCGGCGCGGGGGCTTCGGCCGCTGGGCGAGGTGTTGAAACGTCACAACTCACGCCGTCAGGCTGCGAAGTCGTGTTGTGCCGGTTCATTGACTTCGCGTTCAGGTGCGTTGTAGCGTCACCGCGTCGAGTTTGTGAAACCTTTCAATGCGGAGGGCGCGATGGTGCGGCGGCCGGGGCTGAACGTCGCCGTCATGGTCACCTGCGTCAACGACTCGCTGTTCCCCGACACCGGCAAGTCGGTGTTCCGGCTGCTGCGCCGCCTCGGCGTCGACGCGGACTTCCCGGCCGGGCAGACCTGCTGCGCGCAGCCGATGGTCAACACCGGCTACCTCGACGAGGCCGTGCCGGTGGTGCGGACGTTCGTCGACGCCTTCGCGGGCTACGACGCGATCGTCACGCCGTCCGGCTCGTGCGCGGGGTCGATCCGCCACCAGCACTCCATCGTCGCGCGCCGCGTGGGCGACGAGCGGCTCGCGTCGGCGGCGCCGAAGGTGTACGAGCTGAGCGAGTTCCTCGTCGACGTGCTCGGCGTGACCGACGTGCGCGCCTACTTCCCGCACCGCGTCACCTACCACCCGACCTGCCACTCGCTGCGGCTGCTCGGCGTCGGCGACAGGCCGCTGCGCTTGCTGCGCGAGGTGCGCGGGCTGGACCTCGTCGAGCTGCCCGCCGCCGAGGAGTGCTGCGGTTTCGGCGGCACGTTCGCGGTGAAGA
This sequence comes from Amycolatopsis sp. WQ 127309, assembly GCF_023023025.1. Taxonomy (NCBI): domain Bacteria; kingdom Bacillati; phylum Actinomycetota; class Actinomycetes; order Pseudonocardiales; family Pseudonocardiaceae; genus Amycolatopsis; species Amycolatopsis sp. WQ 127309. The sequence continues at coordinate 6,563,254 of NZ_CP095481.1, forward strand.
ACGCCGAGACGTCGACGGCGATGGGCGCGGACAAGGCCCGGCACGTCCGCGGCACCGGCGCGGAAGTGCTGGTGGCGGGGGACAACTCGTGCCTGCTGCACATCGGCGGCCTGCTCTCGCGCGAACGCGGCGGCGTGCGCGTGATGCACCTGGCCGACGTGCTCGCTTCGACCGAGGAGGACGCGTGAGCGCGACGTTCGTCGGCATGCCGGCCTTTCCCGAGGCGGCCCGGAAAGCGCTTGCCGACACCCAGCTGCGCCGCAACCTCGCGCACGCCACCGGCACCATCCGCGCCAAGCGCGCGGCCGTCGTCGGCGAGGTCGGGGAGTGGGAGGAGCTGCGGCTGGCCGGCGCGGCGATCAAGGACAACACCCTGCGCCGCCTCGACGAGTACCTGCTGCAGCTGGAAGCGTCCCTGCAGGCACGCGGCGCGACCGTGCACTGGGCGCGTGACGCCGCGGAGGCGTGCGCGGTCGTCGCGAAGATCGCGCACACGCACGGCGTCGACGAGGTCGTGAAGGTCAAGTCGATGGCCACGCAGGAGATCGGGCTCAACGAGGCGCTCGCCGAGCGGGGCGTCACCGCGTGGGAGACCGACCTCGCGGAGCTGATCGTCCAGCTGGGCGACGACCTGCCGAGCCACATCCTGGTGCCCGCCATCCACCGCAACCGCGCGGAGATCCGGGAGATCTTCCGCCGGAACATGGCCGACGCGCCGCCGGGCCTGTCGGACGAGCCCGCCGACCTGGCCGCCGCCGCGCGCTCGCACCTGCGGGAGAAGTTCCTGCGGGCGCGGATGGCCGTGTCCGGCGCCAACTTCGCGGTCGCCGACAGCGGCACCCTGGTCGTCGTTGAGTCCGAGGGCAACGGCCGGATGTGCCTGACGCTGCCCGAGGTGCTCGTCTCCGTCGTCGGCATCGAGAAGATCGTGCCGACCTGGTCCGACCTGGACGTCTTCCTGCAGCTGCTGCCGCGCTCCAGCACGGGGGAGCGGATGAACCCGTACACCTCGACGTGGTCGGGCGTCACGCCCGGCGACGGGCCGCAGGAGATGCACGTGGTGCTGCTGGACAACGGGAGAACCCGCGCGCTGGCCGACGAGGTCGGCCGCCAGGCGCTGCGCTGCATCCGCTGCTCGGCGTGCCTGAACGTCTGCCCGGTGTACGAGCGGACGGGCGGCCACGCGTACGGCTCGGTCTACCCGGGCCCGATCGGCGCGATCCTGAACCCGCTGCTGAAGGGCGTCGGCGTCGATGAGCAGACGGACTCGCTGCCGTACGCCTCCAGCCTGTGCGGCGCGTGTTTCGAGGCCTGCCCGGTGCGCATCGACATCCCCGAGGTCCTGGTCCACCTGCGCGCGAAGGTCGTCGACGCCCACCGCGAGGGCGCCCCGAAACCCGAGGCGCTGGCGATGAAGTCGGCATCCTGGCTGCTGTCGGACGCCCGACGCCTGGGCGTCGCGGAACGCGGCCTGAGCGTCGCGAACCGGGCGTTGACCCGCTTCGGCAAGCGAGTGCTCCCGGGCGGCCGCCGAGCGGTGAGCCGCCTCCCGTGGCCGGGTTCCCTGTGGACGAACGCCCGCGACCTGCCGGCACCGCCACGAGAGTCGTTCCGGGCGTGGTGGCGCAGGGAAGGCCGCCCATGACCGCGCGCGAAGAGATCCTGGCCGCCGTCCGAGGCGCCCTGCAGAACGCGGACCGCACGGAGGCGCCGGTACCACGCGGCTACCGAACGGTGGCACCACCGGACACAGTGGACTTGTTCGCCGAGCGAGTGGTCGACTACCGAGCGGCGCTGACCCGCTGCACAGCGGCCGAGCTGCCCGAAGCCATCCGAAAAGCCCTGGGCGCAGCACAGAACGTCCTGGTACCAAAGGGTTTCCCGATCAGTGTGAACGGAACCCCCGACGCACCGGACCTGACCACGTTCGACGCGGTCGTCACCACGGCAACACTGGGCATAGCCACGACGGGCACCCTGGTCCTGGACCACGGCCCCGGCCAGGGTCGCAGAGCACTGACCCTGGTCCCGGACGTCCACGTGTGCGTACTGCGGGAGAGCGACATCGTCCCAGGCGTCCCGCAAGCGACAGCGGCACTGGACCCGACGAGCCCGCAGACGTGGATCAGCGGCCCAAGCGCGACGAGCGACATCGAGCTGACGAGGGTGGAGGGCGTACACGGCCCGAGAACCCTGCACGTCATCGTCGTAGCGGAGTGAGGGCGGTGGGTCATGGTGAAGGCGCCATTGGAGCGCGAAGAGCTGGACCTGCTGAGACTCCTGGCCGAAGGCCTGTCGGTGGAAGCGATAGCAAGACGCCTGGACTTGTCGGACAGAACGGTCCGCCGCAGGCTGCGATCCATTTGCGACACACTGGGCTGCACAACTCCCATCCAGGCAGTGGTGTGGGCCGCGAGAAGAGGCCTGGTGTGACGGCAAAACCGCGGCCGACCCACCACATCCGAGGGCGCCCGGCTCCCGCCCGGCACCCCGATCCGAAGCGGGAGTCACCATCCGGCTTCGGGGTGCGCACCCCGAAACCCTGTCCGATCCCGGACAGGATCCTTGTCCGGCAAGGACGACCGACGTAGCGTCCCAGGCAACGATTGAAACGATTCACCGTCGAATCCGGGCCACACCCCACCGGCCGCCCCAGGAGTTGCTGTGCGCCACAGACCCCGTCGCCTCCTCACGGTCCTCTCCCTGGCGTCCCTGACGATCGCCGGCATCGCCGTACCAGCCGAAGCCGATCGGGGAAGCCGCGCCACCGATCTCCGGGCGAACCACCTGGACCGTCCACTGGGGACAGACGACACGACCCCGGAACTCACCTGGCGCAACACCGGAGAACAAACGGCGTACGAAGTCCAAGCAGCAACCTCGGAAGCAAAACTGGCCCACCCGGACCTCTGGGACACCGGCCGCACCGAAGGCGCAACAACCCGGCTCGACTACGCGGGAAGGCCGCTGGGCAGCCGCCGGCGGGTCTACTGGCGAGTCCGCACCTGGTCCGGCACCACACCGACACCGTGGAGCACCCCGGCCTGGTTCGAAACCGGCCTCACGACCCAGAAGGACTGGTCCGCGGGCTGGGTGACGAACAAGAACTGGCAGCTGGGCACCAAACCCACCCAGCCGGTAGTGGTCACCCTGCCGAAGCAGGAAGCCCAGTACGTGAAACTGGACGTCACCAAGCTGGGCCTCCCACTGGCCGAACAACCCCTGGACGCCCAGAACCGCATGGTCACGACCGGTGACACCCGCCGCTTCCCCGATGTCACGTACCGCCTCCAGCTCGCCGAACTCCAGGTCCGCGACTCGGCGAACCCGACGGTGAACCTGGCCGACGGCCGCCAGAAGTTCGTCACGGCATCGGAAACCCAGACCGTCCGCAAGGAGTGGGAACCCGGCCTGGTCGCCGACGGCCTCACGACGTCCAACCCCGAGGACGCCGGGAACGCCGGCTATCAGAGCGCCACCCACCCCACCCCGGACGCCGACGTCTCCCTGACCATCGACCTCGGCGCCGCGCACACGTTCGACCAGGTCGTGCTCTACCCGCGGACCGACACCCTCACCGCCGACGGCAGAACGCCGAACTTCCCGGTCGACTACACGGTCCAGACGGCCACGGACAGCACGTTCACCGTCGCCAAGACCGTCACCGACCAGCCCACGCCCGCCACCTGGCTGCCGCCCGCGCTGCCGGTGTTCGCCAAGGACTTCGCGGTCCACGGCCGCGTCACGAGCGCCCGGCTGTACGTCAGCGGCCTCGGTGTCTACGTGCCCAGCCTCAACGGCGCCCGCGTCGGCGACGCCGTCCTGGAGCCCGGCGACAGCGACTACGCCGACCGCGTCACGTACGCGGCCTACGACGTCACCGACGAGGTCCACGGGGGAGCGAACACGATCGGCATCGCGGTCGGCAACGGCACCGCGGACGCGCTGCACACCTCCGGCCGCTACCGCAAGTTCGCCCGCACGGCGAGCGACCCGCAGGTGATCGCGCAGCTGGAAGTCACCATGGCCGACGGCACCGTGCAGCGGAGCGGCACCGATTCCAGCTGGCGCACCACGCTCGGCGCCACCACGGCGTCGTACTGGTACGGCGGCGAGGACTACGACGCCCGTCGCGAGATCCCCGGCTGGGACCAGCCCGGCACCGACCGCCGGACCTGGGACGCGGTGGTGCCCGCGACGAGCACCGCGAAGCCGACCGGCCGCCGGACCGAGCCCGTCCGCGTCGTGGAGCAGTTGCCGGGCAAGGAGATCTCCCGGCCCGCGCCCGGCATCCGCGTCTACGACCTGGGCCGCAACATCGCCGGCCTGCCGCAGGTGACACTCACCGCGCCCGCCGGGACGAGCACGAGGATCTATCCGGCCGAAGCGTTGCGCGACGGGCACGTCGACCAGTCCATCAGCAACGTCGGCGCGCCGATCTGGGACAGCTTCACGAGCAAGGGCGGCAAGCAGACCTGGCACCCCGACTTCACCTACCACGGCTTCCGCTACCTCGAGGTCGTCGGCGTGCCGGAGACCGCGCAGCTCTCGGTCACCGGCCTGCGCACGATGGCGGACAACACCTCCGCCGGTGACTTCGACTCCTCGGACGCCACCCTCGACGGCATCCACCGGCTGACCCGGGCCGCCGTCGAGAACAACATGCAGAGCATCCTCACCGACTGCCCGAGCCGCGAGAAGCTCGGCTGGCTGGAGCAGGACCACCTCGCGTTCGACGCGATCGCCCGCAACTACGACGTCGAGGCCTACCTCGGCAAGATCGTCCAGGACATGGCCGACGGCCAGGAGGCGTCCGGCCTGGTGCCCAGCACCGTGCCCGACCACGTGACGCTCGCCGGTGCCTACCGCGACGACCCGAACTGGGGCGGCGCCCTGGTCCAGGTGCCGCTCAAGGCGTACCAGACCTACGGCGACAAGGAACTCCTCGCGCGGTACTACCCGGCGATGCAGCGCTACCTCGCCTACCTGCAGGGCCAGACCACCCGGTGGGTCGACGGCGTCTACGACTACGGCCTCGGCGACTGGATCACCACCGAGTCCCCGGTGATGCCGCGCCCGATCGTCAGCTCGTTCGGCGTCTGGGCGGTCGCCGACGGCCTCGCGAAGGTGGCGACGGCCCTCGGCCAGGACGCCACGGCGTACCGTGCGCAGGCCGACACGCTGGCCGAGGCCGTCTGGACGAAGTACTACAACCCGGCGACCGGCCTCTTCGGCGGCGGCGGGCAAGGTGCGACGGCGCTGGCGCTCGACATGGGCGCGGTGCCCGCCGACCTGCGGGCCGGCCAGACCCAGCACCTGGTCGACGTCATCGAGGCCGCCGGCTGGCACCTCGTGATGGGGGAGATCTCGTTCCCGTCCGTGCTGCGGGTGCTCTCGGCCGCGGGCCGCGACGACGTCGTCCACCGGATCGCCACGCAGACGACCAGCCCCAGCCTCGGGTACCAGGTGCAGGCCGGGCTGACCGCGCTCGGCGAGACCTGGGACGGCGGCAGCGGCCAGTCGCAGGACCACTTCATGCTCGGCGCGCTGGACGGCTGGCTGACCACCCGGCTGACCGGCATCGGCCAGGCGGCCGGTTCCGCGGGCTTCAAGAACCTGGTGATCGACCCGGCGGTGGTCGGCGACCTGACGTCCGCGTCCGGCAGCTACGACAGCCCGCAAGGCCGCATCAGCACGGCGTGGACGAAGTCCGGCCGCGACTACCGGCTGACCGTCACCGTGCCACCCGGCAGTACGGCCGAAGTGCACCTGCCGCAGGGCGGGGCCGTCTTCCACGTCGGTCCGGGCACTCACACCTTCCGTTCCTCCATTCCGCGCGGCTGAAGGGGAATCCCATGCGCAGAACCCTGACGTCCCTGGTGCTCGCGGCCGCGACGGCGATCGCCGTCGCCACCCCGGCCACCGCCGACCACGACCGCGGCCCGGCCGAGACGACGAACCTCGCCCGGTTCGACCCGGCCGCCTTCGCGAACCCGCCGAAGGACAGCAGCCCGGCGATCTACTGGTACTGGAACAACACCATCACCAGCGACATCACCGACAAGCAGATGGCCGAGATGCGCGCCAAGGGCGTGTACGAGGCGGTGATCTTCCCGCTCGGCGGCGACTCGATGAAGCCGGTGTTCCTCAGCGAGGACTGGTTCACGCTCGTCGGGCACGTGCTGCGCGAGGCGCAGCGCACCGGTATGAAGATGTGGCTGTTCAACGACAACAACTTCCCGAGCGGCCGCGGCGCGAACTACGTCGTCAACGGCGGCACCCTCGGCACCCGCACCATCGCCGCGCGCCCGGACCTGCGGCTGAAGGGCCTGTTGCGCTCGACGCGAATCGTCGACGGGCCGTCGACCCTGCCGCTCGCCGAGACGTCGGGGCTCAGCGTGGACACCGGCAAGCTGGTCGTCGACCCGGCCACCCGGCCGGGCATGGCGCCACTCACGCCCGGTGCCGGCTGGACCGACTACACCGTGAGCGGCAAGGTCACGCTGACCGCCGGTGGCGTCCAGCTGGCGGTGCGCTCGGACGGCACCCACGGCTACCTCGTGGACGTGGACGCGAAGGGCGCGGCCAGTGTGTACAAAGTGGACGGTGCGACCCGGACGCGGCTGACCACCGGCGTCAACACCCCGGGCTTCACCCCGACCCACGTCCAGACGATCAACGTCACAGTCTCCGGGAACACGATCACGCCGAAGATCAACAACACCGTGCAGCCCGCGGCCACCGACGTGAGCTTCCCGACGGGTGCGGCGGCGGTGTCGGCCGAGGGCACGCAGCGCACGCTGTGGGACGACCTGACCGTCACCGCACCCGACAGCACGAAGCTGTGGACGTCGACCTTCGACAACGCCACCGCGCTCGCGGACTTCCCGCAGAACCGCGTGAACCTCGCCGGGGTCACGGCGGCGGCCGCGCGGCCGGTCGGCACGAACGCCGCCGTCGAACTCGAGGGCAGCACCTGGCAGGTGCCCGCGGGCCGGTGGCAGGTCGACGTCTACTCGCAGGTCCTGCTGCAGGACGACTCCAGCGGCTACACCCGCGGGTACCTCGACCTGCTCGACCCGAAGGCGACGGACGCCTTCCTGAGCATCGCGCCCGAGGAGTACGCGCGCCGCTTCCCGTGGGCGATGGGCACGGTCGTGCCCGGCTTCTGGGACGACGAGCCGTTCATCGCCGACGCCCAGCCGCACCCGTTCAAGCGCCTGCCGTCCTCGCCCGGGCTCGCCGACGCCGTCCGCGCGGCCGGTGGCACCCCCGGCGTCGCCTACACCGCGGCGGCCGACGGTCTCGACGCCGTCGCCGACCAGGCCGCCGGGACGTACTGGCGGGCCGTGGACAACCTGTTCTCCACCAGTTACTACAAGCGCGAAGCCGACTGGATGGCCAAGCACGGCCTGAAGCTGATCTCCAACCCGCTGCTCGACGAACAGGGCCCGCAGCAGCGGATGAACTCGACGGGTGACCTGTCGAAGGACAACCAGTGGGCGCAGGTCCCCGGCAGTGACATGATCACGACCGACTACACCGCCGGCCGGCAGACCACGCTGGGCCGCAACGCTTCCTCGGCCGCCCACCAGAGCGGCGCCCCGCGGACGCTGATGGAGACGTTCGGCAACGCGGGCTGGCAGGTGGCGCCGGACTACATGCACGCCACCGTCGGCGCGCTGGCCACCCGCGGCGTCAACCTCACCTTCCTGCACGCGATGTACACCGACGAGGTCTCGGTGACGTTCGCGCCGCCGTTCGGGCCGCGCAGCACGTTCTGGGAGGACATGCCCGACGTCGACGCGTGGATCGGCCGCGTGATGGAGCTGGGCCGCGGTGAGAACCTCGCGAAGACGGCGCTCGTGCAGCCGCAGCGGGCCGCCGAGCAGACCCGCGTGGCCGATGCGTCTCATCAGCTGGACGCCGACTTCTCGGCGACGGCGTACGCGCTGGAACGCGGGCAGGTCGACTTCGACCTGCTGAGCGACTCGTCGCTCTCGGGCGACCCGGCCGCGCGCTTCCAGGCCGTCTCGCACGGCGGCACCCTGCAGGTCGGCCAAGCGGGCTACCAGCTCGCGGTGCTGCCGCGTACGCCCGTGCTCGACCTCGCGACCGCGCGTTCGCTGGCGAAGTTCGTCCAGACCGGTGGCCACGTCGTCGCGGTCGGCCCGCTGCCGACGCGGGAGGCGACCGGCCGCGACGCCGATCTGGCCCGTGAGCTGCGGAACCTGTTCGGCAACGCGGGCTCCTCGTGGGCTCGGCGCGGGGCCGGCGCGGTCGCGCTGGTGACCGACGTCGACGCGATCGCGGGCCTGGCGCAGAACGCCGGGGACGGCGCGGCCCGGCTGCAGCCCGCGGCGGACGCCGTCCGGGTGCAGCGGACCGGCCGCGGCGCCGACACGGCGTTCCTGCTGAACAACGAGAGCGACGCGGTCGTCACCACCACGGCGACCTTCCCGGTCGACGGCACCCCCGAGATCTGGGACCCGCGCACCGGGACGACGAAGGTCGCCACGGCGTACGCGACCGGCCGGAGCACCACCGGCTTCCCGGTCACGCTCCAGCCGTACGAGACGCTGGGCGTGGTGTTCCGCAAGGGCGTCCACGACACCGCCCACCTGACCGACGGGACCCTGCCCACGACCGCGGTCACGCAGAGCGGGCGCGACCTGCAGGCCGCGGTGACCGCGACGGCGTCCGGCAGCTACACCCTCACCGGGCAGGCGAACGGCCGCACCTACCGCGGCACGGTGAAGGTCACCGATCCCTTGGCGCCGATCGCGCTGAACGGGCCGTGGACCGTCAAGCTGGAGCAGGACGGCGCCGTCGCCACCGAACGCCCGCTCGGCTCCTGGACCACTTTCGCGCCGACGTTCTCCGGCAGCGCCGTCTACTCGACGACGGTGACGCTCACGGCCGCGGACCTCGCGAAACGCAAGCTGGTGCTCGACCTCGGCGAGGTCCACGACCTCGCCACGGCGACGGTGAACGGCACGCAGCTGCCCGCCGCGCTCTGGCACCCGTACACCGTGGACGCCACCAAGGCGCTGCACCCGGGCGTCAACACGATCAGCGTGCGCGTCACCAACACCCTGGCCAACGAGCGCAACAAGATCCTGGCGTCGGGCCTCGTCGGCCCGGTCGCGCTGCGCCCGCAGGCCGCCGTCACCGCCCGGCTGGAGGCCACCCGATGACCGTCACCAGACGCACCGTGCTCACGGTCGGCGCGGCGCTCGGCGTGGGCGCCACCCTCTCGTGGACCCCGCCCGCCCTCGCCTCGGGCGGGAAGTCCTTCGCCCGGCAGTTCGCCCAGCCCGATGCGAGTACGGCCGCCAAGTTCCGCTGGTGGTGGCCGCACGGCCTGGTCGACCTCGGCGAGATCGCGCGTGAGGTCGACCAGATCGCCGACGCCGGCTTCGGCGGCGTCGAGATCCAGGACGTCCACCACAGCGTCCAGACCGTGCTGGACCCGGAACACCACGGCTGGGGCACGCCCGCGTGGCTCGCCGCGGTGGAGACGGCGCTGCGCCGGGCCAAGGCGCGCGGGCTGACCGTCGACCTCGCGATGGGCCCGTGCTGGCCGACCGCGGTCCCGACGATCACGCCCGACGACGTCGCGGCGAGCAAGGAACTCGCGCACGGCGTCGTCACGGTCGAGGGCCGCTACACCGGGCCGCCGCCGGCCGCGGTGGTGCCCGCCGAGGACGGCGTGGGCAAGCAGGAGCTGATCGCGGTCCAGGCCGCTCTGGTGGTCGGTTCCCCGACGGCGGCGACGGTGACGCTGGACCCGGCGTCGGTGCGCACGGTGGACGTCCACAACGGACAGATCGACTGGACGGCGCCCGAGGGCACGTGGGTGCTGTTCGCGTACTGGGCCCGCGGCTCGGCGCAGCAGCCCGAAGCGGGCCCGCACACCACGCCGCTCGCGTACGTCGTCGACCACTTCAGCGCGGCGGGCACGCGCGTCGTCCTGGACGAGTGGAACTCGACCATCCTCACCCGCGCCATCCGGAGCCTGCTGCAGGAGGTCGGCGGCGACCTGTTCGAGGACTCGCTGGAGATCGAGACCGACGCGACGATCTGGACGCCGTCCTTCCTCGCCGAGTTCCGCAAGCGGGCGGGTTACGACCTGTTGCCGTACCTGCCGGTGGTCGTGCAGAAGAAGGGCAAGTACCTGTACGCGTTCGACGCCGACACGTCGAACCACGTGCGTGACGACTACAACCAGGTGCTCTCGGACCTCTACCACGAGAACCACCTGATCCCGGTCCGCGACTTCGCGCACCGCCTCGGCATGACGCTGCGCGTCCAGCCCTACGGCCTGCAGACCGACGCCATCCGCAGCGCCGCGCTGCTGGACGTCCCGGAGAGCGAGTCGCTGGGGTTCAAGAACCTCGACGACTACCGCGTGCTCGCGTCGGGCCGCGACATGGGCGGGCGGAAGCTGCTGTCGTGCGAGTCCGCGGCGTACGCCAACGGTGCGTACAACACCACCTGGGACAAGGTGCTGCAGACGATGGGCAGCGTGTTCGCGGGCGGCGTCAACCAGGCCGTGCTGCACGGCTTCGCCTACGCGACGGCGCCCGGCGCGCAGTGGCCCGGGTTCGCGGCGTTCTCGCCCTACGGCGGCACCGGCATCGGGTACGCCGAGGCGTGGGGCCCCCGGCAGCCGACGTGGGGGCACGTGCCGGACATCGCCGGCTGGTTCGCCCGCACGCAGCTGGTGCTGCGCACCGGAAAACCGCAGGTGGACATCGCGTTCTACCGGCAGAAGGGCTGGACGTCCACCGGCATCGGCGCACCGTGGGCGACCAACGACGGCATCCCGGCCGGCTGGACGCACGGCTTCCTCAGCGAGGCCGTGCTGGAGCTGCCCAGCGCCGTCGTCCGCCGCGGTCGCCTGGCCCCCGACGGCCCGGCTTACAAGGCGATGATCCTCGGCGGCGACCAGTTCCACGGCAGCGAGCACACGCTGTCCGTCCGCGCGGCCCAGCGCCTGCTGGACTTCGCACGGGCGGGCCTGCCGACGATCGTCATCGGCACCTGGACCGCCGACGTCCACGCCGAGGGCCTCGCCCAGCCGGGTGCGAACGACCGGCTTCGCGCCCTGGTCACGGCGTTGGTCGCGCAGCGTTCCGTCCGCGTCGTCGCGGACGCCACGGGCATCCCGGCCGCGCTCGCCGACCTGGGCGTCACGCGCGATGTGGAGCACGACCCGTCGACCGTGATGAGCGTCCACCGCATCGACGGCGACACCGACTACTACTACCTCTGCAACGCCCGGCACGCGGAGAACCGCAAGATCACGGCCGTCACGCAGGACGTCTGGCTGACCGCGCAGGACCGTGACGCGCAGCCGGTCGTGTACAACGCGTGGACCGGCGAGACCGAACGGCTCGGTGTGTTCACCCGCTCGGGCAACCAGATCCGCGTCTCGGTGTCGCTGAACCCGGGGCAGTCGGTGATCGTCGCCCTCGCGGCCGGCCGGGGACCGTACGCGGTGTCTTCCGACGCTGAAGTGCGCTACCTCGACGGCAAGCTGGTGGTGCGCTCGTCGGCCGCGGGCACGTACTCGACGACGTTGTCGACCGGCCGGGTCGCACGCACGGTCGTCGCGGCACCGCCCGCGCCGATCGCACTGTCCACTTGGGACTTGGAGGTCGAGGACTGGCAGCCGGGTGCGACGCCGACGTCCACGATCAAGCCGAAGCGGCAGTTCTCGCCGGCGGCGCTCGCGGCGTGGTCGTCGATCCCCGGCCTGGAGGACGTCTCGGGGGTCGGCCGCTACCGCACCACCGTCGACCTGGGCCGGTGGGACCGCGGGCTGGGCGCGTACCTGGACCTCGGGGAGGTGTTCGACACCTACCGCGTGCGGGTGAACGGCACCGCGCTGCCGCCGTCGGACGTGCTGGACACGGTGGTCGACGTCGGGCCGTGGCTGCGGTCCGGACGCAACAGCATCGAGGTGGAGATCGCCACCACGCTCAACAACCGGCTCCGCGTGAGCCGTCCCGAGGTGTTCGCGATCGCGGCCCGCCAGGCGTACGGCCTGGTCGGCCCGGTGCGCCTGACGCCGTACCGGCAGGTGGAGGTCCGATGAACGTCACCCGGCGCACCGCACTCGGCCTCGGAGCCGCGCTCGGCCTGGCCGCCGTCGTCCCGTGGAGTGCCGCCGCTGCTTCGGAGAAGGTGCGGCCCGTCGCGCTCGGTGGCGTCCGGCTGCTGGAAAGCCGGTACCTCGCGAACATGCGGCGGACCGTCGCGTACCTGAAGTTCGTCGACCTCGACCGGCTGCTGCACACCTTCCGGCTGAACGTCGGCCTCCCGACCTCCGCCGAGCCGTGCGGCGGCTGGGAAGCGCCCGGCATCCAGCTGCGCGGGCACACCACCGGGCACCTGCTCTCCGGCCTCGCCCTGGCGGCCGCGAACACCGGCGACGCCGAGCTGGCCGCGAAGGGCGCGCGGCTGGTGCACGAGCTGGCCGCGTGCCAGGCGGCGGCCCCGGCCGCCGGGTTCACCGAGGGCTACCTCTCGGCCTTCTCGGAGCAGGACTTCGTCAACCTCGAAGCCGGCAAGTCCGTGTGGGCGCCGTACTACACGATCCACAAGATCCTCGCCGGGCTCCTCGACCAGCACCGGCTGCTCGGCACCGCGGGCGCCCTCGACGTCGCCCGCGGCATCGCGCGCTGGATCGACGCCCGCACGGCACCGCTGTCCCACGACGCCATGCAGCAGGTCCTGCACACCGAGTTCGGCGGGATGAACGAAGCCCTGGCCAACCTCTACGCCATCACGAAAGACCCACTGCACCTCACGCTGGCCCGCCGCTTCGACCACGACGAGATCTTCACGCCGCTCGCGGCGCGCACGGACACCCTCGCCGGCCGGCACGCCAACACCGACATCGCGAAGATCGTCGGCGCGGCGGCGGAGTACGACGTCACGGGCGAGCAGCGCTACCGCACGATCGCGACGTACTTCTGGGACCAGGTCGTGCACCACCACAGCTACGTCATCGGCGGCAACGCCAACGCGGAGTTCTTCGGCCCGCCCGACCAGATCGTCAGCCAGCTCGGCGAGAACACCTGCGAGAACTGCAACAGCTACAACATGCTCAAGCTCGGCCGCCTGCTGTTCCTGCAGGACCCGAGCCGCACCGGGTACTTCGACCACTACGAGTGGACGCTGCTCAACCAGCTGCTCGGCGAGCAGGACCCGGACTCGCCGCACGGGTTCGTCACCTACTACACCGGGCTGACGCCGGGCACCGAGCGCAAGCCCAAGGAGGGCGTCACCTCCGACGCCGGCACGTACAGCAGCGACTACGGCAACTTCACCTGCGACCACGGCACCGGCCTGGAAACCCACGTCAAGTACGCGGAGAACATCTACTTCGCGACGGGCGACACGTTGTCCGTCAACCTGTTCATCCCGTCCACAGTGGACTTCCGCGGCGCGCGCGTGCGGCTGGAGACCGAGTACCCCTACGACGAGACGGTCCGGCTGCGCGTCGACGGCTCCGGCTCGTTCGATCTGCGCGTGCGCATTCCGTCGTGGGTCTCGAACCCCCGGCTGACGGTGAACCGCGCGCCGGTGGCCGCGTCGCCCGGGAGCTTCGCGTCGATCCGGCGGCGGTGGCGCGCGGGCGACGTCGTCGAGCTGCACCTGCCGATGGCCCCGCGGTGGCTGCCCGCGCCGGACAACCCGGCGGTGAAGGCGCTCACCCACGGCCCGCTGGTGCTCGCCGTCCGGCACGGCGCGGAAGGGCCGCCGGTCATCCCGACGGTGGACCCGCGCACCCTGCGGCGCGAGCCCGGACGGGCCGAGTTCAGCGTGCGGGCGGGGGAGCGGCGGCTGCGGCTGAGCCCGTTCCTCGACGTGCAGCACGAGCACTACAGCGTCTACCTCGCCTCGCCGCCGGACCGCCCGGCGCCGAAGAACGTCGCGCTGTACCCGCTCGGCCGGAACCTCGCCGAGAGCACCCGCCGCTGGCCCGACGCCGTCCTGGCCGGCGGCGCGACAGCGGGGGAGCGGGGCATCGAGCTGGACGGCGTCGACGGGCACGTGCGGCTGGCCCCGGGCCTGCCGGCGAACCTGACCGAGCTGACGGTGTCGATGTGGGTGCGCCCGGACACGATCGTCAACTCGGCACGGGTGTTCGACCTCGGGTTCAACGCGCAGTCGTACCTGTTCCTGACCCCGCGCACGGGCCTCGGTGTCGCCCGCTGCGCGATGAAGCTGGGCGGCATGGAGACAGAGGACTTCGTGGACGCCGCCGTCGCGCTCCCGGCGGGCGTGTGGACGCACGTCGCGGTCACCGTGGGCGCCGGGATGCGCCTGTACTTCGACGGCGAGCCGACCGGCGCGAACCCGGCACCGCTGATGAGCCCGCTCCTGCTGGGCGCCACCCAGCTGAACTACCTGGGCCGCTCGCAGAACCCGAAGCATCCGTACCTGAAGGGCGCGGTCGCCGACTTCAGGCTGTACGGCCGGGCGTTGAGCGACGCGGAGGTGCAAGCGCTGAGCTGAGTTCAGAAGCCGGTCGGCCGAGGCGCTGGCGGAGCTGGCTTCGCTGATCGGCGCACAGCTTCAGGAGTGAGCCCGTACCAGGCATCGCCGACACGGGCCGGTGCCGGTCACAACGCCCCGCCGGGGTGCGTCATAGGGGTGGCAAGACCGAGAACCGAAAGGAACGTCCACCCATGACCACCGACCAGGACACCCCGCAGTCGCGCCTTTCCGATCCCACCGAGCTCGTGCCCGAGCTGGGGCAGATCGGCGGAGCGCTGTTCAAAGCCACCGGCAACGGCGCGATCCCGCAGACCACCATCAGCCTGGTGCAGCTGCGGGCCGGGCAGATCGTCGGCAACACCTACCTGACCGCCTTCCACGCCGGAAACCTCCGCAAGGCCGGGGAGTCCGAGGCGCGCATCACCGCCGTCGCGTCCTGGTGGGACGCGCCGCACTTCACCGACGCCGAACGGGTCGCCTTCGCGCTCGCGGAAGCCGTCTTCACCGCGAGCCCGCACGGCGAACGCGTCCCCGACGAGCTGTACGCGCGGGCGTCCGCGCACTACGACGAGAAGGCGATCGCCACCCTCGCCGTCGCGCTCGGGCAGGTCGGCTTCTTCATCCCGCTCGCCCTCATCGGCAAGCCGCTCCCCGGCGTCTCACCCGCGGAGCAGTGGCGGGACTGAGCCCTCACCCCTGGGACGCCACGAACGTGTAGTGCCCGCCGGTCGCCGTGTACGTCGCGTGACCGTCGGCGTACGTCCGGAACCGTGCGCCCCGGCCGCCGTTCACGCGGTTCGCCGACGCGGCCGGGACGTCGATCGTCGCGGTCGTGCCCGGCGGGACCGTGACGTCCAGCACGAGGTTCCGGCCGTCGAGCCGCCAGCTGCTGCCGATCGTGCCGTACCGCGTCCGCAGGCTCCCGGTGGCGTGCGTGAGCCCGCCACCGGGCTGCGGGCGCACCGAAAACCGCTGGTAACCAGGGTAGGCCGGATCGCCGGTGATGCCCGCGATGGTCGTGTACAGCCACGTCCCGACCGCGCCGTCCACCGCGTGGTTGAAGGAGTTGCCGTTCAGGTTCGGGTTGAAGCCGCCGCCGGGGACGATGCCGTCCCAGCGTTCCCAGACCGTGGTCGCGCCGTGCGCGATTTCGTAACCCCACGACGGGTAAGTGGTCTGTTCGAGCAGCGTGTAGGCGACGTCGGTGTGGCCCGTATCGGACAGCACCGGCAGCAGCCACTGGGTGCCGACGAACCCGGTCGTGAGGTGGTCGCCGGCCGCGTGGACCAGGCCCACGAGCCGGTCCGCCGCCGAAGCACGCTGCTGCTGCGGCAACAGTCCCAGGTGGAGCGCGAGCACGTACGCCGTCTGGCTGTTCCCGGCGATCGAGCCGTCAGCCGCGACGTACTTCGCTTGCCACGCGGCCGCTATCCGCGTGAACAGGCTGTCGTACGCGACGGCGTCGGCGTGGTTCCCGATCGCGTCGGCCATCCGCGCCAGGATCTGGGCGTCGTAGGCGAAGTAGGCCGTCGCGATCAGGTCGTTCGGCGTCGGCTGGTTCACGTTCATCCAGTCGCCCGCCGGGGCGAAGTCGGCGGGCAGGATCAGGCCCGTGCTCTTCGTCCGCATCGCGGCGACGTACTTCTGCATGGCCGGGTAGCTGGTCCGGACGATGTCGAGGTCGCCGTAGCTCTGCCATGTGACGTACGGGATCACGACGCCCGCGTCGCCCCAGCCGCCGCCGTAACCGCCGGGCGCGGTCCACAGTGGAGCGACGTTGCCGAAGATCCCGTCCGCGGTCTGGCTGTCGATCAGGTCGCGTTCCCACTTGGTGTAGAAGCCGTCGAGATCGCGGTTGAACGTCGCCGTCGGGGCGAAGAAGTCGGCGTCCCCGGCCCAGCCGAGCCGCTCGGTGCGCGCGTTGGTGTCCGTCGGGACGGAAAACAGGTTGTCCCGCTCGCTCCAGGTGATGTTCGACTGCAGCTGGTTGATCATCGGGTCGGACGTCGAGAAGCCGCCGATCACCGGCGCGTCCGTGCCTTCGACGACGCCGGTGACGTCGGCGAGGCTCGGTGCGCCGGGATAACCGGTCACCGCCACGTACCGGAACCCGTGGTAGGTGTAGTCCGGCTGGAACGTCTCCGCACCGCCGCCGCGCAGCGTGAAGGTGTCCGTCTGGGCGGCGTAGCGGTACGGCGCGGGCCCGGCGGCGAGGTTGGCCGTGTACAGCGTCCCGTCCGGGTTGACGGCCTGCGCGTGCTGGAGCGTGACGGTGGTCCCGGCGGCGCCGCGCACCCGCAACCGCACGACGCCCGAGATGTCCTGGCCGAGGTCGAAAACGTACGTCCCCGGCTTCGGCTGCGTGACGCGGACGGGCCTGACGGTGCCGGTCACCCGCACCGGCGGGCCGATCTGCGGCACCAGCGTGCTCGACCGGCTCGGCTGGACGTCCACCGGCGACCAGCCGGCGGCGGCGAACCCGGGCCGGTCCCACCCCGGCTGCTCCTCGCGGGCGTCGTAGGACTCGCCCTGGTAGTTGTCGGCGGCGGTCACCGGGCCGGCGGTGCTGCCCCGCCAGGACTTGTCCGTGGTGACGAGCTTCGTCGAGCCGTCGGTGTAGGTGATCCGCAGCTGCGCCCACAGCGCCGGTGCCGAGCCGTACTGGCCGGGCCCGAACCAGCCGACGTCCCCGGCGTACCAGCCGGGCGCGAGCTGCGCGGCGATCGCGTTGCGGCCGCGGCTCAGCAGGCCGGTCACGTCGTGGCTCTGGTACTGGATCATCGTCCGGTAGTCGGTCCAGCCGGGCGCGAACAGGTCGTCGCCGACGCGCCGGCCGTCGATGCCGATCTCGTAGACGCCCAGCGCCGAGGAGAACAGCTGGGCGTTCCGGACCGGCTTGCGCAGCGTGAACTCGGCCCGCAGCCGCGGGGTCTGGTTGTCCGGCTTCAGCAGGGCATCGGCCCCCGTGACGGCCAGCCCGTCGGCGCCGATCGAGCCCGCGCTGAAGGCGTTCGGCTCGCCGGGGGTGAACGCGTCGTGGAAGAGCTGCGTCCCGGACAGCGACGACACAGTGAGCCCGCGGTAGGTCGCCTCCTCGGTGGGCGACTCGCGGAAGCCGATGCTTCCCTTGGTGTAGGCGGACTCCTGGGTCGTGTCGACCTGGACACCGTCCACAAAGGTCGTGATCGTGCTCCCGGCCGCCGTGATGCGCAGGTGGTGTGACGTGTGGAGCGCGTCGGGTCCGATGTCCAACGGCGTCTCCGTCACCGAGGAGACCCCGCCGCCGGCCCACACGTGCTTCTTGAGCACGGGCACCGCGCCGGTGACATTCACCTGCCACATATAGGAGTTCGCGGCGTTGCCCTGCGTGCGGAGGTAGACGCTCGCCGCCTCGCGCACGACGGTGAAGTCGACGTCGACGGTGTAGTCGGCCCACGTCGCGTCGGTCGCGGGCAGGCCGACCCAGTCACTCCGCCCGAGATCCGGTCCGCTGACCGCCGCCGACGCCACCGGCTGGAGCGACGCCACGAGGAGCAAAGCGAGCGCGACGACGGACGTCCGGCGCCTCATGCGACGGCCAGGGCGAACACGTGCAGCCGGGTACCGGCCTGGTCGCCGGTGACCGCGGTCGGCAGGGTCACGTACGCGACCGTCTTGCCTGCGGTCAGCGGCACCGGCGTCGCGTAGACGCTCACCGCGGTCTCCGCCGGGTACGGGCTGCCCGCGGGCCGGTTCCACCGGGACGCGGTGGCGACGAGTTCGTTGCCGGGCAGGGGAGTGCTCGGCGTCCAGTTGGTCAGCCCGAGCGTGAACGGCGCGGTGCTGCCGTCGGTGTAGGTGATCGTCCCGGCGCCCGACCCGCTCCCGTTGTTCGCCGAGCCGAGGAACCACAGCTGCGACCCGCTCTTGCCGACGGCGATGTGCTGGCCCGCCGCGACGACGTTGTCGGGCGCGGCCGACGGCCAGGTGAAGGTGACCGGTCCGTGCGTGACGGCTTTCCCGGCCGCGATACCGGCCTCGGCGAGCGCCTGGGCGGAGTAGCTGTAGCCCGAGCCGTCGAAGTTCGCGCTCTGCGGCGCCGCGTCGGCGCTGACGGCGGTGTTGTCGTACGCGTCGGCGAGCGACCCGAACAACAACGGCAAGGCGAGGGAACTGCCTTGCAGCGGCCGGTCACGTCCCGACGAGCTGACGGTGCCGGACAGATCCAGGGACGCGGACTTCGCGCCGCTGCCGACCGCGACGGTCAGCGGCGTGGTCGACGTCGACCGCGGGCGCAGCACCACCGGCACCTGCGCGGGCGTGACGGTCACCCCGGCCGGAGCGTCGATGCGCGCCGCCACCGTGACGGGCGCGTCGGTCGTGTTGCGCAAGGTCAGGGTGGCGCCGAAACTCGTGCCCGGCTGGGCCATCTTGGTCGCCGACGTGAACTGCGCCGCCACCAGCGGCCCCA
Organism: Amycolatopsis sp. WQ 127309; assembly: GCF_023023025.1. NCBI lineage: Bacteria > Bacillati > Actinomycetota > Actinomycetes > Pseudonocardiales > Pseudonocardiaceae > Amycolatopsis > Amycolatopsis sp. WQ 127309. Next base: position 6,582,218 of record NZ_CP095481.1, read on the forward strand.
CGGTGACCTGGAGCCCGGACGTCGAGTGGAAGCCCCCGCTCGCGGTCGCCGAGGCGGTCAGCCGCCACAACCGGCTCTGCGCGTCGGCCGGCGGAGTCACCAGCCACGACGTCTGCAGCCGGGCGCCCGGGGTGACGAGGGGGAACGTCGCCGGGGTCAGCGGCTTCGCCTGCCAGCCGCTCGGCAGGTCGAGGCCGAGCTGGACGTGGGTCAGCAGCTGGGTCCCACCGGGGGTGAGCGTCGTGGTGACCACGTTGCCGTGCGCGGGATCGAGCGTCGGGGGCGCGGCCGCCGTGACGGTCCGCGCGCCGGTCGACTGGAGCAGCGTGTAGGACGACGTCAGCGGCAGGTTCCGGGACGAGTCGCCGACGAACAGCCGGTAGGTGCCGGGGTTCGTCGTCCAGGTGTGGGCCTTGCTGTCCCACGTCTGCAGGTCCGACGGCGCGACCGTGAAGGTGACGCGCTGGGACCGGCCCGGCTGGAGCGTGACGCGCTGGAACCCCTTGAGCTGCTTGGGTGGCTCACCGGCGCTCGCCGGGTCGCCGACGTAGAGCTGCGCGACCTCGGACGCCGTGCGCGTGCCGGTGTTCTTCACCGTCGCCGTGACCTTCACCGGGCCGGAGGTGAGCGCCAGACGCGGTGAGACGTCGAGGTCGCTGAAGGCGAACGACGAGTACGTCAGGCCGAAACCGAAGGGGAACAACGGCGTCAGGTTGTGGGCGTCGTACCAGCGGTAGCCGACGTCCAGGCCTTCGCTGTAGTGGAACGCGGTCGTGTTGGTCGCGACGTCGACGACGCCGGGGTAACGCGCCGGGTCGGCGGTCGGCAGCTGCGCCATACTCGCGGGCCACGTCTGCGGCAGCTTGCCCGACGGGTCGACGTCGCCGAACAGCACGGACGCGAGCGCGGCGCCGTTCTGCTGGCCGCCGTACCAGGACTCGAGCACGCCGCTCACCGAGCCGAGCCACGGCATGAGCACCGGCGCGCCGGTGTTGAGCACGACGATCGTGCGCGGGTTGGCCGCGGCGACGGCGGCGACCAGGTCGTCCTGGGCGCCGGGCAGGGTGAGGTTCTGCCGGTCGCCGTCCTCGCTCTCGTCGTCGTTGACCACGACGACGGCGACGCTGTCCTGCTTGGCCAGCGCCGCGGCGGCCGCGATCGCGGCGACGTCGGGGACCTGCCAGCCGAGGGTGACGGACCCGTTGCCGGGCGGGCTGGTCGGCGTCCCGGCCACCGGCCCGGTCGGGCCGTTCACCGGCTGGTAGTTCTCCACGGTGATGGGCGTCTTGACGCCGCCCTGCAGGCGGATCGCGGAGACGCCGGGGCCGTACTGCGCCCAGTCCTGGAAGACCGGCTGGCCACCCACCGTCATCCGGACGCCGCCGGTGTCGGCCATCGAGAAGGTGTAGGTGCCGGTGACGGGGGCGGTGAGGAAACCCCGCCACCGCACGGAGAACCCGGCCGGGTTGACGCCGGGCCCCGGGGCTTGGGTGTAGTGGTCGTCGACGTTCGGCTCGACGCGCGTCAGCGCCGGCTTGCCCGACAGGTCGAGGTTGTTGAAGTACTCGGTGGTCAGGCCCGGCTGCCCGCTTGTGGTGCTGAACTGCGCCGCCGGGACGGTCGGCAGCTTGTCGGTCACGCCCGGCACGGTGAGCCCGTTGTGCGCCAAGGGGGTGCCGCCGCTGTAGATGTTCAGTTCGGTGATCGACCACCAGCTGCTCGCCGTGCCGGTCTGCGCGACCTTGACGTACCGCGCCTGCTGGACCGGGAACGTCGCCGTGATCAGCTGGCCGGTACCCGTGTCGGCCGCGACCGGGGCACCCCACGACGTCCCGTCGGTGGAGAGGGAGACCTCGTAGCCGCGGGCGTAGTCGGTGCCGTTGCCCGCGTCGATCGTGACCCGGTCGATCGGGTGGAGCGCGCCGGTGTCGACCGAAACCCACTGCCCGGGCGCCATCGGGACGCCGCTGGACCACCGGGTCGCCGGGTTGCCGTCGACCATGTTGCGCGGCTGGTCGCCCGCGCTCGCCGAGGACGACGCGCTCGCCGCCCAGGAACCGGCGTAGTCGACGCGGCCCGCGGTGCCCAGCCGGGCGGCGATGCCGTCGGCGACGGTGACGACCGCCGACGGGTCGACCGGGACGTGCGAACTGCCGCCACCGCCGGTGATCGGCGCGTCCCTTCGCGGCTGCCCCGAGCACCGCGACCGACGGCGTCGCCGAGGGGTTCAGCGGGAGGACGCCGCCCTGGTTCTTCATCAGGACGGTGCCCGCCGCCGCGATGTCGCGGGCCGTGGCGACGTGCTCGGGGGTGGTGGCCGTCGCGGCCGGCGATCCGGCGGCGGTGTCGAAGAGGCCGTAGGCGAACTCCTCGGTCAGCAGCCGGGCGACCTTGTCGTTGAGCACGGCCATGCTGACCGCTCCGGAGCGGACGGCGTCGGCCAGGGGCTGCCCGAAGTTGCCCGGGGTGGGCATGGTCAGGTCGAGTTCGGCGTTCGCCGCTTGCACGGTGCTGCGGGCGCCGTCCCAGTCGGTGACGACGAAGCCGTCGAAGCCCCAGTCCTGCTTGGCCGTGTCCTTGAGCAGGGTGGCGTTTTCGTTGGCGTGCACGCCGTTCACGAGACTGGTGGCGGCCATGATGGACGCCGCGTTGCCCTGCTGCACCGCCTGCTTGAACGCCGGGTAGTAGATCTCGTTGAGGGTGCGCTCGTCGATGATCGCGTCGGCGTTGTTGCGGTTCTGCTCGGTGTCGTTGGCCACCAGGTGCTTGAGGTCGGTCATCACGTCGTGGGACTGCACGCCCTGGACGTATTGCGTCGCCATCGCGCCGGCCAGGTAGGGGTCCTCGCCCGCCATCTCGAAGACGCGCCCGCCGCGCGGGTCGCGCACGAGGTTGACGTCGGGCCCGAGGTTGACGCCGACGCCCTTCGTCTTGGCCTCGGCGCCGACGACCTTGCCGTAGGCCAGTTCGGCGGCCGGGTCCCAGCTCGCCGCGGCGGCCACCGGGGCCGGCAGCGCCGTCGTCCCGCCCATGACCACGCCGGCACCGCCGTCGTTCAGGTTCAGCGCGGGCACGCACAGCCGGGGGATCGGGGCCACCACACCGGCGTACCCGGGGAGCTGGGAGCCGTGCGTCATCGACAGCTTCTCGTCGGTGGTCATCTGCGCCAGCACCTGTGCGGCCCGCTCGGCCGGCGCGGCTGTGGATCCGAGCCACGGGCAGGCCGCCTGGGGTGATTCCGCCGCGGCCGCGGGCACAGCCGGGGTGAGGAGCAGCGCCGCCAGTACCCCAGCGGTCCAACGTCGCCGTGAACGGCCGGGCCGGTGCTCGCCGGTGAGCAGGGGCATGCGTGATCCTCTCGGAATTCTGCGCGCGACGAACCCGCGTCCAGAACCGGACTTATAACGTTTCAATCGAAGTCCGCTGAGCCTACGACCCGGATCCGCGCAGGGTCAAGACGTGCTGATCGCCAGGCTTTTGTCAGGAACCGGACAGTCACCGGCGGCCCGTTACGGCGCGGAGCGGATGGGTAGTCCGTCAGAGCGGCAGTGCGCCGTTTCGCGGGAGAGGAGCACGCGTGTTCAGTGGCTTCACGCTGGAGACCGTCGACGTCGGGCCGGTGCGGTTGCGGGTGCGGCACGGCGGGTCGGGGACGCCGGTGGTCCTGGTCCACGGCCACCCCCGGACCCACACCACCTGGCACCGGGTCGCGCCGGAGCTGGCCGACGACCACTTCGTCGTCTGCCCCGACCTGCGCGGCTACGGGCAGTCGACGCTGCCGCCGGACGAGCCCGGGCACACGCAGTCGGCCAAGCGGGCGATGGCCGGCGACATCGTGGCCCTGATGCGCCACCTCGGGCACGAGCGGTTCTCGATCGTCGGCCACGACCGCGGTTCGCTCGTCGCCTTCCGGGCCGCGATGGACCACCCGGGCACCATCGACCGGCTCGTCGTGATGGACGGGCTGCCCGTCAGCGAGCACCTCGAACGGCTCAACGAGGACTTCGTCCGCGCGTGGTGGCACTGGTGGTTCCTGGCCCAGACCGACAAACCCGCCGAGCGGGTCATCAACGCCGACCCCGGCGCCTGGTACCGCACGCCGCTGCCGTACGAGATGGGCGAGGACAACCACGCCGACGTCTGGGCGGCGCTGCGGGACCCCGCCGTCGTCCACGGCATGTGCGAGGACTACCGCGCCGGCCTGCGGATCGACCGCGAGCACGAGGAGGCCGACCGCGCGGCCGGGCGCCAGGTGCGCTGCCCGACCCTGCTGCTGGCCGCGACCGAGGACGACATCGACATCCACGGCGACCCCCTCGAGATCTGGCGCCCCTGGATCGCCGGCGAACTCCGCGGCGTCGACGTCCATTCCGGACACCACCAGGCCGAACAGGCACCGGGTGAGGTGGTCCGGGCCATCCGTGAGTTCCTTCGGGCATGATGACGGCATGGGGGAGTCGCGGGAATTGCTGCTGAGACCGTCGATCAAGGGACAGTTGCCGTCCCTCGGCCTGCTGATCGTGTTCCTCGCGTTCGAGGTCTTCATCGCGCTGCGCGGCCTGCTGGCACCGTGGCTGGCGATCGCGTGTCCCGCGGTGTTCGTCGTGGCGCTGGCTCTGAGCGGGGTTTCGCTGGTGCGGACCCGCGGCAAGCCGTGGCAGCTGCGGTGCGGCCCGGACGGCGTCGAAGCGCGGGGGTTCGCCACGGTGCCGTGGCCGGCGCTCGCGGAGGTGCGGATCAGCCGGCTCAAGCCCCGCTGGCTGTTCTTCCCGGCCCCGGCCCCGGGCCGGGTGGTGGCGTTCGTGCCCCGCGACCGGGCGACAGTGCCCGCGATCGCGGTCTTCGACGCGATGTCCCGGCGCAGCACGACGTCCAACCGATTCGCGCAATCGCACGCGAAGCGCTACGGCAGTTCCTTCGTCGTGTTCACCAACACCGTCGACGCGTCGCCCGAAGAGATCGCCGCGGCGATCCGGGCGCTGACCGACGTCCCGGTCGTCGTCGGCTGAAACCCTGTCGTCACTGGGATCCCGTGGCCACCAGCCGCGCGGTGATGGGTTCCAGTTCGGTGATCAGCTCGTCGAGTTCGGCGGGGGACAGGGCTTCGTACGGCGGGGCGGCGAGAGCGTCGGTCAGGGCTTCGATGCGGTACTTGGTCTCGCGGCCCGCGTCGGTGAACCGGCCCTCGGCGTCGACCAGCCCGCGCTTGCGCAAGCCCGCCATGACCTCGGCCAGCCGCTCCTTCGGCAGGTGGTGGATGCGCCCGAACGACTCCGCCGGGTGGATGTCCATGTCCAGCGCGCTGAGCACGTGCGACTCCGTGCCGCCGATGCCCGCGCCGACGAGCGCGGCGATGTGCCCGTCACCGCGGTGCTCGCGAAGCATGGTCGCGGAGTGCCACAGCCGGGCGACCGGGTCGCCCGGCACCGCGACGGTGCGCATCCCGGCGTACATCACCCGGCCCGCGGTGGGCGCGCTCGTCGCGGCCTTGGTCATCAGGTCGGCGGCGCGCACCAGGCCCGGGGAGCCGGCCAGCTCGTCGCCGAGGATCCGCCGCAGGGACGCCGCGCTGCCCCGCTCCCGCGCGGCGAGCGACGCCTCGGGCGGGATCGTCTCCCACGCGCTCGGGATGTGCCGCGCGGCCTCGCCGTCGGCGAAGTTGTAGAACGCCGCGTGCACGACCTGCGCCGGCACCCGCCCCAGCGGCGCGGCCCGGCCGGCGAAGTAACCGTCCCAGTAGGTGCGGTGGCCGAGCGCGGCCTGCTCCTCGTTGCTCTCGTCGGCGAAGAAGGTGACCAGGCAGATCGGCTCGAGGAGCTCGAACATCCGGCGGGCGAGATGAGTCATGTGCTGCTTCCTTACGGTCTTGCCCGGGTCGCGCACCGCGCGGTGGATCAATCGGCAGGTTGTATCCCGCCGCTGCGGGGACCGGTCCCCGCGGCCGGCGAGCGTAGGTCTCGGCCGTCCGGCCGCGTGGGCCGGATGTCCGCCTGCGGAGCGCGGCTGTCCCGACCATCCACAGTGGACCGGCCGGGCCGGTCGGTTCGTGCCGCGCTCGGTCAGTTGGTGGGGCGCGCCGATCGACCGGTCCCCGCGGCCGGTCAGCTCGTGCCGCGCACGACCAGGCGGTGCGGCGCGATGATCGACCGCGGTGGTTCCGCCGCGCCCGCCTGCCGGGTGAGGCGGTCCAGGGCCAGCTCGGCGATGCGGTCCTTGTCCGGGGCCACCGTCGTGAGCGACGGGACGCTGTAGCGGCCGTCCTCGATGTCGTCGAACCCCACCAGCGCCAGGGAATCCGGCACCGCGACGCCCCGGTCGGCCGCCGCGCGCAGGGCGCCCAGCGCCAGTTCGTCGGTGAAGCAGAACACCGCGTCCGGGGGCTGCGGCAGGTCCAGCAGCCGCAGCATCGCGCGGTGGCCGTCGGCGCGGTGCAGCCGCGGGACCGGCACCTCCAGCTCCGGGTCGGCCGGCAGACCCGCGCCGGCCAGCGCGGCCCGGTAGCCCGCGAGCCGCTGGCGGGCGGTCGCGTTCAGGGACTCCGGCTGGATGCCGACCGCCGCGACGCGCCGGCGTCCCGACGCCAGCAGGTGCCCGGTCGCCTCGCGCGCGGCCGCGACGTTGTCGATCGCGACGTGGTCGACGCCCGCCGTGCCGTCGTGCTCGCCCAGCAGCACCAGGGGAACCGTGTCGGTGCGGGCGGCCAGCTCCGCGGGCGCCACCGCCCACGGGCTGAACAGCACGCCGTCGACGAGCTGGCTCCGCTTGCCGTGCAGCAGCTGCTTCTCGCGCTCGGCGTCGCCGTCGGTCTGGTCGATGAGCACCGTCAGCCCCCGGGCGCCGGCGATGCGCACGGTCCGCGCGGCCAGCTCGGCGAAGTACGGCGAGTCGATCTCGGGGATCACCAGCGCCACCAGGCCGGTGCGGCCGCGGCGCAGCGTCCGGGCGGCCAGGTTCGGCAGGTAGCCGAGCGCGTCGATGCTCGCCTGCACCCGCTCCCGGGTCGCCGGGGCGACGTAGCGGAACCCGTTGACGACGTTGGACACCGTCCGCACCGACACCCCGGCGTGCTCGGCCACGTCACGCAGCTTCGGGCTCATCCTCATACCTTAACCCTTGCAACGTGGCATGCCACGTTGCAAACTGAGTGCCACGCCGTGAGGAGGCCCCGATGACCCCGTTCACCGCCACCGAAGTCGAGTCCCACACCGAGCGCCTGCACGAGGACGGCATCATCGGCCTCCCGGGCGCCTTCACCCGCGACTGGGTGACGCGGCTCGGCGAGGACATCGACACCGCGTTCGCCGAGGCCCGCGCCCGGCGCGGCGGTGCCGTCGGCCGCGGCCCGAACCGCTTCTACGTCGAGATCCACCCGGAGCAGCTGCGCGGGTTCGCCGACCTGGCCACCCACCCGTGGATCACCGCGATCGCCGAGGCGGTGCTGGGCCCGGAGTACCGGATCGTCGAGGTCGGCTTCGACGTCCCGCTGGCCGGCGCGGCCGACCAGCCGTGGCACCGCGACTTCCCGGCCCCGGAGGGGACCGCGTTGACCTCGCTCGCCGTCAACGTCACCGCCGTCGACACCGAACCGGACATGGGGCCGTTCGAGATCGCCCCCGGCACGCACCGGGACGACGGCGGCGCGTTCGAGCACGGCATGTTCCCGGCGCGTGAGACCTACCCGCGCTACCGGGAGCGCGCGACGCGCAAGTTCCCGAAGATGGGCGACATCTCGATCCGGTCGGCGCTGACCGTCCACCGCGGCACCGCGAACCGGTCGAAGAAGGCCCGTCCGGTCCTCGTGCTGGGCCTCGACGCGCCGGGCGCGGGCCACGACGCCCACCACGACACCGCCGTGACGCGCGGGTACTGGGCGTCGCTGCCGGCGTCCCTGCGCGCCCACCTGCGCTGCCCGATCGTCGGCACCCTGACGCCCATCACCCAGAAGCACACGATCGAAGGCCTGGTGATGGGCGAGTGACGCGGCCCCGGGCCGTGGGTCAGGAATGTTCCGGCGGTTCCGGCGGCTGCGGTGCGGCGAACCCGCCCGGTCCGGCCGCAGCCGAGTAAGGCGCGACGGGTGGCGTCGCGGCCGGTGCCACGGGCGGCGCCGAGGGCGGCGGCGCGGCCGAGTAGGGCGCCACGGGCGGAACCGGGGGAGCGGCCGCCTCGCGAGCTTCGTCCTCCGCCGCTTCCGGCGTCGGGGGCGACTCGCTGTCCTGCTGCGGCGGTGACTGGTCGTGGTCCTGGGTCATGCGAACCTCCGGGGGTAGAGGCAAATCCGTGCCTCGGCGGCACCGACGCGGACATCGGTCTGTAGTGCTGTCGGCTACCCGGACGGTTCCCCGATAAACGGGACCGGAGAGGCGCGGCACAGCGTGATCTTGTTTAGCGCGAGCCGCGTCCGGGAATCCGCCGCGGGTAGGCAAGTCGTCGCCCCGGTCCTCGGCGCCGCAGGACTGGGAAGGAAACACATGACTACGTCTCCGACGAGCGCCGAGGCCGGCGCGCGCGCGACGTCGCGCAACGACTTCGGTGATCTCGGCCGCCTGGTGCGCAGCGAAGGGCTGCTCGACCGGCGTTACGGTTACTACGCGGTGAAAATCAGCCTCACACTGCTCGCCTTTGCGGGCGGCTGCGTGGCGTTCGTGCTGCTGGGCGACTCGTGGTGGCAGCTGGCGACCGCGGTGTTCTTCGCCGTGATGTTCGCCCAGATCGCGTTCCTCGGCCACGACGCGGGGCACAACCAGATCTTCCGCACCGGCCGGGCCAACGACCGGCTGGGTTACGCCCTCGGCGGGATCGTCGGCATGAGCTACGGCTGGTGGATGGGCAAGCACACCCGCCACCACGCCGGCCCCAACCACGAGGACGAGGACCCCGACATCGACATCCCGCTGCTCGCCTTCACCCGCGGGCAGACGGGTAACAAGCGCGGGCTCGTGCGCTGGACGTCGAAGTACCAGGCGTTCCTGTTCTTCCCGTTGCTGCTGCTGGAAGGGCTGAGCCTGCACTGGGCCGGCATCCAGGCCGTGCGCGACGACGAGGTCAAGCACCGCCGGCTCGAAGCGGTGTTGCTCTTCGCCCACATCGGCGGCTACCTCGGTGCGGTGTTCGTGGTGCTGTCCCCGCCGGTGGCGCTGGCGTTCATCGCCGTGCACCAAGGGCTGTGGGGCGTGTACATGGGCTGCTCGTTCGCGCCGGGCCACAAGGGGATGCCCACCTACACCGACAAGACGAAGCTCGACTTCCTGCGCAAGCAGGTGCTCACCAGCCGCAACGTCCGCGGCGGCCCGTGGGTGGACTTCACCCTCGGCGGGTTGAACTACCAGATCGAGCACCACCTGTTCCCGAGCATGCCGCGGGTCAACCTGCGCCGCGCGCAGCCGCTGGTGCGGAAGTTCTGCGACGACCACGGGATCGACTACGCCCAGTGCGGGTTGTTCAAAACGTACTACTACGTCCTGCGGTACCTGCACGACGTCAGCGCACCGCTCCGCGTGGCGCACTAGTCCACTTAGGACAGTGTTCGAGGCGTGGTGATCACGGCTACCGGGACCGGCCGGCGCATCACCGTACGGTCACGGGCGTCAGCCGACCGGGCGAACCGTGTCGGCCGCACGGGTTGACCTGGCCGCTCACCCGTCGTCAGCGTTTGTGACGCGCCGTCGCGGGCATTACGGTGGCGGGAGAGTGAAGGTCGGCGCCCAGGCCCCGCGCGGACGGTTCTGTCCACGCCTCCGGGAGACCGCGCCATGATTCCTGCACAGCCATTCCCTGGAACGCCTGCCGATCGGGAGCCTCGGCCCGCCGGGCCGCGGCTGCTGGTGCGCCAGAGCGAAGCCGGGGCCGGGGTGCTGGTGGTCGCCGCGGCCGGCATCCTCGACGGGACCACGGCGTGGCTGCTGCAGCGCGCTCTCTGGCGGGACCTGCCCGCGACGACGGTGGTCGACCTGTCGGACGTCCCCGTCCTGGGCATCGCCGGCGTGCGCGTCCTGGAAGGCGCCGCGGCCCGCGCCCGGGCCGAACAGCGCCGGATCGCCCTCGTGACGCGCTCCTTCTCCGTCAACCGGGTGCTGCGCCTGTTCGCCCTCGACGTGCGTGTCCCCGTCTACGCGCGGCTGTCGGACGCGGTCGGCGTGCACACCGCGGCCGGGCCCAGCGTCCCGCACTCGAGGCAACGCCACCAGTGACGTCACGTCACGTGCGCTGGTGATGCCTTCGCACTGTTCGGTGAGCCCTGTCCGCGATGGGATTCGACCATCGCCTGGCGCCGAGGGGGCGCCACGAGAAGGGACACCGATGAAGAAGTTCTTGCTGGCCGCGGCGATCGCCGCGGTCGCCGCGACGGCCCTGGTGCCGAGCGCGTCCGCCGCGCCGTCGCCGCCGGCCACCCTGAAGTGGGGAACCTGTCCGGCCACCACGTTCCCCACCCCGGACCTGCAGTGCACGACGCTGAAGGTGCCGCTGGACTACCGGGACCCGGGCGGGCGCCAGATCGACCTCCTGGTTTCGAAGATGCCGAGCAAGAACCCGGAGAAGCGGCGCGGGGTGCTGCTGACGAACCCGGGCGGGCCCGGCGTCGGGGGCTGGGACTACCCGCAGCTGATGACACTCCGGGGATTGCCGGCCCCGCTGCCGCAGAGCGTGCGCGACGCGTACGACGTGATCGGGTTCGACCCGCGCGGCGTCGGGCACAGCACGCCGGTGACCTGCGACCTGACGCCGGAGCAGCAGGCGATCGGCAACCTGCCCTACGCGAAGGACGCGGCCGACGTCGTGAAGCAGGCGCAGGTCGCGAAGGCGGAAGCCGAGCAGTGCGCGACCTCGAAGACCGGGTGGATGCTGCCGCACGTGACCACGGCGAACACCGCGCGGGACATGGACCGCATCCGCGAGGCGCTGGGCGAGACCCAGGTTTCCTACCTGGGCGGCTCGTACGGCACGTACCTGGGCGCGGTGTACACGACGATGTTCCCGCGGCGCAGCGACCGGATCGTGCTGGACAGCAACCTCGGGCCGGACGGCTACGACGTCGACGCGATGCGGGCGTTCGGCCGGGGCCTGGAAGACCGGTTCCCGGACTTCGCGAAGTTCGCCGCGGCGCACCCGGAGTACGGGCTGGGCTCCACGCCCGCCCAGGTGACGGCGAAGTTCTACGACCTGGCCGCCCGCTTGGACAAGAAGCCGGTCGGCGAGTTCACCGGCGGGATCTTCCGCGGGCTGAACTTCAGCTTCACCTACGGCGACACCTCGTTCCCCATGCTGGCGGCCGCGTGGCAGTCGCTGGACCAGGGCAAGGTGCCGACGCTGGCCGGGGAGGCCGCCACGGAGAACGCCTTCGCCGCCCGGTTCGCCGTCATCTGCACCGACTCGGTCTGGCCGAAGTCGGTGGCGGGCTACCAGCGTGACGTCGCGGTCGACCGGGTCCGCTACCCGATGCTCGGCGCGGCTTCGGCGAACATCTCGGCGTGCGCGTACTGGCAGGCCCCGGCGGCGGAGCCGAAGGTGCGGATCACCGGGAACGGGCCGTCGAACGTCCTGCTGGTGCAGAACCGGCGCGACCCGGGCACCCCGCTGGTGAACGCCCGCAAGCTGCGCGCGGCGTTCGGTGACCGGGCCCGGATGGTCACCATCGACCAGGGTGGCCACGGCGCTTACGTGGTCGCCCCGAACAAGTGCGGCAACACCGCGGTGACCGACTTCCTGGTCACGGGCGAGCGCCCGGCGCACGACACGTCCTGCGCGGCGGAAACCTCCTGATCGACGCGTTTGCGGGCCCGGCCGGCGTGAACCCGGCTGGGCCCGCAAACGTTTACGTCACCCGGTCGTGGACGAGTCCTTCGCCGGGGCGGGCACGTCCAGGCTGGTGCGCAGCACAACCGGCTTGAGCAGGACCGCCGCGAGCACGCCCAGCAGCGCGACGCCCGCGGAGATGGCGAAGATGTGCCCGGTGGCGGCCCCGTAGGCGGCCGGCGCCGGGACACCTTCGGCTGTGCTGCCGGCGACCTGGTGGGCGAGGATCGCGCCGAGCACGGCGACGCCGATCGTGCCGCCCAGCGACCGGAAGAACGACACGGTGGCGCTCGCCGCGCCGATGTCCTGCAGCGGCACGACGTTCTGCACGACGAGGACGAAGTTCTGCAACGTCATGCCGACCCCGGCGCCGATCAGGAGCATGGCCACGCCGATGAGGACCAGCGGCGTGTGCTCGTCGATGAGCCCCAGCCCGGCGAACCCGGCGGCGAGACTGACGGCACCGGTGACGAGGAACGGCTTCAGCCGGCCGGTGCGGCTGATCCGGCGGCCGGCGACGATCGAGAAGACCAGGATGCCCGCCATCATCGGGATGGTCAGCAGCCCGGCCTCGGTGGGGGAGTGCCCGCGGCTGACCTGGAAGTACTGGCTGAGGAAGACGGCGGCGCCGTACATCGCGGTGCCGGCGGCGAGGCTGCCGAGCACGGCCAGCGCGGTGGTGCGCTGCCGGATGATGCGGGGCGGCACCACGGGTTCGGCGGCGCGCAGCTCGACCCGGACGGCCAGCGCGAGCAGCACCAGGGTGCCACCGACCATCACGGCGCTCGGCCACGAGACCCAGGCGAACGAGTCGCCGGCGAACGACACCCAGATCAGCAGCAGGCTCACCCCGCCGGTGATCAGGGTCGCGCCCCAGTAGTCGATGCGGACGTTGTCGCGACGCACGACGGGCAGGCGCAAGGTCAGCTGCAGCAGGATCATGGCGACGACCGCGAAGGGCACGCCGATGAAGAAGCACCACCGCCAGCCCAGCCACGACGTGTCGACGAGGTAGCCGCCCAGCAGCGGCCCGCCGATCGTGGACAACGCCGTGACGCTGCTCTGGTAACCGGCGTACCGGCCGCGTTCGCGGGGCGGGATCATCGTGGCGATGGCGATCTGCACCAGCGACTGCAGGCCACCGACGCCGATGCCCTGCAGCGCGCGGGCGCCGATCAGCTGCCCCGCGTCCTGGGCCAGGCCCGCGGCGATCGAACCGGCGATGAACACGCCGGCGGTGAGCTGGATGAGGGTCTTCTTGCTGTAGAGGTCGGCGAGCTTGCCCCAGATCGGCGTCGCGGCGGTGGCGGCGAGCAGGGTCGCGGTGACGACCCAGGCGTACTGGGTGGGCGAGCCGTGCAGGTCGCGCAGCATCCGGGGCAGCGCGGTGGCGACCACGGTGCTGCTCAGCGTCGAGACGAACAGGGCGAGCAGCAGGCCGGTGAGCGCCTGGAGGATCTGCCGGCGTCCCGGCGCGGTCACGGCGTTTCCGCGGGGGTGAGGTGCAGGAGAACGCCGTCGGCGGCGAGGTAGAGGCTGTGGTCGGCCGCCGCGGCGAGGCCGGCGAACGGCCGCGGCACGCCGGGCATGCCGTGGGTGAACAGCGCGGGTTGGTCCCTTGTGGACGGTCCGGTCCCGGGAAGGTCCGCCACGGTCCGGCTTTCCCCGGTCACCAGGTCGATCTCGATGACCTGGTTCCGCCCGGTTTCGGCGACGAACAACCGGCCGTCGCTCACGACGATCCCCTGTGGACGGTCGAGCCCGTCGGCGAGCACGGCCGGCGTCTCCCCGTCGAGCCGGTACACCGCGCCGCGGTCCTCGTCGCTGACGTACCAGCGCCCGTCGCCGGCCACCGCGACGTCGACCGGGCGGCCGAGTCCCTCGGCGAGCACGCCGACGGTGTCGTCGGCGTCGATGGTCCGCACCCGCCCGGCCCCGGCCTCGGCGACCACGAGCACGCCGTCCTGGCGCAGCGCGATCCCCAGCGGCTGGTCCAGCCCGGACGCCCGGGTGCGCACGGCCCGCGTCGTCCGGTCGTACGTCCGGACCTGGCCGTACTGCGAGGTGAGGTGGAGCAGGTCGCCGTCGGCGGTGATGCCGTGGGCGAAGGTGAGCAGCCCGGTGGTGGCGACGTCGTCGTCCGGCGTGCGCGGGCGGGCGACGCGGTAGTGGTCGGCGGTGTGCACGCCGCCGCCGAGGTCGATCGTCACCCCGAACGGGCCGGCGAGGCCGCGGGGCGTGATCTCACGGGTGCGCCCGTCGGGGTGCAGCTCGGTGATGCCGCCGCCGGTGTAGCTGGAGACGTACATCCGGTTCCCGTCGTCGAACGCGGCGTTGTCGAGCCCGGGAATCCCGCTGGTGACGAGGGATTCGGTGCCGGCGCCGTGCAGGTCGACGCGGGTGACGATGCCGGCGACACCACGGGAGAGCACCAGCAGCACGCCGGCCTGGTCGAAGCGGACGGCGACGGGCTCGTGCACGTTCGCGGCGACGAGCTCCGGCTCGCCGCCGTCGGGCGGGATCCGGAAGACCTCGCCGGTCATCATGTGCGGGTAGTAGAGGTGGCCGTCCGGGCCGAGCTGCATGGCGTTGCCCATGGCGAGCCCGCCGGTGAGCACCACGGGCCCGTCGTCGCGCAGCTCCAGCAGGCGCCCGCCCGGGATCATCTCGTTGACGAACAGCCGGTCGCCGACGCAGGCGATCCCGTTGGGCAGCCGCACCTGGTCGGTGACCAGGCTGAACGTGCCGTCGGGCCGGCGTCGCCAGACCCGGCCGGGGACCAGGTCGGTGACGTACATCGAGCCGTCCGCGCCGAAGGCGAGGTCGTCGGGCGCTTGCACCGGCCCGCCGGCCGGCACGATCACCTCGACGTCACCGGAGGCGAGGTCGACGGCGCTGATCTGCCCGGCCAGGAACTGCGCCGCGTACAGGCGCCCATCCGGCCCGAAGGCGATGCCGTTCGACCCCCGCAGGGGTGCGGGCCGGGTCAGCCGCCGAGCCCGGAAGCCGGTCATGGGTCCCCTTCCAGCGTTTAAAGCAACTGCTTGATTCACGATACAGGTGGATCTTCGTGGGTGTGGCCCGGGTCTACGCGCTGATCCCCGGCGGGAGCACCCCGCCGCCGCGGAACGGGCGGCTGGTGCACGTTCACCCGCCGGCTGGGCCACCATTACCTGGCAGGCCGGCCACAGAGAGGAAGTCGTCATGGACGGGCTCACCGAAGAGGAAGTGGCGATCGTCGCGCTGGTGGGGGAGTTCGTCGACCGCGAAGTGCGGCCCGTGGCGCGGGAGCTCGACCACGGCGACGTCTACCCGGAGCAGCTCATCGAGCAGATGAAGGCGATGGGCATCTTCGGCCTCGCGATCCCCGGGCCGTGGGGCGAGGCGCACGTGTCCGCGCGGTGCTACGCCGCCGTCACCGAGGAGCTCGCCCGCGGCTGGATGAGCCTGGCCGGCGCGATGGGCGGGCACACCGTCGTGGCGAAGCTGCTGCTCGACCACGGGACGCCGGAGCAGCGGGACGCCTACCTGCCGAAGATGGCGACCGGCGAGATCCGCGCGACGATGGCCCTGACCGAACCCGGCGGCGGCTCCGACCTGCAGGCTCTGCGCACCACCGCCCGCCGCGACGGCGACGCCTACGTCGTCGACGGCGCGAAGACGTGGATCACGAACGCCCGCCGCTCCCAGCTCATCGCCCTGCTGTGCAAGACCGATCCCGCGGCGGACCCGGCGCACAGCGGCATCAGCATCCTGCTCGCCGAGCCCGGCCCCGGCTTCCACGTCTCGCGCGACCTGCCGAAGCTGGGCTACAAGGGCGTCGAGAGCTGCGAACTGGCCTTCGACGACTACCGCGTCCCGGCGACGGCGCTGCTCGGCGGGACGGAAGGCCGCGGGTTCACGCAGATGATGCGAGGGCTGGAGATCGGCCGCATCCAGGTCGCCTGCCGGGCGCTGGGTGTCGGGCGCGCCGCCCTCGAAGACTCCCTGCGCTACGCCCAGGAACGCGAGAGTTTCGGCAAGCCGATCTGGCAGCACCAGTCCGTCGGCAACCTCCTGGCGGACATGGCCACCAAGCTCGAGGCCGCGCGCCAGCTGGTGCACCACGCCGCCCGCCGGTACGACTCCGGCGAGCGCGCCGACCTGGAAGCCGGGATGGCGAAGCTGTTCGCGTCGGAGACGGCCATGGAGATCGCCCTCGACGCGGTGCGGATCCACGGCGGGTACGGCTATTCCACCGAGTTCGACGTCGAGCGGTACTTCCGCGACGCGCCGCTGATGATCGTCGGCGAGGGCACCAACGAGATCCAGCGGAACGTGATCGCGCGCCAGCTCGTCAAGCGGCACCCGATCCTGTCCTGAACCCTCGCGCGGAAGGAGACACATGGAGTTGATCCAGCCGGAACCGGCCGAGGCGCTCGCCGCGTTGCTCGGGGTGCCGCTGCCGGACGTCGAGGCCGGGCTTCCGTTGCTGTGGCACTGGTTGTACCTGCTGGAGCGCCCCGCTCAGGCGGATCTCGGCCCTGACGGGCACCCGGTGCGCGGCGGGGTCCTCGCCCCGTCGGGACCGGGACGACGTCGCATGTGGGCGGGCGGCCGGGTCCGGACGTCCGGGGCGCTGCGCTGCGGCGAACCCGCGACCCGGCACTCGGAAGTCCTGTCCAAGACGGAGAAACACGGCCGGTCGGGTGCGCTGACGTTCGTCGTCGTCGCGCACCGGATCTCGCAGCGCGGGCAGGTCGTGGTCGACGAGCGGCAGGACGTCGTCTACCGCGAAGCCGGCCTACCGAGCCTGCCCGAAGACGGCCCGGTCGTCCCGCCCGCCGCCGGCGACCGGGCGCTCGACGTGACGCCGACGCTGCTGTTCCGCTTCTCCGCCCTGACCTACAACGCCCACCGCATCCACTACGACCGCGACTACAGCCGCGACGTCGAGGGCTATCCGGGCCTGCTCACCCACGGCCCGCTCCAGGCCCTGGCGATGGCGGAAGCCGCCCGCGCGATGGGCCGCAAGGGCGACCGGACCTTCGACTACCGCCTTGTCTCGCCGCTGTTCGACCACCAGGGCCTGATCGCCCGCGCCGACATCGCGGCGGACGGCGTCACGACGGCCGTCCGCGACCGCCACGGACGGCAAACCGCCACCGGCACGCTGCGCTGAGCCCGTAACTCACGTGACCGAGCCCGTAACCCACGTGATCGAAGCCGGAACTCGCGACTTCCGGGCCCAATCACGCGAGTCACGGCCCTGATCACGCGAGTTCCGGCCCTGATCACGTCGGTGACGGGCCGGGTCACGCGGGTGACGGGGTCAGCTGACCCGTTCCCGGCCGGTCCTCACACGGTCGAGCGGAAGACGTAGTCGCCCGAGCCGACGCGGTAGGTGACGTAACCGTTCTGCGTCCCCGCGAACCGGGCGCCCGGGGGTGCCTGGACGGCGCGGGCGTCGCGGGCCGGCACCGAGATCTCGGCCGTCGCTCCGACCGGCACTCCGGCGCGCAGGGTGAAGCGGCCGTGGTCGCGGGTCCACGCCGAACTCACCTGGCCGAGCGGGGACTCGACGTGGGCGGACGCGGTCGTGAGGTCGCCGACCGGGTGGGGCTGGATCTTGACCGCCGTGTAGCCGGGCGCCGCCGGCTCGATCCCGGCGACGCGCTGGTAGAGCCAGTCGTCGACGGTGCCGAGGAAGGCGTGGTCGTGCGAGCGCGACGTGGCCTGCCACTCCTCCCACATCGTGGTGGCGCCGAGACCGGTGAACCAGTAGCCCCAGCCGGGGTACGTCGGGTTCGTCGCCACCTGGTAGGCGAGGTCGCCGTACCCGGCGTCGGTGAGCGCCGGGAGGATGATCTTCGTGCCCAGCGCCCCGGTGTTGAGGTGGACGCCGCGCGTCTTGACGTCGTTGACGAGGTTCGCGACCACGGCCGGGCGGTTCGGCGCCGGGACGATGCCGAGGCTCAGCGGCAGCAGGTTCGACGTCTGGCGGTAGCCGGCCGCGCGGTCGTCGTAGTACGCGCCGGACGCCTTGTCGAGGAACGTCGTGTTGAGCGCGTTCGCGACTGTGCCCGCGAAGGCGTCGAAGTGCTTGGCGTCGGCTTCGTGACCCAGGGCGCGGGCGATCTTGGCCATGGTCGTGGCCGTCTTGTCGATGTAGGCCGTGCCGGAGAGCCGGGTGCCCTCGGGCGGGTTCGCGGCGCCGGGGGCGAGCCAGTCGCCGTAGCTGAAGCCGGTGTAGATGTTCCCGGTCTTCGCGATGTCCTGCTCGTAGAAGGCGAGCCACGCCTTCATCGCGTCGTAGTTCTCGGCGAGGGCGCGGGTGTCGCCGTAGTACCAGTAGAGGTCCCACGTGATCAGGACGAAGCTCGCCGACCAGACCGGGTCCTTGACCTGCTTGCCGCCGACCGTCGCGGGCACGGTCTGGCCGATCGACCCGTCCGGGTTCTGGTCGTCGCGGTGCTCGCGCATCCAGTTCTCGTAGAAGTCCTGCATGTCGAAGTGGGCGATCGCCGAGTCGGCCGACAGGTGCGCGTCCGCGGTGTAGGGCCGCTTCTCGTACATCGGGGTGTCGGTCGGGACGGAGTGCAGGTTGTTCAGGATCGTGTTCGCCTCGGCGTCGTCGTAGCGGTTGAGCAGCGGGTTGGAGCTGGTGAAGTCGCCCGTGGTGGCGACCGCCGTGTGGACGCGCTCCGCGTCGACCGAGGCGACGGTGACCCCCGCCGGCGCGGCGACCTGGACGTAGCGGAAGCCCGCGTAGCTGTAGCTGGGCTGGTAGCTCTCCAGCCCGTCGCCCTTGAGGATGAACGCGTAGGACTGCAGCTGCATGCCGAACCCGCCGACGTTGTCGACCGTGCCGTCCGGGTTCAGCTTCTCGCCGTAGGTGATCGTCACCTGGGCGCCGGCGGGCCCGCGCAGGCCGACGCGCGCCCAGCCCGCGGTCGGGCCGGCGACGTCGTAGACGTGCACGCCGTCGCGCGGCGCGGTGACGGCGGTGATCGGCAGGTCGTCGGTCACCTTGATGGGTGGGAACGCCTCCGCGCGCAGCGTCCCGGCGGGTCCGGTCACCGGCAGTGCCGGCCGCCAGCCGGTGGCGTCGAACCCGGTGGTGGTCCAGCCCGGCCGCTCCAGCCGCGCGTCGTAGGTCTCGCCGAACCAGAGCGACTCCGTGCGCGTCGGCCCGTCGGCGACCTTCCAGGTGTTGTCGCTGGTGACCCGCTTGGTGCTGCCGTCCTGGTAGGTGACGTCGAGCTCGAGCTTCAGCTTGGGCTCGCTGTGCCACGGCGAAGCGACCCACTCGTCGGGGTTCGTCATCGCGTAGTACCCGCGGCCCAGGCTCACGCCCACCGCGTTGCCGCCCGCGCGCAGGGCCGCGGTGACGTCGTAGGTCGTGTACAGCGCGGTCTTGTCGTAGACGGTGAACCCCGGGTCGAGCTCGTGGTCCCCGACCTTGGCGCCGTTGAGGTAGAGCTTGTAGTACCCGAGACCGGCGATGTACGCGCGCGCGGACCTGATCGGCTTGGTGAGGGTGAACTCGTTGCGCAGCAGCGGTTCCGGCGGGGGAGGCGTGGAGACCGAGCTGCCCCACGGACCGGACCCGTACGCGGCGGCCACCAGCGCCTGCGGCCAGGCCGCGTCGTCGAAGTCCGGTTGCTGCCAGCCGGTCGCGGCGGTGTTCGCGGACTTCCAGGAGGCGTCGGTGACGAGTTCGAAGGGGGCGCCCGAGCTTTCGACCCGGAGCTTGCCGAGGAAGCCGGCCGGCCCGGGCTGGGCGTTGGTCGCCTCGGCCGCGATCACGTTGCGGCCGGGACGCAGCGCCGTCGAGACGTCGACGACGGTCGCCGTCCGCCAGGAGTCGCCGACGTGCGGCGAGGCGGCGACCTGCTGTCCGTTGACGGACACGGTGAAGCTGTCGTCGGCCGTGAGCTCGAGCTGGGCCGACGTGATCCGGTCGCCGGCGGGCAGGTCGAACGCGCGCCGGAAGTACCGCGTGCCGACGGGTGCCGAGTCGGCCGGATTCCCCTCGGGGTACCAGATCCAGCTCGCGCCGGTCAGCGACGGCGGCGTCGCGGTGGTCTGCGCGCCGATCCAGTCACCTTGGAACTCGCCCGGCGCCAGGAACGCCGTCTCGAACGACGCCGATGGACTCCACCGCGAAGCGTGCCGGGCGGCGTCCCAGACCTGGACGCGCCAGAAGTAGCGGGTCCGCGCCTTCAGGGCGTGGCCGGCGTAGGTGACGTCGAAGGACTGCGACGACCGCACTTCGCCGCTGTCCCAGACGTTCCCGGGCCCGTTGGGCTCGGTGGACACCACGATCCGGTACGCCGACTGACGCGCGGTGTCCTTCGCGGTCAGCGCCCAGCCGAACCGCGGCCGGGCGACGTCGACCCCGAGCGGGTCGGTCTGGTGCTCGACCTGCAGGCCACCGGCCTGGACGTCGCCGAGCGCGGGAACCGCCTCGACGGGCGCCACCCCCAGGACCAGGAAGGTCAGCAGGGCCAACGAAGCCGTCATCAGGCGCGAAGACATCGCGTTCCTCTCTCCGTTGACAGGGCGGCGGTCGATCCCCGACGAAATGAATCGTTTCAACCCGCGTGGCGAGGATGATGGTAGGCAGAACCCCGGCCCGGTGACAAGAGGCCGGCGGT
Source organism: Amycolatopsis sp. WQ 127309 (assembly GCF_023023025.1). Lineage (NCBI taxonomy): Bacteria > Bacillati > Actinomycetota > Actinomycetes > Pseudonocardiales > Pseudonocardiaceae > Amycolatopsis > Amycolatopsis sp. WQ 127309. Next base: position 6,602,650 of record NZ_CP095481.1, read on the forward strand.
CGCCTCGACGGCGACCGCCGGCCGGCTCCGGCCGCGTCAGGCCCGCGCCGGGCGGGGACCGCGGCCGAGCAACACGAGCGCGACGACGGCTTGCACCACCAGGACGATCGCCTGCGCCGGTGGCGCGTTGACGGTCAGCAACGCGACGGTCGTGTTGACACCGAAATGGACCGCGATCGACGCCGGAACACCACCGCGTTCGTAGGCGAAAACGGTCAGCAGCCCCATCGGGACGACACTGAGAATGAACAGCAGTCCGCTCAAGCTGAACAGGCCGAAAGAGGCCTGGATCGTGCCGGTGATGAAGAACAACGGCAGGTGCCAAACGGCCCAGATGACACCCAGCAGCAAACCGGTCTGAAGGCGCGTCATCGACGCGCGCAGGCGCGGATAAGCCGTGCCGCGCCAGCCGGGCTCCTCGGCCAGCGGACCGCCGATCAGCATGCTGATCACGAAGGCCACGGGTCCGCCGGCGGTCGTGACCAGGTGCTGTCCCGCCGTCAGGCTCAGCGGGGGACCGCCGAGGACGTCGGCGAGCAGCACGGCGGCCACCACGGTCGCGGATGCCAGTACCAGCAAGGGAAGTATCCAGAACCACCGCACGCCCGGCCGGGAGCCGACCGCGTGCGCCGGGGCGGGTTCACCGCGGCGGGCGCGCCGCACCCGGACGGCGATCGCGCCGAACACCGGGCCGAAGCCGCCGAGCAGGTAGGGCACGACGGTGGGGGAGCTGGTCGGCGGTCCGCCGAGCAGGATCGCGACGAGCCAGAACGCCCAGCTCGTCGTGAACGTGACGGTCCAGAAAAGGGTCAGCCCGCTTTTCCGTCGAACCGGGGAAATGGTGGTCACGCTTGTGCCTTTCGTTCGAAAATGGACAGCATCGAGCCCGGGAACAATTCGTTTTCAGAGTTACTCGAGTCGGTTTGCGAGCCAGCCGGACACCTGGGCGAGCAGGTCGGCGTCGACGGGACGGCGCAGCTGCCGGCGATAGGACCGCACCGACGCGCGGCCGGCGTCGCGGCGCAACAGGTGGGTGAGGTCGGGGATCCGGTGGACCTCGGCCTCGCCGGGCACCAGCCGGCGGATCTCGGCCAGGTCCGCGGCGTCGACCTGGACGTCCTTCCCGCCGGTGATCGCCAGGACGGGCACCCGGATGTCCGCGAGGTCCGGGCGCGGGTCGTGGGCGAGCAGTTCGCGCATCCACCGGGCGTTGACCGGGAACCCGGCGACCCGGGTGGCGTCCGTGGTCTTGATCCGGGTCAGCTGTCGCCGGGCGAAGGCCCGCAGCGCCGGTCGCACGAACGCGGGGAGGTCGCGGACGATCATCCCGGCCTGCCACCGCAGGGCGTCCTCGCCGAGACGGGCGAACCCGGCCAGCAGCACCACCGCGGCGACGTCGGCGTGCGCGCCGAGGGCCATGGCGTGGAGGGCGCCTTCGCTGTGCCCGACCACGCCGACGGCGTCGGCCCGGACGTCCGGCCGGGCGGCCAGGGCGCGCACGGCGGCGGCCGCGTCGCGCCGGTTGTCGGCGAACCCGGTCGCGAGCCAGTCGCCGGGGGTGGCGCCGACGCCGCGCCGGTCGTAACGCAGCGAGGCGATCCCTTGGCGCGCAAGGGCTTCGGCCAGCGCGGGCCCGGCCCCCGTGCGGAGCCGGCGGGTGCCGGCGTCCCGGTCCAGCCGTCCGGATCCGTGCAGCAGCAGGACGGCCGGGTGCGGGCCGGCGCCCGCGGGCAGCGTCAGGGTGCCGGCCAGCGGCAGTCCGTCGTCCGCGGTGACCGTCGTGTCGACGTCCCGCATGAGTCGTCCCCCATCATTCTCGATCGTGCAAATGTTCTCGACTGTGAGAACAGTATCGCATGTGAGAACATTGGTCCATGGCGACCGCCGATCTCCTCCTGCACCCCGTCCGGATGCGCATCCTGCAAGCGCTGTTCGACGCCGATCCGCTGACCACCGCGCAGCTGCGCGAGCGCATCCCCGACGTGGCGCCGGCCACGATGTACCGGCAGATCGCGGTGCTGGCCGAGGCCGGGGTGCTGGAGGTGGCCCAGGAGCGGCGGGTGCGCGGCACGATCGAGCGCAGCTACCGGGTGCGCAAGGAGGAGGCGGTGGTCGACCCCGAGGCGCGCGCGGCGATGTCGAAGGAGGACCACCTGCGGTCGTACACGACGTTCGCGGCATCGCTGCTGGGGGACTTCGACCGCTACCTGGCCCACCCGGACGCCGACCCGCACGCGGACGGCGTCGTCTACCGGCAGGCGGCGGTGTGGCTGACGGAAGAAGAGTTCGCCGTCATGGTCGAGGAGATCGAGAAGGCGGTCGTCTCGCGGTTCGAGAACGTCCGCGAGGGCCGCGTCCGGCGCGTCGTCAGCCTGGTCGTGGTCCCGGACGAACCCCGGGCGAGCGCCGGGTAGGACCGGCCGCGCACCTCGCCAAGGCCGACGTGAGAGCGCCCGGAATTTACTAAGGTAGGTTGATAAGGTAGCCTTAGTACATGACCGTTGATCCGGATCCCGGCGAGGTTGCCGCCGTCCTGCTGGCGAGTGTCAGCGTGCTGGTGCGACGGGTGCGGCAGGTGCCCGCCGAGGGCGGCCTCACGATGCCCGAGCGCTCCGCGCTGGCGCTTCTGGACCGCTCGGGTCCCACGACTTCCTCGGCGCTCGCCCGGGAAGCGCAGATCACCGCGCAGGCGATGGGGGCGACGCTCGGCGCGTTGCGGGAGCGCGGTCTCGTCGAACGCCGGCCGGACCCGGACGACGGCCGGCGCGTGGTGCTGCTGGTCACCGACGCGGGGCGGCAGGCCTTGCGGGACAAGCGGAACGCGCGCGCCGAGCTCATCGCGCGGGCCCTGACCGGTGGCGAGTTCACGCCGGCGGAGCTGGCGCGGCTCGCGGCGACCGCGCCATTGCTGGACCGGCTGGCCCAGCACCTCTGACACCGCGAAACCACGAGGGAGCACGCCGATGACCGAGACGCGCGCGGCCGGCGACCGGTACAAGTGGACGGCGCTGACCAACACGACCGCCGCCGTCTTCATGTCCGCGTTGGACAGTTCCATCGTGCTGATCGCCCTGCCCTCGATCTTCACGGGCGTGCACCTGGATCCGCTGGCCCCGGGCAACATCGCCTACCTGCTGTGGATGATCATGGGCTACCGGCTGGTCCAGGCCGTCCTCGTGGTCACCGTCGGCCGCCTGGGCGACATGTACGGCCGGGTCCGGATCTACAACGCCGGCTTCGCGGTCTTCACCTTCGCCTCGATCCTGTTGTCCTTCGACCCTTTCGACGGCGGCGGCGGTGCCACGTGGCTGATCGCCTGGCGGGTGTTGCAGGCCGTCGGCGGGTCGATGCTGACCGCGAACTCGGCCGCGATCCTGACCGACGCCTTCCCGGAGGAGCAGCGCGGGTTCGCCCTCGGCATCAACCAGGTGGCCGGCCTGGGCGGGATGTTCCTCGGCCTGGTTGCCGGCGGCCTGCTCGCGGCGTGGGACTGGCGCGCGGTGTTCTGGGTGAACGTGCCCATCGGCGTGTTCTTCACGGTGTGGGCCTACCGCACCCTGCGCGAGACCGGGAAGCGCGGCGGCGGCCGGATCGACTGGTGGGGCAACGTCACCTTCGCGGTCGGCCTGAGCGCGGTCCTGATCGCGATCACCCTCGGGCTGCAGCCCCACGGCGGCCACACCATGGGCTGGAGCAACCCGCTCGTCCAGGTCCTGATCGCCGGGGGACTGGTGCTGCTGGCCGCCTTCGTCGTCATCGAGAACCGCGTCAAGGCCCCGATGATCCAGCTGAGCCTCTTCCGCTTGCGCGCCTTCACCTTCGGCAACCTGGCGGGCCTGGCCATCTCGATCTGCCGCGGCGGCATGCAGTTCGTGCTGATCATCTGGCTGCAGGGGATCTGGCTGCCCCGGCACGGTTACGACTACGAGAGCACCCCGTTGTGGGCCGGCATCTTCATGCTGCCGCTGACGGCCGGGTTCCTCGCGGCCGGACCGGTCTCCGGTTACCTGTCCGACCGGCTCGGCTCGCGGGGCCTGGCCACCGGCGGCGCGGCGCTGTTCGGGGCCAGCTTCCTGGGCCTGATGCTCCTGCCGATCGACTTCGGCTACGGGGTGTTCGCACTGCTGATCGCGGTCAACGGGATCGCCAGCGGCATGTTCGCCTCGCCCAACTCGTCGTCGATCATGGGCAGCGTGCCCGCGGACCTGCGCGGCGTGGCCTCGGGCATGCGCGCCACCTTCCAGAACTCCGGCACCGCCGTCTCCATCGGCGTGTTCTTCTCGCTGATGATCGCCGGACTGGCGAGCGACCTCCCGCACACGCTCACCGCCGGCCTGCAGCAGCAGGGCGTCCCGGCCGGTGTCGCGGGCCAGATCGGCGCCTTGCCGCCGGTGTCGTCGCTGTTCGCCGCCCAGCTGGGCGTCAACCCGATCCAGCACCTGCTCGAACCCAGCGGCACCCTGGCCGGCCTGACCGCTGACCAGCGAGAAACCCTGACCGGACGCGAGTTCTTCCCGGACCTGATCTCCGGGCCCTTCCACTCGGGGCTGGTCATCGTGTTCGCCTTCGGTGCCGCCCTCGCCTTCCTCGCCGCGATCGCGTCCCTGCTGCGCGGCGCCACCAGCCGACCCTCACAGGAGAAAACCACCGTGCCACTGACCACCATCGACTCGCGGTCCGCGCTGGTCGTGATCGACCTGCAACAGGGGATCGTCGACGCCCACCGCGACCCCGCCGTCACCGCGGCCGTCAAGCAGGCGGCCTACCTGGCCGCCGAGTTCCGGCGGCACGAGCTGCCCGTGGTCCTGGTCAACGTCACCGGCCGCGCGCCGGGACGCACCGACGCCGGCCGGGCCGCGAGCACCGCCCCGCCGCCGGCCGGCTGGGCCGACCTCGTCGACGACCTCGACGTCCGGCCGACCGACCACCTGATCACCAAACGGCGGCGCAGCGCGTTCCACGACACCGGGCTCGACACGCTCCTGCGGGACCTGGGCGTCACCCAGATCGTCCTCGCCGGCATCTCGACCAGCTCCGGCGTCGAGTCGACCGCGCGCTCGGGCGCCGACCACGGCTACCACGTCGTCCTGGCCACCGACGCGATGACCGACCCCGACGCCGTCGCCCACCGGCACAGCGTCGACCGCGTCTTCCCCAAGCTCGGCGAAACCGCCACCACCGCCGAGGTCATCGGCATGGTCGAGGCGACCCGATGACGCTGCTCGGCCGGCTCCTGCGCGACCGCCGGGCCGGAGACGCCCACCTGGCCTGGAACCTGCCCAACCTCCAGGGGCCCGACCAGTTGACACTCACCAGCCGGGACTTCGACGACGGCGGCCCGCTGCCGCTGGAGCAGTGCGCCAAGCACGTCGGCGGCGCGGACCGCTCTCCCCAGCTGGCCTGGACGACGCTTCCGCCCGGCACCGCCCAGCTCCTCGTGGTCGTCGAAGACGTCGACGTCCCGCTGGGCAAGCCCGCCGTGCACTGCGTCGCGCTGGCCGATCCGTCGGCCGGACCGCTGGAAACCGGTGCCCTGGCGGCGAAAGAGCCTGGTCCCGGGGTTCGGGTGCTGCGATCCACCATCGGCCGGGGCTACCACGGTCCCGCGCCGGTCAAGGGGCACGGGCCGCACCACTACGTCTTCCAGCTCTTCGCGTTGTCCGCGCCGGTTCCCGACTCACCGTCACCGGAGCGGGCGCGGCCCCGCACGTTGCTGCCCGTGATCACCGGCCCCGTTCTCGCCCGCGGCCGGCTGACCGGCGTTTTCGAACGCTGACCCGGTTGCCCGCGGATTAATCGGCAACCCGGCGCGGACGCGGCAAACGATACGGGAAGTCCGGGGCGATTCATCGAAATCATCGAACGGGCCGCTCCGCAGACACGGAACGGCCGCAGCCGGGAATTGATCCGGCTGCGGCCGTCGGGTCGGAGAGACCGAGTTGTAACCCATTCTGTGGCCGGGGAGGCCGGGGAGACCTAGTTGTAACCCATTTCGTCGGTCGAAACGCGGTTGTACCCCATTTCGTCCGGAACGGCCGTGATCACGAGGGCCGATGTCACGTTCTCGTCACGGGCAGCAGCCGTGGGGGAAGTACCCAGGACGGCCAGGGCTAAAACGTTCAGGGCAACTGCGGCGCCGACGGCGACCGCTCGGTGAACCCGCATCGATTCCTCCGGTGGTCAATTGTACGTGACTGATCTGTTCGGGCCTCGATGGACCATCGCAGAGCCGGGGCAACCGGTGGTCAACGGGCGGTTAATGACCCCCCAACGACAAGTGGCGGAGTGGAGCTCAACCGGAAAGCCGATCAATTGCCGAATTGTTATTATCCCGTGAGGAGGGTTCGGCAACCCCGGCCGACGTTCCGGCAACCACAGTGTACATCTTGTTGGGTAACAGTTTCCCTCCTATTATCTCCCCTGTGCGACCGCTCACGGAGGGTGCCGAGCTCCTGATCGGCCGGGACGACGAGGTCTCCCGGCTGGTCGGCTGGGTGCGTGAGGTGGTCGCGGGCCGTGGTCGCGCCGTGCTCGTGGACGGCGAACCGGGCATCGGCAAGTCCGCGCTGGTCCGCGCCGGTGGCGGTGCCGCCACCGGGATGGGCTGCCAGGTCTACTGGGGCGCCGGCGACGAGCTGGGGCAGGCGCTGCCGCTGCTGCCGCTGCTGGACGCGTTGCACATCACGCCGTCCGCGAAGGATTCCCGCCGTGGCGCCATCTCCGGGCTGCTGCACGGGAGCGCGGTCGCGGGCAAGGGCGCCGACCTCGCCGCCGCGGCCGCCGAGCAGCTGCTCGCGCTGGTGGACGAGCTCTGCCAGGACGGACCGGTGGTGCTGGTCGTCGACGACCTGCAGTGGGCCGACCGCACGACGGTGGCCGTGTGGGGCCGGCTCGCCCGCTCGGTGCGGCAGCTTCCGCTGCTGCTGATCGGCGTGCTGCGCCCGGTCCCGCGCCGCGACGACCTGCGCTCGCTGTACCGGATCGTCGGCCCGGCCGAGCGGTTACGACTGGGCCGGCTGGCCGAACCGGCGGTGATCGAGCTGGTGACCGCGCTGGCCGGCGGCAGACCGGGGGCCGAGCTGGAGCGGCTGGCCGACGACGCCGCCGGGAACCCGTTGTACCTCACCGAACTGCTCGACGCCCTGACCAGGGGCTCGTGCCTGGACGTCGACGACGCGGGTGTCGCCCAGCTCGCCGAGGGGGACACCCCGGACTCCCTGCCGGAGGCGATCGCGGACCGGCTGGGCTTCCTGCCGGAGCCGACGCGGGCGGTGCTGCGGGCGGCGGCGTTGCTCGGGGTCGGCTTCTCGGTCGGGGACCTCGTGACCGTGACGGGCTCCCCGCTTCCCGGTCTGCTGCCCGCCCTCGACGAGGCCCGGACCGCCGGGGTGCTGGTGGCGGCCGGCGACGATCTGGCGTTCCGGCACCCGTTGATCCGCAAGGCCCTGTACGACGAGATGCCGACGTCGGTCCGGGTCGCCTGGCACCAGGGTGCCGCGCGGTCCCTGGCCGAGGCGGGCGCACCGGTCGAGCGGGTCGCGCTGCACCTGCTGCCGATGGTGTCGACCACCGACAGCCGGGTGCCGGTGCCGGCCTGGGCCGTGCAGTGGCTGCTGGAGGTGGCCGCGCCGTTGATCGGCCAGGCGCCCGCGGTGGCCGTCGCGCTCCTGCGCCGCGCGGTGCGGGACGCGCGGCCCGGCGACGCCGTGACCGCCGCGCTGACCTGCCGGCTGGCCGACGCGCACTACCGGCTGGGCAACTTCGGCCAAGCCGAGCGGATCGCGTGCCGCGCCTTGGAGCACCTCGACGACCCCGACCTGCTCGTCGACCTGCACACGACGGTCACCCAGTGCCGCGGGATGACCGGCCGCTCCGCCGAGTCCCTTGCGGCGCTGAACGACGCGGTCGCCCGGCCGGGCCTGCAACCCCGGCACCGGGCCCGGTTGCTCGTGCTCATCGCGCGCACGCACCGCGACCTCGGTCAGGTCGTCACCGCGAGCCGGGTGGCCACCGAGGCGCTGGAGGAGGCCGGGCAGGTCGAGGACCGCTGGGCCACCGGGTGGGCGCTGCACGTGCTGAGCCTGGTGGCGATGATGCGCGGCGAGTGGACCGCGGCGCTGCCGCTGTTCGAGCGCGCGATGGCCAAGGCACAGGGCGATCCCGCGCTGATCGACCTCGGCCTGCTGCTGCGCATCAACCAGTCGGTCACCTTCGGGGCGCTCGACCGCTACACCGACGCGCTCGCCGCCGCCACGCGAGCCCGCGAGCTGGCCGACCGCACCGGCAGTGTCGTGCGGCTGACCCAGGCCCAGAGCGCGCTCGGGCAGCTGCTGCTGGGCACCGGCCGCTGGGACGACGCGCTGGCCGAGGTGGATGTCGTCCCCGACGACCTCAAAGACCCGAGCGTGGCGTGCTGCGACCACGGGGTCGCCGCGATCATCCACTTCCACCGCGGCGACGGCCCCGCGGCCCGCAAGCACCTCGACGTCGCGTCGCCGTATTCGGAACGCATCGGCGGCCGGGTCGTGGAGTCCCTGGCCCGGGCCCGCAGCCTCGCCTTCGAGCACGACGGCTTGCCCGAGCGGGCGCTCGCCGCGCTCACCGACGCGCTGGCCGGTGAAGACGAGGGCGAGGACCTGCTCGCCGACGCCGCCCGGCTGGCCGCGGCGACCGGCGACACGCGGACCGCGGTGGAGATCGACGCCCGGGTCCGCAAGATCGCCGCCGGTTCCACCGTGCCGCACCGCCTCGCGCTGGCCTCGTACTGCCACGGCCTGCTCGAGCTGGACGCGGCGACGCTGCTGCAGGCCGCCGACGGCTACCGCGACGCGGGCCGCCCGCTCTCGCGGGCCAAGGCCCTGGAAGCCGCCGCGATCGCCTTCGCCGAAACCCGGTCCGACGACCGCGGCTCGGCGCGGGCCGCCTTCACCTACGCCCTCGACCTCTACGCCGAGCTGGGCGCGCACTGGGACGTGGCCAGGCTGCGTGCGCGGTTCCGCGCGTTCGGCATCCGGCGCGGCCCGACGGTGAAGCACCGCCAGATCACCCACGGCTGGGACAGCCTGACCCCGACCGAAGGCAAGATCGCCGCGCTCGTCGTCGAAGGACTGTCGAACCCGCAGATCGCGGCCCGCCTGTACCTGTCCCCGCGCACGGTCGGCACGCACGTGTCGCACATCCTGACCAAGCTCGATGTCCACTCGCGTATCGACATCGCGCGGGAAGCGGCCCGGCACCGGTCCGCTTCGGGCTGACGCGGCGCGGCGGAAGCGCCTGAACCACCCGCGAACGGTCGCCACGAACGGGCCGAGGGTGCTCGGCCGATCCATGGGAATGCGCGTGGTTGTCGTCACGCCCTCCGCCTGACCAAGCTCGATGTCCACTCGCGTATCGACATCGCGCGGGAAGCGGCCCGGCACCGGTCCGCTTCGGGCTGACGCGGCGCGGCGGAAACGCCGGAACCACCCGCGCACGGTCGTCACGAACGGGCCGAGGGTGCTCGGCCGATTCGCGGGAACGTACTTGGTTGTCGTCACGCCCTCCACGCTATCGAACTGATGAGCGAGCGCCATCGCTGAAACGGGTGAACTCCGGGCACGCCCCGACCAAGGGCGTGCCCGGGACATCAGGCCGCGGCCTCGGGCGCGTCCTGCTGGTGCACCGGGAGCAGGACGTGCGGAGCCGGCGTCGGTGCCGGCTCCGGAGCCGGTTCCGGCTTGGGCGCCGGTTCGGGTTCCGGTTCCGCCGGAACCCGCTGGGACACCGTGATGTGCCCGCTGGCCACCTGGCCGAGCAGGATCACCAGCACCAGCACCAGCGGAACCTGCCAGCCGCCGGTGTGCGTGTGCAGCCAGCCGCAGGCCAGCACGCCGAAGCCGGCGATGACGTACCCCACGCCCTGGACCACCGCGGACAGCGCCAGGGAACTGTCCTTGCTGCGCAACGAGATCGTCGTCAGGACGAACGCGAGCGAGCCCATGCCCGCGCCGGTGGCCGCGGCCCACAGCCAGGGCGCCGCCGCCGGTGCGATCAGCAGGCCGGCCACGCCGACGACGTTGGGTACGGCCAGCACGACCACGAGCAGGGTCTGGTTGCGCCACCGGCGCGTCCAGCCGGGCACCAGCCACATCATGGGCAGCCCCATGGCCATCGACAGCGCGAGGTACGCGCCGGCACTCGCCGGCGGCACACCCGCGCTGCGCAGGATTCCCGGGAGCCAGCCCATGACCAGGAAGGTGACCGTCGAGATGAGTCCGAAGTGGAGGGTCAGGGCGCGGGCCCGCACCGGTCCGGTCGCGACCTTCGGCGCCAGGAACTCGACGTGTGTGCGCCGCCACACCCGCTGGGCCAGCAGGGCCGTGAGCGCCCACACGCCCAGGCCGACCCGCCACGACGACGACAGCACCGCCAGGGGCGTGATCAGCGCCCCCGCCGTGCTGCCCAGCCCGAGCCCGAGGGTGAACGCGGCCGACCCCTTCGCCAGCATCGGCAGCACGGTGCCGAGCGCGGCGATGGCCAGGCACGCCAGCGCCGTCCCGGCCAGCAGCGGCACCGGGCCGCCGAGGACCCGTGCGAACAGCGACGCCGCCAGCCCGAGGAGGGACACGGTGACGATCCGGTGCGTCCCGATCCGGGCGCACAGCCAGGGCGACGCCCAGCCGCCGAGGCCGATCGCCCACAGGGGCAGCGCGACGAGCACGGCGGCGACCAGGCTCCCGGCGACCGAGATGTCCGGCAGGGCCGCGCCCAGGCTCGTCACGGCCGGGCGCAGATTGAGGGCCAAGATGAAGATCACGACGGTCGAAACAGGGGTAGCACGGGACATCGCTCCTCCTCGGTATCGAGGCCGGAGCGTGGAGCCCCGTGAAGCAATGCTTCGCGATCGGACCACAACAGACATCCGTCACCTGACGGATCTATGAAGTTCCGTTGCAGCTCAAGGGAGTGCGGTGTCCCGGAGGCCCGCGAACGGGCGTGCATCGGCACGGCCGGACGGGGGTGCGCCGACCGCGCCCAGCAGGTCGGTGTGCCGGGGTGCCCACCCCAGCTCCCGGCGGCTGCGCGGGGCGCGGCACCGGCTCGACGCGGCGAGGATCAGCGCGTCGAAAGCACCCCAGACGGTCGTGGCCTCCGCCGGGGTGAGGCTGCGCGTGGCGCACCCCCGCTCCCGGGCCACGGCTTCGGCGATCCACCGGGTCGGGGTCTCGCCCGCGACCGCGTGGTAGAGCGCGCCGGCGGTGCCCCGGGCCAGCGCGAGCCCGAAGAGCCGGGCGACGTCGTCGAGGTGCACGTGGGAGTAGGTGTTGAGGCCTTCGCCGACGTAGCACGCGGCACCGGTCTCCTCGGCCGACCGGCGGATCAGCGGCACGTGGCCGTGGTCGCCCGGACCCCAGACCATGCCGGGCCGCACGACGATCGCGCGCACGTCCCGGCCGGCCGCGGCCCGCACCAGCTCCTCGACCGCCAGTCGCCGCGCGGCCAGCGGTTCGACCGTGAACGGGTCGTCCTCGGCGAAGACGTCTTCGCTCCAGGCACCGCCGGTGCGCTGGAGGAGGACCCCGCTGCCGGAGGTGAACAGGAACGTCTTCCCGGAGCCGGCGAGCGCGTCGAGCAGGTGCGCGACGACGCGCTCTTCGGCCTCCGCGTCGAGCTGGGCGGCGAAGACGACCGCGCCGGACGCCGAGGCGGCCGCGACGACCTCGGCGAGGCCGCCGTCGACGTCGCCGCGCAACGGCGTGATGCCTTGGCGCGTCAGGCGTCCGGCCGCTTCGCCGGAGCGGGCCAGGCCGGTGACGTCGTGGCCCGCTCCGGCGAGGTGACGCGCGACGCCGCCGCCGACGAAGCCCGTCGCGCCGATGACGAGGACCTTCACGGCCGGGCCCCCGCGAGGTACTCGCGCAGGGTGCGCACGAACCACTCCGGGGCCTCTTCGGCGACGAAATGGCCGGTCGGGGCGATGAAGCCGGTGAGGTCCTTGACGTACGGGCGCAGGGCTTCCGTGGTCTGGCCGCCCACCGAGTCCCGGCCGCCGATGGACAGGACCGGCACGCTCACCCCGCGTTCGGCGAGGACGCCCCGGTTCTGCACGCCGTCGTCGAGCAGGGTCCGGTAGTGCCCGAAACCGCCGCGCAGCCGGTCCCGGCCGCGGTAGGAGCACGCGTAGAAGTCGAGTTCCTCACTGGTGAACGTCGACGGCGTGCTCCGGGCGGTGAAGGTCGCCTCGACGAACTCCCGCTCGTGGCCGTCCAGGAGCATTTCGGGGAACACCGGCGCCATGAAGAACCCGAAGTGCCACGAGCCCCCGGTGACGACGTTCATCGACTCCTCGAGGTCGACCCCCGGAAGGAAGGCGTCGAGCAGCACGACGGCGGCGACGTCCGCGGGCCGGTGCAGCGCCCAGGCGAAGGCGACCATGCTGCCGATGTCGTGCCCGACGACCACCGCGGGCCCGGTCAGGCCGAGTGCGGCGAGCAGGCCGCGCACGTCGTCGGCCTGGTTGACCTTGGTGTAGCCGCCGGCGGGCCGCTCGCTGGCCCCGGTGCCGCGCAGGTCGGGGACGACCACCGTGTGGTCCTCGGCGAGGGCGGGCAGCACCCGGGCCCAGGCGCGGCCGGTCTGGGGCCAGCCGTGCAGCAGCACCAGCAGCGGACCGTGGCCGCCCACCGCGGCCGAGAGCCGGACGCCGTTCGTGTCGGCGGTGCGGACGTCGAAGCCCTCGGGCAGCCATTCGTAGGTGCTCATGCGGGCAGCCCGCTCGGCTCGCCGCCGTTGGCGACGACGACGGTGCCGTTGATGTAGCTGCTGTCGGCGTCCACGAGGAACCGGACCACCCGGGCGATCTCCTCGGGTTCGCCGATGCGCTCGCGGAGGTTGGCCCGGCCCAGGACGTCGACGTTGTCGCCGAGCATGGCGGTGGTGCCCGCGGTGCGGACCGGGCCGGGGGAGACGCCGTTGACCCGGACGCCGCGGCCGCCGAACTCCGTGGCCCACGAGCGCGTCAGCAGTTCGACGGCCGCCTTGGACGCGCCGTAGGCGCCGCCGATCGGCGCCGGCGAGGTCGCCGCGGTCGAGGTGATGTTGACGATCGTGCCGTGACCTCGCTCGGCCATGGCCGGCGCGAGCGCGCCGACCAGCAGGAACGGCGCGCGGGTGTTGAGGGCGAACTGCCGGTCGAAGCTGTCCGCGGTCGTGTCCGGTGTGCTCGTGAACGCGTAGCTGCCGGCGTTGTTGACCAGGATGTCCACGTCGCCGGCGGCCGCGGCGAGCGCGACGACCTCGCCGGGGTCGGTCAGGTCCGCGCCGACGAAGCGCGCGGTGCCGCCTTCCGCGGTGATCTCCTTGACGAGCTGGGCGCCGCGTTCGGGGTCGCGGCCGTGGGCGATCACGTCGATGCCGTGGGCGGCGAGGTCGAGCGCGACGGCCCGGCCGATGCCGGCGGTGGCGCCGGTCACGAGGGCGGTGCGGGTGGGGGACATGGGTAGGCCTCACTTTCTGGGTTGTTCTGTCCAGAACAGTAGGGACGGTTTCTGGATTGCGCAACCCAATCTTGCGGTAGGCTGACGCCGTGACCGAAGCGCCGAAACCGCGTCGCCTGACCCCGAAGGGCCGCGCCACCAGGGACCGCATCATCGAAGCCGCGACCGAGCTCATCGCCCGCCACGGCGTGGCCGGCACCGGGATCGAGGACGTGCGGGCGGCGGCCGGCGTGAGCGGTTCGCAGCTCTACCACTACTTCGACGGCAAGCAGGCGCTGATCCGGGCCGTCATCACCCGGCAGGCGGACTCGGGCCTGCCGCGGATCTCGGCGCTCGACAGCTTCGAGGCGCTGCGCGCCTGGGCCGACGCCGGGATCGAGCGGCAGCGCGAGAACGGCTGCCGCAGCGACTGCAACCTCGGCGCCCTGGCCGGCGAGCTGAGCGTCAGCGACGAGGAGTCCCGGACCGACCTGGCCGACGGCTTCCTCCGCTGGAAGGACCTCCTGCTGGAGGGCCTGCGCGCGATGCGCGACCGCGGCGAGCTGCGGGCCGACGCCGACCTCGACGAGCTCGCGTTCTCGCTGCTCGCCGCCCTGCAGGGCGGGGTCCTGCTCTCGCAGACCATGCTCCACGTGCGCCCGCTCGAAGCGTCGATGAACGCCGCGCTGGCCTACATCCACTCGTTCGCCACGAGCGCCCGGTGAGCCTCCGGCAGTACGAGTACGCCCTGGCCGTGGCCGACGAGGGTTCGGTGACGGCGGCGGCGGAACGGCTGCGCGTCGCCCAGCCTTCGGTGTCGCAGCAGATCCGCGGCTTGGAGCGGGAGCTCGGCGTGCAGTTGTTCGCCCGCACGCCGTCCGGCCTGGTGCCCACGGTGGTCGGCCGCGCGTTCCTGCGGGAGGCCCAGGTCGCGGTGAACGCGTCGCGGCGGGCGCGGGCGACGGCCCGGGCCGGGGCCGACGAGCTGGTCGGCGAGCTGACGGTCGCGGTGCAGCTGGGTTTCGGCACCTGGCAGCTGCCGGGCGCGCTGGGCGCGTTGCGCCGCCGCTTCCCGCGGCTGGAGGTCACCGTCTTCGAGGAGCCGAGCTCCGCCGAGCTGGACCGGCTGGGCCGCCGGGGCGTGCTGGACCTCGCCCTGATGGCGGCCTGCGAGCAGACCCCCGACGACGCCCACCACCTCGGCGACGAGGAGTTCGTCGTGGTGCTGGGCGCCGGGCACCCGCGGCTCGCCGCGGACCGGGTCGAGCTGAGCGGGCTGGCGGGGGAGCCGTGGGTGCGCTTCGACCGGGACGGCGCGCTCGACGCCGTGCTGCTGAACGTGTTGCGGGACAACGACTTGACGCCGAGCGCGGTCGCCCGGGTGTCCCAGACGGCGACGGCCGTGCGCTGGGCCGCCGCCGGGCTGGGCGTGACGCTCGTCCCGGCCTCGGCGGTGCCCGAGGGCCACGCGCACCTCGTCCGCCCGGTCTTCCCGGCCGTGACCCAGCCCGTCGTCGCCGTTCTCCGGAAAGGCCCGGGACCGGCGGAAACGGCGTTGCTCGAACTGCTGCGCCGGGAAACCTGGTCGCATTCTTCTGCGCCGGTGTCCTGACGGCCGGGAACAATTCCCCGGGACGGCGTCAGCCCATCGGGAATTCCCCGCCATCGACGATGAGGTTCCGGCCGGTCAGCCAGCTCGCCCGGTCGGACGCGAGGAACAGCACCGCCTCGGCGATGTCTTCGGGCCGGCCGTCGCGCCCCAGCGGTGTGGTGTCGCCGGCGTTGGTCTCGGCCGGCGCCACGCTCAGGCTCGCCCACTGCTCCCGCGTCGCTTCACCGCCGGGAGTGGCGGTGCGGCCCGGGGAAACGGTGTTGACGCGGATGCCGAGCGGGGCCAGTTCCAGTGCCAGGCCCCGGCTGTAGTTCTCCAGCGCCGCCTTCGCCGCCGTGTAGTGCAGGAACGGCCCGACCGGGGTGAGCACCGCGGCCGAGGAGACGTGCACGATCGTCCCCGCGCGCCGGTCCCGCATTCCCGGCAGCAGCAACGCATCCAGCCGGACCGAAGCCAGGTAGTTCAGGTCCAGCGCGTCCTGCCACTCCTCGTCGGTGATGGCCGACGAGTCCGCGTGCGGTCGCGCTCCGCCCGCGTTGTGGACCAGGACGTCCACCCCGCCGAGCACCTCCTCCGCGGCCGCGGCGAGTGCTTCCGCACCGGCCCGTGTCCGCACGTCGGCCGCCACGAAGGCGGCTCCCTCCGGCGCCGTGCTCGTCGCCGAGCGGGCGGTCGTGAGCACCTCGGCGCCCGCGTCCAGGAACTGCCGCACGACGGCCGCGCCGATGCCGCGAGTGCCACCCGTGACCAGTGCTCGTTTTCCCGCGAGTTCCCGCGCTCCCGATCCGTTTCCGATCGTGGTCATGCCACCGGTCCTTTCTTTCCGTGTTCGTCTTGGCCACGGTAGGTCCGGAAAAGCAGGGGAAGCAAAGACGAAATGTCAGCGGCCGCCATAGGGAAGTCCTATGGCGGCCGGTTCGATATCGCCTTGCCCTCTCCCAGGGGCGGTGTCTACGTTCCGGTGATGCGTTCACGACTGCTGGCGGTGGCCTTCGAGGCGGACGACCCGGCTGAACCGGCCCGGTTCTGGGCCGGGCTGCTCGGCCGGGAGGTCGTCGAGGACGGCGGCGGTGTGCTGCTCCCGGGTGGGGACGCCCAGCTCGGCCTGCGGTTCGTCCCGGGCCGCGCCGGCCGGCTCGGCGCGAACCGGATGCACCTGCACCTGACCAGCGCCGACCTCGACGACCAGCGGTACACGGTGGACACGGCGATCGGGCTCGGTGGCCGTCACGTCGACGTCGGGCAGCGACCCGAGGAGCGGCACGTCGTCCTGGGTGACCCGGCCGGTTACGAGTTCTGCGTGATCGAGCCCGGCAACGACTACCTCGCCGGGTGCGGCCCGCTCGGTGAGCTCACCTGTGCCGGTACCCGGCAGGCCGGGCGGTTCTGGAGCGAGGCGCTGGGCTGGCCCCTGGTGTGGGACCAGGGCGAGCAGACCGCGATCCAGTCACCGCGCGGCGGCACGAAACTCGCGTGGGACACCTGGGACGGCACGCCCGTGGAGCCGAACCGGCAGCGCTTCGAGCTGCTCCCGGCGGACGGCGACCAGCGAGCGGCGGTCGACGAGCTGATCTCCCTCGGCGCCGCGCGGCTCGGCGTCCGCGACGACGGCACCGTCGTGCTGGCGGATCCGGACGGCACCGAGTTCCGCGTGCTCAGTGGGGATCGGCCTGGTTGAGCGCCGCGACGACCTGGTCGTAGTCGCCGCGGGCTTCGCCGTAGCGGAGGAACTTGACGCGCTCGACCTGGATCTCCTTCGCCTCCGGCCGGGTCTCCAGGAGCGTCATGACCTCGGTGACGAACTCGTCGAGCGGCATGGCGTGGTCGCTCTCGGCCTGGCCCGGCAGCAAGTCCGTCCGCACCGACGGCGGCACGAGCTCCAGCACGTCCACGGTGGTGTCGGCCAGCTGCAGCCGCAGGGACTCGCTGAGCATGTGGATCGCCGCCTTGGACGCGTTGTAGCTCGGGGTCACCTTGAGCGGGGTGAAGGCCAGTCCGGACGAGACGGTCACGATGGTGGCGTCCGGCCGGCTCCGCAGGTGCTCGACGAACGCGGCGATCAGCCGGATCGGGCCGAGCACGTTGGTCGTCACGACCTCTTCGGCCGACTCCAGGAACGACTCCGGCCGGTGCCAGTCCTCGACGCGCATCACGCCGGCCATGGTGACGAGCACGTTCAGCTCGGGGTAGCGGGCGAGCACGTCCTTCGCGGCGGCCTGGATGCTCGCGGCGTCGGTGGTGTCGATCCGCACGGTGCCGATGCCGGGGTGCTCGGCGGCGATCTTCTCCAGCCGGTCGGTGCGCCGGCCGCCGACGATCACGGTGTTGCCCCGCTCCCGGAGGGCGAGCGCGAGCGCCAGCCCGATACCGCTGGTGGCGCCGGGGATGAAGAGGGTGTTTCCGGTGATGTCCATGCTTCGAGCATCGCGCACCCGCCCGCGCGGTGGCAGAGAGCGGACATCGGGGGACCGGCGATCCCCGCCTCGCGTGGGTGAGGTTCGCGACCGGCGCGGTTGGACTCGGCCGGGCCGGGAACCCCGCACCCGTGACGGAGGGAGCGCACGTGGCCGGAGAATCGGGTGTGATCGTCGTTGGGGGTGGGCTGGCGGGGCTGAGCGCCGCCGCGCGGCTGCACCGGGCCGGGATCGGGACCACCGTGCTGGAGGCGGGCGACGACGTCGGCGGCCGGGTCCGCACCGACGTGGTCGACGGGTTCCGGCTCGACCGCGGGTTCCAGGTCCTGCTGCCCGCGTACCCCGCGGTGCGGCGGCTGGTCGACGTGAAAGCGTTGCGGCCCAAGCCGTTCACCCGCGGCACGATCGCCGTGACCGAAACGGGCCGCCGGTGGCTGGCGGGTCCGTGGCACGGGCTGCCCGCGGTGGGCGGGGCCGCCGCGTTCGCCGTCGGCCACCCCGGTGACGCCGCGCGGATGGCGGCCCTGGCCGCCCGGGACCTGCTGGCGCCGGACGCGACCGTCCGGGCCGACACCGGCCGAAGCACCGCCGAGGAGCTGCGGCGCTGGGGCTTGAGCGCGGCCACGGTCGAGCAGGTGCTGCGGCCGTTCCTCGCGGGGGTGTTCCTCGACCCGTCGTTGGGGACGTCCGCGCGGATGTTCCACCTGCTGTGGCGCAGTTTCCTGCGTGGCGGCGGGGTACTGCCGGCCGAGGGCATGCAGGCCCTGCCGCGTCAGCTGGCCGGCGGCCTGCCGCCCGGCACGGTCCGCACCGGCGTCGAGGTCGCCGAGATCACCGCCGACGGCGTCCGCACGGGCGACGGCGAGCACCTGCCCGCGAGGGCCGTGATCGTGGCGACCGACGGCGACACCGCCGCCCGGCTCCTGCCCGGCGTCGAGGCGCCCGCCTGGCACGCGGTGACGACGTTCTACTACCGCGCCGCGACGACGCCGTTGCGGTCGCCGACGCTGCTGGTCGACGGGCTCGACGAGCTGCTGCTCAACACCGCGGTGCTCAGCGAGGTCGCCCCGGGGTACGCCCCGGGCGGCTCGGCGCTGATCTCCGCGTCGGTGCCCGATCGCGCCGACCCCGGCTTGGAGCCGCAGGTCAGGCGCAGACTGGCCCGGATCTACGGCACCGGGACCGGCGGCTGGGACCTGCTGGCCGCCTACGCGCTGCCTCGGGCGTTGCCGGTGTTCGGGCCCGGTGCGCCGCTGCGACGTCCGGTGCGGCTCGCCCCCGGCCGGTACGTCTGCGGCGACCACCGCGACACGCCGTCGGTGCAGGGAGCGCTGGTGTCCGGGCAACGCGCGGCGGCGGCGCTGCTGGCCGACTTGACCGGCTGACGAACAGGCGGTGCCAGGCCTCTGACTGAGCGTATACGCTGTGTCCGGTTTCCGTGACGCTCGGGGAGGTGAGTGCGGTGCTGCGGTTGCTGGGGGAGGTGGCCGCGTCCGTCGACGGCGCTCCGGTGGACCTCGGGCACCCGCGGCAGCGGTGCGTGCTGGCCGCGCTGGTCGTCGAGCGCGGCCGGGTCGTGTCGACCGACCGGCTCGCCGAGCGGGTGTGGGGCGCCGCGGTGCCGTTGCGCGGCCGCGAAACCGTGCACAGCTACATCTCCCGGCTGCGCCGCGCCGTGAGCGCGGTGCCGGGGGTGAGCCTCGTCCGCCGGTCCGGCGGCTACGCGCTGATCGCCGACGCCACGCCGCTCCCGGTCGACCTGTACGTTTTCCAGGACCTCTGCGCGCGGGCCGGCGCGGACAGCGACGACGCGCGCGTGGTCTCGACCCTCACCGAGGCGCTGGCGTTGTGGCACGGACCGGCGTTGACCGGCCTGACCGGCGACTGGGCCGACGCCGAGCGCGACCGGCTGGAGCGGGCCCGGCTGGCGGCCCAGCTCGACCTGGCCGAGACGCGGCTGCGGCTGGGCGAAGGCACCGAGCTGGTCGCCGGGCTCGCCGCCCTGGCCGCCGGGCACCCGTACGACGAGCGCATCGCCGGCCTGTACATGACGGCCCTGCACCGGGCCGGGCGGACGGCCGACGCCCTCCAGCACTACCGGGAGGTCCACGCCCGGTTGTCCGAGGACCTGGGCATCGACCCGACCGCCGCGCTGGTGGACACGCACCGGCGGCTGCTGGGGCGGGATCGCGAAGCGCGTCCGCCCGGCGGTGCAGGAAAGACCCCGGCCCGCCGCAACTGCCTGCCCCGCGATCTCCCGGACTTCACCGGGCGGGCCGCCGAGCTCGCCCGCTTGGCGACGTCGACCGGCGACCGGGCCACCGTCTACTCGGTCGACGGGATGGCCGGGGTCGGCAAGACGGCGTTCGCCGTCCACGCCGGGCACCTGCTGGCCGGCCGCTTTCCCGACGGCGTCGTCTTCGTGGACCTGCAGGGGCACAGCGCGGGGAAGACGCCGCTGACCGCGGACGAGGCGCTGGAGGTGCTGCTGGGCCAGCTGGGCCTCGCGGCGACCGGCGACGCCAAAGCGCAGTGGCGGGCGAAGACCGCGGCGCTGCGGCTGCTGGTCGTGTTCGACAACGCCGTGGACGAGACGCAGGTGGCCGCGCTGCTGCCCGCCGGTCCCGGCCTGGTGATCGTGACGAGCCGGGCCCGGCTGCCGGACCTCGCCGGGGCGCGGCCGATCTCCCTGGCCGTCCTGCCGGAGGAAGAAGCCACGGCATTCTTCGCCCGGCTGGTGGGCACCGACCGGGCGGCCGCCGAACCCGAGGCCGTGGCGCGCATCGTCCGCCTGTGCGCGGGCCTGCCGCTCGCGCTGCGGCTGTCCGGCGCCCGGCTCGCGCACCGCACCGCCTGGCCGATCGCGTACCTGTCCGCGCAGCTGGCCGACGCGCGCCGGCGGCTGCCGAAGCTGTTCGCCGACCGCGAGGTGGCGCTGGCGTTCCGGATGTCCCACGAGCACCTGCCCCCGGAGGACCAGCAGCTCTTCTACGCGCTGGGCCGCCACCCCGGCGCCGACGCGGACACCGCCGTTCTCGCGGCGATGACCGGCACGCCGGTGGGGCGGGCCGACGACGCCCTGCAGCGGCTGGTCGACGTCCACCTGGCCGAGGAGGCCGTGCCCGGCCGGTACCGCCAGCACGACCTGCTGCGGCAATACGCGCGCGGGCTGTCCGACGACCCGCGGATGACCGGGAAGATGCTCGACCACTACCTGGCGGCCGTCACCGACGCCGCGGCCTGCTTCGAGGCCGGCGGCCCGGAAGCGGCGGCGGCGCACGCCTGGCTGCTGGCCGAGCGCGGCAACCTCCTGGCCGCGACGCGCTGCGCCGCGGCCGAGGGTTACGGCACCCACGCCTGGCAGCTGGCCATCTCCTTCTGGCACTTCCTGGAGCGCGACCTCGGCGGCGACCCGATCGAACTGCTGGAGCAGAGCCTGGCCGCGGCGCAGGAGACGGCCGAGGGCGGCGAGGGCCTGCTGAGCACGCTGCTGGCGCTGGCCCACTGGTCCGCCGGCCACACCTCGCGGGCCTTCGACCTGCTGACGGCGTCGGCGAAGCAGCCGGAGAACACCGAGTCCCACGCGCACACCCTCGCCCTGCTCGGCTTGATGCACCTGCAACGCGGCGACCACGAGCCGGCGGCGCGGCACGCGCAGGCGGCGGCCGATGAGCTGGCCGTCCTCGCGCGCCTGTCCCCGCTCGGCCTCGACGCGCGGATCATCACCTGCTGGACCCGCGGCGTCGTCCGCTGGCTGAACGGCGACTACGAGCCGGCGCTGGCCTTCCTGCGCACGGCCTACGCCGGCTGCGAAGAGCTGGGCCGGTTCAGCCCCAACGACCACGTGCTCACCGCGCTGGCCCGGTGCCTCATCGCGCTCGGCGACGGCGAGGAGGCCCTCGGCCACCTCCGCCAGGCCCGTGACCTGCGGCAGCGGATCGGCGACCGGGAAGGCGAAGCCGAGGCCTTGGTGCTCATCGGCACGGCCCACCGCGCGGCGGGACGCGCCCACGACGCCCTGGGGCCGCAGCGCGCCGCGGTGACCATGCTCGACGACGACGTCCGCCTCCAGGCCTGCGCCCGGATCGAGCTGGGCCGGACCCTTCTCGCGCTGGGCAACGGAACCGAGGCCGTCGAGCAGTTCACGATCGTGGTCCGGGGCGAGCACCTCCACGAACGAGCCCAGGCCCACGCCGAACTCGCCCGCACCGGCGACGACCCGTCAGCGGCGCGGGACCACGAGCGGGCCGCCGCGGACATCGCCGCCCGGCTCGACCTGGACCGGCCGAAGTCGTTGCCCCACCTACGCCCCGCCGGCTGGTGAGCGGCGCACCTTGAACTTCAGGTGCAGCACCCGGTCGCCCTGGATGACCAGGTGCGGATCCTCCAGCAGCTGCTGTCCCTCGATGCCGGCGAAGAAGCGTTTGCCCGACCCGAACACCACCGGCACGACGTCCATCGCCACCTCGTCCACGAGCCCGGCCGCGAAGATCCGGCTGCCCGCCTCGCCCGCGTTCACCGCGATCGTCCGGTCCCCGGCCAGCTCCTGGGCCTTGGCGATCGCCGCCTTCGCGCCGTCGGCGAAGTGGTAGGACGCCTCGGGGTGCCAGCCTTCCGGCTTGGGCCGGTGGGAGACGACGACCACGTGCTCGCCCGCGGGCGGCTTCCCCTCCCAGCCGTTCACCAGGTCGAACAGCGTGCGGCCCATGACGATCACGCCGATGCTCTCCCACATCGCCCGGACGTAGGGCGCCGACGCGCTCGAGACCCGGAAGCCGCCGCCCGTCCCGGAATGGTCGAACTCCTCGTCGGGTGACGTCTCGGTGATCGGGGTGTCGCCGGAGAAGTACCACTCGTGCAGCGGGCCGACGTCGTCGCGCTCGTCGGCGATGAAGCCGTCCACCGACACCACGTTCTGCATGATCACCGTGCCCACGGGCCCTCCTCGGGTCGTCTCGTCCGATCTTGGTGTCCCGGGCCCCGGCCGGGCTTGTAAAAAATCACTCGGCGGGCATCGGCGGGAACGGCCCTTCGGCGGGGAACCGGCGCCGCAGGGCCAGGAACTCCGTCGGGGTGTGGCCGGTGAAGTCCTTGAACTCCTTGCCGAAGTGCGCCTGGTCGAAGTAGCCGACGCGGTGGGCGAGATCCGCCCAGCCGGCCGGGCCCAGCGCGTCCACCGAGAGGATCAGCCGCGCGAAGCGGTAGATCCGCGCCACCCGTTTCGGGGTGATCCCGACGTGGGCCTTGAACTGCGCGGCCAGGTGGTTGCCGCTCACCCCGGCGGCCTCGGTCAGCGCGCCGACCGGGACCGCGCCGTGGGACGTCGCCAGCCGTCCGCCGGTGTGCCGGACCAGGTCGAGACCGCGCGCCGGCGCTTCGGCGAGCCGGGCGCGCAGCTCCTCCTCGACCACCCGCAACGTCTCGCGGGCCGACGCGAGCTCCCCGAGCCGGTCACGGATCCGGTCGAGGGACCGGTGCCAGACGGCGTCGACCGGCACCCACCGGTCCCGCAGCTCACTCGCCGGCACACCGACGAACGGCGACAGCCCCCACGGCTTGAAGTGCACCCCCACGAGCCGCACCCGCGCGGGGAACTCGACGCGGAAGCGCCGGGTCCACATCCCCATGAACCACCCGTCGGCGACCACCGCCGGCGGCACCGAAGGGTCGGAGTCGTACAGCCGGACGGGCGCGCCCAGGTTGAGGAACAGGTGCGCCGACGGCATCGGCGGGACGGTCATCAGCCGGTGGCCCGGCACGCCGGTCTGGTAGTAGACGTCGTCGACGAACCGGTCGAGCGGCGGGGCGGGCACCTGGCCGACGTACTCCATGAGTCCAGTGTGGCCGGGCCGGTCCGGTCCGCGCGATAGGTTGCCCGCCATGACCGAGCCCGGACCCTGGCCCCCGGCCCCGATCAGGACCGAGCGGCTCGTGCTGCGCGAGTCCGAAGCCCGGGACCGCGTGGCGTTCGTCGAGCTGTTCGCCTCGCTCGAGGTCGGCAGCTACATCGGTGGCGCGCAGCCACGCGACGAGCTGGAGCGCACGGTGGCCGCGGTGCCCGGGCGGCGCTTCGGCCTCTTCGTGGTCGACCTGGACGGCGCAATGATCGGCATGATCACGCTCGACCGGCGTGACGCGGAAACCGAACTGGGCTACCTGTTCCTGCCGGCGGCGTGGGGCCACGGGTACGCCACCGAGGCGTGCGCGGCGGCGCTCGGCTGGTTCGCCGGCGCTCGTCCCGGCGAGCCGGTGGCGCTGCGCACCCAGACCGCCAACGTCGCCTCGATGCGGCTCGCGGCGAAGCTGGGGTTCACCGAGGTGGAGCGGTACGAGGCGTACGGCGCTCGGCAGTGGCTCGGCCGGTGGTCGCCGGTCAGGCCGGCCGGCCGGTGAGCGGCTGCAGGCCCGCGGGGTCGGGCAGGCCGTAGCGGGTGTTGAGCACCTGCATCGCCGCGCCGGCCGCGACCACGTCGGTGCCCAGCGTCGTCAAGCTGACGTCCACGGTGAGCCAGTCCGCGCCGGGGAGCTGGGTGCGCACCGCGTGCTCGACGGCGTCCCGGTAGACGTCGCCGTGGCGGAGCAGGTCGGCGCCGCCGAGGACGATGTGGCCCAGGTCGAGCGTCTGCAGCAGGTTCACCACGCCGGTCGCGAGCACGGCCGCGGCCGCCGCGGGGTCGGCGGCCCGTTCGTGGACGGCTTCCAGGCAGCCGTGCCGGCCGCACGCGCACCGCGGCCCGTCGAGCTGGACGACCGTGTGGCCGAACTCGCTGGCGTTGGTGTGCGCGCCGCGGTGCGCGGCGCCGCGCAGCCACAGGCCGGCGCCGACCCCGGCGTCGACCACCACCAGGGCGGCGTCGCGGAAGGCGGGGCCGCGGCGCCAGGCTTCGGCGGTGACCCCGGCCGTGACGTCCTTGTCCACCACCACCGGCAGGCCCAGCTCGCGCTCGGCGAGCTCGGCCAGCGGGACGTCGCGCCAGTGCCGCAGCCGGTGCGCGCCGCGGACGGTGCCGCTCGACTGGTCGAGCGGCCCGATCATGCCGACGCCGACGCCCGCCAGGATCCGGGCCGGGTCCGCGCCGGCGGCCGGCTCGGGCGTGCTCAGGCGGTGTTCGGCGATCATCGTCGTGACGCCGGCAGCGAGCCGGACCAGCAGCTGCTCCGGGGTGAAGTCGTCCGGCAGCGGGGTCGTGGCGGACGCGCGGACGGTGCCGGCCAGGTCCGTCAGGGCCAGGCGCAGCTCGCGGCGGGTGACCTGCGCGCCGATCGCCCAGCGGCTTTCGGGCACGAGCCGGTAGACCGCGGCCGGTTTGCCCAGCGCCGGCCGCCGTACGCCCGCCGGGGCGAGCAGGCCCTCCTCGACCAGGCGCGCCAGCACCTTCGACACCGCCTGCGGGGTCAGCCCGGTGACCTCGGCGACCGTGCCCCGCTCGAGGGTGGGCAAGGTCCGCGCCAGCGCGATCACCAGGGCCTCGTGGTAGTCCCGCAGGAAAGCCAGGTGCACCGCGTCACCTTACCGCCGGCGTCTGGAACTAACGCAACAGCGTTGCTAAAGTCGCCGGAATGGAGGATCTCACCCGCCGGCGCCGCTGGGCCGCGCTGCTCGCCCTGGCCCTCGGCTCGGTCGCGATCGGGCTGACCGAGTTCGTGCCGGCCGGGCTGCTGCCGGACATCGCGCGCAGCGTGCTCGGGGACGAGTACGCCCGGTCCGAACCGGACGCCGTCGCGCACGCCGGCTGGATGATCACCGCGTACGCGCTGGGCGTGGTCGTCGGCGCGCCGCTGATCGCCACGATCACCGCGCGGCTGCGGCGCAAACGCCTGGTGCTCGGGTTGCTGGTGCTGTTCGTGCTCGGCACCGCGGCGTCCGCGCTGGCCTCGACGTTCGGGCTGGTCCTGGCGGCCCGGTTCGCCGCCGGGCTGCCGCACGGCGCGTACTTCGGGGCGGCCGGGCTGCTGGCGGCGTCGCTGATGGGGCCCGGCAGCGAAGGCCGGGGGTTCGCGGTGGTGCTGAGCGGGCTGACCGTCGCCAACGTGGCCGGCGTCCCGGTGATCACGCGGCTGGGGCAGGCCGTCGGCTGGCGGACGGCGTACCTGGTCATCGCCGGGGTGTTCCTGCTCGCGCTGCTGGCCGTGGCGCTCACGGTGCCGGACGCGCCGGCCTCGGGCGGGTCGCCGGCCGACGAGCTGCGGGCGTTGCGGCGGCCGCAGGTGTGGCTGGTCGTGGCGACCGCGTCGATCGGGATCGCCGGGTTCTTCGCGGTGGACAGCTATCTCGCGCCGATCACGACGTCGGTCACCGGGCTGCCGTCCGGGTCGGTCGCCTGGGTCCTGGTCGCCGTCGGGCTGGGCATGACCGTCGGCAACGTCCTGGGCGGCTGGTCCGCCGACCGGAACCTGCACCGGGCCATGGTGGCGGGCTTCGGCGCGGTGATCGTCGCGAACGTCTACTTCGGACTGACCGCCGGCTCGGCGTTCGGGCTGTTCACCGGCGCTTTCCTGATCGGCGGGACGATCCTGTTCCTGGGCCCGGTCCTGCAGGCGCGGCTGATCGCGGTGGCGCCGGGCGCCCAGCTGATGGGGGCGGCGCTCAACCAGTCGGCGTTCAACGCGGCCAACAGCATCGGCGCGGCGCTGGGCAGCGTGGTCATCGCGGTCGGCCTGGGCTACCGCGCGACGGCGTGGGCCGGCGTCGTGGTGAGCGCGATCGGGTTCGCGCTGGCCGTGGCAGGCGTGGCGGTGGAGCGTCGCCGGGCCGCCCGGCCGGCGGCGGTCGCGGAAGGGGACCGGATAGGGTCCGGCGGGTGAAATACCCGGAACTGGAAACGGCGATCCTGAACCTCGTCATCGCGGCGAGCGACGAGAACGCCGCGGCGTTCGGCGCCGCGACGATCACCCGGCTGCTCCGGGAAGAAGCCGTGGAAGACGCCGTGCCGGACGAACTCTCCGAAGACGCCTGGGCCGCGCTGGCCGCCGCCCGCGCGTCGATCCTGACCGTCGACGCCGGTGAGCTGGGGGCCCTGATCGAACGGATCGACGCGGGGATCCTGGTCGACGACGACCTCGACCGCGGGATCGTCGCCGCGCTGACCGCCCTGATGCACTGGAACAGCTACCTCCAGGGCGGCCGGCGCGGCGAGCTCTACGAACTGGCGATCCGCTCGATCGAGGACGTCGACTTCCAGGTGTCCGCCGATCTGGACGACATGCTGGCCACCCCCGAGATGGCCGCGGAGTACGACCGGATTCGCGGCCTGCTCACCTCCTAGCGGGCGACCCCGGCGGCCGCGATGATCGCGGCCGCCGCGGCCATGCCCGCGGCGTTCGGGTGGTACGGGTACGCCGGGGACGCCGGCACCGCGCCTTCCAGCCACCGGGTCGCGGGTGCCGCGCACAAACCGTGCCGGGCACTCGGGTTCCGGATGTCTACATAGGACGCCTTGGTGCGGGCCGCCTGGCCGGCCAGCATCACCATCAGCCGGTCGAACGTCGCCTGGATGTAGTTCGCGTCGGCGGTGGTGTACGGGTCGGCCGGGTAGCAGCCACCCGGTTGCCAGTAGGTCAGGTAGCCGACGACCACCACGCGGGCGGCGGGGGAGCGGCGGTGGATCTCGGTCAGCGCGGCGGCCACTTTCGGTGCGGTGGCGGCGATCCTGGCCTGGAACTGGTCGACGCCGCCGGTGGTGTACTGGTCCCGGCACGACGGGACGACGGGTCCGTCCGGGCTCGCGCACGTCACGAACGCCGAGCTGAGGACGATGTCGTTGGCGGCGATCGCGAGCGTGACGAGGCCGGTGTCCCGGCGCAGCGCGTCGAACTGCGGCGCGACGATCCCGGCCTGCCGCCCGGTGAGGTCGGCGGTCGTCGCGCCGGAGCACGTCACGTCGGTGAGCGTCGCGCCCAGCCGGCCGGCCAGGACGTGCGGCCAGTTCCGGTCGGAGCGCAAGCACGTCGCGTCGATCTGGTCCGGGATCAGGGGACCCGCGGCCGACGAGTCGCCGAGCGCCACGTACCGGATCCGCCCGCTCGCTTCCGCCGGTGCGGCGGCCAGGCAGGCCAGCAGCACCAGCACCAGCACGTACCTCATTGGACCGGCTGCCCTTCGCTCGGCGCGGCGGCCTGGTCCTGCACCGCGGCGCGCCGGATCGACATGCCCAGCACCGGCACCAGGGCGACGGCAACGCAGGCCGCGGCGGCGAACACGTAGTACGGCGCGACGAGACTGTCCGTCGAGCCTTCGATGAGGCCGTAGACGTACGGCCCGACGAAGCCGCCGGTGATCCCGAGCATGTTGATGAACGCGAGCCCGGCCGCGGCCATCAGGCCGGACAGGCGTGACATCGCGACCGACCAGAACAGCGGCAGCGTGCCGAAGGCGAAGAAGTTCGAGATGAAGAGCAAGCTGATGCTCCACACCGGGTTCCGCGACACGAGGAAGCCCACGAGGACCAGCAGCACGGCGCCGGCGCAGATCCCGATGAGCGTCACCTCGTGGCCGTACCGGCGCTTGAACCAGGGGAAGAACAGCACGCCGGCCAGCCCCGAGATGCCGCCGCTGCCCGCCACGAGGCCGATCAGGAACGGGCTCTGCAGGCCGAGAGACTGGATGTAGGCGGGGAAGTTGAAGCCGATCCCGCCGCCGATCGACTGGTTGATCAGGTAGATCGCGCCGAGCAGCAGCACGGTCGGGTGGCCGAACGCCCGGCGCAGGTTCCCGCGCACCCGCGTCGGCGACGCCGCGGTGTCGCCGACGGCCCGCTCCGAGAGCATGGCCGCTTCCTCCGCCGTGAGCCACTTCGCGTCGGTGGGCCGGCTGGGCAGCGCGAACCAGACGACGATGCCGATGAGGACGGTGACCAGGCCTTCGACGAGGAACATCCACTGCCAGCCGCGCAGTCCGGCGACACCCTGCAGTTCCATCAGCGCGCCGCCGAGGGGGGAGCCGATGATGACCGCGACGCAGGGCGCGACGTAGATCAGGCCGACGATCGTGACGCGGTGCTTCTGCGAGAACCACTGCGTGACCATGTACATCATCGCCGGGAACAGGCCCGCCTCGGCGGCGCCGAGCAGCAGCCGCAGGATGTAGAACGACACGTCGTCGCCCACGAACATCATCGCGGCGGAGACGATGCCCCAGGTGATCGCGATGCGCGTGATCCACAGGCGTGCGCCGACGCGGTAGAGGATCAGGTTGCTTGGCACCTCGAGCAAGGCGTAGCTGATGAAGAACAGGCCGGCGCCGAGCCCGTAGGCGGCCGCGCTGAGGCCGATGTCGGCCGCGAGCGAGGTCTTGGCGAGCGCGACGTTCGTCCGGTCCACATAAGACATGAAGTAGGCGAGGCCGAGCACCGGCAGCAGCCGGGTGACGGCCTTCTTGGTGGCGAGTTCGTGCAGGAGGTCTCGTGCGTTCGTCATTGGACGCCTTTCAGGTGACTTCTCACGCTGATACCGTCTGACCTGCAATACTACGGAGTATCACGGTAGGGTTCGGCGCGTGTTGGTGTCAACCGCCCGTCCCTGACATGGGATGATGGGACGCCCAGGAACGAGGAGGACGACCAGGTGAGCGCGAGCCCCGACGTCGAACCCGGTGCGCGGAGCAGGATCCTCGACGCCGCGGCGGAGGCCTTCATGGCGACCGGGTTCGCCAACGCCACGATCGACGACATCGCGCGCGACGTGGGTGCGACCAAAGGCCTCGTGTACTACCACTTCCGGTCGAAGTTCGACATCTTCCTCGCCGTCTACGAGGAGGCGATGGGGCGCGTGCGCGAGCGGATCGAGGTGCTCGCCCACGGCGACGGCACGGGTCGCGACCGGCTCGTGGCGATGTCGGAGGCGCACGTGGTGAACCTGATGCAGGACCTGGCCTACCACCACGTCGTCCACCAGGCGGTGCGCGGCCAGGTGGCGACCGCGCTGAAGGCGCGCCAGGTCGAGGCGCTGCAGGAGCTGAACCAGCTGCGCAGCGACTACGAGCAGCTGTTCCGGAAGGTGGTGGAGGCCGGCCTCGCCGACGGCTCCCTGCGCGCGGTCGACGCGTCACTGGCCACGCGGACCCTGCTGAGCAACCTTAACGCGGTCGACACGTGGTTCCGCCGGATCGAGGGCCAGCCGGCCGAGGAGATCCACGCGCTGGCACGCGGCGTCGTGGACCTCCTGATCGGCGGCCTGGCCGGCTGACCCCGGCCACCTACCAGCGCGGGATCAGGCGCACGCCCTGGTCCGGTATCTCGGGTGAGCCGGGCTGTCGCGCAGGTCGGGCCTTGCCGCACCCGGTGCAGTCCGAGGGCGTGCGCAGCGGACCCGCTGCCGTCCGGGAGCTCCGGACGGCAGCGTCACCGACGCTCGAACTCGCGCACGGTGCGAACGACCTACGCGCGGTGGCGCGGGATCAGAACTCGTCCGCTTTGGTCAGCTCGTGCTCGAAGGCGTCCGCCCGGGCGACGAGCGTCTTGAGGGGGCGCTCGAACTCGAGCTCGATGCTGAGGTCCTCCAGGGGCAGCGTGTGCTTGAGCAGCGCGACCCCGTCCACGACCGCCGCGCCGCCGGCGGCCGAGGCTCCGGCCAGCTCCAGCAGCTGCCGCAGGTCGATCTTGTCGGCCCAGCCGACCGGCGAGGAGATCTCGACCCACGCGCCGCCGTCCAGCTCGGGCAGGTGGTGCACCGTCGCCTGCTGCGTCCGGTCCTGCGGCCCGGCGAGGCGGAACCGCAGCCAGTCGCCTTGCTCCTCCAGGACTTCGTACCGCGTCCGGACAAAGTTGATCACATCGGTCCAGGTGGTCACCCGCTCCGCCTCTCGCCTAGGACCTTCCAGCGAGAGGAGCATCTCACGCCGCGGTCGGGCCCGGCACTCCGGACATACCGACGGCTCAGCCGAGCGCCATGTCCTGGGAGCGCGACGGGACGGCGTCGAGCGTGGCGAGCGTCGCGCCGTCGAACCCGATCGAACCGGCGGCGACGTTCTCCTCGAGGTGCCCGGCGGTCGCGGTGCCGGGGATGAGGTGGACGTTCGGCGCGTGGTGCAGCAGCCAGGCCAGCCCGATCTGCGACGGCGTGGCGCCGAGGGACTCCGCGACGGTGTGCACGGCCGGCTCGTCGGTCACCTTCGGCAGGCCCGGGAACGCGCCGCCGAGCGGGAAGAACGGCACCCAGGCGATGTCCTCGGCGACGCAGAGCTCCAGCATGTCCTCGTCCTCGCGGCTCACCAGGCTGTACGCGTTCTGCACGCAGGCGATGCCCGCCGGGAGCGCCCGGCGCAGGATCTCCAGGGTGACGCTGCTGAGCCCGATCGCGCCGATCTTGCCTTCGTCGCGCAGCGCCGTCATGACCTCGAGCTGGTCGTCGAGGTCGACCAGCTGGTCGCCTTCGGCCTTCAGGCCGGGCCGGGTGTCCAGGCGGCGCAGGTTGACGACGCCGATCTGCTCGGTGCCGAGGGTCCTGAGGTTGTCCTCGACGCTCGCGCGCAGCTCGTGGGGGCGCTGCGCGGGGCGGAGCCGGATCGGCCCGCCGGGGTTGGGGTCGGCGCCGACCTTGCTGACGACCAGCACGTCGTCCCCGGGCCGGAGCGCGTCGCGGATGACGCCGTTGACGAAGGTGTTGCCGTAGAACTCGGCGGTGTCGAGGTGGTTCACGCCGAGGTCGATCGCGTGGCGCAGGAGCGTCACGGCCGCGTCGCGGTCGTCGTGCAGGCGTTCGAGCTGCATCGCCCCGTACCCGACGCGGTTGACGGTGCGGCCGGCGAGCGGAGCGGTGGTGGCGATGGGGGGCATGGGCATCCCGTCAGTCGTGCGATGATGGCGAAGCGGAGGAACCTCCGTTAAGTCGACCGTAGCACAACCGGAGGTGCCTCCGTTTTGTCGTCACCCGATCCGGCCGCCGCCGACCGCCCGGTCCGCTCCGACGCGCGCCGCAACCGCGAGAAGCTCGTCGGCGTCGCGCAGGCCGCCTTCGCCGCCGCCGACGGCCCCGTCGCGCTCGAAGCGATCGCCCGCGAGGCCGGCGTCGGGATCGGCACGCTCTACCGGCACTTCCCGACCCGCGAAGCCCTCGTCGAAGCCGTCTACGCCGCCGAACTCGACGACGTCGCCACCAGCGCCCCGGCGCTGCTCGGCAAGCTCCCGCCCGAGGCCGCCCTGCGCGCCTGGCTGGACCGCTACGCCGCCTTCTTCCAGACCAAGCGCGGCATGGGCGACGTCTTCCGCGCCGGGGTGGCGTCCGGGCGCATCGCGACCCCGGTGACGCGCAAGCGGATCACCGGCGCGATCGGCACGATCCTCACCGCCGGGGCGGCGGCCGGCGTCTTCCGCGCCGACGCCGACCCCGAGGACTTCACGCTGATCGTGCTCGGGATCTTCCTGTCCACGGTGGACGACCGCGACCCGGAGCGGATCGGGCGGTTGCTCGACCTCGTCGTCGACGCCCTGCGCCCGAAGTAGATTTCTTTCGCGGCGATGTCGAATGGGGCCGCGGCCGTTCGTCGCCCCAGTGAGAGACCGGCACCGGGCCGGTCGCCCCCACACCGGAGGCCCGCGATGTCCGTCATCACCGTCACTCCCGCGAAGTCCCTGCTCACCGGCGGTCTGACCGCCGTGGTCGCCGCCACCGCGGCGACGTCGCTCCTGGCCGCGGCGGCCGAGTTCGCCGGCATCGGCGCCGTGGTCGGCGGCGCGCCGATCCCGGTGACCGGGTTCGCCGTGCTGACCGCCGTCTTCTCCACGGTGGGCGTGGTGCTCGCCCTGGTGCTGGCCCGCACGGTGGGCCACCCGCGCGCGGTGTTCCTCCGCACCACGCTCGCGCTCACCGCGTTGTCGCTGGTCCCGGACGTGCTCGCGGACGCGCCGGCGAGCACGAAGGTGCTGCTGATGCTGGCCCACGTGGTCGCCGCCGCGATCGTCATCCCGGCGCTCGCCCGCCGCACCCCCGCCGCGCGGGCGTGACCGCCGTGGACCACGAAAGCGTGCGTGCCACCTTGACGATCGCCGAGCCCGCCGCGACGGTGTTCGCCGTGCTGGCGGACCCGGCGGCCCACGCCGCGATCGACGGCACC
Source organism: Amycolatopsis sp. WQ 127309 (assembly GCF_023023025.1). Taxonomy (NCBI): domain Bacteria; kingdom Bacillati; phylum Actinomycetota; class Actinomycetes; order Pseudonocardiales; family Pseudonocardiaceae; genus Amycolatopsis; species Amycolatopsis sp. WQ 127309. The sequence continues at coordinate 6,635,179 of NZ_CP095481.1, forward strand.
GGCTGGGTCCGGGAACCCGTCGAACAGGCGCCGTTGACCGCCGTGGGGCAGATCTTCCGGATGGACATGCACCACTCCGGCCACCCGGACGGCGACTACCAGGTCGTCAACAAGGTCGCGGTGCTCGACGCGCCGCGCGCCATCGCCTGGCTCACCGGGTCCGCCAAGGGCGACGGCGAGGTGGAGTACGGCGGCTGGATCTGGCGCTACGACCTGACGCCGCGCGGCCCGGCCGGCACCGAGGTCACGCTCACCTACGACTGGTCGGGGGTGCCGCGGTCCGTCCGGGAGCGCGGCATCCAGTTCCCGCCGTTCGGTCCCGCGCACCTCATCGACTCGCTGCACCACCTGGCCGACCTCGCCCACCGCGTGTCCGTTTAGGAGTTTCGTCATGACGCAGTACCTGCTCGCCGTCCAGCTCGACGAAAGCGTGCCGGAGACCGAGGAAGAGACCCAGGCGCAGATGGCGCGGACGGGCCGGGTCGTCGACGACATGAAGGCCGCCGGGGTGTGGGTGTTCGTCGGCGGCCTGAAGCCGTCGCACGCCTCCACCGTCGTCCGCCCCGGCGGCGGCACGACCACGATCACCGACGGCCCGTTCGCCGAGACGAAGGAACAGCTCGGCGGGTTCTGGGTGATCCGGTGCGCCGACCTCGACCAGGCGCTGGCCTGGGCCGGGAGGTGCGCGCTCGCCTGCGGGCAGCCGATCGAGGTCCGCCCGTTCGACGACTTCTCGCAGGACTGAGATGGACCTCGACCGCGTCTACCGGGCCGAGTACGGCCGGTGCGTGGCCACGCTGACGCGGCTGCTCGGGGACATCGGGCTCGCCGAGGAGGCCGTCCAGGACGCGTTCGCCGTCGCCGCCGTGAAGTGGGCCGAGGCGCCGCCGGCCAACCCCGGCGCGTGGATCGTGACCACCGCCCGCCACCGCGCGATCGACCGCCTGCGCCGGGAATCCACCCGGGAGGCCCGCCACGCGCAGGCCCTGCTGCTGCACCAGCCCGACGAGCCGGAGGAGGCCGGACCCGTGCGCGACGACCAGCTCCGCCTGATCTTCACCTGCTGCCACCCGGCGGTGTCGCCGCTCGCGCGGACCGCGCTCACGCTGCGTCTGCTCGGCGGGCTGGAGGTGGCGGAGATCGCGCGGGCCTACTTGGTGCCGGAGGCGACCGTCGCGCAGCGGATCGTCCGGGCGAAGAAGAAGATCCGCGACGCCGGCATCCCGTACCGGGTACCCGGCGCCGCCGAGCTCCCCGACCGGCTGGGCTCGGTGCTCACCGTGCTGTACCTGGTGTTCAACGAGGGGTACACCTCGACGTCGGGAGAGCTGCTGCGGACGGACCTGTGCCTGGAGGCCGTCCGGCTGACGCGCGCGCTCGCCGACCTGATGCCGGACGAGCCCGAGGTGATCGGGCTGCTGGCGCTGCTCCTGCTCACCGAAGCCCGCCGGCCGGCACGGGTGGGGCCGGCGGGGGAGCTGGTGGTGCTCGCGGAGCAGGACCGCTCGCGGTGGAACCACGAGCTGATCGCCGAAGGGCACGACCTGGTGCGCCGGTGCCTGCGTCGTGACCAGCCGGGCCCGTACCAGATCCAGGCCGCGATCAACGCCGTGCACACGGACGGCCCGGCCACCGACTGGACGCAGGTGCTGGCCCTCTACGACCAGCTGCTGCGGCACACGCCGACACCGATCGTGGCGCTCAACCGCGCGGTCGCCGTCGCCGAGGTCCACGGCCCGGCACTGGCCCTCGCCACCATCGAGGAGCTGGACCTGCCGGGTTACCACCTGCTGCCGGCCACCCGCGCGGACCTGCTCACCCGCCTGGGCCGCACGCAGGAGGCGATCACCGTCTACGACGCGGCGATCGCCTTGGCCACCAACGAAACGGAACGAACCTTCCTGGAGACGCGCCGGGCGCGCGCGGCCGGGATCCGGATGTCCTGAAGGGCACCCTCAGGGACGTGTGGTCCCTGAGGGTGCCCTTCAGGGCGTTGAGCCCTGGGGGCGATGCGGAGGGCGTCAGGTCGTCACGGCGTCGCGGAAGGCCTCGACGTGGGCTGCGGCGCACTCGGTCGGGAGGTCGGCGGGGATGACGACGCTGCCGGTGATCGTCATGGCCGGCTTGAGCGGGATCGCGCTGACGCGGGTCGAGCCGATCTCGGCGACCTGCCCGGCGGGCAGCACCGCCCAGCTGCCCGGGTCGGAGCCGACCTCGACGATCGTGTCCTGGGTCGTGCCCACCGGCCGGCCGAGCCGGGGGCTGACGCCGGCCTCGCGCAGCGCGGCGGTGAGGGCGTCGTGCAGCGGCGGGTCGTGCTGTCGCGACGGGAGCCGCAGGACGCTCTCGGCCAGCTCCGTGATGCCGACGACCGCGCGGTCCGCGGCCGGGTGCTGCCGGGACATGACCGCGAACAGCGGTTCCGTCCAGGTCGGCAGCACCTTGAGCCCGGGGGCCGAGAGCACGCCCCGGGCCAGCGCGACGTCGAGCTCGCCCTGGCGCAGCGCGTTCAGGCGGGCGTCGAGCGGCAGGTCGACGAGCACGACGTCGAACGGCGAGCCGGCTTCGCGCAACGCGTCGATGCCGCGCTCCAGCCGCGTGGTGAACCCGGCGGCCGTGCCGATGCGCATGGTGCCCGCGGCCGTCGTGGCGGCGAGCCGGACCTGGTCGGCGGCCGCGAGGGCGCCGCGCGCCGCGTCGAGCACCCGGCGGCCGGCCTCCGTGAGCTGGACCCGGCGCGGCGAGCGGTCGAACAGCCGGACGCCCAGCTCGCGTTCCAGCCGGGCGATCTGCTGGCTGACCGCGGGCTGCGCGATGTGCAGCCGCTCGGCGGCCCGGCCGAAGTGCAGCTCGTCGGCGACGGTGACGAAGTACCGCAACGCCCTCAGTTCCACTGGTCCTCCCACCTGCGACGATAAGGCCACCTTATCGCTGCGCGTGCGCACTGGACCTGGTTCGCCGTGGGGCGCGGTGCTGAAGTCGTCCCATGAGTATCGACCTGGGTTTGCTCGGCGCCCACCTGCGCGAGCACGAGGTGTCCCCGGAACGGGCCGCCGAACTCGAGGCGGCCGGTTACGGCACGCTGTGGCTGGACGCGTCGCCGCCGGCCGATCTGAAGCTGGTGGAGGAGCTGCTCGACGCGACCACCCGGCTGGCCGTCGGGACGAGCGTGGTGAACGTCTGGACCGCCGACGCGGCGACCGTCGCCGCGTCCTACCACCGGATCGTGGCTCGGCACCCCGATCGGTTCCTGCTCGGCGTGGGCATCGGGCACCGCGAAGTCGACACCGGATACGCGTCGCCGTACGAAAAGCTGGCGTCCTATGTGGACACCTTGACCGCGGCCGGCGTGCCCGCCGACCGGGTGGTGCTAGCCGCCCTCGGCCCGAAGATGCTGCGGCTGGCCGGCGAGCGCACCGCCGGGACCGTGCCGTGCATGATCACCACCGAGCACACCCGGCGGGCCCGGGCCGCCCTCGGCGCGGGGAAGCTGGTGCTGCCCGGGCACTTCGTGCTGCTGGACGACGACGTCGACCGCGCCCGCGCGACCGCCCGCTCCGCCCCGCCGGGGACGGCGCTCGTGGTCACCAACTACGTCGCCAACCTCCGCCGGCTCGGCTTCACCGACGACGACTTCGCCGGCCACGGCAGCGACCGCCTGATCGACGCGCTCGTCCTGCACGGCGGGCCCGCCACGATCGTCGCGGGTGTGCGGGCGCACCTGGACGCGGGCGCGGACCACGTCGGCATCTACCCCCTCGGCGACGACCCGATCGGCACCCTCCGCGGGGTCGCCGAGGCCGTGTTGGCCTGAGCCGCCGGTCGTCTCGGTCCGTTCCGCTCCCTGGACGCGCTGGCCGGACGCGGGCGCGGGTGTCCAGAATGCGGGCATGACAGCGTGGACGGACGAAGTCTGGACCGACGAAGCCCGGCCGGCGGTCGAGCTGACCGTGGCCGTCCGGATCCGCATCGACCCGGGGCACGCGGCCGGCCTCACCGCCCGGCTGCTGGAGTCCTTTGAGGACACTCTGGGCGTCCGGTTCGACGAGCGCCCGGACGCGCAGGTGGTGGACCTGGCGACGCGCCGCCCGGCCGTCCGGATCGAGGCGGGCTCGCGCCGGGTGCTGGTCCGGGGAACGGCGCTGGAGCTGACGCGGCTGGAGTTCGAGCTGCTGCTGTTCCTGGGCCGCCACCCGGACGTGGTGTTCAGCCGCCGCACCCTGCTGACGGAGGTCTGGGGCGCGCCCCACCACGGCGGCGAGCGCACGGTGGACGTCCACGTCCGCAAGCTGCGCCACAAGTTCGAGCCGGAACCGGCCCCGATCACGACGGTCCGCGGAGTCGGCTATCGGTTCGACAGCTCGGCGGAGGTCATCGTGGTGTGAGCGGTGGCCGCAGCGTGGTGACGCCGGGGCGGGCTCGCGTGGCGTTCGGTCTCGACGATCGTCGTGTGCCGGACGGCGGCCGCGGCTCGGCGGAGGTCATCGTCGGTTGGCGGGCGGCGACCGGCGGAACGGCGGTTTGTGGTGCCGAGGCCATCGCCGTGTACGCGAAGCGGTCCCGGCGACGGGTTCTTGCGGTGCTCGTGGTGTCGAGATCCGCGCTCGGCGGAGGCCATCGTGGTGTGAGCGGTGGCCGCAGCGTGGTGACGCCGGACCGGGCTCGCGTGGCGTTCGTTCTCGACGGTCGCCGTACCGGACGGCGGCCGCAGCCGCCGTCATCGTGGTGTGAGCGGCGGCGGCCGCAGCACCGTGACCTCCGGGATCGCGCCCTCGAACCGCTCCACCTCCACCACCGCGTGCTGGCCCGCGCAGCCCTGTGACAGCCGGGATGACGGGATGTCCGCCGTCAGGACGTTCGGGTTGCCGTGGGCGCACAGCGGGCCCGTGGGGTGGTTTTCGACCGGGTCGAACCACGCTCCCGTCGGGAGCTGGACCACGCCCGGGCGCAGGGCGTCGTCCAGGACCGCGCCCGCCAGGCACGCGCCGCGCTTGTTGTACACCCGGACCACGTCGCCCGTGGCGATGCTCCGCGCCGCGGCGTCGGACGAGTTGAGGCGGATCGCCTCGCGGCCCGCCACCTTGCCCGCTCGGCTGACGTCGCCGCCGTCGAGCTGGCTGTGCAGGCGCGTGCGCGGCTGGTTCGCGATCAAGCACAGCGGCCCGGATTCCCGTGGTGGCAACCAGACCGGGTGCCCGGGGCAGTCGTCGTACCCGAACCCGGCCACGACGGCCGACGTGATCTCGATCCGGCCGCTGGGGGTCTTCAGCGGGTGGGCGAGCGGGTCGGCGCGGAAGTCCGCCAGCAGTGTGTGGTGCGTCGGCCCCGGCGGGAGCCGCAGTTCGCCGGCCGCCCAGAACTCGGCGAACGGCGGCGCACCGGAGGAAGCACGCCAGGCCTCGTAGAGGTGTTCCAGCCATTCCCGCCGTGAGCGTCCTTCGGTGAAGGAAGCGGCGACGCCGAGCCGGGCGGCGAGACCCGCGAAGATCGCGTAGTCGTCACGCGCTTGCCCGGCGGGCTCGGCGATCCGGTGCATCGCGATCAGGTGCGTGTCACGGCGCCCGGACCCCAGGTCCTCGCGCTCCAGGGTCGTCGTGACCGGCAGGACGACGTCGGCGTGCCGCGCGGTGGCCGTCCAGAACGGTTCGTGCACCACCACCGTGTCCGGCCGGGTGAACGCGCGCCGCAGCCGGTTGAGGTCCTGGTGGTGGTGGAACGGGTTGCCGCCCGCCCAGTAGACGAGCCGGGTGTCCGGGTACCGCCGGGTTTCACCGTTGTAGTCGTAGGTCGCGCCGGGGTGCAGCAGCAGGTCCGCGATCCGGGCGACCGGGATGAACTCCTTGACCGGGTTGACGCCCCGGGGCAGGTACGGCGTCCGGATCTCCGGGCCGGTGTCGCCGACGTCGCCCATCGAGCCGTAACCGTGGCCGAACCCGCCGCCCGGCAGGCCGATCTGCCCGAGCATCGCGGCCAGGGTGATGCCCGCCCACACCGGCTGCTCGCCGTGTTCGATGCGCTGCAGCGACCACGTCACCGTGACCAGCGTCCGGTGCGCGGCCATCTCCCGGGCGAGCGCGACGATGTCGGCGGCGGGGATCCCGGTGATCCCGCTCGCCCAGCGCGCGTCCTTGCCGGTGTCCAGCAGGTACCGTTCGAAGGTCGCGTACCCGACGCAGTACCGGGCCAGGAAGTCGCGGTCGTGCAAGCCTTCGACGACCAGTGTGTGCGCGAGCCCCAGCATCAACGCGGTGTCCGTCGCCGGCCGGATCGGGTACCAACGGGCGTCCACTGTGGACGGCAGGTCGTCGCGCAGCGGGCTCACGAGCGCGACCCGGGCGCCCAGCCGGGCGAGGTGCCCGGGTGTCCCGTGCTCGGTGACCCCGCCGGGCGTGACGAACACGTTCTTCTCCGGCACGCCGCCGAAAGCGACGATCAGCTCGGTGTGCTCGGCGATCGTCGGCCAGGTCGACGCCTGGCGCAGCACGGCGTGCGCGTCGCCGACGACGTGCGGCAGCAGCACCGTCGACGTCCCGTTGCTGTAGCTCTCGCGGGACGACGTGTAGCCGCCGATCGTGGTGAGGAACCGGTGCAGCTGGCTCTGCGCGTGGTGGAACCGCCCGGCGCTGGCCCAGCCGTACGAGCCGCCGAAGATCGCCTGGTTGCCGTGCTCGCCCCGGACGCGGTCGAGCTCGGCGGCGAGCCGGTCGAGGATCTCGTCCCACGGCACCTCGACGAACTCGTCGCGCCCGCGCCGCTCATCGGGCCCGGGACCGTCCTCCAGCCAGCCGCGGCGCACCGCGGGCCGGGCGACGCGGGTCGGGTGGTCCAGCGCCGCGGCCAGGTTGCCCAGCAGCGGTGACGGCGCCGGGTCGGCCGGGTGCGGGACCACCCGCAGCCGGCCGCCGGTCACCTCGGCGGAGAACGCGCCCCAGTGCGATGTGCTCGGCTTCACGCTCCGACGGTAACCGCGCCGGCCCGCTCCCGGACGAGACGCACGAGCGTGCCGTAGTCCCGCGCGTCGGCCAGCGGCGAGAACCCGCGGATGAGCAGCGTGCCGACGCCGAGCCGGAGGTAGTCCAGCAGCGAGTCCGCGACCTGCTCGTAGCTGACGACCAGCGCGGTGGAGTTCCCGGCCGCGCCGGTCGTCCTGGCCACCGCCGTCCACAGCCGCTCGTCGTGGACCTCGCCGGTCGCCGCGGCTTCGAGCAGCCGCTGCGAGCCGACGGCGGCAGTGGAGTCGCGGACGCCCTTGAACTCGCTGACGCGGTCCTGGGTGAGCCGCAGGATGTCGCGGGCCCGGTCCCACGCCTCGGCTTCGGTCGCCGCCGGGATCGGGCGGAGGCTGACGCTGAACGCCGGGGTGCGCCCGTGCGGCGCGGCGGCGGCGTGGACTTCCTCGATGCGCTGGGCGATCCCGGCCAAGGGCTCACCCCAGAAGGCGTAGACGTCGGCGTGCTTCGCGCCCACGCGGATGGCGTCGCCCGACGCGCCGCCGAAGTAGACCGGGATGCCGCCGTCCGGGCGGACGTCCGAGCGCGCGCCGCGGACCTGGTAGAACTCGCCTTCGTGGTCGAACGGCTCGGCCGAGTCCCACGTCTTGCGCACCACGGACAGGAAGTCGTCGGTGCGGCGGTAGCGGGTGGGCTTGTCGGTGAAGTCGCCGTCGCGGGCCTGGTCGGCGTCGTCTCCGCCGGTGATCACGTGCAGGGCGATCCGGCCGGGGTGGAACGCGTCGAGCGTGGCGAACTTGCGGGCCAGCTGGGTGGGCGCGACGAAGCCGGGCCGGTGGGCGAGCAGCACGCCGAGCCGCTCGGTGGCGGCGAGCACCTGGTCGGCGAGCACGAACCCGTCCGGGCTGCTCGCGGACTGGGCGATCAGCACGCGGTCGAAGCCGGCCGCCTCGTGGGCGCGGGCGACCTCGCGCAGGTAGCCGGGCTGGATGACCGGCCCGTCCGGCGCGACGATCTCGCTGGCCTGGCGGCCGGCGGCGTAACCGATGAATTCGACGCTCACGGGGTCTCCTCGCTGGGCGGAGTGGGGAACGCACCCAATGTGGCGTTGGGTGCGTTGGATGCACCCAATGTGGCGTTGGGTGCGTTGGACGCACCCAACGCCACATTGGGGCGCATGGGCTGTGCGGTGGCCGGGGCGGTGGGCCCGCTCACGGGGTCTCCTGTCCCAAGGCGCGGGCGGTGGCGAAGATGTCGCCCATCCGCCAGCTCTCGTTCGGGTGGGTGCGGCGCGCCCGGCCCCAGCCGGAGTCGCGCCGGTACTGGGCGGGCCAGTCGGTGTCGCGGATCGCGGATTCGTCCGCGGACACCGGGGTCCGGCAGTCGGGGTCGACGAACAGCGCGTCGACCGGGCAGTACAGCTCGCACAGGAAGCACGTCTGACAGTCGGTCTGGCGGGCGATGACGGGTGGTGCGCCGGGGACGGCGTCGAAGACGTCGGTCGGGCAGACCCGCACGCACTTGTCGCACTCGATGCACCGGTCGGCGAGAACCAGTTCGATCACGCGACGGCCTCCTTCCAGGCGGGGTCGTCGGTGCGCCAGTGCATGCCCCGGGTCTCGGGCCGGCGCAGGGCCGCCTTCTTGACCCAGCGGCCCATGGCCACCAGCGACGCGGTTTCGCGGGCCGTGACGGCGTCGCGGCCGGTTCCGGTCAGGCCGCCCTCGATGATCGTCCACAGGGGATCCAATGTGGACAGCGAGGCGCGGAGACCCGGCTCGTCCCGGAACATGTTCTTGTCGTAGGCGTTCAGCTCCTCGCGCACGGCGTCGACCACGCCGGCGGTGTCCACGGTGGTCGTCCGGCCGCTCGGGCGGATCCCCGCGCGGCCTGCCGCGTGCAGTGGCGCCGAGCCCGCCGACCGGGCGTGCCGGACCGCGGCCCGCCCGGCCCAGGTGCCCGACGACACGGCCCACGCCGAGTTCGGCGAGCCGCCGCCGGAGATCGCGCCGACCACCGGCACCCGGCTCGCGACGTCACCCGCCGCGAACAGCCCGGGCACGTCGGTGGTGCAGTCCGGGCCGGTGACGACCAGGCCGCCGACGCCGCGGATCGTGCCCTCGCCGAGCAGCGTGACCTCGAAGCGGTCGGTGTAGGGGTCGATGCCGCGCCGGGCGAAGGGCAGCAGGAAGTTCGGCTGCACCACCGGCATCTTCCGGCGCACCCACTCCGGCGTCCGGTCCAGCGTCGTGAACACCGGCCCGCGCAGCAGGGCCGCGCCGAGGACGCGGTTGCGGTCCGGGCCCGGCGGCAGCGCGATCTCGGCGCCGTCGACGTCGGTGTAGGTCCCGAACAGGTACGACATCGACCGCGCCATCGTCGAGTACGCCGGGGCGAGGGTGTAGTAGTTCGAGAACTCCAGGCCCGACAGGCGCGCCCCGGCCTCGACGGCCATCAGGTGCCCGTCGCCGGTGTTGCCGCGCGAGCCGAGCAGGTTCGAGCGGAACGCCGTCCCGCCGGTGGCCAGCACCACCGCGCCCGCGCGGACGCGCCAGGAGCCCCCGGCCTGACGGCGTACCCCGGCCGCGCCGCCCGCCGAGCCGTCCGGGCGCAGCAGCAGTTCGAGGGCCGGGTGGTGGTCGAGGATCCGGACGCCCGCCCGGTGGATCAGCCCGCGCATCGCGCGCAGGTATTCCGGGCCGCGCACGTTGTTGGTCCGGTCGGGCTGCCCGTCGCGAACCGGGAACGGGTAGTACTTGTCCAAAGTGGGCAGTCGTTCCCAGGTGGTGCGCAGGACGCGCAACGCCTGTTCGGGATCCGCGAGCCCGCCGGCGTGCGCGTGCCGCCCCGCGACCGCCTCTTCGTGGCGCTCCGGCGGCACGAACCAGTGCGTCACCCCGGCCGTGGCGGTGACGCCGCTGGTGCCGCAGTACCCCTTGTCCGCGAGGACGACGGCCCCGCCGGCCTGGGCCGCGGCCAAGGCGGTCCAGGTCGCGGCGAGGCCCCCGCCGACGACGAGCACGTCGGCGGCGAGATCGAGGTCGGGATCGGGATTGCCGCTCATCGCGACTCCGCCAGTTCGGCGTCGGCGGCGACGCCGAGTTCGGCGAGCAGCCGGTAGCGCAGCTGCTCGAACTCGGGGTTGCGGCGGTTGCGTTCGCCGTCGAAGGCGACGCGGTGTTCGGCGGCCAGCCGGCCTTCGCGCAGCGCGACGACGCGGTCGGCGAGCAGGATCGCCTCGTCGACGTCGTGGGTGACCAGCAGGACGGCCGGGCGGTGGACGGCGACCAGGCGCCGGACCAGTGCGTGCATCTTGATCCGGGTGAGCGCGTCGAGGGCGGCGAACGGCTCGTCGAGCAGCAGCAGGCGCGGCTCGCGGACCAGCGCCCTGGCGAGGGCGACGCGCTGGGCCTCACCGCCGGACAGCGTCGCGGGCCAGGCGTCGGCGTGGCCGGTCAGGCCGACCTCGGCCAGCGCCCGGGTCGCGGCGTCGCGCGCCCCGGCGCGGGGGAGGCCGACCGCGACGTTCTGCCACACCGGCCGCCACGGCAGCAGCCGGTGCTCCTGGAACACCACCGCCCGCTCGGGCGGCGCGGCCAGATCGCCGCCGTCGGACTCGTCGAGCCCGGCCAGCAGCCGCAGCAACGTCGTCTTGCCGCAGCCGCTTTCGCCGATCAGGGCGACGAACTCGCCGGGCGCGATGTCGAGGTCGAGTCCGTTGAGGACGGTCCGGTCACCGAAGCTCTTGGTCAGCGCGCGCACGCGCACAGCGGTGCTCACAGCTTGACGGAGTGGTCGGCGACGGTGATCGGCCCGCTCAGGATCTTGCGCCGGCTCAGCCAGTCGGCGCCGCGCTGCAGCTGCGCGATGCCGTCGTCGTTGATGAGCGACAGCTTCGTCTGGACGTTCTTCGCGGCCATCTTGTCCAGCACCGCCTGCGGGTAGTGGGAGACGGCGTTGCCGATGTCCAGGGACTGCTTGTAGTTCTGGTTCTGCCAGTCCTGGTCGGCTTGGAACGCCTTGATCACCTTGCGGATCGTGTCGGCGTTCTGCTCGGCGTACTCACGGCGGACGAGGTAGCTGGTGAAGTCGATCTGGAAGTCCAGCTCGTCGCCGTCGACGAAGATGGCCTTGGCGCCGTACTGCACCTCGGCGATCTCGCGGAAGCCCTGCCAGATGGCCCAGGCGTCGATCTTCCCGGCACCGAACGCGGCGGACGCCTCGGGCGGGTTGAGGTAGGTGACCTTCACGGATTCGCGCGGCACCTGGTACTTCTCCAGCGCCGCCACAAGAAGGAACTCGCCGAGCCCGGCTTTGTTGACCGCCACGGTCTTGCCCACGAGATCCGTCACCTTCCGGATCCCGGTGTTCGCGCCCGCGACGATCGCCGTGGTGCGCGGGGTGGACGCGGCCCAGGCGACGTAGACGAGGTCGGCGCCGGAGAGGATCGCCTGGTCGGCGGGGGTGGTGCTGCCGCCGAAGCTGAAGTCCGCGGTGCCGCCGACGACGGCCTGCAGCGTCGGCGCGTGGTTGGGGAACGGCCCGACCCACTCGACCGTGAGGCCCTGGTCCTTGAGCGTCTTCTCCAGCACGCCGCGGGCCTTGGGCAGCGAGATCGTGCTGTAGGTCAGCCGGACCTTGCCCTGGGTGGCGCCGCCGGCCGAACCGGTGGCGCACGCGGCGAGCGGAGCGGCTACGGCGGCCAGGCCGGCCGCGGTCAGGAAGGTGCGTCGGGAAAGCGTCATGGCGGATTCCTCAGGCGGTCAGGCGGTCAGGCGGGCGTAGGTGGGGTGCCAGCGCAGCAGGCGGCGTTCGAGCAGCCGGGTGACGAGGTCGCAGAGGATCCCGATCACGGCGTAGATGATCACGACGAGGACGATCACGTCGGTCTGCAGGAACTCCCGGGCGTTGGTGGCCATGAACCCGAGCCCGGCGTCGGCGCCGAGAGTTTCCGCGATGACCAGGGCGAGCCAGGCCGCGGTGAGCGACAGCCGCAGCCCGCCCAGGATCGAGGGCAGTGCGCCGGGCAGGACCACCCAGCGGATCTGCGCCGCGCGGCCCAGGCCGACGACGTCGGTCATCTCCAGCAGCTTCGGGTCGATCTGACGGATGCCGAGCACCGTCGTCAGGTACAGCGGGACGGCGGACCCCAGCGAGATCAGGAAGATCTTCCCGGCCTCGCCGATCCCGAACCAGACGATGACCAGGGGCAGGATCGCCAGGAACGGGACCGCGCGCACCATCTGGATGCTGCGGTCGAGCAGCGCTTCGGCCACTTTGGACAGTCCGACGAGCAGCCCGAGCGCGACGCCGGTACTCGCCCCGATGGCGAACCCGGTGGCCGAGCGCTGCAGGCTGGCCAGCAGGTTCGTGACCAACTCGCCGTCGGCGAGAAGGTCGCCCGCCTTGGCCAGGACGCTGCTCGGCGCCGGGAGCACCTGCTTGGGCAGGACGCCCAGCCGCGCCAGCAGTTCCCAGAGCGCGAGCACGGCGACCGGCGTCAGCCACGACGCGGCGCGGTACGGGAACCCGCGGCTCCGGGCGCGCGTACTCGCCGGGAGCGCCGCCGACGGGACGACCACGGCGCGCGTCACCGCGGATCGATCCCGGAGTCGATGTACTTGCTCAAGTCCTTGCCGCCCGGGAACAGCCCCTGCTGGACCCAGGTGTCGTACGTCTTCTGCAGCTGGCCGGCGAGCGTGGCGTCGACCGGGATGCGCTGGTAGGTCGTCTCGTCCGGCCGGACCTGGGTGGCGACGGCCAGGGGCTGGTGCGCGAAGCCGGCGTACCACTTGTCGAACGCGTCCGGGTTGTCCTTGGACCACGCGTAGCCCTTGTCGACGCGGCTCGCGAAGTCCTGGATCGCGGTGCGCTTGCGCGGGTCGGCGAGCGCGGTGTCGGTGGCGGACAGCACGTTGAGGCCGCTGTTGATGCCCGCGCCGTCGGACAGGACGCGCGCGCCGAGTTCGCCGCGGGCACGCGCGGCGTAGACGCTCCAGGTGGCCCAGGCGTCGATGCTGCCGGTCGCGAAGGCGGAGTTCGCCTCGGTCGGGGCGAGGAAGTTCAGCGTGACGTCCTTGTCGCTCAGCCCGGCCTGCTTCAGTGCGCCGATCACGAGGTAGTGCGCGACGCTGCCGCGGGTGGTCGGGGAGACCCGCTTGCCCTTGAGGTCGGCCAGCGTGCGGATCGGGCTGTCCTTCGGCACCAGGATGTAGGTGCCCCTGCCGCCGTTGCTCCAGGCCGCGGCGACCTTGATCTTCGAGCCGCCGGCGATCGCGGTGACGGTGGGGGAGTCGTTGGCGCCACCGATGTCGATCGCGTCGGCGCGCAGGGCCTCGTGCAGGTTGACGGCCGCGGCGAACTGCGACCACTCGATCTTGTACGGCAGGTTGTCGAGCAGCCCGGCAGCCTTCAGCCGGGACTGCGTGGCGCCGGTCTGGTCGCCGACGCGCAGCACCACCTCACCGGAAGCGTCCGAAGTGGACGATCCGCACGCGGTGAGCGTGGCGAGGCCGAGCAGGGCGGCCAGCAGTAGCAGCGCGAGCCGGGGTTTCGAAGGCATGCGGGAACTCCCCAAAACGGTGTCGCCGGAGGAAAGCCGGTGGCGCGGACCAAATGGTCACCGGCATGTGTCTATTCTGCTCGGCGGCCGGGGAGAGTCAACGCTCCCGGGCGGGTTCCCACGAACCGGGAAAGCTCTACAGTGGACAGTCGAGCGTGCCGCCGCCCGCCGCGCGCACGGCGTCGGCGTACTCCCGCAGCGGACGCCAGCCGGGCACGACGAACCGGCCGCCCGGACCGGTGAAGGTCAGCGTCGGCAGGGCGTAGCGGACGTGGTGCTCGAGGTGCTTCGCGCGGCCGCTGTGCGGTCCGGGCGCGGTGATGTCGAGGACTTCCGGGCACGGGTTCCGGGTTTCGCGCCAGTCTTCGCGCACGGCCTGGCGGACGGCGTCGCTCAGCATGGCCGCGTGCAACGCCGCGAGGTCGAGGCCGGGGACGCCGTCGACGGCGGCGAGCACGCGATCGGTGTCGTCGGCCGGGGTGCCGAGGACGAACGTCGTCTCGCGCAGCCGGCTCAGGACGTCCTCGGCGACGGTTTCCCCTTGGGCCTCAGCGGCTTTCGCGGCCAGGGAAGCCGGCCAGCTCGTCCGCGCCACCCAAGCCAGGTGCGGCGCCTTCGGGGCGCCCGTGTGCTCGGTGACGCCGTCGATGAACTTCGCGTACCAGGCGGCTTCGGCGGCCGGATCCGGCGCCGGGTCCTCGTCGTCGTCGAAGAGGATGCCGAACACCCGGCGCCACCGGGCGCCGGGGAGGTTTCCGCGCAGCCAGCGGAACTTCGGCTCCGAACCCCACGCCCACGGGCAGGCGGGGTCGGTGTACTCGACGACTTCGAGCGCCACGGGTCACTCCGTGGGGACGTCGACCGGGGACCAGAGACTCGGCAGGTTGACCACGATGCCTTCCTGGCTGCTGCGCGCGATGATCACGACGGCCTCTTCGTCGGTCGGGTTCTCCTCGCGGTGCGGCACGTACGGCGGCACGAAGATGTAGTCGCCGGGCCCGGTCTCGAGGCGGATTTCCTCGTCACCGTCGGCGAAGACGAACACCGGGTGGCCCGACTTGACGTAGATCGCCGTCTCGGCTTCGCCGTGGTGGTGGTCGCCGGAGTTGGTCACCGGCGCGACGTGCGTCTCGCCCATCCAGACCTTCTGCGACCCGACGGTCTTGCCGGAGATCGCCTCCAGGCGCTTCATCCCGGTGGTCTGGTTGGTGTCGCCGGTGAGGTCCGCGCCGCGGATGTGGCGCAGGGGCTGGTGCCAGAGGTCGGTCATCGGGATCCCTTCAGGTGACGGCTTCGGCGGCCGCGTCCGTGAGCAGGTCGGCGATGGTCGTCGCGCGCAGGATGGCGGCCAGGCCGGACTCGAGCCCGGACCAGAACGGCGTGAGCCCGGCGGCCGTCCCGTGGTAGGCCAGCGCCGGGCGCGATTCGCCGCGGACGCTCAGGAACTCGCCGTCGACCGCCACGACGGCGTCCCGCACGGTGATCTCCGCGGCGGCCCGGGCCAGCCAGTAGCCGCCCTCGCAGCCGCGCTGGCTGCGGACCAGCCCGGCCTGGCGCAGGTCGCGCAGCACGGCCTTGATGAACCGCGCCGGGATGTCCTGGGTGGACGCGACGGCTTCGCAGGTGATCGGCCGCGTGGTGTCCGCGGCGAGCTCCAGCAGGACCCTGATCGCGTAGTCCGCCCTGGCCGAGATGCGCATGCCCGCCATCATCCCCGGACCAGCGCCGGTGTGCCCGTTCCGGCCCGCAGCCATTCCAGGAACTGGACGATCTCGGCCGCGACGCTGCGGTGGTCGACGTCGTTGAGCACGTCGTGGCGGCCGCCGCCGACGAGCACGAACCGGCCCTCCGGCAGCTTCGCCGCGTACGCCCGGGCGGCCTCGGGGCCGGCGACCTTGTCGGCCTCGCCGTGCAGGACCAGGACGGGCACCGCGGGCTCCGCGAGCGGGCTCGTGACGGGCGGGTGCAGCTCGCCGGGGGCGAACCGGTCGTCGGCGTCGAGCAGGGCGCGGTGGACCGGGCACGCGGTCCGCGCGTCCAGCTCGTCGTCCCAGCCGGTGGAACCGCCGAGCGGGAGCCCGCTGGCGATCACCGCGTCGACCGGCAGTTTCGCGGCGAGGTCGAGGGCCCGGACGGCGCCGGTGTCGTGGCCGAGCAGCACGACGGGACCCGGGCCCGCCGTGACCTTCACCGGGAGGTCGGCTTCGGGGACGGTGACGCGGTAGCCGTCGAAGGCGAGCCGCGTGCCGAGCCGGGCGTAGTGCGCGGGGTGCTCGCCCCGCCCGGGCAGCAGCACCACCGTGCCGCGGACCGGGACGCCCGCGGCCGGGGCCCAGCGGATCGCTTCGGCCAGGGTCATACGGCGGCCGCCGTGGCGGGCTGCCGGTTGCGGCGGGCCAGCTCCGAACGGACCAGCGGCAGCAGGTGCCGCCCGTAGTCGATCGTGTCGTCCAGCGGGTCGTAGCCGCGGATCAGCAGGGTGGTGACGCCGATGTCGACGTAGTCCAGCAGGGCCTTGGCGACCGTTTCGGGGGTGCCGACGAGCGCGGTGGAGTTGCCGGCGGCGCCGGTCGCCGTGGCCGTGGGTGTCCACAGTGCACGGTCGTGGCGGTCGGCTTTCGCGGCCGCGGCCAGGAGCCGGACGCTGCCGACGTTGGTCGGCGTGCCGCCGTCACGCCACTCGCGGGCCGCTTTCGCCGCGCCGGAGGCGGTGATGGTGTCGAGGATCCGCTGCGCGCGTTCCCAGGCGAGGTCCTCGGTGGGGCCGAGGATCGGGCGGAACGACACGCTGATCCCCGGGAGCGTGAGCCGGCCGGCGGCCTTGGCCGCGGCGCGGACGGCGGCGATCTGCTCGGCCGTTTCCTTCAGGGGCTCGCCCCAGAGCGCGAAGACGTCGGCGTGCTTGCCGCCGACCCGGTAGGCGGCTTCCGAGGAGCCGCCGAAGTACACCGGGATCCGCGGGTTCTGCAGCGGCCGGACCTGCGGGGTGTAGTCGTCGAGCCGGTAGTGCTTGCCGTGGTGGGAGAACGCGTCGCCGGACGTCCAGGAGCGCTTGAGGATCTCCAGGTACTCGTCGGTGCGCTCGTAGCGCTCGTCCTTGCCGAGGTAGTCGCCGTCGCGGGCCTGCTCGACGTCGCTGCCGCCGGTGATGGTGTGCACGGCGACGCGGCCGCCGCTGAAGTGGTCGAGGGTGGCGAACGCGCGCGCCGCGAGCGTCGGCGCGACGAACCCGGGGCGGTGGGCGATGAGCAGGCCGAGGCGCTCGGTGTGGGCGGCCGCGTAGGCCGCCACCTGCTGGCCTTCCGGCCAGCCCGCGCCGTAGCCGATCAGCACGCGGTCGAAGCCGCCGTCCTCGTGGGCGCGGGCGAACCGCCGGACGTAGGCCGGGTCGATGACCGGCCCCCTGGCCGGCCGGGTCTCGCTCGCGTCCCGGGTGCCGATCATGCCGACGAACTCGACGGGCATCTGCTTTCCTTTCGCCGCAAGACAAACGCAGGCGTCAGGGAACGGCACGAGCACCGCCGCTGTCAATTGGGCATCTCCAGGTGTCCATTTGCTGGACGCCCCTGGCCCCGGGCGCGCCGGGCGGCTTATCGTCTCGCCGCACCCGACCCCTCCGGAGGAACTCGTGACCACGAGCGTCGCCACCGTGCCCGCGCCCGACCTGGCCGCGTTGCCCTCGATCGTCGCCGGGCTGGCCGCGCGCGCCGGCGAGCACGACCGCGAGGCGACGTTCCCGCACGAGGGCGTCGAACTGGTGCACGCGGCGGGATTGCTGACGACGACCGTGCACCCGCGCTACGGCGGCCCGGGCGCGGGCGTGCTCGACACGGCCCGGCTGCTGGCCGAACTCGGCCGCGGCGACCCGTCGGTCGCGCTGGTCACGGCGATGACGTTGTTCGTCCACGCCGGCCAGGCGAGTACGCCGTCGTGGCCCGACGACGTCTACCGCGAGGTGCTGGCGGAGTCGGCGGAGCGGCCGGTCCTGATCAACGCGCTGCGCGTGGAGCCGGAACTGGGCTCACCGACCCGCGGCGGCCTGCCGGCGACGATCGCCCGCCGCGCAGCGGACGGCTGGAGCCTGACCGGCCGCAAGATCTACTCGACGGGCTCGGTCGGCTTGCGCTGGATGATCGTCTGGGCCCGCACCGACGAGCCCGAACCCCGCGTCGGGGGCTTCTTGATCCGGGCGGACGCCCCGGGCATCACGATCGAGCCGACGTGGGACCACCTGGGTCTGCGAGCGAGCGCGAGCCACGACGTCGTGTTCACGGACGTCCCGGTACCTGCGGGTGCCACGGCCGGACTGTCCACACCGGACACTCAGCGGCCGCCGGTGCTCACGTTTCCGTTGGCCCTCCCGGCGCTCTACCTCGGTGTGGCAAGGAATGCTCTCGAGTGGCTCACGGGGTTCCTGCGCGAGCGCGTCCCGAGCGGGCTGGGCAAGCCGCTGTCGACGCTGCCGCGCTTCCAGACCGGGGTGGGGGAGATCGCCGCCCGGATCGCGGGCGCCCAGGAGATCCTCTTCGGCCTGGCCGCCCGGGTGGACGAGGGTGCTCCCGACGCCATCGCCCACGCGGGGGTGGCCAAGGTGCTGGCGACCCGGCTGCTCATCGAGGCGGTCGAGCAGGCGGTGGCGCTGGCGGGAAATCCCGGCCTGACGCACGGGAACCCGTTGCAGCGGCACTACCGCGACGTGCTGTGCAGCCGCGTCCACACCCCGCAGGACGACGCGGTGCTGACCGGGCTGGGCCGCTCGATCCTGGGCTGAACCCTCAGCGCGTCCGCCGTCCCGAACGCGCGAGCGCGCTCAGCTCAGCGCGACCCGCGCCCACACGGTCTTGCGGCCGTCGCGGACCTGCTGGCCCCAGCTCGCGCTGACCGACTTGACCAGCTGCAGCCCGAGGCCGCCGTCGGGGATGGCCGGGCGGGTGCTCTCGTCGACGACCTCGAGCAGCGCGTGCTCCTCGTCGACGGTCAGCCCGATCCGGCGGCGGCCGGCGCCGTGGAGCAGCGCGTTCGAGGCGAGCTCGTCCAGCACGAGCAGCACGTCGACGACGCGGTCCTGGTCGATGCCCGGCAGCCGGCCCTCCAGCACGGCCCGGGTCCACTGGTGCGCCTGCGGCAGGTCGTCCCGGTCGGTCAGGCTCATGTCGCAGTGCACCGCGGCCTGGGCGGTGAGTGGGCTTTCGTACCTGTCGTCGGACGTCACCCGGGTCCCCCTCGTGGTTCGGCAACGCCGGGAGGTACCCACTCCGCGGCCGGTTCAAGCACGCCGGTTCGCCCGGCGTGCTCGAACCCGGTCATCACGTCAGCAGCCAGCGGTACCAGTCGGTGTCGTACCGGGTGCCGATCGTCTGCTTGAGGAAGGTGCGCGCGGCCGTCCAGGCGCCGGTCCGGTAGTAGCCGAGCAGCTTGGTGACGTCGGCCGGGTGGTTCTCCACCATGTACCAGACCGCCAGGTAGCCCCACACGTACGTGCGGGTCTGGTCGTTGCCGGGCGCGTTGTCGAAGACCGTGCTCAGCGCGTACGTCCGCTTCGGCGCTTCGGTGGCGGCCTGGCTGTTGAAGACGCCGCGGTAGCCGTAGCCGACGTACTCGGCCAGCCCCTCGATCCACCACTGCGTCGGCGTGGCGATGTTGGCCTGGTAGTCGCCGTACAGGTCGAAGCGGCCGTCGAGGTAGTGGGTTTACTCGTGGTTGAGGTTCTTGATCTCGAACGCGGGCTTCGTGTCGTCGCGGTAGGCGACGAACCGGGCCTGGTTGCCCGTCGCGGCCGGGTTGCCCTCGAGGTAGACGCCGCCGTTGTCGGTGCTGACGCCGAACATCGACGGCGCGTAGTACTGGTAGTCGGCCCGCGAGTTGAAGACGTCGACCTCCAGCGAGGTGTTCTTGTCGCCGGCCACCGGCCCGCTGTCGCTCACCAGCCGGTGGAAGTAGCCGTCCTGCCCGGTGAGGCTCGTGCAGGTCGCGGACAGCTGGGCGGCCGTCATGGCCTGGGCGCGGATCCGCAGCGACGTCGTGCAGGAGCGGGTCACCGGCAGGACGTCCACGGCGGCCTTCGCCGGTGTCACCGCGGTGCCGATGTCGGCGGCCGGGCCGAACGGGTGGGCCGCGGTGGTGGTGGCCGGGACGCCGGGCCGGGCGGTGAGGCTCGACGCCGGCGGGGCCGTGACGAGCGTGAGGGTCGCGCACAGAGCGAGGGTGGGGACGGCGGCGCGTTTCAGGCCGAGGCCCGGTGCCATGCGTTTCATGGACGTGCTCCAAGAGGAGAAGGGGAGGAGAGGGAGTGCGGTGCCCGGCTCGGGGACCGGGCACCGCACCCGGGCACGGATCGCGGTGACGTCGTCGTGCCGGCAGGTCCGGGGCCGCCCGGTCGCGGATCGGGGGGACGGGGTCTTCCGCCGGCTCCGGGACGCTGCGGGACCGATCCTGAACCGCCGTCCGGCCGGTGACCATGCGCGCCGGCGAAACTACGGATACCCAATCAAATCCCCGCCTTTCGTTCGGTGCGCGGGTGTCGCGGCCGATCTAGGCTGCGCCGATGAGCCCGCCCACGGCGCCGGGCGACCTCGTGGCCGAGGCCGTGCGGCGGACCCTCGCCGGGGACCAGGCCCGGCCGCTGCTGCTGCACGTCACCGGGGCCGCGGGCACGGGCAAGACCGTCCGGACCGCGGGCCTGGTCGCTCTCGCGCGCGCCGCGCCGGTGTCGTCGCTGGACCTGTCGTTCACCTCGGCCGGGAGCCTCGTCGTGCGGTCCGCGTCCGGCGTCGGCCCGCCGCCCGACCCGGCGCTGCGCGACGACGTCCGGGAGTGGCGCGACCGGCTGGCGCGTGAGGTGCCCGCGCTGCTGGTGGTGGAGGACGTCCAGCGCGCGCCGGCCGGGTTCGTGGCCCTGGTGCGCGACTGGGTGGAACGCGCGCGGGGCGGCTGCGTCACGGTCGTCACCGCGCGTCCGGAGGAACTCGCGGACCCCGCGCTGCCGCTGGGCGCGGGACTCGCGTTGCCGTCGGCCGTCGTGGTGCGCCACGAGCACCTGGCCGGCTGGGACGGCGACCGCGTCCGCGACGCCGTGCACGACCGGCTGGGTCCGCAGCGCTGCTCCCGCCAGGTCGTGGCGCGGATCGCCGGGCTCTCCGGCGGCAACCCGCAGGTGGTGGCCGACCTGCTCGACCTGCTGGCCGACGCCGGCGCGCCGGGGGAGCCGTTCTCGCTCGCCGACGTCGACGCGGCCGGCGTCCCGGCCCGGCTGGCGCAGTTGACGGCCGGCCGGCTGGCGGCGCTGTCGCCGGACGCCCGGGCCGTGACCGCGGTGTCCGCCGTGCTCGGCGGCCCGGCGAGCGGCGCGGACCTGGGCAGCGCGGCCGGTCTCGCGCCCGGCGACGGCGAGCGGGCGGTCGCCGAGGCCGTCGCCGCCGCGCTGCTCACCGAAGACGAGCGCGGCTCGTGCGACTTCGCCGTCCCGCTCGCCGCGGCCGCCGTGCGCGCGCGGCTGGCCGGGGCGCAGCGGCGGCGGCTGCACCTGCGGGCCGCGGACGTGCTGTGCCGCCGCCGGCCGGTGCCGTGGGTGCACGTCGCCGAGCACCGGCGCCGGGGCGCGTCCCCGCGGGGCTGGCTGCGCGCGGTCGAACGCGCCGCGAGCGACCCGGCCGCGTTCGGCGACCCCGAGTCGGTGATCGACACCGTGCGGCCGGTGCTCGCGTCCACGGAGATCGCCGAGGACGTGCGGGCCCGGCTGGCCTTGCGGGTGTCCCGAAACGCCGTGCTGACGCTGCCGTCGCCGCGCACGGTGGCCGTGCTGCGGGAGATCGTCGGGCAGACGGGTCTCGCCCCGGGCGTGCGCGGTGAGATCCGCCTCGAACTGGGGCTGCTGCTGCACAACCAGCTCAACCAGGCCGAGGGCCGGGCCGAGCTGGAACGGGCCGCGACGGAGCTGCGTGACCGGCTGGCCCTGCTCGTCCGGGCCATGACGGCGCTCGCCAACCCGTTCCAGGCCGGCGCCGCCCGCGCGGACCACGAGACCTGGCTGGCCCGCGCGCAGGACGTCGCCGCCCGGGCCGGTGACGAGACGTCGCGCGCGGCGGTGGAGTCGACGCGGATCACCCTGGACGTGGCGTGCGGGCGGCGGTGCCCCGGCCGCCCACGCGTGCCACAGGCCGAGTTCGAGGTGCGGCACAACGAATACCTCGCGCGGGGCCTGACGAACACCGCCGTCGCCGCGGTCTTCGCGGGCCGCTTCCGCGGCGCCGAGGCGCTGCTGGAGCGGGCGCGGCAGTGCTCGGCCGTGCTGGGTTCGCCGTTCCTGGAGCAGTGCGACCGCGGCACCGGGCTGTTGTTCGACTTCGAGCGCGGCGCGTGGGACGGGCTGGCCGACCGGAGCCGGCGCAGCCTGTCCGACGCCGGTGTCCAGGCCGACGCGCGGCTGGTGCTGGTCCAGCTGGCCCTCGCCCGCGGCGACTGGGCGGAGGCCGAGGAGATCTGGCCCGCGCGGGGCGGGTTCGCGTTCGTGCCGTACGACGCGACGGCCGTCGCGGCGCGGGTGCGCATGGACCTGGCCCAGGGCCGGACGGCCGAAGCCGTGACGGCGGTGGAGGAAGCCTGGGAGTCGATCGCGGCGAAGGACATCTGGGTCTGGGCGGCCCGCCTCGCCCCGCCGGCCGTGCAGGCGTGGCTCGCCGCCGGTGACCACGACCGGGCCGTCGCGGCGGTGGCGCAGTTCGGCCGGGGCCTGCGCGGCCACGACAGCCCGGCGGCGGCCGCCGCACTGCTGTGGACCCGGGCCCTCTTGGCCGACCACACGAACGATCCGGCCGCGAGCGGTCTGTACGAGCGAGCGTCGGCCCTGTTCGCGCGCTTGCCCGCGCCCTACCCGGCGGCCCTGACGCAGGAGGGCGCCGGCCGGTTCGCCTCGGCGCTGGACACGTTCACCCGCCTGGGCGCGGCGTGGGACGCCACCCGCGTCCGCGGCCGCCTGCGGGCGGCCGAGGTCCCGCCGGGCCGCTACCGAGGCCGCCCGTCCTACCACGACGGTCTTTCCCCGCGAGAGCACGAAATAGCCGAGCTGGCCGCGGGGGGCCTGACGAACCGGGCGATCGCGGAGACACTGCACCTGTCCCAGCGAACGGTGGAGCACCACGTGGCCCGCGCGATGCAGAAGACCGGGGTGCGGTCGCGGCGGGCGTTGCTGGGTGAGGCGCACACCTGAGCCGCGGTTTGTGTCCGGTGCCCGTGCCGGTCGTTCCGGTCAGCGGGGTGGCCGTTGCCGGGCACTCGGTCGTTCGCGAGCGGCCGCCGTGGTGGCCGGAGTGGTCGACGTGGTGACCGGGGAGCGGCTGCCACGCGACCCCGAGCGGCCAACGTGGCGGCAGAGCAACCACCACGGCGGCGGAGCAACCACCACGGCGGCAGAGCAACCACCACGGCGATCGGGCGGCCAATGCGGCGACTGGAGCGGCCGACGCGGCGACTGGAGCGGCGACCGTGGCGACGGAGCGGCCGCCACGGCGGCCGGAGTGGTCAACATGGTGATCGGAAGGGCCGCCACCGCGGCCGGAGCGGTCAACATGGCGACGGAGCGGCCAACACGGCAAGGTCAACACGCGAGTCGCCTCGCGGCAGGAGCGGCCAATGTGGCGGCCGGAGTGACCAACACGGCGACCGGTGTGGCCAACACGGTGGCCGGAGCGGCCGACACGGCACGGTCGGACTCGCGAGTCGACTCGCGGCGGGAGCCGCTGGAGCGTGAGAGCGCCGGACCGGCCGCGCCGCGGAAGCGGGACCCGTGCCTGACAACGTCCGCGTGGTGGACAGAAAATCGGTCACCAGGTCACAAACCGCCAGGAAACCACCGCAAGTGCGGGTTACTTCCCGTCCAGATCGTGAGACAGTGGGGCGATCACCGCGAACTTCCTTAAGGTCCCTGATCGTCACTCGATCGGCTGAACTTGAAGGTGCTGTGGCCAACCCTCCGCCGACACCCGCCAGCGGTGTCTCGCCCGTCGCGGCGCGTTCCCTGCCGTCCGCGGTGTGGCGTGCCGTCCGTTCCGGGTGGTGGACCTCCACCTGTGCGGTCCTGATCGTCCTCATCGTGCTGCTCGCCGCCGCGGCCGATCTGTTCGTGCTGGCCGAAGGGCAGAGCCTGGACCCGGACATCGCCACCCTCGGACCGACCGGGCTGCCCGCCGGGACGCTCGGCGGCGTCAGCGGCGCGCACTGGTTCGGGGTCGAGCCGCTGACCGGCGTCGACCTCTTCGCGCTCGCCGCGCACGGGGCCCGGACGTCGCTGCTCGTCGGGCTCGGCGCCACCGTGCTGGCCACCGCGCTCGGCGTCGTGATCGGCGTCAGCGCCGGGTACCTCGGCGGCTGGTGGGACCGGCTCGTCACCTGGACCGCCGACGTCATCCTCGGCTTCCCGTACCTGATCTTCATGATCGCGCTCGGCGCGGTGCTGCCGGTCGACTTCCCACGGCAGTTCACGCTGGTCGTCGTGCTGGGGCTCTTCGGCTGGCCGCGCGTCGCGCGCATCGTCCGGTCCCAGGCTCTCACCCTCGGCAAACGCGACTTCGTCGCCGCGGCGCGGGTGATGGGCGGCGGGCCGTGGCACGTGTTCACCAAGGAACTGCTGCCCAACCTGTGGGCGCCGATCATCGTCGTGGCCAGCCTGTCCATCCCGTCGATGATCGGCAGCGAAGCCGCGCTGTCGTTCCTCGGCGTCGGCGTGCTGCCGCCGACCCCGAGCTGGGGCCGCACGATCAGCACGGCCATCGACTTCTTCGAGACGGACCCGATGTACCTCGTCTTCCCCGGCCTGCTGCTGTTCCTGATCACGCTGGCGTTCAACGTCGTCGGCGACGCCATCCGCGACGCGCTCGACCCGCGGTCCGGGGGCGCGGCCTGATGCGCACCGCCCGCTTCGTCGCGACCCGGTTCGCCGGGATGCTGCTGGTCCTGTTCGTCGTCGCCTTCGTGACGTTCGTGGTCTTCTACGTCCTGCCCGCCGACCCGGCCCGGATGGCCTGCGGCCGCCCGTGCTCGCCGGAGAGCCTCGCGATGGCGCGGGAGTTCATGGGCTACAACAGCCCGTGGTACCAGCAGTTCTTCGACTTCCTCGGCGGCATCTTCGGCGGCCGCACGTTCGGCACCGGCGTCTCCGCGATCCACTGCACCGCGCCGTGTTTCGGCTACGACTTCCAGAACAGCGTCGACGTCCTCAGCGAGATCGGCGGCCGGATCGGGGTCAGCTTCTCGGTGGCGCTGGGCGCGGCCGTGATCTGGATCGTCCTCGGCGTCGGGCTCGGCGTGCTTTCGGCGCTGCGCCGCGGGTCCGCCGTCGACCGGATCACGATGGCCGCCGCGATGGCCGGGGTGTCCATGCCCGCCTACCTGGCCGGGATGATCGGCATCACGATCTTCGCGTTCGCCCTCGACGTCGTGCCGAAGAACGGGTACGTGCCGCTGACCGAGGATCCCGCGCAGTGGGCGTGGCACCTCGTGCTGCCGTGGCTGGTGCTCGCGTTCCTGCACGCCGCGATCTACGCCCGGCTGACCCGCGGGCAGATGCTGGAGACCCTCGGCGAGGACTACATCCGCACCGCGCGGGCGAAGGGCCTCACCGAGCGCAAGGTGGTGGGCCGGCACGCGCTGCGCAACGTCCTGCTGCCGGTGGTCACCGTGTTCGGCGTCGACCTCGGCTCGCTGCTGGCCGGCACCGTGATCACCGAGCGGATCTTCGGCATGGCCGGGGTCGGCCGGCTGCTGGTCGACGCGATCTCCTCGCTCAACCTCCCGGTGCTCCTCGGCGTGACGCTGTTCTCCGCGCTGCTGGTGACTTTCCTGAACTTCCTGGTCGATCTCTGCTACGGCGCGCTCGATCCGCGAGCCCGCCTCGTCTGAAGGGGAATTGATGAAACGGGGACATGGGCAGCTTTTCGGGGGCTCCGGGTGGCGGAGCCCCCGGCTCGGGGCGAAGCCCCGGTTGTCACAGCTGAGGCTCGTCGCGGGGGCTACGGCGGCCGTCATGCTGCTGACGGCGTGCGGGGCCAACGACACGCCCGCCACCCAAGGCGGTTCCGTCAAGCCGGGCGGGGACCTGGTCCTGCTCAACGACGCGCCGTCGATCACCTGGGACCCGGCGAAGAGCTCCAACCTCGTCGTGACCACGCTCGGGCTGGTCCACCGGCGGCTGACGTCGTGGGACGTCGCGCCGGGCAAGGACACCACGGTCGTGCCGGACCTGGCCACCGACACCGGGCGCCCCAGCGACGGCGGCAAGACGTGGACGTTCACCCTCAAGGACGGCCTGAAGTACAGCGACGGCACGCCGATCAAGTCCGAGGACGTCAAGTGGGGCCTGGAGCGCTCGTTCGCGCCCGCGTTCTCCGGCGGCCTGTCCTACCACAAGGACCTGCTCTCGCCGGGCCTGGCGTACAAGGGCCCGTTCGACGGCGGCAAGGAGCTGGACTCCATCCAGACGCCCGACGCGAAGACGATCGTCTTCCACCTCGCCCGCGCGTACGGCGACTGGAACTGGGTCGCCAGCACCCCGGCGTTCTCGCCGGTGCCGAAGGGCAAGGGCGCCGAGGCGAACTACGGTGACCACTCGATCGCGTCCGGCCCGTACCAGATCCAGAGCTACGAGCGCGGCAAGTCCGCGAAGCTGGTCCGCAACCCGAACTGGGACCGCGCGACCGACCCGACGCGCAAGGCGAACGCCGACACCGTCGACTTCGAGCTCGGGCAGGACACCAGCGTCATCTCCAAGCGCCTGATCGACGACACGGGCAAGGACCGCAACGCCTTCGGCATGTCCTTCGCCTCGCCGGCCCAGCTGGCGCAGATCCAGGGCAGCCCGTCGGCCAAGGCCCGGCTCGTCACGTCGGAATCCGGGGCGCTGTCGTACCTTTCGCTCAACACCCAGCGCGGCAAGCTGGTGGACCCGAAGGTGCGCCAGGCGTTCCAGTACGCCGTCGACAAGGCCGCCTACCAGGTGGCCAGTGCGGGCAACGCCCAGCTCGCCGGCGATGTCGCGACGACGCTGATCACGCCCGGCCTGCAGGGCCGCGAACAGTACGACCTCTACCCGGCGCCGCCGTCGGGTGACCCGGCGAAGGCCAAGCAGCTGCTCGCCGAGGCGGGCCTGCCCAACGGGCTCGACGGCCTGGTTCTCGCCACGCACAACGAGAACGGCTACCCGGAGAAGGCCGCGGCGATCCAGGCTTCGCTGGCGCGGGCCGGCATCAAGGTGACGATCAAGCCGCTCGACGAGGACACCTACACGTCCGAAGTGGACACCAAGGGCCTGTCGGACTACGACCTGACGCTCACCTCGTGGCAGCCGGACATCCCGTCGGCCAACGCGAACATCCAGCCGCTGTTCCAGTCGACCGAGATCGGCAACGGCGGGTACAACGAGTCGCGCTACAGCAACCCCGACGTCGACCGGCTGATCGCCGAGGCGCAGGCCACCATCGACCCGGCCGAGGCCGGCAAGAAGTGGGCGGCGCTGGACAAGAAGATCCTCGCCGACTCGCCGGTGGTCCCGCTGCTCTACAACCGCAACTCGTTCCTCCACGGGTCGAACGTCGGCGACGTCGAGATCGGCAAGTTCCCGGCCTACGTCGACTACCGCAAGTTCGGGATCGTCTCGTGACGGCGGCCTCGCCGGCCGAGCCGGTCGGTCCGGCCGGCTCGGCCGGCGAGGCCCTGCTGTCGCTGCACGACGTCGCCGTCTCCTTCGGTGACGTGGAAGCCGTCCGCGGGGTCGGCTACGCCGTCCACGCGGGCGAGGTCGTCGCGGTGGTCGGGGAGTCCGGCTCGGGCAAGACGGTCACCGCGATGTCCCTGCTCGGCCTGCTCCCGCCCACGGCGAAGGTGTCCGGCCGCGCGGAGCTGGCCGGGCGCGATCTCTACGCCATGGCCCCGGCCGAGCTGCGGGAGGTCCGCGGCGGCGACGTCGGCATGGTGTTCCAGGAGCCGATGAGCGCGCTCAACCCGGTGTTCACCATCGGCGACCAGCTCGTCGAAGCGATCCGGACGCACCAGCCGCTGACACCCGCGACGGCCCGCGAACGGGCGATCGAGCTGTTCGGCCTGGTCGGGCTGCCCGCGCCCCGCGAGCGGTTCCGCTCCTACCCGCACGAGCTGTCCGGCGGGCAGCTGCAGCGCGTCGTCATCGCCATGGCGGTGGCCAACGACCCGAAGCTGCTGATCGCCGACGAGCCGACCACGGCCCTGGACGTCACCGTCCAGGCCGAGATCCTCGAGCTGCTGCGGGACCTGCGCTCCCGGCTCGGCACGGCGATCCTGCTCATCACGCACGACATGGGTGTGGTCGCCGACCTGGCCGACCGGGTCGTGGTGATGCACGACGGCGTCGTCGTCGAGCAGGGTGACGTCCGGACGGTCTTCACCGCGCCCGCCGAGGCCTACACGCGCCAGTTGCTCGGCTCGGTCGTCTCGCTCAGCACCGCGGCCACGACCGGGCTCCAGCGGGCGCTGGCGGCCGACATCGAGGTCTCGCCGGGACACGTCGCGGCGGCCGGACACCCGGCGGTGGCGTCGGTCCCGGACGTCCCGGCCGAGACACCGTTGCTGCGCGTGGAAGATCTCGCCGTCACCTACCGCGGCCGGTTCCGGGCGATGGCCGTCCACGCCGCCGAAGGTGTGAGCCTGCACGTCGAGCCGGGGGAGGTCCTCGGCCTGGTCGGGGAGTCCGGTTCGGGGAAGAGCACGGTCGCCCGCGCCGTCACCGGCCTGCTCGCGCCGACGGCGGGCTCGGTCCGCATCGGCGACGTCGACATCACCCGGGCGCGCGGCCGGGCGGCGAAGGCGTTGCGGCGGCGCATCGGCGTCGTGTTCCAGGACCCGCTGTCCTCGCTCAACCCGCGCACGACGGTGGGGGAGAGCGTCGCGACGCCGTTGCGGCTGCACAAGGCCGTGCGATCGTCCCAAGTGGACGGACGGGTCGTCGAGCTGCTGTCGGCGGTCCAGCTGTCGCCGTCGCTGCGCACGCGCTACCCGCACGAGCTGTCGGGCGGGCAGCGCCAGCGCGCCTGCATCGCGCGGGCGCTGGCGCTGCGCCCGGACCTGCTGGTCGCCGACGAGCCGACGTCTGCCCTCGACGTCACCATCCAGGCCCGGATCCTGGACCTGCTGCGCGAGCTGCGGCACGAGTTCGGGTTCGCGTGCCTGTTCATCAGCCACGACCTCGCGGTGATCGAGCAGCTGGCCGACCGCGTCGCGGTGATGCACCGCGGCCACGTCGTCGAGCAGGGCCCGACCAAGGAGGTCCTGACGGCACCGGCACACGCCTACACGCGCCGGCTGCTGTCGGCGGCCCCGGTGGCCGACCCGGACGCGCAACGGCTGCGCCGGGAAGCCTGGCGCCTGCTGCGTTAGGAGCGGCGCCAGACCGCGCCGCGCTGCTCGTACTCCAGCACCGACTCGACCCCGACGGCCACCGCGGCGCCCAGGTACCGCGTGACCAGCCAGAGCGCGAGATCCAGCCCGGACGTGACGCCGCCCGCGGTGACCAGGTCCCCGTCGTCGACGACGCGGGCGTCGACCACCTGGCCGCCCTGAGCGGCGAGATCCGCCTTCGCGAGGTGGTGGGTGGTGCACGGGCGCCCGCGGGTCAGGCCGGCCGCGGCGAGCGCCATGACGCCGGTGCAGACGCCGGCCACCAGGACACCCGACCGCTGCGCGCGAACCAGGCCGCGCAGCACGCCGGGCTGCTTGATCAGGGCGTTCACGCCGGGCCCGTCCTTCGCGGCATAACCGCCGCCGGGGACGACGAGGACGTCGCCCGCGGCCGGTTCCCAGGTGCCGGGCACGGCGAGCTTCGTCCCGAACGTGCCCGCGACCTCGCCGGGACCGCCGGGCTTGACCAGGGTGAGCCGGACCTCGCCGCCCGCGTGGCCGGCGTGACCGAACACGGCGACGGGACCGATGACGTCCTGCTCCTCGACGCCGTCGTACACCAGGACCCGGACCTCCAGCGGTCCGGAGCGGGCCGGACCGGCGGCCGCCGTCCCGGCCGTGGCGAGGCCGCCGAGGGCCGCGGCCCCGGTCGAGGCCGCGGACCCCCGGAGGAAGTCCCTGCGTTCCATGTGTTTCTCCCCGTGGTCGAAGTTCTCATCCCACAGGTCGTGCGCGGCGGGGCCGCGGTTCCCGCCGGCGTCAAACCAGGTCCAGGTGCTCCCGCAGCGTCGTCCCCTCGTACTCCGTGCGGTACACGCCGCGGTTCTGCAGTTCCGGGACCAGCCGGTCGACGATGTCGTCCAGGGCGGCCGGGACCAGGTGGGGGCTGATGTTGAAGCCGTCGACCGCGCGGGTGCGGACGTAGCGCGCCCATTCGTCGGCGACCTGGCCCGGCGTGCCGACGAAGCCGTGCTGACGCGGCTGGACCTCCAGGACGAGCTGGTGGATGGACAGCTTCTTCGCCTCGGCGAGCTCGCGCCACTGCCGGATCCGGTCGAGCTTGCCGGTGCGGTCGGCGATCGAGATCGTGCCGCGGGACGGGTCCAGCTCGCCGTCGATCGGCTCGACGTCGGGCAGCGGCCCGTGCGGGTCGTAGGCCGAGAGGTCCTGGCCCCAGTACTGCTCCAGGAACGCGACCGCGCGCTGCGGCGAGATCTGCCGGCGCCGGATGTCCTCCGCGCGCTCCGCCGCGTCCGCCGGGGTGTCGCCCAGGACGACCGTTGCCCCGGGCAGGATCCGGACGGCGTCGGCGGGCCGGCCGTGGCGGGCGAGCCGGGCGCGCAGGTCCTCGGCGTAGGCGAGCGCCTTGTCGTAGGCCGTGTTGGCCGAGAAGACGACGTCCGCGTACTTCGCCGCGAGCTCCCGGCCGCCGGCGGAGTCCCCGGCCTGGAACAGCACCGGCCGGCCCTGCGGGCTCGGCGGCACGGTCGGCGTCGCCCGCAGGCCGACGAGGTCCGTGTGCCGGGCGACCGGGCCGGTCGCCGACCACAGCGCGAGGGCCGCTTCGACGAACTGTTCCGCCCGCTCGTAGCGTCGTTCGTGGTCGAGCCAGCCGCCGCGGCGGAAGTTGGCGCCGGTCCAGGCGTTGTCCGTGGTGACGATGTTCCAGCCCGCCCGGCCGCCGGACAGGAAGTCCAATGTGGACAGCCGGCGGGCGAGGTCGGCCGGGAAGTTGTACGTCGTGTTCTGCGTCGCCACCAGGCCGATCCGGCTGGTCGCCGCGGCGAGCGCGCTCAGCTGGGTGATCGCGTCCGGGCGGCCGGCGACGTCCAGCGCGTGCACCCGGCCGCGGTTCTCCCGCACCCGCAGGCCTTCGCCGAGGAAGAAGGCGTCGAACAGGCCCCGCTCCAGGGTCCGCGCGACCGCCACGTACGTCTCGATCGCGGTGTGGTCCGCGTTCGCCGGGTCGTCCCACAGGAACTGCGGGCCGACGCCGGTGTAGAACACCCCGAGGTGCAGCCGGGCGCTCATGCCGCACCCGCCGCGAACACGCTCGCCGGGCGCGGCAGGCCGAGCGACGCGCGCAGCGTCGCCCCGGACTGCGGGGGGACGAGCAGATTTTCCTTGCGCAAAGCCGGAAGCACCTCCTCGATCAGCGCGGTCAGGCCGGTCGTGTGAACGCCCGCGTGCAGCCGGACGCCGTCGACGCTCGTGGCCAGCCAGCCCAGCAGCTCGGTCAGGCCGGCCGCGGATCCGGTGTAGCGCAGCCGATCGTGCGGCCGGCGGCCGGCGGGCACGTCGGTGTCGAGCAGGACCTCCACCTCGGCGAAGACGAGCGGCGCGCCGGATTCGCGGGCCCGCTGGGCGCGGCGCCGGACGTCCTCGAGTCCCGTGCCGCCGATCAGCACGACGTCGGGGCGCACCGCCTCCGCGAGGTCGTCGGGCGCGAGCACGACCGGCCGCCCCTGCGGTGGCCGCGGCGTGATCAGCGGGCCCTTGACCGAGAACGTGGCGCCGGTGAAGTCGACGTGGTGCACCCGGTCCGGGTCGAGGTAGCGGCCGGTCGCGACGTCCTTGACGACGGCGTCGTCGTCCCAGGAATCCCACAGCCGCCGCACGGCTTCGACGACGTCGGCGGCTTCGCGGTGCAGTGCGGCCGGGCCGAGCTTGCTCCCGCCGATCGTGGCGAGGGCTTCGGCGGAGCCGTCCGCGGCGACGATCCAGGCGGCGCGGCCGCGGGAAGCGTGGTCGAGGCTCGCGAGCTGGGCGGCCAGGTGGAACGGCTCGGCCGTCGTGACGTTCGCCGTCGCCGCGAGCCCGGCTCGGTCGGTCAGGGTCGAGACGTAGGCGGCGCGGCCGGTGGCGTCGAGCCGGAAACCGCCGCCGGGCGGGAGCGGCGAGTCGTCGAAGGTGACCAGCGTGAAGCCGCTGGATTCGGCGGCGGTGACGGCGTCGGCCAGTGCGCGCGGAGACACCCGCGCGCCGTCGCCGTCGAGTTCCACCGCGAGGTGCAGGCTGGTCATGAACCCCCCTTTTCGTTCCCTTCCACAGGTATCGGCTCCGGAACCCGGCCGCACGCGCGTTCAGGATGTGGACGGCCTGTCCGGCGCCCGCCGCCGCGCCGACAATGACCCGCATCCGGCTTGCCGGCGGGAAAGGGGTCGCCATGCGCATCCTCCGGGCCTTCGCGAGGGCCTTCACCGCGTTCGGCTGGGTGCTGACACCCCCGGCCGGGCCGTACGACCTCGGCACCGTCGTCCCGCTCCCACGCCCGGACGCCGACGTGCCGAGGGTGCCGCTGAGCGCGCGCGAACGCGAAACGTTCTGGAGGATCGTGGCAAGCTGAGGCACACGGCAGCCTGGTTCAGGGGGCGACGACCTCGGCGGGCTCGGCGGGCAGCTCGGCCTCGTCGGGGCGGGCCCGGCGGGGGAACAGCGGGGAGATCAGCAGAAACAGCCCGATGACCAGCGCCTGGACCACGAGGGCGTCGCGGAAGCTCTCGGTCACCCGGCCGGCCACGGCGCCGGCGAAGAACACCGTGCTGAACACCGCTACGCCGACCGAGCCGCCGATCGACTGGACCGCCGAGAGCACGCCGGAGGCGGAGCCGACCTCGTCGTCGGCGACCGCGCCGAGGACCGTGGTGAAGACCGCCGCGATCACGATGCCCGCGCCGATTCCGGTGACGACGCTGCCCGGCACGATCCGCCAGATCGTGAAGGCGCCGTCGCCGGCCAGGGCGAACCACAGCCAGGCGACCCCGGCCAGCTGGACGACCGCCCCGGCCTGCAGGACGCGCCGACCGAGCTTGGCCGCCAGCAGCCCGCCGCTGATGCCGCCGCCGACGGCGGTGCCCAGCGCGATCGGGAGGTTGCCCAGCCCGGCCTGCCCGGCGGTGAAGCCCTCGCCGAGCTGCAGGAAGAACGTCAGCACCAGCTGGGTGCCGATCAGCCCGCCGAAGAACAGCGCGATCGCGACCAGCCCGACGGTGAAAGCGGACTTCCCGAACAGCGTCGGGGTGACCAGGGGAGTGCGGTCCCGGCGCACGATCCGGCGTTGCCACCGGGCGAACGCGACGTAGCCGAGCGCCGCGGCGGCCAGGGAAAGCCACGTCCACAGTGGCCACCCCGACGACTGGCCCTCGTTGAGCGGCAGGACCAGCAGCGCGGAGGCCCCGGCGACGAGCGCGGCCCCGGCGACGTCCACCCGCAGGCCCCGGGTCCGGCCGCCGCGGGGCACCAGCCGCCGGGCCAGCACGAACGCCGCGAGCCCGATCGGCACGTTGACCAGGAACACCAGCCGCCAGCCGAGGCCGAACAGGTCCCAGTCGACGAGCGCGCCGCCCAGCACCGGGCCCAGCACACCGCCGAGCCCGAGCACCGGGCCGAAGACGGCGAGGGCCTTGGTCAGGTCGCGGGGCGTGAGGTTGTCCCGCAGGATCCCCAGCCCCTGCGGCAGCATCATCGCCCCGGCCACGCCCTGGACCAGCCGGAAGGTGATCAGCAGCCCGGTGCTCGGCGCGAGCGCGCACAGCAGCGACGCGAGCGCGAAGGCCGCGAGACCGGCGAGGAACATCGGCCGCCTGCCGTACCGGTCGCCGAGCCGCCCGCCGAGCACGAGCCCGGCGCCGAGCGTCAGGGCGTACCCGCCGATCACCCACTGCAGCCCGACCGGGCTCGCCCCGAGGGAGCGTTCCAGCGCCGGGCCCGCCACGTTGACGATCGTCGAGTCGAGCAGGTCCATCAGCTCGACGACGAGGACCGTGGCCAGCAGCCACCACATCGTCTTCTTCCCGGTCATGCGGTGCTCCCCAGGGAATCGGCGGTCCCGGTGTAGATCCGGACGACACCGGCCAGGAAGTTCTCGACGACGTCCCGTTCGCCGGGGCTCAGCGCCCCGACGAGGTCCTCGACGCCGCTGAGCAGCGGGTGCAGGTGCCCGAAGATCCGCGTCGTCGACTCCGGCACGGGCTCGATGAGCACCTTGCGGCGGTCGGTGGCGTGCGGGCGGCGGGTGATGTGCCCGGCCTGCTCGAGCCGGTCCACGATGTGTGTGCTCGCCGCGGTCGAGACCCGCAGCCGGTCCGCGAGCTCCTTCGCGGTCAAGGGGCCTTCGCCGGCGAGGTGCTCCATCGCCGCGAGGTCCGTGGGGTTGACGCCCAGGGCGCCGCTGAGCCGTTTCTCGATGACGCGTGTCAGCGCGCCCACCTCTTGGAGGCGCTCCATCACCGCGTTGCCCACGCCCGGGGCGTCGACGTGCCAGGAAGTCATGACAAGAAGACTACTGAAGAAGTTACTAACTAGGTTAGCTAAATACTGTGGTCCTCGACACTCACGTCCGGTCGGCGCCCCGAGGCGTGGGGTGCGCGATCACGGGGTATCCGGAGATTTCCTGAACCTATCTGGAGGTCCGATGCGCCTGCCCGCCACCCGGGGGCCCGTCAGCGAGGAGGTCGTCCGCCTCCTGCGCGGCGCGACCCCGGCCGAGGACCTCGACCACGGGCCCGCCCAGCCGGCCGTGCACGACGAGGACCTGCAGCTGTCCCTGTGGATCTGTTACGAGCTCGGCTACCGCGGCTTCGACGACCTCGAACCGGACCAGGACGGCGGGCTCGCGCTCCACGCCCTCCGGAAAGACCTCGAAAGTCGGTGGCTCACCGGGCTGACCGAGCTCGTCGAGCCGGTCGCCACCGACCCGGCCGGCGTCCCGCGCGCGCTGGCCCGGCTGGTCGCCGCCGACGACGGTCCGCCGCTGGCGAAGTTCTTGCAGCGCAAGGCCTCCGCCGCGCAGTTCGGCGAGTTCGTCGCGCACCGGTCGGTGTACCACCTCAAGGAGGCCGACCCGCACAGCTGGGCCATCCCGCGCCTCAGCGGGCGGGCGAAGGCCGCGCTGGTCGAGATCCAGGCCGACGAGTACGGCGGCGGGCGCGTGGAACGCATGCATTCGGAGCTGTTCCGCACGACCATGCGGTCACTGGGACTGGACGACACCTACGGCCACTTCGTCGACGACGTGCCGGCCGTCACGCTGGCGGTGAGCAACCTGATGTCCCTGTTCGGGATGAACCGGCGCTGGCTCGGCGCCGCGCTCGGGCACCTCGCGGCGTTCGAGATGACGTCGTCGCTGCCGAACCGCCGCTACGGCAACGGGTTGCGCCGCCTCGGCGGTGACCCGGTGGCGACCCGCTTCTTCGACGAGCACGTCGAGGCCGACGCGGTGCACGAGCAGATCGCGGCCCACGACCTGTGCGGCAGCTACGTCGCGGAGCACCCGGAGGCCGCCGGGGACGTCCTGTTCGGGGCCGCGTGCGCGCTGGCGGTGGAGGCCGAGTTCGGGGCGCGGCTGCTGGAGCGCTGGGCGGCCGGGTCACCGAGCCTGCGCACCCGCGCGCTCTCCGGTGCGGCGTGAGGTCACTTTCCGCGGCTGGGCACCTTGTGCGTCCCGTCGCAGAACGGTTTCACGGCCGAGCGGCCGCACCGGCACAGGGCGACGACGGTGCCGCCGGGGCGCAGGACTTCGCCGTCCTGAGACCGGATTTCGACGT
Organism: Amycolatopsis sp. WQ 127309; assembly: GCF_023023025.1. Lineage (NCBI taxonomy): Bacteria > Bacillati > Actinomycetota > Actinomycetes > Pseudonocardiales > Pseudonocardiaceae > Amycolatopsis > Amycolatopsis sp. WQ 127309. The sequence continues at coordinate 6,670,653 of NZ_CP095481.1, forward strand.
CGCCGCGGACCAGCAGCGGCCCGTCTTCGTAGGGCGTGATGGTCGCCGGGGCGGGTTGGTGTTCCATCGGCGGCGGGTACCCCGGCGCGCCGGCGCCCAACCGGCGGGCGCCCGATGACCGCCCGCGGCCCGGGCACCACGATCGGCGTCGAGGAGGAGTTCCTGGTCGTCGACACGGGGTCACGGCGTCCCGTGCCGACGGCGGCCGCGGTGCTCGCCCGGCTGGACGGCGACGCCGGCGGGATCAAGCCGGAGCTGTACGAGTCCCAGGTCGAGGCGGTCACCCCGGTGCTGACGAGCCTGGCCGACGCGGCCCGGTCACTGGTCACGAGCCGCGCCTCGCTCGCGCGCGCGGCGGCGGCGGAAGGGGTGGCCGCGGTCGGCGTCGGCACGCCGGTCCTGGCCGGGCCGCCGCCCGTGCTGTCCACCGGCGACGACCGGTACCGGCTCGTCGCCCGGACCTACCAGGGAGCGTTCGCGGACTACGAGGCCTGCGGCTGTCACGTCCACGTCGGCGTGCCCGGCGGCGACCTGGCCGTCGCGGTGGTCGACCACCTCCGCCCGTGGCTGCCGACGCTGCTGGCGCTGTCCGCGAACTCGCCGTTCCACCACGGCCGCGACACCGGGTACGCGAGCTGGCGGACGATCGACCAGGCCCGGTTCCCCGGCGGCGGGGTGCCGCCGCGGTTCGGTGATTTCGCCGGTTACGAGCGGTGCCTGGACCAGCTCGTCGATTGCGGTGTCCTGGTCGACGAGCGCATGACGTTCTGGGCGGCCCGGCCCTCACCGCGGTACGCGACGGTCGAGGTCCGGGTCGCCGACGTCGCGGCGTCGCCGGACGGGGCGCTGCTGCAGGCCGCCCTCGTCCGCGGCCTGGTCCGCGCCGCGCTCGACGACCTCTCCCTCGGCCGCGAAGCCCCGGAGGTCGACGGCCAGCTCGCCGCCGGCGCCCTGTGGTCGGCCGCCCGCTACGGCATCCACGGGCACGGGATCGACACGATCGGCGGCCGCCGGGTGCCCGCCCGCACGCTGCTGGCGGCCCTGCTGCGCCGGGTCCGCCCGGCACTGGAGGACACCGGGGACGTCCTGGCGGTCGACGCGCTGCTGCCCCCGGTGCTGGCCGGCGGCGCCGCCCGGCAACGCGCGACCGCGGCCGCCGGCGGCCTCACCGCCGTCGTCGACGAGCTGGCGGGCCTGCTGACGGAACCGGTGACCGGCCCGGCGGCGGGGGAGCGGAGCGCGGAGCACGCCCCGGTTCCCCGGTGACGGCCGACGCTTCGCACTGTCCACAAGGGACAGTGCGCCGGTGGCCCGCGTGGGGTGACTGCGGAGCCGAGGTCCGGGGCAGCCCGGCGTGACCCTGGGCGCCGCCGGACCCGGTGCGGACGATGGACCGGGAGCGGCGGGCCGTCGAGAGGACGCCCCGAGCCGATCCGGATCGTGCGTGGCGGGCGTCGGTCACCACGGTCGACTGTCCTCAAAGGACTCCTCCGCGCCCGGTCGCGGGGTATGATTCAGCCGTACCAGCGCCGGAGCGCCCAGTCCCCGCCTCGCGACGAACCCACCGAAGGCGGCCGCGGTGAGCACCGGAGCGGCCGGTCAGGAGCTCCGATCGTGAAACCCAACGTCTTCGACTTCCCCCGCCCCCGCCGTCCGCTGCCGGAATCCGCACCGGCGTCGCCGCCGGTCCCCGGAAACCGTGGCGACCGTGACGGACACAGTGTCATCCACGCGGTCTTCACCGCCTCCGGTGGCGGTGAGCCGCCGGTGCCGCGTTACCACGACCTGGCGATCACCGTGGAGCGGTCCGGCTGGACGCTGGTCGTCGCCGTGGTCGGCGAAGTCGACCTCAGCACCGCGCCCATGCTCCGGCACGCCCTCGACGAGGCCCTCGCCCGGACACCGCGGCGGATCGTCGTGGACCTGTCCTTCGTCCGGTTCCTGAACACCGCCGGGCTGGAGGTGCTGCTCGACGCGCACCACCGGGCCGGACCGGCCACCGACCTGCGGCTGGTCTCGACGACCCGCGCGACGTGGCGGCCCTTGGAGCTCACCAGGATGCACGAACGCCTGGTCGTCCACGCGTCCCGGGCCGCGGCGATCGCGGCGCCGCGATGACCGGACGAAGGCGTCCGCTCACCGCCTCCTCGGCTGTGCGGTGTGCGGCCGCCGGCCGAGGAGGTGCGTCGGTTCCGTCGCCTGCGCCGGGACGTCCACCGCGGGGAGGCCGTCGGCGGGGCTGAGGCCGAGGACGGCGAGCAGCAGCCCGCAGTCGGCGGCGTCGTGCGCCTTCGACGCGACCACGCGGGCGGCCCGGCGCCGTTGCCCGTCGTCGAGGTTGAACGGATCCGCGGTCATCGCGTCCGGTGTTCCTGTCATTGCGGGCCCCTTCGGTCGGCCACGTGGGTGCCGGCCGCCGGGGGCCGGGGCGGTTCCGGGCCGCCGGCTGTGCACCGGCACCCGGACCCGCCAATGTAGTCCTCCGCGCGGGCGGGCTGGGCCGGCGAACGGGTGGGAGCTCAGGTCCGGTCCCGGTCGGCGGGACCGGGCGGGCGCGCGTCGAGGATGTCGGTGGCCCGGACCAGGCTGACCGGCGTGTCGGTGGCGGAGCCCTGCGGGCGGACCGGCACCCAGGTGGTGCTGGTGTGCTCGTCGCGCAGGCTGCGCCCGGCGACGGTCCCGAGCCGCTCGTGCCACACCGGTGTCGCGCACGAGGCGGACCGCGCGCGGCCCACGCGGCCGCGGAACCGGTAGCGGACGTGCCAGCCGAGCGGGTAGCCACCGCCGTGACGTGTGGGCCAGGCCCGGTGCGCGCTCCCCGCCGGGTGCGGATCGGTCTGCTCGTCGTCCACCGGTGCCCGCTTTCACTCCCGGTGCGCGAGCGGCGCACCGCCATCGGTCGCCGGGGTCCGGGGCGCGGTTCTTCCCAGCGTAGGGGCGCCGGCGCCGGTGGGGTTCGGCCAGCCGAGTGGTTCACCGCCCGGGGGCCGTCGTCGTCCTGGCCGGCCGTCGCGGGGCAGGGCGGCGGGCTTTTGTTGTTCAGCCGGGCTTTCGGCCGGGTCCGGGAAACCGCAGTCCGGTCGCGGCCCGGGTCGCTCGGCCCGGTTTCCCGCTGCTCCCGGGGCTATAGTGAGGTCGACGCCCCGGACCCCGGCATCGTGGTTTCCGCGGCGCGGGCCCGCCGGCCCGCGTCCGACCCGGACGGCGAGGCGCACCATGGTGGCACGCGTGGCAGGGGTGGTCCTGCTCGCCCCGGTCTGCGTCCTGGCCGTGATCGGCGCGGCGCACACCTCGGCGGACGCCCTGATCGGCTGGAGCCTGGTGGGGCTCGGCGCCGGGATCCTCGTAGCGGTCGCCGCGCCTCGGCTGCGGCGCGGCCGCCAGGTCGGGACGCACGGGCCCGACCTGCCGCTGGGCGGGGCCGCCGCGGCCACGTTCGTCACGGTGTGCCTGGTGGTCGCCGGGATGCTGGCCGCGTTCGGCGGCGGCCTCACAACGGCCGCACTGCTCCTGTTCGCCGTCTCCGGGCTGTGGGCCGGGAACCACCACCGGCGACGGGCGCGCGCGACGCCGGTCGCGAACCCGCACGACGTCCTCGCGGCGGTCACGCTCCCCGCGTCGTCGACGCTGGTCGCCGACATGGGCACGGAGGAGCTGTGCGTGGCCTGGCGGCGCAGTTACTACCAGCTGGTCCTGGCCACCGACGAGCCGGCGCGCCGCCTGGTCGTGCAACGGCGGCAGGAGTTCCTCGACGAGATCGAACGCCGTGACGGCCGCGGCTTCCGCCGCTGGCTCGACAGCGGCGCCCGCGCCGGCGGCGATCCCGGCCCCTACCTGACCACCCGGAGCTGACCGTCCTCAGTGGACTCACGCACGGAAAGGACGCTATGCCGGACCCGGACGGGGCACCGCGGGTGGTGCGCGGTGGCTGAGGTCGAGGTGCTGCGCGCCGGAGTGCTGGCCGCGTTGCGCGAGCACGGCAGCGGTTCCGGGGTCGACGTCGTCGGCCGGGTGTGCCGGGCCTGCGTGCGGCTGCTGCCGGTGGACGGCGCCGCCGTGTCGGTGACCGTCGACGCCGGGCACCGGGAAGTCGTCTACGCCAGTGACGCCGTGAGCGCCGCGTTGGCGGAACTGCAGTTCTCCCTCGGCGAGGGGCCGTGTTTCGAGGCGTACGCCGTCGGCGGGCCGGTCCTGGTGCCGGATCTCGCGGCCGGGCTGCCGCCCGCGTGGCCGACGTTCGCCGCCGAGGCCGGCACGCACCCGGTGGCCGCGCTGTTCACCTTCCCGGTGCAGATCGGGGCCGTCCGGGTGGCGACCCTCGACACCTACCGCACGACCCCGGGTTCCCTGCTGCCCGGCGAACTGTCGACGGCCCTGCAGGTCGCCGACGTCGCCGCGCTCGCCCTGTCCGGGCTGCAGGCCGGTGGCGACCGCTGGCTCGACGGGGACGGCCGGTGGATGGCGGGGGCGGGGATGCGCCACCGGGAGGTGCACCAGGCCACCGGCATGCTCATCGCGTACTTCGACCTGCCCGCTTCCGCGGCGCTGGCCCGGCTGCGGTCCTACGCGTTCGGGCACGGCCGGCCCCTGCTCGACGTCACCGCCGACGTCGTGACCGGGCGGCTGGGATTGGACGGGGAGTTCCGGTGAGGAGCACCCTGGTGACCGCCGGCATACGAGGAGATGGTGGAGATGCCCGACCGTGAACGGCAGGTGATCCGGGCGTTCGTCGCGCTGGCCGACACGCTGGTCGACGACTACGACGTCGCGGATCTGCTGCACACGATGGTGGTGGAATGCGTGGATCTGCTCGACATCACGGCCGCGGGGCTGACGCTCGTGGACGAGCGCGGTGGCCTGCAGGTGCTCGCGTCGTCCACCGAGCAGGCGCGCCTGCTCGAACTGTTCCAGCTCAACATCGACGAAGGACCGTGCGTCGACTGCTTCACCGGCAGCGCACCGGTGCTGGTGGCCGACATCGCCGCGCAGGCGGCGCGCTGGCCGCGGTTCGCGGCAGAAGCGGCCCGGGAGGGCTTCGCGTCGGTGCACGCGCTGCCCCTGCGGCTGCGCAAGCACACGATCGGGGCGCTGAACCTCTTCGGGCCCCAGCCGGGCGAGCTGTCGGCGGACGACGTGGCGCTGGCGCAGGGGATGGCCGACACCGCGACCATCGGCATCCTGCACGAACGCGCCCTGCGCCAGGGCGAGATCCTGTCCGAGCAGCTGCAGACCGCGTTGAACAGCCGGGTGATCATCGAACAGGCGAAAGGGGTGCTCGCCATCAGCGGGCAGCTGGGCATGGACGCGGCGTTCGCGGCCCTGCGCGGTTACGCCCGCCGCAACAACCGCCGGCTCAGCGACGTCGCCCGGGCTTTGGCCGACCACGACCTCGACCCGCGGCTCGTGCTGGCCCCGGCGAAGGCTGATCATCGTCGCTGATCGGCTCCTCGTCACCGGGCGGCGGCGACAGCGGTTCGAGGAACAGGCCGCCGTACCGCTCGTCCTGGGGTTTGACGAGCGCGCCCGGCCGGACGGGCTCGTCGGGGCTGTGACTGTCCATTGTGGAACCTTCCGGGCCGGTTCGCCGGCCGGGGCTGGTGAGCCGAGGACGGCACGGGCTCGACCACCCGCGCACGAGGTGCTCTCGGACGCCACCCACGCTACACGGCACCGGCGGTCCTCGCCCCGCGTCGGTCCGCCGGGTGCCGAACGCGGCGCGCCCCGGTGACCAACGGCCCTCGTGCGCCGGGGCCCGCCGGGTGATGCTGGGACCAGCCTTCGACGGGAGTGGCCATGCGGTTCCGTGATCGCCGGGAAGCCGGCGAGCGACTGGCTCTCCTGCTGCGCCCGCTGCGCGGGCACCCGGCCGTGGTCCTCGGCCTGTCCGCGGGCGGGCTGGTGGTCGGCGGCGAGATCGCCGACGTCCTCGGCGCGCCCCTGGACATCCTGCTGACGCGCCGGATCGAGTACGACGGCCCCCCGGCGACCACCCTCGGCGCGGTCGGCGAAGGCGGCCTGCTCGTCTCGGACCACGACGCCATCAAACGGTTCGACGTCACCGCCGACGAGCTGACCCGCCTGGCCGGCGGCGCGCGGTCCGAGCTGGCCCGGCAGGTCGCCGTCTACCGCCACACCGTGGCCCCGGCCCCGATCGCCGGCCGCACGGTCGTCCTCGCCGACGACGGCGCCGCCACCGGCACGACCGCCCACACGGCGATCCGCGTCCTGCGCGCCCGCCAGGCCGGCCGCATCGTGCTGGCCGTCCCGGTCGCCCCGGCCCGCGTCCTCGACCGGCTCGCCCGCGAGGTGGACCAGGTGGTCTGCCTCCGGACGCCGGCGTGGGTGCACGCGGTGCGCAACAGCTACCGGAAGTTCGGCGCGGTGGCCGAGACGGAGGCGCTGGAGCTGCTGCACCGCGAACCGCGGCTGCCGACGGAAGTCCCACGCTGAGTCCACAAGGGACGATCAGCCCGGAAGGCGCACCGCGATCTCGTCGCCCAGTTCGGCGCCGTCGTCGAGTTCCAGGTGGTCGCCGCTCCAGAAGCGGCCCGGGTCGTACCAGTTGGGGCGGCGGCCCTTGGGCAGCAGGCCCATCGCCTCGTACGTGACCGCGACGATCTCCGCGCAGTACCCCGACTCGAGGTCGACCTCCCGCGGCTCCCGGCCCTCCCGCTTCCAGGACGGCACCCGGCCGCCCAGCCAGCGCGACGCGAGGCGCGCGGTCGAGGGGAACGGCGTGCCGTCGAGGCGGGCGACCGTGCGCAGGGCCGCGTCCTCCATCTCCGCGGTGACCGGGTGGACGAGCTGGCGCAGCCAGACCCGCTGGTGGTACTTCTCCGCCCACACCTGCACCGCCCGGCTCAGGTCGTGCAGCTGGGCACCCCGCTGGTGCGTGCCCGACCAGACGTCGGGCAGCGACCGGCCCAGCTCCGCGTGCCACATCAGCGGCGGCAGGTCCTCGATCACCACGGCCATGCCGACGTGGTTGACCGGGCTGTTGGTGACCACGCGGATGGTGCGGTCGGCCGCCGATGACCCGCGGAACAACCAGAGGTCGCCGGTGCGCGTCACGGCTACTGCTTCGTCGAGATCCAGCTCGGTGCCCGGCACGGGCAGTAGCCTAGGCCGATGCGCTGGTGGAAGACAGTGGGCCTGGCCGGGCTCGTCGGAGTGGCCGCGACCGGAGTGGTCGTCGCCCGGCAGGAGCGCCGGCGGCGCGCCTACACCCCGGACGAGATCCGTGAACGACTGCACGCACGCCTCGACGCTGACCCGGAGGCCCCCAAGACCGACTGACGAGGGCCTCAGCCGGCCGGCTCGGTCTCCGTGACCGGAGTACCGGGCCGGCACGGGATGCCCAGGGCCGCGAAGACGCCGAGCAGCTTCGCGTTCTCCGCGCCGACGTCGACGACGAGGGCGCGGACGCCTTCGTGCTCCGCCGCGACGACGAGCTGTTCGAGCAGCAGGGTCGCCACGCCGAGCGCCCGCGCGCCGCCGTCGACGACCAGGACGACCGCCGCCTCGGCGGAGTCGGCCAGGATGTCGTAGCGGGCGACGCCGGCCAGCCGGGAGTGCAGGAAGCAGCCCATCGCGGTGTGCCCGACCCCGGCGTTGCGGGACAGCTGCGCCGCGAGGCCGGTCAGCCCGGTCGCGCCGAGGCCGAAGAACCGGAGGTGCCGGTCGCGGTCGGCGAGCCGGGCCCGCAGCGCGAGGACGGCCGCGGTGTCGGCGGCTTCCAGCTTGCGCACCCAGGCGATCTCGCCGTCGGGGAGCAGGGCGCGCGCCGGTGGGGTCGCGGTGGTCATGGCGTCTCCTCCCGGGCCGGCCCGAGGTACTGCTCGGCTTCCCGGCCCGCTGAACGAACTGGCCCGCTGAACGAACGGCCCGGGTCCACAGTGCTCTGTCCTTTTCGCACAGAACACTGCGGAGTCCCGGGGGCCGGCCGGCCGCGATCGGTTCCCGCTAGCCCGAGAGCTTCACCTGGTTGTCGACCGACGTGACGCCGGGGGCGAACCAGGCGGTCTGCTCGGCCGACCGGCGTTCGGCGGGGGTGAGCACCTCGCCGGTCAGGGTGACCTGGCCGTCGTCGATGCCGACCTCGACGTGCTGCGCGAAGCCCGGCGCGTGGCGGGCCAGCGCCGCGGTGATCTTCAGCTTGATGTCGGCCGGCGAGATCGACGTCGACGCCTTCAGGGTGATCAGGTTCCGCACCCCGCTGATCCCGGGGAGCGAGGAGACCGCGCGGCGGGCGGCTTCGCGCTGGTACTGCCAGTCGACCGAGCCGCGCAGGGTGATGACCTGGTCGCGCACCTCGACCTGCACCGATTCCTTCGGCACGACGACGGTGCGGCGGTCGAACACGATCATGGCCTCCCGGGCGAGGTCCGCGTCCTCCGGGATGTCCGTGCCGTGGCGCACCTGGATCTTGTCCGCGGTCGTGGTCACGCCGTGGACGCGGGTGGCCGCGCGCAGGGCCTCTTCCTTCTCCGGGTACGTGCCGACGTGTCCCGAGAGGGTCGCGACGCCGTCGGTGACGGCCACGCCGATCTCTTCGGCGTTGACGCTGGGAGTCCAGGCGAGCTCATCGGTCACCGCGGTCTTGAGCTGGTGATCAGGCCTGTGCTGGATCTGTGTCATAGCTCCAGCGTTTCCCCCGCGCGGCGCGCGGCCTAGAGTCGCGGGACCCTTTCTTCCGGGGTCGTTCGGCGCGCGGGCGTAGCCTGGGGCGGTGGATGACCGCACTCGGCACGACCGGCCCGTCATCACCGTCTTCCTGGTCGACGACCACGAGCTCGTGCGGCGCGGCGTCGCCGAGCTCGTCGACGACGAACCGGACCTCACCGTCGTGGGGCAGGCCTCTTCCGTCGCCGAAGCGCTGGCCAGGATCCCCGCGCTGCGCCCGGACGTGGCGGTGCTCGACGTCCGGCTGCCCGACGGCAACGGCGTCGAGCTCTGCCGGGACCTGCGCACGGCGCTGCCCGGCCTGCGGTGCCTGATGCTGACTTCCTTCACCGACGCGGATTCCATGGTCGACGCGGTCCTCGCCGGGGCCGAGGGGTACGTGATCAAGGACGTGAAGGGGCTGCAGCTGGTCGACGCCATCCGCCGGGTCGGGTCGGGCGAGACGCTGCTGGACGGCCGGGCGGTCGCCGCGCTCGTCGCCGAACTGCGGGCCACGACCGGGAAACCGGGCCCGCTGGCCGGGTTGAGCGAGCAGGAACTCGTCCTGCTGGACCTGCTCGGGGAGAGCCTGACCAACCGGCAGATCGCCGAGCGGATGTTCCTGGCGGAGAAGACCGTCAAGAACTACGTGTCCCGGCTGCTGGCGAAACTGGGGCTGGAGCGGCGGTCCCAGGCCGCGGTGCTCGTCACCGGGCTTCACGGCGCGCAGCGCCGTCCGGGCGGCTAGCGGCGAACGGGTGCTCGTCGCTGATCACGACGTCTTCGAGCAGCGCCTGCGCGGACACCGGCACGGCGGTGCCGTGGCCGAGGCGCAGCATGATCTGGGGCCAGAGCCCGCCGCCGATCAGCTGCCGCAGTTCGCGCCGGGTAGCCGGCGCCGCCATCGGCTGCGAGGACAGCGACGCCGAGATCCCGGCGGCGGTGGCCGTCAGCAGCACCCGCTGCATGGCCTGGCCGGCCTGCAGCCGGGCGAGCGCGGTGTCGTGCAGCGAGCCGATGACCACGACCAGCCGCTCGGGTTCGACGTCGAGGTCCGTCCCGCTGCCGGGCCCGGGCGTCGCCGGCGGGAGCTCCGAGCGGCGCATGATCTCGCGCAGCTGCGGCACCTGGTCGGCGGTGACGGTGGCCAGCCACGCGCGTTCCATCTCGGCGCCGCGGCGCAGCTGCCGCTGCACCGATGACGGCACGACGGCGGCGGTGAACGGACGGCGGTTGCTGTGCCGGTCGGCGATGGCCGTCACGAGCTCCTCGTCGTGCGGGGAGATCGTCTCGTACCCGTGCGGCCGCACGATGGCGAGCAGCTCGGGCCGGCCGGCGGTGGGGAACAGCCGCACGTCGGCGTGGCTGCCCTGCGCCTTGATCGCCAGCCGGAGGTTCAGCAGGGCCGCGCCGCAGTCCAGGAGCCGCTCGCGCTGGTCGCTGTCGTTGCCGGTGAGCGGGTTCGCGTACAGCTCGATGGAGTCCGGGGTGCACTGGAACCGCCAGGGCCGGGAGTTCCGCAGCGGCGGGGGAGCCGTCGCCGAGAGCAGGACGGATCGCACCTGGCTGGCGCTGAGGTGCCCGACGGGCATGACACCGGTCTTCATGGACGGCTCCGAACTTGTGGGTACCCGGGATGACGCTTCCCGCACACCGTCCGCCACGGCCGGGGGCGGGCCAAGTGCCGAACGGCCTCCGGCGGCCGGGCGAAGGTCGTCGGTTGCGGTTCGGCCGGATCCCGTCGCGGTCCCGGTGGCTGTGCGAGGGTGGGGGCATGCCCGAACGAAGTGTGTCGGGCCGGGACCGGATGGCCGCGCTGCCGGCGGCCGTCCTCGCGTTCTCCGCCGGGCTGGAGCTCGAGACCACGCTGCGCCGGATCGTGGCGGCCGCGGCCGGGCTGGTCGACGCCCGGTACGGCGCTCTCGCCCTGCTCGACGAGGACGGCCGGACGACCGGGTTCGCCGTCACCGGCGTCGACGACGCCACCCGCGTCCGGATCGGCCCGCCGCCTGCCGGTCATGGCCTGCTCGGCGCGCTCGTGGCCGGCCGGGATCCGGTGCGCCGGGCCGACCTGGGCGCCGCCGGGTTCCCGCCGGGGCACCCGGCGATGCGCACCTTCCTCGGCGTCCCCCTCCTCGTCCGCGGCGAGGTGCTCGGCCGGCTGTACCTGAGCGGCGAGCGGCCGTTCACCGCCGACGACGAACGGGCGATCGTGGCGCTCGCGGCGGCGGCCGGGATCGCCGTCGACAACGCGCGGCTCCACGAGCAGACCCGCAGCCGGCAGCGGTGGCTGGAGGCCACCGGGGAGATCGCCGCCGAGCTGCTGGGCGGCACCGACGTCCACGAGGTGCTGCGCCTGATCGCGAGCCGGGCGGTCGAGCTCACCGGCGCCGACGACGCGCTCATCGCGCTGCCCGCCGACGTCGGCGGCGCCCTGGTCGTCACGGTGTGCGCCGGCCCGGACGCCGACGCCCTGACCGGCCGCCGGATCCCGCTCGACGGGTCGACGTCCGGTGCGGTGCTGGCCGACCACGTGCCGCGCAGCGTGCCGAGCCTGGCGTTCGACCTGGCCGACGGCCTGGGCGTCGACCTCGGGCCGGCGCTGGCGGTGCGGCTGCGGTCGGGGGAGTCCACCGCCGGGGTGCTCCTGGCGATCCGCGCGCCCGGGGCGGCGGCGTTCGACGAGCACGAGCTCCAGATCGTCTCCGCCTTCGCCGACCAGGCCGCCCTCGCCCTGCGCGACGCCGAGAGCCAGGCCGCACGCCGCGAGCTCGACGTCGTCGTCGACCGCGACCGGATCGCCCGCGACCTGCACGACCAGGTCATCCAGCGGCTGTTCGCGGTCGGCCTCGGCATCGAGGGCACCCGCCGCCGCACGGACTCGCCCGCGGTCGTCGTCCGGCTCACCCAGCACATCGACCAGCTCCAGGACGTCATCGAGGAGATCCGCGGCGCGATCTTCGACCTGCACGCCGAACCGGGCGCCGTGCGCGGCCTGCGGGCGCGGCTGCAGGACGCCATCACCGACACGACGGCCGACTCCGCGATCCGCACCACCGTGCGGTTGTCGGGCGCGTTCGACCGGGTGCCCGCGGCCTTGGCCGAGCACGCGGAGGCCGTCGTCCGCGAAGCCGTCAGCAACGTCCTGCGGCACGCGCGCGCCGCCGAGCTGACGATCACCGTGTCCCTGGACGGCGACCTGGTCGTCGAGGTCTCGGACACCGGGATCGGGATGCCGGAAGCCGTGGCGCGCAGCGGGTTGCGCAACCTCGGGCAGCGCGCGGCGGAAGCGGGCGGGTCCTTCCGGGTGGAACGCCCGGCCGAGGGCGGCACCCGGGTCGTGTGGGCGGTGCCGCTGCCCGGGCGTCCGTGATGCTTGAAGTTCACCCGATCCGGGTACATCCCGGGTGTCCGCGGTTCAGCCGAGTAGCCGTTGTCCCATTCGCCGGTGCCCCCGCACCGGCCTCGCGGCGACGGCTCGGTCCGCGGAGTCGCCGTCCGCCACGGAGGTGACAGCCATCATGCGCGATCCCCTGGACCGCTTCCACCGCAGCACTTCGACGCTCACCGTGACGACCACCCACGACTCGACGGTCGTGGCCGCGACCGGTGATCTCGACGGCGCCGTCGCCGAGCACCTGCTCGGCCGCCTCGCCGACGAGGTCGCCCTGCGGCCGCGGGCGCTGGTCATCGACCTGAGCCGGGTGGCCTTCTGCTCGGCCCGCGTCCTGCGCGTGCTGCTCACGACCTCGGCCGACGCCCACGCGGCCGGCATCCCGTGCGTGCTCGTCAGCGACCAGCGCGCGGTCCTGCGCCCGATCGCCGTGCTCGGGCTGGACCACCTCCTGCAGGTGCAGCCCAGCCTCGCCGCCGCCCGGGAGTGGCTGGCGGTGCTGGGCACCGTCGGGGTCACCGGGGTCACCGGGGTCACCGGGTAACGCCGGTCAGGCCGCCGGGTACTGCCGTTCGCGGAGCAGGTGCGCGAGGTGGACGGCGTTGCGCACCAGCGTCGCGTTGGCCGACGCGACGGCTTCGGGGGTCTCGTCGAGGTCGTTGTAGTCGCCACCCCGCATGGCCTCGCCGTTCCAGTAGGTGCCGCCCTGGGCGGGAACGCTGAAGCCGGTGTCGTTCAGGGCCTGGAACAGGTCGGCGATGATCTTGTGGGCGCCGTCCTCGTTGCCGACCACGGCCGCCACCGCGACCTTGCCGAACATCCCGGGCCGGCCCTGATCGTCCGTTTCGGACAGTTCGGCGTCGAGGCGCTCCAGGACGCGCTGGGCGACGCTGGACATGTGCCCCATCCAGGTCGGGGTGGCGACGAGCAGGATGTCGGCGTCGTGGACCTTGCGGCGCAGCGCCGGCCACGCGTCGCCGTCGCCCATGTCGGCCTCGACCCCGGGCTTGACGTCGTGGTCGACGACCCGCACCAGCTCGCCGGTCGCGCCGTGACCGCGGAACAGGTCGAGCAGCTGCCCGGCGATCAGGTCGCTGCTCGACGCGGCGGGCGACGGCTTGAGCGTGCAGCCGAGGGCGAGGACTCGCAGTGGTTCCGTCATGACGTCCTTCCGTCGTGGATCCCGCCCGGGTACCCGCTCGAGGCTGGGCCAATCGGCCCAGGACCACGCCGGGTGACCGGCGTTTCCGGCGTTCCCCGCCTGGGTACGCGGAAGCGACGATCTTTCGACGAGCGAGGAGTGCACTGTGGCCATCGCGACGGTCAACCCGGCGACGGGCGAGCGGGTCCGGGAGTTCGACGCGCTCACCGAGGAGCAGCTGGACGGCAAGCTGGCGCTCGCCGCGGAGGCCTTCCGCGCCTACCGGAGGACGTCGCCCGGCGATCGCGCCGCGTTGCTGCGCCGGGCCGCGGACATCCTCGAGGCCGAGGCGGACGAGCTGGGCCGCCTCGCGACGCTCGAGATGGGGAAGACCCACGTCGCCGCCGTCGCCGAGGTGCAGAAGTCGGCGAAGGGGTGCCGCTGGTACGCCGACCACGGCGCGGAGATGCTCGCCGACGAACCCTGGCCGGTCGAGGGCGCGAAGGTCTTCACCCGGTACGAGCCGCTCGGGCCGGTGCTCGCCGTGATGCCGTGGAACTTCCCGTACTGGCAGGTCTTCCGGTTCGCCGCGCCGGCGCTGGTGGCGGGCAACGTGGGCCTGCTCAAGCACGCGTCGAACGTCCCGCAGTGCGCGTTGGCGATCGAAGACGTCCTGCGCCGCGCCGGTTTCCCCGAGGGCGTGTTCCAGACGCTGCTCGTGCCGTCCTCGGCGATCGAGGCCGTGATCGGCGACGAGCGCGTCCGCGCGGTGACGCTGACCGGCAGCGAGCCGGCGGGCCGTGAGGTCGGGGCCGCCGCGGGCCGCAACGTCAAGGCGAGCGTGCTCGAACTGGGCGGCGCCGACGCCTTCATCGTGATGCCCTCGGCGGACCTGGACAAAGCCGTCGAAGCCGGCGTCGGCTCGCGGACGCTGAACAACGGCCAGTCCTGCGTCAACGCCAAGCGGTTCATCGTCCACGAGGACGTCGCCGAGGAGTTCACCCGGAAGTTCACCGAGAAGATGGCGGCGCTGACGGTCGGCGACCCGATGAAGGACGACACCGACCTCGGCCCGCTGTCGTCGGCCGACGCCGTCGAGACGATCCACCAGCAGGTGAGCGACACCGTCCGGGCCGGCGCGCGGCTGCTCACCGGCGGGAAACCCCTCGACGGCCCGGGCCACTACTACCCGCCGACCGTGCTGGCCGACATCCCGGACGGCTCGCCGGGCCACCACGAGGAGTTCTTCGGCCCGGTGGCGCTGATCTGGGCGGTCCGCGACGTCGACGACGCCATCCGCGTCGCCAACGACTCGCCGTTCGGGCTCGGCGGCAGCGCGTGGACGGCGGACCCGGGGGAGCAGGAGCGGTTCGTGACCGAGGTCGAGACCGGGATGATGTACCTCAACGAGTTCACCCAGTCCACGCCGGAAGTCCCGTTCGGCGGCGCCAAGAACTCCGGGTACGGCCGGGAACTGGCGTCGTTCGGGCCGCGGACGTTCGTCAACGCCAAGACGGTCTGGATCGCCTGACCCGCGGTCGCGGCGACCGGCCGAATTGACGCGCCCGGGCGGGCGGGAACGTGTCTATCCTGATTGGCCGGTTTCGCTCGCGAAAGGGTCCCCGCCATGGAACAGACCGATCGTCCGACCACGACAGACGGAGTGAACCGGCGCAGCCTGCTCGCCGGGGTCGGCGGCCTCCTCGCCGCCAGTGGTGTCGCGTCGAGCGGCCTGCTCGCGCCACCCGCCGCCGCCGATCCCGTGGCCGCCAAGCCGGAGCGCGACGACCGGGTCGAGGGCCTGCTCAAGAAGATGACCCTCGCCGAGAAGCTCGGCCAGCTGCAGCTGCTCGGCAACGAGAACGACGCGCGCACGGCGCTGGCGACCGGCCGGCTCGGCGGCGTCTTCTCGGTGGTCGGCGCGGCGAAGCTCAACGCGCTGCAGCACATCGCCGTCGAGCGGACGCGCCTGCGCATCCCGCTGATCTTCGGCCTGGACGTCATCCACGGGTACACCACCAACTTCCCGATCCCGCTGGCCCAGGGTTCGAGCTTCGACCCCGCCGTGGCGGGCGCCGACGCGTCGGTGTCGGCGAAGGAGGCCCGGCGCAGCGGCATCCACTGGACGTACGCGCCGATGATGGACGTCACCCACGAGCCGCGCTGGGGCCGCATCGCCGAGGGGTACGGCGAAGACCCTTACCTGGCCACGAAACTCGCCGTCTCGAAGGTCCGCGGCTACCAGGGTGACGACTACTCGTCGCCGGACCGCCTCGCCGCCTGCGCCAAGCACTTCGTCGCCTACGGCGGGGCCGAAGGCGGGCGCGACTACAACACCGTCGACGTCTCGCTGCAGCGGCTGCACAACTTCTACCTCCCGCCGTTCAAGGCGTCCGTCGAAGCCGGCGTGGCGACGGCGATGGCCAGTTTCAACACCATCAGCGGCGTCCCCGCGCACGGCAACGGTTACGTCCTGCACGACGTCCTCAAGAGCGCCTACGGCTTCCGCGGGTTCGTCGTCAGCGACTACACCGGCGTCCAGGAGCTGATCCTGCACGGGCTCGCCGGGGACGGCGCCGACGCCGCGGCGGCCGCGCTGCCGGCCGGTGTCGACATGGAGATGGTCAGCACGAACTACGTGCAGTACGGCCAGCAATTGCTGGCGCAGCGGCGGATCACACGCGACCAGATCGACGACGCCGTCCGCCGGATCCTGCTGGTCAAGGTCAAGCTGGGCCTGTTCGAACGGCCGTACGCCGACGAGGCCGTCGAGGTCAAGGCGCCGTCGCCGGCCGCACTCGCGGCGTCGCGCCAGGCGGCCGGGCGGTGCATGGTGCTGCTCAAGAACGACGGGCTGGTGCTGCCGCTGGCCAAGACCGTCGGCTCGGTCGCCGTCGTCGGCCCGCTGGGCAACGCGACCTACGACCTCAACGGCACCTGGTCGGGCCTCGGCACCGGCGCGGCCACGACACCGCCGGTGACCGTGGTCGACGGGATCAAGGCGGCGGCGCCCGGGGCGGCGGTGACGTTCACCGCCGGCTGCGCCGTCGAGGGCACCGACACCAGCGGGTTCGCCGCCGCGCAACAGGCGGCCCGCGCGGCCGACGTCACCGTCGTGGTCGTCGGCGAGACGGCCGCGATGAGCGGTGAAGCGGCCGCGCGCAGCACCATCGACCTCCCCGGCGTCCAGCAGCAGCTGGTGGCCGCGATCAAGGACACCGGGAAGCCGTTCGTGGTGGTGCTGGTCAACGGCCGGCCGCTGACGATCCCGTACCTGCACGACAACGCGCCCGCCATCCTCGAGGCGTGGGCGCCGGGCGTGCAGGGCGGCCACGCGGTCGCGGACGTCCTGTTCGGCACCGTCAACCCGGGCGGCAAGCTGCCGGTGAGCTTCCCGCGCGCGGTCGGGCAGATCCCGATCTACTACAACCACGAGAACACCGGCCGCCCGGCCGACCCGGCGAACAAGTACACGTCCAAGTACCTCGACCTGGAGTCCGGCCCGCTCTACGAGTTCGGTTTCGGCCTGTCGTACACGACGTTCCGCGTCGACGGCCTGCGCCTGTCGGACACCCGGCTGCCGGCCCGCGGCGGCCGCGTCCAGGTGAGCGCCAAGGTGACCAACACGGGCGGCCGCGCCGGCGACGAGGTCGTCCAGCTGTACGTGCGCGACCCGGTCGCCTCGATCGTCCAGCCCGTCCGCCGGCTGCGCGGCTTCCAGCGGGTGACCCTGGCCGCGGGCGCGTCGACGACGGTCTCGTTCACCCTCACCCCCGAAGACGTCGGCTTCTACGACAACGCGGCCAAGTTCCGGGTGGAGCCGGGCAAGATCGAGGTCTACGTCGGCACCAGCTCGGCCGCCACCCTGACGTCAACCTTCACCGTGGTCTGACCCGTAACTCACGTGCTCAGGCACGTGACCCGCGTGCTTGAGCACGTAACTCGCGTGATGGGGGCCGGAACTCACGAGTTCCGTCTCCGATCACGCGAATCACGTCTCCGATCACGCGGGGCACGGTTCGGGCCGCCGGTGTGACCGACGAGACATACAGGTAACTGTACAGTCTGACTGTACATTTCTTGCCGCCGCGGTTACGGTGACGGGCATGGGTGATCAACTGTCTCCGTCGGCCGTCGAGGCGTCACAGCGGGTCCGCGCCGTCATCCGGCGGCTGCGGCGGGGCATCGCCGGTGCCTCGGATCCCGGTGACGTCACGCTGTCGCAGGCCACGGTGCTGACCAGGCTGGCCGACAGCGACGGCCGCACCACCAGCGACCTCGCCGCGGCCGACGGGGTGCGGCACCAGTCGATGACCTCGACGGTCGCCGCGCTGCTCGACCTCGGCCTCGTCAAGCGGCGGCCGGATCCCCGGGACGGCCGCCGCCTGCTGGTCACCGTCACGGCCAAGGGGCGCCGGCACGTCGATGCGGGCCGGCAGGCTCGTGGCGAGTGGCTCGCCGCGAGGCTGCAGGAGGAGTGCACGGAGGAGGAACGGCAGACCGTCCTGGCCGCGATGGCCGTGCTGGATCGGCTCGTCCATGAGTGACCGGACCACGGCTGACCGGACCACGGCTGACCGGACCACGGACGACCGGGCACCGGAAGCCACTAAAACCGGCTTCGACCGCGGGCTGATCCCGCCGATGCTGCTGGGTTCCATCCTGAACCCCGTCAACTCCACGATCATGGCCGTCGCGCTCGTCCCGATCGGCGCGGCGCTCGGCGCCCCGCCCTCGCAGACCGCGTGGCTCGTCTCGGCCCTGTACCTGGCCACGGCGCTCGGCCAGCCGATCGTGGGCCGGCTGATCGACATCTTCGGCCCGCGCAAGCTCTTCCTGATCAGCACGAGCCTGGTCGGCGTCGCGGGTGTCATCGGGACCGTGGCCCCGGGCCTCGGCGTGCTGATCGCGTCGCGGGTGCTGCTCGGCTTCGGCACGTGCGCCGGCTACCCGGCCGCGATGGCGTTGCTGCGCAGCGAAGCCGAGCGCACGGGGGAGGACAACCCCGCCGGCGTGCTGACGGCGCTGGCCGTGGCCAACCAGACCATCGCCGTCATCGGCCCGCTGCTGGGCGGCCTGCTGATCGGCCTCGGCGGCTGGCGCGCCACCTTCGCGCTCAACGTGCCGCTGGCCGCGGCGGCGGTCGTGCTGGGCCTGCTGCGGCTGCCCCGCGCGCGGGAGACGTCCACCCGGGAACGCTGGACCGCCCGGCTCGACCTGCCGGGCATGGGCCTGTTCGCCGTGACGCTGGTGGCGCTGCTGTTGTTCCTGATGAACCTGCGGCCCAGCAGCTGGTACCTGCTGCTGATCGCCGTCGCGGCCGGCGCCGCCTTCGCCGTGCGGGAGCTGCGGGCCGCGATCCCGTTCATCGACCTGCGGGTGCTGGGCGGCAACGCGCCGCTGCTGGTCACTTACGGGCGCGCGCTGGTCGCCTACATCGTCTCCTACGCCTTCCTCTACGGCTTCACGCAGTGGACGGAGGAGGGCTTCGGGCTCTCGCCGTTCTACGCCGGGCTGGTGCAGATCCCGATGTTCCTGGTGGCGATCGTCATTTCGATCACCACCGGACGGCGCCGGGGCGTGCGGGGAAAGCTCCTGCTCGGCGCGCTGGCGCAGATCGCCGCCTGCGTGCTGATGCTGGTGCTCACCGGCGAGAGTCCACTGTGGATGCTGCTGCTGATCGCCGTGGTCTTCGGCATCCCGCAGGGCGCGGTCAGCCTGGCGCTGCAGAACTCCGTGTACCACCAGGCCGATCCCGAGCGCACCGGCTCGTCGGCCGGGCTGCTGCGCACCTTCGCCTACGTCGGTTCGATGGTCGCCTCCGCCACGACGGCGGTGGCCTTCGGCCCGCACGCGAGTACCGCGGGCATGCACACCCTGGCCTGGGTGATGCTCGCCGCCGGCGTCCTGTTCCTGCTGCTCACGGTCGCCGACCGCGGCCTGCGCCACGTCTGAATCCCCTTGTCCGGAACGAAAGGCACGACCTTGTCCCGCACCGCCCTGCTCGCCATGGACCTCCAGAACACCCACCTCGCGCGCGTCCCGGACGGCTACCTGCCGCGCGCCGCGCGGGCGCTGGAGACGGCGCGCGGTCACGACGTCCCGGTGATCCACGTCGCGCTCCGGCTGCGGCCGGACCACGCCGACGTCCACCCGCGCAACCGGATGTTCGGCGCCGTGCCCGCCGGCCGGTACACCGCGGCCGACGAGGGCGCGGCCATCCACCCCGGCGTCGCGCCCCTCGACGGCGAGATCGTCGTGTACAAGAACCGCGTCAGCGCGTTCGCCGGCAACAACCTGCACCAGATCCTCGGCGCCCAGGACATCGGCCACCTCGTCCTGGCCGGGATCGCCACCAGCGGCATCGTCCTGTCCACCGCGCTGCAGGCCGCCGACCTCGACTACGGCGTCACGGTGCTGTCCGACGCGTGCGTCGACCCCAGCCCCGAGCTGCACGACACCCTCGTCACCCAGCTCTTCGCCCGCCGCGGCGACGTCGCGACGGTCGGGGAGTGGGCCGAGAGGCTCTCTTGACGCGTTCGACTTGACAGTGGCCGCTGCCGTCTCGCAGGATGCGAACAGGTGTTCGATAGTAGTCCTGGGTTCGCCCGCGGGTCCCTTGCGGGTGTCTCCGGTACGGGTTCGTGGTGCTGGAGGTGAGCGGCGGTGGCGGTACCGGAAGCGCTCACGTCCATCCCCGGCGTCCGGGTGGCTTCGCAGCTGCGCGAGCCGCATTCGGACGTCACCCATACGGGTGGATCTCTGCCGCTGACCCCGGCGCTCGCCGGCCTGTTCCCGGCCGGCGGCTTGCGGCGCGGCAGCACGGTGTCGGTCGCGGGGTCGACGTCACTGGTGCTGGCGCTCCTGGCCGAGGCGACGCGGGCCGGCTCGTGGGCGGCGGTGGCCGGGCTGCCGGACCTGGGCCTGGCGGCGGCCGCGGAACTCGGCGTCGACCTCGACCGGATCGCGCTGGTGCCCCGCCCCGGCGCCGAGGTGGTCGCGGTGCTGTCGGCCCTGGTGGACGGGTTCGACCTGGTGGTGGTCGGCCCGGTGGTCGCCCGCGGCGTCCAGCCCCAGGTGGCCCGGCGCCTGGCGGGCCGGGTCCGCAACCGGGGCGCGGTCCTGCTGGCGGCCGGCCCCTGGCCGGGCGTGGACCTGGAACTGCGCGTCTCCCGGCGCCATTGGCGAGGAGCCACCACGGACGGCCACGGCCACCTACGGGCACGCGACATCATGGCGACCAGCCAAGGCCGCGGCGCGGCGGCCCGCCCGCAGACGGTGGCGCTGCAACTGCCGGGCCCCGGAGGCGCGGTCGCGCCGGGCGACCCCCCGGCCGGACGGCGGTTGGTCGAGGTGACCGGGTGAGCGGTGCGGTCGGTGCGGGGTTTCGTCGGCGGCCAAGGAAGTGCGCGGTGAGTGACGCGCTGCCGCGGTCAGGTGGTCGCCGGGGCGGCCGGGCCGTTTGCGGGATTTCTTTGGTGGCCAAGCGATCGCGCGCACCTAGGCCGCTCGGCGAGTGGGGCGGCGAGGCTCGGACACCGGCCGCGCGGCCAGGCCGCTCGGCCGGATGGCGTCCCGACCGGGCTGGTGCGCGGCGGTTCGACGGTCGCGGGCGCCGCTCGGGGTCGGGTCGCGGCGTTCCTGTGGCAGCCGGGTGAGTGACGCGCCGCGGTTGCTGGTGCTGTGGTGCCCGGACTGGCCGGTCGTCGCCGCCGGGGCCGTCGCGGGGACGCCGCCCCTCGCGCCGGCCGCGGTGTTCTCCGCCAACCGGGTCGTCGCCTGTTCCGCGGTCGCGCGGCAACACGGTGTCGTGCGGGGGATGCGGCGTCGCGACGCGCAGTCCCGCTGCCCGGATCTCGCGGTGCACCAGCACGATCCGGAACGGGACGCGCGGCTGTTCGAGCCGGTCGCCGCCGCCGTCGAGGGGCAGGCCGTGGGTGTGGAGGTCGTGCGGCCGGGGATCGTCGCGGTGCCCGTCACCGGCGCGGCCGGGTACTTCGGCGGCGAGGAAGCCCTGGCCGAGCTGCTGCTCGACGAGGTGTCGGCGAACGCCGGCGTGGAGTGCCAGGTCGGGATCGCCGACGGCCTCTTCGCCGCGACGCTGGCCGCCCGCCGCTCCGCGCTCGTGCCGGCCGGCGGGGCGGCCGGGTTCCTGGCGCCGCTGTCGATCGCCGAGCTGAACCAGCCCGGCGACGACCGCGCCGAGCTGGTCGGCCTGCTCAAGCGGCTCGGACTGCGGACGCTCGGCGCGTTCGCCGCGCTGACCGAACGGGACGTCGCGGGCCGCTTCCCGCGCGACGCGATCACCGCGCACCGGCTGGCGCGCGGGCTGTCGGAGCGGCCGCCGTTGCGGCGGGCCCTGCCGCCGGAGCTGTCGATCACCGAGGAGTTCGAGCACCCGCTGGAACGCGTCGACGAAGCCGCGTTCGTCGCGAAGACGCTGGGGGAGCGGTTCTTCACCGGGCTGGCGCGGCACGGGATGGCGTGCACGCGGCTGGCGATCGTGGCGGTGACGGAGGCGGGCGAGGAACGGGTCCGCGTCTGGCGCTGCGCCGAGCCGCTGACCGCGCGGGCGACGGCGGACCGCGTGCGGTGGCAGTGCGAAGGCTGGCTCACCGCCCGCGACGGCCGGCCCACCGCCGGGATCGTCCGGCTGCGCCTCGACCCGGAGGAGGTCGTCGGCGGGCAGGCGTTGCAGCTGCAGCTCGGGTCGATGGGCCGCGACGCCGACGCGGCCGAACGCGCGGCCCGCGCGCTGGTCCGGATCCAGGGCCTGCTCGGCCCGGACGCCGTCGTCACCCCGCTGCTGGACGGCGGCCGCGGCCCCGCCGAGCGCGTGCGGCTCATCCCGTGGGGCGACCCGCGGACGCCGGTTTCGCCGGACGCGCCCTGGCCGGGACGGCTGCCGGCACCGTCGCCGGCCGTCCTCGCCGCCCACCCGGCCCGGGTACTGGACGACCGCGGCGCCGTCGTCGCCTGCACCGATCGCGGCGAGCTGACCGGCCCACCGGCAACCGTCGCCGTCGAGGGCCGATCACCGCGGCCGGTGCTCGCCTGGGCCGGCCCCTGGCTGCACCACCCGGCGCTGACGACCCGAGGCCGCCGCCTGGCGCGGCTGCAGGTGGTGGTCGAGGACGAGACCGACGAGGTCGCCCTGCTGCTGACCGTCACCGTCGGCGGTACTCCACAGTGGACGGTCGAGGGCAGCTACGACTGACTCACCCGAACACCGCCTGGGCCACCGCCGTGCCGAGGTAAGCCGCGCCCAGTCCGGCGAACACGCTCGCGATGACGTTCGCGGCGGCGGAGAACCTCGCCCCCGTTTCGGCCAGCCGGAGCGTTTCGTAGGAGAACGTCGAATAGGTGCTGAGCGTGGCGCACAACCCCGGGCCGATCAGGTGCTGCAGCGGCTGGGGCACGGTCGTCGCGGTGGCGGCGCCGGTCAGGAAGCCGAGCACCGTGCAGGCGATGAGGTTCACCGTGAAGGTGCCCCACGGGAAGCCGGTGTCATGGCGGGCCTGGACCGCGCGGTCGGTCAAGTAGCGCAGCGGGGCGCCGACCAGGGCGCCGGCGATGACCATGAGCCAGTTCACGAGCGGCTCCCAAGGCTCAGGGCGCGGCGGGTGAGCGCGCCCGTCGCCCACACCGCGGCGACGGCCGCGATGACCGTGGCCACGAGGTAGAGCAGGGCGGTCGGGGCGTGGCCGCCGTCGAGCAGGTGCTCGGCGTCGACCGCGTAGGTGGAGAACGTCGTGTAGCCGCCCAGGACGCCGGTGCCGAGGAACGGCCGCACCAGCGGGTGGGCCGCCGGCATCGCGGTGATGACCGCCATCAGGACGCCCATGGCCGCGCAGCCGGTGACGTTGATCCAGAACGTCGTCCACGGGAACCCGCCGGACGCGGTGGGCCACAGCAGGGTGGCGCCGTAGCGGGCGCAGGCGCCGAGCACTCCGCCGGCCGCGACGACGGCGACGGTCTGGAGGTGACGGCGCCGCTGCGGGGAAGCGGGCTCGGAGTGGGGCACGGCGGGCAGGCTCCTACCTGATCGGGGCACGAGGGCGGCCTCGTACGGCGTGGTTCAGGCAGGGACCGTTGGCGGCGGATCGCCGCGGTTCGGGTACGGCGGGCCCCACCGCCGCGCGGCCACCGGTGAGGGCGGTCGCGAACTCAGCGTAACAGCGCCCCGACGCCCTCGACCACAGCCCTCACCGGACCGTCTACCTGCGGTTATCGATGTCACGCCGGGTTGACAGCGCGCCCTCCCCGGCCCAGGATCAAGGGCGAGAGTCGTACGTGTGTTCGAACAGTAGTCGCTGACTTCCCCGCAGCGAACTCGTGTCGTGGGGAGCTGGCGTTGGCGTTCAACAACCCGAACGTGCCGTGGTCCGAGGTCGAGCGGGTCGCGTCCGGTCGTGCCCCCTTCCCGGGGGACGGCAGCGACTCGCCCGCGTGGTCGCGCAAGCGGGACGGCTACGCCGGAGCGCCGGACGACCTGCGCAACCGCCGCGGCCGCGACGACGGCGGCGAGCGGCTCCGGGCGCCGTACGCGGAACTGCACGTTCACTCCAACTTCAGCTTCCTCGACGGCGCCTCCCACCCCGAGACGCTCGTCGAGGAGGCCGCCCGCCTCGAACTGGACGCCCTCGTCCTGACCGACCACGACGGGATGTACGGCGCGGTCCGGTTCAACGACGCCGCCCGCGAACTCGGCGTCCGCGTCGGCTTCGGCGCCGAGCTGTCGCTCGACCTCCCGGCACCGCAAGGGGGTGAGCCGGACCCGGCCGGGTCGCACCTGCTCGTGATCGCGCGGCAGCAGGAGGGTTACCACCGGCTCTGCCGGGTGATCTCCCGCGCGCAGCTGGCCGGCGGCGAGAAGGGCCGCCCGGTCTACGACGTCGAGGAGCTGGTCGACGAGCTGGCCGGGCACGTCGTGGTCCTGAGCGGCTGCCGCAAAGGCGCCGTCCGCCGCGCCCTCGCCGAGCGTGGCCCCGCGGCCGCGCGCGCCGAGCTGACCCGGCTGGCCGGCTGGTTCGGGCGCGGGCACGTCGCCGTCGAGCTGATCGACCAGCGGCTCCCGCACGACTCGGCCGCCAACGACGTCCTCGCCGAAATGGCCGCCGACCTGCGGTTGCCGACGATCGTGTCGAACAACGCGCACTACGCCCGCCCGGACGACGCCGTCGTGGCCGAGATGGTGGCCGCGGTCCGCGCCCGCCGGTCGGCCGAGGAGCTGGACGGGTGGCGGCCGCCGTCGGGGCAGGCGTTCCTGCGGTCCGGGGCCGAGCAGCGACGCCGTTTCGAGCACCGGTACCCCGGCGCGGTCGGGCGGGCTGCCCTGCTCGGCGTCGAAGTGGCGTTCGACCTGCAGGTCGTCGCGCCGGACCTGCCGCCGTTCGACGTCCCGCCCGGCCACGACGAGATGTCCTTCCTGTGCGACCTGACCTGGGCCGGCGCGATCACGCGCTACGGGCGCCGTGAGGACAACCCGAAGGCCTACGCCCAGCTCGACCACGAGCTGGACGTCATCAAGCAGCTCGAGTTCCCGGGCTACTTCCTGGTGGTGTGGGACATCGTCCGGTTCTGCCGCGAGGCGAACATCCTGTGCCAGGGCCGGGGATCCGCCGCCAACAGCGCGGTCTGCTACGCGCTGGGGATCTGCCACGCGGACCCGGTGAAGTGGAACCTGCTGTTCGAGCGGTTCCTGGCGCCGGAGCGCGACGGGCCGCCGGACATCGACATCGACATCGAGTCCGACCGCCGCGAGGAAGCCATCCAGTACGTCTACGAGAAACACGGCCGCTTCCACGCCGCGCAGGTCGCGAACGTCATCACCTACCGGGCGCCGTCGGCGATCCGCGACGCCGCGAAAGCCCTCGGCCACAGCGTCGGGCAGCAGGACGCCTACGGCAAGCTCGTCGATCGCTGGGGCGGCGTCGCCGCCACGAAACAGCAAGCTGCGGGCGACATCCCCGACGACGTCCTCGACCTGGCCGCGCGGCTCGAGGACTTCCCGCGTCACCTCGGCATCCACTCCGGCGGGATGGTGATCTCGAAGCAGCCGGTGTCCGAAGTGGTCCCGGTGGAGTGGGCGACGATGGCCGACCGCAGCATCCTGCAGTGGGACAAGGACGACTGCACCAGCGTCGGCCTGGTGAAGTTCGACCTGCTCGGCCTCGGGATGCTGTCGGCGTTGCACTACATGATCGACCTCGTCACCGAACACCACGAGTCCACTGTGGACATCGGCAAGCTTGATCTGGCCGATCCGGGCGTCTACGACATGCTCTGCGAAGCCGACGCGGTCGGGGTGTTCCAGGTGGAGTCGCGTGCGCAGCTGGCGACGTTGCCGCGGTTGCGGCCGCGCAAGTTCTACGACCTGGTCGTCGAGGTCGCGTTGATCCGGCCCGGCCCGATCCAGGGCGGCTCAGTGCACCCCTACATCCGGCGCCGGCGCGGTGAGGAGCAGTGGCAGCACGCGCACCCGCTGCTGGCCGGCAGCTTGGACCGGACGCTGGGCGTGCCGTTGTTCCAGGAGCAGGTGATGCAGATGGCCGTCGACGTCGCGTCCTTCACCGGCGCCGAGGCCGACCAGCTGCGCCGGGCCATGGGGGCCAAGCGATCCAGCGCGAGGATGCACGCGCTGATGGCGCGGTTCTTCGCCGGGTGCGAGGCCAACGGCCTGGACCGCGAGCTGGCGACGCGGATCTTCGAGCAGATCCACGCGTTCTCCGGTTACGGCTTCCCCGAGGCGCACTCGATGTCGTTCGCGTTGCTGGTCTACGCGAGCGCGTGGTTCAAGCTCTACTACCCGGCCGCGTTCTGCGCGGGGTTGCTGCGCGCGCAGCCGATGGGCTTCTACAGCCCGCAGTCCCTGGTCGCCGACGCCCGCCGCCACGGCGTCCTGGTGCGGGAACCGGACATCAACGCCAGCCTCGCCCACGCCACCCTCGAACCCGACGCCGACAGCACCGGCGCCGTCGCGCTCCGGCTCGGGCTCGCCGGCGTCCGCCACCTCGGTGACGACGTCGCCGAAGCGATCGTCGCCGAGCGCGACGCGCACGGGCCGTTCGCGTCGATCGGTGACCTCACCCGCCGCGTCCAGCTGAAGAAGACCGCCGTCGAAGCCCTGGCCACGGCCGGCGCGTTCAGCGGCTTCACCCTCGATCGGCGCCAGGCGCTGTGGGCCGCGGGGGCCGCCGCCGCGACCCGGCCCGGGCACCTGCCCGGCCTCGCGCCCGGCCTGGACGCGCCCGCCCTGCCCGGGATGACCCGGTTCGAGGTCACCGCGGCCGACCTGTGGGCCACCAGCGTCTCGCCGGACAGCCACCCCGTGCAGTACCTGCGTGAGTACCTCGACAAGCGGGGCGCGTTGACGGTCGCCGACCTGACGCGGGCGAAGGACGGGACGCGCGTGTGGGTCGGGGGAGCGGTGACCCACCGGCAGCGGCCGGCGACCGCGGGCGGGATCACGTTCTTCAACCTCGAAGACGAGACCGGCATGGCCAACGTCCTCGTCTCACCCGGACTCTGGAACCGGCAGCGCCTCGTCGCGCGCACGAGTGCGGCGTTGCTGGTCCGCGGGCAGGTGCAGGCGGCCGAAGGCGTCGTCACGCTCGTCGCGGACCGGCTGGAACGGCTCGACCTCTCGATGGCGACCGGGCCGTCGCGTGACTTCCGGTGAGCCGGGCGACCGTCGGCGGGCCGGCGTCCGGGACGCGCGGCGAGTACGGCGAGCTCCTCCCCGTGCGCCCGGCGACCGCGGCGCCGCCGGTGGTGTGCCTGCGCGGCCACTACCTCGCGCTGTTCGGGATGATCAAGAGCCACAGCCCCCGCTACCGGCTGCACACCACGCTCTGCGAAACCTGCCGCAAGCAGGAGGCGCCCGATCCGGGCGAACGCCGGCTCGCCGAGTGGGCGCACCTCGACGTCAAGGTCCAGCACGCGCCGGGCGCCGCGCCGCAGGACGGCCTGGTCCTCGTCGCGGTCCCGCCGGCCGCCGGGTCGGCGACGGGGAAGATCGAACTGCGCCTCGACGGGCGGGCCACCGGCACGGCGTCGCTCACGTCGTGTTCGCCGTGCCGCACGGCCACACTGGACTACGTCCACGTCGAGGCCGCCCACCGCCGTCTCGGGTACGGGCGCACGCTGGTGAGCGCCGCCCTCTTCCGCGCGCCGGGCTACACGTGGACGGCGCCGGTGCCGGACGGCCCGGTCGCGCGGGCCTTCCGCGCGCGCATCGCGCTGCCCCGCACCGGCCCGCTCTGCGTCCACCGCGGGAAGTGAGTGTCCCACTCAATGTGAACCTCACCTTGACAGCGAGCAACACCGAACTTAATCTCCTTCATCGTTACTCTCTTTTCGGAAACGCATTTATTCACATACGTGAACAAACACATACGTGAACAAATGAGTGAGCGAAGTCCTCTCCCCGCTTCGCTGCTCGCCGTGAAAGGACGCCACCATGCGTGTGCGCGCTATGCTCACCTTTCTCGCGATCCCGGCATTGCTGGCCGGGACCGCGATTTCCGCCGAGGCATTCCCCAGTGCCGAAGTCAGCGGAATCGCGTTGGCCCCCATGGCCAACCCGGGAGTTGCCCCCGGTGGCAACTTCGACCTCTCGACCTGGCAGCTGCAGGAGCCGGTGGGTTCACCGGGTTCGCCGACGACGATCTCGTCGTCCCGGCTGCAGGGCTCGAACGGATTCCAGGACTCCTACTTCTACACCGACACGCGCGATGGCGCGATGACATTCTGGGCGCCGGAAAAAGGCGTCACCACACCCAACTCGAATTACGCGCGATCCGAGCTGCGTGAGATGAACAAGAGCGGCTCCGCGGCGAACTGGTCGTTGAGCGGGTCGCACAAGCTGAGCGCCACCCTGCGCGTGGTGTCGGTGACGTCCAACGTCTGCGTCGGCCAGGTCCACCTCGGCACCGGTGGTTCGTCGACGAAGCCGCTGCTCGAGCTGTACTACCACTCGAACGGCGACATCGTGCTGGGCACGGAGAACTCGCCCGACGGCGGCCAGACCGCGCACACCGTCGGTCACGTGGCCATCGGCAAGACGTGGACCTACACGATCGGCATCTCCGGCGGCAACACGATCGACCTGACGGTGAACGGTAGCACCACGCACTACAGCATCCCGTCGTCGTTCAAGGCGTACAAGCAGTACTTCAAGGCCGGTTCCTACAACCAGTCCTCTTCGGACAGCACGACGAAGGGTGCGAAGGTCGCCTTCTACGGGCTGACCGTGTCGCACAGCTGATCGGCTCTGTTCCCCGGGTGGGCGGGCACCGGCAGGTGTCCGTCCACTCAGGACAGGACGGCGGAGATCTCGATGACTTCTCCCGTCGAGTCGCCGCCACCGAAGGCTTCGCGCAGTTCGGCCATCTCCGGCAGCGTCGTGCGGCCGGTGACGAGCAGCGCGGCGAGCCGGGGCAGCGGGCGGCCCGCGTCGAGCAGGCGGCGCACCTGGTCGCCGTCCAGTTTGAGCACGCGCAACTCCGGCAGGTCGCAGACCTGGCCCAGGTCCGGCACCGCCGAGCCGGACAGGTTGAGCCGGGTCAGGCGGGGCAGGGTGGTCAGCACCGCGAGGTCGAGCGGCAACCGGATCTCCGCCAGCTGGAGGTCCCACAGCACCGGGTGCCCGGCCAGGACACCGAGGTCGACGCGGCCGCCGCTGATCCGCAGCGACTCCAGGGCCCCGAGCCCGCCGATCGACGGGGTCACCGCCGCCGCGCGGTTGACCTTGAGCATTCGCAGCGACGTCAGCGGCTCGAACACCGCGAGGTCGGTGTCGGCGGGGTCGTTGAGGTAGACCTCCTGGACCAGCTCCGGATCGCGCAGCCCGGCCACCACCGCGGGCAGGCTCAGCTCCGACGCCCTGGAGATGACCTCGCTGTAGGAGCGTTCCCCGCCGTCGCGGAGGCTGGTTTCGGCGAACAGGTACTGCTCACCCGGATCCTCGTACTTCCCGGCCCGCAGCGTCTCCACGACCTCGGTGAGCATCGCGGTGAGCGACGCCGACACGTACCGCAGCGGGCCGTAGATGTCCCGGCCGTACTCGAGGACCTGGCCGGCGTGGCCCCGCTCGGCCGGGTCGAGGTCGACCGCGAGGTAGTTCATCGCGCGGTCGCCGCCGAAGGTGACCCACGAGTCGTTGCGGGACAGGCGTTTCACCCGGCCGAACGGTACCGTCTCGAACACGACGCCGTCGTCCTCCACGTCGTCTTCCCAGCCGTACGAACCCGGATCACCTTCGGTGTAGTTGCCGACGAGCTGGTCGAGGGAGTCGTAGGAGTACGGGCTCAGCAGCCCGGTCTCGTCCGGGTCGCCGTCCGCCAGCAGGTACAGCGCGCGCAGGTCTTCGGGCAGCCGGACGCCGATCCGCGCCTCGGCGGCGGCCAGGTCCGCCTCGGTGCGCCCGGGCGGCCACGGCGGGGGAGTGCCCTTGATCCCGGCGTACAGCTCGGCGAACTCCCCGGCGAGCCGGGTGACCTCGGCGAGCACCGCCGGGTCCGTCGGCGCTCCGGTCGGCACCGCGGGCCGGGGCAGGCCGGGCAGGGGGTGCCCGGGGTAGCGGAACGCCTCGTCGAACACCAGCCGCCCGGGCGACACGGCCGCGATGTCCGGCCGCGCCGTGAAGACGTACTCGCCGCCGGCGGCCAGTCTGACCTCCAGCACCGCCGGTGGCCGTTCGAACAGCCGCCGCGCGATCGACGTGTAGTCGACGCGCAGGCTCTCCCGCACATCACTCCACGCGGTGCACGAAACCGAGCCACCCGTGTGGCGCAGCTGCAGGATGGCAGCCGACCACAGCTCACCCGCGCCCGCACGCAGCGCCGCGGCCATGTCCTTCGCGATGTCGCCGTACCCGGCGTCCCCCGTCGTCACGCGACGGAGCCTAGCGACGGGGTCCGACAAAAAGCCGTGACCTGGTCTGACGCCGGTGTATCAACCGCCGTTTCCGTGGCTCCGCAATCCGGCACTGGCGACAGCGACGAAGGAGCCATTGCGAAAGCCGTCATCGGCAGCGGTGTGCTCGCCGCGGCGCACGGCGGTGTCCCGCATCCTGCCCACGTCTTCGAGGCCGGGGTCTGGGCCGTCGGTGGCATCGTCGTCGCGGGGATCCTGGCGTTCATCGGGCACGGCTACCGCTGCATCGGCTGTGACCGCCCGCGATGACCCGCCCTGGAGGAACTCCAGGGTTACGCTCGTGATCATGCGATTCGCCATCAAGACCTCGCCCCAGAACACCGTCTGGGCGGACATGCTCGCCGTGTGGCAGGCCGCCGATGAGATCGAGCTGTTCGAGTCCGGCTGGACGTTCGACCACTTCTATCCCATTTTCTCCGATTCGACCGGTCCGTGCCTGGAAGGGTGGGTCACGCTCACCGCGCTCGCGCAGGCGACGAAGCGGCTGCGGCTGGGCACGCTGGTCAGCGGGATCCACTACCGCCACCCCGCGCTGCTCGCGAACATGGCCGCGACGCTCGACATCGTCTCCGGCGGCCGGCTGGAGATCGGCATCGGCGCGGGCTGGAACGAGGAGGAGTCCGGCGCGTACGGCATGGAGCTCGGCACGGTCAAGGAGCGCAGCGACCGGTTCGAGGAGGGCTGCGAGGTGCTCGTCGGGCTGCTGACCCAGGAGACCACGACGTTCCAGGGGCAGTACTACCAGCTGACCGACGCGCGCAACGAGCCGAAGGGCGTGCAGCGGCCGCACCCGCCCATCTGCATCGGCGGCAGCGGCGAGAAGCGCACCCTGCGCACCGCCGCGAAGTACGCCCAGCACTGGAACTTCGTCGGCGGCACGCCCGAAGAGTTCGCCCACAAGCGCGAGGTGCTGCACCGCCACTGCGCGGACATCGGCCGCGACCCGGGCGAGATCACGCTGTCCTCGCACGTCCGGCTCGGCCCGGACGCCGACTACGCCAAGGTCGCCGCCGAAGCCGAAGCGCTCGGCGAAGCCGGCCTCGACCTGGCGATCGTCTACCTGCCGCCGCCGCACACCCCGGCCGTGCTCGAGCCGCTGGCGAAGGCGCTCGAGCCGCTGCGCTGACCTGATCCACTTCCCGAACAAGGAGCCGAAGCGGCTCCGGACCACGAAATTGGCCGAACAGCGCGCGGACGGCGCCGGTACTCGGTAGCGTCGTGCCCGCGGGTCGGCGCGCTCCCTCCCCCTCGGCGCGCCGACCCGCGTTTACGCCATCCGGGTGCGGCCTTGCTGTGCGGCTCAACCGCCCGCGGCCCGCAGGCGTGTGCGAGACGTTCCTGATCGCGACCCCGGAAGGGCAGGACGTCATGCACGAGAACACGGTCCCGGAGTTCGAAGACTCGATCGGCCCGCCGATGATCAACTCGGGGCTGCCCGGCGCGGATGCGCGCAACCAGGCCCTCACCGGCCGCCGCGGCCGGAAGGACGGCCTCGGCACGCTCATCATCACCACCACCACCGTCAGCGTGCGCACCGACTGAGCATCGGCCGAGAAGGCGAGACGTCATGCACGAGAACACGGTCCCGGAGTTCGAAGACCCGATCGGCCCGCCGATGATCACCTCGGGGCTGCCCAGCGCGGATGCGCGCAACCAGGCCCTCACCGGCCGCCGGGTTCGCAAGGACGGCCTCGGCACGCTCATCCAAACCACCACCATCAGCGTGCGCACCGACTGAGCATCGGCCGAGAAGGCGAGACGTCATGCACGAGAACGCAGTCACGGAGACCGAGGACCCGGTCGGCCCGCCGGTGATCGGCCCAGTGGGGCCGAACGCGGACGCCCGCAACCAGGCGCTCGCCGGTTGGCGGACCCGCAACGACGGGCTCGGCACACTCACCACCTGGCCGACCATCAGCCTGCGCGCCGACTAGCGCCGCACGCTCGACGCCGCGGGGCCGCCCGTGTCCGAGGCGTTCCTGAAGGTCACTTCGAAGGGGAGAACACCATGCACGAGAACACGTTCTCGGAGACCGAGGACCCGATCGGCCCGCCGATGATCACCTCGGCGGCACCGAACCCGGACGCGCGCAACCAAGCGCTCACCGGCCGCCGCGGCCGGAAGGACGGGCTCGGCACGCTCAACACCTTCACCACCATCGGGGCGCCTGTCGGCTGATGCAGCACGCCCGGCTCGGCGACCGAACCCGAGCGCGCGGAGCCGGGCGCTCGGCAGCGGCAGCGTCCGCGAAACAACCTGCGTCGGCTAGTGCAGCACGCCCAGCGCCGCCGGCGAGAACGGCGTGATGGCCTCCTCGCGGCCGGTCACGATCTTCGTCGCCCACTCCGGGTCCCCCAGCAACGGGCGGCCGACGGCGATCATGTCGAACTCGTCGGCCTCCAAGCGGTGCAGGACGTCCTTGATGCCGGTCGGGGACGCCGAGGCGCTCGACGTGAACTCGGTGTCCAGGCCGATCGAGCCGACCGTGATGGCCGGTTTGCCGGTCAGCTTCTTGGCCCAGCCCGCGAGGTTGAGGTCGGAGCCGTCGAAGGCCGGCTGCCAGTAGCGGCGGGTCGACGCGTGGAAGGCGTCCGCTCCCGCGTCGGCCAGCGCGCCGAGGATGACGCCGAACTCCTCGGGGCTCTCGGCGATCCGGGCGGTGAAGTCGTTCATCTTCCACTGGGACAGCCGCACGACGATCGGGAAACCGGGGGACACCGCGCGGCGGATCTCGCCGACGACCTCGGCGGCGAACCGGGTCCGGGCGCGCAGGTCGCCGCCGTAGGCGTCGGTGCGGTGGTTGGTGCCCGACCAGAGGAACTGGTCGATCAGGTAGCCGTGGGCGCCGTGCAGTTCGACGCCGTCGAAGCCGAGCCGTTCGGCGGTGACGGCGGCCTCGGCGAACGCCCGGACGACGTCGTCGATGTCGCCCCGCGTCATCGTCCGGCCCGGCTCGCCGGGGCTGCCGTCCCCGGACACGGGCACGCCGGACGGGCCGATCGCGGGAGCGTCCGGGTGCGGCACCGCGGCCCCCTTGCGGGTCATCCCGACGTGCTGGAGCTGCGGAAAGATCACGCCGCCGGCCTGGTGGACGGCGTCGACGACCCGGGTCCAGCCGGCCAGGGCCGCGTCGCCGTAGAGGCGTGAC
This sequence comes from Amycolatopsis sp. WQ 127309, assembly GCF_023023025.1. Classification (NCBI taxonomy): domain Bacteria; kingdom Bacillati; phylum Actinomycetota; class Actinomycetes; order Pseudonocardiales; family Pseudonocardiaceae; genus Amycolatopsis; species Amycolatopsis sp. WQ 127309. Next base: position 6,703,936 of record NZ_CP095481.1, read on the forward strand.
ACCTGGTCGTGCTCGCCGGACGACGGGTGCCCGACGTAGCTGGCTTCGGTGATGATCAGCCCGGTGCCGCCGGCCGCGCGCCGGGCGTAGTAGGCGGCGAGCTGCTCGGTCGGTACGCCGCCGGGTGACTGCGCGCGGGTCATCGGCGCCATCGCGACGCGGTTCGGGACGGTGAGGTCGCCGAGCACGAGCGGGCGGGACAGGGTGTGCGTCACAGGAATCGCTCTCCTTCGTGAGGTTCCCTGTTACGCTAGAACCTCACGTGGACGTGAGGTTCAACGTCGAGTGCGACAGATCACTCCGGGAGGGAACGGCGATGCGGATCGGGGAACTGGCCGCGAAGGCGGGCGTGAGCGTCCGGGCCTTGCGGTACTACGAGGAGCAGGGCCTGCTCGTGCCGGAACGCAGCTCCGGCGGCCACCGCCACTACTCCGACCGCGGGGCCGACCTGGTCTGGCTGATCCAGCAGTTCTACGCCGCGGGGCTGTCCAGCAAGTCGATCCTCACGATCCTGCCGTGCGTCGAGACCGGGAAGACGACGCCCGAGGCGCTCGCCATGCTCGTCGCCGAACGGGAGCGCATCGACCGGCAGCTGACCGAGCTGGCGCGGGCCCGGGACAAGCTCGACACCGTCATCGCGAACGCCGAGGCGCCGTGCGACCACGCCTGCCGCCCGGAGTGACCGATCAGGCCGGGCAGCTGACGTCGTGCCGCGGCGCCTTCAGCGTCAGCAGGTAGTCGTCCGTCACCGACCGAGTGCAGGTGTTGCGCGGGTAGACGCCGTGGCCCGAGCCTTCGTAGGTCACCAGCGTGGTGTTCGCCGGCGCTTGGCGGTGGATGTCGCGGGCCCAAGCGTACGGCGTCGCCGGGTCGTAGCGGGCGTTCAGCAGCAGGACCCGGGGCGCCCGCGCGAGGTCCAGCCGGTGCGGCGGGTTCGCGGGCGGGCCGGGGACGCCGAGGCACGCGGTCGCCTCTTCGTGGCTCGTCAGGCTGCCGCGCATGATCGGCCCCCGGCGCAGCTCTTCGGCACGCATCGCCGTGTACTGCCCGAAATCCCGGATCCGCAGGTCGAAGTCCTGGCACACGACGGCCAGGCGCAGGAACCGGTAGTTGTACTCGAACCGAGCCGTCACCGGTGCCTGGCCGGCGGCGGCGTCGGCGATCACCTGCGCCGCGTCGGCCCAGTCCGGGCCGCGCATGTCCGCGAACACCCGGTCGCGCACTTCCGTTCCGGCGGCGGCGAAGGCCCGTTCCCAGGTCGCCCGGACGTCCTGGCCGTGCAGCGCGCAGTCCGGCGTCCGCTCGCACCACGCGGCGAACTGCCCGAACAGCTCGTCCGCCGCGGCGGCCCGGTCGCCCGCGAAGTGCCGGAGGTCGACGCTGTGGTCGATGGAGCTGTCCAGGACCAGCGCGCGGACGTGTTCGCCGTACTTCTCGGCGTACTGCTGGCCGAGCAGCGTGCCGTAGGAGATGCCGTGGAAGCTGATCTTGTCCTCGCCGAGTGCGCGGCGGAGGGCGTCCAGGTCCTGGGCGTTGACGGCGGTGTCGGCGTGGTCGAAGACCGGCAGGTTGGCGGCGCGGCAGTCGGCGGTCACCTGCCGGTTGTACCGGCGCAGGGCGTCGAACTCCGCCCGGTTCGCGGGCTCGTCACCCGGCGGGGCGGCCGGGTCCTCGCACCGGATGAACGAGCTGCGGCCGGTGCCCCGCAGGTCGAGGCCCACGGTGTCGAACCGGGCCCGGACCTCGGGGCCGAAGTAGCCGGCCGACAGCGCGAACTCCGCGCCCGACGAACCGGGACCACCGGCGTCGGCCAGCAGCACCCCGATCCGGTGCGCCGGGTCGGTGGCCCGGTGCCGGGCCACCGCGAGGTCGATCGACGGGCCGTGGGGCCGGTTCCAGTCCAGCGGCACCCGCAGCGTGCCGCACTCGCCGTCCGGTGGCGTGGGGCTGTCCGGGTCGTCGGGGCAGGCGCCCCAGGTGATCGGTGACGGGCTCGCGTCCGCCGTGGCGGCCCCGGACAGCAGGAGCGCGCTCACCATCAGGACTGCGCCGAACACCCGCACGGGACCCTCCAGTGTTGCCGGTGAGTTTCCGACCGTAGGGGTGGTGTGGTCCGGGCCACAAGGCTCACCGGCCGGTCGTGCCGTCGGTGAGTTCCCGGAGGATGTCCGCGTGCCCTGCGTGGCGGGCGGTCTCTTCGACCAGATGGGTCAACGTCCAGCGCCGTGACGCGCGGCGCGGCCCCGGCGCACCGAGGTCGTCCCAGCCGGCGATCACCGCGTTCGCCCGTGCCGTGGTCGCGCGGTAGGCGGCGAGGATCTCCTCGGCGGTTTCGGCCGGCTTCGGCCGGAAGGTCGCCGGCCAGTTCGTGACGGCGACGCCGAGCAGCCAGTGGGCCTCGACGTGCGTGAGGTGCTTGACCAGGCCGAGCAGGTTCGTGCCCGACGCGACGCCGGGGGAGCGGACCTGCGGCTCGGGCACGCCCTCGGCCTTGGCGGCGACGGCGGCGCGCAGGTAGTCGAGGAAACCCACCAGCACCTGGACTTCCGCGGCCCCGGTGGCCGGTGGCCCGGCGTCGCGCGTCATCGCGTCCGCCGGACGAGCAGCACGTGGTCGGTGACGGTCGCGGTCTCGCCGGCGGGCCCGGTCGCCAGGCGCTCGGGACTGTCCGCGCGCTCGACCGCCCACCGCGCCGGGTCGAGGTCGAGCGTGGTCCGGACGCCCGCCTCACGGCTCCACGACCACGGCGCGGCGGACCCGTGGTCGACGACCAGCAGCCGTCCGCCGGGCCGCAGCGCTTCGGCGGCCCGGCGCAGCACCCGCTCACGCGGCAGCGGGAACGGCGTGTGCAGGTACTGCGCGGAAACGAGGTCGAAAGTGCCCTCGGGGAACGCGTCGGCCAGGTCGACGCGCACCGCCGTCACGGGCAGGCCTTCGGCCCGGTCCCGCAGGGATTCGACGGCGACGCCGGACAGGTCGACGGCCGTCACCCGCCACCCCCGGCGGGCCAGCCAGAGCGTGTCGCCGCCGGCGCCGCAGCCCAGGTCCAGCGCGTCACCGGTGGGCAGCGAGCCGGCGATCTCGGCGAGCAGCGGGTTCACCCGGTCCGCCTGCGGGGTCCGGTAGTGGTCGTCCCAGAAACGTACGTTCATGCCACCACCGTCACCCGGCGGTACCGCCGGGAGCACGAAAACTTGCCGTTCCGGCAAGATGGCGATCATGGCCGACATCGACGACGAGGTCCTGGACGCGGTCGGCCCGCGGCTGCGGGTGCTGCGCCGGCAACGCGGGTTCACCCTGGCCGACCTGACGGCGGCGACCGGGATCTCGGAGAGCACGTTGTCCCGGCTGGAAAGCGGCGGCCGCCGGCCCACCCTGGAGCTGCTCCTGCCGCTGGCGCGCACCTACGGCGTCCCGCTGGACGACCTGGTCGGCGCGCCCCGCACCGGCGACCCGCGGATCCACCTGCGGCCGATCCGCCGCCACGGCATGACGTTCGTGCCGCTGACCCGCCGGGCCGGCGGGCTGCAGGCGTTCAAGATGCTCATCCCGGCTCGCGGCGAACCCGCCGAGCCGGCACCGCAGACGCACGGCGGCTACGAGTGGGTCTACGTCCTCGACGGCCGGCTGCGGCTGGTGCTCGGCGACCGCGACCTGGTCCTGCCCGCCGGCGAGGCCGCCGAGTTCGACACGGCGCTGCCGCACTGGCTCGGCTCGGCCGACGGCCGGGCCGTCGAGACCCTCGTCCTGTTCGGACCGCAGGGCGAACGCGCCCACGTCCGGGCCCGTTCGTCAGCCGCGGCCCGGGATGGGCTCGGCCAGCTCGGCCCGGGCGGGTGACGCCGGGAACGGGTCGGCGAAGTACTGGGTCTCGTGCGTCACGAACCCGTCGGTGAACTCCATGACGCTCACCGAATGGGTGGCCGCGCCGTCGTAGGTGATCACGCACTCGCTCACCCAGAAGTCGCCGCCACCGGAGATCCGGCCGATGGCGAAGTGCCGTTCGGCCGGGTGGCCGCCGCGTTGCGCCTGGATCTTGGCGCGGCCCCGGAAACGCTCGCCGGACTGGGGGTAGTCCAGGACCGCGTCGACGGCGTAGATCGCGTGCTCGGTGTCGACGTCCCCGTGCTCGGAGGCCGTCCAGTGCTCCTCGATCCGGGCGCGGGTCTCGGCGTCACGAGTCATGCGACGCAGGTTACCCGGGGGAATCAAACCGGGCCCCCGGACGCTGGGACGTGCGTGAAGAAGATTGGTTTCCTCTCGTTCGGCCACTGGTCGGCGAGCGCGCACTCCGAGACCCGGTCGGCCGCCGACTTCCTGCACCAGTCGATCGACCTGGCGGTCGCGGCCGAGGAGCTGGGCGTCGACGGCGCGTACTTCCGCGTGCACCACTTCGCGCGGCAGGCGGGCAGCCCGTTCCCGCTGCTCTCGGCGATCGGCGCGCGGACGTCGAAGATCGAGATCGGCACCGGCGTGATCGACATGCGCTACGAGAACCCGCTGTACATGGTCGAGGACGCCGGCGCGGCCGACCTCATCTCGCGCGGCCGGCTGCAGCTCGGCGTGAGCCGGGGATCCCCCGAGCAGGTGATCGAGGGCTGGCGCTACTTCGGCTACGCCCCGGCCGAGGGCGAGACCGAAGCCGACATGGCCCGGGAGCGCGTCGAGGTCTTCCTCAAGCTGCTCGAAGGCGAGGGGTTCGCGCAGCCGAACCCGCGCCCGATGTTCGCCAACCCGCCGGGCCTGCTGCGGCTCGAGCCGCACTCCGAGGGCCTGCGCGAGCGCATCTGGTGGGGCTCGAGCTCCAACGCGACGGCCGTCTGGGCCGCGAAGCTGGGCATGAACCTGCAGAGCTCCACGCTGAAGGACGATGAGACGGGCGAGCCGCTGCACGTCCAGCAGCGCAAGCAGATCGAGGTCTACCGCGAAGCGTGGAAGGAAGCCGGCCACGCGCGGGAGCCGCGGGTGTCGGTCAGCCGCAGCATCTTCGCGCTGACGAACGACCTGGACCGCGCCTACTTCGGCCGTGACCGGAACTCCCGTGACCAGGTCGGCATGATCGACGAGAACACCCGCGCGATCTTCGGCCGCTCGTACGCCGCCGAGCCGGACGAGCTGATCCGCGAGCTGAAGGAGGACGAAGCCGTCCAGGCCGCGGACACGCTGCTGCTGACCATCCCGAACCAGCTCGGCGTCGACTACAACGCCCACGTGCTGGAAAGCATCCTGACCCACGTGGCCCCGGCGCTCGGCTGGCGCTGAGCACGCGCTGCAGGTTGGACGGCGCCGGTGGCGTTCATCGATTGATGTACCTCTAACCGGTTGCGGTCACGGTAGGGTCAAGGTCGGGTGCACCTTGGCCCTGCCGAGTGGTTCGAGCTGAACCGCTTCCCCGCCGGCCTTTGAGGAAGAGAGTAGATGCACACCCTCACAAGCAAGCGCGTCGTGAAGTTCTCGCGAAACTTCGGCTTCGGCGGAACCGAGGCTGAGCAGTTCGAACGATACGTCGCGGCAAACTACCTGTTCCAGTACGTGGGCGACGACGTGGAACTGATTGAGCGTTCAGTTCTCGGCGGTGGTAGCGATGAGGGTATCGACATCGCCGCGGTAGTTGTCAACGGCAGGATCGTCTTTGAGCCAGAAGAGATTGACGAACTCATCGCGGAGCAGGGGGCGAACTCCGCGAAAGTGATCTTCATCCAAGCGAAGACGAGTGAGTCATATGATTCGAAACTGATCGCGAAGTTCCTGCATGGCGTCGAGGCCGTGACAAAGTATGCGATGAAGCCCAAGAGTTTAAAACTTCCTCCGCGATTGGTTGACGTGGCAATCCTGATTGACCGAATCGCCGAGAGTGGTGACAAGTTTCAGGATAGTCGAATTCCATGCGAGCTTTACTATGTCACGACCAGTTCCAACGACGGTAGGAGTGCACAAGCTGAACTTCAGGTCACGGAGGCGATAGGGCGTATTCGAGAGATTGGGGCCTACTCTGAAGATTTCAAGCTCCGCACTCATGGGTACGAGGAACTCGCCGCCAAACAAAAGGAACGCCACGGGCCTCAGAACGTTCAATTCAACTTCGAGAAGCGTCAAACAATCCCGGCAACGGACAGGGTGAGTGAAGCTTATATAGGGTTGGTGTCCGCAAGTGAACTCTTGAAACTTCTCAAGGATGACTCCGGCGATGTCCGTTCTGGCATATTCGACGACAATGTTCGCCTCGATCTCGGTGCTCAAAACTCAGTCAATAGTCGAATTATGGGGACTCTGCGGTCGGCGGAGCGTGAGCACTTTCCCTTTTTGAACAATGGTTTGACGATCATTGCGACCGAACTCCGTGGACTCGGGGACAGATTTTTCATCTCGGGCTATCAGATTGTCAACGGCGGGCAGACGAGCCATCAGCTTATCCGGTGGGCTGAAACTGAAGAGGTGAAGAATTTCCCTCAGTTGATGTTGGATCTGTGGGTTCCCGTCAAGATTGTGAGTTCGAACGATTCGGGTGTTCGAACGAGCGTTTCGATTGCGACTAACCTTCAGACCGCGATCGGGTCTTCGGATATACAGGCCAGCTCGCAGGTGGCGAAGAATGTTGAAGAGTACTTTGCTCAGTCGGGCGCGGACGGGCTGCGTTATGAACGTCAGAATCGTGGTGCGGCACTTGAATTCGCTCGAACGCGTGTGGTGACAACACCTGAATTGAATCGCGCTGTCGCGGCTACGCTTTTCGGGGAGTCGTCACGTGCTATCGGATCGCCGAAGGATCTTGAGGTTGAGGACGCATTTGTATGGGGGGAGCGTCCTGAAGAGACCTACTATTATGCAGCATGGATCATCTATCGTATTGATAGGTACTTTGCTCGAACTCCGGAGTCGACGACGTTGAAGGCTGCCAAGTATCATCTTTCGATGATGGCTTCGGCGCTCGTAAACCCGGAACTTATTCCGCTATTTGAGGCGGGAGACATCGATGCTGTGGCCAGTAGGCTGGCGAGGCCGAAGAGGCTTAGCTTTCGAGTGGTCGAGAAGAAGTTTTCTGATGAGATCGAAGGTGCGATTGCATTGGCTGCGGAGCTTACGGCCGATCTGTTCCGGACCGTGCTCTCCGAAGGTCGGAGCCTCCGGAAAGACGACGTGCGGAGCAGGAAGAGCCAGGAAGCTCTCTTGCAGAAGGTGAAGGCGCTTAACAAGAACTAACTGCTGCCGGGTAGGTTGGAGAGAGGTGTTGCTGCTGCTTAGTGCGCAGTGCAACGCCCACGTGCTGGAGAGCATCCTCACTCACGTGGCCCCGGCGCTCGGCTGGCGCTGACCCAGACCCGTCGTGAGTGTTCAGGGCGGTTAGAACCGCCCTGAACACTCACGACCGTCAGGTGCGCAGGAGTGCGGTCAGCTCGCCGAGGTCGGCCAGCTCGGCCAGGCCGTACGTCAGTTCGGTGACGCGCGTGCTGACCTCTGTGGGGAGCACTCGGGCCGCGTTCAGGCGGAACTTCGTGGCCAGCTCTTCCGCCGACAGCGGGTTTTGCGGGCCGCCGCGGTTGGCGTCGACCCGCTCCTCCAGCTCACGGCCGTCGCGCAGGCGTACCCGGAGGACCGCCGGGAACTGGTGGGGGAAGATCTCGTCGCACCTCGCGTCCGGGACGCACGTCACCTTCGCCGCCAGGGCCAGGCGCGCCGGATCCGCCGCGGCCTCGTCGGTGAAGTCGTCGTGGAAGACGCCCAGGCCGCCGCCGCCCAGCAGGCCCGCCGCGACCGTGTACGGGCCCGAGAACGCCGCGTGGTAACCCGACTTCGGGCGGATCTTGTCCGCGCGCGGCTCGGCGATCGTGCGCAGCACCGACGTCGGCGCGCCCAGCTCCAGAGCGACGATCTCCGCCGGGTCGACACCCAGCGAACGCAGGCGCCGGGCCGCGTCGATGCCCGCGTGGGTGAAGTGGTTGCAGGGGTACGGCTTGAAGAAGATCCCCGGCAGCTCCCAGCGCTCGCCGAGGCCGTCGACGATCGCGTCCACATCGGACTGGTCGCCGCAGAACGCCTGCAGCAGGCCGAACCGTCCTTCGAGGACGGTCGGCGGGCCGGTGATGCCGTGACGGGCCATGCCGGCCGCCGTCACGGCGCCGTGGGCGGCCCAGCCGCAGTGGATGCGTTTCACCGTGCCGCCCGTGCGGTTCGCCTCCAGCAGGCCCGAGCCCATGCTGGCCGCGATGCCAAGCGCGTCGGCAATGCCAGAAGCGTCCACATCGGACAGCATCGCCGCGGCCGCCGCCGCGCCGAGGGCACCGCAGATCGCCGTCGCGTGCAGGCCGCGTTCGAAGAAGACGGAGTTGCCCAGTTCCTCGTCGTAGCCCGCCATCCCGAGCCGGACCGTGATCTCGACGCCGACGCCGATCGCGTCGAGCAGCTGGGCTCCGGTCGCCCCGCGGGACTCCGCGACGGCCAGCGCGGCCGGCACCACCGTCGCCGACGGGTGCAGCACCGACGGCAGGTGCGTGTCGTCGAAGTCGAGCGAGTGCGCGAGGGTGCCGTTCAGCAGCGCCGCGCTCGGTTCCGGCAGCCGGTCGCCGGTGCCGATCGCCGTCGCCCGGCCGGTGCCGCCCCACTCCCTGACCAGCGCGCCGACGGCCGCCGCGGGACGCTCCGACGTCGCGGCCAGGCTGTTGCCGAGGACGTCGAGGACGCGCCGCGCGGCGTCGTCCCGCAGCTCCGGCGGCAGGCCCTTGGCCCGCACCGACGTCGCGAACGCGGCCAGCTGCTGGACGATCGTCGCGCTCACGCCGTCACCGCCGCGAGGGGACGCACGGGGGAGCCGGTGCCGCCGACGATCCGCAGCGGCGCCAGCACGAACACGAACTCGTGAAGGCCTTCGGCCGCGACGGCCTCCAGGTTCAGGTGCTCCAGGATGAAGATGCCCGACTCCACGAGCAGGATCCGGTGCACCGGCAGCACGGCGTGCCCGGCCCCGGCCGGGATCTGCTCGTAGGCGGTCGTGTCCGCGCCGGTCGCGACGACACCGCGTGCCGCCAGCCACTCCGCCGCCGACGTCGTCGCGCCGGGGACACCGGTCTCCTTGCCCAGGTACGTCGTCGCGTCGTCGAAGTTCCGCGCCCAGCCGGTGCGGATCAGCGCGACGTCGCCGGCGCCGGGTTCGGTGCCGGCCAGCTTCGCGGCCGCGTCCAGGTCGTCGGCCGTGACGCCGTACCCCGGTTCCAGCGTGGGGACGTCGTGCACCGCGGCGACGTCCAGCAGCACCGCGCGCCGCAGCAGGCCGGGCAGGTTCTCCGCGCCGTGCGTGCGGAACACGCCGCCTTGCTGGGCTTCGGCCGCATCGACGTCGCCGTGGAGCTTGCCGTCGTGGCTGACGTGCGAGAGCGCGTCGATGTGGGTGCCGACGTGCCCGCCGGTCACGATGATCTCGTTGGCGGCCGACCCGCCGTCCGGGCGGCGCATGTCGCCGTGACGGCGGATCAGCGTCATCCGGAACCCGGGGTGGTTCGGCGAGCAGGGCATGCCGGTGAAGAACGGCTGCCCGAGCTCGATCAGCCGGACCCCGCCGGCGATCGCCGACAGCAGCGGATCCTGGGGTCGTGTCATGAGTGCTGGCCTTCCTTTTCTTCCGCCTCCGCGAGCGCGAGCACCCACCGGGCGCGCGCCACGATCGCGGCGTCGACGAACTGTCCGTTGTGGTCGATCCAGGCGGCCGAGCCGGCCGACGAGAGCAACTCGCGTGCCCACGCCGTCTCGGCCGGATCGGGCGCGAAAGCCTGGTGCACCACGGGAATCTGGGTTGGGTGGATCACCGAGCGTCCGAAGAACCCGGCCCGCCGCCCGGCTTCGGTGCTCGCGCGCAGGCCGTCGAGGTCGCGCACAGCGGTCCAGACGCTCTGCACCGGGCTCGGCAGCCCGGCCGCCCGCGCGGCGACGACCACCCGGGACCGCGGCCAGGTCAGCGCGTCCCCGCCGGCGACGCGCAGGTCCGCGGCCAGGTCGGCCTCACCGAGGGAGATCCCGGCGACGAGCGGGTGCGCGGTGGCGATGACCAGCGCGTTCTCGACGCCCAGCGCCGATTCCAGCACCGGGTACACCGGCACGCCGAGCGCGTCGGCGACGCGGCGCAGCTCGCCCGGGTCCTCGCACTTGGGCACCCGCACCCCGGCCGGGGCCAGCGGAGCCAGCGCCGCGATGTCGGCCTCGCCGGCGTCGGTGCCCGGCGCGTTGATCCGGACGAACGCGGTCGCGCCGTCGCCCAGCGCGGCCAGCGCGTTCCGCCGGGCGCCGTCCTTCGCGGCCGCGGCGACGGCGTCCTCGATGTCGATGATGACGGCGTCCGCCGGGCCGGCCAGAGCCTTCGTGATCCGGTCCGGCCGGTCGCCCGGGACGTAGAGCCAGCTGCGGATCACTTGATGACGCCTTTTTCGCGCAGGGCGGCCAGTTCCGGCTCGCCCAGGCCGTAGCGCCCGAGGACTTCGGCGGTGTGCGCGCCGAGCGGCGCCCCGGCCGTGGTGAGGTGCCCGGGTGTCTCCGACAGCCGGAACAGCACGTTCTGCATCTTCACCGGCCCCAGCTCGTCGTCCTCGACGGTGGCGATGCTGTTCAGCGCGGCGAACTGCGGGTCGGCCATGACGTCGGCGGCGGTGTAGATCGGCGCGACGGCGGCCTGGGCCTGTTCGAACGCCTGGACGACGTCGTCGCGGTCGCGGTCGGCGATCCACGAGCCGACGGCGTCGTCGAGCAGGTCGGCGTGCTGCGCGCGCTCCGAGCCGCTGGCGAACCACGGCTCGTCGATCAGCTCCGGGCGCCCGACCAGCCGCATCACGCGCTCGGCGATCGACTGGGCGCTGGTGGAGATGGCCACCCAGCTGCCGTCGCGGGTGCGGTAGGTGTTGCGCGGCGCGTTGTTCGTGGACCGGTTGCCGGTGCGCGGCTGCAGCGTGCCGAGCTGGTCGTAGGCGATGATCTGCGGCCCGAGCAGGGTGAGGATGGGCTCGATGATGGCGAGGTCGACGACCTGCCCGCGGCCCGTCTGATCCCGGGCCCGCAGCGCGGTCAGCACGGCGTAGGCGGTGGTCAGCGCGGCGATGCCGTCGGCCAGGCCGAACGGCGGCAGGGTCGGCGGGCCGTCGGGCTCGCCGGTGATCGCGGCGAACCCGCTCATCGCCTCGGCGAGCGTGCCGAAGCCGGGGCGCTTCGCGTACGGGCCGACCTGGCCGAACCCGGTCACGCGCGTGAGCACCAGGCCGGGGTTGATCTCGCGCAGCACGTCGTACCCGAGGCCCCAGCGCTCCAGCGTGCCCGGGCGGAAGTTCTCCACGACGACGTCGGCGTCGGCGACCAGTTTCTTGAAGATCTCCTGGCCCTCGGGGGAGCCGAGGTAGAGGGTGATCGCCTTCTTGCCGCGGCCGAGCATCTTCCACCAGAGGCCGACGCCGTCGCGCTGCGCGCCGTGGCTGCGGACCGGGTCGCCCTTCGGGTGCTCGATCTTGATCACCTCGGCGCCGAAGTCGCCCAGCAGCGTCGCGGCCAGCGGGCCGGCGAACAGGGTGGCGGTGTCGAGCACCCGGATCCCTGACAAAGCGCCCGTCATGGGGCGTACCTGCCTTTCTCGTCCGACGGCCCGGGAGTGGGTGCCCGTTTCGCCGGGGGGAACAACTGTGAACGTCGTGTTTCGTGGTGACGTCTCTCCGTGTTCCCCAAGTTCGCACTGATCATGCGCGTACGTCAAGTTATGCGCAGATGTTGACCTGACGTCGGGCCGGGTGTCACGATGACCGATAACAAATCTGGCGTTTCGCTTAGCGGAACGGCAGCCCTTCCAGTGGGAAGAGGTGACATGTCCGCACGAAAACTCGTCGCGACGCTCGGCGCGTGCGCCCTGCTCGCGACCGGGTGCGGGGGCTCGGCGCCGATGGGGGCCGGCGGCGCGGCCGCGGGGCGGGACGAGGGCCCGGTGAAGATCGGCGCGCTGCACCCGGTCAGCGGCTCGAACGCGGTCGACGGCCTGCAGATGCGCCGCGGCGCGCAGCTGGCGGTCGACGCGATCAACGCCGCCGGCGGCATCTCCTCGCTCGGCGGCCGCAAGGTCGAGCTGGTCACCGGCGACACCCAGGGCAAGGCCGACATCGGCCAGAGTGAGGCGCAGCGGCTGATCTCGGCCGGCGCGGTGAGCCTGGTCGGCACCTACCAGAGCGCCGTGAGCACCAACGTCGCCGTCGTGGCCGAACGCAACCGGGTGCCGTTCGTGATGGACGTGACCGCGTCCGACGCGATCTTCGCCCACGGCTACCAGTACTCGTTCCGCGTCCAGCCGGGCAGCAACGCGATCGCGACGGCCGCCGCGCAGTACCTGAAAGCGGTTTCGGAGCAGGCCGGGAAGCCCGTCCGCAAGGTCGCGTTCCTGCACGAGCAGAGCGACTTCGGCACCGGCGCGGCCGACGCCTTCACCGCGGCCGCGAAGCAGCTCGGCATCGGCGTCGGGCCGAACATCAGTTACGACGCCACCACCGTCAGCGACCTGACCGCGCAGATCACCCAGGTCAAGGCGTCCGGCGCGGACGTGCTGGCCGTCGCCGGCTACTACCGCGACAGCCTGCTGGCGGCCAAGGCGATCGCCTCGGTGAAACCGGATCTCAACGCGGTCTGGGGCGTCTCGAACGGCGCGTACGACCAGCCGAAGTTCGTCGCCGACGCGGCCGCGCTCGGCAACCTCTACTTCAGCGCCAACTACCACTACGACGCGACCAATCCCGAGACCGTCGCGCTGCGCGAGAAGTACCAGCAGCAGTACGGCGACCCGATGCGCACCGGCGCGGTCCTGTCCTACGACGCCGTCCAGGTCATCGCGCACGGCGTCGAGCAGGCCGGCAGCACCGACCCGGAGAAGGTCCGGGACGCGATCGCCGCCGCCCAGGTCGCGCCGCTGACCGTCGGTCGCGGGCAGATCGAGTTCGCCCCCAACGGTGACAACCGCAACGCCTTCCCGGTGCTGATGCAGGTCCGGGACGGGCGCGTCCAGCAGGTCTATCCCCCCGAAAAAGCCGAATCCCGGCCCGACTACAGGGTGGCGTGGCGCCCATGACCGAACTCGACACCGGGGCGCCCGTCGTCCCCGAAACCGCACCTCCCGACCGGAAATCGAAGGAGCGCAAGGGTTTCCTCCGCCGCGCCGGCATCGTCGCCGCGATCCTCGTGCTCGCGGTCGTCGTCGCGCTGCTGCAGTCCGGCAGCGGCCTGGTCGTCTGGCAGTCGGTGGTCACCGGCATCCTGACCGGCGGGCTCTACGGCCTGATCGCGATGGGGCTTACGCTGATCTTCGGCGTGCTCGACATCGTGAACTTCGCCCACGGCGCGTTCCTCGCGGTCGCGATGTTCATCTCCTTCGGCATGGTGCAAGCGACCGGACTGCACCCGTACCTCACGATCGTCGTGGCCGTCCCGGTGCTGTTCCTGCTCGGCGCGGCCGTGCACCGCGGGCTGCTGTCCGGGGCGGGCGGCCGGTCGCTGGAGAACCAGCTGCTGATCACGCTCGGCCTGTCGCTGCTGCTGGAGAACGGGCTGCAGATGTTCTTCGGCGCCGAGCCCAAGACCATCACGCTGCCCGGCGACTTCCAGTTCCCGTTGCTGGGCGCGGTGGTCGCGGGCTCGCGGCTGTACGCGTTCCTCGGCGCCGTCGTGCTCGGCGGGCTGTTGTACTGGCTCCTGCGGCGCACCCGGCTGGGCACGGCGATCCGCGCGGTCGCCGCGAACGCGCCGGGCGCGGCACTGGTCGGCATCAACGTCCGCCGGATGCACACGCTGACCTTCGCGATCGGCACGGCGTGCGCGGGTGCCGCGGCCGTGCTCGCCGGCCCGCTCGTGACCGTGACGCCGACGCTGGGGGACCAGTTCACCATCACGGCGTTCGTCGTCGTGGTGCTCGGCGGCATGGGCAACGTCGCGGGCGCGCTCGTCGGCGGCCTGCTGATCGGGCTGGTCGAGCAGCTCACGACGATCTACCTCGGTGGCCAGAGCTCCCTGCTCGGCGTGTTCGTGGTCTTCGTGCTGGTGCTCTTCCTCCGCCCGCAAGGTTTGTTCGGGAGGCGAGCATGACCATCACGATCGCCCCACCGAGCAACGCGGACGTCGTCAAAGCACCGCCGTTGCGGCCGCAGAACCGGCAGTTCGCGATCCTCGCCGTCCTCGTGGTGGTCGCGATCCCGCTGCCGCTGATCCTGCCCGCCGCGCAGGGCGCCGTCGCCGTGCGGATCCTGATCTTCCTGCTGATGGCCGTCGGCTGGAACATCATGAGCGGCTTCGGCGGGATGTTCAGCTTCGGCCACGCCGCCTACTTCGGCCTGGGCGCTTACACCAGCGCGTACCTGCTGGTGAAGCACAACGTGTCGCCGTGGATCGGGATGCTGGCCGGGATGGCGGTGGCCGCCGCGGTCGCGGTGGTCATCGGCTACTTCTCCTTCCGCTACAAGCTGCAAGGCGCGTACTTCGCGCTGGCCACCTTCGCATTCGCGGAGATGCTGCGGCTGATCGTCACGAGCAGCGCGTTCGCCAACAAGTCCGTCGGCTACAGCGTGCCGCTGATCCAGGGCTCGTCGTTGTGGCAGATCCAGTTCCCGGCCGACTCGCCCGCCTACTTCTGGGTGGCGCTCTTCCTGGCCGGGGCGGCGGTCGCGATCAGCATCGGCTTCCTGCACTCCCGCGCCGGCCGGTACGTCACGGCGATCCGCGACGACGAGCTGGCGGCGGCGTCCCTGGGCGCCCCGGTGTTGCGGCACAAGCTGATGACGGTCGCGCTGTCGGCCGCGATCACCGCCGTGGCGGGCGCGTTCTACACGCAGTACTACCTGTTCGTGAACCCCGATCTCGGGTTCGGCTCGGCCATCTCGATCCAGGCGATCGTGCCCGTCGTCATCGGCGGCATCGGCACGGTGTGGGGCCCGGTGGTCGGCGCGATCATCATCGGCTCGCTCACCGACGTCACCGCGACCCTGCTGCGCACGCCACCGGGGTTCCTGGACTTCCTGCAGGGCCGCAGCGGCCTGGACGTCGTGCTGTACGCCGTGCTCGTGATCCTCATCGTGCGGCTGCTGCCCAAGGGGATCGTCGGAACTCTCGCTGCGAGGTGGCGACGATGAGCATCGTCGAGGTGAGCGGCGTCGGCAAGGCGTTCCGCGGGGTGCACGCACTGTCCGATGTGGACGTCGACGTCGCCGAGGGCGAGATCCTCGGCGTCATCGGGCCCAACGGCGCGGGCAAGACCACGCTGTTCAACGTGATCTCCGGAGCGCTGCCGCCGGACACCGGGCGGGTGCGGCTGGCGGGCGACGACGTCACCGGCCACGCGCCCGACCGGATCGCCCGCGCCGGGATGGTCCGCACGTTCCAGCTGATGCGGCCGTTCGCGAGCATGACGGTGGCGCAGAACGTCAGCCTCGCCGCGCAGCACCACCGGCTGAGCGCCAAGGCGCTGCGGGAGCACTCCCTGGACGTCGTCGAGCGGGTGGGGCTCGGGCCGTGGGCCCACCGCGCCGCGACCGACCTGCCGACCGCCGGGCTCAAGCGCCTCGAACTGGCTCGTGCGCTGGCGACCCGGCCGAAGGTCCTGCTGCTCGACGAGGTGCTCGCCGGGCTGGTCCCGGCCGAGCGCGAACCGGTGCTCGACCTGCTCGCCGGCCTGCGTGAGCAGGAGGGCGTCACGCTGGTGTTCATCGAGCACATCATGGCCGCGGTGATGCGGCTGGCCGACCGGGTGCTCGTGCTCGACCAGGGCCGCGTGCTGGCCGTCGGCTCGCCCGCCGAGGTCACCAGCGACCCCCGGGTCATCGACGCCTACCTGGGTGAGGAGCCGACCCATGCTGACGCTTGAGAAGGTGTGCGCCGGGTACGGCCGGATGCGGATCCTGCACGACGTCGACCTGCGCCTCGACGCCGGCGAGATCGTCGCGCTCGTCGGCGCGAACGGCGCCGGCAAGACCACGACCCTGCGCAGCATCTGCGGCCAGCTCAAGCCGCTGTCGGGCACGATCACGCTCGACGGCACGCCGACCGCCGGGCGCCGTCCGGACCAGCTGGTGCGCGACGGCCTGGTGCACGTGCCCGAGGACCGGGCGCTGTTCGGCACGCTGACCGTCGAGGAGAACCTGCGGATGGGCGCGTGGACCCGCACGCCCGCGCAGGCCGCGACCTCGCTGGCCGAGGTCTACGAGCTGTTCCCGGTGCTCGCCGAGCGCCGGACGCAGACCGCGCAGACGTTCAGCGGCGGGCAGCAGCAGATGCTCGCGATCGGCCGCGCGCTGATGGCTGGGCCGCGGCTGCTGATGCTCGACGAGCCGTCGACCGGGCTTTCGCCGAAACTGACCTGGACCGTACTGGAGGCGGTACGGCGGATCCGGGACAGCGGGGTGGCGGTGCTGCTGGTCGAGCAGAACGCGAAGCAGGCGCTGGCCATCGCCGATCGGGCGTACGTGCTGGAGAGCGGATCGACGGTGCTGGAGGGCACCGGCGCCGCGCTCGCCGGCGACAACCGGGTCAGGAAGGCGTACCTGGGACTGTGAAACGTGAACGAGCGGCTTCCGCCACCGCGGACCTCGGCGCGTGGGTGTCCGAACTGGACGTCACGGGCGTCCCGGCCGCGGTGCTGGACCGGCTTTCCCTCGTCCTGTTCGACGTCGTCGGCGTCACCGCATTGGGTGCTTCTCTGCCGGAACAGCGGGCGCTGGCCGGCGCCTGGAACGCGCCTCCCGGACCGGCGCCGCTGATCGGCGGCGGCCGGCTGGTGACGACGGACGCGGCGGCCTGGCTCAACGCCGTGGCGCTCGTCTCGCTGGAGCTGGACGAGGGCCACAAGTACGCCAAGGGCCATCCCGCCGCCCACGGCTTCCCCGCGGTGCTGGCACTGGCGGCCGAACTGGACAGCACCGGCGCGGACACGGCGGCGGCGCTGCTGGCCGCCTACGAGGTCGCCGCGCGGTTCGGCCGCGCGACCACCTTGCGCGCGGGCGCGCACCCGCACGGCAGCTGGGGCGTCCCCGGCGCGGCGGCCGGGTGTGCCCGGCTGCTCGGCCTCCCGCCCGGCGCGGTCGCGGCCGCGATCGACACCGCGGCCGGAATGGGCATCGCCGGGCACTTCGACTCGGCGACGCAGGGCAACCCGGTGCGCAACGCGTGGCTCGGCGCCTCGGCGACGTCCGGGCTCGCCGCCGTACGGATGGCCGTGGCCGGGATGGCCCGCACCACCGGCACGGCCGCGCTCTCGCTCGGCACGGTGCTCGGCGAGTTCGAACCGGCCGAGCTGACCGCGGACCTCGGCACGCGCTGGGACATCTCGCGCGGTTACTTCAAGCGCCACGCGTCGTGCTCGTTCACCCACCCCGCCGCCGACGCCGTGCTCGACCTGCGCGCGCATCCGGCGTTCCGGGCCGACGGGATCACGCACGTCCTGGTGGAGACCTACGTCCTGGGCGTCGGACTGTCCGATGTGGATTGGTCCAACCGGCTCTCGGCGATGTTCTCCACGCCGTTCGTGGTCGCGACCGCGGCACTGACCGGCGAGGTCGGGCCGACCAGCCCGCTGGACGACGCCGACGTGCGGGCCCTGGCGAGCCGCGTACGCCTGGTCGAGGCGGCCGACCTCACCGCACGGCTCCCGGACGAGCGCGCCGCCCGCGTGACCATCGCCTTCGACGACGGCGCCTCGCTCACCCGCGAGGTGCCCAACCCGGTCGGCGACGCCGACCACCACCCGCTGACCGAGCCCGACCTGGCCGATCTGCTCGAGTCCTGGCTGCCCGCGCACGTCGTGGAACAGGCCGCGGCGCTGGGGCGCGACCTGCCCGGCCTGCCCCGCGTCGGCGCGGCGCTGCGCGAGCTGGCCGGGACCGACGAGAAGGAGCTGAGCTGATGCGTGCCCTCGCGGTGACGCCCATCCACCTGCCGCCCGAGGAGATCCGGCGGCGCCAGGAGCGGTACGACCGGCTCGCACCGCCGGGCCTGGAGATCGAGCTGCGGGACGTCGGCCCGGCAGCGCCGAAGACCCTGGACACGGACGCGTCCATGCGCGTCTCGGAGAACGCCGTCGCCGCCGTGCTCGCGACCGCCGGTGACGGCTGGGACCTGGCCTTCCCGGACTGCGTGCTGGACCCCGCGGTACCCGACGCCGTCGCCGAACCCGCGTTGCCGGTGCACGGCCTGCTCAAGCTGTCGGCCACCTACCTCGCCGCGAAGGGCGTGCGGTTCGGCGCGGTCGTGCGCAACGAAGCGATCGCCGGGGAGTTCTCGAAGCGCATCGCCGCCTACCGGCTGACCGAGTACCTCGCCGGGATCCGCGTGCTGGACCTGCCGTTCTCCGCGATCGCCGAGACCGAGACGTGGAACGCGGCGCTCGGGACGGCCGTGCGCGAGCTGGCCGGCCTGGGGGCGACGGCGGTGATCAACGGCTGCTCGGCCGTCGACGTCGAGCCCGCCGACCTGCCCGCGCGGATCGTCGACCCGACGGCGCTGGCGATGCGGCTGCTGGCCGTCGAGGAGCAGCCGTGACCGACGGACCCGACCTCGTCGTCGCCGGTGCGGGCGGCGGGCTCGCCGGGGCCCTGCGCGCGGCCGAACTCGGGCTCTCCGTCCTCGTGGTCGAGGCGAGTGAGCACTTCCGGCGGGGCAACAACACCTCGATGTCCACGGCGATGTTCCCCGGCGCCGGGTCCCGCTGGCAAGCGTCGGAGGGCGTGGACGACTCACCCGAGAAGTTCGTCGCCGACATCATGGCCAAGACGCACGGGCAGGCCGACCCACGGCTGGCCCGGACGCTGGCCGAGGTGAGCGCCCCGCTGGTCGAGTGGCTCGCGGACTCCGCCGGGCTGCCGTTGTCGCTGGTCACGGACTTCAACTACCCCGGCCACGCCGTACCCCGTTGCCACTCGATCCCGGGCCGGCACGGCTCCGGCGTCATCGACCACCTCGCCCGGCGCGCGACCGAGCACGAGAACGTCGAGCTGCTCGCGCCCGCCCGGCTGACCGACGTCCTGTCCGATGTGGACGGTGTGCGCGCGGTCGTCGTCCGGTACCCGGACGGGACCGAGGAGGAGATCCCGACCCGGGCGGTGTTGCTGGCCACCAACGGCTTCGGCGCCGACGCGGACCTCGTCGAACGGCACCTGCCGGAGATCGCGGGGGCGCTGTACCAGGGGAGTGACCAGTCGCTCGGCGACGCGTTGCGCATCGGCGAAAAACTGGGCGCCGCCAACGGGTTCCTCGACGCGTACCAGGGCCACGGCGCCGTCGCGGCCAACGCGGGCACGCTCGTCGGCTGGGCGACGATCATCCACGGCGCGATCCTGGTCGACCTCGAAGGCCGCCGCTTCGGCAACGAGACCCGCGGCTACTCCGAGTACGCCGCCGAGCTGGCCGCGCGTCCGGGCTCGACCGGCTGGATCGTGCTCGACGAGACGATCTTCGAGCAGTGCCAGCCGTTCCAGGACTTCCGGGACACGGTCGCCTCCGGCGCGCTGGTCTGGGCCGACGACGTCGCCGGGCTGGCGAAGCAACCGGTCTGCCGCCGGACGCGCTGGCCGAAGAACTCACCACCGCGGCCGCGATCGCCCGCGGCGAACGCGACGACGAGCACGGCCGCACGAACTGGGAGCGTCCGCTGTCGGGCCGCTACGCCGCGGTGCGCGTCGTGCCCGCGCTGTTCCACACCCAGGGCGGGCTGCTGGTCGACGAGCACGCCACCGTCGTCGACCCCCAGGACCGCCCGATCCCCGGGCTGTACGCCGCCGGCGGCGCCGCGGCGAGCATCTCCGGCCACGGCGCCGCCGGCTACCTGCCTGGCAACGGCCTGCTGCCCGCCTTCGGGCTGGCCTACCTGGCCGCCGGCGACGTCGCCCGGCGCCGAACCAACGACCCCGCAAGCTGAGGAGAGACATGGCAACGACGGAACTGCTCGTGAAGAACGTCCGGGTCGTGCGGCCCGACGACGCCGACGGGGCCGAGCCGGAACTGCTGGACATCGCCGTGAACGACGGCACGATCACGCGCGTGGCGCCGGACCAGCCCGCGGCCGACGCCGCCCAGGTCGTCGACGGCCGCGGGCTGCTGGCCTTCCCCGGCGTCGTCGACGCGCACCAGCACTGGGGCATCTACAACGAGCTGGCCACCGACACGCGCCCCGAGAGCCGCGCGAGCGCGCAGGGCGGCGTCACGACGTCGCTGACGTACATGCGCACCGGCCAGTACTACCTGAACAAGGGCGGCAGCTACCGCGACTTCTTCCCCGAGGTGCTCAGCGCGTCCGAGGGCAACGCCTACGTCGACTACGCCTTCCACCTCGCGCCGATGAGCTCGCAGCACATCTCCGAGATCCCTTACCTGGTCGAGGAATTCGGCGTCACGTCGTTCAAGATCTTCATGTTCTACGGCAGCCACGGCCTGCACGGGCGCTCCACCAGCCAGAGCGACTTCCTGATGATCCCGCCGGACGAGCGCTACGACATCGCGCACTTCGAGTTCGTGATGCGCGGGGTCCAGCAGGCGCGCGAAGTGCTGACGGAGTACGCGCCGCACCTGTCGCTCTCGCTACACTGCGAGACGGCGGAGATCATGACGGCCTACACGAAACTGGTGGAGCAGGACGGTTCCCTGTCGGGCCTGCGGGCCTACAGCGCGTCGCGGCCGCCGCACTCCGAAGGCCTGGCCGTCACCATTGCGTCCTACCTGGCGCACGAGACCGGGCTGCCCAACATCAACCTGCTGCACCTGTCGTCGGAGAAGGCGTTGTCGGCCGCGCTGACGATGGGGAAGGCGTTCCCGCACATCGACTTCCGGCGCGAGGTGACGATCGGGCACCTGCTGGCCGACGTCGACACCGCGTCGGGCATCGGCGGCAAGGTCAACCCACCGCTGCGCGAGCGCGACGACGTCGAGGCACTGTGGCGGCACGTGCTGGCCGGCGACGTCGACTGGGTGGTCAGCGACCACGCGTGCTGCCGCGACGAGCTGAAGTTCGGTTCGGACCGTGAGGACGTCTTCCTGGCGAAGTCCGGTTTCGGCGGTGCCGAGTACCTGCTGCCCGGCCTGGTCGGGGAGGGCACGAAGCGGGGCCTTTCGCTGCAGCGGATCGCGCAGCTGACGTCGCAGAACCCCGCACGCCGCTACGGCCTGCTGAACAAGGGCACGATCGCCGAGGGCTTCGACGCCGACTTCGCGCTGGTCGACCCGGACGTCCGCTGGACGGTGCGCGCGGCGGAGTCGGAGTCGACGCAGGAGTACACGCCGTTCGAGGGCTTCGACATGACGGCGAAGGTGACCGACACGTTCGTCCGGGGAAACCACGTGTTCGCCGACGGCAAGATCACCGGCGACCCGGTGGGCCGCTACCTCAAGCGCGGCAGGTGATCGGGGGCGGCCGGTGGGTTTCCCTACCGGCCGCCGGACTCCTGCAGCCAGGCCCAGCTCTGCCGGATCTCCGCCGCGGCTTCGCGCACGAGGTCGCGGTAGCGGCTCACGGCGTCGGGGGTGAAGCGGTACTGCGGGCCGCAGATGCTGATGGAGCCGTGCACCTCACCGTCCGGCCCGAACAGGGGAGCGGCGACGGACCCCGCGCCGGGCTGCCGTTCGCCGAGCGACACGGCGACGCCGTCACGGGCCACCTCGGCGAGGGCTTCGCGCAGCTGCTCGGCGGTGGTGATCGTGTGCTCGGTCAGCGCGGGAAGTTCCCGGTGCAGCAACGCTTCCCGGCGGTCTTCGGCCAGCGACGCGAGGATCACCTTGCCGGAAGAACCGGCGTGCAGCGGGAACCGCCGGCCCAGTTCCACGGTCATCTTGATCTCACGCGGGCTCTCGAACTGGTCGAGGTACACCCGTTCGTCACCGACCAGTCCGGACAACGTGGTGGTTTCCCCGGTCTCCTCACGCAGCCGCCGCAGCACGGGTGTGGCGGCAACACGCGCGTCGAACCGGCGCAGAGCACTCGCCCCAAGAGCGACGGCCGCGGGCCCGAGCCGGTAACCGGCGACGCCGGGATCGGTGGCGAGCATCTCGCGCGAGACGAGCGACTGCAGGATCCGGTAGACGACGGCCTTGGAGAGGTCCAGCTCGCGGCTGATAGCGCTGACGCCCAGGTACCGGGGCCCACCGGTGAAGAGCAGCAACACATCGGCCACCCGCGCGGCGGCCTCGGTACCAGTGTTGTCCGACGCGGCGGCGGGCTTGCGCCCGGCGGTACTGTTGACGGCCAAGCCGAGAGACCTCGAATTCCGGATCGTTTCGCTGACAGGAACGATTTCGGGCGTAATCGTAGCACTTTCGCGCGCAAGCCGGAGTTCGTTCCGTCCAGCGATACAACTCTGTCGCCGCGGTGTCCGGGCGCTACTCGGGTGCGTCGACGACCGGGGTCGTTCCCGCGGTGAGCCGGGTCAGGTGCGCTTCGAGGGCCGCCAGCTCGGCCGGGCCGATCTCCGCCGCCCAGCGGTTGCGGACCTCGTCCAACAGGGTGCCGCCGATGCGCATCATCTCGTGGCCGTGGGGCGTGACCCGCAGGCGCTTGCGGCGGGCGTCGGCCTGGTCGGCTTCGCGCTCGACGTAGCCCAGGTCCTCCAGGATGGCGATCCGCTGGGCCGCCGCCTGCTTGGTGACCGACAGGTGCCGGGCCAGCTCCGACGCCGTGTCGGCGCCGTTGTCGACCGCGCGCAGGGCGAACTCGTCGGCGGGGCGGACCTTCGGGTGCCCGTGGTCGGCCAGCTCCATCGAGACGTCGTCCACCATCGACCGGAACCCGCGCAGCAGCAGGAGCGCCAGCTCGGCACCCGAGGATCGCTCCATGGGCAGAGCATAGACAGCCGGCACCATGGACAAGCGCCTTGTCTATCGGTAGCTTGGACAAGCAGCTTGTCCATCAATGAAGGAGTCCCATGAACCTCCCCGGCGTCGACCACCACCGCGTGAACGTCAACGGCACCGAACTGCACTACGTCACCGCGGGGGCGACCGGTTCGCCCGTCCTCCTGGTGCACGGCTTCCCCGAGTCCTGGTGGGTCTTCCACAAACTGATCCCGCTGCTCGCCGCGCACCATCGGGTGTTCGCGGTCGACCTGCGCGGCTTCGGCGACTCCGACGTCGCGGGCGACGACCACGACAGCGTCACCGCCGCGAACGACCTGGCCGCCCTGATCACGGAACTGGACCTCGGCCCCGTCCACCTGACCGGGCAGGACGTCAGTGGCGGCACGACGTTCCGGCTCGCTGCCACGCGTCCGGAGCTGGTGCGCAGCTACGCGGCCATCGAGACCGGCCTGCCCGGGTTCGGCGTCGAGGCGCTGGCCGACGTCACCCACGGCGGTGCCTGGCACATCGGCGTGCTCGTCGCGCCCGGGATCCCCGAGCTGCTGCTGGCCGGGCGCGAACGGGAATTCCTCGCCGGGTACGCCATTCCCGCGCTCAACGCCACGCCGGACGCGTTCACCGACGCCGACATCGACGAGCTCGCCCGCACCTACAAGCGGCCCGGCGCGTTCCGGGGCGCGAGCGGCCTCTACCGGTCGATGCTCCGCGAAGGCGACGAGATCCGTGAGCTGGCGAAAGAGAAGCTCGGGATCCCGGTGCTCACCGTCAGCGGCCGGCCGGGCGAGTTCCTGCCGTCGACGATGCGTCAGGTCGCCACGGACGTGACGACCGTGACGCTCGACGGTGTCGGGCACTACGTGGCCATGGCGGCACCCGGGCGGCTCGCGGACGCGATGCTGCGCTTCTACCGCGACGTCGAGCTTCCTTGACACGCACCCGGCGTCATTCATACATTCGACGTCCATCTGTATGAATGACGCTGGGAGTTGATCCGCATGCGGCTCGGCAAGACGGCCGTCGTCCTCGGCGGCAGCGCCGCCGGTCTGTGCAGCGCCGGGGCGCTCGCCCCCTACTTCGACCAGGTGCTGGTGCTGGAACGCGACGAGCTGCCCGCCGAGGCCGAGCACCGCCGGGGCGTGCCGCAGAGCAAGCACCCGCACTTCCTGCTGAACTCGGGCCGGCGCGCGATCGGGGCACTGTTCCCCGGCTTCGAGGACGACCTCGTCGCCGCTGGGGGACTGCACCTGATGCCGTCCCTGGACGCCGCCTACCTCGACGGCGCGGGCTGGTCGGCCCGCAAGCGCAGCGCGATGACGATGATCTACAGCTCGCGGATCCTCATCGAACGCGTGCTGCGCGACAAGGTGCGCGGCCTGGCCAACGTCGTCGTCCGCGAAGGCGTCACCGTGAGCGGCCTGACCACCCGCGACGGTGCGATCACCGGTGTCGTCACCGCCGATGGCGGCGAGGAGCCCGCCGACCTCGTGGTCGACGCGCTCGGCCGCGGCTCCTCGGTCAGCGCGTGGCTGGTGGCGGCGGGCTGGCCCGAGGTCGAGGCGCGGACGCTCGACGCCAAGGTCACCTACACCTCACGCTGGTACGACCTGCCCACCGAACGGCCCGCGTCGTGGTGGTGGCAGCACCTGGTGATCATGCCGACGCCGGACCAGGGCGAACACCCCGCCGAGCACGACTTCCTGGTCAACTTCTTCCCGATCGAAGGCGACCGCGTCATCGCGTGCATGGGTTCGTGGGGGCTCGAGATGCCGCGCACCACCGACGCCTTCGTCGAGACGGCGCGCCGCGTGCGGACGCCGTTGTTCGCCGCCGCGATGGACCGGTGCGCACCCACCTCGGAAGTGCACCTGACGCGCTCGACGGGCAACAAGTGGCGCCGTTACGACCGGCTGCCCGGTCCGCCGCGGGGGCTGGTGTCCGTCGGGGACTCGATCTGCGCGTTCAACCCGTTCTACGCGCAGGGCATCAGCTCCGCGGCGGGCTCGGCTTTGCTGCTGCGCGAGCACCTTTCCCGCGCCGGAGCGCTCGACGCCGGGTTCGTGCCGAGGTTCCTGGCCGCGCAGCGCAAGCTGCTCGGCGTGCCGTGGTCCCTGGCCATGGCGCGGGACCAGGGTTACGCGTGCGCGGCCGGCACGGAGAAACCGCCGGAGTGGCGGCGGCGCATCGTCGCGGCGTTGTCCGCGCCCGCGTTCAGCCTCATCGTCGGGGCCGCCCGGGAGTACGAAGTGGTCGACGAGCACTTCGCCAAGGTGTTCAACCTCGACGAGTCGCTGGGGGAGATGCTGCGGAACCCGCGGGTGCTCGCCGGGCTCGTGCGCTACCGCCTCCGCGCCGCGCTGGGGCGGCACCGGGTGCCCTTCGGGTTCGACCCCCAGGCCGAGCCGCCGGCCACGGACTACTCGCCGGCCGCGGCACCGGCCGGCGCCCGGTGAGCGACGGCTGCGGACCGGACGCCGAGGCCGTCACCCGCACCCTCGGTTTCGACTGCCACGACGTCGCCCCGGTGGTCTCGGTCCGCGCGCCCTGGGACCTCGCCGATCCGACGATGCCGCTGCTGGAGGTGCTCATCGTCGGCGGCGCCGTGTTCGCGCTGGTGCACGCGCTGCGCCGGTACCGCGCCGGCGACCCGGTCAACCTGGCGCTGTGGTGGGCTTCGCTGGTCTACCTCTTCGTGACGGAACCGCCGCTGTACTTCCCGGAGTGGTTCGGCCTCGATGAGGTGTACGGCTTCATCTTCGCCCACAACCTGTTCACCGTGCAGCTCATGGGGGACCGGCTGCCGCTCTACATCGTCGCGTTCTACCCGGTGATCAGCCAGCTCGCCTACGAAGTGGTGCGCTCGCTCGGCGTCTTCCGGCGCCGCGGCCCGCTGCTCGCGTCGGTGGCCGTCGCGTTCGTGTGCCAGCTGTTCTACGAGGTCTTCGACCAGCTCGGCCCGCAGCTGAGGTGGTGGGCGTGGAACCCGGGCAACGACCTCGTCAACCACCCCGCGCTGGCGTCGGTGCCGATGACCAGCATGCTGCTGTTCGCCTCGGTCTCGATGGGCGGCCTGACCTACCTCGTCGTCCGGCTGGCCGGCACCGGCCCGCGACGCGGGTGGCCGCTGGCGTGGCGGGTGCTGGTGGCCGGTGTCCTGACGCCGTTGACGATGGCGCTCGGCGGCCTCCCGTCGAGCCTGTTCACCGGGAACGTCACCGCGCAGGCCTGGGTGCTCGGCGTCGAGCTGGCCCTGCTCTGGGCGGCGGGCGCCTGGATCGTCTTCAGAAGCCGGGGGAAGCCCGAGCCCCTGTCCGCCTTCGTCCGGATCTACCCCGCCGTCTACCTGGGCGGCCTGGCCGTGTGCTGGATCCGCGCGCTGCCGGCGTACTTCGCCGCGACCGGCGGCGTCACCGGCGACGGCACCCCGATCGGCAGCGGGCTCTACGCGCTCGGCTGCTTCGCCGCGGCCGGCCTGCTGCTGACCGCGCTCCACCGCGCCCGCCGACCTGCTCCCGGCTGAGGCTTCCGGCTCGGGGAAGATGGACCGCATGGGGTACCACGGCTGGCGGGGCAACCCGCCCGGCACCGAAGACGAGGCACGCCGCCGCATCGTCGAAGCGGCGACGGCGTGCCTCGACCGGGCCGGGCTCGCCAAGACCAGCCTCTCCGACGTCGCCGCCGAGGCCGGGGTGACGAGGCAGACCGTCTACCGCTACTTCCCGGGCCTGAAGGACATCCTCCGCGCCGTGGGCCTGGCCGGCGTCGAGGAGTTCGCCGGGCGGATGGCGCGGCACCTGGCCTCGTTCGGGACCGCCGCCGAAGCCGCCGTGGAGGCGGTGGTGTTCGCCGTCCGGACGGTCCCGGGCGAGCCCTACCTCGGCCTGCTCCTGCAGGCGGGCGAAGGCGAGTACTTCACCGCCGGCGTCACCTCGCAGCTCGCCTTCTCGGCCGGGGCGGGGATCCTGCGCAACGTCCCGGTCGACTGGGCCGCGGCCGGCGTCGAAACCGACGACGACCTCCAGGGCCTGGCCGAGATCCTGATGCGGTTGTTCCTGTCGTTCCTGCAGTACCCCTCGACCCCCGCCCCCACCGACGACGAGCTGCGTGCGCTCGTCCGCCGCTGGCTCGGCCCGGCGCTGGGCGGCTGAGCTCCGCCAGGGCCGGCCCCGGCCCCCAGGCCCGGGGCCGGCCCTCGCTCCCCGTCAGCGGATGAAACTCACCTCCGGGTAGGCGGGCGACGGCGCGGCCAGCAGGGGCTGGGGCCGGCAGCGCAGGTGCTGCTCGAAGAACGCCCCGGCGTAGGCCCGCGTGATCGCCAGCGCGCGGGTCCCCTCGATCGACGCGCCGATGTCGACGCCCAGCTGATCGGCCAGCACGCCGAGGTCGGTGAACGAGCTGTGCACCGTGCCCGACACCATGAGCCAGCGCTTCCAGCCGGTCAGGTGCGGCCAGTCGGTTTCCCAGTCGTCGTACGGGTTCGGCGTGCCCGGGGTGTAGTCGTCCATGCTGCCCAGGAACAGGACCGGCCGGGACAGCCCGGACGCGGGCAGCGGGACGTGGGTCGAGCCGTCGATGTCGATCCCGGCCCGGACGCGCGGGTCGGCGAGCATCGCCTGCAGGGTGTTGGCGCCGCCGGCGGAGTGCCCGGCCATGCCGACCCGCTGCGGGTCGATCAGCGCGCTGCCACGCCACTTCGGGTGCGGGCCGATCAGCGCGTCCAGCACGAACGACGTGTCGGCCGACCGTGTCGCCGCCACCTTCTCCCAGATCCCCGGCTGGTCGTCGACGTCGCAGGCGGCGCAGCCGGTGACGTGGCCGTCGGGGAAGGTGGTGGCGCGGTTCTCGTAGGTGTGGTCGATGACGGTGACGACGTAGCCGTGGCTCGCCAGGTCCTCGGCCAGGCCGCTGAGCACGGCCCGGGGCTGGGTCCAGCCCGGTGACAGCACGACCATCGGCAGGCTGTGGCGCCGCCCGGCCGCCGGCGCGTCGACGACGGCGTTGGTCCGCACGGTGCTCAGGGCGTCCAGCGGCAGGCCGGGAATGCCCTCCCGTTCGAGGTTGCGTTCGGACTCCAGCGGCGTCATGTACGGCTTCGCCGGCCCGTGCGCCGAGGCCGCCGGGTAGAAGACGGAGACCATCAGCTCCCGGTAGGGCACCGACGGCACCCAGGGATCCGGCCGTGAAGTGTCCACAAGCGACAGTGAGGCGACACCGACCGGTTGCGACCCGGTCGGTCTGGGCAGGTGCGGTGTCGTGCTCGCCGCGGCGGGTGTCGCGGACAACGCGAGACCCAACGCGGTGGCGACAACGAGTGTGCGCATGGTTCCCCCAGCGGGATCGGATCAGGACAGGTGGCGGATGCGCCGGTAGCAGAACCAGGTGAGCAACGCCGACACGGCGAGGAGCAACGCCAGTTCGAGCCACTGCAGCGGCCAGAACCGGGAGCCCGGCTGGTAGGTCAGGCGCTGGTGGTAGCCCCGGGTGTCCAGCTGGGCCATGCAGGCGTCGACGCCGCGCGGGTCCGGTGGGCCGCCCCGGTCGCCCGGCTTCGGCACGCAGTTCTGCACGAAGTCGGGCAGCGGCGTGACGACGTTCCCGGCCGGGTCCACGGTTTCGTCGGCCAGCAGCCAGACGCCGGCCGGGGTCTCCACCCCGATCTCCTCGATCACCCCGTCGCCGTTCCCGCTGATGTTCCTGATGGCCGAGTTCCCGATCGAGACGTCCTGCTGCACCGCGGGCAGGAGGTACGGGCGCACGTACAGGGGGACGGCGAGCAGCACGGCGGCGAGCACGACGAGGGTGACGGCCATGGCCGCGACGGTCCGCCGCAGCACCATCCCGACGGCGACACCGAGGACGAGTGCGAAGACCGCGTACCCGACCGGGACGACGCCGCGCGCGGCGAACACCACCGGCGAGATGCGGGACAGCGTTTCGCCGTTGGTCGCCGAGCTCGCGAGCGCGTCGATCGGGGACGCCCACCACGTGACCGCCAGGCTCAGCACCCCGGCCGCCACCATCGCGGCCGGCACCCCGACCAGCAGCTTGGTCGTGAGCCACCGCTTGCGGGTGATCGTCTGGTTCCAGACCAGGTTGTGCGTGCCGTGCTCCAGCTCGCGGGTGATCATCGGCGCGCCCCAGAACAGGCCGATGACCGCGGGCAGCAGGTACAGCGCGAGGATCGTGCCGCCGAACAGCGTGTCCTGGTCCGAGAAGTTCGTGCGGCCCACCAGGTCCGGGCCGGTGATCGCGAGGATCACGGCGATCAGGAGCAGCGCGGCGAACACCGCCAGCGCGGGGACGCGGATCTGGCGCCAGGCCAACCAGGTCATCGGAGCACCTCCAGGGCGGGACGGGCGGCGGCCGGGTTGCTCATGTACTCGAGGACGAGGTCCTCCAGGCTGAGCTGCCCGACCGTCCACACGGGATCGAGAATGGGCGCTTCGGTGCGGACGAGCACCGTGGTCTGGCGGTCGGTGTGCGTCGCGGAGACGACGTGCTGGTCCGCGGGCAGGGTCTCGACGTCGCGCAGCGGCCCGGACAGGCGGTGGTGCGTGGCGAGCAGCTCGTCGACGTCACCCATCACCCGGACCTGGGACGCCACCAGCACGACGAGGTGGTCGCAGACCCGTTCGAGGTCGTTGACCAGGTGCGAGGACATCACGACCGACAGCCCGTCCTCCGCGACCGCCTCCATCAGGACCTGCAGGAACTCCCGGCGCGCCAACGGGTCGAGCGCCGCGACCGGCTCGTCGAGCAACAGCAGTTCGGGACGCTTCGCGAGGCCGAGGGTGAGCGCCAGCTGGGCGCGCTGGCCGCCGGACAGCTTGCCCGCGGGCTGTTTCGGGTCCAGGCCGAGCCGTTCGATCCGCTTCGTCGCGAGCGCGGCGTCCCAGCGCGGGTTGAGGTGGGCGCCGAACCGCAGGTGCTCGTCGATCGACAGGCCCGGGTAGACGGGCGTGTTCTGGGCGACGTACCCGACCTTGGCCAGCTGGTCGGGCCCGCTACCGGGCACCCCGCCGCACACCTCGATCGTGCCGGTGGTCGGCTCGAGCATGCCGGCGGCGATGTTCAGCAGGGTCGACTTGCCGGCGCCGTTGGGGCCGACGAGCCCGGTGACGTGGCCGGCCTCGATCTCGAGCGTGCAGCCGGTCAACGCCCACTCGCGCTTGTACTTCTTGCCCAGTCCCTGGGCGCGCAGGACGGTCACGCTATGTCCTCTCTTGCGGAGTCGCGAAACGTGGACATCAACAGGGCCTCGATGCTCTCTTCGTCGAGACCGGCCTTGCGGGCCTGGGAGAGCCAGCGGTTGAGGTCGCGGCGCAGCGGCCCGATCGCCGCGAACGACACGCCGTTGCCGAGCGTCGCCGTCACGAACGTGCCGACGCCGGGCCGCGCCGAGACGAGGCCGTCGTGCTCCAGCTCCCGGTAGGCCTTCAGCACGGTGTTGGGGTTGATCGCGAGGCCCGCGACCACGTCCTTGACCTTCGGGAGCTGGTCTCCCTCGTTCAGCAGGCCCAGGCGCAGCGCGTGCCGCACCTGCTGGACCAGCTGCTGGTAGGGGGACAGGCCCGACCGGGCGTCCAGGTGGAATTCGATCATCGGCAACTCCATTTAACTAGGTGACTAGCACTATAGCTAAACAGGCGACGCCGGCGCCAGTACCCCCTGTCTCATAGTGAGACCCGGGCGCTACGGTGCTCTGTGCTGTGATCGGAAGGCCTTGCCGGGCAACGAAAAGGGGTGCCGGATGCCGGAGGTCGTGAACGGGTCTCGCCGAGCCGGCGCCGCGGACGACGCACCGCGGGCCGAGGCCGAGCCGCACCTGGAGTGCCTGGAACGCGCCCGCCGTGACCTGGCCCCGGCCGGCTGGCAGATCGACGGCCTCGCCGACGAGTGAGGCCCGGCCGGCGTGCCTCCGCCCGGTGGACCGGCCGTAGGGTGACCGTGTGCCCGAGGACGCGAACCCATGGCCGCTCGCCCCGTCCGGCACCACCGACTGGTTGCGGGAGAGGTGCGGCGACGGCCTGACCGGGTTCATGCCGCCGGCGATGCCCGACGCGGCGTGGGTGCTCAACGCGATGTACGAGCACGAGCGAGGGCCGGGCGAGACGTCGTACGACGAGTACCGCCAAGCGCGGCTCGCGGACGGCACTGCCCGGCCGCGCGTGATCGGCGGCGTCGACATCGAAACCGGGAGCGTGGCCACCGGCGGCGGACTGGGTCGCGCCGAGCACCCCGGCGCCGGCTGGCGACGGCTGCGCTGGGCGGAACTCGCGCAGCGCACCGGCGACCCCGTCGTCCCCGAGGGGCTGCTGCCGTCGTACCGCTGTTTCCCCTCGGTCAGGAAGGCCGGCAGCTGGCCGCTCGGCATCATCCCGCCTGCCGAGGGCAGCCTGGACCGCGAGACCTGGACGCGGCTGATCGGCATCCTCGCCGAACACGGTCCCGCGGGCCCGAACACCCGCTGCCTGGCCTACTACAGCCCGCTGACGCTCGGGGCGACCGACTTCGAGCATCGTCACGTGCGGGCGGGGACGCTGGGTGACGCCGAGAGCTTGTACGACGATTCCGAGGTCGGCTTCAGCCCGTCCAACCTCTGGGCCGAGGACCGCTCGTGGTGCCTCTGCACCGACTACGACCTGTGGGCCACCAAGGTCGCCGGCCCGCCGTCCCTGGTCGGAGCACTGCTGAGCGACGCCGAGATCGAAGCCTTGCGGGTGCCCTGAAGCGTTGACGAAAGATCAGGGTCATCCCTGAACTTCTCGCGAACCACTTGTTTGCGTGGCGCAAATAGTGCACGGTGGGGTCATGCCCCACGACTACGAGGACCTCGAGCAGGTCGTCTACCCGCTGATGCGGATCGGCCAGGCGGTGCGCCGCGCGCAGAACAAGGCCGTCGATCCGACCCGGCAGGCGATCCTGCAGCAGGCGGCCGTCAAGCAGCAGGTGCGGCCGTCCGAGCTGGCCGCCGAGCTCGATCTGTACCCGTCGTCGATCACCCGGCAGACGCGGTCGCTGGAGGACGACGGCCTCATCGCGGTCGAGGCCGATCCGGCCGACCGGCGCTCCTGCCTGATCTCGCTCACCGAGGCCGGCTGGGACGAGGTCCGCGCGTTGACCCGGATCGGGCTGGACCGGTTCGCCGACTTCATGGCCGGGTGGGACGCCGAAGACGTGCGGACGCTCGGGCGCCTGCTCACCCGGCTCGAGACCTCGGTCGACGAGGCCAAGCGCCGCACCCAGCGGCCCGGTGGCCGGCCGTGGCAGCAGCGGACCGGGGGCGAGTGACGTGCGCGTGCTGATCGCCGGGGCCGGCGTCGGCGGCCTGTGCCTCGCCCAGGGACTGCGCGCGGCGGGGGTGCGGGTGAGCGTCTTCGAGCGCGACCCGGACCTCGGCGAACGCGACCAGGGCTACCGGATCCACATCGACGGCCACGGCGGCGAAGCGCTGCGCCGCTGCCTGCCCGAGCACCTGTACCGGCGTTACCTGGCGACGTCGTCGGTGCCGGGCGCGGGCCGGATCAGCACGCTCGGCACCGACCTGACCGTGCTCTCGACGTTCGACGTCGGCAGCGGCGGCGAGCACAGTGCCGTCAACCGCCGGACCCTGCGCCAGATCCTGTTCACCGGACTCGAGCAGGACGTCCACTTCGGACACAAGGTGACCGGGGCGGACCAGGACGAGCACGGCGTGCGCGTCCGGTTCGCCGACGGCGGTGAGGTCCGCGGCGACGTGCTGGTCGGCGCCGACGGCGTGCACTCCGCGGTCCGGGTGGCGGTCGCCCCCGGCAGCGCGCCGATCGACACCGGGCTGCGCTGCGTCTACGGCCGGACGCCCCTGGCCGCGTTGCCGGACCTGCCCGCCCGGTTCTTCGACGGCTTCACCGCGGTGGCCGGCGGCCGGGCGACGCTGGCCCTCGCCACGTTCCGGGCGCGCACCCCGGTCTTCCCGCCGGAGCTGACCCCGGTGGCCGACTACCTGATGTGGGCGGTGGTCGGCGCGGCGCCGCAGGAGCGGGAACCCGCTGCGCTGCACCGGTTCGCGCAGGACGTCGTCCGGGGCTGGCACCCGGAGCTGGTGCGGATCGTGGATCACGCCGACGTGCCCGCGACGTTCCGCACGCCGATCCGGACGTCGCCACCGGTCCCCGAATGGCCGGCCGGGCGGATCACCGTGCTCGGCGACGCGATCCACGTGATGCCACCGTCGGGCGGGGTCGGCGCGAACACGGCGCTGCGGGACGCGGCGTTGCTGGCGGCGGCGCTGGCGGGCGATGATCCGCTGGCCGCGATCGCCGCGTACGAAACGGAAATGCGGGAGTACGCCACGGCCGTGGTGCGCCGCAGCAACCAGGCCGCCGGAGTGAAAACGGGGGAGAACCGATGAAGGGGAGAATCCGCGTACTGGCACCGTTCGCGCTGGACCTGGTGCTGCCGATAGTGGCCTACTGGCTGCTGCACACGGTGGCCGGGCTCAGCCCGTTCTGGGCGCTGGGCATCGGCGGCCTGGCCACGATGGTGAACGCGATCATCACGACCGTGCGCCGGGGCAAGCTCGACGGCTTCGGCATCCTGGTGGTGATCGAGGTGGCGCTGTCGGTGGTCCTGCTGTTCGTCAGCGACGACCCGCGGGTGCTGCTGCTGAAGCCGGCGTTCTACGTCGGCGTGGCCGGGGTGTACGCGCTGGGCAGCCTGTTCGTGGGCCGCCCGCTGGTGTTCGAGGCCGGAAAGCCGTTCGCCACCCGGGGCGACCCGCGAGTGGCCGAGGCCTACGACCGCAGCTGGGCGGTGTCCGAGCCCTTCCGTACGGCGATCCGCGCCGTGACGCTGGTGTGGGGCGCAGGCTTCCTGCTGGACGCGGTGCTGCGGGTGATCATCGTCTACAGCTTCGCACCGGCGGAGATCACGGACTCGCTGCTGCTGTCGCAGGTGCCGTTGATCGCGGTGCTGGTGGCGATGATCGCCTACACGCGCCTGCGGATGCGCAAGGTCCGCCCGATCCTGCTGGCCGAACGCGACCGCCAGCCGGCCGATCGGCACTGACCTCCCCGCGCATCACAGCCACCGCAGCGCGGCGTCGACGCAGTCCTCGGGGGTGCTGTCGAAGGCGATGGCCGCGCCGGGTGTGTGCCGCCGGACCAGGTTGATCACCCTCTCGAAGAACCCGAGCAACGGTTCGTGGGTGCGGATGCCGCCCCCGATCACCACGCAGCCGTAGTCTGCGGCGGTCAGCGCGGTCACGAGCGTTTCTTCGGCGTCGCCGTCGAGCGTCAGCAGGCACCAGTCGGCCTCGACACCGTGCTCTACGAAGCGCGCCCGGCCGCGGGCGATCGCCGCCTGGACCGGCGCCGGGTCCCAGCCGTCGAGCTTGGCCGGATCGAGTCCGACCACCAGCACACGTCCCGTTGTCACGCGTCCTCCTCGGGCGAGCGGCGCTTCCTCACCGGAAACGGTGATCAGTGGAACACACACGTCCCCTCGGGAGTTGAGCGTGGCATGAGTCAACTCGTGGACCGCACCATCGCCGCCCTCCGCTCCGAGCACGACACGCTCGCCGGCCTCGTCGGCGGCCTCACCGACGACCAGCTCGCCACCACCAGCGGTGCCTCCGAGTGGACCGTCGCCCAGGCGCTGTCCCACCTCGGCAGCGGCGCGGAGATCGGCCGCGCACCCATCGCCCGCGCCGCCGGGGAGACCGTGGCGGCCGAAGACAACCAGACGATCTGGGCCCGCTGGGACGCGTCCGCGCCGCGCGCGCAGGCCGAGGGCTTCCTGGAGCACAACGCCCGCTGGCTCGACACGGTCGAGGCGCTCACGCCCGAGCAGCGCTCGTCGCTGACCGTCGACCTCGGCTTCTGGCCGGAGCCGGTCCCGCTGCTGACCGCGCTGGGCATGCGGTTCAACGAGGTGGCCAACCACTCGTGGGACGTGCGCGTCGCCTTCGAGCCGGACACCGGCGTGGACCCCGGCTCGGCCGAGGTGCTCGTCGAGCTCCTGTCCGGGCCGGTGGGCTTCCTGCTGGGCTTCCTCGCGAAGCCGGCCGAGCTCGCGGACCCGGTGTCGGTCGCGGTCCCCGGCGGCGCGCTGGTGATCGACGACGCCGTCACCCTGGTGGATCACCTGGAGGCGCCGACCGCGACGTTCGACGGGCCGGCGGAGGCGTTCGTCCGGCTGATCAACGGCCGGCTCAAGGCGCCCTACGACAAGGGCGTCACCGTCGAGGGCGGCGTCACGCTCGACGACCTGCGCCGCGTGTTCCCCGGCTTCTGACCGGCCCGGTTCACCGGGTCAAGGCGAGCAGCTCGTCGATCACCGGCTCCGGACCGTCGTGGGTGAGGTGCGCGATCGCGAACATCGGCGCGACCACGCGGCTCCACGCGTAGAGCCGGTCGCCGTCGAGCCCGCACGCGGCCGCCACCCGCCGGCACCGGGTCTCGACCCCCTCGAGCCCGGCGCCGGCGACCACGTAGTCCACGGCGTCGAAGCACGGATCGCCGAGGCACGCCTTCGGGTCGATCGCGACCAGACCCCGCGACGGGCCGCCGTCCAGGGCGTTGCCGAGGTGCAGGTCGCCGTGCAGCAACACGACGGTGTCCTGCGTGTCCAGCAGTGCCTCGCAACGCCGGATCGCGCGGTGCCAGGTGGCCTGGCCGATCCGGGCGCCGATCGCCGGGTCGGCCAGTTTCCGGCCGATCCGGGCGAAGGACTCGTCGAACCGGCCGCGCAGGTCCCACGGCCAGTCCGCGGGCGGGGCCACGGCGTGCAGCGCGGCGAGCAACTCGCCCCACAACCGGGGCAGTGCCGTCTGCGGCAGGTCTTCGGCCTCGGTGCCGGGCCGGATCTCCTCCAGCACCATGGCCCCGGCCCGCGGGTCGGTGGCCAGCACGGCCGGCACCCGGCCCGAGGCCGCGAACACGCGCAGCATCTCCGCCTGCTTGGTCAGCAGTGTCCGATCCGGACTGAGCTTGAGCACCGCGGGTGTCCCGTCCGGCCGGCGGCAGCGCAGGACGACGGACGCGGCGCCGCTCGCGAACACCTCACCGAGCTCGAGGCCCCACCGGGCGGCCAGCCGGGCCGCGAGGGCGGGGACGTCGGCGAGCCACCCCGCGGCCCCGGGACCGAACCGGTCCACCAGCCCTACGCGCACTTCGTCCAGGTCCACCCCGGCAGTTTGCCACCGCCGACGGGTGTCGCTTCTCGCGCCGGCCGGGGACATCTGGCAAAGTGGCCCGATGCTGAAGCAGGTGGCCGACGGGGTCTGGGTCCGGCAGAGCGAGTGGGTCTGGAGCAACGCCGTCGTCGTGCGCGGGGACACCGGGCTGGTCCTGGTCGATCCGGGCATCGACGGCGCCGACCTGAACCAGCTCGCCGACGACGTGGACGCGCTCGGCGTGCCGGTGGTCGCCGGGTTCTCGACCCACCCCCACTGGGACCACCTGCTCTGGCACTCCCGCTTCGGCGATGTCCCGCGCTACGCCACCGCCGCCGGCGCCCAGGTCGCGGGTGAAGCGCGCGAGCGGGCGCAGAAGATGGCGGAGGAGAGCGCCACGGGCATCCCGCTCGAGCTGATCGGGCTCCTCACCCCGCTGCCCGCGGACGGCGGCCCGGTGCCGGGCGAGATCCTCGAGCACCAGGCGCACACCATCGGCCACGCCGCGATCCTGCTCGCCGACCGCGGCGTCCTGCTCGCCGGCGACATGCTCTCCGACGTGCTGATCCCGCTGCTCGACCCCCGCCGCCCCGACCAGCTGAACGCCTACGAGGCGGGCCTCGACCGGCTGGCCGAGGCGTCCCGGCGGGTCGACGTCGTGGTCCCCGGGCACGGCGCCGTCGCCGAGGGCGCCGAGGTGGCGGGCCGCCTCGCCGCCGACCGCGCCTACATCGAAGCCCTGCGGCGCGGAGAAGAACCGGTCGACGCGCGCCTCGAACAGCACGACTGGCTTTCCGCCCCGCACCAGATGAACCAGAAGCAGGCCGGCCACACCTCCGGCTGACGGACGTTTCCTAGTTCGCGCCGAACCGGTGTGCACCGGCCGCGGACGCCATGAGGGTCATCGGCCAGCGGACGTCGCCGGGCTCGTCCCGGGTCCGGCGGCGCAGCACGGTGTCCAGCTGCTCGCCGGTGAGGCGGCCGCCGGTGGCGACGCTCTGGCGCACCAGGGAACGCGTCTCCTCGTCCGCCGAGGCGTGGTCCTGCTCCCACAGCTTCAGCGCGTGCACGGCCGCGCGGCGTGACAGGTCCGGGGTCGCCGCGTACCAGTGGCCGGTCTTGCCCGGCGGCGAATCGGTGGGCACCCGGCGGCCGAGCCGTTTCTGCTTCACGCGCGAGTCCGCATAGGCGGCACCGGCGCTACGCCACTGCGCCCGGCCGGCTTCCAGCGCCGCCAGCGCATCCAGGAGGGCCCGCTCGTGCCGCTGGTACGGGCCGGCGAGCTCGGCGAGGAAGCTCAACGTCGCCCGGTGGCCGATCGGGTGGTAGAGGCGCACGCACGAACACAGTGCCGCGACGCGCTGACCGTGGGCCAGCCGGCCGTCCCGCACTCTGCGTGCTCGCTCGCCGAACCCCATTCCGGCAGCCTACCGAGCGGCATCCACCGGATTACGCCCATTGGTGCCGCCCGGGCGCTACAGAAAGACGCATTCAAGAATTGCAACCACTGAATCGAGTGAATCCGCAGCGTTCGCAGTCACGGACGGCTGGCGGCCACGTACGGTTGTTGTTTCCACACCTCTGATCCGAGCTGTCAAGCACGGACGGACGGTGTGCGTTCCGGGCTCTACCAAGACAAGGCGGCGAGCTACGGCATGCAAGCGGACAGCCCGCTCGACTGGGAACTGTCCGAGTGGCAAGGGACGACGATCATTCGCCCGTCCGGGGTACTGGACGTCAGCACCTACGGGGTGCTGCGTGACGCGCTGCTCAAGTGCGCGGCCGACCAGCCCCGTGCGGTGATCGTCGACCTCGAGGCACTCGTGATCACCAAGGATCACCTGACCAGTGTCTTCGTCGCCGTGTGGCTGCGGATCTCGCAGTGGTCGACGGTGGCGCTGGTGGTCGTCCCGGGCTCGGCGCACGCGGCCCTGGCGCGGCACGGCCCGATGCGGCGCTTCGTGACGGTCCGGCCCACCGTGCTCGACGCCCTGGCCGGGCTGGGTGACCCGCCGCCGCGTCGCCGCACGGAACTGTGGTTGCCGTCCTCACCGCGCAGTGTGGGCGCGGCGGCGCCGTTCGTCACCGACACCTGCGGCAACTGGGACATCGACGCACTGGGGGAGCCGGCGGTCACGGTGGCGGGGGAGCTCGTGGCGAACGCCGCCGAACACGCGCATTCGCCGGCGCGGTTGCGGTTGGAGCTGCGGCTGGGCCGGCTCACCGTCGCGGTCGCCGACGACGACGTGCGTCCGGTGTCGCTGCCCCGGGCCGGCAAGAGGTCGCCGGAGCCGCGCAGCGGGCTTCCGCTCGTCGCGCACCTCGCGCACGCCGCGGGCTGGTCACCCCGGCAGTCCGGCGGGAAGATCGTCTGGGCCGTCCTCCGGCCGCCGCACGCGCAGCCGGTACCGGTGCCCGACGGCGACTGAGCCGGCCCCGGTTCAGGAGCGGCAGAGCAGCGCGTCCGGCGTCCGGTTCGAGCCGACGCGGCCGGTGTAGGCCACCCCGGCGACGTACTCGCCCGGGGCGCACTGGCCCTTGTAGCTGCCCGAGGCGAAGTCGCCCCCGAGGTCGCCGGCCGGGCGGTTGTCGCCGCGGTCGAACCAGACCGTGCGGCCGGTGCGGCCCAGCGGGGTCGCCGACTTGCCGCACAGCACGGCCGAGACCGCCGCACCCTGCACGCTGTAGCCGACCACCGCGTGGACGGCCGGGCACTGCAGCTTGGTGTAACCGGACGCCCAGTCCGTGTCCACAAAGGACTCGTCGCGGACTGCCGCGTACCCGGACGGCACCGGGAGCGTGCCCGCGCACAGGCCGCGGTTGCCGGTGTGGGCGAGACCGGTGAGGCGCTGGCCGTCGGGGCAGACGCCCTTGCGCGCGCCGGGATTCCAGTCCGGCAGCGCGCGGACCGCGCGGGACTCCTGGAAGTCGCCGTAGTCCAGGTTCAGCATCGACCAGCGGCCGGCCTGCGGGATCGGGCCGGTGCGCGACGGCGCGCCCACCAGCCGCTGCCACGCCGGGCCGCGCCAGTCCCGGCCGTCGAGCACGTCGATGCGGTTCCCGGCGCTGTCCCACGCGAGCAGCGACCAGCCGTCGCCCGTGCCACCGGTCTGGAAGCCGACCGCGGGCCAGTAGGCGAAGTCCGTGTCGGTCTCGGCGAGGTAGTTCACGAAGGTCTCGAAGAACGCGCGGGACGCCGGGTCGGTGGTGTTGCGGCCCTCGCCGAACTCGCTGATCCACAGCGGCGCGGTGTAGTGCTTGCCGGTGTCCTGCTCGACGAAGAACGCCTGCCGGTACAGGGTGTCGCGCAGCTCCTGGGGTGACAGGTCGCGGTAACGCGGGTCGTGGGTTTCGCCGATGCCGGTCGCGCCGGAGTGGTTCGGCCCGGTGTAGCCGTAGAAGTGCGCCGAATAGACCAGCTTCCCGGAGTCCACGAGCGTGTGCGACAGCGTCCGGGCGGGTTCGAGGGTGGGCCGGCCGTGCGCGAAGCCGTCGATCGGCAGGCCGGTCCAGTTGATGCCCTCGACGATCATCAGCAGGTCCGGGTTCGCCTCGGTCAGGATGCGGTCGGCGACCTGCTGGCTCGCGCGCTGCCAGTCCTTGTCGTTGCCCCAGCCCCAGTTGGGGTCGTCGAAGGTGTTGCGGCGGACCTCGTTGTACAGGTCGGCGCCGGCCACCCGCTTGTTCGCGGCGTAGCGCCGCGCCATGAACAGCCAGTCGTCCTGCCACTGCTGCTCGGTCTGCGCGGTGTTCCAGCGCTCGTTGCCGTCGAGACCGCAGCACCAGCGCGACGTCGTGGTGTGGTTGTTGAGGATCACGGCGAACCCGCGCGCGGTCAGCCGCTCGACGACGCGGTCGTAGACCTGCAGTGGCGTCTTGCCGCGCAGGTCCGGGTTGGCCGGCAGGTCGGGCACCGGCGTCGCGTCGTGGATCATCGCGTTGGAGAACTGCAGCCGCACGCTGGTGAGGCCCAGCTGCGCGAGCCCGTCGATGACGGTGTCGATCGACGCGCGGTCGAGCCCGAGCGGCGTCTGGTAGGCGATCTCGCCGGCGTGGTGGTTGGCCGGATCGCCGACGTCGCCCGACCCGGTCCAGGTGCCGCTCGCGCCGTGCCAGTTGGCGGCCTTCAGCTTGAACCGGTTGCCCGCCGCGTCGACGATGTAGCGGCCGCGGGTGCTGAGCGGGCCGGCCCAGGGCGCCGGATCCGCGTGGGCGGGATCCGGCGCCGCCGCGGAGATCGGGGCGACGACGCCGGTGGCCAGCAACGCGGTGAGCAGCGCACTCATGATCCTCACGCGCGGAGGCTAACGGGTGTTTCGCCCGGTTGTATACCGGCAGCCGGGTGCGGGCCCGCCGTTCGTCGGGTCAGCTCTCGAGCGGGGTCAGGCTGGGGGTTTCGCCCGGCCCGACGGGGAAGCAGGCCAGGAAGGTGACGCCGTCCCCCTGCGCGTCGAAGCGCGCGATGCGGGCCGCTTCGGGCTCGTAGAAGACGTCCCCGGGCGTGAGCACCGATTCCGGCTCGCCGTCGATCTGGTAGACGGCCGAACCGGTTTCGATGCTGCCGAAGACGGGTCCATTGTGGACGTGCAGCCCGGTGCCGAAGTCCGGCGCGATGGTGATGCGGCGCAGCTCGACGTAGTCGACCACGCGCGGTTCGGGGAGCCGCTGCTCCAGCACGAGCGTGCGCGTGACGGGCTCGGCCGGGACGGCCACGGGTTCGGCGGCGCTCACCGGTTCGGCGAACTCCGCCGTGGTCCCGTCTTCGGGGAGTTCCTCGATGGCGAGGTGCGTCATCGACGTGGTGTCGGTGGCACCGTGCCAGTGCCATTCGCCAGGAGCGACGCGGACGGTGTCGCCGGGCCGGATCAGCTGGGCCGGACCGCCCCGGCGCTGGACGTAGCCGGTGCCTTCGGTGACGACGAGCACCTGGCCGAGCGGGTGCCGGTGCCAGCGCGTACGCGCACCGGGGGCGAACTGCACGCGGTCGACCTGGGTGCGAGACGGCCCTTCGGGGACGGCGAGCGAGGTGACCCAAGCACTGCCGGTGATGACGTCGGCGGGCGCGGCGGCGGTGGCGGACGGAACGTGACGGACGTGCACGGGAACTCCCCAGGTTCAACGGGTGTGGGCGGCGAGCAGCGAAAGGACGCCGGAGACGGCTTGGTCGAACGGTCCGGGTGCGGCGGCGGCGCGAGCCAGCACGTACCCGCCCTGCAGCACGGCGACGATGGTGGCGGCGAGCGCGGCGGTGTCCAGCGCGGCAGGCAGTTCTTGCGCGGCCCGGCCTTCGTCGAGGACCGCGGCGAGTTTGGCTTGCAGGAGAGTGAGGGTTTCGTCGACCGGAGCCCGCAGCTGCGGGTCGGCCACGATGTCGGGATCCTGCGTGAGCCGGCCGATGGGGCAGCCCCGCAGCACTTCGCGCTCACGACGCAGGTACGCGGTGACCCGTTCGACGGCGGTCCCGGGCCCGCGCAGCTGAGCGTCGGCCGCGGCGAGCAGCTCATCGGCACTACGCCGCACGGCGGCCAGCGCCAGCTCCCGCTTGCCGGCGAAGTGGTGGTACATGCTGCCCTGCCCGGCACCCGCGCGCTGCTGGATGGCTTTGGGGCTGGTGCCCACGTAACCGCGTTCCCACAACAGTTCCCGGGTGCTGTCGATCAGCTGGTCTCTCGTCCCCATAGGTCGCACTGTACATACTAGTAGGTACAGAATCAATAGAGTGGGCCTGCGCCCGGGCTCGCCGTTGGTCGTGTTGGCCGCTCCGGTCAGCGTGTTTGCTGTTGGCGGTAGGGCCGTCGGCTGCGAACAGCCACCTCGGCCGCAGATGGCAACTCGGTCGCCGGGGTGGTCAACGCGGCATCCGAAGCGGCCGACACGGCGACCGGAAGGGCCGACACGGCAACCGGAGCGGCCGACACGGTGACAGAAGGGCTAACACGGTGACCCGCGCGGCCGACACGGCAACCGGAGTGGCCAACACGGCAACCGGAGCGGCCAAGCGGCCAAGACGGCGTCCGGAGTGGCCAACTCGGCGACTGGAGCGGCCAACTCGGCAACCGGAGCGGCCAACTTCGCGTCCGGAGTGGCCAACACCGCGGCTGGAAGGCGCGCAACGAAACCGTCGTGTGGTCAGGGTTTTGTCGGTTGCCTCACCTGCGTGCGGAGGTCCAGGGTGCGGAGGGCCTGCCGGCACCAGCGGAGGTTCTCGTGCTCGAATGACAAGCCGCGCATCAGCGTCAGGTACGGTCCGATCCGCTCCGCCTCCACCAGGTAGTCGTCTTCGAAGCGGCCGTCCAGCAGGCGTGTGCGGAGCTTCTCGTAGCGGGCGATCTTCGCCTCCGCCGCGGTCGCCCGCTCCTCGAGTGCGGTTCGGACGGCCGGTTCGTCGCCCGCATCCACGGCCTGGACCTGCACCATCAGCTCGTCGCGGATCGTGCCGGGGCGGGGTGGAGCGGCCGTGAACTCGTGCAACGCCTCCCGGCCGGCTTCGGTCAGCGAGAACAGGCGCTTGTCGGGGCGTCGTTCCTGGTGGACGACCCGGGCGTGCACCAGGCCGGCGGCCGCCATCCGGTCCAGTTCGCGGTAGAGCTGCTGCGGGGTGGCCATCCAGAAGTTCGCCACGGACGCGTCGAA
Organism: Amycolatopsis sp. WQ 127309; assembly: GCF_023023025.1. Classification (NCBI taxonomy): domain Bacteria; kingdom Bacillati; phylum Actinomycetota; class Actinomycetes; order Pseudonocardiales; family Pseudonocardiaceae; genus Amycolatopsis; species Amycolatopsis sp. WQ 127309. Next base: position 6,746,540 of record NZ_CP095481.1, read on the forward strand.
CACCTTCGCGAGGTCGTAGCCCGACGCCTCGCCTTCGAGCAGCGCGGCCATCAGCGCGTTCCGCAGTGCCACCGGGTTCCCCTCCGTGAGCTAGTCAACGAATTGACTAGGCGCCGACGGCCTCGCGCTGGATCTGCTCGAACTGTGCGGCCATCGCGGCCGAGAGCGCCTGGGCGGCCGAGAGCGGGCGCACCATCACCGTGAACTCGTCGATCAGGCCGTTCTCGTCCAGGTGCAGGAAATCGCAGCCCTCGACCGCGGTGTCGCCGATCCGGGCCTCGAAGACGAGGGCGTGGTCCCGGCCCCCGCCACCGTCGAGCTCCCGGACGTACCGGAAGTCCTCGAACACCCGGAGCACGCCGCGCAGGATCGCGGCGGTGATCGCCTTGCCCGGGTACGGCCGGAACGCCACCGGGCTCCGGAACACCACCTCCGGCGCCAGCGCGGCCGCCATGGCCTCGGGATCACGTGCCTCGACGGCCTGCCGGAAGCTGCTGCTCACATCGCACCTCGGGTAGTCAAAAAGTTGAGTACCCGTCCAGCTTAGAGGGTGCTACTCCGGCATGGTCACCGGATCGCGTTCGGACTCGGTCGTCCACAGCCAGGCGTCGTGCAGCGCGGCGATGAGCCGCTCGTCGTCCTCTTCGCTGGGCTCGTCGCCGACCGGCAGCCAGGTCTCCTCGGCCGGTGCGCCGTCCAGCTCGCGCCGGAGCACGATCCCGGTGTACTCGAACTCCGCGTCCGGGTCCGGATCGAGACTGACATGACGTGGCTGAGCGGCCACATCGACCCGCCGAGCTCGACGTTCGCTCATCGGCACCCCAGCCTTCCCGCGCGATACTGGACAGTCGCTGCGGCACCGGGACTCGTTACAACCGTGAGGGTAGAAATACCCTCGTGCGAGATGAATTCACCGGGTAGGGGTCACCCGACGGGGTACTCGACGGCCGTGAGCTCCTCCGAAACCTGCCACAGACGCCGCTGAAGCGCCAGGTCGTGGGACTGCGGGCTCGAGGCGACGACCTCCGGGTCGCCGCGGTAGCCGCCCAGCCCGTCGGGTCCGTAGTACTGGCCGCCGAGGGCGCCGGGGTCGGTGGCGGCACGCAGGATCGGCAGCGAGCCCCGCGCCGAGTCCTGGGTGAACAGGGGCGCGACCGCGGCGAAGACCCCGCGGAGGGCGGCGGGGGAGTTGCGCATCAGCTCGGTGCGGGCGACGCCCGGGTGGGCGGCGAGGGCGGCCGTGGTGCCGTGCGGCGCGAGCCGGCGCTGCAGCTCGTACCCGAACAGCAGGTTGGCGAGCTTGGACTGGCCGTAGGCCGCGACGCGGTCGTAGGAGTTCTCCCACTGCAGGTCGTCGAAGTGGATCGCGGCGCGGAGGCGGTGGGCGATGCTGGCGACCGCCACGACCCGCGAACCGGGGACCGGCAGCAGGAGGTCCAGCAGCAGGCCGGTGAGCGCGAAGTGCCCGAGGTGGTTCGTGCCGAACTGCAGCTCGAAGCCTTCGCGGGTGGTCTGCCGCGGCGGGTACATCACGCCGGCGTTGTTGATCAGCAGGTCGATCTTCGGCAACGCCGTGTGCAGCTCGGCCGCGGCGGTGCGCACCGACTCCAGTGACGCCAGGTCCAGCTCCTGCACGGTGACGTCGGCGCCGGCGCCGAAGCGGGCCGCCGCCTGCTTGCCCTTTTCGACGTCGCGGACGGCCAGCACCACCGACGCGCCGCGCTCGGCGAGCACCTGGGCGGTCTCGAAGCCGAGGCCGGTGTTGGCGCCGGTCACGACGGCCACGCGGCCCGTCTGGTCCGGGACGTCGCGGGCGGTCCAGTGTTCGGCCATGTCGGTCGCTCCTTCGGGTTCGGCCCTTGCGGACCGGCGGTCTGTTATGTCTCCGACGTTAAAGAACCGTCGGTCTATTGTCAAGAGACTGCCGGTCTTTAACTCCGGGTGCAAGACGGTTACCCTGTGTCGCATGACGTTCCAGCGGGCGCGCAGCGCGGAGCAGCGGGAGGAACGGCGCCGCAAGATCCTCGACACGGCGCTGGTGATGCTCGACGAGATGCCGGTGGCCGAGGTGAGCCTCAACGAGCTCAGCCGCCGGGTCGGGCTGGCCAAGTCGAACGTGCTGCGGTACTTCGAATCCCGCGAGGCCGTGCTGTTCGAGCTGCTGGACCAGGCACTGGGGGACTGGCTGCCCGACGTGGCGGCCGAGCTGGCCGCCGGCGTCGATCCCGGCCGGTCCGTGCGGGAGCGCGGTGACCGGCTGGCGGCGATCGTGGCGAATTCGCTGGCCGGGCGCACCGTGCTGTGCGACCTCATCAGCGCGCAGGCCGGTGTCCTGGAGCACAACGTCTCCGTCGACGTCGTCGTGCGCTACAAGCGATCCGCGCTCGCGAGCCTCGACGCCATGGTCGAGCTCTTCGCCCGGCACGTGCCGGAGGTCGGGGCCGCGGCGAAGCAGGTGTGCCTGCTGGCCATGATCCTGGCCGGTGGCCTCTCGACGCACTGCCGGCCCTCGGCCAGCACGCTCGCCGCGTACGCGACGGACCCGGCGCTCGCCGAGCTGCGGATCGACCTGGCCGCCTCCCTGGAACACGGCCTCGCCCTGCTGATCTCGGGGGCCGTGGCGCGGGGTTAGCCCGCCGGCGTGGGGCTCGCGCTGGTCAGGGCGCGCAGTTCGGCCAAGACGTCGTCGGCGATGTCGGCCAGCGACCGCTCCTCGCCGTCGCGGATCCACTGCGTGAACGCGATCCCGAACACCGCGGTGACCGACTGCCCGGCCAGCGAGGCCGCCGGATCGGCGACGCCCCGCGCGCGGAAGGCGTCGGCGAGCGTGGTGGCGAGGACGGCCATCTTGTGCAGTTCCCGTTCCTGCAGCGCGGGATTCCGGTCGATGACGGACTGGCGGGTGCGGGAGTGCGGCCGGCGCTCGTCCGGGAAGAAGGTGGACGCGGACTGCAGTGCGCCGGCGACGACCTCGATCGGCGACGCGTCCGGCGGCGCGGCCTCCATGCCGCTGAGGAACGCCTGCGCGAACAGCTCCTGCCCGTGGAAGAGCGCCTCGCGCTTGTCGGCGAAGTGGCGGAAGAACGTGCGCTCGGTCAGGCCGACGGACTGGGCGATCTCCGCCGCCGTCGTCTCTTCGAACCCGCGGGTGGCGAACAGCTCGAGCGCGGCCCGCTGCAGCCGCTCCGGGGTTCCCGGTTCCCAACGCACCATGCCGTCGAGTCTAGGTGATGACAGCGACTGACTTCGGGAGTACGTTGATGTCAGTCACCGACGTCAGTCGCTGACATCGAGTTCGACCACAGAGGGAGTTACACCTCATGCGCGTTTTCGTCACCGGAGCCTCCGGCTGGATCGGCTCCGCCGTCGTCGACGAACTGCTCGCCACCGGCCACGAGGTCACCGGGCTCGCCCGGTCCGACGCCTCCGCCGCGGCCCTCGAAGCCAAGGGCGTCCGGGTCCGCCGCGGCGACCTCGACGACCTCGACGGCATCCGGGCCGGCGCCGAGGCCGCCGAAGCCGTCATCCACCTGGCCAACAAGCACGACTTCGCGAACCCGGCCGTGTCGAGCGCGGCCGAACGGGGCGCCGTCCAGACCATCGGCGACGCGCTCGCCGGCACCGGCCGCCCGTTCCTGCTGGCGTCGGGGATCGCCGCGCTCACCCAGGGCCGGCCCGCCACCGAGGCCGACGCGTCCCCGTTCCACGGCCTGGAAAGCCCGCGCGGCGGCAGTGAGAACCTCGCGCTCGAGTTCGCCGGCCGCGGCGTGCACCCGGTGAGCCTGCGGTTCTCGCCGACCGTCCACGGCACCGCCGACCACGGGTTCATCGCGGTCCTCACCGCGATCGCCCGGGAGAAGGGCGTTTCCGGCTACCCCGGCGACGGGACCAACCGCTGGGCCGCCGTGCACGTGACCGACGCCGCCCGGATGACCGTCCTCGGCCTGGAGAAGGCGCCCGCGGGCAGCCGCCTGCACGCCGTCGCCGAAGAAGGCGTGCCGACGCGCGAGATCGCGGAGGCCATCGGCCGCGCGTACGACCTGCCCGTCGCCTCCATCGCGGCCGGGGACGTCCAGGACCACTACGGCTGGATCGGCGGCTTCTTCGCCATGGACCTCGCCGCGACCAGCACGCAGACGCGCGAGCTGCTCGGCTGGACGCCCACCGGGCCGACCCTCGTCGAGGACCTGGACGCCGGCGCGTACGGCACCAAGTAGCCGCTAACCGCCGGCGGCCGCGGCGCGGTAGGTGCCGGGGGTCTGGCCCATGGTCCGGGTGAAGGTGTCGACGAAGGCGCTGGTGGTGGCCCAGCCGCAGCGGTGCGCGGTCTCCGTGACGGTGCTTCCCGCGGTGAGCTCGAGCATGGCCTGGAAGACCCGGGTGGTGGTGCGCCACTGGGGGTACGTCGTGCCGAACTCGCCGCGGAAGAGCCGCGCGAGGTGACGGTCGCTCGCGCCGACCTGACGGGCGAGCCAGGTGATGGTCCGCGGGCTCGCGAGGTCGTCGGTCACCAGCCGGCAGGCGTGGGCCAGCCGGGGGTCGCGGGCGCGGGGGAGCGTCAGCGGGGCGACGTGGGCGCGGCGGACGCGGTCGTGGATCACGGCCCGCAGCCGGCGTGCCTCGCCCGGCGCCAGGCCGGGTTCGGTGGCGGCGATCAGCAGTTCGCGCAGCAGCCCGGAAACGGCGATGACCGTGGGCGAATCGCCGGGGAGCAGCGCTTCCTGCGTCGCGAAGGCGAGGGTGTGGACCTCGGCGTGCCCGTGGACGCGGTGCTCGTGCCAGGTGCGGGCGGGAATCCAGGCGGCGCGGTGGGCGCCGGCGGCCCACGTCCCGTGGTCGGTGTGGACGGCGAGGACCCCGCTGCTCACGTAGATGAGCTGGTGCTCCTCGTGCCGGTGCCGGGTGATGACCTCACCCGGGTGGTGCCGATGGCGGGTTTGCGACACGAGGTGGCAGTTTATCGGAAGTCTGCCGGGTGGATGCCGACCATCGTGGAGGGATGACCCCTGTCGTGCCGCCCCGGTTCCGGGACCGCCTGCGCAGCGTCGTCGCGGACACCCGGCCGCTGGCCGTGCCCGCGTTCCGGCGGACGTTCCTCGGGCAGAGCACCGCCGTCATCGGCATGACCGTCACCGCGGTCGCCGTCCCGGTGCAGCTGTACGCGCTGACGCGGTCGTCGCTGGTCGTCGGGCTCGGCGGCCTGGTCGGGTTCGTCCCGATCGTCGTGTTCGGCCTCTACGGCGGCGCGGTCGCCGACGCCGTCGACCGGCGGAAGCTGTACCTGCTGACGTCACTCGTCACGTGGGTCGTGACGCTCGCGCTGCTGGCCCAGAGCGTCCTGGGGGTGCGGTCGCCGGCGCTGATCCTCGCGCTGGTCGCCGTCCAGTCGGGCGGGTTCGCCGTCTCCGCGTCCGTCCGCAGCGCGATGGTGCCGCTGCTGGTGCCCGCCGAGTACATCCCCGCGGCCAACGCGCTGAACTACACGGCCGGCAGCGTCGGTCAGGTGGTGGGGCCGCTCGTCGCGGGTGTCCTCATCGGACTTCCGGGCGGCTTCGGCTGGGCTTACGGCGCCGACGCCGTGCTGTTCGCGGCGGCGTTGTACGCGGCCTTCCGCCTGCCGTCCTTCCCGTCGGCGGCCCCGGCCGGGCGTCCCGGCCTGCGATCGGTGCTCGAAGGCCTGCGGTTCCTCGGCGGGAACCCGGTCCTGCTGATGTCGTTCGCCGTCGACATCGCCGCGATGGCGCTGGCGATGCCGGAGGCGCTGTTCCCGCAGGCCGCCGCCACCCGGTTCCACGGCGGCGTCGGCCCGCTGTATTCGGCGATCGCCGTCGGCTCGATCCTGGCCGGCTCGCTGAGCGGGTGGATCGGCCGGGTGCGCCGGCAAGGCGTCGCGCTGACGTGCGCCGTCGCCTGCTGGGCGGCCGCCGTTGCCGCCGCGGGGTTCGTGCACAGCCTCTGGGCCGCCGTCGCGCTGCTGGTCCTCGCCGGGGCGGCCGACCTGGTCAGCGTCGTCTACCGGCAGACGATCCTGCAGACCTACGTGCCGGACCGGATGCGCGGCCGGCTCCAGGGCGTCTACACGGTCGTGGTCTCGGGCGGCCCGCGCCTGGGCGACGTCCGGGCGGGCGCCATGGCCGCCGCGACGACGTTGACGATCGCCTGGTCGGGGGCGGCGCTGCTCTGCGTCGTCGTGGTCGTCGCCGGGGCGCTGAGCGTGCGGCCGTTCTGGCGCTACGACAGCCGGGACCATGCCGGGGAAGTCAGAACCTGACCTGGCCGAGGAGCTCGCCGGCGACGGTGTGCAAGGTGTCGTCACGCTCTTCGGACACCCCGACGTCGACGGCGTCCGGCGTGACCGGGCGGCCGACCCCGGCGGTCCGCAGGGCGCCGGGCACGTGGCCCCGGCGAGCAGGGCCAGGCAGAGCAGAGAGCGCACCATGAAGGGAAGTCAGCGCGCCGGCCCGGTCCGAGAGGCGGAATGGATCAACCTCACGGCGTGGTGGACGCCCTCGTCGTGGACGTGCGCGAGCCGTGGTCCGGCCGATCGCGCCCCACCAGGGGCCCGGGGGGACATTGCGCGTCGTGGGCGAACGCTATACGGTGACGCCAGAACTAGAACAGGTTATAGTTTCTGGGTGGCGGGCCGGACCGAGGAGCGGACATGGCGAACAAGGCGCCGCGCGGCGACGAAGCCGACTACGTGGTCGTCGGGTCGGGGAGTTCGGGGGCCGCGATCGCTGGGCGGCTGGCGGCGTCGGGCGCGAGCGTGATCGTGCTCGAAGCCGGCAAGACCGACGAGAAGCTGCTGCTCAAGAAACCGGGCCTCGTCGGACCCCTGCATGCCGTGCCCCAGCTCAAGAAACCCTTCGACTGGGGCTACTACTCGGTGCCGCAGAAGCACGCCCTCGACCGCCGGATGCCGGTGCCGCGGGGCAAGGTCGTCGGCGGCTCCAGCTCCATCAACGGCATGGTCTACGTCCGCGGCAACCGCGCCAACTTCGACTCCTGGGCCGCCGAGGGCAACACCGGCTGGGACGCCGACAGCGTCAACGCCGCGTACAAGCGGATGGAAGACTTCGAAGACGGCGAGAACGCGTTCCGGGGCGCGGGCGGGCCGATCCGGGTCACCCGCAACAAGAGTCCCGAAGAGGGCGCCCTGCAGTTCATCCAGGCCACCGCCGACACCGTCGGCTGCAAGATCCTCGACGACTACAACGGCGAGTCGCAGGAAGGCGTCAGCCGGATGCAGCAGAACGCCGCCGACGGCCTGCGCTACAGCGCCTCGCGCGGCTACCTCCACCACCTCGCGGCCCCGACGCTGCAGCTGCAGTCCGGCGTGCTGGCCAAGAAGGTCGTCATCGAGAACGGCCGCGCGACCGGCGTCGAGGTCGTCGACGCCGACGGCACCCAGCGCACGATCCGCGCCGGCAAGGAGGTCGTCCTCTCCGCCGGGTTCGTCGGGTCCGCGCAGCTCCTCATGCTGTCGGGCGTCGGCCACGCCGAGCACCTCCGGGAGCACGGCATCGACGTCGTCGCGGACCTGCCGGTCGGCGACAACCTGCACGACCACATGTTCCACGCGCTGACCTTCCACGTGACGTCGAGCCGCAACTCCGGCACGCCGGCCTACTTCGCGCGCGGCCTGGTCAAGGAGCTGCTCCGGCCCGGGACGACCTTCCTCGCGAACTCGGTGTTCGAGGCGGTCGCGTTCCTCAAGACGTCCCAGGCCGACGCGGTGCCCGACCTCCAGCTGCACCTGCTGCCGTGGGCGTACGTCTCGCCGAACCAGGACGCGCCGATCCGGCACGACGTCGACAAGCGCACCGCGCTCACCGTGCTCACGACGCTGATCTACCCGAAGAGCCGCGGCACGCTGCGGCTGGCGTCGGCGGATCCTGCCGCCGCCCCGCTGATCGACCCCCAGTACCTCGCCGACCCGGCCGACCTCGAGGTGCTCGGCGAGGGTTCGGAGCTGGCGCGCGAGATCTTCGCGTCGAAGGCGTTCAACGGCGCGGTCAAGGAAGAGATCCACCCGGGCCCGGCGCTGACGGGCCAGGCCCTGCGCGACGCCATCCTCAACCGCGCGACGTCGGTCTACCACGGCGTCGGCACCTGCCGGATGGGCGTCGACGAGCTCGCGGTCGTCGGCCCCGACCTCAAGGTCCGCGGCGTCGAGGCGCTGCGGGTCTGCGACGCCTCGATCATGCCGTCGATCACCGGCGGCAACACGAACGCCCCCAGCATCATGATCGGCGAGATGGGCGCGCACCTCGTCCTCTCCGGCAACTGACGGGAAGTGCGACCATGACCCTCACCCCGCTCGGGATCACCCGGCCGGCGTCGGCGACGGACGCGTTCCTGAAGGGGCTCGTGGCCCGCGTGCCGGGCACCTCCGGCGCGACTTGGAAGCTGACCGAGGTCTACACCGGCGAGACGCTCGTCGAGCTGCCGCAGTCGGCGCCGGCCGACATCGAACGGGCGTTCGCCGTCGCGCGCGAGGCGCAGCGCAAGTGGGCCGCCACCCCGCTCAAGCAGCGGCTCGCGGTGTTCAAGCGGGCGCACACGCTCTTCGTCGACCAGGCGCGGATCGTCACCGACCTCATCCAGGCCGAGAGCGGCAAGAACCGACGGATGGCGATCGAGGAGACCTGCGACCCGGCGATGGTGATGAGCCACTACCTCCGGCGGGCCGCGAAGCTGCTGGCGCCGACCAAGCGCGGCGGGCCGGTGCCGCTGCTGACGACGTCGACCGAGATCCGGCAGCCCAAGGGCGTCGTCGGCATCATCGCGCCGTGGAACTTCCCGTTCGCCACCGGCATTTCCGACGCCGTGCCGGCGCTGATGGCCGGCAACGCCGTCGTGCTGAAGCCCGACAACAAGACGGCCCTTTCGCCGCTCTACGGCATCCAGCTGCTGGAGGAAGCCGGCCTGCCGAAGGGGTTGTTCCAGGTGGTGTGCGGCGAGGGCCCGGACGTCGGCCCGACACTGATCGACCACGCCGACTACGTGATGTTCACCGGCTCCACGGCCACCGGCCGGGTGATCGGCGAGCGGGCCGGGCGCAATCTCATCGGCTGTTGCCTCGAGCTCGGCGGCAAGAACCCGATGATCGTGCTCGACGACGCCGACCTCGCGGAAGCCGCGCAGGGCGCGATCTTCGGCGCGTTCGGCAACACCGGCCAGATCTGCATGCACATCGAGCGGATCTACCTGCCGGAGTCCCGCTACGCCGAGTTCACGAAGGCGTTCGTGGCCAAGACGCAGGCTCTCGACGTCCGCGCGGCCTACGACTTCGGCCCCGACATGGGCTCGCTGGTGTCCGTGGACCACATGCGCCGCGTCAAGGAGCACGTCGACGACGCCGTCTCGAAGGGCGCCACGGTGCTCTGCGGCGGCAAGCCGCGGCCCGATCTCGGCCCGGCGTTCTTCGAGCCGACGATCCTCGAAGGCGTCACGAAGGACATGCTCTGCGGCGTCACCGAAACCTTCGGACCCGTTGTGGCGCTGCACGAGTACGGCACGGTCGACGAAGCCGTGGCGCTGGCCAACGACACCGACTACGGCCTCAACGCCTCGGTCTGGGGCAGTGACCTCGACGCCGCCCGGGCCGTCGCCGCGCGCCTGGAATCGGGCAACGTCAACATCAACGACATCCTCGCCACCGCGTTCGCCGCCAAGGGAACGCCGTCGGGCGGGGTGAAGAACTCCGGCGTCGGCGCCCGCCACGGCGATCAGGGCCTGCTCAAGTACACCGACGTGCAGAACCTGGCCGTGCTCAAGAAGCAGGTCATGGGGCCGAAGCCGGGCCAGGACCACGAGAAGTACGTCCAGAGCATGCTTTCCGGGCTGAAGCTGATGCGGAAGCTGCGCATCAGGTGACTTCCGCGCTCCTGCGACGCCGGTAGTTCGCCGACTTCGTCTTGGTCCCGCAGGTCGTCATGCCGCACCACCGGCGACGTCCCGCGTGCGACGCGTCGAGGAACAGGCGGCTGCAGTCGGGGTGCGCGCATTCGCGGATCCGGTCGGCGTGCGGGCCGGCGAGCAGGTCGATGGCGTCGCGGGCGAGCGAGGACAACGCCTGGTCCATGTCGCCGCGGTACTCGACCGCCGTCCCGGTCCACCGCGGTACCAACGGCGGCCCGGCCGCGAAGTCGTTGAGCCGGGCCCGGTCGGCGTGGTTCGCGGTGCGGCACAAGCGGTTGACGACCTCGCGGAGGTCGACGGTCCGGCGCAGCCCGGCGTCGTCGACGGCGGCGGGGGAGTAGCCCGCCTCGGCCAGCCAGCGCGTGACGTCCCCGGGGGCTGTGAGCAGCTCGCGGGGGTGCTCGTGGTGGCGGACCTGCAGGGTCGTCGTCAGGTCCAGGCTGGGCCGGCCGCTGAGGAAGGTGAACACGTCACCATATTGACCGGTGACGCACCTCTCTGACAAGGTGGCGTCACCAGTCAAGGGGGTGACGGGGGTGTGATGTCCGGCTTGGCGCGGTACCTGACGGCGGCGGTGCTGGTCCGCGGGGCCGACAGCGGCGCCACGGTCGGGCTGGTGCTGCTCGCCGCCGACCAGCACCAACCGGCGGCGGTGGGCGGCCTGCTCGTCGCCGCGCTCAACGCGCCGCACCTGCTCGGGCCGTGGCTGGCGGCCCGGCTGGACCGGGCCCGCGAGCCCCGGCGGCTGCTGGCGGCGTCCTACCTGGTCTACGGTCTGGCCCTGGCCGCAGGCGCGCTGGCGCTCGGCCGGACGTCGCTGGTCGTGACGGTGCCGCTGGTGGCCGTCGCCGGGTGCTGCGGGCCGCTGCTGACCGGCGGGCTGAGCAGCGTGCTCGACGACCTCGGCCCGAACCGGCGCCGGCAGGGCTGGGACGCGTTGTCCTACGGGATCGGCGGCACCCTCGGCCCCGCGGCGACGGCCGGGCTCGCCGGGGTGACCGGCCCCGTCGACGCGCTGCTCGGGCTGGCGACCGCGGCCCTGGTCGCGGCCGGCCTGGCACTGACGTTGCCGCTCGGCACCGGGCGGACGCCCCGTGAAGCCCTGGGCCTGCGCGCCGGGCTCGGGATGCTGGTGACGCGCCCGCCGCTGCGCCGCGTCACGGTGCTGACGCTGCTGGGCGCGGTCGAGCTGGGCGCGCTGCCGGTGGTCGCCGTCGCGTTCGGCCGGGACCTGCACGGCACGGCGACCGCGGGCGCCGCGCTGACCGTGGCCTACGGCGCGGGCAGCCTCCTGGGCTCGGCACTGGTGACGGTGTGGCCGTTGCGCGGCGAACCCGAGGTGCAGGCGGTCCGGCTGTTCGCCGCGATGGCCGTGGTGACGGCGGTGTGCGCACTGGCGCCGGGGTACGGCCTCGCGGTCGCGGGGTTCGCCGCGCTGGGCGTGGCGAACGCGACGTCCTTCACCGCGACGCTGGCCTCCCGCAGCGCTTATGCCCCGGCGGGCGCGCAGGCCCAGGTGTTCGTGACGAGCGCCGGGCTGAAGGTCGCGATGGCGGCGGTGGGAGCGGCCCTCGCCGGCACGGCGAGCGGCCTCGGCGGCCGAGCGTTGCTGCTGGGAGCGGCGGCGATCACCGGCCTGGCCGTGCTCGCGGCCCTGGCGGACCGGTGGCTCACGACCAGGCGGCTCGTCGCCGCCGGTTCGACGGACTGACGGTCCGTGTCGCCGGATGGCTGTTTTGCTTCCGTGGCAACGGTTTTAAATGCGCGCGAATTGGCATCCGCTTTGGTGGAGTGGCGTGCCAACGGGTTCGACTGCCGGTGAACCGGCGCGGCTTGCTCTGCGCCGCGCATCCGGCGACCGGCCCGGTTCAGGCTGATCGGCACCGGTGGGCGCGGCCCAAGCCGGTGACCGGGCGCGGCGTGGCCGGTAGGTGTCTCCTACGGCCACGCCCGCACCGCCGTCCAGGGGCTCAGCCCTTGACGAGGGCCGCGACCGCGTCGGCCAACGGGGTCGTCGGGCGGCCGATCAGCGTGCTCAGGTCGCCGCTCGTGGTGGTCAGTTCGCCTTCGCGGATGCCGCGGTCGGCGTCGGTCAGCATGTCGGCCACCGGGTCGGGCAGGCCCGCCGCGACGAGGAGCTTCCGGTGCTCCTCCGGCGGGACGTCCTGGTACGTCACGGAAGTCCCGGACGCCTCGGTGATCGCCGCGGCGAAGTCGGCGTAGCTCCATGTGTTGTCGCCCGCCAGCTCGTACGTCTTCCCGGCGTGGCCGTCTTCGGTCAGGACGGCGACCGCCGCCTGTGCGAAGTCGAGCCGGGGGACGGCGCCGAGACGGCCGTCGCCCGCGCTGCCCGCGAACGAGCCGGTGGACAGGGCCTGCTGCACCGTCGCCGCGTAGTTCTCGGTGTACCAGCCGTTGCGCAGGACGGTGAACGGGATGCCCGCCTCGTGGATCAGCCGCTCGGTCGCCTTGTGGTCGGGCGCGACGAAGATCTTCGTCGTGTCGGCGTACAGGACGCTCGTGTAGCCGAGGTGGCGCACGCCGGCCTCGCGGGCGGCGTCGATGACGGCCTGGTGCTGCGCGAGCCGCTGGCCGGGCGTGCTGCTGGAGATCAGCAGGACCTTCTCCGCACCCGCGAAGGCCGCCGTGAGGGTCTCGGGCCGGTCGTAGTCGGCCTCGCGGACCTGCACGCCGCGGGCGGCGAGGTCGTCGGCCTTCCGCGGGTCGCGCACCGCGGCGACGACCTGATCGGGCGAGGTCTTCTCGAGCAGGCCGTCCACGACCAGGCGGCCGAGATGTCCGGTGGCGCCGGTGACCACGATCATGCGTAACTCCTCAGGTCGGTTGCTTACCTTGAGAGTGTACTAACTTTCAGGAAGTGCAAACCGATGGTGAGTACCGTCACTGGGGATTGTGCTGTCTGCCCGGTACCGTGGGGGCATGACGGAAGCGCCGGAGTGGGTCGACGAGCACGGGCAGGTGGTGTTCGACGTGTTCGCGCAGGCGTGCACGTCCCGGTCCACGCTCGAGCACATCACCGGGCGCTGGGGGATCCTCGCGATGGCCGCGCTCTACGACGGCACGTTCCGGTTCAACGCGCTGCGCCGCCGCGTCACCGGCGTCAGCGAGAAGATGCTGGCCCAGACCCTGCAGGCCCTGGAGCGCGACGGCTTCGTGCTGCGCGAAGCCCAGCCGACCATCCCGCCGAAGGTCGAGTACAGCCTCACCCCGCGCGGCCGGCGCACCGCGACGCTGCTGGTGAACCTGATCCACGACGTCGAAGGCCAGATGCCGGACGTGATGGCGGCGAACGAGGCCTACGACGCCCGCAAGGACGGCTGAGTCACCCGTCCGGGTTTCTCCTCGCCCCGATCGGGTAAACCTCGCGGCGACGAGGCAGGAGCTGGTGCCGGGTGCGCGCAGGACGACGGAAGCAACCGGACGGCCCGACGGAGTTGTCGCGGCGTTCGTGGTGGGAAGTGCTCAGGCGCACGGTCCGGCAGTTCGGCCGGGACAACCTCACCGACTGGGCGGCCGCGCTCACCTACTACGGCGTGCTCTCGATCTTCCCCGGCCTGGTGGTCCTGACGGCGTTGCTGGGCCTGCTCGGCCCCGGCCCGACGCAGACCGTGATCGACAACATCAACCAGGTCGTTCCGGGCCAGGGGCGGGAAATCCTCGTCGGCGCGATCAAGGAGCTGTCCGGTTCGCGCAGCCTCGCCGGCCCGGTGGCGGTGCTCGGGCTGCTCGGCGCGCTGTGGTCGGCGTCCGGGTACGTCGGCGCGTTCATGCGGGCGGGCAACGCGATCTACGGCATGCCGGAGGGCCGTCCACTGTGGAAGGTCCTGCCGCTGCGGCTCGGGCTGACGATCGGCCTCGTGGCGCTGCTGGCCGCGTGCGCGCTGGGCGTCGTGGCGACGGGCACGATCGCGCGGCGCCTCGGCGACCTCGTCGGGCTCGGGCCGACCGGGGTGCAGGTGTGGGAGATCGCGAAGTGGCCGGTGATCGCGGTCCTGATCAGCCTGACGTTCGCGCTGCTGTACTGGGCGGGCCCCAACGTGCGGCAGCCGGGCTTCAAGTGGCTGACCCCGGGCGGGCTGCTGGCGGTCGTGCTGTGGGTGGCGGCGTCGGCCGGGTTCGCGTTGTACGTCGCGAACTTCGGTTCCTACAACAAGACCTACGGCTCACTGGCCGGGATCATCGTGTTCCTGGTGTGGTTGTGGATCTCCAACCTCGCGGTGCTGCTCGGCGCCGAGCTGGACGCCGAGCTCGCCCGCGGCCGCGGCATCGAAGGCGGCCAGGAGAGCGAGGACGAGCCGTTCCTGCCGCCGCGCGACACGAAGGCGATGGACGCCGACGAGGTCGAGGAAGTGACCGACGCCGAGCGGGCGCGCTAGGGCTTGCGGCCCACGCCGGCGTAGACGTCGTCCGGTTCGGCGTCGCGGATGCCCGGTTCCGGGTGCCAGAGCGGGGCGCTCACCACGCCCGGCTCGACCAGCTCCAGCCCGTCGAACAGGGCCGCGACGTCGCTGTAGGGGCGGAAGTACATCGGGTCCCGGCTGTGGCGCATCGCGTCCGCGACCGCCGCCATCTCGCGCGGCGCGTGGTCGGCCGTCAGGTGCGACAGCGCGACGAAGCTGCCCGGCGGCAGCGCCGCGCGGTAGTCGGCGACGATCTCCGCCGGGCGCAGGTCGTCCGGGACGAAGTGGAACACCGCCACCATGAGCAGCCCGATCGGCCGGTCGAAGTCCAGCAGCGCCCGCACGTCCGGGTCGGCCAGCACGGTCCGCGGGCGGCACAGGTCCGCCTCGACCACGACGGCATCGCGGTTGCCCTCGAGGATGAGCCGGCTGTGGGCGACGGCGACCTCGTCGTAGTCCACGTAGACCACCCGGCACGCGGGGTCCAGGGCCTGTGCGACCTCGTGCACGTTGCCGACCGTGGGGATGCCGGACCCCAGGTCGAGGAACTGCGTGATACCCCGGTCGAGCATGTACCGCACGGCGCGGCGCAGGAAGGCCCGGTTGGACGCGGCCACCTGCCGGCCCGACGGCAGGACGGCCATCACCCGTTCGCCGACGACGCGGTCGGCGTCGAAGTTGTGGCTGCCGCCGAGCAGCCAGTCGTAGACCCGGGCCGCGCTGGGCAGCTTGATGTCGACCCCCTCCGGGATCCGCTCGCCCACGGACACCGCGCACCTCGTTTCGCTCTCGTCCCCGGTGCGAAGGATACCCGGAATCGCGCGGTCCCAGCTTCCGTCCACTGTGGACTCCACGTGCGCGGACGCGGAAATGTCCCTACTATCGGTGACAACGGAAGCGGGGGACGAAATGGACATCGGGGTCGGCACCTGGCTGGTCACCCTGGCCGTCATCCTCGGGCTGCTCGCGCTGGACCTGGTGCTCGCCGCGGTCCGGCCGCACAAGGTCGGGTTCCGCGAGGCCGTCGCGTGGTCGGTCGGCTACATCCTCGTCGCGGTCGTGTTCGGGGTGTGGGTGACCCTGGCGCACGGCGGCGAGTTCGGCACCGAGTACTTCGCCGGCTACATCGTCGAGAAGAGCCTGTCGGTCGACAACCTGTTCGTGTTCGTCATCATCATGACCACGTTCGCCGTCCCGGAGGAGCACCAGCACAAGGTGCTCACCTTCGGCATCGTGCTGGCCCTGGTGCTGCGCGGGATCTTCATCGTCGTCGGGGCGACCCTGCTGTCGCTGTTCACCTTCATGTTCCTGCTGTTCGGCCTGCTGCTGATCTACACCGCCGTGCAGCTGTTCCGCCACCGTGACGAGGACCACGACGTCGAGAACAACGTCGTGGTCCGCACCGCCCGCCGGGTGCTGCCGCTGTCGGACGACTACGACGGCGGCCGGCTGACGACCAAGGTCGCGGGCCGCCGGCTGGTGACCCCGCTCGTCGTGGTGCTCGTCGCGATCGGCGGCGTCGACCTGCTGTTCGCCCTGGACTCGATCCCGGCGGTCTTCGGCGTCACCGACGAGCCGTACCTCGTGTTCACCGCGAACGCCTTCGCGCTGCTGGGCCTGCGCGCGCTGTACTTCCTGGTCAAGGGCCTGCTCGACCGGCTCGTGTACCTCTCGACCGGGCTCTCGGTGATCCTCGCGTTCATCGGTGTGAAGCTGATCCTGCACTGGGCGCACGTCGACATCGACGAGGGCTTCCCGGAGATCCCCACCCCGCTCAGCCTCGGCGTGATCCTCGGCATCCTCGCCGTGGTCACGGTGGCCAGCCTGCTCAAGACCCGCCGGGACCCGGATGCGAAAGCGCACCCGGGATCCCTGCGGGGGTCCGATCCGGAACCGTGACCCTCAGCCGATCACGTGTGTGGTCCAGTTCCGCTCTCGTCACCCGGGCAACCGCAATTCCCTTACGGCTCCAGCCGCACCGTGACCGTCACGGCGCCTTTCGCGTCCTGGTGGGCGATCGCGTGTCCGGTGCGGTCGGTGCCGTCCAGCTCCACCGAGATCGGGCCGCCTTCGCCGGTGAAGTTGCGCCACCAGTTCTTCCGGCCCGGGATGCGGACGCCGATCTCGACCTCGTCGCCCGTGCGCCGGTAGCCCACCGGGATGGTGAACGTGCGGCCCGAGCGCCGTCCCGTGTACGTCACGATCGTCAGGTGCCGCCGCACCGCCGCGCCCCAGCGGCGTGACGAGCGCAGGGCCAGCACCCGGCGGTTGACCCCGCCGACCGCGCGTTCGACCAGCCGGCCGTTCGTCCTCATCGGACCTCCTTTTCCTTGTCCGCCACCGTAGCCGCGCAAGAGGAGAGACCTGTCCGCTTGGCGTAAAGTGAGAAACATGAGTGCGGACCCTTCTCACCCGGCGCTGCGGCGGGACGCCCGGCTCAACCGCGAGCGCATCGTCGAGGTGGCCCACGACCTCTTCGCGCGCCGGGGCCTCGACGTGCCGATGGCCGCCGTCGCCCGGCACGCCGGCGTCGGGATGGCCACGCTGTACCGCCGCTTCCCGACGAAGGAAGCGCTGGTCGACGAGGTGTTCTCGCACCAGTTCGACACGTGCGTCTCGGTCGTGGACGACGCGCTGGCCGACCCGGACCCGTGGCGGGGGTTCGTCACGCTCGTCGAGAAGGTCGGGGAGATGCAGGCGTGCGACCGCGGGTTCAGCGCCGCCGTCGCGACGGCGTTCCCGGCCGACGTCGCCGCGGAACGCGCGCTGGGCCGCGTCACCGAGCTGATCGACCGCGCGAAGGCGGCGGGCGAGCTGCGAGCCGACTTCGCGATCACCGACCTGGCGCTGGTGCTCATGGCCAACGACGGGGTGACGACGGACTCCCCGGCGGCCACGCGCACGGCGTCGCGGCGGCTCGTCGCCTACCTGCTGAACTCGTTCCGGGCCGAGCACGCCGGGGTGCCGTTGCCGCCGCCGGCGCCCATGAGCGTCCTGCCGGTGTGAGCGTCGTCAGGGCAGGTGGGCGGCGATGCCCGCGAGCACCCGCTCCAGGCCCGCCTCGAACCACCGGTCCCGGCGGTCGGCGGCGTGCGGCGTCTCGGCTTCGACCATCACCCGGGTGAACCGCGGGTACTGCCCGCTGCTCGCGATCATCGGGCCGTACTCGCCTTCGCGCTCCATCCACTGCTCGTGGCTGAGCCCCGAGAGCCGCGCCGCCTCCTGGTCGCCCAGTTCGCTCAGCACGTGGCCCAGGACGAACGACGAGAGCGTGCCGAGGTTGGCGAGCAGCTCGTCGGTGCCGAGGTCGAGGCCGTCGAACGCCGAGAACGTCAGTTCCGTCCACCACAGGCTGTTCGGCCCGTGGTTCGGCCGGCCCGAGGCCAGCGCGGGGAACCACGGGTGCCGCAGGGCCGTCGCGCGCATCGACCGGGCGATGACGCGCAGGGCGTCCCGCCAGCCCCCGGGCAGCACGGTGCCGCGCAGCTCGCCGGTCACCTCGTCGCCCATCAGCTGCAGGATGTCGTCCTTTTTGGACACGTACCGGTAGAGCGACGTGGTCCCGGTGCCCAGCTCGGCGGCGATCCGCCGCATCGAAACGGCGTCGAGTCCTTCGGCGTCGGCGATCCTGATGCCGGCGGCGGCGACGTCGCGGCGGGTGTGGGCCGGTTTCGGCCCGCGTGTCCCGTGTTCGGGACGCAGCCAGAGCGGCGGGCGGTCGGTCGCCGGCACGAGACCTCCTCGGATATTGCGAACACTGTACCCAGTTCGCTACGGTGGCGATACCGGGAACGGTGTTGCCGGGTTCTCAAGGGGGAAAGATGGACTACGACGTGGTGGTCGCGGGCGCCGGCCCGGTCGGCCTGCTGCTGGCCTGTGAGCTGCGCCTGGGCGGCGCCCGGGTGCTGGTCGTCGAGCGTGAGACGGAGCCGCCGCGCTCGCGGTTCGGGTCGATGGGGGCCCGGGCGGTCAACGCGCCGTCGGTGCACGCGCTGCACCTGCGCGGCCTGCTGCCCGAAGTCGAGCGCGCGGCCGCGATGTGGCTCGGCGGGGGCGCCGGGCTGCCCGAGGTCGAACCCGGCGACACGGGGGAGCGGCCGGACGTCTTCGTCGGCCACTTCGCCGGGATCGGCATCCGCGTCGACCGGCTCCGCCCGCCCGGCCCCGGCGAGGAGTTCCTCGGCGCCGGGGTGATCGCCCAGGGTGACCTGGAGGCGATCTTCGAGCGGCGGGCCGCGGAACTGGGTGTCGAGGTGCAGCGCGGGGTCTCGCTGACCGCGTTCGAGTCCGATGCGGACGGTGTGACCGTCCACATCGGACGTCCGATCCGGACCGGCTGGCTGGTCGGCGCCGACGGCGGCCGCAGCACCGTGCGGCGGCTGGCGGGGATCGACTTCCCCGGCGTGGATCCGGTGTTCACCGGCCGTCAGGCCATTGTGGACCTGGACGACCCGGGCAAGCTCGTCGCGGACGGCTGGCAAGCGGGTGAGCACGGGTCCTATGTGGTCGGTGGCTGGGACGACGGCTCCGGCCCGCCGCGGGTGCACACCGTCGAGTACGAGGTCGTGCCCGACCGCGACGCGCCGGTGACGGCGGAGGAGATCCAAGCCAGCCTGCGGCGGGTGAGCGGCACCGACGTCCGGGTCACGCGGCTGCACGTCGCCACCCGTTACGCCGACACGACCCGCCAGGCCGAGACGTACCGGCGCGGCCGGGTACTGCTGTGCGGCGACGCGGCCCACGTGCACTCGCCGGCCGGCGGGCAGGGCATGAACCTGGGCCTCGGTGACGCGGTCAACCTGGGCTGGAAACTCGCGCTCGTCGCGCGCGGCGTGGCCCCGGACGCGTTGCTGGACACCTACACCGCCGAGCGGCACCCGATCGGCGAGTGGGTGCAGCGCTGGAGCATGGCGCAGACGGCGCTGAGCACCCCACGCGGCCCGCGCGCGGACGCGTTGCGCGAAGTGCTGGCGGACCTGCTCGACACCCAGGACGGCGCCACGTACGTCGTCTCGAAGATCGGCGGCGGCTGGCAGCACTACGACCTGCCGGGCGACTTCCCGCTGATCGGCCACCGCGTGCCGGACCTGCCCCTGTCCGACGGAACGACGCTGGCCCCGCACTTCCGCTCCGGCCGCGCGGTGCTGCTGGACACCGGCACGGGCGCGGCGGAGGCGGCGGCGGGCTGGGAAAGCCGGGTCGAGCTGGTGACGGCGACCCCGCTGGCGTTCCCGGACCAGAAGCTGGCAGCTCTGATCCGCCCGGACGGCCACATGGCCTGGGCCGCCGTCGGCCCGGATCCGGAAGGCCTCCGCGAAGCCCTGACAACCTGGCTGGGCCCACCCGCCTGACCGCCCACCCGCACTTTCGGCTCCGGTGCAAGGAAGTCCGTGAATGCCACATCGAGAGACCTAGTGTCCCTCAATGTGGCATTCACGGACTTCGGGCGCCTCACGCGCAAGGCGGGTGTCAGGTGCGCGGGGTGGCCAGCGTGGTCGGCCGGGTGCGGCCGCGCAGGGTGACCTCCTCCGTCGCCTGCCAATGGTCCGACTCCGCCGAGCCCGCCGACTCCACCGCCGTCCACGAGGCCAGCAAGCGGCCGTCGACGTTCTTCGCCAGCTCCGTCAGCCGCGCCGCTTCGTTGACCGGGTCGCCGATCACCGTGTACTCGAAACGGCGTGGGTCCCCGACGTTGCCCGCCACCGCGTCGCCCGTGGCCACGCCGATGCCCGCCGGGCAGTCCGGGACCTCCGTCGCCAGCCGGGCCGCGATCGCGCGGGCCGCCGCCAGGGCGCAGGTCGCGTGGTCGGCCAAGACCGTCGGCGCGCCGAAGATCGCCAGGACCGCGTCGCCGACGAACTTGTTCACCAGGCCGTGGTTGCGGTCCACCTCGTCGACCACCACCGCGAAGAACCGGTTGAGCAGGCCGACGACCTCCTCGGGCGGGCGGCTCGCGGCCAGCGCCGTCGACCCGACCAGGTCGACGAACAGCACCGACACCGTGCGCACCGTCCCGCCCAGCTCCGCGGGCGCCCGCATGGCCTCGACCGCGACCTCGTGCCCGACGTGCCGGCCGAACAGGTCCCGCATCCGCTCGCGTTCCCGCAGCCCGGCGGCCATCCCGTTGAACCCGGCCTGCAGCAGGCCCAGCTCGGTACCGTCGTAGACCGGGATCTCGCCGTCGAACTCGCCCGCCCGCACCCGGGCCAGCGCGTCCTGGACCGACCGGATCGGGTTGACGACCGCGCGGGCGGTGAACACCGTGACCAGCAGGCCGAAGCACAGCACGACCAGCCCCAACGCGATCACCGAGACGGCCAGCTTCGTGGTCGAGACGTCGCCGCGGACCCACGCCAGCACCGCCGTGACCACGAGCCCGGCGACCGGCACTCCGGTGCCCAGGCACCAGAACAGCAGCATCCGCAGGTTGACGCCGCCGCTGACCGGCCGCGCCGGCGTCGTGCCCGCCAGTGCGCGGGCCGCGTACGGCCGCAGCGCGAACTCGCCGAAGAGGTACGCGATCGCGCAGACTACCACGCTCGCGAAGGCGACCACCAGGAACACGGTCAGCGCGACGTGCGGCTGAAACAGCGCGGCCAGCCCGGCGAACACCACCGTCGCGACGCCCCACAGCACCGCCTGCATCAGCGTGAGCCGCAGTGGGACGCGCAGGCTGGCGGCGCGTTCGGCGTCGGTCGGGCGGCGGCCGTCGGCGGCCCAGCGCAGCGTCCGCAGCGCGCCGCGGGTGCCCCAGAGCGCGCCGACGACCACCGCGGACACGACGTAGGCGGGCACCGCGACCGCTGTCACCCGGACGAGGTCGCCGGACAGGCCCGGGGCGGGCATGAGCAGGGCCGCGAGGCCGACCACGACCAGCGCGCCGATGACGTTGGTGGCGATCAGCGTCCCGGTGAGCAGCAGCTGGACGCGCCGCCGCAGCGTGGGGACGTCCTGGTCGAGGGGCCCGAGCAGCCCGGAGCCGAACGGCCCGGCTGGAGAGTCAGGGTGGAGGGTCACCGGTTCCTGCCGTTCGCCACACGATTGAGTGAACGACTGTACACCGGAGCGCCGCCGGGCGAGGCAAGGCGCGCCGGGCTCACGCCAGGACGGTGATCAGTGCCGCTCCCAGCAGCCCGAGGTAGGCCACGGCGTGCGCGTGGTCCGGGATGTCCGGGGACCACCGCCGCAGCAGCGCGATCGTCGGCAGGGACCCGGCCAGCAGGAGCGCCGCCGCGGCCGGGTCGATCGCCGCGGGCCCCGGTGCGGCCAGGTAGACGGCCGTCGCGGCCGCGGCCACCGGCAGGCTGAGCGGGTTGGCCAGCGCCGTCGCGTCGCTCATCGGCAGGCCGCGCCGTCGCAGCAGTGGCACCGTCAGGACACTGCCGCCGACGCCCAGGAACCCCGCCACCGCGCCGATTCCGACCCCGCCGGCCGTGACGGTGGCCCGGCTCAGCGGGCGGGAAGACCCGCCGCCGAGGAACCCGCGCCGCAGGACACCGTCCAGAATGGTCAGGGCCAGGTACGCGGCGAACAGCGCGTGCAGCACGCCGTCCGGGACGCTCGTCGCGGCCAGCGCGCCGAGGCCCGCGCCGACGGCGATGAACGCGGCCAGCGGCCAGACGTACGCGCGGTGCAGCCGGCCGGCGCGCACGACCGTGATCGTCGCGCCGAGCGAGTTGACCAGCATCACCACCGCGGACGTCCCGACCGCGACGTGCATCGCGGCCGGGCCGGTCGTGGCCACGGCGTAGACCACCGGGACCGTCACGAACCCGCCGCCGAACCCGAAGAGCGCGGTGGTGACGCCGCTGAGGACGCCCAATCCGAAGAGGAGCACGTACCGGAACGCTAGGCCGGACGAGCCTGGCGGGCATTCGATGATCGGCCACGTTCCTCCGAGTTCCGGCCACTTAGGCTCGACGGTGTGCGCAACACCCACATCGACACCGTGGACGACCTCGACCGCGACGTCGTCGCCATCGGCACCGACTACCCGCCCCGGCACGTGCTCGCCGAGCACCGCCACCGCCGGGCCCAGGTGCTCTACGGCGTCACCGGCTCGATGCGCGTCGAGACGGCCGACGGTGCGTGGACCGTCCCGCCGCACCGGGCCGTGCTGATCCCCGCCGGCACGCCGCACGCGGTCCGGATGGCCGGCGTCAGCACGCGCAGCCTGTACGTCGAACCCCGTGCGGTGCCGTGGTTCCCGGCCCGCTGCCGGGTCGTCGAGGTGACGCCGTTGCTGCGCGAGCTGCTGCGGGAGGCGGTCGACGTCGAACCGCGCTACGCCGCCTGCGGGCGTGACGCCGTCCTGCTGCAGCTGGCCCTGCACGAACTGCGCCGGGCCGCGCCGCTGCCGCTCGACCTGCCGTTGCCGGCCGACCCGGAGCTGCGCCGGCTGTGCCAGGACTTCCTCGCCGCACCGCGCGTCGACGTCCGGCCGGCGGCCTGGGCGGCCCGGCTGCACGTCGCCGAGCGGACGCTGCACCGCCGGTTCCGCGCCGAGACCGGGCTCGGCCTCGCGCCGTGGCGGCGTCGCGCCTGCGTGCTGCACGCGTTGCCGCTGCTCGCGGCGGGTGCGCCGGTGGCCGAGGTGGCCGCGGACCTCGGCTACGCGGGGCCGGGCGCATTCACCACGATGTTCCACCGCCTGCTCGGCGCGCCACCCAGCGAGTTCCGCGAACGCTGACTCCGAGGACGGGTGTGCACTGGAACATCTATGTGTTACGGTTGGTAACAGTAAACTGCGGTAACACCCTGACGAGGAGGTCAGCCATGACGAGCATCAGCGAACGCGAGCCGGAGGTGTCGGACCGCGAGACCATCGCGCGGCGGCTGCTGGACTCGTCGGAGCAGCTCTCGTACGACCCCGTCAAGGAGGTCGACTGGGAGACGCCGCTCGACAAGGACTTCCACGGCGCCAGCCCCGAGTGGAGCACGCTCTACGGGACGTCCTACTGGGACGAGATGACCCCGGAGCAGCAGCGCGAGCTGACCCGCCACGAGGCGGCGTCGGTGGCGAGCACCGGGATCTGGTTCGAGATGATCCTGCAGCAGATGATCCTGCGGGACTTCTACGCCAAGGACCCGACCGATCCCGCGTTCCAGTGGGCGCTGACCGAGATCGCCGACGAGTGCCGGCACTCGATCATGTTCGCCCGCGGCGCGGCGAAGCTGGGTGCGCCCGCTTACCGACCGCGCCGGTTCGTCGTCGAGGCCGGCCGGATCTTCAAGGCGACCGCGACCGGCGAGGCCGCCTACGCGGCGATCCTCGTCGCCGAAGAGGTCCTCGACGTCATGCAGCGCGACTGGATGCGGGACGAGCGGGTCGTCCCGTTCGTCCGGACCATCAACAACATCCACGTCGTCGAAGAGTCGCGGCACATGAAGTTCGCCCGCGAAGAAACCCGTCAGCGGCTCGAAGGTGCCGGCTGGGTGCGGCGGCAGGTCAACGCGCTGGTCGTCGCGATCGCGTCGTTCTTCATCGTCACCAGCATGGTGAACCACCAGGTCTACGAGAACGCCGGGCTGGACGGCGAGCGCGCCCGGCGCGAGGCGAAGGCCAACCAGCACCACAAGTCGATGCTGCGCTCGAGCTGCTCCGGGCTGATGGAGTTCCTCCACTCCGCCGGGCTGCTGACCAAGCCGGCGCTGTGGTTCTACAAGCGCGCGAACCTGATCTGACGAGATGGCCTTCGCGATCACGCAGACCTGCTGCGCCGACGCCTCCTGCGTGTCGGTCTGCCCGGTCAACTGCATCCACCCGACACCGGACGAGCCGGACTTCGGCCGCACCGAGATGCTCTACGTCGACCCGGCCACCTGCATCGACTGCGGTGCCTGCGCCGACGCGTGCCCGGTCGACGCGATCTTCCCGGCCGGCGACCTCACCGGGCCGCTGCGGGCCTACGAGGAGATCAACGCCGGGTACTACGCGGGCCAGGACGTGCTGGCCGGGGCGAGCGCCGCGCCCAACTTCCACCGCTGGGCGCAGCCGGCGTTCACCCGGGTGCTCCCGAGCGACTTCGCGCCGCTGGACGTCGCGGTCGTCGGCAGCGGCCCGGCCGGCATGTACGCCGTCGAGGACCTGCTGCTGCACACGAACGCCCGGGTCACCCTGGTCGACCGCCTGCCGGTGGCCGGCGGCCTGATCCGCTTCGGCGTCGCGCCCGACCACCCGTCGACGAAGAAGATCGGCGAGACGTTCGCGCGGTTCCACGACCACCCGCGGTTGCGGCTGCGCCTCGGCACCGAGGTCGGCCGCGACGTTACCGCGGCGGAGCTGGCTTCGCGGCACGACGCGGTGGTCTACGCGGTCGGGGCCACGGCGGCCCGGGCCCTCGGCGTCCCGGGGGAGGACCTGCCCGGCAGCCTGGCCGCGGCGACCGTCGTCGGCTGGTACAACGGCCACCCGGACATCGCCCCCGGCGCCGTCGACCTCTCGGCCGAGCGGGTGGCCGTCGTCGGCACCGGCAACGTCGCCCTCGACATCGCCCGCATCCTCACGGCCGACCCCGAGACCCTGGTGGGCACGGAGATCGCCCCGGCCGCGCTGGCCCGGCTGCGGTCGAGCAAGGTGCGCGAGGTCGTGCTGCTCGCCCGCCGCGGCCCGGAGACCGCCGCCTACACGCGCCCCGAGCTGCTGGCCCTCGCCGAGCGCGCCGGCGTCGACCTCGTGGTCGACACGCACGACCCGCGCGTCGCGGCGGCCATCGACCAGGGGGAGGGCAAGGCGGCCCTGCTGCGTGGCTTGCCGCGGGAGTCCGTGGACTGGTCCACGCCGCCGCCGGAGGACCGCCGCCGCATCGTCCTGCGGTTCCATTCGGCGCCAGTCGCGGTCACCGGCGACACCGAGGTCCGCGGCGTGCGCGTCACCGGCGTCGAGGGTGACGTCGAGATCGGCGCGGGCCGGGTCGTCCGGGCCGCCGGGTTCCGCGGCACCGGTGTGCCGGGCCTGCCGTTCGACGAGGCGACGGGGACCGTGCCGAACGTCGAGGGCCGCGTCGAGGGTCACCCGGGCACCTACGTCGCGGGCTGGATCAAGCGCGGGCCGTCCGGCGGCATCGGGGCGAACCGGGCGTGCGCCCGCGAGACGGTCGGCGCCCTGCTCGAGGACGCCGTCGCGGGGCGGCTGCCGGTGCGCCGCCGGGCCCGGAAGCTCTTCAGCCGCGTCTGAGTGCCCGTTCGTCCACCACCCCGGTCTCCGCGGAGACCGGGGTGGTTTCGTCTTCGCGGCATCCCCCGGATGAGTGATGCGGTACCGCACCAAATCCGCTTCGGCACCGAAGAAATAAGAATGTCCACACCGGACAAGTCGCGTATTCGTACACGGCTCCGGCGCGTTTATTCCTCACCGGTGGAATGAATCCGCGACTTTAGTAGGGTTGCCCGCCCGCGCGCCGGGCGTTCGCGGGCAGACATTCGTGGCCGGAGGGGCAGCCATCCGGCGCCGCGACCGGCTTTCGGGGCCGTTCTCCTGGGTGGTGACCGCGAATGTCCGGTTCTGCCCGACCGTTCGCGCCTGTGTGTCCTTAAGGGAACCGCGTCGCGCGCCCTTCGGAAATCATCCATACGATCACCGTGCTGTCTCCGTCAGGCTTTCACGTCTTCCGGCGTCGAGAGTGCCGGGCGGGGCGATGCCGGGGCCCGCGGAACTCCTTTGTGGACGGAGGCGGCCCGACCCCGTTGAGGCAGGGCAGAACAACGGATTCGAGGAGGCGAAAATGGCGGCTCAGAACGGCGCCAAGGTAGACACCGGGATCATGCGCCAAGGCGCTAGCACCATCACCGACACCGGCCAGGGCATCACGGGCGTGAACCGCCAGGTGGACTCCACGATGCAGGAGCTGCTGGGCACCTGGCGCTCGGACGCGGCCGTGGTCTTCCACGAGGCGATGGGCACGTTCGACCGCACCGTGCAGACGATCGTCGACCGGCTGAACACGCTTTCCCAGCACGTCACGACCGGCGCGAACGACTACGACCGCCAGGACGAGGACAACACCTCGAACGTGCGCCAGCAGGCCGCGACCATCGGCGGCCTCCCCGGCTTCTGACCGGACTCCCTCTTCAGGAAAGGAAACCCATGGCTCTGGGTCAGTTCACCATCAGCTTCGCGCAGATGGAAGCCACGGTCGGGCGTGCGCAGCAGCAGTCGCAGCAGATCACCGAGCTGCTCGACCAGATGAACCGCACCATCACCGCGCAGCGCGAGCACTGGCTCGGCAGCGCGGCCGACGAGTTCCAGTCGACCTACGAGTGGTGCCGCCAGCAGGCGCTGACGCTCCCGCAGTCGCTCGACGCCGCCGGCCGCACGCTGGCGACCGTCAACGAGGGCACGTCGAGCACCGAGAGCGCCAACGCGACGCGGTTCGCGCAGCGCTGAGTCTCCCGCGCTCCGGCCGGGGCACGGCAGTCAGCCGCCGCGCCCCGGCCGGTTCGTCCGAACGCGACAGACCGGAAAGGACTCCTCCCGCCATGGCTTTCGACCCGGTGGTCTTCGAAACCGCCCAGATCGCGAACCCGAACAACCAGCACAGCGACACCCCGCCGTCGACCGAGGGCGCGTTCACCAGCCCCGGCCACCAGGACCCGGGCGACCAGGGCAACGTCTACATCCCGGTCGGTGACGTCTCCACCGCACCGCCGGTCCCGGGCGGCGCGGACCACCCCGGCAAGGGCGTCACCGCGGTGAACACCCAGGCGATGCACACGTTCGCGCAGAACCTGCGCACGCTCGCCGACGGCCCGTTGTCCAAGCTGCCGGGCCAGCTCGACACCGTGAACATCAAGCCGGGCGTGTTCGCCACCGCGCACGACAAGCTCATCCAGCCGATCGTCGGCGAGGGCGGCCTGCGCGACTCGACCCGCACCACCGTGCAGGACCTCATCACGGCGATGCACGACGCGGCGGACGCGGTCGACAAGGCGGCCAACGCCTACGACTCCGCCGACGAGGCCAACAAGATGACGACCGACGCCTACAACCAGTACTTCGGGCAGCTGAGCTCGGAGATCACCGGCGCGGGGTCCAAACAGCACTGATCGCGGGCGGGTTTCGGCGGGCTGAGGCGAACCAGGGACGGGCGAGCGAGGGACGATGGGCGACGACAACAACACCCACGGGTTCACCCAGGACGACAACGGCGTCTGGCCGGATTCCAGCAACACGCCGACGAACTCCACCGGCGACCCCGGCAAGGACTTCGACGGCCTGACCTGGAAGCAGATCGAAGCCGCCATCCTCGGCGGCGGGTCGATGGCGCCCGGCCAGGACCAGGCCGACCAGGCCTACGGAAACGTGAACTGGCAGTCCCTGCAAGCCGCCGCCGGCGTGTTCCAGACGACGCAGATGAGCCTCGCCGTCGTCGCGGAGGCCGTCCAGAAGCAGGTCGAGGCGCTCGCCGGGGAGGACGGCCCGTGGAAGGGCACGGCGGCGACCAACTTCAAGGGCATGATGAACGACATGGCCTCGAAGTTCCAAGGCCTCGTCCACCAGATCAGCGACGGCAGCAGCGGCGGCCGCAACATCCCGAACCAGCTGGCCAACTCGGCCGCGTACCTGCAGTGGGCGCAGAACACCCTGCGCTACATCGACTCCTACTACGCCCAGCAGGTCATCGCGCGCGGCAAGGTGCTCAACGACGGGCGCGCGTACATCTCGCAGTTCCCCGACGCCGTCGAGATGATGACGAACGACATGCGCCAGGTCGGCAACCAGCTGTCCGGCAAGTACCACTCGTTCTCCGTCGCCAGCTACACCGCGCCGCCGCCGGCGACCCCGCCGCCCGTGGACGTCCCGCCGCCGCCTCCGCCGCCCGAGGCCCCGCCGCCCCCGGACATCCCGCCTCCCGCGGACGCGCCGCCCCCGCCCGCCATCCCGCCGCCGCCCGGCGGTTCCGGTGGTGGTGGCGGTGGCGACGTGCCGCCTCCCGAACTCCCGCCCCCGCCCGGCGACACGGGTGGTGGCGGTGGCGGCGGTACTCCGCCGCCGTTGTCCAGCGCCGAAATCCCGCCGCCACCCGGCGGTGACTCCGGCCTGGGCGGGGACGGCGGGGGCACACCCCCGCCGTTCCAGAACCTCGCCGTCGCGCCGCCGCCCGGCGCGGGCGGCGACAGCGGCACCGGTGGCCCCGGTGATCTCGGGGACATCAACCCGCCTTCGCTCGACGGCCCGCCCGGTGACGTCGGCGCGGGCGGTGGCGCCCTGCCGCCGTTGACCTCGCCGAACCTGACCCCGCCGCCGTCCGGTGCCGGGGGCAAGGACGACCAGAAGGCCGGCGGCCTCGGCGACATCAAGCCGCCCGCGCTCGACAGCCCGCCGGGCGACGTGGGCGCCGGTGGCCTGGGTGACATCAAGTCGCCCTCGTTCGACTCGGCACCGGGTGACGTCGGTGCGGGCGGTGGCGCGGGTGGTCTCAACGGCCTCGGCGACCTGAAGTCGCCGGCGCTGGGCACCCCGCCGGGAGCCGGTGGTCTCAACGGCCTGGGCGCGAACGCCCTCAACCCGGCCGACGTGCCGTCGTCGCTGCAGGACCCCAAGGCGGGCGGCGGTTTCACCTCGCCGATGGGCGGTGGCATGCCGATGATGCCGCCGGGCGGCATGGGCGGCGGGATGAACCCCGCCGGCTCGGAGCGCCCGGACTCGGCCGGCCTGCTCGGCGGCGTCGACAAGCCGTGGACCAGCAGCCTGCCCGACGGCCTCGGCGACCCCAGCGCGCTGACCGACGCCCCGGCGTTGAAGTCGGCTTCCTGGTCGGCGCCTCCGGGTGACGTCGGGGGCGCGGGCGGTGCCGGTGACGTCGGCGGCGCGGGTGGCGTCGGCGACGTCGGTGCCGGCGCTCTTGATCCCGGTGGCATCAGGGGCCTGGACCCGAGTCAGTTGCAGGCGCCCGGCGGTCTTTCGTCGTCGAATGGTGGTCAGCAGCAGGGCATGCCGGGTTCGGGGATGCCAATGATGCCGCCGGGTGGCATGGGCGGGGGCATGAACCCCGCGGGCTCGGAGCGGCCGGACTCGGCGGGTCTGCTGGGCGGCGTCGACGCGCCTTGGGATTCGGCGCTGCCGGACGGCCTGGGCGACCCGAGTTCGTTCGGCGAGACCCCGGCACTGGAGTCGGCTTCGTGGTCGGCGCCTCCGGGTGACGTCGGGGGCGCGGGCGGAGCGGGCGATGTCGGTGGCCTCGGCGACCTCGGTGCCGGCGTTTCCGATCCGGGTGGCATCAAGGGCCTGGACCCGAGTCAGTTGCAGGCGCCGGGCGGTCTTTCGTCGTCGAATGGTGGTCAGCAGCAGGGCATGCCGGGTTCGGGGATGCCGATGATGCCGCCGGGTGGCATGGGTGGCGGCATGAACCCCACCGGTGCGGAACGGCCGGACTCGGCCGGTCTGCTGGGCGGCGTGGACGCGCCGTGGACGGCGGACGTGCCGGACGGTCTCGGCGACCCGAGTTCGTTCGGCGAGACTCCCGCGCTGCAGTCGGCCTCCTGGTCGGCGCCGCCGTCGGACGTCGGCGGTGCCGGTGACCTGGGCGGGATCGGCGGTGCGGACGCCGTCGACCCGGGCGGCGTCAAGGGCCTCGACGCGAGCCAGTTGCAGGCGCCGGGCGGCCTGTCGTCGGCGAATTCTCCGCAGCAGCAAGCGTTTCCGGGTTCGGGCATGCCGATGATGCCGCCGGGCGGCATGGGCGGCGGCGCGAACCCGACGGGCGCCGAGCGCCCGGATGCGGCGGGCCTGCTCGGCGGCATCGACGCGCCGTGGACGCCGGACGCCCCCACCGGCGTCGGCGACCCGACCTCGGTCGGCGAGACTCCGGCCCTGGGGGCGGCCTCGTGGTCGTCGCCGGCTTCGTGGGCGGCACCGTCCACCGGGGACTCGACACCGGCGGCGCCGGGGATGCCGATGACGCCTCCGGGCGGCATGGGCGGTGGCGCGAACCCGCCGGGAGCGGAGCGGCCGGACTCGGCCGGTCTGCTCGGGAGCGTGGACGCGGCCTGGACGCCGGACACCCCCAGCGGGACCGGCGACCCGACCTCGGTCGGCGAGACCCCGGCGCCGGGCGCGGCCTCGTGGTCTCACCCCGCCCCGCCCGGTGGTGTGGGCGGCGGGATCCCGGCCGCCCCGCGCGTCGACGCGCCCCGGACCCCGGAGGCGCCTGCCGCCGCCGGTCCGGGCGTGCCCGCGATGCCGATGATGCCGCCGCCGATGACCCCGCCCGACAACGGCGCCACCGCGGAACGTCCCGACTCCGCCGGTCTGCTCGGCGGCGACAGCTCGGCCTGGGCCACCGCTGACACCCCCGGCGAACCCGACCCGGGCGCCGGCACCCCGCGTGGCTGGGCGACGGCCGTGCCGGTCAGTGGCTGGGGCACCGCGCCCGTCGGAAAGTCCACATCGGACGATCACGACGACGACGTGCGGATCTCCGTCGTGCGGCCCGTCGAGTCGAGCGAAGACACCTCCGCCTGGGACGTCGGCACCGCCGAGTTCCTGCCCGGCCTCCTCCCGTTCGGGGCGGTCGCGCCGGCCGGTGAGTCCGAAGTGGACGTCAGCACGGACCTCGTCGAACGCAGTGACGAGCCGTGGCGGCCCACCGAAGACGAGCCGCGGGAGACGTATCGGCGGATCCGGGTCGGCGACGGCGAGTCCATTCCGGACGAACTGCCGACCTGCGGTGACGGCCCGGCCCTCGACACCGAAGCCGAGGCCCCCGAGCCGGAACCCGAAGAAGAGCCTGAAGAGGAAGAACGCACCATGGCGGACCTGCTGAGCCAGGACGACTCCGCGTGGGGCCGTCCCGCGAGCCGGCCTTCGGGGGTGCTGGAGTGAGCACGGAAACCGTCAAGCGCGGCCCGCGCGCGTCCGGCCCCGAACTGCCCGAAGGCCAGGAAGAGCTGCAGGAGCCGCCCGTGCTCGCCGAACCGGCGGCGCGGGACTTCAACTCGCTGCTCATGATGCTGCCGATGGGCATCGGGTCGATGGTGATGGTGCTGTCGTTCTCCGGTGTCGGCGGCAGCTCGCCGATGACCTACGTCCTCGGCGGCGGCATGGGCCTGTCCATGATGGCCATGAGCGTCGGCCAGCTCACCCGCGCGGTGGGGGAGCGCAAGCGCAAGATGCGCGCCGAACGCCGTGACTACCTGCGTTACATCGCCCAGGTCCGCACCCGGGCCCGGGCGACGGCCGAGCAGCAGCGCCGCGCCGTGGCGTGGAACAACCCGTCGCCGGACTCGCTGTGGTCGCTGTCGATGGGCCGCCGGTTGTGGGAGCGGCGCGTCAGCCACGACGACTTCGGCCGCGTCCGCATCGGCCTCGGCTCGCAGCAGTCGGCCCTCGAACTGGTCCCGCCGGTCACCAAACCGATCGAGGACCTCGAACCGCTGTCGGCGATCTCCCTGCGCCGCTTCACCGAGACCTACCGGTCGCTCTCGGGCATCCCGACGGCGGTCGGCCTGCGCAGCTTCACCAGCGTCGAGTTCGACGGCGACCCCGAGGCCGCCGCGAGCCTGGTGCGGGCGATGCTGGCGCAGCTGGTCGTGTTCCACTCGCCGGACGAGCTGCGGATCGCCGTGCTCACCACCGAAGCCGCGCAGTCCCAGTGGGACTGGGTGAAGTGGCTGCCGCACAACCAGCACGCCACCCTGCGCGACCCGGCCGGCCCGCTGCGGCTGCTGGCCGCCGACCACGACGACCTGATGGACGTCCTCGGCCCGGACGTCGCCGACCGCGACGACCACGACAAGGCCGTCGGCCCGACCACGACCGAACCGTTCGTGGTGATCGTCGCGCACCTGGCCATGATCCCCGAGTCGTCGCGGCTGCTGGGCGCGGGCTTGCGCAACGTCGTGCTGCTGGACGTCACCGGCGCGCTTCCCGGTGGCCCCAAGGTGCTGCGACTGACCACGAAGGACGATCGCGTCGAGTTCCCGGCCGGCACCGGCGTCGGGTCCGCGATCCGCGACGAGCTGTCCGTGACGCAGATCGAGGGCCTGGCCCGGCTGCTGTCGCCGAAGCGCACCAGCGGCACCCTGGAGATCACCGAACAGCCCCTCGAGAGCGACTTCGGGCTGACCGCGCTGCTCGGCATCCGCGACGTCCACAGCTTCGACATCCCGGCGCAGTGGCGTCCGCGCGCCGTGCAGCGGGCGCGGATGTCGGTGCCGATCGGCGTCACCGAGGACGGCGAGATCGTCGAGCTGGACCTCAAGGAGTCCGCGCAGGGCGGCATGGGCCCGCACGGCATGCTCATCGGCGCCACCGGCTCGGGCAAGTCCGAGCTGCTGCGCACCCTGGTCCTCGGCCTGGCCGCGACGCACTCGTCGGAGATCCTCAACTTCGTCCTCGTCGACTTCAAGGGCGGCGCGACGTTCCTCGGCATGGACCGGCTGCCGCACACCTCGGCGATGATCACCAACCTGGCCGACGAGCTGCCGCTGGTCGACCGGATGCAGGACTCGCTCAACGGCGAGATGGTGCGCCGCCAGGAGCAGCTGCGCGCGAGCGGGCACCCGTCGCTGTTCGAGTACGAGAAGGCCCGCGCGGCCGGCGAGCAGCTGCCGCCGATGCCGACGCTTTTCCTGGTCGTCGACGAGTTCTCCGAGCTGCTGAGCGCCAAGCCGGAGTTCATGGAGCTGTTCGTCTCGGTCGGCCGGCTGGGGCGCAGCCTCGGCGTCCACCTGCTGCTCGCGTCGCAGCGGCTGGACGAAGGCCGCATCCACCGCGTCGAGGGTCACCTGTCGTACCGGATCGCGCTGCGGACGTTCTCTTCGATGGAGTCCCGCAGCGTCATCGGCGTCGGCAACGCGTACGAGCTGCCGTCCGAACCGGGCAACGGCTACCTCAAGATCGACACGACGAACCTGGTGCGCTTCAAGGCCGCTTACGTCTCCGGCCCGGTCCCGGCCGGCGGCGGTGACGGCGCGAGCGACGTCGCCCGCGCGGGTGCCGAGGTCGTCCCGTTCTTCACCCGGACCCGGCCGACCCGGTTCATCGTCCGCGACGACGAGCCGGACCCCACCGCCGAGAAGACCGCCCAGGAAGTCCTCGAAACCGCGCCGAGCGGGCCGACCCTGGCGGACGCCTTCGTCGAGCGGCTCACCGGCGCGGGCCCGGCGGCGCGTCAGGTGTGGCTGCCGCCGCTGGCCGAGTCGCCGAGCCTGGACGCGCTCCTGCCGGGCGTGCTGCCGGACGCCGTG
This sequence comes from Amycolatopsis sp. WQ 127309, assembly GCF_023023025.1. Lineage (NCBI taxonomy): Bacteria > Bacillati > Actinomycetota > Actinomycetes > Pseudonocardiales > Pseudonocardiaceae > Amycolatopsis > Amycolatopsis sp. WQ 127309. The sequence goes on from NZ_CP095481.1 coordinate 6,780,073, forward strand.
CGCGGCATGAGCGTGCAGGACCCGGCCCAGCTGGGCCGCCTGCGGGTGCCGCTGGGCATGATCGACCGGCCGTTCGAGCAGGTCCGCGAGCTGTTGTCGGCCGACCTGTCCGGCGCGGCCGGGCACGTCGCGGTCGTCGGCGGCCCGCAGACCGGCAAGTCGACGCTGCTGCGGACCCTGGTGCTGGCCCTGGCCATGACGCACACGCCGGCGGAGGTCCAGTTCTACGGGCTGGACTTCGGCGGCGGCGGGATCATGTCGATCAGCGGCCTGCCGCACGTCGGCTCGGTCGCCACCCGCCTCGAGCGCGACCGCGTCGTGCGGACCATCGAAGAGATCTCGCAGATCATGGAGCACCGCGAGAACATCTTCTCCGAACGCGGCGTCGAGTCGATGGACGTCTACCGCCAGCTGCGTCGCCGGGGCCAGGTCGAGGACGCCTTCGGTGACGTCTTCCTGGTCGTCGACGGCTGGTACTCGCTCAAGAATGACTACTCCGAGCTGGAGCAGAAGATCGGCGAGCTCGCCTCGCGCGGCCTCTCGTTCGGCATCCACGTCGTGATCGCGTCGACGCGCTGGTCGGAGATCCGCCCGTACCTGCGCGACCTGCTGCAGACCCGGTTCGAGCTGCGCCTGGGCGACCCGATGGAGTCGGAGATCGGCTCCCGCAAGGCGAAGACCGTGCCGAGCCAGCCCGGCCGCGGCCTGACCCCGGACGGCCTGCACTTCCTCGCCGGCCTGCCCCGGATGGACGGCAGCGCCGCCACGGACGACCTCGCCGCGGCGACCAAGGCCGTCGCCGAAGAGGTGCACACGTTCTGGCCGGGCCGCCGCGCGCCGGCCGTGCGGCTGCTGCCCGCGACGTTGCCGCTGTCCGAGCTGCCCCGCCCCGACGGCGACCTGCGGCTGGCCCTGGGCCAGGACGAGCAGCGGCTGCTGCCGGTGTGGCACGACTTCCGCGCCACGCCGCACCTGCTGGTGTTCGGCGACAACGAGACCGGCAAGACCAACATGCTGCGGCTGGTGCTGCGCTCGGTGCTGGCGCGGTACGGGCCGGGCGAGGCGAAGATCGTGCTCGCCGACCCGAGCCGTCAGCTCGACGCCGAGGTCCCGGAGGCCTACCGCGTCGGCTACGCGACGACGACCGAGGCGCTGCAGGAACTCGCGACCCAGACCGGGGTGTCGCTCTCGCCGCGGGTGCCGGACCAGAGCGTCACGGCCGACCGGCTCAAGCGCCGCGACTGGTGGACCGGCCCCCGGCTGTTCCTCGTCGTCGACGACTACCAGCTGCTCACCGGCGGCATGGGCTCGCCGCTCGAGCCGCTGCTGTCGCTGCTCGCGCAGGGCGCCTACATCGGCATGCACCTGGTCGTCGCGCGCAGCACGTCGGGCGCGATGCGCGCGCTGAGCGACCCGGTGATCCGCCGGCTGTGGGAGCTGGGCAGCCCCGGCGTCGTCTTCTCCTACCCCAAGGAGGAAGGCAAGTTCCTCGGCGAGGCCGCGCCGCGCAAGCTGCCGGCCGGCCGCGCCCAGCTCGTCACCCGCCGCGGCGTCAAGCTCGTCCAGACCGGGTTCGTCCCCGGTCCCGACCAGCTCGTCGGCAGCACATTCGGCACTCTCGAAGGGAGCGGACGTTGACCGCCATGCAGCAGGGCGAGCTGTGCCGGGTCACCGTGCACGGCCCGCAAGGGCGCGCCGACCTGGCCGTGCCGATGGGTGTCCCGGTGACGAGCCTGCTGCCGGTGCTGCTGCGGCACACCGGCGGCCACGAGGACCTCGGCGACTCGTGGGTGCTGCAGCGCCTCGGCGAGGCGCCGCTCGACCCGGCGGGCACGCCGGAGTCGCTCGACTGGAAGGAGGGGGAGGAGTTCCACCTCCGCCCCCGGCTGGACCCGTTGCCGGAACTGGACTTCGACGACATCGCCGACGGCATGGCCACCGCCGTCAGCCGCCAGTCCGGCCGCTGGAAGCCCGAGTTCAACCGGTTCCTGTTCCTCGGCTTCGCCATCGCCGGCCTGCTGGTGCTGGCCCGGGTGCTGCTCTACCCGGGCGCGCTGGGCCTGTCCGCCATCGGCTGCGCCGTCGTGGCGCTGGGCCTGCTGGTCGCGGCCGTCGGCTCGGGCGTCCGGTCCGAGGACACGGCGCTGATCACGCTGCTGGGCCTGGGCGGCTGCGGGTTCGCGTTCGTGGCGGGAGCGATCGCCGTCGCGGGCCTCGGGCCGGCGTTCGACCTGCAGACCGCGCCCCTGCTGTCCGGCTGCCTGGCTTCCGGTCTGGCGGGCGGCCTGATGCTCGGCGGCCGGGCCGCGTGGGCGCCGGTCACGCCGTTCGTCCCGTTCGGCACGGTCGTGGCCACTTCCGCGGCCGGCGCGATCACCCTGTGGCTGCACTACGGCCCGGAGTTCTCGCCGGTGCAGTCGGCGGCGCTGGTCTCGGCCGTCCTCATCGGACTGCTGGTGTTCGCGCCCCGGATCGGCATCCGGTTCGCCCGCATCCGCGGCCCGCAGCTGCCCCGCACGGCCGACGAACTGCAGTACGACATCGAGCCCGCGCCGGCGGCGAAGATGGTCGCGCAGACCGCGTACGCCGACGGCTACCTCACGATCGCCTGCGTCACCTCGGCCGTCATGTTCGCGTGCTCCTTCCCTTTCCTGGTCGGCCAAGGCCTGTTCCCCGGCATCCTGGCCGGCCTGCTCGCGGCGGCGGTGCTGATGCGCTCGCGCAGCCTGCTGGGCGCGTGGCAGCGAGTGCCGCTGGCCGTCGCCGGCGCGCTCGGGTTGGTGCTGCTGACGTTCTCGCTGATCGAACCGCTGACCCCGGATTGGCGCGGCGCGGCCGCGGCCGGGGTGGTGCTGGTGTTCTTCCTGCTGGTGCTGGCGATGCTGCGGCCCCCGCCACGGCGGCTGCTGCCGATCTGGGGTCACCTGGCCAACTGGCTGGAGACGTTGAGCGCCGTCGCGATCCTCCCGATCCTGCTGCAGCTGTTCGGGACGTACGCGTGGGCCATCGGACTGACGGGCTGAAACCATGGTGCAGACGCAAAAGGACCACGTCGAGGCGTATTCGTTCCTGATTGGACGGATGACCTCGGCCCTCGTGCTCGGCGACGCGAGCCACCTCGACGTGCCCGCCAAGCGCACCTGGACCGGCCTGCTGGTCGGCGCGGCGCTGGCGGTACTGATCGTGCTGGGGTTCTTCGTGTTCGGCCTGATCGCCCACCACACCGGGCACGCCGTCCAGGCGACGCCGCCCCCGGTCCGCCGAGCCTGAAAGGAGCGTCACCATGGATCTCTCGCTGGTGCGCCGCCGCGGCGGCCCGGAAACCGACCTGAACCGGCAGACGGTCGGCAACGCCCTGGTCGTCCACCCCGCCGCCGGGATGACGGAGGAGGCGCAGGCGCTCGCGCTGGGCGTCGCCGCCGACTCCGAGCACGACCTCGTCGTCGTCGACCTGCCGGTGGACTCGCCGATCTCCCTGTGGGAATCGGTGGCGAAGGCACTGCCGCGGCGTCGTCGCGGAGTGCGTCTCGTCATCGGCGGGCGCTCGCGGGAGACGTCGGCACTGGCGGGGCAGTGGCTGGCCGAGCGGATCGGCCGTCCGGTGCTGGCCCCGGACGGCTCGGTGATCCCGAGCGCGGGCGGCGCCCTGTTCGTCCACAGTGGACGTGGTAGCGGCTGGGTCCGCTTCCAGCCCGGCCGGCCGCCGAAGTGGGAGGCGAAGCGCTTCCCGCGTCCGTCATGGGACTCGGGTGTCACGGCGGAACTGACGTCGACGAGCTCCCGCGGCGTGGCCGAGCCGCTGCCGGGCGGCCTCTGGATCCGCCCGGTGGGCTTCGACCGCCAGCTCGGCTACCACCGTTCGGCGTTGATCCGCGGGCTGCCGGCGCTGCCGGACACGATGACGATCGTCCTGGGCTGCCCGGGCTGCCCGCCCTTGACGATGGACGACGCGGCGCGCCTGTGGATGCGCCTGCCGGAACCGGTGCGCCACAAGGCCCGCTTCGTCCAGTACGGCCCGATGTCGGTGCCGTCCGGGACGACGCTGGGGCAGGCCATCGCCGACCTGCTGGGCCGCGAAGTCGGTTTCTACAGCGGACTCCCGATCGGCACCCCGCACGACCTCGACGTCTGGACGGTGCTCTACGACGGCGGTCTCGGCTGGGCGACGTTCGCCCGCGAGCTGGCGTACGTCCCGCAGCAGCCGATGCCCCGGATGCTGGACCACCGCCTGCCGATCGAGGGCCTGAAGGAGATCGAGCCCGCCGTCTACTGGTACTCGCCGGACGCGGTGCTGGAGGTCGTCCAGTCGGGCCTGCTGCTGCGCCCGCCGTCAGCCGGCCCGACGGCGGAAGCGCTGCGCGAGGTCACGCTGGACACGTCGGTGCACAACCTGACGTACGACGTCCCGGAGGAGGGCGCGGACGCGGTCGAGCGCATGCGCCTGCTGGCGGAGGACGTCCTGGCGAGACTGGACGAACACACCCGCCGCATCAGCCGCATCCTCCCCGCGGCAGCGCTGCTGGCAGAGCGAGCCCGGGTGACGATCCCGCGGCGCGCGATGGCGGAGATCGAAGCCCCGGCGTCGCCTCCTGCCGCCGCAGTCCCCCCGGCGGTGGCCCCGGCCCGAGTGGGCGGCACGTCCCCGGCGGAGGCCCCGCTGTTGACCATCTCGGAGCGCCTGGACCCGGGCGCGGTGATCGCGGCATCGCTGGCCCCGGTGACCATCACGACGGCAGCGCCGCCCCGGATCCCGGCACTGGCGGCGGAGGAGCGAGCAACGGAGGCGGTCAAGGCGCCGTCGCGCACTTCGGCCGGCCCGGTGATCGCCTCGCCCGCCGACGCATCGACGGTCTCTGCCGGCCCGGCCATCGCTTCTGCCGCGGACAAGGGTGCCGCGGCGGTTTCCGGCGGCCCGCTCACCCTGCCGCCGCCCGCGGTCACTTCGACAGGTGCGGCCACTCCGTCGCCTGCCGGCATGGAGGCCCCGGCAACCGGCGCTGCCCAGCCTGAGTCGTTCACATCGCGTGGCCCGGCAACCCCGCCGCCGGCGGTTCCGCCGATCGGCGTGGATGGTCCGGCGACCCGCGCTCCCGAGGGGCCGGCCACTCCGTCCCCGGCAGTTCGGCCCGTCGGCGTGGATGGTCCGGCGATCAGCTCGGCAAGCTCGGTCACCCTGCCGCCCGCTGGCGTGACTGGTCCCGCGACTGGCGCTTCTCGTGGTCCGGCCACCCCGCCGTCCGCCGGTGTGGACGGTCCGGCGCCCGACTCCGCCACTGCGATCGACCCGGAGCCCGAAGCCCTGGCCGAGGTCGCTCGACCGGCCGCCACCGACCCTGCGCCCCTCCCGCCACCGGCGGTTCCGCCCGCTGGCCTCCGCGAGGCCGCGGCCGGTTCCATGGTCTCTGGTGGCCCCGCGACCCTGCCGCCTCCCGCGGTTCCGCCGGTCGGCGTCCACGGTGGTCCGGCCGTGGATCTCCCCGCCGGACCGTCCCCGGCAGCGGCTTTCGGCGGATCCGGCACCGCCACCGGTTCCGCGACCCCGCCCCCCGCGACCCCGCCGGTGGGAGTCCCTGGTGGACCCACCGCAACCGGCGGTCCCACAACCCCTCCGCCGGCAGTTCCGCCCGCTGCAGTTCTCAGCACCTCGGTCAGCGCCACCCCGCCCGCCGCTGCCCAGGGCGGAACCACTCAGCTCGGCCAGGAAGCGGACACTCCCCAGACCCCGCCGTCCGCGGGTTCGCCCCTCGAGGTCGCGGACGGCGGTACCAACCATGCTCGGCTCCAGCCGACCCCCGCCGCCGAGGCGACCGCTCTGCTGCCCAAGCGGGGCGTCGACAAGGAACGTGAGTGGCTTCGGAAGTCCCTCGGTGCCGAGTACGGCCTGATGTCCAACGCCGCCGCGCGGATCCTCTCCGAGCACCCCGGCTTCCAGGGTGCGCTCGCCGCGTCGCCTGCCGATGTGCTCACCGATGCCGTTGCCGTGCAGCTCTACCTCTCGGCCAAGGGCGCGGCCATCGACGCCGGGCTGCGGGCCGGGCGCAACGGGCCGCACGTGCCCATCGCGCGCTGCGTGGTCGCCGGGCTCGGGCGGCTGCCCTCGCACCGGGGGCCCGCGAGCTTCGCCACCAGCCCGACCGCCGGGCAGTGGGCGCTCTACCGGAGCCGGAAAGTGCTCACCGAGTGGGGTTTCCTGCACGCCATGACCACTCCGATGTCCGCTTCGGACGGTGACACGGACATCCTCGTCTGGTCGGTCACCGCCCGGCGGACGAAGCTGCTGGAGCCGGCCGAAGGCGTCGCCAACCGGGCGCTCTTCGTGCCCGGCACCAGCTTCAAGGTCCTCGAGATCACCGAGCCCACCGCCACCCAGCGCGGGCTCGTGCTGCTGCGGGAACTGACCGTGAGCGAGGTGGATGAGACCGGCCGCGTCGCCGCCGACCGGATCTCGCTCGACGAACTGGCGCTCGAGTCGCTGCGGCGCGAACTCGAGGTGTGGGCCGAGACGGACGGCCGCGAACCGATCGCGACGGCGGCCGCCGGGCGGTTCGGCGTCGTGCCGGGGCTGGTGTGAGGGAGAGGCGGAACTGATGAACCGACAGGTGCTCACGGTCGGCGGAGAAGGTGCCTACCCCACGATCGGCGCCGCGCTGGCGCAGGCTCAGAACGGCGCCACGATCACCGTCCACTCCGGACGCTACGAGGAGAGCCTCGTCGTCGACCGCATGGTCTCCCTGGTCGCCGAAGGCGACGTCGAGATCGTCGCGCGTGAAGGCAGCGTGCTCGTGGCCAACGCCGAGGCCGTCCAGCTGCGCGGCTTCACCCTCACCGGGCAGGACGACAAGCTCGTCGCGGTCGACGTCGTGCGCGGCGAGGCCGCACTCGACGGCTGCCGCGTCACCGGCGCCTCCTGGGCGACGCTCCTCGCGCGCCTCCAGGGGTCCCTCGCCCTGCGCGGCTGCGCCGTCACCAGCACCGCCGGCGCCGGGATCGTCGTCGCGTCGCCGGCGCAGAGCACCATCGAGGACACCGAAATCACCGGCACCGCGTCATCGGGCGTGGTCGTCGCCGAGGTCGGGTCGGTCGTGCTGCGCCGGTGCGCGGTGCGGCAGCCGAAGGGCAACGGCGTCTGCGTGAACGGCGAAGCCGTCGCGGTGGTCGAGCAGTGCGAGATCACCGGCGCCGAGAAGCCCGCGATGGTCGTCGAACAGCAAGGCCGCGCCACCATCACCGGCCTGACCGTGCGCGACAGCGCGAACGTCGACCTGTACCTGACCAGTGAAGGCCGGGTGTCCGTTGTGGACTCCCGGTTCCTGTCGGCGCCGATGCAGGCCGTGCACGTCGCCGCGTCGGCCGCGCCGGTGCTGCGCGAATGTGTCTTCGCCGGCGCGGAACGCAACGCCGTTCAGGTCACCGGCAACGCGTCGCCGCACTTCGTGGACTGCACGTTCGAGGACTCACCCGTCATCATCCTGGCCGACGGTGAAGCGACGCCGAACTTCGAGCGCGCGACGATCCGGGGCGCGACCCAGACCGGCGTGCTCGTCACCGCCGACGCGAAGGTCCGGATCGCCGGGCTGCGGCTCGCGGGCCACGGCATCGTCCTTTCCGGACAGTCGCGAGTGGACCTCACCGACGCGTCCGTCGAAACCGGACGCGAGATCGCCGTCGAGGTCACCGAATCGTCCTGGCTGACCGGAACCGACCTCCACGTGCGGGGGAGCGGCGTCCGGGTCACCGGCACGGCCGAGCTGCAGGACTGCGAGATCGCCGACGAAATCGTGGTCGAGGCCGGCGCCACGCTCACCGCGTCGCGCTGCCGCGTGCACAACGGCGTCTCGTCCGACGACGGCGCGAACGTGACGCTCACCGAGTGCGAAGTGGACGGTGTGACGAGCGAACCCGTCCGGGAGCCACCGCAAGCGGAGACCGTCGAACCGAGCACGAGCGACGCCTCGGGCGAGGTGCTCGACGGCCCGCTCGGCGAGCTGGAGTCGCTGGTCGGCCTGGCCGGGGTGAAGAAAGAGGTCACCGGCCTGATCAACCTCATCCGGATGTCCCAGATGCGGGAGCGGATGGGGCTGCCGATGCCGCCGATGAGCCGGCACCTGGTCTTCGCGGGCCCTCCCGGCACCGGTAAGACGACGGTCGCGCGGCTCTACGGCACGGTCCTGGCGGAGCTGGGCATCCTGTCCAAGGGTCACATGGTCGAGGTCGCGCGGCAGGACCTCGTCGGCCAGTACATCGGCTCGACGGCGATCAAGACCACCGAGGTCGTCGAGAAGGCCATCGGCGGCGTCCTGTTCATCGACGAGGCGTACACGCTGTCGGCGGGCTCCGGCGGCTCCGGGCCGGACTTCGGCCAGGAGGCCATCGACGCGCTGATGAAGATCATGGAGGACCAGCGCGACTCGCTCGTCGTGATCGTCGCGGGCTACTCCGAGCAGATGGACGTCTTCCTCGAGTCCAACCCCGGGCTGGCGTCGCGGTTCACCCGGACCATCGAGTTCCCGAACTACAGCGTCGACGAGCTGGTCACCATCACCACCGGCCTGACCCGCAAGCACTACTACGAGCTGACCGACGACGCGATGACGACGCTGCGCGAGTACTTCGAGCGGGTGCCGAAGAACTCGACGTTCGGCAACGGCCGCGTCGCGCGGAAGCTGTTCGAGGCCATGGTGAACAACCAGGCGTCGCGCCTGGCGCTGCAGCCGCCGTCGAAGGACTCGGAGCTCAACCGGCTGACGGCCGAGGACCTGCACGCCGAGCTGGCGAACCTGCCCGCGGCGGCCCAGGCCGCGGTGTCGGTGGGCACCGATCCGGCCGCCGCCGTCGGCGCGGCGACCAGCGTGCACCGGCTGCGCAAACTCGTCGGCCAGAAGGCGGTGCGGGAGCACGCCGAGCGCCTGCTGGTCCGGCTCGGCGGGCTCAAGCACGGCCGTCAGCCGCTCGGCCAGGAAGCCAACGTCGTGCTCAGCGGCGAGCGCGGCTCGGGCCGGGCGGAGTTCGCCCGGCTGTACGCGCGGGGGCTCGCCGAACTGGGTCTCGTCGGCGTCGGGCAGCTCGTCCGGCGGTCGGTCGCGGAGGACCTGATGCCGCGCTGGCCGGGACAGGCCGAGCACCTGGTCCGCACCGCGCTGGACGACGCGAGCGGCGGTGTCCTCGTGCTCGACCTGGACGGCGAGTGGGAGTCCACTGTGCACACTCCGGGCCACGAAGTCCTTGAAGCACTGGCGGAAGCGGTCGGACGACGGCCCGCCGATCCGGTCGTCGTGCTGACCGCCGAACCGCGGCGCGTCCGGACGCTGGCCGGGCTGGTGCCGTCGCTGCGTGACCGGTTCCCGGCGGTCTGGGAGCTGGGGAAGTACACAGTGGACGAACTCGGCGAGATCGCCGTGCGGCTGCTGGTCCGCGGCGGTCACGAAGTGCCGGACGCCGTCCGCGACGCGCTGGCGCACGAGCTGGCGGCGGCGTCGGAACGCACGGTGCACGCCGCGCACGAACTCGCCCGCACGCTGTCGGCGACGGCCGCGTCCCGCACGCTGGCGGCGGCGGACCTGCGCGGCGTCCGCCCGCCGGACGTCGAACCCCTGGCGCTCGGGCAGGGTCTGGCTTCGGTCGGCTGAAGGAGGAGTCATGGCATCGCCCTACGAGAAGATGCTGGAGGACGCGCTCGGCGCGTACCAGCGGCAGCGCGAGAACCTCACCGCGACGAAGGAGCGGATCGACGAGGCCACCGGCACGGCGACGTCCGCGCGCCGCGAGGTGACCGCGACCGTCGGGCGCACCGGTGAGGTCACCGAGCTGACGTTCCCGACCAGCGCGTACAAGCGGATGGCGCCGGCCGAGCTGGCCGGGGTGATCGTCCGGACCATCGCGCAGGCGCGGCAGCAGGCGATCGACGCGTCGGCCGAACAGCTCGCGCCGATGCTGCCGCCGGGGTTCTCCGCGCGGGACCTGATGGCCGGGAAGGTCGACGTCGAAGCGTTGTTCGCCGCCCGCGTGCCGGGATTCGAAGGAGGGACCGAGGATGACTGATCAGTTCTTCGTGGACGCCGACGGGCTCGACACGGGCCGCAACGGCTACCGCGAGAAGGCGACCGAGCTGGAGGCGCTGACGCAGCGCATCCAGGCGCTCGGCAGTTCCGGGCGCGTCTCCGAGGCGGCGGGCCACGACAAGAACGGCAACGCCTTCGCCCAGACGCACATGAAGGCGGTGGCGGAGATCCGCGACGGCGTCCGGCTGTGGGCGAAGGCCGTCGACGGCACGTCGGACGCGATCCACGACATGGCCGGCTCGTTCCGCGAAGCCGACCAGGGCGCCTTCGACATGGCGCGGGACCTGCAGAAGAACTTCCTGCAACTGCAGGAAGACGTCTCGAAGCCGCCGGCTTCTTCGTAGTCCGGGGAGGTTGCTCGCGATGAGCCTGATGGTGGATCCCAGCCTGAACTGGATCTTCTACATCATCGCGGGTGACGCCTGGCCGCAGGGCGACGAGGACAAGCTGCGCGAGCTGGCCGCGGAGTGGGACCAGGTCGCGCGCGACATCGCGGCGGCGGGCCAGGGTTTCAACCAGCTGTCGCAGCACGTGACGGCGAACGTCGGCGGCGACGTCCAGCAGAACTTCTCGGACTTCTCGCGCAACCTGAGCACGTTGGGCGCGGACTACGTCCAGCGCGCGCGGGCGCAGGCGGCGTCGCTGCGAGAGCAAGCGTTGAACGTCGAGAACGCCAAGTACGGCATGCTGATCTCGATCGCCGTGACGGCCGCGGAAGTGTTGTGGGCGTTGACGAACCCGTTCACGGCGCCGCTGGTCCCGGAGATCATGGCGGCCGGCCGGACCGCGGTGGTGACGGTGCAGCGCACGCTCGTCCAGCGCCTGACGAGCCTGCTGGCCCGCATCGCCCGCGAGGCGGCGCAGGAGGCGGCCGAAGAGGTCGCGGAAGACATGCTGGCGCAGTTCATCCAGATCGCGCAGGGCAACCGCAACGGGTTCGACTGGAAGTCGATCGGCCAGTCGGCGGCACTGGGCGCGGTCGGCGGCGCGTTCGCACACGTGGCGGGCAACGGTCTCGGCAAGGTCGACGGCAAGTTCGGCACGAAGTTCTCGAAGAACGTCTGGGGCGAGGCGGGAAACGAGGCCGCGACGGAGGTGGTGGTCGGCCTGACGGGAGCGGCAGCCTTCGGCGGCGACCTGGACAGCCTGGGCTGGGGCGCGCTGAACGGCGGCTTGAGCGGCGCGGCGACGCACGGGGCGCACCACGCGGGGGAGTCGCTGCACGACAAGCTGACCGGGGGCGGGCCGGGGGCTGAAGGGGCTGGGCCCAAGGACGTCGGGGACGTGGGGTTCGACAAGGGGAACATCGGTCCGATCGACGCACCGCCGGCGCCGGGCTCGGGTTCCGGTGGGTCCGGTTCGGGAAGCGGCGGTCCGGGTTCGGGTGGTCCGGGTTCGGGCGGGACGGGTGGTCCGGGTTCGGGCGGGGCGGGTTCGGGGACAGGCGGCCCGGCTCTGGGCGGGGCCGGTTCCGGGACGGGCGGCTCTGGTTCGGGCGGGTCCGGGAACAGCCCGGGTGCGGTTGGTGTCGGTGGCCCCGCTCCGGGAGGGACGGGTACCGGAACCGGCGGGTCCGGTTCGGGTGCGCCTGGTACCGGCGGAGCGGGGACTGGTTCGGCGGGGATGGGTGCGTCTCCTTCGAGTGGGACAGGCTCCGGTCCTGGAGCCGATACCGGTTCCGGTGCGCCTGGTTCGAGCGGAGCAGGTGCCGGCGCGGGTGGGATCGGCTCTGGGGCTGGTCAGCTCGGTTCGTCCGATGCGGGTTCGGGTCAGCTCGGTACGGCTGGTGCGGGTTCGGGTCAACCTGGCTCGACCGGCGCGGGTTCGGATCAGTCCAGCGCGAGTGGGGCCGGCGCCAACCCGGGTCAGGCCGGTTCGGGTGGGATCGGCTCCGGTCCAGGTGCGTCCGGCTCAGCCGGGGTGGGGCAGGGAGCGGGCGGGTCCGATTCCGGCGTCGGCACGAGCGGTTCGGGTGTGGGAACCGGAACGGACTCGACGGGTACCGGTGCGGAGACGGGTGGTTCTGGGCCGTCCGGGGGTGTGGGCTCGTCCGGTTCCGGCACCTCGCCGGGCGGCCCGGGCTCGACCGGAGTGGTGGGCTCCGGCACGGGCGTCCCGTCGGCGCCGGGCGGTTCCGGCCCGGGTACGGAAGGTGCGGTCGAGCAGGGTGCGACCGCACCTTCCCCAGGGCCCGCCCCCGCCGCCAGTCAAGGAACGGGCACCGGCTCTGTGGGCCAAGGACCCGGTACGACCGGCACCGGCTCGACGAGCCAAGCAACCGGTGCCGGCCAGAACACGGGCACCAGCACAAACGGTTCGGTGAACCCGGTTACGGGCAACCCGTCCGGCCTGGGCCCGAACGGTTCCAGCGCGGTGACGCCCGTCGAAGCCCCGGGCAGCACCGGCGGCAGTGGCTCGCAAGACCAGAACGGCACTTCGAGCACGGCACCGCAGACTGCCACCGACCCGGGTGCCACGGGGCCGGGCACGTCCGCCGGTACCGGAGCGACCGGCAATTCGGGTATCACCGCTTCCGGTACCGGCCTGGGTACGAACAGCGCAGGCCCGAGCTCGCCGGCCACGGGCAACTCGGGTATCACCGCTCCCGGTAGCGGCCCGGACGCGAACAGCGCAGGTGCTACCCCGGCAACCACCGGCAATTCGGGTATCACCGCTTCCGGCCCGGGTGCGAACAGCGCGGGCACGAACCCGCCGGCCACGGGCAACTCGAGTATCTCCGCTCCCGGTAGCGGCCCGGACGCGAACAGCGCAGGTACTACCCCGGCAACCACCGGCAACTCGGGTATCACCGCTTCCGGTACCGGCCCGGGTGCTAACAGCGCAGGCACGAACCTGCCTGCCACGGGCAGCTACGGTGCTCCCGGTTCCGGACTGGGTACGAGTGGTACCGGCACGAACCTGTCCGCGACCGACAATTCACGTTTCGGTGCTCCGGGTACGAGTGGCACTGGCACCACCATGTCCGCGAACGGCAACTCGAATTTCAGCGCTCCCGGTACCGGAAGCACCGGCACGAACTCCTCCGCCACGGGCAGCCCGGGGAGCAACGCCTCCAGTACGACATCAAACCCGCCAGGAGCCGGCACGCCCAGAACCGGGGTGAACAACACCGCGGGCGGCAATCCCGCACCCGGTCCTTCGCACGGGCGCCCGACCACCACCGAAAGCGGACTGCCGGGACTCACCCCACCGGACGCTCATTCCTCCACACCCGCGCCGCCGTCGGTGGCGGGAAGCATCGGCGGGGTGGCTGCGGCAGGCTCGCCGACGCCGGGCCTCACATCAAGCCTTCAACAGCCGAACACCGGACCGGCGACCGACGGTGTTTCCGCGGCCAACGCCCACCCGACCCCCGATGTCGGAGCTGCCGAGGTCGGTCCCGGGTCTGGGACGGCCCAGACCAGCTCCGAGCCGGCTACGGGAACCGGGCCGGCCCAGAGCAGCCCCAACCCGTCAACCGGTCCTGGACCGGTGAAGGCCGATGCACATCCGACGGCGGCCGCCGGGCCGGTCAAGCCCGAGTCGACGACTGGCTCTGGACCGGTCGAGGGTGATGTCCGGCCGGTCAGTGGGAATGGACCGGCGAAGGTCGACTCCGGGTCGATCACGGGCTCTGGACCGGTCGAGGGCGATGCCCGGCCGGTCACCGGGAATGGACCGGCGAATGCCGGCCCCGCGGCGACAGGATCGGCCAAGACCGGTGTCGACCCGGCCTCGGCGATGGGGAGTGTCAAGCCTGTTCCCGAGCCGGTCGTCGGGGCTGAGCCGGGTGGGGCGGTGACCGGGACGGCCAAGGACGGTCCGCGGCCGGCCCTCGGGGTCGGGTCGGCCAAGGCCGGTTTTGAGACCGGGCCTACCAAGGGTGGTCTCCGGTCGGTGACCGGGACTGGGCCGAGCGATGTAGGTCCCGGTGCGAGCAAGAGTGGTGCCGGCACGGCGCAGCCTCGCCCGGTTGTGCCGCCCTCGGCGATCAAGACTGATTCTGTGCCCCGCTTTGTCACGTCCGAAGCGGGTGCGGCCACCAAGGATGGCGCGAAGAACCCGGTCATCAGTGCGAACGGCGATCCAGGGGCCGAGAATGCCGTCAATCTGCCTGCGCCGACCGGCCACCAGAGCCCGTCCCACGCACCGCCGAAGGTCCACGTCGGACAGTCCACATCGGAGACCAAGAAGACAACCGACACCCGCCGTCGGGACTCCGCTCCGCCTGCACGGCTGGTCTCCGAGCGCTTTGATCCTGCCAAGTCCATCTCGCAGCAGTTCGAAGGCGACGGCCTCAAGGACGGCGAACTCGACGGCACCATCACCCAGATTCGCTACGACGTCCGCCGCTACGAGACCGAGGATGGTGGCTGGGTCCAGGACTTCACCGTCCCGCTCGACCTGACCTCGAACTCCGGCTCGGTGACGCCCGAAGCCCGCGCCCAGCTCGCGAAGGACCTCCAAAAGCACCTCGACGCCACCGTCAACCAGGGCAACCGCCTGCCCGGTGGCGACCAGCTGCACGTCACCGTCGACGTCCGGACTCCGCAAGGGCCGGTCGACGGCGACTGGCAGAGTGACCGCGGCCGCGGCGTGCCGGTCGACGTGCACGACTCCACAGTGGATGGAGCCCGGCCGACCGATCAGACCCACTGGGATGTCCACGACGCCAAGACCGGGCTCACCCACGAGGTCATGCACTACCTCGGCCTCGGCGAGGGCTACCACGACGATCGGCTGCTGTTCCACCGCGACGACCAGCCCGGCGTGATGGGGCCGGACGCCTGGGCCGACTCGACGCTCACCGAGCAGAACCTCGCCAAGATCCAGGAGATCTCCGACACCGCGACGATTCACGACCATCATCTCGGCGACCCCGGCGTCACGTTCACCCCGCGTTCCGAACCCCCGTCAGGGCAAGCGAAGTCGCCGTCGAATCACCACAGTCCGGCCAGGGCGCCCATCACCGTCAACACGGTGACCGTGGACGATCCGCATTCCGGGCAGGTGCTCGATCGACGTGTTCTGCCGCCGCCGCAGCACACCGTTCTCGGCGTGCACGGCATGGATCCCGTGCTCGTCGGCGGGGACACGCCGCACGACAACTTCCGTGAGGCCGTCGCCGCCAGTCTGTCCGACAACGCGCCCAACGAGCACGCCCGGATCACTGCCGCTCTCGATGGCAACAAGAACGAAACGAACCTCGACACGCTCGCCGAGGCCGCCGATGTTCACGTCCACGTGCTCGACAGCCGGGGAAACTGGACCAGTCATGGCCCGGAGACCGGCCGCCCGGTCCACATCATCCAGACCACTGTGGACGGGAAGCCTGCTTATCTCGGTACCAAGGAAAACGTCCACATCGGACGTCCACATGTGAGCTATCCCGGCTCGACCGTGCTGCGCACGGAAGAAGGCCGCAAGGTCGTGCACCGTGGCGAGTTCGAGATCGAGACGGTCAAGGGGCAGCACCACGTCCGTCTCTACACCGCGATCCTGACGCCGGCCGCGCGCGGCTCGGAGTTCAAGGACGTTCATCAGGACGCCGACGGCCACGTCCATCCGTTCAGCGGTGACGGCAAAGAGGGTTCGAAAGTCTTCTGGGTCGGCGGCGGACGGCCCTTGCGGGCTCTACAGTGGACGGCGAAGTACGAGCACGACGTCAACCGCAAACCCGGGATGCAGCCGGTCCTGCGGTCGTTCCTCGTGCCGCTCGACACGTTCACGAAGGTCAGCGAGCAGGCCACCGTCGAGGCGCACTCCCAGGGCAACAGCCTCTCGATGAACGTCGACCAGAACGGCGACACCAACCAGTTCGGCTTGCGGGGCAAAGACTTCGACGCGCTCCAGCAGCAAGCGCTCAAGGGCTCGCTCGTCACGTACACCCCGGGCGGGCACGACCGGCAGATGCCCGACGTCGCGGGCCGGCAGGAGGACCTCGCCGACCTCTACCACCGGCTCGGCATCAGCCCGGACTTCGACTCCGCCGCCCTCGGGCGCGAGAACGACCCGTGGTTCAGCTGGACGCCGGACGGCCGCAAGTACTTCCGCAACGACCCCGCCGCGCTGCGCGGCCTCGCCCGGACGCTCGGAAACCACTACCACACCTGGAAGAACTCGCCCGACCTGTTCTTCACCCCGGCCGGCGACAGCATCCCGGACGTCACCGGGCACGCGAGCCCGGACAGCAAGGCGCGCCGCACCGAGGACATGAACGTCTTCCTCAACACCCACGGCCCCGGGCGCGCCACCGTCGGGCAGCTCTCCGACGGGATCGGCGCGGCGATCGACACGGCCGTCCGGCAGCACGCTCCCGACGGCGTCCCCGTGGGTTCGAAGGAGCTGAAGGACGCCGTTCTCGGCGAGGTCAAGGACAGCCTGAAGCTGCCGAACCAGGTCCTGGCCGAGGCGATGGGCGACGCCCGGCGTGACACCCTCGACAACATCCGCGCCGCGATGACCACCGACCCGCAGGTGGCGGCGAAGGCCGCGGACGTCGTCACCAAGGCCGTCACCGACCGGCTGACCAGCGAACTCGGCGACACCGGGACGTTCGGACCGGACGTCGCGAAGATCGTCCACCAGACCGTCCGCGAGCACTTCGACGCGCTCAAGGGCACCCGGGGCACCCAGCTCGACGGCCTCAAGCAGGGCAAACGCGGCTACCTCAGCGGTCCGCGCGCCGAGGCGTTCACCAAGGGGATCGCCGACGACCTCGGCAAGAACGCCGGCCTCAAGAAGCTGCTCGCCAAGCCGGGTGTCACCATCGCTCCGGACGTCTTCGCCGCGCAGCTCAAGGCCCAGGTCGTCCCGAAGGCGATGCACCCGGTCACGAAGACGTCGTTGGTCGGCCTTGACGCCGACGCCCTGCGCGCCCACTTCCAGGCCAAGCAGAACGACGTCGCCGACGCCCTCGCCAAGGAACTCGGCCGCAAGAACGCGGGCAAGCTCGCCGACCCCGGTTTCCGGAAGAACCTCGCGAACGCCGTCGGCCCGGAGGTCCGCGACCCGGACCTGCTGCACAACGCCCGGTTCGACCCCGTCACCCACGAAGACGCCGACGCCTTCATGGACCGGCTGCCCGACTTCGCGACCCAGGCCGAGATCGGCTCGGCCATCGCCACCGACGAACGCCGGATCAAGGCCGACTTCGACACCCGCGAAACCGACCTGACCGACGACGGCATCGACGGCACGCCGTTCGCGAACGAGTTCGGCCGCTGGCAGGCCGAGCACACCCGCGGCTACACCCAGAAGAACGATCCGGCCGTGTTCGCCCGGCACCAGACCGCGGGTCACGCCCTGGCTTCGACGATCGAGGACGCGCTGGCGGACCCGAAACCGGAGTCCGCCAAGAAGATCGTCGACCAGCTTGTGTCCGATGTGGACTCCGGCGGCACGCTGGCGCGCAAGTTCGCCGAGACCGTCAAGCCGCAGGCCGACGGCCGCCCGGACCGCGCGCCGGGCCAGACGAAGCCGAACACCTTCGGCGAGCACGCCCAGATGGTGCTCAACCAGTACCTCACCCTGACCCAGGGGCAGCCGGACGCCGGCCGGTTCGTGTCGCGGGACGCGATCGCGAAGGCGATCCTGTTCCACGACGCGGACAAGGTGAACTCCAAGAACCAGTACGGCGACGCCCAGGTCAGCCACGACCGCGAGCCGGAACACCGCGGCGCGGTCCAGCACATGAACCGCCACGAAGGACTCTGGGCGTCCAAGCGCGACTTCGAGATCGCGCGGGCGTTCGTCGACTCCGACCCGTTCGGCTTCTACTTCCGCGACATGGGTGTGTCCGCAACGGACGTTCACACGTTCGTCAAAGCTCTCGCCCACAGGGCCAAGACGCCGGACGGCCGCACGCCGAACGCGTCCGACGTGCGCGACCTGTTCCGCGAGTTCCACCAGTACTACCAGGCGGACTTCTCCTCCTACAGCCCGCAGGCGAAGTTCGTCAACGACACCACCGGCGAGGTCCAGGACGGCTACGACAAGCTGACCGGCCTGGCCGTCGAGGGTGGCGACCACGTCCGGGTCCCCGGCGAGCACCGGTTCGCCTACTCGAACGACCCCCGCGACGGCGGGAAGACGCCGTACGAGCAGAAGTACCAGGAACTGGCGAAGCTGTTCGACGACGCGGTGCACGACGGCACCGTGCTGGTGGGGGACACCGATCCTGGCCCCGACGGCACCGACCGCGACCCGGCCCGCGGCGTCCGCGCCGTCCACGACACGAACCCGCAGGCCAAGCCGACCGTGCTGGCCCGCGTCAAGCCGCGTGAGTTCAGCGAAAACGAGACGCGCGCGATCGACGACGCCCTGAAGCACTACGCCCCGATCCTCGGTGAGCGCCGGGCGCACTCGAGCCGCGCGCACGCCGAGCAGGAGGTCCGGCACTTCGCGGCCGTGTCGTTCGGCGTCGAACGCGGCCAGATCGCGCCGACGGCCCGCGCGGAGTACCTCGCCTCGCACGGGACCGTGAACCTCTACGCGATGGGCGTGATCAACAGGGAGTTCGGCGGCGGCCACCGCGGCATCGAGGGCACGGTCACCCACGAACTCGCCCACGGCCTGCTCTCCTACGCCCTCGACGACTACAGCAAGCACGTCGGCAGCTGGAACGCCGACGGCTCGCCGCACCGCGAGCCCGGCGGCGAACCGCCGGCCGACCCCAAGATCCGCGACGACGTCGCCGACTTCAAGGCCGCCCTCAAGTCCCACCTGCTGGACCCGAGTGGATTCGCGACGCGCTCGCCGCGCCGCTCGGAGTTCGTGAACGGGCTGACCGAAGCCCACCCGGACGTCTTCACCCGGCTCGAGAACGAGCTGTCCGGCAAGGCCGCCGAGCGGATCTTCAAGGCGGTGAAGGGAAGCCAGGCCGAGTTCAACGTCCACACCGGACACTGGGACGCCGACGGCTACCCGGCGTTCGCCGGCGAACGCCCGATCAGCAAGTACGGCGCGACCAACGTCCACGAGGACATGGCCGAGACGGCCAAGTACTACTTCATGGACCCGGATCACCTGCGGCAGCACGCCCCGCAGCGCGCTGAGTTCTTCGACCGGCTCATCGCCGGCTGGGACCCGGCGCACCGCGACGACGTCCTGGTCGACGACGCGCCCGACACCCGGCCGCTCCGGGCCCGGCTGCCGGAGTACGCGCGCGACGGCCGCGCGCTCGGCGCCCTCGCCCCGGTCGACGTCCGCGGCGCCGACGAGGTCGGCACGCGGATCGAGCAGCTGCTGAGCCCGCTGGCCGACGGCCGGCCCGAGGGTGTCGACGCCATCACCGGTTCGCTCAAGGGCGGCGGCTTCGAGTCGTTCCTCGGCGCGGGCAAGGCGTCGATGGTGCGGGTGGGGGAGAAGTGGTTCGAGGTCCGCGTCCAGGCCGAACCGGACCTGGCCTCCGTCGCCGCGGACCAGATCACCGACGCGACGCCCGCGGCCGGCGACGTCACGAACAAGCACGAGACCACGCACGGCGACCCGAACGCCGACACGACGACGGGCAGCGTCGGGACGTCGGTGTTCTGGCTGTTCCCCGCCGGGCCTTATGCCTCGGTCGGCGCGTCGGCGCAGCTCGCGTCGCCCGCCGTCGAGCACACCTCGACCAGCACCGGCACCGAGCAGCGGGTCATCCGCTCGGCCGGTGACCTGCGGAACGCCGACGTCCCGGTGAAGTACCGGATCACCGTGACCACCCAGACCGGCGGGCAGACCGGGTCCGAAGTGGACGGCAGCGTCCGGCTCCTGGTGCCCACCGATCTCGCCGGCCTGGAGACCCACGAAACCAAGGACGCCACCCCGCGCGACGACTGGGCCGAGCGCGTCGAGTTCCTCGCGCCGGAAGCCGTGCTCCTCGACGAGCAGGCGTTCTTCGACCAGGTCAGCGGCAAACTGCACCCGTCGGTGACGAAGTTCGGCGCGCCGGGCCGCTCGGCGCTGCGCGAGTTCGTCAGCGGTGGCGGCCTGCGGCAGGTGCTCGGCACCGCGCTGTCCGGCTCACCGGTGGTGTCGAACGACCTGGCCAGCCCGCACGGCTCCTACCGCGAGGCCGTCGAGCTGCGAGCCAAGCCGACCGGCGTCGAGCTGCTCGGCACCGTGCCCGGCGACTCCGAGGTGAAGCTCACGGACTCCGCCGTCGCCGGTGGGAGCACGTCGGCGGCCTCGAAGTCCGGCGGTGACGTCAACGGGATCTTCGGCGGCGGGGCCTACATCCCCGGCGCCGTCGGCGGGGTCGCCGGCGTCAGCGCGAGCGCGTCGGCCAAGGTCACGCAGACGTCGCAGAGCGGCACGAGCGTCACCACCAAGACCAACCTGAACGCCAAGGGGGACATCGGACTCTACAAGGTGACCGTGGACCTCGCGGTGACGACGTCGAGCGGCGAGACCATCACGGTGCCGGCCACCGCGTATGTCCGGATGGGACTGCCGGAGGCGAAGGCGCAGGGCCTGCCGGTGCCGGACGGCACGCGCGACAAGGTCACGCCGGGGGAGAAGCGGTTCGAGCCGCCGTACCTCGCCGCGGCCGCGGCGGCTGGGCACGTCCGCGCGGGCACCTTCACTCCCGCGACGAAGGTCCAGGCCCAGATCGAGAACACCCTGCGCGAACGCCCGGGCTTCGCGAAGTTCCTGCCGCGCTTCGACAAGCTCCAGCGCGACGTCTCGAAGGGCTCCGGCGCCGACACCGCCGAACGGCTGGGCAACCTCCGCAAGATCACCGCGACCTTCTCGCCGGCCGCGCTACGGTCCAAAATGGACGATCTGCTCGGGCCGGGCGTGTCGACGCAGCTCAAGCGGCGCGGCCTGTTCACCGACGAGTACCTGAGCGTCACGGTCAAGGCGAAGCTGTCGCCGGGCCGGCACCTCGGGCAGGCCACCGGCCGGTCGGTCAAGGGCAGCACCGCGACGTCGCCCACCTTGAGCAGCAGCACGACGACGGAGAAGGGCTGGAGTGTCGGGCTCGAAGGCCGGATGATGATCCCGAAGACGACGCCGCTGACGTCGCTCGGCATCAGCCCGACCGTCACGCCGGTGCAGTACTCCGACACCACGACCTGGAAGAACTCCGGCGGCCCCACCACCACGACCACCACCGGTATCGGCGGCAGCCCGGACGCGCAGGTGTTCGAGCACGACGTCGAGTTCGAGGTCGAGATCACCAGCCACACCCGCCACCGCCCGTGGGTGAAGAAGCTGACGCCGGGATCGCCGTTCCGCCAGACGCCGCGAGTGTCCATAGTGGCCAAGACCGGCGACGGCCTGCCGAAGATCGCCGGTCAGGTCGACCTCTGGGTCAGCGACGGCTCGGCGCCGAAGACGGATCCGACGCGGTTCGCGCCCGGCAAACCCACGGCCGTCGACCTGGAGACCGCGCCCAAACTCGACGCCCTGCTCGGGGCCGACCGGCCGCCCGCGCCGAAGTTCCTGCACGTCGAAGCCGTCGCGAACACTGAAGCCCTGCGTGACGAAGCGGTCCGGCAGCTCGGCCGCGCCGCGGGCGGCGACGGCGTCCTCGGCCTGCCCGGCGGCGAGGCCCGCAAGCGGATCGACCGGATGTTCTCGCCGCAGACGTTCCGCTCCGGCCTCCCGCGGTTCCTTCGTCAGGGTGCGCGCTCGGGCGGGTTCCGCTACGAACGTCGCGTCGCCGACCGCGTCGGCGGGCTCGGGATGAACGTCGAGCTGAGCAACCCGAAGCTCGTCATGACCTCCGAAGCGGGCGGCAGCGACACGACGTTCGCCGGCGGTACCAAAGCGGGGTACGAGAAGTCCCGCAAGCAGGCCGTCGAGGCGAACGCCCAGTTCGGCATGACCATCCGGGCCGACGGCAGCGACCCGCACGGCCAAGGTCAGCTGTACACCTCGGCCAAGTGGAGCCCGTGGAGCCGCACGAAGGGCACGTCGGCCGAGCTGAGCGCGAGCGTCGACCACGTCCGCCGCGCGCCGTCCGACAGCCGGACCGTGCTGGTGCAGTACGACGCCGACGTGCGGCTCGTCGCCGAGACGCGGCAGGAGAGCGTGGTCAACGGCGGCAAGTCGCGGGCCGGGGCCGACGTGAAGCTGCCGGGCGCGGTGTTCGTCCGGATGACCGAGGACCAGGCCCGCGAGCAGGGCCTGCTCCCGTCGGTCGAGCCGCGCACCCCGGCGCCCGGCACGCTCACCGCGCCCGCCCTGGTCGGCGGCACGTCGAGTGCGCTGGGCGCGGCCGTCGTCGAGGACGCGCCGGACCTCAGTGGACTCATCCGGGATGCGCGCGCGACCCTCGGCAAGACCGGCGACCGGCTGCTGCCGAAGTCCGTTTTGGACGACTCGATGAACAACCTGCAGCGGATGCTGGACGCGGCGTCACCGGAGAGCGTCACGTCCCTTGTGGATGGTGCGCTCGACGGCGGCGTGCCGCTCGTCCTGCACGACCCGGGCGTCGTCACCACCGACACCTACCAGGTGCTGCTCAAGGCCCGCGTCACCGAGACCGAGTTCCTGGACGTGGCGCACGACGGCAGCGAGATCGACCACGCCGTCAGCGCGACCGCGACGGCCAAGGAGAACGCGGGCCACGGCTCGTCCTACGGCGGCCAGTTCCGCGGCGCCGGGCGCGGCCTCTTCACCGACAGCCACGCGAAGGTCAGCGGTTACGACGGTGTCTACAAGGGAGTGTCCGGGACCCGCACCAAGACCGACCAGACGACCGCCACCGGCACGAAGACGACGTCGAAGACGGCGTCCTCGAGCGGGCCCGCGGTGCGGTACCGGGCGAAGGTGACGTTCGACCTGGTCGTCACGCGCGGCGACAGGACGTTCCCGGTCACCTCGCAGGACACCGACCTCGTCGTCCGGGCGGCCGCCGACGACCAGAAGATCACCACCGGGGCCGCGCCGAAGGACCACAACGCGGCGGCGACCAACGTCAAGACCTTCACCGACGCCGACCTGAAGACCTGGCAGGACGGCGGGCACGGCGCGCTGCCGGCGTCGGCGACGACCGAGGGCCTGCGCGGTGCCGCCGAGGTGCGCGCGGCCGCCCGGCAGGCCCTGCGGACCGCCGGCGCGCGTGACGGCCTGATCGGCAACACCACGCTCGCGTCCGCCGTCACCAACGAGATGCTCCAGGCGAACCTGCCCGACCTGGTCAAGGGCCCGCTCGACGTCCCTGAGCTGCACGAAGCCGCCGTGCTGCGCAACGGCCACGGCACGGTCAAGGTCTACGCGCGGGTCGTCAACCCGAAGCTCGCCGGGCTGAGCGACAGCGTGAAACTGGAGCACTCGGCGACCGAGACGGCGACCTTCACCGGCGAGGCCAAGGCCTCGTCGAGTTCCGAGCAGCAGCACAACCTCGGCGGCGGCGGGGTCACCGACCCCGGGCAGAACGCGCACTCGTGGGGCGGCCTCGACACCCGCTCGCCCGACGCGAGCACCGACCCGACGTCGTCGACGTCCGCCGGCGACCGGTCGGTGACCGGCAAGCCGAAGGGCCGCACCGGGCTGGTCGGCTTCGACGTCGAGTACCGCGTGGTCGCCGACCTCGGCGGCGGGCGGACCGCGGCGGTCGAGGTGAAGGTGCCGTCGTCGGCGCTGGTGCGGATGACCGACGCCGATGTCGAAGCGTTCCTGAAGGCGAAGCTGCCGGACACGCTGAGCCGGGCCCAGGACGCGGTGAAGGACGCCGCCGAGGCGTGGCGCACCGCCGAACAGGCGGTCGCCCAGGCGCAACGCGGTGCCGACGACCGGTGGCTCGACCAACGCGAAGGCGCGCGTCGATTGACCGAAGACGGCCCGGCGCTCGGCGTCGACACCTCGACCGACGTCATCCAGGCCCTGCGGGACGCACTGGCGGCGGCGGAGACCGACGCGCGTGACGCCGGGGCGCGGCTGCGCGCGGGCAACGCGGAGATCTCGCGCCTGAACGACGTCGCCGACCAGGCGCTCACCCTGGCCGGGGCCGCCGAACCCGGCTCCGACGAGCAGCGGGGTTTCCTCGCCACGCACGGGAAGGCCCTGGAGGACGCGGCCGCGATCCGGGCCGCGCAGCCGGAACTGACCCGGACACGCGGTGCGGCGCAGGACCGGGCCGAACGGCTCGCCGCCGTGCTCGACGACCACCGCAACGACCGCGCCGACCAGATCTCCCGCCGGGACGCCGCGCTCGACGAGGTCGTCGAAGCTCGCCGTCAGGCCGATGAAGCCCGGCAGGCGTGGTGGGACGCCAAGCGCGAGCTGGACCGGCAGGTGGACGCGTTCGATCCATCCACAGTGGACGCCGTACTGGCGCAGGACACCGTCACCGGCGTCGACACCGGGACCGGCCTGCCGTACGACTTCGACGTCTCCCAGATCGAGGCCCGCCCGGTCACCGACCGGTCCGGCCGGGTCGTCGCGGTGTCGTTCCTGCCCGCCGCCGAGCACACCGCCGACATCGAACGCGACTGGGCGGACGACCACTCCGACACCGTCGGTTCCCTGCCCGAAGGCGCGACGCCGGAGCGGACCGCGCCGCTGCTGCGTGACGCCCGGGAGAACGGCGCGAAGCCGGACCTCGACGGCCGCGCGTTCGGCGAGTGGGCGTCGCAGAGCCCCGCGCCGTGGGACCCGGGCACGCTGTTCGTCATGGCGCACGGCCGGCCGCAGTCGGTGAAGCTCACGCTGCTGGGCGGGCGGACCGTGCGCGTCGACGGCGCGTCGTTCGCGAAGATCCTCGCCGCGTCGAAGCCGTTCGCGCAGGCGGCCGGGTCCGCGCGGCCGTCGATCACGCTCATCGCGTGCGCCACCGGCAAGCTCGACGGCCCGGGCGGCGTCGCTCACGACTTCCAGCGGGCGCTGACCGAGCTGGGCGGCCCGCTGCAGGTGCACGCGCCGACCGAGCCGGCGCTGTTCGGCCGCCCGTCGGCGACCCTGGGCCAGGCGACCGGCGCCACCCGCGGCTTCACGACCGTGACCGACGGCGGGCACTTCGCGACCTTCGGCGAGCGGTTCAGGGGAGAACTGGCCGATCAACCGGGGACGACGGTCGAGTTCGACGCGCCCACGGCGACTTTGTTGCGGGACGCGTCGGGCGAGGTTCGCGGGGTCAGTTTCCTCGAGCCGGACGAGGCGGCGAAGGTGCAGGCCTGGCTGTCGCAGACCACCGGCGAGAACCTCATCGTGGAGGCCGCGCCGGACGAGATGCGCGAGTTCGCGTCGGGCGCGCAGCCGTCGTTGCGCGGTCGCGGACCGGGGCAGGGCGGCGTGCTGGTCCGCGCGCCGTGGGCCGACGAACTCGCGCGGGGGAAGACGTTCCTCGTCACCGGGCACGGTGAAGAGACCCGCGCCAAGGTCTTCGCCGAGGTCGACGGTGAGCGTCGCGCGGTGTTCGTCGACGGGGCCACCCTGGCCCGGTTGGTGACGTCCTCCTTTGGTTCCGCGCGACCGGAATCGGTGACGCTCTTCCCGTGCGCGGCCGGCCGCCGTCCCGGACCGGGTGGGGTCGCTTTCGACTTCCACGCGGCTTCCGGCCTGCCGGTGCACGCCGCCACGGACTCGGTGCTCGCCAACCGCCGCGACGGCGACGAGCCGTCGGCGCCGCTGTTCGGCGCCACCGACGACGCGTTCACGGCCGTCGTCCGCGGCGGGCATTGGACGACGTTCGGGAAGCCCGTCGACACCGGCGCCGTCGTCGAAGAACTGGCCGAGGCGCTGGGCAAGGACTGGCAGTACGCGCGTCCGGAGCCCGCCTCGGGACTGGTGCCGCTGGCCGATCGCGCGCGGACTCTCGAGGTCGTGCGGGAAGCCGTCGCGACGACCTTGGCGCTGCGCGATCCCGCGTCGGTGCTGGCGCAGCACGAACAGCCCGACGTCGTCCGCGCGGTCGTCGACCGGCATCTCGGGCACCGGGACACCGGCCTGGCCGCCGGTGCGCGTGAACTCGCGCGGGCGGTGCTCGTGGCCGACACCGGCGACGGTCCGTTGCCCGCGATCAGCGTCACCGGCACCGGCGCCGGTTCGGTCGCGAAGGCCCTGGCCGGGCACCTCGGCGAGGCCCTCGCGCACGACGTCCTGGCTCGCGTCCCGGTGAAGATCCGTGGTGGCGACGGCGGGCACGTCGAGATCTCTTTCGCTTCGACGCGGCTGCGGATCGACCCGGCGGTCGGGGAGATCGTCGGGCGGCTGCGCTCGGGGCTGCCGGTGTTGCGTTTGGACAGTGTCGCGGACGCCGTGGAGTCGCACGAGAACCCCGGTCTGCTGTGGACGTCGGTGCTGGCTCAGGTTGCGACGTCGCCGGAGTTCGCTGCGGTCACGCACGTCGTCGACCGGCGGTTCGATCCGGCATCCGGGAAGTGGCGGCCGGTCGGACCGTCCATCCCGGACTTCTTCCCGGGTGTGGGCAAGGGCGAGTGGCGGGACGGCTTGGTGTATCGACCTTTGGTTCCGGGTGCCTCTGTTGTGGACACGCCTCGTTCGATTGCCGAGTCTATTGTGGAGCGTCTCGGCGACGGCTTGCCCGCGCCCGTTGTTCCGGATGAGCTGATGGCTGATGTCCAAAGTGAACTGATCGCGGTGACTCCGCCGGGTGCGGCGCCTTTCGTGATCGATGGCGCGTTGAGTCCGGCCGACGCCGCGGCCGTGGCCGGGCTGGCCGAGGAGTTCGCGTTGCTGCAGCTGCACGGCGTCACGGACACCGTCGTCGGCCGGGACGACGTCCTGGAGATCGCGGCCCGGGTGGCCGGCGGCCTGGACGTCGGCGCCGCCGCGGACGCCATCGACGCCCTGGTCCGGCACGGAGCGTTGCGGCCGGGGCTGGTGACCGTCGCGATGGACGCCGTCCTGGCGTCGCCGGACGTCGAGACGCGGGCCGGCGCGGTCGCGGCGGTGGTCCGGGAACTGGCCGAGGGGGATCTGCCGATCGGGGTCATGCGCGAAGCGGTGCGCGGCGCGGTGGACGACCCCGAGCCCACGCGGCGCGCGCTGTGGCTGATGCGGCGGTTCCGGGTCACGAACCTCGCGTGGCTCTACCGGTGGCGGATCGCGGAGGGCGTGCGACGCTATCAGGAACAGGAGAAGGCGGCGTCGGAACGATCGGCCCGGTTGACGGCCGCGGTGGGAGGGGTGCGTGATGACGGCTGAGAAGTGGGTGCTGCTGGTCGACCCGGCGTGGCCCCCGGAGCCGTCGGCGCCCGACCGGACCCACGTGGTCGGCGGCTGGCCGGCCGCGGCGGACGGCTCGATCGGCGACTTCGAGCCGAACCCGGAGTACGTGCCGTCGGGCCCGGACAGCCCGGCGGACCCGCTGGACGCGGTTCTGCGGCTGCTGGCCGTGGGTGACGCGGAGTTCGCCCAGGTGGCGTCGGTGTTCCGCCAGGTCGAGACGGCGGTGGCGCTGGACGCGTCGGGCGCGCCCTTGACGGCACCGTCGCCCGACGGCGTCCCGTGCCTGCTGGTGGCGACGGCGCCCGCCCACCGCCACCGGGTCCGGACGGCGGGCTGGCGAGCGGTGGACGCGGGGGAGCTGGCGGCGCTGCTGGCGGACCGCCCGGGCACGGACCTGCTGCTCAACCCGGGCGCGGTCGGCTGCACCCGCCTGTCGGCGGAGACGGTCCAGGACCTCTCGCGCCCGTAACGCCCGAAGTCCGTGAATGCCACATCGAGGGACACTAGGTCTCTCAATGTGGCATTCACGGACTTGGCCTGGTCCGCCGGACCGCCTGGGGTCAGCGGCTTTCGCCGAGGCGGTGCAGGACGGCGGCCGCCAAGGCTGTTCGTTCCAGCATCCCCTCGACGCTGATGTGCTCGTGCCGTGCGTGGGCGCCGTCGCCGACCGCGCCGAAGCCGTCCAGGACCGGGTGGCCCAGCGCCGCCACGAAGTTGCCGTCGCTGGCTCCGCCCACCGAGCACTCTTCCAACGTGACGCCCAGCTCCGCCGCCGTCGCGCGGGCCAGGTGGTACAGCTCCGCGGTCGCCGGGGAACGCTCCATCACCGGGCGGTTCCAGCCGCCCTCCACCACGAGCGTCGCGCGGGGGTCGTGGGCCGTGAGCGCCGCCAGGCCCGCGTCGACGCGGGACGCCTCCGCCGCGCTCGACACGCGCACGTCGACCTCGCCGGACGCCGCGCCCGCGATCACGTTCTGCCTGGTCCCGCCGGAGATCACGCCGACGTTGACCGTCGTCCCGGCGGCCGGGTCGGCCAGCGCGTGCAGGGCCAGGACCGCCCGGGCCAGCTCGTCGATCGCGCTCGCGCCCTTCGCCGGGTCCAGCCCGGCGTGGGACTCGACGCCGGTGGCGCGCACGCGGAACAGGCCGACGCCCTTGCGCGCGGTCTTCACCGCGCCGTCCGCGCTCGCCTCGAACACCAGCGTCGCGCGGGTGCCCGCCGCGGCCTCCTCGATCACCGGCCGGGACGCCGGGCTGCCGATCTCCTCGTCGCCGTTGAGGACCAGCCGGACGGCCGGGCGGGGGAGCCCGGCGGCGTCGAGCGCGCGCAGTGCCCACACCGCGTGCACCAGGCCCGACTTCATGTCGAAGATCCCCGGCCCGGTCGCGCGGTCGCCGTCCACCGTGAACGGCCAGTCCGCGAGCGTCCCGAGCGGCCACACCGTGTCGTAGTGGGCCAGCACCAGAACCGGCGTGCCGGCGCCGGCGAAGTCGTAGACCTTGACGTCGCCGTGGACACCGCCGTCGACGTCGCGCACCGACGCGGGCGGGCCCAGCCGGTCGCGCAGCCAGCCGTCCACCCAGGACAGTCCCCGGGCGAGGCTTTCCTTGTCGTCGCTGGGAGTCTCGATGCCGACGTAAGCGGCGACGTCGGCCAGCAGCTCGTCGCGGTGGGCGCGCACCCACTCGTGCGGGATCGTCACGGCCGCTCCCCGAGGACGTGGCCGACGACCTGGGCGTGGGTGGCGAACCAGACGCCGTCGTGGCCGGTGATGTGGTCGAGCAGCTCGGTGAGGATCGCGATCCGCGAGCGGTGCCCGATGATGTGCGGGTGCATGGTGAGCTGGAACAGGCCGCCGTCGGCGTAGGCCGCGTCGAACTCGTCGCGCCAGATCGAAAGCACCCCGCGCGGTGGCGTGTAGGGCCGCAGGGCGGCGAACCGGTCCATCATGAAGTACGGCGCGTCGTCGCGGATCCACTCCACCGGCAGCTCGACGACGCCGGTGGGCTCGCCGTGTTCGAGGAGCTCGTAGCAGTCGTCGTCGGCCATCAGCGACGAGTCGTACCGCAGGCCCAGCTCGCGGGTGATGGCCAGGGTGTGCGCGGAGAAGTCCCACGACGGCGTCCGGATGCCGGCCGGCCGGGTGCCCGCGAGCCGCTCCAGGACGTCGGCGGCGCGAAAGGCGAGGTCACGCTCCTCGGCCCCGGTGAGGGCGGTGTTGCGTTCGTGGATCCAGCCGTGCAGCGCGACCTCGTGCCCGTGGTCCACATAGGACTGCACTTCGCCGTCGTGCAGCAACGCCGAGACCGCGGGCACGAAGAACGACGCCGGCGCGGAGTACCGCTCGAGCAGGCGCAGCAACCGCGGCACGCCGACGCGCGCGCCGTACTCGCCCTGCGCCAGCTTGCCGGGCAGCACGTCGCCGTCGCGCAACGCGGGCGTCTCGTGGTCGGAGTCGAACGACAACGCCACCGCCACCTTCGCGCCGCCGGGCCACGACGCGGGCCGCAGCGAGCGGCCCGCCCGGACGTGCTCGACGTGCCCGCGCCACGTCGATTCGTCCCACCGCCAGGGTTGGTCGTTCTCCACCACCGCATCTTGACCGCGGGGAAACGTCGAGGGCAAGGGCCGGAAGAGTCACCCGGCGCGGATCACGCCCAGGCCCAGCGGGGTGATCTCGTGAATCTGCGACTTGCCCGCCCGGGTGCTGGTGATCAGCCCGCTCGCCCGCAGGACCGACGCGTGCTGGCTGGCCGTGGCCAGAGCGATGTCCGTCAGCTCCGCCAGCTCGCTCGTGTTGCAGCGGGTGATCGCCACCGTCATGAGGACGCGGGCGCGGGTCCGGCCGAGCAGCGCGGCCAGCGACGGGCCGGGCTCGGCGTCGCTGTCCAGGGTCGTGTGGCCGATCGAGTAGACGAGCGACGGCGGCAGCCCCGGGTCCTTGTACGTCGTCGGCATGCCGTGGGCGAAGAACGTCGGGAGCAGCCGGAGGCCGCGGCCGGCCAGGTGGAGCGTCTGGTCGACCGGGAAGCGGACGCGGAGCACCGGCGGGTTCCACGCGATGTCCGGGTGCAGCGTCGAGAGCAGCAGCTGAGGCCCGCCGCGATCAAGGCCGGACTGCAGCCGGCGGCGCTCGCGCGCGACGGTGCGGCGGACCGCCGGCCAGTCCGGGGCGAGGCACTGGCGGTAGTAGTCGTGCAGCGCCGTGCCCAGCCGGCGCAGCTCGCGCGGTTCGCCGTCACCGAGGCGGCGCAGCCACGGCGGGACGCGGGTCCCCTGCGCGGCGAGCTCGGCGACGTCGGCGGCCAGGACCCGTGGCGGGGTTTCGAGCATGGCGGCGATGCCGTCGCCGACCGTGCGGGCGCCGGGCGGGGTGAGGAAGTCCGGGCAGTAGCCGTACGGCGGCACGGCGGCCATGAGCAGCCGCCCGGACTCGGGGACCGCGGAGCGTGACCCCCGGCGCCACCGGCCGAAGAAGGGCTCACCCTCGGGTCGCCGGATCCGGTAGCTGCTCATCAGCAGCTCCCACATCGGGTCGGCGTCCTCGGCGATGGTCAGCTTCGCCAGGTCCGCGTCCGTGAAGTGAATTTCCAACATGCCGGGCGCACCCCCTTCCCGGCGAGAATAGCGCTGGTCGGACGCGGTTTCCGCCGGGGCGCCCGGCATTCCCGCCGGGCGACGTTTCGGCCGGGCGCGAAACGTTTTCGGGCCCGTTGACCCGCTCGCGCGGCGCTGGCAGGTTCTGCTCGACGGGACGTGCCCGCAGCCGGCTGGGGGAGGGCTGCGGGCACGCCCGGTGACCAGGGGCCGGCGATGCTCGAACGGGCGGTGTCCGGATGCCTGCCGTGCGATCCTGGTCGCATGGCGCAGCCCGGCGAACCCCCACCGGACGGCGAGGTCGATCCGGCGGCCCGCACCCAGATCCTGCTCGCCGAGTACAACGCGCTCCGGACCGAGACCGAGCGGCGCTCGACGATCCAGTGGAACGTGTTCGCCCTGCAGCTGGCGTCGGCGGGCGCGATCTCCAGCGTGGCGATCTCGTCCTCGACCTTCGCCCTGCTGCTGCTCGTCCCGTTCGCGTCGTACCTGCTCGGCAGCCGGTACATCCTGCACGACTTCCACATCAAGCTGATCCGCCGCTACGTTCGCGAGTCGCTGGCGCAGCGGCTCGGCGGGCAGGTCCGGTGGGAGTCGTGGCGGACGTCGGCGCTGGCCGCGCCCACGACCCGCGGCTGGTTCAGCGTCACCGGCTGGAACTTCCTGCACCCGACCAGGCTGGCGTTCGAGGGGGTCGGTTTCCTCAGCCTGGCCGCCGGGCTGCTGTCCGCGGGCTACCACTGGTGGCGGACCTCGGCGCCGTGGCCGTTGACCGTCGGTTTCCTGCTGGGCTGGCTGCTCGGGCTCGCCGCCGTCCTGCTGCTCGGCCGGGCTTTCCGGCGCGCTTCGGACCTCTGAGCGGCCGACCTGAGCCGTCGCGCACGGTCTGCCGGGCCGGCGATGTTAACTTTGGGACAAGCCTGGAGGAAGGACAGCGATGAGCGAACCCGGCCGGGTGGTGCCCGCGCGACGGCGGGGGCTGGCCGACGAGGTCGCCGACCGGATCCGGGACGCCATCTTCGACGGCGCCTACCCGCCCGGCAGCCAGCTGCGGGAGGTGGAGCTGTCCGCCGCGCTGGGCGTCAGCCGGGGGCCGGTGCGGGAGGCCCTCCTGCGGCTCGAACGAGAAGGCCTGGCGCGCAGCGAGTGGCACCGCGGCGCGACCGTGACGGCCCTGACCGAGCCCGACGTCGCCGAGCTCGACACGCTGCGGGCGGCCCTCGAGCAGCTCGCCGTCGCGCTGGTGATCGAGCGCGCGCCGGCCGAGGGGCTGGCGGCGGTCGACACGGCCGTGGGGCGGATGGCGCGCGCCGCGGACGAGCACGAGATGGTCCGCTGCGACATCGCCTTCCACGACGCCGTGTACGCCGCCGCGGGGCACCGGCGCCTGCTCGAAGCGTGGGAGGCCATTCGCTCGCAGGTGCACCTGTTCCTGCTGACGCGCGTCGGCGTCGAGGCCGACGGTTACCTCGCGGCGATCCCGGAGGAGCACCGGCAGCTGGCCGCCGCGCTGCGCGCCGGTGACCGCGAGGCCGCGCTGGCGCTGTTCGCCGCCCACCGCCGGCACGCGTTCGACATCCTCACCGGCAAGGGCGGCTCAGCCGGCCGGTGACGGCTCGGCCGTGAGCGCCGCGTCCGCGAAGCCCGCGGTCAGGGCCCGGAGCGCCGCGTCCAGGTAGACCGTCAGGTCCGCGTCGGCCCGGGCCGACCAGCGTTCGTAGGCCGCGCGGCACGCCGCCAGCACCGCCCGGCCCACCGCCAGCGGGTACAGCGAGTCCGCGGGCTGGCCGGTCCGCGTGCCGACGTACGCGCTGACCGCGCGTTCCCAGGCGTCGTAGTGGATCGCCGCGCTCGCGGCCAGCTCGGGCACCGAGCTGAGCAGGCTCATCCGCTTGCGCAGCTCGGGGACGTCCTCGGCGCGGTAGTGGTTCGCGGCCAGCACGGCCGCGCGGACGGCGTCCATCACGGGCAGGCCGGCGGGCGCGTCGGCGAGCAGCTTCCGGATCGTCTCGACCTCGGTGTCGAACTCGTTCCACAGGACGTCCGACTTGGCGTCGTAGTACCGGAAGAACGTCCGGCGGCTGACCCCGGCGGTCGCGGCGATCTCGTCGACCGTCGTCTCGTGGAAGCCCCGTTCGGTGAACAGCCGCAGGGCGATGACCTCCAGCTCACGGGCGCTGGTGCCCGGTGGGCGGCCGCGGCGGACAGCGGGGGGCGGTGCGGTCATCCGGGTGCCGTTCCTTCGTGAGGCTTGTTTCTGACACTGGGTGACATTACTCTGCCTGATATTCGTCACAGGGTGCCGAAAAGAGGTCGACCATGCGGCTCGCGGAACTGTCCTGGCCGGACGTCGCCGAGCGCGCGGCGGCCGGGGCGATCCTGGCCGTGCCGGTCGGCGCGACCGAGCAGCACGGCCCGCACCTGCCGCTGACCACCGACACCGACATCGCCCAGGCCCTGTGCGACGGGCTCGCGGCCGCACGCCCGGACGTCCTGGTGGCCCCGGCGGTCGCGTACGGCTCGAGCGGCGAGCACGCGGGCTTCGCCGGGACGCTGTCGATCGGCCAGGAGGCGACCGAGCTGCTGCTGGCCGAGCTGGGCCGCTCGGCGGCCGGGACGTTCGGCCGGCTGCTGTTCGTCTCCGCCCACGGCGGCAACGCGGGCCCGGTCGCCCGGGCCGTCGCCCGCCTGCGGGCGGAGTCGCGCGACGTCGAGGTCTTCCAGCCGCGCTGGCCCGGCGATCCGCACGCCGGCCGCCCGGAAACGGCGCTGCAGCTGGCCTTGCGGCCGAGTGGGGTCCGGATGAACCGCGCGGTCGCGGGGGACACGCGGCCGCTGGGAGAGGTGCTGCCGCTGCTGCGCGAAGGCGGCGTCCGCGCGGTGACGGCGACCGGGGTACTGGGCGACCCGACCTCGGCGACGGCGGAAGAGGGCCGGGAGCTGCTGGCGCTCTTGACCGGAGCATTGGTGTCCCATGTGGACGCTTGGCATCCGGCGGTGTTCGCATGACGGCGCCTGCATGCGGCGCTGGTGTCCCCTGTGGACACCCGACCCGAGGCGCGGTGGCGGCATGACCCCGCGCACTGCCCTCGTCACCGGCGCGGCGCGCGGGATCGGCGCCGCGACCGTCCTTCGGCTGGCCGAACAGGGTTACGCCGTCCTCGCCGTCGACGTCACCGTCGACGATCCGGCTCTTCCTTACCCCATGGGCACCGCGGCCGAGCTGGCCGCCGTCGTCGCGAAGGCGGGGGACAACGCCACGGCCTTCGTCGCCGACGTCCGCGACCCCGGCGCCCTGGCCGCCGCCGTGGCCGAGGCCGAACGCCGCTGGGGCGGGCTCGACGTCGCGATCGCCGCCGCGGGCGTGATCGCCGGGGGCGTGCCGCTCTGGGAAGTCCCGGAGGCACGGGAAAAGGCCGTCCTCGAGGTCAACCTGAACGGCGTCATCCACCTGGCCCGGGCCGCCGTGCCCGCGCTGCTGCGCCGGCCCGAACCGCGCGCCGGCCGCTTTCTCGCCGTCGCCTCGGCCGCCGCGACCCGCGGCCTGCCGATGCTCGCGGCCTACTGCGCCGCGAAGGCCGGCGTCGCCGGGCTGATCCGCGCGCTCGGTGCCGAGCTGGGCCGCACCGGCGTCACCGCCAACGCCGTCAGCCCCGGCTCGACCGACACCCCGATCCTCGCTGAGAGCGCCCGGCTCTACGACCTGCCCGAGGCGGCCGCGTTCGCCGATCAGCAGCCCGCCGGCCGGCTCCTCGACCCGGCGGAAGTCGCCGCCGTGCTGGCGTTCCTCGCCGGGCCGGACAGCGGCGCGATGACCGGCGCGGTCGTGCCGGTGGACGGAGGCCTGGCCTTGTGACGCCCTTGCCGCCCGGGTTCCGCATCGCGCTGGACCCGGACACCCGCGAACTCGCCGACGGCCTCTGGTTCGGCGGCTCCCCGGCCCGCGTGCTGCGGCTGACCGGGGCCGGACGCAGAGCGTGGCAGGACCTCGGCGACGGCCCGGTCACCACCGCCGCCACCGGCACGCTCGCCCGCCGCCTCACCGACGCCGGTCTCGCCCATCCCGTGCCGCCGGCGCCCGGCGCACCCGCGGACGTCACCGTCGTCGTCCCGGTCCGCGACCGCGCCGAGCTGCTCGGCCGCTGCCTGGCCGAGCTCGACCGGAAGCACCCCGTGCTCGTCGTCGACGACGGCTCCGACGACCCCGCCGCCGTCGCGGCCGTGGCCGCCGCGCACGGCGCGAAGCTCGTGCGCCGGGACGTCAACGGCGGCCCGGGCGCCGCGCGCAACACCGCGCTGGACCACGTCGGCACCGAGCTGATCGCCTTCCTGGACAGCGACTGCGTCCCGGCCGACGGCTGGGCCGACCGCCTCGCGACCCACTTCGCCGATCCGCTGCTCGCCGCCGTCGCCCCCCGCGTCCGCGCACTGGCCCTCGACAGCTGGGCCGGCCGCTACACCCGCGCCGCGGGCAGCCTCGACCTCGGCGACCGGCCCGCGCGGGTCGCGCCGGGCACGCGGGTGTCGTACGTGCCGACCGCCGCGCTCGTGGTCCGCCGCAGCGCGCTGACGTCGGTCGCGGTCGACGGCGCGGTGTTCGACCCGGCGTTGCGTGTCGGCGAGGACGTCGACCTCGTCTGGCGCCTGCACGAGGCCGGCTTCCGCGTCCGCTACGCCCCGGACGTCGCCGTCGACCACCACGAACCGGAGACCTGGCGCGACCTGCTGGGCCGCCGGGCGCGCTACGGCACGTCCGCCGCACCGCTCGCGCTGCGGCACCCGAAAGCGCTGGCGCCCTTGGCTTTGCACCCCTGGCCCGCGCTGACCGTCGGTGCGCTGCTGGCCCGCCGGCCGGCGCTCGCCGCGCTCGCGTTCGGCGGCTCGGTGGGCAGCACGGTCCGCCTCCTGCGCGCCCACGACGTCCCGGACGCCGGGGTCGTGCGCGCGATGGCCACCGCCGTCCGGCAGACCTGGCTCGGGTGCGGCCGCTACGGCACCCAGTTCGCGGCCCCACTCCTCGCCGCGCTGCTGGTCCCCGGCGGGCGGCGGCGCTGGAGCCGCCGCGCCGCCGTCGCTTCGCTGCTGCTGGGCCCCCCGCTGACCGCGTGGGCGCAGCGGCGGCCGGAGCTCGATCCCGTCCGCTACACCGCGGCCGCGATCGCCGACGACATCGCGTACGGCGCCGGCGTCTGGGCCGGCTGCCTGGCGCAGCGCACCACGGTGCCGGTCCGCCCGGCCGTCGTGCGGCGCCCGCTCGAGATCGACCCGAAGGGAACACGATGACCTGGTTCGAGTCCGTCGCCGAAGCCCAGCGACGCGCGAAGAAGCGTCTCCCCGGTTCCGTCTACTCCGCCTTGATCGCCGGTTCCGAACGAGGCCTGACCCTCAAAGACAACCTCGGCGCGTTCGACGAGCTGCGGTTCGCGCCGCGCACCGCCGGGCACTTCGGCGAGCGCGACCTGAGCACGCACGTGCTCGGCCGCGACGTCGCGCTGCCGGTGCTGATCTCCCCGACCGGGGTGCAGGCGGTGCACCCGGACGGCGAGGTGGCCGTGGCCCGCGCCGCCGCCGCGCGCGGGACGTCCATCGGGCTCAGCTCGTTCGGCAGCAAGCCGATCGAGGAAGTCGTCGCGGCCAACCCGAACACCTACTTCCAGGTTTACTGGACCGGCACCCGCGAGGACATCCGCCGCCGTCTCGAGCGCGCCCGCGCGGCCGGGGCCGTCGGCATCATCCTGACCCTGGACTGGTCGTTCTCGCACAGCCGCGACTGGGGCAGCCCGCACATCCCGGAACGGCTCACCGTCCGCGAGCTGCTGCGCTTCGCGCCGGAGGGCCTGACGCACCCGCGCTGGCTGCTCGGCTACGTGCGCACCCGCGCACTGCCGGACCTCGGCGTGCCGAACATGGCCCAGCCGGGCGAGCCGTCGCCGACGTTCTTCGGCGCGTACGGCCAGTGGATGCAGACGCCGCCGCCGTCGTGGGAGGACGTCGCCTGGCTGCGCTCGCAGTGGGACGGCCCGTTCCTGCTCAAGGGCGTCATCCGGGTCGACGAGGCCCGCCGCGCGGTGGACGCGGGCGTCAGCGCGATCTCGGTGTCCAACCACGGCGGCAACAACCTCGACGGCACCCCGGCGACGATCCGCGCGCTCCCGGCGATCGCCGAGGCGGTCGGCGACCGGGTGGAAATCCTGCTGGACGGCGGAATCCGCCGCGGCAGCGACGTCGTGAAGGCCCTGGCCCTCGGCGCTCGCGCGGTGCTGATCGGCCGCGCGTACCTGTGGGGCCTGGCCGCGGACGGCCAGGCGGGCGTCGAGAACGTCCTCGACGTGCTTCGGGGCGGCATCGACTCGACGCTGCTGGCGCTGGGCAAGCGGAGCGTGCACGACCTCACCCGGTCGGACGTGCTGGTGCCCACGGGGTTCGAGGCCGATCTCGGCGTCGCCGTCGGCTGATCACCCGACGTCGGTCTCGGGGACGACCTCGGCGAGTTCGTCGAACCCGGGCGGGCAGTACCCGGCGCCGGCGTCGCGCCGCCGCCGGGTCGCGCTCGACGCGACGGACATGGCGACGGCTTCGCGGAGGTCGAGGCGAAACCGCGCCAGGGGGCGCTGCAGGCGGTAGATCCCCTTGCGCGACTCGTGGATCTCGCCGAGGGGGTTCGCGTGCACCACGGGGAGGTTCTCGACGCCCCACCCGGCTTCGGTCGTGAACGCGCCGTTCCGCAGGCCCAGGCCGTGCTCCGCCGCGCGGCCCGCCAGCCAGAGGAGGGCGACGTCCGCCAGGGACGAGTCCGGGTAACCGCCGCCGACGTCGCTGTGCACCCCGGAGAACCAGACCTGCTCGACCACCTGGTCGCCGGCGTCGTCGTGCCGCGTCCACAGGGCCGGCCGGAAGGCCTTGCGCCGCTCGTCGATCGCGACGGCGTGCATCGCGACGTCGACGCGGCTGCTCAGCTCGGTGTCGTGGAAGGCGAACCGCCGGTTGATCCGGTCCATCAGGAACTTCGGCCCGAGCGTGGGGATCCCGAGCGCGCCCACCGTGTCCCAGACGCCGATGAACCGGATCCGGGTGTCTTCGTGGCTGTAGGACCGCCGGAACAGCTCCGACTCGATGTCCCGCGGCTTGATCGACCGCGCGCGGTACAGCGCGTACGCGTCGTCGAGCCGCTCGACGGCCGCCGGCTTGAGGACGCCGGCGTTCCGGATCAGCCCGGCGACGCTGCGCGCGGTGTAGGCGCCGCGGCTGAAGCCGAACAGGAAGATCTCGTCGTCCGGCTCGTAGTTCTCCACGACGAACCGGTACGCGCGGAGCACGTCGTGGGCCACGCCGACCCCGAACGCGCCGCCGCGCAGCCGCGCCCGGCCGTAGGACCCGACACCGCGGTGGTAGTACAGGCGCTGGGGGACGCCGTCGGCCTCGCCGGCGACGGCCAAGGCCAGCTTCGTGACGTTCGTGGGGGTCGGCGTTCCGCCGGAAGTCTGGTCCGGCGTGTTCCACGTGCCGTCGCAGCAGATCACGAGACGTTTCATGGCACCCCTCTCCGGAGCTTCCCCCAACGGGTCGCAGGAGCGAAGGCCGGGTTACGCGGAATCGGACACCTCACCCGGATGGCGTAGCCGCGGCCGGCCGTTCCCGACGTCCGGGTCTGGACCACCGGCCCCCGGGACTGGTAATCCTTCGCGGATGACGATGGACGCGATCGCCCTGCACAGCATCAACCCGTGGGAAGTGTCGTTCCTGCGCGAAGAGGTGGCCGGCTACTTCGCCCACGGCATCGAGTTCGCACCCGGCGCCACGGTCCTCGACGTCGGCGCCAACGTCGGCGTCTTCTCGGCGGCCGTCTACGAGCGCCTGGACGGCGACGTGCGGATCTTCGCCTTCGAGCCGTTGCCACCGCTCCACGAGACGCTGGAGCGCAACGCCCGCGAGTTCTTCGGCGGCCGGCTGACCGCGCTGCCGTTCGGGCTGTCCTCGGCCGAGGACGAGCTGGACTTCAGCTACTTCCCGGCCGCGACGATCTTCTCGTCCTCCTTGCGGGACGCGGGAAACGTCGAGGCCGAGCGCAAGCGCGTCACGGCCAGCATCGTCGAGATGATCCGCCGGGGCGGCCTGGGTGCCACGGCCCGTCGCGTCCCGGCGCCGGTGCTGCGCGGAATCGTCGGCCGCAAGCTGCGGGTGATGCGCGAGCTGGAGACGCACCGCGTCCGCGTACGGCCGTTGTCTGCGGTTCTCGACGAGCAGGCCATCGACCGCATCGACCTGCTGAAGGTGGACGTCGAGGGAGCGGAGCTGGACGTCTTGCGCGGCATCGAGGACCGGCACTGGCCGTTGGTGCGGCAGGCGGTGGTGGAGGTCGAAGGCTGGCGGCGCCACCGGGACACGATCCGGGAGGTGTTCGCGGGTAAGGGTTTCACGGTGAGCGCGGAGCAGGATCCGGTGCAGGAGGCGGCGGACATCGGGATGGTGTTCGCGGTTCGTTAGCCGCGCCGTCGGCGGACGAAGGTGGCGGCAGGGGCTCTTGAGGTTGCTGTGCCGAGGTGTGATGCGCCCCAATGTGGCGTTGGGTGCGTTCAACGCACCCAACGCCACATTGGGGCGCATCGCGTGCCGCCCCTCAAAGGTCGGGGCTGTGCCGACGCGGAGCCCTGTCCGGTATGGACGAAGGATCACGGTTCGCGGGTCAGGTCCAGCAGTTGCCGTTCCAGCCGTCGGGCGGCGGGCACGTCGATGCCGACGCCCCACAGCGGCGCCGTGCTCGCGCCGTCCGCGGCCGCGACGACCAGGGTCACCACGTCGGGCGGCAGGCCGTCCGCGTGCAGGTCCGCGTCCCACCGCCCGGCGTCCGCGCGGGCCAGCTCGGCGACCTCGGGGATCGAGATCAGCTGGGCGATCAGCGCGATGTTCTCCCGGATCGCGACCTCGTCCTGGGACGTGTCCAGCGACGCCCGGACGTACGCGCGGGTCAGCCGGCCCGGCGCGGTGTCCGCCGGGTCCAGCGCGGCGGAGACCTCCGCCCGGAACGCGTCGAGCAGGTCCTGGGCGAGCGCGCGCACCAGGGCGTCCTTGGCCGGGAAGTGGTACAGCAGCCCGCCTTTCGAGACCCCCGCCTGCCGGGCGATGTCGTCCAGCGACGCGGAGACCCCGCGGGCGCGGATCGTCCTCCCGGCCGCGTCGAGCAGGGCCCGGCGCGTTTCTTCGGGGCTGCGCCCGGCTTTGCGAGGCATCGTCAGTCCTTTCCGGACGGGATCGTACGCCAGGCGATCAGCGCGGCGACGGCGGTGACGACGGCCGCCGCGACCGACGTCACCTGCATGGCGCCGGTGAACGCCTGCCGGGCGCTCTCGGCCACCGGGGACGCCGGGTCGAGCACGGTCACCGCGGCCGCCAGCGACTCCCGGACCTCGGGCGCCACCGCCGGCGGCAGCAGGCCGCGGTAGACGAGCGTCACGAGCGAGCCGAGGAGCGCGATGCCCAGCGCCGCACCCAGTTCGTACGCGGTTTCGGAGATCGCCGACGCCGAGCCCGCCTTGTCCCGCGGGACGGCCGACAGCACCGAGTCGACGGTCAGCGTCAGCGCCAGCCCGACGCCGAGCCCGACCGGCACCAGCGTCAGGCCCAGCCAGATGTACTGCGGCGCCTGCTCGGTGACGGCGACCAGCAGCAGCCCGACGGCCGTGACCGCCAGGCTGACGGCGACCGCGCGGCCCCGGCCGAGCCGCGTGACGACCACGCCGACGGCGGCCACGACCACGATCGAGGCCAGCGTCGCGGGCATCTCCGCGAGCCCGGCCTGCAGCGGGCTGAACCCGCGGACCAGCTGCAGGTACTGCGAGAAGAAGAACAGCAGGCCCATCAGCGCGAAGACCGCGACGAAGTTCGCCACCACCGCGCCGCTGAAGGCGCCGTTGCGGAACAGCGTCACGTCGATCAGCGGGTCGGCCACCCGGCGCTGACGGCGCACGAACAGCACACCCGAAACCAGCCCGATCACGGCCGTCAGCACGACCTGCGCGTCGACGCCCGAACCGATGGCGTGCTTGACCGCGTAGACCAGCGGCACGATCGCGGCCATCGACAACGCGGCCGAGAGCAGGTCGAAGCGGCCCGGGTTCGGGTCACGCGACTCGGGCAGCAGCCACGCGCCGGCGATGAGGAAGACGACGACGATCGGCACGTTGATCAGGAACACCGAACCCCACCAGTAGTGCTCCAGCAGCACGCCGCCGACGAGCGGGCCGAGCGCGATGCCGCCACCGGAGCCCGCCGACCAGATCGCGATGGCGCGGGTGCGCTCGCGGGCGTCGGTGAACAGGGTGCGGATGATCGACAGCGTCGACGGCATGATCGTCGCCGCCGCGATCCCGAGCAGCAGCCGCGCGGCGACGAGCACGCCCGCGGTGGGGGAGAAGGCGGCCAGCGTGGACGCCACCCCGAACGCCGCGGTGCCGATGAGCAGCACCTTCTTGCGGCCGAACCGGTCGGCGAGGTTGCCCGCGGTGACGAGCAGGCCGGCCAGCGCGAGCGAGTAGACGTCGCCGATCCAGAGGATCTCGGTGGCGCTGGGGGAGAGCTCGCGGGTCAGTGACGGCACGGCGAGGTAGAGCACCGTCCCGTCGACGGCGAGCAGCAGCACGGCGCCGACCAGCACGCTCAGCGCGGCCCAGCGGCGGCGGTGGCTCAACGGTGCGGAGGTGGGCGCGTACGTGGTCATGCCAGTTACTGTACCGGCTGGACGGTACAGTGAGCCGGGTCAGACCGGTCACACCGCGCCGGGCTTGGACAGGAAGAAGTACGCGTAGTGCCGGTCGAGCGCGTTGTGCGGCACCAGCTGGACGGTCTCGGGCTTGAGCCCGCACCGCTCGGCGAGCTCCCAGAACGCCGCGATCGGGTAGGTCGTCATCTCCGCGAGCCCCGAGCGGTAGTTCCGCCGCCGCGGCCGGGTCCGCCAGCTGCCCGGGTCGTACTTGATCTGGATCAGTGCCAGGCCGCCGGGCGCGAGCAGCCGGGCCGCGATGCGCAGCAGGCGCTCGCCGTACTCGGGCGTGGGGATCAGCTCGAAGACGTAGAAGCTCAGGAAGACGTCGCACGGCTCGGTGATCTGCCGCAGCGCCGCCTCCGGCTCGTCGACGTCGATCGAGACCGGCGTGAACGGCGTCGCGCACGCGTCGGCGACCTCGCGCTCGCACTCCTTCAGCGTCTCGCCGGAGATGTCGACGCCGATGTAGTGCTCGGCGC
Organism: Amycolatopsis sp. WQ 127309; assembly: GCF_023023025.1. Taxonomy (NCBI): domain Bacteria; kingdom Bacillati; phylum Actinomycetota; class Actinomycetes; order Pseudonocardiales; family Pseudonocardiaceae; genus Amycolatopsis; species Amycolatopsis sp. WQ 127309. Next base: position 6,822,091 of record NZ_CP095481.1, read on the forward strand.
GCGGGGCGAACGCGACGGCGTTGGCACCGCCACCGCAGCCCCAGTCGACGATCCGGTCCCACGACCGGGTGAAGCCGGTCATCCGGGCGCCGCGTTCGAACAGCTCCAGGTGGTCGCGGCCGATCGCCGACCAGAGGTCGTTCTCCTGGAAGACCGGGGCGTCGCGCCAGTGGGAGTTCGCGCGCCACCGGTCGCCGGCGGGCTGGTGCCAGTAGTCCTGGGCGTCGGCCGCGATCCGGCGCTGCGACTGCGTGGCGCCGAGGGTCGCCAGGGACCGGTGGACGAGTTCTTCGGTGTGCCGGACGAGTCGTTTCGCCTGGTCAAGTGGGGTCGTGCGCATGATCGAGTCTGCGTCGCGGCGGCGGCCGCCGTGATCGGCCGGACGGCCTGATCATTCCGGGCCGGACGGCCCTACCGCGCCGCGCGGCGCGGGTACGCTGGAAGCAGCGGAAGGAGGCGGACGTGACGCAGGAGGAACTGATCGTCGAGTTCGCCTTGACGCGGCTCGACCACCCGGACCTCGACCTCGAGGAGCTGGCCGCGCTCGTGGTGCGGCGTGGCGGCCCGGAGCGCGAGCTGGAGTTCGCGTCCCGGAACCTGGCCGATCGCGGCGAGCTGCGCGGGGCCGCGTTCCCGGCGGCGGTCGAGCACGTGCTGCGCGTGGTGCTGACCCTGCGCGGCCGCTCGGACTGACGCCGGTCCGAAGTGGACACCCGGCTGTGTGGCCGCTGGTGTCGCGCGTCGCAAGTCCCCTGACAGCCAGGAGGCCAGACCAGGGTCGCCCCTGAAGCTCACGTCCCCGGCCGGGCCGCGATGCTTCTGGGAGCGTCCCGGCCTCAAACGCCCGGACCCGTCAACGAACCTCAGACACGCGACACTAGGCCTCGCCCGCCGCGCGCCGCAGGCCTCGCCGGTCGAACACCAGGTCCCGGGCTGTGCCCAGCGCCGTCGCGATCGCGCCCGCCAGGACCGCGTCCTCGCCCAGCTGCCCGGCCACGATCTCCGGGACCACCGGGATCGTCGCGGCCAGTGACCGCCGCATCGGTCCGGCCAGCAGGTCGGCGTTGCCGCCGATGCCGCCGCCCAGCACGATCAGGCGCGGGTCCAGCACCGCCGTCACCGCCGAAACCACGTACGCGAGCTTCTCCGCCTCGTCCTCGACCACCCGCACGGCGCGCTCGTCGCCCGCGCGGGCCAGCCGGAAGACGTCCTTCGCCGACCGCGCTTTCGTGAGCCCGTGCTCGTGGGCCGCGTCGACCACGGCCTGGCCCGCCGCCGCGGACTCCACCGGGCCGGGCCGGCCGGCGTCGGCGCCGGTGGGCAGCGGACCGAACGGCAGGTCGGCGATCTCGCCCGCCGCGCCGTTCGCGCCGCGGAACAGCTTGCCGTCCACCAGCAGCCCCATCCCGATGCCGGTGCCGACGGTCAGGCACACCAGCACGTCGACGCCGAGCGCGGCCCCGAGCGCGTGCTCGCCGACCGCGCACAGGTTCGCGTCGTTCTCGACGACGACGTCCGAGCCCGCCCCGGCCAGCCCGGCGACGAGCTCGTGCAGCAGCCCGCGCCGCTCCCAGCCCGGCAGGTTGGGCGCGCGGTGCACCGTCCCGGTGGCCGGGTCCGGGACGCCGGGGGTGCCGACGACGGTCGAGACGACCTCGTGCGGGTCCAGCCCGGCCGACGCGACGGCGCGTTCGACGGCTTCGCTCACCGTGCGCACCAGGGCGCTCGCCGAGCGGCACCGGTTGGGCTCGTCGAGCCGCGCGACGATGCTGCCGTCCAGGTCCGCGACGGCGACGCGGATGACGCGCCGCCCGATGTCGACGCCGACGACGTGACCCGCGTCCGGCGCGGCCTGGTAGACGACGGCGGCCCGCCCGGGGCCGGCCAGGCTGCGCCCGGTCGCCCGGACCAGGCCGTGTTGTTCGAGGTCGAGCAGGGCTTGCCCCACGGTCGGTTTCGACAGCCCGGTGTCGGCCGCGATCTGTGGTCGCGTCGCTTCCCCGTGCGCGCGAAGCCTTTCCAGCACGAGACGCTGGTTCAGCGCCCGCATGCTGGCCGGAGTCCCCACCTGCGGCCCGTTTTGGCCCACCAAGTCCCCATCTCCTGTCTGCGTTGCCGCAAGTTTACCCACGGACCTCTTTCGACCCCGCACGTTTTATGTTAAGAAACTTTACTAACTATCGGACGGAGGCATGTCGTGAGTTCACCCACTCGTTCAGGGGACTCCGGGGCCGCGGTTTCCCCGCAGCCCGCCCTTGAGCGCAAGATCGGCCCGCTGCAGGCCACCGCGATCAACATGACCCAGATGTGCGGTATCGGCCCGTTCGTCACGATCCCCGCCATGGTCGCGACGATGGGCGGCCCGCAGGCGATGTTCGGCTGGGTCATCGGGGCGATCGTCGCACTGGCCGACGGGCTCATCTGGGCCGAACTCGGCGCTTCCATGCCGGGCGCCGGCGGCACCTACATCTACCTGCGCGAAGCGTTCCAGTACCGCACCGGGCGGCTGATGCCGTTCCTGTTCGTCTGGAGCGCGGTGCTGTTCATCCCGCTGATCATGTCGACCGGCATCATCGGGCTGGTCCAGTACCTCGGCTACCTGATCCCGGGCGTCACCGACGACGGCGGGGTCACCGCGCTGGGCAAGATCATCGGCATCGGCGTCACGCTGCTCATCGTGCTGGCGCTGTTCCGCAAGATCGGCCAGATCGGCAAGCTGACCACGGTGTTGTTCGTGGTCATGCTGATCGCGGTGCTCACCACGATCGTCGCGGCCGCGACGCACTTCAGCGCTTCGCAGGCGTTCGCGTTCACGCCGGGCGCGTTCAGCTCCGCCGGCGACGGCACGTTCTGGGGCGGCCTCGGCGCCGGCCTGATCATCGCCATCTACGACTACCTCGGCTACAACACCAGCGCCTACCTCGGCGGCGAGGTCCGCACGCCGGGCCGGACGCTCCCGCGGTCGATCATCTTCTCGATCGTGGGCATCATGGCCCTCTACTTCCTGCTGCAGGTCGGCGTGCTCGGCTCGATCCCGCTGGAGGAGCTGAAGAACGCGACGTCGGTCGCCTCCACCGTGCTCGAACAGGCCTGGGGCACCACCACGGCGAAGATCGTGACGGTCTTCATCGTGATCGCGGCCGTCGGCTCGGTGTTCGCCGGCCTGCTCGGCGGCTCGCGCGTGCCGTTCGAAGCCGCGCGCGACAAGGTGTTCCTGTCGGTCTTCGCCAAGCTGCACCCGAAGCTGAACCTGCCGACCGCGGGCGTGCTCACCATGGGCGCCATCACGATCGTCGGCTCGCTGTTCACCCTGACCGACGTGATCAACGCGGCGGTCGCCACTCTGGTGATCATCCAGTCGCTGGCCCAGGTCGCCGCGATCGTCGTGCTGCGCCGCCGGCAGCCGGACCTGAAGCGGCCGTACCGCCAGTGGCTCTACCCGTTCCCGACGTTGCTCGCGCTCGTCGGCTGGGTCTACATCTACATCTCCGCGACCTGGCTGTCGATCGGGCTGTCCGTGGGCTGGCTCGTCCTCGGCGGGATCGCCTACCTGATCTACGCGAAGACCGAGAAGACGTGGCCGTTCGGGCCCAAGGAGATCAAGGAAGCGTTCGCCGACACCGAAGGGGCTCACGCATGACGAAGTCGCCCAAGGCCAGGATCGCCGCCGTCACGGCGCTGCTCCTGGTGCCCGGGGTGCTGAGCGTGGCCGCGCCGGCCGCCGCTCAAGAACCCGCCCAGCAGGAAACGGCCAGGCCGCACGGCTTGAGCACGCTCGGCGCGCAGGGCTGGCAGGTGCTGACCACCGCGAGCGTCAAGGACGGCGGGGACAAGGTCTCCACGCCCGGGTACGCCACCCGCGGCTGGCTGCCGGTGCGCCCGGACGACGCCGGCGCGCCCGGCACCGAGATCAACGCGCTGGTGCAGAACGGCAAGTGCCCGGACGTCTTCGTCTCGGACAACATGCGCAAGTGCTTCGGGTACGTCACCTCGGTCGGCCCCGTCGTCACCAAGCCGTTCTCCGACCCGTGGTGGTACCGCACCGACTTCACCCCGGACTTCCACGCCGGCCAGAGCGCGAAGCTGACCATCCCGGGCATCGTCGGCGAGGGCGACGTCTGGGTGAACGGCAAGCTGGTGGCGTCGAAGGACATCGTGAGCGGCGCGTACGCCGGGCACACCTTCGACGTCTCGAAGCTGGTGAAGCCGGGCAAGAACACCCTGGCGATCAAGGTCTACCCGAACGACCCGTCGAAGATGTACACCCTCGACCAGGTCGACTGGGGCCAGATCCCGCCGGACAACAACACCGGCATCCAGTTCCCGCCGACCCTGCAGGTGTCCGACGCGCTCACCGGCGACAACGCCCACGTCGTGCAGGCCAACGCGGCCGACCTGTCCAGCTCCTCGCTGACGGTGAAGGTCGACGTCACCAACAACGCGGCCACCGCGCAGACCGGGGACGTCGCCGCGACGATCACGCCGCCCTCGGGCGCGCCGATCGTCGTCAAGCAGCGCGCGACGATCCCGGCCAACACCAAGCGGACCGTGACGTTCGCGCCGGTGAAGATCAGCAAGCCGCGCGTGTGGTGGCCGTACTCGATGGGTGACCAGCCGCTGTACACGCTGACCACCGCGGTCTCGCAGAACGGGACGCTGTCGACGTCGTCGAAGAGCACCTTCGGCATCCGCACGGTGACCTCGCGGCTGGTCGGGAAGTCGGTGCCGCTGCCCGAGGGCGCGCGCCAGTTCGCCGTCAACGGCAAGGACTTCGTGTTCCGCGGCGGCGGCTTCGCCCCGGACCTCTTCCTGCGCTACGACAAGGCCGATACCGCCCACCAGATCGCGCTGATCAAGAACATGGGCCTGTCCGGCGTCCGGCTCGAGGGCCACGACATGCCGCAGGACTTCTACGACCAGGCCGACCGCGCCGGGCTGCTCGTGATCGGCGGGTTCATCTGCTGTGACGCCTGGCAGCCCGAGGACGCCTCGACGCTGACCGAGCGCGACTACCGGATCATGCACGACTCGGCCTACACGATCGGGCAGATGGAGCGGAGCCACCCGAGCGTCTTCAACTACGGCTGGAGCGACAACGAGCCGGTGCCGCGCCAGGAGAGCGAGACGCTCAAGGCGTTCAAGGAGGCCGACTTCCAGGTGCCGGTGATCGCCTCGGCGGAGTACAAGAGCACGCCGACGCTGGGCAACTCGGGGGAGAAGGAAGGCCCGTACGACTGGGTCCCGCCGTCGTACTGGTACGACACGTCGCACTTCGACGCGGACGACTCGTCGCGGACCAACGCGGGCGGCTCGTGGGGCTTCGCGAGCGAGCAGAGCGCCGGGCACACCGTGCCGACGCTCGACTCGATCAAGCGGTTCCTGTCGCCGACCGAGCAGGCGAAGCTGTGGCAGGACCCGGCGTACAACCAGTACCACGCCAACTTCGAGCCCGGCCACGGCGGCTACGCGTTCGGCACGCTGTACACGCTGGACCAGTCGATCACCCAGCGGTACGGCAAGTGGAACTCGCTCAAGTCCTATGTGGACCTGGCGAACATCGCGAACTACGAGAACACCCGCTCGCAGTTCGAGTCCTTCCTGCACCACTCGACGGACAAGGACAACCCGGCCACCGGCGTCGTCTACTGGCAGCTGAACAAGGGCTGGCCGACGCTGCTGTGGTCGCTCTACAACGACGACGGCGACCAGGCCGGCGCGTTCTTCGGCGCCAAGAAGGCCAACAAGCCGCTGCACGCGATCTACGGCTACGACAACGGGTCCGTCACCCTGGACAACCTGGGCGCCGGTACGCAGTCCGGGCTGTCGGTGCAGGCTCGTGTGCTCGACACCGCGGGCAAGGTGCTGGACGACCAGACGGCGTCCGGGCTCTCGCTGGGCTCGCAGGGCGTCAAGACCGGCGTCCTCAAGCCGAAGGTGCCCGCCGAGACGAAGGCGCCGGCTCCCGCGAAGGTGTACTTCGTCGAGCTGCAGGTGAAGCAGGGCGGCAAGGTCGTCGACCGGAACGTCTACTGGCTCTCCACGCAGAAGGACGTCGTCGACTGGGGCAAGACGCTCGGCAACCCGCAGGCCACGCTGTCGCAGTACAGCAACCTGCAGGCGCTGCAGGACCTGCCGAAGTCGCAGGTCAGTGCCGTCGCCTCGACGAAGCCGGGACGCGGGCCGGACGGCGACGACACCGTCACCACGGTCACCGTCACCAACACGTCGAAGACCCCGGCGGTCGGGTTCTTCCTGCGGGCCGACGTCCGCCGCGGCACGCCGGACGGGCACGAGGCCGGCGGTGACAACCAGCTCGCGGCCGCGACCTGGGACGACAACGACATCACGCTGTGGCCGGGCCAGTCGCAGACGCTGACCGTCACCTACAAGGCGTCGGACCTGCGTGGCGCCGCGCCGGTGATCAGCGTCGACGGGTTCAACACCGGCCGGATCGTGGTGGGGGCGGCCGGCGGGCACGGCCACCACGGGGACGCGGCGGTGCCGCCGCAGATCGAGGGGACCAGGGAGTGACAAGGGAACGGATTCTCGGGATCGACTTCGGCGGCACGAAAGTGGCGCTGGGGCTCGCCGACGGCGACGGGGACCTGCTGGCCACGTGCCGGCTGGACACCGACGCGCAGGCGGGAGCCGATCAGGTGGTCGTGCGGGCGCTCGCCGGGGCTCGTTCGCTCCTGACCGAGGCGGGCGCCGTACCTGTCGCGATCGGCGTCGTCAGTCCGGGGATCGTGCTGCCGGACCGGATCCTGCTCGCGCCGAACGTGCCGGGCTGGGAGCAGCTGCACCTGGCGGAACTGGTGGCGGCGGAGTTCCCGGACGTGCCGATCTCGGTCGGGACCGACGCGAAGGCGGCGGCACTCGCGGAATGGCGGTGGGGCGCGCTGGCCGGGACCGATCCGGCCGTGTTCCTCTCGCTGGGCACCGGTATCGCCGCGGCGGTACTGGTCGGCGGCCGGTTGCTGACCGGCGCCAACGGAGCTGCGGGTGAGATCGGGTACAACCTGCTCTCACCGCAGGACACCGAGGGTTTCGCCAGCGGAGCGGCGCCGCTGGAAGAAGCCGTCGGTGGGCGTGGGCTGGGCGGCCGGGCGAGCAGTCTGCTCGGCCGCCCGGTCACCGCGGGCGAGCTGTTCGCCCTCGCCGAGGAGAACGCCGAGGCCAAGGAACTGGTGACCGCGGCGCTCGACGAGCTGTCGATGCACGTGGCCAACCTCGCGCTGGCCCTGGACCCCCAGCGCATCGCGGTGGGCGGCGGCCTGGTCCGCTCGGCCGACGTGCTGTTGCCGGCACTGGCGTCCCGGCTCGCGTCCGCGGTCCCGTTCCCCCCGGAACTGGTGGCGGCCCGCTTCGACCAGGACGCGGCACTGCTGGGCGCGATCGCCCTGGCCCTGGGGGATCAGTAACGACCGGGTGGCGTGCCGGTGCCCCGACCCGGCACGCCACCCGGTATCAACCCCTGATCGTGCTCGCCGGCCACGGCAGACCTTCCGGGCCGGCATGCGGCGTCAGGCTTCGGCGGCGGCCAGTTCGGTGCGGCGGAAGGCTTCCGGCGACAGCTGGAACCACACGAGGACCGCGCTCACCGCCTGGATCGCCGCGACCATCACCCACACCCCGCGCAGGCTCCAGTGGGCCGCGACCAAACCGCCGGTCAACGCGCCCAGCGGCGTCAGGCCCCAGGCCAGCGCGCGGTGGCTCGTCAGCACCCGGCCCAGCAGCGGGGCCGGCGTGAAACGCTGGCGGCTCGACTGCGAACAGACGTTCCAGACCAGCACCGTCGAGGTCATGAAGACCAGCACCGCCCCGATCAGCGGCGGCCACGGCGGCAGCACGGCCAGCAGCAGCGGCGACACCGCGCCCAGGCCCTGCGCGAGCCGCATCGACCACGAGTAGCCGAGCCGGTCGACGATCCGCTGCACCACGAACGACGACAGCACCCAGCCGACCGCGAGACACGCCAGCAGCAGGCCGTACCCGACCGAGCCGACGTGCAGGATCTGCGTCGCGTACAGCACCAGCATGGAACTGCTCGCGCTCGCGGCGAACGAGCCCAGCGCGACGTTGATCGTGATCGACCGCAGCAGCGGCGTCCGGACCAGGTGGGTGAGCCCGGCCGAGAGGTCACGCAGCGGGTGCGTCCGCGCGGCGACGATCGACTCGGACGGGATCCGCCGCGCCAGCACCAGCGCGACCAGCGCGAACGCGGCGGCCAGCCACGCGGGGGCCCCGGTGCCGACGGCGATCAGGAACCCGGTCGCCGGCGGCACGATGAACTGCACCACGCCCCGGTCGATCACCGTCAGCCGCGCGTTGGCGTGGGCCAGCCGGTCCGGCGCGACCAGTTCGGGCACGAGCGCGCCGCTCGCGCCGTCGCCGAGCACCTGCGCGGAGGTGATGACGAACGCGATGACGAGCAGCGCGGGCAGCGTCAGCGCCCCGGCCGTGGTGATCGCGCCCAGCACCAGCGCGGTCCCGACCTGCACGGCGTACGCCCAGGCGAGCACGGTCGTCCGCCGCACGCGGTCGATGAGCACCCCGGCGAACAGCGACAACAGCAGCCACGGCGCCTGCCCGAAGACGTTGACCAGCGACACCTCGCGCGGATCGGTGGTGATCGACACGGCCAGCAGGGGCAGCGCCGCCAGCAGGAGTCCCTCACAGGCCGAACCGGACACCGCGACGGCCTGCAGCCGCACCCATCTGCTGGTCATGATCGTTACCTTGCCTAACGATCGAGCCCAGCCCAAGCGATTTACGCTCTAGGGTGATCAGCGTGGATCAGCTCCAGGTGCCGTCGCCGCTGGTCGAGCTGGCCGAACCCGGCCTCGGCGTGCGCGTCTTCCTCAAGCGCGACGACCTGATCCACCCCCGAGCTGCCCGGCAACAAGTGGCGCAAGCTCAAGCACAACCTCCGCGACGCGGCGGGCGCGAAGAGGCTGCTGACGTTCGGCGGCGCCTACTCCAACCACCTGCTCGCCACGGCCGCCGCCGGGCACCACTTCGGCTTCGAGACGGTCGGCGTCGTGCGCGGCGAGGAGCACCGGCCGCTCAACGACGTCCTGCGCGCGGCCGTCGCCCACGGCATGGCGCTGACCTATCTCGACCGCACGGCGTACCGCGCGAAGACCGAGGCGCTTCCCGCCCTACGCCGCGAGTGGGGCGAGTTCTTCCTCATCCCGGAAGGCGGCGCGAACCCGGCGGGCGTGCGCGGCTGCGCGGAGCTGGTCGCCGAGATCGACGTCCCGTTCGACGTCGTCGCCTGCTCGTGCGGCACCGGCGCGACGCTGGCCGGGATCGCCGCCGCCCTCGCACCCGGGCAGCGCGCCCTCGGCTTCTCCGCGCTCAAAGGCGGCTTCCTCGACGCCGACGTCACGCGCCTGCAGACCGAGACGTACGGGGGCCGTCGCGGGGACTGGTCGATCGACGCGGACTTCGCCTTCGGCGGCTTCGCCCGCCGCACCCCGGACCTCGACGCGTTCATCGACGGTTTCGAGGCCCGGCACGGCCTTCGGCTCAACTGGGTCTACGAAGCGAAGATGATGTACGGCCTCTTGGAGCGGATCCGCCGTGGCGGCTTCGCGCCCGGGACGACGATCGTGGCCGTCGTCGCCGGGTAGGTCAGCGGCGCACCCGGGTCGACTCGCGGACGACCAGCTCCGGGGTGAACACCACGGCCTGGCGTTCCGTCTTCGTGTCCGCCGTCTCGGCCAGCAGCAGCTCCGCCGCGGTGCGCCCGAGCCGTTGCGCCGGCTGCCGGACCGACGTCAGCGGGACCGCCGCCGCGCCCGCGAACTCGATGTCGTCGTAGCCGACGATCGCCATCTCCTCCGGGACGCGCACGCCCGCGCCCACCATCGCCTGCAGCACGCCCAGCGCGAGCAAGTCGTTGGCGCAGAACACCGCCGTCGGCCGGGGACTCATGCCGAGCAGCCGGGAACCCGCGTCGCGCCCCGATGCGACGTCCAGGCCGAGCCCCTCCAGCACCGTCAGCTCCGCCGCCGAGCTCCCCAGCACCGAGTGGACGCCCTGCTCGCGGTCGCGGCACTGGGCGAGGATGGCCGGGCCGTTGACGAACGCGATCCGCTCGTGGCCGGTCTCCAGCAGGTGCCGGGCGCCGAGCGCGCCGCCGGCGATGTCGTCCACCGCCACCGAACTCGCTTCGGACGTCGGGGCCTTGCGGTCGACGAAGACGTACGGCGTGCCACTGCGCCGGAACGCGTGCAGCGCCTCGCTCGTCGCCCCGACCGGGCTCAGCAGCACCCCGCGGACCCGCTGCTCGGCGAACATCGCCAGGTACGACGCTTCGAGGTCGGAGCGCTGCCCGCTGTTGCAGGTGATGATGTTGAGGCCTTCGGCGTGCGCGGCCTGCTCGGCGCCGCGGGCTACGTCGACGAAGAACGGGTTTCCGAGGTCCAGCACCAGCAGCCCCATGATCCGGCTGCTGCCGGCGCGCAGCTGCCGCGCGGACTCGTCGCGGACGTAGCCGAGCTCTTCGATGACCGAGAGCACCCGGTTGCGGGTGGCGGTCGCGACCACGTGCGGCCGGTTGACCACATTGGACACCGTGCCGATCGAGACGCCCGCCTGCCTGGCGACGTCCTTGATGCCGACCACCGCACCCCCTCGCTGAGAAAGGGTCAGCCTAGCACGCGGATGAAACGTTTCAGCGAATGTCTCACCCCGGTCATTTCCCACCGTTCGTCGCATGATCGCGGTACTAGGATTCGTCTCGCGTTCCTGCCACTGGGAGGAGTCCGGGTGCGGATCTTCACGATCGTCCTGTCGCTGGTGCTGATGACCGGGGTGTCGGGGGCGGTCGCCTCGGCCGACCCCGTTCTCGAACACGACACCGACGATCCCGTGCTGGCGGCGCCCGCGGTGACGCGGCCGGACACGCAGCACTGCACCGTCACGCTCGCCGACGCCTTCCGCTCCAACGCCGCCGACGGCACCTCGCAGTTCTACCAAGGCACCCTCACACCGCCGAAGGCGTGTGCCGGGCCGTGGGCGAAGGTCGTCATGGACCAGACCGTCACCGTCAGCGGGCGGCAGTACGACCGGATCGGCGACCTGAAGATCGGCGACGCCGAGGTCTGGTGGGGGACCACCGAAGAACCCAGCGGCGAGGGCAACCGGCCGATCACCTACCACTTCGACAAGGACCTCACGCCGTACGCAGCGCTGCTGCGCACCCCGCAGCCCTTCCGCGGCGGCATCGAGAACTTCACCTCCGACGTCTACACCGGCGTCTACGCCCAGACCGTGACACTCACCTACTACCGCGCCGACCGGTTGCACCCGGCTCCCGACGTCGCCGACCACGTCGCCGGGATGGGCCACGCCGACGCGACCCCCGCGGCGCCGACCGTCCACTTCACGGCGAAGGACCTGCCGCGCAACATCACCCGTGCGCAGCTCGAGGTGACGCTCGAAGGTCACGCCTGCGACGAGCAGTGGTTCGACGACGTCCCGGACGAGGTCTCGGCGAAGTACCCGGCCGCCGGGATGTGCGGCCACGGGCCCTACCGCGAGGCGAACTTCGCGATCGACGGGACGGCCGCCGGCTCGGCGTTCACCTTCCCGCACATCTACTCCGGTGGCATCGTCCCGCAGCTGTGGCGGCCGATCGTGGCGATCGACACGTTCAGCCTGCACGCCGAGACGTACGACGTGACGCCGTTCGTGGGCAAGCTCGTCGACGGCGGCGCGCACGACCTGTCGTTCACCGTGCCGGACATCGGCGGCGAGTGGACGGTCGTGCCCACCCTGCTGCTCTACACCGACGACCACGCCGCGCGGACGTCCGGCGCGCTCACCCAGGACGACGTCGCGGCGGCGCCGGTCCGGCAGACGACGGTGAAGGACATCGCCGGCGGCGTCAACGCGACGGTCACGGCGAAGCGCCACGACGTCACCGCGGGCTACGTCGACACGTCGGCGGGGCGCGTCTACACCCGCGTCGAGCGCACCCGTGACTACCGCAACAGCGACGACGTCACCGGCGGCGGCTTCACCCAGCACGTCGTCCAGGCCGACGCGGGCCAGCAGACCTCGACGTCCACTGTGGACGGCCGGGTGCGGACGGCGGACCGGCACACCTGGTCCTACCCGCTGACCACCGACGCCACCGCGAACATCACCGACGACCAGAACCTGCGGATCTCCGGCGCCGCCGAGATGACCAAGATCCTCGGCGACCTGACCGGCGACGGCCGGTCGTGGCGCCCGGTGCGGGCGTCGCGGGAGTGGCTGTCCGCGTCCGGCGTGCTGGCGCGCACGAACGGCGTCAACACCGAAGCGGACGGGAAGTCGCGGACGCTCTACACCGGGGCCGACGACGCGGGCCGGCCGTACCTCCACTACATCGCGAGTGAGCACGGGCTGATCACCGAAAACCGGGAGCTACCGCCGCGAAGGTGAACCCCGTCTCGCTGCCGCTCACCCGATCGGGCTAGTGGGGTACTGTCGGAGACATGGGGAGTCTCCGCTCACGGGTCCTGGGCTGGGTCGGCCGACGCTACCTCGCGCGGCAGTCGAAAAAGGGCTTCGACCTCGAGAAGATGTCGTCCTTCCTGCCGGATTCGGCGCTGCTGCCGCTCAAGCGCGAGGGTCTCGACCCGGTCGCCGAGCTGGCCGCGACCCGGGCCGAGGCCCCGATCAGCAAGCTCGACCTGCCGTTCGGGATGAACGCCTGGCTGGTCACGGGGTACGACGAGGCGAAGGCCGTCCTCGGCAAGGTGACCGGGTTCTCCAGCGACTTCACCAACCTGGTGGGCAGCGCCGGGGTGACCGAGGACCAGAACCCGGGCGGCCTCGGGTTCGCGGACCCGCCGGTGCACACCCGGCTGCGCAAGCTGCTCACGCCCGAGTTCACCATGCGCCGGCTGGGCAGGCTGACCCCGCGCATCGACGAGATCGTCGCCGAGCAGCTCGACGCGATGGCCGCCACCGACGGCCCGGTCGACCTGTGGCAGGCGTTCGCGCTGCCGATCCCGTCGCTCACCATCTGCGAGCTGCTCGGCGTGTCCTACGAGGACCGCGAGGACTTCCAGCGGCTGAGCACCGCCCGTTTCGACCTCTTCGGCGGCGCCAGCGCGTCGCTCGGCGCGATGACGGAGTCGCTGACCTACCTGCTCGACATCGTGAAGAAGCAGCGCGAAGAGCCCGGCGACGGCCTGCTCGGCATGCTGATCAAGGAGCACGGCGACGAGATCTCCGACCGCGAGCTGGCCGGCCTCGCCGACGGCGTGCTCACCGGCGGCCTGGAGACCACGGCGAGCATGCTCGCCCTCGGTGCGCTGGTGCTGCTGCGCGACGAGAAGGCGTTCGACGCCGTCCGCGGCGACGACGAGTCCGTGCACCGTTTCGTCGAGGAGCTGCTGCGCTACCTGACGGTCGTCCAGATGGCGTTCCCGCGGTTCGCCAAGCAGGACATGGAGATCGGCGGCGTCCACATCGCCGAGGGCGACATCGTGCTGGTGTCGCTGTCGGTCGCGGACCGCGACCCGAAGCTGGGCCCGGACATGGAGAAGTTCGACGCCACCCGCGAGCCGACGTCGCACCTGGCGTTCAGCTACGGCATCCACCGCTGCATCGGCGCCGAGCTGGCCAGGATGGAGCTGCGCACGGCGTACCCCGCACTGGTGCGCCGGTTCCCGAACCTGCGCCTGGCCGTGCCGGCCGAGGAGCTGGCGTTCCGCAAGGTGTCCATTGTGTACGGCCTGGACGAACTCCCGGTCCTGGTCGACTGACGCGGTCCGGCCGTCCTTTGTGGATCGCGCCGGTCGCCGCGTCAGGTCCAGTTGCCCTAACCCGATCGTCGTGGTGAGGCGGTTGCGGGGAGCGACCGTGGCCGGCGAGTCGAAGCCGAAGTCGTGGAACGCGCGGCCCGACAGCACAGCGGCGACGTCCGGCAAGTCGGAAGGCGCGGTGACCGGTCATGGCGGAAACGATCGAGGGTCCCGCACCGCCCGCCCAGATCACGAACCCGAGAGCGCTTCGCTGCACTGCACTGCGCGGAGCGATCAGGTCATGGCGCACGGTCAGGTCGCCGCGGAGGCCTGGTCGCGCGACACCATGCAGAGCGATCCGCGAACCCGGAGAAACCTCGCCTCCGTAAGAGCATCGGCCCCGCTCGGCCTCGCCCACCCGAGCAAGGCGCGCGTCGCGATCCCCACGACGGCCTGCCCCCGGGGTGGCAGGGGGCCGACAGGACCCGTCAGTTCACCCCGCGCGGCCGGAACTGCACGCTGATCCGCGGGCCGACCGGCTTGGCCGTCTTCGGGATCGAGTGCTCCCACGTGCGCTGGCAGCTGCCGCCCATCACCAGGAGGTCGCCGTGGCCCAGTGGGCGGGCCAGGGTCTTGCCGCCGCCTCCGCGTGGGCGTAGTGCCAGGGTGCGGGCCGCGCCGACCGAGAGGATTGCGATCATCGTGTCCTCGCGGGCGCCGCGGCCGATGCGGTCGCCGTGCCACGCCACGCTGTCCCGGCCGTCGCGGTAGTAACACAAGCCCGACGTGCGGAACGGCTCCCGCAGCTCGCGCAGGTAGTGCTTGCTCAGTGCGTCCCGCGCCGCGGTGAGCGCGGGGTGGGGGAGCGGCACGTTCTCGCGGTAGTAGCTCAGCAGCCGCGGCACGGCGACGACCCGGTCGTACATCTTGCGCTTCTCGGCCTGCCACGGCACGCCTTCGACGAGCGCGGCGAAGAGCTCGTCGGCACCCTCGAGCCAGCCGGGCTGGATGTCCACCCACGCGCCCGCCCCGAGGTCGGTCCGCTCCGGGGCGAGCGGGCGCAGCGAAATCGAGCCCTGGGTGCCGAACAGTGAAGACTGGAGACCCGGGTTCATGACCTCACCTTACACCAAGATCGAACACCTGTTCTAGTGAATCTCAGTGCGCGACGTCGTAGACGAGCTTCTGGACGCCGTTGCCGTAGGCCTCGCTGCTGACCAGCTTCAGGTTCTGCTTGTCCTTGTCGGTCCCGCTGAACAGCCGCTTGCCCGCGCCGAGCAGGACCGGGAACACCAGCAGGTGGTAGCGGTCGATCAGGCCGGCGTCGGCCAGCGCCTGGTTCAGCGCGGCGCTGCCGTTGACGATGATCGGCCCGCCCTCGGTCTCCTTGAGCGCGGCGACGTCGGCCAGCGAGCGGAGGATGGTCGTCTCGCCCCAGTTCGTCACCAGGTCGGACTCCTGCAGCGTGGTCGACACGACGTACTTCGGCATCGCGTTGTAGCCGGCGAACTCGACGGTCATCCCCGGCCACACCGGCGCGAACGCCTGGTAGCTGACCCGGCCCAGCAGCAGGGCGGTGGCCTCCTCCTGCTCGCTGCCCTTGATCTCGTAGGCGGCGGGGTCGAACTCGACGTCCTTGAAGGTCCAGCCCGAGTTGCGGTAGCCCGGCTCGCCGCCGGGTCCTTCGACGACGCCGTCGAGCGAGACGAACGAGGTGGAGATCAGGGTGCGCATGTGGTGCTCCTCAGTGTGCCGATCTTGCTTCTGCCAGTGTGTCGAACGGCGGACGCCGGATTCGACAAGGCGCGCCCGAAACTTCCGACGCACCCTTCCCGGCGGAAGTGGGTCTTGTCCGCGGGCCGCCCCGGCTCGTACAGTCTTCCCCAGCCGGGCAAAGGTCTGAACCTGTGACCGGTCACCGCCGCCTCTCGTCACACAGGAGGTTGGACGGTGCGCAGACTTCGCGGTGCGGGAGTGCTCGTGACGGTCGCGGCGGGGCTGGCGGTGCTCGCCCCGACGGCGGAAGCCCAGGTCGGCGGCGGTACGTGGACCTCGGACTCGCCGGGCTACAAGACGCAGAACGTCGGCTGCGGCTCGACGTCCGGGCTCACCTTCAAGCTCACCTGCTCCAGCAGCAGCGGTGAGCAGCGGGCGGAACGCCGTTACGACACCTACACGGGCGGCACCCACCAGTTCGAGGGCTCCTTCAAGATCACCAGCATGACCGGCACCCGGATCAGTCTCAAGCAGACCTTCCGGGACGGCTCGGACTCCGGGCCGTACTTCCTGCTGGCGGTCGAGAAGGGCGGCCGGATGTACGCCGTGGAGGGCGGGGCGACGCTGGGCAGCGGCGCGACCGTCGGCACGTCGGTGAAGGTCAACACGATCAACCAGGTGGGCAGCTCGCACAAGGTGTACCTGAACGGCTCGCTGAAGCAGACGATCTCGAGCCCGAGCGGCAGCTACTACGACAAGTTCGGCAGCTACCGGACCTCGAGCGGCGCGGGCCCGATCACGGTGACGTGGAGCGGCGTCAAGTTCTGGCACAAGTAGGCGAGGTAGGGTCTGACCTGCTGTTTTATAGTTGTTGAACGCGTCAGGCCGTCGCTAGGCCGTCTCGGGATCTTCAAGCCGTGCCGCCCCGGTGTGGCGCGGTTTGAAGATCCCGTCGGCGGCCTTCCGTGCCCGACGATGACTCGACGGGACCAGGTGGGTGTAGATCCGGAGCGTGTAGCCCGGGTCGTGGTGACCGAGGTACTCGGCCAGTTCCTTGACCGACACTCCGGACGCCAAGGCGATCGAGGCATAGAGGTGCCGCATGCCGTGCATCCCGTCTCGTCGCGGAATGTAGTTGAGCTCCGCCGCTCGGTAAGCGGGCTTCCAGATGGCGGTGTTGAACTCGGGGCCGCTGATCGCCTCGTAGGCCGCGCGAGCGCCGAACCGGCGGAGGACCTGCGGCTTCCGGATGAGCAGTCGTGCGGTCTCCGGACGTGCGCCGGGTTCGAGCCAAGGCAAGGTGATCGTGACAGGTTCGAAGTTGTCCAGGTGGGCGTCGATCTCTTCCAGCACGCCGGCGCCGACCGGCACCACTCGTGTCTTCCCGCCCTTCGGAGGAGCGAATACCGGAACGTTGCCGATCCACCGGATCTGCCGCTGGATGTTGACCACCATCGCTTCGCGGTCGACATCGTCCGGGCTGAACCCGAAGATCTCCATCTGCCGCAGTCCCAGACCGGCCCCGAGTGGCACGACCACCTGTTGCGAAGCGGGCAGGGCGAGCTTCACCCGGTGTACCTGGGGCGCCTTCCAAGGAACGATCTTCCGCTGTTCGGGCTTGGGACGTTTGATGCTCTTCGCCTTGCACGGATTGCTGCGGATCTTCTGGTCGACCCGCGCGGCTTCGAGGATCGCCGAGACCATGTCGAACAGGACGGCTCGATAGGATGCGGCCAACCCGCGTCCACCTTCACTCTTCGGGCGCTCCATCCAGTCGAGCCAGTCACGGATTGTTTCCGTCTTCTCGACGGCTCGCAGCGACTTGTCGCCGAGAGACGGAAAGATGCCGTTGTCGAGATGGCTCGTGACCGTCTGACGAGTCGATGCGTCTGTCGACTGGCCTTTGCGCCACTCGCGGGTGTAGGCGCGGAACGGTAACTCACCAGCCTTCGGGTCGACGTACTCGTGCGAGAGCACGTCGTGCTGCATCTTGGTGAGGAACGCCTTTGCGCGGGTCAGCTCCTTGTCGGGAAAAGACTTGGACTTCTCCTTTCCATCGGGGTCGTAGTACCGGACCTTGTAGCGGTCGCCCTTGCCGAACAGATCCGTCTTCTCCCGAACCGGCCGGCCACTGTCGGTGTAGACGAGCTTCCCGCCCACCTTCTTCTTACGCCACCACCGGTCCTCCACGTGTCCTTTCACGCGGCTCTCCTTCCTCCTGCCAAGCCGAACCACCTCGGTGCGGCGTGAACAGCCCTGGTGCCCCCGTAGAAGCCGTTCGCGGGGGCACCAGGGCTGTTCACGCACGGCGGATGTCAGGCCGCTTCAAGGCTTGCCAGCCAGGCCCGGACGGCTGCCGGGGCGTAGCGGACGTGCTTGCCAAGCCGCACCCACGGCGGGCCATGTCCGGTGAGCCGCCAGTGCTTGAGCGTCTTCTCCGAGATCCCGAGGAACGCCCCCAGTTCGTCCGGCCCCCAGAGCCCTTCCAGCTCCACTACACGGATTCGCGCGGCCATCGCTGTGCCCTCCCTTCCCGGTGGGTCAGGCGGCCTCCGCGGCCGTGATCGCAGTTGCCGAGAGTTTTGAACCTGGTAGACCGGCGGCGGCGAGCATTGCCCGGAAGTACCCCCGCCTGCCATGCGATGCGCTTTGAGATTGCGCGTATGACGAGCTGGTCTCGTGGCGTGCAGCGGACGTCGCCGGGTCTCCAGGTCCTGCTGGTCTCGGTGGAGGCCCGGCCGTAGAACGCGAATCGCATCAGGCCGCCACCTGACCCGAAGCGGGACGGCAGCTGGTCCCGTACTCACGGTCTGCGCTGAGCAGCAGACGAAGCAACGCGCCGGCAGACCCGGAAGACAGTGCGAGCGGGCGCGTCAGTACCTCGATGGGGGGCGGGCTGTCGTCCTGCCGACGTCGCAGCGGGCGGCTGTCGGCGGAGTCGTGCCTTGCCGGTGGCCGAGACTGGCTCCGGTGCTGCGAAGAGTTCGTCATGTCCTGCCCCTGACTGCCTGATCGATATACGGGTCGTCCACGACACCGTCGTGGACGCCAAGAGAGCAAGTGCCCGTCTGGGTCGTTTTGAACAGTGCCTCGATAGCAACTCCGTCTATTCGGCCATCAGGCGACATGGCGACGCCATATCGTTACCTTTGCGGGAAGTCGCTGAGAACTTTCAATGCCTCTGTGTCAACAAAATAATGGACGGTCGACTCTATTGCGGATATCGGCATTGGGTAATCTGCGTCGACGTATGCACGGTGGTCAACGACTTCATGTAGTGTGAGATGGTGGCCGGCGAGGCCATCCCGTTCAGTCTGGATGGTGTGTCGTACGAGATCGACCTGTCCGAGGAGAACGCCGCCGCACTGCGTGAGGAACTCGCCGCATATGTCGCGTCCGGCCGCCGGATCGGCGGCCGGAAGGTTCGAAGCTCCATCGACCGGCCGAAAGTCACGAGTACGGCGGATGACCGGGACCGGTCACGCGCCATCCGGGCCTGGGCTGAAGAGCACGGCTGCGAAGTCGCCGACCGCGGTCGGATCTCATCGGGGGTCATCGCTGCCTTTGACGAGGCGCAGCAGAACGCTGCGCAGCCTTTGACAGTTGTACGACGGCGAAATAGCGCGCAGAAGGCGGTCAGCACTCAAAGTAGCCACAGGCAGTTGTGTGCTTGCAGTGCGGCAGCAACGTGTCGGCTCCAGCGGCCGTGCGCTGGTCGGAGACGAAACGCCGTATGCAGGTCCCTCTGTGCTGGCGAGGTGAACTGAAGAAAGACTGCTGGGTCACCGAGTCCTGGTCGTGCTGAAATAGCTACCGTTGTAGGGCAGGATACCGTCGCTCAGTTCTTCCGTGTCAGGGAAGTGGCAAAACCTGACTTGACCAGGCTAAACGCGCGCCACTGCAGGTCGCGGGCTTCTATTGCTCCTCGGTGGGGCAGCTTTGGCGCAGTTGCCTCAGGTTGTGGTCGCCGACGTATCGCCAGGTTCCGCACGGCTGGGCCCAAAGATGGTCCGCCTAACCGTATAACGAGATAGACAGCAAGTGCCTGGTTCCGGCGGCGTCTACTACGTCTGCCGCGAGACGATCTACAGGCAGCGGCTCTTCAGGCTGACGAGTCTTTATCGTCCGAGGCGTTCCCGGTCCCGGTCGTCATCACCCTGCCGACTCCGGACGTGGGGACCAGCTGCGCGAGGTTCTTGCGTCGATTAGGTCAATTGGCTTCCGGCTCCGTCGGCCAGGGCCGCCAAGTTTCTCGGCGTCGAGTGGACGTGTTGCTGAGCAAGTGAGGACCGGCGCGAAACAGTTTGTCCGTCTCGTAGACGCATACAATCACGCTTCGTAGTCGGTAGAGTGCGTTGAGGGTTTGACGGTGTTCGGAGGTGGGTGTGCGCGGGTGGTTGTGGGTGTCGCTCGTGGCGTCGGGAGTGGTCCTGGCCGCAGCAGCGGGCCTGGTGTTGTGGTCGGCGGAGCGTGCGCTGTGGCCGGCGCCGGAGGTTGTCACCTCGTCCCGTGGCGGGTTGTCGTTGTGCCCTTACGAAAGTGCGGGGCAGCTGGTGCGCCGGCGAGTACGTGCGTCGCACGATTAGTTCCGCAGCGGTCTCACGGTCCGCCAGGAGGAGGTCGGCTACCTGGGCCACGAACACCATGGCCGGCGGTAGTTCGCCGCCAGTGGTGTTGTGGTCGGTCAAAGAAGGAACGTCGTCCAGGCGGAACGGCACTGCGGCGGCAGTTTGTCGAACCTGTCGTTGGTCGCGTGTCGCGCCAAGCCGCGTAACACGCGCTGTTCCCTGGCATCCGTGTTCGCGAGCCGAACGGGTTGCAGTAGCGCGAGAACCTGGCCCAGGTCGGGCGCCGGAGCGGTCCGATACTGCTTCGCTGTGGGCTTTCTGAGCCGGGTGTCATGTACCTCTGCGTGGGTTGTTGGCGCAGCCTGAAGCCGGGCCAGGTGAAGTCTGAAAGGCGATACCGCACGCGGTGATCTGAGGTAGTCACCCGTGATACGCGGCCCTCATGCGTACGGTGTTCGACCGTCGCTGAGTCGATCAGCCACGCCTTCGCCAGGGATGAGACGTGCCGTCGGTCCGCGCCCGTGGCCACGGATTCACCGGATCGTGTGCGCGTCAACGCGGATGAGAGAATCTCGCGATGCACTCGGACGAACTGGCAGACGCGACGGCGGAACAGATTGTGCCGCGCTTGCGTGGCCTGTTCGTCGGCGTGGACCGGTACGAATCGCCGCAGATCCCGAACCTGGCCTCTGCGGTACGGGACGCCGAAGCACTGCACGCGCTGTTCGAGGACAACCTCGGTGGCGACATCGTCGGGCTTCTGGACCAGGACGCCACCCGCGATCGGCTCGTCACCGAGCTGGACGTGCTGGCCGGGACCTCGAGCCCCGATGACGTCGTCGTGATCACGTTCTCCGGGCACGGAACCGACACCCACGAGCTGGTCACCTACGATGCCGACCCGGCGGACTTTGCAGGTTCCTGCCTGTCGCTGGATGAGCTGACCGAACGCGTCTCCGCGATCCCGGCCCGCCAGCTGGTCGTCGTTCTGGACTGCTGCTTCTCTGGCGGTGCCGGTGCCAAGGTGCTGCACGCCCGGTATCAGCCCCGTGGGTCGGTCTCCGGTGGCGCTCTGCTGTCCACCGCGGCCCGGCTGGAGCAACTCGCGGGACGTGGCCGGCTGATCCTGACCGCGTCGACAGCGGACCAGCCGGCCTACGAGGACCCCGTCCTCGGCCACGGTTTGTTGACCTACCACCTGTTACAGGCGCTGCTCGGCCAGGACAGCCTGGTAGAGAACGGCCGCGTCCCGATCCACGCTCTCCTGGCCTACGTCACTACGAGGGTCATCGCCGCCGCGTCGGGCACCATGGCGGCGCGTCAGGAACCGACACTTCGCGGCCAGCTGGACGGCGCGCCCACCTGGCCGGTCTTCGTGCCCGGCCCGCGGTTCCTGGAGTTGTTACCAGAACGGTCGACTGCTCCGGTGACGGCGGCCATTGACAGCTTGAAGGGCCATGGCATCGCCGACGAGGTGCTCGACCGGTGGGCCGAGACCTTTCCCAGTTTGAACGAGCTCCAGCAGACAGTGATCAACAACGCGGGATTGCTCGCGGGCAAGAACGTCTTGGTGTCCGCGCCGACTTCGTCGGGCAAGACGATGCTCGGTGAGCTGGCCGCCTTGGGTGCGTCCCGGCGCGGCGGCCGATCGGTGTTCCTGCTCCCGACCCGCGCTCTGGTGAACGAGCAGTTCGACCGCTTCACGAAGACGTACGGCGACCTCGGCATCCGGGTCGTGCGTGCCACTGGGGAGATCAGCGACCAGTTGCCGCAGTTCATTCTCGGCCAGTTCGACATCGCGATCCTGACCTACGAGAAGTTCACCGGTCTCGCGCTCTCGTCGTCACACATCCTCCGGATGCTGTCGGTGATCGTCGTCGACGAGGTCCAGACGCTCGTCGATGCCGGCCGTGGGCCGCTGCTCGAACTACTGCTCACCGCGATCAAGTCGCGCCGCGACGATGGTATCGCTCCGCAACTGGTGTGCTTGTCCGCCGTTCTCGGCGACTTCGGTGGCCTCGACTCGTGGCTCGAGTCTCAGCCGGTCCGTTGGACGAAACGGCCCGTTGCCCTGGTCGAAGGCATCCTCCGTCCGAACGGCGTCTTCCGGGCCCTCGAAGACGGTGAAGAACGCGTTGAACAGTTCCTACCGCTTCACAACGCCGGGCGTGCTCGGGACTTCCTTGTGCCACTGGTGCGGAAGCTGGTCGACGACGGCCAGCAGGTGATCGTCTTCCGCAGTAGCAAAGGTGCCGCGCGCGGAAGCGCTCGGTACCTGTCGGGAGCTCTCGGATTGCCCGCAGCTCCCGAGGCGATTGAGGCGCTGCCCGCTGGAGACCCGGCCGTGCTCTCGCAGGAGCTGCGCCAGTGTCTGCAAGGCGGCGTCGCGTTCCACATCGCTGACCTGCAGCGCGACGAAAAGCGAGTCATCGAGGACGTGTTCCGCAGGCCAGACAGCCCGATTCGTGTCATCGCCTCCACCACCACACTGGCCCAAGGCCTGAACCTGCCGGTCGAGACGGTGGTGATCGCCGAGCTCGACCATCCCCTGGGGCTCCGCCGGTCCGTGCCGTACACGACCGCCGAATACAAGAATATCGCCGGCCGGGCCGGGCGGCTCGGTCTCACCGAAGCGGGAATGGCGATCGTCCTCGCTTACGGTGCCGCCGACGAGCACGACAAGTGGAACCGCTATGTCACCGGCACCCCGGAAGACATCACCTCGAGCCTCCTGCACGCCAACCTCGACCTCGACACCCTCGTGCTGCGCGTCGTGCTGGTCGCCTCCAGTCGAACCGGCAGCGGCATCACAATCCAGGACGTCGTCTCGGTCTTGGCCAACAGCTTCGCGTCCCACCAGCGCCGGCTGGCGGGCGTGGACGAGCCGTTCGACCCCGCGACCGTATTGGGCGTGCTCGACGAGCTCCGCAACCAGACGTTCGTCGCCGAGACGGAGCAGGGCGCGTTGGTCTTGACGCCGCTCGGGGTGCTGGTCTCCCGGAGCGCTCTGTCCGTGCGCTCAGCCCTCAGCGTCACTCGTGCACTGCGGTCGCTCACCCCCGACCAGGTCAACCGCGCCACCCTCATCACCATCGCCCAGCTGACAGCCGAGGTCGACCAGGTACTGTTCCCGGTCAATCACCGCGGTCATCGCGCCGAGCTGGGTACATTCGAGTCGGCACTCCGCCGGCAGGGGGCGGCACCCGCCGCGGTGCAACAGCTCAACGTGATGGCACAGCCGGAGACGAGCCTGCCCGCCCGGCGGGCGAAGAAGGCCGTGGCCTGTTTGCTCTGGACGCAGGGTGCGCTCGCCGCGCAGCTGGAACCCGCCCTCATGCAGCACATGCCGGGAAAGGACGTGATCGGTCCCGTTCGCGCCGTCGCAGCACGTGTGCGCGACGTGATCGACACGGTGATCTCGATCAGTCGGGAGATTCATCCCGACGCCGACCCGGTTCTCGTCCGGCTCGGCGAGCTCATGGCGACGCAGCTGGAACTCGGTATCCCCGCGGACGCCGTCCCACTGGCACGCGTGGCAGGCGCCGAGCTGCCCCGCCAGGTGTACCTCGACCTCGCCGATAGCGGATTTGTCACGCCCGAAGCGATCCTCGCTGCCGACGATGATGAACTGCTCGAACGTATCGGCGGTCATCCCTTGATGGTTGCGGGCCTGCGGGAATGGGCCCGGCGGGCCGAGGTGGTCACGGCCGAGGCACCCAGCCTCGACGACCTCCTGTTGCCACCGGTTGACTGACCAATCGTGCCGGTGGTCGTTCACATCAGTTCGGCCGCGAGTGCGGCCACTCGATGACCGTCGTAACGGAGCAGCAGATCGCGGAGTCCGTTGGTGCAGTTCGCGTATTTGCTGTTGTGTAGACCGAGTCGTTGGAGTGCCTGGGTCCACTCCCAGTTGTTGCCTGTAGTCTCTGCCAGGAGCTGAAGACCGTGCTCGCCATCGAAGCGGCGGTTCAGCCCACGTTGCGCCGCAGGCCACCTCGTGACGATCTCCGCCAGGACGACGAGGGCTCGTGCATCCTCGATCGTCGGCGGGTGTTGCAGATCTCTGGCGCGGAGCATGACTCGCACGTAGTACTGCCACGTGGTGAGAATTCTCTTCGTTTCTCGGATCGACGGATCAGGTTGTGCTGTCAGGCGCTGAACAATACGAGCCCGGACCTGCTCGTTGTGCTCCAAGAGCCGGAAGTTGGTAGAGATCTCCAACTCGTCGCTGCGTGGTTCCTGCTCGCTCGGCTGAGTTGTGGTCGAGGTCGAAGGGGTGGCGCCAATCGAGTCTGCTCGGTCGGCGGTGGTTCTGCGCTGAGGTGCCGTGGTGTCGGGCTTGCGCAGGAGGACGCCGAGGATCTCCTCAACCGTTTCGGGAGAGGCGGGCGGAATAGGTATCGGAAGCTGGACGAGCTTGCGCATGAAGCTCCAGCCGGGGCTCGGGTCATCCCCGTGAAGAGCCTTGTCCTTAAGTGTCGAGTGAACGTGGTCGAGGTGGTCGGCGACAGTCGAAGTGTCAAGGCAGAGCACGAATTTTGTGACCGGGTAGGTTCGATTGACGAAGATGTTTATCGCCTCGAAAACCTCGGCTGTTGTACTCGGCGAACATCGGTCCAGGTCGTCGATAAACAAGACGACGGTGTGGCCCGCCTTTTCGACATCGTGCAGGAGGGCGAAGACGTCGTGCTGCAGTAGGTACAGGAATCCGGATCGAGCATTGTAGTACGGATCGTGGAGTGCGTCGTCGCTTGTGTCGCTGTTATGTGCGAACGCGGTGCTGACAATGGGTCCGGTGAAAAGGTCCGAGGGGAGGAAAGTGGCGGCCGGTAGCCGAAGTCTGAGAACTGTGTGGACGATCCCGGCGAGAAACACGGCGGCGACGATGGCCACCGCGAGGTTGGAGCCCACCACTTCGATCCAGCCCACGAGGTGGTACTGGTCGGTCGACCTGGCCAGCTGCGCGACGATCGGTATCACCAGGGCTAGCACTGCGACGGTGAGTAGGGGTGAAACAGCACTCTTGCGCAGGGCGCGGCGAAGGCGCATGCGGTCCACGCGTTCGACGTTGCGCTGGAACCAGTAGCGCTCGGATGACGGCGAGCCGGGCGGCAACAAGGTGGTGGTCACCGAATCAAGGAGCGTCTTGGCGATGCCGGCCCAAACCTGCTGGTCCGTCTGGTGGGCCCAAGGTTCGAAACGAGCCGTGATTACCGGTGGTCGCGGAGCGGAGGGGGCGGCTCGGTCGATCATTTCCGGTTCCCACAATCGCGTCTGACGCCCGCTGAGGGCTCGGTCTGCCTCGAACACGCTGAGGTGTCGACCGGTCTTGCCTGGTTCGGTGAACCGAGGCAGCTGGGTCAAGCGTTCCTCCATGAGGGTGATCAGCGATGTCTTACCGGTGCCCCAAGCGCCGTCGAGGGCGATCACCGTAGGTCCGTCGCGATCACTGTCGGAGGTGCCTGCTTCGATGGAGACGAGCTCGACCAGGGTGTCGAGCATTGCGCCACGCCGTAGCAAGTCTGTCGTGGGAGGTCGGTCTCCGTATCCACGCGTCTCAACCGACCAAGTCGGTGCACGGGCCAGGAGAAATCGGCTTTTCCCGGGGGCGCGAAGTCGCGGTGATTGCCTGAATCGGCGCGAAATCGAGTTGCGGATGTGCGCTTCGAGTTCATCGAGGTGGATCAATCCGTCCTCGTCGAGGTCGGCTGCGCCCGTCTGGATGCCTTCAACGAGGGCTACGGTGAAAACTCCCGCCGGAAATCCTTCGTCGAGTGACTCGTATGCATGTTGTGACTCCTTGGTCGACGAAAGGATAAATATTTCTGGATCTCGGCCTCCGGGTTGGTCTCCAATTTTAATCGAAGGGAAAGTGTTGGGAGAATCTGGGAAGGTGTGAGCGTAGTCGCAATCGAGAATAATTGCGACCTGGCGGGCTTGGGAATTTTGTGCGGATTCCGCGATGAGGCTTGTGGACAGTGAGGTGGAATTCAATTCGTCTACATTTGTATCGGTGAGCAGTAGTTGCAAATCGCCGTCGTTGCTTGCCCAGCCATGGCCTGAGAAGTAGAGAGCCACGATGTCGTCCTGGCTTGCGTCGTGGAAGAGTCGCTTGATCCTCTTTGTCACTTCGTGACGCGGAAGGTCTGAGGCGACCTGTACTTGGAAGTTTCCCATGTTAGGGTCGGCGAGCGCCGCGGCGAGCATGGTGACGTCGTTTCGGGGTCCCTTGAGAGGGGAAATCGTTGTGCTGGTGAACTCACCTGCTGAGATCAAGAGTGCGGTCCGCTTGCCTGCCATTGATGTGCTCCCTGGTCGGAGTGACACCTGATACATCGCGATTCGAACGCTCCGCTTCACACTGAAGGCCGGGGGTGATGTGCTTCCTGTTGCCGTCACCGTCACCGCCAGCGACGACGCTGCGCGGGTCTGGGATCTCGCCAACGGCGGGCTGCCTGAGCTGATCGGAAAACACCTGTTCACCCCCTTCGCTTCGACTTTTGGCACGGTACAGGCTCGGTCGGGCCGTTCGTCTCTTGGCTCGGCCGTCCACTGTGAGTGGCTGTGACCTTCTGTGGCGCTGCTCGGAGCGCACCAGCTGCTCGGTTTCTCGGCAGGCCTCCGTCCAGACTTGCCGACCAGTCGTTCCAGCGTACTGACTGTTCTGCTGCTAAAGAACTTGCAAGTTTGTTACGGCAGCGTTGATTTGACGGAGGGCATCGGTCATCTCTGGCGCAATCTCGCCAACTCGATGGGCAGACGCGAGCGAACGAGATGAAACGGACCTCTTGCCTTGGGTCTGCAACAAGTCGTTGAGGCGAGCGATAACCTGCTTTGCCGGGCAATGGTATAGGCGAAAACTAAGACTAATCCATTCCCTATCGAATTCTGTCTTAAATTGTGCCGTCACATCCACGGCATGTCGAGAGCTGCTCTTTTCTTCCTGAATTCGGTCGCCTAGAAGTCGGCTGAAGACGTCGTTCTCCATTGCGAGCGTGGCAGTTGACAGTGCGTCCGTCGCCTCTGCTTCGGTGAGCCCGGAAAGGCGTGCAATCACTGAAGGTGTCAATAGGTAACTTTCCAATTCTTTTCGTCGCCAGATGTGTGCAGATATGCCGACGTCGTCGAAGTCTTGCTCGATACCTGTGATCGCTACATTACTTCGATAGTCTCGGTCCAGTAGAATATGTACCTTGATTGCTTCCGGTAGCAGCTCGTCGCACAGCCATGTGAAGGGTGCTACGTGGTTGAATCTCGAGAAGCCCTCGAGCTTGATCACGGTTATGCCCTTTTCCAGCTCGATATTGGCTAGTCGAAGGGTTTTTGAGAATCGACGAATGACTGCCATGTCCTGTCCTTCGACGAAAAGGACTACTCGTGATCGCAGGGCGCGCGCGAGTCTCAGGTTGAAGGCTGTTCCCAGTGTGGAGGAAAGCTGTTCGAGGGTTGCCTCGTCGCGAGCTCGTCGAGCATTCTTTCTTCCCTTTTCGACAAGCGTGACCAAGCGAGGTTCTGCTTCGGCGGCGATCTCCGATGAGTGTGTTGCGACAATTATCTGCCGGGACGTTGCTTCCAGCAGGTGGACGAGCCTTCGTTGAAGATCCGGGTGGAGGTAGACCTCGGGTTCGTCCAGGATTATTGTATCGAAGTTGCGGACGCGGTAGATGTGGTAAAGCAGTTGAAGCCAGACTTGGATCCCGTCGCCGGCCCAGACAAGCTCTTTTTCGGCACGGCTTCCCGGCTCGGTGTAGTAGACGTCGAGGACTACGCCTTCCGAACCTGATCCGAGATGCTGACCAAAATTCATAAACTGAATTCCGTCAATCCATGGTTCAGCGAACTCCAAGAATGAATCAAGTTTTCTGGAGTTTTTGAGCAACCGCAACTGATTGCGAAAGTGACGGCTACTCAGGCGACCAGAGATGTTTCGCTCGACATAGCCGTCTTGTAGTTGACTTTCCGTGTGGTCAATCGGGTTTAGAATTGGGATTACGCCCAATTCCGGGAATGCTTCTCGGGCCTGCTTGACATCCCTGACCGGCAGTCCAGGCTTCCTCTCCATGTAGAAGAAGGGTTCGCTAGCTTCATCGTCTTCCTCTGGCCACACTGCGACCAGTCTGGCGCCGTTTTTCCAGCTCAGCTCAAGTCGTGCTTCATGGCCGCGGAACTCATATCTCACGCTTTCGCGCAAAGCCGGGAATTCCGTTAGAGGAATCGGCCATATCGGATATTTCCGATCACCATCTACTTTGGCGTCGTCAGGCTTCCGTCGTCGGGCAAGGCGGATCAGTACATCGGCGACACGGAGAGCAGTGAGTACTGTGGATTTTCCGGCATTGTTCGGGCCGATGAGGTAGGCCCCGTTGCCGAAGGTCAGCCGAAAATCTTGGAAGGCGCGAAAATTACGGAGTCTCAGGTCTTTCAGAATTTCCACGTCGTCAAACCTGCAGATCCATTAGTCGAGTTGTTCATCGTGCGTGCTCCGTAATTCTGCTCTGTCCATTATTGAACGTGGATGGTACACCCACGGTAATCCACGGTGGGTTCTATTGGTACTGAGTTTGCCAACGTATTATCGATGATGTTGGTGTTCTGCCAACGAGGGATCGTTGTGGTTGGCGCGCCAAGTGGATCATGTCGAGGTTTCCTACCTGGAAGGACGTGCGGTGCGTTAGGCGGCGGCAAGTGTGAAAGGGAGCCGATGAGGTTGTTGATATTCACTCGACTGGGTGTACATCGATCAAGTGTTTGTTGTCGGCTGTCCGCACTCGAAGATCGTTCGACCATGTTGAACCTGTCCAGTGCAACTCTAAGCTGCCGAAGGGGCGTTCAGCGGGCCCTGCCTGACGAGCGATGGAACGACGTATTCAGTAGTCTGCGGTCCAATCGGGATCAAGCATTGCTGTCCCTGGGGGTCAGCTGCGCGGCGCGGGCCTCCGAGCTGCTCGGGTTGAATAGAGTCGACCTGGACTGTGGGATCGGCTCGTGCGGGTGATCCGCAAGGGCATCGTCGCTTAACAGAGGTTGCCAGCCAGTCCGGAGTCGTTCATCTGACTTCGCCTTTACCTGGCCGACCACCAGGCAAGGACGGCCTGGGCATCGACCAGCACCGAGTCCCCGCGGCGTCCGGCGGAGCGGGCGCACGCCATCATTACCAGTGCGGGGTGTCCCTATGTGGTTGTCAAGCCGCAGCGGGGACGGGAGCTGGTTCGGGGTGGCGGTAGTGGGTGCCGTTGCGGAGCATGGCGTAGAGGACGTCGCAGCGGCGGCGGGCCAGGCAGATCAGGGCGGCGTTGTGCTTCTTGCCCTCGGCTCGTTTGCGGTCGTAGTAGGTCCTGCTGGTCGGGTCGTGCAAGGCCGCGAACGCGGCCAGGAAGAACGCCCGTTTCAGCTTCCGGTTGCCGGTCCGAGCCGGATGCTCGCCTCTGATCGAGGATCCAGAGCTGCGGGTGACCGGAGCGATGCCCGCGTAGGCCGCCAGATGGCCGGAGCTGGCGAAGTTCGAGGCGTCGCCGACCTCGAGCAGGATGCGGGCTGCGGTCCTGACTCCGATGCCGGGCATCGAGGTCAGGACCCCGGCAAGAGGGTGCGCATCAAGTATCCTCTCAACCTGATCAGCGACGGTTTTGCGTTGCTGGAGCACGGTTTTAAGGCTGTCAGCCAGCCGCGGCAAGACCGTGTCCGCGGCTGCGGTGCCCGGGACGGTGACCGTCTGCTCGTCCAGGGCGACCATGATCGCCTCGACGAGTTTGTCGCTCATGCGGGGGGCGTGGACTTTCGCGATCGCGGTGAGTTTGCGGCGGCCGGCCTTGGCGATGCCGGTCGGGCCGCCGCAACGCGAGAGGATCTCCAGCACCGCGGGATGACTGATCCGCGGTCCGATGGCGTGTTCAAGGGCCGGGTGGATGCCGGTGAGCAGGCCCCTGATCCGGTTGGCGATGCGAGTGGCTTCGCCGGCCAGGTCGTCATCGAACCCGACCAGCACCTCCAGCTCGGCCAACGCCTCGTCGCCGACGTCGACCGGCCGCAGCGTATGCGGCAGCGAGCGGGCCGCGTCGGCGATGATGAACGCGTCCCGGGCATCGGTTTTCGCTCGGCCGGGGTAGAGGTCGGCGATGCGGCGCATCGCCAGACCTGGCAGATAGGCCACCTCATGGCCGACCGCGCGGGCGACCGTGACCGGCAACGCCCCGATCGTGGCCGGCTGGTCCACCACGACCAGCAGCGGCCCGTGCTGGGCCAGCTTGTCGAACAAGGCCCGCAGTTTCGGTTCACTGTTGGGCAGCGGCCCGTCATGCAGACGCTTGCCCGTCGGGTCGAGGCCGACCGCGTGATGGGCTTCCTTGCCGACATCCAGGCCGAGGAACACCCCGAAAGTGCTGCTCATCCACCATGCCGTTCGATCGTCGCGAGTGGTCACCTGGTTGGGCATCGAGCGCCGGCACCCACGTTACGACTGTGATGATCAGGGGGTGCCGCCCCGAGCCGTGGTCTGACCCGCGTTACGACTGACCGATGTGTCTTTGTCTCGATCTGTCGGCTGCGTGCTCGGGGCGGTGCTTGCTGCCGCCGGGCTGGTGGGGCGTGTCCCGATAGGGGCTTTGCCGCATTGTGCATCTTCACAGTCCTGACCGCCTGATCGGTCCGGCGTCGGCCAGCCACCGGCGTTTCGATCAGAGCAGGAGTCAGCAGACCGTGCCGAGCACCCCGCGTCTCACCTCGCCTCAGGTTCTCGACGGCCAGGAGGTGATCGTGGAAGTCGACACCCACAAGGACCTCCACGTCGCCGCGGTCGTCACCGCGTTCGGCGTTTTGCTTGCCAGTAAGGCATTTCCGACGACGCCGGCCGGATATCAGGCTCTGGTGAAGTGGGCGCGCGAGTTCGGTGCCGTGCGCCGCGCCGGAGTGGAGTGCACGGGCTCCTACGGAGCTGCGCTCGCCCGCCACCTCGCAGCCGTCGACATCGAGGTGTTCGAGGTCAACCAGCCCGACAAGGCCAACCGCCGACGCCGCGGCAAGAACGACGCCATCGACGCCGAGTCCGCCGCCCGCTCCGTGCTCAACGGGCAAACCAGCGGGTTAGCCAAGGGCGGCCAGGGCCCAGTGGAGATGCTGCGCATGTTCAAGGTGGCCAAGACCTCCGCCCTCAAGTCACGAACCCAGGCCATCAACCAGCTCAAGGCCGTCCTGGTCTCCGCCGACCCCGCCCTGCGCGAGGAGCTGCGCGACCTCAGCACCGCCAAGCTCGTGCAGCGGTGCGTCGCATGGGCACCCGCCACGCCAACCGACAGCGCCACCGCGGCCCGATACACCCTGCGCGTGCTTGCATGCAGGATTGACCGCCTCAGTCAGGAGATCGCCGATCTCAACGCGCAGACCGCCGCGGTCCTGACCGGCCACAACTCCGCCATGCTCGACACCTACGGAGTCGGACCCGATACGGCCGCGACGCTCCTCATCGCCGCCGGCGACAACCCCGAACGCCTGCGCAGCGAAGCGTCTTTCGCCGCGCTGTGCGGCGTCAGCCCGGTGGAAGCATCCTCAGGCAGGACGGCAACGCCACCGGCTCAACCGAGGCGGCGACCGCCAGGCCAACTCCGCCCTGCGCTGCATCGTGCTGGTCCGCCTGCGCTGGGACCAACGCACCCGCGACTACATCGACCGGCGTGTCCGCGAGGGCAAAACCAAACGCGAAGCCGTCCGCTGCCTCAAACGCTACATCGCCCGCGAGTTCTACCGGATCATCACCTCACCGGACTCACAGACCGCACCAGCTCAGCACGCTGCTTGACGAACAATAGGGGCATCGAGACCTTCCTGGCGGTGGCCGTGTCCCTATCAGCGGTCGGTCGATGCCACCAGACCCGGTGACACCCCCCCGGATCATGCGTGCGACTGGGGGCGTAAGTCATACCGGGCCTGGTGACCACAACTCCCAGGTCGGGAGCCACGAAAACGTAACGGGGGCGTGGCAGGTCGGAGCAGCCGGTGTGCGGAGGCGGCCCGCGTCGGATGAATCCGGCTTTCCCGGGTGGGCGTGGACCTGGTTGTGGTCGGTGAGCGCGGTGATGCCGGACGGGCTGCTGTCGCGGTGGGCAGGTACTCTGTCAGAGCCGAGTTGCGAACTGCAGCAGTTGGTGCTCGTCGTGCACGCCGTCGAGTAGCGCGACGCCATGGTAGGCGAGGACGGCGGCCAGCTCGGCGAAGCCGCTGGTAGCCGCCAGTCGGCGACGAGCGGGACGTTCGGTTCGGCACCAAGGAAGCGGCGGCAAGCTGGGACGATCTCGTACGCGCGGCGAAAGTAACGCTCGCCGCGCGTACGACCTCATGCTCACCGCGCGGTCAGAACCCGGATACCCGCCATCAGCGCCTCAAAGGGGTCGCTCGCAACTGGCTTGCACCGCCTTGCACCGCGGCCGACAGCTGGCGCAATGGCAGTTCGATGTGACCGGCGGTGGCTCCATCTGGTACCTCATCGACGAGGAGCGCCACACCGTCTGGGTACAGCTGGCCAGTCTGAAGCACCCCAAAAGATACCGAGTAGCCGGCCGGGCGGGTATGGCATTCGAATCGTGGATGAGGAGTATCCCTGGCGCACTTGTCGCCGGCGGAGCAATCACGGTCGATGTTCAGCTGCGGGTGTGGCGATGGGGCTCGCAGGGTACTTGCTCCGACGTGTGCTCAATGCGATCGCTTGTGGGCGGCCCTTGGACTACCTCGACGATGCGCTGGGGAAACAGTTGGTCAGCGGCGCGATCCGGGACTGTGCGCCCGGTCGCCTGTACCGGGCGTATCGCAACGCCTACGTGATCGTGGCCGTCACTGCGTCGGGGCCGGACAAGTCAGTTGACGCCTTTTCGATCACCGTCCGGACGCCGAAGTTCCACTTCAGGACCCGGGAGCTCAAGGCAGGGATGCTGGATATAAGTCTTGACATTCTTGATTATCAAGACAGACTTGACCTGTTCATCTTCCGAAGAGGCTGAGGAGAAGGTCATGTCAGGGACCGCCACCCCAATCACACCGACCGGTGAGTGTTTCTGCGGATGTGGGAGAGAGACCCTGCCCGGTGCCTTCTTCCGCACGGGTCATGACAAGAAGGCCAGCGCTGATCTTGATGCCTTGCATCACGACGGAAGCGTTGCGCAGCGCCTCGCGCACTTCGGGTTCGGACCAGGGCTACGCAACCTGCACGAGTATGCGATCGAGCGTGGCGTGAGGGAGCGTTGCGGGATCGACGGGTGCAACGTATCTGGCGTCCCGAAAGGAATCGGCATGAGACGACACCGCGCGACACATGCCAAGGGGAAGCCCTCGGAGCATGGCTCGGACTAGACACCAGCACTTGCCGGTTGCTGCGTGGCTTGGTGCGGCTCCGCCGTTGGCTTTACACCGTATGTGCTGGCCGGGTCGTACACCGCCCGGGTGACGTCGTCGCGGTCCTCGCCTTCCATATCGAGGATCTGAGCCTGGGTGAAGTTCAGCGTCCGACGGGCCATCCGGCGCGGCACCAGCTTGTCGGCCTAGTGGACGGTTCCCTTCCGACTGCCTCTGCCGTGCCGGTGACATTCGATTATCGTTGCCTCGACCGGCCGGAGGAGGGGATGACGTGGGCAAGTTGGTCGAAGAGCTCTTCGCTAGTGAGGTGGAGATGCTGCTGCCGCTTGCCCGGGCCACTGCGTGCCTGATGCCGCCGCGGATCGTCGGCGGGGACTGGTCGGCGATGTTCGAAGTGCCGGCCGGCGACGGCGTGGCGGATCTGTGCGCGGTGCGGTTCGCGCGCGGTCACCGCGACAAGCGTGGTGGTCGTCCGGCGATCACGGACTGGACCGATGTGCGGGTCTTCGCCGTTCTGCAGCACCCAGACAAGTGGACCAGTGTCGCCGAGCTCGCCGCCCTCGCCGGTCTCACCGTCGATGGGCTTCGTCGAGGGCCGTTGCGCCGGTTGACTGAAGCCGGGCACGTCCGGCGCACCGCGGATGGTGGCGCTGAGACCGAGTGGCAGTACTCGATCCCCGTCACGGGCGTGACAGCGGTCGAGGCGAAGTTGTCGGATTGGCATCGCGCACTCGTGCAGGCACGTCGACACACCGTGTTTGCCGACGCGTCTTACATCGCTTTGCCGCCGCGCGTAGCGGCGAGGGCCGCCGATGCCACAGAGATGCTTGCTTCATCTCAGGTTGGCGTGCTGTCAGTTCGACCGTCGGGTGAGGTACGGGTGGTTCGTGAAGCTCCGCGGCCGCGCCGGATCCGGGGTTGGGCTCTACGTCGGATGTTCGCGGCCGAGCGGCTATGGGCACTTCACTCGGCAGGCGCCGTATCGGGACCGGTCAGGCACGTGTTTGGGCGGCCTGTTCTGGCTTCACCGCGCGATCCGCGGAGCTCGGTCGCCGTGCTGAACTGAATTCTTCGGCCGATAAAGCTGACCCGCGTGACGGCGGTCACGCTAGGAGTTGGTGCCAGACTCGTAGGTGACCGGGTTTCGACGCGGTTTCCATCGCGACTTGTGAAACTGCCGAAGCCGCGGTGATCAGCGCGTCGGATACGAGTTCTGTGATGTGGGTGCGCCGGTCGGAGGCGTTGGCGACGCCGGCGGTCAGCTCTGCCAGGCGGCACAGGTGATGCGCCCCCTGCGTGTGCGCGTCCCAATCGTGGGTGTTGCGACTGGCTTCACAGTAGGGGCAGTCGCATTGGGCGACCAATCCGCCTGCTGTCAGCGCTTCATGCTCCGTGCGCAGGATGGTGTGGAGGAGCTCAGGCGTGAAGATGCGCGGCTTCGGCGGCGCTGTGGTCCCGCCACCTCGCATATTCGGGGTAAAGCCGCGCGCGGCTGCCGATAAGCCGGTGCCGAATCCTGCGGCGCCGTGCGCCAGGCACCACCAGCCGGTGAGATCGGTGGTGGGCAGCAGGACGGGGATCTGCTCGTCCGCGAGGGCCTGACAGAGGTCGCGATAGCCGGCGAGGAGCTGCTGTTCCACAGGTTGCGATGCTGTGGCCGTAGTTGGCCATAGCGTGGTGAGCCAGAGTGCGTCGGGGCGCGATTCGATCACTCGTTCGGCGACGTCGTCCACCCGGTCGGGGTACATCAGCCATCCTGTGGCCAACATCAGGTTCAGGAGCGAGGGCTCGTCCTCGGCTCGGTTACGTACCGCGTCGAGGTGGCGGAGGGCCGCGTCCAGCTCGGCGTCCGGAGCGACACCTGGCAGGAACCGTCCTGGACTCAGCAGGACGTTGGCTCCGGCTTCCCGTTGGGCCGCGACGACGTCGTCAAGCCAAGCCGCCTCATTAACGGCGGGATCCTGGTGCTGTTGGAACGGCCAGCGTTTGCTCTGATCGCTCACCGGTCTGCGACCAGGAACCGCATCGAACACGGCGTGGGCGACAGGATCGGCGATGCGGAGCGCGGCGGCTCCGAATTGGGACAGGTAGGCGTTACCCGCTCTGGGCACCAGCTGTAGCAAGGTGCCGGCCGCCGCAAACGTGACTGTCCTACCCTGAGAGCGGGCGAGCCCTCGCAGGAGGGCGGGTACTGCGGAGTAGTGCTGGTGGGGACGGCTGATGATCATGATCGGACTGTTACCGCGAAGTGCTTCGGCGGCCGGCGGGCCGGTGACGTCCGGAGTGGCTGCCTGTTCGGCGCTCTGCGCCTCCGCTAAGTCAGCGATCTCCTCCGCGAGACTACGGTTGAACTCCTCGACCGTGTCGTCGTCTGGTTCGTCCAGGTCGTAGTACCGGCTTGGCGGGTCGGCGTAGGGGTCGAGGTCCTCGGGCCGGGTGTCCTCGGTGATCCAGACGCCGGTCAGGGCGTCGAAGCCGTAGGCTTCCGGCGGTCCGAGCAGCTCAGACTCGCCGATGTCGCTCTCTGAAGAACCATCCGAGCTCTCATCACGCATCTTCCCACCTCCGGTGACCCCGCCAACGCTGGTTGCACTTCCGGTGCCGCTCACGCCAGCATGCGCTCCGCCGTACGGGCTGAGCCTCGGGCCGACCTACGCGGCGAGAGCAACTTCGCGATCACGATCCGCAGCTCGGAGGGGGTGTCGGCGTGCAGATCGAGGTCGACGCTCTCCGCGGCGCGGAGCAGGGTGGCGAAATCCCTGTGCTGCCCTGGCTGGGAGTACGGGTGGCGGCCGGTCAGAGCCTCTGCGGCCACGGCGCCGATGGACCAGAGATCCGCCGCGTTACGTGCACGATCGCCGCGGAGTTGCTCCGGCGCGGCGTAGCGTGCGGTGCCGATGAAGCTCGGGTAGACCGTCAACGTCGACTCATCTAGCGGTTTGACCAGGCCGAGGTCGACGAGCACGGGATCGGCGGCCTCCCCGTGCCGCAGCAGGATGTTCTCCGGCTTGATGTCGCGGTGCACCACCTGTGCCTCGTGCAGCACGGCTGCGGCGTGCAGCAGCCCACGGGTAAAGGGGAGACACTCTTCCGCAGGAACCTGCCCCCGGTTGAGCCGGTGGCGGAGATCGCCGCCGGGGATGAACTCGAACCTCAGGACCTGCCGCACGCATCCCTCGATCAGCACGGCGGTCCGTTCCCTCAGTCGAACCACACGGTCGTCCTCGATCTTGAGCAGGCCCTCGACCTCCCGATCGAGGCGTTCCGCAGGGAATTCGTCCTGGTAGATGATCTTGCACGCGTCCTGCGGGCCGACCCTCCAGGTCTCACCGAACGCTCCGGTGCCGAGGAAACTGACTTCTTTGGCGGGAGTTCCGAAGGCGGCAGCTACCTCGTCAGCTGTGTACTTCCGCTCTTCCATCCGGTGACCTCCTGGCGAGTCCTGAGCTTCAGGTGCCTTGACGCTCCATGATCCTCCCTCCGATGTGGGAGCGGCGGAAGCCTCGCCGCGAGCGGTGTGAAAGATGCTGGCGGACTGGGAGCCGACAGGTGCGGCCACTCCGGCGAGATGCTCTCATTGTTGTACCCTTGCGGAAGTCGTGTCCGAACTGCGGCCGGTCTCCTGGTCAGCTGGGCGGCGGTCGTCATGTATGCGCGATAGTCGCCCAGGGCGGCCATTGTGTGCTTGCGCGGTCGTCGATGCAATACGGCGGTACCTTGCGCGGATTCATTGACGCGCGGGTGAGGACGGCCAGTAGTGCCATGAACCAGTCCAGCGCAGGAGTGCGAGCTCGTACAAATGCACGTGCTATCGCGCGTGCAGACGGGATCCCTCGCTCGGTTGGGTGAGTTTTGATCGTGTGGTCGCGGCTGGCTGCGGGAACTGTCATCAAATTGTCCACTCGTTCTGGGCGAGCTGCCAATTGGTCCCAGATGTGTGCCTTGACCTCGTTGAATGTCGAGCGTCGCGCCGAGGGTTTGAGTCCGTAAGTGATCTGCGGATGCAATTTGCAGACGGCGAAATCCGCCGATTGCCGTACACAGAAGTAGTTGATCAGCTACGGTCGCATGTGCAGCCGACTTGGTAGGACCGGTCGATCTATCACCGGTCTCAGCAGGTCAGCGGAGCGATCTTCGGCGTGTCGGTAGCCGGGTCGTTTGGCACGCAGCGCTGAGCGGGAGGGGTTCACGCGGCCGTGGCACAACCACACACAGGCGTCAGTCCGTGGCTGGCGGAAGTCGATGTACAAGTACAGATGCCAGAAGCCGGTGGCGGTCCGCAGACAGGGGCCTCAGGCGCGGGGTTCAGCCTGTCACCCAAGGAAGCGCAGGCTGTGCTGTCGCAAGCGCAGAACGCCCTCAGGCGGCTTCGGCAACTGCAGCGCCAGGCGGAGACGTTGAAGCAGGTCCGTCCGGCGGCTGATGATCCCGCCAGCCTCGCCTACAACGCCCGCCTGGTGAACGGCCAGGGCGTCTTCTCCGTGCTCGGTGATCACGTCAGCTCGGAAGCGGCCTATCTGGACGAGCTGGTCAAGAAGATCCAGGAATCCTACCGATTGATCGGCGAACGTGACTCCGCTGCCGCGCAGGACGTCGATCAGGCGAAGACCCCGAAGGGGAGTGTCGCGGGATGAATCGTCGGCTGGCTCTCGTCCTGCTGGTCTCCGTCACGGGTCTCTCTGTCGCATGCTCCAGCCACGGAGGGCTTGGCGAAACGTCGGGAAAGGCTCTGCCCGCGCCTGCTGGACAGAACGCCTCGGCCCCTGGTTTGCCGTTCGCCGGGGCGCCCCGGGTGGCAGACCCCTTGCCGCTGTCGGTCCTGGCCGGCGACCCCTGCTCGGACGCGCTCACTCCGGATCAGGTCGTCGCCGCGGTGGGGGCCTCCGTCTCCGGGCAGCGCGAAGATCTCGCGGAGGTCGGCCCAGCGTGTGCGTGGTCCAATCGCGACACCGGAGGCGCCGTCGGAGTCTCCTACACGCTCAACACCCACGTCGGGCTCAGCGGTGTCTACGCCAACACCAAACCGCAATCGGCTCTGTGGCGAGAACTCCCGGCGATACAGGGCTTCCCTGCCGTTGCACATGCCGGGGCCAAAGGCGGCACGGTCCCCGCCGGCTTCTGCCAGGCGAGCATCGGCCTGGCAGACAACCTTTCCATCGACGTCAGCCTCACCTTGGGCGTGAGCAAAAAGGACACCGAAGACGCATGCAGCCTGATCTCTCAGATCGCTGACATGACAGTCACGACGCTGAGAGCGAAGGCAGGTTCCTGATGTTTCCCTTTGACCAACTCGGGCGTGCCGCGCACGCCATGGCACACGAAGCAGAGCACGCCGGAACCGCTCTTGTGCACACGGCCCAGGACGCGATCGGCTGGGCGGGTGACCTGTTCTCCGGCGATATCGGCGCTCGCGCGATGCCGGTCCCGGCCGTCGTGCAATGCGTCATGGCCGGGGACGGCACGAGCTGGACCGAGAGCGGCGCCACGTCCGGGAGCGCGGCGGCAGAACATCACGAGATCGCGGCCGGGCTCACCACGATGCTGAACAACCTGGAGCCGGCCTGGACAGGCAGTGGTGCAGACCGTGCCCACATGCGCACCAAGGCCTTCAGCGATCTGATCGATCGCGCGGCGCTGACACTGAGTTCCAACGGCAGCAACGTGACCGACGCCGCCTACGGGTTCGAGCTGGCCAAGCGGTCCATGGAGCCAATGGGTGACCCGCCCGACAAGTCCTTCTTCGACGTCGCGACGCCCTGGGACACCGACACCGAGGAGGCCATCGAGGCCTACAACGCGAAGGCCGAGAAGAACCTCGGCATCTACAACACCTACGTCCAGCACCTCGACACGCAGGGCCAGGGACTGTCCGGCGACTACGGCCGACTCACGCCTGAGCCGGTAACGGATCCCGCCGAGCGCACACAGACTGACCTGCGCGGGGTCACCGACCGGTCGGACCGCGGAACCGGAAAGCCCGCCCGCGTGACCACGGACCGAACAACGACGGAGACGCCTTCCACGGAGAACGACCACGCGAACACCGGGACCGACGGCAAGGACTCCCGCACCACCACAGGATCCGGCAGTGGCGACGACGTCGACAGCAGGGACCCGCACGAGATCGTCGCCCCGCAGCACGACCAGACCGACGCCGCCGGACTTACGGAATCCGGGCTCGAGCCTGGCAGGCGAGGGATGATCGGGCTCGGCCTGGCCGAGCAGGTCGGACGAGGCGCTGGCACCCAGCTACCCGATCCCGGCGATCTGCCGCTCGTGGGTGTTCCCCGGCCGCCTGCCTCTGCTGGGCCGAACCGAGGCCTGGCCGAAGGCGGAGCGGGCACGCTGGCCAAAGGACCACGCGGAGGAGCGGAACAGAGAGCAGCAGGTGCCGGCGGCCGCGGCAC
This sequence comes from Amycolatopsis sp. WQ 127309, assembly GCF_023023025.1. NCBI lineage: Bacteria > Bacillati > Actinomycetota > Actinomycetes > Pseudonocardiales > Pseudonocardiaceae > Amycolatopsis > Amycolatopsis sp. WQ 127309. The sequence goes on from NZ_CP095481.1 coordinate 6,861,868, forward strand.
CGGCTCTCGCGGAGCCGCAGGTGTGGCACCCGCGGGGACCACGCGTGGCTCTTCCGAGGACGACGAACACCAGCGCAAATACGTCCGTGACGATGCGAGCGCGTTCGCCGTCGATGACGACGAGCTGGTCGACCCCCATACCGGCTTCGGCCCAGTTCAGCCCACCATCGGTACCTGACGCACTCCGTGCATGCCCGCCGGCAACGGCCTTCCCCACCTGTCGTCCCGCATCACGGAGCGTGTGTCGTGGCTGTCATCGACCGACCCATCGTCTTGCCCAAACTCGCGTTCCTGACCGCGTGGAGCATGCTCGCCGTCGGGGACCTTCCATCAGCGTTCGGGACCAACCTGCACCACTGGACGAGCGCCGACGGCCGACGTGAGCTCGAGGTCAGAGCCATGACGGCGCTGACCGACCTCGGCCTGGCCCGCAACAACCGACTCAACGGACTCTGGCGATCGACCGCCACGGTCCTCGCGCGGGCCGGTCGCGAGTACTACTCCTTCAGCAACTTCGCCGACGGGCGAGCCTGCTCGGTGCTCATCGCTGCCCGCGGCGAGGATGCCCTCCGTGTCGTCATCGACGACAACGTCGTGTCCCTGGAACCGATCGAGGATAAGTGGCTTGCCACCGCGCTCCTGGACACCCTCCCGGAGGTAACCGCCGCGGTGACACCGCCGGCCGTCGTGCCGCACGCTGTCTACGAGGGCCAGCCGGCGTCCGGCGAGACGGATGGCCGCGACCTCGAACGCCTCCAGACCGCGATGCAGCGACCACGGCAGGCCGTTCACCAGATCTACGTCGCTCGCCGAGACGCCGACGGCGAGAGGATCCGCAGTCTGCCGATCACCGCGATCGACATCGCAGAAGCCGGACGTCTCCTCGTCTACACCGACGCCGACGACAACATCGTCATGATCCCCGCAACCGCCCGCGAGTTCGTGTCGACCCTCAACAACACCTACACCGACCTCTGACGAACCACACGAGCCCCTGTCAGCGGGGGAGAGCAGCCAGAACTCCCTCGGCAAGCTGTCTGGTTTTAGCGCACGAGGTCGTGACAGGTTCGCCGGCCGGGCCGTTGTACAGAGTGCCGAGCCCTTGGCTGTCGGCGATGTCGACGATGATTTGGCACGAAGTGAAGCTGCCGTCCGTCCCAGTGCTGAGCACCCATTCACCGGCTGGGTAGCCAGCCACCGAGGTCGCTTTGACCTGGCTGCCGGGCCCGCTGACAAGCGGGAGAGGCCGTGCTTTCGGGTAGAAGCGGACCTCGGCCGCGGCAGATAGGGGCGGGCCGCTGGTGAACCGGCATTGCGACTGGTCGCCGGCGGTGACGAGCACGGTGTCGTGGGCGTCCTGGGGTTTCACCAGTCCGAGCTGTGCCGTGAGGGCGGCGGGCACGCCCGAGCAGGGGGTAGAGAGGTAGCGAGACACGTCGAGCTGAGTGCCGGTGATAGATAACGGTGTCGACGACGTGGGCGGCGGGGGAGGGGCGTCGGGGCCGGTGCAGCCGGCCGCGACCACGGCCAATCCGAGCCCGACCAGCGCGACGCTGCGGATCTTGTCAGCCATCGAGGCGCCTTTGCAGCGGGGTGCCGGGGCCGACGACACCGGCCGGTCCCGGCCGCTCGACCAGTTCCCGGTGTTCCTCGTCGACCTTCGAGCCGAATCCACCGGCCGGGCGTTCGGTTGAGGAGAAGTCCTCGTAGTGGAAGGTCGGGGAGTTGACGACGATCGTCGGTGGCAGCGGGGCGAACAGTTCGTTCTTCTCGCCGAGCAGGTCCCGTTCCGCGTCGTGGACTTGGGCTGAGGCGCTGTGGACGATGTCCTGGTAGCTGGTCAGCACCTGGTCCTTGCCGGTCTTGTAGCCGGAGGCGACCTCGGCGAACTTGTCCCCGTCCACGGCCAGCTGCAAGCCTGTGGACGACGCGCCGATCACGACGCCGGCGGTGGCGGTGAACCAGGCGCCGCCGGTCGCGATGCCGAGCACTGCCGAGACGACGCTTGCACCGACCGAGATCGCAATCTTCGTCTCCGCCTCGCTGTGCTGCTTGAGCGCCTTGGCAACGGCGGCGCTGGTGGCATCGGCGACCGCGACGTAGTCCCGGCGGGCCTGGACCGCGGCAGCGAGCAGTACCGCGAGCGACTCGACGGTCTTGACCAGGTAGGAGGCCTGCTGGCCGAGGAAGGCTTGGATCTTCGAGATCTGGAGCCGGAAAGCATCGGCTCCGCCGCCCTCCCAGTCCTGCACCGAGTAGTCGATCTTCCGGAAGGCGTCGACGATGTCGGACGAGGTGTCCTGGTCCAGGGCGCGGCCGACCTTCTTCATGCGCTCGAACTCGTCGATGATTTTTTGCGGGTCGAGGCTGAGTACCTTGTCGGCGTCGTCGAGCAGCCCGCGCAGGAGCACAGCCCCACCGCCGCCGGGGTAGGCCTCCGGCGATCCCAGCCATTTGCCGTCGGGCTGCTCGTCGTTGAACAGGTCGATGAGCCGGCGTGCGGCACGGTCTGCGGCGGAGCGCACTTCGTCGTCGCTTTTCCAGTCGGCCATTCTTAGGCCTGTCCGTCGGCGCGGCGGTAGAGCGCCACGATGGCTTTGGTGGCTTCTGCTGTCGCGTCGACGACTTCGGTTCCGTGCTTCTGGCGGGCTGCGATTTCGTCGGTGAACCGGGCGTAGGACAGTTGAAATTCGTTGATCGCGTCCAGTGTTCCCGGCCCGGCGAGTCCTTCGTGGGCGTTCAGGACGGGAAGTTGTGATCCCATGATGTCGCGCAACGTCGGCAGGGCGCTCTCTCCGACGCGTTGCAGCTCGTCGAGCGCTACCTTGAAGCCATTTCCCACCCGGGGCCTCCCCACCTCGTACAGGTCATGTCAACTCACCATAGCTGATCGATTACACTCTGCAAGTGGATGACGTCAACCGTCCAGTTTCTCTCCTTCGAGCGGATTTCTACGCCGATCGCAGTAGTTGATTTGTGCAACAGTGATTCAAGGCCCTGTTGCCGAGGGAAGAAAATGCTGGGTAAGGCCATTCTTCGGGATCCTCCAAAGACTTTCTGCGCTTGTTCTGGCTCCAGCCGATGAACATGCGCTGGGCGGAGTTCGGGTGGGCGGGTCTATGCCGTAGGGAGGGGGTCAGGATGGCGTTTGGGCGTCTTGGAGGCGTTGCCGGACTTCGACGGCGTGGTGGGGGTAGCCGGTGTCCTCGTAGATGGTGGCGGCTTCTTGCCAGCAGACCATCGCTTCACCCATGTGGCCGAGGTGAAGCAGGCAGGTGGCGAGAACATCCAGCGGCTCCGCGATGGTCTTGTCGCGGCTGATGGGCGTGCTACGGCCGATGGCGATCGCGTCGCGGCACAACCGGATCGCTTGCTCGGGTGCCTGCAGTGCTAGGCAGGCACGCGCCAACTGAGTCAACGCGTATGCTTCGCCGGTGCGGTCCCCGACCTGCCGCCGCAGGTGCAGGCCGAGCTCACCGTGCTTGAGTGCGCGCTGGTATTGGCCGAGGCCGATATGGGTGGCGCTGAGGTTGCCTTCTACGACCGCCTCCATGCGTCCGGAGTCAATGCCCCGGCTCAGCGGCAGCGCCCTGTCGAGCCACTGCAGTGCCTTGTCGAAGTCGCCCCGGCGCAGGAACATCAGCCCGCGATCGTTGAGATTCCACGCCTGGCGCGCGCCGTCGCCGAGTTGCTCGGCGAGAGTCGCTGCGCGGTCGAAGTCATCTTGAGCTTGGTCCCAGGCGCCGAGCGAGGACGCTGTCTCTCCTCGGAGGGTTACGAGGCTTTCTTCTTGTGCGCGGTTACCAGCCAGCTGAGCTGCGGTGATCCCCAGGCTGCATGCGTCGAGTTCTTCTTGCGGGCTGCCCGCGGAGCGGAGGAAGCGGCAAGCGTAAGCGAGGGGGATCGTATGGTGATGGAGCTGGTGGTCGGCAGCGTATTGCAACGCAGCCAGGATGTTGGTGCGTTCGCTGATGAGCCAGGCCCACGCCTGGCTGATCCCGGTGATGGGATGTGGGTAGTCGGGTTCTGCCACGACCGCGGGGATCTGTTCGAACCTAGGGTGGACGCGGTGATCGGCGGTACGGCTGGTGTGGGTGTACCAGGTGAGCAGGGATTCGAGCGCAGAACGGCGGTCGTGGTCGGTGTCGTGGTCGTGGGCCTGGCCGGCGGCGTAGGCGCGGAGCAGGTCGTGCAACCGATACCGGCTGCCTGCGGCGGGTTCGATCAGGTGCGCACTCGTGAGCGCGGCCAATTGGGGCCGGGTGTCGGCGGGGGACAGCTCGGCGAGTGCGGCGGCGGCAGGCAGGGTGAGGTCGGGGCCGGGGTGGAGTCCGAGGCGGCGGAACAGCCGTGCGTGTTCGGGTGGGAGTTGCTGGTAGGACCAGTCGAAGACGGCGCGGATGGCTGCGCGTTCGTCGCCGGTGTCGCTGAGGACGTCTAGACGGGTGTGGTCGTCGGTCAGGTCGGCGACCACCTCGGCCACGCTTTGGTGGGGGTGGGCGGCGGCGCGGGTGGCGGCGATCCGCAGGGCCAAGGGCAGCCGCGCGCAGAGCCGGATGAGTTCATGGATGGCGTGGGGTTCGGTGGCGGCGCGTTCGGCGCCGAGGATGCCGGTGACGAGGGCGTGTGCTTCGGGTATGTCGAGCAGGTCGAGGGTGAGGCGGTGGGCGGCGTCGGTGACGACCAGTCCGGTGAGGCTGTCGCGGCTGGTCACCAGGACCATGCAGCCGGGGGTGCCGGGTAGCAGAGGGCGGATCTGTTCGGGGCTGCGGGCGTTGTCCAGCACCATCAGCACCCGTTTGCCTGATAGCAGTGATCGCAGTAGTGCCGACTGCTCCTCAACCTCCGGCGGGATGGTGCGGGCCGCGATCCCGAGGGCGCGCAGGAATCCGCCCAGTGCCTCACTCGGCGTGGCTGGAGTACCAGGACCGTAGCCGCGCAGATTCACATGCAGCGTGCCATCTGGGAACCGGTCCTGGTTGCGGTGGGCCCAGTGCAGCGCGAGGGTGGTCTTGCCAATCCCTCCGGCCCCGTCGACGGCAGTGATCACCACCGACCGAGCTCCCGGTTCGTCGAGATTGTGGTGGTCGGGTGGGGCCAGAGCGTCGAGTGCGTCCAGGTGTCCGGCGCGGCCGGTGAAGTCCCGCACTGCCGCGGGCAGTTGCCGCGGAACCACTCTGCCCGAGCTTGGTCGGGAGCCGAAATGGGGATGTCCGGCGCCTCGGCCGCCGCTACCTGGCGGTATGGGGTCGGGTGAATAGGGGTGGTCGGGGAGAGTGATCCAGCCGGTGGTGTCGGCTTCCTTCACCGTGACCGCGACGGGGCGCCAGGTGGCGGGCGCGGCGGCAGGGGTGTGGCGGATGACGTCGTCGAACAGCCCGTCCGAGGCGATTACCGCCAGCACTCCCGGTGACCCGGCCAGTGCCGCCTTCAATGGCGGGGCGTCGCACAGCCGGAACGTCCGGATCAGCGCGGCGGAGGAGATGCCGTGCGTGTCGTAGCCGACCTCGCCGGCGTGCAGCGCGACACGCAGTCGGAGCCGCTGTGGGTCGGGGTGGGTGTCGTTGTGCACCCGGAGCCGCCTCACCAGCGCCGGCAGCACTACTTCCACGAACTGGGCCTTGTCAGTCTCGGCCGGCGCGAGTGCGACGACGGCATCTCCGCGAATTTCGCGATAGCAGTCTTCCCACTGTGTCCCGGCCGCGGCGAACGCCGCCTGCATTACCGCGTCGAGCCCGTCGCGCACTGCTTGCAAATGCGGGCTCGTCCGGCGCGGATCCCCGAACCCTTCGACATCGGCGACCACGATCAGGTGATGTCTTGACCCCAGGCCCTGCTCCGTCGCCATGCCCGCCCTCTCTCCCGGGTCCGCAAGAACGCAGGATCTGACCACAGTCGCAAAATCGAGTACGAGAGATAGCCCCTGGCGGGGTGCCTGGTTCTAAATTGGGCCCGCTCTCGGCGGCATTGAGCCGGGCACCCGACCGATACCGTCCGGTCGAAGCCGCGTCCATGCGCTCTGCGCCGGCTGCGCCCTTGCTCGCATCCGCGCCGCTGGCGCGCAGACCCCATCCCAACCGGGCCGGGCGGCTGAGGCCTGTTCGGGACCATCTCGCTGATGCTGGTCGTGATCGATTGCTGACCGGAAGATCATTTTTTCCAGGGCTGCAGCAGGGTTGCAACGACCGAGCGGGCCTGCGCAAAGGCCTGCTGGCGCCATCAGCTCGCACACCTGCTCTGGAAGGGCGAGCTGGCAGCGAACCGGTCCTGGCCACTGCACGAGGCATCGATGTTCGCCGAGATCTGTGGGTGGATGGGGACGTGTGGGCAGTCGCCCGTGCTGCTGGCCGCCCCCAACCTGGACCTCGGGCCAGCGCTCGTTCCAGACTTCGAAACTCACCACTCCGGGACTCGTCGCGGTCACCAGCACCTGCACGCCGAGCAGGTAGGCGCTGGTACCCACAACCGCGACCATGGGGATGGTGGCCTTGATCCCGGGCATCAGCTGCGGGTCCAGCGGCTCGGCCCAGTGGACGGGCACGATGCCGAGGTTGCGGCAGAGGCGCAGGATGTGGCTGTACCGGACGATGATCGCCCGGTCCCCGTCCAAGACACCGGTCTCCGCGGCCTCCCGGGTCGCCTTCAGGGTCTTGTAGAGGCCTTCCTGTGACTCCAGGGCGTACCAGCACCCGGCAATGGCGACCTCCGCCAGCAGCCTGCGCTCGAGATCGCCCTTGACCTCGGCAACCGCGCTGGCCACGATGAACTTCGCTTTCGCGTTCTGAATGGTCTGCCGGCGGTCGAAGTATTCCTGCGTGTCCATGACGTCCTGGAGATGCCTGCGGCCGGCGGCCATGTGCTTGTCATACTCCCGCAGCGGGATCCTGCCGATCTGGATCCGCAAGTCCCGCAGTTGGTTGTCGATGTCCGCGAAGCCCGAGGTGATCTTGTCCTCGAGCTCCTTGTCGCCGACGTGGTCGATGATCGCCTTGATCACCTCGGACAGCACGGTCACCGCCGCCCCGCCGGGGGCCTTCAACGTGATCGAGACGATCGCCAGCGCGAGCCATCCCGAGGACTGCCGCGCCACCGCCTTCTTTTTGGCCATCACACCCTCCCGTCAGTTGGTCGCGCTGCGGGGGCCCAATGTTGCGCCAGAAGCGGAGTCGGGCCCGATCAGCCCAACATTTGCTTGCCGATGTCGTTGGTTGCCTCGGTCCTGATTCCGCTGGCGTCGTCGGCTGGTGGAGAGCAGGCGCACAACGCCCGGCATCTCGCGGACGCGTGAGGACCAACGGCACCGAGGGTGATTACCTGCCTACGGGTTGGCTGCATCGACGTGGCAGCCTTAGGGCGTGAGGTCGTCACCTTCAGCGCGCGGCCCATGTTTGAAGGGGGCAATTGTCGTGGACGCCGATCGTGTCGGTGAGGGTCGTGTCGCTGGTGGCCAGCCCGTGCGGATGCTAGTGACGGGTGGCGGTACAGGTGGTCACACGTATCCGGCGTTGACGGATGTCCGGACGGCGCGGTCCCGGCTGGCGAGCGGCCAGGCAGCAGCGGAGGTTCTGTGGGTCGGAACCGTCGGCGGCCTCGAAGCCCGCATTGCCGGACATGAGGGCATCCCGTTCGTGGCGGTCGCGGCCGGAAAGATCCGACGGCCGCGGAATCCGCTGAAGATGGTGTCCTGGGCGAACTTGAGCGACATGGGGAAGGTGCCACTCGGTGTCGTGCAGGCGATTCGTGCGGTCAGGGCGTTCCGGCCGGATGTGGTGCTCGCGACTGGCGGGTACGTGTCGGTTCCGGTGAGCTTGGCGGCGTGGGTGTGCCGACGTCCACTGGTCGTGCACGAGCAGACGGTGCGGCTGGGGCTGGCGAACAGGTTGCTGGCCCGGGTTGCGACGGCGATGGCCGTGTCGTCGGCCTCGACGTTGCCGCTGCTGCCGGAGCGAGCTCGGAAGCGCGCGGTGGTGATCGGGAATCCGGTGCGGCCGGAGGTCCTGGCCGGCCATGCCGAGAAGGCACTGGAGGCTTTGAGCTTGGACGCTTTCGATCCGGCTCGGCCGACGGTGTACGTGACCGGGGGAGCGCAGGGCGCGGTCCAGATCAACCGGCTCGTCGGCGAGATCCTGCCGTGGCTGCTGGAGCGGGCCAACGTGATTCACCAGTGCGGGCCGGCAGCCGAAGAGGGGATGCAGGAGATGGCTGCGGCTTTGCCGGTGGAAGAGGCGGGCCGGTATCTGCCGGTCGGGTTCGTGGGGCCGGAGTTGCCAGACGTGTTCGCGCTGGCGGACGTGGTGATTTCGCGTAGTGGCGCGGGCACGATCGCCGAGCTGACTGCGTTGGGGTTGCCCTCGGTGTTGATCCCGCTGGCGTCGTCGGCCGGCGGCGAGCAGGCGCACAACGCGCGGCACCTTGCGGACGCTGGCGCGGCCAGCGCCCTGCTGGACGAGGTCACGCCGGCGGCACTGCGGGAGGCCCTCGAACCGCTGTTGGCCGACGGCGCACTCCGGAGCGCGATGGCCGGGAAAGCACGCGAGCAGGGCCGCCCGGATGCCGGGGACCGGCTCGTCGACGTCGTCTTGGACCTCGCCACGACCGGTCGCCGTTGACCCCACGCTGAGATCAACGGTGACCGGAACGGTCAGGCGCGGAAGCTGGACTGGGCTCGCGTCCAGTCCAGCCGGTCGCCGAGCTGATGGTCATCGCGGCTGTAGTGCGTCACGGCCAGAGCCGGATCCTGCGGTCTGGGCGTGATCGTGTCGAGCCGGGGCAAGGTGTCGGTGATGAGCTGGCGGCCGTGGGCGATGGCCCGCCACCAGACGTCGCGAACCTCGTCGATGTCGGGCCAGATGGAGAACAGTGCCTCGGCGAGGACAGGGCCGGTGTCGATCCCCTGGTCGATGACGTGCAGGGTGATCCCGGTCAGGTCCTCGCCGTTGCGCAGCGCCCAGTTGACGGGCCGGACGCCTCGGTAGTGCGGGAGGCGGCCAGGGTGGCAGTTGATGATCTGCAGGGTGGCGTCGATCAGCTCGGGACCGATGATCTTGTCGTAGAGGACGCTGAAGACGACGTCGCACCGGCCGGGCTCGAGGTCGCGCCAGTCCCCGGAGTCGACGATCCGCACGTCGGGCCAGCGGGTCGCGACGGTCTCGGCGAGGCTGATGTCCCAGCCCGGCTCGGGCATAGTCGGGATGACGGTGTCGAGCACGATGCCCGGCAGCTTGGCGATGGTTTCGCAGGCGTGGATGGCGAGGGTGCCCTTCCCGAGGACGGCCGCGCGGCGCATCACCGAACTCCTGGCTGCCCGGCCGGAACGGCTTTGCCGCGGTGGAGTGCTGCGGGTTCGGCGGACACTGCGGCTGCGAGCGCGGTGACCACGAAGGTGAGGTCGGCGTCGGTCAGGTTTGGATGAAACGGCAGGCTCAGGATCTCGCTGGCCACCGCTTCGGTGGCGGGCAGCGATCGTGACCACCGCGCGAACGCCGGTTGCAGGTGGTTGGGCGGGTAGTGCACTCCGGCCTGGATCCCGGCAGCGTGCAGCCGGGCGTGAACGGTGTCCCGCACGGACGCAGGCACCCGGACGACGCAGTTGAACGGCACGGTGTTCGCCACGTCGAGGTCGACCAGGACGACGCCGGGAACGTTGGCGAGCGCGGTGGCGTAGCTGCGCCAGAGGTGCCGGCGGCAGGCCGTGACCTCGTCGAAGTGGGTGAGCTGGACCCGGCCGATCGCCGCGTGCAGGGTCGAGAGGTGATAGCGGAACCCCGGCACCGCGACCAGGTAGGAGACGGTCTGGACCCGCTGTTCCCGGGGGCTGGTCATCCCCAGCAGCCGGGCGCGACGCAGCTGGTCGGCTTCGGCCGGGTGACGGGGGACGATGGCTCCGCCGTCTCCGCAGGTCAACGCCTTGATCGCGTCGAAGCTGAAGCAGGTCAGGTCCCCGGTGGCGCCGACTCGGCGTCCGGCTGTGAGGGAGCCGAAAGCGTGGGCGGCGTCTTCGACGACCGCGATGTCCCGTTCGGCGAGCTGGTCGCGGATCGGGGCCAGGTCGACGGCCCGGCCGCCGTAGAGCACCGGCATCACCGCCCGGGTGGCCGAGGTGAGTGCGGTCTGGATGTGCTCGGCGGTGACGCACAGCGTGGCGGGGTCGACGTCGACGAACCGAGGCTGGGCTCCGGTGGCGAGGATGGCCTGGACGCTGGCGCAGAAGGTCAGGGACGGGACGACGACCTCGTCGCCGGGTCCGACGCCGGCCGCCAGCAGCGCCAGGTGCAGGGCTGCGGTGCCGGTGGCGACCGCGACGACGTCGTCGACGCCGAGGTGGGCCGCGAGTTCGCTCTCGAAAGCGTCGGTTTCGTGACCGTGCCCATACTGGCCGGTTTCCAGCACGCGGCCGATCGCGGCCAGCTCGGTGCCGTGCAGGAACGGGCGGGCGTTGGCGGCCGGCCCGCTGGGGCTCGTCACGGTGGTCACGCGCTCATCGCCTCGAGCCCGGCTCCCAGAGCAGAGAGCGCCAATCGCTCGGGATGGCGGCGGTACCAGGCGACGGTGTCGGCCAGGCCGGCCGGCAGCTCGCGGCGGGGTGTGAAGCCAAGGGCCGCGATCTTGCTCCAGTCCGTGCTGTAGCGGACGTCGTTTGCTGGCCGGTCCGGGACGTAGGCGATCGCGTCGGCGTCCCGACCAGTTGCCTCCAGCAGGAGCATGGTCAGCTCGATGGTGGTCAGGTCGGTGCCGCCGCCGATGTTGTAGGTCTCGCCCGGCACGCCGGCGCGCAGGACCTGCTCGATGGCCCTGCAGTTGTCCTCGACGTGCAGCCAGTTGCGTACGTGCCGGCCGCGGCCGTGCACCGTGATCTGCTGGCCGGCCAGCAGGAGGCCGAGGAATCGGGGGATCAGCTTCTCGGGGTGCTGGCGTGGTCCGTAGTTGTTCGAGCTGCGGGTGATGCACACCGGGACGCCGCAGGAGACGTAGTACGAGGTGGCGAGCAGGTCGCTGCACGCCTTGCTGGCCGCGTACGGCACGGTCGGCCGTAGCGGCGAGGCCTCGGTGGCGCAGCCGGTGGGCAGGGGACCGTAGACCTCGTCGGTGGACACGTGGACCAGCTTGGCGACGCCGGCTCGCATCGCGACGTCGAGCAGTGCCTGGGTGCCCATGACGTTCGTGTGGACCGACTGGCCGACATCGATCAGCGAGCGGTCGACGTGGGATTCCGCGGCCAGGTGCACGACCCAGTCGTGTCCGGGAAGGACCGCGGAGACGAGGTCGTGGTCGCGGATGTCACCGTGGACGAACCGCACTTTGCCGGATGCTTCGGCGTCGGCGAGGTTGCGGCGGTCGCCGGCGTAGGTCAGGGCGTCCAGCACCGTGACCTGCGTGATGTCGTCGCAACCGACGAGCCGGTCGACCAGATGCGACCCGATGAATCCGGCGCCACCGGTGACGAAAACCGTGTGCATGATGGTCCTTTCGTTTCTGGGCAAGGCGTCGGGCATGAAAGCGACGTCAGCCGTGGTGCGAAATTGCGCTGCGGTACGAGGAGGCGCAGCTGGTGTAGCTGGGCAGGATTCCGGCTTGTCGAGCCTCCAACGCGCCTGGACTGGCGGAGTCCTTCGTCGACCGTCGAGGGGTGAGGTCGGTCGGCCAGGCGATCGCGAGGTCAGGGTCGAGGGCGTTCACAGCCTGCTCCTGCACGTCGTGATGCGGCTGGGACAGCAGGTACAGCAGCGTCGTGGTCTCCGACAGAGCCACGAACGCGTGCCCGACACCCGGCGGGATGTACAGGGCGGTCCGGTTGTCCTGGTCGAGAGGCTCGGCGTGCCACCGCCCGAAGGTCGAAGACCCCACCCGCAGGTCCACGACGACGTCCAGCACCGCACCCTGCAGGCAGGTCACGTACTTCGCGGGCCCGGTCGCCGAGCTGACCCGAATGCCCCGAAGGACCGAGCGATGGGAGGTCGAGCAGGTCGCTTGCCGTGCGACGAGTTTAAGGCCGGTGGCGGCTGTGAACTGTGCACTGTGGAACGGTTCGTGCAGGTCGCCTCGGTCATCGGTGAAGGCCTCTGCGGTTACTTTCCAGGTCCCGCCGATCGGCAGCGGTTCGATTCGTGAATCCATCGCGTCCCCTCCCCGGAATCGGTGCGGCGCGGGTGTCGCTCGAACATAGGAATGCGAGTTGAGCTGCGGCTGGTTGTGTGCCAACCCGGCATGGGGCGTGCCAAGTTGGCACAAAGCTCTTGACGCCGTCACCGAGCCGCTACGCTGGGTGAGTCGTCGCTCCGACTGTGGAGGACCCGATGCCCCCGACCATGTCGTCGCTGTTGCTCGAGGCGATCGAGCGGCGCGACTACCCCGCGGTGCTGCGGTACGCCCGGGAGCAGGCCGGATGGAGCCAGACCGAACTCGCGCAGCGCGTCGGGTTCCACCCGAGCGTGATCTCGCGCATGGAAGCCGGCCGCCGCCGGATGGAGAACATCGCGGTCCTGCGGCGGCTGGCCGAGGTCCTGCCGGTACCTGCCACGGCGTTCGGGCTGGACGACCACGAAGGCGTGGCGACCGGGCGCATCGGATCGAAGGCTTCTAGGGTGGTCGGCGAGCCCGCTCACGAGGAGGACGACGTGCGTCGACGCAGCTTTCTGAAAGCCGGTGGCGTGGCCATGGGCGTAGCTGTCGCGGGTGCCCCGGGCGCCGCTGCCGGCGCCGCAGCGTCCGAGGCGCTGCCGGACCCCGCCGTCACGCTCGCCTCCCGGCTGTCGGAAGTCCTAGTCGGCACGCCGGCCGCGCGGGGCGCGGTCCTGCCCGCCGCCAGCTTGACCCGTGGCCTCGCCGCGGCCCGGTCGTCCTTCGGCAAGTCCGACTTCCTCGCGCTGGCCGACACGCTGCCGGAGCTGGTGCGTGCCGCTGAAGCCGCCCAGGACGCCGGTGCGCTGGCCCAGGCGTACACGCTGGTCACCCGTGTGCTGGTGAAGCTGCGCCCGAGTGGGTTGGAGTGGATCAGCGCCGATCGGGCCGTTCGCGCTGCGGGCGAAGCCGGGCAGCCGCTCGTGCTCGCTGAGGCTGAACGCATGCTCTCGGGCGTGTGCCGCCGCGCCGGCCACCACGACCGCGCGCAGATGCTCGTCCTCGACGCAGCCGACCGGCTCGACCTCGACGGCCGAGACCCTCGCCACCTGCTGCTGCACTCCAGCCTGCTGTGCTCCGGCGGCTACGCCGCGGCCCGAGCCGGCGACGGTGCCCGCGCTCGTAACTTGCTGGCCGACGCGGCGGCAACCACGACACGGCTCGACGGTGCCGACGCCGCGCGCGCCGGTGCGAATCTGCTCAGCCACCGCGTGTCCGTCGAACAATTACTCGGCGATCCGGGCGCGGCCTTGCAGCACGCTCGCGCCGCCCGGGCAGTCGCGTTCCCCGACGTCGAGCGGGAGGGACGGTATCTGGTCGACCTCGCCGCTGTGCAGCTCCAGCTCGATCAGCCCGGACCTGCCTACAGCACTCTGCTGGCCGCCGAACGGCGCGCACCCGGGGAAGTCCACACTCGCGCCGCCGTCCGAACCATCGTCGACGCGCTGCTCGAACAGAGCCAGGCTGCCGTGCCCGGGATTCGTGACCTCGCCGCCCGGGTGCATGTTCCGGCCTAGTGCCTCACCAAGAAACGTTGACGTCGTCATCGTGTCGCGTGGACAACCAGGCTGGTGATCGCGAGGCTGGCCACGGAGATGAGGCTGGTGGCGCGTCAGCCAGAGGTGTTCGCGCGGTCGTTGGAGCCCGAAGAAGCGCAGCGGCTGGTGAAGATTACGAGGTCGACGAAGGATCGGGTGCGGCTGCGGCGCTCCGGGATTGTGCTGGCCTCGGTTGCAAAGCCGGTCCGCGGGGGAGATCGCGGCAATGTTCGCCGCGACCGAGGGGTATGTGCGGGAGGTGATCCACGCGTTCAACACCTCCGGGTTCGTGGCTTTGTCCCCAAAATGGAGTGGCGGCAGACCTCGTAAGTTCGGGCCGGCCGCCCGTGACCAGATCTTGCCGCATCGCGGCCTGCAAACCCGCCGAGCTGAGGTTGCCGTTCACGACCTGGAGCCTGACCAAGCTGGTCGACTACCTCGCCGAGCACTCATGGATCCGGGCGAGCACTGAGACTGTTCGCCAGACCCTGCGTGAGGCGGGCGTGTCCTGGCAGGCGACGAAGACCTGGAAAGCCAGCAAGGACCCGGACTTCATCGCGAAGAAGAACCGTATCCTCGACCTCTATGATCATCCGCCTGCCGACGGGCGAGTGCTCTGTGTCGACGAGTTCGGGCTGCTAAACCTGCAACCCCGCCCCGGCCGCGGCTGGTTCCCCCGAGGCCGACCGACCCGGCAGCGTGCTACCTACACCCGTACCCAGGGGGTTCGGCAGATGTTCGCCGACTCGATCTGGCCTCCGGGCAGATGTTCTACCGGTTCCGCGACCGCAAGCGCTGGCCGCAGTTTCTCGACTTCTGCAAGCAGCTGCGCCGCCGTTTCCCTGCGGGGAAGCTCTACCTGGTCTGTGACAATTACGGCCCTCACGGCAAGGCCGAGGTCCGTAGCTGGTGCGCGGCCAACGACATCGAGCTTGTCTACACGCCCACCAACGCGTCCTGGCTGAACTGGATCGAGTGCGAGTTCACCGCGATCCGCTACTTCACCCTCGACGGCAGTGACTACCCCAGTCATGCTTCCCAGGAAGCCGCTATCGGCGGCTACCTCCGCTGGCACAACCGCAGCTGCCACCCGAAACGCCACTTCGCAGTCAGCTCGTAGAGGCTGTTCCTGAACCTGTGGTCGTTGCGGGTGTCGTGAGACATGAAATAGGTGGGCTCCTGGTAGGAGGGAGGTTGCGAAGCCAAACCCACTTACCAGGAGCCCAGCCCTAGTGTGCCTTGCCGATCAGGCGTGTATGTCATCGGTGTCGCCCCGACGACGCCGCTACCCCTCCGATTGCACCGAAGCCGAGTGGGCCCTGCTGCTCCCATTGATGCCCCGGCGTGCGGACTGGCGCGGCGGGCGGGAAGGTGTCGGTGGCCGACCCGAAAACACTGCCGCCGGACAGTCATCGACGCCATCCGCTACCTGGTCAAAGAAGGCATCACCTGGCGGGCATTGCCCGCCGACTTCCCACCCTGGTCCACCGTCTACAAATACTTCCAGCGCTGGGCGGACCTGCTCGCCGTCGACGACCTGCACGACGCGCTGCGGGACCGGGTCCTCATGACCGACGGCCGGCCACCCTGGCCGACCGCGGCGATCATCGACTCGCAATCGGTCAAGGCCGCCGAAACCGTCGGGGCTGCCAGCCGCGGCTACGACGCAGGAAAAAAGATCAACGGCCGGAAACGGCACATCGCCGTCGACGTCCTCGGGATGCTGCTGGCTGTGATCGTGACCGACGCCTCGGTGCAGGACCGTGACGCTGCCCGCCCGTTGCTGCGGCTGCTGGGCAATCTGTTCGACCACATCAGCCTGGTCTGGGCTGATGGTGGCTACGGCGGGGCGTTGCTGCCCTGGGCCCGCCAGGTTCTGTCGCTGACCGTCCGGATCGTCAAACGGACCGATAAGACACCCGGGTTTGTGGTGGTAGCGCACCGGTGGAAGGTCGAGCGGACCCTGGCCTGGATCACCCGCCACCGGCGCACCGTCCGGGACTACGAACGTTTACCCGGCACTCACGAAGCCATGATCAAGTGGGTCATGATCACCACCATGACCCGCAAACTCACCCGTCACGACCCCACCAACATCCACCAGTGGCGGGCCCGAGACAGCGAACCCCGACTGGTTTAGGAACACGCTCTAAGATCCGCCGCCCGGATTACCTACCCAACGTTGCTGATGCGGCACTAGGACCGGAGGCCCAGCTGGTGCAGGATGCCGAGTTCGTCGGTGCTGCCCCAGCGCTCGACGATCTTCCCGTTCTCGAACCGTCCTATCTGGACACCGCGAACCTCGATCTTCCGGCCGGTGGCGGCGATGCCTTGGAAGTCGCCTTGATGGGTGCCGGTCAGCGTGTAAGCCAGGCAAACGTGGTCGTCGTCGGCCACCAGTGTCGCCGGCTCGAGACGGGCGTCGGGGAACGCGCCGACCAGCGTGCGGAAGAACCCGCGGAAGCCCTCGCGGCCCGCGGCTTGGCCCGGTGCGGGGTCGTGGTCCAGCGCGTCTTCGGCGAACATGGTCTCCATCCCGCCGTCGATGTCACCGGAATTGATCAGTTCTGCGGCCTTTTCCTGCGTGGCGATGTTCTGTTCCCTGGACACGTAGCCTCCTCGATTCGTGGTTGATCGTCTGAACGGATTCCCCCAAACGGCGACCGGAAACGTCGCCGGCGTGACAGATCGATCAGTTCGAGGATGCCGTCGGCGGTGTTGGTGACGAACAGACTTCCGATGTCCGGATCGACACCGTTTCGCCGACAGGCAATTTCTGCTGAGGACGGGGACTCGGGCGCAGTTCGCTGCTGGTGGCTTCTGCGTCATCGCCGGGCGTGGTCAGTAACGCGATCGGTTCTGCGGTCAGAGCGTAAACGCGGTTCACCATGCCGTCGGCCTCGTCGGCGGTGAACAGCCCGTAACCGGTGGCGTGGCGGATCGCGGCGAGCACACGCCGATGGAACCGCAACGCGGCCTCAGCGGACGGGAATGAGGGCAGATGTGACCCGCCAGGCTCGGGAGAAGTGGCAGTCATCGCACGCTGTCCCGCTGACGATGGTGCCGCGTTTCCGCGGCTTCACGCAGACTCGTCAGGGCATCGTTCAGCCGGGAGACGGCCTCGGCGACCGGTATGCCGAGCAGCTTGGCGACCTCGGCCAAGGGCTGTCCGCCGAAGTGACTCCACCCGAGTACTTCGCGGCACGCGACGGGTACTGCGGCCATAGCTTGTGCATACGACACAGCCGGGTGCGCTGGCCCGGACCCACCATCGCGAGACGGTGCGGATCGGATCTTGTCGAGCACGTACCGACGAGCCGTGGCCATCAGCAAGGAGCACGCGTCATCGCGGTCGGGATCAAAGCGCGACGCTACTCGCCATGTCTGCCTGTACACCTCAAGGGTGACGTCGTCGGCCTGACGCACGTCGGGCAGGACGCTGCGGATCAGCCCGTACACGGCCGGTGCGGTGCGGTCGTACAGACCAGCGAACGCGGTGGCGTCACCACGGCCCGCTCGCTGCAGCAGCAGTTGGCAAAGCTCCGAGTCTTCGCTGTCGATCTGCACGGCCTCTCCCGGAATCGACTTACAGAAGTCGCACCACCGGGGACTCGGGCAGCCTCATGTGATCTTGCGAGTACCCCGGCCGGCGGTCGGCAAACAACGCACAGGCCTGGCGGCTACCGCACCTGCTGGATACCTGCGACGTGACCGCGATCAGGTATGTGGCGACCTCCCGGCCCGAGCCGGGGTCGGTCCTGAGGGGAGACGACGGTGGGGTGTCGCCGGCCGGGCTACCGGCTGGTGACCCGGCGGTACCGGTTGACCGACAGCGCCATGAACAGCGCGATGAGTCCGGCGGCCCAGAGCGCGGTGTAGAGCGCCGCGTGCTGGGCCGGCCAGGCGTGCGGCTGCGGGAGCGCGGCCGGGGTGGGGTTGGCGAACAGGGACCGGGTCGCGTTGGCCAGGGAGGTGATCGGGTTCCACTCCGCGATCGTCGCCAGCGGTTCGGGCATGGCGGCCACCGAGACGAAGCCGGAGGAGATGAACGTCGCGGGGAACAGCCAGATGAGGCCGAGGCTCTGCGCGACCTCGACGCTGCGGGAGACCAGGCCGATGAACGCGCCGACCCAGGACATCGCGAAGGCGAACAGCAGGATCAGCAGGTAGGCCAGGACGGCGTCGAGGATGCTGCCGCGGATACGCCAGCCGATCGCGAGTCCGCACAGGCTGGTAACGAACAGGCTGACGACGCTGGTGGTCAGGTCGGAGGTGGTCCGGCCGAGCATCACCGCAACGCGGGACATCGGCAGGGAGCGGAACCGGTCGACGATGCCCTTCTGCAGGTCGTTGGCGAGGCCGATGGTGGTGAACGAGGCGTTGAACGTGACGGTCTGGGCGAAGATGCCGCCCATGATGAACTCGCGGTAGGTGTCGCCGCCCAGGCTGCCGCCGAAGACGTAGCCCAGCAGCAGCACGAACATGATCGGCTGCAGGATGCTGGCGAAGATCGAGCCGGGTGTGCGCCGGATGGTGAGCAGGTTGCGCCAGGCGAGGGAGCCGCTGTCGCGGGCGACCCGGGTCAGGGTGGTCACGCGCCCACCTCTTCCCGGTCGAGGTCGCCCGAGTGCGTCGGCCAGTCGACCACCGAGGGCATGACGGCGGTGTCGTCGTCGGCCGCGCGGCGCGTCAGGGCCAGGAAGACGTCGTCGAGCGTGGCGCGCCGAAGCCCGAGGTCGAGGACCTGGATCCCGTCGGCGGTGAGCCGGGACGCCGCGGCGGCGAGGGCGTGCTGGCCGTTCTGCCCGGCGCCGACGGCGACTTCGACGCGGCGGGCGCGCCGATCCAGCTTCGGCGGAGCGCCGCCGATCGCCGCCAGGACCCGGTGGGCCGCGGCGAGGTCCCCGGCGTTGGCGGTGACCAGCTCGATCCGTTCCCCGCCGGTGGCGCTCTTGAGCTCGTCGCTGGTGCCTTAGGCGACGACCCGGCCCTCGGCGATGACCGCGATCCGGTCGGCCAGCTGGTCGGCTTCCTCGAGGTACTGCGTGGTGAGCAGGACGGTGGTGCCCTCGCGGACGAGCTTGCCCACGATGTCCCACGTGTCGAGGCGGCTTTGCGGGTCCAGTCCGGTCGTGGGTTCGTCGATCACGACGACCGGGGGAGCGGCGACGAGCGCGCCGGCCAGATCCAGCCGTCGCCGCATCCCGCCGGAGTACGTCCCGGCCAGGCGGTCGGCGGCATCGTCGAGGTGGAAGCGGCTCAGCAGCTCGCGCGCGGTCGAGGCAGCCTTGCGGCGGCGCATGCCGTAGAGCTTCGCGACGAGGTAGAGGTTCTCGAAGCCGGTGAGCTTGTCGTCGACGGCGGCGTACTGCCCGGAGACGCCAATCGAGCGCCGGACCCGGTCCGGGTCGCGGGCGACGTCGGCTCCGGCGACCAGGGCCCGGCCGCTGTCGGGGGCCAGCAGGGTGGTGATGATCCGGACGGTGGTGGTCTTCCCGGCGCCGTTGGGGCCGAGCAGGCCGAACACCGCGCCGGCGGGCATGTCGAGGTCGATGCCGTCGAGGGCGGTCTTGGGGCCGAAAGACTTCCGGAGTCCTTCGAGCCGGATCGCGGGTTGCGCGGTCATCGGGAGTTCTCCTCGCGCAGCAGGCTTTGCGGGGTGATGTCGGTCCAGTTCCGTTCGACGAAGTCGAGGCACGCCTGGCGGGTGTCGGGCCCGAAGGCGGTGGTCCAGCCGTCCGGGATGGCGGCGAAGGCCGGCCACAGGGAGTGCTGGTTCTCGTGGTTGGTCAGCACCAGGTACTGCGCGTCGTCGGATTCGAAGGGGTTGGTCATGATCAGTTCCCTGTCTTGGCTCGTGGCTGGTCGGGGCGGGGCTGCCGGCCGGCGAGGCGTTCGGCGAGGACCGGGCCGATCCGGGCCAGCGCGTCCGGCTGGGTGAGCTGGACGTGGGTGACGTCGACGTCGTGGTTCTCGACGTCGCCACTGAGGTAGGGCATCCAGTCGGCCAGCACCGGGCCGTGCGGGTCGCGGTCGGCGGTGGCCGTGAAGAACAGCACGTCCGCGGCGATCGTGTGGGGCACGAAGTCGCCCATCAGCTGGGCTTGGCTGACGAACGCGCCGATCATGCCGCCGAGGGCCGCTTCGGTCAGGCTGCCCATCGGGTTGCCGATCTCGCGGTAGTGCGCCAGCACGCTCGTCCGGTCGAGCGTCACGTCCGCCGGCACGGGGAAGCCCTGGTTGTGCAGGAGCGCGGCGAACATCTTCGCCTCGCTCGCCACCTCCAGGCCGTCGACCGGGGCCTGCGGGTAGGCGTCCAGCACGGTCAGCAGCCCGATCTCCTCGCCCGCGGCCTCCAGCTGCGCGACGACTTCGTGGGCGAGGTTGCCGCCGAAGGACCAGCCCAGCAGGTAGTACGGGCCGTGCGGCTGAACCGAGCGGATGTGCTCGACGTACCCGGCGGCGATCTCGGCGATGCTCGCCGGGGTGTAGTCCGGGTCGGTGAGCTTGCGCGACTGCAGCCCGTAGAGCGGCTGGTCCGGCGACAGGTGCTTGAGCAGCCCGGAGTAGCTCCAGGACAGCCCGCTGGCCGGGTGGACGCAGAACAGCGGCGGCCGGCTGCCGGTGGTGCGCAGCGGCAGCAGCACGTCGAGATCGCTGCCTTCGGCCCCGGAATCCAGCTTGGCCGCCAGGCCTGCCACGGTCGGGTGCTCGAACAGCCGCCGGATCGGCAGGTCGACGCCGAACGCCGCGCGGATCCGGGTGATCAGACCGCTGGCCAGCAGGGAGTGCCCGCCGAGCTCGAAGAAGCTGTCGTCGATGCCTACGCGCGGAAGTCCGAGCGTCTCGGCGAAGAGCTTGCAGAGCAGGTCCTCGCGAGGCGACCGCGGGCCGCGCGATCCCGTGGCGGCGTCCGGCGGCGCGGGCAGGGCACGCTGGTCCAGCTTTCCGTTCGGGGTGAGCGGGAGCCCGTCGAGCGTGACGAACGCCGAGGGCACCATGTCTTTGCGCTACTTGTTCCAGACTTGGCGGCCGGGGTCGCGGCCTTGCGGTTTTGCGGCCGGATTTGCGTTTCGGCGCGCTGAAAGCAGGTCTCCGCGAAAGACGCCTGGCGCCCCGGTCCGTCCGCGATGTGGGAACGCCCGGCCCGGGCGCAGGAGCGGGCTTAGGCTGCGAGACGTGACGACGCTCGAGGAATCCGGGGCGGCTACCGCGCTGCCGCTGATCGACATCTTGCGCTTGCGCGGGCCCGCCGCGGACCGCGCGGAGTTCCTGGGCGAGCTGCGGCGGGCCGCGCACGACGCCGGCTTCTTCTGCGTAGACCGCCACAACATCCTGAACGAGCTGGACCGCGACGACGTTCTCCGCGTCTTCGCCGAGTTCGCCGCCGAGCACGTCCGCGGCTGAACCCCGATCACCCGCACGGTCCCCGAGGAGAACGATGAGACGCCTTGTTTCGATCCCTGCTGCGCTGCTGGCGGCGGCCCTGCTCGCCACGGCGTGCGGCACGGGCGGCACCGAGGAGCCTGCGGCAGGAGCCGGCACGTCCGCCCAGGACGCCACGCCGTCGGACGACCAGCTGAACCCGGACGCGACGGTCAACGTCCGGCTGGTGCTGGAACCTTCCGGCCTGAACATCTTCTCGACGTCCGGTGCCGCGCTCGACCAGATCCTGCTCGACAACGTCTACCAGGGCTTGGTCTCGGTCGACGTCGACGCGAAGGACAAGATCGTCCCGCAGCTGGCGACCTCGTGGGAGCAGGCGCCCGACGGCCTGAGCTACACCTTCCACCTCACCTCCGGCGCGAAGTTTCACGACGGCACGCCGCTGACGTCCGCCGACGTCGTGTGGTCGCTGCAGCAGCAGATCGCGCCGGGTTCGAAAGCCGTCTACGGCGCGGACTTCGCCTCGATCGCCGACGTCACCGCGCCCGACCCGGCGACCGTCCGGATCGGACTGAAGGCCCGCGACACCTTCCTGCTGTGGAACCTGACGCAGCGCGGCGGCATCGTGTTCAAGAAGGGCACCGACTTCGCTGCTTTGGACGGTGCGGAGAACGGGTCCGGCCCGTTCAAGCTCGCCCAGTGGAACCGGGGCGCCTCGATCACGGTCCAGCGCGACGACGCCTACTGGGGCGCGAAGCCGAAGGTGGCCAAGGTGGTGTTCCAGTACATCACCGAGACCAACGCGGCCAACAACGCCGAGCAGACCGGGCAGACCGACGTCGAGACGGCCGCGGACCCGACTCTGTTGCAGCCGTTCACCTCGGCCGGCGCCGGGTTCTCGGTGCTCAAGGGCACCACGACCGACAAGTACACCCTGGCCTTCAACGGCACCAAGGCGCCGTTCACCGACCCGAACGTCCGTCACGCCCTGCGCCAGGCGATCAACAAGCAGGACATCGTCAAGGCCGTCGGCGCCGGCACGGTGATCGGCAGCTCCGTCCCGCCGCAGGACCCGTGGTACGAGGACCTGACCTCGATCGACGCCTACAACCCGGAGAACGCGAAGAAGCTGCTCGCGCAGGCCGGGTTCGCGAGCGGCCTGTCGCTGACCCTAGACGTGCCGTCGATCTATCCGACGTCGATCACCGACGTCCTGGTGTCGAACCTCAAGCAGGTCGGCGTCACGCTCACGGTGAAGCAGGTCGAGTTCCCGGCTTGGCTGTCGCAGGTGTTCAAGAACCACGACTTCCAGCTCAGCCTGGTCGACCACGCCGAGGCCCGCGACGTCGCCAACTACACGAAGCCTGCCTACTACTTCGGGTACGACAGCAAGCAGGTCCAGCAGTGGTACACGCAGGCGCGGACCGCGTCGAGCGACGCCGAGCGTGACACGCTGCTGAAGCAGGTCGCCAAGCAGATCTCCACGGACGCCGCGAGCGACTGGCTGTTCCTGTCCGAGGCGCACACGGTGGTGCGCAAGGGTGTTTACGGCGTGCCGAAGGCGGAGACGAGCAACCGGTTCTCGCTGGCGAAGCTCGCGGTCGGCAAGTGAGATGACGCTGTTCCTGCTGCGCCGGACCGGGCTGCTGGTGGTCGCGCTCGCGATCGCCAGCGTGCTCGTTTTCGTGCTGCTGCGGTTGCTGCCCGGCGACGTCGCGGCGACCATCGGCGGCCTGCGCGCGAGCCCCGAGCAGCTCGCGTCGATCCGCGCGGGGCTCGGGCTCGACCGCCCGCTCCCGGCGCAGTACGGCTCGTGGGTGGCCGGCGTGCTGCACGGCGACTTCGGCCGGTCCCAGCTCAACGGGACGTCGGTCGCGGCGGAGCTGGGCCGCAAGCTCCAGGTGACCGCGCCGCTCGTGGCCGGGGCGGTGGTCGTGGCGCTGGTCGTCGCGGTGCCGTTCGGCGCCTGGGCCGCGGTCCGCCGCCGTGGTGCGGTCGGGACCGGGATCAGCGCGCTGTCGCAGGTCGGCATCGCCGTGCCGACGCTGTGGCTGGGCCTGGTGCTGGTCCTGGTGTTCTCGGTCGAGCTCGGCTGGCTGCCCGCGCAGGGTTTCCCGGTCGACGGCTGGGCGCGGCCCGGCCAGGCGTTGCAGAGCCTGGTGCTGCCGTGGATCGCGCTCGGCCTCGCCGAAGGCGCGGTGCTGCTGCGGTTCGTGCGGTCCGCGGTGCTCGGCGTGCTGCACGCCGACTACGTCCGGGCGGCACGAGCCAAGGGGCTCACCCGGACGCAAGCGTTGTTGCGGCACGGTTTCCGCAACGCCGCGCTCCCCGTCGTCTCGATCCTGGGCGTGCAGCTGGCGACGCTCGTCGTCGGCGCGGTGGTCATCGAGCGCGTCTTCACCCTGCCCGGTGTCGGCAGCATGCTGGTCGGCGACGTCGGCAACCGCGACCTGGTGAAGGTGCAGGGCGAGGTGTTCCTCGTCGTCGCCGCCGTGCTGGTGATCGGGTTCGCGGTCGACGTCGTCCACCGGCTGATCGACCCCCGCCTGCGAGAGCCCCGGTGAACCGGCGCCGGAAGGCGGCCGCGCGGTACCTGCTCCGGCGCCCGGGCGGGCTCTTCGGGGTGGTCGTGGTGGCGCTCCTGGTCGTCGCCGGCCTGCTGTCGCTGTGGTGGACGCCGTTCGACCCGCAGGCCACGAACCCGGGTGCGGCGTGGTTGCTGCCGCTGCAGGGCGGGCACCTGCTCGGCACCGATCGCATCGGGCACGACCAGCTCAGCCAGCTGCTCGCCGGCGCCCGGGAAACGCTGGTCGCGGCCGTCGCGTCCGCTGGTGTCGCGACCGTCGTCGGGCTGCTGCTGGCCCTGCTCGCCGTGCTCACCCCACGCTGGGTCGGGGCCGGGGTGGTCCAGCTGATAGACCTGCTGGTCGCGTTCCCGACCCTGCTGCTCGCGATGGTGCTCGCCGCGGTCTACGGCAGCTCGCTGGCCACGGTCGTCGCCGCGATCGGCGTCGGCTTCGGGGTCGCCGTCGCCCGGGTGGCGCGGGCCGAGCTGAGCGCGGCCTTGGGCAGCGACTACGTTCTGGCCGCGCGGGCCGGGGGCGCGCGGACCGGCCGGATCGTCCGGCGGCACCTGCTGCCCACGATCGCCCCGACCCTGATCGTCCAGCTGTCGCTGGTGATGGCCCTGGCCGTGCTGGCCGAAGCGGCGCTGACCTACCTCGGGTACGGCAGTTCGCCGTCGTCGCCGTCCTGGGGCGGCATGCTCCACGAACAGCAGGCCTACATCGCCGCGCGGCCGCTGCTGGTGATCTGGCCCGGCCTGGCGGTGGCGCTGACCGTGCTCGGCTTCAACCTCCTCGGCGACGCCCTGCGCGACGTCACCGACCCGCGGCTGGTGACGACCCGATGAGCCTGCTGGAGGTCGAGGACCTGACTGTGCTGCTCGGAGACCGGCCGCTGGTCGACGACGTCTCTTTCACCGTGGGCGCGGGGGAGCGGGTCGGCCTGATCGGCGCGTCCGGCTCCGGCAAGTCGCTCACCGCGCTGGCCGTGCTCGGCCTGCTGCCCGAGGAGATGACGGTGCGGGGCAGCGTCCGGCTGGACGGCGCCGAACTGCTCGGCCGGTCCGATCGGGCGCTGTCGGCGATCCGTGGCAAACGCGTCGCCACGATCTTCCAGGACCCGCGCACCGCGCTGAACCCGTTGATGCGCGTCGGAAAGCAGATCGCCGAACCGCTGCGCGCGCACCGCGGCCTGTCCCGCAAAGCCGCCGCGGCCGAAGCCGTCGCGCTGGCGTCGAAGGTGGGCCTGCCCGATCCCGGGCACGCGGTCAGGGCGTTCCCGCACCAGCTGTCCGGCGGGCAGCGCCAGCGGATCGGCATCGCGATCGCGCTCGCGTGCCGCCCGGCGCTGCTGCTCGCGGACGAGCCGACCACCGCCCTCGACGTCACCGTGCAGGCCGAGATCCTCCAGCTCCTGCATGCGCTCGTGGCCGAAGAGGGCACCGCGCTGCTGTTCATCACGCACGACCTCGCGGTGCTCGCCCAGGTCGTGCGGCGCGTGCTCGTGCTCGGCGACGGGCGCCTGCTCGAAGACGGCGTCCTGGCGGACGTGCTGCGCACGCCCCGGCACCCGGAGACCCGGCAGCTGCTGGAGATCGCGCGGGCGGGCGCGTTCCGCCGTCGCACGGAGGTGACCCCGTGACGCTGCTGGAAGCCACCGGCCTGCACCGCTCCTACCGGCTACCCCGCCGGTCCCTGTTCGAGGCCGCGCCGCCGCGGCACGCCGTCCAGGACGTGAGCCTGTCACTGCACGACGGTGGCCGGCTCGGGATCGTCGGCGAGTCGGGTTCGGGCAAGTCGACCCTGCTGCGTCTCCTGCTCGCCCTCGAACGGCCGGACGCCGGCACCGTCCACTATGGAGGGCGCCTGGTCACCGGCCGCGACCTCACCTGGTTCCGGCGCGACGTCCAGGTCGTCCTGCAGGACCCCTACAGCTCGCTGAACCCGCGCACCCTGGTCCGCGACATCGTCGCCGAACCCCTCGAATGCCTGCGCGTGCCAGGCGACCACGATGGGCGTGTCGAGGAGATCCTCGTCGCCGTGGGCCTCGAACCGGACGCGGCCCGGCGCTACCCGCACGAGTTCTCCGGCGGCCAGCGGCAGCGGATCGCACTCGCCCGGGCCCTCGCACCGCGGCCGAAGGTGCTCGTCGGCGACGAGCCGTTCTCCGCGCTCGACGCCTCGGTGCGTGCCCAGATCATCGACCTCGTCGCCGGCTTGACCACGGCGTTCGGGCTGTCGCTGGTGCTCGTCTCGCACGACATCGGCGTGGTCCAGCAGCTGTGCGACCGGCTGTTGGTGCTCAAGGACGGCGTCGTCGTCGAAGCCGGCGCCACCACCGACGTCCTCACCGCGCCCAGCCACCCGTACACCCGGGCCCTGCTGGACGCGGTGCCCCAGCTGCCGGAGGAGGTCGGATGAGCCGCTTCAAGCTCGGGTTCCTCACCCACGTCCACGGCCCGGGCCGGGACCTGAGCAGCGTCCTGCGCGACCTGCTCACGGTGTTCGCCGCCGCGGAGGAGCTCGGGTTCGACGGCGGCTGGGTGGCCCAGCACCACTTCCGCACCGACTTCGGCCGGCTGCCCTCGCCGCTGGTGTTCTTCGGCGCCGTCGCGGCCCGGGCGCCGAAGCTGAGGCTGGGCACCGCGGTCACCGTGCTTCCCCTGGAAGACCCGCTCCGGCTGGCCGAAGACGCCGCCGTGCTCGACGCACTCACCGGCGGCGCTCTCGAACTCGGCCTCGGCACCGGCGGCGCCAACCAGGACGCCTTCAGCCGGTTCGGCCACGACCCGGCGCACCGCCACCGGCTCCACGACGAGAACCTCGGCACCCTCCGGCTCGCGCTGGGCGGCAGCGTCCTGCAACCACCCGCACCGGCACTGGCCGACCGGCTGTGGCAGGCCACTTCGGACCTCACGCGAGCGGTGCGCATCGGCCGGGACGGCGACGGCCTGCTGCTCGGCACCGCCGTGCACGACCCGCGGAAGGTCCAGCGCCCGCTCGCCGAGGCCTACGCGGCTGCGTCACCCCGGCCGCGGTTCGGGATTGTGCGCGCGGTGTTCCCGGCGAAGGACCGCCAGGCCGCCCGCGACGACCTCGCCCCGGCCCTGGCCGTCCACCGCCGGAACTTCCCGGAGCTGGCGGGCCTCGGTGTCGAGGAGCACCTGGCCCGCACCAACGTCCACCACGGCACCGCCGAAGAAGTCACCGCGAGCCTGCGCGCGGATCCGGCGCTGCTGGAGTTCCTCAACCCGGACAGCTGGTTCTTGCCCGTCGTCCAGCACGAACTGTCCACTGTGGACGCCGACGTCGAGCGGCTACGCGTGATCGCCACCGAAATCGCCCCGGCGCTGGGATGGCGTCCGTGACCTTCCACCTCGGTTTCCTCACCCATGTCCACGGCGAAGGCGTCGCCGCGGGACGGCTCTACCGCGACCTGGTCGAGCTGTTCGTCGCCGCGGAAGAGCTGGGCTACCAGTCGGGCTGGGTGGCGCAGCACCACCTGCAACCCGAGCACGGACGGCTGCCCTCACCGCTCGTGCTGCTGGCCGCGGCCGCCGAGCGGACCCGGCGGATCCACCTCGGCACCGCGGTCACCGTGCTCCCGCTGGAAGATCCTCTTCGGCTGGCCGAGGACGCGATCGTCCTCGACGCCCTCTCCGGCGGGCGCCTCGAACTGGGGCTGGGCAGCGGGACGCCGTCCGCCGACGAGTTCGCCGTGTTCGGCCGGGACGTCGCCGACCGGCACGCCGACTACGACCGCAACCTGCGCGCCCTGACCGACGCGCTGAGCGGGTACGAGCTGAGCGAGCGGTTGTGGGAGTCCAGCCTCCGGCCGCAGGTGCTCACCGAAGGCGCCGCCGCCGGACGCGGGCTGCTGCTCGGTGTCGGGCCCGCCGACCAGGTCCAGGCCGGGCTGGCGGCGACGTATCTCGGCGCCGGTCCGCGATCGCCGCGGCTCGCCGTGGTCCGCGGGATCTTCCCCGGTCCCAGCCGGGCGGCCGCTGCCGCGCAGCTGGCCCCGGACGTCGCCCGCTACCGGCCCCTGCACGTTCGCGCGGGGTGGGCGCCGCACGAGGACATCAGCCTGACGGAGCTGCTGCGCCTGATGAACGTCCAGCACGGCACGCCGGCGGACATCGTCGAATCGCTGCGGGCCGACCCGGTGTTCGCCGGGCCCAGCACGCACCTGATCGCCGCCGTCCAGGCGGAAAGCTCCACCCTCGGCCAGGCGCTGACCCGGCTCGAGACCATCGCGCGGAAGATCGCGCCCGAACTGGGGTGGCGGCCATGACACGGTTCCTCGCGCTGAGCGCACTCGTCCACGGCTCGGGCGGGCACACCGCCGGCTGGCGCCACCCCGAGGCCTACGCCGCCGGCCAGCTGGACTTCGCGTTCCACGCCGAGCTGGCCCGGCTGCTGGAACGCGGCCGGTTCGACGCCTTCTTCGTCGCCGACGTCGTGGCGGTCGAGGGTCCGCCGAGCCGGGCCGTGCGGTTCGAGCCGTTCAGCCTCCTCGCGGCGCTGTCCACAGTGACCACCCACATCGGACTCGTCGGCACCGTCGGTACGACGCACCACGAGCCGTACCACGTCGCGCGGAAGTTCGCGTCGCTCGACCACCTCTCGCACGGCCGTGCCGGGTGGCACGCCGTCACGGCGGCCGTCGCGGAGGAGGTCGCCAACTTCGGCTCGCTCGGCCGTCCGGCCGCGGGAAACGAGTTCGTCGACGTCGTGCGGCAGCTGTGGGACAGCTTCTCCGACAAGGCACTCGTCCGGGACGTGGCCGGATCGCGCTACTACGAACCGGATCAGCTGCGCACGCCGGAGCACCACGGGGGGCACTTCCGCGTCCGCGGTCCGCTGAACATTTCCCGGCCCCCGCAGGGGCACCCGGTGCTGTTCGTGACGAGCACGGACGAGCCCTTCGCGGCCAAGCACGGCGAAGTCTTCTTCACCGAACAGCCCGACGTCGGAGCCGCCACGGCTGTCCGAGCCCGGGTCGCCGCCGCGGGCCGCGATCCCGGCCAGGTTCGCGTGTGGCCGCTGCTGTCCCCGCTGGTCGCCGACACCGAAGCGGCCGCCCGGCGGAAGGTCGCCGAACTCGACGACCTCGCGCAGGCCCCGGGCGGCTCGATCGTCGCGGGCACGCCGGAACAGATCGCCCACCGGATGCAGCAGTGGTTCACCGAAGGCGCGGCAGACGGCTTCACCGTCTCGTTCCCGTACTTCCCCGGCCCCGCCATCGACTTCGTCCAGCAGGTCGTCCCGATCCTGCGCCGGCGCGGCCTGGTGCCCGACGGCTACCGCGGGACGACGTTGCGCGAGAACCTCGGCCTCGCCCGCCCGGAGGTGTCCCGATGACCCGGCAGCTGCACTTCACGGCGTTCTTGAAGCCGCCGGGGGAGTACCTGGCCGCGTGGCGGCACCCGGACACCCGCGCCGACGCCGGGATCGACTTCGACACCGTGCTTTCCTTCGCCCGCACCGCCGAGGCGGCGAAGTTCGACGCGGTGTTCTTCGCCGACCTCGTAGGCGTCCCGCTGGAGAGCCAGGACGTCCTGTCGCGGGTGTCGGTGGTCAACGACTCCTTCGAACCCACCACGCTGCTGGCCGCGCTCGCCGCGGCGACCAGCCGGATCGGGCTCATCGCGACGGCGTCGACCACCTACAACGAGCCCTACCACCTGGCGCGGACGTTCGCCTCGATCGACCACATCTCCGGCGGCCGGGCCGGCTGGAACGTCGTCACCTCGCTCAACGACGGCGAAGCCCTCAACTTCGGCCGCGACGCCCACGTCGGGCACGCCGACCGGTACGCGCGGGCGGAGGAGTTCTTCGACGTCGTCACCGGCCTGTGGGACAGCTTCGAGGACGACGCCTTCCGGCACGACAAGCCGTCCGGGGTGTCCTTCGACCTGGACAAGCTGCACCCCCTCGGCCACACCGGCGCGCACCTGTCGGTCGCCGGGCCGCTGAACATCGCGCGGCCGCCGCAGGGGCGTCCGGTGATCGTGCAGGCCGGCGCGTCCGAGGCGGGCAAGCAGTTCGCCGCGCGGGTGGCCGAGGTCGTCTTCTCCGGGCAGCGGGACCTGGCCCGGGCCACCGAGTTCTACGCGGAGATCAAGCACCGCGCGGCCGCGTTCGGCCGGAGCCCGGACGAGCTGAAGGTGTTCCCCGCGCTCTCGGTCATCACCGGGGAGACCCGCGCGGCCGCGGCGGCGAAGCGCGACGCCCTGCGCGGGCTGATGCCGCCGCAGGTGGCGCTGGCCCACCTGGCCTACCTGCTCGGCGGGTTCGACCTGACCGCGTACCCGCTCGACGGGCCGTTGCCGGAACTGCCGGAGTCCAACCAGTCGAAGAGCACCCAGCTCGACGTCTACCTGCGCGCCCGCCAGCGCGGGCTCACGATCCGGCAGCTCGCCGCCGAGATCAGCGACGACGCCACCACGATCGTCAGCCCGCCGGACGAGATCGCCGACCACATCGAACGCTGGTTCACCGCGCCGGCCGCGGACGGCTTCACGCTCGTCTTCCCGTACCTGCCGGGTACCCTCGACGACTTCATCCAGCTGGTCCTGCCCATCCTGCGCCGGCGTGGGCTGTTCCGGTCCAGGTACGAGGGAGCCACCCTGCGTGACCACCTCGGCCTCCGCCGACCGACCTCGAGATACGGATCCACTCATGGCGGCTGACACCGCGGGCGAGCACAACGCACTGACCGACGTCCCGGGCATCCGCGTCGGGCACGCGACCCGCGCTGGAGAAGGGGCGTTGACCGGCACGACCGTCGTGCTGGTGCCTCCGGGCGCGGTCACCGCCGTCGACGTCCGCGGCGGTGGCCCGGCGACCCGCGACACCGCGGCGCTGGATCCGCGGCACGCGGCGCCTCAGGTCGGGGCGATCACCCTCACCGGCGGCAGCGCCTACGGCCTCGCCGCGGTCGGGGGAGTCCTGGACTGGCTGGCCGGGCACCGCCCCGAGGCGACGTCGGTGGTTCCCGCCGCGGCCCTGTTCGACCTCGGCCGCGGTGGGGACTTCCACGCCCGCCCCCACGCCGAACTCGGTGCCGAGGCCGTCCGGGCCGCCGCGGCCGGCGCCGTCGAGCAGGGGAACGTCGGCGCCGGGACCGGCGCCGTCAGCGCGCAGATGAAGGGCGGTGTCGGGACGGCGAGCGCGGTGCTGCCGGACGGCACGGTCGTCGCGGCGCTGGCCGTGCTGAACTCGCACCACCCCGCGGTGGATCCCGTGACCGGGCTGCCGTACGGGCACTCGCTGGGTGCGACCACGCGCCGGCGCGGGGACTCGACGGTTCCGTGGCAGGAGTTCGACTTCACCGCACCGGACGAGGCCGCTCTGGCTGTGGCGCGCGAGCGGCTCGAGGCCACCACACGTGAGCGTGACACCCGCACCCCGCTCAACACGGTGATCGGCGTGGTCGCCACCACCGCGTCCCTCGAACCCGGCGAGGCCTACCGCCTCGCGGGTGCGGCTCAGGACGGCTTGGCGGTGGCGGTCCGCCCCGCCCACGGCGTGGCCGACGGCGACACGGTGTTCGCGGTCTCGACCGGAGCGGCCTCGGCGGGCCCGAGCCCGGAGCTGTTCGCGGCGGCGTCGAACGCCTTCGCCCGAGCGATCGTCCACGCGGTGCTCGCGGCCCGTTCGGTCTCGACGGGCTGGGGCCACATCGCCGCCTACGAAGAGCTGTACCCGGGCGTGGTGGGCGCCGCCCGGTGACGTCGCCCGGCCTGATCCTCCTCAGCGGCCTGCCGGCCACGGGCAGGTCCACCGTGGCCGTTCCGCTGGCCCGTGCGCTGACGGCCGCGTACCTGCGGATCGACACGATCGGCGACGCCGTCGGTCGTGCGGTGGCGCGGGATCAGCTCGGCACCGGTCTCGGTGTCGTCGTCGAGGGCGTGAACCCGCTCAAGGTCACCAGGGACGCATGGAAGGCCGTCGGCGATCGCCACGCCGGCTGGGTGCTCGAGGTCGAGTTCGCCGGCTCCGGGACGGGCGAGCAGTGCCCCGGGCGCGAACACGAGCCGTGGGACCGGGCGCACCTGGTCATCGACACGGCGGTGACGAGCGTGTCCGGCAGTGTCGAACTGATCCTGCGGCACGCCTACGCCGCAGCCGGTTCCCCGATGCCCGCGTTGTCGGTCGCGGCCGGACTGGCCACCCCGATGTCCTTGCGCGTGGCCGCGACGTTCCGCCTCGCCGATCTGGCCGGTGAAGACGGCGCCACGGCCGAGGCGCTGGCGTCGGCCGCCAGGGTCTCGGAATCCGCGCTGCGCCGGCTGCTCGACCACCTGGTCACCGCCGGGGTGTTCTGCTTCGACAGCGTCTCCGGGCGGTACCTGCCCACGGCGCTGGGCCGGCAGCTGCGAGACGATCACCCGGACGGGATCCGGGCCGATCTGGACGTCACCACGGCGATCGGGCGGGCCGAACTGGCCTTCACCGAGCTGCCGGAGACGGTGGTCACCGGCGAGCCGGCCTATCCCCGCCGGTACGGGCGCGGATTCTGGGCCGACCTGGAGAAGCGCCCTCGGCTGCAGGAGTCGTTCGACACCAAGATGAGCAGGCGGTTCCGGATCCAGGCCGAGCAGATAGCACGTCGATTCGACTGGAGCCGGTTCGGTTCGGTGATCGACGTCGGCGGTGGTGACGGGACCTTGCTTTCCGCGGTCCTTCACGCTCATCGCGGCGTTCGCGGCCGGGTCCTGGATCTGCCGCCCACCGCCGGGAGTGCCCGGGAACGGTTCGCCAGGGAAGGGCTGGATGATCGGGCGGAAGCGGTGGCGGGAAGTTTCTTCGATCCGCTGCCCAGTCGTGCTGACGCGTACGTGCTCTCGGACGTGTTGCACGATTGGAGCGACGACGAGAGCCGGGCGATCCTGCGTGGCTGCGCCCGTGTCGCGCGGGGCGGTGGCGTTGTCATCGTGATCGAGAGCCTGCGAACGGGAGTCGCGGGGCAGGTCCCAACACTGCGCTCGATCTGTTCGTGCTGATGTGTTTCGGCGGCCGCGAGCGGACCGCCGGTGAGCTCGAAGCCTTGGCCGCGGAGTGCGGACTGGTGTTGCGGAACTCGGGGAAGATCGCCGATCGGCGCACCTTCCTGGAGTTCGGCGTGGCGGCGGCGCCGAAAGGCAGGTAGTTCGGGATCCGACCATTCCTGAAGCGTGGGAAGCGTTGGCCGGACCGCCGGTATCCTGGCCACTTTGACCCGCCACGCCGAGGCGCTGGAGAGGCACGGCTGGGGCGGCGCGCTGCTCGGCACCGGCTGGGGCCGGCCCGACGCTTTCACCGTCGCCACCGCGCTCGCCGCGCGGACGAGCACGTTCCAGCCGCTCGTCGCGATCCGGCCGGGCTACTGGCAGCCGGCGCAGTTCGCGTCCGCGGCGGCGACCTTGGACCACCTCAGTGGTGGGCGGGTCCTGGTGAACATCGTGTCGGGCAAGGACGACGTCGCGGCCTACGGTGACCCTGAAGGCGACCGGCCGCGGCGTTATGCCCGCACCAAGGAGTTCCTGCGGGTCGTGCGGAAGTTGTGGACCGAGGAGAACGTCACCCACGACGGCGAGTACTTCAGCGTCCGTGGCTCGACGCTCGCGCAGGGACCGGTCGTACGGGGCGATCGCAGGCACCCGCGGCTCTACTTCGGCGGCGCGTCCGACGCGGCCGAAGAGGTCGCGGCGGCCGAAGCCGACGTCCAGCTCTTCTGGGGCGAACCGCTGGACGGCGTCGCCGAGCGCATCGAGCGGCTCGAGGAGCTCGCCGGAAGGTGGGGCGCGAACACGCGCCACTGGAGTACGGCCTGCGTGTCACCACGGTGGTTCGTGACACCACGGAACAGGCCTGGGCCGACGCCGAGGCCAAGGTCGGGCGCATGGCGAACGGTGCGGTCGC
This sequence comes from Amycolatopsis sp. WQ 127309, assembly GCF_023023025.1. NCBI lineage: Bacteria > Bacillati > Actinomycetota > Actinomycetes > Pseudonocardiales > Pseudonocardiaceae > Amycolatopsis > Amycolatopsis sp. WQ 127309. Next base: position 6,895,382 of record NZ_CP095481.1, read on the forward strand.
GCGCGCCCCCGACTGGTCCGCCGCTAGCGGGCAGCGGTGGCTGCTGGACCTGTCAGCACGAGGCGACGTGCTGGACGACAATGTCTACGTCGCCCCGGGTCGCTTCGGCGGCACCGGTGCCGGCACGACGTGGCTGGTCGGCTCGGCCGCCGATGTCGCCAGGTCGCTGTGGAAGTACCGGGCGCTCGGAATCACCCACTTCGTGCTGTCGGACACCCCGTACCTGCCTGAGATCGAGCGCCATGGCGAACAGCTCCTGCCACTGCTGCGCGACTGAGGGGTCCGATTGCCGCGGTCAGCTCACCGGTCCGCCGACGAGGACGGACCAGCCGCCGTCGACGCGGAGCACGGTCCCCGTTGCCGGGCGGAGCGCTGGGTCGGCGGCCAGTGCCACCGCGGCGGCGACGTCTTCGGGTTCGAGAACACGACCCAGCACGGATTCCCGGGCGAGGTCGGCACCGCGTGGCCCGGCCAGCACGCCCGCGGTGGCCGGGGTTCGGACGGCCCCGGGGGCGACCACCAGCACGCTGACGCCGTCGCGCGCGCATTCCGCGGCGACGTGGCGGGCGAAGGTGGTCAACGCGGATTTCGCGGTTCCGTGCGCCAACCGGCCCTCGCCGACGTAGTCCGCGGCGGTGCTGCCGATGTAGATCAGCCGGCCGTCGCCCTGGGCGCGCATCGGTTCGAGGACTCGCTTCGTGATGTGGAACGCGCCGGCGAGCTCGCCCGTGACCTTGGCCTCGAAGGCGGTCCACGACAGCTCGGCCAGCGGGTCGAACGGGGGCGGGGCGGTGTTCGCGTTGACGATGACGGTGTCGATTCTCCCGTGCTCGGCGAGGATCCCGGTCACCATCGTGTCCACGGCCGTGGCGTCGGTGACGTCGGCCCGGGCGCTCGACGCCATGCCACCGGCGCGTTCGACGTCCCGGACGACGTCTTCCGCCGCGGCGGAAGAAGTGCGGTAGTTGACGATCACGCGATGGCCTTGGGCGCCCAGCCGCCGGGCGACGGCCGCGCCCAGCCCACGGGCGGCCCCGGTGATGAGTGTGGTCGGCACGGCTCCTCCTTCGGTCGTGAACAGGTCACTAACCTAGGGAGAGCGCGGGGTGGGCGGAATGCGCTCACCCTGGGGTGGGGTGCTCACCCGCGGGTGAGCACGCAGATCAGGAGCGTGGGTGAGGTGTGACGGGTGATGTGTTCCACAAGGACTGCCCGGCGCGCGAGGTGCTGGGCCACCTCGCCGGCCGCTGGACGATCCTCGTCCTTTCCGCGCTGGTGGCCGAACCACGCCGGTACCACGAACTGCGGGCTCTGGTCGCGGGTGTCAGCGACAAAAGCCTGGCGGCCACGCTGCGGTCCCTGCAGCAGGACGGCTTGGTGCACCGCGAAGTCGGCGCGGGCCGGCCGCCGTCGGTGACGTATTCGGTGACGGAGCTGGGCCGTGGCGCCGCGACGGCGTTGAACCCGTTGCTGGACTGGATTCGCGCGAACGCGGCGGAGATCACCGTGCGCCGCGAAGAATGACTTGGCGAGACATCTCACCCCGGTTCCACTGCTCGGCGAGCAGTTCGTAGGACCGCACGCGGTCGGCGTGCGCGTGGGTGATGGTGGTGATGACGAGCTCGTCGGCGCCCGTCGCCTCCTGGAGCTGCCGCAGCCGGGCCGCCACCGTGGCGGGTGAGCCGACGAACTGGGTGTCGACGCGGTCGGCGACCAGGGCCCGGTCTTCATCGCTCCAGACGTGGGCGGCGGCTTCTTCCGGCGTGGGAAAGAGGATCGCCCCCTCGGCGCGGCGGATGGAGCGGACCCAGAGGGCGTAGCCGCTGGCCAGTTCCCGCGCGCGTGTCATGGTCGATCTTCACCGGCAACGCCGGCTGCGACCTCCGCCGATCCGGCCGATCTTCCGACAGCCACGTCGGCCCGCTCGTCATCTGGCCGCCCTGGGATCACCGGGCAGCGCGCGGAGGAAAGTCATGGTGACGGTCGTGCCGGCCGCGGTCGTGTCGATAGACGCTTCCGAGGTCAGGCGGCGGATCAGCGGCAGCCCGCGGCCGTGCAGCGGAGTGGGCCGGGCGACGGGCTGCCACCGGCCGTAGTCGGTGACACTGACGGTGATCAGGCCATTCCGGCTCGTCGCGTGCAGGTCGAGGGGGCCGGTCGCTTCGCGGTAAGCGTGGACGACCACGTTGGCCATTGCTTCGTACGTCGCAAGCAGCACCCGTTCGCGGATCTCCTCGCTCAGCCCGGCCCGGAGGACCCAGTCGGCGAGCTGCTCACGCAGCAGGACCAGCCGCCCGGGATCTGCCGGGACCCCGCTGCACTGCAGGTCTTCGAGGGCGGTGGCGTCATCACTTCGAGGAGGCGGGTCGCCGGCGGGGCCGGGGGATGGATTCGGGACGGACACTGCGCGGGATCACCTGCCGACCGCGGCGGCGCGGGTCGGAACCACGTCAAGGACCAGGAGCATTCCAGTCAGCTGCAAGGTGGGTTGGACGACGCTGAGCTCGGGTGCCCCGACGCGGACCCGGGTACGGTCACCGGCCGCGCGGTGGGTCTTGACCAGGAGCGTGGGTGGACGGTCGGCAAGTGCCGTGGTGATCGCTTCGTCCAGGATCGGGCCGCTCAGCAGGTCGACTTCGCCGGATACGGTCAGCAACACGGCGCGGTCGTGGTCGTGCGAGGTCACGTCGAGCAGGTCCCGGGGGCGGACTTGGTCACCGTCAGCGGCCACCATGGTCTCCGGCTCGCCGTGTCCACTCTGGTGCCATGCTGTTCCTTCGTTCGTTGTGCCGAGATGGCCGCACCGTCGGGGCGGGACGCCAGAGACCCGTTACCCGGTTTTCCGGAACATGAAACGTTCGCGGCCCCGCCGCCTCACCGTCCTCCGGGGACGGGAGGACTAGAAGTCTTCGAGCCAGGGCGGCGGGGCCTCGTCACTGGCTGGTGACACCGGGTCGCGGAGCCTGAGCTTGGCCAGGAGCAGGGCGCCGACGTCGTTGCTGTCGGCGAGCATTTCACGGACCCCGGCCAGGTCGAGTATCCGGCGCACGGGGCCGATCGCGTGCTGAACGTGATAGGTCGTGCCGTTTTCGACCGCGCTGGTGTACCCGCCCAGAAGGGCGTGAATGCCTGCGGAGCCGAGCGCGGTGACGCCGGCCAGGCTGACTCGCAGCGTTTCAGGGTGCTGGAGCTCGATCACGGCGACTATCCGCGCCAGCAGGTCGGCCGGCGCGACACCTACAACGTCTCCTGACACGGCTATCAGCACATCTCGGGAACTGTCGGCCCGGACGGCCAAGGAGAAGGTCACGGTGTGCCTCTCAAGAGGAAGCTCGCATCCTGGGCGGCCTGAGTGCGGATCAGCAGACCGCGGACACCGAGGACCCGACTTTACGCTTGACGGCTTCGGCCGGTCGGCAGCTGCGCCGGACACCATTTCGAAGAGCACCCGATCGGTGGGGTGGGGCCGGGCCAGGTGCTGCGGGCGACCAGACAGGCCCCAGCAGGGCCTGACCTGGCCGGCCGGCGGGCACGCAGCAGGGGGCGGCATTTCGGTCGGCACCGGTGACCCGGCGGTCGCGCCGAACGCCGACACCACCGGCCTGGCGGGCCGTGCGTTCCGAGCGGGCCTGCGGCTCGCGGCGGCCCAGGAGGTGAAGACGTTCATCGCCGCTCTGCGGGCCGGCTGCGCGGGCGTCCCCGCGAACCGCGGAGCGGTCGCCCGTGACGCCACCGGCTACCACGCGGACACCGTGGTGCGCGCGACCGCGCAGGCGGTCGTCGGTCTCGGCGGCCGCGGTCTGGCCCAGCTCCCCTCGGCCGGCTCGTCGCCGCGGAGCTGACGCCGACCTGCCCGTGAACACCGCTCCCGAAGCTGTACGCGCAGGTCCTTGAGGATCTTGGCGAGCAGGCGGGAAACTTGCATCTGCGAGACGCCGACACGAGTGGCGATCTGGGACTGGCTCATGCCGTCGAAGAACCGCATGGTGAGGATCGCCCGATCCCGCGCCGGCAGCCGCTGCAGCAACGGCGCCAGGGTCTCGTGATCTTCCACCAGCTCGATCCGCTCGTCGAGACCGCTCATCGAATCGGCCACGGTGACGGCGCCGTCTCCGGTGGGCCGGTCCAGGGACGTGGTCTCGTAGCAGTTCGCGGCCAGGAGGCCTTCGCGGACGGTCTCGACGTCGATGCCGAGGTGGCCGGCGAGTTCGCTGGGGGTGGGGGCGCGGCCGAGGGGCTGGGCGAGCTGGGTGGTGCCTTGGGCGAGCTGGGCGCTCAGCTCTTTCAGCCCGCGCGGCACGCGCATCGACCAGCCGGTGTCTCGGAAGAACCGGCGGACCTCGCCCATGACGGTGGGGACCGCGAAGGACAGGAAGTCGGATCCCCGCGCGGGGTCGAACCGGTCGAGGGCTTCCATCAAGCCCAGGCGCGCGACCTGGACCAGGTCGTCGCGTGGCTGGCCTCGTCCGGTGAAGCGTGCGGCGATGTTGTCGCGAGCGGCAGGTGCTCGAGGACCAGCTGTTCGCGCAGCCGTCCCCGCCCGTGGTGGCCTGCGGGAAGAGCGGCCAGTTCGTCGAACAGTGGCCGGCAGTGGGAATAGTCGTCCTTCTTGCCGGTGCTGCGCGGAAGGCGCGGTTCGGACGTCCGGGCGCTGCCTGTCGCGGCCGGCCGGTGCGTGACGTCCGGTGCCAGTACGGTGCTGGTCATCGGCGTGCGGTGAGCCGGCGGACGCGGGACAAGGCGGCACTCACGCTTCGCCGCGGCATGCGGTCTCCTTCTCGTGGCGGCGGAGGTATCCACTGCGCCGAGTGCGGCAAACACGAAATCCGCGACCATGCTGAAGCGCGGGCGGTCCGGGGACTCCGCGTCAGGGGTCGCGGCGGGGGAGGGACCGGGTCGCGGGCCCCTCCAGCACGGCGCCGTCGACGTCGAAGCGGGAGCCGTGGCACGAGCAGTCCCAGCTGCGTTCGGCACCGTTGAACCGCAGCAGGCAGCCCAGGTGCGTGCAGCGCACCGAGACCGCGTGGAGCACGCCCTCCCGGTCGCGGTAAACGCCCTTCTTGCCGACGCCGTCGGGGAGCGTGCGGGCGGTGTCGACCGGGACGTCGTCGGTGTCCGCCGCCTCGGCCGGCACCAGCCGGTCGCCGATCAGGTCCTTCGCGACCTTGGCGTTCTGCTGCAGCAGCGTCGGTGTGCTCGACAGGCTCACCCGGTGCGGGCCGAACAGGCCGGCGTACGCGCTGCCCGCGCCGGAGATGCGGTCGGCAAGGACCTGCCCGGCCACGGTGCCCATCGCCAGCCCCCACTTGGCGAAGCCGGTGGCCAGCTGGAGGCTCGGCTGCCCGGGCAGGTAGGGACCCACCATCGGCAGCTCGTCGTAGGCCACGACTTCCTGCGCCGACCACCGGTGGGTGATCTCGGCGACGTCGAAGTGCCGCTGCGCGAAGTCGGCCAGCGTGCGGTAGCGGTCGAAGCCGACGTCGCGCTGACCGGCCGGGTGGCTCTGCCCGCCGACGATCAGCAGGTCGCCGTGGCGGCTGAACGACCAGGCCGGATTCCCCGCGCTGATGGCCAGGTCCCGTGGAGGAGCACCGGAGGCCAGCCGGGCGGCGACGCAGTAGGACCGCTGGGCCTCGAGGCGCGCGAAGAACAGTCCCCGGTCGAGGATCGGGTAGTGGGTCGCCACCACCACCTGTGCCGCGGTCACGGTTCCGGTCGAAGTGCTGACGTCGTACGGGGCGGTGAGGGACACGTCGCCCACCCGGCTGTGCTCGAAGACGCGCCCACCCGCGGTGACGAACGCCGCGGCCAGGCCGCGGACGTATTTCGCGGGGTGCAACACGATCTGCCCGGCCAGCCGGGCTGCGCCGAACGTCGGGAACGGCAGGTCGAGCCGGTCGGTCCACTCCACCGGTAGTCCCGCCCGCACGGCGGCGTCGGCCTCGGCGCGGACGGTGTCGCTTTCTTCTTCGGAGTGGGCGAAGGTCGCCGCGGGCGCGCGCTGCAGGTCGCAGTCGATCTCCTCGGCCAGCAGGGCCACCAGGTCGACGCCGGTGGTGGCCGCCGCAGCGTAACCCGCCGCCACCTCGGCATCGTGGGTGCGCTCCAGCGTGGAGTACATCGTGGACTGCAGCGCGGTGACCTTCGCGGTGTTGTTGCCGCTCACCCCGGCGCCGACGCGACCGGCTTCGAGGACGACGACGTCGGCCCCGTCGCGGGCGAGCAGCAGCGCAGTGGTGAGACCGGCGATGCCCGCGCCGATCACGACGACGTCGGCGTGGTGCGCACCGGACAGCGGCGGGTGCCCAGGGGCGTCCGGCACAGTGTGCAGCCACAGGGACTGGTCCGCGGTGGTCGTGGGCATCGCGGTACACCTCTCGTCGGGCCGGCGGAACTCGACGTGGCTACCCGCTGACCCGGCGCCGAAACGGCGATCCGGCGTCACTTTCGGTGGGGGCCTCCTGGCGCGGAAGGAACTGGAGAACGGCACGCACGGCGTCGATCCGCGACTCCGAGCCGGCGAAAGTGTCCTCCGGTAGTCCTCTGTGGACCTACGGCTGAACCGGGCGCCCGGCTGCTCACCCGCGGCCGAGCCGCGATTTCGGCGGCCAGCGCGCGTTTATCGGCGATCGGCGCGGGAAGCCGCCGATCTCCTCGACCGGTACGGAGGTGTCATGACGGAGGTCCGATCACGACGAAGCGCGGCGCGGAACGCCGCGCTGCTGTTCGGTCTGGCGTTCCTGCTCGTCGGTGTGCTGGGGTTCGTCCCGGGGATCACCGCGGGGTACGCGGACCTGCGGGTCGCCGGGCCGCACTCGGGTGCGCGCCTGTTCGGCCTGTTCACCGTGTCCGTGCTGCACAACCTCATTCACCTGGCGTTCGGGGTGGCCGGGGTGGTGGTGGCCCGGTCGAACGGCGGGTCCCGGCTGTTCCTGATGGTCGGCGGCGGGATCTACGTCCTGCTGTTCGTGTTCGGGCTGGCGATGAACCACGACAGCCCGGCCAACTTCGTCCCGATGGACGACGCCGACGACTGGCTGCACCTCGGCCTCGGCATCGCGATGATCGCCGCCGGAATCGGGACGACGGCGCTCGACCGGAGCCGGGGCCGGTACCCGGAGCCGGAGATGCAAGGACAGTGAACCGGTGTAGCCCCGCACGGAACGGGTAGCCGGGCGGGATGCCGACTCTGACGATGGAATCCGACGCCGCCCGCGCGATCGTGGATCTCGTGGCCGCCGCCGGCGTGGCCCCGGAAGGCGGGCTGCGGGTGCAGGCGCTCGCTTCGGCCACCGCGGAACGCCGATGGCGAGCACCCCATCGGCCACGAAGGTCTCCAGATCGACCGTTCCGTCGACGTCGAGGACCGGTTCGGCGAGAAAGTCCGGGTATCGCGGGCGTCCCGTCCGGAGCTGGTTCCGTGCGAGACAGATCCACAGCGTCCACTTTGTCATCCCATCGCCGAACCGGCGGAACGGCTCGGGCAACTTGCGCTGGAGGTCGGTACTTGAAACGCGTCGTCACCGGCCGTGCCCTGACAGCCAAAGGCACCGGCCTGAACACCGGTCCGCTACTGCGGTTCGGCCGCCATCGCCGGCTGTTCGGGCAGTCCGAGCCAGGCTCGCGCTCGCTCCATGGTGGTGGCCACGATCAGTTTCCGGTCCACGCCGAGCAGTTGCAGCGGCCGCAGAACAGCCCGCTGTCCGGTCAGCACCGCAACACCGTTGCGGCTCAGTGGATCACCGAGTCCAGCGCGATGTTCGTAGGTGACCTCTAGTAAACCGATGCATTCTGCGCAGCAGAACGACACCTCCCGCAGGTCCACGATCAGCGGCAGCCCGAAGGCAGCGGTGGACAGTTCCACTTCCAGGTGCGGGACGGTGAACAGATCGAGCACACCGGTAACGGTCACCACGGTGAGGTCGGGATGGGTATGGGTGACGATGTGGGTGTTGCTGTGTTCGGTCATGCGGATACCCCCCTCACGGGGGTTTTGAATGTCCGCTGCTACCAGCACCGCCTTCACCGGTCGGCCGAAGGTGCGGGTGCTGCGGCCGGGCACGACCACGTTCGTGAAGCTGCGTGTCCGTCCGCGCAAGTACTGGCGCGGCGCGGACCGGGCGTGGTCGTTCACCGTGACCGAGCTGACCGACCCGATCGACCTGCCCGGCGGGGGTGCACCCCTTGCCTCATCAAGACGGCGATCTTCTTGCGGACGTGCACCCATTCTCCCGATAAACGACCGGATGATGTTTGCTGATACCCGGCTGGGCCGGTGGTAAACCCCGCCCGCGGCGGGTGCCGCAGTGCCGATGTCGATCCGGCGCTCTCGGGTGTTACGACGTCGATGCGCCGCCGAGCACGTCCGTGACGCGTGCCGTGCCGGGGTTCTCGCCGCTGCGGGTGTCGTGCACAGCACGTCACGAGGTGTGTCGGTCCCGGGATCGCACCCGCCGGTGAAATCTGCACTCTGGTGCTCCGGGACGTAGTCGCGAATCACGAACACCCGGCCGGGGGATATCCCGCACCATCGCGAGAACGCCGGTCGGTGTGCTTTCGCCGGCTTTTCGCAGGTGGGCTCGGGTCGCTGTGGAGTTCTCCGCTTTCGTCGGTTGCCTGCTGGCATCGGGATCTTCGGACGCGCCCGGTCCAAGAAAGGCAGCCGGCGTGCTCTTCAGGTGAAAACCGGGTGGTGGCGCGTCAAAAGATCACCAGATGTGCCACGAGAACCGATTGATCGGCATGTCTTCCGGTCATGTGGAATCCGGCCGTCCGGTTGGTATTTTGTCGGGTTTACGTCGTGGTTACGGATCTGTTTTCGGTCGCCGCCTTTGCGTGGTCATGCTCGCGTTACGTGTCATCCGGGTGATCTCGAAATGTGGAAAGAGGTGATCGCTGCGGCGCCGTTGGGTGGCGGGTAATCGCTGGTGAGGGAGTTTCCTGGGTGTTAAACCCGTCATTGGTGGTACAGAATCGGCAGAAGGGTGAACTGCTCGAGGTGCTGGTTTTTCCTCTGGGTGATCACCTTTCGAGGATTTCCGTTGAATTTTTCCTGATACTCCATCCGGCGGTACGAGCCTGATCTCGACTGGGTAACGTGACTGACGAATCTGGTTGTTGGGGGATCACGGACCGTTGAATTGATCTACTTTCGATCAAGGAGCGCGAACGTTTCGCTGCCTTGCTTCTGGGGTGAGAAAGGATCTTGCGTATGTCTTCGCGATCGGTGGTGCGCGTGCCTCTGCGTGCGCGGTTCACCGTATGTCGCATTGAGGCTGTTCGGTCCGGTACCACATCGGAGATTCCTCGGTAAACCCGTCTTTCGTCTTTTCTGGTGCCTGGCTGGTCCGGCGCTGGTCACACCACGCTCGAAAGGGTTTTGGAAATGCCGTCATCTGACGTTCCGGTCGTCGTGGCCGGGACGGCGTCCCGCAGCGTGCCGACGCCCGCGCACCTCGCCGAACTGTTCCAGGCACAAGCCGTTCGCAGTCCTCTTGCCACGGCCCTGACCGGTGCGAACGGGACGCTGACCTACGCGGACTTGAACGTTCGGGCGAACCAGCTGGCGCGGGTGCTCGTCGAGCACGGTGCCGGGCCGGAACGGGTCGTCGCGCTCGCGCTGCCGCGGTCGGCCGACCTCGTTGTCGCGCAACTGGCGACGGCAAAAGCGGGTGCGGCGTTCCTTCCGGTCGATCCGGACCACCCCGCCGAGCGGATCACCTTCATGCTGGCCGACGCCCGGCCGGTGCTGGTCGTCACGCAGTCGGTGGCCGCACCGGACGGCGTCGGGACCGCGGCCACGATCGCGCTCGACCGGGCCGGGCTGCTCGATGGCAGGCCCGGCCACGACCTCACGGACGAGGACCGGACGCGCCCGCTGCAGGTCGGCCACCCCGCGTACCTGATCTACACCTCCGGCTCGACCGGCGTGCCCAAGGGCGTGGTGGTCACCCACCGCGGCCTGGCCGGGTTCTTCGCCGCGATGCGGGACCGCTACGACGTCCACCCCGGCGACCGGGTGCTCGAGTTCTCCTCGCCCAGCTTCGACGCCTCGATCCTGGAGCTGGGCATGGCGCTGCCCTCGGGCGCCGCGCTCGTCGTCCCGCCCGCCGGGCCGCTGCTGGGCGACCGGTTGGCCGAAGTCCTCGCCGACCACCGGGTCACCCACGCCCTGATCCCGCCGGTCGCGCTGGCCACGCTGTCCGCCACGCACGCCGCGGGCCTGCCGGACTTCCGGACCGTGATCGTCGGCGGCGACGCCTGCCCGCCCGAACTGGTGCGGACCTGGGCGCCCGGCCGCCAGATGATCAACTCCTACGGTCCCACCGAGTCCACCGTCGTGGCCACCTGGAGCGACCCGCTGGCGCCCGGGGGAACGCCGCCGATCGGCCGGCCGCTGCCCGGCACCACGGTGTACGTCCTCGACGAGTCGCTGCGCCCGGCCACCACCGGCGAGCTGCACCTCGCCGGGCCGAGCCTGGCCCGCGGCTACCTCGACCGGCCGGGCCTGACCGCGAGCCGGTTCGTGGCCGACCCCTTCGGCGCGCCTGGTGCCCGGATGTACCGGACCGGTGACGTCGTGCGCCGCACCGCCTCGGGCGAGCTGGAGTTCGTCGGGCGGACCGACCACCAGGTCAAGATCCGGGGCTTCCGCATCGAGCCCGGCGAGATCGAAGCTCTGCTGCTGGGCCGCCCGGACGTCCGGGAAGCGGTCGTCGTCGCCCGGGAGGATCAGCCCGGCGTCAAGCGCCTGGTCGCCTACGTCGCCGGGGACGCCGAGCCGGCCGCCCTGCGCTCGGCCGTGGCAGCCAAGCTCCCGCCGTACCTGGTGCCCGCCGCTTTCGTCGTGCTCGACCGGATGCCCCTGACCACGCACGGCAAGCTGGACCGCGACGCGCTGCCGGAGCCCGACTGGGCCGCCCAGGCGCGCGCGACCCACACGCCGCCGCGGACCGCGACCGAGCGCGTCCTGGCCGAAATCTGGGCCGACCTGCTCGGCGTGCCCGATGTGGGCATCGACGCGGACTTCTTCGAGCTCGGCGGGGACTCGATCCTCGGCGCGCGGGCGCTGGCCCGGATCCGTGCCCGCTTCGGCGCGGACCTGTCACCGCGGGTGGTGTTCGACGCCCGGACCATCGCGAAGCTCGCCGCGCTGCTGCCCGACGGCGACCAGCCGGCGAGCGGCCGGATCGAGCGCGGCACCCACGAAGACGTCGTGCCGATTTCGCCGGTCCAGCGCCGGCTGTGGCTGCTCGACGAGCAGAACCCGGGCAGCACCGAGTACAACGCCGGTGTCGGGCTCACCCTGTCCGGTCCGCTGGATCGCGAAGCCCTGCGGACCGCGTTGGCCGGCCTCGTCGCGCGGCACGAGGCGCTGCGGACGACCTTCCGCACCGTCGACGGGCACGGCTTCCAGGTGGTCGCCGAGACCGCCACGATCCCGTTGCGCGAGACCGACGCCGATGACGACCTGGACGCGCTGCTCGCAGCCGAGCTGGACCGCCCGTTCGACCTGGGCGCCGGGCCGCTGACCCGCGCCACGCTGATCCGCCTCGGTCCCGACGAGCACCTCCTTCTCCTGTGCCAGCACCACATCGTCACCGACGGCTGGTCGGTCGGTCTGCTCGTCGACGAGCTCGCCGCGCTGTACGCGGGGGAGGAGCCCACCCCGGCGCCGATCGGGTACCGCGACTACTCCCGCTGGCACCACGAGCGGCTCGCCGGTCCGCTGCGCGAGCGGCAGCTGACGTACTGGCGGGAGCGGCTGGCCGGGCTGGAGCCCTTGGCGTTGCCCACCGACCGGCCGCGTCCGCCCGTCCGCGAGACGCACGGCGCCATCCGCCGCTACCCGCTGCCCGAGGAGCTCGCCGGTGGCCTGGCCGCCCTCGGCCAGGACACCGGCGCCACCCTGTTCACGACGCTGACCGCGGTGGTCCAGCTGCTGCTGGCCCGCTACACCGGGCAGGACGACATCGCCGTCGGCACCGCGGTGTCCGGGCGCGACCACGACCAGCTCGAGCGCTTGGCCGGGTTCTTCGTCAACACGCTCGTCCTGCGCTCCGCCGTCGACCCTGCCCAGCCGTTCGACGCCTTTCTCGGCCAGGTCAAGGAAACCGCGCTCGCGGCGTTCGCCGCCGGCGAGGTGCCCTTCGACCAGGTCGTCGACGACCTGCGGCCGGCCCGTGATCCGGGCCGCACGCCGCTGGTGCAGGTCCTGCTCGTGCTCCAGCAGGACCTCGTCCGGCCCCGGGAGGCGGGCGCCCTGCATCTGGGCGAGCACGACCTGCCCCGCCCCCGGGCCCGGTTCGACCTCGTGCTGGAGTTCCAGCCGCAGGGCCGCGGCGTCGCGATCGAGTACGACACGGCCCTCTTCGACGCCGCGACGATCGACCGCTTCGCCGGGCACCTGCGCGTGCTGGCCGAAGCCGTCGTCGCCGACCCGCACCGGCCGCTGGCCGCGCTGTCCATGATGGACGGTGCGGAACTGGCCCGGCTCCACGACCTCGAGCGGGGCCCGGCGGTCCCGGTCCCCGCGCTCACCCTGCCCCGCTTGTTCGAGGCCCAGGTGAACCGGACGCCGGACGCGGTCGCCGTCGTCTGCGACGGCCGCCGCCTGACTTACCGGGAGCTCGACGACCAGGCCAACCAGCTGGCCCGCGTCCTGCTCGACCGGGGCGCCGGACCCGAGCGGCTCGTCGCCGTCTCGCTGCCGCGCACGGAACGGATCCTGGTGGCGCTGCTCGGCGTCCTCAAGTCCGGCGCCGCGTACCTGCCGGTCGACCCGGCCTACCCGGCCGACCGGATCGCGCTGATCCTCGACGACGCCGCCCCGGTCCTGCTGCTGACGGCCGACGGCGAGGGACCCGGGCCCGCGCTGGCGTTCGACGACCCCGGCCTGCTCGCCGGCCGGTCGACGGCGCCGGTCGACGGTGAGCCCGACCCCGCCAACCCGGCCTACGTGATCCACACGTCCGGCTCGACCGGCCGCCCCAAGGGCGTCGTGATCGCCCACCGCAGCGCGGCGAACCTGATGGCGTGGGCGGCCGCCGACTTCGGCGCCGTCCTGCGGCCCGGGTCGACCGTCGTCGCGTCGACGTCGCTCAACTTCGACGTCTCGGTGTTCGAGATCTTCGCGCCGCTGATGGCGGGCGCCACCGTCGAGATCGTCCGGGACGTGCTGGCCCTCGGCGAGCAACCGGACGCCGGCCGGGAAGTCGGCCTGGTGAGCGGCGTGCCGTCCGCGTTCGCGCAGCTCCTGTCGCAGGGCGCGGTCTCGGTGCGGCCCTCGACGGTCGTCCTGGCCGGTGAAGCCCTGACGCTGCACGCGCTGCGCGACATCCGGAAAGCCTTGCCGGACAGCCGGATCGCGAACATCTACGGGCCGACCGAGTCCACTGTGTACGCGACCGCGTGGTATCACGACACCGATCGCACGCCGCCGATCGGCCGCCCGGTCGCCGGGATCCGCGCCTACGTGCTCGACGCCGGGCTGCGGCGCGTGCCCGTCGGCGTGCCGGGGGAGCTGCACCTCGGCGGCGCGGGTGTCGCCCGCGGTTACCTCGGCCGGCCGGGCCTGACCGCCGGCCGGTTCGTCGCCGATCCCTTCGCCGCCCCGGGGGCCCGGATGTACCGGACCGGCGACGTCGTGCGCTGGACCGCGCACGGCGAGCTGGAATACCTGGGTCGCGCCGACGACCAGGTCAAGATCCGCGGGTTCCGGATCGAGCCGGGCGAAGTGGAGGCCGCACTGCGGCAGCACCCGGACGTCGCCGAGGCGGTCGTGGTCGCGCGCAAGGACGCCGGGCACCAGCGGCTGGTCGCCTACGTGGTGCCCGGCGGCTCGGTCACCCCCGCGCAGCTGCGGGAGTTCCTCGCCGGCTCGCTGCCCGCGCACCTGGTGCCCTCGGCGTTCGTGCCGCTCGACCGGCTGCCGCTCAACCCCAGCGGCAAGCTCGACCGGCGCGCCCTGCCCGCCCCCGACTGGGCGGGCACCACCACCCGCGTGGCGCCGCGGACCCCGGCCGAACGCCTGCTCGCCGGGATCTGGGCCGAAGCGCTCGGGCTGCCCGAGGTCGGCGTCGAGGACAACTTCTTCGAGCTGGGCGGCGATTCGATCCTCAGCATCCGGCTCGTGTCCGAGGCCGCGAAGGCCGGCCTGAAGATCACGACCCGCGACGTCTTCCGGCACCAGACAATCGCCGCGCTCGCCGCGGCCGCCGGCACGTCGGCCCCGGCCGTGGAGCGGCGGGCGGCGACCGGGGCCGTGACGCCGACCCCGATCCAGCGCTGGTTCCTCGACGCCGAGCCGGCCGACCCGGACCACTTCGCGCAGGAGCTGAGCGTCCGGCTCGCCGACGACGTCGACGAAGCTCGACTGCGGGCCGCGGTGAACACCCTGGTCGCGCACCACGACGCCCTGCGGCTGCGGTTCCGCCGCACCGAGGCCGGCTGGACGCAAGCCCACGCCGAACCCGGCGACACCGACGTCTTCGGCGCGACGATCGACCTCGAACATGGCCCCCTGCTGCGCGCGGAGTTGACCGGGACGACGTTGCGCCTGGCCGTGCACCACTTGGTCGTGGACGGCGTGTCCTGGCGGATCCTCCTGGAGGACCTCGACCACGCCTACCACGGCCGCGAGCTGAGCGCCCGGACGACGTCCTTCCAGGACTGGTCGGCCCGGCTCGCCGCGCACTCCTTCGACGACCACCTCGACCACTGGCGCGCCGTCGACGGCACCCAGATCCCGCTCGACGCCGACGGCGTCGACACCGTCGCCAGTACCAGGACCGTCACCACCCGGCTGGACGCCGAGCTGACGCGCACACTGCTGCAGGACGTCCCGGGCGTCTACCGGACCCAGGTCAACGACGTCCTGCTGGCCGCGCTCGGCCGCGCCCTGGGCCGGTGGACCGGCACCGAACGGGTCCTGCTCGACCTCGAAGGCCACGGCCGCGAAGAGCTGTTCGACGACGTCGACCTGTCCCGCACGGTCGGCTGGTTCACGTCCCTGTTCCCGGTCGCGCTCGACGTGCCCGGCGGCGACTGGGGCGCAGCCCTGAAACGGACCAAGGAACAGCTGCGCGCGATCCCGGCTCGCGGCCTGTCCTACGGCGCCCTGCGCTACCTGACCGGCACCGCCCCCGAGATCACGCCCCGGCTCAGCTTCAACTACCTCGGCCGCTTCGAGGTGGCCGGCGACCTCTACCGCGGCCTCGAACGGGACCTCGAACTGTCGCAGAGTCCCGACGCGATCCGCGCGCACGCCATCGACGTCGTCGCCCGCGTCACCGACGGCTGCCTGGAGATCACCTGGTTCTACTCCGACCGGCTGCACCGCGAAGCCACCCTCGGCGCGGTCGCCGACGACCTCGTGCACGGCCTGGCGGAGATCGCCGCCCACTGCGCCGACCCGGCCGCCGGCGGCCGCACGCCGTCGGACTTCCCGCTGGCGCACCTGGATCAAGCCGGCGTGGACACGATCGCCGGCGACGGCCGCGATGTCGAAGACGTCTACCCGCTCACCCCGGCCCAGGCCGGCATGCTCTTCCACGGCCTCACCGGCGACGCCCGGTCCGCTTACCTCCAGCAGGTCACGTTCGTGCTGACCGGCGTCCCCGACCCGGCCGCCCTCGCCCGGGCGTGGCAGCACGTCGTGGACCGGACCCCGGTGCTGCGCAGCCGGGTCGTCTGGGACGGCGTCGACGAGCCCGTGCAGGTCGTCCACCGCCACGTCACCCTGCCCGTCGAGCACCGCGACTGGACGACCGAGCCCGAGGACCTGGACGCCGTGCTGGCCGCCGACCGCGCCGCCGGGCTCGACCTGACCGCGGTACCGCTGACGCGGCTGCTCATCGCCCGCCTCTCGGCGACCGAGGTCCGGGTCGTCTGGACGTTCCACCACCTCCTGCTGGACGGCTGGAGCCTGTTCCAGGTGCTTTCCGACGTCTCGGCGGCGCACGCCGGCCGGGCGCTGCCCACCCGGCGCCCGTTCCGCGACCACGTCCGCTGGCTGTCCGAGCAGGACCGTCCCGCCGCGGAAACGTACTGGCGCGAGCAGCTTTCCGGCCGCCCCGAGCCCGTCCGGCTGCGGCCCGACCGCACCCCCGAGCGGCACACCGTCGAGTCGACGGCCGCGCTGCGGGCCGACGTGCCGGCCGGACCGCTGCGCGCCGCCGCGCAACGCCACGGCCTGACCCTGAACACCCTCGTCCAGGGCGCCTGGGCCGTGGTGCTGGCCCGCTACGGCGGCCGGCCGGAGGTCTGCTTCGGCACCACGGTCGCCGGGCGGCCCGCCGAACTGCCGGGGGCCGACGAGATCACCGGCATGTTCATCACCACCCTCCCGCTGGTCACCGACGTCGACGACCGTGCCCGGGTGTGCGACTGGCTCCGGGACCTGCAGTCCGCACAGGCCGAAGCGCGGCGGTTCGAGTACGCGCCGCCGGTGACCCCGTTCGACACGCTCCTGGTCTTCGAGAACTACCCGGTCACCGACGGGCTCGGGCTGCGTGAGCTGCGCGGCGTCGAGAGCACCAACTACCCGCTCAGCGTCGTCGCCTATCCCGGCGAGGACCGCTTGGACCTGGCCTTCGGCTACGACCCGGCGCTGTTCGACGCCGAGACGGTCGCCGGGTTCGCCGGGCACCTGCGCACGCTGCTCACCGAGCTGGCGGCCGGCCTGGACAAGCCCGTCGCCGACCTGCGGATGCTCACCGACGCCGAGCGGCACGACGTCCTGGTCCGGTGGAACGACACCGCGCACGACCTCCCGGCCGCGACCGTGCCGGAGTTGTTCGCCGAGCAGGTCCGGCGCCACCCCGACGCGGTCGCCGTCACCGGCGGGGAAACCCTGACCTACGCGGAACTCGACGTCCGAGCGAACCGGCTGGCCCACCGCCTGATCGCGCTCGGCACCGGCCGGGACGACCTGGTCGCGCTGCTGCTGCGCCGGTCGGCGGACGTCGTCGTCGCCCAGCTCGCGGTGCTCAAGGCCGGCGGCGCGTACCTGCCGCTGGACGCCCGAGCCCCGCGGGAACGCCTGCGCGTGCTGCTCGACGGCGTGCGGGTGCTCGTCACCGACGACCCGGGCCAGGATGTCCACAGTGGACCGGCCGTCCGCGTTGACGACTGTGGAGACGAACCGGCGAGCGTGCCGGAGGTGGTGCTGCACCAGGAAAACCTGGCCTACGTGATGTACACGTCGGGGTCGACGGGCACACCGAAGGGCGTGGCGGTGACCCACCGGGACATCGTCGGGCTGGCGCTGGACCGGTGCTTCGCCGGACCGGCGCACCGGTCCGTGCTGATGCACTCCCCGCAGGCGTTCGACGCGTCGACGTACGAGGTGTGGGTGCCGTTGCTCAGCGGCGGCCGGGTGGTCGTCGCGCCGCAGGGCGACGTCGACGCCCGGGTGCTGCGTCGCGTGGTCGCCGCGCACGGGGTGCGCGCGGTGTTCCTGACGGCGGGGTTGTTCCGGGTGCTGGCGCAGGAGGATCCCGCTTGCCTGCAGGGGATCCGCGAGGTGTGGACCGGCGGCGACGTGGTTCCCCCCGCAGCGGTGCGCCAGGTGCTGGCGGCGTGCCCCGGCCTGGCCGTGGTGGACGTCTACGGGCCGACCGAGACGACGACCTTCGCGAGTCACCTCGTCCTGCCGCCGGGCGAGCCGGTGCCGGACGTGCTGCCGATCGGCCGGCCGCAGGACAACATGGCGGCCTACGTGCTCGACGCCGGGCTGCGGCCGGTCCCGCCGGGCGTCGTCGGCGAGCTGTACCTCGCCGGCACCGGACTGGCCCGCGGCTACCTGGGCCAGCCGGCCCTGACGGCGGAACGGTTCCTGGCCGACCCCTTCGGCGCGCCGGGGGCGCGGATGTACCGCACCGGCGACCTCGTCCGCTGGTCCCGCGCCGGAGTGCTGGAGTTCGCCGGCCGCGCCGACGACCAGGTGAAGATCCGCGGTTTCCGGATCGAGCTGGGGGAGATCGAGACCGCGCTCACCGCGCACCCGGACGTCGCCGAAGCCGTCGTCGTCGCGGCGGAGAGCGCCGGGACCAAGCGGCTCGTCGCCTACGTCGTCGCGACCGGGGCGCCGGACCTGCGCGAGTTCCTGCTCCGGTCCCTGCCGGACTACCTCGTGCCCTCGCTCTACGTCCCACTGGAAGCGTTGCCGCTCAACGACAACGGGAAGGTGGACCGGCGGGCGCTGCCCGCGCCGGACCGTGCGCCGGAGCGGGCGTACCGCGAGCCGGCCACGGACGCCGAGCGGCTGCTGGCCGGGATCTGGGCCGAGGTCCTGCGCGTGGACCGCGTCGGCGCCGACGACAACTTCTTCGAACTCGGCGGCGACTCCATCCTGAGCATCCAGGTCGTCTCCCGGGCCCGCCGGGCCGGGCTGGACCTCATGCCGGGCCAGGTGTTCGACCACCCGACCGTCGCCGCGCTCGCCCTCGTCGCGAGCACCGCGCCCGCCGCCGTCACGGTCGACGAAGGACCGGTGACCGGCGAAGCACCGCTGACGCCCGTCCAGCACTGGTACCTCGACCCGAAGCCGGTGCACGCCGGGCAGTTCGTCCAGTCCGTCTCGATCGACCTGCCCGCAGCCGACCCCGTGGCGCTGGGACACGCCCTGCGGGAACTCCAGCTGCACCACGACGCGTTGCGGCTGCGGTTCATCGGCGACGGCCAGTACCACGCACCGGAGGCCGGCGACGTGCTCGGGGCCACCATCGACCTCGAACGGGGACCGCTGCTGCGGGCCGAGCTGTCCGGCACCACGCTGACGCTCGCCGCGCACCACCTGGTCGTCGACGGCGTCTCGTGGCGGATCCTCCTGGAGGACCTGGACACCCTCCTCGCCGGCGGCGAGCTCGCCGCTCGCACGACGTCGTTCCGCGATTGGGCCCGCACCCTGGCCGAGCACACCGCCGCGGGCGGGTTCGACGACGAACTCGCCCACTGGGCGGCCACCGACGCCGACCCGGCCCTGCCGGTCGACGCCACGGGCGCCAACACCTACGGGTCCGCCCGGTCGGTGACCGTGCGACTGCCCGCCGAGGCGACCCGGGCGGTGCTCCACGACGTCCCGGGCGCGTACCGGACCCAGGTCAACGACGTCCTGCTGACCGCGCTGGGCCGGGTCCTCGCGGACTGGACGGGCCGCGACCGCGTCCTGGTCGACCTCGAAGGGCACGGGCGCGAAGACCTGTTCCCCGGGGTCGACCTCTCCCGCACCGTCGGCTGGTTCACCTCGATCTTCCCGGTCGCCCTCACCGTGCCCGCCGGTGACTGGGGCGACGCGCTGAAGCAGACCAAGGAACAGCTGCGCGCGGTGCCCCGCCGGGGCGTCGGCTACGGCGCCCTGCGCTACCTCGCCGGCACCGCCCCGCGCGTCGAACCCGGGATCAGCTTCAACTACCTGGGCCGGTTCGACCACGGCGGCGGCCTCGACGGCGCGGCTCACCCCGGACAGACCCGCGGGCACCTGCTCGACGTCGTCGGCGCGGTCGTCGGCGACCGCCTCGAACTGACCTGGCACTACTCGGACCAAGTGCACACCGAGGCCACCGTCCACCGGCTGGCCGACGCGCTGCTCGCCGCGCTCACCGGGATCGTCGGGCACTGCGCCGGCCCGGACGCCGGCGGCCGGACGCCGTCGGACTTCCCGCTGGCCCGGCTCGACCAGGCCGCCGTGGACCGTCTCGCCGGGACCGGCGAGACGGTCGAGGACATCTACCCGCTGACCCCGATGCAGTCGGGCATGGTGTTCCACAGCCTCGTCGACGGCGCGGCCGGGACCTACCTCAACCAGGTGCGGCTGCGGCTGTCCGGCGTCACCGACCCCGAACGCCTGGCCCAGGCCTGGCACGACGTCGTGGCGGCCACGCCGGTGCTGCGCAGCCGCGTCGTCTGGGACGGTCTCGACGAGCCTGTGCAGGTCGTCGAGCGGTCCGCGCCGGTGCCGGTCGTCCAGCTCGACTGGACGGCGCTGGACGAGCGGGAGCGCGCGAGCGAGCTGGAGCGGTTCCTCGACGCCGACCGGGCGCGGGGCTTCGACCTGGCGGCCGCGCCGCTGCTGCGGCTGGGGTTCGCCCGGCTGCCCGGCGGGGACGTCCTGATGCTGTGGACGTTCCACCACGTGCTGCTCGACGGCTGGAGCGCCGCGCAGGTGTTCGGCGAGGTCTGCGCCCGGTACGCCGGTGGCGCCGTTCCGGGGCACCGGCCGCCGTTCCGCGATTACCTGCGCTGGCTCGGCGAGCAGGACACCGCCGCCGCCGAACAGCACTGGAGCACCGAGCTGGCCGGCGTCCGGACGCCGACACCGCTGCCGTACGACCGCCGCCCGCGGGAGGCACACCGCGCCCGGTCCGCCGCGTCGATCCGGGTGTCGGCGCCGATCGACGGGCTGCGGGAGCTGGCCCGGCACGCCGGGCTGACCCTCAACACGATCGTGCAGGGCGCGTGGGGACTCGTGCTCGCCCGTCACAGCGGTGAAGCCGACGTCGTCTTCGGCACCACCGTCTCCGGGCGCCCCGCCGACCTGCCGGGCGTCGAGTCGATGGTCGGCCTGTTCATCAACACCCTGCCCAGCCGGATCACCGTCCACGAAGGACAGACCGTAGCCGCGTGGCTGCGGGACCTGCAAGCCGCCCAGGCGCGATCGCGCCGGTTCGACTTCGTGTCACTGGCCCGGATGGGCGCCGCACTGTTCGACAGCATCCTCGTCTTCGAGAACTACCCCTTCGACGCCGACGCCATCGCCGCGCACGGGATCGGCCTGCACGAGGACGGCGAGCTGCAGCCGACCAACTACCCGCTCAGCGTGGTCGTCACGCCGGGCGAGCGGCTGGCCGTGTCGTTCGACCACGACCCCGATCTGTTCGACGCGGCCACCATCGAGCGGCTCGCCGGGCACCTGCTCCTCGTCCTGGACCGCATCGCCGCCGATTCCGGCCGCGCGGTCGCCGAACTCGACCTGCTGACCGAGGACGACCGCGAAAGCGTGCTGCGGACGTTCAACACCACCGCACACCCGGTCGCCCCGGCCACGGTGGTGAGCAGGTTCGCCGACCAGGTCCGCCGCACGCCCGATGCCCCCGCGCTCGGACAGCTGACCTACGCCGAGCTGGACAAGCACGCCAACCGGCTCGCGCACCACCTGATCGCGCTCGGCGTCGGCGTCGAAGACCGCGTCGGGCTGCTGCTGGAGCGCTCCGCCGACCTGGTCGTCGCCGAACTGGCCGTGCTCAAGGCCGGCGCCGCGTACGTCCCGGTCGACCTGCGCGCGCCGGCCGCCCGGATGCGGCTGGTGTTGGCCGAGGCGGACGTCTGCGTGGTCGTCACCGACCAGTCGTGGGCGGACGTCCACAATGGACCCACGGTGCTGGTCGGCGAGCCCCTCGACGGGCCGGAGACCGCGCCGGAAGTGCTGGTGCGGCCGGAGAACCTGGCGTACGTGATGTACACGTCCGGGTCGACGGGGACGCCGAAGGGCGTCGCGGTGACCCACCACGACGTCGTCGGCCTGGCGTCGGACCGGTCCTTCGCGGGCGAGGCGCACCGGACCGTGCTGCTGCACTCACCGCAGGCGTTCGACGCCTCGACGTACGAGGTGTGGGTGCCGCTGCTGAACGGCGGCCGCGTGGTCGTCGCGCCGCCGGGAGACCTCGACCCCGAGGTGCTGCGCGGGCTCGTCGCCGAGCAGCACGTGAGCGCGCTGTGG
Source organism: Amycolatopsis sp. WQ 127309 (assembly GCF_023023025.1). Classification (NCBI taxonomy): domain Bacteria; kingdom Bacillati; phylum Actinomycetota; class Actinomycetes; order Pseudonocardiales; family Pseudonocardiaceae; genus Amycolatopsis; species Amycolatopsis sp. WQ 127309. Next base: position 6,917,100 of record NZ_CP095481.1, read on the forward strand.
CTGACCGCGGGCCTGTTCCGCCTGCTGGCGCAGGAGGACCCCGCGTGCCTGCGCGGGGTCCGGGAGGTGTGGACCGGCGGCGACGTCGTCCCCGCGACCGCCGTCCGCCAGGTGCGCGACGCATGCCCGGGCCTGACCGTCGTCGACGGCTACGGCCCCACCGAGACCACGACCTTCGCCAGCCGCTGCGTCCTGCCGCCGCACGAGCCGGTTCCCGACGTGGTGCCGATCGGCGGTCCCCTCGACAACATGGCCGCCTACGTCCTCGACGCCGGGCTGCGGCCGGTCCCGCCGGGGGTGGCGGGGGAGCTGTTCGTCGCCGGCACCGGCGTCGCACGCGGCTACCTCGGCCGGCCCGGGCTCACCGCGGAACGGTTCGTCGCGAACCCGTTCGGTGCGCCGGGGGCGCGGATGTACCGCACCGGCGACGTCGTCCGCTGGTCGGCCGGCGGGGTGCTGGAGTTCGTCGGCCGGGCCGACGACCAGGTCAAGATCCGCGGCTTCCGGATCGAGCTGGGCGAGATCGAGAACGCCCTGGCCGCGCACCCCGGCATCGCCGAAGCCGTCGTCGTCACCCGCGAGAAGCGGCTCGTCGCCTACCTGGTCGGCACCGCCACGACGACCGACCTGCGTGCGTGGCTGCAGCGCGACCTGCCCGACTACATGGTGCCCTCGGCGTTCGTCACGCTCGACGCACTTCCCTTGAGCCGCAACGGGAAGGTCGACCGGCAGGCGCTGCCGGAGCCGGCCGCCGAGCCGGTGGCCGGGTACCTGCCGCCCCGCACGGAGAACGAACGCGTCCTGGCCGGGGTCTGGGCCGACGTGCTCGGCGTGCCCGCGGTCGGGATCGAGGACAACTTCTTCGAGCTCGGCGGTGACTCGATCCTGAGCATCCAGGTCGTCTCGCGGGCGCGGCGTCACGGCCTCGCGCTCACCCCGCGGGACCTGTTCGCCCACCAGACCGTCGCGGCGCTGGCCGTCGCCGCGGGGACGGCCACGGTGACCGTGGCCGAGCAGGGCCCGGTCAGCGGCCCCACCGCGCTGACGCCGATCCAGCACTGGTTCTTCACCGGCGACTTCGGTGCCGCCGCCGACTTCACGCAGTCGGTCCGGGTCGAGCGGGCGGAACCGTTCGACGTCGAGCGCCTGCGCGCGACGCTGGCCGCGCTGGTCGAGCACCACGACGCGCTGCGCATGCGGTTCACCGGCGACAGCCAGGTCAACGCCGCGGCCGAGCCGGCCGAGCTCCTCGGCGCCGTCATCGACGTCGCCGCCGGGCCGCTGCTCACCGCCGAACTGCTCGAACCGGCCGTCCTGCGGCTCACCGTCGACCACCTGGTCGTCGACGGCGTCTCGTGGCGGATCCTGCTGGAGGACCTGGAAACCGCCTACGAGCGGCGCCCGCTGCCGCCGAAGACGACGTCGTTCCGCGACTGGGCCAACCGGCTCGCCGGCCGGGCCGAAGCCGGCGGCTTCGACGACGAACTGCCGTACTGGCGCACCGCTCTCGACGTCGACGCGGCCTTGCCGGTCGACGGCACGGCCGCAGACGGCACCACCGGGACGGTCACCGCGCGGCTGGACGCCGAGCTGACCCGGGCCCTGCTGCAGGACGTCCCGGGCGCCTACCGGACGCAGGTCAACGACGTGCTGCTGGCCGCGCTGGGCCGGGTCCTGGCCCGCTGGACCCGGCGCGACCACATGGTGATCGACCTGGAGGGGCACGGCCGCGAGGACCTGTTCGACGACGTCGACCTGTCCCGCACGGTCGGCTGGTTCACCTCGATGTACCCGGTCGCGCTGCGGATCGACGACGACTGGGCCTCCCTGCTCAAGTCGGTGAAGGAGCAGCTGCGCGCGGTGCCCCGCCGGGGTGTGGGCTTCGGCGCGCTGCGGTACCTGACCGGGACCGCGCCCGCGGTCGACGCCGAGATCGGCTTCAACTACCTGGGCCGCTTCGAAGGCGCGGCCGGCAGTCTGGACTCCGCCGTCGGCGCGGGCGCGGGCCGGGCGCACCTGCTCGACGTCGTCGGCCGCGTGGAGGCCGATTCCCTGGAGCTGACCTGGTACTACTCGCCCGGGGTGCACACCGCCGAGACGGTCGGGCGGCTGGCCGCCGACCTGGTGGCCGCGCTCGGCGAAGCCGTCGCGCACTGCTCCGGGCCCGGGGCGGGCGGCCGGACGCCGTCCGACTTCCCCCTCGCCGGACTGGACCAGGGCCACGTCGACCGGATCGCCGGCGACGGCCGCACCGTGGCCGACATCCACCCGCTGACCCCGATGCAGGCCGGCATGGTCTTCCACGGCCTTTCCCAGCAGGCACAAGGTGTCTACTTCGAACAGGTCACCGCCGTCCTCGACGGCGTCACCGACCCGCACGCGCTGGCCGCGGCCTGGCAGCACGTGGTCGACCGGACGCCGGTCCTGCGCGGCCGCGTCGTCTGGGAGGGCGTCGCCGACCCGCTGCTCGTGGTGCACCGCGACGTGCGCCTGCCGGTCACCGAACTCGACTGGCGGGACCTCGACACCGGCGAGGCCCTGCGCGACCTGCTCGCCCGCGACCGCGCCGAGCCGTTCGACCTGGCCGCGGCGCCGCTGCTGCGGGTCACCTTGGCCCGGTTGCCCGGCGACGCCGTCCAGCTCCTCTGGACGTTCCACCACGTCCTGCTGGACGGCTGGAGCGTCTTCCAGGTGCTGTCCGACGTCTGCGCCGCGTACGCCGCCCTGCGTGACGGTGCCGCGCCGGTCCTGCCGAACCGGCGGCCGTTCGCCGACTACGTGACGTGGCTGGGCGCACAGGGCCAGGCCGGCGCGGAGGAGTACTGGCGCCGCGAACTGGGCGGTGTCACCGAACCGACGCCGTTGCCCTACGACCGGGTTCCGGCCGTCGCCCACGAAGCGAGTTCGTCGGTGTGGGCCGGCCGGGACCTCGACGAGGACCGGACCGCCCGGCTCGCCGCGTTCGCCCGGCGGGAACGGCTCACCGTCAACGCGATCGTGCAGGGAGCGTGGGCGCTGCTGCTGTCCCGCCACAGCGGCCAGGACGACGTCTGCTTCGGTGCGACCGTGTCCGGCCGCCCGGCCGGGCTGGCCGGCGTCGACGACATCACCGGCATCTTCATCAACACCCTGCCGGTGCGGGTCGCGGTGGACCCGGCGGCCCCGGTCGCGGGCTGGCTGCGCGACCTGCAGGCCGCGCAGGCCGAGTCGCGCCGCTTCGAGCACGTCCCGCTGACCGCGGTGCAGGGCTGGAGCGGCGTCGAGGGCGGGCAGAACCTGTTCGACAGCATCGTGGTGTTCGAGAACTACCCGATCACCGCCGACGATGTCGCCGGGCACGGCGTGCGCCTGCGGGATCTCGACGCGCGGGAGACGACCAGCTATCCGCTCAGCGTCGTGGCCTCGCCGGGCCCTCGGCTGTCGCTCGGCCTCGGCTACGACCCGGCGCTGTTCGACGCGGCGACGATCGAGCGGCTGGTGGGGCAGCTGGAGCACGTGCTCGGCGTGCTGGCCGACGCCCCGGACCGTCCCTTGGGGACACTCGACGTCCTGACCGCGGCCGAACGCGACGAGATCCTGGTGGCGTTCAACAACACCCGCCACGACGTCGCGCCGGTGACCCTGATCGACCTGATCGAGGCACAGGTGGCCCGGACCCCGGACGCCGTCGCGGTGCTCGCCGGCGACGAGAGCCTGACCTTCGCCGGACTCGACGCCCGGGCGAACCGGCTGGCGCGGGCGCTGGCCGCGCGCGGCGCCGGGCCGGAGCGGATCGTCGCGCTCGCCCTGCCGCGCTCGGTGGAGATCGTCGTCGCGCAGCTGGCCGTGCTCAAGACCGGCGCCGCCTACCTGCCGATCGACCCGGACTACCCGGCCGAGCGGATCGCGTTCATGATCGAAGACGCGGCCCCGGTCGTCGTGGTGACCCCCGCCGAGCTGGCCACCCTCGACGATGCGGACGCCTCGGCCGAGCCGCTCGCCCGGACCGCGGCGCTCGACGCGCCGGCGTACGTGATCTACACGTCCGGCTCGACCGGCACCCCGAAGGGCGTCGTGGTCACGCACGCCGGCCTGGCGAGCTTCTCCGGCGCCGAGGTCGACCACTTCGACGTCCGGCCGGGTGACCGGGTGCTGCAGTTCTCCTCGCCCAGCTTCGACGCCTCGGTGCTGGAACTGTGCATGGCGCTGCCCGCGGGCGCCGCGCTGGTCGTGCCGCCGCCCGGACCGCTGCTCGGCGAGCAGCTGGCCGGCGTGCTGCGCGAGCAGGGCGTCACCCACGCGCTGATCCCGCCGGTGGCGATGGCGAGCGTGCCCGATGTGGCGCTGCCCGCGTTCCGGACGCTGGTGGTCGGCGGTGACGCCTGCACGGCCGATCTCGTCGCCCGTTGGGCGCCGGACCGCCGGATGATCAACGCTTACGGCCCCACGGAGATCACGGTGGTGGCCACGTGGAGCGATCCGCTGGAGCCGGGCCCGACCCCGTCGATCGGCCGGCCGATCCGCAACGCCCGCGTGCACGTCCTCGACGCCGCGCTGCGGCCGGTGCCGATCGGGGCGCCGGGGGAGCTGTACGTCTCCGGTGCCGGCGTCGCCCGCGGCTACCTGAACCGGCCGGGGCTGACCGCGACGCGGTTCCTCGCCGACCCCTTCGGCGCGCCGGGCACCCGGATGTACCGCACCGGCGACCTGGTGCGGTGGCGGCCCGGCGGCACGCTCGAGTTCCTCGGCCGCGCCGACGACCAGGTCAAGATCCGCGGCTTCCGGATCGAGCCCGGCGAGATCGCGGCGGCCCTGCGGACCCACCCGGACGTGCGCGACGCCGCCGTCGTCGCGATCGACCAGCGGCTGGTCGCCTACGTCGTCGCGGGCTCGGTTGCCGGACTGCGGGAGCACGTCGCCGCGACCCTGCCGGCGCACCTGGTGCCCGCGGCCTTCGTCGCGCTCGACGCGCTTCCCTTGACCGCCAACGGAAAACTCGACCGGCGAGCGCTGCCGGAGCCCGCGGCGCCGGAGGCGGGCGCGGAGTACGCGGCCCCGGAAACCGAGACCGAAGAGGTCCTCGCCGCGATCTGGGCCGAGGCGCTCGGCATCGACCGGGTCGGCGTCGAGGACAACTTCTTCGCCCTCGGCGGGGATTCCGTGCGCAGCCTGCGGATCACGTCGATGACCAAGTCCGCCTTCGACGTCCAGCTCACCCCCAAGGACGTGCTCGCCGCCGGCACCGTGCTGGCCCTGGCCGAGCTCGTCGAAGAACGGGTCCTGCGGGACCTCGAACGGCTCGCCGCCGGCCAAGACCTCTGACAGACCCCCGAGAAAGGAAACCGACATGCAGGACGACATCGAGTTCCAGGTGCTGGTCAACGACGAGGGCCAGTACTCGCTCTGGCCGCTGACCAACGAGGTGCCCGCGGGCTGGCGTGCGGACGGCTTCCGCGGCGGCCGCCAGGAGTGCATGGACCACGTCGACGAGGTGTGGACCGACATGCGCCCGCTGAGCCTGCAGCGCCAGATGGCCGCCGACGCCTGAGTCTCCCGATCCCGGTCCACCCGAGCAGCTCGACCCACCCGGAAGGTTTCCCGCTAGTGCCCTCTCCTTCGGCATCCACCCAGTCCCTCCACCACATCCCGGCCCAGGACGGCCCCGCCGCTCTCGGGGACGACCGCTTGCGGCGGCTGCTCGCGGGCCTGGCCCGCAAGCACCGGGTCCCCGCGGCCCAGCTGGCGGTCCACGACGGCGGCCGGACGCGCTCCGTCGCCGTCGGTGACGTCACCGCCGCCTCGAAGTTCCCGGTCGGCTCCATCACGAAGGCGTTCACCGCCGCGCTGGCGATGCTGCTCGTCGCCGACGGCGACCTGGACCCCGGTGACGCGCTCGGGGACCACCTCGCCGACCTCGGCACCCAGGTCGGCAGACCGACGCTCGCGCAGGTCCTGAGCCACACCGGCGGTCTGCCCGCCGCGCTCGGTGCCGCGGAGAGCACCGGGTCGGCCCGCCGGTACCTGCGGGCGTGCCGCGACGCCGGGCTCGTCCAGCCGCCCGGGCTGGGCTTCTCCTACTCCAACGTCGGGTACGTGCTCACCGGCTACGTGGTCGAGGCCATCACCGGCATGAGCTGGTGGGAGGCGGTGGACACGCTCCTGCTGGAGACGCTCGGGATCGTCCCGGCGTTCGTCGTCGAGCCGGGGGCCCGGCGCCGGGCCGGCACCCACGTCAGCGGGCACGCGGTGCACGCCGTCACCGGACGCGCCCGGCCGGTCGCGCAGACCCTGAGCGGCGTCGAGGCCGCCGCCGGCGCGCTCGCGCTCAGCGCCGACGACCTCGTCGTGTTCGGCCGGGCGTTCAGCGGGGGCGAGAGCCCGCTGCCGGCGGACCTGCTCGACCTGATGCGGCGTCCGGTGCCGGGGGCCGAACCCTTCGGCCTGGCCGACGGCTGGGGTCTCGGCCTCGCCGCCTACCGGGGCGCCGACGCGGACTGGACCGGCCACGACGGCACCGCCGACGGCACCTCGTGCCACCTGCGGGTGGACCCCGGGCACGACCGCGTCGTCGCGCTCACCACGAACGCGGGCGCCGGCTCGGCGCTGTGGGTCGACCTGGTCGCCGAACTGCGCGCCGCCGGGCTGCCGGTCGGCGACTACGAGCTGCCCGGCGACGGGGAGCGGGCCACCCGGCCGCCGGCCGACCTGTCCGGCAGCTACACCAACGGCGACCTGGAGTACCACGTCGACGTGCGCGCCGACGGCGGCGCGGTCCTGGTCGTCGACGGCGAGGTCTACCCGGAGCTGGCGGTGCTCGACAACGGGGCGTTCTCGGTGCGGGAGCCCGGCACCGGCCGCCGGATCGTCGGGGGCCGCTTCCTGACCGATCCGGCCACCGGGACCGTCAGCGCCATGCAGGCCGGGGGCCGGGTCGCCCGCCGGCGCCGCAAGGCGTCCTGACCCGCCTCGCCCGACCGCCCCGGATCACCCCGAAAAGTGCTGTGAGGAAAGCGAACCATGACCACCTCGAGGAAGAGCCGCATCGACGCGCTGCCCGCCGACCTGCGCGAGACGCTCAAGCGCCGGCTGGCCGGGCGGGCGGAGCGCACCGACGTCATCGGCCGGGCCCCGCGCGAGGACGACCTGCCGCTGTCGTTCGCCCAGCAGCGCCTGTGGTTCCTCGACGAGTTCCGGCCGGGGGACGCCGAGTACAACAGCGCGGTCGGGCTGCGGCTCACCGGGGCGCTCGACACCGCCGCGCTCACCGGCGCGCTCGGGGAACTGGTGGCGCGCCACGAATCCCTGCGCACCACCATCGACGACACCGGCGGCACGCCGGTGCAGGTCATCCACCCGGCCCCGGAGGTCCCGGTGCGGACGGTCGACCTGACGGCCGATCCCGCGCTGCGGCCCGCCGACCTCGACGAGGTGCTGGGCGCCGAGTACGCCCGGCCGTTCGACCTGCGCCGCGGCCCGCTGGTCCGGCTGCTGCTGGTGCGCGTCGCGGCGGAGCACCACGTCCTGCTGCTCACCGCCCACCACGTCGTCACCGACGGCGAGTCGATGGGCATCCTGGTCGGCGAGCTCGGGGTCCTGTACGCGGCCGCCGTGCGCGGCGAACCCGCGGACCTGCCCGAGCCGGCGATCCAGTACGCCGATTTCGCGGTGTGGCAACGGAACCGGCTCGCCGGCCCGGCCCTGGACCGGCACCTCGCCTACTGGACCACCCAGCTGGCCGGCGTCGAACCCCTCGACCTGCCGGCCGACCGGCCGCGGCCCGCCGTGCGCACGACCGCGGGCGCGCTGCACGGCTTCCGCGTCCCGGCCGACGTCACCGCCGCGCTCGCCGACCTGGCCCGGGCCCACGACACGACGCTCTACACCGTGCTCGTCGCGGCCTGCCAGGTGCTGTTCGCCCGGTACACCGGCCGCGACGACATCGCGCTCGGCACCGTCGTCTCCGGGCGGGGCCGCCCCGAACTCGAGCGCACGGTCGGATTCTTCGTCGACACCGTCGTCGTCCGGTCCACAGTGGACTCCGCCGCACCGTTCGAGGCGTTCCTCGGCGCCGTCCGCACGACGGTGCTGGAGTCCTTCGACCACGCCGAAGCGCCGTTCGAGAAGCTCGTCGAAGCGCTGAAGATCGAGCGTGACCCCAGCCGCAACCCGTTGTTCGACGCCATGGTGCTGCTGCACGGGCGCCCCGGCGGGCAGCCGGACTTCGGCGGGCTCACCGTCGAACCGGTCGAGGTGGCCCGGCGCGCGGCCAACTTCGACCTCACCGTCGAGTTCCAGCAGGCCGACGCCGGCCTCGAAGGATCGCTGGAGTACAACACCGACCTGTTCGACCAGCGGACCGCCGCCGCGCTGGCCGAGCACCTCACCGTGCTGCTGACCGGCATCGCCGCCGACGCCGCCCGCCCGGTCGGCGCGCTGCCGCTGCTGACCGGCGCCGAGCGGCGGCGCCTCGCCGAGTGGAACGACACCGGCCGGGACGTTCCCGCGGCCACCCTCACCGAGCTGTTCGAGTCCCAGGCCCGCCGCATCCCGGACGAGACCGCGCTGGTCGCCGGGGCCACCACGCTGAGCTTCGCCGAGCTGAACGACCGCGCCAACCGGCTCGCCCGGCACCTCGTGGCGTTGGGCGCGGGCCCGGAACGGGTCGTTGCGCTCGCCCTGCCGCGCACGGCCGACGCGATCGTCGCGCTGCTCGCGGTGCTGAAGGCCGGCGCGGTGTACCTGCCGATCGACCCGGCCCTGCCCGCCGACCGGATCGAGCTGCTGCTGAGCGACGCGCACGCCACCCTGGTCGTCACCCACGCCGGCGACGAGACCACGCCCGGCGCCGGGCTCGTCCTCGGCACGCCGGAGACCACCGCTGCGGTGAACCAGTACCCGGGCACCGACCTGACCGACGCCGACCGCGTCGCCCCGCTGCGGCCCGCCAACACCGCCTACGTCATCTACACCTCCGGCTCCACCGGCCGGCCGAAGGGCGTGGCGGTGCCGCACCGCAACCTCACCAACCTGCTGGTCAACCACCGCCACGACTTCGCCGCACCGGGGCAACGGCTGCGCGTCGCGCTGACCGCGACGCTCTCCTTCGACACCTCGCTGGAAGGCCCGGTGCTCATGGCCGACGGCCACGAGCTGCACCTCCTCGGCGACGACGTCCGGCTGGACGCGCACGCCCTCGTGGACCACATCGCCGAGCACCGGATCGACTTCCTCGACCTGACGCCCACCTACCTGCGCCGGCTCGTGCCCGCCGGGCTGCTGACCGACCCGCGGCACCGCCCGAAGATCCTGATGCTCGGCGGCGAGGCCCTCGACGAGACGCTCTGGCGCGCGCTGGCCGACGCCGAAGTCACGGTGGCGCACAACTTCTACGGCCCGACCGAGTACACAGTGGACGCCGTGTCGGGCCGGGTCGGCGCGACCGCCCGGCCGGTCCTCGGCCGCCCGCTCGCCAACACCCGGGCGCACGTCCTCGACGAAGAGCTCCGGCCGGTGCCCATCGGCGTGGCGGGCGAACTCTGCCTGGCCGGGGCGCAGCTCGCGCGCGGTTACCTCGGCCGGCCGGGCCGGACCGCCGGCAGCTTCGTCGCGAACCCCTTCGGCGCGCCCGGCGAGCGGATGTACCGCACCGGCGACCGCGTCCGCTGGACGGCGGACGGACAGCTGGAGTACCTGGGCCGCCTCGACGACCAGGTCAAGATCCGCGGCTTCCGCGTCGAACCCGGCGAGGTCGAGGCCGCGCTGCTGCGCCTGCCCGACGTCTCCGCCGCCGTGGTCGTCGCCCACCGCGGCGACGACGGGCACGCCCGGCTGGTGGCCTACGTCGTCGCGGCCGGCTTGGCCGCACCGTCGTCAGCCGACCTGCGCCAGGCCCTGCGGGCCACCCTGCCCGACTACCTGGTGCCCTCGGCGTACGTCCCGATCGACGCCGTTCCCGTGACCCCGCAAGGGAAGGTCGACCGCCGGGCCCTCCCGGCACCCGGCGTCCCGGAAGACGGCGACCAGGCCTACGTCGCGGCGCGGACCGCCGTCGAGCACCAGCTGGTGGCCATCTGGGCCGAGGTGCTCGGCAACGACCGCGTCGGGGTGGAGGACAACTTCTTCGGCCTCGGCGGCGACTCGATCCTGAGCATCCAGGTCGTCGCCCAGGCGCGTCAAGCCGGGCTGCGGCTGACTTCGCGCGACATCTTCCTGCACCAGACCATCGCCGGTCTCGCGACCGTGGTGCAGACCGCCGCGGCGCTCGCTCCGGACGTGACGGCGCCGATCACCGGACCCGCGCCGCTGACGCCGATCCAGCACTGGTTCTTCGGCACCCACGGCCCGCTGGCCCACTTCACGATGTCGCAGCTGCTCGAACTGCCCGCCGACGTCGACCACGACGCCCTGCGGACCGCGGTCGACGCCGTTGCCGCCCACCACGAGGCCCTGCGGACCCGGTTCTTCCACCTCGACGGCGAGTGGCGGCAGGAAGTCGTGCCGACGCCGCCGACCGGGGTGCTGTGGAGCCGCGACCTGTCCTCGCTCGGCGAAGCCGGGCAGCGCGCGGGCATCGAGGCCGCGGCGGGCCAGGTGCGCGCCGGGCTGGACCTGACGACCGGCGTGGTCGCCGGAGCCGTGCTGCTGGTGCGCGGCACCCGGCCGCCGCTGCTGTTCCTGGCCGTGCACCACCTCGTGGTCGACGGCGTGTCGCTGCGGGTGCTGCTCGCCGACCTCGACACCGCCTACCACCAGGCCCGCGCCGGTGCCGCCGTCCGGCTGCCGGCCGCGGGCACGACGTTCACCCGGTGGGCGCACCTGCTGCGCGAGCACGTCCGCTCCGGTGCCTTCGACGGCGACGTCGAGCACTGGACCCGGGTGGCGGGTCGCGTCCCGACGGCCCTGCCGGTCGACCACGACGGCGCCGGCACCACCGGCTCCGCGCGGACGCTGACCGTGGCCCTCGGCGCCGACGACACTGACGCCCTGCTGCACCGGGTCCCCGCGGCCTACCGGACGCAGGTCAACGACGTGCTGCTGAGCGCGCTCGGCCGGGCCCTGGCCGACCGGACCACGCAGGACGGCGTCCTGATCGCGCTGGAGGGCCACGGCCGGGAGGACGTCCTCGACGGCGTCGACCTCTCCCGCACGGTCGGCTGGTTCACCACGCAGTTCCCGGTGGCGCTCGACCTGCCACCGGCGGGGGACTGGGGCGCCACCCTGAAGGCGGTCAAGGAGCAGCTGCGGGCCGTCCCGCGCCGCGGCCTCAGCTACGAGGCGCTGCGCCACCTCGGCGATCCCGGGCACGCCCTGCAGACGTTCCCGCTGCCCCAGATCTGCTTCAACTACCACGGCCGCTGGGACGGCGGAGGCGGCGGCGAAGGGCTCCTCCGCGGCCGGCTCGACGGCACGGGCGCGGACATCGCGCCGGACGAGGCGACCACCTACCAGCTGGACGTCACCGGTGTCGTCGACGGCGGCGAGCTGTCGCTGACGTGGAGCTACTCCGAGCAGGTCAACGACCGGGAAACGGTGGCGGAGCTGGCCGAGGCGATGCTGGCGGGGCTGCGCGAGATCGTCGCGCACTGCGCGGCGCCCGGCGCCGGCGGCCGCACGCCGTCCGACTTCCCGCTCGCCCGCCTCGATCAATCCACTGTGGACAGGATTGCCGGCGACGGCCACGACGTCGAGGACGTCTACCCGCTCACGCCGCTGCAGGCGGGCATGCTCTTCCACAGCCTGCTCGACCCCACCGCCGACGCCTACGTCGACCAGGCCCGGATGCTGCTCGACGGCGTCCGCGACCCGGAGGCGTTCGCGCGGGCCTGGCAGCAGGTGGCCGACCGGACCCCGGTGCTGCGCACCCAGCTGGTCTGGGACGGCGTCGAGGAACCCCTGCAGGTGGTGCGCCGCCGCGCGGTCGTGCCGATCACCCGCCACGACTGGCGCGGCCTGACCGAGGCCGAGCAGGCCGCCGAGCTGGACCGGCTCTCGGCCGAGGACGCCGCCGCCGGGATGGACCTGGCTGCCGCGCCGCTGATGCGGCTGGGCATCATCGCGCTGAGCCACGACCGGGTGCTGCTGATGTGGACGTCGCACCACATCGTGCTCGACGGCTGGAGCCTGGCCCAGATCTTCACCGAGGTGGTCGAGCAGTACGCCGCGATCACCGGGAGCCGCGTCCCGCGCGTGCCGGCCCACCGCCCGTTCCGCGACTACCTCGCCTGGCTGGCCGCACAGGACGTCACCGCGGCCGAAGAGCACTGGCGCGAGGTGCTGGCCGGCTTCGCCACGCCGACGCCGCTGCCCTGGGACCGGTCACCGGCCCACGCGCACCGGACGCGGACCGCGCAGCCGGTGCGCGGTTCCCTCACCGCCGGGGACACCGCCCGCCTGCGGGACGTCGCCCGGCGCCACGGCCTGACCGTCAACACTATCGTGCAGGGCGCGTGGGCGCTGCTACTGGCCCACCAGAGCGGCGAGGACGACGTCGTGTTCGGCACGACCGTCTCCGGCCGGCCCGACGACCTGCCCGGCGTCGAGACCATGATCGGGATGTTCATCAACACCATCCCGACGCGCACCCGGATCGACCGCGGCGAACCGGTGCTGCCGTGGCTGCGGCGACTCCAGGACGAGCAGAACCGCGCGCGGCGCTTCGACTTCGTCGCCCTCGGGCGGCTGCGCTCGCTCAGCGACGTCCCGGCCGGGCAGAACCTGTTCGACAGCATGGTCGCGTTCGAGAACTACCCGTTCGACGAACACGCCGCCGCCCGCGCCGGCGTCACCCTGCGCGAGGTGACCGCGCTCGACGCCACCACTTTCCCGATCACCTTGCGCGCCTACGCCGGCGAGCACCTGGGCTTCGAACTGGCCACCGACCCGGCGTTGTTCGACACGGCCACCGCCGAGGCGCTGGCCGCCCGGCTGGAGACCCTGCTGCTGGCGCTCGCCGAGAACCCGGACCGCACGATCGCCCGGCTGCCGTGGCTCTCGGCCGCCGACCGGGCGCAGCTCGCCGACGTCCCCGCCCCGGCGTCGCTGCCCGCACCGACCATCACGGACCTCTTCGCCGCTCAGGTGGCCGCGACCCCGGACGCGATCGCGCTCACCGGCGAGGGCACTTCGCTGTCCTACGCCGAACTCAACCGCTGCGCGAACCGGCTGGCGCACCGGCTGATCGCGCTCGGCGCCGGGCCCGAGCGGTACGTCGCCCTGCGCTTGCCGCGCTCGCCGGAGCAGGTCGTCGCGATCCTCGCCGTGCTCAAGGCCGGGGCCGCCTACCTGCCGATCGACCCGGCCACGCCGGACGAGCGCGTCGAGCGGATGCTCGCCGACACCGCCCCCGTCGCCGTCCTCACCCCCGAAGACGTCGACGCGACCGGCCCCGACACCGACCCGCCGCCGCGGTGCGCGCCCGGCCACCCCGCCTACGTCATCTACACCTCCGGCTCGACCGGGCAGCCCAAGGGCGTGGTGATCCCGCACCGCAACGTCACGCGGCTGTTCGCCGCGACCGCCGGCCGGTTCGGCTTCGGCGCGGACGACGTGTGGACGCTGTTCCACTCCTACGCCTTCGACTTCTCCGTCTGGGAGATCTGGGGGCCGCTGCTGCACGGCGGCCGGCTCGTCGTGGTGCCGCACGCCGTTTCCCGGTCGCCGCGGGAGTTCCTGCGCCTGCTGGCCGACGAAGGCGTCACCGTGCTCAACCAGACGCCGTCGGCGTTCTACCAGCTCTGCCGCGCCGACGAGGACGATCCCGAAACCGGCGCCCGGCTGGCGCTGCGGCACGTGATCTTCGGCGGGGAGGCGCTCGACACGCGCCGGCTGGCCGGCTGGTTCCGCCGCCACGGGAACACCCCGCGGCTGGTGAACATGTACGGCATCACCGAGACCACCGTCCACGTCACCCACCACGACCTGGTGTCCGACGCTCCCGGTCTCGTCGGTGAGGTCCTGCCCGACCTGCGCGGCTACGTTCTCGACGCCGACCTGAACCCCGTGCCCGCGGGCGTGCCGGGCGAACTGCACGTCGCCGGGGCCGGCCTGGCCCGCGGCTACCTCGGCCGTCCCGGGCTGACCGCCGCCCGGTTCGTCGCCGACCCCTTCGGCGCGCCCGGCTCGCGGATGTACCGGTCCGGGGACCTGGTGTCCCGCACCGGCGGCGGCGCCCTGCGCTACCGCGGCCGCGCCGACGAGCAGGTCAAGATCCGCGGCTTCCGCATCGAACCGGGCGAGATCGAGGCCACCCTGCTCGCCCTGCCGGAGGTCGGCTCGGCGGCTGTCCTCGCCCGCGAGGACGAGCCCGGCCGCAAGCGGCTCGTCGCCTACGTCGTCGCGGCCGACCCGCACGACCCGCCCGCCGCGGCCCTGCTGCGCGAGCGGCTGGCCCGGTCGCTGCCCGAGTACATGGTGCCGTCGGCGTTCGTCACGGTCGACGCGATGCCGTTGACGCGCAACGGAAAGCTCGACCACCGCGCGTTGCCGGCCCCGGCCGCCGCCGGCCCGGCGGGCGCGGAGTTCGTCGAGCCGCGCACCGACGCCGAACGCACGGTCGCCGCGGTCCTGGCCGCCACCCTCGGCCTGGACCGCGTCGGCGCCCAGGACAGCTTCTTCGAGCTCGGCGGGGATTCCATCCTCAGCATCCGGCTGGCCTCCGCGCTGCGCGACGCCCTCGGCGTCGACGTCTCCCCGCGCAGCGTGTTCGACACCCCGACCGTCGAAGGGCTCGCGGCGAGCCTGGCCACCACGCCGGTCACCATCGCGGCGATCCCCCCGGTGACCCGCGAGCACGACCTGCCGCTGTCGTTCGCCCAGCAGCGGCTGTGGTTCCTCGAGGAGTTCGCCCCGGGCAGTACCGACCACGTCACCGTCTTCGGCGTGCGGCTGCGCGGCGACCTGCGGGCCGACGCCCTCGCCGCGGCCTTGAACACCCTGATCGCCCGCCACGAGTCCCTGCGCACCACGTTCGGCGTCACCGACGGCAAGCCCCGCCAGATCGTCGGCGAGCCGTGGGAACCGGCGCTGCCGGTCACCGACCTCTCCGACGACCCCGGCGACCTGCGACGGCTGCTCGCCGACGACCTCGCCCGGCCGTTCGACCTGACCCGCGGCCCGCTGCTGCGGGCCCGGCTCGCCCGCGTCGCCCCGGACGACCACGCCCTCGTCCTGTCCCTGCACCACATCGTCACCGACGGCTGGTCGATGGGCGTGCTCGTCGGCGAACTCGCCGCCCTCTACGGCAACGAGCACCCGGAGCTGCCCGCGTTGCCGATCCAGTACGCGGACTTCGCCGCGTGGCAACGGGAACTGCCCGTCGAGGATCAGCTCGGCTTCTGGCGCCGGCAGCTCGACGGCCTGCGCCCGCTCGACCTGCCTGCCGACCGCCCCCGGCCGGTGACCCGGACGTCGCACGGCGCCGAGCACGAGTTCGCCCTCGGCGCCGAACCGCTCGCCGGCCTGCGCCGGCTGGCCGCCGACCGCGACACGACCCTGTTCACGGCCCTGGCCGCGGCCTGCCAGCTGGTGCTGCGCCGCTGGTCCGGGCAGGACGACGTCGCCATCGGCACGATCACGTCCGGCCGTGACCACCCCGAGGTGCAGCACCTCGTCGGGATGTTCGTCAACACCGTCGTGCTGCGATCGCGCCTCGACGGGCGCCAGGACTTCGGCGAGCTGCTGACCACCGTCCGCCGGACCGTCCTGGACGCGTTCGCCCACCAGGACGTGCCGTTCGAGCGGATCGTGGACGAGCTGAGCCCCGAGCGCGACACCAGCCGCACGCCGCTGTTCGAGGTGCTGGTGACCCTGCAGAACGCGGGCAACCGGCTGCCCGCCCTCGCCGGGCTCGCCGCGAGCGACCTCGAACTGCCGATGACGACCGCCGGGTTCGACCTCAGCATCGAGTTCGAAGAACGCCCCGATGGCCTGCGCGGCCTGCTGAACTACAGCACCGATCTGTTCGACGCGGCCACGATGGGACGCTTCGCCGAGCACCTGACGGTGCTGCTCACCGCCGTCGCGGCCGATCCCACGCGGCCCGTCGACGCGCTGCCGCTGCTGCCCGCGGCCGAGCACGACCTGGTCGTCGAGACCTGGAACGCCACCGACCGCCCGGCGCCCGGCGGCACCGTGACCGAGCTGTTCGAGGCGCAGGCCGCGCGCACCCCGCACGCGACCGCGCTGGTCTGCGGCGACACCGCGCTGACCTTCGCCGAGCTGAACGCCCGCGCGAACCGGCTCGCCCGCGATCTCGCCGGCCGCGGCGCGGGCCCGGAGCGGTTCGTGGCCGTTTCCCTGCCCCGGTCCGCCGATCTCGTCGTCACCATCCTGGCCGTGCTCAAGGCCGGGGCCGTCCTCCTGTACCTGGACCCCGAACTGCCCGCGCGACGCCGGGACGCGCTGCTCGCCGACACCCGCCCGGTGCTCGTGGTCACCGAACCGATCTCCGTCTCCGACTCGGTGTCCGATGTGGACCTTTCCGACGCTGACCGCCGCGAACTGCTGTCGCTCGATCACGCGGCCTACACGATCTACACCTCCGGCTCGACCGGCGTGCCCAAGGGCGTCGTCGTCAGCCACCGCGCGCTGGCCAACCTGGCCCTCGACCACGCGGAGCAGTTCACCGCCGCGGCCGGGAAGGACCGCCTGCGAGTGGCGCTGACCGCCGCGTTCTCCTTCGACGCGTCGTGGGAAGCGCTGCTGCTGATGCTGACGGCCGGGCACGAGCTGCACGTGATCGACGGCGACACCCGCCTCGACCCCGCTCTGCTCGCCGAATACGTCGCCGATCACGGGATCGACCTGGTCAACTCGACGCCGTCGTTCGCCCGGCACCTGCTCGACGCGAGCCGACACCGGCCGTCGGTGCTGCTGCTGGGCGGGGAGGCCGTCGGGGACGCGCTGTGGCGCGAACTCGGCGCGAGCGACGGCGTCACGGCGTTCAACATCTACGGCCCGACCGAATGCACGGTCGACGCGACCCTCGTCCGGATCGACGCGACCGCGCGGGAGGTGATCGGCCGCCCGGTCGGGAACGTGCGGACCTACGTCCTCGACGAGCGGCTGCGCCCGGCGCCGATCGGCGTCCCCGGCGAACTGCACCTGGCCGGCGCCCAGCTCGCCCGCGGGTACCTCAACCGGCCCGGAACGACCGCGGAGAAGTTCCTGCCGAACCCGTTCGGCCCGCCCGGCAACCGGATGTACGCCACCGGCGACCGCGTCCGCTGGACCCGCGACGGGCACCTGGAGTACCTCGGCCGCGCCGACGACCAGGTCAAGATCCGCGGCTTCCGGATCGAGCCCGGCGAGGTCGAAGCGGCCCTGCGCGCCCTGCCCGAGGTCGCCGACGCGGTGGTCGTCGCGCGCCGCGACGACGGCCACGCGCGGCTCGTCGCCTACGTCGTCACGAAGGACGACCCGGGTGACCTGCGGACCCGGCTGAAGGCGACCCTGCCCGACCACCTGGTGCCCACGGTGTTCGTCCCGCTCGACCGGCTGCCCCTGGCGGCCAGCGGCAAGGTCGACCGCGGTGCGCTGCCCGCTCCCGCGCCGCTCGTGGCCCCGGCCGCCGGCCGGACCGCGCCGCGCACGCCGGCCGAGCGGCTGCTGGCGTCGATCTGGGCCGACGTCCTCGGCGTCGAGCAGCCGGGGGTGACGGACAACTTCTTCGCGCTGGGCGGGGATTCCATCCTGAGCATCCAGGTCGTCTCCCGGGCCCGGCAGCACGGCCTGCGCCTGACGTCCAAGGACGTCTTCCGCCACCAGAACATCGCCGAGCTGGCGCTAATCGCCGGCACGGACGTGGCCGACGGTCCCGAGGCGGCGTTCACCGGCGCGGCCCCGCTCACGCCGATCCAGCAGTGGTTCTTCGACACCGGCCACGACCGGTTCACGATGTCCACAGTGGCCGAACTCGATCCCGACGTGGACGTCCCGGCCCTCAGCACCGCCCTGGCCGCGGTGCTGTCGCGCCACGACGCGCTGCGCACCCGGTTCACCCGCACCGGCGACAGCTGGCAGCAGGAATTCCGTGCCGACGCGGAGATCCCGGCGCTGCGGCAGGTCGACTTGTCCACTGTGGAGGGAGACGTCGACGCGGCGATGCGCACCGCCGCGGCCGAAGCCCGCGCGACCCTGCGCGTCGGGGACGGCCCGCTCGTCGCGGCCGTGTTGTTCACCTTCGGCCCGGCGCGGCCGCCGTCCCTGCTGGTGACCATTCACCACTTGGTCGTCGACGGCGTCTCGTGGCGGATCCTGCTCGCCGACACCGAAACCGCGTACCGCCAGGTCCTCGCGGGCCGGCCGGTCGACCTCGGGCCGGGGACGACCAGCTATTTCCGCTGGGCGGACCGCCTCGCCGCCCACGTCCGCGACGGCGGGCTCGACGCCGAACTGCCGTATTGGACCGGGGTGCTCACCGGCCCGGCCGCGGACCTGCCGGTCGACGCGGTGGGGGAGCCCTCCGGCGCTCGCACGGTCACCGTCGGCCTGGACGCCGCCACCACCGACGCCCTGCTGCACCAGGTCCCCGACGTCTACCGCACGCAGGTCAACGACGTCCTGCTCAGCGCGCTGGGCCGGGTCCTGGCCCGGTGGACCGGGCGCGAGCGGGTGCTCGTCGCGCTGGAAGGACACGGCCGCGAGGAGATCTTCGACGACCTCGACCTGTCCCGCACGGTCGGCTGGTTCACCGCCGAGTTCCCGGTCGCGCTCACGCTGCCCGACACGGAGGACTGGGGACCGACGCTCAAGGCGGTCAAGGAGCAGCTGCGGGCCGTGCCCGGCAAGGGCCTCGGTTACGGCGCGCTGAGCCGTCTCGTACCCGACTCGCCCCTGCGCGAGCGCCGCACCCCGCAGATCTCGCTGAACTACCTCGGGCAGTGGACCGCCGCCGGTGACGACGGCGGCCTTTACCGCGGCTTCGGCGGCGACCTGGGCGACGACGAAGACGCCCGGCCGCGCAGTTATCTGCTCGACGTCGTCGGCATCGTCGACGACGGCCGGCTCGAGCTGGCCTGGACGTATTCCCCCGGCGTGCACCACGAAAGCACCGTCCGGCGCCTCGCCGAGCAGCTCACCGAGGCGCTGCGCGAGATCGTCGCGCACTGCGCCACTCCCGAGGCCGGCGGCCGCACGCCCGCGGACTTCCCGCTCGCCCGGCTGAGCCAGCGCGAGCTGGACGTCGTGGCCGGTGACGGCCGGGGCGTCGAGGACGTCTACCCGCTGACGCCGCTGCAGGCCGGCATGGTGTTCCACACGCTGTTCGACAGCGGCTCCCCGGCCTACTTCGAACAGGTCCGCGTGCGCCTCGCCGGGGTCGCCGACCCCGCCGGGCTCGCCGCGGCGTGGCAGCGGGTGCTCGACCGCACCCCGGTGCTGCGGACCCGGCTGGTCCTGACCGGCGTCGACGAGCCCGTCCAGGTGGTGGACCGCGCGGCCACGCTGCCGGTCACCCACCACGACCTGCGCCACCTCGACCCGGCGGCTCGCGAGAACGCCGTGCGGGACCTCCTGGAGGCCGACCGCGCCGTCCCGTTCGACCTGGCCCGCGCCCCGCTGACCCGGCTGGCGATCGCCGCGCTGCCCGGCGACGAGGTCGACCTCGTCTGGACGTCCCACCACGTCCTGCTCGACGGCTGGAGCTCGGCCCAGGTCTTCGCCGAGGCGTGCGAGCAGTACGCCTCCGCGGCCGCCGGCGCCCGGCCGGGCCTGGTCACCCGCCGCCCCTACCGCGACTACCTCGGCTGGCTGGCCGAGCGCGACCAAACCCGCGCCGACGAGTTCTGGCGCGCCACCCTGGCCGGCTTTGACGCCCCGACCGCGCTGCCCTACGACCGGCCGCCGGCCGAAGCCCACCGGTCCCGCTCGACCGACTCCGTCCGCACCGAGCTGGCGCCGGCCGCAACCCTGCGGCTGCGGGAGTTCGCCCGGACCCACGGCCTGACCGTCAACACCGTCGTGCAGGGCGCCTGGGCGCTGCTGCTGTCGCTGCTGTCGGGGGACCGGGACGTCGTGTTCGGCACCACCGTGTCCGGCCGCCCGGCCGACCTGGCCGGCGTCGAAACCATGATCGGCATGTTCATCAACACCATCCCCACCCGCGTCCGCCTCGACGGCACCCAGCCGGTCGCGGCGTGGCTGGGGGAGCTGCAGGAAGCGCAGAGCGAGGCTCGTGACCACGACTTCGTGTCGCTGGGCCGGCTGCGGCCGCTGAGCGACATCGCCGCCGGACAGAACCTGTTCGACAGCATGGTGGTCTTCGAGAACTACCCGATCAGCGAACCCGCCACCACGGGCGCGCCCCGGGTCGTCGAGGTCGCCTCGGCCGACGCCACCAACTTCCCGCTGTGCCTGCGCGCATCCCTCGACGAGGGCCTCGCGCTCGACCTCGCCTACGACCCGGCGCTGTTCGACGCCGGCTCGATCACGGCCATGACCGACCGGCTCGGCCTGCTGCTCGACGCCGTCACCGCCGATCCCGCCCGCCCGCTGGCGCGGCTGCCGTGGGTCGACGGCGCCGAACGCGCCCAGGTGCTCGCCGACGCCCACGGCCCGGGCGGCGCCGCGCCCGCCGCGACGGTGCCCGCGTTGTTCGCCGAGCAGGCCGGCCGCACCCCGGATGCGCCCGCGGTCGTCGCCGGCGGCCGGACCCTGACCTACACCGAGCTGGACGAACGGGCGAACCACCTGGTGCACCGGCTGATCGAGCTGGGCGTCGGTGCGGAGGACCGCGTCGGCCTGCTGCTCGAACCGTCGGCGGACCACGTCGTCGCCGAGCTGGCCGTGCTCAAGGCGGGGGCGGCCTACGTGCCGCTGGACACCCGGGCCCCGCACGAGCGGCTGCGGGCCGTGCTCGCCGAGGCCGCGGTGTCGGTCGTGGTTGCCGGGCCCACCTGGGTGACCACCACCGATGCTGTCCACAGTGGACCTATGCTGACGGTGGGCGAGCAGCGATCCCCGTCGGCGCCGGAGCGCACGGTGGATCCCAGCAACCTCGCCTACGTGATGTACACGTCGGGCTCGACCGGGACGCCGAAGGGCGTCGCGGTGTGCCACGGCGACATCACCGCGCTGGCCCAGGACGGCCGGTTCGCCGGTGGCGCCCACACCCGGGTGCTCGCCCACTCGCCGCTGGCCTTCGACGCGTCCACCTACGAACTGTGGGTCCCGCTGCTCTCCGGCGGCGCCGTGGTCCTGTCCGACGCCCCCGACCTGACCGTGGAATCGTTGCGGCGCGCGGTGTCCGCGCACGGCGTGACGGCGGCGTGGCTGACCGCGGGCCTGTTCCGGCTCCTCGCCCACGACGCGCCGGACGCCCTGCGCGGCCTGCGCGAGGTGTGGACCGGCGGCGACGTCGTCCCGCCCGCGGCCGTGCGTGCGGTCCAGGCCGCGTGCCCCGGCCTCGTCGTGGTCGACGGTTACGGCCCCACCGAGACCACCACGTTCGCCACGTCCTTCCGGGTGACCGGGAACGTGCCCGGCTCGATCCCCATCGGCCGCCCGCTCGACGGCGTCCGCGCCTACGTGCTGGACCGCGACCTGCGCCCGCTGCCGGCCGGTTCGCCGGGCGAGCTGTGCCTCGCCGGACCCGGCCTGGCGCGCGGCTACCTCGGCCGCCCGGGCCCGACCGCCGACCGGTTCGTCGCCGACCCGTTCGGCGCGCCGGGGAAGCGGATGTACCGCACCGGCGACGTCGTCCGCCGCGACGCCGACGGCGACCTGGTGTTCCTCGGCCGGTCCGACGACCAGGTCAAGCTGCGCGGCTTCCGGATCGAGCCCGCCGAAGTGGAAACCGTGCTGGCCGCCCACCCGGCGGTCGCGCAGGCGATCGCGACGGTCCACACGGACGCCGCCGGCACCCGCCGGCTGGTCGCCCACGTCGTCGCCGTACCGGGGCGTACCGCAGACCCCGACGAGCTGCGCGCCCACGCCGCCGAGACCCTGCCCGAGTACATGGTGCCCGCGGTCGTCCTCGTGCTGCCCGTCCTTCCGTTGAACCGCAACGGAAAGGTCGACCGCCGGGCGCTGCCCGCGCCGGACGGCCCGATCCCCGCCCAGCGGGCGTACGTCCCGCCCGCCACCGTGACCGAACAGACCGTCGCCGAAATCTGGCAGCGGCTGCTCGGCACCGAACGAGTCGGCGCGCAGGACAACTTCTTCGAGCTCGGCGGCGACTCGATCCTCAGCATCCGGCTCGTTTCGCGGCTGCTGGCCGAATTCGCCGTCTCGATGTCGCCGCGCGCGGTGTTCGCGCACCCGACGGTGGCCCGGCTCGCCGCGGCGATCGACACCGTCGGGGCCGCCCGCACCGCCGCCGACCCGATCCCCGCCGCGCCCCGCGACCAGGCGCCGCCGCAATCCTTCGCCCAGCAGCGGTTGTGGTTCCTCGACGAGTTCGAGCCCGGCGGCACCGAGTACGTCACGAGCACGGCCGTGCGCCTGCACGGCGACCTGGTCGTCGATGCGCTCGCCGAGGCCTTCACCGGCCTGGTGGCCCGGCACGAGCCGCTGCGCACCACGTTCGCTTCGGTCGACGGCCACGGCGTCCAGGTCGTGCACCCGCCGACCACGGTGCCGGTGCCCGTCACCGATCTGGGCGACCACCTCGCCGACACGCGGGAAGCGGCGCTGGCCGAGGTCCTGCGGGCCGACGGCGAGGAGCCGTTCGACCTGCGGGAAGGCCCGCTGCTGCGGGTCAAGCTGATCCGGCTGGCCCCGCGGGAGCACGTGCTCACCGTGACCGTGCACCACATCGTCACCGACGGCTGGTCCAACGGCCTGATCGCCGAGGAGATCGGCCTGCGCTACACCGCCGCGCTGCGAGGCGAGCCGGCGGAGCTGCCGCCGCTGCCCGTGCAGTACGCGGACTTCGCGGCCTGGCAACGCGGTCTGCTCGCCGAGCGGGTGCTCGCCGGCCAGGTCGCCTACTGGACCGAGCGCCTGCGTGACCTCACCCCGCTGGAGCTGCCTGCCGACCGGCCGCGGCCGCCGGTGCGCACCACCAGCGGCGCGACCCGGGAACTTCTCGTCCCGGCCGCGGTGACCGCCCGGCTCGAGCAGGTGAGCCGGCAGCGGGGGACCACCCTGTTCACCACCCTCGTCGCGGCCTGCCAGGTGCTGCTCGGCCGCTGGGCCGGGCAGGACGACGTCGCCGTCGGCACGGTCACCTCCGGCCGCGAGCGCGCCGAGCTGGAAAGCCTCGTCGGGTTCTTCGTCAACACCCTCGTCCTGCGGTCCCGGGTTCGCCCGGACCAGCCGTTCACGGACTTCCTCGACGAGGTCAGCGCCGGGGTCCGCGCGGCGTTCGACCACCAGGACCTGCCGTTCGACCGCGTCGTCGACGCCGTCCAGCCCGGCCGCGACCCCAGCCGCACGCCGCTGTTCCAGGCGATGGTCGTGCTGCAGAACAGCCCGCGGGAACCGGCCCGGCTGCCCGGCCTCGAGGCCGAAGACGTCGCGCAGCCCGCGACCGCGGCGAACTTCGACCTCACCGTCGAGTTCCAGCCGGACCACGACGTGCTGCACGCGGCCCTGACCTACAACACCGACCTGTTCGACGCCGCCACGATCGACCGCCTCGCCGAGCACCTGAGCTTCCTGCTCGCCGGCATCGCCGAGAACCCGGCGCGGCCCTTGTCGAGGCTGCCGTTGCTGGGCGAGGACGAACGCCGCCGGCTGCTCGGCGCGTGGAACGACACCGGCCGCGCGGTGGCGCCCGGAACCCTGCCCGAACGCATCGAAGCCCGGGCCCGGCGGCACCCGGACGCAATCGCGGTCGTCTCCGCCGAGCACGGCACCCTCACCTACGCCGAACTCGACGTCCGCGCCGAGCGGCTGGCCCGGGTGCTCGCCGCGCGCGGCATCGGCCCGGAACGGATCGTCGCGCTGGCCCTGCCCCGGTCGGTCGACATCATCGTCGCGCAGCTCGCCGTCCTGAAGACGGGCGCGGCGTTCCTGCCGGTCGACCCGACCTACCCGCTCGAACGCATCACGTTCATGCTCACCGACGCCCACCCGGCGCTGGTGCTCACCCTCGACGCCCTCGCCCCGCCCGTGCCCGACGGCGTCCCGGTGCTCTCGCTCGACGACCCGGCCGCGTTCGCCGCGGACCCGGGAGCGAAACTCACCCCGCCGCGGCCGGGCAGTCCCGCCTACGTGATCTACACGTCCGGGTCGACCGGCCGCCCCAAGGGCGTGGTCGTCACCCACGCCGGGCTGACCGGCTTCGCCGACGCGGAGGCCGAGCACCTGCGCGTGACCGAAGGCGACCGGGTCATGGCGTACTCCTCGCCGAGCTTCGACGCCGCGGTGCTGGAGCTGTGCCTGGCCCTGCCTGCCGGCGCGGCGCTCGTCGTCGTCCCGCCCGGGCCGTTGCTGGGGGAGCCGCTCGCCGAATTCCTCACCACGCACGAAATCAGCCACACGCTGATCCCGCCCGCCGCGCTGGCGACCGTGCCCGAGGTGCCCCTGCCGCACCTGCGCACGCTCGTCGTGGGCGGCGACGCCTGCCCGGCGGAGCTGGTGGCCCGCTGGGCGCCCGGACGTCGGATGATCAACGCCTACGGCCCCACCGAGTCGACGGTCGTCGCGACGTGGAGCGAACCGCTCGTCCCAGGCGTGGCGCCCCCGATCGGCCGGCCGATCCCGAACACCCGCGTCTACGTCCTCGACGACGCGCTCACGCCGGTCCCGATCGGCGTCGCGGGTGAGCTGTACGTCGCGGGACCGAGCCTGGCCCGCGGCTACCTCGACCGCCCGGGCCTGACCGCGGACCGGTTCCCGGCCGACCCGTTCGGCGCGCCGGGGGAGCGGATGTACCGCACCGGCGACGTCGTTCGCTGGACCGCGGCCGGGCAGCTGGAGTTCACCGGCCGGGCCGACGACCAGGTCAAGGTCCGCGGCTTCCGGATCGAGCTGGGCGAGGTCGAGTCGGCGCTGCTGCGCCACCCGGGCGTCACCGCCGCCGTCGCGGCCGTGCAGCAGGACGAGTCCGGGCACAAGCGCCTGGTCGCCTGCTTCGTCGCGGCCTCGCCGGACGACCCGCCCGGCGCCGCCGACCTGCGCGAGTTCCTGGGCCGGTCGCTGCCAGGACACCTGGTGCCGTCGGCGTTCCTGCCGCTCGCCGCGCTCCCGCTCGGCCCGAGCGGCAAGGTCGACCGGCGGGCCCTGCCCGTGGTCACCGCGATGGCCGAGCCGGCCGCCCGCCACGTCGAGCCGGTGACGCCCGCCGAGCGCGTGCTCGCCGAGGTGTGGGCCCAGGTGCTGGGCCTGGACCGGGTCGGCACGGAGGACAACTTCTTCGAGCTGGGCGGCGACTCCATCCTGAGCATGCAGGTCGTGTCCCGGGCCCGGCAGGCCGGGCTGCGGCTGACCGCGAAGGACATGTTCCTGCACCAGACCATCGCGGCACTGGCCCCGCAGGCGACCGCGGTGTCCGAAGCGACCGAGCCCGACGGGCCGGTCGTCGGCCCGGTGCCGCTGACCCCGATCCAGGACTGGTTCTTCGCGACCAACACCGTGAACCCGCACCACTTCAACCAGTCCATGCTCGTCGACCTCGCCGACGGCTTCGACGCCGGCGCGCTCCGAGGCGCCCTGGCGGCGGTGTGGGCCCACCACGACGCCCTGCGGATGCGGTTCGAGCGGACCGCGGACGGCTGGCGGCAGCACAACGCCGGTCTCGACCCGGGACCCGAGCTGCGGCACCACGACCTGACCGCCGTCGCCGAGGCCGAACGCCCGGCCGCGCTGGAACGGATCGCCGACGCCGTCCACGCCGGTTTCGACCTGACCCGGGGCCCGCTGCTCGAAGCTGTCCTGGCCACCGCCGAACCGGGGTGGCGGCCGAAACTCTTCCTGGCGGCGCACCACGTCGTGGTCGACGCGGTCTCCTGGCGCATCCTGCTCGACGACCTCGACACCGCCTACCAGCAGGCGCTCCGGCGCGCCCCGATCGACCTCGGCCCGCGGACGACGTCGTTCCGGGACTGGTCGCACCGGCTCGCAGCACACGTCCGTGCCAGCGGGTTCGACGACGAAATCCCGTACTGGACAGGCCTTCCCGCCTCCGGCACGCTGCCGGTGGACCACGACGGCGGGAGCGCCGGGACCGATGAGGTCACCGTGGTCCTCGACGCCGAGGACACCAACGCCCTGCTGCGCTCGGCCCCCGCGGCGTACCGCACCCGCGTCAACGACGTCCTGCTGACGGCGCTGGCCTGGGCCCTGGCGCGGTGGACCGGCCGTGCGGACGTGTCGATCGCTCTGGAAGGCCACGGCCGCGAAGACGTCCTCGACGGCGTCGACCTGACCCGGACCGCCGGCTGGTTCACCACGCTCTACCCGGTGGCCTTGACCGTGGACGGTGGCGCGAACTGGCGGACCCTGGTCAAGTCCGTCCGCAAGCAGCTGCGGGCCGTACCGGGCAACGGTTTCGGCTACGGCGCTCTCCGCCATCTCGGCGCCCCGGACGTCCGGCGGAAGCTGGCCGAAACCGGCCCCCGGCCCGAGATCTCCTTCAACTACCTCGGCCAGTGGGACGGTTCGGGGGCCGGGACGGCTGCGGCGGAGAGCCTGTACGCCGCCCAGCACGGTTCCCTCGGCCACGACCACGACCCGGCCGAGCACCGCCCGTACCTGCTCGACCTGGTCGGCGCCGTCCAGGACGGCGAGCTGGTGTTCTCCCTGATCTACGCACCCGGTCGCCACGAGCGCCGGACCGTCGAAGCGGTCGCCGCCAACTTCGCCGGCGCCCTGCGGCAGATCGCGGCCGACAGCCGGGGCGGGCGCCGATGACCGCGCCGCCGCTGTCCCGGAACCGGGACTACCGCCTGCTGTGGGGCAGCCAGGCGCTGTCGGAAGCCGGCTTCGCCGCGTCGGTCATCGCGCTGCCGCTGCTGGTGCTCGCGGTGACCGGCTCGCCGGCGCTGTCCGGGCTGGTGCTCGGCGTGGACGCGATGGCCCAGCTGGTGGCCGGGCTGCCCGCCGGCGCGCTGGCCGACCGCTGGAACCGCAAGAAGCTCATGCTCGGCTGCGAGGCGGTGTATTCGCTGGCGGTGGCGAGCCTGGTCGTGACCGTCTGGCTGGACGTCGTGAGCATCCCCCAGCTGATCGCGGTCGCGGCGGTGATGGGCTGCTGCCGCTCGCTGTTCGGCCCGGCCGAAGGCGCGACGCTCGCCCGGATCGTGCCCGCGACCCAGCTGCCCAGCGCGGTGGCGATGAACTCGGCACGCGGCGCGCTCGGCCAGCTCTCGGGCACCGCGCTCGGCGGGTTCCTCTACGGCCTCGCGCGCGCCGTCCCGTTCGCCTTCGACGTGCTCGCCCACGCGATCTCGTTCGTCGCCCTGTGCTTCGTGCGGGCCCCGCGCCACGAGCCCGTGCCGCGCGGCGAAGGGCACCTGGGCCGAGAGATGGCCGAGGGCCTGCGCTGGGTGTGGGGGGAACGGCACGTGCGCGTCACCGTGCTGTGTGCGGTGAGCCTGAACTTCTTCTTCAGCGCCTACTACATCGTCGTCGTCGTCCTGGCGCGCGACCGCGGCATCACCTCGGGTGAGATCGGCGTGATGGCCGCGATGCTCGGCGTCGGCGGGGTCGCGGGCTCCCTGATCGCGCCCTGGCTGCAGCGCCGGCTCAGCCCGTACGTCTCGATCGTGAGCGTGTTCTGGGTGCTGACCCTGCTCACGCCGCTCGCGGCCGTCATCGACGACGGTTACCTGATGGGTGCCCTTTTCGTCGCCATGGCCCTGCTCCCGCCGACCGCGAACACGACGATCGGCACCTACCAGCTGCTGCTCACGCCCGACCGGCTGCGCGGGCGGTTGACCAGCGTGATGGGCGTGATCGGCGGGGTGTCGGCCGCGACCGGCCCGGCCTTCGGCGGCCTGGTGGTGCAGGCCGTCCCCGGCGGCGGCGCCGTCGTGCTGTGCACCGCCGGGATCGCCCTCGTGACCCTGGTCGTCACCTTCAACCCCACCCTGCGCCACTTCCCCCGCGCCGACGCCCTGCCCGCCGAACCCCAGCCGGTGGGCGGACGCCCCGCCGACGTGCCCCCCACCGACGAGAGGAAGCCATGACCACCCAGGAACCCGGCCTCGCCTTCGCTTTCGAAGACCTGCTGGTGCGTTCGGCCGAGCTGCGCGAACGCGGCGGCCCGGTGCACCACGACGAAGAGCGGGGCAGCTGGCGGGCGCTCGACCACCCGACCGTCTCGCGCGTGCTGTCCGACCCGGCCACGTTCTCCTCGGACTTCAGCGGCCTCACCCCGGTCCAGGAGGACTTCGAGACCTTCCGCAGGGGCAACTTCGTCGGGATGGACCCGCCGGACCACCGCAAGCTGCGGACCCTGGTCACCCAGGCGTTCACCCCGCGCGTGGTGGCCGGGCTCGAACCCCGGATCCAGGCCATCACGCACGAACTGCTCGACGAAGTCGCCGGCGCGTCCCGGATCGACCTCGTCGACGCGCTCGCCTACCCGCTCCCCATCATCGTGATCGCCGAGCTGCTGGGCATCCCGGTCGCCGACCGGCCGCTGTTCACCCGGTGGGCGCAGGTGCTGTTCGGCGGGGACCAGCTGGGGGAGTCGGCCGACATGGACGACATCCAGCGCGCGCTCGACGCGATCGCCCCGACGATCCGCGAGATGAACGCCTACATCCTCGACCACATCCGGCAGCACCGCGCCCACCCCGGAGACGGTCTCACCAGCCGGCTCGTCCAGGCGGAGTTCAACGGCGAGCGTCTGGAGGACCAGGAGATCGTCGGGTTCGTGGCGCTGCTGCTGGTCGCCGGGCACATCACGACGACCGCACTGCTGGGCAACGCCGTGGTCAGCCTCGACCGGAACCCGCATGCCGCGGCCGCGCTGCGAGCCGATCCGGCCGGCCTGCCGACCACGCTGGAAGAGGTGCTGCGGATGCTGCCGCCGTTCCCCGAACTCGGCCGGCGCACGACCTCGGACGTCGAACTGGGCGGCCGGATCATCCCGGCGAACTCGATCGTGATGGCCGACGTGGCCGCGGCCAACCGCGACCCCGCGAGCTTCGATCGCCCCGGCGAGTTCGACGCGCGCCGCAGCCCGAACCCGCACCTCACCTTCGGGCACGGGATCCACTTCTGCTTCGGCGCCCCGCTCGCCCGGTTGGAGGGCCGGGTGGCGTTCGAAGTCCTCTTCGAGCGCTACCGCGACCTCGCCGTCGCGTCCGACGATCAGGTCGAGTTCCAGAATCCGGCGGTGATCGTCAGCGTGAAACGTCTTCCGCTCGACGTCGAAACCACTTGAGCGGCGTCATCGGCCAAGAGATTTCCGGCCGCAACTTGGTCCGGCCGGAAAGCTGCGCACCCGTTGACGTTCGCGGGTGCGCAGCGCCCCCGGAGCTACGGTACGTCCACGTCCACCTGGACCCGGGTCAGCAGCAGGGGTGAGGTCAATCCGTCGACGTCGACGACCACCACCCAGTGCCCGTTCGACGGGATCGTCAACTTGAACATCGGCGTGAGAGCAACGCCGCCGAGCATTTTGTAAAACTGCTTCTGCTTGTAGGCTCGAAAATTTGCCTTGGTCATGAGCCTGATATTCGCGGACGCTTGCAGGAACACGGTTACGACGGCATTTTTGCGGACGGCGCCGAGATCAAAAACGCGCGACTGCATAACTCCCCCTCTGCCTCTTCGCAAGACGTCAGGCTGCTGCCGCTGCTTGACCTGCAGACCTCTTCAGCTCAGTCGGCCACGCAATCGATGTTGTTACGACGGTAAAACGTGCCGTGAACAATTCCTGTTCACAACGACGAAGTTGATTAACGATCAACAGGATTCGGTTTCGGGTACCGTTTCACGTGTCGGCGAGAACGGCTTGGCCACGAGTGCGCCGCGGCTACCGCGAAGACGCCCTTCGCCTGTCGAGCGCCGCGCCCGCGGCGGCGGCCGCGTGACGACCAAGGCAAGTCATCACCGCGGCGGCAACCACCGGACTGTCGCGCACCGGATCCGGACCAAGCCGGCGACGCCAGCGGGCGGAGGGTTTGTTCGACGCAACTTCCTCCCCGGGTGGCGTCGGCTCGATCGCGAGCCGACGCCACTCATCCCTCGTCGATCACCCGCATCGCCTCGGGTCGTACGGTGCCGGCGAGGAACTCGGGCTTCGTCAGCCGCTCGGGGTCGAGTGGTCCCGGGCGGAGACGGTGCAGCCGGTCACCGGCGTCCCGCGCGTGAGCGGCGCACAGTTTGCCGGTCGCGCCGTCCTCATCGGTGACCACCGCGGTGGCCGGCTCCGCGCACGGGGTGTGGAGCCGGTCGTAGTCCCACTCGCCCTCGCAGCCGGGAGCCGTGCACCAGGCCCGGTTTCCGCCGGCCCGCAGCGTGACGCCGGGGGCCGGGCAGACGCCCCACGGGACGTTGCGCAGGCCGGGGTCGCGGGACACTTCCATTCGACTCCGCCGGGAAGTTCACCGGCAAGCGGAAGGGCTGGTGGCAGTCTCGGGGGAGCTGTCGCCGGCCCCAGGCCGGTGGCGCGTGCCGCGGTGCCGACGCCGACGCGCCGCCGCGAAAACATACCGTGCCGGGAATTTCGCCGCTGAGGGCGAATCCGATGGTTGCGTACGGCGCCATCGCGGTCAGCGTGTGAAGAACCGCCGCGCGGCCGGCGGAGCCCAGAGCAGAACCACGGCGGCGATCTGGAGCGCGCCGACCACCGGGATGACGGCGTGGAACATCGTTGAGGACGACCACGAGACCACGCTGAACACCGCCGACAGCAGCTGGGACACCGTGGTCAGCCTCCGCGTCCACGGTCGTCCGCCCGCGAGCTTGACGGCGAGCAGCAGGCAGAGCACGAGCAGCACGCCGTGGAAGACCGCGCCCGAGGTGACCGCGATGTCGGCGGACTTGGTGACCTCGGCGGGGCCGAAGTCCGGGTGCTGGGCGGCGATCTCGTCGCGCAGCGTGCTCTGTGCCGCGAACATCACGATCGGCACCACCAGGTGGCTCAGTGCCACGAGGGCCAGCAGCGCTCGTGCCCACTGGACGGGGGCGGACACGCGGGTGGTCGTCGTGGTCATCTAGCTCTCCTCGATGCGGTGGGTCCGGCGCCAGCGCGGGCCGGGGGTCGGTCGGGGTGGGTCGGCGCGACGCGCCCATGCCTCGTTCAGGCGGGTGATGAGCTGTCGCGCGGTGGCGACGTCCTCGTCGGTCCAGTCGGCGATGACCTCGGCGAAGACCCGGGCGCCGGCTTCGACGGTCGCGTCGATGTCGGCGTGGCCGGCTTCGGTGGGGCGGACCAGGAAGGTGCGCTGGTCGTCCGGGTCCGGCTCGACGGCGATCTGCCCGGCCTGTTCAAGGGCGGTCAAGTGGCGGCTGGTGGCCGACGCGGTGAGCCCGAGCTCGGCGGCGATCGTGCTGGGCCGCACCGGAGCCCGGTCGCCGATCAGGCCGAGGATCCGCACGCGCGTCAGGTCGATCCGGCGTGAGATGCGGCGGTGGCCCTGGTCGATCAGGTCCATCACCGCCCGGGCCAGCTCGGCGGACTCATTTCGTTGCGGCATGAAACGAAGTTAGCGCAAGGAGGCTTCGCCGGGCAATTGGGCTGGGCGGGACGCGGTAAACGGGCCGCCGCCTCGGCGAGTTCCATGTGGACGGTCTGGCCATCGGCCGGCGCCCAGTCCCCGCCGTGGTCCGCTGCTGGGGTCGTGGCTGGTCGGAGCACTCGGCGTGCGGGGCCGACGCCCGGCGGGAGAATCCGGCTTTCCCCAGGGGGAGAGCGGACCGGGCTGTGGTCGGTCAGCATGAAGATGCCGGACGGTCTGCCGTCGCGGTGGGGACGTGCCGTCCGGGCTGATTCGACGTGGCCGGATCAGGCTCGGAGCAGCGCGTCGCGCGGGAGATCGCCGAGGAGACCGGCCTGCGGACGCCCGATCGGTACAAAGCGATCGATCGCTGCCTGATTCGAGCGGCAGCGCGCACTCCGGCCGCGAGGTAACCGCGGTGTGCGGGTGCGAACGCTGCGGAGCGACCCTCACCGTTGCCCATGGGAGTGCCGACCCGAGTTCCGCGGGCGCGGGCGCGGGCGTTCGGAGCGGTGCCGAGCAGGTCGTCTGCCGGTCACTTCGGTGGCCGACGCGGGCCTGTGATGTCGTCCATTTCCTGGGACGGTGACGACTTCTCTGGGGTGGTGGCCGTCGTCCGGCTAGCCTCGAACGATCACGGCGACTCGGGCGGCCATCGGCGACCGCCTCGTCCGTGAGCCGGGCGGACCTCTCGGGCCTTCTCCTCACTTGGTCGATCGAGGCAACCCGGACGTACGAGTTGTCTGGCTTCGTCGTGGAGGGGGCAGGTGCGCTTACTACTGGTGGGGGCGATGCCGGCGACCGCCGGAAACCTGACCCACGACCTGCGCGGTCACGGCTTCGACGTGGGTGTCGTGGACAGCGGGACCAGCCTGCTCGCCACGCCGGTCCAGGCCGACCTAGTGTTGCTCGCCCTGGATCTGCCCGATCTCGACGGTTTGGAAGTCTGCCGCCGCCTGCGTGCCCGCAGCCGGGTGCCGATCATCGGTGTGTCCGCTCGTGATTCCGAGCTGGACCGGGTGCTGGGCTTGCAGGCGGGGCTCGACGACTACCTGACCGGGCCGGTCCGGCCGAGCGAACTGATCGCGGTGGTCGATGCGGTGCTGCGCCGGGTGCGCCGCCCGGTCGTGGAGCCGGCGGTGGACACCGAGACCGTCCTGCACGGTTCGCTGCACATCGACCTGCGGGCCCGCGAGGTCCGGGTCGGCGGCCGGCGGGTCGCCGTGACGCCGAAGGAGTTCGACCTGCTCGCCCTGCTGGCCTCCGAGCCGGGCGCGGTGTTCGCGCGGCGCCGGATCATGTCCGAGGTGTGGCGCGATTCGAGCGGCCGGGGAACGCGGACAATCGACACGCACGTCCGGACTTTGCGAGCGAAATTGGGGGCCCACTCGTGGGTCGTCAACGTGCCCGGAATCGGGTTTCGGCTCGGCGGGCAGTAGGTACAACGAAGAAAGGAACCAATTGCCAACTGTGGTCGCGGTCACTCGATCGGAGTAGTTCGGGTCGGCTCGGTCGGTGCCGGCCTGAAATGACTTGCAGAGATCGTGCAATCCTTTGCAATCACCGTGGGATTGGTTG
Source organism: Amycolatopsis sp. WQ 127309 (assembly GCF_023023025.1). Taxonomy (NCBI): domain Bacteria; kingdom Bacillati; phylum Actinomycetota; class Actinomycetes; order Pseudonocardiales; family Pseudonocardiaceae; genus Amycolatopsis; species Amycolatopsis sp. WQ 127309. The sequence continues at coordinate 6,950,213 of NZ_CP095481.1, forward strand.
AGAGTTTTCGGGAGGCTTGTCAGACTCGGCGATCGAGACGATCTTACTGGTGGTCAAGTGACGATTCACTGGGGGCAGTGATGGTGCGTGTGCTGGTTGCCGAGTGCGACGAGGTGGAGCGGCTGGTCGTCGCCGGCGCGCTGCGCAGGCAGGGGTTCGAGGTCGAGACGGCCGGGACCGTGCCGGCGGCGGTCGGCGCCGCGTCCGGCGTCGACCTCGTGGTGCTCGGGTTGCCGGCGCCCGGGCTGGCGGTCTGCGCGGCCGTCCGGGCGGACAGCGCCGTGCCGATCATCGGAACGGCGGTCCCCGGCTCGGACATCGACCTGGTCACCGGCTTGCGGAGCGGCCTCGACGCCTATCTCGTCCGGCCGGTCGGGATCCGGGAGCTGGTCGCCCGGGTCGACGCGATCCTGCGCCGGACGCTCGCCGGCGCCGACGACTGGGCGGTGGTTTCGTGCGGCCCGCTCCGGCTCAACGCGCGCACCCGGGAGGTGCACCGGTGCGGCGAGCTCGTCCAGGTGACGCTCAAGGAGTTCGACCTGCTCCACCTGCTCACCGCCGAGCCGGACGAGGTGTTCACGCGGCGCGAGATCATGTCCCGGGTGTGGGGCGACGAATGGGCGCGGTCAGACCGGACGATCGACACCCACGTGAACAGCCTGCGTAACAAGATGGGTGACCCCGCGGTAATCCGGACGATACGTGGAGTCGGCTTTCGTCTCGGTTACCGGGCGATGGCCGGGGCCGGCGGGCGAACCGTGTCCACCGGTTCTTGATTTTCTCTGACACAGACTTGCCGGAAACTTCGCTACAGGCCCGTTGACCGGCTCCCGGTAATTGGTCAGAATGGATTTCAAGCGGACGAGGGCGCCGGAGTGAATCCGGTCGATCGGCTCGCCGAAAATCTTTTATCCAGCCGGAGGAAAAATGGCGTTCATTTCGGCGGAAGCCGACAATTTGACGGTGCTCAACCTGTTCGGCGCCAAGTCCGCTGCCGCCCAGGAGAAACTGCTCACCACGATGCGCGGCATCATCGACTCGGCCGACTTCCCGGGCTGGATCTCGTCCACCCTCTTCGGCGGGATCGCCGAGCCCGGCACGGCGAACTACATCCAGTGGCGCAGCGCCGAAGACCTGCAGAACCGGTACCACGGCGAGAAGTTCCAGCGGGAGATCGTCCCGCTGTTCGACGAGCTCGCCACCTCCGTCCGGCTCCTGCAGACCGAAGTGGTGTTCACCCGCCGCCGCGCCGGGCTGGACGCCATCGAAATCGGCCCGGACCACGACCACTTCACGGTGCTCGCGGTGATGGGGGTGGCCCCGGACGACCAGCAGGAACTCGTGGACCTCTTCGCGCAGGAGGACGACTGGCTCACCGGGTTCCCGGGCTACCTCTCCAACAGCATCCTCCGTGGCACCGACGGCACCTTCGTCGTGAACTTCGCCCAGTGGGAAAGCCAAGCCGCCTACGACGTCTTCCACACGCTGCCCGAACAGGAGCGCCCCGAGGACGTGCGGAAGACGCGGCTGCGGGCGCGGTCGTTGCTGACCTCGCACGAGTACAACACCTACCGGCCCGTGCACACCCGGTCGGCCGCGCCGGCCGCCGCGCGGTCATGACCGCGCCGGTGATCGTCGTCGGCGCCGGCCCGGTCGGGCTCATGCTGGCGGGAGAACTGCGGCTGGGCGGCGTGGAGGTGATCGTGCTGGAACGCCGCGAGGAGCCGAGCGGCGAGTCGAGGGGCCTGGGGTTCACCGCGCGGGCCACCGAAATCTTCGAGCAACGGGGGCTGCTGAGCCGGTTCGGCACGGTGGAGACGAGCCCGCAAGGCCACTTCGGCGGCATCCCCATGGACTACAGCGTGCTGCCGGGATCGCACTTCGGCGCGCGCGGCATCCCCCAGCACCGCATCGAGAGCATGCTCGAGGACTGGGCGTGCGAACTGGGTGCGGAGGTGTTGCGCGGCCACGAAGTCGTCGGCGTGCGGCAGAACGCCGGCGGCGTGGTGGCGATCGTCGACGACGGCGACGGGCTCGTCGAGTTCGACGGCTCCTACCTCGTCGCCTGCGACGGCGGTCGCAGCACCGTGCGGGGTCTCGCGGGGTTCGACTTCCCGGGCACCGAAGCCACCCGCGAGATGTACCTCGCCGACGTCGTCGGCCGGAACATCCGGCCCCGGTTCATCGGCGAGCGCGTGCCGGGCGGCATGGTCATGTCGGCCCCGCTCGAACCCGGCGTGGACCGGATCATCGTCTGCGAACGGGAAACCCCGCACCGGGACCGCGGTGAGGCGCCCGGTTTCGCCGAGGTCGCCGACGCCTGGCAGCGGTTGACGGGGGAGAGCCTGCACGGCGCGGACACCCGCTGGGTGAGCGCCTTCACCGACGCCACGCGGCAAGTCACCGAGTACCGCAGAGGACGGTTCCTCGTGGCGGGAGACGCCGCCCACACCCATCTGCCGGCCGGCGGCCAGGGACTGAGCCTCGGCGTGCAGGACGCGGTCAACCTGGGGTGGAAGCTGGCCGCGACCGTCCGGGGCTGGGCGGCGCCGGACCTGCTCGACACCTACCACTCGGAACGCCACCCGGTCGGCGCCCGGGTCCTGCGCAACACCAGGGCCCAGGGCCACCTCTACCTCAGCGGCGCGGAGGTCGAGCCGCTGCGCGAGGTGGTGGCCGAGCTGATCCGGATCCCCGAGGTCGGCCGGCACCTGTCCGGCATGGTCAGCGGGCTGGACATCCGCTACGACGTCGGCTCCGGCACCCATCCGCTGCTGGGCCGCCGGCTGCCGGGGGCCGCCCTGCCCACCGGCCGCGGCCTGCTGACCGGTCCGGCGGCCGACGCGGCCGCCGACTGGGCCACCCGCATCGAACTGCGGCCCGGCGGCGAACCGGTGCTGGTCCGGCCGGACGGCTACGTCGTCTGGGCCGGCGGCGACGGCCTGGACGAAGCTCTGCGCCGCTGGTTCGGCGAGCCGAAATCAGTCACGGAAAGGCAGCTCGAATCATGCACAGCACCCTGATCGTGGCGCGGATGGACCCGGGCTCGCAGCAGTCCGTGGCCGACCTGTTCGCGCGGTTCGACGCGAGCGAGCTGCCCGAGCTGATGGGCACCCGCCGCCGCGAACTGTTCCACTACCGCGGCCTGTACTTCCACCTCCAGGACTTCGACGGCGAGCACGGTGGCGAGGCGATCCAGGAGGCCCGCACCCACCCGGGGTTCGTCGGGATCAGCACCGACCTCAAGCCGTTCATCGAGGCGTACGACCCGTCGACCTGGCGGTCCCCGAAAGACGCGATGGCGACCCGCTTCTACCACTGGGAGGAGAAGTGACGCGCCGGGTCGTGATCACCGGGGTGGGTGTGCTGGCCCCGGGCGGAAGGGGGGCGAAGGAGTTCTGGAGCCTGCTCGTGGGTGGCCGGACGGCGACGCGCGCCATCACCTTCTTCGACCCGGCGCCGTTCCGCTCGCGGGTCGCGGCCGAGATCGACTTCGACCCGGTGGCGGCCGGGCTCACCCCGCAGGAGATCCGGCGGATGGACCGCGCGGCCCAGTTCGCCGTGGTGGCGGCCCGGGAGGCGGCGGCCGACAGCGGGCTGGACTTCGACGACCTCGATCCGGGCCGGCTCGGCGTGACCATCGGCACGGCCGTCGGGGCCACCACCGGGCTGGAGGAGGAGTACCGGGTGGTCAGCGACGACGGCCGGCTGCACCACGTGGACCACCGCTACGGCGTGCCGCACCTCTACGACTACCTGGTGCCCAGCTCGTTCGCGGCGGAGGTCGCGTGGGACCGCGGCGCGGAAGGGCCGGTCGCGGTCGTCTCGACCGGCTGCACCTCCGGGCTGGACTCGGTGGGCTACGCCACGGAACTCATCCGCGAGGGCTCGGCGGACGTGATGATCGCCGGGGCGACGGATGCGCCGATCTCGCCGATCACCATGGCCTGCTTCGACGCGATCAAGGCGACGACCCCGCGCAACGACGATCCCGAGCACGCGTCCCGTCCCTTCGACGCGACCCGCAACGGTTTCGTGCTCGGCGAGGGCGCGGCGATCTTCGTGCTCGAGGACCTCGACCGGGCCCGGGCCCGCGGCGCCCAGGTGTACGCCGAGATCGCCGGTGTCGCTTCCCGCTGCAACGCCTACCACATGACCGGTCTCCGGCCGGACGGCGCGGAGATGGCCGAGGCGATCACCCGCGCCCTCGCCGAGGCCCGCATCGACCCCGCAGACGTCGACTACGTCAACGCGCACGGTTCCGGCACCAAGCAGAACGACCGGCACGAGACCGCCGCGTTCAAGCGCAGCCTCGGCGACCACGCGTACCGCACCCCGGTCAGCTCGGTCAAGTCGATGATCGGGCACTCGCTCGGCGCGATCGGCTCGCTGGAGATCGCCGCCTCCGTGCTGGCGATCCGGCACGACGTCGTGCCGCCGACGGCCAACCTGCACGTCCCGGACCCCGAGTGCGACCTGGACTACGTGCCGCTGGTCGCGCGGGACTGGCCGACCAGGACCGTGCTCAGCGTGGGCAGCGGCTTCGGCGGCTTCCAGAGCGCGATGGTGCTGCGGGAGCCGGCGTGAGCGCCGCGGCCGTGGTCACCGGCCTCGGGGTGGTGGCGCCGAACGGGCTGGGCGTCGAGGAGTTCTGGAAGGCCACGCTCGCCGGCGAGCACGGCATCGGCCCGGTGCGGCGGTTCGACGCCGCCGGCTACCCGGCCCGGCTCGCCGGCGAAGTGCGGGACTTCGTCGCCGAAGACCACCTGGAGAGCCGGCTGCTGCCGCAGACGGACTACATGACCCGGTACGCCCTGGCCGCCGCCGACTGGGCGCTGGCCGACGCCGGCCTCGACCCGGGCGAGCTGCCCGCCTTCGACATGGGCGTGATCACGGCGAGTTCGGCCGGCGGGTTCGAGTTCGGGCAACGCGAGCTGGAGAACCTCTGGAGCCGCGGCAGCGGGTACGTGAGCGCGTACCAGTCGTTCGCCTGGTTCTACGCGGTCAACACCGGGCAGATCTCCATCCGCAACGGGATGAAGGGGCCGAGCGGCGTCGTGGTCAGCGACCAGGCCGGTGGCCTGGACGCCCTCGCCCACGCCCGCCGGCAGATCCGCAAGGGCAGCCGGCTGATCGTGTCCGGCGGCGTCGACGGCTCGATCTGCCCCTGGGGGTGGGTCGCCCAGCTGGCCAGTGGGCGGCTGAGCACCGGCGACGACCCGGACACCGCTTACCTGCCGTTCGACTCGCGCGCCGCCGGGCACGTGGCCGCCGAGGGCGGCGCGATCCTGGTCGTGGAGGACGCCGCGACCGAGCGTCCGTCCTACGGCGAGATCGCCGGCTACGCCGCGACGTTCGACCCGAAACCCGGGAGCGGCCGGGAGCCGGGACTGGGTCGCGCGATCCGCGGAGCGCTGGGCGACGCCGGCGTCGAACCGGCCGACGTGGACGTGGTGTTCGCCGACGCGGCGGCCGTGCCCGAACTGGACCGGGCCGAAGCGCGGGCGATCACCGACGTGTTCGGCGCGTACGCCGTCCCCGTGACCGCGCCGAAAACGATGACCGGACGGCTCTACGCCGGCGGTGCGCCCCTGGACCTGGCGTGTGCCCTGCTGTCCATCCGGGACGGTGTCATCCCGCCGTCCACCCACGTCCGGCTCGCGCCGGAGCACCCGATCGACCTCGTCACCGGGCAGGCCCGCAGCGCAGCGGTGCGCACCGCCCTCGTCCTCGCGCGCGGCCAGGGCGGTTTCAACTCCGCCATGGTCGTGCGCGCCACCCCCACTAGGAGGCAGTCGTGTCACTGACTTTGGAGAACCTCAGGCGGGTCCTGCGGGAAGGCGCCGGCACCCAGGACGGCGTCGACCTCGGCGGCGACATCCTGGACACGCCGTTCGACGAGCTCGGTTACGACTCGCTGGCGGTGCTGGAAGCCACCTCCCGGATCACCCGCGAGTTCAAGATCGAGTTCGACGACGACGCCGCGGTGGCCGCCGCCACGCCGCGGGAGTTCCTGGCGCTGGTCAACGCGGGCTGAGGAGAACCATGAGCAGAACAGCCATCGTCACCGGCGCGACCAGCGGCATCGGCTTGGCCACCACCGAGCTCCTCGCCGATCGGGGACACCGCGTCTTCCTCTGCGCCCGCGACGCCGACAACGTCGCGCTGACCGTGGAACAGCTGCGGGACAAGGGGTACGACGTCGACGGCGCGGCGTGCGACGTCCGATCGCCGGAGGCGGTCCGGTCGTTCGTCACGGCCGCCGTCGACCGCTACGGCCCCGTCGACATCCTCGTCAACAACGCCGGCCGCAGCGGCGGTGGCGTCACCGCCGACATCGCCGACGACTTGTGGTTCGACGTCATCGACACCAACCTGAACAGCGTCTTCCTGGTCACCAGGGACGTGCTGTCGATCGGCGGCATGCGGGAGGCGGGCTGGGGCCGCATCGTCAACGTCGCGTCCACCGCGGGCAAGCAGGGCGTGGTCCTCGGCGCGCCGTACTCGGCGTCCAAGCACGGCGTCGTCGGCTTCACCAAGGCGCTGGGCAACGAGCTGGCCAAGGCCGGCATCACGGTCAACGCGGTGTGTCCCGGTTACGTCGAAACCCCGATGGCACAACGGGTCCGGCAGGGCTACGCGGCGGCCTGGGACACCTCGGAGGACGACGTGCTCACCCGGTTCCAGGCCAAGATCCCGCTCGGCCGCTACTCGACGCCCGAGGAGGTGGCGGGGCTGATCGGCTACCTCGTCACCGACATCGCGGGCTCCATCGCGGCGCAGGCCATCAACGTCTGCGGCGGTCTCGGCAACTTCTAGGAGAATCATGCCCATCACACGCAACGTCGAGCACGAGATCACCGTCGCGGCCCCGGCCAAAGAGATCTACCAGCTGATCGCGGACGTGGGGAACTGGCCCCAGTTGTTCGCCCCCACCGTCCACGTCGAGCACGCGTCCCAGGGCGAGCGGTCGGAACGCATCCGGATCTGGGCCACCGCGAACGGCACGGCCAAGACCTGGACGTCGCGCCGGGAGCTGGATCCCGGCGCGCTGCGCATCGACTTCCGCCAGGAGGTGTCCCAGCCCCCGGTCGGCGGGATGGGGGGCGCCTGGCTGGTGGAGCCGTTGTCCGAAGGGACGTCGAAGGTGCGGCTGCGCCACGATTACCACGCGGCCACCGACGACCCGGCGGACCTGGCGTGGATCGACCAGGCTGTGGACCGCAACAGCCACGTGGAGCTGGCGGCGCTGAAGGACAACGCCGAAGGGGCGGCGTCGGACCTGCTGTTCAGCTTCGACGACACGGTGGAGATCGACGGCAGCGCGCGAGACGTCTACGACTTCGTCAACGACGCCCAGCTGTGGCGGGAGCGCCTGCCGCACGTCGCGCGGGTCGACCTGACCGAGGACACCCCCGGCCTGCAGGTGCTGGAGATGGACACGCGGACCGCGGACGGCTCGACGCACACCACCCGGTCGATCCGGGTCTGCCTGCCGCACCGGCGGATCGTCTACAAGCAGGTCCAGGTGCCCAAGCTGATGACGCTGCACACCGGGCACTGGCTCTTCGAAGACCGGCCGGGTGGGGGTGTCACGGCCACCTCGCGGCACACCGTCCGGATCAACGAGGACACCATCACCGAGGTGCTCGGCGCGTCGGCGGACGTGGCGGCCGCGCGCGCATTCGTGCGGAAGGCGTTGAGCACCAACAGCCTCGCCACGCTCGGCCACGCCAAGACCTACGCCGAGAGCCGCTGACGTGCCCGAGGTGCTGGTGGTCGGCGCCGGGCCGGTCGGCCTCCTGATCGCCGGTGAGCTGCGGCGCGCCGAGGTCGGTGTGACGGTGGTGGACCGGCTCGCCCGGCCGATGCAGGAATCCCGGGCGTCGCAGCTCACCAGCCGTACCGCGGAGCTGCTGCACGAACGCGGGCTGCACGCGTTGCTGGCCGAGGCCGTCCACGAACCCCGCTCGCACTTCGGCGGGCTCGGCTTCGCTCTGCCCGATGTGGACAGTGGGTTCGCGGGCCACCGGAAGGTCCCGCAGTTCCGGACCGAGGCGGCGCTCGCGGAGCAGGCGCTCGGCCTGGGCGCCACGCTGCTGCGCGAGCACGAGCTGGCCGGCCTGGAGGTGCACGAGGACCACGTCGGGGCGGTGTTCACCGGCCGGCCATCGCTGCGGGCGGACTTCGTCGTCGGCTGCGACGGCCGGCACAGCACCGTCCGGCGGCTGGCCGGGTTCGAGGTCGACGCCGCACCGGCCACGCGTGAGCTGCTCCGGGCGGACGTCACCGGCCTCGACGTCCCGGACCGCCGGTTCGAACGGTTCGAGCACGGCATGGCCGTCGCCTCGACCCGGGCCGGCGTCACCCGGGTGATGGTGCACGAGTTCGGCCGGGAGGTGACGCTTGAGGAGCCGACGTTCGCGACCGTCGCCGAGGTCTGGGCGAAGGTCACCGGGGAGGACATCTCCCACGGCATCCCGGTGTGGGTGGACGCTTTCGACAACTCCCGGGGGCAGGCCACCGAATACCGCCGTGGGCGGGTCTTTCTCGCCGGCGACGCGGCGCGCTGGCACCTGCCGATCGGCGGCCAGGCGCTGAACGCCGGCCTCCAGGACGCCGTCAGCCTCGGCGCCGCCCTCCGGCCGGGGCGGTCGCCGGACACCTACCACGACGAACGCCACCCCGTCGGCGCGAAGATCCTGCGCCACGTCGTGGCGCAGGAAGATCTGCTGCTGGGCGGCCCCGAGGTCGGGCCGCTCCGCGCGGTGCTCGCGGAACTCGTGGCCCTGCCTCAGGTCCAATCCCATTTCGCCGCCCTTCTCGGTTAGGAGCAACGCATGACGTCTCCGGAGATCCCGATCCCCGCCCGTATCCTGCAACTCGCGACGGCGAGCTGGCTGTCGGCGGCGGTGAGCGCGGCGGCGTCCCTCGGCGTCGCGGACGCGCTGGCCGCCGGCCCGCGTCCCGTGGAAGACATCGCCGAGGAGATCGACGCGCACGCGCCGACGCTCTACCGGCTGCTGCGCGCGTGCGCGGACTACGACCTGTTCGAGGAACAGGACGACCAGGTCTTCGCGCTCACCGAGCTGGGGCACGCGCTGCGCACCGACAGCCCGGTGTCGATGCGCGGTTTCGCGCAGTGGGTCGGCGATCCGGCCGACCGCCACAGCTGGTCCGGCCTCGCGGACTCCGTCCGCACCGGGCGGTCGGCGTTCGAGCGGGTGCACGGCCAGGACGTGTGGGAGTACATGGCCACGCACCCGGAGACCGCGACCGTGTTCAACAACGCGATGACGAGCGCGTCCGACCAGATGATCAAGCCGGTGGTGTCGGCCTACGACTTCAGCCGGTTCGGCCGCGTCGTCGACGTCGGCGGCGGCCACGGGGCGTTGCTCGCCGAGATCCTGCGGGCCAACCCCGGCGTCCACGGTGTGCTGTACGACCAGCCCGACGTTGTGGCCGGCGCGTCGCACCCCGATGTTGCCGAACGGTTGTCGGTGGTGGGCGGCAGCTTCTTCGAGAGCGTGCCGCCGGGCGGCGACGCCTACCTGCTGTCCAACGTGATCCACGACTGGGACGACGAGAAGTCGGCCCGGATCCTGTCCCACGTCCGGGACGCGATGAAGCCGGACGCCCGGGTGCTGCTGGCCGAGGTGGTGATGCCGGGCAAGGCCGAGCCCGCCGCGACGGTGAAGCTGATGGACCTCAACATGCTGGTGCTCTGCGACGGCAAGCAGCGGACCGAGGCCGAGTTCGCGGAGCTGTTCCGCAGCGCGGGCCTGGAGCTGTCGCGGATCGTGCCCAGCGGGTTCTGCAGTGTCGTCGAGGCGGTGCGGGCGTGAGCGCGCTGGAGGGGAAGGTCGCGATCGTCACCGGCGGCGCCGGTGGCATCGGCGCCGCCACCGTGGCCGCGCTGGCGGAGGCCGGCGCCCGGGTGGTGGTGGCCGACGTGGCCGGAGCCGCCGTCGCGGAGGTCGTCGACTCGCTGACCACGCAGGGGCTCAAGGTGGCCGGCCACGTGGCCGACGTGTCCGATGAGGACAGTGTGCGGGCGCTCGTGAAGTTCACCGTGGACACCTTCGGCGGCGTCGACATCCTGGACAACAACGCGGCGCTGGTGTCGGCGATCAAGCGGGACCGCGACGTCGTGACCATGCCCGTCGAGCTGTGGGACGAAGTCATGGCGGTGAACCTGCGCGGCCCGATGCTGCTGTGCAAGCACACCGTACCGATCATGATCGAGCGCGGCGGTGGCTCGATCGTCAACATCGCCAGCGGCCAGGGGCTGTCCGGGGACCGCACGATGGTCGCCTACGGCAGTTCGAAGGGCGGCTTGATCGCGTTGACCCGGTTCGTCGCCGCCGCCTACGGCGACCACGGCGTCCGGTGCAACACCGTGGCGCCGGGGCTGATCAAGACGCCGGCGCTGGACGCGGACATGCCGGCGTTCGTGCAGGACAAGATCCGCGCGCACCACCTGGTGCCCCGGCTGGGCACGCCGGCGGACGTGGCCGCGCTGGTCACGTTCCTCGCCTCCCCGGCCGCGAGTTTCATCACCGGCCAGCTGATCCCGGTGGACGGCGGCTTCCTGTCGCACCTGCCGACCCTGGCGGTGCTGGCGCCGCCCGGACAGGGCGACGCCGGCCACGTGGCCAACCGGACCTAGTACCGGTTGCCGGTCCAGTCCCGGGCCGCCGACTCGATCTCGGAAACCTCCGGGGAGTCGGCGGCCCAAGCCGTGTACCCGTCCGGCCGGACCAGCACGGCCTCGCGCCGCGCGTCCGGCCAGCTCGCCGTGACGACCTGTTCCGGCGGGACGTCCACCTCGACGTCCTGGGGCACGACGAGCACGAACTTCCCCGTCCGCAGAACCTCGTGGAGCCGGCCCGACGCCAGCGCGTGGTCCGGGGTCCGCCGGCCGACCAGCCGGTGGGCGCCACGGGGTGCCGGGTAGGAGTACCCGACGCCGGTGATCTCGCCGATCGCCGCGCGGCTGACCGCCGGGACGCGCTTGACCACCTGGGTGCGCACGAAGCGCAGGGCCACCTCGGCCGGGTTGCGCGCCATCGCCAGCCGGAGGTTCAGCCCGCTGCTGCGCAGGACCGCCCGGCCGACGGGATGGCGCTCGTCCTGGTAGCTGTCGAGCAGTGCCGCCGGCCCCCACCCGTGCACCGCCGCGGCGAGCTTCCAGCTCAGGTTCGCCGCGTCCTGGAGACCGGTGTTCATGCCCTGACCGCCGGCGGGGGAATGCTGGTGCGCGGCGTCCCCCGCGAGCAGCACGCGCCCGGCGCGGTAGCTCGGTGCCTGCCGCTCGTCGCTGTGGAAGCGCCCGAGCCAGCGCGGCGCGTGCATGCCGTAGTCCGTGCCGAAGGCCCGTTCGGTGATGGACCGCAGCTCCTCGAACTCCACCGGCGTGTCGTCGGGGAGGTCGCGGTGGCGGCGGTCCCAGCCGCCGATCCGCCAGTAGCCGTCGCCGAAGGGCGCGATGAAGCCGAAGGCGTCTCGGCCACCGTGCACGCGGACGGTGAGGCTCGGCTCTTCCACCAGCTTCACGTCCGCCAGGACCACGGACCTGATCAGCACCCGCCCGGGGAACGGCAGGCCCACCGCGTCGCGGACGGCGCTGCGCACCCCGTCGGCCCCGACCACGTAGGACGCACGGAACTCGCCGGAACCCGTGGCCACGGTGACGCCGTCGCCGTCCTGCCGGAGACCGGTGACCTCGGTGCCGTGGCGGAACACGACGCCGAGGTCGTGGGCCCGCTTCAGCAGCAGCTTCTCCACCTCGTACTGCGGGGTCACCAGCAGGAACGGGAATCGCGAAGGCAGCCGGGTGATGTCGAACGGGATCGACCCGAAGAGCCGCAGCTCGCCGATCACCTGCCCGGTGGGCACGAGCTCGTCGGCCAGCCCGCGCGCGTCGAGCAGCTCGAGCGTGCGCGCGTGCACGCCGAAGGCGCGGGACAGGTTGCTGACGCCCTCTTCCCGCTTCTCCAGCACGGTCACCGGCACGCCGGCGGCCGCGAGGTCGCCGGCGAGGAGCAGGCCGGTGGGACCCGCTCCCACGACGACGACGCTCATCGGTCCAGGTTGAGCAGTTCGAGGTAGGACTCGACACGCAGGCTCGTGCCCTTGATCTTCGACGTCTGCTCCGCGCCCAGCACACCGACGGTCTCGTTGTAGGACGCGCCGCCGTGCGGGCCGAGCGGGAGCGCGATGCCGGGCGACGCGGGGGAGTAGGCCGCCAGCTCGGTGCCGCCTTCGACCAGGGTCCTGATGTTCGCGGCGACGACCGCGGCCTGCTGCTCGGCGGCCTTGGCCATCTTGGCTTCGGGGACGGCCGTGACGTCGCCGATGGCGAAGACGCTCGCGTGCCCGGGCACCCGCAGGTCGGGATCGACGCGCAGGGCGCCCTGCGCGTCGAGCGCCGCGGCCAGGCCGCCGCCGACGTAGTCGGTGGCCGGAACCACGCCGTAGCAGCGGAACCAGAGGTCGGCGGCGATCTCCGTGCCCGTCCCGGTGGTCACGGTGAACTCGCCGGCCTGGCCCGGCTTCCCGGGCGGGTCCGCCGTCAGCGCCGTGCCCAGCAGCAGCTCGACCCCCAGCTCGGCCAGCTGCCGGCGGACCTCGGCCCGCAGCTCGTCGGGCAGGGCGGTGGTGCCCAGGATGTCCGGTGCCGGATCGACGATCGTCACGGCGGTGTCCGGCCACGCCGCCTTGATCTCCCCGGCCAGCTCCAGCCCGACCGGGCCGGCGCCGAGCAGCAGCACGCGGGCTGCGCCGGCGAGCGCCAGGTGGGCGTCGCGGAGCGTCTCCACCGCCGCGGCCGTCGCCGTTTCCTCGACCTTGGCCGGGAACGGGTACCGGGAGCCGGTGGCCAGCACGATGTAGTCGGCCGGCACCCGGTCGCCGGAGCCGAGCGTCACCCCGGTGGCGTCCACGGCGACCGCGCGGTCGTGGATCACCTTGCCCCGCGTGAGCAGCCGGTCGTACGGGAAGAACAGCCGCCCCGACCAGCCGGGGTCGACCAGGTGCCGCAGGACGGCGACGTTGTGCACGAAGGCGTCCCGCGGCTCGATCAGGACGACGTCGGCGAACTCGTCGAGGGCCTTCGCGGCGGTGACGCCGCCATAGCCGCCACCGACGACCGCAATGGTAGTGCTCATGGATCTCCTCATCCCCACAGCCGGGCCAGCGGCTCGACCAGTTCGTGTTCCTCGTAGGACAGGTGGGACAGCAGGGCGTCGGTCAGCAGGTCGACCGCGCCCCGCAGGGCGGACACGTCGAGCGGTTCGGCGACCAGCGTCCGGTCGATCCGCTCGACGAGGCCGTGCAGTGCTTCGTGTTCCTGCTCCAGCCGGTCGACGACCGGCCCGAGCCGTGGCTCGAACTCCCGCAGGCGCGGGAAGACGTCGGTGTCCTCCCGGTTGTGGTGCAGCAGCACGATCCGGCAGAACGTGCGGCAGTAGCCGGCGAGCGGCTTCTCGACCGGCCGCAACGCCAGCGCGTGCAACCGGGCTCGCGCGGCCGCCGGCCCGATCGCGGCCGTGATCACTTCGGACATCAGCTCGCGCAGCCGGCCGAGCTCGGTCCGGAGGTGGTCGTGCACCTCGATCAGCCGGCGGCCACCCGCTTGTTCGCGGGCCGTGTAGTGGCGTCCCGCTTCCGGTGGCGGCGCCTGCGGCCGGGCCCGCTCGTCCCAGAGCCGGGAGCGGCTCAGCCGGACGCCGGACACCGGCGTGGGTGCGGCGATCAGCTCCCCGCCGGTCATCCGGCGGCCCGGGTCACCGGCGCCGGCGCGGCCTTGCGCAGCCGTCCCGGCACGGCGAGCGCGGCGAGGGTCGCCACGCCCATGGCGATCGCCGACAGCGTGAACGCGGTGGTGTACCCGGATTCCACCGGAGTCCGAGTACCGGGAACCAGCGAGGACGTGACGATGGTGGCGGCGATCTGGGCGCCGAGCGTACCGCCGATGGTCCGCATGATGGTGTTGATCCCGGTCGCCTCGCCGGTCTGCCGGGGATCGACCGCGCTGACAACCAGGTTGGCCAGCGAGGCGAACGCGAACCCCACGCCGACGCCGATGATCCCGTTGCCGACGTAGAGGGGCCACGGCGTGCCGTGCGCGGCCGCGAACAGGGCGAACCCGAGCGCGCCGATCACGCAGGCCAGCACCAGCGGGAGCTTGAACCCGAGCACGGCTCCCAGCCGTCCGGCGAGCGGACTGGCGAACAGCATGGTCGCGGCCATCGGGATGATGAAGAGGCCGGCCTGGGTGACCGACGCGCCGAAGCCGTAACCGACCGACGGCGGCGTCTCGACCAGCGCCGGGATCAGCGTGAACGCGCCGTACATGCCGATGCCGATGATCAGCGCGGTGACGTTGGCCGCGAGCACGGTCCGGTTGCGCAGCAGCCCGGTGTCCACCAGCGGCGCGGTGGTCCGCCGCTCCACCGAGCCGAACACGACGAGCAGCACGAGGGTGGCGGCGAACAGGCCGAGCACCGGTGCCGAGCCCCAGCCCCACACCCGGCCGTTGCTGATCGCCAGCAGCAGGGCGACGATCGCGGCGGACAGCAGCAGCGCGCCGGCCCAGTCGACCCGGCCAGGGGAGGTGACGGGCGACTCGCGGATGAAGGCCGCCACCGCACCGACGCCCACGACGATCATCACGAGCATCAGCCAGAAGATCCACCGCCAGCTCAGCGTGTCCACGATCAGGCCGGGGATGACCAGGCCGGCGCCGAAGCCGATGCCGAACACCGAGCTGATCCAGCCGATCGCGACCGGGACCCGCTCGCGCGGGAACTGTTCGCGCACGATGCCGAAGGCGAGCGGGAAGGTCGCGGCTCCGACGCCCTGCACGGCGCGGGCCGTGATGAGCACGCCGATCGAGCCGGCCAGCGCCGCGAGCAGGGTGCCGGCGGCCGACACGAGCAGGCAGGCGATCAGCACCCGCCGCTTGCCGAACATGTCGCCGAGCCGGCCGAGCACGCCGGTCGCGACCGACGCGGTGAGCAGGAAGGCGCTCAGCACCCAGGACGCCGTGGTGGTGGACGCGCCGAACGCCTGTTGCAGGCTCGGCAGCGCGGGTACCGGCATGGTCTGGAGCAGGGAAAACGAAAGCACCGCGATGAGCAAGGCGGTGAACGGCGCCGCCACCGCACGCTCCGGGCCGGTCATGGGCACTCCTCCAGGGAATATCGTGTCAGTACGACATCATTACAACACGACATAGTTCCGTTCGTCGAGTACGCTGCGCCTCATGCCACCTGACGGGATCCGTCCGCCGACCCTGCTCGCCCTCCCGTCCTATCTGGCCAGTCATCTCGCCCAGATCGGTCGGCGGGTGCTCGCCGACTCCCTCGCCCACCAGGGACTGCGGCTGCCGCACTTCGCCGTGCTGACCGGCTTGGCCGACTTCGGCCCGCTGGCCCAGCACGACCTCGCCGACCGGCTCGGCCTCAACCGCAGTCACCTGGTCGGGTACCTCGACGAGGTGGAGCGCCGCGGCCTGGTCGGCCGGGAACGCGATCCCGGCGACCGCCGCCGCCAGCGCGTCACCCTCACCGCCGACGGCTGCGCCCTCGCCCGCGAACTCCTGGAGACCGCGCAGCGGTCCCAGCGCGAATTCCTCGGCGTGCTGTCCGAGGACGAGCGGGAGACGCTGGTCGAGCTGATGCGCCGGGTCGTCAACGCCGACGATGCGGCCCGCACCGAGGTCGTGAGCGGTAAGTCGGGTTGACTGCGGCCCGGCGCTTGGGCCGAACACCGAACAGCATGCGGGTGCGCTAGCCGGCCGCGGCGGCGCGGACGGCCGGGAGCACCTCGCGGGCCAGGAGTTTCTGCTCCGCCACCGATTGCGGGCCCAGCAACAGGAACGTGAACCCGGCCCGGACCACCTCGGTGATCTGCCGGACCACCTCGTCCACGCTGCCGGTGACCAGGCCCGGGTAGGACGTCTGCGCCGGGTCGACCCGGACGGTCAAGTTGGCCGCGTAGGTGATCGACCCGGGATCCCGGCCCGCGTCGGCGGCCGCTTTCCGCACCACGTCCCGCATCTCGGCCGCCCGGGGCAGGTCGATCCGCCCGAACGAGGGCAGCCAGCCGTCGGCGAGCTGCCCGGTCAGCTCCAGCGCCCGGGGGCCGTACGAGCCGAGCCAGAGCGGGATCCGGTGGGCTGGCCGCGGCTCGATGCGGGCGTCGCGCACGGAGAACTCCTGGCCGTCGAACACCTCCGGCTCCCCGGCCCACAACCCCCGGATGATCCGGATCGCCTCGCGCTGCGCGGTGATCTTGCGCCCCGGCGTGCGCACCGGCAAGCCGAACGCCGCGAACTCGCGGTCGTAGCCGCCCGCCCCGAGCCCCAGCACCAGCCGGCCGCCGGACACCCGGTCCAGCGTCTCGGCCGCCTTGGCCAGCACCGCGGGGGCGCGGTAGGGCAGGCCGAGCACGTTGGTGCCCAGCTCGATGCGTTCCGTCTTCGCCGCCAGCCAGCTCAACGCCGTCCAGGGCTCCAGCGTCGGCTGGTCGGTGTGCAGGTGGTCGCTCAGGCTGAACAGGTCGAAGCCCAGCTCGTCGGCGCTCTGCGCGAGGTCGAGCAACCGCGCCGGGTCGGCGCCGCGGAAGATCCCGCCCGCGCCGAAGCCGAGCCGTTGACCGTGGATCGCACTCATCGTGGTTGGTTCCCTGTCGTTATCGGGCGGGCCGGCTCCGCCGACCACGCCGACCAGCTCCCGGGGTACAGCGACGCCCGCACGCCGATCAGTTCCAGCGCCAGCAGGTCGTGACACGCCGTCACGCCGCTGCCGCAGTAGACCGTGACGTCGGAGTCGCCGGTGACGCCGAGCGCGCCGTAGTGCTCGCGCAGCCGTTCCCGGGAGGCGAATGTCTTGTCTTCGTTGAGGTTGGCCGCCCACGGCGCGTTGACCGCACCCGGGATGTGTCCCGATCGGACGTCGCTGGGCAGCACGCTCTCGCCCGAGTACCGCTCGGGTGCCCGCGCGTCCAGCAGGACCGGCGCCCGCGCGGCTTCGTCCGCGGTGCGGAAGACACCGGCCGGCCAGGCGACGACCCGGCGCGTCACCGGCGGCCGCGTGACCACCCCCGTCTCCAGTTCTCCTTGCCACGCCGACAAACCGCCGTCGAGCAGGGCCGCCGGCCGGCCCAGCAGCCGCAGCAGCCAGACCAGGCGAGCCGCGTGGGCCCCGCCGTTGTCGTCGTAGGCGACCACCGTGGCGTCGTCCGCCACGCCGGCCCGGCCCAGGCCTTCGGCGAAGGCTTCCGGCGTGGGAATCGGGTGCCGGCCACCCGCCGGATCCGGCGGGCCGCTGAGCACGGTGTCGAGATCGACCCAGACCGCGCCGGGGAGGTGGCCGGCCTCGTAGGCGGCCGCACCGCTGCGCCCGTCGAGGTACCAGCGCACGTCCACGAGGGTGACGTCGGCCCGGCGGATCTCCTCCGGGCCGACGACGGGTTCTCCCATGATCACTCCTTCCGGTGAATGTGGTCGGCCTGCATCCGCAGCAGCACCCGGTCGCCTTCCGCCGGGCGGATCTCCGGCTTGCCGGTCCACTTGGTGAACGTGGTGCGGGCCAGTGCGAGCGCCGCCTCGCCGCGTTCGACGTCCACGATCCGGCCGCGGACCTCGATGTAGCGGCGGCTGTTTTCGGGGTCCAGCAGCAGGATCGTCACCCGCGGGTCGCCGACGACGTTGCGGTACTTCTGCCGCGAGGTGTTGGTGCCGACCAGGATGTGCCGTTCGTCCGAGTGCGGCCACACGGCACTGGTCTGCGGCTGGCCGCCCGGCATGAGGGTGGTGAAGATGCCGAGGCTGCGCGCGGCCGCGAGCGCGCGGACGTCGTCATCGAGCACCGGCGGCCACCGTCCCGCGCCGGACCTGGGGCAGCACTTCGGCGGCGATCAGCTCCGTGGCGCCTTGCACGGTGGCATAAGGGATCCCGCCGATGTCGACCGACAGCAGGTGCAGGTCGTGGCCCCACAGCTGCCGCAGCCGGCCCAGCTTGTCGACGACCTCGGCCGGGCTGCCGCAGAGCGCGGGGCCGGTGGGGCCGATGTGGCCGTCGAAGTCCAGGGGCCCGTCCTTGCGGGCGCTGAGGTAGCTCTCGATGTACGTCGACCACAACGCCCGCGCCTCCTGGGACGTCTTGGCCACGAACGCGTGGCTCGCCGCGCCCAGCCGGCCTGGCTCGCCGCCCCGGCGCTCGCGCCACTGGTCGCGGTAGGCGTCGAAGAACGGCACGAACGCGGCCGGCTCCCGGGCCGTGGTGCCGAACACCATGGGCAGGCCGTGGCCGACGGCCAGCGCGATCGAGTCGGGGTTGGTGCCGCCGCTGATCCACAGCGGCGGCCGGGGCTGCGCGAGCCGGGGCTGCACCAGGACGTCGTCCAGCGGCGGCCGGAACTCGCCCCGCCAGGTGACCCGCTCCTCGGTCCACAACCGTTGCAGCAGTTCGAGGTTCTCCCGCTTGCGGGCGCCCTTGGTCGCCGGGGCCTGGTCGAACACCGCGTACGGTTCGGGGAAGAACGAGCCGCCGACGATCATCTCCAGGCGGCCGTCGGACAGCAGGTCGACCACCGCGTAGTCCTCGGCGACGAGGACCGGGTCGCGGTTGGCCACCAGCGTCGTGCCCGTCGCCAGGCGGATCGTCGAGGTGTTCTCCGCGATCGCGGCCAGCACGACCGCGGGCGACGGGATCACGTCCCGGTCCCGGAAGTGGTGCTCACCCACGGTGTACCAGGCGTACCCGAGGTCCTCGGCCTCCTTGGCCGCGCGGACCACGTCCCGGAGCCGCTGGCGCTGGCTGAGGGTGGTGCCGGTGCGGACGTCGGGCAGCAGGCTGCCGAACGTGATCAGCCCTAGGTCCATGATGCTTCTTCCTCCGTGATGCCGGGAACGGCGTCGAGCAGGCTCTGGGTGTACGGGTGCCGGGCCGCGGTGAAGACGTCTTCGGTGGCGCCGGTCTCCACGATCCGGCCGTGCCGCATGACCGCGATCCGGTCGCAGACCTGCCGGACCACCGCCAGGTCGTGCGAGATGAACAGGTAGGACAGGCCCCGGTCCCGCTGCAGCGTGACGAGCAGGTCGAGGATCTGCGCCTGGACGGTGACGTCGAGGGCGGAAACCGGCTCGTCGCAGACGACCAGCTCCGGGTTCAGCGACAACGCGCGGGCGATGGCGACCCGCTGCCGCTGGCCGCCGGACAGTTCGGCGGCCTTGCGCGCCGCGGTCGCCGCCGGCAGCGCCACGCTGTCCAGGAGCTCGGTGACACCCGGGCCGTCGGTGATGCCGAAGTTGCGCAGCGGCTCGGTCAGCAGGTCCCGCACGGTGAACCGGGGGTTCAAGGAGGCGTACGGGTTCTGGTAGATCAGCTGGATCCGGCGGTGCAGCTGCCGGAGCCGGCGCCGGTCCGCCGCGGTGACGTCGACGTCGTCCAGCCGCACGCGCCCGGCGGTCGGGCGTTCCAGCCCCACCACGAGCCGGGCCGTGGTGGTCTTGCCCGAGCCCGATTCGCCGACCAGACCGAGGCTCTGGCCCCGCCGGATTTCGAAGCTCACGTCGTCCACGGCGGTGCGGTGCTGCTTGCGCAACCCGCTGCCGCGGACCGGGAACGTCTTGCTCAGCTCGCGAACCTCCAGCAGCACCTCCGATCGCTCGACGGCGCGCGCCCTCGGCCGGGCGGTGGCGGGGTTGTCGGAGAGCAGCCGTCGGGTGTACGGATCACCCGGCGCGTGCAGGACCTGCTCGGTCGGGCCGGCTTCGACCACCTGCGCGTTCCGCATCACGACGATCCGCTGCGCTCGCTCGGCGGCCACCGCCAGGTCGTGCGTCACCAGCAGGATCGCGGTGCCGGTGGTTCTCGCCAGGTGCTCCAGGTGGTCGAGGATCTGGCGCTGCACCGTGACGTCCAGTGCCGACGTGGGCTCGTCGGCGACGAGCAGCCGCGGCCGGGCGGCCGTCGCCATCGCGATCAGCACCCGTTGCCGCATCCCGCCGGACAGTTCGTGCGGGTACTGCCGGGCGCGGACCGCCGGTTCGGGCAGCCCGGCCTCGGCCAGCAGCTCCGTCACCCGCGGGCCGCCCGGCAGCCCGTGCACCTTCAGCACCTCGGCGACCTGGCGGCCGACCGGCTGCGTCGGATCCAGCGCGACGCCGGGGTCCTGCGGCACCAGGCCGACGCGGCGGCCGCGGACCGACCGCCACGCCTTCGCCGACAGCCCGACGAGCTCTTCGCCGTCGAGCCGGATGCTGCCGCCCAGCACCTTTCCCGTGCCGGGCAGCAGGCCGATGATGGCGTGCGCCAAGGTGCTCTTGCCCGAACCGGACTCGCCGACCACCGCGGTGATCCGGCCGGGTTCCAGGTCCAGGCTGACGCCGTCGACCGCGACGTGGTCCCGGTAGGCGACCCGGAGGCCGTCGATGCTCAGCAGCGTCATGCGTGGCTCCGTTCCCGTTCGAGGACCCGGGAGATCCGGTTGGCCGCCAGCACGACGGCCATCACCGTCAAGCCCGGCAGGGTGGTCAGCCACCAGGCGATCCCCAGGTAGTTGCGGCCGTCGGAGACCAGTGATCCCCACTCGGGAGCCGGTGGCGGCTGGCCGTAGCCCAGGAAGCTCAGCGAGGAGACACCCAGCACCACCAGCCCGAAGTCCAGCGCCGCCAGCGCGAGCACCGGGCCGATCGCGGCCGGCAGCACGTACTTCGGCAGGACCTGCCACCACCGCGCCCCGCACAGCACCGCTGCCTCCACGTAGACGGCGGTCCGCACCCGGATCACCTCGGCCCGCATCAGCCGGGTGAACGCGGCGATGCTGGTGAGGCCCACCGCCACCGCCACGTTCACCGTGCCGAAGCCGAGCGCGCTGATCACCAGCAACGACAGCAGCACCGGCGGGATCGACAGCAGCACCTCGACCACCCGCGTGACGACGACGTCCAGCCAACCGCCGAAATACCCCGCGGCCAGCCCCAGCACCGCACCGGCCACGAAGGCCAGCACGATCGCGATCAGCGCGGCCTGCAACGACAGCGCGGCGCCGTGGACCACCCGGGCGTAGACGTCCCGCCCGAGCTGGTCGGTGCCGAACAGGTGCGCCCAACCGGGGCCCTGGAACTTCTCGCCGGTGGCGCCGTCGATCGGGTCGCGGCCGGTGAACAGGCCGGGTGCGAGCGCCCAGCCGATGACCAGGACCAGCACCAGGACCGACACCACGAAGCCCGGCCGCCTCATCGGGCCACCACCGCCGGTCCGGTGGACCGGATCCGCGGGTCCAGCACCGGGCACAGCAGATCCACCACCAGGTTCACCGCCACGAAGGCGATCGACGCCACGACCACGACGCCCTGCACGACCGGCAGGTCCTGGGTGGTGACCGCGAAGAAGATGTCCTGTCCCATGCCGGGCCGGGAAAACACGCTCTCCACCACGACGGATCCGCCGATGACGTACCCGGCCAGCAGGCCGACGACGGTGATCGCGGGAATGGCGGCGTTGCGCAGGCCGTGCCCGAGCACGACTCGCAGCTCGCTCGCGCCGGTCGCGCGGATCGTGTCGGCGTAGGGTTCCCGCACCGTGGCGTGCAGGCTCTTGCTCAGGACCTGCCCGACCAGGGCGGCACCGGGGATCGCCAGCGTGGAGGCGGGCAGCACGAGGCCGGCGAAACCGGCGCCGCCCAGTGACGGGAAGAGCTTCAGGTTCAGCGAGAACAGCTGGATCAGCATCAGCCCGACCCAGAACGATGGCATGGACACGGCGATCGACGGCACGGACCGCAGCACCTGGCGGCCGAGCGGGCTGCGCACCAGGTTGGCCGACACGGCCAGCGCCGTGCCGGCCACCAGGGACAGGACCAGCGCCGCCGCTCCGAGCTGCAGCGTGCGGGGTAGCGCCGCCGAGATCATCCCGGACACCGGCAGCCCGGTTTGGATGGACTGCCCGAAGTCGCCGTGCACCGCACCGGCCAGGGCCCGGGCGTACTGCTCGACGATCGGCCCGTCGAAGCCCAGTTCCGCGGAGACGCGGGCGATGTCCTGCGGGGAAGCGGCTTCGCCACCACCGCGGCCGTTGAGCATGAGCGCCACCGGATCACCCGGCAGCAGGCGGATCGCGACGAAGGTGACGGTGAACGCCGCCCACACCACGAAGACCGCCTGCGCGAGGCGTCCCAGCAGGTACCTGGGCACGGTGTCACCCGAGCCTCGCGTCGTGCAGCCGCAGCCGCAGTGACGCGTCGAGCGTCAGGTCCTTGACCTGGTCGGACACGCCGTCGACGAGAGCGTTCTCGTACAGCGGGACGCTGTCGGCGTGGTCGATGATCCAGTTCACCGCGTTCGTGACCGCCTGCTGGCGCTCGGCGTCCGAGCCCGCGGCCAGCTGCTGCTCGAGGTAGGTGTCGAGCTGGCTGGGCGGCAGGTGCCAGAGGTTCTGTCCCTTGCTGTAGAAGAGGTTGCGCAGCACGTCCGGGTCGGCACGGGTGACGGCGACCGCGGTCAGGTCGAAGTTGCCGGCGGACTGCTGTTCGACGTACTTGGCCGGGGGCACGGCGTTCAGCTTCAGCTCGACGCCGATCTTGCGCAGCTGCTGCTGCACCGCCTCGTCCGCCTGCGGCATCGGGGCCGGGATCAGCCAGGTGAGGCTCAGCCGCTTGCCGTCCTTGACGCGGAACCCGTCCGGGCCCGGCGCCCAGCCCGCCTCGTCCAGGAGCTTCCCGGACGCCTGCGGGTCGTACCGCAGTTTGTCCGTGGGCTGGTAGAAGGGCGTCGAGGAGGACAGCACGCTGGTCGCGGGCTTGGCGCGGCTGCCGAGCACGGCCTTGACCAGCTCTTCGCGGTCGATCCCGGTCAGCAGCGCGGCGCGCACGCGTTCGTCGGCGAGGATGCCCTTGTGGTTGAGGGAAAGGGGGTTGACGGCACCGGGGGAGGAGGCGCTGAGCAGGCTGAACCCGTTGCCCTGGAACAGGTCCTGGTCGGTCGGCTGGATAGCGGTGCCGAGCTGGACCTGGCCGGAGCGCAGCGCCGTCGTCCGGGCGCCGTCCTCGGGCACGAAGGCGAACCGGATCTGCTCCAGCGCGGCCGCGCCGTGGTTCGGCGACAGCGACGACGGCCAGGCGTAGTCCGGCCGCTTCTTGATGACCACTTCCTGGTTGGCGGTGTAGTGGTCGAGTACGTACGGCCCGGAACCGACGTAGTCGCCGCGGCACCGGGCGGGCAGCGGTTTCTTCGCCGTCGCGGTGGACAGGATGCCGAGGCCGGCGCCCGAGGTGGCCTGCAGGAACTGGGCGTTGGGCGTCGTGAAGTCCACGGTGAAGGTGCGTGGATCGATGATCGTGGTGCCGGTGTAGCCGCGGATGTAGGCGGGCGCGCCGTTGGCCGGCAGCTTGATCAGCTGGTCGAAGGTGGCCTTGACGGCGGCCGAGTCGACCGGCGTGCCGTCGCTGAACGTGACGCCTTGGCGGAGCACGAACTTGAACTTGCGGCCGCCGTCCAGCGCGGTGAACTGCTCGGCCAGCCAGGGCACGATCTTGCCGGTCTTCGGGTCCTGGTCGGTGAGTGTGTCGACGAGGGAGCGGGAGACGTCCATCGACACCAGCTGGCCGGTTTGCTGCGGGTCCAGGCAGGTCGGGTCCGCTTGGGTGGCGATCGACAGCGTGCCGCCGGTGGCGGCCTGGCTCGGGGCGCAGGCGGCCGCGGCGGCCAGGATGAGGGCTGTCCCCAGGATTCGGGCGGTGCGCATCGGCAGGCCTCACGGTGGAAGAGGGGGCCGAGGAAACTCGGCGATGGGAGCGGTCTGAGGTAAAGTACAACGTGTATGGCAATTAAGGCGGGGGATCGTGATGGTGTCCCGGAGGATGGGAGCGGCCTTGACAGGACAAACCACGAGCGCGCCGCGTCGCCGCACCCAGAAGCGCCGGTCGATCCTCGACGGGGCGTTGCTGGTGTTCGGGCGCGTCGGCTACCTCGGCGCGAGCATCGACATGATCGCCGCGGAAGCCGACGTCTCGACCAGGACCATCTACAACCACTTCGAGAACAAGGAACAGCTGTTCGCCACCGTGCTGCTGGAGAGCTCGACCCGGGTCGCCGTCACCCGGGAAGCGCTCATCGAGCGGCACCTGGGCGCGGTGACCGACCTGGAGAGCGCCCTGATCGCGCTGGCGAAGGAATGGGTCCGCCCCAACCCGGACTTCGAGGACCACTTCCGCGTCGTGCGGCGGCTGCGAGGGGAGACGGACCGCTTCCCTCGCGAGCTCGTGGAGAGCTGGCAGGAAGCCGGGCCGTTCCGGGCCCGCCGCGCCCTGGCCGCCCGGATGGCCGGCCTCGCCGAGCGTGGCCTGCTCGCGGTGCGCGATCCCGAGCTCACCGCCCAGCAGTTCATGGCGCTCATCACCGACACCACCGTCAGCCGCGCCGAGTTCAGCGCGACCGCCCTCGAATCGGAGATCGACCGCATCGCCCGCGCCGGCGTGCACACCTTCATCTACGGCCACCTGCCGAGAAAGGCTTGATCACCCGTCAGCCCGTGGTGTGAAGCAGGGCTGCCGCGCGGTGGTCTCGCTGTCGGCCCACCCGTTCGGCTCAGGAATCCGATGGAGGCCGGGCTGCCAGGACGTTGATCGAGCGGCAGCGAGCCAAGGCCGCGGGGTCCGGGTTCACGCCGATGACGCATGGCCGGACATGCGCCTCGCAGGTTCGCCGCGCGAACACCGTGTTAGTGCCGACGTCAGCTGGTGATCGTGAGCGGGTTGCTCGGAAAACGGCTGTCGAGGAGCGTCTGCAGCAGGTCCGGTAGCTCGGCAGGCAGGAGTTTGTCCTGGCATTCCGACAGCGCGACGGCCGACCACCAGCGGCGCTCGATGTGGCCGGCGCGTTCGTTGGCGGTGTGCCGGAGGGCGACCTGCGGCGCGGTCCGGTCGGTGCGGGCGAGGTAGACGTGGTCGAGGCGGTGGTGCTCGCGGCCGCGGTAGGTGAAGCGGCTTTCGCGGGTCCAGAGCTTGCGGCCGACCTCGTCCAGGACGAGGCCGGTCTCCTCGGCGATTTCGCGGCGGGCGGTGGCCTCGAGCTTCTCGCCGGGGTCTTGGCCGCCGCCGGGGAGTTCCCACCAGTGGTGGCCTGGGTCGTCGGGTCGCGGGCGTGGATGAGCAGGACCTCGTCGTCGGGGTTGAGGAGCAGGACGCGGGCGCCGACCCGCAGGGCCGGGGTCGCTGGTGACGGTCATCCGGTGGGTCCTCGTGCTCGGCAGCTCGGTGGCGGCCGGGCACGAGCACCCTGGTTCAGAAGAGCGTTGCCTCGCGGTCCGTGGCCGGGTTGGACGTTATCAGCGTCGGTTGCACGGCGAGGCCCGAGTCGATCCATAGCGTCGGCGTTTCGTGGCGCTGGCTGTGAACGTTTGAGCAACGCGTCAGGTGTAGGAGGGGATACAGGAGACGGCCGAGGCCCGTTGGTGATGAGCTGGCGCCCAAGTGTGCTGACCTGCTCCGACGGCGGTGGCTTATCGATCGCGCCAAGCGAGCGGGGACAGGCTGACGGCTGCCTCGGCGACGCGCCTGGCGGTCTCGGTCGTGAGGCCTTTCTGCGCGGAGTCGATCCACCCGGCGACGCGGCGGACTCCGATGTCCTGGTACTCGATGGCCTGCAGCAGCATCTCGAGCTTGTCAGCGTCCTTGGCGCATCGCGCCTCCGGCGTCTGCCGAGACTCAAATTCGTCGACCGCCGCGCGGACGAGGTCTCGGGAGGTGTCCGGGAGGGCGGCGGTCTGGTCGGCGGTGATGTCGCGTGGCTCGGGTTTGCTCATGTACTTGGTCGCGGTGTGCGGGATGTCCCCGGTGCGGGTTTCCTGGGTGTCGTGCCAGAGCGCCAGGAACGCGGCGCGTTCGGGGTTGGCGCCTTCCTCAGCGGCGAGCAGTGCCGCGATCTGGGCGGTTCGAAGGCTGTGTTCGGCGACCGATTCGGGGTCGCGGACGCCGGCGTGCCACCACCCGGTACGGCGGATGCGCTTGAGCAAGCCGAGTTCGTAGCCGAACGCGGCGAGGGCGGCGGGCTCGTCTGGCATGAAAGTGTTCTCCCTAGCGGTCGGCGAGACGAAGAGCGTAGTGAAGCCCTGCAACCTGATCGCGCCCAGCGCGGGTCAGCGCTTCTCCGGACGTCAGGATGTCCAATGCCTCGGCCAGGGCGCCGCGAGCAGCAGACTGCCCGGCCAGCAGGGCAGGGCGGCTGGCCACGAGCGTGTGCACGGTCTGCAGGTTCAGCGGTAAGTGCGGTGAGGTCGGAGCGAGCCGGTTCACCAGGTGTTCGAACAGTCGGACACCGGACCAGGCTTTCGTGTCGCCGTCAGCCATGAAGGCGTCGTCGGTCTGGTCGTCTCCGAGTTCGCCGATCCAGTGCGCCCAGTAGTTGAGGTTCGCCAGCTCGGCGCGGGAATCGGTGGTGCGCGCGACGAAGTCGTGCAGATGGGAGGGATCGCCGGCGGAGGCGAGCGCGACTGAGGCCGAGCGGGCTTCGAGCAGGCTGGTCACGTCGGCGACCGGGCGGCGCCCCGCGCTTTGCCATTCCTGGCGCAGCCAGGCGGTGACCTGGTCGCGGTGGTCGAAGCCGAGCAGGTAGACCGCTTGCCGACGCAGCAGAGCCTCTCCCTGGTGCACGCCGCGTTCGGCGACGGTCATCAGATGATCGAAGAACCGGATTCGCGCCTCGGCGCCCAGCGTGGGACCGGGTGGGACGGGGCCGCGGCGAGGCACGTTCGAGGTGAACATCCCCAGCTCCGGCGGGAGATGTCCGGTGAAGGGCCAGGTGATCAGGTTGGTCAGCGTCTTGCGGTGCACGCTCGCGGCCAGCGGATGCAGGTCGGGGTCGACCCAGCCGCTGCTGGCGGTGATCCCGGTGGAGAGGACGAGGTCGGCCTCGAGTGCCGTACGCAGGTGCCGGCCGGTGGTGGCGGGCGCGCCGAGCCGGCGTACTCGGGCGCACAGGCGGACGAAATCGCCCGCGTTCATCGCGGCGAGCGGACGCCGGCCCGATTCCCAGCCTTGAATCGTGCTCACGTCCATCGCGAGGTGTTCGGCGAACCGCTCCTGTGTCAGCCCGGCTGTCTGGCGGGCGAGCTTGAGGACGTAGCCGGACACGACGCCGGTCGAGTGGGAACCCTGACTGCCGGTCAGTGTTGCCGATCCTCCGCCCACGGACGCTCCCCGGTCTGGCCGAACCGATCGGACCACACCCGCACTCGTGGTCCGTTCTTCGTGCTCACTGCTGATCGTAGCGTTACAACCCGCAGTGACACAGAAGTCTCTGAGCAGGCTAAACGCCATGGCGGCGCCCTTGCGCGGCAGCTACGACGGGGGAGAGGTGACGTTCCGTGACTCCGTTGATGTTCGTCCGGTTCCGTCGTGGCGTCGTGGGTGAGACGCGTCGGTCGGTGCACTTGGTGCCCGCCCCGGAGGACGGTCTCGCGACACAAGACATGGGCGAGCTGGTCGCCCTGTGCGGCCAGAAATTCCTGCCTAAACAGGCGGAGCTGCTACCGATGCCTGGGGGAGCACCGTGTCTGGAATGCACGATCAACTCACCGGGGCAGCGGCATGACGTCGGGCGTGCTCCCCGGCTTCGCGAGCTGATCACGTGATCCGGGACGGTGGCGAAACCGGGCGGTCGCCGCCCCGCGAGAATGCCGGAACCAACGCGAGAAGGGCCGAACGTGGCACACCCGACCATGATGCTCGACCACCCCGGATGGCTGCGCGACGACACCGGGCGAGCCCGGCGCGTCCTCCGCTCGGCCGGCGCGGTCTGGGCGGTGGTCTGCTCACCCGCACCCGAGCGCGGGCACCTGGTCGAGGTCGCACCGCTCGCCGGCGACACCGATGTCGCGCCGGTCGTGGACACGATCGATCCGCAGCTCCTGGTCGGCGATGCGGCGGTGTGCGATCCGCTGCGGGCTGTCGGCCCGGTCGCGCGGCTGCGGACCTGCGACGTCTGGGAAGCGCTCGGCACCGCGGTGACCCGGCAGGTCATCAAAGCCGCGAACGCACGCGAGAACTACCGCCGGTTCTGCGAAACCCACGGCGAGCGCTACGACACCGCGGCCGGCCCGGCGTGGCTGTTCCCTACGCCCGAGACGGTTCTCGCCCTGTCGGATGACGAGTTCGCTGCGCTGCGCATGACCTTCTTCCGTGATGGCCTGCGCTCCGCGGCCGAGGCGAGCCTCAAAGCGGCCGACGACTGGGCCGGCATGACGGGCGAGCAGCTCGTCGCCGCGGTGCAGGGCGTGCGTCGCATCGGCCCGTGGACGGCCGGCGCCACGGTCGCCGACGTCACCAACGACTACAGCCTCTATCCGTTCGCCGACCTCGCGGTGCGCACCTGGGCGGGCAAGCTCGCCCCGTCGGTCGACTGGCCGAAACCCGAACCCGATTTCGGGTGGTTGTGGCAGGCGATGGCCGGCGCG
Source organism: Amycolatopsis sp. WQ 127309 (assembly GCF_023023025.1). Classification (NCBI taxonomy): domain Bacteria; kingdom Bacillati; phylum Actinomycetota; class Actinomycetes; order Pseudonocardiales; family Pseudonocardiaceae; genus Amycolatopsis; species Amycolatopsis sp. WQ 127309. The sequence goes on from NZ_CP095481.1 coordinate 6,978,676, forward strand.
CAGCTGTCCGAGTGGACGCTGCTCACCCTCGCTTGGGGAGTTCGACATGCAACCGGAGTTGCGATCTGAGCTGATCGCCGGTGCCGACCGGACACGCGACATCGACGCCCTGTTCGTCAACGCGCCGTTGCGCGACTACGACGAACGTCCGCGGGTGAACGACTTCACGCTGCCTGTGCTCGGCATGGCCTACATCGCCACCTACGCGGCCGCCGCTCAGGGCTTCAACGTCGGCGTCCTCGACGCCGAGGCGCACGGCCTCGGCGTCGAACGCACGGCCCGACTGGTCAACGCGGCCGCGCCGCGATGGGTCGGGTTCAACCTGCTGGCCCCGACCTACGAGATCACCGCACGGATCGCCGAGCGGCTCGACCGCGACATCATGCTCATGCTCGGCGGGCACCAGGCCAAAGCCATGCCGGCCGACATCCTGTGCGACCGGCGGATGAGCCGATGCGAAGCCCTGGTGATCGGGGAGGGCGAGACGAGGGTCGCTGCCCTGCTCGACGATCACCGGCGGCGAACCGAGCTGCCCGGGGTGATGTGGCTCGACCCGATCCTGCACACCCCGGTCACAGGTGGGATCGGCCTGAAGAACGGGCACCACCTCGCGCCGGACATCAACGGGTTGCCGTTCGTCGATCGCCGCTACCTCGCGCAGGACCCGCGTCCTGACGCCAGCCGGATCGAGGCGAACATGGTCGGCGCCCGCGGCTGCCCCTACGACTGCTCGTTCTGCGGCGCTGCGGTCTCGGCGAACCCGGACGTCACCATCCGGACCCGCGCACCGCACAACATCCTCGACGAGATGGACCAGCTCCGCGGCGTCGGCGTGAACGCCTTCCGGTTCGTCGACGACCTGTTCCTCGGCGTCCCACGCGTCATCAAGCAGATGATGACCGCGTTCACCGCGGACCACGTCGGCGATTGGGCGCGGTGGGACGCCACCGGCCGGATCAACGTCCTGTACCGCACGAGCGACGCCATGCTCGACACCCTCGCCGTGAACGGGCTACGCGAGGTCGCGCTCGGCGTCGAGTCCGGCAACGCGCGGATGCTCAAGCGGATCGACAAGCGCATCACCCCGGACATGGCGCGCACGGTGGTGCGGCGGCTCGTCGAGCGCGGCATCAACGTCAAGGGCTATTTCATCCTGGGGTTCCCGACCGAGACGTGCGCCGAGATCGACGACACCGTGCGGCTCGTTCACGACCTGTGGGACATCACCGACAAGTATCCGGGCCGGTTCCGGGCCTCGGCGTTCGAGTACCGCCCGTATCCCGGTACGCCCGACTGGGCTGAGCTGATGAAGACCGGCCGGTACACCGCCGGGCAACTCCTCAACTACACCGCCGTGGACCTCACCTCGGATGGTATCGACGAGTCGATGCGCGAACGCGACGAGTTCAACTTCTCGGTCAACATCCAGTTGAGTGACGCGCCGATCGACTACGTGAGGCGCAACCTGGTCACAGTCTCGCGCACGCAGTTCGACCGGAAGGCGGCCGCGTGATCAACCGCGGAGTGTTCGTCACTCTCGACGGCCCGGCAGGCGTCGGCAAGACCACGACCACCCGGATCCTGCGCGAGTTCCTGGACCGGCGCGGATACCCGGTGCACGCGACGACACAGCCGTCGCACGGCGTGCTCGGCGAGACCGCTCGGCACCGCACGGACACCTACCGCGGGTACACCCTCGCCTGCCTGGTCGCCGCCGACCGGTACCACCACCTCGAGCGGGAAGTGCGCCCTCAGCTCGAGGCCGGGTTCATCGTCATCTGCGACCGGTACGTCGCCTCGTCCTACGTGCTGCAACGCATGGACGGCGTGCCGCTGGCCTTCGTCGACGCGATCAACTCGGCGGCCGACCGGCCGGACCTCGCGGTCATCTTGCAGGCGCCACCCGAGGTAACCTCGGCGCGGGTCGCCGCCCGCGGGGCGCACAACCGGTTCCACACCGGCGAGGGCAGCAGCCGCCGAGAAAGCGAACTGTACGAGGAGGCGGCGGAACAGCTCGCGCGTCGGGGGTATCCGGTGCTCACCGTTGACACGGCCGGGGCGTCGCCCGCGCAGGTCGCGACCTACCTCACGAACCGAATCGCCGAGCTGGTGGCGGATCCCGCCGGCGAAGTGGCCTCGGCGTAACCTGCCCTGCGAACCTGCGGACGTCCGTGGGTTCGCAGGACCAGAACCGCCACCCGTGAGGACCTTGCCGGATGCCCGACGGCCAGCACACTGTCATCGATGTGCACGTTCTGCTCGTTCGTGGCGACGAGCTGCTGCTCACGCAGCGGCGCGGTACCTACGGCGGCGGAATGTGGCATCTGCCGTCAGGCAAGCTCGATGCCGGCGAGTCTCTGCCGGCGGGTGCGGCTCGGGAGGCCGCCGAAGAGATCGGTGTGCTGATCGATCCGGCCGACTTGCGGCACGTCCACACATTGCACGTCGCCGGATCCGGTCCGGTACCGCGGCTCGGTTTTTTCTTCGAGGCTCGTCGCTGGTCCGGCGAGCCTCGCAACTGCGAACCCGACAAGTGCTCGGCCGTTGACTGGTTCCCGCTCGACAACCTGCCCGACGAGGTGATCTCGTACCCGCTTGCGGGGATCCAGGGGTACCTGGCAGGACAGACCTTTGCGGTGCTCGGCTGGGTGGACGACCGCCGCGCCGCGATTGCCTGAGCCCCGAGCGACGGTGGCAAGTTTCGCCACGCGCATTCACTGCTGACCGGGATCAGCGACCTGAGCAAGGCCGGCGACCCCGAGCGCGCGGCTCTTGGTCGTTTGTGAGGCCTACTCGCACCGGCGACCTAGCCGCTTCGTTCTACTGTGGACGCCTTAGCGACGGACGCACCGGCCGACGCGATCCGTCCAAGAGGGAATTCCCTGTTTCTGTCGAAAGATCTCGTCGCAGGAATCACATTGTCGATACGCCGCCCCGCGTCGCCGCTCGTCGGATGGTCGGTATTCCGCCGCGCCGGACGCACCGCAGAGCATGGTTATGGTGTCGCCGGGCTGCGGAATACCGCTGTGCCGTGGTCGATGCCACGTCCCGTTGACGACCGGGCGAAACACCAGCGGGTCTAGGTAGATCGCGGCGGTCACTACGATGCCCGTTCGTGAGCTGAAGTGATCCGTTCCTTTGTCGTCATGGACTGCCCACCCTGGAGATCGTCGCGGCACCTTCGTCTGCGTCCATGCGCGGCAGCGCTGCGTTGCCGCGCACCTGCTCAACCCTCGCCGGAATGCCCTCGAAGATGCGTCCTCGGCAGTCCGCAGTGGTCATGGCGACCCGGCCAGTCCGTAGCCGACAGCGGCTTGTCGCAATGAATCGAAAGTCGACCAATACCGGTCGACTGTCTCTGGGGCAGACGAATAGACGGTCGTGTGGTGATGCCGCAAGATAACGGCGAAGATGTTTTCCGCCGTTTCGTGGATCACGAAAGGTTCGATCGTCCCCATGGGGCATGCTTCCTCTGGCACAACGCGAATATCGGCACGGTGAGCTTGGGTCGCGTCAATTATCCGATCTGGCCGAGCTTCCGCGTTCTCCGACGGGACGATCTTCGATGCGACGGCTGCCTCGCCCAAGAGGACCGTGTGTCGGTGTCGGTGATCTCGGTCGATTCGACGGACTTGCCGCGCCAGGATCTCCTCGTCGATGACGTCAGGCCGATCGACGTGTGAGGCCAGAACTGCATGGGCATACTCGTAGGGCTGCAGCAAGTCCGGTACGACCCGCGGCGCCCACTCCAAGGTGCGCAGTGCGTGCCGTTCGTACGCCATCTGAAGGCTTGGCGTACCAGGCTCGTTGGCTTCCACATAGGTCCGGCATCCGGACTGTTCGTGAAGCCGCATAAGGAAGGTATAAGCACGTGGTGCTACGCGTAGGTATCCGAGGATCTGAGCAAGGGTGGCATCCTCGGGCCTGCGCTCCCCAGTTTCCCAGGCGGAAAGCAAGGCAGGCGAAAGTCCCAGCCTACGAGCCAGTTCGCGAAGGCTGATCCCTTGAGCTGTACGGATCTCCCGCACTTCTCGGCCGATCACGTGAAGAGCGGGTCGATGTGAAGGTCCGTTTGTCATACTGTGTGCCTGTCTGGGAGAAGGAAAGCGTCGTCACAATCCCGAAGCGGCATCCGAAACGGGGGACTGGAGAAGGCCGAGTAGCTCCTCGACCTTGTCGGCAGTCCAGCGTTGGTCAGCCCGGCTCGCCGTGCCGTCTTGAAGCCTGACCGCGAGCAGCCCGATCCACGTCTGCGTCGTCTGGATCGCCTCGACGAGCTGTGCCGTTGCCCAGGGCGTGGGTGCGTTCACTGAGACCGGCGGTCGAGCGGAGGTGGACATTCGGTGCAACCCGGCGAGCACGCGGCGGAGGAGGATGCACTCAGGGTCGTCTACGGTCCACGGGTCAACTTCGTCAAGCTGCGGGCTTTCGTTATGCAGCAAGTTGAATCACCTCCTGACGAGAGATGGGATTAGCTCTACGCACGCTTCGGTGTGGCGGACTGCCAGCGGGGCGGCCGCAATTCAGATCCGGGAGATTCCGCAGCTCCGCTGTCGGCCTGCTGGTGGTAATCGTGACGTCGTCGCCTGTGGTTCAGTGACGTGATCACGGTCGCGCAAATTTGCACAGATGACAAGGGGTCTTGAATGTAAATTTGCACGATCACCTATGCGGGTTACCGTGCAAGTTCTCACGACTGTCGTAGGCTCATTGAGACCGAGAAGAGGGAGTGCTCTTGTCCGACGAAGTGAAGCCGAAGCCATCGGGCGTCCGCATGCGCCGGATCGCGCGCACGATCCTGGCCTGGCGCAAGGAGAGTGGCCAGGATCAACAGGAGGTCGCGAACGCCGTCGGTTGGTCGAATGCGAAGCAGTCACGCATCGAAGGAGCCAAGTTGCCGGCCACTCCGGCCGACGTCATGACCCTTGCCCTCCACTTCGGCCGATCCGTGGAAGAGCGCGAAGCCTTGTTCCGGGATGCGCAGACGGTCGGCAGTGCACGCTGGCTGGAGCAGGTCTCAGACGACGCCTTCGCCGCCGACGTTCGCGAGTATGTGGCGCTCGAAGCCGAGGCTGCGGAAGTGCGGATCTTCAAGGTCGACGTGATGCCTGGTCTGTTTCAGACCGCGGACTACGCCCGGGCCATCGAAGAGCTGATCGCGAAGACCGACAACGGGCGGAGTGAAGACCGCGTTCGCGCGCGCATCCAGCGCCAAGGTCGGGTGCAGGACGGGACGACGCTCCGCGTTCGATGCGTGCTGACCGAGGCCGTGTTGAGGATCGAGGTGGGTGGCCGTGCGACTTGGCTGGGCCAGCTCCGGCGGATCGCCGAGCTCATGGACCTACCCAACGTCGACATCCGCGTCATCAAGAGTACGAGCGGTGCGTATCGCGCGATGGGCTACCCGTTTAGCATCCTGGGCTTTGCCGCGAACGAGCCAGACATCGGCTACGTCGAGCTGCTCGGGACGGGCATATATCTTGAGCAGGAGGCTGAGATCGAGCCGTACGCCGATGCCTTCGACGAACTGTGGGAGACGGCGGAGGGTTCGGACGAATCCCGTGATCTGCTGTCCGAGATCATCGGGGCGGCCGAATGATCAACGGACTGGAGATCGAAGGTGGACGTGGCGCAACTGCCGGAGTCGGCGTGGCGGAAGAGCAGCCATAGCGGCGAGGGCGGCAACGAGTGTGTGGAGGTGGCGTCCCTTGACGCTGTGGTTGCCGTCCGCGACTCGAAGGACCCGCGCGGCGGGTTCCTGGTCCTGCCGAAGGCAGGCTGGGCGGCGTTTCTCGACTCAGCGGTGAAGTAGTCGACGGGGAGGCAGGCCCCGAGATGGCGGGCTTCGTCCGCGATCTGACGCGTCGCGCTGACGATCTCGCAGGTCGCGAACGGCCCGGGTTCTCGGCGTCAGCGTTGTCAACGGTGGGCTGCGACGAGTCGAGTAGCTCCAGGCTCAGAGGTCGTCGGCCAGTCTCCTTCGGTTCTGGCTGATCGGCTCCCGGCAGGTTCAAGGCCGCTGACTTTGGTCTGGCCCGATAGCGCAGCCGACGGTGACCGAGATGGCAAAGGCGAGCCTCGAGCCTCGCTAGGCGAGTCGGTCGAACGCGTGTTCTAAGTTTGGTAGGTTCGCATCGCTGAGGTCGGACGCTCAACCAGGAGGTTCTCGTGGCATGGTTGCTGAAGGAGCGAGCATCTGGTCGCGAGTGGCGAGTCGGTGACAGCGACCTTGCGTGGGACGCCGGAGGGTACGACTCGGCGCGTTTCGAACTTCACTTCCTCGACCAGGAGGTCATCGGCACCCCGGACGGCGTACCGGGCCGCCGAGACGCCGTGGCGGCCGCGCACGGCTGAAACCAGCGGACCACAAGCGCGATTCCTGCGGTCCAGGGACAGCGGAGGTGAATGCCGCTCGTTTTGCTCAGCTGAGCACGCCCCGCTGTAATGACCTCAGCTTCCGTGGAAGACTTGACCGACGATGATCGCGGCGGTGATACCGATCGCGCTAATCAGAGCGAGCACTACGATCAATCCCCACGGAACCCGGCGCTGCAGCCGTCGCGTGGCTACCTGAGGCTCGGGCACCGACAGCGGCCGCGTTTCCGGACGCGCCGGAGGGGGCGGTGGTGGGGTCTTCGACGGCGGCAGGCTGTGACTGGCAGGCACCTGCCGGGCTCGCCGCGGGGGAGCCTGTGCCGGCAGTGCGGGCGCGCTTGCCCGGGTGGTCGTGGTGGCGGACACGGACTGCAGCGGCGGTGGTGTCACGCGCCGGTACGGGGATCCTGTGCCTCGCACGGGCGACTCCAGCTCCGGGTCGCCGAGTGCAGGACTGAACGGCGGTGAGATCGGTGGCTTGATCGGCGGTTCGGGCCGGGAGGGCGGGGCCGGGAGGTGTTCGCTGAATCCTTCAGCGAGCAGCTCGGCGCGGCTGGGTGCCAGTTCGACCAGGGCGAGCGCTGCGCAGGCGGCCACGACGCCGTCGGCGGTCCAGACCGGGGCCTGGGCGCGGTAGCGGTGGAGAACCTTGCGCAGGCTGGTGGGCTGGGCCAGGGCGACGTCGATGCCGTAACCCGCCAGGTCCTTGCCCGGTGGCAGTTCGATCGCGCCGGTGGCGGCGAGCACGACCAGACCCCGGATGAAGCTGTCACCGTCGCCGGGGATGTCGGCGAAGACGCGCTTGGCCGCGTAGACGCCGGCTTTGACTTGTTCGCCGGGGTTTGGCAGCCCGGCCAGTGTGTGGATCGCTGCCGGCTCGCCTTCGACCAGCCACGGCCCGTTCGGCGGGATCGTCAGCATCCCGGCCTGCGGAGTGGTGAAGCCTTTGACCTCGAGCACGGCCAGGCCGGTGGGCAGGAACAGCAGCCCGTCGATCTGCCGGGTCGTGCTCTTGTCGGGGATGTTGACGTTCAGCAGCGCCAGGCCGTCGATCGCGTGCGGGGTGCCGTGGGCCCAGCCGGCCAGCATGTCGTGCACTTTCGCCTCGGCGCCGGAGAGACCGTGCGCAGCTGATCCGGTGCCCGGCTGTACCCGCACCAGCATCGTCCGCTCCCTCCGCGCGTACGGTGCGGCACCACAAGGTGCCTGCTCGTGTTCGACGGTACGAGCAGGCTGCCGGATTGGGCTGCCACCGTTCGGGTAGCGCTAGAGGTGACTTCTTCCGTGGCCGCAACGCCGCAGGAAGAGTCGGGCGAGGCGCAGTGCGGGGGCGCCGCCAACGAGTGGAAGGAACTGGCGCAGTCGCTTCTGGGCCACCTCGGAGGGGACGTCCACAGGTTGTCGGCGTCATGGACGACGCCCCCGAACGGGGCCGCTGCTCGGCCGGGCGCTTGCTCGATGAATCAGCCCACCGCGTTGCGGGCTGGAGGTTGAGGCTGATGTGGCTGAGGCCGGGCATCGAGTCGAGGAGCGCTGCAGGTCCCACAGCACGCACTGCTGGATCATTCAGGCCAGGCCAGGCCAGGCCAGGTCGGTGTCCGGTACCGCGGCGTCGGCGGAGACCGCGGGGACCGGCGAGGAGGTGGGGTCGCTGTGGGCGTGGCAGTTCGCCTGCTCATCGGACTGGGACTCGCCGCGTCCGCCGGCCCGGTGATCGCCCGCAGCTCGGCGCCGGCAGCTCTGCCGCGTCGGTACGTCGTCGAGGTGATCGTCGCCGCGATCACCGCGAGACGTCAAGCTCGCGCCGAGCGTGGGTGTTCTCCTCGGCTGGGGGCGAGTGGAGCTGCGCACCCGGGGACTCATCGCGGTCTGGTCGACGGCCTCGGCCGGGGCGTCGGTGTGCTCCTGCGTCGATCCTCGTCCCGGGCCGGTCAGGCGCCCATGGAGCCGTCGATGGTCGCGGTCGTGTGCGGAACCCTGGCCCGGTGGTGAACTGATCGGTTCACTGTTTGGGTGCGGCCGGGCCGTTGAGCCGGCCCGGCGTGCGCTCACCACCGGCTTTCGTGGGATGACCAAAGCGGCGTGGAAACAAACCCAGCGGATCAAACCGAGCTTTGGCCTCGGCGAGCGTCGCCCGCGTCGAGCCGAGATGGCGCGTCCAGTCGGCGCTGGTGAAGGGAATGGCCCCGGTGGGATAGCTGGTGCCGCCCAGGCTGACAGCAACGTCGTACCAGCGCCGGTTACTGGAGACCATCTTGTCGGCCTGCACCCGGTCCGTCGCGAAGCGAAGCCCAGCGACCAGGTAGAGGGTGCTCCCCTCCGGTTTGCGGAAAAGGGGAGTGGTGAGAGCCGCCGTGGATACCGGGTAGATGAGGATCAAACCGGATGCGCCCATGTCGGCCTGCTCGAGGCCGCTCATGACTTCGCTGGTGAAAGCGTCGATCTCCGCGTCGGGCACCAGTAAGTTGGGCCACGGGTGTGGCGCCTGCCATTCGCCGGTGCCTTCGAGGTACGTCACGGTCTCATCCAGCCGCGTGGCGAACTCCCAGTAGCCCAGGTCCTCGACCTTGTCGCGAGAGGTGGCAAAACCAAGCCCGGCAAGGAGTGAGTCTTGATCGGGCTCGTCTGGTCGCGTGTAGTACGAGGCGGCATCGAGCATGTAGACCCAGCCGTCGGCGGTCGGCAGGACCTCTCCTTGCAGGAAGTCGAATCGCCCCTCGGCAAGCAAGGCGCGCTGACTGGTGATCAGTTCTTCGACGGTGGGGTAGAAGATCTTGATCCGCCGCACACTCGCGGGTGCTGGTATCAGCGGCAGCGTGGCTCGCACGATGATGCCGCACTGGCCGAACCCGCCGAGCGTGGCGTGGAACAGGTCGGGCAGCTCTGTGGGTGAGCAGTGGCGGACCGTGCCGTCGGCGGTGACGACATCCAGGGAAAGAACGTTGTCTGTTTGAACTCCGTAGCGATGGCTGGTACCTCCGATCCCGCCGGCTGACAGTGTTCCCCCGACGGACGTTCCCAAGTAGTCGGTGAGGACACGCGGAGTCAGGCCCTCCTGGAGTGTTCGTGCGAGCAGTGAGTTCCAGGTCGCGCCGGCTTCGACGGTCACCGATTCATCGGTGACGTTGCGGATCTCGTTCAGGTCTGTCAGATCGATGACCAGACCGTCAAGCACCTGGGCCTGCCCCAGGCTGCTGTGTCCGCGTCCCCGGGGCACGACGGGGATGGCGTTGGCCGCGGCGACCGGCAAGATGGCCGCGATATCGGAGATGGATCCGGCACGGAGAACCGCCAGCGGCGGGTTGCTGACGATGCCGCCGAAGTCTGCTGCGGCGTACGCCGTCGCGGTGCGGTCGGTGTCGACCGTGCCGTCCAGCGCCAGGCCTGAGAAAATGTCTGAAGTCAATGATCTCTCCGAGTTTCCAGATCGCCTATGCTTGCTCGCACGGCAGCCTCGGCGGGGTCACCTCGGCTTGCGAAGATGTCCGCAGCTTCCTCAAGGCGAGAACGCGCTTTGTCCCTGTCTCCAAGGTAAATCAGTGTTCGTGCGAGGGCCCACAGGGTGTCGGCCTGGCCTTTGTCGTCGTGCGCGGCTTGTTGGGCCGACAGCGCTTCTTCGAGTTCCGGAATTGCTGTTTCGAACTGGCCGGCCGCGAAGTACGTCATCCCGATCTGATAGAGCGAGAGTCCCTCGCCGTACCTGTCGTCGATCGACCTGCAGAGCGACAGAGCGCGACCAGCGTAGCGGAGCGCGTCATCGGTGCGCCCCTCTTCTCGGCAGAGATCGGCAAGGTGCACCAGAACCACGGATTCGGCGTGCTCATCGTTCTGTGCGCGATGGATGACCATGCCGCGCTCAAGTGAGCTCCTGGCCGAGTCGAAGTCTTCCATGTCCGCGTTCGCGAGCCCGATGCCGATGTGGCACCACGCCGACCTGGAAGGCTCGGTTTCGGCTTCCAGCAGGTCCAGCCCTCGGCGAAACGCGTCACGGCCGTTCTCCGGGCGTCCCAGGCCCAGCTCCACGAGGCCGAGTCCGGTCAGCATGTCGGCCTGAAGGCTGGAGTCCCCCAGCTTGGTGGCGGCTTCCAAACCGAGGTGGTAGGTGCGGTCCCAGATCGTCCAAGGCTTGCGAAGGTGAAAATACGAAAAAAGCGCTTGCGAAATCCGGCACGCGAGACCGGGGTGTCCGGTCTTGAGGGCAAGTCCGACCACCGACGGGAAGCCGGCCATCTCCTGCTCGCACCAGCTGAACGCGTCGGCGTAGTCGAGCGCGGAGGTAGCACGGGCCGGGGCCGGAGGACGGAATGGTTCGAGGGCCCGCCCTGCTGTGCCGGCGGTGTCCAAGTACCACGAAAGCTCACGTACCTGAGCTTGCTCGATGTCTTGAGGTGTGTCCACGGCCAGTGCTTGCTCGGACGCGTAGACCCGTAGCAGTTCGTGGAGCCAGAAGCGGTCTCGACCAGCTTCTTCGACCAGATGACAGGTGGCCAGCGTGCGAAGGAGGTCCAGGGCCTGCCCCGGCTGGGCATCAGCGAGAGCCGCGGCCGCGGCAGCACTGATTTCCTTGCCGGGGTGGAGGCCGAGCAGCCGGAACATCCGTGCGGCCGCCACTGGCAGGGCCCGGTAGGACCAGGAGAAGACGGCACGTACGTCGGCGTCCTCGTTCGCGGTCAGTGCCGCGAGCCGCTGGTGCTCTTCCGCGAGCTCTTCGGCAAGCTCGGAAAGGCGGATGGGATGGGCGGCGATGCGTTCCGCCGCGACAGCCACGGCGAGCGGCAGATGACCGCATCGATCGAGGACGGACAACGCAGCTTCCGGCTCGTCGTCCACCCGTGGGCCCACGACTTCACGCAGGAAGCGCAGTGAGTCATGGGCGTCGAAGGGTGCGAGCGCCACCTGCGTCGCGCCGGCGCGCACGGCGAGTCCCGTGAGCATGATCCGGCTCGTCACCAGCACCGTGCTGCCGGCCGCACCAGGGAGCAGTGGCCGTACTTGGTCCGAAGAGGCCGCGTTGTCGAGCACGACCAGAATACAGCGATCGTGTGTCATGGTGCGAAACAGCGCTGCCCGCTTTTCCTCGCTGGCGGGAACATCTGCGGGTGTCAATCCCAGGGAGACCAGGAAGTCTTCGAGAACTTCGGCGGGGCTGGCCGGAGATTGGTGTCCCGAGTGGCCTCGAAGGTCTGCGAACAGCTGGCCGTCGGGGAACCCGCCGATCTCCCGGTGTGCCCACTGCAAAGCCAGTGTGGACTTTCCGACCCCAGGCGGCCCGTGGACGGTCGCGATCGACAGCCTGTCCGTGCGCCCCGAGATGGCGTCGAGGACGGAGAGCTGTTCGTCCCGTCCGACGAATCGCCCCGGAGCGGCCGGCAACTGCGCTGGACGGGTAACCGTGTCCGAATCACCCTGGCGTGGACGCGGAATCAACGCCAGCAGCTCACCGCCGGCATCGAGTGCGCTGTCGCAGGCTTCGGCCAGTTCCGTGGTGGCAGCGCGACGACCGTGTTCGACGTTGGCGAGATGAGCTCGGCTGTAGTGAGTGCGAGCGGCCAGGTCCGCCAGCGACAAGCCGCGAGCGATGCGCACATCACGAAGCTCGGTCGCGAAACTCTTTCGCCTCTCGCCTTCGGTCGCCCGTGTTTCATGTTTCCGGTACATGAAAACAGAAACCCCCTGGTAATCGCGGTCGCTCCGGTTGATCCTGGATGTAGTCACCGGGTGACGGGACACGTACCCCTCAGTAGTGAGAGTAGTGGCAGCAAGGGTTCGAGTCAGGCAAACAGCGGGACGCCGCGACCAAGATCGTCCATGAGGCTGAACAATGAGCATGGTGAGTGATGGATCACCCGTTGGTTGAATCAAACGGGTGACGTTCGATCAGGTGGAACGGTCGCCACTTGTAGTCGTCCCGGCTCACTCTCCCGCTTTATCGCAAACCCTACCGAACCGGGCGCTTGTTCTGAATGAGCGCAACGGCTGGAATATTATTCGTCCTTTGGAGAATCCCATGTCAATTTCGAGGTCTCTGCGGCGCGCTTCCATTGCTGTAGCGATGATGCTGGCAATCGGTTGTTCCGGCGCGATGGAAGCTTCGGCGCGGACTGCTTCCGAAAAATTCGACACCGCTGGTTGTGGGTACATTGGCGGAGGTGAATACACCCACTGCGACAACGGTTCTGGGTCAACCGTGATGCTGGACGTCCAGGACATCTTCTTCAACCTGTACCACTACTGCGTCGGGCCGGGAACCACGAACCTCCAGCCGGTGATCCGCTGGCGCGTGGTCGGCGCGTGGTGGAACGGCGGAGTGGGGTGCGACCCGGGCTACTACGGGCCGGCGTGACAAAACTGAGATCGAACGCGGGACGTGCTCACATTCGTGGGCGTGGAGTCGGCTGCTATCCGGGGTACGAAGGTCCGGCGTAGCTACACGATCTCGAGGACGGCTCCCAGTCCTCGGCCAGTCGACGCGGCGGGCGTCCTTGCCCCCTCTGCGGCGCCCGCCGCGTCGGCATCAACTCGATCAGCCGGTGATCGCGAGCATTGCTGCCATCCCGGTCAAGAGGCACGGACCGAAGGGAACGGCTGCACGTCCGCCGCCCTTGCGCGGCACGAGCAGAAGAACCAGCGCCACGAACGACGCGAGCACCAGCGCGCCGGCTAGCTCTGCCCAGCCGGACCACCCGGTAACCAAGCCGACAACGGCCGCCAGGCCCACGTCACCGGAGCCGACACCGCCCTCGACCACTACGGCGAGCAAGAGATAGAAGCCCGTCGCGGCGAGCATCGCCCACAGTGCCCGGATTCCCGGAGCCGCGTCGGCGCGTGCGACGCACAACAAGCCCAGACCCACAGCACCGCCGAGCAGCTGAGGCACCACGACAATGCGAGGTAACCGATGCTCCACCCAATCGATGATCGCGAGCGGAACGCCCAACGCCAGCACGAAGGCGTAGACGATCAGCTCACCGCGAGGGCCGATGCGCCAGCCGAGCACGGCGAGCACCAGCGCCGTGATGATCGCGCCAAGCCACCACGACGACGCGATACGGGCTCGCTGACGCAGAAGCCGCCCGGTGAGCAGGCTTCCGACGGCACCCAGCACAAAGCCCGCGCTCGCCGCGACGACGGCGGGCCAGGCGTTCACCACGCCCCCGACACGTCGTCCGCGCTGATTCCCGTCCCCATGACGCCATGCTGGCCAGCTCGCCAGGTCGGCGCACCACTCGTCCTACCAACGGGTGAACCTCCGCCGAGGTGGTCCTTCGGGCCAGGCGGCCAGCTGATCATTCCAAGGGGAGGGGAATCCATGAACCTGCGTCAAACGGCCCGCATCACGATCGCCGGCTCCGCGATCCTGCTGATTGCCGGCTGCAGCACGAACGAGCCCAGCCGACCCACGGCCTCGTCGAGCGCGCCGATGACCACGAGCGCAGCACCGCAGCCGAGCGACGTCGCGACGCAGCAGGCCACCGCCGCGTACCTCGGCATGTGGAGCGACATGGCCGACGCGGCCACGACCTCGGACTGGCAGTCGCCCAAGCTGGTTCGGAACGCCACCGCGGAGGCGTTGCAGACCATCTCGCGGAGTCTGTACGCCGATCACTACAACGGCTTGGTCACCAAAGGACGTCCGCTGAACCACCCGCGTGTTCAGGCGGTAGAGCCGCCGGCCGACCCGAAGACCATCACCATCGCAGACTGTGGTGACTCGACGAACTGGCTGAAGTACCGCGCCGACAACGGACAGCCCGCCGACGACGGCCCTGGCGGTCGCCGCCAGATCGAGGCTCTGGTGAAGAAAGCAGTGGACGGCTCCTGGAAGGTCACCACCTTCGCCGTTCACGAGGTCGGATCATGCTCGGGGTGAGGAAGAGCGCTGCGTCCACCGCAATCGCGTTCGGTTTCTTCCTTGCGCTGGCCCAGGTCGCTCACGCCGACGGCTGGGGAACCGTCGATTGTGGACAAGGCGGCAACCCGTCATGTGATCTCGGTGCAGGACGCGGCGGTGGGGCGAAGCCACAGTCGCCCGCGAGGCCGGGAAAGCCTGCAGTGCCACATCCTGTGCCTGGCCAGGAACCGCCGTCGGGCGACAGTATCCTCGGCGGCAAGGACACCTCGGCGAAATGCTCGTACGTCCGCAGCAACTACCATCCGCCCGCGAACGGCGTGCAGACCGTCGCGCTCCGGCTGGATCCTGGCGGTGGCGGTTCTTGGTACGTCTACCGATGTTCCGGACCCGGCTTCCGTGACGGCTTGTACCGAGCCCCGATCTGGCTCCCGGACGGTGCGGTACCCGCGGAAGCCGCGCCGCCGTCACCGCAGGAGCTGGCCGACCAGGCCCACGCGCAGCTGCGCTTGCCTGCCCCGCGCATCGAGGCGAACCCGGCCGGCGACAAGCTCGTCAGCCTGCCGACCTGGCTGTGGCTGGACCGCGCAAGCTGGGGAACCCAGCAAGCGACGGCGGCCGTCCCCGGCGTCTCGGTGACGGCGGTCGCCACACCGACCTCCGTCTCGTGGTCGATGGGAGACGGCGAAACCGTCAACTGCTCCGGCGCAGGGACTCCCTTCTCGTCAGGCGCGGATCCTGCTGCCGCCTCGCCGGACTGCGGTCACACCTACCGCCGGTCCTCGGCGGTAGCACCTGCCCACCAGTTCCCGGTCCGGGCGACCGTGCACTGGACGGTGGCGTGGTCGGGTGCCGGGGCGAGCGGCACCTTCCCGGATATGACGACCTCCGGCTCGGCGGCCTTCCGCGTCGCCGAGGTCCAAGCGCTCGGCACCGGACACCGCTGACACATCCAGCCGGTCCCCGCACATTCAAATCTCCGTTTCCGCTGTGCACCAGCGATTCGCTCGAGTGCACGGCGCGGCCGAACCATGCCTGGGAGGCACGTCGTGACCAGCATCCGTACCAGTGAACAAAGCGCCGGACCCGAGGTGGGTTCCCCGTCGTGGGTGGGAAAGAAGGGAAGGCTGACGCCGGTACCGACCGGGCGCCGAACCCGTCGGCGTCTGCCGCACCTGCTCGTCGGCGTCCTGCTCGTGGTGGTCTGCGTCGGCGGCGCGCTGTGGTGGTCGAGCAACGCACAGAACCAGGTACCAGTGCTGGCCGTCGCTCGGCCGTTAAGCGTCGGGCACGTCCTCGAACCGGCCGACGTCCACGAGGTCGAGATCTCCGCAGCCGACGCGGTCGCCACCGTGCCGACCGAGCAAGCGTCCGCCGTGCTCGGCCGGCGCATGGCCACCAGCCTCGGCCCCGGCTCCCTGCTCACCCCGAGCAGCCTCGGCCCAGCAACGATTCCCGCCGCCGGGTACGCGGTCGTCGCGGTCGCCCTCAAGCCCGGCCAGTTCCCGCTGGAACTCACGCCAGGATCGCCCGTCCTCGTTGTCCTCGCCACGCCGCCGCCTTCGGCGACTCAGCTCGCCGCCGACGACTCGGCGTGGCCGGCGACGGTGACCGGCGTCGTCAAGGCGGAGACCGACCAGAACACCGTGGTCTCGCTGCAGCTGCCCGGCGCCAGCGCACCGGCGCTTGCCCGCGTGCCGGCCGGTCAGGTCTCTCTGGTCATGCTGGCCGGAGGTGATCGCTGATGTTGATCGCCCTGGCCAGCGTGAAGGGGTCGCCCGGCGTCACCGCCTTCACCGTGGCACTGGCCGCCAGCTGGCCGATCGCCGCCCGCCGCCTGATCGTCGAATGCGACCCAGCCGGGGGAGACCTCGCACATCGATTCGGGCTGCGTCCCACGCCCGGCCTGCTCAGCCTGGCCGCCGCGGCCCGCGGCTCCGCCGAGCCCGAGGTGCTCTGGAACCACGCACAGCCGCTACCAGGCGGGACGCAGATCGTGTCCGGTCCGCCCGGCAGCCACCAGGCGCGCGCCGCGCTAGGCGTCCTGACCGCGCCCGGTTCGCCGGTGTACGGCGCCGGGCGGGAGTCCGGCGTGGCGATCTTCGTCGACTGCGGGCGGTTGGATCCGGGTTCGCCCGCGGAACCGGTGATCGGCCACGCGGATGTCCTGCTTCTGCTCTCCGGCACGCACAGCGATGAGCTGGCTCACCTGGCCGTCCGAATCCACGAGCTGGGCCGAGCTGCCACCCGTCCGTGCCTCGTGCTGACCGGCGACGGGCACCCGACCGCGGAGGTGGAGCGCGAGCTGGGGATTCCCGTGATGGCGAGGATTCCCCACGACCCGGTCACGGCCCGCACCGGTCACGGCATACCCGGACGACACAGGAAGGGCGGACTCGTCCGCGCCGCCGGAATCATCGCTCGAGTTCTGCTCGACGACACCATCCCGACGCAGGCGGCTGCCCTTCCGCATCCTCCGGCTGCCGGCTCACAGATTCCCGGCGTGCCCCCGCAGCAGGTCCAGATGTCCGGCGTCCGCGTCGCCCCGCCGGAACTGCTGCACAACGGGGTCGTACTCAGGAAGGACGCATCGTCATGACCGTGCTCGACGAACACCGCCGACCTGCCGCACCGGACGGAGCCCCGGAGGCGCGGCTCCGCGTCCACCTCCGCCAGGCCCTTGCCGCCGAGCTGCCAGGCCGTGCTCAAGAGGATTCGAGCCCGGTCACCGTCGAACGCCGGCGCGAACTCGCCCAGGACGTTCTCCGGGCCGCGAGCGCCGCACACAGCGAGGCCGAGCTCGGAGCGGGGCGCGTTCTGCTGCCGGCCGAGGTCGAGGCGCGCGTCGCCGAGGCCGTGCTGGACGAGGTCTTCGGCCTGGGCGGCCTCCAGCAGCTGCTGGACGATCCCGCGGTCGAGACGATCAACGTCAACAGCTTCGACCGCGTCTTCGTGCAGTACGCCGACGGCTCCCGCGCCCAGGTCGCCCCGGTCGCGGCCTCGAACGATGAGCTGACCGACCTGATCCGCACCCTCGCCGCCCGCGCGTCCTCGGAGGAGCGCCGGTTCGACCGCGGCTCACCCGCGCTGAACCTCCAGCTCCCGGGCGGGGAGCGGCTGTTCGCGGTGCTGGGGCTCACTGCCGGCGGGATGACCGCGTGCTCGATCCGCCGCCACGGCTACCTCACCACCAGCCTCGCCCAGCTGCGCCGCCGCGGTACCCTCGACGTCGGCCTCGAACGGTTCCTCCGTGCGCTCGTGAGGGCCCGCAAGAACGTCCTGATCACCGGCGGCACCGGCATCGGCAAGACGACCCTCCTGCGCGCGATGGCCTCCGAAATGGACCCCTTGGAGCGCATCGTCACCATCGAGGACGCCTTCGAGCTCGGCCTCGGCATCGATTCGGCACGCCACGCCGACGTCACGGCGCTGCAGGCACGGGAGGTCAACGTCGAGGGCGCCGGCGCGGTCAGCCAGGCCGAACTCGTCCGCTGGGGCCTGCGGATGTCTCCCGACCGGGTGATCGTCGGCGAGATCCGCGGGCCGGAGGTGATCCCGATGTGCAACGCGATGTCGCAGGGCAACGACGGCTCGATGGCGACCCTGCACGCGAGCAGCTCGAAGATCGCGTTCACCCGCCTCGCCTCCTACGCCGCGCAGGGCGCGGAGCGGCTGCCGCTGGAGGCGACCGCGCTGCTGGTGGCCTCGAGCGTGCACTTCGTCGTGCACCTGGCCAAAGCCGCCGACCGCACGACCCGGGTGGTCTCCTCGATCCGCGAGGTCGTCGACGCCGACGGCGGGACCGTCGTGTCCAATGAGATCTACCGTCCCGGCTCCGACCTCCGCGCGCGCCCGGTCGCGGGCGCCCTGCGCGCGGGCACGCTCGACGACCTCGTCGACGCCGGGTTCGACCCCGACCTGCTGGCGAGGCCGGAAGGGTGGTGGGCGTCGTGACCAGCACCGTGATCGGCGCCGTCACCGGGCTCGGCGCCGCCGTGGGACTGCTGCTCGTCCTCGTGGGGCTCCGACGGCCTCCGCTGGCGCCCGGACTGCGGTCGACAAGCGGCAGCGGTTTGCCGTGGCGCACCGACCGGCGCTGGGGATTCCGCCTGGTGATCGCCGTCGGCGCCGGGCTGGTGGCCGGCGTCGCGACCAGCTGGCTCGTGGGAGGCGTGCTCACCGCCGCGGCGGTCTGGTTCTTGCCGACGCTCGTGGGGCCTGACCGTGCTCACGCTCGTCGGGTCGCCCGTATCGAGGCCGTCGCGTCCTGGACGGAGATGCTGCGCGACACCCTGTCGGCCGCGGCCGGCCTGGAGCAGGCGATCCTCGCGACCGCACCGCTGGCACCGGCGGCGATCCGCGATGACGTCGCCACCCTCGCGCTGCGGCTGCGCAGCGGGCACCGCCTCGTCCCGGCCTTGCGGCTGCTGGCCGAAGACCTGGCCGACCCGGCGGCGGACCTGGTCATCGCGTCCCTGGTCCTGGCCGCCGAGCACCAAGCCCGGCAGCTCGGCGACCTCCTCGGTTCCCTCGCCGAAGCCGCCCGCGCGCAGGCGGCGATGCGCATGCGCGTCGAAACCGGCCGCGCCCGCACCCGCACCTCAGTCCGTGTCATCGTCGGCACGACGATCGCGTTCGCGGTCGGCGTCGTGGCCCTCAACCGCGGCTACCTCACCGCCTACGACAGCCCGCTCGGCCAAGCCGTCCTGCTCGTCATCGGCGCGCTCTTCGGCGGCGGATTCTCCTGGCTGACCCGGATCGTGGCCGGCCGTGGCGCACCGCGCGTGCTTTCCCTTCGCGAGTCGCCGGAACCCGAGCCGGCCGCGGCGGCAGCCGGCTGGGGAGGTGAGCGGGCATGATCGCCGTCATCCTGGTGGGCATCGGCACCGGACTCGGCCTGTGGCTGGTCTTGACCTGGGCGATCCTGCCGCAGCCGACACTTCGAGGCCGCCTCGCGGAGACAGCTCCGCTCACCGAGGTCACCGACGCGACGTGGGCTACCGCCCTGGCACGACCTGTCCTACCCGGCCTGCGCGCGCTCGGCCTGCCGGGGGAGATCCTCGAACGTGACTTGCGCGTGCTCGGCCGCGGCGCCGACGCGCACGTGGCCGTCAAGGTCGTGCTGTGCTGCACGGGGCTGCTCGCGCCGTTGCTGCTTCAGGGGCTGCTGGCGCTTGGCGACCTTCAGTTCGGCGTGGAGTTGCCGTTCGTCGTCGCGATCCTGTTGGCCATCGCCGGCTTTCTCGTACCCGACCTCGAGGTCCGGGCGAAAGCCGGGCGTGCACGTGCAGAGTTCCGCGCGGCGCTGTCGGCGTTCCTGGACCTCGTCTGGATCACCCTCGCCGGCGGCGCCGGAGTCGAGTCCGCCCTGCTCGCGGCCGCCGATGTCGGGCACGGCCCGGCGTTCATCCAGCTCCGTCGCGCGCTGGATGCCGCCCAGCTGACCCGCACCACGCCCTGGGCGACGCTGCGCCGGCTCGGCGAGGAGCTGGACATCGCCGAGCTCGCCGAACTCGCCGCGTCGCTCGCCCTCGCCGGCACCGAGGGCGCCAAGATCCGCGCCTCGCTGTCGGCCAAGGCCGGCGCGCTGCGCACGCACCTGGTCGCCGACGCCGAGGCCGAAGCACAAGCCGCGACCGAACGCATGGCTTTACCGGTGACCTTGCTGTTCCTCGGCTTCCTCGGGTTCATCGCCTATCCGGCCGTCACGCAGGTCCTCAACGGCCTCTGAAAGTCCACAGGAGACAACCATGCTGCTTCACATCCGAATCCTCTGGAACCTAGTCACCGCCCGCATCCTGCGCGTGCTGGAAGACGACGACCGCGGCGAGATCACGACCACGGTCATCGTCACGGCCCTGATGGCCGTGCTGGCGATCGCGCTGATCGCGATCATCGCGGCGAAGCTGACGGCGAAGGCGAACAGCATCGACCTCGGCTTCGGCGGCTGACGTGCCCGCGCGCGGTCTCACCGCAGCTGCCTGGCGTCGCGTCCGGTGTGCGCTGGCGGGGGAGCGGGGCGCGGTGACCGCCGAGTTGGTGATCGCGACGCCGTTACTGCTGCTCGCGCTGCTGGCGATCATCCAGTTCGCCCTCTGGTCACACGCCACCCACGTCGCCCAGGCGGCCGCGTCCCAGGCCCTGTCTGCGACCCGCGTGCAGGCCGGCACCGTCGCGGCTGGGCATGACGCAGGTCAACGGCTGCTCGACGACCTCGCCCGAGGGCCGCTGCGCTCGCCGCGGATCGAGATCGTCCGCACCACGACCTCGGCAGCGGTGAGCGTGCAGGGCGAGGCCGTCGCGGTTCTGCCCGGCGTGCACCTGCACGTGCACGCCGAAACCGCAGGCGAGGTCGAACGATTCGTTCCGGACGCCTGATCCGAAGGGAGAAGACCGTGACATTGCTGAAAAAACCTGAGTCGGTGACCGATGGCGACTTCGCCGACGGACCGGACGTCATGCTCTGGAATCCGGCCCTCACTGCGAAACGCTGGCAAACTGAGTCGCTTCGCATGTTCGCCTTACGATGCCTCACGATTCGCTGCGCAGCCGGGCTGGTCACCTTGGTCCTGGCGATTCGTATCGCCGAGACGCTCCCGGGCGCTCTGCTCGTCGGCGCCGCTGCCGCGCTCGTGGTGAGCGGTCTGTGTGACGCGGCAATCCACATGCTGTGCCTGGACATCGACCACGACCATCCCCACGGACGCCGATGCCGGCTGGAACGCCAGCCCGACGTGTTCTTCCTCCGTGGCCGTGATTTCAGTGATCTCGGTGACGCCGCCCAGCGCTCCGCCTTCCTGCTGATCGACCTCACTCGCGAGCTGCACACCACGGAAGCCCGGGACTGGCTTGACCCAGAGCTGCCCGACCGAGCACACCGGCTCGCGTGGGAGGCGCTGGCGTGCTTGGCCCGATCCCGGCCTGCGCGTCGGCACGTGGCGCAGCTCGCGGCGATACCGGACGAGACCGAGCTCGCGTCGACGGCGGTCAAGGCGCTCGCCGAGTTCGACGAGGCGCTCGACGAGCTGGTCTTCCACTTGCGCGGCTGTGTGACCCTGACGAGGGCCTGGGAGGCAAGACTCCGCCACACCCAGCTCGCCGAACGCACCTTCGCCGTTACCGCCGAGCTGCGAGCCACGTCGATACGGCAGGTCGCGGACTCCGCCGAAGAACTGCCGAGGTCCTGCTTCGCGTTCGTCACCGCTGCTCGAGACGTGTCGGGAGCCGGATCGTTTCCCTGGGAACGCCCGGCCGACGACGGGGAGCCGGTCCGGTGACCGCCGCACTGTCGGCTCGTTGGTGGCGAGCCGAGCGTGGCTCGGTGACCGCCGAAGCCGTCTTGCTCACGCCGGTGCTGGTGATTCTGCTGGTGTTCGTTGCTGTGGTCGTCCACCGCGGCGTCGATGCCCGGCTGCGGCTCGACGACGCCGCGCACCAGGCCGCTCGTGCCGCGAGCCTGCAGCGCACGCCTGCCGCCGCGGCCGCGGCGTCCGAGGCGACTGCCACCGCGGCGCTCGCTCGAGCCGGCGTGGTCTGTCGCGGGATCGCCGTGAACACGGCTACGTCGGCGACGGCGGGGACCACGGTCGTCGTCAGCGTGCGATGCACGGTCGACTTCGGCCAGGCGCTCGTCCTCGGCGTCCCGGGCACGAAAACGCTCTCCGCCTCTGCCGCCGAAATCATCGACGTTTTCCGCTCCCAGTCCGCCGCCGGAGGTGCGGGATGAAGGCGCGATGCGGCGCGGTGTGGTGGCGAGCGGAGCAGGGACGCGTCTCGGCCTTCGTTGTCGTGCTGACGCTGGGGCTCATGGCCCTGGCCGGACTCGGCCTGGACGGCGGCCTCGCGCTGGCCGCCAAGGTCCGCGCCACCGGTCAAGCCGAATCCGCAGCTCGCGCCGGTGCCCAAGCCGTAGATCTCGGCACCTATCGCGCCACCAGCGCAGTTCGGCTTGATTCGGGGCGCGCACGTGAGCTGGCGCAGAAGTACCTCGGCGACGCCGGGGCGACCGGCTCCGTATCCGTCTCCGGGGACACAGTGTCCGTCGAGGTCACCGAAACTTGTCCGACCCAGCTGCTCTCCCTGATCGGCGTCGCCGAGATCCGCGTCCACGGCCGCGGCTCCGCCCGCCCGCAGCGCGGAGTCGGCGAACTCGAACCCTGACCGCATTTCGACCGAAGGAGGACCTGGTCATGGTGTCCACCGAAGAGGAGATCACCCGCCGCCTCAGCGAGACCGATTCCGTGCGCAAGGCTCGCCGAGCGCAGGCGGCCACCACCGTCGGCCTGCTCGCCCGCCGGCACGTCGACCTCGCCGGACAGCTCGCCGAGCTCGAACGTGAACTCGGCCAGGTGCTGACGGCAGCCCGTGACGTCATCGACGTGCCCGAGCTGGCTGACGTCACCGACATCCCGGCTGCTGACCTCAGCCGCTGGCGGGAGCAGGCCGTCAAGCCTGCCCGACGTCGTAAGCGCCAGGACGGCGGCAAGGACACGGGCGGCGCGAACCCGCGGAGCACCACTTCGGCGCTCGCCGCGCGAGTCGACGATTCTGCGGGCAGCTGATGAGCTCGCCGCCCCGCACACCGGCCTCGTCGCGCCCGCTGGGCCGGACGGTGCGTTGTGTGAGCGCGGCGGTGCTGCTGCTGGGTTTGGTGGCCGGTCTGCCCTGGGCGCTGATCGGCTGTGTTGGCTG
This sequence comes from Amycolatopsis sp. WQ 127309, assembly GCF_023023025.1. Taxonomy (NCBI): domain Bacteria; kingdom Bacillati; phylum Actinomycetota; class Actinomycetes; order Pseudonocardiales; family Pseudonocardiaceae; genus Amycolatopsis; species Amycolatopsis sp. WQ 127309. The sequence continues at coordinate 7,001,591 of NZ_CP095481.1, forward strand.
GCCACTGCCGGACCATCTGCTGCACCTGGACGAGATCGGCGCCGCGCTGATGGCGCCGATGTCGAAACGGTTCCTGCTCGACATCCTCGCTTGCCTGGACTGGGGCGTGTGGCTGGTCTTCGTCGCCGACGTCGTCGTGTGCACGGTCGACGCTCTCCGCGGCACGCCGCGGAGAGCCGGCACCTGGCCGTTTCGGCGTGTGGCGGCGGTCCTTGTCGGAACGCTGTTGCTGGCGCTGCTCAGCCGCACAGCCGACGCCGCCCCTATCTCGTCCTCCGGTGGCCAGTCGGTCGCTGGTCCGCTCTTTCCGTCCGCGGATGCCACCGCATCCCCCGGGGACCGCGGCCCGAAGCCATCCCCGCCCTCTCCGGCGGCGGGTACCGAACGGGTCCGCGCCCCGGACGGCGGGGTGCACGACACGTTGTGGCGGATCGCGCAACGCTGCCTCGGAGACGGCGACCGCTGGCCGGAGATCTGGGCCCTCAACCGAGGCAGCGTCCAGCCTGGCGGGCGCGCCCTGTCCAACCCGAACGTGATCCACCCTGGCGACGTTCTTCGCCTACCCGTCGCCCCACCAACGGCGAGGCCCGCAGCGCCATCGCTTCTCCCGCAGGAAGACCGTCACGACCCGCAACCTCCAGCCTCCGTGAGCCCGTCGCAGCCTTCGCCGCAGGCGCCTGGCACACCCCGCCCGGCGAGCGGCGTAGCGCACGAAGGCACGCCGGGGGCCGTGACGTGGGGGAGCGGCGAGGTGTTCGTAGGCCTGACCCTGGCGGCCGCCGTCAGCACCCTGCTCCTGGTAGCGCGCAGGCGACGGCACACCCGCTACCGGCCCGGAAGCGGCCGCCGACAGGACGACCCTCCCGTCACGCCCGTGGTGTACCAGCTTCGGCTGGCTCACCTGGACGCTCAGCAGATCGACGACGAACACGCGGCGATCGGCAGTGACGATCCACCGGACGGGGAAGCCGCCGGGGAACCCCAGGAGCCAGTACCGGATACCGCGGGACGGCTGCAGCTCGTCGCGTCACGCGGCCACCGTCTCATCGGTACGCCACCTCTCGAATCTTCATCTTCGACGGTCGACATCGCCGTCGAAGGGGCCGCCGACCGGCCAGCGGACCGAGAGGTCTCCGCAGGCGTGGACGTGGCCATCGACCTGGCCAGCGCGCACGGGCTCGGGCTCGTCGGTCCCGGTGGCTACGCCGCGGCACGGGCTCTCCTGCTCACAGTCTTGACCGCTCTACCGGGAGCCGGAAGTTCGCCGTCGGTCCTCGTGCCTTCTGCGGACCTGGGCCGCCTGCTCGGCACGTCAACACCAGCTCCGGCTCTGCCGGTCACCGTCGAGGTCACCGCCGACCTTGACACGGCCTTGGCCGAAGCCGAACGGCGTCAGGCAGAGCCAAGCCGAGCCACCGTACTGGTCACGTCACCACCGCACGACAGCAACCGGCAGGCACGGCTGCAACACCTGCTCGACAACGGCGCGCGCGGCGGCATCACCGCATTGCTGCTCGGCCAGTGGCGTCCCGGCGTCACCGCGTACATCACCGCCGGCGGAATCATCTCCGCCACCAATCCCGGCCTCGGCGAGCCTCTCCGCGGCTCCCGCGCCTTCACGTTGCCCGACTCCGCAACCCGCGAGCTGCTGGCGTTCCTGCGAGCGACACAGAACCCCACGGGCCACCCGAGCGAACTCGCAGGAGAGGAACCTGCCAGCCGTACACATCCCGCAGAAGCCGGGCGTCTCGAGATTACCGCTCGGCCGACGCCGGTTGCCGTGGCGGGAGAACGCGGCGATCCGGACAGTCCATCGGTCAAAGCCGCCGTCAGAACCCTGGTAATGACGGTATTCGGCCCTCCGACGCTGCACTGGCGCCCCGAACCCGATCGCCCGGACGACCTGCGCGACATGTCGGGTGAGCTGACCCGAAGGCTTGTCGAGCTGCTGGTCCTCCTGGCCGTGCATCCCACCGGCATATCCCGCAACGGCATCATCGACGCCCTGTGGCCCGCCGCCCCGCCCCGCAACCCGGCAAGCGTCCTCCGTACGGTCCTCTCGCGGATCCGGCGCGCCGTTTACGCTGCCACCGAAGGCGCCGCAGATGAGGCAGTGCTGGTCGAGCACGGCCACTACCGGCTCGACCCGGCGGTGGTGGACGTCGACTACTGGCACTTCGCCGACGCAGTAGCCGGCCGCCGAACCAGCGGGCCGGGCGACCGCCACTCCGTCTACGAGGCGATCATCGCCGCCTACGGCGGTCCCTTGGCGGACGGGCTCGACGCCGAATGGCTCGTCGCCGCCCGCGAAGCCACTCGCCGCGACGCCATGGACGCGGTGGCCGCACTCGCGCGCGCACGCGTCGACGACGACCCGGACTACACCCTCGACCTGCTCGAAACCGCGCGCTCGTTCGATCCGCACAACGAACTGCTCTACCGCGACATCATGCGATTGCAGCACCTCCTCGGCCGGCATGACGCGATCTCCCGAACTCTTACTTTGTTGCAGACACGCCTGGCAGAACTCGATATCACGCCGACTGCCGAGACTCTCGACCTCGCCCATCGACTGCGCGGCCACCACGCCAGTATTGCGAATCAGTGCGGAACCGGTCCGCGAATCCGGGGATGAGCGTCCAGCGCCGCAAAATACCTCGATTTCCGATCGGATGCGCGACCGGGAATCGATGCTAACGTCGCGGTTGATGCTGCCGATGGTCTGGTGGCAGAAAGAGACTCAATCTGTTCTTTTTGTGTGGATGTCGACGGAGCCTGTGCAATATTCGGAAACGGTCAGAGTGCCCGGCGGTGGGGAACGTCGATGTCTCGCGCCGAGGTATCAAGGTATCGACTCTCAATGCGAACCTCGCGTACCCGGTCTCTGGCATGGCAAGGCGCCAGCACTGCGCCGATCGGGGTGCCGCCGAGCCTGCCGATCAGGCTCGCCCTCCGGTGGCCGACTAAGCCGGATCCCCCTGTTGCCTCGATTGTTGCAGGTCAAGGTACCTGCAAGGGGATCCGTCGGTATCCCAGACTCGCTTGACATCAAGCAGGTAAACACATCAGGCCCGTCGTCTGCGTTCTCTCGACCGTTCTCGTCGTCCGTGGTTGCATGCTCTGTCGATCAACTCGCCTCAACTGGCCCTCACCTGCCTTTGCCATTATCTCAATTAATGAGTAGAAGCCGGCGCTTCGAGCTTGATTTGTTCCGCCATTTCTCTGCGGGTAGAACCGCCCCTGGCCTACGGATACAATGCGGAATGCATATTCGATCGGCAATGCGAATTTCTTTTCTTGAAATTCGCCGAATCAAAAGTGGAAACCTATTGCGCGGCGTCCCGTGATCGAGTTATCTTTGTTGTGTCGCCGGAAAAGCGAAAGCTCGAATCGAATTCCTCACCCGGCGCGTCATTCAACTTCTTGGAAACGGGAGTCTAATCATGTGCTACGCCGACACTGACACCAATGAAGACGGTACCGCCGTCGCGTTCTGCTACTGCGGTTGGACGCAAGACCACGCCACCCCGGAAGCGGCGGACGCCGACGCCGAACGCCACCAGCGCGACGCCGACGCCGTGCTCGCCTGACGCCCATCCGCCGCGCTCACAGAAACCGAAAGGAACCAGCCATGGCCACGCCCACACCGCCCGTCACGGCGCCCGCCGCCGCGCCGACCGCCGTCCCGGCGGGCGGGAAGTCAACCCGGCTGCGCAACGGCGAACTCCGCGCCATGGTCGCCAAAACTCTCGCCGACAACCCCGGTGACACGCACACCCCGGGCAGCATCGCGCACACTTTGAACCGATCGTCCGGCGCCGTCGGGAACGCGTGCAAAGTACTGGCAGCCAAGGGGGAAGCCGAAGTCGCTTCGGCCGCACCACTGGCCTACCGGGCCACCGCGACGACAGCGGCCGCCGCCGCTTCCACCATCATTCCCGCCCCGCCGCGCACATCCCGCCCATCAAGCCCGAAACCCACCGGGGCAAAGCCTGCCGCCGCAGCCAAGTCCGCCCCGGCCCGGCGTGCAACCGGTTCTCGAAAGGCAACCGGTCCGGTAAAACGGCCGAACGGGATGGACTATCACCCCCGGTTGCTGTCCGGCATGCCGGACGTGACCGCGCTGCAGCGGTTGCGTGACGTCGGGGTGGCCGCCCTGCTGTACGGACCGCCCGGCACCGGAAAGACGTCGGTGGTGGAAGCGGCGTTCAACGACTGCCTGACCGTGCAGGGCGACGGGGACACCGTGGTCGCCGACCTGGTAGGCGACTACACCAAGATCCCCGGGGGCGACTTCGTGTTCGTACACGGGCCGCTGGTCCGCGCTATGCGCGACGGCGTACCGCTGTTCATCGACGACGCCACGCTGATCCCGCCGACCGTGCTCGCCGTGGTCTACCCCGCGATGGACGGACGCCGCCAAATCACGGTCAAAGCCAACGGCTGCGAAGTCGTCGACGCCGCGCCGGGCTTCTACGTCGTCGCCGGGCACAACCCCGGCGTGCACGGCGCGGTGCTCACCGACGCCCTGTCCTCACGGTTCTCCGTGCACATCCAGGTGTCCAGCGACTACGCGCTCGCCGACCAGCTCGGAGTCGACGCGAAAGCGGTCCGCGTGGCGCGGAACCTGGCCACCCGGCAGGAAAAAGGCGAGATCGGCTGGGCTCCCCAGCTGCGAGAGCTACTCGCGTTCAAGAAACTCGCCGACGCGTGGGACCTCGACGCCGCCGCCGGGAACCTGGTCGGCATCGCGCCGGAAGAAGACCGCGCCACCGTTGCCGCAGTAGTGCGCGACGTCTTCGGAAAGACCGTCACGCCGCTTGCCCTCGGTGCCCGCATCGCCACCAAACCCTGACGCCCCAAGCGGAACCGCGAACCGTCGCGAAAGGACCCGCGCCATGAGTGCCCACTTCACCGCCGACCCGGCCGCCACCGGCGCCGCCGTGTTCCCGGCGCGCCCGGAATGGCTGACCCTGTCCGCCGCGTTCGCCGACGAGGTCCCGGTGATCGCCGACCGCGACGACCTCGTGGTCAGCGTCGCCCCCGGCGCGGGTGGCGGAGCCCCCGCTTGCTTCTATCCGCACCGCGCCCTGATCGAAGTCGACGGCGACCACCTCGGCGTGGACCCGGCGACCGTGAACCCGGCGAACCTGTCCGACCGCCCCCGCTACGCCCCGGCATGGGGCGCCCTGACCCACGAGTGCGGACACGCCAAACACACCGCGTGGGAACCCCCGGACGACGCCCCGCCCGCCGTGGTCGCCGCCGCCATGCTGCTGGAAGAGCCGCGCATGGAAGCGGCCCACATTCGCCGCCGCCCGGACGACCGGCACTGGCTGCGCGCGTGCGTGAAGGGCATCGTCGCCACGGACCTGCACCTGTACGCCGACCCGGCCACCGCCCCGAAGATGGCACCCGCCGACGCCGCGAACACCGCCGCCCTGCTGCTCGGACGAGCCGACGGAGGCGTGCTCACCCGCGCCGAGGTCGCCCCCGTCGCCGACGTCGTCGAGAACGTGCTCGGCGCGGACGTGCTGGGCAAGCTGCGAGCGGTGTGGCGCAAGGCGCTACGGACCCCCGACGATGCCGGCGAGGCCATGCTCGAACTCGGGCGACAGTGGTGCGAGATTCTCGGCACTGACCCGGACGCCGACCCCGACGGCTCTGACATGACACCCGGCCCCTCCGGCGCCCCGGACCCGTCTGCGAGCGGGAACGGCTCCGCCGATCCGTCATCGCTGGCCGATGCGATCGCCGCCGTGTTGAACGGCGTGGCGGGGAAGGTGGCACGGGAGAAGGCGCCCGAGGACCCTGCCGCCGTTGCGGCCGCCCGGGACGAGGAAGAGGAAGCCGCCGAACAGACGGCAGGGAAGGCCGCACACCGAGTGTTCGCCACCGGAGGCCCTCATACCGGCCACACGCGGATGGTGGGAACTCGCCCACCCACCCCGGAGGAACGCACTGCCGCGCGCGTGCTGGCACGGGCTCTGGACACCGCAGGGATCCGAGAGCGGGTCGCGGTGAAGTCCACCTCCGAACTGCCACCGGGACGGGTGCGGATGCGGGGCGTCCGCGCGGCGGAAGCCCAACGCGCCGCCGGGGCGGTGGTGACCGCCGAACCCTTCACCCGGGTCACCCGCACCCCGGTTGCTCTTCCGCCCCTCCGCGTCGGGGTCGCGTGTGACGTCTCCGGGTCCATGGGGTGGGCGCGTGCCCACGTCGCCTCGGCCGCGTGGATCCTTGCCGACGCCGCCCGGCACACCAGGGTTCCCGCCGAGGTCGCCAGCGTGATCTTCGGGCATCACGTGCGCCCGCTGACCCGCCCCGGCAAGCCGCCCGCGATGGTCACCGAATTCGAATCCGATGACAACTGGGAGAACATCCCTACGGCGTTGGACGCGCTCGACGGTGCCCTCGGGCTGTCCCGTCCCGGCGCCGCGCGGCTGGTGGTCATCGTGTCCGACGGCGACTACCGCCCCGACCCCCGCGCCGCTGGGCAGAAGAAGCTCGACCGGCTGCGCGCGTCCGGCTGCGCGGCCCTGTGGCTGACCACGGGCGGCATGTTCGACGCCCCGCTCGCCGGGGCGACCGTCCACCTGCTGTCCGACCCGGCCATCACCGCCCGCGCCATCGGGCACGCGGCCACCGCCGCCCTGCGGGCCACTGCCCGCCGCTAGCTCACCGGCCCCAGCAAGGGAAGGGGCGGAACCGCCGCTCCCTTCCCCAGAACGAGAACCGACAACCTGCCCGACCTAGGAGAAGCCATGAACTCGACCACTGACTTGCCGACGATCACCGCCGCCGGTGAACGGATCGCCGAACGTGTAGGCGACCTCACCGAGGACCAGCTCCGGGCAGGGTTCACCGCAGCCCTCCTGGGACTGGACTACGAAGCTTCCGAGGAAGTGGGCTCCGGCGGCCAGTGGGACGGACCCGCCCTCACCACCCTGAACGCGATGGCTGAAGCGGTGGGACTTCCCGGCGTCGGCCCCGGCGACTTCGACAGCAGCGAAGACTTCCACGTCTAGCGAGCCAGCCGCGTGGTTCGAACCAATCCATTGCCCTGAAGAAGCCCATGGAGGTCACGATGACATCGCAAGGCATGCCCGAGATCGTCGTCCGCCACTTCACCGAGAACCAATGCGAGATCACCGCTGTCGTTGCCGATCCCGCCGACCAGCAGCAAACCGTGTACGGCACCGCCACCCATGAGGGCGCGCTCATCGGCAGCTACTACTGCGCCGACCGTCTCACGGATGACTGGCGCATCGTCACTCGCGACGGCGACCACCTCACCCTCGACGGCGAACTCGTCAACGCGGTCTCCGAAGGCGCAGCCATCCTCGTGCTGACCACCATCCTCACGGCACCCCGTAACGAAGTCGACACTCTGCTGCGGGAAGCAACTCGTCCCCCGAGGTGACCTTAAGCCCGCCCAAGATGAACGGAGATCGGTAATGAACGTGACCATGACAGAACGCGACAGCGCCGCAGGAGCCACTTCGACCCGCTACCACTACACCCGGGTTGTCGCGATGGCGGGCCGCACCGTCCGAGCTTGCGTCGAACGCGACTACTACCTCGGCCACAGCTGCGCCGTGGTGGAGGTGCTCAACGATCAGATGACCTGGACGAGCCTCGCCTCCGACGCGCCCAGCAACTGGTGGTATGACACTCCGACGCCGACTCACCACCTCGACGCCTCTGCCGTTCTCGGCCGGCTCGCGGACGACCTGCTTTACCGCGCCGCGCGCATCGTCGCCTTGCCGCCGACTCCGCTGGCCATGTCGCCTCGCGTACATGGGGCGATCAGCGCACTTTTGGCCACCACCTACCGCTTCGACGGCGAAAGGCGTATCGAACCGGACGAGGTCACCTGGGCCTGTGAGCGCGGGGGAGCCTTGCACATCTTCGAGCACGGTAGCGGCGCCGTCACGTTCACCAAGGCTCATCGGGACGACTGTCCGTTCATCACCAGCTCAGGGGCCCGCGACTGCGACGACGAGTGCGTCTTTCCTGATCCTGCAAGTAGCTCTCGACCGTAGGAGGAGAATACAGTGCTTATTGAACACGACTGGAAGCCCGGCGTGTGGATCGATGGAGATGTTTCCCTCAACGCCGCGCACGCCGACGACTTCGGCGCCTTCGCCCACCACGTCCACGACGACCTGATCACTGCGCAGGCTGCCGGGCGAATCCCTGACCACGTCGGGATCACGGTCAGCGCGTCCACGATCAGGCCGTTGTGGGGAGATGCGCCTGACGTATGGTTCCTGCACATCCGATTCGTCGGGCTACCCGCCCCGGAAGACGCCGCCTCGCGCGCCGAAGTGGCTACCGAAACCTTCGCTGTCCTCGATCGCCGGGGTAGTGGAGAGCTGGCGCCTGACAGATTCGGCCTCTACAGCGGCTCCCTGTTTTTCGTCGACGACCTCGGCCACCCGCGTCACGGCCGGAGTCACAGGCTCTACCCGCCTTCGAAAGTCGGACCACTGTAGAGGAAACCCGAATGGACAACCGAAAGAAGCGTCTCGTTTGGACTGCCCTGGTGATCCTGCTGCCAGGCCCCTGGACCCCGATACTCCTGCTGGCCTACCTGGTCAGTCGCCTCACCGGGGACGGTCAGCCCGTCGAACACCGCCCGCCTCCGCCACCGGATCCCTATGCACTCGTTCCTGGTGCGCCGATTCGAGACCCTTACGCAGCTCCGCTGGAATGATTCTCGGGACGACAAAACCGGACCTTGTGTAGGCCACCGCCACGATGCTGGCGGTGGCCTACACGAGGTCCGGTAGCTACTCGGCGGCGGTCGGGTCCGCCACGTCGGTCTTCGCGGGGTTGATACTGAACCGCTTCGGTGCAGGACAGGTCCTGATCGCGTACCCATTCGCCTCCAGTTTGTCCAATGCGTTGCTCACCGCGCCGCCCGAACGATTCAGCACCTTGCCGATCTGAGCGGGTCCGAAGCTCTCTCCCGGGTTCTCGCTCAGGTAGTCCTCGACAAGGGCGCGCAGGCCACCCTTGGGCAACCGCTTCTTCCCGTTCGGGGCCGGTTCCGCGTCATCGCTCGGAGGAGCGATGGCCTCGTCTCCCTCCTCGATGATGTCCTGGGCCGTGGTCGCGCTGTCTGTGCTGTCCACCGGCGCCGGTTCCTCATCCTCCGACGTAACCACGCCAGTGGCTGTTTCGGTGGGCCGGGTGTCGCTCTGGGACGCCGATTCGGGGGTAGGAACGGACGCCGTGCCGGTCCCTTCGTCGGTCTTGTGCTCGCACGGTCCGGTCAGCGTCCAGGTGTCGGGCTTGTGGCCGCCTGCTCCTGCGGTACGGACGACAAGGCCATCTCGATCCCAGCGGGCCAGAATCTTCCCGGCGGTCGAGCGGCCGACGCCAGCCTCCTTCGCCAGTTCGGCGCTTGTCGAGTCGGGGTGCGTGGTCAGCGCGGTACGTACCTTGTCCTCTGTGGACAGGTTGTCGGCCGGGCCTTCGAGGGGTTGGAGGACGTCGTTGGTGGTGAGACTGCTGTTGTTCTTGCGGGACATGACTGACTCCGTGTTCAGATGAAGTGGATTGGCCATGCCCCGGCCGGGGCTGTCGCCCGCCGGTGCGCATCCGTTAGTTGCGGGCTACATGTCTATGAACGCTTCGTCTCTGCCTCCGTGTCAAGCGATCCGTCAAACAAGATGCGTGTCTCATGTGGACACTCGCAGCTGTCCGCGCGGTGAAAGAACGGACGAGTCACCCGGTTGGGCCACCTGATGGCCTGGTGGCGCCGTAGTAGTCGTCACGTGGGTAGCGATAGGGATGGACTGCCACGGGCCGGCCGAAGTCGGGTGCGTCGATCATGTGGCCGCCGCCGAGGTACAGGCCGACGTGGTGCACGCGCCCAGCGGTGGCGTAGAAGACGAGGTCGCCCGGCAGCAGCGGCTCGCCATCAGGAACGCGTGGGCCGGCGTCGTACTGCGCGGCCGACGTGCGAGGCAGGGTGATCCCGGCGGCGCCGTAGGCGGCGTGGGTCAGCCCGCTGCAGTCGAATCCGGCGTCGCCGTGCAGAGGGCCGTCGCCACCCCAGACGTAGGGGAGACCGCGCTGCCCGCACGCGTAGTTGATCGCCGTGAGAGCCGCCGCAGTGGGCGCTGCGATGGTGTTGCAGTCCCCGCTGCCGGCGTCGTGAGCGCACGTGACGCCGGCGACTGCGGCGACGATGGCCTCGGCCTCGTGCTCGTGGCGGCCGTACGCGTCCGGGGTGCCGGATCGCTGGACGGCCTGGGCGGCGTCGTTGAGGCTCATCTGCTGCCAGCCGGAAACCGTCTGCAGGCGGCGGTAGAACTGCGTGGCCGCGTAGCCGGGATCCATGACCTGCTCGGCGGTGCCCCAGCCTTGCGAGGGGCGTTGCTGGAAGAGGCCCAAGCTGTCGCGATCGCCGTACGCGAGGTTGCGCAACGTGGACTCCTGGATCGCGACTGCGATCGCGATCACCCAGCCGGGCTCGGGAATCTCGAGCTGTCGGCCGACGGCTGTGATCGTGGCGGCGTTGGTCAGCTGATCCGGCGCGAATCCCGGCACCGCGCCGGTCGGCGAGCCCGTGACCGAGCAACTGACTCCGCCGTCGCCGCCGGCCAGAGACGTCACGACAACTTGCGGGATGACGCCGAGCAGCACCGGGAGGCCGACGGCGGCCGCGGCGAGCCCGGCGATCGGTTTGCTTGCCACGACGGAGTCCTCCTGTCGGATTTCGGAGTGCCCGAGGTTCAGCTGGCTGAGGGGCGTCGGGGCTTCCGGGCAACGCGGTTGGGCGTCGCGGGCGGCGGCACCGGCGTGGGCGGCGGAAGGCGGAACGGCGACGCCGCGGGGGAGTCGGGCTCGGCGGGATGGACCCCGGTAGTGACCGTTTCGGCTGGAGGAGCGATGCCTGGCCAGGCGCCGACCAGCTCGGCGAGGCTGTAGCGAGGGCCGGCGCGGTCGGCTCGCGCGGTGGTCAGCGGTAGCCAGACCGCGCTGGCAGGGCTCGGATCGGTGTCCGATCGGCTGAGCAGGTCGGCCGCGGCCGTGGCGACCGGGACGGTGCGCGGGTGGTCGAGCTGAGCGTGCACGCGTGCGAGAGCGGCCCGGGCGCCGGCCTCGCGGCGGCTGGAGGGGAGCCACAGCAGCACGGGGGTCGCGATACCGGTGGAGTCGGCCAGCCGCGCGTATCCGATGAGCTTGCGGCCGACCTTGGTGAGCGCCTCGGTTCCGGTGTCGTACTCGAGGAACCACTCCATCACGTCGTCGCCGGTACGCCAGCGGCCGTAGCCGTCGGGGATGACGAGGTCGCCAAAGTGGCGTGCGCAGCGGGCCTCCGACCACCAGGTCACCAGTTCTCCCGGCCAGCGGGAGCGGTGCTTACCGGCGATGAGCGAGGTGAAGAAGTCGCCGACGCCGATGGTGTGGGCAAGGCGCTGGTTGTGGGCAATGGCCATGGCGCGGTCGTGGCGGTAGCCGAGGTCCTTGACTTCGAGGCCGTGCTCGGCAGCCAGGACGGCGGCACCGGCTGGCCCGAGGACGTAGTGCATCGGCGCGGAGCCGAGCTGCCGGAACGGCTGGAACCGGCTGATCACGCGCCACAGGTACAGGTCGCGCAGCCGTTGGCGGGCGGAACGTTCCGAGGGAAAAGCACAGTCCTGGATCTGGCGGCTGGTGAGCACGCGGTGCTCGTGCAAGAGGGTGAGGAGCCACTTGTCGCGGGCGGTGAGCCGAGCGGCCAGCATCGCCTGGTGCTCGATCGAACTCGCGATCCGCACGGTGGCGCGGCCGGGCAGAGGCGCGCGCAATGCGTGCTGGCGGGTCGTAGTGGTGATCACCGGAAGCCCCTCTCGGATGGACGTTTCCCTGCTGTGGCCGACATGTCGATTCGGATCACGAGGCGCTGCGGCGCGGGTCGGTCTTGGGTGTCCTCGTCGGACGCACTGTTCGCGTAGTCGAAGGTCCACACGAGCTCGTGCGAGGGCCTGTTGTCGAGTCGGCTGCGGTCATTCCTGATCTGCGCCGGGCCCGCACGGCCGCGCGGAGTTTCCGTGACCTGCCCGGAATCGGGTCGGGCATCGGGTTGGTGAGCATGGTGAAGGGCTCGGATTCGCCGCCGTTGGTGACCAGCCGCGCCGCGGCGTGGTAGGTGTCGAGATGGGACAGGTCGTGGGCGGACAGCCGCGGTGCGGTGTGCTGGGCGAGTTCGCGGGCGTCTTCGGGGGATGCGGAGTAGATGATCTTCGAGCGGGCGTTGGTGGACAGCCCTTCCTTCAGCTCGCGGTGCAGCTGAGCCAAGTTCTGGTGCGCGAGGGTCCAGCCCACGTGGTAGCCGCGGGACTCGGGGAGGATGTCTTCCAGGGAGTACGGCATGTTGAGGAAGTTGTGGAACTCGTCGACGACGACGCTGGCGTCCGGCCGGAGCCGTTGCGGAGTCCGGGCCCGTGCGGTGGCCGCCTGCCAGGTGCGCGCCACGATCAGGGATCCGACCAGCCGGGTGGTTTCGTCGCCGAGGGAGCCCTTGGGGATGCGGACGAGGCAGATCCCGCCCTCGTTGAGCACTTGTGCCATGTCGACGGTGGAGCGGCCCCCGGCGATCGCCTCTTTGACGAACGGCCGCAGCAGGAACGCGCGCAGCTTGTTCATCAATGGGGAGATGATCTGGGAGCGGGAGCTGTCGGTCAGCTCTTCATAGCCGTCCCAGAATCCGGTGAGGACCGGGTCGGTCAGCCCGGTGGTGATGCGGGCCCGGAACGCGTCGCTGGTGAGCAGCTTCGGGAGGTCGGCGAGTGTGGGAACGCCTTCTTGCGCGCGCAGGGTCAGGCAGGACACGCGCATCAGGTCGTCGGTGCGCGGGCCCCAGAACGCGGAGTAGACGCGCCGGAACACGGACACGACGTTGTCGACTTCGCGGTCGGTGTCCTCGCCGTCGAGCGGGTTGATGATCGGCGGGCGGTGCATCGAGTCGGCGTCGAAGAGCACGACCCGGTCCGCCGCGGCCAGCGGAATCCGGTTGAGAACGTCGGTGACCAGGTCGCCCTTGGGATCGACCACCACGACGCCGCGGCCGTGTGCGACGTCGTCGAGGACCAGGTTCCCGAGCAGGGTCGACTTGCCCGAGCCGGTGGCGCCGATGATGTGGATGTGCTGGCGGGCGTCGGTCACGCGCAGCCCGACCGGGCGGCCGTGGCCGGTGTCGGCTCGCCCGAGCGGCTTGACCTCCGGTCCCGGCGCCGCGACCGACGGTGGCGGGGCGACTGCTCGTGCGCCGGCGCGTTCCACGCCGGGTATCTCGGCGTCGATAGGCAGGTGCGCGAGCGCGGCCAGCTCAGGGACCGACAGCAGGTCGCCGCGCTCGAGTCGACGTTCGGCGAGAGCGCGAGCCGGCTGGGGCAATCGGGTGCGGCGGTAGTAGTTGTGCTCGGTGTAGGCGGCGAACGAGGCCGCCAGCGCGTGTGCCCGGCCGCGGGCGGTGTCACGGGTCCGCCGCACCGCGTCCTCGTCGGCGCCGGCGGGCAGATCGGCCGTGACGGCGTAGCGGACGAGCGTCTCGTACTGAGAGCCGCGCTGTTTGCTCACGATCGCCTTGTTCTGCGCCGAATATTCCAAGGACAGCTGCGGGTCTTGACTGATCCGCCGAGCGTCGGCCGTCCGCCCGGACCGGGTAGCCCGCCCACCCGGAGTGAGGGCGTCGAGCAGCCGACCGCCGAGCCGGGCGGAGGAACCGCGGTGGACCCGGCGGGCCGCGCGGCGGGCCTGGGCGACGCGGCGGCCGGTGACCGGGCGGGCCAGCACCTGGACGCAGGCGTGCTCGTCGCGGCCCAGCCCGACGGGGGCGCCGAGCAGTCCGCGGATCGGGTCGGCGTCGAACCCGGTCCTGATCGGCAGCGATTCGGAGCGGGCCAGGCGCAGTTGCCCGCCGACGGTGATCCGCCGCCGGCCGGTGGCCAGGCAGGGGAAGGGTGAGATGGCCGGTTCGGTGCGAGTGTGGGCGCCGGGCCAGGCCGCTTCGATCGCACGCTCGACCAGGCCGGGCGGGATGACACCGGGAACCCAAAACCCGATGGCGACGCCGTGCTCGCCGAACACGTACTCCATCCCCACGTGCGGCTGCCCGGCCCACAACCGCCGCCAGGCCGGACGCAGCAGCCCGACGAGGTTGGACCAGACCGCGGCCCCGCCGGCCGGGTCCACCGTCGGTGGCGCGAGCACCGTGATCCGCCGGGCGTCCGCGAGCAGCGCGGCGTGCCGGCGGATCCGCCACCAGCGCCGGGTCACAGCCGAGCCCGCGAGAACCACGGCCAGCGCCGAGATCGCCACCGGTGCCCATTCCAGGGCGACGTCGCGGAGTGCGGACAGCACGGTGAGGACGGCGTTGCCGGGATCGCGCAGGTAGTCACCCACCCAGCTACGAGGCACCGGTGGTTGGCCCCAGAGCTGCAGGTCAGGACACATCGAGATCGACCTCGCTCTGGACCTCGGTCCCCGGCTGGTCCACGGTGCCCAGGTCGATGTAAGCCTCGGCGTGCGGTGATTCTCGGATGTCTGGGAGGTCCTCGGCGAAGCCGGCGAGTTCGGCCGGGTCGGTGGTGACGAGGTAGTTCTCTGCGGGGGAAGCCAAGGACTGGAAGGCGACCCGCTGGGTGCCCGAGGACAGCAGTCCTTGACCGCGGTCGGCGGAGAGCAGGAACTGCCGCTCACCGGCGGAGAGGTCGAACGCCGCCGCGATCTCCTCGATCGCCTGCGGTGCTTGACGCATGAGGATCTGGGTGGCGGCGTTCGCGACGACGGCCTTGCCGACCTCGCTGCTGAGCACGTCACCGGCATCCTGGCTGGCAACCGTCACCCCGCCCCAGTGTTTGCGCAGCGCCTTGGCCATCCGATACAGGTAGCGAGCGCCGTCGGGTTGCTGCATCAGCAGCCATGCCTCGTCGATGACCACGAGCCTGCGCCGTCGATGCGCCGGGTTGGACACTCGCCGCCACACCGCGTCCAGCACCAGTAACGTCCCGATCGCGCGCAGCTCATCGGGCAGGTCGCGTAGCGAGAACACCACGAGATGCCCGTCGGGCGCGGTGGAGGTGGGGCCGGCGAAGAGGTCGCTGAAGGCGCCGTCGACGAACGGGTGCAACCGGGCCGAGAGGTCCGCGGCGACGGCGTCACCCGCGTCGCCGGTCGCCGCCAGGGCATCGCGCAGATCCCGCAGCAGCGGCGCCGGTCGAGTCCAGGTACGTGGGGCGTCGGTGATTCCGGCGCCGGCGTAGGTGGCGATGATGGCCGTGTCGAGCGCGGACCTTTCTGCGGCGGTGATCTCGACGCCGAACAGGACGGCGAGAACGGTGTGCAGGAACAGGCTGCGCCTGCGCAGCGCATCGGGCGGTGCGGTACGGCGGCCGCCGGAGTCGGTGTGGATGGGCAGGTCGAACGGGTTCAGCCGGACGCCGTCGGCGCCGAGGTGCAGGTAGGTGCCGCCGACCTGGGTGGCAAGGCGGGCGTATTCGTCCTCGGGGTCGATGACGAACGCCTGGATGCCGCTGTAGAGGCTGCGCAGCGTCTCGAGCTTGACGAGGTAGCTCTTGCCGGAGCCGGAGCGGCCCAGGATGACGGAGTTGTAGTTGTCGCAGGCGAAGCGGTCCCAGTGCACCAGACCGGCGGAGCCGACGTTGTAGCCGTAGAGCACGCCGGCCGGGGTCGCGGTGGCCGGGTCGGTCGGGGGCAGGTCGGGTGAGGTGAACGGGTAGGCCGCCGACACGGCGGCGGTGTCGAAGGTGCGGGTCAGCCCGAGCGGATCGAGGCCGAGCGGCAGCGTGGACACCCAGCCCTGCAGCGCCCGGTAGGTGGCGGGTTTGGCGTCCAGGAGCAGGGACGCGCACAGCGACCGCAGCGCCGAGACCTCTTCGGTGAGGGTGCGCTCGTCGGGGGCGTGGATGGTGAGGTAGAGCCCGAACCGGAACAGCCGGCCTTCGCCGCGGGCCAGGCGCCGGGAGAGGTCGGCGGCGTCGTCGGCCGCGGCGTCGAGGTCGGGGTCGTCGAGCCGGTCGTGGCGGGCGTTCTGGCGGCGGGAGGATTCGAGTTTGGCGCGCTGGCGGCGCAGGCCGGTGGCGGCGGTGGCCGGGTCGACGGGCTGGATGTGCACGGAGACGTCCAGACGGGCGGGGTAGGTCAGCAGCGGGGCGAGCCAGCCGGGGTAGACCTCCTGCGGGTAGCCGGTGATCCCGAAGGAGGCGACGAATTCGTTGCCGATTTCCAGATGGCGGGCGGCGACCGACAACGAGTCCGGGGTGAACGCTCCCGCCGACCCGCTGCGGGCCGTGGTGGTGTGTCGAGCCATGGCGGGCTACCTGCCTTCGATCTCGTCGTCGTAATCCCAGTCGTCGTCCTCGTCCAGCCACGGACCCGATGCCCCCATGCGTGATGCGGCGGCCGAGCGCTGCTGCGGCGCGCGCGTGCCGGTATCGGGCGGCGCCGCGCGGCCAGGCGGGGGATCGCTGTTGCCGTAGAGATCGGTGAAGGTCGAAGTGGCGGTGATGACGTCGTCGGCCGCGGCGAGATCTGCAGACGGCAGGAGGAACGTGTCCGGGTTGCACGCCGAGGCCAGAACCCCGGTCGCCGCGGCGGCGTCCAGCGGGGTCAGCGTGATCCCCGCGGCCGTCAGAAGGTCGCAGGCTTCGGCGAGGCGGCGCACGAGCCGCTGCTCGGCGGCGTGCCGAGCGCTGTCGCTGGTCGGCTGCCCGCCCTGGTCGCGTCGCCAGGGCAGCAGCGTCGCGGTGGCCGGAGCCGGGCCGGTGCGCAGCGGCTCGCGCAGCACGAGCAGCACCTGGCGGCGCAGCAGGTCGGACTGGGCTGTGAGCTCGGCGAGGTAGTCGGCGTGGTCACGGGCAGCGGCCTCCAACGCGGGATGCGGGAGCCCGCCCGCGCGGTCGCGCAGCTGCTCGATCTGCGGGGCGAGGTCGAGCCGTTCGGCGCGCACGAGGATCTGCACCGGCGCGGTCATGCTGTGCAGGTAACGGGAGAACGAGGCGACGAGCGCTTCCTGCTCGGCGGGGGTCCGCAGGGAGAAGTTCACCGTCGAGCAGACCGCGATCACCGCCAATCCGTCCCCGCCGAGATCGATCACCCCGGCGTTGCCGCCGAGATCGTCGACTCGCTCGGCGGGCAGCCTCAGCGGCGCCGGCGAGACCGTGCTCCCGCCCGGCCGTCGGCCCCGCGACGACGCCCCCATGCCCGTGTGCGGAGCGATCCAGGCCGGGGCCGCGCACACACCTTCAGGGGCGGCGACGCGATGCCGCGGGGACAGGTGCTGCCGGATCGCGGCGACGGCGAGGTGGTCCAGCGCCACCCCGTCCCGGCGCCCCAACGCGAGCATTGCGACCGCGATCCCGAGCGGCGCGGCGAGCAACAGGAAGATCGGCACCGGCAGGAACGGACGGGTGAGCAGATAGAGCCCGTAGAGCAGCAGCGCGGCGAGGCCGAGGATCGCCAGCTGCCGGGCGGTGAAGGGGCCGAGAACCCGGTCCGGGCGATCGACGTCAGCCGGAATACGCACGGGAGTAGTCACGACAAGGACCTCACTTCTTCTTCGGGGCCGGGCTGCGACGCGGTCACTTCGGCAAGTCCAGCGGCAGCGGCAACTGCGCTCCGGTCCGCCGTGTCGACGTCACCTTCGATGCCGGAGTGGTGGTGTCTGCCGGCGGCGGGGCGGGTTTCGGTTGGCGTCGCACGCCGAGGGGCAGCGGGTATTGGCCTGAGGCCAGCGGCCGGTTCCCCGTGAAGGCGTCACGCGGTTGACGGCGTGTCGCCCGGGCCGCGCGGTTGATCTGCCCGGACGGCGTGATCAGCCCAGGCCCGGTCTGCCGCACCGGTTGCGTCGGAGTCGTGGTTTCGTCGCCGAGGGTGCGCCTCGCGGGACGGACTGCTGCCGGGCACAGGTGCATCGGCAGCATGCCCGGCTCCGGTGCGATCAACGCGTTCGGCGCCTTCGCCCGTGGCTTGGCGTTGCGGCTGACCCGCCCATCCGCGGTGAGCAACCCGGGCTGGCGCACCGGCGGCGGCAGGCCGGGTTGGCGCTCGGCGAGGTCCTCGAACACTGACCGGCGCCCGACGCGGCCGGGTTCGCGGCGGGTGGTGATCGGCAACCCGAGCTGATCGCGCGGCAACGCGTGCGGCACCGAGTCCGGCGGCAACGCCCGCGGATTCGGCGTCACCCGACGGCTTTCGCCGGAACCGGAGGCGGTGAACAGCGACAACTGTCCCGGACCGGGACGCCTGCCGGGGAACGGCTCAGAGGAGGCGAGCTCACCCAGCCTCGGTGAGCGTGGCGCACCGACGCGAGTCCGGCGCACCCGCAGCGGAAGCATGAACTGCCCGGAGCGGGTCGCCGGAGGATCTGCCGGCATGCCGCCTCCGCGACGAGGCGCAGGGCCGCCGCCGCGAGCGGCCAGGGCACCGCTAAGCAACCCCATCGTCTTGAACGCCAGCGCACCGCGTACGACTCGCCCGAGCAGCGATCCGCGCCCGGAGCGCAGCGGGGCGAGGAACCAGAACGGAATCTTGATCAACACGTACAGCAGCGCGATGCACAGCAGCACATTCACCAACGCCGAAAGGGAGGGGCCGAAGAGGGTGAACCCGCCAGGAGCGAAGAAAATCTTCACCGAGACCACGAGCGTCATCGACTGCCCGACCTGGATCACCAGAACCCCGCCGTAGCCCTTCCACCACCAGTAGGCGACGCCTTCGGTGTGCGGGAGCGCGTGGCACATCAACGCGATCGGCGCGGCGGCGATCAGCAGGATCGTCAGCAGCACCCGCACGATGAACACCACGAGCAGCACCAGCAGCATCGCGACCAGAACGAGGCCGAGCACGCCGAGGAACAGCCCTCCGCCGTGCAGCGAGCCCTGCACCATGGTGATCAAGCTGTGGGCCAGCACACCCGGCTCGACGCCCTCGCCCATGACCGCGGCGGAAAGGGCATTGGCGATCTGGATGCCTTTGGTCGCCAAGAACAATGACAGCGTCCCGGCCAGGAACCCGACGACCAGCCGGGGCGCGATCTCCTTGACGGTGTAGCGGGACTGCAGGGTCTGGTAGCTCATGATGATCAGCCCGGCCAGCAGCACCAGCACCACATAGGACGTGAGCAGGATGTGCCACGACCCGGTCCACGCGGCGCCGAGCCCGGGCAGCTGATCCGGCTCCGGAGTGGTGAGCAGCGTCCGGCCGAGCAGGTCCAGCAGCGGGTTCAGCCCGGCGGCCACGACCGCGGCGAACAACGCGCTCGCGGCCACCACCATGCACCCGGTCAGGTGCATCAGCCCGCACTCCGCGGCATCCCCGCCCGGCCCGCCAGGCACTGCCGCCGGGGGCACGGTGCTCGGCACAAGCGTCGAAGGCTGGGGGATGCAGTCCGGCCCGGCGCACGGCGGATCGACTGCGGGCGCACAGCCGGGCAGCACGGAGCCGGGGACGCACGACGGCTCAGGTGCAGGGAGTGTCGTGATCGGCGGCAGTGGTGTCGCGGGGATCGTGTGGGTCGGGCTGGCGGCGGGCAGGTGACAGGCCGGTTCGGCCGAGCCGGGCGCACAGCTGGGATTGGGTGGCAGCGGCAAAGGCGGTGTCTGCTGCGGCGCGAGCTGTGCGGACACCGGAGCGGGGCTGGCATGGGCGGAGGCCAAGACGCCGAGCACCGTTGCCAGCAGGAGGCCGAGGACGATCAGGATGCGACCCCGGCGCCTCCGCGACGCTCCGCGCGGGCGAGGTTTCTCGCTGCCTGCCGGACTGAGCATGCGACGGCTCGATGAGGCGGGCATCGGCCTCACACCCCGCCGACGATGGTCTTGAGGATCTCGACCACCAGCGGGGCGAGCGCGGCCAGGCCGAACCCGATGCCGGCTGCCTTGAAGGCGCCTTTGGCTTTCTCGACGTCGCCGGGGTCGCCGTTGGCCATCAGGTAGCGCAGCCCGCCGAGGGTGAAGAACACCAACGCGACCCCGGCGAGGATGCCCATGATCCAGTTGCGGATGTTGGACAGGACCTGATCCACGGTCTGGGCGAGCGCGACGTACTGCACGGTCTCCGCCCACGCCGCCGACCCGCCCAGCAGCAGCGCCATCGCGACGAGGACTCCGCCGAACAGCGTCAGCGATCGGCGCCGACGCGGTCGCGGCACGAGTTCGGTATCCGGCGGGGGAGCGGACCGCGGGCAGCCACGAACGCGAGACGCTCCGGGTGCGCGCGATGCGCGAATCGGGCTTCGACCGGACCGTCGGGGCGGTCGAGTGGCGCCTTGACGGTGCGCTGGGCGCTGGGCACGGCGGGTGCGGTTCAGTCGCATGAGCGGACCTCCCGGACGGTGTGCGCGGTCGGGCCGATGGCCGAGCGGCTCGCGCATGTACGGCGGCGCGCGGGCTGAGGGATCCCGCGTGCGGCAATGCCGGATTCCGGGTCCTCCGGCGACACCGGGCGACGCACTTTTCGCTCCGAACTCGCGCCAGTAGCGGTCACGCTGAGCAACGACGGGCGAGTGGGCGTGACACGGCCCGACCGTCGCGACCGGGCCGGTGCAGGACCGTCGCCGGCCGGCGACGAGAGGTGCGCGGCGAGGCGAGCCTCGGCGCGTTCGCGGAACTTCTGAGTGGCCTTGTAGGAGCGGCCGCGGGCGTGCGCCGCCTGCGTCAAGCTGAGTTCGCCCAGGCGGGTCTCGGCGATCAGTCCGGCTTCGTCGGCGGTGATCACCCCGGCCGCGACGGCGGCTGCGAGAACCAGATCCGGGTGACCTTCCGGCCGAGGCGCGGGGGCCGTTCGCAGTTCGAGATCGGCGACGGGAGTCGGGCTGCCGGCAGCCTCGTGCAGGGCCGCGAGGCCCTCGCGGTAAACGGCCCAGTAGAGCCGCGCGAGGATCGCCGGCCGAACCAGATCAACCTCGCGCAGCCCGTGCAGGAAACCGGTCAGCACCGCCGCGTTGAGGTCGTGGGTATCGCCGGAGAACCGGCGCGTCACGAGCGCCGCGACGCGCAGCAGCATCGGTAGCGCCAGCCCGACGCACGCCACCGTCCACGTCCCGCCTTCGGCGCGCGAGCGCGTGATCAGATACGCCCACACGCCGTCGCGGGTCTGCTGAGGACAGGCGGGATCGAGCAGCACCGTGCCGAGCTTGTCCAGTGGAAACAGCCGCGGCGGCAGGCCGTCAATCTCGCGGCCGTCGACGCTGACCGGTTCCGGCCCGGTCACCAGCCACGCGAAACTTGACCGCGCCATCGCGAACACATCCGAGCTGGTGACGAAATCAGGATGGGCGCGTACATAAAACACGCGCCCGAGGGTTGCGGATTCATTAGAGGAACGGGCCATGGCGGCTCTCCTGAAGCTCGTGCTTTCGGTGAGCAACCAGGACGCCATCCGGGGCGCCTCAAAACCGCCTCTGGACCGCCTCTGGACCGTGACAAAAGCGCCTCAAGGACCGTCGTGTCCGCTGCGGACGCCGCCGGAAGACGACGCGTTCTTGTCGCCACGTCAAGCCTGAAAGTTGCTTCTGAACTGCCTTGTAATGCCTGGGACGGTCCGATGAGGCGCAGCGCCTCAACGGGTCGAAGTCAGTGTGTTCCAGACGGCAAAGAAATATTCAGACAAGGATCGTGCTTCACGTCCTGAATTCCCGGAATCGCTTCTCGGTCAGGATATTTCGTAGAACCCGACAGAACCTGCGACGGTCGACGGGAGATGAATGGCATTTCTTGATACAAGGGTGTCGCCGCGATGCTACGTGCCAGGTATTGCCTCCCGACAAGCACGAAGGAACCAGGCTCTCGCCGGCCGAATGATCGCCCCATCAAGGAGGCACACCATGGCTCGACGCCCGCAGCCCGCGGACGACCGCCCCGCTCGTCGCAGCGACGCGACCCGCCCGCCGCGCTCCCGTCGCGGAGGCGACCTCGCGCCTTATCCCGGCGCCACCGGCCGCGTCTCCGCCGGTCGCGCAGCCACGCGTTCCCGACCCGCGAATGCCTCCACCGGCCGCGCCACGACACCTCCGTCTCCTACGCCGACACCGGCCACCGTCTGGACGTGCGGACCGGATCCCATCGACTCCCACGCACCCTGGCCGGTCCCGATCGTCGAAGCCATCACCACCGCATTCAGCAGTTCCGGCGAGCACGTCGTACTCGCCGTCCCCGACACCGGAACCGGCGTAGCCAGGACGACCATCGCGGAGGCGGTCACGTCCGCGCGGGAAGCCGTGACCGCAGTCGGCCGAACCGCCGAGATCGCCACCTTCGACGCCGCGCAGAGCACCACGGCACCGGTGGCACAGCCGTTCTGGGCGCACCTCGTCACGGACTCCGCCACTCCGTTCACCGGCCTGCTGCCGGTCTCCCCGGACTCGGCGCCCGCCGCCTCGCCGGTGCTGTCCGCCGAGCCGACCTCAGGCGCCCGCGAGCACGTCGATCTGGTCATCGTGTCGCTGCCCGCGCACGCGGCGGAGGGGGTGTCGCTGGATCGTCTGGCGTTGCTCGCGGCCGGTCTGCTGCGTAGCGGCGGCATCTTTGCCGTGTACACGCACAGTGATTGGAACGACGGGGTGCTGGTCGATCCGACCGGGCCGATCGTCGCGGCCTGCCAGCACGCCGACTTGCTCTACCTGCAGCACGTCGTCGCCCTCCACACGCCGCTCCGCGAGAGCCGTTTGCACGCCGAGCCGACCTCACGGGCCTCCGCCGAATACAGCCGCGCGGCGCACCGCGCAGCCACACGCGAACTGCCCACGCCGCACTGGCGCGCCCACAGCGACGTCCTGGTCTTCGCTCAACCCGCCGACCACGACACCGCGCAGTCGCCGGCGACTCCCGAGGAGGACGCATGACACCCCTCGAGCCTGCTCGCCAGTCCCGCCCGCACGCCACGAAAGGTCCCGTCACGATGCACGCTCCGCGCCCGTCCACTCCCGCTGATGCGCCGACGATACCGATCCCGCGGGCGCTCATCGACGACCTCGACGCCGACATCGCCGCGTCCGGGATTGGCCGTTCCTGGCCCGCTGCGGAGACCAACACGGCGACTCCGGACGAGCTGCCGCTGTCGGTGTGGGCGACCGCGCAGACGTCCCCCGCGGCACAGCGCAAAGACCGCTACGTCCCCGAGTCCACCGCCCATCCGGCGAAGATGCTCCCGGCGGTCGCGGCGTACGCGATCCGCCACTACACCCAGCTCGGAGAGCTCGTGTTCGATCCGATGGCCGGGTCCGGGACGACGCTGGTGGAGGCGATCGACGCCGGGCGCCGCGCGGTCGGTGTGGAGTACGAGCCGCACTGGGTGAGCGTCGCCCGCGCGAACCTGCGCCTGGTACGCCGACGCGGGCACGAGCACGACGCCGAGATCCTGCGCGGCGATGCCCGTCGGCTGCCGCACTTGCTGCCCGAGCGCTACCACGGGCAGGCCGCGCTGATCGTCACTTCACCGCCGTACGGGACCTCCACCCACGGACAGGTCGTCACCGCGACCACGGACTCGCCGGACGGGAAGGTGCACAAGTTCCACCACCGCTATGGCAGCGTCCTCGACCGCGGGAATCTGGCCAACGTCGGCCACCACCGGCTGCTGGCGGGGTTCACCCGCGTCCTGATCGGCTGTGCGGCCGTGCTGCGTCCGGGCGGTCACATCGCGATCACCGTGCGGCCGTGGCGCGAGCACGCCGAGCTGATCGACCTGCCCTCGCAGATCATCGCTTGCGGCCGCGCCGCCGGTCTGGTTCCGGTCGAGCGGTGCGTCGCTCTGCTGGCTCGCGTGGCCGACTCCGACCTCGTCGTCCGCGGCTCGTTCTTCCAGCGTGACTTCATCCGCAAGCAGCGCGAGCAGGGACTGCCGCTGCACCTGATCGCGCACGAAGACGTCATCGTGCTCCGCAAGCCCTTCACTCCGGCCACCGCCAAGCGGGCCGCGATCCCGGCTGAGGCGGACCTGCCCCTCTCGCCCATTCGGCAGACGGCATGATCGCAGTCTCGATCAAGCTCGCGATTGCGGGCACGTAATCGAATCTCGACAAGGTGACTTCCTCGATCGTCTCGACGACGGGCGCTACGACCGCACTGGACTCCAACTGGCTACCCAGCCGTCGCAGTAGCGGCGACGCGCGAGCGCGTCGAGGGTGAGGACGGTCGGAATGCCGGAACCGTGCGGCTTGCCGAGCGTAAGGTGATGGAATCTCCCGTCTGGTCGCAGAGTTCTGCGGGGATCGACCACTACGCAGTTTTCATCACTTCCGTTGATTATCACGAGGTGATACTTAATCGCATGAGCACGAAACAATGGTCCGGTCCGGGGGAGCGGCCGATCCACGCGAGAGATGCTCCCAGCGCCCATGGCGAGCAGGGGCTGCTCAGCCGCAGCGCGCGGATTCGGATGGTGTTGCTGCTGGGTTCAGTGGTCGCGATCGGGCCGTTGACCACGGACATGTACCTGCCGGCGCTGCCCGCCATCGGCACCGAGCTGCACGCGAGCGCGTCGGCGATCCAGCTGACCCTGACCGCGACTCTCGCCGGGCTGGCACTCGGGCAGCTGCTGGTCGGGCCGCTTTCGGACCGGGCCGGTCGCCGACGTCCCCTGCTGGCCGGGGTCGCCGTGCACATCGTGGCGTCTGCGCTCTGCCTCGTCGCGCCCGGCCTGCTGGTGCTGGATGTGTTGCGGGTCCTGCAGGGCCTGGGTGCCGCGACGTCGACGGTCATCGCGATGGCGATCGTGCGAGACCTGTTCTCGGACTCGGCGGCGGCGACCGTCCTCTCCCGACTCATGCTGGTCACCGGCGTGTCCCCGATCCTGGGCCCCACGCTAGGTGGGGTGGTGTTGAACTGGACCGACTGGCGCGGGATCTTCGCGGTCATCGCGGTGGTCACGCTGCTGATCGCGATCATCACAGGCATCGCGCTGCCCGAGACGCTGGTCGTCGAGCGGAGGCGCCGCGGGGGCGTCACCGGAACGCTGCGGGACTACCGCACCCTGTTCCGCGACCGTGTCTTCCTGGGGCTGATCCTGGTGACGGGACTGGTGATGAGCACGATCTTCGCCTTCGTGTCGGGTTCGCCCTTCGTGTTCCAGACCTACTTCGGTCTCGACGAGCAGGCGTTCGGCTATATCTTCGGCGCCGGAGCGCTGTGGGTGGTGGTCGGCACCCAGCTCAACGCGCGCTTGCTACGGCGCCGCAGTCCCCAGCGGATCCTCGTCCCGGCTCTGGTCGCGGCCGCGGGTTCCGCAGTGCTGCTCCTGACCCTCGAGGCCACCGGCGCGGGGGGCATCGTCGGCAGCCTGATTCCGCTGTGGATGGTGCTGTTCTCGGTCGGGTTCGCCCTTCCCAACGCCCCCGCGCTCGCGATGTCCCGCCACGGAGAGGCCGCCGGAACCGCCGCCGCGCTGCTCGGCGCCGTCCAGTTCGGCGTCGGCGCGCTCGCCGCGCCAGTGGTCGGGCTCATCGGAACCGGCCCGGCGGCCATGGCCACGGTCATCGCGGCCGGCCTGGTGATCGCACTGCTCGTCTTGGCGCTCGTGGTTCGCCCCCGCGAAACCGTTCGTCCGCTGACTCGCTCGACATCTGAAACGGCATGAGGAGACCTGTTCCGTGAGTTCCGCCCACACCCGCTCCACGGTCGCTCTCATCACCGGCGGCAGCCGGGGCGTCGGTCGCGACACCGCGTTGCGTCTCGCCCAGGACGGCACCGACGTCGTCATCACCTATCGCAGCCACCCCGGCGAGGCGCACGCCGTCGTCGCCGAGTTACGGGCGCTTGGACGCAAGGCCGAGGCGCTTCACCTCGATGTTGCCGACCTGACTTCGTTCCCCGCGTTCACGGCGGCCCTGCGTGCGGCCCTGCGCACCACGTGGGACCGCGCCGATCTCGACCACCTCGTGAACAACGCGGGCCACGGCAGCCTGGTTCCGTTCGCCGAGGTCACCGAGGCCGACTTCGACCATCTGATGAACGTGCACCTCAAAGGCGTGTTCTTCCTGACCCAGCAGCTGCTGCCGCTGCTGCGTGACGGCGGCCGGATCGTCAACGTGTCCTCCGCGCTCACCCGCTTCTCCAACCCCGGCATGTCCGCTTACGCGATCATGAAGGCCGGTGTGGAGATGCTGACCCGCTACCTCGCCCTCGAGCTCGGTCCGCGCGGCATCACGGCCAACGCCGTCGCTCCCGGAGCCACCGCGACCGACTTCGCCGGTGGCTACGCCGGAAGCCCCCAAGGGCGGGAAGCGATCGCCGGCATTACGGCGCTCGGCCGCACCGGGGAACCGGGCGACATCGGGGGCGTCATCTCGGCGCTGCTGGATGATCGGACCGGTTGGATCACTGGGCAGCGCGTCGAGGCCAGCGGCGGCGCGCTGCTCTGAGCCCGGACCCCCGGCCGAGGCCACACCGGCGCGGCCGGGGCACCTATCGTCGAGGAGTGCCCATGGTGACCACCCGGTCCGAGCTGGACCAGGACGACTACCGGATCATCCGCGCCCTGCAGCTGGCGCCTCGGGAGGGGTTCGCGCGGCTCGGTGAGGTGCTCGGCGTGTCGGAGGCGACCGTCGCGCGCCGCTACCGGCGGTTGCGCCAAGCCGGTGTCCTGCACGTGGCCGGTGTTGTCGACCCGGCGGCACTGGGACAGAGCGAATGGGTGGTGCGCGTCCGATGCCGCCCGGACAGCACACCGGCCATCGCGGAGGCTCTCGCCGTGCGCGACGACGTCGGCTGGGTGTCTCTCAACGCCGCGGGCTCCGAGGTGACCTGTGCGCTGCGTTCCCGCTCCGAGGCCGACCGCGAGCACCTGCTCGTCGAACTGCTGCCGCGGGTCGCGACCGTCCTGGACATCACCGCGTCGGTCGTGATGCACGTCTTCTCGACTGGGTGCACCCGCGACTGGACCGCGCTCGAGGTTGCCCTCACCCCTCAGGAAACCCTCGCACTCGGCGGTGCGGTGAGCCGTCGGCCCCCGCAGCCCCCGACCACCCTGCAGCCGCAGGACGAGGCCATCCTGTCCGCCCTCGCCGCCGACGGCCGGGCCACGCACGTCGAACTCGCCACGGCTGCGGACATCAGCCCCGCTCGCGCCGCTCGGCGCGTACAGGCACTGCTGGAGTCCGGGGTCCTGCACCTGGACGTGGCACTGTCGCGAGCCGCGCTGGGCTTCACTACGCGGGCGGACTTGTGGCTGCAGGTGGCCCCGAGTGCGGTGCGTGCCGTGGGCAAGGAGCTGAGCGCCATGCCGGAGGTCGCCTTCGCTGCCGGGATCTCCGGCACCCACAACATGCACGCCGCCGTGAGCTGCCGCACCCTGGAGGACCTGTTCGGCTTTGTCACCGATCGCATCGGCGCGCTCGACGGCGTTCGTGTCGTCGAAGTCTCACCGGTGCTGCGGCAGCTCAAGCAGTTCAACACACCGATGACCGGAAACCGGCTCACTGCGCCACGGCCGAAGAAGCCATCAACGCGACGTCCCGGCTGAACCCTGCCGCTGCCGCAGACGCCTCACGTCTCCGCCGCCCGGGATCACGCCGAAGGCCCATGCCGGTGTGGCGCCAAGCGGTGCTGTCGGCGGTTCTCGCTGCGTTTCCCGTCAGAGGTGTTCGGACCGCCTGAGACGACTGACCACCACCGGCAGCCCCGTCGACGGGTTCGCGGATCGCGTCAGCGCCCAGCCGCACGTGTGTGCCGGGCTACTCCGCCGACGTCGCAATACTGGTGGACGCCGGCCGGGTCGTGGCGTCCTACGCCCGTTCCCGGGCGTCGACGATCCGCGAACGGATCTTTGGCGACCAGTGGCTGGCCGACCGGTAGTGCGGGTTGGCGTCGAGCGGTCGAACTGCTCTTGTTGCCAGGCGCCGACACGATCGGCGCCACGGCCGTAGCCGGACTGAGAAGCCTGGCGTGTTCGGCCGCCCTGTCGTGTGCATTCGGCACAGTTCGCATGGTGGTGACCGTCGGCGGACGACACGGGCCTAAGTATTCGGGCGGGCCGACCTCATGGGGCCGGCTGACCGCCCACGTCAACGGGAGATCCTTTGTGGATCGGGGCGTCAGGTGACCACGAGACGTCCGTCGCGGACGCGGGTCCCGGCCTGTTTGAGCCGGTGCAGCACTGGTACGACTTCTACCTGGCGTACTCCGGAAAGTGTCCCGACCTTGGTGGTGACGAAGGTGTAGAGCGCATCCAAGTCCCGGCAGGTCACCGTGACCAGCAGGTTCGCCATTCCGGTCACAGCGGCGGTGAATGTCGTCTCCGGTTGTAGCGACAGCTCTTTGCCGGTCTCGTCGAGATCCGAAGGAGTAACGGTGAGCCAGAGGTAAGCGACGGCGTCGAAGCCGAACTGCTGGGGTGCGAGGTCGGTGGACACATGCGCGGTCCCGGTCGACAGCAGTTCCTCGAGCCGAGCCGAGACGCGGGACTGCGGCCAACCGGTCGCGCGGGCAAGCGCGACCGCGCCTGCGCGACCGTCCTTCGCCAGCTCGGCGAACAACGCGGCGTCCTCGTCGCGGATCACAGACCCAGGATGCGGGGTCTTCAGCGGCGCCCTCGGGCGTGTTTCGCACAGCTTCGAAAGTTGCTCATCACCGAGAGGTGAATCGAACGCCATCCACTTCCGGTCGGTCCCGACGTGCATGTGCAGTGCGGCGAACGCGGTGAAGCTCAGAACCTGGCTGGTGCGGGGCAGCCGGTGGAGCACCGAGCCACGGGCACGGCTGGGGTCGCTGAAGGCCACGCAGATGATCTCAGAGCCGCCAGAGGTGATGCTCACCCAGGAGACGTCTTCGCGGGCGGCCATTACCTCGGCCAACGCTTCGGCGGCGTCAGGCCGGCATTGAATTCGCACGAACCACCGCTTCAGGCCGAGTGCGCGCTCGTTCGCGAGTACCTGCACCCGCAGGACGCCGTTGGCGCGTAGAGCACGGTACCGCCGCGCAACCGTCTGCTCCGAGACTCCCAAGACGTCGGCGATCCGACGGAAGGGAGCTCGTCCATCTCTCAGCAGACATTGCACGATCTGATGATCAACGGCTTCCATGCTGGAAGATTACCGCCTTGATCGCCGTAATGGCGAAGGATCGAAGCCGAACGTGTGTCCAACGTGGGTCTCTGCCCGCCGGTGTCGCGATGCTGAGGTTGTCAGACACGCAGTGAACGGAAGCGCCCTTCATGACCGACACCATCCCGGCCGGCAGCGTCAGGCTCGCCGGAGACCTCAAGCTCACCCGGATGGGTTATGGCGCCATCCAGCTCGCCGGCCCGATGGCGTGGGGGCCGCCGAGAGACCGCAATGCGGCGATGGCGGTCCTGCGCACGGTCGTCGAGTGCGGCATCACCCACATCGACACCAGCGACTACTACGGGCCGCACGCGGTCAACTGCCTCATCCACGAGACGTTGTACCCGTATCCCGAAGACCTGCATATCGTCACCAAGGTCGGCGCTCGCCGGGGACCGGGCAATTCGTGGCCGGAGGCCGTCTCCCGCGCCGACCTGGTGCAGGCCGTGCACGACAACCTCGAGCACCTCGAGCTGCCGGTGCTGGACCTGGTCAATCTGCGGATGACCGGCACACGCGATGCGGACGACATCGCCGAGCCGTTCTCCGTGCTGGCCGAACTGCAGCAGGAGGGGCTGATCAAGCATCTGGGTGTCAGCAACGTGAGCGCGGATCAGGTCGAGGTGGCGCAGAAGATCGCTCCGGTTGTGTCGGTGCAGAACTCCTACAACCTGGTCATGCGCCGCGACGACGACCTCGTCGACCTCTGCGCTGAGCGGGGTATTGCCTTCGTGCCGTTCTTCCCCCTCGGCGGCTTCCGTCCGCTGCAGTCCAGGGCATTGGAGAAGGTTGCCGCTGATCTGGGGTACACGCCGTTGCAGGTCGCCCTAGCCTGGCTGCTGCAGCGCTCGGCGACGATACTGCTGATCCCCGGTACGTCATCGGTCGACCATCTGCGTGAGAACTTCGCTGCGGCAAGCATCGAGCTCCCTCCTTCTGCGGTCACCGAGCTGGACTCCCTGGGCGACAGAGCCTTCAAAGCCGCAGGAGAGGGTTTGAACTGACGTCAGGTCAGTCCACCTCCCGCCGTCGGGCTATCGGGAGTCGATGACCCGCGCGGTAGTAGTGGCAAACTGCTCGCGGGCCCTCCGCAACGGGGCAGCGAGGATAACGAGAGCCACGATTTCGGTAAGCGCCATTCCTCGCTCCACCAGGCCGAGCGGAATAATCTCCCACCAGCGTTCACCGTTTACGGCAGCGACCACGATCGCACCGATGATTACTGCGAACCAACCAAGAGAAACGGCCCCGAGCAGTCGTACGATGAAGGCTCGGCGGACAGGCCGCGGGAACGCGGCGCGCGCTCCTGTGAGGACTGCCACCGGCAAGCAAACGAAGGCCACCACGCTCGCGATTCGGTGGAGCGTTCCACCCAGATGGGATCCGGTTTCGACCGCCCAGTTGGTTCTGGGAAACGTGACGATCACCAGAAGGCCGATCGTCCACAAAGCACCAAAGGTCGCGGAGATCACGGGCAGCCGGTTCTGGATCCGAAGCGCGGTGAAGCACAGCGCGGAGCCGGCGGCGACCAGGAGTACGGCGAGGTCGAACAGCCATGCACCCTTACTCAGGCCGTACTGGCTGATGGTCTGGCTGGTCACGCTGATGTCATTCGTAAGGGGAATCAGTCCCAGTGTCAGGATGAGGACGGCTCCGACGAAGAGCGCGCCGACGCCTGACAGCGCAGTGACATCAGCTCGGCGGCCGAGGGCGACGGTGATCATATGCACGAGCGTAGCCGGATATCATGCGACTTTCTCGACAAGGAAACTGTCGATTTGCTGTGGGCGTGCTCGGCTGTTTCCGGGACGGTGTGGGCGAGCTGGAGGATCGGCCTTCCGTTGCGGCCGATTGTGAAGGATCGACACGTGATTCGGCGGTCGACGCGTCCGGATCCTTCGGCGGACGGCATGACGGACTTCGCTGGGAGAAGTGTCTGTCTCGGTCTGGTCGTGTACCGGATCACACCGCAGTTTCGGTTGGTTCACTGTCTCGGCGGGACCGACCCGCGTTGGTGCACCCGAGGATCGCCGTCGGTCTGCCACGGGATGTGACGGCGATCCTCGGCGCCGGAAGGATGAGCCGTACGGCCCCTGAGTGCAGGGACCGTACGGCGGGTCGTCACCGGAACGTTCGACTGGGAATCGCCGGCGGTGTCTGAATCCGGTAGTGGCCGTCCACCGCTGATCGGGGTGCGCCGAAGCTGCCACACAGCTGCACTGTGGTGTCACCCACCGGTGACGGTACCGCTCCTGGCGCCGTCCGCCGTCCACCTGAAGGTCGCCATCGCGCCGCCGGGCAGCGAGTAGCCGAACGACTGTCCGTTGTAGGACACCCGGAAGTTCTGTGTACCACCGGTGTTGAGCGCGACGAGCACGATCGAGCCGTCCGGGTTGCGGAAAGCGACGTTCTGGATGCCGCCGTCCCCGTAGCCCGTCGAGTCGATCCGCGCAGCGCCGGGCTGAACGAACTTGCTCAAGTGGCCCAGGACGTAGTACTCGGCGTTGTAGGTGACGTTGCCGCCATTGACGGTGGCCACGCCCGTGCAGTTGGTGCAACTGCCGATCACCGGGCCGTGGTTGCCGTCGAGCGCCATGTTCCACGTCGTTACGGTGCGCGCCCAGTTGCGGGTGGCGCCGATCGCGAGATTGGTGCCTTGCCAGCGCAGCGAGTCCGCGAAGGTGTTGCCCGATTCCGTGCCCGAGCACTCGGTGAAGAAGATGTCCTTGCCGGGTTGCGCGTTGTGCACAGTGGACTGTGCAGAGGGGTTGCCGCCGTAGCAGTGCCATGCGGAACCGGCTACGTTGCTTCCTGCGCTGTTGTTGACGGTCTGCGGGTAGCTGGTGTTGTCCCAATTGTGGTCGTAACCGAGGATCTGGGTGTTCAACCCCGCTGCGCGCAGCTTCGGTGTCAGGGTGTTGATGATGTTCGACTGCTGCTGGGCCGACATCAGCATGCCCGGGTAGCCCGGCGGTGAGAAGTTCGGCTCATTCTGCACGCTCATGTAGGCGATCGGCGCACCCGCGGAACCGTAGGCTTGGGCGAACCGGACCAGGTAGCTGGTGTACGCCCCGATCTGGCTGTCGCTCAGGGAGCCGCCGATGAGGTTGTTGTTCGTTTTCATCCACGCAGGCGCACTCCACGGAGTGGCCATGATGGACAGTCGCGGGTTGAGCGAACGGGCTTGCGTGACCAACGGCAGGATGTAGGCGTTGTCGTGAGCGATCGAGAACCGGGTGAGACTGGGGTCGGCCGCGCCGTCATCGTAGGTGTAGAAGCTGCGGGAGAAGTCAGACGCGCCGATCGGCTGGCGTAACCAGCTGAGTCCGATGCCGCTGCTGGGATTGAACAGCGCGTTCATGATGCTGTTGCGCTGTGACGAGTTGGAGATGTTCCATGCCGCGGCATCGGTGAGCGATGCGCCGAAGCCGACCATTGACTGGTACCTGGCGTTGTCGTTGATCGTGATCACCGAACCGCTGCCACCGTTGCCGAATGCGACGTCACCCTGCTGCCGCAACAGATTCGATCGGTCCGCCGTGGTGAGCCAAACGCTGGCGGACGTTGCCGCGATGGCCGGAGCCGTGGGTGCTGCGAGCAAGGCTCCCGCAGTCGTGACGGCGATGGTGACCGCCGTGACCATCCGGCGTCCCGGTGACCGGTACCTCGGGGAATGACCGGCCCCGGAATGCGAAAAGGGATATGACATGCCGCTCCTTGTGTTCTGGACCGGCCGGATACGTTGCGCGCCCGGACGGGTTCCGTGAGTTGCTGCCACAGTGGCGGCTGTCAGGCAGGCTGAGAGAAACCTCGTGAGAGGCTGCAGACATGCGGCTGCCACGTAATTCTTCGTGAGAGGAATAGTGCGGCAAGGGCCGATTGGCTGCGTGCAGTGATGCTAAAGACGGATAGCTCAGAGTGTCAAGACTGCCGCTGACCGTGACTTGGTCAGATGCCTTTGCGACGGGGGAGTACCGCGCGCAGGCTCAGCCCCGTGCCGGCGACCGGTGGTCTGCTTTCAGGTACTGCACGATTTCCCGGTCCATCGCGTCCACGATGGAAGAATATCGGCCATCTTACTGGCCTCGTGGCGGTTGCCGATGAGATCGCTCGAACGAGCAGGCCCCGTGGTGGCGATGCCGGGATGGTGAGGTGTGGTGGGCCGCCGACGAGAGGAGCTTGACGCATGTCATCGGCGTTCCTGCGAGTAGCGCGCCTGCCCGGCGGCCTGGCACTGTCAAGGATCGGGCTCGAAACGATGCGCCTCACCGGCCCGATGGCTTGGGGACGGCCGGAAAACTGGGACACGGCGATCGATGTTCTCCGCACGGCGGTCGAGGTCGGCGTCACGAACATCGCGACGCGCCATGAGTACGGACCACGGGTCGCGAACGACTTGATCCGGATCGCGCTGCACCCGTACCCGGAATCTCTGGTGATCTCTACGACGGTCGGCCTCGCGCGAGCTCCGGACCGCTCGTGGGCACCTTCTCTCGACACGGACTCGATCCTCCGGACCATCTACGAGAACCTCGCGCTGCTCACGGTGTCCACGTTGGATCTCGTCCATCTGTGCGTGGCCGGCGGAGTCCCCGTCGCATCGCCGTTCCGCGTGCTCGCCGGCTTGCAGCAGGAACGTCTCATCGCCCACCTGGGACTCTGTTGTGCCGACCCCGGCCAGATCCGGGACGCGCGGGAGATCGCGCCTGTCGTTTCCGTCAGGATTCCGTGCTCCGCGGCAGTCGTGGGTAGCGAGACACAGGTCTTCTGCGCCGCGGAGGGCATCGTCCACCAGCTCTGTCACCCCTTCGCACGCCGGGAGGCGAACCAGTCGGAGGTGATTCGCGAACTCGCCGCACAGCGCGGGATCCCCGCGGGCAGGCTGTGGCTCGCGTGGTTGCTGCACCAGCACCCGTCCGCGTTGCTGGTGGTGGGAACCTCCTCGGTTGCTCACCTGAGGGAAAACGCGGCGGCCGTCGAGACCGGCTTGGAGCAGGATCTCGTAGAGCGGCTGGCCGACATTGAACAGGCACTGGTGCGGCGGTGAAGGTCTCCGAAGAAAACTCACCGCCGGAGCCGTCCTCGTGCTGCCTTCCTGGCGCCAGGCCGGTGGCGAGTGGCCGAGGGGGACGGTCTGGCCACGCGCCACCGGTGTCACCACACCAGCGCGGCGCGCCCGATCACTTTACCGGCGCGGATCCGTTCGTGCGTCGCGACGACCTCCGCGGGCCCCACCGTTTCGCTGACGATCGGCCGTACCTGGCCGCAGTCGACCAGGGCCGCGGCGAGTCCCTGCTCGTACCGCGAGTTGTAGCGAGAGCCGATCACCGATCGCTGCAGTTGCACGAGTTCGCGCGACGACACGGAGAACTCTTCGTCGCGGAAGGTCGTGAGACACACCAGCGAGCCGTTGCGGTCGAGGTTGTCGATCGCCCACCGCTGCGCAGGAGCCCGGCCGTAGAGATCGATCACCACGTCTGCCCGGCCGTGCCAGGAGGCGGGGAGCCGCGTCGTGGAGAAGTCGGAGGAGTCGATGGCGGGTACTTCCAGTTCCTGCTCCAAGAACGCGAGCTTGCTGGCCACGATGTCCAGTCCGACCACGTCCGCGCCGTAGGCTCTGGCGACCTGCACCATGTGCACCCCGACCCCGCCGCCCGCCGCCAGTACCGCGACCCGGCAGCCCGGCTCGATCCCGGCGCGCCGGGCCACGTGCACGGGGGTGGCGATCGCGTCCGGGATGGCTGTGGCGAACTCCGACGACACCGCGCCCGGTACGGAGATGGCGTTGAGGGCGGGCAGGACCGCGTACTCGGCGTACCCGCCGTCGATGGTCACCCCGACGTTACCGCGGAAGTTGAGGCACATCGAGTCCCGCGAGCCCAGGCACTGCACGCACTCGCCGCAGACCAGGTAGAAGTAAGCGGCCACACGCTCGCCGATTCGCTCGGAGGAGACGCCGTCGCCGACGGCCTCCACCACGCCCACCAGTTCGTGCCCGGGAGTGCGCGGGAGGTACGAAGGATCGTTGCCCAGCTGCCCGTTGATGCAGTTCAGCACGGTCAGCCCGATACCGCACGCCTCGACGCGGACAAGCACGTCGCCGCGGCCCGGTTCGGGTGTGTCGACCTCCACCGGGTTCAGGGCGCCGCCCCACGATGTGATTTGCAATGCCCGCACTTCTTCTCCTTCGTGCCACGTCGCGCACCAGGCGAGTGGTCTCCCGCTGGGCGTGTGCGTCCAGATCGTCTCTTCATCCCCAGCCGCGGGCTGGGACCGCCGGAGACGGGGGTGGTCCGTTCAGTGGGCGGGAGCCTCGTTCGCCGCGGCGGACTCCCGGCTCCGCGTGGCCACGACGGCCAGTCCACCGAGCAGCCCGAGCGCCACGGCCGCCGGTCCGAGCCAGCTGATCCGGGGGACGCCCAGGAGGGCGTCGAGGGTCCAGGAGCCGCCGTCGGTCAGTCCGATCGCGACGGTCCCGGCGAGCAGCGAGAGCTCGAACTCGATGCCGAACTTGCGTACGTTCATGCCGTTGCGCACGTGGATCGCGACGACGTTGGTCAGCACGCCAGTCAGCATCGCCGTGCCCAGCACAAGGGCCAAGCCGCTGCCGAGCAGGAGCGAGCCGGCGGTTTCGGTGAACGCCGCGACCAGCGCCATCAGCCGCGGCGGCCGGAAACCCTGACGAGCGAAGAATTCGGCTGCCTCGGCGAGCCCCTGGCCGTGCCACCAGCCGAACAGCTTCTGCGTTCCGTGGTAGAACATGATCACGGTGATCGCCAGCCGCAGGACGAGCAACCCGGCGTCCGCCCAGGTCGTCACGAGGGATCGCCCGCCGGTTTCCGGAATCGCGGCAGCACCTCGTCGAGGAATCTGTCCATCGTCTCCCCGGACTCTTCGGCGGTCTGGTATCCGAAGTTGGACAACACCGAAAGGTGCCGTAACCCGGCGGCCTCGTATTCGGCGATCTGCTCGGCCACGGTGTCGGCCGTGCCGACGAACATCGCGTACTTGAGGAACTCGTCCGGGTTCTGCGGTGACACGGAAACCACGGTCTTCATGTACTGCGCGGCCTCCGGATCGTGGGTGTTCTGGTTGAAGTTCCGCTTCTGCCGCTCACCCATCTCGACCATGAGGTGGCGGGCGAAACGCTCCGCCTCACGATCGGTGTCGCGGATGATGATCTGCTTCTGGCACAGGCTCCAGTCGAGCCGATGCTGAACGTAGGCGTCGTCGTAGCCCGCCTCGACGAGGGCGTCGGTGTAGACCTTCAAGCGGGTGCCCACGGCCGGGGACAGGTCGCGGGCGGTCATGAGGAACCAGCCCTTGCTGCCGGCCCACGCGGCGCTGGTGTCGGTCGACGTCGCGCGCGCGAACTTGACGCCGTCCGGGCTGTAGGGCGACGGCATGATGCGCGTGCGCAGGGAACCTTTGTCATGGCGGGTTTTCCAGTCGTAGACCGAGCCGTCGTCCTGCTTGGCCAGTGCGGCCTCGAGCACGTCGAGGTTCTCCATCATCTCTTCCCGGCGCGTGCCCGGGTCGCGGCCCAGCCCGGTGTACTCGACCGCCGAGCCGCCCGGCCCGAAGCCGATGACGCAGTTTCCGCGGGTCAGGATGTCCAGCAGCGTGCAGGATTGGGCCAGGCGCAGGGGTTGGTGCAGCGGCGGCACCGCCACTCCCATGAAGTACATGGTGCCGGGGGGTGTCAGGGCGGCGAGGTGGCAGCCCAGCATGAAGTTGTTGCCGTAGGTGTTGTAACCCGAGAAGTGGTGCTCGGTCAGGAGGAGACCCTCCACACCGGCGCGCGTGGCCTGCAGCGCTTGGCCGATGGTCGTCTCGATGATGGGCACGTCTTCTTCCCGGCCCCGGGTCTGTGGGTTGAGGTAGATCGAGAACCGCAACGTCCTCACCTTTCTCGTGGTGGTGCCCGAAGCAGGAGTCAGGCGAACCGGGGGATGCAATGGTTTGCAGAGACGATGAGGCTCAGGTGTACTCCAGTTCGGGTCGGTGCGTCAAGAAGTAGCGTCATCGACCACGCGCGCCATGTCCTATTTGGACTCATTCCGGGTGATCTACTTTCTCATATGTCCAGCAAAGCGCGGGTATGTCGCCGCGATGGCACCGTGCCGAAGATTGTCCGCGGGCTGGGTTCCAATGGGTTGACAAGAGTTCAGGTGAGGGGCCAAGCTCGCTGCAATCGATTGCAATCAGAGTCCATTCAGCGGCCAGAAAGCGCTACCTGTCCGAGCATCTGCTCGGCGGCTGAGCAGAGCGGGAAGGCGACAGCACGCCGACGGCATCCCGCCTTCGGCGGCCGAACCTCTGAGCCCGTCGACCACGACGTTTCCGAAGCGAGGAGAACTGTGATGCGCACAACGCGGTGGCACACCAGGTCGCGGTGGCAACGATGGGCGGCCGCGGCCGCCTTGCTCGCGGCGGCCGGGTGCGGCGGCGGAACGACTGCGGGAGCCGGGAGCGGCCCGGCGCCCGTCCGGGTCGGGTTCTCGCCGCTGACCCTCGACTTCACCTCGTTGCAGGACGTCGCGAACGCGATGAAGGCGACCGGGGAGTCCGCCGGGTTCAGCGTCCAGGTCGCGGACCCGAAGCTGAACGTGCAGACGCAGGTGACGCAGCTGCAGCAATGGATCCAGCTCCGGCAGGTGGACGCGATCGTCGTCATCGCGATTTCGCCGGCGGCGATCAAGCCGCTTGTAGCGCAAGCGCAGGCGGCGCACATCGCCTTGGTGATCGACACGCAGCCGCGGAACATGGGCTACGAGGGACCATTCGAAGGTGTTTCCTTCGACGTCACGGACTACGTCGCTTACGGCAAAGCCGTCGGTTCGCTTCTCGGCGAGTGCCTGCGTACCCGCCTCGCCGGAGCGCAGGGGTCAGTGCTGCACCTGAAGGACCCCCGGGGCCAGACCGGTGACGTGCAGACCGACAAGGCCATCACCGATTCGATCACCGCCGCCGGCGGGGTCGTCTCGCGGACGCTGGCGCCCGCGAACCAGGTGGCCGCTCAGCAGGGGGTGTCCACCGCGTTGCAGGCCGTGCCCGGCGCCAACGCCGTCGCCGCGACCAACGACTCGAACGCCGTCGGCGCGGCCAACGCGTTCGAGCAGGGCGGCAAGAACCCGGCGCGCAGCTGCATCGTGGGCGGTGCGACCGGTCGAGACTCCCTTTCGGCGATCAACGCCGGCCGGCTGTACGGAGGTGTGTCGTTCGACTTCGGCCAGGACTCGAAGCAGGTGATGGATCTCGTGAAGACGATGCACGCCAACCCGTCGGCGCCGGGGCGCACCTTGACCGTGCCGATCAAGACCACCCGGACGCCGAAGCCGTGAACTCCTCGGCCGACCTCGTCACTTCACCCTCGACCACCGGCACCTCGCCCGGGCCTGAGCAGCCCGGTCGCGGGCTGAAGCTGCCGGGTGCCGAGCAGCTGGCGGCCGGCATCCGCTCTCGCGGCGTCGTCGTCATCTGGCTCGCGCTCGTCGCCTTCTTCGCGTTCTGGGCCGGCCCCAGCTTCCTGACGCCGGCCAACGCCGGTCTTGTCGCCAATTCGGCGGCGACGACGGCGTTGTTCGGCGGGGCGATCGGAATCTGCCTGCTCTCGGGCGCGCTCGACCTGTCGGTGCCCGGCACGGCCGCGCTGGCCGGGATGGTCGCAGCGCAGCTGCTCGCCGCTGGCACCCCGGTCGTGGTCGTCGTAATGGCCGCCGTGGCGATCGGTGCCGTCGTCGGCCTCGTCAACGCCGTCCTGATCCAGCTGGGCCTCAACGCGCTGGCCACCACGGTCGGCATGCTGACCGTAACCGGCGGCGTCGCCAGCGTCATCTCCGGCAACCAGGCCGTGGTGCTGAACCTGCCGTCCGAGCTGGCCTGGCTGGGTCTGGACCGGTACTGGGGCATCCCTGCCCCGGTGGTCGTGGTCGCGGTCGTGTTCCTGCTGGGCTGGTTCCTGTTGACGAAGACGTTCATCGGGGCGCGCCTGCTGGCGGTCGGCGGCAACCCCGACGGTGCCCGCCGGGCCGGGCTGAGGGTGCCGCAGTACCGCATGCTGGGTCTGGTGCTCTCGGGTGTGTTCGCGGCAATCGGCGGGCTGACCGTCACGGCCGTGATCAGCCAGGCCAATCCCACGCCGGACACCGGGCAGCTCTTCCAGGCGATGACCGCGGTAGCGCTGTCGGGCATCTCGTTCGCGGGCGGCCGCGGGCACCTGCTGCGGGTGCTGTTCGGTGCGCTCGTCATCGCGACGGTCAACAGCGGTCTCATCATCCGGGGCCTCGATCCGAGCTGGGCCACCCTCGCGACCGGCGTGCTGCTGGTCGGCGCGCTCGCCTTCGATCGGTTCAGCAGTCACCTGCTCGCCGTGTTCGGCCCGGATGCCCGACGTAGCCGCGCGCAGCGGCGCGACCTATCCAGCAAAGGTGCTGCGGATGTTCCAGCTGAATGACATCACTCTGCGGTTCGGCGCCGTGCAGGCGCTCAGTTCCGTGTCCGTGGACGTGCGGCCCGGTGAGGTGGTCGGCCTGCTCGGTGACAATGGCGCCGGCAAGTCGACGCTGCTTTCGGTGATGGCAGGTGCGCGCAAGCCGAACAGCGGGTCGATTTCCATCGACGGCCACCAGGTCGAGTTCCAGGGGCCCCGGGACGCCGCCCGCAAGGGTGTGCAGATCGTGTACCAGGACCTCGCGCTCTTCGACGCCGCGGACATCGCCACCAACATCGTGATCGGGCGCGAGAAGCGGCGTTCCGGCCCGGCCGGCTGGCTCGGCATGGTCGACCGGAAGGCGATGCGCCGGCTCGCCCAGGAACAGATCGACGTCCTCGAGGTCTCGAACGTCGGCTCACTCGGCCGGCCGGTAGAAGCACTCTCCGGTGGCCAGCGCCAGGCCGTCGCCCTGGCCCGCGCGTCAGTGCGTCTCGGCGTGGACAAGGCCAGGGTGCTGCTGCTGGACGAGCCCACCGCCGCGCTGGGGTACCAGCAGTCGCGTCAGGTCGAGCGGTTCATCCAGCGGGTCGCGGCCGACAAGGTCGGGGTCGTCATCGTGACGC
The DNA here is from genome assembly GCF_023023025.1 of Amycolatopsis sp. WQ 127309. Lineage (NCBI taxonomy): Bacteria > Bacillati > Actinomycetota > Actinomycetes > Pseudonocardiales > Pseudonocardiaceae > Amycolatopsis > Amycolatopsis sp. WQ 127309. The sequence goes on from NZ_CP095481.1 coordinate 7,041,705, forward strand.
ACGACCTGCCGCTGTGCTTCGAGGTCGCGGACCGGATGGTCGTGCTCAACCGGGGCCGGAAGGTCGCCGACGTCCGCAGGCGCGAGGTCGAGCGCGACGACGTCGTCGGGTGGATCACCGGGTCCCGCGCACCGCAGTGCTGACCGTGAAGCAGACGGTCCCGTACCACCCAGAACGAGGAGATGACTGATGCCGACGGCTTTCGACCCGATCGAGCTCCTGGGCCACCGGTTGGCGAGCCGGATCGTGATGGCGCCGATGAGCCGGGCCCGCGCCGCGGGCCCGGAGGCGTGCCCGGGGCCGTCGACGGTGACGTACTACCGCCAGCGGGCGTCCGCCGGACTCATCATCAGCGAGGCGATCTTTCCCTCACCGGAGAGCCGCGGCCAGCCTGCGACCCCGGGGATCTACACGAAGCAGCAGACCGCCGCGTGGCGCCGGGTCACCGACGCGGTGCACACCGAGGGCGGAGTCATCGTCGGGCAGCTCATGCACACCGGCCGCATCGGCCACCCGCTCTTCCTCGCCGACGGCCGGCCTCCGCTGGCGCCGTCCGCGGTCCGCGCCGATCACCAGGTGTTCACGCCGGAGGGGATCAGGCCGTGCGTCCAGCCGCGGGAAATGTCCTCCGCGGACATCGCGCGCACCGTCGCCCACTATTCCGCGGCTGCGTCGAACCTGGTCGAGGCCGGGTTCGACGGCGTGGAGATCCACGCTGCCAACGGCTTCCTCGCCCACCAGTTCTTGTCGTCCGCGGTGAACCGTCGCACCGACGAGTGGGGCGGCGATGTGGCGCGCCGCATCCGGTTCGTGGTCGAGCTGGCCGAGGCGGTGGGCGCGGTGGCCGGCGCCGATCGGGTCGGTGTGCAGATCTCTCCTGGCAACCCGTTCAACGACATGGCGGATCCGGAGGCGGACGAGCTCTACCCGGCTCTCGTCGCGGAGCTGAAGCGGATCGGTCTCGCCTACTTGGAGGTCTCGGAGGCTCCCGACACCGATCTGGTGGCGCGGCTGCGCAAACAGTGGGAGGGGGTGTTCATCCTCAATCCGAGGACGGCACCGCGGCCGACCGGCCTCGAGGATCTGGCGCTGGTCGAGCAGGGTGCCACCGACATGATCTCCTACGGGGCGCTGTTCCTCGCGAACCCGGATCTGCCAACGCGGCTCGCCGCGGGCGGGCCGTTCAACACGCCGAAACCCGAGGCATTCTACGGCGGTGGCGATGAAGGCTACATTGACTACCCTACGCTCGAGGACTAGGTGTCGCGTGAAGACGGAGGGCCGCGCCGCGGCCCTCCTCTCCTCACCTCACCGGGCCGGTCACCTTGCCGAGCTGGACCAGCAACCCCAGTTCGTCGGCGAAGAACCAGGCTTCGGCCATCTTGCCGTCGACGAACCGCCAGACGCCGAGCTCCAGCATGCGCACCGGCTTGCCCGTCGCCGCTATCCCGTAGACGTCGCCGTCGTGGGTCCCCGTGACGTACCACAGCGCCCAGACCCGATCGCCTTTCGCGATCACGTCGACGATCTCGTCAACGCGGTCGGGGATGGAATCCGGCGTCATGCCATGCGATCCACCGGGGTTGAGCTTTCCGATGTGGACGATGCCGTGCTGGTGGCGGACGAAGTCATCGGTGGTGAACTCGCGCCTGCGTTCCATTCCCGAGCTGCGGAACTCGGTGAAGATCTCGATGTTCCGCTGCTCCTCGGCAGTGTACTCGGTGGCGCTCGCGGCGAGCGTCTCGACGAGGCCGCTCAGCGGGGTGCGGTTCGTGCTCATGAATTCCTTTACCCTTCCGTCGGATCCGGTTCATAGTGCCCGGTAATGTCAAGCGTGGCAATAGATCCCGGATATCGTGGACGTCCGGGACGTTTCAGTCCGTTGTGGACTTTCATTACGGGGTGGTGGAGCGCCGCAACCGGCGGTCGCCTGCCGCTCTCGAGATCAGGAGCTGACCCCATGGAACAAGCCAACCTCGTGTTCATCAACTGCTTCCAGGTGCCCGTCGGCCGGGACGAGGCGTTCATCGAGCTGTGGAACCGCATTGACGCCTACATGGTGCACAAGCCCGGCTACTTGTGGAACCGGCTGCACAAGTCGATCGACGACGCGGCGGCCAACCGCTTCGTCAACGTCGTCGGGTGGGAGTCGAAGGAGCTGTTCGACGCCGCGCACGACGAGGAGTACCGGGCCATGCGCCAAGGCCCGGAATGGCAGGAGTTCGGCTCCACGCCCGCCCTGTACACCATCCATCGCGAAGCCATGGCCGGCGGGGCTTGAGCCGACCCGGCGGTGCGCCCGGGATCGTGGGGTATCCGGGTTCCTTGCCGGGCAGCCGCGGCGGAAAGTCCCGGCGTCGTCCCGGTTCGTGGCGGTTGTCGTGGGTTTCGCTCCGCCGGCATGACCAGGAGCAGCGCGTGTCGGAAGCTGGAGAAGCAGTTCGGATTGGAAGGAAGAAGCATGACCTCTGTCAGGACGGCCGGCACACTCCGGCTGGCCGACGACCTGGAACTCACCCGGGTCGGGTTCGGCGCGATGCAGCTGGCCGGTCCCATGGCCTGGGGCCCGCCGGAGGACCCCGGGAAAGCGGCTGCCGTGCTGCGTGCGGTGATCGAGCTCGGGATCAACCACATCGACACGAGCGACTACTACGGTCCGCACACGGTCAACCAGCTCATCCGGGAGACACTCCACCCCTATCCGGAGGGGCTGCACCTCGTCACCAAGGTCGGAGGCAGCCGGGCGCCGGACAAGTCGTGGCCCGCCGCGCTCGGTCGCGACCAGCTGGTACGGGCGGTGCACGACAACCTGGAGCGCCTGGACTTGCCCGTCCTCGACCTCGTGCACCTCCGGATGACGGACACGCTCGAGCCGGACGACATCACCGAGCCGTTCACGGTCCTGGCCGAGCTGCAGCAGGAGGGCCTGATTCGCCACCTCGGGGTGAGCAACGTCAGCGCGGGGCAGATCGCCGTCGCGCGCAAGATCGCACCCGTGCTGTCGGTGCAGAACGCCTACAACGTGATTCGCCGAGGCGACGAAGACGTGCTCGCCGAGTGCGAGGAACGGGGCAGCGCGTTCGTGCCGTTCTTCCCGGTTCGCGGCTTCAAGCCCGAGCAGGGAGCCGCGCTGGCCGAGATAGCCGGGGACGTGGGCGTGTCGAGCACGCGGCTCGCGCTGGCCTGGCTGCTGCAACACTCGCCCGTGACGCTGCTCATCCCTGGCACGTCGTCCGTCTCGCACCTCGAGGACAACGTGGCCGCGTCCGAACTCACCCTCGACGCCGAGACATTGCGACGGCTGGATGCACTGCGCACGGACGCGCGTGGGCTGCCCTGGGGGTGAGTCCTGATCGACGTCAGGCCCGGGAACCTGAGAGCCGTGAGGGGTTCCCGGGCCTGACGCTTCGTGGGTCCGGCGGCGACCGCGGTCGGCGTCCGATCCTGTCAGCGGCGGACGAGGTCGCGCCCGAGATCCCTCCGCAGGTGGACTTCGATGAACACCCGCAGGTAGCGGTCGTTCGCCAGCGCGTCGAAAGCGTCCACCAGCGAGAGGTCCGGTTCACCGGTCAGGTGGACGATGCGCCAGAGGTTGAGCGGGGCGTCCTCGGGGCCGGCCACGGAGTGCTCGACGTGGAAGAGCGGCTGGCCGGTGCCGGCGGTGAAGACGCGGCCGTCGGGTGCCTCGAAGCGTTCGGCGCCGAGGAAGAACGCGCGCCGGTTTTCGTGATCGAGGCGCACGTGCTCGATGATCGTCGCGTACTGGTCCGGGTCGGCCCACAGGCGCTGGTCGGACACGCGGGTGAAGTCCTCGAAGCGGCCGTGGCGCACGCTCGGAAACTTTTCGGCGCTGCCCGGCTTCACGACCGTCGGGATGTAGACGTCCGGTGCCGCGGCCTTGCGCACCTCCATGTCCCACAGCTGGGCGCCGGTGTAGGCGAAGGGCGGCCGCACGTCGTAACGTTCGTGCAGGACGTCGTTGACCCGTACCGGTGGGAGCTCTACCGGCGTTGTGCCGGGTGCGGTCCACGCCCGCTCGAAAACCGCTTCGTGGTGGAGTTCCTGGCTCATCTCACGTCCCCGTCGCTGAACAGTCGATCCGCATACTGGTCATATATAGTGACTATATGTGTTCCGTACAGTAGCTGATAGGTGGAAGTGTGACGACGACGGCAGGCGTAGTTGACTGCAATCGATTGCAGATCGTTGTCTAGCCTTTAGGCAACAAGGGGTGCTACTTCGACTACTTGACGTGAGATCTGGCTCGGCGCATGGGCGGCCGCGCCGGCAGCCGAGAGGTTCCGGCATTGGTTCGACAAGTGGTCGTTGATCACAAGAAGTGACAATCGACATGGGTGGGGGCTGGCTCAAGGAGGCCGAAACTGCCTGCGCGTGCTGCTTTCGCTGGAGTCTGGGGATGCCGTATTCGCGAGGCGGTCTCACCTCACATGGCTACTTGAAGTGACAGCTCAAGAAGCAGTGCGAACGGCGCGGCCGCAGGAGTGGTGACACGGGCACGCCTGGACGTCGGTGTCGTCGTGGTCCTTGACACATAACCCCAGGTCAAGAAAACTCCTCCATCACTGCAACCGATTGCAGTGATGGAGGCAACGATGCCGAAGCTCTCTCTCCGCAGGCGACTCCCCACCCTGACGCTGGTTGTCGGCTTGTCGCTCACGGCCGCGTGCGGCCATTCCGCCGGTGACTCGGGATCCGGGCCGATCAAGGTCGGCACCTCGCTTCCGCTCACCGGCGAGTTCTCCCAGTCGGGAAAGGCGGCTGAGCAGGGCTACCGGGTCTGGGCCAAGATGGTCAACGACCAGGGCGGGCTCCTCGGCCGTCAGGTCGAGCTCGTCGTCAAGGACGACGCGTCCAACCAGAATACGATCGTCGCCGACTACAACGCGCTCATCAGCCAGGACAAGGCCGATCTGCTGGCCGGTTCCTATTCCTCGCTGCTGAACCTACCGGCGAGCGCGGTCGCCGAGCGCAACCGCATGCTCTTCGTCGAACCGGCCGGTGGCTCGCCGAAGATGTTCAACCGCGGCTTCAAGTACCTGTTCTTCAGTCAGCAAGCCGTTTCGGACCGGCAAGGCGCGCTCTTCGCAGACTGGCTCGCGAAGCTGCCCGCCGACCGGCGGCCCAAGACCGCCGCCTACCCGACGCTGGACGACCCGTTCGCGGCGCCGCTGGTCGATAACATGCGCAAGACGCTGGAGGCTGCCGACATCCAGACCGTCTACCAGCAGACCTACGCCGTCGACACGAAGAACTTCGACACCATCGCGAGCGCGATGAAGGCAAAGGCGCCGGACCTGGTCGTGCACGGCGCGCTCTTCGAGGACGGCGTCGGGCTGGTGAACGCCATGCTCAAGGCGGACCTCAAGCCGAAGTGGCTCTTCCAGACGACCGCGCCGTCGCTGGGCAAGCAGTACGCCGACGCGATCGGCGCGAAGAACACCGAGGGCATCACCTTCGCGATCAGTCACGCTCCGCAGGCCAAGACCCCCGGCAACGCGGAATTCGTGGCCGCCTACGAGAAGATGTACGGCGGCGAGCCGCCCGAGGACGCCGGCGACGCCTACGCAGCCGGGCAGATCATGGCCGCCGCGGTCAAGGGCGTCGGCAGCCTCGGCGACCAGGGCAAGCTGGCCGACTGGCTGCGCGCCAACCCGGTCGACACCGTCCTGGGCAACCTGCGCTGGAACGCCGACGGCAGCCCGGTGGGCCAGTACCTGATCGGGCAGTGGCAGTCGGGGAAGGTCGAGTTCGTTCTCCCCGAGGACGTCGCGACCGCGCAGAAGATCATCGAGGGCTGGAAACCGGGGGTGGGGGGCTGATGACCCAGCTCCTCCAGGACCTCATCCTCGGTCTGCTCCTCGGCAGCGTCTACGCCCTGGTGGCCGGCGGGCTCACGCTGATCTTCGGGGTCATGCGCGTGATCAACATCGCGCAGGGTGCGTTCCTGGTGCTCGCCGCGTTCCTGACCTACACGGTGTGGCAGGGCCTCGGCATCGACCCCTTGCTGGCCATCCTGATCACGACGCCCGTCATGTTCGGGCTCGGCTGGCTGACCTACAGGGTGACGATCGCGCCGATCCGCACCGCCCCGATGGCCTCGACCGTGCTGCTCACCTTCGGCCTGGCCCTGGTGCTCGAAGCTGCGATGGGCACGATCTGGGGCAACGACTCGACGGCCATCCGCCCGTCGTACGCGAACGAGTCTTTCACCTTCGCCGGGCTGTACCTGCCGAAGACCCAGGTCTACGGCGGGATCGTGGCCCTCCTGGTGCTCGCCGGGCTCGGCCTGCTGCTCGGCCGCACCTGGCTCGGCCGGGCGATCCGCGCCGCGGCGGGCAATCCCGCCGGGGCCGAGCTGATCGGGATCAAGGTGAAGGCGGTGGCCGCGATGGTCTTCGCCCTCGGCATCGCCACGGCCGGGGCGGGCGGCGCGGTCGTGGGGGTGATGTACCCGTTCGTCGCGGGCTCGCACTACCAGTGGATCGCCCGCCTGCTCGCGATCGTCGTCCTCGGCGGGATGGGCAGCGTCGCCGGCGCCATTGCCGGCGCCGCCGTGTTCGGGGTGGCCGAAACCCTGACGGCGGCCTACGTTTCGCCGTCCTGGGCCACGGCGGTGCCCTACGCCATCGTGTTCGTCGTGCTGCTGGTCCGGCCGCAGGGACTGCTGGGCACCCGGTTGCGTGAGGACGTGGTGTCCCCGTGAGCGAGCGCACGACCCGGCTCACCGGGCGGCTCCTGGTCCTGGCCGCCGCGATCCTGCTGCTGGTCTACCCCGTGGTCTCCGACGACGCGTACTACCAGAACATGATCATCCTGTCGCTGGTGTTCGCCGTGGGTGCCGGCGGGCTGAACATCATCGCCGGCTTCGCCGGGTACGTGTCCCTTGGGCAGGGCGCGTTCATCGGGCTCGGCGGTTACACGATCGGCGTGCTCGCGACCCGTTTCGACAGCGTGCCCCCGTGGTTGTGGGTGCCGGTGGCGGGGCTGGTCGCGGTGGCCGTCTCGTTCGTCCTCGGCCTGGTCTCGCTGCGTGCCCGCGGGCCGTCGTTCGTCATCATCACCGTGGCGTTCCTGTTCCTGGTGCAGGTGATCGCGGTCAACTGGGCGGCCGTCACCGGCGGTACCGCGGGCATCACGCTGCCCTTGCCCACGTGGGACCGCGACATCATCAACTGGCCGTTCTACTACGTGCTCGCGCTGATCCTCGCCGCGCAGCTGCTGCTGACCTGGTGGATCCGCCGGACGAAGCTCGGCATGGGGCTCATCGCCATCCGCGACGACGAGACGAAGGCCGCGACGATCGGGATCAACCTGCCGGTGCAGAAGATCATCGGGTTCGTCGCCAGCAGCGTGTTCGTCGGCATGGCCGGCGCGGTCTACGGCTACTACCTGACCTTCATCGACCCCCGGGGCATGTTCGGCATCCTCCTGAGCGTGCAGGTCGTCCTTTCGCTGCTGCTGGGCGGGCGGGGCACGCTGTGGGGGCCGGTGCTCGGCGCGTTCCTCGTCGAGCCGCTCAACGAGATCGCCAACAACGACTTCGGCGGCGGCAACACCCGGCTGTTCCTGTTCGGCGGGCTCCTGATCGCCGTGGTGATCGGCATGCCCCAGGGGATCCTGCCGACCGTCGAACGCTTGCTGCACCGGCGGCGCACGAAGGAACAACCCGCGCTGGTCGGCGCACGTATCGGCGTCACCGGTACGCCGGTGGACGAGATGCGGCAACCACCCGCCCGGCCCGTGCCGCCCCGGGCGGACGCACCGCCGTTGCTCGAGATCTCGGGGCTGGTCAAGCGGTTCGGCGGGATCACCGCGGTGGACGGCTGTTCGCTGGTCGTACCCGAAGGCAGCATCACCGGGCTGATCGGGCCGAACGGGTCGGGCAAGACGACCGTGTTCAATCTGATCGACAACACGATCCGGGCCGACGCCGGGCGGATCACGTTCGCGGGGGAGCGGATCGAGCGACTGCCGTCATGGGAGCGCGCGCACCGCGGGATCGGCCGCACCTTCCAGGCCACCCGGCTGTTCGGTGAGATGACCGTGCTGGAGAACGTCGTTGCCGCGCAACGCTCGTTCACCTGGCGCGGCCTCGGCCGGATCGCCGTGAGTGGCAAGGAGGCCGCCGCCGCGGACGAGCTGCTGGAGTTCGCCGGGATGCGCGCGTTCCGAGACCAGAAGGCGCACGCGCTGTCCTACGGCCAGCAGAAACTCGTCGAGCTGGCGCAGGTGCTGATGCTGGACCCGAAGCTGATCCTGCTCGACGAACCGGCCGGCGGGATCAACCCGGTGCTCATCGAGCGGATGGGCGAGATGTTCCGGACGCTCAACGAGCGCGGCAAGACATTGCTGATCGTCGAGCACAACATGCCGTTCGTGCTCGGCCTGTGCGACCCGGTCCACGTGCTCGCTCGCGGCGCCACGATGGCGTCGGGCACGCCGGCGCAGATCCGGACCGACCCGGCAGTCGTCGAGGCCTACCTCGGCGAGGACTTCCAGCTGGAGACGGAAGGAGTGGGCTGATGCTGGTGCTGCGCAACGTCGTCGCCGGCTACGGCGGCGGAGACGTCCTCCAAGGCATCGACATCGAGGTCGCCGAGCGGTCGGTCGCCTGCATCGTCGGTCCCAACGGCGCCGGGAAGTCCACGGTGCTGCGCACGGTGAGCGGGCTGCTCGCGCCGCGGCTCGGGGAGATCACGGTGGCCGGGGAACCGATCCACGGCCGTGATCCCGCGGATATCCTGCGGCGGGGCGTTTCCCAGGTGCCGCAGGCGAACGCGCTGTTCGTGAACCTGACGGTCCGGGAGAACGTGCTGCTCGGCGGCTACCTGATCCGTCGGGACCGCGCGCTGGTCCGCCGGCGCTACGAGGAAGTCGCGGCGCTGTTCCCGATCGTCGCCGACCGTGCGGAGGACAAGGCGGGCAACCTCTCCGGCGGGCAGCGGCGGATGGTCGAGTTCGCCCGGTCCCTGATGCTCGATCCGGCGCTGCTGCTGCTCGACGAGCCCTCGCTCGGGCTGGACCCGCACGCGCTGCGCAGCGTCCACGACTCCGTGCGGCTCATGCGGGAGGCCGGGAAGACGATCCTGGTGGTGGAGCAGAACGTGCGGTTCGGCATGAAGATGGCCACCCACGGCATCGTGATGGAGAGCGGCCGCGTCGTCACCGCCGGCTCGGCGCAGGAGATCCTGGACGACCCGGATCTGGCCCAGATGTACTTCGGCGGGGTCGCGAAACGGGAGGTCGCAGGCTGACCGGCCGGGCCCGGTCAGTCCCTCCGGCCCCCGGAGGCAGGTGGGGTGGCCCGGATGATCTGCGTCATCTTCCGCGCGCTCAGCGGCCGGTGCGGCGCCGTGGCCGGCTGGTCGGTGAGGCCGGCCAGGACGAAGTCCAGGTGCCGGCGCCAGGCGTTGACGGGCAGGTGCCGGGTCACGTCCAGGATGCCGTGGACGGCCCACAGTGCGACGGCCAGGTCCTCTCCGGTCAGGTCCGCCCGGGCGGCGCCGTGGCGTCGCGCTTCGTCGACGAGTTGCTGCTGGACCCGGCGTGAGCGCGCGATCAGGTCTTTGCTGGACGGGTCGCTCCACAGCCGGGCGACCACGCCGCGGCTCGTGGCCAGCAAGCCGGACACCTCGATCAGGTAGCCGGCCACGCCGGTGCCGTCCGGGTCGGCCAAGTGCCGCTCGCCCACGGCGACGACGTCGGTGAGCAGCCGGTTGACCAGTTCCGCGATCAGCGCGTCCTTGTTGGCGAAGCGGCGGTAGATCGTGCCGAGGCCGAGGCCGGCACGCTGGGCCACCAGTTCGATGCTGGCTTCGATGCCGTGTTCGGCGAAGACGTCCTCGGCCGCGCGCAGGACGCGGTCGAGGTTGGCTTCGGCGTCGGCGCGCAGCCGCCGGGCCGGTGCGGGGCGGTCGGTGGTCACCGGGCAGCTCCCGTGTTCGCTGGGCTCAGGCAGGGGTGTCGCCATGGGGCCACAGTAGCGCGGCGCCGCCCCGGTGAGCAGTGACGTCCACGACATCAAGCGGAAAAGTATTTCCGGATCGAGGTACAGTACAAGCGGAATGATTTTTCCGTATCAGGAGTGATGATGAATCAGCCGAACGACAGGCAAGAGGTCCTCAACGCCGTCCACGCCTACTTCTGCGCGGCCGACGCTCGCGACTGGGACACCTACCGGCGACTGCACGCCGATCGTGTCGAGGTGGACTTCGGCGGCGTCAACGACAAGAGCGCGGGCGAGATCGCCGCCGACGACATGCTGCGCTCCGCGCGTGAGCTGCTCGGGCCCGTGCACCTGACCCAGCACATGATCGGCAACGAAGTCGTCACCGTTGACGGCGACGAGGCCACGGTCGCTTTCTACGAGCAAGCGCTGCACCACCACCCCGCGCTCGGTGACGACCCGGGCATCAACACCTGGATCCTGTATGCACGGGGGCAGCACCGGTGGGCCCGCGCCGACGGCGGTTGGCGGCTGGTGGCCGCGAGTCTCATCCCGGTGCACCACACCGGCAACGCTGACCTGCTGGCCGACGTCGCGCGGGCCGGTTGAGCGGAAACCACCTCTTGGCTGTCTCCCGTTGTGCTCGCCCGGTGTGGCGGTGCCGCCCGTGGATCGAAAGCGTGCGGGGATCAGCAGCAGCGCGCCCAGGTGTGGCCGTCGCCGACGACGTTGCCGAACACGGTACCGGTGAAATGCCCGGCGGCCAGCACCGTGTCCGGTCGTGCCAGCACGCGGTCGCGAGCCGTCCGGGCTCGGGCCGGGTCGACGTCGGTTGCGAAGGTCATGCCGGAGTCGCTGATCTGGGCAGCGGAATGCAGGACGTCGCCGACGATCAGCACGGACTCGGTCGCCTGACCCGACGGGTCCTCGACGGCGATCGCGAGGTGACCCGGTGTGTGGCCGGGCGTGGCCAGCACCCGCACCCCCGGCGCGATGGTCTCCCCGTCGTCGACGAACCGGATGGCGGCCTTGAGTGGTCCGAGGATGAGTTCCGGGGAGGGGCCACCCGGCTCCGGGTCTTCGGTCCAATGCCGCCACTCGGCTTCCGACAGCAGGTGCTGGGCCCGGTGGAATGTGAGCGCGTTGGCAGCGTTCCTCGCGGGGGTGCCCGCGAACGGCGAGACGCCGGTGGTCCACCCGATGTGGTCGCGGTGCAGGTGGGTGTAGACGACGGTATCGACGTCGTCGCGGGACAACCCCTCGCCGGCGAGGTGCTCGAGCAGCGCGCCGCTCTTCAGCCGGCCGAGTGTGGGGTGGTCCAGGTCGACCGCGCCCGCGCCGAGGTCCACGAGGATGTTCCGGCCTGCCGTGCGGATGAGGAAGGAGCCGAGCGACAGGACGAGTTTCCCGTTGTCCACGTGACCGGGGTGCGCGGTCCAGTCGGCGGCCGGGAACAGCTTCGCCGGGTCGAGTTCGGCAAATCCGTCCGGCAGGTAGGTGACGGTCGTGGCGCCCAGCGTGATCTGGGCGCGACGGGCGGGCGCGGATGACATGTGACGTCCTGGGGGTCAGGCGGAGATGGTCTGGTACTCGACGTACTGGGCGAGTCCGGTGGCGCCGAGTTCGCGGCCGATGCCGCTGTTCTTGAAGCCACCAAAGGTGCCGTCGAAGGTGGGGGGAGCTCCGTTGACCGACACGGTGCCGGTCCGGATCCGGCGGGCGAGAGCCATGCCGTGCTCTTGATCGGCGCACCACACGCCGCCGCCGAGGCCGTATTCCGAGTCGTTGGCGATGCGGACGGCGTCGTCCTCGTCGTCGAACGGGATGACGACCAGTACCGGGCCGAAGATCTCCTCCCGGGCGATCCGCATGGTGTTGTCGACGTCGGCGAACAGGGTGGGCCGGACGTAGTACCCGTCGTCCAGCCCGGCCGGCCGCTCCAAGCCGCCGGTGACCAGCCGGGCGCCTTCGGCGATGCCGAGTTCGATGTAGGAACGCACCCGTTCCTGCTGATCGGCGCGCACCATGGGGCCGATGAACGTCTCCGGGTCCGCGGGGTCGCCGACGCGCAGTCCGTCCATCATGGACTTCAATGCACCGACGACCTCTTCGTAGCGGGCACGCGGAGCGAGAATCCGAGTGTGAGCCACACAGCTTTCAGCGTTGTTTCCCAGCGACAGCGTCCTGAGGCCGTCCACGACCACCGCCAGGTCGGCGTCCTCGAGGATGATCGACGCCGACTTGCCACCCAGCTCCAGGCTGACCCTCTTGAGCTGCTCGCCCGCGAGCGACGCGATGCGCCTGCCCGCCGCGGTGGAACCGGTGAACGCGATCTTGTCCACGCCGGGGTGCGCAACCAGGTATTCGCTCGTCTCCCGGCCTGCGGGCACAATGCTTACCACGCCTTCGGGGAATCCGGCCGCGTCGAAGACCTCGGCGAGCGCCAGTGCGTCGAGGGCCGTCTCCGGCGATGCCTTCAAGACCACCGTGCAACCGACAAGCAGTGCGGGCACCAGTTTCGTCAGCGCCGACTGGTGGGGCGCGTTCCACGGGATCACCGCGGCGACCACGCCCACTGGTGCCCGGCGCACCACCGTGCGGCTCTTATCCGTGGCACCCACGCGCTCGTCCCAGTCGAGGGACGCGGCGGCCCGGAGGTACCCGGCCGTCTGCTCCGGGACCCCGGTGCGGCACAACCAACGGGTGAACCACAGCGGAGAGCCGTTCTCGGCCGTGATCAGGGCCGCGAACTCGTCAGCGCGCGCCGCGTACAACTTGTCGAACCGCTCCACCACGGCGAGGCGCTCCTGCGGGCTGAACCGCGGCCACGGCCCGTCGTCGAACGCGCAGCGTGCGGCGGCCACAGCGGCGTCGACGTCGGCGGGCGCGGCGTGCGGTGCCGTCCCCACCAGCGAGCCGTCGTGCGGCGAGCGGACCTCCAGGACCTCGTCGCCGGCGGGGGAAACCCATCGCCCACCGACGTACAGGTTGTCGAACTCGATCATGAGAAACCTCTCGGATAGGCGCCCGATGGACGGCCGTCCCGGTGTGGGCGCAGGGAACGTGATGGACGAGCGGCCAGGGAAGGATCGGCGAGCCGTTGGACCGGCTTCACCTGTCCTGGTCGGACACTGCGGGGGAGTGCCCACACCGACTTCGCACCGTCGGCCGCGAGCGGCATCGTGCGGGGTGCGCGCCGTCGATGTAGGTAACTACCTACTTAAGGCTGCACCCGCGACGTTCAGATTGTCAAGTAGGAGGTTACTTACTTAGACTCGCAGGATGCCCCGCAGTGCAGAGGACACCCGACGCAAATTGTTCGACGCCTCCGTCGTCGAGTTCTCCACCTACGGGATCGCCGGCGCGCGCGTAGAACGCATCACGGCCTCGGCGGGGGTGAACAACGCCCTGCTCTACCGCTACTTCATCGGCAAGAGCGAATTGTTCGACACCGTCTACGGCACGTTGGCCGTCCGGCTCGTCGAAGCGATTCCGTTCACCCCGGATGATCTTCCCGGTTACGCGGTCGCCCTGGTCGACTACTACGACAAGCACCCCGAGGTGGTCCGGCTCGCCGTCTGGCACCAGCTCGAGCACGGCGAACGGCCCCTGCCCGAGGCCATCAGGACGGCGCAGCAGGACAAGGTCGCCCTGATCCGGCAAGCCCAGGCCGAGGGCCGCATTACCACGACCTACGCTGCCGATGACCTGCTCGCCATGATTCTCGGCCTCTCCCACTTGGCCACGGATGCCGCGGCGCCGCCGGCGCGGCCGAACAGCCGGGAGGACTTCGCCCGGCAAAGGCAGGCGGTCGCCGCCGCCGTGACCGCACTGCTGGCCGGCTGACCGGCTTCCGGAAGCACGACCGCCGGCGTTGACGACGCCGGAGGGACCCGGCCGGGCGTCGCCGTGGGCCTGCAGGGGAGTGGCGAGGTGTGGCGTCGACGACCTGCCCCGATGAGCGGGCGCTCCGCCGGCGCGGGCCCGTGTCGACCGTGTAGTCGATCTCGGGCGGAACGGCGCCGAGCCGACCGACAGGCCGGCTGGGGGCCACTCGGGGTGCCCGCTGGCGGACTCCGGGCTCCGCCTGAGCGTCCAGTTTGGACCCGGCAGGTCGCGAAGCTGTTCGCCGAGCCGCATCCGCCATGGGCAGCTGGACCGGCTCCAACTGGATCAGGGTGTTCGTCGGGACCCCGGCGCGCCGGGCGACAGTTTCCCGAACACGCGCTGCACAGCGGTCGGCGAGACGCTGGTGATCGCCGAGAAGCCGTTCCTGTACTGGCGTCACGCAGAAAGCAGACTGGCGGCACGGCGATCGGCGAGGGCTACAAGGTCCTGAACACGGCCTGCCCGGGCAACAGGAAGATTGCGGGCAAGCGATCCCTGCGCGAAGGTGGCCGGATGAAGTCAGTGATCTCACCGGAGACGGCGGAGCAGTCCGAGGCGGAAGCGTTATACCGGTTCGAAACCGCGGCACCGCAGAGTGTGCGCTCGGTGCTGGGCATCGACGCGCTGCGGATCGGAGGGGGAGTGGCGATGGCGATGCGCCACGACGTCACCGGCTACTGGAGCAAGGCGCTCGGCTTCGGGTGCACGGCGCCGATCACCGACGAGCTGATCGGTGCCGTCTGCCGGTTCTACCGCGAGCAGCGGGTGGCCGGTGCGGTGTTCCAGGTCTCGCCGGCGCTCCTGCCCGCGGACTGGGCGGAGGTCCGTGCCCGGCACGGGCTGACCGCAGGCTCGTCCTGGGTGAAGCTGGTCGCCGACGTCGACGAGGCGGTCGCCTTGGCCGACGCCGGGGAAGGGCTGTCGAGGCTAGACGTGGCGCCGGTCGAACTCGGTGACGCCGGGATGTGGGCGTCGGCCATGATGCGTGCCTTCGGGATGCCGGAGGAGAGCTACCCGGACATGGCGGCCGCGACCGTCGGTCTCCCGGGCTGGCACGCGCACGCGGCCTGGCTCGACGGGGAGCTCGTCGGAACGGGCACGGTGTACGTGCGGGGCGAGACGGCGCAGATGTTCGGGGGCGCCGTGCTGCCTGCGGCCCGCCGCCGCGGCGGCCAGACGGCGCTGCTGGCCGCACGGGCCCGCCTCGCGCAGAAGCTGGGCTGTCGCTGGCTGGTGGCGGAAACCGGTGTCGAACAGCCGGGTGAGCACAACTCCTCTCTGCACAACATGCTCCGGCTGGGGTTCGAGCGGCTGTACGAGCGGCGGAACTGGAGCTGGCGCCCCGAGCAGGAGTGAGGCCGCGGCAGGGCATTTTGACTCTTGCAGCTTCTGCTGTCCAATACCTGTTCAGCGGGCTGCTATGCCTGTTCGGGCCGATGATGCAATCGTTTGCATTTTCGTCCGTTTCTGTGACAGTCTCCTAAAATGACCAACGGAACGAAGTCGGCGCCAACTGCCGAGGAACTCGTCGCACGGGCCGGCGCGCTCCGTGCGGTGTTGTGGTCCGCCGCTCCTGACACCGATCGCGATCGCCGCGTCACCGACGCAGCGTTCGCCGCCGTCCGCGACGCGGGATTGCTGAAACTCTTGCAGCCCAGGCGATACGGCGGGGACGAAGGCAGCTTGCGCACCTTGGTCGAGGTGACCGAAGCACTCGGCCGGGGCTGCGGCGCGACGGGCTGGGTCGCCGGCGTCCTCAACACCAGCAGCTGGCTCGTCGCGCAGTTCCCCGACGAAGCGCAGCACGAGATGTGGGGCGGCGATCCGGACGCGGTCGCGGCATCCGTGGCGGCCCCGAGCGCCTCGGTCGAGCAGGCCGACGGCGGGATCAGGGTCACCGGGAAGTGGGGTTACGCCTCCGGTTCGCTGCACACCGGCTGGGCGGTGCTGGGCGTGCCGCTCGGCACACCCGACGCCCCCGTGCCCGGCCAGGTGCTCGTGCCCGCGCGCGACTACAAGGTCGACGACACCTGGTACGTCGCCGGGCTGCGTGGAACCGGGAGCAACACGATCCTCGTCGACGACGTCTTCGTCCCGGCCCACCGGGTGAACGCCGTTCCCGCGCTGTTCAGCGGGACGAACGCGACGGAGCACCCCGACGCGCCGCTCTACCGCGCGAGCCTGTCCGCGGTGTTCGGCCTGTCGCTGATCGGCACGCAGCTCGGGCAGGCTGCCGCCGCACTCGACTACGTCGTCGAGAAAGCGCCTTCACGGTCGATCGCGACGACCACCTACGCCAGCCAGGCGCACTCCGTTCCGTTCCACCTCGACGTCGCCGAGGCCGAGACGAAGATCGAGACGGCCAGGCTGCACGCGCTGCGCTCGGCGGACGTGATCGACGCGCACGCGGCCGCCGGAACGATCCCGGACGTCGAGGTGCGCGCGAAGGTGCGGATGGCCACGACCTGGGCGAGCCGCCAGTGCTGGGAAGCGGTGGACCAGCTGGTGACCGCGCACGGCACCGCGTCCTTCGCCGAGGTCAATCCGCTGCAGCGGATCTGGCGGGATCAGGGCGTGGCGTGCCGGCACGCCGGGCTCAACCTTCGCGTCGCCGAAGAGATCCACGCCCGTGCCCTGCTCGGTACCGACCCTCGTTCCGTCAGCTTCCTCATCTAACCCACGAGGCCATCATGATCGACGTCCACTCGCACTGGTTCCCCCCGGCGTTCAGCGCGACCTACGAACGTGTGACAGGGCGCGAGGCCTGGCCGCCGCATCCCGCCGACCTGCGCGATCGCATCGCGGACATCGAGGCCGCCGGGCTCGAGCTGCAGATCCTCGGCAGCGGGCACAACCAGCCCTACTCGGAAGACCGCGCCACCGCCGTCGACGCCGCGCGAGCGTTCAACGACCTCTACGCCGACGCCGTCTCGCGTCACGGAGGTCGGCTGGGCGCGTTCGGGGCGATCCCGTTACCGCACGCCGACGAAGCGATCGCCGAGGCGATCCGGTGTCTGGACGAGCTCTCGTTCGCCGGGATCGGCGTCGGCACGACGGCGGTGGGACGGTCGTTGTCCGATCCGGACTTCGAACCGCTGTGGGCCGAGCTGCACCGGCGGCGCACGACAGTCTTCGTGCACCCCGTCGTGACCCCCGACCGGTTCACGCTGTCCCCGGACCCGTACGCGATGGGCCCGAAGTTCGGCGGTCCGCTCGAGGCCACGATGGCGGCGGCACACCTGGTCGTCTCGGGTGTGACCCGGCGGTATCCCGGCATCAACTGGGTCATCGCGCCGATGGGCGGCACGCTGCCGTACTTGTGGCGGCGGTTCGAGGAGTCGAGCCAGGCGATGGGGCAGGACGACCTGCTGGCCGGGGATCCGGCCACCGAGCTGAAGAAGCTCTACTACGACACCACGTTGAGCGACGACCCGCGCGTCATCCGGTTCATGGTCGACGCGGTCGGGATAGACCAGCTGGTCTTCGGCTCGGACGCGCCGAAGGTGACCGCGACAGACTGGATCGGCAGGATGAAGAAGACTCGCTTGTTCGGAGATGACGACCTCGGCAAACTTCTCGGCGGCACCGCGCGGACGAGGCTCGGCCTGTGAACCCCGCATTCGAGCCGTTGCCGCTGGGGCCCTCGCTGCTCGCCAACCGCATCGGGATGTCGCCGATGACCCGGGGCCGGTGCTTCGGCCCCGGGTCGACCCCGACGGACTGGACGACGGCGTACTACGCGCAGCGCGCCAGCGCCGGGTTCATCGTGACCGAAGGCATGCAGCCCTCGCCCGGTGGGCAGGGCGCGCCGGGCACACCGGGCATGCACAGTGCCGAACAGGTCACCGCTTGGCGTCCGGTGACCGAGGCGGTGCACCGCCGTGGCGGGGTCATCTTCGCCCAGCTGATGCACAGCGGCCGGGTCAGTCACCCGGACGTCCT
This sequence comes from Amycolatopsis sp. WQ 127309, assembly GCF_023023025.1. Taxonomy (NCBI): domain Bacteria; kingdom Bacillati; phylum Actinomycetota; class Actinomycetes; order Pseudonocardiales; family Pseudonocardiaceae; genus Amycolatopsis; species Amycolatopsis sp. WQ 127309. Next base: position 7,059,502 of record NZ_CP095481.1, read on the forward strand.
GCCGGAAGGATTGCGGCCGGTCGGCCCGTCCGCGATCGCCGTGGCGGGGGAGCTGTTCACCGGCCGGGGGATGAAGGAGTTCGTCGCCCCCGACGAGCTGTCCGAAGCCGGTATCACGACGGCCATCGCCGACTACGCCGCAGCGGCGCGCAATGCCATCTCCGCGGGCTTCGACGGGGTCGAGATCCATGGTGCCAACGGATACCTGCCGCACCAGTTCCTCGCCCTCAGCGCGAACCGGCGCACGGACCGCTGGGGCGGCGCGCCCGAGAACCGGATGCGGTTCATGGTCACGCTGGTGGAGGCCGTGTCCGCGGCGATCGGCGCCGAGCGGGTTGGGCTGCGCCTCTCACCGGGCGTGACCAACAACAGCATCCACGAGCCGGACCGGGAGACGACCTACCCGCTGCTGGTCGACCGGATCGAGCGGACGGGGCTCGCGTACCTGCACGTCTTCGAAGGGCCCGATCGCTCGTTGACCTGGGAGATGCGGAAACGCTGGCCCGGCGTATTCGTCTTGAACCCGCACACCCCGGACCGCCGCACCGCCCCCGGGGACCTGTCGTTGCTCGACGACGGCCTGGCCGACGTCATCACCTTCGGCGCGATGTTCATCGGCAACCCCGATCTGCCCGAGCGGATCGCGGCCGGCGGGCCGTACACCGAACCCGATCCGGCCACCTTCTACGGCGGCGACGAGCGGGGCTACATCGACTATCCAGCGTTGATCCGGTCAGGAGAGGCTTCGTGAACGTCCTCGGCATCGGGGGATCGCTGCGTCCAGGCTCGCAGTCGGAGCAGGCCTTGCGGATCGCGTTGGCGGGTGCCGAGGAAGCCGGGGCGAGCACTCGCCTGATCATCGGCCCCGAGCTCATTCTCCCGTTCTACGACCAGGCTCAGGAGTCCCGGACCGAGCCGGCGCGCCGGCTGGTCGAGGCGCTGCGGACCGCTGACGGCGTCATCGTGGTTTCGCCCGGGTACCACGGTGCGCTCTCGGGGCTGGTGAAGAACGCGCTGGACTACATCGAAGATCTCCGCGACGACGTCCGGCCGTACCTGTCGGGACGCGCGGTCGGGCTGGCGGCGGTCGCCTACGGCTGGCAAGCCGCGGTGACCACGCTTCAGCAGCTGCGCACGACCGCCCACGCCCTTCGCGGCTGGCCGACGCCGCTGGGCGGCGCGGTCAACTCGGCCGAGGTGAAGTTCGACGACGCGGGGAATTCCTCGGAGGACAAGGTGACCGCGACCCTGCGGCTGATCGGTGCGCAGGTGGCGGGGTTCACCGGCTGACCGTCCGCACACGACCGGGAGGGTGCCTCCCAGTCGTGTGCGAGCGGGATCAGACGTAGAACGGCGGCGGTACCTGTTCGGCGAACATGATCGACTTCAGCTGCGTGTACATCTCCAGCGCGTCCTTGCCGACCTCCCGGCCCAGCCCGCTTTCCTTGAACCCGCCGAACGGCGACCCGTCGAGCAGATTGACGTACTGGTTCACCCACACCTGGCCGGCCTGGAGCCGGTCGGCCGTGCGCATGGCGTTGCGCAGGTTCGACGTGTACACCCCGGACGCCAGGCCGTAGACGACGTCGTTGGCCTGCTCGATCATGGTGTCGAAGTCGTTCCAGCGGATCACCGAAAGGACGGGCCCGAAGATCTCCTCCTGGGCGATGCGGCTGTCGTTGGAGGTCTCGAAGATCGTCGGTTCGACGAACCAGCCGTGGTCGTTGCCCTCGACCTTGACGCGGCTCCCGCCGGTGGCCAGATTGGCCTGCGACGTGCCGGATTCGATGTAGTCGAGCACGCGCAGGCCCTGCTTTTCCGACACCAGGCAGCCCAGCCTGGTCTCCGGGTCGAGGGGTGAGCCGATCCGGATGCTCTCGTAGGCCTTGACCAGCTTCTCCATGAACGCGGGGTAGATGTCGTCGTGCAGGAACAGCCGGGTGCCCGCGAGGCAGGACTGTCCATTGCAGAACGTAGAGGCGAACGTCGCGTTGTCGACGACCGCGTCGATGTCGTCGATGTCGGGGAAGACGATGTTCGGGCTCTTGCCGCCGAGTTCGAGGGATACCGGGATCAGGCGCTCCGCTCCCGCGTGGGCTACCAGCCTGCCGATCTGAGGTGAACCGGTGAAGGCGAGTTTTCGCACGTCCGGGTGCGCGGTGAGCGCGGCACCGGCCTCGTCTCCGTAACCCGGGACCACGTTGACGACGCCGGGCGGGAAGATCTCCGCGAGCTGCCGCGTGAGCTCCAGAGTGGACAGTGAGGCGTTCTCGTCCGGCTTGAGCACGACGGTGTTGCCCGCGGCGAGCGCGGGCGCGAGCTTATAGCTCGCCATGATCGCCGGCACGTTCCAGGGGATGATCTGGCCGACGACGCCGAAGGGTTCGCGCTTGGCGATCGCCCAGCCGCCGGGAACGGCGTGGTTGTACCCGTCGTGCGTGAGGATCGCCGCCGCGAAGAAGCGGTACTGGCCGATCGCGCTGCGGTAGTCCTGGGGGATCTCGAAGACCGTCCGGCCGATGTCATGGGCGTCGATCAGCGTCAGCCGCTGGGCATTCTCCTCCAGCCAGTCGGCCACCCGGAGCAGCAGCTTCGCCCGATCTTCCGGGCGAGTCGCGGCCCACGCGGGGAAAGCCGCCTTGGCGGCCGCGACGGCGGCGTCGACCTCGGCCTTGCCGCCGCGGCTGATCGTGGCGAGCTGCTCACCGGTCGCGGCGTCGACGGCCGGGAAGGAGGCGTCGGTGATCGCCCGGAACTTGCCGCCGATCAACGGCGGGTAGTGCGACTGGAGGCCGAGGTCGGTGCTCATCTGAACGCTCCTTGGGGTCCGGTGCCGACCGGCCCGGTATCAGCCGTGGCCGCGGGTCCGGTGGTGGGGTTGCGGAGTGAGAGGCGGCCCGCTCAGGCAGGTCATTCGCCGTGCGCCATGGTAGGTCGTGCTTTGGCCGGGTGGGGGACCGTTCCGCGGCGTCTTCTGACGGCGGGAGATCCGGTGGTGCCGCTGAGAAGTGTGTTCGCAGCTCAGGACGGGTTGTCGGTGGTGGGGCTATGCCTGGCCGGTCATAGCAGAAGGCAGAACTCGATCCGGGTATCCCCAGGTGCGGATGGCTGATTGATGAAAGTCAGTAAGTATGACTATATTGCTGATTGACGACATGGATCTTTCGGTTTCATCGCCGGGAGTGATGGCGCCCAGCGGGAGGACGAGCTGAGCCGAGACAGCCACCTGCGGGTGTTCACCGAGGTCTATGCGCGATGTCCTCGGCTGCGGCCTCACGGGCAGGTTCGCCGGGGTGTGAGGCGGCCTCGCCACGCTCTCGGCGGCGATTGCGTGGCGCGGGTCGATGGCGGGTTCCCGGAGTACGCGCACGCGGCTGGGCGGGAAACCGCCACTCCCTGTTCGATGGCAACGGTAGTGTCCCAGAGGACCTGTCTGCTCCGATGGGCCCGGAAAGTCAGGTATTTCATGCCCCGTAAGACAAACGCGTTGACCGTCGCCGGTCCCGGCGAGCCGTTCGCGCTGACCGACGTGGTCCTCGGCGATCCGCGCGGCGACGAGGTCATCGTCCGCGTCGAGGCGGTCGGGCTGTGCCACAGCGACATCGCCGTGCAGCAAGGAGACTTTCCGTTCCCGCTGCCCGGAGTGCTGGGCCACGAGGGCGCCGGCGTCGTCGAGGTGGTGGGCGACCGGGTCACGGCCGTGCGTCCGGGTGACCGCGTCGTCTTGACGTTCGCGTCGTGCGGCGCCTGCCCGCGGTGCGTGGCGGGAGTGCCGTCGCAGTGCCGGTCCTTCCTCGAACGCAACTTCACCGGGGGAGGCCGGCCGGACGGCACGACCGCGCTCGAGGCCGCCGGTGCAGAGCTGCACAGCCACTTCTTCGGGCAGTCGTCGTTCGCCGGCCACGCGCTGGCGACCGAACGCAACGCCGTGCGGCTCGACGTCGATGTGGACGCTTCGCTGCTCGCGCCGCTGGGCTGTGGCGTCCAGACTGGAGCGGGCGCCATGCTGAACGTGCTGCGCCCGGCCTCCGGCGCGAGCGTTGCGGTGTTCGGCGCGGGTGCGGTCGGCCTCTCGGCCGTGATGGCTGCGGCGCTCATGCCGGTCGAGAACATCATCGTCGTCGACGTCCGGGAAACCCGGCTGGACCTGGCCCGGCGGCTGGGGGCGACCCACGTCGTCAACGGCCGCGAGGTCGACGCCGTGGAAGCGCTGAAGGATCTCACCGGCGGCGGCCCGGACGTCGTCCTGGAATCCAGCGGCAACGCCGCGGCTTTCGTGCAGGCGGTCAAGTGTCTCACCTGGGGCGGCACCGCAGGTATCGTCGGTGTCCCCGCCTTCGGGGCCACCGCGCCGGTGGAGATCTCCGACATCGTCAACGACAGCAAGCGGATCGTCGGGATCGTCGAGGGCATGAGCAACCCGCCCCTGTTCCTCCCGCGGCTCGCCGGGTTCATCGCGAGCGGACGGTTCCCGATCGCCGAGCTCGTGAAGACCTACCCGCTCGCCGAGATCGACCAGGCCATCGCCGACATGAAGTCCGGCGCCACAGTCAAACCCGTCCTGATCCCCTGACGGGAGCTCGCCGCCGCCGGGACGCCGGCGGCGGCGAAGTCACCGGGTCAGGCCAAGCCGAGCTGCTGGTTGAAGGTGAGGTTGTCCCAGAACAGGAATTCCTCGTCCATCGTGTGCTGCCGGTTCCATAGCCCGACGGTGGCCATGTGGATCGAGAACTTCTTGCCGGTGGGCTGGATGAAGCCGCCGTTGCCGTCCGGCATGGGCCGGCTGAAGGTCCCCTGCATCACGCCGGTGACCGCAGTGAGGCTGTCCTTGGCCACGCGGAACGGGTGGCTCTTGATGTGGGTGTCGGGCGCCCACGCGAACATCGCTTGAAGGTCGGAGACGTGCCGGTCGAGACCGTCGGTGAAGTGGCCGTCGGGCCAGTGGACGCGGATGTTCCTGGCGTGGCTCTCACCCACCCGCGCCCATTCGGCGTTGCTGAAGATGACGAAGTCCAGCTCGTCCATCTTCTGCAGGTTCAGGCGTTCGTCGTAGGTGAGGGTGGGGGAAAAAGGCGGGTTGGGCACCGGCGTCGTGGTTGGGTCTGGCATCGGTGTGTGGCCTCCGCCGGGTGGCGATATCGGTTCCGTCGGCAACGGCCGAGAGCGCCAGTGCGCCGAAGACCGCGGCACTGCCCTTGGTGATCATCGAACGTCGGTCGAGCATGGCTTCCTCCAGGGGGATCGGGATCGGACTGTGCTTACCGGCCCTGCGGCGGCGACAGCGGTGCCGGACGGCACCGCTGTCGCCGCGTCGCGGGGTCAGTTGTCGAGGGTCGCCTGGATCTCGAGGACGAGGTCGGTGGCGTCGCCCATCAGCAGCGGGCCGCCCGGCTGCGACACGTTCCCGCTGACGCCGAACGCCGAACGCGAGACGCGCGCGGTGGCACGGAACCCGACCCTGGCGTTGCCGTAGTGGTCCTCGCCGTCACCCAGGAAGTAGAGGTCCAGTTCGACCGGCTTCGTCGTCCCGCGGATCGTGAGGTCGCCCTGCAGCGTGTAGCGCTCGCCGTCGGCGACGATGCCCGTGGACGAGAAGCGCGCGGCCGGGTGGTTCTCGATGTCGAAGAAGTCCGCGCCGCGGAGGTGGTTGTCGCGAGCGTCGACGTTCGTCTGGACCGAGCCGACGGCGATCTCGGCCTGCACCGTGGACTTCACGAGGTCTTCGGCGACCTCGATGGACCCGGACACGTCCGTGAAGGTGCCCTTGATCCGGGCCACGACGAACCGGGTCGAGAACTCGAGGGACGAGTGCGCCGGGTCGATGCTGTAACGGCCGGCGGTGATGGCGATGGGCATGGGACTCTCCTGGTGTTGGTGTTGGTGGAACTGCTGATGGGGTGAACTACTTCTGGTAGGCGGCCGCGACCTGGCCGACCAGCGTGGCGAACGGCATGTCCAGGGCGGCGTAGACGTCGTTGGCCACCGGGAGCGTGTTGTCCGCCAGGATTTCGACCATGAGCGTCGCGTAGTCGCTCAGGATCACGCCGGCCTGCTGCATGCGCAGCACGCCGGCTTCACGTTTGGTCTGCGAGAACGTGCCGGAGGAGTCCACGGCGACGTAGGTGTCGTAGCCGTCGGCGATCGCCGTGATCGCCGGAAATGCCGCGCAGACTTCGAGGGAGATGCCGACGATGATGAGCTTCGTGCGGCCGGTCGCCTCGACGGCGGCGCGGAACCTGCTGTCGTTCCAGGCGTTCACGGAGCCGCGGTCGATGACCTCCTGTCCTTCGGGAAGCACCTCCTGCAACTCGGGGATCAGCGGCCCCCACATGCTGTCCGCGGCGGTGGTCGTGACCACCAGTGGCAGGCCGAGCGTCGTCGCGGTCTTGGCCAGGGCGACGGTGTTGTGCTTCAGCTCGAGCAACGGGATGTCGCGCACTCCCGTGTACAGGCCGACTTGGTGGTCGATGATCAGCACGGCGGCGTTGTCGGTGGTGAGGGCTTCGGTGAACTTGTTCGCGCTCATGGGTTGTCGGCTTCCGGAGTGAGTCACTTGGTAATCGAGCTTGATAGTCACAAATATTGACCATATGCGGTCGACGGCTATTCCAGGTGTGGCTGAAATGTCGGCTCAAGTGACGGGGGTCACTCTCCGGGTGAGTCGCGATCGCGACCAGTTCTGGGGGCGCGAGTGGTCGCCGCTGCGGCCGGATCACCCGTGTGTCCTGGTCGAGCGGCTAGACTCGGCCGGCCGGACGGTGCCGGCCGTCCTGTGTGGAATGTGAGGAGCCGCCGCGTGGTCACCCGGGCCGAACGTAACAAGACCAACCCCGATCTCGGCGTGCTGGCGGGACGGCTGCTGTTCGCCGTGCAGGGAGAGCTGTTCGCCACGCTCGCCGAGCGGGGATTCGGCGATCTGCACGCCCGGCACGGCGCGGTCCTCGCCTACCTCGACCCGGACGGCGTACGGGCGACCGATCTGTCGCGGTTGTCGGGGCTGCACAAGCAGGTCATTGGCACGGTGATCGACGAGCTGGAGGCGCTGGGTTACGTCGAGCGGCGCCCGGACCCGGCCGATCGCCGGGCGAAGCTGGTGTGCCCGACGGAACGCGGCCGGGCGCAGATGAAGGCCGCGGACCGGATCATGAGCGGTATCCAGGATCGGCACGCGCGGCGCTTGGGGCGTGAAGAGTTCGCACGGTTCAAGTCCGCGCTGACCGACGTCACCGAGCACCAGCGCCGCCGCCGACCGTGAACACCGAGGCGGTGTGCCCCGGTGCTACGGCCGGGTCGGCCTAGGCGGTGTCCTGTAAGTCATCGGAGCCGGAGCACGATGGCGGCGATGGTCAGCTCGGCCTGGTGATAAGCAGCGCGTTTGGCGTAGCGGGTGACCAGGTCACGGAACTGCTTGAGCCGGTTGAAGCACCGCTCGACCACGTTGCGCTGCTTGTAGACCTCGGCGTCGAAGACCGGTGGTCTCCCGCCGCGCGAGCCTGTGGCGATGCGGCGGGCGATCTGGTCATCCCGCTCCGAGCTGGCGAAGGTGACCTGCCGGTCTCGCATCGCCCGGCGGGTCGAGGGATGCGCATACGCCTTGTCCGCGATCACGGTCTCCGGCCGACACCGTGGACGCCCTGGCCCGGATCGGGCGAGGCTGATGCCATTCAGCAGCGGTACCAGCTGCGGATTGTCGCCTGCCTGGCCTGGGGTGAGCAGAAGCCGTATCGGCAGACCGCGTCCGTCGACGGCGAGGTGGATCTTCGTGCTCAGCCCGCCGCGGGACCGGCCGAGTTCTTCTCCGTCGAGGGCGAGGGCTTCGATTCCGTCGCTGCATCCCCCTTTTTTCCGGGCACCAGCGGCATGCTGGTGCCCGGACCACGCTCGAGTCCACCGAGACGATCCACTCGAGGTCGCCGACGGCGTCGTCTTTGACGATCACCCGGTCGAGGATCCGCTGCGAGGTGCCGTCCCTTGGTCCACAACCGCAGCCGTTCATGCGTGGTCTTCCAGGTCCGTAGCGTTCGGGCCGGTCACGCCACGGGGCACCGGTCCGCAGCTTCCACAGGATCGCGTTGATGACTTGACGGTGATCGCGCCACCGCCGCCCACCGCCCTGCTGCGGTGGCAGCAACGGCTCGATCACCGCCCACGCCTTGTCCGTCAACTCACCGCCACCAACCACTGGGCACAGCTACCAGAGAGCCAGCTCAACCACTTACAGGACACGCCCTAGGCGCTGCCGGAGCAAGTCACGCTGGCGGGCTTCGCGCTCAGGCGGCTCCTAAAAGCATGGGCGAGGGTGACTCGCCCGCACCGTCAGGAACCACCTGGATCACGACGCCCGTCGAGCAGACTCACTCCTGCAGGGCCTGGTCGCGTCGCCGGTGGGAGATGATCTTCGCCGGGTCCAGGAACCACAGCGGGACCAGGATGGCCAGCGGCATGATCGTCAGTTGCCAGAGCGCGGCGTGGCGCCAGCCCAGTCCGCCGACCAGTTCGGCGAAAACGAAACCGGACACGGCCGCGGCGACGTAGTACGTGGCCACGAACAGCCCGGCCGCCCGGCCGACGTGGGTGGGCCGCACCGAACGCTGCATGGTGCTGTTGCAGTTGGTGAACAGCGATCCGGCGGTGAAGGTGCCCATCGTGAAGGCGAACACGTACTGCCAGCCGGGCGTCGTCGGTCCGTTGAACAGCAGCCATCCGGAGACCGCCACGCCGATGTAGGTCACCAGCAGGATCTTGCGCTGGTCGTACCGGTCGCCGAGCCAGCCGGTGGGCAGGGACATGGTGGCGCCGGCCCCGACGAGGCTGGTGGCGAGTGCGGCTTGGCCGGCGGTGAAGTGCAACTCGGTGCGCAGGTAGGTCGGGTAGAGGCCGAGGAACCCGTAGAACGCGAGGCCGCCGCCGATGGCCGCCAGGGCGAGCAGCAGGGTGTTGCGGTTGTAGGCCGACGTCGGCAGGTGGTCGAAGGTGCCGGTCGCGCCCGCCTCGGGTTCGGCGACCGCGTCGGTGAGGCCCCGGCGGACGCTGATGCCGATCAGCAGTGTGATGACCAGGCCGGCGCCGCCGAACACGTAGAACGGCGCGTGCCACGTACCGAACGAGGTCGCGAGGTCGGTGCCGATCAGCGGGCCGAAGAAGACGCCGGCGCCGAACGCGACGCCGAGGGCGCCGAAGGCCAGTGATCGCCGGACGAAGAAGTAGGAGCTGAGCGCGGCGTAGAGTGCCGCGGCCTGCATGCCTTCACCGGCACCGGAAATCAGCCGGTAGACGGCCATGTCGGCGAAGCCCGCCGCGAGCGGCGTCACGATCGTGCCGACCGAGTAGACGAAGATGCTGGCGACCAGGACGGTCTTGCGTGAGAACTTGTCGACCAGGTAACCCGCCGGCACGCCGGCGGCAGCCACACCCAAGGTGAACCCGGTGGCGAGGAGCCCGCCCTGGCTCAGGGAGAAGTGGTGAGCCTTGCTGATCTCGGGCAGCAGGGGGTAGAAGACCTGGCGGTCCATCGCGTTGATCATGAACGAGATCGCCATCAGCGCGAAGCCCCAGAACGCCAGGTGCTTGGGGACGTCGCGGCGGGACGTGATCTCCGGCGTAGAGGTGGTCGGGGCTGGTCTGCTCATGGCGGCCTCCTGGACGACGTCCCATTGAATGCGAACGATTGCATAGCCTAAGTGCCTTGTCGGGCCAGGTCAACGCTCTGCCACGTATTGACCGGCGACTGCTGAAAGCGAACGTTCGCAGCGGGCAGGTCAATGCACTGCCGAGCGCGCCAACCGGTAGCCGAAGAGCATCGTGGTGAGGTGGGTCGCCGCCGCGAACCCGCCCGGAATGGCGGAGGCGTCGGCGACGACCACGTTGCCGAGGCCTTTCACCCGGCCGTCGGGGGTCGCGGCAGCGCTCCGGTCCGCGGCGGTGCCGATCCGGCACGACGACATGAGGTGGCCGTAGCTGAAGAAGGTCTGCCTGATGTGGCTGTCCAGGTCGCCGCCGGCGGGCGGGCCGTCGTCGCCGGGCAGCACGAGGCCGCGCAGGTGGTCGCTTCGCTCGACCAGTTCCCGAATCAGCCCCAGGCCGCGTCGCAGCCGGGTCAGATCACGACCGTCGGGGTCGTTCAGGTAGCCCGCGTCGATCCGCGGCGGGACCCGCACATCGGGGCTCACGAGCGTGACTCCGCCGCTCGAGGCCGGTGTGACGAGGAAGGCGATCAGCGCGTGCACCCAGTGCACGCCGTCGAAGGTCCGTTCGTAGGGCAGGAGGTTGAAGCTGCCGTCCTCCGCCGATCCCAGCGGCACCCGCGCGACGGTCTGGCAATGCGGGACCGGGCCCGCCGACAGTTCGGCCCGGAAGGTCTCGTCGGCGGTGCCGGTGAGCTGGTAGGCGAGGGACACCCCGATGTGGTCGGTCAGTCCGCGGCCCACCGCGGGGACGTCGGAGACCACGTCGATGCCCAGCCGTTCGAGTGCCGCGGCCGGGCCGACACCGGATCGCAGGAGCAGCTCCGGGGTGCCCACCGCGCCCGCGGCGAGGACGAACGATCGCGCGCGGATCGTCACCCGCTGCCCGCGGAGCATGCCGTGGGCAGCGACGGCGCGATCTCCCCGGAACCGCAAGCCGGTGATCGTCAGCCCGTCGACGATCCGCAGGCGGTGATCATCGCGATGTGGGTCGAGGAACGCGAAAGCCGTGTTCCACCGGGTGGTGCCGCGCTGGTTCGCCCGCCAGATCGCGACACCGCCCTCGGCCGCGGGTGCTCCGAAGTCCGGCAACCGCGCATAACCGGCCTCCAGTGCGCCGGTGAGGAACCCGCGAGACCACTGGGTCAGTCCGGCCTCGTCGTGGGGTGCGGTTTCGAGCATTCCGGCGCGGCCGTGGAAGTCCGAGGCCGGCTCGCTGAGTTCGACGGCGTCGATGTCGTCGCGGAGACCTTTCCAGCTCCACCCCGGCTCGTCCCACAGGCGGGCCCAGCGGTCGTACTCGTCGGGCCGGCCCCAGACGACGTGCGCTTCGTTGAAGGTGGAACACCCGCCGAGCACCTTGGCTCGCGCGTGCGCGAAGGTCTTGCGATCGCCGTACTGGCTCCAGTAGCCCCAGTCATGGCTCTCCGGCACCACGCGGGCGTCGAGCAGGTCGCCGTGCCATCCTCCGGCCGTCGCGGGGCCGTGGTCCGGGCCCGCTTCGGCGAGCACGACGTCGTCCACGCCGGACCGCAGGAGGCTGTGCACCGCGGCGCAGCCGGCGGACCCACCGCCGATGACCAGGGTTTCGCAGCTGTACTCGAGCACCGGGCAACCTCCTGGGACGGGGGATCAGGGCCCGGCAAAGGCGATTCGTCATGCGCGCCACCGTTGCTTGGGCAACGGCCACCATGGCGCCCGGAGCGGCCAACACAGCACCCGGCGCCGACAACGGACTCGATCGTCGGCGTGTTGGCCGCTCTGGCCGGCGTGCCGGTCGTCCTTTCCTGACCTGTTCGACTGGGCGATGACTTTGCCGGGGCCCTGGGACAGGGACTGCCATCCTTACGGGGCACGAACAGCGGCGTCCAATGCCTAATAGCGCCACCAGCTATGCGTCGGCCGCAACGCAGTCGAGCAGGTCGTGCGGCGCGCCGGTGAACCTGTCGTGTTCGTGCCCGGCGACGTGGGCGCGGATCCGGGCCGCCCGCTGGTGGAGGTGTTCGAGCATGAGCGCGGCCGCCGGGGTGGGTGTCGCGCCGAGGCGCAGCGTCGCGCCGACCTTGCGCGACACGGACGGCAGCGGCGTGGGCAAGGTGGTGAGCCGCGGGTCCTCTTCCGCGATCAGGAGCGGCAGCACGGCCACGGAGTCCGAACTCAGGACGAGGGTGCGCAGGGTCAGGATCGACTCCGACTCGATCCGGTCGACCGGGAGCGGAAGGCCGGCGTGGAGGAAGACCTCTTCGATCTCGTTGCGCAGCGCCGTGCGTTCGCCCGGCAGGATCCAGGGGTAGTCCTGGAGGTCGGCCAGCGTCGGCGGCGGGCCGTCGAGCGCCGGGTGCCCCGTGCGCACGGCGAGCCGGATCGGCTCGGTGTACATCCTGATCTGCGCGGTGCGGTCGGCGAGGTCGGTCGGGGTCAGCCGTCCGACGACCAGGTCGATCTCGCCGGCCAACAGGTCCTTCACGAGGACGTCGGGGGTGCTTTCGCGGACGATCACCGTGACCCTGGGATGGCTCCGCTTCAACGCGGAGATCGCCTGCGGCAGCAGGACGTTCGAGCCGGCGAGGTAAGTGCCCGCGGTGACCGAGCCCGCTTGGCCGGACTCCAGTTCGGCCAGGTGCCGTCCGGCCTGCCGGATCTGCGTCAGCACCGCCTCGGCGTGCTGGAGGAAGGCCTCGCCGTACAGCGTGGGTGTCATCCCGCGGGGGCCGCGTTCGAACAGCTCGACCTCGAGCAGTGCTTCGAGCTCGCGCAGGCCGCGGGTGACGACCGGCTGGCTGATCCGCAGGTCGTGCGCCGCGTGCAGCACGCTGCCGCGCTTGGCGATGGCGGTCACCAGCACGAGGTGTCGCAGTTTGAGCGTTCCGTCCAGAAGCTTGCGGGCTCGCATCGTGCACAGCTTAGCTCCGGGAAACAGTCACGAAAAGTGATAGACACTTTTCGTGACTTTCAGGGACGGCGACCTCGGGCGGGTTCGCTATAGCTGTGCGGCGAATCGGTATTGGACCCGGCTGTGACAGCGGGGGCACGCTGGCTCGTAACGACGAGCGAGGGAGCGGGATGATCGATGCACGCGTCGTGGCCGGCAAGGCTCGGCCGCGTGGGCGGTATCCCCACGTCAAGATCGCAGGGGACTACGTCTATGTCTCCGGGACGAGCAGCCGGCTGCCGGACGACACCTTCGCCGGCGTCACCGTCGACGACCGGGGGACGGTCACGCTCGACATCACGGTGCAGACGGCTGCGGTGATCCGGAACATCGCGGACATCCTCGCCGAGGTCGGTGCCGGTCTCGGCGATCTCGTCCAGGTCACCACCTACCTGGTGTCGATGAACGATTTCGCCGGCTACAACGCGGTCTACGGCGAGTACTTCGACGAAGCCGGGCCGACGCGCACCACCGTCGCCGTGCACCAGCTCCCGCACCCGCACCTGCTGATCGAGATGCAGGCCGTCGCGTACCGACCGCGAGCCTGACCAGGAAGCGAGATCCGCCATGCCTGACATCCCGCCGGTGATCGACCTACCCGCCTGGATCGCCGAGAACGAGCGGTTCCTCAAGCCGCCGGTGAACAACAAGGTCGCCTGGGCGCCGATGAAGGACTTCATCGTGATGGTCGTCGGTGGCCCGAACCTGCGCACCGACTACCACGTCGACCCGTACGAGGAGTGGTTCTACATGCATCGCGGGTCGATGCGCATCGACGTGATGGCGGACGACGGCCCGCGCAGCATCCACATTCCAGAGGGGGGCATGTGGATGCTGCCGGCCAACCTGCCGCACTCGCCGCAGCGGCCCGACCCGGACTCGATCGGCCTGGTCATCGAACGGGTCCGCGGCGAAGGGGTCGAGGAAAGCTTTCGCTGGTACTGCCAGAACTGCGCGACCCAGCTGCACGAGGCGTGGATCCGCTTGAAGAACATCGAGGTCGATCTGCCGCCGGTGTTCGAGGCGTTCCACGCCGATCTCACTGCCCGGACCTGCCCGGCCTGCGGGACCCTGCACCCGGGCAAGGGCTGAGCGCTCCATGAGCGTGATCGATGTGCACAGCCACTTCGTGCCCCGAGGCTGGCCGGATCTGGGGACGATCGCCGGCGGCACCGGCTGGCCGCGTCTCGAGGTCGAGTCCGAACGCGACGCGGTGATCATGATCGGGTCGAGCGAGTTCCGCAGGATCTCCGACGAGTGCTGGAACGCCGACCGGCGGCTGGCCGACATGGCCGAAGACGGCGTCGACGTCCAGGTCGTCTCGCCGACGCCGGTGTTCTTCTCTTACGACCGGCCGGTCGGGCAGGCAGTCAAGGTCGCGAAGGTCTTCAACGACCTGGCCTTGGAGATCTGTGCGCCGGCGCCGGGTCGGCTGATCCCGTTCTGCCAGGTGCCGCTGCAGGACCCGGACGCGGCCTGCGCCGAGCTGGACCGCTGCCTGGCGGCCGGGCACGCCGGTGTCGAGATCGGCAACCACGTGGGCGACCGGGACCTCGACGACGCGGGCATCGTGACGTTCCTGCAGCACTGTGCGGACCGCGGTGTCCCGGTGTTCGTGCACCCGTGGGACATGCCCGAATCGCCGAGGCTGGGGCGGTGGATGGCCAGGTGGCTGGCCGGGATGCCCGCCGAGACGCACCTGTCGATCGTGGCGCTGATCCTGGGCGGGGTGTTCGACCGGGTCCCGGACACGCTGCGGATCTGCTTCGCCCACGGCGGCGGCTCGTTCCCGTTCTGGCTCGGCCGGCTGGACAACGCGTGGCGCCGGCGCCCCGACGTGATCGCCGGCAGCGTCCTGCCGCCGTCGGCCTACATGGGACGGTTCTCGGTGGACACGGTCGTGTTCGACGAGCGCGCGCTGCGGCTGCTGGTGGACACCGTCGGTGTCGAACGGGTGCTGCTGGGCAGCGACTATCCGTACCCGCTGGGGGAGCGGCCGGTGGGTGAGCTGGTGCGCAAGGCCGGGTTCCTGGACGAACCGGCTCGCGCCAAGCTGCTCGGCGGCAACGCCCGCGAATTCCTCGCCCGCCCCTGATCGGGCCGGGCCCGGGCCGCCGTCCCGAGCCCGGCCTCATCAGAGCCGGACGCAGATGTTGGTGGGCTCGGAGTAGAAGTGCAGGGAGTGCTCACCGCCTTCACGCCCGATCCCCGAGAGGCCCGAGCCGCCGAACGGTGACCGCAGGTCGCGCAGGAACCAGGTGTTCACCCAGGCCATCCCCACGTCGAGCGCGGCCGCCGTCCGGTGCGCGGTTTCCAGGTCACGCGTCCACACGGCCGCGGCGAGACCGTAGTCGGTGTCGTTCGCGAGGCGGACGGCTTCCTCCGCGGTGTCGAAGGGCACCAGAGCGGCGACCGGCCCGAAGATCTCCTCCCGCAGCACCCGGGCCTCGTTGCCGAGGCCGGTCCACAGCGTCGGCTCGATCCAGGCCCCGGCTTGCAACGCCGGCTCGACCTGGGGAATGCTGCCGCCGGCGAGGATCTCGGCGCCCGTGTCCTTCGCGAGCCGGTAGTAACGCAGGACCTTCTCACGGTGCCGGACCGAGATCAGCGGACCCGTGGTGGTGGCCGGGTCTTCGGGCCTGCCCGGCCGCACCGCGCGCGCTCGTTCGCCCAGCCCGGCGGCGACCTCGTCGAAGACGTCGCGCTGCACGTAGATCCGCTCGGTGCAGAGACAAACCTGACCCGTGTTGGTGAACGTCGAGCGGGCCAGGCCGTCGATCGCGCGGTCCAGGTCGGCGTCTGCGAACACGATCGCCGCGTTCTTCCCGCCGAGCTCGAACGACACCGGCCGCACGCGCGGCGCCACCGCGCGCATGATCACCGCACCTGTCCCTGATTCGCCCGTGAAGGTGATCCCGTCGACGTCCGGGTGCGTGGTCAGGAACTCGCCCGCGGATCCCGGCCCGAACCCGTGCACGACGTTGTAGACCCCGTCGGGGACACCCGCTCCGGTCATGACCTCGGCGAGGAGCGTCGCCGTCGACGGGGTTTCCTCGCTGGGTTTCACGACGACGGTGTTGCCGCAGGCGAGCGCGGGCGCGACTTTCCAGGTGAGCAGGAGCAGCGGGAGGTTCCACGGCACGATCACGCCGACGACGCCGAGTGGTTTGCGCAGCGCGTAGTTGAGCGCCTGGCCGCCGTCGGGGAGGTCGGTGAGGAACGAATCCAGGCCCGCGGCGGAGATGATGTCGGCGAAACTCCGGAAGTTCGCCGTCGCCCGCGCGACGTCGATCCGCCGGGCGAGTTCGACCGGTTTCCCGGTGTCGGCGACCTCCGCGGCGACGAACTCCTCGAACCGGTTGTCGATGCCGTCGGCGATCTTCCGCAGCAGGCGGGCCCGGTCCGGGACGCCCAGCCGGCCCCACGGCCCGGTCAAGGCGCGCCGTGCCGCGGTCACGGCGCGACCGACCGTGCCTTCGTCGGCTTCCGCGACGCGGGCCACGAGCGACCCGTCGACCGGGCTGATCTTGTCGAACGTGGCGGCGCCGTCGACGAACTTCCCGTCGACGAAATTGCTGAGCTGGGTCATTCAGCCAGCTTGCCGACCCGTCGCGGGCCCGGCCAATACCGAATCGGCCGGGCCCTATACCCCTTGTGCCGCTCGGGTTTCAGTCCTTCGGCGGCCAGGTGGGGATCGGGGCGCGCCCCGAGGGGAAGCGGACGTTCTTCGCGCGGACGAACTCGCGCAGGGTTTCCGCGGAGTTCTCCCGGCCGAACCCGCTGCCCTTGTTGCCGCCGAACGGCGAGCCCAAGAACGAGCGGCGCATGTAGTTGTTGATGAAGATCATGCCCGCTTCCAGTTCGCCGGCGAGGCGACTGGCGCGGAAGTGGTCCGGCGTGATGAGCGCGGCCGTCAGCCCGTAGCTGGTCCCGTTGGCGATCCGGACGGCTTCCTCGTCGGTGTCGAACACCATGATCGACGCGACGGGGCCGAAGAGCTCCTCCTGGGCCACGGTGTGGTGGGGCTGCACGTCGACGAGAACGGTGGGCGGCACCCAGTACCCGCCCTTGAGGCGCTCGTCCTCGGGCGTCTCGCCCTGGAACGCGATCTTCGCACCTTCTGCGACGGCCGTGTCGATGTAGGCGAGCACCTTCTCCTGCTGCTTGCGGTCGACCATCGCGCCGATGTCGGTCCGGGCGTCGAGCCCGTCCCCGACGACCAGGCGGCCGGCCGCTTCGGTGAACTGCTCGACGAACTCGTCGTAGCGCGACCGGTGGATGAGGATGCGCGAGGTCGAGGTGCAGGCTTCGCCCTGGTTGTAGAACATCCCCTCGATGGAGATGTCGACCGCGACGTCCATGTCGGCGTCGTCGAGCACCAGCAGAGCGTTCTTCCCGCCGAGTTCCATCGTGGCGTAGGTCAGGTTCTGCGCGGCGCTCTGCAGGACCTTGCGTCCGGTCGCGGTCGCGCCGGTGAAGGTGATCCGCTCGACGACGGGGTGCGCGGACAGGAAGGCGCCGGCCGGGAGTCCCGTGACAGCGTTCACGACCCCGGGCGGCAGCACCTCGTTGACCAGTTCGACCAGCCGCAGCACCGTGAGCGGCGCCTGGTCGCCGGGCTTGACGACGACGGTGTTCCCGGCGGCGAGCGCCGGGGCCGACTTCTTGGTGAAGTGGATCGGGGGCCAGTTGAACGGCAGGATCGCGGCCACGACGCCGTAGGGCTCGTAGGACACCCGCGCCTCGATCGGTCCCTGGTCGAGGAGATCGCCGTGCAGTGAGTCGGCCAGGCCGCCGAAGTAGTCGAAGCCCGCAGAACTGAACGACACGTCGAAGCGCAGCGCGTCACGCCGGGGCTTGCCGACCTCCCTCGCCTCGAGTTCGCCGAGTTCGTCGGCGTGCGCGCGGATGACCGCGGCCGCTTTCGCCAGCAGGATCCCCCGCTCGCGGGGCGTGCGGTGGCGCCAGTCCTGTTCGTAGGCCCGGCGGGCATCCATGACCGCGAGGTCCACCAGCGCCTCGTCGGCTTCGACGACCTCGGCGAGAGTGTCACCGGTGGCAGGTTCGAGGACATCGAACCACTTCGCGCCGTCCGGCGTGACCCACGCGCCGCCGATGAATGCCGCCCAATCGCGGCGGGCCAGTGGCTTCGGGCTTTCCGGCACAGTCCTGCTCCCTGTCACTCGGCACTACGATCAAAATAAATGATAGTCATGAAAATTTACTGATTGGTCAGTCCGGGAGGAGGCCCGCCCGGCGGCCCAGCGCCCGGCCGTTCTCGCCGAGCTTGCGGAGCAGCTCGGTCACGTGCAGCTCGCTCGCCCGGGTGAACCGGCCGTCTTCCAGCAGCAACTCACCGTCGACCATGACGTGCTTGGCGTCGCCGCCGCGGGCCGCGTGCACGAACGTGCTCAACGGCCGGTGCACCGGCGACGCGTGCAGGGTGGCCAGGTCGAACACGGCGATGTCGGCGAGCTTGCCCGCTTCGAGGCTGCCCAGCCGGTCCTGGGCGCGTACGGCGCGAGCGCCGTCTTCGGTCGCCATCGTGATCAGCTTGGCCAGCTCGATCGAGGCCGGTTCGTGGTGCAGCTGGTTCTGCAGCAGCCGGGTCCACTTGAGCTGCTCGACCATGTCGTTGGTCAGGTCGACCATCGGGCCGTCGGTGCCGATGGCGACCCGGATCCCGTTGTCCAGCATCCGTTTCACCGGTGTGATCCCGCCGCCTCGAGCCGCTTCGGAGCTGGGGGTGTGGGCGACGGTGCTGCCCGAGGCGGCGATGAGGTCGAGGTCGTTGTCGCGCGGGTTGATGGTGTGCGCGAGGATCCAGCGATCGTCGAGCACGCCGAGACGGTGGAGGAACTGGAGGTCCGTCCGTCCGGTCTGCAGGACGAACTTCAGGTAGCCGTTGTCGCGAGACATGGTGCCCCCGGCGATGTGCGAGGAGGTGAAGGTGTCCTTCTCCACGGCCAGGGCGTGACCGCCCAGCACCATCGGCTCCGAGCAGGTGCCCATCGCGACCCAGTGGGCGGTGGCCTCCAGAACGAAACCGATCCGGACGCGGCCGCCGGCGAATCCGTCCCACTTCTCGAACGACTCGCGCGCGTTCGCGAAGTCCGAGGCGACGTCGCCGGGACGGATCGCCTTCGCGAAGAACTGCCGGACGCCGGTGTCGGCCACCGGGGTCAGGATGGCCTCCTCTTCGCTGAGCGTGGTCTCGTTGACCAGGTGGTTGACCGAGCTCGTGGTTCCGCCGCGCAGCATGTCCAGCGCCGCGACCTCACTGGCGAGCCGGAGGTCGTCGATGGTCAGCTGCGCCTTGAGCGGGAAGAGGCAGTCGCTGATCCACTTCTCGAGGAGCAGGTCTCCGCCGAGACCCTTGCCGTAGAGGTACCAGTCGTGCTGGTGGGTGTTGACCAGACCGGGCAGGACCAGCGCGCCGCTGGTGTCGAGCGTGCGGTCGACGGGTTCGCGGCTCAGTTCCCCGGGGGCGCCGACGGCGGCGATGGTGGTGCCGTCGACGAGCAGCTCACCGCCCTGGAGGAGTTCGGGACGGTCCTTGACGAAGAGGCCACCACCGGCGAACAGGGTCCTCACGGCGCGTCTCCTTCCTGCGTTTGCTGTTGACTGAAATGGTTCAGGCGAGCAGGGAATCGTCCAGCAGGCCCGAATCGAGCACCGCGTCGAGACTCAGCGGTGTGCTGCCGCTCGCGTGCCGGTTGCGCAGCTCGACGACGGTGGCGAGTTCGTCCCGCGCGAGCCGGCCGCCGAGGACGAGGCCGGTCGCCGGCTCGGTGAGGATGCCGACGTGCCGGTGCGCGGCGTCGCCGTCGAGGCCGAGCCGGCGCATCGTCGCGTCGAGGACCAGGTCGCGGTGCTCGCCGTCGATGATGTCCCGCGCGGTGCGCGTCAGTGCTTTGACCAGTCCCCGCAGTGCCGGGGTTTCGCGCCGCATGGCCTCGCCGGTCGCGGCCAGCACCGCGCCCGCGTAGGGGCCGATCGAGGTCACGGAGGCGAGCCGGTGCGCGCCGCCGTCTTCGGCGAACAGATCGTTGCCCGCGTTCAGGACGGTGCCCGTGATGTCGCCGGCGAGGAGGGCCTTCGCGCGTCGGGGAGTCGCGCCCAGTGCCTCGACCGCGTAGTCGTCGCCTCGCCGGAGTCCGAGTCGGTCGAGCAGTTCGAAGGCGACGAACGCGAAGCCGGAGCCGGGAACGTCGACACCGATGGTGTTCCCGCGCAGCAGCGCGGGTGTGGCGACGCCTGGTTTCGAGAACAGCGACAGTCCCAGGCCGCGGTCCACGGCCGCGAGGATCCGGACGTCCTCCGTGCGCCCGAGCGGGTTGGTCGGCACGCACCGGTAGGCCAGGACGTTGTCCGGGTTGGTCAGCACCGCGTCGAGGTCGCCGGCGAACAGGTCCGTGAACTGCTGGGGCGAGGACGTCGTCGGAACCTCGGTCACGGCCAGACCGGCCTCGGCCAGCCGCCCGGTCCGGGTGGCCACCTCGACCAGCACCGAGGGGCTGAAGGTGCCGAGCCTGAATCCCCGCATCGCTCTCCTAGATTGTTCACAAACGTTCGCATAGTGACTGTCGCCGCTGAGCTTGACACGAGCGTAGACCTTGGCACATGGTGATGCAAACGATTGCATTCGGCGAGAGGCGCAAGCAGATGGTGACGATTTCCCCCGGTACCACCCGAGTCGGCTGGATCGGCACGGGCCGGATGGGGGCGGCGCTGGTGCGCCGGCTCCTGGCCGCCGGCTACGACGTGGCGGTCTGCAACCGCACCCGCGCCAAGGCGGAAGAACTGGGCGCGGACGGCGCGACCGTAGTCGACCGGCCGGTCGACCTCGCCGACCGCGACGTCGTGTTTTCGATGGTCTCGGCCTCCGCCGACCTGCGGGAGGTCACCTCCGGCACGGGCGGGCTGTTCACCGACGACGCGTCCGCGCCGGCCGTCCTGATCGACTCCTCCACCGTGTCGGCCGAAGCCTCGGCGGCGGTGCGGATCGAGGCCGCGAAGCGGGGGACGCAGCTGCTCGCGGCGCCGGTCAGCGGCAACCCGAAGGTGGTCAGCTCCGGCAAGCTCACCCTCGCCGTGTCCGGCCCGCGCGCGGTGTTCGATCAGGTCGAACCCTTGCTCACCCCATTGGGGCGAGCTGTCACCTATGTGGGGGACGACGAGGTCGCGCGGCTGGTGAAGATCGCCCACAACGTGTTCCTGGGCGTCGTGATCCAGTCGCTGTCGGAGATCACCGTGCTCGCCGAGAAGGGTGGGGTCAGCCGGGCGGCGTTCCTGGAGTTCCTCAACCAGTCGGTGATGGGCTCGGTGTTCAGCCAGTACAAGACCCCGGCGCTGGTGAACCTCGACTTCACCCCGACCTTCACGATGCCGTTGCTGCGCAAGGACTTCGACCTCGGACTCGCCGCGGCGAGGGAGCTCGAAGCACCGATGCCGGTCGCGTCGGCGACTGCCCAGCTCATCGCCGAAGCGATCGGCGCCGGCCGGGTCGAGCAGGACTTCGCCGTGCTGATCGAAGAGCAGGCCCGCCGGTCCGGGCTGACCCTCAAGCCCGAGGACGCCGACGTCACCGACGGTCTGGACGGAGACACCGATGCCTGACGGACGGCCGATCCCGGCGCCCGGCCACAACGCCGTCGACTTCGAACAGCGCGTCGACTTCGGCCGGCTGCGCGACTACCGGCTCGCCCGAGCGCGGGCCGCGCTGGAGTCCAGTGAGTGCGGCGCGTTCCTTCTATTCGACTTCTACAACATCCGCTACACGACCCAGACGTGGATCGGCGGTGCGCTCGGCGACAAGATGACCCGCTACGCGCTGCTGACCCGAGGTGGCGAGCCGATGCTGTGGGACTTCGGGTCCGCGGCCAAGCACCACCAGCTCTACTCGCCGTGGCTGGAACCGGAGAACTGCCGGGCCGGGATGCTCGGCCTGCGCGGCGCGATCTCGCCGGAAGCGGGTCTCATGCGGGACGCGGTGACGCAGATCAAGGACCTCCTGACCCAAGCCGGGGTTGCCGACTCGCCGGTCGGGGTCGACATCGTCGAACCACCGTTCCTGTTCGAGATGCAACGCCAGGGTCTGAAGGTCGTCGACGCGCAGCAGCTCATGCTCGACGCCCGGCAGATCAAGTCTTCCGACGAGATCACGCTGCTGTCCCAGGCCGCCGCGATGGTCGACGGCGTTTACCAAGACATCGTCGAAGCGCTGAAGCCGGGCGTCCGGGAGAACGAGATCGTCGCGCTGGCGAACAAGCGGCTCTACGAGATGGGCTCGGATCAGGTCGAGGCGATCAACGCGGTGTCAGGGGAGCGGTGCAACCCGCACCCGCACAACTTCTCCGACCGGCTGATCCGGCCCGGCGACCAGGCGTTCTTCGACATCATCCAGTCGTACAACGGCTACCGGACCTGCTACTACCGCACGTTCGGGGTCGGCAGCGCGACCGACGCCCAGCGCGACGCCTACCACCGCGCCCGGGAGTGGATGGACGCGGCGATCCGGATCGTCAAGCCCGGCGTCGGGACCGACGACGTCGCCCGTGTCTGGCCCGCGGCGACCGAGTTCGGCTTCGCGAACGAGATGGCCGCCTTCGGCCTGCAGTTCGGCCACGGGCTCGGCCTCGGGCTGCACGAACGCCCGATCATCTCGCGGCTCAACAGCCTCGACAGCCCCGTCGAGATCCAGCCGGGCATGGTCTTCGCGCTGGAGACCTACTGCCCGGCGTCCGACGGCTTTTCGGCGGCCCGCATCGAAGAAGAGGTCGTCGTCACCGAGACCGGCGTCGAAGTGCTGACGAAGTTCCCGGCCCAGGACCTGTTCGTCGCCAACCCCTACTGACCCGGTCCGGAGTGGAGAGACCATGAACGTGCCGAACGAACTGTTCATCGGCGGCAAGTGGCGCCCGGCCTCCGACGGCGCCCGGATCACCGTGCTGGACCCGGCGACCGCCGAGCCGATCACCACCGTCGCCAGCGCGACCGTCCAAGACGGATTGGACGCCGTCGCCGCCGCGTCGGAAGCGCTGGCGGGCTGGGCGGCGACGGCGCCGCGAACCCGCGCCGAACTGCTGCTGCGTGTGTTCGGCCTGATGAAGGAACGCTCCGAGGAGCTGGCCGAACTCATCGTCCGGGAGAACGGGAAGGCGCTGTCCGACGCCCGGGGTGAGGTGGCCTACGCCGCCGAGTTCTTCCGCTGGTACGCGGAGGAGGCCGTCCGGGTCGAGGGCACCGTCCAGACCGCGCCCGGCGGCGCGAACCGGATCATGGTGCTGCGCCAGCCCATCGGGGTCAGCGTCCTGGTGACGCCGTGGAACTTTCCGGCCGCGATGGCCACCCGGAAGATCGGACCGGCGCTGGCCGCGGGCTGCACGGTGATCCTCAAGCCGGCGAGCGAGACGCCGCTGACCGCGCTGGCCGTCGGCGCGCTGCTCGACGAGGCCGGGGTGCCGCCGGGCGTGGTCAACGTCGTCCCGTCGAGCCGGTCGGGGCCGGTGGTCGGCGCGATGCTGGCCGACGCGCGGGTGCGGAAGCTGTCGTTCACCGGGTCGACGGAAGTCGGGCGCAAGCTCCTGCAGGTCGCGGCGGAGAGCGTCGTCAGCTCGTCGATGGAACTCGGCGGCAACGCGCCGTTCCTGGTCTTCGACGACGCCGACCTGGACGCGGCTCTCGACGGCGCGATGATCGCCAAGATGCGCAACGGCGGCCAGGCCTGCACCGCCGCCAACCGGTTCTTCGTGCAGCGCGGCGTCGTCGCCGAGTTCTCCCGGCGGCTGGCCGAGCGGATGGGTAACCTCCGCGTCGGGCCGGGCACCGACCCCGCGGTCGAGCTCGGCCCGCTGGTCAACGCCGACGCCGTCGAGAAGGTCGGCTCGCTGGTGGAGAGCACGGTGGCGGCCGGCGCCAAGGCGCTGATCGGCGGCACCCGGCCCGGCGGACCCGGGTTCTTCTACCCGGCGACGGTGCTCGCCGACGTCCCCCAGGACGCGCCGGTGCTGGCCGAGGAGATCTTCGGCCCGGTCGCCCCGATCGTCACGTTCGACGACGAAACCGAGGCGGTCCGGCTGGCCAACGACACCGAGCACGGCTTGGTGTCCTATGTGTACACCGGCGACCTCGCCCGGGGCCTGCGGCTGGCCGAGGCCCTGGAAGCGGGCATGATCGGCCTCAACCGCGGCCTGGTGTCGGAGCCGGCGGCGCCGTTCGGCGGGGTCAAGCAGAGCGGCCTGGGCCGGGAAGGTGGCCACGAGGGCCTGCTCGAATACACGGAGTCGAAGTACATCGCCTTGGACTGGTAGGCGCGCCGTGGGTGAGGTACCCATGCCGTCCCGGTTGTTTCCCTATGCTGTCCCGATGGACAGGGCGCCGACCATCAAGGATGTGGCCGAGCTGGCCAAGGTGCACGCGGCGACGGCCAGCCGCGCGCTGAACCCGGCCACGCGGAGCATGGTGACCGCCCGCACGGCCAACCGGGTGCTGGAGGCCGCGCGCACGCTGGGGTACGCCCCCAACTCGGCCGCGCGCAGCCTCCGCACCCGGACGTCCCTGGTCGCCGGCGTCATCATCCCGGACCTGCGCAACCCCATGTTCCCGCCGATCGTGCGGGGCATCGAGGACGGCCTCCGGGCCGGCGGGTACATGGCGCTGCTCGGCAACACCGATGGCGACCCCGCCCGCGAACGGGAACTGCTCGACGCGATGCGCGGCCGCCAGACCGACGGGTTCATCCTCGCCACCAGCCGCCGGGACAGCGTGGCCATGGAGGAAGGCGGCCGCCCGGTCCCGACGGTCCTGGTCAACCGCCGGACCGACGCCGCGGACGTTCCCTCGGTGACCGCGGACAACGCCGTCGGCATCCACGCGCTGGTCCGGCTGCTGGTCGCGGCGGGCCACACCCGGATCGCGCACCTTGCGGGCCCCCAGGACCTGTCGACCGGCTGGGAGCGACGCCGCGCGTTCGGCGACGCGATGTCCGAGCACGGTCTGTCCGCGGAGCGGATCGTCACGTGCGCGGGATTCACCACGGAGGCCGGGCTCGAGGGCACGCTGACCCTGCTCGACACGACCCCTGGCACCACCGCGATCGTCGCCGGTAACGACCTCATCGCGCTCGGTTGCTACGAGGCGCTCGTTGACCGCGGCGTCCGTTGCCCCGAAGACATTTCGGTGACCGGGTTCAACGACATCCCGTTCCCTGGCCGTCAGCAGCCGGCGTTGACCACAGTTCGGATCCCGCACTACGAGATCGGCTTGGAGGCGGCCCGTCTGCTGCTGGAGCGGATCGGCAACCCGGAAGCGCCGGCGAAGCGGGTCGTACTCCCCGTCGAGGTCGTCGAACGCGACTCGATCGCGCCCGCTCACTGACTCCGGCTTTCAGAACAGTTCCGGGTGCTGGGAGAGTTCCGCCCGGGTGCGACGGATGTGCAGTTCCAGGATCTGCTCGGCCGACACGTGGTCGTGCTCGCGCAGGGCTTCGATCAACAGGCGGTGCTCGGCGCCGATGATCCAGCTCCGCTCTGTTCCCGCGAGGTGGGTGAACGCGCGACGGTAGTGCTGGGTCGTGTCCCAGAGCCGCGCGACGATCGACGCCAGCTCCTCGGCGTCGTGGCGCCGGTAGGTCACCCAGTGCAGCTGCCGGTCCAGGACCAGGAACTCCTCGACGTCAGAACAGCCCTCGATGCGTTCCTGGAGCCGGTCCAGCTCGGTGATGTCCGCGACGGTGAGGTGCGGGGCGGATTCCGCGAGCAGCAACGGCTCCAGCCGCTCCCGCATCTTGTAGCTGAGGTCGCACTCGCGCATGGTCATCCGCGTAACCCAGGCGCCCTGGTTCGCGCGCAGGGTCACCAGCCCGCGGGCGGCGAGGATGCGCAACGCCTCCCGGACCGGCAGCCGGCTCGTTTCGAGCTCCTCCGCGAGTTCGTCCTGAATGATCCGGGTCCCCGGCGCGAGTCCACCGGCGAGGATGCGTTCTCGCAACTGGTCGGCGATGCGCTGGCTGGCCACCGCCGCCCCGTCGGTCCGCTCGGCCACGCTGTTGGTCTCCTCGTTCGGGCGGGTCAGGCGAAGGCGGCGGGATCGTGGTCGAACGCCTTGCCGTTCGGATAGGACACTAGCTCACACTGCAGACCCCACGGCGCCAGGAAGTACACCCACCGCTGGCCTTCGCTCGCCCCCTTGCTCACGGTGGGTTCACCCAGCACGCGCAGGCCGCGCCGGTGCAGCTCGGCCACGGCGGCGTCCATGTCGTCCACGTAGAGGGCGATGTGGTGGCCGCCGACGTCGCTGTTGCGCGGCGACCCGGTCACCTGATCGGGAGCTTCGTACTCGAAGACCTCGAAGATCGCCTGGCCGCCCAGCCGGAAGAAGTGCAGCTGGCGCATGACCGCGCGGTCGGCCACCCCGAGGTGCTCGCTCATCCAGTGACCGTCGTCCTGGAACGGGCCGAGGGCGTACAGGTACTCACAGCCCAGGACGTCGACGAAGAACTCCCGGGCCTGTTCGAGGTCGGGGACGGTGATCCCGATGTGGTCGAGGCGGCTCAATCCCGGGATAGCCATGATGTCTCCAATGGATCCATTTTGCTTGCGCTCGTCCATGCCTACGCGCATAGTCTAGGAGATAACCTCGGAAATCTCACCAAGATGGATCCATCTTGAGTCTGGCTGGTCTGCAAGGAGCCCCGATGCCCACCCGTGAGAACCTGGCCGCCGGTTCGCCCTGGATCGAGCTGCGCACCTCGCCCGAAGACTGGGCCGCCGCGGACGGCGGCGTGCTGCTGCGGCTGCTCGGCCAAGCGCTTTGGATCCGGACGTTTGAGGAGTACGTCCTCGAACTGGCCGGTGAAGGGCTGATCCACGGCCCAGCGCACTCCAGCATCGGCCAGGAAGGCGGCGCAGTCGGCTCAGTGCTGCCCTTGCGCAGCGACGACTTCGTCAACGGCTCGCACCGGGGTCACCACCAGTTCCTGGCCAAGGCGTTCGGGCACGTCACGACCGCGAAGCCCGGGACGCTGCCCGAGCTGGACGACGAGGTCCGCACGGTTCTCCGACGCACGCTGGCCGAGATCTGCGGCCTGGCGGACGGCTTCTGCCGCGGCCGAGGGGGCTCGATGCACCTGCAGTGGCGGGAAGCCGGGGCGATGGGCACCAACGCCATCGTCGGCGGCGGAGTGCCCCAGGCCGCGGGCTTCGCCTGGAACCAGCGCCGCAGCGGCACGGACGCGGTCACCGTCACCTACTTCGGGGACGGCGCGGTCAACATCGGCTCGGTGCTGGAGACGTTCAACCTCGCCGCCGCCTGGAAGCTCCCGATCTGCTTCTTCATCGAGAACAACCAGTACGCCGTGTCCACGCCGGTGAGCGAGGCCACCGCCGAGCCTCGGCTTTCCGCACGCGGTCTCGGCTTCAACATCCCGAGCTGGCGCGTCGACGGCATGGACGCGCTCGCGGTACACCTCGCCACGACCGAGGCGGTCGAGCACATGCGCGCCGGCAACGGCCCGACGATCGTCGAGGCGGACCTCTACCGCTTCTTCCACCAGAACGGGCCGTACCCGGGCAGCGCCTTCGGCTACCGGACGAAGGACGAGGAAAAGTCCTGGCGTGACCGGGATCCGCTGGAACAGCTGCGCGAGCAGGTCGTCCGTCGCGGCCTCGCCACGGCCGAGGAGATCGACGCGTCCCAGGACGAGGTGGTGAAGGTCCTCCACGAGATCGGGGACGGCTTCCTCGAGCCGGAACCCGGTGGCAAACCCGGGCAGCGGCGGATCAAGGCCGAAGCCTGGCCCGACCCGGACTTCGTCGACGTCGGCGTCCGCGGCGACCTGTCCGAGCTGGTGGGTGGCCGGTACGAGGAGGTCGAAACCTTCGTCGGCGAGCTCGCCGACCGCCGGTTCATCGACGTCGTGAGCGACGTGCTCGCCCGGCGGATGGAAACCGACGAGAAGGTCGTGATCCTGGGGGAGGACGTCAACCGCCTCAAGGGCGGGACCAACGGCGCGACGAAGCGGTCCCTGGAGCTGTTCCCCGACCGGGTGCTCGGCACGCCGATCTCTGAGAACGCGTTCAGCGGGCTGGGCGGCGGAATGGCGCTCGACGGCCGGGCGCGCCCGATCGTCGAGTTCATGTACGCCGACTTCATGTGGGTCGCCGCCGACCAGCTGTTCAACCAGGTCGCCAAGGCCCGGCACATGTTCGGCGGAGACGGGAAGGTCCCGTTCGTGCTGCGCAGCAAGCTGGCCGCGGGCACGGGCTACGGGTCGCAGCACTCGATGGATCCCGCGGGAATCCTCACGACCGCGGTGGGCCTGAGAGTGGTCGCGCCGTCCACCCCATTCGACTACGTCGGCTTGATGAACACCGCGCTCGCCTGCGACGACCCGGTGGTCGTTCTCGAGCACGTAGACCTCTACACCTCGACGGGCACGGGCCCGGTCGACGATCTCGACTACCGGATCCCCGTCGGGAAGGCAGCGTTGCGCGCCGAAGGCGACGACCTGACGATCATCTCGTACCTCTCGATGGTCGGGCACACGCTGCAGGCACTCGAGCAGGTGCCGGAGCTGCGGGCCGATCTCATCGACCTGCGCTGGCTCGACCGGGCGAGCCTCGACTGGGAGACGATCGAGCGCAGCGTGAAGAAGACCAACCGGGTGCTGATCGTCGAACAGGGTGCGCTGGGCACGTCCTACGGCGGCCGGCTCGCGGACGAGATCCAGCGACGTCTCTTCGACTGGCTCGACGCGCCTATCGAACGGGTCACCGGAGCCGAAGCGTCACCGAGCATCAGCAAGGTCCTCGAGCGCGCGGCCATCGCCCGGACCGAGGAAGTCGTGACCGCCCTGCGCCGCATCGCGGCTTCCTGAACACCGGCCCGAGACCGAGGAGCTGAACATGGCAACGCTGCTGCGGATGCCCGAAGTCGCCGCAGGCGCGACCCAAGCCGTCCTGTCCCAGTGGCTGGTGCGGGAGAACGTGCGCTTCGCGACGGGGGAAGCGATCGCCGTCCTCGAAACCGACAAGGCTTCCGTCGAGGTGGAGGCCGAGGCGGACGCGGTGATTCTGAGGACCCTGGTGGCCGGCGGCGCGATGGTCGACGTCGGCGCGCCGATCGCGCTGCTCGGCGAGGAGTCCGAGCACGCCGAGATCGACAAGCTGCTGGCCGGCTTCGGCGTGGGCGCGACGACCGACGTCCCGGCACCAGCGCGCCGCGACGTCGAGGAGCCGGCTCCTCGCGCGCGGATCTTCGCGAGCCCGTTGGCGCGCAAGCTGTTGAAGGAAGCCGGTATCGCGCCGGAGACGGTCGAAGGAACGGGGCCGAACGGCCGGATCGTCCGTCGCGACGTCGAGAAAGCTGTTGCCGACGCACGTTCCGCCGCTGCTGCCGAGCCCGCGCCGTCGCGACGTCCGCCGATTCCTGTTCCTGCCGGCACCGGCTACCGCGAGATCCCGCACAGCCGGCTCCGGCGAGCCGTCGCGACGCGGCTCACCGCGAGCAAACAGGAGATCCCGCACTTCTACGTCCGGCGCACCGC
This sequence comes from Amycolatopsis sp. WQ 127309, assembly GCF_023023025.1. NCBI lineage: Bacteria > Bacillati > Actinomycetota > Actinomycetes > Pseudonocardiales > Pseudonocardiaceae > Amycolatopsis > Amycolatopsis sp. WQ 127309. The sequence goes on from NZ_CP095481.1 coordinate 7,088,663, forward strand.
CCGGATCGACGCGCTGCTCGAACTCCGCCGGCAGCTCAACACGGTGACGCCGGTGAAGATCTCGGTCAACGACCTCGTCGTCAGGGCCGTCGCCGTTGCCCACCGCCGGATCCCCGACGCGAACGTCATCTGGACCGAGGACGGCATGCGCCAGTTCGAGTCCGTCGACGTCGCGGTGGCGATCGCGTCGGATCGCGGCTTGGTGACGCCGGTCCTGCGCGGTGTGGACAAGAGCACCCCCGCCGGCATTTCCGAGCAGGTGAGGACCTTCGTGCAGCAGGCGACAGACGGCAAACTCGACCAACGTGACCTCGAGGGCGGTTCGATCGCCGTCAGCAACCTGGGCATGTACGGCGTGGACGAATTCTCGGCGATCATCAATCCGCCGCAGTCCGCGATCCTGGCCGTCGGCGCGGGTAAGCCGGCACCCGCGGTGGTCGAGGGCGAGCTCACGATCGCCACCCAGCTCGCGCTGGTCCTGTCGGTCGATCACCGCGCCATCGACGGTGCTTTGGCGGCGCGGTGGATGGCCGCGCTGATCGAGGCTCTCGAAGAGCCGTTGCGGTTGCTCGCCTAGAACCTGTTGACTGCGAAGGAAAACGCACAAGGTAACCCGCCGCGCCATCGGGAAGGTGATGGCGGCATCAGCCGCGCGACGGCGGCCCTGGCTTAGCCGGGCGCGGTCGCTCCGCGCTCGGTCGTTCGAAGGCCGGCGAAGAGCATGTCCAGGTAGCGGTCGCAGGCGTCGGGATGCTCGTCGAGCAGGGGGAGCGCGGCGTGGTAGACGCCGCACGTCAGCAGGACGACGTCTTGCCCGTGGACGTCGGGGCGCAGGGTTCCCGCCCGGCGGGCTCGGCCGGCCAGCCGTTCGGCGGCGGTGATGAGCCGTTCGACTTGGGCTTGGACCCCGGCGTGCCGGGCCGCGCCGGCGCTGTCGAGCACCTGGACCAGGGCCCGGTTGCGCGCGTAGGTTCCGGCGCCGACCCGCATGAACTCGAGCAGCGCAGCGTCGGCGTCATCCCTGGCGGCCACGCGGTCCGCCGCGGCCACGAGTTCGTCAACGGCATCGGCGACGATGGCCGCGAGCAGTTCGTCCTTGGTCGGGAAGTGGCGGAAGACCGTGCCCTTGGCGATCCCGGCGCGCGCGGCGATCTGGGCGACCGTCGCCTCCTCGCCGATGTCGGCGAACACCGTGGCCGCCGCTTCGAGCAGGGCTTTTCGGGTGCGGACCGCGTCCGCCCGCATCGCGCGCTCCGGGTTCGTCGTCACCGTCACCTCCGTGTCCGGCCCATCGTAGCGAACCTGACCGGTTGGTCATCTTCGTGGTACGGTCAAAAGTGACCGCATGGTCATTTTATCTTGCCGGGTACTCCCGGCCTCGTGAATCGGAGACTGGCAACCGTGAGGACAACCCTGGGCTTCATCGGCAGCGGTTTGATCGGCAGCACGTTGGCCCGCCTGGCGACCGCCGCCGGCGTCGACGTCGTGATGAGCAACTCCCGTGGCCCCGAAACGCTTGGTGGGCTCGTCGCCGAGCTCGGTGACCGCGCCCGCGCGGCGACCACGCGAGACGCCGCCCGCGACGCCGACCTGGTCGTGGTGACCGTGCCGCTCACCGCGTACCCGGATCTCCCGGTCGCGGCGCTGGCCGGCAAGACCGTGATCGACACGACGAACTACTACCCGCAACGGGACGGCCGCATCGCCGAGCTGGACGCGGACGCGCTCACCTCGAGCGAGTTGCTCCAGCGGCGACTGTCCAGCTCCGACGTGGTGAAGGCGGTGAACAACGTGTTCTTTCACCAGCTCGGCATGCTCGCCCGGCCCTCGGCCGCTCCCGACCGCAGCGCCCTGCCGATCGCCGGCGATGACGACGCCGCGAAGCACGACGTCGTCCGGCTGCTCGACACACTGGGCTACGACGCCGTCGACACCGGAACGTTGGCCACCAGTTGGCGCAGCGAACCGACCACCCCTGTCTACGTCATGCCCTACGCCGGAACGCTGCCGGAAGGTCTCGGGGCTGCGGAGCTGCAGCAGTGGATGGCGACGACCGGCGGCGTGCCCGTGTCGGCGGCCCAGGTCAAGGACCTCGTCGCGGCGGCCGTCCGCGGGCCTGCCGGCGGTTCGTTCTAGGCGTTCCGCTGGGCCCCGCCGGATCCGGGCGCGATCAACGCGCGTCCGGGATCCGGGTGCCGGTCAGGTCGGCGCAATAGGCCAGGAACCGGTCCTGCAGGGCGGGATCGTGCACGTCGTGCGGGACGGACCGCTCCTGCCGGTGGTAGAAGTGCCGCCCGGTCACGGTCGCCGTGTCGTCGCCGACCGCCAGCCACGCCTGGGTCACCGGGGCCAGCTCCAGGTCGTCGGGCGCGCCGGCACCGCCCATCTTGGTCGGTACCCAGCCGGGTTCGACCGAGTTCGACAGCACCTTCGGCCACCGCCGGGCGACACCGAAGGCCAGGAGGATGTCGAACAGCTTGCTGTCGCTGTACGCCTGGGAACCGTTCCAGCGCCGGTTCGTCCACTGTGGATCGGACAGGTCTACGTCGCCGCCGTGGGCCATGCCCGAGCTCAGGTACACCAGTCGCTGGGGCGGAGTGATCAGCGCGGTCAGCAGGTAGGGCGCGAGCACGTTGACCGTGAACAGGTGGGACAGCCCGTCGGCGGTCTCGACCCGGCGGGGTTCCCGGTACCCGATGCCGGCGTTGTGAATCACCGCATCGAACCGGTCCGCGGCGTTCGCCTGCCCGGCTACCGAGCGGATTCCGTCGAGAGACAACAGATCGCCGACGAATATTTCATCGGCGCCCGGCAGCGCCGCGCGGGCGTCACCGGCTCGCCTGGTGTTGCGGGCGTGCAGGGTGACCGAGTGCCCCTGGTCGACGAGTAGCCGGCCCGCCATCAGGCCCAGGCCGTCCGAGGATCCTGTGATCAATACCCGTGCCATGACACAACCTCCACACCGAGCGGAACGAACTCCCGCCTTCCGTACCACAGTGGACTCCGGACCTGGATCCTGTCCAAGACTCCTTTCGTCTCCTGTGGCACCCGCAGGGCATCAGCGCCCACGTACGGGCAAAGGAAGACAGCCACCGGGCCCAGAGGCTGTCTTCCCTTCGGTCACTCCTTCGCCGCGGTGATCAGCGCCTCGGCGAGGGCTTCGGGGTGGGTCAGCATGGCTTCGTGCGGTCCCTCGCAGTCCACGACCCGCGGGTCACCGAGCCGCTGCGCCATCTCCCGATAGAGCTCCGGCGGCACGCCCTTGTCATCGCGCAGGAACACGTACGAGGACGACAGGCCCGCGCTCCAGAACCGCGGCAGCGAGATCGGCTCCTCGAGCCAGCCGAGCGGCACCGGCACCAGCCGGTCGGTGACGGCGGCGACCTGCTCCTCGGTCGCGCCGTTCATGAAGTGCGCCCGCCACAGCCCGGGATCCATCGCCACGGTGCCGTCCTTTGTCTCCGCGGCGGCCGCCCGCCCGGCCTCGGGAAGTGGGTCGGGCAGCACGTCGTGGATCGCCTCGCCGTCACGCAACACCCACGCGTCGACGAAAACCACCCGCCGGGTGAGGTCGGGCAGCCGGTCGGCGGCGTACTGGATCGCCGGTCCTCCGCCGCTGTGGCCGACCAGCACCACGTCACGCAGGCCCGCGCGCCTGATCTCCTCGACAAGCCCCTCGCCGATGGCTGTCAGGTTCACCTCGGCGCGGTCCACGTCACCGCTCTCCGAACCGCGCAGGGTCGGCGCGAGCACCGTGTGCCCGCCGTCGCGCAGAGATCGTGCGACGGCGTCCCAGCACCAGCCACCCTGCCAACCGCCGTGCACCAAGCAAAACTGCATCAACACTCCTTGTACTGTGGACGATCACGAGTTTCGGGACGGTTCGACGCGCACCACCAGTGAGTGTCTGTCACCGCACCGCGGCGCGCTCCAGGATCGAATCGGTGTCCAGGCCGGTGGGCAGCGTGCCGTAGGCGTGGCCCCAGCGGCCGTCGAGCCGGGTGGCGGTGAAAGCTTCGGCGACGGCCGGGTCGCCGTGGCGCAGCAGCTGTGCCGCCTGCAGCAGGATCGCCGCGCGCTCGACGAGCCCGCGGGCGCGGTATTCGACGTCCGCGTCGTCGGCGAAGTCCTTGGCCAGCAACGCGACCTGGTCGTCGTAGCGGCTGTCGCAGCCGCCGGCGCGGCCGAGCTCGGTGAAGAACGCCTCGACGGTCTCGGGTTCGCGGCGCATGGCGCGCAGGGCGTCGAGCGCCGCGACGTTGCCTGAGCCTTCCCAGATCGACATCAGCGGTGCCTCGCGGTACAGGCGCGGCATCCCCGACTCCTCGATGTAGCCGTTTCCGCCCAGGCATTCCAGGGCCTCTGCGGAGTGCGTCGCCCAGCGCTTGCACAGCCAGTACTTGGTCACCGCGAGCCCGAACCGGCGGAAGGCCGCTTCGGCCGCGTCCCCGCGAGCCGCGCGGTCGACCGCGCCGGCCAGCCGCAGGACGACGGTGGTGGCGGCCTCGGAGTCCACTGCCAGGTCGGCGAGCACGTTGGTCATGGCGGCCTTGGTGACCAGTGGCGCGCCGAACGCGTGGCGGTGCGAGGCGTGGTGCAGCGCTTGGGCGGTGCCGATCCGCATGCCGGCGGCAGCCCACAGCGAACAGTCGAGGCGGGTCAGGTTGACCATCTCGACGATCGTGCGGACGCCGCGGCCCTCTTCGCCGACGAGCCATCCGGTCGCGCTGTCGTATTCGATCTCCGCCGACGCGTTGGAGCGGTTGCCCAGCTTGTCCTTGAGCCGCTGCAGCCGGACGGCGTTGCGAGTGCCGTCCGCGAGCACGCGGGGAACCAGGAAGCAGGACAAGCCACCAGGGGCCTGCGCCAGGGTGAGGAAGAAGTCCGACATCGGGGCCGAGGTGAACCACTTGTGCCCGATCAGGCGGTGGCTTCCGTCGGGTGCCGGGGTGGCGGTGGTGGTGTTGGCCCGGACGTCGGAGCCGCCTTGTTTCTCCGTCATCGACATGCCGGCCATGAGCGCTCGTTTGCCCTCCGGCGGGCCGGTCCGGGGGTCGTAGCCGGTGGTCGTCAGCAAGGGTTCGTAGCGCGCGGACAGCTCCGGGTTCGCGCGTAGCGCCGGGATGACCGCGTACGCCATGGAGACGGGGCACAGGTGCCCGAAATCGGTGGCGCTCCACGACATCATCTTGGCCGCGCGCGCGACGTGGACGCCCGGCTGGTCCGAGGTCCAGGCCGCGCCGCCGAGTCCCGCGCCGAGCGCCGTGCGCAGCAGGTCGTGGTAGGACCGGTCGTAGTCGACCTCGTCGACGCGGACCCCGTACCGGTCGTGGGTCCGCAGCACCGGGGTGTGCTCGTTGGCCGTCACACTCCAGGCCTGCGCCTGCTCGCCGCCGGCCAGCGCGCCCAGGTCGCGTACCTCCTGCTCGGCCCAGGCCGCGCCTTCGCGCCGTAAACCCTCGAGGAGCGCGGGGAACGTCGAGACGTCACGGCCGTGCAGCGGTGGCACCTGGTTGAACACTGTATGCGTGGCGGGCACGTGGCACCTCCGAGGTCGGTGGAACGGGTTCATGGCGCGGTGTTGGCGAGGGCGCCGCGCAGCACGACGGTCCACGTCCGCACGGCCCGCTGCTGCCCGTCCTGCCCGAGAGAGCGGCTGACGGTCAGGCCGCGCATCAGCTGGACGGTGAGCTCGACCATCGCCCGGTACCGGGGATGACGACGCAGGTCGGGGCCGAACAGCTCGTCGATGACCTCGTAGAGCCGGACCAAGGCGGTCCGCTCGGCCGCAAGCAACGCCGCGCGCAACGGCTCGTCGGCGCGGGCCGCGGCCCACAGTTCGAGTTCGGCCGCGAACGAAGGCTGCCGGCTGGCGCGGTACAACACGCCGACCCCGCGCGCCACGAGATCGGGGCCCGGCGGTGTGCGCGCGGATTCGTCCAGCACCGCCTGGAGGTTGAGCTCGACCAGCTTGGCCACCGCCGCGGCCGAAAGCGCCTCGCTGGTGGGGAAGTGGTGCAGCAGCGCGCCGCGGCTGATCCCCGCTTCGCGCTGCACGCCGAAAGCGGTGGTCGCGGCGTAGCCGTTGTCCACAAGGGACCGCACGGCAACGTCGACGATACGCGCCCAGGTCTCGCGGCGCTGGTCGTCCCTCTTCGTCACAGCGGTGGCTCCCGACGATCTTGCAGTCATGAGTGACTGTGAGATCCACACTCTCACGGTCAGATGTGACTGTCAAATGACCGCGGCGCGTCAGCTGAGGTGCTGGACGAACCAGTCCCGGGCGGCCGCCGAAGCGACGTCGAACCCGGAGCCGGTGTAAGCGGCGAAGTGGCCGCCTGGCACGAACACGATCTTCTTCGGCTCCGCGGCCGTCCCGTAGGCTGCCGCGGCCAGGTTCCCGCCGGTCAGGCCGTCGTGGCTGCCGACGATCATGAGCGTCGGGGTGGGGGTGATCAGTGGCAGGTAGAGCGCGGGCTCGTAGCCGCGCAGCAGTTCCAGGCTTCGCAGTGTCACCTCGTTGTGCCACTCAGGCGCCAGCTCCTCGTGCGCCCGGCTGAACCAGTCGTGGGCGTCCGGGGTGGGGATCCCGGTGACTCGCCCGGGGTCGGTACCGATCACGGGGATCATCGCCGCCGGCTTGCCGGCGGCACGAGCCCGGCGGTCGGCGGCGAACCGCTGCGGGTCGATCACCTGGTTGTCCTCCCGGGCGACGTTGGTGTAGGTCGCGCGGCCGCTGACGAACGGCGCCTGCCCGGCCACGACCTTGACCCGCTGGTCGATCGCGGCGACGACGAACGCGTGCCCGGCGGAGAAGCTGCTGCCCCACACCGCGATCCGGTCGGGGTCGACCTCGGGCCGGTTCTGGGCGCAGGTGATCCCGTGCTGGTAGTCGCGGATCTGCTCCCACGGGTCGATCTCGTAGCGGGGTTTGCCCGGCGCGGTGTCCGAGTCGCCGAACCCGCGGTTGTCCCACAGCAGCACGCAGAACCCGGCCGCGGCGAACACTTCGGCGAACCGGTCGAGGTAGAGCCGGCGGGTGGCCGACCAGCCGTGCGCCATCACCACGCACGGAGCGGGGCCGGCGGCTCGCTCGGCTTCGTAGAACCAGCCCCGCAGTGTGACACCCTCGGCGTCGAACTCGACATCGTGACGCATGAGACGTTCCTTTCCGGCAATGCGATGTGGACGGTCCTCAGCGTCACCCCGCCGGGCGAACGACGTCCAATACCTCGCCGGTCGTCTGTGATACCCCCGCGTGACGGTCGACGTCTGATGTCCTGGGGGTATCACAGAGCGCGAAATAGGTCTTGGACGCGCCCGCCGCCGGCGCCACATCCTGGAGGGGCACCAAACGAACGAAGGAGCAACGATGAAGGTCTTCCTGACAGGCGGCTCCGGCTACATCGGCCGGGCCACGATCGCGGAACTGCTCCGGCAGGGCCACGCCGTGGAGGCGCTGGCCCGCAGCGAGCGAGCCGAAGAAGCCGTGGTGGCAGCGGGCGCCACGGCGGTCCGCGGCGACCTGACGGACCTGAACGTCCTCAACCACGCCGCCGCCCGCGCGGAGGCCGTGATCCACCTCGCCCAGGCGAGCACCGCCGAGGAGGACCTCGCCGCGGCCACCGCGATGCAGGACGGCGTCGGCGCCGGCACCTACGTGCACACCGGCGGCAGCTGGGTCTACGGCGACACCGACGGCATCCAGGACGAGACCTCGGCCTGGAACCCGCCCGTCCTGGTGGCGTGGCGCAAGTCCGTCGAGGACGCGGTGCTCGCGCGGGCAGCGCAGGGTGGCCGTCCGGTGATCGTGCAGCCCGGGCTGCTCTACGGCGGTGACAACCGCCTGATCGACGTCTTCTTCGTGCAACCGGGAGTGAAGAACGGTGTCATCTCCTACCTCGGTGACGGCAGCGCCCACTGGGCCCTGGTGCACATCGACGACCTCGCCCCGCTCTACGTCGCCGCACTGAAGGCCGAAGCCGGATCGGTCTACCTGGGCGTGGGCGGAGTCAACCCGACGGCGAAGGAGATCGCCGAGGCGCTGGCGAACGGCGCGGGGCTCGAGGGCAAGACCACCTCGATCACCCTGGAGCAGGCCCGGGCCGAGATGGGCCCGGTCGCGGACGCGTTCGCCCTGGACCAGCAGTTCACCCCGGCCAAAGCCCGCCGCGAGCTGGGCTGGGAACCACGCCACACCCACCCGCTCGCGGTTTTCGCGTCGAACTGAGCGGCGTGCTGCCGCCAGTGCGGAGGAGGGGAATCGTGGACGTCGATCTGCGGAGGTTGCGGTACTTCGTCGCGGTGGCCGAGGAGCTGCACTTCGGCCGTGCGGCCGACCGGCTCCACATCGCGCAGCCGGTGCTGTCCCGGCAGATCCGTGTCCTGGAGGGGGAACTGCGGGCGGAGCTGTTCTCCCGGGACCGGCGCGGCACCGCACTCACCCCGGCCGGCGAACAGCTGCTCGCCGACGCCGGTGACCTGCTGGTCTCCGCGGAGTCGCTGGTGCGCCGGGTGCGCGCCACGGCCGAGGGGGCCCACCGTCTCACCATCGGGTTCATGCCCGGGATCACGCTGACACCCGTCGTTCGGCTCCTGCGGGCCCGTCACCCCGGCCTGGACGTGCGGATGCTGCGGACCGGGTGGCACGACCAGGTCGAGGTGCTGCGGGACGGGCGGGCCGACGTCGGCGCCGTCCGGCTGCCGATCGACCGGACCGGGCTGGCGGTCGTCCCTCTGTACGCCGAGCCGAGGGTGGCGGTCGTGGCCTCGGGTCACCGGCTGGCGGGCAAGGACTCGGTCCGCGTCGCCGACCTGGCCGAAGACCATCTGCTGCAGGATCCCGACGCCGTTCCGGAGTGGCGGGATGTGGCGCTCGAGCTGCGAGCGGGCACGCATCGGGCGGTCCCGGTGATCCACAGCGTCGAGGAGAAGCTGGAGCTCGTCGCCGGGGGCGAGGGGATCGCGGTCATTCCCGCGTCCACGGCGGACTTCTACACCCGGCCGGGCGTCGAGGTGCTTCCCGTCGAAGATCTCGGGCCCAACCAGGTGGCCGCCGCATGGCCGGCTGCGCGGGGCACCGTTCTGGTCCGGGAGTTCGCCGAGGCGGCAGCCGAGTTGCTGCCCGAGCTGCCCGCGGACCGGCCGGGTCGAGCGTAGGGCTCGATGCGGCCGGTCCGGGGTGTCAGCGGCTCGGTGTGATCACGGGACACGCAGGAAAGACGGGCGCGGCGGTCGTCCATGCTCAGCCGCGGGTCGAGCTTGCGGTACGAGGCGCGTAGCCAGCTCCGCGAGACATGACGTTCAGCCTGGCGACAGCGATCGGGCCATCGGTGCGCTCGCAGCCCAAGCAACATGATTTCCTGACAATCGGTTGCTAGGTTCCCGCCATGCGCATGATCATGGCAATCGCGGCCTTGGCCGCCGCGACGGTGACGGGTCCCTCCGCGGCCGCCGCCGCGGAAAGCGGCTACCGGCCGGTGAACACCCTCGTCTACGACCTCGGCGACCAGGCTTTCCGGCCACCGGCGTCGAGCGGCTACGACGGCGCGAACGAGCTGAACGGGATCGTCTACTACCCGGCCGATCTTGAGCGCGGAAACCACCCGCTGATCATGATCCAGCACGGTTACTGGCAGACGTGCGCCGATCGGGTGGCGACGGAGCGGAACACGGCCGCGCAGGCCGCGTTCGACGCCGCCCAGCAAGCGGGCGACGACCAGGAGGCGGCCCGGCAGGAGAAGATCCTGACGGAGACCTCGGCGCTGATGAACCGGTGGCCCTGCGCGCCGGGGACGAAGCCACTGCCGAGCTTCGCGGGTTATGACTACCTGGGCAGGCAGCTCGCGAGCCGCGGGTTCGTGGTGGTCTCGGTGGGGGTCAACGGGATCAACTCGACCTCGCCCGGGCAGGCGCCCAGCGTCTACTACGCCCGGGCCGCGTTGATCAACGCCCAGCTCGGCCTGTGGCAGCAGCTCGCCTCGACCGGCCAGGGCCCGTTGCGTGGCCGGCTCATCGATCCCCGGACCGGCCGCCCGGCTGGCGTCGACTTCCGCGGCCACGTGGATCTCACCGACGTCGGGACGATCGGGCACTCGATGGGCGGCGGCGGGGTCATGCAGCAGGCCGCCGATATCCGGCACGGGGAATGGCCGCCCGGCGTCAGGGTGCGGGCCGTCTTCGCCTTGGCTCCGACCGACAACTGGAACGGGGAGGCGGTCACGCAGGTGCCGTTCGCGATCATGTGGGGTACCTGCGACCAGGTCAATACCGGCGACTACTTTGCATCGAACGCGGGGCGCAACCACGCCCCGATCTACCACTACACGCTCACCGGTGGAAACCACGACAACTACAACACCGAGTGGTCGCCCGCGGGCGGGCAGGTCGGCGCCCATGACGAAGCCATCCCCGGTTCTGCGCCGGGCACCTGCCGGACGCAGTTCCCGGGCGGGCCGCAGTCCGACCAGCGCGAGCTGACCGAGATCCGGCAGCGCGCGGTCACATCCGCCTACGTGACCGCGTTCTTCGAGCGACACCTGAAGAACCGCACAGACTTCGACGCGGTGCTGACCGGTCGCCGGCGTCCGCCGGGCGTGCCCGACGTCGCCACCGCCGAGTTTGCCGATGGTCTCTGACGCGGGCCGGGTCGCCGACTTCACCGGGGGTGCGCAAGAGCGCCTTCTCGACAGCACCTGATGACGCCGATCGACCGTTGCATCGGCGGCGTGCTCGGCACCGAATCGGATCGGCTTGTCCCGGTCGTTGGCAGCGGCGTCCATCGGGGTGGCGACCATCCCGCAGGCGGCGATCGCGATGCGCACGTATCACATCCGAGCGTTCCTGCTACGCGGACGCGGCTCATCCGGTGAACGCATACAGGACGACCCGTGCACGGCTGGAGGAGACGATCATGGTTGTAGATGGGTGACGCCCTATGCCGTTGTCGCGAGGTTTTGCTGGTTCCGGGCTTTCCGTTGCGACCGTGATCTGAGTTAGTCAGATGTTCCGCCGCTCCGTGTTGCACTGTCCGCCCGCTGAACGGCCGCCACTTCGAGTACGTCGCCACGGGCGAGAAGGCCGTGTTCGGAGCAGGTGAAGCAAGTCGGGTCTCGCCGCGACTGCTGGCGCACTTGGTTGCCGCTGCGGGGAAAGTGGAGGAATGAGTGCTCGCCACCGTCGTTGTGAAGGTTGGTGACCGCGAACATGAAGTGGTTGACGGCGGCGCTGGCGGCGATGCCGTTGAGCGCGATGACGCTGGGTGCGGGAATGTCCTCGACGTAGCGGGCGTGCTCACGAACGTGGTCCGGCAGCATGTCCAACGCGAGCTCGGTCGGGTTGATCAGGCTGTTGCACCACATGCAGCCACTGGCGGGGATCAGCTGGCGGATCGCGACGTGGATGCGGCCGATCGCGCCGGCATCGTCGACGGGGACCTTCACCCCGGCTTGGGTGGCCGGGATCAGGTACTGATGGACGGCCCGGTCGACCCAGTGCCGAGCGGCGCTCGTGTCGGCGGCGAGGAAGATCCAGTCGCATGTCGCGAGGGCTCGGCGGGCGTCGGGGTGCTGCACCTCCTCGTTGATGACGGTGAGTCCGATGCCGGGATTGGCGCGGCGGGCGTTGCGGACGGCGAGCTCGGTCTTGCGCCTGTCGACGTCATCGGAGCGCGCGGCGACGAGTCGCGGCAGGTTGGTCTCGTCGACGGTGTCGGCGTCGATGAGGACGAGGTGGCCGACACCGAGCCTGGCGAGGAGCTCGGTGACGATTGAGCCGACTCCGCCGAGACCGACGACGGCGACCCGCATCCGCGCGAACGCCTGTTGACCTCGGTCGCCGAACAAGCGGGCCTGTCGGTCGTGTCGGGCGTCGCTGGTCGAGACCGGGGTCGGCGCGGGGGTGAGGCGGATGAGGTTCCCGCCGGGGATGACGACCTCGGCGAGCGTGTCGCGGGTGCCGTCGGGAAGCCACAGGTCTCCTGCTGCGGCGCCAGGGGTGAAGACGAGGCCGCCGACGAGCTGCTTGGTGATCTTGCTCAGGGCGGGATAGCCGCGCTCGTGGCTCGCGAGGTCGATGGGGGAGAAGCTGACCGACGTGGTGCCGAAGTGGTTGTGGACCGCGAGGTAGGCGAGCTGCTCGCCACGGGCGCGCAAGGCGGAGTCGCGCACGAACTCGGGTCGGAGGGCGCGGTAGCCGGTGGTGCCGGCGACGTAGTCGATGCCGTCTTCGGCGAGTAGGAGCTCGCGGGCGAGCAATCGCTGCCCGCGGGGGCCGTCGGCATGTCCGGCGAGGATGACGGCGCCGTGCTCGTCGCCGTCGTCGCGGAACAGGTGCTGGGTGAGGTCGGCCCAGAGCCGGGGTGGAGCGGTGAGGCTCCAGGCCGGCGCGGGCGGATTCACGCCTTGGTGAACCACGAGATCACCTTCTCGGCCTTGAGCGCGGCGTTGTCGAGGCGCGGCCTCACGGTGGCGGAGCGGCGCGAGAGCTGCAGGGCGGCCCGGCCGTTCCAGTCGACCGGCTGGACGGCTTGGCCGTGGGCCTGCCCGTCTGTGCGGCTGACCCGCGCGATGTAGTGCGGATAGACGTCGGCTTGGGGGTAGGCCGAGCTGACGTGGAAGCCGAGCCAGCTGGTGCGGGGCGTGTAGTGGTCGCCGAGGTCGACGTCGTCGACGACGAGGGTGGCGCCGCCGGCGCCGTCCGGGACGACTTCGACCGGTTTCCCGGCGAAGTGCGCCCGGACGGCGGCGACGGCTGCCTCGACCTCGGTGGTCAAGGCGGTCACGAGTTGTCGTCCGCGGCGACGGCGACGAACTCGTCGTGCTCGTGGACCGTGATCACCTCGTCGTCGTCGACGACGTGGAAGCGGTGACCGCGCTTGACCGACAGCTGGAAGCCGACCTGCAGGTCAGCGCCCTGCTCGACGGCCACGGCCTTGATCTGCGCACCGCTGAGCCGGTGCTCGGAGAGGACCACCCGGTCGTCGTTGACCGTGACGGAGATCCGAACCGGAGGCTGGTCGTGGTGGCCGGGAGCATGGCGCTCGCTGGTGGTGGACATGACGTTCTCCTTGCGCTGGGGCCTGGCGCACACCTTCGGGGGTTAGGTGTGCCTACATTCACTCGATGCTCGACATGTCGAACACTTGTGATCAACGGTAGCATTGGTGCTCGACTTGTCAAACAATGAGCGACAGACGAAGACGATCAGCAGGAACAGGAGCCCGCGTGGCCAATGCGAGCATCGACGTGATCGCTCTACACGGGGCGCTGGACGCGGCCCGGGAGGCCAGGGAGCTGTCGTGGCGCCAGCTGGCCAAGCTGCTCGACGTCAGCCCGTCGACGATGTCGAGGTTGGCGAACGGGAAAAACCCGGACGTCGACGCGTTCGCCGCGATGGTGCGGTGGCTCGATGTCCCGGCCGAGAAGTTCATGATCGACGACGTGGAGCTGCAACGGCGAACCGCGGAGCCGCCTGACTTGGTGGCCGAGCTCGCGCCCCTGCTGCGGGCCCGCCCGGATCTGCAGCCGCAGGACGTCGAGCACTTGGAGCAGCTGATCGGCTCGGCGGTGCGCCGCTTCAACGCCGACCGGCAGGCGCAGGCGGACTGAGCCATGGGAACGCGGTGGACTCAGGCAGAGATGCGGAAGGTCGCCGCGGAAGAGCGAGCGGGTCTCGGGCTGTCCCGGCTCGCGCCCCTGGATCCGTACCTGCTCGCCGAGGAGCACGGCATCCGGGTCTACCCGATCGACGAGCTCGGGGATTGTGCCCAGGCCAACGCCGCGATCCGGTACTACACGTCCGTGCGCTCGAAGATCTGGTCGGCCGCCATCATTCCCGTCGGAAACAGCCGGATCATCATCGAGAACACGGCGCACTCCGAGGCGCGTCGATGTGCCAGCCTGGCTCACGAGCTGGCGCACCATCTGCTCGAGCACGAGTTCGCCGAGCTGCTGTTGGGGGAAGACGGTTGCCGGCACTTCGATCCCGCGAAGGAGAAGGAAGCCAAGTACCTCTCGGGGCAGTTGCTGATCCCCGACGAGGCCGCGAAGCGTGCGGCGTTCGACAACAAGACCAACGCCCAGGTCGCCGAAACCTACGGCGTAAGCGAGCAGTTCGCTCAGATGCGGATGTCCGGTGTGCGCGTGATGGCGCAGCACGCCCTCGCGAAACAGGCCCGCTTTCGCTAGCAAGCCGCGCTCCGACGACTTCCGGCGGCAGATGAAGGACACCGGCGCGCTGTCCAGGTGCAGCTCACCGCCTACGGCCCGACCCTGCTCGAGCGGACCGCCGTGCGCTCGGCCACCGCGGTCCGTCACCCCGGGCACGGCGACCAGAAACAACGTCGGGAGGTTCTCCGCCGCGCTGATCGCCGGCGCCTACGAGCCGCTGGACGTGCCCGGCGAGGTCTTGACCATCGACGCGACCGTCCGGCTGCGGTGTCCCTCGACGACCTCGCGGCGCAGCTGGCCGCGTTGTTCACCGCACGACGCACCCGCCCACCGCGCCGCGGACCTGAGCAATGTGTCAGGCTCTGCGGCCTCGCCACGAGCGTGCGTCCGTCTGCTGCTCGACCTCGATCGTGTCGAACTTCGCCGCCTGTGAACGGTTAAGGCAGAGAGGGTGTGGCCAGGTCAGGAGTGGGCTCATGGGTGCTCGGCGAAGGCGGTAGCTTGGACCTGGGTATCACACTGGGGGATCGGCTGGAGGCGGAGAGTGCGTGACGAGGACATCGTCGCCGCGGCGCGGGAGATCCGAGACGAGTGGGTGGCGCTTCCCGTTGCCCGGCAGGTGGACGGCTTGCTGGCCCGGACTGACGCCGGCGAGCCGGTGGCCGACGAGATTCTCCGGCTGCTGACCGCGGAGCCCGGGCTCCGGATGGCGTTGCGCCGACGGCTGCCGAAGGAGCCTGACACGACCCGGGCGACCGAGTCGGTGGGCACGTACACACACTTGCCTGGGCGAGGTGAGCCTTCGGCCGTCCTTCGATACGGCTGTGCGGACTGCGGCTACGAGTATCCGGTGTTCGAGGTCGGCGAGCCGGTTCCCGAGCGGTGCCCGCGCGGGCACGGCCCGCTGACGGCGGCCGGGTGAAGCCGGCGTGCTGACCGGGATGTGGTCGGGGCTGGGCGGCAAGGTCGCCGACCGGTGGGCGAGCCTGCTGCTCTCGCCCGCCCTCGTGTTCTGGATCGGCGGGGTGCTGGCGTGGACCGGCAGCCGGGACCTCGGGAGCCGGTGGCAGGAGACGCTCGGCGGTACGACGTCCGCGACGCAGGTGCTCCTCGCCGTGGCGGCGCTGCTGCTCGTCGCGGGCTCGGCCCGGCTCGCTGACCTCGTCACCCCCGGCGTCCTACGGACGCTCGAAGGCTACTGGCCGGCGTGGGCCGGCCCGCTCCGGACACTGCTGGTGCGGCTGCGAGGGCGCCGCATCAGCCGCCGGCAGGAGCGCTGGCGGGAACTGGCCCGGCGGACCGACCTGACCGCGGGTGACCGCACACGTTATGCGGCGTTGAATGCTTGGCGCGCAAGCATTCCCGCCGACCCCCACGACCGCATGCCGACGCGGCTGGGCAACGTACTGAAGGCGGCCGAAACCCGCTCAAGGCACCGCTACGGGCTCGACGCCGTCGTGTGCTGGCCGCGGCTGTGGCTGGTCATGCCGGACTCTGCGCGCGCCGAAGTCACCGCGGCCCGGTCGCGGCTGGACGAGGGAGCGCGGCTCTGGCTGTGGAGCCTGCTCTTCGTGGTGTGGACGCCGTTCAGCTGGTGGGCTCTCGTGCCCGCGCTGCTGGGGATGGTCGCCGGCAACCGCGTCACGCTCGCCGCCGCGTCGACGTACGGGCAGCTGGTCCAGAGCTGCTACGACCTCTACCGCACCGACCTCTACACGGCGCTGGGCGTCAAGCCCGCCGAGGGGCGTGAGTTCGGGGAGCGGGTGACCGCCCACCTCGAGCGCGGCGCTCCGTTGCCGGCGGACCCGGAATGAGCGCGGCGGAAAGGCTGGGCTGGCGCCCGATCCCGGACGTCCCCCGCCGGTTCCGGCGGTTGCTGGACAAGGCCGACGACGCACTGGGCCACCACCTCGACGACGGTGAGTCCGCCGGCCTGACCGTGCTCGTCGAGATTCTGGACCGGCTCGTCGCCGACCGGCGGTTCGCGTCCGGCAGCCCGGCTTTCCAGCAGGCGGTGCTCAACCGGGCGTCGATCGCCCACAACTGGCGCGGGATCAATACCGGGAAGATCGCCGACATCGAGACCTCGGTCGACCTGCTCACCGAGGGACTTCGGCTCGCGCCGGACGGCAGTCCGGAGCAGGCCCGGATGGAGTGCAACCTCGGCAGCTCCTTCATTCACCTTTACAGGGAATACGGCGATGCGGAGTTCCTCGTCCGCGCCACCGGGCACCTGCGGCGGAGTATGGCCGCGGCGGGCGACGATGCCACGCTCCTCGCGCTGGGCCGTTCTCACCTGGGCTCCGTGCTGCAGGCCCAGTTCATCGCGAGTGGCGAGGCAGCCCTCCTGACTGAGGCTGTCCACCTCGCCGAGCTGTGCATGTCGGAAGCCCCCGCCCGGTTCGACTACCGGTACAGCCTGGCGAAGCTGCTGTTCACCCGGTACACCGTCCACGGTGCGCTCGACGACCTCGACCGGGCCATCACCCTGCTGCGTGAAGCGACGGGCAAGCCCGGTCCTGACGGGGTCGCCCGGAACAGCACGGACCACGGCGCGTCGCTGGGCATGTACTTGCGCGACCGGTATCTCCGGACCCGGTCCCCGGCTGATCTGGCAGAGGCGATCCAGCTGCTCCAGGATGACGTGGACCTGGGCGAAGACGGTGAGCCGACGGCTGTGGACAGTCTGGGCAGCGCGTTGTTGACCCGCTATCACGACTTCGGCGACGAGAGCGACGTGCACGCCGCGATCGACCTGCACCGGCTGGATCTGGCGCGCAGTTCCCCGGGTAACTGGCAGCTGGCCGCCACGCACAACAACCTCGCCAACGCATTGGAAACACTGAGCCGGATCACGGGTGACCCCGAGACCGGTGCGGAAGCAGTCGAGCACTACCGCTCCTCCTTGCGTCTCACGTCCGGCACCGCGCCGAACCGCACATCTCGGTCGTACAACCTCGGGCGCCTCCTGCAAGCCCAAAGCGACCGGTCCGGCGACACGGCGACGGCCGCGGAGGCCGTGGGGTTCTACCGGGATGCCCTGCGCCACGGGCTGGAGAGCTCCCTGGAGTGGGCGCTGTCCGCGGGCCGCGCCTGGGGTGACTGGGCCACCCGGCGGGAAAGGTGGGACGAGGCGTGCACGGCCTACGAGAGCGCGTTGGAGGCGACCCGCCGGCTGTTCCGCACGCAGGTGCTGCGCGAAGACCGCGAGACGTGGCTGGCGGAGTCCCAAGGACTTCCCGCCGCCGCGGCCTACGCGATGTTTCGCGCCGGCCGGCTCGAAGACGCCGTCCTGGCCCTGGAATCGGGCCGCAGCCTGCTGCTGTCCGAGGTCCTGGAGCGTGAACGGATCGAGCTGGACGGGCTGGCCGGCACCGAGCACGCCGATCTGGTCCGGCGCTACCGGGTGGCGACCACGGCGCTGGACGGCGCGCTGTGGCAGGGCGCCGAGTCGCGCGTCCTGCGTGCGCACCGCGAAGCGATCGACGAGGTGATCGACGGGATCCGCGGAGTTCCCGGCTACGAACGTTTCCTTCGCGCGCCCACCATCTCCGACGTCCGCGACGTGATCACCGACGGCACGGTCGTGGTCTACGTCGCCGCCGCAGGTCCGGCCGGGGTGGCCCTCGGCGTCGGCTCCGGTGGAGACGTCCGGGCGGTCGAGCTGCCCTCGGCCACCGCCGCCGCGGTCCAGCAGCGGGCGAACGTGTTGCTCGAGTCTCGCCGCGGGATGGTTTCGAGGGGCGGTGCCTGGGAAGGAACGCTGGACGCCGTCACGCGCTGGGCGTGGCCGGCGATCATGGCGCCGGTGAGGTTGCTCGCTGGGACCGCCCAGCGGATCGTGCTGGTGCCGTCGGGAAGAGTCACGATGCTGCCCCTGCACGCGGCGTGGACACCGGAGCGGGACGGTCGCCGGTACGCGCTCGACGACCAGGTGGTGACCTACGCGCCGACCGCCCGCAGCCTCAGTGTCACCGACCGGATCGCCGCTCGCACCCCGGCCACGCGTCTGGCCGTGATCGCCGACCCGCGGCCCAGCGCGTGGGAGCCGATCGGGTACACCCGCGCCGAAACCGCGTGGGCCCGTCACTGGTTCCCGACGTCCGATGTGCTGGCCGGCGAGCAGGCGAACTTCCCGGCCGTGCGCGCCGCCCTGACCACCGCCGACGTCCACCACTTCATCTGCCACGGAAAGGCCCACCCGGACGAGCCGCTGAAGAGCGCGCTCGTCCTGGCCGGCGACGACGAGCTAACCCTGCGCGAAATCCTCGCGCTCCGGCTCGCCGACACCGGGCCGGGCGTCCGGCTCGCCGTCCTGTCCGCCTGCGACACCGATCAGCCGGGAAGCGTGCTACCGGACGAGGTCATCAGCCTGCCCACCGGCCTCATCCAGGCGGGGGTCGCAGGTGTCGTCGCGACGCGGTGGGCTGTCCGCAGCGAGGCTGTCAGCTTGCTCCTGGCGCGGTTTTACCAGCTGTGGCGAGCCGAAGGGCGGGAGCCCGCATCGGCATTGCAGGCCGCCCAACGCTGGCTCAGGGACACAACGAACGGTGAGAAGGCGCGTGACCTGGCCGCCGCGATCACTCCGATCGCGGATCCTGACCTGGTCGGCCTGGTCCGCGCGCTGTACCTGCGTGACCCGGACGAGCGGGCCTACCGGCACCCCGCCGACTGGGCCGCGCTCAGTTACCACGGGTCTTAGAGCAGCACGCCCAGCGCCTAGTTGGATGAACGAAGGTTGGCTGCCGGCGCACTTGGGGACCTGGATCACGGCGCCGTCTACGCTCACCAGCAGCGGCAGGAAGGCCCTCCGGGGCATGCCTTGCACCCGGCGTCGAGATCGGGCAGTACGCCCTGGTCGGGATCGGCGCCGTGATTTGCGCGAGCTCCCACCGCGCCATAGTCCTGGCCAATCGGACCGCGCGTGCGGCTGACCGGCGGCTGCGCGGCAACCCTCGACGGGCCTGCGGTGCCAGCGGTGCGACCGGGCTCTACGGCCTGGTCGCTGACCTTTGGCTACGGGCGGTAAGAAAGAACGCACAATCAAGCGTCCGGACGGTTCATTCGAGCACACGGTGAAGGCCGAGTGACTCAACCCGCCCGGAGCGCTCGGCGCGCTCGGCCGCCTTTTCGGCGCGGGTAGCACCGAGAGAACGGTGGCTCGTTGGCGGCCATGAGACGAGATGCGCGTGGTGTTCGGACTCGATCGCGGTGACGAAACCTCTACGTCACCGTCGACCAGCCCGGTGGACCATGTGCGCTCCTGACGCCTTCACCTGGACAGTCACTGTTCCGGCTTGGCTGAGGTGGCAAGGTGAGAACCAGGCGGAGTGGGACTCTGCCACTCGGAGGTGAAGCGGCTGCCGAACGTCCATGCGCTGAACAGCACTTACACCGGCCAGATCGCCCTTACGACGGCAGATTCTCGGGAAAGTTGCAGCTAAACGGCGCGAGTATCGACAACGTCAAGGGCTGGGAATGGCAATTCTGACCTATCACCGGTCACTTGGAGCCGGTTCGACTGGCAGTACGATCACCCGATGATCGGTCCTGCTGCGAACAATGATCTGTTGCTGGCGATGCTGACAACGTTGGCCGGCGCAGATGTGGATGTGGAACCGGCGCGGATCGCGTTCGAGACGACGACAGGCGATTTCGCAGCTCGCTTCGCTGCGGCCATCGAGGCGCAGATCGCGCGGCTGGCCAAGCCCGAAGTGGTCATCGACATCCCGGAACGTCCGGAAGACCTGACCAAGAAGGATCTGGAGGAGCTGGTCAGACCAGCCGAGGTGGGGTTCCTGAAGTCGTATCCCACCAAGACCGACCTGCTTAAGCACCTCCAGCTGATCAAGCGCCGCCAGGAACGCCGCCCCGCCTGGGTTCCGACGGTGGACCGAACCGGCCGCCCCATTCCGGCCGACGAGCCGACCGTGGGCGCCGATGGGGAACTCTTGTTGACTTCCTCGAAGGTCACGAGCTTCCCGGAACTCGGCGAGGTAACCGTCCAACTGCCCACGGACGGCGAGGACCGACCGGAGCTTGCTGTCGTGCCCGGAGGCGTAGGCGAACTCGAGATGGTCTTACACGCCGTCCTGGGCACCGTCGGCAGCGAAGGCACATTCGGGAACGTGCGGCTTGACACGGCGGCCAACGAAGCGCTGGTGCCGGACGAGGTGTGCTGGTGGCCGCGACAGACGGCCGTCCCCGTGACGGCAGCTGAGGATCCGGGCGTGGCCAGTGAGCTGCTTGCCACCGGCACGACACTCGGCGGCGTGCTGGTGGTCGACGGTTCAGCTGAAGCGGTCACGACGGCTCTTGCGTCGGCCGGGGATTGGCGGTTCAGCCGGCAGTGGCAGCTCGAGAGCTGGGATCCGTCCGTCGATGCCCGTGTTTTGGTCTCGGCTCGCGCCGCGCTGGCAGGTTGGGCGAGCGAGGGAGGCAGCGGGTTGGTGCTTCACGTGGGCGGCGGAGCATTCCATGCTCACGAAGGGGTATCCGGACTTCCCGGCACGCTTCACAGCTATCTGCTGTGCGTCACGAGGTCAGGTACCGGCAGCGACACGATCGACGCCGTGCACCGGGTGACGCTGTCGTGTCCGGGGGAGTTCTGGTGCTGTCGTGGCGGCTGCACCGAGCAGGAGATACCTGAATTTGATTGGTTGCTGCTGTCGCTCGTCGAGGCAGGAAGCGCGGCGGACGCCGCGGCGAATGCGGACGACGTCCGGGAGGCCTACCTCAACCTGTATGGAGCCACAGGCTTCGAGGAATACACGGACGTCGTGCTCGACGTTGTGGAGACGGCCCTAAGCAGCTGGGGGTGGGTTGCGCTGAAACGCTCGACGTGGGAGGGCGGCTTGGAGGAGGTCCTCCTGCGCAGGGCCGAGCAGTGCCTCACTGTGATGTATGACCCGGTCACCCGTCGGCTGCGGCTGGTCGACGGCAAGCCTGAATTGCAGCTCAACCTCGACATGCTCGCAGAGGACGGCGTGCTCACCGGCGATGATGGCGCAGAGCGGTTGGACACTGGCGCCGAGGCTGTCGAGCGCTGGGGGAGCGATCTGCTGACCGCTGCGCAGGACCTTCTCCGCGGCTTGATCGAGGAGTTGCCGCAGCAGGACGAACCGGCCGAAGGCACGGTGCTCGGCCTGCACCCGCACGCTGACGGAAGTCTGCGCGGTCCCACCGCGGCGGTCTTGGCGGAGAAGCAGGTTTCCGCTCTGTTCCGCACCATGGGTTTGCTGGGCACCGGCGACAAGCCG
Organism: Amycolatopsis sp. WQ 127309; assembly: GCF_023023025.1. NCBI lineage: Bacteria > Bacillati > Actinomycetota > Actinomycetes > Pseudonocardiales > Pseudonocardiaceae > Amycolatopsis > Amycolatopsis sp. WQ 127309. The sequence goes on from NZ_CP095481.1 coordinate 7,110,090, forward strand.
ACGCGCGCATAACCCAGGCCGCTTCGCCAGGATCGCGGCGACCGTGCGCAAGGTCCAGGCGCCGCGCGGTTCAGTGGCGGTTGCGGTCCGGGTCGGCGCTGGAGGGGCAGGGGACACCGCGTTCGTTGAGGTGCCGGGCGATGCTGGCGACGCTGTGCCCGGCGAGACGTTGCCGAAACATCCAGCTCACGTGCGGCGCGGTTCGGGGATCGGGAGCAAGCTGTTGCAGTCGCCGGCCCCAGCGCGCGTCGGCGGGGTTGGGGTGCGGGCCCCGCGTCGACGAGACGGTAGCCGTAGGGTGGCCGTCCGCCGATGTAGCGGCGGTGTTGGTGGCCTGCTATGCATCGCGGCCAGGACGCGGTAGCGGACACGGAGGACCTCGCGTTGTGACTGGGTGGCCAGCAGCGTCATCAATGCCCGGTGGTCACGGTTGCCGAGATCGACCGGGCCGCCGGTTCGGGCAGCCACAGCTGGATACCGTGGCGGGCGCACCCGTATAAAGGTTGCCGACCTGGCTGCCGGTGAAGGCGCGGTCGCACTCGCCGACCACGATCGCATCGATCGCGGGCTCAGGGGCGGAGACCGAGGCCAACAGCCGGGCAGCCTGCGGTCGATGCCGCCATGGGACGCGGCGTGAGGTGCCGACGTCGAAGTGCGCGGCGACAATCTGGCCGTGACCGGTGATGAGATGTTCCGCCATGTCGCGTTGCCAGCCCTGTGATGGCACGCGGTCTTGATGGCGCGAGGTCGAGGTGCGGCCGTAGAAGGCGAACCGCAGGCCGTTGAACTGGACTTCTGTGGATGCTGCTCCGGTCTGGCTTCTTCTGCTCATCCACTGTGCGAGCAAGTCCACAGCATCTTTCGGAGACGAGTACTGAGCCGGGTGTGGTCGACGTGGATGCACGCTGGACCGATGGCGAGGCTGACGCCTTATGACGGCGTGTTCGAGTTCATCCGCCCGTTCGGAGTAGCGGATCGGGCGCACGCAGGCCGTATAACGACCTATGCGACGAGGCTGAATTCGAGTGGGTGCTGATGTTCGGCACGCCGGCGGACACCCCGGCCGCCGTCGAAGCGGCCGGCCGCCTCGAGACCAACTCCTCACCGTCGTCGCGGACGTCGTCGGCGAGTCCGCCGCACCTCGGTACTGCGCCTTGCTGATGTCCAGTGCGCGCGGCGTCGCGGGCATGGAACTTAGTGGTCACCTGGCGAAGGACAAATGGCAGGTCGACGTGGATCAGCTGGTGCGCATGCTGGTCGACGGTATCCAGTTCGGCGCGGAGGGGCCGGCGCGCACCGCTGATCGGCGAGTCCGCCAGTATCCTCCAGTCGTTCTGCACGCCACGATCGCCGAGTTGGCCGATCCGCAATACGACCTGCCAAGAGCTCAAAGTCCCTCGCGGCCGTCTTGGGCCTCAGCACCGTGGTGCCCGCGCGCTCGGGATCGCTGGGCTCTTTGTGGTGAATGCTGCCGACTTCCAAGTGACAGCGGTCGGCTGAAGTTGACCTGAATGGGTGAACTTCTCGGAGCCGTCCGGAAAGTTTTGGACTGGTGCTGCTTCGCGAACCGGTTCACCACGGGCCGTCGGCGGATCGGCCACCAGCACACCAGGCTGCAGTCGAGGAAGTGCTCAGATGGCAGTATCCTGGGTCAGCCGTTTCGAGGCCTATCTCCAGGCCGTTGCGCTCCCGTCCACGGTTGCGGGTCAAACGGCCGATCCCTGAGTCGTCAATTCACTCGATTCCGTTCGGACGACAGTACGGATAGTGCGACCCGGCCCTCCGCCGCGCGCAGCAGTTCACGCCCAGGTAACGATTGTAGCTCCGTATTTCACGGTCTTGCACTGACAACTAGGGTGATGCACCGTGGGCAATCTCAGGGGCGGAGAGATAAGTGATGATGGTCGGGTCACCAGTCGCGAACAGGACGCGGTTCGAATCCTCCTGTTGATCGACGGTGCGGCCGAACCTCTTCCGGCACCGATTGCCGACGACACTGCGCTTGCGAGCGCTGTCGGAGTGGTGGAGAGTCAGGTTCGGCTGCAGAAGCTTGACTTTTGGGTGCGCAATCCCGACTTTCTGGCCGACGAGTTGTTGAACGATTTCGAGGAAAGTCGCGAACCGCGGCTACTTGAGCTTGCCGGTCAGATCTTGGACTCCGAGGAGCCGGAAGTCCGCCGGTACCCGATGCTGCGGCATCACTTCGGGGCATATGAGCCACTGGACGACGCGCTGGCGGTGCTGCGCGCGGCTGGTCTCGTGGTTCGTCGACGTCGCGGCACGCTGGGGCGGACCTCGCGCCACGACTACTACCTGCTGCAACGCGGCCGCGAAGTCGCCCGGACGGTCATCGCGGAAGCGCCGCCGTTCCGGTACTACGTGGAGCGGATCGATCTAGTACTGGACCTAGCGGACGGACGGGGCGGCAACGAGTTGAAGGAGCGTCAGTACTTGCAGGCCGAGTACGCCGCCGCGGAGCGCGGAACGCGGATCGGGAGTATCAGCGTCAGGGCCCGCGAACGACTCACGGTACTGCGATCGGCGAACCTCACCCTCGGCCGCGAGGAGGGCATCGGATGAGCCCCGCCGCTGTCGACCCGCCCACGCAGCCGGATGGATCGCTGGCTGCGCTGATCGCCCGGCGGGCGAAGACCGACCGCTCTGACGTCGAAGAGGTCTTCACAACGCGTGGGTTACCGCTGGCGTACCCGCCCGCACGGCCCCGTCCTGTTCGCATCCACCGCCTCCGAGTCGCCGGCAGGCGTTCAGGCATCGAGCCGGAAGGCTCTGTCGACCGGACGTTCAATTTCAACGACGGGCTCACCGCCCTGGTCGCCTCCAACCTGAAGGGCAAGACCAGCGTCCTCGAACTGATCACCTGGTGTCTCCGCGGGATGCCCCGGCCCAAGCTGCAAGGAGACGTCCGTCGCTGGCTGACCCGCGTCGAACTGGACGCGACGATCGCGGGTCAGCCCATGGGCTTCAGGCTCAGCCTGTCCCAAGAGGCTCTACTGTCCGGAGTCGTGGTCACGGCGCCGGACGTCAAACAACTGGGCAGTGCCGATGCGTCGAAGCTCATCGTCACCGATAATCAGGCTGACTTCACCGCCAAGGTGGCGGAGCTGATGCTGGATCGCCTCGACCTCCAGCCGATCGTCAACAAGTTCACGGCCGGGGAGGACGTCCGTACTCAGACGCACGGCTGGCCCTCCTACTACTCCGCGATCTACCTGCAACTCGGGCGAGACCGGCCGCTGCTCGGAAACCAGAAGATGGCCGGGCTTGCCGGGCGGCTTCTGCAGGTCTTCCTCGATCTTCCGGCAACCGCGGTCCTCGCGCGGGTCAAGGCAACGTACGACGTGCTCCACGCCGAGACCGACAAACAAGTCAAAGGTGCAGAACGAGCAGTCGCCGAACGCGCAGAAGAACGAGCGCGCGTCGAGGTCGCCTTGGTAGATGCACGCCGGAAACTCGCTGAGCTGCGGTCAGCGGCGCCTGGCCGGGACCTGAGGGAACTCGCGAGAAAGTCCGCCGAGCTTGCGGGGCAGGTCGCTGACGCCCAGGACGAACGTGACGAGGTCAGCCGGGCCTATCGCGAGGCACGCAGGACTCGGCAACTCGACGACAAGGCACTCAACGATGTCCTTGAAAGTGACGTCGCTCGGCTGCTCTTCCACGGCCTGAACCCCAGTGCTTGCCCGCGCTGCGAGACTCCGATCGGTGGTGAGCGGCGCCAAGCCGAACGAGACGTGCATCGTTGCGCCGTGTGTACCACCGAGGTGACCGCCGTGCAAGACGAGGACGAGGCAGTCGAGGCCGAAGCACGTGAACGGGTCAAAGGCAGCAAAGCAGCGGAAAAGGCGGCCAAGCAGGAGCTCGAAACCGCTGAGGCGGATCTCGCCCGCTTGACCGGCGAGCTGGCCGCAGTCCAGACCGATCTGAGAACCGCAGCAACAGCCAGGGAGTCGCATGATCGAGCCGCAGCGGAACTTGAGGTGGCTCGTTGGAAGGGTGCGCTCGAGGTCCTGCCCGAATTGCCGCCGACAGCGACAGGTAGCGAAGACATCACGCAGACGGTCTTGAAAGCCGCTGCGAAGGTACTGGAGGACGAGAGCAGAGACGCCGCATCGCAGCTCTTCGCTGATCTGAATGCCGAGATCGTGGGCCTGGCACACCAGTTCGGCATGACTTCATTGCAGAGCGTGGAGATCAACCGATCCGCACAGCTCAAGGTGGTCAAAGGAGGAGTCGAAAAACCGTTTGGAGATCAGGATCCCGGCGCACAGCTACGCCTCCGGATCGCCGTCATCGTCGCGTTGCTCAGGGTTGGCACGCGACACGGTATCTCGACGCATCCCGGCCTGATCCTCGTCGACAGTCCTAAGGCCGAGGAGATCCAACCCGCCGACGCCACCATCATCTTCCGCGAACTCAATCGCCTCGCCAAAGCGGAAGGAATTCAAGTGCTGATCACCACGGCCGACTTCGACCTCGCCGCCGAGACCTTGCCGGCCGACAGCGTCATCGCGGCCAAGCGCGGCCAACCGCTGTGGTGACGTGAATATGGAAGCGATGCATGCTGCAGTCCCGCGGAGCTGGCGATGACCGCGCTCGCTGATCGCCTGGCCATGACGGCGAGCAACGGCGACGTCATGTCGTGGGCTGAGCTCGACGAGCTCTCGGTCGCCGAGCACGCCGGAGAGGTTGCGGCGTCGTCGCTTGCTCCGATCCTCGCCGAGGCGCTGGTGGCTTCGGCGGACAGACGGCCCGACGGCTGGGACCTGGCGTCCGCAGGCTTCGTTGCCGGGCTGGTGAATCAGACCAGCTTGCTGGCTCTCGTCAGCAGCGTGGAGGCACTGCTGGCAAGTCCCGCCACGCTGCAAACACAGGGCAAGCGGTTGCACGATGCCCTTCTTGAGGGTCTCAGCAGTGCGATAAGGACCAACCCGCTCTTAGCTGCTGGCCGGTTGGAAGGCGCAGTTCGGCTGGCCGTCGCCAACGCGGTGAACCCCTTCGCGGTTGTCGGTATCCTCACTTCGATCAGCGATGACATTCCTGAGGAGTACGCCGAGCGCCTTCCACGGCTACTCGGCGCCGCGATGGATCGCTGGGCGGATAATTCCGCGTTTGTGGAGACGATCCGTGAAGCTTTGGACCAGCTTCGCCACCACGAGACAGCGGCCGCCGACGCGATGTTTGAGCTCGGCTGTGACCAGCTACGGACTGCCCTGGCTGCTGAGACGCTGCCGTCCGCGATGAAGTCGCTCACGACCGCGTTGGGCAGTTTCACCACGGCGGACGCCGCCGACGAAGCCCGCCATGACGCCCGAGCTTACGCCGCCGCCTGTGATGCGATTCTCGCCTTCAGTGCGCAGGACGCAGCGCGCATGGCGGACGCGCGCCGGCGTATCACCGAGGCGCTGCAGCAGCGAGACGCTTGGCTGAGCGCCATGCACCTACCCTCCTGGCTTCGTCCACGACTGGCCGCCGAACTCGCTTGGCACAGACTGGTCCTGGTGCTGGAGTCGGCCGGTGACTATCTGTCCCAGCCAGTGTGGTTCAACGTGTGGGAAGCCCTCGACGCGGTTCTCCAGGCCTATCGGCAGGCCCGCACCATGCGTCCACTGCCGAGCAGCGCGAATAGCGCAGGACTCGCAGCGATCATCGAGCCGGCCATCGGAGGCGCGATCCTCCAGCGGCAAAGTCACCTCGCGGGGCTCAGCCGATCCATCGTCGAAGCCGCGAAGCCCGGATCACCCATGTTCGACGTGACGACAGCGGAGAAGCTGCTCGCCTGCATTGAGGGTCTTGGCGTTATCTCGCGGGACCGCGAACCGCGGTCGCCGTCGTCTGACATCGCAGACGGTGACCGGGGTGACGACGAACCCCATCGGCCGGACACGTCGAGGCTGTACGAACTTGCTCCCGCATTGACCCGTGCGTTGGGCGAGCAGCAGGCTGCTGTGCTCGCCGAGGACCTCGACGACGACAAGCTCCGAACCGTGGAAGGACTCGTCCACAGCGGCGAACTCAGCCGGTCCAGAACTGCTCACCCGGTCCTCGACCCACTCCTGGACAAGGTCCTTCTCGACCTGGGCCAATCATCGGCGTTCACGGGAAGGGTCAGGACGACCTTCAGCCTCCTTGTCGAACAAACCATCTTGTTTCTCTTCAGTCGAGCTGATCTGACTACGAAGACGTGGGGTCTGCACAAGGAGAAGGACAAGGACTATCGTCGACTATTACAGAAAGGCTCCAAGAAACCACTCGAAGGGGACTTGCAGCAGGACTACTACCAATGGCTGGCCACTGGGCAGCTGGCTGGTCAATGCGCGGTCGAGATCAGCGATATCGCCAGGGGGCGCGCGGATGTGGTCATCACCTTCGGAACCATTCGCTACCTCACGGAGATCAAACGTGAGCTAAAGCGGGCGGACCCCGTGAGCGTCGAAGCCGCCTACTTGCAACAAGCAACTGAATATGGGAACACAAACGTACCATTCGGGCAACTACTGGTCCTGGACCTGACTCCGCATCTCGACGGGACGCCGAGGCTAGACGAATCGGTGTGGGTGGCGCGGCACAAACCGCAAGGGACTGTTACCGATCGGTGGGTCGTTGCGGGCGTTGTCGCTGGTAACCGGCCGACGCCCAGCGGGCTCTCGGTCTGACTGCCATGGCGCTCCAGCGGTTGTTGACATAACGACCCGTATGTAAACCTGCCCACCGGCTGGCGACGCCGAGGCGGGCGCTGCGTATAACGACGTGTACTTCGCTTTGTCTACTTACGGTAACTGCTATTGAGTCGGATATGAGCCGCGCAGACGATGCTGGCAGGCTCGTCGGATGGTCGACATCCTTCGCGGTTCGCCCTTGGAGCCCGACGACGCTGACAGGCGGCTGTCCGTAGCCGACTGGGAGCGGCGCCTGCGAGGTATGCCAGGTTCTCGCACGCTGCTTCTGCAGCGGCAAGTGCGACAGATTGCCTACGTCTTCCAAGCCAACTTCGCCGAGTACCGGCACTTCATCGACACGCTGCAATGGCAGGGGAGACACCCCCCGGTCAGGGATGTCGCAAGTGCCGATGTCCTTGAGGAGGTGCTCGACGAGAGTCAACGGCTGCTGCACAGCGTACTCGCCGCGACGACGACGCGCGTCGGGCAACTCCGCCGGTTCATCAAGCACAACTTCGACGCCGACTCCCCGATCGCCACCGCATACCAAGAGCGGGTCGTATTATTCGCCGACGACGTCACGGCAGCTTCCTGCACAAGGTGCGCAACGAGCGCGGTGCTCAGATCGCTGGACAAGCTGGACAAGCTGGACAAGCTGGACAAGCTGGACAAGCTGGACAAGAGCAGCTCAGATACCGTGGCGGCCGAGCTCGCGGCACGCGGCCTCACCAGCTCGGCTGCCGAGGGCGTGGTAGGGGACGTCATCGCCACCGACACCCGACCGTGTGCGCAAGCAGCTCGACAGCACCGAGCGGGGGACGGCTGGGCTTGGCCGAGGCGGACCGGCTGATCAGCTTGACGGCAGGGCTCCCGGCCGGGCGCGTGCGATTCACTCCGCGGATGGTGCGCGGTCTGGGCTACTACACCGGCCCGATCTTCGAGGTGGAGGCTGCTGGGTATCCGGGTTCGATCGCCTCTGGTGGCCGGTATGACGACCTGGTCGCCAAGCTCGGCGGGCCGGACATGCCGGCCTGCGGCGGGTCCATCGGCATCGAACGCATCCGCGCGATGCAGACCGCCGACGAGTCCATGGTCAGTCGGCTTGATGTGGCGCTGACCGTGCTCGGTGCTGAAGAGGATCTCGCGCGTCTCGCCGGTCAGCTGCGCGGCCGTGGGCTACGCACGGGAATGTACCTGGGTTCGTCGGGCAAGTTGGCGAAGCAGCTGAAATGGGCCAACGAGCAGCGTTCACGGCTGGTCGTGATCTACGGCCCTGATGAACAATTGGCGCGGGAAATCACCATTCGGGACATGGAGACCGGTGAGCAGAACCGCGTCCCGCTCGACAGTGCTGCAGACGTTGTTCAGGCACGTCTGACTTCCAGCTGAGGCCAGGCTCACCGCCTATACCGTGAGGCGTGGATCAGCGGGCGGCTCAGCGCGGCCGGTAGCCTCGGTGTCCTGGACCTCCTGCTGTTCGACGAGTACGTGCGATCGCTGAATTGACGACCGAGCTGGAGGGCAATGAGGCGAATACCTGCCTACGAGATCGTCACGAGGGCGGGCTCACCTGCCACGGTTCTGCTGTCTGGCCGCCGACGTCGATGCCGTAGCGTTCGAGCTGGGCGGCCTCGGCCTCTCTGCCATGTGAGCTCAGGAAATGTTCGAGTGCGGACATCGCTACGATGCCTCGTTCGAGGCTGTCTCGCAATCGTTGCTCTGCTTCGTCGAGTTCGCCCATCTCCTCAAGGATGTTTACCAGCATTCCTGTGGAGCGCGAATCGTGCGCCGCACTCGGTCGCAGCAATTCGATGGCTTCGGCTAGTCGGCCGCAGTCGCGATACTCGCGGGCGATCCGGCGAATTGACCTGGCGCTGCCCGAGGCCCGCGCGGCTCTCTCGCGCCATTCGGCGGAGTCAAGTATCTCGCCGAGTTGTCGCATGCAGTGGACGGAACCGCGTACCGCGTGGTCCGTGAGCCACTCGATCGCGTCGCTGCGCTTGCCGGCGGTGGTCAACGTCTTCACGTAGCTGTCGATGGCCCATGCTTCGCCGCGTTCTGCCGCGTCAGTGACGAGCCCGGCCGCTTCGGTGTATCGGCTCTCTTGGGCGAGAAATTCCGCTAGCGCAATGACATTGACTGCGACTTCTTCCTCGGCCGCCTTTCGCAGCCAGGATTCAGCGGTGCCACGCTCACCGGCCTGGGCGAGCAACTCGCCCAACATCCTCATGCTGAAACGGTCGCCGGCTTCGGCGCCGGGCTTCCACAATGCCAGCGCCTTCGCGAGCTCGCCGCCGGCCGCGTACAGAGAGGATGCGCGAAAGATGTCGCGGTTGAGCCACAGTTTTGCCGACGCGACTGGATCCTCGTCGCTGGCGAGCTTCCTGATCGCCCACTTGCTGCCTCGGTCAGCAGCGCGGCGAGTCCACAATTCAGCGTCTGCGCCTGCGTCGGCGAGCCAGTGCATTGCGTAGGTGTCCCCGGTCTCGGCGATAGCCGTCATCCGTCGAACTGCTTCGGACTGGTCTCCCATGTCGGCGTAGGCCCAGGCCACTCGCAGCTGTGCGTCCCGGTCGCCGCCGATCGCCAGGCCGTCGAGGGTTCGGATAGCCTCGCCGTGGCGATTTGCCCAGCACAGAAGGTCGTATGTGGCGAAGAGGGCGATTCTGTTCCCGGCGTCGGCCGCCGGGTGAAGCCAGTCCACTGCGTCGTCGAGAAGACCAAGTTCCGCCAGCGTGCCGACCTGGTCGGACATCGCGTACCCGTGCGTCAACTCGAGATGCCGACGCCACCATGACGCGGCGCCGTCCCGGTCACCGCTTTCGCCGGCTCGCCACGCCATTCGCCAAATGCTGTGCTCCGAGCCTCGCTCGGCCGCGAACCGCAGCCATTCTTCATCGCGGTTCAGCAGGTGGGACATCGCCTCCGCTCCTGCCCGGGCGTTAACGGTGGGAAGGAGTGCCAGCGCGGCGGTTTGGTAGAGGCCACGCTGCTTCGCGGATTCGGCCAGACCGAGCCGGGCCTCCGACTCCGGGGCGTGGTCGACCAGTGCAGACCACGTCGTTGCAGGGACTCGGGCGTGCTCCGTGTCATGGTGGTGAGCCAGAAAGTCGTGGGGCTGAAACGCATCCGGAGTCCCCGGATCGGGTGCCAGGCGCAACGGGGTCAACGCGCTGATGCCCTTGACGGGCTTCGTGGCCGTCATGATCGCGTCGTCGAACCAGGTGTCGGCGGCGGCCCGCTGCGCAGCGGTCAGGTAGCCCGGCGCGGCCCGACGGAGGAAGGCTTCGCTGACTTCCGGCGTACCGCAGAGGACCGCGCCGTCGATCGCCGCCTCGACCAGTGCGTTGGCCACTGCGTTGGTCGGCTTGGCGAGCATGGCCAGCAACGCAGGCCCTCCTGTCAGGGCCTGGATCACGCGCCCGTTCGCGGCGGCCTCCACGGCGTATGCGAAGCGAGGGTCGTCGCGGCTCGCAGCCTGCAGTCGGGCCCGGCTGTCGGCATCGTCGACGAAGGACTCCGGGACCTCGATGTGGCGGACGCTGATCAGGAACTGGCGCACGGCGTCGTGCTGGCAGCCGTCGTCCATCACCGAATCCCACTTCGCCGTCTGTGTCGTACCCACTACGACGACGCCACCTGGGTGGTTGACCGCGGCGGCAAGAGCGTCGACGACCTGCGGCCCGGCTGCGTGGTTCAGGTAAGAATGCAGTTCATTGAGCCACAGCACTCCACGGTGCTCGAGATCGCCGGCCGAGGCGCGCAGCAGCAGCTGGTCTGGGCTGAACGGACGCAGTAGAGGCAGCTCGGGGAGCTCGGCCCGCACGGCCTCGAACGCCGCACGCGTCTTTCCCGTGCACGTCGATCCGGTCAAGACGACGAACCGGCATCCCTCCCGCAGGGCCTGTCGCAGCCGCTCGTCATGCGTGCGCAACAGGTAGCCGGTGAGCGGAGCGTGATCGGCGTCGGTTCCGTCGATCGCGACCACGCGATGCACGCCCAGCTGCTCAGGTGTCCACTGCCCGATGACCGGGTCAGTGGGTCGCGTGCGGGGGTGCCGCGGTCGCTGGGGGAGCCGGTCCAGGTTGCTCTGCAGCCTTCCGTGCTCGCGGCGCCACCAGTCGACATCGCCCAACCGGAGCACTTCGGGATCGTCGGGTGCGTGTGCCACGCACGCTTTGACGATCGCCTTGACTTTCTCCCAGTCTGGTGTTCTGCGGAACTTGCCCGTGAACCACTCGGAGATCGTTGCCGGCGGGACGCCGGACTTGGTGGCCAGGTCACGGTAGGAGGAGATCCTCGAGGCGTTGTAGAGCTTCTTCAGTTCTGCCGCGAACGACGTCTGGAACCCGTCCAAGCAGCGTCCCCCTGTTCGGAATCGTTCGGTGTGTCGCGTCTCCAACATAGCCCCTACCTGGGCGGACTCTCCGAGCGAACGGGTCTGATCGGAGATCCGGACCCGAACGGCGCAGTCCTGGATCGTCGGTGCTGGCAGGCCGGCCAGCCCCCATCCACCACGACCCTTGGAGGCGTCGATGTCGAAAACTCGTGACTGCAAACCTCGTCCCTACGTTCGCGCAGTGCTAGGCGGCTTGGCCTCCGGGCTGATGCGGGCCGTGCTCGACTGGGTGGTCGAACAGCTCGGCCTCTGACGTTCGGCATCGTCTGGGCGGCGCCTCGAACCGACGAGGCGCCGCCCAGGCGGCATCGCGACGCCTGGGCTCGACGCGCAAGCCGAGCAGCAGACTGCCCTGGTCGACCGGGGCACAGCGACAGCTTCACCCGGCCGTAAACCATGGCACCGTCCGCACCTGGAACAGCCCTATCCCGGCGTGGACGGGTGGCGGAACGACGATGAGCTACAGCTGCCGCGGTTGGACGGTGCTCGGTGCACTCATAGCACAGTGTCGGCTGATGATTCGATCCCTTGAGATGCATGAGAGGTCACTCTGAGCTACAGAATGTGCATGATCTCCCCAACGCGGGAGATATCCCACATGTGGGGGTTCAAGTCCCCTTGAGCACGCAGACGTGGGAATATCCCGCGTCGCCGTCGTGATTTCGGCGAAGCGATCGGCGATGGTTCTGTCGCCGGAACCGTGTATTTCGCCACCTGGAGCAGTCACTAGAGCTGCAGGTCCGTGGCGAACTTGAGCGTGGGGTTATGGGTCGGCTCGGTCCTCGGACACTTACCACAACCCCACATGTGCGGATCGAGATTGCCTCGATCCGCACATGTCGTTTACTGGGTGGTAGGTAGCTTGTGGCACCCGGAGGCGAGCGAGCGGGACCTCGCGCTGTGGCTGGGTCGCCAGCTGCGGAAGCAGTTAAGCATTCGCGTCGGTCTGGCGACCTAGGCCATAAGACGGGGGACGGCTGTCATCGGCCGTATGTGCATAGGAGCGGCAGGGAGCCAGGCCGTCTGCAGGCCGTCACGCGTCCGGCCCGGATCAACCTCAGTCGGCCCCAACCGGCCTGAAAGTGCAGGTCAAACCCTATCTGGCCACCGAAGATGCCAGCTCGGGAAATGATGTCCTAAGTTCTGGCACAAGTAGGCGAGATCGGGTCTGACCTGCTGTTTTGTGGTTGTTGATCTGGTCAGGCCGTCTCGGGATCTTCAAGCCGTGCTGCCCCCGTGTGGCGTGACTTGAAGATCCCGTCGGCTGCTTCCCGCGCCGCGATCGAGGCATGGACGTGTGGGACCCGTCGGATCGTGTCCAGCCGGGGGAGGGCTGGCGGGCCCCGTGGCTCTGGAGCGGGCAGGATGTGGTGCGGGGAGTCGTGCTTGCCGGACGCGCGATCCCTTTCCCGGCCTGAGGATTGGATGCGCAAAATTGGGACGCTTGTCGGTGTTCACCTTCCAGTACATCGCCATCGACACCGAGGCCGGTGTCACGGCGGAGGAGTTCGAGACGTTCGTGCGTGGTGAAGGCGTTCACCTGCCCGTGTACCCGGGGTGGCGGTGGACGTTGTTGCGCGGGTTGCGTGGCGAGCGGGCCGGGCAGTACCTGATGTTGTACGAGATCGAGAGCGCCGAGCAGCGCGACCGGTACGTCACGGCCCGGGGTGAGCAGACCGAGGCGGCCCGGCTGTTCTGGGCGGGTCACCCGGAGGCGGAGGCGGTGCTGGCGCGGTGGCGGCGGCTGGGCACGTTCGGTGAGCTGCCGACGTTGTTCACCGACTACCGGCTGCTGGCCGACAATCCGCGGAGCACGGTCACGCCCGGCCCTCGCTACCGTGACCGCCCGGGGGAGGAGCCCGTGGCCCGGGTCGTGGGGATCCACAACCTGGCGTTGCGTGCCGGGGTGACCGAGGAGGTGTTCGACCGTTTCATCGCCGAGAACCACCACCGGATCGACGACTACCCGGACTGGCGGTTCCACGTGCTCAAGGGTGAGCGGGGCAACCGTCTCGACCAGTACGTGATGATGATGGAGATCGAGAGCTTGGAGGCGCTGGACGTCTTTTACCCCGAGCCCGACATCGCCACCGGCGAGGCTGCGGAGTTCGCGTCCGCCCACCGCGATACCAAGCAGATGTATGAGGAGTGGAAGCGGCTGGCCTCGTTCTCGGGCTCGCCGCAGATCTACACGGACTACCTCGCCGTCGCGGAGAACCCGGCGTAGACCCGCACGACCGGACGGGCACGACGAAAGCGCCGAGTGCCTCTCCTGCGCCGGCCACCAGAGCCCGTCGCCCGTGGCGCCGGTGAACAGCTCTGCGGTCCTGCGGCAGGACCGCCAAGCTCCCGAACAGGCCGGCCGGAACCAGCCCTCAGCCGAGTGCGTAGCGCAGCACCAGCCACACGTCCGCGCCGGCGGTGCGGGTGAGGACCGTGGCCGGGCCGGGTGGGTCCGGCGGTAGGTCGAGCGTGGCCGTGCCCGTGTCGTTCAACGCCGTCGACAGGGCGGCGAGGTCCGTGCTCGCGGCGACCGCGTGGTGCTTCGGCGTGCCCGTGGCGTCCACCCGGTAGAGCTCGATCCCGGTGATCGTGATCGGCATCCCGTGGGTGTGGTACGGGAAGTGGTCGCGACGCAGCTTCGCGGTGAACGCGCCGGTGCCGCCGAGGAACGCCGCCCACTCGCCGGGGAAGTCCGCCCGCAGCCCCAGCAGCTGCGCCCAGCCCGACGCGCCGCTGTCGGCCACCAGCTCCTTGAGGTTGCCGGTGGCCGCCGTGCGCAGCTGCGCGCCGCCGTCGCGGGCCTGGTAGCGGATGTGCAGGACGACGTCGCTGATCGTCGCGTAGTCGAACTGGCGGAACTCCTTCGGCAGCTCCAGGGTCCACGTGCTCTCCGCGCCGGCGCCCTCGAACGGCAGCAGGCGCTCGTCGCGCAGGTTCACCTCGAACAGGCCGTTGTCGTTCTGGCCGCTGCTGGTCACGATCGACCCGGCCGCGCTGAAGTAGTCGGTGAACCGGCCGTCGTCGCTGCCTTGGCGCGCGTAGCCGTCACCGGTCAGCGGGGACGTGCGCAGCGTGCTCTTCGTCAGCGTCAGGGTGCAGCGCGGCCCGGCGTACGGCCCGGTGACGCAGGGGATCGTCAGGCCGACCGTCTTGATCCGGCGCAGGTAGTGGCCCGGGGTGTCCAGGTCGAACACCCACTCCGGGACCGTGACCTGGCACGAGCCGGTCGCCTTGAGCGTGAGCAGCGCCGCCGGGGCGAGCTGGCGCAGCGACACGTGCCGGACCAGTTCCAGGTCGCGCTTGTTGTTGTCCAGGTACGCCGCTTCGAGCCGTTTCGCGTCCAGGTACAGCGCTTCGCCCGAGAGCAGGCCCTTGCGCCCGGCGTCCCAGTAGTTGAACTTGACGAAGTCCTGCGCGTCGACCTCGGGCCGCATCAGGTCGCGCTTGACCGCGGCCTCCGCCTTGCGCAGCGTGTCGTAGGCGAACCGGTAGTACTCGTAGAACAGCCGCGACGCCTCGCCCTGCAGCCAGCCGTACAGCTCGGCGCTGGTGAACTTGTCCTTGAGGAACTGCTCGATCTCCTCGCCGTCGGCGATCTGCTGCTTGGTCGTGAGGTAGTCGCGGTGGGCCAGCTGCTCGCCGATCAGCGACGTGAGGATCTGCTTGCCGATCTGCTTCAGCTCGTGCGCCGCGAGGTTGTGGTGCAGCAGCCATTCGTCGGTGCGCCGCTCGTAGCCCGCGGTCCGCGCGGCCATTCCGGCCTGGTCGCGTTCCCACGCCGCGGTGATGCCGGCGATGTCGCCGCCGATCCGCGCGGCCGCGACGAGCGCGGTGCCGACGTTGAGCTTGACCTTCCCGCCGATGCCCCAGAAGTGGACGTCCACATCGGAGTCCGGCACCGGTGCGAGGCCGGAGGCGATGGCGTTCGCGGCCCCGGCGGTCAGCCCGGTGTCGCGGGCGGTGGGCAGGTGGGTGTTGAGCTCGCCGCTCTCGTGGTCGGTGAGGTGCAGCTTGCCGACGCCCGCCGCACCCGACTGCGCCGAGGGATCGTCGTCTTCGGAGGTCGGCAACGGCGGCAACGGCTGGACGGTGACCGGCAGGTCGTACTGGCCGACCAGGGCGGCGTAGGCGCCGGCGAAGCCCTCCTCGGTCAGGTCGAGGTTCTCGAAGTCCACCGTCAGGTCCGCCGGGGCGCTCGGGTCCGCGGCCAGGCCGAGCGCCCGCTGGTAGTAGGCCAGCCGCTCCAGGGCCGCGCCGCGGCTGGTCACCAGCGACCGGGTGGTCTCCTGCGCCGACGTCCAGTGCAGGAACCGCACGTCCTGCTGCATCCGGTGGATCGCCACCTCGTGCCGCTGCCACGTCGCGGCCACGGTCTCGGCGTCGGACTTCTCCAGCGCGGCCAGCAGCGTGTGGCCCAGCGACCGGACCTCGGCGCACAGCTCCAGCGCCTTGGCGATCAGCACCGGCGCGCGCACCGGGCTCACCGGCTGGTTCAGGCCGTTGACGACCGAACCGAGGTCGAGCCCCGCGGCCGCCGCCTTGACCAGCATTCCCGGGTCCAGCGGCGGGTCGAACAGCGCCAGCTGCCGGACCGTCCCGTCGAGGGTCATGCAGTGCCGGATCTTGAACAGCCGGTCGGCCACGGTGTCCCAGTAGCCGAGCAGCTTGTCGTTGCGCGGCACGCAGAAGTACAGCGTCCGGCCGATGCCGAACAGCGGGCCCGCCGCGTCCCCGTCCCCGCCGCCGGTCTTCGGCACGCCGAGGTTCAGCGGGAACTTGCCCTCCAGCTCCACCAGCGCGTTGCCCATCGCGTCCAGCCCCCGCTTGCGCAGGTCCGCGTACGTCATCGGACGGACCGAGCCGGCGCTCGGGGTCCGTTCGGGCCGCGCGCCGAGCAGGTTCGCGGCCAGCACGTAGAGCTGGGTGGCCTCGTTGACGCTCTCCAGGGTGTCCTGGCGGAACAGGCTGTCGCCCCAGGCGATGAGGTTGTCCAGGTACTTCATCACCACGCAGTACTGGTAGGCGACCTGGCGGGTGCGGGCCACCGCGTGCGGCTGGAACGGCTTGGCCCGGATCGCCTCGTACCCGGTGAGGATCTGCTGCTTGAGCGCCAGTTCCGCGGGGGTGCACTCGTCGACGGGCTTGCTCAGCACCGCGAGCTGCTCGTCGATCTGCCGCGCGGCTCCGGCGTCACGGAAGGCCAGGAACCGCCAGAACCGCTGCGGCACCGGCACGCTCGTGTCGGTGCACGTGGGGTCGAAGACGTGGTGGAACCACTTGCGCGCCTCGGCGAACCGCTGGTTCTTGCTCAGGTGCACCGCGATGGTCAGCGGCACGTGGAACAGCAGTTCCCAGTTGTAGCCGGAGTACGACCCGCCCGGGCTGAGGTCGATGCGCTCCGGTTCGTGACCGATGCCGACGACGGCGGAGGTCAGCTCGGTGTAGTAGGAGTCGAAGAACTCCTTCGTCAGCCCGGCGTGGAAGGCCGGGTCCAGCATCCCGGCCAGTGACGTCGTGTTGAGCCGTTCGGTCAGCTCGGTGACGAACGGGTGGAAGAAGTTCTCGAAGGTGTAGGTGAACCGCGTGTCCTGGGTGTAGCGCCACTGGCCAAGGGCGGTGTTCACCACGGCCTGCTGCGTGAAGTCGTGGAAGACGTTCTTCGAGCTCACGGGTCAGCTCCTCGGCGTGGTGACGACGATTCCGGCGGGCCCGATGCGGCCGTCGCCGAACGGGACGGTGCCCAGGGTCGCGATGCCCCGGGTGATGTAGGCGTCCTCGGTGACGTAGTGCTGCATCTGCACCGGGTCGATGACACCGGCGTCCGGCCCGACGGCGACCGGCCCGACCCGGTCCGGGATCTCGAACACGGGTTTCTGGTAGACCATCGGCGGCAGCTGCGGGACGACGCCCGCCGGCTGCGGCGTCACGACATAACCGCCCCACTCGGGCACGCTCACCTGCTCCTCGGCGGTCGTGACGTAGAAGGAAGAACGGCTGTCGTGGAAGAAGAACGGCGCGTCCCACCGGTTCGCCAGGTCGTGCGCGGGTTCCACAGTGGACGCCGTGATCCCGGTGCGGAGCACCGGGCGCTTCAGCGGGCCCGCGCCGGGCAGGCCGAGGGCGGCCCCCAGGCTGAGCCCCCGCGAGTACTCGGCGCTCAGCGTGCCGCCGGCCGTGCTCAGCGAGCGCGTCGCCGGGACCACCTCGACCGCCCACTTCGAGGGTGGCGGCTGGTCCTCGGCGCGCACCGGCAGGCTGTGCGTGTTGTACAGCAGGAACGACGAGCCGCCCTGGCCGGTGATCCCGATGCGCAGCGCCGTGCCCTCCTCGTGGGCGCTCAGCCGCAGCCGGGAGCGCAGGAAGCTGTCGGCGGAAAACGTGCCGAGCGTGGTGGGCGCGGTCGCCGAGGACGTCTGCACCGGCTTCCACGCGCCGTTCGCGTACTCGCTCCAGCACAGCATCGCCTGGTAGGTCAGCTTCGGCGGCGCCGCGTTGAGGTCGCCCGTCCGGAGCGCGGTGAGGTTGCGGTCCGGCAGGTCCTTGATCGGTGTCGCGGTGCTCAGGTCCGGCTGCGGCACCATCCGCAGCCAGAACAGCAACAGCCGGCTGCGCCACACCACCGGGATCACCGGGGTGTCCTCGATGTCGAGCCCGATCTCCTCCCACGGCGTCCAGGAGCCGGCCTCGCGACGGCGGCTGTAGTACTTCCGCGCGGTGCCGGCGCTGCGCGCCACGACGTGCGTGACGTCGTCGGCCGTGCCCGCCCCGCCCGTGACGACGTGCATCCCGCACGGTTCGAGCAGGGCCACGTCGGCGAGCTTGCCGAGGTACTTGCCGAAGGCGATCTCCGCGGCGTCGTCGGTGATGTCGCTCTGCAGCAGCTCGCTCATCATCTCCCGGAAGAACGGCGACTGGTCGTCGCGCAGCTCGGGTTCGAGCCAGTTCTCCGGCCACAGGAACACCTTGCGGTTGGCCTCCCAGACCCGGTAGCGGCGCATCCACTCCCACTGCGCCGCCTCGAGCGCCGACGCCGCCACCCGCGGTTCCAGGTTCATCAGGCACCGGTCGGTGAACAGCTGCACGGTCGAGAGGGCGTTGCGGATCCGCGAGGTCTGCGTGCACGGGTCCATCTGGACGTCCATCAGGAAGTACTCGAACAGCTTGTCCGCGGTGTCGATGTGCGCCGACGCCGGGTTCGCCCGCATCTGGTGCAGCACGTAGGCGACCAGCGCGTCCCGTTGCCGGGCGCGGAGCTCGTCGTTGACCGGCTTGATCACGGCGAGCCAGTCGGCCGGGGCGTAGCGCGAGCGCAGGGCACCGGTGAACGCGCGCACCGCGGCGCCGTCGGGGTCGTTGCCGGTGGCCGCGATCAGCGCGGGCGCGGGCACGCCGAACAGCTGCACCTGCCCGGCGGCGGCGGTCAGCCGCGCGAGCACGGCCGGGTCCGCCAGGTCGGCCGGGCTCGCACCGATCCGGGCCAGCAACGCGGTCGCCGTGCCGGCCGGCCAGCCGGTGAGCGCGCACAGCGGCGCGGTGTCGGGCAACGCCGTCAGCGCGGCCAGCAGCCGTTCGTCGTCGGGGGCGTAGGCGGCCTTGAGCGCGGCGTGGCCGAGCAGGCCGGTGAGCACCGAGGTCAGCGCGGTCGCCGTCGGCCCGTCCGGGACCCCGGTCACGGCGAGGGCGTTCAGCCAGCTCCCGCCGCCGATCCGGTGGGGCCCGCCGGTGAGGTGGGCGAGTTCGGCCGGGGTGAGCCGCAGCGCGGCGGCCAGCGACGCGGCCTTGAAGAACCGCGTGTAGGTGGCGGCGAGGTGCTCGCGCGGCGTGGCCGGGTAGAAGGCGCGGCCGGGCACGGTCTCCCAGCCGCGGCCGGGGGACTGCCAGCTCACGCGGACCGGGGTGGTGGTGCCCAGCACGGTCAGCTCGACCGCGCGCAGCGTGCCCGCGGTGAGCCGGACCGGCTCGGTGTTGGCCCACCGGCCGTCCACACCGGACAGGGCGATGGCCGTGCCGTCGAGGGTGAGCGTGACGGCCGCGGCGGCACCGGTCTCGATCCGCAGGTTGTAGGTGTCGGTCGCCGGGGCTTCCAGAAAACCGCTCCACACCGCGGAAACCGGGCCCGCGGCCCCGGGCGGCAGGACTCCGACGACCGCTTCGGCGTCGCTCGCCCCGAGCTCCGGGCCGGTCAGGTCCGGGCCGGTGTGGAACCGGGCGGACAGGCCGGGCCGCTGTACGGCGACCAGGTCGTCCAGCGCGGGCGCCGTCGCGTCGGCGGCCGCGTGCAGCACGGCCGGGTCGTCGAGCACGGTGGCGGCGAAGACCGGGTCGGTGTGGGCCGCGCCGCCGATCGCGGCCACCGCGAGCTGTCGCTTGCGGTGGCGGAGGAGGTCCGGCAGGAACGCGGCGAGCAGCGCCGTCCGGCGGGCCGCCTCCGGTTCGGCGGACGTGACGTAGGTGTCGTGGAGCGGCCGCAGTTCGGGGTACCGGTCGAAGAACGGATCGACCACGAGCCGGTTGGCGGTGTAGAGCGCGTCCACCGCGGCCTGGAACGCCGGGGTGGCGCCGGCCGCCTTCAGCGCGTCGCGCACGGCGGTGCTCAGCACCCCGGCGAACGAGAGCCGCTTGCCGAAGTCGTCGTAGCCGATCCGGCCGGGCGCCGCGGCCAGGACGGCGTCCGGCAGCACGGGTTCCGGGTGGGCGTAGGCCACGTCGGTGCCGAGGGTGCTGCCCAGCAGGCCGAAGAAGACGTCGGTGGTCGCGGCGTCGTAGACCAGCGCCATCCGCGCCCGGGTGATCTGCCCGTCCGGGTCGTCGACGACGCCGAACTCGCCGTCCACCGCGGCGAGCGCGGCGCGCAGGCCGCGGGCGAACTCGTTCACCTCGGTGCCCGGCGGCGCCGACGCGCCGCCGAGGTCGTCGTTCCACACCAGGTACAGCGCGGCGGCCGGCTTGAGCCCGGCCGCGCGCAGACCGTCGAGCAGGTCGAGCAGCGCCGGCAGGTCCGGGCGGTCCGGGCGCGCGTCGAAGACGTCCAGCCCGGTGTGCGCGAGCAGCCGCAGCAGTTCGGTGACGCCGAGTTTGAGCTTGCGGGCCAGCCAGCCGCGCCGGAAGACCTCGCTGACCACCTCGACGGTGAGCGGGGTGGTCGCGTCGAAGCCGAGCGCGGCGGTGACGGCGGCGAACTCGTCACCGGTCAGCGACAGCGCCGCGCGCACGCTTTCGGCGTGGTCGAGCAGCCGGGCGGACCCGGTGAGCACGCCGCCGTAGCCGTCGTCGGCGAACACCGGGTCCTTGGCGGGGGCGAACAACGTCCGGTAGAGCGAGGTTTCGCCGTAGGTGCCGATCGGCCCGAAGCAGGCCAGCAGCGACGGCAGGTCCCGGGCGAGCGAGAGGTTCAGCCGCTCGGCCACCCGGGAGACGACGCCGAGCCGGGGGAGCAGCGTCCGCCACCCGTGATCGAGCTTGGCCAGCGCGGTGGCCTCGTCGTCGGTGCCGGCGGGGACGTCCGCGGCCGGGTAGAGGGCCGCGATCGCGGCGTCGGTCTGCGCGATCGTCCAGCCCAGCGCGCGCCAGAGCCGCAGGAACCGCAGCAGCCGGATGAACACGCTGGGTCGCACCGGGTCGGCGAGCCGCGCGGGGTCGGCGTAGCGCAGGGCGAGTGCGGCGAAGCCGGTCCCGCCGGCCGGGTCGGTGAGCACGACCAGATCCATGATCCGCGCGTAGACCGCCGGGGTGCGCACCCACGCCTTGATGTCGCCGCCGTACTGGGCCGGGTCGAGCTGCGGGGCGAGGGCCGCGTCGAAGTCCGCGTCGGGCAGCGTGCCGTCGTGCAGCGCGGCGAGGGTGGCCAGCGGGACACCGAGCCGGTCCAGCCGCGGGATGAGCGTGCCCGCCGGGTTCATCGCCTGGGTGCGCAGCACGGCGATCAGGTCGTCGTAACCGAGGCCGACGCGGTGGCAGAAGTCCTTGGCGCCACTGAGATCCGCGAGCACGGCACTGTCCGGTGTGGACGACGGGTAGCCGTAGAGCGTCTGCAGGGTCAGGGTCGAGTCGGTCAGCCGGTCGGCCTCCGGGCGCGACAGCCGCAGCTGCTCCAGCCACACGTCGCGCCAGCCGTAGCCCGCTTCATCGGGCCGTTCGACGGCGTCCCCAGCCCGCAGGACTTCCATCACCCGCGGCAGCGGCGTGCCGAACGCGGCGAACAGGCGGCGCAGCCGGTTGAGCGGTTCGTGCAGCGGCAGCAGCGGGCTCGGCGGCAGCAGCGGCGCCGGCGTGGTCTTGCCGGCCAGCACGTCGTAGGCCGAGTCCTGCACGAACTGCGGGTTCGCCAGCAGCTCCTCGGTGCTCACCCGGTCGTCGGTGCTGTGCCCGGTGAAGCCGTCGAGGGTGAGCCCGTGGGTGACGTAGTACTCCAGCGTCTCGTTGACCAGGTCGATGTAGGGCAACGCGGTGTTGGTGTTCTCGCAGGTCAGCGGCAGGTACTGCAGGTCGGGCCGCCGCGAGAGCAGCACGCCGAGCGGTGTCGGCGGGACGCCGGCGGGTGACCCGGCCGCGGTCCACGCCGCGAGGTCGGCGTACGGGTAGGGCGCGTCCCCGTGGGCGCCGGGCCACGCCGCGGTGAACTGCGCCCAGCGCGCGTCGTCGCGGTCGAGGAACTGCAGCAGGTCCACCAGGTACGCGGCCGGGCTGAGCACCGAGCGGCACTCATCGCAGTCGCAGTAGTCCTGGTCGCCGAGCAGTTCCTGCAGCGTCGGGTAGGCGATCACGTCCCCGGCCTCGGCGGGCACCACCGGCGACGGGTCCACGATCTGCGCGGTCGTGTGCACGCCGATGGCGGGGGCCTTGCCGGCCAGCACGTACGACGTCGCGATGTTCAGCACCGCCAGGTGCACCTGCTGCGCGCGGGCGTGGATCAGCGCGGCTGTCTCGGCGCCGCCGACCACGCCGGCGTAGCCCGCGACGAACTCCGCGCGGTCGTGGCCCGCCACGGCGTAGGCCGAGTCGATTCCCCGGGTCAGCAGGGCGTTCATCGCCTCGTCGGACGGGGTGATCTGGCGGACGCGCTGCACGCGGGCGATGTCGGCGCGCACCACCGGATCGACGGTGACGTCGGCGTTGCGGTGCAGGAACTGGTCGATGGGGTGCACGCCGACGTCGAACCGGTGGGCCTGCGCGGTGAGGAAGTCCCGCACGCCCGCGGCCGCGCGCACCGGCGTCTCGCCCGCCCCGACCATCGCGGCGAGCGCCGCGGTCGGGTAGCTCAGCCGCAGCTGCGTCGCCAGGACCTGGGCGTAGTTGGCCCGCCGGGCCGCTTCGTCGTCGCCGGGGATCTCCGCCGGCGCGGTGTCGATCAGCGGCAGCCACGCCTGCGCGTGGTGGAAACCGCGGTCGAGCAGCTGGGCGGGGTCGGTGACCCGGCCGGGCTGGTGCAGCTTGGCCACCAGCGGCGCGTTGTTCAGCGTGAGGTAGGCGAGCCGGCCGTCCACCTGCAGCCGCAGCGTCGCGCCGAGGCCGAACTGCCGCTCGGCCGCCCGCCAGAACGCCGCGGTCGAGCCGCGGTGCTCCAGCTGGAGCCGGGCGAACGGCTCGTGCTGCTCGGCGGGCAGCGAGAGGTCCAGCAGCTCGCCCAGCGACGAGCGGCCGGCGACGGCGGGCCCGCTGAGCGCGCGCTGCGCGGCGAGGGTGGTGAACGTCTTGAGCGCGGCGGGCAGCTGGCCGGCGAGGTCGGCGGCGATCACGCCCTGGTCGATCGCCTGCCGCCAGACGAGGTCGACCGTTGCCGGGTCGGCGGCGTAGATCGCGGTGTCGGTGGGCGGCAGCCCGGCGCGGAACAGCGCGTAGAACAGCCCGGGCGCGATCGCCGGGTCGCCGGTGCCTGCCGTGCGGGCGCCGAACTGCTCGGCGAGCGCGGCGACGGCCACGGCGCGGGCGTCCCAGCCGGTCTTGTTCGCCAGGTACGTGACGTCGGGCCGGTCCGCTGTCTCCTGCAGGTCGGCGAGCGACCCGTCGTAGTGCTGCCCCAGGTCGGCGGTCAGCGTCTGGTGCTCGGCGGCCAGCGCGGTCTGGGCGTCGTCGGCGACCGCGATGTCCAGGGTCTCGGTGTGCCCGGCGTTGTAGCGCACCGGTGACGACCCGAGCAGCGCCTCCCGGTCGGCGTAGGCGTGCGCCTGCAGGTCCGGGTCGGCTTTGGCGGTCTCGTAGTTGAACGTGACCTCGTAGGTGCCGTCGGCGGCGGTCCGGGTCTGGGTGAGCGCGGTGTCGCCGCCGACCCCGCGGTCGGCCACCACGATCCGGATGCCGCCGACGCCGGGCCGTGACGCGCTGGAGAGCCGCCCGCGCACCAGGTACCGGTGCGGGTCCGGCGCCGGTTCGCCGTCGTCGTCGTCGAGCAGGCCCAGCCCGCGCAGCAGCGAGTTGAGCGCGGCGGCGGTGCGGTCGTCGACCACGCCGGTGGCCTCGAACCGCCGCTGCTCCTGGAACAGGCTCACCGCCTTGGCCGTCGCGTCGCGGTAGGTGCGGTCGGCCTGTTCCTTCGGGATGACCGCGAGCAGTTCCTTCTGGGTGCCCGGCTCGGCCGCGATCGCGTTGCGGCGCAACAGGACCAGCAACGCGGTCTGCAGGGAGACCACGGCGTCGGCGGTGTCGCCCGGTTCGAGCGGTGCGGTGATCGCACGCATGGGCACTCCTACTTCTGGTAACGGGTGAACGGCAGGTTGTCGAGGTGGTACTCGCGCATCAGCTGCCGCGCGAAATCCCAGACCTCGCTGGTGGAGGCGCCGTCGTGGGCCCTGATCCACGCCCCCCAGCGCTGGTTCCACTCCATGCTGTGGATCGCCGAGTGCTCGCCCTGGCTGATCGACACGGCGTAGGCGTCGATGTCGATGCCCCGCGGTGCCCGGCTGAACCACTCCCGGAACTCCTGCGGCAGCACGTGGTGCAGCGGGTCACGCGGGTAGGCGGGGGCGATGCGCCGGCCCCGGTCGCCCAGCGCGGCCGCGTTGTGGTCGGTCGGCGGTGTCTTGCCGGTCGGCTGCGCCGTGACCTGCTTGCCCTTCGGCGGGATGTAGGGCAGCTTCGTCACCTTCGGGGTCGAGCCGGTCTTCGTGTCGTTGCCCGTGGTGCCGGAGGCGGCGTCCTGCGCCTTGCCCTTGGCGATCTCGTCCGCGCTGAAGGTGCCCGGGTCGTTCAGCCCGGCCGACCCGACGGACCGCTTCGCGTTCGGGTTGGCCTCGTAGTACTTCTGCCACGCCGCCGCGTCGTTCGGGTTGCTCGGCGGCCCGCCTTCGCCCTTGAGCCCGGCCACCTCGTTCGCGACGAACTTGCCGCCGACCGCGAGCCCGCCGCCGAGCACCGCGCCCGTCGCGCCGTTCTGCACGGCCACGGTCGCGTACTGCTTGCCGGAGCTGACCTCGCCCTTCTTCACGTCCTGGACGGCCTGGTCGCCGACCCCCTGCACGACCCCGCCGGTCAGGCCGCCCGCCATGCCCTGCAGCACCACGGGCGCGCCCTTCATGGCCGAGCCGGTGCCCCCGCCGACGGCCATGCTCACGCCGGTGACCGCGGTGTGCGCGGCGAACTCCTCGTCGGAGATGTGCGGCTGCACCGCGGCCGCCTCCCGTTCGTCCTTCGGTGCCCCGGCCTCGCTGACCAGCGTCAGCGTCGCGATGACGACCACGGCGGCGACGAAGAACCAGAAGATGTGCCCGGTCGGGTCGCCCGCGATCACCGGCCGGCCCTCGACGTAGGCGTAGACGTTCGGCCCGCCGGCGATGCCGGACGGGTCGCAGCTGACCCACCGGCCCAGCCACGGCGCGTAGTACCGGTCGTGGTGGTACTCCAGCCCGGTCTCGTCGTCGCGTTCCCGGCCGGTGTAGCGGTAGCGCTTGGCGCCCGCCTCGAGGGCGCTCCGCCCGGCCTGGAACGCCGTCGTGCCGTACGGGTGGTACTCCTCGTAGCTCACGAGCGCGCCGGACTCGTCCAGCTCCACCGAGGCCGAGCCGAGGTGGTTGCCGAGCTGGTAGCGGATCACCGGCGCGGCCCCCGCGGGCACGTCGGCCAGGGCGATCCGCCGGTCGCCGTCGCGCACCTGCAGCGTGCGCCGCTTCGTGACCGGCGTGCCGTCCGCGGCGAACTCCCGGTAGAGCTCGTACCCGCCCAGGTACACGCGTTCGGCCACCGGCCGGCCGGCGGGGTCGCAGGTGGTCTTGCGGACCCGCTCGCCGGTGTGGTCGTAGGCGTAGTACGTGGTCTCGGGGGTACCGGCGACGACCACCTGGCGCGCGGTCGCGAGGAGCTGGTCCCGGTGGTTCCAGCGCAGCAGCGGCAGGGACGTCATGGCGGTGGTGTTGCCGTGCGCGTCGTAGGCGTGCACTGCGCCGTAGCCGCCGGTCGCGGCGTAGTCCGGCAGCCCGTCCGGGTCGCCCGGCAGGCTCGCGGACAGCAGCCGGTTGCTGTCGAGCGCGTACTGCAGGCTCCGCCGCCAGCGCGTCACGCCGGGGGAGTCGACGTCGCGGCCCGCGCTGTGCGTGACGTGCAACAGGTTTCCGGCGCCGTCGTAGCGGTAGCGTTCCACGTAGCCGTGCAGCCCGCCGAGGTCGTTGGCGTGCACCCGCGCGCCGGTGAACGGGTGGTCGCGGCGGCTGCTGTCCGGCGGGCTGTAGGCGAAGTCCGTCTGCCCGGTGTGCTCGCGCCCGCTCGCCCCGATCAGCCGGTACAACGCGTCGTAGCGGTAGCCGGCGATGCCGTCGGCGTCCACTGTGGACGCCGTGGCGGCGTCCTCGATCCGGACGATGTTGCCCACCGGGTCGTAGCGGTAACGCAGGTCCTGCACGACCGCGCGGTCGGCGAACAGCGCCGAGGCCGTGGTGTCCACAGTGGCGGGACGGGTGGTGCGCAACTCGGTGAGCCGCGCGGTGTCCGGGTCGTAGGCGTACGTCGTCTCGGCGCCGTTGCCGTAGGCGATGCGGGTGCGCCGGCCGTGGGCGTCGTAGCGGACGTCGGTGACGAACGGCGTGACCGCGCCCTCGATCGTCACCTCGACCGAGCCGATCAGCCCCGCCTCGGTGAACCCGGCCCGGAACGCGCTGCCGTCGGGGGTGCGCACGACGACGGCGCGGCCCAGCGCGTCGTGCTCGGTGGTGGTGACGAACGGCGCGCCGGGCTCCAGCAGCGGTTCCGCCGCCGCGGTGACGGCGGCGGGGTCGGTGAGCCCGGCGAGCGCGGACCAGTCCGGCGGGGTCCGCGGGTCGCGCGCCAGCCGCCGGTGGACGGCGGCGAGGTTGCCGCGGAAGTCGTGCGCGGCGTTGGTGACCACCCCGGCGCCGTCGTAGACCTGGTGCACGCGCCCGCGCAGGTTGGCCGCGGGATCGGCCACGGCCTCGCCGTACACCCGCTGCTCGACGAGCACCTCGGGATCCGGTGGGCCGCCCGCGTCGCGGGGCGCGCCCGACACGGCCGTGTCGCCGGCCGCGGTGACGAACAGCGCCAGCGGGCGGCGCAGCACGTCGTAGGTCGTGCGCGACCGCATCCCGCGGCCGGTCCAGGCGAGCAGCGGCTGCCCGGCGGCGTCCGGCAGCACCCACCGCTCGCCCGCCTCGGCGCTGCTGCTGTAGAGGACGCGCCCGGCCGCGTCGTGTCCCGGCGTGTAGCCGTACGGCGCGAGGTTGCGGGGATCGTCGAGCGCCTGCGCCCCGGTCCGGGCCGGGAGGACGTGCTGCGCGACCAGGAGACCGCGGGCGTCCTGCACCCAGAGGTCACGGCCCGCCGAGTCCAGCCGGCGCAGCGTCGCGTACCGGCTGTCGGTGCCGTCCACCCGGTTGTGCGCCAGGGTCAGGACCGGGCGACCCAGGCTGTCCACAACGGACACCACGGGGGTGTCCGCGTGCGCGGCCGTGAGCGCCGCCGTGCGCCGGTCGACCGGGTCGGCCGACGTCGACATCCGCTCGTACCAGGGGTTTCCCACCTCGGTCACCGTGTCGTTCGGGTCGAACGCGGCCGAGCGCCACGGCGTGAACGCGACCCGGCTGTGGCTGCCGTCGGGCCGGTCGAGGCGCACCTGCCGGCCCAGCGCGTCGTACCCGAGCACCGACGACACCCCGGCCTGCTCGGGGTCCTCGAACCGGTGCCCGGTGCCCGGGGCGGCGAAGTACGGCTCGTACCGGCGCACCGGCAGGCCCTTGTTGTCCACGACCGTGCGGCCCGAGGCGACCCAGCGCAGCGGCCCGCCGGGCGCCGCCGGCTCGGCCTGGTCCTTGGTGACCAGGGTGACCGCGGATCCGTCGGAATAGCTGAACGACGTCCGCACGACGCTGTCGGCGGCGTGCCGCTCGCGGGTGATCGACGCCGAGCACGGCGGGTGCCGCTCCCACACCACCTCGCCGTCCACCACGGCCTCGCCGAAGTGGTAGAGGGTCCGGCTGGTGGCCGCGCCGAGCAGCGCCCGCGCGGCCGGCTCGGCGTAGTCGCCGGTGACGAAGAACGCCTCCAGCGCCGGGATGCCCGGGTTCACGTCGTCGTCGGTCAGCGCGGCGACGTCGTCGCCTTCGCCCGCCTTGCCGTGGAACGCCCCCGCGGCGACGTTGCCCAGCACGTCGAAGCGGACCCGCGAGCCGTTGCCGTTGGCGTCGGTCAGCTGGGCGGGCGCCAGGCACCGGTGGTCGAACTCGGTCACGCTGATCCGGTTGCCCGCCGGGTCGGTGGCGGCGGCCGGGTACAGCCCGAGCGGGTCGTGCTCGAAGACGGTGACGTTGCCGAACGGGTCGGTGTAGCGGTCGGGCAGGAAAAAGCGGGCTTCGGCGCCGGGGGAGAAGCCCGCGACGCCGGTGCACCGCCAGTATTCGCCGTCCTCGTGCCGGTACCCGCTCGTCGCGCGGTCGCCCAGCGCCGCCGTCACGTCGGCGGTGAGCCGGTCGCCGAACACCGCCGTCAGGTGCTCGGTGCTCAGCGCCAGGTTCCGGCTCTCGTGCGGCAGCGCCCGCGCGGTCCGCTGCCCCCACGGCAGCGGGCCGCTCAGCGCGTCGTCGAAGAACGCCGTCCGCACGTGCCCGACCAGCCGCTTGCGCGGCCGGGTGCCGTCCGGAACCTCGTGGTAGGGAACGGTTTCGACGGGCTCGCCGGTGCTCTGGTAGGCCTCTCCGAGCCGGTGGGCGAGCAGGTCGGCCGCGGTGAAGCAGCGGCCGTCGGCGGGCCTGATCCCGGACAGCTCGTAGGTGCGCGTCTCGTACGGCTGCGGCGGCCGGTGACTGTCCACATCGGACGCGGGCAGCTCGTCGGTGCGGGTGCGTTCGACGTAGCTCACGTGCAGTTCGCCCTGCACGGCGGCGATCAGCGCGGCGGCGCCGGCGGGCAGCGACGGGTCCGCGTCCGGCGGCGCCGGGCGGCGCGGGTACCCGGCCGTGACCGACTGCAGCACCGTGCCCCACTCGTCGACGGTGAGGTTCAGCGTGTGCGCCACCCGCGGGTCCGGCACCGCCGCCGTCACCAGGTCGAGGTCGTACTCGGCGGTCACGGACTCGCCCGCGGACACCAGGAACACCGCGTGCCGCTGGTCCGCGCGCGGCTGCAGCCGCGCCACGTGCGGGCGGTGCCCGGTGACCGAGAACAGCCGCACCGCACGGCCGCTCGCCGGGTCCAGCTCGTAGACCTCTTCCCGCAACGGCGTCCCGCGGCAGGCCCGCAGTGCCTCCCGCCGCTCGTCCGGCGTGACGTCGCGTTGGTCGGGGCCGGAGTCGTCGAGCCCGGGATCGGCAGGCGAGTAGCCGTCCGGGTCGCCGGCGAAGTACTCGGCGCGCAGCGACGGCCCGACCGGGTACCACGTCACGGTCTTCACCGGCGGCTGGAACAGCCGGTGGTCGCCGGTGACGTACGGGCTGCCGGAGTTCACCGCGGCGAACGCGCCGAAGTCGGTGGCGTCGGTCCGCTCCACCCGGCCGAAGCCGCGCACTTCCCGCTCCACGCCGTCGAAGCAGCCGTGGTGGTAGCTGTAGGTGCTGGTGAACGTCGTGCCCCGCCAGCGGTCGGTCGTGGTGACCCGCTCGACCACGTGCACCGGGAACGGCAGCCGCACCGCCCACGGCGTGCCGGCCAGCCGGTCGAGCAGGCAGAACTTCGTCGACGGGGCGTAACCGATCTCGGTGCGGGTGCCGAGGTTGTTCTCGACGCTGGTCAGCAGGTGGGGTTTCGTGCCGCCCATCAGGTCGGCGTAGCGCAGCGCCCGGCCGGCCGCCGACGGCAGCGGCGACGACCAGACCAGGCACGCCGTGCCGGTGCCGAGCAGGTCCAGCGCCCGCACGCTGCTGCCCGAGTCGGCGGGCGGGAACACCGGCAGCGCGACCGGGTCCGCCCACGAGTTGCCCGACCGGTTGAGGTGCACCCGCACGCCGTCGGTGTGCAGGTAGATCAGGTCGGTGGTGCCGGAACCGTCGATGTCGGCCAGCAGCACGCGCCGCGCGTCGAACTGGCCGGGCCGGTCCAGCGGTTCCCCGGTCATGGTGACCTTGGGCCCGAACCGGCCGTGCCCGAGCCCCGGCCAGTAGCAGACGTCCCCGCTGCGCACCCGGACCAGGTCGACCAGCCCGTCACCGGTCAGGTCGGCGAGGTGGATCGCCTGGTCGGCCTCGGCGAGCACCACCGCGGGCCCGTCGTCCTCGTCCCACGGCGCGGCGACCCGGCGCGGCGCGGCGAACCCGTCCTCGCCGAGCGAGGGGTACCAGGTGATCGCGTCCTGCGCGGTGACCAGGACATCGGCGCGGCCGTCGCCGTCGAGGTCGGCCAGCCGCAGGTTCTCGTCGTCCCAGTCGACCACGGGCACCGAGCGCAACGGGGTGAACGCCGACCAGCCGTCGCCGTCGCGTTCGTGGAACCCGGGGACGGGCCCGGCGAGACGCACCACGTCGGGCCGGCCGTCGCCCGCGAGGTCGAGCAGCTGCACGCCACCCGCGGCCACCGCCGCGGGCAGCGGGTCGACGACGCCGGGCGGGGCGAACCGGGCCTCGCCCGGCGGTGCGGACGGGCCGAGGTTGCGCTGGTAGAACCAGGCGCCGCCCTGCCGGGTGAGCACACCGGGCAGGCCGTCGCCGTCCAGGTCGGTCCACTGGTAGCGGCGGCCGTCGATGCCTTCGGGCAGGGTGCCCGGGGCCAGTTCGCGGACCGTGCCCTGCACGACCGCCTCCGAGTAGCCGAACCGCACCGGCGGCAGCGCGCGCGACCGGTAGCCGGTGCCGGCGCGCTGGTGGCCGCGGTGGGTGATCGAGGCCAGCCGGCTGAAGACCCGGTCGTCGTGCCCGCCGGTCGCCGTGTGGTCCAGTTCGGTGGAGCGGACCAGGCAGCCCGGGCCGACCGCCGGGTCGTCCGGGAAGTGGTGGAACATCAGCACCCGGCGGCAGAGCCGGTGCGTGCGCACCTCGAACCCGGCGCGATGCACGGAGAACGGGTCGGGCCGCGGCGGCCACGGCCGCGACGGCGCCGGTTCGGGGACGGCCTCGGCGTGGTCGCCGTAGTCGAAGACCACCTCGAAGCACCAGGTCCCGTCGCCGGGCGGCACCGGCCACGGCGCGTCCGCGGTCAGCACGGGCAGGTACGGCGTCACGTTGCCGTAGCGGATGCGTTTGAGGTACCGCCCGGCGCGGCGGTCCCGGCCGCGTTCGTAGGCCAGGCCCGCGTCGATCCCCGCGCCGTCCTCGGCCTGGTAGTCGTAGACGGCGACGTTGCCCCGGTCGTCGTGGGTGGCGCTGATCAGCCAGCCGAACACGCGGCCGGGATCGGCCGGGTCGGCGATCCGCGCCGCCGGTGTCCGCCCGTACCACGTGGTCACGTTCTCGCGGGAGATCGAGCGCCAGAACACCTCGGCCGGGCCGGTGGCCGCGGTCCAGCGTTCGATCCGCGCGCACGGACCTTCGACGCGTGGCCGGTAGCGCTCGACCCGGTAGCCGGTCCCGCCGACGGTGCGCGCCCGCGGCGCCTCCCGCGCCCAGCCACCGTCGCCGCGGGTCAGCACCGGCACCAGGTCTTCGGCGCCGGAGAGCACGAAGACGTCGGACTCGGCGGCGTCGTCGTACCGCGGGACACCCTTGTCGGTGCGGCGGGTGATCGCGGGCAGGTCGAGTTTCCAGCCGAGCCCGAACGGCCCGTTGCCCGCGCCGGAGTCGTACACAAGGGACAGTGCCGGCCCGAACCCGGACCGCCCGGGCGTGATCGCGAGCGGCACGCTGACCGACCCCGCCCCGGTGGCCGGATCGGCGGCGAACTTCTCCCCGACACCCCGCACGGCCCCGCCGCCGGTGGGCAGGCTCAGTACAGGCGGCCGCACCGGCGTGAACCCGGCCGGCTCCTCGGCCCCACCGGCTTGCTCGGCCCCGGAAGGCTCGGTCATGGTCTCTCGATCGGCGGCTCGGGCCCGGCAGCAGGCGTCCCCCGGACCCGCGGCACACGAGCCCTATCCCGAGGTCGGCGGTCGCCGGGAGAACGTTACCGCCGGTCGGGGCCGTGTTCGCGGGCTCGCTGTGCGTAGCCGGATCCGCCACCGGGAGAGGTCGAAGGACAGCGTCCCGTCGTTCTGTGGTCGATACACCTAGTTGAGGCGGTCCGGCTCGGTGCGGATCGGCGGGGTGATCTCCAAGATCTGCCGGAGCACGTCCATGTGCCGTTCGAGTTCGGCGGGGAATTCCGGCATGTACTCGCTGAAGATCTCCACGGCGGTCCCGTCCTCCGCGTAGAGGTCGGGGTGCGGGCCCGCGCTGAAGAACGTCATGCCGTCGTGGTGGTGCACCACTTCGACTTGCTTGTCCGGCGGGAACCGGACCAGTACAGCGGTACCCGGCAGCAGTGTGTACTGGTTGGCCCACGGCTCGAAGCACAGCCAGAGCGACTGTTGTTCCGCGCGTACGACGAGGTTCATGGTCGCCAGGCTGCAACCTCCACCGCACTGGAGGTCAACGGCGGGCGGTGACGTGCGGGAAGAGGACGACCCTGTGCCGTCCCCAGCCGCCCACCCACGCGAGCCGGTCGGTGAAGTCCGCCGGCGCATTGGCCCCGTGCGTCGAAGACACCGCCTTCAGCACGATGCCGGTGCCCTCGCGGTAGCGGACGTGGATCTCCGGCGGCGGCCGCCGCAGTGAGCGGCCGTCGCGGGCGAAGACGCGCACGATGTCGACCGTCGCGTTCCGCCACCCGGTGGCCGCGACCGCGCGGGCCCGGCTCCGGCCAGTGCCATCCGGACGAGGACGAACGCCGCCGCGCGACGCGCCACCCGGTTTCGGCCGCGAAGCCGATCCGGCGGTCGTGGTCGTGGCCGGTCGGCAGCGGCAGCCAGCCCCGGAAACCGTCCTCGCTCGCGGCAGCGCGGTTCCGGACCGACACCCGCAGGCACCAGACCGCGCCGCCGGACCCCACCGCAAGCAGGACGGCAACGGCGGGAACGAGCCCGAAAGCCGTCACCACATCGGGAGAAAGGCGAAACGGCCACCACGGCCGCAGGGACGGCGAACCACACCCACTGCCGCTTGACGAAACCGCCGAAGGGGTCCATCAGCCGAGCTTGGAAGCCTTGAGCAGCAACGATACTGCGAGAAACGGCACCGGACGGCGAGGCAACCGGACGGCCGCGAGAACACTCGCGCTTCTCTGCGCGAAGGACGCGATGCGGGCCTCCCCGGAAGACGCGTGACCTGGCCGCCGCGATCACTCCGACCGCGGACCCGGACCTGGCCGGCCTGGTCCGCGCGCTGTATGTCTTCACCCGGCCGGCCCCGAGGGCGGCTGGCCTCGTCTGCTGATCGAGGGCACGCTGGTGAGCGGAGTGACCCAGGAGCACCGGCTTCCGCGCGACCTGGCAGCCTCCGTCCTGAGGTGGGGGAGGTGTCGTGGCGGTTCTCGGGGATGTTCTTGCTCTGGGTTCGGAGCTCGAGCGTTCGTATCCGCTGTACGTGCGCGGCCGGTTGAAGTTTCGGGTCAAGCAGATCGTCTATGTGGCGTTCTCGCCCGACGAGCTGGTGATGGGGTTCGCGTACCCGAAGGAGGAGCGCGCCGCGCTCGTCGCCGGTGAGCCGGGGAAGTTCCGGCTGCCGTCGGAGTCGGACATGCGGTTCAACTGGGTCCACGCCGAGCTCGCCGCGCTGGATCCGGCCGAGGCTCGCGAGTTCGTAGTGGACGCGTGGCGGATGGTGGTGCCCCAGAAGGTCTCCCGCGCCTACGACCTCGTCCATCCCGATGGTCCGGGATGACGGTGCCCGCGGTCGGGGTTCGTCCCTCGATGAGCGTCCGGCCGCACCTGTCCGCGGACCTGGCTGCACAGCGCGTACGCGTCCGACTCGGGAGATCTCTCGTGCGAAGGGAGCGGCCGGGAGCCGGGCCGTCTTATGCCGGGGGCGCCGCCCACGCGTCGAGGTCGTCCCAGGCGGTGAGCCGGCGTCCGCTGGTGAACCGGCGGTGCGCGCCGGTCAGCGGGTCGTCGAAGTCGAGCACTTTCGCCAGCAGCTGCAACGGTTTGGTGAAGTCGTCGAGCGGGGTTTCGGTCAGGTCGGGGTAGAAGTCGTCGCCGAGGATCGGGATGCCCAGGCCGCTGAGGTGCACGCGCAGCTGGTGCGTCCGGCCGGTCGACGGCGCGAGCCGGTAGCGGCCCAGGCCGTCGCGGTGCTCGAGCAGCTCGACGTACGTCTCGGCGTTCGGCTCGCCCGGCACCTCCCGCGCGGCGAGCACCCCGCGTTCCTTGAGGATCCGGCTCCGCACGGTCCGCGGCAGCTCCAGTGTCGGGTCGTACGGCGCGATCGCCTCGTACTCCTTGTGCACCTTGCGATCCCGGAAGAGTGTCTGGTACTTGCCGCGCACCTCCGGGGTGATCACGAACATCACGAGCCCGGCGGTGACGCGGTCCAGCCGGTGCGCGGGGGACAGCTGCGGCAGGTCGAGGTCGCGGCGCAGGCGCACGAGCGTCGTCTCGAGGATGTGCTTGCCGCGCGGGATGGTGGCCAGGAAGTGCGGCTTGTCGACGACGAGCAGGTGCTCGTCGCGGTGCACGACGTCGATGGTGAACGGCACCGGCACCTCGTCCGGCAGGTCGCGGTGGAACCAGATGAACGAGCCGGGCTCGAACGGAGTGTCGACGCCCAGCGGGCCGTCGAGGCCGTGGATGCGTTCTTCGCGCAGCATCCGCTCGATGCGGTCCGGCGTCTCCCGCGGCAGCCGGTCGACGAGGTGGGCCAGCAGTGTCGGCCAGTCGCCCTCGGCGGGCAGTTTCAGCCGGGCGGGGTCGAGCCCGTGGCGGGGCGGGATCGGCGGCCGGAGCTTGCGTCTCATCGTGCCCCGACTGTAGCTAACCGTCCGTCGGGGTCCGGTAGCGCGCGATGTAGCGGGCGGTGGCCTCGGCGTTGGCGGCCGCGGCCGCCTCGGCGCGGGTGCGGCGGCCGGTGTCGTGCGGGAAGCCGTGCCGGCCGAGCCGGTGCTCGATGCTCTCCTCCATGTACGCGCAGGAGTAGAAGTACGCGACCAGCGCGGCCATCAGGACCAGCGAGAGCCGGAGCCCGATCGGGCCGGGCAGCAGCAGCCAGACGAGGCACAGCGGCACGATGCCGATCGACCGCTGGAGCACGAACCGGGCCCGCCAGTGTTTCGACGTCGCGTCGTGCAGGACCCATTCGCCGTAGCGGTCCGGTAACCGGACGCCGACCGCGTAACCGGACCAGCGGAGCACACCAGGTCGTTCCATGAGGCTCAGAGTACACTAATCGTTAGTGCACTAATCATTAGTGCGACCAGCGACACGGTAGGATCGGGGCATGATCGACCTGGGCGAGGACCCGCTGAAGCTCGACCGGCAGGTGTGTTTCGCGCTGTCGGTGGCTTCGCGCAGCGTGATCGCGATCTACCGCCCGCTGCTGGAGCCGCACGGCCTGACCCACCCGCAGTACCTGGTGCTGCTCGCGCTGTGGGAGCGGTCGCCGCGGTCGGTGAAGGACCTCGGCGCGTCGCTCCGCCACGAGCCGGCGACGCTGTCGCCGCTGCTCAAGCGCCTGGAGGCGCTCGGCTACGTCACGCGCGCCCGGAGCCGGTCCGACGAGCGCCGGCTGACGGTCGAGCTGACGGACCAAGGTCGCGCGCTGCGGGCCGAAGCCGAGAAGATCCCGTACCGTGTCGTCGAAGAGCTGGGCATGGACCTCGGTGAGCTGGAGGCGCTGCACGCCGCGCTGGGCCGGGTCATCGCCGCCACGGCCTGAGTTCCGGCGGAATGCCCCCGCCGTCCCGGAGCGTTGTCCTCTTCAGTCGAGCTAGGGGGCAGTCGTGCTGAAGATCAGGCTGGGCGTCGCACCGGCGCAGGGTTCCGGGCCTGCGGAGTTCGCCGGGCTGGCGGAGCGGCTGGAGGCGGCGGGCGTCGACTCGCTGTGGCTGTCGGAGCTGGTCTACTCGCCGGAAGTCGACCCGATGATCGGCATGGCGCACGCGCTGGCGCGGACGTCGAAGCTGAAGGTCGGCACGGGCGTCGCGATCCTGCCCGGTCGCCACCCGGTCCTGGTCGCCAAGCAGCTGCTCACGCTGGCCGGCCTGGCGCCGAAGCGCGTGCTCCCGGTGTTCGGCCTGCGTCCGGCGCGCAAGGCCGAGCACGACCTGTTCCCGGTCCCGGAGGGCCGCCGCGCGGCGGTGTTCGACGAGTCCCTGACGTTGTTGCGTCGGCTGCTCGACGAAGACGACGTGACGTTCGAGGGCGAGTTCTTCCAGGTCCAGGGCGTCACCCTCGGCCCGCGTCCGGCGAAGCCCCTGGACGTCTGGCTGGGCGGAACCGCCCCGGCGGCCCTGGCCCGGGCGGGCCGCCTCGCCGACGGCTGGCTGGGCAGCTTCCACACGCCGGCGGAGTCCCTCGCGGCCCGTCTGGCCATCCAGCGGGCGGCATCCGAAGCCGGGCGGGAGATCGAAGAGGACCACTTCGGGTTGAGCCTGGCGGTGGCGGACCACGGGCTCTCCCCGGAGCTGACCGCGGTGGCGGCGCGCCGTCGTCCGGGAGTACCGGTGACGGACCTGATCGCGACCAGCTGGCCCGAGGCGCGACGGCTGGTGGAGCAGCACATCGAGTCGGGCCTGAGCAAGTTCGTGATCCGGCCGGGGCACGGTGATTTCGACGGGTTCCTGGAGAAGTTCCAGTCCGAACTGGTGCCGCTGCAGAACTAGAACTCCAGCTGCTCCGTCTTCCGCGGCATCAGCAGCAGGGCCACCACCGAAAGCGCCGCCACCACCAGCAGCCCGATGAACACGTAGTGCGTGGCGTCCGCCAGCGCTCCGCGGACGAACCTCGTCACCGGCGTGTCCTCGTGGCTTCCCAGCACCAGGCTCGTCGCGTCCACCGACGGCGGAAGCTTGCCCGCCACGTCCGCCGGCGGGTTCGCGAACCGCGACGCCAGCGTCGCGTTCGCGATCGCGCCGAACACCGCCGCGCCCACCGCGCTGCCCAGCGAGCGGCTGAACAGGTTCGTGCCCGTCACCACGCCGCGCCGGTCCCAGCCGACCACCGACTGGACCGCCACCAGCGTCGGGCTCGACGACAACCCCAGGCCGATGCCCAGGACGAACGCCGCGAACGCCGCCGCCCAGATCGAGGACGACGCGTTCAGCATCGCCACCAGGACGCCGCCCGCGATGACGAACACGCTGCCGATCAACGCCGTGTCGCGGAAGCCGATCTTCAGGTAGATCTTGCCCGCCAGGGACGCCGACAGGGGCCAGCCGACCGTCAGCGCCGCCACCGCGAAGCCCGCCACCAGCGCGCCCGCGCCCAGGACGCCCTGGGCGTAGGTCGGCAGGTACGACGTCAGGCCCATCAGGACCGCGCCGACGACCACCGCGACCAGGTTGCCGCCGACCAGGACCCGCCGGGTGAACACCCACAGCGGCAGCACCGGCTCGGCGACGCGCTTCTCCACCAGCACGAACGCCACCAGCAGCAGCGCGCCGACCACGAAGATCGCCACGCTCGGCAGCGAGCCCCAGCCCCAGGCGACGCCGCCTTCCAGCAGGCCGAGGATCACCAGCGAACAGCCGACCGTGAGCAGCGCCGCGCCCGTGTAGTCGACCTTGTGCGCCTTGCGCTCGACCCGCTCGGCGAAGTTCCGGTGCAGCATCAGCGCGGCGATCGCGCCGAGCGGCAGGTTGATGAAGAAGATCCAGCGCCAGTCCAGGTACTCCGCGAAGACGCCGCCGAGCGTCGGCCCGACGACCGAGGCGACGCCCCACACGCTGGCGACGTAGCCCTGCACGCGCGCGCGCTCCTCCACCGTGTAGAGGTCGCCGATGACCGTCATCGACATCGGCTGGATCGCGCCCGCGCCGATGCCCTGCACCGCGCGGGCGGCGATCAGCACCGGCATGCTCCACGCGGCCCCGCACAGCACCGAGCCGACGAGGAACGCCGCAATACCGAAGAACATCACCGGACGGCGGCCGAGCACGTCGGCGAACTTGCCGTAGAGCGGGACGGTGACCGCCTGGGTCAGCAGGTAGACCGAGAACAGCCACGGGAACTGCGAGAACCCGCCCAGGTCGCGCACCACCGAGGGCACCGCGGTCGCGATGATCGTGCTGTCCAGCGCGACCAGCGCCGTGCTGAGCATGACGGCGATCAGCACCGGGCCGCGTTCGGACCGGAAGCCGACCCCTTTCACGCTGGTGGGGGCCGGGGTCGTCATCGGTGGCGTGCTCCTCGGGGTGGCCATGACCGGAGTCAACTGCTTTGCAGTCCTAAGCATTCCATCGCGGTGGTCCGCACCCCAGCGAATTTCCGTCACAGTCCCCGGCGCGGAAGATGGGAGGATGAGCGACTGGATCCGGCCGATCGAGCAGGGATGGGTGGTCCGCGACGCGGTCCCCGGCCCCGACGTCGACGAGTTCGCCGAGCCCGACCAAGTGATCGCCGCGCTGGCCGCTCCCGGCGCCGCGGACACCTTGCTGGCCGTGCAGCACCCGGCCCGCACGCCCGCGGCGCTGGCCCACGGGCTCGACCAGACCGCGGCCGTCCCGATCGCCCGGGCCATGCTCGAACGGCTCCGCAAGCGCTACTACCGGCCGATGCGGCGGTTCGTCGCGCCGTACCGGATCGAGGGCCCGGACGGCGTCGCGTCCGGCCTGCTCTGCCTGGTCGACCCGGCCGCAGTGACCGACGACGGCACCGCGCGGGTGCGGCACACCGAGGACGTCTACCCGGACGTCGTCGCCGAGCGGGCCGCCGTGCTGGCCGGGTTGGGCTGCGCGACCAGCGCCGCGCTGCTCGTCCCGGCCACCGGCGGCGACCTGCTGACCGAGCAGGTCGAACGCGCCTGCGCCGGCCTCGGCCTGCCCGATCTGTCCACTTCGGACGCCGCGGGCCGCCGGCACGAGCTGTGGGCGGTGCCCGCCGGGCCGCTGCAGGACCGGCTGCTGGCCGCGGTCGCGGGCGCCGACCTGCTGGTCGCGGATGGCAACCACCGCGTGGCCGCGGCCGCGGCAGCCGGCCACGGCGCACTCCTCGCCCTGGTCACAGCGGGCCCGCAGCTGCGGATCGGCGCGATCAACCGGGTGCTGACGGGCACCGGTTTCGGCCCGGAGGAGCTGGTGTCGCGCTGGTGCGCGGCCGGCCTCGACGTCCGCTTCGACGACCACGCCGTCCCGGTGCCGGGCGAGGTCGTCGTCCACGCGGGTTCGGCGGTGCTGCGGATCCCGCTCCCGAAGCAGGCCTGGCCGGACCCGGTGATCGACCACGAGATCGTCGAGCGCGTCCTGTTCGCCGACGCGCTCGACGTCGACCCGGACGGCCCGCACGTCCACCCGCTCCCGGCCGGCCGCCCGGCACCGCACGACGCGGACGCCGTGGTCCTGCTCGCCCCGGTGGCCTACGCCGACGTCCTGGCGGTGCACGCGGCGGGCCGCAGGATGCCCCGCAAGGCCACGTACTTCACACCGAAGCCCCGCAGCGGCTTGGTCCTGGCGGCGCTCTGACGCCGGGCGGTCACGACCCGTCCCACCAGGTCAGGACGCGCGTCGCCGACAGGGTCAGCCACTTCGACGGCTCGCCCTCCGGGACGTCGGTCTCGAACCACACCCGGCCTGGGAGCCGGCGGCCCTGGAGCCATCTGCCGTCCGGCTGCCGGGCCGCGCGGATCAGCTCGATCGCCTCCGCCATGCGCGGGTCCGGGCGCGTGCCGTCCAGCCGGGACGCGAGGCGGAAGTACTCGGCCGCGTTGAGCACGTCGTAGTGCCAGCGGAACGGGTACGAAAAGCCGCTCACGTCCGGCAGCACCGGTTCGCCGGTCGACAGCCGGCGGAAGAGGCCGCGCTCCAGGAGGTATTCCTCGCCGCCGCGGCGGGCGGCGTGGGTCGCCGGTGAGCCGCCCGTCGTCGTTTCCCAGGCCAGCAGGCCCTTGAGCGAGTTGAGTGTCGAGTGGACGGACGAGCGCTTCGACCCTTCGACCCACTCGCAGTTCCAGCCGCCGTCCGGCTGGCGGTGCTCGACGAACCAGCCGGCGATCCCGGCGACGTCGGCGCCGAGCCAGAGGCCGTTCATGAGCGTCCACGCGTTGATGCAGCAGTCGACCTCGCCGTCCCAGTACGGCAGGTTTTCGTACTCCCACCGGGAGTTCTCCGCGAGCAGCTCGGCCGTCCCGCTCAGAGCAGCGGCGTCGACGCCCCACTCACGCAGGTCGTTGAGGACCCACGTCGTCGCCGTCCAGGGCTGGCCGTCCGTCTTCATGCTCGCGAAGTCGAAGTCCGCCGGGAAGAACGCGCCGCCGGCCCACTGGCCGTCCGGGTCCTGTTTCGCCAGCAGCCGTGCGCCGAAACCTTCGGTCGTCACGCGGGCGCGGGTGGCCTCCCAGACCGTCGGCGGCTCGCCCAGCAGGTCGCGCTCGACCTGCCAGCGCAGGGCCGGATCGGCGTCGCACAGCCAGGCGAGCACGTCCATCAGACGCCCGTGACGCCGTCGATGGCCTCCCGGAGGAAGTCCGCGTGGCCGTTGTGCCGGGCGTACTCGTGCATCATGTGGAGCATCACCAGGCGCAGCGAGACGTCCTCGCCCCAGCGCACCTGGTACCCGGTGACGTCGAGGGACTCGGCGGCCCCTTCGATCTTGCGCGACTGCTCGACCTCGGCCTGCCAGGCTTCGAACGCCTCCGCGCGCGTCGAGGAGCTCGCGTCGTAGGCGGCCTGGAAGTCGCCGTCGGCCGAGTACCGCAGCGGGACGTCCTCGGCGTTGATCACCCGCCGGAACCAGGTGCGCTCGACCTCGGCCATGTGCTGGACGAGACCGAGCAGGGACAGCGTCGAGGGCGGGCTCGAGGCGCGGCGAAGGTCCTCGTCGGACAGTCCGTCGCACTTCATGGCGAGGGTGGCGCGGTGGAAGTCGAGGAACGTGCGCAGCATTTCGCGCTCGCCCCCGATCGAGGGCGGTTCCGGGCGTTCGGTGGTCACGAGGACGTGTGTATCACGCCTCGAAATGTCGTACCCGTGTTTTAAGCTCGCGCGGTGGACTTGCCCGTGATGCCGCCCGTGCGGCCGATGCTCGCGAAAGCCGTGCACGACGTGCCGCGCACGCCGGGCCTGCTCTACGAGCCCAAGTGGGACGGTTTTCGCTGCATCGTGTTCCGCGACGGCGACGAGATCGAGCTCGGCTCCCGCAACGACCGCCCGCTCACCCGGTACTTCCCGGAGCTGGTGGAGCTGCTGGCCGCCGCGCTGCCGCCGAGGTGCGTGGTCGACGGCGAGATCGTCCTCGTCACCCCGGCCGGCTTGGACTTCGAGGTGCTGCAGCTGCGGCTGCACCCGGCGGCCTCGCGCGTGCGGAAGCTCGCGGAGGAGACGCCGGCCAGCTTCGTCGCCTTCGACCTGCTCGCTCTCGGGGACACGGACCTCACCGGTTCGCCGTTCCGCGAGCGGCGCCGGCAGCTCGAAAGCGTCCTGCGGACCGACGCCGAAGGGCTGCAGCGCGTCCACCTGACCCCGCTGAGCGAGGACCCGGACCAGGCCGAGGACTGGTTCACCCGGTTCGAGGGCGCGGGTTTCGACGGCGTGATGGCCAAGCCCGCCGACGAGCCGTACGAGCAGGACAAGCGCGTCATGTGGAAGGTCAAGCACGAGCGCACGGCCGACTGCGTGGTGACCGGCTTCCGCTGGCACAAGGACGGCGCCGGCGTCGGCTCGCTGCTACTGGGGCTGTTCGACGACGAAGGCGTGCTGCACCACGTCGGCGTGGCCAGCAGCTTCACGAAGGCGCGGCGGGCCGAGCTGGTCGAGGAACTCGCGCCGCTGCGGGAAAACGCGCTGGAGGGCCACCCCTGGCGTTCGTGGGCCGAGTACGAGCCCCAGCCGGGCCGGCAACCGGGCGCGAACAGCCGCTGGGCGCCCGGCAAGGATCTCGCCTGGGAGCCGCTGCGCACCGATTGGGTGGCCGAGGTCCGCTACGAGCACCTGCAGGGCGGCCGCTTCCGCCACGGCGGGAGGCTGGTCCGGTTCCGGCCCGACCGCACCCCGGAGTCCTGCACGTACGCCCAGCTCGACGAGGCACCGCCCGCGGAGCTCGCCAAGCTGTTCGGGGAGGCGCGATGAGCGGCGCGGTGCTGCTGGACGTCGACGGCGTCGAGGTCAGGATCAGCAGCCCGGACAAGGTCTACTTCCCCGAGCGCGGCGAGACGAAGCTCGACCTCGTCGAGTACTACCGCGCGGTCGCCGGGCCGCTGCTGGCCCGGCTCGGCGGGCGCCCGCTGCTGCTGGAGCGCTACCCGGACGGCGCGGGCGGCAAGAACTGGTTCCAGAAACGCGTGCC
Organism: Amycolatopsis sp. WQ 127309; assembly: GCF_023023025.1. Classification (NCBI taxonomy): domain Bacteria; kingdom Bacillati; phylum Actinomycetota; class Actinomycetes; order Pseudonocardiales; family Pseudonocardiaceae; genus Amycolatopsis; species Amycolatopsis sp. WQ 127309. The sequence continues at coordinate 7,151,929 of NZ_CP095481.1, forward strand.
CCAGGGAGCGCCGCCGTGGCTGTCCACCACGGTGGTGTCGACGCCGAACGGCACCACGAGTGACGCGCTGGTCGCGAAGGACCTGGCGCACATCCTCTGGGCGGTGAACCTCGGCTGCCTCGGCTTCCACGTGTGGCCGTACCGCGCGGACACGCCCGAGGTCGCCGACGAGCTGCGCGTCGACCTCGACCCGTCACCGGGCATCGGGTTCGCCGACCTGTGCGAGGCCGCGCTGCTGACCAGGGAGTTCCTGGGTGAGCACGGCATCGAAGGCCACCTCAAGACGTCCGGCTCGCGCGGCCTGCACCTGTATGTACTGGTGGAGCCGCGCTGGGACAGCTTCCAGGTGCGGGCCGCGGCGGTCGCGTTGGCGCGGGCGCTCGAACGGCGTCACCCCACGAAGATCACGGCGCAGTGGTGGAAGGAGGAACGCGGCTCGCGCGTGTTCGTCGACTTCAACCAGAACGCGCCGCACAAGACCGTGTTCGGCACGTGGTGCGTGCGCCCGCGCGTCGGCGGCCAGGTGTCCACGCCGATCGCGTGGGACGAACTGGCCGGCGTCGAGCCCGACACGTTCACGCTGAGCACGGTGCCCGCCCGGCTGGCCGAGCTGGGTGACCCGTGGGCGGGCGCGGGGGAGCGGCCGCAGTCGATCGAGCCGCTGCTGGCGCTGTCGGAGGCGGACATGGCCGGTGGGCTGATGGACGCGCCGTGGCCGCCGGTGTACCCGAAGATGCCGAACGAGCCGCCGCGGGTCGCGCCGAGCCGGGCGAAGAAGGCCTGACAGTGACGACCGTCGCGGAGTGCGCTGCCGACGACGGACTGCTGATCGCACTGGTCACGGCGATGACGGCGGAGCTGGTGGTGGTCTACAACCTGCCGGTGGACGCCCAGCCGCCACCCTTGCGGCCGGGAACCCGCTACCTCCTGGCGCGGGACGGCGAGCGGGCGATCGGCTGCTGCGCGATCGAGCCGGTGGAGCCGGGCGTGTACGAGCTGAAGCGGATGTTCGTGGCCCCGGACGCGCGAGGTTCGGGGGTCTCGGACGCGTTGGTGACCTCGTCCGAAGACCTGGCCCGGGAGGCGGGCGGGGCCCGCATCCGCCTGGAGACGGGCGCCCGCCAGCCCGCGGCGATGCGCCTGTACGAGCGCGCGGGCTTCCGCCGGGTGCCGAACTTCCCACCGCACGAGGCCGACCCGGAGTCGGTCTGTTACGAGAAACCGCTGGTGTAGTGGCCGACGGTGGTTTGGCGGCGTCCCTGGTGCGCCGCCGGGCCGCGCGGAGGGGTTGAGCGCTGCGGTGACGGCGCGTGTACCCGGCCTGATCATTGCGGGGACCGGCGGCATCGGGTGCCGCGGCTAGGCGAGTGGCGGAGACTCGGGCGCCGCGCCACATGCCTGGTCATCGCGGGTTGACGGCGAGAACGGGTGCGGGCCGCAGCGACTCGATCACCGTATCGCGCCGGCCACCTTCAGCGTCAGAAAGACCCCGTGGGGCCGCCGGTCACCGTAGGGCCGCCGAGATGCGGACGGCCTCGGACCTCGAGCGCGGAGACAACCCACGAGCACCGGTGCAGCTACATCTCCAGGTCGAGGCTGAGCTGGCCGCGGTTCCCGGTTCCCGGGGCGAGCCGCAAGCCCGCCGGGGGAGCGGGCAGCGTCGCCACGCACTCCGGGCACGGTGCGACCTCGGATGTCGTCAAGTCGACAGGCTTCCAGCTGCGTGACTCGCGCTCACCGCAGGCCGACCGCCGGTAGCGGAGGTCGCCCGAGCGGGTCATCAGGTGCGCTTGCGGGACTTCTTCGGGCAGCACGCCGACCAGGTACCAGCGTGGTGCGCTCACCTCGGTGGTCGTCATGGCCGACAGTGTCTGCCGCGGCCGGCGGGAACCCGCGGTTTTGCCGATCTTCGGCGTGGCGCGGGCTCAGGCTTCGTCGGGCAGGTAGCGGAGGATGTGCAGCATGCCGCGCTCGTCGACGACATCCGGATCGGCCGCGAGGCAAGCGCTCAGGTCGGCGCGGACGGCGTCCGTGTCCAAGCCGGCGCCGATCAGCACCAGCTCGGTGCGGTGTGGGGCGCCAGGTGGCCAGGCCGAGCGGTCGACCTGCACGAACCCGCCGACCGTGTGCAGCCGGAAGCGCGTCCCCGCGCCGAAGTCGGCCTGGCCCTTCATGCGGTAGAGGCCCGCCGGACGGCGCTCGAGGAACTCGACGAACGCTCGCGGCGCCAGTGGCGTCTCGGCGGTGAAGGTGACCGTCTCGTACTCGGCGTGCAGGTGCCGGGAATGGTCGTGGTCGTCCTCGCGCAGGTCGTCGAAGGACAGCTGGCCGGCCCGCTCGCCGCGGGGTTCCGGGTCGAAGAACAGCCGCGGGTCGACCCGGCCGTGGGCGGTGACCAGCACCGGGCGGCCCGGCGCCAGCTCCTCGACCGTCGCCGTGACCTTCGCCAGCGCGTCGGCGTCGACGCGGTCGGCCTTGTTCAGCACCACCAGGTCGGCCAGCCGCAGGTGATCGGCCAGTTCGGGGTGGCGTTCGCGGGCGGCTTCGAACTCGGCGGCGTCCACCACCTCGGCCAGTCCGCCGTAGCGGATGTCCGGGTTCTCGCTGGCGATCATCAGCCGGATCAGGTCGCGCGGCTCGGCGATGCCGCTGGCCTCGACGACGATGACGTCCATCCCCGCCTCGGCCGACGACAGCCGGCCCAGCATCGCGTCCAGCCCGCTGGCGTCGACCGCGCAGCACAGGCAGCCGTTGCCCAGCGAGACCATCGTGTCGACCTGCCCGGCCACGGCCAGCGCGTCGACGTTCACGCTGCCGAAGTCGTTGACCACGACGCCGACCCGGGCGCCCTCGCGGTTGGCGAGCAGGTGGTTGAGCAGCGTCGTCTTGCCCGCGCCGAGGAACCCGGCGACGAGGACCACGGGGATCCGGTTCACGCAACGTCCTCCTCTGCCGATCAGGCGACTCTAAACGACGCGCCCGCACGCGTGCGTACACGGGGGACCGGCGCCGGAAAAGGCCGTTCGGCGATTGCCCACGAAAAGCCGAAGATCGGCGCACGGGAAAGAATCACGCGGCCTTCACCGGTAAATGTGATCGATTGACGGGAAATGCGCTGCGACATGTCCGGATAACGCGTGGTGACGACTATTTTTCCGGTGTTTTCCCAGGCTGTGGCGATATTTCGGGAGACGCGGAACGTACTGGGCATTCGGGGACCGTGTCGCGCGAAACGTGGGGTATCCTGCCCCGCCTGGTCGGAAGCGCCCGTGCTGCAGGCGTTTCCGGCCGACAGCGCTGTCGGCGACCATCGGAGGAACGGTGAACCTTCCCGTCGGGATGCAGATCACGATTTCGGAGAGTGGGGTAGTGCGGTGACTGCTACGTCCGAGCGGGTGACGACCGCGCCGGTACTTTACCACCAACGGGTGTCGGGGGAACAGAGCGTCAATTCCGCGGAGGCCGAGGAATTCCTCAACCTCATGTTCGAAGAAGGGGCCGCCGAACAGGGCACGTGGCTCGAGACGCGGCTCGCCGAGGTGCGGGCCGAAATCGCCGAAACCGGCACCTACCGGCACACGCCCGCCGAGCTGGCGTACGGCGCCCGCGTCGCCTGGCGCAACTCGGCCCGCTGCATCGGCCGGCTCTACTGGAACAGCCTCCGCGTCCGGGACCGGCGCCGGGTCACCGGCCCCGCCGACATCGCCGGCGAATGCGTCGCCCACCTGCGCCAGGCCACCCGGTCCGGCCGGATTCGCCCCACCATCACCGTCTTCGCCCCGGACACGCCCGGGGGGCCGGGGCCGCGCATCCACAACGAGCAGCTCATCCGCTACGCCGGCTACCGGCTGGAGGACGGCTCGGTGCTCGGCGACCCGCGGTACGCCGGGTTCACCGAGCAGGTGCGGCGGCTCGGCTGGCGGCCACCGGAGCGGAGGGGCTCCTTCGACGTCCTCCCGCTGCTGGTCGAGTCGGACCCCGGCGATCCCCGGCTGTACACGCTGCCCGCGGACGCCGTGCTGGAGGTGCCGCTGAGCCACCCCGACCACCGCTGGTTCGCCGGGCTGGGGCTGCGCTGGCACGCAGTGCCGGCGATCAGCAACATGCCGCTGGAGATCGGGGGCGTCACGTACCCGGCCGCGCCGTTCAACGGCTGGTACCTCGGCACCGAGGTCGGCGCCCGCAACCTGGCCGACGAGGACCGCTACGACCTGCTGCCCGCCATCGCGGAGCTGATGGGCCTGGACACCGGCTCCGAGCGCACGCTGTGGCGCGACCGGGCGCTCGTCGAGCTGACGCTGGCCGTGCAGCACTCGTTCGACGCGGCGGGCGTGACGATGGCCGACCACCACACCGAGTCGCGGCGGTTCCTGACGCACCTGGAGAAGGAGGAACGCGCCGGACGCCGGTGCCCGGCCGACTGGAGCTGGATCGTGCCGCCCGTTTCCGGTGGTCAGACCGCCGTGTTCCGGCGTTACTACGACGAACCCGACCCCGCGACGCGCCCGGCGTTCCTGCCGCCCGGCTGAGGGGAAGCGCCCGTTCGGCGGATCGTGACCGGCCCGCGGCGCCGATTCGAGGACGAAGGCCGACAATGGACCCATGACCGCAGTCCTCGTCGCCCACTCCGGACGACACGGCGGCACCCGGCAGATCGCCGAGGTCATCGCCGCGGAGCTCCGCGAAATCGGCCTGTCCGTGGACGTACGCGACGCCGCCGACGTCGCCACCGTCGACGGGTACGCCGCGGTGGTCCTCGGCAGCGCCCTGTACTACCACCGCTGGCGGCCGGACGCCGTCCGGCTGCTGGAGCACCACGCCCGGGCGCTGGCCGAGCGTCCGGTGTGGCTGTTCCACAGCGGCCCGTGCGGCCCGGGCGCGGCCACCCACCAGGTCGGCCTGCCGGCGAACGTGGCGCTGCTCGCGGCGCGCATCGACGCCGAGCGCACGGCCACCTTCGGCGGCCGCCTCGACCCGTCGACCGTGCGCGGGCTGATCCCGCGGCTGATGGCGTCGGGCCAGCGCGCCGGCGACTTCCGTGACTGGGACCGGATCAAGGCCTGGGCCCGGGACGTCGGCCGCCGGGTGCGCATCGGCGTCCCGCACTGATCACGGCGTCCGCTCTTGCCCGCACGGGGTCGTCGGTGCTAGACCAACCCTGAAGTCTTCCGGTGGGGAACCGACGGGACGGGGCAAACGTGACGGATCGGCAGGCGGAACCGGCCCAGGCCAAGAAAGCGCTTACATCGGACCAGCGCAACTCGTTCCTCGCGGCGCTGCTCGGCTGGAGCATGGACTCGTTCGACTACTTCCTCGTGGTCTTCGTGCTGGCGGACATCGCCAAGGACAAGTCGTTCGGCGCGACCGCGACGCAGCTGGCGTTCATCACGACGGCGACGCTGGTGATGCGGCCGGTCGGCGCGCTCCTGTTCGGCCTGTGGGCCGACCGCGTCGGGCGCCGGGTGCCGCTGATCGTGGACGTGCTGGTGTACTCGGTGGCCGGGCTGCTGTGCGCGTTCGCCCCGAACTTCACGGTGCTGCTGATCCTGCGGTTCGTCTACGGCGTCGGCATGGGCGGGGAATGGGGGCTGGGCGCGGCCCTGGCGATGGAGAAGATCCCGGTGGCGCGCCGCGGGTTCTTCTCGGGACTGTTGCAGGTGGGCTATTCGATCGGGTACCTGATGGCCGCGCTCGCGTACCTGCTGTTCCATTCGGCACTGAACCTCGAGTGGCGCTGGATCTTCGTGCTGAGCATCTTCCCGGCGCTCATCAGCCTGCTGATCCGCGCCCGGGTGCGGGAGTCCGAGGTCTGGGAGGCGACGCGGGAGAAGCTGCGCGTGACGCGGACGTCGGTCAAGGACGTGCTGCTCAACCCGAAGGTGATCCGCCGGTTCGGGTACCTGATCCTGCTGATGACGGCGTTCAACTGGATGAGCCACGGCACCCAGGACGTCTACCCGAGTTTCCTGAAGGCGCACGACAACGGCGGCGCCGGCCTGACCGCGACGACGAGCACGTGGATCGCCGTGCTGTACAACGTCGGCGCGATCATCGGCGGCCTGACGTTCGGCACGCTGTCCGAGAAGCTGGGCCGCCGCCGCACGATCGTCACCGCGGCGGTGCTCGGCCTGCCGGTGATCCCGATCTTCGCGTTCGACCACGGCGCGGGGATGCTGGCGCTGGGGTCGTTCCTGATGCAGGTGATGGTCCAGGGCGCGTGGGGCGTGATCCCGGCGCACCTGACGGAGATGTCCCCGGACGCGATCCGCGGCTTCTACCCGGGCGTGACGTACCAGCTGGGCAACCTCCTCGCGGCGCTGAACCTCCCGATCCAGCAGGCGATCGCGGAGTCCCACGGGTACTCGTCGGCTCTCTTGTGGACGGTCGTGCCAGGACTGGTGGCGGTCGCGGTCCTGACGGCGATCGGCAAGGAGGCCAAGGGCATCAAGTTCGGCGACTCGGCGGTGGCGACGGCCCCGGCGGGTGGGAAGTGAGCCGTCCGGCGATCTTTCGGGCGCAGGCTTCGGGTGGAGTGCCGGTGGTGTCCACGGCGAGGTCGTAGTGGACGCCCCGGTGGACGAGATCCGCTTGGCGGGCGGCCATTCCGCGGATCCGGTCACCCCGGGCGGCTTCGCGTCGCGCGGCGACCGTGCCGTCACAACGGACGGCGACCCAGAGCACGGGCAGACCGTCGAAGGCTTGCCGCCGACGTCGCGGGGAGGCGGCCCGCCGAGGAAGACCTCGTCGACGATGAACCCGGCGCCCGCCAGGGAACAAAGTCTCCCCGCACGAAGGTTTGCGGGCTCGTGGTCGCAGTTCGGCGGAGGAGCCGGTGGGGTGCCACAGCTTCCTCGCTGCCACGACGGTCCTGTTGGCCGATGGTTCTGCGAAGCCGATCTCGTCGCTGAAGGTGGGGGATCGGGTCCGAAACTCTCAGCAGGGCACGGCCGGGCTCGAGGCGCACCCGGTGGACCGGGTGATCGTGACGGAGACCGACCATGACTTCGTGAACGTGAAAGTGAAGCCGCTGCGGCGGGCGTTGAGTCGGGTGGCGGCGGGCATGGTCGTCGCCGCAGCGGTGGTCACTGGTGCCGCGGCCCCGGCTTCGGCCACGCCGGCGACGTTGACGACGACGTTCCACCACCCGTTCTACGACGTGACGCGAGGTGCGTTCGTCGAGGCGGCACCGGTGTCGGCGGCCGCGCCCAGGCCATCCCGGGCGCGGCCGTCGGTTCGTCAGCCGCAGTGTTCGAAATCGCTCGTGTACGACACGCCGCCCGCCGTGCCGCCCCACTTGACGCACTTGTTCGCCGCCGCGGCCTTGACCGGGCCGGCGAAGTACGAGAACGCTCCCGAATCCGTCTGTCGCGCCGATCCCTGGACCTCCAGGAACGCCGACGTTGCCGTCGGTTTCCCGGCGGATGCGCTCTTCATCGTGCTCACGCAGTTCTGGCCGTTGGCCGCGTTGTACGACAGGTACGCCGTGCCCGCGGTGCCGAGTGGCTGCGAGTCGATGACGGCGTAACCGCCGCCGCAGGCCGGGGCGCCCAGTGCCGCCTCGGTGATCGTCGCGTAGCGGATCGTGTCGTTCGCGTGCAGTTCCGGGCCCGCCTCGAACAGCACGCCGGCCGATGTCTGGGACAGCTGCACCATGTCCGAGTACGCCGCGTCCTGGCCCCAGACGAGCAGGCTCGCGTCCGTGCCCGTCCAGTTGCCGCCCTCGTCGAACGACGAGTGCACCCGCAGCTGCTTGCGGCGGTCGCACGTGGACGGTGCGGCGAACAGGATCCGGTCGTACCTGCCGCCGGTGTCGGTGGCGCTCATCCGGGCCGTCGAACCCTCGACGACCGGGGTGACGAGGTCGGTGGCGAAGGTGAACTTCGTGCTGAAGGTCGCGCCGCCGTCAGAGCTGATCGCGTAGGCGCGGTTGTGCGTGCCGTCGGCGACGCACTTGTCGTCGTTGTTCGCCTGGTTGCGCGCGGCCGCGTAGACCCGGCCGTCGGCCAGCTCGGTGACGCTGACCTCCTGCGGTTCCATCGCACTCGACGCCGGCTTGTCGGTGGCGCCGAGGTGCCAGGTGACGCCCTTGTCGTCGCTGTAGATCAGCGCGCCGATGGTCGAGTAGCTCATGCCCGCGACGAGCCGCCCGGCGTGCGCGCCGCGGGTGAGCACGATCCCGTGCGACGGCCCGGTGGCCAGCCAGTTCGGCGCCGCCGGGAAGCCCAGCTCGGTGGTCAGCACCTTCGGCGCGCCCCACGTCTTCCCGTTGTCCTCGCTGATCGAGACGCGCGGGATCCGGCCGCAGGCGGGGTTGGTGTAGCACTGCATCGTCGAGAGCAGCACGACGCGGTTGCTGCCCGGGATGACGATCGGCGCCGGGTTCCCCTTCGTGTCGCCGTTGGCCTTGATGACGACCTGCAGCGCGCTCCACGTCTTGCCGCCGTCGGTCGAGCGCTTCATGACGAGGTCGATGGCGCCGAGGTCATTGCAGACGCTCGCGCCGTCGTTGCGGCCTTCGGCGAACGCGAGCAGTGCGCCGTCGTTGGCCTTCACGACGGTGGGAATGCGGTAGCAGTCATGGCCTTCGGTGTTCTTGGCGAAGACCAGGGTGCTCGCCACGTCGGCCTGCGCGGTGCCGATGGCGGCCGGGACGGCGACAACGGCGGCGCACCCCAGCAGCCCGGCCAGCAGGCCTCGGGCGATACGGGTGAACTTCACGGTGGGGACTCCCTACGGATTCGTTCTACGTCCTACGTCTCCGCGACAGCGTCGACCCGGCCCGTACAAGACCCGTACAACCCGGCGTATAACGACCTATACGTGACCGGCAGGAAGACGTCAAGTGAACGCGGCCAGCGTGCCGAACCCGGTCGCGAACACGAGCAGCGTGGACAGGAGACCCAGCAGCAGCGCCCGGCCGCCGCCGCGCAGGAGCGGGCCGAGCCGGACGGCGCAGCCGAGGCCGAACAGCGCGCCCGCGAGCAGGAGCGTCGACGCGGTCTTCGCGACGTCGAGCGCGAACGCCGGGACCAGGCCGGTGCTGCGGACGGCGACCATCGCGAGGAACCCGAGGACGAACAGCGGCACGAGCGGCGCGTGGCCGCCGCGGCGGGTGCGTTCGGTGGCGCCGACGATCGCGACCATCGGGGCGAGCAGCACGACCCGGCTCAGCTTCACCACGATCGCGATCGTCACGGCGCCGGCGCCCGCCGGCCCGGCCGCGGCGACGACCTGGGCGACCTCGTGCACCGAGATCCCGGCCCAGCTGCCGGTGCGGACCGCGTCCAGGCCGATCCAGTGGGCGAGCAGCGGGAGCACGCCGAGGGCGATGCTGCCGTAGCAGGTGACAAGCGCGACGGCGGTCGCGACGTCGGAGTCCTCGCGGTCGACGACGCCCTCCATGGCGGCGATCGCCGACGCGCCGCAGATCGAGAACCCCGTCGCGACCAGCAGGGCGAGCCCGCGCGGCACGCGCACCAGCTTGCCGAGGCCGAGGGTGCCGAGGAAGGTGACCGCGACCGTCACCACCACGGCCGCGAGGGTGCCGGGGCCGAGGTTGAGCACCGTCGGCAGTGCGAGCTGCAGGCCGAGCAGGACGACGCCCGCGCGCAGCAGGCGCTTCGTGACGCGCGCGACGGCTTGGCGGTGCTCGTCGGCCGGCAGTGGCGTGCTCCCGACGGCGATGCCCAGCACGACGGCCACGGTGAGCGCGCCGGCCACCGGCCACGCCGAGCTCAGCGCGTACGCGGCGGCGACGCCCAGCCCGGTGATCACGAGGCCGGGCAGGAGCGGTTTCGCCGTCGTGAGTGCCATGTACCCAGCGTCGCCCGGTCGTGGTCGTCGCGGTAGCCGTCCGTGACGACGTAGGTCATAGACTGGGGCTATGACCGGACCGGATCTGGACTCGCTGCGCCTGCTGGTGCTCGTCGACGACCTCGGCAGCATCGGCCAGGCGGCCACGGCACTGGGCATCGCGCAACCCTCGGCCAGCAAACGGCTGTCCACTTTGGAGCGTCAGCTGGGACTGTCCCTCGTGGACCGGACGCGGCGTGGTTCGGCGCTGACGCCGGACGGCCGGGTCATCGCGGGCTGGGCCCACCGCGTGCTGGCCGAAGTGGACGGGCTGCGGACCGGCGCGGCGGCGCTGCGCACCCAGCGCGGCGCGAAACTGCGCGTCGCGGCGAGCATGACGCTGGCCGAGCACTTCGTGCCCGCGTGGATCGGCGAGGTCAAACGGACCGAGCCGGACACCGACGTCGGGCTCGAGGTGGTCAACTCCGAGCACGTCGCGGACCTGGTCACGCACGGGCGGGTGGACCTCGGGTTCGTCGAGTCGCCGGGACCGTGGCCGGGCCTGAGCACGCGCCGGGTCGCGACGGACCGGCTCGTGGTCGTCGTCCCGCCCGGGCACCGCTGGGCGCGACGACGTCGTCCGCTCACCGCCGCGGAGCTGGCCGCGACGCCGCTGGTGGTGCGCGAACCCGGGTCCGGCACCCGCGAGACCGTCGAGGCGGCACTGCGCCGAGCGGGCGCCGGGCCGGTGAAACCGTTGCTGGAGCTGGGATCGGCGTCGGCGGTGCGCAACGCCGTGATCTCCGGGGCGGGTCCCGCGGTGATCAGCGACCTCGACGTCGTGCGCGAGGTGGCCGGGCGCCGGCTGGTGCCGGTGGCGGTGGACGGCGTCGACCTCGGGCGGGTGTTGCGGGCGGTGTGGCCGGCGGGGCGGCGGCTGGCCGGGCCGGCCGCGGACCTGCTGGCGCTGGCCGTCAGGCCCCGGGCGTGAGGTGTGCTTCGAGGGTTTCGCAGGTGTCGGCGAGCAGCCGGGTGCGGTCGCCTGCACGGGTCGCCAGCACGACGTGGCACGGCTCGACCCCCGTCATCGGCACGGTGGTGACGTCGGGCCGGAGCCGGCTGCGCCGGACGGCTGCCGGGGCGATCGCCACCAGCTGGCCGGCCGCGATCAGTTCGTACTTCTCCTCGTAGCTCTCGAGGAGCGGGCCGTCCGGCGCGGGGCGGCCGTCGGGTCGCGGGTCGACGCGCCAGAACGCGTTCCAGGCCGGGTCGGCCAGCCGGGGGAGCGGCTCGTCGGTGATGTCGGCGAGGGTGACCGACGCGCGGCCGGCGAGGCGGTGGTCGGCGGCGACCACCAGCACGCGTTCCTCGTCGTAGAGCGGCGTGACGTCGAGGCCCCCGGCCGGCAGCGGCAGGCGGGTGACCGCGACGTCGATGCGGTGCTCCAGCAGCGCGGCGGCCGTCTCGTTCCAGCCGAGGTGGCGCGTCACGAACTCGGCGTCCGGGTGGCGGCGGCGCAGGTCCCGCACGGCCGGGGTGACGAACAGGTTCGTCAGGTAGCCGATGGTGAGCCGGCCGGGCGTGGCCGCGGCGCGGGTGCTCGCCGCCGCCTGCGCGGCCGACCGCAGCAGCGCCTCGGCGCGGGGCAGGAAGACCTCGCCGGCCTCGGTGAGCCGGCTGCCCTGCGGCGTGCGGTCCAGCAGGCGCGCGCCGAGCTGCCCTTCGAGGCGGCGGATCTGCCGGCTCAGCGACGGCTGCGTCGTGTGCAGCGCGGCCGCGGCCCGGCCGAAGTGCCGGTGTTCGGCGACGGCGGTGAAGTACCGCACCAGCCGCAGGTCGAGGTCGGTCATGCCCCCAGTGTAGGCCGCTGAGCTGTGGTGATGCCTGAGGCGTATGGCTCGATGAAGGACAGGCGTTGGACGTTTTCGCTGCGCCGGCCGAACCATGGAAGCACAGTTGGTCCAGTACGAGGAGCTTGAAATGCGTGTGTTCGTCACCGGTGCGACGGGGTTCGTCGGGAGCGCGGTCGTCCGCGAACTGCTCGACGCGGGGCACGAGGTCGTGGGCCTCGCCCGCTCGACGGAGAAGGCCGCGGCCCTCGCGGCCGCCGGCGCTTCGGTCCGCCACGGCGTCCTGGAGGACCTCGACGGTCTCCGCGAGGCGGCCGCCGCGTCGGACGCCGTCATCCACACCGCCTACGTCCACGACAACTTCGCCGACCTCACGGCCGCCGCCGCGACGGACGCGGCCGCCATCGCCGCCCTCGGCGCGGCCCTCGAAGGGACCGGGAAACCGCTGGTCGTCACGGCGGCGACCGGCCCGGTGGCGCCCGGCCGGCTCGCCACGGAGGACGACGTCGCCGACCCGGCGTTCCCGCGCGCCGGGTCCGAGGCCGCGGCGCTCGGGTTCGCCGAGCGCGGGGTGCGCGCGTCTGTGCTGCGGCTGCCGCAGTCGGTGCACGCCGAAGGGGACCGTCACGGGTTCGTGCCGGCGCTGATCCGGCTGGCGCGGGAGAAGGGCGTCTCCGCGTACCCGGGCGACGGTTCCGGCCGGTGGGCCGCGGTGCACCGGCTCGACGCGGCGCGGGCGTACCGGCTGGCCGTCGAGACGGGGCAGTCGGGCGTCCGGCTGCACGCCGTCGGCGACGAGGGGGTGCCGTTGCGGGTCGTCGCCGAGCGGATCGGGCGTGGGCTGGACCTGCCGGTGGCGTCGGCGGACGCGTCGCACTTCGGCTGGCTCGCGACGTTCGCCGGCGAGGACTCGCCGGCGTCGGGCGTCCTGACGCAGAAGCGGCTCGGCTGGGTCCCGGAGCACCAGGGCCTGGTCGCGGACCTGGAAGCCGGGCACTACTTCGAGTGAGCTGACCTGGTGGGTTGCCGCCGATCCAACGGCGATATATCGTGTGAATGTCGGCGATACGATGAGCCTGAGGAGGCGACCATGGTGATGAACGCGGGAGCGGGACGGATGTTCGGCGGCTTCGGAGGCGACCCCTTCGGTGGTCACGGGCCGGCCGGGCACCGCGGCCACCCGGACCACGGACTTTCGGGGCGCCACGAGCACCCGGACCACGGTCGCGGGATGCCGGGGCACGGGCGCCCGGGGCACCATGGGCGCCCCGACCTCGGCGACGGGCCACCGGGGCTGCCGGACCATGGTCGCGGGGTGCCGGGGCACCCGGATCACGAGGAGTGGGACGGCCACGGTATGCCGGGGCACGAGGACTGGGTCGGCGGCCCCGACCTGGCGCGCGGCGGGCCGCCGGGAGGCTTTCCGCCGCACCCGCCCCACCCGCCGCAGCCGCCGGGAGTGCCCGGTGGTCCCGGTGGCTTCCCCGGTTTTCCCGGGTTCCCGGGCGGCCCGGGGTCGTTCGGTGGTCCGGGGGGCTGGGGTGGTGGCGCCTTCCAGCGGGTGCGGGACTTCCGCGGCGGTGGGCGGCCGGCGGCGCGGCCGGTGCGTCCGGCCGTGCTCGCGCTGCTGGCCGAGGAGCCGCGGCACGGTTACCAGCTGATGCAGGAGATCCGCCGCCGCACGCACGACCGGTGGCGGCCCAGCCCCGGCTCGGTGTACCCGATCCTGCAGCAGCTGGAGGACGAGGGCTTGGTCCGCACGTCCGACTCGGGCGGCCGCCGCGTCGCCGAGCTGACCGACGCGGGCCGGGAGCACGTCGCGGGCCGTGAGGAGGAGTTCGCCGAGCTGTGGGCCGACGGCGCCCCCGAGGACGAGCCGGGCGCCGACCGCTTCGCCGCCCTGTGGAACGCGCTGGGCGAACTTTCCGGCGCGGCCGCCCAGGTCGGCTACAGCGGCAACGAAGCCCAGGTGGCCGAGGTGAAGAAGATCCTCGCCGACGCGCGCCGCCGGGTCTACGCGGTGCTCGCCGACGCCGGCCTGGAGGACGAGGAAGACTGACCCGCCGAAAGCCGTGAGGGGCACCTTCAGGGACGTACAAGCCCCGAGGGTGCCCCTCACGGCGGCCGGGGTCCTCGAATGTCCTGAAGGGCACCCTCAGGGACGTACAAGCCCTGGGGGTGCCCTTCACGGCGTCCGGGGCGACCGTCCACATCGGACAATGCGCCGGGCGGGTAAGGTCGGACCGTATGGAGGAACGGGACTTCGCGGCGCACCTGACCGCGACCATGACCGGCGGCGCGCTCACCATGCTCATCGGGCTCGGGCACCGGACCGGGCTGTTCGAAGCCGCCGCTCGCGGGCCCGCGACCAGCGCGGGGCTCGCCGAACGGGCCGGGCTGCAGGAGCGGTACGTCCGCGAGTGGCTGGGCGCGATGGTCACCGGCGGGATCTTCACCTTCGACGCGGGGGAGTACGCCTTCCCGCCCGAGCACGCGAAGTTCCTGCTCGGCGATACGTCGTCGAACCTCATGCCGTCGCTGCTGACGCTCACCGCGTTCACCGGCATCCTGCCCGAACTCGAGCGCAGCTTCGCCGAGGGCGGTGGCGTGCCGCGCTCGGCGTACGGGCCCTACCTCGAGACGCTCGGTGCGAAGACCGGCGACAGCTGGAAGCACATCTACCGCGAGCACCTGGTCGACGGCTTCTTCGGCGCCGTCCCGGGTCTGACGGACAAGCTGACCGCGGGCGCACGGGTGCTCGACCTCGGCTGTGGCACCGGGAACGCGATCGCCGTCGCCGCCCGGGCGTTCCCCGCCTCGCGGTTCACCGGGCTCGACATCAACCCCGGCGTCGTCGCGCAGGCGGACGAGACCAACGCCGGCCTGGCCAACGCCGAGTTCGCCGTCGGGGACGCCGCCGAGCTGACGGCCGATCCGCCGTACGACCTGATCACCGCCTTCGACGCGATCCACGACCAGGACCGGCCGGACGTCGTGCTGCGGCGGATCCGGGGCGCGCTCGCGCCGGACGGGCTGTTCTTCATGGTGGACACGTTCTTCTCCAGCGATGTGGCGAAGAACGTCGGCAACCCGCTCGCCGCGCTCTGCTACTCGATCAGCCTGATGTACTGCACCACGACGTCGCTCGCGGAGGGCGGGGCCGCGCTGGGTGCCATGTGGGGCACCGAAACGGCCCGGGACATGCTCGCGGACGCGGGGTTCCGGCACGTCGACGTGCTCGGGTCCCCGCGTCCGCAGAACTGCATCTACGTCTGCCGCGCGTGAATCACTGCTGGTACGGCGCCGCCGCGGCCTTCGCGGCGGTGATCAGCGCACCCTTGTTCTTCGGCCAGAACGTGCTGTCGACGCAGGTGTAGCGCGGCAGGAACCCGCCGCAGGTGCCGCTGGAGCCGCCGACCTCGAATGTCACGCTGGCGACACCGAGCTCGCCGTAGGTGAAGTCGTCGGTGGTGCCGCTGGTGTCGTAGCCGACGGTCTCCTCGTTGGTGCCGACGAGGTAGCCGTTCGACGCGGCGTACTTCGCGCCGAGCTTGCGGTACTGCGCGTCGTTCGGCGAGGTGGCCTGCGTGAAGCCCCACGGGATGATGATGTCGTTGCCGTAGCTGTGCAGCGTGATCATCGTGCCCTTGGCCGTCGTGGGCGCCGGGTCGTTGTTGCCGGTGCCGCGCTGGTCCGGGAAGATCGAGCGGGCCAGCGTTTCGAGCGCCTTCACCTCGGGCTCGGAGCCGGCGCTCGCGCCCTGGTAGGTCTCGGCGCACGGGGAGTTCGAGTCGCCGCCCCACTTGAACGTCGAGTTGCGGTTGAGGTCGATGCCGATGTTCGTGCCGGAGCAGCCGCCGCGGGTGTTGTTCGCGTTCTTGCGCTGCAGCTTCGGCGAGTTGCCGCCGGAGGCGACGATGTCGACGCCGTCCGGGTTGGAGATCGGCACCACCCACACCTCGGTGGTGTCCAAAATGGACTTCGCGGTGGCGTCGGTGGCGTAGCCGTCGGCGAGGTAGTCGATCCAGCGCCAGGCCAGCTCGCCGGTCGACAGCTCGCGCGCGTGGATCTGGGCCATCAGGAAGAACTTCGGCTTCTTCGACGTCGTCGACAGCGTGCAGTCGCCGGTCTGCTTCTTGGTCAGGCAGATCGCCTGGATGTCGTGCCCGCCCTGGCCCTGCTGCTTCTTCCACGACTGGCCGATCGTGTACTTCGTGGCCAGGTCGGGGTGCG
Organism: Amycolatopsis sp. WQ 127309; assembly: GCF_023023025.1. Taxonomy (NCBI): domain Bacteria; kingdom Bacillati; phylum Actinomycetota; class Actinomycetes; order Pseudonocardiales; family Pseudonocardiaceae; genus Amycolatopsis; species Amycolatopsis sp. WQ 127309. The sequence continues at coordinate 7,167,804 of NZ_CP095481.1, forward strand.
CGGCCGCGACGCTCGTGAGGTGGGCCTCGTGCGCGGTGACCGTGCGGTATCCGCCGTAGAAGGTGTCCGCGGCCAGGGAATTCGCCTGCGCGGGCAGTTCCTTGTAGACGGTGTCGTAGAAGCTCGGCCGGTACCCGAGCCCCTGCAGCCGCGCGGCGACGGCCTTGCCGCCGACGACGTACACCGAGCCGGCGTCACCTTCTTCGACGTCGAAACCGGCGTTCGTCAGGGCGGCGGCCTGCGCGGCGGTCGCCGGGACGCGCCAGAAGACGGGCGTGTCGGCGGGCTGCGCGGTGGCGCTGCTCCCGAGCAGGGAAGCGAGCAGCGTGCCGGCCGCCACCAGGGCGAGCCGGGACAGGGACCTTGACGCCATCGGGGGATCTCCTCACGGCCGCACGGATGGGCGCCAGGCTCGGCAGCCCACGGTCACCGAACCGGCACGCACAGTGTGTCGGTGCGGGACAAACCCGCCATACCCCCGAAAGTCGCGAAACCGGCCGACGACGGCGCGCCCGGTCAGCCCAGCCCGGTGTGGGTCTCGTTCAGCAGGGTGACGATCGCCTGGGGCGTACCCGAAGTCAGCACGACAGTCCGGTCTTCGGCGGGGTAGGTCAGCACGCGGCCGCCGTCGGTGAGGTCGAGCGCGGTGAGCGGGCGGGAGCGGATCCGGCCGTCTCGAGTGCGCCGCGCGGTGTAGAGCTGGTGGACGGCGTCTCGGGGGGCCTGCTCCAGCCAGGCCGGCAGGGCGTGGTCCGGCAGCTGCTGGTCCGGCACGCTCGCGCCGTCGGCGTCGGGCAGGGCGTCGAGCAGGCTCGTCGCGAGCCAGGTGGGCCGCACGGGCTCGATGAGCACCGCCGCGTCGTCGGCGACGAGCCGCACCGCCTCTTCGCCGCGCGCGGCGATCAGGACCGCGCCGCATCCGCCGTCTCGGTGCTCGCTCCACGAATAGAACTCGTGGTCGGCGTGCGCGAGGATGCGCAACGACCCGCGCCAGAGGTCGTTGAGGCGGTGGTTGCGAGCGAGCCCGAGCCGGGTGAGCGCGGCCATCGTGCGGTCTTCGAGCTCCCGCACCGCGTCTTCGCGGATCCAGTGGTGCCGATCGGTGCCCAGGACGGCGGGGGCGTCGCCGAGGTCCAGCATCCGCCATGCGGTGAGGAACGCGAGCCGGGGCAGGACGACGGGCTCGTCGAGGACGGGCATGGCGGTTCTCCGGTCGGGTGCTCAGGCGCCGATGGTGGGATCGACGGTGGTCAGGCCGGTTTCGGGGTCGACGCGGGCGTACCGCTCGTCGTCGGTGAACAGGGAGCCGTCGTCGAGGACGTACTTGCGTTCGTGCACCCGGTCGTCCTCGCGCCGGGACCGCGTGCCCGGCGCGGTCGAGCCGGGGGAGGACGGGCGCCCGCCGCCACGGGTCCCTTCGCGCACACCGCTCGAGCCGCCGCGGGGCGCTCCCGCCGGTCCGCCGGGCAGGTTTCCGCGGAAGTTCCCACCGACCCCCGGGAGGGTCGTGCCGGACGGCGAAGGAGCCGAAGCCGCCGGGCCGCCACCGGGCCACTGCGGAGCCGTCGGGGACGCCGGGGTGCCGGTCGCCACGTAACCGGTGGTCGAGGTCGTCCCGGAGGAGGACGCACCGGCGAGCGACGGGGGACCGGCCGCGACCCGGGAGTCTGCTCCGCTGGGCACCGGCGCGGCGCCGAGCTGCGGGCCGGCCGCACCCGGCCGCGCGGCCTGTTCCGGCGCGCCGGGCGGATGGCCGATCGGCGTCCCGGCGGCGGCCGATGCCGAAGCCCCGCTGGGACCCAGCGGACTTCGGACCTCTTGAGCCGAGGACGTCGTGGCGCCGCCGGGTTCCTCCGTGCCCCAGTCGTGCCGGAGAGCGCGAGCCTGGTCGTCCAGGTGGGTGGCGTAGGCGTGGTAACGCTCCAGGTACTGCGCCGCCTTCTCGTTGTAGGCCGTGATCGCCTTCTCGGTGTCGGTGTCCCAGAACGACAGGCTGTCGAACAGGTTCTTCTCCGGTCGCGGCCCCAAGCGAGCCAGCTGGGTCCTCAGGTTCTGGAACGCCAGGTCGGCTTCGGTGATGTTGAGGCAGTTGCGGGCGAACGTCGACTCGGTCGTCTCGACGGTCCGCCCGAACTTCCGGGCGCTGCCGGCGGCCGCGTCGGCCCCGCTGCCCTGCCAGGCCGAGTCGAGCTGCGCGAGCACGGAGTAGAGGATGTCGGCGGCTTCGCGGTGGGCGATCGCAGCCTCCTGCGTCGCTTTCGCGGCCCGGGCCCACTCACTTCCGCCGCCCCGCGTCACCATGCCCGCCAGGTCCTGGACGGACACCACTCTGGCCTCTTTGCCTTGGCGCACGAGATCGGCGGACCACGCGGCGGCCTCCTCCGTCGTCCGCACGGACGCGGGGGCGGCCCGGTAGGCGCCGGCTTGCACACGATGGTTCGACCAGGGGAACAACAAGAATGCCTCCGAGTCCGGGCCTGCGCGGGTCAACTGGGCCGGACCGGCGGGAACGCCCGGGCCGCGTCGGCGTCCTGCCCGCTCAGCCGCCGCAGCGCTTCGCCGGCCTTCGCGGCCAGCTCGTTCAGGTACGCGGTTTCCCGCTCGAGGTGCTCCTGTCCCGCGGCGAACAGCGGCGTGAGCCGTGCGGTGTACCCGAGACTGGCGGGATCGTCCGCGGGAGAGGCCACGGGGACGGCGTGCGCGGATCCCGCGCGGCGCAAGAGCTCGGCCGCGTCCGCGAGCCGGCCGGAGATCGCCCGCAGCCGTGCGGGATCCAGCGCGATGTCCGGGAATCGGGCGTCGGCGGGTGTCACGGCGGTTCGGTCCTCCCTCCGGCACGGCACAGTGTGCGTCGCAAGGGGACAGTCGTGCGGTTCGCCCGGGCCGTTACGCCGGAAACGGAACCGGGGCCGACCACCTCGGTGATCGGCCCCGGTTCGCGAAACCTACTTCTTCAGGCCGTGCTCGATCGACTCGATGATGCGCGGCCGCAGCTCGGCCGCGCTGATGATCGCGTCCACCGAGCCGACCTCGACCGCTCGCTGGATGTTGTGCACGCGGTCGAACTCCGCGGCCACCTCGCCGACCTTCTCCGCGCGGACCGAGGACTGGACCTCGGCCAGCTGGGCGTTCAACGCCGCGCGCTCGGCGCCGCTCGTCTCCGAGACGCGGGTCTGCAGCTCGGTCACCCGCGGGTCGGTCGCCGTGCGGTTGTTCACGTCGCCGGAGAACACCACCGCCGCCGCCGGGGCGCCGCCCAGCACCGAGGCGAACGAGCCCTCCAGCGCCAGCACCGTCATGTTCGGGTTGAGCGCCTTGGAGAACACCACGAACGCGCCGCCGTGGTAGCGGGAGATCACGCAGAACACGATCGGACCGGCGAAGTTGACGATCGCCCGGCCGATCTCCGCGCCGTACTCCAGCTGCAGCTTGCGCAGCGACTCCGGCGAGCCGTCGAACCCGGAGAGGTTCGCCAGCACCACCAGCGGCCGGTTGCCCGACGCCGCGTTGATCGCCCGCGCGGTCTTCTTCGACGACCGCGGGAACAGCGTGCCCGCGGTGTAGGCGTCCGGGCCGTCGGTGGGCGGGAAGCCGCGGCGGGGCACCGAACGCGACTCGATGCCGACCAGGCAGACCGGCCAGCCGCCGATGTGCACGTCCTGCACCGCCGAGGTGTCCGCGTCGGCCATGCCCGCCCAGCGCTCCAGCACCGGGTGGTCCTGGTCCGACAGCGCGCGCATCACCGTGCGGATGTCGAACGCCTTCTTGCGGTCCGGGTTGTGCTGGGCCGAGAAGATCTCGCCGACGGTCGTGAAGTCGCTGCCCACGATCGCGTGCGGGAACGGCGAGACGTCGCGGGTGACCGGGTCGTTCGTGCTCGCCCGCCGCGGCCCGGTTTCGCCCGGCACGACGTAGGTGTGGTCGTAGTGCGACATCAGCACGTCGCGGGCGGCCGGCAGGTTCGGCGCCCAGTACTGCGCCTGGCCGTTCGGGCCCATCACGCGGTCGTAGCCGCCGATGCCGAAGTTGTCCTCGGCCGACACGCCGCCGGAGAAGTCCAGCGCCTGCTTGCCGGTCAGCACCATCGCCGAGTCCGGCGTCATGATGAGGACGCCCTTGGTGTGCATGAGCATCGTCGCTTCGGCGTTCCAGTACGGCTGCGCGCCGACGTTGATGCCGACGACCACGACGTTGATCTCGCCGCCGTCCTGGGTGAACGTCACGATCCGCTTGAGCGCCGCGGCGACCCAGTCCATGTTCTCGGTGCCCGAGGTCATCGAGATCCGGGCGCCCGCGGACACCGCGAACCACTCCAGCGGCACCTGCATCCGCTCGGCCAGGTCCAGCGCCGCGATGACGCGCGAGCACTCCGGCTCCGACAGCGCGCCGAGCGCCTTCGTCGGGTCGCCGAGCAGCACGACGCGGGTGACGCCTTCGGGGTGACGCTGGGTCGGCGTCGTGACGACGCCCGCGATGATCGCCGCGGAGTTCTTGCCCTTCGGGCGATCGACCGGGACCAGCGCGCCGGAGCCGTCGAAGTCGTGCTCGGTGAAGCTGCCGTCCGGGCCGGCGAGCAGGCCGGTCAGCTCGTACGGGTAGACGTTGCCGCGGCGGGCCGCGCGCAGCACCTTCTGGCGGTAGTCGTCGAGCGGCTGCACCGGCTCGTCGGTCGGCGCGCCGACGTGCAGGCGCGCGCCGTTGCCCGGGTCGAGGGTGATCCGGACGGCGATCTCGGTCAGCTCGCCCGCGCCGTTGCGCTGGCGGGCCAGGAACTGGACCTCCTCCAGCCCGGCGCCCGCCGTGGTCGGCAGGATGCGCTGGACCAGCGTGTTCAGCTCTTCGGCGGTGATCTCGGTCGACGGCCAGACGTACATCATGATCCGGTTGGTGTCGAACCGCTTGTTCTGCGGCCGCTGCGCCTGGATGTTGCGGATCGCGTCGAGGCACGCGGTGATCGCGTCCTCGACCGCGGGCAGCGACACCAGCCGGCCGTCGGCTTCGCGCAGCGGCGTCAGGTCGCGGACCTGGCCCATCGCGATGAGCCGCTCGTCGGCCGGGTTGCTCTGGGCGACGGCCTTGAAGAGGTAGATCTCCTCGTCCGACGACGGCAGCCGGGTGAGGTCGAACTCGCGCAGCCGCTGCAGCTGCAGGCGCTGCGCGATCATCGGGTGCAGGCCGCGGATCAGCCGGTCCTCGGCGAAGCCGGCGCCGTCGGGGCGGAACGTGAAGTGGTGGTGCATCACCGCGCCGCTGGTGCCGGCCACCGTGGTGGTGATCCGGCGGACCCCGGCGGGCAGCGACAGCCCGGCGAGCACCTCGCCGAGCCGCACGGCCATGGCGTCGGCGTCGGGCTGGTCCTCCCACGTGACGTAGAGGTCGGCGACCAGGCCGTGGTCCGGGACGTCGACGGCGAACGTGCCGATCGCGCCGATCGCGTCGGGCAGGGCGGCGATGTCGACGGCGGTGGTGACCACGCGCGTGACGCCGTTGCGCCCGGTGTGCTCGGCCGTGACGAACCGGCAGCCCGCGACGTCGTGCGCGGTGACGCCCGACAGGCCGCGGTTGCCGTAGTAGCGGCGGGTCAGGACCTCCAGCAGCGGCGCGTGGTCGCGGCCGGGGCGGCCGATCCGCTGGCCGATGAGCCGCACCAGGGGTTCGGCGCAGGCCACCATCGTCTGGATCCGCTCGGCACGGTCCGGGGCGTCCGGGTGGTGGTCGAGGTGGCGCAGCTGGTCGCGCACCGAGGCGTAGGTGCGGGCGCGGCCGCGGCGCAGCAGCGGCTGGGCGAACCAGCGGAACACCACGCCACGGGCCAGGTCGGACACCACGGGGAAGCGCACCTGCGTCGCCTCGATGAGGTGCTCCAGGGTGAGCCCGGCGCGCTCGCTGTCGGCTTCCAGCGGCGGCGCGCCCGCCAGCCACTGCCGCAGCAGCTCGGTGACGACTCCTGAATCGCCCGGCATCCGTTGCTGCGCCAGGAAGATCCGGAAGACCGCGCCTTCCAGCTCCGGCGTGCGGTCGAGGTCGGTGACGCCGTAGTGGCCGAGCACCTTCGTCAGCTTGGCCTGGAAGCCGGGCGACACGGCCGCCCGCTCGATGTCGAGGCTCTGCAGGTAGCTGTGGAAGAACTCGCGCGGGCTGTGCACCGGGCTGTCCGGCTCGGTGTCCAGCTCGCCGCCCGGCTTGTTGCGGCTCAGCTCGGACAGGTCGGCGAACACGGTCAGCAGTTCCAGCTCGCCCTCGACCGGGCGGCCGCTCAGTTCGGCGCGGGCGGCCAGGTACCCCCCGAGGACGCGCTTGCGCTCGGCCGGGTCGACGTCGAAGCCCAGCAGCAGGCTGCGCAGGTCCTGCAGGCCCCGCTCGACGCGGGCCTCGGCGGAGACGCCCGACGGCTCGGCCGGCAGCTCGATCTCGACCGTCTCGGCCTCGGTGGTGTCCTCTTCCTCGGCGCCTTCGGCCAGCGGCTCCAGCCGCATCAGGGGCGCGCCGGTCTCGACCTGGCTGCCCACCGACACCGGGCACTCGCGGACGCGGGCGCGGAACGGCGCGCGCAGCACCGTCTCCATCTTCATGCTCTCCAGCACCAGGATCGGCGCGTTCGCCTCGACCTCGTCGCCGACCGACAGCGGGGTCGCGACGACCAGCGCGGGCGCGGGGGAGCGGACGACGCCGCCCTCGTCGCGGCTGATCCGGTGGGTGACGCCGTCGACCTCGACGAGGTGGGTCGGGCCGTGCGTGGCGGCGGTGATCCGGAAGCGCTGCCCGTTGACGACGATCTGGCCGCTGTGCGCGTCGAACCGCTTGACCTCGACGTCGGCGTGGTGGACGTCCGAGCCGCCGGCCGAGATCCCGACGCGGAAGCGCTGCTGCCCGATGCGGGCGACGCCGACGCGGTAGCCGACGCCGCGCAGCTTGAGGTCCAGCGGGCGGCCGGACTCGTGCTGCACCTGCGGGCGGCCGCCGTGCGCGGTGTTCAGCAGCTGCTGGACGGTGAGCTCTTCCTCGTCCTCGTAGGCCTCGATGGCGGCCGTGGCCAGTGCGATCGCGGAGTGCCGGTGGGTGACCAGGCGGCCTTCGGCGCGGACGCGGTCGATCCAGCCGGTGTCGGCGCTGGCGTCGATCACCTCGGGCTGGTCGAGCAGGTCGAGCACGAAGCTCTTGTTGGTCGCGCCGCCCTCGATGATCACGGTGGTCTCGGCCATCGCGCGGCGCAGCCGGCCGAGGGCCTCGTCGCGGTTGCGGCCGTAGGCGATGATCTTGGCGATCATCGAGTCGAAGTCCGCCGGGATGGTGTCGCCTTCGCTGACGCCGGTGTCGACGCGGATGCCGGGGCCGGCGGGCAGCGCCAGCCGGGCGATGCGGCCGGGGGAGGGGGCGAAGTCGCGGTCGGGGTCCTCGGCGTTGAGCCGCGCCTCGACGGCGTGGCCGCTCTCGGCCGGCTGGTCGCCTTCGAGCTTGCCGCCGTCGGCGACGTGCAGCTGCAGCTTGACCAGGTCGGTGCCGGTGGTGATCTCGGTGATCGGGTGCTCGACCTGCAGCCGGGTGTTGACCTCGAGGAAGGCGAACAGCCGGTCGCCCGGGTGGTAGAGGAACTCGACGGTGCAGGCGCCGCGGTAGCCGACGGCGACGGCGAGCCGCTCGGCCGAGGCCTTCAGCTCGGCGGTCTGCTCGGGGCCCAGCACGGGGGAGGCGGACTCTTCGATGATCTTCTGGTTGCGGCGCTGCACCGAGCAGTCGCGCACGCCGAGCGCCCACGCCGTCCCGCCGTCGGAGATCACCTGGACCTCGACGTGGCGGGCGCCGGTGACCAGGCGCTCCAGGAACACGACGCCGGAGCCGAACGCGCGCAGCGCTTCCTGGCTGGTGCGCTCGTAGGCGTCGGCGAGGTCCTCGCCGGAGGCGACCATGCGGATGCCGCGCCCACCGCCGCCCGCGGTGGCCTTGAGCATCAGCGGGTAGCCGATCTCGTCGCCGGCGCGCAGGGCGTCTTCGAGGGTGGCGACCGCGCCGCGGCTCCACGGCGCGACCGGGACACCGACCTCTTCGGCGATCAGCTTCGCGCCGATCTTGTCCCCGAGCTTGCGCATCGCGTCCGCGCTCGGGCCGACGAACGTGACGCCGACCTTCTCGCACAGCTCCGCGAACGCGGGGTCTTCAGCGACGAAGCCCCAGCCGACCCACGCGGCGTCGGCCTTCGTGTCGACGAGCGCCTTCTCCAGCACCTCGAGGTCGAGGTACGGCCGGGCCGAGGCCGGGCCGAGGTTGTAGGCGATGTCGGCTTCGCGGACGAAGGTCGCGGTGCGGTCCGCGTCGGTGTAGAGGGCGACCGTCTCGATCCGCTCCCCGGTTTCCGCGGAGAGATCCCGGACGGCGTGGATCAGCCGCATCGCGGCCTCTCCGCGGTTGACGATGGCGACACGACTGAACACCGGCTGAGCCTCCCAAGTACCCACGCACAGAAGGCGACGTCCGGGTCCCGGAGCGTCGCCTGCACTTGCTTACACCCTGGTCGATCACCGACGGGTGGGCCAATGTCCGGCATGGCGCATGCCGGAGGCGATGCTTTGTGGGAACCCTACAAAAGGCGACCCGCGCCACACTGCGCGGTGCCGGATTCTCGCGAGGTCTGCCACAAAGCACACGGGAACCCTACGCCGAGGGTGACTAGGAAAACATCTTGTTGCGACCCCTATGTTCAGGAGGCCAGCAGCACGTCCGACTCCAGTACCTGCCCCAGTTCCCGCCGCTCGGCCGCCGACAACGGCACGGCGGCCACGCTGCACCGCCCGTCCGGCCCGGGCGCGGTGGTGATCGCGAGAACGGGCTTCCCGTCGACCTCCCGCAGGGTGACGCGGCCCCCGCACGACAGGTCCACGGAGACCCCGGGCCGGTCGTGCTGCCGGCCCAGCCAGCGGCTGACGAAGTCGAAGGTCATCGCGTCCTCCCTCGGTGCGGGCGTTCTCCCGAGCACAGGTGTCGGGGTTTAATGCCCCGGATACACCCGGTTCACACCCCGGACGGCCGGAATTCCGGGTTTGCCGCCGAACAGGCCCGCCGCCGATCCGCGCTCGCGGGCTCAGGGCAACGGGATGCTGTGGCGGTCCATCAGGTGCACGGCGACGGCCGAGGTGGCGTTGGAGAGCGGGTTGGGCCGGCCGCCGCCCCAGGCTTGGTCCATCGTGCCGCAGCGCGGGCAGGTGAACGTGTAGGCCTGCCGGCCGTTGTTGTCCACGACTTCGATCAGATGAATGCTGTAGTGCGCCATCAGGCCCGACTTCTCGACATCGACGGAACAGAAGAAGCAGGATGTGGCTTGGGGTTTGCCGCCGAACAGGCCCATCGGTGTCTCCTCGTGGTCTTGACGCGGTGGTCGAGCGGGTCGCGGCTTGCCTCGTCCGGCGCTCTCGAAATCCAGCCTCCATGTCGCGCGGCGGTGGCGGATTGCTCGCGTATCCCGCCCGTTTCGCCCGAACGGACGAACGGCGGCCGCGGCGAGTGGCGGCTGTCCTGCATCCATGGGTCGCCCCGGGATCCGCCGCGCATGAGACGCGGCGACCCGGGAACCGCGGGCAGGCTGGCCGGATGGAGTTCGCACAGCTGGCCTCGGTGGCGCGGGACCTCTTCTCCGCGAAGCTGGTCTACGGCGAGCCCGTCGAACGGGACGGCGTCGTCGTCATCCCCGCGACCACGGTGTTCGGGGGCGGGGGTGGCGGCGCCGCGGAGACGCTGCCCCTGCGCGAAGGCGCCGGGTTCGGGGTGCTCGCGCGGCCCGCCGGGGCGTTCGTCCTGCGGGACGGCTCCGCGAAGTGGGTGCCGGCCGTCGACGTGACGCGGCTCGGGCTCGTCGCGGTCGTCGCCGTCGTCGCGGTGGCGAAAGTCTTCACCAAGCGCGCCGGCCGGTGAAGAGTTCACCGCCGGTTCTCGTCCGCGTTCGCGTTGGCGGCCTAGCGTCGGGCCGTCACCGATGCGGAGGTCGGCATGGATTTCAGCAGGCGCACGCTCCTGCGCGCGAGCGGACTGGCCGCGGCCTCGGGGCTGCTCCCCGGCGTCGCGTTCGCGGAGCAGCCGGGCGGTAGCGGCACCCGGACCCGGACCGTCACCGGCACCTTCACCCCCGACATCCCGGACTGGTACTACCTGCCCGTCGACGTCCCGCGCGGCGTCAAGCAGATCGACGTCGTGTACTCCTACGACAAGCCCCCGGTGCCCGCCGGCACCCGCGGGAACGCCTGTGACATCGGCGTGTTCGGACCCGAGGGCCACGAGCTGGGCAACACCCGCGGGTTCCGCGGCTGGTCCGGCGGCTTCCGCGACCGGTTCTCGATCAGCGCGTCCGAGGCGACGCCCGGCTACCTCGCCGGGCCGGTCAAGCCCGGCCGCTGGCACGTCATCCTCGGGCCGTACACCGTCGCGCCGCAGGGCCTGAACTATCGCGTCGACATCACGCTCACCTTCGGGCCGGACGGCCCGCCGTTCAGGCCGAACCCGGCGCCCGAGACCGCGCCCGCCCGGGAGAAGGGCCGCGCCTGGTACCGCGGTGACAGCCACCTGCACACCGTCCACTCCGACGGCCGCCGCACACCCGAGCAGCTGGTCGCCGACGCGCGCGCCGCGGGCCTCGACTTCATCGTCTCCACCGACCACAACACGTCCAGCGCGCAGCTGCGGTGGGGCGAGCACGCCGTCGACGACCTGCTGATCCTCAACGGCGAAGAGGTGACGACGCGGTCCGGGCACTGGCCCGCGATCGGCCTGCCCGCCGGCACCTGGATCGACTGGCGCTACCGCGCGGCCGATCCGCGGGACTTCCGCCGGTTCACCGACCAGGTGCACCGCGCGGGCGGCCTGGTCACCGCCGCGCACCCGTTCGCCAACTGCTTCGGCTGCACGTACGAGTTCGCCTACGAGATCGCCGACCTCGTCGAGGTGTGGAACGGCCCGTGGACCCAGGACGACGAGGCGAGCGTCATCCACTGGGACGGCCTGCTGCGCGGCGGCCGGTTCATCCCGGCGATCGGTGACTCGGACGCGCACAACCCGGACCAGCGCGTCGCGCTGCCGCACACCGTCGTGCTCGCCGATCGGCTGCGGCGCCGGGAACTGCTGGCCGGGCTGAAGGCCGGCCGGTCGTGGCTGGCCGAGTCGGCGGCGGTCCAGCTGGACTTCACGGTCGCCGGTGGCGGCCGGTCGGCGGGTATCGGCGACCGGCTCCCGGTGGGAATCGGCACGCCGGTGACCGTGCGCGCCGTCGTCGGCGGGGTGCCGGGCACCACGGTGACGTTCCTCGACCAGCTGGGCCCGGAGCACGTCGAGACCGTCGGCGACGCCGGGGTGGCGACCGTCACCTGGACCACCTACCCCCGCTACAGCCGCTGGGTGCGCGTCGAGGTGCGGCGGCCCTCGGGCGGACCGAACACGACGTCGCCCAACGCCATGGTCGCGATGTCGAACCCGATCTTCCTCGGTACTGGCGACTGAACCCCGGCCCGCGCCCCGCGTCCTCCGAGAGGGCAGACTGGTGCGAACGGGTGATGGGGAGGCAGTGTGCGTGGATGTGGCCTGAAGGTGGCCATCTTCCTGGGGGCGGTCGTCGTGCTGACGGCGGGGATCGTCGTGGTGGCGGTGCTCGTGCGCAGCCCGGTCCGGTCGCCCGGGTGCACGGTGACGCCACCGGGGGACGGCGGCGGGGCCTTCACGTTCACCCCGGAGCAGATGAACAGCGCCGCGACGATCTCGGCCGTCGGCACGAAGCTGGGCCTGCCCGCCCACGCGGCGACGGTCGCGCTGGCCACGGCGTTGCAGGAGTCGAAGCTGCAGAACCTCGAGGGTGGTGACCGCGACTCGGTCGGGCTGTTCCAGCAGCGGCCCAGCCAGGGCTGGGGCACGGTCGCGCAGCTGCGCGACCCGGTCTACGCGTCGACGGCGTTCTACGAGAAGCTCGAGAAGCTGCCGGGCTGGGAGACGATGCCGATCACCGAGGCGGCCCAGGCCATCCAGCGCTCCGGCGCCCCGGACGCGTACGCGCAGTGGGAGACGCAGGCCCGCGGCATGGCGGCGGCGTTCAACGGCCAGTGGCCGGCCGCCCTGACCTGCCGCAACCTGACCCTGGCGCCGCCCGCGGACGTGGCGGCGGCGGCGACGGCGGAGCTGGGCACCGCGAAGCTGAGCGGAGCACACCCGGCGGCCCAGGGCTGGACGTACGCGACCTGGCTGGTCGGCCGCGCGGAGGCGCTGGGCGTCGACAGGGTGAGCTTCGCCGGCCAGACGTGGACGGCGGAGTCCGGAGCCTGGGCCCAGGACACCGCCGCCGGCCCGGATCTCGCACTGCACCAGGCCCCGGCGGCGCCACCGAGCCAGTGACGAAAAGCCGTGAAGGCCTCCTTACCGGCTCTTATGGCCGGTAAGGAGGCCTTCACGGCTTTTGTGCCGTGCCTTTCCGGGCGGCGACGTTCAGGACGCCTCCACAGTGGACTCCGGGTACCGGGTGCGGAGCAGGCCGCGGCAGAAGTGGGCGTTGCCCTCGATGGAGATCCGGACCGACCGCGCGAACCGCAGCCGCAGCGGGATCTCCGCACGCGGGAACGGCGTCCCGTGCTCGTCGACCAGCACCGGTGCCGACGGCTCGAGTGACAGCCCGAGCGCCTCGCGACGTCGCAGCAGGGCGTGCGAAGCGGGCACCGGCGGCAGGTCCGCCAGCGTCACCGCGTGCAGGTCGACGTGCTCGTCGGCGCGCAGCAACACCGTCAAAGCGCGTTCCATCGCGGCCTGGTGGGCTTTGCGGCGGAACGTCTGCCGGAGCTCTTCGAGATCCTCCTCGGCCTCGTGGCCGAAGGTGCCGCGGTAGCCCGCGTCGGCGGCGAGGCCGCGGTTGATCAGGTCCGAGTCGTGGTGGTCGTCGAGCATGACCACGACTTCGGTCGTCCACGGCAACGCGGTCAGCACGTCCTTCGCGTCCGACGCCATGAGGTAGGCGAAGTTCGGCGCGCAGAACGACGTCGGGAGTCGCAAGTGGACAGTGACGCGCCCGCCGTCGACGTCGACCGAGTGCACGAAGCCGAGGTCGGTGATGGGCTCGTCGAGCTCCGGGTCGAGGACCGCGTCCAGCGCGGTGTAGGCGTCCACCTCAGGCCACCGACACGGCCTGCGTCTCGATGGGCGCGAGCTGCAGCTCCGACGGCACCGGGATGTCGTACATCTTCGCCGCGTTGAGCCCGAGGATCTTCTTCTTCTGGTCGACGGTCAGTGGCGCGTACTCGGGCAGGTCCTCCGGGATCTGGAAGTCGACGAACCGCTCGACCAGCCAGCGAGGCGTCCAGATCGCGTAGTCGCTGGAGAACTGGATGCGGTCCTCGTCCAGCCAGTACAGCAGCTCGCCGATGATCTGCGCGAAGTACTTGGGCCGGGTGTGGATGAACGGCATCGCGACGGCGAGGCCCGCGTGCACGTTCGGCTCCTGCGTGGCGATCCAGCAGAAGTCCTCCAGCCGCGGCAGCCCGCAGTGCTCCACGACGAAGTTCAGGTCGGTGAAGTCGGTGGCCGCGTGGTCGACGTCGGCGACGTCGAAGGCGTCGCGATCGAGGGGCCGGATCGTCGGTCCTTTGTGGACGTGGATGTTCTTGACGCCCAGTTCCTGGCAGGCTTCCAGGTACTTGTACGTCCACGGGTCGTTCAGCTTGTAGCCGCGCGAGTCACCTTGCCACTCGGCGGTGTAGAGCTTGACGCCCTTGAGGCCGAAGCGTTCGGCGTCACGCCGGAACTGGTCGAGGCCCGCTTGTTCGAGCCGCGGGTCGAAGTTGTGGTTGTAGGTCAGCTTGCCCGGGTGCTTCCGCGTCAGCGCGAACGCTTCCTCGGTCTGGCCGAAACCGTTGTGGTAGAACGCGCCCAGGTGGGCCGGCTGGAAGATCGCGTGGTCGACGTAGCCGTCTTCGAACAGGTCCTTCACCAGCCGCTCGCCGCCCTGGTAGAGGTAGTCCTCGTACGGCCACACCTCGGACTCCGGGCTGAGGTTGCGGTGGTAGTCGTAGAAGCAGTCGATGAACTGCTTGCCGTGGATGTTGCGCTGGTTCTCCGGGCGCGCGTCCCAGAGCGCCACGTGGGCGTCCACGATGAAGTAGTTTTCGCCGTCCTTGCTGTACATGTGCGTCCTCCGCGTTCGTGACCGCCGTTGGCCCGTGCTGGCGACGGTAGGCACGCAGGCCCTGGTCAGGGACCCACCCGGTGTCTCGATATGAGACAGGCGAGGGCGGCCGGCGGACGTAGCTTGGGGGAGTCCGACGCAGCGGAGGTCGAGGTGGAGCAGCCGCAGGTGCACGTCACGCGCTCGTTCGACGTGCGCGGAGCCGCCGCGATCGCGCCCCGGCTGCGGGCGTCCTGGCAGCGCAGCGTGCGTTACGGCGTGCCCGAGGACGAGGTCCTGCCGGTGTTCTCGGGCGCGGTCGACACCGGTTCGCTGCTCTACGAATGCGGCACCGAGGTGCTGCGCGGCCTGCAGGCGACCCTGGCCAACGAGCCGATCAGCCTGATGATCACCGACAGCGAAGGCCTGGTGCTGAGCCGGCTGTGCACGGACGTCTCGATCAGCCGCTCGCTCGACAAGGTGCACCTCGCGCCCGGCTTCTCCTACGCCGAGCGCAACGCGGGCACCACCGGGCTCGGCCTGGCGCTCGCCGACCGCGCGCCGTCGCTGGTGCGCGGCGGCGAGCACTACTGCACCGACCTGCGCGGCTACACCTGCGCGGCGGTGCCGGTGCTGGATCCCATCACCGGCACGCTCGCCGGCAGCGTCAACCTGACGACGTGGTCGGAGCAGTCGTCCGAGCTGCTGCTGGCGCTGGCCCAGGCCGCGGCCGGGAACACCGCGGCGCTGATGCTGGCCCGCGCGTCCGGCCGGATCGCCCGCCCGACCCCGCGCGGCGAGGTGTTCCGCGTGTACGCCGACCGCGTCGACCCCGGTGACCTGCCGCGGCTCTCACCCGCCTGGACCACGGCGGTCGCCGAGACGCGGGCGGCGCTGGCCGGCGGCCGGGTCGTCGCCGTCGTCGGCGAACCGGGCGCGGGCAAGACGGCGCTGGCGTCGCTGGCGCACCGGGAGGTGCGGCCCCGCGACCGCGTGCTCAACGCGCGCCCGCCCGCGCCCGACGACGTCGACACGTGGCTCACGCTCTGGACGCCCGAACTGACGAAGGACGACACGTGCGTCATCGTGTCGGGCGTGGACGCGCTGCCCGCGTGGGCGGCGGGGGAGCTGGCGCGGCTGTTCACCGAGGCGCGGCACGCGGGCGGCCCGGTCCCGTTCGTGCTGACCGCGGAGGACGCCGACGCGTTGCCCGCGGCGCTGAGCCCGCTGGTCGACCGGGTCGTCGAGGTGCCGGCCCTGCGGTTCCGCCCCGACGACGTCCTCCCGCTGGCGCACCACTTCGCCCGGCGGGACCGCGGCCGCGACGTCACGTTCACGTCGGCGGCGTCGCGCGCGCTGATGGCCTACGACTGGCCGGAGAACGCGAAGCAGCTTCGGCGCGTCATGCGCGAAGCCGCCGCGCGCTCGGACGTCGTCGACACCCCGCACCTGCCCGCGGAGGTGTTCAGCGGGACGGGGCACCGGCTGAGCCGGTTGCAGGCCCTGGAACGCGACGAGATCGTGCGGTGCCTGTCGGAACCGGGGGCGACGGTGGTGCACGCGGCCGCGAAACTCGGCGTGGGCCGCGCGACGGTCTACCGCAAGATGGCGCAGTACGGGCTCAACGCGCGGCAGCTGAAGTCGTAGCGTTTGCGCGGGCCCACCGCACCGCCGGGCCCATCGCGAAGCCCGCGGCCAGGAAGAGCGCGCCCATCAGCAGCCAGCCGGGCAGGCCCCAGCCGATGACGACCGTGCTCAGCAGCACCGGCCCGATCGCGCGCGCCACCGACACCCCGGTGCCGAAGAACCCCTGGTACTGGCCCTGTTTGTCGGCCGGCGCGAGCGCGAAGCCGATCTCCCAGGAGCCCGCCGACTGCAGCATCTCGCCGAGCACCTGCACCAGCGCGCCGACGACCAGCACCGCGAACGCGACCCACGGCGAGGTGCCCAGCGCCGAGAACCCGAAGGCGACGCAGGAGGCGAACAGCAGCACCCCGGACCGGCGGACCATCCGCGCCGCCGAGCCGATGCTCGCCAGCCGGCCGGCCACGCGGACCTGCAGCACCACCACGACGACCGTGTTGAGCACGAACAGCGCGGACACCGTCCAGCCCGGCGCGGCGGTGCGTTCCACGATCCACAGCGGGATCGCGACGCTCAGCAACGGCATGCGCAGCAACAGGATCGCGTTCAGCAGCGTCACCACGGCGTAGGGCCGGTCGCGCAGCACGGCCAGTTTCGGCTCGCCGGTTTCGGGGAGCGCTGACGGCGCCACGGTCGGGAGTGCGAGGAGCAATGCCGCGGTGACCACGAAACTCACGGCGTCGAGCGCGAAGACCGTGAGGTAGGCCGACGCCGTGTCGGCCGACAACGCGAGCCCGCCCAGCCCGGCGCCGACGGCGAGACCGGCGTTGCCCGCGGACTGCAGCTGTGCCCGGATGCGCGTGCGGTGCTCGGGGTCGGCGAGCGCGGCCAGCAGCGCCTGGCGGGCGGCGGCGAGGCCGGTCTGGCAGCTGCCGTAGAGGCAGGCGGCCAGGACGAACAGCAGCGGCGATCGGACGACCACGAAGGCGAGGATGGACACGCTCGTCGCCAGAGCGAGCAGCACCGCGGAGCCGCGGGCGCCGTGGCGGTCGGCGAGGTGCCCGAGCGGGACGCCGGCGACCGAGCCGACGGCCCAGCCGAGCGTGAGGCCGAGCCCGACCTGGGCCGGGCTCAGGCCGACGATCCGCGTGAAGAACAGGACCGAGCAGGTCAGGAACGCGCCGTCGCCGAGCGAGCCGGCCAGCTGGGCGGCCGCGAGCAGCCGTCCGGGCGCCGTCTTCGGAGCCTTCGCGGGGCGTTCCGGAGTCACCGTCATGAGAGCTACGTTAGGGCCCGGGTTGGCCCGATCCCAGATCCAATTATGACCTCGTGCACTGGGCCAATGTAGGGTCGCCGGATGGACTTCCACGTCAGCCTGGCCGGGCGTGGCGACCTCAGCGTCCGGATCTACCGGCAGCTGCGCGACGCCATCCTCGACGGCCGGCTGCGCGAGGGCGAGCGGCTGCCGCCGACGCGCGAGCTGGCGCGGCGGCTGGCCGTCTCGCGCAACACCGTCGCGGTGGCCTACGACCGGCTGACCGCCGACGGGTTCCTCGCCGGCCGTGTCGGCGCCGGCACCTACGTCTGCGCGGAACTTCCCGCGCGGACCCGGCCGCGCAAGGCCCCGTCGGGGGCCGGGCCGCAGCCCAAGGCGGTGTGGCGGTCGCTGCCGCCGCCGGTCGCCCCGGTGGCGCGGGCGCCGGAGTACGACTTCCGCGTCGGCATCCCCGACGTCGCGTTGTTCCCGCTCGAGACGTGGCGGCGGCTGCTCGCGAGCGAGCTGCGGGACGCCGTCGGCTTCGCGCACTACGTCGACCCCGGCGGGTACGAGGGCCTGCGCGCGGCGATCGCCCGGCACGCCGGCGTCGCGCGTTCGGTGCGGGCCGACGCCGACGACGTCCTCGTCACCCAAGGCGCCCAGCAGGCGCTCGACCTGCTGTGCCGGGTGCTGCTCGAGCCGGGGGACCGGGTGGCCATCGAGGAACCCGGCTACCGGCTGGCTAAGCACCTCTTCGCGTCCCACGGCGCCGAAGTCGTCGGCGTGCCGGTGGACGGCGAAGGTCTCGACGTTGCCGCGCTGCCCCCGCGGACGCGGCTGGTGTACGTCACGCCGTCGCACCAGTTCCCGCTCGGCACGCCGATGTCGCTGTCGCGGCGGACGGCGCTGCTCGCGTGGGCCGAGCGGGCGGACGCGGTGATCGTCGAGGACGACTACGACAGCGAGTTCCGGTTCTCCGACCGGCCCCTGGAGCCGTTGCAGAGCCTCGATCGCGACGGCCGCGTCGCCTACGTCGGGTCGTTCTCCAAGACGCTGCTTCCCATGCTGCGCCTGGGTTTCCTGGTCGCGCCCGCGTCGCTGCGGGACGCGCTGCGCCACGCGCGTCAGCTGTCGGACTGGCACGGCGACCTGCCCGCGCAGGCCGCGCTGGCCCGGTTCATCGACGAAGGCCTGTTCGCCCGCCACATCCGCCGCGCGACGAAGGTGTACGCCGAGCGGCACGAGCGGATCACGTCGACCCTGGACCGGGTGTTCGCGGGCCGCCTGCGGCTGATCCCGTCGGCGGCGGGCCTGCACCTGTGCGCCCTGTCCGACGACGACCTCGAGCCCGTCGCCGCCCGCGCTTCCCTTGCCGGAGCGGAAGTCCAGACCCTGTCCGACCTGTGCGGCGGCTATCCCGGGCAGGGCCTGGTGCTGGGCTACGGCGCGATCCCCGTGGAGCGCATCGACGACGGGCTCGCGGCGCTGGACCGTGCCTGGGTCTCGTGAGTTTCAAGTTCGACGTGGTGGTCGGTCCGGCGCCGCGCCGCGATGAGGAGGCCGCCCGCCGAGGTGGCCACGGCTGTCGCGAGGATCAGGAGCCAGCCGTGGCGGAAGTCCGTCAGGTCCGGGGTGCCCGCGAAGATCGCGACCAGCACCGCCGTGCCCAGGACCGTGCCGATCTGGCGGGTCGTGTTGACCATCGACGACCCCGCGCCCCAGCGGGCCGCGGGCAGGACCGTGCCCACCACGCCGGACAGCGACGGCAGGATCAGGCCGACGCCGATGCCGGTCAGCAGCTGCCCCGGCAGCATCGCGCTCGCGTAGTCGCGCGTGGAGTCCATGCGCAGCAACCAGATCAGCACGCCCAGCCCGAACGAGACGCCGCCGAGCGCGACGATCGGGCCCGGCCCGAAGCGGTGCACGAAGCGGCCGCCGAGGATCGACACCGGCACCACCATCAGCGGGCCCGGCGCCAGCGACAGCCCGGCCAGCAGCACCGAGTCGTGCCAGATCGACGTCAGGAACAGCACGTTGCCGAACAGCATCGCGGCGAACCCGGCGGCGAACACCCCGGTCGTCACGCACGCCAGCCACAACGTCGGGACGCGCAGCGCGGGCAGGTCCAGCACCGGCACGGCGTGCCGCGCCGACCGCAGCGGCACCCACGCCAGCGCCACGACGGCCACGACGAACGCCGCCACGACGGCCGGCGAGCCCCAGCCGTGGTCGGGCGCTTCGACCAGCGCGTAGGCCAGTGCGCCGACGCCGACCAGGAGCCCGGCCGCGCCGAGCAGGTCCGGGACGCCGGTGCCCGTGTCGCGGGACTCGCGCAGCACGCGCGGGCCGGCCAGCAGCGTCAGCGCGCAGATCGGCAGGTTCACCAGGAAGACCCAGCGCCAGGACGCCTCGACGAGCAGGCCGCCGACCGGCGGTCCGAGTGCCGCGGCCGCCGCGCCCACCGACGCCCAGACGCCGACCGCCATCGGCCGCCGGTGCGGCGGGAACGCCGTCAGCAGCAGCGCCAGCGACGTCGGCATGACCAGGGCCGCGCCGATCGCCTGCACCGCGCGGAAGCCGATCAGCACGGGGATCGACGGCGCGATCGCGCAGGCGGCCGAGGCGAGCGTGAACACCGCGACGCCGATGAGGAACAGCCGCTTGCGGCCGTAGCGGTCGGCGAGCCGCCCGGCGGGCGCGAGGCACGCGGCGAACAGGACCGTGTAACCGTTGAGCACCCACGACAGCGTCGCGAGGTCGTCGCCCGGGAACGCGGCCCGGATGCCGGGGAAGGCGATGGTGACGATGAACGTGTCGAGGCTGGCCAGGAACGCCGCCGTCGAGACGACCAGCAGCACGAGTCCCGGCTTCGGCGCGGTGTCCGTCATGACCCTCCTAGGTTTGAAAAAGCAACCTAGCCGGGACAGTGAGTTTCAACAAGAGACTGACCAGTTCGGAGCGACCTAGCTCACGCTGCCGCCCGCAACTCTGCCCGCGCCTTGAGCGCCGCGAGGGTGTGCTCGATCGACTCGACGTTGTACCCGGGCCGGTCGACGCGGCCGGTGACCTTCGGCCCCATGAACTTCCGCACGACCCAGCTGCCGATCCGGTACCAGTTCTCGGTGACCACGCAGCCGGTCGCGGTCGGCGTCAGCACGTACTCCCACCGCGACACGCGCGAACCGAGCGGCGTCCGGACGTCGAAGGCGAAGCGGCGGTCCGGCTCGCAGGCGACCACCAGCACCCGCGTCCACCAGCGCAGCTCGCCGTTGCGGTTGCGGCCGCGGAACCGCGCGCCCAGCGCCGGGCCGGTGCCGTCGAGCCAGCGGCCGCCGACGTTCTCCGGGCTCAGCTCGCCCATCCGCGGCAGGTCGGTGACCCACGACCACACCGTGGCCGCATCCACCGGAACGTCGATGCTGCGCGAAATCGTCGGTTCCACACCCGTGACGGTGACAGCGGCCGGCACCACCCGGCAAGGGGATCCGGCGTTGTCCGCAGCGCAGGAGAGCCGGGTGTTCGGCGTGGTCAGGCCCGGTAGGCCGAGTTGGTGAAAAAGTTGCGGCCGAAAGCAGGGTGTAAACCCGGACTTTCTGGGTACTTGGCGCGCGGAGGAGTCTTTACACGGAGGGAGCGGTGGTCAGCGTGATCCCGATCGAGGTCGTGGGGATGGCCGTCCCGGTGCCGGGGGAAGCCCCGCTCATGCTGCTGCGCGAACCGGACGGGGCGCGCCGCTGGCTCGCGATCATGATCGGCTACGGCGAGGCCGAGGCCCTGGTGCGGGCGCGCGAGCAGATCGAGCAGCCGCGACCCGGCACGATCGAGCTGCTCGGCGACGTCCTCGCGGCGTTCGGCCAAGGCGTCGCGGCCGTCGAGCTGACCGAGGTCCGCGACGGCATCTTCTACGCCGACCTCGTGCTCGTCGACGGCACCCGCGTGTCGGCCCGGCCCAGCGACGCGGTCGCGCTCGGCCTGCGCCAGGGCGCGCCGATCCGGGTCGCCGAGGAGGTGCTCGATGTCGCGGCGGTGCAGCTCGAGGTGGAGCAGGAGGCCGAGGGCCCGGCGACCGACGCGCTCGACACCGAGGCCGAGGTCGCCCGCTTCCGCGCCGAGCTCGACGGGATCCGGCCCGAGGACTTCGACCTCTGACGCTCAGCTGCCGTCGCCGAAGTAGCCGACCAGGCTGTCCCAGGACCGCTCGTCCCGCCTGCGCGTCCACCACGACCGGAACGGTCCCGGCGCCATCGCGTGCCGGGTGTAGGACGTCATCGCCGCGCGGTAGACCTGCTCGGCCTGGTCCCACGTGACGCGTTCCTTGCGCCAGGCCAGCACCAGCCGCATCCGCATCGGGTCGCCGGCCAGCGGCCGGACGACCATGCCGGGCTGCTCGGGCGCGGTCGGCTCGACCAGCTGCACCGCCTGGCCGGCCGCGACCAGCTGACGGCCGCCGCCGTTCGGGCACTCGAAGCGGATCCGCGGGGTGAACCCGGCGCGGTGGGCCGCCGCGCGCAACGACGTCAGCGAACCGTCCTCGGGGCCCGGCGGGCCGATCCAGGCGTCGTCCGCGAGGTCGGCCAGCTCGACCTCGGTCCGCCCGGCCAGCCGGTGCCGCGCGGGCAGGCCGATGAAGACCGGGATCCAGGGGAGCATCACCCGGTGCCCGAGGTGCTTGGCCAGCGGCACCTCCTGGTCGTCCGACATGGAGATGACGGCGACGTCGAGGGTCGCGCGCGCCAGCGAGTGGGCCAGCACCGCGCTCGACGGTTCCAAGTGGACGGTCACCTCGACGCCGGGCAGCGCGTCGTCCAGCCGCTCGACGAACGTCGGCAGACAGTCCATTTGGGACGATCCCAGCCGCAGCGGCCCGGTGCCGGTCGAGCCGAGCAGGTCGGCCTCGAACCGGTCGAAGTCCAGCAGCAGCACCAAAGCCCGTCTCAGCGTCTGCTCGCCGGCCGGGGTCGGCGTGACGCCGGTGTGGCTGCGGACGAACAACGGCGTGCCGATCTGCCGCTCGAAGCGCTGCAACACAGCGGCTTTTCGGGGGTTCCGGGTGGCGGAGCCCCCGGCCCGGGGCGGAGGCCCGGATGTCACAGGGACGTCAGCGACGGCTGGGACACGCCCAGCGCGGCGGCCGCCTGCGACAGGCTGCCCGCCTCGGCGATGGCGCAGATCGCCCGCAGCTGCCGGATCTCCAGGGCCATAGCCGGAGTCTATCGCCGCGAGCCATTACCGCCCGGGCGTCCACGGTGTGAGGCTCGGTGCGAAAGCCTGTCCTCCATTACCTGGAAGGGGAGCCGATGACCGGCGACCGAACCCGGCCCGACCTGCGCGCGCTGCTGAACGCGAAGGGGTTCCGGAACTGGATCCGCGACAGCTGGGAGCCCGCCGCCGACGTCGTCGAGGTGCCGGCGGGCACCGCGGAGGCCGCCGCCGCGCACCGGACTCGGCTGTCCGCGGCGCTGCCCGGGCACCGGATCGCGCTCGCGGCCGGCCGCGCCGTGGTGCGGTCCAACGACACCTTCCACGGCTTCCGCGCCGACAGCGACTTCGTCTGGCTGACCGGCTGCCGGCGTGAAGGCGCGATCCTGGTGCTGACCCCGGCCGGGGACAGCCACCACGCGACGCTCTACGTCCCGCGCCCGGCCGAGCCGGACGAGACCGACTTCATCGGCGACGCCGACACCAGCCCGCTGTGGGTCGGGTCCGCGGCCACGCCGGGCGCGTACGCCGAGGCGCTCGGCCTCGAGTGCCGCCCGCTGGAGGAGCTGCCCCGCGGCCTGCGCGGCCGGCACCCGCAGGTGCTGGTCGCCGCCGGGGTCGACCCGGTGCTCGACGCGTACGGCCAGGGCCACAGCGAGCGGCTGCGCACGGTCCTCGCGGAGCTGCGGCGGCTCAAGGACGACTGGGAGGTGGGCCAGCTGCGGGCCGCCGTCGACGCCACCGCCCGCGGGTTCGCCGACGTGCTCGCCGCCCTCCCGGAAGCCGTGCGCGGTGGTGGGGAACGCTGGCTGCAGGGCACGTTCGACCGGCGCGCCCGCACCGAGGGCACCGGCCCCGGGTACACGTCGATCGTCGCGGCCGGGCGGAACGCGCCGGTGCTGCACTGGACGCGCTGCGACGGGCCGGTGGCCGAGGACAGCGTCGTGCTGCTCGACGCGGGCGTCGAGCTGGATTCGCTGTACACCGCCGACATCACCCGCACCTTCCCGGTCTCCGGGGAGTTCACCGCGGCCCAGCGCGACGTCTACGACCTGGTGCACGCGGCTCACCGCGCCGCGCTCGCCGAGGTCCGCGCGGGCCACGACTTCGCCGCGTTCCAGACGACCGCGCTGGGGGTGCTGGCGAAGGGGCTGCACGACTGGGGCGTGCTCCCGGTGTCGGTGGACGAGGCGCTCTCGCCCGACGGGCAGCAGCACCGCCGGTACATCGTCTGCGGCACCGGTCACTTCCTCGGCCTGGACGTGCACGACTGCGCCGCCGCGAGCCCGGCCGCCTACCGGGCGGGGCCGCTGGCCGAAGGGATGGCGCTGGCCGTCGAGCCCGGCCTGTACTTCCACGCCGGCGACCTCACGGTGCCGCCCGAGCTGCGCGGGCTCGGCGTGCGCATCGAGGACGACGTCGTGGTCACGGCGACCGGGTACGAGCTGCTGTCCTCGGCGTTCCCCTCCACGGCCGAGGAGGTCGAGGCCTGGGTCCGCGTGGCATGATGACGTCCGATCGGTAAAGCGAACGATTCGCCGGGCCGATCGTACGGTTTGCCGAACGAAAGGGAGCTGCGGTGGAGGACTCGACGCCGTCGATCCGGGACATGCTGGCGGTCAACCTGCGGGCCGCGCGGACGGCACGGGGGCTGTCGCTGTCCGAGCTGTCCCGCCGGTCGGGGATCGGGAAGGCCACGCTCTCGCAGCTGGAGTCCGGCGGCGGGAACCCGACGATCGAGACCGTGTTCAGCCTGTCGCGGGTGCTCGAGGTGGCCATCTCCGACCTGCTCGACCAGCGCGCGGGCGGCGCGCTCACGGTGGTGCGGGCGGCTGAGGTCGAGGTGCTCCGCGGCGAGGGCGTCGACCTGCGCCCGCTGCGCCGGATCGAGACCGGTGACGGCGTCTTCGAGGTCTACGACCAGGTCGTGCGCGGGGACGCGCCGCAGCGGTCGCAGGGGCACGTCGGGATCGAGCACACCATCGTGCAGACCGGCAGCCTGCGCGTGGAGGTGGCCGGCCGGACGGTGGACGCCGGCCCCGGCGACTACGTCGCGTTCGACGCCCGCGAGCCGCACTGCTACACCGCGCTGGCGGCGCCGGTGCACTCGGTGCTGCTGCTGCAGTACCGCGCGGACGAGCGGCTCGACGGCCGCCCGCACCCGGTGCTGCCGACCGGGCGTTGACACGGTCCGTCCGAGAACCTAGCGTTCGGTTTGACGAACGCGGAGGATCGATGAACGGAACGCGGGTGGTCGTGCTCGGGGCCGGTGTCGTCGGCGCCGCGTGCGCCCGGGAGCTGAGCCTGGCCGGCTTCGACGTCGTGGTCGTGGACCGCGGGCGGCCGGCCGGCGGGACCACTTCGCACGGCGAAGGCAACGTGCTCGTCTCCGACAAGGGGCCGGGTGCCGAGCTGGCGCTCGCGCGGCTGTCGGCCCGGCTGTGGCCGCGCGTCGTCGCCGAGATCGCGGCCGGGGACCCACGCGCCGCGGCCGCGACGGAGTTCGACGCCAAGGGCGGCATCGTCGTCGCCACCACGTCGGCCGGCGCCGCCGCGCTGACGGCGTTCGCCGAGACGCAGTCCGCCGCCGGCGTCGTCACGAAGTCGTTGACTGCTCTTGAAGTGGCCGCTCTCGAGCCCGCGTTGACCCGATCGGTCGTCGCGGCCGTCCACTACCCCGAGGACGCGCAGGTACAGCCGGCCGGCGCGACACTGGCGCTGCTGGGCTCGGCCCTCGCGCACGGCGCCCGGCTGCGGGCGGACACCGAGGTGATCGGCGCCGTCGTGACCGGCGGGCGGATCACCGGCGTCCGTGTCCCGGGTGAGGTGATCGACGCCGACGTCGTGGTGAACGCGACGGGTCCGTGGGCCGGGATCGTGTCCGCGCGGCTCGGCGCCCCGATCGCCGTCCGGCCGCGGCGGGGCGAGGTGCTGGTGACCACGCCGATGCCGGGAGTGGTGCGGCACAAGGTGTACGACGCGGACTACGTCGGCGCGGTCGGGGCCGACAGCGGCGAGCTGCAGACGTCCGCCGTCGTGGAGTCGACGTGGGGCGGCACGGTGCTGATCGGCTCGTCGCGGCGTCAGGCAGGGTTCGACGACACGCTCCGGCCGGACGTGCTGGGCGCGATCGCGGCGAAGGCGCTGCGCTTGTTCCCGGCGCTGGCGGACGCGGCGGTGATGCGCGCGTACGGCGGGTTCCGGCCGTACGTGGACGACCACCTGCCGGTGCTGGGCCCGGATCCACGGCTCCCGAACCTGTGGCACGCGACCGGCCACGAGGGGGCGGGCATCGGCCTGAGCGTGGGGACGGCGCTGCTGCTGCGGGAGATGCTGACCGGAGTTGGCCCTTCTTGCCCGGTGGAGGAGTTCACGGTGGACCGTCGGGCGGTGCTGGCATGAGCGCGCCGATCCACATCACGGTGGACGGCGAGCCGCTGCCGGGTATCGAAGGCCAGACGGTGGCGGGAATCCTGCTGGCGTCGGGCCGATTGTCGTGGCGCACGACGCGGTCGGGCGCACCACGGGGCGTGTTCTGCGGCATCGGCGCGTGTTTCGACTGCGTGCTGACGGTGAACGGAGTCCCGGACGTCCGAGCCTGCCGCCGCCGCGCGGCGGACGGTGACGAGATTCGCACGCAGACCCGCCAGGAGAAGTCATGACCCGCCACGTGGTCGTCATCGGCGCTGGCCCCGCAGGCCTGGCCGCGGCCGAACACGCGCTGCGAGCCGGCGCGGAGGTCACGGTCCTGGACCAGGCGGACGTGCCGGGCGGCCAGTACCACCGAACGCTGCCGGAGGCCTACGAGACCCGAAAGCCACACGCCCGAGCCGATTTCACGCGGCGGCGGCGAGTGCTGGAACACCCGCGGTGCCGGTGGTGGCCGAACAGTACGGTCTGGGCTCTCGATCGTGTCGAAACCGGTGGTGCACCGCGGGCCCACGTGCTTCGTGGTCCTGCCGACGGCTCCGCTCGGGAGCGGCACGTCCTCGCCCCCGATGCGCTTGTTCTGGCCACCGGTGCGCACGACCGGACTCTGCCCTTCCCCGGTTGGCACCTTCCGGGCGTCTTCACCGCCGGTGCGGCGCAAGCCCTCGCCAAAGGTGAGCGTGTCGCCGTCGGGCGGCGGGTGCTTGTCGCCGGGAGTGGGCCGTTTCTGCTGCCCGTTGCCGAGTCGCTGCTGGGCGTCGGGGCCGAGGTGGTCGCAGTATTGGAGGCCAATCCCAATGCGACTGTCCGAAAAGGATGGTCCAGGCAGCCGTGGCGGTTGGCGCGTCACATCACCAAGGCGGCCGAACTCCTTCGCTATGCCGCCACGCTCGTCTGGCACCGCGTGCCGTACCGGATGGGCCGTACCGTGATCGAGGCACGCGGGGACGACCGGGTCCGGGAGGTCGTGACCGCTCGGCTCAACCCCGACTGGTCGGTCGTCCCCGGCACCGAACGGACCTACCAGGTCGACGCCGTCTGCGTGGGGCACGGCTTCGTCCCGCAGCCCGAACTCGCCGTCGCCGCGGGTTGTGTGCTCGACGGCGGCTTCGTGCGGATCGACGACGAGCAGCGCACCACCGCGCCCGGCGTCTTCGCCGCCGGGGAGATCACCGGGATCGGCGGGGCGATCGCTGCCGCGGCTGAGGGGGCTGTCGCGGGTCACGCGGCTGCGGGAGGCGAGCCGGATCGAGGCCTGCGTCGCGCCAGGGATCGCACCCGGGAGTTCGCCGAGAGGCTGGCCGCGGCCCATCCCATCGGCCACGCCTGGACCGGGTGGCTGCGACCCGACACGATCGTCTGCCGTTGTGAGGAGACCACGGTCGCCGCGCTGCGGCGGGCGGCGAGCGATCCTGTCCGAGCCGGTTCGCACGCGCTGAAGCTCGGCACCCGTGCCGGGCTCGGACCGTGTCAGGGCCGGATGTGCGGCCCGGCCGTCGCCGAACTCTGCGGGGGTACCGAACGCCACCACCGTCCGATCGCCCAGCCGATCCGGCTCGGCGAACTAGCCGAGCCCGAGAAGGAGCCCCATGAGCACCCGTGATCTCGGTGGCGTCGTCGTCGCCACCGCGCTGCCCTACCGGCCGGACGACGCGGCCCCCGCCGGCCTCGCCGTCGACTACGACGCCTACGCCGAGCACTGCCGCTGGCTCGTGGCCAACGGCTGTCGCGGCGTCGGGCCCAACGGCTCCCTCGGCGAGTACTCCTCGCTCACCGACATCGAACGCCGCCGCGTCGCCCGCACCGCGATCGAGGCCGTCGGGGACGACGGGATCGTGGTCGTCGGCGTCCACGGACCCGGTGCGCACCAAGCAAAGCAGTGGGCCGAAGCCGCCGCCGAGGACGGCGCCGACGGTGTGCTCTGCCTGCCGCCGACGCTCTACCGCGCCAACCGCGGCGAAGTGCTCGCCCACTTCGAGGCCGTCGCCTCGGTCGGGCTGCCCGTCATGGTCTACAACAACCCCTTCGACACCAAGGTCGACCTCACGCCCGACCTGCTCGCCGAGATCGCGCGGATCGACAACGTCGTGGCCGTCAAGGAGTTCTCCGGTGACGTCCGGCGTGTGCTGGAGATCCGCGAACGCGCGCCGGAGCTGGCCGTGGTCAGCGGCGCCGACGACGTCGTGCTGGAGAGCCTGCTGATGGGCGCCACCGGCTGGTTCGCCGGCTTCCCGAACGTCTTCCCGGCCGAGTCGGCGCGCCTGTTCGACCTGGCGACGTCCGGCAAGCTCACCGAGGCGAAAGCGCTTTACGAGCCGCTGGTGGCCGCGTTCCGCTGGGATTCGCGCACCGAGTTCGTCCAGGCCATCAAGCTGGGCATGGACCTGGTCGGCCGGTACGGCGGCCCGTGCCGCCCGCCGCGCGGGCCGCTCACCGACGAGAACCGCGCGCAGGTCAGGGAAGACATGCACCGCGCGCTGAGTGCGCTGGGCGTGGCGTGATGCGGTCCTCGCGCGCGATCACCGCCGTCGACTCGCACACCGAGGGCATGCCGACGCGGGTCGTGACCGGCGGCGTCGCGACCATCCCGGGCGACACGATGGCCGAACGCCGCCGGTACTTCCTGGAGCACCTCGACGACCTGCGGCTGTTCCTGATGAACGAGCCCCGCGGCCATTCCGCGATGAGCGGCGCGATCCTGCAGCCGCCGTGCCACCCGGACGCCGACTGGGGTGTCGTCTACATCGAGGTCTCCGGCTGCCTGCCGATGTGCGGCCACGGCACGATCGGCGTCGCCACCGTGCTGGTCGAGACGGGCATGGTCGCGGTCACCGAGCCGACGACCGTCGTGCGCCTCGACACCCCCGCCGGGCTCGTGCACGCCGAGGTCACCGTGCGCGACGGCCGCGCCGAGCGCGTCAAACTCCGCAACGTGCCGTCGTTCCTGGCCGAGCGGGACGCCGTCGTGGACGTGCCCGGGCTGGGGGAGGTGCGCTACGACCTGGCCTACGGCGGGAACTTCTACGCCATCCTCGAATTGTCCACACTGGACATTCCGTTCGAACGGGCGGAGAAGGAGCGGATCCTGAAGGCCGGGCTGTCCATCATGGACGCGATCAACGAGCAGCGGCCGCCGAAGCACCCGGCCGACCCGCTGATCGGCGGCTGCAAGCACGTCCAGTTCCTCGCCCCGGGGTCGGACGCCCGCGCGTCGCGCAACGCCATGGCCATCCACCCGGGCTGGTTCGACCGGTCGCCGTGCGGCACCGGCACGTCGGCCCGGATGGCGCAGCTGCACGCGCGCGGCGAGCTGCCGCTGCACACGCCGTTCGAGAACAGCTCGTTCATCGGCACGACGTTCACCGGCGAGCTGGTCGCCGAGACCACGGTCGGCGGCATGGCCGCGGTGGTGCCGGAGTTCTCGGGCCGCGCGTGGATCACCGGGACGGCCACCTACCTGCTCGACCCGGCCGACCCGTTCCCGACGGGGTTCGTCCTCTGAGTCGGTGACTTCGTGCCGGGAGCCGCCGGAGGCCGTCCGCGCCTGGCTCGACCGCCCCGCCGGTGGCTTCACCTTCACCACGACGCCGCTGTCGACACAGTCCACATCGGACGGTGCGACCGTTGTCACCTGCCGCGTCGAAGGGAACTTCCCCGACTGGTGATCGAACCTCACTTGTAGGCGACCGTCACCGGCGCGTGGACGCTCCGCGGCGGGAGCGTGACGGTCAGGGTGTGCGTTACGGCGTCCCAGCGGTACGCGCTGGCCGGTAGCCGGTCACCGCCGGCCGTGACCGCCTTCGGCGCGGTGGCCCCGAGGAACGTCACCGTCCACCGGCGATCCCTTACCTGGCCCGGGAAAGAGCCGTCGGACGGGTCGATCCGCACAGTGTGGTTGCCCGCGGTGTAGCGGACCTTGGTGGTCGCGCTCCGGCCGCTGCTGCCGTTGTCGTCGTAGAGGGTGAAGGTGCTCGACGCGCCTTCGGCGACGGTGAGCGTCAGCGCGTCGAGCGGGTTGCGGACGTCGTCGGTGACGTTCCCGGTCCGGCTCGGCACCATCCCGCCGGCCTTGACGAACACCGGCATCGTGCTCAGGTCGGTGGTGATCGCCTGGGTCGTGCCGCCGGCGTAGGTCTTGCCGGTGAAGTAGTCCGTCCACCGACCCGGCGGGAACCAGACGTTCGTGGTCGCCGTCGTGCCCGGGGTGGTGACCGGCGCGACCAGCACGTCCGGCCCGTACAGGTATTCGCCGCCGGCCAGCTGGTACGCGTTCGGCTCCTCGGGGTAGTCGAGGTAGAGCGGCCGGGTCACCGGGACGCCGGTCGTGGCCGCCTGCTGGGCGAGTGTGTAGGTGTAGGGCACGAGGTTCTCGCGCAGGTTGAGGAACTTCGTCGCCGACGCCTTGGCCTCGGGCCCGTACTGCCACGGCAGCCGGTCGCTGTGGTTGCTGTGCAGGCGATCGATGGGCTGGAACGTGCCGAGCTGCACCCAGCGCGCGTACAGGTCGTCCGGCAGCTTCTTGGTGCGCCCGCCGTCGTAGGTCTCGGAGCCGGGCAGGCCGGTGGTGTCGTTGTGCCCGCCGATGTCGTGGCTGACCGCGGACATCCCGGTCGCCGCCGCCTCGCCGGGGGTGTAGCCGACCTCCATGCGCAGCGTGCCCCAGGTGGACGACGTGTCGCCGGTGAAGTGGATCGCCGAGCGCTTGTCGGCCCACGGCCCGGTCGGCACGGCGGCCGGGTTGCCGTAGCCGCCCGACTGCAGCGAACCGTAGGCGCGGGAGATGACGAAGCCGCGGCCGATCGCGCGGTCCGCGTCGTCGGCGTACTGCTGGTTGATCCAGGCGTCCGGCGTCACGCCGTCCAAAGAGGACTGTGAGCCGTCGCAGCACCAGTCCAGCCACCAGAAGTCGACGCCCTGGCGGTCCATCGTCTTGTGCAGGTCCAGGTAGGCCTTGAGCTGGTTCGGGTCGCCCCAGTCGAAGGAGTAGCAGTCACCGCCGCCCCCGCCGGACCCGCAGTTGGCCGTCTTCGTGAGCTTGCCCTTGGCCGTCGCCTGCGCCTGGGCGAACTGCGGGTCGGTGCTGCGGATGCTCGGGTGCGTGTTGAACGTGTTGTGCAGGCCCTGCGCCGCGGACCAGTCGAAGAACGCCTTCGGGTCGGGGAACTTCGCGGGATCGATCTCCCACCCGTTCCACGTGTCGGGCGCCTTGAAGTCGGTGTCGGTGACCAGGACGTCCAGCGGGACGCCCTCCGCGCGGAACCGCGGCAGGATCGTGTTCTCGTAGTCCGCCGCGGTGCGGTCGATGTACTCCGAGTACCAGACGCCGTAGGCCCAGCGGGGGAGCAGCTCCGGCGGCCCGGTGAGGGTGGCCAGGTCGCCCAGCGCCCGCTGGTAGTCGTGGCCATATCCGAAGACGTAGCCGTCGCGGTACGGCTGGCCGCCGTGGTTGCCGCGCGGGGTGGGCTTGCCGGCCCGCTGGTCGTAGACCGCCGAAACGGTGTCGTCGAGGAGGTACCAGCCGTCGCGGTAGAGCAGCCCGGGGACCGTCTTCGGGTCGCCGTTGTCGCCGTTCACGCCGTCGAGGCCGCGGCGGTACCCGCCGAGCGCGAGGTGCGGCGCCGGCGCGGGCGCCCCGGCGGGCGTCACCGCGAGGGTGTCGAGGTTGACGTGGCAGCTGGCGGGGTCGGGGCAGCCGAGGGTGACGTCGTTCGTGCCGGCCTTGAGCGCGACCGGGACGGACGCGGTGCCCCAGGTGTCCCAGTTGTCCGTGGCGGGCAGGGAAAGCACCTGCGTGGCGCCGCCTGCCGAGACCGTCGCGGTGCGCGTCTGGTGCAGGCCGTCGCCGCCGACGCCGTTGGCGTAGCGCACCTGCAGCGAGTACGTGCCGTCGGCGGGCACGGCGACCACGCGCTGGGTCAGGCTCGAGCCCTGGTTCAGCTCCGCGAGGAAGCCCTGGCCGGCGTACCCGGCGTGGTCGGACGCGAGCTTCGCCGAACCCGCGGTGCGCGCGGACTCCGCCTCGCAGTCGACGCCGTAACGGCAGTCCAGCATCGCTTTCGCCGACGACGGCGGGTAGCTCGCGTCGGGGCTCAGGAGCGCGACGCTGTCGACGTTGACGTTGCCCGAATCCGCGGCCGCGCGCGTCAGGGTGACCGTGTGCCGGCCCGCCGCGAGCTGCAGCGGGACGGACGCCACGCTCCACGTGTCCCAGTCCGCGGTCACCGGCAAGGAGACCGTCTGGCTCGCGCCGCCGTCGACCGAGAGGGACAGGGTGCGCGTGACGTGCTGGCCGTCCCCGGCGACGGCGTTGGCGTAGCGGGTGTCGAAGCGGTACGCGCCGGCCGTGGGGACGTCGACGTCGGCGGAGAGCGAGTTGCCGGTGCCTTCGAACCCGGCCACGAACCCGCCGCCGGTGTAGCCGGTGTGGTCCGCGGCGACGGCCAGCCCGCTGTACTGCAGGTCTTCCGCCTCGCACAGCGCGCCGGCCGCGCACGTCAGGCGCTGCCACGGCGTCGAGGTGACCGGCGCCGGGCCGGCGTTCTCCTGCACGACGAGGTTCTGCGCGGTGAACGGCCCCGAACCGAGCTGGTACCGCAGGGTGACCGCGCTCGTCCGGATCGTCAGCCAGCCGCCGGAGGTGGTCGAGCTGAACGACGTCGGCCCGAACGCGTCACGGCCGATCGCGGTGAAGGTGGGGCGGTCGAGGAACTTGCCGTCGGCGGCGTACTCGGTCCGGATCAGGGTGGGGGAAAGCACTTGGAAGCGCGCGTCGCCCGCGGAGACCGTCCGCGGCCGGGACGTGCCCGCCGCCGGTCCGGATCCGGCGACCGTCAAGGCCGCCACCGTGCTCAGGACCGCGACGACCGCGCAGGACCTCCGCCAACCGTTCGATGCCAACGGGCTGCTCCGTTCCCGGGACCGCTTACAACGTTGTAATCTGGCGTTGGTGATCAGAGCACAGGCGTTCGACGGCTGTCCATAGGCAGCCCGGTTGTGTCCCGCGATCTGGCCGTACGCCGTGCTCCGAACGGCTCAGGGCCACCAGAGGTCGACGGCGATCTCCTGCAGCCGCTCGGTGAAGACGCCCGCCGGGTTGGCCTCGTGCAGAAGCTGCCGCAGCTCGGCCTCGAACGCCTCACGACGGTCGCCGAACAGGTGCGGTGCCGCGCTGGACAACGAGAAGACCGCGGCGACAACGGCGTCGGTGTCCTTCGTGACGACCCGGCCCGGCACCTCGAACCGCCGCGGCCCGCGGAAGCCGGCCGCGCGGTAGATCTCCGTCTCGCCCGCCGCCGTGCCGTCCGGGAGCACACCCTGGCCCGCGCGGCGCACCGGGCCGAGGTACCGCCGCACGAGGTCGGTGATCGCGTCGTGCGGCGGTGCTCGGTCGTCCGGATCGACGCCCTGGTGCGTCGTGGCGTGGACGTGGGCGCAGGCGCCGCCGGCGGCCAGCATCCCGTGCACGGCCGTCGCGACCGCCGGTCGGTCCAGCCAGTGGAACGACTGGGCGAAGGTGACCAAGCGGAATTCGCCCAGATCCGCGGGCAGCTCCTCGGCTCGCCGGTGCACCCACCGGCAGGTGCCGATCTTCGCGTCCGCCGCGCGCCGGGCGGCTTCGGCGAGCATGTCCGGATCGGCGTCCAGGCCGACGGTTTCGTCGAACTTGCCGGCCAACAGCAAGGTCAGCGACCCGGGCCCGCAGCCGACGTCGAGCAGTCGGCCGGTTCCGTCGAGCCCCAGCTCGGCCGTGAACGCCTCCGCGAGGGCGTCCGGATAGGCGGCGCGGCCGCGCGCGTAGTACGCCGCGCTGCCGGAATACAGCGACGGATCCCAGCTCCAACCACCGTCGATCACGGTGTGCAGCCTAGGGTGGTCAATCCCCACCCGGATAGCGCGTTTCCCGGCCGGAGGTTTGGGTATCAAGTTCCCGTCCTTGATCACTTCCCCGCGACGCCGGCCCGCCGGCGCGGAAGGCCTGCCGAACCCGTGTCCCCTCAGCCACCGATCCCCGTCTCCGGCCCGCGCCCCCTCGCGGCGCGCCGGACGGAGTACCGTCCCGGCCTGCTGATCCTGACCTTCGCCGGGGAGATCGACGCCCTGACCGTCCCGATCCTGGAGCGCGAGCTGCGCGACACCCCACCGGGGACGACGCTGGTGGACCTCACCCAGATCGCGTTCGTCGGCCTCGCCGGCGCCCGCGCCCTGGCGGCGGCCGCCGAACGCGCCGGGGCCGAGGGGCGGCACTTCGGGCTGGTGGCGAGCAGCCGCACGCTCGCACGGCTGTTCCGCATCACCGGCCTGGCCGCGGGCGTCCCGATGTTCGCGTCGCTGTCCGACGCGCTGCGGGAACTGCTCGCCGCCGGGCTCCAGGACGCCGCCGGGTAACGGGTTGCGCCCCGAGACGGCTCGGGGTGAAGCAGGCGAGCCGTTTCGCCGGGAATTGAGACATCCATCCTGTTGCGTGATGCGGCATTTGATGGCCCGAGCCGGCCGCGGTTCCTCATTTCAGGCCTGTGACCTGCGGTGAATCACCTTTGGTAATGGAGTGAGGGCGCGCAAAGGCCGGCCCCGTTGCGTGAACCGGAATTTCGTGGCTTCGGTGACCGGTCGATAGCTTCGAATTCATGGAATGGAGCTTTCACTCGGCCGAAGAACTCGTCGTCGCATTGCGCGGCGGTGCGGTGACGTCGGTGGAACTGACCGACGAGGTGATCGCCCGCATCGAGCGTGACGACGAGGTGATCAACGCGATCTGCGTGCGCGACTTCGACCGTGCGCGGGCCGCCGCACGTCAGGCCGACCAGGCCCGCACGCGGGGGGAGGACCGGCCGCTGCTCGGCGTTCCGGTGACGGTCAAGGAGTCGTACAACGTCGCCGGGCTGCCCACGACCTGGGGCATGCCGCCGCACCGGGACCACGTGCCGGCCGAGGACGCGGTCCAGGTGTCGCGGCTCAAGGCCGCGGGCGCGGTGGTGCTCGGCAAGACCAACGTGCCGTTGGGGCTGCAGGACATCCAGAGCTTCAACGAGATCTACGGCACCACCACCAACCCGTGGGACCGCGGCCGCACAGCGGGCGGGTCCTCCGGCGGGTCGGCGGCGGCCCTGGCGTCCGGGTTCGGCGCGCTGTCCATCGGCTCCGACATCGCCGGCTCGCTGCGCACCCCCGCGCACTTCTGCGGCGTCTACGCGCACAAGCCGTCGCTCGGGCTGGCGGCCAGTCGCGGGATGGTCCCGCCGGCCGAGCCGGCGTTGCCGATCGACCTCGACCTCGCCGTCGTCGGTCCGATGGCGCGCACCGCCCGTGACCTCACGCTCCTGCTCGACGTCATGGCCGGACCGGACCCGCTGACGTCCGGCGTGGCGCACCGGGTGGTGCTGCCGCCCGCCCGCCACGAGCGGCTCGGCGACTTCCGGGTCCTGGTCCTCGACGAGCACCCGCTCATCGCGACCGGGTCCGCCGTGCGGGCGGGGGTGGACCGGGTGGCCGCCGCGCTCGTGGACGGCGGCGCCCGCGTCGCCCGGCACAGCCGGTTGCTGCCCGATCTGACCGAGGCGGCGACGCTCTACATGCAGTTGCTGATTTCGGGTTCGCCCGCGCGGTTTCCCGTCGAATCACTCGAGCAGCTGCGGACCCGCGTCGCCGGGCTGAGCGCGGACGACCGGAGCCTGGACTCCGTGCGGCTGCGCGCCATGGTGCTCAGCCACGGCGACTGGCTGGCGGCGAGCAACCGCCGCGAGGTGCACCGCCACGGCTGGCGGCGGCTGTTCGCCGAGTTCGACGCCGTGGTGTGCCCGATCACGCCGACACCCGCGTTCCCGCACGACCACCACCCGAATCCGCTGGACCGGCGCGTCGACGTCGACGGCGTCGAGTACCCGTACTTCGACCAGCTCGTCTGGGCCGGCCTGGCGACCATGCCCGGCCTGCCCGCCACCGCCGTCCCCGCGGGCCGGTCTCCCGAGGGCCTGCCGGTCGGGGTGCAGCTCATCGGCCCGATGTTCGAGGACCGCACCCCGCTCCGGCTGGCCGAACTGCTGGAGCGGGAGATCGGCGGCTTCCGGGCACCGGAGTAGGGCGTCACCGGACGGCGCGGCTCTGGACGCGGCGGGCGGCGGCGAGCACGATCGGCGCCGCGAGCCAGCACAGGTACGCGCCGGTGCCGGTGATCAGGAACGAGAGGGGAACGGACAGCCCGAAGACGGCGGCCAGGCAGATGCTGCGCACCAGGCTCTGGGCGAATTCCGGGGGTGCGACGTCGGTGCGGTACAGGCGTTCGCGCCGGATCTCCCGGATGATCAGCGCGAACGTCGCGGACGCGAAGACCTGGACGAGCGCGTAGAAGCTGAACCGGGGCGGGAAGGCGCCGTCGGCGGTGAGCACCCGGGTGGCGAACGGCATCACGACCTGCATGAACAGCCACACCAGGGTGAGGCTGGTCAGGCGGGGGCTCAGCGAGCCGACGTAGCGGAAGATCTCGTGGTGGGCGCGCCAGTGGGCGGCGATCACCGTGAAGCTGAGCGCGAAGGCCAGGTACTCCTTGCCGTGGGCCAACGCCGAGCTCAGCATGGCGTCGGTGGTGTCGCCGGCGGGGACGGGCAGTTCCAGGGCGAGCAGGGTGAGCGCGATCGCGATCACCGCGTCGACGAACATGGTGAGCCGGTCGGCGGCGGCCGTGCGCGCTTCGCCGGTCTCGTTGTCGCTGTGCTGGGTTCCCATGGTGGTCGGCTCCCGCGGGTTCAGGCGGCGACGGCCGGCGCGGGCGTGGCGGCCAGGCGCCGGGACCGCACGGCGAGGACGATCATGACCGCCGGGATCAGCAGGTCGTTGACGAGGACGCCGCCGGTGTTGCCGGGGGCGTGGTCGCCGTTCGCGAACCACTGGTAGACGTGGCCGACGAGGGCACCCCACAGGAACATGCCGGCGCCGAGGCCGATGGTGATGCGCTCGCGCGCCGACGCCGAAGCGGCGCGGAAGCCCATGATGGCCAGCCCGAGGTTGGCGAAGGCGATCTCGAACAGGAACGGCGTGCGGGGAAAGCCGATCGCGGTGGCCATCACGTCCGGGAAGGCGAGGAACGCCACCGTCATCCACAGGCTGCCGATGCCGAAGGCACCGATGGCCCACCAGCGCTGCCAGATCTCCAGCCGCTCCCGGGCGGAGGCGGCGTGGCGGCCGCGCAGGTAGGCGCCGATGGCCGGGACCAGGATCCAGACCAGGGGAAAGGCTGACTGGGCGACGTAACCGAAGTTGTCCATGCCGTGAATCTTGCATGGTTAACATTAACTAGTCAACACTCTGTTAGGCTGACCACGTGGACGAAGGACTCGCAGACTTGCTGCACCGCGTGGTCATGCTCCTGGGCGACGCGGCCCGGCGGCGCACCGATGGCCAGGACGGCCTGACCTACAGCCAGATCCGGCTGCTCGGCACCCTGGAGGACATCGAGCCGGCAACCCAGCACCGGCTGGCGCAGGCGATGTCGGTCTCGGACCCGGCGATCAGCCGGGCGCTGCGCTCCCTGGAGGCGGACGGCCTGGTACGGGTGGTCGTCGACCCCGCCCATGCGCGTCGGCGGCTGGTCACGCTCACCGAGACCGGGCGGAAGGCGTTCCAGGTCAACGGGAAGCCGCTCTACGACGAGTTCCGCGCCGGGCTCATCGCCGCGGGGTTCCCCTACGAGCGCTACCTCGAAGACACCCTCCGGCTGGCGGAAATCCTCGAATCCGACTGACGACGTATCGGCGCGAAACCCCGCGCGACTCCGGCACGTGACGCGGCGGGCGTGGGGATCGGTGGGCTCTGGCCGCGTGGGTGCGAGACTGTGCGGCAACTTGACGACGCGAAGGAGCTCGCTGTGGCCGCTGATGCCCTCGAAGGACCGGTTCCGGCGTCGAGCGGGCCGGGGCAGCCGGTCCTTGCGCTGCTGGACAAGGCCATCGGCATGCAGACACCGCTGGTGCGCAAGAACATCGCCCGGGCCCGTCAGCGCAACCCGGAGGCAACGCCGGCGGAGGTCGTGCGCACCCTGGAGCGGATGTACGTCAGCACCCTGGCGGGCAGCGGGGCCGCGGTCGGAGCCACCGCGGCCGCACCCGCCGTCGGCACCGGGGTCGCACTGGCACTGTCGGCGGGCGAGGCCTTCTCTTCGCTCGAACTGAGCGCCCTGTTCGTGCTCTCGGTCGCCGAGGTCCACGGCGTTCCGCTGGACGAGATCGAACGCCGGCGGACGCTGGTCATGGGGATCCTGCTCGGCCAGTCGGGTTCCTCGACCATCGTCGGCAAGGCCGCCGAGCGCACCGGCCAGCACTGGGCCCGCCAGCTCGTCAGCAAGGTGCCCTCGACGGCGTTGAAACAGATCAACGGCGTCCTGGGCAAGAACTTCGTCACCAAGTACGGCACCAAGCAGGGCATCATCGTGCTCGGCCGGGTGGCTCCGTTCGGCATCGGCGCGGTGATCGGCGGGGGCGCCAACGCCACTGTCGCAGCCCTGGCCGTCCGAGCCGCCCGACGCGCGTTCGGTCCCGCGCCGGAGTCATGGCCCCGGACGGAGCTGGATCCCACGCCTCCCGGCTCGGGGCTCTCGGATCGCTGAGCGCGTCTGCCTGCGGCTCGCACTGAGGCAGCGGCAGGAAAGTGGTCACGCGATGGTGGCCACATCCGGGGTTGCCGGGAAGTGACCACGCGACGGAGTGGTCCGGTGATCCGCGCCGGACAACTGCTGGTGGATTTACCGGGTGAACTCTCGTTTGTCCGTTTTCCAAGTGGGCTTTCGGTTGAAAACAAACCTTCGTCGGTGGTGTATCACCCGCGGAAGCTGGATCGTCACGCAGTGTTCCACCGTGGCAAGCACCCCTCACGCCAGTCTTCCCCCCAAAGACGACCCGGAGGATTTTGATGACTTCCCGGAAACTCGCCGGCTTCACCGCATTCGCTTCGGCCGCCCTGGCCTGTGCGCTTTGTGTCCCGGCTGCCCACGCCGCGCCGTTGTCGGCCGAAGCCGCGTTCACCCTTGCCCAGGGCAACGCCATGACCCAGGCCGACCAGGTGACCGGTGCACTCGGTGCCGCGTCGGGTGGTTACTACCTCGACAACGGCAAGGCGATCGTCAACGTCTTGGACGACGCCGGCGCGCGGAAAGTCGAAGCGGCCGGTCTCACCGCCAAGAAGGTCACCCACACCTTCGCCGCGCTGACCGGGGTCAAGAACGCCCTCGACAACGTGCGCAACGTGCCGCAAACCTCTTGGGGCATCGACACTTCCACCAACCAGGTCGTCGTGACGATCTTCTCGGCCGCGACCAAGGCGACCGCGGACAAGGTCGCCACCGCCGCCAAGCAGTACGGCGACAGCGCCCGCGTCGAGTACAAGACCGGCAAGCTCGAGCTGTACATCGCCGACGGCGACGCCATCCAGAACAGCAGCGCGCGCTGCTCGCTCGGGTTCAACGTCAAGAGCGGCAGCACCCCGTACCTGCTCACCGCCGGGCACTGCACCAACCTCGGCGGCACCTGGTCCGGCGGCGACGTCAGCGGCGCGCGGGTCGTCCGAAGTGACTGTCCCG
The DNA here is from genome assembly GCF_023023025.1 of Amycolatopsis sp. WQ 127309. Classification (NCBI taxonomy): domain Bacteria; kingdom Bacillati; phylum Actinomycetota; class Actinomycetes; order Pseudonocardiales; family Pseudonocardiaceae; genus Amycolatopsis; species Amycolatopsis sp. WQ 127309. The sequence goes on from NZ_CP095481.1 coordinate 7,206,954, forward strand.
GCGCGGACTCCGGTCTGCTGACCCGGCCGAACGGCTCCGGTCCCGGCCGCATCAACACCGGCCAGACCATCACCAGCGCGGCCGCGCCGCAGGTCGGCGAGCGCATCTCCAAGCAGGGCTCGACCACCGGTGGCGGCACCGGCCAGGTGACGTCGGTCGACCAGTCGGTCAACTTCGACGTCGGCGTGCTCAACCACGAGTTCGGGACCACCGCCCACACCGACCACGGTGACTCCGGCGGCCCGGCCTACGACGGTTCCAAGGGCCTCGGCACCCTGTCCGGCGGGAACACGACCGTCAGCTACTTCTACCCGCTGACCCGTGAGCTTTCGTCCTACGGCCTCACCCTGGCCTGATCTTCGCCGAACTGATCGCGGCGCCGTCTCCGAAGAGGAGGCGGCGCCGCGATCGCTTGGCTCAGAACGGTTCGGCGACCATCCAGTGCTCGACCAGGCGGCCGTCGACCACCCGGATCATGTCCATGCCCGCGACCTCGAACCGGTCGCCGGTCGGTGGCCTGCCGAAGAAGTCGCCGGTGTGGGTGCCGCGGACGGTGTAGCGGTGGGCGACCCACTCGCCGTTCTCCACGTCGGCCTCGACGACGACGTCGAAGTCCGGAACCCCGGCCAGCAGGCTCTCCCACTTCCGCCGCCAGTCCGCGTGGGTGACGCGGTGGCCCTGGTCCCGCGATTCGGGCGCGATGTAGCTCAACGCGGTGTCCAGGTCGCCCGCGGCGCGAGCGGCGAGGATCGCCCGGTTCACCTCGGCGGGGCTCGACGGTCGGGTCATCGGCTCGGTCTCCTCACGGGAAGCAAGTAACGGGGACTGTCCCCGGTACGCTGCCGGTACGATACGGGGACTGTCCCCGGATCGGCAAGAGGTGTCCGATGCCCGAGCCCCGCGCCGACGCCCAGCGCAACCGCCGGAACCTGCTGGCGGCCGCCGAAAGCGCCTTCAACGCCCACGGTGCGGGAGCGTCCCTGGACGACATCGCCCGCGCCGCCGGCGTCGGCAACGCGACGCTCTACCGCCACTTCCCGACGCGGCAGCAGCTGATCGACGCCGTGTACGAAGAGCGCATCGGCGCGCTTTGTGTGCTGGCCGAACAGATGCGCGCCGCCGAACCGGCCGGCGCGGCGTTGCCGGCGTGGCTGCGCGCGGTGGTCGACCACATCAGCGGCAGCCGGGGTCTGCGGGACGCGTTCGTCGACGCCCACCACCTCGGTGCCGGCAGCGGGGCGCCGCAGCTCGCCGAATGGCATCGCATGACCGACGACGCGGCCGTCCCGTTGCTGCACGACGCGCAGGCTGCCGGGACCGCGCACCCGGACCTGCGTGCGGCCGAGCTGATGGCGCTGGTCGCGGCGGTCGCGCACGCCGGCGGCGGCGACCCCGGCGACGCCCGCCGCCTCCTCGGGTTCGTCCTCGACGGCGTCGGCCGGCGGCCCTGATGGCCCGGGAAGGTCAGCTCCCGGCGAACGCCGTGACCGTGCTGAGGAACGCGTCCTGGTGATCGGCGACGCGCGCCGCCTCCTGGGGTTCGTCCTCGACGGCGTCGGTCGGCGGCCCGGGGAGGTCAGCTCCCGGCGAACGCCGTGACCGTGCTGAGGAACGCGTCCTGGTGATCGGCGAACCCGGGCCGCACCGGTTCGGGGAAGCCGGGTAGCTCCCGTGCGTCGGGCAGCAGCCGCAGCAGTGCGTCCACCGTCCGGCGCTGGTGCACCGGGTTGTGCGGCGCCGACGGGAGCACGCCGGTCGGCACGCGCAGGCTCGCCAGCTCGCCGTCGAGGACCCCGCGCAGCGTCTCGCCCCGCAGCAGCTCGGCGGCGATCGCCGGGTCGGTGACGCGCTCGCGGACGCGGTCGTCGATCGAGGTGTCCCCGGCGGTGGCCGGCCAGGCGAGGAGCAGCCGGCTGACCCGCCCCGGGTGCGTGAGGGCCAGCCGGACGGCGGCCGAGCAGCCGTTGGACCCGGCGACCACCACGACCGGTTCGTCAGGAAGCACCGGCGTCAGGTGGTCCGCTTCGGACTGCCAGCTGCGGGCGCCGGCGAGGCGGTCGGGTGCGTGGACGCGCAGTCCCCGCTGCTCCAGACCGCTGACGACGCCGGTGCTTCCCCAGAATCGCCGGGCGTCCATGTCTTCGTGCAGTCCGCCGTGGACCAGCAGGACGTTCACGCGCGCTCCTTCGGGTCGGCCTCCGCCAGTCAACCGCAAAACCCGGCCGTTGGTAGCCGGTTGGTGAATCTTTGGCGGACGGAAAGGGCGGCGCGCGAACCTTCCTCCCGTCAGACGAGAGGAGGTGAAGATGATGTCGGCAACCACCACCGTGCAGGCCAAGGTCGAGGCTCCGAAGGACGCCACGTTCAGCCTCGACGTGAGCGAGCAGGAACTCCTCGACGAGTTCGGTGTGCTCTCCCTGTGTGAGTACTGCTACGGCGCGTGACCCGGTGAGTGACCCCCCGGCTCGCGCCGCGGGGTCCGGCTCCGCACCGGAGTGACGGTTTCCCAGCGGGTGCGCCCGTCGCGATCGCGACGGGCGCACCCAGTCTTCGACTCCCCACCCAGGAAAGGACCACGGATGTCGTCGCCTGCAGTAGCGCCGAAGCGCACGGTCGCGGCCGGAGTCACGACCGCACTGTGGCTCGGCCTCGCGGTGTCCCTGCTCGGGGACAGCTTCTACCGGGTCGGCCTGACCTGGAACGCCACCACGGACGGCGGCATCGGCCCGGCCGCCCTGCTCGGCACGGCGATGGCGTTGCCGGTGGCTCTGCTGGGCATGTTCGGCGGCGTCGTGATCGACCGCTTCAACCGCCCGGGCCTGATGATCGTGACCGACGTCGTCCGGTTCGCCGTGGTGGCCGCGTTCGCCGTGCTCTTCCTCGGCAACGGACCCGGCCTGCCGGCACTGCTGGCCGGCGCCGCGGTGCTGGCGGCGTCCGGTGTCTGCTTCACCCCGGCGCTGCAGTCGTGGCTGCCCGACCTGTTCCCCGACCGCGACCGGATGATCAAGTTCGACGCGCTGTTCCTGACGACCATCAACGTCGTCGGGGTCGTCGGCCCCGCGCTGGCCGGGGCGCTGTACCCGTTCGTCGGCATGAGCGGGTTCCTCTGGTTCGACGCGGGCACGTTCGCGGTGTCCGCGGTCGCGGTCTTCTACGTCCGGAGAGCGCTTCCCGGACCCGGGACGCCGGCCCTTGCGCCGCCGCCGGAACCGCCGCGCCCCCGCCGAAATCTCCTCGCCGATGTCCGGGAAGGACTGCGGTACATCTTCGGCAACGAGGTGCTCCGCCGGCAGTTCACCGTCTTCCCCTTCATGGAAGCCGCGGCCTACTCGCTGGTCTTCCTGCTCCCGTCCTACCTGTCCGCGGCGAAGTACACCGCGAGCTGGCTGTTCGGCGCGCTCCTGGCCGCCAACGCGATCGGCCGGGTGCTGGGGGCGTGGGTGTTCGCGCACACCGGGCTGAAGCGCCGGCGGGGGCCGGTGCTCGCGGTCAACCACCTCTCCCAGGGCGTCATGCTCGGGCTCTTCGTCCTCGTCCCCGACCCCGTCGTCTGCACGGCCGCGTTCCTGCTGATGGGCCTGCCGGCCGGCGCGAGCCAGATCGCCCTGTCCTCCTGGGTCCAGACCAATGTGGACAGACAGTTCCGCGGCCGGGCGTTCGGCACCCTGACGTCCTTCGTGCAGTGGCTGATGCCGCTGGGCCCGCTGTTCTTCGGCTGGCTGGGCGCGCTGCTGGAGCCCCGCTGGGCCGTCGTGATCATCGCCGCGACCTTCTTCGCCGGGGGCGCCGCCATCGTTTCTTCCCGCGCGGTAAGGAGCCTGCAATGACGACGACCTCGACAACCCGTCCCGGCGCGCTGTTCCTGGAGACCGGCTGGGCCGAATCCTTCGCGGTGACCGGCGACGGCCGGGTGGCGGTCGCGTGGAGCACCGCCGACGGCCCGCGCGTCCACACCGTGCCGGGTCCGGCGAGCCCGCCCGAACCGGCGAACACCCTGCCGAGCATCGACCAGGCCGGCCTCTCCGGCGGCCCGCGGCGGATCGCCTTCTGGGCGCAGCTGGCCGACGAGGACAACCGGTTCGTCCTGTTCACCGCCGTCCCCGGGGAAGCACCGGTGCGGACGGCGATCGAGGCCCCGCGCCAGCCCTGCGCCCTCGCCTGGGCCGGGCCGGACCACGTCGTCACCACCTGGCAGACCGCCGACGGCCCGGTGCTCGCCCGGGTCGCCGTGACGCCGGGAGCGCGTCCCGAGACCCTGTGGTGCCTGCCGGCCTCGCCGCGGTGGCTGGACCCGGTGCCCGACGTCGCGCCGGACGGCCGGATCGTGCTGACCGTCGCGTCCGAGACCGGCCAGGACATCGTGGTGCTCGACCACGGCGTGGTCACCACCCTGCTCGCCGGCAACCGCAGCGCGGCACCGGCCCGGGCGCGCTGGAGCCCGGACGGCCGGTCGGTCGTCGTGCTCGTCCGGCGGCGGCGGGCCACCGAAGCCCGGCTGATCGACCTGACCGCCGGCACCATGGAGGTCCTCGACGGGCCCGCGCCGACCGACGTTCCGGTGTGGAACGGCGACGGGACCAAGCTCGCGTTCGCCAGCCACGACTGGCCCGTCACCCGGCTGTACGTCCACGACCTGCCGAGCCGGACGCTGACCGAGGTGCCTGCCCCGGCGGGCACCTGCGCCGAAGCGCCGCAGTGGCACGGCGACGACTGCTACTTCCGCGTGCTGGGCCCGGACCACCCGCCCGCGGTCCGGCGGTGGCGCCCGGGCGCCACCGATGCGCTACCGGTGACCCCGCCGGCGACGGTGTCCCGGCCGGTCTCGCCGTCCGTGGTCCGCTTGCCCAGCCGGGAAGGCTTCGACCTGCCCGCGCTCGCCTACGAGCCGTGGATCCCGGACCGGGGGACGGTCGTGATGCTGCACGGCGGACCCGCATCCTGCTGGCGCAACGGCTGGAACCCGGTCCTGCTAGACCTGCTCGGCGCCGGCTACCGCGTGGTGCTGCTGGAAACCCGCGGCACGACGTTCACCGGCTGGCCGGTGCCCCCGGTGCCAGTCACCGAGCACGGCGTCCGCGAAGTCGAGGACGTCGCCGACAGCGTCGCGGCCCTGATCCGGCTCGGTCTCGCCCAGTCCGGCCGGATCGTCCTGGTCGGCCACAGCCACGGCGCGTTCATCGCCTACCGCGCGTCGCTGGCGCTGCCGGAGGTCGCGGGCGTGATCACGACGAGCGGCTACCTGCACCCGGCGGTGCTGGCGGGCAGCGGCGACCCGGAGGTGCACCGCTTCGCGGCCGCGGCGTTCGCGGACCGGGCCTGGGCCGGTGACCCGGCGGCCGCGCTGCCCTCCCGCTGCCCGGTCCTGTCGGTGCACGGCGAACGCGACAAGCAGGTGCCCGCCGGCGACGCCGAGGCGATGTTCGCCCGGCTCGACGGCGCCGGGCACGCATGGCTGCTGCTGGCGAACGACGACCACAGCTTCCGCATCCGGCGCAACGCCGCCCGCTACGCCGCCGCGGCGCGGGACTTCCTGGGGCGGGTGCTGGCATGACGACCCTGGACTACGACGTCGTCGTGATCGGCGGCGGACCCGGCGGCTCGACCACGGCGACGTTCCTCGCCCGGGCCGGCGCGCGGGTGCTGGTGCTGGAGGGCACCCGGTTCCCGCGCTGGCACATCGGCGAGTCGCTGCTGGCCGCGTCGATGCCGGTCCTGGAGGAGCTCGGCGTGCTGCCGCAGCTGGAGCGGTTCAACCGCAAGCTCGGCTCGCTCTGGGTCTGGGGCGCCTCGCCGTCGCTGATCAGCCTGGAGATGCCGCGCCCGGGCTTCGCGTTCCAGGTGCAGCGCGAGCACTTCGACCAGCTCCTGCTCGACAACGCGCGTGAAGCCGGCGTCGACGTCCGCACCGAGACCTGGGCGCGGCAGCCGAGGTGGGACGACACCGGCCGGATGACCGGGCTGCTCGCCCAGGAAGCCGGCGGCGCGACCTTCGAGGTGCGGGCGCGCTACGTCGTCGACGCCAGCGGCCTGTTCCAGTTCCTGCCGAAACGCCTGGGCCTGCCGATGGACCTGTTCGGCCCGCAGCGGGCGGCGGTCACCGTCTACTGGGACGACGCGCTGCGCCCGGACGCGCCGCACACCGCCGACGTCATCAGCGAAGCCTGCGCGGACGGCTGGATCTGGTTCATCCCCTTCGCGGACGGCCAGACCGGCGTCGGCTTCGTCGGCGACGCCGAGGACATCACCGGCGCGCCCGCCGAGGTGTTCACCCGGCAGATCGCCAGTTCGCAGCTCGTGCGGCGGCTGCTGGCGAACGCGACCATGGCGCGGAAACCGCGGCTGCTCCGCTACACCAACCACACCGTGGCGACTCCACTGTGGACGGACGGCTACCTGCTCGTCGGCGACACCGCCGCGTTCGTCGACCCGCTGTTCTCCACCGGCATCAACGCGACGCTCTACTCGGCCTCGCTGGCCGCGGCGGGCGTCGCGTCGGTGCTGGCGGGCGACCTGCCCGAGGACAGCGCGGCGAAGTGGTACGACGAGCGCGTCCGCGGGCACTACCGCCGCACCACCGAAATGACCAAGCTGCTCTACGCGGCCCACCCCGGCGGCACCCGGTTCTGGCGGGCCCGTTCGCTCGAGCACCTGACCGACGGCCAGGCGGAGGAACTGCTGCGCCACATCGGGGCCGGCAGCGTCGAGCTGTTCGCCAAAGCGGAGGCGGACGGCTCGATCCGGCTCCCGGCGGCGGTGCGCCGGCTGCTGCCCGAGTTCACCTCGGCGCTTCCGCCCACCCGCCTGCCCGAGCACACCGTGCTGTCGTTCGCCGACGAGGTCGAGCTGCGCCAGGACTGGACCCGGGCGGGCGGCCGGCTGGTGCCGGCGACGCGCGTGGCGCACCGACGGCGTCGCACGCACGAAATCGACTTCTCCGGCGGCACGCCGGGGCAGCGGCTGCTCGCGGCGGTCGACGGCCGGCGCGACCTCCGCAGCCTGCTCGAAGCGTCCACATCGGACGGTGCCCGCCGGCAGCACCTGGCCCTGCTGGCCGGGGCGCTGGTGAAGGCGGGCATCTTCCGCGCGGCCGGGGCCGGCCTGCTCCCGGCGGAGAGGTGAGTTCCGATGCACCACAAACACATCGTGCTCGAGCGGGCCCAGCTGGGCGTCGCGGACGTCCCGGCGCGCGAGCTGGGGCTCGACGACGTGGGCGGCCCGCTCAGCGCGTACCTGCTCCGGCCGTACCTGGACCTGAGCGAGTTCGCCGACGGGCCCAGCGAGACGACGTCGGTCGAGGTCGCGTTCCGCCAGCTCGCCGCGCCGGACGCGCCCCGGCTGATGATCCAGACCCATCCCGGGCGCGGCCTGCGGACCGCGCTCGTGCGCGAAAGCGGCCTGCCGGCCTACGGGATCACCCGAGCGCGGGAGCTGCCCGAGCGGCTGCGCACCGACCGGTGGCGGCAGCTCGTCGAGTGGACGCGGGCCCGGCTGCTGCCGCTGGGCCAGCGGCTGCGGCTCGCGACGCTGCTGAACACGCTGGGCCTGTTCGGCGAGACCGTGGAGCTGTTCACCGGCCGGATCGGGGACGTCGAGAGCGGCGACGGCGTCGCGACGGCGTTGAGCATGCAGCTCGCCATCGCCCGGTTGCGCATCGATCCCTCGGCCGACACCGAGCGGGTGAACGCGGCGACCCTGCGGCAGGCCGCGGCGAACGACCGGGGCGACCGGTACGTCCGGCTCGGCGCCGCCCTCACCCTGGTGGTCCTGGCCGCCAAGCGGCGGGACATCGAGGAGGTCCGGCACTGGCGCGAGGTCGCCGAATCCCAGTACGCACTGCTCGATCCCGGAGCCGGGCTGCCGGACGTGTTGTACGCCAGCACGTTCTGGCGCGCCGTGTGCTACCTGCCGCACCTGCTCGGCGACCGCGTGCGGACCACCGAGGAGCTCGACGCCGCCGAGCACCACGCACTGGCGTTCCGGCCCCGCGACAGCACCGAGTGGATGGTCTGGGCCGCCAACATGAACCCGCTGCTGGAGACCCGGATGCGGGCCGCGCTCGACACCGGCGACCGCGACGGCGGGTGGGCGCGCCTCTCGCAGCTCGCCGAGCTCGAACCGCTCAGCGCGAAGGTGCGCATCCACGTCGGCAAGTTCCACCTCGACGACGGCGCGCCCGAGAAAGCGCTCCCCGAGCTGCGGCGGGCGATCACGCTGGGCGCGCCGTTCACCGGCCTGTCCTGGTACCTGACGGCCCGCTGCCTCGACCGGCTCGGCGACCACGCGGGCGCGTTGCGGGCCTACGCCGAAGCCGTGCGCGCGGATCCGGCCAGTGTGGACGCCCGGCTGCGCATCCACGAACTGGCCGGGGCCGCGGCCGGCGGGCTCGCGGCGTTGCCCGCCTGGGCCGGCGGCTCGCTGGGGGAGATCACCACCCGGCTGAAGGCGCCCGCCCGCACGACGGCGAAGGAGCAGGCACGATGAGACAGCGAGTGCTGACCGCGACGCAGTTCCTCGAGGAGCACGACCTCGTCACCCCGGAGACCGGGACGCTCTCGGGCCACCTGCTCCGCCCGTTCCTCGACCTCGGCGGGCCCGGCGGGCCGGTCAACGCGAAGGCCGCCGCCTACGTGGGGGAGAGCGTCGCCGGACCGGAGCCCGCTGCCGACGGCTGGATCGCGCCCCAGGGCAACACGAAACGGTCCCTGCGGACGGCACTGATCCGCGAGACCGGCCTCGCGAGCTACGACGTCACCTGGCCGGGCGAGCTGCCCGAAACCGCGCGGAGCCCGCACTGGCAGGCGCTGTGCGACGCCGTCGACGCGTGGGACGAGCTGGGCGCGTTCCGGCGTTACCAGGTGATCTGCGCGCTGTACAAACTGTGCCTGTTCGACGCGGCCGTCGCCCTCGGGGACCGCCTCGGGCCGCCCGGCGAGTTCACCGCGCTGAGCGAGCTGCGCGTCATCGGCGCGCGGTCCAAGCTCGGCGAGTCCGTCCACGACCTGGTGCCGCGCACGCTGGCGGTGCTGGCGCAGCCGCCGGCGTCCCCGCGCGTGCGGCTCGCCGTGGCGGTCAACCTGGCCATCCACTACGGCCGGGCCACCCGTGACCGCGAGGCCACCGTCGAGTGGTCGGACCGGGTGCTCGCCGAAGCCGCCGCGCAGCACGCCGAGGGGAGCCCGCGGGACCTCCTGATGGCGAGCATCACCCTGCGCGCGGCCAGTTTCGGCCCGTTCGTGCGCGGGGACCACGACGCCGTGGCGGCGATGCTCAAGCAGGCCGAAGCCCACGCCGTCGACGTCACCGGAGCGCCCGGGGTGCCACTGGTGCTGGCCGACGAGAACCGCTACGCCGTCCTCGAGACGATCACCAACGCCGCGGTCGCGCGCGGGGACCGCGAGACCGCGCTCGCCGCCGCCACCGCACTGACCGGGCACGACCCCCGGGAACCGCGGGCGTGGCTGCAGCTCGGGGCCGTGCACTGGGACGACGGCCGGACGCAGGACGCGCTGGACGCCTACCGGACCGCGGCCGTGCTGGGCGCGCCCTTCACCGGAACCGCCTGGTACTGCACGGGTCGCTGCCACGAGGCGCTGGGCGACCTCGACCAGGCGGCGCAGGCCTACGCGAACTCCGTCGCCGCGGAGCCGCTGGGCATCACCGCGCTGCACCGGCTGCACGGTGTCGCCGACCGGACCGGCCAGCGGTTCCTCGCCGGCTGGGCCCGCGACCGCCTCCACGTGCTGCACCACCGGCTGGCCGGCCCGGCCGCGCCGACATCGTCCACGACCGTCCGACAGGGGGCCCGAGCATGACCACCATCAGTCCCACCGTGCCGTTTTCGCCGGTGCCGAAGGAGAGCGACGCGTCGGTCGCCCGGTTCGCGGAGTTCCGGCTCGCCGGGCTCGGCCGCTTCGCCGGCCTGCTCGGCACCCGCCTCCCGGCCGCCGAAGCCGCTCTCCTGGAACGCGGCGCCCGGCTGGCCGCGGAGCTGGACCGTCCGGAGTGGACGGACATCGCGCTCCACCCGTACTACTCGTACTGGTGGAGCCGGTTGTCCCAGGCGGTGGCCGCGGGCCGGGCCGCCGAGGTGACGTCGCTGGTCCCCGAGCTGTCCCGCTTCCTGCTCGTCCCGTTGCTGCGCCGGGGCGACGTCGACCTGGCCCTGCCGCCACCGCGTGCCGGCGAGCTGCGGTTCCCCGGCCATCGACGGCACCTGCGCGTCGAGGGGTCCGGCGCGCTGCGGGCCCGGGCCGCGAACGGCGAGCTGGTGCTCACCGGGCACGACGCCGTGCCGGTGGCCGAGCTGCTGGACGAACACCGCCCCGGCCCCGGTGTGCTGCGCCCGGCCATCCCCGGTACGGCCGTGGAGTTCGACTCCTCCGACCCGTGGGTCGGGAAGTTCTTCGAGGTCGAGAACGTCGCCGCGCCCTCGCCCGGACGCAGCCGCGACGACCTCGAACCGGCTGAGGCGGACGTGGCCGCGCAGACCTGGCTGGGCGGTGCCGTGGACCGGCTCGGCCGGGCGTGGCCGGAGATGCGGCGCGAGTTCGAGGACTACGTCCGGCTCGTCGCGCCGTTCTCCAGCCAGGTGCGCGCGGCCTTCACCAACGTCGGCTGGCAGGGCGCGGTGTTCCTGCGCACCACCGTCCACGACGACGTCCAGGACGTGGAGCGGCTGGTCCACGAGACCAGCCACCTGCGGCTCAACCTGGTGATGGCGCGCACGAAGCTCTACGACCACGACGCCGCCGACCGGGTGCCGTCGCCGTTCCGCGCCGGGCTGCGGCCGATCATGGGGCTCTACCACGGCGCGTTCGTGGTGACCCGCGCCGCGCGCGCCCTCGACCGCGTGCACCGGCTGGACGGCGATCTCGGTTACGGCGAGCGGATCCCGGTGCTCGTCACGCAGGTGCGGCTCGCGCTCGGCACGCTGCGCCGGGACGTCCGGCTCACCCCCGACGGCGCCGCGCTGCTCGACGAGGCCGACGCGCACATCACCGACCTCGCCGCGGCCTACGGCGCCGCCGCCCCCGACGAACCCAAGATCTACGAGGAGTTCTGAGCGTCATGACTACCCTGGAAGACACGCCCCTGGCCGACGGCGTCGCGGACCTCGCCGTCAGCACCGTCGAGAACGACCTGAGCCGCCGGTTCGTCCTGTCCCGGTTGGACGGTGCTCTCGACCGCATCGCGACGCGCCTGGCGACGGTCCTCACGCCCGATGAGCTGGCCCCGTTGCGCTTCGCGGCCGACGCGCTGAAGGGGCTGCCCGCCGCCGAGCGGGCCGCCGTCGAGTCCCACCCCTACTACATGTACTGGCTGGTCAAGCAGTACGAGCGGTGCGTGGCCGGCCAGCGGGCCGCGCTCCTGGAAGCCATGCCCGACGTCGGGCGGTTCGTGCTGCTGCCCGCGGCCCGGCACGGACTGGTCCCCGGCGGCGGGGTCGAGCTGCGGGCCCGGGGCGGCCAGCTCCGGTTCCCCGGTCACCTCCGGCACGTGCTGCTGCCCGTCGGCACCCCGGACGGCCCGGTCCACGCCACTGTGGACGGTGACCGGCTGAACGTGTCGGGCCCGGGGTGCGACATCCACGTCCCGGTGGCCGAGCTGCTCGGCGAGGTCGCGCCCGGCGGCGGCTCGCCGGTCGCCGAGCGGCCGCTGATCCCGGGCACCGCGATCGAGGTCGACGGCACCGACCCGTTCGTCGGCGACCTGTACGCGTCGATGAACGCCCGGCCGCCGATGGCCGGCTACCCGCCCCGCGACCTCGCCGCGATGCCGGTGGTGGCCCCGGAGACGCTCGACCACCTCGCCGCGGCCTGCGCGCTGATCTCCCGCGCCTGGCCCGCCGCGGGCGCCGAGCTGCTCGGCTACACCCGGCTGCTGGTGCCGTTCGTGAGCCGGTCCTACTCGACGTTCGCCGAGGCGGCGTTCCCCGGCGCGGTGTTCATGGGGGAGTGCCGGCACCCGTTCTCGGACCTGATGTACACCGCCGAGCACCTGCTGCACGAGCACAGCCACGTGCGGCTGTGCATGATCATGGAGCAGGACCCGGTCTTCCACGGCAGCGGCGACACGCTCGTCGAGTCGCCGTGGCGGCGCGACCCGCGGCCGCTCATCGGGATCGTGCAAGGGGTCTTCGTCTTCGCCAGGGTCGCGCGGTTCCTGCGCTACGCCCACCGGCTGACCGGCGAACAGCGGTACGCCCGGCGGCGGATCGAGGTCGTGGCCGACGTCGAGGCCGCGCTGCAGGTGCTCGAGATCAACAACGTCGGGTTCACCCCGCTCGGGCGGACCCTGCTCGACCAGTTCGCCGCGGAAGCGCGGACCCCGGTCGAGGCCGGCCCGGGGGAGGAGCGGTGACGGCCGCCTTCGTCCCGGCGCGGCAGCCGGCCGACCCCGCGCTGCTGGCCTGCGGTGACGCGGCGCTGCGGTCGCTGACCGCCGTGCTGAACGCCGGCGGCGCCGAGCCGGACGGTCCGCTGGCGGCCGCGCGGGCCCTGGTCGAGGCGGCCGATCCGGCGGCGTTGCGCGCCGCCGTGCTGCACCCGCTGTTCCGGCACTGGCGGTCCACATTGGACGCCCGGGTGAAGATCGGCGCCGGCGACCGGATCTCGGCGTGGCTGGACAGCCTGCCGCGGCTGCTGCTGGCCCCCGCGCTGCTCGCGCGGGACGACTTCGCGCGTGTCCGGGTGCCGCTCGTGCGCGGCGACCAGCTGCGCGTTCCCGGGCTGCCGCGGCACCTCGTGGTGCGGCCGGGCACCGACCCGTCGGTGGTCGTGTCGCGGGAAGGCGGCGAGCTGCGCGTCGAACGCGACGGCGTCACCGAGACGTTCCCGGCCGGGATCCTCGCCGCCGCCGGGCTCGGGGAGTCCCGCAGGCCGGTGCTCGCGGGCACCCCGGTGGAGCTGGACGCGACCGACCCGTGGGTCGAGGAGGTGCTCGCCGGGGTCAACGCCACGCCGTCGCCGCCGCCGTACCCGCCGCGCGACATCCGCCCGGTGCCCGACGCGACCCGCGTCGAGGCGGTGTTCTCCCGCGCCGCCGGGCTGATCGGCCGCGCCTGGCCGGACTGCCTGGCCGAGCTGACCACCCACGTCCGGCTGGTCGTGCCGTTCACCAGCGCCCTGATGGAGGGGTGGACGTCGCTGTCGCACCTCGGCGCGATCTTCCTCCGGGCGGTGTCGGACGACGACGTCCCCGACCCGGTCCGCTTCACCGCGGAGCGGCTCGTGCACGAAGCCGCGCACACCCGGCTGTACGTGCTGTCCGTGCGCACGCGGTTCTTCGCCGAAGGCGGGCAGCACCGGCTGCTGTCTTCGCCGCTGCGCAAGGACGCCCGCCCGGCCGCCGGCGTCTACCACGCGGCGTTCGTCCTGGCCCGGGTCGCGGTCGTGATGGCCCGCGCGGCGGCCGTGACGGGCGACGAGCGGTTCGCCGAACGCGGCCACGAATGCCACGCCGAGTTCCGCGAAGCCCAGGACACCCTGGCGACGTCGGGGGCGCTCAGCGAGGCGGGGACCGAACTGCTGGAAGAGGCCGCCGCGCACGCGGCGAGCCCGGCGAGCGGCCGCGTGAGCGGGGCCCGCGCGGAAGGAGAAGGCACATGACGGCGGTCGGCACGGAAACGATGGTCCGGCTGCGGGCCCGGACGCAGCTGGTGAGCGACGGCGAGCGCGTCATCCTGCGCCTCGGGAAGCGGGTGCACGTGCTGGCCCCGTTCGACGAGGCCGTGGAGGAGCTGCTCGCCCGGCTGGCGGAGGGCGCCGAGCCGGAGGTGCTGTCCGGCCGGCTCGCCGCCCGGTTCGGCCCGGCGGCCGCCGCGGCGGCCGAGGCGGCCGTGAACCGGTTGCGGGAGCTGGGTTTTCTCGAAGAACCGCACACACCCGACGACATCGACCCCGACGATCTCGCGCGGCTGTCGCGGCTGGTCGACTTCTTCTCCGAGTTCGAGACGCCGGAGACGAGCCGGTTCGACTACATCCGGCGGCTGATCGGGGCCGACGTCGTCGTGCTCGGCACCGGCGGCCTCGGCAGCTGGATGGTCTACAACCTGCTGTGCATGGGTGTCGGGCGGCTGCGCCTGATCGACGGCGACGTCGTGGAAGCCTCCAACCTCAACCGCTCGATCCTCTACGCCGAAGGCGATGTCGGGCGCCGCAAGGTCGAGGCGGCGCGCGACGCGGTCCGGCGGTTCGCGCCGCGCACCGACGTCGAGCTCCACGACCGGTACATCGCCGGCCCGGACGAGCTGGTGCCGCTCATCAAGGGTGCGGACCTGCTGGTGGGGTGCGCCGACACCCCGCCGTGGCTGATCCGGGAGTGGGCCGCGCGCGCCGGGCGGGAGGCCGGGGTGCCGAACATCAACGTCTCGGGCACCCGGGTCGGCCCGCTCTACGTGCCGGGCCGGACCAGCTGCCAGATGTGCGACTGGGCCGCCCTGGTCGACCGCAACCCCAAGATGCCGCGGCTCGTCGAGGCCGGCAGGCGGCTGCCCAAGGGGAACTCCGGCTCGCTGAGCTCCCTGGCGATGCTGGCCGGCGCGCCCGCGGCGCTCGACATCTTCCGCTTCCTGAGCGGGTACGCGCCGCCGGCCACGACGAACGCCGTCGTCGAGATCAGCGTCGACCCGGGCCCGGTGACCGTGCCGCGGCCGCCGCACCCGGAGTGCCCGGTGTGCCACGGCGAAGGCGGACAGGACGGCGCCGGTGCTGCCCGCCCGTGACCGGGTCGGCGCCGCCGCCTTCCGCCGGGCGATGGGCAACTTCGCGACCGGGGTGGCGGTCCTCGGCGTCCACCACGCGGGCGCGTCGCACGGGACCGCCGTCAGCAGCCTGACGTCGGTGTCGCTGCGGCCGCCGATGGTGCTGGTCTGTCTGGCCCGGGAGAGCCGCACCGCGCTGCTCGTGCGCGCCGCCGGGCGGTTCGCCCTCACCGTCCTGGGCGAGCGCGACCACCCGGCCGTCCGGCGGTTCTCCGACGGCGGCCGGCCGGACGGCGCGGCGCAGTTCACCGGCCTCGCCCACCGGACCGGCCCGCACACCGGCGCCCCGCTGCTCACCGGCGGCCTCGCCTGGCTCGAGTGCGAGGTCGCCCGGACCGTCGAGGGCGGCGACCACGACGTGGTCCTCGCCGCCGTCCTCGACGTCACCTCCGCCGCCGACCGCGCGCCCCTCGTGCACTTCCGCGGGGACTACGCCCGGCTCGGCGGCCCGACGCCTCGGGAAAGGGGCTCAGCACATGGAATTCCGTGACGTGATCCGCAAACGGCGGATGGTGCGCTCGTTCACCGACGAGCCGCTCGACGACGACACCGTGCGGCGGCTGCTCGACGTGGCCAACCGCGGGCCGTCGGCCGGGTTCAGCCAGGGTTACGCGCTGCTCGCGCTGCGGACCGCGGAGGAACGCGCGGAGTTCTGGCTCGCGCTCGGGCAGGACCCGGCGAAGGGCAACCCGGTCAAGCGCGCGCCGCTGATCGTCGTCCCGCTCGCCTCGAAGCAGGCGTACCTGGACCGCTACACGCAGGCGGACAAGAACTGGACCGACCGGGCGGAGGACCGGTGGGCGGTGCCGTACTGGTACATCGACACCGGGTTCACGGCGCTGCTGACGCTGCTGGCGACCGTCGACGCCGGGCTGGGGGCGAAGTTCTTCGGCATCCTCCCGCCGGTGCTGGACTCGTTCCGCGAGCGCTTCGGCATCCCCGCCGAGTACACGCCGGTCGGCGCGATCGCCATCGGGCACCGCGACCACCGCCTCGACCCGGACCCGCCGTGGCGGCCCGCGATCGCCCGCAAGCCCCTGGAAGACGTCGTGCACTGGGGAAAGTGGTGACGCTGCTGACGACCACGGCGCCGGACGCCGTGCTGCGCGCCGGGCTCGACGCGCTCGTGACGACGGCGGCGACCGCCGCGGTCGCGCACGTGACCGACGGCGTGGCGGGCCACGGCGCGGCCGCCGGGACCGCGGACCTGGCCACCGGCCGGCTCGCGTCGCCGGAGCACCTCTTCCGGGCGGGGAGCCTGACGAAGGCGTTCGTCGCGGTCGCCGTCCTCCGGCTCGTGGAGGAGGGCCGCGTCGACCTCGACGTCCCGGCCGGCTCGTACCTCCCGGAACTCCTGCGCGACCACCCCCGCGTGACGGTCCGGCACCTGCTGAACCACACCGGCGGCCTGGTCGACACCACCGAGGTCCGGCCGGTCACCCCGGCGGACCTGCTGACCGCCGCGCGGTTCCGGACCACGGCGCCGATCCGGCTCGCCGAGGCGGCGCTGGCCCGGCCCGCCCATTTCGAGCCGGGGGCGGAATGGCGTTATTCGAACACCGGTTACCTCGTGCTCGCGCTGCTCCTGGAACGGGTTACCGGTGAGCGGTACGAAACGCCGCTCGGCCGGATCCTCGCGGCCGCCGGACTCGGCTCGAGCGCATTGCCCGGGACGTCGCCCTTCATTCCCGGGCCGCACCTGCGCGGGTACGCCTGGCCCGGCCGGGGTGGCGCGCGGCGGCCGATCGACATCACCGTGCAGAACCCGGCCAAGGCGTGGGGTTCCGGCGATCTGATCACGACCGCCGCCGACCTGTGCCGGTTCTTCACCGCGCTTTTCACCGCCGATCTGCTCTCCCGCCGCGCACTGCGGGAACTGACCACCACCGTGCCCGCGGACGAGGGGCGCGACTGGGGGCTCGCGCTGTTCCGCGACGCCCTGCCCGACGGGCGGCCGGCGTGGGGCTGCACCGGTGGCTTCGGCGGTTACCTGACCGTCGTGCGGTGCGTCGAAGACCCCTTCCGCTGCGTATCGGTCTCGGTGACGCCGAAGTCGGAGACGGCGCTGCCGGACGTCCGGGCGTTCGCCGGCCGAGTGCTCGCCGGGTCCTCCCGGTGAACCGTTGTTTCCCCGAGAGAGAGGAAGTGCTGATGGACGCGACCACTTCGGTCCGCTCCCGGCGCCGGAAAGCCAACCTGATCTTTGTCGGCGTGCTCGTGCTGGCCGTGGTGGCCGGCGCGCTCGTGTGGCTCTTCCGGACGCCCCAGGAAGTGCACGCGCAATCCGTTTCCGCGAGTTATCCGGCGGTCCGGCAGGACGCCGTCGTCACCGCGGGAAAGGATTCCGCGCCGGTGACGATCGACGTGTACGAGGATTTCCTCTGCCCGCACTGCGCGGAATTCGAGAAGAAGTATTCCGAGCGGATCCGGACCGAGCTCGACGCGGGCCGGCTCAAAGTGCGTTATCACGAACTGCCGATGCTGCAGCGGAAACCGAACAGCGACCGCTATTCGCTGCGCGCGGCCAACGCGGCGTTGTGCGCGGCCGATCAGGGCGGGTTCGTGTCCTACCACGAGACGCTGATGCACAACCAGCCCCCGGAGGCGGCCCCGGTCTTCGACGACCCGAAGCTGATCGCGATCGGGCACGACCTCGGGATCACCGCGCCGGAGTTCGCGGCCTGCGTCACCGGGCAGACCCACTTCGCCGAGGTCGAGACCGCCTTCGAGCAGGTGAAGGCCGAGCCGGCGTTCCAGGTCGACCGCCCGGACGGCAACGGGCGCGCCTTCCGCGGCACGCCGACCATCGCCCTCGGCACCCGCGTGCTGGACACCGACGACGAGCGGTGGCTGGCGAGCCTGGGGGTCGCGAGCTGAGCCCCGCGGGTCGCTCGAAATCGTCGAACCGGCCCGGCCGGATCGGCGATTTCCGGCAATCGCCGGTCAGGCGTTCGCGGCGCTCGTCGAATCATTTACCAAAGATTGAAAGCTCTTGATCTACTTGTGAGTTCTTGGTAAGCCGGATCCAAGCAGGCTGATCGACTTTGGGGGTTCTTCAGATGCTGAGGTTTTTCGTATTGGGGTCCTTGGCGGTACACCGGGACGGCCGAGCCATCGAACTGGGACCACCCCGCGCGCGCCAGACGCTGGCGACCCTGTTGATGAACCCGGGACGGACGGTGTCGGTCGACCGCCTCGTGGACGTGCTCTGGGCGGAGGAACCGCCCGCCCGGGCCCGGGCCGCCATCCAGGTCTACATCTCCCAGGTGCGGCGCGCGCTCGGCGCGGATCCCCGGGAGTACGTCGTGACCACCGGTTCCGGCTACCGGCTCGACGTCGACCCCGAAGCCGTCGACGTCGGCCGGTTCCGCAGCCTCGTGCGGCTGGCCCGCCGGTCCGACGACCTGCACCGGGTCGCCGGCGACCTGCGCACGGCGCTCGCGCTGTGGCGGGACCAGCCGCTGGTCGGCATGGCCGAGCACGTCCGCGAGGCGCTCTGCGAAGGGCTGGAGAGCGAACGGCTCGACGCGCTCGAACGCCGCGTCGAGTCCGATCTCGCGGTCGGCGGCCACGAAGAACTGCTCGCGGAGCTCTTCACGCTGGTCCGGGAGAACCCGCTGCGCGAACGGCTGCGCAAGGCCCTGATGTGCTGCCTCTACCTGTCGGGCCGCAAGCCCGAGGCCCTGGAGTTCTTCCGGGAGACCCGGCGGCACTTCATCGACGAATTGGGCGTGGAACCGGGCGCGGAGCTGCGGAACCTGCACGCGGCGATCCTGCGCGACGACCTGGGCGACTTCTACGCGGCCCCGGCCGCCCCGGCGGGCCCGCGGCCCACCCCCGCGCAGCTGCCCGCGCCACCGCCGTCGTTCGCCGGCCGCGCCGCCGAGCTGACGCGGATCCTGCACGCCGGGCACGGCCGGACGGAGGCCCCCCGGATCGTCTCGATCGAGGGCATGCCCGGCAGCGGCAAGTCGGCCGTCGCGCTGTACGCGGCGCACCAGCTGGCCGACGACTACCCCGACGGGCAGCTCTACCTCGACCTGCGCGGGACCGGCGAGACACCGCTGCCACCCGGTGACGCGCTGGAGCACCTGCTCGGCGCCCTCGACCACCCGGTGCCCGCCGACCCCGCCCGGCGGGCCGCCGCGTTCCAGGAGGTGCTCGCCGACCGCCGGATCCTGCTGCTGCTCGACGACGCCGCGTCCGCCGCCCAGGTGGCCCCGCTGGTGCCGGCCGCCGGGCGATGTCTGGTCCTCCTCACGGGCCGGCACCGGCTCACCGGGATCGACCGGCTGGTCCGGCTGCCGCTGCACACCCTGCCCGAGGACGACGCCGTCGCCCTCCTGACCGCCGGTGCCGGGCACCCCGACGCCGGCGGGCGCGCGGCCCTGGGCGAGCTGGCCCGCAAGTGCGGCCTGCTCCCGCTGGCCCTGCGCGCGGCCGTCGAGCACCTGGCGTACGGCACGCCGGAGGCGGTCACGGCGGAACTGACCGACCCGCTGCGGCAGCTCGGCGGGGTGGCGGCCGCGTTCGGGAGCTCCTTCCGCGCGCTCACCGGCGCCACCCGGGAGCTGTTCCTGCTGCTCGGGCTGCACCCCGGCGCGCCGATCGAAGAGGGCGCGGCGGCGGCGATGGCGGGCGTGACCACGGCCCGGGCGCGCGGCCTGCTGGCGGACCTCGCCGACGCGGGCCTGCTCCGCGCGGAGCCGCCCGGCTTCACGATGCACGAACTGGTCCGGCGCTACGCCGCCGGGCTGGCCGAGCGCCACATCCCGCACCGGACCCGGGCCGCGGTGGTCGACCAGCTCGTCGAGTACTACCTGGACGAGGCGGACACCACCGTCCTCGTCCCGGCCCCGCGGGGCGCGTCCCCCGGCCCCGGCGAGCCGGGCGCCTGCGGCAACCGGCTCCCGGCCCTGCTGGCCCTGGCCGCCCTGGACTCCGACGTCGCGCGCCCGGCCCGGTCGATCGCGCTGGCGCGGGCCTGGGCCCGGCACGCGGAGCTCGGCGGCGACCTCGACGCGGCCAAGGCGCTGACGCTGCGGGCCCTGCAGACCTCCCGGCGCACCGGGGACCAGCGCGGGGAAGCCGATGCCCTGCACGACCTGGGCCGCTTCGAGGCCCGGACCGGCACACTCGACGACGCCCGCACGCACCTGGTCGACGCGCTGGTGCTCCGGCGGGACCTGGGCGAGGTGCGGGGCGAGGCGCAGACGCTGTCGGTGCTGGCCGAGGTGGCCCGCCTGCTGGGCCCGACGCGGGACGCGGTCGACTTCTGCCGTCGCGCGCTGAACGTCCACCGGCACGCCGGCGACCGCGAGGGCGAGGGGTACGCCCTGCGCGTCCTCGGCGAGATCTCGCTCGACCGGGGCAAACCGGCCGAAGCCGTCGTGCACCTGCGCACCGCGCTCGGGCTGGTGGCGGAGACCGGGAACGAAACGCAGCACGGCCTGATCCTCGGCGCGCTCGGCCGGGCGCACGCCCTGCTGGGGCACCGGCCCGCCGACGTCACGCACCTCAACCGGGCCCTGGGCCTGTTGAGCCGGCCGCACCACCGGGTCGAGCGGGGGATCGTGCTGACCCACCTCGCCGACGTCCACCGCGACGCCGGGCGCGTCTCCGACGCGCTCCACTGCCACCAGCGCGCCCTCGCCCTGGCGAAGATCACCGGGGAGCCGCTGCTGGAAGCGGGCGCGCTCAACAGCTTCGGCGAAACCCTCTACGACGCGGGGGACTTCGACGGCGCGCGGCAGGTGCACGAGTCGGCCCTGCAGCTGGGCCGCCGGACCGGCGTGCGGGCCGTCATCGCCCGGGCGCTGAACGGCCTCGCGCGAGCCGCGCTCGCCGCCGGCAGCCCGGAGAAGGCCCATTGGCTCTGGCGCAGCGCGCTGGGGGAGTGCGAGACGCTCGATTCCGCGCTCACCGCGCGGATCCGGGCGTGCCTGTCGGCGGGGGGCGCCCGTGAGGTGACCCGGTGACCGGCGTGCCCCTGGTCTTCGCCGACCTCGTGCTGATCCTCGTGCTGGCCCGGCTCTGCGGCGCGGTCGCGCTCCGGCTGGGGCAGCCGCCGGTGATCGGCGAGATCGTCGCGGGTCTCCTGCTGGGGCCGACGCTGTTCCACGGCGCGGTCGCCGGGACGCTCGTCCCGGCGGCCGCCCGGCCGACCCTGAGCGCGCTGGCCGACGTCGGGGTCGCGCTGTTCATGTTCGCCGTCGGGTTCGAGCTGGACCACGCGCACCTGCGCCGCGCCACCGGCTCCGCGATCGGGCTGTCGGTGGTGAGCACCCTGCTCCCGCTGGGTCTCGGCGCCGGGCTCGGTGTCGTGCTGATCGGCGGGCAGCACCCGCGCAGCCCGCTCGGGTTCGTGCTGTTCCTCGGCGCGGCGATGGCGGTCACCGCGTTCCCGGTGCTGGCCCGGATCCTCACCGACCGGCGGTTGCAGCACACCGCGCTCGGCCGGCTCGCGCTGGCGACCGCGTCGATGAGCGACGTGCTCGCCTGGTCGTTGCTCACGGTCGTGGCCGCCATCGCGCAGCCGGCGGGGGCCGGCCCGTGGCGGCTGCTCCTCGTCGTCCCGTTCGTCGCGGCCCTGGTCGCGCTCCGGCCGGTGCTGCGGTGGGCGCTGTGGCGCGAGCGGGGCGACCGGGCGCGACGGGTGCCCGCGGACCGGCTGACGGTGGTGTTCGTCGGCGTGCTGGCCGCCGGCTGGATCACCGAGTTCCTGGGCCTGCACCTCATCTTCGGCGCGTTCCTGTTCGGCGCGCTGCTCCCGCGCGGCGACTCGGCCGGCGCCCGCGCGGAGCTGGCCGGCTACGCCGACAAGATCGGGAAGCTGCTGCTGCCGGTGTACTTCGTCGTCGCCGGCCTGCAGGTCGACCTTTCCGGCGTCGGCGCCGCGGGGATCCTGACGTTCGGGCTGATCCTCCTGGTGGCGGTCACCGGCAAGTTCGGCGGTGGTTTCCTCGGCGGCCGGCTGGTCGGGCTGGACACCCGCGACGCCCTCGGGATGGGGGCGTTGATGAACACCCGCGGCCTCACCGAGCTGGTGGTGCTGAGCGTCGGGCTCCAGCTCGGCGTCCTGAGTGGAGCGCTGTACTCGATGATGGTCGTGATGGCGATCGTGACGACGGCGATGACCGGGCCGCTCCTGTCGCTGCTGGGCATCGGCGAGCCGGGATCGTTGCCGGACACCGGAAATCTCCGGGCGGCCGGAACCGGGAGAAGCCGGGCGAATCGGTGGTCGCGTCGTTCGCCGGGGCCGCGGCGCACCGTACACTTCGGACCGAGAGCCGGACGGTGAGCGGGGGACACGGTGAGCGGTATCAGGGTTCTGGTGGCGGGAGCGAGCATCGCGGGGCCGGCGCTGGCCCACTGGCTGCGCCGGCGCGGGGCCGAGGTGACCGTGGTCGAGCGGGCCCCCGGGCTGCGGCCCGGCGGGCAGGCGGTGGACGCGCGCGGGGTGACCAAGGAGGTCATCCGGCGGATGGGGCTGGACGCGGCGGTGCGCGCGGCCCGCACGCAGACCGCCGGCGCGCACACCGTGGACGCCGACGGGACCGTGCTGGAGACCTTCAGTGCGGAGGACGACGGCGGCGACGGGTACATCTCGGAGATCGAGATCCTGCGCGGGGACCTGTCCCAGGTGCTCTACGACGACACCCGCGACGGCGTCGAGTACCTCTTCGGCGACCGGATCGCCGAGCTCATCCAGGACGACGCCGGTGTCGACGTGACCTTCGCGGGCGGCGTCCGGCGGCGCTTCGACCTCGTGATCGGGGCGGACGGGCTGCACTCGGCGCTGCGGGCGATGGTCTTCGGACGGCGCGAGCGGTTCGTCCGCCACCTCGGGCTCGTGCTCGCTTTCTACAGCGTGCCCGACGAGTTCGGGCTGGATCGCTGGCTGCTCGACCACCAGGACCGCGCGTCCGGGCGCTCCGCCAGCCTGCGGCCCATCGGGGACACCACCCGGGCGATGGCCATGTTCTCCTTCCCCGCGGCCGAGTTCGACGTCGACTACCGCGACATCGCGGCCCAGAAGGACCTGCTGCGCGAGCGGATGTCCGGCCTGGGCTGGCTGGCCCCGCGGATCCTCGCGCACCTGGACGACACCCCGGACTTCTACCTCGACCAGGTCGCCCAGGTGGTGCTGGACCGCTGGTCGAGCGGCCGGGTGGGGCTGCTCGGGGACGCCGCGTTCAGCGCGTCGCCGATGTCCGGGCAGGGCACCGGGCTGGCCCTGGTCGGCGCCTACCTGCTGGCCGGGGAGCTGGCCGCCGCCGGCTGGGACCCGGCGGCCGGGTTCGCCGGCTACGAACGGCGGATGCGGCCGTTCGTCGAGGCCAACCAGGAGATCGGCCGGTTGCACGTGCGCAGCCTCGCGGTCCCCGGGCCGGACGACGAGCCGAGCGAGGAGCCCGACATGGAGGCGCTCACCGAGCTGGTCGAGCGGGCGATCAACGGCGTCGAGCTGCCCGACTACGCGGGTGTGCCGGACGCCGGGGCCTCGGTCACGCCGTAGTCGTCGGTCTGGGGCAGGGTTTCCCGCAGGTGCCTCAGGGTTTCGACGGTCCGGGCGCGATCGGCTTCGCCGCCGGCCACGCTGGCCACCAGTTCGGTGACGCCGGCTTCGGCGAAGCGGCGGATCGCGGCCGCGACCGCGTCTTCGTCGCCCGCCACGAGGGTCTCGGACGTGTCGGTCTTGCCCTGCTCGCCCAGGAGACGGCGGTAGCTGGCGAACCGGCTGGCGGCGCCCAGCCGGGCGGCGAGGTCCGCGCGGACGCCGTCCGGGTCGGCCGTCACGCTCACCGGGATCGTGGCCACGACGCGCGGCGCCGGCCGCCCGGCCGCCGCGGCGGCTCGCGTGACGGCCGGCACGATGTGGTCGCCGATCACCTCGGGACCGGCCCAGACCGTGGTCGTGCCGTCCGCGAGCTCCCCGGCGATCCGCAGCATCACCGGCCCGAGGGCCGAGACGAGCACGGACGGCGGCGTGCTGCCCGGGACGTCGACGATCCCCGCGGCGCTGACGGCCTCCCCGCGCTGCTCGACCTCTTCGCCGCGCAGCAGGGGCCGCAGCACCTGGAGGTATTCACGGACGTGGCGCGCGGGGCGGTCGAACGACAGGCCGTACTGGCCTTCGATGACCTCGCGGTGGCTGGGCCCGATGCCCAGCGTCAGCCGGTTCCCGATGGCGGCCTGCACGCTCAGCGCCTGCCCGGCCAGCGCCAGGGGGTGCACGGCGTAGGTCCGCACGACCGCGGTGCCCAGGCCGATCCGCGGCACCCGCTGCCCGACCAGGGCCGCCACCGTCAGGGCGTCCCACGCCGTCAGCTGGGGGAAGAAGACGCTGTCCAGCCCCGCGGTCTCCGCGGCGCCGACCTGCGCGCCTATGTCGTCCAGGGTCACGTCCGCGCTCGGGACGTACAGGCCGATCCGCATCATGCCTCCAAGGTGAACCGGAACTTCATCTTCCGGAACCACCGTACCCTAAACTGAAGGTGATATTCCGGTTGATGGGAGGGACGCCGATGCGAGCGGACGCGCAGCGCAACCGCGAGCGGATCGCCGCGGCCGCCCTGACCCTGTTCGCCGAGCGCGGCCCGGACGTCTGCATGGACACCATCGCCCAGGCGGCCGGGGTGGGCGTCGGCACCCTGTACCGGCACTTCCCGGACCGGCAGGCGCTGCTGCTGGACATCGCCGCGGGCGCGTTGCGCGACCTGATCGAGTTCGGCGCCGGGGCGCTGGAGCGGGAGGACACCGCGTGGCAGGCGCTGGTGGCGATCGTGCGGTTCTGCGCCGGCCTGCCGCTGGCGCTGGCCAAGTCGCTGGCCGGGTCGCTGCCCGCCGGGACCGGGCTGCCCGAGCTGGAACAGGAGAGCAACGACCTGTTCGCGCGGGTCGTCCAGCGGGCGCAGGGGGAGGGCACCGTGCGCCGGGACATCCCGCCGCCGGAGGTCGTCGCGCTGCTCGCGGTGGTGGTCTGCCGCCCGGGCGCCCGGCCCGACGACCACCTGACGACCGTGATGCTCGACGGCCTGCGCCAGGAGTGCGTCCGCACGTAGCGCGTGTGGGCGCTTCCGGTCGCCGTGTTGGCCCCTCCGGGCACGGGATGCGTCCGCGGCACGTCGTGAGAAATGTTCATGATTCGGACATCGTTGACACTTCACGCACGTGTTCTTACTTTCGGTGCATGGCAACGGGATGGCGTCTCACACGACCGTGTCCGACGGCGTCCGCGAGACGGGTCTGTTGTCGCTGAGCGTGTCTCCGCGACCGATCCGTCCCGAGGAGTCCTCATGCACCGCGCCACCGAACGGCCGGCCGATCTCGACCACCTGCTCGCGCACGGGCCGTTCCCGGCCGCGCTGCGGGCGGCGATCGTCGCGCGCGGGTTGTCCCTGGACCGCATCCGCCACCGGCTCGCCCGGCGCGGCCTCTCGGTCAGCGTGCCCACGCTGAGCCTCTGGCAGTCGGGCCGCCGCCGTCCGGAACGCGCCGAGTCGCTGCGGGTCCTCACCGGGCTGGAGCAGGTGCTCGAGCTGCCCGCCGGCTCCCTCGGGACCCTGCTCGGGCCGTCGCGGCCGCGTGGCCGGGCCCCGGTCCGCGGCCGGGCCGGGCAGCTGGTGACCGTCAGCCAGCACGACCGGGCGGAGATCGACGCGCTCGGCGGGCTCTCGGCCGTCCGGGCCCGCGTCGTCCTGCGCGCCACCGCGGCCGGGCTGGACCGCTGGCCGGTGCGGTGGCACTTCGAGCCGGGCGTGGCGCCGAAGATCGTCGCGGACCGCAACTGCCGCGTCGGCAGCGTCGAGCACGACCTGGACCACGACCGGCTGACCGCCGAGCTCGTGCTGGACTCACCGCCCGCGCCGGGCGAATCCGTCGTCGTCGAATACCGCGCGACGTTCCCGGCCCGGCCCGTCGCGCGGGGGTACGTGCGGATCTTCGACCGGCCGGTGCGCGACTACCTGCTCGAAGCCCGCTTCGCCGAGCTGCCCGCGCAGTGCGTCCGCGTCCACGGCGAGGACGCCGACCGTGAGCTGGTGCCGGACTCCGGCGGGACCGTGCACGTCGCCGAGGCCGACGTCGCGGGCCGGATCGGGATCCGCTGGGAGACGTGAAACAGGTGTGGCCCCGGCGAGTGCCGGGGCCACACCCTCCTTGCGCGGCGGCGTCAGGGAGCGACGTACAGCGT
This sequence comes from Amycolatopsis sp. WQ 127309, assembly GCF_023023025.1. NCBI lineage: Bacteria > Bacillati > Actinomycetota > Actinomycetes > Pseudonocardiales > Pseudonocardiaceae > Amycolatopsis > Amycolatopsis sp. WQ 127309. The sequence goes on from NZ_CP095481.1 coordinate 7,232,912, forward strand.
GCGGTTCGGGCTGCCGCTGCCCGGGTTCTTGACCAGGTTCGGGGTCGAGGCGGTGATCAGGGCCTGGGCGACCTGGGCCGCGGTCGCCGTCGTGTGGGTGGCCAGGTAGAGCGCCGCCGCGCCGGCGACGTGCGGCGAGGCGAACGACGTGCCGTTGCCGGTGTAGGTGGCCGTGTCGTTGGTGTTCCACGCCGACGTGATGCCGACGCCCGGGGCGAACAGGTCGACCCCGGCGCCGTAGTTGGAGAAGGACGCGCGGGTGTCGGTCTTGTCCGCGGCGGCCACGGTGATCGCCTCGGCCACGCGGGCCGGCGACGACGTCGAGGCGTTCGCGTTGGAGTTGCCCGCCGCGACCGCCCAGGTGACGCCGGAGGCGATCGAGTTGCGGACGGCGGTGTCGAGCGCGGTCGAGACCCCGCCGCCGAGACTGGCGTTGGCGACGGCCGGCTTCTTCGCGTTGGCGGTGATCCAGTTGACGCCGGCGATCACGCCGGCGGTGGTGCCGCTGCCGTCGGAACCGAGCACCCGCACCGGGTACAGCTGCGCGCCCTTCGCGACGCCGTACTGCGACCCGGCGATCGTCGCGGCGACGTGCGTGCCGTGCCCGTAGCCGTCGTCGGCGTTCGTGTCGTTGTCGACGAAGTCGAAACCCTGGTGCACGCGGCCGCCGAAGGTCTGGTGCGTCGCGCGGATGCCGGTGTCGAGCACGTAGACGTTCACGTTCGACGCCGTGGTGGCGTAGGTGTACTTGCTGTCCAGCGGCAGGTTCCGCTGGTCGATCCGGTCCAGGCCCCACGACGGCGGGTTCTGCTGCACGGCTTCGGTGCGCACGGTCCTGTCCTGCTCGACGAACGCGACCGCGGTGTCGGCGGCCAGCCGCTTGGCGTGCTTTTCGTCCAGGTGCACCGAGAACCCGGCGAGGTTCCGCGTGTAGACCCGGTCGACGGTGCCGCTGTAGCGCCGGGCCAGGTCACCGCGGTCGGTCGCGTTGTCCTTGAGCACGACGATGTAGCTGTCCTTGACGGCGTTCGCGTCGGCCGCGCCGAGCACGACGCCTTCCGCGGCCTGGGCGGGGGTGACTCCGGTCAGGACGACGGCCGCCGTGACGGCGACGGCGGCTCCGACGGATCTCGCTGCGCGCATTTCCTGCTCCTCGGGGGGAAGTGGGTTTCTCCGACTCCGAAGCTAGGTCGCCCGGTGTTTCTTCGGCAGCCGCGGATTTTTGCGGTTTTACGGCGGGTTTTGCGGTTCCGCAACGACGCCGGGCAAGCGTTTTCCCGCGGCGGAAGCAGGTTTCCGCGGACTGGACGCCCCGCTCGGACCTGTCCGCGATGTGGGACCACCCGGCCCGGGCGCCGGGGCGGGCCTAGGCTGCGAGACGTGACGACGCTCGAGGAATCCGGGGCGGCCACCGCCCTGCCGCTGATCGACATCTCGCGCTTGCGCGGGCCCGCCGCGGACCGCGCGGAGTTCCTGGGCGAGCTGCGGCGGGCCGCGCACGACGTCGGCTTCTTCTACGTGGTCGGCCACGGCGTGCCCGAGCGGCTGACCAGCGGGATCTTCGACGCGGCCCAGGAGTTCTTCGCGCTGCCCGTCGAACAGCGGCTGGCGATCGAGAACATCCACTCCGCGCAGTTCCGCGGCTACACCCGCACCGGCCACGAGTACACCGGCGGGACGCCCGACTGGCGGGAGCAGATCGACATCGGCCCGGAACGCGAGCCGGTGGCGCCCGGCGGCCCCGCGTGGCAGCGGCTCATCGGTCCGAACCAATGGCCGGAAGCGCTTCCCGGGCTCCGCGAGACCACCCTCGAATGGCAGGCCGAAGCCCTGCGCGTCAGCCGTGAGGTGCTGCGCGCGCTCGCCGCGGCGCTGGGCCAGGACGAGGCCTACTTCGACGCGTGGTTCGACGAAGAAGCGTCCACGCACGTGAAGATCCTGCGCTACCCCGGCCGGCCGTCGGCCGAGCGGGACCAGGGCGTCGGCGCGCACAAGGACTACGGCTACCTGGCCCTGCTGCAGCAGGACGGGATCGGCGGCCTGCAGGTCCAGGCGGCCGACGGCAGCTGGATCGACGCCACCCCGGTGCCGGGCAGCTTCGTGTTCAACATCGGCGAGATGCTGGAGATCGCGACCCAGGGGTACCTGAAAGCCACCCGGCACCGCGTCGTCAGCCCGCAGGCCGGGGTCGAGCGGTTCTCGGTGCCGTTCTTCCTCGGGCCCCGCCTCGACGCCGTCGTCGAACCGCTGCGGCTCCCGCCGGAGCTGGCCGCGGACGCGAAGGGCGTCAGCGAGGACGCGGACAACCCGCTGCACGCGGCGTTCGGGGAGAACGCGCTGGTCGGCTGGCTGCGGTCGCACCCGAAGGTCGCGCAGCGGTGGTGGAGCGACGTGCTGGCGGAGCGCGGGTGAGCACCTTCGAGACCCGCCAGATCCACGCCGGCGCCCGCCCGGATCCCGCGACCGGGGCCCGCGCGACGCCGGTGTACCAGACGTCGTCGTTCGCCTTCGCCGACGCGCACCACGCCGCCGAGGCGTTCGCCTTGCGCGAACTGGAAACGCACGCCTACACCCGGCTGTCGAACCCGACGACCGTGGTCGTGGAGGAGCGGCTCGCGGACCTCGAAGGCGGCGTCGCCGCGGTCGCGGTGGCCAGCGGCCAGGCCGCGACGACGCTGGCCCTGCTGAACATCGCCCGCGCCGGCGACCACATCGTGGCGGCGGCGAGCCTGTACGGCGGCACGTACAACCTGCTCGCCCACACCTTCGCCGACCTCGGGATCACCGTCGGCTTCGTGCGCGACCCCGACGACCTCGCGGCCTGGCGCGCCGCCATCCGGCCCGGGACGAAAGCGCTGTACGCCGAGACCGTGGGCAACCCGCGGGGGAACGTCCTCGACATCAGCGCCGTCGCCGAGGTCGCCCACACGGCCGGGGTGCCGCTGGTCGTCGACAACACCGTGCCCACGCCCTACCTCGCGCGGCCGCTGGAGCACGGCGCGGACGTCGTCGTCCACTCGACGACGAAGTTCCTGTCCGGGCACGGCACCGCGATCGGCGGCGTCGTCGTCGACGGCGGGACGTTCGACTACACCGCGGACCCGGACCGCTGGCCGCAGCTGACCCGGCCGGACCCGAGCTACCACGGGCTCGTCTTCGCGCGGGAGTTCGGCGCGCTGGGCTACAGCCTCAGGCTGCGCACCAAGCTCGTCCGCGACCTCGGCCCCGCGGTCTCGCCGTTCAACAGTTTCCTGCTCCTGCAAGGCATCGAGACGCTGTCGCTGCGGATGGAACGGCACGTGTCGAACGCGCGGGCCGTCGCCGCGTGGCTCGCCGACCGGCCCGAGGTCGAGGCGGTGCACTACGCCGGGCTGCCGGGCAACCCGTGGCACGACGCGGCGAAACGCTACCTCTCGCTCGGCGTCGGCGCGGTGGTGGCGTTCGACCTGGCGGACGGCGTGGAGGCCGGCATCCGGTTCGTCGACCGGGTGCGGCTGTTCAGCCACCTGGCCAACATCGGCGACGTGCGCAGCCTCGTCATCCACCCCGCGTCGACCACCCACGCCCAGCTCGACGCGGAGCAGCAGCTGGCCAGCGGGGTCACGCCGGGGTTGATCCGGCTTTCGGTCGGCCTGGAAGGGATCGGCGACCTGCTCGCCGACTTGGCACACGGACTGGGGACGCGCGATGGCTGAATTCACCGGAAGCCGCGGGAAGATCCACTATGGACAGTGGAGCCCGCCCGAACCCGAGGCGCTCGTGGTGTTCTTCCACGGCCTCGGTGAGCACATCGGCAGCTACCAGCCGCTCTTCGACGCACTCACCGGCGCCGGGTTCGCGGTCTGGGCCCACGACCACGCCGGGCACGGCCACAGCGACGGCGAGCGCGTCCTGATCGAGTCGGTCGACGACCTGCTCGCCGACGCCGCCACGCTCGCAGAGCTGGCGCGCGACGCGCATCCCGGGCTGCCGCTGGTGGTCGCCGGCCACTCGCTCGGCGCGACCGTCGCCACGCTGCTCGTCGGCGAGGACCGGCTCCCGGACCGCCCGAAAGCGCTGGTGCTCGCCGGTTCCTCGCTGGTGCCGGACGCCGCCGGCGGGCTCGTGAACCTGCTCGCGAGCGGCGTCGACCCCTGGGAGCTGCGCAAGGACCCCGGCGAGCTGACCCGCCACCCGAGCTACGCGCAGCAGATCCGCGACGACCCGCTGACCTGGCAGGGCGGCCTGCGCCTGGAAACCCTGGGCGCACTCGGCGCGGCCGCACCCCGGGCGACGGCCGTCCTCCCGAAGCTCGACCTGCCGGTCCTCCTGCTGCACGGCGCCGAGGACGACCTGGCCCCCGCGGACGGCGCCCGGAAGGCCGCCGAGCTGCTGCCGGAAGCCCGGGTGGTCGTCTTCCCCGAAGACCGCCACAACATCCTGAACGAGCTGGACCGCGACGACGTCCACCGCGTCTTCGCCGAGTTCGCCGCCGAACACGCCCGCGGCTAGAGCCAGCCCTGGGTCTCGGCGAGGCGGGCCGCTTCGGCGCGGGTGCGGGCTTCTGTCTTGCCGATCGCCGAGGACAGGTGGTTGCGGACCGTCCCGGCGGACAGGCCCAGCGCCGCCGCGATGTCGGCGACCGTGCCGCCTTCGGCCGCGGCGCGGAGCACGTCGGCCTCGCGGGCGGTGAGCGGGCTGGCGCCGGTGGCGAGGGACTCGGCCGCGAGGGCCGGGTCGATGAAACGCAGCCCGGCGTGGACCCGGCGGATCGCGTTGAGCAGCTGCTCGGGCCGCGAGTCCTTGACGACGAACCCGCCCGCGCCCGCGGACAGCGCCCGGGCGAGGTACCCGGGCCGGCTGAAGGTGGTGCAGATCAGCACCCGGCAGTCCGGCAGGGCGTGCCGGAGCTCGGCGGTGACGGCGAGCCCGTCGCGGCCGGGCATCTGCACGTCGAGCAGGGCGAGGTCGGGGCTCGTGCGGCGCGCGGCCGGGAGGACCTCGGGGCCCGAGCCGACTTCGGCGACGACGTCGATGTCCGGCTCGAACCGCAGCAGCGACGCGAGGGCGCCGCGGACGAGGGCCTGGTCGTCGGCCAGGAGCACGCGGATCACGCCGGCGCCGTCCCGGCCGTGGCGGCGAACACCCGGTAGCCGCCGCGGGGGCCCCGGCCGTGTTCGAGGACGCCCGACACCGCGGCCAGCCGCTCGGCGAGCCCGGTGAGGCCGTGCCCGGCGGGGGCCGCGGCGGCGACCGCGCCGTCGTCGGTGATCTCCACCCAGTCCGGGCCGACGCGGACCCGGCACCGCCCGGCGTCGGAGTGCCGGAGCACGTTGGTGACGGCTTCCCTGACGACGTAACCGAAAACGCCGTTCAGCTCGGGGTGGACGGCGTCGACCGACACCGGCAGCTCGGCCCGCACCCCGGCGGCGCGCAGGGCCAGCCGGGCCCCCGACAGCTCGGTGGCCAGCGAGACCTCGCGGTAGCCCGAGACGGTGGCCCGCACGTCGGAAAGCGACTGGTGGCACAGGTTTTCGAGGTCCCGGACCTCGGCCAGGGCGAGATCGGGGTCCGCGGCCGACTCCAGGATCCGCCGGGCCAGCCCGAGCTTGACGGCCATCGTCGAGAGGTTGTGGCCGAGGATGTCGTGCAGTTCGCGGCCGACGCGCTCGCGTTCCCGCAGCACGGCCATCCGCCGGATCTGCTCGCGGGCGGCCTTCAGGTGCCCGATCGTGAAGGTCAGCGCGAAGACGACGCCCAGTGCGGCCGTGAGCCCGCCGAGCGTGGCCACCTGGCCCCAGCTCACGTGCCCGTCGCCGAACCGCATCCAGCCGAGCTGGACCGCGGCCGTCGCGAACCCGAGCGGGACCGACCAGCGCAGCGGCAGCAGCATCAGCCCGGCCGCGATGGCGAAGGTCAGATCGGTCAGGTAACCGGGCGAGCCCAGGAGCAACGCCGGCGCCAGACCGAGCGCGAACACCGCCGCCACCATGGCCGCGCGCCGCCGCGTGGCCGCCGCGGGCCCGGACCACAGGGTGAAGACGTAGGCGGCGCCGTAACCGGCGATGGCGCCGAGCGCGAGGCCCGTGCGCCACGGGCCGTACGGACCGTGGCCGATCAGGGTGATCCGGGGTATCAGCACCAGCAGCGTGAGGCCGTTGACCACCACGGGTGCCACCCGGCTTCGCCGGTTCGCCCAGAAACTCCAGTCGGGCCACTGCCGCACGGAGAACCGGTCGGGATCACGCCTGCTCACGTGCTCACCCTAAGCACGGGCGGTGCGCGCCGCCCCATGACAGATGGCACGGGACGGCCGGGCCGCGCGGTGGTGCGGTGAAGCCATGGTGCAGAAACTGATGCGGAAGATCCTGCCGGTGGCGCTCGCCGCGGCCGCGGTGACGTCGGGGGTGCCCGCGGTCGCCGCGGTGGATGAGACTCCCTTGGTGTGGGGGCCGTGCCCGGCCGACGTCGCCAAGCCCGGCCTGCAGTGCGGGACCCTCGAGGTGCCGCTGGACTACCGGCACCCGGACGGGCGCAAGATCGGCGTCGCGGTCTCGCGGCTGGCGAGCGCGAAACCCGCGCAGCGGCGCGGTGTCCTGCTGGTGAACCAGGGCGGGCCCGGCCTGGCCGGCCTCGACTTCCCGGTCACGCTCGCCGACGGCGGCCTGCCGCCGCAGGTGCGGGACGCCTACGACGTGATCGGCTTCGACCCGCGCGGGGTCGGCCACAGCACGCCGGTGACCTGCGACATGACCCCGGAGCAGGTCGGCACGAGCGTGAACCCGCCCTTCCCGCACACCGCGGCGGACGTGACGAAGGCGGCGGAGGCGGCGAAGACCGTCGCCGGGCAGTGCTTCACGTCGGAGACGGCGGCGATGCTGCCGTTCGTCACGACCGCGAACACCGCGCGCGACGTGGACCGGATCCGGGCGGCGCTGGGCGCGCCGAAGCTGTCGTACTACGGCGCTTCCTACGGGACGTACCTCGGCGCCGTGTACACGACGCTGTACCCGGATCGCAGTGACCGGATCGTCCTCGACAGCAGCCTCGGGCCGGACGGCTACGACGTCGAAGCGCTGCGAAGCCAGGGGCTGGGCTTCGAAACCCGGTTCCCGGACTTCGCGAAGCTCGCCGCGGCCGATCCCGGGCGGTACGGCCTGGGCGCCACGCCGGCGGCGGTGACCGCGAAGTACTTCGAGCTGACCGGGCGCCTGGACCGGACGCCGGCGCAGGGCTACGACGGCACGACGTTCCGTGCGATCACCGCGTTCGCGCTGCGCTCGGACGCCCTGCTGCCGGGGCTGGCGACGCTGTGGCACGAGCTGGACACCGGCCGGCCGGCGTCGGCGCGCTCCGGTGCCGCGGCTCCCGCCGGGGACAACTTCCCGGCGAGCTACCTCGCCGTGGTCTGCGGCGATTCCCGGTGGCCGCAGTCGGTGGGGACCTACCAGCGCAACGTCGCGGTCGACCGGATCCGGTACCCGAAGTACGGCCCGTTCACGGCGAACATCCGGCCGTGCGCGTTCTGGCCGGCGCCGGCCGAGCCGCGGGTACGGATCACCGGCCGCGGACCGTCCACTGTGCTCATGGTGCAGAACCTCCGCGACCCGGCCACCCCGCTGCCCGACGCCCTGCGCCTGCGCGCGGCGTTCGGCGACCGGGCCCGGATGGTGACGGTCGACCAAGGCGGCCACGGCGTCTACCTCTTCGCGGCGAACAAGTGCGGCACCACCGCTGTGACCGGCTACTTCGCGACGGGCCGGCGGCCGGCGCACGACGCCTTCTGCCCGGCCTGACCCGCGTCACGGCTGGTTCGCGGCCTGCTTGACCGTCCGGATCACCGGCGCCGTCTCGATGTGCGTGATCGCGGGCAGCGCCGCCACCCGGGTCGTCAGGTAGCGGTACAGCGCCCGCTGGTCCGGGCACACGACGGTGGCGTAGAGGTTGCTCGGCCCGGTCGTGGCCGCGGCGAACGCGACCTCCGGGTGCCCGGCCAGCTCTTCCCCGGCCCGCGCCAGCTGGGCCGGGACGACCGAAAGCCAGAGCAGCGTCCTCGTGCCGGTGCCGAAGAGCTGGGCGTCGATGTCGATGTCCAGGTACAGGACGCCGTGGTCGCGCAGGTCGCTCATCCGGCGCCGGACCGTCGTCGGCGACCAGCCCGTGCGGGCGGCCAGCCGGGTGATCCCGGTGCGGCCGTCGGTGGCCAGCGCGGCGAGCAGCTTCCGGTCGCCGTCGTCGAGCCGCACCGGGCCCGGCCGGCGGGGCGCCGGGGGTGGGCGCAGGCGCTCGACGGCGGCCTCGTCCAGCCGGCCGAGCTTGGCGATCAGGCTGTCCGGCCCGCCGTAGAAGGTGTGCAGCACCGAATGCGCGGTGACGCCCTCGACGCGCGGGGTGCGAGGGAGCTTTGCCAGCAGCAGCGCCTCGCTGTCGGCCGCGGTCTCCGTGCGCACCGTGCAGGTGATCTCGGTGCCGCCGGAGGTCAGGCTCACCCACGACGTGTCGGGCCGCCGGGCCAGCGCCTCGGCGACCGGGACCGCCGCGGTGGGCGCGCACCGCACCCGCAGGAACCACAGCGCGCCACCCAGCGCGGCCGGGTCGACGTCGCCGACCACCCGCACGGCCCCCAGCGCCCGCAACCGGGCGTAACGACGGGCGATGGTGCGATCCGACACCCCGAGAACGTCGGCGATCGTGCTGAACGCGGCCCGGCCGTCGACCTGCAGGGCGTGCACGAGCCGGCGGTCCAGCTCGTCGTAGTCGGATTCCACCGTGACAAGCCTACTGGTGCCGGATTCGGCCGCGGATCACGTCATTTCTGGCCCGGCCGCGGCGGCGGGCGCAGCGTGGATCTCGTCCTGATCGACACGAACCAGGGGAGAAACCATGGACACCGGAGTGCTCGTCGTCGGCGCCGGCCCGACCGGGCTGACGCTGGCCAACGAGCTGCGGGTGGCGGGGACGCCCGCGGTGCTCGTCGACAAGCTGCCACGGCGCAGCGAACTCTCGCGCGCCGGCGGCGTGCAGTCGCGCACGTTGACCGCGCTCGACCAGCGCGGGCTCCTGGAACCGTTGCTGGCGACCGGGAACTACCCGACCAGCGCCGGGCACTTCGCCGGCATCGGGTTCTCGCCGGAGCACACCGCCCACCGCCTGCCGTGGCGGTCCGTGCCGCAGGTCGAGATCGAGGGGTTCTTCGAGCGGCACCTCGCCGCGCACGGCGTCCACGTCCGGCGCGACCACGAGCTGACCGGCCTCGACCAGGACGCCGACGGCGTCACCGCCACCTTCGGCAACGGCGCGGTCTTCCGCGCCCGCTACCTCGTGGCCGCCGACGGCGCGCACAGCGTGGTGCGATCCCTGCTGGGGGCCGGGTTCCCGGGCCGCCCGGGCACGTCGACGGTGATCGCCGCCGACGTCCGGCTGAGCGGTGCCGGCGAGCCGATGTCGCACACGTGGACCGACGACGGTTACTGGGCGGCGCTGTACCCGCTCGGCACGGACGCGCGGGGCCGGCCGCTGCGCCGGCTCGTCCTGGGCGGCCCGGACGCGCCGGCGCGGGACGTCCCGGTCACCGAGGACGAGATCCGCGGCGGCCTGAAGGAGGTCTTCGGCTCCGCCGTCGAGCTGCTCGAGCTGCGCTACGGCCGGCGCATCACCAACGCGGCCCGCCAGGCCGAGCGCTACCGGCACGGCCGGGTCTTCCTGGCCGGCGACGCCGCGCACGTCCACCTGCCGCTCGGCGCGCAGGGCATGAACACCGGCATGCAGGACGCGCTGAACCTCGGCTGGAAGCTCGGCGCCGCCGTCCACGGCTGGGCGCCGGCGGGCCTGCTGGACACCTACCACGCGGAGCGGCACCCGGTCGGCGCGGCGGTGCTGCGCAACGTCCAGGCGCAGAGCCTGCTGATGGACTGGGCGGGCACCCGCGACCCGGACGTCGTGGCCACCCGGGAGCTGTTCGTGGCGCTGGCGGAGCTGCCGGAGGTGCAGCGCCACCTCGGCGACCTGCTGTCCGGGATGGCGATCCGCTACGAGATGCCGGGCACCGAGGTCCACCCGTTGGTCGGCCGCCCGGCGCCGGACCTGCGGCTGGGCGAGGTCCGGCTGCACGAGCTGCTGCGCCCGGGCCGTGGCGTCCTGCTCGACCCGGACGACGCCTTCGCCGAGGTGGCCGGCTTTTGGTCGGACCGGGTCGACCGCGCGGGCATGGGCGCGGCGACCGAGCCGTTGCTGGTCCGCCCGGACGGCTACGTCTGCTGGGCCGGTGACACCGGCGAGCTGGAACCGGCACTGGCCCGCTGGTTCGGCGAACCACGCGGCTGACCGGGCCGGTTCGCGGCGAGCAGGACTGGGTATTCGCGGGGTGGACCCCGGCTACGGTCGGTGTCGACGGGGCGACCGGACGAACAGGAGGCCGTGGGTGGGGCGGAAGATGCGCTGGGCAGTGGTCAGTGGGGACGGATTGCCGGTCAGCGGGTTGCTGACGATCTTCCGCAACGTCGTCGATCGGGCGCGTGAGGCGGACCTGCTGGAGTTCCCGGTCACCGCGGACCTCGGCTACTCGTGGCGGGCGGACAAGCAGCGGTTCTTCCCGCGGGGCCTGCCAGGTGCGGAGTATCCGTCGTGGCTGCAGGTCTCCGACGCGGTGCCGGTGCCGGTGGATCCCGCGCGGTGGATGGAAAAGCTCGACACGATCCGCCGGACCGTGGCCGCGGCGGAGGAGCTCGACGAGGCCGAGGCCGCCGAGTTGCGGCGTGAGATCGAGACCCACAGCGAACACTACGAAAAGTACTTCTACGACTGGTTCACCGAGCACGACGTCGACTGGGTGATCGCGATCAACCTCACCCTCTCGGACGCCGTCCCGGTCACCACGGCGCTGCACCGCGCCGCGGCCCGCCGGTGGGCGGGGGACCGGCCGGGCGGGGTGCTGTACTGGGACCACGACCTGTTCGGCAGCTGCGCGATCTTCGAGGACGGCAAACGGTTCTACCCCGCCGCGCCCAACGACGTCACGCCCGTGCCCGGCACCACCGAATCGGACCGGTGGGCGGTGGTGTCGCCGGCGTTGCTGACCGAGGCGCGGAAGTACCCGTCCGAGCTGGAGCCGGAGCTGCTCACCAACGTCCTCCCGCTGGTGCCCGGCGGCCCGCTCGAGTCCCGCCACCACGAGTTCCTGGCCGAACGCGACATCGAGCCGGACCGCCCGGTCGTGCTGGTGCCGGTGCGGGTCTTCGCCGTGAAGGGCGTGGACATCTCCGTGCGGGTGTTCGCCGGTGCGCGTGACGAATGCGCGCGACTCGGCGTCCCCGACCCGGTCCTGCTGGTGTTCGGCAGCCTCGACGAGGAGCCGGGCTACGCGGACGTCGTGCGCGAGGCCGTGGCGGAGACGGACGCCGCCGACGCCGTCCGCTTCCTCGACGGGGTCCCGATTTCGAGCCACCGCGACAGCGCCGGCGCGTGGCAGCTGGACGAGATCGACCTGGTGCGGGTGGCGCGGGCCTCGCACGGCGCGGTGCTGTTCACGCCGAGCTGCGTCGACGTCGAGACGGTCGGGCTCGGCCCGGCCCTCGCGGCGCTGGCGGGCATCCCGTGCGCCGTAACGCCGTACGACGCGTTCGCCGACCACTTCGGCCCCGGCTTCAGCCGCGTCGAGGTGGATCCCGAGGACCCGCGCCCGGCCGGCCACGACCTGGCCCGCCGGCTGTCGGCGTTGCGCGAGGGCGACGCCGCTCTGGCGGAGGCTATGCGGGCCAACCTGGCCCGGGTGGAGGAGCGCTTCCCGGACGGCCCCTGGACGACGTTCCTGGCCGCGATGGCCGACGGAACGGCCTGACGCAAGGAAAACCGAGCCCGCCATCCGCGCTCGCGGCACCGCTGAACCACCGCCGGTGCGAGTCCGGTCGGTCACTCCTTCGGCACCAGGACGCGCGACCGCTCAGCGCAGCAGCGTGCCGAACGCGAGGGTGAAGAACGCGGCGAAGGACGAGCCGTCCTTCGCCGCGCGTTCGCCCACGATGGCGCCTTCCCAGGCGTTGACCAGGAAGCGGGCCAGTACCTCCGGGTCCTGCTCCGACGTCACCGAACCGTCGGCCTGGGCTTCGCGGATCGTGCTCGCCACGGCCGCCGACCAGCTCGCGAAGCTCGTCACCAGGCCTTCGCGGATGGCGGGGCTGTGGTCGGCCGCTTCGTTGCTGAAGTTGCCGAACACGCACCCGCGTTCGTAGCCGTGCTTCTCGATGTCGCTCGCCAGGAAGCCGAAGTGGTCACGCAGTCTCGTGAGCGGCGCGACGTCCGCCTCGGCCAGGTCCGGCACGCGGCGGGTGGCGCCGTAGCGTTCCATGACGACCAGTGCCAGCGCTTCCTTGCTCTCGAAGTGGTTGTAGAACGACCCCTTGGGCACGCCCGCGCTGTCGGTGATCAGCTTGACGCCGCACGCGTTGTAGCCGAGCCGGTGGAACTGCTCGTACGCGGCGTCCACGATCTGCTCTCGCACGCTGGCCCGGGCCATCGGGGCCTCCTCCGGATCAATATGGGCGGTCGTCTACCTCACCTCAAATGTTAGCCCGCCACCACTCGGTGATCACCCGGGCGTAATCGGCCGCGGCCTCTTCCCAGGTGAAGTGGCCCGCGTCGAGGACGTCGAGCTTGCTGTGGGGGAGCCGCTCGTGCAGGTACTCGGCGTTGGCCACCGGCACCACCGGGTCCTTGCCGCCGGCGATGATCTGGACCGGCGTTTCGATGCCGGGCAGCAGGTCGCCGAGGATCGGCAGCTCGGCGGGGTACGCCCGGACGTAGGGCATCTGCTCGACGAACCGCTGACCCCGGTAGGCGGCCAGGTAGTCCTCGCGCACGACCTCGGGCAGCTCGTACCCCTCGATGGTGGCGAGCGCGAACGTCACGATGTCCTTGGGTCCCATGGCCCGGTACGGCGCCAGATCCTCGGCCCGCACCCACTCGTCCAGCACGCCACCCAGGTTCAGCGGGACGGACGTCCCGCCGCTGCCGACGGTCACCGTGGCGAACCGGCCCGGGTGCCGCGCCGCCGCGAACAACGCCGCGCTGGTGCCGACGTCCGGCCCCACGACGTGCGGCTTCGCCAGGCCCAGCTCGTCGGCGATCCGCACGACGAACTCGCCCATCGCCTGCGGGGAGAGCAGCTCCTCCCGCAGTTCGGAGTGCCCGAACCCGGGCAGGTCCACGGCGATCAGGCGGGCGTGGTCCGCCAGCCGCGGCCAGCTCGCGTCGAAGGCGTACAGGCTCTCCGGCCACGGGCTCAGCAGCAAGGCCTCGGTCTCGTGCGGCCCGTCGCTTTCGGCGTAGCGGACGGACAGCCCGTCGATGGTGCGGAACCGGGGCTTGATCTCGCTCATGTCCTCGTCCTCTCTTCGGTCGTTTCAATATGACCGGTCGTCTTAGAATCGTCAAGGAGGGTGACGCAGGGCACAACCGAGGGGGATCAGCCGTCGCGTACTTCTCGCCGATTTCCTCGATCTCGGGCAGCCCGACCAGCTCGGCGAAGTCCGTCAGCCCGGGCAGGTCCCGGACGGCGTTGACCGGCGTGCCGTCCCGGGCGATCCGGCCGAGCACCGACCGCATCGCCTCGGTGGCCGCCAGCAGCGTCGAGATCGGACAGATCACCAGCCGGAAACCCAGCTCCCGCAAGCGATCCCGGCCCAGCGGCGGGGTCTTGCCGCCCTCGGCCCAGTTGAACAGCAGCGGCACGTCGCGGAAGGTGTCCGCGACCCGTTCGATCTCGGCTTCGGACTGCAGCGCTTCGACGAAGAGCATGTCGGCACCGGCGTCCCGGTAACGGCGGGCGCGGTCGATCGCGGCGTCGAGCCCCTCGACGGCGCGGGCGTCGGTGCGCGCGATCAGCACGAAGTCCGGGTTGTACCGCGCGTCGACCGCCGCCCGGACCCGGTCGGCCATCGTCGCGGCGGGCACGACGCGCTTGCCGTCCAGGTGCCCGCAGCGCTTCGGCGCGACCTGGTCCTCCAGGTGGATCGCGGCGACGCCGGCGGCCTCGTACTCGCGGACCGTGCGGATGACGTTGAGGGCGTTGCCGTAGCCGGTGTCGGCGTCGGCGATCACCGGCACCTCGACCACCGAGCGGATCCGGCTCGCCGCCTGGACCATCTCGGTCATCGTCAGCAGGCCGACGTCCGGCCGGCCGAGCAGCGACGCCGTCGTGCCGAACCCGGTCATGTAGACGGCGGGGAACCCGGCCGCCTCGACCAGCCGGGCGCTCAGCGCGTCGTACGCGCCGGGCGCGACGACGATCTCCTCGCCGGCCAGCAGGTCCCGCAGCCGCGCCGGCCCGGAGATCCGTGGTCCCAGCAGATCGGCCACTCCGGCCACCTCCTCGTTTCCTGACGCTCAGGTGTAGCAGACGGCGGCCTCGTGGAAGTGCGCCGCCGCCGGACCGCTCAAGGATGACTGCACCGCCGTGAACCGGTCGAAACGGAGAACCGCCATGCCCATGATCGACGTGTACGCCCCGGCGGGCGTCATCGGCGACAAGAAGAAGCTCGCCCAGGAACTCGCGCAGACCATGATGCGGTGGGAGAAGGTCCCGGTGATCCCGTTCTTCACCGGGAACACCGCGGCCTTCGTGCACGAGCTGCCCGACGGCGCGCTGTCGGACGCCGGTGGCGGCGGCGACCACGTCCGCGTGCAGGTGACGACCAACGCCGGCGCGCTGGACCGCGAGCAGCAGCTCGGCGTCGTCCAGGACATCACCGCCCAGGTCGCCGCGGCCGCGGGTGACCCGGGGCTGGCCGAGCGGACGTGGGTCGCGCTGACCGAGGCCGTCCCGGGCGGCTGGGGGATCGGCGGGCACGCCTACACGAACGACGAGATCGTCCAGCACGTGCGTTCGCTGCTCGGGAAGTCCTGACCGGACACCTCCGGAGCGGGTACGAATGTCGGTATGACGGTTCTGGGTGAGGAACGGCCCGCGTGGCGGGAGGTCGGCGGCCGGGTGGTCGAGCGCGCGGCGGGCGGCACCCCGCTCGCCCGGCTCGAAACCCTGGCCCGCACCTCGGCGGACCCGATCGGCTGGCGCTTCCGCCAGCCGGCCGCGGCGCTGTTCTGGTGGGGTTCCGGCGTGCGCGAGCTGCGGCTCGCGGTGGACGGCCGGCCGTTCCACGACGTCGTCACCGCGACCAACAGCCTGTGCTACATCCCGCCGGACACCGAGGTCACCGGCACGTTCGCGATCGACGGGCTCTGCCGCTACACGGTGCTGTTCCTCGACCCGGACCTCGCCGCGGACCACGACCTCCCGGCGCCGCGGCGCGCGCTCGTCGGCTTCGACCGGCCGCCGCTCGTCCGCGCGCTGCGCGAGGTCACGGCGGAGGCAGCGGCCCCGGACGAGACGTTCGACCTGTTCGTCGACGGCGTGGCCCGCCAGAGCCTCGCGCACCTCGTGCGGCTGACGCGCGGGGCGGAGCCCGCACCGCCCGCCGCCGGGCTGCCGGCCGGGACGCTGTCACGCCTGGACGGCTTCGTCCGGCGGAACCTGCGCGACCCGGTCACCGTCGACCAGCTCGCCGCGGTGGCCGGCTTCAGCTCGCGGCACTTCCTGCGGTCGTTCCGCCGCAGCACCGGCGTGACGCCGATGCGCTGGGTCCTCGACCTGCGCCTGCGCGAGGCCGAACACCGGCTCGCCGCGACGGCGGACCCGATCGGCGTGATCGCCGCGGACTGCGGGTTCAGCCACCCGCAGCACCTGAGCACCGCGTTCCGCCGGGCGCGCGGCATCAGCCCGTCGCAGTACCGCGCGGCCCGGTAGTCCGTTGTGGACGGTCAGCCGATCGACGGGATGAAGGTGGGAGCCCGGCGAGCCGGGGCCGCCTTCTCGAACGCCGCCGCCAGCGAGAGGATCCGCGCGTCCGCCCAGCGTCCGGCGAAGAACGAGACGCCGATCGGGAGCGGGCCCGCGAACCCGGCCGGGACCGAGACGTTCGGGTAGCCCGAGACGGCCGCCGGGGTCGACGAGCCGAGGACGAACGCGTCACCGGTGCCGTACGTCGTCTTCCACGCCGGGCTGTTGGTCGGTGCCACGATGGCGTCCAAGTGGTGCGCCGCCAGGGTTTCGTCGATCGACCGGCGGGCCAGCGACGTCGCCGTCGCGCGCTGGGCGCGGTAGGTGGGATCGGTCGGGGCCGGTGCGGCCGCCGCCTGCTCGAACAGCTCCTGGCCGAACTTCGACAGCTCGACCGGGTCCTTCTTGTCGAACGCGATCAGCTCGTTCAGGTTCGCGGGGTGGCCCGGCCGGTGGGTGAGGTAGGCGTTGACGTCGCGCTTGAACTCGGTGCGCAGGGCCGGGGACTCGGCGGCGCCGATCTCGTCCTGGTAGGGCAGGTCGACCTCGACGACGGTCGCGCCGCGCGAGGTCAGCGTGCGGACGGCGTCCTGGACGACGCGGTCGACGTCGGCGTCCTGGCCGGCCTTGCGCCAGACGCCGATCCGGGCGCCGCGCAGGGCACCGGGGCGCAGCAGGGCCGCGTAGTCCGTCGGCTGGCCCGCGGGGATCGCCGCCGTCGCGGGGTCCGCCTTGTCGCGTCCCTGCAGGACGGACAGCGTGATGGCCGTGTCGACGACGTGGCGCGCCAGCGGCCCGGCGGTGTCCTGCTCCGCGGAGATCGGCACGACACCGGTCCGGCTGACCAGGCCCAGCGTCGGCTTCTCGCCGACGACGTCGTTGGCGCCGGCCGGGCAGACGATCGAACCGTCGGTCTCGGTGCCGATCGCGACCTGCGCCAGACTCGCCGCCACGGCGGCGCCGGAGCCCGAGGAGGAGCCGCACGGGTTGCGGTCGAGGACGTAGGGGTTGTTCGTCTGGCCGCCGATCCCGGACCAGCCGGACGTCGCGTTCGTGGAGCGGTAGTTGGCCCACTCGGAGAGGTTGGTCTTGCCGAGGATCACCGCGCCGCCGCGCTGCAGCCGGTCCACGAGGGCGGCGTCGGCCGCCGGCCGGCTGCGCGGCAGGGCGCGCGAACCCGCGGTGGCCGGCAGCGTCCGGGTGTCGATGTTGTCCTTGAGCAGCACCGGGATCCCGTCGAGCTGCCCGAGCGTGTGGCCGGTGCGGCGGCGGGCGTCGCTGGCGGCGGCCGCGCGCAACGCCGTCGGGTCGACGGCGACGACGGAGTGGATCTTGCCGTCCAGCGCGTCGATCCGGTGGAGGTAGGCGGCGGTCAGCGCCACGGCGCTCAGCCGGCCGTGGTCCATCCGCTGCTGGAGCTCGGGGATGGTGGCCGCGTCCAGGTCGAAGCCCAGTGCCGGGCCGGCCTGGGCAGGAGCAGCGGCGGCCAGTGCGGGCACCGGGGCCGCGACGAGGCCGGCGAGGGCGAGGAGCACGGCGGACGAGCGCAGTCGGATCACGGCGTACATGTGACTCCTGAACCCGGCGGGGGTCAAGCCGCCATTCGTCGGCCCGGGTGCGATCATGGGTGTCCTGGGAGGACGTTCATGACTGCTCGCGACGCGCTGATCGCCGTGGCCGCGCTGCTGGCGCCGGAGGTACCGCAGGTGCGGGCCCACGCCGCGGCCGCACACGACGATCCCGAGGCCTACCTGCGAGAACACGGCGACAGCCTCGACGACCGCGGCATCGACACCGCGATCCCCGAGCTGGCCTGGATCGCCCTGGTGGACGCGCTCGCCGACCACGGGCTGCTGGCCGAAGTGGACTGGAAGGAAGCACCGGACGAGATCGTCGGCCGGTTGCGCGCCTTGCGGTCCGCGCCGGCCGAGGACGCGGCGTGGGCGTCACTCGCCGAGGCGGACCTCCCGACCTTCGAGTTCCTGGAGCTGGCGGGCGGGCAGCTGGCGGCCGCGGGCACCGCGCTCGCCGTCCTCGACATCGAGTCCGACTGCTACCCGCTCGTGCTCCTGCCGCCCGCCCGGGCCGCCGACCTCCCCGGCCTGGCCGCGGCGGCGGGCTTCAAGGCCGCGGTCCTCCCGGCCTAGCGTCACGCGTCGGCGGTTGCGGGCGGCGTGGTGGCCAACACGTGCGGCGGGGACAGACCCTGAGTGCCGGACCTCAGTGAGCCGGCCGCTCCAGCCGCACGACCTCCGCGCGGGCGTGGGCGACCCGGTCCGTCTCCCGGCCGCCGGCGCGGGCGATCTCCCGGGCCAGGTCGCTCGCCGCGGCCATCCGGTGCCTCGCCGTGCGGCGGCTGTGGACGTGCTTGCGGTAGGCCTTGCGCTGCTTCCGGAGGCCGCTGACCGCGTCGAGCAGGGGCGGGTCGAGCACGCCCGCGCCGGCTTCCGGGCCGAGCAGGTCGCGGGTCCAGGCCCGCTCGCGGCGGGCGGCGTGGCGCAGGACGGAGAACAGGAACGTCAGCTCGATCGCCGCGATCACGAACGGCAGCACGGCGACCAGGGGACCGCGGCCGCCGAGGCCGGTCATGTCGTCCCACGCGAAGTGGAACAGCATCGCCACCAGCATGGTCAGCACGCCGCGCACGACGTTGCGCTCACCCGGCACCCGGCTCAGCACCCACATCAGCCCGGCGCAGAAGATGGCGCTGAACAGCGCGTGCGACACGATGCCGGACGCGCCCCGGTAGAGGAACACCTGCAGCGACGCGCCGATCTGGTTGCTGCCGAAGCTCTGCGCCGCGCCGTTGTAGACGTAGAGGACGTCCTCGAAGACCTGGAAGCCCAGGCCGATGAAGGCGCCGATGATGAACCCGTCGTAGACGCTGCGGACGAGCCGGGGCGCGAGCCCGATCAGCAGGACGAGCCCGAGGGCCTTGCCGAACTCCTCGTTGACCGGGGCGGTGAGCCCGGCGGCCCAGTCGGCGGCGAAGGCCGTGCCGCCGAGCTTCGTCCACAGCTCCAGCAGGGCGGTGTTGGCCGGGAGCGCGATCCAGAACGTCGCGGCGATCCCGCCCCAGGCGAACGCCGTCGTCAGCAGCCGGCCCGGCTGCGCGGTGTAGCGGTTCTGGTGGCGCAGCAGCACCAGCCAGGGCACGAGGTAGAGCCCGAACAGCAGGATCCCGCCGGTCAGGGCCGGGGTGTAGAAGCCGCCGTCGCCGCCGAAGTAGCGCAGCATCCCGAGCGCGCCACCGCCGACGCCGACGAGGTACACCCAGAACGCCAGGTTGTGCGGCTGGAAGAAGCGGAACGGCAGGCCCCAGCCCGACTGCTCGATGGCGGCGAGCTGGGCCGTCTTGGTCTCGGACGTCGTGGTCACCGGTTCGCTCCCGGGGTGATGCTGCGCAGGACGCCGTCGATCTCGCCGCGGAACCGCTCGAACTGGCCCGGCGCCGTACGCACCCGGAACAGCAGCGCGGGCGCGGCGTCGGCCGGCTCGCCGCGGCCGGCCACCTTGAAGGCGACGTCGAGCCCGTCACCGCTCGGCGACGTCGTGCTCTGCGCGACGCCGGTGAGCCCGGCGGTGGTCGTCACCGTGCCCCGCGTGCCGTCGATCGCGGGAGCGTCGTTGCCCTCCGAACGCCGTACCTGGTCGAGGAAGGCTTCCGCGGTGCCGGGGTAGGACGCGCCGCGCAGGGCGATCGTCGCGCCGCCGGTGGCCAGGACGACCTGCAGGCTCGTCGGGTTCGCGGCGGCGGCGCCGGTCAGCGTGCCGCTCTGCAGCTGCCAGCCGACCGGCGGGACGGCGGTCGCGCCGTCGCCGAGGTCGAGCAGGTCACCGGCCCGGATCTCGTTGTGCCAGGGGATCGCGGCGTTGAGCGCGGGCAGCCCGTAGCCGAGCAGCAGGGCGATGGCGAGCACGATCAGGGCCGGGGTGAAGGTCCGGCGGTCGAGCCCGAAGAGCCGGTGCTCGACCGGCACCCAGCCCTGCGGTGGTTCCGGCGCGGTCACGGTCAACGAACAACTCCTCGCGGGGTCGGGTAACGGTCATCAGAACACGAACCGGCCTGCCGCGGCGATCACCGCGGCAGGCCGGGTGCGTGGTGCACCCGTGCGGGTGAATCCGGGTCAGAGCCGCCCGGCGCGCTCGTACAGCTCCCGCACGGGCTCGGTGAACGCGGCGCTCGTCAGGTCCTGGGTGACGCCGTCCTCGCTCATCGTGCCCCGGCTGGTGACGCCGAAGATCGTGCCCTGGCCGGTGGCGGGGTCGAAGTCCCGCAGCCACGGGCCGCCGCTGGAGCCGCCGGACAGGTCGCAGTCGGTCTTCCAGTCCGACAGGACCGAGTTGACCTCGAGGGTGGCCGGCCGTGCGCAGGACAGCAGCGCTTCGCCGCCCGCGAGCTGCGACACCGGGTAGCCGAGGATCGTGGTGTCCACCGGGGACGGCGGCTGGTCGAAGGAGACGTCCTGGGTGCCCGCGACGTCGGCGGCGTGCCGGCCGCCGACCGGGTCCAGCGCGAGCACCGCGTCGTCGTCCGTGCCGCTCGTCGGACCCGAGTAGGTGGCCGACCAGGCGAAGGCCCGGACCGGGAACACGCCGTACGGCGCCGCCCCGTGGTCGTAGCCGGGGACGAACACGACGTTGACGATCTTGATCGGGTTGTCGAAGCGGTCCAGGCCGCCGTTGACGCAGTGCCCGGCGGTGAGGGCGACGTCCTTGCTCGCACTGGGCACCACGGTCGCGGTGCAGGACTCGTCGACCCCGGGCTCGGCGGTGAAGAACAGCCGCCCGACGCCCGCCGGGACGGGGCCGTCCCAGACCCGGCCGATCGTCTCGGCCGGCGGCAGCCAGTCCGCGCCGACCCACTGCCGCATCCGCTCCGGCGTCCAGTGGGCCAGCGCCGCAGCCCGGTCGGCCGCGCTCACCTGCGTCACCACCTGGTCGCCGTCGGCCGCGGTGGCCGGGGCGGCCAGGACCGCCGCCGCGGTGCCGGCCACCGCCAGCAGGGTGCCGGCTCGGGAAAGGGCGCGCGAGTTCGTGGTCATGTCCGGTGGACGCCCGCTCGCCGGGGAGGGTTGTTCGCCGAGCGGGTGATCTTGAAGCGCCTCACGGCGCGACGGAAGCGTCCCGGTACCGCAGGATTCCTTCGACGCCGAGCAGGAACGTCTCGCAGATCGGCGCCGGGTCGGTGAGGCAGCCCGCGGCCATCGCGCCGTCGCGGAGCATGACGAAGTGCCGGGCCGCGGGCTCCGGCGCGGTCTCGCCGGTCCGCGCCAGCAGTTCGGTGACGGTGTCCAGGAACCACTGCCGGTGGGCGAGGACGGCCTGGTGCACCGGGTGGGCGGGGTCGGGGTACTCCGCCGCGGCGTTGAGGAACGCGCAGCCGCGGAAGCCGGGGGAGCGGATGCCGTCGGCGATCGACCGGGCGACCGCCCGGACGACATCGGCCGGGGCGCCGCCACCGGCCCGGGCGGCTTCGGCCTGGGCGCGGATCGCCTGGTCGGCGGCCGTCAGGTAGGCGACGAGCAGGTCGTCCTTGCTCGCGAAGTGCCGGTAGAGCGTGGCGCGGGTGACGGACGCCTCGGCGATGATCCGGTCGACGCCGACGGCGTGGAGACCCTCTGTGTAGAACAGCCGGGTCGCGGTACTGAGCAGCCGCGCGCGTGCTTCGGACACCTGGACTCCTGCCTCCGGTTCGTTGCCTCCACAGTAGCAGATAGAACGGTCGGTCTTGACGACTCGGCGATCTGCTGCCATAGTCCTCATCAGAAAGACCGATCGTTCTATCTACCTCGCTGTGTCCGAAGGGGAAAACATGACCACCACCGTTCCCGCCGCCGACGTCGCCTCGTCGTTGCGACGGCTGTACTTCGTCCGGTTCGCCTTCGCCGTCGTCTGGGCCGCGCTGGTGTTCGCGACCGGGTCGAGCCTCGGGGTCGCCGGCATCGCGCTGCTGGTGCTGTACCCGGTGTTCGACGTGGCCGCCGCCGTCGTCGACGTCCGTTCGTCCAAGGCGGCCCAGCCGGTTTCGGTGCTGTACGTGAACATCGCGATCAGCCTGCTCGCCGCCATCGGCCTGGCCGTGGCCGGTTCGAGCGGGATCGCCGGCGTCCTGCGGGTGTGGGGGAGCTGGGCCGTCGTGGCCGGCGTCGTCCAGCTCGTCGTCGGACTCCGCCGCCGCGGCCTCGGCGGGCAGTGGCCGATGATCCTCAGTGGCGGCATCTCCGTGCTGGCCGGGGGTTCGTTCATCCTGCAGGCCACCAAGGACGGTGCCTCGCTGACAAACCTGGCCGGCTACGCGACGCTCGGCGGAATCTTCTTCCTCGTCTCCGCCCTGCGCCTGGGCCGTGCTCGGCGGAACACTGCGCTTGCGTGACTAAATTTAGTCAGTTAAGGTAGTGTCATGCGCCACGACAGCTTCCCCGCCCCGTCCACCGTCAGCGAGCAGGCCCGGGAGTGGCTCGCCTTCGACAAGAGCGAGCTGACCTACCCGGCCCTGGACGACACCGGTGGCTGGCTCGCGCTGGCCGAGGAAGCGAACCGGTCCACGGCCCGGCGGTTCCCGGTCGCCGACCTGCCGGTCACCGTCGAGGACCTGGACGTCGGCGGCGTCACCGTGTACGCCGCGAGGCCCGAGGGTGTCGAGGAGGACGCGGACGAGCCGGTCTACCTCTGGATGCACCCCGGCGGCCTCGTGGTCGGCGGCGGGGACGCGTGCCGCACGACGACGGCGCGAACCGCGTCGGGCGCGGGGCTGCTCGTGTGGGGCGTGGACTACCGGCTGCCGCCGCTGCACCCGTACCCGGCCGGGCTCGACGACGCGCTCGCCGTGTACCGGCGTCTGCTGCGGGACCGCGATCCGGCGCGGGTGTTCGTCGGCGGCGACTCCGCCGGCGGGAACATCGCCGCGGCGCTTCTGTTGCGCGCCAAGGACGCCGGGCTGCCGATGCCCGCGGCCCTGGTGCTCAACACCCCGCAGGTCGACCTCACCGAGTCGGGCGACACCTTCCGGACCCTGGTCGGCGTGGACAACGTCCTGCGCAGCCTGCGCACGCCGAACGCGCTCTACGCGGCCGGGGCCGACCCGCGGGAGCCGTACCTCTCGCCGGTCCTGGGCGACCTGACCGGCTTCCCGCCCACGTTCCTCCGCAGCGGCACCCGCGACCTGTTCCTTTCCAACACCGTCCGGATGCACCGCAGGCTGCGCGACGCCGGCGTCGCGGCCGACCTGCACGTGTTCGAGGCCATGCCGCACGCCGGGTTCGGCGGCGACAGCCCGGAAGACCGGGAAGCCGTCGCCGAGCAGCGGCGTTTCCTCGCCGGGCACGGCGTGCCCCTTCGCGAGAAGGAGGACGCGTGAAAGCCGCGCGGTTCAGCCGGTTCGGGGCCCCGGAGGTGCTCGAAATCGTCGACCTCCCCGACCCGCGGCCGGCGGCCGGGCAGGTCCGGATCGCCGTGCGCGCGGCCGGCGTCAACGCGAGCGACTGGAAGAAGCGCCAAGGCCTGATGGACCCGGACCTGCCGCAGACGATGGGCTACGAAGCGGCGGGGATCGTCGACGAGCTCGGCGAGGGCGTCACCGACGTGGCCGTCGGGGACCGGGTGTTCGGGCTGTCCGAGGGCGGTGCGACGCAGGCCGAACGGGCCGTGCTGTCCTGGTACGCGCCGATCCCGGCGTCGCTGGACTTCGCTTCGGCGGCCGCGCTGCCGGTCGCCGGGGAGACGTCGGCGCGGGCCCTCGACCAGCTCGGCGTCGCGGCCGGCGACACGCTGCTGGTCAACGGCGCCTCGGGCAGCGTCGGCACCGCCGCCGTCCAGCTCGCCGTGGCCCGCGGCGTCCGCGTGATCGGCACCGGAAGCACTGCCACGCACGACTTCCTGCGCTCGCTCGGGGCGGAACCCGTCGCGTACGGCGAAGGCATGCCGGAGCGGGTGCGCGCGCTGGCCGCCGACGGCGTGGACCGCGCGCTCGACGTCGCCGGGAACGGCGTCCTGCCCGAACTGGCCGACCTCGCGGGCGGCCCGGAGCACGTCGTCACGGTCGCGGACTACGCCGGCGCGCAGCGGCACGGGGTGCGGTTCAGCCGGGGCGACGCCGGCCGCGCGTACTACGTGCTGGCGGAGATCGGCCGGCTGGCCGGCGCCGGGCGGTTCGTCGTCCGGGTCGGCGGCACCTTCCCGCTGGCCGGCATCGCCGAGGCGCACCGGGCCGGGGAAGCCGGCCGCGTCCGCGGAAAGCTCGTACTGCTGATGGGTTAGCGCGCCGGACAGAAGCGGACAGGATCTTCGCCGGCCCGCTCCCCGGCCGGGATTCCGTGGTGCAATGGCCTTTCGGTCCGGCGGTCCCGGTGCCGGGGAAGGTGCACGGCATGAGCCACGGACGCAGGACCGCACTCGCACTCCTCGCGCTGGTCACCGCGTGCGGCGTCGTCTCCGGCGTGGCGCCGGCGACGGCGGATCCGGTCGCCGCGCCGGCGCTCGAGTTCGCGAACCCGGACAGTCAGGCCCTGTTCGGCACCGCGTACACGGCCGCGCTGGACAACCTGCTGCGCACCAACACGATCGGCTACGACGCCCGCTACGACAGGAGCGGCTTGCTGGACCCGGCCGTCGGCCTCGTCCGCGCCGGTGGCGGGTACGACCAGCCGTGGACCCGGGACGCGTCGATCAACAGCTGGAACGCGACGAGCCTGCTGGCGCCGGCACTGGCGGAGAACACGCTCTGGGCGGTCGTCGACAAGGACGCGAGCGGCGCGTTGCGGGTGCAGCAGGACGACCAGCAGTGGGACCAGGTCGTCTGGGTGACGGCCGCGTGGCACCACTACCTGGTCACGGGGGACCGGCAGTTCCTCGGCGACGCCTACCGCACCGCCGGTGACACGCTGACCATCCGGGAGCACGCCGGCGCGGCCGGGTTCAACGCCACGTACGGGCTGTTCACCGGCCCGTCGTTCTTCAACGACGGCATCGCCGGCTACCCCGCGCCGCCCGCCGACGCGACCGAGTCGGTCAGCACGGGCAGCTCGCCGTGGCCGGGCGTCGCGAGCGGGATGTACCTGAGCACCAACGAGGTCTACTACGCCGCCTACGTCAACGCCGCGAACATGGCCGACCAGCTGGGAAATCCCACGGAGGCCGCCGGCTACCGGACCAAGGCCGCCGCGCTGAAAGCCGCCATCAACAACCACTTCTGGAACAGCGCGACCGGCCTGTACGACTACCAGCTGCTCGCCGACGGCACGAGAGGCGCCTACCAGGAGGGCACCGGGCTGGCGTTCGCGATCCTGTTCGGCGTCGCGGACCCGGCCCAGGCCCGGTCGATCGTCGCCCACGCCCGCGAGATGACCTGGGGCCTGCCCGACACGTTCCCGCACTGGGACCGTTATTCCGCCGCCCAGCCCGGCAGGCACAACGCGATCGTCTGGCCGCTCGTCCAGGGCCTGTGGGCGAAAGCGCTGGCGGCGCAGGGAAACCAGAGCGGGTTCGCGTCGGAAACGGCGAAACTGGCGAAGCTGGCCGGCGGCAACAGCGGGTTCTGGGAGATCTACAACGGCGACACCGGGGTCGTCGACGGCGGCTGGCAGCGGCTCGGCGACACGGTGAAGTTCCACTGGGGGTCACAGCCCGACCAGACCTGGTCGGCCACGGCGTTCCTCGACATGGTCCACACGGGACTGTTCGGCCTGACGTTCACCGACCGCGGCCTGACGTTCACGCCGGAGCTGCCCGCGGGCTGGGGCGACGTCACCCTGCGGAACCTGCGCTACCGCAACGCGAACCTGACGATCGCCCTGCACGGGGCGGGCACCCGGATCAGCGCGTTCACCCTCGACGGCCGGCCCGCGCCCGGCAACGCCGTCCCGGCGACCTTGAGCGGCAGCCACCGCGTCGAGATCACCCTCACCGGCGCGCCCGCCGGCGACCGGGACGGCGACCACGTGGCGGACGCCGCCGACCGCTGCGCCGACACGGCCGGCACCGTCGCCGGCTGTCCCGCCCCCGGGCACCTCGAGGCCGAAGACGCGCACAACACCGGCGGGGTCAAGACGAACGTCAACCACACCGGCTACTCCGGCCGCGCGTTCCTCGACGGGCTGTGGGCCCAGGGCGCCGCGTCGTCGTTCACGCTGCACCGCACTTCGGCCGACGCCACGACCGGCGCGATCACCGTGCGGTACGCGAACGCCAACGGCGACGCGCGCACGATGACCCTGTCGGTGGCCGGAAAAGCCGTGCGGCAGGTGAGCTTCCCGGTGGTCTCCGGCAGCTGGGACGACTGGGGCACGGTGACGTTCACCGGCGTGCCACTGACCGGCCGGGACCCGGTGGTGACGCTGTCCTACGCGCCCGGCGACACCGGCTCGATCAACCTCGACTGGCTGGAGTACCGCGGCTGACTACCCGTGGTAGCCCAGGTTCAGCACGAGGTCCGCCACGGCGAGAGCCAGAAACACGACTCCGCCGACAAGCTGACGGGAACCGACGCGCAGGTGGGCGGTGAGCGCGCCGAGGAAGTACAGCACCAGCCCACCGGCGGCGAGCACGCCCAGCAGCGGCACGGCGAGCCCGGCCAGCAGCCCGGCCGCCCCTGCGGCGAGGGCCGCACCCAGCCACGGCAGCCACGGCCGCGGGACGCCCTTCATGTCCGCCTGGGCTTTCGGGTAGTCGTGCCCGATCAGGTAGAAAACGGCGGCACTACCGGTGAAAACCGCGGCGACGAGGGTAACGCTGAGATAGGCGGCGAACATGGCCTCCCTTTCTGCTGGGCTGTCCGCCGATGGACGACGCGGGCCCGCAAGACGTGACAGCCCGGAACTCGGCCGGTGACGTGATGCTGCCGGCGAATCCTCTGCCGCGGCCCTCGTGAGTGTTTAGGGCGGTTCTAACCGCCCTAAACACTCACGACCAGCCGCGGCAGACCGCTCACCGGCGCCTCGCCGCCGGGTGGGGAAGCCGCCCGGGGGAGTGGGGTCAGCCCGAGACGAGCGGCCAGAAGACGTCGTCGACGATCGAGCGGATGCGCTCGGGGGAGACCTGCTTCAGCGTCATCAGGATGTCGTGGCGCATGAGCTGGAACGGCAGGTCGAGGACGTCCTGCGGGATGCGCGTCAGGTCGATCTCGCCGCGGTCGTGGGCGCGGCGGTACACCGGGTCGGAGCGTTTCGGGCCGTCGCCGAGGACCGTCAGCCGGACCTCCTCCGGGGTGAGGCCGGCGCTGTCGTGCAGGCCCGCGAACGTCGCGCCGACGAGCGTCGCCAGCTCGATGCGGCCGGCGTTGATGTTCCGGAGCAGCGCGAGCAGGTCGTCGCGGAGGCTGCCGGTGTCCGGGATCTCGACCGGGTGGGTGTCGCCGTAGTGCCGGATGGCGGCGAGCACCAGGGCGTTCTTGTCCGGCCAGCGGCGGTAGAGCACCGCGATCCCGGTCTTCGCGCGGTCCGCGACGGACTCCATCGTCAGCTTCGCGAAGCCGGCTTCCGCCAGCTCCTCCCAGGTCGCGTCGAGGAGCGCGTGCTCCAGCTCGGTTCCCCGGCGGCGGCGTTTGACCTCGGTCGGCATGCGTCCAGGATAAGAGAGACTTGCATTCCTTCGCCAGTCCTCCTACTCTCGCCAATAAGGAAATAATCCCTCTCTTATTGGGGTAGTGATGACAGCGGACACCCCGGCGCGCGACGGCGTCGACCCGAAAGTGCTGAAGACGGCGTTGATCCTGGTCGTGGGGGCGCTGGCGGTCGTGTTCGACACGACGATCGTCAGCGTCGCCCTGCACCAGCTGGCGACCAGCCTCGACGTCCCGGTCTCGACGATCCAGTGGGTGACGACCGGCTACATGCTCGCGCTCGGCGCGGCGGTCCCGCTCAGCACCTGGGCGCTCACCCGCTTCGGTGGCAAGCGGGTCTGGATGTTCGCCCTCACCGTCTTCCTCGCCGGCTCGATCGGGTCGAGCCTCGCGTGGGACGCGGGATCGCTCATCGGCTGGCGCGTCCTGCAGGGCCTCGGCGGCGGGCTGATGCTGCCGGTGATGACGACGCTGATCATGCAGGCCGCCGGGGGACACGCGCTCGGCAGGACGATGACCTGGGTCGCGCTGCCCGGGCTGCTCGGGCCGATCCTCGGCCCGCTCGCCGGCGGCGCGATCATCACGGACTACAGCTGGCGCTTCATGTTCTGGGTCAACGTGCCGTTCTGCGTCGCCGGCCTGATCCTCGCCGGCCGCTACCTCCCCGAGGACCCGCCGGCCGCCGCGCGGGCCCGGCTCGACGTGTGGGGGCTCGTGCTGCTCGTCCCGGGCATCGTGGCCGTGCTCCTCGGCCTCTCCAACGCCGGTGCGGCCGGCTTCGGCCGGTTCGACGTCCTCGCGCCGCTCGCGATCGGCGTGGTCTTCCTCGTCGCCTTCACGCTCTACGCGCTGCGTCACCGCGACCCGCTCGTGGACATCCGGCTGCTCGCCGCGCGCTCGGTCGGGTCGTCGACGGCCGTGCTGTTCCTGTCGGGCTTCTCGCTGTTCGGCGCCATGCTGCTGCTTCCCCTGTACTACCAGGAAGTCCGCGGCGTGACGGCGCTGACCGCCGGGCTCATGCTGGTCCCGCAGGGGATCGGGGCCCTGCTCAGCCGCCAGATCGCCGGCCCGCTCACCGACCGGATCGGGGCGCAGTCCATCGCCGTCGCCGGGTTCGTCGTCGTCGCGGCCGCGACCGTGCCGTTCGCGTTCGTCGACGCCACGAGCGACGGCTGGCTGCTCGCGCTGTGGCTGCTCATCCGCGGCGTCGGGCTCGGCGCCGTCACCATGCCGGTCATGACGGCCTCCTACGTCGGGCTCGCCCGCGCCGAGATCGGGCACGCGAGCGTCCTGACGCGGATCGCGCAGCAGGTCGGCGGGTCGTTCGGCACGGCGGTGCTTGCCGTCGTCCTGGAGCAGGCCATCGCCGGCGCCGGGCCGGGCGCGGCTGTGACGGGCTTCCACGTCGCGTTCTGGTGGGCGACGGGCTTCTCGCTCCTCGCGACCGCGCTGTGCGTGTGGCTGCCGGGGCGCAAGCAGGTCCAAGCCGCCAACGACGCCGCGGCCGCGGCGACGTTGGCGGCGGCTCAGCCGGTCAAGTCCGGGAAGTCCTCCGTGTAGCCGAGAAGCAGGTACGGCCGCTCCGTGAGCAACGCGGCGAGCTGTGCCCAGGCGCCGGGCGCGCCGTAGAGGTGCTTGAGATCGGCGACGACCGCGCGGGCCTCGTCTTCGGACGGCGGGGCCGCGCGGTCGAACCCGAGCAGCGACGCGCCGATCCCCACGTGCCGGTAGCCGTGCGCGGCCAGCCGCCGGACGATCGCGTGGTTCTGGAAGACGGTCCAGTCGGCGGTGAAGTAGCCGTTCGGGATCCCGGCGATCGCGAGGTCGTCGCGGGGCACGGGCACGCGCTGGACGAGCACGACGTCGTCGAGGAAGCCGTCCGGGTCCCGGTTCACCTCGACGAGGGCCGCGACGTCGGCTTCCCCGCCGAGGCGCTCGCCGGGCAGGTCCGCCCACGCGACCCGCGACCCGGGATCGTCGAGGGCGGCGGCGATGTGGGCGGCGCGGGCGTCGGCGTCGTCGCTGTCCGACCAGAGCCGGTCGTCTTCGCGCGCGTGCCCGCTCGTGTACGCGCACTGGTTGACGTCGTCGAGCGTGCAGAGGATACGGGCCGGGTCGTGCTCGGCCCGCAGTGCGCCGAGGACGCCGAGCAGGCCGGTGAAGGTCCCGACGTCGTCGAGCCGCGCGACGGTGTTCGTGTCCAGCCGGCCGCGTCCGGCCTCTTCGGACGGTCCGTAGCGCGTCACTCGCATGCGCGGCATCCTGCCACCTGCTCCGCCGTCAGGCCGGCGTGGCCGCCGGCTGCCGGCGGGTGAACAGCGGCTGCAGGGCGAGCAGCAGCAGGACGTAGTACCCGAAACCCGGCCGGACGCAGGCGACGACCACCGCGAGGGCGAAGATGCCCGTGCTCACGACGAAGCTGCGGGCCCAGGCGTCCGACACGGGTTCGGCGTCGCCGTGGACCGCGGGGTCGCGGCGGACGATGAACAGCAGCGCGGTGTGGCACACGCTGCCGGCGAGCAGGGTGCCGAGGTAGAACAGCACCGTGAAGCGCTGCGACTGGAAGGCGCCGATGAGCTGGGTCGGGAACGGCAGCACGGCGATGGTGAGCAGCCAGCAGAAGTTGACGAGCACGAGCGGGGTGTTGAACGCGCGCACGTGCTCGAAGATGCGGTGGTGGGTGAGCCAGAACCGGCCGATCACGGCGAAGCTGAGCAGGAAGCTGAAGATCTTCGGCCAATTCCCGGTGACGGCCTCCGTCGCGGGCGCGCCGGCCGCGATCAGTTCCGGCACGAGCTCGGTGAGCGGCAGCACCAGCAGCGTCAGGGCGATGGCGACGACGGCGTCGCTGAAGAAGACCAGCCTCTCGGGCGACCTCTGCCGTTCCATGGGGAGCTCCTGTCGGTGATCGGCCACAGCCGGCCCAGGCTACTGGCGCGGTGTGGCGGGGTCGCCGACGGCAGGACCAGCGCGGCCTAGCGGGTATCGCGGTCCAGGGAAGCCGGGGTGCCGCACTGTTCGTGGCCGCCGGTGAGGTCGTCGCGGACCAGGATCAGCAGCCGGGTCAGCTGGGCGCGCTGGGCCGGGGTGAGCGCCCGGAACACGTCGTCCTCGACCGCCTGCTGGGCGGCGGCGGCCTTCTCCAGCCGCTCCCGGCCGAGGGCGGTGAGCAGCACGACGTGGCGGCGGCGGTCGTGGGGGTCGCGGTCGCGGGAGACGAGACCGGCCGCCTCCAGGGGGTTGAGCTGGGTGACCAGGATGCTGGCGGCGGTGTCGACGGCGGTCGCCAGGTCGGTCTGGCCGAGCGGGCCGCGGTCGTGGAGCAGGCCGAGGATCTGGAACTGGCGCGGGGTCAGGTCGTTCGCGGTGTGCGCGTCCCGCAGCCGGCGCATCGTCTCGTTGCCGAGCAGGGCGAACATCAGGCCGGGGCTGTCGCGGTGGCCGGCGGCCGGGACGGTGGTCACCGGCTCACTGTAGCGAACTACATCGTGTAGCGTGCTAAACGATATAGTCAACTCAAGCACTTTCGGAGGTCCGCCATGCTCGAAAGCCGCGATGACCTGGGTCTTGCGGGTGCGCGTGCCGTCGTCACGGGTGGCACGCGGGGGATCGGTGCCGCCACCGTGGCCCGCCTCGTCGCGGCCGGCGCGCGCGTGGTCGCCATCGCCCGCACGCCGGCCGACGTGCCGGACGGCGTGCACCTGGTGACCGCCGACCTGACCGTGCCGGCCGAGATCGAGGCCGCCGCCGAAGCGGCGCTCGGTCACCTGGGCGGCCTCGACGTCCTGGTGGCCAACGCCGGCCGCAACCGCCACGTACCTGCCGGCGTGCTCGCGGCGACCGACGACGACTGGCAGGCGAACCTGGACGCGAACCTGCTGTCGGTCGTGCGCCTGGACCGGATCCTGGTGCCGCACCTGACCGCGCAGGGCAGCGGCGCCGTCGTGCACGTCTCGTCCGGCGCCGCCCGCTACCCGCAGCCGTCGGGTATTCCTTACGCGGCCGCGAAAGCCGCGCTCAACGCCTACAGCAAGGGCCTCGCCACCGCCTGCGGCCCGCACGGCGTCCGCGTCACCACGGTGCTGCCCGGCGTCGTCGAGACCAGCGCGCTCGACGCCACTTTGGCGCAGCTGGCGGGAAACTCGGGCCGCACCGTGGACGAGGTCCGCGCGCAGTTCCACGCGTCGCTGACCGTGCCGCTGGGCCGGCCGGGCCGAGCGGACGAGGCCGCGGAGCTGATCGCGTTCCTGGCCTCGCCACGCGCGTCCTACGTGACGGGCACGACCATCACCGTGGACGGCGGCCTGCTCCCGACCCTGTGACCGCGGCGATCCCTTGCCCGGCATACAGTTCGTCGTAGTAGCTGATCACCAGCGGCCGGGTGAGCATCGCTTCGAAGGTGCCGGTGAAGCCGTGCGCGGTCCGCCAGCCGAGGTAGCCGGTGTAGTCCTGCCGCTCGGTCCACTGGGTCAGCCCGGCGACGTGGTCGGGATCGTCCTGGTCCCGGATGATCCGGATCGTCTCGCAGCCCTGGTGTGCCAGGCTTTCGCGCAGGATCTCCAGCAGCAGGGCGGCGACGTCGTCACCTCGCCCGGGCCGGGCGAAGAGTTCGGTGAGGACCGTGGTGCTCATGTGATCTGGCTCCGTTCGCTCGCCGGATAAGGGTTCTCAGTAGGGCGCCGCGATGTGCGTGGCGATGACGCCGGGAAGTGCGGTGCTGTCCATGACTTCGTCCTTCCGCCGGGAGCCGGCCGCGGTGGCCGGTACCGGTGATGCTGGGCCCGGCGGCCGGGGGAGGGACAAGGGGCGACCGGCGGGTGGACCTTCCGGCCGGGGGAAGGTTCAGAATGAGCGCCATGCGAGCAGGTCTGACGGTCGGCGAGTTCTCCCGGGTGACGCACCTCAGCGCGAAGACCCTGCGTCACTACCACGACGTCGGGCTGCTCGAACCGGCCGACGTCGACCCGGCGACCGGGTACCGGTACTACTCCCTCGAGCAGGTGCCCGCGGCGCAGGTGATCCGCCGCCTGCGCGGCCTCGACATGCCGGTCGCCGACGTCAAGGCCGTCCTGGCCGCCGGCGCGGTCGCCGACCGCAACAAGCTGATCAGCGCGCACCTGGACCGCCTGGAGACGAAGCTCGTCGAAGCGCGGGCGGCGGTCGACGACCTGCGTGACCTCCTGCGGCGGGCTCCCGGCGGTCCGGTGATCGAGCACCGGTCCGTGCCGGCCCAGCCGGCCATCGGGATCCGGGCCGTCATCGACCGCGCCGACGTGCTGAGCTGGTGGCAGGGCGCGCTGGGGGAGCTGAACGGCGTCATCGGCGCGCAGCACCTGCGCCGCACCGGGCCCAGCGGCGGCCTGTTCGACAGCGACCTGTACGAACACGAGCGGGGCGGGGCCGTGGTGTTCGTCCCCGTCGAGGCCGGCCTCCGCCCGGTCGGGCGGGTCACGGCGTTCGTCGTCCCGCCGGCCGAACTGGCGATCGCGGTGCACCAAGGGCAGCTGAACGACATCGACCTCACCTACGGCGACCTGGGCACCTACGCCGCCCGGCACGAGATCGGCGTCGAAGGGCCGCTGCGGGAGTACTACCTGCGGGACCCGATCGAGACGTCCGCCGAAGCCGAGTGGCGGACCGAGGTCGGCTGGCCGATCTTCCGCTCCGACCGGGCTTAGGACTGCGCCGGAACGCGGCGAGCAGCGGATTCGCCGTCGTCACGATCCTCGCGGCGCTCGACCATGGTCACGCGCACCCCTTCCGCGGCGAGCGCCGTGGCGACGCCGAGCCGGTCTGGCCGGCCGCTTCAGTCGACGGTGAGGACGATCTTGCCCCGGAGGTGCCCCCGCGCCGCCCGCTCGTGCGCCGCGGCCGCCTTCTCCAGCGGGAACGTGCTGTCGATCGCGACGCGGATCGTGCCGGCGTCGAGCAGGCGCGCCAGTTCGGCGAGCTGCGCGCCGTTCGAGCGGACCTGGGTGGCCGTGACCGTGACGCCCAGCTTCTCGTTCTCCTCGTCGTCGAACTCGCCGAAGTACACCGGGTACAGCGCGCCGCCGCGCTTGAGGGTGCGCAGGAACCGCCGGCTGTCCGGGCCGCCGACGGTGTCCAGCACCAGGTCGAGGTCCCGGGCGACCTCCTCGGGCCGGACCTTCTGGTAGTCGAGGAACTCGTCCGCGCCGAGCTCCCGCAGGAACGCCTCGTGCGTGCCCGAGGCGACGGCGATGACGTGCGCGCCGCGCCACTTCGCCAGCTGCAGGGCCAGGTGCCCGACGCCGCCCGCGGCGCCGTTGACGAGCACCGTGGTGTCCGCGCCGAGGGGCAGTGGGCGGTGCCGGGCCGCCTGGAACGGCGACGGGTGGTCGTGGCCGAGCTCGATCAGGAACTGCCACGCGGTCAGCCCCGCCATGGCCAGGCCGGCGGCGGCGACGTGGTCGACGCCGGCCGGTTTGCGGGCGAGGTCGGTGGCCGGCGCGGTCACGTACTCCGCGTACGCGGCGCCTTGCAGGCTGGCCGGGAAGCGGAGGAGACCGAGCACTTCGTCGCCGGCGGCGAACGCCTCGACGTCGTCGGCGACGGCTTCGACGACACCCGACACGTCCGTCCCCGGGATCAGCGGCAGCGAAAACGGCGGTTTCAGCTCGGGCGGCACGTCCGGCATCCCCTCGCGGGCGTACCAGTCGGGGGGATTGACGCCGACCGCGTGGACGCGCACGAGCACCTCACCCGGCCCCGGCTCGGGCACCGGCACGTCGTCGTACCGCAGGACCTCGGGCCCGCCGAACTCGTGCAACCGGATCGCCTTCATCGTCCGTGGTGACACGGCGTTCTCCTGTCTGCGCACCGGGTACGCTGAACGGATCAACGATCCACTTATGTGGACCACTGATCCGATTATGCGGATCAGTGGTCCGGATGTCAAAGGAGGCGGAGATGCGGGCGGACGCCAAGGCGAACCACGACCACCTGCTCGTCGTCGCGGGCACCGTCATCACCGAGCACGGCGTCGACGCCTCGATGCGCGACATCGCCCGCCGGGCCGGGGTCGGGCTCGCGACCCTGCTGCGGCACTTCCCGACGCGCGAGTCGTTGCTGGAAGCCTTGCTGCGCACCGGTTTCGACGAGCTGACGGCGAAAGCGGCCGAGGTCGAGACCGCGAGCCCGCCCGCGGACGCGCTGCTGGCGTGGCTGCGCGATTTCGTCGCGTGCACGACGAACTACCGCGGCGTGGTGACGTCGATGGTGAACGCCATCGAGGACCCGGAGTCCGCGTTGCACGACTCCTGCGTCACGATGCGCGCGGCCGGCACCCGGCTGCTCACCCGGGCCCAGGCCGCGGGCGCGGCCCGGACCGACATCGACGGCGCGGACCTGTTCGCCCTGGCCGCGTCGCTGGCCTGGCTCGGCGACCAGCCCGCGCTCGAACCGCGCGTCGAACGCCTCTTCGGCGTCGTCATGGGCGCCGTCCTGGTGAAGGGCTAGCCCCTCACGAGTAGGTCCAGTGACCGAGCCAGGATTCGCGCCACGCCACTGTCAGCTCGCTCACCCCGTCCACACCGGACTGGTCCACGTGGGCCTTCCACGCCTCCTCCAGTGACGCGCACAGCTTCGACGCGGGCAGCTCGGCGCCACCCGAGGCGAACTGGCGCAGGGCCGACTTGGGCACGGCCAGCTTCGCCTTGCCACGGACCACCGACTGCTCGGTGGCGCGGCAGATGAGGTACTCGACGGTGGTCTGCTCGGCCGCCGACGGCCACGCCTCCGCCCGCGGCGCGATCTGGGCCAGCGCGCGGTACAGGCAGTCCAGCGGGGCGGCCAGACCCTGGTGCTGGCGGGCGATCTCCCACGACACCCACACGGCCATGCAGTCGGGCATCTGGAACGGGCGGTAGGCGAACGCGGGGCCGGCGAAGGTCTGGTAGTCGCCCGTCGGGTCCGGCGCGGCCGAGCCCGGGCCGTCGGGGTCCGGTGGCAGGCCGAGCCGCTTGAACAGCTCCCGCAGCAGCTTGTAGGGCCGGGCCGGGGTCGAGGGCTCGCCCAGCAGCTTGCCCAGGATGCGGTTGAGCCGGTCGGCGGCCACGCCGTGGATCGACAGCTGCAGGTGGACGAACGCGACGTCCGACAACGTCGTCCCGGCGCAGCCGACCACCCCCACCTGCGGGTAGCGCTGCAGGAACGCCGTGATCGCGTGCGTGGAGCCGATCCGCGCCGGCCCGACGAACGTCACCGGCAGGCACGTGCCGACCCGCTGGCGGGACCGGAGATCCCCCTTGTACAGCGGGGAGAACTCGCCGTCGGCGTGGTAGACCTCGAACCAGTTGCCCTGCCGGTGCCCCGGGCGCGTGTCGGCGAGCCAGAAGCTGTAGCCGTTCTTCTCGCACAGCTCCCGGAACCGGTCGGCCAGCTCGAACCGCGCGGCCGCGGAGGCGTCCCGCAGCGCGATCGAGAACCGGACCGCCAGCGACGCGCACGGCGGCGCGGCCTCCTTGCGGGTGCGCAGGTCGTGGTTGCGGGTCTTGACGATCGTCGGCAGCTGCGCCGGGCACTGCAGCGACAACAGCGGCGCGTCGATGAGCCCGGCCGCGGCGTCGGAGATCTCGCTCGCCAGGTCGCGGATGGCCAGTCCGTGCCACTCGCACACCTCCTGCGCGCCCGGGTCGATCCCGATCAGGCCCTCGAACGTCTGCGCGGACTCGTAGATGAACGTCGGGTTGGGCGAGGTCGTCTGGTGGAACACCCAGGCGCCCGGGCGCTGCTGCGGGCGTTCGGCCGGCTGCTGGCCGTCGACGCGTTCGACGACTTCGGTGCCGTCCAGCGGCTTTCGGGTGCGGGTGCCGATCACGACGCCGGCGCCGTTCGTGGCCGAGCACAGCGTCTCCAGGAAGATCGTGGTGTCGGAGTCGTCGGAGACGAGCTCGCGCAGGTAGCCGTGGCGGGCCGCCGCGTGGTGCACCTCGAAGTCCACTTTGGTCACCGGCTGGCGCGCGATCTCGAAGCCGGCCCGGGCCAGGTCGGCGACGTTCCGCACGGAGATCCGCTGGTTGCGCACCCTCACCACCCCCCGGACGAGTCGAACCGGACGTCGGCGTCCAGCGGCTTGCGGCGGTCCCACGCCCCGGCGCCCGCCCACCGCGGCGCCCCGATGCGGGACAGCGGGATCGCCGAGACCCGCCACGACACCTGGCTGAACAGCACGAGCGCGGCCAGCACCGGCAGCCCGACGGCGATCGTGAGCGTGACCTGCACGACCTCGCCCCGGCTCTGCGTCGCGACGGCCGCGGCGAACCCGGCGACGGCCGCGATGCTCAGCTGCACGAGCGCCTGCGGCAGCGTGCCGAGGTAACCGAGCACGGTGCGGCGCGGCGGCAGCGACAAGCGGCTGTAGAGGAAACCCGGCAGCAGCAACAGCATGGTGATCACGGACTGGCCGTCGCCGATGTGGCCGAGCGCCTCGGTGGCGGCCCGCCCGTAGAACCACGGGCTGCCCACCAGCATCCAGCCGAGCACGAACGAGACCGTCGCGACGGCCAGCGCGTAGAACGTCACGTTGAGCGGGCCGGACTTCGTGGAGTCCTTGAGCACCAGCGTCGCGCGCACCCGGACGTGGTCGCCGCGCGCGTCGCGGCCGCCCGACCGGCGCCAGTACGCCCGCGCCTCGTTGTCGGCGATCCCGTTGACGAGCACCAGGTCCTGCCCGAACTCCCGGTCCGTCAGCTCCTGGGCGGCCTCACGGAGGTTCGCGGCGGTGAACTCCGGGTGCCGGCGCAGCGAGTTGTCGAGCTCACCCGAGTCCGTCCGCACGGCCTCGCCCGTGGTGGCCGCGGCGGTGAGCCGGTGGCAGGCCGGCAGGCTGCGCGGCGACAGCTCGACGCCGGACTGGCCGGCCTCCCACTTGCGGCGGCGCACCAGGTCCGCGAGCCGGCGCAGCACGGTCTGCGCCTGCAGCTCCAGGATCTTGTGCCGGGCGCCGTCGGCTTCCTGCAGCGGCGCGGCGTCCTGCCGTTCGGCCAGCGAAGCCAGGTCTTCGACCAGGCCGTCCACCTGGTGCTGGTCGGCGTCGGTGGACAGGTACATCCGGGAGATCTCGGCCTCCGGCGCGGTGCCGGCCACCAGGTGGTACGACTTCAGCGTCGCCGGGATCATCGTCTCGTAGCTCACGACGTAGCCGCGGCGGCTCGACGCCAGGCGCCGCCACTGCTCCCTCGCGACGGGCTGGCGCGCGTCGACGTGCAGCGGCGTTTCGTAGCTGAGCCGGTGTTCCTCGACCGAGTCGTCCAGCGCCACCACCAGCATGTAGTCGCGTACCGCGACGTTCAGCAGGTAGGCGTACTCGACGAGCAGATCGGCGCAGCCGGCGAGGATGTCCAGCGCCAGTTCCCGGCACTGCCGGCCGTACCCGGGCACCGTGCCGCCGGCCGGGGCCAGCGCGAACTCCTCCTCCGGGTGGTTCCGCTCGGTGAGCAGGGTCAGCAGCGCCTGCTGGATGAGCCAGCGCGGTTCGTGCACCTGGAACAGGAAGGTGTTCAGCTCGTGCTTGGCGGTCTGCGCGTTCTCGTCGCCGGCGAGGATCCCGCGCAGCAGCCGGTAGAGCCCGGCGGCGACCAGCCGCGACGCCTCGTGCTGGGTGAGCCGCGGCAGTTTCTGGCCCGAGCTGTCGAAGACGTCGACGGGGGAGACGTCGCGGCGCGGCAGCCGGGCCAGCGGCACCCACAGGGAACGCTGCCGGGCCGGTCGCGAGGTGGCCCGTTCGCCGTGTTCCTGGCCGATCAGGTCCTGCAGCTGCGCGGTGGCCTGGCGCTGGCCCTCGTCGAGGAGCTTGAGGCTGACGTCGATCTCGGTGCTGCGCCGCGCCGTCCCGTGCTCGACGACGGTCAGCCGTTCGGTCAGCCGGCGCACGTGGTTGAGCCGCAGCGAGGTGTCCAGCAGCGCCAGCCCGACCGCCGCGCCCTGGCGGGACAGCCGCGGTGGGGCGCCGGGAATGGGAATGGTTTCGATCGCGTGCCGGAGACTGTCGATGCCGTCCACCCCACTGAGAGTAGGAGGTGGGGCGCGTTGATACGAGAAAACGCCGGTACTGGGCGGAAACTCAGTCCGCGCTCAGGTGCGCCAGTGAGGTGACGACGCGGCCGGCGATGTCCGGCGGCCACACGAACGCGGGGGACACACCGCGCTGGTGGGCCAGTCCGTGCACGCCGACCCACAGCGCGACGGTGTCGGCCGCGAGGTCGGTGCTGGTGGCGACGCCGGCGCTCACGCAGTCCGCGAGGGCGTCGTGGAGCAGCTCCATGCTCGCCCGGCCCAGGGTGGCCAGGTCGGTCTCGGTCAGGGAGCTGTCGGTCAGGTCGGGCATCCAGAGCCCGCCGAACATCGTGCGGTAGCGCCCGGGGTGGGCCTGCGCGTAGCCGAGGTAGCTGTCGCAGATCGCGACCAGCCGCTGCCGGGGGCCGGTCGCGGCGTCCCGGGCCGTGCGGAGTTCGACGTCCAATTCGGCGAAGGCGTTGCGGACGACGGCCAGCATGATCGCGGGCTGGTCGGGGAAGTGGCGGTAGATCGACGGCGCGGCGATCCCGACGTGCCGCGCGACCGAGCGCAGGGTGATGGCGCTTTCGTCGCCCGTCTCGTCGAGCAGCTCGACCGCCGCCGCCACGATCTCGTCGCGCAGGCGGGCGCCCTCGCCGCGGCGGTTGCGGGTGCGGGTCGCGGTGCCTTCGGTGTCCATGCCGTCAGTTTACGCCATGAAACTTACAAGCGTTAGCTCTTGCGCTCAGTACGCTAACGCTCGTAGGGTTACGGCTGTAAGCACAGCGAGCCGAGAGGGATCAGCCATGGGAACCACCACTGTCACCACCGCCACCGAGGTCGTCCTGCCGGGCAAGGTCGAGGTCACCGGCTTGGAGATCCGCACCCGCACCCTCCCGGCGCCGGCCGCGGGCCAGGTCGTCCTGAGCATGGACGCGACCGGCGTGTCCTTCGCCGAGCAGCAGATGCGGCTCGGGAAGTACTTCAGCCAGCCACCGTTCCCGTTCGTCCCCGGCTACGACGTCGTCGGCACGGTCACCGCGACCGGCCCGGACGTCGACCCGGCCCTGACCGGCCGCCGGTTCGCCGCGGTCACCAAGGTCGGCAGCTGGGCCAGCGCCCAGGTGCTGGCCGCCGCGGACCTGGTGGCGGTGCCGGACGGCGTTTCCGCGGCCGCCGCCGAGACCGTCGCGGTCAACGGCGTCACGGCCTGGCAGATGCTGCACCGGAACACCACCGTGCGCGCCGGCGGGACGATCGTGGTCCTGGGCGCCAATGGCGGCGTCGGCTCCACGCTCGCGCAGCTGGCCCGCCACGCCGGGATCACCGTGCTCGGCACGGCGTCGCCGCGCCACCACGCGGCGCTGCGCGAGCTGGGCGTGACCCCGGTCGACTACCACGACCCGGAGATGTACCGGAAGCTCCGCGAGCTCGCGCCGGACGGCGTGGACGCGGTGTTCGACCACGTCGGCGGGGCCGGCGTGGCGGACTCGTGGCGGCTGCTGCGCCGCGGCGGAACCCTGGTGTCGTACGGCACCGCGGCGTCCAAGGACACCGAAGGCAACTCGCAGCTGCCGGTGCTGAGGCTGTTCGCCCGGTTGGCGCTGTGGAACCTGCTGCCCAACGGAAAGAGCGCGCGGTTCTACAACTTCTGGGCGGGCAAGCGCCGCCTGAACACCTTCCGGGCCCGGCTGCGCGAGGACCTCACGCAGGTGCTCCGGCTGGTGGAAAGCGGCGTCCTGCGCCCGCAGATCGCCGCGGAGTTCCCGCTGTCGGACGCCGGTGCGGCACTGGCGCTCGCCGAGTCGCGGACCGTCGCGGGCAAGGTCGTGATCGTGGCGGACCCGGGCCGGCCGTGACCCCGGGCGCCGGTCCGCCCCGCTCGCGGAACCGGCGTGGGGAAGGCGGCCGGCTCCGCGCCGAGATCCTGGCCGCCGCGACCGCCCTGCTCGACGCCGGCGGTGACCCGCGGGCCGTGACCCTGCGCGCCGTCGCCCGCCGCGCCGGGATCACCGCGCCCTCGATCTACCGCCACTTCCCCGACCGGCCCGCGATCCTGCTGGACGTCGTCCGCCAGGGGTTCGCCGAGCTGTCCGGCCGGGCCCGGGCCGCCCTCGCCGACGCGGGCCCCGATCCCCGGCACCGGCTGCACGCCGTCTGCCACGCCTACCTCGGCTTCGCCCAGGACCACCCCGAGCGGTACGGCGCCATGTTCGGCGGCACCTGGAGCCCGGAGGCCGCGCCCGGCGAGCTGGCCGCCCTCGGCGAAGAAGCACTGCGCGTCCTGACCGGCTGCCTCGCGGACTGCGTCGCCGCCGGGCACTGCACCAGCGCCGATCCCGCCGCCGACGCGGTCGCGCTGTGGCTGGGCCTGCACGGGCTCGCCCACCAGCGCGCCGTCACCGACGTCTTCCCGTGGCCCGCCGACATCGTCGAGCGGATCGCGTTCCCCCTGTCCCACCTCACTTCCGGAGGACTCCCGTCATGACCACCGCCATCGCCACCGCCCCGGTCGCCCGCGCCGGGGACACCGACAACCGCGCCACCTACCTCAGCTTCGGCCTCGCCTACGTCTTCGGCCACGGCGCCGCCGCCGTGTCCGGGGGCGACGACCCGCTGGTCCGGCTGCCCGGGTGGCTGCCGATGACCCTGCTCGGGCTCGGTCTCGCCGCCGGCACCGTGTTCGCCACCCTCGCCGCGGCCCGGGCCCAGCGCGGCGGCGCCGACGTCCTCAGCGGCCGGCTCCTCGGCCTGTCCTGGGTCGGCGGCTTCACGGCGCTCTTCCTCGCCATCACCGGCCTGACGTCCACAATGGACTCACCGGACCTGGCCACCGTGCTCTGGCCCGCCGGCTCCGGCCTCGTCGTCGGCCTGCTCTACCTGGGCGAAGGCGCCGTGCGCCGCAACGTCCTGCACTACGGCCTCGGCAGCTGGCTCGCCCTGGTCTCCACCGCCTCGCTCGCCTTCGGCACGCCCGGGCTGTTCTGGGTCCTCGCTGTGGCCGGAGGTGGCGGTTACGCGGTCGCGACCGTCCTCGAACACCGCCGGCTCGCCGAAGGCGCGAACCGTTGAGTGACGTTTTCGCTGCTCGAATTGTTGTTCGACAGTTTCGACGTTTCCGGCGTCCGCCGGGCCGTCACCACTTTCCCCACGATCGAAAAGGACTGATCATGACCAACACCATTCTTCGCGGTATCGGCGTCGTGACCCTCGGCGCGGCGGTGACGCTGTCCGCGCAGTCGGTCGCTTCGGCGAGTTCCGGGACCTTCCAGGACTGCCGGGGCGTCACCGTCGACAAGACCGCGCCGGTGGTCAGCCGGGCGAGTGCGCTCATCAAGGCGCCGCTGGCGGAGATCTGGCGGCTGCACACGGACATCGACCACTGGCAGAGCTGGATCCCGGAGATCGCCCCCGCGCACAAGGAAACGCCGGGGCCGCTGCGACCGGGCTCGGTGTTCTCCTGGTCGCCGCAGAACATGCACGCCGTGTCGACGATCAAGACCGTGAAGCCGTTGGGGTGCACCGCGTGGGGCGCGCCCGTGAACGGGATCACCGGCGTGCACTTGTGGACGTTCAAGCAGACGAAGGACGGCGTGCTCGCGACCACCGAGGAATCCTGGGCGGGCCCGCCGGTCGAAGCCGACGTTCCCGGTAATCAAAGCAGCCTCGACCAAGGCCTCGCCGACTGGGTGCACCGGTTGCGGGACACCGCCGAGGCGCGGTCCGGCTGTCACTGATCTCCGGGGAATACCGGTGGCCTTCCGAAAAGGGGGCTGCCGGTATTTTTACCGTCATCGCCCGGCCGGCGAATGCGCGTCCGAACCCGCCGCGCCTGACAAACTCCGGTTTTACGGCGTCTGTTCCGGAAGAAACCGGGACCTGGCGCCGAAACCTTGCGCCCGCTCCCTCGTTGGGTGAGTATCTCGGATCAATCTGCACGTGCAAGAGCGTGAGCAGCGGCACGGGCAAGGGCATGAGCAAGAGCATGGGCGAGGGGGAGCGGTGACCGACGTGGTACCGGCGGAGGCCGGGACGAGGGATGTCCCGGACGACGCGGTCCTGATCGAAGCGGTGCGCGGCGGGGACGTCGCGGCGTACGGCCGGCTGTACGACCGGCACTACGTCGCCGCCCGCCGGGTGGCGGCCGCGATCGCGGCCGACGCGGCGGAGCGGGACGACCTGATCGCCGAAGGATTCACCCGCGTACTACGGATTCTGCGCTCGGGGGAGGGGCCGAACGAGGATTTCCGGCCCTATCTCCTCGCCACGATCCGGAACACGATGATCACTTGGCGCCGGCACGACGCGTCCGTCTCGGTGGTCGCCGAGGTGCCGGACGTGCTGCCGAGCGCGGGAAGCGACGAGCAGGTGGGCAGCCGGCTGCACGCCACCGTCGCCGCGGCCGCGTTCGCCGGCCTGCCCGAGCGGTGGCGGACCGTGTTGTGGCGCACGGAGATCGAGGGCGAGTCGCCGGCGCGGATCGCGCGGGACCTGGGGATGTCGCCGAACAGCGTCGCGGCGCTGGCCTACCGCGCCCGGGAGGGGCTGCGTCAGGCCTATCTGGACCAGCACGTCCCGGCGTCGCAGCGGCGGAACTGCCGCGACGTCGGCGGCCAGCTGGGCCGGTGGGTGCGCGACGGGATCGGGCACCACAAGGCGAGCCGGATCCGGACGCACCTCGACGGCTGCGCGGACTGCCAGGAGCTGGTCGCGAGTCTCCGGCGGCTCAACGAGGAGCTGCCCGCCGCGGTCGCGCACGTCGCGGCCTGATCGGGGCGGTGGACAGGAACCCGCCGACGTGCTGGGGTTGGGGGTCCGAGCCGGACTGGGGCGGTCGGTGA
Organism: Amycolatopsis sp. WQ 127309; assembly: GCF_023023025.1. Taxonomy (NCBI): domain Bacteria; kingdom Bacillati; phylum Actinomycetota; class Actinomycetes; order Pseudonocardiales; family Pseudonocardiaceae; genus Amycolatopsis; species Amycolatopsis sp. WQ 127309. The sequence continues at coordinate 7,276,134 of NZ_CP095481.1, forward strand.
ATTTCCGCCCCTCGACGCCCGAGGAGCGCGGTCCTGAGCCTTTCCGACTACCTCCGCGAGAACTGGATCGACGTCGTGAACGACGCGATCCTCCACGTGGACCTCACCCTCGCGGCGATGGCGCTGGCCGTGCTGATCGGGATGACGCTCGGGCTGCTCACCTACCGGCGGCGGTGGCTCGGCTCGCTCGCGACCACGACGACCGCGGCGTTCCTGACCATCCCGTCGATCGCGTTGCTGGGCATCCTGATCGGCCCGTTCGGGCTCGGGCTGACGAACGTCCTGTGCGCGCTGGTGCTCTACGCGCTCCTGCCGATCACGCGCAACACGATCGTCGGGCTGCGCGGGGTCGACCCGGCGGTGGTGGACGCCGCCCGCGGGATGGGACTCGGCCGGGCGCGGCTGCTGTGGCGTGTGCGGCTGCCGCTCGCCTGGCCGGTGATCCTCTCCGGCATCCGCGTCTCGACGCAGATCACCATCGGGATCGCGGCCATCGGCGCGTACGTCAAGGGCCCCGGGCTCGGCAACGAGATCTTCGACGGCCTCGGCCGGTTCGGCTCGGTGAACTCGCTGAACCAGGTGCTGACCGGGACGCTCGGGATCATGGTGCTGGCGCTGCTGTTCGACCTGGCGTTCGTGCTGGTCGGCAAGCTGACGACGTGGCGACGTCCGCTCGCCCGGGAGGCGGCGGCGTCGGCCGACGCGGCGGGCACCGCCGGCGAGACGATCGAGCTGCGGGACCTGAGCAAGCGGTACCCCGGCCGGGCGGCGCCCGCGGTCGACCGCCTCACGATGCGGATCCCCGCGGGCGAGATCGTCGTGCTGACCGGGCCGTCCGGGTGCGGCAAGACGACGACCATGCGGATGATCAACCGGCTCGTCGAGCCCACCTCGGGTGCCGTCACGGTCGGCGGCACCGACGTCTCGGCCCTCGACCTCGACGAACACCGGCGCCACACCGGGTACGTCATCCAGCAGGTCGGGCTCTTCCCGCACCTGCGGGTGGACGCCAACATCGGCGTGGTGCCGCGGGTGCTCGGCTGGACCCGGCGCCGCGTCGCCGCCCGCGTGGGCGAGCTGCTCGACGTCGTCGGCCTGACCCGCGAGCACGGAACCCGGTACCCGCGCGAGCTTTCCGGCGGCCAGCAGCAGCGCGTCGGCGTCGCGCGGGCGATGGCCGCGGACCCGCCGGTGCTGCTGATGGACGAGCCGTTCGGCTCCACCGACCCGATCACCCGCGCCCGGCTGCAGGACGAGTTCCTGCGCCTGCAACGGGACGTGCGCAAGACGATCGTGTTCGTCACGCACGACTTCGACGAGGCGCTCAAGCTCGGCGACCGGATCGCCGTGCTGCGGCCGCGTTCGGTGCTCGCGCAGTACGACACGCCCCAGGCGATCCTCGCCGCGCCGGCCGACGACTACGTCGCCGCCTTCGCCGGCTCGAAGCGGAACCTGAAGCGGCTCGCGCTGATCCCGCTGGCGGACCTCGACCTCGCCGCGCCGGCGGACGGCCTGCCCGCGGTCTCGCACCGGGCCACCCTGCGGGACGCGCTGGACACCATGGTGCGCACCGGAAGCACCGCCGTCGTCGTCACCGAAGGCGAGCGCGCCCTGGGCGTGTGCGACGTGCCGCGCCTGATCGCGGCGCTCCGGCCCGCGGAAGGGACGCCCGCGCCCGCGATCCCGGACGACGGGGGAGCGCCCGATCCGCGTCCGGAGACCGAGGCGCCCGAACGGTCCCGAAGCCGGCTCGGGCTGCTGGTGCGCCCGGTCCTGCTCGCCGTCGGCCTGCTGGCGCTCTTCCTGATCGTACGTGCGCAGCCGCTCGACTCGATCGAACAGCGCTACCTCAACGCCGGCGAGATCTTCACCGAATTGGGCGCGCACCTGCGGCTCACGCTGATCTCGACGGTCTGCACCATCGTCATCGCCCTCCCGCTCGGCGTCCTGCTCACCCGCGCGGGCGCCCGCTGGGCCCGCCCGGCCGGGCTGGGCCTGGGCAACCTCGGCCAGGCGATCCCGTCGATCGGGCTCGTCGTGCTGCTCGCGCTCTGGACCGGCACCGGCACCGCCACGGCGGTGGCGGCGCTGGTCGTCTACGCGACGTTGCCGGTGCTGCGCAACACGATCGTCGGGCTCGACGGCGTCGACCCGACCCTCGTGGACGCCGCGCGGGGCATGGGCATGACGAAGACGGCGATCCTGTGGCGGATCGAGCTGCCGCTGGCCGTCCCGGTGATCCTCGCCGGGATCCGGACGGCGCTGGTGCTCACCGTCGCGAGCGCGACGCTGGCCACCTTCATCGACGGCGGCGGTCTCGGCGGCGGGCTCGTCGCCGGGATCGGGCTGTACCGCCCGATCCTGAGCCTGACCTTCGGCATCGTCGTCGCCGCGCTGGCGCTCTTCGCCGACTGGCTGGGCCTGGTCGCCGAGGAGGTCCTGCACCCGCGCGGCATGTAGCTCCACCACGTCAAGGAGGCCCCACCCATGCTCCAGCGCACGACAGCCGCCGTCCTCGCGTTCGTCGCGGCGGCGGCGCTCACGGCCGGGTGCACGATCGGCAAGGACGAGACCGGCGCCCAGGTGGGCGCGGGGTCCATCAAGAAGATCGACGCGCTGAGCGGCGCGCAGATCCGCGTCGGCTCCAAGGAGTTCGACGAGCAGCTGCTGCTCGGCCAGATCGCGATCGTCGCGCTGCAGGCGGCCGGGGCGAGCCCGCAGGACAAGACCAACATCACCGGTTCGAGCAACGTCCGTCAGGCGCTCACCAGCGGCGCGATCGACCTGTACTGGGAGTACACCGGCACCGCCTGGATCAGCTACCTCAAGCAGACCGAGCCGATCGCCGACCCGCAGGCGCAGTACGACGCGGTGAAGCAGGCCGACGCGGCGAACCAGGTCACCTGGTGGTCCCGTTCGCCGGCCAACGACACCTACGCCCTCGCCGGCAACCCGGCGGCCCTCGCCAAGACCGGCGTCAAGACGATCTCGGACTACGCGGCGCTCGCGCGGAAGGACCCGGCCGCGGCCTCGACCTGCATCGGCCCGGAGTTCAAGAGCCGGGACGACGGCTTCCCGGGCGTGGCGAAGACCTACGGGTTCACCTTGCCCGAAGCCCAGGTGCACGTGCTGAACGACGCCGTCGTCTACACCAGCATCGGCAAGGGCGACCCCTGCGGCTTCGGCTCGGTCGCCTCCACCGACGGGCGCGTGGCCGGGCAGAAGCTGACCGTGCTCGACGACGACAAGCACTTCTTCCCGACCTACAACCCCGCCATCTCGATCGCCTCGGCGATCGCCCGGAAGTACCCGCAGCTGGAGCAGGTCTTCACGCCGATCGCCGCGAAGCTCGACACCGCGACGCTCACGGACCTGAACAAGCAGGTCAGCGTGGACGGCCGGAAGCCCGCCACGGTGGCCCACGACTGGCTGAAGGCGGCGGGCTTCATCAGCTGAACCGACCCGCCGGCGGGGCGGTCGGTATGCTTCGAGCGGCGGGTGACGCGCACCGTGGTGGGCGTCACGTGTCGACCAGGCTTGAGGAGACAGGCACACCGTTGACGAGCGGGCCGGACCGCTCAGCGCCTGACCGGATTTCAGGTACCAACGGAAGCGAGAGCGGGCCGATGTCTTCAGCGAGCGCCGGCCGGACGGCCGGCGACCCGGCCCCGGCGGACGCCGACCTGCGGGACCTGTTCGGTCAGTCCACCGCGTTGTTCGCCTCGCTGAGCGGGCCCGCCCACGTGCTGGAGGCCGCGAACCCCGCGTTCGGCAAGGCCGTCGGCAGTGCCGGCCGGCTGCCCGCCGGCCGCCCGCTCGGGGAGCTCGTGCCGGAGCTGACCGGGCAGGGCCTGCTCGACCAGCTCGACCGCGTCTACCGCACCGGGCAGCCGTTCACCGGCCGCGACGCCCGGGTGCTGCTGGGGACCGGGACCGACGTCCGGGAAGCGTTCTTCGACTTCACCTACGAGCCCCGCCGGGACGCCGCCGGCGCGGTGACCGGCGTCCGCGTCATCGGCGTCGAAACCACCCAGATCAAGCACGCGCAGCGGCTCACCGCCGAGCACCGCGCGCTCCTCGAGCAGATCGCCCGGCAGGCCCCGCTGGCCGACGTGCTCGACGGCATGGCCGCCACCATCGAGCACCTCACGCCGGACGTGCTCGTCTCCGTGCTGCTCGCCGACCCGGACGGCCGCCACCTGCGCCACGGCGCGGCGCCCAGCCTGCCGGGCTTCTACAACGAGGCCATCGACGGGATCGCCACCGGTGAAGGCGTCGGCTCGTGCGGCACCGCCGCCCACCGCCGGCAGACGGTGATCGTCACCGACATCGGCGAAGACCCGTTCTGGGCCGACTTCCGGGACCTGGCCGGCCGCGCCGGGCTGGCGGCCTGCTGGTCGACGCCCATCCTCGCCCGCGACGGCCGGCTGCTCGGCACGTTCGCCATGTACCACCGCGCGCCCCGCGCCCCGCAGGCCAACGACCTGGCCCTCGCCCGCCTGTTCGCCGAGACGGCCGCACTGGCCATCGAACGGCACGAGGCCGAGCGGGCCCGGCTGGTCGCCGAGGAGAAGGAACGGGCGATCCGCGACGACCTGGCGTTCCTGCTCCACGCCAGCACCGCCCTCGCCGCGGATCTGGACCACGTCCAGACCCTGCAGCGGCTCGCGGACCTCTACGTCCCCAAGCTCGCTCCGCTGGCGGTCGTCGACATCGTCGAAGACGGCCACCTGCGCCGGGTCGCCCAGGCCGCCGCGGACCCGTCGCCCGCCGAGCCGGACCTGGAGATCGGCGGCACCGTCGCGAGCGTGCTGTCCTCGGGGCGGACCGTGCGCGCGGCGGGGCCGGGCTTCACCGAGTCCCTGTGCGTCCCCCTCACCGAGCGTGGGCACACCTTCGGCGCGGTGACCCTGTTCACCACCGGTGACCACCCGTTCGACGAGCACGCCGTCACGCTGGTCGAAGAGCTCGCCCGGCGCGCGGCGTCGGCCGCCCGCAGCGCCCGCCAGTACCGCCAGCGGGTCCGGCTCGCCCGCGACCTGCAGGCCGGCCTGCTCATGCCCGACCTGCCCGAGGTGCCCGGCACCGAGCTCGCCACCTTCTACCACCCGGCGGGCGAAGGCCTCGAGATCGGCGGCGACTTCTACGACGTCTTCGAGCTGGACGAGAGCACGTGGGCGTTCATGCTCGGCGACGTCTGCGGGCGGGGCGCCAACGCGGCGACCACGACCGCGCTGATCCGGCACACGGCCCGCGCCGTCGCGCCGCTGCTGCGGGACCCGACCGCCGTGGTCACCGCCATCGACACCGCGCTCAGCAACCGGCCGCACGCGCACGGAACCGACTTCGCGACGCTCGTCTACGGCCACCTCGCCCGCGACGCCGACGGGCTCGTCCTCGACCTCATCCGGGCCGGCCACAACCTGCCCCTGCTGCTCGACGCCGACCACCGCATCCAGGAGCTGGACATCCCCGGCCGCCTGCTGGGCATCCACACCACACCGCGGCTCACCGAGCGGCGGATCCGGCTGCGGCCGCACGAAAGCCTCATCCTGCTCACCGACGGCTTCCTCGAAGCCCGCGACCCGGGCCGGGAAGAGTTCGGCGACCGGCGGCTCGTCGACGCGGTGGCCGCCGCGCCCCGCCACGCGACCGCCCGGCAGCTCCTGCACGCGATCACGGCCGCCGTCCGGGCGTTCACCGGCGAAGCCGAGGCGGCCGACGACCAGGCCGCCCTGATCATCACCGCCCGTGACTGACCGACGCCCGGAACGACGGTTGGTCATCCACTCACCGGGACGGTGCTGCGTCGGACGTGGCACGGCTGTACCGTCATGAGGCAGCGGTTCCGCCCGGGAGCCGTCGCACCCCGAACCCGCGGTCCCCGCCTGGGGCCGGCGTGCGACCGGACTGGTGCCCCTGTGGTTTGGCCTCACGGTCCCCCCGAGGAGGCCCTCCGCAGTGTCCGAAACCCGGTCGCCCGACCCGTCCGGATCGACCGCGTGCTTCCGCATCACGACCAGCGCCGGCGCGACCGTCCTGGCGGCGGCCGGTGAACTCGACCTGACCGTCACCGGCCGGCTCGCCGCACTGCTGCACCGCGAGCTCGGCCTGGGCCCGGCGGCGATGGTGTTCGACGCGACGGCGGTGACGTTCTGCTCGGCGCGCACCGTGACCATCCTGGTGACGACCGCCGCCGACGCGAAGGCCGCCGGGATCCCGTTCGCGATCGTGACCCGCAGCAGCGCCGTCCTGCGCCCGCTGACGGCGCTGGGGCTGGAGCGGGAGCTGCCGGTGCACGGCGACCTCGGCCAGGCGCTCGCGTGGCTCGAGCTGCTGCCCCAGCTGGCCGAGCCGGTGACCGAAAGCTAGGCCGCGTCCCGGCGGTAGCCGGCTGGTGGTCCCGAGCTTTCGCCGACCCGCCTGCCCGGCCCGGTCGCGGTCGCCGGGCCGTCCGCCTGCGGCAGTTCGAGCATCCGCAGCGGGTGGCCAGCGCGCGGCATCCGCGCGTCGTGCTGTCGTGACGCCTCCCGCCCGTCAGTGGAGCCGGACGTCGTGGCGGTGGCACGGGCGGCGGGCCGGGGCGGTCTGGGGCCGGGCCGCCGTCAGCCAGATGTCCTGCACCACTTCGCGGCCGTGGCGGGCCAGTACCGTCGTGGCGGCCGGGCGGTGCCGGCCCGCGGCCGTGATCAGGACGTAGGAGCCCGCTCGCGGGGCCTGCAGCGTGAAGCCCCCGTCGGCTGCCGACGTCGCCCGGGCGGTCTGCCTGCCGTGCGCGTCGACCAGGGTCAGGGTCGCCTCCGCCAGCGGCGCCCCGGCCGCGTCGTGGACGCGGCCGGTGATCGCGCCGGTGCCCGGGACGGCCGGCTCGGGGAGCAGGCCCGGCTCGTCGCCGGTGGCGATCTCGTGCAGCAGCCGGCGCAGGTGGATCAGCTCGACCAGGACGGGCTCGTCCGCGGGGGAGCAGTGCTGCGCGAGGGCGGCCTCCACGAGGCCCAGCAACGCCGTCAGGTCCGCGTCGCCGGGGTCGGCGACGGCCGTCGCGACGTCGGCCAGGGCCCGGGCGGGTGCGGCCAGGGACCGGTCGCCCGCGCGGCCGCGGCGCAGGACGGCGACCAGCCGGTGGGTGTGCTGCACCAGCGTGGCGGCCAGCGTCAGCCGGTGCCGGGTGGTGCGGGACCCGCCACCCCACGGCACGGCGGCCACCAGCGGCGCGGCCACGAGCCGCAGCTGGCGCAGGTCGTTGTCCAGGACGCGGACCCGGGCGTCGAGGTCGAGGACGCCCGCGTGGCCCTCGATCCGGTCCGCCGCGGCGGTCAACAGCTCGGACAGCGTGCGCGCCAGGGCGCGGTGGGTGGTGCGGACGGTGTCGCGGGTGCTCAGCGGCGTCAGCACCAAGCCGACCCCGACGCCGACGGCCGCGCCGATCGCCGTCTCCTCCAGCCGCAGCACGAGCAGGCCCGTCGAGAACTCGTTGAGCACGCTGTAGAGCTGGCTGACCATGATCGTGACGAAGAAGATCATGTAGGCGTAGGACAGCCGTTGCAGGTAGAAGCCGCAGAACATGCTGCCGACGATCACCGCGAGCACCGCCGCCGGGTGCCCGGCCGTCAGGTGCGCGAGCCCGATGCCCGCACCCAGCCCGACCAGGGTGCCCGCCACGCGGTTGACCGACTTGAGGAACACCTCCGACCGGGTCGCCGTGCCGGTGAACGCGACGAACGCGGCGATCACCGCCCAGTAGTAGCGCTGCTCGGAAAGCAGCCGCCCGAGCACGATCGCGAGCCCGCCCGCCACGGCCACCTGCACGGCCTGGCGGGTCGTGAAGTCGAGGCGGCGCAACGGGTTCCACGCGCCGCCGCGGGGTTCGACGTCGCCGGCCGCGGCCGCGGACCCGGGCAGTGCGCCGAGCGCGATCGACACGGCGGGCTCGAAGTCGCCGGTGCCGGCGAAGCCGTCCTGGCCGGCGCGGCGGACGACGTCGAGGTAGTCGGTGACCGCGACGGCCACCAGCCGGACGGGGGAGCCGCCCGCCTGGGCCAGGAGGGCCTCGGCCGTGCGCCCGGCGGTGGCGTAGTCGTTGCGGGCGAACAGGTCCAGCAGGTGGGCCGCGCGGGTCACCAGGTCCGGCGCGTCGCCGGGGCCCAGCTGCGCGCAGGCGGTGACGAGCAGGTCGATCGCGAGCTGCGCGTCCATCGTCGTGCGCCGGATCGACGCCGCCGGGACGGCGCCGGGCAGCACCGGGACCTCGGCCGACCACGCCTCGATCATCAGCGCGGACTCGGCGAGCCGGGCCTGCGCCGCGTGGATCCGCCGGGTGAGCCGCTCGTCGGGGCCGTCCTCCAGGAGGGTCGCGCAGAGCCGGACGACCGTGCGGGCCCGGGCGCCGAACGCGCGGCGCGTGCGGGCCAGCGTGCGGGAAGGGTTGCCACGCAACACGGTCAGCGACAGCAGCAGCACCCAGACGGTCGCGATCACGACGGCGAGGAGCATGGCGGGCAACCCGTCGAGCGTCGCGTGCAGGAACGCGGCGAAGAAGTAGCCCATCCAGACCATGAAGCCGTAGAAGAAGAACGGCACGCCGAACCGCCGGACGAACACAGCGGTGAACATCACGACGACGAACACCGCGAGCATGAGGTCGGTGTGCGGCGCGACCGCGATCCCGAGCGCCATCCCGAGCCCCATCGCCACCGGGAACAGCGCGGCGGTGCGGACCTTCGGCCACACCCCGGTGCCGCTCAGGGCCATCGAGCCCATCATCGCGGTGATGGCGCCGAGCAGGACCGCGACCAGGGTGGCCTGCGGCGCGGCCCCGGTCAGCGTCGCGAAGACGTACTCGACGGCCAGCCCGGTCGTCATGGCGACGGCCGCCGAGACCGCGCTCCACAACCGGGTCAGCCCCGGGTCCGAGCCCCTCGCCTTGTCCCTGATCCGGTGCATCGCCGTCGACGCGCGTCCCATTCGAGTGATTTCTCCTACCCCCGGTCGCGGATATCGGTATCATGCCGATAATTACCGGTATGATACCGATATGCCTTGCGGCCGGGCAATCGGCCGGAAGGTAGGTTCACGTGATGGACGCGCTCGACCTCATCGAGGCCCACACCGCGGTCATGGTGCGCAACTTCGAGCTGCTCAGCCGCCGCACCGACATCTACGACGAGCTCGACCGCGCGGGCTACCTCCTGCTGCGCACGCTCGAAGTGACCGGGCCGGCCGACATCACCACGCTGGCGACGCGGCTCGGCCTGGACCCGTCCACGGTGGGCCGCCAGGTGGCGGCGATGACGGCGGCCGGCCTGGTCGAGCGGACCCCGGCCCCGGCGGACCGCCGCCGCGGCATCGTCGTGGCGACCGCGGAGGGGCGGCTGCGCGCCCGCCGCGTCCACGACCGCCGCCGCGACAACCTGGCCGTGATGTTCGACGGCGCGCCGGAGGACGAGCTGCGGGTGATCGGGGAGTCGTTCGCCCGCTACAACCAGGCCGTCGCCCGCCACTACGACGTGAGCCTGCTGCCGGACTGAGCCCGGGTCAGCGGCGGACCAGCTCCCGCCCGAGGTCGGCGCGGAGGTGGACCTCGACGAACACCCGCAGGTAGCGATCGGCCGCCAGCCGGTCGAAGGCGTCCACCAGGGCCTGGTCCGGTGTGGTGGTCAGGTGGACGATCCGCCAGAGGTTGAGCGGGGCGTCCTCGGGGCCGGCCACGGAGTGCTCGACGTGGAAGAGCGGCTGGCCGGTACCGGCGGTGAAGACCCGGCCGTCCGGGGCCTCGAACCGCTCGGCGCCGAGGAAGAACGCGCGCCGGTGCTCGTGGTCGAGGCGCACGTGCTCGATGATCGTCGCGTAGTGCTCCGGGTCGGCCCACAGGCGCTGGTCGGACACCCTGGTGAAGTCCTCGAACCGGCCGTGGCGCACGCTCGGGAACTTCTCGGCGCTGCCCGGCCGCACCACGGTCGGGATGTACTTGTCCGGCGCGGCGGCCTTGCGCGTCTCCATGTCCCACAGCTGCGCGCCGGTGTAGGCGAACGGCGGCCGGACGTCGTAGCGCTCGCGCAGCACGTCGTTCACCGGCACCGCCGGCAGTTCCACCGGCGTGGTGCCCGGCGCGGCCCACGCCTGCTCGAAGACGGCTTCGTGGTCGAGGGTCATGCCTGCTCCTTGTTCGTGACGGTCTCGTGGATCCAGCCGGTGACGGTGGCCCAGACCGGGTGGCCCGGGTGGACGACGTCGAAGTGGGTGCCGCCCTCGACCTCGACGTAGCGGCCGGTGACTTTCTCGGCGTAGCGGCGGCTCCACTCGGCGGGCACGGCCTCGTCGGCGGTGCCGTGGACGGCGAGCACCGGCACGCCGGCGTCGGGCAGCGCGAGCGGCGACGTCCAGGCGTAGCGCTCGGGCCGTTCGGCGACGTGGCCGCCCAGCAGGAGCCGCACGATCCCGTCGCCGGCGGCCGCCGCGACCGCGGGCCAGGCTTCGGGCCAGGCCGGCTCGGGCGCGTCCTTCGGTGGCTCGGCGGCCGGATCGGCGAGGTCCGCGCCGAAGGCGGTGGCGTCGGCGGTCTCGAGGTCGAGCGCGCCGGCCAGCGTGACCAGGCCGGCCGGGACGATCTTCGGCCCGGCGCCGGGGGCCTCCGGCGGGAGCACGCCGCGGTGCGCGGCCCACGTCGCCAGGTGCCCGCCCGCGGAGTGCCCGAGCAGCACGACGCGGCCGGTGTCGAGCGCCGGGTCCAGGCCGTCGAGCGCGTCGACGGCGGCGGCGACGTCGAGGAAGGTGCCGGGCCAGCCGCCGCCGGCCTCGCCGATCCGCCGGTACTCGATGTTCCAGACGGCGTACCCGCGGCCGACGAGGTCGTCGACGACGCCGGTCATCTGCCGGCGGTCCCACATGGCCGACCAGTAGCCGCCGTGGACGACGACCACGACCGGGAACGGGCCGTCGCCCTCGGGCCGGTACAGCTCGCCGACCTGCGAGGGTTCGGGTCCGTAGGCGACGGTGCGGACCCGGCGCGGCCCGTCCTCGGCGTCGTCGTAACGCGCGCCGCGTTCGGCGCCGACCAGGGTGCCGATCGTGGCGAAGAAGGCGCCGATCGCGGGCCGGTTCGCACCCTTGGCCTTCGACTCGTCCCAGGCGGCGTCGTCGGCCCACTCGACGAAGTCGAGCCACGTGCTCTCGTCGAGGCGCACCAGCCGGGCCGCCAGGAACCCGCGCCGGTCGTCGCGGAACGCCGCCACCATGCCGGGGCGCGCGTCCAGCATCGCCTGCGTCTTCTCGGGGGCCACCGTGAAGGTGGTCATCTCGATGACCGACATCATCAGCTCCTCATGCCTCGGTCCGGCCAGATAGATCGGAACCTTGATAGTCATGAAAAGTGACTAAGTGTCGGATGTATTCCCGCTCGGGGGCGATCGGTGCGACACCGCCGACCCGACCGGCAGGCTGCGCCTGGCCGGCCGTGTCGTCGACGAGGGCCGGCCGCTGTGGCGAGCCGCGCAACGGTTCCAGGTGCCGGTCTCCACCGCCGGCCGACGGGCCGGCCGCTACCGCAGCGGCCAGGAAGCCGCGGCCGCGGCCGACCTCGTCCCACGCGGTGCGCTCGGGTTAGGCGGCGCGCTCCACCTCGTCGCCCGGGTACGGCCCCGGCTTCGGGCGGGGCTTGCCGCCCGGGAAGGCGAGCCGCAGGATCGTGCGGTGCACCGTGCCGAGCTGGCGGGAGAACGGCCCGGTGTTGTACGGCAGGCCGTAGCGCCGGCAGATCTCGCGGACCTGCGGGGCGATCTCGGCGTAGCGGCTGCTGGGCATGTCCGGAAACAGGTGGTGCTCGACCTGGTACCCGAGGTTCCCGCTCATCAGGTGGAACAGCGGGGAGCCGGTGATGTTCGCCGCGCCGACGAGCTGCCGGACGTACCAGCCGCCGCGGGTCTCGTCGCGGACCTCGTCCTGGCCGAACGTGTAGGTCTGGTCCGGGAAGTGGCCGCAGAAGATGATCGAGTGCGCCCACAGGTTGCGGATGATGTTGGCCGTGAAGTTCGCCCAGAACGTCGCGGCGAACGTGCCGCCGCCTTCCGCGCGGATCGCCTCGAGCTGGGCGCGCACCGCGCCCTTGCGGCGCCGGCCACCGGCCCGGTCCGCCAGGACCCGCAGCCGGGAGCGGGGTTCGGGTCGCGCGAGCCGCCCCACGGCTGTCGCGGCGAGGGCGCTCACGAGCGGCCAGCCGACGTAGTCCTTCAGGATCTGGTCGCGGGCCTTGCCGGAGATGCCCTTGATGTCGTGCCACACGTCCTTCATCGGCTTCTCGCCGGAGCGGATGGCTTCGACGTCGAGGTCGTGGAGTGCGACACCCCACTCGAAGAAAGCCATCAGCAGCAGGTTGTACAGCGGCTGCGCCAGGTACGCCGGGTGCCACTTCTGGTGCGGGTCGATGCGCATGATCTCGTACCCGAGATCTTTGTCCTTGCCGCGGATGTTGGTGTAGGTGTGGTGGACGAAGTTGTGGGAGTGCTTCCACGCCGCCGCCGTCGAGGCGGTGTCCCAGTCCCAGGTGGACGAATGGATGTAGGGGTCGTTCATCCAGTCCCACTGGCCGTGCAGGACGTTGTGCCCGATCTCCATGTTCTCCAGGATCTTCGCGACGGCCAGGCAACCGGTGCCCGCCAGCCACGCCGGCTTGGACCGGGAGCCGAGCAGCAGCGCCCGGCCGGCCACCGCGATCTGGCGGTGCAGCTTGATGACGCCCTTGATGTAGCGGCGGTCGCGCTCGCCCAGATCACCGCGGACCTGGTCGTGGATGGCGTCGAACTCGCGGGCGAGTTCGTCGAGCTGGTGCGCGCTCAGGTGCGCGAACGGGTGGGCGACTTCCGGGGACTGAGCCGTCTGCGTGGACATGAGTTCCTCTCTCCGCTCAGAGTTCGGCCGTTCAGAGTTCGACCGTGACCGGGCCTTCGGCGCCGTTCACGCAGGTCCGCACGATCTCGTTGGTCAGCTGGCTGACGACGTTGGTGCGCAGGTCGCGGATCCGGCCGTCCCGGATCGGCAGCACGCAGGTGTGGCAGACCCCGACCCGGCACCCGAAGGGCATGTCGACGCCCGCGTTCTCGCCCGCGACCAGGATCGGCGTGCCGGGCGGGCAGTCCGCGTCGACGTTGCGGTGCGCGAACCGCACGGTGCCGCCCGCGCCGTCGGCGGCGTCGCCCCCGACGATCGGCTGGAACCGTTCGTGGTGCAGCCGTTCGACGTCGCCGTGGCTCTTCCAGTGCGCCTGCAGCGCGTCGAGCAGCTCGCCGGGTCCGCAGGCGTAGGTGTCGCGGTCGCGCCAGTCCGGGCACAGGGCGTCCAGGTCGGCGGGGGAGAACCGGCCGTCGCGGCTGGTGATGCGCAGCTCCAGGCGAAAGCCCTCGTGCTGCTTTTCCAGCCCCGCCAGCTCGTCGCCGAAGGTGACGCCGTCGGTCTCGCGCGCCGAGTGCACGTGGACGACGTCGCGCAGGCCGGGACCCGGGCCCAGGTGACGCAGCATGCTCATCACCGGCGTGATGCCACTGCCCGCCGTGACGAACAGCAGGCCGCGGTCGAGCCGGTCCGGCAGGGTGAACGCCCCTTCGACCTCGCCGAGCCGCACGACCTCGCCGGGCCGGGCCCGCTCGACCAGGTACGGCGAGACGACCCCGCCGTCGACCTTCTTGGGGGTGACCGAGATGAGCCCGTCCGCGCGGTCCGGGCTCGACGTCAGCGAGTACGCGCGCCAGTGGTGGACGCCGTCGATGACCACGCCCAGCCGGACGTACTGCCCGGGCCGGTGCCCGACCCAGTCGAACCCCGGCCGGATCAGCACGGTGGCGGCGTCACCCCGTTCGGGGACGACGCGCTCGACGCGGCCGCGCAGCTCGCGGGTCGACCAGAGGGGGTTGATCAGCTCGAGGTAGTCGTCCGCCCGCAACGGGGTGAACAGCCAGCGCACGGCACGCAAGGCGCGGCGCCGCAACGGCGACGCCGGGGGCCGCATTCCCACTTCGGCCATCAGGCACCGCCCCGCTCGCGGCCGGCGGTCACGACCTCGTGGGACCAGGTGGTGGCGATCATGCTGATTGAGTGTACAGGCGTGCACTCAACTCGCAGCCTGAGTGGCGATCAGTACGTGTAGCGGCGCACGGACTCCGGGTGGATCACCAGGCGAAGCTGATCGACGGCGAGGATTCCGGCGAGGTCCGCGGCACGGGCCGGGTCTTCGAGGTCCCAGTAGCGGCCGGCCAGGCGGCGGGCCAGGTCGTGGGCGCCGCCGGGTTCCAGCGTGGTGCGCCCGGCGACCGAAACCCACCGCTCGCGTTCACCCACCGGCGCGGCGACGACGATCGAGGCGCGCGGGTCGCGGCCCAGCCGCCGCACCTTGAGCGCGTCCGGTTCGGTGAACAGCTGGAGCGTGCCGTCGGGAGCGGCCTCGAACCACACCGGCCGGGGCTGCGGCGGAACCGGGCCCGCGGCCACGGTCAGGAAGCCGTGCAGGGGGCGGCGGAGGAACTCGAGGTCTTCGGCGGTCAGGGCGTCGGTGCTCATGACGCCGATTCAACCCGGCCGGCTCGGACAATCCCATAGGTGAAAGCCCGGATGGCCTGTCCATTCGTCTAACCTCGGCCGGGTGGACGTGTTCGACGACCTGATCCGCGGGGTGCGGGCCCACGGCTCGCTGTTCGGCAGCTCGACCCTGTCCCCGCCCTGGGCGCTGGAGTTCGTGGACGGCGCGCCGCTGACCCTGTGCACCGTCCTCGGCGGGGCGGGCTGGATCGTGCCGGAGCACGGCCCGCCCGAGCCGCTGCGGGCCCGCGAGACGGTCGTCGTCCGCGGGCCCGCGACGTTCACCTTCGTCGACGAGGTCGGCACGCGGGCCGCGCCGGTCGCGTGTGGCGAGTTCTGCGCGACGCCCGAGCAGGGCGGCACCCGCCACCGGCTCGGCTGGGCCGACGACGACGGCGGCGCGACGACGCTCATCGTCGGCGCGTACCCGGTGCGCGGCGAGCTCAGCCGCCGGCTGCTGGACGCGCTGCCCGTGGTGCTGCGCGCGGACAGCGGCGGCACCGGTGATGCCGTGCTGGACCACCTCGCGGCCGAGGTCGCCGTCGACGCGCCGGGGCAGCAGGTGGTCCTCGACCGGCTGCTGGACTGGATGCTGGTGTGCACGCTGCGCGAATGGTTCGACCGGCCCGGGAGCGGGGCGCCGGCCTGGTGGTCCGCCCAGCGCGACCCGGTGGTCGGCGACGCGCTGCGCCTGCTGCACGCCGAACCGGCGGCGCCCTGGACGGTCGCGGCGCTGGCGGACCGCACCGGCGTCTCGCGGTCGACGCTGGCGAAGCGCTTCGCCGACCTGGTCGGCGAGCCGCCGCTGACGTACCTGACCCACTGGCGGATGACGCTCGCGGCGGATCTGTTGACCGAGCGGGAAACCGCCACCGTCGCGGACGTCGCCCGCGCGGTGGGGTACGCCGATCCGTTCGGGTTCAGCGCGGCGTTCAAACGGGTTCGCGGCGCCAGCCCGAGCGAGTTCCGGCGCGCGGCTTCGGTGACTTCTAACGCTTGAAGCGCACGGACGTCGTGTCGCTCGTCAGCCGGGAGCCGTCCGCGGCCGCCGGGACGAGCCGGGGCACCGCCGCGCCGTGCTCGTCGACCAGGACCGAATGCGGCTCGTCCGCTTCGAAAGCGTGCTGCTCACCCCATTGCCGGAGCGTGACGATCACCGGGAACAGCTCCTTGCCCGCCTCCGTGAGCGCGTAGACCCGGCGTTTGCCCGACGGGGCCTCGACCTGCGCGATCAGGCCGTGCGCGACGAGCTTGCGGAGGCGGTCGGCGAGGATGTTGCGGGCGATTCCGGTGCGCTGCTGGAAGTCGGTGAACGAGCGGGCGCCGTCCATCGCGTCCCGGACGATCAGCAGGCTCCACCGGTCGCCGACGACGTCCACCGCCCGCGCGACCGGGCAGCTCGGGTCCGTCCAGTCCATCACCCCTCCAAAGAGTTGCGTAGTGAAACCATTCTGACCTACTCTCCGAAGAGTTGCAATTCGCAACCAATCGACGGAGGTGACGAGTGGGGCGCGGGACGAGGCTGCTGCTGGCGATCGTGTGCGGGGTGGCGGTCGCCGGGGTCTACGCCGGCCAGCCGGTGCTTGGGGCGCTGGGGCGCGACCTCGGCGTGCCCCGCGACTCGGTCGGCTGGTTCGTGGCCGCCGGGCAGCTCGGCTACCTCGCCGGGCTGGTGCTGCTGGTGCCGCTGGGCGACCTGCTCGACCGCCGGCGCCTGATCGCCGCGCACCTGGCAGTGGTGGCGACCGGCCTGGCCGTGACGGCGATCGCGCCGGTCGCCTGGGTGGCGTTCGCCGGTCTCGCCGTCGCGGGGCTGTTCGCCGTGGTGGTGCAGACCGCGGTCGCCTACGCGGCCGCGTTGTCCCCGCCCGGCGAGCGTGGCCGCAACCTCGGCGTCGTCACCTCCGGCGTCGTGCTCGGCATCCTCGGCGCCCGGATCGTGACCGGCGGCCTGGCCGGCCCGTGGGGCTGGCGGGGCAGCTACCTCGCCTTGGCTGTGCTCGCCGCCGTCCTCGGTGTGCTCAGCCTCGTCGCGCTGCCGGCGGACGTCCGGACCGGACGTGAGACGTACGGGCAGGTCCTCCGGTCCCTGGGGTGTCTGTTCACCCAGCCGACGTTCCTGAGCCGCGGGCTGATCGCCTTCTTCCTCTTCGCGTCCTTCGGTGCGCTGTGGAGCGGCATGGCGCTGCCCCTGGCCGGCGAGCCGTGGCACCTGAGCGAAGCGCGGATCGGCCTGTTCGGCGTCGCCGGGCTCGCCGGTGCGCTGGGCGCCGCCCGGTCCGGCCGCTGGGGCGACGCGGGGCACGCCCGCCGCGGCACCGGCGTGGCGCTCGTCCTGCTGCTCGGCTCCTGGCTCGCGATCGGGCAGCTCGGCTGGTCACTGGTCCTGCTGGTGCTCGGCGTGGTCGTGCTCGACTTCGCCGTGCAGGTCGTGCACGTCGGCAACCAGCACGTCCTCACCGCCGCGTACGCCGACCGCACCAGCAGCACGATCGGCGGCTACATGGTCTTCTACTCGCTCGGCTCCGCCCTCGGCGCCGCCGCGACCACCGCGCTGTTCGACGCCGTCGGCTGGGCGGGTTCCACGATCCTCGGCGCGGCCTTCGCGTGCGGCGCCCTCGTCACCTGGGCGCTCAGCGGACACCGTGCCGGTGCGGCCTGACGCCTCAGCCGTCCACCAGCAGTCCCCGCAGCGGGCCCTGGAGCCGGCCCGCCCGGCGGGAGACGCCGGGGAGCAGCACCAGCCGGTGGGTGCGGGGCTCGCCCCGGCGTTCCCGCTCCGCCTGTTCTTCGGCCAGCGGCCGCCACAGGTCGTCGACGACGTCCGCCGGGTCCTTGTCCAGCTCGTCCACCGGGCGGCCCAGGTGCTCGGCCCACAGCCGCAGCCGCGTCGCGCGGACCAGGTCCCGGTCGTCGGTCGCGATGTTGACCTCGGTGTCGTTGAACAGCGAGTGCTCGTTGAGGTTCGCGGACCCGACCGTCAGCCACTCGTCGTCCACGATGCCGAGCTTCGCGTGCACGTACACCGGCGCGGCGGTGTCGCCCTCGTGCGCGCTGATCGTCGTGGCCAGCAGCCGGTTGTTGCCGTTGTCCGCGTCGACCAGGCGGCCGAGCTGGCCGCGGGTGGTGTCGGCGCCGTTGCTGGGCTTGCGCGGCAGCAGCAGGACGACGCGGAAGCGGTCCTCGGGCGGGTTGCGCAGCTTGTCGAGCAGCACCTCGGCGATCTCGGGGGACCACAGGAACTGGTTCTCCAGGTAGATCAGCCGCCGCGCCGACCGCAGGGCCCGCAGGTAGCCGTCGAGGATGGTGAACTCGCCCTTCGGCGCGAAGTCGTAGGTGCTGTTCGGGACCGTCCGCAGCAGCTGCACGCGGGTCTCGCCGGCCGGTTCGGGCACCTTCGGCGCCGGTAGGTCCTCGCCCGCCACCTCGGTCCACCGGTGCCGGAGGTGCTCGGCGACGTCGGCGACGATCGGTCCTTCGAGCCGGGACACCAGGTCGTGCCAGCCGATCTGCCGCGGCGGGTGGTCGGGGCTGTCGTGCCGGTCGCCTTCGAGCGCGGTGAAGTCGACGCCGCCGACGAACGCGACGACGTCGTCGACCACCACCAGCTTTTCGTGGTGGCAGTGCAGGGTCCGCTCCCGCGAGTCCAGCACGCAGCGCACGCCGGTGCCCTCGGTGAGCTTCCGCTGCTCTTCCTTCGCGAGGCCCCGCGTCGGCTTGAAGGCCGGGACGGGCGGCCCGCCCCACAGCAGGATCCGCACGTCGACCCCGCGGCCGGCGGTCTCGGCGAGCAGCTCACGCAGGGTGGGCGCGCCGGGCTCGCGGGTCAGCCGGAAGTCCGCGCTCGCGTGCCAGTTGGCGATGTGGACGTGCGACTTCGCGTGCCGGATGGCGTCCTGGACGGCCGGCAGCGCCTCTTCACCGTCGATCAGGATCTCGACGCGGTTGCCGTCGCGGACCGCGGCCCGGCCGCCGAACCGGCCGGCCGGGCCGCCGGGCTCGAGGACGTCACCCCACCCGAGCCCGCGCAGCCGCCGCCGGTGGTGGGCGCACAGGACGTGCTCGAGCCGGTCGCCCAGCCGCTCGTCCGCCTTGTCCAGGAAGGAGTGGAATGTCGTCACCCCTCCATGGCACTACAGATCGGCCCGGCCCGCCGCGCAGTGACGCTCCGCTACCCGGTCGGCGCGTCGCGGGCCGGGCGCCGGGGGAGCGGCCCGGGTGTCGGTAGGGTCCGGCACGGTGCACCGGGCGACGAGGGTCCCGGCTGCCTGCTCGGAGGGGAACGTCATGGCTGATCAGAACCCGGCCGCCGATCCGGTGGCCCCGGGACACGCGCCGAGCGGGCGCGAGGCCGTGCGGCTCGCCGTGGTCATCGGGGCCCTGGGCGTGGTGTTCGGCGACATCGGGACCAGCCCGATCTACACCCTGCAGACGGTGTTCAGCCCGAGCGACCCGCACCCCGTCCCGGTGAGCACCGACAACGTCTACGGCGTGGTCTCGCTGATCTTCTGGTCGGTGATGATCATCGTCACGGTCACCTACGTGCTGCTGGCCATGCGCGCCGACAACGACGGCGAGGGCGGCATCATGGCGCTCATCACGCAGCTGCGGCGCTGGAGCGGGCAGCGCGGCGCGCGGACCGCGCTGGTGCTCTCCGGCGTGGGCATCTTCGGCGCTTCGCTGTTCTTCGGCGACAGCATGATCACCCCGGCGATCTCGGTGCTGTCCGCGGTCGAGGGCCTCAAGATCGTCCAGCCCTCGTTCGACGAGCTGGTCGTGCCGATCACCGCCGTCATCATCGTGGTGCTGTTCCTGTTCCAGCGCAAGGGAACCGCGACCGTCGGCCGGCTGTTCGGGCCGGTGATGATCCTCTGGTTCGTCACGATCGGGGCGTTCGGCATCGGCGGGATCGCGGGCCAGCCCGAGATCCTGAAGGCCCTGCTGCCGACGTACGCGCTGGGGTTCCTGGCCGGGCACTTCGGCATCGCGTTCTTCGCGCTGGCCGCGATCGTGCTGGCCGTCACCGGCGCCGAAGCGCTCTACGCCGACATGGGCCACTTCGGCCGGCGCGCGATCACGCGCGGCTGGCTGTTCCTGGTGCTGCCCGCGTGCGTGCTGAGCTACCTCGGGC
The DNA here is from genome assembly GCF_023023025.1 of Amycolatopsis sp. WQ 127309. NCBI lineage: Bacteria > Bacillati > Actinomycetota > Actinomycetes > Pseudonocardiales > Pseudonocardiaceae > Amycolatopsis > Amycolatopsis sp. WQ 127309. Next base: position 7,295,827 of record NZ_CP095481.1, read on the forward strand.
AGGGCGCGCTGATCCTGAAGGACCAGGCCAACGTCAGCAGCCCGTTCTTCCTGCTCGTGCCCAGCTGGGCCCGGCTCCCGCTGGTCCTGCTGGCCACCGCGGCGACCGTGATCGCGTCGCAGGCCGTCATCACCGGGGCGTACTCGGTCACGGCACAGGCCGCCCGGCTCGGCTACCTGCCCCGGCTGCGGATCCGGCACACCTCGGAGTCGAACATCGGGCAGATCTACGTCCCGTGGATCAACTGGCTGCTGCTGGTCTCGGTGCTGACGCTGGTCTTCGCGTTCCGCAGCTCGGCGGCGCTGGCCTACGCGTTCGGCATGGCGGTGACCGGCACGATCACCATCATGACCCTGCTGTTCTTCTACGTCGCGCGCGTGAAGTGGGGCACGCCGAAGTGGCTGATCGGGCTCGGCGCGGCCGTGCTGCTGTCGGTGGACCTGCTGTTCGTCGCGGCCAACCTGACCAAGCTGATCCACGGCGCGTGGCTGCCGCTGCTGATCGCCCTCACCGTGTTCACCGTCATGATCACGTGGCAGCGGGGCCGGCAGATCGTCACCGCGGAGCGCGAGCAGCACGAGGGCTCGCTGCGCGAGTTCATCGACGACCTGGAGAACGACAAGCCCGTCACCCAGCGCGTCCCGGGCACGGCCGTCTTCCTCAACCGCGGCAAGGTGACCGCGCCGCTGGCGATGCGGGCCAACGCGGAGCACAACCACGTCCGGCACGAGCACGTCGTGATCGTCTCGATCGAGACGGAGCCGGTGCCCCGGGTGCCGGAGAGCGAGCGCACGGTCGTCGACGACCTCGGCCACGCCCACGACGGCATCACCCACGTCAGCGCTCGGTTCGGCTACATGGAGCGCCCCGACGTCCCCGCCGCGCTGCGGTCGCTCGAGCCGAAGGAGACGGAGGGCCGGCTGCAGGTGGACGACGCGTCGTACTTCCTGTCGAAGATCGAGCTCCAGCTCGGCGAGGCGAAGACGATGGCGGGCTGGCGCAAGCGGCTGTTCATCGCCACGTCGTTCATCACCGCGGACGCGGCCGAGCAGTTCGCGCTGCCCCGCGACCGCACGGTCGTGATGGGCTCGCACATCGAGGTGTAACCCGAGCGACAGCCCGCGGGGCCGGCCGTTGCGGTCGGCTGCGGGCGCTTGACTGACTGACTCGTTCAGTCAATACTCACCGCATGCGCGGACGGGTACAGCCGCGGCCGTTGGGCGAGATCGCCGCGGTCGCGGCGCGGGTGTTCACCGGCAAGGGGTACAAGGCGGCCGGGATCTCCGACGTGGCCGCCGGGCTCGGCCTGAGCCACGGCGCCCTCTACACCTATGTGGACAGCAAGGAAGCCTTGCTGTACCTGGCTTTCCTGCACCTCGCCGAACCTGAGGCGCTGGCCGGGCTGACCATTCCGGTGACCTCGCCGGGCGCGGCGGGCATCGCGGAGGTCGACGCGCGGTCGGTCGCGTCCGCCGGCTTTCCGGCGCTGGACGCCGCTCTCGGCCGGCGAAGCAAGCCGGTGGCCGACGAGCTCGGCGGGATCATCGACGAGCTGTACGCCTACATCGAAGGCCACCAGGGCCTGCTCGCGCTGGTCGAGAGCTGCGCGCGGGACATCCCGGAGCTCGCCGAGCTGCACTTCGTGCGCGGCCGGCGCGTGGTCCTCGACCAGCTCGGCGACTACCTGCGCCGCCGCATCCGCTCCGGGCACCTGCGCCCGGTCCCGGACGTCGCGACGTCGGCGCGGTTCCTCGTCGAGTCCGTCGCCTGGTTCGCCTGGCACCGCCACGGTGATCAGGACTCGTCGATGCTCAAGGACGACGACTGCCGGCGCACGGTGCGCCACCTGGTGCTGGCCGCGTTCCTGCCGGCCGAGCCATCTCCTGGGGGAAACGACGATGACGCAGACGGTTGAGGACACCCGGGAAACCGGGCCGCGCGTGGTGTGGCGGCCGGTCCTGCTGGTCGCCGGGGTGGTCGCGGTGATCCACCTGGCCGTGGCCGCCCGCTACGGCTGGCACCGCGACGAGTTCTACTACGTGCTCACCGGCCGTCACCCGGCCTGGGGGTACGTCGACCAGCCGCCGGTGACGCCGGCGCTGGCGCGACTGGCCGCCGCGCTGCCCGGCGGGGTGCTGCCGCTGCGTGTCCTGGCCATCGCGGCCGCGACCGGGTGTGTGTTACTGGCCGCGAAACTCGCCGCCGAGCTCGGCGGACGTCGGCGGGCCCAGCTCGTCGCGGCCACCGCGGTGGCGGCCTGCCCGGCGTTCGTGGCCGCGTCGGCGTTGTTCGGCACCACCGTCGTCGATCAACTGTGCTGGCTGGGCGTGATGGTCGCGACGGCGCGGGCGCTGCGGCTGGGCACGATCCCGGCGTGGCTGCTCGCCGGCCTGCTCGCCGGGGTGGGGCTGGAGAACAAGGACACCATCGCCGCGCTGCTCGTCGGCATCGGGCTCGGCCTGGTCGTCACCCGGCGAGCGGTGCTGCGCACCCCGGGGCCGTGGCTGGCTGCCGTATCGGCGCTGCTGATCGCGGTGCCGAACATCCTGTGGAACGCCTCCTACGGCTGGCCGTGGCCTGCCGTGCGGATGGCCGGGGTGCTGTCCGGCCGGGAGGGCAACGCGCTCACCCAGGTTCCCTTGCTGCTGCTGGTGTTGACCGGCCCACCGCTGCTCTGCCTCGGGGTGATCGGCGTACGCCGGTTGTGCACCGGCGCGGGGCGGCCGCACCGGTGGCTGCTGGTCGTGGCGATCACGGCGGTGGTGTTCATCGCCGTCACGTCGGGCAAGTCCTACTACGCGGCCCCGATGCTGCCCGGCCTGTTCGCCGCCGGCGCGGTGGCGGTGGAGGCCGCGAACACGCGGGATGGCCGGCGGTCGTGGCCTGTCGCGATCGCCGCCACGGCCGTGTTCGCGATCGTGATCGGCCTGCCCGTGTTCCCGCCGAAGATCACGAACGGCATCGGCCTGAGCAGCACCGTGATGGAGACCTACGGCTGGCCCGGGTACGTGCGCCAGATCGTCACCGTCGCGGACCGGTACCCGGCCGACACGGTCATCTTCACCAGCAACTACGGCGAAGCCGGCGCGCTGACCACCCTCGGCCCGGCCGAGGGCCTGCGCAACCCGGTCGCCAGCGGCCACAACGCCTACGGGTTCTGGGGGCCGCCCCCGGGCAGCGACGCCACCGTGCTCTGCGTCGGTGAGTTCACCCCCGCCTACCTGCACCGCTTCTGGGCGCAGGCGACGGAGATCGCGCCGCTCACCCTGCCCGACGGCCTGTCGAACGAAGAGGTCGAGAAGGGCGCGGCGATCTACCTGTGCCGGCAGCCGCGCGGGACCTGGACGCAGCTGTGGCCGGAGCTGGCTCACCTGGGCTGAGCGGACTCGGCGTCGCGGCGCCAGCCGAGCCAGCCGCGGCACAGGAAGTACGACGCCACCAGGATCACGACGAGGCCGAAGTCGACGTACCCGGCCTCGCCGGCCTCGGGCACGTCACCCAGCGCCACGGCGATGACGACGAGCGACGCCTTCTGGGCGAAGAGCAGCTCCCAGACCCCGCGCTGCGCCCGCGGTTTCCCGGCGAGCAGCGCGAACAGCCCGGCCACCAGCCAGAAAGCGGTCATCCGCCAGGCCTCGATCCAGACCCGGTCGTCGGCGACCTGACTCGTGTACACGATCCCGCGGACGGCCGCGCCGACGGTGGCGAGCGAGGCGATGGTGAGCAGGACCCGCCCGAGCACGTCTCGGCGGGTGGTCGCGGGACGGGTGGTGAGCGCGGTGTCCTGGGTGGTCATGGCTGCCTCCGGTGTGCTGGTCGGGCCTTCACGTTCGCACCGGCGGACGGCCGTTCGCGTCGGCGGTAATCACCTAGGTGACCGGGTAGGCGATCGATCACGGCCCGGCTAGCATTCGCGGGATGCGGACGCCGGCGCACCCCCGTGGACCGCTCTTCGGGCGGCGCGCCGAGATCCGGCGGATCGACGAGCTGACGACGGCGGCACGCGCGGGCGAGGGCGGCGTGCTCGTCCTCCGCGGTGAGGCGGGGATCGGCAAGAGCGCGCTGCTGGAGCACGCCGCACAGGCGCCCGGGTTCCGGGTCGTGCGGGCCGGTGGCGCCGAGTTCGAGTCGGAGCTGCCGTTCGCCGCGCTGCACCAGATGTGCGTGCCGGTGCTGGCGCACCTGCCCGACCTGCCCGGGCGGCACGGCGACGCCCTGCGCGTCGCGTTCGGGCTGGCCGAAGGCACCCCGGACCTGTTCCGCGTCGGCCTGGCGACCCTGGCGCTGCTGGCGGCCGCGGCGGCGGAACGCCCGCTGCTGTGCGTGGTCGACGACGCGCAGTGGCTGGACGCGGAGTCGGCCAAGGCGCTGGCTTTCCTCGCCCGCCGCGTCGGCGCCGAGCGCGTCGCGGTGGTGGTCGCGGTCCGGCCGCCGGGTGCGGGCGCGCTGGCCGGGCTGCCGGGCGTGGACGTCGGCGGGCTGAGCGACACCGACGCGCGGGAGCTGCTGGCGGCGCGGAGCCACGTGACGCTCGACGAGCAGGTGCGCGCCCGGCTGCTGGCCGAGGCACGCGGGAACCCGTTGGCGTTGCGGGAACTCTCGACGGCCGGCGGGTTCGCCGCGCCGGACTCCTCCTCGGTGCCGTCCCGGATCGAACGCGGCTTCCAGGCCCGGCTGGCGGACCTGCCCGCCGGCGCGCGGCTGCTGCTCACCCTCGCGAGCGCCGACCCGACCGGCGATCCTGGCCTGCTGTGGCCGGCCGCGCGCCGGCTGGACATCGACGTCGCCACCGCCGGCGCGGCCGCGGCCGCCACCGGGCTGGTCGAGTTCGCCACCCGCGTCCGCTTCTGCCACCCGCTGGCCCGGTCGGCGGTCTACCAGGCCGCGGAAGCGGGCCAGCGCTACGCGGCCCACCGGGTGCTGGCCGAGGTCACCGACCCGGCAGCCGATCCGGACCGGCGGGCCTGGCACCGCGCCCAGGCCTGCGCCGGCCCCGACGACGACGTCGCCGCCGAGCTGGAGCGGTGCGCGTCCCGGGCCCGGTCCCGCGGCGGGGTGGTGGCCGCCGCGGCCTTCCTGGACCGCGCCGCCGCGTTGTCGCTGGACGCGGGGAAGCGGATCGAACGGACGATCGTCGCGGCCCGGGCCGCACTCGACGCCGGAGCGCCCGACGCGGCGGCCGAGCTCCTCACGGTCGTCGAACCCGCGGCCCTGGACGAGATCCGGCACGCGCAGGTCGATCTCCTGCGCGGTCAGGTCGCCTTCCAGCGGCACCACGACGGCGACGGCCCGATGTTCATGGTGCGGGCCGCGCGACGCCTGGCGGAGCTGGATCCGGACCGGTCGCGCGAGTGCTACCTCGACGCGCTCGAGATGGGCCTGCTCGTCGGCCGGCCCGGTGGCGTGCTGGACACGGTGCTGGCCGCGGTCCGGTCCGCCGGGCCCGCGCCGGCGTCACCGGACGTCCTCGACGTACTGGTGCTCGTGACCGGGGGAGACCACCGGGCCGCGGTTCCCCTGCTGCGCAAGCTGTTCGACGACATCGACAGTCCCTTGTGGACGCAGCGGCCGGCGCTCGCGATCATGCTCGCGTCGGAGACGTGGGATCCCCACGCCCAGGCGGCGATCACCGGGTGGCTGATGAAGACCGGCCGCGAATCCGGTTCGCCGCTCGTCCTGCGGCTCGGCCTCGCCCAGCTGGCCTCGCAGGGCGCGCTGACCGGCGACACCGGGCAGGCGATGGCGGCGATCGCCGAGGAGGAGGCGATCGCCGACGCGGTCGACGGGCCGCCGATGCTGTACCCGCGGCTGCACCTGGCGGCGATGCGCGGCCGCCGCGAGGAGGCCCTGGCGCTGTTCGAGTCCGCCACGGCGACCGCGACCGCCCGCGGCGCGGGCCAGCTGGTCGCCAACGTGCACTGGGCGTCGGCCGTGCTGCACAACGGGCTGGCCGACTACCCGGCCGCGCTGGCGGCCGCCCGCCAGGCCACCGCGCACGGCGGGCTCTCCCTCGCCGGAGCCGCCCTGCCCGAGCTGGTGGAGGCGGCCGCCCGGACCGGAAATCCCGCCGAAGCCACCGCGGCCCTGGCGTCGCTGACCGACCGCACCGCGGCGAGCGGAACCGCCACGGGCCTCGGCGTCGCGGCGTACGCGCGGGGCGTGGTGACCGGCGTCGAGGACCACTACCGCGACGCCGTCGAGCACCTGGGGGAGAGCCCGCTGCTCGCGTACCGGGCCCGGGCGCACCTCCTGTACGGGGAATGGCTGCGCCGCGAAGGCCGCCGGCGCGACAGCCGCGAGCACCTGCGTACCGCACACGATGTCCTGACGGGCGCCGGGATGGAAGCGTTCGCCGAGCGCGCGGCGAAGGAACTGCGCGCCACCGGCGAAACGGCGCGGGCCCGGTCCGCGCGCACCGCGGACCGGCTGACGATGCAGGAGACGCACATCGCCCGCATGGCCGCCACCGGCGCGACGTCCAACGAGATCGCCGCGCAGCTGTTCCTCAGCCCCCGCACCGTGGATGCCCACCTGCGCAACATCTTCCGCAAACTGGGCATCACGTCCCGCCGGCAGCTGCGGAACCAGCCGGGCCTCGACGTCTGACCGATCCGGCCCGTTCGTCGTGTCGACCCGCCGATCACGTGTGTCGGCTTCCTGATCACGCGTGTCGACCCTCCAAGCACAGACCGGCTTCGTACCCGGCGGGTCGGTTCGCGTGCCTGGCGGGTCGACACGATTCAGGGGGCGGCCGCTCGGCGCGGCGAAAGCCGTGAGGGCCGCCGGGTGAACCTGTCGGTTTCCTGTCGATGTCGCGCGCGGGCATCCGCGGCGGGGAGCAAGATCCGCGTTGTCCGGTTCGGACAGTTCGGTGGCCGTGGGTGCGGTGGTTGCGCGACCACCGCCGGTGTGGTGGGTGTGAAGGTGCGGCCGTGCCTGCGAACGGCGTCCTGACCGTGCGGCCGACCGGTGGGCGGATTGCCCGTCAGTCTCGTCTTCACTGCCCGCTTTTCCGGCATCCCCTGTGGGAAGATGATCCACAAGGGGAGTCGAAGTCTCGGGTTTTGCGCAGAACCGGCGTGCGAGAATTTCGGGTACGTTCTTCCGGTACGAGGAGTGCGGGCCGGCGGGGAGCGGCCTCTTTCTCACCCGGAGCCGGTGTCGCGGCGATGGGATTCGCGAGTGGGCGCACCACATGCCCGTCCGCGGCCGCTCGGGGTGACCGGATGGGAGAGGTGGCTGCGTGGCGACAGGTGTCGACTTCTGATGGGCGGCTCGCCTTCGCGCCAGGAGCCGGATCTGCGCATCAACGTCCTGGGCTCGCTGGAGTGCTGGTCCGGCACGCGCCGGATCCACCTCGGCGGGGCCGTCCAGGAGCGCGTGATGGTCGCCCTGCTGCTCGAGTCCGGGCAGGTGCTCAGCATCTCCCAGCTGGTCGACTCCGTCTGGGACGACGACCCGCCCGCCACCGCGACGCACCAGGTGCGCAAGGCCGTCGCCCGGCTGCGCCAGGTCATCCCGGCCGGCGGCGAGGTCATCGTGACCGAGGGGCCGGGGTACCGCGCGGTGCTGCCCGCGGAGCAGGTCGACCTGAACGTCTTCCTGGACCTGCTGGAGAAGGCCCGGCGGGCGTCGTCGGACCGCAACTGGGACGAAGCCGCCACGCACCTGCAGGGCGCGCTCGCGTTGCGCCGCGGATCGGTGCTCGCCGGCAGCGGCGGGCCCGCGATCAAGGCCGCGGACGTCGCGCTGCAGGAGCGGTACCTGGACGCCGTCGAGCAGCTCACCGACCTGCGCCTCTCGCGCGGCGAGTCCCGTGAGGTGATCAGCGAGCTGCGGGAGCACGTCGCGGCCCACCCGCTGCGGGAGAAGCTGCGGGGCCAGCTGATGCTCGCCCTGTACCGCTCGGGCCGGCAGGCGGACGCCCTGGAGGAGTACCGGAGGGTCGGCGCGCTGCTCTCCGAAGAGCTGGGGATCTACCCCGGCAGCGACCTGTCGGACCTCTACGAACGCCTGCTGCGCAACGATCCCGCCCTCGAACCACCCCGGGAAGCGCCCGAGCCCGTGCGGGCCGCGGAGCCGCCGGCCGCCACCGTCGCCCGGACGCTGCCGTACGACCTCGCAGACTTCACCGGCCGCAAGCCCGAGCTGGACGGCCTGCTGAGCCGGCTCGACGCTCCCGCCGACCGCGGCCCGCGGATCGTCGCGATCGACGGGATGGGCGGCGTCGGGAAGACGACGCTGGCCGTGCGCGCCGCGCACCTGCTCGCCGAGCGCTACCCGGACGGGCAGCTGTACGTCAACCTGCGCGGATACACCTCCGGCGGCCAGCCGCTGTCGCCCCGCACCGCCGCGGAGGCGCTGCTGGGCATGCTCGGCGTGGAGGCCGACCAGCAGCCCGACGACGCCGACGCGCGGGCCATGCTCTGGCGCACGATGACGGCGGAGAGCCGGCTGATCGTCCTGCTGGACAACGCTTTCGACCTCGCCCAGGTCCGGCCGCTGCTGCCGCTCGGCGCCGATTCGCTCGTGCTCGTCACGAGCCGGACGCGGCTGATCGACCTGGACGGCGCGCACTGGCTCTCCCTCGGCACGATGACCACCGAGGACGGCGTCGCGATGGCCGCCCGGGTGCTGGGCACCCGGCGCGTGGCGGCCGAGGCCGACGCGGCGGCCGAGCTCGTCGCCCTGTGCGGGCACCTGCCGCTGGCGATGCGGATCGCGCTGAGCCGGCTGGGCAACCGGCCGCGGTGGCCGATCGGCTACCTCGTGGACCGGATGAGCGACGAGTCGCGCCGCCTGGACGAGCTCAAGTCCGGTGAACGCGGGGTCGACCTGACGCTGCGGATCTCCTACGAAGGGCTCGGGCCGCGCCACCGCACGGCGTTCCGCATGCTGGGGGTGCACCCTGGGCGTGACATCGATGTCTTTTCCTCGGCGGCGCTGCTGGGCCTGTCCCCGCACACAGCGGAGGCCGTGCTGGAGGTGCTGCTGGACGCGCACATGCTGCAGCAGCACGAGATCGGCTACTACACGTTCCACGACCTGGTGCGCAGCTTCGTCAACCAGCTCAACCAGACCGAGTGCGCGGGAGACGACGCCGGCCACGTCGCGGCCGGCTACGAGCGGCTGCTCGACTACTTCGTCGACGTCACCGACCACGTCTGCGACCTGCTGTTCCCCGGCCGCGCGCGGTTGCCGGCCGGGCCCGGGGAAAGCGATCCCGCGCTGCCGCACCTGCCGACCCGCGAAGCAGCGCGCAAGTGGCTGGACCGGGAGCAGTCGACCCTGCAGGAGGCCGTCGCGCTCGCGCACGCCCACGGGTTCGACCGGCACGTCGCCCGGCTCGCCCGCAACGTCGTCTTCCAGCTGGACGCGGACGGGCTGTTCGCGGAGTTCGTCGAGATGGCGCAGGTGTCGGTGGTCTCGTCGCGCCGGCTCGGCGACGCCGAACTGCTGCGCCTGAGCCTGTCGAACTCCGCGGTGGCGCACTGGAAGCTCGGCAAGTTCGCCGAAGGGATCGACGCGGCGTCGGAGGCGCTGGCCATCGCGTCGGACCTGGGCGACCGGCGTGGCGTCGCGAAGGACACCGGCATGCTCGGCCTGCTGCTGTGCACCTGCGGCCGGTACGACGAGGCGCTCCCGCTGCTGCAGGAGTCCATCCGGATCAAACGGGAGCTCGGCGCCGGCCGGGCCGAGGCGGAGTCGCTGGTCAACCTCAGTTCCCTCTACGAACAGTGGGGCCGTTACGCCGAAGCGGTCGACACGGCGAAGCGGGCCCTGGCGCTGAACCGCGAGCTCGGCGCCCGGGAGAACGAGCTCGTCGCGCTCATCGACCTGTCACTGGCCCACCTCGGGACGGGCGCGGTCGAGGAGGCCGACGCGCAGCTGCGGGTCGCTCGCGAGCTGGGGGAGGACTTCGGCGCGCCCGGCGACGTCGCGCTGGTGTACGCGCTGTCGGCGCTGACCGGGCACCGGCTCGGCCGGATCGAGGAGGCCCGGCGGTTCGTCGGCCTCGGGCTGGCGCACCACAAAGCGCACTGGACGCCGATCCGGCGGGTCGTCATCGACAACCTGATCGGCCGCCTGCGCCGGCTCGAAGGCGACTACGCCGAGGCGCTCGTGCTGCACGAGCGCGCCCACGCGCTGGCCGCCGGCATCGGCTACCGGATCGAAGAGGCCCGCGCGCTGGTCGGCCTGTCCGACGTCCACGCCGCGCGAGGCGCCGCGGACCAGGCCCGGGACTGCCTCGAGCGGGCCGCCGAGATCTTCCGGACCGCCGGGGTCCCGCCCAGAGCCCGCTCCTGAGGCCTCCGCGCGCCGGCGGGAACGAATCGGTAACCGGCGCGGGCAGTGTGGCAGGAGCTACATCCATGTCACGAGGTGTCGTGGCCGCGGGACGACGTCGGCGGACCGCAGGTCACCGAAGTGCGGGGAGTCGCGATGAGACGGCGGTGGGTGGACGGCCGGGCCGGTGCTGCGGGCCCTGACGAGGACGTGGGCCCATGAGCCCGGCCGCGCGGTTGCTGCTCTGCTTTCCTTCGCTCGCGTTCGCGCGGAAGGCCGTGCGCAGCGGTCTCGACCTCCGGCTCGTCGTCGACGCCGGTCAGCGCGCCCTGTTCGCTCCCTTCGCCGCCGACCGGCTGACGCTGGTGGACGCGCGGGACGAGAACGCCGTGGCCGGCGCCGTCGCCCAGGTCGTCCTGCGGTGCGGCATCACCCACGTGCTGGACGGCGAGGGGTTCCCGGCCACTCGCGTGTGCCCCGAGTTCGCCGAGGCCCCGCACGTCCTGGCCGACGACCGGCGGCTGGAAGAGGTGCTCGCGCCGAGCCGGCACCCGATGGTGCGGACCCGGGTGGTCGCCACCGCGGGCGCCGTGCCCGGGGTGGTCGCGGAGATCGGCCTGCCCGCGGTGCTCCGCTCGGGCGACGACGAGACCGTCGTGCGGTCCGGGGCGGCACTGGCCGAGTGGGCGCGTCGCCACGAGCACCGCCCCGGGCCGTTCGCCGCGGGGGAGTTCGTGCCCGGCCCCGAGGTCGTGGTGACGACGTTGACGCACGACGGGATGCACCGCGTCGTGGGCGTCACCGCGCAGCGGGCCGTGGCGCACGGCGTGCGGTACCTGTTCCCGGCGACGGTCGGCGAAGCCGAGGCGAGGGAGGTCCGGGCCACCGTCACGGCGATGCTGGACCTGGTGGGCTACGAGTTCGGGCCCGCCGAGACGTCGGTCGTGCTGTCCGGGCGCGGCCCGCGGATCGTGCGCGCGCGACCGGGCTTCGGGTCCCGCGGGATCGCCCGGCTGATCGAGGTGACGACCGGGTTCGACGTGCAGACCGAGCTGTGCCGCGCGCTGGCCGGGGTGCCGGTCCGCCCGCCGGCGCCGAGGTGGTTCGCGGGTGCGGAGTTCCTCCGCCCGCCCAGCACCGGAGTGCGCGTGCTGGCCGAGGGGGCGACGCCCGAGATCGTCGAAGAGCGTCTCGACGCTGCCCGCCGCCGGACACTGGCCTGCGGCGATACCGCGGTTCCCGCCCGCTATGTCCGGAATACCGGGGCGGGGGAGGTGAGCGGTATCGAGGACGGACGGAATCGGGAACCAGAGCTGTGATCGTCATTCTTGTCGATGGCTCGTGAACGGCTTGTGGATGACAAGAGGGAGTGGTGACCATGCGGAACGGATCGGATGACGCGACGTCGGGGGACAGCAAGGCGCGGGGGGCGCGGACGGCTTTCGTGGTGCTCGCCTTCGTCGCGGCGGGCTTGGGCGTGAGCCAGGCGGTTCCAGGAGGTGCGCCCGTCGCGGCCGGTGCGCACCCCGGTGTGCACTCCGGGGCCCACGCGCCGGCCGGTAGCGGTTCCGGCGAGGGCCCGAACCACTAGATCCCGGTGGCTGCGCGCACGGCGTAGAACCGGTCGAGCGCGAAACAATTCCGAATTTCCCAATTTCTGATTACCGGTGCAGGTGAGCTGTGTCCGGTGCGGGTGTTTCTTCCGGCCGAGGAGAACGACGGTGGACGACCAAGTGACCGCGATTCGGTGCTCGCGAACGGGTGCAGTCCCGACGGGTCGGGAAAGCGTTTTCCCGGGGGCCCGCCGATGACGACGATCGACGAACCCACGACACCCCCGGCGGTACCCCAGGACCTGCGCGCCCTGGTCGGTGAGCTGAACACCGCCCGTCGGCGCGCCGAGGACGGGCCGTCCCCGGACGCGACCCGGACCCAGCGCGCCAAGGGCAAGCTGACCGTGCGGGACCGGCTGGCGCTGCTGTTCGACGCCGGTTCGTTCCACGAGATCGAGCGTTTCCGGCACCACCGCTCGTCCGGGTTCGGGCTCGAGCACCGGCGTCCCGCGACCGACGGCGTCGTCACCGGCTGGGGGACGGTCTTCGGTCGCACGGTCTTCGCCTACGCCCACGACTTCCGGATCTTCGGCGGCTCGCTGGGGGAAGCGCACGCGGCGAAGATCCAGAAGCTGATGGACATGGCCGGCGCGGCGGGCGCCCCGCTGGTCTCGTTGTCCGACGGCGCCGGCGCCCGCATCCAGGAAGGCGTCACGGCGCTGGCCGGGTACGGCGGGATCTTCGAGCGCAACGTCCGGTTCTCCGGGGTGATCCCGCAGATCAGCGTGATGCTCGGCCCGTGCGCCGGCGGTGCGACCTACTCGCCGGCGTTGACGGACTTCGTGTTCATGGTGCGCGGCATCGCGCAGATGTACATCACCGGCCCGGACGTCGTCCGCTCGGTGACCGGCGAGGAGATCACCCACGAGCAGCTCGGCGGGGCCGCGGTGCACGCGACCGTGTCCGGCGCGAGCGGGTTCGTCCACGACACCGAGGAAGAGTGCCTCGAAGACGTCCGGTACCTGATCTCGCTGCTGCCGGCCAACAACCGTGAGCTGGCCCCGTCGGTCGAGCCGTCCGACGCGCCGGACCGGCGCTGTGAGCGGCTGCTGGACCTCGTGCCCGCCGACGTCGCGCAGGCCTACGACATGCGCGCGGTCGTCGAAGAGGTCGTGGACGACGGCGAGCTGTTCGAGGTGCACGCGTCCTGGGCGCGCAACGTCATCTGCGGGCTGGCCCGGCTGGACGGGCACGTGGTCGGCGTCGTCGCCAACCAGCCCGCCGTGCTGGCCGGCGTGCTGGACATCCCGGCGTCGGAGAAGGCCGCGCGGTTCGTGCAGATGTGCGACGCCTTCAGCATCCCGCTCGTCACCCTGGTCGACGTCCCGGGGTTCCTGCCCGGCAGCGACCAGGAGCACGGCGGCATCATCCGGCACGGCGCGAAGCTGCTCTACGCCTACTGCAACGCCTCGGTGCCCCGCGTCCAGGTCGTCCTGCGCAAGGCGTACGGCGGGGCCTACATCGTGATGGACTCCCGTTCGATCGGCTGTGACCTGTCCTTCGCCTGGCCCACCAACGAAATCGCGGTGATGGGGGCCGAGGGCGCGGCGAACGTGGTGTTCCGCAAGGAGATCAACGCGGCGCTGGACCCGGACGCGGTGCGGGCGAAGCTGATCGAGGAGTACCGGACGAACCTGATGCACGGCTACTACGCGGCCGAGCGCGGGCTCGTCGACGACGTGATCGACCCGGCCGACACCCGGCGGATCCTGATCGACGCGCTGGGGACGCTGCGCTCGAAACACGCGCAGCTGCCGCAGCGCAAGCACGGGAACCCGCCGACATGACCCCGCCGGTGGTGATCACGCGGGGCGCGCCCGACGACGCGGAACTGGCGGCGCTGCTCGCGGTGATCACGTCGCTGCGCCGGGAACCGCCCCCGCTCCCGCTGCGGGCCGTCGCGCCCTGGGGACCCGACGACCGCGCCTACCGGCCGCCGGGCATGTGGAGCTCGGGACGAGCACCCCGCCGCCCCGTTCAGCGCCGGTAGCCCGGCCGAGGAGACCGAGGAGATTCCCATGCTGGAACTCAGCTTGCTCGGACCCCTGCGCGTGGAAAGCCCGCGCGGGGAGGTCCGCACGACGTCCACCAAGATCAGGCAGGTCCTCGCCCTGCTGGCGCTCGAGAGCCCGAGCGCCGTCGGCATCGACCGCATCATCCACGAGCTCTGGCCGCAGCGGCCGCCGAAGTCGGCCGTGGGGACCATCCAGACCTACGTCTACCACCTGCGCAAGCAGCTGGCCGGGCACGTCGGCTGCGGCACCAAGGTCCTCGCCACGGTCAACAACGGCTACCTGCTGTCGGTCGACCCGGACGCCATCGACGCCCGCCGCTTCGAACAGGTCGTGCGGGAGGGCCGCGTGGTGCTGGACGCCGGCCACGCCGCCGAAGCCTCCCGCAAGATGGAGGAGGCCCTCGCCATGTGGCACGGCGCCGCGCTCGCCGACGTGCGGCAGGGTCCGTCGCTGGACGCCGAGGCCGTCCGGCTGGAGGGCCTGCGCGAAGCCGCGCTGGAGCTGCGCGTCCAGGCCGACCTCGAGCAGGAGCACCTGCCCGAGGTGATCCCGGAGCTGCAGGCCCTGATCCGCCGCTACCCGCTGCGCGAGCGCTTCCACCACCAGCTCGTCTCCGCGCTCAACCGGGCCGGCCGCCGCGCCGACGCGCTCAGCGCGTACCGGCACACCTGCCGGGTGCTGAACGAGGAGCTCGGCCTCGACCCGTCGGACGAGCTGCGCCGGCTGCACCAGATCGTGCTGACCGGCCAGACCCGCACCCCCGCGCTGGAGGGCCGATGACCACGGCGACCGTCGACACCGCGAGCGTCGACCACGTCCTGAGCACCACCCGCGCGGTCCGCCGCAAGCTCGACCTCGGCCGCCCGGTCGAGCCGCACGTGCTGGCGACCTGCCTGCGGCTGAGCACCTACGCGCCGTCGCCGGGCAACCAGCAGTCCTGGCGCTGGCTGGTCGTCCGGGACGCCGGCCGGCGCGCGCGGCTGGGCGGGCTGTTCCGCGACGTCGGCCGCGACTACCTGGCCGGGGTCCGAGCCCAGCTCGGCGCGGCGGCCGCGGTGCCGGCCGTGCGCCGGATGGTCGGCTCGGTGCAGCACCTGATCGACGTGATCGACCGCGTCCCGGTGTTCGTCGTGCCGTGCGTGCAGGGGGAGCGGCCGTCGGGGCACGTCGAGGCGACGTCGTTCTACGGCGGCATCTACCCCGCGGTGTGGAGCTTCCAGCTCGCGCTGCGATCACGCGGCCTCGGCACCGTGCTGACGACGTTGCACCTGCAGCGCGAAGCCGAAGCCGCGGAGATCCTCGGCCTGCCGGCGGACGTCGCCCAGGTCGGCCTGCTGCCCGTCGCGTACACGACCACGACGGACTTCCGGCGCCCGGCCCGTCAGCCCTTGGAGTCGGTCGCGTTCCTCGACACCTGGGGAAACCCGCTGTCCTGAAGAGATCCGGAGGAGTCATGCCGGTCGCCCACCGCACGAGCGTCGCGCTCTTCCCCGGCCAGGGAACCCAGGTTAAGGGGATGGGAGCGGGCCTGTTCGACCGCTACCCCGAGCACGTCGCCCTCGCCGGCGACGTCCTCGGCTACGACATCACCCGGCTGTGCCTCGAAGACCCCGACGGCCGCCTCGACGACACCCGCTACACCCAGCCCGCGCTCTACGTCGTCAACGCGCTGTCCTATCAGGACGGTCTCGACCGCGGTGAACCGGCGGCCGACGTCCTGCTCGGGCACAGTCTCGGCGAGTACAACGCGCTGCTCGCCGCGGGCGCGTTCGACTTCGAGACGGGCCTGAAGCTCGTCGCCCAGCGGGCGGCGCTGATGGCCACCGAACGCGACGGCGCGATGCTGGCCGTCGTCGGGCCGTCCGAGGCGGAACTCGCCGAGGTGCTCGCCGAGCACGAACTGTCTGCTTTGGACGTGGCGAACCGCAACACCCCGGTGCAGAACGTCCTGTCCGGACCGGTGGCCGACATCGAGCGGGCGCGGGAAACGCTGTCCGGGCGCGGGTTCCGGGTGGCGGCGCTGCGCGTCTCGGCCGCCTTCCACTCGCGGTACATGCGCGCCGCGCGGGACGAGTTCGCCGCCTTCCTGCGCGGGTTCCGGTTCGCGCCGCTGGCCGGGACCGTGATCGCCAACGTGACCGCGCGCCCGTACCGCGACGGCGACATCGCCCGGACGCTCGGCGACCAGATCGCCGGGACCGTGCGCTGGGCCGACAGCGTCCGCGCGGTGCTGCGCCGGAGCCCGGCG
Source organism: Amycolatopsis sp. WQ 127309 (assembly GCF_023023025.1). Classification (NCBI taxonomy): domain Bacteria; kingdom Bacillati; phylum Actinomycetota; class Actinomycetes; order Pseudonocardiales; family Pseudonocardiaceae; genus Amycolatopsis; species Amycolatopsis sp. WQ 127309. The sequence continues at coordinate 7,311,990 of NZ_CP095481.1, forward strand.
GAGAACTTCCGTGAAATCGGCGGGGAAGGAGTGCTGACCCGGATGGTCCGGCAGATCGACACACCCGTGGCGGCGCCGGAGAAACCGCGCCGCGTGTTCACCGTGGCCTACGCCGGGGGCGACGAAAACGCCTACCGCGCCCTGGCCGAGCACACCCGCGACCTGGACGTCGTGGCGCTCGAACGGCCGGGCCGCGGCCGGCGGGTGGCGCAGCCGCTGCTGGCCGACGCCGACGCCGTCGTCGCCGACCTGATGGACCAGCTGCGGGACCACGTCGGCGAGCCGTACGCGATCTACGGCCACAGCCTCGGCGCGCGGCTGGCGTTCCGGCTCTGCCGCCGGCTGCGGGCCGAAGGCCTGCCCGCGCCGGTGCGGCTCGTCGTCTCCGGCGAGTGCGGGCCGGCCGTGCCGAGCCGGGAGCGCGACACCTGGCGCCTGACCGGCGACGCGTTCTGGGCGCACCTCGACCAGCTGGGCGGTGTCCCGGCGCAGCTGCGGCAGTTCGAGGACCTGATGGCGCACTACGAGCGCGTGCTGCGCGCGGACTTCACCGTCCTCGGCCGGTACGTCCACGACGACGAGCCGCCGCTGGACGTGCCGATCACCGTGGTCACCGGCGACCGCGAACCGTTCAGCGACGCCGAGATCAGCGCGTGGCAGCGCGAAACCACCGAGCCGCTGGAGCGCCACCGGCTGCCCGGTGACCACTTCTTCATCCGCGAGCACTGGGCCGGACTGGCCGGACTGATCGAGGGAGCACCCCATGCCTGACGCGACGTTGACCGCCGAGCTGCAGAGCTACCTGGAGGACGAGGCGCTGTTCCGGTTCGGCGACGAGATCACCGGGGACACCGATCTCTTCAAGGCCGGGGTGCTCGATTCGTTCGGCTACATCTCGCTGATGAACCACGTCCACGAGCGCTACGGCGTCGAACTGGGCGAGGACATGCTCGACTCGGTGCTCGTGTCGCTGCGCGCGATCGTCGAGTTCGTCGAGGCGAGCGCCGTCCCGAGTGCGGACGGCCGGTAACCGGCATGTGCGGAATCGCCGGCGTCTACGGCAGTGGGCGTCCGCCCGGGGACGACCGGGACCTGATCGCGGGCCTGCTGCGTCAGATCGAGCACCGCGGCCCGGACGAGGCCGGCTGCTACCTCGACGACAAGCTCGTGATGGGCACGGTCCGGCTCAGCATCATCGACCTCGCGAGCGGCTCCCAGCCCGTCGGCAGCGCCGACGGCCGCTGGTGGCTCTGCTACAACGGCGAGCTCTACAACTACCGCGAGCTCCGCCGCGAGCTGCAGCGGCTCGGCGCGCGGTTCCGCACCGACTCCGACACCGAGGTCGTGCTGCAGGCCTGGCTCACGTGGGGTCGCGACTGCCTGTCGCGCTTCAACGGCGCCTTCGCGTTCGCCGTCTACGACTCCCTGGCCGACGAGCTCACGCTGGTCCGCGACCGGTACGGCAAGCGCCCGCTGTTCGTGGCGCGTCACGACGGCGCGTGGCTGTTCGCCTCCGAGATGAAGGCCTTCCTGGCCTACCCCGGCTTCCGGTTCTCCTTCGACCCCGAGCACCTCGCGTCGATCTTCGCCACCTGGACGCCGCTGCCGGCGCAGAGCGGCTACCGCGACATCGAGCAGGTGCCGATGGGGGAGTACCTGTGCCTGCGCGGCGACGACGTCGAACGCGGCCGCTGGGCCACCCTCGACCTGGAGCCCGGCCCGGCGCCGGAGTCCGAAGCGGACGCGATCGAGCTGGTCCGCACCGAGCTGGCGGCCGCCGTCGACGTCCGGCTGCGCAGCGACGTCGAGGTCGGCGTCTACGTCTCGGGCGGGCTCGACTCCTCGATCATCGCGCACCTCGCCGCGAGCCGGCAGGCCGCGCCGCTGCGCACGTTCTCCCTGGAGTTCGAGGACGCCGTCGTCGACGAGTCCGCCGAGCAGGCCGCGGTCACCGGCGAGCTGGGCACCCGCCACCACGCCGTGCGCGTCCGCGACCAGGACGTCGTCCAGGCGTTCCCGGCCGCGGTGAAACACGCCGAGGTGCCCGCGTTCCGCACCGCGTTCGTCCCGATGTACCTGCTTGCCGAGCAGGTGAAGGCGGCCGGGATCAAGGTGGTGCTCAGCGGCGAGGGCGCGGACGAGGCGTTCCTCGGCTACGGGATCTTCAAGGACGCGCTGCTGCTGGACGCGTGGCACGACCTCGACGAGCGGACCCGGCTCGACCGGATCGCGCGGATCTACCCGTACCTGCCACACCTTTCCGGCGAGGGCGCGCCGAAGCGGATGCTGGGCCTGTACCGGCAGTTCACCGAGGAGCACCTGCCCGGGCTGTTCTCCCACCAGATGCGCTTCCAGAACGGCCGCTTCGCCGCCCGGCTGCTGCGTGACGCGGGCGAGCCGTTCGACGCGGCCCAGCGGCTGGTCGCCGATGAGCCGGGCTACGCGGATCTCGGGGCGGTGCAGAAGGCGCAGTGGCTGGAGTTCCGCACGCTGCTGGCCGGTTACCTGCTCTCCACCCAGGGCGACCGGATGACGCTCGGGCACGGCGTCGAGAACCGCTGCCCGTTCCTCGACCCGGCGGTCGTGCGGCTGGCCGCGTCGGTCAACCACCGCTTCGGCGACCCGTTCGACGAGAAGTACCTCCTCAAGCGCGCCTACGCCGACGTGCTGCCGGAACAGGTCGTCGCCAAGGGCAAGTTCCCCTACCGCGCCACGGACAGCGCCGCGTTCGTGCGCGCGTGGCCGGACTACCGCGACACCCTGACCGACCAGGCCACGCTCGACGCGATCGGCGTCCTCGACACGCGGTTCGCCCGCGCGCTCGTCGACCGGGTCTTCGACGGCCCCGCCGAACGCATCGGCACCAAGGAGAACCAGGCGTTCACCCTGCTGGCGTCGCTGTTCTGGCTGCACCACTGGTTCGTCCGCGGGCAGGCCCTGGATCGCGGGCCGCTGCGCGCCGGACTGCGCGTGGTCGACCGCCGTACCAGCGTTCTGCCGGCCTGACCGGCACGGAAGACGAGGATTCCCATGGCACACAGTTCCGTTGGTTCCCACGACATCGCCGTCGTCGGCCAGGCGTTGCGGCTGCCGGGCGCCCGCACGAGCGACGAGTTCTGGGCGAACCTCGCGGAAGGGCGCTCGCTGATCAGCGAGGTGCCCGAGCAGCGCTGGCGCGCCGCCGACCACGCGGGCGACCCGCGCCGCGACGGCGACAAGACCAGCAGCGTCTGGGGCGGGTTCATCACCGACGCCGAGTGCTTCGACGCCGACTTCTTCCAGGTGTCCCCGCGCGAGGCCCGGCTGATGGACCCCCAGCAGCGGATGGCGCTGGAGCTGAGCTGGCACGCCGTCGAGGACGCCGGCTACCGCGCCGACCGGCTCGCCGGCTCGCGCACCGGCGTCTTCATGGGCGTGTGCCACTGGGACTACGCCGAGCTGATCGAGCAGGAGCTCGACACGATCGACGCCTACTACCCGACCGGTGCGGCGTACGCGGTGATCGCCAACCGCGTCTCGCACCACTTCGACTTCCGCGGCCCGAGCGTCGTCAACGACACCGCCTGCGCGAGCTCCCTGGTGTCGGTGCAGCAGGCGGTGCAGGCGCTGACGTCGGGCGACTGCGACCAGGCGCTCGCCGGCGGCGTCAACCTGATCTGGTCGCCGCGGCACTTCATCGCGTTCAGCAAGGCGGGCATGCTCTCCCCGGCCGGCCGCGCCAAGGCGTTCGACGCCGGCGCGAACGGCTACGTCCGCGGCGAGGGCGGCGGCGTCCTGCTGTTGAAGCGCGCCGAGGACGCGCTTCGCGACGGCGACGCGGTGCACGCGATCATCAAGGGCGTCGGCACCAACCACGGCGGCCGGACCAGCTCGCTGACGGTGACCAACCCGGACGCGCAGGCGCAGCTGATCGCCGACACCTACCGCCGTGCCGGGATCGAGCCGGCGTCGGTGAGCTACGTCGAGGCGCACGGCACGGGCACGCCCGTCGGTGACCCGATCGAGGTACGCGGCCTGAAGAAAGCGTTTGCGGAACTGGGCGACACGAGTTCCGGCCAGCACTGCGGCATCGGCTCGGTCAAGACGAACATCGGGCACCTCGAAGGCGCCGCGGGCGTCGCCGGGATCCTCAAGGTGATCGCCGCGATGCGGCACCGGGCCCTGCCCGCGACGGTCGGCTTCGAACGGCTGAACCCGCTGATCACGCTGACGGGCAGCCCGTTCCGCGTCGTCGACGAGCTGTCGGAGTGGACGGCGCCCGACGGTTCGCCGTTGCGGGCCGGGGTCAGTTCGTTCGGCTTCGCCGGGACGAACGCCCACGCGCTGCTGGAGTCGCCGTCCCCGGCCGAGCCGTCCGGACCGTCCGAAGAGGACGAATGGCTGCCGGTGTCGGCGATGGACGACGAGCGGCTGCGCGAGACGTGCGCCGGACTCGCGGCGTGGGCCCGGACCCGGCTGGCGTCGGGTGACGTCATAGCGGTCGCCGACATCGCCCACACCCTCCGGCACGGCCGGGTGCCGATGCCCGCGCGGGTGGTGTTCCGCGCCCGCGACCTCGAAACCTGGGCGGGGCAGCTGGAGAGCGTCGCGGCGGGTTCTGCGCCGGACGGCTGCTTTCCCGGTGGCTCGGCCGCCGAGCTGACCGGCGGCCTCGACGAGTCCGACGTGACCGAGCTGGCGGCCGCCTGGCTCGCCCAGGGCCGCTTGGAGAAGTTCGCCCGCGCCTGGGCGCACGGCCTGCCGGTCGACTGGTCGGCGTGGCCCGCGACCGGCCGCCGGGTGCACCTGCCGGGCTACGCCTTCGCGCGCACGCCGTTCTGGTTCCGCCCCCTGGAAGCGGGCCACCCGTCGCTGGGCGAAGGCGTCGAGGAGGACGGCGGGTGGACGTACCCGCTGACGTTCCGCGCCGGGCAGGACGTCATCCGCGACCACGTGGTCAACGGGGTTCCGGTGGTGCCGGGCGTGGCCGTCCTCGGGCTGGTCCTGGCCGCTTCACCGGTCGAGGTCCCCAGCGTGCGCAACGTGGGCTGGATCCGTCCGCTGACGGTGCCGGGTCCGCGCCTGGACGTCCGGCTGCGGCTGGTGCCCGCTGGCGACGGCTTCGACTTCGCGGTGCTCGACGAGGCGGGGGAGCGGTACGTCTCCGGCCGCCTCGTCCCGGGGACCCCCGGCGGGTCCGCCGCCGGTGACCTGGCCGCCCGGTTCCCCGAGGACCTGGCCGTCGACGCCGGTTACTCGGCGTTGCGCGCGAGCGGCGTCGAGCACGGCCCGGCACTGCGCGGCCTCGAGTCGGTGTCCCGCGGTGCCGATGGCGTGCTGGCCCGGATCCGGGTACCGGCCCAGGCGGCGCCGGGCTGGCTGCTGCACCCCGCGGTGCTGGACAGCGCCCTGCAGGCGGTCCTGGCGCTGGGGTCTTCGGACTGGCGCACCCCGGCGGCGGCCAGCGTGCCGTTCGCGCTGACGGAGCTGACGCTGCTCGGTCCGGTCGGCCGCGTCACGCAAGCGGTCCTGCGCGGCACGGAGTCCAAAGTGGACGTCGACCTGTACGGCGAGGACGGCGTGCTGTGCGCCCGCCTGCGTGGTTACACGCCCCGGCCGCTGACCGCCTCGGCGGCCACCGCCGCCCCAGCCACCGACGGCGACCTCATCGAGGTGCGCCAGGTGTGGCGGCCCGCACCGCCGGCCGAGACCGGCCGGACGGGCCCGCTCGTGGTGCTCAACGCACTGCCCGCCGACAACGAAGCTGCGGCGCACGGACTGGATGCGGAGATCCTTCCGCTGGCCGGTAGCCCTGCGCAAGACCCGGCCGAGGCCGCGCAGGCCGCGTTCGACTCGTGTTACCAGCACCTCCGCGACCTCCTGGCCCGGCCCGGCAGTGCCACCCGGACGGTGCTCGTCGTTGCGCCCGGCTCGCCCGATGATCCCGGGTACGCCCCGCTCGGCGCGGTCCTGAAGTCGCTGCACAAGGAGAACCCCGCCGTTCGCGGCAAGCTCGTGCTCGTCGACGGGCCCGCCGACGCCGCGCGGTTCGAAACGATCGTCCGCACCGAAGCCGCCAACCCTGACGTCGAGGTCGCTTACGACCGCGCCGGCCGGCGGCTGGTGCGGGAAACCGTCGAACTGGCCGCCACCGACGGCGAATCGCTGCTGCGCGAGCAAGGCGTCTACTGGATCACCGGCGGCGCGGGCGGCGTCGGGACACTGCTCGCCGATCACCTGCGCGAACGCTACAACGCGACCGTCGTGCTCAGCGGCCGCCGCGCGCGGCCCGAACTGCCCGGCTACCACCAGGTCGACGTCACCGACGCCGCCGACGTGCGCCGGGCCGCCGCGGCGATGAACGACCAGTACGGCCGGATCGACGGCGTCTTCCACGCCGCCGGCGTCCTCGCCGACGGCTACCTCGTCGCCACGCCGCTCGAAGCCACCGCGGCGGTGCTCGCGCCCAAGCTCGCCGGGACCGCGCACCTCGACGCCGTCTGCCGCGAGCACGGTGTCGGTTTTATGGCCCTCTTCGGCTCGGTCGCCGGCGCCTTCGGCAGCGCGGCCCAGACGGCCTACGGTGCGGCGAACGCTTTCCTCGACGCCTTCGCCGCTCGAGCCGACGGCTACGCGGTCCGCGTCGTCGACTGGCCGCTGTGGGCCGAGGGCGGCATGCGTGTCGACCAAGCCACCGAAGCGTACCTGCGGAAGACGACCGGCACCGTCCCGTTGCCGACCGACGCCGGGCTGGCCGCGCTGGAGCGCGCGCTGCAGGTCGACGCCCCGCCACGGCGCGCCGTCCTCCACGGCGAAGCCGGCAAGCTCCGCCGCTACGCGGGCCTGACCCGCGAAACGCCCGTCACCAAGCCGGCGACGACGTCGAAGGTGGACGACCGCACCCTGACCGCGAAGACCGAGGACCACCTCCGCCGGCTCTTCGCCGAGCTGACCGGCCGCGAACCGGACCACATCCGGGCCGATCAGAAGCTGGAGCGCTACGGCATCGACTCGCTCATCGTCGTCGACGTCACCAGCCGCCTCGAAGACGACTTCGGCTCGCTGCCCAAGACGCTCTTCTTCGAGCACGTCGACCTCCGCGGCGTCGCCGGCTACCTGATCAGCGAGCACCGCGACCGCCTCCAGGAGATGTTCGGCACCCCGGAGCCGGAGACCCCGGAGCCGGAGACCCCGGAGCCGGAGACCCCGGCGGTCGTCGAGAAGTCGGCGGCACCGGCGCCCGCGCGCAGCATCGAACGACCCCGCGAAGACACCCACGACATCGCCGTGATCGGCATGGCCGGCCGTTACCCGGGCGCCGACACCCTGGCCGAGTTCTGGGACCTGCTCAGCGAAGGACGGCACAGCTTCGAGCCCGTCCCGGCCGACCGCTGGCGCCACAGCGACCTCTACTTCGACGAGCGCGACGTCCCCGGCAAGACCGTCGTGAAGGCCGGGACGTTCCTGCGGGACATCGACGCCTTCGACCCCCGCTACTTCTCGATCTCCCAGCGGCAAGCCGAACTGCTGTCCCCGGAAGTCCGGCTGCTGCTGCAGTCGGGCGTCACCGCGCTGGAGGACGCCGGCTATTCCCGCGAGACGATCCAGCGCCGCTACGAGGGTGACGTCGGCGTGCTCGTCGGCTCGATGAACAACAGCTACTCGCTCTACGGCTTCGAAAACCTGCTCACCCGCGGCACCACCACCAGCGGCAGCGAGCTCGGCGTCTTCGCCAACATGCTCTCCTACTTCTACGGCTTCACCGGCCCGTCGATGTTCCTCGACACGATGTGCGCGTCGTCGTCGACCTGCGTGCACCAGGCCGTGCGGATGCTGCGCGCGGGCGACTGCCGGATGGCCGTCGTCGGCGGCGTCAACCTGATGCTGCACCCCTACGACCTGATCGCGACGTCGCAGGCGCACTTCACCAGCAAGTCCGCCGACCTCCTGCGCAGCTACGGCATCGGCACCGACGGCACCGTTCTCGGCGAAGGCGTCGGGATGGTCGTCCTCAAGCCACTTGCGGACGCGGTCACCGACGGCGACCACGTCCACGGCGTCATCCGCGGCAGCGGCATGACCAACGCGGGCGTGCGCAACGGCTTCACCGTGCCCAGCCCGGCCCAGCAGGGCCGTGCCATCGAGAAGGCCCTGGACGACGCGGGCGTCGACGCGCGCACGATCAGCTACCTCGAAGGCCACGGCTCGGCGACGTCGCTGGGCGACCCGATCGAGATCCGCGGCGCGACGAGCGCGTTCCGCCGCGACACCGCCGACCGCGGCTTCTGCGCGCTGGGCTCGGTCAAGTCGAACGTCGCGCACCTGCTGTCCGGCTCGGGGATCGCCGGTCTGACGAAGGTGCTGCTGCAGCTGAAGCACCGCACGATCGTCGAGTCGCTGCACTCGGAGACGCTCAGCCCGGCGATCGACTTCGCCGACACACCGTTCGTCGTCCAGCGCGAACGCGCCGAGTGGCCGCGACCAGTCCTGAATGGACAGTCCGTCCCGCGCCGCGCGGGTGTCACGTCGATCGGCGCCGGCGGCGCGAACGTGCACCTCGTCGTCGAGGAGCACGACGGCGTGGCCACGGTGCCGGACACGGGCCGGCCGCGGCTGCTGGTGTTCTCCGCGACCACCCCGCAGACCTTGGGGCGGGTGCTTCGCGACGTGCACGCCTACGTCCGCGCCGAGCGCCCCGGCCTGGACGCGCTCGCGTTCACCTTGCAGACGGGCAAGAACGAGCTGCCGTGCCGCCTCGCGTTCGTCGCCGAGGACGCGGAGACCCGCCTCGCCGAACTGTCCGAAGTGGACTGGAGCGGCACCGCGCCGGCGGGCGTCCGGTTCACCCCCAGCACGATGGGCGTGTCCGAGACCCCGGACCCGGACGTCGTGACGCGCGCGCTCGCCGACGCCGACCTGCCGGTGCTGGCCGAGGCCTGGGCCGCCGGCGCGGACGTCGACTGGGACGTCCTCTGGCCCGCGCGGCCGGCCAAGCTGTCGCTGCCCGCGTACCCGTTCGACAAGGTGCGCTGCTGGTACCCGGCCTTCGACGACGCGCCGAGTGTCCTGAACCCGCTCGCTTTCGCGCGGCGGGAGCACCCGTGGGTCGGGGTGAACCGGTCCGACCTGAGCGGCATCCGCTACCGGCTCGCGCTGCGCGGCGACGAGCTCCTCGACTACACGTACTCGGTCCGGCGCGACCGCCGGTTCGCCACCGTCGCGCTGCTGGACGGCGTGCTCGCCTTCGCCGAGGTGGCCGGTCTCGACGGCGAGTGGGCGATCCGTGACGCACGCTGGGGCGAGGTGCCCGCGCCGTCGGCCGAGGAGCAGCTCGACTGGCGGCTGGGCACCGGACACCGTGTCGAACTCCGCACTTCGGCCGGGGTGTCGGTGTTCGGCGCCGACCTCGCCCCCGTCTCGGAACCCGAGGACGAGGCCCCGGTGACCGCGCCTCTTTCGCTCGACCAGGACGCCTTCTACACGCGGCTCGCCGAACTCGGTGTCGATCCCCGGCCGTACGCGAAGGCGGTCGAGGGGGTCGCCGAGATCGACGGCCGGCTGCTGGTGCGCGTCGCCGAGCCCGCGACCTGCCAGGACCCGGGGAAGCGGCGGGTCCGCATCCCGGCCTGGGTGTTCGCGGGGCTCGTCCAAGGCGTGCAGCACCTGTCCGCCGACGCCGACGTCACCATCCGGCGCCTCGGCTCGCTGACCGGCCGGAACCTCGACCGCACCCGCGCGGTGCTGCTGGAGCGGACCGGGGACGCCGTCTTCGACGTCCGCCTGCTCGACGAGGACGGCCGCGTGCTGGGCCGCCTCGGCGGCGCCGACTTCGGCACCGGCGCGGACGCCCCGGCCGCCGGCCGGACGGGCCTGACCGGCACGGTCCGGCAGACCGTCGCCGAGCTGCTCAAGGCGGACCCGGCCGAGATCGACCTCGACACGCACTTCCCGGCGTTCGGCTTCGAGTCGATCACGCTCGCCGCTCTGGCCACGGAGCTGGGCGGCCGGCTCGGGATCGACCTGCGCCCGTCGGTGTTCTTCGAGTTCCCCAACATCCGCGGCCTCGTCGAGGCGCTGGCCGAGCAGGTCGCGGAACCGGCGGTGTTCACGGCCGCCGCGCCCGCCACGACGACGCCCGCCCCGGCCCCGCCCGCCTCGCCGGTCGCGGCCGAGCCCGGCGATGCCGTGGCGATCATCGGGATCGCGGGACGTTTCCCCGGCGCCGACGACCCCGACACCTTCTGGGACCGGCTGCGCGCCGGTACCGACCTGGTTTCGCGCTACCCGGGTGACCGCTTCGACGACCGCTACGCCGAAGTCGTCGCCAACGCGGACTTCCCGAAGTTCGCCGGCCTCCTCGACGGCGTCGACCGGTTCGACGCGGACTTCTTCGCCGTCTCACGGCTGGAAGCCGAGCTGATGGACCCGCAGCAGCGTCTCGCCTTGGAAACCGTCTGGACCGCTCTCGAAGACGGCGGCTACCCGCCGGTCCGGCTGCCCGGCGACACCGGCGTCTTCCTCGGCGTCTCCGGCCACGACTACCACCACCTGCTCAACGCCGGCGGCGTCGCGCCCGAGGGTTACACCGCCACCGGCAACTCGCACGCCGTGCTCGCCAACCGCGTCTCGTTCCTGCTCGACGTCCACGGCCCGAGCGAGCCGATCGACACCGCCTGCTCCAGCTCGCTCGTCGCCGTGCACCGCGCGGTGGAGAGCCTGCGGTCCGGGCGCTGCGAGATGGCCATCGCGGGTGGCGTGAACCTCCTGCTGAGCGTGGACACGTTCGCCGCGACGCAGACCGCCGGGATGCTCAGCCCCGACGGCCGCTGCAAGACCTTCTCGGCCGGGGCCGACGGTTACGTCCGTTCGGAAGCCGCCGCGGCGGTCCTGCTGAAGCCGCTGTCCGCCGCGCTGCGCGACGGTGACGTCGTCCACGGCGTGCTCCTCGGCAGCGCGGAGAACCACGGCGGCCGTGCCGCGTCGCTCACCGCGCCGAACGCCGCCGCGCAGGCCGCGGTCGTCCAGGCGGCGATGCGGGGCGTCGACCCCGACAGCGTCGGTTACGTCGAGGCGCACGGCACCGGCACCGCGCTGGGCGACCCCGTCGAGGTCGACGCCCTCACCCGGGCCTACCGGAACCTCGGGGCCTCGCCCGGCCGGACCCGCGCCCTGGGCTCGGTGAAGGCGAACATGGGCCACGCGGAAGCGGCGGCCGGCCTTGCGGGCCTGCTGAAGGTGCTGCAGCAGATGCGGCACCGCGAGCTGCTGCCGGTGCTGCATTGCGCCGAGCTGAACCCGCACCTCGCGCCCGAGGGCTTCGAGGTGGTGCGCGAGCTGCGCCGCTGGGAACCGGTGACCGACGGCGCCGGCCACGAGCTGCCGCTGCGCGCCGGGGTCAGCAGCTTCGGCTTCGGCGGCGTCAACGCGCACGTCGTCGTGGAGGCCCCGCCTTCGCGCCCGCAGCCGGCTCCCGAGTCCGGTTCCCAGGCGATCGTGGTGTCCGCCCGGGACGCCGGCCGGTTGCGGGAGCGAGTGGTTGCCCTGCGCGGCTTCGTGGTCGGTCACGGCCCCTCCCTGGCGGACCTGGCCTTCACGTTGCAGGTGGGCCGGGAGGAGATGGAACACCGGCTGGGCTTCGCCGCCTCGAGCGTCGAAGAGGTCGTCTCCGGGTTCGACGTGTTCCTCGCCGGACGGCCCGGGCCGCACACCGGCACCCTGCGCCGGGCGCGTGGGGCCGCGGTGCACCGGGACCGCACGGCGGACCCGGAGGTGATGGAGGCCGACCTCGACCGCGTCACCGCGTTGTGGTGCGAAGGCCGGACGGTCGTCTGGGAGGACCGGCACCCGGCCGGCCGCCGGATCCTGCGGCTGCCGACCTACCCGTTCGCGCGTGAGCGCTACTGGGTTCCCGAGGCGCCGGAAAAGCCCGAGCCGCCCGCCGCTTTCGACGTCGACGCACGTGCCGCGTTGCTGGAAGCCGTGCTGGCCGACCAGGAGAGCCCCGATGTGCTCGATACCCCGCGTCTCGTGAAGGGAGCGACCTCATGACCCTCCGCGTGCCCACCTGGCGCCGCGAACCGGCCGGCCCGACCGCGCTGCCCGCCGGCGCGCGACGGCTCGTCATGACGTGCGACCTGCCCGCTCGGCTGCCGGGTGTGTCGATCGCCGCCGTGGAGACCGGCGGTGACGACGCCGGGACCGCGTACGAGCGGGCGTCGATCCGGCTGTTCGGCGAGCTGAAGCGACTGCTGTCCACAGGGGACGGACGACCGTGTGTCGTCCAGGTCGCCTGCCGCGCGGGGTCGGTGTTCCCGGGCCTGATCGGGCTGCTGCGCACCGCCGCCCGGGAGGAGCCGGCGCTGCGGGTGCAGCTGGTCGAGTTCACCGGCGAGCCGGCGGACCTCGATGCCGTGCTTTCCGGCCCGGGGGAGCACGTGCGGTTCACCGCCGAGGGCCGCTTCGTCGCGGACTGGGAGTCCGTCGCGCCGGGTGCCGGACGCGCCTGGAAGCCCGGTGGGGTTTACCTGATGACCGGCGGCGCGGGCGGGATCGGCCGGCTGCTCGCCGCGGACCTCCCGCCGGACGCCGTCCTGGTCCGATGTGGACGGTCGCCGGCCGGGCCGGGGGAGTACCGCGAGGTGGATGTCACGGACGCGGCCGCGGTGCGCGCGGTCGTCGAGGACGTCGTGCGGACCTACGGGCGGCTCGACGGCGTCCTCCACGCGGCGGGCGTGCTGCGCGACGGCTACCTGATCCAAGGCTCCTACCAGGACTTCCAGGCGGTGCTGGCGCCGAAGGTCGCGGGCCTGGTCGCCCTCGACGAGGCGACGCGCGACCTGCCGCTGGACTTCTTCGCGGCGTTCTCCGCGGCGGCCGGGACGCTCGGCAACGCCGGCCAGGCCGGCTACGCGGCGGCCAACGGCTTCCTCGACGCCTACCTCGCGCGGCGCAGCGGGCCCGGCGTCGGCGTCTCGCTGGGCTGGCCGCTGTGGCGCGACGGCGGAATGCGCGTGCCGCAAGAGGAACTGCCCGAGCTGGCCGAACGCTTCGGCCCGCCGTTGGAGACCGGGGCCGCGCTCACCGCCCTGCACGGAGCGCTCGCGCTCGGTGCCGCCCACGTCGTGATCACCGGGGAAGGGAACCACATGACCGGCCAGGACGACCTCCGAGCCCGCGTCCTCACGCGGCTGAAGGACCTGATCGCCGAGACGATGCGCCTCGACGCGACCCGCCTGGACGCCGAAGCGCCGCTGGACGGCTACGGCATCGACTCCCTCACGGTGACCCGGTTGAACCGCCGCTTCGCCGAGTGGTTCGGTGCGCTGCCGAAGACGCTGCTGTACCAGTACCCGACCCTCGCGGCCCTGGCCGGCCACCTGGCGGAGCGCCACCCGGAGGGCTGCGCCCGCTGGCTCGACGACGCCCCCGCGAGCGCGTCCGCCCCCGTCGCCGCGCCCACCGCCCCCGCGCCCACCGCCCCGGCGAGCGAGACCGGCGAACGGGTTCCGGCCACCGGCGAACCCATCGCCGTCATCGGGATCAGCGGCCGTTATCCGGACGCCCCCACGCTCGACGCCTTCTGGCAGAACCTCCGCGCGGGCCGCGACAGCGTCCGCGAGATCGAGCGCTGGCCCCTCGACGGCTTCTTCGAGCCCGACCGGCAGCGCGCCGTCGAAGAGGGCGCCAGCTACAGCAAGTGGGGCGGCTTCCTCGACGGCTTCGCCCGCTTCGACGCGGCCTTCTTCGGCATCGCCCCGCGCGACGCCGCCGACATCGACCCCCAGGAACGGCTCTTCCTCGAAACCGTCTGGTCCGCGCTCGAAGACGCCGCCTACACCCGGGAGCGGCTCGCCGACCAGCACCAGGGCCGCGTCGGCGTCTTCGCCGGCGTCACCAAGACCGGCTTCGACCGCAACCACCCGCCCGCCGTGAGCGGGCCCCGCCGCGCGCCGCGGACGTCGTTCGCCTCCCTCGCCAACCGCGTCTCCTACCTGCTGGACCTGCGCGGCCCGAGCCTGCCCGTCGACACGATGTGCTCGGCCTCGCTCACCGCGATCCACCAGGCCTGCGAGCAGCTGCGCCACGGCGCGTGCGAGCTCGCCATCGCCGGCGGCGTGAACCTGTACCTGCACCCGTCGACCTACGTCGAGCTGTCCCGCGCGCGGATGCTCGCCGCCGACGGCCGCTGCCGCAGCTTCGGCGACGGCGGCGAGGGCTTCGTCCCCGGCGAAGGCGTCGGCGCGGTCCTGCTCAAGCCGCTCGCCGCGGCCGAAGCCGACGGCGACCCGATCCACGCCGTCATCGTCGGCTCGGCCGTCAACCACGGCGGCCGCACCAACGGCTACACCGTCCCGAACCCCCGCGCGCAGGCCGCCGTCGTCCGCGAGGCCCTCGACAACGCCGGGCTGACGTCGGCCGACGTCGGCTACGTCGAGGCCCACGGCACCGGCACCCGCCTCGGCGACCCCGTCGAGGTCGACGGCCTGACCCAGGCTTTCGCGGACACGCCGGCGGACTGCGCGCTCGGCTCGGTCAAGTCCAACATCGGCCACTTGGAGGCAGCGGCCGGCATCGCCGGGCTGACCAAGGTGGTGCTGCAGCTGGAACACGGCGAGCTGGCGCCCACCCTGCACGCCGAGCGGACCAACCCGGACATCGACTTCGCCGCGACGCCGTTCACGCTGACCCGCGAAGGCGGCGCCTGGCCCTCGACCGGCCGCCGCGTCGCCGGGATCTCCTCGTTCGGCGCGGGTGGCGCGAACGCGCACGTGCTCGTCGCCGAGTACCCGCGCGCCGCGACGCCGGCGCCGCCGCGCCACCCGGTGCTGCTCCCGCTGTCCGCGCGGACCGACGCCGATCTGCGCGCCCGCGCCGCCGACCTGGCGGCGTGGCTCGACACGCGGGAGACGCCGGATCTCGCCGCCATCGCGGCGACCCTCCAGACCGGCCGCGAGGCCATGGACGAGCGTCTCTGCTTCGTGGCGCGTACAGCGGGAGAATGGCGCGCGCAGCTCGGCGCGTACCTGTCCGAGGTCGCCGACGGACCGTGGTGGCGCGGAAAGGTCCGGGCGAGCAGGGAAACCCTGGCCGCGCTGGCCGGCAAGCCCGAGGTGCGCGCGCTCGTCGGGCAGTGGGTCGCCGGCGGCGCCTGGGGCGAGCTGGCCGCGTTCTGGACCAAGGGCACGCCCCTCGACTGGTCCGAAGTGGACGGGTCGTCGACGCGGGTGCACCTGCCCGGCTACCCCTTCGCCGGACCGGAGTTCTGGTTCGAGCCCACCGGGATCGAGCCTCCGCGCGAGGAGCACGCCGACGCGCAAGACGTCCTGCTGGCCGAACTCGCGGACATCCTGCAGATGCCGGCAGCCGACATCGAGCGGCACCGGCCCTTCGCCGACTACGGCCTCGACTCGATCCTCGGCGTCAGCCTCGTGCACCGGCTCAACGAGACCCTCGGCACCGAGCTCGACACCACGGACCTGTTCGACCACGGCACGGCCGACCGTCTCGGCGCGTTCCTGGCCGGCGCCCGGCCCGTGTCCAAGCCCGCGGCCTCCGCGAAGGACGACGACGCGATCGCCATCGTCGGCCTGGCCGCGCGCTACGGCGACGCGGAAACCCCCGAGGCGCTGTGGGCGCACCTCACCGCGGGCACCGACCTCGTCGAGCCCGTCACGCGCTGGCCCCTGGCCGGCGACATCACCTGCCGCACCGGCAGCTTCCTGCGCGACATCGACCACTTCGACCCGGCGTTCTTCGGCATCTCCGGCGTCGAGGCGACGGCGATGGACCCGCAGCAGCGGATCTTCCTCGAACAGTGCTGGAACGCCCTCGAAGACGCCGGCTACACGGGGGAGCGGCGGCTCGGCGGCCGCACCGGCGTGTACGTCGGGTGCTACGCCGGGGACTACGGCGAGCACCTCGACCGGACGGCCCCGGCACAGGCGCTGTGGGGCACGATGGGCTCGGTCGTCGCGTCGCGGATCGCGTACCTGCTCGACTTCACCGGCCCGGCGCTCACCGTCGACACGTCGTGCTCCAGCTCGCTCGTCGCGCTGGACCTGGCCTGCCGCGACCTGAAGACGGGCACGGCCGACGTCGCGATCGCCGGCGGCGTGTTCGTGCAGACGACACCGCGGCTGTACGCGTCGGCGACGCGCGCCGGCATGCTCTCGCCGTCGGGCCGCTGCCGCAGCTTCGACGCCGGCGCCGACGGGTTCGTCCCGGGCGAAGGCGCGGGCGCGCTCGTGCTCAAGCGGCTGGCCGACGCCGAACGCGACGGCGACCACATCCACGCGATCGTGCGCGCATCGGGCGTGAACCAGGACGGCACGACCAACGGCATCACCGCTCCGAGCGCGGCCTCCCAGGAACGGCTGCTGCGTGAAGTCCACGCGGGTCTCGACGGCGTCCAGCTCGTCGAGGCGCACGGCACCGGCACCCAGCTGGGCGACCCGATCGAGTTCCGCGCGCTGTCCCGCGTGTTCGCCGACGCGTCTCCGGGCAGCATCGCGCTCGGCTCGATCAAGACGAACCTCGGGCACACCCAGTTCGCCGCGGGCGTCGCGGGTGTGGTGAAAGCGGTCCTGTCCCTGCGCCACCGGACGATCCCGGCGTCCCTGCACTTCGACGCCGCCAACGCACGGATTCCCTTGGCGGGCAGCGCTTTCACGATCCCGACCGCGACGGCGTCGTGGCCCGCGCCTGCGCACGGCCCGCGACGGGCGGCCGTCAGCTCCTTCGGCGCGAGCGGCACCAACGCGCACGTCGTGCTCGAGGAGTACCCGCGGACGCCGTCCGCCGACGTGCCGGGGGAGCAGGCGTTCCTGCTGTCCGCGCGCTCGCCGGAGGCTCTCCGCTCGGTGGCCGAGCGGCTCGTCGCGCACCTGGAGCCTGAGACGGGCCTGGCCGCGGCGGAACTGGCGTACAGCCTCGCCGCCGGGCGCGCCGCCCTGCCGCACCGGCTCGCGGTCGTCGCCGACGGAACCGCGGCGCTCGCGGACCGCCTGCGCGCCTGGCTGTCCGGTACGGCCACCGACGTGCTCACGGGCGAGGTACCCGCCGACGCCCAGCCGGGCGCGGTGAGCCCGTCGACGGCCCGCGACCTGGCGGGAGCCTTCGTCCGCGGGGCGATCGCCCAGGTCGCCGAGGCCTTCCCGGCAGCCGCGCGCCGCGTGGTCCCGGCGCCGACGTACCCGTACGAGCGTCAGAGCTACTGGCCGGCGGCCGTCGCCGCCCCCGCCACCCCCGAGCCCTCCGCCTACCGGGTCCGGCTCACCGGGGAGGAGTTCTTCCTCGCCGACCACCACGTCAACGGCCAAGCCGTCCTGCCCGCCGTCCTCTCCCTGGAGTTCGCGCGGCGCGCCGTGACCCCGGGCACCGCGTTCGCCCCGGCCGGCCTGCGTGATCTCGTCTGGAGCGCGCCCTTCCCGGTGGACGCCACCGGCGCCGACCTGACCGTCGAGCGCGAGGGCGCCGCCTTCCGCATCCGGCGCGACGCGACCGACATTCACGCCCAGGGCCGGTACACCGAGCCGGAAACCGCTGACACCGTGCCGCTCGACGCGGTGCGTGAGCGGTGCACCGCCCGGTCGCTCACCGCGGCGCAGTGCCGCGCGGCGCTCGACGCCGTCGGCATCCGCCACGGCGCCCGGCTGCGGGCCCTGGACCGGCTCGCCATCGGCGACGGCGAGGTACTGGCCAAGCTCGTCGTGCCCGCCGCCGCCCGCGGCGCGGACCTCGCCGTGCACCCGGCGCTGCTCGACAGCGCCGTGCAGGCGGTCGTCGGCCTGTTCGGCGACCCGGCCGGCACGCTGGCCGAACGCGACGGCCGGCCCGCGCTGCCGTTCGCGGTCGACGCCGTCGACATCCTGACGCCCACCGCCGAGACGATGTGGGCGCACGTCCGCCGCGCCACCGACGGCACCGAAGTGACCACAGTGGACATCGACGTCTGCGACGACGCCGGCCGCGTCGCGGTCCGCCTGCGCGGGCTGGCCTTCCGTCGCGTCGCCGAGACGTCGTCGCCGCGCACGGCGCTGCTCGCCCCGGTGTGGGACGCGGTGTCCGGTGCCGGAGAGCCCGCGGTCGGCTCCCGCCCGGTCCTCGCCGGCGGCGACGCGGCGGAGCAGGAGGCGTTCCTGGCCGCGTTCCCCGGAGCCACCCTGCTCGACGGAGAACTTCCCGCTGACGTCGACCACGTCTTCTGGCTGCCGTCCGGCGACGGCGTCCTGAGCGTCTTCCGGCTGGTCAAGGCCCTCCTGAACGACGGCGCGGACGGCCGCGAGATCGGCTTCACCGCGGTCACCCGGCAGGCGTGCCGGGTGCCGGGTGACCGGACCCTCGACGCCACGCACGCCGGCGTGCACGGCCTGCTCGGGTCCGTCGCGAAGGAGTACCCGCACTGGCAGGTGCGGATCGTCGACGTCGCCGCGGACGAGCCGGTGCCGTGGGACGCGGTGGCGAACCCGCCCGCCGGCCCGTACGGCGTCGTCGCCGCCCGGCGGCACGGCGAGTGGTTCCGGCCGCGGCTCCTGGAGGTCGCCGACACGCCGTACGACACACCGTCGGCGCCCAGTGGCGTTGTCGTCGCGATCGGCGGCGCGGGCGGCATCGGCACCGTGTGGACCGAGCACCTGCTGCGCCGCCACGGCACCCAGGTCGTCTGGATCGGCCGCCGCCCGCTCGACGCGGAGATCGCCGCGAACCAGGAGCGGCTCGCCGCGTTCGGGCCGAAGCCGGACTACGTCCGCGCCGACGCGTCCGATGCGGACGATCTGCGCCGGGCCTGCGCGACGATCGTCGAGCGGCACGGGCCGGTGCACGCGGTGCTGCACACCGCGATCGTGCTGGGCGACCAGAGCGTGGCGCGGATGACCGAGGAGCGCTTCCGCACGACCTACGCGGCCAAAGCGGACATCGCCGTCAACCTGGCCGAGGTCTTCGCGGACCAGCCCCTGGAGTTCGTCGCGTTCTTCTCGTCGATGCAGGCGTTCTTCACCGCGCCCGGCCAGGCCAACTACGCGGCGGGCTGCACGTTCGCCGACGCGTACGCCGACCGGCTCACCGAGCGGCTCGGCTGCCCGGTGAAGGTGATGAACTGGGGGTACTGGGGTGGCGTCGGCATCGTCGCCGAAGACGGCTACCGGCAGCGGATGGCGCGCCTCGGCCTCGGCTCGATCGAGCCGGCGGAGGGCATGGCCGCGTTCGACCGCCTGCTGACCTCGCCGTTCGACCGGCTGGCGCTGCTGAAGGCCGCCGACGCCCGCAGCATCGCCGCGTTCTACGAGGACAGCGCCCTGACGGCGTTGCCCGCCGGGTCTTCCTCCCCGGTCGCCGACCTGCTCGCGGCGCGACCCGACCGGAGCGCCGACATCGAGCGCGTGCGCGTCGCCGCCGACGGCCACGGGCGGTCGATGGAAGCCGCGCTCGTCCGGATCACCTGGGCGCTGCTGCGCGACCTGGGCCTGTTCGCCCGCCCGGGCACGGCCGCCGAGCTGCTCGCGGCCGGCGGGATCGAGCCGCGGTACGAACGCTGGCTGACGCACACCCTCGACGTCTTCGTCCGCACGGGCCTGCTGCGCTCGGCCGACGGCCGCTACGAAGCCGTTTCCCCGTCGCCGGCGGACCTCGCCGAGGCGTGGCGCCGCTGGGACGCCGACCGGGCGCCGTGGCTGGCGAGCGAGGGCAAGCGTCCGCAGGCGGTGCTCGTCGACACGACCGTGCGCGCGCTGCCCGACATCCTGACCGGCCGCCGTCCCGCGACCGACGTCATGTTCCCGAAGTCCTCCCTCGAACTGGTCGAGGCCGTCTACCGGAACAACCCGGTGGCCGACTACTTCAACGACGTCCTCGCGGACACGCTGGTCGAGCACGTCCGCGCCCGGGTGGCGGCGGATCCCGCGGCACGGCTGCGGATCCTGGAGATCGGCGCAGGCACCGGCGGCACGAGCGCGGTCCTGTTCCGGCGGCTGGCGCCGTGGCGGGACAACATCGAAACGTATTGCTACACCGACCTTTCCAAGGCGTTCCTGCTGCACGCGCGCCGGGCTTTCGGCGACATCGCGCCGTACCTGGACCCGCGGATCGTCGACATCGAGAAGCCCTTGGACGAGGGGTTCGGCGGCTTCGACGTCGCGGTCGCGACGAACGTGCTGCACGCGACGCGCAACATCCGCGCCACGCTGACCAACACGAAGGCCGCCCTGCGCGCGAACGGCGTCCTGCTGCTGAACGAGCTGAGCGACAACGTGTTCTTCAGCCACCTCACGTTCGGCCTGCTGGACGGCTGGTGGCGCTACGACGACCCGGCGCTGCGCATCTCCGGCTCGCCCGGCCTGACCCCGCGCGACTGGGTGCGGGCCCTGGCGGAGACGGGTTTCCGGCCGGCGTTCATCGCCGCGGAAGGGGCCGACGACCTCGGGCAGCAGGTGTTCGTGGCCGAGAGCGATGGTGTGGTCCGGCAGCCGGTCCCGGCTGGTGGGCCCGCCTTCTCGCAGGTCGCCGACGAACCCGTCCCGGTCGCCGTCACGCCTGCTCCCGCTCCTGTCACGGCGAGCCCGGATCGGGAGACCGAGCTGCTGGAGCGGGCGCGTGACCACTTCCGCGCGCTCGTCGCGGACGTGCTGCAGCTGCCGGTCGCCTCGGTGCGCGCCGACGTGACGTTCGACCGGTACGGTATCGACTCGATCCTCGTGGTCCAGCTGACCGAAGCGGTGCGCAAGGACCTCGACAACGTCGGCAGCACGCTGTTCTTCGAGGTCCGCACGATCGACGGGCTCGCTCGCCACTTCGCCGAGACCCAGCCGGACGCGCTCGCCGCCCTGGTCGGCTTCGCCGCGGCGCAGGAGCCCGAGGTGCCGGAAGCCGCCGTCACGCGGGTCGTGGAACCCGTGCCGGACCCGGTCGTCGAATCCGTGCCCCCGGCCCGTGCGGACGAAGAGATCCCCATCGCCGTCATCGGGATGGCCGGGCGCTACCCGGGCGCACGGGACCTCACCGAGTTCTGGGCCAACCTCCTCGCCGGCACCGACTCCGTCACCGAGATCCCCGGCGACCGCTGGGACCACGACCGCTACTACGACCCGCGCCGCGGCGCCCCCGGCAAGACCTACGCCAAGTGGGGCGGCTTCCTCGACGGCGTCGACGAGTTCGACCCCCTGTTCTTCGGCATCTCACCCGGCGCCGCGTCCACAATGGACCCTCAGGAGCGGCTGTTCCTGGAGTCCGCCTACGAAACGCTGCAGGACGCCGGGCACACGCGTGACTCGCTGCGGGCCGCCGCTCGGGCGCGCGTCGGCGAAGACGCCGGTGACGTCGGGGTGTTCGCCGGGGCGATGTACACCGAGTACCAGCTCTACGGCGCCGAGCAAGCGGTGCGCGGGGAACCGGTCGTGGTGCCGGGGAGTCTCGCGTCGATCGCGAACCGCGTCTCGTACTTCTTCGACGCCAGCGGCCCGAGCATCGCCGTCGACACCATGTGCGCCGCCGCGCTGTCCGCGATCCACCTCGCCTGCGCCGCGCTGCGGCGCGGGGAGTGCGGCGCGGCGCTGGCCGGTGGCGTCAACCTGTCGCTGCACCCGAGCAAGTACCTGATGATCGGGCAGACCCAGTTCGCCGCGAGCGACGGCCGGTGCCGCAGCTTCGGCGAAGGCGGCGACGGCTACGTGCCCGGCGAGGGCGTCGGCACCGTGCTGCTGCGCCCGCTCGCCGACGCGGAGGCCGACGGCGACCGCATCCTCGGCGTCATCCGGGGCAGCGCCGTCAACCACGGCGGCCACACCCACGGCTTCACCGTGCCGAACCCGCGGGCGCAGGGTGCGGTGATCCGGCAGGTCTACCGGAAGTCCGGGGTGGACCCGCGGCGCGTCGGCTACGTCGAGGCGCACGGCACCGGCACCCCGCTCGGCGACCCGATCGAGATCGCCGGCTTGACGTCGGCGTTCGGCGAGTTCACCGACGCCCGGCAGTTCTGCGCGCTCGGCTCGGTCAAGTCGAACATCGGCCACCTGGAAGCGGCGGCCGGGATCGCCGGGCTGAGCAAGGTGCTGCTGCAGATGCGGCACGGCACGTTCGCGCCGTCGCTGCACGCCGGGCAGGTCAACCCGGAGATCGACTTCAGCGCCACGCCGTTCGTGCTGCAGCGCGACGCCGCGCCGTGGCCCCGCGACGGCGGTGTGCCGCGCGCCGGGGTGGTCTCGGCGTTCGGCGCCGGCGGCGCCAACGCCCACCTGCTCGTGGAGGAGTACATCGTGCCCGAACGCGCGCAAGGACCGGCCGCGGCGCAGGCCGTGGTGCTCTCGGCGCTGGACGAGGACCGGCTGCGCGAGTCCGCGGCCCGCCTGCGCGACGACCTGAGCACACGGACCGACGCCGACCTGGCCGACATCGCCTACACCCTCCAGGTCGGCCGCGAGCCGATGCCGGCCCGCTTCGCGACGGTGGCCACCTCGATCGACACCTTGGTGGCCGCACTGGACGCCTACGTCCGCGGCGCGGAGCTGCCTCCGGACACGTTCGCGGGCACCGGGCTGTCGGGCACACTGGCGGCTTTGGCCGCGGACGACGACTTCCACGAGACCCTGGTCCGCTGGGGTGCGCGCGGCAAGCTGGCCCCGCTGGCCGAGGCCTGGGCCAGCGGCGTCGAGGTGGACTGGTCCCGCCTGCACGCCGACGGCCCGCGCCCGCGCCGGCTGGGCTTGCCGGCGTACCCGTTCGCCCGGGAGCGGTACTGGTACACGGATGTGGTGCCGGGGAACCAGAAGCGCGCCGGGGCCGCGCCCGGTGGCTCGACGACGGTTGCGGCATCGGCCGGGCCCGCGAGTTCCGCGAAGCAGACTGAGCCCGGTGGCCCCACGGCGTTCGCAACCCAAGCCGCGTTTCCCTCGCCTGTCGCAGCTGAGGTGCCGGTTCTGCCTGCGGCCACGGCGACCGCGCCTGCGGTGACCTCGGTTCCCGCGGTGCGCGAAGCTACCGCACCTGTGCCCGCCGCTCCGGCACCGCTCGCCACGGCGCCGGTCTCCGGTGCCGCCGCGGGTGCGGACCTGCCCGCCGGGGACCTCACCGTCTGCCCGGTCTGGGAGCCGCACCGGCCCGCCGAGGTCTCCTCCGGCGGCGCCGTGCTCGCGATCGGGCTGTCCGCCGCCGAGGCCGAGGCGATCGGGGCGTCCGGGACCGAAGTGTCCACTGAGGACGATGGCGAAATCGACCGGGTCGTCGTGCGGGTTCCGACTCGTGCCGGAGGTACCGCGGCCGAGCGCGTCGAAGAACACCGCCGCGCGACCCGGCGGCTGTTCCGCGTCCTCAACCAGCTGCAGGCCCGCCACGGCGACCGCGACTTCGAGCTGACCCTCGTCACCCACGACGCCTTCACCCGGGACCCGGCCCAGGCCGGCCTGCACGGGCTCGTCGGCGGGCTCGCCAAGGAGCAGCCGCGGTGGCGCGTCAGGGCCGTCGACCTCGCGGCGGACGAGCCGTTCCCGGCAGCGGAGGTGTTCGGGCTGCCCGCCGACCGTCGCGCCCATCCCTTCCGGCGCACCGGTGGCCAGTGGCTGCGTCGCCGGCTGGTGCCGGTCGAGCAGGCCGCCACGACCGCCGCGTTCCGCCGCGGCGGGGTGTACGTCCTCACCGGTGGCGCCGGGGACCTCGGCGTCGTGCTCAGCGAGTACCTGACCCGCACCTACGACGCCCGGCTCGTCTGGGTCGGCCGCCGTCCCGAGGACGACGGGATCCGCGCTCGGCGCCAGGGGAGCAACGCGGAGTACCTGCAGGCCGACGTCGCCGATCCGGCCGAGCTGCGCGACGTCCGTGACGAAGTCCTCCGTCGCCACGGCCGGATCGACGGCGTCGTCCACCTGGCCATGACGTTCAGCCACACCCCGCTGGCCGAGCTGAGCGAGCCGGCTCTCGAAGCGACGCTCAAGTCCAAAGTGGACCCGTGCGTGCACTTCGCCGACGTCTTCGCCGGGGACGATCTCGACTTCGTGCTGCTGGTGTCGTCGCTGGTCAGCTTCATCCGCAACGCCGAGCAGGCGCACTACGCCGCGGCCTGCGCCTACGTGGACGCGGCCGCCGACGGCCTGCGCGACGCCCTCGGCTGCCGCGTGAAGACCGTCAACTGGGGCTACTGGGGCAACGTCACCGACGACCTCCTCGACGGCATGGCCGCCCTCGGTCTCGCCCCGATCGAGCCCGCCGCCGCGATGGCCGCCGTCGAGGGGCTGCTCGCCGGGCCGCTCGACCAGATCGGGTTCCTGCGGCTCGGCCGGCCGCTGCCGGTCGAAGGGGTGCTCACCGGCGAGACCGCCGTGGTGCGGCTCCCGGCGGCAGCTATACCGGCTGAACCGGTCACGCCGCAGCTGCCCGACGCGCTCGCCACCTACCAGGCCGGCCCGGTGCCCGCCGAGATCGACGCCGCCCTGGCCCGCTGGGTCGCCGCCGAGCTGCGGGAGGCCGGGCTCACCGGCGCCGGCGAGCGGTTCGCCGCCTGGCTGCCGCCGATGCTGCGGGTGCTCACCGGCCACGGCCTGATCGACGCCGGCCGGTGGATCCCGGGACCGGACGCCGCGACCTGCCGCGCCGGGTGGCAGCGTGACGCGGAACGCTGGGCCGCGGCCAACCCCGACCTGCGCACGCCCCTCGACCTGCTCGGCCGGACCGTCCCCGCCCTGCCCGCCGTGCTGCGCGGCGACGTCCTCGCCACCGACGTCCTCTTCCCCAACGGCTCCTTCGCGCTGGTCGAGGGCGTCTACCGGGACAACCGGGTCGCCGATCACTTCAACGCCGTGCTGGCCGAACACGTGGCCGGCTTCCTGCGGGCGCGCCTCGCCGCCGAGCCCGGCGCGCGGCTGCGCGTCCTCGAGGTCGGCGCCGGTACCGGCGGGACCACCCGCGTGGTCCTCGACCGGCTCACCCGCGCCGGGCTGCCGCTCGCCGAGTACTGCTTCACCGACGTCTCGCGCGCGTTCCTGCACCGCGCCGAAGACGCCTTCGACCACGACTTCCTGACCTACCAGGTCTTCGACGTCGCCGAGCCGCCGCACGGGCAGGGCCTCGACACCGGCGCGTTCGACGTCGTCATCGCGGCCAACGTCCTGCACACCACCGCCGACGTCCGTGCGACGCTGCGCAGCGTCAAGGCCCTGCTGCGCGGCAACGGCCTGCTGGCGCTCAACGAGATCAGCGGCTTCTACCTCGTCAACCACCTGACGTTCGGCCTGCTCGACGGCTGGTGGACGCACACCGACGCCGAACTGCGCGTCCCCGGCAGCCCGGCGCTGTCCCCGGCCGGCTGGGCCGCGGTGCTGGCGCAGGAGGGCTTCACCGGCGTCGCGAACCCGGCAGCCGACGCCGAGCCGCTCGGGCAGCAGATCGTCGTCGCCCACAGCGACGGCGTCGCCCGCGGGCCGCGCGTGATCGAGGCACCCCCCGCGCCGGAGGAACCGGCGCCGGTGCGGGAAACGACGTCGATCGCCGCCGTGGTCCTCGAGAAGCTCGCCGACGCGCTGCGGATGGCCGAGAGCGCGATCGACCCGGCCCGGGCGTTCGCCGACTACGGCCTCGACTCGATCGTCGGCGCGGGGTTCGTCCAGCAGCTCAACGAGTCCCTCGGCCTCGACCTGCTCACCACGGTGATCTTCGACCACCGCAGTGTCGAGCTGCTCGCCGCGCACATCGCCGAAAGCCACCAGCCGACCGTGCCCGCCGCGGCACCGGAACCGGAAGCGCCGGAGACAGACCCGATCGCCATCGTCGGCATCAGCGGCCGGTTCGCGCAGTCACCCGACCTCGACGCGCTGTGGCAGCACCTCGCCGACGGCGACGACCTGGTCGGCCCGATCGAACGCTGGGACGTCTCCGGTCCCGAGTGGACGGACGTCGCGTGCCGGGAAGGCAGCTTCCTCGACGGCATCGACGAGTTCGACGCGCGTTTCTTCAAGATGTCCGGGCGCGAGGCCGCCTACACCGATCCCCAGCAGCGGCTGTTCCTCGAAGAGGCGTGGACGGCGCTGGAGAACGCCGGGTACGTCGGCACCGCGCTCGACGACAAGCGCGCGGGCGTCTACGTCGGCTGCACCGGCGGCGACTACACCGCCTGGTTCGACGAGCGGCCGCCCGCACAGGCGGCCTGGGGCAACGCGCCCTCGATCGTGCCCGCCCGGGTCGCCTACCACCTGAACCTGCGCGGGCCCGCGATCGCCGTCGACACGGCCTGCTCCAGCTCGATGGTCGCGATCCACCTCGCGTGCCAGGGGTTGTGGAGCGGCGAGACGGACCTCGCCGTCGCCGGCGGTGTCGCCGTGCAGACCACGCCGAAGACCTACCTGACGGCCGGCCGCGCGGGGATGCTGTCCCCGACGGGCCGCTGCCACACCTTCGACGCGGCCGCCGACGGGTTCGTCCCCGGTGAGGGCGTCGGCGTCGTCGTGCTCCGGCGGCTCTCCGACGCGCTCGCCGACGGCGACCACGTCCACGCCGTCATCCGCGGCTCCGGCATCAACCAGGACGGCGCGACCAACGGGATCACCGCCCCCAGCGCGACGTCGCAGGAACGGCTCATCCGCGAGGTCCACGAGCGCTTCGGCGTCGACCCGGCCGAGATCGGCCTTCTCGAGGCGCACGGCACCGGCACCAAACTGGGTGACCCGATCGAGACCGCGGCGCTGGTCCGCGCGTTCGGCGCGGCCGAAGGCTCGCGTGGCTGCGCCCTCGGCACGGTGAAGACGAACATCGGCCACACGATGTCCGCAGCGGGCGTCGCGGGACTGCTCAAGATCGTCCTCGCGATGCGGCACCGGATGCTCCCGCCGTCGCTGCACCACGCCGAGACCAACCCGGCGATCCGCCTCGGCGGCAGCCCGTTCCACGTCACCACCGAGCTGACGCCGTGGGAGCCGAACGGCCGGGGCAAGCTGGTCGCCGCGACGAGCTCGTTCGGCTTCAGCGGCACCAACGCACACCTCGTCGTCGAAGAGCCGCCCGCGATCGCGCCGCGCGACGACGACGGCCGCGAGCGGCTGTTCCTGCTGTCCGCGCCCCGCCCCGAAGCGCTTCGGCAGCTGGTCGAAGGCCTGGCCGAGCACCTGACCGCGCACCCGGACGCGGTGCTCGCCGACGTCGGCTACACCCTCGCGCACGGCCGGGCCCACTTCGCCCAGCGCGTCGCCTTCGCGGCTTCCGATCGTGAGACTTTGCTGCGGCAGCTGGAAAAATGGCTGGCCGACGGGACGGTCCCCGCGGCCGCCGAGCTGGAGCGGATCCGGGCGCGGTGGAGCGAAGGCGGGAAGCTCGACGCCGAGTTCACGGGCCGCCGGACGCCGTTGCCGACCTACCCGTTCCAGCGCCGCGCGGCCTGGGCCGGCGGCGGGACGCCGGAGAGCGCCCTGCCCGCCGGACCGACGGCCCACGAGCCGATCGCCGTCGTCGGGCTGGCCGCGCGGTTCGCCGACAGCCCGGACGCCGGGAGCCTGTGGGCCCACCTCGCCGCCGGCGACGACCTCGTCGGCGACGTCACCCGCTGGGACCTCGCCGGGAAGCTGGGCCCGAAGGCGGGCCGCCAGTACGGCAGCTTCCTCGACGACCCGGCGCGGTTCGACGCGCTGTTCTTCAGCGTCTCCGGCACCGAGGCGGTGCACACCGACCCGCAGCAGCGCGTCTTCCTCGAAGAGTGCTGGCACGCACTGGAAGACGCCGGGTACGCGGGGGAGCGGCTCACCGACCGCGCGTGCGGCGTCTACATCGGCGCCTACCCGGGCGACTACCACCAGCTGATCGGCGGCGAGAAGCCCCCGCAGACCATGTGGGGCAACATGGCCTCGGTCATCGCGTCGCGGATCTCCTACCTGCTCGACCTGTCCGGGCCCGCGATCGCCGTCGACTCGGCGTGCTCCAGCTCGCTCGTCGCCATCCACCTGGCGTGCGACAGCCTGCGGCTCGGCACGGTGTCGATGGCCTTGGCCGGCGGCGTGTTCGTCCAGGCGACGCCGCGGCTCTACGAGTACTCGTCCACGGCGAAGATGCTCTCGCCGACCGGGCGCTGCCGCACCTTCGACGCGTCGGCCGACGGCATGGTGCCCGGCGAGGGCGCCGGGGTCCTGGTGCTCAAGCGGCTGTCCGACGCGGTCCGCGACGGCGACCACGTCTACGGCGTCATCAGCGCCTCCGGCGTCAACCAGGACGGCGCCACCAACGGCATCACCGCGCCGAGCGCCCAGGCCCAGGAGGATCTGGTCCGCCAGGTCCACCGCGACGCGGGCGTGCGCCCGGGCGGCGTCCAGCTGATCGAGGCCCACGGCACCGGCACCCCGCTCGGCGACCCGATCGAGTTCGGCGCCCTCGCCGAGGCGTTCACCGGCGCGCCCGCGGGTGGGTGCGCGCTCGGGTCGATCAAGACGAACGTCGGGCACACGCAGTTCACCGCGGGGGTCGCCGGCACGATCAAGGCGCTGCTCGCGCTGCACCACCGGCAGGTACCCCCGTCGCTGCACTTCGGCCGGGCCAACCCGGCGATTCCTCTGACGGACAGCGCGTTCTACGTGCCCACGTCGCTGCGCGAGTGGCCGTCGCCGGAGTCCGGGCCGCGCCGTGCGGGCGTGAGCTCGTTCGGCGCCAGCGGGACCAACGCGCACCTCGTCGTCGAGGAGGCGGCGGGGGCCGATGTGACGCACGCGGCGCGGGACGAGTGGCTGGTCGTGCTGTCGGCGCAGGACGAGACGGCGTTGCGCAGTCACGTCGAGCGCGTGCTCGCCCACGCCGAGTCACACGACGTCGACCTCGGCGACGCCGCTTACACCCTCGCCGTCGGCCGCCGTCCGGAGAACCTGCGGTGGGCCTGTGTCGCGCCGGACCGGGCCGCGTGGCTCGACGCCATGCGGGCCTGGCTGCGCGACGGCCGGGCGGACTCGGTCGTCACCGGCTCGGTGCCCGACGAGCTGCCCGAGATGTCCTCGGTGGACGGGCTGGCGCTGACCGAGGTGGCCGCGCGGTACGTACGGGGCGAGATCCCGTCGTTGGGCGGGTTGTTCGGTGACGGGTTCCGGGTGGTGCCGCTGCCCGGCTACCCGTTCGGCGGGGAGCGGTACTGGATCGACGAAGCTCCCTCGACTGTCCACAAGGGATTCGACGGGCACGTCGTCGAGCTGACCGGGCGCGAGTTCTTCCTGGACCACCACCGGGTGTCCGGGACGCCGGTGCTGCCGGGCGTCGCGTACCTGGAGCTGGCGCGGGCCGCCGCAGAGGCCGAAGGGTTCGGCCGGACCGGGGTGACGGTGCGCAACGTCGTCTGGACGCGCCCGGCGCGGATCACGGGCCCGACAACCGCCGGGGTCGTCCTCGACCCGCAGGACGGTGGTTTCGCCTACCGGATCACGACGACCACCGGTGGCGAGACGCAGACGCACGGCCAGGGGCGCGTCGAGCCGACCGTCGCGGCGCCGCCGCCGAAGGTGGACATCGCCGCGCTGCGGGCGAAGTGCACCCGCCGCACGCTCGATCGCGCAGCTTGCTACGCCCTGTACGAAGGCACGGAGATGGGCCTCGGCCCGGCGATGCGCGGCATCGAGCAGCTGGAGATCGGCGACGGCCTGATCGTCGCCCGCCTTCGCCGTCCCGCCGCGTCCGGCGACGGCTTCACCGTCAACCCGGCGATGCTCGACTCCGCGTTGCAGTCGACGCTCGGCCTCGCGCTGGCGGAGGGCGCGGACGAGGTGTCGGCCGCGCTGCCGTTCGCGCTGACGGAGGTCCGCGTGCACGCCGCGACGCCGATGGCGGGCTGGGCGGTGATCCGCCCGTCGGCCAACGACCGCCCGGGCACCGTCCGGCGGCTGGACATCGACCTGTGCGACGAGACGGGCGAGGTGTGCGTGCGGCTGCTCGGCTTCACGTTCCGCGAGCTGCCCGCGCCGGAGAAGCAGGAGCCCGCGCCCGTCGATGACCAGGTGACCCCGGCCGGACCCGCCACCGAGACTGGGGAGCTGGTGCTGGCCCGCCCCACCTGGCACCCGGCCGCGCCCGTCGCCGGCGCGCCGCGGTTCGTCCGGCACGAGGTGCTGCTCGCCGGGCTCGACCCGGTCGACCTCACCGACCTCACCGACCTCGACGCCACCTGCACGGTCTTGCCCGACGGCCCCGACCTCGCCACCGCGTTCACCCGGCGGGCCGAGCAGCTGCTCACGCACCTTCAGGACGCCGTCGTGGCGAGCCGGGAGGGGCGGGTGCTGCTGCAGGTCGTCGTGCCGGCGGGGTCACCCGATCTCGCGCTGGCCGGGCTGCTGCGGACCGCCCGCTACGAGCACCCGAAGCTGGTCACCCAGCTCGTGGTCGCCGGGCCGACCGGGCTCGCCGACCGCCTTCGCCGGGAAGCCGGGGCCGACGACGTCGTCATCCGCGAGGAGGCCGGACGGCGTGCGGTCCCGCAGTGGACACCGCTCGCCGACGCCCCCGCGGTGCGGCCCTGGCGCGACGGCGGCGTCTACCTGATCACGGGCGGCGCCGGTGGGCTCGGGCGAGTGTTCGCCCAGGAGATAGCCGCCGGTGTGGCCGAGCCCACGATCATCCTTTGTGGACGTTCGGCGCACGGGCCCGGGAACTACCGGCAGCTGGACGTCACGGACCGGGCCGCCGTCGAGCGGTGTGTCCGGGACGTCGTCGCCGAACACGGACGCCTTGACGGTGTCCTGCACAGCGCCGGCGTGCTGCGGGACGGCTACCTCGTCAAGAAGGACGTCGCCGACCTGCGGGCCGTCCTCGCCGCGAAGGTCGCGGGGTTCGTCAACCTCGACGAGGCCACCGCCGGGCTGGACCTCGACTTCTTCATCGGCTTCTCGTCGCTGTCGGCGTCGGGGAACCCGGGCCAGGCCGACTACGCCGCGGCCAACGCCTTCCTCGACGAGTACGCGGCTCTTCGCGAGAAGCGCGTCGCCGCGGGGGAGCGGCACGGGCGGACGCTCAGCGTCGGCTGGCCGCTGTGGGCCGACGGCGGGATGCGCGTCGACGCCGCGACCGAGCGGTCCATGCGGGACACCGTCGGCATCTTGCCGATGCCCGCCGCGGCCGGCGTCGAAGCCCTGCACCGGGCCTACGGCAGCGGCGAACCCCACGTCCTCGTGGCGTACGGCGACCGGGCGCGGATCGGGGAAACCCTGCTGCGCCCCGAAACGGAGGTGACCACCATGCCCGACAGCCTGGTGACGCTGCTGGCCGACCGCGTGTCGCGCCTGCTCGACGTCCCCGCCGACGAGATCGAGGGCGGGGTCGACCTGAGCGAGTACGGCTTCGACTCGATCTCCCTCGTGGACTACGTCGGCCTGCTCAACGACGAGTTCGGCCTGACCCTCGTCCCGACGCTGCTCATCGAGTACCCGACCCTCGACGGCCTGGCCGGGTACCTGACGGAGAACCACAGCGACGTCTTCAGCACGACCCCGGCGCCGGAACCGACGCCCGAACCTGCGCCCGAACCTGCGCCCGAACCGGAGCCCGTGCCCGCGCCGGAAGAGCGGCCGGACCTGCTCGCCGAGCTGACGGAACTGACGGCGAGCGTCCTGCGCCTGCCGGTGGGGCGGATCGAGGGCGGCCGCGAGCTGAGCAAGTACGGCGTCGACTCCCTGTCGCTCACCGAGCTGATCTCGGAGATCAACGCGCGGTACGGCCTGGCGCTCGACCCGACGCTGCTGTTCGAGTACCCGACGCTCAACGGCCTGGCCGGCTACCTCCGGGAGCATCACGCGGACCGGGTCGCGCCCAAGCCCGAACCGATGTCCGAACCGAAGCCCGAGCCGGTCGTCGAGACACCCGCAGCCCCGAAGGCCGAGCCGCGGGAAGGCCCCGAACCGATCGCCGTGATCGGCATGAGCGGCCGGTTCCCGAAGGCCGGCGACATCGCCGAGTTCTGGCGCAACCTCGCCGAGGGCCGGGACTGCATCGGCGAAATCCCCGCCGACCGCTGGGACTGGCGCGAGTGCTTCGGCGACCCGATCACCGAACCCAACACCAGCAACGTGAAGTTCGGCGGGTTCATGGACGGCGTCGGCGACTTCGACCCGCTGTTCTTCGACATCTCGCCGCGCGAGGCCGAGCTGATGGACCCGCAGCAGCGGCTGATGCTGCTCTACGCCTGGAAGGCCCTCGAAGACGCCGGGTACGCGGCCGAATCCGTCGAAGGCAGTGACATGGCCATCGTCGTCGGCACCGCCAGCACCGGTTACCCGACGATGGTCGCGAAGTACTCGCCGGTCGTCGAACCGTACGACGCCACCGGCGCCGCGCCCTGCCTCGGGCCGAACCGGATGAGCTACTTCCTCGGCGTCCACGGCCCGAGCGAGCCCGTCGACACCGCCTGCTCCAGCGCGCTCATCGCCACCCACCGCGCGGTCGGCGCGCTGCAGGACGGCACGTCCGACATGGCCATCGTCGGCGGCGTCAACACGGTCCTCAGCAAGGACCTGCACATCAGCATGAGCAAGGCCGGCATGCTCGCCGAGGACGGGCGGAGCAAGACGTTCTCCGCCGACGCCAACGGGTACGCCCGCGGCGAAGGCGTCGGGATGCTGGTCCTGAAACGGCTTTCGGCGGCCGAGCGGGACGGCGACCACGTCTACGGGCTGATCCGCGGCACCGCCGAAAACCACGGCGGCCGCGCGAACTCGCTGACCGCGCCGAACCCGAAGGCGCAGGCCGCGGTCATCCGCGCGGCCCACCGCAAGGCCGGCGTCGACCCGCGCACCGTCGGCTACATCGAGGCACACGGCACCGGCACCAAACTCGGCGACCCCGTCGAGATCAACGGCCTGAAGGAGGCCTTCCGCGACCTGTACGACGGCGCGGACGTCGCGGGCGCGCACTGCGGCATCGGCTCGGTGAAGACCAACATCGGGCACCTCGAGGTCGCCGCCGGTGTCGCGGGCATGATCAAGGTGCTGCTGCAGATGAAGCACCGGACCCTGGTGCGGAGCCTGCACTGCGACACCGTGAACCCGTACGTCAAGCTCGACGGGACGCCGTTCTACCTGGTCCGCGAGCAGCAGCCGTGGCCGGCGCCGGTCGACGACACCGGAGCCGAGCTGCCGCGACGCGCCGGGGTCAGCTCGTTCGCCTTCGGCGGCGCCAACGCGCACATCGTGCTCGAGGAGTACGTCCCGGCGCCCGTGGACCAGACGCCCGCGGAGCCGCTGCCGGTCGTGTTGTCGGCGACCCACCCCGAGGTGCTGCGCACCCTGGCCGAGAACTGGGTCAAGGCTTTGAGGGACGGCACCTACACCGACGCCGACCTCACCTCGATCGCCTACACCTCCCAGATCGGGCGCACACCCCACGCCGAACGGCTCGGCTGCGTCGCGGCCACCGTCGACGACCTCGCGACCGGGCTGGAGTCCTGGCTGCGCGGCGAGCCGGACGGCTCGATCGTCACCGGCCGCGTCACCCGCGACGACGTCCCGGCGGCACCCGTGGGCACCGACGCGACGGCCGCGACGAGGGCCTGGGTGCGCGGCGCCGACGTCGGCTGGAGCCGGTGGCACCCGGACGCGCCGCGGCGGATCCCGCTGCCGACCTACCCGTTCCGGCTGAAGCGCTACTGGCTCGACACAAGCACCCCGGTGGGGGCGGGTACCCCGAAGCTGCACCCGCTCGTGCACACCAACACCTCGGACCTGACCGGCCCGCGCTACACCACCCGCCTCACCGGCCGTGAGTTCTTCCTCGCCGACCACAAGGTCCGCGGTGTCCCGGTGCTGCCGGGCGCGGCCTACCTGGAGATGGCCCGGGCCGCGGCGGACCTGGCGGGCGGTGACCGGCCGGTCGTCAGCGCCGCCTGGGACCGGCCGCTGCCGGTCGAGCGCGCCACGGACGTCCACATCGGACTGTCGGCCGACGGCGGTGCCCTGTCCTACCGCGTCTTCACCACCGGCCCGGACGGCGAGCCCGTCGTCCACGGCCACGGCGAGCTGACCGCGGCGGACGGCAAAACACCGGAGCGGCACGACATCCCGGCGCTGCTCGAAGAGACCGACGGCCGGGTGCTCGACGCGGACGAGTGCTACGCGCGGTTCGAGCGGCTCGACCTCGGGTACGGTCCCGCGCTGCGGACGATCGAGCGGCTGCACAGCGGCTCGCGGCTCGCGGTGGCGCGGCTCCGGCTGCCCGCCGAGGCCGGCGCGGAGGCGTTCGTGCTGCACCCGAGCCTGCTCGACGCGGCGTTCCAGGCCACCTTGGGCCTGTTCGCCGCCGACGGCGCCGAAGCGGTACCCGCCACGCTGCCGCGGTCGGTCGACGCGGTCCGCGTGCTGCGGCCGCTGCCCGCCTCGGCGTGGGCCGTGGTCCGGTTCGGCGAGGGCGGGGCGGTGCCCGGCGAATACGTCCTCGACGTCGACCTGTGCGACGACGACGGCGAGATCTGCGCCCGCCTGCGCGGCTTCCGCGTCCGGTCCCTCGATCCCGGGCCGGTCGATCCCGGCGACGAGTTCCTGGCCCAGCTGATCGAGGCGGCCGGTGACGGCGCGATCAGCCTGGCCGACTTCGAACGGAGCCTGACGTGAAAGCGGTGATCTTCCCCGGCCAGGGCGCCCAGGTGAAGGGCATGGGCCGCGAGCTGTTCGACGCCTACCCCGAGCAGGCCGACCAGGCCTCGGGCCTGCTCGGCTACTCGATCCGCGAGCTGTGCCTCGACGATCCCCGGCGCGAGCTGAACCGCACGGAGTTCACCCAGCCCGCGCTGTTCGTGGTCGGCGCGCTGGCCCACCGGCAGTGGCGCGAGCAGCATTCCGAAGCGCCCGCGTTCTACGCCGGGCACAGCCTCGGCGAGTACTGCGCG
Organism: Amycolatopsis sp. WQ 127309; assembly: GCF_023023025.1. Lineage (NCBI taxonomy): Bacteria > Bacillati > Actinomycetota > Actinomycetes > Pseudonocardiales > Pseudonocardiaceae > Amycolatopsis > Amycolatopsis sp. WQ 127309. The sequence continues at coordinate 7,346,770 of NZ_CP095481.1, forward strand.
CTGCACGCCGCCGGCGCGTTCGACTTCGCGACGGGCCTGCGGCTCGTCCGGCGCCGGGGCGAGCTGATGGCCCGGGCCGAGGGCGGCGGCATGATCGCCGTCACCGGCCTCGACCGCGACCAGGTCACGGCGCTGGTGCGCGAAGGCGAGTTCTGCACCCTGTCGGTGGCGAACGACAACTCGCCCCAGCAGTGCGTCGTCTCGGGGGACGCCGAATCGATCGACGAGCTGGGCGCGTTCCTGCAGGACCGGGGCGTCCGCTGGGTCCGGCTGCGCGTGTCCGGCGGCTTCCACTCCGCGCTGATGCGGCCGGCCCAGCAGGAGTTCCGGCGCTTCCTCGACGCCTTCGACCTCGGCACGCCGGACGTGCCGGTGATCGCCAACGCGACGGCGCGGCCCTACTCGGCCGACACCACGGCCGGGGTGCTCACCGACCAGATCGTGCAGCCGGTGCGCTGGACCGAAACCGTGCGGCACCTGCTCGACGCGGGCGTCACGGACTTCGTCGAGCTGGGCGGCACGGTGCTGACCAAGCTCGTCGAGCAGACGCGAGCCGCGTCCCGGGCGCCGGTGCTCCGGCCCCAGGACCTCGGTAGCGCCGCTTTCCGTGAGCGACACGGCCTTCGCTTCGCGTACGTCGCCGGCGGGATGTACCGCGGGATCGCGTCACCGGAGCTGGTCATCCGGCTGGGCCGCGCGGGGATGCTCGGCTTCCTCGGCACCGGCGGCAGTGAGCCGGCCGAGATCGAGCGTGGGATCAAGGAGATCCAGGCCGCCCTGGCCGGGGACCAGCCCTACGGCGTCAACTTCATCGCGAACCACGACGATCCCGCCGCCGAGGAGGGCGTGGTCGACGTCCTGCTGCGGCACGGCGTCCGGCTGGTCGAGGCGTCGGCGTTCATCCAGATGACGCCCGCGCTCGTGCGCTACCGCGTCACGGGCCTGCGACGCGGGCCCGGCGGTGAGCCGGTGTGCGAGCACCGCGTACTGGCGAAGGTGTCCCGGCCCGAGGTCGCGTCGGCTTTCCTGGCGCCGCCGCCGGCCGCGGTCCTGGACCGGCTTCGCAAGGACGGCGTGATCACCGCCGAGCAGGCCGAGCTGGCCCGGCGGGTGCCGATGAGCCACGACGTCACCGTCGAGGCCGATTCCGGCGGGCACACCGACGGCGGCATCCCGACCGTGCTGCTGCCGTCACTGCTCGAACTGCGCCGCCGCGCGCAGGCCGAGCACGGCTACGCCGAGCCGGTCTGCATGGGCCTGGCCGGCGGGATCGGCACGCCCGCCGCCGTCGCGGCCGCGTTCGTGCTCGGCGCCGACTACGTCCTCACCGGCTCGGTCAACCAGTGCACCGCCGAGGCCGCGACCAGCGACGTCGTCAAGGACATGCTGCAGGACATCGACGTGCAGGACACCGACTACGCGCCGGCCGGTGACATGTTCGAGCTCGGCAGCCGGGTCCAGGTGCTGCGCAAGGGCGTGTTCTTCCCGTCGCGCGGCAACAAGCTCCACGCGCTCTACAGCCACCACGACGGCATCGACGACCTGCCCGCGAAGACTCGGGCGCAGCTGGAGCGCACCTACTTCCGCAAGCCCCTGGACGACGTCTGGGCCGACGTCGTCGGGCACCTGCGCGCGAGCGGCCGCGCGGAGCTGGTGGAGCGCGCCGAAAAGCAGCCGAAGCAGAAGATGGCGCTGATCTTCCGGCGCTACTTCGGTTACAGCGCGCGGATCGCGCTGGAAGGCAGCCGCGAAGACAAGGTCAACTACCAGGTCCACACCGGACCGGCCCTGGGTTCCTTCAACCAGTGGGTGAAGGGCACCCCGCACGAGTCCTGGCGGAACCGGCACGTCGACGAGATCGGCCTGCTGCTGCTGGACGGCGCCGCCCAGCACCTCGCGGCGTTCTCACGAGTAGCGAAAGGACAGACGACATGATCACGGAGTTCGACACCTGGGGCGTCCACGAACAGCAGTTCTGGCTGCGCGGCACCACCGCGGACCAGCCGGTCGCCTTCGACGCCGAAAGCGGCATGTGGAACGTCTACGGCCACGCCGAGGCGTCGAAGGTGCTGAGCAACCCGAAGCTGTTCTCCTCCAACATGATGCGGCTGATGGCCGCGGAGATCGGCGCCGACATCGAGGAGGCGTCGGCCGGGGAGCTGCTCTACCTCGACCCGCCGCGCCACACCCGGCTGCGCAGGCTCGTCAACCACGCTTTCACCCCCAAGGTCCTCGCCGACCTCGAACCGCGGATCGCCGGCCTGACCCACGACCTGCTCGACGAGGCGAAGGTGACCGACCGGCTGGAGCTGGTCAGCGCGCTGGCGTACCCGCTGCCGGTCATCGTCATCGCCGAGCTGCTCGGCATCCCGGCGAGCGACCGTGACCTGTTCCGCCGCTGGGCGGAGTCGCTGATCCCGTCGACGTCCACCGAGGACGTCTCGATCGTCGGCCGGTTCGAGGGCCAGGAGGAGGTCACCGAGACGACCCTGCAGCAACGCAAGGAGTTCGGCGAGTACCTGGCCGAGCACATCGAGGACCGCCGCAAGCACCCGCGCGAGGACCTGCTCAGCGGGCTGGTGCACGCCGAGGTCGAGGGGGAGCAGCTCAGCGACAAGGAGATCGCGACGCTGGCCGACGTCCTGCTGCTGGCCGGGCACGTGACCACGACGATGCTGCTGGGCAACACGATCCTCTGCCTGGACGCGCACCCGGACGAGTTCGCCCGCGTCCGCGCGGACCGCTCGCGCCTGCCCGACGTGATGGAGGAGTCGCTGCGCTACCTCCCGCCGTTCGCCGTGACGTCCCGGGCGACCACGGCCGAGGCCGAGGTCGGCGGCGTGACGATCCCGGCCGACCAGCTCGTGATGGTCTGGCTCGGCGCCGCCAACCGCGACCCGCTGGTGTTCGACGACCCCACGGAGTTCCGCCCGGGCCGCGATCCGAACCCGCACCTGACGTTCTCGCGCGGCATCCACTACTGCATCGGGGCCGGCCTGGCCCGGCTCGAGGGCCGGATCGCGCTGGACATCCTGTTCGACCGCTTCCCGAAGATCACCACGATCCCCGACGAGCCGCCGCGGTTCATCCGCAGCTCGCAGATGCTCAACGCCTTCACGCTGCCCCTCGCCGTCTCGTCGTGACCGGCGATTTGTCCGGATTACCGCCAGGGGCGCGTCCGCGGGACCGGAGCGGGAACGGCATTCGTGACCATCGATAGCGCGACGAACGCGAACGGAGCCTGACATGAGCCACCGCGTCGGTTCGGTGACCGAGCTGTACGAGCTGGTCAGCCGGGGAGAGATCGACAAGGCCGAGGCGATGCGCCTGGCCAAGCAGCTGAAGACGGCCAAGCGCGCCGAGCCCGCCGAGGCTGCCGGGCATCCGGCCGGGGTCGACCGGGACGTGCTGCGGGACCGGGTCTGCGACGTGCTCGCGGACAAGGTCCGGCAGCTGCTGAAGGTGAGCGCCGAGGACCTGGACGTCGACGTCGAGCTGAGCGAGTACGGCCTCGACTCGGTCGTCATCAGCCACCTCGTGAGCATGGTCAACGACGCGCTGGGCCTCGACCTCAAGCCCACGGTGGTGTTCGAGCACCCCACCCTGCGCGCGCTGGCCGGCCACCTCGCGCTCGACCACGAGACGGGTCTCGCGGACCGTCTCGGAGTGCGTCCCGCGGCTGTCGTGCGGGCGCCCAAGCCGGTCGCCCCACCCCGTCCGGTCCCGGTCGAACGGCCGCGCACCGGGGACCCGGTCGCGATCATCGGGATGAGCGGTCGTTTCCCGCAGGCCGACGACCTCGACGCGTTCTGGCGCAACCTCTCCGAGGGGCGCGACTGCGTCAGCGAGGTGCCCGCCGACCGCTGGGACTGGCGCGAGCTGTACGGCGACCCGTTCGACGAGGCCGGCCGCACCACCGTCAAGTGGGGCGGGTTCATCGACGGCGTCGCCGACTTCGACCCCGAGTTCTTCGGCATCGCGCCCCGCGAAGCGGCGCTGATGGACCCCCAGCACCGGCTGCTGATGCTGCACACGTGGAAGGCACTGGAGGACGCCGGGTACGCGGCGGACGCCCTGGCCGGCACCGATCTCGGCATCATCGTGGGCACCGCGACCACCGGGTACCACCGCCTGATCGACGCGCACGCCCGTGGCGGCGACGGCGTCGCGGCCACCGCCACGGTGCCGTCCATCGGCCCGAACCGGATGAGCTTCTTCCTCGACGTCCACGGCCCGAGCGAGCCGGTCGAGACGGCCTGCTCCAGCTCCCTGGTCGCGCTGCACCGCGCGGTGTCCGCCCTGGACCGGGAGGAGTGCTCGCTCGCCGTCGCGGGCGGCGTCAACACCGTGCTCGTCCCGGACGGCCACATCAGCTTCGGCCGCGCCGGCATGCTCAGCGAGGACGGCCGGAGCAAGACGTTCTCCGCCGGCGCGGACGGCTACGCCCGCGGTGAGGGCGTCGGCATGCTGGTGCTGAAGAAGCTCTCGGCGGCCGAGCGCGACGGCGACCACATCCACGGCGTCATCCGCGCGACGGCCGTCAACCACGGCGGCCGCGCCAACTCGCTCACCGCGCCGAACCCCAAGGCCCAGGCGTCGGTGATCCGCGACGCCTACCGCCGCGCCGGCGTCGACCCGCGCACGATCGGCTACATCGAGGCGCACGGCACGGGAACGAAGCTCGGCGACCCCGTCGAGGTCAACGGCCTCAAGGACGCCTTCCGTGAGCTCTACGACGGCGCCGACGTCACCGGCGCCCACTGCGGCATCGGCTCGGTCAAGACCAACATCGGGCACACCGAGCTGTCCGCCGGGGTCGCCGGCGTGCTCAAGGTGCTGCTGCAGCTGCGTCACCGCACGCTGGTCGAGAGCCTGCACTGCGACACGGTGAACCCGTACGTCGAGCTGGCCGGCAGCCCGTTCTTCCTGGTGCGCGAACGGCAGTCCTGGGCCGCGCCGGTCGACGCCGACGGCGCCGAGCTGCCGCGCCGGGCCGGCGTCAGCTCGTTCGGCTTCGGCGGCGCGAACGCGCACGTCGTGCTGGAGGAGTACCGCCCGCCCGCGCCGGCCGGTGCGGCGGCGGGACCGTTCGCCATCGTGCTGTCGGCCCGCGAACCCGAGACGCTGGTGACCCGCGCGCGGCAGCTGCTCGCCTGGACCGACGGCCGGGGCGACGACGACCTGGCGAGCGTGGCCTACACCCTGCAGGTCGGCCGGGTCGCGATGCCGGAGCGGCTGGCGTTCACCGTCGAGACGCTCGACGACCTGCGCGACGCGCTGCGGGCGTTCGTCGCCGGGGAGCCGCGCGGCGATCTGCATCGCGGCCGGCCGCAGCCGAACGCCGCGTGGCGCGTGCTCGCCGGCGACGAGGACATCGCCGCCGCGATGGACACCTGGGTCGCCAAGGGCAAGCTGCCGCGCCTGCTGGAACTGTGGGCCGCCGGGTTCGACTTCGACTGGCGGCGCCTGCACGGCGACACCCCGCCGCGTCGCCTCCCGCTGCCGACGTACCCGTTCAACCTGCGCCGCTTCTGGATCGCCGACCGAGCCGCCCGCGCCGCCCGAGCCGTCCGCGCCGCCCGCAACCCCGCCCCGCCGCGCGAGCGTGTCCTGGACGGCAGCGAGTACTACCTGCGCGACCACTGCCTGCGCGGCGTCCCGGTGCTGCCCGCCGTCGCCTACCTGGAGCTGGCGCGCGACGCGCTCGGCGCCGAGACCGGTGTCCGGATCAGCGACGTCCGCTGGCTGCGGCCGATCGAGGTCACCGAACCGCGCCGCGTCGAAGTCCGGCTCGACCCGGCGGATCAGGCCGGGCGCCGCGCGTTCGAGGTGCACGTCGACGGCGACGCGGCGGTCTACGCCCAAGGCACCGGCGAGATCACCGCCCTGACCACGGAAACCCTTGCGGTGGAACAACTCCGTGACGGCTGCACGCACAGCTTGGACGCGGCCGGGTTCTACCGGACCTACGAGCGCATCGGGATGGACTACGGCCCCGCGCTGCGCGCTGTCCGTTCCCTGCACTACGACGACGGCATCGCCGTGGCCCGGCTGAGCCTGCCGCGCGAGGCCGAGTCGCCGCTCGTGCTCAACCCCAGCCTGCTCGACGGCGCGCTCCAGGCCGTCCTGGGCGTCTGGCTGGGTGAAGACGACGGCACGGCGGCCCAGCTCGCGCTGCCGTTCGCCGTGCGGGAGGTCCAGGTGCACGCCCCGACCCCCGCGGACGGCTGGGTCGTCATCCGCAGTCACCCCGACGACCGCGGCGGCGACGTCCGCCGGCTGGACGTCGACGTGTGCGACGCCGACGGCCGCGTCTGTGTCCGCCTGCTGGGCTTCAGCACGCGAACCCTGCCGCCGGCCGCGAACGCGGAAACCCGCCTCATGACGCCGGTGTGGGACGCGGTGGCCGTCGACCCGGCCCCGCTCCGGCCCGCCGCCGATGCCCGGGTCGCCCTCGTCGGCGGGACGCCGGAGGACCAGGCCGAGTTCCGCCGCCGCTACCCGGACGCCGCCGTGCTGGACGCCGGCGATTCACCGGCGGGGTTCGACCACGTCGTGCTGCTGGCGCCCGAGGTCCGGACGGCGTTCCGGCTGCTCAAGGCGGCCACCGGCGAGATCGGCTGGACCGTCGTCACCCGGCAGGCTCGCCTGCTGCCCGGCGACACCCGCGTCGACCCGGACGCCGCCGGCCTGCACGGCCTCTTCGGCTCGCTGGCCCAGGAGTACCCGCACTGGCCCGTCCGCGTCGTGGACGTCCCCGCCGACGCCCCCGTGCCCTGGGACGACGTCCTGACCCTGCCGCCGGAGCCGCAGGGCGCACTGCTGGCGCGGCGCGACGGCGAGTGGTACCGGCAGCGCCTGCTGGAGCTGGCGGCGCCCGTCCCGGCCGGGCCGGCGCACGCGAACCTGCAGCCCGACGACGTCGTCGTGGCCATCGGCGGCGCCGGCGGCATCGGCACCGTCTGGACCGAGCACCTGCTGCGCCGTCACAAGGTGCGCGTCGTGTGGATCGGCCGGCGCCCCTTGGACGCCGGCATCGAAGCCCGCCGCAGCGCACTCGCGGCCCACGGTCCCAAACCGGACTACGTCCAGGCCGACGCCACCGACCCGGCGGCGTTGCGCCGGGCCCGCGACGAGATCGTCCGCCGCCACGGCCCCGTCCGCGGCGTGCTGCACTCCGCCATCGTGCTCGGCGACCAGAGCCTGGCCCGGATGGACGAAGAGCGCTTCGCCGCCACCTACGCGGCGAAGGCCGACGTCGCCGTCAGCATCGCCGACGTCTTCGCCGGCGAGCCCCTCGACTTCGTCGTGTTCTTCTCGTCGCTGCAGTCCTTCCTCACCTCGCCCGGTCAGGCCAACTACGCCGCCGGCTGCACCTTCGCCGACGCCTACGCCGAGCACCTCGGCACCCGGCTCGACTGCCCGGTGAAGGTCGTCAACTGGGGTTACTGGGGCGGGGTCGGCGTGGTCGCCGACGACGCCCACCGCGAGCGGATGGCCCGATCCGGCGTGGCGTCGATCGAACCGGCCGAAGGCATGGCCACCTACGACACGCTCCTGGGCTCCCGGCACTCGCAGCTGGCGCTGGTGAAGGCGACCTACACGCTCGACGACGACGTGGTCGAGCAGCTCGAAGCCCGCACCCCGGCCCTGATCGCGTCCCTGCGTGACGGCCGTCCGGATCGCACCGACGAGGTCGCCCGGCTCCGCGAGAAGATCGACGGCCACAACGGGAAACTGGACGCCGCCCTGGTGCCGGTCCTGTGGACCGTGCTGCGCTCCCTCGGCCTGTTCGAGGACGGCCGCGCGGCCACCGCCGGGGAATGGCGGACCCGCGGTGGGATCACCGACGAGTACGACCGCTGGTTCCGGCACACCCTCGACGTCCTGACCGGCACCGGCCACCTGAGCCACGACGACGGCCGCTACTCGGCCGATCCGGCCGCGCAGACCGATACCGCCGAGTGGGACCGGCACCGCGACGGCTGGCTGGCCGAGGCGTCCACCCGGGCCCAGACGACGCTCGTCGACACCGCACTGGGCGCGCTGGCCGACATCCTCACCGGCGGCCGCCCGGCCACCGACGTGCTGTTCCCGGCGTCGTCGATGGACCTCGTCGAGGGCGTCTACAAGGCCAACCCGGTCGCCGACCACTTCAACGAGGTCCTGGCCGAGACGCTCGTCGGGTACGTGCGCCGCCGTGTCGCCGACGATCCCGGTGCGAAGCTGCGCGTCCTGGAGATCGGCGCGGGCACCGGGGGCACCACCGAAACCGTCTTCCGGCACCTGGAGCCGTGGGCCGACCACATCGAGACCTATTGCTACACCGACATCTCCAAGGCCTTCCTGCTGCACGCCCGGCGTGAGTTCGGCACACCCTTCCTCGACACCCGGCTGTTCGACGTCGAGGCGCCCCTGGCGGGACAGCCGATCCCGGCCGGCGGCTTCGACGTCGCCATCGCCACCAACGTCCTGCACGCCACCCGCGACATCCGCACCACGCTGCGGAACACCAAGGCGACCTTGCGCGCCCACGGGATCCTGCTGCTCAACGAGCTGAGCGGCGGCAGTCTGTTCAGCCACCTCACCTTCGGTCTCCTCGACGGCTGGTGGCGCTACGACGACCCCGCGCCGCGCGTGCCCGGCACGCCCACGCTGGCCCCCGCCACCTGGCAGCGGCTGCTGACCGAAACGGGCTTCCGCGGCGCGTTCCCCGCCGCCGACGGGGCCGACGACCTCGGCCAGCAGGTGATCGTCGCCGAGAGCGACGGCGCCGTCCGTCAACCGCGGCAGGACACCCCGCCCGCGGCCAAGTCCACAGTGGACAAAACCGGGGAGAACGAGGCCGGCCGCGTCGCCGAGCTGATGGCCGAAGTGCTGGAGATCGACGCCGGACAGCTCGACCCGGACGTGCCCCTGCGGCGCTACGGCTTCGACTCGATCTTCATGGCCCAGTTCCTGTCCTCGGTGAAGAAGCACCTCGACGACACGATGACTCTGGACGTCATCGCCGAGTGCGAAACGCTCAACGACATCATCGCCCGTGTCGGCACGTCGGCGAAGCCCGCCGAGACGGCGGACGCCCCCGAGCTGATCCGGATGAACCGCGGCGGCGAAGGCCGGCCGGTCTTCTGGATCCACCACGGCAACGGGGGAGTGGAGTCCTACCGGCCCCTGGCCGAGCACAGCGGCCGGCCGTTCTACGGCATCCGGCCGAAGGGCTGGCTCGGCGACGGCGAGATCCTCAGCGGCCAGGTGCCGATGGCCGAGCACTACGCGGCCCTCATCCGCGCGGTGCAACCGGACGGGCCCTACGACGTCGGCGGGTTCTCGCTGGGCGGCCTGCTGGCCTACGAGGTCGTCCGGCAGCTCCAGCTGCAGGGCGCCGAAGTGACCACCCTCGTCATGCTCGACACCCTCGACGCCGCCGCGACCAACCGCGTCAACACGATCATGCAGGGCGGCCGGGCCGACCCGGACGTGATCGCCAAGGTCTGCGCGTTCCGCGCGGTCAACCTCGTGCTCGGCAACAACCGCCTGGACGCGAACGACGGCAGTGCCCCGATCCTGCACCGGGACGAGGTGGATCCCGGCCTGGACTACCCGGAGTTCCTCGGCTCGCTGCTCAAGGCCGCGCTGGCCGCCGGGATCACCAAGACCGAGGCGCAGCTGCGCACCCAGGTCACCCAGCTGGCGCGCTTCTTCGAGGTGCTGCACACCGGCGACCACGTCGTCGACCCGCTCCCGCGGCGGGACGCGGTGCGCTGCTACTACGTCCGCAACCGCGGTGGCCGGTTCTTCGGCGACTTCGAGGAGTACATGGTGCTCTTCGCCAACCCGGACCTGCCCGGCCTGGACGGCGTCGAGTACTGGCGCGAGTGGGAGGAGCGGATCGACGACTTCTTCGTCACCGAGGTCGCCACCACCAACCACACCGACGTGATGACGGCGCCAGAGTCGCTGGAGAAGGTGCTGCGGCTGTGCGACACCCTCTACGGAAAGGAAGCCTGACGTGCTCACCGAATTCGACGAGTGGGGGGTCGACGAGCGCCAGTACTGGCTGCGCGGCATCGAACCCGAAAAGGCCGTCGCCTACGACGCCGAGACGCGGATGTGGCACGTCTACGGTCACCCCGAGAACGTGCAACTGCTGAGCAAGCCGAAGGTGTTCTCCTCGAACCTGCAGCGGGTGATGGGCGCCGAGATCGGCGGCGACAACCCGGAAGAGACCTACGACGAGCTGCTCTACCTGGACCCGCCGGACCACACCCGGCTGCGCAAGCTCGTCAGCCACGCGTTCACGGCCAAGGTCGTCGCCGACCTGGAGCCGAAGATCGCGGCCCTGACGAACGAACTGCTCGACGAGGTGAAGTCGTCGGACCGGCTCGAGCTGGTCAGCGAGCTGGCCTACCCGCTGCCGGTCACCGTGATCTGCGAGCTGCTCGGCATCCCGGCCGGCGACCGCGACCTGTTCCGCAAGCAGGCCGAGTCGCTGATGCCGTCCACTTCGGACGACGTCCAGCTGGTCGGCCGCTTCGAAGGCCAGGAAGAGGTCACGAAGACGGTCATCCAGCGGCACCGGGAGTTCGCCGAGTACCTGCAGCAGTTCATCGACGACCGGCGGAAGAAGCCCCGCGAGGACCTGTTGAGCGGGCTCGTGCACGCCGAGGTCGACGGGGAACGCCTGACCGGCAAGGAAGTCGCGAGCCTCGTCGACACCCTGCTGCTCGCCGGGCACCTCAACACCACGATGATGCTCAGCAACACCATCCTGTGCCTGGACGCGCACCCGGAGGAGTTCCGGCGCACCCGCGAGGACCGCTCCCGGCTGCCGGGCGTGGTCGAGGAGTCGCTGCGCTACCTGCCGCCGTTCTCGGTGACCTCCCGGGTGACCGCGGCCGAGACGGAGCTCGGCGGCGAGACGATCCCGGCCGACCAGCTGGTGATGGTGTGGATGGCCACGGCCAACCGCGACCCCCGCGTGTTCGACGCGCCGGCGGAGTTCCGCCCGGAACGCCACCCCAACCCGCACCTGACGTTCTCGCGCGGCATCCACTTCTGCGTCGGCGCCGGGCTGGGTCGGCTGGAGGGGCGCGTCGCGCTGAACACGCTGCTGGACCGCTTCCCGCACCTGGCCACGATTCCCGATGAGCCGCCGCGGTTCATCCGCACCGACCAGATGTTCAACGCGCACACGCTGCCGCTCGCCGTTTCCGGCTGAGCGGCTCCTACGACGGGAGGAGTCACGCAACTTCCGAGAACTTCCAGTCACTGCCCGTGTATCCGACCGCACCCCACGTCAAGGAGAGCTTCATGACCACCGAGTCGCTGCCCAAGCCCGAAGAAGTCGGCACCTTCTACGACGCGACCAACGACCTGATGACCCAGTTCCTGGGTGGCAGCACGCACTACGGCTACTGGACCGGCCCGGACGACACCAGCACGTTCGAGCAGGCGGCGGACCGGCTGACCGACATCCTGACCGGCAAGCTCGGCGCGACGGCGGGGGACCGCGTTCTCGACGTCGGCTGCGGCCAGGGCAACCCGGGCGTGCGCACGGCGATCCGCACCGGCGCGGACCTGACCGGCATCTCGATCAGCGCCCGGGACGTCGAGGTGTCGAACGCCCGCGCCGCGCGTGAGGGCGTCGCCGACCGGGTGCGCTTCCAGCGTGCCGACGCCATGGAGCTGCCCTTCGAGGACGATTCCTTCGACCACGTCTTCGCGCTCGAGTCGATCGTCTGCGTGCCGGACCGCGTCCGGGCGCTCAAGCAGATCGCGCGGGTGATCAAGCCGGGCGGGTTCGTCGCGCTCACCGACTTCAGCGACCGGGACGCCGCGGCCAACGCGCAGAAGAAGAAGGACCTGGAAGAGGTCGGCGAGTCGTGGCACACCGCGCCGCTGGTCACCGAGGCGGACTACGAGACGTTCGCCGCCGCGGCCGGCCTGGAGGTCGTCGAGGTCACCGACATCACCCTCAACACCAAGTACACCGAGGAGCGGTTCTACGGGCCGCTGCGCGAGTACGCCGAGAACAACGACGTGCCGCCGGAGATCACGCAGGTGCTGGAGATCGCGCCCAGCCCGGAGGAACTGAAGGCGATGAGCGACGGCGCCCCCTCGGTCGGCGTGCTCCTGATCGTCCTGCGCAACCCCGCCTAGGGCGTCGTCCGGCTGGAGGCAGGTTTCCGGCCTCCAGCCGGTCCCGCGGCCAGACCACAGAAAGGAAGGCACATGTCCGAAGACCGCGCCGCCCGCACTGTCGCCGACACCCGGGAGGTGTCCGCGCCGCCGGCCCCGGACCCCCGGCGCTGGGTGCTGCTGGCCGTGGTGGTCACCGCGCAGCTGCTGGTGGTGCTGGACGCCACGGTGATCAACATCGCGCTGCCGTCCGCGCAGAACGCACTGCACATCTCCGACGCGGACCGGCAGTGGGTCATCACCGCGTACACCCTCACCTTCGGCGGGCTGCTGCTGCTCGGCGGGCGCGTCGCGGACTACGCCGGCCGCAAGCGCGTGTTCCTGATCGGCCTGGCGGGCTTCGCCGTCGCGTCCGCGCTGAGCGGCGCGGCCACGACCGGCTGGATGCTGTTCGTCGGCCGCGGGCTGCAGGGCGTGTTCGGCGCGCTGCTGGCCCCCGCCGCACTGTCCCTCATCACGGTCACCTTCACCGAAATGGGCGAGCGGGCCAAGGCGTTCGGCATCTTCGGCGCAGTCAGCGGCGCCGGCGCCGCGGTCGGCGCGCTCGTCGGCGGCGTGCTCACCGAGTACGCCAGCTGGCGCTGGTGCCTGTTCTTCAACATCCCGGTCGTGGCGATCGCGTTCGCCTTCGCGGTGCCGAACATGCGGGAAAGCAGGATCGAGGGCCGCGCGCGGTACGATGTCGCGGGCGCGCTGCTGGGCACGGTCGGCCTGATCGCGCTGGTCTACGGGTTCACCACGGCGGCCAGTGAAGGCTGGGGCTCCGGCCTGACGCTCGGCCTGATCGCGTTCGCGCTGGTGCTGCTGGCCGCGTTCGTCGTCGTCGAGGCGAAGGTGCGCGCCCCGCTGCTGCCACTGCGGGTCGTGCTCGACCGTGACCGCGGCACCGCGTACCTGACGTCGGTCCTGCTCGGCGTCGGCAGCATGGGCATGTTCCTGTTCATGATGTACTACGTCCAGCAGACGCTGGGGTATTCGGCGCTGCAGGCCGGGATCGTCTTCCTGCCGTTCCCGATCTGCGTGGTGCTGACCGCGACCTACACCGCGAAACTCCTGCCCCGGTTCGGGGCGCGGGCGTTGATGACGCTCGGTGCGGCGCTGGCCGCGGTGGCCGTGCTGGCGCTGACCCTGCTGGAGCCGGACTCGTCGTACTTCGGCCTGATCCTGCCGGTGCTGGTCGTGATGAGCGTCGGCATGGGGCTGGTGTACACACCGATGAACAACGTGGCGCTGAGCGGGATCGAGTACGCCGACGCGGGCGTCGCGAGCGCACTGGTGAACACGTCGCAGCAGATCGGTGGTTCGCTGGGCACGGCGCTGCTCAACACGATCTTCACGACGTCGGTCGCGTCGTACCTCGCCACCACACCGGGCGACGCGGTGAACGCCACGATGCACGGCTACCACGTGGCGTTCGCGGTGAGCGCGGTGCTGCTGGTGGCGAGCGCGGTGCTGGTCTGCGCGTTCGTCCGGGCGCTGCCGAAGACGCCACGCGCCACCGCCTGAGCCCGACCGCCGGTGACGGTCCACAGTGGACCGTCACCGGCGCGGGTTCAGCTGTCGAACGTCGCCATCACGACGCTCAGCCCGCGGTCGTCGCCCAGCGGGCCTTCCTCCAGCATCCGGTTCATCACGTACGCCACGGTCATGCGGCGGTCGAAGTCGTTCATGACGAGCGATCCGCCCCAGCCACCCCAGGAACAGCTGCGGCCCTGCACGGCGTAACCCATGCCGTACCGGATCCGGGCGCCCAGGACCTGGTCCTCGCCGGCGAACTGCTCCTCCAGGGCCCGCTCGCAGCCGGCCGCGGACAACAGCCCCCGGCCGCCCGAGGTGAGCACCGACTGCACGGCGGCCACCGATCGCGCGTTGCCGAACCCGCTGGCGGACGGGATGTCCGCCCGCTGCCACGCCTCGGTGTTGGCCACTTCCGCGGGGACGTCCGGGTTGCCGGGCCCGCGGTCCGCGAACTCGGGTGCCCGCGTCGTGGCCGGGATGACCGGCGCGACCCGGTGGTCGTGCTCGGGGGCCAGCCCGATGTGGAAGTCGGCGCCCAGCGGCGCGGCCACCTCCTCGGCGAAGAACCGGCCGAGCCGGTGTCCGGTGACCCGGCGGATCACCTCGCCGGCCAGGTACCCCTGCGTGACGGCGTGGTAGGCGCCCACCGTGCCCGGTGCCGACGCGGGCGCCTGCGCCGCCAGCAGCGCGGTCATCGCGGGCCAGTCGTAGAGCCGCTCGACGGTCAGGGGCTCGTCCCAGGACGGCAGCCCCGCGGTGTGCCCGAGCACGTGCCGCACCCGCACGTCGCCCTTCCCGGCGGCGGCGAACTCGGGCCAGTACGCCGCCACGGGCGCGTCCAGGTCGAGCTCACCGCGATCGGCGAGGATCAGCGCGCACAGCGCGGTCATCGTCTTGGTGGTCGACCAGACGGCGGTGATCGTGTCGCGCTCCCACGGCCGCGTCCGCGCCTCGTCGGCGTACCCGCCCCAGAGGTCGACGACCGGCGCACCGTCCACGTACACCGCGACGGACGCCCCGACGTCGTCCTTGTCCAGCGACGCCGCCAGGGCGTCCCGCACCGCTTCGAACCGTTCGTCACACGTACCCTCGATGTGGGCCATGAGCGGTACCTAACCCCGTTTCCCCACCGGCGCCAACGGATTAACGCAGGCCGTGATCAGCCGCGCCGCCGAATTACTTGAACGAACAACCAGATGCGAGTAGTAGTGGCACCAGGACCTCCATGATCCGTTCGTTCTCCAGGGGAGTCATTGATGCGCATTGGTTTCAGCCTTCCGGTGTTCGGCAAGGCGGCGGGCACGCCGGGTGGGGTCGCGCGGTACGCGCGGGCCGCCGAAGAGGCCGGGGCGGCCGGTCTGTGGGTGGGGGACCGGCTGTTGTCGCCGGTCAAGCCCGTGGTGCCGTACCCGGGTTACGAGACCATGCCCGACGAGTTCCGGACCGCCCAGGACCCGTTCGCCGCGCTGGCCGTCGCCGCGGCGGTGACCGAGACCGTGATCCTCGGCTCCAGCACCATCAACGCCACGCAGTACCAGCCCGCCAACCTCGCGCGGCTGCTGACCAGCATCGACGTCGCCAGCAACGGCCGGCTGCTGCCCGGGCTGGGCATCGGCTGGTCGCCCGACGAGTACGACGCCGTCGGCATCCCGATGTCCGAGCGCGGCAAGCGGCTCGACGACCTGCTCGACCTGCTCGACACCTGGTGGAGCAAGGACATCGTGTCCCACGAGGGTGTCGGCTACAAGATCGCGGAGTCGTACGTCGACCTCAAGCCGGTGCGGAAGCCGCCGGTGCACCTGGCCGGGTTCGGCGAGAAGTCGCTGCGCCGGGTCGCCGAGCGGGCCGACGGCTGGCTGCCGGTCTGGTCGATCCCCGAAGCGTTCCCCGCGGACGTGCTCACCACGACCCTGGCCAAGCTCCGCGCCGACGCCGAGCAGGCCGGCCGTGACCCGGGGGCACTGGGCGTGGCGCTGCGGGTCAACGCCGCCCCGGACACGAAGCCGGAGGACATCGCCGAGTCCGTCGTGAAGATCGTCTCGATCCTCGACCCGGACCACACCTTCATCGACATCAGTTACCTGACCAGCAGTGTGGACGAGCACATCGACCTCACCGGCCGGTTGCTGGAACTGGCCGCCCAGGGCTGAATCGCCGGTGGCGGCTCGCCCGCGGGTGAGCCGCCACCGGAGCGGTTCCGACGAGTTCCGGTTGTCTGCGTCACGGGCGTGGTGATAAGATAACTTGAAACGTTTCAAATCAGCGAAG
Organism: Amycolatopsis sp. WQ 127309; assembly: GCF_023023025.1. Taxonomy (NCBI): domain Bacteria; kingdom Bacillati; phylum Actinomycetota; class Actinomycetes; order Pseudonocardiales; family Pseudonocardiaceae; genus Amycolatopsis; species Amycolatopsis sp. WQ 127309. The sequence goes on from NZ_CP095481.1 coordinate 7,362,757, forward strand.
ATTTGACGTCGGCCGGCTGCGGCCGCGAGTGGAGCGTCCATGCCCGGTCACCCCGCACGAGTCGCGCTCGCTTTCCTGTGCGCCTTGCTCTCGACGCTCTTCCTCGGCACCCCCGCGCTCGCGGGGGATCGCGGCGCAGGGCTCGAGGTCTACGACCTGCGCGCCGACAACGTTGTCAACCCGCTGGCCACCACCGGCACTCCGACGTTGAGCTGGAAACTGCGCTCCGATCGACCCGGCGCGCGGCAGACGGCCTACCGGATCCTCGTCGCCAGCTCGCCCGGCCTGCTCGCGGCGCACCGCACCGACGTCTGGGACAGCGGCAAGGTCGTGAGCGGCGACTCGGTTTCGGTGCCCTACCGCGGTGCGGCCGCCGCGGCCGGGAAGCGGAGCTACTGGACCGTCGAAGTCTGGGATTCCCGTGGCGTCGTGACAAAACCGGCGACGCCCGCGTGGTGGGAGACCGGGCCGGCGGACTGGGGGAGCGCGGCCTGGATCAGCCCGGACGCGGGGAGCGCGTACGCGTGGCAGGACTTCACCCTGGACCTCGACTTCACGATCAAGGCGGGCGCCGCGAGCGTACTTTTCCGCGCCGCCGGCCCCGACGACTTCCTGATGTGGCAGGTCAACGCGGCCACGACGCCGGGCAAAGTGCTGCTGCGGCCGCACGTGAAGAGCTACGGCGCCTTCACCCTCCTCGGCGAGACCGATCTCGCGCCCGTCATCACCCCGGCCACCGTCGGCGCACCGCACCACCTGCGTCTCGAAGCCCGCGGCGACACCGTCGTCACGTCGATCGACGGCACGCGGGTCGACTCCCGCACGGTCGGCGCGGCGACCACCGGCACCCTCGGCTTCCGGACGTCCGTCAGCCAGGGCACGGCCGAGGACGCCCGCTACGACAACGTCGCCGTGCACGCGCCCGACGGCACACCGCTGTTCTCCGACGACTTCTCGGCCGCGCCGGACCCGCGCTTCCCCGGCGTCACCATCGCCGACGGTCAGCTGGAACCGCAGGGCGACCCGGTCCTGCTGGCCCAGACGCCGGACGCGCCGTTGCTGCGCCACGAGTTCGTCCTGGACAAGCCGGTCGCCACGGCGCGGGCGTACGTGTACGGCCTCGGTTTCTACGAACTCCACCTCAACGGCGAGAAGACCGGCGACCAGGTCCTCTCGCCCGCCAGTACCCCTTACGACCAAAGAAACCTCTACGACTCCTTCGACGTCACCAGGCAGGTCCACATCGGACACAACGCCGTGGGCCTGTGGCTGGGCAACGGGTACGGCTCGCGGTTCAGCCAGTACGGCTTCCGGTGGACGGGCCCGAAACAGGGCATCCTCGCGCTCGCCGTCACCTTCACCGACGGGACGACCCGGACCGTCACCACCGACGACACCTGGCGCTGGTCCGACGGCCCGGTGACGGCCAACGACCTCTACGCGGGGGAGAGCTACGACGCGCGTCTGCAGCAGAACGGCTGGGACCGGCCCGGTTTCGCCGACGCGTCCTGGCACCCGGTGCGCACGGTCGCGGCGCCCAGCGCCACCCTCACCGCCGCCACGGCGCCGCCGATCCGCGTGGTGCAGACGCTGCGCGCGGTGTCGGTGAAGCAGCCCCGCCCGGGCGTCCACGTCTACGACTTCGGGCAGAACTTCGCGGGCTGGGCGCAGCTCCGCGTCGCCGGGCCGGCCGGGACGACCGTGCGGATGCGCACGGCGGAGGAACTCGGCGCCGACGGGATGCTCGACACCAGCACCAACCGGAACGCCGCGTCGACCGACTCCTACACCCTCGGATCCGCCGCGGGGACCCAGGTCTACGAGCCGCGGTTCACCTACCACGGCTTCCGCTACCTCGAGCTGACCGGCTTCCCGGGCACGCCGGACCTCGGCAGCGTCACCGGCCGCGTCGCGCACGCCGACGTCGCGGCCACCGGGCACGTCGAGACGTCCGACCCGCTGCTGAACACGATCTGGGCGAACAACCGGCGGGCCGTCCTGAACAACTCGATGAGCCTGCCCACCGACAACCCGGTCCGCGACGAGCGGACGCCGCCGGGCATGGACGTGCAGGCCTACCACGACGCGGCCGTCCTCGACTTCGGCATGGACGGCTTCTACGGCAAGTACCTGCAGGACCTGCCGCCCGGCACGGCGCTGCCCAGCGACGCGGGCAACGCGCAGCTGCCGGACATGGGCGGGGGCTCGGTCGACCTCGCGTGGTCGCTCTACGAGCAGTACGGCGACCTCGGGCGCCTCGCCGCGACCTACCCGAAGATGACGGCGTTCGTGGACACCAACGCGGCCGCCTACCCGGGCCGGATCTGGCCGGACGACCGCGGGTTCGGCGACTGGTGCCCGCCCGACCGCGGCCCGAATGCCAATGGCGGCCAGGGAAACCCGTCGGCGGGCGACTGCTTCAGCGAGCGGTCGATCGTCAACACGGCCTTGTCGTTCCGGCAGGCCGACGACGTCGCGAAAGCCGCGCGAGCACTGGGGAACACCGCCGACGCGGCCCACTTCGCCGGACTGGCGACGTCGATCGCCGACGCGTTCAACGCGCACTTCCTCAACGCCGCAGGTAACACCTACGGCGACGGGCGCCAGACGACCAGCATCCTGCCGCTCGCCTTCGGCATCGTGCCGCCGGACAAGCTGGCCGCCGTCGGCGCGCAGCTCGTCGACACGATCCTCACGAAGAACGGCGGCCACCTCGACACCGGCATCTTCGGCACGCGCTACCTGCCCGAGGCGCTCGCCAAGGTCGGCCGGATCGACGTCGCGCTGACCGTGCTCGACCAGAAGACCTACCCCGGGTTCGGGTACGAGATCGGCCGCGGCGCGACGACGCCGTGGGAGCAGTGGACCTACCAGTCCGGCATGGAAACCCACGACCACGCCATGTTCGCGGGCGTCAACGCCGCGCTGTACACGCAGTTCGCCGGGATCACCCCGGCCGCGCCCGGCTACGCCGCGATCGCTTTCGCACCCCAGGTTCCCGCCGGGCTCGGGCACGTGGCGGCGTCGATCGACACGGTCCGCGGCCCGGTCTCGTCGGCGTGGACGCGGTCCGGGTGCCGGCTCGACCTGACCGTCACGGTGCCTGCCGGCACGACCGGCACGGTGACGGTCCCCGGTACGGGCGTGACGGCGCCGCCGGGTGCGACGCCGTTGCCGGGGGCGAACCGGTACTCCGTGGGCTCCGGCGCCTGGACGTTCACCGCCCGCCACTGCGACTGACTGGGAGTCCTCGTGAAGCGCATCCTCTTGGCCGCCTTGGTGGTCGCCGGTCTCGTCACTCCGATCAGCACGGCCGCCGCGGCCGTCGGCTACCCGGGTCTCGCCGCCGCGTTCGACAACGTCGGCGTCAGCACCGCCGACCAGCCGGGCGCGGCCGACCTCGACGGGAGCGGGCACAGCCTCATCGCCGAAGACCTGGCCGCCGCGGGCTGGGCTCCCGGCCGCACGGTCACCGTCGACGAGGCACCGCTGGCGCTGCCCGCCTACAGCCCGGGCGCACCCGACAACGTCGTCGCCGCCGGCCAGCGGATCGAGGGCGGCTTTTCCGGTGCGGCGCTGTCGTTCCTGGTGACGAGCACGGGCACGGCGTCCGCCGGGACCGGGACGATCGAGTACGCGGACGGGCACGTCCAGGACTTCCAGCTGGGCGCGCCCGACTGGTACTTCGGGCCGGGCGACCGGATGACCGTGTCGTTCCCGCGGTGGAACACCCCGAGCGGGCCGAACGCCTTCTCCGCCAAGCTGTACACCGTGTCGGTTCCACTCGACCCGGGTTCGCCGGCGACCGCCGTCACCCTGCCCACGATCGGCCCGGGAGCGGCCCTGCACGTGTTCGCCCTCGGCGTGCGGCCCGCGGCGGGGCCGTGGGTGGGGACGTGGGCCGCGGCGACGGACGACGGCCTCGCCGCGGGGCCGTGGACCGAGCGGACGCTGCGCATGGTCGAGCACACCAGCCTCGGCGGCTCGCAGGTGCGGGTCCGGCTCGACAACGCCTACGACCCCGGGCCGCTGGTCGTCGGCCACGCCACGGTCGCGGTGCGGCAGGCGGGCGCGACACCGGTGAGCACGCCGGTCACCCTGACCTTCGGCGGGCAGCCGGAAGCCGGGTTGCCCGCGGGCGGGCAGGCCGTCAGCGACGCGCTGCCGTTCGCGGTGCCGGCCGACGCCGACCTGCTGGTGAGCCTGTATCTGAAGGGGACCGTGACCAACGCACCCGCGCACAGCGTCGGGCTGCAGGACATGTACACCACGGCCGACGGCACCGGCGACCACACCGCCGACGCCGGCGGCTTCCCGTCCGCCGGCACGTTCGGCTTCTGGACGATCCTCAGCGGCATCGACGTCGCCGACGCGGGCACGGCCGGTTCCGTTGTGGCCTTCGGCGACTCGATCACCGACGGCTACTCGTCGACCCCGAACACCAACAGCCGCTGGCCGAACTTCCTGGCCCGGCGCCTGCTCGCGCGCGGCCCGGACAGCGCGCCCGGGGTGGTCGACGAGGGCATCGCGGGCAACCGCATCCTGCAGGACGCCTTCAGCGGATTCCCCGATGGCCGCACGGCCGGCGTGAGCGGCCTCGCCCGGCTGGGCCACGACCTGATCAGCCGGCCCGGGGCGCGCACCGCGATCGTGCTGGAGGGCATCAACGACATCAACAGCGACGCGAGCGCCGACGCCGTCATCGCCGGGCTGAAGCAGATCGCCACCGAGCTGCACGCGGCCCACATCCGGGTGCTGGCGGCCACGCTCACGCCGATCAAGGGCTGCTCCTGCAGCAACGACGCCCACCTGGCGGCCCGCGACCAGGTGAACACCTTCATCCGCACGAGCACGGGGGTGTTCGACGGCTGGGTCGACTTCGACGCGGCGGTCCGCGACCCGGCCGACCCGGAGGCCATGCTGCCGGTCTACGACTCGGGCGACCACCTGCACCCCGGCGACGCGGGCTACCGCGCCATGGCCGAGGCCGTTCCGCTCGACGCGCTGTGAGTGTCTCTCTTCCGTGCGGCGGATCCGCCGCACGTCGGGAACGGCGAGGACCGCGGCGGTCGCGGCCGGAGGAGTGAGCCCGAAGGAGCCGAGTGCCTCGTAGGCCGCGACGCGTGAGAACTTGTCGTGCGGCACCTGCTGCCGCAGCCTCGTCAGCCAGTTGACGCCGAAGATCTCCACGCCGACCCCGGCCGGCAAGGATGCCGCGCAGATCACCAGGAGCGGCGCCGGAGCCGCGAACGCCGCGAGCGGCAGGGTGAGCAGCACCACCGCGGCGGTGCCGGACACCAGCAGCCGTTTCGGCCGCAACCGCACCATCAGCAGGCCGCCGAAGGTCATGCCGACCGCGTCGCACGACAGGATGAAACACACCACCGAGACGACCGCACTCGCGAACTGCAGCCGGTAGTCGCGGCTTCGCCGCACGATGTTCTCCCCAAGACGTTTCAACCCGGATAGTGTCAATTGTGTACATGAGGGTTGCGGCTACTCTGGGAGCGTGTCAAGTGAGACAACGCCGCCGTCCGGGGCGCAGCTGGCCGACGCGCTCATGCGCACCACCCACGCGCTGCGGCGGTACGCCGGGCAGCCCTACCAGCAACGCGGCTGGTCCACGTCCCGGGTGCTGCTGATGCTCGCCGTCGACGAAGCGGGCACCCCGCGGATGGGTGAGCTCAAGGACCGGCTCGGCGTCACCGGCCGGTCGATCACGTCCCTGGTGGACGGCCTGGAGGACGAAGGCCTGCTGCGCCGGTGCGACGACCCCGGCGACCGCCGCTCCACCCGGCTCGAGATCACCGCCAAGGGCCGCGAACACCTCGGCGAGATCAAGGCCCTGCACGACGCGCACGCCGAACACACCTTCGCCGTCCTCGGCGCCGCCGAGCGCAGCGCCCTGCTCGACACGCTGGGCCGGCTCCGCGACCACGTCGCAGGGCGGCTGCCGGAACCCGGCGAAGACGCGTCCTGAGCACCGCGTCGCACAACCGTTGCACGCTCGTCAGGCCGCCCGCACCAGGCCAGGAGCCGGGGTTCGGGACCCGGGTTCTGCATCGGTTGTGGATCGGTTGTACCGTCGGGGGTGCAGCGGTTCACCTGAGCAGCCGCCGCACCCCACATCCGCGATCCCGTCCGGGACCGGCGTGGGACTGGACTGGTGCACGCCGCGGTTTGGCCTCACGGTGAAGAGGGAGGCCACCCGTCATGCCTGCTGTTCCGCTGCCCCGTCAGCATGGCGCGTTCGCGTCGGCGCGGTTCGACGTATCGGTCTCGGCCGAGGCCACGGTGCTGGCCGCGGCCGGTGAGCTCGACATCTCCGTCGCCGCTTCGCTCGCCGAGTCGCTCGACCGGGAACTGGCCCTGCGGCCGCCCGTCCTCGTGGTCGACGCCGCGGCCGTCACCTTCTGCGCGGCGCGGGCGCTGACCGTGCTGGTGAAGACCGCCGCTGACGCGCACGCCGCCGGGGTCCCGTTCGTGCTCGTCACCCGGCAGCGGTCGGTGCTGCGCCCGCTGACGGCGCTGGGGCTGGAGCGGGTGCTGCCGGTCTACCGCGACCTCGCCGAGGCGTTGTCGTGGCTGGCGCTGCTGCCGCGGCTGACCGAGCCGGCGCCGGACTGCTAGCCGTCAGCCTTCCGTGCAGGGCACCCGGCCCCACACGGTCTTGCCGCCGTCGTCGTCGCTGACGCCCCAGGCCCGGCAGATCCGGTCGACCAGCAGCAGCCCGCGGCCGCCGTCGTGGGCCGGGTCCCGCATGTGCGGCACCCCGCCGCCGTGGTCGGCGACGGCCACCACGACCTCGCAGGGGTCGTCGACCTGGTGGAGCCGGAGCTGGATCGGTCCGTCGGCGTGGTGGTAGGCGTTGTCGAGCAGCTCCCCGACGACCAGCATCGTATCGACGCGGTGGGCCTCGTCGAGGGTCGAGAGCCGCGCTTCGGTCCACCGCCGGGCCGCGGCGAGGTCGGCGAGATCGTGGCCGGTCAGGTCCAGGACCTGCCACCCGGGCCGATCGGTTTCGCGCCAGGTCACCGGCATGAACAACTCCTCACGACGACGTCCGCCACACCGGGGAACACAAGTGGCCGGCGTCGTTGTCCGGTAGGTACCCCGAGCCGCCGGGCTTACCCGTGACTCGCGCCCCTTTTCGCGGACGCCCCGACCGGCTGAACCGGGTTTGTGCCCGCCCGTCGCGGGAAACCGGGTGGTCCGCACCCGCAGAGGAGTCCCATGAAGGCAGTGACCTGGCACGGCAAGCGTGACGTCCGCGTCGAAGAAGTGCCGGATCCGAAGCTCGAAGAACCCACCGACGCGATCGTGCGGATCACCTCCAGCGGCATCTGCGGCTCCGACCTGCACCTGTACGAGGTGCTCGGGGCGTTCATGACCGAGGGCGACATCCTGGGCCACGAGCCGATGGGCGTGGTCGAGGAGGTCGGGGCCGAGGTGACCGGCCTGAAGCCGGGCGACCGCGTGGTCGTCCCGTTCACCATCTCGTGCGGCCACTGCTGGATGTGCGAGCGCGGGCTGCAGTCGCAGTGCGAGACCACCCAGGTCACCGGCCAGGGCAAGGGCGCCGCGCTGCTGGGCTACACCAAGCTCTACGGCCAGGTGCCCGGCGGGCAGGCCGAGTACCTGCGGGTCCCGCAGGCGCAGTACGGGCCGGTCAAGGTCCCGGACGGCCCGCCGGACGAGCGGTTCGTCTACCTGTCCGACGTCGTCCCGACCGCCTGGCAGGCCGTCGAGTACGCGAACGTCCCCCGCGACGGCACGGTCGTGGTCTTCGGCCTCGGCCCGATCGGGCAGATGGCCTGCCGGATCGCCCGCCACCGCGGCGCCGGCCAGGTCATCGGCGTCGACCTGGTGCCGGAACGGCTCGCCCGCGCCCGCGAACACGGCGCCACCGCGATCGACACCCGCGACCACAAGGTCATCGGCGACGCGATCCGGCAGCTGACCGGCGGCCGCGGCGCCGACTCGGTGATCGACGCCGTCGGCATGGAGGCGCACGGCGCCCCGGTGGGCAAGCTCGCGCACAACCTGGTCGCGATGCTGCCGCAGCCGATCGGCGCGAAGATCACCGAGAAGGCCGGCATCGACCGGCTGAGCGTCGTCTACGCCGCGATCGACAGCGTGCGCCGCGGCGGCACGATCTCGCTGTCCGGGGTGTACGGCGGAATGGTGGACCCGCTGCCGCTGATGGACATGTTCGACAAGCAGCTCCAGCTGCGGATGGGCCAGGCGAACGTCCGCCACTGGATCGACGACATCATGCCGGTGCTGACCGGGGACGGCGACCCGCTCGGCGTCGAAGGGTTCGCCACGCACAAGCTGCCGCTGTCGGAGGCGCCCCGGGCGTACGAGATGTTCCAGAAGAAGCTCGACGGCGCCCAGAAGATCCTGCTGCGGCCGGGGTCCTGAGCGGGACGCCGGTTGGGCCGTCCCCCGGCGGGTACCCGCCGGGGGACGAAGGAGGCTGCCCGTGTCGACCGACGCGATCGTGATGCTCAAGGACGATCACAAGACAGTCGAAAGGCTGTTCAAGCAGTTCGAGAAGGCGGGCGAGCGGGCCTACCAGGAGAAGCGGAAGCTCGTCGACGCGATGATCGAGGAGCTGACCACCCACACGTACATCGAAGAAGAGATCTTCTACCCCGTCGCCCGGGAAGCCGTTCCGGAAACGCGCGACCACGTGCTGGAAAGCGTGGAAGAGCACCACGTGATGGTGTGGCTGATGGCCGAGCTGCGCACGCTCGACCCGAAGGACGAAACCTTCGACGCGAAGGTCACCGTGCTCACCGAAAGCGTGCGCCACCACGTCGAGGAAGAAGAGGAAGAGTGGTTCCCCGAGGTGCGCAAGGCGTTGGGGCGCAAGCGGTTGCAGGAGATCGGGCAGACCATGCTCGACATCCGGTCGAAGGCTCCCAAGGATCCGCTGAAGATCCGCAGCGCGCACGCCTGACGCGCGTCGCGTGAACCGGCCCGGGCGCACTCGCGCCCGGGCCGGTCCCGTCACCGCAACCAGCCGAGCAGGGCCTCGTAGACGACGTTCTCGTGCAGCAGCGCGAAGTGGTTCAGCCCGCCGAGCCAGACGATGTCGGCGTCCTCGGTCAGGTCGTCGCTCCCGACCGGGGTCACGAGGAGATCGCCGAAGAGCCGGCCCCACGTGCTGTCCCGGGTGCGCGAGAGCGTCGCGGACACGAACAACCGGCGGATGCCCGCGCCCGAGCCGGGTTCCGGTCGCCACGCGGCGGCGGTCTCCCACTGCGCGGCGTGGACGTAGCCGTACGCGAGGTCCTGGATGCCGTCGCTGCGCAGCGCGAGCACCCGGGCCAGCGGCGCCGCCGCGGCCGAGCGGCCGAGCAGGCCCGCGAGCCGGGCGACGTGGCGTTCGAGCGGCGCGCCGCGGTGCGGGGTGCCCAGGCACACCAGGCGCGTCACGCGGGGGAGCCACGGCGAACCCTGTTCTTGTGCTTGGTACAGCGCGCTTCGCGCCACCAGCCCGCCCATGGAGTGTCCGATGAGGACGATGTCGGTGACGGGCACCGGCCACGCGGCGACGAGCCGGGACAGCAGCGCGACGAGATCACGGCCGTTCTCGGAAACGTGGCGGCCCGAGTTGTACCGCAGGTACACCGGGGTGCTGCCGACGTCGGCGGCCAAGCGCGTCCCGAAGTCGGCGCCGGGGGTCGCGCCGCGGAACCAGCCGCGCTCGGTTTCCACCAGGCCGTGCAGGAAGACCACGACGTTGCCGGTCGCGTCCGGGAAGGCCGCGGCGAGCGCGTGGTGATCGACCTCGACGGGTCTTCGGTCCGCCCGGACGGTCATGATGTCCCGGCCGGGCGCGGGCAGGCTCGCGCCGAACATCCCGTGGGCGACGCCGGTGACGTAGTGCCCCGCCGAGGACTCGAGCACGGAGCCGGCCCAGTACTGCCACGCGAGGAACGCCGGCAGCTGCGCGGGGACCCGGCCCAGCAGTCCGCCCAGTGCCGAAACGGCCGTCTTCGTCATGGTGCTTCTTCCGTCCTTCGCCGCCGCAGGACCGGCTGACCTCAGAGAGGGACTACCCGCCGGGACACCCGGTACGCGGCCGGGCCCGAGGCGCCGGGGTGACGTCCGACGCACTGCCGGAGCAGTGCGCCGCGCGGCGAAGGGCGAAGGTCAGGACCGGGCGCGCGGGTACGTCCGGCGTTCGCCCACAGCGCCGTCCTTCGTGTGGATGAAGTGCGCCGTGGCGCGCTTGATCGCCAGTCGGCGGCCGGCCGTGACGGCGTCGGCCTTGGTCTCGGCGCTGCCGGAGGCCCGCGAGTTGCCGACGACCTTGTTCTTCCACACCTCACCGTCGAAGAACGTCTCGACGTCGCCGTCGCCCGGCTCGACGCCGGTGGCGTTCGTGTGGGTCACGTAGAGCGCGGGGTCCGGCGCGGGCGCGGTGCCGGGGCCACCCAGGGGCTGGGGATCGGTGCGGTACTCGATCCCGGTGCCGCGGAAGGCCCAGGCCGCTAGCGGGCCGTCGGCTCCGTCGGAGAGGTGCCAGATCGCGTTGTCGTGGTCCTGGTTCTGCTCGTCGAGCAGCGCGTCCGGGACGATCGGGCCTTCGAGGTGGTCGGCTTCCAGTTCTTCGATGGCGGCGAGCCACTGCTTCTGGTGGGCGGTGGCGCGGGCGAGCATCACCCGGAGCATCGCTCGGACGCCGGTGTCGTCGGTCATGGCGTAGAGCCGGGCGGTCTGCAGGCGGCTCTGGCCCTCGGCGGCCGCGTCGGCGCGGAAGTCGGCCAGCAGGTTGCCGGACGCCTTGACGTAGTCGCCGGACCAGGGGACGCCGTTGCCGTCGGCGGGCAGGGCGCCGCCGCCGGCGACGATGATCTGCTGCAGGTCCAGGCCGCCGAGCACCGCGGCCATCGCCGGGGTGCGCACGGCGCCGGCGGCGGTGGTGCCGGGGGCGTTCTTGAGGAGCCGGGTGACCATCGTGGTGACCATTTCGACCTGGCCGAGCTTTTCCGTGGCCGTGTCCAGCAGGAGGTCTTTGTACTTGCCCTCGACGCGGCAGTTCCAGCCCTGGAACAGGTACTGCATCGCGAGGGTGAGTTCCCCGTACGCGCCGCCGACGAGTTCCTGGAGTTTGCGGGCGAAGACGGCGTCGGGCTTGTCGGGTTTGGCGGCGAACTGCAGTGACTGGGTGTGGCGGAACACGGGTGGTCCTTTCGGGGAACGGGGCGCTGGTGGGGCCGGCGGGCGGGCCGTGGCCCACCCGCCGGCCCGAGGCTCACTTGAGCTTGTTCTTGACGTCCTTGACCTTCCCCTTCATCGTCGCGATCGCGTCCAGCGTGGGGGAGTAGGTGCCGTACAGCGCGGGGTCCGGCCGGGGGGCCGTACCCGGTCCGCCGAGCGGCTGGGGGTCGGTGACGTACTCGATCAAGGTGCCGTTGTAGCTCCAGTCGGCCTTGGCGCCGTCGACGCCGTCCGAGAGGTGCCAGATCGAGTTGTTGTGGTCCTGGTTCTCCTCCTCGAAGAGGGCGTCCGGGACGATCGGGCCTTCCAGGCGGTCGGCTTCGAGCTCTTCGATGGCGGCGAGCCACTGCTTCTGGTGCACGGTGTCGCGGGCCAGGTTGAACTGCAGCATCGCCTTGACACCGGGGTCGTCGGTCATGTTGTACAGCCGCGCGGTCTGCAGGCGGCCCTGGGCCTCGGCGGCCGCGTTGGCGCGGAAGTCGGCCAGCAGGTTGCCGGAAGCGGTGACGTACCGGCCGTTCCACGGGACGCCGTTGCTGTCGGCGGGCAGCGCGCCGCCGCCGGCGACGATCAGCTGCTGCGGGTCCATGCCGCCGAGCACCGCCGCCATCACGGGGTCCTTGGCGGCTTCGGCGGTGACGGTGGCGGGTGCGCCTTCGAGCAGGCGGGCGACCATGGTGGCGAGCATTTCGACGTGGCCGAGCTCTTCGGTGGCCGTGTCCATGATCAGGTCCTTGTACTTGCCCTCGACGCGGCAGTTCCAGCCCTGGAACAGGTACTGCATCGCGACGGTCATCTCCCCGGCCGCGCCGCCGATGAGCTCCTGGAGTTTGTGGGCGAAGACGGCGTCGGGCTTGTCGGGCTTGGCTTCGAACTGGAGCAGTTTCGTATGACGGAACACGGGGCCTCTTTCGGAAAGACGCGGGCGGCCGGTGTGCCGGACGCGTGGCTTGCCGTATTCCCCCTGATATCACCGATAACCACGATCGGCCCCGGTTTCGGGCCCGGACCATTCTCACTGTCCTGAATGGACGAATAAGTCGCTCGTCAGGAACGCGGCCCGTACGTTTTCCGGCTTTCGACGTTTCCCGCGGCGTCGTGGACGAAATGCGTGACCCGCTTCCGGCGCGCCATCGTGCGCCCGGACGACACCGCGTCGCTGCGGCGGGCCGAGGTGTTCGAGGCGCGGACGCCGCCCTCGATCCGGTTCTTCCACAGTCCGTCTTCGTAGTACGTGTGCACGTCTCCGCGAGTCACGCCGACGCCTTTCACCGTGGGTGGGCCGTCCTACCCACGGTGGGTGCCCTTCCCGGTGCGGCACAAACGCGGTGCCGCCGATCAAGGGCTCAAGTGCCGCCCGGGCCGGGGGCGCCCGAGTCGAGCACGGTCACGACCCGGTCGATCCCGGCGAGGCCGATCACCCGCCGGACCCGGCGCGGTGCGAGGACGACGAACCTCGTTCCGCGGTCGGCGCAGCGCCCCTGCACGGTCACCAGCGTCGAGATGCCGGCGGAGCTGAAGAAGGTCACGGAGTCGAGGTCGAGCGTGAGCCGGCGCGGGCCGCCGGCGAGCTCCGCGGTCAGCGCGTCCTCCAGGACGGGGCTGGTCGAGGCGTCGACCTCGCCGCGCGCCCGCACGCTCACGTCGCCGTCACCGGCGCTCTGCCGGGTCACCGTGAGCAGGTCGTCGGCGGGTCCGGTGCCGTCCGGGCGCGGCGTCTCCATGGCAGCTCCTCCACTCGCGTGGCCGGTTCCATCCCACCAGGTCCGGCGGCGGATACCAAGGGGCTAGCTCGGGCCAGCTTCGTCCTTGGGGCAGGCGAGGCCGGGCTCCGCGCAGCCGAGGCGGCCCCACACCACCTTGCCGTCGTCGTGGTAGCTCGCGCCCCAGGCGAGGCACAGCTGGTCGACGAGCAGCAGCCCGCGGCCGCCGTGGTCGTCGGGGACGCGCAGCCGCGGCGAGCTGCCGCTGGTGTCGGCGACCGCCACGGTGATCTCGCAGGGGTCGGCGAGCCGGTGGAGCCGGACCTGGGTGGGGCCGTCGGCGTGCTGGTAGGCGTTGTCGAGCAGTTCGCCGATCACCATGAGCACGTCGAGGCGGTGCGGTTCGCCCAGCGTGGCGAGCCGGGCTTCGGCCCAGTGCCGCGCGGACGCCGAGTCGGTCCGGTCGCGGCCGGTCACGTCCAGGATCTGCCAGCCGGCCTGGTCGTCTCGAGCCCAGGTCACCGGCAAAACGACTCCTCCCGCGGGCCCGTTCCCAGAGGTGCGGAACCTGCCTGGGCTGTCGTGTTCTCCAGGCAGGCTACCCGCGCTCGGGATCGGCGCCCGCAGCGCCGTGCTCAGCGCAGCGGCAGCTCGACGAAGTTGCGCAGCACGAGGGCGTTCTGCGCCTGGATCAGGCGGCCGCCTTCGTCGATCCGGCCCAGCTGCACCGCGGCGAAGCCGAGGGCGACGGCGAGGTCCGCGATCCGGTCGCCCGCGGCCGGCGCGTCGGTCGCGAGGAAGACCACCCGCTTGCCCGGTCCCGGGGCGGGTTCGGCCGCGAGGGTCTCCGACGGCAGCTGGTTGAAGGCCTTGACGACCTCGGCGCCGGGCAGCTGCTCGGCGACGTAGCGGGTGGACAGCCGGCCCTGCAGGATCTCGTCGGCGTTCGGCGTGTAGTACGCGTTCGTCGTGTCGACGACGGTCTTGCCGGCCCAGTCCGGCCGGGACTTGCCGAAGCGCTCGACCGCCGTGAACGGGATCGCCAGGAAGAGGACGTCGCTCTCCAGCGCCTCTTCCAGCGGCACGGCGTGCACGCCGGCGCCGAACGACGGCAGCGACTCCGGCCCGCGGGTGTTGGCGATGCTCACCTCGACGCCGGCCCGGGCGAACAGCCGGGCCAGGGCCGAGCCGATGTTGCCGCTGCCGATGATCGCGGGGCGCGTGGTCATGGTGTCCTCCCGATGTGGTTAACGTGTGAACCAAACGTAGGCCGCAACTGGTTCACATGTCAACCAAGGGGTAGGGTCCCGGTCATGGCGGACGCGCGGTGGCTGGACGAACGGGAAGACCGGGCCTGGCGTGGCCTGATGGCGATGCAGGACGGCCTCTCGGAGTTCATCGAGCGGCAGCTGCGCACCCGCTGCGGGCTGTCCCGGGCCGATTACCAGGTACTGGCCCACCTTTCCGAGGCGCCGGAGGGCCGGTTGCGGTCGTTCGAACTCGGCGAGCTGCTGCGGTGGGAGAAGAGCCGCTTGTCCCAGCACCTGGGCCGGATGCAGCACCGCGGCCTGGTGACGCGCGAGCGGTGCGCCACCGACCAGCGCGGGGCGGTCGTCGTCAGCACCCCGCGAGGCCGGGAACTGATCGAGGCCGCGGCCCCGCAGCACGTCGCCGACGTCCGGGACGCGTTCATCGACCAGCTCACCGCGGCGGAGCTGGAGACGCTCACCACCATCGGCGACAAGGTCCGCGACCGCCTCGCGGCCCTGACCGCCGGTGACGGTTAGCCCAGCCGGGCCGCCGCGTCGTGGAACTCGCGGCGCACCGCGGCGATGGCGTCGCCCGAGCGCGTCGGGTGGACGCGGTTGGTGAGCAGCACGTAGTACCGCCCACGCGCGGGCTCCACCCACAGGCTCGTGCCGGTGAACCCGGTGTGACCGTAGGCGTCCGGCTCCAGCGCGGTGCCGACCGGCGAACCCGGGACGTCGAGTCCCTGCCACCCCAGGCCGCGGCGCAGGCCTGCCGTCCGGACGGTGATCATCTCGGCGTGCGTGGCCGGTTTCAGCAGCGGTGCGGCGCCGCCGGCGAGCACTCGGCCGAGGCGTTCGACGTCGCCCAGTGGCGCGAACAGCCCGGCGTGGCCGCAGATTCCGCCCAGCACCACGGCGTTCTCGTCGTGCACCTGCCCGCAGACGACCCGGCCGCGCCACGGGCAGTCCTCGGTCGCGACGGCGTCGGCCACCGGGCCGAAGCCGGTGCCCGGCATCCCCGCCGGTGTCGTGACGAGGTCCGCGACCAGGCGGTCCAGCGGCGTTCCGGCGGCGGCCGACGCGATCAGGCCGAGCAGGATGAACCCCTGCGACGAGTACTCGACGCGCGTGCCGGGAGCAGCGGGCAACGGCGTCGTGCGGATGGCTTCCAGCAGTGCCTCGCGGGTGGCGTGCGCCCGCCACAACGGCGTGCCGCCGGGCAGCCCCGAGGTGTGCAGGAGCAGCTGACGCACGGTGATCGACGCCTTGTCGGTGCCGGCGTAGGCCGGCAGGTGGCGGGGGAGCGGGTCGTCGAGAGCGAGCACGCCGCGCTCGGCCAGCGCGGCCACCACGATGCCCACGACGGGCTTGGTCACCGACGCCAGATCCCACCGGCTCGTCTCGCCGGCGGGTGGCCCGTCGTGCCACCGCGTGCCGAGAACGCCCCGGTCGAGGACGCCGTCCGCGGTGCCGACCGACCACGCGGCGGCGGAGAACACCCGCGCGTCGCGGGCCCGGGCGAGGAGGTCAGCGAGCATCGGGCACCGCCCGCGGCGCCGTCCCGGCCAGGACGGCGGACAGCCGGTTCGCCGCCTCGGCCACGAGCGGCCCCAGGACGTCGAAGCTCGACGGCTGCAGGGTGAACGTCAGCCCCGACACGCTCACCGCGCCGACGACGGCGCCCTCGGCGTCCAGCACCGGCGCGCCGAGGCAGCGCACGTGCGCCTCGAACTGCTCGTCGTCCACGACGTAGCCCGCACTGTCCACAGTGGCCAGTTCGCGGCGGACGGCGCCGGGGTCGGTGAGGGTCTTGGCCGTGCGCGCGGTGAGCGGCGTGGCGAGCGCCGCGGCGACGTCGGCCTCGGGCAGACGCGAGAGGATCGCGCGGCCCACGGCGGTGCAGTACAGCGGCACCTCGCCGCCGGGCCGGGTGTTGAGCCGGTAGGCCTGGTCCGGTTCGAGCTTCTCGACGTACACCGCGCGGTCGGCGTGGCGCACCGCGTAGTGCACCGTGTGCCCGCTGCGCCGCTGCAGGTCCGCCAGCACCGGGCGCAGCGACCGCGTGCTGGTCAGCGCCGCCGCCGACAGGCCCAGCAGTCGCGGCCCGACCGTGTAGCGCCCGCTGCCCGCACCGACCGCGTACCCGGCCTCGGTGAACGTCTGCAGCATCCGGTGCGCGGTCGGTTTCGGCAGGTCACAGGCCTGCGCGAGGTCGGCGAGCCGGTGCGGCCCGCCGGGGGCCGAGAGGGTGGCGAGCACCTCCAGGGCCTTCTCGACCGCACCGCGTGAGCTGCCGGGCGAGCTGCCGG
Source organism: Amycolatopsis sp. WQ 127309 (assembly GCF_023023025.1). Classification (NCBI taxonomy): domain Bacteria; kingdom Bacillati; phylum Actinomycetota; class Actinomycetes; order Pseudonocardiales; family Pseudonocardiaceae; genus Amycolatopsis; species Amycolatopsis sp. WQ 127309. The sequence goes on from NZ_CP095481.1 coordinate 7,379,254, forward strand.
GCGAAGTGTTGACAGCGTTGTTCACGCCGCCTACCTTAGCGCAATCGCGTTCCATCTGACGGAACAGCGTTTCACAAGACGGAAGACAGGTGGTGAACCGTGGCTCGTTCCCGGCTGTCGCGCCGCGACGCCCTCCGGCTCGGCGGTCTCGCGCTCCCCGCGCTGGCCCTGCCCGGCCTGCTCTCCGCGTGCGGCAGCGCCTCGGGCACCACCGGCACCGTGCTGCGCGTGGCGCAGTCGTCAGACCCCAAGACGCTCGACCCGCAGAAGCAGGGCGACCTGACCTCGATGAACGTGCTGACCAACCTGTTCGACACGCTCACCACCCGCGGCCCGGACAACCAGCTGGCGCCCGGGCTCGCGCTGTCGTGGACCTCGCCCGACCCGCTGACCTGGCGGTTCAAGCTCCGCCCCGGCGTGAAGTTCCACAACGGCGAGCCGTGCGACGCCGACGCCGTCGCGTTCAGCATCAACCGGCTGCTCGACCCGGCCACCAAGTCGCCGATCGTCGAGCTGCGCTACGTGAAGCAGGCCGTCGCGCTCGACGCGTCCACAGTGGACCTCCGCTGCAGCGCCCCGGACCCGATCATCCCGGCCAAGGTCTCGCTGTTCGGCGGCGTCGCCGTGCCGCCGGGGTATCTCAAGCAGGTCGGCTCGGCCGGCTTCGCGAAGCACCCGGTCGGCACCGGCCCGTTCACGTTCGAAGAGTTCCAGCGCGACCACCAGCTGCGGCTGCGCGCGAACCCGGCGTACTGGGGCGGTAAACCGGCCTACGACGAGCTGGTCTTCCTCCCGATGCCCGACGCGTCCTCGTCGCTGGCCTCGCTGCAGAGCGACGAGGTCGACATCGTCGCCGGGCTCACCCCGGACGCCGCGCTCCAGCTGCAGGGCTACACCGGCGTCTCGATCCGGCACTACCCGGGCATCCGCACGTCGTACCTCTCGCTCGACACCACCGCCGGCCCGCTGCGCGACGTCCGGGTGCGCCGCGCGCTCAACCACGCCGTCGACGTCCCGCTGCTGATCAAGGCCGTGCTCGACGGCAAGGCCCGCGAGGTGCCGACGATGTTCCCGCGCGAGGCGTTCGGCTTCGACCCGGCCATCACGCCCTACACCCGCGACGTCGGCCTGGCGAAGCAGCTGCTCGCCGAAGCCGGCTTCGCGGCCGGGTTCGACACCTCGATCACCGCGCAGACCGCCGACTCGAACCTCGCCGAGGCGATCTCCGGGCTCCTCGCCCGCGTCGGCGTCCGAGCTCGCGTGGACCTGGTCGACCCCGGCACGTACAGCAGCCGTCTGACGTCCAGCAACCGCGGCGCGCTCGGCCCGATCTACCTCGCCGCCAGCACCGGCTGGACCCTCGACGCCGAAAGCCTCGTGCAGTCCAACGTCCGCCACGACCGGCGGCAGAGCCGGTGGACCAACCCGGAGGCCGACCGGCTCGTGGACGCCGAGGAGCAGTCGCTCGCGCCCGCCGACCGGCAGCGGGCCTTCACCTCGCTCCAGCAACTTCTCAAGCAGGAGGCGCCGTTCGTGTTCCTCTACCAGATCGACAACGTCTACGCGGTCAACACGCGTCCACAGTGGACACCGGGTGTGGTCGGCGTGCTGGGCATGGCGAAGGCGACGGTGACCCCGTGACCGCGCCGGCCGTCGCCGTGGCCCGCCCGGCCGCCCCGGGCCGCGGGGTGCTGCGCGTGGTCGTCACCAAGGTGCTGACCGCGATCGTGGTGCTGTTCTTCGTGGCCACCGCGGCGTTCTTCCTGGTCCGGCTGTCCGGCGACCCGGTGAAGCTGATCCTGCCGCCGGACGCCACCGCGGCGCAGGAGGCCACGCTGCGCGCGAGCCTCGGGCTGGACCGGCCGCTGCTCACGCAGTACCTCGACTACCTCGGCGGCCTGCCGCGGCTGCACCTGGGCACGTCGCTCGTCTACGACCAGCCGGTCGCCGAAGTCCTGTTCTCCCGCGTCCCCGCGACGCTGGAACTGGCCGGCGCCGCGCTGCTCGTGGCGCTCGTGCTGGCCATCCCGGCGGGCACGTTCGCCGCGCTGCGCCGGGGCCGCGCGGGCGACACCGGCGTCATGACGGGGGTCCTCGTCGGCCAGTCGACGCCCGCGTTCTGGGTCGGGATCCTGCTGATCCTCATCTTCGCCGTGCAGCTGCAGGTGCTGCCCGCGTCCGGCTACGGCGGCTTCGAGCACCTCGTGCTCCCGGCCATCACGCTGGCGGTGTATTCGGTGGCGGTGATCGCGCGGTTGCTGCGCAGCTCCCTGGTCGACGTGCTCGGCTCGGACTACATCCGCACCGCGCGGGCCAAGGGCCTGAGCCCCGGCGGGATCGTGCTGGGCCACGGCCTGCGCAACGCGGCGCTGCCCGTCGTCACGGTCGTCGGCCTGGAGGTCGGCAGCCTGCTGGGCGGCGCGATCCTCACCGAGCAGGTGTTCTCCTGGCCCGGCCTCGGCCGCCTCACCGTCGAGGCCATCCAGAACCGCGACTTCCCGCTGGTGCAGGCCGCGGTGCTGTTCTTCGCCGCGACGTTCGTCGTGGTGAACCTCCTGGTGGACCTGTCCTACACGATTCTCGACCCGAGGGTGCGGGTGACCGCGTGACCGCCATCGCTGTTCCCCTGGCCCGGCCGGGTGTGGTGCGCGGGGTCCTGCGCAACAAGCTCGGTGTCGTCGCCGTGAGCGTGCTGACGCTGATGGTGCTCGTCGCCCTGCTCGCGCCGCTGATCGCGCCGTACGACCCGGGCGCGCAGGACCTGCTGGTGCGCCTGCACCCACCCGCGTGGGCCGCCGGCGGCGACTCCGCGCACCTGCTCGGCACCGACCAGCTGGGCCGCGACATCCTGTCGCGCCTGTTCTACGGCGCCCGCGTCTCGCTGCTCGTCGGCGCGTGCGCGGCGCTGCTGGCCGGCGTCGTCGGCGCCGCCATCGGCCTGGTGGCCGGGTTCCTCGGCGGCTGGTTCGACCGGATCCTGATGCGGATCGCCGACATCCAGCTGGCGTTCCCGTCGATCCTGCTCGCGCTCGCCATCGTCGGGTTCCTCGGCTCCGGCCTCTGGTACGTCGTGCTGGTGCTCGGCTTCACCGGCTGGGTGTCCTACGCCCGGGTGATCCGCTCCGAGGTGCTTTCCCTGCGCACCAGGGAGTTCGTCACCGAGGCGCGGGCGATCGGCGTCACGGACTTCACGATCATGCGCCGCCACTTGCTGCCCAACGTGCTGGCACCGCTGGCGACCATCGGCACCCTGCACGTCGCCGCGGCGATCGTCGCCGAGGCGTCACTGAGCTACCTCGGTCTCGGCGTGCCCAAGCGGACCGTGACCTGGGGCGGGATGCTCGCCGACGGCCAGCTCTACCTCGGCACGTCGTGGTGGGTGGCCGTGTTCCCCGGCGTCGCGCTGATGCTCACCGCGCTGGCCGTCAACATCACCGGCGACGTCCTGCGCGACGTCGCGGACCCGAAGGCGTACCGCTCATGAGCCTGCTGGAGATCACCGACCTGAGCGTCGAGTTCCGGGTGGACACCGGCACCGTGACCGCCGTCGACGGCGTCAGCCTGTCCGTGGCCGAAGGCGAGACCCTCACGCTGGTGGGGGAGTCGGGCAGCGGCAAGACCGCGACCGCGTTGTCGGTGCTGCGGCTCAACCCCGAGCCGCCGTGCGTGTACGCGGGCGGCGAGATCCTCCTCGACGGCCGTGACGTGCTGCGACTGTCCGAAAAGGACCTGCGAGGGATCCGCGGCAACGACGTCGCGATGGTCTTCCAGGACCCGATGACGAGCCTCAACCCGGTCAAGCGCGTCGGCGCGCAGGTGGCTGAGGTCGTCCGGAAGCACCAGAACGCGTCACGCTCCGACGCGCGCGCCGCTGCCGTCGAAGCGTTGCGCGAGGCGGGTATTCCCGATCCCGAGACGCGCGCTTCGCAGTACCCGCACCAGCTTTCGGGTGGGTTGCGGCAACGCGTGATGATCGCGATGGCGCTGGTCGGCCGGCCGCGGGTGCTCATCGCCGACGAGCCGACCACGGCCCTCGACGTCACCGTGCAGGCGCAGATCCTGGAGCTGCTGGTCGACCTGCAACGGCGGCACGGGATGGCGATCCTGCTCATCACGCACGACCTCGGCGTCGTCGCGGAGGTCGCCGACCGGGTCGTGGTGCTCAAGTCGGGCCGGGTCGTCGAGACCGGGGACGTGGTACCGCTGTTCGAGGCACCGCGCGAGGACTACACGCGCGAGCTGCTGCGCGCGACACCGAAGCTGGAGCGGGTATGACGAACCTGGTCGAGATCCGCGGGCTGCGCAAGGACTACGGCGCACTGTCCGCGGTGGACGGCGTCGACCTCGACGTCGTCTCGGGGGAGACCCTGGCCGTCGTCGGCGAGTCGGGCAGCGGCAAGACGACGCTGACCCGGCTGCTGCTGTGCCTGCTCGAGCCGACGGCGGGCACGGTCCGGTTCGACGGCGCGGACCTGCACGCGCTGAGCGCGGCGAGCCTGCGCAAGGTGCGGCGCGAGATGCAGGTCGTGCTGCAGGACCCGTATTCGAGCATGAACCCGCGGCTGCGCGTGACGGAGATCGTCGCTGAGCCGCTGGTGACGCACGACCCTTCGCTGCGTGGCCACCGTGGCCGGGCGAAGGTGCGTGACCGCGTGGCGGGCCTGCTCGACGCCGTCGGGCTGTCACCGCAGGTGCAGGACCGCTACCCGCACGAGTTCTCCGGCGGCCAGCGGCAGCGGATCTCCATCGCCCGCGCGCTGGCCCTGGAACCCCGGCTGGTGGTGCTCGACGAGCCGACGAGCGCCCTCGACGTCTCGGTGCAGGCCCAGGTGCTGGACCTGCTGGCCGGCCTGCAGGACCGGCTGAAGCTGACGTACGTGTTCGTGTCGCACAACCTGGCGGTGGTGCAGCAGATCGCGGACCGCGTCGCGGTGATGCGGGCGGGGAAGATCGTGGAGCTGGCGCCGTCGGCTCGGCTGTTCGCGTCGCCGTCGCACGAGTACACGAAGAGCCTGCTCGATGCGGTCCCGAACCCGGATCCGCGGCTCGCGCGCCGCCGCCAGGTGACGGCGTGAAGGCGTCAGTGGTGGGACAGCACGAGCCCGGCGCCGCCGAGCAGCGCGACGTCGTCGGCCGGGCCCGGGTTCACCACGACCGTCGGGGGCTCGGCGGTCAGCGCCCACGACGAGTCCTCGCGCAGCCGCTGCTCGATCCGCGCCCGGAAGCGCTCGCCACCCTCGGCGGCTTCGCCGTGCAGCACGAACAGGCCGGGCGCGAAGAGCTGCTGGATGTTCACCAGGCCCAGCGCGATGTTGGCCGCGTACTCGTCGAGCAGCGGGTCGCCCGCGAGGTCCCGCACCGTGCGCGCGCGGAGACCCCGCCGCTCGGCCTCGGCGCGCAGCCACGGCGTCGTCGCGACGGTCTTCCAGCAACCGCGCGCGCCGCAGGTGCACGGCCGGCCGCTCGCGGCGACCGTCATGTGCGCGCCGCTGCGGCCACCCGGCGGGGCCAGCACCTCGCCGTCGTACAGCAGGCCGACGCCGAGCACCTCGCCCGTCGACACGGACGCGAACGTCGTGCGGCCGCGGCCCGGGCCGAACCAGCGGTCGCCCAGGACCTGCAGCCGCGCCCGGTGTTCGATGTGGACCGGCGCGTGCACCAGCTCGGCGAGCACGGCCGCGACGGGATAACCGTGCAGCGCGGGCACTTCGTTGACCTCGATGATCACACCGGCGTCGGCGTCGACCAGGCCCGCGGCAGCCACGCCGACGCCCACCGGCGGCGTGGGGAACCGCGTGACCTCAGCCAGCGCGGCGTCGATCTCGGCCCGGTCCGCCGCGCCGCGCGGGTAGGTCGCCTCGGCGCGCCACAGCACGGTGCCGGACAGGTCGAGCAGCGCGGCCCGGACCCGGCCCGGCAGCAGCTCGACGGCGCCCAGCACCGGGCCCGCGCCGGCCTCGGGCGCGGCCGGCGCCGGGACCAGCCGCAGGGCCGGGCGTTCGCCGGTGCTCATGCGATCACGATGCCACGACCCGGCTCCGGAGGGGAGACCACGTGCCGGAACTGACGCGGATGACCTGGCGGGAGGTGCGCGACGCCGGGCGGTCGGCGATCGCGCTGCTGCCGATCGGTTCGCAGGAGCAGCACGCCGTCCACCTGCCGATGGGCACCGACACGATGCTCGCCGAAGCCGTCGTCGACGGCGCGCTGGCGCGGGTGGCCGACCCGGTCGTGGTGCGGCTGCCCGCGCTGCCGTTCGGCCACAGCCCGCACCACCTGTTCGCCGCCGCCGTCTCGCTCCGGGCGTCGACCCTGCAGGCCGTGCTCGCCGACGTCCTGGACTCGCTCGCCGGCAGCGGCTTCCGGCGGATCCTCGTGGTCAACGGCCACGGCGGCAACGACGAGATCATGCGGCTCGCCGTCAAGGAGTACGCGCTGCGGGCCGACGTCGCGCTCGCGGCGTGCTCCTACTTCTCCCTCGGCGACGGCTCTTCGCCGGGTCACGCCGGGGTGTTCGAGACGTCGCTGATGCTCGCCACCCACGGCGATCTCGTGCGGCCCCGCGAACCGCGCGCCGACGTCACGCCGCCACCGCTGTTCGCGTACCCGCCGTACCCGGGCCTGACCGTCGAACGCCACGGCGAATGGGCCCGCGCGGGCGGCAGCACCGACGACGCGACCACCGCGACCGCCGAAGGCGGCGCGGACCTGCTCGAAGACCGGGTGACCGCGCTGGCGGACGCGATCCGCGCGTTCGACGCGGCCACCCGCGTTACCCACGCCGAAGGGGAGGCATGAAGATCACCGACGTCGACGTGCGGGTCGTGAACCTGCCGTTGACCAACCCGTTCACCAGCTCGTTCGAGACGAAGACGGGCGAGACCCGCACCGTCGTGCGGCTGCGCACCGACACCGGCGTCGAGGGCTGGGGCGAGACCATGTGGGGCCGCCCGGTCGCGGAGCTGGTGCGCAAGCTCGGCGCCGAGCTGGTGGGCACGAGCCCGTTCGCGCTGGAGGCGTTCCACCGGCGGCACCACATGGTGCCGTTCTTCCACGGCTACCTCGGGTACGCGGCGCTGGCCGCGCTCGACGTCGCCTGCTGGGACCTGATGGGCAAGGCCACCGGCCAGTCCGTGACCGACCTGCTCGGCGGCCCGGTGCGCGCCGAGGTGCCGATCACCGCGCTGATCACCCGCGCCGACGCGCCCGGCGCGGCCGGCCGCGAACTGGCCCAGGGGCTGGGGGAGTACGCGGCGAAGGTGGTCGCCGAGGGCGGCTTCACGGCCGTGAAGCTCAAGGGCACCAAGGACGTCCGCGGTGACGTCGCGATCATGCGCGAGCTGCGCCGGGCGTTGCCGGACGTCGAGCTGCGCGTCGACCCGAACGCGGCGTGGTCCGTGCCCGACTCGATCCGCGCGGGACTGGCGCTGGAGGAGCTGGACCTGGAGTACCTGGAGGACCCGTGCGTCGGCATCGAGGGCATGGCCCAGGTGCGGGCGAAGGTGCGGATCCCGTTGTGCACCAACATGTGCGTGGTCCGCTTCGAGGAGTTCGCCCCGGCGGTCCGGCTCGGCGCGGTCGACGTGATCCACGGCGACGTCTACAAGTGGGGCGGCATCGCGGCGACGAAGGCGCTGGCCGCCCACTGCGAGACGTTCGGCCTCGGGATGAACCTCCACAGCGGCGGCGAACTGGGCATCGCGACGGCCGCGCACCTCGCCGTGGTCGCGAGCACCCCGGTCCTGTCACGGGCCATCGACAGCATGTACTACCTGCACGCGGACGACATCGTCGCACCACTGGAACTGACCGACGGCCGCCTGCGCGTCCCGTCCGGACCCGGCCTCGGCGTGACGGTGGACGAGGACAAGCTGGCCTTCTACGCCGGCCGCAACGAGGAGGAAGGCGACCTCACCGGCTGAGCACCGTATAACGCCCTACACGGCTCACCGGTGGGTGATGCCGGCCAGGATCAGATCGACCCCGGCGAGGAACTGCTCACGGTCGTCGTGCTCGCGCAGCTGCGCCGCGACGGCCCGGGTGAACGGGTACTCGTCGGGGTCGAGCTCTTCCCAGGCCGTCGACACGGCGTCGAGGAACTGGGAGCGGTCGATGCCGGGCTCGAGCGCGCGGCCGCTCGCGGAGTTCGCGGCGTTCTGGCCGGCGGCGCCGAGGATGTAGTGCACCAGCGCCGAGGTCGCCGTGAACCAGCTGCCTTCGGGCACGCCCAGCGCGCGGACCTGCCGGCCGAGGCTTTCGAAGATCCGCGGGGTCACCGAGCCCCAGGGGCTGCGGGCGAACTGCGCCGTGAGCTGCGTGGCGAGCCACGGGTGGTCGTCGATCGCCTCGAACAGGCCGAGCGCGACGGCACGCACCTCGTCCTGCGGGGTGCCCTGGGCCTTCCCGGGCGCCATGGCCCGCGCGACGACGGCGTCGGTCGCGGCGGCCAGCAGCTCGCCCTTGTTCGCCACGTGCCAGTAGATCGCGCCGGCGCCGGTGGCGAGGCGTTCGGTCAGCACCCGGAACGTCAGCCCGCCTTCGCCGGCCGCGTCGAGCACTTCGACGGCGGTCTCGACGATGCGCTCGCGGGAGAGCGCCTCTGTGCGCCGCGGGGTCCGGCGCGTGCGTGTGGCCATGCCTCCAGTTTGACACATCTGGAATGGTGTTCCAAGATGGAATGACGTTCCAGTGAGGCTCGACGGCCTCGAACCCGGAGGAGACACCATGAACACCCAGGTCACGATCATCGGCGCCGGTCTCGGCGGCCTCACCCTCGCCCGCGTCCTGCACGTCCACGGCATCCCGGCCACGGTCTACGAGGCCGAGGCGTCGCCGGCCGCCCGCACGCAGGGCGGCATGCTGGACATCCACGACTACAACGGCCAGCTCGCCCTCGAGGCCGCCGGCCTCACCGAGGAATTCCGCAACCTGATCCTGGAGGGCCGCGAAGCGACGCGGATCCTCGAGCGGGACGGAACCGTGCTGCTCGACGAACCCGACGACGGCACCGGCGCCCGCCCCGAAGTGCAACGCGGCGAGCTGCGCCAGGTCCTGCTCGACTCCCTCCCGGACGGCACCGTCCGGTGGGGCCACAAGGTCAGCGGCGTCCGCACCCTCGGTGACGGCCGCCACGAAGTGACCTTCGCCGACGACACGACCGTCGTCACGAGCCTGCTGGTCGGCGCGGACGGCGCGTGGTCCCGGGTCCGGTCGCTGCTCTCGGACGCCACCCCCGAGTACGTCGGCACGTCGTTCGTCGAGACGTACCTGTTCGACAGCGACACCCGGCACCCGGACAGCGCGAAGGCGGTCGGCGGCGGGGCCCTGTTCTCGCTCGAACCGGGCAAGGGGATCCAGGCGCACCGCGAGAGCGGCGGGAACCTCCACACCTACGTGGTGCTGTCGAAGCCGCAGGAGTGGTTCGCCGGCATCGACTTCACCGACGCCGCGGCGTCCACCGCCCGGATCGTGGCGGAGTTCGACGGCTGGGCCCCGGAGCTCACCGCGCTGATCACCGACGGCGAGACCCCGCTGGTGCTGCGCCCGATCAACACCCTGCCGACCGGGCACCGGTGGGACCGGGTGCCGGGGGTGACCCTGCTCGGCGACGCCGCCCACCTCTGCGTCCCGAACGGAGAAGGCGCCAACCTGGCCATGTTCGACGCCGCCGAGCTCGGCAAGGCGATCGCCGCGCACCCCGGCGACGTCGAAGCCGCGCTCGCCGACTACGAGCAGTCGCTGTTCCCGCGCAGCGCCGAAGCCGCCACCGAAGCCGCGCGAGACTTCGACCTCTGCTTCGGCGAGGAGACCCCGCACAGTCTCGTGAAGCTGCTGACCGGGCAGGCTTAGCCCACTGGCCTCACCCCCGGTTCCACTGCTCGGCGAGCAGTTCGTAGGACCGCACGCGGTCGGCGTGCGCGTGGGTGATGGTGGTGATGACGAGCTCGTCGGCGCCCGTCGCCTCCTGGAGCTGCCGCAGCCGGGCCGCCACCGTGGCGGGGGAGCCGACGAACTGGGTGTCGACGCGGTCGGCGACCAGGGCCCGGTCTTCATCGCTCCAGACGTGGGCGGCGGCTTCTTCCGGCGTGGGAAAGAGGATCGCCCCCTCCGCACGGCGGATGGAGCGGACCCAGAGGGCGTAGCCGCTGGCCAGTTCCCGCGCGGTGGCGTCGTCTTCGGCGACGACGACGTCGGCCGACACCGCGACGTACGGCTTCGGCAGGGCCGCCGAGGGCACGAACGCCTGCCGGTAGGCGGTGACGGCGTCGAGCACGCTGGACGGGCTGACGTGGTAGTTCGCGGCGAACCGCAGGGCGTTGCGACCGGCCACGGACGCGCTCTGCCCGCCGCTGCTGCCGAGGATCCAGATCTCGACCTGCGCGCCCTCGCCGGGCACGGCGTGCGCGTCGAGCCCTTCGGCGGAACGGTAGGTGCCGCCGAGGAAGGCGAGGATGTCGTCGACCTGTTCGCCGTAGTCCGGTGATTCGGCGCCGGGCTGTTGCAGCAGCCCGAACGTCAGGCCGATCCGCGACGAGCGGGCGAGCGTGCTGAAGTCGGGCTTCTCGGGAATGAGCAGGCCGTTGCTCGCCTGGGTGGTCGGCGGTGGCGCGGCCGCGGCCGCGGCGTACTCGCGGACGAGCTGCTTGCCGCTGCGGCCGAGCCCGAGGTCCAGCCGCCCCGGGTGCAAGGCCGCGACGAGACCGAACTCCTCGACGACGGCCAGTGGTGTCCGGTGCGCGAGCTGCACGCCCGCGGACCCGAGCCGGATCCGCTCGGTGGCCCCGGCGACGAGGGCGATCAGCACGGGTGGTGACGCGCCGGCGACGCCGGGGTTGAGGTGGTGCTCGGCGAACCAGTAGCGGTGGTAGCCGAAGCCTTCGGCGTGCTGCGCGAGGTCGACGGCGTTGCGCACGGCCTCGGCGGCGCCGGACCCGGTGCTGATCGGGACGAGGTCCAGCACCGACAACGGGACTTCAGGCATGGCGGTCCTTTCCGGCGGGCCACGGCGGGTCGGGGATCTCCCGCCGCAGCGCGGGCGCGATGTCCGACTGGAACAGTTCGAGGGTGGCGCGGTGCTGCCGGGCGGTGAGCCCGTCGCGGTCGGCGTGCAGGTGCATCACCTGGTGCCCGAGTTCCTTGTGGTAGCGCAGGACTTTCTCGGTGATCTGGGCTGGGCTGCCGATCAGCGCCGAGCTGCGCTCGACGAAGTCCTCGAGCGTCGGGAAGACGGGTTCGAGGCCGAGCCGGGTCTGCAGGGCCAGCCGGCTCTCGAAGATCGGCCGGTAGACCTCGAGCGCCTCCTGCGACGTCTCGGCGGCGTAGTACCCGGCGGTCCCGGCGCCGACGACGGCGGCCGCGGGGTCGTGGCCGTGGTGGGCCCACCGTTCGCGGTAGTGGCGGACCAGCTCGGCATAGGGCTCGACGGGGTTGGTGACGTTCGCGGAGAAGAGCGGATCACCCCACTTCGCGGCGAGGTCGACGGATTCGCGGCTGGTCGCGCTGCCGTGCCAGACGCGGATCGGCTGCTGCAGGGGTCGCGGCCAGACCTCGGCTTCGGTCAGCGACGGCCGGAACCGCCCGGACCAGGTGACCTTGTCCTGGCGCCAGAGTTTCCGGAACAGCTCGTAGCCCTCGGAGTTGCGGTCCCACTGGTCGTCCGGGGTGACGTGGAACAGCTCGCGCTGGGCGGCGCCGTTGCCCTTGCCGATGATCAGTTCGAGCCGGCCGCCGGAGAGGTTGTCCAGGGTCGAGTAGTCCTCGAACGCGCGGACCGGGTCGAGCAGGCTGAGCGTGGTGACGGCGGTGAACAACCGGATCCGGGACGTCCGGGCGGCGATGTGGCTCAGCACGACCGGCGGCGAGGAGGAGATGAACGGCCGCTCGTGCCGCTCGCCGACGCCGTAGCCGTCGAAGCCGAGCTCTTCGGCCAGCTCGGCGTTCGCGACGACGTCCAGCAGCCGTTGGTCGGTCGGGGTGAGGACGCCGGTGACCGGGTCCGGTACGTGGGTGATCAGGGTGATGAGCAGGAACTTCACGTGCCCGCAGTCCTTTCTCCGGCTGGTTCTAGCTGTCCCTTGTGGACGAATCCGGCGACGCGCCCGTCGACGAGGACCCACGCGGTTTCGTGCGCGCCGAGCCGATCCGCGGCGGCCCGGCGGCCTTCGCCGATGCCGACCGCGGGCAGGGGACCGGTGACGTATTCGGCGATCGGGTCGGCCGGGCGGGCCACACCGGCCGCGGTCAGCAAGCGGAGCTCCGTGACGTCGAGCGCGCCGGTCACCTCGGCCACCGACGGTGGGCCCGTGGCGCCGGGCCGGTCCGGGCCGACCGGCCACAGCGGTCCGGCGCCGGGATGGCGGTCGGCCACGGCGAGCGCGCTGCCGACCGACGCCGTCACCGCCAGGCCGGGCGCGGCGGCCGGGAACGGGCCGGCGGCCTCGGCCACGGTCTGCTCGCCCGCGTGCTCGGTGAGGAAACCGAGGTGCCGGAGCCAGTCGTCGTCGTAGTACTTGGACAGGTACGAGCGACCGGAGTCGGGGACCACGACGACGATCAGGTCGTCCGGCCCCAGCCCGGCAGCCAGGCGCAGCGCGGCGGCGACGGCCGTGCCCGCGGAAGCTCCGAGCAGCAGGCCCTCCTCGCGCGCCAGCCGTCGCGTGGTCAGCAGTGACTCGCGATCACCGACCGGTTCGACGTGGTCGACGACGTCGCGGTGGTAGGAGCGGGGCCAGGTGTCCTCGACGGTGTCCGGGTGCAGGTAGTGCCCGATGCTTTCGACCACGTAGGGGCTGCCGTCACCGCCCGAGTAGACGGAGGTCTCGGGATCGGCGCCGATCACCCGCACCCGGCCGCCGCTGACCCGCTTGAGGTGGGCGCCGGCGCCGCTGATGGTGCCGCCGGTGCCGATCCCGGCGACGAAGTGGGTGATCCGGCCCCGGGTCTGCCGCCAGATCTCCGGCCCGGTGGTCGTTTCGTGAGCGGCCGGGTTGGCCGGGTTGTCGTACTGGTCGGCGAGCCAGCCGCCGTTCTCCTCGGCGAGCCGGCGCGCGACCTGCGAGACGTGGGCCGGGTCTTCGCGCGGTACGGCACCGGGGGTGACCACGACGCCGGCTCCGTAGGCGCGCAGGATCGCGGTCTTCTCCCGGCTGCTCTTGTCCGGCAGCACGACGGTGAGCCGGTAGCCGCGCTGGGCCGCCACGATCGCCAGCCCGATCCCGGTGTTGCCGGAGGTGCTTTCGACGATCAGCCCGCCGGCCGGCAGCGCGCCCGAGCGTTCCGCGTCGAGCACCATCGAGAGCGCGGCGCGGTCCTTGACGCTGCCGCCCGGGTTGAGGAACTCGGCCTTGACGTAGATCCGCGGGCCGGCCGGCGGCGCGATCCGCGCGAGCCGGATCAGCGGGGTGCCGCCGATCGCGTCGAGCACGGAGTCGAACGCCTCGACGTCGTCGGATGCCATGCCCCATCACCTCGCTTCCGGGTACTGCACAGGTATCCCGTCGCGGGTGGTCCCCGCACGGGTGTTCAGGATGTGGACCTCGCCGGTTGACAAAGTCGCTGGGTTGATCCTAACCTGTAAAAGTGACCAGTGGGGTTAGTTGACCGGATCGGGTTACGGCGGGCACAGCCTGTGCCGTCGTGTTCCCAGCATGTGGTTTCTGTCGTACCCGCTGGTTAGGGTCGTGGATGTCTGGATCATGGGAACGAGGAGTGTGGGCACGTGCGCTGGAGCCGGAACCTTCGAGCGGCCGCGGTGGTGGCGGCGGCCGTCTTCGGCCTGACCGCGTGCGGGGGCGGCGACAGCGCTGACAAGCCCGCCGCGCCGGGCAAGGGCGGGGCGCCGATCGTCGTCGCGTCCTTCAACTTCACCGACAGCCAGATCCTGGCCGAGATCTACGCGCAGGCGCTGGAGGCCAAGGGCTACCCGGTGACCCGGAAGCTGAACCTGGGCTCGCGCGAGCTGATCTACCCGTCCCTGAAGTCCGGTGAGCTGCAGTTCATCCCGGAGTACCAGGGTTCCGCGATCACCACCGGCTTCGGTGCGGAGCCGGTCAAGGACGCCAAGGGGGAGCACGACCAGCTGGCGAAGCTGTTCGAGCCCAGCGGCGTCTCGCTGCTGGACTACGCCCCGGCCGAGGACAAGAACACCTACATCGTCAAGGCCGATCTCGCGAAGTCGAAGGGCATCGCGACCATCAGCGACCTGAAGAAGCTCGACAAGGTCGTCCTGGCCGGTGGTCCGGAGTGTGAGAAGCGGCTGACGTGCTTCAAGGGCTTGACCGACGTCTACCACCTGACGAACGCGTCCTTCCAGACCGTGCAGGAGGTCGGGCCGCGCGTGCAGCAGCTCAACTCCGGTGCGGTCACGGTGATCCCGGTCGACTCGGTGAGCCCGTCCGCGGGCGACCCGCAGTACGTCGCGCTCAAGGACGACCTGAGCATGGTGCCGACGGAGAACGTGGTGCCGGCGGTGAACAAGAAGGTGCTCGACGCGCGGGGTGCGGACTTCGCGACCGTCGTCAACGCCGTGAGCGCGAAGCTCAGCACCGACGGCATGCGCGAGCTGAACAAGCGCGTCGATTCCGACGGTGAGCCGGCGGCCGACGTCGCGAAGGACTGGCTGTCGCAGCAGGGTCTCGCCTGACGGCGGCACAACACGAGGAGTCGTTCCGTGAGCGCGGATCAGTTGCACTTCAACGCTTTCATCTGGCCCAACGGGTACCACGAGTCCGCTTGGCGCGTCGTCGAGGACGACGTCCGCGGCGTGCTCGGGCTGCCGTACTACGCGGACATCGCGCGCATCGCCGAACGCGGCCTGATGGACACGATCTTCCTGGCCGACAACATCGCCATCGCCGAGTACCGGGCCACGCACCTGCCGCAGACGCAGTTCGACCCGATCTCGGTGCTCTCGGCCCTGGCCGCGGTCACCAGCCACATCGGCCTGATCGGGACCGGCTCCACGACCTACAACAAGCCGTGGGAGCTGGCCCGCCGGTTCGCGACGCTGGACCACCTCAGCGGCGGCCGCGCGGGCTGGAACATCGTCACCACCATCACCCCGCTGGCCGCGGCGAACTTCGGCGAGCGCGCCCACCCCGACCACGCCGACCGGTACACGCGGGCCCACGAGTTCGTCGACGTCGTGACCCGCGCGTGGGACAGCTGGGAAGACGACGCCGTCGTCGGTGACCGCGAACGCGGCGTGTGGGCGGATCGCGCCAAGCTCCACGCGCCCCGCTTCCACGGCGACTTCTACGACGTCGAGGGAATCCTGCCGTTCCCGCGCTCGCCGCAGGGGCGCCCGGTCCTGGTCCAGGCGGGACAGTCCCCGGCCGGCATCGCGCTGGCCGCGCGGTACGCCGAGCTGGTGTTCTCCGGGCCACCGTCACTGGAGGCCGCGGCCGCGTTCCGGACCGAGCTCCACGCCCAGGCGGCGGCCGCGGGCCGGGACCCGGCCCAGGTGCTCGTCCTCCCGGCGCTGATGGTGACGCTGGGCGGCACCGAGGCCGAGGCCCAGGAGAAGGCCCGCCGGCTGGAAGAGCTGGCGAGCCCGGAGTTCCGCTGGCAGAACATCTTGTACACGGCCGGCCTGGACCCGGACGGCTTCGACCCGGACGCCCCGCTGCCCGCGGAGCTGTGGACCGGAACGGCGAACGTCTCGAGCCGCGCGAACGAGCTGTTCGCCCTCCAGCGCGCGCAGCCGGAGCTACCCCTGCGAGCCCTGGCCCTGCAGCTCAAGAGCGGCGCGGGTCAGTCCCACTTCGTCGGCACGCCCGAACAGCTGGCCACGCACGTGATGGCCTGGCAGGACGCCGGCGCGGTAGACGGGTTCACCATCATGGGCTCAACGCTGCCGTACGAGCTGACGGCGTTCGTCGACCACGTGGTCCCGATCCTGCAACGCAAGGGCCGCTACCGCACGGAGTACACCAGCTCCACCCTGCGCGACCACCTGGGCTTGAACCGCCCACCCGCTGGAGGTGCCACACCCCATTGACCCGGCTCCCGGCCTGTTGTTCTCGGTATTCCGCCACCTTCGGACACACGCATTGTTGCCGCGCAAAGAGGTCATCGCACCAACGGCCTCTTTGCGTTGTCGAACCGATAAGCACCGCTGGTGGCTGCGCAATAGTGGCGAATCGTCAGCTGCCGGTCGCGTTCGACTGGCGCTGGTGCCACACTCGGGCAACCGCTCGGTCGAGGCGATCCTGCATGTAAGGCTTGAGTACGTAGTCGACGGCACCGAGTTCGAAGGCGTTGACCGCTTCGTCGGCGTGCGCGGCCACGAAGACCAGTGCGGGGGACGGTCGCAGGGCGGCGAACATCGGCGAAGACCGCGTCCACGATCGGCAGCCCGCGGTTTCGGCGATCGCGCATGCGGGGATCGTCCGTGGACAAGAGGCGCAACGCCTCGGACGCGTCGATTGCCGGGAAGACCCTCATCACGTGCGGATTGTGCCGTAGGCAGTGAACGAGTTCGTCAAGACCGTACGGCTCGTCGTCCACGGCCAGCACCACCAGCTCGGCTGTGTCATCCGGAGCGGCGTCGGCCTCGAGGGTGGTCGTGTCGGCAGGCCGCTCGTCCGGCTCGGCCGAATCCTCGACGGTGTCGCGCAGATCTTCGAACGCGGTCTCCCACAGTTGCCTGAGTCGTTCGACAATGCCGTGATCATCCGGTAGGCGGCCGAGAACTATGAGTGCTTCGACGATGCCCAACGTCGTCGACCAGCTCGGCATCGTGGGCTCGACCAGCGCCTTGTGGACCGAGGTGTGGGACAGCTTCGGCCAATCGCCCGGAAACTCCGCTCGATCGGCCCGTGCCTTCAGCCATGCCGAAATCCGGTAGCTGCTGACATGGCCGGCGTGCGCGTGAACACGGTGAAGCGACCCCCAGTGCGCCTGTCCAGCATCATTTTGCAGCACCATAAACCGACGTAAACGATCAAGATCCCGCCGCGTGCCGTCGCGCTGTCGTTGCCTCCCGGAAGGCAGGGAATACTGCCGCGGAAGAGCGCTTGGAAGACTGGCTCTATACGGACGTAACCAGATGTAACGAGGCATCCCGGGCGTTCGCTGACCAGCGTAGACATCTCTCCAGCTTCGAACAGGCCGTCTCGAGGCCGACTCGAGGTCAGGAGGACACGTGACGTGGAGCTGGCTGTGGATAGGACCATCAGCCACCGCGATGATCGCGGCGATCGCACGGTGTGTGCTCGCCCGGATCCGGGCGGAGAGCCAGCGGCACGCGCTCGAGATCGCCTTGGAAGGCGCCACCCCGCGGGAGCGTGTGGCGATCATCCGCGAACTTCGTCGTGATCAGCCTGGGTAGCGAGGCCCCTGCCACGCCGGTCCCGCCCGCGCCGAATCGCACCGACTGTGACCGCCGAGTCCCGGGAAGCTGGTGCGGTCCTGCGGCCGTCACGGTCGGGTAAAGGCCGTTGTGCCTGGTCCGCCCGTGTGATCTTGTGATCCGGAACTGTCCTCAAGGGACGCTGAGGGTGGCGTGTCCGGGTGGTGGCGTTCGGTGAGGAGAGGGCGTGCCTTTCATCCTTTCCCGCCTGTTCGCGCGCTGGATCCTGCGTGCCGGGTGGACGCTCCCGGTGGTGGTCGTCGTGTTCGTGTTCGCGACCAGCTGGCCGCTGATGGCGCTGGCCGAGCCGGCCGGCAGCGACCTCGTCCAACCGGGCAACTACTGGTGGTACTTCGTCGTGACCGCGGCGACGGTCGGGTACGGCGACTTCTCGCCGGCGACGGCGGCCGGGCACTTCGTCGGGGTGTACGTGATCGTCGGCGGGATCGCCACGCTCACCACGGTCTTCACCCGGCTCGCGGCGCTGCTCGAGCAAGCGAAGGGACGGCGGATGCAGGGCTTGGAACCGACGGAGCTGAGCGGCCACGTCGTGCTCGTCGGCTACCTCGCCGGACGCACCGAGCGGCTCGTGGCGCAGCTGCTGGCCGACGGGATCACCGGACTGGTGCTGTGCGCGGGCGACGAGGTGCCGGTGCACCCGATGCCGGCGCAGCCGGTGGAGTTCGTCCGCGGCGACCTCACCGCGCCGGAGGTGCTGTCGCGGGCGGGGGTCGAGCGGGCCGCCACCGTGCTCGTGGACGTGCGGGACGACAACGAGGCGCTGGCGGTGGCGGTCCTCGTCGAGCACGCCTCGACGTCGGCGCACGTGGTGGTCACGATGCGCGACATGGAACGGGCCGAGCTGATGGGCTACGTCGACCCGCGGATCACCTGCGTCCAGTGGCACACCCCGCGGATGGTCGTCGAAGAGGTGGTCTCGCCGGGCATCGCCGAGGTCTACACCGAACTGATGACCGCCGGCGGCGCCGGCACGTACTCGGTCACCGTCCCGGAACGCCTCGGCGCCCTGCAGGTCGAACGCTGCCGCGCCGCACTGGGCCGGACCTTCGGCGCCACGGTACTGGCCGTCCGCGGCGCGAACGGCCTGACGGTCAACCCCGCCTGGGACGGCGACCTGCCACCCGGAGTGGTGCTGTACTACGTCAGCTCCCGCGCACTCGGCCAGGACGAGATCGAACGAGCCCTGCGCGCCGCACACCACTGACCGCCTGCGCCGAGCCCTCCCGTCGGAAGGCCGCCCCGCACCCGGACAGCCGATGCCTTCTGGGTGGCCTCGCCGGGAGGTCTCCGCACGCCTGATGGGCGTTCGGGTGGCCTCGCCGATAGGTCTCCGCGCGCCTGGTGGGCGGTCAGGTGGTCTCGCGAGGAAGTCGGTCCGCCGGAGCCGCGAGGGCCCTTGGATGGCTTCGTCGGGAGTGTCCCGCACCTGGGCGGGGTGCCGGGAGGTTGCTCGCGTCGCGCCAACGAGCTGTTGCGTTGTGTCGCCGGGGAACGCCGCTAGGTGAGGGTGGCCGGCAGGTACTCGTAGCCTCGCAGGATTCGGGTCTCTCGGCGGCGGCTTCCCGGGCTCAAGGCCAAGCTGGGGAACCGGTCGAAGATCGTTCGCAGGCCGATCTCGCCCTCCATTCGGGCCAGTGCCGCTCCCAGGCAGTGGTGCCTGCCTGCGCCGAAAGCCACGTGGTCGCGGGCTCGGGCCCGGGTCACGTCGAACGTCTCCGGATCCGCGAAGACCTGGGGGTCGTGGTTCGCGCCGGCCAGTACCGTCGTCACCAGCGCTCCTCGTGGCAGGGGGACGCCCGCGACCTCCGTGGCGCGGACCGCCAGCCGGCCCGTCAGCAGGACCGGCGGGTCGTGGCGTAGTACCTCCTCTACCGCGTTGGTCCACAGCTCCGGCCGCTCGCGCAGGGTCCTGAGCTGGTCCGGGTGGGCGGTCAGCAGGGCGATGCCGCTGCCCAGCAGGTTGACCGTCGTCTCGAAGCCGGCCGCGAGGACCAGGCCCGCCGTCGACTTCAGCTCGGCCTCGGTGAGCCCGACGCCGTCGTCGCGGGCCGCGACCAGGCGGCTGAACAGGTCGTCGCCGGGGTGGCGGCGCAGGTGGTCCAGGTGCTCGCCCAGCCAGGTGTCGAACTCCGCCAGCGCCGTCTCGACGTCGCGGAACGTGCGCCAGCCCAGGCCGAGGTCGAGGCTCGGCGCCGCCGCCGCGCCCAGGGACAGCACCTTGCCCACCTCGGTGGCCGGGACGCCGAGGATCTCGCTGATCACCGTCACCGGGAGCAGGCCGCAGTAGGACTCGACGAGGTCGACCGGGCCGGTGGGGTCGATGGCGTCGAGCACCTCGTCCGCGATCGCCTGGACCCGGCCGCGCAGCTGCTCGACGGCGCGCGCGGTGAACACGCCGGTGACGAGCTTGCGGTAGCGGGTGTGCTCGGGCGGGTTGACGGCCAGCAGCGACGGCGGCCGCACCGGGTGCAGGTGCTCACCGGCCGACCACTCCAGCAGCCGCCCCAGCGCGGAGCCGTCGGAGCCGAGCACGCCGGTGCGGAAGTCGTCGCTGGAGAGCACCTCCCGGACGGCGGCGTGCTGCGTGGTGATCCAGCCGAAACGTGTCCGGGCGACCGGTCCGGCGGCCCGGATCTCGTCGAACAGCCCGCTCAGGTCGCGGCCCGCGGCGGCGTCGTCGACCAGCCGGCCCTGCAGGTCGCCGCGCCGGGCGCCGCGCAGCAGCACGGCCCGCGGCAGTGCGTGCCCGAGTCCCCACCGGACCACGGGCTTCGCCCGCAGCAAGGTACCTTCGACGACCGCTTTGCCGAACCGGGCCACGTTCCCCCCACTGCGCCGCACGACTGTGTCTACTCCAGAGTAGCCCGCACCGGCCCCGGAGCCGGGCAGGCTCCGGGGCCGGCGCGACGGGTCAGCTCGCCGTCGTCGCGTTCAGCGTCAGGTAACCCACGCCGAGCTGCGCGAACGACTCGAGCGCGAAGCCGGCGAGCTGGTCGACGGCGGTCCGGTTCTGCAGCAGCAGCCGGGTCTGGTTCTGCCTGACCGCCGTGAGGCCCTGCTGCTCCCGGTACTCGATCTTCACGGTGTTGCCGCCCATCGTGGTCACGTCGACCTTGACGTCCTTGTAGACCCCGGTCAGCTTCGAGGCGATCTTCGACGCCAGGTCCTGGATGACCACCGCCGCGGTCAGCGCCGCGATGACGGTCAGGATGGCCTTCGGGTCGACGAACAGCGCGTTGGTCTTCGGCGTCGACCAGGCACCGCCGCTGTAGAGCCGGGTCGCCGTGTTGTGGTCGGTCAGATCGATCTCGATGGCGTTGGACCGGGCCGTGCTGAACATCGTGCTGGTGGCGATGTCCTGCTCGAACCACACCTGCACGCTCTCCACCGGCGTCAGCACGTCGTTGCCCGCGACGACCTGGTTCTCGGCGACGTAGATCGGGGTGGTCGTGCCCCGGCCGCTGATGTCGGTCGAGTACGCGCACAGCCCCGGGTGGATCGGGCCGTAGTCGTTGACCAGCGTGATGCCGGTCGCCGGGCCGCCCGACGAGGCGTCCCCGAGCACCCCGTTCTTGTCCAGCGTCGCCTCGTCACCGAGGCCGATCGACACCTTGTTCGTCGCGACGTGCACCGTCACGTCGCCCTTGAAGTCGTTGCTGCCGAAGAGCTCGTACAGCGGCTGCCACGAGAACGTGTTCTCGGACAGGTAGTCGGCGGCCGACTGCCAGACCACGTTGTAGGAGTTGTTGACCTTCTTCGCGAAGCAGAGCTGGTACTGGCTGTTCTTCAGGGTTTCGAGGTCGGCCGCGGCGATCTGGATGTCGACGCTCTTGAGCTGTCCGTCCGGCATGGTGTGCTCCTCGTTCGTGCTGTGTGGTGTCCGGGCCGATGCGACCCTGGGACCACACCTTCCGGACGCGCCGTCGCGCGCACGTCGTCGTCGCGCACCACGGGTGATCTCCGCGCCGCCTGCGTCACACGATGGGCTGGACGGGCGGAAACGGGGCTGTTGGGCCATTGGCGGTACCCACGCGGCCCGGTTTCCGCGCGGTCCGGCGACGCGCTGTCGTGCCACGCTCCCGACCGGGTGACCGCCGGGCCGGAAGTCAAGCCCGCGCACGACTGAGGGCCGGTGCCGCGCGCGCTGCCGTGCGGAGGCGGCCGGAAGACGGCCCGGAGACACTCGCGGTGCCATGCTCGTGGACCGGTGGACGGCGCCGGGGAAGACGGCGCGGACGAGGGGACGGCGATGGGCGACGGCGACAGATCGGACGCGGACGTGGTGCTGCTGGGCCGATTCGAGCTGCGGGCCGGCGGCGAACGCGTCGCGCTGCCCCGCGGTTCGCAGCGCCTGCTGGCCTTCCTCGCCATCCGCGACGGCGCCGCGGTCGACCGACACGCGACGGCCGAGCAGCTGTGGCCCGAGAGCCGCCCCCAGCGCGCGGCGGCCAACCTGCGGCAGGCGCTGTGGCAGGTGCGCCGCGCCACGGACCGGCCGGTCGTGGAGACGCCGGTCGACCGGCTGCACCTGGCGGCGGCGCTGCCGGTCGACTTCTGCCGCACGCTCGAAGCGGCCCACCGCGTCGTCGGCCCGGCCGGGCGGCCCGAGCCCGGCGCGGGACTGGTCGGTGAGCTGGCCCAGGACCTGCTGCCCGACTGGGCCGAGGACTGGCTGGTGCCCGAACGTCAGCGGTGGGAGCAGGTCCGGCTGCACGCGCTGGAGGCGATCGCCCGGCACCTCATCTCGGCCGGCGCGCACCTGGCCGCGCTGGAGGCCGCGTTCACCGCGATCACCATCGACCCGGTGCGGGAAAGCGCGCACCGCACGGTGATCGCGGCGCACCTGGCCCAGGGCAACGGCGGCTCCGCGTTGCGGCACTACCAGCACTACCGGGCGCTGCTGCACCGCGAGCTGGGTGTCCTGCCGTCACAGCACATGACGCGGCTGGTCGCCTCCCAGCCGACGTTGTGACACCGCGAGCGCGGCCGGTCAGCGCGGCGGCGTCAGTTGTAGGCCTCGAAGCGGGCGATCTGCCCGGCGGGCCAGCCGGTGTTGCCGGTGCAGGTCAAGCGTAGGTAGCGGCGGCTGGTGCGGGGGATCGTGATGGTGACGTTGTTGCCCCGCGCGGGATCGAACACGTAACCCGTCGCGGGGGAGAGGGTGTCGAACGTGGTTCCGTCGGACGAGCCCGACAGCGCCAGCGTCTGCGTCCGGGTGCTCCACGCGCTCGACGGTGGGACGGCCACCACGATCCGCGTCACCGCGGTCGATGCGCCGAGGTCGACCTGCACCCACTGCGGGAACGCGTTGTTCGTGCTTTCCCAATAACTGTCGGCATTTCCGTCGACGGCGTTGCCCGCGCCGTAGTTCTGCGTGTGGCTGCTTTCGGTCGTGGCGTGGCCGCGGGCCAGGTCGGTCGAGCCGCCCGTGGTCAGGGTCGGTGACGTCGGCCTGGTTGCCGTCAAGGCGAGCTGGCCCTTGAGCATGCGGCCGCCGTCGTTGGTGAGGCGCAGGTAGTAGTCCGACGAGCACGCCGTTCCGTCTTCGTCGAGGGCCAACAGGCCGGAGCCGGCCGGGGTCATCGACGCGTTCTCCGCGGTCTTCGCGATCTGGTTGCCTTCACCGTATTCGTCGAACATCGAGATGTAGATGCCCTGCACGCCGGCGCGCACCATGTTGTAGAACTGGCGCCACATGAAGTCGCCGTGGGCGCGCTGCCGGCCGGAGACGTCGCCGGGCAGCACGCACGGCTGGTAGTCGATCCCGTGGGCGTTGCAGTCGGCCTGGTCGGGCACCGTGAGGTTCTGGTACATCCAGTCCGAGCCCGCCGCGTCGCCGACCGCGCCGACCATCCACGGCGAGATCATGTTGAAGGAGCGGTAGACGTCGCCGAAGCCGGGCCGCGAGCCGCCGTCGCTGGTGCGCCATTCCCTGGGCACGCCGCCGATGACGTAACAACCCTGGCCCTTGAACCAGTTCACGACGTCGAGGCAGGTGTTCGCGTCCCACGGGTGGTTGCCGTCGTTGTAACCGAAACCCCAGATGCAGACGACCGGTTTGCCGTTCTGGCGGGCGTAGGCGGACGACGCCGTGTGCGCCGACATCTTCGCCGTCCAGTCGGCCTTCATCTCCGGCTGCATGTTCGCCCAGCCGGTGGCGTCGTACATGATGTAGAACTTCCGCCCGTGCGCCTCGGCGGCGCTGCGGACCTTCACGGCCATCGCGTCGCGCGTCGGGCCCTCGCTGCTGTTGGGGTTGAAGCGCTGCAACGCGGCGGTGTCGCAGCCGTTCTGCTGCATCCACAGGAAGTGCGTGTCCACGGTCTGCTGGTCGTAGGACGAGAAGAGCGTCGCGGGCTGGCCGTTGCCGAAGTTGGCGTAAGCGGTCTGGTAGGTGCGGGTGTACTCGCGCATGTCCGGCCAGGCCTTGATCACGTTGTTGCCCGTCGACGGCGTCTGCCCCCAGTTCTGGCTCCAGTGCCACCAGCCGTTGATCGGCGCGCCGTCACCGGCGCAGGCGAACCAGCCCTGGTACCCGACGGTGATCTTGCCGACGACGTCCCCCGGCCCGCCGGCGGCGGACGCTCCGGGCGCACCGGCGAGGGAAAGCGCTCCCCAGGCCGATGCCGCCGCGGCCGAGCCGATGAACGTCCTGCGGGAGATCGCCATTGCAGATCCTCTCGGCACCGTTGCACGAGTACGTGTTCCGGGAGGCGACTGTAGGCTTCCGGCCAAGAACTGGCAATAGTCGGACCGATTTCAGAAATTTACGTACTGAAGTCTGCAAAAATTGTCGTGAGGAACGCTCGGTCAGCAGCTGACGGTGCCCTTGCGCAGCGCGTGCCCGCCGTCGTCGCTGTCGTCGGACCAGTAGACGGGCTTGGTACCGCCGGTGCATTCGTTCGCGCCGGCCAGGGCGAAGCCTTCGTTGTTGTAGTCCGGCATGCCGGTGGGCCGGTTGTAGACCGCGGTCGTCGCGAACGCCCCGGAGGAGTTCACGCGGAACGTCCGGTGCTGGCCGTGGCAGGTGTCGTCGCAGACCACCCACAGGCGCGCGGCCTGCGGCTCCCACTGCACCTCCATGACGCCGCTCATCCCGCTGGCGAAGGACGCCACGCGGGTGAACGCGCCCGAGTCCTGCAGGACGTACCCGTGCACCATGCCGGTGCCTTCGACGCCGACGAAGAACACGCCGCCGCTGTGCGCGCCGTAGTGGCCGGGGTCGTAGGCCGCGCCGGTCGAGGCGTCGGCGAACCCGGCGCCGGTGAGCGAAGCGTCGGGAACCCAGGTGACGCCCTCGAAGCCGAGGTTGGCGCCCACCGGCGGCAGGTCCGCGGTCAGGTTCCACTCCTTCGTCGCGGTCAGCGTGGCGCCGGTACCGCTCACGTCGTAGCGCAGCACGGACGTCCGGCTGCTGCCGGAACCGTTGCGCTCACTGGCGACGAACGCCGCGCCACCGGTGACCGTCACGCCCTCGCTGTCCGGATTGCCGGAGCCGCCCGGAAACCGCAGCGTCTTGCCCGACGACCAGCCGTTCGCGGTGTCCGGCTTCCAGCCGCCGGAACCGTTGGGCAGCAGGCGCCACAGCTTGCCGGAGTTCTGCGCGGCCCACAGCACACCGCCGTCCTGGAACAGGCCGCTGAGGTCTTCGCCGAAGACGTTCGACGCGTCGGCCGTCGTGACCGAGCTGCCGCCGGGCCACGCCACCGGCGCGGTGCCGGAGCCGCAGCTGTTCGCGGCGCCGAGCGTCAGCGGGGCCGCGGTGAGCGGGCCGGTCCCGTCCGGGCAGCGCGACCACGACGGGGCGGAGTGCTCGCTCCAGCCGACGCTGTCGACCAGGGTGGTGCCGTTTGCCTGGTACAGCCGCGCTTTGTCCGACGAACCGAGCCCGAAGGAGCTGTGGACGTCGAACGCGCGGAACGCGCCGGGCGCCAGGGACGTCCCGGCGGCGATCTGGTACTTCGAGTTGTCCTGGTCGTCCTTGATGATCCAGCCCGAGACGTCGACGGCGGCCGTGCCCGAGTTGTACAGCTCGACGGAGTCGTTCACGCTGCCCGTGGTCACGACCTCGTTGAGGTGGACGTCCTGGGCCGCGGCGGCGTGCGCCGGGCCGCTCGCGCAGGCCGTGGCCAGCAGCGAACCGGCGACGAGGCAGAAGACGCGCCTGCGGGCACGGGATTCGGTCACGGTGTCCGTCCTCGGGGTCGGGGATCCAGAGCCGGTTCAGCGTTCCGGGGCGGGCCGAACGAACGCCCTCCGGGAGGTGGGTTTCCCCTGAACGATGGCCGAACGTCCGTGGGCGCGCCACTCGCGTGCCGGTGATCGGGACGCGAGTGGCGCCCGATGGTCAGCCGTAGAAGTGGATGTAGCGGAAGTCGTTCTTGTTCACCGTGTGCCGCAGGTAGTGGCCGGTGCCGTCCCAGTTGTAGTCCTCGACGGTCACCTGGTTGCCGTTGACGCTGTCCACGATGGCGACGTGGCCGTACTGCCCGGCGTCGGTCTGCGCGGTCGCGCCCGCGGTCGGCGTGTTGTCGACGCGGAAGCCGTGGTTGCGGGCGTTGTCGTCCCAGTACTTGGCGTCGCCGTAGTTGTTCGCGCTCTTGCCGTGCCGCGCGATGTTGTACGCGTTCCACGAGACGCACTCGCGGTTGTACATGTTCCAGTCGTCGACCACCGAGTCCTGCGGGATGTTGCGCCACTTCGCGGGGTAGGTGTCGCCGATCGTGGCGGGCGCCGCCGGCGCGGCGGTGGTCCCGAAGAGCGAGGCCATCGACTGGGTGGTGTGGTGGACCGTGGTGGTCGCCGGGGCCGCGACCGCGGCCGGGGCACCGGCGAGCGCGACGCTCGCGGCGGCGGCGACCGCGAACAGGGTGTGCTTGACGGACATGGGAATTCCCTTCACCGGGGGGAGCTGGGGAGACCGCAAAGAAAAGAGCTGGCCAGAACGGTAAAGGCGGCAACGGGAAGCGGACAGGCTAAGTGAACAACTGACGTGTCACTGTCTTGGGACGTCTCACAACCCCAGGTCAACGGCACTGCGTCGAGTGCTGTAAACAGATTTGGCTACCACTCCCAGTTGACGCCGAGGATGCCCGGGCGCACGTCACGAGTGGCGAAAGTGACCGCGTGGCCCGAATCCACGGGTAACGGACGGCCTTGCGTCCGCGGCCCGCCCAGCTGTCGTTGTCCGAATTCCCGCGCGAGGCGCGGGATGCGGGAAGCGAATTGCACTTGGCAGACGTAAAGCTGCGCGGGCCGGGTGAACCGGTGGTGGTAGTGGTCGGTCTCGTGCCCCCGGCCGAAGCTCAGGGTGTAGGTCACCGCGGCGACGTCGCCGGCGGCCAGGGTCCGGTCGAGCAGGAGCTCGCCCGCGGTCAGGCCGGTGGCCCGGTCGGTCAGCACCCGGCCCAGGGTGCAGGACTGCAGGTCCTCGTAGGCCGGATCGTCCTGCTCGGGCCCGTCGGCCTGGAAGAACGTCATGATCCGGTCGACGCCGTCCATCGCGGCCTCGGCGACCATGCGCACCCGCAGGTGCCGCTCACGGCTGTGGTCGTCGACGAACAGCGTGTCGTGGAGGGACCAGAACCGCACGTGGCCGTCCGGCGGCGGCTTCAGCTCCGCGGAGAGCGGGTGCAGTGCGGGCCACAGCCGGTGCCGGGCCAGCCGCTCGGGCGGCCCGCCCAGCCAGCGGCCGCGGGGTGCTTTCGGGCCCAGCAACGACTTGAGCGTGCCGGGGCGCACGTTGAGGACGTCTTCCAGGTGCGTGACGGCGTCCAAAGAGGTCTCGCGCTCCGGCCGGGAGCGACCCGTGCGCCAGTACGAGAGCGACGCCCGGGACAGCGTCACGCCGCGGGCGGCCAGGTGGCGCTGCAGCCGCTCCAGCGACAGGCCGGACTCGGCGATCGCGGCGTCCAGCGCGAGCGAGAACGCCGTGTGTGAGGACTCGAACTCCACGGACACGGGCGGTGCCTCAGTTCCAGTCCCACTGCAGGCCGAGCAGCCCCGGGCCGGCGTCGGGGACGGCAAGGTGCGCCGTCCCGGACCCGCCGATCCACAACGGTTTCCCCGGCTGCCGAGGGCTGTTGAGGGTCGGCTGCCGGTACGGGACGCAGTGCGGCGGCACCTCGCCGGTGAACTCGACCTGCAGCAGGTACTGCCGCACCGGCCGGGTGAACCGCCGGTGGAACGACGTCAGCACCGAACCGCCCGGGTAGCGCCAGGTGTACTCGACGACCGTGCGGTCGCCCGCCGAAAGCCGTTGCTCCAGCAGGAGTTCGCACACCGTGGCGGTGCTCGCCTCCTGCGGCCGGGTCCGGCCCTGCCGGCAGTACCGCAGTTCACCCAGGACCGGGCGCGACGACTCCTCGGCCCATTCGTAGACGACGCACCGGTCCGTCCGGTCGGTCGTCGCCTCGAGCACCAGCCGCGTCCGGACCTCGCGC
This sequence comes from Amycolatopsis sp. WQ 127309, assembly GCF_023023025.1. Classification (NCBI taxonomy): domain Bacteria; kingdom Bacillati; phylum Actinomycetota; class Actinomycetes; order Pseudonocardiales; family Pseudonocardiaceae; genus Amycolatopsis; species Amycolatopsis sp. WQ 127309. The sequence goes on from NZ_CP095481.1 coordinate 7,407,067, forward strand.
AGGCGGCGGCGCTGGTCGACGAGCACGTGCTCGTGGACGTCCAGGTACCGCACCTGGCCCTCCGGCGGCGCGTCGATGGCGGCGAGCGCCGGCCCGCAGGACGGCCACAGCCGCCGGCGGTCGACCGCGCCCGGTTCGGTTTCGGCGCCGCGGCCCCGGGGACGCGGCGGGCCGAGCAGCACCACCAGCGACTCGCCGGGCAGCCCGATCAGGTCTTCCAGCGCCCGCACCGCGCGCAGCGACTCCTCGCGTTCCGGCCGGCTGCGGCCCCGCCGCCAGTAGCTCAGCGCGGCGCGGCTGACCCGCACGCCGCGGGCGGCCAGCCGTCGTTGCACCTGCTCCAGGCTCAGCCCGCGGACGGCCAGCGCGTGGTCGAGCACCTGCGCGAAGGTGCCGTGCCGCAGCAGCCGGCGCAGCTCGCGGTCCACCGGCACGGCCCGCGTTCCCACGGCATTTCCGGCCATCGGACCTCCACAGCTCGCCACTCCGAGGGGTTCGCGGACCGTAGGCGGGTGATCGCGATCGGTGGTAGGGCCGAAGGGTGGAATCCGGGGCATAAGCGGCAATCCACCCGAGGTACGTCCGCACTGAACACGTCCGGACCTCTGTGGACAACTGGCTACGGATCGCGCCGCCGACCTGCGGCGGAACCCGGCGCGAACCGGTTCACCGTGAACGGAACTGAACGTTCACGCAGGGATTCTCCGGGTGACGGCCCGTGATTAGCGTTCGGCCGGTCTCCGGCGTCGACTGCATCCGGTGTGCCGCAGGAAACGTCGCCACTCCACTCCCGGAGGAAACAGATGTCCCCCTTCCCCAGCGCCAGGAGAGCGGCCGCCGCGGCGACCACCTTCCTCACCGCTGCGGCGCTGCTGGCCGTCGGACCGCCAGTCGCGCACGCCCAGAACACCCGGGTCCCCTTGCCGGACAGCATCGCGGCGCCGGCGGGCGCGCACCGGGACGCCGCCGTCGCGGGAGACCGCGGCGTCGGGATCGCCGTGGCGCTGCGCCCGCACGACGAAGCCGGCCTGAACCGGTTCGTCGCCGCCGTCAGCGACCCGCGCTCACCCGGCTACCGCCACTACCTCACCAGTGAGCAGTACAACGCGCGCTTCGCCCCGACCGCGTCCGACGTCGCGCAGGTGACGGACTTCCTGCGTACCCAGGGCTTCCGGGTGACGTCGGTGGCGGGCAACCGCCAGGTCGTCGACGCCACCGGCACCGCCGACGCGGTGAAAGCCGCCTTCGGCACGTCGCTCGGCGACTACACCGGCGCGGACGGCGCGCACTTCTACGCCAACGACGCCGCGCCCTCGATCCCGGCCGCGCTCGGCGGGGTCGTGCGCAGTGTGCTCGGCCTGTCCGACCGCCCGGTCGCGCACCGCGCGAGCGGCCCGGCGATCAAGCAGGGGCCGGCCGGGCCCGGCGGTCCCGCGGGCGGCTACACGCCCGCGCAGTTCCGCACGGCCTACAGCATGACCAAGCTGTCCGGGTCCTACACCGGCGCGGGCCAGAACGTCGGGCTCATCGAGTTCGACGCGTTCAAGCAGGCCGACATCGACGCCTGGACCAAGAACTTCGGCCAGCCGTCGGTGACGCCGAAGGTCGTGCCGGTCAACGGCGGGGTGTCCCAGCCCGGCAGTGACCAGCTCGAAGTCACCCTCGACGTCGAAGCGGTGGCGGCGACGGCTCCGGGCGCGGCCCAGACCGTCTACGAAGCCCCCAACAGCGACGCCGCGTGGGTCGACGAGATGGCCAAGATCGCCAGCGACAACAGCATCACCATCCTGTCCGGATCCTGGCTCAACGGCGAGAAGTGCGAGTCGTCGCCGATCAAGGCGTCGCACGACTCCTACACGCAGATGGCCGCCCAAGGCATCACGATGCTGTCGGCGTCCGGCGACTGGGGCGCCACCGGCTGCGGCTACCAGGGTGACAACAGCACCGTGCAGGCCGACTTCCCGGCGAGCGACCCGCTGTTCACCGGCGTCGGCGGCACGCAGCTGCGTACCAGCGACAGCGCGGGGACGTACCAGGCGGAGTCGTGCTGGAACCAGGGCGGCAGCGGCAACACCCGCTCCGGCGGCGGCTACTCGCAGATCTACGCGAAGCCGTCGTGGCAGCCGGGCAGCAGCCAGTTCCGTTCGGTGCCGGACGTCGCGCTCGACGCGGACTACGGGGCCGGCGCGCTGTCGGTGTACATGAACGGCGGCTGGCAGGACGTCGGCGGCACCAGCCTCTCGTCCCCGCTGTGGGCCGGGTACGTCGCCATGGTCAACCAGAAGGCCAAGGGCCAGGGCAAGAGCACGGTCGGCGCGATGAACCCGGCGATCTACGCGGTCGCGGGCTCGGCGCAGTACGCGTCGGCCTTCCACGACGTCACCAGCGGCGGCAACGGCACCTACAACGCGGGCACCGGCTACGACCTGTGCACCGGCTGGGGTTCGCCGCAGGGCGACAACCTGGCCGACCCGCTGATCAACGGGACCGCTCCCGCTCCGGCGAACGACTTCTCCGTGGCCGCGTCACCGGCGTCGGTGAGCGTGGACCCGGGCCAGTCGGTCACGACGTCCATCACCACGAGCGTCACGAAGGGGAGCGCCCAGGACATCGCGCTGTCGGCCGACGGGCTGCCCGCCGGCGTGACGGCGTCCTTCGCCCCGGCGACGGTCACCGCGGGCAAGTCCTCGACGCTGACCCTCACCGCGGCGGCCTCGGCGGCGCCGGGCACCACGTCGGTCACCGTGACCGGCAAGGGCCCCGACGTCACCCACACCGCGGCGGTTTCCTTGACGGTCAACGGTTCCGGCACGGGCGACTTCTCCCTGGCGCTGTCGCCTTCCTCGGCGACGGTCAAGGCCGGCCAGCCGGCGAAGACGACGGTCAGCGCCACCGCCACCGCGGCCGCGCACCCGGGCGTCGTCGGCGGTGACACGACCACTGTGGACCAGTACCCGTTCATGATCTCCATGCGCCGCGAGGGAAGTGTCTTCCCGGGCAAGCAGTCGTGCAGCATGGCGCTGGTCGGCCCGCACACCGTCGTCGGCGCGGCGCACTGCCTGCTGGAGAACTCCGGCACCAAGTGGTTCGTCTACGGCGCCACCAACCTCACCGACGCCGGGTTCCGGGCCGACATCAAGGCATCCTGGACCGACCCCGACTACACCGGCTGGCAGACCGGGCACGACGTCGCCGTCATCACCCTCGACAAGGACGTCCCGGTCCCGGCCGGCATCCAGTACCCGACCATCGCCACCGACGACTCGGTGAACGCGCCGGGCACGATGGGCCGCGGCATCGGCTGGGGCAAGACCGGGCAGAACACCTACTCGGACGTCCTGCGCACGGCCGAGTTCCCGGTCGCGAAGGACTCGGACTGCGCCCAGCACGTCGACACGACGCAGTACCGGTCCGACGGCTCGATGCTCTGCACCGGCTACGCCGACGGCCACAAGGGCGTCTGCGTGGGCGACAGCGGGAGCCCGTTCCTCGAAGGGAACCGGATCGTCGGGTTCTTCTCGTGGATGTCCAACGCCTGCAACACCTACGGCGTCTACGCCCGGGTGACGACCTACGCGGCCGAGATCAAGGCGCACCTGGACGGGACGACGGCACCGGGCGGGATCGCGTTGACCGCGTCCGGGCTGCCTGCCGGGGCGGCCGCGGCGTTCGACCCGTCCTCGATCGACGCGGGCGGCTCGTCGGCCCTGACGATCACGACGAGCGCGTCCACCCCGGCCGGGACCTACCCGATCACCGTCACCGGGAAGAACGCGCAGAAGACGCACACGGCCACCTTCACCCTGACCGTCCAGACCGGCAGCTCCGGGCCGGTCAAGGTGACCGATCCCGGCTACCAGTTCGTCCACGGCCAGGCGGTGAACCTGCAGCTCAGGGCCACCGGCGGCACGGGCGGCTACACGTGGTCGGCGACCGGCCTGCCGCCCGGGCTCGCGCTCGACGCGCGGACCGGGCTGATCACCGGCACCGTGACCAGGACGGGCAACTACACCTCGCCCGTCACCGCGACCGACAGCGCCGGCGCGGCCGGCAGGGTCTCGGTCGGCTGGCTCGTCTACTGAGGAACCGGGGGCCGTCGCCGATCGCGGCGGCCCCCGTCAGACGGCGCGGGCGAGGTAGGTGACCGACGGGTGCTCGACGCCGAGGTCGTGGAAGCCGAGCCGGTCGTAGAACACCCGGGCCTTCCGGTTGGCCGTGGGCATCACCAGGTGCACACCCGGCACCGCGCGCTCGGCCAGCGCGGCCAGGTACGCGGTCATCAGCGCGCGGCCGTGCCCGCCGCGCTGGTGGTCCGGCAGGATGTCGATGTGCAGGTGCGCCGGGTAGCCGGCGACCTCCGGGCGCACCATGTCCTCCGGCGCGTGCAGCACGCCGAGCATCTCTTCGGTCGGCGTGGCGGGCGGACCGGACGGCTCCGGGTAGCGGCCGGTGACACCCGGCAGGTAGTCGCGCCGGTGCCGCCCCGCGAAGGCCGGGGTGTCCGCGGTGCCGACGAGGTACCCCACGGCCGTGCCGTCCCCGCGGTCCAGGACGAAGGCCAGGTCGGGCTCCAAGTCCAGGTAGGGCGCCAGGAAGATGGTCGGCAGGAGGTCCTGGTCGGGGTAGACCTCCCGCGCGTCGCCGCCGTCGTGCCCGGTCCGGACGCACACGTCGAACAGCGCGGCCCGGTCGTCCGGGTGGTAGGTCCTGATGTGGGGTCCGGCCATGGAACCGATCATGGCACGGACGGCTACCAGTCGATGTCGGCCGCCCGGAAGGGCACGTCTTCCGGGGCCTGTTTGCGGGCCCGCAGGACGCGCTCGGCGGGGGCGCCGACCGGCACGCGCAGCGGCGGGTCGGGCTTCTCGATCGTGTCGGCCACCGCGACGGCGACGTCCTCGGCGGTGATCGTCTCGCCGCGCAACGTGCCGAGCTGCCGGTACAGCGGGGCGTACGGGTCGTTCTCGTCGACGAACACGTTGGCGCGCTCGGCACCACCGGTCGTCACGGCGCCGGGCTGCGCGATGCTCACCTTGACACCGAAGTGGCCCGCCTCGATGGCGAGCGTCTCGGCCAGCGCTTCCAGGGCCCACTTACTGGCGCCGTACGGGCCGATCAGCGGCAGCACCACCCGGCCCTGGATGCTCGAGACGAAGACGAGGTACCCGGCGCCCCGGGCCCGCATCGCCGGGAGCACGCCCTGGGCGACCCGCAGCGCGCCGACGGTGTTGAGCTGGAAGAGCCGGTCGAACTCCGCGAGCGGGACGGTCTCCAGTGGTGCGCGCACGGTGTCGCCGGCGTTGCTGACCAGGACGTCGATCTCGCCGGCGTCCCGGAGGGCCTGATCGACGCTGTCCTGGTCGGTGACGTCGAGGCGCAGCCGCTGCGCGACCGGCAGCTCGGCCAATGTCTCCGGGCGGCGCGCGGTGGCGATCACCCGGTGCCCGCGGCCCGCGAGTTCCAGGGCGATGGCCCGGCCGATGCCTTGGGAGGCACCGGTGATGAGTACGGACGACATGGTGGTTCTCCTCAGGAAGCCGGGACGAAGTTGGGCCCGCTGGTGTCGAAGGCGGCTTTGTTCTCGAGCACGAACCGCTCGACGGACTGCGGTGCGTGGCCGCCGATCTTCTCGACGTGGTCGTTCGTGCCCGCGAACACGCCGTCGCGGTAGTCGATCGCGACGTTGCTCAGGTGCTGGACGAGGTGCGCGGGAAAGCCGCGGTGTGTCATGGATGCCGCGAACTCGTCGACGTCGATCGGCTCGTAGTGCACCGGAATCCCGAGCGTCGTGCCGATGGCCGCGGCGATCTCGTGGTGGTCCAGCTCGACGGGCCCGTGCAGCGGGTAGACGGCGCCGTCGTGCGGCTCGGGGTCGGCGAGCACCGCGGCGATCACGCGCCCCTGGTCGGCCGCCGCGATGGGCGCGTGCCGGCCTTCGCCGAACGGGAGCCGGAGGTGGCCCTCGCCGTCGCGCAGCTCCCACCAGGTCGTGAGCCACTCGGCGAAGAACGTCGGCCGCAGGTGCGTGGTGAGCAGGCCGGTCCGGTCCAGCAGGCGCTCGGCGAGCCAGTGCTGCCGCGCGGCGTTGCTCTTCGCCTCGCGGCGCGCGGAGATCTGGGACATGTCGACGACGGACCGGACGCCGGTTTCCGTTGCCGCTTGGGCGAAAATGACCGTCGCGTCGAGCAGGCCTTCGCGGATGGGGTAGACGAAGTAGGCACCGCTGACGCCGTCGAGCGCCGCGGTCACGCTGTCGAGGTCCAGCAGATCGCCGTGGACCACTTCGGCGCCGGCCGCGGCGAGCGCACGGGACCGCTCGTCGTCCCGCCGGACCATCGCCCGGACGCGGTGACCGCGCCGCAGCAGGAGATCGGCCGTCACGCTCCCGGTCTTGCCGGCGGCGCCGGTGATCAGGAACAGCCTGTCGTCGTGGGTCATGTCAGGTCCTTTCTTGCGGTTCCGCGGACGAAGCGCCTTCGTCTCCGGTAGTTCATTCACTGAACTAGGCTACCGTAGCACGAGAGCAGTTCATTGAGCGAACTGCCGGTGTACGCTCGGAGACATGGCTCTTCCCAGCACCTACGCGGACCGCAACTGCTCCCTGGTGCGGGCCCTGGAAGTCGTCGGGGAGCGGTGGACGCTGCTGATCGTCCGCGACGCGTTCTTCGGGGTCCGGCGCTTCGGCGACTTCGCCACCCGGCTCGGGATCCCGCGTGCCGTCCTGACCAGCCGGCTGAAGGCGCTCGTGCAGGAAGGCGTGTTCACCCGCGACGAAGCCGCCGGCGGGGTCGTCGACTACCGGCTCACCGGCAAGGGTGTCGAGCTGTGGCCGATCGTGCGCGCCCTGATGGGCTGGGGCGACGCGCACTACTCGCCGGCCGGGGCGAAGCGCACCGTCCGCCACGACGCCGACGGCGGCCTGCTCGACCACGACGGCCGCTGCGCGAACTGCGGCGTGGTCGTCCCGGTCCCGGACATCCGCGTCGAACCCGGCCCCGGTTACGAGCAGTCGGGCGCGGTCCTCGATCCGCTGTCCGCCGCGATCAACACGCCGCACCGGCTGCTCGAACCGGTCACGGCGCTCTGACGGCGCGCCGCCAGGCCGAGGGGCTGACGCCGCGAACGCGACGCTGAAGGCGAAGGCGTCCTGGTACCCGACCTCCCGGGCGACGGCGGCGACCGTGACGTCGCTGTCGCGGATCAGGTCCGCCGCGACGGTCATCCGCCAGCCGGTGAGGTACGTGAGCGGCGGTTCGCCAACCAGCGCCGTGAAGCGCGCGGCGAACGCGGCGCGGGACAAGCCGGTCTCGGCGGCGAGCGCGGCGACCGTCCAGCGGCGGGCCGGGTCCTCGTGCAGCAGCCGCAGCGCGTCGCCGACGGCCGGTTCGGCCAGCGCCCGGTACCAGGCGGGCGGCTCAGCGCCCGGCCGGGCGCACCACGCCCGCAACGCCAGCACGAGCACCAGGTCCAGCAACCGGGCCAGGACGGCGTCCTGGCCCGGTTCGTCGCGGCCGGCCTCGGTGGCGAGCAGCGCCAGCGCGCCGCCGGTCCGCGGTCCGGCGGGCACGATCGCCAGTGGTGGCAGCATGTCCAGCAGTCGCCCGCCCGCGTCGCCGCGGAGTTCGTAGCCGCCGCGGAGCATGGTCGTGGCTCCAGGCAGGCCGTCGCCGTACGTGCGGGGCGCCCGGGTCCGCTGGTCCGCGGCCTCGCCGCCGTCGAGGAAGTGCTTCTTTCCTTGCCGGATCACGAATCGGGCCGGTGTCGCCGGGTCGTCGGCGATCGTGTGCGGGCCGGGTCCCTTGATGAGCGCAATGTCGCCGGCGGCCGGCCGCACGGGAGCGGCGTCGCCGAGCCGGATCGACGCGGGGCCGCCGAGGGTGGTCAGGATGGTGAGCGGCGGCGGGTCGGCGTAGGTCACCGCCCACGGCGGCCGCTGGATCAGCTGCCGCACGAGCGCGTGGTTCGCGCGGGCCCGGTCCAGCAGATCACTCAGGACGTCCACGCGACTCACGGTAGACGATCGCAAAGGTATCCACGACGTTCTCCCATGGATCGTCCACGTTCCGGAGAGTTGGCTTCCGGGCATGACGAACACCCTGATCCTCGGCGGCACCGGCAAGACCGGCAGCCGCGTCGCCCGCCACCTGAAGGACGGCGGTCACCCGGCGAAAGTGGCGTCGCGCACCGGCGGCTTCGACCTGGGTGACGCGACGACCTGGGCGCCCGCGCTCGACGGCGTCACCGCCGCCTACGTCGTCGAACCCGACCTGCGGGCGAGCGGCGACCGCATCCCGCGGTTCGTGGCCCAAGCGGTCTCCGCGGGCGTGCGACGGCTGGTGCTGCTGTCGGCCGGCGGCGTCGGGGAGGCCGGCGACGGCCATCCGCTGAAGGCCGCCGAACAGGCCGTGCGCGAGTCCGGTGCCGGGTGGACGATCCTGCGGCCGGACTGGTTCGCGCAGAACTTCGGCGAGGGCCCGTGGCTGCCGGAGATCCTCGCCGGCACCCTGTCCCTGCCCACCGGCGACGGCCGCACGCCGTTCATCGACGCCGGTGACATCGCCGAAGTCGCCGCGTCGGCCTTGACCGGCAGCCGGCACGACGGCCGGACCTACCAGCTGACCGGCCCCCGGGCGCTCAGCTTCGGCGAGGCGGTCGACGTGATCGGCCAGGCCACCGGACGCGTGCTCCGCCACGTCGACGTCGCTCCCGAAGTCCACATCGGACAGTTGATCGCGAACGGCGTCCCACCCGGTGTCGCCCAGCTGCTCACCGGCATCCTGGTGGCCATCCGCGACGGCACGGCGCCCGCGCCGACCGGTGACGTCGAACGCGCCCTCGGCCGGCCGGCGCGGTCGTTCGAGGACTACGTCGCCGAAACGGCCGCCGCGGGGGTGTGGACCTGACGGCCTACCCCTGGTCCATCCCCGAGAAGAACTCGGCGATCTCCCGGGGCGCCGTCGGCGTGAAGCACCACTCGAGTCCTTGCGCGGACCCGTGCGCGGCTTCTTCGGCGCGCGGGAACATCGCCGTTTCGTACTGCGTCAGGGCGGTTTCGACGTCGTCCGGGTGCTCGATGATCGCGCGGGCGAGGTCGGCGCCGTCGATCAGGGCGAGGTTCGCGCCCTCGCCCGCGTACGGGGACATCACGTGCGCGGCGTCGCCGACGAGCGTCACGCCCGGGACGCGGTCCCAGCGGTGCCCGGCCGGGAGGCCGAAGATCCGGCGCGGCGTGATCGTGTCCTCGCAGTGGCGGATGAGGTCGGTCAGTTCCGGGGCCCAGCCGGCGAACTCCTCCAGGAGGGCGCCGCGGGCCGCGGCCGGATCGGTCCAGTCGACGCCGCCGGCGGACAGCCAGTCCTCGGGGACGCGGAAGGAGGCGCCGAGTTCGATGTCGTTTCCGCCGTGGCCCAGGAGACCCTTGTTGTCGGACAACGCGAAGACCATGCCGGGCCCGATGAGCGCGGCCAGTTCCGGGTGCCGCGCCGGCGCGTCCGGGATGCGGATCTCGACGTGGGAGACCCCGCAGTACTCCGGGGTCGCGGCCGACAGCAGCGGCCGCACCTTCGACCAGGTGCCGTCCGCACCGACCAGGAGTCCGGTGGTGGTCGTGGTGCCGTCGGCGAAGGTCAGCTCGTGCCGGCCGTCGCCGAGGGTGCGGGCCGCGGTGACCTTGTGGTCCCAGACGATGCTGCCGGGGTCGAGCGAGCCGACGAGCAGGTCGCGCAGCACGGTCCGGTCGATCTCCGGCCGGCCGCCTTCCCCGCCGTCGGGCCCGGCGTCGACGAAGACGTGCGCTTTCTTGTCGAGGACGCGCACGTGTTCGCCCTGCGGGTGCGTGTGACGGCGGAACTCGTCGTACAGACCGGCTTCGCGCAGGGCGAGCTGGCCGGTGTCCTCGTGGATGTCGAGCGAGCCGCCCTGGCGGCGCGCGCCGGCGGTGGCGTCGAGTTCGTGGACGGTGGCGGGAATCCCGTGGGTCTGGAGGATGCGGGCCAGCACGAGGCCGGACAGGCCGGCGCCGACGATCGTGACGGAAGAGCTGGTCATGGGAGGTCCTGATCCGGTGCGGGAGGGGGGCTCGCGGCGAGGATGCCGTCGAGCAGGACGTCGAAGGCCCAGTCACCGCGGGAGCCGCCGTCGCCGGAGACGAGCGCGGCGCTGAGCGGAGCGATGTGCGGATAGCGCGCCGCGTCCACCGTGGTGATCTTCGTGGCGAGCGCCGACAACGCGGCGGCTTTCTCGGTCTTGGCGGCCGGGGCGCTGAACTCGACGGCGACCGCGGTGGGGAACAGCAGGAGCAGGTCGACACCCCAGGCCGCGGCCCGGTCGGGCACGCCACCCTCCTGGAGCAGCGCGAGAACGGTGTCGACCAGCGCCAGGTAGTTCGGGCCGCTGGGTTGCGTGGACAGCGCCATCCGGGCGATCCCCGGATAGCGCATCAGCAGCTGCCCGTAGCCGGACAGCAGCCCCTTCACCCGATCGCGCCAGGTGCCGGGGCCGGTGACCGACGGCCGAAGCTCGCCGAGGAGCACGTCGAGGATCTGCGCGTGCAGGTCTTCGGTGTTCCGGACGTAGACGTAGAGCGAGGCGTGCCCCGAGTCGAGCGCGGCGGCGACGCGACGCATCGTCACCTTCTCCAGGCCTTCGTCGCGCAGGATGCCGAGCGCGGTGTCGATGATCCCCTGCCTGGTCAGGGCGGGTTTCGCCGGCCGCTCACGGCGGCTGCGGGGTTCCTGGGCGTCGTCGGCTTCGTCGGCGGGGGGCATGACGCCACCGTAGCACGACCATGGTCGTAGCGACCATGGTCGTTGCGGTGGTCCCGGCCGGTCATCTCCGATCGCCATGCCGGCCGTGCGCACCCGGGATGGTTTCGCCTCGAGCGAAGACGATCAGCCGGCGATCGCGTACTTCGGGGAAGGGCAGCCGGGAGCGATCCAAGGCGATGGCGTCGGCATCAGGCCCGGAAAGCACTCTTCCAGCGTAGGACGGCGCCGGGAGTTCCGCGTTCGTGCTCATTCCCTTGCGCAGCCGTGAAATCCGTCGGTTTCCGGTGTTACGGTCCGCCGCGGCAGTCGAATCCACACCCCGGAGGCGCAAGTGGTGGCGAAGCGTTGGTTCCTGGCCCTGGTGGCGGCCGTGCTCGGTCTCGCCGCGCCGGCCGCGCCCGCGTCGGCGGCAGTTCAGGTGGCGCAAGTCGCCCCCGCCGGGTGCACGACTTCCATCCAGTGGGTGCAGCAGGGCAACAACTACTTCTACGGCCTCGGCAACCTGCAGTGCACCTCCGGGCGCTACCGGGCGAAGGCGGTCTGCATCAACAACCAGACCGGCGCCGGGTACGTGAACTACGGCAGCCAGATCGTCAACGCTCCGGCGACCGCGACCGTGCTGTGCAACACCGGGAACTCGGCGCAGGCCGTCTACGCCGTGACCGATCCGCTCGACGCCGGGGTGCCCGGGTGCGTCTCCTGGGTCGAATGGGTGAACCAGGGCGGCAACAACCTGTTCTACGGCCGCGGCCAGGCGCAGTGCGACACGGGCCGGTACCGGGTCAAGGCGCTGTGCAAGAACGAGCAGACCGGCGACTACTACATCCTCTACGGCACCCAGGTGGTGACCGCGCCGGCCGCCGTTTCCGTCACCTGCAACACCGGGAACACCGCGCAGATCGTGCAGGCCGTCGCCGATCCGGCCGCCACCGGCCTCGCCGGGTGCATGACCTGGAGCGCGTGGATCGTCCAGGGCAGCACGCTCTACTACGGCCGGGGCAGCGCCCAGTGCGACAGCGGCCGCTACCAGGCCCGGCTCGCCTGCCACAACCTCCAGACCGGCCAGGACTACGTCGTGTACGCCCCGGTCGTCACGGCGCCGGCGACCTCGACCGGGACGTGCCTGTCCGGCAACTCCGCCACCGCCGTGACGACGGTGGCGGCCTGAGCGCCGCGGGTCAGGTCCCCAGCTTCTTCAGCAGCTCGGACAGGTCCACGACCTGGTCGCCGGGCGGGGCCTCGATGGTCACGGGCGTGCCCCAGTCGCGGTACTCGGTCGTGCCCTTGACCGTGGGGCCCGGCTGCTCGAAGCCGGGGGACAGGTCGACCGCGAACCGCACGGGCCGCAGCGCCGCGTCGAGCCACAGTTCGGCGGGGAGCTTGCCGGTGACCGGCGCGGCAGGCTTCCCGTCCAGCGGCACCCGCGTGAACTCCGGGAAGAGGTCCGGCGCTTTCGCGGGGTCGAGTTCGAGCCGGTAGTGGTTGGCCAGGCCGGTCTGGTCGGCCGACACGATCCGGCCGGTCCGTTCGATCTCCGCCAGGGCCCGGCCGAGGTCGGGCAGCTGCACGATCGTCGGCACCACCACGCCCGCCGCCTGGGCCATCGGGTCGGGGCTGTCCGGGTCGGTGCCGACCCACGGTTTGCCGGGGATCGCCGCGCCCGGCGTGCGGGTGTAGGTCTTCTTGCCGAGCACCCGGACCTCGCTGCCGTCGAGCAGCATCGTGAGGCTGCTCGTGGAGCCGTCGAAGCGGAGCGAGCCGGTGACGCTCTTGGTGTCGGGGCCCACGACGGCGTCCGTGGTGAAGGCCGCAGACGGCGCCTGCGCGATCCCGGCCCGCGCCGCCGCCACCAGCTGGGCGACATCGGTGACCGGCGCCGTGAGCGCGGGTGCCGGTGGCGGCGCGCTGCCGGGCCCCGGATCGCAGGCCGTGAGCGCGAAAACGGCCATGGCGATGATCGGACCGGTCTTCCGCACGGTTCCCCCTCGGTGTCGTGTTCCGGGGAAGATAGCGGGACAAGGTCACATTCCGGGCATGCCGGCGCGGTCACGCGGCGTCGGCCGGATGGGCCTGGCGTTCGCGATCGCGCTCGCCGTGGTGGTGCCGATCGCCCTGCCGGACGCGGACTGGTGGATGGTCGTCGCGATCTGCGTGGTCGCGGGGGCGGGTTTCGGCGCGATCATGGGTCCGCAGCTGGCCCGGAACGAACGGCGGATGCGGTACGTCGCCGGCGACGATCTCGCCCGGGCGCAGTATCGGCAGGCGTGCCGGGTGGCGCGAACCGGGCGCCCCGTGCCGGGGGACGCCCGGTTGCGGGACGCCGCGGTCCGTCTCGCCGAGTACGAGCTGGCCCTGCTGCGGCGCACCCGCACCAGCACGGTGATCTGGTGCGGGGTCGCCGCGGGCTTCAGCCTGTTCAACGGGATCACCGGGTCGTGGCTCGGCCTGCTCGGCGCGGCCGGTTTCCTCTTCCTGGGTGCCTGGGCCCTGCTGCGGCCCCAGCGGCTGGAACGCAACCTGACCCGGCTGCAGCAGGTGTGACCCCCGGCGTCAGATCAGCGGGAACTTCTGGGCCGCCGACCCATTGCAGTCCCAGATCTGCAGCCGCGTGCCGTTGCCCGTGGCGCCGCTCGGGGAGTCCAGGCAGCGGCCGGACTGCGGGTTGCGCAGCGAGCCGTCCGCCTGCTGCGTCCAGCCCTGGCCGCCGACGCCGTTGCAGTCCCACAGCTCGACCTGGGCGCCGTTGGCCGTGCCGTTGCCCACGATGTCCAGGCAGCGGCCCAACGTCCGCAGCGCGCCGCTCGACAGGTGGAACCAGTGCTGGTCCACGGCGAAGGACTGGCAGTCCCACAGCTGCACGCCGGTGCCGTTGACGCCGTGGTCGTCGCCGGCCACGTCGACGCACTTGCCGCCGGGGCCGGTGATCGGGCCGCCGCCGGTGACGGAGAACTTCTGCGCCGCCGCGCCGTTGCAGTCCCACAGCTGCAGCCGGGTGCCGTTGGCCGTGGCGCCGTTCGGCGCGTCGACGCAGCGGCCGGACTGCGGGTTGCGCAGCGAGCCGTCGGCCTGCTGCACCCACTTCTGGCCGCCGACGCCGTTGCAGTCCCACAGTTCCAGCAACGCGCCGTTCGTCGTCCCGTTGCCGACGACGTCGAGGCATCTGCCCAAAGTGGACAGTGACGAGTCCGCATTGTGCGCCCAGTGCTGGTCGGACGCGTTCGCCTGGCAGTCCCACAGCTGCGCCGCGGTGCCGTTGGTGCCGGTGTCGTCGCCGGCGACGTCGAGGCACTTGCCGCCGGGGCCGGACACCGGGGCCGCGTACGGCGGTGTTCCGGTGGAACCCGAGTAGCCGACGGAGACCACATTGGACTGGACGGCGTCGTCCGCGGCGTCGGTCGGGTAGCCCGCGGTCATCACGCCCTCGAAGAACGAGCCGATGGACGCGTTGCTGTTGTCCCCGCCGGTGCCCAGGACGATCGAGCCCTCCTGGTGCATCGGCGTGTACCCGCCTGACGGCAGCGCGCCGTTGTACCAGGTGGTGAGGCCGCCGCTCTGGGAGTTGCCGCCCTTGAGCGCGAACGTCGTCTGGCCGTTGTTCTTCAGGAGCGCCGTGACGAACGGCGTGGCGTTGCCGCGGTTGGCGGTGTTGGAGCGGTTGCCCTGGAACAGCCCGTTCTCCAGGTCGCCCGCCACCCACGGCCCGATGCCGGTGCAGGGCGGGAAGTAGCACGTGGTGCCGAGGTTCACCGCGTCCATGTGGCCGTTGCCGGTGTCGGCGATCTGCGCCTCGACGTTGCCGTAGTCGAAGCAGCAGCCGCCGTTGACGTGCGTGCCGCTGGCGACCATGTACATGCCTTCGGGCTGGCCGTTGACCGCGACACCGGCGCCGACGTAGTGCCGGTACCCGGTGCCGGGGGAGACGTAGACGCCGTAGACCTTGTGCCCGCCCGCGGTGACCGGCAGCGCGGACGCGATCGCGGCGACGTCCTGCCCGCCCGCGGTGCCCGGGCCTTCGACGGTGAGGTCGTTGTGGCGCGGGGACTGGTCGTAGATCACCGTGATGGTGCACGTCGTCCCGGCGCAGAAGGTGTCCTGCGCGGCGGCGTTGGCGTACCCGCCGGTGGCGAGCAGGCCGATGTTCGCCTCGGCGTGGTCGGAGGCGCGCTGCACGCGGTAGAGGTTGCCGGCGTAGGCCGAATACAGGGCGCGTGTGGTGCTGTGCGCGGCGACGCACTGGGTGCCCGCGGCGCCGTAGATGTCGCAGGGCAGGGAACCGGCGGCCTGCGAGGTGGTGGCCAGGCCGAGCATCGTCCCGAGGACGAGCAGCGTCGTGGTGAGCGTGGCGAGAAGTCTTCGGCCGGAAACGCGGTGCACGGGACCTCACTCTCAAGCCGCAGGTCAGCGACCCGGGCGGATTTTTACAACGTTGTATTTCCAGGAGAGAAGGGGGCTGCGGGGAAGGCGGTGGGGATGTGGCGAGGGTAGGTCGGCGTTCTCGACCGTGTCAACAGGTCACGAGGTGCCGGTGGTCCGGTCCCCGGCGGTTCGCCGGGCGGTCCACCCGGACGGCCTATCCGGCGGGGATCCGTTTCGTGCCAGGGGATGCGGCTCGCTCAGCGCGATTCGTCCGGTTGCCGGCCCCGGCGGGCGGCGCACTTCGGGAACGGTCCGGTCGTGGCTCGCCGCTAGCTGTTCTTCCCGGCCGTCTTCGGCCGATCGGGCCTGGTGCCGACGGTCGCGCTGACGCCCACGGCGCGGGAACCGCGGTCTGGCGTCGCTCTGATGGCAGCGCTGTTCGGGTTCGTCCTGACACGCGGACCCCGGACGGGGCGGAAGACGCCGCTGGGCATGACTGACTCCAGGTGAGCAGAGGCCCCTGAGCGGGTGGCGGCGACACGCAGGAGGTGAGGTGAATCGGTTCCGAATATCGCCCGCGGGCCCCGATCTGTCAAGGCTTGACAGGTCGGGGGCAGTGGTATGAACCTTTTCGCCGAGCGTCCCCGGCCGGTCACGGATGCACCTTCCCGGTGGTCAGGGGGCGAGCCGGACGACGCCGTCCCCTGACCGGCGGCGGGTCCGCCCCACGTTCCCGGCCAGGGAGGAACCATGCCCACGATTGCCCGTCCGCGGCGCCGCCGCGGACCCGGTACCCGGTTGACGACGCTGGCGGCGGCGCTCGCCGTCGCCGCGCTCGGCTTCACCGCCCCCGCGGCGCACGCGGCGGATCCGCTGATCTCCCAAGGGAAAGCCGTCACGGCGTCCTCGGTGGAGAACGCCGGCACACCCGCCACCGCCGCGGTGGACGGCAACACCGGCACCCGCTGGTCGTCGCAGTTCAGCGATCCACAGTGGATCCAGGTCGACCTCGGCGGGGCGGCGACCGTCAGCCAGGTCGTGCTGCGCTGGGAGGCCGCGTACGCCACGGCGTTCCAGATCCAGGTGTCCGCCAACGGGTCCAGCTGGTCCACTGTGTACCAGACGACCACCGGCACCGGCGGCGTGCAGACGCTGAACGTGACCGGCTCCGGCCGGTACGTGCGGCTCTACACCACCGCGCGCGCCACGCCCTACGGCGTCTCGCTGTTCGAGTTCCAGGTCTTCGGCACCGGCGGCGGCACGACCACCCCGCCGCCCGGCTCCGGCGTCCCGCCCGACTCCTTCTGGGGTGACACGAGCACCATCCCGGCCGCGCGGAACGTGCTCACCGTGAAGGTCCTCAACCGGACCAACGGCAAGTACCCGGACAGCCAGGTGTTCTGGAACTTCGGCGGCCAGACCCACTCGATCGCCGAGCAGCCCTACATCGACATGCCGGCCAACTCGGCCGGGCGGATGTACTTCTACCTCGGCACCCCGAACGGCCAGTACGCCGACTTCATCGAGTTCACCGTCGGCCCGGACGTCTTCAACGGCAACACCACCCGGGTGGACGCGTTCGCGCTGAAGCTGGCCATGCGGCTGCACGCCCACGACGGCTACGACGTGCAGGTCGGCGACGACTACGGCACCTTCCAGGAGGACCGCGCGGCCACGTTCGCCCGGTTCCAGGCCGAGGTGCCGACCGAGTTCAAGGGCCTGGCCACGGTGAACGCGCCGTACCGGATCCCGGCGCCGGGCAGCGCGCCCGACTTCCGCGCGGGCGGGCAGTACGCGAACTACTTCACCGCCTACGCCCAGTCGGTCGGGGTCAACGAGCCGACGTCGAACATCACCGGGTGCGCCGGCTCGCTGGCCGGGAACCCGAACATGTGCGCGGCGCTGAACCGGCACACCGCGCAGCTGCCGGCGTCGCAGCAGCAGGACCCGGCGAACTACTACAAGGCCGCCCCGGCGAACTACTACGCGAAGTACTGGCACGACCACGGCATCAACCACCTGGCGTACGGCTTCCCGTACGACGACGTGGCCGGCCAGTCCTCGTTCGTCTCGCACGGCGACCCGCAGTGGCTGGAGGTCGCTGTCGGCTGGTGACCGGTGGGACGGCCCCGGGGCGACCCCCGGGGCCGTCACCCGGCTAGAGCGTGAACCACTGGGACGTCAGCAGCACGAGCCCGAGCGAGCACGCGGCCACGACGACCAGGCCCAGCGCCGCGACGACGAGCGGGCGGAAGCCGCTGCGGGCCATCTCCCGGAAGTCGAAGTTCAGGCCCACACCGGCGAAGCACAGCAGGAACGCCCACTTCGACAGGTTGCCGAGGCTGGTGACGTCGGCCTTCGAAAAGACGTGCGCGGTGGCCAGCGCGGACACCACGATGAAGCCGAGCACGAACTTGGGGAACGTGCGCCACACGAACCCGGCGCGGCCCTTCAGCCCACTCGCGACGGCCTTGCCGCCGCGGGTCGACCAGTAGGCCGCGTACCCGAGCACGACCAGGCCGATCAGCGCGTTCCGGGTGCTCTTCACCGCGACGGCGACGTCCTGGGCGTGTGGCGAGTAGGCCGCGCCGGTCGCCGTCGTCTCCGCGGTGTTGTCCACGGCCAGGCCCGCCCACAGCCCGAACTGCGTGTCGGTCAGGTTCAGCGCGTGCCCGATCAGCGGGAAGGTGAACAGCGCGACGGCGCCCAGCGCGAGGATCGCGGCGATGGCGTACCCGGAGTCCTCGTCGTCGGCGTCGATGGAGCCCCGGCCCGCGATGATCGCCGAGACGCCGCAGATGGACGTGCCGATGGCCAGCAGCGACGACAGTTTCCCGCCGAGCTTGAACGCCTTGCCCACCAGGAGGATCACCGTGGTGGCGACGGCCATGTCGATGAGGATCAGGCCGAGGCTCAGGCCGCCGAGCTTGGCCAGGTCGCCCAGCACGAACCGGGCGCCGAGCAGCACGATGCCGATCTTCAGCCAGAACTCGTAGGTCGCGACGCCCGGGCGGAACACGGCCGGGACGCCGATGGTGTTGCGGATGAGCAGCCCGAGGATGATCGCCCACAGCACGTACTCGAGGTCGGGCAGCGCGGTGCCGGTCGCCTTGCCGATGCTGCGCACCCCGTTCTGCGCCAGCGTTCCCACGATGCCGACCGCGACGAGCAGCAGCAGGCCGGGGAGGTAGCGCAGGACGGGGATCGCCGTCAGCCCGCCGCTTCGGGCGGTGGTGTCGGTCGGCGTCGTCATTTGACCAGGAAGGTGATCGTCGGCAGCAAGCCGAAGGCGGCCAGTGCCACCAGCACGGCGGCGACCGCCACGGCGGCCCAGTCGGCGCTGATGCGCGGCGCCGGTTCGCGGTCTGAATCGGAACTCATGACTGCAGGACTGTAGGCGCCGGTACGCGCACTGGACAGCGCGCGGCGCGCGCGTCCAAGGGGTGGGAGATGCCCGGTTCGCCCTTGACGGCGACCGGCGGCTCACGGGAGGGCGAACGCGGAACCGCCGCCGTGCCACCACTTCCGGTAGAACCGCGAAGCCTCGACGAGCGCGAGGTAGTCGTGCTCGATCTTGGCGCACACCTCGTCCACGAGCGACGCCAGCCGGGAGTCCTTGCGCCACGCGAGAACCAGGTCGCGCGAGAGCGGCGTGCCGGCCAGCGACAGCGTCGCGACCCCGTCGCGGGCCGTGCCGATCGGGTAGAGCAGGCAGATGCCCCGGTTCTCGGCGGTGAGCGCGAACGCGACGTGCGCCTCGGTGGTGAGGTGCGCGATGCGCTGCTCGAACCCGGCCGCCGCGCAGACCCGGGCGAAGTACTCGTTCATCCCGCTGTCGTCCGGGTCGGGCATGACCCACTTCTCGTCGGCGAGGTCGGCCAGCTCGATCTCGCCGCGCTCGGCGAGCGGATGCCGCCGCGAGACGCCGATGAAGAACGGCTCCCGCACCAGCAACCGGTGTTCGACGCCGTCGGGCGGGCTCACCGGGAACCCCGAAAACTGGCGCAGCACCGCGACATCCAGCTCGCCGGAGCGCAGCAACGCCGTGAGCGTCCCGGTTTCGCGGATCGTGCGGCTGGTGACCTCGCGGCGCGGCAGCATCGCGGTCAGGGCGTTGACCAGCAGGCTGAACTGCTGCGCCGGGATCCCGCCCACCTTCACCGGCGCGCCGGACTCGCTCGCGGCGTTCACCCGGGCGGTGCGCTGCAGCGCGTCGAACTGGCGCAGCAGGTTGCGCGCGTCCCGGATCAGTTCCGCGCCGGTGTGCGTCGGCACCACGCCTTCGGGGGAGCGGAGGAACAACGCGCCGCCGACGAACTGCTCGATGCGCTTGAGCTGCGTCGTCACGGCCGGCTGGCTCAGGTGCAGCCGCGCGGCGGCGCGTCGCAGGCTGCCGGCTTCCGCCACCTCGACGACGAGTTCCAGGTGCCGGATCTCCAGACGCATCCCGAAACATTATCGCCTGGTGCAATAGGGCCGATCCCGTGACGATCATGGCCGCCCCCGCCGCGGCCCGGTTACGTTCCTCCGCGTGACAGCACTGGCTTGTGTTCCGCTGAGCGGAAAGACGGCGCTCCCCGCCCTGGTCTCGGACGACGTCGTCCGGCGGTTCCTGGACGCCGCGGCCGCCGAGTACTCCTGCATCACCCCCGACACGCCGAGACCCTGCTTCGGCGTGCTGCTGGGCACGGTCGCCGAGGACGCGCTGCTGGTGTCGGACATCGCCTTCGCGCGCAACGCCCGCACCACCGATCCCAGCGCGCGGGCGGAGTTCGCGACGACGATCGTCCCGCGGTTCGGCTCGGCGTACGAGAACGCCGTGCGCGCGTGGTGGGTCGCGCCCGCCGACCTGCTCCGCATCTCCCGCGACGGCGACGACCGCGGCCTCGACCTCCTCGGTTCGATCCACCTGCACCCGGACTGGCACCGGCTCGGCCCGGAGTGCGAACGCGACCGGCCGCTGAGCGACCGGCCGACCCCGATGGACGAGTACGTCTTCCGCGGCGCGGGCTGGCCGCTGAACGTCGTGTGCTACCTGGAACGGCAGCACGGCGGGTTCTACTACTCGCTGGCCGCGTGGGACGGCGACTGCGCACCTGTCTCGTTGCGCGTGCTCGCGTCGGCGGGGGTGCCCGCGTGACGGACGAAGAGATCCGCGCGTTGTGGCACACCATGACGGCCGGGTGGGCCCGCGGTGACGCCGCGCGGTTCGCGTCGGTCTTCGCCGCCGACGTCGACTTCGTGAACGTCCGCGGCGAAGCGCTTTCCGGGCGGGACGCCGTCGAATCGGGCCACGCGCGGCTCTTCGCCACGGCTTATCGCGGGACGACGTTGTCGGCGTCGGTGACGCTGATCCGCCGGCTCGCGCCTGATCTCTCCCTGGTGCACGCGACGTCGGAGATCGCGCCCGCCGGCGTCGTGACGCACGCCCAGGCCGTGGTCCGGCACACCGGCGCTCCCGAAATCACCGCCTTCCACAACATGATCCCGAAGGGACCCCCTCGATGACCCGCCCCCGGCTGCGGCACCTCGCGTTCGTCGTCCAGGACGCCGAGCGGATGGCCGCGTTCTACTGCGAGCAGTTCGGCATGGACCTGTTCCACACCGACCCCGACGGCAGCCGCTTCGTCACCGACGGGTACCTCAACCTGGCGCTCATCCAGCAGCGGCTGGACGGCGACGTCGCGACCGGCTTCAACCACTTCGGCTTCCAGGTCGCCGACGTCCCGCCGGTCGCGGACCGCCTCGCCGAGGCCGGCGTGCCGCGGCCCGTCCTGCGCGGCGGTGACCGCCCGTTCGCCGAGTACCGGGCGATCGATCCCGAGGGGAACTGGTTCGACCTGTCCGAGCACGGTTTCCTGCCGCCCGGCATCAACACCGAAGCGGGGTGATCCCACCGGCGCTCTTCTCACTTCGCGGGCCGCGGCCGGATCCCGTGTTAGAAGTGGAGAATGCTATCCACTTCGATGCGGCTCGCGACCTACGACCGCTACGGACCGCCTGAGGTCCTGTCCGTGACCACGGCGCCGGTGCCCCGGCCGCGCCCGGGCGAGGTCCTGGTCCGGGTGCGCGCGGTGTCGGTCAACGGCGGCGAATCCACCGTGCGCGCGGGGAAACTGCGGCCGTTCACCGGCCGGAAGTTCCCCAAGGGTGTCGGGGTCGACCTGGCCGGCGAGGTCGTCGAGCCGGGGACCAGCCGGTTTGCGGCGGGCGACCGGGTCTGGGGCGTGCTGGGCCGGCGGCTGGGGTCGGCCGCGGAGTACGTCGCCCTGCCGGCCGACCGGCTGGACCACGTCCCGGCCGGGCTCGACGTGGTGCAGGCGGTCGCGCTGGCCGTCGGGACCACGGCGATCACGGCGTTGCGCGACCTGGCCGCCCTCGCGCCCGGCGAGCGGCTGCTCGTCCGCGGCGCGACCGGCGGCGTCGGCTACATCGCCGTCCAGCTCGGCAAGGCGATGGGCGCGCACGTCACCGGCTTGGCGAGCGCGGGCAACCTCGACCTGGTGCGGGAGCTGGGCGCCGACGAGGCGATCGACTACCGCGCGCCCGGGAAGCTGGGCCGCTTCGACGTCGTCCTCGACACGGTCGGCACCGATCTGCCCGCCTTCCGCCGGCTGCTCACGCCGCGGGGACGGATGGTCACGATCGCGTTCGAGCCCGGGCGCCCGGTCCGCTCCCTGGGCTACATCGCGGCGAACGCGCTGCGCCGGCGTCGGTGGATCCGCTTCTTCAGCGGCAACCCGACCACACCACTGCTGGCGGAGCTGGGCCGCTGGGTCGCCGCGGGGGCGATCCGCCCCCAGGTCGACCGGGTGTTCCCGCTGGCCGACATCGCCGCAGCACACGGCGCGCTGGAACGGGGCGGGGTGCGCGGCAAGATCGTCGTCGACCTGTCCTGAGCCAGGTTGGCTCTGGCCCGCCGAAGGGGAAGGACGTCGCCGATGCCGGCTTTCGAGTTCGACGCCGTGGTGTTCGACGTGCTCGGCACGCTCGTCGACGAACCCGCCGGGATCCGCGCGGGCATCCGTGCGTTCGGGCCCGCCCTCGCGGACCCGGTGGTCGACGACCTCGTGCGGCCACCGGCGTCCTCGGATCGGTTCGACCTCCACGCCGAGGGCCTCGCCGATCTGGCCGACCGGCTGGGCGGGTAATCGGCGGGTGTCGACAAGCCGATCCGGCTAGGGTGGCCCGATGAGTTCGCTCCGGCAGGTACAGATCACTTTCGACTGCGCGGATCCCGAGCGCGTCGCCCGGTTCTGGTGCGAGGTGCTGGGCTACGTCGTCCCGCCGCCGCCGAAGGGGTTCGACACCTGGGACGACTTCGACCGCTCGCTGCCGGCCGAGCGTCAGGGCTCGGCGTTCGCCTGCGTCGATCCCACGGGGGAGGGCCCGCGCTTGTTCTTCCAGCGCGTTCCCGAAGGCAAGGTCGTCAAAAACCGGGTGCACCTCGACGTGCGCGTCGGCACCGGGCTCGTGGGGGACGAGCGGCTCGCCGCCCTCCAGGCCGAGAGCGCCCGGCTGGTCGCGCTCGGCGCGGTCCAGGAGCGGGTGCTGCGGGCCGACGGCTTCAACGAGTCGTGCATCGGTATGCAAGACGTCGAGGGCAACGAGTTCTGCCTGGACTGAGCCTCAGCGGGCGGCGACCCGCTCGATCACCGTGACGAGGTCGGCGAGGTCGGTGGCGAACTCGGTGTCCCAGTCGACCTGGGGGTCGAGCAGCGGGCCGAGGCGGTGGTGGGCGGGCAGTTCCGCCGGGCCGAGCAACGCGCGGCGTGAGCGCATGTCCCGGTTGCCGTCGGAAAACCGGCCCTGGGTCTCGGAAATGACGAACCCCAGCACGAACGTGGTCAGCAGCCGTTCGAGGCGGGCGACGTGGGCGTCGGGGACCCCCGCGTCCAGCAGCGCCTGGTAGATCCGGTCGACCGCGACGACGGCGTCTTCGGTGACCGACGGCCGGGTGAAGAGCAGGGTCACCACGGCGGGGTGTTCCTTGGCGAGGACCCGCACCCCGCCCGCGAGCAGGCTGAGCCGCTCGAGCGGCGGCGCGGCCGGATCGGGCTCCGGCAGCAGGCCGAGCAGCCGGCCGACGATCGCGTCGAGCAGGTCGTCCTTGCCGCGGAAGTAGCCGTAGAGGGCCATCGGCGTCAGTTCGAGCCGGCCGGCGACGGCCCGCATCGACACCGCGCCGAGCCCCTTCTCCTGGGCCAGGGCCATCGCCGCGTCGACGATCTCGTCGCGCCGCTCGGTTTTCATCTTGCGCACCGGGTCAGTCTACGGTGTAGATTGCTGGTCTACGCCGTAGACTGGAGGTGGGGGATGCTCGAAGTCACCGATCTGGTGAAGCACTACGGCGAGACCCGCGCGTTGGCCGGGTTCACGCTGCGCGCCGAGCCCGGCGAGGTGGTCGGCCTGGTCGGCCACAACGGCGCCGGCAAGACGACGTTCGCCCGGCTGGTGGCCGGCCTGGCCACGCCGGACGCCGGCGAGGTGCGGATCGGCGGCCGGGCGCCGAAAGCGGCCCGGGCCCTGCTCGGCTTCGCCCCGCAAGAACCCGCGCTCTACCCCGACGTCACCGTCGCCGAGACGCTCCGGCTCTTCGGCGGCCTGGCCGGGCTGCGCCGCCGCGCGCTGGCCGAGGCCGTCGACCGGATCGCCGACGCGTTGCTGCTCACGGCGTTCCTGCACCGGCGGGTCGGCGTGCTGTCGGGCGGTCAGCAACGGCGGACGCAGGCGGCGACGGCGATGCTGCACCGGCCCCGCCTGCTGCTGCTCGACGAACCCACCGCGGGCGTCGACCCGCAGACCCGGGCCGCGCTGCTCACCGCCGTCCGCGCCGCGGCCGCCGACGGCGCGGCGGTCGTCTACACCACCCACTACCTGCCCGAGCTCACCGAACTGGGCGCGACCCTCGCGGTCGCCAAGGGCGGCCGGGTGATCGCCCGCGGCACCGCGGCGGACCTGCTCGGCGGCCTGCCCGGCGAGATCCTGCTCAGCACCGACGACGGCGAGATCCGCGTCGCCGCCACCGATCCCGGGGCGGCGCTGGCGGGCGTGCTGGCGACGACGTCCGCGCACGTCCGCGACGTCGAGCTGCGCCGGCCGACCCTCGACGACCTCTACCGGGCGGTGGCGCATGAGTAGGTTTTCGGTGCTGGTGCACCACAACGCGGTGCTGCGGCTGCGCGATCCCGGTCACCTGATCAGTTACGCGGTGATGCCGATGGTGCTGATGCTGGTGTTCAAGCCGCTCTTCGCCGCGTCGATCGCCGACGGCGCCACCCAGGCCGTGCTCGGCCTGCTGGTGATGTTCACCGTCCTCGCACTGTCCATTGTGGGCACGGCGCTGCTGTCGGAGCGGACGTGGCACACGTGGGACCGGCTGCGTGCCACCCCGGCGACGGCGGTGGAACTGCTGGCGGGCAAGGCGGTGCCCGTGTTCACCGTCCTGGTGCTGCAGCAGGCTCTGCTGCTGGTGTTCGGGCACTACGTCGTGGGCATGCCCGCACCGCTGTCGCCGGTGCTGCTCGGGTTCGCGGTGCTCGTCTGGAGCCTGACGCTGCTGGCCGTCGGCACCGCGGTGGCGACGCTCGTGCGCAGCCACGGCGAGCTGTCGGCGGTCTGCGACGTCGGCTCGCTGGTCGTCTCCTCGCTCGGCGGCGCGTTGATCCCGGCCGCGATGCTGCCGGGCTGGGCGCACACGATCGCGCCGATCTCGCCCGGCTACTGGGCGATGACGATGCTGCGTGGCGCCGTCGAAGGGCACTCCGGTGCCGTCTTCCGCGCGGCCGCGGTCCTCGGCGGGCTGGCCGTCGTCGCCGGGGCCGTTGCCGTGGTGCGGCTGGAGCGCGGCCTGAGCCGGCTGCGGGGGTGACTCAGCCGGCGCGCGGGGCGACGGCCGCCAACGTCGTGTACGGCAAGGTGAACCGGCCGCCGATCTTGTCGACGGCCGCGCCGACGTCGGCCAGGACGTCGGCCACCTGGTCGGCCGGGAGCCGCGTCAGCACGCCGGTGGTGGGTAGCAGGTCGAGCCATTCGTCGCGCGTGTACGGCTGTTCCCAGTCGAACCGCCACTGTTCCGGCTCGCCGAGTCCCTTCACTTGACGCATGCCGTCGGCGGCCGCGGCGAACATCGTTTGGTAGATGTCCAACGCGGATCGGTCGTGGCCGGCGACGCTCATGGGGGAGTCGGGGGTGACGCGCTTCAGCG
This sequence comes from Amycolatopsis sp. WQ 127309, assembly GCF_023023025.1. NCBI lineage: Bacteria > Bacillati > Actinomycetota > Actinomycetes > Pseudonocardiales > Pseudonocardiaceae > Amycolatopsis > Amycolatopsis sp. WQ 127309. The sequence goes on from NZ_CP095481.1 coordinate 7,432,396, forward strand.
CGGCCGCGTAGACCTCCGCGACGCCGGGCGGCATGTCGTAGACGTGCCCGAACACGGCCAGCCGGCCGCCCGGCCGCAGCACTTCGACTGCCTTCGCGGCGCCTACGACCGGGTCCACCCAGTGCCACGCCTGGCCCGCGACGACGGCGTCGAACGTCCGGCCGGCGGGATCCCAGGCTTCGAAGGTCGCGACCTCGACGTCGACGCCGGTCTCGCGGGCGAACCCGGCCATCCGCGCGTCGGGGTCGACGCCGAGCACCCGGCAGCCGGCCGCCAGGAACTGCCGGGCCTCGATGCCGGTTCCGCAGCCGACGTCCAGGACGTCGCGGCCGGGGCCGGCGGCGAGGATCCGCTCGATCAGCGCGGCGGGGTACGGCGGCCGGGCGCAGTCGTAGCGTCCGGGATCGACCCCGAACGACTCCGCGATCCGCCGAGCCTGATGGGGCGCGGTTCCGGCAGAATAGGGCTGTTCCGAAGGGGAAGTGGGCATGCGCCCACCATAGTGGGCACTTGCCCACACGGGCAAGGGAGGAAGGCCGGGTGCCGACCGGAGTGCACATCCGCGACGCGCGGCGGCAGCTGTTCGACGCCGCCGAACGCGTCCTGCTCCGGGACGGGCCGAGCGCGCTGACCAGCCGATCGGTCACCACGGAGGCCGACTGCGCGAAGGGCGTGCTGCACCGGCACTTCGCCGACTTCGACGAGTTCCTGGCCGAACTCGTCCACGAACGCATCATTCGGGTCGACGACCAGGCCGGGTCGCTGCGCGCCGCGGCCGGCACGGGCACGGTCGCGGGCAACCTCGCCGCGGCGCTGACGGAGCTGCTCGACCCGATCGCGCTGGCCATGATCAGCCTGGTCTTCTTCCGCGACGAGGTCCGCACCCGCCTCCGCCGCTCCGGCCTGCCCCACGGCGTGCCGGTGCTCGCCGAAGCCCGCGGGATGCTCGCGGCCTACCTCACGGAGGAGCGCGCGCTGGGCCGCATCGCCGCGGACGCCGACGTCGACAACGTCGCGCTGTCGCTGATCGGGGCCGGGCACCTGCTGTTCGCCGGCCGCCGCGGTGGGCCGCCGCCGGCCGGGGAGGTCGACCGGCTGGTGGCGACGGTCATCGCGGACGTCGTGCAGCGGCGCCTGCTGTAGGCAGCGGGCTCGACATCCGCAGGAACCGCTGCCGCAGCGGCCCGGTGACGTACGGCCCGATCGCCCGGATGAACTCCCGCGTGTACGGCTGGGCCAGGTGCTTGTCCAGGTCGGCCTTCGACCGGAACATCTCGTAGATCACGAAGGTGTCCCGGTCGGCCCGATCCCGGTGGACGTGGAACTCGAGCGCGCCCTCTTCCGCCCGCAGCGGCTCGACCAGCCCGAGGATCAGCTCCTCGACCTGGTCCGCGCACCCCGGCTTGGCCGTGGCGAAGCCGAGGTGGGTGTAGGGCCCGGTTTCACCGGCGTCCGGCTCGGGCAGCACGGTCATCGGCCGTCTCCGTTCACAGGGAACCACTTGCCCAGCCACGAAGTCAGCGACGCCGGATCGGTACCGGCGGCGGCGAGGTAGCCGTCGGGCCGGATCACCAGGACGCCGGGCTGCGCCGCGAGTTCCGCCGCGATCCGGGCGTCGCCGCCGACCAAACCGGGCTGCGCTGCCGCGATCCGGCCGTTGTGGAGGGTGTAGACCCGTTGCCAGGGCAGGAGAAGCTCGACGTCCGGTCCGGTCGTGAGCACGGTGAGCTTGTCCAGATCGAGCAGGTCGTAGAGCCGCCGGACGCCGCCCTCGGCCACGACGTCGACGTCGGGCACCCGGTCGCCGGCGCGCAGCGGGCCCAGCCGGCCGGCTCCGGCGGCGATCGGGCTCTTGCGGTAGCTCGCCGTGGTTTCCCCGAGGATCGCGGTCGCCTTGTCCTGCACGAAATCCCGGCTCAGCGCGATCGGGGCCATCGTCGTGACCATCCGGTGCACCAGGGGGTTGGTGGAGTTCCACACCTTCGTGGCCGTCTCGGTCGCGCGGACCAGCTTGGCGATCACCGGGACGCGGTCGGTCTGGTAGGTGTCGAGCAGCGCCGGCGCGGCCAGGCCCCGGTGCACCAGTGCCAGCTTCCACGACAGGTTGATCATGTCCTGGATCCCGGTGTTCATCCCCTGCCCGCCGGCGGGGCTGTGCACGTGCGCGGCGTCGCCGCCGAGGAACACGCTGCCGGCGCGCAACGCGGGCACGTGCCGGCTGTTGATCCGGAAGCGGGAGAGCCAGTTCGGGTCGCGCAGGCGGGCCGGCAGCGGCGCGACGTGGTCCCAGATGTCCTGCAGCGCGGCCAGTTCCGGGACGTCGTCGTCGGCGCCGGGTCCGGGATCGGTGGCGATGAACCGGAACCGGTGTCCGGCCATCGGGAAGACCGCGACGAAACCGTCCCGGGCGAGGAAGATCGAGAGCTGGTCCTCCGGGACGTCGCCGTCGAGGTACAGATCGGCCAGCAGGTACCGCTGCGCCATCGCGCGGCCCTTGAACGGCAGGTCGAGGGCGTGCCGGACGCCGCTGTGCGCGCCGTCCGCGCCGATCAGGTACGCGGCGTGCACCGTCTCGTGGCCGCCGTCGCCGTCCTTCAGCACCGCGCGGACGCCGTGGGCGTCGTGCTCGAAGGAGAGCAGCTCGACGCCACGCTCGATCTCCACGCCGTGCGCGCGGACCCGCGCGGCCAGCAGCTCTTCGGTCTCGGCCTGGGGGAGCAGCAGGATGTGGTTGTACCGCCCGGGAACCCGGTCCAGCTCGACGGTCGCCAGCTTGCGGCCGCGCCCGTAGATCGCGGTCCCCGAAGCCCGCTGCCCCCGGCGGAGCATCTCGTCGCCGGCGCCGCGGGGCCGCAGCAGTTCGAGGGTCCGCGCCTGGATGGCCAGCGCTTTCGACGTCGTCGACGGCGCGGGCGCCCGGTCGACGAGCCGGACGCGCACGCCGAGGCGCGCCAGCTCCATCGCGGCGGTCAGCCCGGTCGGCCCGGCGCCGACGACGAGCACGGGACGTTCCTGGTCCATGTCACCACTGCCTCTCAAGTCACCGGGCGTTGACTTATCGAGGGTAAGCCGGTCCGGGTGGGCAAGTCAACGATGGGTGACTTATCCTCGTCCCATGGCACCCCCGCGAAGCCGCAACGCCCAGGCCACCCGGGCCGAGATCCTCTCGGCCGCGCGGGAACGGTTCGCGGCGGACGGCTACGAGCGCACGACGCTGCGGACGGTCGCGGCCGACGTCGGCGTCGACCCGGCCATGGTGCTCCGCTACTTCGGCAGCAAGCAGGGCCTGTTCACCGCCGCCGCCGACTTCACGCTCGACCTGCCGGACCTCGCCGGCGTCGCGCCGGCCGACCTGGGCGCCGAGATCCTGCCCCGGTTCCTGGCCGTCTGGGACGACGACAGCACGTTCCTCGCGCTGCTGCGCGCGGCGATGACCAGTCCCGAAGCCGCCGGCAAGCTGCGGGAGCTGTTCAGCGCGCAGGTCGCGCCGGCGTTCGCCAAGGCCGCCCCGGACCACGCGAGCGAGCGGGCCGCGCTGCTGGGCTCGTTCCTGCTGGGGATCGCCACCACGCGCTACGTCCTGGAGACGCCGGGGACGGCCATGTCACCCGCCCGGCTCACCGCCTGGGCCGCCCCGGTGATCAGCCGCATCCTCACCGGCCCGGCCCCGGAGTGACGGTCAGCCGGCGGCCGCGCGGCCGCCGTCGATGGTGACGATGGTGCCGCTGATGTAGCCGGCGCGGTCCGACGCCAGGAACGTCACCAGGTCCGCGACCTCCCGCGGTTCGGCGACCCGGCCCGAGGGCAGCGCCGCGAAGCTCGCGTCGACGTCCGCGTTGGCCGCGCGCATCGCCGCGATCCGCTCGGTGGCGACCGGGCCCGGGTTCACGCCGACCACGCGGACGCCGTCGCGCGGGCCGACGCCGCCCAGCGCCCGCGTGAAGGCCATCAACGCGGCGTTGCCCGCACCGCCCGCGATGTAGCCGGCCGTCGGACGCTCCCCGCCGGTGCCGATCACGTTGACGATCACGCCGTGACCGGCTTCGCGCAGCCGCGCGTAGACGAGCCGGGTGAGGTCGACGTAGCCGAAGACCTTGAGGTCCCAGGCGTGCCGCCACTGCTCCGGGCCGACCTGGTCGAGCGAGCCGGCGGGGATGTCGCCCGCGTTGTTCACCAGGATGCCGGCGTCGGTCGTGGCCGCGGCGAGCCGCTCGAGGTCGGCGGCCACGCGAAGGTCCACGACGTGCACCGTGACCTCGACGCCGTACGCCTCGCGCAGCTCGTGCGCGCGGGCCTCCAGCGCGTCCGCGCTCCGGGCCGCCAGGTGCAGGTGGCAGCCCTCGCCGGCCAGCGCCTCGGCGATCGCCGCCCCGATGCCCTTCGACGCGCCGGTCACCAGCGCGCGCCTGCCGCGAAGATCCAGGTCCATGTGCCGTCCTCAGCCGTAGGGGAACCACCCGGTGTCGAACGTACGGGAAGCGCCGCGGAGTCTCCCGGTTCCGCCGCCGCGGCGAAGGCGGGCGTGAGAGGCTGACCTCGGCCGTAGCCGCCGCAGCGAGGTGGCGCACCGTTGGGGGGCGGTCAGCCGAGACCGAGGACGCCATGACCTACCCGCAGCACCCCGGCCCGCCGCAGCAGCCGTACCCCGGGCAGCAGCCGTATCCCGGACAACAGCCGTACCCGGGGCAGCAGCCCTACCCCGCACAGCAGTACCCCGGTCAGCCGGGCTACCCGCCGCCGTACCCGCAGTCGCCCTACGGGATGCCGCCCGCGAAGCCGAACGGCGCCACGGCGATCATCGCGGGCGTGCTCGCGGTGCTCGGCGGGCTGCTGTACCTCGTCGGCGTGATCGGCAGCGTCATCGGGCTGGCGAGCATCGGGTTCGGGTACTGGTTGATCATCGTCTATCTGCTGCTGGACGTGGTGCTCGCGGGGACGCTGCTCGGCGGCGGCATCCTCCTGTTCGCGCGCAAGCCGATCGGCCGGCTGCTCACGATCATCGGCAGCGGGCTCGCCATCCTGGTGACCGTCGTGTCGGTCGTGCTGGACGCGATCGGTCTCATGCACTTCGGCGCCGGCATCGGCGGCATGTACCTCGGCGGGCCGATCGCCGGCCTGCTGATGGTCCTGATCCCGGCGGCCGCGACGCTGACCCTGGCGATCGTCAAGCCGACGGCGGTCTGGTGCGGCCGCGCCACGCCGGGCGCCCCGGGGTACCCGCCGCGCTGACCCGGTGATCGGGGCGGGAGGGGCCGGGCAGAGCGCCGCCACGCCGGTCCGGCATTGTTGCGCCCGGGAGTGCACGCCGCCGATCGGGGAGTCGTAGCTTGAGCACCGCACCAGAGTTCGTGGTTCCGGCCGTCGTCGAAAGTCCCGTGACGGCGAAACCGCCGTCCGGGCGGACCGTGCGGTGGCTCCTGGAGCACCGGGTCGCGCCGGCGGGCCCGGAGGCGGCCGAGGACCACGCGACGCCGCAGGCGTGGTGGAAGGTCATGTGCCTCACCGGCGTCGACTACTTCTCCACCCTGTCCTACCTGCCGGGCATCGCCGCGCTCGCCGCCGGCGCGCTGTCGCCGCTCGCGACGTTGCTGATCGTCGCGCTGACGCTGCTGGGGATGCTGCCGATGTACCGGCGCGTCGCCCGCGAAAGCCCGCGAGGGCAGGGGTCGGTGGCGATGCTGGAGGACCTGCTGCCGTTCTGGCGGGGCAAGGTCTTCGTGCTGGTGCTGCTGGGGTTCGTGGCGACGTCGTGGATCATCACGATCACCCTGTCCTCGGCGGACGCGTCGGTCCACCTGCTCGAAAACCCCTACCTGCCCGGGTTCCTGCACGGCCACGCCGTGCTGATCACGGTCGTCCTGCTGCTCATCCTCGGCGGCGTCTTCCTGCTGGGCTTCAGCGAGGCGGTCGGCGTGGCCATCCCGCTCGTGGCCGTCTTCCTGCTGCTCAACGCCGTCGTCGTGGTCGTGGCCGGCGTCGACCTGTTCTCGGACGCGGCCGCGTTGTCGCGGTGGTCGGACGCGCTCACCTCGGGCGGCGGCGGGTTCGGCGGCATCGTGGGGCCGGCCGTCGTCGCGTTCCCGCTGCTCGTGCTCGGGATGTCCGGATTCGAGACCGGGGTCAGCATGATGCCGCTGGTCGCGGCCGAGGGGAAGACCGACGAGCAGCGGCTCGAGTCGCGCATCCGCAACACCCGCAAGCTGCTCACGGTCGCGGCGCTGATCATGTCGGTCTACCTGATCGCCACGAGCTTCATCACCACCGTCCTGATCCCCGCGGACAAGTTCAAGGAAGGCGGGGAAGCCAACGGCCGCGCCATGGCCTACCTCGCGCACCAGGAACTCGGCGAGGCGTTCGGCACCGTCTACGACGTCTCCAGCGTGCTGATCCTCTGGTTCGCCGGGGCGTCGGCGATGGCCGGCCTGATCAACATCGTGCCGCGGTACCTGCCCTCCTACGGCATGGCGCCGGAGTGGGGCCGCGCGGTCCGGCCCGTCGTGCTCGTCTACACCGTGATCAGCGTCCTGATCACCGTCGCGTTCGGCGCCGACGTCAACGCCCAGGCCGGCGCCTACGCCACCGGGATCCTCGCCATGATGGTCTCCGGCGCGGTCGCCGTGACGATCTCCTCGATCCGCCGCAAGCAGTCCGTCGGCATCATCGGGTTCGCGGTGCTGACGCTCGTGTTGCTCTACGCGCTGGTCGAGAACGTCATCGAGAAGCCGGACGGCCTGGCCATCTCGGCGTTGTTCATCCTCGGCATCATCGTGGTCTCCTTGATCTCGCGGGTGTCGCGCACGACCGAGCTGCGGGCCGAGCGGATCGAGTTCGACGAGCCGGCCCGCCGGTTCGTGACCGAGTCGCTGGCCGACGACGGCGCGCTGCACATCATCGCCAACCACCGCCAGGGCGGTGATCTCGCCGAGTACTCCGCGAAGGAGGCCGAGCAGCGGAGCATGAACCCGTTGCCCGGCACGGCGGCCGCGCTCTTCCTCGAGATCGACGTCGTCGACCCGTCGGAGTTCAGCAACGTGCTGCAGGTGCGGGGCGTGGAGGTCGACGGCTACCGGGTCCTGCGCGCGGACAGCCCGGCGGCGCCCAACGCGATCGCCGCGGTGCTGCTGGCGCTGCGGGACGCGACCGGCGTGCGGCCGCAGTGCCACTTCGAGTGGTCGGAGGGCAACCCGCTCGGGCACCTGTTCCGCTACCTGATCCTCGGCCGCGGCGACACCGCCCCGGTCGTCCGCGAGATCCTGCGGACCAGCGAGGCCGATCCCGCCCGCCGGCCCGGTATCCACGTCGGCGGCTGAGCCCGCCACCGTCCACTTGCGACGGACCGGTCACTCGTCGTCGGCGGACGCCTCCGGCGGCCGGGTGCCGAGGAGCTGGTGGGCCCGCAGCGCCATCTGCAGCTCCAGCCGGTGCAGCGGGTCCGCGAGCCGGTCGCCGAACAGGCCCGTCAGCTGGCCGACGCGGTAGCGCACGGTCTGCGGGTGGATGCCGAGCGCCTGGGCGATGTCCGGGGTGTTCCCGTTGTGCTCCAGCCAGCTCAGCAACGTCTCGGCCAGCCGGAGCTGCTGCTTGACCGTGAGGCCCGCGAACGGGGCGAGCACCTTGTCCGACAGCCGGTCGAGCAGGAAGCGGTCCAGCAGCAGCCAAAGCGTCGAGAGGTGGTCCCCGCAGTGGGTCACGGCCCGGTCTTCGACGAGCCCCTCCCGGACGAGTTCGAGGGTCTTGCGGGCCCAGTGCCGCGACGTCGCCGCGTCGGGCGGCCGGACGCGGGGGCCGACCGCGGCCCGCCAGCCGGGCAGCCGGGCTTCGAGGGCACGCAGGTCGCGGTCCGGGTTCGGGGTCAGCAGGCAGGGTTCGCTGCCTTCGAGGTCGAGCAGCACGTCGTCCGGGACCTGGGGGGTCGGCGGCAGCCGGTGCAGGTCCCGCGGTTCGAGCGCGACGACGGTGATCCACTCCGGCATCTCCCACTTCGCGGCCTTGGCCATCGTCGCCACCGTGGCCGGTGCCGAGGCCGGGGTGGCCAGGAGCAGGTCGAGCAACCGTCTCCGGCGGCGCTCCAGCGTCCCGGTCGCCCGCGCCTGGGCCAGGGTGTACCCCTCGACCGAGTACGACGAAATCTCGTCCACGTAAGCGAAGATGGCCTCGGCGCCGACGCAGAGGATCGACGCGGGGAGGCGGTGGACCTGGCCGAACTGGGCGATGTAGCGCCAGGCGGCCCGGCCGCCCGCGCGGTAGGCGGCCTGCAGCGAGTTCAGGCTGCCGCCGTCGTGGTGGACGCGCTTGCCGACCTCGGTGAACAGCTTCGCCCAGTCGTCCTGGGCGGCGCCCTGGTCCTCGATGCTGTCGATGCAGCTGACGACGGCCTGCTCGATCGCCTGGACGATCACCTTGCCGAACTCGCCTTCGAGGGGCTTCGCGTACTCGGGCACGGCCCGCTGGATCTCTTCGAGGATCCGCCGCGCGACGGGATCGGCGTGCGGCCGGAACCGCCGCGCGATCTCGGTCGGCAGCGAGCACCAGAGCCGGCGGGCCTGGCCCGCGCTCCGAGGTAGTGGGACCAGGTGTGTCACGTCGTTCGAGACCACCCGGTCTCCGGTCGTCCGCGTCACTGCCACCCCTTGCCGCACGACGGCTGCGACTTCCCCGGTGAAGTCCGCGATCTGCCGCGTGCACTCACGTCGCGGCTGACGCTCCGACATCGACCGCGCACGCCATGTACTCATACGGGGTCCGATTTGGCAACCGTTGATCTTGCGTCCGGGTGACGTTCTGTCGCATCGCGAACAACCGGCACGGAGAACTTGTCAACGTCCGACAACGCCCCCGGGATGGCGAACACTCACGCCCGGACGGGGTTCGCCGAGCCGATTTGTGAAGCCGGACCGTATCTTCGCCCGCGTCGCGGTTGTTAGCGTGATCAGCTGTTTCCGCTGCTCACGACCGGGGAGGACAGGATGACGGCGCTCGTGGCGTGGTGCTTTCGGCGGGCGCCGTGGGTGCTCGCCTGCTGGCTGCTCGCCCTCGGCGGGCTGCTGTTCGCCGCGCAGCACACCGGCGTCGCCTACCGCGACACCGTCGCCTTGCCCGCGGCGGACAGCTCCGTGGCGGCGGACCTCCTGCGCGGCGCGGGCGGCGACCGGGAACGCGTGGTGATGGGATCCGCCGACAGCGCCCGGGCCGCCGCGCTCGCGGGCCGGCTGCGAAGCCTGCCGCACGTCGTCTCGGTCGATCCCGGGCCGGTGTCGGCCGATCACCGCGTCGCCGTGCTGGACGTCCGGTTCGACGCCGACGCCGAGACGCTGGGGCAGGCGGTGGCCGACGGCTTCGCCGACGTCGTGCGCGGCGCGGGGGTGACCGCCGGGGCGTCCGGGCAGCTGGCCTCGATGACCGCCGCCGCGCCCGACCTCGGCAACGCCGGGATCGGGCTGGTCGCGGCCGCACTGGTGCTGCTGCTGGCTTTCGGCTCGCTGACGTGCGTGCTGCTCCCGGTCCTGACGGCGTCGGCGTCGGTCGGCTGCGCGCTCGCGGTCGTCGCACTGCTGTCCCACGTCATGACCGTGCCCAAGATCAGTACCGAGATCGCCGCGCTGCTCGGGCTCGGCGTCGGCGTGGACTACGCGTTGTTCGTGCTCACCCGCTACCGGCAGGGGATCCAGGACGGCCTGGCCGCCGAACAGGCCCTCGCGGCCGCCGCGGCGACGTCGTGCCGGAGCGTGGTCTTCGCCGGGGTGACGGTGTGCGTGTCCCTGTCCGGCATGTTCACCGTCGGGATGGCGTTCCTCGACGGGATCGCCGTCGCCGCCACGGTTTCCGTGCTCCTGACGATGGCCGCCGCGGTGACGTTGTTCCCCGCGTTGCTGCGCCTGCTCGGCCGCCGGATGCGCGTCCGCCCGGCCGGCGCGGGCGGGCTGTGGCCGCGGGCGGCGCGCTCGGTGACGTCGCGTCCGGCGCCGTACGCGGTGGCCGCGGTGCTGGTCATCGCCGTGCTCTCGCTCCCGATGACGGGCCTGCGGCTCGGCGTCCCGGGCGCCGGGCTGGACCCGCCGGGCAGCGTCACGAAGGTCGCCGCGGAACTCCTGGAAGACGGCTTCGGGCCCGGCGCCAACGGACCCGTGCTGGTCGTCCGCCACGTCACCACGGACGCCGATCGAGCGTCGGTCACGGCGTTGAGGGACACCCTGCTGACCCGCGCCGACGTCGGCCCGCCCGACTACCTGCCCGGGCCCGTCGCGGTGCTGACGGTGGTGCCGCGGACCGCGCCCGACGACCCGGCCACCACCGACCTGCTCGCGTGGATCCGCACGGCCGGCGGCCCGGACGTCCACCTCGGCGGCGTCGTCGCGACCCAGGCCGACTTCTCCGCCGCGATCACCGGGCGGCTGCCGCTGTTCCTGCTCAGCGTCGTGGGCATTTCGGTGCTGGTGCTCGCCTGGGTGTTCCGCAGCGTGCTCATCCCGCTGACCGCCGCGGTGATGAACCTGCTCACCGCCGCGGCGACCACTGGCGTGGTGGTGTGGGTGTTCGGCGCGCCCATCGAGCCGTACCTGCCGGTGTTCCTCTTCGCGGGGCTGTTCGGGCTGTCGATGGACTACGAGGTCTTCCTCGTCGCGCGGATCCAGGAGGAGTGGCGCCGCGGCGCGGACACGCGGACCGCGATCGTCGAAGGGCTCGTCTCGACCGGGCGGACCATCACCGCCGCCGCGGTGATCATGGCGCTGGTGTTCGTCTCGTTCGCCTTCGTGGACGCGCGGGTGGTGCGCGAGGCGGGCGTCGGGCTGACGGCCGCCGTGCTGCTGGACGCCGTGCTGATCCGCTGCCTGCTCGTCCCCGCGGTGATGGTCCGGCTCGGGGCCGCGAACTGGTGGTTCCCGCGCCGGTTGCGTCCGCGTGAGCACCGTTCCGGCGCAATTCCGGTGCCGGATGACAACCGCGAAGTCCTGACACCCACCGACCGTTGATTCCATTCCGGTGCGTTGTTAGTTTCCGGGAACAACCCGGTGAAAGGAGACCGCCGAAATGATTCGCGCCGGTGCGGCCGCCATGGTCATCGCCGTGACCGCCGCCGTTTTTCCGGGCGTCGCGACGACCGAGGGATTCGCCACCAGTTTCGCCGACGTGCCCGCGGCCGGGGGCATCACCCTCGGCGCCATGGTGATGCAGCCGTCGTCGCCCGGGCCGCACCCGCTCGCCGTGCTCATCGGCGCCTGGGGCGGCGGCCGCACGCAGAACGTCATCCCCGCGCGTGACCTGGCCGACCGCGGCTACGTGGTGATCTCCTACGGCGCCCGCGGGTTCGGCGAATCCGGGGGAGCGGTCGAGGTCGCCGGGCCCGACGACATCACCGACGTCTCCACGGTCATCGACTGGACGCTCGCCCACACGGCCGCCGACCCGGCCCGGATCGGCGTCGGCGGGGTGTCCTACGGCGCCGGGATCGGCCTGATCGCCGCCGGGTTCGACGCGCGGATCAAGGCCGTCGCCTCGCTGAGCGGCTGGGCGGACCTGGTCGCGTCGCTGACCCAGAACGACACCCGTCACGGCCTCGCCGGGCTCGTGCTCTACCTGTCGGGCAAGGCCAACGGCACGCTCAGCCCCGAGACCGACACCATGCTGACCAAGTTCCTGGAGCCGGCGATCTCCGACGCCGGCTCCCAGGCCGTGATCGACTGGTCCCGGCCGCGCTCACCGTCGTCCTACGTGGACCGGATCAACGCGAACCACCCGGCCGTGCTGGCCATCCAGACCTGGAGCGAGACGGTCTTCCAGCCCGGGCAGCTGGCCGACCTCTACCAGCGGCTCACCGGGCCGAAGCGGGCCGAGTTCGTGCCGGGCGACCACGCCGCGTCCGAGTCCGGCGGCCTGCTCGGCCTGCCCAGCGACACCTGGACGTCGGTCTACCGCTGGTTCGACGCGCACGTCGCCGGCACCGACACGTCGATCGAGACCGAACCGCCGGTCGTCACCCGCGCCCGGCCCGGGACGCAACGCCCGGAGTACCACGCGGACTGGCCGAGCGTCCTCGCCCCGCCGTCGCGGTCCTACCTCGGCCGCGACACGCTGCAGGCCACGCCCGCGGCCTGGAGCGGCAGCATCGCCGCGAACCGCGACACCGTCGCCAACGGCGGCATCCCGCTGGCGACCTACAGCCTGGAGGCGCTGAGCGGGAACCCGCCGACGGCGTTCCTCTGGCAGGTCGACCGGGGCAGCGGCGCGGTCTGGAGCCAGCCGCCGGTCAAGGCCGTCACCCAGCTCCGCGGGTCGCTGCGGGCGCACCTCACGGTCGTGCCGCCGGCCGCTGTCGGGACGGTCGTCGGCTACGTCTACGACGTCGACCCGCTCGGCACCGGCAGCCTCGTCAACTACCTGCCCTACAGCTGGAAACACGCGACGCCGGGCCGGCCGCAGCCGGTCGACCTGGACTTCTCGCCGACGGCCTACACCCTCGCCGCCGGCCACCACCTCGCCCTGGTCGTCGACTCGAAGGACCCGCTGTTCCTCGACTGGAACACCGGCGACGGCCGGCTGGGCTTCGTCTCGACGGCGGCCGACCCGTCGTGGCTGGACGTACCCGTGCGGAAGACCGGAGTGACGCCGTGACCGGAACCGTGCCCGGCACCCGCGAGGAGTTCACGGCCCTGCGCGCGGGCGGGCTCAACTGGGACGTCCTGCCGCTGCGGCTGTTCGCCAAGGGCAACGCGAAGTTCTGGAACCCCGCCGACCTGGACTTCACCCAGGACGCCGTCGACTGGGCGGCGCTGTCGGATCAGCAGCGCTTCGCCGCGACCATGCTGTGCGCGCAGTTCGCCGGCGGCGAGGAGGCCGTCACCCACGACATCCAGCCGTTCCTCGCCGCGATGGGGGCCGAGGGCCGCTTCGCCGACGAGATGTACCTGACGCAGTTCTGCTTCGAGGAAGCCAAGCACACGCAGGTGTTCCGGCTCTGGCTCGACGCCGTGGGCGTCACCGGCAACCTGCACGAGCACGTCGAGGACAACCCGGGCTACCGCGCGATCTTCTACGACGCGCTGCCCACCGCGCTCGGCCGGCTGCGCGAGGATCCCAGTCCCGCCAACCAGATCCGCGCGTCGGTGGTCTACAACCACGTCGTCGAAGGCGTGCTCGCGCTGACCGGGTACTTCGTCTGGAACCGGGCCTGCCGCACGCACGGGATCCTGCCCGGCATGCAGGAGCTGATCCGCCGCATCGGCGACGACGAACGCCGGCACATGGCGTGGGGCACGTTCACCTGCCGCCGTCACGTCGCAGCCGACGACCGCAACTGGCAGATCGTGCAGGACGAGATGCAGGCCCTGCTGCCGCACGCCATCGCGCAGATCGAGTGGACCACCGCCCGGCTCGACGGCGACCCCTTCGACCTGCGCATGGACGGCGTCATGGAGTACGCCGCCGACCACGCGATGCGCCGCCTGCGCGCGATCGAAGCCGCGCGCGGGACGCCGGTCGCGTCCATCGACCTCGACTACAGCCCGGAACAGCTCGAGGAGGACTTCCTCGACGAGGACACCGCGGCGGGCTCGTGAGCGGCCGGAAGGCGCCGACGCTGGTCGTGGTGGCGCTCGGCGCGTTCGTCACCACCCTGGACAACAACATCGTCGCGGCCGGGGTGCCGTCCATCGCCCGCGACCTGGCGCTGGACCTCCCGGCCCTGCAGTGGGTCAGCATCGGGTACATGCTCCCGTTCGCGAGCCTGCTGCTGGTCGCGGGCACGCTCGTCGACCGCTGGGGCCAGCGGCTGACGCTGTCCGCCGGGCTGCTCGCGTTCGGGCTCGGCGCGGCGATCGACGGGCTCGCCGGGTCCGCGTGGGTGCTCGTCGGCGCGCGGGTGCTGCAGGGCCTGGCGGCCGCGTTCCTGGTGCCCGGCCTGCTGAGCCTGCTCCGGACCAACCTGGACGCGCGCGGACGGGCCGTCGGTGCCACGATCTGGACGGCCAGCCTGGCGATCGCGCTGGCCCTCGGCCCGACGCTGGGCGGGCTGCTCAGCGAATACCTCGGCTGGGGCTGGATCTTCTTCGTCAACCTGCCGTTCGTCGCGGTGATGCTGGCCCTGCTCCCGGTGACGGCCGGCGCCCGCCGCGGCCCGGGCGGCGGCCGCCCGGCGATCACGTCGATGACGCTGGTGACGGCCGGGCTCGTCCTGCTCACCGTGGCCCTGGTCGAGTTCGGCGACGACACGCGCACCGGCGACGTGCTCCCGTCGGTGCTCGCCGCGGGCGGGCTCGGGTTCCTCGGCTGGTTCGCCGTCCGCGAGCGGCGCGCCCGCGAACGCCTGGTCTCGCCGGACCTGACCGGGCAGCGCGTGTTCGTCGGCGCGCTCGCCGTGCAGCTGCTGTGGGGCCTGGGCGTCTCGGGCGTCTTCTTCTTCACCCCGTTGCTGCACCAGGAATCTCTCGGGCTGAGCCCGGTCCAAGCCGGGCTTCCGCTGATCCTGGTGGCGGTGGCGATCATGGCCGCCACACCCTTGGTGCCCTGGGCCGTGACGCGGTTCGGGCCGCACCGGACGGTCGCCGCCGGGCTCGTCGTCGTCGCCCTCGGGCTACTCGCCGTCGCGCTGGTCAACCACATCCCCGAGGTGCTGCCCCGCGCGCCCGGGCTGCTGCTGATCGGCGCCGGCTCGGCCCTGACCACGCCGTTGACCTCGCACGCGTTGGAAGTCGTGGCCGAACGGCACGCCGGGACCGCGTCCGGCCTGCTCACGGCGTCCCGGGAGCTGTCCAGCGCCCTCGGGGTCGCGCTCGTCGGCGCGGTGCTGACGGCCGTGCGCGCGGCCCGGCTCGACGCGGGCGTCGCGGCCGGACCGGCGCTGGCCGGCGGCTACACGGCCGGGCTGCTGGTCGCGGCCGGTCTCGAACTCGCCGGGGCGGTCGTGGCCCTGACGGTATTCCGGGCGCGGAAAATCCTTCCCGCGGTGACAACCGCGCCCGTGGGTTCTCCGCTTCCCGATGAGTACGGCGTTTCCCGTGATTGACACTCGCAGTTCGGCCGAAATACAGTTTCTTCGAAGGTGAGGATCGGCGCTTTACGCGCATCCCTTTGAATACTCCGACGCTATTGGCGAGGGGCTATGGAAACCATTTCTCAGCCGGCCTTCGCGCTGCCCGGCCACGACGCTTTCGACCGCGATTCTTTCGCTACCCTGCTCGGCCGGTGGGCCCGGACCCTGGGCGACGAGGTCGCCGTGACCTTCCTGGACCACCGCACGAGCGTCGACGGCCGCGCGGTGAGCCTCACCTGGCGCGAGCTGGACGAGCGGGTCAGCGCCGTCGCCGCGCACCTGGGCACCCTCGCCGCGCCGGGGGAGCGGGCCGCGGTCCTGGCCGCGCAGTCCGCCGACTACGTCGTCGCCTTCCTCGGCGCCATCCGGGCCGGGCTGGTCGCCGTCCCGCTGTTCGCGCCGAACCTGCCCGGGCACGCGGGCCGCCTCGCCGCGACGCTCACCGACTGCGCGCCGCAGGTCGTGCTCACCACCGCCGACCTGACCGGCGAGGTCAGCAGCTTCCTCGGGACCCTCGACGTCGACGCGGCGCTGGTGGCCGTCGACACCCTGCCGCCGGTCACCGGCGAGCACGAGTGGCACCGCCCGGCCCCGGACGAACTCGCGTACCTGCAGTACACGTCCGGTTCGACGCGCTCGCCGGCCGGGGTCATGCTGACCCACCACAACGTCCTCACCAACGCCCGGCAGTGCTGCACCGCCTACGGCGCCGAGTCCGGCACGACGTCGACGATCAGCTGGCTGCCCCTGTTCCACGACATGGGCCTGATCCTCGGCATCGGCGCGCCGATGTTCGGCGGCCTGACCGCGGTGCTGATGGACCCGCTCGCCTTCCTGGAGCGGCCCGGCCGCTGGCTGCGGGCGCTGTCGGCCAGCCCCGGCGCGATCAGCGCGGCGCCCAACTTCGCTTACGCCTACTGCGCTTCCCGCGTGACCGACGACGAGAAGAGCTACCTCGAGCTGAGCCGGGTCGTCTCGCTGATCAACGGCAGCGAGCCCGTGCTGCCCGCCACCATCGCGAAGTTCCAGGCCGCGTTCGGCGAGTGCGGGCTGCGGCCGGAGGTCCAGCGGGCGTCCTACGGGCTGGCCGAGGCGACGGTGCTCGTCTCGGTGACCGACGCGGGCACGCCGTCGCGCCAGGTCACGTTCGACCGGGACCGCCTGGCCGAGGGGTTCGCGGTGCCGGCGCCCTCCGGCACAACGCTTGTCTCTTGTGGACGGCCAGTGGATCAGCGGATCCGGATCGTCGACCCGAACGGCGAACCGGTCGCGGACGGCGAGGTCGGCGAGATCCGGGTGAGCGGCCCGAACGTCGGCCAGGGCTACTGGGGTCGTCCCGAGGCTTCGCCGTTCGGGAACGGCTGGCTGGCCACCGGCGACCTCGGCGTCTGGTTCGAGGGCGAGCTGTACATGACCGGCCGCCTGAAGGACCTGGTGATCATCGACGGCCGCAACCACTACCCCCAGGACATCGAGCAGACCGTCGAAGCCCACCCCGCTGTCCGGCTGCATTCCGCCGCGGCCTTCGCGATCCGGCACGACGAGGGTGAGGTGGCCGTCGTCGTTCTGGAACAGGCGAAGAACTCGGACGGCGAGGTCGCCGTCGGGGAGTTGCGCGCGGCGGTGTCCGCCGAACACGGACTGCGGCTGCACGACGTCGTCGTCCTGTCGCCCGGCGAGGTGCCGCGCACCTCCAGCGGCAAGATCAGCCGGGCGCTCTGCCGGACGTCCTACCTGGACGGACGGTGGGCGTGATGACCCCGGACGCCATCCGGGCGTGGCTCGTCGAGCGGGTCGCCGACCTTACCGGCGGGCCGGTCGATCCCGACCGTCCGCTGCAGGAAGCGGGACTGTCCTCACGGGACGCGATGACCCTGACCGGCGACCTGGGCCGGCTCCTCGGGCGCCCGCTCGCGGCGACCTTCGTGTGGCAGCACCCCAGCATCACCGCGCTCGTCACATCTTTGTCCACAGTGGACGTTGTGCAAGCCGCGCCGGTGCCGATGGCGGCGGGGGAGCCGATCGCGATCGTCGGCGTCGGCTGCCGCCTGCCCGGCGGGGTCGAGTCGCCCGCGCAGTTCTGGCGGTTCCTGGAGACGGGCGCCGACGGGATCGGCGAGGTCCCCGAGGGCCGCTGGGAGTCCTTCGCCCCGGCCGACGCGCTCGCCGGGCTGCCGCGCCGCGGTGGCTTTCTGGGCGACGTCGCCGGGTTCGACGCCGCGTTCTTCGGCATCACGCCCCGCGAAGCCGAGGCGATGGACCCGCAGCAGCGGACGCTCCTGGAGGTGACCTGGGCGGCCCTGGAGCACGCGGGCATCCCGCCCGGCTCGCTGAGCGGCACCCGGACCGGCGTGTTCGTCGGGCTGTCGGCCAGCGAGTACGGCTACCTCACGATGACCGAGGTCCCCGGCATCGACGCCTGGTCCGGCACGGGCGCCGCGGCGAGCATCGCCGCGAACCGGCTGTCGTACCTGCTCGACCTGCGCGGCCCGAGCCTCACCCTCGACACGGCGTGCTCGTCGTCGCTGGTCGCCGTGCACCAGGCGGTGCAGAGCCTGCGCCGCGGCGAAAGCGAGACGGCGCTGGTCGCGGGCGTGAACCTGCTGCTGTCGCCGGGCATCACCGCGAACTTCCACCGCGCCGGGGTGCTCGCGCCCGACGGGTCCTGCAAGCCGTTCGACGCCGGAGCCGACGGGATCGCCCGCGGCGAAGGGTGCGGCGTGGTCGTGCTCAAGCCGTTGAAGGCCGCCCGCGCCGCCGGCGACCGCGTGCTGGCCGTGATCCGCGGCAGCGCCGTCAACTCCGACGGCCGCTCCAACGGCATGATGGCGCCCAACCCGGACGCCCAGGCGGCGCTGCTGCGGGACGCCTACGCCGTCGCCGGTGTCGATCCGTCCTCTGTGGACTACGTCGAAGCGCACGGCACCGGCACGCTGCTCGGCGACCCGATCGAAGCCGGCGCGCTGGGCGCGATCCTCGGCGCCGGGCGGGAACCCGGCCGCCCGCTGCTCGTCGGCTCGGTCAAGAGCAATCTCGGCCACCTCGAAGGCGCCGCCGGCATCGCCGGGTTGATCAAGGTGGTCTTGGCCCTGGTGCACCGGCGGCTGCCGCCCAGCCTGCACTACCGCACGCCCAACCCGCACATCGACTTCGACGGCCTCGGCCTGCGGGTGGTCGCGGCCGGCACGGACTGGCCGCGCTACCCGGGCACCGCCCGCGCCGGCGTCTCGGCCTTCGGGTTCGGCGGGACCAACGCGCACGTGGTGCTGGAGGAGTGGCCCGCCGCGTCGTTCCCGGTCCGGGCCGGCGCCGACGGCCCGCGGATCTTCGCGCTCTCGGCGCGGTCGGCCGATGTCCTGCACACCCGCGCGAGCGAGCTGGCCGACTGGCTGGACTCGCCCGCCGGCCGCGCCGTCCCGCTGAGCGCCGTCGCGTCGACACTGGCGACGCGGCGCGAGCACCTGCCCGTCCGCGCGGCCGTCGTCGCCGAAGAACGCGGCGCTCTCGTCGACGCGTTGCGCACCGTCACGCCCGGGGAAGCCCGGGGACGCGCGGACGTCGTGTTCGTGTTCTCCGGCTACGGCTCGCAGTGGCCCGAGATGGGCCGGCAGCTGCTGCGCACCGAACCCGCGTTCCGCGCCGAGATCGACGCTCTGGATCCGGCGTTCCGCGCCGAAGCCGGGTTCTCCCTGCGCGAAGTCCTTGCGGGAGAACAGGAACTGCCCGACCTCGGCGCGACGCAGCTGGCGTTGTTCGGCATGCAGACGGCGCTGGCCGGGCTGTGGCGCGCGTACGGGGTCGTCCCCGCCGCCGTGCTGGGACACTCGATGGGCGAGGTCGCCGCGGCCGTCGTCGCGGGCGCGCTCGACGTCACCGATGGGCTGCGCGTGATGGCGACCCGCGCGCGGCTGCTCGCCGAGGTCGACGCCGGGGGCACCGGCGCGATGGCCGTCGTCGAGCTGTCGCCGGCCGAGCTGGCGGAGTTCCCCGACGTCACCGTCGCGGTCTACGCGTCGCCGACCCAGTGCACGATCAGCGGCGACGCCGACCAGGTCGACGCGCTCGTCGCCCACGTCGAGCAGCTCGGCCGGCTCGCTCGCCGGCTCCCGGTCCGCGGCGCGGGACACTCGGCCGCCGTCGACGCCGTGCTCGGCCGCTTCCGCGCCGAGCTGGCGTCCCTGAAGCCCGGTCAGGCCGAGATTCCGTGCTACAGCAGCGTTCTCGACGATCCACGCGAGACACCGGCGTTCGACGTCGAGTACTGGGCGGCGAACCTGCGCCGTCCGGTGCGGTTCACCCAGGCCTTGGCGGCCGCGACCGCCGACGGCCACAGCGTGTTCGTCGAGATCTCGCCGCACCCGGTCGCGCTCGCCGCGGTCGAGCAGACCACCGGTGGTGCTGCGCTCGGCCTGCCCACCGGCAGCCGCAAGAGCGACGAGCGCGTCGCGTTCCTGACCAGCCTCGCCCGGCTGCACGTCCTCGGCCGCCCCGGGGTCCTGGACCACGGCCCGCGCACGGCGCCGGTCGAGCTGCCCGGCCCGGTCTGGCGGCACGAGCGGTTCTGGCCGCAGCGCCCGGCGCACCGGCCGGACACCGGGGCGCACCCGCTGCTCGGCGTCCACGTCGAACAGCCCGGCGGCGACCTGCACCTGTGGCGCGGCGACGTCGGCACCGCGCAGCTGCCGTGGCTCGCCGACCACGCCGCGATGGGCGTCCCGCTGTTCCCGGCCACCGGGTTCCTCGAGCTCGCGCTCGGCGCGGGCGACCGGATCGGCGACCTGGAACTGCACCAGGTGCTGCCGCTGGCCGAGCACACCGAGGTGACGACGAGCCTGGCGGGCACGGAGATCAGCGTCCACGCCAAGTCCGCGCACGGCGGCTGGGTCCGCCACGCCACCGCGCGAGTGCTCGCCGATGCGCCGCCGCCGACGCCCTTCGGTCCCGTGACCGGCGACGCCGTCGACCTCTACCGGGCGCTGGAGGACCTGGGCCAGCACTACGGCCCGGCGTTCCGCGGCCTGCGCCGGGTCGTGGCCGCGCCGGGCCGGGCGTCGGCGTCGATCGCACTGCCGCCGGAGGCCCGGGACCACCCGGCGTACCGGCTGCACCCGGCGCTCGCCGACGCCTGCCTGCACGCACTGGCCGCCGCGACCGGCGGGGCCCTGGGCGAGACCGCCGGCCTCTACCTGCCCCTGACGATCGGCGAGGTCACGCTCACCGGCGACCCGCGCCACGGCGTCCGGGTCGACGCCGTCCTCGACTCGGTCGACGAGTCGGGCAGCGGGCTGCTCGGCAGCGTCCAGCTCGTCGACGCCGAAGGGGCGGTGCTGGTCCAGTTCCGGGACGTCTACTGCCGGCGGTTCCAGCGTTCGGCGTTGCCGGTGCCGCTGTCGAGCCTGGTGTTCGAGGCCGGGTGGCAGCAGTCCGAGCTGCCACCGGCGCCCGCGGACGACACGCACAGCTGGGTCGTGCTCCTGGACGCGGCGCAGGAGTCCGCACCGTGGCTCACGAGCCTCGGCGGCTCCTTGTGCACGGTCCCGCTGGGCGACCACGAAGGGCTCGCGAAGGTGCTGCGCACCCGCGAGGTGACCGGCGTGCTGGCGATGGTCGGCTGCGCGGCCGAGCTGGGCACCCCGGATCCGGCGCGGTCCGGGGACCTGGTCCTGACGCTGTCGGGAGTGGTCGCCGAGCTGGCGTCGGTCCCGGACCCGCCGAGGTTGTGGCTGGTCAGCGCGGGCGCGGCGGCGGTCGAGCCGGGCGAGACCGGCCACCCGGAACTGGCGGCGCTGCGGGGGCTGGTGCGCGTGCTGGCGTTCGAGCACCCGGAGCTGCGGGTGAGCCAGCTGGACTTCGACGCCGAACCCGACCCCGCGCGCCTGTGGGTGGCCGAGCTGCAGGACGAGATCCGCGCGGACGGCCCGGACGACGAGATCGCCTGGCGCGAAGGCATCCGCCACGCTCGCCGCTTGGCGCGTCCGGATCTGCTCGAACCGTCCGGCGCGCCCGTGGTTCGTGACGGTGCCTACCTCATCACCGGTGGCCTGGGCGGGCTCGGCCTGGTCGCCGCGAAGTGGCTTGCCGACCGCGGCGCGACCCGGCTGATCCTCTCCGGCCGTCGCGGCCCCACTCCCGAGACCGACGCTTTCCTGCGCGACCTCGGCGTCGACGTCCGGGTCGTCACCGGAGACGTCGCCGAACCCGGCACCGCCGAGCGGCTCGTCGCGGCCGCCGGGGACCTGCCCCTGCGCGGCGTCCTGCACGCGGCCGGCGCCCTCGCCGACGGTGCCGCGATCGCCCTCACCCCGGAAGCCGTCGAGACCGTCTGGCGGCCCAAGGCCCTCGGCGCCTGGCGGCTCCACGAAGCGACCGCGGGCCACGACCTCGACTGGTGGCTCGTCTACTCCTCGGCCGCCGCACTGTTCGGCTCCCCGGGCCAGGCCGCCTACGCCACCGCGAACGCCTGGGCCGACGCCCTCGTCGCGTGGCGCCGTGGCCGCGGACTGCCCGCCGCGACGATCAACTGGGGTGCCTGGGGCGAAGCCGGTGCCGTCACCGGCAGCCGGAACCCGGTGCTCGACCCGCTCGGCACCGCGGAAGCCCTCGACGCGCTCGAAACCGTGCTCGGCGGCGATCGCGAAGCGACCGGCGTCGCCCGCGTCGACACCGAAACCGTGCTGGCGCTCTTCCCGCGGCTGGCCGAACGGCCGTTCTTCGAACTGTTCGTCCCGGCCGAAGCAGCCAGCGGCACCGAACCGTCCACATGGGACGGCATGGCCGCACTGCGCGCGGACGAACCGGAGCGGGCCCGGAAGGCGATGGCCGACCACCTCGCGGCCCTCGTGGCCGGGCTGATGGGCTTCGCCGCCGGTGACGTCGACCGGAACGCGCCGCTGACCAGCCTCGGGCTGGACTCGCTGATGGCGATGCGGGCCCGCGGCGCCGTGGAGCGCGACTTCGGCCTGCCGCTGCCGGTGCCCCTGCTGCTGCGCGGCGCGAGCCTCGCCGAGATCGCCGGGCACCTCGCCGAGCAGGCCGGGTTCGGCGCGGGTGCGCCGGCCGAGCCGAGTCACGCCGTGCTCGGGCCGCGCGATCCCGCCGAACGCTGGGTCGCCCGGCACTGGCAGGCCGTCCTCGGCGGGCCGGAACCGGGTGTCTACGACGACTTCTTCGCCGTCGGCGGCGACCAGGACGCCGCGGACCGGCTGCGGGCCGCGTTCACCGAGGACCTCGACGAGGTGCCCGAAGCGGACCTGCTGTTCGCCACGCCCACCATCGCCGCGCTGGCCGACCAGCTGCGCGCCGAGGTCGAGGGCTTCGGCGGCGGCCCGGTGCGGCTGCTGCGCGACGGCGTCGCGGCCGGCCCCGTCTTCCTGTTCCACCCGGCCGGCGGCCCGACGAGCGTCTACCAGGAGCTCGTCCGCCTGCTGCCCGAAGGCCAACCGGCCTACGGGCTGGAGCGGATCGACGAAGAGGACACCGTCGAGGGCAAGGCGGCGTGTTACGTCGAGCTGATCCGCGAGATCCAGCCGCACGGGCCCTACCGGCTGGGCGGCTGGTCCTTCGGCGGCTGCCTCGCCTACGAGACCGCCAAGCGGCTGACCGACGCGGGGGAGAGTGTCGGCGTCGTCTTCATGATCGACACGATCCTGCCGCTGCCCGCGCCGGACACCCCCGTGCAGGACCTGCTCCTCGAACGCTTCGACCGGTTCGCCGAACACATCGAACTGACCTACGGCGTGCCCCTGGAGATCCCGCGGGCCGAGCTCCGGCAGCTCGGCGAGCACGACCAGATCCGGCTCGTGATGAGCCGGCTGGCCGCCCAGGTGCCCGGGATGGGCCAGGGCGTCCTGCACCACCAGTACACGTCCTACCTGGACGCCCGCGTCGCCGAACGGTACGTCCCCGAGCCGTACGCCGGGAAGGTGCTGCTGCTGCGGGCCCAGGACCCGCACCCGCTCACGACCACGCTCGATCCGCGGTACCTGCGCACCGACGACCCCCTCGGCTGGGACGCGCACTGCGCCGACCTGGAGATCGTCCGGGTGCCCGGTGACCACCTCTCGATGATCGACCCGCCGCACGTGGCGGTGATCGCGGCCGCCCTGTCCGCCCGCCTCGCCGGTCAGCACGCAGGAAAGGGATGACGATGACACTCGAAGACCTCTCCTTCACGCCGACGACGTCGTTCCGGATCGCCGACCTGGCCTCCCGCCAGGACGAGGTCGTCCGGATCGCCGAGAAGCGCGCGATCGACCGGCAGCACGCCAAGGGCAAGCTGACCGCCCGCGAACGGATCGACCTGCTGGTCGACCCCGGCTCGTTCGTCGAGCTCGACCAGTTCGCCCGGCACCGCTGCACCGAGTTCGGGATGGACGCCAACCGCCCCTACGGCGACGGCGTCGTGACCGGTCACGCCACTGTGGACGGTCGCCAGATCTGCCTCTTCTCCCAGGACTTCAGCGTCTTCGGCGGCAGCATGGGGGAGGTCTTCGGCGAGAAGGTTCTCAAGGTGATGGACCTGGCCATGACGCTCGGCTGCCCGGTCGTCGGCATCAACGACTCCGGCGGCGCGCGGATCCAGGAAGGCGTCGTCTCGCTCGCCTACTACGCGGAACTGGGCCGCCGCAACGCCCACGCGTCCGGCGTGATCCCGCAGATCTCGATGATCATGGGCCCGTGCGCGGGCGGCGCGGTCTACTCGCCCGCGATCACCGACTTCACCGTGATGGTCGACGAGACGTCGCACATGTTCGTCACCGGCCCGGACGTCGTGCACGCCGTGACCGGCGAGCGCGTGACCGCGCAGCAGCTCGGCGGCGCGGGCACCAACAGCGAGGTCGCCGGCAACGCCCACCACCGGGCGCTCGACGAGGAAGACGCGATCGAGTGGGTGCAGACCCTGCTCGGTTACCTGCCCTCGAACAACCTCGACCTCGCCCCGGAGTACGCCGACGACACCGCTCCCGAGCTGACGGCGGCGGACCTGGAGCTCGACCGGCTGGTGCCGGACTCGCTCAACCAGGCCTACGACATGACCGAGGTGCTCGCGCGGCTCGTCGACGACGGCGAGTTCACCGAGATCCACAGCGCCTTCGCGCCCAACATGATCTGCGCGTTCGCCCGGATCGAGGGCCGCTCGGTCGGCGTCGTGGCCAACCAGCCGCGGCACCAGGCCGGCGTCATCGACATCGACGCGTCCGAGAAGGCCGCGCGCTTCGTCCGGTTCTGCGACGCGTTCGGCATCCCGATCCTCACCCTCGCCGACGTCCCCGGCTACCTGCCCGGCGTGGACCAGGAACGCGGCGGCATCATCCGCCGCGGCGCCAAGCTGATCTACGCCTACGCCGAGGCGACCGTGCCGAAGGTGACCGTGGTGACGCGCAAGGCCTACGGCGGCGGCTACGCCGTGATGGGCTCCAAGCACCTCGGCGCCGACGTCAACCTGGCCTGGCCGACGGCCGAGATCGCGGTGATGGGCGCCGAGGGCGCGGTGCAGGTGCTGCACCGGCGTGAGCTCGCCGGGCTGCCCGAGGCGGAGCGGGCCACCGCCCGGCGCCGGCTCACCGAGGAGTACCGCGAGCGCCACGCGAGCCCGTACCTGGCCGCCGAGCGCGGCTACGTCGACCAGGTCGTCGCACCGTCGCAGACCCGCCTCCAGGTGGCCCGCGCGCTGCGCACGCTGCGGACCAAGCGGCAGACCCTGCCGGCCAAGAAGCACGGGAACATCCCGCTGTGAGAACGGAGAACAGATGAACCTCGAGCGGGCCGGGCGCCGACGTCGTCGCCGGGCAGGACTGGCAGTGCTCTTCGCGGCGGTGCTCCTCGGCACAGGTGCCAGTCCGGTGGCCGCCGCGGCTCCGGTGACCGCCGACGACGGCGCGAAGGTGACCCAGGAGACCTGGCTGGACGCGCGCACCGTCGACCTCAAGATCAGCTCGCCCGCCCTGGGCACCACCGGGATGGTCCGGCTGATCGTGCCCACCGGCTGGCAGGCGCAGCCGACGCGGACCTGGCCGACGCTGTACCTGCTGCACGGCTGCTGCGAGCCGGTGGACTACAAGTCCTGGGACCAGTTCACCGACGTCAAGGCGTTCACCGCGACCAAGGACGTCATCCTCGTCATGCCGACCGACGGCGCGGCCGGGATGTACAGCAAGTGGTGGAACTTCGGCCTGAAGAGCACTCCCGACTGGGACACGTTCCACACCGCCGAGGTCCGCCAGATCGTCGAGCGCGGTTACCACGGCGGCACGCGCCGCGCGGTCGCCGGCGTGTCGATCGGCGGGTACGGCGCACTCGCGTACGCCTTCCAGCACAAGGGGATGTTCGGTGCGGCCGCCTCCTACAGCGGGGTGCCCAACACGCTCTTCCCGGGCACCGCCGGCGTCATCAAGGGCATCCTGGCGCGCGCGGGATTCTACAACTTCTTCGACCTGTGGGGCGACGAGGTGGCGACCTGGCCGATCTGGTCGGCGCACAACCCCTACGACCACACCGACGCCCTGCGCGGCACCGCGCTCTACCTCTCGTGCGGCAACGGCCAGACCGGCCCGCTCGACCCGCCGGGGCAGTCCGACCCGCTGGAGCCGTCGGCGCTGCTGACGTCCCAGAGCTTCACGGACAAGCTGAAGTCGCAGGGGATCCCGGCGACCGTCGACTACTACGGCCCCGGCACCCACAGCTGGCCGTACTGGCAGCGCGCCCTGCACAACTCCTGGCCGATCCTCGCGACCGCGCTCGGCCTGCCCGTGTGAAAGTCCTTTCCCCGATGGAGGTTCCGGTGAAACGCAAAGTCCTGCTCGCGCTGCTGAGCTTGTCGACGCTGGCGGCGGGAGTGGCCGTCGTCGGCTCCCCGGCGGCCGCCGCGCCCGTCCCCGCGGCCACGGCGGCCGTGGGCCTGCCCGGCCCGTTCGACGACTCCTTCTACAAGGCCCCGGCGCCGCTGCCGGCCGGGCAGCCCGGTGACGTCCTCCGCTGGCGCCCGTCGGTGCCGCTGATGAACGCCGCCAACGCCGACGCCTGGGAAGTCATGTACCTCTCGACCAACGGGCAGGGCAAGCCGGACGCGGTGACCGGCACGATCCTCGTCCCGAAGGGCGTCGACCCGGCGAAGGCGCCGATCATCGGCTACGGCGTCGGCACGCAGGGCCCGGCGTTCAAGTGCACGCCGTCCAAGGCGATCGAGCGTGGCACGCTCTACGACCAGCCGGCCATCAACGACTCGCTCGCCAGCGGGTACGCCGTCGCCGTCACCGACTACGAGGGCTATTCGCCGACGACGGTGCCGACCTACATCACCGGCCAGTCGATGGGCCCGGCCGTGATCGACTCGGTCCGCGCGGCGCAGCGTTTCTCCCCGGCCAAGCTGTCGAAGGCCGCCAAGGTCATCTTCCAGGGCTACTCCCAGGGCGGCGGCGGAGCCATGTGGGCAGGGGAGAAGCAGCCCACCTACGCACCGGAGCTGAACCTGGTCGGCGTCGCGGCGGGCGGCGTCCCGGCCGACCTGACCGCGGTCGCCAAGGGCCTCGACGGCTACATCGGCTTCGGCTTCCTCGCCTTCGCCGCGGTCGGTCTCGACGCCGCGTACCCGGACCTGAAGCTGGACTCCTACCTCAACGACACCGGCCGCCAGCAGCTGAACGACGCCAAGAAGAACGCCTGCGTCGTCGAGCTGCTGACCAACTACCCGTTCAAGAAGATCAGCGACTACACGACGTCCAACCCGCTGGACACCCCACAGTGGAAGGCGCGGCTCGCGCAGAACAAGCTCGGCGCGAACCCGCCGCGCGTGCCGGTGTTCCAGTACCACGCGAGCACCGACGAGATCGTGAACACGCCGCAGGCCGACGCGCTGCACAAGACCTACTGCGCCGCCGGGGTCCGCGAGCAGTGGAACACCTACGTCTCCGACCACCTGTCCGGCATCTTCGCCGGCAACGGGGACGCGCACCAGTGGATCGTCAAGCGGTTCGCCGGTGACCAGGCGCCGTCCAACTGCTGATCGGCGAGGCGCGTGAACGATGAGGAACAGGAGTGCCTGGCCGCGCGGCTGCGCGCGTGCCGGGAACGCCTCGGGCTGACCCAGCGCGCGGTCGCCGACCGGCTCGGCGTGCCGCGGTCGGCGGTCTCCGGGATCGAAGCGGGCACGCGCAAGGTCGACAGCCTGGAGCTCAAGGCCCTCGCCGGGCTCTACCAGCGACCGGTCGGCTTCTTCCTGGAGGAGGCCGCCGGCCACCCGTCCGAGCCGGCGCGCCTGCTGCGGCTCTACCAGTGCCTCGCCGCGGCGGACCGCACCCGGCTCGTCGAGTACGCCGAACTGCTCGAAATCGCGCGTACGGCCCACCGTTTCACCGTTCGTTAGGTTCCGTCACCATCCACAAAGGAGTGGTTCCCATGTCCCACGGCATCCGTCCCCTCGGCGTGCTGGCGGTGGCCGGCGCGGCCGCGGTGGCCCTCGCGGCCCCGGCGTCCGCGGCGGTCGTCCCGGTCAACCTGGACTGCCAGGCCAACGCGCCGATCGTCGGCCCGCAGCAGGCGAACCTGGTCCAGGGCACCGACGTCACGGCCCCGGCCACGGTCGCGCCGGGCGCGGCGTTCGACATCATCGTCGACCCGGCGCCGAACACCGTGCCGGCCACGGTCGCGGGCTTCAAGCTCAAGCAGGTCAAGAACTTCGCGCTGAAGCTGCCGGTCCCGGCGAACTCGACGTACGTGAGCGCGGCCCTGTCGGGCGGCTCCGGCCTGGGCTCGAGCGCCCCGACGATCGCGGTCTCCGGCGGCGTGGCCACGCTGAGCTTCCCCGGCCCGATCGCCGGCGGCGCGGCGTTCGAGCTGCCGACCATCACGTTCCACCTGAAGGCCGGCACCTCGGGCACCATCAAGACCCAGCTGGCCGGCACGAGCTACAGCAACCCGGGCCTCACGTTCACCTCGGTGGTCAACCAGATCTTCGACATCTCCGCCCCGACGGCCTGCTTCCCCAACCCGAGCCCCATCTTCACCACGACGACGATCGCCTGACCCAGGTACGGGGCCGTGGCGGCCGGGTGACAAACCCCGGCCGCCACGGCCTGTTCACGGCTGGGCGACGTCGACGGGCCGGGTGCCGCGCAGGCGGTGGGCGTGTAGCGCGAGTTGCATGTCCAGCCGCTGGGCGGGGTCGTTCAGGCGGTCGCCGAGGTAGGTTCGGTCAGCTGGTTCGCTGCGGTGGGCTCAGACCGGGGCCATGCCGGCGACGCCCGGCCGGCCACGCGCGAGGGCGCAAGTCCAAGCGTCCGAGCCCGTCACCGCGCCCGTTCACGCCTGGGCGACATCGACGGGCCGGGTCCCGCGCAGGCGGTGGGCGTGTAGGGCGAGTTGCATGTCCAGCCGCTGGGCGGGGTCGTTCAGGCGGTCGCCGAACAGTTCCGTCAGCTGGTTCAGCCGGTACCGCACCGTCTGCGGGTGGATCTTCAGCACCTCCGCGATCTCCGGCGTGCTGCCCCGCGACTCCAGCCACGCCATCAGCGTCTCGCCGAGGCGCTCCTGCTGCTTCGCGGTCAGGCCGACCAGCGGGCCGAGGACCTTGCGGCTCAGCTCGGTGAGCAGGAAGTCGTCGTGCATCAGCCAGACCGTGCTCAAGTGGTCCGTGCTGTGCACGACCGGGCTCGGCTCGATCACCCGTTGCCGCATCAATTGCAGCGTCCGGCACGCCCAGCTCAACGACGTCGCCGCGTCGGCCAGCGGCACCCGCGGCCCGACCGCCAGGAGCCAGCCCTTCAACGCGGGCTGCAGCAGCCGCAGGTCGCGCTCCAGGTTGGCCGACACCAGGCACGGCTGGGTGCTCTCCAGGTCGACCAGGACGTCCGCGTGCAGCGGCAGGCCCTGCAGGTCACCGTGCTGGTCGTCGGGGGATTCCAGCGCCACGGCGTTGACGTGCTCCGGGAGCTTCCACTCGGCCGCCTTCGCCGTGGCGGCGATGCTCTGCGGGGACGACGGCGGCGTCGCGAGGATCAGTTCCAGCAGCCGCCGGCGGCGCCGCTCGAGCGTGCCCGCGGCCTTCGTCTGGGCCACCGTGTACCCCTCGACCGAGTACGACGAGATCTCCTCGATCACGGCGAAGATCGCTTCGGCGCAGACGCACAGCAGCGGCGTGGGCATGCCGGTGCGCTGGCCCCACGCCGCGATGTAGCGCCACGCGGCCTGGCCGCCGACGCGGTAGGAGGCCTGCAGCGAGTCCAGGCTGCCGCCGCCCTTGTGGACGCCGCGGCCCACCTCGCGGAACATCGCCCCCCACTTGTCCTGAGTGGACGGCCGGCCGCCGATGCTGTCGATCGAGCCGATGACGGCTTCCTCGATGGCCTTGATGATGACCGAGCCGAAGCCGCCTTCCAGGGGCTTGGCGTACTCGGGCACCTCGCGCTGGATCGCTTCGAGGATCTTCTTGCCCAGGTTGTCCGTGTGCGGCCGGAACCGCCGCGCGACCTCGCCGGGCAGGGACACCCACAGCGTCCGGGCCTGGCTGCCCGTCTCCGGCGCCGGGCGTCCGCGCTCCGCCGGCTCGTTCATGTCGAAGCTCCTTCGCTCCACTGCCCCGTTTGCCATGCACTCACGCGCCGGGCGCGGACGCAAAACGGCCCGGACCGGCTGAGCCGGGGTGATGAATCCGGGGGACGCGGTTGTGTGCGGCTGCTAAAGACGCGACGATCGGGGCATGGGTGCTCAGCGGTTCCGCGCCGTCATCGCCGCAGGCAGCCGGGGTGCCGGCGTCATCGAGGTGCCGTTCGACCCGGACGAGACGTGGGGCGCGAAAGCCGACCACCCGGTGGGTGGCACGATCGGCGACCGCCGCGTCCGCGGGAGGCTGGCTCCCGGCGACACCGGGTGGGCACTGACCGTGACGCCGTTGTGGCTGCGCGACACCGCCGTCGCGATCGGCGACGAGGTGACCGTCGAACTCGCCCCGGAGGGGCCGCAACGCGGTGACCTCGCCGAAGACCTCGCCGCGGCGCTGGCCGCCGACCCGGCGGCGGCCGCGTTCTTCGACACGCTGGCGCAGTTTCTACCGCAAGGCGTACCTGCGCTGGATCGACGGGACCAAGGGCAAACCGGACGTCCGCGCGGCCCGGATCGCCGAGGTGGTCGGCCTGCTCGCCGACGGCGTCAAGGAGCGCCCGCGGCCGTAGAGTTCGCCGCATGCGAAAACTGGCATTGGCCGGAGCCGCGGTGCTGGCCTGGGGCGAGTGGCTGAACCGGCGCTGGTCTCGCACCCTCGTCGGACGCGGTGCGGGCGCGTCCGAAGCCGTGGTCGTGCTGGGCTACCGGAACCCGCGGCCGACGGCGAACGTCGTCAACCGCTGGCGGGTGCGCGCGGGACTCCGGTCCGCGGCCGCTGACGCCCGCGTGATCTTCAGCGGTGGTCCCACCGGAGACGGAGCCGCGGAGGCCCGGTTGATGGCCGACTACGCGAAGGCGGTGCTCGAGTTCGACGGCCCGGTGCTCCTCGAAGACCGGAGCACGACGACCTGGGAGAACATCACGAACGTGCTCCCGCTCCTCGAGGACGTCGACCGCATCAAGATCGTCTCCCAGCCGGCGCACGCGCTCAAGGCCCGCGCGTACCTGCGGCGGCAACGCCCTGATCTCGCCGAGCGGCTCGTGCGGGCGGACGACTACCGCTTCGGCGAGTGGCTGCTCGGCAAACCCCTGCTGGCGTTCTACGGGCTGTGGACGCTCCGCAGGCTCACGGCCGGCGAACGGAAGGTCGCGCCCGGGCCGGAAACCCGGCCCGGGCCCGCTGGGTGATCACCGGCAGAACGCGGTGTCCACAGTGGCCACGACGGCCTTCGCCGCCTGGTCCGCGTCGCCGAAGGTGCCCGGCAACGCCGTCACCGCGAGCCCGACGGACCGGCCGTCGTCCGTGGTGCCGCCCCGGGTTTCGTACCCCTCGATGTCACCGCCGTGGCCCCAGTACGCGCCGCCGCAGCTGAGCGGGACGCGGAACAGGCCGAGGCCGTAGCGCCACCCGGGCAGCAGCGGCGCGTCGACCGTCTTGCGCATCTCGGCCAGCTGCGCGGGCGGGAGCAGCCGGCCGTCGAGCAGCGCGCGGGAGACCTGCGCGAGGTCGCTCGGCGTCGAGATCAGCTGGCCGGCCGCGCCGCCCCAGGACGGGTCCATCTCGGTGGCGTCGACGATCGTGGGATCGGTGAAGGTGCGGGTCGCGTAACCCCGCGGGTGGGGTCCGTGGATGGTCTGGTCCCCGGGCTGCGGCCAGTAGGTGTGGCGCAGCCCCGCCTTCTCGATGACGCGTTCGGTGATCTGCTCCTGCACCGGGCGTTCGGTCACGCGCTCGATGAGCATGCCCGCCAGGAGGTAGTTGGTGTTGCTGTACTCCCACCGCGTGCCGGGCGCGAACTTCGCCGGGTGGGCGAGGGCCGCGGCGAGCAGGTCGTGGGGCTGGAAGAACTTGTGCTGGATCTTCCCGAAGTCCTCCAGTCCGATGTACTCGGTGTAGTTCGGCAGCCCGCTGGTGTGCTGCAGCAGCTGCCGGACGGTGATCTTCGTGCCGTCGATGCCTTCGCCGCGCACCACGCCGGGCAGGTACTTCTCGATGGGCGCGTCCAGGTCGACCTTGCCCTCGGCCACGAGCTGCAGGACCACGGTCGCGGTGAACGTCTTCGTGTTGCTGCCCGCCCGGACCTCGCCGTCACGCGGCACCGGGACCCGGCCGCCGAGCCGGGCAGAGCCGGAGACCAGCGACGTCGTCCGGCCGTCCTTGGTCACGGAGGCGAGCGCGGCGGGGAACTTCTCCTGGCTCACCAGCGAGTCCAGGCTCTGTTGGACCGCGGATTTCGGGGGCGGGCCCGCCGCTGCCGCCGTCGTCAGGGCGGCCCCGAGTGCCCCCGCCACGGTCAGCACCACTACGCCCTTGCGCACCGTCGTCTGCATCAGCTCTCCTTCGCCGAACCGGATTCGATGGCCCAATGCTGGTCGAATCCGGCACGAAGATCAGTAGCGCTGCCTACCGGACGCCGGGTGGTGCAGGCGCTACCTCGACGAGCTGAACCAAGGCCCCGGCGTCGGAAGTGCTGTGCTGGGCCAGTTCGGTGAAGAAGTGCGCGACGTGCCCGGTGGCCAGGTGCACGCGGAACGCTTCGGTGTCGGCGTAGATCTCGTAGAGGTAGAAGACGCCGGGGTTCGCGACGTCCCGGAACGGTCGGAACTCGCGGCAGCCCGGCTCGCCCCGTACCGCGGTGGTGAGCGTCGCGATGGCGGCGGCGAGCTGCTCCTCGTGACCGGGCACCGCCCGGACGACGGCGACCATGGGCCGTTCGCCGGGCGGGAGGTCCGCGGCGACCTCGGGCATGAACTCCCTCACGGGACCAGCACCGGGGTGCCGGGCAGGACCAGCCGGACCTCGATCTCCGGCGCGAGCCGCGCGACCGCGTCGGCGTAGTGGCGCGGATCCTGGTCGCCCTTGGTGATCATCCGGTCGCCCAGCTGTCCACTGTGGAACGCGTAGTGGTGCGGCACGGCCAGCGTCGGCTTCAGCGCGGCCGTCAGCCCGGCGGCCTCTTCGGCGTCCATGACGACCTGCTGGAGGTTCATCGGCCGGATGCACAGGCCGTTGGTCGGCAGGATGGCCAGGTCGACGTGCCCGAAGCGCTCCGGGATCGTGTCGAGCTCGGGGACGCGCAGCGAGTCGCCGCCGAAGAACACCGTGCGGCCGCCCGCCTGGATCACGAAGGTGACCTCGTGGACGCCGTGCTTGCCCGGCGCCGCGGTCACGGTCAGCTCGCCGACCGTGGTGGCTTCCCACGCCTCGACGACGCGGACGTCGCGGAAACCCTTGTCCCGCGCGATGGTCGCGACGGTACCCGGCCCGATCAGCGGGGTGTCGAGGTCGAAGCCGCCGGCGACGAGCGCGTCGAGGTCGCAGTGGTCGTAGTGCTCGTGGGTGACGACGACCGCGTCGAGTCGGCCAAGGTCTTCGACGCGGGAGACGACCGGTTCGCCCTGGTAGTAGGTGGCGGTCTGGGTGAACCACGGGTCCGTGAGGACGCGGAGCCCGCCGATGTCGATCAGCTGGCAGGCGTGCCCGATCCGGGTCACGCTCAACGAGGTGCTCATGCGGTTTCTCCTTGCCGTCAGTTGCCGAGGTCGAGCAGGGCGCCGAGCAGCTCTTCGGGCGTCTCGAACTGGGGGAGGTGGCCGCTGCGGGGGAGCAGGGTGAACTTGGCCATCGGGATCGCGGCGGCGAAGGCGCGGCCGTAGTCCGGGGTGACGATGCCGTCGCTCTCGCCCCAGATGACGTGGACCGGGATGTCGAGGCCGCCGAGCCGCTTGGCCAGCGTCGGGTCGGCCATGGCCGCGCCGGTGTAGCCGAGGAGGGCGACGACGTCCGGGCTCGGGCCGGTGCCCCCGGCCGGCGGCACCGGCGCCCGGCTCGGGTCGTGCCAGGAGAGGGCCCGCAGCTCGTCCGGGGTCAGGCCCCGGACGTCGGTCACCGGGTGGCCGTCGACCTCGATGCCGACGCCGTCGACGATCACCGCGCCGCTGACGCGGGGGCTCTCGAGCAGGGCGATCTCGGCGGCCAGCCAGCCGCCGAAGGAGTTGCCGAGCACGGTGACGTCGGTGAGGTCGAGCTCCTCGAGCATCGCGACGTAGACCTTGGCCAGCTCGGTGACGTTCGTCAGGCCGTCGGGCTTCTGCGTGCCGCTGAAGCCGGGGTGGGTGGGCAGCAGCACCCGGGAGTGGGTGCGCTCGGCGAGCAGGTCGGCGAAGCCGGCCATCGTCGCGACGCCGCCACCGCCGTGCAGCAGCAGGAACGGCCGGGTGCGGTCGCGGTCCTGGAGCGTCACCTCGGCGGTGCCGAACGTGTGGGTCCCGGTGCGGACGGGCCGGAGCGAACCGGCCGGGGAGAGCGTGGTCATGGTGCCTTCTTCGGTCTCGGCGGGGCTTACCTAAGGAACCTTAGATCAGCTTCCTTAGATAAGCAAGCTGTCCCCGATGAGTTAGGGTGAAGGCATGACGTATCCCCCGGCAGAGGTCGCACTGGCCGTGAAGCGCCTGCAGTACCGCCACCACCGCGCGCTGAGCCGGGCACTGGCGCCGCTGGGGCTTTCCCTCGTGCAGTGGGACACCTTGCGCCACCTGCACCGCGAGCCGGAGGCGTCGCTGCACGACCTCGCCGCGCTGACCTTCCAGACCGACCAGTCCTTCGGGTCACTGGCCACCCGGATGGCTGACCGCGGCCTGATCGAGCGCGTCCCGGGACCCGGCCGGGCCGTGCGGCACCGGCTCACCGAAGAGGGCGCGCGGCTGCGCGCCGAAGGCCAGGACCGCGTGGACGGCGTCTTCGGGTCCTCCTTCGCGGACCTGACGCCCGCCCAGCTCGACCAGCTGGGCGGGCTCTTGGACCGCGCCCTCGGCCCCGACCCGACCGCGTGAGCGGCGCCCGAGCAGGAGGACACGTGAAGGTCCTGATCACCAACGACGACGGCGTCGAGTCGCCGGGGCTGCACGCCCTGGCCCGCGGCGCGCGGGACCACGGCTGGGACGTCGTCGTCGCCGCGCCCGCCGAGGAGGCGAGCGGCACCGGCGCGGGGCTGACCGCCGCCGCGGGGGACACCCGGCGGGTCGCGGTCGAGCGGCGGGAGGTGCCGGGCCTGGCCGGTGTTCCGGTGTACGCGGTCGCCGCGCACCCCGGGCTCATCGCCCTGCTGGCGGCGCAGGGCGCGTTCGGCGAGCCGCCGGAGGTCGTGCTGTCCGGGATCAACCTCGGCGCGAACACCGGCCGCGCGGTCCTGCACTCGGGCACGGTGGGCGCGGCGCTGACGGCGTCATTGCACGGCGCCCGCGCGCTGGCCGTGTCGCTCGACGTCGCCCCGGACGACGAAACCGACCCGCACTGGGACACCGCCGTCACGGTCGCGGCGGGCTTGTTCGACCGGCTCGCGGCCCTGCCGCCGGGATCGGTGCTGAACCTCAACGTGCCGGACCGCGCGGAGTCCGGCCCGCCGCGGCGAGCCGGGCTGGCCGAGTCCGGCACCGTGCAAGTCCACGTCGAGGACACCGGCGACGGCACGATCGCGCTGTCGGCCGAACTGGTCGGGGACGATCTGAAACCGGGCAGCGATGCCGCGCTGCTGGCCGAAGGCCACGCGACGGTCACCGCGCTGCGCTCGGTCGCGGAGGATCCCGACCTCGTCTGGTGACGCTCTCAGGCGGCGGCCGCCGAGCGGCGGGCCGCCACCGACCAGATCAAGCCCTTCCGCAGCCCCGGCAGCACCGTGTCGACGTGGTCGGCGATCGCCCGGAACGCCTTCCGGTGCGCGCGCCGCTCCTTGGGCGTGAAGACGGTGTGGACGTCGCCGTTGGCGGCGAACAACGCCAGGCTCGTGTCCTCGATGGCCACCCCGGCCGGGTCGTGCCCGCCCAGCACCGCGTTCCGCACGCGCTCGCGCAGCGTCCGGGCCCGGTCGGGATCGGTCACCGTGACGCGGCGGACCGGGAACAGGCCCAGCGCCCGGCGGCGCTCGACCGCCAGGGCGCCGGCCGCTTCGAGCTGGTCGCGGACGGCGGCTTCGGCCTGGTGCCAGTCGCGGTCCAGGACGCTCGCCCAGCGCCGCGGCCGGTCCGGCGGGACGCCGTCGAGGACCTGGGCGAGAAACGGGTCGTCCGGGGTGCGCGCGGCCTGCGGCGTGCGGCCGGCCTTGCCGTCGAGGTCCTGGAGGAGCCCGCCGAGGGTCAGCTCGGCCACCGCGGCCGCCCGCAGCAGCGGCCCGCGGGCCAGCACGCTGGCCGGGTCGAGCCGGTTCTTGTCTCCGTCCCAGCACAACAGGTACATCCGCTGGGGCAGGGGCTGTTTCATGACGCTCCTCGCGGGTCGGCGCGGACACCTCGGCCGAACAGGAATACCCCGGCGGCCACGTTTCCGACCGCGTCGAGGCCATTCGTCACCGGAATGCGCGGCCCCGGGGTCGGCGTGTCGGGGCCGGTGTGGTCCGACCGGGTGTACCGCCGTGTCAGACTTCGCGGCGATGTACACCCCAGCCGATCTCGCCGACCTGCTCGAATGCGAACACCGCAGCGTCCTGAACCAGGCGGTGGCCGCGGGCCTGCCGGGCGCGCCACGGCCCGGCCCGACGCCCGACGAACAGGGCCGCAGCGCGGCGGAGACCATGCTCGCCGGGTTCCGCGCCGAAGGCCGCGCGGTGGCCGAGATCGACGTCCGCGACCTGGCCGCCGCCGCGAAGGCGACCGAAGCGGCGTTGCGGGACGGCGTCCCGGTGATCCACCGGGCCGTCCTGCACGACGGTGACTTCTCGGGCCGTGCGGACTTCCTGGTCCAGGACGGCGAAGGCCGGTACGAGGTCTACGACGCGAAGCCGGCCCGCCAGGCGAAGCCCGCCGCGGTGGTGCAGCTGACGGCGTTCGCCGACGCGCTGACCCGGGCCGGCCGGCCGGCCGGGCCCCACCTGCACCTGCGCCAAGCCGACGGCGGCACCCGCACCCTGCGCGTCGACGACTTCCGGCCCCTGGTCGACCGCCTGCGGACCCGGCTGCGCGGCCGGGTGCCGAGCCTGCCCGCGCAGCTGTGGGCCGACGACCGCCCGGCCTGCGCGAGCTGCGGGTTCGCCCAGCACTGCACGTCGGCCCGGGAGGCCGACCGCGATCTTTCGCTCGTCGCCGGGATGCGCGGCGACCAGCGCCGCAAGCTCGTCGCCGCCGGGCTCGGCTCGATCGACGCGCTGGCCGCGGCCGGGCCGGCCGACCGGCCGCGCGACCTGTCCGTCACGGCGTTCGCGGCCCTGCGCGCCCAGGCCGCGCTGCAGGTCCGGCAGGACAGGACCGGCGACGTCTCCTACGAGATCGTCGAGCCCGGGGTGCTGGCCGAGCTGCCGGCCCCCGCGCCGGGCGACGTCTTCCTCGACCTCGCGGGCGATCCGCACGCGTTGTCGGGCGAGGGCCTGGAGTACCTCTTCGGCGCGGTCACCACGGAAGACGGCCAGGCGTTCACGCCGTTCTGGGCGCACAGCCGCGCCCAGGAGAAGCGGGCGTTCGAGGAGTTCGTCGACTTCGCCGAGGCGCGCGTCGCCGAGCACCCCGGCTCGCACGTCTACCACTACGCGCCCTACGAGGTCACCGCGATCAAGCGGCTCGCGGCGGTGCACGGCACCCGCGAGGAGGCCGTCGACCAGCTGCTGCGCGGCGGCGCGGTCGTGGACCTGTACGCCGTGGTGCGCAAGGCGTTGCGCGTGTCCCAGCGGTCCTACTCGATCCGCTACCTCGAAGCGCTCTACATGCCCGGCGCGCGCGAGGGCAGCGGGAAGACCGCCGTGTCGGACGTCGAGGCCTACGAGGAGTACCTGGCGCTGTCCGGGGAACCGGAGCGCGCCGGGGAGATCCTGCGCGGCATCGCCGACACCACCGAGTACGACTGCGTCTCGACGCTGCGGCTGTTCGAGTTCCTCCACCAGATCCGGGCCGACGCCGGGATCGACCTCCCGGAGCCGGTCGAGGAGTCCGCCGAGGACGCGCTGATCCGGCAGACCGAAGAGGACGTCGCCGCCGAGCGGCGCGCCGAACGGGCCGCGCAGCTGGCCGCGCTGGTCGACCCGCTGCTCGACGGCCTGCCCGACGACCCGGGCGCCTTCACCCCCGACGAACGCGCCCGCGCGCTGCTGGCGGCGTCGGTCGGCTACCACCGCCGCGAGACCAACCCGGCGTGGTGGGAGTACTTCCGGCAGCTGGCCGCGCCGCTCGGCGACCTCGAGGTCGACACCGCCTGCGCGGTGCCGGTGGCGCTGGACGCGGGGGAGTGGGTCCCGCCGGCCGGGCGCGTCCGCAACGCGAAGCGGACGCTGCTGCTGACGTGCGACCCGGACCGGCCGCACCCGTTCGCGCCGGGCGACGACGTCCGGCTGCGCTACGGCGCCACCGCCCGCGACGCCAAGGTCGTCGCCGCGACGGCCGTGGAGCTGACGCTCGAAGAGAGCTGCCCGCCCGACGCCACCACCGGCGACCGGCCGACCGCCGTGCTGCCCGGCAGCCCGGTGCGCCCGTCGCCGAAGGACGAGGCCGTCGCCGATCTCGCCCGCCTTGTGGTCGACGCGCTTCCGGTGCTGCCGCGCCACCCCGGCGTCGACCTGCTCCGCCGGACGTCGCCGCGGCTGCTCGGCGGCGCCGCGCTGCCGGAGCCGGGCGACGACCTGGTCCGCACGGTGATCGAGGCCGTCGACGAGCTGGACGGCTCTGCGCTCGCCGTGCAGGGGCCGCCGGGCGCGGGCAAGACGTACCTCGCCGGGCGGCTGATCGCCCACCTCGTGCGCGCCGGACGGACCGTCGCGGTCACGTCCAACAGCCACAAGGCCGTGGAAAACGTGCTGAGCGCGGCGATGAAGAGCGCGCCCGAGCTGCCGTGCGCCAAGCGCGCGAAGCGGACGCCGGACCCGGCCGCGCCGTGGGACCAGCCGAAGAGCAACCCGGCGCTGGTGAATTGGCGCCTGGAGCACGACAACGGGCACCTGGTCGGCGGGACGGCGTGGACGTTCGCCAACGCCGCGATCCGCGAGGAACCGTTCGACCTGCTGATCATCGACGAGGCCGGCCAGTTCGCCCTCGCCGACGCGCTCGCCGTGTCGATGTGCGCCAGGAACGTCCTGCTGCTGGGCGATCCGCAGCAGCTGCCGCAGGTCGTGCAGGGCACGCACCCGGCGGGCGCGGAGGCGTCGGCGCTGGGGCACCTGATCGGCGAGGCCGACATCATGCCGCCGGCGCTGGGCTACTTCCTCGACGAGACGCGGCGGATGCACCCGGCCGTGTGCGAGCCGGTGTCGAACCTGTCCTACGCCGGGCGCCTCCACGCCCACCCGTCGGCCGCCGAGCGCGCCATCGAGGGCGTCGACGCGGGCCTGTACCTGGCCGAGGTCGACCACCACGGCAACACGACCCGCTCGGTGGAGGAAGCCGCGGCCGTCACGGCGATCGTCGCCGGCCTGCACGGTCGTTTGTGGACGGACCACGGGACGCCCCGGCCGCTCGGCGACGCCGACATCGTCGTCGTCGCGCCGTACAACCTGCAGGCGCGCACGGTGACGCGGGCGTTGGAGGAAGCCGGGTTCCCCGGCGTCCGGGTCGGCACGGTCGACCGGTTCCAGGGCCAGGAAGCGCCGGTGGTGATCACCACGATGACGTCGTCGTCGGCGGTCGACCTGCCGCGCGGGCTGGACTTCCTGCTCTCGCGCAACCGCCTCAACGTCGCCCTGTCGCGGGCCCAGGCGCTGGCGATCCTCGTGTGCTCACCGAGGCTCGTCGAGGCCGACATCCGGACGGTGGACCAGATGCGGCTGGTCGCGGGCATGATCGGCCTGATGACCGGCGCCGATCCCTGGCCGGTCACACCGTCAAGTCCGTGAATGCCACATCGAGGGACACTTAGTCCCTCGATGTGGCATTCACGGACTTCGGTGGTCTGATCACCGGGTGGCGTCGCGGAGGCCGGCTTCGGCGAAGGCGACCACCTCGTCGACCAGGCCGGACAGCTCGCTCGCCGCCGACGTGGCCTTCGCCTGGCCTTCCCGGGTCACGTAGATCTCGCGCAGGCCCGTGACGACCGTGGCGGCGGCGAGGCGGGGGAGCAGCGCGTCCGGCGGCCGGCCGATGTCCTCGCCGATTCCCGTGGCCACCAGGAGTTCCAGGTCGCGGTAGCCGGCGCGGGCGCGGCCGCGCAGGTCGTCGTCCTCCATCAGCAGCCGGGCGCGCAAAGCTCGGCGACGCCACACCTGCGCGGGGTCGGCCTCCTGCTCGAGGTCGCTCGCGTCGAGGGCGCGCATGGTCGCGTGTATCCAGTCGCGCAGCGCCTCCAGCGTGCCGGCCGGCCGCTCGCGCAGGTGCCGGCCGAGGGACTCGGGGTCGAACGGGTCGTCGGCGAACAGCAGGTCGTCCTTGGCGGGGAAGTGCAGCGTGACCGTGCGGGTCGCGACGTCGGCGCTCGCGGCGATCTGCGCGATCGTCGTGTCCCGGTAGCCCTGGCTCGCGAAGAGCTCCAAGGCCGCTTCCTGGATGCGGGCGCGGGTCAGGGCCTTCTTGCGCTCACGGCGGCTGTCTCCGGCGATCATGACCGAACACTACCACTCGGCCTATTAATGCAGTCCGTGCTACTGTTATGTCATGACGCAGCGAACTGAGACGAAGAGCTGGTTGATCACGGGAACGTCGAAGGGCTTCGGCCGCGAATGGGCCGAAGCGGCGCTCGAGCGGGGTGATCGGGTCGCGGCCACCGCGCGCGACGTCGAGAGCCTGCGCCCGCTCGTCGAGCGCTTCGGCGACGCCGTGCTGCCGCTGCGGCTGGACATCACGGACCGCGCGGCGGCGGTCGCGGCCGTCGAAGCGACGGTGGCGAAGTTCGGGACCCTGGACGTCCTGGTGAACAACGCCGGTTACGGGCACTTCGGCATGGTCGAGGAACTCACCGAAGCGGAGATCCGCGCGGAACTCGACACGAACTTCTTCGGCACGCTCTGGCTGACCCAGGCGGCGCTGCCGGTCATGCGCCGGCAGGGCCGCGGCCGGATCATCCAGGTCACCAGCGAGGGCGGCGTCCGCGCGTTCCCCGGCATCGGGGCCTACCACGCGTCGAAGTGGGCGGTGGAAGGGCTTTCGGAGTCCCTGCGGCAGGAGGTGGCGGCGTTCGGGATCGACGTCATCTGCCTGGAGCCCGGCCCGTACCGGACGGACTTCGGCGGCGCCAGCGTCCGGACCAGCGCCCCGGACCCGGACTACGACGCCGTCCGCGAGGCGGGCCGGATCGAGTGGGACCTGGGCGATCCCCGGGCGACCCGCGGGCCGCTGCTGCAACTGGCGGACACCGAGAAGCCGCCGAAGCGGGTCTTCTTCGGCAAGTCCCTCGCCGCGGTCGAAGAGGAGTACCGCGAGCGCCTGGAAACCTGGCGCGAGTGGGAACCCCTCGCCCAGGCGGCATTCGGCTGAACCCCCGGGTTCGTGGTTCGCTGGGGGGATGACGAAGGCGGAGCGGTGGCGGCGGTACTGGGACCGCAAGTCCGCGACCTACGACGCGGAGATGGACGTCTGGGACCGCCGCCTCTTCGGCGACTCGCGGGCGTGGGTGTGCGGGCAGGCGTCGGGTGACGTGCTCGAGGTCGCCGTCGGGACCGGGTTGAACCTGCCGAACTACCCCGCCGGCGTCCGGCTGACCGGCCTCGACCTCAGCGCCGCAATGCTGGACCTCGCCCGCGACCGCGCGGAGAAGCTCGGCCGCGCGATCACGCTCCAGCAGGGCAGTGCGCACGAGCTGCCGTTCGCCGACGCGTCCTTCGACACCGTCGTCTGCACCTTCGGCCTCTGCGCGATCCCGGACCACGCGGCCGCGGTGGGGGAGATGGCCCGGGTGCTGCGGCCCGCCGGCCGGCTGATCCTGGTGGACCACGTGGCGAGTTCGGTGTGGCCGGTGCGGGGGATGCAGTGGCTGGTCGAGCTGGCCAGCGTGCCCCTGGCCGGCGAGCACTTCCGGCGCCGGCCGCTGAAGGACGTCGAGGCGCTGGGGCTGGTCGTCGAACGGCGGGAGCGGTTCAAGGCGGGACTCGTCGAGCGGCTGGTCGCCCGTCATGGATGAGCGCGTCGCGACGGAGCTGATCGCGCGGGCCCGTGCCGAGACCGAGCGGCTGGCCGCCTCGCTGGCCCGGCAGCGCGACGGCATCGTCGAGGCGTCGGAGTTCACCAGCAACGACGACGAGCACGACCCGGAAGGCGCCACGATCGCGTTCGAACGGGCACAGGTCCAGGCGATGCTGCGGCAGGCCCATGACGACCTCGCGGACCTCGGCCGCGCCGCCGAGCGGGTGCGCGCCGGCACGTACGAGACCTGCGAACGCTGCGGCGGCCCGATCGCCGAAGAGCGCCTCGCCGCCCTCCCGGCGACGCGGATCTGCATCGCCTGCGCGAACAA
Source organism: Amycolatopsis sp. WQ 127309 (assembly GCF_023023025.1). Taxonomy (NCBI): domain Bacteria; kingdom Bacillati; phylum Actinomycetota; class Actinomycetes; order Pseudonocardiales; family Pseudonocardiaceae; genus Amycolatopsis; species Amycolatopsis sp. WQ 127309. Next base: position 7,474,368 of record NZ_CP095481.1, read on the forward strand.
GAAGCGCTGAGCTGATCGAGTGTCTTCTTCGACATCATCCGGACAGGAATGACGCCGTTTCTTGTTTCACCGCCGGGATGGTTGTAGACAGTCCCTCGGCTGATTGAAACGTTTTTATGGCGTCAGGAGACGTTCATGCGCCGGTCGGGAACCTCGATGAAGAGACGGGCGGTCGTCGTCGCGCTCGCACTCGCCGCGGCGGTCGTGCCCGCCACGACCGCGAGCGCGGAACCGGCGCACGGAGGCCCGCTGCCACCGACCGCGCTGCGGGCCGACGGCCAGGCCTCGAACGTCCTGGCCGGCAGTCCCCGGCCGACGCTGGCGTGGACGGTCAACGACCTCGGTCGCGCGGAAACCCAGACGGCGTACGAGATCCGCGTCGACGGCCCGCGGTCCCACTGGGACTCCGGCCGGGTGGTTTCGGGCAACTCGGTCGATGTCGCCTATACCGGGCCCGCGTTGGACAGCGACCGCACCTACGAATGGTCGGTGCGGACCTGGAACAGCGAAGGCCGGCAGTCGCCGTGGTCGGCGCCCGCCCGCTTCGACACCGGCTTGCTGCAGCCGGCCGACTGGTCCGCCTGGTGGCTGCAGGTCGACGACGGCGCGCTCGTCCGCGGCGGCTTCGACGTCACCAAGCCCGTCGCCCGCGCCCGGCTGTACTTCGGCGCGCAGGGCGTCGCCGAACCGCACCTCAACGGCGCCCGCGTCCAGCCCCAGCAGGTGCTCGACTCCGCCGTCACCGACTACGCCGCCCGCGTGCTCTACCGCGACCTCGACGTCACGAAGCTGCTCAAACCCGGCCACAACGCGCTCGCGTTCATGGCCGGCAAGGGCCAGTACACCGGCCGGCCCGCGCTCGTCGCCCAGGTCGACGTCACCTACACCGACGGCTCGACCGCGCGGTTCGGCACCGGCACCGACTGGAAGGCCCACGCCGGCCCGGTGACCGGCGACGACTTCTACTACGGCGAAACCTACGACGCCCGCAAGGAGATCGCGGGCTGGGACACCGCCGGGTTCGACGCCGGCGCCTGGCCCGCCGCGCACGCCGTCGCCCCCGCGTCCCACCGCCGGAGTCTGGCGCAGGGCAAGCTGGTGACGGCCTCGGACACGACCACCTGCTGCGGCTGGTCCCCGGCGGCCGCGACCGACGGCATCGACGGCTCGATCGACGCGTCCGAGGGCTACCACTCCGCCATCGAATCCAGTGCCGACAACACGAAGTGGGCCCAGGTCGACCTCGGCTCGGCCCAACGCCTCGGCTCGGTGACGCTGTTCCCGGCGCGCCCGACCAACGACACCTCGGGTGACGTCGTCGGCGCCGGCTTCCCGGTGCGCTACCGGGTCCAGGTCAGCGACGACCCGGCGTTCGCCACCGCGACGACCGTCGCCGACCGCACCGGCGCCGACCAGGCCAACCCCGGCACCGCGGCCGTCACCCTGCCCGCGAACGTCACCGGCCGGTACGTCCGGGTGACCGCGACGAAACTCGCCTGCGCCGGCACCAGCTGCACCTTCCGGCTGGCCGAGATCGGCGTCCACGGCCCGAATCCCGCCGTCGTCAGCAGCGGCGTCACGCAGCTGCAGGCCGACGTCACCCCGCCGACCCGGATCGTCGCGAACCACGACCCGGTCAAGGAAACCCGGCCCGCGCCGGGGGTGCGCGTCTACGACTTCGGCCAGAACCGCACCGGCCAGGCGACGCTGCGGGCCGCGCAGCCCGCCGGCACGACGGCGTCGCTGAAGAAGGGCGAGATCCTCGACGCGAACGGCCGCGTCTCGACCGCGAACATCAGCTTCAACGGCGCCGAGCCGCCGCGGCAGACCGACCACTACACGTTCAGCGGCACCGGCACCGAGACGTACCTGCCGCACTTCAACTACGCGGGCTTCCGCTACGCCGAGCTGACCGGCGTGCCCGACGACGCCGCCGTCACCGTGACCGCGCAGGAGATCCACACCGATGTCGCCGCGACGGGCCGGTTCGGCACCTCGGACCCGGGGCTCGACCAGATCCAGGCCGCCGTCACGCAGACCCAGCTGAACAACCTCGAGTCGATCCAGATGGACTGCCCGACCCGGGAACGCCACGGCTGGCTCGGCGACGCCGCCGACTCGGACCAGGAGGCGATGGCCAACTTCGACATGCAGGCGTTCTACACGAAGTGGCTCGGCGACATGGTCACCAGCGCCGGCGCCGACGGCAGCCTGCCGTCGGTCGCGCCGGTCAACGGCCGCACGGACTGGCTCACCGACCCGGCGTGGGGCACGGCGTACCCGCAGATCATCTGGGACTCCTACACCCAGTACGGCAACGCGCAGCTGCTCGCCACCCACTACGACCACGTCAAGGCGTGGGTCGACTACCTCGGCGCCATCAGCGACGCCGACCACGTCGTCGTCAACCCGCCGACGTCCTGGGGTGACGACTGGCTCTCGACGGTCAGCACGCCGCACGGCTACTTCCAGACCGGCTTCTCCTACCTCGACGCGCAGCTGCTCGCGAAGATGGCCGCAGCACTGGGAAACCGGGCCGACGCCACCAAGTACAACGCGCTGGCCGCGCAGATCGCCACGGGCTTCCTCAAGCGTTTCTACTCCGCCGAGACCGGCGTCTTCGGCACCGGGACGCAGCTGTCCTACGCCCTGCCGCTGGTGTTCGGGCTCGTCCCGGCCGGCCGCGAGCAGTCCACAGTGGACCGCCTGGTCGCCGACGTCGCCGCGCACCAGAACCACGTCACGACCGGCTTCGTCGGCACCACGCTGGTGTTCCAGGCGCTGGGCAAGTACCAGCGCAACGACGTCGCGCTCGCGATCGCGCAGCGCACCGACTACCCGAGCTTCGGCTACATGGTGAACCAGGGCCCCGGGACGATCTGGGAGAAGTGGGACAACTCCTCGGCGCCGGACGGCACGTCGTCGAAGGACCACATCGGGCTCGGCGGCGCGATCGGCCAGTGGTTCCAGCAGCAGCTCGCCGGGATCCAGCCCGGCACCCCCGGCTGGCGCGAGTTCACCCTCGCCCCCGCCGTCGCCGGGAACCTCACCCACGTGACGGCGCAGCAGCAGACCGTCCGGGGGACCGTGGTGAGTGCGTGGCAGCGTGACGGCAGCACCCTCACCTACCACGCCACGGTTCCGGTCGGCGCGAAGGCGACGATCCGGCTGCCGCTGCTCGGCGGCAAGCAGTCGTCCGTGCGGGAGAACGGCCGGACGATCTTCGCCGACGGCCACGCCGCCCAGGCCGACCCCGGCCTGACGGTCGGCCGGGCCGACGACGAGACGCTCACCCTGACCGCCGGTTCGGGCGACTACACGTTCACCGTGACGCCGCCGCGCACGCCGTTCACCCGGCTCGCGCTCACCACGGGCACACCCGCCGCGATCACCGCGGGCGGCAGCGGTGACGTCCCGGTCGTCGTCGAGGGACGGTCCACTGTGGCCGGTCAGGCGACCCTCGGCGCGCAGGTGCCCGCGGGCTGGACCGCCACGACGACCGCGATCCCGTTGACCCCGGCCACCTCCGAGACGCCGGGCAGTGTGCGGATCACCGTGCCCGCCGGCGCCAAGAGCGGCCTCTACCCGGTGACGCTGACCGTGAAGCCACCACGCGGTGAGGCGGTGAAGACGACCGTGAACGTGCCGGTGTTCGGCAGCTGGGCGAGCGGCGCGACGGCGACGGCGTCGAGTGAGCACGCACCGAACGTCGTCGACGGCGCCACCCGCACCTACCTGGCGTCGAACGCGATCGACCACGACCTCGCGACCTTCTGGAACGACGACACCGACAGCCAGTACCCGGACACGCTCACCGTCACGGCGCCCGCCGCGACCGCGCTGACCGGCGTCGGCTTCGCGTCCAACCCGGACGGCGTCCCGACCGACTTCACCGTGCAGACCTGGGACGGCGCTCAGTGGGCCGACCAGGTCCACGTCACCGGCAACACCGCCGTCCACCGGTGGATCCCGTTCCCGGCGCCGGTGACCACGACCCAGGTGCGGATCGCCGTCGCGGCCGCGCAGAACAGTTTCTCGAGGATCGCGGAGGTGACGCCGTGATACGGCGTGGAGCAGCCCTGATCGCGGCCGTGCTGATCACCGGCACGACCGTCCCCGCAGCGGCCGAGGCCGCGCCCGCTTCGCCTTCCGCTTGTCCCTGGGTGGGGTCCCACGCGCCCGTGGACAAGCGGGTGGCGCAGGTGCTCGGGCAGATGACGCTCGACGAGAAGATCACGATGGTGCACGGCACCGCCGCCGGCGGCTACACCGGCCGCGTCGCGGGCGACGATCGGCTGTGCATCCCGTCGCTGAAGATGGAGGACGGCCCGCTGGGCGTCAACCTGGGCAACACCACCCAGCTGCCCGCCGCGTCCGCCGTCGCCGCGTCGTTCGACGCGGGGTTGGCCAAGACCTACGGGTCGGTGATCGGCGCCGAGGACAAGACGAAGGGCGTCGACGTCGACCTCGGCCCGACCATCAACATCGTGCGTGACCCGCGCTGGGGCCGCGCGTTCGAGTCCTACAGCGAAGATCCGTACCTGGCCGGGCAGCTGGGCGCGGCCGACATCGACGGCGTCCAGTCCCAGGGCGTGATGGCGCAGGTGAAGCACTGGGCCGTCTACAACCAGGAGGAGAACCGCAACACCACCGCCGACAACGCGGTGATCGACGACCGGACCGTGCACGAGATCTACGCCAGCGCGTTTGGGAACGTCGTCGCGAAGGCCAAGCCGTCGTCGGCGATGTGCTCGTACTCCTCGATCAACGGCACCTACGCGTGTGAGAACCCGTACCTCAACGACATCCTGAAGCAGGACTTCGGGTTCGACGGCTTCATCACCTCCGACTGGGGTGCCACGCACAGCGCGGCCCCGTCGGCGAACGCCGGGATGGACATGGAGATGCCCGGCCAGGACTTCTTCGGCGCCACGCTGAAGACGGCCGTCCAAAGTGGACAGGTGCCGCAGTCCCGGCTGGACGACATGGTCACCCGCATCCTGCGCGAGGAGTTCCGCTTCGGGCTGTTCGACCACCCGTCGCCCGACACGCTCGACGCGGCCGCGTCGACCGCCGCGCACCTCGCGGTGGCCAAGAAGGCCGCCGAAGACGGCACGGTCCTGCTCAAGAACGACGGCTTGCTGCCGCTGGACGCGCGCAAGCTGCGCTCGGTCGCGGTGATCGGCGACGGCGCGGGCAAGAACACGCTCAGCTCCGGCGGCGGCAGCGCGCACATCGCCGGCACCGGCACGGTCACGCCGTTGGACGGCATCAAGGCGCGCGCCGGCTCGGGCATCGACGTCGAGTACGCGCAGGGCAACCTCGGCACCGGCAGCGCGCTGCCCCCGATCGAGAGCAGTGCGCTCAAGCCGCCGTCGGGGACCGGCAGCGGGCTGCAGGGGGACTACTACGCGAACACCGACTCGTCCGGGACGCCGGTGGTGACCCGCACCGACCCGCAGGTGGCGTTCACCTTCAGCGGGGCGCCCGCGCCGGGCGTGCCCGCGACGAACTTCTCGGCCAAGTGGACCGGCACCCTCACCGCGCCCGCGACCGGCACCTACACCCTCGGCCTGACCAGCGACGACGGCAGCCGGCTGCTCGTCGGCGGGCAGCAGGTGATCGACAACTGGGGTGACCACGGCGCGCAGACCAAGACCGCGCAGGTCCCGCTCACCGCGGGGCAGCCGGTCCAGGTCGAGGTCGACTACTACCAGGGCGGCGGCGACGCCTCGGTCAGCCTCGGCTGGCTGCCGCCGGGGGAGGACCTCGCCGGGCAGGCGGCCGCGCTCGCCGCGAAGTCCGACGTCGCGGTCGTCTACGCCAACGACTACGAGTCCGAAGGCGGCGACCTCGACGACATCGACCTGCCCGCCGACCAGAACAAGCTGATCGACGCCGTCGCGGCGGCCAACCCGAACACCGTCGTCGTGCTCAACACCGGCTCCGCCGTGACGATGCCGTGGCTGGCGAAGGTCAAGGGCGTCTTCGAGGCGTGGTACCCGGGCCAGGAAGCGGGGCACGCGATCGCGTCGCTGCTCTTCGGCGACGTCGCGCCGTCCGGCAAGCTGCCGGTGACGTTCCCGGCGTCGCTCGGCCAGGTGCCCGCGTCGACGCCGGAGCAGTGGCCGGGTGTCGACGGCAAGGTCCAGTACTCCGAGGGTCTCGACGTCGGCTACCGCTGGTACGACCGGAAGAACCTGACGCCGTTGTACCCCTTCGGTTTCGGGCTCTCGTACACGAACTTCCGGTTCTCGAACCTGAAGGTGGACGGCGACACCCTGCGGGAGAACGGCCGGATCTCGGTCAGCGCCGACGTCACCAACACCGGTGCGCGGCGCGGCGCCGAGGTCGCCCAGCTGTACCTGAGCGATCCGGCGTCCACCGGCGAGCCGGTCAACCAGCTCAAGGGCTTCCAGAAGGTGGACCTCCAGCCGCGCCAGACGCAACGGGTCCGGTTCGAGCTGACCGCGCAGGACGCGTCGTACTGGAGCACCGACGCACACGCGTGGGAACTCGGCGTCGGCCGGTACACCGTCCGCGTCGGCGACTCGTCCCGGAACCTCCCGCTGTCGGGCGGTTTCCGCGTCGACCACACCACCGGGCCGCGGTTCACGAAGGTGGCCGCGCCCGCGATCGCGGCGCCCGGCAAGACCCTCTCGGTGACGACCACCTTCACCAACGGCGCCACCGAAGCCGTGCACGACGCGGTGACGACTCTGGCTGTCCCGGCGGGCTGGAAGGCGACCCCGCGCACCCCGGCGGTCGTCCGGACGGTCCGGCCGGGGGAGTCGGTGCCGACGACCTGGGCGGTGACGGCCGGCGCTTCGGCGGCGCCCGGCCCGGTCTCGCTGTCCGCCACCACCCGGTACGCGGGTGGCTCGGTCCGGGGCACGGCGTCCACGCAGGTCGCCTACCCGAACCTGGCCGCGGCGTACACGGACGTCGGCGTCACCGACGACGCCGACCCGGCGCCGGGCAACCTCGACGGCGCGGGCTTCAGCTTCTCCGCCCAGGCCCTGGACTCGGTGGGCGTCCACCCCGGCGGCCCGGTCACGAGCGGCGCGGCGACGTTCACCTGGCCGGACGTCCCGGCGGGTCAGCGGGACACGGTGACCACGGCCGGTCAGAGCGTCAGCCTCACCGGCTCGGGGACGGCGCTGAACCTGCTGACCACCGGCACGAACGGCACCCAGAGCGGCCCGGTCACCGTGACCTACGCCGACGGCACGACGTCCACCTCGACGCTCACCGTCGCGGACTGGTACGCGAACCAGGCCGTGGCCGGCTGCGTGCTCGTGGCGACGACGCCGTACTGGAACCGCCCCGCGGGAAGTACGTACCCGCACGACCAGAAGGTGAGTCTCTACGCGGCTTCCGTGCCGCTGACGGCGTCGAAGCAGGTCGCGTACGTGACGCTGCCGTCGAACAAGCAGCTGCACGTCTTCGCGACGGCGTTCACCGCGTGAAGCCGTAGCGCAGGAACCGCATGGCGTCGCGGACCGGCGGCACGTGGGCGAACGCCCGCGTGACCGCCCGGGCCGCGGCGCCGTTCTGGTGCCCGCCGATCAGGTCGACGGCGGACCGTTCGTCGAGCAGCCGCAGCGGCGGGTGCTCGGTGGCGAAGGCTTCCGGCGCGGGCATCGCCCAGCGGAAGCCGGTGTCCGCGCGGCGCATCGAGGGCTGCAGGCCCGCGACCGTCTTGACCCACGGCGCGACGCCGTCGAAGACCAGCCGGCCGCTGGGGAAGTGCCGCAGCGCCCGGTCGACCAGCCGGTCCACGTCGTCCGGGGCGAGGTACATCAGCAGCCCTTCGGCGAGTACCAGCGCGGGCCGGTCGGCCGGGATCTCGTCCCACCACGCGGCTTCGGTGACCGACGAGCCCACGGTGCGGACGCCCTCGATCGGTCCGTAGAGGCGTTCGCGGAGTTCGATGACGTCGGGGTAGTCGACGTCGATCCATTGCGCGGTCGCCGGGCGCTCGATGCGCAGCGGGCGGCTGTCCAGGCCGCACGCCAGGTGCAGCACCAGGCCGTCGGGGTGGCCGGCGAGGAAGTCGCGGGTCCAGGCGTCGAACTGGCGGGCCCGGGTGGCGATCAGCGGCGCGTTGCCCTTGAGGTTGCCGAGCCGGCCGAAGTCGTAGTCGATCCGGTCGACGACGTCCTGCGCGAACGGGTCACCGAGGATCGGCGTCGTGCGGAGGTTGTCGAGGGCGCGCAGGTACAGCGCCATCAGCAGGGTTTCCTTCTCCTGGCTCAGGCGGACCTGTTCGGTCATCGGGGTCTCCGTTCTCCGGCGGCCGCAGGAGCGAGCCGACCCAGTGGTAGACGGATTGCGCGGCGCGCAGCCGGGACGCGCGTTCGGCGTCGCGGCCGACGAGGTCGAGGCCCTGGTGGAGGACGTCCTCGAAGGCGCTCATGCCTTCGATGCGCCGGCGGACGGCGGTTTCCCAGCCCTGGTCGTCGAGCCGGTAGTAGGCGGTGCGGTCACCGGCGCGGGTGTAGCGGCGGACGAGCCCGGTGGCGGTCAGGGAGCGGATGTTCGCCGTCATCGACGCGCGGCTCGCCTTGATCCCGGCGGCGATGTCGGCCGCGGACTGTTCGGCGGGCTCGCAGATCATCAGCCAGCCGAGGATGCGCCCGGTGATCGGCGGCAGCCCTTCCTGGCGCGCGAAGAAGGCCGAGACCTGCTCGATCCAGGCTTCCTCGTTCACCCGCGTCTCCCTCCAGTCATTACAGTCATGACTGTAACACGTGTCGGATGTGACCCGGCTCACTCGCGGACGAAGTTTCTGTGATCCAGGATGGTCGGGCCCGGTCTCCTGGTCGTACGGGAATTCGTCGGCGGAGTGAGGGTGTGGACGTGATCGGTCAGAAGCGGCTCGAGCAGGTGGACGTGTCGCAGGTGGTCGCCGCGCGAGCCGGCGACAGCACGGCGCTCGACGCGCTGGTCGCGGCGTACCTGCCGCTGGTCTACAGCATCGCCGGCCGCGCACTCTCGTCGGACGCCGACGTCGACGACGTCGTCCAGGAGACGATGCTGCGCGTCCTGCGGGGCATCGAGACCCTGCGCGAGCCCGCCAGGTTCCGGTCGTGGCTGGTCGCAGTGACGATCAACCAGATCCGCGAGCACCACCGCCGCCGAAGCGCGGCCCCGGACCCGCTGGCCGAGTACGACGAGCGCCCGGACCCGGCCGCCGAGTTCGCCGAGACGGCGTTGGCCCGGCTGCACATAGCGGAGCAACGCCGCGAGGTCGACGAGGCGGCCCGCTGGCTGGACCCCGCGGACCGCGAACTGCTGGCCCTGTGGACCCTCGAGCGCGCCGGGCACCTGACCCGCACGGAGGTCGCGGAGGCCCTGCGCCTGGACGCCCACCTGGTGACGGTCCGGGTGAGCAGGCTGAAGACCCGCCTGGAGACGATCCGCCCGTTGGTGCGCGCGCTGACGGCCGAGCCGCGCTGCGCCCGCCTGGACCAGGCATCATCGGGCTGGTCGGGCCGCCCGGGACCGCTGTGGCGCAAGCGGTTCCTGCGCCACGTGGAGGAGTGCGTGCGTTGCCGCCGCGAGACGGACGACGCGGTCCCGGTGGACAGGATCCTCACGGGCGCGGCGTTGCTGGTGCTCCCGGCCGGGTACTTGCCGCAACTACTGGCGAACCTGTGGGACGTGGTCTCGGGATCGGCGGTAGGCGGCCCGCTCGCGGCCGGTGGCAGTACGGCTGCGGGTGGTGGTGCGAGTGCTGCAGGTGGTGCCGCGGGCAGTGGCGCAAGCGGTGCCGTGGGCGGTGGTGGCGTTGGGAGTGGGGCAAGCGCCGCCGCCGGGAGTGGTGGTGCCGCCGGAGGCGGCACGGCTGCGGGTGCTGGTGCCGGGAGTGCTGCGGGTGGTGCCGTAAGTGGTGCGGTCGCGAGTGCGGGCGCCGCAGCCGGAGTTGGCCCGGGCGCTGCCGTAGGAGCTGGTGCCGTCGCCGCGGGTGGTGCTGTGGCGGCCGGTTCCCTTGCCCGGCTTCTCGCCGCGAAGCCTTTTCTCGCGGCGGCCGGCGCTGCGGTCGTCTGCGCGCTCGGCGTGGCCGGGGCCGTGGCGCTTTCCCAGCCGGGGCAGCCGATCCAGCCGCCGGCCGCGCTGTCCGGGGGTGTCTCCCGTCCTGCTCCGGTGCCCGAGACCAAGCCCGGCACCACCGCAGCCCCGACCTCCGCCCCGGTGGCGAGCACCTCGGCGCCGGCGTCCACACAAGCGAGTTCGACGCCGACGCCCGCCGCACCGCCGGCCCCGAGTTCGGCGAAACCGCGCGTCCTGACGCCCGAGGAACGGGTCCTCGCCCTGATCAACGACCAGCGCGCCGCCGCGGGGCTGCCCGCGCTGCGGATGGATCCCGCGCTCGTCACCGGAGCCGCGGCGCACAACCGGACGATGGCCGGCGGCTGCGGCCTGTCGCACCAGTGCCCCGGCGAGGCCCCGCTAGGCGACCGCGAGCACGCGGCGGGCGCACAGTGGAACTCGGCGGGCGAGAACATCGGCACGGGTGGCCCCGTAGCCGACGCGACCGACCCGATCGCCCGGATGGCCCTAGGTCTGACCCAGAGCATGATCGACGAGAAGCCCCCGAACGACGGCCACCGCCGCAACATCCTGAGCACCTCCTTCACCCGCATCGGCATCGTGGTCACCCGCGACTCCCACGGTTCGGTCTGGCTGACCCAGGATTTCGCCGGCAGCTGACGCGGGCGCCATCGAACCGGCGAAGGCACCCAAGCTCCCCGGCGAGCCGGGTGACCTCCCGGAGAACCCGGCCTGCCGCAATCCGTGACCTCGCCAGCCCGGCCGGGCGAGACCGGCGAACCCGGCGATCCGGCGCTCGCCGACCCGGTGGCCAGCTGCTCGGCGACCGCCAGCCCAGCCGGGCGAGACCGGCGAACCCGGCGATCCGGTGAATTCGGCGCTCGCCGACCCGGTGATCAGCTGCCCGGGGACCGCGCCAGCCCGGCCGGGCGAGACCCGGCAAACCCGAGCGCCCCGGCGGATCCAGGGCTCAGTGACCTGGTGGCCAGCTACTCGGGGACCGCGCCAACCCAGCCGGGCAAGAGCCGGCGAACCCAAGCAACCCGGCGTATCCAGCGACCCAGTGCCTGGCGACCCAGTGCCCAGCCGCTCGGTGACCAGCTACTCGGCGACCCCGTGAACCCGGCAAACCCGGCGTCTCAGCGACCGGCGAACCCGGCGAAACCCCGGCGAACCCAGCAAACCTTCAGAGAGCCCAGCGACCCCATCAACCGACCCAGCGACCCGGCAACCCGGCAACTCGGCGACCCCATCAACCGACCCAGCGACCCGGCCTACCCTCGCCATCACAACCTCCGTCCTTTGTAGACCGACAAGCGCGCGCGACCAAACGGCGTCCTCCTGATGGAGCAACGCTGCTTAGTCGTAAATTTACTCATCCATGTCAAGTTCTTGCATGTTGTCTCTCGGTTGTTGCATGCTCGTACGACTCTGGCTCCCCTCCTGCTGTCTCGAAGAAGAGAAGACGCCATGACTCGTATGCGCCTGTCCCGGCTCGTCGCAGGTCTCCTCGCCGCGGGGCTCACCCTCACCGGGCTCGCCTCCGCGGCCGGTGCGCCACCACCGCCACCACCCTCGGATACCGCCCAAGTCCGGCCGGCCGCGCTCGCGGACGTGCCGCTGACCCGCACCGTGTCGGCCAGCAGTGCGCTGCCCGGCTATCCCGTCGCCAACACCGTCGACGGCAACCAGGACACCTACTGGGAGTCCGCGAACAACGCCTTCCCGCAGTGGCTCCAAGCCGACCTCGGGTCGGCCAAGACGCTCTCGCGGGTCGTGCTGAAACTGCCCGCGGCCTGGGAGTCCCGCACCCAGACCCTCGCCGTGCGCGGCAGCGCCGACGGCACCTCGTTCACCGACCTCGCCGCCTCGAAGGGCTATGCGTTCGGGGGCACCGTGACGATCCCGGTGACGGCGTCGGCCCGGTACGTGCGGCTGAACATCACCGCCAACACGCAGTGGCCCGCCGCGCAGCTCTCGGAGTTCGAGCTCTACGGCGCGGACACCGGCGACACGCAGGCCCCGACCGCGCCGGCGAACCTCGCGCTGACCGAGCCCGGCTCCGGCCGGATCGGGCTGAGCTGGTCGGCCTCGACCGACAACGTCGGCGTCACCGGCTACACCGTCTACCGGGACAACACGCCCGTCACGACGGTCACCGGCACCACCTTCGGTGAGACGCGCCCCGCGGGCACCCGCGTCGAGTACTTCGTGCGAGCCAAGGACGCCGCCGGCAACGAGTCCGCCGACAGCAACCACGTGGTGCGCCAAGGCACCCAGGCCGGCCAGAACCTCGCCGCCGGCAAGCCGATCGAGGCGTCGTCGACGGTCAACGACTTCGTCGCCACCAACGCCAACGACGGCAACACCGCCACGTACTGGGAGTCCGCCGCGGGCTACCCGAACACGCTGACGGTGAAGCTCGGCGCCAACGCCGACCTCGACTCGGTCGTCGTGAAGCTCAACCCGGACGCGGCCTGGGGCGCGCGGACGCAGAACTTCGAGGTCCTCGGCCGTGACCAGGGTGCGACCGCGTTCACGTCGCTGAAGGCCCGCGCCGACTACCGCTTCGACCCGGCCGGCAACCAGAACTCGGTGACCGTCCCGGTCAGCGGGCGGGCCGCGGACGTCCGGCTGCAGTTCTCCGCCAACTCCGGCGCGCCCGGCGGGCAGGTCGCCGAGTTCCAGGTGCTCGGCACCCCGGCGCCGAACCCGGACCTCGTCGTCACCGGCACGTCCTGGACGCCGGCGAACCCGACCGAGACCAGCCAGGTCGCGGTGTCGGCGACGGTCAAGAACGCGGGGACCGCGAACGCGGCCGCGACCACCGTGAACGTCAGCCTCGGCGGCACGGTCGTCGGCAACGCGGCCGTCGGCGCGCTCGCCGCGGGCGCGTCCACCACGGTGACGGTGAACGCGGGCACTCGGCCGCAGGGCACCTACAGCGTGTCCGCGACCGTCGACCCGGCCAACACCGTGGTCGAGCAGAACGACACCAACAACACCTACACCTCACCGACACAGCTCGTCATCGCACAGGCGCCGGGGCCGGACCTCGAGGTCACCGGCATCACGTCGAACCCGCCGAACCCGGCGGTCGGCGCGGCCGTGTCGTTCACCGTCGCGGTGCACAACCGCGGCACGAGCAGCGCGGGCGCGTCCGTCACCCGGGTGACCGTCGGCGCCACCACGCTCGACGCCACCACCGCCGCGATCGCGGCCGGTGCCACGGCGAACGTCGCGGTGCCGGGCACCTGGACCGCCACCAACGGCGGCGCCACCCTGACCGCGACGGCCGACGCGACGAACACCGTCGCGGAGACCAGCGAGTCCAACAACGCGCTCTCGCGGGCGATCGTCGTGGGCCGCGGCGCGGCGGTGCCGTACACCGAGTACGAGGCGGAAGCCGCGCAGTACCAAGGAGAACTGCTGACGGCCGACCCGCTGCGCACGTTCGGGCACACGAACTTCGCGACCGAGTCCTCGGGCCGCCAGTCCGTGCGGCTGGCGAGCCAGGGCCAGTACGTCGAGGTCACGTCGACGAACCAGTCGAACTCGATCGTCGTGCGCAACTCGGTGCCCGACGCCGCGGCCGGCGGCGGCCAGGACTACACGCTCAGCCTGTACGTCAACGGCGCGTTCGCCCAGAAGCTGACGCTCTCCTCGACGCACAGCTGGCTCTACGGCACCACCGACGACCCGGAGGGCCTCACCAACCGGCCCGGGGGAGACGCGCGGCGGCTGTTCGACGAGTCGCACGCGCTGCTGGCGCAGTCGTACCCGCCGGGCACGAAGTTCAAGCTGCAGCGGGACAGCGGTGACAACGCGGCGTTCTACGTCCTGGACCTGGTCGACCTGGAGCAGGTCGCCCCGGCGACGGCCAAGCCGGCCGAGTGCACCTCGATCACCGAGTACGGCGCGGTGCCGAACGACGGCGTCGACGACTCCACGGCGATCCAGCGCGCGGTGACCGACGACCAGAACGGCGTCATCGCGTGCGTGTGGATCCCCGAAGGGCAGTGGCGGCAGGAGAAGAAGATCCTGACCGACGACCCGAACGTGCCCAACGGCGGCGGCCAGTACAACCAGATCGGCATCTCCAACGTGACGGTCAAGGGGGCCGGCATGTGGCGCTCGCAGCTGTACTCGCTGATCCAGCCGCAGGACGCGGGCACGATCAACCACCCGCACGAGGGCAACTTCGGGTTCGACATCGACAAGAACGTGCAGCTTTCCGACATCGCCATCTTCGGGTCCGGCCGGATCCGCGGCGGCGACGGCAACGCCGAGGGCGGCGTCGGCCTCAACGGCCGGTTCGGCACGGGCACGAAGATCGCGAACGTCTGGATCGAGCACGCGAACGTGGGCGTGTGGGTCGGCCGGGACTACGGCAACATCCCGGCGCTGTGGGGGCCGGCCGACGGCCTCGAGTTCAGCGGCGTGCGGATCCGCGACACCTACGCCGACGGCATCAACCTCACGAACGGCAGCCGGAACTCGCGGGTGTTCAACTCGTCGTTCCGCACCACCGGTGACGACTCGCTCGCGGTGTGGGCGAGCCAGTACGTGAAGGACCCGTCGGTGGACATCGGGCACGACAACGTGTTCACCAACAACACGATCCAGCTTCCGTGGCGCGCCAACGGGATCGCGATCTACGGCGGGTACGGCAACAAGATCGAGAACAACCTCGTCTACGACACGATGAACTACCCGGGCATCATGCTGGCGACCGACCACGACCCGCTGCCGTTCTCCGGGCAGACGACGATCGCCAACAACGCCCTCTACCGCTGCGGCGGCGTGTTCTGGGGCGAGCAGCAGAAGTTCGGCGCGATCACGTTCTTCGCGCAGAGCAAGGACATCCCGGGGGTGACGTTGCGGGACACCGAGATCCACGACTCGACCTACGACGGCATCCAGTTCAAGACGGGCGGCGGCGTCGTGACCGCGGCCGTCACGAACGTCAAGATCGACAAGTCGAACAACGGCGCGGGCATCCTCGCGATGAGTGGCGCCCGCGGCAGCGCGACGCTGACGAACGTGGCGATCACCAACTCGTCGACGGGCAACGTCGTCGTCGAGCCGGGTTCGCAGTTCGTGATCAACGGCGCGCCGATCCCGGCAGTGGTCGCCTCAGGCCGCCGCGAAACGAGGTAACGCTGGTGCCGGGGCGGGTGAGAGCCGCCCCGGCGTCACTCGTAGCGGGGGACCACCGCGAACACCTCGAGATCGGTGGGCGCGCCCTTCGCGCGGAACTTGCGGCGACGGCGGACGGTGAACCGGTCGCGGTCGAGGTTCGCCAGGACGTCGCCGGTGATGAGGACCTCGCCGCCGCCGGCCGCGTCCATGATCCGGGCGGCGATGTTGACGTCGACGCCGAAGTAGTCGCGGCCGACCCGGCGGGGGCGGCCGGTGTGCAGGCCCGCGCGCAGCTGGGGGCGGTAGCCGTCGAGGTCGATCGCGCTGACCGCGCCGCACGTCTCGTACGCCGCTTCGACCGCGGCCGCGGGGTCGGCGAAGGCGGCCATCAGCCCGTCGCCGAGGCCCTTCACGACGCGGCCGCGGTGACGGGCGATCGTCGCCTCGCTCGCGGTCGACACCGCGCGCAGGAGTTCGAGCGCCCGCGCGTCGCCGGCGTCGAGGGCCCAGCTGGAGAAGCCGACCAGGTCGGTGAACACGATCGTCGTCTCGCCGGTGTCGCTTTCGCGGCCCTGGGCGACGGCCTGCCACACCTGCACCGCCGCGAGCCCGAGTTCACGCATCGCGCTGGGCTGCTCGGCTTTCGCCTCGGCCAGCAGCCGCGCCACCCGGTCGGAGGGGTGGCCCGCGGTGGTCGACAGCGCGTCGCCGAGGTCGCGGTCGCCGGGCACCAGCCGCCGCACGACGCGGGCGGACCGCACCAGGCCCGGTCGCCGGTCGGCGGCCCGCAGCAGGTCGACGAACCGGGCGGCTTTCCGCGTCCGGTCCGGCTGTCCGTCGTGGCTGTCCGTCACCAGCCGCATGCTACCGGGAGGTAGCCTCCCCGGCGGCCGGAACGTGACGGGCTCCGCTCACGCGTTGATCAACCGGGTACCAGGGTGTGCTTGATCGACTCCAGGTAGCTCGCCAGCGTGACTGGCTTCCGCCCGGTCAGCTCCGCGTACCGGTCCGGATCCGGCGTCATGCGCGTCCCGCGCCGGAGCACGCCCGCCGCCACGTTCGGGATGTGGGCCGCCATGTCCGCGTTCAAGGCGCCTTCGGCGATCGCGGTCAGCTCGTCCCGCCACTCGGCCACGCCGATCGGCTCGAACCGCACGGGCTTCCCGAGCACGCCGGTCAGCACGTCGGCGATTTCCTGGTGGGTCCGCAGTTCCGTGCCGGGGATCTCGGCGAGCGCACCGTCGAACAGCTCGGGCCTGAGCAACGCGCAGGCCGCCAGCTCCGCGGCGTCCGAGCCGTTGATCCAGGACAGCGCCGACGCGCCGAACGCGGTGCGGATCACGGCGTCGCCGGCGAGGGACCGGCCGTGCAGGAGCGGCAGGTTCTCGTGGAACAGCGCCATGATCCGCAGCACGAAAACGTCGATGCCGGCCCAGCGCAGGACCTCTTCGGCCAGCCACTGCTCCCGGCCGAGCGCACTCGGGTGCTCGGGGTGCGCGGGGCCCATCGACATCACGACGGTGCGGATCGGGCGACCCGTCCGCCGGATCGCCTCGGCCCAGTTCGCCGCGGCCGAGGTGACCCCGCCGGCGACCGGGTAGGCGAAGTAGGCCTGCTCGACGCCGTCCAGCGCCGGTTCGAGGGTGCGCCGGTCGTGGAGGTCGCCGAGCACGACGTCGACACCCAGGGTCCGCAGCGCGCGGCTGGCGTCCGATTCGCGGCGCACCAGGATCCGCACCGGGACGCCCTGCTCCAGCAGCCGCTGGGTCAGGTGGGTCCCGGTACCCCCGTGCCGTCCGCCCGCACCCGTGACGAGAACCGTTCCGGTCATCTTGCTCCGTCCGTCGAAAGTGACGGTGACATGCTAAGTCCGGAAAGACAACTCAGGCGAGTGTGCTGCGCCACAGCAAACGCCGTGAGCGTGTGACGGCTATCAGTCGTCGTCCTTGGCGGGGCGGGTGAGGTCGATCTCGGCCCACACGGTCTTGCCCGTGCTGCGCTGCCGCTGGCCCCAGGAGACCGTGATCGCGTCGACGACTTCGAGGCCGTGGCCGCCGCTGTCCGACGGCGTGCGGCGGCACGCGGGGTCCAGGCAGGCGTCGTCGACCTCGAGGCAGATCCAGCCGCGTTTGCGTAGCAACCGGACCTGACGCGGGGGTTCGCCGTGCCGGAGGGCGTTCGAGGTCAGCTCGTCGAGCACCAGGACGACGTCGAGGCGCTGGTGCTCGGGCAGGTCCCGCAGCACGCGGTGGGCCCACGCCCGGACCGCGGGCAGCTCGCCGAAGTCGTCGGCGACCTCCAGTGCGACCACTCGCAGGTCGTCGTGGGTGCGTGTCGGCTGCATCGCGGCCTTGTCCTCCTAGATCACCGTTCCGCGCCTGGTGGGGGCTCGTCCCTCGGCCGGTCCGGCGCCGGGCCGTGGGTGCGGCCGGCGCACCCACGACCCGGTGTGCGGTCCCGGTGCCGCCGCGTCGAGGGGGGAGTGAACGCGACGGAACCCGGGACCTCGGCCCGCTCGCGAGGGGAGAAAGCCGAGCGGGTCGCACTGACGGAATTCCCGCACCGGACGTGGTGCGAAACCTGGCATTCCGGTGAACCGCCGGATCGGCCCGACCGCGGGTCCGTGTCCCCCTGCCCGCCGCGGATCTTCCCGTTGCGTCTGGTGTCCTGAATGGACGGTGGCCTTCCGGCACGCCGATGCCGGTGCCCGCGAGGCCCGGGACGGTCGGGGGGAAGCCGTCCCGGGCCGCGGACACCGGCACCGGTGGTCGACGACGACCGCGCCTGTGGTCTCCGTCTGCTGAAGAAGACGCGATTCGCTGCGTGAGCGTTACAGCCGTCGGGCCCGGACGGCCGGCCCCCGGGTACATCTCACGGTGGGGAGCCGGCCGTCCGGTGACGCGATGGGCTCCTCGGCAGGACCCATCGCGGTCGGTTCGCGTCCTGCTACGCGGCTCTCGGACCTACTTCGTGTGCTGACCCGGGCGGTCGACGTCGCCGCGCCAGGCGCCGGTCTCGTGACCGTCGCGGGTTTCGATGAACTTCTTGAAGCGGTCGAGGTCACCCTGGACGCGGTGGTCGAGGATGCCGCTCTTGTCGGCGACGTTCTCGACGAAGCCCTCGGGGTCGATGTCCATCTGGACGGTGACTCGGGTGTGGGTGTCGTCGAGGCGGTGCACGGTCACGACGCCGGCGTGGTTCGGGCCGGTGTCGGACTTCCAAGCGACCCGCTCGTCGCGGTTCTGCTCGGTGATCGTGGCGTCGAACTGCTTGGTGACGCCGGCGACGCTGATGGTCCAGTGGGTGTGGGTGTCGTCCACCTGGTCGATGCGGTCGACGCCGTCCATGAACCGGGGGAAGTCGGTGAACTGCGTCCACTGGTTGTAGACGGTGCTCACATCGGCTTCGACGTCGACGGACTTGGTGATCGTGCTCATGCCGCGGTCAGCTCCTTCTCGTGGTTCCGGGTACCGCACCTGCAGTGCACGGCCACCCCACGGCTACCCGCTCGGCGGGAGACCAAACCGATCCGGATTCGATGCATCGCACTTGTTCGTCCACAGTGGATTCGTGGTCACGGCTGGACGCGCGCCCGCCGGCCGACGGCGAGGTCGCCCAGCCGCGCCAGCGACTCGGCGTTGCGCGGCCGCAGCAGCAGTCCCTGGACGGCCTCGGGCAGCACCTTGGCCGGCCCGCGCACGACGTGCTCGGTCATCCGGACCAGCGTCCGCGTGCCGCCGTCGTGCGGGACGAGCGTGAGGCCGACCGCGGCGGCCCCGGTCGGCCACGCCTTCGCCTCCAGCGACAGCGAGACGCCGGTCTCCACCGCGACGACCGTGGTCTCGTCCTGCAGCTGCAGCGGCCAGGAACCGACGCTGTGGTGGATCCGGCTCCCGACGGCGGGCCAGCCCGCGTCGACGGCCCGGATGTGGGAGCTGCCCACCACCCACCCGCCGTAGGACCAGCCGTCGGCGAGTACGGCGAAAACGGTCTGCGGTGGTGCGTCGACCACCCGGCTGACCTCGGTCATGGGGCTCTCCGTTCGTTCTGCGCGAAGCCGGCCGGGTACCCCGTGCCGGGCCGTCCCACGCGGCCGCGTCCGGGAAACCCGATCGGCACGATCGGACACCGGCGGCTACCGTGACGCCCATGGAGTCCTCGGAACCGGACCTGATCCGGGCGCTGGAGCGCGGGCTCGGTGCGTACGTCCAAGCCGTCGCCGCCGCGATCGGAGTCCCCGCGGAGGGCACGACGGTGGAGATCAGCGACACGGCCACGGCTTACCTCGGGCTGTCGCGGCCCTGGCCGGGCCGCCCGCGGCACGACGTGATGCTGGTGTGGAGCGAACGCCGCGGCTGGACGGTCGCGGTGGAGACCGCGCCCATCGAGGACCCGGTCGTGCTCGCGCGCTGGCCGGGTGACGAGCTCGTCCCGCCGCCGGAAGAGGTGGCGCGCTTCGTCGATGACGCCGCCGCGGGCCGCAGTGCCGGCAAGGACCGCGTGACGGCGGTCCCCGTCACCCGCCGGATCCTGGCCGAGCGCCTCGACGAGTACGTCCCGCTGCCGTCCGACCAGGTGTAGCCCCGGGATTTCTGTCCGCTCAAGTCTCGCGAAACCCCCCGATCCGCCGTTGTGGCCGGCGTCACGCCTGTGCCACGGTCGATGCTGACAACGTTGTCTCCGAAGGGTGGGACCTCGTGGTTCGCATCGCCCGCGTGTCGCTCGTCGTCCTGCTCGCCGCCTTGGCGGTCTTCGTGCCCGTGGCTCCCGCGAGCGCGGGCACCGTGGCCGACTACCCGGAGTTCCCCTACCCGGCGACCACCTACCAGGAGCCGTTCCGGGGGCAGTTCCACTTCAGCTCGCAGGCCGGGTGGATGAACGACCCCAACGGGCTGGTCTACGCCAACGGCCTCTACCACTTCTTCTACCAGCACAACCCGCACGGGCTCGAGTGGGACACCATGCACTGGGGTCACGCCACCAGCCCGGACCTGGTGCACTGGACGCAGAAACCGATCGCGCTGGAACCCGGCGTGCACCCCGGCACCCTGTTCTCCGGCGGCGGGGTCGTCGACCGGGACAACACCTCGGGGCTGAAGACCGGCGCGCTCGACCCGATCGTCGTGTTCACCAACACCGACGGCGTCAGCGTCTACTACAGCAACGACAACGGCCGCAGCTTCCAGCCGTACGACCAGGGGCGCAAGCAGATCGAGATCCCGGCGGAGAGCCGGGACCCGAAGGTGGTCTGGGACGCCGCCCGCCACCGGTGGGCCATGGTCGTCTGGTCGAACCGGGGCGGTTACGGCGTCGACCTCTACACCTCGCCCGACCTGCTGCACTGGAGTTTCGCCAGCCGGTACGCGGCGGACTGGCTCTTCGAGTGCCCGGACCTGTTCCCGATGACGCTCGACGGGGTGCAGCAGTGGGTGCTGACGTCGGGGACGAGCGAGTACGTCGTCGGCTCGTTCGACGGCACGACGTTCCGCACCGACCGGCCGCAGCCGAAGAAGATGAACCAGGGCACCACGTTCGCCGGCGGCACGTTCTACGCCGCCGAGACGTTCTCGAACGCCCCGGACGGCCGCGTCGTGCAGATGGCGTGGCAGGGCGGCAACCGCGGCAGCACCTGGACCGGCGACGCCACCTTCCCGGCGGAGCTGAAGCTCGTCGGCTCGCCCGACGGCCCGCGGATCACGCGGACGCCGGTCACCGAGCTGGACTCGCTGCGCGCCGACAGCCGGAGCTGGCAGAACCAGCCGGTGAGCCCCGGGACCAACCTCTTCGGCGGGATCCTCGCCGACACCTACGAGATCACCGCGACCTTCGACGTCGCGAGCGCGACCGCCGGGCAGTTCGGGTTCGCGCTGCACAGCCGCTCCGACGGCAGCGCCGACCGGACCGTGGCCTACGACCGCGCGGCGGGCACGCTCTACGGGAAGCCGCTGGCGCCCACCAACGGCGAGGTCACCATGCGGCTGCTGGTGGACCGCGGCCAGCTCGAGGTCTTCGGCGACGGCGGGCGGTTCTCCGTCGCCGACAACGTGAACTTCGACTCCGCCGCGGTCAGCCAGGGCATCCGGCTGTTCGCGACCGGGGGACAGGTGCGGCTCAAGAGCGCGAAGTTCACCCGGCTGAGCACGAGCTGGGGCACCGCGCAGTCGACGCTGGAGAGCACCCTGGCGGGCCCGTGGCACGCGGCCGGCGGCTCGTGGACCGACACCAGCGGCGGCAAGCAGGCCCAGGCCGGCGGCGACGCCTTCTACCTCAGCGCGAGCACCGCGGCCGACGCCGTCTACCAGGGCGACGTCCGGCTCGACACCGCGCAGGCCGCTGGGCTGACGTTCCGGGCGACCGACGACGGCGCCGGCTACACCGCGAACATCGACACGAGCGGGGTGGTCAAGCTGTGGCGCCCCGGCCGCGACATCGCGACCTACGCCACGCCCATCGCGGCCGGCAGCACCCACCACCTGGAGGTGCGCACGACCGGCGCCCGCATCCAGGTCCTGCTCGACCACGGCACCACCCCGGTCATCGACGCGACCGACGACGTCTACGCGTCGGGCCGCTTCGGCGCGAACGCCTACCACGGCACGGCGACCGTGCAGAACCTGAACACCGGTCCCGGCGGCCTCGACGCGTTCACCTCCGGCGCCTGGACCGCCCGGGGCGGCACCTGGACCACCACCCCGGACGGCCTGCGCGGCCGCTCGCCCGACAACGGCTTCTACCTGAGCGACCGCACCGGAACGGACTTCACCTACGACGGCGACGTCTCGGTCACCAACGGCACCGCGGCCGGCCTGACCTTCCGCGCGGCCGCCGACGGCACCGGCTACACCGCGAACGTCGACAGCAGCGGAGTGGTCAAGCTCTGGCGGCCAGGCCGCGACATCGCGACGTACGCGACGCCGATCACCGAGGGCCGCACGTACCACCTGACGGTGCGGACGACGGGCACCCGCATCCAGGTCTGGCTCGACCACGGCGCCACCCCGATCATCGACGCGACGGACACCGCGTACGCCGCCGGGAGGTTCGGGGTGAACGGCTACGCGGGCAACACGCTCGCCCAGCACCTGGCGGTCACCTGATTCACCAGCCCAGTTCGGCGTCGTCCTCCTGGAACGTGCCGGTGGGGCCGTCCTCGCCGATGACGGCCATCCGGACGATCGTCCGGGCGCTGACCTCGACCGGGCGGCCGTGGGGGTTCTCGATGCCGCCGAGCAGGGTCGCCGTGTAGCCCGGCTCGACGGCGTTGAACTTGACCTCCGGCACCGCCCGCGCGTACTGGACCGTGAGCATCGAGACCGCCGCCTTGCTCGCGCCGTAGACGATCGCCGAGACCTGCGACGCGGGCCGCGCGGGGTCGTGGTTGGCCGTGAACGAGCCCAGCGCGCTGGAGATGTTGACGACGACCGGGTTGGCCGACTTCCGCAGCAGCGGCAGCGCCGCCTCGGTGACGCGGACGATCCCGACCGCGTTCGTGTCGAACACCGCCAGCGCCTCCGGGCCGTTGAGGGCGAGCAGGGCGATGCCGGCGTTGTTGACGAGCACGTCGAGCCCGCCTTCGAGCCGGTCGAAGGCCGCCGCGACGGACGCGTCGTCGGTGACGTCCAGCTGGACGAACCGGGCGCCGACCTCGTCGGCGGCCGCGCGGCCGCCGACGGCGTCACGGGCGCCGAGGTAGACGGTGTGCCCGGCGGCGACGAGCTGGCGGGCGGTTTCCTTGCCGAGGCCCCGGTTGGCCCCGGTGATCAATGTCGTGGTCATGACCCGAGCTTCCGAGGCCGGGAGCAGGTTAGGCAGTCGTGCCGTTTTCGTAGGACTGCCAGGGCCAGGACAAGGCGGCCGCGGTCGCGCACACTGGAGGCGTGGAGACGTGGGAGTTCGGCCGGATGGTGCGCCGCTGGCGCGACCGCGTCGCACCCGAGACGGCCGGGGTCCCGGTGGGCCGCCGTCGCCGGGCGACCGGCCTGCGCCGTGAAGAGCTGGCCGGCCTCGCGGGGATCTCCGCCGACTACCTGACCCGGCTCGAACAGGGGCGCGCGACCTCGCCGTCGGTGCAGGTCGTCGAGGCGCTGGCGCGCGCCCTCCGGCTGGCCGACGGTGAGCGTGACCTGCTGTTCCGCCTGGCCGGGCACGTCGCGCCCGGGCTCGACGTCGTCCCGTCGCGGATCACCCCGAGCGTCCAGCGCCTGCTCGACCGGCTGGCGCACACGCCGGTCGCCGTCTACGACGCCACCTGGACGCTCGTCGTGGCCAACGCGCCCTACGACGCGCTGATGGGGGAGACGACGGCCTGGCGCGGGATCGAACGCAACGCCGTCTGGCGCCACCTCGCCGGCCCCGGCACCCGCGCCGTCCACACCCCGGAGGAGCACGCCGGCTTCGTGGCGCAGCTGGTCGCCGACCTGCGGCTGAACGTGGCGCGGTACCCGGCCGACCGGAGCGTCACCCGGCTCGTCGAACAGCTGTCGCGGAGCCCGCGGTTCGTCGAGCTCTGGGACGCCGGTGCCCCCGAGCCGAGCCAGGAGACGTCGCGGCACAAGGTCGTCGACCACCCGCTGGTCGGCCGCATCACCCTCGACTGCGACACGCTCATCGTGGCCGCCGACGACCTGCGCATCATGGTCTACACGGCCGAACCGGGCACCGAGGACGCCGAGCGCCTCGACCTGGCGATCGTGCTCGGCACGCAGACGCTCGTCTGACGCGCCGTTGACCTGGGCTTCACCCGCTGTTCCCCCGCGGCGGTAGTGGTTGCCCGGCGGCGCGGGCGATACTGGCGCGGATCCCGGCCACCACACCTCCGGAGTGCTCATGACGGACGTCAACCGCAGGCGGTTCTTGCAGCTGACCGGCGGCACCGCTGCCCTTTCGGTCCTTTCGGGCAGCATCGCCCGCGCGGCGGAGATCCCCGCCCACCACCGCACGGGCACCCTGCGCGACGTCGAGCACATCGTGGTCCTGATGCAGGAGAACCGGTCGTTCGACCACTACTTCGGCACGATGCGCGGCGTCCGCGGCTTCGGCGACCCGCGGCCGGCGACGCTGCAGTCCGGCAAACCCGTCTGGGCGCAGTCCGACGGCAGTCGCGACATCTTGCCCTTCCACCCCGACGCGGACAACTTGGGCCTGCAGTTCATCCAGGATCTCCCACACAGCTGGAACGACACGCACACGGCGTGGAACCGGGGCAAGTACGACAAGTGGGTCCCCGCCAAGGGCTCGACCACGATGGCGTACCTGACGCGCGAGGACATCCCGTTCCACTACGCGCTGGCCGACGCGTTCACGATCTGCGACGCCTACCACTGCTCGTTCATGGGCTCGACCGACCCGAACCGCTACTACATGTGGACCGGCTTCACCGGCAACGACGGCACCGGCGGCGGACCGGTCCTGGGCAACGACGAAAAGGGCTACTCCTGGACGACCTACCCCGAGCGGCTCGAGAAGGCCGGGGTGTCGTGGAAGATCTACCAGGACGTCGGCGACGGCCTCGACGCCGCCGGTGGCTGGGGCTGGATCGACGACGCCTACCGCGGCAACTACGGCGACAACTCGTTGCTGTACTTCAACTCCTTCCGCAACGCCAAGCCCGGCGACCCGCTCTACGACAAGGCCCGCACCGGCACGAACGCGAAGGCGGGCGACGGCTACTTCGACCGGCTGCGCGCCGACGTCAAGGCCGGGACGCTGCCCCAGGTCTCGTGGATCACGGCCCCGGAGGCGTTCTGCGAGCACCCGAACTGGCCGGTCAACTACGGCGCCTGGTACCTCGCGCAGGTGCTCGACGCGCTCACCGCGAACCCGGAGGTCTGGAGCAAGACCGCCCTGTTCGTCACCTACGACGAGAACGACGGCTTCTTCGACCACGTGCTCCCGCCGTACGCGACGGCCGGGCAGTCCACTGTGGACACGACCGGCGAGATCTTCGCGGGGTCGGCGTCGAACCCGGCCGGCCCGTACGGCCTCGGCCAGCGCGTGCCGATGACGGTCGTGTCGCCGTGGAGCAAGGGCGGCTGGGTGTGCTCGGAGACGTTCGACCACACGTCGATCATCCGGTTCATCGAACGGCGGTTCGGGGTGCAGGAACCGAACATCACGCCGTGGCGGCGCTCGGTCTGCGGCGACCTGACGTCGGCGTTCGACTTCGCGCGCACCGACGCCCACGTGCCGCGGCTGCCGGACACGGCCGCCTACGCGCCGCCGGACCGCGAGCGGCACCCGGACTACGTGCCCGCGGTGCCCGCGAAGGGCGTGCTGCCCAAACAGGAACACGGGCTGCGCCCGGCGCGGGCGCTGCCGTACGACCTGGCGGCCGACGCCCGGGTGCACGGTGACCAGCTGACGCTGACCTTCGCCAACCACGGCCGGGCGGGCGCGGCGTTCGTCGTGACGTCGCCGTCGGCCGACCCGCGGACCTACACCGTGGGCGCGGGCCGCTCGCTGTCCGGCGCGCTGCCCGCGGCCGGCGGGTACGACTTCACCGCCCACGGCCCGAACAGCTTCCTGCGGCAGTTCCGGGGCACGACGGCCGGGCCCGAGGTGAGCCTGCGCCAGGACGGCGGGTGCGTCGAGCTGACCCTGACCAACACCGGGTCCGCCACCGTGCGGCTGACGATCACCGACGCCTACGGGCGCCGGTCGGCGACCCGGCAGTTGCGCCCGGGCGCGCGGACCGTCGAGAAGGTGGACACCGGGCGGAGCAATGAGTGGTACGACGTCTCCGTGACGTCGGATAAGGACCCGAAGTTCCTGCGCCGCTTGGCCGGGCACGTTGAGAACGGCCGTCCCAGCACCAGCGACCCGGCGATCCTCACCCGGTGAGCCGATAGGGCTGTCCCGTCGGACAGGATGCCGGTCATGCCTTGACGGGTATGACCGGCGTCACGTAACTTCCGCCGTGTCTTGAATCGTTTCAATCCACGGTCGGGGGATCAACGGTGATCGAAAACGACCCGGTAGGCACCACTTCGATCGGCGGGGAGTTCCGGCTGTCCCGGCGGCGCGCGCTCGCGCTCGCCTCGGCCGCGGCCATCGCCGGCACGGCCGGCGGGTGGCCGATCGCCTACGCCGCACCGGAAACCGACGGCGCGGCGGGCCGGTTCGCCGACCCGCGCCCGGACTCGCGGCCCACCGTGCTGTGGTTCTGGAACGGCACCGTCACCACCGCGCTGGTGGCCGACGGGCTGGCGGACCTGCGCGACAAGGGCGTGCACGAGGTCCTGGTCTTCCCGTTCGACACGGCGGCGCTGAAGCCGGCGTTCTTCACCGAAGACTGGTTCACGATCATCGAGTTCACCCTGCGCGAGGCGCAGCGGCACGGCATGCACCTGTGGCTGTTCAACGACGACTACTTCCCGAGCGGCCGCGCCGGTGGCCTCGTCGTCGACGGCGGAAAGGTCGGCGACCGCGTCTACCAGCCGCGGCCCGACCTGCGCCTCAAGGGCGTCGGGCGCCAGGTCCTGACCGTCCCCGGCGGGGTGCCGGTGCCGCTGGTGAGCCGGGGGCTCTCGGTGTCGGGCGGGCGGTTGCTGGTCGACGCCGCGGCCCGCGACGGCGTCACCCTGCTGCGCGAAGGGGCCGGGTGGCAGGACTGCGACGTCGTGGCGAAGGTCCGCGTGGAAAGCGCGACCGCCGGGCTCATGGTGCGCAGTGCTGACGCGGACAACGGCGTCCTGGCCGACCTGCGCAGCGACGGCGCCGTCGACGTCTGGCAGCAGTCCGGCGGCGCGTTCACGCAGCTCCGGGGCGGCGCTGCGGTCCCGGGCTTCGACCCCGCCGCCGACCACGAGCTGGCCGTGCGCGTCCGCGGAACGACCCTGACCGTGACGCTGGACGGCGTCGCGCAGCCCGCGGTGGACGGCCTGAAGTACGCCACCGGCCGGGTCGGCGTGCGCTCGGTGGCGTCCCAGCGCTCGTCGTGGGACAGCCTGACCGTGCGCGACGCGACCGGCACTGTCCTCTACACGGAGACGTTCGACAGCGCCGCCGCCCTCGACGGCTTCGACCTGCCCGCGACCGGCGTGCCGCTGGTCGCCGCGGCGGCCCGGCCGGCGTCCTCGACGGATCCCGCCACGCTGGTGGACCTGACCGCGCAGGCCCGCGCGGGCGGCACGTGGACGCCGCCCGCCGGGACCTGGCAGCTGGACCTGTTCACCGTCCGCGACCTGAGCACGCCCACCGGCACCGGCCGCGCCTACCTCGACCTGCTCGACGACGAAGCGGTGCGGCTGTTCCTCGACGCCGTGCCGGGGGAGTACGTGCGCCGGTTCCCGTGGGCGCCGGGTGCGGTCCTGCGCGGCTTCGCCGACGACGAGCCCTACCTCGCTTCGGCCGACGGGCCGTTCAACACGGTGCCCTGGTCGCCCACGCTGGACGCGGAGCTGCACGCGCTCGGGACGTCGCCGGGCGTCGCGCTGACCGCGGTGCACGACGCCGGTCTCGGCGACGCCGGCCTGCGGCTGCGGGGGCTCTTCTGGCGCGCGGTCAGCAACCGGTTCGCGGCCGCGTACTACAAGAGCCAGGGCCAGTGGCTGGGCTCGCGCGGGTTGAAGCTGATCTCCAACCCGCTGTGGGACGAGTACGGCCCGGGTGAGCAGCTGCGCAGCTCCGGCAACCTGAACACGAACAACCAGTGGGCGCAGGTGCCGGGCACCGACCTCATCTTCGACCACTACCAGCGGGGCTACCACCGCACGCTGTCGCGCTGGCCGGCCAGCACCGCGCACCAGCTCGGGCTGGAGCGCGTCTACCTGGAGGCGATGGGCGGCACCGGCTGGCCGGTCACGCCGTCGTTCGTCCGCGAGGTCGTCGGGGCGTTCGCCGTGCGCGGGGTCAACCACACGCTGCTGCACGCGCGGTTCAGCGACGAGAACCAGATCGTCTACCCGCCGCCGTTCCAGCCGGCCAACCCGTGGTGGGCGGTGTCCGCGCCGCTGAACGACTGGATCGGCCGGCTGATGGAGGCGTGCCGCGCGCCGGCGCGTGCCCGCACCGCGCTGCTGCAGCCGCAGCGCGCCGTCGAGTCCACACAGGACACCCCGGCGATGGCCGACCTCGACACGGCGTTCCTGACCACCGCCCACGCGCTGGAGGACGTCCAGGTCGACTTCGACTTCCTCGACGAAGGCGCGCTCGACGCCGACCCGGCGCTGCGGACGCACGCCCGGCCGACCGGCTCGAAGCTGGTCGTCGGGCAGCAGGCGTACGGGATCGTCGTGGTGCCCCGGACGCCGAACCTCGCCGTCGGGACCGTGCGGACGCTGATCCGGTTCGTCCGCGGCGGCGGCACGGTGGTTCTCGTCGGCGCACCGCCGAGCCGGGAGGCCGGCGGGAACGACGCGGGCCTGCGGGCCGCGCTGGCCGAGTTGTTCACCGCGCGCACGGCGGTGCGGGCGGCCGACCCGGTGGCGGCCGCGACCGCGGTGGCCGCCGCGGGTGGTGCGGCGGCGACGCTGGAGCCGCGCCACGACGACGTCCGGGTGCTGCGCCTGGAAAGCGCCGGCCGGCCGCTGTTCGTCGTGCTCAACGAGCGCGCCGACGCCGTGGAGCTGACCGCGACGTTCCCGGCGACCGGCGTGCCCGAGGTGTGGGACCCCGACACCGGCACGACGGCACCTGTGGGCGTCTGGCGACGGGCGTCGTCCGGGAACACGGCGACCGTCCTGCGCCTGGAACCGAAAGCCACGCTGCTGGTCGTGTTCCGCGCGGGCGCGGAGCCCGCGCACGCGGTGAGCGCGTCGGCGCCGGTGGAGCGGGTGCGTGCCGACGGCCGGGCCGCGACCTTGCGCGTGATCGCCCCGGGATCGGTCGGCGTTACGGTGAATGGGGGTGGCCGGACGTTTTCCGGAACGGCCACGGTTTCCGATCCGCTCACGGCCATTCCGTCCGGCGGGGACTGGGTGTTCCGCTTCGATCGTCCGGGCGCATCGGCGACAACGCGTCCTCTGGGGTCCTGGACCGAGGTGGACCCGGCGTATTCGGGATCGGCTTGGTACGAAAAGGACTTCGATGTCACGGCGGCGACGTTGTCCGGTCGCAAGTGGACGCTCGACCTCGGCGAAGTCCACGAGGTGGCCGAAATCGAGGTCAACGGGAAGCTGCTCGGATCCCGGTTGTGGGCGCCGTACCGAGTGGACGTCACGGCGGCGCTGCGCGCCGGCCGCAACAAAGTACGGGTGCGGGTCACCAACACCGGGGCGAACGCGCGGGGCGAGGTGCTCTCGTCCGGCCTGATCGGCCCGGTGAGCCTGCGGCCGCACCGCCTCGTCGACGTCGTGCTGTCCCGGCACTGACGGCGGCCTGCGGCATTCGGACGCAGCCGTGAGGGGCAATCAGTCCAACGCAATTTCGTGACGAGCAATCCACGATTGTGATACATTGTCCTTTAGGGACGGTGCGCAGGCTTCCCGCCTCTACTTATCCGCCACGAACGGACATCGAGTGGTGTAGACGACCGGCGGCTGGATTGGTTACGGCTCGCGGACGTGTCGATCAGTTGAGATTGCTCACTGCGGTTTCCGGCCGCATCCGGTTTTCGATGGGGTCTTTCGGTGCATTCCTAGCAAGTCGAATTCGGACTTCGAAAGGAGCACAACAGTGAGAATCGGAAAGCTCGGCCGCTCCGCGGTCGTCGCCCTGCTGGTCACGGCTCTCGTCGGCTTCTTCGCCGGTGCGGGCACGGCTTCCGCGGCTCCGGCCCCGGCGGCCCAGGCCGCTCCGGCGCTGACCGCGCCGATCACCGGCACGTTCACCGACGCGTCGGGCGGCACCGGCACGGCGGTCGGCAGCTTCACGCCGACCGGCTTCACCACCGATGGCACCAGCACACTGGCCAACGGTGTCGCCGACCTGACCATGGTCGACTCCGCCGGCCAGCAGGTCGGCACCGTTTCCCAGGCCGTCACCGTTCCGGTCGGCGTCGCCGCGGCGTCCTGCCAGATCCTCGACCTGGTGCTCGGCCCGCTCGACCTCGACCTGCTCGGCCTGGTCGTGCACCTGAACCAGGTGCACCTGAACATCACGGCCGACGCCGGTCCCGGCAACCTGCTGGGCAACCTCCTGTGCGCGATCGCGGGCCTGCTCGACCCGGGCCCCTTGAGCAACCTGCAGGCGCTGGTCAACTTGCTGAACCAGATCCTCGCGATCCTCGGCGGCTGACCATCCACATCGGACACTCCGGCTGAACCGGAGTGACGGAACGGCCCACCCGGAAACCCCGGGTGGGCCGTCGTCGCGTGCGCGTCACTCCGTCGAGAAGTCCGCCATCATCGCCATGTCCTCGTGCTCCAGGTTGTGGCAGTGCAGCATGTACCGGCCCGCGTAGTCGGTGAACTTCACCGCCACCTCGACCGCCTCCGACGGGCGGACGTCGACGGTGTCCTTCCAGCCCGCGTCGTACGGGCCCGGCGCGTGGCCGTTGCGGCTCAGCACCTGGAAGTGGTTCAGGTGCAGGTGCACCGGGTGGTGGACGTCGCTCGTGAAGCGCCAGATCTCCGTCGTGCCCAGCTTGGCGCGGGCCAGGTCGCGGCCCGGCGTGTACGGGGCGCCGTTGATCGTCCAGGAACCCGACGACTTCTGGAACAGGAAGTCCCGCGTCGTGGTGGCGCTGGTCCGGTTCAGGACGGCGACCTCCGACAGCTTCGCCGGGACGTGGCTGTCGTCGGCCACCCGGCCGTCGGTGCCGACGTCGAAGCACATCACCTCGGCCGTCGCGCCGGAGCCGAGCTTGTTGACGAGCCGGACGCGCGTGCCCGGTGCGTAGCGGGCGAAGTCGATCACGACGTCGAAGCGTTCGGCGGGGGAGAGGTCGATGCTGTCGTGCGTCAGCGGGCTCGCCAGCAGACCGCCGTCGCCGCCGATCTGGACCAGGGCGCCGCCGCCCGGCGGCTGCGGGTCCAGCGCCAGTGAGTACCGGCGGGCGTTGGAGCCGTTGAGGATCCGGAAGCGGTACCGGGCGCGGTCGGCGCGCAGTACCGGCCACGGCGCGCCGTTGACGAGGATGACGTCGCCGAGCACACCGTCCATGTAGGCCGGTGAGACGCCGGGCAGCTGCTGCCCGCCGGCGAGCGCGGGGTAGGTGAAGCTGCCGTCCGCGCCGAACGACCGGTCGCAGATCATCAGCGGGATGTCCCGCTTCCCTTGTGGCAGCGGCAAAGCCGCCTCTTCGTCGTCCGTCACGAGGTGGAACCCGGCCAGGCCCTGCCACACGTTGGCGGCGGTGAAGCCCATCCGGTGGTCGTGGTACCAGAGCGTCGCGGCGCGCTGGTCGAGCGGGTAGGTGTGGGTCCGGCTGGTCTGCCCGCCGCCGGTGTCGATCTTCGCCATGCCCGCCATCGCCGCCATGCCGGCCATCCCCGGCGCGGTGCTCGTCTGCTCGCCGCCGACGGGGTGCACGAGCTCGGTGGGGTAGCCGTCGCTGTCGGCCGGGGTGTGCCCGCCGTGCAGGTGCACCACGGTCGGGTGCGGCAGCTGGTTGGTGTGCTTCACGACGGCTTTGCGCCCGGCGGGCGTTCGCAAGGTGGGGCCGGGAAAGCTGCCCTGGTAGGTCCACGCCTCGGTGGTCAGCCCGGGCAGGATGCCCAGCGACGCCGGGCGCTGGACGATCTCGTAGAAGTCCGTCGTCGCGTCGCTGCGCACCGGCGCGAGCACCGGCGGGATCGGCAGTTCGGCGCGGAACGCCGTCGGCACGGGGGCCCGGCTCGACAGCAGCAGCCCGGGCTGGCCGTCGGCGAACAGCTCGCGCAGGAACGGCGTCCCGGCGACGGCGAGCGCCCCGGCGCCGGCCAGGGCCACGGTACCGACGCCGAGGAACCGGCGGCGGCTCATCCCGGGGCTCACGCCGGGACCCCGGCGTAACGCGCCACCGGCTGCTTGGCCCAGGAGAGCATGACGATCCGCACGACGAGGTAGAGCAGCGCGGCGCCGAGCGGCACGTGGACGACCAGGTCCCGGGTGAAGCCCAGCACGATCTGCGCGGCGCAGAGCACGAGCGCCAGCGCGGCGAACAGGGCGGGGCGGCCCGGCCCGCGGCCCCCGCGCCACACGACCAGCGCCGCCAGCAGCGTCGGCAGCAGGGCCAGCGCGAAGAGCATGCCCGACATGCGGTGTGCGGACAGCATCGAATAGTGGCCCTGCAGGAAGGCGCCGGCCAGCACCGGCTGCAGGCAGGCGAGCGCGGCCGCCACGACGGCGCTCGCCCGGAGCAGCAGGAGCGCGCCGCGGCTGATCGGGTTGTGGACAGGGTCCATCACAAGACTCGTTTCTCCGTGGGGACTTCGGGAGGAAGCAACCAGTCTTCGGTCACTGAAAAATTACTGTAGCAGAAAATATCCGGGCGGTGCACTAAGCTGGTGCCATGAGTCCGCGAACGGTGAACTGGGCGGCCTCGCGCACCCGGCGCAACGGGGAGCCCGAGGTCGAGGGACTGCGCGAGCGCAAGAAGCGGCTGATGCGTCAGCAGCTCTCGGACACGGCGACGGAGATGTTCGTCGAGCGGGGCTTCGACGCCGTGCGCGTGACGGAGATCGCCGAGGCGTGCGGGGTGTCGGAGAAGACCGTCTTCAACTACTTCCCGACCAAGGAGTCGCTGATCCTCGACCACCCGGACGCGGCGCTGACCGCGTTGCGGACCGACCTGGCCGAGCCCGGCGTGTCCCCGGTCGAGGCGACGTTGCGGATCCTCGCGGAGGAGCGCGCCGCCGTCCTGTCCTGGCTCGCGGAGCAGGACGACCCGGCCGAGGCGGTCACGAAGTCCCGGCGCTTCGGGCTGCTGATCGCGACCACGCCGGCCCTGCGCGCGCACCGCCTGGAGATGACCGAACAGCTCGTCGTGGTCGCCGCCGAGGCGCTGGCCGAGCGGGCCGGCACCACCCCGGACGACCCCGAACCGCGGGTGCTGGCGACTGCGCTCGTCGCGCTCTGGCAGATCCAGTTCCGGTCGATGGCCAAACACCTCGACGTCACCCGCACGGCGGAGGAGGTCGAGGACCTGGTCTCGGCCGACGTCGGACGCGCGGCGGGGCTCGTCGAAGCCGGGTTAGCGGCTCTCCCGGAGTTCGCGGGAGGGGCCTGAGCTACTTCGTGGCCGAGCGCCGCCGGGCGACGTGGTGCGCGATGGCGGTCGCGACGCCGACCGCGGTGAAGACGCCGGTGGCGACCGGGCTCAGGAACTTCGACAGGCTCGGCGCGTCGCTCGGGCCGAGCAGCCAGAACGCGAGCGACCCGGCGTAGACCGCGGTGAGGGCGGCGGTCGGCCAGCGGACGGCGCGCAGGCGGGGTTCGCGCAGCGTGCCGATCAGCACGACGATGATCGGGATCCCGGCGAGCAGGGCGAACTGCCCGGCGACGAAGACCGGGACGGCCCAGGCCGCGACGAGGACGGCGAGCGAGGTCTTGCGGGCGGTGGCGGTGGTCATCGGTTTCTCCTGATGGTTGCTTGGTTCAGCGGGCTTCGGCGGTGGTCTTGAGTGCGGCCAGCCAGGCGTCGAGGCCCGGGGCGAGGTACTGGATGGCCGTGGCCGGGTCGGCTTCGATCTGCTGGCCGGTCCAGCTCTCCTCGGTGCGGACGAGGACGCCGCCGCGCACCGGCGTGAAGTTCCAGACGTGGACGCCGCGGTCGATGCTCAGGCCGTCGCCGATCGCCGGCCCGGTCCAGCGGACGCACCGGCCGGGCGTGACCTGCTGGACGGTCGAGGTGATGACGAGGGTCGTCGCGGGAGTGGTGGGTGTGGCCGGGGCCGGGGTGGTCCACCGGAAGCGCGAGCCCGGCCGCAGCGGGCCGGGATCGAGCCGCTTCGCGCTGGTGACGGCGTTCTGCCAGGACGGCCAGCCCTCGACGGTGGTGTGCAGTTTCCAGACGGTGCTCAGCGGCGCCTTGATCAGCGTCTCGGTCCGGTAGTGGAGCTGGGCGGCGGGGTCGATGCCGGTGCCGTGGCAGGTCATGCTCGTCGCCGCTTCGGCCGGGGTGACGGCGGTGACGCCGAACATCCCGGCGGCGGCCAGCGGGATCGCGATCAGTGCGGAACGGAAGCTCATCGGGCCCTCCTTGTTAGTGGTCGTCGTGTTGGTTAGAAGCTATAACTACGCTGGCGTGAGTGTCAATAGGAAAAGTGATAGCCTCTAACTCATGACGGACCCAGCTGGTCAGAGCCCCCGTGAGCGCTACCGGGCTCAGGTGCGCGCGGAGATCAAGCAGCACGCGTGGGAGCAGATCGCCGCGGCGGGCGTGCCGGCGCTGTCGCTCAACGCGATCGCCAAGCAGGTGGGCATGAGCGGCCCCGCGCTGTACCGCTACTTCGCGAGCCGCGACGAGCTGATCACGGCGTTGATCCGCGACGCCTACCGAAGCCTCGCCGACACGGTCCGCGCGGCCCGCTCCGCAGGCGCGGACCTGGCGGCACTGGCCCACGTCGTACGGGACTGGGCTCGAAGCGACCCGCAGCGGTATTTCCTCATCTACGGCACGCCGGTCCCGGGCTACCACGCCCCGGACGACATCACGGCGATCTCGTTCGAGGTCATGACGGTGCTCCTGGACGCGGCCGGCGTGCTCCCAGAGGACCACTCGCCAACCCCGTTCGACAAGCACCTGGAGACCCACCGCGACTGGGCCGCAGACCACCCGGCGGGGGCCGCGACACTGCACCGAGCGCTGGCGTTCTGGACCCGCCTGCACGGCGTGCTGTCCCTGGAACTGGCGGGCCACTTCGCGGGCATGAAGTTCGACCCGGACCTGCTGATCGACGAGGAACTCAAGGCACTACTGGAAAAGTGACCGTCCGGCTTGCGTGGGGCTCACGACAACCCACGGCAGAACCCGACGGCCGGGAAGTCGGACCCGGCGCCTCACGGACGGCCCGGAGAACCTGCCCGCCGGGAGCGGCCAGCTCCCCGCCGGGGGCGGCCAACGTGCCGCCATGAGCGGCAAGGCGCGCCACCGCGGGCTGGTCGGCTGCCCGGACCAAAGCCGTGAGGGGCACCCTCATGGCTCTTATGTCCCTGAGGGTGCCCCTCACGACAGACCGATCCGACGGCCCGCGGCCGACTAGCTGCCGGGAGCGGCCAACGTGCGACCGGCGTGGCCGCCGGGAGTGGCCAACACGGTGACGGGAGCGGCTAAGTTGCCACCGGGAGTGGCCAACACGTTGACCGGGCGACCCGGGGTCAGAGGTCAGCGCCTAGACGATGCCGGCGTTGATCAGTAGGGGCCAGATCTCGCCCTGGTCCTTTACCTCTACGCCTAGCTTCTCCGCCTTTGTCAGCTTGCTCGCCCCGACGTCGGCGCCCGTGATGAGCAGGTCCGTGGTCGCCGAGACCGAGGATGCCGTGGTGGCGCCCGCTTTTTCGCACAGGCGCTGGAATGTCGGGCGGGGGACCTTCTCGCCCGAACGCGGGTCGTTGATGCCGCCCGTGATCACCACCGTCTTGCCCGCCAACGGGGCGCCCGCCGCTACTACCGGGGGGAGGTCCTCCTCGCGTACGTCCAGTGACACTCCCGCTTTGCGCAGCCGCTCGAGTTCCGGGCGCAGCCGGGTGAGGTGCTCGATCAGGGACGTCGCCACCTTCGGGCCGATGTCCTCCACCGCGACCAGGCCGTCGACGCCCGCGTCCACGACGTCTTCCAGGGAACCGAAGCCGGCTCGGCACAGGCGGGCGGCGGTGCCTTCCGACGCCATCGGGATCGCCAGGCCGATCAGCGCTCGGCGCAGGCCGACCTGGCGGCTCGTGTCGATCGACTCGATCATCCTGGTGGCCGAGACCTCGCCGATGCGGTCGTACTCCAGCAGGGTTTCCTTGGTCAGCCCGTAGAAGTCCGACGGCTGCTCCAGGATCCCCGTCTCCGCCAGCCGTTCGATCCACACGCCGCCGATGGCGTCGATGTCCGCCGCGGCGCGTGATGCCCAGTGGATCAGCCGACGGACGGTCTGGGCGGGGCAGGCGACGTTGGTGCAGAACAGTTCCCGGCTGTTGCCCTGCTCGGTCAGCGGATGCCCGCACGACGGGCACACCGTCGGCGGCACGATCTCCTGCTCCGCGCCCGTGCGCTTCGAGGCGTCGAGCACCCCGGCGACGAACGGGATCACGTCACCCGCGCGGCGCACCAGCACCGTGTCGCCGATCTTGATGCCGCGGGCGCGGATGACCTCCTGGTTGGCCAGGGTCGCGCGGGTGACGGTGGTGCCGCCCACGAACACCGGCTCCAGCCAGGCGACCGGGGCGATCTTGCCCGTCTTGCCGACGTCCCAGACCACATCGGACAGCACGGTGGTCTTCTCTTCCGCGGCGAACTTGAACGCCAGCGCGCCACGGGGCGAGCTCGACCGGGTGCCGGCGGCGGCGTAGGCGTCCCGGTCGGCCAGGCGCAGCACAGCGCCGTCGAGGTCGTAGTCCAGGTCGTTGCGCTGCTGCTCGATCGTGGTGATCACGTCTTGTGCGGCCTCGGCCTCCGTGCAGCGCCGCATGTCGGCCGCGGTGAACCCGAGGGACGCCAGTGCGCTGCCGAGGTCGGTTTCCGCGCTGTCGGGGTCGGTGTAAAGGTCGAAGGCGAAGAACCGCAGGTTCCGGCCGGCGACGGTGGCCGGGTCCTTGGCCCGCAGCGTGCCCGCGGCGGCGTTGCGCGGGTTGATCAGCGGCTTGTCCGGGTGCGCGGTGTTGTAGGCGGCGAAGGTGGACCGCAGCATCACGGCCTCGCCGCGCACCTCGACGCGGCCCGGGGCGTCGACGCGGTCCGGGATGCCGTCGGTCAGCGCCCGCACGAGCTTCGTGACGTCGTCGCCGGTCGTCCCGTCGCCGCGGGTGATCGCCCGGGCCAGCCGGCCCTTCTCGTAGACCAGCGCCAGCGACAGCCCGTCCAGCTTCGGCATGACGACCACCGGCTGGCCGGGGAAGCGCTCGAAGAACGCCACGACCTGCTCCGGCCGGGTCGCCTTCTCCAGCGACAGCATCGGGCGCGAGTGCCGGATCGGCGCGTGCAGCACCGCGGGCGCGCCCACCTGGTCCAGCGGGTTCGGGTCCGGCGCGAGGTCCGGGTTCGCCTCGATCAGGCCACGCAGCTCGTCCTCGACGGCGTCGTACTCCGCGTCCGCCACCGTGGGCGAGCCCCGGTAGTAGGCGTCGCGCATGACGACGATCCGATCGGCGAGTTCCTGGATGCGTTCCCGAGCGTTCACGGACCAGACGTTACCGGGGACCACCGACAGAAAGGACGTCCCGGATCGTGTCGCGCAACCACGTGTGGGCACTGTCGCGGTCGTGGCGGGCGTGCCAGGCCAGCACCGCGGGGATCTCCGGCGTCGGCACGGGAAGCGGCCACCCGCGCAGCTCCGGGCCGAGCCGGGCGGCGGCCATCCCGGGGACGACGGTGACGAGCTCGGCGGTGGTGACGGCGGCCAGGGCCATGGCCAAAGTGGGCACGATGAGAGAGACGCGCCGGGCGGTGCCGTGCGCCTCGAGGACGTCGTCGATGCGGTCGCGACGGCGGCCGCGGCGGGAGACGACGACGTGGGGCAGCGCGGTGAACCCGGCCGTCGTCGCCGGGTCGACGGCGAGGTCGTGGCGGCCGGCGGTGACCAGGGTGTCGGTCAGGACGGTCGCCGAGCGGACGTCGGCGGGGTGCGTCGTCTCGTCGGTCAGCCGGACGTCGACGGTGCCCCGGCGCAGCCCGTCGGCGTCGGTGTCCGCCTCGCCGAGCACCCGCAGGCAGACGCCCGGGGCGGCCGCCGCGACGCGGGTGATCAGGCGGGGGACCAGCGCGCTCGCCACGACGTCGTTGCACTGCAGCGTGAACGTGCGGTCCAGGGTCGTCAGGTCGAGCTCGGTCCCCGCGGTGAAGATCGTCTGGGCGCGCGTGACCAGCTGGTGCACCTCGTCGCGGATCCGCTCGGCGTAGGGCGTCGGCAGCATCACCCGGCCGGCGCGGACGAGGATCTCGTCGCCGGTCGCGCGCCGGATGCGCCCGAGCGTCCGGCTCATGGCCGGCTGGGAGAGGTGGAGCCGGTCCGCGGCGGCGCCGACGCCGCCTTCGTCGAGCAGGACGTCCAGCGCGACCAGCAGGTTCAGATCAAGATGCACCCAGGTAATGCTACAGATAGCGAACATGCATTTTCCATTATGACGCCGTCGTCCTTGACTGGAGGCAGGAGCGAACGAAGGAGCGGGACATGCACACAGTGATCGCCGGTGGTGGCCTCGTCGGGCTCACCACCGCCGCGGCCCTGCGGCGGATCGGGCACGACGTCACCGTCCTGGAGCAGGCGCCCGGGATCCGCGCCGCCGGGGCCGGGATCGGCTTGTGGGCCAACGCGATCCGGGTGCTCGAAGACGCCGGCGTCGATGTCCGCGTGCTCGGGCAGGAGATCAACGCGTGGTTCTTCGACCCGGCCGGGAAGCCGTTGCGCGCCAAGGGGTACGACGACTCCGACCACCGCTTCCTGCTGGTGCCCCGGCCGGCGCTGAACACGCTGCTCGCCGACGTCATCGGCCGCGACCGGATCCGGCTCTCGGCCCGGCTGACCGGGTTCGAGGACCGCGCGGACGAGGTCGTCGTCCACCTCGACGGCGGCGAGAGCCTGCACGCCGACCTGCTGATCGGCGCCGACGGCGTGTACTCACGGGTCCGCTCGCAGTTGCTGCCGGGCACCGACGCCCAGGCGCACGCCGGGCACTACGCGTGGCGCGCGATCGTGCCGGCCGGGGACGAACGCCCCGAAGGCACCGTGCTGACCATCGGGACGGACGGCACGCGCGGCGGCTACACCCGCGTCGCGGAAGGACAGACCATGTGGATGGTCAACCAGTTCGAGGCCGGGCCGTTGCCGGGGAGCAAGCGCGACCGCGCTCTGGCGCGCGCCCGCAACCTCGCCGACGCGGGCTGGCACGACGAGCTGCTGCGGATGATCGCGGCCACCCCCGAGGACGCGATCCTCGAGAACCGGATCATGCTCGTGCCCCCGCTGCCGCGCTGGACCGG
The DNA here is from genome assembly GCF_023023025.1 of Amycolatopsis sp. WQ 127309. Lineage (NCBI taxonomy): Bacteria > Bacillati > Actinomycetota > Actinomycetes > Pseudonocardiales > Pseudonocardiaceae > Amycolatopsis > Amycolatopsis sp. WQ 127309. The sequence goes on from NZ_CP095481.1 coordinate 7,513,549, forward strand.
CTCGCGCGTGGCGCTCATCGGCGACGCCGCCCACGGCCTCTCGCCCCACATCGCCGCGGGCGGCACCCTCGGCGTCGAGGACGCCGGTGTGCTCCGGACCGCGCTGGCGTCAGCGGACTTGGCTGAGGCGCTCAAGCAGTACGAACACGCCCGCATCGCCCGGTTCGAGCGGGTCCGGGAGTTCTCCGCCGCGGTCGAAGCAGCCGCAGGTCCCGCTGAGTTCGCGGCGCGGTACGCCGCGTTCAGCCACTGGATGCTGACCACTACACCGGTCTGAAGGAACGGAACGCGGTGGGCACGATCCGAGACGTCCGGTCACCCGAACGGCTTTTCTTGCCAGAATCGGGGACATGGAGATCACGACCAGCAACGCGTCATACGTACTGATCGACGATGCTCGCACCCGGGGTGAGGCGTGAACACGACAGCCGCCACGTCCTACCGCGACGCGAAAGCCCACTACACCTCGCCCAAGCGCCGGGATCCGGTGAAGACCATGCTCGAAGAGGTGGTCACGCACCGGGTCCTGCGCGACGCCGCCGACCTGGCCCGGCGCGGGCCGGACCAGCCGCTGCGGGTGGTCGACATCGGCGCCGGCACCGGCGACGGGCTCGCGCTGCTCACCGAGCCGCACGGTGACCTCGCCCCGGTGACCGACGACAGCAGGCTCGCCTACGTCGGCGTCGACCTCGACCCCGGCATGGTCGAGACGGCGCGCTCGCTGCACGCCGGGCGGCCCGCCGAGTTCGAGGTCGCCGACATGCGCGCCGAGCTCCCCGCCGGCGACTTCGACCTCTACTTGTCTTGCGGGGTGCCCTATTCGCACCTGCCGCACGCCGACACGATCGACGTCCTGACCGGGCTCATGCGGCGGATCGTCGAGACCCGCGACAGCGCGGTGCTGATCGTCGACGTGCTGGGGCGCTACTCGGTCGAATGGACGCCGCGCTGGCCGGAGACGCGCTGGGCGTACAACATGAGCTTCTTCGAGGGGGCGAACGAGACCGTCCACGACCAGATGAGCTTCTACGACCGCGGATCCCTCGACGACGCCCTCGTGCAGGCCGCGATCGGCGCGGGCGCCCGGCTGGGTGCGGTCACCTTCACCGACCGGTCCGTGCTCGTCGGCCGGCACACCGCCACCCGCGCGTTCAACCAGGGCATCCCGCCGTACCGCACGCTGCTCAACGAGCTCGCGCGCGGCAACACCGACGTCGCTTCGGCGCAGCTGCGGTTCAAGCCGCCCGCGGGGGAGGTCCCGGCGCGGGTCGAGGCGTTCTTCGCGGCCTTCGCCGAGCGCTGGAACGGCGTCCTCGCGGCGGCGGGGGAGCTGCGCTCACCGGAGCAGGCGAAGCGGCTCGCGCAGGCGCTGTTCGCGTGTGAACAGCAGTCCCAGCAGGGCCTGGGGGTCGGCCACTCGCTGATGGCCACCGTGGTCGTCGAACGCCCGGCCGGCGGCTGAGCCGGCGGCGCGGGCCGGCCACCGGGGCAGCCGGCCCGCGCTCGGGCTCACTGGCAGGCTTCGCAGTCCGGGTCGTCGATGCGGCAGGCGGCGCCGTCGGTGAGCGGGAAGTCGAAGTCGTCGAGCACGGGCACGACCGGCGTGGTCGACGCCTCGGGCGGCGTGGTGGTGGCGGACATGGCACTCCCTCGGATCGAAACGCTTTCTCTTCTGTTCAGCGCCGAAGATCGACAGGCATTCCGTGACGCGCGCCACACGGTCCCGCTCACCGAAACACGCGTGCGCGGCCGGTCGCCGGTCTTTGCTAGCTTCCCGGGAATGCGCGCACGGGTTCCGTTTGCAGCTTTCGTCCTGGTGCTGGTGATGTCGCTGTTCGGGACGGCGAGCGCGTCAGCCGCCGGCTCGTGCGAGTGCGCGACGCCGTCGATCGACGGCTACCAGCAGTGGCTCGCCAGCGGCGAGGGCACGACGGTGCCGGCGACGGGCAGCCTGCTCATGCGCGACCACGGCCGGTACGCGGCGAAGGTGAGCTTCCTCAACGCTGAGTGGCACGTGGCCGTCCTGTGGCTCGGCAACCAGTTCGAGGCGCAGGCCGACCTGTCCCGGTCGGCGGGCTTCCGGCTGACCTACAGCGCGACCGACGACCTCTACGTCCAGCTGCGCCCGGCGTCGCACTGGAGCGGCGGCGACAAGTGGCTGACGCTCGTGCCCTCGACGCACGGCAAGGTCGTGACGAGGTTCTTCAGCTTCGCGCCCCGCGCCTGGACGTCACTGCCCGAGCTGGGCACGCCGACGTACTCGTTCGCCTCGGCGCTGACCGAGGCCCGCGGCCTGGTGTTCGTCGGCAAGACGCCGAACGTGCTGGCCTTCCGCGGCCTGCACGTCGACGGCTACCGGCCGCCCTGCCTCTGAGTATCGTGGCCGGGTGAGCACGGAATCCGGGAACATCGCGCGGATGCGCGCGTTCGTCGAGCAGGTGCACGAGGGCGGCCGGGTCGAGCTGATCGACGACTTCGTCCACCCCGACTTCCGGAACCGGTCGGCGAAGAACGGCCTGCCGGACGATCGCCGGAGCGTGGCCGCGGTCACGCGGGCGCTGCACACCGCGTTCGCCGGCCTGAAGGTCGAGATCGTGCACTGCGTGGACACCGATGACGTCGTCGCCACCCACAAGATCTACCGCGGCCGCCACGTCGGCGAGTGGCTGGGCACACCGCCTTCGGGCCAGGACGTCGAGTTCCGCGTGATGGACTTCGTGCGGATGCGCGACGGGCGGTTCGTCGAGCACTGGTCCGTCCTCGGACCGCCGCAGTAGCGCCGGGCTCAGCGAGCGGCCGGCCAGCCGTGGGTGAGGATCGCGAACGCGGCTTCGGCCGTCGCGACCGGATCCGCGGCACGCATCGCGAGCGCTGACGTCTCCAGGGCGAAGTGCGCCAGCGCGGCGCAGCCGGGATCGTCCTCGGGGGCCCCGGTTTCCGTGGCGAGCGCCCGCCTGAGCGCGTCTTCGTGGCGCATCCACATCCGGTGCCAGTACCGGCTCAGTGCGGGTGTCCGGTGCACGAGGTCCAGGAACGCCGACGCGCCTTCGGCCGCGACGCCCAGCCGGACGCGGGCGAGTGTGTGGTCCCGCAGCGCGTCCAGCACCGAGGTGCCGGACGCGCGGTCGCGCACGGCGGTGATCAGGCCCTCCTCGACGTCGCCGTCGCGGTCGAAGACCAGGGACTCCTTGGTGGGGAAGTGTTTCTGCAGGGTCGTGGTGGACACGTCGGCGGCCTCGGCGATCTCGCGGACACCCACGTCGTCGAACCCGCGCTCGAGGAACAGGCGCAGGGCCGCGTCGGCCAGCGCCCGGTGGGTGGCCGCCTTCTTGCGCTCGCGCCGGCCCGGCCCGGTCTCCGTGGTCATGGCTTGACGATATCACTAGTTGCACGGTGTACTGAGTTGTACCGTGTCACTTTTAGAGGGAGTCTCCTATGACCGCACGTGTCCCCGTCCTGATCAGCGGCGGCGGGATCGCCGGCCTGACCACCGCCCTGCTCCTGCGCCGCGAAGGGGTGTTCCCGGTGCTCGTGGACCGGCGCGACGGCTCGTCGCCCCAGCCGAAGGCCCGCCGCTTCAACCCCCGCAGCACCGAGGTGTTCCGCCTGCTGGGCCTGGCCGACGAGGTCGCCGAGGCGAGTGCGCCGCTGGCGGCGTTCAGCCAGGTGCTGACCGGCCCGACGCTCGCCGCGGCCCGCCCGCGGGAGCTGACCGACCTGCTGCGCGCCCGGCGGGGGCAGCAGGGGCGGATGCCCGAGCTGAGCCCGGCGCCGAACGTCCTGTGTCCCCAGTCCGTGCTGGAACCGCTGCTGCGCCGGGCCGCCCGGGAGCGCGGCGTGTCCGTGCGCCTCGGCACCGAACTCGTGTCGTTCACCCAGGACGACGGCGGGGTGACGGCGCTGCTGCGGCCGGCGGACGGCGAGCCGTACGAGCTGGCCGCGGACTACCTGGTCGCCGCCGATGGCGCCCGCAGCCCCGTCCGCGAGGCGCTCGGCATCACCCGCGGCGGCCACGGCCACCTCGCCGACAACCTCGACCTCCACTTCCGCGCCGACCTCACGGACCTGGTGCGGGACAAGCCGTTCAACCTGTGCCAGATCGAGAACCCGGTGGCCTCGGGCGCGTTCCTCTCGGTCAACGGCACCGACCGCTGGCTGTTCTCCACCGCCGACTTCCCCGACGCGGGCACGCTCGGCGACGGCGACTGGCTGGACCTCCTGCGGATCGTGGTGGGCGTGCCGGACCTCGACGTCGAGCTGCTCGGCCGGTCACCGTGGGAGTCGGCGATGCGCGTGGCCGGCCGGTTCGCCGACGGCCGGGTGTTCCTGACGGGCGACGCCGCGCACGTGATGCCCCCGATGGCCGCGGCCGGCGCCAACACGGCCGTCGCCGACGCGGCCAACCTCGCCTGGAAGCTCGCCGCCGTGCTGGCCGGGAAGGCGGCCCCGGCGCTGCTCGGCACGTACGACACCGAACGCCGTCCGGCGGGCTACGCGATCGCCGAGGCGTCCAGCGCGGTGATCGGGCACGTGGGCGACATGCTGTCGGCCTTCACCAAGGGCGGCGGGCTGCCGGGCGACCCGATGACGACGATGTTCGGCACCCAGTACGCGGACGGCGCGTTCGTCCCGGACGGCCGCGACCCCGCACCGGCCGATCACTATGCTCCGGCGGGCCGCCCCGGCACCCGCGTTCCGCACGCGTGGCTCGACGCGGAGACGTCCACTGTGGACTTCGCCGGGCCGGGTCTGACGCTGCTCACCGGCCCGGACAACGGCCACTGGATCGCCGAGGCGGACCGGCTCGGGCTGCGGTGGGCCGCGGTGCCGGACGACGGCTGGCTCGCCGAGGTCCGCCTGCCCGCCGACGGTGCTTTGCTGCTGCGGCCCGACGTCGTGGTCGCGTGGCATTCGACGTCGGAGACGTCGCTGGCCGACGCGCTCACGCGGGTGCTCGGCTCCCGCGTGAGCGCCGGTCAGCTCAGCGGGACAGCGCGGTGATCAGCCCGGCCGACCCCGGGGCGCCGAGGCGCACGAACATCGGGGTGGTGCCGAGCGGCGCCGGGTAGCCGCGCAAGGTGCGCCCGCCCAGCTCGACGCGGTGGGTGTTCGGGTCGAACCACAGGCCGGCCGGCAGGACGACGTCGCGCGACGTGCCCGCGGTGATCATCGGCGCGGCGAGCAGGGCCGGGCCGAGCAGCCACTCGTCGTCGATCGTGTCGAAGCGGTGGTCGGCGGGGAAGTCGAAGAAGACCGGCCGCATGATCGGCGTGCCGTCCGCGACCGCCTGCTTCACCTGCGTCTGCAGGTAACCGGCCAGCTTCGCGTGTGTGCGCACCGCGTCGGCGTAGAGGCGGGCGGTGTCGGCTGGGTAGGTCACCGGCTTGCCGGTGGTGGTGTCGACGGTCGTCACCGGAGACGTCGAGGCGTACATCAGCGGCATCAGCGACGCCGCCTGCGCCCAGCGCACCAGGACTTCCTCCGACGGCGGCGGCATGCTCTCGGAGCCGCCGATCATGTCGGTCTCGACGAACGGGTAGCCGTCGGCGGAGATCGCCGAGGCCCGGCGCAGGGAGGTGCGCAGGCCGTCCCACGTCGTGTCCGCGTCGACCGCGCGGATGACGAAGCCGTAGCGCTGGTTGCCCCAGTGCGTGCGGATCCCGGCGCCCTGCTGGTCGAACCGGTCGGTCATGTCCGCGCCGAGCTTCTGGTAGTCCTGCGGGGTCAGGCCGTTCGACGTCGCGCAGCTGTCGTCGAAGAAGCGGGTGTCGAACTTGAAGCCGTCGACGCCGTAGTCCGCCATCAGCGTGCGCAGGTTGCCGGTGTACCAGTCGCGGGCCTGCGGGTTGCCGAGGTCGATGATCCCCGCCGTGCCGTTCCACCACGTCACGGTGCACGGCTCGGCGGGGTTCGCCTTCGCGTGCAGCAGGTAGCCGTGGTCGCGGGCGTACCCGTAGTTCGCCGAGTCGAGGTTGATCCAGAACGTCGTCCACAGGCCGAACTTCTGGCCCATGCCGTGGATGTCGTCGACGAGCTTCTTCGGGTCGGGGAACGTCTTCGCGTCGAAGGTCAGGTTGCCGTAGTTCGACTCCCACTTGTCGTCGAGCTGCACGGTGTGCCCGGCGACGTTCGCGGCCTTCAGGTCGCGCGCCCACGCGACGACCTTGTCCTGGTCGATGTTCCGGTAGTACTGCGCCCACGAGTTCCACAGTGGACTGGCGTACTCGGCGTCGGTCGCGTCGCTCTTCTCCGGCTTGCCGACTTCGCCGACGTAGTCGTCGTAGACCGCGCGGCGGCTCGACTCGACGAACACCGTGCTCGCGTACTCCGCCGACCCGGTCACCGTGAGATCGGCGCGCCCGTTCGCCAGCGCGACCTTCATCGGCTGCGCGGTGCGGACGTACACCCCGATCGACTTCGAGGTGTAGAAGTACGGCTCCTGCATCATGTAGCTGGCGGGGGAGAACTCCGGCTCGTTGACCACGCCCGCGGAGAGCGGGTACGGCTGGGGCGTGCCCTCGCTGGTCTCCCCGCCGCCGTACCAGTGCCCGGACGCCGCCAGGTCGAAGTGCGTCGCCCGGTCCCCGGCCGGCTCGCCGGCCACCGACCAGCTCAGGTCGAACCGGTCCGCGTGCGGCGTCAGCCGGAGGGTCACGGTCTTGCCCGCGGTGCTGCCGGCTTCGACGACCACGGTCGCGCCCTGCTTCGAGACGGACCGCACGCGCGTCGCCACCGCGGTGCCGAAGGTGAACGCGTCCGGCGCGGTGCGCAGCAGGGGCTCCCCACCTCGCGAAACGCTGACGCCGAGGTGGGCGGGGTCGACGCGCACCTGGTAGCCCGGGGCGTCGCCGCTGCGTGGCACCGAGAAGGTCCCCGCCGTGAGCCGGTCCGCCGCCGCGGGCGCCGCGAGCGCTCCGGTGAGCGCCAGGGCGACGGCGCCGCACAGCAGCCGTCGAGGGGTTCCGCTTAGCCGTCGATGCACTCGAGCCTCCGGAAAGTGCGAGAAACTGCTCGTTACCACGTCCATTCGCGCACGAGTAAGCATGACAGGTTGACGGGGTTGCTTGTCAAGGGTTCACGGCACCGCCTGGGGGCGAGGCCGAGCGGGGTCGGTCCCCGCCGGTCCGGCGGCGCGGCAGTTCACGACCGTCATCGGCTACTGCCGGGCGCATGGCGAACCTCGGCGCGACCGAGGGCGAACGACATCGGCGCGTCAGGTTCCGGTGGTGTCAGTGCACCGGCAGCAGTAGCGGCCGCGGCTCGGCCAGGGCCGTCGTGATCGGGCTGTCCCGCGGTGACGGCGGCGGCAGCCCCGGACCCGGGGTCATCACCGTCTCGGCGACCGGTACCTGCGCGCCGCACGTGACGCACGCGCCCGCCGGGGTCACCTCGCCGCCGCAGGAGGCGTGCACGAACACCCGCCGGCGGCCTTCGGGGGCGTAGAACTCGTCGCCCCAGGCCGACAGCGACCGGACGACCGGCCACAGCGCGAGGCCCTTCGCGGTCAGCTCGTACTCACTCCGCTTGCCCGGCCCCGGGACGCGGGTCATGACCTCTTCGCGGACCAGGAACTCCAGCCGTTCGGTCAGCACCGCGCGGGGGGTGCCCAGGTGCTCCAGGAAGTCGCTGAACCGCCGGACGCCGAACACCGCGTCCCGCACGATCAGCAGCGTCCAGCGCTCGCCGACGATCTCGAGGGCGCGCACGATCGAGCAGGCCTGGCCGGTGTACTCGCGGGGGAGTGCCATGCGCCCCAGTGTGCCACAGAAAGGTTCGGTGAACGAACAAACCGTGCTAGCCTCCGGGCGAAGAGTTCGGTCACCGAATCAACGGGAGCTCGCATGGACCGCCGCCCGGCCGCTGTGCTCGTCGCCTCCGGCGGCGGCACCCTGCTCGCCATGTTCGTGTTCACCGCGCCGCTCTCGATCGTCCCGTCGGTGGCCCGCGGGCTCGGCGCCGGCGCGATCGCGACGTCGTGGATCCTCAGCTCGATGAGCCTCGGCCTGGCGGTCGCCCTCCTCTCGGCCGGCGCGATCGGCGACGACTTCGGCCGGCGGCGCGTGTTCGCGGCCGGCGGGGCGGTACTGGCCGCCGGGTCGCTGCTGTGTGCGGTCGCGCCCGGGCCGTTGACCTTCATCGTCGGCCGGGTCGTCGAAGGGCTCGGGGCGGCCGCGCTGATCGCCTGCGGTCTCGCGGTGCTCGGCCACGCCTTCCCGGACGCCGCCGGCCGTGCCCGCGCCACCGGGGTGTGGGGCGCGTGCCTCGGCGCCGGCATCGCGATCGGCCCGGTGGCCGGCGCGGTCCTCGACCTCGCCGCCGGCTGGCGCGTGCTCTACCTCGTCACCACCGTGCTGTCCCTCGGCGTCGCCGTGCTGGGCCGGGTCCTGCTCGACGAGTCCGTCTCGGGCCGGGCGCGCAAGGTCGACGTCGCCGGCTCGCTGCTGCTCGGCGGCGGCCTCGCGGCCCTGCTCGCCGCGCTCACCGAAGGCCGCCAGGGCTGGACGAGCCCGCTGGAGGTGACGCTGCTGGTCGCCGCGGTCGTCCTGCTCGCCGCGTTCTTCGCGCACCAGCGCCGGGCCGAGGGCGGGATGCTCGACCTCACGTTGTTCCGCCGCCCGGCGCTGCTTTCGGCGACGACCGGCGCGTTCGTGGCGGGCGGCGGCGTCACGGCGTTGATGGCCTTCCTGTGCACGATGCTGGAGAACGGCCTGGCGTTCACCCCGCTGACGGCGTCGCTCGTCGTGCTGACCTGGTCGGCGACCAGCGTGGTCTCGGCGCTGCTGACCCGGCGGCTGCCCGCGGCGTTCTCCGGCGGGGCGCGGCTGAGCGCCGGCCTGCTGGTGGTGGCCGCCGGCCTGGTGCCGCTCGCGTTCGTCACCCCGGGTTCCGGCGCGGGCCCGCTGCTCGGCGGGCTGCTGCTGGCGGGGCTCGGCACCGGCGTGGTGAACGCGTCGCTGGGCCGGGAAGCGGTGGCGAGCGTGCCGCCGCACCGGGCCGGGATGGGCAGCGGCATCAACAACACCAGCCGGTACGTCGGCGCGGCGCTGGGCGTCACCGTGGTGACGGTGCTGGCGGTTCACCCGTCGGCGACCCCGGCTGCGGACCTCGTCGCGGGCTGGAACGTGGCCGTACTGGTGGGAATCGCGCTGTCGGTGGCCGGCGCGGCGGTCATCGCCGCCCTGGGCGCGGCGGCGAAACGCGCCGGGGTTCCCGTCGCCGGGTAGCGCCGGCGGTCACCCGTACACGGGAGATGGGTGTCACACGATCGGGTCGTGACGATCTTCCCACCGCGTTGTCTGTCCTGTGTGGAAGAACAATCAAGGGGCTTCCGCGAGAACACAACGCATTCCCGATGTGCGAAGGAGACGTCATGACGAACGCCACCGCCACCAAGGTGCCCGCCCAGCAGGCTCCGTCCGACCAGGCCAAGAAGGGCGGCGACGGCGCGCTGGTGACGACCGAGGGCGCCACGTCGATCGCCGACGTCGTCGTCCAGAAGATCGCCGGCCTGGCCACGCGGGAGATCCCTGGCGTGCACGCCCTCGGCGGCGGCGCCGCGCGGGCCTTCTCCGCGATCCGCGAGCGGATCCCGGGCGCGACCGCCTCGGCCGGGCAGGGTGTGTCGGTCGAGGTCGGCGAGAAGCAGGCGGCCGTCGACCTGCAGATCGTCGTCGAGTACGGCGTGTCCATCGCGGACCTGTCGCGTTCGGTGCGCCGCAACGTGATCACCGCCGTCGAGCAGATGACCGGCCTGGAGGTGGTCGAGGTGAACATCAACGTCGGCGACCTGCACCTGCCGTCCGAGGACGAGGGCGAGACCACCGAAACCGGCCGGGTGCAGTGAATCCCGAACCCGACGCCGCCCGGATCGCGGCCGCGGTGCGGATCGCGCCCGGCGTGACCGGGCTGCACGGCGGCCGGTTCGGCGAGATCGCCACGCTCGACCCGCCGCGGCGGATCGCGGGGGTGCGCGTCCGCGACGAAGACGTCACGATCGCGGTCACCACTCGGTACCCGCTGGTGGCCGCGGACGTCGCCGCGGCCGTGCGCACCGCCGCCGCCGTCGCGGGGCGGCCGGTGCACGTCGTGATCGCGGACCTGGCCGAACCGGCCGGCGCCGCACCGGAGATCCCCGCACCGGAGATCCCCGGACAAGTGGTTGCCGCACAAGAGAAGGAGAGGGTCTCGTGAAGTCCACGCAGCTGGGTCTGCTCACCGGCCTCGTCCTGGGGCTGGCCGTCGCGTTCGGCGGCTTCGGCGCGTTCGCCGCGGTCGCCGTGCTGGGGGCGATCGGCTTCCTGGTCGGGCGCTACCTCGACGGCAAGCTCGACCTGTCGCAGCTCTCCGGCCGCGATCGGGGCTGAGCGTGACCACCACCCTGACCGCGCCGGTCGCCGAGCGCGGCGTGCTGACCATCTCGGCGCAGGCGGTCGAACGGCTGGCCGCTTGCGCCGTGCTCGAGGTCGACGACGTCGGCGGCGCGGCCGGCCGGGTCCTCGGCGTCAGCCTGAGCGGCGAGGACCTCGACCACTCCGCGAAGGTGAGCGCCCACGTCGGCGACGGGACCGTGACGCTCGACGTCCGGATCTCGATCGTCTACCCCGCCTCGGTCGCGCGCACCACCGAACGGGCGCGCGAACACCTCGTGGAGCGGGTGGAGGCGCTGACCGGGCTCACGGTCACGCGCGTCGACCTCGTGGTCACCGCCCTGCACACCACCGCGGGCCAAGTACGGAGGGTCGAATGAAACGCCGTCCCCGCCGGAGCGTCCCGGCCGTCCTGACCGCGGTGGTGGTGCTGGCCGCGTGCGTGCTCGTCGCCGTCGTGGCGGTCCAGCTGATCCTCGGCGAACGTCCGTGGATCAGCCCCGATTCGGTCGCGTCCCGGCTGCACGACCTGCGGTGGACGGACGTGCTGCCGGCCGTGGCCGGCGGCGTCGTCGCGCTGCTCGGGCTGGTCCTGGTGCTCGGCGCGATCCTGCCGGGGACCATGACCGTGCTGCCGCTGGGCGGATCGTTCGACGCGGGCGCCGCTCGCGGCGGCTACCGCTCGACGCTGCGCGCCGCCGCCGCGGGCGTCGACGGCGTGTCCGGTGCCGCGGTCAAGCTCGGCACCCGGCGCGTGAAGGTCCGGGTCGAGACGGCCCGGACCCGGACCGACGGCCTCGCCGACGCCGTCCGCGAGGCGGTCGGCCACCGGCTCGACCAGGTCGGCCCGGCCACCCGGCCGGCCGTCTCGGTGCGGGTCCGCGCTCCCCGGAGGAAGTCATGACGAACCTGAACCGTCCCGCCCGGCTCAACCGCGTCCTGCTCGGCCTGGTCGGGCTGGTGCTGCTGGCCGCGGGCGGGTTCGCGGTCGCGACGCACTTCCGCCGGCTGACCGTCGTCGACCCGGGGTCGCCGCTGGTCCCGGGCACGGCGTCGCCGCCGACGTGGGTGCTCTACGTCGCCGCCGCGGTGGCCGTGGTGCTCGGGCTGCTGGTGCTGCGCTGGCTGCTCGCCCAGCTGGCGCGCCGCCCGCGGACGCAGACGTGGCGCTTCGAAGAAGACCCGGACCGCGGCCGGACCGAACTGGCCGCCGACGCCGCGGTGGCGCCGTTCACCGAGGAGCTGCGGACGTATCCCGGCGTGCACCAGGCGCGGGCCACGCTGGCGGGGACCCGCGAGGACCCGACGCTGGCGCTGGTCGTCTCGGTGGAGCAGGACGGCGACCCCACGGAGATCCGCGAACGCCTGGAGACCGAGGGCCTGCCCCGGCTCCGGCAGGCGCTCGACCTCGACGCGGTCCCGGTCGCGATCGAGTTTCGCTTCACCACCTCCGCCGGCCCTCGCATCCGCTGAAGCGGCTTCCCAGGTCGTAAAGTTCCGTATCTGCGGCCGTATCGTGGCTGTACGCCGCGGCCACGGTGACTTAGCGTGGAGGGATGGAACCGTCAGCAGCCGGGCTCCTGGTCACCGGGACCGGGTGCGCGTCGCGGGTGATCGGGATCGGCGAGCTGCGGGAGCGGTCGCGGATCCGGCTCGACGTCGAGTACGTGACCCGCCGCCGGCACGAGCGGCACGAGGTGCACGGCGTGCACCTGTACGACGTCCTGCGCGAAGGCCCGCTGCCGGTGGACACGCGGCACAAGATGGCGAGCCTGACGGTGGTCGTGCTGGCGGTGGCCGAGGACGGGTTCCAGGTCGCGCTGTCGCTGGCGGAGCTGGATCCGGAGTTCGGTGCCTGCGCCGCGTTGCTGGCGACCCGCTACAACGGTGAGCTGCTCGCCCGCCCGACGCTGGTGATGCCGAGTGACCAGCGGGCCAGTCGCTACGTCCGCGGACTGGCCCGGCTGCAGCTGATGTGCGTCGGCGGCGACCCGGTCCGGAACGGCGTGCGCGGTTCCGGACCGGATCGGGTCAGCGGCGGCCGCTGATGGTGGAGGCGCCGGCGTAGCGCGCCTCGGCGCCGAGCTCCTCCTCGATGCGGATGAGCTGGTTGTACTTGGCCGTGCGGTCGGAGCGCGACAGCGAGCCGGTCTTGATCTGGCCGCAGTTGGTGGCCACGGCGAGGTCGGCGATCGTGGTGTCCTCGGTTTCGCCGGACCGGTGCGACATGACGGCCGAGTAGCCCGCCTTGTGCGCGGTCTCGACGGCGTCGAGCGTCTCGGTGAGCGTGCCGATCTGGTTGACCTTGATCAGGATCGAGTTGCCGATGCCGCGCTCGATGCCGTCCTTGAGCAGGTTCACGTTGGTGCAGAACAGGTCGTCGCCGACGAGCTGCACGCGGTCGCCGATCCGGTCGGTCAGCTGCTTCCAGCCCTCGAAGTCGTCCTGCGCCAGGCCGTCCTCGATGGAGATGATCGGGTACTTCGCGGTCAGCTCGGCGAGGTAGGCGACGTGCTCCTCGACGCTGCGCTTGCGGCCTTCGCCGGTGTAGTCGTAGACCTCGCCGGTGTAGAACTCGGACGCGGCCGGGTCGAGCAGCAGCGCGATGTCCTCGCCGGGCTGGTAACCGGACTGCTCGATCGCGCGCAGGACGAACTCGAGCGCTTCGTCGGCGGAGCTGAGGTTCGGTGCGAAGCCGCCTTCGTCGCCGACGTTGGTGCCGTGCCCGGCGTCGTGCAGCGACTTGCGCAGCGTGTGGAAGACCTCGGAGCCCATCCGGACGGCGTCGGCGAAGGTCTCCGCGCCGATCGGGCCGATCATGAACTCCTGGAAGTCGATCGGGTTGTCCGCGTGCGCGCCGCCGTTGATGATGTTCATCATCGGCATCGGCAGCAGGTGCGCGAACACACCGCCGACGTAGCGGTAGAGCGGCAGCCCGCTGGCGGCCGCGGCGGCCTTGACCACCGCGAGCGAGACGCCGAGCGTGGCGTTCGCGCCGAGCCGGGCCTTGTTCGGGGTGCCGTCGAGGGCGATCAGCGCCCGGTCGACCTCGGTCTGCGCCTCGGCGTCGAGCCCGACGACCGCTTCGGCGATCTCGCCGTTGACCGCGTCGACGGCCTTGCGCACGCCTTTGCCGTGGAACCGCGACTTGTCCCCGTCACGCAGTTCGACCGCTTCCTTCGTGCCGGTGGAGGCGCCCGACGGCACGGCGGCCCGGCCGAGCGAACCGTCCGCCAGCTCGACGTCGACCTCGACGGTCGGGTTGCCCCGGCTGTCGAGGACCTGGCGGCCGTGGACCCGGACGATGGCTGTCATGTGACTCCTCGATGAGTTCGCGCCGCGCACCGGTTACGGCGCAACGGCTGCAGGCGCGGCGCCACGGTGAGCCGCGAAACATCGGGGAGACTAGCAGAAGTTACTGAATCGATCCTGAACTTTTCGTGAGCATGCGCCGCCGGGACGGGCGGCACTGCGAAGGCCGGTAGCATCCGGGAAATGGCGTCCCCTCGAACACCAGACGTGACCCGGACCGGGCCGCGGCGGCGGGACGCGCAGGAGAACCTCGCGCGGATCCTGGCCACCGCGGCCGACCTGTTCGCGGAACGAGGGCTCACCGTCACGCTCGCCGACGTCGCCAAGGCGGCCGGCGTGGGCGTCGGGACCGTCTACCGGACCTTCGCGACGAAGGACGACCTGATCCACGAGGTCTACGAGCCCCGGTTCGCGGTGGCGGAACAGCAAGCGCTCGACGCGAGCACGGACGCCGACCCGTGGCACGGGATCGCCGGGTTCCTCGAAACCTGCGTCACGACGCTGGCGCCCGACCGCGGCTTCCGCGAACTCCTGAACGGGTCCTGCAGCGAAACGCTCGGCTGGTCGCGCCCGCGCACGCCGCACCGGCTGGCGAAACTCGTCGAGGACAGCCACAACCGAACCGGGGCGCACCTCGAACGGCTCGTCCGGCGCGCCCGCGAGGCCGGGCTCGTGCGGGACGACCTCGTCGCGGGTGACCTGCTGCTGCTGTCGATGGCCGTGCAGACGTCGGTCGACTTCGGCGGCCCGCGCCACCCGCGGCTGTACCGGCGGGTGATCGGGCTCGTGCTGGACAGCCTGCAGCCCGCCCGCGAGGCGCCGACGCCGTTGCCGGAGCCGGGGCTGACCAACCGGCAGATCGCGGCACTGGAACGGCAGCGGCGCCGGCGGATCGCGCCGCCCGAGGCGACGTAGTTCCCTTACGCGATCGGCACGGTGAGCGTCGACCGACCACAGTGGACGGTGTAGCGCGTGGCCGTGAACGCCGTCGCCGTCGCGATCGGTTCCCCGGTGCCGGGGTTGCGCGCGTAGCGGGGGTGGGCGCCGCCGCTGACCTGCAGCCGCAGCCGGTGCCCGGCGGCGAACCGGTGCGCGCAGGCGCCCAGTTCGAGCGACACCGCGCCGGTACGGCCGGGATCGAGCCGCCGGAAGACCTCGGTGACGTTGCGGGAGCGGCCGCGCGGGTCGACGTCGCAGAGCCGGACGAACACGTCCGCGTGCGGGTTGCCGGTGTCCAGCGCCAGTTCCACCCGCGGCGCCCCGATGACCTCCAGCGCCGAGCCGAGCGGTGCGGAGGTGAACGTCAGCACGTCCGGCCGGGCCTCGAGCGCGCGGTTGTCCCGCGCCCCGGCACCGGCCGACATGTGCCGGCCGCCGACGGCGGGTGTCGGATCGGCCGGGTCGTACCGGAACCCGGTGGACGCGCCTTCGGCGTCGGCGGTGTCGCCGAGCCGCCCGTCGGCCCGCGGGTGCAGCACGCGGTCGGTGGTCGCGGGCGGCCACGACGGCAGCGTCCGCCATTCGCCCGCGCCGGTGACGTGCACGCGGACCGGCTCCGGGCGCACGGGACCGCCGTCGAGGTGCTGCTCGAACCAGGCCAGGGCCTCCCGGTCGATCACGCGCGCGGCGGCGGCGAGGGTGTCCAGGTGCTTCCACGGCCCGATCGTGAGCGCGACCTCGACGTCCCTTGTGGACAAAGCCCGGTACTGCTCGAGGGTCTGGTCGAGGAAGACGTCGTGCCAGCCGCCGACGAGCAGGACCGGGGCCTCGACTTCGGCAAGGCTTTCGGTTGCGTCGTAAGCGTTCCAGAACGGATCGGCCGGATCCGCGTGGGACAGCCACCCGGCGAACCACGGCGCGGCGCCGTCGAGCGCGGTCTCCGTGGCCGCGCCGAGGGGCGTCTCGTGCGTGGCTTTGCGCGCCCGGCGGCCGGACGTCATCGCCCGGCGCAGCCCGCCGTCGCTCTGGGCGAGCACGGTGGCGCTCCAGCCGAGGAAGTCGGCCAGGGCGAACGCGCCGGTGCCGTACATCGCGCGGGCCATGTCGTGCGGGCCGACGACCACCACGGCGGCCTTCAGCTCGGGCGGTGGGTCGCGCAGGAGGGACCACTGGCTCCAGCCGAGGTAGGAACCGCCGAGGGTGGCCAGCCGGCCGTCGTACCAAGGCTGTTCGCGCAGCCAGGCGACGGTGTCCTGGCCGTCGGCGGCCTCCTGCGTCATCGGCCGGAGCACGCCTGACGAGCCACCGGTGCCGCGGACGCTCTGCACAAGGACGTGGAAACCCCGCGCCGCGAGCATCCGGCCGTGCAGCAGGCTGACCGGTAATCCGCGGCCGTACGGCGACCGGATCAGCACGGTGCCGCGCGCGCCGGCCCGCGGCTCGTAGTGGTCGGTCACCAGTTCGGCGCCGTCACGAGCGGGCACCCGCAGCCCGCGCGTGATCGTGTACGCCGTGCGCGCCGGCGGCAGCGAGAACGCCCGGGTGTGGACGGCCCCGGCCGCGCGGGCGATGAGGCCGGGGGTCGACGGTGCTGGCATGCGTGGCTCCTCGTGCTCGGCCCCGTCAGCGTACCGGAACAGTTATTCCTGTACGGCGAGGAGTGGCTACCCCCGGCTGGTCAGCCCGTCCAGCACCAGGGTGATGACGCCGTCGGCCTCGGCCCGCCAGCCGGGGCGGTCGTGGGCCGCGCCGATGCCGTGCAGGGCCATCATCACGGTGCCTGCACTCACGTCGTCGCGGACGGAGCCGCCTTCCGCCGCGGCGGCCACCAGCTCGGTGACGGCCTGTTCCAGCGCCAGGCTGCCGTCGGCGAGCGCACTCGAACCGGTGGTCATGAGCGTGGCCAGGGTCCGGGCGAGGCCCTGGTGGGCGTCCATGTGGTCGACCATGCCGCGCAGGAAGGCCGCCAACGCCTCCTGCGCGGGCAGGGTGGCCCGCAACCGGCGGGCGCGGTCGCACAACGCGGCGACCTCCTCGTGGTAGACCGCCTCGGCCAGCGCCTCCCGGGTGGGGAAGTGGCGGTAGAGCGTGCCGGTGCCCACGCCGGCCAGGCGCGCGAAGTCGTCGAAGCGCAGGTCGAAGAAGCCCCCGGCGTCGAAGACTTCCCGGGCCTTGGCCAGCAGGGCGTCGCGGTTGCGCCGGGCGTCGGCGCGCAACGGCTTGTCGGAATCTCGCGTTGACAACCGGACCCGGCCTCCCTAGCTTGAGAAGTGGAGATGACCTCCATTTCCATCCTAGCTCATGAGGTGTGCCTTGCGGATCCTGATGTTCGGCCGCGGCGTGATCGCCACGGTGTACGGCTGGGCCCTGGAACGGGCCGGGCACGACGTCGAGTTCTACGTCCGGCCGGGCCGCGCGGCGGCGTACGGGGGAGCGGTGGACCTCGACCTGCTCGACACGCGGCGGCGGCCGTGGGGACAGCGCGTCGTCGAGAAGTGGCCGGTGCGCTACCGCGAGGAGCTGGTGCCGGACCACGACTTCGACCTGATCGTGCTGAGCGTGCCGCACCACCGCCTCGCGGAGGCCGCGGCGTTCCTGGCCCCGCGCGTCGGCGCGGCCACCGTGCTGGTGTTCGGCAACCTCTGGGCCGAGCCGACGGCCGCGATCGGCGCGCTCCCCCTCGACCGCGTCGCGTGGGGCTTTCCCCAAGCCGGCGGCGGTTTCGGCGCGGACGGCGTGCTCCGCGGGGCCCTGCTGCCGCATGCCGTCTTCGGCACCCTCGACCGACCGCCGACCGACCGGGAGCAGGCCGTGCGCCGGGTGTTTCGCGAGGCCGGGTTCCGGCCGCGGGAGAAGCCCGACTTCCGCGGCTGGCTGTGGGTCCACTTCGCGTTCAACGCGGGCGTGCACGCGCAGGGCCTGAGGCTGGGTTCGCTGGCCCAGCTGGCCGGGGCGACGGGCGCCTTGCGCGAAGCGCTGCTGACCGGCCGCGAGCTGCTGCCGCTCCTCGAAGCACGCGGCGTCGACCTGCGACGCCACCGGGGCGGGGTGGTGGGGTTGCGCGCGCCCGCCTGGCTGACGGCCCCCGTGCTCGCCTGGCTGACCGCGCACTTCGCGCCGCTGCGCGTGAACTTCGAGGCGCACTCCGACCCCGGGACCGAGGAACCGCGGGAGATCTGCCGGGACACCCTGGCGGAAGCACGACGGCTGGGCGTCGCGGTACCCCGCCTGGAAGCGGCGGAACCGACCTTCGCACGCGAAGGGGAGGCCCGTCCGTCAGCGGTGTGAGCCGAGGCGTGTCGGACAAAACCAGTGGCGCTCATCGCGGCCGGGGCGACATCCGAGGGCGGCGACGTCTCCGGCACCCTGCTGAAGGTGCCGGTTCCGTTGGTGGACAACAATTCCTGCGCCACGGCCTACAGCACGGGCGGCAACATCAGCACGCACATCGGCTGATCCGGCCGGAACGACGACGGCGGCCCGGGGGCGAAACCCGGGCCGCCGTCGTGTTCAGGCGTCCAGGCCGAGGTGCTCGCGCAGGGTCGTGCCGGTGTACTCGGTCCGGAACGAGCCGCGTTCCTGCAGCAGCGGCACGACCTTGTCGGCGAACTCGTCGAGCCCGCCCGGTGTGACGTGCGGGACGAGGATGAACCCGTCGCTCGCGTCCGCCTGGACCAGGTCGTCGATCGTGGCGGCGACGGTCGCGGGGGAGCCGATGAACGTCTGCCGGCCGGTGACCTCGATGATCAGCTCGCGGATGGACAGGTTCTTCGCCTCGGCGAGCTGGCGCCACTCCTTCGCGGTGGCCTGCGGGTCGCGGTACATCCGGACGCTGGCCCGGCCGCGCGCGATCGTGTTCTCCCCGAGCACCGGGTCGATGTCGGGCAGCGGGCCGTCCGGGTCGTAGCCGGACAGGTCGGCGTTCCACAGCTGCTCGAGGAACTTGATCGCGGTCTGCCCGCTGACCTGCTGCAACCGGACGACGTGGGCGCGTTCGTGGGCGTCGGCGTCGGTGTCGCCGAGGACGAACGTCGCCGCGGGCAGGATCACCAGCTGCTCCGACGTCCGGCCGTACTTCGCCAGCCGGCCCTTGACGTCGGTGTAGAACGCCTGCCCGGCCTCCAGGGTGCCGTAGCGGCTGAAGATCGCGTCCGCGGTGGCCGCGGCGAACTCGCGGCCCTCGTCGGAGTCGCCGGCCTGGATGATCACCGGGCGGCCCTGCGGGCTGCGCGGCACCGGGAACCGGCCCTCGATGTCGAAGTGCTTGTCGTGGTGGGCAAAGGCGCCCGCGGCGGGATCCCGGAGGAAGACGCCGCTGCCGGCGTCGGCGGCGATCTCGTCGCCGCGCCAGGAGTCGAACAGCTCCCAGGCGGTGCGCAGGAACGTCTCGGCGCGGTCGTAGCGCTGGTCCTGCGGCAGGTACCCGGCGCGCCGGAAGTTCTCGCCGGTGAAGGCGTCCCACGACGTGACGACGTTCCAGGCCGCGCGCCCGGCGGAGAGGTGGTCGAGCGAGGCGAACTGGCGGGCCACCTCGAACGGCTCGTTGAACGTCGAGTTGATGGTGCCGGCCAGGCCGAGCCGTTCGGTGACCGCGGCCAGCGCCGAGAGCACGGTGAAGGTGTCGGGGCGGCCGACGACGTCGAGGTCGTAGATCTCGCCGTTCTGCTCGCGCAGGCGCAGGCCCTCGGCGAGGAAGAAGAAGTCGAACTTGGCGCGTTCGGCCGTCTGCGCGAGCCGGACGAACGAGCTGAACTCGATGTGGCTGCCGGCCTCGGGATCGCTCCACACGGTCGTGTTGTTCACGCCGGGGAAGTGCGCCGCGAGGTGGATCTGCTTGCGGGGCTGGGTCATCGCGGGCCTCCTCAGGCGGCGTAGCGGTTGGCGGGCTTGGCGAGGCCGAGCAGGCCGCGCAGGGTGTCCGCCTCGTACTCGGTGCGGAAGGCGCCGCGGGCGCGCAGCTCGGGGACCAGGCCCCGGGTGATCGCGGTCAGGTCGTGCGGCACCGCGCCCGGCCGCAGCCGGAACCCGGAGAGCCCGGCCGCCTGCCAGTCGAGCAGCAGGTCGGCGAGGCCGGCGGGCGTGCCGGTGAAGACGTGGGCGTCCGAGGTGTACTTCGCGCCGGACAGGTCGTCGAGCCGGGCCAAGCGGTCGGCGGCGGCCCGCTCGGTCTCGTCGAGGAACACGACGACGTCGCCGAACACGTGCAGCGTCTCGGCCGCGCGGCCGGCCCGGTCCTGCTCGTCGCGCACCGCGGTGACGATCTCGCCGGCCTGCGTGCGGTCGAACGGCGTCACGTAGACGACGTCGGCCGAGCGGGCGGCGAGGCGGTAGGGGACCGCGGCGTGCGCCAGCGCGGTGACCGGCGGCTGGCCCTGCGGCGGGCGCGGGGTGATCGACGGGCCCTTGACCTTGAACCAGCGGCCTTCGAAGTCGATGTAGTGCAGCTTCTCCCGGTCGACGAACCGGCCGGTCGCGACGTCGCGGATCTCGGCGTCGTCCTCCCAGCTGTCCCACAGCCGGCGCAGCACCTCGACGTAGTCCGCGGCCTCGTCGAACAGCTCCGACAGCGGGCTCACGACGTCCGGCGTGGTGGAGTCCTCGAGCCGGAACTCGCCGAACTCCCGGCGGCCGAAGTGCCGGTTGTCCGCGGGCCGCCCGGCGACCTGGACGCGGACGCCGGCCCGGCCGCCGCTGACGTAGTCGAGCGTCGCGATCGCCTTCGACAGGTGGAACGGCTCGGTGTGGGTGACGATCGCGGTCGGCACGAGCCCGATGTGCGAGGTCAGCGGCGCGACGCGGGCGGCGATCAGCACCGCGTCGAGGCGGCCCTGGACCAGGTCGGTGCGCTCGCCCGGCCGGTCGAGGTACTGCTCGGTCTGCAGGGCCAGCGAGTCCTCGAGGGTGACGAAGTCCAGCTTGGCCGCCTCGGCCTCGCGGACCACGTCGGTCCAGTACCCCGCGGTGAGCAGCTCACCCGGCCGCGCCCCCGGCTCCCGCCACGCGGCGGGGTGCCACCCGGCACCGTCCAGCGCGACGGCGATCCGTGGTCCGTTCCCTGCTGCCATCCCGGCTTTCCTTCCCTCGTCCCGTGGCCTCAGTGTGCGCCGGTTCCCGGTGGCCGGGCCGGAGTGGCCAGGGGGTGGGAAAATGGGAAGTTTCCGGGCGGCCCGGGAATAACCGGGACGTGAAACGGCCGCCGCACTCCGGAGTGCGGCGGCCGTCCCGGGCCGGGGCCCGGGGAGATCAGTCCTTGTGACCCTTCACAGCGTCCTTGACCTTGTCGGCGGCCTGCTTGAGGGCACCCTTGCCCTGATCGGCCTTGCCTTCGGCCTGCCACTGCTCGTTCCCGGTGGCGTCGCCGACCTTTTCCTTGGCCTGGCCCTTGAGCTCTTCGGCCTTGTGTTCCGCCTTGTCGTTCATCGTCCGCCTTTCCTGGGGTGCGGTACGGCTACCCGGTGCCGCGGCGGATACACATCGGGCCGGGTGCGAGGGCATGGCCGTCGCCCACCCCGGGGCGAAACTCCGAAAACGGACCGGAACCCCCCGCGGATCTGACATCATGCGGGCGGATGTCACCAGACCGCGCAAGGGAGACACGATGTCCGCGCACATGGACGAGCTGATCGCCCAGTTCCAGAACTTCCAGGCGAAGGTTCGCCAGGCCGAGACCCGCTTCGCCGGGGTCGGCGACATGCAGGAGCGGATCGCCCAGGTGGCGACCACCGTGACCTCGCCGGACGGCAACGTCACGGTCGTGGCCGGGGCCGGCGGGACCGTCACCGACCTGCGGCTCGCCGCGGGGGCCACGCACCTCGAAGCGGGCCGGCTGGCGGCGATCATCATGACGACCCTGCGCCAGGCCGTGGCCGGGGCCGTCCAGCAGCAGGCCGGGATCGTGGACGACGCCTTCGGCGACACGCTCGGCGTCACCACGCAGGAGCAGGTGCGCGAGGCCCAGGCCGAAGCTTTCGGAACCGTCGCCGAGCCCCCTGCGTCGGAGCCGCAAGCGCCGCAGGCCGCCCCGCGACGCCGGCCCGCCCCGCGGGACGACGACTACTTCGAAGAGAACACGATCCTCCGCCGCGACTGACCCCGACCGAGAGAGCTCCGCGATGCCAGAAGGAATCCAGACCAACATCGGCGCGATCTCCGCGTACGCCCGGCAGCTGCCGTTCTACGAGCAGGAAGCCGACAAGTTCGGCGCCAAGATCGACGCCGCCGACGTCACCGACGAGGCGTGGGGGCTCATCGGCCTGTTCGCGAAGCAGGGCTACACCGACCGGCTCGGCGAACTGCGGTCGCTGCTGACCGACCTGAAGGACGGCGTCGACGGCTTCACCACCAAGCTGACCAAGGCCGCGGAGATGTACCAGGGCATGGAAGACGCCGGCGTGATCACGTTCGGCCGGTACGAGGCGCAGATCGACGCGGTCGGGGAGGGCAAGTGAGCGAGCACAAGAGCATCGCCGACGCGCTGGACGTCCAGCCCTACGACGAGAGCACGGGCGCGAACCTCGACCGCGCGGCGGGTTACGTGCCGGTGGCGGGCACGGCCTACAAGGCGGGCAAGTCCATCGGGGAGCACGCCCAGCAGGCGGCGCAGGCGGGCAACTTCGGCGAGCTGGCGTCGGCGGGCGGCGCGCTGGTCGGCGACGGCGCGAAGTTCGTCGGCGCGGCCGCCGGCGACATGGTCACCTTCGCCATGGACCCGATCGGCTGGCTCGTCAGCCACGGCCTGAACATGCTGCTCGAGCTGGTCCAGCCGCTGCAGGACGCGTTGCACCAGGTCACCGGCGACGGCCCGGCCATCGGGCACGCGTCGGAGAACTTCGTGACGATCGCCCAGGGCTTCGTCGCGCTCGCCGAGGACTTCGAGAAGACCGGCGACACCGCGCTGGCCGAGTGGGTGGACGACGCCGGCAACGCGGCGAAGGAAGCGCTCGGCGACTTCTCCTCGGGCATCCGCGGCGTCGGCTCGGCCGCCGGGTCGGTGGCCGAGGTGCTGCAGATGTGGTCGATGGTCATGGTCGTCATCGAAGAGGTGATCAAGGGGATCATCACCGAGCTGGTGTCCTGGCTGATCACGCTCTGGCTGCCCGCGCTGGCGGCGTCGGTGATCAGCTTCGGCAGCTCGGTCGCCGCCGCGATGACCGCGTCGATCGCCAAGGCCGCCAGCGTGCTGAAGAAGGTGACCGGCTACCTGGGCAAGTTCGGCAAGCTGCTCGACACCTTCATCGAGTTCATGGCGAAGTACTCGACGAAGCTGGTCGAGTTCACCACCAAGCTGCGGGTCGGCGTGATGCCCGGCCAGACCAAGTTCGGCTTCGGCGCGGTCGCCCAGGGCTTCCAGCCGAGCAACCGGGTGCTCACGACGATGTTCGGCACCTCGGCGGGCGCCGGCCCGCTGCTCGCCGGCGCGGGCGTCAAGGCGGGTATCGGCGCGGCGAAGGGTGCCTTCGCCGAAGGCAAGGAAGCTGTCACGCCCGAGGGGGACGAACCGTGGTTCGACAAGAGCGAGATCGGCGGGGACCGGAGCCCGGAGGACACCCGGAAGGACCTGGACATCTAGAGACGCGGGCAGCCGAGCTCCAGGACCGCGCCGAACGCTGGTCGGCTGACGCCCAGGTCCGCCCGGGCTTCCGGGAACGCGTCGAGGGTTTCCTCCGGGACCACTGGCACGAGCCGGTGATCGTGCTGCGCCTGGGGGACACGGACCTGGGTTTCGACGTCCCCGGCCGCCGCCACGACGGGACGGTGGCGGGAAAGCGGCTGATCCGCCGGTTCTTCTGGAACATCGCCCGCGGCATCGGCGGCGCGGTCGTGTCCGTCTTCGTCCTGGCCAACGGCGGCGGCGGGGGCCGTCCGTTCCAGCGGGAGATCCGCGTGTCGGGCCCGGCGGACGCACAGGCGCTGGACTTGACCGACCGCCTGGGCTCGGCGAGCGGCCCGTGGCTGGCGTTTTCCCCGACGGCGGTAGCCGTGGTGGACACGGGCTCGACGTACGTCGACCCGGCCGGCGCGCCGGCGCCGCGGATCGTCTGGGAGGCCCGGAAACCCGAGGCTCCGGAGGTCGGCTTCCGCAAGCAGGAGCTGACCTGGCCGGACGGTTCGGTGTTCCGGTTCCCGCTGCACGGGCGTTCGGAGGAGCAGCACCTGCGGAAGTTCCTGGAGTGGCCGGACGTGGTGCACTGGAACGGCCGCCCGGAGTAGGACAGCCGGAGCGCGCGCCGCATCGAGCCGCTCAACGCGGCTGCTGGAGTGGCCGACACGGCGGCGGGAGCGCCGAGTGCGGCTGCTGGAGCGCCGAGTGCGGCTGCTGGAGTGGTCGATTCGGCGCTCGGAAAGTCCAACATGCTGCCCAGAGCGGACAATACGGCGCCCGGAGCGGCCGACTCGCTGCCCGGAGTGGCCGACACTGTGGCCGCAACGATCAACACGCGGCCCGGGCAGCCAGCGCGGCTGCTGGAGTGGGGGACAAGGCGCTCTGAGGGGCGATACGGTCCCCGAGCGGCCAACACGGCCGGTGGAGCGCCAACACCGCGGCCGCAGCGGCCAACACACCGCGCGAAGTAGCCAAGTGCGGCGGCGAGAGGGGCCGACACGGCGCCCGGAGATGCTGACACCGTGCCCGGGAACGGCCAACACAGCGGCCAGAGCGGCCGACACACTGCCCGCGGCGGCCGACACGGTGCCCGGAGGGGCCAACACGGCGCCTGGACCGGCCAACACGCTGCCCGGAGTGGCCAACACGCTGACCGCAGCGGCCAACACGCTAACCGGAGTGACCGACGCGGCGGCTGGAGTGGTGGGTTTCGTGTTCCGCTTAGTGCTGTGCGGTAGCCGGGTCGCCGAAGTGGGCGGCTCGGCTGTGTCCGGGGCTCAGCTCCTCCGTCAAGATCGTGTCCAGGTCTCGCGCGGCCCTGCGCAGCGGCCGGCGGACCGTCCACAGCACGGTCAGCGTGGCGAACACGAGGATCACCACCGTGACCCCGAGAGCCGTGTCGGCGAGGAGCAGGATCGTCGCCGCCAGGACCAGGATCGGGGACAGGCCGGTGGTCGAGCGGCGGGCGTGGCGCGGGCGGTGCGTCCATGCACGCAAGCCCGCCTGTCGGTGGTGCGTGGTCATCCGTCCTCCACCCCTGCGCTCCGGCGGGTCGCTACGCTGCGTTCCCGCCATTAGCTCCAAAGTGTCGCAGACGAGGGCGTTCGGATGATCAGTCCAGGACGTGGTGTACCCGAAAGACTGTCCCCCATCGCCCGGTAGGCCGTACATGATCGGGCTGAATGCGCAATCAGGTGAGGTGCGTGTCGGAATAGTTCACCGGATCGGGTGATGGTCTACGGATTCCGTGCCAAAACGTCGTCACTCTGAACAGGACTGTTTAACCGTGGCCGCCACGGGCTATCACCAAGGGTGGCCCCCGAACGGAGCAACGAGACGGCCGTCCACGCCGCGCGCCGGGCGCAGCTGGTGGACGCGGCCATCGACGTGCTCGCCCGCGACGGGTACGCCGCCGCGTCCACCGTGCGGATCGCGCGGGCGGCCGGGGTCAGCCGCGGCGTGCTCACCTACCACTTCCGGGACCGGGCCGACCTGGTCGCCGAGGTCGTCCGGACGGTGTACGCGCTCGCCGGGGCGCAGCTGGGGCCGCGGGTCGTCCGGGCCGGGTCGCCGCGGGCGAGCCTGCTCGCCTTCATCGGCGGCAGCGTCGAGTTCTACGCGGCCTATCCCCGGCACCTGGCCGCGCTCAGCGCCGTCTTCACCGCGCAGGAGCGGGACGGCACCCGGCACCACCAGACCGAGCTGGACGACGTCGGCGCGTTGCTGCGCGCCGGGGTCGAGGCCGGCGAGTTCCGGGCCTTCGACGTCGCGATCATGGCCGGCACGATCCGCGCCGCGCTCGACGCCGCCCTGGTCCGGGTCACCGCCGACCGCACACCCGCCACCGCGGCGCGGGTGCGTGACGAACTGGTCCGCACGTTCGACCTGGCGACCCGAAAGGAAACCCCATGACCGTCCGAGCCCGGATCGCCGGCGCGCTGACCGTGGCGCTGGCCCTGACCGCGGCCGCGTGCTCGAGCCCGCCACCCGACGGGCCGCAGCTGACCGTCGGCACCACCAGCGGTCAGGTGCACGGCCTGGCCACCGCGTCGGCGCGGGAGTTCCTCGGCGTCCGCTACGCGCTCGCGCCGACGGGGGAGCGCCGCTGGACCGCGCCGCAGCCCGCGCCGGCTCCGGCCGGCGTCGTCGACGCGACCCGCCCCGGCGCCCGCTGCTCCCAGGGGACGCAGGCCGCCGGGACGTCCGAGGACTGCCTGTTCCTCAACGTGACGACCCCGCGCGACCAAGCGCCCGGCGAGCGCTTGCCGGTCATGGTGTGGTGGCACGGCGGGGGTTACACCAGCGGCTCCGGCGCCGACTACGACGCCCAGCGGCTGGCCTCGCGCGGGCACGTCGTCGTGGTCACGGTCAACTACCGCCTCGGCGTCTTCGGTTACCTCGGGCTGCCCGGCTTGGCCGGCTCGGGGAACTTCGGCTTCGCCGACCAGCTCGCCGCCACCCACTGGGCGAAGGACAACGCCGCGGCCTTCGGCGGCGACCCGGGCAACCTGACCGTCTTCGGCGAGTCCGCGGGCGGGATGTCGGCGTGCGCGCTGCTCACCTCGCCGCAGGCCGCCGGGCTCGTCCAGCGAGTCGCGATCTCGTCCGGCTCCTGCTTCCTGAACTGGCCCGCCGGCGGGCTGTTCCCCGGCGTCCCGGCGCAGACGCCCTACACCTCGCTGGCCACCGACCAGGCCGACGGCGTCGTGACCGCGAACCAGCTGGGCTGCCCGGGTCCTGGTGCGCTGCAGTGCCTCCGCCGCCTGCCCGCCGACAAGCTGCTGCCGGTGAGCACGGCGTTCTCCGACCACCTCGCCTACGGCACCGACCTGCTGCCGGAGAACCCGCCGGACGCGGTCCGCGCCGGCCGGATCGCCCGGATCCCGGTCCTCTCGGGCGGCAACCACGACGAAGCCCGCTCGTTCACGGGCGGCGCGGCGATGGCCGACCCGTCCTCGATCACCGAGGCGACCTACCCGCAGCTCGTGCGGGCGGCGTTCGGCGTCCGCGCCGCGGACGTCCTCCGGGAGTACCCGCTGCAGCGGTTCCCGACGCCGGTCGAGGCGTTCTCGACGGTGATCACCGACGCGGCGTGGAGCTGTCCGACGCTGGCCGGCAACCAGGCCTTGGCGCGCACGACCAAGGTGTTCCCGTACGAGTTCGCCGAGTCGCACGCGCCGAACGTCAACCAGGTCAACGTGCCCGGCATGGCCCAGGGCGCCGCGCACGCCACCGACACGCCGTACCTGTTCGACCTCGGCGGCAAGAACCTGCTCACCGATCCCGCCCAGGCCCGGCTCGGGGAGCGGATGGTCGGCTACTGGAGCGGCTTCGCCCGCACCGGGACCCCGGCCGCGCCCGGCGCGGCGGACATCGCCGCGGGGACCGCCACCTCGACGAGCGTGCTGAGCCTGACGGCCGCCGGCGGGAACGTCGTCGACAGCGGATCCGACCACCACTGCGGCTTCTGGCCGCGGAACCCCTAGCCCGCCGGAAGTACTGCGCCGAACGTGCGACATGAGTAACGGAGCCGTCGCTCTCGGGGACTGACTTCTCAGTGCCATCGAGGAGCAGACCCGAGCAGCCGGAGGCCGTGGATGCAGATCGACCTGTTCAACGAGATCCAGAACCCCCGGCCGTGGCCCGAAGGCCACGAGCAGCTCAGGTTCGGCCAGGCGATCGAACAGGCCGTTCTCGCGGACGAACTGGGCTACGGGTGCTGGTGGCAGGTCGAGCACCACGGCGCGGGGGAGTTCAGCCTGTCGTCCGCGCCGGAGCTGATGCTGGCGGCGCTTTCCCAGCGCACCAGCCGGATCCGGCTCGGGCACTCTGCGGTGCTCGCGCCGGGCCGGTTCAACCACCCGATCCGCGTCGCCGAGCGCGCCGCGACGCTCGATCACCTCAGCGGCGGCCGGGTGGAGCTCGGCCTGACCCGCTCGACGATCCCCGAGTGGCGCCTGTTCGGCATCGAGCCGGACGACGCCCGCGCCCAGACGCAGGAAGCCTTCGAGATGGTGCCGCGGATGTGGACCTCCGAACGGTTCTCCCACGAGAGCGACGCCTACCGCGTCGACGACGTCGCGATCGCGCCGAAACCCTTGCAGCGGCCCCATCCGCCGCTGTGGCAGGCGGCGGCGAGCGCGTCCTCCTTCGAGGAGGCCGGCCGCCGCGGCGTCGGCGTGCTGGGCACGACGATGTGGGAGTCGCTGGAGCGCGCGGGCCGGCTGATCGGCCTGTACCGGGCGGCGGCCGCGCAGTGCACCGACCCGGTCGGCGCGTTCGTCAACAACCAGGTCGGCTTCTTCACGTTCGTGCACTGCGCGGACACCGACGAGGAGGCGATGCGCAACGGCGCCGCCGCGGCCGCGGCCTGGTACACCGTGACGGCGTTGACGTTCTTCGAGGCGGCGAACGAGTTCGTCCGCCTCAACGCCCGCCAGCAGGAGATCGTGGCGGCACCGGACGGCGGCGGCCTGACGGGCGAGTTCCTGCGCGGCGAGGCGCAGAACGGCCCGACGGACGCGAACCTGCTGATCGCCCGGATCCTGCAAGGGGAATCGGTGCCGGACGACGAGATCTTCGAGGTGCTGAGCGCGCAGGACTCGCTGATCGTCGGCAGCCCGGACACCTGCCGCAAGAAGCTGCAGGCCTACGCCGACCTGGGCATCGACCGGCTGATGTGCCTGCAGCAGATCGGCGGCATCCCGCACGACAAGGTGCTGAAGAGCATCCGCCTGATCGGCGAGCTGATCCCGGACCTGGCCTGAGCTGCCCTGAGCGTCAGGCCGCGGCGCCGAGGTCGTCGAGCACCGGCGGCAGGCCCTCGGCCAGCATCCGGCGGCGGACCCGCTGCAGCAGGCGGGACATGACGAGCCCGCCGACGCCGCGGAAACCGGTGTGCGAGTAGGTGAAGCGGGTGCCCGCGGCGGTGTCCTCGAGGCGGTAGGTGACGAAGCTCGGCTCGTCGGTTTCCTTGTTGCGCCAGGTGAAGCGCAGCAAGGCCGGCGCGTCGGCGGCGAGGACCTCGCAGCGGACGACGCCGTCCCAGCCGGGCACGGGCTTGCCGACGAACCGGAACCGCGTGCCGACCTCGGGGACGAACCCCTCGGGGCGGCCGCCCTGGCCGGTGGACGTCCACCGGGGGACCAGGGCCGGGTCGGTCAGCGCCCGCCACACCCGGTCGCGGGGGTGCGGGTACTCGGTGACGATCTCGAACTCGCTCACGGCGGCGTCCTCTCGTTGTTTACAGTCACCGTATCACTTCAGTGACTGTAAACAACGAGGGATCCGCCGTCAGTTCAGCTTGCGGGTGTCGGCGGGCAGGCCACCGCCGCCGTAGACGTCTTCGGCCAGCTTGGCCAGCGCCGTCAGCGCGACGTTCTGGCTCCACGGCCCGTACGACACCCGGGAGACGCCGAGCTTCTGCGCGACGGCCAGCGGGATCGAGCCCGGGATGCCGATCAGGTTGACCTTGCGCTCACCGAGCGCCTCGACCAGGCGGCCGACCTGGGTCTCGTCGAGCTTGCCGGGAGCGAAGAAATTCGACGCGCCCGCGTCGAGGTAGGCGCGGCCGCGGGTGATCGCCTCGGTCAGCGCCTCCTCTTGGTCGCCGATCTTGAGGAACGCGTCGGTGCGGGCGTTGAGCACGAAGTCGACGCCGGCCGACTGCGCCGCGGCGACGGCCGCCTCGACCGCCTTGACCGACTCGGCGAGCGGCTTCATCTGGTCTTCGAGGTTCGCCCCGACGGCGCCGGCCTCGATGGCCCGGGCGATGGTGCCGCCCGGGTCGCCGTAGCCGGCTTCGAGGTCGGCGGAGACGGGCAGGTCGCCCGCCGTGCGCACGATCAGGGCGACTTCGGCGATCATCTCGTCGCGCGGGATCTTTTCGCCGTCCGGGTAGCCGCGGGAGGCGGCGATGCCGTGGCTCGGGGTGGCGAGGGCCTGCGTGCCCGGCGTCTCGGCGACGACCTTCGTCGTGATCGCGTCCCAGACGTTGACGACGAGCAGCAGTTCCGGAGCCGCGTGCAGCTCCTGCAAGCGCTTGGCCTTGTCGGCGGTGGAAGTCATGTCCCCCAATGTAGGAGGAGAGCGCGACGACGGCGAATGCTATCGTCGCGGATGCTTTCGAAAGAGGCCTCGCCGGGTGACGCCGAGGAGATCGCCGGACCCCTCACCCGCGCCGCCATCTTCTTGCTGCTGCGGATCGACTTCGGCGGCGAGGACGTCGTCAAGGACCTGCTGGCGGACCTGCCCGGGTTGCGGCGGTCCGTCGGGTTCCGGTCGCTGACCGGCGGCCTTTCCTGCCTGGCCGGGATCGGCTCCGCCGCCTGGGACCGGGTCTACGGCGGCCCGCGCCCGGCCGAGCTGCACGAGCTGCCCGTGTTCAAGGGTGAGCGCCACGAAAGCGTGACGAGTGACGCCGACCTCCTGTTCCACTTCCGCGCCGACCGGATGGACCTCTGCTTCGAGCTGGAGACGCTGATCATGGCGCGGCTCGCCGGTGCGGTCACCGTCGTCGACGAGGTGCAGGGCTTCCGCTACTTCGACGCGCGTGACGTGCTGGGCTTCGTCGACGGCACCGAGAACCCGACCGGCCGCGCTGCCCGGGCCGCGGTGTACGTCGACGACGACGGCGGGTTCGACGGCGGCAGCTACGTCGTCGTCCAGAAGTACCTGCACGACATGACGGCGTGGAACGCGCTGTCCACCGAGGAGCAGGAGCGGGTGATCGGCCGGCGCAAACTGTCCGATGTGGAGCTTTCGGACGCGGAGAAGCCGAGCGACTCCCACATCGCGCTCAACGTGATCACCGACGACGACGGCAACGAGCTGGACATCCTGCGCGACAACATGCCGTTCGGCCGCCCGGCGTACGGCGAGTTCGGCACCTACTTCATCGGCTACGCGAAGTCGCCCGTGGTGATCGAGCGGATGCTGGAGAACATGTTCGTCGGGTCGCCGCCCGGGAACCACGACCGCATCCTCGACTTCTCGACCCCGCACACCGGCGCGTTGCTGTACGTGCCGACGGCGGACTTCCTGGAGAACCCGCCCGAGCCCGAAGCCGAAGCGGAAGAACAGGCAGCAGCACCGGAAGCGGAACCCGAAACAGCGCCGGAACCCGACGACTCGCTCGGCATCGGCGGCCTCCGGGAGGCCGCCGCGCCGTCAGCGGGTGTCAGTTGGTTTCGAGAGTGAGGCCGTAGCGGTCCAGCACCTCCCGCACGGGCTGGAAGAACGTGTCGCCGCCGGTCTCGCAGTCCCCGGACCCGCCGGACGTCATGCCCTGGGCCTGCACCAGCTTGGTGCCGGACCCCGCGGCGGGACGGCTGACGAACGAGCCGCCCGAGTCGCCGGGTT
Source organism: Amycolatopsis sp. WQ 127309 (assembly GCF_023023025.1). Lineage (NCBI taxonomy): Bacteria > Bacillati > Actinomycetota > Actinomycetes > Pseudonocardiales > Pseudonocardiaceae > Amycolatopsis > Amycolatopsis sp. WQ 127309. The sequence goes on from NZ_CP095481.1 coordinate 7,544,629, forward strand.
CGGCGCAGGCGTCGGTGTGCGTGAGCCCGTACACGAGGTTGCCGTCGCCGTAGTTCACGGCCTGGTCGAGTGCGATGACGCGACCGCACTGCCAGTGGGTGGTGATGCCGGACCGGCAGATGCGCCCGCCGACTCCGACGACGTCCGTGCCGTCGATCCGCACGTCGGTGCCGTCTTCATAGCGGTCCACCCGCGGCGGCGTCGAGACGGCGTCACTGGTCACCTTGACGGTGCCGTAGTCGTTGTCGGGGAACGACGATTTCGCGACCTTGCCGATGGGCCCGCCGACGCCGCTGACCGCGCCGCCGAGTTCCGTGCAGTGCCCGGCGGTGATGACGAAGTGGACGTCGCTGTCGTTGTAGGCGTTGAACCCGATCGAACAGGCGCCGCCGTTGAAGTAGAGGCCATGCCCGCCGACGGCGTCCCACAGCGGCCGCGGCGCCCGGTCGACGCGTTCCACCCGCACCGGCGCGCCACCCGCGGTGGCCCACGCGACGCCCGCGGGGTCGCCGCCCACCACGCTCACGACGACCTCGTTGGCGGGCGCGTCGACGTACCAGCCGGCGACCGAGTCGGGTACGCCGGTGGATCTGCGATCCAGCGTCGACTGGACGTCCTTCATCTCGGACGCGCTGTGCCGCACCACTTTCGGCGTCGCCCCGGCGGCGCGGATCTGCGCCGCGCGGGCCGCGTCGGTGGTGCCGACGACCAGGCCGCCGGTGGTGGTGTCCAGCCAGGACAGCCCGAACGCGCTGCCCAGGGAGCCGCCGAGCGCGTGCTGGGCGGCGGCCAGCGCGGCCGGGCCGGCGGCTTCGGTCAACGGCGCGGCGGCCGCCGAGGCCGGGGTCGCGAAAGCGGTGGCCGCGGCCGCGGCGCCGACGAGGGCGGCCACGGTGCGCAGGGGTCGTCGGATCACGAGAACCTCCAGGAGTCGTGGGTGCGAGAACCGCACCCGTCAATCGACGTTACGCAGTACCGGGAAAGCCGGATAGCTGCCATTTGAGTAGGTCTCGCAATTCCCCTTTCCGGCGCAACGGGCCAGGTTGCGGGCATGTCGATCGTCACTCCTGTGAGTGATCACCGCGATTGGTGACGCCCCGCCTGGTCGCTTCACGCGCGACAATCCGCGACGTTTTACGCGGCATTCGGGAATTGTTTCTTCGCGGCGAGCCACCGCTTTCTCACCTGATCGTGGCCAAAACTTGGGTTCGGTAGCAGCCGGGCCCGCGCAGGCTGGGGACGTCTCGAGGACAGGAGGTGGTTGCGGTGAACGCGAAGTATCGGGCCCGGCACGAGCGCCCGCAGCGGTGGCACGGGCACCCGGTGGTGCTCACGGCCCTGATCGTGGCTTCGGTCGCGACCGTGGCGCTGGGCGTGCCGGCCGGGCTCGGGTTCGGCGGGGTCGTGGCGCAGTTCCGGACCATGGCGATCGACAGCATCTTCGACGACCGCGGCGACGCGGACCCGCCGTACGTGGTCGTCTGGGGCACCCTGGGCGTCTTCGGCTGTGTCTTCACGGCCGGCCTCGCCGGGGCCGCCGCGCGGCGCTACCGGGGACGGCCGGCGAGGCCCGTGTTCCCGGCCGTCCTGGCGCTGGCGGGCGGCACCGTCGGCGTGTGGATGTCGGCGCGGGAGTGGCTCCCGCCGCTCGCCGTCGGCACCGCCGTCGACCCGGTGTTCCACCAGGACGAGCCGTGGGGTTTCTGGGGCTGGCTCTGCTACTACGCCGACTGGTGGGTGCCCGCATTGATGCTCGTGGTGACCCTGCTGGTGCTCGGCCACGCCGTGACCGGCCGCCGCCGCTACACCGAGCGGAGTACGTCGTGATCAAGTTCGTCCGCGGGTTCCTGACCGGTGCCGTCATCGGGGTGACGGTGAGCGCCTTCGTCACCGGCATCATCATCGAAAACGTCCCGCTGATCCTCGCGGGCGTCGGACTTCCCTTCGCCTACGGCCTTCTCCGGTTCGTCGCCGGGATGCCGCGGCGGGCGCGGGAGGCGGCGGTCGTGCCGCGCGTGGCGCTCGCGAAGATCGAGAGCCTGCGCGCCGGCGGCACGGAGACGGGTGACGTGCCGGTCCGGTTCGACCTCACGATCGCCCCGCACGGCGAGCCGTCGTTCCGCGCCGAAGCCTGCCTCGACGTCAACCTGGTCGACCTGCCGGGCTACCGGCCGGGTGACGTCCTGGTCGTCGCGTACCCGCCGGACCGGCCGTGGAAGGCCCGGATCGTCGAGCCGGACGCGGAATGGGCGCGCCGCGCGGCCGGCGCCACCCTGGCGTCCGCGCCCGAGTCCACTGTGGCCCGGAAGCCGTCGACGGGCGCCGGGCCCGGCTTTCTCGTCCTCCTCGGGCTCCTGGTCGGCGCGGCCGTGGTCGTCCTGCAGTTCCGCGCCGAGCTGTTCGCCCCGGCGGCGGAAGCCTCCGAAGCCTCCTCCGCCGCCGAACCCACGTCGGTCACGTCCTCCTCGGGCTCGGCCACGGTCACCGTCGGCCCGGGACAGTCCCTGGCGGACGCGGGCGAGCTGCGCCGCGCCGTCGACGGCCTGGCGCAGCACGCGGACGTCGCCAAGGTGCTCACCGCGGTCGTCGAGGAGCACCGCCTGTCGGTGGTGTTCGCGCCGACCGGCGTCACGGTCCCGTCGTTCGACCTGCGCGCTCTGCCGGTCGACCGCGTCCCGGCTCTGGTGGCGAAGGCCCGGAGCACCCTGGAGGTCGGCGCACCGCAGACGTGGCAGGTGACGGTGGTCCCGTTCGCGGGCGCGGTGACCCTGCGGATCGTGGTCACCGGCCCGGACGGCAGCGCGTCCCTCGGCGGCTGAGTCAGAAGCCGATGGCCTCACGCAGCAACAGGATCGTGACGCGGCCGGGACCTTCCGCGTTGAGGACCAGCAGGCGGTTGATCGCGCTCGGCTGGCCGTAGACCGCTTGGGCGCGGGCGCTTTCCAGCGGCAGCGCGTGCTCTTCGAGGCGGCGCAACGCGGTCGCCGTGTCGGGGACCACCTTCTGCGCCCCGACGACCCAGATCGCCCGGCCCGCGCCGCCGGCGTAGGCGGGCACCTGACTGCCGCTGCCCGACGCGACCACCACGGAACCGGTCTCGGTGACCGCCGCGACGCTGCCCACCACGAAGTCCGGCGTGGCGATCAGCCGGCGGATGTCGTCGGCCCGGGTGGCGCGGTCCATCGCCAGGACCCGCGGCTTGACGGCGTCGTACCGGCCGCCGGTGTTGAGGTCCTCTTCGATGCCGGACAGCCGGGTCGTCTCGCTGGCCGAGGTGAACACGCTGGCACCGGCCGGGACGAGCTCGCGGACGCGGTCGCGCGCGGCGGCGACGTCGTCGAGGATCTCCACGGCGAAGCCGTGTTCCTTCAGTGCGGTAGCCGCTCGCTCCAGGCTCGCCGCGGGCGCGGCGGCGGTGAACGGGGTCATGGTTCCTCCTGCGGGGTCGTGTCACAACGAAGCCGTGGGGTTCGTCAGGACTACGACCAAGCAGCACCGCGGAATGTGAGGCGACCCGATGACCCGGCCCGACCCGATCACGAGCGAACGGCGGCACCTGACCAGCCTCGGCTACCGGCTCCTCGGCTCGCTGGCCGACGCCGAGGACGTCGTCCAGGAGACCTTCGCCCGCTGGTACGCGCTGTCCGCGCGGGAGCGGGACGCGATCGCGTCACCCGGTGCCTGGCTGACGACGGTCGCCGGCCGGATCTGCCTGACCCAGCTCGCTTCCGCGCGCGTGCGGCGCGAGGCGTACGTGGGGGACTGGATCCCGGAGCCGCTGCCGGGGAGCACGGAGTGGATCGACGTGGACCCGGCGGACCGGGTCACCCTCGACGAGTCGGTCGACATGGCCTTCCTCGTCGTCCTCGAGGCGATGACCCCGGCCGAGCGCGTCGCGTTCGTCCTGCACGACGTCTACCGCTACCCGTTCGCCGAAGTGGCCGGGATCGTCGGCCGGTCGGCGGCGGCGTGCCGGCAGCTGGCCTCGTCGGCGCGCCGGCGGATCCAGGCGTCGCGCCCACCCGTGGCCACCCCGACCGGCAAGCAGGCGGACCTCGTCCGGAGCTTCAAGGCGGCCTGGGAGGCCCAGGACATCGCGGCGCTGGTCGGCCTGCTCGACCCCGGCGTCACGGCGACCGCCGACGGCGGGGGGCTGGCGACCGCCCGCCTCGAACCGGTGTACGGCGGCGAAGCGGTCGCGCGCGCCTGTGTCGCGATCCTGGACGTGCTGCCCGGCATGACCTTCCGCGAGACCACCGTCAACGGCCGGCCCGGCCTGCTCTCCCAGCAGGACGGCGTCACCGTGACGGTGTTCGCGTTCGACGTCGAGGGTGACCGGATCAAGCACATCTGGGCGGTGCGCAACCCCGAGAAGCTGCGCGCCTGGACGGCGGCCTGAGCGTCAGCGGGCCGGGGGAGCGACGGCGGCGTCGGGCCGGCCCGCGCGCCGCAACGCGTCGGCGACGAACCCGCTCGCTTTCAGCTCCTCGACGACGTCGTGCAGGAACGCGACGGTCTCGGGGCGGCGGTCCTTGCCCGTGCCGACGGCCTGCTCGATCCGCATGAACCGCTCGGGGACGACTCGGACGCCGGGGTGCGCGGCGGCGTAGGCGGTCATCGGCTGCCGGATGCCGGCCGCGGCTTCGAGGCCCTCGGTCTCGAACGTCGTGACGCCTTCGTCGCCGCGCACGACGGTCGCGTGCTCCAGCGTGCGGGAGAGGAACAAGTCGTAGGCGGAGCCCTGCTTCACGCCGATCCGGACGTCCGGCCGGTCGACGTCGGCCGGGGTGGTGAGCGCCGAGCCGCGCGGCACCACGTACACGCCCTCGATGACGACGTACGGCGCGGTGAACGCGACCTCCGTCGCGCGGGCCGGGTCGATCGCCAGGAAGCAGAGGTCGGCGGCGCCGGAGGCCAAGGCGTCGAACGACTTCCGCGCCGCGTCGAAGCAGGCGAACTCCACCGGGACGGCCAGCCGCGCGGCGACCTCGCGCGCGATGTCGACCGTGACGCCGGTGGGCGCGTCCGGCGTGCCCTGGGCGAGCACGGCGTTGCCCAGGTTGATCGAGGCGCGCAGGACGCCGGTCGGGGCGAGGTCTCCGGCGATCGGCGTTCCCATGGCCGGGACCCTAGCGGCGGGCCGGCTGAGATCCAGGTCACGTCCACCTCACTCGGCGCGACGCCGCCACGCCCGGCTGCCATCCTGTGCCGGCTGGGTCGAGCGTGGATGAGAGGAGCAGTCCGTGGGCATCATCGGCTGGATCGTGCTGGGGCTCATCGCCGGCGTGATCGCGAAGATCCTCATGCCGGGCAAGGACCCCGGCGGCTGCATCATCACGATCCTGCTCGGCGTCGGCGGCGCGTTCGTCGGCGGCTGGGTGGGCAAGACGCTCTTCCACACCGACCTCGGCACGTTCTTCGACCTGCGCACCTGGGGTCTCGCCGTGCTGGGCGCGCTGATCATCCTGGTCGGCTACCGCTTGATCTTCGGCAGCCGCCGAGACTGAGGTGCTTGACGCGCAAAGGTAACTCGCTTACCTTTTTGGGATGACCACTTTTCCCTTTGCCGCGCGCCTGGGCGCCCGGCTGCTGCAGGCTTCGTTCTCGGTGATCGGCTCGGTGCCGAAGGAACTGCGGGACCGGCTGCGGGACCTCGGCCCCGGCATCGCCGACCCCGCGGAGATCCGGGTGCCGACCCGGCACGGCGACGTCCGTTGCCTCGTCTACCGCCCGGCACCCGGGCCGGAGACGCCGCCGGTGTACGTCGAGTTCCACGGAGGCGCCTTCATCGTCCGCGCGCCGGAGCAGGACGATCACCTCTGCCGCTACGTCGCGGCCCGGACCGGTGCGGTGGTCGTCAACGTCGACTACGACACGGCGCCCCGGGTGCGGTACCCGGTCGCCGAGGAGCAGGCCTACGACGTCGCCGCGTGGGTCGCCCGCCACGGCGCCGAGCACGGCTGGGACGGCGGGCGGCTCGCCGTCGGCGGGATGAGCGCGGGGGCCAAGCTCGCGGTGAACGTCTGCCAGCAGGCGCGGGACAGCGGTGCCTTCCGGCCGCTCGCCCTGGTGAGCGGCTACGGCGCGACGGACGTGACGGTGGCGCCGGGCGAGCGCACGTCGCCGGAGAAGCACCCGGCGGTCGCGCCCTGGTTGCTGAACCTGATGTACCGGACGTACTTCGCCGACGCCGGACGCCGGAGCGAGCCGCTCGCGTCACCCGCGCTCGACGACGACCTGGCCGGGTTCCCGCCGGCGCTGGTGATGACCGCGGAACTGGACACCATGGCGGCCGAGAGCGACCGGTTCGCGGCCCGGCTGGCGCGGGCCGGCGTCCCGGTGACGCACGAGCGGTTCGCGGGCGTCGACCACGGGTTCACCCACGGCAAGCCGGTCGGCGTCGCGGTCGCCGCGCTCGACGCGGTGGCCGCGCACCTCACGAAGGCGTTCGCGATCGTTCGGGAAACGTGAACCGGTGTGCGAGAGTGGCCGATGTGGACGAACCGACCGCGCGTGAACCGGCTTCGGTGGCCGACCTCGCCCAGGTGCGGGCGTGGACGGTCACCGCGTCGAAGGGCTGGTGGCTCACCGCCGAGCGCACCGTCGACGCGCACGGCCGGCGTTGGGTCGTCGGGCTGACCCCGACCGCCGGCGGGGCGACCGCGTTGATGCTCTGGTGCGACGACGTCGTGGTGTCCCACCGGCGCGGCCCCGAACGCGCGCTCTGCGGGCTGGCGGTGCGCTGGGTGACGAACCTCCTCGCGGGCCGGCCGTGGGACGCCGGGTGATCCACTAGAGTGGGCGTCAGCCTGGGGGCCGCTACGCACGAGGAGAAACCGTGGCGACCACCACCACCACCACCGAAACACCGCACTGGACGATCGGCACCGCCGGTGACATCGCCACCTTCACCCGGGTCCGGTCCGCGCCGGGAGACCCGCGCGTGTGGAGCGGCCGGGGGCTCGCGCTGCCGGAGGCCGATCTGCCCACCTTCGGGAAGGCGCTCGGCGAGGTCATGAAGCTGCCGGTCTACTGGTCGGCGCGGGCCCGCGCCGAGGATCGCTCGGCGGGCGAGCAGGACGTGTGGTCGGCGCCGCGGCACGACCCCGACGACGGTTTCGTGCACATCGCGGGTCCGTGCCACCTTCCGGCGGAGCAGCCCGAAGCGGCTTTCACCCTGAGCTTGGTGCACGTCCGCGGCCTGCGCGTCCGGATCGCGGCGTACCTGCGCGACCGGGAGCTGTGAACTAGAAGGCCTGCTTGGCGAGCAGCCGGAACATCAGCCCGCCGACGAGGAGCAGCAGGCCGAGCAGGAAGAGCACGCCGATGCCGAGGACCAGCCCGCTCGCGCCGAGGGTGATGCCGATGATGACCACGAACCGCTCCTTCTCCGCGGGACGCGTCCCGCGTCCGGCCGGAGGCTGGCTACCCTCGCCGTGACCCGGTAAAACCCGCGTCCCCCACACGGGTGACGGCGATCGGTGATCCGGCGGGGTCCGGGGCTCGCTAGGCTCCCCGCCATGCCGAAGCTGGGACGTCTCCGGAGCCGGTGGGCGGGGGTCTCGCTCGAGGTCCGGGACCGGGGCCTCGCGGTGGTCGTCACGGTCGCCGCGTTCGTGCCCGGGCTCGCCGTGCTCGGCGCCCAGTTCGGCGATCTGCCTCGGCACGACGGCGGGTTCCTCGCGGTCGTGCTGGTGCTCGGGCAGACGCTCCCGCTGGCCGTGCGGACCCGGTGGCCCGCCGCGGCGTTCGCGGTGACCGCGGCCGGTTTCGCCGCGCACGAGGTGCTCGCGTACCCCACCACCGTCGGCAGCCTCGCCCTGTACTTCGCGCTCTATTCCGCCGGAGCGCACGAAGAGCGGTTCCGCCGGGCGCTGGCCGCGACGGCGTCGGCCGGGTACGTCGCCTTCGCGGTCCTGCTGGCCCTTCGCGGGTCGCCGTCAGGGCTGCTCGACTACGTCGTCTACTTCGCGGTGCTGACGCTGTTCTGGCTGCTGGGCGCCCTGGTGCGGCAACGGCGGCGGCAGGAGGTGCAGCGGCGGCGGCTCACCGCCCGCGCCGCCGCGGCCGAGGAACGCGCCCGGCTGGCCCGCGAGCTGCACGACGTCGTCACCCACCACGTGACCGCCATGGTGGTGCAGGCCGACGCCGCCCGGTACCTGCCACCCGAGCGCGTCCCCGAAGTGCTCACCACCATCACCGGCTCCGGCCGCGACGCCCTGACCGAGCTGCGGTTCCTGCTGGGCGTCCTCGAAGCCACCGGCGCGCGCACGCCGGGCCTGGGCGCGCTGCGCGCCCTCGTCGAGCAGCCGGGGCGGGTGGTCGAGCTCGTCGAAGAGGGCGAACGCCCGGCGCTGCCAGCCGAAACCGAGCTCACGGCGTACCGGATCGTGCAGGAAGCGCTGACCAACGCGGCCAAGTACGCCGCCGGCCGGCCCGCGGCGGTGCGCGTCGGCTACCGCGCCGACCTCCTCGAAATCGAGGTGACCACCGAAGGCCCGGCGACGGCGGCCGGCGCCCTCGGGTCCGGCGGCCGCGGGCTGGCCGGGCTGCGGGACCGCGTCGACGCGCTCGGCGGCCGGTTCACCGCGGGCCCGTCGGGGGACGGGTTCGTGGTCAGTGCCCGGATTCCGACGAGGAGCAACGGATGACCGACGATCCGATCCGCGTCCTGATCTGCGAGGACCAGGAGCTCATCCGGGCGGGGTACGTGACGGTGCTCGGCGCCCAGCCGGACCTCGACGTCGTGGGCCAGGCCGCCAACGGCCACGAGGCGCTCGCCGAGTTCGACCGGCTGCGCCCGGACGTCGTCGTGATGGACATCCAGATGCCGCTGCTGGACGGGATCGAGGTGACCCGCCGCATCGCCGGCCCCGAGGCGGCCGACCCGGCGAAGGTCCTGGTGGTCACCACGTTCAACGTCGACCGGTACGTCTACGACGCCCTGCGCGCCGGGGCGAGCGGGTTCCTGCTCAAGGACGCGCCGCTGGACGAGCTCGTCGAGGGCGTCCGCACGATCGCCCGCGGCGAGTCGCTGCTCGCGCCTTCGGTGACCCGGACGCTGATCGGCCGTTACGCCGACCGCATCCGCCCGGCCGCTCCTGCCGGCGGCCCCCTGGACGGGCTCGCCCGACGGGAGCTGGAGGTGCTGAAGCTGATCGCCGGCGGCCTGTCGAACGCCGAGATCGCGGCCGAGCTGGTGCTGAGCGTGGAGACGGTGAAGACGTACGTCTCGCGGATCCTGACCAAGCTGGACCTGCGGGACCGGGTGCAGGCCGTGGTGCTGGCCTACCGGACCGGGCTGGTCAGCGCCGAGGGATGAGCTTCGCGCGGCGGAGCAGCAGCACCGTCGGCACCAGGCAGCACAGCAGCGCGAACAGGCCGGCCTCCGGGCCGAACGAGCCGCCGGTGAGCGCGGCCGGTCCGGAAAGGACGGTGCGCAGCAGGCCGGGTTCGCTGTCGGCGCCGGAGACCGCGGTGCCGAACACGCCGCCCTGCAGCCAGTTCCAGGCGAAGTGCAGGCCGATCGGCAGCCACAGCGACCGCGTGGCGGTGTAGGCGACGGCCAGCATCGTGCCGCCCTCGACGGCGATGGCGAGGGTGCCCCAGAGCGTGGCGTTGCCGTTGATCAGGTGCGTCAGGCCGAACAGCAGCGACGAGACCACGATCGCGATGACGCTGCCCGCGCGCTGCTCCAGGATGCGGTGGAGCACCCCGCGGAACAGCAGTTCCTCGGTGACCGCGACGGAAGCCATCGAGCCGGCCACACCCAGGCAGGCCCAGAACGAGCCGCCGCTGATGTCGGCGTGGGTGAACACGATCGAGAGCAGCATGGTCGCGACGAAGGCGGCGCCGCCGATGAGCGCGCCGCGCCCGAGCCCGCCCCAGCGCCCGGCGGTGGCCAGTTCGGTGATCTCGTCCCGGTTCTCGACCCGCCGGGCCACCCATTTGTAGGCGAAGACGGCGCCGGCGGCCGCGCCGGCCCCGACCAGGAGGCGCAGGACCGGCACGCCCGCCACGAGCGCGTCCAGCCCGCGGGCCGCGATCAGCAGGACGGCGGTGGCGAGGAGCAGGACGGGGAACCGGAAGCGCCGCAGCCGGGGCTTCCGCTCGGTGGGGGTGGTCATCGGGGTTCCTCTCGCCGGACGTCTTTGTGGAGTGCGGCGAGATTACGAGCGCGTTGGCCGGTGCCACATCACTCCGTGACGGACATCCGGTGTAGCTCTCGAGAGGGACAATCAGGCGGTGAACCCGCCGTCCACCGGGAGGACGACGCCGCTGAGGTGGCTCGCCCGGTCGCTGAGCAGGAAGGCCGCGGTGGCGCCCGCTTCGGCTCCGGTGCCGGCCTTCCGCAACGGCGTCGCGGCGATGCGTGCTTCCACGCCGCCGGGGATGGTGCGGCGCAGCTCGTCGAGCATCGGGGACTCCGTCGGGCCGGGGGCGATCACGTTCACGCGGATGCCGAGCGGGCCGAAGTCGTGCGCGGCGGTGCGGGTCAGGCCGATGACCGCGTGCTTGGTGGCCTGGTAGGCGCCCATGCCGGAGCTGCCGCGCAGGCCGCCGATGCTGCTCACGTTGACGATCGCCCCGAACCCCTGCGCCTCCATCACCCGCACCTCTTCGCGCAGGCACAACCACGTGCCCTTGACGTTCACCGCCATGATCCGGTCGAAGTCCGCCTCGGACACCGCGTCGAGCCGGCCGCCTTGGCCCATCGCGGCGTTGTTGTACGCGCCGTCGAGCCGGCCGAACCGGGCGATCGTCGCGTCGACGAAGGCCGCGACGCTGTCGGCGTCCGCGACGTCTCCCGTCGTGTACGCGACGTCGTGGCCCGCCGCGTCGAGGGTTTTCGCCAGCGCCGCAAGGGGTTCCTCGGTGCGGGCGACGAGCATCACCGACGCGCCGTCTTCGGCGAAGACGCGGGCGGCCTCCGCGCCGATGCCCGAGCTGGCGCCGACGACGAGGACGACCTTGTCCGCGAGCAGGGGGGTGCTCATGCGTTCTCCTTGGTAGCACCGCGAAGCGCGAGCATCGCCCGCGCCTCGTCCGGGGTGGCGATCTGCTTGCCCATGTCCTCGACGACGGCGCGGATCTTCCGCACCTGCTGGGCGTTGCTCTCCGCGAGCTCGCCCTTGCCGATCCACAGGCTGTCTTCGAGGCCCACGCGCACGTGCCCGCCGAGCCACGCGCTGTGCGTGCCGAACGCCAGCTGGTCGCGTCCGGCCGCGAACGCGGAGAACTGGTAGTCGTCACCGAAGAGCTTGTCGGCGATCCGCACCATGTGCTCCAGGTTCGCGTGGTCGGCGCCGATGCCGCCGAGGACGCCGAACACGCCCTGGATCAGCAGCGGCGGCTTCGCCAGGCCCCGCTCGGCGAAGTGGGCGAGCGAGTACAGGTGCCCGATGTCGTAACACTCGTACTCGAACCGGGTGCCGGCCGCGCCGAGCGTGCGCAGGGTGTGCTCGATCTTGTCGAAGGTGTTCACGAACGGGTGGGAGTAGGTGTTGAGCACGTAGGGCTTCTCCCAGTCGTGCTTCCACTCGGTGACCTTGTCGGCGATGCCCGAGTAGACGAAGTTCATCGACCCCATGTTCAGCGACGCGAGCTCGGGCCGCACGTGGTGGGCCGCCGCGAGCCGCTGGTCCATGGTCATCGACGACGCACCGCCGGTGGTGATGTTGATGACGGCGTCGGTCTCGGCGATGATCGGCTCGAGGATCTCGTCGAAGACCGCCGGTTCGAACGCGGGCCGCCCGTCGGGGTGCCGGGCGTGCAGGTGCACGACGGCCGACCCGGCGGCGATCGCCTCCAGGGCCGCCTTGCTCACCTCGGCGGCCGACAGCGGCAGGTAGGGGCTCTGGGACGGGATGTTCACCGACCCCGTGATCGCGGTCGTGATGATGACCTTTTCGGCTGCGCGCATCAGTTCTCCTGTTCGGCGAGGGCTCGGTAAGCGTCGAGTTTGGCGTCGTCCAGCGGGCCGACCAGGGTGACGGCGACCTGCGTCGCGCCCGCGTCGTACTGCTGCCGCAACGACTCGCGCACCTGGTCCGGCGTGCCGTACGCGACGAGCGCGTCGACCAGCCGGTCGGACCCCGGTGGCGCGAGGTCGGCGTCGGTGAAGCCGAGCCGCGTCAGCTTGGCGAGCTGGTGCGGCAGCGTCAGGTAGTAGGCGAGGCGCTCGCGGGCGACGTCGCGAGCCGCCGCCCGCGTCCGGCCCACCACCGCCCACTGGACGACCGAGAGGAACAGGTCCGGCCCGATCGTCTCGCGCGCCCAGCGCGTGTGCTCGGGCGTGACGAGGAAGGTGAGCAGCCCGTCGGCGCGCTCGGCGGCCAGCCGGGTGATCCCTTCCGAGTACGCGCCGAGCACCCGCGGCACGGCCCTCGGCAGGGTCGCCTCGACGCCGTCGAGGTAGTCCCGCAGGAACGGCAGCGGTCCGACCCCGCGTTCGCGGACCGCCCCGCTCACCCCGAGCCCGAGCACGTACCGGCCGGGAAAGCCCGCGGCGAGGTCCCGCGCCGCGGAGGCCGCCGACTTCGGCACGCGTTCGAGCGCGCGGGCGACGCCGTTGCCGACGATCAGCCGCTCCGTGGACTGCAGCACGAGGGCCGCGGTCGTGAAGGCTTCACGCCCGGCGACCTCCGGGATCCAGACCATCCGGTGCCCGGCTTCTTCGAGCGCGTGGACGAACTTGATCGCACCCTCGTGGTCGAGGTCGTCCAGCTCGGCGATCGACAACGCGGTGCGCGGCAGGGAAAGGGTCATCCGTCGGCTTCCCGGAACGCCGTGACGAGGGTGCGCGCGGCGTCGGCCAGCATCGTCGTGTCGTTGCTGAGCAGGACGAAGTCGCAGCCGTCGCGCACCGCCTGCGCCGCTCGCTCGGGCACGCCGCCGAACGCCAGCCCGCAGCGCTTGCCCGCGGTGTGCGCGGCCTCGATCGCCGACGCGATGAGGTCGAGCACCTCGGGCGACGACGGCGTCGAGCCCATCGACATCGACAGGTCCGCGGCGCCGACGAACACGGCGTCCACGGTGTCCAGCGCCAGGATCTCCGGCGCGGCCTTGATCGCCTCGACGCTCTCGAGCTGCGGGATGCACAGCACCTCGTCGTTGCCGGTGGCGAGGTACTCGGCGTTCGGGCGCAGGCCCCACGCCCCGGCGCGGCTGGTGCCGCCGGCGCCGCGGACGCCGTGCGGCGGGAACCGGCACGCGCGCCCGGCGGCGGCCGCCTGCTCGACGGTGTCGACGTGCGGCACGAGGATGCCCATGGCGCCCGCGTCGAGGATCTTCTGGATGGTCGACGCCGTCGTGTCCGGCACCCGCACGACGGGCGTGACCCCCAGCGCGGCGGCCGCGTTGATCAGCCGGTACGCGGTCTGCAGGTCGAGCGGCGCGTGCTCCAGGTCGATCACGACGAAGTCGAACCCGGCGTACGCCATGATCTCGACCGGCTCGCCCGACGCGATCTTCAGCCAGGTGCCCAGGGGAGTGGTCTCGCGGGTGAACAGCCCGCCGCCGGTGCGCGCGCTCACGGCATCGGGTAGTCGTCGGCGTTCAGGACCCAGCCCGGTTTCTCCGAGAAGTCCACGCGCGGCGGGCTGAAGATGTCGATCAGCTGGTTGACACCCGGGTCGCTCGCCTCCGAGGTGTGCACGGTCGGCGGCGGGATGACCGTGACGGACGGGCTGCCGATCCGCACGTGCTCGTCGTCGTGCCACGTCGTCCGGTCGTTGAGCCAGGGCGTGCGGATGTGGTGGACGTACTCTCCTTGCACGGCGAGGGAAAGCTGCTCGAAGTCGTCGTGGTGGTGCGGCGAGAGCTTGCGCGGGTCGCGCGGGCCGTCCTGCTCGGGCAGGAAGTTCACCATGAACGCCCGGGTGCGGAAGATGCGGCCGAACCGCTTCGGGTCCTGCGGGACCTCGGAGAGCGGGTAGAACCGGACGCGGTTGCCGCCGGCGGGCTCCGGCCACCGCCGCAGGAGCGTGACGCGCGGGTGGTTTTCGGCGTACGCACCGGCGTTCGCGGGCCGGTCGCGCCAGTCGCGTTCGGTCGCCTCGACCAGGCGGACGAGCGGGCCGTCACCCTCGACGCTGATCCGGGACGCGCCGGGCGGGGCGACGACGAGGCCGGGCTCGGCGATCCGGGTGGCGCCGTCGTCGGTGAACAGGGTGAACGCGGGGGAGGCGCCGGTGACGACGATCGCCAGCTCGCCTTCCAGGTAGCCGTTGTCGAGGTCGTCACCGGCGTGCGCCTCGGTGTGGATCAGGATGACGTTCTGCGCGCGCACGACCTCGGTGTCGTGCAGGTCGAGGTACTGCGCGGTGGTGATCGCGGCGCCGCTGTCCGGCCGGGACGCGGTGGCTGTCGCGAGCGCGGACCGGGGATCGTCCTTTTCGTACACGGGGGGAGTCCTTTCAGGCGTCGAGGTCGAGCAGGTAGGTCGGGTTGTCGCGGACCATCCGCCGCAGGTCCTTCTCCGGCACGCCGAGGTCGAGCAGCGCCTCGCCGACCCGCATCCACGCGTCGACCGGCTTCGGGTTGGCCTGCTGGCCGAAGTCCGAGGCCAGCACGATGTGCTCGGGGCCGAGCTTCTCGATCCAGGTCAGGAGCTGTTTCGGGTCCCATTTCTGGTTGCCCTCGGGGTCGTACATGCCGACTTCGTGCTCGACGAACGCGCCGAGCTCGATCAGCTCGCGGCACAGCTCCGGGTCGGCGCCGATCACGAAGTCCGGGTGGCTGACGACCAGCCGCTTCATTCCGCGTTCCTTGGCCGCCGCGAAGAGCGTCTTGATGTACTCGGGGTACATGTGCCCGCCGTTGAGGACGGCTTGCTGGTCCTTGATCTCGTCGAGGATCTCGATCGCCGCGGGCTTCAGCTCGCCGTTGTCGTCGACGATGTCGATGCGCTCCAGCGTCAGCGGCACGGTGGTGGTCGGGAAGGCGCCGTCCTCGGGGTGGCAGTCGATGTGCCGGCCCGAGGAGATGGTCGGGAACCAGACGACCTTGCCGCCCATCCGCAGGCACATGCGCACGGCGTGCACGTTGAGCCCGCCGACGGTGCTGTTCAGCGCGATGCCGCCGTAGACCTTCGCGGCGACGCCTTCGAGGCGGCCCTTCATCGCGAGGACGTCCATCTGGGTGTTGTGGTGGTGGGACTTCGCGACCATGGCGCGCAGCCCGATCCGGGCGCCGTCCTGCGCGGCCTCGACGTGGTCGAAGCGCCGGGGGAACGGGCTGGGCCCGGAGTGGACGTGCATGTCGACCAGACCGTCCAGGACGGCGGCGATGGCGGGACGCTGGCTCATGGGCAGCCCTTCGTTCGCATTGTGAATTCGAAGTTCACTATAAGACCGCGTGTCAACCCTGGAGACCCTCTTGTGCGGCGAGGATCTCGTGTTTACGGTATCCGTTGTTCACTTCGTGAACTCGCAGTTCGGATTGCACTCGGTGTGGTCACCTACGCGCTGCGAGTAGCCAGAGCCCTCGGAGGACGACGATGTCCGTACCGCCACCCGCCGCAGAGCCGCGATCGACGGCCTTGGACGACGTCAGCCCCCGCGTCCCGCACGGCCCGGACAGCGCCAAGGTGCGCGCCGCCGTCCGCGGCGGGACCCTCGCCTACTTCGTCGACCAGTTCGACATCTACCTGCCGATCGTGGTGCTCGCACCGGCGACGGCGTACTTCCAGGCGGCCAACCTGAGCGCGAGCACGACGGCGCTGCTGGCGTCGCTCGTGTTCGCGTCCACGCTCATCGGCCGCCCGCTCGGCGCGATCATCTTCGGGCACTTCGCCGACACCGTCGGGCGCAAGCGCACGACGCTGGTCGCCGTCGGCGGCTTCGGGGCCATCACGCTGCTGACCGCGTGCCTGCCCGGCCACGAGACGATCGGGGTGTGGTCGGTCGGCCTGCTCATCGGCCTGCGGTTCGTCGACGGGATCTTCCTCGGCGGCGAGTACACGACCGCGGTGCCGCTCGCGATGGAGTGGAGCCCGAAGCACAAGCGCGGCCTCTACGCCTCGATCATCACGTCGACCTCGCCCGCCGCGTACGCCGTGATCGCCGCGATCACGCTGCTGATGCTGCAGCTGCTGCCCTCGGCCGGGCTGCACAGCGCCTACGTCCAGTGGGGCTGGCGGATCCCGTTCTTCGTCGGCGCGGCGCTGGCGGCCGTGCTGTTCCGCTACTACCTCAAGAACGTGCACGAGACGCCGGCGGAGCTGACCGGCGAGAAGCACAAGATGCCGTTCGTCCGGCTGCTGGTGAAGTACCCGCGGGCGCTGGCGCAGGTGTTCGTGCTGATGACCGGCACCTGGCTGGCGACCAACATGGAAGCCGCCGTGACGCCCGCGCAGCTGAAGTCGCACCTCCTGCTCTCCAGCAAGGAGGTCACGATGACGATGCTCGTCATCAACGCCGCCGCCGCGCTGTCGTACCCGTTCTTCGGGCTGCTGTCCCAGCGCATCGGGCGAAGGCGGTTCTACATCGGCTACGGCCTCGCGGTCCTGGTGATCGGCGCCGGCTCGTACACGCTGCTGATGGCGTCCGACGGCGGCTTCGGCGCGGCGCTCGGCTGGGGTGTGCTGATCGGGATCTTCACCGTCGGCACGTTCGGCCCGATCGCGGCGTACCTGACCGAGCGGTTCCCGGCGAGCATCCGCTCCACCGGCTACGGCGTCGGCTACAGCCTCGCCCTCATCGCCCCGGCGTTCTACCAGTTCTACCTGCAGCGGTTCGACGGCGTCATGCCCGCGCACCTGGCGCCCGCGGTGCTCATCGCGCTCGCCGGCGTGCTGATCAGCCTGGGCGGCTTCCTCGGCCCGGAGACCAAGGACGTCGACATGGGCGACGACAGCACGATCCCGGCACTGTCCTGATCGGACAGCCGGGTGGATTCGCCACCGCCAACCCGGTCTGGGTCGGTTCGTCCGAGCTGACCATGACCCGCGAAGGGCTCTTCGCCTGCGTCGACGCGGGAGCCGGGGCGGTGGTGGCGAAGTCCGTCAACGAGAGCGCCGCCGCCCGGCGGCAGCTGGACATCGCGGACTACGCGTTCGTCTCGCCCGGCGGCGCGGTGCGGCCGCCGGGCGGAGCGCGGCTCGAAGACGGCCTGCTCAACCGCTCCGGCCTCGCCCAGGTGGACCTGGACGACTGGCTCGCGATCCTTTCCGACGCCGGCGCGTACGGCGCCCCGCGGGGCTGCCCGGTCATCGGCAGCATCACCCTCGGGGAACCCGCCGCGGCCGCGCGCATCGGGCGTTCCCTGGCGGCCGTGGTGCCCGCCGTCGAGCTGAACATCGGCGCCCCGCACGGCCGTGAGGCGTCCGCGGTGCGCCAGCTGACCGAAGCGGACGCGGTGGGCGAAGCCGTCCGGACCGTGCGGGACGCCGTCGACGTGCCGCTGTTCGTCAAGCTGCCCGGGCAGGCGTCCGACGTCGTCGCGCTCGCCCGCGCGGCCCGCTCGGCGGGCGCGGACGCGATCGGCCTGGTCGGCCGGTACCCGGGTTTCCTGCCCGACCTCGACGGCGGCGCGGTCCTCGGCTCTTGGGGCGCGTGGAGTGCGCCAGGGTGCCTGCCGATGAGCCTGTACTGGGTCGGCAAGACGCGCCTGGCCCTGGGCGCGGACGTGCCGCTGATCGGCACCAACGGCGCCCGCACCGCCGACGACGTCCGGCGGTTCCTCGCCTCGGGCGCGTCGGCCGTCGAGGTCGTCACGGCGTTGTGGATCGAGGGTCCCGGGGTGATCGCGAAGCTGGTCGCCGGGCTGGAAGGCCTGGACCTGGCGACGTTCGTGGGCAGCGCGCTGGCCGGGGCGCGGGAGTACGCCGAGATCCCGCCGCTGCCGTCGCCGGCCTGGTTGCCCTACACCGCGCGGCTGAGGTCGTCCGGGCGGTAGTGGCCGCCCAGCTCGTGGGTCAGCTCGCGCGCCGTGTCGGCGATGACCCGCAGCTCCGGCGCGTCGTCCGACATCGAGAGCGTGTTGTCCGGGCCGACGATGGCGATGGTGGCGCAGATGCCGTACTCGTCGAACACCGGCGCGGCCACCGCGACGACGCCGGGTGTGCTCATCGCGGAACAGTGGCCCACTTCGCGAACGCGTTCGACGTCGTCGCGCAGCTCGTCGCGCGCCGAACCGGACAGGTTCGCCATCAGGCGTTCCATCGACAGCTGGTCGGCGTGGTAGGCCAGGAACACTTTGCTCTGCGCCGTGTCCAGCGGCAGGTGGCTGCCGACGCGCACCGACACGACGACGATCGTCGAGACGTTCTCCTCGACCCGGGAGACCACCGGGCCGGTGAGGCCCCACAGGCTGAGCACGACGCTGGTCTGCGTGGCGCGCGACAGCGCCTGCATGTGCCGCGGGGCGAGGTTGACGACGCGGCGGTGGCCGATGGCGAACGCGCCCAGCTGCAGCAGCAGGCCACCGGGGACGTACCCGCCCTCGGCGCTGCGTTCGAGCAGACCGGCCGCGACCAGGGACGTGCAGTACCGGTACGCGGTGGTGCGGTTCAGGCCGAGCCGCTCGGCGATCTCGCCGGCCGTCACCTCCGGCGTGGCCGGGTCGAACAGCGCCAGGATCTGGCTGACGCGGCTCACCGCCTGGATGTCCGCCTGATCGGCGCGCGTGGCCTCCGGCGACCGGGTCGGTTTGGTCACGGGGAGCCTCCGGCGAGCGGTGATCGAGGGCGTGAAAAGGATGTTCACTTCGTGAACACGTCCGTAGGCTACCCGACCCGGGCCCCGTTCACGGGCACCCTCGTAAGGGTGAAAACCCCGCGTCCGGCCGGGCACGGCACCCGGCCGCGCCGGAGACTGGCGGTCCGGTGTTTTCCGGTGCCGGGGACGGGGTAGAGACGGGCATGGCTACTTCCACCACACCGCGGGTCAGGGGCTGACCGCATGGCCGACATCACCAGCCTTATCCTCGACGACCACGACTGGTTCCGGCGGCAGTTCGCCCGCATGGACGACATCTCCGACGCCGGTGAGCTGGCGGCGGTCTGGCAACCGCTGGCCGACCTGCTCGACGTGCACGCGCGGGCGGAGGAGGAGATCTTCTACCCGCACCTGCTCCGCCGCGGCGAAGACGCGAAGGAGGAGACGCTCGACGCGATCGGCGACCACAACGACATCCGCGACGGCGTCCACGAGGCCGCGTTGCACCCCGTCGGCAGCACCGCTTGGCTCGACGCCGTCCGGAAGGCCAGGATGGCGAACAGCGAGCACATGGCCGAGGAGGAGGACGAGGGTCTGGCCGACTTCCGGCGGCACGCCGACCCCGGTCTGCGCGAAGAGCTCGGCCGCAAGTTCGTCGAGTTCAAGCGGCAGCACGAGGGTGCGCGCGATCTCGACGTCAGCGACATCGACCCGGAAGAGTACGTCGAAGCGGAACTCGGTACCGGCCCCGGCGACGGTTCGCTCGGTATCGGCAGCCTCAAGGAACGGGATTGAACATGAACCACCTGATGCGCGGTCTGGCCCCGATCACGGACGCGGGGTGGAAGGAGGTCGACGCCGAGGCGAAGGAACGGCTGCACACGCACCTCGCCGCCCGGCGCCTGGTCGACGTCGCCGGTCCGCACGGCTGGCAGTACTCCGCCACCGACCTGGGCCGGACCACCTCCCTCAAGGGGTCCTCCCTGCCCGACGGTGAGGAAGGCGTCCTCGTCCGGCAGCGCCGCGTGTTGCCGCTGGCCGAGGTCCGCGTCCCGTTCACCGTGTCCCGCGCGGAGCTGGACGACGCCGAACGCGGCGCCGACGACTTGGAGTTCGACGACCTCGACCGCGCCGCGAAGCAGATCGCGATGGTCGAGAACCGCGCGGTGTTCCACGGCTGGGCGGCGGCGGGGATGACCGGCATCGCCGAGACGTGCCCGTACGACCGGCCGGCCCTGGGGGCGAACGCCGAGGCGTACCCCGGCGTGATCGCCCGGGCGGTGGACACGCTGCGCCGCGCGGGCATCGACGGCCCGTACGGCCTCGCGATCGGCCCGGCGGGCTACACCCGGATCGTGGAGAGCACCGAGCACGGCGGCCAGCTGGTCTTCGACCACGTCCGCCGCGTCCTCGGCGGCGGCAAGATCGTCCGCGCCCCCGGCCTGGACGGCGCGATGGTCCTGAGCCTCGCCGGCGGCGACTTCTTCCTGGAGCTGGGCCAGGACCTCGCGGTCGGCTACAGCTACCACGACGCCGAGAGCGTGACGCTGTACCTGGAGGAGAGCTTCAGCTTCCGGGTCGCGGAACCGGACGCCGCGATCACCCTCACGGCCTGAGCGCGTGAGCCGGTCCGTCCTCAGTGGACGGACCGGCTACACCGCCGCGAGCTTGGCGGGGTTCATCATCCAGAAGACCTGGTCGATGCCCTCGGCCGACGCCGCGACGGTCAGGACCGCGAACGCGACGCCGTCACGCCGCAGGACCACCGCGTCCAGGCCGTTGACGACCACCGGCGCCACCTCGACACCCACCCAGAAGCGGTCCGCGAACGCGCGGACGTACTTCGCCACCGTCGTCGCGCCGTGGACCGGGATGCGCGACGCGCGGGCGACGCCGCCGCCGTCGGAGTAGCTCACCACGTCCGCCGCGAACAGGTCCTCCAACGCCGCCAGGTCACCCGCCTGGGCCGCGGCGACGAACGCCGTCAGCAGGCGCCGCTGCTCGGGGGCGCTCGCCGGGGCGCGGCGGCCGGCCGCGAGGTGCTTGCGGGCGCGGCTGACCAGCTGTCGGGCCGCGGGTTCCGTCGCCTGGACGATCTCGGCGATCTGCCGGTACGGGTAGTCGAACGCTTCGCGCAGCACGTACGCCGCGCGCTCGGTCGGCGTCAGGCTCTCCAGCAGCACCAGGACCGCGAGTTCCAGCGCCGCGGCGCGTTCGGCGCCGAGCTGCGGGTCGGCCGAGGTGTCCACCGGCTCCGGCAGCCACGGCCCGACGTAGGTCTCGTGCCGCGCGCGGGCGGTCTTGCCCGCGTTGATGGCCAGCCGCGTGGTCGTCGTGGCGAGGTAGGCGCCCGGATTGGTGACGGCCGACCGGTCGCAGGTCTGCCACCGCAGCCAGACCTCCTGCAGCAGGTCTTCGGCGTCGGCCACACCGCCCAGCATCCGGTAGGCGATGCCGAACAACCGCGGCCGGACCTCGGCGAAGACGGCGGCCGCGTCGTCCAGGTCGGCGGTCACGTCCATGAATCCCCTTCACCACACCCTTTCGGGCCTGACCCCGAGCCTAGCGGTGGCCGCGGTGTGAGGCAGGTCGCTGTCACGATCCGGCGGGCTGTCTTGTCTTCCCTGACGAACACCACCGACGAAAGGAACACCATGAAGATCGTCGTCATCGGCGGTACCGGACTCATCGGCTCGACCGTCGTGGCCCGGCTGGGGGAGCACGGCCACCAGGCGGTGCCCGCCGCGCCCAGCACCGGCGTGGACACGATCACCGGCGAAGGGCTGAAGGAAGTGCTGCGGGGCGCGGACGTCCTGGTCGACGTGTCGAACTCGCCGTCATTCGCGGACGACGACGTCATGGCGTTCTTCCGCACCGCGACCGGGAACCTCGTCGACGCCGCCGAGGAAGCCGGGGTCGGGCACTACGTCGCGCTGTCGGTGGTCGGCTCGGAGCGGCTGCCCGAGTCCGGCTACCTGCGGGCGAAAGTCGCGCAGGAAGCACTGATCGAGGCCGCCGGCCTGCCTTACACGATCGTGCGCGCGACCCAGTTCTTCGAGTTCGCCGGCGGCATCGCGGACACCGCGACGACGGACGGCGTCGTGCGCCTGCCCGGCGGCGGGGTCCAGCCGATCGCGGCCGCCGAGGTGGCCGCGGCGGTCGGCCGGGCCGCGGCCGGCGCGCCGGCCGGCGGCACGATCGAGATCGGCGGCCCGGAGGTGTTCGGCCTCGACGAGTGGGTCCGCACGGTGCTGGCCGCGCGGTCCGACGCGCGCGAGGTCGTCTCCGACCCGCGGGCACGCTACTTCGGGACGCTGCTGGAGAAGGACAGCCTCCTGCCGGGGCCGGGCGCGCAGGTCGCGGAGACCCGGCTGGCGGAGTGGCTGGCCCGATGACGCGGGTGACCGGCTCCGGCGGCGCGGGCCGCACCGGCGCCGCACTGTCCACTGTGGACGCCGACGACGCCGAGGACGCGTGGCAGCGGCACGCGGTACGGAGGACCCCGAACGGTGAGCCACCGGCGCACCGCGTTCGTGAGTGACCTCGACCCCGGGTGAGGTGTCCCGGGTGGACGCGCGGCGTCCACCCGGGGCCGGCCTACTTCTGGTAGGTCAGGCAGTTCGCCGTGCCGCCGCCGGCGCCGATCCGGACGCTCGAGGCGGTGCACTCCAGCGCCGCGTTGTGCCGGCAGTCCGCGCGGGAGCAGGCGCCGACCTGCGCGGTGACGCGGTCGAGGCCGCCCTTGGTGTTCAGCGGCACGAACGTGCCGCAGTCGGCCGAGCCGTTGTCGCCGCCGACGGTGATCGCGAAGGCGTGGCAGCCGTCGTCGTTGTAGGAACAGCCGCTGACGGTGCACTCGTGGACGGCAGGCATTTCGGTCGTCGTCATACCGGGCTCCCGGGTTTCGTGGTGGTGGTGTGCGTTCGGGCGCGTCCGACGCTGCCACCGGCCCCGGAACCCGGCAATCCGGATGGTGATCTTTCACTCGGCTCCCCGCCCCGGTCGGGTGATCGGGGCGCGAAGACCTGCCGCGTCGACAAAGCGCTTCGGGTGAAGCCGCCGGTTCAGCGCACGCGGTCGTAGATCACGGCGGTTTCGCCCAGCACCCCGGTTTCGTGGCGGGCGAGCGTCCACTGGGTCGCGGGCAGGCCGTCCTCGAACAGGCGGCCGCCGCCACCGGTGATCTCGGGGCAGATGAGCAGGTAGAGCCGGTCGATCAGGTCCGCCGCGAGGAGCGGCTTGATGACGCTCGCGCTGCTGTTGACGAGGATCTCGCCCGTGCCGGTGGCCTTGAGGCCGGTGACGACGTCGGCCGCGGGGGCGTTCACGACGCGGGCGCGCTCCCACGGCGCCTCGGTCAGGGTGGTCGACAGGACGACCTTCTCCGTGTCGACGAGCCACTTCGCGTAGCCGCGGTCGCGCGGGTCGGCGTTCTCGTCCCCGGCGACCGACGGCCAGAAGCCGAGGAAGCCTTCGGCGTTGGTGCGGCCGAGCACCGCCGTCGTCGCGTTCTCCCAGATGCGCGTCATGTGGTCCCGGGCGACTTCGGTGGTCACGTACGGGGCGATGGCGCCGAAGTCGGCGGGGCCGGCGGGGCCGTTGTAGTGCCCGTCGAGGGTGAGGGCGATGTTCGCGGTGACCTTGCGGCCGGTGGTGCTGGTCATGAGCGTGGTCCTTCTTGTCGGATGAGTGTGGCGGTGAGGTTGTCGAGCACCTGGCCCCAGCCGGTTTCGATCCCGGCGACGAACGCGGCGGCCTCGACGGTCGTTTCGGTGATGCGCAGGCCGAGCCGCAGACGGGTGCCGCCCGGATCCGCGGTCAGCGTCAGGTCGTAATGGCCGGTGAAGGAGACCTTCCCGGCCGCGTCGAGCACCGAGAGCTCGAACGCGAGGTGCCCGGGTCCGTCGGCGGCGTGGACCCGTCCTTCGGAGCGGTAGCGCCCTTCGGCGTCGCGGTAATCGAGCACGACGCGCCCGCCGGGTGCCGGCTCGAGGACGCACTCGGTGATCGTCAGCGACGGCGGCGCCCACCACGACGCGAGCAGGTCCGGGTCGACCCAGTGCCGCCACACGACGTCCGGGGCCACCGGCAGGACGCGGTCGAAGGAGAAGGTGCGTCCGTCCGCCCACTGCCGCCGGTCCGCGGCGGCGGTCTCCGCCTCGATCGCGGCCTGGTAGCGCGCCAGGACGTCCCGGGTGCCGGCGTGCGCCTCGATGGCGCCGACCAGCTCCCGTAACCGCGCTTCGAAAGCGGCGAGCGGGCCGGCTTTGAGCGCGTAGACCCGGCGCTGCCCGAGCGGGGCCATGGTGACGAGGCCGGCGCGGGCGAGGGTCTGCAGGTGCTTGGTGGTCTGCGGTTGCCGCAGGCCGGTGCGCTCGGCCAGCTCGCCGACGGACCGCGGCCGCTCCGCGAGGAGCTCCACGATGCGCCACCGCGCGCCGTCTCCCAGTGCTGCCGCGATCTCGTCCATGTCCTGAAGTATTCACTGGAAAGAATATTCTTGTCAAGGAATGTCTTCGGGCGGGATTCCGGCCGCCGTATCGGGTCGTAGGGTGCGGGCATGCCGGAGATCACGCCTGAGCCGTTCGCCCCGAAGACCGAGCCCGCGGTGCTCGACGACCTGCGCGCACGGCTGCGCGCGACCCGCTTCCCGGACTCGCCGGAGGACGCCGGGTGGTCGCTCGGGACCGACGTCGGCTACCTCCGCGAGCTGGTCGCCTACTGGGCCGACGGGTTCGACTGGCCCGCGCGGGAAGCCGAGCTGGGGGAGCTGCCCCGGTTCCGGGCCCCGGTCGGCGGCCTCGGCATCCACTTCGTGCACGCGAAGGCGGCCGGGCCCGCGTTCCCGCTCGTGCTCAGCCACGGCTGGCCGGACTCGTTCTGGCGCTACAGCAAGGTGATCCCGCTGCTGACCGACCCGGGCGCGCACGGTGGCGACCCCGCCGACGCGTTCGACGTGGTCGTGCCCGACATGCCGGGCTTCGGCTACTCCGACCGGCCGGCCGGGCCGCCGCTGGACTCCATCGCCGTCGCCGGGTTGTGGGCGGAACTGATGGCGGGCTTGGGTTACGCACGGTTCGGCGCGGCGGGCGGGGACGTGGGCAGCCACGTCAGCCGGTACCTCGCGCTCGACCACCCGGACCGGGTGGTGGCGGTCCACCGCACGGACGCGGGCCTCCCGATCTTCTCGGGCGACCGGGCGGAGCTGGCGCCGGAGGAGCTCGCGTGGTTCGAGACCGTCGCGGCGTGGGGTGCGACGGAGGGCGCGTACGCCGCGATGCACCGCACGAAGCCGCAAACAGCGGCGGCGGCCCTCAACGACTCGCCGGCCGGGCTGGCCGCGTGGATCGTCGAAAAGCTGCAGAGCTGGAGCGACACCGGCGGTGACATCGAGCGGAGCTACACGAAGGACGAGATCCTGACGAACGTCATGATCTACTGGCTGACCGGCACGATCGGCTCGTCGATGCGCATGTACCACGCGAACTCGGCGATCCCGGCCGAGCAGCTCGCCCGCCGGGTGGAGGTGCCGTCCGGGTTCGCGTTGTTCCGGGGCGACGTCGTGCGGCCACCGCGGGCGTGGCTGGAGCGCACGGCGAACACCGTGCGCGTCACCGAACCCGAGCACGGCGGGCACTTCGCCGCGTTCGAGGAGCCGGAGGTCTACGCCCGGGAGCTGCGGGAGTTCTTCCGCCCCTACCGCTGACCGCGGCTCACGTACCCGGAAGGACGTCACGTCGATCACTCGACCGGGCAGTCGCGTGGTGATCTCCTGGAGCGCCCAGCCTGTTGTCGTCCGGATCGCTGAACGAGGCGTGCGACGCGTAGCTGATGTGGTCCGAGTCCGGGGCGCTGACTCGCCCTTCGGTGCCGGCTCGGTGGAAGACGCAGTCGGCCCCTGGGTGGACCCCGTTGCGGCGTCGGTGATCCCGCTGCCGAAGATCACCGAGGCGGTGACCACTGCCCTTCGGCCCATCTCGGCGCGCCGGGCGCAGCACCCTCAAGATGGCCTCATCGCCGTCGGTTTGCCGACGACGGCGCCGTGCGTCATACTGGTGCGGTAATGCAACCAGTCCTGAGGTGAGAGCAGTGCGCAAGGACACGAGGTCGGGCTGTCCGATCAACCTGTCGCTGGAGATCTTCGGCGACCGCTGGACGCTGCTCGTGCTGCGGGACGTCGTTTTCGCCGGCGCGCGGCACTTCCGCGAGCTGCTCGGCGGGCCCGAGCGGATCTCGTCGAACGTCCTCGCCGACCGGCTCGCCGTGCTCGTCGAGCACGGGATGCTGACCCGGGCCGGCGATCCCACGCACAAGCAGAAGGTCACCTACAGCCTCACCGAGCAGGCGATCGAGCTGGTGCCCGTGCTGGTCCAGCTCAGCACCTGGGGCGTCCGGCACCTCCCGGTGGGCGACGCCTACGCCGCCCGCGCCGGGGTGCTCACCGCCGGCGGCCCGCCGCTGTGGGACGCCTTCATGGACGAACTGCGGGAAACCCACCTCGGACCGGGCGCCCGCCACGAAGAAGCGCCGGACGGTCCGACCGTCGCGGCCCGGATGGAGGCCGCCTACACCGCTTCCCTCACCCACTGATGATCGGAGTTCACCGATGAACGACCCGACGATCCGCCTCGACGACCGGTTCAGCGATCCCGGCACGCGGCCCACCGACTGGGCCACGACGCGGGAAGTGCTCGAAACCGCGCAGATCAGCTGGCTCACCACCGTCCGTGCGGACGGCCGCCCGCACGTCACGCCGCTGGTCGCGGTGTGGCTGGACGGCAAGCTCTGCTTCGGGACCGGGGCCACCGAACAGAAGTGCCGCAACCTGACCGTGAACCCGCACGTCGTGCTGACGACCGGCCGCACCAGCTGGGACGACGGCCTCGACGTCATGGTCGAGGGTGAGGCGCGGCGCGTCACCGACCGCCCGACCCTCGAACGCCTCGCCGTCGCGTACCTCGAGAAGTGGGACGGCAGCTGGAAGTACGAGGTGGGCGACGACGGCCTGCGCCAGGGCGGCAACGACGCCCTGATCTTCGCGGTGGAGCCGGCGAAGGTGCTCACGTTCGGCCGGCAGCGCACGCCCGCCTCGGACACCTCGATGCTCTCGACCGTCGAGTTCACCCACACCAGCGCCGTGCCCGCGCGCGGCTGAGCACCACGGCAGCGGGCCCGTCCTCGTCGAAGAACCCGCCGGTCCGGCCGTCGTCGCCGAGCAGGCGAACGAGTCGTGCGAGCGGGCGAACATCGATCCCGGCCCGGTGGCCTTCGCGAAGCTCGCGGAGTTGCTCGCCACGTTGACGATCCGCGGCGACGGCGACTCCCGCGGCAGCGGCAACCCCGCGTTGTTCACCAGGACGTCCAGGCGGCCGTACGCGCGCTCGGGGTACCCGGCCGCGGCGTCGACCGACGCGGTCACGCCGGCACCGTGACGGTCTTGTACTCGATGTACTGCGTGAGCCCGACAACGCCGTATTCGCGGCCGAAGCCGCTGGCCTTGAAGCCGCCGAAGGGGCCGTCGAAGCCGATCGGCGCGCCGTTGACCGTGACGGTGCCGGTCCGCAGGCGGCGGGCGACGGCGAGCGCGTGCTCCCGGTCCGCGGACCAGACCCCGCCGGAGAGCCCGTATTCGGACTCGTTGGCGATGCGCACGGCGTCGTCCTCGGTGCCGTCCGAGTCGTCGTAGGCGATCACCACCAGCACCGGCCCGAAGATCTCCTCCTGGGCGATGCGCATCGTGTTCGAGACGTCGGCGAACAGCGTCGGCGTGACGTAGTTGCCGAGTTCCAGCCCGGCCGGGACGTCCGGGCCGCCGGTGACGAGCCGGGCGCCTTCCTCGACGCCGAGCGAGATGTAGTCGCGCACCCGCTGCTGCTGGTCGGGCCGGACCATCGGGCCGATGAACGTCTTCTCGTCGGCGGGGTCGCCGACCGGTAGCGACTCGACCATCTCCTTGAGCCCGGCGACGACCTCGTCGTACCGGCCGCGCGGCGCGAGGATGCGGGTCTGGGCGATGCAGGCCTCGCCGTTGTTGAGCAGGGAACCGAACCTCAGGCCCGGGATCGCCGCGCCGAGGTCGGCGTCGGGCAGGATGATCGCCGCGGACTTGCCGCCGAGTTCGAGGCTGACGCGCTTGAGCTGTTCGCCGGCCAGCGAAGCGATCCGGCGGCCCGCGCGGGTCGAGCCGGTGAACGCGACCTTGTCGACGTCCGGGTGCTTCACCAGGTACTCGCTGGTCTCGCGGTCGGCCGGCAGCACGCTGACGACGCCGCGCGGCAGCCCGGCCTCGGCCAGCAGCCCGGCGAGCAGGTTCATGCTGAGCGAGTTCTCCGGGGAAACCTTGAGCACCACGGTGTTCCCGGCCAGCAGCGCCGGGATGACCTTGGCCAGCGCGGCGGAGAACGGCGAGTTCCACGGGATGATCGCGGCGACCACGCCGATCGCTTCCCGGCGCACGACCGAGCGGACCGGCACGCCCGGGTCCGACGGCGTCAAGGTCTCTTCCCAGCCGAACGCCTCGGCCGCATCGAGGTAGGCGTTCGCCTGCCGGGTCAGCCCGGTCTGGCCCGCGCGGGTGAACCAGAGCGCCGAGCCGTTCTCGGCGGAGATGATCGTGGCGACGTCGTCCGCGCGCGCCTCGCGCAGCGCGTTGAGCTTGCGGAGCACGGCGATCCGGTCGGCGGGCGGAGTGTTCGGCCAGGTGCCGGCGTCGAAAGCGGCGCGGGCCGCGGCGACGGCGCGGTCGATGTCGGCCGGGAGGGCCTGCGCGGCGCGGCCGAGCGGCGACTGGTCGTGCGGGGACACCAGGTCCAGCAGGTCCGGGCCGCTCGGCTCGGTCCATTCGCCGCCGATGAAGAGCTTGTCGCAGGTGATCACGGTCGCCTCCTATTTGTCACACCACTGTAGCGCTTATGGCTCGTACCTCATTCCTGCTGTGACGGTAAGCTCACGGTATGAGAGCCGACGCGGTCCGCAACCTCGAGACCGTCCTGACGACGGGCGCGCGCCTGCTCGCCGAGGACCCGGCGACCGGCGTGGCCGCGATCGCCGCCGCGGCCGGCGTGGACCGCCGCACGGTCTACCGCCACTTCGCGTCCCGTGACGAGCTGCTGGCCGCGATCTACGACGCCCGGCTGACGGCGGTCGAGGAGGCCGTCGGCCACGCGCGGCTGCGCGAAGCGCCGGTTCCGGTGGCCCTGCACCGCTACGCCGAAGGCGTCATCGAGGTCAACCGCACGTGGCCGGTCGAGCTGACCCGGATGCGGGCCGAACCGTCCATTCAGGACCGTCGCGGCCGGGTGATCGCCGAGGTGGACGCGTTCATCGCGCGTGCCACCGCGGAGGGTTTCTTCCGGGCGGACGTCCCGGACGGCTGGGTGTACAACGTCGTGATCCAGCTGCTGCACCTGGCGTCGCGGCAGCCGTCGAGCGCCCCGGAGGCGGCGGACCTGCTCGTCGCCACCCTGCTGCGCGGAGTCGGCGCGCACTGAGCTGTAACTGCTCGAAACTGTCCATTAACGACGGAGAAACCCCAGTATCGAGCACTTGACATGCCCGGTCCTGCTCGCTTTACTTCTGGGCACGTCGGAACGGACGCCCGACGTCAGAGGTACGCCCAGCCGGTATGTCGGCCTCCGCCGCGAGCCCGGACTGAGTCGCCAGGACGCGCTCGTGGTCCGAGGCGGGGTCGTGCCCACCATCATCCGGAGTTCGATGATGCCCTTCTCCCGCGTTCAGTTCCTCGCCAGTGCCGCGCTCGCGGCCGCCGTCCTCGGCGGTAGCGCGTGCACGGCCTCGGCCGCCCCGGCCGCGGTCACCCCGCCACCGGTCAAGGCGGGCTTCGACTACCAGATCGGCGGCGCCTACACCCCGCCCGCCGGCGTCAAGGTCGTCAGCCGCGACCACACGGCCGCACCGGCCGCCGGGCTCTACAACATCTGCTACGTCAACGCTTTCCAGTCCCAGCCCGGCGCCGAGGGGGAGTGGGGCGACCTGCTGCTGCGCGACGCGAACGGCAAGGTCGTCGTCGACGAGGACTGGGACGAGGCGCTGCTCGACCTGCACACCGCCGACAAGCGCACGCGCGTCGCGGCCAAGGTCAACGCCTGGGTCGACGACTGCGCCGCGCGCGGTTACCAGGCGATCGAGCCGGACAACTACGACAGCTTCACGCGCTCCCGCGGCCTGCTCTCCGACAGCGACGCCCAGGCCTACATCCGCCTGCTTTCCGCGCACGCCCACCAAAAGGGCCTCGCGATCGGCCAGAAGAACACCAGCGAGCTGGCCGGCCAGCGCCAGGCCAACGGGCTCGACTTCGCCATCGCCGAAGAGTGCGGGCAGCAGAAGAACTGCGGCGAGTTCACGCCCGCGTTCGGCGACCACGTGATCGTCATCGAGTACACCGACGCCGGTCTCAAGACCGCCTGCAGCCGGTGGAGCTCGCTCAGCATCGTCCGCCGCGACCTCGACGTCGTCCCGAAGGGCGAGTCCGGCTACGTCCGCAAGACCTGCTGATGGACCGGCGGGTTTTCCTGCGCGGTGTCGGCGGTCTCACCCTCGGCACCGCGCTGGCCGGGTGCGGCGCGGCCGTCGGGAGCGACGGCGGGCCGGTGACGGTCGAGGTCTGGCACGGCCAGACCGACACCGGCAAGAAGGTCCTCGACGAGCTCGTCGCGGACTTCCACCGGACCCACGCGGGGATCCGCATCGACCTCGGCGGCGGTGTCCTCGCCGACGCGATGCTGCAGAAGATCACCGCGGCGCTGGCGTCGGGGTCCTTCCCCGACATCGCCTACGTCTTCGGCTCGGACCTCGCCAGCGTCGCGCGCAGCCCGAGCGTCGTCGACGTCACCGACCTCGTCGACGCGGGGCCCGGTTTCTGGGCCCCGGCACGGGAAGCGGTGACGGTCAACGGCCGGGTGCGCGCGGTCCCGGCGCTGCTCGACTCGCTGGCCGTGGTGTGCAACAAGACGCTGTTCGACGCGGCCGGGATCCCGCTGCCCGTCGCGGGCTGGACGTGGGGCGACTTCGTCGAGGCGGCGAAGAAGCTCACCGACGCGGCCAACGGCACCTTCGGCACCGCTTGGCCCGCCACCGGGGACGAGGACACCGTGTGGCGGCTGTGGCCGATGGTGTGGGACCTCGGCGGCGACGTGATCGGCGCCGGCGGCCGCGGCATCGGGTTCGCCGACCAGGGGGTGCGGGCCCTCGAAGTCGTCCGCGACCTCGCCGCGGCGAAGGCCGTCTACCTCGACCCGAAGT
Source organism: Amycolatopsis sp. WQ 127309 (assembly GCF_023023025.1). Taxonomy (NCBI): domain Bacteria; kingdom Bacillati; phylum Actinomycetota; class Actinomycetes; order Pseudonocardiales; family Pseudonocardiaceae; genus Amycolatopsis; species Amycolatopsis sp. WQ 127309. The sequence goes on from NZ_CP095481.1 coordinate 7,575,549, forward strand.
CCGGCAGCGAGCAGATGTACCAGGCGTTCGAAGCCGGGCACATCGGCATGGTCCCCACCGGGCCGTGGCAGCTGCCCGACATCGCCGACGCCGGCGTCGACTACGCGGTCGTGCCGCTGCCCAGCTTCAGCGGCCGTCCCGGCACCATCTCCGGGCCGGACACCTGGACGCTGTTCGACAACGGCGAGGAGCGCGTCGCGGCGGCGCGCACGTTCCTGGCCTGGCTGGCCGACCCGGCCCAGGACGTCCGCTGGGACGAGGGCGCCGGCAGCCTGCCACTGAGCCGCCGGACGCAGGAACTGCCCGCGTGGCAGGAGAAGACCGCCGAGACGCCGGGGCTGCCGGTGTTCGTCGACGCGCTCGAGAACGCGCGGGTCCGGCCGGTGCACCCGGCCTACCCGCAGGTGTCGGCGGCCGTCGGCACCGCGATCGTCGCCGTGTTGCTCGGCCGGGCCACCCCGGCCGACGCGCTGCGCGACTGCGCCGCGGCCGCCGACGCCGCCCTGATCATCCCCCGCTAGGGAGCCGCCATGCCCGGACTGCCGAGGCCCATCACCGTCCCGCCCGCACAGGTTCACGCCAAGAAGCGCCGTCGCCGTGAGAGCGCGGCCGCGTGGGCCTACGTCTCACCCGCCGTGCTCATCATCCTCGGCCTCGGCGTGGTGCCCGTGGCCTGGTCGCTGCTGCTGTCGTTCCAGGTCGACGACCTCGTGACGCCCAGCCGGTGGGTCGGCTGGGACAACTACGCGGCGCTGGCCCAGGACCCGAACTTCGCCCAGGCCGTCGGGAACACCGCGCTGTACACGGTGCTCTACGTCCCGCTGAGCATCTTCTTCGGCTTCCTGCTGGCGCAGGCGCTGAACCGGCGCATCCGGCTGATCGGCGTCTACCGGACGCTGGTCTTCGTGCCGTTCGTGCTCTCGGCGACCGCGCAGGGCGTGCTGTTCTCGTTCATCCTCGACCCGCAGTTCGGCGCGGCCAACTCGCTGCTGCACCACCTCGGCGTGTCCCCGCAAGGGTTCCTGACCGATCCGGGGCAGGCGCTGCTGGTGCTCGTGGCCATCACGTTGTGGAGCGGCACCGGGTTCTGCGTCATCGTCTACCTGGCCGCGCTGCAGGACGTCCCGCCGTCGCTGGTCGAGGCCGCGCGGCTGGACGGCGCGGGCACCTGGCGCGTGCTGCGGCACGTCACGCTGCCGGCGATCACGCCGGTGACGGCGTTCCTGGTGGTGTGGCAGCTGATCACGTCGCTGCAGGTGTTCGACCTGGTGTACGTGACGACCAAGGGCGGCCCGCTCGGCTCCACCACGGTGATCGTCTACTTCGTCTGGGAGCAGGCGTTCAAGAACTTCACCGCCGGTTACGGCGCGGCGTCGGCCTACGTGCTCGCGGTCGCCCTGCTGGTCGTCGTGGTCGCCGTCCGCCTGCTCCGCCGGCCCCGGAAGATGGCTCGGAAGGTGCTCCGATGACCGCCCGGATCGACAGCGTGCCCGCGCCGCGGGTGCTGCCCGTGCTGCGCCGCCCGCGGCTGCCGTTCAGCCCCTGGCACCTGCTGCTCGTGCCGCTGGCCGTGGTGTTCGCCGCGCCGCTGGTGTGGCTGCTGCTCAGCTCGGTGATGAGCAACGCCGAGATCAACCGGTTCCCGCCCGCGCTCTGGCCGTCCCACGTGGACTTCTCGGGCTACCGCTACGTCCTCGACAACGCCCTGTTCGTGCGCTGGTTCACGAACTCGCTGATCGTGTCGGCGGTGACCGTGGTGTCGAACCTGCTGTTCGGCGCGCTCGGCGGGTACGCGTTCGCGCGGATGCGGTTCGCCGGGTCGCGGGCGCTGCTCGCGCTGATGATCGCGACGATGGCGATCCCGTTCCAGCTGACCATGATCCCGACGTTCCTGGTGATGAAGAAGCTCGGCCTGATCGACAGCCTGGGCGCGCTCATCGTGCCGTCGCTGGTGACGCCGTTCGCGGTGTTCCTGCTGCGTCAGTTCTTCCTGTCCCTGCCCCGGGAACTGGAAGAGGCCGCCTGGATCGACGGCTGCTCGCGGCTGCGCGTGCTGTTCACGATCGTGCTGCCGCTGTCGCGGCCTGCGTTGAGCACCGTGGCCGTGCTGACGTTCCTGAGCACCTGGAACGACCTGACCTGGCCGCTGATCGCGCTCAACCACGACACCGTCTACACGCTGCAGCTGGGCCTGACGACGTTCCAGGGCCAGCACCACACCAACTGGGCCGCGGTGATGGCGGGCAACGTGATCACCGTGCTGCCGGTGCTGCTCGCGTTCCTCGGCGCGCAGAAGACGTTCATCCAGTCCATCACCTCCAGCGGGCTCAAGGGGTGAGCGTGCACCGGTTCGACCTGCTCGTGGTCGGCGACGCCAACCCCGACGTCATCATCGGTCCACTACGGACGGACCTGGCGTTCGGCCAGCGGGAGCAGCTCGCCGACTCCGGCGTGCTCACCCTCGGCGGCTCGGGCGCCATCACCGCCGCCGGCGCCGCCCGGCTGGGCCTGAAGGTCGCCTTCGCCGGGCGCGTCGGCGACGACGCCGGCGGCCGGTTCGTCCGCGACGCCCTCGACGAACGCGGCGTCGACACCAGCGCGTTGCGGATCGACCCGTCCTTGCCGACGCCGTTGACCACCGTCCTGACCCGCGACGGCGACCGCGCGATCGTCACCGCGCCGGGCACCCTGGCCGCGATCGGCGCCGGCGACGTCCCGCCGGAGCTGCTCGCGGCGAGCCGGCACGTCCACTCGTCGTCGTGCTTCCTGCTCCCGAAGCTCGCGCCCTCGTTGCCGGGTCTGCTGCGTGCCGCCCGCGGGCACGGCGCGACGACGTCCGTCGACACGAACGACGACCCGGCCGGGCGATGGGAAGTCGGGGATCTGTTGTCAGAGACGGACTTCCTGCTGCCCAACGCGGCCGAGGCACGCCGGCTGACGGGCGCGGCCGGCGCGTGGGAGGCCGCCACGCTGCTGGCCGCCCGCGGCCCGGCCGTCGTGGTCAAGGACGGCGCCGCCGGCGCTTTCGCCTGCCGCGACGGCGAACTCACCACCACCCCGGGGATCCCGGTGACCGCCGTCGACACCGTCGGCGCCGGGGACAGCTTCAACGCCGGGTTCCTCGCCGGCGTCCTGGCCGGGCTGCCGCTCGGGACGGCGCTGCGCTGCGGCGTCGTCTGCGGCGGCTTCTCGGTCCGCGCCCGCGGCGGCACCGCCGGCCAGGCCACGTGGGACGACGTCCTCGTCCACCTCGAACGCACCGAATCGGATCACGCATGACCACCCCCAAGATCACCTTCGTCGGCGCGGGCAGCGTCGTGTTCACCCAGGGCCTGCTCGCCGACCTGTTCACCTACTCCGAGCTGGACGGCGTGCACGTCGCCCTGCACGACATCGACCCGGAACGGCTGGCGACGGCGCTGGCCGCGGCCCGGCAGATCGCCGCCGCCCGCGGTGTCAAACCCCTGCTCACCGCGCACGCCGACCGCCGGGAAGCGCTGGCGGACGCGGACTTCGTCGTGAACATGGTCCAGATCGGGATGGGGGAGTCGACGCGTACCGACTTCGCCGTCCCGGCCCGCTACGGCCTGCGCCAGACCATCGGCGACACCCTCGGCATCGGCGGGATCTTCCGCGCCCTGCGGACGTTCCCGTTCCTGAAGGGACTCGGCGCGGACATCGCCGACGTCTGCCCGGAAGCGTGGCTGCTCAACTACACCAACCCGATGGCGATGAACGTCCAGTACCTGAGCGAGGCCACCGGGCTGACGCGGGTCGTCGGGCTGTGCCACTCGGTGTACTGGACGGTGCACGGGCTCGCCGAGCTGGTCGGGGTGCCGTTCGACGAGGTCACCTACGTCGCGGCCGGCGTCAACCACCAGGCCTGGGTGCTGCGGTTCGAGCACGGCGGCACCGACCTCTACCCGCGGCTGACGTCGCTGGCCGAGGGCGACGAGCAGCTGCGGCGGCGCGTCCGGTTCGACATGTTCCGGCGGCTCGGCTTCTACCCGACCGAGACCAGCGAGCACTCCGCCGAGTACGTGCCCTGGTACCTGCACCACGACAGCGAGATCGAGCGGCTGCGGCTGCCGGTCGGGGCGTACCTGGAGATCGTCGCGGAGAACGAGGCCGAGTACGAGCGGACGCGCCACGCCGTCGCCGCCGGTGAGCCCCTGCCCGTCGAAGGCACCAACGAGTACGCGCCGCAGGTCATCCACAGCATCGTCACGGGCACCCCGCGCACGGTCTACGGCAACGTCGTCAACCGCGGCCTGATCGAGAACCTGCCCACGGGTGGTGTGGTCGAGGTGCCGTGCCTGGTCGACGGCACCGGCGTCCGGCCGACCCGGATCGGCGCGCTGCCCCCGCAGCTGGCCGCGCTGAACCGGACGTACCTGAGCATGAACGACCTGGTCGTGCGCGCGGCGATCGAGGACGACCCGCGGCACATCCGCCACGCCGCGATGACCGACCCCGCCACGGCGGCATCGCTGCCGGTCGAGCGGATCTGGGAGCTGTGCGACGACCTGGTCCGCGCGCACGGCGACCGTCTCCAGCCCGCACTGCGTACCCTTCTCGGCCACTGATTCAGGAGAACGATGTCCCACACCCTCGACGAGATCACCAGCCAGCCGGAGTGCTGGGCGCGCGTGGTCCGGGAACTGCCGCTGCACGCACCCGCGTTGCCCGCGATGGGGGAGCGCGTCGCCGTCATCGGCTGCGGCACCTCGTGGTTCATGGCGCAGAGTTACGCCCGGCTGCGCGAGGACGCCGGCCACGGCCTGACCGACGTCTTCGCGGCGTCGGAGGCGAAGCTCGACCGGCCGTACGACCGCGTGCTGGCGATGACCCGCTCCGGCACGACGACGGAGATCCTGACCGCGCTGGAACGAACGCGGCCGGGCACCCGCGTCACGACGATCACCGCGGTGGCCGACTCGCCGGCGGCGGCGCTGTCCGACGACGTCGTCCGCCTGCCGTACGCCGACGAGCGTTCGGTGGTCCAGACCCGGTTCCCGACGACGCAGCTGCTGCTCCTGCGCGCCCACCTGGGCCTGCCGATCGACCGGGCGCTGGCCGACGTCTCCCGCGCCTTGACCACCCCGCTCGCCCCGGAGCTGCTCGCGGCGTCGCAGCTCTCGTTCCTGGGCGCGGACTGGCACGTCGGAGTGGCGAACGAGGCGGCGCTGAAGGTCCGCGAGGCGGCGGCCTGGTGGACGGAGTCGTACTCGGCGATGGAGTACCGCCACGGCCCGATCGCCGTGGCCGCGCCGGGCCGGGCGGTCTGGAGCCTGGCGCCCCTGGACGCGGGCCTGGTCCGCCAGATCGAGGCGACGGGCGGGTACCTGCGGCAGGGCGAGCTGGACCCGCTGGCCGAGCTGGTGCTGGTCCAGCGCCTGGCGGTGGCCCTCGCCGAAGCGGCGGGCCGCGACCCGGACCGCCCGGCCCACCTGACCCGCTCGGTCGTCCTGGCGAGCTGACCCCGGCCTGAAGTGCCGTGAGGGGCACCTTCAGGGACCTGAACGCCCTGAAGGTGCCCTTCACGGCGTTCTAGTCGCCTAGTGAGCTAGCGTGCTAGCATCCTGTCATGAGCGACAAGGACGTCAAGCAGTTCAACGTGTACCTGCCGACGGACTTGATCCGGGAGGTCAAGCACCACGCCGTGGACACCGAACAGTCGCTGTCGGCCCTCGTCACCGCGGCGCTGCGCCAGTACCTCGCCACCGCCACGGCCGACTCAGAAGGAGAACAGCGATGAAGAGTGACCGCGTCGAAGCCCTGTACCTGGAGACGCACAACTGGGGGAAGGCCACCAAGTTCTTCCAGGCGCTCGGGTTCGAGATCGACTTCGCGACGGACCACAGCTCGGGACTGCTGCGCAACGGCGACGGCGCCTACCTGTTCGTCGCCGAGGTGCCGCAGGACCAGCCGACCGGGATGCAGGTCGTCATCAAGGTCCCCGCCGAGGACACCTTCGAAGCCTGCGCGCCGGTGGAGGTCGTCAGCCCGTTCGCCGACACCCACTTCGGGACGCGCGAGATGAGCGTCCGCGATCCCGACGGGCGCACGTGGATCCTCCAAGCGCCGTCCGGGACGTGACCGAACGGCGCGCCGGACCGGAGCCGCCCCCTCGACGGCCCGGTCCGGCGTACCCCACAAGGATGCCCCGCGCACCGTGGCGAAACCTTGCAAGGACCTTGAATCCGCAGGTCAGCCGCGGACACCGGGTGATCCCCGAACGAGTGAATCGATCTCCGTGCCCGCACCCGCCCGCCGGGTGCGGGCGCAGGCGCCGAGGTGCGGCCCGGCGCGAGCCGGGGATGCCGCGCCCGCCGCGGGCGGCTAGCGTCGGAACCGACCAGCCGTCGGCGGGGGGAGCGGGAAATGCGGGACCGGGCGATCCGGATCGGCACCTTCTCCGGCTACCTCGGCGACCGCTTCACCGCGCTCGCCGAAGCGCTCGACGGCGACCCCGTCGACGTCCTCGCCGGGGACTACCTCGCCGAGATCACCCTGGCCGTGCTCGCCGCGCGGCACCGGCGCGATCCCGCGCGCGGCTACGTCGACTACTTCCTCGACCAGCTGCGGCCCCACCTCGCGACCCTCGCCGAGCGGGGCGTCAAGGTCGTCACCAACGCCGGCGGCTTCCACCCCGCCGGGCTCGCCGACGCCGTCCGCGCGGCCGCCGCCGAGGCCGGGGTCACGCTGTCGGTCGCGCACGTCGAAGGCGACAACCTCCTCGCGGACCTCGACGCGCTGGCCGCCACGCACCCGTTGCCCCACCTCGACACCGGACGCCCCCTGTCGAGCTGGGGCACCACGCCGATCGCCGCCAACGCCTACCTCGGCGGCCACGGCATCGCCGCCGCGCTCGCCGGGGGCGCCGACGTCGTCGTGTGCGGGCGGGTCACCGACGCGTCGCTGGCCGCCGGGCCGGCCGCGTGGTGGCACGGCTGGGCCGCCGGCGACTGGGACCGGCTCGCCGGCGCCGTCGTCGCCGGGCACGTCGTCGAATGCGGGCCGCAGGCCGTCGGCGGCAACTTCTCCGGCTTCACCGGCGTCCCGGGCATGGTCAAGCCCGGCTTCCCGATCGCCGAGATCGCCGCGGACGGCGGCTGCGTGATCACCAAGCACACCCGCGACGGCGGCACGGTCACCGCCGACACCGTCACCGCCCAGCTCGTCTACGAGATCCAGGGCCCGCGCTACCTCAACCCCGACGTCACCGTCCACCTCGACGACGTCCGCCTCACCCCGGCCGGCCCCGACCGGGTGGCGATCACCGGCGCGACCGGCTCGCCGCCGCCCCCGACCACCAAGGTCGCGCTGTTCGGGCAGATCGGGTACAGCGTCGTCAACACCGTGTACGTCACCGGCCTCGACGTCGACGCGAAGATCGCCCTGCTGCGCGAGCAGCTCGGCCGCGCGGACGGCGTCGACCTCGACGTCACGCGGATCGGCGTCCCGGCCGCGGACCCCGGCAGCCAGTGGGACGCCACCGCGGCCGTCCGGATCATGGCGACGTCCCGCGAGAAAGAACCCCTCGAACGCTTCGGGCTCGCGAAGCGGATCGGCAGCCTGTACCTCCAGAGCATCCCCGGCTTCTTCCACGACGGCGGCGGCGAACTGGCCGTCCGGCCGCGGCCGCGGATCGACTACTGGCCCGCCGTGCTGGACGCCGACGTCGTTCCGCACCGTGTCGTTTTCGCCGACGGGCGAGCACAAGACGTCCCGCCGCCACCTCAGACGTCCATTGTGGACCAACCGGCGCACCCGGACCCCACCGAAGAGCCGGCGGGGACCCGGCTCGTGCCGCTGGGCACGGTCGCGCACGCCCGCAGCGGCGACAAGGGCGGCAACGGCAACCTCGGCGTCTGGACCGCCGACCCGGACGCCTGGCCGTGGCTGCGGCGGACGCTGAGCACGGCCGGGCTCCGCACGCTGCTGCCGGAGACCGCCGGACTCGAGATCGTCCGGCACGAGTTCCCGCACCTGCGGGCCGTGCACTTCGTCCTGCGCGGGCTGCTCGGCACCGGCGGCTCGGCGAACCTGCGCGTCGACCAGGTCGGCAAGGCCGTCGGCGAGTACCTGCGCGCCCGGCTGGTGCCCGTCCCCGAAGAACTCCTGCAGCGGAAGGACTCCCGATGACGCTCACCGACCGGGTCGCGCACGCGGTCGCCCACCCGGCGACCGGCGACGCCTTCGACCCGCACGCCGAGCTCGCCGACCTGCTGTCCGGCATCGGGATGAGCCCGGCCGACACCGGCGGCACGATCACCTTCGACGGCGCCGACCCGGTCGTCCCGAGCACGCTGCGCCTCGGCGGCGCGTCGGCCATCGCACTGGCCGCGAAGTCGGCGGCGATCGCGAAACTCTGGCGGCTGCGCGGCGGCGACGGCCAGGACATCGGCGTCGACCTGCGCGTCGCGCCGCACCGGCTGTGCCCGTTCTACGATCGGAAGTGGGAGCTGGTCAACGGCTTCCCGCAGAGCGCGGCGGCCAACCCGAGCCAGGCGCTGGGGTTCCGGTTCTACCGCACCGCCGACGACCGCTGGGTGATGCCGCTCAACCCGTACCCGAAGATCAAGATCGCCGCGCAACGGCTGCTCGACGTCCCGGAGGACCCGGACCGGGTGGCCGCCGCCGTCGCCGGCTGGAAGGGCATCGAGCTGGAAGAGGCCGCGGTGGCGGCCGGGACCGTGCTGCCGATGCTGCGCACCACCACCGAGCTGCTCGCCGAGCCGCACTACCGGGAGACCCTGGCCGGGCTGCCGCTGATCGAGATCACGAAGATCGCCGACAGCGACCCGGTGCCGTTGCCCGCCGGCGCCGCCGATCCGCTGTCGGGCGTCCGCGCGCTGGGCATGGGCCACGTGATCGCGGGCGCGGGTGTCGGCCGCGCGCTCGCCCTGCACGGCGCCGACGTCCTCAACCTGTGGCGCCCGGGTGAACTCGAGCACGACGTCACCTACGTGACGGCGAACGTCGGCACGCGGTCGGCCATCGTGAACCCGTACAGCGACGAGGGCGCTCGGAAGATCCGGGAGCTGCTCGGCACCGCGGACGTCTTCTACGCCAACCGAAGGCCCGGCTACCTCGCGAAGATCGGGCTGACCGCGGAGCAGGCCGCGGAAACCCGGCCGGGGATCGTGTACGCGACCGCGTCGCTCAACGGCGAGCACGGGCCGTGGGCCGGCCGGATCGGGTTCGACCAGACCGCCGGCAGCCTCACCGGCATGATGCACCTGGAAGGCGACGGCGAAACCCCGGCGCTGCCGCCGATCCTCGTCGTCAACGACTACATCGTCTCGTGGCTGCTGGCCGCGGGGATCGTGGAGGCGCTGGCGCGGCGGGCGACCGACGGTGGCAGCTACCGCGTGCACGTCTCGCTCACCCGTGCGGCGCTGTGGATCCTGAGCATGGGCGTGTTCGACAAGGCCTACGCGCTCGACACCGCCGGCCGCGGCGAGGAACACGCCTACCTCGACCCGGAGACGTTCACCGCGGACACCCCGCTCGGGCACTACCAGGGCGTCACCGACCAGGTCCGGATGTCGGCGACGCCGGGCCACTACCGCACGGTCCTGGTGCCGCGCGGCTCGTCCCGTCCCGAGTGGTCGTGAGTGTTCAGGGCGGTCAGAACCGCCCTGAACACTCACGACCGGCGGGTTACTTCACCAGTTTCGCGTAGACGATCACGTTGTCGAGGTAGTTGCGGCTCGCCGCGTCGTACTTGCCACCACAGGTGATCAGCCGCAGTTCCGGCTCGTTCGTGTTCCCGTACACGGCTTCCGTGGGGAACTCCTTCTTCGCGATCTGGTCGACCTTCGCCACGGTGAACGTGAGCTTGCCGCCGTCGGCGCGGTCGACGTGCACCTGGTCGCCGACCTTCATCTCGTGCAGCCGCCAGAAGATGCCCTTCTGGTGGTCGCCGTCGATGTGGCCCAGGATGACCGCCGGGCCGACCTCGCCGGGCGTCGGCCCGTACTCGTACCAGCCGGCCTGCAGGGGCTGGTCGACCGGCGGAACCTCGACGGTCTTGTCGGCGTTGAGCCCGAGCGAGACCAGCGACGACTGCGCGTCGATGGCGGGGACGTCGATCGCGGTGGGCAGGGACCGCGACAGCCCAGCGGGGGCGACCGCGGCGGGCACGGGCGCCGGGTTGCCGGCCGCGGTCGGCGTCGCGGCACCGCACCCGGCGAGCAGCAACGCGGTGAGGACGAAGAGAAGTGCGCGGCGCATCGGCTCAGCCCTCGGTCGCGAGGCTGCCGTCGCCGGTCTGCGGGGCACCGGCGGGCACGACGGTGACCTGGCCCGGGTTCTGCGGACGCGGCGGGGCCTGCGGCGCGAGTTCCTTCGCCGGGCCGCAGGAGACGGACGCGAGCTTGACGTCACCGCTGCCGATGGCGCCGGTGACGTCGCCGCCGAGCAGCTTGACGTGCAGCGCGGTCACGTCGAGGCCGCCGTCGTAGCGCTGGTCCTGCTCGTTGACGATCACCTCGACCACGCCGGGGATGCCGAGACGCGTGTTGGGCGCGGCCTCCGCCGGGATCGTGCCGAGCCGGCCGAGGTTGACCCCGGCCAGGTCGCTGCTGCCGACGACCTTGCCGTCGGCCGAAGCGCAGCGGGCGCTGATCACCCGCGCCGACGGCACCCGGCCGGCGACCGCGGCCAGCACGGGCAGCGTCGCCTCGACGATGCTCGCCTTGCTCGCGACCGAAGCCGCGTCGGAGACGACGGAGCTGGAGATCGCCTTCGCCGTGACGAGCCCCTTCAGCGGGGCGTCGGCCACGTTCGCCGAGGTCGGGCCGGTGCTGCTCGACGGGGCCAGCTTGCCGGTCTCGACGGTGATCCCCTTGCCACCGGCCAGATCCTTCAGCACGCCGGGCAGCAGGGAGACCCCGGCGGACGCACCGAAAGCGGAGCCGGTCACCCCGGCGTCCCCGGCCGGCGCACCGGTGGCGCCGGTGGCTCCGGTGGCCAGGACGACGGCGGTCAGGCCGGCCAGGCTCCCGGCTCGGAGCATGGTTGTGCGCATGAACGAGGTCCTTTCAAAGAAATGGGCCGCGAAAACGTGCGGCGACGGCGGGCCGAGCGTGACTCGGTCCGCGGAGGAAAGCTCGGCCACGCTATCAAAATCGCGCTTGCTGCCAAGTAGGCCGAGATCCCCGGTGGTTACCCGAGTTCGCGAAACGTGATCTTCCGGAAAACAAACAACTCGAAGTGGCCACTTCGGCTCGACGCATTTCCCCGATGATCGACGGCGAGTAGTGCCCGTTGCGGCATTCGAGGGGGTTCACCCCCCGTTATGACACGTCCGAGTGATTACTCGGCTGGGGCGCGGCGAACACGGGGAGTGATGTGACCGCCACGGGATTCGACGGATTCGATTTCCTCGTCCAGCGGGACGGCGGAAGCTGTGCGTGGCCGGTCAGAAGGTGCCGTGCTCGTCGCTTCGCGGGTCGCCGCGGACGACGTGGTCGTCGTAGAGCCCGGCTTGCGCGGTGCGGCGCCAGGGCCGCGCCAGCTGCACCGCCGTGACGATGTCCGGGTCCGACAGCTCGAGGTCGGCGACGGCCAGACCGGGCTCCGGACTCGAGGACGCCCGCGCGATCCACCGGCCACCGGGCGCGACGACACCGGCGGGCACGGTGGCGGCGAACTGGGCGGGGACCGAGTAGCCGAGCCAGTAGCTGTACAGCGTCCCGTACGCCTGGGCGACCGTGGCCCGGGCCGCGTCGTCCACCATCACCGACACCAGGACGCAGTCGACGTCGAGGCGCTCGTACTCGGCGAACAGCTCGGGGAAGCTGACCTCGATGCACAACGCGCAGCCGAACCGGAAGCCGTCGATCTCGAAGACCAGCGGCTCGGTGCCGGGCGAGTAGAGGTACCGCACCTCGGTGTTCGACAGGAACCGCTTGTCGTACCGGCCGACGAGCTTTCCGGTGTCCGACACGACGTAGAGGCTGTTGTGCGGGCGGTTTCCGCCGCTCAGCGGGTGGATCGAGCCGAACGCGACCCAGATCCCGAGCCGGCCGGCCAGCTCGGCGATCGCCTCGGCCTCCGCGCGCAGCACCGGCCACGCCGCGCGCGTCCAGTCGGCCGGGCCGACCCGCTCCGGGCCGTGCACCGACATCACCCGCTTGTGCGGGTAGGTGATCGCCCCTTCCGGGAACTGCACCAGCCGGGCGCCCGCGTCGCGCGCTTCGACCATCAGCTCGCGCAGCCGGGTACCCGACGCGCGGAGCGCCGTCACGTCGCCGGGATCTTCGACCACTTCGCTCTGGGCCACCGCCAAGCGGAACGTCCGCGCCACGACCCGAGCCTAGTCCGGCTACCGCGCGCGGTAGGTTGCCCGTATGCGTCCCGTCCGCCCGAGCCGCCGGTGAACGTGCCCGAAGAGGTGCTGCGCACCTCGATCGTCGAGCGCCTCTTCGCGCGCGGCGCCGACGAGCGTCCGCTGTTCACCCACCAGGACCACAACGCCGGCGCCGAGCACACGCTGACGTGGGCCGGGTTCACGGCGCGGGTGCGCGTGGTGGCCGGCGCGCTGGGCCGCGTCGCCGAGCCGGGGGAGCGCGTCGCGATCCTCGCGGGCCAGGACCTGAACTACCCGCTCGCGTTCTTCGGCGCGCTCGCCGCCGGCCTGGTCGCGGTGCCGCTGATGGCGCCGGCGAGCCGCGGCCAGCGCGACCGGCTCACCGGCGTGCTGGCCGACTGCGGCGCCCGCGTCTGGCTGACGTCGTCGGCTGCGGCCGCCCGGGTGCGCGAAGCCGGCGATTTCGACCACCTCGTGGTGGCCGACGAAGTGTCCGGCCCGGGCGTCGATCCGGTCCCGGTGACGGCGGAAACCCCGGCGTACCTGCAATACACGTCCGGCTCGACGCGGGAACCGGCCGGCGCGGTGATCCCGCACCGGGCGATCGTCGCCGCCTGCTGGCAGGGCAGCCGCGCCTACGCCGTCGACGAAGGCACGACCTGCGCCGGCTGGATCCCGTTCTTCCACGACATGGGCCTGATCCAGCTGCTGTGCCTGCCCGTCTTCGCCGGCGGCCGCTCGGTGTTCATGGCCCCGGCCGAGTTCGTGCACCGGCCGCAGCGGTGGCTGCGGCAGCTGCACGACTACCCGGCGGTGTTCACCGCCGCCCCGAACTTCGCGTTCGACCTCGCGGCCGACGCGGCGGCCGAGGCCGGCGACGACCTCGACCTGTCCGGCGTGCGGGTCGCCCTCAACGGCAGCGAACCCGTCCGGCCGCGCACGGTTCGGCGGTTCCAGGAGGTGTTCGGCCCGCGCGGGTTCCGCCCCGGGGCGCACTGCCCGTCCTACGGCCTGGCCGAAGCCACCGTCTACGTCACGAGCGCGGGCCCCGAAGGACCGCGCGGCGCGGTGTTCGACCGGGACGCCCTTGCGCAGGGCGCAGCCGTCGAAATGGTCGACGGCCAGGAACTCGTGTCGGTCGGGCGTCCGGTCGGGCAGCGCGTGCGGATCGTCCGGGATGGACGGACGGCGCCCGACGGCGAGGTCGGCGAGATCTGGATCCATGGCTCGAACGTGGCCACCGGCTACTGGGGCCGCGGTGACGCCGCCGCGTTCGGCGCCACGCTCGACGGCCTGCGCGGCTGGCTGCGCACCGGCGACCTCGGTGTCGTGCACCGCGGCGACCTCTACGTCACCGGCCGGATCAAGGACCTCATCGTCGTCGACGGCCGCAACTTCCACCCGCAGGACATCGAAGCGGCGGCGGGGGAAGCGCACCCGGCCGTCCGCCGGGACCGCGTCGCCGCGTTCGGCGTGGCCGACGACGACGGCGAGGGCGCGGTGGTCGTGGCCGAGTGGGCGCGTGACACCGACGGCGTGAACGTCCAAGAAGTGACCAGGGCGGTGCTGCGCGCGGTGTCGCGCGAGCACGACCTCACGCTGCGTTCGGTACGTCTGGTCCCTTCCGGCGGACTTCCGCGCACTTCCAGTGGCAAGGTCGCCCGGTCGGCCGCCAAGGCGCGTTATGGTGACTTCCGTGGGTGATCACCGCGCCGAGGTCACGAAGGTCGTCAGCGAGACCTTCATGCTGGACCCCGCCGGCGTCGAGCCCGACGCTCCCCTCGAGGAGCTGGGCATCGACTCCAAGGGCCGGATCAAGCTGCTGGCGGCGCTGGAGGTCTACTTCCGGGTGACGATCGACCTGGACCAGCTCGACCGGTTCACCGACGTGGGTTCGGTGGCCGAAGTGCTCACGGAAGCGCTCGCGGGCGCGACCGGCGGATCTGACGAGAGGCTCTGAAATGAGCGGGGGGTACACCGCGACGACCGACGCGTTGTCGTCGGCGTCGAAGAACATCGGCCAGCTTTCGGAACAGCTGCTGGACGACAACCCGGACCTGTCGAGCACGCCGGTCGACGCGGCCGGCTTCGGCCAGGCCCACGGCGCGCACGCGGCGAAGTACACCGCCGGGGTGACGGCGCTGTGGGCCGCGGTCAGCGGGTACAGCAGCACGCTGGGCTCGTTCGGCACGAACCTCGGCACCGCCGGCAGCAGCTACGGCGCGAACGAGGAAAACCAGTCGGGCGCGATCACCACCGCGGGGGCTGACCTGTAATGGCCAAGACCTGGACCGAGGTCAAGGCGGTGCTCGACGACCCGAGCGTGCCCGCGCAGACCAAGAGCGTGCTGATCAGCAGCTGGATGCGGGAGAACCCGCCGCCCCCGCCGTTCCTGGCCGACCAGGAACCGGACGACATCAAGGCGAAGCGGCAGGAAGCCGAGAAGCTCGCCACCGCCTACAACGCGAACCCGCTCTTCTCCGGCGTCCCGCTCGACGAGGCCTACGACACCGCCAAGAAGGCGGGCGACCAGGCCAGCTACAACGAAGACCAGGAGAAGAAGGCCGTCGACGACGGCAAGAAGAAGCTCGACGACACCAAGCCGCCCGCCTCGGACGAGTCCGGCGGCGGGGCCAGCACCGGCACGAAGACGTCCGACGAGATCTTCGACGCCGCCGCGCCCGCGCTGAAGCTGTTCGAGACGTTCGGCTCGCTGCTGGCGAAGCTCCCGGCCGACTGCCGCGGCAACACCCGCGCGCTCGACCTGGACAAGGACATCCGGAAGCCGTTCGACGAGCAGCGCGGCATCAGCTTCCAGAACTTCGTCGAGGACGCCGACCACTTCAAGACCGGCTCGACCACGGTCGACAAGACGGTGGAGAACACCGGCACCGAGCTGTCCGGCCTGTACCAGAGCTGGACCGGCGCCGGTGCCGACGCCGCGTCGGACACCTACAACGACAAGATCCTGCCCAAGGCGAACAAGCTGTCCCAGACCCTCGGCAACGCGGGCGAGGCGACGCTCAGCACCGCGACCACGGTCTTCCAGCTGTGCAAGGGCAAGGCCGACGCGGTCATCGGGATGTACACCGACCTGGTCGGCAAGGCCGACTACACGATGGCGCAGAAGGTCGTCGCGGTCGCCAGCGGCGAGCACGGCAACGAGCAGGACCTGGCCCAGATCGCGGGCTGGATGGACGCCAACTTCGGCACCAACCTGGTCAAGACGCTCAACGACCAGGGCTGCTGCGACGGCGACGAGATCAAGAAGCACGGCCAGGACCTGGCCAAGCAGTGGATCCAGAACCAGTTCAACCCCGACATGTGGGACCGGCTCTACCAGGGCTTCGCCAAGACCTGCAAGGACACCAAGGACCTCGTCGACCAGGCCTACGACGCGCTCGACAAGGTCATGGGCAAGGTCAAGAACGAGTTCGAGGGCGTCACGATGCCCGGCGGTTCGGGCTCGGGTTCCGGGTCCGGCACCGGTGGGTCCGGTGGCGGCTCCGGTTCCGGTTCGGGCAACGGTGGTTACGGCGGCGGTTCCGGCTCGGGCAGTGGCTCGGGTTCGGGCGGTGGCGGCTACGGCGGTGGCTCGGGCGGCGGCGACGGTTCGGGTGCCGGTGGTTCCGGTTCCGGCTCGGGTTCCGGCGGGTCCGGCTCCGGCAGCGGTTCGGGCGGTGGGTCGGGTTCCGGCGGCTCGGGCTCGGGTGGCGGCGGCAACGTGCCGCCGATCCCGGACTTCGACACGCCGTCCGGTGCCTCCGGCGGCGGCTCCGGGTCCGGTTCGGGCCCGGGTTCCGGCTCCGGTGGTGGCGGTTCGGTGCCGCCGATCCCGGACATCTCCGGGGGTTCCGGTTCGGGCTCGGGCGGCGGTTCCGGCTCGGGTTCGGGCGCCGGTGGTGGTGGCCCGATGCCGTCCATTCCGGACATGTCCGGTGGCGGGGGCTCGGGCGGTGGCGACGACACGACGCCGTCTTCGACGCCGCCACCGTCGTCTTCGGACGGTCAGGAGGCCGCGGCCGCGGCGGCGGAGGCCGCCAAGAAGAAGGCCGCCGACGCCCTGAGCCAGTTCTCCGGCGAGGGCATCAAGACCGACTCCGGCGACGGCGCGGGCGGCCTCGGCGGTGGCGGTGGCAGTGACTCCGGCGGTGGTGCCGGCGGCGGCAGCGACACGTCGCCGTCCGGGGCCGGTTCGGGCTCGGGAGCCGGCGGTGGTCAGGACGCGGCCGCCGCGGCGGCGGAAGCGGCGAAGAAGAAGGCCGCCGACGCGTTGAGCGAGTTCTCCGGCGAGGGCATCAAGACCGACTCCGGTGGCGGTTCGGGCCTCGGCGGCAGCGGCGGTGGCGACGACGCGGGCTCCGGCTCGGGGTCGGGCTCGGATTCCGGGTCGGACCCGGCCGCGGACGGCAAGGAAGCGGCCGAAAAGGCCGCGGAGGACGCGAAAAAGCAGGCGTCCGACGCGCTGGACAAGCTCGATGGCGACGGCATCAAGACCGACCAGGACGGCGACGGCCTGCTCGACGACGACAAGTCCGACAAGGACGGCGACGGCAAGCCCGACGGCGACGAGAAGCTCGACCACCTGAAGGTCAAGCAGGGCGACAAGACCTTCGAGATGACCGAGCCGGACTCCGACGGCAAGATGGACATCAAGGTCGGCGAGGGCGACGGCCCGGCGAAGGATTTCAAGCTCGACTGGCCCGACGATGACGCCGCCAAGACCGACCTCGGCGTCGGCTCGGACGACCCGGGGAAGCCGGACGCCGACGGCGTCTACCACCCCGGCGCGGACGGCAAGATCCACATCCAGGACGGCGACGTCAAGATCACCGCCGAGCGGCCCGACGGCCCGAACGGCCCGACGGTCGTGACCGTCGACGACGGCACCGGCAAGCCGACGACCTACACCCTCGGCGAGGACGACACGTCGCCCGGCGGCCTGGACGACGACGCCAGGAAGCACCTCGACGACGCGCTCAGCGGCGAGACCAGGGGCGACACGGCGTCGCACGCGCTCGGCGACACCCCCGACGCGAAGCCCGACGACCTGCCGAAGCACAGCGGCACCCTCGACGGGGCCGGCGCGCCGGGCGGCGGCGGGGGTGGCGCGCACGCGCTGTCCACGGCCGGTCTCGACACGGGCGGCGGTGCGGTGACGGGCTCGCTCGGCGAGTCGCCGTCGCTGTCCGAGGGCGTCCACAGCGGGGTGGGTGCGAGCCAGCAGCAGACGGCGGCGCCCGCGTTCGCCTCGGCGGCCATGTCCGGTGCGAACGGCCAGCCCGGTCAGTCGATGGGCGGCGGCATGCCGATGGGCGGCATGGGCGGCGGCGGCCAGGGCGGCGGCGACCAGGAGCGCTCGAACCGCGCGTACCGGATCGAGGGCGCCGTCTTCGAGCCGATGGCCGAACCCACCGGCCGCATCGTCGGGTCGCTGGACGACGAGGAGCCACCGGCCCCCCGCCGGTGGTGAGCGCGGGCTGAGGAGGACGCATGAGCGACGAGATGGCGGGCATGAAGGCCGGCTTGGACGGCCTCGTCCGCGAACAGGCCGAGCGCCGCTCCCTGCGCGAGCAGCAGGGTGAGGAGATCAAGGCCAAGTCCCAGGAGTACATGACCAAGCAGGTGCAGGCGGCCGAGCGGTACGTCCAGCACGTGCGGGAGATGGCCAACCGCAAGACCAAGTCCGGCTGGGGCGTCCGCGACGACAGCGGCGGCCCGCAGAGCTTCGAGCCGGAGGGTTTCGCGGGGGAGCAGGGCGCGGGCGCGGCGTCGCCGTTCGCCCCCACCCCGGCCCCGCCATCGGCCCCGGCGGAGCCCCGCCGCGGCCGCCGCCACCGAGCAGCCGACCCGGACGACGACGACGGCTTCGGCAACAACCCCTGGTAACCCGCCCCGCTCACACCGACGGCGGCCCCGTGCCCACTCGGCACCGACGGCCACCGTGTTGGCCGTTCCGGCCAACACGGTGGCCGCTCGTGAACGGCCTGGCGCCGTGATGCCCCGCCGATCACCCGTGATGCCCCTGCGATCACCCGTGATGCCCCTCCGGACACGCGAGTTCGCCCGCTGATCACGTGAGTTCCGGCCGGGATCACGTGAGTTCCGGGTCAGGTCACGCGAGTTCCGGCCCGGATCACGCGAGTTCCGGGTCAGGTCACGCGAGTTCCGGCCCGGATCATGTGTGACCCGAGCCGGAACTCACGTGATCAAGCCCGGAACTCACGTGACCCGAGCCGGAACTCACGTGATCAGGCCCGGAACTCGCGTGACTCAGCCCGGAAGTCACGTGATCAGGCCCGGAACTCGCGTGACTCAGCCCGGAACTCGCGTGATCCGGGCCGGATCACGCAGGATCGGGTCAGGCACGCGGCCACCGCCGACTTGCGGTTTCCTGCTGACGGCCGGGAAGGGCCACAATGGCGCCCGGTGTGGCCGATATGGCGACCCGGTGTGGCCAAGACGCTGGCCGGACTGGCCGACACGGGACCGGAGTGGTTGCCGCGGGCCGGGCTAGGTGTCCAGGGCTCGGTCCAGGTTGAGGGCTGCGCTGATCAGCGCCAGGTGGGTGAACGCCTGCGGGAAGTTGCCCAGCTGCTCCCCGGTCAACCCGATCTGCTCGGCGTAGAGCCCGACGTGGTTGGCGTAGGTGAACATCTTCTCCAGCGCCAGCCGCGCGTCGTCGGTGCGGCCGGCGCGGGTCAGGGCCTCCACCCACCAGAACGAGCACAGCGAGAACGTGCCCTCCGAGCCGTCGAGGCCGTCGGGGGCTTCCTCCGGGTTGTAGCGGAACACCAGGCTGTCCAGCACCAGCTCCTCGCCGATGCGTTCCACAGTGGACAGGAACCGCGGGTCGGTGGGGGAGCAGAACTTCACCATCGGCATCAGCAGCAGTGACGCGTCGAGCGCGGTGCCGGGTTCGGGCTCGCAGTGCTGGACGAACGCGCCGATCTCCGCGTTCCAGCCCTGCTCCTGGATCCGGCCGTAGATCTCGTCGCGCACCGACGTCCAGCGCGTGAGGTCGGCGGGCAGGCCGCGGCGGCGCGCCACCCGGACCATCCGCTCCACCGCGACCCAGCTCATCAGCCGGGAGAACGTGTGGTTCCGTTGCCCCGAACGGGTTTCCCAGATGCCGTGATCAGGCCGGTCCCAGTTCTCCAGCAGCCAGTCCAGCATCGTGCACAGGCTCGCCCAGCTGGCGTGCGAGATGCCCTTGCCGTACTTGTCGAACAGGTAGATCGAGTCGATGACCTCGCCGTAGACGTCCAGCTGCAGCTGCTCGGCCGCGCCGTTGCCGACGCGCACCGGGCGGGAGCCGCGGTACCCCTCGAGGTGCGCCAGCTCGTGCTCGGTGAGGTCGGCGTCGCCGTCGATGGAGTACATCACGCGCAGCGGGCCGAGGTCGCCGTCGCGGTCGTCGGAGACGCGGTCGGTCAGCCAGCCGACGAACGCCTCGGCCTCGTCGGTGAAACCCAGGCGCAGCAACGCGTACAGCGAGAACCCGGCGTCACGCAGCCAGACGTGCCGGTAGTCCCAGTTGCGTTCCCCGCCGATCCGCTCCGGCAGGCCGAGGGTCGGCGCGGCGACGATCGCGCCGCTCGGCTCGTGCGTGAGCAGCTTCAACGTCAACGCCGAGCGGTGCACCATCTCCCGCCACCGGCCGGTGTAGGACGAGCGGGACAGCCAGTCGCGCCAGAACCCGACGGTCGCGTCGAACAGGTCCTGGGCCTCGGCCGCGTCGGCCGCCGGGTGGTCGGCCGTGTCGTCGGCGACCTCCAGCACGAACAGCTCCGCGTCGCCGGCGGGGACGTCGAACTCGGCCGTGGCCGCGCCGTCGCCGGTGTCCAGGGTGACCGACGAGTCGAGGCAGACGCGCATCTCCCTGCCCTGGAAGGAGATGCGACTGTCCTTCTCGGACACCTCCGGGACGTCGCGGCCGTAGTCGAAGCACGGCCGGACCCGGGTGCGCATCCGGACGTGCCCGCGGATGTTGACCACCCGCCGCACCAGCCGTTGCCGGTGCTCGTCGTCGTGCGGGCGCAGGATCGGCATGAAGTCCTGCAGCTCGACGATGCCGTCCTCGGTGAGGAACCGGGTGATGAGGATGTTCGTGTCCGGGAAGTAGAACTGGTGGCGCGCGGTGACCTCGCACACCGGCGCCAGCTCCCAGTCGCCGCCGCGCCCGTCGTCGACGAGCGCCCCGAAGACGCTCGGCGAGTCGAACCGCGGCGCGCAGAACCAGCTCACCCGGCCGTCGGTGCCGACGAGCGCCGCGGTGCGCAGGTCGCCGACCAGGCCGTGCTCGGCGATCGGCAGGTAGGTCACTCGGGCACCCGCCAGCCGCGTTCGCCGGGCAGGCGCAACGCCGCTTCGGGGCCCCACGACCCCTGCGCGTACGGCTGGGTCTTCGGCGGGTTCCGCAGGACGGGCTCGCAGACCTGCCAGAGCCGTTCGATCTCCTCGGCGCTGCTGAACAGCGTGTGGTCGCCGCGCATGACGTCGAGCAGCAGCTTCTGGTAGGCCTCGAGCGGCTCGACGCCGTCGAAGGTGCCGGCGACGTCGAGGGTCAGCGCGGCCTTGCCGACGGACAGGTCCGCGCCGGGCCGCTTCGCCCGCAGCTCCAGGGTCAGCTGCGGCTGCTCGGTGAGCTCGAAGACGAGCTCGTTGCCGCCGCCGAGGTCGTCGGCCCCGGTGAACATCGCCAGCGGCGGCTCCCGCAGCCCGATGGTCACGGTGCGGCGGGTCTGGGCCAGGGCCTTGCCGGTGCGCAGGTAGAACGGCACGCCCTGCCAGCGCCAGTTGTCGATCCGGGCCTCCAGCGCGACGAACGTCTCGACGTCCGAGGCGTCATTGACGCCCTCTTCGTCGCGGTAGCCCTCGTACTGGCCGAACACGACGTCGCCGGGGTCGAGCGGCCGGAGGCTGTGGTAGAGCTTGTGCTTCTCGGCGCGCAGCCACTCGGCGCTGATCTCCGGCGGCGGTTCCATCGCGAGGAAGCCGAGCACCTGCAGCAGGTGCGTGGAGACCATGTCGCGGAAGGTCCCGGTCGACTCCATGAAGGCCGCGCGGCCCTCGATGCCGATCGACTCGGGGATGTCGATCTGGACGTAGGCGATGTGGTCGTGGTTCCAGAGCGACTCGACCAGGCCGTTGGCGAAGCGGAACACGAGGATGTTCTGCACCGCCTCCTTGCCGAGGAAGTGGTCGATCCGGAAGATCTGCTCCTCGGTGAACACCTCGTGCAGCGCGGCGGTGAGCTCGCGCGACGACTCGAGGTCGCTGCCGAACGGCTTCTCGAGCACCAGCCGGGAGCCCTCGGCCAGGCCGGTCTCGCCGAGCATGCCGACCATCCCGGTCATCGCGCCGGGCGGCACCGAGAGGTAGAGCAGGGTCCGGGCGTCGTCGCCGAGGCTTTCGCGCTGCTCGCGGACGTGTCCGGCCAGGTCGGCGCCGTCGTCGGCGGAGGAGACGCGGAAGGAGAGCCGCTGGGCGAACTCGCGCCAGGCGTCGTCGTCGAAGTCGTCCCCGAGGTTCTCACGCAGGGCGTCGCCGATGCGGTCGCGGAACTCGTCGTCGGTGCCCGGTGAGTGCCGCCCCGACCCGACGATCGCGAACCCGTCGGGCAGCATCTTCGCGGTGTAGAGGCGGAAGAGCCCGGGGAACAGCTTCCGGCGCGCGAGGTCACCGGTGGCTCCGAACAGGACGAGCACGTGGGGCTGCGGTGTCTGCACGTCCCGATCGTCGATCACGCGGGCCGGTTGCGCACTTCGAACGCGCCGAGCGGCCCCCGGGGAGCGGATCCCCGGGGGCCGTCGGTGGTGCCGGGGCCGGTCAGAAGGTCAGGACGGTGCCGTCCTCGTAGATGCGCTGCTCCGGCGCGTTGTTCGCGGCGAAGCCGTTGGCCCACAGGGAGTTCACCCGGCTGCGCTCGGTCGAGTTCGGGACCGCGACGCGGCAGGACGTGCCGGGGCCGCCACCGGACATCAGCTCGGAGCACGGGCCCGAGTAGTGGTCCGGCAGGCCGAGGGCGTGGCCGGTCTCGTGCGCGGTGATCCGGACCGGGTAGTACTGCTGGGCCTGGGTGTAGTCGATGAAGATGGTGCCGCTGCCGTGGCCGTTGGTCTGGGCGTACGAGCCGCGGGGGTCGTTGCCCTCGACGTAGCGCAGGCTGGCGCCGGAGGACCGCTCGACCAGCTTGACGTTGGTCACGCTGCTGTTCCAGTTCGCGGCGCCCTGGTTGATCTGCGAGCGGAACGACGGGGCGCCCGACGTGCTGTAGTACACCGTGGTGACGGCGGCTTCCTGCTGGGTGGAGGCCGGTGCGGCGGTCGCGGTGCCCGCGGCGAGCGGGGTGAGGGCGATCGCGAGCGCGACAGCGCCGGTCAGAGCGAACTTCCTGGACATCGGAAGACTCCTCGTTGGGGGACGGGGATTTGCCGGATTTGCGCGCGCTTGGGGAATTTACCCCGTGGACACACACCGCCGGAGCCGACTTCCGTAGGGCCTCGCGATTGGTGATTTCCCAACACTATCTGCGGGTTGACAAGCCGAAGGTGGGCGACACCTTCAGGTGAACGGCCCGTGGACCACCCCCGCCGGCGTCGTCTGTTCTCGCCGGACCACTCCACCGGCTTCTGCAAGATCTGAGCCCGTCCGCCGCGGCGCCGGTTCCGAACCCCGGGTATGAGGCTCCGGGACCGGCTCGCGGCGATGGTCATGCACGGCACCGCGCGGTGGACCGTGCACTACGGCGACAACCTGCGCTTCGCCGGGACCGACCTCCCGGCGCCCTCGGTGGTGCGGGCCCCGACCCGGCACGGACCGGTCCGCGTGCACGTCTACCGCCCCGCCGGCGATTCCGGCGGCGAGTACGTCCACTTCCACGGCGGCGCCTGGCTGATGCGCTACCCGGCGATGGACGACTGGTGGTGCCGGTACGTCGCGGCCACGGCCGGGGTCACGGTGTATAACGTCGATTACCGTTGCGGTCCGTACGTCGCATTCCCGGTGGCGCAGCACCAGTGCTTCGACGTCGCTTCGTGGGCCGCGGCGGACCCCGTCGCCGTCGGCGGGTTCTCCTCCGGCGGCGGTCTCGCGGCGGCGGTCTGCCTGCAGGCGCGCGACGCCGGTGGGTGGCGGCCGCGGTTGCAGGTGCTGGGCGTGCCCGCGCTGGACCTCGCCACCGACCCGGACCCGGCCGCCGGCGGGATGATCTCGCCGGGCCTGCGCGACCTCGTCCGCCGGGTGTACTTCCCGGACCCGGCGACGCGGCGGCACCCGTACGCGTCCCCGCTGCTGGCCGACGACCTCGCCGGCCTGCCGCGAGCGGTGGTGCTGACCGCCGAGCGCGACGCCCTGCGCGCCGACGGCGAGAACTACGTCTCCCGGCTGCGCGCGGCGGGCGTCGAGGTGCTGCACGACCGGACGCCCGGGGTGGACCACTACTTCCTGACCGAGGACCCGGACCGCGCCCGCACCACAATGGCCCTGGTGGCCGCGGAAATCGCCCGCGCGGTCGCGTGAGGGGTCAGTCGCGGGCCCAGCGGGCCACGCACGCGCGGACCGGGCCTTCGAAGAGTCCCGCCATCCGCTCGTAGCCGACGTCGTTCGGGTGGAACCAGTCGTCGGCCAGGCTGCCGCGCAGCGGGCCCAGCGCCGGGCCGCGCAGGTCGGCGACGTCGATGCGGCCGCCCGCGCCCGCTCGGTCCAGCAAGGCGTTGACCGCCAAGGCTTGTGTATTGCCCTGCGGCAGCGTGGCGACGACCGAGCGGCCCGCCGGGAGCCGGTCCAGCAACGCCTCGAACCGGGCCGGGACGTCGCGGCGGCGGCTCCGGGTGAGCATGTCGTTCGCGCCCACCAGCACGGTGACCAGGGCCGGAGTGGCCGGAAGGCGCGGCAGCTGGTCGTCGAGGACGTCCTGGACCCGCGCGCCGGACGCCGACAGGTTGACCACCGCGAACGGCTCGCCGAGGCGGGCGTTGAGGCGCGGGACCCAGCCGCCGTCGACGTCGTGGGCGCCGATGCCCTGGGTCATCGAGTCGCCCAGTGCCACCCATAGCGGCCGGCCGGACTCGAGCGCGACGCGGTTGGCCGCCGCCCAGGCGAGGGCGAACGGTTCCTTCTGCGCGCGGACCCGGCCGATGCCGGGCACCACCTTGGCCGAGACGTCGAGCAAGCGGCTCGACCACGTCCGACGCGGCACGGGCACGTCCCTTCGTGAAGCGGTTTCTCGGGATTCGGTGCCGATCCCGCCCCGGATGGGGTGGCCGGGGCCACCCCATCCGGTTCAGCAGAGTTCCAGGACCACCGCGGTCCACGTCATGCCCACGCCGATGCCCAGCAGCAGCACCGTGTCACCCGGACCCGCGTCGCCGCCGGCCAGCAGGTGCTCGAGCGCCACGACCTGGTCGCTCGCGCCCAGGTGGCCCACCCGCAGCCCGAACTCCGTCATCGTGCGGTCCTCGGTGATGCCGAGCGGGCGCAGGATCTGTGTCTCCACCAGCCGCCTGCCGTAGTGCGGCGCGCAGATCTTCGCGATGTCCGGCAGGTCGACCCCGGCGTCGGAAAGCGCTGTCTTCACGACCGTCGTGACGGCGTCGCCGTTGCGGGTCGCGACGTGCGCCGGCCCGCCCTGGCGGCTGAGCCACTGGCGCTTGCGGCGGCGGATGTCGATGCCCCGGTGGGCGGCGACGCTCGCCGCGCGGAACGGCTCGTCCCCGCGCTGCAGGCCCTCCAGCGACGGGTCGGTGTACGACGCGATCGCCCGGATCCGGGCCAGGCCCGGCCGCCGGGTCAGCACCACGGCGCTGCCCGCGTCGCCGTAGACGATCCCGATGTCCGTGCTCCAGTGCGGGAACCCGGGCGCGCCGAACCGGTCGCCGGCCGTGATGAGGGCGGCTTCGTGGTCCGGACGGCCGCGCAGCACGCTGGCCGCGACGTCGATCCCGGCGACGAGGCTGTTGCTCATCGCGCCGAGCTCCAGCGTCAGTCCCGGCCCGGCGCCGACCCCCAGCTGGTCGCGCACGTACGACGCGGCGTGCCAGAAGTCGATGCCGGAGTGGTAGATCCCGGCGTGCAGGCACAGGCTCGGCCAGACCGGCTCGCCGGTCGTGGCGCGGGCCTGCGCCAGTGCCTGCCGCCCGGCCCGGACGGCCAGTTCCGGGCCGGGGCGTTCGGCGACGGCGGTGGACAGCTGCCCGGTGCGGGCGGCGTCGTCGTGGGTGAACTCCCCGGCCGCGATCGGCGCCGAGACCGGGATCAGCGCACCGACGTCGCAGCCGATCCCGTTGAGGTACAGGTCATCGAGCCGCATCGGTGCTCACCTCCCGGTGGGCGAGCACGGCTTCGATCTCGGACAGCGTGTCGTCGATGTGCAGTGGGGGAGCGGAAACGCACCCCGCGGCCGCCAGCTCGGCGGCGACGGCGTCGGTGGTACCGCCGGTGAACCGGTGGAACCCGGCGAAGCGGGCCTGCTCGGTGCCCGGAACGGCGATGGCCAGGTGCGCCCAGCCCGTTTCGCGGTCCCAGCGCACGATCAGCCGGGTGGTCCCGGTGGTCTGGCGGGTGTCACGAAGCACCTGCGTCAACGTCGTGGCGGTCAAGGAACTTCCTTTCGGCACGGCGAAGCGGCGCACGCCGGAGACGCGGGCCGCTTGAGGAGTGGCGCGGGCCGCGTCGTCGGGGCTCGCGAGGAACGCCGCGAAACGTACCGCGATGATCAAGGCCGCCGGAGCACCCCCGGATACAGACAGTGATCAGCGCGGCTGATAAGGAAGCTCAACCATGCGTTTTCCCGAATATAGCTCGATTTCCCACTCAGTGGATCATGAGGTTCTTTCGCGTGGTTGTCACCGAGTGTGATCGGTGTCAGTTTTTCCAGACGATCGGCGCCTTGTCGTAGCCGTCTCCCTTGTCGAAGGTCGCCGCAGCCACTTCGGAGCCCTCTCGCGCACCTTGCAGCGTGCAGGTTTCGAACTTCGCGCCCGGCGCGGCGAACTCTTTGGGGGCGGTGCCCGACTTGCACTGGTCCGTGCTGCCCGTGATGATCACGCCTGTGGACCGTCCATCGGTGCCGAGGGCGCGCAAGCTCACCGAAGCGTAGGAAAGGTCGGCCCCGTCGACGTTCTCGATCGACGCGCGCAGGTAGTACGGCGTGATGCCCTTCGCTTTGTCGCCGTACTTGGCCAGATCGGCGTTCGCGCCCTTGTCGATGGCCGTCACGGTGATCGCGATGGTGCCGGACTTGGTCGTGCCGTACTTGAACGGGACGACCGCGCGGTCGCCGACCTTCAGCTCGGTGCCCGGCTTCGTGGCGTCGCCCGCGGGGGAGGCGGCCGACGACTCCGCCGCGCTCGACTCGGCCGGTGCCGCTGAAGACGGGGCGGCCGGCACCGCGGGCGCGGCCGTTCCGGATTCCCCGCCACAGGCGGAAAGCAGGAGGGCGGCGGCGGATCCGGCGGCGGCGAGCAGGGTGGTGCGGACGTGCTTCATGGATCTCCTCGTGCGGCCCGCCGGACGGGTTTCCGGCGCGGGCGAGGAGCCGGGCGAACGCCGCGATCGCGCCCCCAGGGCGGTCGCGGCGGCCCGTACGGGGCACCCGCGCGGCTCCGTCGCCGGGAACGTAGCCCCTTTCGGCGGTGTCCGGTGTGGGCCGTTCGCACCACACGCGGACATCAGAGGTCGTCGACGCCGATCAGGCCGTCCTGGATGGCACGCGCGACGAGCGCGGCCTTCGTCGGCGCTTCGCGGCCGATGCGCGCGTACTTGACGCGGATGCGTTCGAGGTGGGAGTTCACGGTGCTCGCCGAGATCCCCAGCCGGTGGGCCACGAACTCCTTCGACTCCGACTGGAACCACTCGACGAGCACCTCGGCCTCCCGGGCTGAGAGCGCGGGCCGCGTCTCGGAGCGGTCCCCGGCGAGCGCGCCGGCCAGCGACGGCGGCGTGTAGGGCCGGTCCAGCGCGGCGGCCCGCGTCGCCTCCACGAGGTGCCCGGCCCCCTCCGCCTTCGTGAGGTAGCAGAGCGCGCCGAGTTCGAGGCACCGCAACGCGACGTCGTCGTCGGCGCGCATCGAGTAGACGACCACGCGGCGCCCGGCCTCGGCGAGCCGCCGCAGGTCGCCGAACGCGGGCCCGGGTCCGCCGAGGTGCAGGTCGAGGATCACGACGTCGGCCGCGGCGCCGTCGCCGAGCCACGCGACCTTGACGTCCTCGCCGTCGGCCACGACGTCGATCGGCGGGTCGCCGCCGGCCAGCCAGTACGCCACGCCGGCGCGCACCGCCGGGTGGTCGTCGACGACGACGGCCGTCACGCGGGTTGCCATCGCGCCTCCATCCAGGTCTGCCCGTCCTGGGTGTGGGACGTGACGACGACGCCGGTCGCTCCCGGGAATTCGTGGCCGTCGCCGGTGGTGTCCGCCACTACGGCGACCCGCACCAGACCGGGCGTCCGCAGCACGCTCACCCGGGCGCGCGTGCGGGCGCCGGTCAGCGCGGTGAGGACCGGGCCGGTCAGGTGGCGGCGCAGCGCGGGCGGGACGTCGACGGGATCGCCGCTGACCGCGAGCGTCACGGCGACCCCGCGCCGCTCGGCGACGTCGAGGCAGGCGGTGACCTCGTGGACGAGCGGATCGGGCACGTCGTCGTTTTCCGCGAACAGCCGCCGAAGCTGCGCGGCGGCGAGCGCGCACCGGGTGCGCGCGGCGTCGCTGCGCGGGTCGACGGTGCCGTCGGCGAGCCCGGCCAGCAGCGGCAGGGTGGCGCCGAGCTGTTCGGCGAACCCGGCTCGCAGGTCCCGCCCGGCCTGCCGCGCGAGGGCGGCGCGGGTCTCGAGGCGCTCCCGCTCGGCGGCGACGGCGGTGGCTTCGCCGGTGCGCCGGTCGACCAGCCGGATCAGCCCGCCGATGGCGAGCTGAAAAGCGGTGACGGCGAACAGCACGATCGCTGCGTCGCCGAATTCGGTCCGCGCGGGCGCCCCGGCGAGCAGGAACTGCGCGACGCTGACGGCGGCGTGCAGGCCGAGCGCACCGGCCAGAAGCGGCGGCCGATCGGACAACAGAACGAGGAGCAGCCACCCGACGAGCCCGAACGACCAGTGCCGATCCCGGAAGAAGTCATCGGCGGGCACGACAGCGGTGGCGGCGCTGGACGCGGCGAGCACGAGGACGGTCCCGATGGCGGCGACGACGCCGGGGAGCGGTCGCCGGCGGAGCAGCCAGAAAGCGGAGGCCGAGGTGACGACGGCGAAGGTGACGTAGGCGACAACGGCGGCGAGGGAGGGATGGCGGAGCAGGGGAGCGAGGCAGAGTCCGATTTGGACGATGGCGGCGACGCCCAGCGTCACGATCCGGACCGCTGCCGCAAGCCGGACGGCGGGATCGGCGAGAGCGAGCGGTCCGGCACCGGCCGAGCGCTTTGCCGCGGCGGCGGTGGCGGCCGCAGTGTCGGTTGAGGCCGGCGGTCCGGCGAGGTGTCCGGCCGCTTCGGCGGGGGTGTGGGGTGGTGGTTCGGTGAGGGGGCGGGTCGGGTGTGTCGCCGTCGTGGTGGAGGTGCCGGGGCGTGGCGGTGCTTCGGTCGCGCGGCCGAGGGCGTGGTTCGCCGTGGGGTTGGCGTGGTTCGGGGCTTGTTCGTCCGGGGTTGCCGGTTCGTGGTCAGGCATCGGGCCACCTCAGCGTCACCGTCGTGCCCTCGCCCGGTTGTGACCGGACCTCCGCCGTTCCGCCCGCGGTGCGCAGACGCTCGACCACCGAGACCCGGACTCCCCGGCGGGACACCGGAATCCCCGATGGGTCGAAACCCCCGCCGGTGTCCGAGATCGTCACCACGACGCCGTCCCGCGTCGGTGCCAGGTGCAGGGTTGCGCACGCCGCGCCGGAGTGGCGTTCGGCGTTGCGTAATACCTCGTCCGTCGCGCGGATCAGGGCCAGGGCTGCCGCGGCCGGGATCAGCGGGACCTGTGTCCAGACCGTTTCGACGCGGAACTCGCGGTTCGCGACCACCGCCCGCAGGCCCGCTTCCAGTTCGGCCGGTGCGTCCTCCTGGCCGGTGAGGATGGCCAGGTCCCGCGCGGCGTAGCCCGCCACCGCCGCCGGGTCGGCTGTGGCGCCCGCGGCCACCGTGAGGAAGGTCGCCGATGCCGTGTCGTGGAGCAGGGCCAGGTACTCGCGCTCGCGGCGGCGGCGGTCGCGGGCCAGGGTTTCCGTTCGCTCGAGCGCGGCCCGGTCGGCGCGCAGTGCGTCTGTACGTGTCGTTGAGCGGATCAGCAGGACGAACGCCAAGCGCGCCAGGACGGTCTCCACGACCACCCGCAGCGCGACCGGGAGCCAGTCGTCCAAGCCGGTGAGCGCGGCCAGCACCAGCAGCCCGGCCACCACCGGCCCGGTCAAGCGCGGCCGGTACTCCCACTGCCACGTGATCGCCGTGATCGTCAGGACGTTGACCGCCCACAGGTTCGTCGTCCACGGCTGGCACGCGCACACCGCGCCCGCGCGCAGCACCGACAGGACGAACGCCGTCCCGCGGCCCGCGAAGACGTCGGCCGCGCCCGCGACCAGGGTGAGCGCGAGCAGGCCGAACGCGAGGGGCAGCGCGCCGGTCGGGGTGGCGAGGACGCCGAACGTGCCGACGAGCCCGGTCGCCACCGCCCGCGCGGGCCCGGCGAACCGCGTGACCGCCGCCCGGAACTGGGCTTCGACGGGGCCGGGCGTCACCAGGTGGGCCGGGCCGAGACGCCGCCGTCGACGACGAGGTCGTGGCCGGTGACCCAGGACGCCAGCGGTGAAGCCAAGAAGACGCACGCGTTCGCGACGTCTTCGGGCGTGCCCAGCCGCCCCAGGGGTGCGGCGCGGCGCCAGCGTTCGACGCCCTCGGGCCAGTCCATGCCCGGGCGATCGATCAGCCCGGGCGACACCGTGTTGACGCGGATCCCGCGCGGCCCGTACTCCAGCGCCGCACCGCGCGCGTGCATCACCAGCGCCGCCTTGGCCGCGCTGTAGTGGACGTGCCCGGGCGCGGGCTGCTTCGCCTCGATCGACGCGATGTGCGTGACGCTGCCGCCGTCGCCCATCAGCCCGACCGCGGCCTGGGTGCAGGAGAACGCGCTCGTCAGGTTCGCGTCCAGCATCGCCCGCCACCGCTCGACCGGCAGCCCGTCGAGGTCTTCCACCGGCTGGACGCCGGCGTTGTTGACGAGCGCGTCGAGCCGGCCGCCCCAGTCCGCGACGGCGGCCAGCATCGCGTGGCAGGCGTCGTCGTCGGTCAGGTCGGCGGTGAACGCGCGGGCCCGGTCGCCGAGCTCGGCCACGAGGTCGTCGGCCGCGCCGGGACGCCGGTGGTGCACCGCCACGGCGCCGCCCGCCTCGGTGAACCGCCACGCGATCCTGCGGCCGATTGTGCCGGACGCGCCGGTGACACAGGTGACCGTGCCGGACAGGTCGGGCAGGCCGGGGGCCACGTCGTTCGTCACGCTCCGATCGTAGATCACGGCCGAATGAGCAAACATGCTCATAACGACCCTTGACAGATCAGAAAACGACACAGAAGCTGTTCGATATTGTTCGATCGCTCGCTCAGGCCCCCGAGGAGACGACCGTGGTCATGTCATCGCTCAGCGCTTCGCTCGCCGCCGCGGCACTTGCCGCGGGCCTCGTCGCCGCCTCTCCGGCCGACGCGGCCGCCGCCTACACCGTCACCGTCGGGTCCACCGGCACGTACGCCCATCCGACCGACACCCCGGCCGGCGCGTTCATCGACAAGGACGGCACGTTCTACTTCCAGCAGTCCGCCGCCCTCTACGGCGCGGACGGCCCGCGCGAGTGGGAGTTCTACACCGGCGCCGAGTTCGACTCGGCGACGAAGTCGAGCGCGCTCAGCAACGCCGTGAACCCGGCCGAGCCCCGGGACAAGAACAACGACACCACCTGGCGCTGCAACACGAGCCCGACCGGCAAGGAGGCGACCGACCCACCGGCCGGGTCGAGCTACGTGGAGAAGAACTTCTGCGACCTGGTCGGCACCTGGGTCGACCCGGACACCGGCGCCTGGTACGGCCTGGTGCACAACGAGTTCACCCCCGAGCCGTTCGGCGCGTACTCGTTCTCGCACTACGACGCGATCGACTGGGCGGTCTCGACCGACCAGGGCCACACCTGGAGCATCAAGGGCCACGCCATCACCTCGCCGTACAGCACGAAGCGCGGCGACACGGCGGCGTTCCCGAACCAGACCTTCGACTACGGCGACGGCGACCCGCGCCTGTTCGCCGACCCGGTGTCGGGCTACTTCTACGTCTACTACGGCTCGCGGATCGTGCCGAAGGCCGGCGCGGGCGGGGGCATGGTCGGGCTCGCGCACGTCGCGCGGTCGCCGATGTCGGCCAAGATGGCGACCGGCTCGTGGCAGAAGTGGTACGACGGCAAGTGGACGCAGCCCGGCGTCGGCGGCCAGGAGAGCAACATGGTGCCGACCGGCACCACCGCCACCGGCTACACCCCGCCGTCCGACGACTACGACCCCGCGAACACCGGCAACGTCGACCAGCAGGTCGCGGCCGGGCAGCTGCCGCCGAAGTCCGACCTGTTCGTCATGAACATCGCCTACGACGCGCACCTCGGCGTCTACATCGGCGAGCCCGAGGTGGTCACCGGCACCGCGCCGCAGAAGTTCTACGTCACCGACGACCTGGCCACGCAGAAGTGGCGGCTGATCGGCGACTCCGGCGCGTACAAGTCCGGCTCCTGGTACCGCTGGTTCGCCGACGACGCGAACAAGACCAGCGCCACGATCGTCGGCAAGTCGTTCCGGTCGTACTGCTCGATCGCGTGCGCGTCGTCGGACGGCGAGTACGCGAACGTCACGGTCACCGGCACGCCCGCCGCGTCGCCGGTCGACCCGGCGAAGACCTACCGCATCGGCAGCGGCGCCGGCCGCGTCCTGGCCCAGGTTTCGGGCAGCTCCGCGACGACGTCGACGACCGGGACCTCGGACCTGGCCGCGTGGACGTTCACGGCGACCGGTGACGGCGCCTACCGGATCACCAACGCGGCCACCGGCCAGGCGCTCGGCGTGCCGACGTCGCCCGCGAACCGCGCCTGGGGCACGAAACCGGTCGTGACGACGGGGTCGTCGGTCGGGCAGCAGTGGTTCGCCGTCCCGGCCCAGGGCGGCGGGTTCCGGCTGGTCAACCGCTACAGCGGGCTGTCGCTCAGTCTCTCCGGCGCGGCCGACACCACGCCGTTCCGCGCCTGGTCGGGTGCCTCGCGGACCGCGGCCGAGCAGACACTGACGTTCACCGCCTCGTCCACTGTGGACGGGACGCACACGCTGACCGCGTCCGGCAAGGCCCTCGACGTCCCGGCCCACTCGACGACCGCGGGCACGGCGCTGGTGACGTGGACGCCGAACGGCGGCAGCAACCAGAAGTGGGTCTTCACCCACCAGACCGACGGCAGCTACCGCATCGCGAACGCGGAATCGGGCCTGTGCCTGGACGTCGCCGACGGCTCGACGTCGGCGGGCGCGAAGGTCATCCAGTGGACGTGCACGGGCGGCGCCAACCAGCGCTGGCTGGTCACGGGCTCGACACTGAAGGCGCAGCACAGCGGCCTGGTACTGATCACGGCGTCCACAGTGGACGGCGCGGCGGTGACCCAGCAGGCGGACACGGGGACGGCGCTGCAGCGCTGGGCACTCGGCTGACGCTCGGTGCAAGTTGTCGTGAGTGTTCAGGGCGGATCTAACCGCCCTGAACACTCACGACACCCCTAGCCGTACAAAGCTGCGTGCTGGGCTCGGAGTTTGTACTTGAGGATCTTGCCGCCCACCGTGTCCGGCAGGGTCTCGGCGAACACCACGCGCTTGGGGCTTTCGTAGCCGGCCAGGCGTTCGCGGCAGTAGCCGATCAGTTCGGCTTCGGTGGCGGGA
Organism: Amycolatopsis sp. WQ 127309; assembly: GCF_023023025.1. Lineage (NCBI taxonomy): Bacteria > Bacillati > Actinomycetota > Actinomycetes > Pseudonocardiales > Pseudonocardiaceae > Amycolatopsis > Amycolatopsis sp. WQ 127309. Next base: position 7,608,790 of record NZ_CP095481.1, read on the forward strand.
GCGCGGAGGACGACGACCGCCGTCACCGCTTCGCCCCAGTGCTCGTGCGGCAGGCCGATCACCGCGGCCCGCAGGACCGCCGGGTGCTGGCCCAGCACCGCCTCGACGCGCATGCTGGAGACGTTCTCGCCGCCCGTCTTCACGATGTCCTTGTAGCGGTCGACCATCACGCGCAGGCCGTCTTCGTCCACGACGGCCGAGTCGCCGGAGTGGAACCAGCCGCCACGGAATGCCTCGCGGGTCGCCTCCGCGTCGCGGTAGTAGCCCGCCGTCATCACCGGCGACCGGTAGACCGCCTCGCCCGGGACGCCGCGAACCGGTTCGCCCAGCTCGTCGACGACGTCGGAGGCGAGCAGCCCGCTCGGCACGCCGACGTAGTTCATCGCCGGCGCCGTGCGCGCGTGCACCTCCGGCCACGCCGACGGCCAGAACCGGTGACAGGCGATGGCTTCCGTCTGCCCGAAGATTCCGACCGTGACGAACCCGGGTGCCGTCCGGGCTTCGAGGCGCCGCAGCAACCCGGGCGCGAGCGCGCCCCAGCCGTAGACGAGCGTGGTCAGCGACGTCAGGTCCAGCGACAGGTCGGCGTCGATCGTGTCGGCGAGCGCCGCGACGAACTGCGGTGAGCCGGCCCAGACGGCGGTGGCGCGTGACTGCGCGAGCGACGCCGCGACCGGGCCGGGGACCGGGCGGCGGCCTAGGACGAGCGTGCCGCCGGCGAGGAACGTCGAGTAGGTGAACAGCGCATCACCTACGTGGTAGAGCATCGGCAGGAACGTGCAGACCCGCAGGTCGGTCTCGTGCCGCAGGCCGCGCGTGAGCGACAGCGCGAAGTTCAGCCCGGCCAGGTGCGCGTAGCTGTGCGAGAGCATCACGCCCTTCGGCATCGCGGTGGTGCCGGAGGTGAACAGCAGCTGGAAGATGTCGTCGCCGTGGATCTCGACGTCGGGTTCGGTGTCCGGCTGCCCGGCCAGGAACGCGCCGAACGACGGCGTGCCCGCGACCGGGCCGCCGCCGACCGTGATGGTGGCGCCGACCCGCACGCCCGCGACGCCTTCGAGGCGCGGCCACAGTTCGGCGTCGACGATCGCCAGCCGCGGCTCGGTCTGCCGCACGAGGTGCTCGACGACGTCCGGGGCGAGGCCGGGGTTCAGCGGGACGACGACCATGCCCGCTTTGGCGATGCCGATCTTGGCCAGGAACGCCTCGACGGTGTTCTCGCAGAACAGCAGCACGCGGTCGCCGGGCACGAGACCTTCCGCGGCGAGGGCGTGGGCGAGCCGGTTCGCGATCCGGTCGGCTTCGCGGTACGTCACGGAGGCGAACTGCTCCTCGCCGTACGCGCCCTCGGCCGCGCTGATCGCGACCTGGTCCGGCCGGCTCCAGGTGAGCCGCTCGAAGATGTCGCCGACCGACGTCCGTTCCCAGCGGTTCACCGCGCGGCGTCCGCGCAGGGTTTCGACGTCGATGGCGGCCGGGTCCGGCAAGGCGGCGCCGTGCGGGTGGTGGGGCAGGGCACTGGTCGTGGTCATCCCGGGCTCCTTCGCCGTCGCCGACGTCGATCAGCATGCCGTGAGCCAGGTCACCAAATCAAGAGAAAGTTATTCGCCATTCACTCACGGGGATGGTGGTGCCGGGACGCCGAGGCAAGCGTGCGCCATTTCGCCGAGCAGGGCGGCGAGCCGCTCCGGGGCGAGCCCGCTGCGGAAGAACAACGTGGACTGCACGGCGCCGATCGCCGCGTGCACGGCCAGGCGCAGTTCGCCGTCGGCGAGGTCGGGGCGCAGCGGGGCCAGCACGTGGACCCAGTCCTCGAGGTAGTGGCGCTGCAGCCGGCGCAGCCGCCGCCGGTCCTCCTCGGGCAGGTTGTGGATTTCGCGGTGGTAGACCGCCAGCACGGTGCGATCCTCGATGGCAACGCGGATGTGATCCCTGATCAGGCCGGAAAGCACGGCGTGGTCGGCGGGCGCTTCGGCGAGGATCGCGGCGGCGCCGTCCTGCAGCCGCGTCATCACCCGGTCGAGCAGTGCGACCAGGATGGCGTCCTTGTTCTCGAAGTGCCGGTAGACGCCGGATCCGACGATGCCCGCCTCCGCGCCGATGTCGGCCATGCCGATCGCGTGGAACCCGCGCCGCGCGGTCAGTTCGGCCGCGGCGGTCAGGATCCGCTCCCGCCGGTCTGGGTCGCGCCGGCGGCGGGTGGTCGAGGAGGGTGCCGTCATCTTGTCATCCTCGCAGACCAGCGCTACGGTGCGCTATAAGTGAATGAAGAATCACTAAGGAGCGTCGGCGTGGACGTGTTCGAGAGCGACGAGGCCCGTGACCTGCGGGCCGCGGTCGGCGCCATCGCGGCCCCGTTCGGCGGTAAGTACTACGTCGACCACGCGCGTGAAGGCCGTGAGTGCACCGAGCTGTGGCACGCGCTCGGCGACGCCGGCTTCATCGGCGTCAACATCCCCGAGGAGTACGGCGGGGGCGGCCGCGGCCTGGCCGAGCTGACCATCGTCATCGAGGAGAGCGCCGCGAAGGGCGCGCCGATCCTGCTCCTGCTCGTCACCGAAGCCATCTCCGCCGAGGTGCTCACCGAGTTCGGCACGCCGGAGCAGCGCAAGGAGTGGCTGCCCGGCATCGCGAGCGGCCGGACGAAGGTCGTCTTCGCCATCACCGAGCCCGACGCCGGCTCCAACACCCACAAGCTGGCCACCACCGCCCGCCGCGACGGCGACGACTGGGTGGTCGACGGCGAGAAGTACTACATCTCCGGCGTCGACACCGCCGACGCGCTGCTGCTCGTCGCCCGCACCGGCCGCGACCCCGACGGCACGGCCCAGCTGTCGCTGTTCCTGGTCCCGGTGGACGCGCCCGGCCTCACGGTGACGCCGCTGCCGGTGGACGTCATGCTCCCGGAGAAGCAGTTCACCCTGCACTTCGACGGCGTCCGCCTGCCCGCCACGGCGCTCGTCGGCGATGAAGGCGCGGGCTTCCGGCAGGTCTTCCACGGCCTCAACCCCGAGCGCATCACCGGCGCCGCGCTCTGCGTCGGCATCGCGCGCTACGCCCTCGACGTCGCCGCCCGCTACGCCCGGGAGCGGACCGTGTGGGACCGGCCGATCGGTGTCCACCAGGGGGTTTCGCACCCGCTGGCCAAGGCCAAGATCGAAACCGAGCTGGCCGCCCTGATGACGCACCGCGCGGCGGCCCTGCACGACGCCGGCCGGCCGGCGGGCGAGGCGTCGAACATGGCCAAGTACGCCGCCGCGGAGGCCGCGCTGGCCGCCGTCGACGCCGCGATCCAGACCCACGGCGGCAACGGCGTCTCGGCGGACTTCGGGCTGCTGCCGTACTGGGGGCTCGCCCGGTTGCTGCGGATCGCCCCGGTGAACCGCGAAATGATCCTCAACTTCGTCGCGCAGCACAGCCTCGGGCTGCCCCGGTCCTACTAGGAGGACTGATGACGGACCACAACCTCGTCCACCGGGTCAACGTCGGTGACGCCCTGACCCGCGTCGCGTTCGCCCGCCCGGAGACGCTCGCCGTGGTCGACGGCGACCGCCGCTGGACCTACGGCGAGTTCGACACCTGGGTCAACCGGCTCGCGCACGGCCTGGCGGCGCGCGGGTACACGACCGGCGACGTCCTCGCGCTGGCGTCGGCCAACAGCGCCGAGTTCCTCGCCGTCTACTACGCCTGCGCGAAGCTCGGTCTCGTCTGCGTGCCGATCAACCTCGGCTGGCGCGGCGACGAGATCGCTTACGTGCTCGGCCATTCGCAGGCTCGCGGCATCGTCGTGGAAAGCCGGCTCGCCGACGCGGTCCTGCCCGCGGTGCCCGGCGACACCGACGTGATCATCGCGCCCGGCACCGGCGGCGACGTCACCGGACTGACCCTCGACGACGTGGTCTCGGACGACACGACGTCACCCGAGGTGGTCATCGAGGACCGTGCGCCACTGTCCTATCTGTACACCTCCGGGACCACGGCCTCACCGAAGGGCGTCGTCGGGACGCACCTGGCGATCCACCTGGAGTCGATGTCGGCCGCGCTGGACTCCGGCTGGCGTCCCGACGACCGGTTCGTCGCGATGATGCCGATGTTCCACACCGCGCAGCTGAACGCCTTCTGCACACCCGCGATCCTCCTCGGCGCCACGATCTTCGTGCACCGCGGCTTCGACCCGGCCCGGTTCCTCGACACGATCGAACGCGAGCGGATCACCCAGGTCTTCGGCCTGCCGATGATGTTCCGCGCGGCGCTGGAGCACCCGTCGTTCGCCGGACGTGACCTGTCGTCGCTGCGCCGCGCCGTCTACGCCATGGCACCGATGCCGGAGGCGCAGATCAAGGCGTGCCTCGACGGCTTCCGCTGCGACTTCGCGCTGCTGTTCGGGCAGACCGAGATGAGCCCGATCACGACGCTGTTCCGGCCCGAGCACCAGCTCTCGCACGTCGGCGCGGTCGGCACCCCGCTCACCGGCGTCCAGGTCGGGATCATGGACTCCGGCGGGAAGCTGCTGCCGCGCGGCGAACAGGGCGAGATCGTCTACCGGGCGCCGTCGACGATGCAGGAGTACCTGCACAACCCCGAGGCGACCGAGGAGGCGTTCCGGTACGGCTGGTTCCACTCCGGCGACGTCGGCCGGTTCGGGCCGGACGGCATGCTGTGGTTCGCCGACCGCTCCAAGGACGTCATCAAGACCGGCGGCGAGAACGTCGCCTCGATCGAGGTCGAGCGGGCCGTCTACGACACCGAGCCGGACGTCGCCGAGGTGGTGGTCGTCGGGCTGCCGCACGAGCGGTGGACCGAGGCCATCACGGCGGTGGTCGTGCCGAAGCCGGGGGCGTCGATCGACGCCGAGGACCTGCGGCTGCGGCTGAAGGACCGCCTGGATGGTTACAAGGTCCCGAAGGCCGTGATCGTCACCGACGAGCTGCCGCGGACATCCACCGGGAAGATCCAGAAGAACGTGGTCCGGGACCAGCACTCCGGGCACTACGGGGGAGCGGAATGACCGTCCTCAAGTCCCTGCTCGACGTCTCCGCCGAGAGCTACGCGACCAACCGGAAGGCCCAGCTCGACGCCCTGGCGAAGCTCGAAGAGCAGCTGGAGCTGGCCATCGCCGGCGGCGGCGAGCGGTACGTCCAGCGCCACCGCGACCGCGGCAAGCTCCCGGTCCGCGAACGCCTCGAGCTGCTGCTCGACCCGGACAGCCCGTTCCTGGAACTGGCGGCGCTCGCCGCGTGGGGCACCGACTTCACCGTCGGCGCGTCGGTGCTGACCGGCATCGGCGTGGTGTCCGATGTGGAGTGTGTGGTCATCGGGCACGACCCGACCGTGCGCGGCGGCGCGATGAACCCCTACTCGCTGCGCAAGACGTTGCGGGCACTGGAGATCGCCCGCGTCAACCGGCTGCCGGTGATCAACCTCGTCGAGTCCGGCGGGGCCGACCTGCCGACGCAGGCCGACCTGTTCGTGCCGGCCGGGCGGATCTTCCACGAGCTGACCGAACTGTCGTCGCTGGGCATCCCGACCCTGGCCATTGTGTTCGGCAACTCGACCGCCGGCGGCGCGTACGTGCCCGGCATGTGCGACTACGCCGTGCTGGTCGACCACCAGGCCAAGGTGTTCCTCGGCGGGCCGCCGCTGGTCAAGATGGCCACCGGCGAGGAGGCCGACGACGAGTCCCTCGGCGGCGCCGACATGCACTCCCGCGTCTCCGGCCTCTCCGATTACTTCGCCGTCGACGAGCGGGACGCGATCCGCCTCGGCCGCCGCGTGATCTCCCGGATCAACTGGCGCAAGCTCGGGCCCGCGCCCAGCCGGACGCCGGAGCCGCCGAGGTTCGACCCCGAGGAGATCCTGGGGATCGTGCCGCCGGACCCGAAGGTGCCGTTCGACCCGCGTGAGATCCTCGCCCGGACCGTCGATGACTCGGACTTCGACGAGTACAAACCGCTCTACGGCACTTCGCTGGTGACGGGCTGGGCGAGCATCCACGGCTATCCCGTCGGCGTGCTCGCCAACCACCGCGGTGTGCTGTTCAGCGAGGAGGCCAAGAAGGCCAGCGAGTTCATCCTGCTCGCCAACCAGACCGACGTCCCGCTGGTGTTCCTGCAGAACACGACCGGCTACATGGTCGGCACCCGCTACGAGCAGGGCGGCATCATCAAGGACGGCGCCAAGATGATCAACGCCGTCACCAACAGCACGGTGCCGCACCTGACCGTCAACATGGCGTCCTCGTTCGGCGCCGGCAACTACGGCATGTCCGGGCGCGCGTACGACCCGCGGCTGATGTTCGCCTGGCCGGGCGCGAAACTCGCCGTGATGGGCGCGGCCCAGCTCGCCGGCGTGATGTCGATCGTCGGCCGCAACTCCGCCGCGTCGCAGGGAAAGCCGTTCGACGACGACGCCGACCGCGCGCGAACCGCCGCCATCGAGGCGCAGATCGAGACCGAGTCGCACGCCTTCGCCGTCACCTCACGCTTGTACGACGACGGCATCGTCGACCCGCGCGACACCCGGGACGTGCTCGGGATGTCGCTGTCCGCCGTCCACTCCAACCGCGTCGAGGGCCGTCGCGGCTTCGGCGTCTTCCGGATGTGAGCCGATGATCGCGAAACTGCTCGTCGCCAACCGCGGGGAGATCGCCGCCCGGGTCATGCGCACCGCGCACGACCTCGGCATCTCCACCGTCGCGGTCTACTCCGACCCGGACGCGGGCGCGCCCTTCGTCCGGCTCGCCGACGAGGCCGTCCGGCTGCCCGGGTCCGCACCTGGTGACACCTACCTGCGTGCTGACCTGGTGATCGCCGCCGCGCGCGCGACCGGGGCCGACGCCGTCCACCCCGGTTATGGGTTCCTGTCGGAGAACGCCGCTTTTGCCCGCGCCTGCGGCGAGGCCGGGCTGACGTTCGTTGGGCCGTCGCCCGAGGCCATCGCCTCGATGGGGTCGAAGATCGAGGCGAAGGCGCTGATGGACGCGGCCGGGGTGCCGGTGCTGCCGGGGGCGACCGTCACCGACGAGACCGACCTGGCCGCCGTGGCCGCGTCGATCGGGTTCCCGGTGCTGGTCAAGGCCGCGTTCGGCGGTGGCGGCCGGGGCATGCGTGTCGTGCACGACGCCGCCGGGCTGTCCGAGGCCGTCGAGGGTGCCCGGAGGGAAGCCGCGTCGGCGTTCGGCGACGGCTCGGTGTTCCTGGAACGGTTCGTCGTCGACCCGCGTCACGTCGAGGTCCAGATCCTCGGCGACACCCACGGCGAGGTGGTGCACCTCTTCGAGCGCGAGTGCTCGATCCAGCGGCGGTACCAGAAGATCGTCGAGGAGTGCCCGTCTCCGGCGGTCGACGACGCCCTGCGCGCCGAGCTGGGTGCCGCGGCCGTCGCCGCCGGGAAGGCCATCGGCTACACCGGCGCGGGCACGGTCGAGTTCGTGCTGGACTCCGGCGGCAAGTTCTTCTTCCTGGAGGTCAACACGCGGCTGCAGGTCGAGCACCCGGTCACCGAGCTGGTCACCGGCCTGGACCTCGTCGAGCTGCAGCTGCGGGTGGCCGAGGGTGAACCGCTGCCGCCTTCGGTGCTGGGTGCGCGGATCGACGGGCACGCGATCGAAGTCCGGCTCTACGCCGAAGACGTCCCGGCCGGGTTCCTGCCCGCCACCGGCACCCTGCACCGCTTCCGCGTCCCCGCGCTGAAGGGTGTCCGCGTCGACTCCGGCGTCCAGGACGGCTCCGTCGTCGGCCCGCACTACGACCCGATGCTCGCCAAGGTGATCGCCCACGGCCGGACCCGCCGCGAAGCCGCGCGGACCCTCGCGCGGGCGCTGCGGCAGGCCGAACTGCACGGCGTCACGACCAACCGGAACCTCCTCTCCGGCATCCTGGCCGAGCCGGAGTTCCTGGCCGGGCACACCGACACCGGCTACCTGACCCGGCACGACCCGGCCGCACTCGGCGCGTCCCCGGACGGCGCCCGGCAGGCGGTGGCCGCGGCTCTGGCGGCCCAGGCGCGCAACCGGCGTGACGCGCGGGTGGTGCCCGAGATGCCGTCCGGGTGGCGCAACGTCGGCCGCGCCCCTCAGCGGATCGCGTACACCCTGGACGGGGAGGCCCTGGAGGTCGCGTATTCACTGAGCCGGTCCGGCTTGCGCGTCATGGTGAACGGCGAGCCGCTCGGTGGTTCCGTGCGGCTGCTGTCCGCGTCACCTTCGCTGGTTGAACTGGAGATCGACGGCGTCCACCGCACCTACGCCGTGCAGACGGCGGCCGATGTGTCCTATGTGGACAGTCCGGACGGGTCGGCCGCGCTGGCCGAGGTGCCGCGCTTCGCCGACCCGGATGCCGCCGCGGCCGCGGGGTCGCTGCTCGCCACCATGCCCGGTGCGGTGGTGCGCGTGCTGGCGGGTGAGGGCGACGCCGTGACGGCCGGGCAGCCGCTGGTCGTCCTGGAGGCGATGAAGATGGAGCACACCGTCGCCGCCCCGGCCGACGGCGTCCTGTCCGACCTGCGGGTGGGTCAAGGCGACCAGGTCGACACCGGCCAGGTGCTGGCGGTCGTGTCGTGAGCGTCTCCTACGAAGTCCGCAACGGCGTGGCCTGGCTGACGATCGACCGGCCCGAAGCCCGCAACGCCCTGTCGAAGGAGGTCCGCGACGGCCTCTGGGCCGGCACCCGGCGGTTCGTCGCCGACGACTCGGCCGCGGTGCTCGTCCTGACCGGCGCGGGCGACAAGGCGTTCTGCGCCGGCGGCGACCTCAAAGAGATGGCCGAGACGGCCCTGGAGATCCCGCCGCCGGGCTTCCTGCCGCAGTTCGGCCGCAACATCGACGTCCCGAAGCCGACGATCGCGGCCGTCAACGGCGTCGCCTACGCGGGCGGGTTCCTGCTGGCCCAGCAGTGCGATCTCGTCGTGGCCGCTGAGCACGCCCGGTTCGCCGTGACCGAGGTGAAGGTGGGCCGCGGCGCGCCGTGGGCCGCACCGCTGTCCTGGCTGGTGCCGCCACGGATCGCGATGGAGATCCTGCTGACCGGCGACCCCCTCACCGCCCACCGCGCCCGGGAGGTCGGGCTGGTGAACGACGTCGTACCGCTGGACGAGCTGCGGTCCCGGACGCAGGCCCTGGCGGAGCGGATCGCCGCCAACGCGCCGCTGTCCGTGCGGGCGGCGAAGCAGACGGCGTACCTGCAACGCCAGGACGTCTACGACCGCGCCGACGAGATCTGGGCGCCGGTCTACCGCTCGCGGGACGCGCAGGAAGGGCCCGCGGCGTTCCGCGAGAAGCGCACGCCCGTGTGGGAAGGACGCTGACATGCCCGTTTCCCTGGACGTTCTCCTCGACGACCTGCTCGCCGAGACCGCCGACGTCGAGGCCATGCTCGCCCCGCTCGACGACGACGGCGTCGCCCGGCCGACCCCCGCGGTGGGCTGGGACATCCGCGACCAGGTCACGCACCTGGCCTTCTTCGACCAGACCGCGACGCAGGCCGCCGTCGACCCCGAGGGCTTCCGGCTCGCGTCGGCCGCGTTGCTGGCCGACGGGATGGACTTCCCCGACCGCGTCGCCGCCCAGCACCGGGGGCTGGGCGCCGACGAGATCCGGGTGTGGTTCCGGCGCGCGCGGACGACGTTCGTCACGGCGTTCCGCGGCCGCGACCCGCGCGCCCGGCTGCCGTGGTACGGGCCGGACATGAGCGTCGCGTCGTCGGTGACCGCGCGGATCATGGAGACCTGGGCGCACGGGCAGGACATCGCCGACACGCTCGGCGTGACGCGCGAGCCGACCGACCGGCTCCGGCACATCGCGCACCTCGGCGTCTCGACGACGGCGTTCAGCTTCGGGCTCCACGATCGCCCGGCGCCGGTCGTCCCGATCCGGGTCGTCCTGCACGCGCCGTCGGGGGACAGGTGGACGTGGGGTGACGGCGCCGCCGCCGACCGCGTCGAAGGTTCGGCGCTGGACTTCTGCCTGGCGGTCACCCAACGGCGTGACGCTTCGGACACCGGCCTGGTCGTGCGAGGACCCGTTGCGCAGGAGTGGATCGGCATCGCCCAAGCCTTCGCCGGCGCGCCCGGCCGGGGACGCGCGTGAAGCGCCCGGTCCGGATCGCGAACTGCTCCGGCTTCTACGGCGACCGCCTGGAGGCGGCGCGGGAGATGGTCGAGGGCGGCCCGATCGACGTCCTCACCGGCGACTACCTCGCCGAACTGACCATGCTGATCCTCTGGAAGGCGCGCCGGAAAGATCCCGCCGCCGGCTACGCCAAGACGTTCCTCACCCAGCTCGAACACGTGCTCGGCACCTGCCTCGACCGGGGTATCCGGATCGTTTCGAACGCCGGTGGCCTGAACCCGGCCGGGCTGGCGGCCCGGATCGAAGCGCTGGGCCTGCACCCGAAGGTCGCCTACGTCGACGGCGACGACATCGTCGACCGCCTGCCGGACCTGGTGCACCTCGACACCGGCCGCAAGCTCTCCGAAGCCGGCGTGGAACCGTTGACCGCCAACGCTTATCTCGGCGGCTGGGGGATCGCGGCGGCGCTGGAGGCGGGCGCGGACGTCGTCGTCACCGGGCGGGTCACCGACGCGTCGCTGCTCACCGGCCCGGCCGCGTGGTGGCACGGCTGGACGCCGGGGGACGTCGACGAGATCGCCGGGGCGATGGCCGCCGGGCACGTGATCGAGTGCGGCCCGCAGGCGACCGGCGGCAACTACGCCTTCTTCGACGAGGTCACCGACCGGCGCTACCCCGGCTTCCCGATCGCCGAGGTCGCGGCCGACGGGTCGAGCGTCATCACGAAGCACGCGGACACCGGGGGACTGGTCTCGGTCGGCACGGTCACCGCGCAGTTGCTGTACGAGATCGCCGAGCCCGCGTACGCCGGGCCGGACGCCGTCGCGCACTTCGACAGCCTGCGGCTTGACACGGAGGCGCCGGACCGCGTCCGGATCAGCGGGACCCGCGGCAGCCCGCCGGGCGAGCGGCTCAAGGTCGCGCTGAACCACGACGGCGGCTACCGCAACACGATGACGCTGGTGCTGACCGGCGACCGCATCGAGGAGAAGGCCGCGTGGGCCGAGCAGCAGCTGTTCGACCTGCTGGGCGGCCGGGAGCAGTTCGCCGAGGTCGACGTCACGCTGCTGCGGTTCGACCACCCGGGCTCGCCGGTCAACGCCGAGGCGACCGCGCACCTGCGGATCACGGTGAAGGACCCGGACGCCCGCAAGGTCGGCCGCCGCTTCGCCAACACGACGATGGAACTCGCGCTCGGTGGCTACCCGGGCTTCCACACGACAACGCCGCCGACCGCGGAGAGCGCTTTCGGTGTCTACTGGCCTGCGTTGGTGCCCGCGTCCTCGGTGGAGCACCGGGTGACCTTGCCGGATGGTTCACGGCTCGTGATCCCGCATCCGCCGACCGGCGCTTCGGTGTCTTCGCCAGCGGTTTCTTTTGAGCCCCGCGACTTCGGGCCGACACGACGGGTGTCGCTCGGCACGATCGCGGGCGCACGGTCGGGGGACAAGGGCGGCAACGCGAACGTCGGGTTCTGGACGCGCACCGACGACGAGTTCCTGTGGTTGCGCGGTTATCTGGACGTCTCGCGCTTCCGGGAGTTGCTGCCGGAGGCTGCCGAGCTGGAGATCCGCCGGTTCGAGCTGCCGAACCTGCGGGCACTGAACTTCGTGGTGGTGGGATTGCTGGGCGACGGCGTGGCGTCGGCTACCCGGCCGGACCCGCAGGCGAAGGGACTGGGCGAATACCTGCGAAGCCGGCCCGCCAGCGTCCCGGTGGCGTTGCTGGAGCCGTGAGCCGGGCGATCCTGATCGGGTGATCAAGGACAGCCCCTGACCTGAGTCACGCCTAGGTTGATCTTCATGAGCACCGACATCGTTCCGTTCCGGATCGACATTCCGCAGAGCGAACTCGATGACCTGCGGGAGCGCCTGGCCCGTACCCGGTCGCCGTACCCGGTGCCGGGTGGCGAATCGGACTGGGACCGGGGGATCCCCGCCGGTTACCTCCGCGACTTGGCCGCGTACTGGGCCGACGGGTTCGACTGGCGCGCTCACGAGGCCGAGCTGAACACCTTCGACCAGTTCGTCACCGAGATCGACGGGCAAACCATCCACTTCCTGCACCTGCGCTCGCCCGAACCGGACGCCACGCCGCTGCTGCTCAACCACAGCTACCCGACCTCGTTCGTCGAGTTCCTCACCGCGAGCGGGCCACTGACCGATCCACGCGCCCACGGCGGCGACCCGGCCGACGCGTTCCACTTGGTCATCCCCTCGTTGCCCGGCTTCGTTTTCTCCAGCCCGCTCTCCGCACGAGGCTGGAACCTCGAGCGGACCGCGCCGGCGTTCGGCGAACTGATGACCCGTCTGGGGTACGAGCGCTTCGGCGTCGAGGGAGGCGACCTCGGCGCCGGCGTGACCGGCCGGGTCGCGGCGCTGCTACCCGACCGGGTGATCGGTGCCCACACCCACGGCGACCGGCTCCAGCTCGGCATGGCCGGCGAAGACCTCCCGGTGCCGGACGGCCTGAGCCCCGGCGAACGCACCGAACTCGAGGCCGCGCAGCGACGCTGGTCGCGGACGAAGGGCTACCGCGTCCTGCACTCGACCGAGCCCAACGCGTTGTCGGCGGGCCTGGCCGACTCCCCGATCCTGCAGCTGGCCTGGATCGCCGAGAAGTTCGCCGAATGGGCCAACCCCGCGACGCCGATCAGCCGCGACGACGTCCTGATCACCGCCAGTCTCTACTGGTTCACCCGGACCGGGCCCGCGGCGGCCGACTTCTACTGGGAACTGGCCCACGCCGAGAACACCGGCTGGGGCGGATCGTCCCCGGTTCCGCAGGGTCAGTCCCTCTTCTACTGTGACCCGGTCGTGCGCAGGGTGCTCGCCGCCGACAACGTGGTCTTCTTCCGCGACCACACCGAAGGCGGGCACTTCCCCGCGTTCGAAGTCCCCGATCTGTTCGTCGGCGACATCCGCGCTTTCTTCCGGGAACTCCGGCACTGACGCCGTTCCGCGGTCCGTGGCTACGGCTCGGTGTCCACTTCGGACGGTCCGGCGTCGCGCAGCCGCCGCAGCATCAGGGCCAGGTGCAGCCGGAACCGGCCCGCGGGGGAGTCGACGTCGAAGCCGAGGACGGCCCCGGCGCGGGCGAGGCGTGCGGGCATCGTGCTGTGGTGGCGGTGCAGGACGGCCGCCGCCTTGCGGGCCGAGCCCGTCGCGCAGAGCGCCGTCAACGCCGCGACGAGGTCGTCGCCGTGCGGTTCGGCGGCGAGGCGGTCGAGGGCCTGGACGTCCGGGAGCGCGGCGAGGTCCGCGGGGCCGAGCACCCCGGCCAGCGCGGCGAGGCTGCCGAGGCGGTCCCACCACACCACGGGCTCGGCGCCGGCCGTGAACCGCAGCGCCGTGCGCGCGGCCTGCCAGGACCGCGCCAGGTCGAGCACCGGCACCACGGGCCCGACGCCGATCCGGGCGCCCGGCGGCGCCGTTTCGGGTCCGTCGGCGGTGAGCACGGCACGGACGTCGCCGAACGTGGCGGCGCGGCCGTCGAGGTCGGTGCCGGTGGCCGCCAGCACCCGCAGCCGGGCCGTCGTGCCGAGGCCGAGCAGGTGCAGCGCCCGCGACCGCTCGGCCGTCCCGATCCCCTCGGACAGCACCAGCTCGACCAGCGCGGGGTCGCCGAGCGCGGGCAGCGGCACGCTGGTGTGCTCCAGCAGGACGGCGGTGGCGATCGCGAAGCGCTCCAGCAGGATGTCGTCGAGCGGGGTGGGCGCGCCCGCGCGGGCCACCCAGACCACGACGCCGCCCTCGAGCCGGCGCACGGCGGCCCCGGTCGGCACCCGGCCCGCGGCCGCGGCGTCGGCGTCCGGCTCCGCCCGCAGCGCCAGGCCCTGGGCGGGGGCGTGCACCCCGGCCGGGCAGTCGGCCAGCCGGGCCGTGCTGCGCACGAGGACGTCGAGACTCGCGCGATCGGTGATCAGGCGGTCGAAGAACCCGATCACCCGCACCGCGTTCTCGGCGTCGGCGTCGAGTCCGGACAGCCTCAGCAGCAGGCCCTTCATGAGGCCACGATAGGCGCGTCCGCCGCCGGATGGCGAGGCCCGGGCCGCCAACCCCCGCCGCGTGGCGGTGGCGACGTCGGCGGCGCGAGCCGAAGATCGGAGCATGACCTACGCGATCGATCCCGAGCTGCTGCCCTGGCTGGACATGCTCCCCGCGGTGACCCTGCCCGACTACGACGCCCTCCTGGCCGCGCGCGCTTCGATGGCGCAGCTGCAGGAGGTCATGCCGGCCTACGAGCCGGTGCACCCGGTCGACGTCCGCGACACGACGGTGCCGGGGCCGTCCGGCGCGCCCGACGTCCCGGTGCGCGTGTACGGCCCGGCTGACCGCGAAGGCACCGTGCCCGGGCTGGTCTACATCCACGGCGGCGGGTTCATCCTCGGCGACCTGGACATGTTCCACGCGTCGCTGCTGCACCTGGTCGACGAGCTGGGCATCGTGATCGTGTCGGTGGACTACCGGCTCGCGCCCGAGCACCCGTTCCCCGCGCCGGTCGAGGACTGCTACGCGGCACTGACCTGGACGGCGGCGAAGGCGGCCGAGCTGGGCATCGACCCGGACCGCATCGGCGTCGGCGGCGAGAGCGCGGGCGGCGGCCTCGCCGCCGCGACGGCCCTGCTGGCCCGCGACCGCGGCGGCCCGGCGCTGCGCTTCCAGTACCTCGGCATCCCGGAGCTGGACGACCGCCTGGAAACGCCGTCGATGCAGGCGTACGTCGACACTCCGATGTGGAACCGCCCGAACGCCGTCTACAGCTGGGCGAGCTACCTGGGCCCCGAACCGGGCGACGTCTCGCCGTACGCGGCCCCGGCCCGCGCCACGGACCTGACGGGGCTGCCGCCGGCGTTCGTGACGACCTGCCAGTTCGACCCGCTGCGCGACGAGGGAATCCAGTACGCGCAACGTCTTCTGCAGGCGGGAGTAACGACGGAGCTGCACCACTACCCGGGCACGTTCCACGGCTCGGCGATCATCCAGGACGCGGCGGTGTCACGCCGCATGCTGGCGGACGAGGTGGCGGCTTTGCGCCGCGGCCTCGGCGTGACGGCGAAGGACTGACGCACCGGGCGGTGTGTTGGCCGTTGCGAGGCGGGCGCGGGTGGCTCAGCCGAGGCGTTCGCGCAAGAAAGTGAGGCCGGACTCGGTGGCCTGCTGCAGTTTCTGCCTGCTGTAGAAGTGGCCGGCGCCTTCGAGCCGGATGAGGTCGGCGTCGGCCCCGGCGCGCCAGTACGCCGCGACGAGCGCTTCGCTGTGGGCGATCGGGATGCCGGAGTCGTCGGTGCCGTGCACCAACAGCAGCGGGGCGGCGGTGGCCGAGACGTGCAGCAGCGGGCTCGCCGTCGCGTCCGGCAGCCAGTCGTGCGGGTCGTGGCCGGTGCGGTGCAACGACGTTCCCTCGGGCGGGGGCGGGATGCGGGTGAAGTCCGTCGGCGGGCTCCAGGCGACGGCCGCGGCGAGCCCGCTCGGCTCGCCGGTGACGCCGAGGTCGCCGTCCAGGCTCGGGTGGTCCGCCGTGACGGCGAGCATCGCGGCGAGGTACCCGCCCGCCGAGTGCCCCCAGGCCGCGACCCGGCCGACGTCGACGCCCAGTTCGGTGCCGTGCCGGCGGATCCACCGGACGGCGGCCTTCACGTCGTGCAGCTGTGCGGGGAAGGCGGCCTCCCGGCCCAGCCGGTACTGCGCCCGCGCGACCGCGAAACCGTTGTCCACCAACGTTTCGGTGACGTGGTCGCCGATCCGCCCGTGCTTGTGCGAGCCGGCCGCGAGCGCGCCGCCGTCCAGGAACACCACCACCGCGGGCGGGGCGCCGGCCGGCACGACGAGGTCCAGCAGCAACGGCCGATAGCCGGGCAACGGCGCCACGAGCGCATCGCGGTAGACCACCCGGGCCCCGGCACGCTCGGCTCGGGGCAGGGCGAACGCGGCCAGGGGAGCACGGGGCGTGAGCACGGGACCACTATCGGGACCCAGCCGTGCGCGCGGCCAGCAGTACCACGATGCGGGAGGAATGCCGCGTTTCGCCGGAGTTGCGCCCGGGGCCCGGCAAGGCCGGTTTCGGGCCGGTGCCAGGTTCCCACGGCCCGCCCGGAGTGGCCAACACACCGCCGGGAGTGGCCAGCATGACGACTGGAGCGGCCAACACGGCGTTAGGGCCTGCCAACACGCCGCCCCCGGAGTGACAAAGGTGCTGCCCGGGCCGGCTAACACGGTGCCCGGAGTGGTTAACGCGGCGACCGCGACGGTCGACACGGTGCCCGGAGTGGGCAACACGGCGACCGCGACGGCCAACACACCGCCTGGAGTGGCCAACGCGCGGCGCGGAAGCGAGGTCGCGCGTGTGTTGGCCACTCCGGGGCGGCACCGAGGGGCCAGGCCGGGCGATTTCACAACGCGGGTTCCGGTGGTTGACACAACCGCCGACCGAGTGTCAGGATCGGCGTCAACTCCAGTTGGAAACGTTTCCAAACCCGGCTTCCGCAGGCTGGAAACGTTTCCAGAAGACTTATCCGAGGGTAGAAGCGACGATGACGTCACCACGCGCCACGCTGATCCAGGTGGCCGAGCGCGCCGGGGTTTCCCTGGCCTCGACCTCCCGTGCCCTGCACGGCACCGGGGCGAGCCCGGCGATGGTCGAGCGCGTGCGGGCCGCGGCCGCCGCGCTCGGGTACAGCGCCGATGCCATCGGGCGCTCGCTGCGGATGAAGAAGACCTTCCAGGTCGCGTTCGCGGTCGCGGACATCGGCAACCCCGTCTACGTCGAGATGATGCGGGCCATCCACGCGGTCCTCGAACCGCACGGCTACCGCGTCGTCGTGATGAGCACCGGCGACACCGCGACGTCGACCACCGAGCTCGTCCGCAGCCTGAACAGCGGCTTCGTCGACGGCATGATCGTCAGCCCGCTGCGCACCGACGACCGGCTGATCGCCGAGATCCAGCAGGCCCCGGTGCCGGTCGTGGTGATCGGGCGGGCCCTCGACGACCGCGGCATCAGCTCGGTCTCCACGGACTCCGCGGGCGGGATCGGCGACGCCGTCCGCCACCTGCACGCCCTCGGCCGCCGCCGGCTCGGCTTCCTCAACGGCCCGCTCGACACCACGCCCGGCGCCGCGCGCCAGCGGGGGTTCGACGCCGTCACGCAGGAGATCACCTTTGACCGGGAGGACCAGGAGATCGCCGCCGACTTCACCGTCACCGCCGGGCTCGACGCGGCCCGCCGGCTCTTCGCCCGCGGCCCGGTCGACGCGCTCGTCGCGGCCAACGACCTGCTGGCCATCGGCGCCATCCGGGCCGTGCGGGAACTCGGGCTGTCGGTGCCCGAAGACGTCGCGGTCACCGGGATGGACGACACCGAGATCGGCCGCGTCTTCCAGCCGAGCCTGACCAGCGTCTCCCTCGGCTCGACCGAACGCGGCCGCGCGGCCGCCGAGATCATGCTCCAGCTCGCCGACGACCCGGACCGCGCGGTGCAGCAGATCGCCGTCGGCCCCGAACTCGTGGTGCGCGAGTCCTCGAACCCGGGAAGTGCGTGATGACGGCCCCGGCCCTGAAAGAGCGTCCCGTGCCGACGAAGCGGAAGCCGACGCGGCAGCGCACCCGGCGCCGCGAGGCGATCGGGCTCGTGCTGCCGTCGCTGATCCCGATCCTCGTGCTCAGCGTGGCGCCGATCGTCGTCGGGATCTTCCTGGCCTTCACCGACGCGCGCCTGGTGCGCCACCCGGACTACGCCTTCGCCGGTTTTGACAACTTCGGGCGCCTGGCGGAGAACGACCTGTTCTGGGACTCGCTGCGGATCGGCATGATCTGGACCGTCGGGGTCACCGTGCTCCAGCTTGCCGCCGCGATGGGCTTGGCACTGCTGCTCAACTCGGGCCTGCGGCTCCAGGGGCTCACGCGGGTGCTCGCGCTCGTGCCGTGGGCGATGCCGCCGGTCGTCGTGGCGATCATGTGGCAGATGATCTACTCGGCCAACGGCGGCCCGCTCAACGCCGTCCTCGGCAGCGTCGGCCTGCCCGACGACATCAACTGGCTCGGCGACTTCTCGTTCGCGCTGCCCGCGGTGATCGTCGTCGGCGTCTGGGTCGGCATGCCGCAGACGACCGTGACGCTCCTGGCCGGCCTGCAGCAGATCCCGGCCGAGCTGCACGAAGCCGCGGCGATGGACGGCGCCGGCGCGTGGCGGCGCTTCACCGCGGTGACGTGGCCGAGCCTGCGCCCGATCGTCACGTCGATCACGTCGCTCAACTTCATCTGGAACTTCAACTCGTTCTCGCTGGTCTACGTCCTCACCGCGGGCGGGCCGGGCGGCAAGACCATGGTCCCGGTGCTGTTCGTCTACCTGGAGGCCTTCAAGAACCGCGAGATCGGTTACGCCGCCGCGATGGGCCTCGTGCTCGTCCTCGTGGTCGTGCTGATCCTCGCCGTCTACCTGCGGTCGCAGTTCCGCGACGACCGTGCCGGAAAGGGGCGCTGAGCCATGCGCGGACTCGTGCGCCCGGCCCAGTACGCGGCCCTCGCGCTGTACATCCTGTTCCTCGGGTTCCCGTTGCTGTGGCTGATGTCCGCGTCGGTGAAGTCGTCCGGTGAGCTGAACTCGCTGACGGTGAGCCTGCTGCCGAGCGAGTGGCACTGGGAGAACTACACCGAGGCCCTCGACAAGCAGGGCCTGATCCGCTCGGCGGGCAACAGCCTGGTCGTCGCGCTCGCGTCGACCGCGCTGGCCGTGCTCATCGCCGTGCCCGCGGCCTACGTGCTGGCCCGGCTGCGGGGCAAGCTGCGGGTCGCCGGGGTCGGCTGGATCCTGGTCAGCCAGGTGTTCCCGGTCGTGCTGATCATCCTGCCGCTGTTCCTGATCCTGCGGACGCTCGGGCTGGCCGACAACCTCGCCGGCCTGACGCTGGTGCACACGACGTACATGCTGCCGTTCGCGCTGTGGATGCTGCAGGGGTACGTCGCCGCGATCCCGGTGGAGCTCGAGGAAGCCGGGGCGATGGACGGCGCGAGCCGGCTGAACGTGCTGCGCACCATCGTGTTCCCGCTGCTCGCCCCCGGCGTCGTCGCGACGGCGATGTTCAGCTTCGTCTCGTCGTGGAACGAGTTCTTCTTCGCGCTGGTCCTCCTGCAGTCGCCGGAGAACTACACGCTGCCCATCACGCTCAACATGTTCGTCGGCGGCGAGGGCAAGGTCGCCCTCGGCCCGCTCGCGGCGGGCGCCGTGCTCGCCGCCATCCCCAGCATCGTCTTCTTCAGCATCCTGCGCCGCAAGCTGACCAGCGGCTTGATGGCCGGGGCGGTGAAGGGATGACTCCCACCCCACTGAGAGATTCCTCGAAAGGTCGGTCGATGAAGACACGACGCGCGGTGGTCGCCGCCTGCCTGATGGTCACCAGCCTGCTGCTCGCCGCGTGCGGCGGCGGCAGCGGCGACAGCGGCGACGGGCCGGTCACCCTCACCTTCCAGTCCCTTTCGGACCAGCCGGCCGCGATCGCCCAGACGCAGAAGATCGTCGGCGACTGGAACAAGGCGCACCCGGA
This sequence comes from Amycolatopsis sp. WQ 127309, assembly GCF_023023025.1. Classification (NCBI taxonomy): domain Bacteria; kingdom Bacillati; phylum Actinomycetota; class Actinomycetes; order Pseudonocardiales; family Pseudonocardiaceae; genus Amycolatopsis; species Amycolatopsis sp. WQ 127309. The sequence goes on from NZ_CP095481.1 coordinate 7,628,397, forward strand.
CGTCCAGGTCAAGATCGTCCAGGCGGGCTGGGACGGCGTCTACGACAAGCTGATCACCCAGTTCAACGCGGGCACCGCGCCGGACATCGTGCACTACGAGGCGGCGAGCATCGCGCCGTTCGCCACCGACGGCTACCTCGCGGACCTGACGCAGTACCTGCCGGCGGAAAAGAAAGCGGACATCCCGAAGGGCGTCCTCGACTCGGTGACGGTCGACGGCAAGGTGGTCGCCTTCCCGACCGAGCTGCAGTCCTATGTGGTCTTCGCGAACAAGACCCAGCTGCAGCAGGCCGGTGTGACGATCCCGACCGGCGCGACGATGACCTGGGACCAGCTGCGCGACATCGCGAAGGCGACGACCAAGGACGGCAAGTTCGGCCTCGGCTGGGGCCTGTCGAGCCCGACGGCGGCGTTCGTCGCGCTGGCCCCGGGCTTCGGCGGGAAGTACTTCGAAGGCGCCGGCAACGACGCGAAGCTGGCCGTCGGCCCGGGGGAGCAGGCACTGCCGCAGCTCGTCGACGCGATGGCGCACCAGGACCACTCGATCATGCCGGTCACGCTGACGCAGTCCGGGACGAAGGCCCTCGCGCCGTTCTACGCCGGCCAGATCGCCATGACCGTGCAGGGTTCCTACCAGGCGGCCAACATCGCGAAGGACGCGCCGAAGGGCTTCGACTGGGTCGTGCTGCCGCCGCTGGCCGGCTCGGCCGGGCCCGCGCAGGCCGCCAACCCGCAGACGCTGTCGGTGAACAAGGACTCGGGCCACGTCAAGGAAGCCGCGGAGTTCGTCGACTTCTTCACCAGCACCGACAACCTCGCCGCGATGAACGAGGCCGACGCGCTGATCCCGCCGACGACGTCCGCGCGGCAGGCGCTGACCACGAAGCTCGCCGCGTTGAACGGCTGGGGCCCGATCCTCGCGTCCGGCCAGTACCTGACTTCGGCGCCGTATCTGTTCGCCGGCAAGTACGCGCAGTGGAAGGACACCGTCGCGACCCCGGCGTACCAGCAGTTCCTCGGGCAGAAGATCGACGCGGCCGGCTTGGCCAAGCAGCTGGAAGACGGCTGGAAGAGCGTCAGCAAGTGACAGGAGCGGATTCTTGACCTGGCTGGAAGACCGGGCCGTCGCGGTGATCACCGGCGCGGCCGTCGGGGACGCGCTCGGCGGCGCCACCGAAGGGTGGACCCCCGAGCAGATCGAAGAGCGGCACGGCGGCCGGGTGACCGGCGTCGTCGGCCCGTGGTACCCGGACTGGCGGGCCGCCCGCCCGATCGCGCCGTACCACAAGGGCGACGGGCACGTCACCGACGACACCCTCATGACGCGGGCGCTCGTCGAGGTGTACGCGAAGCGCCGCGAACACCTCGACGCGTACGCGATGGCCGAGGACCTGGTGCCGCTCATGATCGGCGAGCCGCGCTGGGTGCCGGAGCTGGAGTCGACGGCGTTGCTGCTGCAGCGGGTGTTCCTCGCGGAGAAGTGGATCGTCGCGAGACTCCACTACGGACACGTCGACCCGCGCGAAGCCGGTGTGGGCAACGTCGTCAACTGCGGGGCGGCGATGTACGTCGCGCCGGTCGGGGTCGTCAACGCGGGTGACCCGCGGGCCGCGTACGCCGAAGCGATCGACCTGACGGCCGCGCACCAGTCGAGCTACGGCCGGGAGGCGGCGGGGGTGCTGGCCGCGATGGTCGCCGCCGCGGTCGCGCCGGGCGCGTCGCTCGACGACGTGGTCGCGGCGGGGTTGGATGTCGCTCACGACGGGACGGCGGCGGCGCTGCGGGCCGTCGTCGACGAGTTCGGTGGCCGGACCGTCGCCCCGGCCACCGACGACGAGGAACGAAAGCTGGCCGCGCTCGTGCGGGAGACGGTGGCGCCGTTCGACTCGGTCGGGCCGCACTACCGGCAGATGTCGATGGACGCGAGGCGCCCGTCGCGGACCAAGGCGATCGAGGAGCTGCCGGCCGCGCTGGCGTTCGTCCTCGCGCACCGCGGCGACTTCCGCGGCGCGGTGCTCGCCTCGGTGAACTACGGCCGCGACGCCGACTCGATCGCCGTGATGGCCGCGGCGCTCTGCGCGGGCCTCGGTGGCACGGCCGTCGTGCCGAAGGAGTGGGTCGACACGATCGGCGACGCCAGCCGGATGGACCTGCGGGAGACCGGGCACCTGCTGGCCTCGGCGGCCGCGGACATCCTGCGGGCCGACCGCGAACGCGCGCTCGCGCGAGTGGCGGCCCTCGACGTCCTCGGGGGCGCCGCGTGAGGCTGACCTGGGCGCAACCGGAGGACCTCCTGGCTCACGAACTGGTGCAGTCGGCCGCGGAGGGCCGGGACGTCTCGGCGGTCCGGGCCCGCTGGGTCGCGGCGGGCGGCGACCCCGTCCCGGTCGTGAGCGGCGCAGGACCGGGAGCGGCGGAACTGCGGGCGCTGGCGCGGGAACTGCTGGACGAACTCGACGCGCGGCCGTCTGTTCCGGAGCCGTCGTGGGACTTTCCGGCCTCGCCTGAGCTGCCGCGGGGTGGGACGGACCGGCTGCTCGGCGCGTGGACCGGCCGGGCCGCCGGGTGCCTGCTGGGCAAGCCGGTGGAGAAGATCCCGCGCGCGGGCATCGAGGAGATCCTGCGCGCGACCGGCCGCTGGCCGCTGTCGGGCTGGTTCACCGCGGTGGGCCTGCCCGACGAGGTGGCCGCGCGGTGGCCGTGGAACCGGCGCTCGGCCCCGACGTCGCTCGAGGAGAACATCGACGGGATGCCCGAGGACGACGACCTCAACTACCCGATCCTCGCGCTCACCCTGCTGGAGACGCACGGGCGGGACTTCGGCACGGACGACGTCGCCCAGCTGTGGCTGGACAACCTGCCCGCGGGCCGGGTGTTCACGGCCGAGCGGGCGGCGTACCGCAACATCCTCGACGCGCGACCGTCGCCCGCCACGTACCGCAACCCGTTCCGGGAGTGGATCGGCGCGCTGATCCGCGCGGACGTCTTCGGCTGGGTCTCGCCGGGTGACGTCGTGGCGGCGGCACGGCTGGCGCGGACGGACGCGCGGCTGAGCCACACCCGCAACGGCGTGTACGGCGCGATGTGGGCCGCGGCCCTGGCGTCGGCGGCGATGGTGTGCGCGACGCCGGACGAGGTCCTCGACGCGGCCGACGTCGTGATCCCCGCCGGGAGTTCGCTGGCGTCCGCGGTCGCGCTGGGTCGTTCGGCGGCGCGGTCGGGCGATGTCCGCGCGGGCCTCGACCAGCTGCACGCCGCGTACGGCGACCTGCACTGGGTACACGTGCTCAACAACGCCGCGGTGATCGCCTTCGCCTTGGCCAAGGGCGGCGGCGAGTTCGGCCCGAGCGTCTCGATCGCGGTGACGGCGGGCTGGGACACGGATTCGGCCGCGGCGACGGTCGGGGGAGTGGTCGGCGCGTTGCGCGGAGTCGACGGCATCGGCGAGTACTGGACAAAGCCCCTGGACGGCCGCATCGCGACATCCCTGCCGGGCGGGGAACGGCAGATCACGGACCTGGCGGCCCGCACGGCGGCGCTGGTGGAGGTGACGTCGTGACGGAGTGGGCGGCGCAGATCGGCACGGCGTTCGTGGGTGGTGTGGCGTGAGTGGGCGTGTGGTCGTCGTCGGGTCGGCGAATGTGGACCTTGTCGTCGACGTGCCCCGGCATCCGCATGGGGGCGAGACCGTCCTCGGGGATCGGTTGCGGCGCAGTCCTGGCGGCAAGGGTGCGAACCAAGCCGTCGCCGCCGCGTGGGCCGGTGGGGCCGATACCTCCTTCGTCGGCGCTCTCGGGGACGACGAGGCCGCCGATCTGCTGCTCGTCTCGCTAGGCGGCGCCGGTGTCCGCACCGATCTCGTCGCGCGCGTGGATGCGCCCACCGGGACCGCGTTCGTGACCGTCGATCCGGGCGGGGAGAACGCCATCGTCGTCGCCCCCGGGGCCAATGACCTCCTGCAGCTCAATGACAAGCACGCCGAGCGGATCGCTCAAGCCGACGTCGTGCTCGCCCAGCTGGAGATTCCTCTTGACGTTGTGACCGAAGCCGCCGCGGCACGCGAGGCCGGGGCGCTCTTCGTGCTCAACGCCGCGCCGTCGCGTGCGTTGCCGCCGGAGCTGTGGGGCGCGGTCGACATCCTCGTCGTCAACGAGCACGAAGCCGCCGACCTCACGGGCACTCCCGAAGCGCTGCTCGACCGTGTGCCGGTGGCCGTGGTGACACTGGGCGGTGAGGGCTGCGTGGTCCTCCGCCGTGAGCGGGAACCGGTGCACGTCAACGGTATCCCGGTGCAGGTCATCGACACGACCGGCGCCGGCGACACCTTCTGCGGCGTCCTCGCAGCGTCGCTCGCCCGCGGGCTCGACGTCGAAGCCGCCACCCGGCTGGCCTGTGCGGCCGGTGCCCTGGCCGTGACGCGGCCCGGGGCGCAGACCGCCGTCCCGTCCGCCGATGAGGTCGCGCTGCTCGGAGGAAGGGTGTCATGACCGACCCGCTTGTCCCGCGGCCCATCGACCGGCCGACGCCGGTGCGTGGCCCGCTGTCCGAATTGGACGAAGCCAAGATCTTCGCCGCACCCGACGATCCCGCGGACGTCCCCGCGTGGCGCGAGAAGCTGCACGTCTGGCGCGAAGACGCGCGAGCCCGCCACGGCTACACCGGCGACGCCTACGCGCGGCCGGGTGCGGCCTGGGCGCAGACCTGCTACAGCGTCGCCCAGGTGTGGTTGTGGGACGAGCTGCTCTACTCCTTCGCCGACCACCGCTTCACGCCCGAGCGGTTCCTCGACGACGCCCGCGCCCGCTTCGGCGGCCTCGACGCCGTCGTCCTGTGGCACGCCTACCCGGTGATCGGCCTCGACGACCGCAACCAGTGGGACTTCTACCGCGACGTCCCCGGCCTCGAGGTCCTCGTCGAGGACCTGCACCGGGCCGGCCTGCGCGTGTTCGTCGACTACAACCCCTGGGACGTCGGGACCCGCCGTGGTGCCGACGACCTCACCGAGCTGGCCGCGCTCGTCGCCGACCTCGACGTCGACGGCGTCTTCCTCGACACCCTCAAGAAGGCCGAGCCGGAGTTCGTCGAGCGGCTCGAAGCCGCCAAGCCGGGGCTCGTGCTGGAAGGCGAGTCGAAGCTCGCGGTCGAGCGGATCGAGGACCACGCCGCGTCGTGGGCCCAGTTCTTCGCCGACTCGCCCGTGCCCGGCGTCCTGCGCTCCCACTGGTACGAGCGCCGGCACATGCAGCACCACGTCCGCCGCTGGCACCGCGACCACACCGAAGAACTGCAGTCCGCGTGGCTCAACGGCGTCGGCGTGATGGTCTGGGAGGTCGTGTTCGGCGTGTGGGTCGGCTGGTCCCGCCGGGACGCCGCGACCGTGCGGCGGATGGTGACCGTCCAGCGTGCGGCGAGCGACTTGCTCCTTGACGGCGACTGGACACCGCTGGCCGACCTGGCCCGCGGGCTCCACGCGTCGAGCTGGGAGCGGGACGGCGTGACACTGTGGACGATCGTCAACCGCGGCGACACCGACTACGAGGGTGCGCTGCCGGGCATCGACCTCCTGGGCGGAGTCCCGGCCCGGGGGATCGGCGCGGCACTGGAGGTCGCCGAAGGCGCCACCGAGCCCGCGTGGCTGCACGACCTGGAGACCACCCCGCACGACCCCGACGCTCGCTTCCCGCACCGGCTCGCGACGCGCATAAGTCCACAAAGGACCAAAGGTGAACCCGAGCCGGACGCCGTGATCGTCCCCAACGGACCGTACGTGCTGACCGTCCGGTACCGCGCCCGCGAAACCGGGATGTACCAGGGCGCGCCCTACGTGGACGAATGGAAACCGCTCCCGCCACGCCTGCACGACGCCCGGACGCTGCAACGCGACGGCGAGCTGGCCACGCCGGTCGCCGTCGCGGCCACCGAGGTGACGAACGCCGAGTTCGCCGAGTTCGTCGAGGCCACCGGTTACCGGCCGGAGTACCCGCACCGGTTCCTGGAGCACCGCGGCGGCCCGGACGAGCCGGTGACCTACGTCGACCTCGACGACGCCCGCGCGTACTGCGCCTGGCGCGGCGGGCGGCTGCCCACCGAGGACGAATGGCAGCTCGCGGGGGAGACCGGAAGCCTCAAGCGCGGCACTCCGGCCGTGTGGAACTGGACCGAAAGCGAACACTCGGACGGACGGACGCGCTTCGTGATGCTCAAGGGCGGCAGCGACTTCCGGGCCGACGGCTCCGAGTGGTACGTCGAGGGCGGGCGCCGGGAACCGGCGTACAGCGTCAAGCTGCTGCTGCCCGGACTCGGCCTCGCCCGCGCGGCGACGGTCGGCTTCCGGTGCGCGTGGGACGTGCCGGCATGAGCGTCACCCGCGACCCCGCCGGCGGTGCCCTCGCCGGGCTGCGCGTCGTCGACGCGTCCACGCTGTTCGCCGGCCCGATGGCCGCGATGCACCTGGGCGACATGGGCGCCGAGGTGATCAAGGTCGAGCACCCGCGCAAACCCGACCCGTCGCGCAGCCACGGCGCCGCCAAGGACGGCGTCAACCTGTGGTGGAAGACCCTGGGCCGCAACAAGCGCACCATCACCGCCGACCTCGGCAGCGACGGCGGCCGCGAGGTCTTCCTCGCGCTCGTGACCAGCGCGGACGTCGTGATCGAGAACTTCCGCCCGGGCACCCTCGAGCGCTGGGGCCTCGGGTACGACGTCCTGGCCGGCTGGAACCCGCGGCTCGTGCTCGCCCGCGTGACCGGTTTCGGCCAGCTAGGGCCGTACCGGTCGCGCCCGGGCTTCGGCACGCTCGCCGAGGCGATGAGCGGCTTCGCGGCCACGACCGGGGAGCCCGACGGCCCGCCGACGCTCCCGCCGTTCGGGCTCGCGGACGGCGTCGCGTCGCTGGCCACGGCGTACGCGATCATGGTCGCGCTCGCCTCGCGCGGGCAGAGCGGGCGCGGCCAGGTCGTCGACACCGCCATCATCGAGCCGATGCTGGCCATGCTCGGGCCGCAGATCACCCGCTGGGACCAGCTGCGCACCGTCCAGCCGCGCACCGGGAACCGGTCCACGAACAACGCGCCGCGCAACACCTACCGCACCGCCGACGGCCAGTGGGTCGCGGTGTCGACGTCGGCGCAGTCGATCGCGGAGCGCGTCGTCCGGCTCGTCGGACGGCCCGACCTGGCCGACGAGCCGTGGTTCGCGACCGGTGCCGAACGCGCGCGGCACGCCGACGAACTCGACGAAGCCGTCGGCGCGTGGATCGGGCAGCGCACGCGCGACGACGTCGTCGCCGCGTTCGAACAGGCACAGGCCGCCGTGGCGCCGATCTACGACGCCGCGGACATCGTCGAAGACCCGCAGTTCCGGGCGCTCGGCACGATCCACGAGATCGAGGACCCCGACCTCGGGCCGATGCTGATGCAGGGCCCGCTGTTCCGGCTTTCGGGCCACGACGGCGTCATCGGCTTCACCGGCCGGCCGCACGGCGCCGACACCGACGCGGTGCTCGGCGAGCTGGGGTTCTCCCCGGAGCGCGTCGCCGAGCTGCGCGAGCGGGGTGCGGTGTGAGCCCGCCGCTGACGTTCCTCTACGTACCCGCCGACCGGCCGGACCGGGTGGCCAAGGCCCTCGGCTCCGCGGCCGACGTCGTGCTCGTCGACCTGGAGGACGCCGTCGCGCCCGCGCACAAGGACGCGGCGCGGGCGAACGTCTTGCGGCTGCTGGCTTCCGTCGCGCGTCCGGTGCAGGTGCGCGTCAACCACCCGAGCACACCGTGGCACGCGGCCGACCTCGCTGCGGTCGCCACGTTGCCGCTGGAAGTGGGCGTACGGCTGCCGAAAGTCGAGTCGCCCGAGGAGATCCGGGCCGTCGCGGCCGCCCTGCCGGACCGCGCGCTGCACCCGCTCATCGAGTCCGCGCTGGGCGTCGAACGGGCCCTCGACATCGCGACGGCGTCGCCGCGGATCGCGTCGCTCGGCCTCGGCGAAGCCGACCTGCGCTCGGACCTCGGCGTCGCCGGCGACGCCGGGCTGACGTGGGCCCGCAGCCGCGTGATCGTCGCGGCCCGCGCGGCCCGGCTGGCGCCGCCCGCGATGTCGGCTTACGCCAACGTCCGGGACCTCGACGGCCTGGCCGAGTCCTGCCGGGCCGGGCGGGCCCTCGGCTTCCGCGGCCGGACGGCGATCCACCCGGTGCAGCTGGCCACGATCCGCGCCGCGTTCCTGCCGACGCCGCAGGAGATCGCGCGGGCGCGGGAGGTCGTCGAGCGCGTCACGGACGCGACGGCGGCCGGGGTCGGCGCGATCGCCCTCGCCGACGGCACCTTCCTCGACGTCGCCATGGTCGAACAAGCGCGCACGGTGCTCTCGCTCGCGGAGTAGTACAGCGGAGCAGTACAAAGCTGTTGTCCGAACAGCAGCAGTGGAGCGGTCTCAGCCGACCTGAGCGGGCGCCTCGGGCTCGGGCGCCGCGACCTTCCGACGTCGGTTCAGCTGGTCCCGGACGAACCGGTAGACCACCGGGGCCGCCATGACGCACAACGACAGCGCCGCCACGTCCAGCAGGTACGCCGCCAGCCAGACGTGCTTCGCGATCTCGAAGTAGCCGTCGCCGACCACGGCCATCACCGCGATGCCCAGGGCCGCCGTCACCGAGACGCCGGCCTGCAGACCCGCGCGGTTCGTCCACGCCCGGCGGCGCAGCAGGGCGAGCACGGCGCCGGCCAGGCCGAGCAGCACCAGCAGGGACGGCCACCACGGCAGGCTCATGGTGTCGAGCCACTCGCGGAACGTCTGCGGGTTGCCGCCCATGTCGCCGCTGACCGGGGCCGAGTTGTCCGGGGCCTTGGTCGCCGCGCCCCAGGGGCGGTTCGGGAGGTACGGCAGGTCGCGGCCGTGCGTGGCCTGCAGGCCGATGCCGATCGCGCGGGCCAGCGCCGCCGGGTGGGCCAGCAGCAGGCTCCAGACCTTGCCCTTGACCGCGCTGGGTTCCTCCAGCAGCACGTCCGCGCCGGCCAGCTGCTCCGGCCCGTCGGGGTAGTACGCCTTGCCCGCGCTCTGGCTCGCGGCTTCGGGCAGACCCAGCTCGGCCGCCGACCCCGGCAGCTCGACCAGGCCGAGGGTGTAAACGACGTTCACCGCGTTGACGTCGGCGTAGTTGCGCTCCTGCCAGGCGAGGTTCGCCCGGATCGGCGCGATGATCTCCAGCACGAGCAGGACGGCGATCAGCGGCCCGACGAGCCGGCCCGACCACCAGCGCCCGGCCCCCGCCCGGGCGCCGGTCACCGCGCAGACGAGCACCGCCAGCACGAACAGCGGCAGGAACCCGATCTTCGCCAGCCCCGCGACGACGCCGCCGGCCGCGACCAGCAGCAGCGCGGACAGCCGCTCGAAGCCGTCCTCGACCTGGGTGCCGGCGATCACCGCGAGCCCGCAGAGCAGCGTGTACGCGCCGAACAGGCCGGCGGGCTCGCCGAACGTCGAGAGGAACAGCCGCGCGAAGTCGGGGTTGAGCAGCGGGAGGACGGGCGGGAGCAGCAGTGCGAGACGGCGCCAGCCACGGGCGAGCAACGCCCAGGCCGCAAGCGCGGTGACCAGGAAGACCAGCAGCGTGTACAGCCAGCCGAGCGAGGTGAGGCTGAACGGCCCGTCGCCGTCCGCGACCGCTTTGAACAGCACCGCGGCGCTCGAGGGCTGCGGGTCGGGGCACGGCGTGCCGCGGCCGAAGTCCAGCACGACGCCGCCGAGCCAGCTCGCTTTGTGGTCGGGGGTGGCCGGGCTGAGCCCGGCGGTGCAGAACAGCCGGTAACCGTCACCGTTGTCGCCGGCGCCGTTCGGGGTGCCGAGCAGACCGAGGCTGATGATCAGCCCCAGCGCAGCGACGAACCCGGCCGCGACGGCCATCCCCACCCTCTTCACACCGGTCAGCCTAGGTGGTCGGTTCGCCGGGTGGTTCCGGAACACCCGATTCCGGTGGTCCGGATCTCACTGCGCGTGGCCGGACGCGCCGGTGCTGGGTGCCTGGTCACGGGGTGTCCGCGGACGTGCGCGGCGCGTTCGGCGCACGCCGTGACGCGGGGTGCGCCTCAGCCGGAGTGGCCGCAGTGCAGGACCGCCGCGCCGGCCAGCGCTTCGCAGGCCGGGCACCGCGTCATCGGGCGCTCACGACGTCCCCAGTACGGGTGGGTGGCCCCGCACAACGCGGTGACGCGGTCACCCGGCTGGGGATCCGGGTTGCAGCGGGGGCAGTAGGCGTGCGCCGCGCGTTCGACGGCGGTGCTGTCTTGGCTGGCGCTCATGGATCCGGGATACCCGGCCGGCCGGCGCGGCAACCACGTCAGTCCGCGGTGAGCTCGGCGAGCACTTCCGCGGCCGTCGTGCTGCCGCCGTCCGCGAGGCGCCGCAGCTCGGCGAGGTTCTCCTGCTCGGTGGCCACCTCGATGAGCACGTCGAGCGCCGTCGGGTCGCCGGTGTCGGCGATGCGGCGGAGGCCGGCGAGGTCGCCTCGCTCGCCCAGCTGCTCGATGAGCACGTCGAGGGAGTCGGACATGGCCGTCAGCCTACGCGCGAGCCGTGCGCAGCGACGCCACGACGGACCGCCCGCCGGTGAAGCACCAGATCGCGATCACCGGGTCGCAGAACGCGCAGCCGAACGACGAGTCGTGGGCGAACGGGAGGATCGGCTGGCCCTTCAGGTGGTGGACGACGTCCCAGCCGGTGTGCAGGAGCCAGCCGATCCCGATGAACGTCCACGAGTCGAGCCCGCGGAACGCGACGTAGGTCAGCACCGCGCAGAACGCCAGCTCCCACGGCCCGAGCGCACCACCGGAGAGGTAGGCCGCCCCGGCACCGGCGACCATCAGCGCGTTGAAGCGCTGCCGGTGCGGCTCGCGGATCAGCGAGTTGAGCAGGACGTAGACGAGGCCGACCAGGATCGGCGCCAGTACCGCGATCATGGTGGACCACGCTAGGAACCCGCGGCCGCACCGGCCAGTGGCTGTTCTGCCATCCTCCGCCGGATTCTCGCCAGTCAGGCTCCGAGGTGCTCCCGGTCCAGCCGGACGAGCGCCGCCAGCAGGTCGCCGCCCGGCGCGCCTTCGGCGCCGAACAGCCGCTGCTGGACCTCGATGACCAAGGGCAGCGCCGCCCGCAGGACGTCCCGCCCGGCGGTGGTGACCTCGACGCACTTGGCCCGGACGTCGGCCGCGCTGGGCGTCCGGGTGATGAATCCCTTGCCCGCCAGCGCCTTGAGCATGTGCGAGAGCTGCATCGGGTGGATGTCGCCGAAGCGGGAGAGCGCGGCCTGCGGCACCGGTTCGCCGGCGCGCGCGAGCCACGCGGCCATGGTCAGCGTCATGAACTGGAGCTGGGTGAGGTCCAGCGGCACCAGCGCGCGGTCGGCCTCGCGCTGGTAGCGGTGTACGAGCCGCCACAGCACGAACCCGACCGCGTTCTCCGGCGCGCCGAGGGAGGCGTCGGCGAAGAGCGCGTCGAGGGCGCGGGTGTCGTTCTCCATGCCGCCGGATCCTAAGCGTTGCGAGACGTGAAGGCCGATACTAAAGTCGTTTAGTATGAGTGACGTACCCCTGAAGATCGGCTGCATGAAGTACGACCGGACGCGTGCCCTGTTCGACGGCACCGTCGAGATCCCCGGCGCCGACGCGGTTTTCGAAGACGCGCGCCTCGCTTCGGACGTCTTCGAACGCATGGTGCGGGACCAGGCCTACGACATCGCCGAGCTGGGCCTGACGTTCTACCTGCGCACGCTCGACCTGGCGGACCCGCCGTTCGTGGCCCTCCCGGTGTTCCCGGCCCGGCACTTCCGCCACGCCGCCGTCTTCGTCAACACCAAGAGCGGCATCGAGCAGCCCGAGGACCTGGCCGGCAAGACGATCGGCGAGTTCGGCACCTACGGCCACGATGCCGGCGTGGTCGCGAAAGGCGTCCTCGCCGATGACTACGGCGTGACGCCCGATCAGTCCCACTGGCTGGTCGGCGGCGTCGACGAACCCATGGCGCCCTTCGGCTTCGTGCCCTTCCGGCACCCCGCGGACGTCGACGTCACCCCGGCCGGCCGGGCGCTCGGCCCGATGCTGGCCACCGGCGAGATCGACGCCCTGATCTCGGGCCGCGTCCCGCAGTGCGTCGTCGACGGCGACCCGGCGGTCGGGCGGCTGTTCCCCGACTACGAGACCGTGGAACGGGAGTACTTCACGCGCACCGGCAGCCACCCGATCATGCACATCCTGGTCGTGCGCCGGGAGTTCCTCGCCGAGCACCCGGACGTCGTCCACGCGACGTGCCGGGCCTTCGGCGAGGCCAAGGACGCCGCGCTGACGCAGTACCGGCGCGGCGCCCTCGGCCAGCACGTCGAGCTGATGATCCCGTGGTTCACCCCGCTCTTCGAGCGCGACGACCGGATGCTGAACGGCGACTGGTGGCCCTACGGCGTCGAGAAGAACCGCGACACGCTCGACACCTTCCTTCGCTACTTCTTCGAACAGGGCCTGGGTGACCGGCGGCGGACGGTCGACGAGCTGTTCACATGACCTCGTCCATTCCGCCGTTCTCCCGCCAGTCGGCGAGCAGTGCGTGGAAGGCGACCGGCCCGTCGCCGAACGATTGGCTGTGTTCCCGCGGCTTGCCTTCGTTGTTGTAGTAGCCCGGGGTGCACTCCAGCTGGAACGCGTAGCGGTCCGGCGCCTTCCGGCGGATCGTCTCGACCCACGCCTGCTCGGCCGCCGCCGTGGGCTCCACAAGGGACGCTCCGCGCTTGCGGGCTTCGGCGACGACCGCGCCGATGTGGCTCGCCTGCTCGTCGAGCACGTGCACGAAGTTCACCGAGGGGGCGTTCTGCAGCGAGCCGAGCTGGAACAGGTTCGGGAACCCGTGGCTCGCGACGCCGTGCAGCGTCCGGGGGCCGCTCCGCCAGCGCTCCAGCAGCGAGACGCCGTCGCGGCCGACGATCGGCAGGCGCCCGGCCATGACGTCCGAGGCGCCGACCGAGAACCCGGTCGCGAAGATGATGCAGTCGGCCTCGTACTCCCGGCCGCCGGCGACGACGGCCCGTTCGGTGACGGCTTCCACACCGCCGCTGTCGGCGGTGTCCACCAGGGTCACGTTCGGCCGGTTGAACGTCTGCAGGTAGTGGTCGCTGAACGTCGGGCGCTTGCACATGTAGCGGTACCAGGGCTTGAGCGCCGCGGCCGTGGCCGGGTCGTCGACGAGCGCGTCGACCCGGTCGCGCAGCTCGTTCATCTTCCGGAAGTCGGCGAGCTCGTGCGCCTCGGCCGGGACGTCCGTGTAGGCGTCGGTCGCGACCAGGTCCTTCAGCAGGCGGGCGCTGCCGGTCCAGCCGTCGCCCACCAGGTCCTCCTCGGCACTGCCGCCGGTGACGACGGTGAGGAAGTTGTCCCGGCGCCGTCGCTGCCAGCCCGGGGTCAGGGAGCCGGCCCACGCCGGGTCGGTGGGCCCGTTCCCGCGGACGTCCACAGTGGACGGCGTCCGCTGGAAGACGACCAGCTCCCGCGCGTCGCGCCCGAGGTGCGGGACGACCTGCACGGCGGTCGCGCCGGTGCCGATCAGCGCGACGCGCTTGTCGGCCAGCCCGGTCAGGCCGCCGTCGGCGGTGCCGCCGGTGTAGCCGTAGTCCCACCGGCTGGTGTGGAACGTGTGCCCGGCGAACGTCTCGATGCCCGGGATGCCGGGCAGCTTCGGGTGGTCGAGCGTCCCGTTCGAGACGACGACGTACCGCGCGCGGATCTCGTCGTCGCGGTCGGTGCGGACGAGCCACTCGCCGTCGTCCCAGCGCAGTTCGCTGACCGCGGTGCGGAAACACGCGTCGTCGTAGAGGTCGAACGTCCGCCCGATCGCGCGGGCGTGCTCCAGGATCTCCGCGCCCGGCGAGTACTTCCAGCCGGGGACGTGGCCGACCTCCTCCAGCAGCGGGAGGTACACGTAGGACTCGATGTCGCAGTGGATGCCGGGGTAGCGGTTCCAGTACCACGTGCCGCCGAAGTCGCCGCCCTTCTCGATCACGCGGATGGTCCCGACGCCGGCCTGGCGCAGCCGCGCGGCGGCGAGCAGGCCGCCGAACCCGCCGCCGACCACCACGGCCTCGACGCGGTCGCGCAGCGGCTCGCGCACGAGGTCGCCCTCGACGTACGGGTCTTCGGCGTAGTACCCGAACCGGCCGGTGGGCCGCTGGTACTGCGCGCTGCCGTCCGGCCGCAGGCGCCGGTCGCGCTCGGCGCGGTACTTCGCGCGCAGGGCGTCCGGGTCGAAACCCAGGTCGGCGGGCAGGGGCGAGGTGGGGGACATGGGTGCCCTTCCGGGTTCGGTGATCGGCTCACCTCCAGCAAACCCAGTTCGGGAACTTTGGTCAAGCAGCTGATTTAAATCTGCGGTACGCTGTCGTCATGATCACCGCGGACACACCGATCGGCGAGTGGGTGGCCCACCCCGAAGGCGGCCCGCTCATCCGGGCCCTGCTCGCCGGCGCGGGCTTCGCGCCGTGGTGAGCACCGTCCCCGGCCGGTTCGACGGCCGCACGGTCGTCGTCACCGGTGCCGCGTCCGGCATCGGCCGTGCGACGGCGTCCCGCATCGCGCGCGAGGGCGGCCGGGTGGTCGCGGTCGACGTCTCGGCCGGGCGGCTCGACGAGTTCGCCGCCGAGACGCCCGCGCTGGTCCCGGTGGCCGCGGACATCACCGACGCCGGCGGCGTCGAGCGGATCCTGGCCGCCGCCGGGACGCGGATCGACGGCCTGGCCAACGTCGCCGGGATCGCCGACGACTTCTCGCCGGCCCACGAGGTCAGCGACGAACTGTGGCGGCGTGTCTTCGCCGTCAACGTCGACGGCACGTTCCGGCTCATCCGCGCGGTCGTCCCGGCGATGCTGGCGGCCGGCTCCGGCTCCATCGTGAACATCGCCTCCGAGGCCGCGTTGCGTGGTTCGGCCGCCGGGATCGCTTACACCGCTTCGAAACACGCGGTCGTCGGGATCACCCGCAACTGCGCGGTGATGTACGGGCCGCACGGCATCCGCGTCAACGCCGTCGCGCCGGGCGGGGTGGCGACCGGCATCGCACCGGGCGGCACGCCGTCGGCGTTCGGGCAGGGCCGGCTCGGCGCGTTCTTCGGCCTGATGCCGCCGATCGCCACGGCGGAGCAGCTGGCCGCGTCGATCACGTTCCTGCTCAGCGACGACGGCGCGAACGTCAACGGCGTCGTGCTGCCGTCGGACGGCGGGTGGGCGGCCCAGTGAAGCTCGCGGAGATCGCGCCCGAGCTGCGCGGCAAGGCGCGGTGGCTGCCGCGCCTGCCGCTGGACCGGCCCTGGGGGCTGCGCCTGGTGCGGTGGGCGACCACCCGGACGCGCCCGGCAGAGCCACCGGACGTCGACGTCGAGGTCACCCCCGGGTGGCGCGTCTACCGGCCGCGCGTGCCGCGGTCCGACCTGACGCTGCTGTGGATCCACGGCGGTGGCCTGGTCATCGGCGCCGCCGTCCAGGACGACCGGTTCTGCGCGGACACTGCCAGGGAGCTGGGGATCACCGTGGTGTCGGCCGAATACCGGCTCGCCCCGGAGGCCGCGTACCCGGCGGCGCTCGACGACTGCCACGCCGCTTGGACGTGGACGCGGGCGCACGCCGCCGACCCGGCACGGGTGGTCGTCGGCGGGCAGAGCGCCGGCGGCGGGCTCGCGGCCGCACTCGTCCAGCGGCTGCGGGACGCGGGGGAGACGCCCGTGGCCCAGTGGCTGTTCTGCCCGATGCTCGACGACCGCACCGCCGCCCGCCGCGATCTCGACGCGCGACGCCACCGCGGCTGGGACAACCGCCTCAACCGCTTCGGCTGGCGCGCTTACCTCGGCGTCGAACCCGGTGCGGCGGTCGTCCCGCACTACGCGGTGCCCGCCCGCCGCGAGAACCTGAGCGGGCTCTCGCCGGCGTGGATCGGCGTCGGCGACATCGATCTGTTCCACGACGAAGACGCCGAGTACGCCCGCCGCCTGCGCGCGGCGGGCGTGGACACGACCGTCCACGTGGTGCCGGGCGCGCCGCACGGGTTCGAGGCCTGGGCCCCGGACACCGGCTTCGCCCGGGTGTACCTCGCCACCGCGCGGAAGTGGCTGAGCCGCTTCGCCTGAGCCCCGGCCGGCCGCCGAGGAGCCGAGCCGGTGTACGGCGTGCCTGGCCAGGGACGTCCGGCGGGCGGGGGCTCCGTAAGGTGAAGGCAGCCGAGCACGGGGGAGACGAGGTGGCAGAGATGAACGTGAAGGCCGTCCGGGCGGAGCGCGCGAGCGCCACTCGGGAGTCCATCCTCGTCACGGCGGAGCGGCTGTTCGCCGAGCACGGGGTGCAGGTGGTGTCCAACCGGCACATCAGCGAGGCCGCGGGCCAGGGCAACAACGCCGCCGTCAACTACCACTTCGGCACCAAAACCGACCTGGTCCGCGCGATCGTCCGCAAGCACTCCGAGCGCGTCGAGAAGCTGCGCGCCGAGCTCGCCGGAGCCATCGACGGCCCGGGCGAGCTGCGTGACTGGGTGGCCTGCCTGATCCGCCCGACCACGACGTACCTGCAGGAGCTGGGCTCCCCGACGTGGTTCGCCCGCTTCACCGCCCAGGTGCTGACCGACCCGGCCCTGCGCGCGATCATCGCCGAGGAGTCGCTGACCTCACCGGTCCTCGCGAAGGTGGTCGCGGGGCTCAACCGGAGCCTGTCGGTCCTGCCGCCGGACGTCCGGGCCGAGCGCGGCGACATGGCACGTCAGCTGATGATCCACATGACGGCGGAGCGCGAGCGCGCCCTGGCCGAGGACACCGCGACCCCCCGCGCGACCTGGTACGACGCCGGCACCGGCCTGATCGACGCGGTCACCGGCCTGCTCTTGGCCCCGGTGACCGCCGCTCCCTGACCGGGTTCGTCCGCGCGGATGGACCGGACCGTCCCGGTTCGTCGCCGCGCACCAACGGCTCCGCCGGAATCCCTCCTATCGTCGCCACGACCCGAGTACGTGACGACGAGGAGGCGCAGCGGTGCGGACACTCTTGCGGGGCGGGCGGGTCGTCGACCCCGGGACCGGGTTCGACGGCGTCGCCGACGTGCTCCTGGACGACGGCAAGGTCGCCGCCGTCGGGAGCGGGCTCGACGCGCCCGCCGTGGTGGACGTCAGCGGGCTCGTCGTCGGGCCCGGGTTCGTCGACCTGCACAGCCACGTGCACTCCGTCGCCGGGCAGCGGCTGCAGGCGCTGGACGGCGTGACCACCGCGCTCGACCTCGAAGCCGGCCTGATGCCCCTCGAACGGGCTTACGCCGAGGCCGCCGCGGCCGGGCGGCCGCTGAACTACGGCTTCTCCGCCTGCTGGGCCGCCGCGCGGGCGCAGGTGCTGGCCGGGATCGAGCCGGACGCGCAGATCGACAGCGGCCTGGCCGTGCTGGGCAACCCCTTGTGGCAACGGTCGTCGTCGCCGGAAGAACTCGCCGCCTGGCTGTCCCTTGTGGAGGGTGAGCTGGCCGCCGGCGCGCTCGGCATCGGCGTCCTGATGGGGTACGCGCCCGCGACCGAGCCCGGCGAGTTCCTGGCCGTCGCGCACCTCGCCGCGAAGGCCGGCGTGCCGACCTACACGCACGTCCGCGAGCTGGTCGAGGTCGACCCGGCGATCCCGGTCGACGGCTCCGAGGAGATCGTCATCGCCGCGGCCGAGACCGGCGCGGCCATGCACCACTGCCACGTCAACAGCACCTCCGGCCACCACCTCGACCGCGTCCTGGCCACCCTGGAGAAGTCCCGCCGCGCGGGCTCCCGCGTCACCGTCGAGGCCTACCCGTACGGCGCCGGCAGCACCGCCGTCGGCGCCGCGTTCATCGAGCCGGACCGCTTGCGGCTCAGGGGACTTTCACCGTCGAGCGTGGTGATCCTCGAGACCGGCGAGCGCGTCGCGGACGAAGCCCGGCTGCGCCAGCTGCGCGAAGCCGACCCCGGCGCGCCGTGCCTGCTGGAGTTCCTCGACGAGGACAACCCCCGCGACCAGGCGACGCTGCGCCAGGCGCTTGCCTTCCCCGACTCGATCGTCGCGAGCGACGCGATGCCGGTGTACTGGACGGATGGCCGCACCGAGAGCACCGAGTGGCCGCTCCCGCCGGGCGGCACGACGCACCCGCGGACCGCGGGCACCTTCGCCAAGACCTTGCGCCTGATGGTGCGCGAGACCGGGGCCTGGACCTGGCTCGAAGCGTTCCGCCGTTGCGCCTACCTGCCGTCGCGGCTGCTCGACGACGTCGCGCCCGCGGCCCGCGGCAAGGGCCACCTCGGGGTGGGCGCCGACGCCGACGTTGTCGTCCTCGACCCGGCGACGATCACCGACGCGGCCACGTACGCCGATCCCACCCGGCCGTCGCAGGGCGTCCGGCACCTGTTCGTCGGCGGCGTCGCCGTGGTCGGCGACGGCGAACTGCGCACCAGCGCGTTCCCGGGGAAGCCGTTGCGGGGTGAGCCGCGGTGAACGACCTCCTCGCCGACATCGAGACGCTCGTCCGGTGCGAGTCGCCGTCCGAGGACCACGACGCCGTCGCGCGCAGCGCCGAAGCCGTCGCGAAGATCGGCCGCCGCCTGCTGGGTGCCGAGCCGGACCGGATCGTCACCGACGGCTGCACGCACCTGCGCTGGCGGTTCGGCGACGGCCCGCCGCGCGTTCTGCTGCTCGGGCACCACGACACCGTGTGGCCACTGGGTTCCCTGCGCACGCACCCGTTTTCGATCACCGGCGGCGTCCTGCGCGGCCCTGGCTGCTTCGACATGAAGGCCGGCGTGGTGATGGCCCTGCACGCCGCCGCGGCGCTGGCCGACCGCACCGGCCTGGCGATCCTCGTCACCGGCGACGAGGAGATCGGCTCGCCGCTGTCCCGTTCGCTGATCGAGGAGGAGGCCCGCGGCTGCGACGCGGTGTTCGTCCTCGAAGCGTCCGCCGACGGCGGCGCGCTGAAGACCCGCCGCAAGGGCGTTTCCCGGTACTGGATCGAGGTCGAGGGCCGCGCCGCGCACGCCGGGCTCGAACCGGAGAAGGGCATCAACGCGGGGATCGAGCTCGCCCACCAGATCCTGGCGGTGGCCGCGCTCGCCGACGCCGAGCGGGGCACCACCGTCGTCCCGACCGCGCTGTCCGCCGGGACGACGACCAACACCGTGCCCGCCGCGGCCAGCGTCGCGGTCGACGCCCGCGTGTGGGACGCGGCCGAGCAGGACCGCGTCGACCAGGCCGTCCGGAGCCTGGAACCGGTGCTGCCCGGCTCGCGGATCCGGATCGCGGGCGGCATCAACCGCGCGCCGCTCGACGCCGTCGCGTCGGCGGATCTGTTCGCCCTGGCGAACTCCCTCGCGGGTGGCACGCTCACGTCCGCGTCGGTCGGCGGCGCGTCGGACGGCAACTTCACGGCCGGGCTGGGCGTTCCCACCCTCGACGGCCTCGGCGCGGTGGGCGGCGGCGCGCACGCGGACGACGAACACGTCGTCGTCGACCAGCTGCTCCCGCGCACCGCGCTGCTCGTCTCGCTGGCCAAAACCGTGCTGGCGAGCGGGACTTCGTCCGCCACGACCAACACCGGGGGCGAATCCGGTGCGGGACAACGGTGACGCGCCGGCCGTGTCCGGAAAGGATGGTCCCGTGACTGACGTTGTGACGAACACGGTCCCGTCCGTGCGGGACGAGGCGGCCCTCACGGCCACCGCTGCCGCCGCGGCTTCGGGGGCCGAGGTCCGTGAGCTCGCCGAGATCCCCGATCTGAACGCGGTGGCCCTGCTCTTCGAGACGATCTGGCAGCCCGAACCGGGCAGCCGGCCGGTGAACGCCGAGCTGCTCAAGGCGATGGTCGCCGCGGGCAACTACGTCGCCGGCGCCTTCGACGGCCCGCGGCTGCTCGGCGCCTGCTTCGGGTTCTTCGGCCGGCCCGCGAAAGGCGGACTGCACAGCCACATCGCCGGGGTCCTCCCGGCCGGGCTCGGCCGCGGGCTCGGCTTCGCGCTCAAGCTGCACCAGCGCGCGTGGGCGCTGCACCAGGACGTCCCGGTGATCTCCTGGACGTTCGACCCGCTCGTGCGGCGCAACGCCCACTTCAACGTGACCAAGCTCGGCGCCCGCCCGGCGCAGTACCTGCCCGACTTCTACGGCCCGATGCACGACAGCATCAACGGCTCGGGCGACACCGACCGGATCATGGTCGCCTGGGAGCTGGCGAGCCCCGCCGTGCGGGCCGCCGCGCTCGGCGAACCGGCGAGGTTTGACGCGGTCGCGCTGCGGGCGCGGGGCGCGTCGACCGCGCTGGCGGTCGGCCCGGACGGCAGCCCGGTGAGCGGGCCCGCGGACGGGCCGCTGGTGCTCGTCGCCGTGCCGCCGGACATCGAGGCACTGCGCCGCACCGACCCCGGCCGGGGCCGGTCGTGGCGGGCGGCGCTGCGGGAGGTGCTGGGCGGCCTGATGGCCGGCGGCGCCGAGGTCGTCGGGTTCGATCGTGCCGGTTTTTACGTTCTGGCCAAGGAGAAGCCGTGAAACTCAGTGGTGTGGAGCTCCTGCGCGTCCGGATGCCCCTGGTGGCGCCGTTCCGGACGTCGTTCGGCACGCAGGCCGAGCGCGAACTGCTGCTCCTGCGCGCGGTCACCTCCGACGGCGAGGGCTGGGGCGAGTGCGGCGCGATGGTCGACCCGCTGTACTCCTCGGAGTACGTCGACGGCGTCGAGCACGTGCTGCGGACCTTCCTCGTTCCGGCGCTCACCGCGGCCGGCGACCTGACGGCGAACAAGGTCGCGCCGCTGCTGGCGAAGTTCAAGGGCCACCGGATGGCCAAGGCGGCGCTGGAGATGGCCGTGCTCGACGCCGAGCTGCGGGCGCACGGCGTGTCGTTCGCGGCCGCGCTGGGGTCCACAAAGGACTCGGTGCCGTGCGGAGTGTCCGTCGGGATCATGGAGACCGTCCCGCACCTGCTCGACGTCGTCGGCGGCTACCTCGACGACGGGTACGTCCGGATCAAGCTCAAGATCGAGCCCGGCTGGGACGTCGAACCGGTGCGCGCGGTCCGGGAACGCTTCGGCGACGACGTCCTGCTCCAGGTCGACGCCAACACCGCGTACACGCTGTCGGACATCCCGCAGCTCGCCCGGCTCGACCCGTTCGAGCTGCTGCTGATCGAGCAGCCCCTCGAAGAGGAGGACGTCCTCGGGCACGCGGAGCTGGCCAAGCACATCCGGACGCCGATCTGCCTGGACGAGTCCATCGTCTCCGCGCGTTCGGCCGCCGACGCGATCACGCTCGGCGCGTGCCGGATCGTCAACATCAAGCCGAGCCGGGTCGGCGGATACCTGGAAGCGCGCCGGGTGCACGACGTCTGCGCCGCGCACGGGATCCCGGTCTGGTGCGGCGGGATGATCGAGACCGGGCTGGGCCGGGCGGCCAACGTCGCGCTCGCGTCGCTGCCCGGCTTCACGCTCCCAGGCGACACGTCGGCGTCGGACCGGTTCTACCGCGAGGACATCACCGAGCCGTTCGTGCTGGCGGACGGGCACCTGCCGGTGCCGTCCGGCCCCGGCCTCGGCGTGACGCCGATCGCGGGCCGGCTCGCCGAGGTGACCACGGCGAAGAGCTGGCTGGCCTGACCGGTTCGTCCGCCGCGATGAAAGTTTCCCCCGGTCTCGTCGGATTCGACGAACCGGTGGGGTAAGCGCAGGTCATAGCATCCCCGGCAACGCCGGTTCACCATCGGACGAGAGGCAGTCATGGCGAAACTCACCGACCTCGGGGCCTGGCTCGAAAGCCGGCTTCCCGCACTGCTGGCCGAAAACCACGTGCCGGCCGCGTCGGTCGCCGTGTACGCCGGCGGCGAGATCCTCGACCGCGCGGCCGGGGTGCTCAACAAGGCCACCGGCGTCGAGGCGGACGCCGACTCGGTGTTCCAGATCGGCTCGGTCACCAAGGTCTGGACGGTGACGCTGGCGATGCAGCTCGTCGACGAGGGGAAGCTGGACCTCGACGAGCCCGTCCGCCGGTACCTGCCCGGGTTCGCGCTCGCCGACGACGACGCGGCCGCGCGGATCACCGTCCGGCAGCTGATGTGCCACACCTCCGGCTTCGAAGGCGACATCTTCACCGACACCGGCCGCGGCGAGGACTGCGTCGAGAAGTACGTCGCCACCCTCCACGACGTGCCCCAGCTCTTTCCGCCCGGCGAGATGTTCTCCTACAACAACGCCGCGCTCTGCGTGCTCGGCCGGGTCGTGGAAGTGCTGCGGGACAAGGACTACAACCAGTGCCTGGGTGGTCACCTGTTCGTCCCGCTGGGACTGACGCACGCGGCGCAGAGCCCGTACGAGGCGATCCGGTTCCGCGCCGCGCTCGGCCACCTGTCGCCGGAGCCGTGCGCCGAGCCGGAACCCGCGGGGATCTGGGCGCTGGCGCCGTCGAACGCGCCGGCCGGGTCGATGCTCGCGATGCGGGCGCGGGACCTCGCGATGTTCGCCGGCATGCACCTGCGTGACGGCGAGGCCCCGGACGGCACCCGCGTGCTGAGCGCGGCGAGCGCCCAGGCGATGCGGGAACGCCTGGTGGAGCTGCCCGACCTCGGCCTGATGGGCGACGCGTGGGGGCTCGGCTGGTCGCTGTTCGACTCACCCGGCGGCGCCCTGGTCGGGCACGACGGCAACACGATCGGCCAGGCGTCGTTCCTGCGGGTCGCCCCGGAGCACGGCGTCGCCGTCGCGCTGCTGACCAACGGCGGCGACCCGATCCCGCTCTACACCGAGATCATCGGGCACGTCCTGCGGGAGCTGACCGGCATCGAGCTGACCCTCCCGCCGGTGCCGGACCCGGCCGCGCCGCGCGTCGACGCCTCCCGCTACGTCGGCGAGTACTCCTCGACGGTCGCGGACATCGTGGTCAGCCAGGACGACAGCGGCCGCGTCTGGGTGGAGCGCGTCCCGAAGGGGATCTTCGCCGAGCTGAGCGGCCCGGTGAAGAGCGAACTGGTCGCGATGAACGGCGACACGCTGATCCTCGCCGAGCCGATGCAGGGCATGTACATCCCGCACGCCTTCGTCGGCGACGACGGCACCGGCCACGCGCTGTACCTGCACACCGGCCGCGCCGACCGCCGGGTGCGCGCATGACCGCTGTCGAAGACGAGATCGCCGCGGTCTTCACCGCGGCGGGCGCGCGGGGCTTCGTCCACGCGCGGGAGATCGGCGGCGGCCCGGCCGAGGTGGCGCTCGGCGCCGACGACCCGGTGGTGCTGGCGTCGGTGTTCAAGATCCCGGTCGCCGTCGCCTACGCCCGCGAAGTGGTGGCGGGCCGCCTCGACGAAACCGAGCGCACCCGCGTCGGAAAGCGCTACCGCATCGGCGGGATCGGCACCGCCGGCTGCGCGGACGACGTCGAGATGAGCTGGCGCGACCTAGCGCTGTTCATGCTGACCATGAGCGACAACGCCGCCACCGACGTGCTCTACCACCGGATCGGCCAGGACGCCGTCGACCGCGTGCTCGCCGACCTGGACCTGAAGCGGACGCGGCTGATCGGCTGCTGCGAGGACCTCTTCGCCTCGGTCATGGCCGACCTGGGCGCCGACGGTGATCTCGACGCCGCGTTCGCCGGGGCCACTCCGGAGCAGACGTGGAAGCTCTCGGTGCTCGACCCGGACCGCACGACGTCGTCGACGCCCCGGGAGATCACCACCCTGCTCGACGCCGTCTGGACCGACCGCGCTGCAGAACCCGCCGCGTGCGAGCGGGTCCGCTGGATGATGGCGCGCCAGATCTGGCCGCACCGGATCTCCTCCGGCTTCGGTTCGGACGTCACGATCGCGGCCAAGACCGGCACCCTGCCGGCGGTCCGCAACGAAGCCGGCGTGCTGTCCTTTCCGGACGGACGCCGGTTCGCCGTCGCGGTCTTCACCCGCGCGGACTCGCTCGACGAACGGCAGCCCGCCGTCGACGCCGCGATCGGCGCGGCCGCCCGCCTCGCCGTGGACCACCTGCGGAAGGAAACCCCATGACCCCCACACGGACCGCGGTGGTCCTGCTCGGCGGGCTCGCCCTCGTGGCGACCGCCTGCGCGGGACCGGGAGACAACACCGGCTCGGGCCAGACCCCCGTCGAGGGCCAGACCTTCACCCTCGCCCTCGGCTCCGACCCGGGCAACCTCGACCCGCACATGTCGGTGCTGTCGGTGACCGGCCAGGTCGACAAGTTCCTGTACGACTCCCTGCTCGAGCTCAGCGCGGACGGCAAGCCCCTGCCGGAGCTGGCCGAGAAGTGGACCGCGACGTCGACCACCGCCGCCACCTTCACCCTGCGCCCGGGCCTCACCTGCGCGGACGGTGCCCCGCTGACCGCCGCCGACGTCGCGGCGAACATCGCGTTCGTCGGCGACCCGGCGAACAAGTCGCCGTTCGCCGGCATAACGGTCACGTCCGGCACCAAGGCCACCGCCGACGAGACCACCCGCACGATCACGGTCACCAGCGGCGCGCCGGACGCGTTCCTGCTCCGCAACATCGGCGGGCTGCCGATCGTCTGCGGCAAGGGGTTGGCCGACCGGAAGCTGCTGGCGAAGGGTGAGAGCGGCACCGGCCTGTTCGCCGTCTCCGAAGCCGTGCCGAACGACCACTACACCTTCACCCGCCGCAAGGACTACACGTGGGGCCCCGGCGACTGGAAGGCCGAGCCGGGCCTGCCCGACAAGGTCGTCCTGCGGGTCATCTCCAACACCTCGACGGCGGCGAACCTGCTGCTCTCGGGCGAGCTCAACGCCGCGGCGATCACCGGCCCGGACCGCCAGCGCCTCGACGCGCGCAAGCTGTTCCACGGGGACTACAACGCCCCGCTGGGCGAGATCTTCTACAACCAGGCCGCGGGCCGTCCCGGCGAGGACGAAGCCGTGCGGCGCGCGCTGACGCAGTCGCTCGACCTGGCGCAGCTGGGCAAGGTGCTGGCCAGCGGCACGGGCAAGCCGTCGCAGGGCCTGGTCACGGCCGACCCCAAGGCGTGCTCGGGCGACACCGTCACCGGCAACCTGCCGGCCCACGACGCCGCCGCGGCCGCGTCCGCGCTGGACGCCGCGGGGTGGAGGGCCGGCGCGGACGGTGTCCGGGTGAAGAACGGCAAGCGCCTGACGCTGAACGTCATCTACGGCACCCAGCTCGGCCCGACGATGGCGCCCACCGCGGAACTGGTGCAGCAGACCTGGAAGGCGCTCGGCGCCGAGGTCACGCTCAAGGGCGTCGACAGCCCGGGCCTGTCCCAGGTGCTGTTCGGCACCGGCGAGTGGGAGGTGTCGCTCGGCCCGATCGGGCTCACCCTGCCCAGCTGGCTGGTGCCGTTCGTGTCCGGCCCGTCCGCGCCGGACGGGACGAACTTCGCGCACATCGCGAACCCCGGCTACGACCAGGGCGTTAAGCAGGCCGCCGCGATCAGCGGCGACGCCGGCTGCCCGATGTGGAACGCCGCCGAGACGGCGCTGATCAAGCGGGTGGACGTGGTGCCCTACGTCGACTCGGTCATCCCGGTCTACGGCAGCGGCACGAAGTTCACGGTCAGCCAGGGCGCCGTCACGCCGTCCTCGATCCGGATGTACGCGAAATGACCACGGCGGCGGCGCCCGCCGGCCTGCGGGGCAGCCCGTGGCCGGCGTTCGCCGGGCGCCGGCTGGCCCGGTTCGCCGTGTCCCTGTGGGCGCTCATCACGGCGGCGTTCCTGATGATCCACCTGGTCCCCGGCGATCCGGTACGGGCCGCGCTCGGGATGACCGCGCCCGCCGAGCTGGTGCGGGCGCGGCGCGCCGAGCTCGGCCTCGACGATCCACTGTGGACGCAGTACGGGCACTACCTGAAGGGCCTGGTCACCGGCGACTTCGGCACGTCGATGGCGAGCGGGCAGCCGGTGACCCAGGTGATCGGCGACCGGCTGCCGGCGACGTTGCAGCTGGCCGTGCTGGCGTTCGTGGTGGTCGTCGTGGTCGCGGTGCCGGTCGGGGTGTGCTTCGCGGTGCTGACGCGCGGTGGTCGTCGCCGGGGTGGTGAGCTGGCGTTCACGTCGGGGAGCGTGCTGCTCGCCGCCATCCCGGACTTCCTGCTGGCGGTCGGGCTGGTGGCGGTGTTCGCGGTCGGTTTCGGCTGGTTCCCGGTCGCGGGCGGCGACGGCCCGGGCGCGTACGTGCTGCCGGTGGCGGCCCTCACGATCGGGCCGGCCGCGGTGCTCGCCCGGATCGTCCGGGTGGAGCTGCTTTCGGTGCTGGGCGCCGACTTCGTCCGCACCGCGCGGGCGAAACGGCTGCCCGCGCGGCTGGTGTACGTCCGGCACGCGCTGCCGAACGCGCTGACCGCGACGCTGACCCTGGGCGGGCTGATGCTGACCGGCCTGGTCGCGGGCACCGTGCTGGTGGAGAACGTGTTCGCCTGGCCGGGGCTCGGCTCGACGATCGTGCAGTCGATCCTGCAGAAGGACTACCCGCTGGTGCAGGGGATCGTGCTCGTCTACGGCATCGGCGTGCTGCTGGTGAACCTGCTGGTCGACGTCGTGCTCGGGCTGCTCGACCCGCGTTCGACGATCCGGGAGAGCTGAGGTGACGGCGATGCGCGCACGGCGTTCGGCAGGGAAGCGCGGCTCGGTGTGGACGACGGCCGTGCGCACGCCGGTGGGCGCGTGCTCGGCGGTGCTGCTGGTGCTGGTGATCGCGCTGTCCGTGCTGGCGCCGCTGTTCTGGGGCGACGGCGCCGCGGTGGTCGACACCGACGCGATCGGCCAGGGCGCGTCCGGGGCGCACCCGTTCGGCACCGATTCCCTCGGCCGCGACATCTTCCTGCGCACGCTCGTCGCGACCCGGCTCTCGGTCGGCCTCGCGGTGCTCGCGACCGTGATCGGCGTCGGCGCCGGGGTGCTCCTCGGGTCGTTGCCGGCGGTGCTGCCCCGGTGGGCGGGCCGGCTGCTCACCGCGGCGATCAACATCGCCGTCGCGTTCCCCGGGCTGCTGCTGGCGCTGTTCTTCGCGGTGATCTTCGGCGTCGGCACGCACGGCGCGGTGCTGGCGATCGCCTTCGCGATGGCCCCGGCGTTCGCCCGGCTGGTCCAGACGCTCTCGGCGTCGGTGGCCGGGCGCGACTTCGTCGCCGCGGCCCGGGTGTCCGGCGTCGGCCGGATCCGGCTGCTGGCCCGGCACGTGCTGCCGAACATCGGCGAACCGCTGGTCGTCAACGCGACCATCGGCGCCGGGTCGTCGTTGCTCGCCTTCGCCGGGCTCTCGTTCCTCGGCATCGGCGTGCAGGCCCCGGACTACGACTGGGGCCGGCTGCTGCGTGAAGGCCTGGACGGGATCTACGTGACGCCGGTGGCCGCGATCGCGCCCGGCGTCGCCGTGGTGCTCGCCGGGCTGGCGTTCAACCTGGTCGGGGAGACCGTGGCCGCCGTGGTCGGGGTCCGCTCGCGCGCCGCCCGGAGCGCGTCCGGCCCGGTGCCCGTGCCGCGGCCCGCGGTCGTCGGGGCGCCGGCGGACGACGCCGTGCTCGTCGTCGAGAACCTGCAGGTGGCGTTCCCGCGAGCGGGTGGGTGGACGGTGCCGGTGCGCGGCGTGAGCTTCACCGTGCGCGCCGGCGAGGCGATCGGCGTCGTCGGCGAGTCCGGCTCCGGCAAGAGCCTGACGGCGCTGGCCGTGTCACGGCTGATCGAGTTGCCCGGAGTCGTGACGGCGGACCGGCTGGAGTTCGCCGGGACGTCGCTGCTCACCACGTCCGACCGCGAGCTGCGCGGCCTGCTCGGGACGTCGCTGGCCATGGTGTTCCAGGACCCGATGACGTCGTTCAACCCGGCGCGGCGCGTCGGCGGGCAGCTGGCGGAGGTGTCCGAGCAGCACCACGGCCTGTCGCGGCGCGCGGCGTTCGAGCGCGCGGTGGACCGGCTCGCCGCGGTGCGCGTCCCGGCCGCCCGGCGGCGCGCCCGGCAGTACCCGCACGAGTTCTCCGGCGGCATGCGCCAGCGCGCTATGATCGGGATGGGCCTGATGGGCTCGCCGAAGCTGATCGTCGCGGACGAGCCGACGACGGCCCTCGACGTCACGGTCCAGCGGCAGGTGCTGCGGCTGCTGGCCCGCACGCGCGACGCCGAGGGCGCGGCGATCTTGCTCATCAGCCACGACATCGCGGTGGTTTCCCAGACGTGCGAACGGATGCTGGTGATGTACGCCGGCCGCGTCGTCGAGGACCTGCCGACGGCGGACCTCCCGGGCGCGGCCCGCCACCCGTACACCCGGGCGCTGCTGGCCACGACGGTCGACCTCGGCACCGACCGCGACGAGCCCCTCGCCGTGATCCCCGGTCGCCCGCCGGAGCCGGACCAGGTTCCCGTCGGATGTGCTTTCGCGGCGCGGTGCCCGTTGGCGACCGAGCGTTGTCTCACCGAGGATCCCGTGCTGGAACGGGCCGGAGACGGCCACGGCGTGGCGTGCTGGCACCCGCACGAAACCGCCGTGAGTGTCCTTTCCGGACAGTCGCGAAAGGAAGGTGCCGCGTGAGCGAGCTGCGGTTCGACACGGTGAGCGTCCGGTACGGCCGGCTGACGGCGGTGGACGGCGTCAACCTGACCGTACCGTCCGGACAGGTCGTCGGCCTGGTCGGCGAGTCGGGCTCCGGCAAGTCGACGCTGGCCAGGGCCGCGGTCGGCCTGTCGCCGGTCAGCGGCGGCCGGGTGCTGCTCGACGGCGTCGACGTCCGGCGCCTGCCCCGGCGCAAGCCGCTGCAGATGGTGTTCCAGGACCCGTACTCCTCGCTGGACCCGCGGATGGCCGTCGGCGAGTCCATCGCCGAGGCGATGCCGCGCGGCGCGCACCGCGGCGGGGCCGCTCGGCGGGCCGAGGTCGCGCGGCTGCTCGAACTGGTGAACCTGGACCCGGACCGCGCCACGACGCTGCCCGGTCAGCTGTCGGGCGGGCAGCGCCAGCGCGTCGCCCTCGCCCGGGCGCTCGCCGGGCAGCCGAAGGTGCTGATCGCCGACGAGATCACCTCCGCGCTCGACGTCTCGGTGCAGGGCGCCGTGCTCAACCTGGTCCGCGACGTCCAGCGGCGCCTCGCGCTGTCGATGCTGTTCATCTCCCACAACCTCGCCGTGGTGCGGTACGTGAGCGACTTCGTCGCGGTCATGTACCTCGGCCGGATCGTCGAGGCCGGGCCGGCCGAGCAGGTGCTCACCGATCCGCGGCACCCGTACACGCGGGAGCTGCTGGCCGCCGCGCCGTCCGCGCACCACGGCCTGCTCGACGACCCCGGCGTCGACGCGCTCGCCGACACCGAACCCGCCGACCCGCACCACCCGCCGTCCGGCTGCCACTACCACCCGCGGTGCCCGATCGGCCCGCTCGTGCACCCCGACCGCACCGTCTGCCTCAGCGCCGACCCGGCCGCCGCGGCCGCGGACCGGCCCCACGCCGCGGCGTGCCACTTCGCCACGACCGCACCGAATCCCACGAGGAGATCCGCATGACCCGCCGTCTGAGCGCCGACGACCTGTACGCCCTGGAGTTCCCCGAGCAGCCCGCGCTCTCCCCGGACGGCACGCGGATCACCTACGTCGTGCGCACCGCCGACCGCGAAGCGGATCGCGACACCCGCTCGCTCTGGCTGGTCGCCACGAGCGGCGGCCCGGCGCGCCGGCTGACCCGCGGGACCGCCGACCTCGCCCCGGTGTGGGCGCCCGACGGCACGCGGATCGCGTTCCTGCGCGCCGCGGACGGCCCGGCGCAGCTGTGGCTGCTGCCCGCCGACGGCGGCGAACCCGAGCAGGTCACCACGCTCCCGCTCGGCGCGGGCCGCCCGGTGTGGCGGCCGGACGGCGCCGAGATCGCCTTCTCGGCCCCGGTCGACCTGGCCGCGGACGAGGGTGACGACGCCGCCGCCCGCGGCCGCCGCGCGGGCGCCCCGGTGGTCGCCGACCGGCTCGACTTCAAGGCCGACGGCGCCGGGCTGCTGCGGACCCTGCGCAAGCACGTCCACGTCCTCGACGTCGCCTCGGGCGACGTCCGGCAGGTGACGGCGGGGGACTGGCACGCGGGCGATCCCGCGTGGTCACCGGACGGCGCGCTGCTGGCCTTCCCGGCCGGCCCGGAGGCCGACGCCGACCTGACGTTCCGTTCCGGCGCCTACGTCCTCGAAGCCGGCAACCGCCTCGCCGAGCCGCACCCGGTCGGCTCCGGCGACGGCATGTGCGGCACGGTCACGTGGACCGCCGACGGCACCGCGCTGCTCGTCGCCGGCCGCCGCGACACCGCGCCCGGCCACCTCGGCCTGCTGCGGATTCCGGTGGACGGCGGGGAAACCGCCGACCTGGCCGCGCCGCTGGACCGGAACGTGATGCCGGGCGGGCCGGGCTACCCCGGCGCGGTCCCGGTGCTGAGCGGGGACGGCGCGACCGTGCTGTTCTGCGTTCGCGACCGCGGGTACACCCACGTCTACGCGGTCGGCGTCGACGGCGGCGAACCGCGGCTGGTGGCCGGGGGCACCGGGAACACCCTGTCGGACGTGTCCGTCGCCGGGGACACCGCGGCGGTCGTGCTGACCACGCCGACGTCGTACGGCGAGATCGCGACGGTCGCCGTCGCCGGCGGAGAACCCGAAGTACTCACTACGCATAGCAACAACGACGTCGAGCTGTTCACCCGCGAGGAGCGCGAGTTCACCATCTCGGACGGCACGGTCGTGCACGGCTGGCTGGTGCGCGACCCCGCCCGCACCGGCCCGCAGCCGCTGCTGCTGGACATCCACGGCGGCCCGCACAACGCGTGGAGCGGCACCGCCGACGCCGTCCACACCTACCATCAGCAGCTGGCCGCGCGCGGCTGGGCGGTGCTGCTGCTCAACCCGCGCGGCAGCGACGGCTACGGCGAAGCGTTCTACACCGCGGCCGTCGGCGCCTGGGGTGTCGCCGACGCCAACGACTTCCTCGAGCCGCTGGACGCGCTCGTCGCCGAAGGGGTCGCGGACGCGCAGCGGCTCGCCGTCTCCGGCTACAGCTACGGCGGCTTCATGACGTGCTACCTGACCAGCCACGACGACCGGTTCGCCGCGGCCGTCGCCGGCGGCGTCGTCAGCGACGCGGTCAGCATGGCCGGCACGTCCGACAGCGGGCACTACCTCGGCGTCGCCGAACTGGGCGGAGCGTCCTCTGTGGACGAAGCGCACTTCGGGGCGTCGTCGCCGCTGGCCCGGGTCGGGCAGGTCCGCACGCCGACGCTCGTGGTGCACGGCGCCGACGACGACCGCTGCCCGGTCGGGCAGGCCGAGCAGTGGTTCACGGCGTTGCGCGAACAGGGCGTGCCGACCCGGCTGGTGCTCTACCCCGGCGCGTCGCACCTGTTCATCCTGGAGGGAAAACCCTCGCACCGCAGCGACTTCAACCGCCGTGTCGTCGACTGGGTCGAGCAGCACGCGGGCTCGCCGGGCCGGGTGCCGCTCGACGGCGCGCACTGGCAGCGGCGGCTGACCGCGCTCGCGCGCAAGTACCGCGTCCCCGGCGCGACGCTGGGCATCCTGCGCCTCGACGGCGACGAGCAGGCCTTCGCGCACACCGGCGTGCTGAACAAGGCGACCGGTGTCGCCGTCACCGGCGAGTCGGTGTTCCAGATCGGCTCGATCACCAAGGTGTGGACCGCGACCGTCGCCATGCAGCTGGTCGACGAAGGCCTGCTCGACCTGGACGCGCCGATCGCCGACGTGCTGCCGGAGCTGCGGCTGGCCGACCCGGACGTCACCAAGCAGGTGACGCTGCGGCACCTGCTGACCCACACCAGCGGCATCGACGGCGACGTCTTCACCGACACCGGCCGCGGTGACGACTGCGTGGAGAAGTACGTCGCCGTGCTGGACCAGGCCGCCCAGACCCACCCGCTCGGCGCGACGCTGTCCTACTGCAACTCGGGCTTCATCCTGGCCGGCCGGGTCATCGAGAAGCTGACCGGCAAGACCTGGGACGCGGCGTTGCGGGAGCGGCTGTTCACCCCGCTCGGCCTGACGCACACGGGGACCCTGCCCGAGGAGGCGCTGCTGTTCGGCGCGGCGATGGGCCACGTCGCGGCGGGTGACGAGGAGCCGCAACCGGCGCCGGTCTGGGGCCTGCCGCGTTCGGCGGGCCCGGCCGGCCTGATCACGGCGACCCCGGCGGACGTCCTGGCCTTCGCCCGCCTGCACCTGCGGGGCGGCCTCGGCCCGGACGGCGCGCGCGTCCTCTCGGCGGCGTCCGCCACGGCGATGACCGAGTGGCAGGCGGACATGCCGGACAAGCACACGCTCGGCGATTCGTGGGGCCTGGGCTGGATCCGCTTCGACTGGGACGGCCACCGCGTCTACGGCCACGACGGCAACACGATCGGCCAGGCGGCGTTCCTCCGCATCCTGCCGGACCAAGGCCTCGCGGTCACGCTGCTCGCCAACGGCGGCGGCACGCACGACCTGTACGAGGAGCTGTACCGCGAGATCTTCGCGGAACTGGCGGGAGTGGCGATGCCGCAACCGCTTTCGCCCGCGGCCACACCGCCTGCGGTCGACGTCTCGGAGTTCCTCGGGACGTACGAGCGGGAGTCGGTGCGGACGGAGATCCTCAGCACAGACGCGGGCCTGCGCATCCGCCAGACGGTCACGGGCCCGCTCGCCGAGCTGGTCCCGGAGCCGACGACGGAGGACGACCTGATCCCGATCAGCGCGACCCAGTTCGCCCTGCGCCCCGCGGGCACGCGCTCATGGCAGTCGGTGACGTTCTACCAGCTGCCGACGGGGGAGCGGTACCTGCACAGCGGAGTCCGGGCCACCCCGAAGGTGAGCGGCTCGCCGGCCTGAAGTCCGTGAATGCCACATCGAGGGACACTTGGTCCCTCGATGTGGCATTCACGGACTACGGCCCCCCCGCGGTCAGGGGACGATCACCACGCGGCGGTCGTCGCCGTCGTCCTTCCAGGCCGCCTCGACGTCCTCCAGCGGGACTGTGCGCGTGTCGATCCGGAAGGTGCCGCGGCCGACTTCCGCCGCGAGGGCGGGCAGTTCCGCGACGATGTCCCGTGTCGGCACCGAGCCCTGGCCGCTGCCCACCAGCTGCAACCGCGCGGCCCGCAACGCGGCGGAGGGCAGCGACGCCGTCCGGCCCGCGACCGAGCCGATCTCGATCCACGTCAGCGGGCGGGCCCGGTCGCCGCGGTGCGTGACGATCTCGCGCAGCGCCTCGGCCGTCGGCTCGCCCCAGACGTAGTCCAGGACCACGTCGACGTCCGCGCCCGCCGCGCCGACGTCGGACAGGGGGACCGCGACGTCGGCACCCAGGCCCGGCAGTGTCGCGAGGCGGCCGGGGTCCCGGCCCGCGGCGACGACCCGCCCGGCGCCGAGGTGCCGGGCCACCTGGACGGCCAGCCGGCCCGCGTTGCCGGTCGCGCCCAGGACCAGGACGTCCTGTCCGGCTGTGAACTCGATCCGCCGCCGCAGCGCGATCCACGCCGACATCGCCGGGTTCATGCCCGCGGCCACGAGCACCGGGTCGACGCCGTCGGGCAGCACGACGCTGCGGCGCAGGTCGACGACCGTCCGCTCGGCCAGCGCGCCCATCGCCGTGTCCGGCAGGACGAAGTAGCGCAGGCGGCCGTCGGGCGCGCGGCCCACGCCGTCGATGCCCGGCACGAACGGCAGCTCGGCGGACTCGGTGTAGTGCGAACCGTCGGCCTGGGAGCGCACCCTCGGGTGCAGGCCGACGGCGAGGACGTCGACGAGCACCTCGTCCGGTGTTCCGGGTGCAGGTTCGGGAAAGTCCTGGCAGGAGGGCGGTGTGCCGAACGACGTGACGACCGCTGCGCGCATGGTGACCCCTCGAGAAGTAGTTGGTAGTGCCAAGTAGATTAGCTGGCACTACCAACTAGTTCAAGGTAGCGTGGCGGCATGACCGAACCCGGGCCCGACGAGGTGCTGGACCACCTGGTCCAGGTGTCCTTCACGGTGATGGCGCTGCTCAGCCGCGCGGCGGCCGCGCACGACCTGTCGCTGACGCAGCTGCGCGCGCTGGCGATCCTGCGCGACCGCACGCCGAAGATGGCGGAACTGGCGGACTACCTCGGCCTGGACCGCTCGTCGGTGACCGGCCTGATCGACCGGGCCGTCAAGCGTGGCCTGGTCCGGCGCGAGGCCAGCGAAGACGACGGGCGCGCGGTGCGCGTCGGCCTGACCGAAGAGGCGCACCGCCTCGCCCGGAAGCTGGAGGCGGAGGTCGCCGGGCTGCTGGCGCCGCTGACCCGCGACCTCACCCCGGCCGAACGCACCCGGCTCGGCACGCTCCTCGGCCGCATGCTCCCTTGACCCGCGCAGGCTTTCGCCGAGCGGGACTCAGTCGTCCGAAGTGGACACTGCCGGCTCGGTGGACGTGCCGCTGGAACGCCGGATCAGCCAGCTGAGCGCGAAGGCCACCAGGCCGATGCACCCGGCGACGACGAACGCCATCCGCAGCCCTGAGGCGTCCGGGCTGCCCGCCGTCGCGTCCGCGGTGCCGAGCGTGGCCACGCTGACGAACAGCGCCGTGCCCATCGCGCCCGCCACCTGCTGCAGCGTCGAGAGGATCGCACTGCCGTGGGAGTACAGGTGCTCGGGCAGCACGCCGAGCGACTCCGTCATCAGCGGCGTCATCATCAGGCCCAGCCCGGCCATCAGCAGCACGTGGATCCCGATCACCGCGACCAGCGGCGACGTCGGCCCCAGCAGCGTGAACAGCCACAGCGACAGCGCCATGGCCGCCGCGCCGGGGATGACCAGCGGGCGCGCGCCCACCCGATCGAACAACGCGCCCACCGGACGGCCCAGCAGGCCCAGCACGAGCCCACCCGGCAGCACCGCCAGCCCGCTGACGAACGTGCTCGTCTTCAGCACCGTCTGCAGGTAGAGCGGCAGCAGGATCGCGGCCGCGCCGATCAGGCAGACGAACAGCAACGCCGTCAGCACCAGCGCCACCACGAACGGGCGGTGGGTGAACGGCCGCAGGTCCAGCAGCGCGCGGTCACGGCGTTGCAGGCGCACCTGCCGCCACGTGAACACCGCCAGCGAGATCAGCCCGACGACGATCGGCACCCACGCCGGCACCGGCGGCTCCACGCCGGCGGCCTCGCCGGTCGAGGACAGCCCGTACAGCAGGCCGCCGAAACCGATCGCGGACAGCAGCACCGACGGCACGTCCAGCGGCACCCGGCGCGTCTCGCTGTGCAACCGCAGCCGCAGCAGGCCGATCACCAGCGCCGCCAGCGACAGCGGCAGCACGATCCAGAACATCCACCGCCAGCCCAGCCCCGACAGCACCGCGCCGCCGATCGTCGGCCCGATCGCCGGCGCCACGGCGATGACGATCGTGATCGTGCCCATCGTCGCGCCCCGCCGCTGCGGCGGCACCAGCCGCATCACGGTCGTCATCAGCAGCGGCAGCATCACGGCCGTGCCGCACGCCTGCACCACGCGCCCGACCATCAGCACCCCGAACCCGGGCGCGAGCGCGCTGATCAACGTGCCCAGGCTGAACGCCGTCAGCGACACGAGGAACACCTGCCGCGGCGTGAACCGCTCGAGCAGGAACCCGGTCGCCGGGATCACCACGGCCATCGTCAGCAGGAAACCACTGGTCAGCCACTGCACGGTGGTCGTCGGCACGTGCAGGTCGACGGTCAGGTCCCGCAACGCGACGCTCAGGATCGTCTCGTTGAGGATCATCACGAACGCCGACAGCACGAGAACCCCGATGAGGAGCCCCGAGCCCGCCGGAGCGTCCGTCCGGTCGTCGGTGGGTGCGGTGTGCACGGTGTCGGTCATCGAGGTGGGAACTCCTGGTCACCGCGCCGGCGACGGTCGGGGGAAGTGCGCTGGTCTCCCGTCCAGTCTGCCTGGCCCGCGGCCCCGGTGTCACGGCGGTTTAGACCGTGGTCCCGGTCACTCCGGCGCAAGGGGAACCCCCTGCAACCCCCGCATCACCGTCCGATATGCTTCTGCGAGTACGGACTTCCGGAGCGCGCGATTAGCTCAGCGGGAGAGCGCTTCCCTGACACGGAAGAGGTCACTGGTTCAATCCCAGTATCGCGCACCAGGGTTCCCCGACCCTCACCGCCGGAGTTCGTACCGCGGGCGATTAGCTCAGGGGGAGAGCGCTTCGTTCACACCGAAGAGGTCACTGGTTCGATCCCAGTATCGCCCACGAGAATTCGCGGTGGCCCCTGTTTGCGGAATGCGCAAACCGGGGCTTTTCTCGTTGTGTCTTGTGGGGGCCGAGCCCCCACGCCCCCGCCGGGGGCAAGCCCCCGGACCCCCGCGTGTGGTTCCGCTGGGCTGGCGGCTCGCCTTTCGTTGTTTCCCCCTTTCGGGTCATCGTGTGTCTTCCCGGTGGTTGTCCACTGTAGATCTTGGTGACTGTTGTCGTCGGGGTTTGTGCTGGTCGGGGCTTGACAAGAAAAGTTGTCGGTGAGAGTGTTGTGGGTAACGGGACCTCGACTTCTGGGAGCGGACATGTCTTTTCAGGCCTACCTCGACAACGCCGAGAAGCAGACCGGCATCACCCCGCGGGGCTTTCTGGAGCTGGTCGGTGGCCAGGGGCTGACCAAGCAGGGGGAGATCGTCGCGTGGCTCAAGACCGAGCACGGCCTGGGGCACGGGCACGCCACCGCCGTGGCCCGGCTTGTCGTCAAGGGCCCGGAGTTCGTCGCCGAGCACCACGGTGCCGTCCACCTCGACGGCCTCGCCGCCCGAGGGTGACCCTCGGGCAGCGTTTCGTTCACGCCGCCCGACTAGCCACCCGGAGCGGCCAACTCGGCGCCCGGAACGGCCAACGCGGTGCCCGGAACGGCCAACACGGCCCGGGCTGGCGGCGTGTTGGCCGTTCCGGTGGGTGTGTTGGCCACTCCGGACGATGAGTTGGCCGATCCGGGTGTGGCAGGGGGCGATCCGCTTACCTTGGCTTCTTTGCCAGTTGCGCCAGCTGGTCTCGTGCCGCGCCCGCTATGTTCGATGGGACGCCCAGTTCGGTGAGCATCTCGGCTGCTGCCGCCATTTCCGCTGTGCGGCGGACCGCGTGCGTGTGGGAGCCCGTGACCAAGCGCTCCACTGTGGACTCGTTGGCGGCCGTCAGCTCGTCGGTGATCAGCTGCCGCAGCCAGTCCTCGCAGCCCGCTGCCCGCGCCGCGTGCAGGGCCTCCACCACCGCCGCGGACATGCCCTTGAAGAACACGCTTCGCAGCAGTTTTCGTTCCGCCGCCAGTCCCGCCTCGCCCGGCATGACCTCCACCGCCGCGCCCAGCGCGTTCAGGGTTTCGGCTACCGCGGCGGCCGCGGGGCCCGTTGCGAGCATCGGGACCCGGAGTCCGCGGCCCGGCACCGGCGCCATGATCGCGAGGTCCGCGAAGCCCGTGCCGTGTGAGGCCGCCATCGAAGCCAGGCGGCGTTTTGCTCCGGGGGATGCTGTGTTCAGGTCGGCCCAGAGAGTGTCCGGTTCTAGGCCGGAGAGGCCCGCGGACAGGGCGTCGTGTGCGGCTGATGCGCTGTTCACGCTCAGTACGACGTCCGCGCCCCTTGCTGCCTCCGCCTCGGAGGCGGTGGTGATGATTCCAACCGATGCCGGGACGGCGGGGTCGTAACCTCTCACCACCGCGCCGGCCGCCGCCAGGTCTCGGGCTAGCGCGCTGCCCGCTTCGCCCAGCCCCAGTACCGCGATGGTTCCGCGCATAGCACAATCCTCTCCGGACACCTACGATCGAGTAGACGATCTGCTCGACAAAATTGTCAACAAACAGGGGTGGAAGTATGCCGGAGACTGCCGCGGACCAGGGGCCGGGGGAACGATCCGTGGTGGCCGCCGTCCGCGACGCCATCGTCCGCGGCGAGTTCGTCCCCAACCAGCGGCTGGTCGAGGCCGACCTGTCCGCCCAGTTCGCGGCCAGCCGCGCCAGCGTGCGGTCCGCGCTCATCGAGCTCACCAACGAAGGCCTGGTCGAGCGGGTGCAGAACCGCGGCGCGCGGGTGCGCGCGGTCTCCCTCGAAGAGGCCGTCGAGATCTCCGAGGTGCGGATGATGCTCGAGTCGCTGTGCGCGGCGAAGGCCGCCGAGCGCATCACCGACGCCGAGATCGCCGAGCTGCGCGAGCTGGGGGAGGCGATGCGCGCCGCCGTGTCGGGCGGGGACGTCGTCGGCTACTCCGGGCTCAACCAGCGGCTGCACCGCCGGGTCCGCGAGATCGGCGGGCAGCGCACCGCCGCGCAGGTCCTCGAACGGCTGCGCGGGCAGAGCGTCCGCCACCAGTTCCGGCTGGCCATGCGCCCCGGCCGGCCGCAGGTCTCGCTGCCCGAGCACCTCGCGATCATCGACGCGGTCTGCGCGCACCACCCGGTCGAGGCCGCCGAAGCCGCGCGGGTCCACCTGCAGAGCGTCATCGAAGCCCTGCGTGAGGCCGACGCCGCCGAGGTGTCCCACCTGCACTGAGCAACAGTCGCCAAGATTGTTGACAATTTCGTCGACGCTATCTAGCGTCGACGGCATGAACCCGGTGATCGTCACGAACCCGCCGCGCGCCGACGCCGGGCAGGTGACCCGGCTGGCCGGGTACGGCGTGGCCACGGTCCACGAAGCGCTCGGCCGCAGCGGCCTGCTCGGCCCGGACCTGCGGCCGATCCAGGACGGCGCGCGGATCGGCGGCACCGCCGTCACCGCGCTGTGTTGGCCGGGGGACAACCTGATGATCCACGCGGCGGTCGAGCAGTGCCGCGAGGGCGACGTCCTGGTCGTCACCACGACTTCGCCGTCGCGTGACGGCCTCTTCGGCGAACTCTTCGCCACCGCGCTGCGCCACCGCGGGGTGCGCGGCCTGGTCATCAACGCCGGCGTCCGCGACGTCGCCGAGCTGCGCGAGCTGGGCTTCCCCGTGTGGTCGGCCGCGGTCAGCGCCCAGGGCACGGTCAAGGCGACGGCCGGCGCGGTCAACGTCCCGGTCGTGCTCGGCGGCCAGGTCGTCCACCCGGGCGACGCGATCCTGGCCGACGACGACGGCGTGCTGCGCGTCCGGCGCCAGGACGTCGAAGCGGGCCTGACGGCGTCCCAGGCCCGGCTGGAGAAGGAAGCCGCCGCGCGCGAGGCGTTCGCCGCCGGCCAGCTCGGTCTCGACCGCTACGGCCTGCGTGAGAAGCTCGAGGCGCTGGGCGTCCGCTACCTCACCGCCGAGGAGTACGAGAAGGAGCGGGGATGACCGGCGTGCGCTGCATGCTCCTGCGCGGGGGCACCTCCAAGGGTGCCTACTTCCTCGCCGAGGACCTGCCCGCCGACCCGGCCGAGCGCGACGACCTGCTGCTGCGGATCATGGGGAGCCCCGACCCGCGCCAGATCGACGGCCTCGGCGGCGCGCAGCCCGTCACCAGCAAGGTCGCCGTCGTCGCGCCGCCCGGTGGGCGCGACCGCGACGTCGACTACCTGTTCCTGCAGCTCGGCGTCGTCGACGCCACCGTCTCCGACCGCCAGACCTGCGGCAACCTGCTCGCCGGGGTCGGCCAGTTC
The DNA here is from genome assembly GCF_023023025.1 of Amycolatopsis sp. WQ 127309. Classification (NCBI taxonomy): domain Bacteria; kingdom Bacillati; phylum Actinomycetota; class Actinomycetes; order Pseudonocardiales; family Pseudonocardiaceae; genus Amycolatopsis; species Amycolatopsis sp. WQ 127309. Next base: position 7,667,949 of record NZ_CP095481.1, read on the forward strand.
GCCGTCGAACGCGGCCTGGTCCCGGCCGGAGGTGAACGCACCGCCGTGCGGGTGCTCCTGGTCAACACCGGCTCGATCGCGGTCTCGACGTTCGCCACCCCCGGCGGCGAGGTCGACTACGCGGGATCACTCGCGATCTCCGGCGTGCCCGGCACGGCCGCGCCCGTGGAACTGGACTTCACCGGGACCGAAGGCTCGGTGTGCGGCAGTCTCCTGCCCACCGGCCGGATCCGCGACAACGTCGGCGGCCTCGAAGTGTCCTGTGTGGACAACGGGATGCCGGTCGTGGTGGCTCGCGCCACCGACTTCGGCATCACCGGCTACGAACCGGTCGAGGAACTGACCGGCCTCGCCGACCGGATCGACGCCCTGCGCGTCGAGGCGGGCAAGCTGATGGGCCTCGGCGACGTGCGCGGCAGCTCCGTCCCCAAGACCACGCTCGTCGCGGCCCCGCGCGACGGCGGCGCGATCGCCACCCGGACGTTCATCCCGGTGCGGCCGCACCCCGCGATCGGCGTGCTGGGCGGGGTCAGCGTCGTCACGGCCCTGCTGCTCGACGGCGCCGTCGGCCACGAACTGCTGGTCCGCCCGCCCGACGGCGAGCCGATCGAGATCGAGCACGCGAGCGGCACGCTCGGCGTCGGGATCGAGTTCGACACCACGGCGACGCCGCCGCGAGTCGCACGCTCGACAGTGTTCCGCACCGCCCGGAAGTTGTTCGACGGCAGCGTTTTCCCGCGCTCATAAGGAGCTGAACCCGACGGCGCTCAGCGCTTGCCCGGCTCCTCCGGGTCGTCGGCTTCGTCGCCGTGGGCCAGGGTGCGCAGGGACGAGAACACGCTGACCCGGCGCATGTCCATCAGCTGCCAGCCGCGCGCGATGCCGAAGGCCAGGTCGCCGATCAGCACGTAGTACAGGGTGCGCAGCGGGTCCCAGTTGCCCGGTTCGGTGAGGAGCTCGACGCCGGCGTAGATCTCGAAGCCCGCGATCACCAGCAGGGCCGACGCCATGCGCAGCGAGCTCCAGTGCCCCAGCCGGTGCCGCACCGCCGTGACGATCGAGCGGATCGCCGCCGCGTCGAACACCAGGATGCCGACCCCGGACGCCACCGCCCACCCGCCCGGCGAGCTGCCGGGCACCAGGATCATCAGCGACAGCACCAGCGCGTTGGTGAACAGCAGCATCGCGGCGGACGCGCGCGTGTGGTACTCGGCGTGCGTCGTCGTCCGGCGGACGCGGTCCGGGGACACCGAGACGGCCACGAACAGCAAGCCGATCAGGGCGCCGCTCGCACCGGCGACGGCGACGGCGAATTCGTGGTACTCGTCGGGGATGCCCATCGGCGCAACGTACTTCACCGGCGCGTCCCGCGCGCGAGGGCGCTTTGTGGTGTGATCGACGGCATGGGCGACACGATGCTGGCGGGCCGGCTCGATCTGGACAAGCGGGAGTTCGGGGTCGAAGAGGTGCCGATTCCGGCGCCCGGGCCGGGGGAGGTGCGGATCGCGGTCGCCGCGGCCGGCGTCTGCCTGTCGGACCTGCACCTCATCGACGGCACCCTGCCCGGCACCGGCACGGTCACCCTCGGCCACGAGGTCTCGGGCACCGTCGAGGCGCTCGGCCCGGACGTGCCGGCCCACCTCACCGTCGGCCTGCGCGTCACGCTGCAGGCCGGGCAGTCGTGCGAGGTCTGCGACCGCTGCCTGCGCCGGCAGCCGTGCCTGCGCTCGCGGGTGCGGGGTGTGCACTACGACGGCGGCTGGGCCGAGTACGCGCTCGCCCGCGCCGACACGGTCGTCCCGATCCCCGACGACCTGCCCTTCGACCAGGCGGCGATCATCCCGGACGCGGTGTCGACGCCGTACGCGGCGGTCGTCGCGACCGCGCAGGTGCGCCCGGCGCGCTCGGCGGGCGTGTGGGGCGCGGGCGGCCTCGGCGTCCACGGCCTGCAGGTGCTGCGGCTCGCGGGCGCGGCCCCGATCGTGGCGATCGATCCGCTGCCGGCGGCCCGGGAGCGGGCCCTGTCGTTCGGCGCGGATGTCGCCCTCGACCCCGCGGCGGCGGACTTCGCCGAGCGGATCGGCGCGCTGACGGGCGGGCGTGGGCTGGACTACGCGTTCGACTTCGCCGGGTACGCGGCGGTGCGCGAGCAGGCGGCCGCGGTGCTGGGCGCGCAGGGCGCGATGGTGCTCGCCGGGCTCACGGACGCGCCGCTGCGCCTCCCGGACAGCGCCGGGCTGAGCGTGCGCGGCCAGCGGATCCTCGGGCACTTCGGCTCGTCGGGCGAGCACGTGCTCGAACTGGTCTCCCTGGCCCGCCACGGCCGGCTCGACCTGTCCCGGTCGATCAGCGCGCACATTCCGCTGGCGGAGGCGGACCGGGCGGTGAAGCAGCTCGCGGACAAGACGGGCAACCCCATCCGGCTCATCCTCGTCCCGTGACGATCAGTCCCATGTGGACGGTGTTCGACAGATTCGACAGCTTCGCCGCGGGCATCCGGAACCTGGTGTAACGACTGGGCTTCCCGCGCCGATGACGCCTCTGTGAGTCTGAAGGAAGCCCCGGTCATCAGCAACGGCTGGCGGGTCACAGCGAAGTTCACGATGACCGGTCGCGAGACCGAGATCCTCGACCTCATCGGCGAAGGCCTGCGCAACCAGGAGATCGCCCGGCGGTTGGTGATGCGCGAAGCCACGGTGAAGACGCACATCAACAACCTCTTCGCCAAGGCGGGGTTCCACTCGCGGGAAGACGCGGTCCTGTACGCGGTCGGCATCGCCGAGCCGGGCCGGTACCACCGCGCCGACTGACGCGGCGGCACCGCACCGGGGCCGGTACCGGTACCGCCGCGCTCGGGTGGCGGCACCGAGCCGCGTCAGCCTTGTGCCGCCGCAACCGGTTCCGGCGTCACTCGTGCCGACGCGGCCGGCGTGTGCTTGGGCAGGAACGCGGCGATCGTCAGCGCGATGAGGGCAGCGCCGGAGCCCATGGCCAGCACCACGCGGAAACCGCTCGCCGCGGGCAGTGTCGCCGGTCCGAAGTGGACGGTCAGCTGCGCCAGCACCAGACCCGCTGTCGCACTGGAGATCGACGTGCCGATCGAGCGCATCAGCGTGTTCAGGCTGTTCGCCGCGGCCGTTTCCGACACCGGGACCGCCGCCATCACCAGGCCGGGCATGGCGCCGTAGGCGAGGCCGATGCCGCCGCCGATGACGCACGAGATCAGGACCAGGTGCCAGACCTCGCTCATCAGCACGATGCCGATCGCGTACCCGATCGCGACGACCACCGCGCCGAGCATCAGCGTCGTCTTCGGGCCGCGGGTGCGCGAGATCCGCGCGGACACCGGCGCGAGCGCCATCATGACGAGGCCGGACGGCGCCATCACCAGGCCCACCACCAGCATCGACCGGCCGAGGCCGTACCCGGTGGCCGCCGGCAGCTGCAGCAGCTGGGGCAGGACCAGCGACATCGCGAACATCGCGAAGCCGAACACCGCGGACGCGAGGTTGGTCAGCAGCACCTGCCGCCGCGCGGTGGTGCGCAGGTCGACCAGCGGCTGCCGGGTCCGCAGCTCCCAGCGGCCCCACAGGAGCAGGATGACGACGGCGGCGGCGAACAGGCCGAGCGTCGGCGCGCTGCCCCAGCCCCAGTCGGCACCCTTGGAGATGGCCAGCAGCAGGCACACCAGGGCGATCGACAGCCCGGCCGCGCCCGGCACGTCGAACCGGCCGCCGGTGCGCACCGGTGACTCGGGCACCAGCGCGACGACGAGCCCGGTGACGACCAGGCCGAGCCCGGCCGAGGTCCAGAACAGCACGTGCCAGTCGGCGTGCTCGGCCAGCAGCGCGGCCGCGGGCAGGCCCAGCGCGCCGCCGACGCCGAGGGACGCGCTCATCAGCGCCGTCGCCGAGCCGAGCCGTTCCGCCGGGAGCTCGTCGCGCATGATGCTGATCCCGAGCGGGATGACGCCCGCCGCGAGGCCCTGCAGCGTCCGCCCGGCGACCATCGGCACCAGGGTGTCGGACAGCGCGCCGATCGCCGAGCCGACGACCAGGGCGCCGAGGCTGACCAGCAGCATCCGCCGCTTGCCGTACATGTCGCCGAGCCGCCCGACCGTCGGCGTCGCGACCGCGCCCGCGAGCAGGGTGGCCGTGATGGCCCAGGTCGCGTCGGAGGCGGACGCGTGCAGCAGTCCGGGCAGCGCCGGGATCAGGGGGATCACGAGCGTCTGCATCAGCGAAACGACGATGCCGGCGAACGCGAGGACCGCGACGACGAAGCTCGCCTTCGGCGCGGTTTCCCCGGCGGGGGCGGAAGGTCTGGACACGGGCGGGTCCTCCAACGGGGACGCATCGGGCGTTCGGGTCGATTTAAAGCAACCGCTTGACTAGCGTAGCAGCCTTCGGTTGACTGCTGACGTACTGACGGCGCACCACGAGGAGGATGCACGGTGGTCCTCGGCTGGAACACGCCCAAGCAGACCCGCGCCCGCGTCCACTGTGGAGGAACCGGATGACCAGCACGCTCGGGATCCCGGAGTTCCCGATGACCCGCGCCGCGGGCTGCCCGTTCGACCCGCCGCCCGCCGCGCGCGCGTTGCAGGAGGAGGCTCCGCTCAAGCGGGTGAAGCTGTGGGACGGCTCCACGCCGTGGCTGGTGACCCGCTACGCCGAGCAGCGCACACTGCTGGCCGACCCGCGGGTCAGCGCCGACATCTCCCGGCCCGGGTACCCGAGCCCCGCGCCGCTGCCGAAGGGTGGCAGCGGCATCAGCTTCATCCTGATGGACAACCCCGAGCACGCCCGGCTGCGGCGGATGGTCACGGCGCCGTTCACCATCCGGCGCACCGAGAAGCTGCGCCCGGCGGTGCAGCGGATCGTCGACGACCAGCTCGACGTCCTGCTGGCCGGCCCCAACCCGGTCGACCTCGTCGAGGCGTTCGCGCTGCCGGTGCCGTCGCTGGTGATCTGCGAGCTGCTCGGCGTGCCCTACGCCGACCACGGCTTCTTCCAGGAGAACAGCAAGGTCATCATCCGCCGGGACGCGAAGCCCGAGGAGCGCGCCGCCGGGCACCGGGCGCTCATCGGCTACCTCGACGAGCTGATGGGCCAGAAGCTGGCCGAACCGGCCGACGACCTGCTGTCGGGGCTCGCCACCCGCGTCAACGCGGGGGAGCTGACCCGGGTGGAGGCGGCCCAGATGGGCGTCCTGCTGCTCATCGCCGGGCACGAGACCACGGCGAACATGATCGCGCTCGGCACGCTGGCCCTGCTGGAGCACCCGGACCAGCTGGAGCTGCTGCGGGAGACCGACGACCCGAAGCTGGTCGCCTCGGCCGTCGAAGAACTGTTGCGCTACCTGAACATCACGCACAACGGCCGGCGCCGCCTCGCGCTGGAGGACATCGAGATCGCCGGCGAGACCGTGCGCGCGGGTGAGGGCATGATCATGGCGAACGACATCGCCAACCGCGACCCGGACGTCTTCCCGGACGGCGACCGCCTCGACCTGAGCCGCGACGCGCACCGGCACATCGCGTTCGGCTTCGGCGTCCACCAGTGCCTCGGCCAGCCGCTGGCCCGGCTGGAGCTGCAGGTCGTCTACAGCACGCTGTACCGCCGGATCCCGACGCTCGCGCTGGCCACCGAGGTCGGCAAGGTCCCGTTCAAGCACGACGGGTCGGTCTACGGCGTGTACGAGCTGCCCGTCACCTGGTGAAGTCGGCCCGGGGCTGCGGTCAGAAGCTGCGCAGCACCGAGACCACCGTGCCGAGGATGACGGCGCGGTCGCCGTCGATGACCTCGTAGGCCGGGTTGCGGGGCTCGAGGTAGACGTGGCCGTCGCGCCGGCGGAAGACCTTGACCGTGGCCTCCTCGTCGATCATCGCCGCGACGATCTGACCCGAGTGAGCTTCGCTCTGCTGCTTGACCACGACGATGTCGCCGTCGCAGATGGCGGCGTCGATCATCGAGTCGCCGCGCACGCGCAGGCCGAAGACGGTGCCGCGGCCGGTGAGGTCGCGGGGGAGGTTCAGGACGTCGTCGACGTGCTCCTGGGCCGCGATCGGCGTGCCGGCCGCGATGTCGCCGACCACCGGCACGGCGACCGAGTCGGCGTTCTCGCGGGGGCCGCTGTCGCGCAGGAACGCGCGCACGTCGAGCTGGCGCGCGACCGAGCCGCCGCGGCTCAGGAAGCCCTTGTCCTCCAGGGCCGCCAGGTGCTTCGACACCGACGACGAGGACCGCAGCCCGACGATCTCCGCGATCTCCCGGCTGCTCGGCGAGTAACCGTGGTGGACCACGCAGTCCCGGATCGCCACCAGGATCCGTTGCTGCCGCTCGGGCAGGGCGGTGGAGTCCAGGTGCTCGAACGGATCGACGTCGTAGGTGGTCACGGGCGGAATCCTAGTGGTAGGCGCGGCGCGCGCCGCCGCCCGGTCCGGTCCGCCACGATCGGGTGAGTCCCGTTCAGTGGAACATTCCCGAATGGTTGGCGCCTTACCAACATGACTTGAGAGTTGCCACCTGTTGACCCATGTCCGATTCCATCGTATGGTCTAGACCACAAATTTCCTTCGCTCGAACACCTTCCCGGTGCGGGCGGGCCTCCCAGCGGGGTCCGGACCGCGGCTTCGCCGTGCCCGGCGGCGGGAAGGCGAGCCCGTCCCCGAAGGAGCTGGTATGAAAGCGAACCGAAAACTGGTCGCGGCCGCCGCGGGTGTGCTGCTGGCGCCGGTGCTGGTGCTGGTCAACCCGGCCGGCATCGCGAGCGCGCACGGCTACGTCGACTCTCCGGCCAGCCGGCAGGCGCAGTGCGCCCAGGGCACCGTGTCCTGCGGGGAGATCAAGTACGAACCGCAGAGCGTCGAAGGCCCGAAGGGGCTGACCTCCTGCAACGGCGGCAACGCGCAGTTCGCAGAGCTCAACGACGACAACAAGGGCTGGAACGCCGCCCCGGTCGGCCGGTCGGTGACGTTCACGTGGACCTTCACGGCCCGCCACAGCACGGCGAGCTACGACTACTACATCGGCAGCGAGAAGATCGCGAGCGTCCCGGGCAACAACCAGCAGCCACCGGCCACCGTTTCGCACCAGGTGGATCTGGGTGGCCACACGGGACGCCAGACGGTCCTCGCGGTCTGGAACATCGCGGACACCGCGAACGCGTTCTACGCCTGCATCGACCTGCAGGTGAGCTGAGCCCCGGGCCGCCCGGGAGCGCGCGGCTCCCAGGCGGCCCGGCCAGTAGGCTCGCGGGGCGGACTTGTCCGTGACCGGCGCCCTGCTCGACGGCCTCGGCACCCGGGGACGGTACTTCGTGCAGGCCCAGGGAATCCGGCTCGCCCTGCCGTCGATCGAGCCGTACCGGGAGAAGTGGCTCCCGCTGGGTATTCCGGCGGCGGAGATCGACCGGGCCGTCGCCTTCCACGACCGCTGGGCGGCCTGCTCCTGCCACCCGCGCCGGCCTGCGACGGTGGTCCGCGGTACTTCTCGGGCGACTGCCCTTCGGCTTCCTGATCGGGCCCGCCGGCGAGTTCGGGGTGGACGGTGACCGCTGGGCGCCGCTGCACGAGACGGTCGAAGGCCGGGTCGAATCCCTGGCCCTGGCCCACCACGCGTCGGTGTCCGCGGCCCGGATCACCCGGATCACCCGGCTCACCGGCGACGCGCTCGACGACCTCGACCTGACCGGCTGCGCGCCGGTGCCCGAGGTCGCCGGCCTGGCCGACACCTGGTGGCGCGTTACACGTGAGAAGCCGAGGCCTGCGGCTTCCCGTCGCACCGCACCGCTCTGGTCTACTCGGGATTCGGGGACGCGGACCTGCGCGGCATCGGCTGACCGGGCTCAAGCCGCCGCGAGTTCCACGAAAGCTCGTACGCCGGATTCGAGGGCGTAGCTCATCGAACCGCCGTTGGGCTCGTAGCTCGTGTGCTCGCCGGCGAAGTGGATGCGGCCCTCGGGGGCGCGGATCGCGGGCATCAGCTTGCCGTGGCCGCGTTCGGGCAGCACGTACGAGCCCTCGATCCACGGCTGGTGGTCCCAGACCACCGACACGCCCAGCTCGTAGTGCTCCCGCGTGCCGGGGAACATCGTCTCGACGTGCTCCAGCACGAAGTTCAGCCGTTCCTCCTCCGACATCGCCGCGACCGCCTTCGACCGCCAGCCGGTCATGAGCACCTCCAGGATGCGCCGCGGGCCCGGCTGGCTCGCCGTCGCGTCGCGGACCCAGCGCACCGGCAGATCGGTGGACACGCTCACGTTGCGGCCCTCCCAGAACTGCCGCCGCACCTGCAGGTAGACGCGCACGATCGACGCGTACCGCAGCCGCCGCACCACGTCGATCTTCGCCTCGGACAGCCCGGCGTGGCTGACGTCGACGTGGCGCATCGCGCTGAACGGCACGGTGACGACGACCCGCTCGGTGGTCACTGTGGCGAGGCGGCCGTGGTCGAGGTAGGTGACCGTGACGGCGTCGTCGTCCTGCTCGAGGCGGACAACCGGGCTGCGGTAGCGGATCCGCTCGCGCAGTCCGTCCGCAAAGGACTGTGGCAGCACGTCGGTGCCGCCCGCGATCTTGCCCCAGCCGTCCACTTCGCCCAGTAGTGACCGGTGTCCGCTTTCGTGCCGCAGCCACGACAACGCCGACGCCGAGCGCAGGTCACCGCCGCGCATCTCCAGGAACAGCGGCTCCATCAGGTCGATCGCCGCCTGCGACGCGCCCCGGCCGCGCAGCACCTCCTGCACCGACGCGCGATCGAGGTGTTCCAGCTCCGCCGGCGGAGCCCAGTCCGGTGCCGCCAGGTCGGGGCCGAGCTCCTCGGCCACCGCGGTGACGTACCGCTCGATCATGTCGGTGACGCTCATGCCGCGTTCGTGCTCGGCGAGCGGCAGCCCCGCCGCGGCCAGTGAATCCGGGTCGGCGCGCACGAACTCGCCGTTGACGAAGTAGGAGAAGTCCTGGTCCAGCAGGTCGGACCGGTCCAGCTCGACGCCGAGGAGCTTCCGGTAGTGCGTCACGTAGTCGCAGTGCGGCGTCACCGTCATCGCGCCGGCTTCGGCGCGCAGGCCGTCGGCGAACGGGCTCCGCAGCGTGAACGCGCGGCCACCGGGGCGTTCGGATGCCTCCAGCACCGTGACGTCGCAGCCGGCGCGGTGCAGTTCGTGCGCGGCGGCCAGCCCGGCGAGCCCGGCCCCGACGACGACCGCCGACCGCGGCGGCCGCAGCCGCGGAAACCCCTCGTCGAGCTGCCGCCGCACTTCGGAACGCGTGATTTCTCGCATCTGTACCAGCCCCAAACGATTGCCCCCAAGAAACCATAGTAAGCAGCGATCGGGGGCGGCTGTCAACGCCGTGTCCGGAAACCTTTAGTGCGCAAGCATTACTCGAAATATGTCGATGCGCTCTGGTTTGACTGGGACGGTCAGCGGGAAACCATCGGCCGTGCGGGTGGACCCGTCCGGTGGTCGCGCGGCGGCACCACTAGACTTCAAGTAATCACTTGATGACTTAACGCACGAAGGGGCCGACGGTGGCCAAGCACGCTCTCCTCGTCATGGATGTCCAGCCGGTCGTCGTGGACCGGTACCCCGATCCCGCCTACCTGCCCCGCCTGCGCGAGGCGATCGAGGCCGCCCGGGCGAGCGGCACGCCCGTGATCTACGTCGTCGTCGGGTTCCGCCCCGGATTCCCGGAAATCAGCTCCCGCAACAAGATGTTCGGCGCGCTCGCGGGTTCCGGGGCGCCGTTCGACGAGAAGCTCACTCAGGTGCACCCGGACGTCGCCCCCGAAGCCGGCGACGTCGTCGTCACCAAGCGCCGGGTCAGCGCGTTCGCCGGCAGCGACCTGGACGTCGTGCTGCGGGCGGGCGGCATCGACCACCTGGTCCTCACCGGGATCGCCACCAGCGGCGTCGTGCTGTCCACCCTGCGCCAGGCGGCCGACCTCGACTTCGGCCTCACCGTGCTGGCCGACGGCTGCCTCGACGCCGACCCCGAGGTGCACCGCGTGCTGACCGAGAAGGTGTTTCCGGGCCAGGCGGACGTCACGACCGTCGCCGGGTGGGTCGCCGCCCGCTAGCGCGGCGGGTACTGCTGCTGCATCGGCGGGTAGGCGGGCACCGGCGCGGCGGGCCGGGGAGCGCGCTGGCTGCCGATCAGGACGAAGATCGCGCCGCAGATCGCGATCCCGGCGCCGGCGACGGTCAGCGCCAGGTCGCCGGTGATCTCGGCCTGCGTCTCCGGCAGCGACCCGACGCTGTAGTCGCACCGCTGCTCGCTGTTCTGCGCCGAGCAGGTCCAGTCCGACGAGCCCGAGGTGGGGTCGTCGGCCAGGTTCAACGCGGTGACCGCGCCGGTCACCAGCAACGCCATTCCGGCCACGAACAACAGCGCCCCGAACACCGCCGAGAGGATCCGCACGAGTCCCGCACCTTCCGTTCCCTGATCGATCGCGGTGATCGTAAGCACCTCCGCTCGGGCGAGGAGGCGACTTCGGGGAATCGGCCCGGATCGTGATCGGTGCTACCCGGTCGCGCGGCCCCGCGTCACGACCCCTGCGGCGAGCACGACCGTGCCGAGGACGACGTGGAACAGGTGGTCGCCCGTCATCAGGTGCAGCGGCCCGACGTGCCACATGCGGTCGGCCACGGGATCGCCGAGCGCGAGACCGAGCGCGCCGAACACCAGGTACCCGCCGCCGAAGACGAGGCAGAACACCTTGGCCCCGCCGCGGAATCCGGCGTAGAGGGCGACCAGGCCGGTGCCGAAGTGCAGGAGCGTGTGCCAGCGGCTCGGCGTATCCGCCGAGAAGACCACGATCGGGCTGGTCGCGACAAAGAGGACACCGAGGATCCGGCAGGCCCACCGGGCGACGTTCGCGGTGCGGTGGCTCGCGGGCCGGACGGTCACGACACGACCGGCGGGACGGAAGCGAGCTCCCGGCGCCGGAACCCCTGCACGGCGGCGATGATCCCGGCGATCGCGGCGCCCCACAGGCCTGCGGCCATGACCGCGGTGCCGGCCGCGAGACCGGGGTTGCCCACGCCGAAGTTGCGCAGCACCAGTGCGACGCCGACGCCGCCGATCCACAACGAGATCAGCGTGGCCAGCAGCGGGCTCCACCACCACCTCGCGGTCAGCACGACGAGGGCGCCGAAGACGGCGATGATGATGATCCCGGGCGGGAACGCCGGGAACCTCCCCGGATCGGCGATCCATTGGATCACCAGGCCGATGACGCCGACACCGAGCCCCGCCAGGGCGATCCGGGCGGCGGTGGTGCGGCCGAGCACGTCGAGTCCAGTCATGCGGACAACTCTGTCGGCGCCCGGCGGTCCTGCCATCCGCGCTGACGCGTAACCGCGCCGTACGTTGCCCGACGTAGGCTCGTCATCCTCGCGCGGCGCGCACGTAAACCATTGTCCCGGGCGCGGGTTCCGGAGGCACACTGCGAACGTGGCCACAGTGGACGAATTCGCCCCGAGCCGGGCGCGCGCGACCGGGTTGAGCTTGACCTCGTGGGTGCTGTTCGCGAGCTCCGGCCCGGTCGCCAAGGCCGTGCTGTCGACGGGCTGGTCGCCGGCCGCGGTGACGGCGGTGCGGATCGGGCTGGCCGCGGTCCTGCTCGTGCCGGTGGTCGGTGTGCTGCGGCCGCGGGCGCTGCGGTTCCGCCGCGGCGACCTGTGGCTGCTGCTCGGCTACGGCGTGCTCGGCGTCGCCGGGGTGCAGCTGTTCTTCTTCGTGGCCGTGGCGCGGGTTCCGGTCGGCGTGGCGATGGTGCTGGTCAACCTGGCGCCCGCGCTGGTCGCGCTGTGGGTGCGGGTGGTGCGGCGCACCCGGCTGCCCGGGGCGGTGTGGCTGGGCATCGGGCTGGCCGTGGCCGGGCTGGCGCTGGTCGCGCAGATCTGGCCGGGCACCCGGCTGGACCTGCTGGGCATCGCGGCCGGACTCGGCGCGGCGATCTGCTCGGCCGGGTACTTCCTGCTCGGCGAACACGGCGCGAGCAGGCACGACCCGTTCGGACTGACGGCGGCCGGCCTGGCGATCGGCGCGGTCGTGGTGATGGCGGTCAGCCCGCCGTGGACGCTGCCCGCAGGGCTGTTGACCGCCCCGGCGGACCTGGGCGGCCTGCGGGTGCCGGTGTGGCTCGCGCTGGTGGCGCTGGCCGTGGCCGGCACCGTGCTGCCCTACCTGGCCGGGTTGCAGTCCTTGCGCGCGTTGCCTTCGGCCGTCGCGAGCGTGCTGGCGCTGGTGGAACCGCTCGTCGCCGCCGCGCTGGCGTGGCTGCTGCTGGGCCAGGCACTCGGCCCGGCCCAGGTGGCTGGGGCGGTCATGTTGCTTGCCGGTGCGGTGGTGGTTCAGGTGGCCGGCCCGAAGTCGGTGTCGGCGGGCGTCGATGTGGTCCGGACGTGAGCCAGGACGCGGCTCACTGGACGTGCTTGCCCAGGAAAGCGGCGATCTCGCGCGTGGCTCCGGCCGCCCCGGGCGGACCCTCGCCGGCCGCGGGGTATTCCGCGGCACCGGACGGTGATCGCACGCGTCCGTCCACAAGGGAAACGCCGCGCCCGCGTCACTTCGCGATGCGGGCCTCGATGCCGTCGAGCAGGAAGTCGAGGCCCATCCGGAAGGTCTCGTCGGCGTCCAGGTGGGCGGCGTCGCGCACCACCGTGGCGAGCGTGGGGTGTCGGCCGTCGGCGAAGGTGCGGACCAGGTACGGCCCGAGTGCGGCCTGCCAGCGCTTCTCGTCCATTCCGGTGGCCCGCTCGGCCCGCCGGGCGACGATCTCGCGGCGCACCGCGCCGGCCACGTACGCGTTGACCGCGGCGGCCGTCGGCATCACGGCGTCCAGGCCGACGGCGCCCAGCGCGGCCACCACCGTCTCGCCGTTGGCCAGTGCGTTCGGCCCGAGCTGCGGCCGGCCGCCCAGCAGGTCGGCGAACCACTCGTGCTCGTGGACGACGCGGCGCACGGCTTCGGCGTGCGATCGCAGCACCTCCCGCCAGCCGTCGCCGGCCGGCCGGATCTCGGCGTAGACGGCGTCGACCATCAGGTCGAGCAGCTCCTCCTTGCTCGCGATGTAGCCGTACAGCCGCATCGGGCCGACGTCCAGCTTCGCGGCGACCTTGCGCAGCGACACCGCGTCCAGGCCGTCCGCGTCGGCCAGCCCGATCGCCGCGCGCACGATCCGCTCCCGGCTCAACGGGGCGAGCACCGGTCGATCCGGCGGTTCCGGCCGTTCCCACACCAACATGCCGCAGACGATACATCGCATGATGAGATACGCTGTATCTGTCAATACACTGTATCGAAGGGGGGCCGATGACCATCGCCATCGTCGGAGCCGGTCTTGGTGGCCTGGCTCTCGCCCGGGTGCTGCACGTGCACGGCATCGACGCCGTCGTCTACGAACGCGAGCCGTCACGCGACGCGCGCGGCCAGGGCGGCATGCTCGACATCCACTCCGGCCAGCGGGCGCTGCACGAGGCCGGCCTGATCGACGGGTTCCACGCGATCGCCCGCGGTGAAGGCCAGGACATGCGCCTTCTCCAGCCGGACGGCACCCTGCTGCTCCAGGAGGACACCCCCGACGACGCGCCGCTCCTGCGCCCCGAGGTCGACCGCGCCGACCTGCGCGACCTGTTCCTGGACGCCCTCCCGGAAGGCGTGGTGCGCTGGGGGCACGCGTTCGAGTCCGCCGGCAACGGCGTGCTGCGCTTCACCGACGGCCGCAGTACGACGTACGACCTGCTGGTCGGGGCGGACGGCGCGCAGTCGCGGGTCCGCGCGCTGCTGACCGACGCCCGCCCGGCGCACATCGGCCAGAACATCGTCGAGGTCGGCATCCCCGACATCGACCGCACGCACCCCGGCCTCGCGACGATGGTCGGACGCGGCAACTACTGGGTGTTCGGCGACGGGCTCTCCCTGGCCGCGCAACGCAACGGCGACGGGCGGGTCCGCATCGGCCTCAGCTTCTACAACACCGGCGAGGACTGGATCGCGACCTGCGGGATCCCGTTCGACGACCCGGCCGCCGCCCGGGCGCGGCTGATCGACCTGCTCGCCGGCTGGGACCCGCGGATCACCGCGCTGATCGCGGCCTGCGACGACACGGTCGTGGCGCGCGCGATCACCACACTCCCCGCCGGCCTGACCTGGCCGCCGGCGCCGGACGTCACGCTGATCGGCGACGCCGCGCACCTGATGCCGCCGGTGGGGGAGGGCGCGAACATGGCGCTGCTCGACGGCGCTTTGCTGGGCCTCGCGCTGGCCGCGCACCCGGGTGACTTTCCCGCCGCCATCGGGGAGTACGAACGCGAGATGTACGAGCGCACCAGCGCGGCCGCCCGGATGTCCGCGGGCATGCAGGAGCTGCTGATGTCGCCGGACGCGGCCGAGCGGCTGCTCGCGTTCTTCCAGCCCGGCTGAAGGAAACGGCGCCGGTCAGACGGGCGGCCAGTTCCGCGGGGCGACGTCGGCCACCTGCTGCAGCTCGTCGTGGCCGGCGCCGCCCGCGGCCTGGACGGCGATGCCGTTCGCCACCGTCATGACGTACCGGGCGAGCAGCTCCGGATCGGCGTCCGGGGGCAGGTCGCCGTCGTCGACGGCCCGCCGGAACCGGTCGCGCAGGTGCGCGCGGCCCCGGTCGCGCCAGGCGGTGAGGAGGTCGCGAGCCGTCCGTCCGGCCTCGCCGGCGGCCAGCGAACCCTGGACGCTCAGGCAGCCGGGGTGGGTGCTCGTCGCGACCGAGCCGGCCAGGAACGTCGCGGCCACCTCCCGGGCGGTCGGTTGCCGCAACGCGCGGGCCACGTACGCGGCCGGGCCTTGCTCGTAGCGTTCGAGGACCTTGCGGAACAGGTCTTCTTTGTTGCCGAAGGCCGCGTACCTGCTCGTTTTCGTGATGCCCATGGCGGCGGTCAGGTCGGCCAGGCTCGCGCCTTCGCAGCCCTGCTCCCAGAAGACGGCCGGCCGCCGAAGGAGCGCACGTGCGCTGCCGCTGCTCAACGACGGCGCGTCGGTGATCCTGAACGCCTCCACCGCCGCCGACAACGGCACCCCGGCGTTCGGCCTGTACGCGGCGTCCAAGGCCGCCGTCCGGTCGTTCGCGCGGACCTGGGTCCGCGAGCTGGCGGGCCGGGGCATCCGCGTCAACGCCGTCTCGCCGGGGGCCGATCGACACCAACGGGATCACCGAGCTGGTCGGCGCGGAGAACGCGGACGACTGCAAGGCGAAACTGGGTGGCGACATCGCAGATCTGACCCGCGCTTGACTTCAAGCACTTGAGGTTCTGCAAGCTGGTCCCATGGCAGCACGAGTCGCGGGTGAACAGGTCCGGCTGACGATCCTGGAGGCGTCGCGGCGCAGCGGGCTGAGCGAGCCCACCTTGCGCTACTACGAGCAGATCGGGCTGATCGGCCCGGTGCCGCGGGACCCGAGCAGCGGGCACCGCCGGTACGACGCGGCGGTCATGGACGTCCTCGACTCGCTGGGCTGCCTGCGTTCGGCGGGCCTGCGGGTCGAGGACCTGCGGCGGTACCTGGACCTGCTGAGCCGCGGGGACGCGGTGGCCGCCGAGCAGCGTGAGCTGTTCGACCACCACGCCGACCGGCTGGAAGCCGAGATCGAGCGGCTGACGCTGCGGCTGGAGTACCTGCGCCTGAAGGCGCGGCTGTGGGACGCCCGCGACCGGGGCGACACCGCCGCGGCGCAGGGCCTGATCCCGCGGCTCGTGGGCCTGATCGAACGATTCTGACCTCACTGCGAAGGACACCCGAATGAACGACGACATCCGGCCGGCCGACACGCTCGTGCTGGTCACCGGCGGCACCGGCCACCTCGGCGGCCACAGCATCACGCGGTTGCTGGCCGACGGCTACCGCGTCCGCACCACCGTGCGTGATCTCGGCCGGGCGGCCGGCTCCGCCGCGTCGGAGGTGGTGCAGGCCGATCTCGGTGCCGACGACGGCTGGGCCGCGGCGACCGACGGCGTCGACTACGTGCTGCACGTGGCGTCGCCGTTCCCGCCCGGCGCGCCGGAGGACGACGACGAAGTGATCCGCCCGGCCCGCGACGGCGCCGTGCGGGTCCTCGCCGCCGCCCGGGAGGCCGGCGTCCGGCGGGTGGTGCTGACGTCGTCGTTCGCCGCGGTCGGCTACAGCGCCGCGCCCCGCGAGGAGTACACCGAGGCCGACTGGACCGACCCCGCCGACCCGAACAGCGCCTACGTCCGGTCGAAGGTCATCGCCGAACGCGCGGCCTGGGACCAGGTCCGGTCGGCGGGCGGCCCGGAACTGGCCGTGATCAACCCGACGGGCATCTTCGGCCCGGTCTCCGGCGGGCGCCTGTCGTCGTCGGTCGGGCTGGTGCGGGCGGTGCTGGACGGCGCGATGCCGGTGGTGCCGCCGGTGTCGTTCGGGGTCGTCGACGTCCGCGACGTCGCCGACCTGCACGTCCGGGCGATGACCCACCCTCAGGCCGCGGGCGAGCGGTTCCTCGCCACGGCGGGCGCGTCGATCAGCTTCCTGGACCTGGCCCGCATGGTCGGCGGGCCCGGACTGTCCACTATGGAGCTGACCGCCGAGCGGGTGCGGGCGGCCGCCGAAACCGACCCCGCCATGCGGGAAGCGGCGGCCCGCCTGGGCCGGGTCCCGGTCATTCGCACCACGAAGGCCCGGACCGTGCTGGGCTGGCGGCCCCGCCCGGTCGAGGAGACCGTGGCCGACACCGTCCGCAGTCTCACGGCCGCTCCGGCGTTACGCGGGTAAGCCGAGCAGCCGGGCCGCGGTGCCGCCGAGAATGGCCGTCTCGACGTCGGCGTCCTGCACGGTTTCACCGATGTAGGTGACGTTCTCGCGCAGCTCGTCGCCGAGCGAGTAGGGCGAGTCGGAGCCGAGCACCAACGTCTCGGCGCCCAGCGTCTCGACGGCGCACCGCAGCGCGTGCGGGTTCCGGTTCGACGTGTCGTAGTGGAACCGGCGTAGGTGGTCGCCGACCGGGCCGTCGAGGTGGACGTCGGGGGAGCGCGCCACGACGCCGGTGGCCCGGTCGATCCGGGCCAGCAGGAAGGGGATCGTGCCGCCCATGTGCGGCACGATGAACCGGATCGCCGGGTAGCGGGTGGTGACGCCGGACAGCACGAGCCGCAGCGCGGCGAGGGTGTCTTCGAACGGGGCGCCGACCACCCAGTTCAGGTTGTAGGCCCGCAGCGCCATGCCGGTGTCGCCGACGGGGTGCAGGAAGACCACGGCGGCCCGGCGGTCGAGCTCGGCCCAGAACGGTTCGAACGCCGGATCGTCGAGCGGGCGCCCGGCCACCGAGCACCCCAGCGCGATGCCCAGCACCCCGGGGATGCCCAGGCAGCGGCCCGTTTCCTCGATCGCGGCGTCGACGTGCGGGAGCGGCACGCTGCCGAACACGGCGAACCGATCGGGGTGTTGCCGGGCGAGGTCGGCGTAGATGTCGTTGGTTTCCCGGGCGGCCGTGACGGCGTTCCGCGCGTCGGCCACGTACGGCAGGAGGTTGGCCGGGGACAGCACCTGCAGGTCGATCCCGGCCTGGTCGAGCTGCGCGACCAGGTCAGCGGCCGAGAACCCGGCGCCGGGGGCGCGCGACCGCGTCATCCGGGCCCGGTCCTCGTCGATGAGGCGGGCGGCCATCTCGATGAACGCGTCCGGGAAGTAGTGCGCGTGGACGTCGATCCGCTGGTGGCCGGTCATCGCGGCCGGGAGCCGTCCAGCATCCTGGTGGCGTCCTCTTCGGACACCGGCGTCGTGGCGTACTTCGCCATGAGGCCCGCCATCGCCCGGGGCGTCGGCCGCCCGGAGTTGATCAGCTAGGCCAGATCGCGGAAGTACTGGACGTACAGGTCGGGCGAGAAGGTCGTCATGAGCACCGCGGGCTCGTCGGTGACGTTGGCGAAGGTGTGCGGCACGCCGGGCGGCACCATCACGAGCGTCCCGGCCGGCGCGTCGTGCGTGGTCTCGCCGACGGTGAACCGGATCGAGCCCGAAATGATGTAGAAGCCCTCGTCGTGCTGGGCGTGCCAGTGCTGTTCCGGGCCGTCGGTGTGCGGGTCGACGACCAGCTCCGCCAGCCCGAGCCGGTGCTCGGTGGTGCTGCCGTCTTCGAGGATGCGCATCCGGGTTCCGCGCAGGACGACGACTTCACCCTGATCAGGTCCGACGATCGACGGCTGAGGCATCACTTGCCACCTTCCGGTGTGGGGGTTTCGAGCAGCTTGCGCAAGGCATCGCGGGTCGCGCGCACGACCGCGGCGCGGTCGAGGCCGGGCTGGTAGACGGAGCGGACGATGAGCCCCTGGAAGAGCGCGGCCACGGCCCCGGCCCGCTCGGCCGCCGCCCGCCGGCTCAACCCGGGCAGCCGAGCGGAAACGGCCGCGGTCAGCCGTTCGCTCGCGACGTCGTCGGCGGCGTGCAGCTTGGCGGCGATCTGCGGGTTGCGCGCGGCCTCGGCCAGGATCTCCAGCCACAGGGCCAGCCGCTCGCGTTCGAGGACGCGCCGCACCTCGTTCTCGAGCTGTGCCACAACGCTTTGCTCGTCACCGGCGGGTTGCGACAACCCGGCCAGAGCGCCGGGCCGCTGCGCCATCTCCCGGTCGACGAGGGCCTCGATGATGGCGTCCTTGTTCTCGAAGTAGTGGTAGATGTGCCCGACGCTCATCCCGGCCCGCCGAGCCAGCTCACCCATGCTCGAGCCGTGGAACCCCCGCTCACCGAACAGGACGGCGGCCGCGGTCAGCACCTGCTCACGCCTCGCTTGCCCGCGCGCCTCGGGTTTGGTGGCGTTCTCCGGCACAGCGACCTCCACGGAACCGGCGCTCGACCTGCGCCGGTGAGATCACGTTAGCATAGATCGAACGTTCATTCTAAATTTGTGTCGCGACTTCGGCGGGTTCCGGCCTGCTCGGCGCGTCAGCTCTGCCGGAGGTTGCCGATCACGAGTTCGGCCATCTTCGCGACGCCGCCGCAGCGGTCCTCGTCCCAGTAGCTGCCGGGTAGATCCTTGCCCTGGATGTCGAAGGTGAGCATCTGCTCTTCGGTGGCCTGCACGGAAACGGAGCACTCATCGGTGTGCCCGAACACGTGGTAGACGACCGCCGGAAGGCCGTCGACGGACGTCTCGGTCCACGGCTCCAGCTTGCCGTCCTCCTTCAGGGGCGAGGCCGCCAGTTCGTCGAGGGTCTTCGGGCTCTCGATCGGCTTCGCCGCCGACATGAGCGCCCCGCCGCGGTTCGTCCAGGAACAGCCGAACGCGGGCGGGACGGTCTGCCGGTTCGCGCGGACGTCGTCGGGCGGATCGGCCACCACGGCGGCGACTTGGTCCTTGGTGAGCAGAGCGCACGGGTCCGAGTCGAACTTCGCCAGTTCGACCGGCCGGTCGACCTGGGCGAGCGGCAGCGGCGCACCGGTCCGAGCCGGAGCCGGCGGCTGGGAGAGCAGGCGTTCCGGCTTTGCCGGCCCGCACGCACTGAGCAGACCGGTGGCGAGGATCGCGATGCCGAGCATCGGCAAGCACTTCACGCCGGCACCGCCGTCGGGTCGATGCGCCACTGCTTCTCGTTGTCCATTCCGGAGTTCCCGGGCATCTCGGGGATGTCCGGGAAGTCGGTGTTGCCCTGCACCAATGCGGTGGCCTGCTTGGTGAACCCGCCCAACGTGGTCTGGGCTTGCGCGAACAGCCCGACGACTCCCTGGACGAGAGCGGAGAACGCGTCGACCACGGTGTCCAGGACCTCTTTGGACGTGAAGATGTCGACGATGGGGATCTCCGCGGTCAGGATCGCGATGATCGTCTTGTAACCCAGCTTGCCCAGTTCGACGGCGCACGTTCCGATGAACTCGATGGCCTTGCTGTAGGTCTCGATCACGCAGCCGGCGATTTCGGAGAGAACGCCGGACATGCTCGCGACCACGTTCTGCTGGCTTTCGAGCGCTTTCCCGACCCGCCCCGCGTAGGTGGTGAACTGGGCGGCGCCGCGGCCGCTCCAGGTGCCGCTCACGGCCTGAACGGCATCGTCGATGTCGTCGCCGGCGTCCGCGAGGGTGTGGTTCTTCGCGAACTCCATGGCCAAGCCCTGGACCTGGACCGCGTTGCCCAGCAGATTGTTCCGGACGTCCGCCAGCAGGTCGAGGATGTCGACCCGGCCGAGGAGCTGCGCGATCTGCCGGACCTTCCCGTCGGCTTCTTCCGGATAGGGCTGCGGCGCCGCGGCCGGGTTCGGCGGGACGACTGTCGGTGTGGTCATGGTCAGTTCAGCCCCTTTTCCTGGTCACGCAACCGCTTGAAGTCCTCTTCGTCCTGGGTTTCGTAGTAGTCGGCGGCTTTGTCCAGCGCTTCCGCGAACCGTCCCAGCTGCACCGCACCCTTGTCGGTCTTGTCGCGGATGCCGCCGAGGGCGTCGTTGAAAGCCCTGACGACGTTCGCCCGGACCCCCAGCATCCCGACGTCGTCGTCGCGAAGGACCATCTGCGACAGGTCGTCGTCGCCGAACTTCACGACCTTGTCGCGCGCGGCGAAGATGTCGTCGGTCGCCGCCCGCAAGGCTTCGGGGTAGACCTCGAAGCCCGAACCGGCCGCGGCGTTGCCGAGGGGGTTGAAGTTGCCGGTGCTCATCGGGCCTCCCGTGCCGCGTCGTCGACCATGCCCTTGCGGCGGGCCGAAGCCGCCGACTCGGCGTTGTCGATCGCACGCAGGACGTGCGCCGCCAGACTGGCGCCGGACTGCCCGAGGACCGCGTCACGAGCGAGGTCCACCGAAACCAGGCCGCCCGATCCGTCCACCGTCACACTGCCGAGGCCCGCGCCGATGGTCAGGACCAAAGGCAGGTTGTCCCCGGTCTGTGCCGCCTGCTCCACAGCCGCGACTCGCGCGTCGATCTCTTTCGCGAGGTTGTAGAGCTTCTGTTCGCTGTTCACCAGCGCGCACCTCCCGAGTCCGGCTCGTCGGTCAGGAAGTCGAGCTCCTCGAAGTTCTCCTCCTCGGCCGGCGCGACCGGCCGGCGGACGGGCTCCGGAGCGACCGGTTGCCGCGGCGGCAGGAGCCCGGTGGCCGGCGGAGGTGCCGATGGCTTGCCGAACAACGCGTTCAGCTGCGGCAGCGACGCGGAGCGTGCCTCGTTTCGTGCGTTTCGGACAGCCTCGACGATGGCGAGGCCCAGCTTCTGCGCGTGTGCGCCGTGCAGCGCCCGGTCGTCGATCCGCAGGTCGACGAGCTTTCCCTGGCCGGTGACGACCGCGGTCACGGGCTGCTCGGCCGACCTCGCGATGTGCCGGGCGGCCGCGAGCCGCGCGTCCAGTTCAGCGGCTTGCTGCTGCATCAACCGGAGATCGTGGTGTGGTGCGGTCATGACCGCAGCACGGCGTCGAACATCCATCCCCCTACTCCAGGTCCCGTCGTCATGACGGAACGTGCCCGTGAAGCACCCTACTGCGGGACGGGGACGAGGCAATCAGGCCCTGAAGACCGACACGGCGCACGTGCTGATCATCACCGCATCCGCGGGTCGTGGGACGGGTCGGGGTACATCGGCGGGCAGCCTTCCTCGACGGCTTCCGGGCGTAGTTCGTAGTGCCAGGGTTCGTTGCGGTAGATCTGGCACAGCCCGTACCTCGCGCCGTGCTCGGACAGCCACCTCCTGGCTTCCGCGGGGCCGATGTCGACCGCGTCTCCCGAGACGTGGGCCGACGTCGACGGGGTGGCTACCCAGCGGGCGGCTTCCCGCTCCGAGCCGTACTTCGCGACCGCTTCCCGGCGTAGCCGTTCCTGGTACTCCGGGGAACGCCAGCCGCCGTTGACGGCGAACTCGATGCCCGCTTCCTTCGCGGCTCGGCGCAGGGCTCCGCGCAGTGCGGGATCGAGGTTGGCCACGGCCGGGACGTCGTCGTCGAAGACCGTTACCGGCGCCGGGACCGCGCCGTGCGCCCGGGCTTGTTCGCTGGTGGACATGCCTTCAGCCAAGGCACTTCGGTGTTGCCGGCCCGTACGGCGTTTTCGATAGGCCGGCGATAGGCGCCGGCTCGTAGCATCGGGCTCATGCGTGTGCTGATCGTCGAGGACGAGCCCTACATGGCCGTGGCCATCCGCGACGGGCTGCGGCTGGAGGCGATCGCCGCCGACATCGCCGGTGACGGCGACACCGCGCTGGAGCTGCTGGGCGTCAACTCCTACGACATCGCCGTCCTCGACCGCGACATCCCCGGGCCCTCCGGCGACGAGATCGCCGAGAGCATCGTCGCCTCCGGCAGCGGCATGCCGATCCTCATGCTCACCGCCGCGGACCGGATCGACGACAAGGCGTCCGGGTTCGAGCTCGGCGCCGACGACTACCTCACCAAGCCGTTCGACCTGCGCGAGCTCGTCCTGCGGCTGCGGGCGCTCGACCGCCGCCGCGCGCACGCCCGGCCGCCGGTCCGTGAGATCGCGGGCCTGCGGCTGGACCCCTTCCGCCGCGAGGTCTACCGGGACGACCGGTACGTCGCGCTCACCCGGAAGCAGTTCGCCGTGCTCGAGGTGCTCGTCGCGGCCGAAGGCGGGGTCGTCAGCGCCGAAGACCTGCTGGAACGGGCGTGGGACGAGAACGCCGACCCCTTCACCAACGCCGTCCGCATCACCGTCTCGGCCCTGCGCAAGCGCCTCGGCGAACCCTGGATCATCACCACCGTGGCCGGCGTCGGCTACCGCATCGACGCGGGAGGGGACCGTGGCTAGGCAGCCGGGGCTGAGCGTCCGGGTCAAGCTCACCCTCAGCTACGCCGGGGTCATCCTGCTCGCCGGGGCCCTGCTGCTCGCGGTCGTGTGGGTTTTCCTGCTGCGGTACGTCCCCGAGGTGATCGAGGCGCCGCCCGGCCGGCTCGGCTCGATAGCCGTACCCGACCGCTCGGACCTGCTGGCCGCGTTCGCACCGAAGGCCGCCGTCGCGTTGCTGTTCCTGCTGGTCTTCGGCCTCCTGGGCGGCTGGCTCCTCGCCGGCAGCATGCTCGCGCCGCTGACCCGCATCACCAACGCCACCCGCCTGGCCACGAACGGCTCGCTGTCCCACCGGGTCCAGCTGGAAGGCCGGGAAGACGAGTTCCGCGAGCTCGCCGACGCCTTCGACACCATGCTCGCGCGGCTCGAAGCGCACGACGCCGAGCAGCAGCGGTTCGCGGCCAACGCGTCCCACGAGCTGCGCACCCCGCTGGCGATCACGCAGACGCTCCTCGACGTGGCGCGCAAGGACCCGGACCGCGACGCCGGTGAGCTCGTCGAGCGCCTCCACTTCGTCAACACCCGGGCGATCGACCTCACCGAAGCGCTGCTCATGCTCAGCCGCGCCAACCGGCGGTCCTTCAGCCGGGAGCACGTCGACCTGTCGCTCGCCGCGGAAGAGGCCGCGGAAACGCTGCTGCCCCTTGCGGAAAAGCACGGCGTCACCATCGAGACTTCCGGTGACCTGGCCCGCACGACCGGCTCGCACGCGCTCCTGCTGCAGCTGACGACGAACCTGGTGCACAACGCGATCGTCCACAACGTGCCGGACCGGGGCACCGTGTCGGTGACGACCGGGGTCCGCCGCGGAACCGTCGTGCTCACCGTCGAGAACACCGGCGAGCAGCTCACCCCGCAGGTGCTCTTGACGCTGGCCGAACCGTTCCAGCGCGGCACCGCCCGCGTCCACGGCGAGCACACCGGCGTCGGCCTCGGCCTGGCCATCGTCAAGAGCATCACCCAGGCCCACGACGGCAGCCTCACCCTCACCGCCCGCCCCGGCGGCGGGCTCCGCGTCACGGTGCAGGTCCCGGCCGCGTCACCCGGTGGATGACGGCGTCGGCGGCGACGCCAACGCCTCGCCGGTCGCCCGCAACGCCGGCGCGACGGTGAGCACGTGGGTCGTCGGCCGGTTGGCCACGCCGGGCCGGGCGTTCGCCCAGTGACCGACGACCCGGCTAGACGATGGGGAAGTCGAAGTACCGGTCCGGATGCGGTTCGTCCTTCAGCGTGTAGTGCCACCACTCGGACTCGTACGCGGTGAACCCGCAGGACTCCATGATGGACCGGAGGTGGCGGCGGTTGGCCGCGTCGGCCGGTGCGACGCCCGGCGCGTCGTGGTGCGAGAGCACGTCCATCAGGTCGTGGCCGCCGCCCATCGCCGCGAGCTCACCGGTGGCCAGGTGGTAGAGCGTCAGGTCGACGGTGCTGCCCCGGCTGTGGCCCGACTTGGCGGCCACGTAACCCTTTTCGAACATCTCGGCCCGGCCGATGTGGGGGTGGTGACGCGCCTTCGCCCGGCCGTCCTCCGGCTGGGCCGCCCAGCGCCGGAAGCAGTCGACGGCGCGTTGCGGGCGGTAACCGTCCCAGAGCAGCAGGCCGAAGCCGAGGGTCCCGGCCTTCTCCTGCGCGCTCTCCAGCGCGGCGCACAACGCCGTGGTGCCGACGATCCGGTTCGCCAGGTAGCCGTCCACGGGTTTGCCGGTGAAGTTGTCCCAGGTGGCGTACTTGGCGTCCCAGCGGATCCCGGGTACGTGCTCGTCCACGAAGACGAAGTCGCCGTTCATCGGTCTTTCCCGGTCAGGGCCAGCGACACGACCCGGTCGAGCACCTCGGCGAGCGGCAACCCGGCCGCCGCCATCATCCTCGGGTACCGGCTGTAGGAGGTCAGGCCGGGCAGGGTGTTGACCTCGTTGAGGACCACGGTTCCGTCGCCGGTCAGGAACATGTCCACTCGCGACAGTCCCTTGCAGCCCAGCGCGCGGTAGATCGCCTTCGCCGTCTCCTGGACGAGCACGCGCGTTTCCGCCGGGATGTCGGCGGGCACGGTGATCGTCGAGTTCTCGGAACCACTTTCCGGCTCGCTCTCCTGGTGGATGCGGAAGAACCCGTGGGACAGCGAGATCCGGTCCACCTCGCCGACGGTCAGCTCGCCGTCGTTCCCCAGGACCGCGCAGCCGACCTCGCTGCCGGCGACGGCCTCCTCGATCAGCACCTTCGAGTCGTACTGCCGCGCGGTCTCCACCGCGGCGGGCAGGTCGTCCGGGCCGGACACCTTGCCGACGCCGAAGGACGACCCCGACCGGGCCGGCTTCACGAAGACGGGATAGGTGAGCCGGCCGGGGTCGGGCTGCTCGTTCGGCGGGACGATCCGGAAACCCGGCGTCGCGATGCCAGCGGCGCCGGCGACGACGTAGGCGAGCGACTTGTCCATGCACAGCGCGGAACCGGGGACGTCACAGCCGACGTACGGGATGCCGGACAGCTCCAGCAGACCCTGCAGTGCGCCGTCTTCGCCGTGCTTCCCGTGCAGCACGGGCAGCACGACGTCCAGGCCGATCGTCCGGTGGCGGCCGCCTTCCGGGACGACCAGCCCGCCGACGCTCCGGTCCGGCGACAGCACGGCCGGGCGGCAGTCACCGTCCTCCCAGTCCGGGCCCGGGCCGTCGCAGAGCCGCCATTCGCCGGCCTTCGTGATCCCGATCCAGAACGGTTCGTACTTCGTGGTGTCGAGGTGCTTCGCGACCTCCTGCGCGGACTTGACGGAGACGAGGTGTTCTTCGGAGATACCCCCGAAGATGATTCCGATCTTCATATCCAATGCTGCTTTCTGCTGGCGAAGTTCAGGCAGTTGACCAAGGAGTTTTCGACGGTGTCGCGCAGGGCGTGGTCCGTGTAGTAGGCGGTGTGCGGGCTGATGACGACGTTCGGCAGGTCCCGCAACCGCGTCAGCACACCGCTTTCGACGGGCTTGCCCCGGTGGTCTTCGTAGAAGATCCCGTCTTCGCCTTCGAGGACGTCCAAGGCCGCACCGCCCAGCCCGCCGCGTTCCAGCGCCGAAACGAGAGCCTCGGTGTCGAGCAGCGCGCCGCGGCCGGTGTTGACGACGTACGCGCCGCGTTTCATCTCCTCGATGCGCTCACGGCCGAGGAGGTGGTGCGTGTCGGCGGTGAGCGGGGTGTGCAGGGTGACGATGTCGCTGCGGCGCACCAAGTCGTCGAGCGGAACGTAGTCGGCCGACGTTTCGTGGCGGGTGTCGTAGGCCAGCACCTGGCTGCCGAAACCCCGCAGCCGGGCCATCACCGCCGCGCCGATGCGTCCGGTGCCGATGACCCCGACGGTCAGGTCGCGTAGTTCCTTCCCGCGGGTTTCGTTCAGCCGGTAGTCGTGGACGTCCGCGCGCCGGATGGTCGACCGGGCGCCCCGCACCGCCATCAACATCAGCATCAACGTGTAGTCGGCGACGCTGTCGGGGGAGTAGGAGACGGTCTCGACGGCGATGCCGACGCTCTCCGCGTAGGTCCCGTCGAGGTGGTTGCAGCCGATGCTCCTCGTGGAGATGTACCGCACGCCGGCCCGGCTGAGTGCGAGCAGGGTGTCGTCGGTGATCCGGGATTTGTGGCCCACGCTGACGCACCGGTTCCCGGACGCCAGGCCGGCAGTGGCTTCGGAGACGGCGTCCTCGGTGACGGTCAGGGTGACGCCGAAACGTGCCGCCAGCTCCCGGAACAGGACGGCTTCGTCGGGCTCGCACCCGTAGACCGTGATCCCCGGGCCCGGCACGGCGGCGAACGACCACGGCGCCCCCGGCCGGGTGCGGCGGCCGGCGGTGCGCGCCGGTTCGCTGTAGGTCATGCGGCCAGTCAACGCACGGCGCTGTTGCCGGCACGTATGCGGGAATCGATACGCCGGCGATATGCCGGGCTCAGGACCCGCTTTCCCGCAGCAGCCGGACTTTCGCCCAGGTCTCGTCGTCGGCCGGGGTGTAGGTGGTGAGCTTGAGCTCCGATCGCTCGCCGAGCCACAGCTGCGTGTAGTCCAGCGTGAGCAGGCCGACTTCGGGGTGCAGGTAGCGCTTCGTGAAGTTCTCCGGCGCCCGTACGTCGTGCTGCTCCCACAGGCGCACGAAGTCCGGGGAGCCCTGCCGCAGCCGTTTCACCAGGGTCTTCCGGCTGGAGTCGGCGGCGTGCGACGCCATGCCCGCGCGGAACCGGCCGGCCAGGCGCGTCGCGGCGTCCTCCCAGTCGAGGACCCGGGCCCGCCACCGCGGCGACGTGAACATGAGCAGCAGCAGGTTGCGGTCTTCGAACGGCACGTCGTCGAGCCCGCCGACCAAGTGCTCGTACGCGTGGTTGTAGGCGAGCAGATCGAACCGGGCGTTGATCACGGCGGCCGGGATCGGCTCCAGGTGCCGCACCATCACCAGCACGGCGTCCGGGATGGCCTTGCCGTCGCGGCTCATCGGCGGCGCGGGGTGACCGGCCAGCTCGTAGAGGTGGACGCGCTCGTACGGGTCGAGCCGCAGCGTGGTCGCGATCGCGGCCAGCACCTGGTCCGAGACGGTGATGTCCCGCCCCTGCTCCAGCCACGTGTACCAGGTCACGCCCATGCCCGCGAGGTACGCGACCTCCTCGCGGCGCAGCCCCGGGGTGCGCCGGCGGCCCGTGGGCGGCAGGCCGGCCTGCTCCGGGGAGAGGCGTTCCCGCCGGCTGCGCAGGAAGGCCGTCAGCTCTTGGCGCCGGACCTGGTCGTCGGCCGGCACGGACGTCGTCATGGGGCCACTCTGCCACCGCGCGAATCCGGGTGCCAGGTGGTGCGGATACCCCCATAAGCACACTCTGGCACCCGGATGACGCCGGGCGCAGAGTGGAGTTCAGTCATCCAGCACCACTCCGGAGGTCATCGCCATGTCCACCCCCTTGATGTCGACGGTCGCCCTGGTCACGGGGGCCAGCAGCGGCATCGGCCAGGCCACCGCCCGCCGGCTCGCGGCCCAGGGCGCCACCGTCGTGCTGGTCGCGCGTCGGCAGGACCGGATCGACGTCCTGGCCAAGGAGATCGCCGAAGACGGCGGCCGGGCTGTCGCGCTGGCCGCCGACCTGACCGACGCCGAGGCCGCCACCGGCGTCGTCGCCACCGCCGTCGAGCGGCTCGGCCGGCTGGACACCCTGGTCAACGCGGCGGGCGTGATGCTCACCGGCGACTCGCTCCGGGCCCCGCTGGACGAGTGGCAGCGGATGGTCGACATCAACGTCAACGGCCTGCTGTACGTCACGAAGGCCGCGCTGCCGCACCTCGTCGACGCCGCCGCCACCAGCCCGCGGCAGGTTGCCGACGTCGTCAACATCAGCTCGATCGCCGGCCGCTTCGTCATCCCCAACGCCGCCGTCTACAACGCGACGAAGTTCGGCGTCACCGCCGCCACCGAGGCGTGGCGGCAGGAGTTCGCGCGGCGCAACGTCCGCTTCGCCGTCGTCGAGCCGGGCCTCGTGGAGACCGAGCTGCAGAGCCACCAGCAGGCGGCCGTCCGCGAGGGCATGACGGCCCGGTTCGCCGACGTCGAACAGCTGCACGCGGACGACATCGCCGAGGCGGTCGCCTACGTCGTCACCGGCCCGCGCCGCCGGGCGGTGGCCGAGATCGTCATCCGGCCCACGGACCAGGTCTAGACGCCGCCCACGCTCGCCAGGGTTTCGGCCAGCACCAACGGGTTGAGGTAGTCGCGGTAGGAGACGACCAGGCCGTCCCGGACCCGGATCACCGCGATGATGGTCTGGTGCAGGGGTGCGCCGGTCGGGACGACGGTGCCGTGGACGTCGTACTCGACGATCACCACCTCCGGGTCCTTGGTCTCGTGGATCACCGTGTTGCGGTACTCCTCGAACCTGACGAGGCCGCGGGCCTGGGCGGTCAGGAACTCGCGGATCTGTTCGCGTCCTTCCAGGTGGTCGGGGACGCCGGCCGGGTGGTACGGCCATTCGATGCGGCCGTCCGGGGCGATCAGGCCGACGAACGTGTCGGTGTCCATCGCGAGGCCCGCGCGCAGGACCTGCTCGACGACTTCGCGTGCGGTGGCAGTCATGACTGCTCCATTTCGTTGAACGCTCGTTGATTGAACGACTGTAGAACGAAGTGGCCCGCCGGGTCAACGACCGTAGAATGACCGCGTGACCGAACCGAGCGCCCGCCCGTCCCGGGCGGAGCAACGCCGCCAGAGCGAGGAGCGGATCCTCGCCGCGGCCCGCAGGATCTTCGCCGAGCTGGGCTACGACCGGACCACGATCCGGGCCGTCGCGGCGGCCGCCGGGGTCGACGGCGGGCTGGTCATGCACTACTTCGGCAGCAAGGACCTGCTCTTCGCCCGCGCCTCCGAGATCCCCGCGGACGAGCTGCCCGGCGGCACGGCGGACGAGGTGGCCGAAGCGCTGCTCACGTCGCTGGGCCGGCGCCTGACCGACGAGCCGACGGCGTCCCTGGCGGTCCTGCGCTCGATGCTCACGAACGCCGACGCCGCCGATCGCTACCGGGCCGCCGGGGAGCCGCAGCTCAACCAGCTCACCGAGGCGATCCCGACGCCGGACGCCGACCTGCGCGCGAGCCTGCTCAGCGCGATCGTCCACGGCGTGGTCGCCGAGCGGTACCTGCTGCGCCTCACGCACCTCGCGGACGCGTCACCCGAGCAGATCGTCGACCTGCTGCGGCCGTGCTTCCAGAGCCTGGCCACGCCGCCGGCGGAGAAGCCGCAGTCACTCGGACCGTGACAGCGTGAGCCGGAAGCACGCCCCGTCGCCCAGCGCGGTCTCCAGCTCGACGTCGCCGCCGTGGGCCCGGGCCAGGGAGCGCGCGATGGCCAGGCCGAGCCCGGCGTCGGCGCCGCCCGAGCGGGTCCGGGCGCGGTAGAAGCGGTCGAAGACGCGGCCCGCCTGGGTGGTGCTCAGGCCCGGGCCCCGGTCCGCCACTTCGAGCACGGCCCGGCCGTCGACCGTGCCGACGCCGATGCGGACCGGCGTGCCCGGCGGGGTGTGGGCGGCGGCGTTGCCGACGAGGTTGGTGACGACCTGCCGCAGCCGAGCTTCGTCGGCGTGCACCGGCGCGGGGCCGGGTAAGCCCGCGCCGGCCGGCCCGGTGAGCTCGACCGGCCGGGACGGGTCGAGGGTGCGCAGGTCGTGCCGGGCGTCGCCGGCGAGGGTGCGCAGGTCCATCGGCGCCCGGTCGAGCTGCCCTTCGGGCGCCTCGTCGAGCTGGGCGAGCAGCAGCAGGTCCTCGGTGAGGGCGGTGAGCCGGGTGGCGTCGCGGTCGATGCGGCGCATCACCTCGTCGACGTCGGCCCGCTCGGGCAGCGCGCCCATCCGGTACAGCTCGGTGGATCCCTTGATGCCGAACAACGGCGTCCGCAGCTCGTGGCTGACGTCGGAGACGAAGTCGCGCATCCGGGCCTCGGACGCCGACCGGTCGGCGAAGGCCCGTTCGAGCTGGCCGAGCATGGTGTTGAGCGACGCCGCGAGGTGCCCGATCTCCGTGCCGGGCGACGCGAGCACGGGCACGCGCCGGGTGAGGTCGCCCTCGGCGATCGCGGCTGCCGTGTGCTCGATCCGGCGCAGCGGCCGCAGGCCCCGGCCGAGGGCGAACCAGCCGACGGCGGTCAGCAGGACGAGCAGCACGGCCCCGCCGATCAGGCTGCTCGACCGGAGCTGGGCGATCGTGGCGTCGGCCTCGGTGCGCGGCGCGGCCGCGAGCACCGTCCCGGCCCAGCCGACCGTCGGCCGGGCGACGGCGCGCCAGCGGCCCGAGCCGTCGGCGGCCGGCAGGTCCATCGCGGACCCGTCGGCCGGGATGGTGCGCAGCGCGCCGGGGGCGGGCAGCGCGGCGGCGTCGAGGCGGGAGGAGTGGAGGCCGCCCGCCACCGAGCCGTCGGCGTTCAGGTAGACCAGGTACGGCGTGCCGAACAGGTCGAGCGCCGGATCGAGGAGTTCGGGACGGGCGCTCGTGTTCTGCAGCGCGGGCGGCCCGGCGGCCGGCACCCGGGAGATCAGCTCGGTCAGCGACCGCAGCTGGCCGTCGAGGCGGTCGAGCTGGTAGCGCTCGACGTGGTCGGAGACGACCGCGCCGATCAGCGCGAGCCCGGCCAGCAGCAGGCCCGCGGTGAGCAGCAACAGCCTGGCCCGCAACGAAAGCCGCTTCACCGCCGGGGCTCCCGCAGCACGTAGCCCACGCCGTGCACGGTGTGGATCAGCTTGGGCTCCTCGGTGTCGACTTTCCTTCGCAGGTAGGAGATGTAGGTGTCGACGATGCTGGCGTCGCCGCCGAAGTCGTAGCGCCACACCCGGTCGAGGATCTGCGCCTTCGACACCACGCGCCCGGCGTTCTCCATCAGGTAGCGCAGCAGCCGGAACTCGGTGGCGGAGACGCGGACAGGCCGCCCGTCGCGCGTCAGCTGGTGCCCTTCGGCGTCGAGCGCGAGGGCGCCCACGGTCAGCACACCGGCCTGCTGGCCGGTGGTCCGGCGGAGGATCGCGCGGATCCGCGCGATCAGCTCCGCCAGGTCGAACGGTTTCGTCACGTAGTCGTCGGCGCCGAGGGACAGGCCGGTGACCTTGTCGGCCTGGCGGTCGCGCGCGGTGAGGAACAGGACGGGCACCGGGGCGTGCCGCTCGCGCAGCCGCCGGACGACCTCGAAGCCGTCCATGTCCGGCAGCATGACGTCGAGCAGCACCAGGTCCGGCGGCTGCGCGGTGGCCGCGGCGACGGCCTCGCCCGCCGTCGCCGCGGAGGTCACCTCGAAACCGGCGAACCGCAGCGCGGCGGAGAGCAGCTCGCGGACGGTGGCTTCGTCGTCGACCACGAGCAGCCGCCCGGGCGTCATCGCTTCCATGCCCGCGAGGATACGGAGATCGCGCCGGCGAGCAGGCCGCTCGCGAACCCCGCCGCCGCGCCGGCCGCCAAGGCGAGCAGGGGATCGGCCGACAGCCGCGCGTCGAGGACCGGGATCGACAGCCCGAACGCCGTGACGTCGAGGTCGACGGACACCCGGGACAGCAGCGTCACGACCGCCGGCACGCCACCCGTCACCACGGCGAACACCCCGGCGCGGCGTAGCGAGCCACGAGGGCCGGTTCGCGCGGCGACGGCGACGGCGCAGACCGTCAGCACCACCACCGGCACCCAGGTCCACGCGCCACCGGGCTCGATCCCGCTGAGAGCGCAGGAAAGCACGCCGTCGGACGTCAGGGTCCACGGCACGCCGAGCCCGAGCAGCAGCGCGCCGGACACCACCTGCGGCAGGATGAGCAGCACGGCCCCGGCCGCCGCCGCGCCGCCGAACACCCCCGCGACGAGCACGCCACAGGCGGTGAGCGCCCCGAAGATCGTTGCGGCCCAACGCAATCCCGGCACGACGGCCGGGAACCGCACGGTGAGCGCGCACGCCCCGGCGACCACGAGCGCCCAGACCGCCGCGGCCGCCAGCGTCGGCAGGAAGGCCGCGGAGAACCCGGCGTCGACCGCGCCGCCCAACCGCGAGACGGCTCCCGTGCCGGGCCCGCAGGCCGATCCGCCACCCGAGCCGCCGGGCAGCCGCAGCGCCAGATTTCCCTGTGCCAGCAACGAGATCGCGGTCAGTCCCGCCACCACGGCGACGGCCGCCGCCGTGACGCGGACGGCCAGCCCGTCCCGGCCGTGCCGCAGCACCAGCGCGCCCAGCACCACCGCGCCCGCCAGGGAGATGCCCAGCGGCATGACGTCGACGGCGCCGTGCACGGCGATCGGCAGCGCGCCGGCCGGGGTCGCGACGACGTCCGCCGAGCCGCCGACGGCCAGGGCGACGACCGTCGCCGTCAGCGCCGTGAGGTCGCCGAACCGGCCGGCGCCGAGCAGCAGCAGCGCGGCCAGTGCGACTCCGGCCATCACGAGCAGGGCGGCGGCCGCCGCGCCCAGGCCCCGGCGGACGTCGCGCATCAGACGTCCCGGCGCCGGAAGACCGCGAACGCGACGGCCAGCACGGCGGCGACGCCGAGGCACAGGCCGCCCAGGTTCAGCCACGGGTGCGGGAACCCGGGATCGGGCACCGTCTTGAGGACCTCGGCCGCGCCCAGCGTCGGCCAGTAGCGGAAGAGACCTTGGAGCCAGCCGGGGAACGCCCCGGCGATCCCGGGGATCAGGAAGACGATGCCCACCAGTGTGGCGAACGCGCCCGCTGTGGCCCGCGCGAGCACGCCGAGACCGACCGCGAGCAGCGCGATCGCCGTCAGGTAGACGCCGCCGCCCGTCACGGCGGAGAGCACACCGGGATCGCCGAGGCTCGCGTGCGGCGCGTCCTGCAGGGCGAAAACCGCCTGTCCGACGAAGAAAGCGGCGAACATCAGCGCCTGCCCGGCCACCACGGCGACGGCCGCGGCCACCACGACCTTGGCCGCCAGCGTCCGGTGCCGCCGCGGCGTGGCGATGAGGGACGTCTGCATCAGCCCGGTCGCGAACTCCGCGGTGACGATCAGGATGCCGAGCACCCCGAGGACCAGCTGGGCGACGACGTACGACATCAGGCTGCGCCCGGCCGGGTCCCACGCCTGCTGGTCCGCGAGCGTCGCGCTCGCGTACTCCTTCCCGGCGGCGTTCGCGGTGAGGGCGGTGATGCCGAGCCCGACCACGAACAGGGTCGCCAGCGTGAACCAGGTGGAGCGCAGGCTGCGGAGCTTGACCCACTCGCTGTGGAGGGCGTGGGCGAGCGCGCTCATGCGGTGACTCCCTGGTACTCGACGCTGTCCTTGGTCAGCTCCATGAAGGCGTCCTCCAGCGAGGCGCGCTGCGGGGTGAGCTCGCTGAGCGCGGCGCCGTGGTAGGCGGCGAGCTTGCCGATCTCCGCGCTGGTCAGGCCGGAGACGACGAGCGAGGACTCGAGCCCGTCCCGCACGGTGGCCCCGGCGGCGGTGAGCCGGTGCGCGAAACCCGGATCGGGCGTGCGGACGAGGACGGTCCCCGCGCCGCCCGCGCGCATCAGCTCGCCGACCCCCGTGTCGGCGATGAGCCGGCCGCGGCCGATGACGACCAGGTGGTCGGCGGTCTGCGCCATCTCGCTCATCAGGTGGCTGGACACCAGCACCGCCCGGCCGTCGCGGGCCAGCGACCGCATGAAGTCCCGGATCCAGCGGATCCCTTCCGGGTCGAGGCCGTTCACCGGCTCGTCGAAGATCAGCACCCGCGGGTCGCCGAGCAGGGCCGCGGCGATGCCGAGCCGCTGCCGCATGCCGAGGGAGAACCCGCCGGCCCGCTTGCCGGCGACGTCCGCCAGCCCGGTCCGCGCGAGCACCTCGCCGACCCGGCGGCGGGGGAGACCGTTGCTGACGGCGAGGGCCAGCAGGTGGTCGTGGGCCGTCCGGCCGCCGTGGACGGCACCGGCGTCGAGCAGCGCGCCCACCTCGGTGAGCGGCGCGGGGAGGCCGGCGTAGCGGCGGCCGCCGATGGTGGCCGAGCCCCGGGTCGGCGCCGCCAGGCCCAGGATCATCTTCATGGTCGTGGACTTGCCGGCGCCGTTGGGGCCGAGGAAACCCGTCACCTGCCCGGGTTCGACGGTGAACGAGAGGTCGTCCACCACGGTGTCGGGCCCGTACCGCTTGGTCAGGCCCCGTACGTCGATCGTGGTCATGCGGCGAGCGTGCCCGGCCGGTCCGGCGAGTTCCTGAGTGCTTCTGGGAGAACTCTGTGAATCCGCCGCTCACGGCCCGGCCGGGGCGGCCCGGTCACGAGGAATCGCAACTTCTCGCCCGGGTCAGCCCAGCGCGGCCGCCTTGCCCAGCAGCACCGAGCGTTCCCGCTCGTTGGTGCACAGCCGGGCCGCCAGCTCCAGCTCGGCGCGCGCCTCCGGGCGCCGGCCGAGCCGGGTCAGCAGCTCACCGCGCACGGTCGGGACCAGGTGCGAACCCGGGAGCCGGTCGGTGACGACCAGCTCGTCCACGATGGCCAGGCCCGCCGCCGGACCCGACGCCATGGCCACGGCGACGGCCCGGTTGAGCTCGACCACCGGCGAGGGCGCGACCCGGCCCAGCGCCTCGTAGAGCAGCACGATCCGGTCCCAGTCCGTCGTCGCCACCGACGGCGCCGACGCGTGGACGGCGGCGATCGCGGCCTGCAGGCCGTAGGGGCCGAGCCCGCGCGGTGACGCCTGCGCCAGCGCGGCCAGCCCGCGGCGGATCGCCGAGAAGTCCCACCGCCGCCGGTCCTGGTCCTCGAGCAGGATCGGCGCGCCGTCCGGGGCGGTCCGGGCCGGGAAGCGCGCGGCCGTCAGCTCGAACAACGCGAGCAGGCCGTGCACCTCCGGCTCGGCCGGCTGCAGCGCGGCCAGTGTGCGGGCCAGCCGGATCGCCTCGTACGCGACGTCGGGGCGCACCAGCCGGTCACCCGAGGTGGCCGTCGACCCCTCGGAGAAGATCACGTAGAGGACGCTGAGCACGCCGCCCAGCCGCTGCTTGCGTTCGCCGGCCGGCGGCAGCTCGAACGGCACCCCGGCCGCCGCGATCGTCTTCTTGCCGCGGGTGATGCGGGCCTGCACGGTCGGCACGGACACCAGGAACGCGCGGGCGATCTCCTCGCTGGACAGGCCGCCGACCACGCGCAGGGTCAGCGCCACCCGGGCCTCGGGGGAGAGCACCGGGTGGCAGCTGATGAACATCAGCTTCAGGACGTCGTCGTCGATCCGGTCGGGGTCGGGGTCGTGCTCGGAAACCTCGGCCACCTCGTCCTCGGTCGCGAGCAGGGCGTAGCGGTCCCGCAGGGCGGCCCGGCGGCGGATCGTGTCGATGGCCCGCCGCCGGGCCGTGGCCATCAGCCAGCCGACCGGGCTGGCCGGCGCGGCCTGCGGCCACGACACCAGCGCCTCGGCCACCGCCTCCTGGGCGGCGTCCTCGGCGAGCCCGAAGTCGCCGGTGAACCGGGTCAGCGCGGCCACGATCCGCGCCGACTCGATCCGCCACACGGCCTCGACATCGGCCGGTCCCATCAGCCGCGGCCGGTGTTCTCGTCCCCGGCCTGACCCGGGACCTCGTCGTCGCCGGCGACCCGGCGGACCTCGATCTTCGACCCGGCCACGGCCGGCATCCGGGTGGCCCACTCGACGGCTTCCTCCTGGGAGGAGACGTCGAGCAGGAAGTAGCCGCCGAACAGTTCCCTGGTCTCCCCGTAGGGCCCGTCGGTGACCACGGGCTTCTCGCCGCCGAAGGCGACCACGACACCGCGGGCCGGGTCGTCGAGCCCTTCGGCCGCGAGCAGCACCCCGGCCTTGAGCAGGTCTTCGATGTACGCCCGGGTCGCGGCCATCTCCCGGTCGATGTCGGCCATCATGGCCGCGTTGGACTCGTCGGTGCCCCGCATGATCAGCATGTACTTCGACATCGTGTGCTCCTCGTTCCGGTCAGGCCGCCTGCCGGCCTCACGCCCCCTGGTCGAACGGGCGACCCGGGAATCGACACGGCCCCGGAGAAATCTTCCCCGGGCACCGTCGATCCCGCCGGGGGATTCCGGGGGCAGACCGGCTTGACGAAAACATGAACGTGATTCACAGTTACCTTCGTTCCGACTCCGAGGTAACGAGGTGCCCGTGAAGGTGTCCCGGATCGTCCTCGCCGCCGCGCTGGCGGTGGCCACCACGGCCGGTGCGGGGGTGGCGAGCGCCGCGCCGGCTCCGGCGTTCCGCCACTACGTCGCGCTGGGCGACTCCTACACCGCCGGGCCGCTGATCCCGTGGCAGTCGGCGAGCTGGTGCTTCCGGTCGAACAACAACTACCCGTCGTGGCTGGCCACCCGGCTCGGCATCTACACCACCCCGGGCGCGTTCACCGACGTGAGCTGCTCCTCGGCGGACACCACGAACATGACCAGGCAGCAGACCGTGCCCAGCGAGGACGCGCCGATCACCTACGAACACCCGCAGTTCGACGCCCTGACCCCGGACACCGACCTGGTGACCATCGGGATCGGCGGCAACGACGCGAGCGTGTTCGGGTCGATGATCTACACCTGCCCCGGCCTGCGTGCCGCCGACCCGACCGGCTCGCCGTGCCGGGAGCACTTCACCGTCAACGGCGTCGAGACCCTCACCGCCGCGATCACCGGTACCGAACGGAACCTGGAGAAGGTCGTCAAGGGGGCCCGCGCGCTCTCGCCCGGCGCCAAGATCGTCCTGGTCGGCTACCCGCGGCTGGTCCCGCCGAGCGGCTACTGCCCGGACCGGATCCCCTTCGCCGACGGCGACTACCGCTGGTTCGACAGCGTCGAGCGCACCCTCAACGCCGCCCTGGCCAAGGCCGCGAAGAAGACCGGCGCGACCTACGTCGACACCTACGGCCCGTCGCTGGGCCACGACGCGTGCGCGGGCAGCGCCGCCTGGGTCAACGGCCAGTACACGAACCTGGTCAAAGCCGTCGCCTACCACCCGGTCCTGGCCGGGATGCAGGCCGAGGCCGGCCTGATCCACCAGGCGCTGGCCGCCGGACCCGAGCGGTGACCGGAGTGCTAGCGGAAGCGGGGGCTGGTGACGATCTCGTCGACGTAGAGCCGATCGAGGCGCTTGGCCTCGTCCAAAGTGTCCTGATCGCCGTGGGGGTCGATCCGGAACGCCAGCTGCAGCAAGGCGTCCGCCACCCGGACGGCCGCCCGGCAGGCGAGCGCGAGCGGCGGTCCGTCGACGACGTCGGAGCGCGCGAGCAGGATCCGCCGGATGCTCTCGGCCAGCAGGTCGTTGTTCGCGTCGTCGGCGCGCAGCAGCTCGGGGCTGAGGTGGCGGCCCGTCCAGATCGCGACGTAACCCGGGTTCTGCCGGTACCGCTCGACGAACCGGTCGAAGACGATGTCGACCAGGTCCGCCAGCGGCGCGCGGGACGCCGCTTCGACCGCCTCGGCCATGGTCTCGCCGAAGCTGTCCATGTAGTGCTGCGCCAGCGCCGACAACACCGCGGCCTTGTCCTCGAAGAACTGGTAGACCGTGCCGGTCGGCACACCGGCGCCGTCGGCGATCCGGCGGATGGTCAGTGCCTCGACGCCTTCGCCGGCCAGGATCCGGTCGGCCGCGGCGACGATCGCCCGCACCCGCGCGCGGCTGCGGGCCTGCTGGGGTTCCTTGCGCAGCCCCTTGAGGGCGCGGTCCGGTCCTGGCTCGGTCACCAGCGCACAGTACCGTCCGGAGCGAGGCGGGCGACCGCGCCGCCACCGGGAGGGGACAGTCGTTGACGGACAGGGAGTTCCTGGTCGGCCGCGGGATCGCCGACATCACCGGCGAGGCCGCCGGCTGCGAACTGATGGGCTACGGCAAGTCCTGGCAGCGCAGCGCGGGCCTCCACACGCGACTGCGCGCGCGGGCCTTCGT
This sequence comes from Amycolatopsis sp. WQ 127309, assembly GCF_023023025.1. Taxonomy (NCBI): domain Bacteria; kingdom Bacillati; phylum Actinomycetota; class Actinomycetes; order Pseudonocardiales; family Pseudonocardiaceae; genus Amycolatopsis; species Amycolatopsis sp. WQ 127309. The sequence goes on from NZ_CP095481.1 coordinate 7,706,067, forward strand.
CATCGACGACGGCGCGCGCCGGGTGCTGCTGATCGTCTGCGACCTGCCGCTGATGTTCCCCAGCGTGCACCGCGCGGTGCTGGCCCGCCTGGACGGCCGGTACACCGAGTCCAACGTCATGATCACCGTGACCCACACGCACTGCGGCCCCGGCGGCTACGGGCACCACCACCTCTACAACCTGTCCAACGGGTTCCACCCCAAGACGTTCGCCGCGATCGTCGACGGCATCACCGAGGCGGTCGAGCGGGCGCACGCCGACCTCGCGCCCGCCGAGCTGACGCTGGCGCACGGGGAACTGCGCGACGCCAGCACCAACCGGTCGCGGGTGGCGTTCGACCGCAACCCGCGGGCGGACCGGGAGTTCTTCCCCGACGGCGTCGACCCGCAGACGACGGTGCTGCGCGTCGAGCGGGCCGGCCGGGTCGTCGGGGTGATCAACTGGTTCGCCACGCACGGCACCAGCATGACCAACCGGAACCTGCTGATCAGCTCGGACAACAAGGGGTACGCGGCGCTGCACTGGGAACGCGAGGTCGAGGGCGGCGACTACCTCGCGCCGGAGCCGCCGGGTTTCGTCGCCGCGTTCGCGCAGACCAACGCCGGGGACATGTCGCCCAACGTCGGCGGCCGGCCCGGCAGCGGCCCGACCGCCGACGAGTTCGAGAACACCCGGATCATCGGCCTGCGCCAGTACGCGGCCGCGGCCAAGCTGCTCGAGGAACCGGGTGTCCCGGTGCGCGGCGGGGTGGACCACCGGCTGACCCACGTCGACCTGTCCGCGACGGCCGTCTCGGCGGAGTTCTGCGGCGACGGGCGCGCCCACCGGACCCGCGGCCCGATCGGCGGCGCCGCGGCGCTGGCCGGCACCGACGAAGGCAAGGGCTTCGCCGGGTTCCGCCAGCAGCGCAACCCCTTCTGGGACGCGCTGTCCGCGGTGCTGTACCGGCTCGCTCCCGGACTGCGGGATGCCCAGGCGCCCAAGGGAATGACGCTGCCGGGCCGCCTGCTCAACCGGCTGCGCCCGTTCATCGCCACCCGGTTCCCGGTGCAGCTGCTGCGCGTCGGCCCGCTGTACCTGATCGGGATTCCCGGCGAGGTCACGATCGTGGCCGGCCTGCGGTTGCGCCGCACGGTCGCCGAGCTCGTGGGCGCCGAGCTCGAGAACGTGCTGGTCGCCGGCTACAGCAACGGCTACTTCCACTACGTGACCACGCCGGAGGAGTACGCGGCCCAGCGGTACGAGGGTGGCAGCACGCTGTTCGGGCGCTGGCAGCTCGACGCCCTGCGGCAGACCGCGGCGCGGCTGGCCGTCGCCCTGCGCGACGGGACGCCGGTGGACCGGGGCACGCCGGAACCCGACCACTCCGGCCGGATCCGGCCCGCCGAGGACGAGACCGCGGACGGCCCGTCGCCCGGCCGGGTCCTGACCCAGCCCGCGCCGAGCTACCGCCCCGGCGAGCGGGCCGGCGTCAGCTTCGTGGCCGCGCACCCGAACAACGACCTCCGCCGCGGCCGCACGTACCTGACGGTCGAGTCCGAAGTGGACGGAGAGTGGCGCACGATCGCCGACGACGGCGACTGGGTCACGAAGTTCCACTGGTCACGTGACAAAAACACCGGCCCGGTCGTGCGGATCACCTGGGACATCCCACCCGGCACGACCGGCCCGCACCGCATCCGTTACCACGGCGACACCAAGGACCCGGCCGGCCGCGTCGAGCCGTTCACCGCGGTGTCCGACGTCTTCGTGATCGGCGGACGAGCGTCCCGGTAGGGGATTGGCCAACAGCGTCCGTTCGGGTGTTCGACGACGGATCCGGTTACGGCACAACGGGTTCCCACGATCTCGAAGGCATCATTTCGACGTCGGAAGTGGGGTCGCGTGACCGACGAGCAGCCGCCGGGGGAGCTCGGCGAGGACCACAAGCGCACCGTTCTCGAACGGACCGTCTTCGGTGCCATGGTGACCGTGCTCGGCCCCGGGGTCGGGTTCGTCTCCGCCGTGCAGGACCAGTTCCAGCCGTTCACCGGGCAGGGCCCGGCGACCTGGGTGTTCACCTTGGCCGTCCTGGTGCTGGCGGGCGCGGCGTGGTTCCTGGCGCCGCGGCTGCTGAAACGGTGGCGGCAGCGCAAGCCCGCCCGGGCGATCTCGCTGGTGCTGGCGGTGGTCCTGATGGTCTGCGCCGCGGGCGCCGGGGTCGCCACGGCGGCCCTGCTCGGCATCGGCGGATCGGACGTGGCGGCACCACCCGCGACGACGACGTCCACGGCACCGACGTCGACGCCGTCTCCGTCGGCGGCCGTCCCGGCGGTGAGCACCAGCACCCCGAACGGGGTCGCGACCATGACGTCCACGAGCACCACGGCGTCACCCACGCCCACGAGCACGAAGGTCCTGCCGCCCACGCCGTCCACCCAGGCGCCGGTCGCGTTCGGGTTCGACGCCGTGAAGACCGTGCCGCACTGCCACAACTACTTCGGTGACGGGACACCGCCGGGCGCGGACAAGGTCGTGCTCCTGGTGCGGCAGGCGCAGGACCCGAAGAACCGGTACTTCGAGCGGGTCGTGGTCTTCGACGGCTCCGGCCGGTGGTCGGCGCTGAACCTCGTCATCGGGCTGCCGGAGGACACCGGCCCGTTCTACCTGGAGGCCTACCAGGTGAGCGCCGGCGAGGCGAACCGGCTGGAAGGCACGCCGGGCAACCTGCCCTCCGAGGTGCACGGCACCGGTCTCACCAGCCTGCTCGTCGTCCGCGACACGGCGAAGAGCGACTGCTGACGCCAATCCGGTGCGCGTCCCGCCCCGAACGACCAGCGGTGCTCGCGATGTTTGCGGCAGATGAATTGCGGGCACTCGAATTGTGGACGAGGTAATTTCTACCGTCGGGAGGACAGATGCCCAGCGTGACCGTCGGCCACGAGAACTCCGCGCCGATCAACCTGTACTACGAGGACCACGGCACCGGGAAACCGGTCGTGCTGATCCACGGCTGGCCGCTCAGCGGCCGCTCCTGGGAGGCGCAGGTGCCGGTGCTCGTCGACGCGGGCTATCGCGTCATCACCTACGACCGGCGCGGTTTCGGCCGGTCCTCACAGCCGTGGGGCGGCTACGACTACGACACCTTCGCCGCCGACCTCGAAACCCTGCTCACCCACCTGGACCTGCGTGAGGTCACGCTGGTCGGCTTCTCGATGGGCGGCGGCGAGGTCGTCCGCCACCTCGCCACGCACGGGGCCGGCCGGGTCGCCAAGGCCGTGCTCGCGGCGGCCGTCCCGCCGTACCTCCACAAGAGCGACGACAACCCGGACGGCGGTCTCGACGACGCGACGATCGGCCAGTTCGAAGCCGGCGTCCGCGGTGACCGCCTGGCGTTCCTGAAGCAGTTCACGACGGACTTCTTCAGTGCCGGTGGCAAGCTGCTGGTGAGCGAGGACCAGCGCGCGTACGCCCAGGAGATCGCGGCGTTCGCGTCGCCGAAGGGCACCCTCGACTGCATCGCGGCGTTCGGCCGCACGGACTTCCGCGCCGACATCGCCAAGATCGGCGTGCCCACCCTGGTGATCCACGGTGACACGGACGCGATCGTGCCCTTCGAGGTCAGCGGCAAGCGCTCGGCGGAGTCCCTCGCGGACAGCGAACTGGTCGTGATCAAGGGCGGCCCGCACGCGATCAACGCCTCCCACGCCCAGGAGTTCAACGACGCGCTGCTGGCGTTCCTGGGCCGGGGCCCCGCGTGACGGCGGCGGCCGGCGCGGTCCACCACATCCGGCTGACCGTCACCGACGTCGCCCGCGCGCGGGAGTTCTACACCCGCGTGCTGGGCTTCTCGGTGGCCGTGGACACCGTGCCGCCCCCGGACGATCCGGACCACTGGCTGATGGTCCACAACCTGCAGGGCGGGATCGTGCTGACCAACGGGCAGCTGCAGCTCGGGCTCCGGCCCTGCGACGACCCGCGCCGCCGGGCCGGCGACCGGTTCGACCCGCTGCGCGTCGGCCTCGACCACGTCAGCTTCTCGGTCGGCGGCCGTGCCGAACTGGCCGAGATCCGCGACCGCTGCGCCGCCGGCGGGCACGAGCACGGCGAACTCGCCGAGCTGGCGCCGTTCGGCATCGCGGTGCTGTCGATCACCGACCCCGACGGCATCCAGCTCGAACTCACGGCCCCGCTGGAGCCGGACGCCTGAGGCTCGCCCCGCCGGTGACGTCGGCCGCGGTCAGGACCCGGTTCCACACCTCGACGTCGTCGACGCTGCCCGGCCACAGGTCGCTGTGCTGCCCGCCGGAGACGGCGCGGCCGATGGCCAGCGGGCCGGGCGACGCGTCCCCGGTCGCCTGGCTCCAGGTCTTGGCCTGCGCCACGCCGTCGACGTAGAGCACGTAGGTGCCCGCGTCGGCGTCGTGCACGCCGACCAGCCGGTACCAGCGGCCCGGCTGCGGGGCGACGTCCGCCAAGGCCCGGCCCGCGCTGGTCGAGAAGGCCAGCCGGTCGTCGGCCGCGGAGTACTGGAGGTAGAAACCGCTGCTCGGGTCGCCGTCCTGGCTGACGGCGGTGGCCCACGAACCCGTGCGGTCCAGCCGGACCCACGCGCTGACCGAGTAGTTCCCGGTGGTGTCCAGCACCGGCCCGCTCGTCTGCCCGTACTGGCTCGAGCCGTCCAGCCGCAGGGCGGTGCCGGTCACGCCGGGGACCCACCCGGGCACGCCGGTCAGGGCGGCGTCGTGGCCGCCGGCGCTGTCGTGGGCGACGGTGCCGCTGCCCTCGTCGAGGCTCCACGCGCCGACCGGGTCGTGCTGTCCGGCCGGGTGCGGGATCTGCAGGTGCTGGCGCTGGTGCGTGGTTTCCGTCCGGCCGCCGGGCCCGCGGTAGGACGCGGTCGCGGTCAGCGTCGCCGCACTGCCCGGTTCGGCGTCCGGCGGTGCCGTCAGGGTGAACGTCGAGGTCCGGGACTGCCCGGGCGGGATCGCGGCGACGGGCCGCCCGGCCGGCGTGACCGACCAGCCGGCCGGCACGGCGACGCTCACCCGCGGCGAGACCAGCGGGCTCGACGTCGTGTTGCGCACCGTGACGGTCAGCGGGGTGCTCCGGCCGACGAGGACGACGCCGTTGGCGTTGGCCGGCCCGACGGCGATCCGCGCGTCCGGGCTCGACGGCGTCCAGGACTCCAGCTCCGTGACGCCGACGAACGCGCCCGGCGGGTTGGTGAACACCAGCCGGACCTTGCTCGTGGTGAGCGTGGGGAAGGTGACGCGGGTGACGCCGTTGCCCACCGGGCTCGCCGGCGCGCGGACCTGGCCGGGCACGTCCTGCCAGGCCGCGCCGGTCCAGTACTGCAGGTTGTAGGCCGCGGCCGGTCTGACCCCGCCGCCGTCGTCGTACCCGCTCCAGCGGATGTCGCCGACCGGCGTGGGTGCACCGAAGTCGACGCCGTAGAAGTCGCTCGGGTTCGGCGAACCGTAGTTGGTCCACCGCGTGTTCTCGGGCACCTCGCTGTAGAAGACCTTGCCGTCGAGCGCGTTCCACGCGTTGTCGTTCGGCCAGGTGTAGGAGGTGATCGGCCGCGGGTAGCCGGTGCGCAGCGGGTTGGCGGCGTCGTCGACGAGGTCGTCCCGCTGGGGCACCACCGTGCGCCCGACGTCGATCGTGGTGTCGCGCAGCGTCGCGAAGCGCTGGACGAGCTTTCCGTCGACGTAGAGGCGCATCCCGGCGCCCTGGCCGTAGTGCTTGCCGTCGCGGTCCCACAGGACAGTGACGTTGTGCCCGTGGTAGGGCACGTTTTCGGCGGCGAAGTGGTCCCAGCCGGCCGGGGTGAGCGGCTTGACCTCGAGGGTGTCGCCGGACTGCGGGCGCAGGCCGAGCAGCCCGGACAGGACCAGGTCGGTGTAGGTGGAGTGGTTGTAGTCCTCGCTGTGGTTCTGCCCGTCGTAGATCCACGCGTCCCGGTCCGGGTCGTGCGCCTCGGCGACGTAGGGCTTGCCGTTCCTGGTCTGGGTCCGGGCGTACGTGGCCAAAGCGGCGGCGTAGTCCTCTTTGGACACCGGGAGCCGGCCCGGGTGGTCGTCCAGCAGGTTCGCGAGGCCGGTCAGGGTCTGGGAGGTGGCGAAAGGCCAGCTCGGTCCGTCCCAGCGGCAGCACGAACCGGCGTCCTTCATGAAGAACGGGCTGCGGCGCTCGGCCGTGGTCGGGCCGTAGGCGCTCGCGAACCCCTGGGGGTCGAGCAGCTGGGACCAGGCGGTGGTGTCGGCCGGCCCGGCGGCGCCGAACGTCCAGGGGAGGTAGCCGATCTGCTCGCGGCTGCCGGACAGCCGGTGGCCCGGGTTGTCGTCGCGGGCCATGGCGTAGTAGAAGCCGCGTTCCGGGTCCCACAGCCACTTCTGCATCGCGGCCTGCAGCCGGGTGGCGCGCTGGGCGTACTCGGCCGCGAGCCGGTGGTCGCCGACCGAGTCCGCGATGCGGCTGATCGCGACGGCGTCGCCGTACTGGTAGGAGTTGAGCGTCGGCCGGTAGCCGGCGCCGCCGTGGTAGGGCTCGGCGGATTCGTAGGAGGAGGCGGAGAACTCCATGGCGTCCCAGACCGGCACCGACCAGTAGAGGCCGAGGCCGGGGTCGAACTGCTTGTCCCAGCCGCGGTACTGGCGCACGAGCGCCGGGAGCAGCTGGCGCAACGGCGCGAAGTCCCCGGTCACCTGGGCCTGGCCGTAGGCCGAGGTGGCCAGCCAGACGCTGTACTCGTGCGCCCAGTCGGTCGTGTCGGCGTTGACGTCGTCGGTGGCGGGCTTGGGGCCCGCGCCGGGGCCGGTCAGCCAGAACCTGAGGTAGTCCTGGCCGTAGCTCGGATCGCGCAGCCAGCGCCCCTCGGTCAGCTGGTGCCCGGCGGCGGCGTCGATCGCCTGGTAGGGCGCGGCGTACCCGCAGCAGTCGAGGAACTCCGTCGAGATCCAGCCGTCGGTGGGGTTCGTGTAGCGCAGGTGCTCCTTGTAGACGCGCCAGCGGTAGTAGTAGACGCTCTGCATGGTGGCGTCGGGCAGGTCCACGAACGGGATGTTCGCTTCGTACCAGGCGGGATCCGAGTAGCCGGCGAGGGCGGCGGCGTGGTCGAGGAAGTGGGTGCCCCCGCCGGGCGCCGGGCGCGCCGAGGAGTCCCCGGCCGCGCCCGCGGCGCCGCTGACCCCGCTGAGGGCGAGCTGCGCGGCGAGGCTCAGCGTGGCTATCCACGTCATCGCCGACCGGGTGCGTTTCCAGGACAGCCGCCCGCGCATCGGACCTCCACGAGAGGGTTTACAACGTTGTAAAACACAGCTTCGACCACTATCGCCCAAGAGCGCGCAAAAGGGAACACCTCCGCATGAGGTCGGCTGCCCGATGTGCTCGATCGACCGGTTCGACGAGTTCGACTGCCGGTGCGCCCGAACAGGAGGCTGCGCGGGCATCCGTGGGTGATCGGACGGGCAACCGATCCGGAGGCCCCGGCGCCGGTTCCCGGGAAGTTGGTAGCTTGAAAAGATCTCGGGCCGGTCAGGGTGAGCCGGCGAGCGGTCCCCCCACTGAGGATGGTTCCACCACATGAGCAACCCGTTGATCGCGCCGACGCAGGATTCGACGAAGGCGTACTCGGGGATCTCCCTGCTGGAGACGGCGAACGACCTGAAGTCCGCGATCGAGAGCGGTGACTGGGCGTCGGTCGCGATGGGGGCGGTCGGCACCGCCCTCGACGCGCTGTCGATGGCCATGGACCCCTTCGGCGCGATCCTCGCCGCCGGGGTGGGCTGGCTGATCGAGCACGTCGGGCCGCTGAAGGAAGCGCTCAACGGCCTCACCGGCAACGCCGACGAGATCGCCGCCCAGTCGGAGACGTGGAAGAACATCGCGGGCGAGCTGCAGAGCGTCGGCACCGACTTCGGCGACATGGTCAAGGCCGACCTGCAGTCGTGGACGGGTCCGGCGGCCGACGCCTACCGGCAGCAGTCGCAGGACCTCGTCGCCCTGCTGGGGAGCGCGCAGAAGGGCTGCGAAGGCGCTTCCAGTGGCGTGAAGACCGCCGGCGAGGTCGTCGGCGCGGTCCGGTCCCTGGTGCGCGACATCATCGCCGAGCTGGTCGGGCACCTGATCAGCTGGGCGCTGCAGGTCGTGTTCACCCTCGGCATCGGCCTGACCTGGGTGGTGCCGCAGGTGATCGGCGCGGTCGCGAAGACGGCGTCCAAGATCGCCGACCTCGTCACCCGGCTCGTCAAGGCCCTCAAAGCGCTCATCCCGCTGCTGAAGCGGGCCGGCTCGCTGTTCGGCGACGCCGCGAAGGCGCTGAAGAACATCAAGCCCGGCAAGGTGTCCGCGCCGAAGAAGCCCCCGAAGATCGACGGTACGCCGAAGGCGCCGGAGCCCAAGCCCAAGGGCGGCGGCGACAGCACCACGACCTCCGGCGCGGACGGGACGCCGCCGCCGAAGCACGACGGCCCGCCGCCCAAGAACGACGGCACGTCGCCGTCCGGTAACGGGGCCAACGGCGACACCCCGCCCGGCGGCCACGGCGGTGGCAACGGGAACGGCGGCGGCGGGAAGGGCTCGTCCGGGGGCGGCGGCACCAGCCCGTCGTCGAACAAGCCGGACAACCCGCGCGACACCGCTCCCGACCCGGACAACCGCGTCTGCAAGGACGACCCCGTCGACATCGCGAGCGGCGAGGTGATCCTCGAACAGCTCGACCTCGAGCTCGGCTCGCTGGTGCTGGCGCGCACGCACGTGTCGACCTACCGGGCGGGCCACTGGTTCGGCGTCTCGTGGTCGTCCACTGTGGACCAGCGGCTCGAGGTGGACGACGAGCACGTCTGCTACTTCTCGCCCGCCGGCACGATCCTCGTCTACCCGCGCGGTGACGGCGCGCAGCTGCCGCTGGAGGGCGCGCGCTGGCCGCTCACCCGCGACGGCGACACGTTCACCCTCACCACCGACGACGCGGTGCTGGAGTTCTCCGGCTCCGGGCGCGTGGTGCCGCTGCGCGCCTTCGACGGCGAGCAGCGGGTCGAGGTCTTCTACGACGACTTCGGCACCCCGACCCTGCTGCGCCGCGAGGACGGCGTCCGCGTCGCGCTGCGGACCCGGCGCGGCCGGGTGAGCGAGGTCGTCGTCCTGGGCGACGGCCTGCCGGACGTCACGGCGCTGCGCTTCGAGTACTCCCCGCAGGGTCACCTGTCCGCGGTGACCAACTCCTCCGGGCAGGCGCAGCGGTTCGGCTACGACGAGGCCGGGAGCCTCACGTCGTGGCAGGACCGCAACGACGTCCACTACGCCTACACCTACGACGAGCGGGGCCGGTGCGTCCGCACCACCGGCGACGGCGGCTTCCTCGACGGCACGTTCGCCTACGACGACCACCTCACGCGCCACACCGACTCGTTCGGGCACGTCACCGAGTTCCACCTCAACGACGCGCGCCAGGTCGTGCGCGAGGTCGACCCGATCGGCGGCGTGACGCTCTCCGAATGGGACCGCTACGACCGCCTGCTCTCCCGCACCGACCCGCTGGGCCGCACCACCCGCTACGGCTACGACGAGAACGGCACCCTGACCCAGGTGCACCGGCCCGACGGCTCCGTGGTGCTCGTCGAGGGTGACGCGGGCGGGCCCGCCGCGATCACCGTCCACAGTGGAGACACCACCTGGCACCGCCGGTACGAAGACGACGCGCCGGATCCGCGGACCACCCCGATGGGCGTCGCCACGCCCATCTCGCTCGGCGGCGACGAGCCGCCCGCGCCCGAAGGCGTGGAGCCCGACCAGTTCGGCCGGCCGCGGGCGCTGCCGACCGCGACCGGGACGGTCGCGCTCAGCTGGACCGTCGAGGGCCGCTCGGCCGCCCGGGTCGGACCGCGGCAGGAACGCGCGTCCTGGCGCTACGACGGGGAAGGCAACGAGACCGAGCACGTCGACGAGCTGGGCCGCGTCACCCGCCGCGAGTACGGCCCGTTCGACGTGCTCACGGCGCTCACCGACCCGGCGGGCGCGCGCACGGTGTACGGCTACGACACCGAGCTGCGCCTGACCTCGGTGACCAACCCGCAGGGCCGCACCTGGCTCTACCGCTACGACGAGCTGGGGCGGCTGCAGGCGCAGACCGACTTCGCCGGGCGCACCCGCACCTACGCCTACGACGCGGCCGGGCAGCTGGTCCGCTCCACCGACCCGGCGGGGCTGGTGACCACCTACCGCCACGACGTCATCGGCAACCTCGTCGAGGTGCGGGCGCCGGAGCGCACCACCACCTACCGGTACGACCCCGTCGGGCACCTGGCGCACGCCGCGAACGGCGAGTCCACAGTGGAGTTCGAGCGGGACGAGCTGGGCCGCGTCGTGCGCGAGACCGTCGACGGGCGCAGCGTGAGCTTCGAGTACGACGAGTCGGGCTACATCCACCGCCGCACCCCGGGCGACGCCGAGAGCACCTGGTTCTTCGACGACCTCGCCCGGCCGATCGGGCTGCTGGCCGGCCCGCACGCGATCGTCTACCGCCACGACACCGCGTCCCGCGTGATCGGCCGCCACGACGGCGCCGCCCAGCTCGGCCAGACCTACGGCGGCCAGGGCGAGCTCGCCACGCAGGCCGTCGCCGCCGGGAGCGTCCCGGTGCAGCGGCGGGCCTTCGGCTACCAGGCCAACGGGACGCTCGCGACGCTGCACGACGACGTCACCGGCACGACCGCGCTGACGCGCGACGCCGCCGGGCGCGTCGTCGGCGTCACCTCGGCGCAGGGCCGCGAGGAGTACCGCTACGACAACGGCGGCACGTTGCTCCCGCCGGCGGACCTCGCGGTGACCGAGGACGGCTACGGCCGGCGGGTCACCCAGGGCGCGGTGCGGTTCACGTGGTCCGGCGACCGCCTCACGGCGGCGGCCACGCCGGACGGCACGGTGTGGCGCTACCACTACGACCCGCTCGGCCGCCGCGTCGGCAAGACCCGCCACGGCGCCGACGGCAGCACCGCCACCACGATCTACACCTGGGACGGCACCACGCTCATCGAGGAGGCCGGGCCGGGCCGGATCGTCACGTGGGACCACCTGCCGGGCACGGTCACCCCGGTCGTGCAGCGCGAGCGGGACGCCCAGGGCACGCGGTTGCGCACGTTCGTCACCGACGCCGTCGGCACGCCGACCGACCTGCTCGACGAGCGGGGCGGGCTGGTGTGGACCAGCCGCCGCACCGCGCACGGCCGGGAGCTGACGGCCGCGCCGACGCCGCTGCGGTTCCCCGGCCAGTACGCCGACGCCGAAACAGGCTTGCACTACAACGTCTTCCGCTACTACGACCCGGCGACGGCGCGGTACCTGAGCCAGGACCCGCTGGGCCTGGAACCGGGACCGGACCCGTACGCCTACGTGCCCGATCCGTACGCGGAGTTCGACGCGCTGGGCCTGATGAACTGCGGCACCAGCTCGCAGTCCGCGGGCGGGGGCAACGGTGCCCCGCAGACCCCGCGGGGCGGGCACGACGCCGGCAACACGGGTGGCAGTGACGGGAAGCCCACACCGCCGCCGCTCAAGCCGAAGCCGAAGCTCGGTCCGGACGGCAGGCCCATCGTGCCGCCCAAGCCGAAACCGAAGCCGCAGCTCGGTCCGGACGGCAGGCCCGTCGTGCCACCCAAGCCGAAGCCCAAGCCGGACACGACGACGCCGTCGAGCAGCAAGCCGCCCCGGCCGGAACCGCCGCCGCAGAGCACGAAACCGAAGATCGACTCCAAGACCGACACCCCGGACACCCCCGGGCCGTCGAACCCGAAGCCGGACGCGGGCGGCGCGCCGGGCACCACGGGCAACCCGGCGTCGAAGCCGCCGCCGGGCAGGGACGACTTCCACCAGCCGCCGCCGGGCGCGAACGGCAAGCTCCAGGGGGAGTACACGTTCAAGCCGGAGCCGCAGAAGATCAGCGGCAGCCAGTACGGCGACGTGACCCCGATGCAGGAGCACGTCTTCCAGGGCGTGATCGACGACAAGATCGCGAAGTGGAAGGCGGACGGCCTGATGGACAAGCCCTTGGACGTCAAGGTCTACTACCCGCCGGGCTCCAACCAGCTCAAGCTCGCCGGCGACGGCCACCACAGCTTCGCCGCGGCGATGGAGAGCGGCCGCCCGATCAACCTCCAGCTGTGGAAGCAGCCCGGCGGCGGCCTGGCCAACCCGCAGACCAGCTGGAACAACACCACCGCGCTGCCGGGGGTGCCGAAACCGGGGGAGTGGCAGAAGTAGCCACCCGGCGCCGTCACCCCACCGGGCGTCGTCCGCGAGCCGCGGGCGGCGTTCGGTGCTTTACTCGGGTCCCGGACGAGGAAGGCGGGGACGCGGATGGCGAGCGCGACAGACCTGGTGGTCGGAGTCGACGGGTCGGAGCCGGCGTTGACGGCGGTCCGCTGGGCGGCGCGGGCCGCCGCGACGCGCCGCCGCGGGCTCAGGCTCGTGCACGCCACGGAGGAACTGCCGGTGGCCTACCCGCACGTCGGCGGGACGTTCGACGATCTCTACGAACTGGCCGGCGCGCGGGGGCAGCGGCTGCTCGACGCGGCCCGGGCCGCCGTGGCCGAGGTCGCGCCGGACCTGACCCCCGAAGTCGTGCTACGCCCGGAACAGCCCGCGGAGGGACTGATCGCCGAGTCGGCGTCCGCGGCGATGGTCGTGCTCGGCACGCCGGGCCTCTCGACGGCCGCGCGGGTGCTGCTCGGCTCGGCGTCGCTGGCGCTGGCCGCGCACGCGGAGTGCCCGGTCGCGCTGATCCGCCCCCACGTCGCCGAAGACGAAGCGCCCACCGAAGGCCCGGTGGTCGTCGGCGTCGACGGCACCCCGGCGAGCGAGGACGCGATCGCGGTGGCGTTCGACGAAGCGTCCTGGCGCGGCGCACCGCTGGTCGCGGTCCACGCCTGGCACGACACGTTCCTGGCGGGCGTCTTCGAGGAAGGCCGCCGCACCATGGACGGCACCGCGATCGAGCAGTCCGCGAACGAACTGCTCGACGAGCGCCTGGCGGGCTGGCAGGAGCGATACCCGGACGTCCGGGTGGAACGGCTGGTCCAGCGCGGCCGCCCGGCGCAGGCCCTGCTCGACCTGGCCGACCGGGCCCAGCTGCTCGTGGTGGGCAGCCGCGGCCGCAGCGGCCTGGCCGCGCTGGCCCTGGGCTCGACGAGCCAGGCGATGATGTCGTACGCACTCTGCCCGGTGGTAGTAGCCCGCGGCGGCACCCACCCGGCGGCGGAGTAGCCGACCCGGACCGGCGAAGCAGCGAAAGACCGGCCTAGCCGACGAGCCGCGCGAGCGCCTGCAGGAAAGCGTGCTCCGACACGACCGGGACGCCACATTCGCGGGCTCGCTTGGCTTTGCCCGACATGGAGTCCGGATCGGCCGCGGCGAGGACGCGCGTCTGCTTGCTGACCGATCCGGTGACGCGGATGCCGGCCGCGGCGGCTTCGGCCGCGATGTCGGCGCGTTCGCGCCGCATGGCACCGGTGAGGACCACTTTGTCGCCCGGTCGCAGGACGAGTCCGCCGATCTGGCGTTCCGGTCCCGGTTCCCGGACGGCGTCGCGTTCCTCGTCGAGGATCGTTTCGACGATCGCCGGGTCGAGCGCCAGGAGGATGGCGACGGTGAGCAGATCGTTCCGCTCTTCGTCGGTGACCACCTGGTCCGCCCAGGCTTCGCGCGCCAGGTCCCGCAGGTAGCTCAGGTGCAGGGCCACGACTTCGTTCTTGTGCAGGCCGAGGTCGTGGGCGATCTCGACGAGCGCGTCGCCTTCGGTGGCCGAGATCTGCCGGTCGAGCAAGGCGTCGTCGAGCATCGCGTAGTACGCGTCGACGGCCGGTTCGCCGTCCCGCGGCATCCGCTCGACGAGCTTGGCCAGGAAGTGCGGTTCGACGTGCCCGATCGCCGTGCGGTGCGCCGCCGGGGTGTGGCGTCGCTCGAGGTGCGGCCAGGTCCAGTTCGCGGCGTTCAGCTGGGCATCGGTGACGCGCACGGCGTCCGGCGCGTGCCGCAGGAGGAAGCCGAGCAGCTCGCCCGCGCCTTGCGCGTCGGCGAGCGCGGTGTGCCACGCACGCTCGGGCAGGCCCGCGGCCGCACAGCAGTCGACCAAGGACCGCCCGGAACCCAGCCGCGCCCGGCCCGCGGCTCGCATGGTGCACAGCCCGGCGTCGGGTTCGAACGGCGTGTCGATGCCCAGCCGGCTGAACTCGGCACGCAGGTGCATCGCGTCGAAGGTCCAGTTGTGCGCCACCACCACGCGCCCGCTCAGCCGCTCGACGAGCTCGCTCGCGAGGTGCTCGAACCGGGGTGCCCGGCGGGCGTCGGCCGCCCGGATGCCGTGGATGGCCTGGGGGCCCAGGTCGCGCTCGGGGTTGACGAGCGTCACCCACTCGTCGGTGATGGTGCCATGCGGGTCCACGTGGACGATCGCGATCTCCGCGATGCGGTGGTGCCAGCCGGTGAGGATCCCGGTGGTCTCGGTGTCGATGACGGCGTAGCCGTGCGCGGCTTTCACAGCGGCAGCCGGTTGGTGCTGGCGGATCGCACCGCGGCCAGCCACCGGGGCGGCAGCGGATCGGGATCACCGTGCGCGGCCCGCACGTAGCGGCGCCGGTTCTTCACCTGCTCGGTCTCCGCCCAGACGGACACCAGCCACCTCAGCGTGCGGGCGATCGACAGGACCTCGGACACCACGGGCGTCCCGGGCGCGGCCGAAATGCGCGCAACCCGCTGCAGGGAAGCGAAGTCCTGGACTTCGGCGTCGTCGGGAAGGTCGTGTGTCCACTCCAGGGGAGTGATCGTCTTGCTGTCCTGGCGTGCGGCTTCGACGGTCGCGGCGTACTGCTGCCGCCGCTCGGCCGTCTCGCGGAACGCGTCCACCGGGGAGAACAGGTGCCGCTCCCACCAGCCGTCCTCGATGTCCACCTTCGCCGTCGCGGTCAGCCGGTCGAGCCATTCCCGCAGGCTCTGCGGGTGCACGGACGCGATCGCCCGGCGCTCGACGAACGTCAGGACACGTCGTGCCGCGTCCTGGGAGCCGAACACGTCGTCGGCGGGGTAGATCCACGCTCCCGTCGCGTCGCCGGGCGGGCTGACGTGCCAGGTCGCCACCGACTCGATCCCGTCGTCGCCTTCCCCCACGCACAGCACCGCGCTTCCGGGTGCCCACAACGCCGTCAGTTCTTCGAGCGGTTCCACCGTGACCGGGTCCGTCACCGAGCGCCTCCTTCGTCGACCAACATCAAGTCGTCGACGCGCAGCGGTTGTTACAACCATCGATCCGGTGAGGCCGCGTCGCCCGGTTCCGCTGGTTCTTTCCCCAACGGGTCATGCGGCAGCGCGTTGCCGGCCGCTCTCGGTTGCGCTGGGTGGTGATCACCGTTCTCGGCCGGGGGTGGGTGGGTCCCGATTATCGTGACGCGCCGCACGGTTTCCCCGACGAAAGGACCTTCGTGTCCCAGGATCTCCTCGAGCGCAAGTGGTCGAACTTCTTCCGGCACTTCGACGCCGACGGCAACGGTTTCATCGAGCACGAGGACTTCGTGCAGCGGGGTGCGCAGGTGGCCGCCGCGTTCGGGTACGCCAGTGAGACGGCCGCCGCGCAGGCCGTCACCGCGGGCTTCCAGCGGGTCTGGGAGTCCTTGGTGGGCAACCTCGACGCCGACGGTGACGGCCGGGTGTCGCGCGCTGAGTTCACCGGCGGCATGACGGTGTTCGCCGGCGAAGACCGTTACCAGGACCTGTTCCAGCCGGCGATCGACGCGCTGCTGGCGATGGGTGACGCCGACGGCGACGGGCAGCTCAGCCGGTCGGAGTGGGTGCGCCTGCAGGTCGGCTACGGCACTCCCGAGACCGACGCGGAGTACACGTTCGGCCTGCTCGACACCGACGGCAGCGGCTACCTCTCGCACGACGAGATCTCCGCCGCCACCCGGCAGTACTTCACCAGCACCGACGCCGACGCGCCGGGCAACAGCCTCTACGGCCCGCTCGCCTGACGACCCGGGTGCCGCCGACCGTCCACAATGGTCGGCCGGCGGCACCGCGGTGGTGACCGCATCGGGGGACAGAGGTTCATCGATCGGGTAAGCGGGCGCTGCCTACTGTGGGGCGCTCAGCGAAAACCGATTTCGGAGGTCTGTCCCCGTGCCGGAGAAACCCGACACCGCGGTCGCGCTCACCCATCGGGCGATCGGGCTCCGGGCATCGGACCCGGCGCGGGCCCGGGAACTGCTGGGTGTCGCGCTGGCGAAGGACGACGGCTACGAGCCGGCGTGGCGGTGGCTCGCCGAACTGGTGGCGACCGAGGGCGAACGGCGATTCTGCCTCGAACGGGCCTACGAGATCAAAGCCGATCCCGAGACCGGCCGGGCGCTCAAGGCCGTGCGCACCACGCCGCCGAGCACGCCCGCCGACGTCGCCGACCTGGTGGAACCGGAGCGGCCGCCGGCCAAGGTCCGCGCCGGCCGCGCGAAGGGCGGCTGGAAGAAGATCTGGATCGCCGTCGGCGCGGCCGTGGTCCTGGCTTCGGTGCTGGGCGTCTGGACGGCGGCGGGAGCCGAGCGGGGCGAACCCGCCTACGTGGCGCTGGTGGCGGGGATGACCGGGGACAACGCGGTGACCTCGGCCCACATGGAGCACGCCGTGCGGATGCACCTCGACACCGTGAACGCGGCGGGCGGGATCCACGGGCACCCGGTGGAACTGCTCGTCTACGACGACGCGGACCGGGTCGACAAGGCGATCGGGATCGCGCAGCAGATCGTCCGGGAGGACAAGGTCCTCTACGTCGTCGGGCACGGGAGCAGCGACACCGCGCTCGCGGCGTCGCCGATCTACCGGCGGGCCCGGATCCCGGCCATCACCCCGTCGGCCAGCTCGTCGCGGATCACCGACGGCAGCGAGTGGTACTTCCGCAGCATGTTCGGCAACCGGACGCAGAGCGACTTCATGTCGGTGTACGCCTCGCACGTCCTGAGCTCGAAGACCGCGGCCGTCGTGTACGACGACGACGAGGACGGCCGGTCGGCGCACGACACCTTCCTGGAGTCCTTCGGCGAGTTCGGCCGGGTGACCGCCGAGCTGCCGATCTCCGCCGCGCCCGCGAGCCGCGCCGCGTCGGTCGACGCCGCGGTCGCCGCGCTCGAGGCGCACGACCCGCGTGAGCCGATCGTCCTGGCCCTGAAGGAGAAGAGCGGTCTCGAGGTGATCGACCGGCTCCGGTCCGCGGGGGTGACGGCGCCCGTCCTCGGCAGCTCGTCGCTGAGCTCCCGGGCCTTCCACGACGCGTTGACCGGAGCCGAGCGCATGAGCGGGCGGCCGGGGGCGCTCACCGGCAACCTGTTCATGGCGACGCCGCTGGCCCAGGATTCGCTGTCCGGCCCCGCACAGGTGTGGGCCGACGCCTTCGAGCAGCGCTACGGCGAACGGCCGCTGTGGCAGGCCGCGACGGCCCGGCAGGCGCTGAACGTCGGGCTGCACGCGATGGAGGCCGGCGGGCTGGACTTCGACGGGAACCACCGGGCGGCGGACCGGCAGCGGGTGCGCGACTCCCTGGCGTCGTTGAAGGACCGGAAGAACTCCTTCCCCGCGTTGCTCGGGCCGTTGTACTTCAATGCGAGCGGGTCGGCGCAGATGGCCGTGTCGGTGGTGACGAGCGACGGCGCCCGGTTCGTCTCGGCGCCCGTCCAGTTCACGATCTACGAACCGCCGTCCGGTGACGCGCTGCAGGCGGGGCTGGCCGACGGCGAGGTCATCGCGGTCAAGAACCGCTACCTGAGCCGGCGCCAGGTGGTGGCGACCGGCATCAACCTCAACGAGGTCCGCGACCTCGACACGACCGACGGCACGTACTTCGTGGACTTCTTCGTCTGGCTCAAGTACACCGGCAACAACGGCGCGGCCGACGTGCAGTTCGTCAACGCCGTCAAACCCGACCTGAAGCTGGGGGAGCCGCTGCGCGACGTCACCGAGGACGGGCGCACCTACCGGCTCTACCGGGTGGCCGACCGCTTCAAGAGCAGCTTCGAGTTCCACGACTTCCCGTTCGACCACCAGCGGCTCACCGTGCTGCTGCAGAACCGGACGCAGACCGCGGACCAGGTCTCCTACGTGACGGACAAGGAGATCCTCGACCAGGACCCGCGCGCCTACCTGCGCAGCGGCGCCGACGCCGAGGCCACCATCAACCAGGTCCCCAACTGGGTCGCGTCCTCGGTGCACTTCTTCCGCCAGACGGTCGGCAGCAGTGACGCCCTGGGTGACGGCCAGTCCGCCGGCGCCGCCACCGGGATCTACTACAGCCAGTACGCGGCCGAGATCGAGATCGAGCGGGACACGCTGCCGTTCCTGATCAAGAACCTGCTCCCGCTGATCCTGCTGATCTGCGTCACGTACCTGTCGTTGTTCTTCAAGGCCGCCGACGGCAGCGCGCCGGTGTCGATGGGCGTGACCGCGATCCTCAGCACCGCGGTCCTGCTCAACAACGTGACGTCCCAGCTCCCGTCGGTCAGCTACATCGTGGCGCTCGAATGGGGTTACTACGCGTTCATCCTGCTGGCCGCCGGCTGTGTGCTGATCGCGATGCTGCGCAAGCGCTTCGCCACGCTGAAACGGGACGACGCGGAACAGACCCTGCGCCGGGCGGCGCGGATCGGCTATCCCGTCTACCTCCTCGGCATCGTGACCGTCTTCATGTTCGCCTTCGGCTGAGGCGGGCCGCTACCGGCGGCCGTCCCAGGCGGCTCGTTCGGCGCCCGCGGCGTCCTGGACGACCTGGCTCTGCTCGTCGTAGACCATGGTCGTCCGCCCGTCGCGGTCGTACCGGGGCCAGCCGGGATCGCCCGTGGTGGCGAAGCGGACGAAGTCGGCGTGCACGCGCCGCGCCAGCTCCTGCGGGGGACGGCTGCCGAACTGCGCGATCGCGGGCGTTCCCAGCGCCATGACCGTTTCGAGGTCGTCGCGCACGAACGGCAGGTCGACGGCGTGGAACGCGCCGGAGCCCGGCGGGATTCCTTCGCGCTGCCACCGGAACTCGTAGAGCCACGACGGTTCGGGACGCGCTTCGAGCAGGCGGATCGTCGGGATCCGGAACCCCCAGTCCGTCCAGCCGGCCTCGACCAGCGCGGCCAGCCCGCGGACGTGGCGGGGGCCGTCGCGGTAGGCGCGCACCGTCGGGCCGTCCATCCCCAGCGTGCGGCGCAGGCCCAGGCGGATCAGCGGGGCCACCGGGCCGGCGACGCTCGCGATGCCCTCGATCAGCGGCGCGGCCTCGTTGCGCACCGTCCCGGCGAGCAGCGGGACGCCCGGCACGGCCCCGGCGGACCGGACCGGGTTCGCCGGCAGGAACTCCGTGCCGTGCACCCCGCGGAACGGGCTGAGCAGCAGCG
This sequence comes from Amycolatopsis sp. WQ 127309, assembly GCF_023023025.1. Taxonomy (NCBI): domain Bacteria; kingdom Bacillati; phylum Actinomycetota; class Actinomycetes; order Pseudonocardiales; family Pseudonocardiaceae; genus Amycolatopsis; species Amycolatopsis sp. WQ 127309. Next base: position 7,725,456 of record NZ_CP095481.1, read on the forward strand.
CGCGGCGATCACCCTTGACCAGGCCCAGGGCGTACCGCTTCAGCGCCTTGAACGACGCCGCCGCGGTGCGTTCCAGGCCGACCGCCGACAGGCCCGCCACGGTCGGCGCGACCCCGAGGTCGCGCGCCACCTGCCGGGTCACCCGCCACGCCTCGTCGACGTCGACGGACGCCATCGAGCACCCGCTCTGGGCGATCGCCCCGGCGAACGCGCCGCGGGAAGCGGGCAGCGCGAGGTGGTTCAGCACGCTGACGCCGCCGCCGGACTGGCCGAAGATCGTCACCCGCGCGGGGTCCCCGCCGAACGCGGCGATGTTGCGCTGCACCCAGGCGAGCGCCGCCGACTGGTCGCGCAGCCCGAGGTTGTCGTGACCCTCGCCGAGGTACAGGAAGCCGTCGATGCCCAGCCGGTAGTTGATGCCGACGTGCACGACGCCGTCGCGCGCGAAGTTCTTGCCGCTGTAGCCGGGCAGCGAGCCGGCGCCGTAGATGTACCCGCCGCCGTGGATGTGCACCACCACCGGCAGGCCCGCGCGGCCGGGGTCGGGGGTCCACACCTCGAGGGTCAGGCAGTCCTCGCCGGTCTCGGTCGCCGCGTAGACCGCGCCGAGCGGGTTCTCCTCCGCCACCTGCGGCGCGGCGGGCCCCGGCGCGGTGGCGTCGCGGACGCCGTCCCAGTCCGCGGCGGGCCGCGGCGGCAGGAACCGGCGCGGCCCGAACGGCGGTGCGGCGTAAGGGATGCCGCGGAAGTGGTGCAGGCCGTCGATCTCGAGACCCCGGACCACGCCGTTCTCGGTGCGGACCCGCGGGAAGGCGACGCTCGTCATCTCCGCAGCCTCCCGACTCGAAGGCAATTAGTCAAGCTGTACTAATTTACCCGTCGAGGATGCGGTGGGCCAGCCGCTTCCACGCCGCGAGGTTCGGGTCGCTCCGGTGGTCGCGCGGCTCGAACGTGTAGGTCAGGGCGACCCCGCGCATGCTCGCCAGCAGCACGGGCGCGAGGTCGGCGAAGCCGGGGTGCGCGACGCGCTCCGGCCCGAACAGGCCGGTGATCAGCTCGCGGATGTGCCGGCCCAGCTCGTGCTCCGGGGGCCGCAGCGCCGCCGCGAGGTGCGGGTTGTGCTGCGCCGCGACCCACAGCTGCAGGGCGGCGGTGAAGAGCGGGCCGTGGAAGGTGAGCCAGATCTGCTCGACGGCGTCGTCGATCGTGCCGGCGACCTCGGGCACGTCGACCTGGCCCGCGCGCTGGACGGCGAGGTGCTGCACCGCGGCGATCAGCAGGTCGTCGCGCGAGGGGAACTGGTGCAGCAGGCTCCCGCGGGACACCCCGGCGCGTTCCTGGATGCGCGAGGTCGTCGTCGCGGCGTAGCCGTCCTCGGCGAGACAGGCGACCGCGGCGGCCAGGATGCGTTCACGCGTGTCCCAGGCCCGCTTCTGCACGGGCAGCGGCGCGGGCTGCGAGGTGGCCATGGCCCGAGGTTAACGGGCTCAGCGCTGTTCCTGGATGCGGATCAGGTTGCCGGCGGGATCGCGGAAGGCGCTGTCGCGGACGCCGTAGGGCTGCTCGATCGGCTCCTGGACGACCTCGGCCCCCGCGGCCTGCACCTTCTCGAAGGTGGCGTCGAGGTCGGGGGTGGCGAGCATGATCCAGCCGTAGGTGCCCTTGGCCATCATCTCGGAGATGGTGCCGCGCTCGGCGTCGGTGATGCCGGGGTCGGCCCCCGGCGGTGCCAGGAGGAGGGACGTGCCGGGCTGGCCGGGCGGGCCGACCGCGATCCAGCGCATCTTGCCCTTCCCGACGTCGCTGCGGACCTCGAAGCCGAGGACGTCGCGGTAGAACGCCAGCGAGGCGTCCGGGTCGTCGTGGGGGAGGACCGTCGTGTGGATGGTGATGTCCATGGCGCTCACGCTAGCCCGCGGTTCCGCGCCCCGGACGGCGCCGGGCCGCCGGCTCCCGAGGGGGAACCGGCGGCCCGGTGCTCGGCTCAGCCGATCCGGTAGTGGTACGGCAGGGTCGTGATGACCTCGCCGGTGCCCTCCTCCGGCAGGCCGGTGGAGCCGGTGGGCAGGGTCGGGACGGTCACCAGGTTGAGGTGGCCGGTGACGTCGGTGCCGCGGGCGCCGGCCGGGGTGATCGTCACCTGGATGGTGGCCGTCCGGCCCGGCTGGATGATCACCGGCGTGCCGCCGGTGCCCGCCGGGTCGATCGCCTGGTCGTACGGGTCTCCGGTGGACGAGGTCACGGCGTGGTCGAAGCCCGCGGTCACCAGGGACGAGGTGTAGCTCGCGTGCCCGGCGGGGGCGCCGGACGGCCCGAACGGGCCGAGCTCCTGCACGTCGGCGAACCAGATGCCCTTGGTGACGTAGCCCTTCTTCTCCCCGATCGTGGCGACCGAGACGGTGCTGCCGCCCTGGGCCTGCTTCAGGTCGCCGAGCACGTCGATCCCGGCGGCCGAGCTCTGCAGCTCGACCTGGGCCGGCCTGCTCGACGAGGTGGCCACCGTCAGCTTGCTCGTGTCCGGCGGCACTTCGTAGACCGGCGCGATCGCGCCCGGCTCGGGCAGGTCGACCTCGGTCTGGCCGCCGACCGGGACCGGCTGCAGCGTCTGCGCGGTGCTGGTGCGGGCATCGACGCCGATCGCGATCGGCTCGATGCCGGTGTTGTGCACGGTCACCGGCACCGTGACCGCCTTGCCGGCGGCCAGCTTCCCGCCGCTCGGCAGCGCCGGTGCGGACACCGACACCCGGTCGAAGGCGACCGTGCCGGTGAACGGCTGCTGCAGTTGCTTGCCCGTCACCGGGTTCTGCACCACCAGCACCAGGTGCCAGCGCCCGGGCAGCGGGTTCGCGTCGGTCAGCTGCAGCCCGGTGCCCTGCGACACGGTCGTCGGAGAGGCGAGCGAGATGTTGCTGGTGACGTCGCCGAGCTCGCCGTTCGGGTCGACCAGGACGCCGTCGACGACGGTGCCCGGGTCGGCCAGGTGCACGGCGACGTCGAGGTCCTTCTTGCCGTGGGGCACGTCGAACTCGTAGCTGAACGTCTGCGCGGGGGAGAACGCGCGGGCGTTGCCGCCGGTGATGGTGCCGCTGAAGGCCCCCGGGCCGTTGCCGGTCGGGATGAGCGAGCGCAGCACCGCCGACACGGACGTCTGGTGGCCGTCGGAGCTGCCGAAGGTCACCGAGTAGTCCGCGTCGCCGCCCGAGGCCGGGGTCGGCAGGGCGATCTTGACCGGCTTGGTCTGGCCCGGGGCCAGGGTCAGGAGCTGGGGCGAGACCTGGCCGTAGGGCACGGCGCGCTGCGCGTCCGCGGCCAGCTGGATGTCACCGGTGTACCCGGACGCGCCGGCGACCGAGTACAGCACCGCCGTCCAGGTGCCCGCGGCCGGGTGCCGGACGTCGACGTTGGCGTAGTTCGCCGTCGCCGCGCCACCCTGCGGGCGGCTGTTCGCGACGAACGTGCCGTCCGGCGCGAGCAGCGTCAACCGCACCACCGGGGTGACCGAAGCGCCGTTGACCGTCTTGGGACTGCCCTGCCACGCCATCCGCGACAGCAGCCGGTCGGTGGCCGGCGGGACGCTGAACTTCACCGTCTTCTGCGCCCACTGCGCGCCGTTGTAGTAGGGGAACGTCGGCAGCTTGGCCGCGTCGAACGGCACGGTCCGGGTCTGCGACGACGCCGTCGCGAAACCGCGCGTGCCGGTGGACACCGTGAGCGGCTTGGTGCCGACGTTCGACACCTTGACCGTCGCGGTCTGCGTGCTGCCGGGCGCGCCTTCCAGGGTCAGCTGGTCGGTCGAGAGCGCGATGTTCGACGACACCCCGGCGGGGGCGCCGGTGGTGCCGGGCGCGGTCGAGGCCGCCTCGACGGCCGCGCGCGCGTCCAGCAGGCCGGAGCCCTGCTCGTCGGCCGGCAGGCCGAGGTCGCGCGTGGTGCCGGTGATCAGCTGCTTGATCAGGGCCGGTGTCGGCGACGCGCCGCGGTGCGTGCCGCGGTAGGCCTGGATGACCAGGGCCGCGACACCCGCGGTCAGCGGCGCCGATTCGCTGGTGCCACCGAAGGATTCGAGATCCGCGCCCTGCGGCGGCGACTGGAACGTCTGGCACTCCGCGTACCCCGGTTCGCAGTCGGCCCAGTTGCCCTCACCGGGCGCGACTAGGTCGATCGTGCGGCCGTTCTGCGTGATGCCCGAGGAGGACAGCGCGGAGATGTTGTCGCTGACCCACTTCCCGTTGGAGAACGGGAAAGCCGCGTACGTGGTCTGCGCGTACAGCCGGTTGTCCGTGGTCGCGCCGGCGGAGATGACCAGCGGGTCGGTGGCCGGGCTGCCGATGGTGGACGTCGTGCCCGCGTCGCCGCTGGAGGTGGTGACCGTGACGCCGGCGGCGACGGCCTCGTCGTTGAACACCTGGAACAGCTCGCGCGAGCTGGTGTCCGGGTACTGGTTGAGGCCGAGCGACTCGTTGATGACGTCGACGTGGTCGACCGTCACCGCGTAGTCGATGGCCTGCAGCACCGCGGAGTTCGTCGCGGTCGAGCCGAAGACGTTGAGCCCGACCAGGCTCGCACCCGGCGAGACGCCCTTGACCACGATGTTGCAGCCCGGCGGCAGCGGGTGCGCCTGGTTCACGAACTTCGACAGGTCGTGCACCACGGTGCCCTGCGCGGCGATCGACGACGCGTCACCGAACGCCTCGGCACCCGCGTCCGTGGTCGCCGGGCCGTCCCCGGAGAAGTCCTGGTAGTCCGCGAACACCTTGGAGCCGTCCGGCCGGATGAAGTCGGCGTAGTCCGGGTCCATGTTGTCGGCGAGGAACGCGACCTTCACGCCGGAACCGTCGGCGAGATCGGACGCGCTCTTCGAGCCGTCGGTGCTGTAGGCGTGGATCGAGGTGAGCGCTTCCGGTTCCAGCAGCGGCTTCGCGGGGTCGGCCGGGCAGATCGCGCCGGGCGCCGTCGACGTCCGGGGCTGCGCGCTCGGCGCCGTCCCGCTCGCTGCCGCCGGCGGTGTGCTCGGCGTGGGCAGCGTGACCTTGCTGTCCGGCAGCACGGAGGCCACCGCCGGGTCCTGCGCGAGCGCGGCCGCCTGCGCGGGGCTGACGGTCGCGGAGAAGGCGTTGCCGACCGCGAAGTGCTTGACGTTGGCCGGCGCCGGCCCGGTGAGCTTGCCCAGCACCGCGTTCTGCGCTCTGGTCGCTTGGTCGCGTCTGCTCCCGGACGCCGCTTTCGTCGGTGGCGCTGACGCGATCTGGTCGCCCAGCACCACGATCACCGCCTGCGACGCGGTCCCGGCGTTCGCCGCGGCCGCGGCCGCACCGGCCGGCTGAATGGATCCGGCCAGCACCAAGCCACCGACGGCGGCCAGAACCGCCGGCCGGAGTATGAGCGACGAACGCCGCATATGCAGCTCCCTGGTCGTAGGGGTTCAAATCCAGCAGATCCGACTAAATCGGACTCCCTTTTTCGGGGCTCGATTTCGTCGCCTGGCGACTATTGCGGTTCAGCGTCCCGTCCACAAGCGACAATGGTCGGCGATTCCACGCAATTCCGTGCCGCAACGGGCGTTACATCCGCATTGACCGATGTCATGAGTGGCTGTGGGCGAGTTGGAAAATTCCCGACACCCATCGACGAATTCGCCCGCCCCGCTGCGGCCCGAGGACGTCGGCGGGGCGTCCGGTTGCCGCTCGTCCGGCGGAATTCCCCGCACTCGTCCGGCGCTACCTGCGGGATGTTGCGCTGGGTATCGTCCCTGTGTCGTACAGAGGAACCACCAGTTCCGGAGGTAACCCATGCGCAAGAGTGCGGCCCTGGTTTCGACCGTCCTGCTGGCGGCGGGCATCGGTGTGCTGACCGCCGGACCCGCCGCGGCCCTGGGCGGCGAGACCTACGGATGCCAGGTCTCGCCGGGCCCGGTGGGCTCCTACACCGGGAACTGCCACAACAGCGCGAAGTTCCACGGCCCCTACTCGGCCGGATTCTCCGTCGGCGGCGCGGCCGCCGGCACGACCTACACCTGGCACGTCCCGGCCGGCTACCAGACCGCACCCGGCCTGTGTGGCACGACGTCCGGCTGCCGGGTCGACGGCCTGACCGGCGACGACGAAGTCACCGTCTCGGTCACCCTGACCCAGGACGGCGCCACCGAAACCCTGACCGCAACGGCGTTCATCCTGGCGGTCTGCGGCAACGTCTACTGCTGACCGGCTCGATACCCCGCTGCTTGTGACGTCGAACGGCGAAGGGCTGATCCCGCTCTCGCCGCTGCCGGGGCGCACGATCGCTCGCCCGGCCGCCTACCGCTCTCGGTTGCGGGACCTGCTCGACCTGGTGGCCGAGGCCGTGCGGATCGCCCGCACGTCGAGCGACGACTACCTTCGGCACCGAGTCGAGATCCGGGTCGGCACCACGGAAGACGATCCAGCTTGATCCCCGTCACTTGCTTCCCGAGCCCGTGGTCGAACCGATGTCGATCCGGCCGAACAGCTGCTGGGCCACGGACTTGCACACTTCGGCGCCGTAGTGGTGCTCGTGGCCCTGGTCCGGGTAGTGCACCATCACCGCGAGCACCCAGTGGTCCCACATCGCCAGGCAGTTCACCGTCCACCAGGCGCCGTGCCGGGTCCAGCCGTTCTTGACGGCCGGGTGCAGGCCCGCCAGGGCCGGGGCCTCCGGGATGCCGAACGCGGTCGCGGGGTCGGCCGACCGCATGAGGTCCAGCAGCTTGGCCCGCCACCGCGGGCTCAAGCCCGGACCGCGGGCCACGCACCGGCCGAGCAGGGTCGCCTCGGTCGCCGGCATCGTGGTCTTGGACCACCAGTTCGGGTGGATCGTCGTGTCGTGCAGGCCGCAGGTGCGGATCATCCGGGCGATCGAGTCGTCGCCGCCGAGCCGGAGGTAGAGCGTCTGCGCGGCACGGTCGTCGCTGGACCGGATCATGCGGGTCACCCGATCCTCGTCCTCGGCCGAGATCCGCGACTTCCGCGAGGCCAGGTAGTCCACCGCGAGCCAGCTCTTGATCATGGATTCGGTCGTGGTGCGCAAGGTCCCGGCACCGACCACGGTGCCGGTGTCCGTCTCGCGCAACGCCCACGACCATTCGCCCCGGACGTCGACCGCCACCTCGGCCGCCCCCGGAACCGGCGTGGCCGCCCGTGTCCGCGGGAACGACGGCGGGACGTCCGGCGCCGGTGACGTGCCCGCCGCGGCGGGCACGTTCGCGGAACGAACGCAGACCGCCGCGGCGAGCGCGCCGAGGATGACACCGACCAGGACGACGAGCACGGAATTACGCATCGAAACTCCTCGGCTGGGCCACCGATGCCGCGGAATCACGGCAATTCGAGTGCGCTTTCGGAAATGCGGAACAGATCGGATTCCGCCGGTGACGCTGATTCTCAGCGATTGAGCTGAACGGAGTTCAGCAAAGCCAGCGCGGCCTGTTCGTTGGCGCGTGAACTGTCGATTTCGAGGGTGTAGGCCCCGAGTTTCCGGTGCTGGTGCACGGGCAGCGGGTCCTGCGGAAAGCTGCTGTCCGCGGCTCTGCTGGTCAGCGACACTGTCAGCGAGAAGCATCGGGGGTCGAGCGGGGCCTTCCCGACCTCGGCGGGCGGGCAGAGCACGAGGGTGTTGGTTTCGGGTTCGCTGGTGAACGTGCCGACCTGCTGCCCGTCGGGCACCTGCAGCGACTTGAGCGGTGACGCGATCACCGGTGGCGTGGTGTGGACCTTCCCGAGCAGGGCCAGCATTTCCGCCGCTGTCACCGGTTTCGTGGTCGTCACCCGGATCCAGCGGTTCGGGCCGTCCTGCCACATGACCGACTGCGGGTGCGGGATCTGGTCCGCCGACGAGGGTTTCGCGGCCAGTGCGCTGTGGGGCGCGGTGCCGTCCCGGACGTCGATCTCGAACGCGTACCGGTGATCCTGCGCGTAGTGCAGGCCGGCGAAGTGCGGCTGGACGGCCCAGAACAGCAAGTCCCAGGAACTGTCCTCGAGGCTGATCGCCGGTGCGGCCGGGGGCACCTTGCCGGCGGCCGGCGGCTGGGTCACCGTGGCGGACGGCGGGCTCGCGAGCGTGGCCGGTGGCACCGCGGCGGTACCTCGGTTCTGCGCCCAGAAGACCCCCGCGCCGAGGGCGGCCACCGCGAGTGTCACGGCGGCGACGCTGGTCGTGTGGCGCCGCCGGACCCGGCGGCCGGCGACGGTCACCACGGCGTCGGGATCGGACGCCGGCGGCTCCTGGGCGTCCGACGCGCGGCGCACCTCGTCGAGGTCGGTCATGGCACGGTCTCCTTGCCTTCGTCGAGCTGGACGCGCAGCGCTCAGGCACCGCACACCTCTCAAGAGGTCACCTGCACCGCGTTCTGTTGCAGTTGTCTTCGAGATTGCCCGGACGGCCGCGCGCGTCCCCGGTGTGGTGAAGGCGACGTGAGTTCTGCCGTTCCCGTTCGGCTGACCAGGTGTTAGTGTCGGCTCGCTCAGTCAGCACAACTTCATGTTTTCTGCCCGTGGCAGGGGAAGCCGGTCGAAGTCCGGCACTGTCGCGCAACCGTGGGTCACCTTGGGGTGACGAGTCGGATTACCGCCTCGGGCAGGTGTTTGTCGAACCGCTGTCGCGCCAGCAGTGGGTGGACGCCCGGCCTCCCGTGGGGGCCGGTCTCTCCCTGTGTGTGTCGCGCCGGCGTCTGGGGAGAGGAAGGATCACGTGGCCGGCAAGCGGTTCAGGCCCATCGCGGCCTGGGTGTCCGCCGTCGTCGTGTTCACCGTCGGCTCGGTGACGCCGGCCTTCGCCGGTGACCTCGCGGCCTCGAAGCCGACGTCGAAGTGGCTCGCCGCGCAGCTCGCGCCCGACGGCACCCTGCAGAACCCGCTCGGTGGCGCGCTGCCCGACCACGGGCTGATGATCGACACGCTCTTCGCGATGTACGCCTCCGGCGACGGCGCGCTGGCCGCGCCCATCGTGAAGTACCTCGACGACGACCACCACGCCACCGACTACTACACGTGGGACGGCCTCGTCCCCGGCCAGGGCTACGACGCGATCATCACCGGTGGTGCCGCGGCGAAGGTGCTGGTCGCCGCGGAGATCGCCGGGCGGGACCCGAGGTCCTTCGGTGGGCACGACATGGTCGCCGAGACCCTCGGCACCATCGCGCGTTCGGGCGTCGACAAGGGCCGCGTCAGCGACTACTCGAAGAACCCCGACTTCAAGGACTTCGTCAGCAACAACGCCAACGTGTTCGGCCAGGCCCTGGCTGTGATCGGGCTGGCGGGCGCCGGCCTGACCGATCGGCTCGCGATCGACACGATGCTGAAACAGCAGTGCTCGGACGGCTTCTTCCGGATCTTCTTCGGCCTCATCCCCACCACGGAGACCGGCGACCAGGTGACACCGGACGGCCACCGGATCTCGACGTGTGACGAGGGCGAGCCGTTCGACCAGTCGACGCCGGACGGCGACGCCACCGGCGTCGCGCTCTCGGCGATGCTCGCCGCCCGCGACGCCGGTGCGGCGAACCTCGACGCGCCCATCACCAAGGCCGTGAGGTGGCTGAAGGCCCACCAGACCGCGAGTGGCGGCTGGGGCGGCGGCGTCGGCACCGAAGCGCCCAACACCAACAGCACCGGCCTGATCCTGCAGGCGCTCGCCGACGCCGGGTGCGCGGACGCCGCGATGGCGTCGGGGACCGCTTTCCTCCGGTCCGCCGAAGCGACCGCGGCCGACACGGGCACCCCGCTCGGGGATCAGCTCGGCGCCATCGCCTACACCCCGGCCGAGTACCGAGCCGCGCGCACCGCCGGGATCGGCGGGCTCGACACCTGGATCCGCGCGAGCGCGCAGGCCGCACTCGGCCTGTCCCAGGTCGGGTTCCACGACCTCACCCTCGGCCACGCCGGAGCGCAGGGGCCACCGGACCCCGGCTGCGGCCTGCCCGTTCCGCCACCGCCGCCGCCCGGCGAAAAGCCCGCGCCGACGGGGGATCACGCTGTGAAGCCGCCGGTCAGCCCGAAGGCCGGCACCCCGGCGGTGCGGCCCGGTTCGCCGCGCGGCACCGTGGTCGTCCCCGCCGACGCGCCGGCGCCGGTGACCGGCCCGACCCCGGCCGACCGGCTGGGCGGTTACCTCGCGAGCCGGCTCGTCGACGGCGACCACGTCGAGGTCGCCCAGGACGGCAAGACCTTCGTCGACTACGACCTGACGGCGGATCTCGTGCTCGCCCTGCACACGCTCGGGCAGCAGCCGGACGCCGCGGCCCGGGCGTCACGGTTCCTGCTGAGCCCGGACTCGGTCCGGGCCTACGCCCACGGCGCGCCCTACGAACAAGGCCAGGCGGCTTATGCCGAACCCCTGGCCAAGCTGGACGTCATCGCCCGCTTCGTGGCGGACCCGGCCGTCCCCCAGCTGGGCACCGACCTCGCCGCGCTGCGCACCGCGTCCGGGGAGTTCACCGACACCGGGGAGTTCGCCGACACCACCGGATCCCTGCGGCGGCACGCGTGGGCCACGCTGGCGACCACGGCCACGGCGCCGGCCGATGCCGCGGCCGGGACACTCGTCGCCCACCAGTGCGCGGACGGGCTCTTCCCGGCCGTCTTGACCGGGAAGCCGTGCGCCACCGGCGATCTCGCCGCGACGGCCGCCGCAGTCGAGGCGCTGAACGCCGTCCCGCGTGACGGCCGGGCGCCGGGCAACGTCGCGCCGGCCGGCTGGACGCCCGAACACCGGCAGGCCCTCGAGTCCGCCGCCGCGGCGCTGACCACCCGCACCGGACCCGACGGCACGGTCGCCGCGGCGGACGGGCAGCCCGATCCCGTGCTCACGGCGGCCGTCGCCGGCGGGTTCAGCTCCGCCGGGCTCGACGCGAGCAAGGCCGCACAGGCCCTCGGCGCGCTCGTCCTGGCCGACGGCGGGTTCCCGAAGAGCCCGGGCGGGCCGAGCGACCCCGGCGCGAGCATCGCCGCGGCGACCGGGATCGCCGGGCGGACCTGGCTCGACGCGGACGGCTCCCCGCTCACGACGGCGGTCCGGTTGCCGCTGGCCGAGCCGCTCGCCGCCGCGGGTGGCCACGGCGGTGTCGTCGCGGCGCCGGCCGCTCTCGGCGGTTCGGCGCTCTGGCTGGCCTTCCGCCTGTCCGGTGCCGCGCTCGTCCTCGCCTTCGCGCTGGCCGCCGGCCTGCGCCACCTGATCACCCGCACACCACGCACCAGGGGGTAACACCATGAGACGTCTTCCTTCGCTGCTGGCCGGTCTCGCCGTCCTGGCCGGGCTCGTCGTGTCGTCGGCGACGCCGGCGTCGGCGGTCGACCCGGCCAAGGGCTACACCGGGATCTGCACCGGCAACGACGCGCTGAGCGGCGTCACCGTCGTCGTCGACTTCCAGGAGCTGAACGGCAACGGCGGCACCGCCGCGCCGACGATCACCCGCTGCTCGCCGAACGCCGCCCCCGGCACGGACCGCACCGGCATCCAGGCCCTGCAGGACGCGGGCATCGCCGTCGCCGGCGTCGCGCAGTGGGGACTCGGGTTCGTCTGCCGGCTGGAAGGCCGGCCCTCGGCGACCGAGCCGATCCCGGTCTCGGGCAACCCGACGTACAAGGAAGCCTGCGTGCGGACGCCGCCGGGTGGCGCGTACTGGTCGTACTGGAACGCCACCGGCGCCACCTCGACCTGGACCTACAGCAGCTACGGCGCGCTCAACCGCAACGTCGTCCCCGGCGGTTTCGAAGGCTGGTCGTTCTCCCTGAACCGGTCCGCCAGCACGAACCCGGTGCCGCGCGTGACCCCGCTCAACCCGGCCGTGAACGCGTCCAACCCGACCGTGAGCCTGTCGGCCGACGACCTGGACCACAAGATCACCCTGGGCCAGAGCACCACCCTGACCTGGACGTCCACCAACGCCACGACGCTCACCGCGCAGTCGGTCGCCCCGGCCGCCGGCGGCGGCGCCTGGTCGGGGTCGCTGGCCGTGCCCGGTGGGACGAAGACGATCACGCCGACGGCCAAGGGCACCTACACGTACACGATCAAGGCGGCCGGCACCGGCGGCACGGTGTACTCGACGGCGACCCTGACGGTGCAGTGAGGCGGATCTTCGCGGGGGCGGCCGTCGCGGTGCTGACGGCCGCGCTCGCCCCGGGCGTCGCGCACGCCGTCGACCAGGGCAAGGGCCATCCCGGGTTCTGCACCGACGGCGCCGGGGTCACCGTCGTGCTCGACTTCCAGCAGCTGGGCGGCACGACCATCGTGCGCTGCGACCCGCAGACCGGCCGTGGCACCGGCCTGGACGCGCTGAAGAACGCGGGTTTCCAGATCGCCGGGGTCCAGCGGTGGGGCGAGGCGTTCATCTGCCGCATCGAGAACCGGCCGTCCGCGGTCGAGGAGATCCCGGTCAAGGGCAACGAGCACTACAAGGAGACCTGCGTCGACACACCGCCCGCAGCGGGCTACTGGTCGTACTGGCACGCCGGGAACAACTGCGCGTGGGAGTACAGCCAGTGGGGCGTGAAGAACCGCGACTTCACCACGGGTGGCTTCGAAGGCTGGTCGTTCTCGCTGAACGCGACGGCCGGCTCGAACCCGGTGCCGCGGATCGCCGCGGTCCGGCCCGGCACCGCGGGGCCGTGCGTCACCGCGGCGGAGCCGGCGCCGACATCCGACGACGTCAACGAAAAGCAGCCCGGCGCCACGACCGCCCCGGCCGCGCCGCCCTCGGGAGCGCCGGCCACCACGGCCGGGCCGCCGGGACAGCCGGACCGGCCCGGCGCGAGCGGCCGTCCGTTGCCGCCGCCCAAACCGCGGCCCGGCGGGGGTGGGCAGCAGGCCGCCGACCCGGCCGGCAACGTCGCGTTCACCGGCGGCGAGCAGGCCGCGGACGTCGGCCAGGCGATCAAGGAGCAGGCCGGGGCGAGTGACTACGCGCCCTGGGTGGCAGGTGGCGCCGTCGTGCTGCTCGCCGCCGCGGCGTGGTTCACCGCGCGGCGCCGCAAGCGCGCCCGGGACAGCTGATGCTCGCTTCCTGGTTCCTGCCACGTGATCTGCACCCCGCCGCGTGGTGGGTGTGGGCGCTCGGGCTGGCGGTGGCGGCGAGCCGGACGACGAACCCGTGGCTGCTGCTGACGATCGTCGCGGTGCTCTGCTACGTCGTGATCGCGCGGCGGGCGGACGCGCCGTGGGCCATGGCGTTCCGGATGTACGCCTACCTCGCCGCGGTCATCATCGGGGTGCGGGTGTTCTTCCGGATCGTCTTCGGCGGCGCCGAAGGCTCGACGATCATCCTGCGCCTGCCCGAAATCCCGCTGCCCGCCTGGGCCGCGGGCATCCGGCTGCTCGGCGACGTCTCCGCGGAATCCGTGCTGGGCGGGCTCTACGACGGGCTCCGGCTGGCCACGATGGTGCTCTGCCTCGGCGCGGCCAACGCCCTGGCCAACCCGAAACGGCTGCTCAAGGCGATGCCACCGGCGCTCTACGAGGTCGGCACGGCCGTGATCGTCGCGCTGTCGGTGTTCCCGCAGCTGGCCGAGAGCGTCCAGCGCGTCCACCGGGCGCGCAAGCTGCGCGGCGGCGCGAAGGGACGCCGGTTCCGGGCGCTGCACGCGGTCGTCATCCCGGTGCTGGAGGACGCGCTCGACCGGTCGCTGCAGCTCGCGTCCTCGATGGACTCCCGCGGCTACGGCCGCACCGGGGTGGTGCGGGCCCGTGCCCGGCTGCTCACCGGCGTGCTGATGATCACCGGCCTGGTCGGGATCTGCGTCGGGGTCTACGCGACGCTCGACGGCTCGACCCCGCGGTTCCTCGCCACGCCGTTCCTGGTGGGCGGGCTCGTGCTCGGCCTGATCGGCTTCCGGACCGCGGGGACGCGCGTGCGGCGCACCCGGTACCGGCCGGATCGCTGGCACCCGCCCGAGTTCGTGACCGCCGCGAGCGGTGCCGCGGTGGCCGCGGCGTTGTTCACGACGTCCAGTGTGGACCCGACGAACCTCAACCCGTCGCTGAGCACGCTGTCCTGGCCGCTGCTGTCCTGGGTGCCGCTCGCCGGCGTGCTCCTCGGCGTCCTGCCCGCGTTCCTGACCCCGCCGCCCGCGCTGCCGTTCGAAGCGGAACCGGTGCCCGAGACCGAGAAAGTCCCCGCATGATCGAGCTGGACCGCGTTTCCTTCTGGTACCACGGGCAACCGGAACCCGTTCTCGCCGACGTGTCGCTGTCGATCGGGGAGGGCGAGCTGGTGCTCGTCGCCGGGCGGACCGGCTCGGGCAAGTCGACGCTGCTCGGCACGTTCAACGGCCTGGTCCCGCACTTCACCGGCGGCCACCTCGAAGGCACGGTGTCGGTCGAGGACGTCGTGACGCGGGACCGGCCGCCGCGGGAGTTCGCGCACCTCGTCGGCGTCGTCGGGCAGGATCCGCTGGCCGGGTTCGTCACCGACGTCGTCGAGGACGAACTCGCCTACGGCATGGAACAGCTCGGCCTGGCCCCGCAGGTGATGCGCCGCCGCGTCGAGGAAACCCTCGACCTGCTCGGCATCGCCGAGCTGCGCCGCCGTCCACTGAGGACACTCTCGGGCGGGCAGCAGCAACGCGTCGCCGTCGGGTCGGTGCTGACCATGCACCCGAAAGTCCTCGTGCTCGACGAGCCGACGTCGGCCCTCGACCCGATCGCGGCCGAGGAGGTCCTCGCGACGCTCGCGCGGCTGGTGCAGGACCTCGGCACCACCGTCGTGCTGGCCGAGCACCGGATGGAACGCGTGATCCCGTTCGCCGACCGGATGCTCTACGTCCCGGGCGACGGCAGCGTCACCGACGGCACCCCGCCGGAGATCCTGCGCACCACGCCCATCGCGCCGCCGATCGTGCGGCTCGGCCGCCTCGCCGGCTGGGACCCGCTGCCGATGTCCGTGCGCGACGCCCGCCGGGTCGCCCGGCCGCTGCGCGAGCGCCTCGGCTCGCGCCCGGAGCCGGCCGGGGCCGAGCCGGGGGAACCGGTGCTGACCGCCTCCGGCGTGGTCGTCCGGTACGGGCCGGTGGTCGCGGTCCGCGGGCTCGATCTCGACCTGCACCCCGGCCGGGTGGTCGCGATGATGGGCCGCAACGGCTCGGGGAAGTCGTCGTTGCTGTGGGCTTTGCAGGGGTCCGGACCGCGGCAGGGCGGGAAGGTCCGTGCCGCCGGGGTCGATCCTGGGGAGCTGCCGAGCGCGAAGGCGCGCAAGGTCGTCGGGCTCGTTCCGCAGACCGCGAGCGACCTGCTCTACCTCGAGTCCGTCGCCGCCGAATGCGCCGCGGCCGATGCCGAGACCGGTGCCGGGCCCGGCTCCTGCCGGGGACTGCTCGACCGGCTCGCCCCCGGGATCGACCCCGGGCGGCACCCGCGGGACCTGTCCGAAGGGCAGCGGCTCGCGCTGGTGCTGGCGGTGCAGCTGTCCGCGTCGCCGTCGATCATGCTGCTCGACGAGCCGACCCGCGGGCTGGACTACCCGGCCAAGGCGGCGCTGGCGGGGATGATCGCCGCGCTGACCGCCGAGGGGTGCGCGGTGGTCGTGGCGACGCACGACGTCGAGTTCGTCGCGACGGTCGCCGACCGGGTCGTGGTCATGGCCGAGGGGGAGATCGTCGCCGACGGCGCCACCGCGGAGGTGCTCGGCGGATCGCCGGCGTTCGCGACGCAGGTGGCCAAGATCCTCGGCGGCGGCTGGCTGACCGTCGCCGAGGTCGAGGCGGCGGTCTCATGACGCGGATCCGTGTGTGGGGGCGCGCCGACCAGGCCGTGCGCGTCGGCCCGCGCTCAGCCGTCGTGCTCGGGCTCGCGTCGCTGGCCGGGCTGATGATGTTCGTGTGGCCGCTGCTGGTGCGGGTCGAACCGCAGAGCATGCAGCACGGGCCGGACGCGCCGTTCATCTTCTTCGGCATCCTGCCCGTCCTGATCGCTATCGTGCTCGCCGAGCTGTCCGAGGGCGGCATGGACGCAAAGGCCCTCGCGATGCTCGGCGTGCTCTCGGCCGTCAACGCCGCGCTGCGGCCGCTGGGCGCGGGCACGGCCGGGATCGAGACGGTGTTCTTCGTGCTCGTCCTGGCCGGGCGTGTGTTCGGCGCCGGGTTCGGGTTCGTGCTGGGCTGCACGTCGTTGTTCGCCTCGGCCCTGCTGACCGCCGGCGTCGGGCCGTGGCTGCCGTTCCAGATGCTGTGCTCGGCGTGGATCGGGATGGGTGCCGGGCTGCTGCCGCGTCGCGTGACGGGCAAGGCCGAGATCGCGATGCTGATCGGTTACGGCATCGTCGTGGCTTATCTGTTCGGGTTCCTGATGAACCTGTGGTTCTGGCCGTTCATCACCGGCGCCGAAGTCCCGTACCACGACGGGCACATCTCGTACGTGGCCGGGGATCCGGTGTGGGAGAACCTGCACCGCTTCGCCGTGTTCACGCTGCTGACGTCGACCGCGGGCTGGGACACCGGCCGCGCGATCACCAACACCGTGGCGATCGTCGTGCTCGGCCCCGCGGTGCTCGCCACGTTGCGGCGGGCCTCGCGCAAGGCCTCCTACGGCGTCGCCCCGACCTTCGCCGAACTCCCCGAACAAATCCCGGAAAGGCAGAAACCGTGAAACTCCGTCACCTCGCCGCAGTCGTCACCGCCGCCACGCTCCTGGTCCCGGCGACGGCGTCCGCCACGACCCCGGCGCAGCGCAGCGCCGACGTCGCAGCAGGTTGGCTCGCCAGACAGCTGGCCGGCGGCGACCACCTGGAAACCGTCTTCGGCGGAGTGTCCTATCCGGACACCGGCCTGACGATCGACGGCATCTTCGCCTTCGCGTCCGCCGGCGTCGCGAACACCGCCGCCGGCCGCGCGACCACGTACGTCGCGACGAACCTCGCCGGTTACGTCGGTGACGGCGTCACCGAGTCCTACGCCGGCGCCACCGCGAAGGCGACGCTGGCCGCGGAGGTCCGCGGCCAGGACCCGGCCACCTTCGGCGGCGCCGACCTGCCCACCCGGCTGCGCGCGTTGCTGGCGCCGTCCGGGCGGTTCTCGGACAGGTCGCAGTACGGGGACTACAGCAACGCCTTCAGCCAGTCGCTCGCGCTCATCGCCCTCGACCGGACGCCCGGCGGCGCACCCGCGTCCGCGGTGACCTTCCTCGCCGGGACGCAGTGCGCGGACGGCGGCTTCCCCCTCGACTTCGGCGTGACGCCCTGCGTCGGCGACACCGACTCGACGGCGATGGCCGCCCAGGCGCTGCAGGCGACCGGCCGGCCCGGCCAGGCCCAGCAGGGCCTGACCTGGCTGGCCGGGAAGCAGCAGGCGAACGGCGGGATCTCGGTCGGCACCGGTGATCCGGCGGTCGCGCCGAACGCCAACACGACCGGTCTGGCCGGGCAGGCGTTCCGCGCGGGCCTGCGGCTCGCCGCGGCTCAGAAGGCGAAGACGTTCCTCACCGGCCTCCAGGTCGGCTGCGCGGGCGTCGCGGCGAACCGCGGCGCGATCGCCTACGACGCCACCGGCTACCACGCCGGCACCGTCGTGCGCGCGACCACCCAGGCCGTCCTCGGGCTCGGCGGCCGCGGCCTGGCCCAGCTGACGTCGGCCGGGTCGTCCGCCGCGGAGCCGGCGCCGGCCTGCCCGTGACCACGGGGGAGCCCGGCGCCCGCGAGGTGCCGGGCTCCTGCCGGTTCGAAGTGCCCTGCTCAACGCGTGAATTCACGAAGCGACATTGATCACTCCCGGCTCCGGGCGCCCGCGTCGGTCACGCATGATGGCCGGAAATGGTTGAGGACTTCCGCCTGCGCTCGGTCGCCGCGGCGGCGTACGGGCCGGCGGTCCTGTTCGGACTGTCCGAGGGGGCCGTGCTGCCGGTCGTCGTGCTGAGCGCGATCGACCGCGGGGCGAGCACCTCGACGGCCGCGCTGATCGCCGCGTTGCTCGGCGTCGGGTCACTGGTCGCGAACATCCCGGCCGGGATGCTGGCGACCCGGATCGGCGAGCGCCGGTCGATGCTCCTGGCGTCGGCCGTCATGGTCGCCGGCGTCGTGACCTGCCTGGTCGATCTGGGCCGCGGACCGGCGTCGCTGCTGCTCTACGGCTGCGGGATCCTGCTGATCGGGGCGGCGAGCGCGGTCTACAGCCTGGCCCGCCAGTCGTACCTGACCGAGATCGTCCCGGCGCACATGCGCGCCAGGGCGTTGTCGACGCTGGGCGGGAGCATCCGCGTGGGCGTGTTCCTCGGGCCGTTCGCCGGGGCCGGGGCGATGCAGGTCGCCGGCCTGCCGGGGGCGTACTACGTGAGCCTGGCCGCGATCGTGGCGGCGGCCGTCCTGGTGTTCCGGGTGCCCGACCTGGAGGTCACCACCGGCGAGCGGGTGGACGCGGCCGCCGTCACGACGCGGGGGATGCTCCGGCAGCGGTGGCGGGTGTACGCGACGCTGGGCGTCGGGATCCTGCTGCTGTCGGCGATCCGGCAGACCCGCCAGACCGTGGTGCCGCTGTGGGCGGCGCACATCGGGCTGTCGCCGACCGCCAGTTCGATCGTCTACGGCGTCGCCGGCGCCATCGACGCGCTGACGTTCTACCCGGCCGGCAAGGTGATGGACCGCCACGGGCGGCGGTGGGTGGCCGTGCCCGCGACGCTCGTGCTGGGCGTCTCCTTCGTCGTCATGCCGTTCGCGGGCGGCGCGGTGGCGCTGGTGGTGGTGGCCATGGTGATGGGCTTCGGCAACGGCATCGGGTCGGGCATCGTGATGACGCTCGGCGCCGACGTGTCGCCGCCGGTCGGACGGCCGACGCACATCGGTATCTGGAACGAGCTCGCGGACATCGGCGCCGGCGCCGGGCCGCTGATCCTGTCCGCGGTGACCGCGCTGGCCGGCCTCGGCGCCGGAATCGTGGCGAGCGGCCTGGTCGGCTTCGCGGCGGCGGGCGCGTTGTGGCGGTGGATACCCCGGCCCGCACGCGCCGGCCCGGGCACCCGGTGACGCGCTGCGGCCCGACGACGTCAATCCTTGACGCATGTCCCGGGACGCCCGGCCCGGCAAGTGCCGCTTACTGGTGGCCCGCTTCGTCCAGCCGACGCGCCTGCGCGGCCTGTTCGAACGGCGTGTCGCCCGCCGCGTGGTGGTCGCCCAGGCCGGCGAACAGGGCGGCCACCTTCACCGAGTCGTGGTGGGCGGCGAAGTCGGCCAGCGCCGGGTCGGTGGCCGCCAGCACCTGCCGGAACCGGAGCTCGGCGAGCGGCCCGAGCCGGTCGTAGATCTGCAGGAACACCTTCTGGGCCCGGTCGCGCGCCCAGCCGGCGGGCAGCAGCTCGGCGGGCAGGTCGGGGTCGGTCTCCGGGAACCGGCGCCAGTCCACGCGCAGCTCGGTGCGGGTGCGCAGCGCCTGCGCCGGGCTGACCAGACCGGCGTCCAGGCCGGTGAGCACGCGTTCGTACCGCTCGGCGAACTGCTCGTACTCCCGGGCGAGTGGCTCGAGGTCGAACGCCGCGACCGGGCTGCCGGCGTCGCCGGGGACCTCGGTGGCGCGGAAGACCGTCGCGCTGCGGAGGCCGAGTTCGCGCAGCGCGGCGAGTGCGGGGGCGGCCAGGTCGTGCGGGCTGACCCACACGCCGTCGTAGAGGGCGGCGAACCGCAGGACCCGCAGCCGTGACCGGAGTGCCGTGCGGAGCCCGCGGTCCTGCTCCGGCACGGAGAAGGTGACGACCGTCCACTGCCCGTCCCACTCCGGCGCGGTCGTGCCGAAGGTCAGCATCCGGTGGGTGCGCTCGATGATCACTTCGGACGTGCGGGCGGGAATGCCGTACGCCGTGGTCCGCCCGCTCCGCGACACGGTGAGCAGGCCGCGCGCGGCGAGGCGGCGGATCGCGGCCCGCGCGCTGGCCGCGCTGATGTCGAACTCGCCGAGCAGCTCGACCAGCGCGGCCGAGGGGATGTGCTCGTCGCGCCAGTACCAGAAGTCGCCGAGCAGGGACGTCAGGAGGAGCTGCGGTTCGGCTCCCTGCTGGGAGCGGGGAAGCGGGCCCGTCGTCATCGCGTGCTCGCCTCTTCCGGGGTTCGGGCCGGCGATCGGCCGGAGTCGTCCGCCGCCGGTGTCCATGGTGGCAGTGCCGGACAGGCGGCCGGATCGAGGGGTTGAATCACGCGACACATCATGCGACGATCGGCGCCCAGATAGCAACCAATCTCCCCTCGGGTTCTCGCGCCGCCCGGTTCGGACGGCCTTCCTCAGGAAGAAACGACATGGGTTCCTCACTTCGTCAATGGCGTCGAAGCCCGCTCGCCGTGGCCGCCGCCGCGGGACTCGTCCTGGCCGGGTGCACGGTCGACGACGGGGCGGCGCCCGCGCCCTCCGCGGCCGCGCTCACCGTCGTCGCGGCGTTGCACGACCAGCTGCCGCAAGCGATCAAGGACGCGGGGGTGCTCCGGTTCGCCGGGGACTCCCACCCGCCGTACCGCACCGTCGGCCCGGACGGCAAGACCGTCACCGGCATCGACCCCGACTTCCAGCAGGCGCTCGGCCAGATCCTGGGCGTGCGCACGGAAATCACCATCGTCGCCGGGCTCCCGGCCGCGCTGCAGGGCATGCTCAGCGGCCGGTACGACGCCTTCAACGGGCCCGTCAAGGCCACCGCCGAGCGCGAGAAGCAGTTCGACACCGTCACCTGGATGACCACGCGCACCGCCTACGTGGTGCCCGAGGGGTCCGCCGCCGGCATCAAGCAGACCGCCGACCTGTGCGGCAAGCGCGTCGCCGTGGTCACCGCCAGCGTCGTGGAAGGCCAGCTCGCGAAGCTGTCCGCGTTCTGTGAACGCGAACAGCGGCCGGGGGTGCAGGTGATCGGGCTCGACGACACCAACGCCATCCTGCTGGCCGCGAAGTCCGGCCGGGCCGAGGCCGCCGGCATGACCCAGGCCGCGGCGATCGACGTGACCGACCAGCAGAAGGGGCAGTACCAGTACGTGACGCAGACCGAGGAGCAGGGCGCCACGACGGACAACCTCGCGCTGTACACCCCGAAGGCGGGGAAGCTCGGCCCGGTGCTGCAGAAGGCGTTCGAGGAGCTGTTCCGCAACGGCACCTACACCCGGATCATGCAGAAGTGGGCCCTGGCCGACGTCACGGTCCCGCAGCCGCTGTTCGACGCGGCGTCCGCGAAATGACCGCGATGTCCACTGTGGAAGAAACGGCCGCGGCCCACGACGACGTCGCGTCCGCGCGCGGCCGCTTCCGGCCGCTGCGCTGGCTGTTCGTGCTCGTGCTCGCGGTGCTGGCGGCGCAGCTGGTCGTCTTCCTGGTCGGCAACTCCCGCTTCCAGTGGGACGTCGTGGCGAAGTACCTCTTCGAGAAGAGCGTCCTGGCGGGGCTGGGCACCACGGTGGTGCTCGCGATCGCGGCGATGGTGCTCGGGTCGCTGGCCGGCGGGGTGGTCGCGGCGATGCAGCTGAGCGGGTTCGGGCCCGCGCGGTGGGTGGCGACGCTGTGGGTGGGCCTGTTCCGCGGCATCCCGCCACTGGTGCAGTTGATCTTCTGGTTCAACCTCGCCTACCTGCTGCCGCGGCTGTCGATCGGCATCCCGTTCGGCCCGGTCTTCGGCAGCTGGGACGCCAACGCGGTGATCACGCCGCTGACCGCCGCGGTGATCGGCCTGTCGCTGGTCGAGTCGGCCTACCTGGCGGAGATCTTCCGCGCCGGGGTGTCGTCGGTCGATCCCGGCCAGCGCGACGCGGCCCGCGCGATGGGGTACCCGCCGGGGCAGACGCTGCTGCGGATCGTGCTGCCGCAGGCGATGCGCGTGATCATCCCGCCCGCGGGCAGCCAGTTCATCAACGTGCTCAAGGGCACCGCGCTGGTGTCGGTCATCGCGATGTCGGACCTGCTGCACTCGGTGCAGGTGATCTACAACCGCACCTACGAGATCGTGCCGATGCTGCTGGTCGCCTGCTTCTGGTACCTGGTCGTGGTCACCGTCCTGACGGCCGGGCAACGCCGGCTGGAACGCCGGTTCTCGCGTGGTCACCGGAGTGCCCGGTGAGCGCCCCGGTGCTGCGGATCGGCGACGTCCGCAAGCGGTTCGGCACGGTCGACGCGCTGGCGGGGGTCAGCCTCGACGTCCACGAAGGCGAGACCGTCGTGGTCATCGGGCCGTCGGGCTCGGGCAAGTCGACGCTCGTCCGCTGCGCCCACCAGCTGGAGTCCGTCGACGGCGGCGCGATGTACCTCGACGGCGAGCTGCTCGGCCACCGGCGCTCGCCCGGCGGCCTGCGCCCGCTGAGCGAGCGGCGGATCGCCGCCCAGCGGCGCCGGATGGGCATGGTCTTCCAGCAGTTCAACCTCTTCCCGCAGTTCACCGTGCTGCGCAACGTCACCGACGCGGCGATCCGCGTGCACCGGCGGGATCGGTCCACTGTGGAGGGTGAGGCGCGGGAGCTGCTGGCGCGCATCGGCCTGGCCGGCCGGGAGCAGCACTACCCGCGGCAGCTCTCGGGCGGGCAGCAGCAGCGGGTCGCGATCGCGCGGGCCGTGCTGGTGCGGCCGCGGATCATGCTGTTCGACGAACCGACCAGCGCACTCGACCCCGAGCTGGTCGACGAGGTCCTGGCCGTGCTGCGGGACCTCGCGGCGGCGGGCACCACGATGGTGGTCGTCACCCACGAGATGGCGTTCGCGCGCGAAGTGGCCGACCGGTGCGTGTTCATGGAGGCCGGCCGGATCGTCGAGGAAGGCCCGCCGGAGGAGCTGTTCACCCGGCCCCGGACCGACCGGCTGCGTGCTTTCCTGTCCCGCCATCTGTCCGAAAAGGAGGGTGTTTCGTGATCACTGTCGGCGCCGTCGGCGACCTCATCCTGGACGAACCGGATCCGGATTTCTTCCTCGCGCCCGCCGCGCCGGTGCTGTGGGAGATGGACCTGGCGATCGGGCACATCGAGGTTCCCCACTCCACGACGGCCGTCCAGAGCAGCACCGACGTCCCCGCGCCGCCGGCGGACCCGATGGCGCTGAAGGCGGTGGCCCAAGCGGGCTTCGCGGTGGTCACCCTGGCGGGCAACCACGTCTGCGACGCCGGCGACGGCGGACTGGCCGACACGATCGCCTACTCCCGCGCGGCGGGCCTGCTGACGGCCGGCGCCGGGCCGGACCTCGCGCGGGCCCGGCGCCCGGCGATCGTGAAGCGGGGCGGCCTGCGGATCGGCGTGCTGTCCTACAACTGCGTCGGCCCGCGCGACTCGTGGGCCGCCTCCCGCAAGCCCGGCTGCGCGTACGTGCACGTGCTCACCCACTACGAGCTCGACCACGCGAGCCCGGGCGGCCCGCCGAAGATCTACACCTTCGCCGATCCCGACAGCCTGGCGGCGATGGCCGACGACGTGCGCCGGCTGCGCGCGGAGGCCGACATCGTGCTCGTGTCGCTGCACAAGGGCGTCGGGCACACCCCGGTCGTGGTCGCGATGTACGAGAGCCCGGTCGCCCGCGCCGCGGTCGACGCCGGGGCCGACGCGGTGTTCTCCCACCACTCGCACATCATGCGCGGCATCGAGGTCTACAACGGACGGCCGGTGTTCCACGGGCTCGGCAACTTCGTCACGGTCACCCACGCGCTGACGCCGGGCGCGGGCGTGGGGGCCGACGAACTCCGCGCGTGGGCCGAACGCCGGACCAAGCTCTACGGCTTCGCGCCCGACCCGGACATGCCGTTCTTCCCGTTCCACCCCGAAAGCCGCAACACCGCCATCGCCTTCTGCCGCTTCGACGAAACCGGGCTGCACGAAGCCGGTTTCGTGCCTTGCCGGGTCGACGACCAGGGCCGTCCGGTGCCCGTCGGCGGCACCCCGGAAGGCGAAGCCGTGGCGAAGTACGTCGAGGACATCACCCGCGGCGCGGGCCTCAACGGCCGGTTCACCACCCGCGGTACCGAAGTGCTCGTCGATCTCTCCGAGGGAGCCTCCACATGACCGACCAGCCACTGGCCGGCCGCGTCGTCGTCGACCTGACCACCGCGCTCGCCGGGCCGTACGCGACGCTGCTGCTCGCCGGGCTCGGGGCCACCGTGATCAAGGTCGAGAACCCGGCCACCGGCGGCGACTCGTCGCGCAACAACGCGCCCTACGTCGGCCGCGACGGCCTGAACCTCGCCCGCCGCCACGACGACGACCTGTCGGTGTCGATGCTGCTGCGCGGGCGCAACAAGCTCAGCGTCACCCTCGACCTGAAGAACCCGCGCTCTCGCGCCGTGTTCACCGACCTCGTCCGCGACGCCGACGTGCTGGTGGAGAACTACAGCCCGGGCGTCACCGAGCGGCTCGGCATCTCCTACGAGAGCGTCCGCGAGATCAACCCGCGGCTCGTCTACACCTCGATCAGCGGGTTCGGCGCCCAGGGCGGCCCGGGCTCGGGCAAGGCGATGGACTCGATCATCCAGGCGCTGAGCGGGGTGATGATGACCGCCGGGGAGCCCGACGAGGGCCCGGTCCGGTTCGGCCTGCCGATCGGCGACCTGCTGGCCCCGCTGTTCGCCGTGGTCGGCACGGTGTCGGCGTTGCTGCAGGCCGAGCACACCGGCGAGGGCCAGCGCGTGGACGTGTCGATGCTCGGCGCGCTGACCTCGCTCGTCGCGTGCGAGCCGTTCGACGCCTTCGACGCGGTCGGTCTGCCCCAGCGCACCGGCTCGATGGTGCCGCGGCTCGCGCCGTTCGGGATCCTGCCCGCTCTTGACGGCTATCTCGCCCTCTGCGCGCCGACCGACGCGTTCGCCCACGGCGTGCTCCGGGCGATCGGCCGGCCGGACCTGGCCGAGGACGACCGCTACCGCACGCGCGACCAGCGGGTGCGGGCCGCCGACGAGCTGCACGACCTCATCCGCGAGTGGTGCCGGGTGCGGCCCCTGGCGGAGATCCTCGCCGCGTTCACCGCCGAAGGGGTGCCCGCGGCCGAGGTCCGCGAGCCGCGTGAGGCGGTGCGGGATCCGCTGGTCCTGGCGCGCGAGGAGGTCGTGCCGCTGCGGCACCCGCGCCACGGCGCGGTGGCCGACCTGGCGGGGACCGGCGTGCCGATCCGGTTCTCCGCCGCCCGCGTCGCCTTGGACCGGCCCGCGCCCGCGCTCGGCGAGCACAACGAGCACGTCTACCGCGAGCTGCTCGGCTACACCGAACAGCAGCTGGCGGAGCTGGTCGCGGAGGCGGTCATTTGAGCGCGCCGACGGTGGGGTACGTCGGCGCGGACGTCCCGGTCGAGCTGATCACCGCGGCCGGGTTGCTGCCGCTGCGGCTGACCGGGAAGCCGGGCGAGGACAGCACGCTTGGCGACCGCTACCTCGGCCGCGGTGTGGATCCGGTCGCCCGGTCGATCCTGACGCGGATCCTCACCGGCGGTTACGGGCCGCTCGAAGCCGTCGTCGTCTCCCGCGACTGCGAAGCCTCGCTGCGCCTGTTCTACGCCTTGCGCGAGCTGCACCGGGTCGAGCCGGAGCTGCGGTTGCCGCCGGTGCGCTTGGTGGACGTCCTGCACCTGCCGCACCACACGACCACCCGGTACGTCCACGCGAAGATCGCCCAGCTGCGCGAGTGGCTCGGCCGCTGGCGGCCCATCTCCGACGACGACCTCGCCGCGGCGATCACCGCGCACGACACCCTGCGGCGCTCGCTCGGCCGCTGCGCTGTTTTGCGCCGGGAGAACCGGCTGAGCGGCACCGAGTTCCTCACCCTGGTCGCCGCGACCACCAGGCTGCCGGTCACGGCGGCCACCGCGCTCGCCGACCGCGTGGCCGACGACTCGCCCGAGGTCGAGGGGGTGCGGCTGTTCCTCACCGGCAGCTCCCACGACGACCCCGGCGTCTACAAAACGTTGGAGGACAACGGGTTTCTCATCGTGGGGGAGGACCACGACTGGGGCGAACTGCTCTTCGCGCGCACGTGCGCGGCGCCGACGGGACTCGCGCTCGCCGAGCGGTACCAGCACAACGGCCCGGCCGCGCCCCGCGCGTCCATCCGGCAGCGCGCCGCGCACACTGCGGCGGCCGCCCGGGCCTGCGACGCGGAAGTCCTGTTCTCCTACGTGCGCGTCCACGACGACGCCCCGCCGTGGGACTTCCCGGCGCAGCGGGCCGCCACCGGACTGCGGGCGGTGCTGGCGGAGCGGCAGCCGTACGGCGAGCTGACCGGCGACGCCCTCGCGGCGCTCCTCCCGGCCGGGGTCGCGGGATGACCGGCCGGCTGACCTCGGCGACCACCGCGACCGGCTACCAGCGCGAGTGGTTCGCCGGGATGCGCGACGACGTCGCCGCCGGTGCGCCGCTGGCGCTCGTCAACGCGGACGCGCCCCAGGAGATCTTCCGCGCGATGGGCATCCCGTACGTCGTCAACCAGTGGTGGGCCTCGATCGTCGCGGCGAAACGCCAGACCCAGCGCTACCTCGGCCTGCTGCGCGACCGCGGTTACCCCGACTACATCGAGCAGTACAGCGCCACGTCGCTGGCGTCGGCGTTCGAGGACGATCCCGGTCAGGCGCCGTGGGGTGGCCTGCCGACGCCGTCGATCGTGCTCGGCGAGACCACCGGCGACGCGTCCCGGAAGATCTTCGACGTCTGGGACGCGCAGCCCGGCGTCACGTACTACCCGCTGGAGAGCGCGGCGGAGAACGCGGTGCCCGAGCGGTGGTGGGAGCTGATGCCGCACCGCTGGGAGGAGGCCATCGGGAGCGATCGGCTCGACCTGCTGACCGGCGAGCTGACCGGCCTGATCCGGTTCCTGGAGCAGACCACCGGACGGGTGTTCTCCGAGACCCGCTTCCGGGACGTCATGGCGCTGGTCAACGAGCAGCAGGAGTGGAACCGCCGTACCCGCGACCTGATCGCCGCGGCCCGGCCGTGCCCGATCGCCGTCACCGACGGCATCCCGAGCGTCATGGTGCCCCAGTGGCACCGCGGCACCGAGTGGGCCCGCGACGCCGCCCGCGCGTTCCACGACGAGGTGCGCGACCGGATCGACGCCGGCGTCGCGGCCTGCCCGGACGAGCGGCTGCGCTTGATGTGGATCGGCCGCGGCCTGTGGTTCGACCTCGAGTTCTACCGGCGGTTCCAGCGGTCACACGGCGCGGTCTTCGTCTGGTCGATGTACCTCGCGATCGCCGCGGACGGCTACCTGCGCTACGGCGACGACCCGCTGCGCGCCCTCGCCGCCCGCTTCGCCGCGTTCGGCGACCAGCTCTACACGCCGCCGTGGTCGGCCGGGTGGTACGTCAAGGAAGCGCGCCACCACGGCGTCGACGGCGTCGTGCACCTGGTTTCCGACGACGCCCGCGGCGGCTACTTCACCACCCGCGCTCTGCGCGCCGCGGGGATCCCCGTGCTGGAACTGCACGCGGACAACGTCGACGCCCGCACCGGGGACGACCTGAGCGCGCAGATGACCGCGTGGCTCGACGAACTCCGGCGGGCGCTCACTTCTCCTTGCCCTCCGTGATCTTCACGGACTGCCAGTTCCCCGGCGCGTAGATGGCGAGGACCTTGTCGTCGCCCTGGGGGTCCTTGCCGCCGTAGACGTAGAGGATCCCTTCCGGCCGCGAGGCTTCGAAGTGCTCGCCGTGCGGATACTTGTCTTCGTAGCTGCGGCTGGTACTTACCTCGACGGCCATCGATCACTCCTCGCTGAGCTGGTCTTCGTAGGTCGCGAACGGTGGCGGGGCCGTTACAGGTGGTGAGCTCCCGGCGGGCGTCAGCGAGGCTGCGGCGCGGGGAGACCGGCCGCGGCCAGGGCGTCCCAGAGGGGTTTCGCGTCGTACCGGTGGAGGCCCGGCCCTTCGACGAACTGGCAACCGAAACTGGCGGCGGTGAGCGTCGTGGTCCGGTTCTGGGTGTCGAGGAAGCGGAGTTCGTAGCTCGGGCCGAGTTCGAGGGTGCAGGCGATGTCCGACGGCGGGGCCGGCAGGGAGCACGCGGCGGCGGCGATCTTCCTGATCGCCGCCGCGTCGGTGGTGCGGGCTCCGGCCGGGGTGCGGCCGGAGAGGCTGGGAAGCGCCACCTGGAGGGGGCGGTCGACGAGTTCCCGGGGTTCGTAGCCGGGGGAGCACAGCGCCGGAAGGTCTCCGGACCCCGGTTCGGTGCGGCCGCACGCCGTGGCGGCGGCGAGGAGGAGCAGGACGCCGGCCACGGCGGGCAGTCTTCGCATGGGCACGCTCCCCAGACGGAAGTGCCCGGCCGCGCGGTTGCACGGGACCGCGCGGGCTTCCGTGGCGTCAGCGGAAGAGGCGGAAGAACCCGCGCACCTGCTCGACCAGCGACTCCGGCTGCTCCAATGCGGCGAAGTGGCCACCTCGCGGCAGTTCCTCGAACCAGCGCAGGTCGGTGAAGCGCCGCTCGGCCTCGCGGCGCGACGGGACCGTGATGTCGCGCGGGTAGACCGACACCCCGGACGGCGCGGTGACCGTGTCCCGGAAGTCGGCGAAGCTCTCCCAGTACAGGCGCGCCGACGACGTGGCCGACGCGGTGAACCAGTAGACCGAGATCTCGTCGAGGATCTGCTGCCGCGACACCGCGTCCTCGGCGTGGCCGTTGTTGTCCGTCCAGGCCCGGAACTTCTCGGCGATCCAGGCGGCCTGGCCCGCGGGGGAGTCGGTGAGGCCGTAGCCGAGCGTCTGCGGCCGGGTCGACTGCTGTCCCGAATACCCCCGGCCGGTGCGCTGGAACTCCTCCGCGGCCGCGAGGTTCACGCGCTCCGCGGGCGTCGGGTCGTCGAACGTCCCCAGCGCGACGGACCCCAGGTTCACGTGCACGGCCGCGACCCGCTCGGGCGCCACCTCGCCCAGCGCGCCGGACACCGCCGAACCCCAGTCGCCGCCCTGCGCGCCGTACCGCTCGTAGCCCAGCGACACCATCAAGGTGTCCCAGGCGCGCGCGATGCGCTTGACGCCCCAGCCGGTCGTCGACGGCTTGTCGCTCCAGCCGTAGCCGGGCAGCGACGGCGCGACGACGTGGAACGCGTCCGCCGGGTCACCGCCGTGCGCGCGCGGGTCGGTCAGCGGGCCGAGGACGTCCAGGAACTCGAGCACCGAACCCGGCCACCCGTGCGTGAGCACCAGCGGGAACGCGCCCGGCTCCGGCGAGCGGACGTGCAGGAAGTGGACGCCCAGCCCGTCGACGGTGTCGCGGTACTGCGGGAAGACGTTCAGCCGCGCGGCGAACCCGAAGTCGTAGTCCTCGGCCCAGCTGCGGCACAGCTCCTGCGCGTAGGCCAGCGGCAAGCCCTGCGACCAGTCGTCCACCGGCTCGGGATCGGGCCACCGCGTCCGGCGCAACCGGTCACGCAGATCCGCGATCTCGGCTTCGGTGACGCTGGCTTCGAACGGTTCGGCGGCCACAGTGGCCTCCCTTTCTCGGATCGGATGCGGGTCGGGCGCCGGGGCGCCGGGTCAGGCTGAGGACGAGTCCGGCCAGCGGCAGGGCCGCGAGCACGGCGAGGGCCACCGGCACCGGCACGACGCCGGACAGGCCCGCGACCGCGGCCGGGCCGATCCCGCCGCCCAGGAAAATCATGAAGGTGAGCAGGCCCTGCGCGGTGTCGCGGTCGCGCGTGTCGACCAGATCCGGTGCGAGGCCCACCAGGACGGCCTGCGCGCCGGCGAACCCGCACACGGTCAGCGCCGTGCCGGCGACGACCGGGACCGGCCCGGTGAAGACGGCGACCACGAGCACACCGACGACCGTGAGGGCCGCCAGCCCGGCCGATATCCGCCAACCGGGGAACCGGCCGGTCAGGGTGCCGACCAGCCGTCCGGCCAGTACCGAGCAGGCGGCGGCCGGGACCAGGAGCGCGCCGGCTTCCAGGGCGCCACCGCCCGTGGCCTGCTCGATCAGGGACGGGGCGAGGAACAGCACCCCGTAGTAGCCGGCGAAGACCGTCCCGCCGATGATCCCGGCCGGCAGGAAGCCGCGGGCCGTGATCACCCGGCGAGGCACGAACCCGTCGGGCGTGCGCCGTACGCGCCACCACAGCCCGACGGCGGCGAGCGCCCCGGCGGCGGCCACGACGAGCGTCACCGGAGCGGGCAGGCCGACCGAGTGGGCCTGCAGCAGCGTGATCACCGCGCCGGCGAGCACCGACAGCACGGCCGCGCCGGCGACGTCGAACCGCCCCGCCGGCTCGCCGCCACCGGCAGGCGCGAACGAGCGCCTGCTCGCCCATGCCGCCGGCAGGAGGGGCAGCGCGACGACCGGGATCGCGAGCACGGCCCGCCACCCCAGCCAGGCGGTGACCGCCCCGCCCAGCAGGGTCCCGCACGCCGACGCCGTCGCACTGGCGGCGGCGATGATCCCCAGCGCCCGGATCCGTTCCCGCCCGGGAAGGGCGGTGACCGCGGCGAAGACGGCGATCACGGTCGCGCCCGCCCCGGCGCCCCCGAGCAGCCGGCCGGCGATGACGACCGGCAGCGTCGGGCCGGCTCCCGCGAGCGCCGAGCCCGCGGCGAGGGTCACGACCCCGGCGACGAGAACCCGGAAGGGGCTCCACCGGCCCATCAGCCGGCCCGCGACCGGCATCGCGAGCGCGGACGTCAGCGACCACGCGGCGAGGATCCAGGCCGTGGCCCCGAACGGCACCGCGAGCCCGCGGCCGATGGCCGGCAGTGCCACCGACGGCGCGCCCAGTGCGACGTACTGGGGCAGCACCAGCAACCCCAGGACCAGCCCCAGCCGGCGCCCGTCCGGGGTGTGGTCCGATGCGCCGCTGAGGGTCCCGTCCGCTGGGATCGTCGTCTCCTCTCGGTATGGTGTGACACGTGACAGCTGCTTTGGATGTCACGTTACGGAACGGTGAGGAGACACGTCAAATGCTCGATGCGTGTTACACCGACGCGGCGGTCCAGGCGGCCGTCGATCTCGCCAACACCTGGAAGCCGATCAAGGGGGAGGACGCGCTCGAGACCGTGGCGCAGCTCCGGGACTTCCTCGACGCCCATTCAGGCCTGGTCGCGGATCAGGCGACCGGTCCGCGGCGGCTCACCGGCACCGATCTGGCGGAGGTCCGCACGGTGCGCGAGACGGTGCGCGCCGTGCTCGAACGAGCCGCCACCGACGCGGCCGGAGCCGCGGCCCTGATCAACGACGGCCTGCGCCGCAGCCGCGCCACCCCGGCGCTGCGCCACGACCACGACCGCTGGTGGACCGAGGTCACCGCCGGCACCGACCGCTGCTCGGCGCACCTGGCCGCGACCACGCTGAGCGCGCTGGCCGCCGTGATCGCCACGCTCGGCCCGGCTCGGCTCGGCGTGTGCGCCGGACCGAACTGCCGGGGCACCTTCGTGGACCTCTCGCGCAACGGCTCGAAGCAGTACTGCACCCGGACCTGCGCCCACCGCGCCAGCGTCGCGGCCTACCGCAGCCGGAACGCCCAGGGCGACGAGCCGTCCTGACCGGCTTTGCGGACCAGGCGGCCGAGCACGAGCCGACCCTCCACTGTGTACTGACCGCGCGGACGGTGCCCGGGTCGGCTAGCGTGACCGGCTACTCGAACACCCCGTAACCCGCGACGGCGTGGGCCCGGACGCCGTCCATGTCGAGCTCCACGCCGATGCCGGGGGTGTCGGGAAGCGTGATGTAGCCGTCCTTGACGATCGAGCCGCTGCCGTCGGGGGCGTGGACGTAGCTGTCCCACACCGCGCGCTCCTCGAGGGCGTGCCATTCCTGGACCAGGAAGTTGGGGATCGCGCCGCACATGTGCGACGTGGCCATCGTGCCCAGCGGCGTCGACACCAGGTGCGGTGCGAACGGGATGTAGTGCAGCTCCGCGAGGTTGGCGATCTTCTTGGCCTCGGCGAGACCACCGCACTTCGGCACGTCCGGTTCGATGACGTCGACGGCGCCGCGTTCGAGCAGTTCGCGGAATCCCCACCGCAGGTAGAGGTTCTCGCCCGCGCAGATCGGCGTGCGGGTCTGCTCCCGCACCCGCACCAGCGCGTCGATGTTCTCCGCCGGCAGCGGTTCTTCCAGCCACATCAGGCGGAACGGCTCGAGCTCCCACGAGATCCGGCACGCGCTCGGCACGTCGTAGCGCGCGTGGAGGTCGATGGCCAGATCGACGTCCGGTCCGATCGCTTCCCGGACGGCGGCCACGCGCTCGACCATCGAGCGCAGCTCGGCGGCGTTGATCGTGTGGTTGAAATCGTCGAACTTGGCCGGGTGGCGCAGGTTGTCGATGTCGAACTTGATGGCGGTGAAGCCTTCGGCGACCATCCGCTGGGCCCGGTCGACGCACCCGGCGATCGAGCCCGCCGGGTCGTCGCCGTCGCCGCAGTCGGCGTAGAGGCGGATGCGGTCGCGGAACTTCCCGCCGAGCAACCGGTAGACGGGCTGGCCCGCGGCCTTGCCCGCGATGTCCCACAGCGCGAGCTCGATCCCGGACAGCGCGATCACCGACACTCCGCCCTGGACACCCGCGAAAACCTTGCTGCGCCGCAGTTTCTCCCAGCACCGCTCGACGTTGCGCGGGTCCTCGCCGATCAGGAGGGGCGCCAGGAAGCCGATCATCCCGACGACGGCGCCCGCGCCGGCGTCGGGATTGGCCTCGCCGAACCCGCTGATGCCCTCGTCGGTGTCGATCCGCACCAGCGTGGCCTGACCGTGGTAGGCCACCACCGCCGTCGTGACGTTCACGATCCGCATTGTTCTCCCGCCGCCGGGTAGTGCGTACGAATGGACTGTCGCGAGGTCCAACTTGTCCGATAAGCTGATGACATGCAAAGGAGACAAGAGTCACCGGACGCTGTCAAGGTCCGGACTCTGCCGGTGCAGGTGGCGGCCCACCTGACCCGGCGCATCGTCAGCGGCGAGTTCGAGGAGGGCCGGGCCCCGTCGGAGCTCGACATCTCCCAGGAGTTCGGGGTGTCCCGTGTGGTGGCGCGGGAGACGCTCAAGATCCTCGCCTCACTCGACATCGTCGATGTCGCGCAGGGCCGCCGCGTCGTCGTGCGTCCCCGCGCTGAGTGGGATTACCTGAGCCCGTTGCTGATCGAGTGGCTGCCCGCGGAGATCGTCGGCGAGCTGCTGCAGGAACTGCACCAGCTGCGCGTGCTGCTCGAACCCGAACTCGCCGCGATGGCCGCGGCCACCGTCACGGACGAGACGCTGGCCCGGCTCCGGGCCGAGATCGACCGCATGTCGGTGCTGGAGGCGGATCCCGAGGCCTACCTCGAGGTCGACCACGAGTTCCACATGGAGATCTGCCGGGCGGCCGACAACCGCATCCTCGACCGGATCATGTACTCCGCCCGCTGGCTCGGCACGGCCAGCCGGCGCATCACCAACGAGGGGCCGGCCGCGCTGCGCTGCGCCACCACCGACCACACGGACATCTACGAGGCGCTCGTGGCGCGCGACCCGGAACGGGCCCGCGCGGCGATGCGCAAGCACCTGAGCAACAACTCCACGCTCATCGCCCAGACGCAGCGAACCAAGCGGGCCACCGGGCGGCGCTAGCCACACCGCACGACCGGGATCCGGAACCGACGACGAGGACGGACGAGGCATGGCAGCACCCTTCCTCGCACCGGCGGCCGGACACCCGGACCGCACCTTGTTGCTGGGCGAGAACTTCTTCCACCGCGACGACCCGCGCTACGCCCGTGCCTCGCTCGACTTCGGCGTGCCCCACACCGCACGCAACAGTTCGGCGTCCTTCGCCGCATGAACGACCCGCAGCGGGGCGCTCGCCTCGCTGTCCCGCCGGTTGCACCGTCGCCCCGTCGGTACGCGTCCGCTCGATCGGACGCGAGAGGAGTTGTCATGGAAGAGAAAACGGACCTGTCGAGACGCACGTTCCTCGGGATGAGCGCGGGAGTGAGCGCGCTGGGCGTGCTCGGCCTCGCCGGGTGCGGGAGCGGCCCCGCACCCGCGCCGCAGGTCGACGTCCAGGTCCCCAAGGCGCTGCTCGATCAGGCGGCCGCGCTCCGCGGCGGGTCGGCGGGGATGCTCTCGCAGAAGCTGTACTCGGAGGCCGCCAACAAGGCGCTGGACAAGTCGTTGCAGGTGTTCGCGCAGGCCACCGGCACCACGGTCCGCAACGACCTGGTCTCCGGCGACGCCGGTGACATGGTCGCGAAGATGGACGCCGAGGTGAAGGCGGGCACCAACCGCGACCTGGCCTTCCTGAGCGACCGGCGGTTCGTCGGCCAGCTCCACAACCTCGGCGCCCTCACCGACGTCACCGACGTGGTCACCGAGATGAAAGCGCTTTACGGGGAGCCCGCGACGGAGGCGGCCAACTACTGCGTGTTCGACGGGCGCTGGTTCGCGATCCCGTACCACTTCATCGCGACCGGGATGTACCTGCGCAAGGACTGGTACCAGGAAAAGGGTCTCCCGCTCAAGCCCCACTACTCGTGGGAAGAGCTGCGCGACAACGCGCTGGCCGTCTCCGACCCGGCGAAGCGGCGCTTCGGCTGGGGGCTCACGGTGAACCGCTCCGGCGACGCCAACGGCTTCATCGCGAACGTCATCAACACCTACGGCGGGGCGATCGCGGACAACACCGGCACGAAGGTGACGTTCAACTCGCCGGAAACCGTCGAAGCCGTCACGTTCATCGGCGACATCTACACGAACCCGAAGTACGCGCCGATGCTGCCACCCGGGATCGGCAGCTGGACCGACTCGAGCAACAACGAGAACTGGCTGGCCCAGATCCTGGGGCTCACGCTCAACCAGTTCAGCGTCTACGCCGACTCGAAGACCAAGAAGAACCCGGTCTACGCCAACACCCACCCGTTCAACGGCGCCACCGGACCGGCGCTCGACCGGCCGCTCGCGTACGGCGAGTCCAACTCGTTCGTCGTGTTCAAGGGGGCGAAGAACCCCGACCTCGCCAAGCTGGTCGCGAAGTTCATGGTCGGCGGGAGCGCGCTGCTCGGTGTCGCGAAGGAAGCGCCGTGCCTGGTGAACCCCTCGTGGGACAAGGTGTGGGACTCCGACCCGTACTACACCACCGGTGACCCGGCCTTCGCCGCGCTGCGCGAGCAGACCCGCGCGGCGCTCCCGATCAAGACCAAGACCGGCTACGCCTTCCCCCAGGCGCCGAGCCCCGGCGAGCAGGCCGCCACCGCCGCCTACCTGCTGACCGACATGATGCAGTCGGTCATCCAGGGCACCCGGCCGGCCGACGCCGTGGCCTCGACCCACACCCGGATCGTCCAGATCTTCGAGCAACAGGGCTACCGGCAGTGACCGTCCTGCGTCCGAAGAGGACACCCCCGGCGCCGGCCCGTCCGGCGCCGGGCGCGTCGTCCTCGCTCACCCCGGCCCAGCGGCGGCTCGGGCGCGACTGGCGCCTCGCGGCGGTGTTCATCGGGCCGACGCTGGTGCTGGTCGCCGGCCTGATCCTGGTCCCGATCATCAGCTCGGTCGTCACCAGCGCCACCGAGCGCCACGGTGCGGACACGGTCTTCGTCGGGCTGGACAACTACACCGCCCTCGTCGACGACGCCGTGTTCCACAAGGGCGTGCTCAACTCGTTCGTCTTCACCGCCTACGCCGAGATCTTCAAGGTGGTCTTCGGCCTCATCGCGGCGCTGATGCTGCACCACATGCGCCGCGGCCGGGCGATCATCGCCGGGGTGATCCTGCTGCCGTGGGTGATCCCGACGGTCGTCACGGCCTTCACCTGGCGCTCGCTGCTCGACCCGATCTTCGGCAGCGTCAACGTCCTGCTGACCGACTCCGGGATCGGGCCCGCCCTCGCCGCGATCGGGCTCGTCGACAAGTGGCCGGCGGAGTGGCTGTCCGATCCCGCGCTCGCGCTGCCGGCGGTCATCCTGGTCAACGTCTGGAAGGGCGTCCCGTTCTTCACGGTGACGTTCCTCGCCGGGCTCAAGGCCATCGACAGCGGTCTCCACGAGGCCGCGATGGTGGACGGCGCCTCGCTGTGGCAGCGCTTCGTGCACATCACGCTGCCGGGGCTGCGGCCGGTCATGATCGTGACGGTGCTGCTGTCGTCGATCTGGACGTTCAACAACTTCGACCTGATCTGGCTGATGACCCAAGGTGGCCCGGGCGACGCCACCGCCCCGTACGTGATGGTGGCCTACTCGAAGGCCATCCAGCAGCTGCAGCTGGGTGCGGGCGCCGCGGTCACGCTGGTGATGCTGCCGATCATCGCCGTCCTCGTGGTGATCCTCGTGCGGATGATGCGGCGCACCGACCAGCCGGGCGCCGCGGATATGGGGCGACGGCGGCTGAGTCCCGCCCAGCGCCGGGCCCTGCCGTGGGTGATCGTCGCGGCTTCGGTGCTCGTGCTGGTCTGGGCGTCGCCGCAGATCGTGTGGAAGGCCGCGCTCGTGCTGGGCGTGTTCGTGGTGCTCGCGGCCGTCGTCGGCCGGGCGGTCTCGGTACTCGCCACGCGGGGCAACCGGCTGGCCGCCCGCGTGGTCGGCGCCACCGGTTCGGGGGTCGCGCTCGTGGCCCTGCTGGGCTTCGTGCTCGCCCCGATCTACTGGATGACGGTCACGGCCTTCAAGTCCGACGACCAGATCGTCGCGCGCGGCGACGACCTCTGGCCGACGCCGTGGAGCACCGAGCAGTTCACCAACCTGTTCTCGGGCCGGGCGTTCGGCACCTGGTACCTCAACACGATCCTGGTGTCGGTGGCGTCCACCGTGATCGCCCTGGTCTGCGCGGCGCTCGCCGGCTACGCGCTGGCCCGGCTGAAGTTCCGGGGTTCGGAGAGCTTCACGGTGACGATCCTGCTCACCTACGTGATGCCGGGCGCGCTGCTGTTCATCCCGCTCTACCAGCTGATGAGCGGGATCGGGCTCAACGACTCGCTGTGGTCGCTCGTGCTCGCCTACCCCACGTTCACCCTGCCGTTCGCGACGTGGCTGCTCGTCGGCTACTTCAAGTCGATCCCGGCCGAGCTCGAAGAGGCCGCGCTGGTCGACGGCTGCACGCGGTTCGGGGCGTTCCGCCGGATCGTGCTGCCGCTGGCCAAACCGGGCCTGCTCGCGGTCGCGCTGTTCACGCTCACCAACGCGTGGAACGAGTTCCTGTTCGCCTTCGTGTTCATCACCAAGGACGACTACAAGACACTGCCGGTCGGCATGCAG
Organism: Amycolatopsis sp. WQ 127309; assembly: GCF_023023025.1. Classification (NCBI taxonomy): domain Bacteria; kingdom Bacillati; phylum Actinomycetota; class Actinomycetes; order Pseudonocardiales; family Pseudonocardiaceae; genus Amycolatopsis; species Amycolatopsis sp. WQ 127309. The sequence goes on from NZ_CP095481.1 coordinate 7,762,505, forward strand.
TCGATGATCTTCGGCGACGTCGTCCCGCAGGGGCAGCTGGCCGCCGCGTCGCTGCTGGTCAGCATCCCGGTCGTGCTCATGTACGGGTTCGGGCAGCGGTTCCTGACCGAGGGGCTCACCGCGGGAGCGGTAAAGGGATGAGCGGGATCACGGAGGAGTACGTCGCGACGGCGTCCCGGCCGAGCAAGCTGCGCATCACCGACCTGCGGGTGGCCAACCTGGCCGGGGTGCCGTTCCGCTCGTCGATCATCCGGATCGACACCAACCAGGGCCTGTCCGGCTACGGGGAGGTGCGCGACGGGGCCAGCGCCACCTACGCGCTGATGCTCAAGAGCCGGCTCGTCGGGGAGAACCCCTGCGACGTCGACAAGATCTTCCGCAAGATCAAGCAGTTCGGGTTCCACGGCCGCCAGGGCGGTGGGGTCTCCGGCGTCGAGATGGCGTTGATGGACCTGGCGGGCAAGGCGTACGGCGTGCCCGCGTACGCGCTGATCGGGGGCCGGTTCCGGGACGAGATCCGCTGCTACGCGGACACGCCGTCGCTGCCGGACCCGCGCGCGATGGGCGTCCGGCTGCTGGACCGCAAGCAGCGCGGGTTCACGATGCTGAAGATGGACGTGGGCATCGACCTGCTGTGGGACGTGCCGGGCGCGCTGATCGCGCCGCCGGGGGCCCGCGCGGACACCACGACGATGCACCCGTTCACCGGCATCCAGGTCACCGCGAAGGGCGTCGACCACCTGGTGTCCTATGTGGACATCGTCCGCTCCGTCGTCGGCTACGACATCGCGCTCGCCGCCGACCACTTCGGCCACATCGCCCTCGACTCCGCCATCCGGATCGCCCGCGCGCTGGAGCCGTTCACGCTGGCGTGGATCGAGGACCTGATCCCGTGGCAGCTGACCGACCAGTGGCGGCAGCTCACCACCGCCGTCGACGTCCCGACGTGCACGGGGGAGGACATCTACCTGCTCGACGGCTTCCGGCCGCTGCTGGACGCCGGCGCCATCCGCGTCGCGCACCCCGACCCGGCGACGGCGGGCGGGATCGCGGAGACCAAGCGGATCGGCGACTACGCGCAGGAACGCGGGATCGCGATGGCGCTGCACCTGGCGGCGTCGCCCATCGCGACGATGGCGTGCGTGCACTTGGCCGCCGCCACCGAGAACTTCCTCGCCCTCGAACACCACGCGGCCGAGGTGGGGTTCTGGAGCGACCTCGTCACCGGCCTGCCCCGCCCGCTGATCCGGAACGGCCACATCACCGTGCCGGACACGCCGGGACTCGGGTTCGGCGACGTCGACGAGGAGCTGCTGCGCCGCCACCTCGACCCCCGCGACCCGGTGTTCTTCGCCGAGACGACGCACTGGGACGGGGAGTCGAGCCACGACCGGTTGTGGAGCTGAAAGCGCTGTCAGGCCGGGCCCCGCCGGGCGCGCCACCGCTCGTACTCGGGCCGGGCCTCGTCCGACAGCGGGTAGTACAACCGCATGTCGCCGCCCTCGGCCAGCCGGATCCGGGAGAACTCCTCCCATTCCGCGTGTTCCCGAGCGTGGGCCACCAGGGCGGGGGCGAGCTTGACCGGCACCACGACCGCCCCGTCGTCGTCGGCGACGACGATGTCGCCCGGCTCGACGAGCGTGCCACCGCACGCGATCGGCACGTTGACGGCGGCCGGGACGATGCCGGTCTGGGTGTGGAAGTTCGGTGTGGCGCCCCGGATCCAGAGCCCGAGGCCGAGCTGCTTGGCCTCGCCGGTGTCGCGCAGGCAGCCGTCGACCACGACGCCGGCGCCGCCGCGGCCCTTGAAGTAGGTCAGCATCATCTCGCCGAACACACCGCTCTCCATGTCGCCGCGCGCGTCGACGACGATCATGTCGCCGGGCCGGGCGTGGTACATGACGTGCCGGTGCAGCTGCTTCTCCGGTTCTTCGTACTCCTCGACGGGGTAGAGGTCTTCCCGTTTCGGCAGGAACTGCAGCGTCAGCGCCGGGCCGGCCATGCGCACGCCGGGGGTCACCGAAACCGGGCCGCTGATGAACGCGCTGCGGATGCCCATGCGGCTGAGCTCGCCGCTGGCCGTCGCGCTGCCGATGGCCGCGAGAGCCGCGCTGAGGTCTGCGGGCGGGCGAACGATGTCATGCGTCTCGACCACGTCGATAGCTCCCTCGGGTCCGCGGATACCGTGACTGTCGAAGAGTTTCGCTGAGACTCCGGATCCGAGCCTAGTCCGGCGGACGTGCTTCCGCGACGTCATCCGGGTGGCGGTTTTGCCCTCCGCGACACCAAAACACCGACTCCGCGGTCCACTGGGAACGCGGTTCCCCGTCGCTGCAGCGCTTCGGCCGGCGTGCACGTCGTACTGCCGGAAGCCGCCCTCGGTGAGGGCAGTGGGCGCGACGACGTCTCCGATGGCGTAAAGCTCTTTCATGCCGCCACTATGGGATCTCGAGCGGGTTGAGAGTCAAGGGCACGGGCGGCCTCCGTCCAGAGGCCGCCCGCGCCGGGCCGATCACTGCGTTGTGACGTCGGTGCAGTCGAGGTCCTTCTCCGGCAGCCGGCCGGTGTCCAGGAACGCCGTGGTGGCGGTGTCCGCGCAGGCCGAACCTTCGTGGTAGACGTAGTGCCCGCCGTTGCCGACGCCGACGAACGCGGCGCGGGTGCCCAGCGCGCGGCGCAGCCCGAGGCCGGAGTCCCACGGCGTGGCGTGGTCGCGGCGGTTCTGCAGGATCAGGGTGTTGCGCGGGCCCTGGCCGGCCACGGTGACCGGCTTCTCGACCGGTTGCGGCCAGAACGCGCACGGCCAGATGTTCGCCGGCATGCCCGCGGTCAGGGGCCAGGCCGTGCGGTCGGCGGCGGTGGCCCGGGCGTAGGCGCCGACGTCGTGCGACCACTCGGCGTCGCCGCAGGTGAGGGCCAGGAACATGGTCGCCTGGTTGTCCGCGGGGACACCCGGGGCGGCCGGGCCGTCGGCGAACACCTGCTTGAGCACCGCGCCGTCGGCGTCGGTGACCCGCCCGTCGGCCAGGTCGCCGGCGGCCTTCCAGACCTGGGCGAGCACCGGGAGGGTGTTGTTGTGGATGAGCAGCGCGTAGGTGACGCCACGCAGCATCGCCCCGCTCAACGACTGCGGCGTGCCCGGGACCGGCGCCGGCTGGTGGTCGAGCCGGTCGGCGAGCGCGAGGTAGGTCCGGGTGACCTCGGCGGGGGTGGCGCCGAGCCCGAGGGCGCCGTTCTGCGCGGCGGCGACGGCGGCCGCGTCGGGGAACCGTTCGGTCATGCCCTTGCTCCAGCTCGCCGCTTCGCCGGCCCACACGTGGGCGGGATCGACGTTGCCTTCCAGGATCACGCGGTCGGTCCGGTCCGGGAACAGTGCACTGTAGACGGTGCCGAGGTAGGTGCCGTAGGACTGGCCCCAGTACGAGATCTTGGCTTCGCCCAAGGCTTCCCGGACGCGGTCGAGGTCGCGGGCGGTGTTGGCGGTGGTGAAGTAGCGCAGGTTCTCCCCGGCCGTGGCAGCACACTTGGCGGCCGTGGCCCGGGCGGCCTGGACGTTCGCGTCGATCGAGCCGTCGGCGGCGGGGTAGGGGAAGAGGGCGGCGACGCTGGGGTTCTCGAGGCCGCAGCTCTGCGGGGTGCTGGTCCCGACCCCGCGCGGGTCGAAGCCGATCAGGTCGTAGCCGTCCAGGACGGGTTTCGGCAGCGTCGGGGCCATCGCGCCGGGTGTGTCGAGCCCCGGCAGCGCCGGACCACCCGGGTTCAGCAGCAGGACGCCGTGGCGCTTGGCGGGATCGGCGGCCCCCAGCCGGGAGATGACGACCTCGATCGACGCGCGGTCCGGCCGGCTGTAGTCCAGCGGTACCTTCACTTTCGCGCAGGTGAGCCGGGGATCCCGGGTCGTGCCCGGTGCCGCCGCCGGGCACGGTCCCCACGCGAGCGCCGCGGGCGGCCCCGGGCTGTCTTCGTCGTCCGCGCTGTCGCACGCCGCCGCGCCGAGAACGGTCAGCGTGGTCACCGCCAAAGCCGCCGCGAACCGTGACCCGCGTGTCTTCCTCATGGTGCTCGCCCTCCGCCGTTCGATGGTTTTGACGGCGCTGAAGGTAGCGAGGGCGGGACCGCGCGAACGTCACCCCGGAGTGGGCAGCCCGAGTAGCTCTCCCGGGGGACAACGGCCCGGATGGACACGCCGTGGGCGAGCGGCGTTGGCCGTGCTACGCGGCCGGTGCCGCGGGGATGGCGTTGTCGACGAGGACGGCCGCGACCGCGGCGGCGGTGGTGAACGCTTCGGCGTCGAGGACCCGGCTGCGGGCCGAGGCGCCGTCCAGGAGCAGCGCCAGTTGCTCGCCGAGCTGTTCCGGGTCGGGGGCGCCGGCCTCGCGGGCGGCCTCGGTGAGCCGGGCGGCGAAGCCCAGTTTGTAGTCGCGGGCGTGCACGCGTGCGGGGTGGCCCGGGTCGGGGATTTCGACGGCCGCCGCGATGAAGGGGCACAGGGGCGAGTGCACGTCGAACACGGCGAGGAGCCGCTCGCGAGGTGTGAGGTCGGTGCGGTCGAACACTTCGGGCAGGATCTCGGGGTCGAATCGGCGCAGGCCTTCGGCGATCAGCTCGTCCTTGCCGGCGAAGTGCTGGTACAGCGTGCGTTTGGACACCCCGGCCACCGCGCAGAGCTGATCCATGCCGGTGCTGGTGATGCCTTGGTCGCGGAACAGCTGCTGTGACGCGCTGACGATGCGCTCCCGCGCGCCCCGGCCGCGCCGCAGACCCCGCGGTCCCTTCTCCACCTCTGTCACATCCCCAGCTTAGCTCACTCGGGTACCGCTCGGTGTGCATAGCTTGCGTCCCGCTCGGCTGCTCGCTACGTTAGGTACTCAGATCGGTGTACATAGCATCGGCACAGTGAGTGGATGGAGCGGTCGTGGGAAAGCTCGATGGCAAGGTCGCGGTGATCACCGGCGGGACGAGCGGGATGGCGCTGGCCGGTGCGAAGCTGTTCGTCGACGAAGGGGCGCACGTCTTCATTTCGGGCCGGCGGAAGGACGCGCTGGACGACGCCGTCAGGCTGATCGGCCGGAACGTCACCGGCGTGCAGGGCGATTCGGCCGACCTCGACGACCTGGACCGGTTGTTCGAGACGGTCAAGCGGGAGAAGGGTTCGGTCGACGTGGTGTGGGCGAGCGCCGGGACGGGCGAGCAGGGCAAGCTCGGCGAGATCACCCCGGAGCAGTTCGACGCCGCCTTCTCGCTGAACGCGCGCGGCACGCTGTTCACGATCCAGAAAGCGCTTCCGCTGCTCAACGACGGCGGCTCGATCGTCATGACCGGGTCGAACGCGTCGCTGCGGGGCTATCCCGAGTGGAGCGTGTACGCGGCGAGCAAGGCCGTGCTGCCCGCCTACGCCCGGGTGTGGGTGGCCGAGCTGCGGGACCGGAAGATCCGGGTGAACGTGCTGACCCCCGGCCAGGTCGCCACGCCGATCCTGGCGGAGGTGATGGACGAGGCGACGAAGGCGCAGTTCGAGTCCGTGATCCCGCGGCGGGAAATGGGCCGCCCCGAAGAGATCGCGTCGGTCGCGTTGTTCCTCGCCTCGGACGACTCGAGCTACGTCAACGGCATGGAGCTGGTCGTCGACGGCGGCACCACGGTGATCTGAGCGCGTCGTCAGCCGGCGAAGTGGTGCTGGCTCAGCGCAAGGAGTTTCCGCTGGGTCGCGGGGTCGTGGGACACCGGGGGAGTGCTCGTTTCCTTGTCGCGGTTGAAGTAGCGGCCGGTGACCCCGGCCATGGCGGGGTCGGTCGCCATGCGGGTGGCGCTTCGCGCTCCTTCGGCGGGGGTGAGCAGGCTGCGGCGGATGAGGGCACGCATGGGGCGTAGCAGCGGGGGCACGAGGTCGTCGATGATGTCGGTGGCGACGATGCCCGGGTGCAGGGCGTTGACGGTCACCCCGTCGGCGGCGAGGTCGCGGGCGAGGGCGTAGCCGGCGGTGACGGTCATCAGCTTGGCGCGTGCGTAGGCCTCGAAGGGTACGAAACCGGCCGCGGGGTTGAGTTCCGCGAGGTCGTCGACGCCGGTCAGGTCGAGAGTCGCCGGCCGCGGCTTGCCGGCGAGCTTGACCTGCCGGGTGTCGTTGAGCGTGTCGCTGGCGACGTTCACCACGCGGGCCCGGCCGCGGCGCAGCGCCGCGTCCAGCAGGGTGGTGAGGCCGTAGGCGGCTAGGTAGTCGAGGGCGATGTGCATCTCGACGCCGTCGGCCGAGACGCGGTGTTCGGGGAAGTGCGCACCGGCGTTGTTGACGAGGAGGTGGATCCGGTCGTGCCGCTCCAGGACGGTCTTCGCCGCGGTCACGACGTCGGCGCGCCGGGACAGGTCGCCGGGGATGACGTCGAGCCGGTTCGCCTGGGCACCGAGGAGTGCGCGCAAAGCGTGGGCACGAGCGGGATCGCGGGCGACGGTGAGCACGTGCGCACCCGCGCGGACGAGGTCGGCGGCGATGACCTGACCCATGCCGCCGGTCGCGCCGGTGACGACGGCGACCTTCCCGGTCAGGTCGGGGACGGCGGCGCTCACCGGCTGATCCGCGGGTAGGCGTGGGCGTACCGCGGGGTTTCGGCCTCGTCGAGCAGGAACGCGGCGAGATCGGCGCGGCCGATGGAGCTCCACAACCGGATCCGCAGGTCGGTGCCGGTCCGGTACTTCCCGATCTCGTCGTGGTCCGCCAGCTTCGGCGGCCGCACGATCGTCCAGTCCAGGCCGGAGGCGGTGATGAGCGGCTCCATCGCCTCCTTGTCGCGCATGCGCTCGGCGACGTTCGCCCACACGGCCAAGGAGTACAGCGACTTGTCGTGCGTCTCCAGCACGCCGTGCGCGCTGAGGGCGATCAGACGGTCCACCCCCGCCGCCCTCATCGCGGTGACCGCGGAGCGGACGCCGTCGGTGCACACCGTCGTCGGCCCGGTGCCGGCGCCGCCCAGCGCGCTGATCACCACGCTCGTGCCCGGCAGGGCGCGGGTGAGGGCCGGGACATCGGTGACTTCGGGCCAGCTCACTTCGGCAAGCCCTTCGTGCGGCGCGAACGTCCCCACCCGGCGGACCGGCGCGACCACGTGGTGCCCGCGCCGGAGCGCCGTGGACACCACGTGGCGTCCGGTGGCCCCGGTCGCTCCGAGTACCGTCACGGTCATCTGTGATACAGAATGTCTCATATTGCCATCATGCACACTCATCGTGCTTCGAGTCAAGTTGTCTCATAGGATCGGCTCGTGACCAGTGAGACAGACCCCCGATCCGTGCGAAGCCGGGAAGCGATCCTGAACGCCGCCCGCGAGCTGCTGCTGGAAAGCGGCCCGACCGCGGTGACGCACGTGCAGGTCGCCGACCGCGCGGGGGTGGGCCGCGCGACGGTCTACCGTCACTGGCCGCAGGCCGAACCGCTGCTCCTCGAGGCCATGGCCACCGTCCCGATGCCGTTCCTCGACCAGCCCACCAGGCCCACCCGGGAGTGGCTGCGCCGGGAGCTGACCGCCATCGCCCGTCAGCTCGAGCTGGACGACGTCCGCGCCGTGTCCACGACCCTGGCCAACACGGCCCTGTGGGACGAGAACATGGACGCCCGCCGCGCCCAGTTCGCCGCCATCCTCACCGACCGCCTGGCAACCGCCCTGGACGACGCCCAGGCGCGCGGCGAGCTCACCCTTGCGCTGGCCAGCCGCAACGCCGCAGCCCTGACGATCGGCCCGCTGTACTACCGCAGCACCATCGAGCACGCCCCGGCCGACGCCACCCTCATCGACGCCGCCATCGCCGCCCTGGGCACCTGGTCCGCCGCTTAGTGTGCTCGACCGAGCAAGGGTGGCCCGATCACCAGGTGGACGTCCGGAACCCCTAGTCGTCGTCCTCCGGGGCGATCTCCGGTTCCGCAAGATCGAGCGCCGCCAAGGCCGCGATCTCCTCCCGGACCCCGGCTTCCGCGCCGTCGAGGGCTGCTTGCCGATCGGCCTCGGGCAGGGCGTGCCACTCGTCGATGCCCGCGTGGGCCGCCTTCAGCGTCTCCTCGGACAGGTACGAGCGGTACAGCAGGTCTTCCGGCTTCGCGTGGCCCGCCAGGACGTCGCGGGCGAAGTCGGCCAGGTCGCCCTCGCCGCGGGCCAGCAGCACCAGCTGGTTGTGCCTCGCGAGCCGGCCCTGTGGTGTGCGCCACGGTGAGATCTCCACGGTCACGTCCCCGGGTGCTTGTACGGTTCGCCGGGCCAGGCCTTCGCGGCGATTTCGCCGTTGCCCGCCACCAGCTCGGAGATCGACGCGATCGTGTGCGCCAGGGTGTTCAGCGTGTCGATGGCGGTGCGCAGCGGGGTCACCTCGGTCAGGATCCCGGCGATCGCCTGGCGCACGGACTCGCCGTCGCTCAGGCCGGCGATGCCCAGCAGGAACAGCTCCAGCGCCTTGCCGAGCTTGAGGACCTTGCCGAGCAACGCGTCGAGCAGTCCTTCGAGCGCGATGTCGAGCGCCTGCATGGCGTCGTAGGCCGCGCGGGCGAAGTTCTTGATCTTCTGGCCGGCCTCCGTGCAGAACTTGGCGTGTTCCGCGCAGGCGTGGGAGTAGTCGGTCAGCCAGGCGCGCGCGGCCTCGCCGGCGTGCCCGGTCCAGCGCTCCTGGATGCCGAAACGCCCGCGGTCGACGTTCTGCTTGATCTTGGCGAACGCGAGCCCGGTGTCCTCGAACACCATGCCCTGCCGCAGCAGCGCGTCCCAGTCGCCGGCCACCAGCTTCTCGACGACGGTCAGCAGGTCGATCCCGACCAGCTTCGTCAGCAGCCCCCGCGCCGCCCCGGAGATCGACGCCCCGCCCGCGATGTCGTCGGCGATGCGCTGGACCTCGATGTTCCAGCCGCCGAACGCGTCCTCGCCCGGGTTGTCCGGCCCGGTGTACTCGAGCTCGGGGTGCCGCGGATTGCGGGACGCGTTGTCGAAGTCGGTGAAGGACGCCGCGGTTTCGGGCGAGGCGACGTCGTCGGGCGCGACCCGTTCGGACAGCGAGTCCGGGTAGGCCGCGTCGGCCTTCGCGGCGGCTTCGTGGTCGGTCTCGCGGTACAGCTTCGCCACGGCGACGAGCGTGGTGTCGTAAGAGTCCGCGAGAGACTCGGCCTTGCCCCCGTTGGCGACGGCGAGCTCCTGCCACCGGTCGAGCGGCGCGGCGAGCTTGCCGAGCAGCCCTTCACCCCACTCGTTCGGCCCGGCGGTGGCGGCCGCCCGGTAGAGCCCGGCCGCGGCGCCGGCCCGCCCGGCCAGCGCGCCGAGCTTCTTGATCGCCTCGGGGTCGGCGTGGAAATCGCTGCTGATGGTCGTGCCTCCGGGTCCGGTCGTGCTGACGACCGGTCCACGCGCGCCGGGGTGATCCGGTTTAGTGCCGGTCCACCCAGTGGAACGCCGCTCGGCTCACCGGTAGTCGGTGGACAGAGCCAGGTCACGCCACTGGTCGAGTTCACCGGCGACCGTGGCCAGCTTGTCCTCCACGAGCCGGACGCAGTCGCTGCCCAGCTGCAGCCGCAACGGCGGCTCCGCGGTCGTGACCAGACGGCGGATGGCGGTGACCGCGCGAGCCGGGTCGCCGGGCTGGTGGCCGTCGTTCTTCTCGATCGCCGAGGTCACGGCGCCGACGCTGCCGGCGTAGGCGGGCACGGTGACCGCGACCTGGCGACGACTGGCAGGGGCGAGGAAGTCCGTGCGGAACGAGCCGGGTTCGACGACGGTGATGTCGATCCCGAGCGGCCCGACCTCCGCGCGCAGCGCCTCGCTGAGGCCTTCGACGGCGAACTTGGCTGCGCTGTAGAGGCCGCGGCCCGCGCCGGAGGCGAACCCCGCGCTGGAGCTGATGTTCACGACGTGACCCGCGCCCTGGGCCCGCAACACCGGCAACGCGGCGCGGGTGACGTTGAGCAGCCCGAAGACGTTGGTGTCGAACAGCGCGCGCACGTCGGCGTCCGGCACCTCCTCGACGGCGCCGAAGAGCCCGTAACCGGCGTTGTTGACGAGCACGTCGATGCGGCCGAACCGTTCGACGGCCGCGGCGACGGCGGCTTGCGCCTGGGCCGGATCGGTGACGTCGAGGCGGACGTCCAGCCGCGGCCCGGCCGGGTCGCCGGGCGGCGGGTTCCGCGCGGCCGCGACGACCTGGTCGCCCGCGGCGAGGGCGGCGTCGGTGAGCGCCCGGCCGAAGCCGCGGGACGCGCCGGTGATGAACCAGACAGACATGGTTGCTCCGTGATCGTGGGACTCACCGGCCAGGCGGGTCGTCCGCGAGGGAGAGGGCGTAGCCGGCCAGCAGGGCGAGGGCGTCGCCGGCCGGGCCTCCCGGCTCGGCGTGGTAGACGACGAGGTGCTGCCCCGGCGCGCTGGTGACGGCCAGGTTTTCGAACCGCAGGGTCAGGTCCCCGGCGAGTTCGTGGTGGAAGTGCTTGACCGTCGCGGTCTTGGCCCGGACCTCGTGCTTGCCCCACAGGCGGGCGAAGTCGGGGCTGCCGACCGACAGTGTGCCCACCAGTTCGGCGAGGCGGGCGTCGTCGGGGTCCGGGTTGGCCGCGCGGAGGGCGGCGACGCAGCCTTCGGCGATCTTCGCCCAGTCGCGGTAGAAGACGCGGGCGCCGGGCTCGAGGAAGATGCCGCGCAGCAGGTTCCGTTCGCCGCGCAGCCAGGAGAACAGCGCTTCACCCAGCGGGTTGACGGCCAGGAGGTCGAAGTACCGGCCGTAGACCAGGGCCGGGGTGTGCGGCCAGGCGTCGAGCAGGGCCACGAGTCCCGGTGCCGCGTGCTCGGGCCGGGCCTTGCGCGGTTTCGCCGGTGCGGCGAGGCCGCGGAGGTAGGCGGCGGCCTCGTCGTCCAGCAGCAGGGCGTCGGCGAGAGCCGTCACGACCTGCGGCGAGGGGTGGGTGTCGCGGCCCTGTTCGAGCCGGGTGTAGTAGTCCGTGCTGACGCCGGCCAGCATGGCGACCTCGTCCCGGCGCAGCCCGGGTGTGCGGCGGTCGCCGTCCGGGATGCCGTGCTGCTCCGGCCGGGTCAGGGCGCGCCGGGCCCGGAGGAACTCGCCCAGCCGGGGTGCCGCGTGCGCCACGGTCACCACCTCCTGTCCGTCGCGGATCTTCGACCGCACCGACGCTAGCCGGGGATCGCCGGAGCCGGGTAGCTCTGCCAGGTCCCCCGAGGAACCGGGTCAGGCGACGGCGAAGCGGGTCAGCACCGCGGCCGGCCGGACCTCGGGCAGGGCCCGGCGGAACGCGCGGTAGTAGGCGAGTTCCTCTTTGGACCGCACCGAGGTGGCCGGGTCGCGCCGCTCGGTCAGCTCGGCGTCACCGATGTGCCGGTTCCAGTACGGCGTCAGCAGGTCCGCGGCGCCGCTGCCGGTGCCGAACTCCAGCTTGGGCCGCCAGAGCAGCCGGCCGGGGAGCCAGCCGGTGAACGCGCGGCGCAGGTGGCCTTTCTCGAGGCCGTCGGCTTCGAGGGATTTCACGTTGTCCGGCAAGGACATCGCGTGGTCGACCACGCGGGCGTCGAGGAAGGGCACCCGCGCTTCCAGGCCGTGCGCCATCGTGACGCGGTCGCAGCGCTGGAGGTTGAGCCCGTGCAGCTGCTCGATGGTGCGCCGCAGCTCGCGGTGCAGCGCCGCGGGGTCGCGGTGACGTTCGTGGTAGTAGCTGTAGCCGGCGAAGAGCTCGTCCGCGCCTTCGCCGGTCAGCACCGCCTTGACGTGCTGTGCGGCCAGTTCGGCGAGGAACCAGTTCGGCACCGCGCTGCGGATGAGGCCGGCGTCGAACGACTCGACGGACGCGACGACGTCGTCGAGGGCCGCCACGGCCTGCGCGGCGTCGAAGACCGTTTCGCGGTGTTCCGTACCGAGGAATTCCGCGACTTCCCGGGCCGCGAGGAGGTCGGAAGACCCCTCGACGCCGACGGCGAACGTCTTCAACCGCCGCCCTTCGCGGGCGTACTCGGCCGCGGCGACGGCGGCGACGATGCTGGAATCGAGCCCGCCGGAGAGGAAGACGCCGACCTCGACGTCGGCCATCAGGTGCCGGCGGACCGAGTCGACGAGCACGGCGCGCGTCCGGCTCTCCAGTTCCACCGCGGTGAGGCCGTCCTGGACGGGGGCGAAGGTGACGGCCGTGGCGAACCGGACCAGGCCGTCTTCCGGCGTCCACCAGCAGCCGGGCGGGAACATCTCCACCGCGTGCTGGACGGTGACCGGGAAAGCGCGCATTTCGGACGCGAAGTAGTACCGGCCGCCGGCCCGCGCCCAGTAGAGGGGCTTGATGCCGAGGCGGTCGCGGGCCGCGACGAAGCGGCCGTCCGGGGTCGCCGCGCAGAGCGCCCACATCCCCTCCAGCCGGTCGAGCGCGCGCGGCCCTTCGGCGGTCAGCAACGCGAGCGCCGACTCGCTGTCCGACGCGGTGGTGAAGTGGTGGCCGGGCAGGCTTTCGCGCAGTTCGGCGTCGTTGTAGATCTCCCCGTTGCAGACCAGCGACCACGGCCCGGCCTCGCCGAGCGGCTGCCGTCCGTTGGCGGGCCCCACGATCGACAGCCGGTTGTGGCCGAGCCAGGCGCGTGCGCCGACGCGGGCCTGGCCGGTGTCGTCGGGACCGCGGTGGGCCAGCCGGGTGAGCATGGCCCGGCCGGTGGCCACGACGTCGGAGGTGATCGCTTCGGACGAGGGGGCGAACCACGCGACTATTCCGCACATGCAGGTCACGCTAGGTCGGCCCGTGCGTCGGTGACAACCGCAGTTGCGCTCCGCGCACGGCCGTCGGACACTGGGCCGATGGCGAACGACAGTCTGACCAGCGTCCACCGGGCCCTCGATGTGCTGCGGACGCTCGGTGCGGGCCCGCTCGGGGTCCAGGCGGTCGCCGAGGCCCTGGCGGCCGAGAAGACCCAGATCTCGCGGACGCTGAAGGTGCTGCTCGAGGAGGGGTTCGCCGAGCGCGACCCGAAGACCCTGGAGTACCGCCTCGGCTGGCAGCTCTACGCGCTCGCCGGCGCGGCCGGGGACGGCCGGCTCCGGCAGGACGCGCCCCGGGCGCTGCGCACCCTGGTCCAGGAGCTGGGGGAGGCGGCGTACCTGACCGTCCGGGAGGGTGACGCGGCCCTGACCGTGCTGAGCGAGCAGGCGGGACGCAGCGTCCAGGCGCGCGAGTGGATCGGCCGAGGTACGCCGCTGAGCTGCACCTCCAGTGGGCGGGCGCTGCTGTTCGGCTTGGCCGACGCCGAGATCACCGCCCTGCTCGCGGCCAGGCCGGGCGCGCTGCCCGGCACCCGGCGGGCTCCGCGGACCGTCGCCGCGGTGCTGAAGCGGCTGCGCGAGGAGCGGCCGGCGGGCTACGTCGTCGCCGCGGAGGAGTACGAGATCGGCCTCACCGCGGTCGCGGCCCCCGTGCTCGACTTCCGCGGCACGCCGCTGGCGGCGGTGAACGTGTCGGTGCCCAGCTTCCGGCTCACCGAGGACGGCCTGGCGCGGATCGTGGCGGCGGTGACCGCCACGGCCGCGGAGCTGTCGCCCGGCCTCCGGGGGTGAGCCGGGTCGTCACCCGACGAGCAGGCCGACCGCGGTGGTCAAGCGGCCGAGGTACGCCTCCCGCGTCTCGACCTGGTGCTTCACCCCGATCGACACGCTGATCAGCGTCTGCGCGACCTGGATCGCGGCCGCCCGCCCCGCCGTCTCGGCGATCGCGTCGGTGACGAGTTCCGCGAAGCGGGCCGGAGCGGTCTCGACGATCTCGCCGAGCAGGTCCGGGTTCTGCTCGATGACGCTCGTGACGTCCCGGCCCAGCGGCCCGACGTAGCGGCCGGCCCAGCGGTCGAACGCGCCGGCCAGCCGCTCGCGCAGCGGCCGGTCCGCGGCGACGAGGACGGCCTGCGCCGCGGCGAGGTCCTGTTCCAGCGCCCGGGTGAACGCGGCCCGGAACAGCGTTTCCTTCGATTCGAACAAGAAGTACAGGCCGGGCCGCGAGATCCGGGCCGTGCGCGCCAGTTCCTCCATGGACGTCTTGCGGTAGCCGTGGCGGGCGAAGGTGAGCAGCGCTGACTCGAGCACCGCGTCACGACGAGCCGCGGTACCGGCGTTCGACGTCTCGGGGGCGACCATGCGCCGATCCTACGAGTCGTGGACTCACTATACAAGAACTGTCTAGTACGTATAGTGGCGCCATGACCACACGTGAACTCATCACCACCCAGTTCTCCGCCGCCAGCACCGCGGACGAGGTGCTGGCGGGCGTCGACCTCGCCGGAATCCGCGCGATCGTGACCGGGGCGTCCTCGGGCATCGGCGCCGAAACGGCCCGCGCGCTCGCGGCCGCCGGCGCCGAGGTCACCCTCGCCGTCCGGAACCCGGTCGCCGGCCAATCCGTCGCCGACGCCATCACCGGCACGACGCGCGTCGCGGTGCTCGATCTCGCCGACCAGGCGGCGGTCCGGCGGTTTGCCGATGGCTGGAACGGGCCGTTGCACCTGCTCGTCGCCAACGCCGGTGTCGTCACCGGCGGCCTGGAGCGGACGCCGGAAGGGTGGGAGCTGCAGTTCGCGACGAACCACCTCGGCCACTTCGCGCTGGCCACCGGCCTGCACGACGCGCTCGCCCGTGGGGCCGCCGACCGCGGCGAAGCGCGCGTCGTCTCGCTCAGCTCGACCGCGCACATGCGCGCGAACGTCGATTTCGACGACCCGCACTTCGCGCGCCAGGCCTACGACCCGCAGCTCGCGTACGCCCGGTCGAAGACCGCGAACTCGCTGTTCGCCGTCGAAGCGACCCGCCGCTGGGCCGCCGACGGCGTCTTCGCGAACGCCGTCAACCCCGGCGGGATCGCGACCGGGCTGCAGCGGAACTTCACCCCGGCGCAGAAGGCGTCCCTCGACGCGGCCGAAGCCGCCGGCACCTTCACCTACAAGACCGTCGAGCAGGGCGCCGCGACCACCATCGTCGCCGCCGTCGCGCCGCAGTTCGCCCGCACCGGTGGCCACTACCTCGACGACGCCCAGGAGGCGTACACCGTGCCGGACGACGCCGCCCTCGCCGACCACCCGCACGGCGTGAAGGAATGGGCGCTCGACCCGGCCGCCGCGAAGCGCCTCTGGGACGTCTCCACCGAGTTGATCCACGGCTGAGGACGATCGGTCACGCACCCGGGCCCTTGCGTCTTCGCTATTCAGCGATACTATCTACCAGTAGTCACTGACACTGAGTACTGGGGAGAGGTGATCCGTGGGCAAGCAGGTGACGGAGATGCTCAAGGGGGTGCTGGAGGGCATCGTCCTGGCGATCCTGGGCCGCCGGGCCGCGTACGGCTACGAGATCACGGCGTGGCTGCGGGACCAGGGGTTCTCCGACATCGCCGAGGGCACGGTCTACGCGCTGCTGGTCAGGATCGAGCAACGCGGCTTCGTCGACGTGGAGAAGGTGCCGTCGGAGAAAGGGCCGCCCCGCAAGGTGTATTCGCTCAACGCGCAGGGACGGCAGCACCTCGAAGAGTTCTGGAAGACCTGGGGCTTTCTCGCCGAACGGCTCGAACAGCTCCGCGAAGGGGGCAACTGACGATGAAGATCTCGGATATCACCGCGAGGGTGATCGGCGACAAACGGCGCTGGCGGGCGTACAAGGCGCGCAGCAAAAGGCTTCCCGAGAACTACCGCCTGGCGGTCGCGGCGCTGGAGCGGTACCTGATGTTCTTCGGGGCGGCGGACGGCGAGAGCGCGGCGTCGATGTTCGAGGACCTGATCGACCTGTTCGAACGAGCCGCGGCGGACGGGACGCCCATCCGCGAGATCGTCGGGGAGGACCCCGTCGACTTCGTCGAGGCGTTCATCCAGAACTACACGAAGGGTGGCTGGATCATCCGGGAACGGGACCGGCTGACCAACGGCATCAAGCGCGCCGAAGAAGCGACCGGCGAGGCTCGATCATGACGGCCGCGATCCACGTGCAGGGTCTGGAGAAGTCGTACAAGACGCTGAAGGTGCTGCGCGGCGTGGACTTCGACGTCGCGCGGGGCAGCATCTTCGCCCTGCTCGGCTCGAACGGGGCCGGCAAGACGACCGTCGTGAAGATCCTTTCCACCTTGCTCGCGTCCGACGCGGGAACCGCCGTCGTGCACGGCTTCGACGTCGCCACTCAGGCCGAGGACGTGCGGGCGTCCTTCAGTCTCACGGGACAGTTCGCGGCCGTCGACGAGATCCTCAGCGGCCGCGAGAACCTCGTGCTGGTCGCCCGGCTCCGGCACCTCAAGGGAGCGGGCACGATCGCGGACGACCTGCTCCGGCGCTTCTCGCTGACCGACGCCGGCGACCGGAAGGTGGCGACGTACTCGGGAGGCATGCGCCGCCGCCTCGACATCGCGATGAGCCTGGTCGGGAACCCGCCGGTCATCTTCCTCGACGAGCCGACGACCGGGCTCGACCCGCAGGGGCGCATCGAGGTGTGGCAGGCCGTCAAGGAACTCGCCGGCCGCGGCACGACGGTGCTGCTGACGACGCAGTACCTGGACGAGGCCGAGCACCTCGCCGACCGGATCGCGATCCTCCACGGAGGCCGGATCATCGTGAACGGCACCCTCGCCGAGCTCCGGCGGCTCCTGCCGCCGGCCAAGGTCGAATACGTCGAGAAGCAGCCGACCCTCGAAGACGTCTTCCTCACCCTCGTCGGCAACGCCGGCCGGGGGGAACAGTGATGACCAAACACTTCTTCGGCGACGCAGCTGTCCTGCTCGGACGGTCCCTGCGGCACATCACGCGCAGCGTGGACACGATCATCACCACCGCGATCATGCCGATCGCCATGCTGCTGCTGTTCGTCTACGTGTTCGGCGGCGCGATCAAAGCGGGCTCGGATTCGTACGTGAACTACCTGCTGCCCGGCATCCTGCTCATCACCGTTGCCTCAGGCATCTCCTACACCGCGTTCCGGCTCTTCCTGGACATGAAGAACGGCATCTTCGAACGGTTCCAGTCCATGCCGATCGCACGCTCGGCCGTGCTGTGGGCGCACGTGCTGACCTCGCTCGTCGCGAACCTGATCTCGCTCGTGGTCGTCGTGGGCGTCGCCCTGCTCATGGGCTTCCGCTCGGGGGCGGGCGTGGCGGCGTGGCTCGCGGTGCTGGGCGTCCTGGTCCTGTTCACCTTGGCGCTGACGTGGCTCGCCGTCATCCCAGGCCTCACCGCGAAGTCGGTCGACGGCGCGAGCGCGTTCTCCTACCCGCTGATCTTCCTGCCGTTCCTCAGTTCGGCGTTCGTGCCCACCGGCACGATGCCCGGCCCGGTGCGCGCCTTCGCCGAACACCAGCCGGTGACGTCCATCGTCAACGCCCTGCGCAGCCTGTTCACGCAGCAGCCGGTCGGTTCCGACATCTGGATCGCCCTCGCGTGGTGCGTCGGCATCCTCGTCGTCGCGTACTTCTTCGCCACGCTCACCTATCGCCGCCGGATTCGGCATGCCTGAACGCGTCACCACGTGGTGGCCAGGCTCCTGATCGAGAAGGTCGCCGGCCTTGCTGTCGTGTCAGCCGTGGCTGTACTGTCCGACGCATGCTGACGTGTGAGACACGGGGAGCGGCGCTGGCCCGGCTGGGGCGCGCGCTGGCCGACCCGACGCGGTGCAAGATCCTCGTGTCCCTGCTGGACGGGGCGAACTACCCCGGTCAGCTCGCCAAGGAACTGGGCCTGAGCCGCTCCAACGTCTCGAACCACCTGGCCTGCTTGCGCGGGTGCGGCCTGGTCGTCGCGACCTACCAGGGGCGTCAGGTCCACTACGGACTGGCGGACCAGCACCTGGCTCGCGCGCTCCGCGAGCTGGTCCAGCTGGTGCTCGCGGTCGATCCCGAGCAGCCCTGCGTGGACGACGTCGAGCCGGTGAAGGCATGAGCGGCGACGCCGAACCACGCGTCGAGCTGCTGCCGATCGCGCAAGGCGGCTGCACCGACGGATGTTGTGCTGTCCAAGCGACGGACGCCGACCGCCGGGCGGTGCTGTCGCGCCGGGTGCGGCTGCTGGTGGCCGCCACGATCGGCTACAACGTGGCCGAGGCGGTCATCGCGATCTCGGCCGGGTCGGTGGCGTCCTCGACGGCGCTGATCGGGTTCGGGCTCGACTCGGTCATCGAAGTCGCCTCCGCCTCGGCCGTCGCCTGGCAGTTCTCCGGCCCGGACCCGCAGGCGCGCGAACGGACGGCGCTGAAGGTGATCGCGGCGTCGTTCTTCGCGCTCGCCGCGTACGTCACGGTCGAGTCGGTGCGCGCCCTGTTCGGCGCGGAGCCGGCCGGGCAGTCCACCGTCGGGATCGTGCTGGCGGCGGTGTCGTTGCTGGTGATGCCGTTCCTGTCCCACGCGCAACGCCGGGCCGGGCGCGAGCTGGGTTCGGCGAGCGCGGTCGCCGACTCGAAGCAGACGCTGCTGTGCACCTACCTCTCCGGCGTCCTGCTGCTCGGGCTGCTGGTGAACGCACTGTTCGGCTGGTCGTGGGCCGATCCGGCCGTGGCCTTGGTGATCGCCGCCGTCGCGGTGCGGGAAGGCCGCGAGGCTTGGCGCGGCGAGCACTGCTGCTGAAACCGCGGTGAAACCGGCGTGAATCCCGCTGCCCGCATCCTCCTCGTGTCGTGGCCGCTCCGGCCACGCCGACGGAAGGGGGCGCATGGACAGCGCTGCATCCGCGATCGCGGTGACCGGGCTGCGCAAGTCGTTCGGTGACCGGATCGTGCTCGACGGTATCGACCTGGACGTGCCGGCCGGGACGACGTTCGCCCTGCTGGGGCCCAACGGAGCGGGGAAGACCACCGCGGTGCGGATCCTCTCCACGCTCATCCGGGCCGACGGCGGGCAGGCGCGGATCGCCGGGCACGACCTCGCCGCGGAACCGGACGCGGTGCGGGCCGCGATCGGCGTCACCGGCCAGTTCTCGGCCGTGGACGACCTGCTGACCGGCGAGGAGAACCTCGTCCTGATGGCCGACCTGCACCACCTCGGCCGCGTCGAAGGACGGCGGCGGGTCGCCGAGCTGCTCGACCGCTTCGACCTCGCCGATGCGGCGAGACGCCTGGCGACGACGTACTCCGGAGGCATGCGGCGTCGCCTCGACCTGGCCATGACGCTGGTGGGCGACCCGCGCGTGATCTTCCTCGACGAGCCGACGACCGGGCTCGACCCGCGCAGCCGCCGCACGATGTGGCAGATCATCCGGGAGCTGGTCGCCGGCGGCGTCACGATCTTCCTCACCACGCAGTACCTGGACGAGGCCGATGAGCTGGCCGACCGGATCGCGGTCCTCGACCACGGCGAGATCGTCGCGGCCGGGACCGCGAAGGAGCTCAAGCGGAGCGTGCCCGGCGGCCACGTGCGCCTGCAGTTCCGCGACGTCGCCGACCTCGACGCGGCCGCGCGGGCGTTCGGCGAAGGGCGCCGCGACGACGAAACCGTCGCCCTCCAGGTGCCGGGCGACGGCGGGGTCCGCGCGCTGCGGGCCGTGCTGGACCGCCTGGAAGACGCCGGGATCGACCCGGACGAGCTGTCCGTGCACACCCCCGACCTCGACGACGTCTTCTTCGCCCTCACCGGCCACACCACCACCGCGAAGGAGACGGCCCGATGAGCGACGCGACGACCATGGTGCGGCGCAACTTCCGTCACACGCTCCGCAACCCGGGCGCGATGATCATGACGATCGCGCTGCCGGTCGTGCTCCTGCTGCTGTTCGTCGGAGTGTTCGGCGGCGCGCTGACCGCGGGGCTCGGGACGGGGGCGCCGGGCCGCAGCTACCTCGACTACCTCGTCGCCGGGATCCTCCTGATGACCGTGGGCTACGGCGCCACGACGACGGCGATGGCGGTCAACCGGGACATGACCGCGGGCATCATCGCCCGCTTCCGCACGATGGCGATCTCCCGCGCGTCCGTGCTGACCGGCCACGTCGTCGGCTCGACCGTCCGCACCCTGGTCAGCGCCGTCCTGGTGGTCGCGGTCGCGCTGCTGCTGGGTTTCCGGCCGGACGGCGATCCGCTGCGCTGGCTCGCCGCCTTCGGGATCCTCACCCTGCTCACGCTCGCCCTGATGTGGCTCGGCGTCGCGGTCGGGCTGGCCGCCAAGACCGCCGAGGGCACCGCGCCGTTCACGTTCGCGGTCCAGCTGCTGCCGTTCCTCAGCAGCGCGTTCGTCGCCCCCGACGCGATGTCGGGCGCGGTGCGCTGGTTCGCGGCGCACGAGCCGTTCACCCCGATCATCGACGCCCTGCGCGGCCTGCTGCTCGGTACTCCCGTTGCCGGACACGGCTTCCTCGCCGTCGGCTGGTGCGTGGGGCTCGCCCTGGCGGGCTACTTCTGGGCGCGGGCGCTGTTCAGGCGGGATCCGCGCTGATCCCGGGCGCGCAGCTCGGCCGAGGCCGCGGCGCGCAGCCCGTCGTGGTCCAGGTCGGCGTACGCCGAGACGGCCTCGGCGTACGCCGCCGGGTCGGCGTGTTCGGCGACGTCCCGCAGCCGTGTGATCGACATCGCCGGCTGGAACGACCGCTGCAGCCCGAACCGCCCGGCGAGCGCGACCAGCCGCGCACCCGACGCCGTGTCTCCACGGCCGAGGTCGGACACGGCCAGCGCCACCAGGAGCGAGCCACACGCCGGAAACTCCACGACGGGCGCGGAGGTGACCATTGTGGACAGTGGGCCGGCCAGGCCCGCGACGACGTCCGCGACGAGGTCCAGGCGGTCGTGCCGGGCGTGGGTGACCACCGCGACGGCCTGGACCTCCCACGTCCAGAGCCCGGCGCCGGTGGTCGTCCGCAGGTGGCCGGCGGCCTGCCGCCACAGGCGCAGCCCGCCGTCGACGTCGCCGCGGCTGAGCAGGATCTCGGCGCGGGAGCAGACGTCGAACATCGGCAACCCGATCGGCTCGTCGTCCCCGGCGCCCGGCTGCAGGCCCCGTTCGGCTTCGTCGAACGCGCCGCGTTGCAGGTTGGCCAGCACCTTCGCCCAGCGCGCCCGGGTGGAGGTGGAGCGCGCGCCGAGGTCTTCGAGCAGCGACAGCGCGACGTCGATGTGCCGGAGGGCCTCGTCGCCGGGATCGACCTGCAGGCAGAGCTCGCCGACGCGGGCGTGCGCGAGTGCCACCGGCAGCGGCGTGCCGTCGTGCTCGAGCCGCGCGAGCCGCCCGCAGCGCGCCGTCGAGATCGTTGACGCCTTCCCGGACGTAGCTGGCGATGTAGTTCGCCATACCCGCGAGCACCGGCTGGTCGCTGTCGCACAGTCGTTGCCGTGCCGCCTCATCCGGGGCGCACAACGCCGCCTGGATGGCCCGGACGGGGTCGTCCGGCGGCGCGGCGGGCAGCCGGCGCAGCGTGACCAGGGTGCGGCGGGCCGACGTGGTGCGCATGAGCAGGCTGATCAGCGCACCCAGCACGGTCGCGGTGCGGGTGGCTTCGAGGACGTCCGGGGCCGGGCGGTGGTGCGACAGCAGCCACGCCGTCTCCTCGGCCAGCGCGGTGAGCCGCGTGAAGTTCGACTCGGTGACCCACAGGCTGCCGAGGACCGCGGCGATCGCGGCGACGGCCGCCCCGTCTTCGAGAGCGAGTCCGTGCTGCAGGGCCAAGGCGAGGTTGTCCTCTTCGACGCGGATCCGGCCGACGGCCTGGACGAGGTCGGGACCGACGACCGCATCGTGGTTCGTCAGCCCGAAATCCCGGGCCCAGGCCAGAAAATCGCCGATGACTCGCTCGGTTTCGCCGTCGATCTCGGCGCGACGCGCCCCGCTGAACTCGCGCACGGTCTCCAGCATCCGGAACCGGGTGCCCGCCGTGTCGTCGACCGGTTTGAGCAACGACTGGTCGACCAGCTGCTCCAGCACGGCGTCGTCGCCGAGCACGTGGCGGGCGGCGTCGGCGGTGAAACCACCGGGGAACACCGAGAGCGCGCGCATGGCGGCCTGCCCGGCGCCGTCGAGCAGGTGCCAGCTCCAGCCGATGACGGCGTGCAGCGTCCGGTGCCGGTCGGGGGCGTCCCGGGAGGACCCGCGCAGCACGGCGAACCGGTCCGCCAGCCGCCCGGTGATCTCGGCGACGGACATGACCCGGATCCGGGCCGCGGCCAGCTCGACCGCCAGCGGCAGCCCGTCCAAGCGCTCGCAGAGCGTCCGGACGGCGTCCGGCGGCAGGTCGGCGCCGGGCCGGGCCGCGCGGGCGCGCTGGGTGAACAGCTCGGCGGCGGTCGGGAGGTCCAGTTCGGGCAGGGGGTAGACCGATTCGGCCGACAGGCCGAGCGGGGCGCGGCTGGTGGTGAGTACCCGGAGGTCGCCGCTCAGCGACACCAGGCCGTGCACCAGGTCCGCCACGCCGCGCACGACGTGCTCGCAGTTGTCCAGCACCAGCAGCACGGGGTCGGTCCCGAGCGCTTCGACGACGCCGGCGAGCACCGCGGGGCCACTCACGCCGAACCCGGCCGCGACCGCTCCCGCGACGTCGTCGTCCGCGGTGAGCGCGGCCAGTTCGATGAAGTGCACGACCCGCTGGCCGGCCTGGCGGCCGATGGCGTGCGCGAGCCGGGTCTTGCCCAGGCCGCCGGGGCCGGTGATCGACACGACCCGGGCGGCGCGCAGCAGCGCGGTCACCGCGGCGATGTCCTGGTCGCGGCCCAGCAGCGGGTTCGGTTCGTGGCGGACGCCGTGCCGCTGCGCGGGGGTGTCGCCGAGCAGCAGCTCGCGGTGCAGCGCCCGGAGCGCGGGTCCGGGGTCGCTGCCCAGGTCGTCGCGCAGGGTCCGCCGGTGGTCCTCGTACCGGTTCAGGGCCGCGGCCGGGCCGGCGGTCACGGCGTCGCACCGCAGCAGCTCCAGCAGGACCTCCTCGTCCGCCGGCCGGTCCTGCCGGACGTCGCCGAGGGGGCCGGCGGCCTCGGCGTACCGGCCGAGCCGGGCCAGGGCGAGCGCCCGGGAACGGGTCAGGCTCCGGTACGTCGTGACGGCGGCGGCCCGCAGGGTGGACAACGGGTCGTCGAGGGTGGGGTCCGTGGGGCCGTCGTACCACGCGAGCCCGGCTTCGGCGTGCTCGAGGGCGCCTGCGTGATCGCCGGCGCGGGCGGCCTGCGTGCTCGCCGCCGCGTGGAGCAGGACGGCCGAGACGTCGACCTGCTCTTCGCGCAGGGAGAGGCGGTAGCCGGTGGGGGTGGTGACGATGACGTCCGGGCCGAGCCGCGCCCGGGTCCGCGACACCAGGATCTGCAACGCCTTGGCCGGGTGCTCGGGCTGGTCATACGGCCACAGCTCGGCCACCAGCCGGTCCGCGCCGCACCCGCCGCGCAGGCGGCCGGCGAGCAACGCCAGCAGCGCGCCCGGCCGGGCGCCGGTGAGCTCCCGGCCGCGGAAGGAGACCCGGGACAGCAGGGTCAGCTCGACGGTCACGGACGTCAGGCTAGCCGCACCGGGAGCCGGCCGGGGGAGCGTGCCCGGCAACCGGATCGTCCACATCGGACCGGATTCCGCACGTCGCGGGCGACCCACCGGCATCCTCCGGTCCGACCGCGGCTACCGGTGGATCACCGGGTCAGGAACTCGTCCAGCCGCAGTGCCCGGCCGACGATCCGGACGTCGCCGATCCAGCCGTGGAACACGTTGTCGAGCGCGCCGCCGTATTCGTGGCCGCCGAGGAGCCACGCGAGGCCGAGGGAGGCGATGCCGACGGAGTCGGTGAACGGGTTGTCGGCCACGGGGGAGCTTTCGACGTAGACCTTGGTGCGGTGCCCGTCGTTGACGACCGCGAGGTGCCACCACTGGTCTTCGGCCAGGCCGTGGCTCCAGTTGGTGGTCGGGTAGGTCTGGCTGAGCGGGTAGCAGTTGAACTGGACCTCACGACCGTTGTTCGTGGTCATGAGCTGGGCCACCGGCTCCTTCGGGTCGGTGTTCTTCCCGTGCTTGCCCGCGTCGCCGGACGCGCCGCGGCGGACCAGGACGGGCATGTTGCCGTTGGTGCCGCCGTCCCAGTCGCGCGGGATCTTCACGAACGTCTCGATGGTGTAGCCGCGCTTGAACGTCTCGGTGTTCAGCGGCGCGCCCGGGCCCGTGGTCAGGTACGCGCCGTGCAGCGGGCTCCGGCCGCCGGCGAACCGGAGGCTGGCGTGGCCCGGCTGGTCGGGGTGGTGGTCGTCGGTCCAGGTCAGGGCGTCGGGGGCGGTGCCGGCGACGGACTGCAGCGTGAGGTCGTTGCCGTGACCCGACAGGTCGCGCACCCGCTGGCCGGCGGTGACGGCGCTGCCGTTCGCGCCGACGCCGTCGAAGCGCCAGTACGCGAGCGTGCCCGGCACGAGCACCTTGCCGGCCGGTCGCGCCGGGCGGACCGGCACGGGGATGAAGCCGGCGAAGCGCCGCTCGAAGTCGAACGGCATCGAGAAGCGGTCGACGGCCGTGGTGAGCCGCGACTCCAGCACCTCCATGCGGTTGCGCTTCGCGGGGTCCTTCTCGAGGATCCACGGCGAGACCGTCTCGACGTCGATCGTGTCGCGCTCGAGGTCGAAGTGGTACAGGCGCAGCATGCCGCCGCCGCTCATGTACCGGTTCTGGTAGTTCGTGATGTGCAGGTGCACGTCATGGCCGGCGGCGTTCTTCTTCGTCGTGCGGCCCGAGGGCCAGTAGTGGCCGTTGAGCGTGAGGAAGATCTGGTCGTTGTCCTTGATCAGCGAGTCCCACACGGTCTGGCCGTAGCCGGTGATCTCGGCGTTGTCCTCGGCGTCGCCCGACTCGTACGGGTAGACCTCGTCGCCGTAGGTCGGCGCGACGATCTCGTGGCAGGTGAGGATCACCGGCAGCTTCGGGTGCTTCTTGATGACGTCGTTGGCCCACGCGAAGCCGGCGGCCGAGGTGCGCCAGTCCATGGCCAGCAGCAGCCATTCGCGCCCGGCGGCGCGGAAGACGTGCGCGGTGTTGTAGCCGCTCGCGTCGGCGCCGAGGAACGACTTCTGCCGGCGGAACCGCTGCGGGCCCATCGTCTGCAGGTACGGCGTGGTGCCGCGGGTGTCGTCACCGGACACGTCGTGGTTGCCCGCGAGGACGCTGTAGGCGAGACCGGCCGAGTCGGCCTGCTTGAACGTCTTGTCCACGGCCTGGAACGACGTGACGTCGGCGTCCTGCGTCAGGTCGCCGAGGTGGGCCAGGAAGACGATGTTGTGGTCCGGGGCGCCGCTGTTGGCGATCACGTACCGCAGCGACGCTTCCTGCGGCTCCGGGTTGATGCTGTTCTGGCTGCCCCAGTAGAGGTACTGGGTGTCCGGCATCACGGCGACGGTGAACTGGCGGCTCTCGCCGTCCGGATTCCACCTGCTTCTGTCGGCACTGTTTGCGATGTCGGCTTCGGCCGGTGCGGCGCCGAGCGCGCCCAGCGCCGTCGCGCCGACGCCGGCCAGCCCCGCGTTCCGCAGGAAGGACCGCCGGTTCGGGCCCGCCGGGTTTTCGCGCATGATCTGCCTCATTCGGTTGTGCAGGGGAATCCTTCGGCGACCCGGACGCTATTCCCGCCTGCTTGAGCCGACGCGAACACCAGGTGGCCTGTTCACGTCGGCTCCCTTACGGCGCGGCCCTGGAACTGGTGACAATTCCTGTCCTGTCCGGGGAATTCACCCGGATTCGGGCCGCAGGTTGTCCATGAGCAGGCCGAGGGCGAACTCGAAGCGGTCGTGCCCGGAACCGGAGATCAGCTCGGCGGCGTGGCGTCGGGTCTGCGGGAACTCCTCGGCGGGCAACGCGGTGAAGCGGTCCAGCAGCTCCTCGTGGCTGAGGACCCATTCCTGGTCCTGGTGCCGGCGCCGCTGCCGGACCAGCGACTGCTCCAGCGCGTAGGCGCTGACGTAGAGGGACATCGCGTCGCGGGCCCAGCCGGCCGTCCTCGGTGCGACGCCGCCCGCGAGCAGGATCGCCAGGATCCCTTCGCCGACCCGCAGCGTTTCCCGGTTGGTCGGCACCGTGGCCAGCGCGGCGCGCGAGACTCCGGGGTAATCGAGGTACAGGTCGCGGATCCGCGAGTACACCCCGAGCAGCTGCCCGCGCCAGGCCGCCGGGTCCGGTTCGGGGAGCACCACCGCGGCGTAGAGCCGGCCGATCAGCAGGTCGTCGATGTCGTCCTTGGTGGCGATGTGCGCGTACAGCGACGACGGACCGGTGCCGAGCACGGCGGCGACCCGGCGGATGGTCAGCGCGTCGTACCCCTCGGTGGCGACGACTTCCAGGGCGGCGTCGGTGATCCGGTCGACGGTGATCGGCTTCTTGCGCGGTGCCGCCGCCCCTGGTCGGGCGTGGCGCGAGTCGGCGGGCATGTCGATCACTATAACTTGACACGAACTAAGTTCGCTAGGTACAACTCGAAGGGTCGACGAACTAAGTTCGTCCGGGAGTTCCGGAGGTGTGTGGTGCGAGTTTCCGTGGTCGGAGCCGGCCTGGGAGGGCTGGCTCTCGCGCAGGGTCTGCGTGGTGCCGGGATCGAGGCGGAGGTGTTCGAGCGCGACCCGGGCATCGTCGCCCGGTTCCAGGGCTACCGGCTCGTGCTGAACCCGATCGGGTTCCAGGCGGTGCGCGACTGCCTGCCGGCGCGCTGGCACCCGTTGCTGGACGAGATCGTCATGGACGCCTCGGCCGAGCAGCTGGTCCTGGACCCGCGGCTCAACGAGATCGGCAGGCTCGGCGCGGGCCGGACCGGCATCGTGGTCGACCGGCAGGTGCTGCGGCACCTGGTGCTGACCGGCCTCACCGTGCACGCCGACGCCGCGCTGACCGGCTACGACGTGCTGCCCGGCGGCCAGGTCCGCGCCCGGTTCGCCCGCCGCGACCCGGCCACCGCCGACCTGCTCGTCGGCGCGGACGGCGTCACCTCCGCGGTCCGCGGGGTGCTGTCGCCGCAGACCACCCCGACCGACACCGGCGTCCGGTTCGTCATCGGCCGCACCCCGCTGACCGACGAGTTCGCCGGCCTGTCCAGGGCGTACGGCTCGAAGATCGCGGGCGACGGCGTCAGCCTCCTGCTGGGCGCGATGCGGTTCCGCACCCCGCCCAAGCAGGCCGCCGAGCGTCTGGCCCCCGAAGTCACGCTGCCCGACATCGGCGACTACGTGCGCTGGGCCATGATCCTGCCACCGGACGGCTCACTGGCGGACCTGACCCCGCAGGACGCCGTACTGTCCAGAATGGACGGTTGGCACCCGCAGCTGCGAGCACTGATCGAGCAGGCCGACCCGGACAACAGCACGCTGCTGTCCATCCGGGTGGTCAAGCCGGGAGCACGCTGGGCCCCCGGCCCGGTCACGTTGCTGGGCGACGCGATCCACGCCACCTCCCCGACGGGCGGCAACGGAGCGAACACCGCCCTGCGCGACGCCGACCTGCTACGCCGCAACCTGATCGCGACGGCCGAAGGCCGCCAGAACCTGCTGAGCGCAATCGATGACTACGAGCGCCGGATGTTCGAGTACGGCGCCGAGGCCGTGCACAGCAGTCTCGAGAAGCTGCCCGCCTTCGCCCCCGAAGCGAAACTGTCCTGAAGCCGGCCGATCCACCACCACGAAGAGAACGAACATTCCCGGTCAGAGATTCGCGGTGGGGGTACCGTTCCGCCAGACGCACGGCGTGGTGTTGCCGATCGCCAGCCGCTGGTTGACGTTGCCTTGCAGGCTCATGAGGTAGCCGTCGCGCCGGGCGTTCATGAACAGGTCGCCCGGCCGGTTGTCGGCGTCGAGCGCCCAGCCGTGGCTCGCCCACCAGGCCTTGAGCGCGTCGAAGTACGCGCCGTTCTGCGCGGCCTGGATTCCGTTGACCCAGAAGCCGACGCCGAGCTGGACGCGGCCGGTGGGTTTGTCGGAACCGTCCGTGCAGTTCAACGGCTGGGGTGGCAGCGCCTCCAGCGTGAAGCCTCCGGGGAAGACAGCGGCCGCGGCCTCGTGGATCTGGTCGGTCGCGGACGTCTGCGCCTGGGCGAGGGAGGTGGTGGGTTCCACGGGATCGTCTCCGCATGCGGCAGTGGTGCTGGCCAACAGGACTACGAGGACCAGGAGCCACCGAAGGTTCTTCGGCGTCCCCAGGGGGCCTCGAGGCGAAGGGATCACGGCGCAGCCGCACCTGCTATCACGGCGGCCATCCCCCGCAGCGACTTCGAGTTCGGATCCCAGTAGTCGGAGTGGCCGCCGGTGAGGTCCGAGTCGAACGGGTGCCCGCCGAACCACCCGGTGGTCGGGTCCGGGCCCAGCGGATCGATTCGGTCGAGCGCCGGGTTGTCGAAGTTCGTCAAGGCGGGGACCGGGTCCATCGCCGATTTCGTGGCGTACAGGTGGTGGCTCATCTGGTCGGGCGGGACGCCGTCGAGGCGCAAGTCGGTGGCGTGCTGCACACCGACGCCCGGACTGGCGACCATGACGAGGTTGTCGGCGGGCAGGCCGAAGTCACGGGCGGTCTGGCCGACCACGGTGGTGCCGTAGCTGTGGCCGATCACGGTGGAGTTGACGCTGATCGGGTCGTGGCTGGCGTCGAGCCCGTCCTGGAAGCGCCGCAGGCCGGGCTCGGCGTGATCGGCGAAGCTCGTGCCGGCGGCGTCGGGAACGATGCTCTGCGGCGCGTCGTAGCCGGCCCAGGTGATCACCGAGGTCGGTACCGGGTTGATCATGCTCGCGGTCTGGCTCATGATGTCGGCCCGCTGGATGTCGGTGGCGAATCCGTCGAGCCCGGCGTAGGTGCCGGGAACGTAGGTGGCCAGGTTCTGCGCGTGGTCCGGGTTGCCGACGGCGATGATGGCGTGCCCGGCGCCGTTGGTGTCCACTCCCAGCAGGAACGCGGGCGGCTGACCGGGCAGGGGCTGCGTCAGCCGCTCGTTGATCGCGTCCAGCCCTTGGAGTTTCTTGTCCACGGGAGCCAGTTCCCGCTCGAGGTCGAAGTACTCGCTCTGCTGCGTCGGGTCGGACCGGTCCAGCGCGGCCATCCGCTGCCGCAGGTCGTCACGCTGACTCCGCAGGTCGGAGTACCGCTGACCGAAGACGTCTCGGTTGGCCTTGTCGCGTACCTCGGCGGGCAGGCCGTCCATGGCGCCGAGGGCCGCCGGCCGGTCGTGGAGCAGGATCGCGCGGCCGGCGGGGGAGAGGCTCGCCCACCAGGCCGCGGTCTGCGACGGGGTGGCGCCGGCGGGTGGTTCCGGCAACGTGAGACCGGGATCGAGCGCGCCGGCCGCGGCCGCGGCGGCCACGGTCGTCTCGTCACCGGTGCCGAACTCGCCGGTTTCGGCGCGTTCGAGCACGGACGCGAGATCGCTGTCAATGTCCTCGGCCGTGCGCAACGCTTGGGTGACGTCGTCGACGACCTGCCGGCAGGCGCGTTCCCGATCTTGCGGGTGCAGATCCGGCGGTGGCTCGCGGTCACGAAAAGTGTCGGTCACAGTCCCGGAATCGGTGATCTGATAGCCGTACTTGAGGGCCAATTCTTCCGCGTTCGTGATCGCGTTCTGCACCCCGGTGATCGCATCAGCCGCTTGGGTGATGGCCTTGCCGACGATGCTCGCACCGGCCGCGAGCTTGTCGATGCGGGACATCAGCGCTCGGTGCGCCGAGCCGGCGGTGTCGGCGGCGGGGCCGGTCCAGTCGTTCACCGGAACGGCTTTCCCGAAATCATCACCCGAATGGATCAGGACATCGAGCTGACGCCGGATCGCGGTGTAGATCTCGTCGAGCTGGGTGGTGTTCCACCGTTTCACGTCGGAGAGCGAGACCATCAGCGTGGGCCTCGCAGGGATCCGGCGCCGGTCAGCTCGTCACCACCGGCCTGGTCCGCGCGCTGGTAGCTGTCCGCCGCCGTCTCGAGGTTCTCGGCGTGCGCGTCGGCGTCGGCGCACCAGGCTTTGAAGGCTGTTGTCCACGACCGGCCCGACGCCGGCGCGATGCCGGCGGTCGTGCCGCCCGGCATCGCCGTGGCCAACGTGCCCACCGGTTCCCCGCAGTCGACGGCCCGCAGTTCGCCCACCGCGTCAGCGGCGGATCTTCGTGCGGCGCGCAACGCCTCCGGGACAGTGCGAAACCCCATGTCGTCCCTCCCCGTAGCAGCCCAGTCACACTAAGCCGCTTGAATGGGGGGGTGCAATATGCAGGGTGCACGGTAGTGACAACCGTCCAGCTTTTGTCCAGTCCGTTTTTGAATGTGCGTCACCGGATGTGGTGACTCGGGCGGAGAATACCGCCATTCGGGTTTATGAACTGTCGGTGGACGTTTGGTGCGGCGATCTTGAATGCGCATTGCGGTGGAATCGACCGCGACCACCGCCGTGGTCGCCGTCGCCTTCGTGGCGGTGGTCGCGGTCAGCTTTGTTTCCTCGCAAGGACTTCAGATGCCCATGCTGGTGCCGAGGCTGTCCAGGGCCTTCTGGACCAAGGCCTGGGCGTTGGCGTTCAGGCTGGAGTTCGCGCCGTTCACGACCCAGGACGAGCCGGAGAAGATCACCACGGTCACGCCGTTGTCGACGCCGCCCGTGGTGCCGCTGCTGGGGATGCCGAGCGATGAGGCCGCTTTCACCGACGCCTCGCCCAGTTCGCGGGAGTCGTTGTCCGATGTGGTCTGGTCGTTGCCCGTCTGCGTGTCGCCGAAGATCGCGCCGATCACCTTGCTCTTGTAGAACATCAGCGCGAACTGGCGCCCCTTGATGCCGTGCTCCTTGTAGAAGAAGTGCGGGCACGGGCTCTTGCGGTCGTAGCAGTCGTCACCCAGCACGTAGAACGGCACGTGGTGCGCGGCCAGCTGGTCGCCGTTGCTGTCCTGGAACGTCGTCTCGTCCTGGTGGTCCGGGTCGGAATCGGGGTCACTGCCGTCGTCGTCGACGGCCAGGGACGAGCTGTAGGCGTAGACGCCCGACGACACCTGGAACACGTTGACGTTCTGCGACCGCGTCATGGTGTTGATGTGGGGCTTGGAGTTGACCTTGTTCGCGGTCGTGCTGTTCTTCTGGACGCCGGCCAGTACTTCGGCGGCCGTGTACGTCTTGTCCGTCGAGGCCGGGGAAGCGGTGGCCGCCTCGGCGACCTTGACGCCGAGCGGCGGCGCGATGAGCGTCAGAGCCGCGGCGGCTACCACAGCGAAGCGCTTGCGGGATGACATGGTCGGGGACCCTCCATCGTTAGTTAGGAAAGTTACCTAACAGAGGAAACCACCTGTGACCCCGATCTTGTGAAAGTTTTACCAATATTTTGGAGAAATGTCCCGGTCTTCGGGGCACGCTCACGAGCCCGCCGACCGCGAGAATCCCGGCGGTCACCCCAGACGTGCGGCGCGGGTCAGGAGGTGCCGGCGCTCGGGTTCGCTGGTGGTGCGCCGGGCCGCCTCGTGGTAGCCGGCGCGGGCCGCGTCGTGGTCGCCGGCCAGCTCCAGCAGGTGGGCCCGCACGGACACGAGGTGGTGGGACGCGGAGATGCGCTCGTCGGCCGAGACGGCGTCGAGCAGGGCCAGCCCGGCCGCGGGTCCGTGCACCTCGGCGACCGCCACCGCCCGGTTGAGGGTCACCGTCGGGTTGGGGGCCACGCGCTCGAGAACCGTGTAGAGGGCCAGGATCTGCGGCCAGTCGGTGGCCGCGGCGGTGGGCGCCTCGTCGTGGACGGCGGCGATGGCGGCCTGCAGCTGGTACGGCCCGATCGGGCCCCGCGACAGGGCGCCGGTCACCAGCGCCACGCCTTCGGCGATGGCCTCGGTGTTCCAGCGCGTCCGGTCCTGCTCGCTCAGCGGCACCAGCGACCCGTCCGGGGCCGTGCGGGCCCGGCGCCGGGCGTCGGTCAGCAGCAGCAGGCCCAGCAGCCCGGCCACTTCGCCGTCGCCGGGGACCAGCCGGTGCAGCTCGCGGGCCAGCCGGATGGCCTCGGCCGTCAGCTCGGCCCGCACCAGCCGCGCCCCCGACGTGGCCGTGTAGCCCTCGTTGAAGACGAGGTAGACCACGTGGAGCACGACGCCGAGCCGCTGCGCCTGCTCGGCCGGCGGCGGCAGGGCGAAGCCGGCGCCGGCGGCCTTGATGCGTTGCTTCGCCCGGCTGATGCGCTGCCCCATGGTCGCCTCGGGCACAAGGAAGGCCCGGGCGATCTCGGCGGTCGACAGACCGCCGACGGCCCGCAGGGTCAGCGCGATCTGCGACGGGGCGGTCAGCACCGGGTGGCAGCACAGGAACAGCAGCGTGAGGGTGTCGTCGCCGGCGTGCACCTCGCCGCCGGCGGGCGGAGGCGGCGTGCGGATCGCGTCCGCCTCCTCCCGCCGGCGCCGGGCGACGTCGCTGCGCACCTGGTCGGCGAGGCGCCGCGTCGCCACCGTCGTCAGCCACGCCCGGGGACTCTCCGGCCACCCCTCGACCGGCCACTGGGTGGTGGCCGCCACCAGGGCCTCCTGGACGGCGTCCTCGCAGGCGTCGAACAGGCCGTAGCGGCGCACCAGCGCACCGAGCACCTCCGGGACCAGCCGCCGGACGGCCTGCCAGTCGGTCACGGCTCGACGTCGGCCTCGTGCATGAGCGGCCGGACCTCGACACCCCAGTGGCGTGCCGACGGGTTGCGGGCCGCGATCTCCAGGGCCCGGTCCAGGCTGTCGCAGTCGAGGATCGTGAAGCTGCCCAGGTACTCCTTGGCCTCGGCGAAGGGGCCGTCGGTCACCACCGGCGTCCCGCCGGTGACCCGGACCATCTTGGAGTTCATCTGGTCGGCCATCCCGTAGGCGCCGACCAGCTCGCCGGACTCGAACAGCTCCTGGTTGAGGGCGTCGGTCTCGCGGATGAGCTCGGCGAGGGCCTCCGCGCCGATCGAGGTGAAGGCTTCCTCGTTGCCGTAGATCAGCAGCATGTACTTCACAGCGCGCTCCTCTGCTCCGGCCGGCCCGGTCCGACCAGCTCGCCGCTGGCCCCGCGATCGTCCAGCACCAGCTTCGACCGCCCGGTGACGGTATAGCGAATATGGGTGACCCCCGGCGTCGCGGCAACCCGGGTCGGGACCAGCTCGATGCCGTCGTCCGCGCCGAGACCGAGACCGGCGCCGAGCAAGTGCTGGCCGTCGCCGAGCAGCACCGGGGCGATGTGCAGCTCGAGCTGGTCGAGCAGCCCGGCGCGCAGCACCTGCTGCAGGAGCTCCCCGCCGCCGGCCACCGCGACGTCCTTGTCACCGGCGGCGGCGCGGGCCAGCTCGACGGCCCGCTCGAGCCCGTCGGTGACGAAGGTGAAGGAGGTGCCGCCCTCGCGTTCGAGCACCTCCCGGGGGCGGTGGGTGACGACGAACACCGGCGCGTGGAACGGCGGCTCGTCGCCCCAGGGGAACTCGCCGGCGTCGAACATGCGCCGGCCCATGACGTAGGCCCCGGCCGCGGCGAACGTCTCCTCGATGATCTCCGAGTCGACCGACCGCTCGCCGCCGTCGAAGCCCTGTCGCTCGCGCCAGGCCGCGGCGTCGACGACCCAGCGGGTGACCCGGAAGAACCCGGGCGCTTCGGGGCCCCGCATCCAGCCGCTCATGTCCAGGGGGTTTCGCGTGTCGCGCGGTCCGGTGTAGAAGCCGTCGAGGGATATCGACATCTGCGCGGTCACCTTGGTCATCGTTCGTGCTCCTGCCGTGGTGGCGACCCTGTTCGGCCGCCGGTGCCCACTGGTCGGAGCCGGCCGTCCTTTCTCGACACGCGCCGGGGAGAAATTTCCGAGGAGAAGTGCTCGCCGGTCGGATCGCGTGCGGGCTCAGCGCGTCGTCAGGTAGCTGACGAGCATGTCGGCGAGCATGCGCCGGTGGTGCTCGCGGTGCGCGGGGTCCAGCATGTCGCGGTCGAAGATGGCGTTGAACGTGTAGCGGTTCGCGGTGCGGAACACGCAGAACGCGCTGATCGTCATGTGCACGTCGAGCGCGTCGACGTCGTCACGGAACTGCCCGGCTTCGCGGCCGCGAGCGAGGATGCGGGTGAGCACGTCGAGGGCCGGGTTGGCCAGGTTGGACAGCGCGCTCGAGCGCGCGATGTGCTCGGCGCGGTGGATGTTCTCGATGCTGACCAGCCGCACGAAGTCGGGGTGGGACTCGTGGTGGTCGAAGGTGAGCCCCGCGAGCTGCCGGATGGCCTCGGCGGGGTCGAGGTGGTCGACGTCGAGGTTCCGCTCGAGGGAGCGGATGACGATGTAGGCCCGTTCGAGGACCTCGACGAACAGCTGGTCCTTGTTGGTGAAGTAGTAGTAGATCATCCGCTTGGTGGTGCGGGTCTTCGCGGCGATCTCGTCCACCCGCGCGCCGTCGAAGCCCTTTTCGGCGAACTCGCGGGCGGCCGTGTCGAGGATCTCGGCGCGGGTCCGGTCCGCGTCGCGGATGCGTTCGGGCCCGCCTTTCGCCACCTCGTCCTGTGCTGGTGCGGCCACGGACGTCCTTCCTCGCTTCGGCTGGTGTGCCCACTCTAGGACGTCGCGAGGGATCGAAGCCCCTTCACGGCACCGGTGCCATGAGGTACAAATAACGTACTAGTTCGTACATTACGGGAGTGGTCGTGTCCTTGTCTTCGGCTGTCGAGACGATCCGCGCCACCGCGTCGCGGGCGCGGCCGGACACGGTGCTGACGGGGCTGATCGGCGCGGGCATCGGGCCGTCGCTGAGCCCGCCGCTGCACGAGACCGAGGCCCGCCGGCTCGGGCTGGAGCTGGTCTACGCGCGGTTCGACCTGGACGACCACGCGGTGCCGGCCACCGCCGTCGGCCCGCTGCTGGCCGCGGCCCGCGACGCCGGCTACCGCGGGCTCAACATCACCCACCCGTGCAAGCAGCTGGTTCTGGAGCACCTGGACGAGCTGTCCGCCGACGCCACGGCCCTGGCGGCGGTCAACACCGTCGTCTTCCGGGACGGCCGGGCGATCGGGCACAACACCGACTGGTCCGGTTTCGCCCGCGCGCTCCGGACCGGGCTGCCGGACGTCGACCTCGGCACGGTCGTGGTGCTCGGCGCGGGCGGCGCCGGTGCCGCGGTGACCCACGGCCTGCTCACCGCCGGGGCGGGGCACGTCCGGGTCTTCGACGTCGACACCGGCCGGGCCGGAGCGCTCGCCGCCGCCCTCGCCGGCCGCTTCGGGGCTGAGCGCGCGTCGGCGGGCGCGGACCTCGCGACGGACGTCGCGGCCGCGGACGGCCTCGTGCACGCCACCCCGACCGGGATGGCCGCCCACCCCGGCCTGCCGCTTCCCGCCGGCCTGCTGCGCCCCGGCCTGTGGGTCGCGGAGGTGGTCTACCGCCCGCTCGAAACGGAGCTGGTCCGCACCGCCCGCGCCCTCGGCGCGCCGGTGCTCGAGGGCGGCCGGATGGCCGTGTTCCAGGCGGCGGAGGCGTTCACCCTGTTCACCGGCGCCGAACCCGACGCCGGGCGGATGCTGCGTCACCTCGGCGTGCTGACCGGAGACACCCCACGTGAAAGGCAGCCCGCCGATGTCCTCGACTGACTCCCGCCGTTCGATCGCCACCGTCTGCCTGTCCGGGACGCTCGAAGACAAGCTCACCGCGGCCGCCCGGGCCGGGTTCGACGGCGTGGAGATCTTCGAGAACGACCTCGTCGCCTCGCCGTGGTCGGCGAAGGAGGTCGGCGAGCACTGCGCCGAGCTGGGTCTGTCGATCGACCTGTACCAGCCGTTCCGGGACTTCGAGGCGGTGCCGCCGGCCGTGCTCGCGCGGAACCTCCGGCGCGCGGAGCTGAAGTTCGACGTCATGGAGCAGCTGGGCACCGACACGATGCTGGTCTGCTCGACCGTGTCCCCGGACGCGGTCGACGACGACGACCTCGCCGCCGAGCAGCTGCACCTGCTGGCCGAGCACGCCGCCGCGCGGGGCCTGCGGATCGCCTACGAAGCGCTGGCCTGGGGCCGGTTCGTCAACACCTACGAGCACTCCTGGCGGATCGTGCGCCGGGCCGCCCACCCCGCCCTGGGGTTGTGCCTCGACAGCTTCCACATCCTCTCGCGCGGCAGCGACCCGGCCGCGATCCGCACGATCCCCGGCGAGAAGCTGTTCTTCCTGCAGCTGGCCGACGCGCCGCGACTGCAGATGGACGTGCTGCAGTGGAGCCGCCACCACCGGCTGTTTCCGGGCCAGGGCTCGTTCGACCTGACCGCCTTCACCGGGCACGTGCTCGCGGCCGGGTACCGCGGGCCGCTGTCGCTCGAGGTGTTCAACGACGTCTTCCGCCAGGCCGACCCGGTACCGGCGGCCGTCGACGCGATGCGCTCCCTGCTGGCCCTGCAGGAGAACCTCGGGGTCGCGGACCTGCCGCCCGCCCCGGCGCTGGCCGGGCACACGTTCGTCGAGCTGGCCGTCGACGACGTGTCGGCGCCGCGGGTGGCGGAAGCGTTGCGCGGACTGGGTTTCGCCGAGACGGGCCGGCACCGGTCCAAGCCCGTCCGGTTGTGGCAGCAGGGTGACGCGCGGATCCTGCTCAACGGCGACGGTCCGGGCCCCACCGGGAGCGCGTCGGTCGGCGCGGTCGCCGTCGAAAGCGCGGACCCGGTCGCCTCGGCCCGGCGCGCCCAGCGGCTGCGGGCGCCGATCCTGCCGCGCGACCACCGCGCGGACGAGGCGGACCTCTCGGCGATCGCCGCACCGGACGGGACGTCGGTCTTCTTCTGCCGCACCGGCGCGGAAACCGGCGACAGCTGGCTCGGCGACTTCACGCTGTCCGACGCTCCCGGCCCGGGCGCGGGGGTGACCGGGATCGGCTACCTCGGCCTGACCCAGCCGTTCGACCACTTCGACGAGGCGACGCTGTTCTACCGCGCGGTGCTCGGCCTCGAGCCGGAGCCGGTGACGGAGTTCGCGGCGCCGTTCGGCCTCGTGCGCAGCCGCACGGTGACCGATGCCTCGGGCCGCGTCCGCATCGCTCTGGAGTCGTCGCTGCTGCGGCGAGGGGAGTGGGCACCGAGCGTGCGGGAGCCCCAGCGAATCGCCCTGACCAGCGATGACGCGCTCGCGAGCGCGCGGCGGATGCGGGAACTGGGCGCGCCGCTGCTGGACATCCCGGGCAACTACTACGACGACCTCGACGCCCGCCTGGCCCCGGACCCCGAGCTGCTCACGGCCTTGAGACGGCAGTCGGTGCTCTACGACCGCGACGAGCATGGAGAACTGTTGCACTTCTTCACGCTGGTGCTCGGTGGCCGGATCTTCTTCGAGGTGGTGCAACGAATCGGCGGCTACGCGGGCGACGGCGCGGCGAACTCCCCGGTCCGGATGGCCGCACACCGCGGCCAGCGCGACGCGAGGGGCGAAGCGTCCACAGAGGACTGATGCGGCTTCATCGCGTCGAACGTGGTCGGATTGCTCAATCTTGCTTTGCCGCGGCGGCGCCACCGCGCTGCCACATGTCGTAGTTGCCGCACTCCGCCGTGATGTCGGCTGCCTCCTGGGCCGCGGCGAAGAAGTCGTCGACCATCGGTGAGGTGCGGGACGCCGCCACCGCGAGGCACACCTGTTCGGGCGCCAGATCCGGGATGGGCACGTAGCTGATGTCCGGGTGGGAGTAGAACACCGTCGCCGAGCGGGCCAGGAACGAGATGCCCCGGCCGGCCGCGACGTGCTCCAGCGTTTCGTCCACCCCGCGCACCACGTAGCCCGCGTTGGGGTGAGGGCGTCCGGTGGGCTGCGTGCTGGTGTCGGCCGGCCAGATCAGCGGCTCGCCGGCCAGGTCGGCTTCGGTGACTTCCTCCTTGCCCGCCAACCGATGGCCGGCGGGAAGGACCGCCACCCGGGGTTCGGTGTAGAGCGGGGCGACGCGCAAGCCTGCCTCGTCGATGGGCAGCCGCACGTAGGCGATGTCGATGCGGCCGTCCAGCAGCATCGGGGCCTGGTCGTCGCTCTCGATCCGTTGTACGTCAACGGGAACGTCCGGGTGGCGGGCGGCGAACAGGTTCACCGCGGGGGCCGTCGCGACACCCGCGCGGAAGCCGACCATCAGCCGCCGGCTGCCCCGTGCGGCCACGGTCACCCGGTGGCGGGCCGCCTGCGCGGAGGCGAGCAGCGGGCCGGCGTCGGCCAGCAGCTGCCGGCCGGCGTCGGTCAGCGTGACGCCGTGGCTGTCTCGTGCCAGCAGCGCGGCGCCGAGATCCTTCTCCAGCGCGCGAATCTGCCGGCTGAGCACCGGCTGGGCGATGTGCAGCTCATCGGCGGCGCGGCCGAAGTGCAGCTTGTCGGCGACGGCGACGAAGTAGCGCAGCTTGCGCAGGTCCAGATCCATGGAACCTCCCGGTCCGGCGATGCCTCCAGGGTATCGCAGCAGCTGAAAGAGGTCTTGGACACGCACTCGGGCCGCTGGCAGCCTCGGGAACAGGACGCCGTTCGGGCACGTCATCCGGCGGCGTCGACGGCTCGACAGTGGACGACGACGGGACAACGTGTCCTGTCCGGCTCCGGGAGGTAGCACATCATGAGCAACATCAGCATCATCGGTCTGGGCGGGATGGCCCGCGCGATCGGCGCCCGCGCGGTCGAGGGCGGCCACACCGTCGAGGTCATCGGCCGCGACGCCGTCAAGGCCAAGGAGGTGGCCGCGGCCCTCGGTGCCACGGCCGGGACCTTCGGCGCCACCCCGGCCGGCGACCTCGTCATCCTCGCCGTGCCGCACGCCGGCGGCGTGCCCGTGGTCACCCAGTACGGGGACGCGCTGGCCGGCAAGGTCATCGTCGACATCTCCAACACGTTCGCCGGCCCCGACGACACCGTGCTGGTCACCGCCGAGGGCAGTTCCGGCGCGCAGGAGATCGCCGAGGCCGCCCCGGCGAGCGCGCACGTGGTCAAGGCGTTCAACACCGTCTTCGGGCACGTCCTGGCCAAGGGAGGTCCGCTGGACGTGCTCGTCGCCGGCGACGACGCGGTGGCCAAGGCGAGCGTGTCGGCGTTCGTCGAAAGCCTCGGGCTGCGCCCGCTGGATGCCGGTGGCCTGGCGATGGCGCACTGGCTGGAGGGCGCCGGCCTGCTGCTGATGGGCCTGGCCCGCAACGGCGCGGGGTTCGACGTCGCGCTCGGCGTCACGATCCTCGACTGAGCGGCGCACCACCGCACACCTAAACCCCATTAAGGAGCACCAGGAAAATGCGCGTTTTCGTCACCGGCGGGACCGGCCACGCCGGCTCGTACCTCGTCCCGGACCTCATCGCCGCCGGGCACGAAGTCACCGGCCTGGCCCGGTCGGACGCTTCCGCGGCGGCGTTGTCCGCACTCGGCGCGAAGGTGCGCCGCGGCAGCCTCGAGGACCTCGACGGGCTCAAGGAGGCGGCCGCCGGTTCCGATGGCGTCATCCACGTCGCGCACCGGCAGGACCTGCTCCCGACCGGCGGGATGGACGCCGTGGCCGCCGCGGAGCTCCCGATCGTGCTCGCGTACGGCGAGGCGCTCGCGGGAACCGGAAAGCCGCTGGTCATGGCCGGGAGCATCGGCTCGCCCGGGAACGGGCGGACCCTGGACCGGCCGGCCACCGAGGACGACCCGGCCCTGCCGGCCGGCGACGAGCACCAGGGCACCCTGCGGGCTCGCAACGTCGTGGAAACCGCTGTCGTCGGCCTCGCCGAGCGGGGAGTGCGGTCTTCGGTCGTGCGGCTTCCCACCATCATGCACAGCGCGACCGACGCGGGCTTCCTCACCGCATTGATTGCCGTCGCGAAGGAAAAGGGTTTCGCCGGCTACCCTGGAGACGGCGCGAACCGGTGGAACGCGGTGCACGTCCGCGACGCCGCCTCCGTGTTCCGCCTGGCGCTGGAGAAGGGCGCGGCCGGCCGGTACTGGCACGCCGTCGAGAGCGAGGGCATCCCGTTCCGCGCGGTCGCGGAGGCCATCGGCAGCCGTCTCGGCCTGCCCGCCGTGAGCATTCCACTGGACGAGCTGATGCTGCCGGGCTACTTCGGGTTCCTCGCGGCCGTGGTCACGCTGGACCTTCCGGTGTCCAGCCGCATCACCCGCCGGACCCTCGGCTGGGAGCCCGGTGAGCCCGACCTGCTCACCGATCTGGACAACGGCCACTACTTCCCGGCCGGCTGACGGAAGGCGCCGATATGACGACGGTGGGATTCATCGGAAGTGGCAACATCGGCAGTGCCGTCGCGCGGCTCGCGATCGAGGCCGGGCACCAGGTCGTGCTCAGCAACTCACGCGGTCCCGGAACGCTCGCGGACGCGGTCGCCGAGCTGGGGCCGCGGGCGTCCGCGGCGACGAGCGGGCAGGCCGCGGCGGCCGGTGACATCGTGGTGGTCACGGTGCCGGTCACGGCGTTCCCCGACTTGCCCGCCACGGCACTGGCCGGGAAGACGGTCATCGACACGTGCAACTACGGCCCCGAGCGTGACGGGCACATCGCCGCGCTCGACAGCGGGTCGCTCACCTCGAGCGAACTGTTGCTGCGGTACCTCCCGGACGCCCTGCTCGTGAAGGCGTTCAACAACATCTTCCACAAACACCTGCTGGCCCTCGCCCGCCCGGTGGGGGCGGCCGACCGTTCGTACCTGCCGATCGCCGGGGACTCCGCGCCGGCGAAGGCGGCGGTGACCGAGTTCGTCGAGTCCATCGGGTACGGCGTGGTGGACGCGGGATCGCTGCCCGACGGCTGGCGGCAGGCGACGGGCACGCCGGTGTGGGGAACCCCGTACGGGCCGTACCCCGACGAGAAGGGCTCACCGGCCGGCGAGAACGCCATCCGCGCGGCACTGGCCGCCGCGACGCGGTAACGCCGAGGCCGTACGGCAGTCACGTCAGTCTCGGCCAGGATCGGCCGACGGGCCGGGAGACT
The DNA here is from genome assembly GCF_023023025.1 of Amycolatopsis sp. WQ 127309. Classification (NCBI taxonomy): domain Bacteria; kingdom Bacillati; phylum Actinomycetota; class Actinomycetes; order Pseudonocardiales; family Pseudonocardiaceae; genus Amycolatopsis; species Amycolatopsis sp. WQ 127309. The sequence goes on from NZ_CP095481.1 coordinate 7,803,242, forward strand.
CGGCCTCGCCACGGCCCTCGCCACAGGACCACCACCCGGCAACCCCGGTCACCGTGTTGGCCACCCCGGTCACCGTGTTGGCCGCTCCGGTCGGCTTCGGCCGCCCACGGTAACTCCGAGGCTTGCGTGGCTTCCGGTGCGGCGGGGCTGGCTTGCGGCGGCTTGGTGCCGGGCCTGCGTGACGCGGGCCGGCGGTGTCGGTAGCCGAACGCCGGTCCGGCTCGAACCCGACCCTCCCGGCAGCCGACTACTCCACGAGGACGACTGCGACGAGGTAACGGGTCAGTTCGGCGCGGGTCTGAGCCGCCGCGAAAGTCCACAGTGGATGGTTCGGCGCAGTGAGGCGCGTCACAGTGTGGCCGGGAACCCCGGCCGCCCGGGACCCGACTGTTGACGTGGCGGCTGAAGGGAGCCCGATGTCCATCGAAGAGCGCGAAAAGCTCGTACCGGAGCCGGTTGCCGAGCCGCGGGCCGGCTGGGCGTCGATCCGGCCGCTGGTGCTGCGCCTGCACTTCTACGCCGGTGTCTTCATCAGCCCGTTCCTGCTCGTGGCCGCGGTCACCGGGCTGGCCTACGTCTGGGCACCGCAGGCGGAACAGGCCGTCTACGACCGGGAACTGCACGTGCCCGCGGCGCCGGGCACCGTCCCGCTGGACCAGCAGGCCGCGGCGGCGCGGGCCCTCGTGCCGGACGGCACGCTGACCGGGGTGCGGCCCGGGATGACGCCGACCGACACGACGCAGGTGATCTTCGACCGGCCCGGTTTGGAAGCCAGCTACCACTGGACGGTGTTCGTCGACCCGCACACCGGCGACGTCCGCGGCCGGCTGGAGACCTACGGCTCGGGGCAGGCGATGCCGTTGCGGAGCTGGATCGACGTCCTGCACCGCAGCCTCCACCTCGGCGACTTCGGCCGCCTGTACAGCGAACTGGCCGCCAGCTGGCTGTGGGTCGTCGCGCTGGCCGGCCTGGCGCTCTGGCTCGGCCGGCGCCGCCGCAAGCGCGTGTCGGCGCCAAGCCCCCGGGCCAAGCTGCTGACCTGGCACGGCCGAACCGGCCTGGTTCTCGCGACCGGGCTGCTGTTCCTGTCCGCCACCGGCCTGACGTGGTCGCAGTACGCCGGCGACAGCATCAGCGAACTGCGCTCGCAGCTGGACTGGACCTCACCTTCGGTGTCGGCCACGGTCCCCGCGTCGAGCGGACGCGACATCGGCTTCGACGGCGCGCGCGAAGCCACGCTGCGGGCCGGGCTGGCCGACCCGGTCGAGGTCCGCCCGCCGGCCGGGCCGGGCAAGGCCTACGTCGTGGCGCAGGTCGGCCGGAGCTGGCCGGTGCGGGCCGATTCGATGGCCGTCGACCCGGCGACCGGGACCGTCACCGACACCCTGCGGTTCGCGGACTACAACCTCGCGGCGAAGCTGAGCACGTGGGGGATCGACGCCCACATGGGCTTCCTCTTCGGGATCTGGAACCAGATCGCCTTGACGCTGCTGGCGGTCGTGCTGGTCGCCGTGATCGTCTGGGGCTACCGGATGTGGTGGCTGCGGCGGCCGACGCGCGGCGAGGCCCGGTTCGGCCGGCCGCCGGCGCGCGGAGCGTGGCGGCGGATCCCGGGTCGGGTGCTGGCCCCGGCGGTGGTCGTGGTCGCCGTCGTCGGCTACTACCTGCCGTTGTTCGGGTTGTCACTGCTGGGTTTCGTCATCGTGGACGGCCTGCTCGAGCTGCGCCGGCGGAAGGTGGACGCATGATCACGACTGAAGGCCTGCGCTGGATCCTGACGGCGTTGTTCGTGCTCACCGGGGCGTTCTGCGCCTACCGGTGCGCGCGGCAGGGGACCGCCGCGGAGCGGGTCGGCGACGTCCTCCACGTCGTCATGTGCGTCGCGATGGTGGTGATGGCGTGGCCTGCGGGCATGGGCTTCGCGCGGCTACCGCAGACCGTCCTGTTCGGACTCGCGGCGGTGTGGTTCGCCGGCGTGGCGGTGACCGGCGCCGCGCACGCCGACCACGGCGGCCGCCGGGCGGCGAGCTACCACGTGGTGATGATGGCGGCCATGGCGTGGATGGTGTTCGTGATGCCGCGGGCGATGAGCGGCATGTCCGGCGGCGGGATGATGGACATGCCTGGGCATCCCGGGATGACCATGCCCGTCGCCGGCTCCGGCAGTGGCACTCCGGTCGACGTGCGGGTCGTCGCGCTCGTGCTGCTGGCCGCGTTCGTGGTGGCGGGCCTGGTCTTCCTGTCCCGGGCGTTCGACGACGCGCGGGCGTCGGGGCCGCCCCTGCGGTTCCTGGGTCGCGGCGCCGACGGCGCGATGGCCCTCGGCATGGGCCTGATGCTGCTGACCATGGCCTGACACGACCGTCCGAAGTGGACGTCCGAAGTGGGCTGGATCACAACGCGGAACCGCGGGTGGTCTCCGGCCGACGTCTGAGGGGTGAAGACGTCCGGGTTCCGCGCCGTGGTCGTGACGGCGGTGGTGGCCGGGCTGGCGCTGCTGCTGCTCGTGGTCGCCACGGCGGGCGATGTGTACGGCCCGCTGGGCAACGCCGACCCGGGGCCGCTGACGACCTACGGCTTCGCGGTGGTCCGGTTCGTGGCCGACGCCGCGGCCGCAGGAGCGTTCGGTGGCTTGGTGTTCGCCGCGTTCGTCGCGCCCGGACGACGGGGCGGGGCCCTGTCGGCCGACGCCTTCGCGGCCTCCCGGTTCGCCGCCGGCAGTGCGGCGTGCTGGCTGGCGGCGGCCGCGGTCGCCGTGCCGTTCTCGGCGGCGGTCGCGGCGGGGCTGCCGGTCGCGCGCGTGCTGCGGCCCGAGGTGTTCCTGCCGACGCTCAGCGCCACCGAGGAACCGAAGGCCTGGCTCTGCGTCGCGGTCGCGGCGGCGGTGGTGACCGCGCTGGCCTGGCCCGCGATGGCCTGGCGCACCGTCGTCGCGGCCGCCGTGGTCGCCGCCGCCGGGCTGCTCCCGCTGGTCGCCGTCGGGCACGTGTCGGTCGGCGCGGGACACGACGTGGCGACCAACGCGATGTTCTGGCACGTGCCGGCGGCGAGTGCCTGGCTCGGCGCGCTGGTGGCGTTGCCGGCCCGGCTGCGCCGGGGGCCGGTGCCGGACTTGGTGCTGCGCCGCTACCACCGGCTGTCGGTGACGTGCTTCGCCGTGGTCGCGACGTCCGGGGCGGTCTCCGGTCTTGTCCTGACCCGGCCGGACGGCTTGGTCGGCCGCTACGGTCTCGTGCTCGCCGTCGAGACCGCTTTGCTCGTCGGCGCGGGGCTGCTGCTGGCCGCGTGGCGACGGCGGCAGCGCGGCGTCCGGCTGGTCGTGGCGGAGCTGCTCCTGCTGGCGCTGGGAACCGGCGGCTCGGCCGCGCTGACCGTGCTCGTGCCGCCGGCTTTCCCGAACCATCCGGCGACCGTGCAGGAAACCGTGCTCGGCTACGGCCTCGACGCCCCGCAGACGTTCGCCCGGCTGGTCGGGGAGTGGCGTCCGGACCTGCTGTTCGCGCCCGTCGCGCTGATCGCGGTGACGGCCTACCTGCTCGCAGTGCGGCGGCTGCGACGCCGTGGTGACCACTGGCCGCCGGGGCGGGTGGTCGCCTGGCTCGCCGGCTGGGCGATCGTCCTCGTCGTGACGTCCTCGGGACTCGGCGTCTACGCGCCCGGGACGTTCAGCCTGCACATGGTCACGCACATGGCGTTGAACATGTTCGCGCCGGTGCTGCTCGTGCTCGGCGGCCCGGTCACCCTCGCGCTGCGTGCGCTCCCCGCGGGTGCCCACGGCGACGTCCCCGGTGCGCGGGAGTGGGTGACGTCGTTGCTGCACGCGCCGGTGACCCGGTTCTTCGCGCACCCCGCGGTGGCCGCGATCCTGTTCGCCGGGTCGTTCTACGTGCTCTACTTCTCGGACCTGTTCGGTCAGGCGATGCTCTACCACTGGGCGCACCAGCTGATGAAGGCCCACTTCCTGGCGTCGGGTTACCTGTTCGCCTGGGTCGTGGTCGGTGCGGACCGGACACCCCGGCAGCTGCCGCACCTCGCGCGGCTGGGGATGGTGTTCGCGGTCATGCCGTTCCACGCTTTCTTCGGCGTGATCCTGATGAGCAAACAGACCGTGATCGCCTCCACCTACTACCACTACCTCGCGCTGCCGTGGGCCGGTGACCTGCTCGCCGATCAGCGCCTCGGCGGCGGCATCGCCTGGGCCAGTGGGGAAATCCCGATGGTCGTCATGGTGGTCGCCCTGCTGGTGCAGTGGTCGCGCGACGACGAACGCCGCGCCCGGCGGGCCGACCGCAGCGGCGACGGGGACTTCGACGCCTACAACGCGATGCTCGCCCAGCTCGCGGGACGAAGGAACTGAGGAGAACGCATGACCACCGCAACCCCGGTCACCGGGGCGGTCCGCACGGTCGACCTGGCCGTGTCGGGCATGACGTGCGCGGCCTGCTCGGCGCGGGTCGAACGCACCCTGAACAAGCTCGACGGCGTCCGCGCCTCGGTCAACTACGCCACCGAGCGGGCCACCGTGCAGGTGCCCGCCGAGTTCGACGACGACGTGCTGATCGAGCGGATCCGCAAGGCGGGCTACGGCGCCCGCCTCCGGGGTGACGACGACGAGGACCTCACGCTGCGGCGGGTCCGCGACCTGCTGCGCCGGCTGGTCGTCGCGGCGGTGCTCGCCGTGCCGCTGGGCAACCTCTCCATCACCCTGGCCCTGGTCCCGTCGCTGCGGTTCCCCGGCTGGCAGCTGCTCTGCCTCGGCCTCGCGGTGCCGGTGGTGTTCTGGGCGGCGCTGCCGTTCCACCGGGCCGCCCTGCGCAACCTGCGGCACCGATCGTCCAGTATGGACACGCTGGTGTCGCTCGGTGTCCTGGCTTCCTTCACGTGGTCGGCGTGGGCGACCTTGGCCGGCGGCCACGACCCCGGCTACTGGGTCGGGTTCGGGCCGACCGCGGCCGGCGCGGACGCGATCTACCTCGACGTCGCCGCCGGCGTGACGACCTTCCTGCTGGCCGGCCGCTACTTCGAGAGCCGGTCACGCCGCAGCGCCGCCGGGCTGCTGGCCGCTCTCGACGCGCTCGCCGCGAAAGACGTGCGGGTGCTGCGCGACGGCGTCGAGCGGATGGTGCCGGTGGGGGAGCTGGCCGTCGGCGACCTGTTCGTGGTGAAGCCGGGGGAGGCGCTCGCCGCCGACGGCGTGGTCGACAGTGGACAGTCCACTGTGGATCTCAGCGCGGTCACCGGGGAGCCGGTGCCCGCGGAGGCCGGGCCGGGTGACCGGGTGATCGGCGCGTCGGTGAACCGGGACGGCCGCCTGGTCGTGCGCGCCACGGCCGTCGGCGCCCACACCCAGCTCGCGCAGATGACCGCGCTCGCCGAGCGGGCCCAGGCGCGCAAGGCGTCGGTGCAGCGGCTGGTGGACCGGATCTGCGCGGTGTTCGTGCCGGTCGTGCTCGTGCTGTCGCTGCTCACCCTCGGCGGGTGGCTGCTCACCGGGCACCCGGTGCGTGACGCGTTCACCGCGGCGGTGTCGGTGCTGATCATCGCCTGCCCGTGCGCGCTGGGCCTGGCGACGCCGACCGCGCTGATGGCCGGGGTCGGCCGCGGTGTCCAGCTGGGCATCCTCATCAAGGGCCCGGACGCGCTGGAGGCCGGCCGGCGGATCGACACCGTCGTGCTCGACAAGACCGGCACCGTGACCACCGGCCGGATGACCGTCACCGGTGTCCACCCGGCGCCCGGCCGCAGCCGCGGCGACCTGCTGTGGTTCGCCGGCGCGACCGAAGCCGGCTCCGAGCACGCCATCGCCGCGGCCGTCGTGACGGCGGCGCGCGCGGAACTCGCCGACCTTCCCGACGTCACCGGGTTCACGGCGCTGCCCGGGCTGGGCGCGCAGGGCACAGTGGACGGTCGCGTGGTCCTGGCCGGCAGCCCGAAGCTGTTCGCCGACCGCGCCGTCGTCCTCGACGCCGGGTTCGAGGCGCTCGTGGACGCCGCACACCGGGCCGGCGCGGTGCCGGTGCTCGTCGCCGTCGACGGCGAGGTGGCCGGGCTGCTCGTGGTCCGCGACGTCGTGAAGCCCTCGGCCGCGGCGGCCGTGACCGCGCTGCGTGAGCTGGGCCTGCGGACCGTGCTGCTCACCGGCGACCACGAGATCCCGGCCCGGGCCGTCGGCGCCGAGATCGGCGTCGACGAGGTCTGGGCGGGCGTGCTGCCGGCTGACAAGGCCCGTGCGGTCGAGGAGCTGCGCGCCGCGGGCTCCCGGGTCGCCGTGGTCGGCGACGGCGTCAACGACGGCCCGGCGCTCGCGACCGCCGACCTCGGCATGGCCATGGCCCACGGCAGCGACATCGCGCTCCGCTCGGCCGACGTGGTCCTCGTGCGGGAGGACCTGAATGTCGTCCCGGACGCCATCCGGCTCGCCGACCACACGCTGCGGACGATCCGCGGCAACCTCGTGTGGGCCTTCGGCTACAACGTGGCCGCGCTCCCGCTGGCCGCGCTCGGCCTGCTCAACCCCTTGATCGCCGGCGCCGCGATGTCGCTGTCGTCGGTCCTGGTGGTCTCCAACAGCCTGCGGCTGCGGTCGTTCAGCCGGCCGAGGGCGTGAGGACCTCGTCCAGCACGCCCGCCTTGACGTCGGCGACGAGTACCTCCAGCCGGTCGAGGCTCATCTCGATCCGCTGGCCGAAGTCGTCGGTGATGACGGTCGCGCGCTCCGGCGGAGCGCCTTCGGCCACGTGCAGCTCCGGGCAGCCGCAGTTGCACGGGCCGCAGAAGGTCGCGATGTGACGCAGGTCGTCAGGCCGCGCGGCGACGGCTGGCCGGCAGGTGCGGGAACCGGCGGCGCCGGGCCTGACCGCCGTCCTCGGCGCGGGGTTCCCAGCCGAGCGTGACGTCGTCGTGCGCCGCGGGCTCGACGCGGGCGCCCGTGCCCGGCGTCGACGTGCGGCGGTGCTGGCGGCGGACGCCGTAGAGGAGCCCGACCCCGGCCACGAGCAGGCCGTGGGACAGCACCCGGGACACGGTCACCTCGCCGTCGAAGAGGTCGATGCCCGACACGAGACCGAGGACGGCCACGAACCCGGCCAGCGCGGGCAGCAGCCCCGACGCCGTCGCCGGGCGCAGCGCCGCCCAGAGCAGGCCGAAGCCCATCGCGAGGTTCCAGGCCGCGCTCTCGTTGCCGAGGTGCACCGCCATCGCCATCATCCCGCCGTGGCCGGCGTGGCCGACGTCCGCGCCGAGGAGCTCGGCGAACCCGAGGCCGCTCTGGACCAGCGCGACGAGGGCCAGCGCGATCCGCAGGCCCCAGCGCTGGGCCGAGGGCGCCGGGACCTCGGTGAGGATGCGCTCGGTCAGGTCGGGCACCTGCGGTGCCTCGCGGACCAGCAGCAGCCGCCGCAGCCGCACGGCGTCGTCGTGCCACGCCCGGCAGTGCGGGCAGCCCGCGAGGTGGCGGTCCACCACCGCGTCCGGCAGCGAACCCGCTTCACCGTCGATCCGGGCCGAGAGCGCTTCGCGGAAGTCGGAGCAGTTCACCTCCACATAGTCGCGCGGAGACCCGTCGGAGTTCCCGGGGGTGTGGGTTACGGTGTCGTTCCGTGAACTCCAGCCGGGATCGTGACGACGAACGGATCACCGCGCTCGCCCTCGCCGCGGCGCGCGGTGACCAGCGCGCCTACGCGGACTGGGTGCGCTCGACCCAGGCCGACGTCTGGCGGTTCGTGGCCCACCTGACCGACTCGGTGATCGCCGACGACCTGACGCAGGAAACGTACGCCCGCGCGGTGACCGCGCTCACCCGGTTCGCCGGGCGGTCGTCGTCGCGCACCTGGCTGCTGTCGATCGCCCGCCGGGCCGTGGTCGACCACTTCCGGGCGCGCTCGGCGCGACCGCGGCTGTCCGGTCAGGACTGGACGGCGGCGGCCGAAGAACAGTCCGCCCGCGGCCGGGCGGGCTCGGCCGGGTTCGAAGAGGTCGTCGAGGTCGGGCTGTTGTTGCGGGACCTGGACGGCGAGCGGCGCGAGGCGCTCGTGCTGACCCAGCTGCTCGGCTACACCTACGCCGAGGCCGCCGAGATCTGCGGCTGCCCGATCGGGACCGTGCGTTCCCGCGTCGCCCGGGCCCGCGAGGACCTGCTGACCGCGCGCGACGAGCGCGGCAACGTCATCTGAGGAGTCCACAGTGGACTCGCTCAGCTGACCGCCGGATACCCCGGCCGGACTCCGGCCATCGCCGCCAGCAGGTCTTCCCGTGCCCGGGCGACGCGGGAGCGGATCGTGCCCACGGGACACCCGCAGACTTCCGCGGCGTCCGCATAGGACAGTCCCAGCGTCTGCGTCAGCACGAACGCGTCGCGCCGGTCGACGTCGAGGGCCTGGACCAGCTGGTCGAGCACGACCTGCTCGTCGAACCGCGCCGCGCGGGCCGGCTCGGCGCGCTCCGCCGCGGCCTCCCAGTCGGTCACCGACGACCGGCGCGGCCGGGCCTGCAGCGCGCGGATGTGGTCGGCGACCGTCCGCCGCGCGATGGACAGCAGCCAGGTCCGGGCCGAGGAGTCGCCCTTGAACCGGTGCAGGCTGCCCAGCGCCCGCAGGTAGGTCTCCTGGCTCAGGTCGTCCGCCGACTGCGCGTCGCAGAGCCCGGCGACGAACCGCCAGACGAAGGGCTGGGTGGCGCGGAGGAACTGCTCGAGAGCCGGGCCGTCGCCGCGGCCGGCGAGCAGGGCCCACCGCGTGATGTCGGCGTCGTTCGCGCGTTCTGGCCTCACACCCGCTACTACGTCGCCCACGCCGATCCGGTTGAAAACGATCTTGAAGAAAACCGGCGGGAACCAAACGCTTCCCGCACCCGACCTTCCCGCACGACACGGCCGTGGGCCGGGAAGGTGGACGACGATGACCCAGACGACGTACGCGGTGACCGGGATGACCTGCGGGCACTGCGCCAGTTCGGTCCGCGAGGAGCTCGGCGAGCTGGTCCGGGTCGCGGGCTGCCAGCTCGTCCGATGACCACCGGAGGCCGTCCCGCCGACCCCGTCACCGCCCCGATCCGGGCCCTCGGCCGCGTCGACGTCCGCGCCGCGGTGGCCCCGCCCGCGCCGGCCGGTGCGGAGTTCGAGCTGGTGGTCGGCGGCATGACTTGCGGGTCGTGCGCCGCGCGGATCGAGCGGAAGCTCAACCGGCTCGACGGCGTCGAGGCGAGCGTCAACTACGCGACGGAGAAGGCGCTCGTGCGGGTGCCGCCGTCGATGACGGTCGACGACGTGATCCAGGCGGTCGAAGCGGCCGGCTACACCGCCGCGCCACCGGAACCGCCGATAGCCGTCGAAGACGCCGAGCCGTTGCCGGCCGACGCGCTGCGCCGCCGGCTGCAGCTGTCGGCATTGCTGGCCGCGCCGGTGATCCTGCTGGCGATGGTGCCGGTGCTGCAGTTCCCGGCCTGGCAATGGGGTTCCCTCGTCCTGGCGTCCCCGGTGGTGCTCTGGGGCGCGTGGCCGTTGCACCGCGCGGCCTGGACGAACCTGCGGCACGCCACCGCGACGATGGACACGCTGGTGTCGATGGGCGTCGCCGCGGCGTACCTCTGGTCGCTCTACGCGTTGTTCTTCGGCGGCGCCGGGGTCATCGGCATGCGCCACGAGTTCGCGCTCACCCTCTACACCGACCACGACGTCGACGGCATCTACTTCGAGGTCGCCACCGGCGTCACGCTGTTCATCCTGGCGGGCCGCTACTTCGAGTCCCGGTCGCGACGCCGGGCCGGGGCGGCGCTGCGGGCGCTGCTCGACCTCGGCGCCAAGTCCGTCTCCGTGCTGCGCGACGGCCGCGAGGAGCGCGTCCCGGTCGACCGGCTGCGCGTCGGTGACCACTTCGTGGTCCGGCCGGGGGAGAAGATCGCGACCGACGGCGTGGTCGTCGACGGCGCGTCCGCGGTCGACCTCAGCCTGGTCACCGGGGAAGCCGTCCCGGTCGAGGTCGGTGTCGGTGCCGACGTGGTCGGTGCGACGGTCAGCATGAGCGGACGGCTCGTCGTGCGGGCCACCCGCGTCGGCACCGAGACGCGGCTCGCGCGCATCGCCGCGATGGTGGAACGCGCCCAGAGCGGCAAGGCCGACGTGCAGCGGCTCGCCGACCGCGTGTCCGCGGTGTTCGTGCCGATCGTGCTGGGTCTTTCCGTGGCCACGCTGGGGTTCTGGCTCGTCTCCGGCGCCGGGACCGGGGTCGCGTTCACCGCCGCGGTCGCCGTGCTGATCATCGCCTGCCCGTGCGCGTTGGGGCTGGCGACGCCGACGGCGCTGCTGGTGGGCACCGGCCGCGGCGCCCAGCTCGGGGTGCTGGTCAAGGGCCCGGAGATGCTGGAGTCGACGCGACGGGTCGACACCGTCGTGCTCGACAAGACCGGCACGGTGACCACCGGCAAGATGACCCTGGCCGCGGTGAAGACCGTCGACGGCGTGCCGCAGGACCTGGCCCTGCAGCTGGCCGGCGCGCTGGAAAGCGCGTCGGAGCACCCGATCGCGGTCGCGGTCACCGAAGCGGCCCGCCGTCGCTTCGGCGACGTCGGCCAGGTGCGGGAGTTCCGGGCCGTCGCGGGGTACGGCGTGCTCGGGCGGGTGGACGGCCACCGCGTCGTCGTCGGCCGGCCCGAGCTGCTGCAGAAGATGTCGGTGCGGGTGCCGTCGGCGCTGTTCAAGGTGAAGCAGCGGGCCGAGCGGGCCGGGAACACCGCGGTCCTGCTGGCGTGGGACGGTTTCGCGCACGCGGTGCTGGTGGTGGCCGACACGGTCAAGCCGACGTCGGCCCCGGCGGTCTTCCAGCTGCGCCGCCTCGGCTTGACGCCGGTGCTGCTGACCGGCGACAACGAGGCCGTCGCGCAGGCGATCGGCCAGGAAGCCGGCATCACCGAGGTGATCGCCGGGGTGTCGCCGGAGCAGAAGGTCGAGGTGATCGCCGACCTGAAGGCGCAGGGCCGGGTCGTCGCGATGATCGGCGACGGCGTCAACGACGCCGCCGCGCTCGCGACGGCGGATCTCGGCCTGGCGATCGGCACCGGCACGGACGCGGCGATCGAGGCCGCGGACCTGACGTTGGTCCGCGGTGACCTGATGGCCGCGGTCGACGCGATCCGGCTGTCCCGCCGCACGCTGGCGACGATCAAGGCGAACCTGTTCTGGGCCCTGGCCTACAACGTGGCGGCGCTGCCGCTGGCGGCGGCGGGCCTGCTGAACCCGATGATCGCGGGTGCGGCGATGGCCGCGTCGAGCTGCCTGGTCGTGTCGAACAGCCTGCGGTTGACGCGGTTCCAGGGCACCGCGGTGGGGCCACCGGTACCCGATCCGAGGGCGTGACGCGGTTCGCTCCGGCGTTCGGGGCCGGGAGCTGCGGCTCCCGGCCCCGCGTCAGTGCGTGCCGGACGCGGACCGCCGGTCCTCACCGGAGGATCCGCTCAGTACCAGTGCCCGCGGCCGCCGACCTTGCGCCCGGTCCCACCCAGGACGGCGAGGATGACGCCGGCGACGGCCAGGACGATGCCGATCGTGTACAGCACGGGGATGCCGATGAGAAAGCCGAGGACGATCAGGATGACGCCGAGGATGATCACGGTCGGGAAGCTCCTTCTGCTCGCGGAGGGCCGGGCACCGGATGTGGTGGCCGCTCGCCCGGGCCCGGAGTGCCCAGGGAGCTCCGCGGTCAAACACACGTCTTCATCCCATCGGGCCACGGGGGACGGACCGGCGGGACGGACGTCGCTCAGGGGCCGTCGACCGACCTCGGGATCACCGCCGCCGCACCGTGCCGCTATTCCGACACGTGGGCGGTGTGCTTCAGCCAGTGTTCGGCCAGCGCGACCTTGCCCTCGGTGATGACGTAGCCGGCCTTCTTGCCCGTCAGGGGAATCCGGCGCGTCATGACGAACAGCAGCGACTTCGCCTGACCGCTGACGGTCACGTCGGCCGTGCCGTTGCGGTCCCAGCGCGTGCCTTCGGCGTAGCGCTCGACGTACCACTCGCCGGAGTTGCCGAGGCCGGGTTCGTCGGTGGCGTGCCAGTGCAGGACCTCGCCGCCACCGCGGATCGCCTTCGCCGAGACCGGGCTCTGCTGCTCCCACGTCGGCGAGGTGAGCATGGCCAGGTGGTTGGTGATGAGATCCGCGGCGGTGGCGGCGTCGAGGTCGTAGCCGAGGTCGTAGTCGTCGCCCGCGGCCGCGGCCGCGTCGTAACCGTGGATGACGGCCTCGTTGAGCAGGCTGTGCAGCCAGAACTCCGCGCCGGTCCGCTTGTCGTCGGCGGCGTTGAACACCGAGTCCGCCAGCGCCTCGTCGGAGCAGGCCGCGACCGCGCGGGCGGCGGCGTCGGACAGCCAGTCCTGCCACTCCGCGACCTTGGGCGCCTTGGGCTTCTCGGCGCTGGGCAGCTCGGTCGGGTCGCTGACCCGGCGCTCGACGAGCTCGGACACCCAGTGCAGCGTCTGGCCGACGTGCTGGACCAGGTCTTTCACCGTCCAGTCCGGGCAGGTCGGCACCGAAGTCCTGGCACCGGCCGTGACAGCGGATTTCGCCAGCCGCAGCACGTGGTCCTCGAGTGCCAGCCGGCAGCGTTCCGCGTTCAGCTCGGGAATCATGTGTTCGCCCTTCCGTGCTTCATCAGCTCGAGTTCACGGCTCGCCCGATCCGGGGATCGCCGAACTCGCCACCGCGTCCTGACTGACGGTGTACCGCTCCGCGCGCTGCCGCAAACGGTTCGGCCGACAATCACGGACCCGCCGTCCACATAAGGCTTTTTCGAAGAAGTGGCGGCCCTCTGCCGGCTACGGCTCGACCAGTCTGCGTACGGCGTCGACGATCGTGGCGCGTCTGGCCGCGTGCTCCTGGGGGCCCAGGTCGCTGATCTCCTGGTTTTGGTGGGCCCACATCGAGGCGGTGTTGATGGTGAGCATCAGCAGTTCCGGGGCGGTGAAACGCGTGGACAGCCTGCCTTCCTCCTGGGCCTGCCGGATCGCGTCGAACTTCGCCCGGTTCGCCTTGGTGATGGCTTCGATCGCCGGCCGGCGACCCGGCTGCTCCAGCCGGTGCCACGCGGCGAGGCGCATCACCTCCGGATGAGCGGTCTGCCCGTCGAAGAGGGCGCCCGCGTACTCCGGCAGGTCGTCGGGGGAGAGCGGGGCCTGCTCCGTCGTCCGCACGACGACCTGGTCGAACACGGCGTGGAAGAGTTCCTCCTTGCCGCCGAAGTAGGTGTAGACGAGGCCCACGCTGCACCGGGCCCGGCCGGCGAGCCGGTCGATCCGCGCGCCGGCGATGCCGTGCTCGGCGAACTCGGCCAGCGCGGCCTCCAGCAGTGCGCGGCGCTTCGCCTCGGGATCTCGGGGTGTCATGCGACCCACGCTATTGAGTGAACGTTCATTTGACAAGTTGGGACGGACCGTGCTTACCTGGACGGGTCGAATTGAATGAACGTTCACTTAGGAGTTGGGATGGACATCCCTTCGCAGGTCGGGAAGCGTGCACTGGTCACCGGGGGCACCGGCGGGATCGGGTTCGAGACGGTGGTGGCGCTGGCCGGGGCCGGGGCCGAGGTGGTCGTCGCCGGCCGGGGGAGGGCCAAGGTCGACCAGGCGGTCGCCGCGGTGCGCGAGGCCGTCGGCACCGCCAAGGTGGAGGGGCTGGTGCTCGACCTGGCCTCGCTGGCCTCGATCGACGGGGCCGCCTCCGCCGTGCTCGCCGGCGGGCAGCCACTCGACCTGCTGATCAACAACGCGGGCGTCATGGCCGTGCCCGAGCGGCGGGAGACCGCGGACGGGTTCGAGCTGACCTTCGGGACCAACCACCTCGGGCACTTCGCGCTGACCGGGCGCCTGCTGCCGGCCCTGCTGGCCGCGCCCGCGGCCCGGGTGGTGACGGTGAGCGCGAAGGTGGCGCGGAACAAGGGCGCGACGCTCGAGGATCCGCTGAGCGCGCAGTCCTACGGCTCGGGGATGGCCTCGTACACGAAGTCGAAGCTGGCGAACGTGGTCTTCACGCTGGAGCTGGCGCGACGGGCGGCCGGAACCAGGATCACCGCCGTCGCCGTGCACCCGGGCACGAGCAACACGGGGCTGCAGCAGCACCTGCCGAAGTACATGCAGGTCATGGCGTCGGTGGTGCTCGAGCGGTTCGTGGGCCAGAGCCCGGCCGACGCGGCCCGGCCGTCCCTGTATGCCGCGACGAACTCCGGCGTCAAGGCGGGTGACTTCGTCGTGCCGGACGGGCGCGCCGAGCTTCGCGGGGCTCCGCACGTCGCCGAGATGCCCCCGGCCGCCACCGATCCCGCCGTCGGGCGTCGGCTGTGGGAACTGTCCGAACAGCTGACGCACGTCAGCTACTCCTTCCGGTGAAAGGGCTTTCCGCCATGACCTTCCGGTTCGAATCCGTGTCCGAGTCCACTTTGGACCAGATGCGCGGGATCAACGCACAGCTCGCCGCCGCCGACCTCCCGGACCCCACCACCGCCGAAGGGCTGGCGGTGATGCGCGGAACGACGTTCCAGGTCCCGGCGGCGACCGAGCTGGTTCCGACCGACCGCAGGGTGTCCGGGCCCGCGGGCGAGGCGACCGTGCGGATCATCCGGCCGGCCGGCCCGGTGACCGGCGTCGTGTTCCACGTGCACGGCGGCGGTTTCGTGCTCGGCGCGCCCGCGGACGACGACGCGATCAACGACCTGCTGGCGCGCACGGCGGGCGTCGCCGTGGTGTCCACCCGCTACCGGCTCGCACCGGAGCACACGTTCCCCGCTCCGATCGAGGACTGCCTCGCGGCGGCGGTGTGGCTGGCGGGCGCGGTGGAGGAGGAGTTCGGCACCGACCGGATCGTGGTGTCCGGGTACTCGGCGGGCGGCAACCTGGCGGCGCACACGTTACTGCTCCTGCGGGACGGCTTCCCCGAGCTGTTCGGACGAGTCGTCGGAGCGAGCCTGGTGTTCGGGGTCTACGACCTGTCGCGCACGCCGAGTTCACGCTCGGCCACGCCGGACACCCCGGTGCTGCCGCCGCGCTGGCTCGACCAGTTTGTCGGGCTGGCGTTCCCGGGGCTGGACAAGGAGAAGCTCCGCGACGGCGGTATCTCCCCGCTCTATGCCGACCTGCACGGAATGCCGCCGGCCCTGTTCACCGTGGGAGAACGAGACCCCCTGCTGGACGACTCGCTGTTCATGGCCGCACGCTGGCGCGCCGCGGGCGGGCGAAGCGAACTGGCGGTGTGGCCGGAGTCCCCACACGGTTTCGTCGGAATGACCCCACCGACCGGCCTGCCGGCACAGCACCGGATCAACGCATGGGTGAAGGCGCTGCTGAGCGAGAAGCAACCGGCCGAGTGAGAGGCGACCGCCGCGTTGCCGGAGAAGGTGAACGCGGCGGCCAATTTCGTGACGGCGGGCTCTGTGGCCGCGGCTCCAGCGTGCGCGGACCAGTCCGGGTCACGACCACAGCAGGCCCGCCAGGTGCCGCGCGATGACGCCGACGTGCGGCGGGTCCACGACCGACAGGTGGTGCGCGGGCACCGGCACGATCTCCAGGCGCGGGCACAGGTCCGCCCAGCCCGCCGCGGCGTCGGTGCGGGAGTACCGCGGTTCCATGGCCAGCCCGGCGGCGTACGGCTCGGTCGCCCGGTAGAGCACGACCCGGCCGTCGTAGGGCGGCGGCACCGCGCGTTCGGCGGCGAGAGTGTCCGAAAAGGACTGACGCTGGCGCCGCAGCACGCCGGGGCCGAGCAGCCCGGCCTCGGCGACCCGTCGCACGGTCAGCTCGATCTGCTCCTCCTCGGGCAGCGGCGCGAGCTCGTCGTGACCGAGGCGGACGGCCCGGCCGTAGGTGCCTTCGACGTACCCGGTGAACCGCAGGAACCGCCGCGCCGACGACGCCCGCGGGTCGAGGTCCGGTTCCGGCAGGGGCAGCGTGGTGTCGATGAGGGCGACGAGGTCGACGTCCGCGCCCTCCTCGGCGAGCTTCGCGGCGACGCCGTAGGCCAGCGCCCCGCCGAACGACCAGCCGGCCAGCCGGTAGGGCCCGTCCCGCTGGGCCTCGCGCACCAGCGGCAGCAGCCGGTCGACGCGCTCCTCGACGCTGCCCCCGGGGACGCGTTCGAAGCCGACGCACGGCAGCGCTTCGGGCAGCCGCTCCAGCAGCGGCCGGTAGACCGTGCACGTGCTCCCGCCGGGGTGGAACAGCAGCAGCGGCGTGACGCCGGCGTCCCCGGGCGCGAGGACGTGGACCGGCCCGCGTTCCTCCCGGGTGTCGAGGACGGCCCGCGCGACGTCGGCGACGGCGGCCAGGGAGTCGTGCCGCAGCAGGTCGACGGCGTCGACCGGGGTGTCCAGCTCGGTCGTGAGCCCATCGGCGAGCAGCTGGGCGAGGCGTACGGGCCGGTCGGTGCCGGACAGCAGGACGTGCGTGCCGCTCGGCTCGGTCCCGGTGTGCGCGGCCCACAGCCGCAGGACCAGCCGGTCGGCGGCGTCCCAGGCCCGCCCGCGCGCCGGTCGCGGGGACTCGCCTTGCCGGAGGGCGAGATCGCGGTTGAGGTCGGCGAGGGTGGTGCCCCGCGGGACGGTCGCGGCATCCGGTCCGGTGCCGGGCTCCGCGCGTGGCGCCGGCCCGCGCCGGCCCGGTGGCGCCACGGCGGTCACGGTTCCGGACCCCGATCCGGAACCGCGGTTCAGCTCGGCAGGCCCCCCGGCCGTCGAGGTGAACCAGTGCCGCTCGTGGCGCCACCGCATCGGCGGGACGTCCACCGGCCGGGCCCCGTCACGCGGCTCGGCCGGCGTGACCCGCATCCCCGCGCACGTGGCCGGGACGACGTCGGGCTCGCCGCCGCCGGGCGAGAGGTTTCTCATCGCACCAAGGCCTTTCCGTACGCGTGGGCGAGGTAGCGGTCGCGGCAGGCGCTGCGGGCGATCTTGCCGCTGGACGTCCGCGGGACCTGGCCCCGCGGCACGAGGACGACGTCGCGCAGCGCCAGCCCGTGCGCGGCGGCCACGAGCCGCCGGACCGTCGCGGTCAGGTCCCGTTCGGACTGCTCGGACAGCTCGGCGTGGCCGCGGTGCTCTGCGACGACGACCGCGCCCCCGGTGTCGGCCGCCGCGACGGCGAACGCGGCCACGCTGCCCGGGCGGATCGCCTGGTTCGCGTCGGCGACGGTCGCCTCGACGTCCTGCGGGTAGTGGTTGCGGCCGTCGACGATGACGAGGTCCTTGAGCCGGCCGGCGATGTAGAGCGCGCCGTCGTGGCGGACGCCGAGGTCGCCGGTGCGCAGCCACGGCCCGGCCGGCAACCCACGTTGGTCGCCGGTCAGCCGGGCGCCGAAGGTTTCCGTGCTGTCGATCGGCTGCTGCCAGTACCCGTCGCCGACGTTGGGGCCGTGGACCCAGATCTCGCCGACCGCCCCGTCCGGGAGCGCGACGGCGGTGTCCGGGTCGACGAGCGCCACGTGCTGGCCCGCCGGCGCACCGCAGGCGACCAGCCGGACGCCGTCACCCGCCTCGATCGCGACGCCTTCGCCGAGCGCGTCGCGGTCGAACGTCGTGACGCGCGGAGCGGCGTCGGCGGTGGTCACGAAGACGGTCGCCTCGGCCAGGCCGTAGGACGGGCGCGTCTGCCGCGGCCGGTAGCCGGCGACGGCGAAGGCCGTGTGGAACCGGTCGAGGAAGTCCGGGTTGATCGGCTCGGCCCCGTTGATGATCCCGGCGACGCCGCCGAGGCGCAGCCGGGCGCGGTCGGCTTCCCGCACGCGGCTCGCGCAGTAGCGGAAGGCGAAGTTCGGCGCGGCGGTCCACGCGCCGGGCCGGTCACCGAGCAGTTCCAGCCAGCGGATCGGGCGTTCGATGAAGGCCAGCGGGTCCATCAGCACCGAGCGCAGGCCCAGCACCAGCGGCGTGATCAGGCCGAGGACCAGACCCATTTCGTGGAACAGCGGCAGCCACGAGACCGTCGTCGCCTCCTCGGGGTCGAGGCCGAGCCCGCGGGTGGCCTGCCGCACGTTGGCGAGCACGTTCGCGTGGGTCAGCACCACGCCGGCGGGAGAGCGGGTGGAGCCGCACGTGTACTGCAGGTACGCGACGTCGCTTGCCTGCGCTTCCGGGGCGGGCCTCGTCCGGACCGCGTCGACGCGGTCGACGGCCACGACGGCCACGCCGGCTCCGAGCAACTCCTCGACGGCGGGCCGCGCGGCGGACGTCGTGACGACGGCCGCGGGCGCGCAGTCGGCGAGCACCGCGGTGAGCCGCCCGGCGCGCCCGGGCAGGCCGGGAGCGAACAGCGGCACGGCGATCGCGCCCGCGGCGATCGCGGCGAGGAACCCGACGACGTAGTCGATGCCCTGCGGGCAGAGCACGGCCACCCGGTCGCCGGGCCGGACCGGCAGCGCGCCCGCCGCGGCGTCGACGCGCCGGGCCAGCTCCCGCCAGGTGAGGGTCCGCCGCCGCCCGTCGCGGTCGGCGCTGAAGTCGGCGAAGGTCAGCGCGGGGTCGTCGGCCTTGACCTTCGCCCAGTGCCGCAGGCACGCGGTCAGGGTGTCAGTCGCCGGGCTCTCCGGGGCCAGGTTCATGGGGTTCTCCTCCGGTCTATCGGGCCGGCCGCGGCGCCGCGTGCTGCCACGCGGTGACGGCCAGGGTGTCGAGGTCGGTGGCTCCGGCGACGGTGCGCAGTCGTGTCAGGACCTGGTGGTAGGACGGGGTTTCCGCGCTGGCGACGTCGAAGGTGCCGCGTGGCGCGAGCGGAACCGCGCCGGCTGGCAGCAGGACGGCCACGGGAACAGCGGGCGGCAGCGAAACCGGACGCATTGTTTCCGGTTCTCCCGTCGAGCCGGAAATAGTGCCGGCCGCGGCCACGACGATCAGCAGGGCCGCGACGCGCACCAGCGGAAAACGGGACGGGCGATGATTTCGGGCAGTCATGGACCCGCCCTTTCCGGTGGATTCTAGGGTTCGCGGTCCCGCGGTGGAACGGCGTGTGCGGTGGCCGTCGACCCGGCGGCGCAGGG
The DNA here is from genome assembly GCF_023023025.1 of Amycolatopsis sp. WQ 127309. Taxonomy (NCBI): domain Bacteria; kingdom Bacillati; phylum Actinomycetota; class Actinomycetes; order Pseudonocardiales; family Pseudonocardiaceae; genus Amycolatopsis; species Amycolatopsis sp. WQ 127309. The sequence goes on from NZ_CP095481.1 coordinate 7,822,247, forward strand.
CGAACGCTACGACAAGTAATCGGTTACCGGAAGAGTGTCAAGAAAACGTAAAAGCTCTTCATCTACTGGGGGTGACCTGCGAAATCACCATGATTTGGCTGGTGAAGCCCAAGGGTTACCCGTGGGTACGACGACTGTGATCACGATGGGTGATCGCAGGCTCACCCGCGTGGGGGAGTGTTCGCTTTTCTGTTCTCTTCCCTTCGCTTTGTCCGGCCGGGTGGCGGACAAGACAATTGCTGTTCCAGGCCGGGTTCCTCTGGCTTGTGCGCATGCCCCGGATGTTTTTCGGGTGATCGCTGTCACTTTTTCGAATTCGATCGATCGACCGGAGAAGGGAATACGCACGCACAGAAATCGCCGCCGAGACCACCGTCGGCGGTGACCCGCGGACGGCTGGACCCGACCAGGTGTCCCGCTGTTCCGCGGCGTGTCGCTAGGTGAGCCAACGGCCCGCCCCTGGCTCCGCACCGCCCGCCGGTGGACCCGGCCCGACGGACCGGAGGTCTGTCAGAGAGACTGGGGGCCAGTGCCCGCCCTCTCGACCTGGAGCCGTTGATGCCGCAAGGGACCGTCCGTTGGTTCGACGCCGAACGTGGTTTCGGCTTCCTCGCGCCCGAGGACGGCTCGCCGGACGTGTTCGTGCACGCCTCCGAGATCGTCGGGGACGGCGGCGCGAAAGTGCTCCGCGAGGGTCAGGCCGTCGTGTTCGAGGTCGGCGAGAACGACCGCGGGCCCCAGGCGCTGCACGTTCGCGTCACCGCCGATGCGGCCACCGGCAGCGCCGTGGGCCTGCTCGGCACCGTCACCTGGTACGAGCCGGGCAAGGGGTACGGCTTCGCGTCGCCGGACGGCGGCGGCGCCGACATCTTCGTGCACAGCTCCGCCATCGTGACCGGCGGCGTGGTCACCGAGGGGCAGCGGGTGGCCTTCCTGATCGTCGAGGGCGAGCGCGGCCCGCAGGCCGGGCACGTGATCCCGCTGGGAGAAGGGGCCGGCTCACCCGCTGCGGCCGGTATCGCGGACGGTGCCGACGGCACGGTGGCCTGGTACGACGAGGACAAGGGCTTCGGCTTCATCAACCCCGATTCCGGCGCTGGGGACGTCTTCGTTCACGCCCGGGCCCTGGCGGAGGGGCTGACGTGGCTCGCGGAGGGCGACCGCGTCGCCTACGAGGTGGCCAGTGGAGACAAGGGCCCGCAGGCCCGCGACGTGCACCTGGTCCGGGGCGCCGAGCCCCAGACGGCGCCGCAGCGGCCGGCACCTGCCGCGGCCGCAGGGCCGGCGGCGCGGGACGTGCCCGCACGAGGCGGCGAGGGCGTCGTCGCGCGCTACGACGACGACCGCGGCTTCGGCTTCATCACCCCGGACGCAGGCGGCGACGATCTCTTCGCCCACGCGTCCGTGATCACGGGGTCGGAGCCGCTGCAGAAGGGTGACCGGGTCCGGTACGCGGTGCGTCAGAGCGACCGGGGCCCGCAGGCCGACCGCATCGAACGCCTCTGACGAGGCGGCCCGTTCGATCCGGTCGTAGCGCAGCCCGAGGCGTTTGAACCGCAGCAGCCAGGAGATGGTGCGTTCGACGACCCAGCGGACCCGGCCGAGGCGGGACTTGCCCTCAATCCCGCGCCGGGCGATAGGGACCTTGATACCGCGGCGGGTCAGGTAGCCGCGGCAGCGGCGGTAGTCGTAGCCCTTGTCGGCATGCAGCTTGTCCGGTCGGCATCGTGGCCGGCCCGCCCGGCCGTGGTGGCCGCGCACGGTCGGGTGCTTGCCGCCGACGACATGATGTGCAGCGGTAGCCCGTTCGCGTCGCACAGAACGTGGTGCTTGGAGCCGGCTTTACCCCGGTCAGTGGGGCTCCGGCCGGTCAGCTCGCCACGACTGCTCACGATCGACGACCAGGACCCCCGCCGTGATTCCCGAGCCGGCCGCTCAGGTCGGGCACCGCAAACGCCGCGGTTCCCTCAGCGGACGTGCTGCACGCCGTGATCACTTGGACCAGGACTTTGTCGGACGCGTCCTAGACGACGGCGAGTGCGACGCCCGCCCCGGTGATCAGGACGCACGCCGCGATCGTGGTGCGGCGGTAGTGCAGGATCAGCGCCGCGAACTCGCGCAGCAGGGCGCTCGGCAGGAAGTAGCGCGCGGTGGGGGAGCCGGTCGCGTGGATCGGCAGCCCGAGGCGGCGGCACTCCACCGCCGTGCGGAAGACGTGGTAGTTGCTCGTCACGGCCAGCACCCGGCCCGCCCGATCGGACTGGGGGAGCAGCGCGGCCGAGAACCGCAGGTTCTCCTCGGTCGTCGTCGCCTGGTCCTCGCGGCGGATCCGGTCCTCCGGGACGCCGCGCTCGCGCAGGTAGCCGTGCATCGCGTCGGCCTCCGTGACGCTCTCGCCCGGGCCCTTCCCGCCGGAGACGACCAGCAGCGGCGGGTGCGCGGGTTCCCGTTCGTAGAGCCGGATCGCGCGGTCGAGGCGGCCGGCGAGCAGGGGCGGGACGCGGTCGCCGGCGAGCCCGCAGCCGAGGACGATGATCGCCTCGACGTCCCGGTGGCGCCCGACCCGGCTGTAGAGCACGGAGTAGACCAGCAGCGACGTGAGCAGGAACCCGAAGTAACTCGTGAGCACGATGGCGATCGCCACCAGTGCCGTGCCCCAGCGGCCGAGCGGGACGAAGAAGAGCACTTCGAGCGTGATCAGCCCGACGCCCAGGGCCAGTGACAGCAGGTTTCCCTTGCTGCGGCCTTCCTTCCGCCACATCTGCGCGCCGTTGAAGATCAGCGCGGCGGGCAGCACCAGCGCGACGATCACCGCGATCGCCGCCAGCAGCACGGCGACGATCGGGGTCAGCCACTCGAGGTGCAGGGCCTCGCGCAGCAGCCAGGCGCCGGTCAGCAGCAACGCGACCCCGAGCCAGACGGCGTTCCCGAGCCGGCGCGGTTCGCGCGCGAGCCGGATCAGGAAGACGAGCAGCGCGACACCGGCGGCCAAGGGCAGCGCGGCTCCGGCGAAGTTCACCCGGCCTCCCCTGACTGTTCCCCCACGAGGAAGTCAACGTAGCCGAGGGACTCCGGGGCCGCGAACCGGGGCGAGTCACCCGGGAGAGTGACTCGCCCCGTTCGTCAGGCCTTCTTCTGCATGCTCGACCGGGCGGGGTTCGCCTGCTTCGCCGCCTTCGGGTCCTTCTCGTCGGCCTTGGCGCGGACGCCCGACTCGATCCGGTCGCCGATGTCCTTGTCGACGTTGCGCCAGTAGTCGAAGGCGCGCTGCAGCACCGGCTCGGTGACGCCGTTGAGCAGGTGACCCACGACGTTGTCGACGAACCGCTCGCGGCCGGCGTCGTCGAAGACCTCACGGATCATCGTGCCGGCCTGGCCCCAGTCGTCGTCCTCCTCGCGCAGCGTGTACGCCGTGCGGACCATGTCGCCGTCGGTGTGCCAGCCCGCCGGCCGGCCGTACTTCGCGACATCGGCGTGCGGGCCGCTCTTGGAGTTCGGCGCGTACACCGGGTCGGCGACCTTGGTGTAGCGCATCGCGCCGTCCTTGCTGTAGCTGTGCACCGGCGACACGGGCGCGTTGACCGGCAGCTGCTTGTAGTTCGCGCCGATCCGGTAGCGGTGCGCGTCCGGGTAGGAGAACAGCCGGCCCAGCAGCATCTTGTCCGGGCTCGCGCCGATCCCCGGCACCAGGTTGCTCGGCTCGAACGCGGCCTGCTCGATCTCGGTGTGGTGGTCGGTCGGGTTCCGGTCCAGCGTCATCCGGCCGACGTCGATGAGCGGGTAGTCGGCGTGCGGCCACACCTTCGTGAGGTCGAACGGGTTGAACCGGTAGGTCTTGGCGTCCTCGAACGGCATGACCTGGACCTTGAGCGTCCAGCTGGGATGGTCGCCGGCCTCGATCGACTCGTACAGGTCGCGCGTGTGGTAGTCGGTGTCGGCGGCGGCCATCTGGTCGGCCTCGTCCTGGGTGAAGGTCTCGACACCCTGGTCGGTCTTGAAGTGGTACTTCACCCAGAAGCGCTCACCGCCGGCGTTGACCCACATGTAGGTGTGCGAGCTGTAGCCGTTCATGTGGCGCCAGGTCCGCGGGATGCCGCGGTCGCCCATCAGCCACGTCACCTGGTGCGCCGACTCCGGCGACAGCGTCCAGAAGTCCCACTGCATGTCGTGGTCGCGCAGGTTGTTGTCGGCGCGGCGCTTCTGCGAGCGGATGAAGTGCTGGAACTTCAACGGGTCGCGCAGGAAGAACACCGGGGTGTTGTTCCCGACCATGTCGTAGTTGCCTTCGCTGGTGTAGAACTTGACCGCGAAGCCGCGCGGGTCGCGCCAGGTGTCGGGGCTGCCCCGCTCGCCGGCGACGGTGGAGAACCGGATCAGCAGGTCGGTCTTCGTCCCCGGCTGGAACACCGCGGCCTTCGTGTACGCGCTGACGTCGCCGGTCACCTCGAACCGCCCGAAGGCACCACTGCCTTTGGCGTGCGGCTGCCGCTCGGGGACGCGCTCGCGGTTGAACTGCGCCATCTGCTCGATGAGGTAGTTGTCGTGCAGCAGGATCGGGCCGTCCGCCCCGACGGTGAGCGAGTGTTCGTCGCTTTCGACGGGAATGCCGGCGTCGGTGGTGGTCGGTTCGGGATGGATCTGCGTCACTGCGGTCCTCTTTCTGCGTGGTGGTTCGCGGCGCACCCGGGGCAGAAGCCCCAGAACACCACTTCCGCCTCGTCGATGGTGAAGCCGTGCCCGGTGCCGGGGGTGAGGCAGGGTGTGGCGCCGACCGCGCAGTCGACGTCCTCGGTCCGCCCGCACCCGCGGCACACGACGTGGTGGTGGTTGTCCCCGGCTCGCCGCTCGAACCGGGCGGGGTGCCCGGGCAGCTCGATCCGCCGGATCAGGCCGGCTTCCGTGCACGCGCCCAGGACGTCGTAGATCGCCTGGGTGGACACGGAGTCCAGCATGGCGCGGACGCCGGTGCCGATGGCGTCCACAGTGGAATGAGGGTGCTGCGCCAGCCAGGTCAGCACCGCCCGCCGGGGCGCGGTTACCCGCAGACCCGCCGCTCGTAACATGCCGGCCGCATCGCTCATGACTCCCCACCGTGCGCCTGTTTCTGGACTGGGTCAAGTCCACGGAAGGACGGTTTCGAAGGGGTGAAACCGGGTACACGCCAGGAACTTCTGGCATCGTGAGCGGGATGGAAGACCTGCGCCCGGCGTTCGTGCTCCACGAGCACTGGCGGCCCCGGCACCACTTCGACCTGCGCTTGGAGGAGAACGGCGTGCTGCGGTCGTGGGCCGTCCCGCGCGGCCTGCCGCCGACCTCGGGCGCCAACCGGCTCGCGGTTGCCGTGCCCGACCACGCGATGGATCACCTCGGCTACGAGGACGAGCACAAGAAGGTCGCCGACACCGGCTGGTGGGAGGAGCACGACCGCACGCCCAAGCGAATGCTGTTCACGCTGCACGGCCGGGAAGGTGACGTCCGTTACGCGTTGATCGACACGGGCCGCGACTGGCTGCTGCACCGGACCAAGGACCAGCCCGCCTAGCCCGGCAGCCCCTTCTCGATGAGCGTGAAGCAGGCGTCGATCCACGTCGCGGCGCCGTCGTCGGGGATGCGGCCGCGGACGTCGGAGCTGGTCAGCACCCGGAACGGGGTGATCAGCAACGCCGCCGCCGCGCGCGTGGCCGGGTCGAACGGGGAGCCGCCCGCCTCGGTCGCGAGCGTGGCCGCGAGGCGCTGCTCGTAGCGTTCCCACATCAGCTGCAGCCGGCTGTGCAGCGCCGGGTTCTCGCCGATCAGCCGCGCGAACGCGACGATGCCCTCGGAGTCGTCGCCGGGCAGCGTCCCGTCGATGAGCTCGTGGGCCAGGCGGCGGACCGCCTCGGCGGGCGAGGTGCCCGCCGGGCGGCCGGCCAGCCGCTGCTCGATCCGGTCGAGCAGGGAGTACTCGTCGGCGAAGACGAGGTCCTCCTTGCTGTCGAAGTAGACGAACAACGTCTTCACCGACACGTCGGAGGCCCCGGCGACCTCGGCGACGGTCACCTGGTCGAAGCCGCGCTCCCGGAACATCCGCTCGGCGTTGGCGGCCAGCGTCTCGCGGGTCAGGCGCTTCTTGCGCTCCCGCAGTCCTTCGCGCGGCTCCTCGGTCATGCCCTCACCCTTTCACAGGCAGCCGGAAACGATCAGTACTCGGGCGCTTCGGCCGTGCCGTCGGCGATTTCGCGCATCTCTTCCGACAGCGGCTTCTCCCGCATGACCAGCGCGAGCACCAGCATCACGGCCGCGATCGGGACGGTGCCGAGGAAGACGACCGAGAAGCCGTGCGCGGTGGCCGCGCCGGCCGAGGTGAGGATCGCGCCGAACACCGCGGCGCCGAACCCGCCGCCGACGCTCTTGAAGAAGTTCAGCGCGCCGGTGGCGACGCCCAGGTCCCGGTAGGCGACGGCGTTCTGCCCGGCCAGCAGCGAAACCTGGACGAAGAACCCGATCCCGGCGCCGGCCAGGACCAGCGGCGCGATCAGCCACGGCGAGGACGGCGCCGCCGCGAGCCACGCCATCGACGGGCCGGTCAGCAGGGCGCCGATGACGGGGTAGCGCTTGTAGCGGCCGGTCTTCGCGATCACCGGCCCGGCCACCGCGGTCGCCGCGACCAGGCCGACCAGGAGCGGGATCACGTACAGCCCGGCGGTGAACGCCGACGCGTGCCGCACGGTCTGCAGGAACAGCGGGACGTAGAGCATCGCCACGAACAGCACCAGCGTCGAGAGGAAGAACTGGACGGCGGAGATCACGAAGACGCCGTTGCGGAACATCGGCAGCGGCGTGATCGGCTCCGCGGCCCGGCGCTCGGCGAGGACGTAGCCCACGAGCGACACGACGGCGACGGCGATCAGCGCGAGCACCGGCGTGGTGGTCCACCCGCGGTCCGGCCCGAGCGTCGCCACCAGCAGCACCGCCGTGGTCGCCACGGTGACGAGGATCCCGCCGAGGACGTCGACCCGGCCGCGGCCGACCGGCTTCGGCAGGTGCAGGCGCGCGGCGATGGCGATGATCGCGACGACGCCGACCGGGACGTTGACGTAGAAGATCCACCGCCACGACAGCGCGTCGGAGAACAGGCCGCCGAGGAACGGCCCGGCGATCAGCGCGAGCGTCGCGACGACGCCGAGCAAAGACTGGTAGCGGCCGCGTTCCCGGGCCGGCACGACGTCGCCGATGATGGCCATGACCAGCGAGTTCAGCCCGCCACCACCGATGCCCTGCAGGGCGCGGAAGGCGATCAGCAGGCCGAGGGAGTTCGCGGCGCCGGCGAGCACCGACCCCACCAGGAAGATCACGACGCTCAGGAGGAACACCGGTTTGCGGCCGTGGAGGTCGCCGAGCTTGCCGAACAGCAGCGTGGTGACGGCGCTGGTCAGCAGGTAGGCGGTGGCGATCCACGACGCGCCGCCGACGTCGCCCAGGTCACGGGCGATGCTCGGCAGGGCGGTGGCGACGATCGTCTGGTCGAGGTTGGAGATGAACAGCACGAGCATGAGCGGGACGAGCAGCACCCCGACGCGGGTGCCCTTCCCGGTCGCGAGGTCTGGCATGGCGGTCTCCTTCGGCATCGAACTTCAGCGATGCTCAAAGGTAACTCACTTACGCTTTATCAGGATGTCTAGTGTGACGCAGGCGATAACGAAAGTGACTTACGCATTGTGGGCGTGGTCGCCGCGCGGTGCGCCCAGACGCCGAGGACGGCGAGCAGGGCGATCTCGAGGAGCATCATCAGGCGTTCGACCAGGCCGGTCGCCACGGTCGGCAGGTGGCCGCCGAGCACGACGTTCACCGCGAACGGGACGATGAACGGCAGGTAGAACGGGATCGCGGCCAGCGCCAGCCGGCGCGACCAGGTGGCGAAGCGGCGCCAGCGCGGGTCGTCGCGGTGCCGCCGCCCCAGCGCCCAGCCGACGACCGGCAGGCTGAGGCACGTCACGGCGGAGGCGTAGAGGTGGATCTTGCCGGTGGTGGTGATGGCCCCGCCCTGCGGATCCTTCGCGAAGATCGCGACGGTGAGCAGGCTGACGCACCAGAGCGCCTTCGCCGCGACGAGCGCCGGGTTGGCCAGCAGGCCGCGGCGGTAGAGCGCGACGAGCAGCAAGGCCGAGCCGGTGCTGGTGAGGATCAACGCGCCGTCCCACATCCAGCGGCCGGGAACCAGGGCGTAGTCACTGAGCATCGCGGTGACCGGATCGAGCGGCGCGAGCCGCCGATCGAGGTGCAGCACGGCGAGCAGGACGACGGCCGCGGCGAACGCGGCCTGCGCACCGGGCACGAGCAGCCGGGCGCGAAGGGAAAGGTGGGTCGGTGCGGGGGCCAGCATGCCTAGGTTCACTCCGGGGACGCTCAACGGGTTCAGGCGAAGTCGGCGACGCTACCCGTGACCATTCCGTGACCATCGCAGACGCGCCCACGCTGTGACCGACCCCACTCCCGGCGCCTCGGCCCGACCCGAAGCGGCACTTTCACGTGAAAGTGCCGCTTTGTTCCGCACACTCGCACTTTCCCCGGGAAAGATGCGTCAGTGGTCGCCGTCCTGGGGGATCTCCGCCGAGTCCGTGAGGCGCAGCTTGCGGCGCGCCCGCTGGTAGAACGTCGTCATGCCGAGGCGGACCACCCGAGCCGCGCTCGGGCGGCCTCGCAGGTCCAAGCGATCGCCCGGGTTGACGTAGCCCGCGACCTGGCCGTCCACCTCCACCGCGAGGCGGCCGCTCGTCGGGAGGACCTCCAGCGCCACCGTGTCGCGCACCGAGAGCACCACGCCCCGGCTGTACGCCGAGTGCGGTGCCGCCGGCGTCACCAGCAGGGCCTCCACCGACGGGCTCGTGATCGGGCCGCCCGCGGAGAAGCTGTACGCCGTCGAGCCGGTCGGGGTCGCGACGATCACCGCGTCCGCCGAGTAGCTCACGAACGGCTGGCCGTTGACGCGCACCGCGACGACCGCGCTGCCGTCGCCGGGGACGCGGACCACCGCGATGTCGTTGAACGCCGTGATCCGCTGGCCGTCGAACACGGCGTCGACGGCCAGGCGCGGCTCCACCGTGAACTCGTTGCCGTCGATCGCCGACAGCGCGCCCGGCAGGTCCGGCACGTCGACCTCGGCGAGGAACCCGAGCTTGCCCAGGTTCACCCCGAGCACCGGCGCGCGCTGCCCGTCGGCCAGCCGCATGGCGCGCAGCATCGTGCCGTCGCCACCCAGGCTGACCAGCAGGTCCGAGCGGCGGCCCAGCTCCTCCGACGTCACGCCGACGGCGGCGCACTTCAGCCGGACGATCTCGTCGGCGATGCCGAGGATCTCGATGCCGCGGTTCCCGGCCCAGCCGAGCACCGCCTCGACGGCGGCCGCGGAGTCGCGGCGGGGGTGCAGGACCAGGCCCGCGCTGTGCATCAGCGGGCCCGGCGGGGCGAAGGCGTCATGCGCCCAGTCTGCACGCTCAGGCGGGCCGCCGCGAGAACCGCAGCGCGCCGTCGTCGATCCGGCCGTGCCGCAGCTTGACGACGTCGTGCGCGTAGCTCATGCCGAGCGTCCACGGCGCCCGCGACCCGGCCTTCGGGAACGCGTCGATCGCCCGCAGCACGTACCCGGCGTCGAAGTCGAGCAGCGGCCGCTCGGTGACCGCCGGGTCGTCGTTCACCGGGACGGCCTGGTCCTGCCCGGTCCGGTCGAGGTGACGCAGCAGCCGCACGACGTACTCGCCGACGAGGTCGGCCTTGAGCGTCCACGACGCGTTCGTGTAGCCGATGGTGAACGCGAAGTTCGGCACGCCGCTGAGCATCATCCCCTTGTACGCCATCGTTTCCGGCAGCTTGACGACGTGCCCGTCGACGGCCAGCTCGATGCCGCCGAAGGCCAGCAGCCGCAGCCCGGTGGCCGACACGACGACGTCCGCTTCGAGCTCGTCGCCGGACTCCAGCCGGATCCCGGTCATCGTGAACGAGGCGATCCGGTCGGTGACGATCGAGGCGTCGCCGTGCTTGATCGAGCGGAACAGGTCGCCGTCCGGCACCAGGCAGAGCCGCTGGTCCCACGGCTGGTACTTCGGCTTGAAGTGGGTGTCGATGGCGTACCCGGGCGGCAGCTGCTTCATCGCGGCCTTGCGGATCATCGCCTTCACCACGCCTGGGCGGCGCCGGCTGAGCTGGTAGATCAGCGTACTCACGGCGACGTTCTTCCAGCGCGCGATGGGGTAGGCCAGCTTCGGCCCGAGCAGGCCGCGCAGCCGGTTGGCCAGCGCGTCCTCCGACGGCAGCGACAGGATGTAGGTGGGGGAGCGCTGCAGCATGGTGACGTGCTCGGCGCGGTCGGTCATCGCCGGCACGAGCGTCACGGCCGTCGCGCCGCTGCCGATCACGACGACCTTCTTGCCCGCGTAGTCGAGGTCCTCGGGCCAGTGCTGCGGGTGCACCACGGTGCCGCCGAACTCCTCGACGCCGGGGAACCGCGGGGTGTGGCCGCCTTCGTAGTCGTAATAACCGCTGCACAGGTACAGGAACTTCGCCGTGAAGCGGACGGGCTCGCCGCCGTGCGTCGCCTCGACCGTCCACACCGCGTCCTCTGTGGACCATTCCGCGCGGACCACCTTGTGCCCGAAGCGGATGTGCCGGTCGATGCCCGCCTCGGTCGCGGTGTCGCGGACGTACTGCAGGATCGACGGCCCGTCGGCGATGGCCTTCTCGCTGGTCCACGGCCGGAACCGGTAGCCGAGCGTCTGCATGTCCGAGTCGGACCGCACGCCTGGGTAGCGGAACAGGTCCCACGTGCCGCCGATGGCGTCGCGCGCCTCGAGGATCGTGTACGTCTTGCGCGGGAACGCTTCCCGCAGGTGGTGGGCGGCACCGACGCCGGACAGCCCGGCCCCGACGATCAGCACGTCGACGTGCTCGGTCATTTCACGGCCTCCGTCTGCCGGGCACGCATGCGGTTCCGCAGGCGGGAGAGCACGGCGTAGTAGTGGGTGGGGGTGACGCGGGTGAGCGCGTCGAACAGGTGGGCGTCGGGCCCGACCAGGATACGGGCCTTCCCGCGGTCGACGCCCGTGTGGATGATCTCCGCGGCCCGTTCGGGCGACGTCATCGTCATCGCCTCGAACTGCGCGGCCATCTCGTCCTTGGTGCGGCCGCGACCTTCGGGGTCGCGCCGCACCCGGGCGTTGCGCGCGATGTTCGTGGTGATCCCGCCCGGGTGCACGGTGATCGCGCGGACGCCGGTGCCGCGCAGCTCGTGGCGCAGCGACTCGGTGAAGCCGCGGACGGCGAACTTCGCCGCGCAGTAGGCGCTCTGGTGCGGCATCCCGGCCAGGCCGAACACGCTGGAGGTGTTCACCACGGCACCCGAACCCTCGACGTCACCGCGACGCCGGCGTTGGTGAACACGGCGGCCAGCGGCGCCGGGAGCCACTCGCGCACCTCAGCGGCGAAGCGGAGCTGGCCGGCGGCGTCGCGGACGTCGAGGACCCGGGTGAGCACCGGTCCGCGCAGGCCGGCCGCGGTCGCCTTGAGCCCGGCTTCGTCGACGTCGGCGAGGGCGACGGGGGAGCCGAGCCGGGACAGCCGCGTCGCGAGCGCCCGGCCGATGCCGGACGCCGCGCCGGTGATGACCACCGGGCGGCCGGTGAGGCTAGGTGGTCGGGACATCGCTGCTCCTCGCGTGGCCGGTGATCAGGTCGAGCACGGCGGGCCACGCGCCTTCGGGCAGGTTGTGCCCCATGCCGCGGACGGTTTCGAGGCGGGCCCCGGGGATCGCCCGCGCCGTGGCGGCGCCGCCGGTCGGGTGCACCATCCGGTCGCGGTCGCCGTGCACCACCAGCGTGGGCGCGGTGATCTTCTTCAGCCACGCCGTCCGGTTGCCGGACTTGAGGATCGCGCCGAGCTGACGGCCCACACCGCCCGCCGTCGGGTCGCGGTCCCAGCCCGCCCCGGCCGTTTCACGCACCCAGGCCTCGTCGAAGGGGAAGCCGTGCGAACTGATGTGCCGGAACATCTTCACGGCGCTTTCGACGGCCTCTTCGCGCGACTTCGGCGGCTTCGCGCCCATCAGCCGCAACGTCGAGAACGCCGGGCGGCCGATCAGCCGGGACCCGGTCGTCGACATGATCGACGTCAGGGTCCGGACCCGCGCCGGGTGCAGCGCCGCCACCGACTGGGAGATCATGCCGCCCATCGACACGCCCGCGAGGTGCACGCGGTCCAGGCCCAGCGCGTCGAGCAGGCCCACGGTGTCGGCGGCCATGTCCCTCAGGTCGTACTGCTCCGGCGGGAAGCGGCCGGCGAACATCGCGGGCAGCTTCGCCGGCCGGAACCGCGGGTGCGTCGAGCGGCCGGCGTCGCGGTTGTCGAAGCGGACGACCTGGAACCCGCGCCCGGCCAGCTCGGCGCAGAAGGCGTCCGGCCAGCTGTGCAGCTGCTGGCCCAGCCCGGCGACGAGCACCAGCGGCTCGGCACCGTCGTCCCCGATCCGTTGGTACGCCAGGGAAATCCCCCGGCCGGCGTCGGCGATCTGTTCGTTCACGCGATTCCTCCCCGGCGGCGCACGACCGCGCGCCCGCCCTTGGCCGGGGCGTAGGCGACGCCCCGGGAGTGCCGGCGCTCGTCCGCCTCGGTGGTCGGCTCGAGCGTGAAGCCGCGCAGCAGGGTGCGCAGGACGACGGTCATCTCCATCGTCGCGAACGCGGCGCCGAGGCAGCGGCGGGTGCCGCCGCCGAACGGGATCCACTGGTAGAGGTCCGGTCGTGCGCCGGCGAAGCGGTGCGGGTCGAACTTCGCGGCGTGCGGGAAGAGCGTGTCGTCGTCGTGGATCAGGGCGATGCTGACGAGCACCACGTACCCCTTCGGCAGCGTCCACTTGCCGAGCCGGAAGCCGTCCTGCTTGACCTGCCGGGCGGTGAGGTCGATGACCGGGCGGGTGCGCTGGACTTCGAGGATCGTCGCGTCGAGGAGCTTGCTGTCGGTCGCTTCGGCGAGTTCCCGCAGCACGCCGGGGTGCCGCCGGAGGCGTTCGACCGCCCAGGCCAGCGTGGTCGCGGTGGTCTCGTGCCCGGCGGTGAGCAGGGTCAGCAGCTGGTCGGCGATCTCTTCGCGGCTCAGCTCGGCGCCATCGTCGTAGCGGCTCTGCAGCATCAGGGCGAGAACGTCGTCACGCTCGTCGAGACGCTCGTCGGCGCGGGCCTTGGCGATCAGCCGGTCGACGATCGCGTCGTAGTCGCGGCGCAGCCGTTCGAAGCGGCGCCACGGGTTCAGGCGGCCCTTCTTGGAGATCGGCAGCACGGCCAGCCGGGAACCGAGGGTCACGAACGGCGGGAGCAGCGCGCGCAGCTCGGCGAACTCGGCGCCTTCCGCGCCGAACACCGCGCGCAGGATGGCGTTGAGGGTGATCCGCATCATCGACGGCAGCGTCGCGAACGCGGGGCCCTCCGGCCAGCTCGCCAGCTCCCGGACGGTCTCCTCCTCGACGATCTTCTCGTACGCGGCGAGCCGGCGGCCGTGGAACGGCGGCACCAGGAGCTTGCGCTGCCGGCGGTGTTCCTCGCCCGAGAGGGCGAACAGCGACCGCGGACCGAGCACGCGCCCGAGGTTGACCTCCTGGTTGTCGACCAGGTCTGCCCCGGACATGAACAGCTGCTTGATCTCGGCCGCGCCGCTGATCACGACGGCGTGGCCGAAGATCGGCACGTTCACCGTGAAGGCGTCCCCGTACTTCTCCCGCAGCCGGCGCATGCCGCGCAGCGGGCTGGTCAGCGCGTAGGCGCCCTGGACGGCGCGGGGCGCGGCCGGCCCCGGCGGCAGCGTCACGGGCCCTGGGCGTGTCACGGTCGTCATCGACATCTCCCCGCTCGGTGGTACGCGAACGTACCGTCGGTACGGTACGCCGGGGTACCATCCGGTTTCAAGGGGCTCCGGCCGCGGAAGGGGTATAGCGTGACGACGGTGACCACGGTCGAGACCCACCGGTTCCGGCAGCGGCTGCTCGACGGCCTGGCCGCCTCGATCACCGAGGACGGCTTCCGCGACACGACGGTCGCCGGCATCGTCCGCCGGGCCCGGACCTCGCGCCGCACGTTCTACGAACACTTCTCCAGCAAGGAAGCGTGTTTCGTCGCGCTGCTGGCCGAAGCGAACCGCCAGATGATCCGGCAGATCACCGAAGCCGTCGACCCGCGCGCGCCGTGGGCCGACCAGGTGCGCCAGGCGATCGAGGCGTGGATCGCCGCCGCGGAGTCGCAGCCGGAGATCACCCTGAGCTGGATCCGCGACGTCCCCGCGCTCGGCGCCTCGACCCGCGAGCTGCAGCGCGAGGCGATGGAGGGCTTCATCGCGATGACGCTGCGGCTGACCGGCACGGCCGAGATGCGGGCGGCGGGGATCCGGCCGCTGTCCCGGCAGCTGGCGATCATGCTGCTGGGCGGGTTGCGCGAGCTGATCGCGACGACCGTCGAGGACGGCGGCCGGGCCGGCGACGTCAAAGAGGTCGCGGTCCGCGCGTCCATCGCCCTGCTGGGGCCGTGACGGCGGTACCGGCGCACCAGACCCGGGTGATCGCGCGAGTGGCCCGGATGTCCGCGATCGGGTCGCCGTCGACCAGGACCAGGTCGGCCCGCAGGCCGGGGCGGACGGCGCCGCGGTCGTCGAGGCCGAAGTGCTTGGCGGGCAACGCTGTCGCCGCGCGGAGAGCGTCCACAGTGGACAGGCCGGCGTCGACGAGCAGCTCGAGCTCGTCGTGCAGGCTCACGCCGTGCTCGACGGTGGCCGGCACACCGGGCTCGGTGTTGGCGTCCGTCCCGGCGAGGATGGGCACGCCCGCGCGGTACAACGCAGTCACCGAGGCCTTCGCGCCTTCGTAGAGCTGCGGCTGCCCGACCGTCGCGGACACGCCCTTCATCATGGTCAGCGTCGGCGCGACGATCCGGGCGCGAGCGACGTCGTCCGCCGTGATCGGGGCGCCCAGCGGTGCGTGCGTGAGGATGTCGACGCCGGCGTCGAGGCCCATCGTGTACGCCCCGGCGGAAGTGGCGTGCGCGACGACCAGCAGCCCGGCTTCGTGCGCGGCGTCGGTGAGCGCGCGGGCGGCGGGCAGCTCCGGGCCGCCGCCACCGGGCGCCTCCAGGACGATCTTCAGGTAGTCGGACCCCGCCGCGACCCGGGCGGCGACGAAGTCCTTCGCCTGCCCGGGATCGGTGATGACGGCTTCGGCGGGCATGCCGGGGATCCGGGCGTGCATCCCGCCCGGCCCGATCGCCGGGATCCCGGCGCTGCGGATGTCGGTCAGGCCCGGCCGGTCGCGCAGTGACGCGAGCAGTTCGGTCGAGAAGGTGGCCATGTCGAGGGCCGTCGTGACGCCGTGGTGCGCCAGCTGGTCGAGGTTCTCGGGGCCGTGCAGGTGGATATGGGTGTCGATGAGCCCGGGCAGCAGGACGCCGCCACCGCCGTCGATCTCCTGGGCGCCGGCCGCGTCGGTGCCGATCGTGCCGCCGTCGATCACGACGGTGCGCGGCTCGGTGAGCCCGGCGCCGTCGAAGACCCGGACGTTCGTGACGGCGGTCCTGCTCATGTGACACTCCCCGATAAGGAACGGTACTGTTCACTAAGCACGGTACACGGGAAGGGCGGGCGATGCCGGACACGCGGCGACGGGGCGACGACCTGGTGCGGGCGATCTGCGCGTCGACGCTGGCCGAGCTGGCGGAGGCCGGCTTCGGGGAGCTGAGCTTCGAGAAGATCGCCCTTCGCGCCCACACCGGCAAGGCGGCGCTCTACCGGCGCTGGTCGACGCCCGCGGAGCTGGTGCTGGCCGCCCTTTCCGACCCGGTCGCCGGCTTCGGCGAGACCCCACCGCCCGGCACCGGCGATCTGCGTACGGACCTGCTGGCGCTCCTCGGCGGTTTCGCCCGGGTCCTCGACGAGCCGCACGGACGGGCGCTGGTCCAGCTGATCACGCAGCGCCGTCGGCACCCGGAGCTGTTCGAGCGGGTCCGCGACCTCGTGTTCCGGCCGCGGCAGGAGCTGATCCTGGAGCTGCTGGGGGAGACCGGCACCCCGCGGCTCGCCGCCGTCGGGCCGCGGCTGGTCCTGGTCGCGCACATCGAGTCCGGGCCGGTCTCCGAGGCCGAGGTCGCCGCGATCGTCGACGAGGTGCTCCTGCCGCTGGTCGGCTAGGTTCGAGGGTCATGGAGAGCGACAACACCCAGAGCGTGTTCGACGTCCTCGCGGAAGCCGCGGCGCTGCCCGGGACCGCCGAAACCATGCTGGTGGACAAGTACTTCGTCGACAAGGCTTCGGCCAGCGCGCGGATCTTCCGGATCTACCGCGAAGTCCCGCTGCACTACCACGACGACTGCGACGAGCACCTCTACCTGCTCAGCGGCGGCGGCACGTTCCACCTGGACGGCGAGGAGTTCGAGGCGAGGCCGGGCATGTTCCTGGCCTTCGAGCGGCGCAAGGTCCACGGCTTCCCGAGCATCACCGCGGAACCGTTGGTGGTCCTGGCGATCGACGTCCCCCGCCGTCGCCCGGACGACATCGTGTTCGTCGACCCGGCCGCGGGTGACGCGAAGAGCTTCATGGCCCGCAACGCCGAGGGCGACTGACCTGAGCCACTGTCTCTAATTGCGACAGCCGGGTGGCCGCGACCGTCCTAGGTTCGGTGGGCGGCCGTGCCCGGACGCGGGTGCCGGGCGGTCGCCGGAGGCGACGATGAAGGCGCTGGTCTACCACGGTCCGGGCGCGAAGGCCTGGGAAGACGTCCCGGACGCCGCCGTCCAGGAGCCCACGGACGTGGTCGTGCGCGTCGACACGACCACGATCTGCGGCACCGACCTGCACATCCTGCAGGGCGACGTCGCCGCGGTGACCGACGGCCGGATCCTCGGCCACGAAGCGGTCGGCACGGTGACGGCGGTCGGCGACGCGGTCCGGGCGTTCAAGACCGGTGACCGGGTGCTCGTCCCGGCGATCACCCAGTGCGGCCGCTGCGAGTACTGCGGGCGCGGGATGCCGTCGCACTGCCAGACCGTGGGCGGGATCGGCTGGATCTTCGGCCACCTCATCGACGGCACCCAGGCCGAGCTGGTGCGCGTCCCGTTCGCGGACACGTCGTTGTACGCGGTCCCGGACGACGTCACGAACGAGCAGGCGATCTTCCTGGCCGACTCGTTGCCGACGGGCTACGAGGTCGGCGTCCTGGCCGGCCGCGTCCGCCCGGGCGACACGGTGGCGGTGGTCGGCGCGGGCGCGGTCGGGCTGTCGGCGATCCTGACGACGGGCCTGTGGGGCGCGTCGAAGGTGATCGCGGTGGACTCCAACAAGTTCCGCCTCGAGAAGGCCCTGGACTTCGGCGCGACGGACGCGATCGAAGCCGGCCCCGACACGAAGGCCGACGTCCTGGCCATGACGGACGGCCTGGGCGTAGACGTCTCGATCGAGGCGGTCGGCTACCCCCAGACGTTGCAGACGGCGGCGTCCCTGGTCCGCCCGGGCGGCCGCATCGCGAACATCGGCGTCCACGGCGTCCCGGTGGAGCTGCCGATGCAGGAGATGTGGATCCAGAACGTCACGCTGACGATGGGCCTGGTGGACACGGTCTCGATCCCGACCCTGCTGAAGATGGTGTCGTCGGGCCGCATCCCGGCGGAGAAGATGGGCACGCACACGTTCACCTTCGCCGAGATGGACGAGGCGTATGAAGTCTTCGCCAACGCGGCCGCCAACTCGGCGCTGAAGGTGGTCATCACCCCCTGACGCGCGGTGGGCGGCTCGGCGTCAGGTCATCGTCGGGTCGCCCCAGGCCAGCTCCGCCGGCCGCCCCGCCCGGGGCCGCACCGAAACGGCGGCACCGCCGAAGGGCGAGCCGCCCGCGCCGGGACGGGACATCTCCAGCCGCAGCCGGAGCGCCCCGGTGACGTCGAGGTCGATCGTGGCCGGCTTCCCGAGCGCCACCTGGTGGGTGGACTGCGGGGCGCCGTCGAGGAAGACCTGGAAGTGCCCGACCTGGAACGGGTCGGCGGCATCGTCGAGCACTCCGACGACCGCGGTCAGCCGCTGGTAGTGGCCGCCGAGATCCATCTCGACGTACCCGTCCGACTCGGTCGGGCGCTTGGTGGGCCGCAGCACGATGCTGTTGTCGTAGCGGATCCCGTCGATCAGCGCACTGCCACGGCGGATTCCGTTGCTGGCCACGACCCATGGCAACTCGCTGGCCGAAACCTGTTTCACCGGCGCTTCGCCGTTTCCACGC
Source organism: Amycolatopsis sp. WQ 127309 (assembly GCF_023023025.1). Classification (NCBI taxonomy): domain Bacteria; kingdom Bacillati; phylum Actinomycetota; class Actinomycetes; order Pseudonocardiales; family Pseudonocardiaceae; genus Amycolatopsis; species Amycolatopsis sp. WQ 127309. Next base: position 7,840,512 of record NZ_CP095481.1, read on the forward strand.
CACTGCCCTCGCTGGGGAATCGGGTACTGACCCCGCCCGGTGATCGCCGCCAGGAGTTCGGTCACTCCGGCTTCCGTGAACTCCTCGATCTCGTACCTCGTCGTCGAGTAGGCGTTCAGGAAGGTCGGGATCTCCTCGATCGAATGCCCCGGGAGCACGACGGGCAGGACCCGCCTGGTGCCGTCGCGAAGGTCCTTGGTCAGCTTGTCGCGGATGATCGCGGTTTCGAACTGGGCTCCGCGCCCCTCGTCCGGCGGCGCCAGCCCTTCGGCCCGGTCCTTGTAGAGGCGCGACGCCACGACCAGGATGAAGTCCGCGTCGCGCAGGTGCTCGGTCGCCCACAGGGACCAGTCCCGGCGTTCGTTGTCGTACCACCGGTCCAGCACGACTTCGAGCCCGATCCGGCCGTGCAGGAACGTCGCGAACCGCCGGACCTGTTCTTTGTGCTCCGGGGTGTCGTGGGAGTAGCTGACGAACACCCGCGGCGCCTCGTCGTCGGGCATCGACACTCCTCTTGAAGGGCGGGTCGGTGATTCACCGAGCCGGACCATCGTCTTTCCGGAAACATTTATCGAGCGATCGGACTTGATCGCTACGCAGTCATCTATCTATTTTCTGTGGATCTGTCAAGGTTTGATCGGTGACCTTCCGGTTTCGTGGCCAGTAAATGTCCAGAATCTGTCAGGTTTCTCGTCTATCTCGGCGAGGTGTGTCGATCTAGGCTGTGATCCGCCTGGTGGGGAGCGGTGAAGGAGCGACGGCACGCGTGTACCAGTACGACGTCTTCATCAGCTACCAACGTGGCGACCGGGTGGTTCCGGCCTGGGTCAGGAATCATTTCCATCCGCGGCTGTCGGAATTGCTGGACAGCAATCTCGACCGTGAGGTGAAGGTCTTCTTCGACGAGACCCTGCCCACCGGTTCGCACTGGCCGGCGGAACTGCGGACCGCGCTGCAGCGCACACGGATCCTGGTGCCGGTGTGTTCTCCGAAGTACTTCCAGAGCGAGTGGTGCCTCGCCGAATGGCACTCGATGGCGAAACGGGAGGAACTGGTCGGCCGCGCGACGCCGGAGCGGCCGCGGCGGCTGATCTACCCCGTGATCTTCTGCGACTCGCGGAACTTCCCGGCGTACGCGCACGAACGCAGCATGTGGGACCTGAAGAAATGGAACCTGCCCTACGAGCACTTCCAAGCTTCGCAGGCGTACCTGGAGTTCCACCAGCAGATCGAGAAGATCGCCGAGGAGCTCGAAGTGCTGATCGACCTCGCGCCGGACTGGCGGCCGGACTGGCCCGTCGACACCCCGATGCCGGAGCCGCCGAACCGGCCCCGGATGCCGAGGTTCTGAGGCATGCCGGGGTCGGTCTTCACCTTCTACTCCTACAAGGGCGGCGTCGGCCGCAGCTTCACCCTGGCCAACGTCGCCGTGCTGCTGGCGCGCTGGGGGAACCGGGTGCTGTGCCTGGACTGGGACCTGGAGGCCCCCGGCCTGAGCGACTACTTCCGGGAGAAGCTGACCGGTCCGCCCCTCCGGGGGGTCGTCGACCTCGTCGACGACTTCCGCGCCGGCCGGTTCGACCCGGCGATGCACATCACCCGGCTGACCGGCGTCGGCGCGCTCGACTTCGTCGCTGCCGGGCGTGAAGGAGCCGGGTACGCCGGGCGGGTCCAGGACATCGACTGGGAAGGCCTCTACGACGAGGGGTTCGGCGACTACCTCGAGCGGTGCCGCGAGTGGTGGACGACCGAGTACGACTTCGTCCTGATCGACAGCCGCACCGGGATCTCCGACATCGGTGGCATCTGCACCGCGCACCTCCCGGACCACCTCGTGGTCCTGTTCACCGCGAACATGCAGAGCGTCCGCGGGGCCGTCGATCTCGCCCGGCGCGCGGACGTCGCCCGCGACCGGATGCCGTTCGACCGGCCGCGGCTCACCGTGCTGCCGGTGCTGTCCCGGTTCGACAACCGCGAAGAGTACGACCGGTCGGAGAAGTGGCGGCGCATCTGCGTCGAAGAGACGGCGGACCTGTACCGGACGTGGCTCGACCAGACCGTGGACGCCGACACGATGTCCCGGCACCTGACCCTGCCCTACGTCTCGTACTGGAGCTTCGGCGAGCAGCTGCCGGTCCTGGAGGAGGCGACGCCGAGCGCCGACCAGATCGGCTTCGCCCTGGAGACGGTGGCCGCGGTGATCGGGCACCGGCTGGACCGCACGGACCTGCTGGCGGGCAACCGCGACGCGTATGTCGCGACGGTCCGCGAAGTCCGGCGCGAGTTCGCGCACGAGGTCCGGGTCAGCATTCCGCGGTCCAGTGTGAAGGTCGCGAACGCGCTGGTCGCCGAGCTGGAACGGCTCGACGTCCGAGTCGGGAAGTCGTTGTCGGGCGACCGTTCCCTGCTCGCCCGGGCCGAGGACGACGCCCGGCACCTGTGCCTGGTGATCGACGGCAAGGTCAGCCGCTGGCAGTCGGCGGAGATCGAGCTGTTCCTGCACCGGACGCTCGGCCAGGACCGCCGCGTCATCCCGGTGCTCACCCCGGGCACCGAGCCCAACGCGCTCCCCGGTTACGTCGGCAACCTCCGCTACCTGCGTCTGGGTCCGTCCCGCGGCCCGGCCGAGGTGGCCCGCGACCTGGTGGGCCAGCTCCAGGGCTTCACCCCGCTCGTCGACGCGGACGAACCCGACCTCGCCGCGCTGCTGCGTCAGACGCTCCAGGCGTGGCTGCGCCCACCGCTGTGGGACCTCGTCGACGAGCTGGTCCAGGACCTGCGCGCGGCCGCCGGCGGCGGTGATGACGCGCGGGTCAAGGACCTCGCGGCGGACCTCGCCCTGGCCATCAAACCCCGTTCCCCGAACGGCGACCGCCACCACGGCGTTCCCCTCGAGACCCGCAAGTCGATCGACATGCTTCTCCACGTCCTCGACGCCCGGGCGAAGACCACGTTTCAGCACACGAACCACCGGAAGGACCTCGGATGACCGACCGCTTGGGACACAAGCAGACCGCGGCGATGTTGACGCTGATGGTGCTGGGCCGGGAGGTGCCCAACCCCGAACTGCAGGAACGAGTGGGGTTCACCCTGACCGGCAAGGACCGCACACAGCTGAACGACACCGGGTACGTCGCCAGCGCGAAGGTCGGCCGCACGTTCGTCCACCAGCTGACCGACAGCGGATGGGCGTGGTGTGAGGCGGAGATGCAGGAACAGACCCCGCCACCGCCGCGACCGCAGAGCGTTCTCTGTTCGGCGCTGTACCTGGTCCTGGGCGGCCTCAGTGGGTTCTTGCGTCAGGAGAAGCTCCGGCCGGCCGACGTTTTCGGCGTCGAGGCCGATGTCGAGCCGGAAGATCTCGAGGGGCGGATCCGTGTCGCCTACGGGGAACTGGTCAGGGAACCGCGTGGCTGGGTCGGGCTCGTCGACCTGCGGCCCAAGCTCGGCGCGCCCGCCGACGAGGTCGATGCCGTGCTGAAGGAACTCAGCCGGACCGGGCAGGCCCACTTGGTGCCGGAGGACAACCGCAAGGTCCTCAACGCCGCCGACCACGAGGCGGCGATCCGCATCGGTGGTGAGGACAACCACCTGCTCTCGATCGAGGCGCTGTGATGGACGAACTGACCGCGTTGGCGGCGCTGGGGTTCGACTGGGCAGACACCCCTGACCACGTCTGGCGGGATTCGCCGTACCACGTCGAAGGGCTGCACGCCGACGCCCTCGCCGCGCTCGACACGAGCATCCGCGTCGCCGCGGCCAGCGACGGACCCAGCCCGATCGGCTTGGTCCTGCGCGGGCTGAAAGGAGTCGGCAAGACCCACCTGCTGGGCCTGGTCCGCCGGCAGGTGCACCGGGCGCGCGGCTATTTCTTCCTCGATGAGGTCACCGCGGCGGACGCGTTCTGGGACAACACAGCCGAGGCGTTGCGCCGAGGACTGTCCCGCCCGGACGAGTCGGGCGAGTCGCAGCTGAAGAGCTTCCTGCTGCGCGTGTGCCTGCGGGCCCAGGTCGACGCCGAGGTCACGACGAGGCTCCGGCGAGGCAGAGGCGTGACCGCGGACGACCTCGAAGCTTTCGTCGACGGGGTGGCTCACCTCGACCAAATGGTCGCCGACGAATGCGGTGACACCGCCCGCGCTCTCGTGCTCCTCGCGAGCCGGGACCGCAGCGCCCGGTACGTCGGCGAGGATTACCTCGACGGGGACGATGAGCTCACGTCCGACGCCAAGGAATGGGGCATCCGGCCGCGACCGAAGCCCGCGCGCGCCCTCGTGCAGGAGATCACCCGGCTGCTCGCCTTGACCGGCCCGGTCGTGATCGCCGTGGACCAGCTCGACACTCTCGTCGCGCGGTCCGTGCAGCACACCCAGCAGGTCGGTGACAGCGCCGACGAAGACCTTCTCGTGGCGCAGATCGCCGACGGGCTCATGGGGCTGCGCGAAGTCACCCACAAGACCCTGACGGTGCTGGCCTGCCTGCCCAGCACGTGGGAACAGATCAAGACGAAGGCGGCCGGCACGGTACCCGATCGCTTTCGCGAGTCCGTGACGCTCGGCCGGATCACCGACGCCCGGCTCGGCCGGGCCCTGGTGGAAAAGCGGCTCGGGGCGGCCTACCAGACCATGGAGTTCACGCCGCCTCACCCGACCTGGCCGATCGCGCCGGAAGCTTTCGACGGGGCTTGGGAACAGTGGACCCCTCGGGAACTGCTGAAACGCATCGGGGCCCACATCGACGCGTGCCTGCGCTCCGGGCAGGTCCGGGAGCTCACCTCCTTCGACGAACGGGCCTCGCTGCCGGTGGCGCCGTTGCGAATCGTCGTGGAATCTGACCAGTTCACCGAGCTTGACACCGAGTTCGAGAAGCTGAAGGCCGAGGCCGACCCCGAGAAGCTGCGCAACGAGAAGACCGAAGACAAGGTCATGCCCGATCTGCTGTCGGCCGCCTTGCGCAGCTGGATCACCGAAGTCGGGGACGACAACCTGGAATGGGTGTGCGAGCGCCAGAACGGGCGCGGTGACCTGCACGCCTGGCTCACCCGGACGGTCGACGAGGCTTCCGATCTCCAGGAGCACTGGGGGTTCCGGGCGATCGCCGCCCAGAATGCCCGTGCCGCGCTGAGCCGCTTCCGCAAAGCCCGGTCGGCTGCAGGGCAACGGCCGGGCGCGGACAACCGGCACCTCGTTATCATCCGTGCTCCGAAATGGTCGCAGGGCAAGAAGACCCGGGAAGAGGTCGGCGCCTTCGAGACCGCGGGAGGACGCACCAAGCCGTTGTCCGACCCGGACGTGCGTACGTTCTGGGCGCTCGACCGGATGCTCGAGACCGGTGGTCGCGAGCTGCACGAATGGCTCGTCGACCGACGGCCCGCCAGCCGCTCGGAGCTGTTGTCGGCGGTGCTGCCGCCGCCGTCGAACGGGCAGCGCTCCGAGGTGAAGGGGCCGTCGTCGGGGCAGGCTGCCGAAGGGACCCATCCGCCGCCGGTGGTGGGTGAGCAGCGCGGCGACGAAAAGCATCCGCCGTCGGTGAACGGAAAGCGCGCCGAGGAAGCGCACCCGCCGCCCGCTGAAGGGGAGATCACGCTCGGCACGGTCGTCGGGTCGGGGGTGCCGGTGCGGATCGGGCTTTCGGCGCTGCGCAAGCACGCCGCGATCTTCGCCGGGTCCGGGTCGGGGAAGACCGTGCTGCTCAGGCGGATCGTGGAGGAGTGCGCTCTGCTGGGGGTTTCCGCGATCGTTCTGGACCCGAACAACGACCTCTCCCGCCTCGGTGATGCCTGGCCTGAACCGCCGGCCGGGTGGGGGCCCGATGATGCCCAGCTGGCCAAGCGGTACCTGGCGGAGACGGACGTCGTCGTCTGGACGCCCGGGCGGGCGACCGGGAGGCCGCTCGCGTTCCAGCCCCTGCCGGACTTCGGCGGCGTTCTCGACGACGCCGACGAGTTCACGGCGGCCGTCGAGGTGGCGGTGGCGACGCTGGCGCCGCAGGCGCGGCTCACCGGGACCACGGTCAAGGCGAACATCGGCCTGGCGGTGTTGCGCCAGGCCGTGATCCACCACGCGCGGACCGGGTCGCGCAGCCTGCCGGACCTGATCGAGCTGCTGTCGGACCTGCCCGACGACGTCAGCAACCTCAACGACGCCAGGCGGATCGCGGCCGACCTGGCCGAGGTGCTGAAGGCGGCGATGGTCAACGACCCGCTGTTCGCCGGCGGCGGTGAGCCGGTGGACCCGGGCGTGCTGCTGACGCCGGCGCCGGGGCACCGGGCCCGGGTGTCGGTGATCAGTTTCGTCGGGCTGCCGGCGGAGGAACAGCGGCAGAACTTCGTCAACCAGCTGCAGATGGAGCTGTTCGCCTGGATCAAACGCAACCCGGCGGGCGACCGGCCGCTGGGCGCGCTGTTCGTGATGGACGAGGCGCAGATGCTCGCGGCGTCGGGCACGCTGACGGCGAGCACGCGCAGCACGATCGTGCTCGCGTCCCAGGCGCGCAAGTACGGCTTGGGGTTGCTGTTCGCGACGCAGGCGCCGAAGGGGCTGCACAACCAGGTGGTCGGCAACGCGATGACGCAGTTCTTCGGCCGCCTCAACAGCCCGGCCCAGATCGCGGCGGCCAACGAGCTGGCCCGCGCGAAGGGCAGCCCGGTCGCGGACATCTCCAGGCTGGAGCGCGCGCAGTTCTACGTGGCGGGGGAGGCGTTCGGCTTCCGCCAGGTCGCGACCCCGCTGTGCCTGACCCACCACCCGGCGAGCCCGTTGCGCCTGGAGGAGGTGATCAGCCGGGCCCGGGAAGCCTGAACCTGTCGATCCGGGCGTCGCTCGTTCGACGCCTTGGTGAAGGAGGTTCTCCCGTGTCCCAGGTGATCTTGTACATGTCGATGTCCCTCGACGGCTTCATCGCCGGCCCGGACGATCGGGCCGGCCAGGAGCTCGGCCGTGGTGGCGGGCGGTTGTTCGACTGGCTGGACGACCGGCTGGGGGAAGGGGTGAACGGCCAGGTCTACCGCGAGGCCTTGGCCACCGGTGCGGTGATCTCCGGCCGCCGGACGTTCGAGCTGGCCGGGCGCTGGCAGGGTGACCACCACGACGGTGTCCCGATCCACGTCCTGACGCACCACGTGGACCCCGGGGACGAGCCGCCGGGGAGTGCGCGGTTCTACACGGACGTCGTCGCGTGCGTGACCGAAGCGGTGCAGGCGGCCGGCGACCGGCCGGTCATGGTGCAGGGCGCGGGGGCGGCGCAATCGTTGCTGCGCGCGGGTTTGCTCGACGAGCTGGAAATCCACCTGGTCCCGGTCCTGCTCGGCGGCGGCCGGCGGTTGTTCGCGGAATCGGAGCGGGTCGAGCTGGACGTCGTCCGGCGGCTGGACGGGAACGGCGTGACCCACCTCCGTTACCGGGTGGCCCGCTAGCCCGGTCCCGGGGCACGACCCCGGGACCGAACGCGGTCGGTGTCAGTCGGCGTCGGGGAAGTGGATGTCGGCGATGTGGACGTCGACGCCCTCGACGTCGAGGCCGAGGAACTTCTCCACCGCGTCGATCACGTCGGTGCGGATCTTCTCGGCCAGGGCCTTGACGGCGTGGCCGAAGTCGATCACCACGGAGATGGTGATCGTGGCGACGTCGCCGTCGACCGCTACCTCGACGTCGTCGCTGGTGAGTTCGTGGACGCCCTCGGCCTTGCGGGCCACCCGGTACACGATCTTCACCACGACGTCGTCGCCGATGGTGGTGGCGCCGCGGGTGCCGGCGGCGGGGCGGGCCGCGGCCGCGACGACTCGCTCCGCCTCGTCTACGACCTCGACCGCCGCTACGGGTTCGACCACGACTGCCTCGGCCTCGACCGGCGTCGCGACCCGTTCGGTTTCCTCTTCGGGTACCTCGACGACAGAGTCCGCGGCCGCCTCGTCGGACTCCTCGGTGACGGCCTCGTCTTCGACGTCGTCCGCCGACTCGTCGGTTTCGGTGTCGACGGCTTCGGCGTCTTCGGAGACCGAAGCGTCCTCGGTCACGACATCCGTCGCGGTGTCCTCATCGGGCTCGGTGGTCTCGGCCGCGTCGGCCTCGATCTCTTCGGTGGCAACGACTTCGGGGGCGGATTCGGCCGGCGGGTACCCGCCGGTGGCGGGGGTGCCGGAGTTGGAGCGGCCGAAGATGCTGTTGATGACGTCGGACATGGGTTCCCCTTTTCGGGAGCGACGACTTCGGGTGGGGACGAACAAGACGGCGCCACTATAGGGCATGACCGTGACCCCGATCACGTACCCCGCCGTCGGGTTTCCCTTGTGTCCCAAAGATGTCCACAATCCGCGCGACGTCACTCGCGGTGGTCGGGCGGTGACGCGGCCCCGGCTCGGGAGCCGGGGCCGCGCCCGCTCAGCTCACCCGTGGCGGAAGCACAGCGTCCCCCACTGGAAGCCCGCGCCGATGGACGAGACCACGTACGTGTCGCCCCGGCGCACCGCGCCCTGGCCGAACGCCGAGTGCAGCGCCGTGAACACGCCGGCCGAACCGGTGTTGCCCAGGCGGTCCACCGTGATCGGCGCCCGCGAGCGTGACACGCCCAGCTTGTCCAGCGCCGCCGTGATGATGTTCAAGTTCGCCTGGTGCAGGAAGAAGTGCGTGATCTCCTCCACCGACAACCCGGCCTCGTCGACCGCCCGCAGGATGCTGTCCGGCAGGCAGCGGGTCGCGGTGTTCCAGACCGCGCGGCCGTCCATCTTCAGGTAGTGGTCCGACGCCGACGCGGCGGCCGGCGGGAGGCGCGAACCGCCCGCCGGGATCTCCACGTCGTACGACAGCTCCGTGCCGAAGTCCCAGCCCAGCAGTCCGCCGGACGACGACGCGCGGGTCAGGACCGCCGCGCCCGCCGCGTCTCCGAAGAACACGCGGGTCGTGCGGTCGGCCGGGTCGGTGACGCGGGACGCGCAGTCCGCGGCGATGACCAGCACCGTCGACGCCGCCGACGTCTGCAGCAGGTGTGCCGCCAGGAACAACGCCTGGACGCCGTTCGCGCACGCCGCCTGCGTGATGTCCAGCGTCAGCGCGCGGTCCGCGCCCAGCAGCTCCTTCACGATCAACGCCGTCGAGGGGAGCGGCTGGTCGTAGGTGTAGGTCCCGACGATGATCGCGTCGACGTCGCGGGCGGTGCTGCCCGCCGCGGCCAGCGCGGAGTGGGCCGCCGCCACGCACATGTCCGACGTCGCGCGGTCCGGCGCGAGCCGGCGGCGGACGCGGATGCCCGTGCGGCTGATGATCCACTCGTCCGACGTGTCCAGCGTCGCGGCCAGCTCCGCGTTCGTGACGACGTCCGGCGGCAGGTGGACGCCGGTGCCGGTGATCGTGACCGGGACGGCCAGCGCGCTCACACCGCACCGCCCGCGAAAACGCTGCGCGCCGGGCTGAGCTGCTGGGAAAGGTCGGTGTAGAACCGGCCCGACTCGCACGGGCGGCCGAGCAGGATGCGGCGGGCCGCCTCGGCGCACAGCGCGCCACCCAGCGCGACGCCGGACGCCAGCTGCGGCCAGCTGCTCAGCGTGCGCCCGAGCTCGTTGAACGACGCGGCCAGCTCGGGGCTGATCCGGTCGGCGTCGACCATCGCCAGGATGAGGTCGACCTTCTCCTGGTAGCCGAGGTTCGCCAGGTCCACGGACTTCACGTCGCCGAGCAAGCCGTGCAGCAGCGCCCGGTCGGGCTCCCGGTCGAACCGCTCGACGTCGAGCATGCCGCGGTCGTTGCAGTCCATCACCACCGGGATGCCGAGGTCACGCGCGTACTCGCGGGCCGCGATCTTCACCCACGGCGTGTCGCACTCCTCGACGAGCAGGTCGATCCCGCCGGCGAAGAAGTCCTCGATGGTGTCCGCGGTCAGCCCGTCGCGCTCGATCTCGATGTCGAGGTACGGGTCGATCTCGAACATCTGCCGCGCGGACAGCACCGCCTTGTTGACGCCGAGGTGGTGCACGCCGGCGCGCAGCCGGTTCAGGTTGGACAGCCCGAAGTCGTCGAAGTCGGCCAGCCGGTACGCGCCGCCGATGCCCTCCAGCGCGAACGTCAGCGCCGCGCTGTTGCCGACCGACAGGCCGATGATCCCGATCCGCTTGCCGAACAGGTCACGCTGTTCCGGCCGCTCGATCCGGCCGCGGTTGCGGTCGGTGCGGACGAGCCGGAACTCCTCGCGCGGCAGCACGTGCACCAGCCGCCCCGACCACGGGTACCACACCCAGGTGCCGTACTCCCACGCCGCGACGCCGGTCAGCTGCTCGCGCTTCTTGCGGTCGATCTCGGCGTCGTCCCGGCACGCCGGTTCGCGGCTGCGGACCAGTTCGGTGAGCTGCTCGTCGAGGGTGTCGTGGACCTCGCGGACCTCGCCGGAGGCCAGCAGCCGGGTGAGGGCGTCGTGGTCGGCCGCGGTGAACAGCACTGGCCGCCAGACGTCGCGGTCGGGCGCGGCGGCCTCGGTCAGCGTGAGCGGCGCCGCGCGGGGCGCCCGCGGCGCGGGGAGCAGCGGCGACGGGCCGCTCGCGGCGATGAGCGGGAACTCGTCCCGCAGCCGCGTCACGAGGTCGTGCTGCCGGCCCGCGCCGTCGAGCACGCGGTGGAACATGATCACGACGTCCTCGGTGTACTGCGGGACGTAGCGGCGGGTGCCGGGCACCGGCCGGAAGCCGAACCTTTCGTGGAACCGGTCCTGGCCGTCCTTCGTGCCGGACGTACCGATCATCGCGCGCGCACCCAGGTGGTGGGCCGCGCCGATCGCCAGCGCGTTGAGGTACTGCCCGAGCCCGAGCTTGCGGGCCCGGTGCTCGACGACGAGCCGGCTGTGCTCGAACACCTCGGACAGCGGAATGCCTTCGGCCGCCAGGAGTTCCTCGTAGCTCGCGTCGCCGAGGTAGGCCCGGGACTGGAAGCGCTCACCGGAGTCCGGTGTGGACAGCCGGATGTAGCCCAGTGGCTCACCGCCGGGGCTGCGGCGGGCGATGAAGTGCCACGCGCCGAAGTCGAGGTCCTGGTCGTCGGCGTGGGAGCCGTCCGAGCGGAGGAACGCGGGGCGGCGGCCGTGGTCGAACAGGATCCGGGCGCGCAGCCCGCGGACCGCGTCGATCAGGGTGTGGTCGCCGGCGCCCGGCTGTGGCCCGAGGAACGCGGTGACGTGCCAGTCCGGCGAGCCGGGCTGCGGGGACCACGATTCGCGGGGGCCGGGGTGGTTCAGGTCGGTCAAGTTCCGTCTTTTCTCAAGGAGTTCCGGGGGACCTGTCCGGCCGCGGCGAGCGTGGTCCGGACCAGGGCAGGCGGGACACTAGCAGCGGGCGGACGGCCCGGCCCGGCGGTGCGCCGCGGCGATCTTCCCGCTCGGCCCAGCCGGGAAATCCTTTACTCACAAGAGAATTGACGGTGTGTCACAGACGACGACCACGAATGATGAAGATCGAGAGACACCGCCACCCGATGGAGTGGCGGTGTCTCTCGCAGGGCGACGGAGAGAAGATCAAGCCGGCCACGCTCCACAGAGGATTGTGGTCGGCTTCACAAGCGCGTCTTCACCCCCGCGGGGGAGCGTCAGCGGTGGTCGACAGTCCAAAAGGGACACTCGACGCGAGCGCCCGGCCGGGTCGAGGTGCAGGTGGTCGCCGACGTCGTGGGCGAGCCGCGGCTGCCCGGGCGCCGCCGGATCGCGGGCCACGCGGTCGAAGTCGAGCCCCGGCCGTCACTCAGCGAGTCGTCGACGGCTTCCGCGCCGCCGAAAGCGTTCGAGAACCGTCAGGGCCCGCCGAAGTCCGTGAATGCCACATCGAGGGACACCATGTCCCTCGATGTGGCATTCACGGACTTCCGGGGTGTGCTCAGCCGCAGGCCGATCCGGGGCCGCCCGCGGAGAGGTGGGCGGTCTGGCGCAGCGAAGCGTCGAAGGGGTGCTTCACATTGAGAACTCCGGCGCGAGCACGCGATCGAACCCGACCTCCCGGCGCGGTCCGGACAGCGTGCAGTGCAACGTCGCGACGATCTGCTCGCTCGACGTGCCGACGCGCAGTTCGACGTCGCCCGGCTCGACCAGGCGGTGGCCCGCGCGGCCGGTGTAGGACGTCAGGTCCGCGTGCAGGCCGATGTCCAGGACCTTCGCCTCACCGGGCTCGAGGTCGACCCGGCGTGCGGCGATCAGCTGACGCTCCGGGCGGGCCACCTCGGCGACCGGGTCGTGCAGGTACACCTGCACGACTTCGGACGTCGGCCGGTCGTGGTCGTTGCGCAGGGTCACCCGGACCTGGCAGGTGCCGTCGGTCGGCCACAGCGACCCCGTCGCGCTGACGTCCTGCCAGGTCGCCGGCGCGTAGGAAAGCCCGTGCCCGAAGGGGTACAGCGGTGTCGGGTCGACCGTGCTGACCTCGCTGCGCCGGCCCAGCGGGGCCGCCAGGTACGTCGACGGCTGGCTCGCGCCGGCCGCCGGGAAGCCGACCGGGAGCCGGCCCGAGGGGTTGATCCGTCCACTGAGGACACTCGCGAGCGCGGGCGCGCCCTCTTCGCCGGGGTAGAAGCCGCAGACGATCGCGGCCAGCCGGTCCGCCTGCCGCGACAGCTCGTACGGTCGCCCGGACAGCAGGATGAGGATCACCGGCTTGCCCGTCGCGAGCAGGGCTTCGAGGAGTTCCTCCTGCCGGCCGGGCAGCCGCAGGTCGGGCGCGTCGCAGCCCTCACCGGACGTCCCGCCGCCGAACAGTCCGGCCCGGTCGCCCAGCACGGCGACGCAGACGTCCGCGGCCGCCACGGCCGAGACGGCCTCGGCGATCCCGTCGTCGTCCCCGCCGACCACCGGGCAGCCCAGTGCGTAGGTGACGTCGTGGTCGGCCCGCAGGGCCTCGACGACCGTCGGCACCTCGACGCCGAACGGGACGTCGGGGTGGTGGACGCCGACGTGCAGCGGGAACGAGTAGCAGCCCATCATCGCGCCGGCGGCGTCGGCGCGCGGGCCGACGACGGCGACCCGGCGGCCGGGGGCCAGGGGGAGCGTGCCGTCGTTGCGCAGCAGCACGATCGAGCGTTCGGCCACTTCACGGGCCAGGTCCCGGGACTCCGCGTCGTCGAGGTCGATCTCCTCCGGCACCTCGGGCGCCCAGTCCGCGTCGAGCAGGCCCAGCTCGCACTTCTGGCGCAGCACGCGTTCGAGGGCCCGGTCGACGACGGCGGCATCGACCGAGCCCTCTTCCACCGCGGCGAGCAGCGGCTCGCCGTAGCAGTCCATGGTGGGCAGTTCCACGTCGACGCCCGCGGTCAGGGCCTGGCCGGCGGCGTCGCCGCGGTCGGCGGCGACGCCGTGCAGCCGGTGCAGGAACGCCACCGAGAAGTAGTCGGCGACGAGCGTGCCCGTGAACCCGTAGGTGTCGCGCAGCAGGTCCGTCAGCAGCGCCCGGTCGGCGACGGCCGGGACGCCGTCGACGTCGGTGTAGGAGTTCATCACCGAGCGGGCGCCCGCGCGCAGGGCCAGCTCGAACGGCGGGAGCAGGACGTCCGCGATCTCGCGCGGTCCCACGGAAACCGGTGCGAGGTTGCGCCCCGCGCGGGAGGCGGAGTACCCGACGAAGTGCTTCAGCGTGGCGACGACGCCGGCCGCCTCGAGGCCCGCGACGTAGGCGCTGCCGATCGTGGCGACCAGGTACGGGTCCTCGCCGATGGTCTCCTCGACGCGGCCCCAGCGCAGGTCGCGGGCGACGTCCAGGACCGGCGCGAGGCCCTGGTGCACGCCGAGGCCCACCATGGTCCGCCCGATCCGTTCGGCCATGCGGCGCACCAGGTCCGGGTCGAAGCTCGCGCCCCAGGACAGCGGCGCGGGGTAGATGGTGGCCTGCCACGCGGCGAGCCCGGTGAGGCACTCCTCGTGCACCATGGCGGGAATCCCGAACCGGCTGCTCGTGATGATCTGCCGCTGGGTGCGCGCCAGGCTGCGGGCGCCGATCACCGGGTCGACCGGGCGGGTGCCGAACACCCGGGTCAGCTGGCCGATCCCGTGCCGGGCCAGGTCGTCGAGGTCGATCACGGCGTCGACGAACTCGTGCTGGTGCGGGGCCATCTCGCCGCCGGCGTCGATGCCGACCCAGACGCCGTAGAGCTGGCCGAGCTTTTCGCGCGGGGTCATCCGCGCCATCAGCGCGCGGACACGCTCGGCCGGGTCGGCGGCGGGGTCACGCCAGGGCTCCGGAGAACCGGTGGCCTCGGTGGGCTGCGTGGTCAAGGCTGTCCGCCCTTCGTAGGGGAGAAGATCAGGGGAGGGCGCGGGTCGAGCGCCGCACCACCAGGCCGGTGTCCAGGGTGAGGTGGGTGCGCTCGACGGCGTCGCCGTTGATCAGCGCGATGAGCATGCTGATCGCGCGGTGGCCCATCTCGCGGATCGGCTGGTCCACTGTGGTCAGTGGCGGGCTGCAGAGCGCCGACTCCGGCACGTTGTCGAAGCCCACCACGGAAAGGTCTTCGGGCACCGACAGGCCCAGCTCGCGGGCCGCGCCGACGGTCGCGATGGCCGAGATGTCGTTCGCGGCGAACACCGCGGTCGGCCGGTCGGGCCCGGTCAGCAGCTCGTGGGCCGAGGCGGCGGAGATCTCCGGGTCGTAGGCGCCGTCCCGGATCAGGGCCTGGTCCACCGCGACGCCCGCCGCCGTCAGGGCGCGCAGGTAGCCGGTCTTGCGCAGCTCGGCGGACTGCAGGTCGGGCCGGCCGGCGAGGAAGCCGATCCGGCGGTGGCCCAGCTCGAGGAGGTGCTCGGTGGCCAGCTGCGCGCCGCGCAGGTTGTCGGAGTCGATGGTGGGCAGGTGCGACGGCCCGGTGTGCGGGTCGACCGCGACCACGGGCGTGCCGGGCACGGCCTCCAGCGAGACGGCCGGCGTGACCAGCACGGCGCCGTCGACGAGGGTGCCGCTCAGCCGGGAGAGGTAGCGCTTCTCCCAGCCCTTCGGGTCGCCGGTGCGCCCGCCCGCGGAGTAGACGACGAGCTCGAAGCCACTGCCGCGGATCGCGTCCGCGGCTCCCTTGAGCAGCTCGGTCGAGAACGGTTCCAGGTCGGCGACCAGGATGCCGATCACGTTGGTCCGGTGGTTGCGCAGGCTCTGCGCGACGAGGCTCGCTTCGTAGCCGAGTTCTTCGATCACCGCCCGGACCTTCGCGAGCGTCGCGGCGGAGACGCCGTAGCGGTCGTTGATCACTTTGGAGACCGTGGCCACCGAGACGCCGGCGCGGGCCGCGACGTCACGGATGGTCACCCTGGAACTGGGCTGCATCGGCTCAGACTAGCCATGTAAAACGTTATCGACAACGATTGACATCCGTTTTTCGCTGGCGCAGACTCTTCGCCAACCCGGGCGTTGTCACGCCCCGTCCAACTCGGCCGAAGTCGTCAGGAGTGGACCCAAGATGTTTGTGAAACGCCGAATCCCCGTAGTCGCCGCGCTCGCGGCCGTCGTACCGCTCGCCCTCGCGGCGTGCAGCGGCGGGGGGAGTGACGCGCCCGCGCAGCCGAGCGGCCCGGTCACCCTCACCTGGTGGCACAACGGCACCACCGACCCGATCAAGTCGATCTGGGAGAAGGTGGTCACCGACTACCACCAAGCACACCCGGACGTCACCATCAAGGCCCAGCCGCTGCAGAACGAGGACTTCCCCACCAAGGTGCCCCTCGCCCTGCAGGGGGCCGAGCCGCCGGACGTCTACCAGTCCTGGGGCTCCGGCGACCTGGCTTCGCAGATCACTTCGGGCAAGGTCGCCGACATCACCGACGCCACGAAGTCGTGGATCTCCGCGACCACCGGCAAGTTCGGCGAAAACTGGCAGGTCGACGGCAAGCAGTACGGCGTGCCGTTCGAGCAGCACTTCGTCGGCTTCTGGTACCGCAAGGACCTGTTCTCCGACGCCGGGATCACCGAGCCGCCGAAGACCATCGACGACCTGAACACCGCCGTCACCAAGCTCAAGGCCAAGGGCGTCGCGCCGATTTCGGTGGGTGGCAAGGACCGCTGGCCGGATGCCTTCTACTTCAACTACTTCGCCGTCCGCGAATGCTCGGTCGACGTGCTCAAGCAGTCGGTGAAGGCGATCAAGCTCGAGGACCCGTGCTGGACGAAGGCGGGGCAGGACCTGAAGAACTTCCTGGCCACGCAGCCGTTCCAGACCGGGTTCGCCGGCACCGCCGCCCAGCAGGGCGCGGGCAGCTCGGCCGGCCTGGTCGCCAACGGCAAGGCGGCGATGGAGCTGCAGGGCGACTGGGAGCCCGGCACGATGTCGGCGCTGACCGAGGACAAGCAGCTGGACTCCAAGGTCGGCTGGTTCCCGTTCCCGTCCGTGCCCGGCGGCGCGGGCGATCCCGCGGCCGTGCTCGGCGGCGGTGACGGTTTCGCCTGCACCACCCGCGCGTCGAAGGCGTGCGCGGACTTCCTGCAGTACCTGGGCAGCGAGCCGGTGCAGACGCAGCTCGCCGCGCAGGGCGCCGGCTTGCCCGTCAACACCGTTGCCGCCAAGGCGCTGAAGACCGACACCCTGAAGGCCGTCTACGACTACGGCACGAAGTCGCCGTACCTGCAGATGTACTTCGACCGGGCGTTCCCGACGGCGGTCGGCGCCGCGCTGAACGACGCGGTGGCCAACATGTTCGCCGGCCAGGGCACCCCTGAAGGCATCGTGGCGGCCGTCAACCAGGCCGCGGCGGGCAACAAGTGACCACGACCACCAGCCCGGTGCGGGCGGCGCGACCGCCCGCACCGGCGGTGCCGGTCCGGAAGCGGCGGTCGAGCCTGCGCAAGCGGCTCGAGCTGGCGCTGCTGCTCGGCCCGGCGCTGCTGCTGTTCGCCGGGTTCGTCCTGGTGCCGATCGGGATCGCCGCGTTCTACAGCCTGTTCAACTGGAACGGGTTCGGCGCGCTCGACGACTTCGTGGGCTTCGACAACTACGTCGACGCCTTCGGCGGCGACGTGTTCCAGAGCGCGATCGTGCACAACCTGATCATCGCCGGGCTGTCGATCGTGGTGCAGCTGCCGCTGTCGATCGGCTTGGCACTGCTGCTCAACCGGAAGCTGCGCGGCCGGGCGGTGCTGCGGTCCCTGGTGTTCGCGCCGTACGTCCTGTCCGAGGCGATCACCGCGGTGATCTGGGTGCTCATGCTGCAGCCGAGCGGGTTCGCCGACCAGGTGCTCGAAGGCGCCGGGCTCGGCGGCCTGGTCCGGCAGTGGCTGGCCGACCCGGGCATCGTGCTCTACACGCTGTTCGCGGTGATCACCTGGAAGTTCATCGGCTTCGGCATCATCCTGCTGCTGGCCGGGCTGCAGGGGGTGCCGGCCGAGCTGCGCGAGGCCGCCGCGCTCGACGGGGCGTCGGCGTGGCAGACCACCCGCCACGTCGTGCTGCCGCTGCTCGGGCCGACCATCCGGATCTGGATCTTCCTGTCGGTGATCGGCTCTCTGCAGCTGTTCGACATCGTGTGGATCATGACGCTCGGCGGGCCCGCGAACGCGTCGACGACGATGGCGACCTACCTGGTCGACCACGGCTTCAAGCGCTACGAGTTCGGGTTCGGCTCCGCCGTCGCGGTGATCCTCTTCGTCATCTGCTTCGTGTTCGCGCTGCTGTACCAGCGGTTCGCGCTGCGCCGGGACACCCAGGGCGCCCTGACGAGGATGGTGGGTTGATGCGCTCGCGCCGGTTCGGCCTGTCGATGGGGTATCTCGCGGCGATCGTCGTGGTCGGTGTGACTCTCGTGCCGCTGCTGTTCGTGGTGCTCGGCGGGTTCCGCAGCAACGCGCAGATCAACTCCGACCCGGCGGGGCTGCCCGGGCCGTGGATCACCGAGAACTACGCCTCGGTCCTCGGCTCGAGCGCGTTCTGGACGTTCCTCGGCAACAGCGCGCTGATCGCGGTGATCGCGACCGCCGTGGCCGTCGGCCTGGGCTCGATGGCCGGGTTCGCGCTGTCGCGGTACCACTTCAAGGGCCGTGAAGCGCTGTACACGCTGTTCACCCTCGGTCTGCTGTTCCCGCTCACCGTCGCGACGCTGCCGCTGTACCTGTGGCTGCGCCAGCTCGGCATGCTGGAGAGCTTCTGGGGCGTCGCGATCCCCGAGGCGGCGTTCTCGCTGCCGGTGACGATCGTGATCCTCCGTCCGTTCATGCACGCCATCCCCGGCGAGCTGGAGGACGCCGCGGTGCTCGACGGTGCGAGCCGGCTCGGGTTCTTCTGGCGGATCCTGCTGCCGCTGTCGGCGCCCGCGCTGACGACGGTCGGCGTGCTCGCCTTCGTCACCAGCTGGAACGCCTACCTGCTGCCCCTGCTCGTGTTCAACGACTCCGCGCACTTCACGCTCCCGCTCGGCGTCGCCACGTTCCAGTCCCAGTACTCCCAGGACACCGCCCGGGTGCTCGCGTTCACCGCGTTGTCGATGATCCCCGCGCTCGCGTTCTTCGTGCTCGCCGAACGACGCATCGTCGGCGGGCTCACCGGATCCGTGAAGGGCTGACTCAGGAGGTCTCCCGTGACGTCCGAGGTACACCGCCGTGCCTTCCTCCAGCTGCTGGCCGTGGCCGGCGCCGGAACCGCCGTGCTGCCGGGAACCGCCGCGGCCGGCACGGGCTTTCCCCTGGTGGAGCGCGGGAAAGCCGCGACCATCGTGGTGGGTTCCGGGGATCGGCCGGGGGTGCGCCGCGTCGCCGGCGACCTCGCGGCCGACGTCGAGCGCGTCACGGGTGTGCGGCCCGCCGTCTCGATCGACGTCGTCCCCGCGCACGGGCCGGTGGTGCTGGTCGGCACCCTCGGCCACAGCCCGCTGGTCGACGACCTGGTCCGCGCGGGTCGCCTCGACGTCACCGGCGTCGCGGGCAAGTGGGAGACGTCGCTGAGCCAGGTCGTCGACGGGACGCTGGTGCTCACCGGCAGCGACCAGCGCGGCGTGATCTACGGCGTCTACGAGGTCTCGCGGCGCATCGGCGTCTCGCCGTGGTACTGGTGGGCCGACGTTCCGCCGCGGCGCAGCGCGGAGCTGCACCTGCCGGGCGAGCGGTTCAGCCTGGGCACGCCCCGCGTCAAGTACCGCGGGTTCTTCATCAACGACGAGAACCCGGCGCTCGGCACCTGGGCGCCGGCGTACTTCGGGCCGGGCAAGGCCCCGGGCTACCCGGGCGGCTTCACCCACGAGTTCTTCGCGAAGGTCTTCGAGACCATGCTGCGGTTACGGGCCAACTACCTGTGGCCGGCGGTCTGGGGCCGCGCGTTCGCCGAGGACGACCCGCTCAACCACGCGACGGCCAAGGAGTACGGCGTCGTCATGGGCACCTCGCACGAAGCGCCGATGATGCGCGGGATCGAGGAGTGGAACCGGCACGCGGTCGCCGCGGTCCGCGACGCGGCCGGCACCATCGTCACGCCCGGCCACGACCCGTACGGCGGCACGGGGGAGTGGAGCTTCCGCCGCAACGGCGAAGCGATCAAGGCCTACTGGGCCGACGGGATCCGCCGGATGGCCCGCGAGGACTTCGAAGGCGTCGTCACGCTCGGTATGCGCGGCAACGGCGACGTCAGCCTGCCCGACGGCGACGGAATCGAGCTGATGCGTGAGATCCTGGCCACCGAACGGGAGATCCTCGCGCGGGAGCTGACCACGGACGTCCCGCAGGTGTGGACGCTCTACAAGGAGGTCCAGCGCTACTGGGCGCAGGGCCTGCGGCCGGCCGACGACGTCATCGTCGTGTTCACCGACGACAACTGGGGCAACATCCGCAAGCACCCGGATCTCTCGTTGCCGCCGCATCCGGGCGGGTACGGGCTGTACTACCACTTCGACTACGTCGGCGGCGGCCGCAACTACAAGTGGGTCGACACCAGCCTCATCGCGAACACCTGGGAGCAGCTGAACCAGGCCGTCTCCTACGGCAACGACCGGCTGTGGGTCGTGAACGTCGGCGACCTGAAGGGCAACGAGCTGCCGCTGCAGTTCTTCCTCGACTACGCCTGGAATCCGTCGGCGCTGCCGGCGTCGCAACTGTCCACATGGGAGCGGAACTTCGCGGCGACGAACTTCGGGGCCGCGCCGGCGTCGGACATCGCGTCGGTGCTGCACGACTACGGGCGGCTGCAGTCGCGTCGCAAGCCGGAGCTGCTGAACCGGAAGATCACGCTCCAGGCCGACGGCACGATCGCGTACGACGACCAGGCGACGCCGTTCAGCCTGGTCAACTACCGCGAACTGGACACGGTCACCGACGAGTGGCAGGCGCTGGCCGCGCGTGCGTCGAAGATCTCTTCGCGACTGCCCGCGGTCTACCGCGACGCCTACTACGAGCTGGTGCTGTACGAGGTCGAGGCGACGGCGAACCTGTACGCGTTGCGGCGCGCCGAGTTCACGAACCTGCTGTACGCGGCGCAGGGTCGCGCGTCGGCGAACGCCCTGGCCGCCGTCACCGAGGCCCGGTTCGCCGACGACCTCGCGCTGGCGGCGAAGTACAACACCGGCATCGCGGGCGGCAAGTGGAACGGGTTCCAGACGCAGCCGCACATCGACTACGGCGACGTCGCGCGCTACGGCCCGAACGCGCCGTGGCAGCAGCCGGAGAAGGACAACGTCGCGCTGCCGGACGTCATCTTCCCGGCGGTGCAGCGGGTTTCCGTTCCCGCCGCCGCCGAGATGGGCGTGGCCGTCGACGGGTCCGAGCAGTGGTGGCCCGCGGCGCCGGGACGTCCGGTGCTGCCGGAGTTCAGCCCGTTCCAGAGCACGCCGGCGCAGTACGTCGACGTGTTCAACCGGGGGCGGACGCCGTTCCGCTGCACCGTCACGGCCGGGGCGCCGTGGGTACGCGTCGAGCCGCGCGGCGGCCGGGTGGACGAGGAGCTGCGGATGACGGTGCGGATCGACTGGGCCCGGGCGCCGAAGGGCACCACGACGGTGCCGATCACGGTGTCGGGCGCCGGACGCTCGGTCGTCGTGGACGCCGTGGTCGTCAACCGCTCGCTCCCGGTGACGTGGCGGCACGGGTTCGTCGAGGCCGGGGGACACGTCTCGATGGAGGCCGACCACGGCGACGCCGTGCCCGCGGCGGGCGTGTCGTGGCGGCGGATCCCGGACCTCGGCCGCACGGGCGCCGGGATGACGCCGTTCCCGGTGACGGCGCCGAGCCGGGCGGCAGGTACGGGCCCGCGGCTGGAGTACCGGATGACACTGTTCACGGCCGGGCCGTTGACGGTCTGGGCGTACCTTTCCCCGCGCAGCAACGTGCTGCAGGGCGACGGTCTGCGGTACGCGGTCTCACTGGACGACGCGGCCCCGCAGGTCGTCAACATCACGAAGGCGTCCGGCGCCGACGACACGACCATGAACCGCCAGTGGGAACGGACGACATCGGACAACGTCAACCTGACCTCGACGCGGCACGTGGTCGCCGCACCGGGCCCGCACGTGCTGAAGCTCTGGATGATCGACCCGGCGGTGGTGGTGCAGAAGCTGGTGGTCGACACGGGCGGCCTGCGGCCGAGCTACCTCGGACCGCCGGAGAGCACGAGGCTGGGAAGGTGACCGGCGGCCGTGCTGCCTTCCGGCTCCCTCCCGGTTATCTCGGTGCGGGGATCACGTGCTCCGCCGGGGCCGCGGTGCTGTGGCGGACCACCAGGCTCGTCGCCAGTTCCAGCCGTCTCGCTTCCGGGGCCATGCCGCGGGCCAGTGCGATCGCCAGCCGGGCGCCCGCCGCCGCCATTTCCTGCAGGGGCTGGCGGATCGTCGTCAGCTCCGGGGTCAGCCACCTGGCCACCGGGAGGTCGTCGAAGCCGACCACGCTCAGGTCGGCGGGGATCTTCAGGCCCGCGTCGCGGGCTGCCTCGTACACGCCCAGGGCCTGCAGGTCGCTGCCGGCGAAGACCGCCGTCGGGCGGTCGGGGAGGGTGAGCAGTGATGCCAGCTCGCGGTAGCCCGACCGGACGTGGAAGTCGCCCCGGCGGACCAGGGCCGGGTCGAACGCCAGGCCCGCCGTCTCCAGTGCCGTGCGGTAACCGTCGATCCGGGCGCGGCTGCACAGCACGCCGTCCGGGCCGCCGATCATCGCGATCCGGCGGTGGCCCAGCTCCACCAGGTGCCGGGTCGCGGTCAGCCCGCCCTGCCAGTTCGTCGCCCCGATCGAGGGCGTCTCCGGGCCGGGCGCGCCGGCGGGGTCGACGATCACCAGCGGGATGTCCCGCGCGCGCAGTTTCGCCAGCTGCCCGCTCGTGAAGTCGGAACACACCGAAACGATGCCGACCGGCCGCCGGGCGAGCACGCTTTCCAGCCAGCTCTGCCCCGGCGTGTGCCGCCCCGACGATTCCGCCAGCACGACCGCCATTCCGTTTTCGCGGGCGACGTACTCGACCCCGCGGATGATTTCGAGCGCCCACGTGCTTTCGAGTTCGTGGAACATCAGTTCCAGCAGCCGGGAACGGCGGGAACGCTCGTCGGCGCGCCGCCGGTAACCGTATTTCCCGATGACGGCTTCGACGCGGGCGCGCGTGCTTTCGGCGACGTCCGGACGTCCGTTCAGCACCTTCGAAACGGTCGGCACGGAAACGCCGGTCTCGGCGGCGATCCGGGCGATGGTGACCCGCGACGCTGCGGGTTCGAGATCGTCGGATTTCACTGGCATGACGGGGATTCTAGGTCATCGGGCGCGGAATGGACACGCCCGAAACTTTCGAGCATTGCTCCGAAAGGTACCTTGACCGCCACCGACGGCGGCTCCTATCGTCGAATCTCCCTATTTCCCCGAGGAGTCAGGAGATGGTGCACGCAATTCCGGTCGAACGCGCCCTGGTGGCGCTCGTCCTGTCCTCGCTCGGAATCCGACAACGTGACGCCGGAGAACGAGAGGAAATGGGGCACGGGCCAGACGGTACGCGGGCAGGCCGAAAGCCGAAGACGGACTACGCGCGCGTCAACCCGTGACCGCGGCCGCGCGCAGGCCCCGGGAAGCGAGCGCGGCCAGGATGCGGGGGACGGCGGCGACCGTCGACGCGTAACCGCCGTCGTGCATCAGGATGATCCCGCCCGGCTCGACCGCGGCTGCGGTGTCGACGATCTCGCCGGTCGAAACCCCGGCCCAGTCGCGGGTGTCGATCGTCCACAGGACCTCGGTGAGCCCGTGCCCGGCGATCGTGGCCGCCACCGAAGCGTCCGTGTCGCCGTACGGCGGGCGGAACAGCCGCGGCCGGGTGCCGGTGATCCCGGCCAGGAGGTCCTGCGTGCGCGCCACCTCCAGCTCCCGGGCCGCGGGGGAGAGCGACGGCAGCCGCGGGTGGGTCCAGCTGTGGTTGCCGATGGTGTGCCCGGCCGCCGCGATCGCCCGGACCAGGTCCGGGTGATCGACGGCGTGCGTCCCCTGGAGGAAGAACGTCGCCGGCGCGTCGCCCAGTGCGGCGAGCAGCGCCGGCGTCGTCTCCGGGTGGGGGCCGTCGTCGAAGGTCAGGGCGACCGTGTCCATCCGTTCACGGTCCACCCCGCCCGCGACGACCGGCAAGGAGTTTCGGCGGGCTTTCAGCGCGCCATGGCGGCGAGGCGCTTGGCCGTCGGCCAGCGGACCTGCCAGGCCCAGCCGAGCTTCTCGAACGCCCAGATCACCCGGGCGGAGATGTCGATCTGGCCGCGCTGCACGCCGTGGCGGGCCGACGTCGGGTCCGCGTGGTGGGAGTTGTGCCAGGACTCGCCCATCGACAGGATCGCCAGCGGCCAGAAGTTCGCCGAGCGGTCCCGGCTCGCGAACGGCCGTTCGCCGATCATGTGGCAGATCGAGTTCACCGACCACGTCACGTGGTGCTGGAAGGAGATCCGGGCCAGCCCGGCCCACAGGAACGCGGTCAGCGCGCCCCACCACGACAGCGTGATCAGGCCGCCGAGCAGCGCCGGGAGCAGCAGGCTCGTCACCACCCACACCGGGAAGAGGCGGTCGACGACGCGGATGTCGCGGTCGGCGGCCAGGTCGGGGGCGAACCGCTCGATGTTGGTCTTGTCGCGGCCGAAGAGCCAGCCCATGTGCGCGTGCCAGAAGCCGCGGGCCAGCGCGACCGGGGACGTGCCGAACAGCCACGGGGAGTGCGGGTCGCCCTCGCGGTCGGAGAAGGCGTGGTGGCGGCGGTGGTCGGCCACCCAGGTGATCACGGGGCCCTGGGCGGCGAGGCCGCCGGCGATGGCGAGCGCGATGCGCAGCGCCCGCTTCGCCCGGAACGCTCCGTGCGTGAAGTAGCGGTGGTAGCCGATGGTGATCCCGAGCGTCGAGACGACGAAGAAGCCGCCGCCGATCGCCAGGTCCAGCCAGCTGACGCCCCAGCCCCAGAACACCGGGACCGCCGCGGCGAGCGCGAGGAACGGGATGAGGAGGAAGGCGCGGATGGTGAGCAGCTCGGGGATGGTCTGCTTGCCGGAGAGGACCGGCTTCGGGGCAGGTCGGGGTTTCACCGGGGTGGGTGAGGTCATGCACCACTCGTTTCGAGGTCTTCGCCACGCGCGGAGGGGGTCCTGCGCGGGAGGCCGGGGACGCGGGACACCCGGCTCGATCAGCTGTGTACGCGCGGCCCGCCGCACGGTCGCCGCTCCTGCCGGCGCCCGGCCGTCAAGGGCCGAGGGACGGGAGTGTGCCCGGCACTGCGCCGGCCTACGAGGTGCTCCCGTGCTTCCGAGGCTACCTGAGCCGCGTGTGAGCCCGCTGTGTGGCGAACGAGCGGACCTGGGGCGCACCGGCGCAGTACGGTGGGCGGATGGCAGAACGAGCAGGTGGACCCGCCCTGGACCCGACCCTCTCCGAATGGCTCAAGGCCCGCGACGAGACCCACCGGCACCTCGGCACCGCCGAGGTCACCGTCGACGCCGGCTGGACCCAGCGCCTGGCCGACCTGCTGGCCACCGAGCAGTCCTGGCAGGCCCAGTACACCGAGCTCGTCGCCCTCGGCACCCCCGGCCGCCGGTTCCCGACGTCCAACCGCTGACGGCGTCCGACCCCGGAGAGCCCCGGAAAAAGGGGAATGCCCCCGCCCCGAGGGGGCGAGGGCATTCCAATGTCGCGTGGTTCAGATGACGCTGACCCGCTGGGCCTGGGGGCCCTTCTGGCCCTGCCCGATCTCGAACTCCACACGCTGGCCCTCGTCGAGCGACTTGAAGCCGGTGCCCTGGATCTCGGAGTAGTGGACGAACACGTCCGGACCCCCGCCATCCTGAGCGATGAAGCCGAAGCCCTTTTCACCGTTGAACCACTTGACACTGCCCTGAGCCATACCCATACCTACTTCTCATCAGTGAGCCTGGCCGCCCCGTTCGGACGCCCGGTCTCGTGACCATCCTCGCAGAAGTGCGCGCGAGAGGCACGCCCGGTCTCAAACACCCCAGTCGGGCCGCAGCGGCATCCCCATTCCGCCCTGGTTGTCGGTGCGCACGCCGAGGATCTGGTGCAGCTCGATCTCCCGCCGTTCGAACGCCAGCCGGCAGGCCGCGAGGTAGAGCGCCCACACCCGGCTCCGGCCCGCCCCGGCCTCGGCGACGGCCTCGTCCCAGTGCTCGTCGAGGTTGGCGCACCAGCCGGCCAGGGTGGTCGCGTAGTGCTCGCGGAGGTTCTCCGAGTGCCGCACCTCCAGGCCGCTGTCGTGCATGGCCGTCATCAGCTCGCCGGGGGCCTCCAGCTCGCCGTCCGGGAAGACGTAGCGGTCGATGAAGCCGCGGGAGCGGTGCGCGACGCTCGAGTCCGGGTTGGTGATGCAGTGGTTGAGCAGCCGGCCGTGCGGCTTCAGCTTGGCGGCCAGGAAGCGGAAGTAGCCGGGCACGTTGCGGGCGCCGATGTGCTCGGTCAGGCCGATCGACGAGATCGCGTCGAACCCGGTTTCGGTGACGTCCCGGTAGTCGAGGTGCCGGATCTCGGCGCGGTCGGCCAGGCCGAGGGCGACGATGTTCTTCTGCGCCCACTGCGCCTGTTCACGCGAAAGTGTGACCCCGAGCGCCTCGACGCCGTAGTGGCGGACGGCGTGCGCGACCATGCCGCCCCAGCCGCAGCCGACGTCGAGCAGCTTCATGCCGGGCTTGAGGCCGAGCTTGCGGCAGACCAGGTCGAACTTGTGCTCCTGGGCCTGCTCCAGCGTGGCGCCGTCCTCGGGGAACACGGCGCAGGTGTAGGCCATCGACGGCCCGAGGACCAGCTCGTAGAACCGGTTGGAGACGTCGTAGTGGTTCGAGATCGCGCTGCTGTCGCGCTCCTTCGAGTGCCGCAGGCCGGACAGGCTCCGCCGGAACCGGCCGGGCAGCTCCTCGGCGGGCGGCTCGACGCGGCGCAGGTGGGCGGGCCCGAGCTTGCGCAGCAGCCAGACGCGGTCGGCCGGGGTCAGCTGGTCGACCTGGGCCGCCAGCGCGTGCAGCGCCGTGTAGAGGTCGCCCTTGACGTCGATGGCGCCGGCGACGTAGGCGCGGGCCAGGCCGAGGTCACCGGGGGAGGAGATCAGGTAGTCCAGCGCGAGCGGCGAGCGGACCTCGATGGCCACCGGCGCGTCGGCCGGGCCGGTGCCGGTGCCGTCGTAGGCGGTGATGGACACCGTGGAGCTGGGGCCGAGCAGGCGTGCGAAGACATCGCCGACCGGGATGGTTGCCTTGGTCACGTTCGTTCCTTTCAGGGCGTTCACCGGCGCCGGACGCACTTCTCGTAGAGGCCGAGCAACCGGCCGTCCGGGTCGTAGGCCCGCTTGAGCTCCCGGTAGGCGTCCCCGTTGTAGAGGCGCCAGAACTCTTCCTCGGAGTAGAAGCTGTCCGAGTAGAGCGACTTGTGCCCGCCGAGGCGGGTGACCTCGGCTTCGATCATCCGATTGTGAACGCCGTCGCGTTCGCCCGGGTCGAGGGGTACCGAAGACCAGAACCCGAAGTTGACGTAGAGCTCCTCGGGGTCCAGTTCGTAGAGCGGCCAGCGCACCCCGCCGGGGCGCTGGCGCAGCGGGCAGATCCACACCGGGCTGATCGGGATCTCCCGCTCGAAGAACTCGAGGAAGTCCGCGGCCCGGCTCAGCGGCACCTCGATGTCCTGCACGATCGTCTCCTCGGGCGGCATCCGCCGGAGCTTGAGGAGCTTGGCGGCGATCCCGAAGCGGCGGTCGAGCGCGACGAGCTTCCAGTAGACCGAAGAGCGCAGCAACCGGCGGCCCATCAGCAGCCGGGGCAGCCGGGACTGGACGCCGAAGGCGCGCGAACACCAGAACCAGTCGGTGTCCCAGCGCCACAGGTAGTCACGGACGGTGAGGTGGTCGGTCTCGCGACGCTGGATCGAGCGGTAGTAGATGTCGAGCCAGGTGTAGTCGCTCGTCGCCGGCGCGGTGTCGGTGAACGTGCCCAGCGTGAGGTACAGCTCGTCCGGGCCGAACACGGTGCCGTCGACGAAGTCGACCGCCTCGCCCTCGTACGCCCGAGTGGTACAGACCTCACCGAGGGCCGCGAACAGCGCCTCGCGGTCGTGGTGGCGGACGTGGCGCACCTTCACGAACGGCTTCACCGGTTCCAGCCGGATCCGCAGGCGCAGCGCGTACCCGAGCGTGCCGTAGGAGTTCGGGAAGCCGTGGAACAGGTCGCGGTGCTCGTTGTCCGGCGTGGCGACGACGATGCCGCCGTCGCCGGTCATGATCTCCAGCTCCAGCACCGACTCGTGCGGCATGCCGCTGCGGAACGAGCTCGACTCGATGCCGAGGCCGGTGACCGCGCCGCCGAGGGTGATCGTCTTGAGCTGCGGGACCACCAGGGGCATCAGCCCGTGCGGCAGCGTGGCGTCGACCAGCTGCTCGTAGGTGACCATGCCTTCGACGTCGGCGGTCAGCGTCTCCGGGTCGACGCGCAGCACGTGGGTGAACCCGGAGACGTCCAGGCCGGGGTGCCCGGCCGAGGTGCGGGAGCGGAAGAGGTTCGACGTCCGCTTCGCCAGCCGGACCGTGGCTTCGCCGGCGACCGCCGCCAGCTGCCGCCTGAGGTCGTCGACGCGGGATTCGTGTTCGGGGAAGGCCGGGCCCGGGCGGGCCTGGGGCGCACCGGCCTGATCGATCGTCACACCCCGATCCTGCCTCACGGGGGAAGGCAGCGCACCGTGCCTGTCCTTTCCCTGTCCCATCGGCCGGCACCGGTGCCCGCCGGCGCGGTTGATCCACGGGGGCGTGGGGTACCCGCGATCGGGCAGCGGAAGATCCCGCGCCGACGGGGAAAGCGAGGCGGCGTTGAGCATTTCCATCGATTTCGGGCGCGACACGGAGTTCTCGTTCGAGCGGCGGTTGCGCGGTTACCTGGGGGCGGTCGCCCGGGCCGTGGGGGTCGGGCCGGAGTCCGGCACCATCGACCTCGACACCCCGGTGTCGGCCTACGTCGCCCTCGACTGGCGGCTGCGCCGGTTCCCCGGGCACGATCTCGCCCTCGTCTGGGACGAGGTGCACGGCTGGGCCGTCGCGTTGGAGGACTCCGGCGGCGACGCCGTCGTGCTGGCCTACCTCGGCGGCGAAGTGCTGCCCGAGCCCCGCGCCGTCGTGCGGTTCCTCGCCGCGGTGCGCGCCGGCGACCCCGCCGCGGGGCTGCTCGACGCGCCGGTCCTGCGGGCGGCGGGCCACCACGAGGAGCTGCTCGGCGCGCTCCCGGCGGACTGAGCGCGCCGTCCGCGCACGCCGGGGAACGAGCCGTGAGCGGTCAGTGGTCGCGGAACAGCTGGGCCGGGACGAGCGCCCACACCGTCTTGCCCGGTTCGGTCGCGCGCACGCCCCACCCCAGCGACAGCTGTTCGACCAGCTGCAGGCCGTGGCCGCCGCCGGCCGCGACGCGCTCGACCGACGGGTCTTCGTCGACGACCTCGACCAGCAGGCCGCGCAGCTCGCGCGTCACCCGCAGCGAGGACGGGTGCGGGGTGTGGTCGTAGGCGTTGCCGACCAGCTCGTCGACCACGAGCAGCAGCGCGCCGAGCGGCTCGTCCTTCGTCCGCCCGAAGCCGAGGCAGCCGGCGACGGTCGAGCGGATCCGGCGCAGCGCCGGCCGCGTCGTGAGGTCGACGGTCAGCTCCGCGGCCGTGGCGACCCGCAGGCTGAGCCGCTCCACGACCAGGTCCCAGCCCGGGGGCAGTGCTTCGCCGTCCATCCATCGCTCCCTCGCACCCGGACACGCCCACCGGAGATTCGGCGCCACCGGTCGCGCGGATGGCTGCCAGACTGCGTTCATGGGGAACCTGAGCGCCGAAGCCGTCGTCGACCGGATCGTGCCGAGGGAGCCGCGGGTCTCCCCCGACGGCCGCTGGGTCGTGTACCTGACGACGACCCGGGGCCGGAAGGCCGGTGACCTGTGGCTCGTCCCCGCCGACGGCAGCACGCCACCGCGCGAGCTGGCCGGTACCGCCGAGGCACCCCGGTGGGCCCCGGACTCCGGCTCGGTGTTCTACCTGGCCGCCGGACGGCTCCACCGGGTCCCGCTCACCGGGAACGCCGAACGCCTGACGGACCGGCCCGTCACCGCCTGCGTCCCGCTGCCCGGCGACCTCGTGGTCCTCGTCGGGCCCGGCGAAGAGCCCGCGAAAGACCCGTACCTGCGCGTGCCGAGCCCGCCCGACCGGCTGTGGCTGCTCGACCTGGCCACCGGCGACGTCCGGCCGCACGGCGACCTCGGTGACCGGCACGTCGTCGAGGTCGCGGCCCACCCCGGCGGCGGCCCCCTCGCCGTCCTGACCTGGCCGGTCGCCGACCCCGATCCCGGCATGCTCGAACCGCGGCTCCACCTGGTCGGCGGCCGCGACCTCCCCGCCCCGGCCGTCGAGGCGTCCGCGCTCGCCTGGTGGGGCGACCGCCTCCTCTACCGCGGCGTGACCCGGCCCGGGCTCGTCGGCGGTTACGCGATCTTCGACGCCGAGGACGACGCCGACCTCACCGAGGGGATGGACGTCTGCCCGGTGGAACTCGTCCAGGTCGACGACGGCCCGCCGCTCGCGCTGTTCGCCGAAGGCCTCGACACCACGATCCGGCGGCTCGACCCGGCCACCCGCAGGTTCACCGAGATCGCCCACGCGCCGGGCTCCCTCGACTTCCTGAGCCACGGCGGCGGTGTCGTCGCCGTGGTGGCGAGCACCGCGACCGAGCCCGACGACGTCCACGTCGGACCTCCGGGCGGCCCGCTGACCCGGCTCACCGACTGCAGCCCGGAGCTGCGCGCCAGGACCTGGGGCCCGCAGGAGCGTCTGGCGTACCGCGCCGACGACGGCCTGGGGCTGGACGGCCTGCTGGTCCTCCCGCCCGGCACCACCCGCCAGGACGGCCCGTTCCCGCTGGTCACGCTGCCGCACGGCGGCCCGTACGACCGCTACGCCGACCGCTTCATGGTCGGCTGGTTCCGGGTCGCGCGGTGGCTGGCCGACGACGGGTTCGCCGCCTTCCTGCCCAACCCGCGCGGCAGCCAGGGCCACGGCCACGCGTTCGCCGTATCCGTCGCCGGTGAGGTCGGCGGCGCGGAGTGGACGGACATCCTCACCGGCATCGACCTGCTGATCGACGCCGGTGTCGCCGATCCGGACCGGCTCGGCATCGGCGGCGGGAGCCACGGCGGGTTCCTCGCCGCCTGGGCGGCCGCGCGCAGCGACCGCTTCGCCGCGGCGTACGTCAACGCGGGCATCAGCGACTGGGGCATGCTGGCCGCCACCGGCGAGCAAGGCCCGCCGTTCGAGGCGGCGCTGGGCGGCAGCATCGGCTGGGAGGGCCCGGGCCCGCACCGGCACGACCGGAACAGCCCGATCTCCTACGCCGCCGACATCCGGACGCCGATCCTGCTGCTGCACGGCGCGGACGACACGAACGTCCCGCTCTCGCAGGCCGAGTTCCTCCACCGCGCGCTGCGCCACTTCGGCGTCGAGCACGAGTTCGCCGTCTACCCCGGGGAGAACCACTCGCTGCGCGGCCGCGAGCACCAGCTCGATTTCCTGCACCGCACCCGCGAGTGGTTCACCCGGTGGCTCAAACCTGTTCGCCCAGCTTGAATTCGGCGTCCTTCGACGTGTACGAGAAGCCGTCGGCGCCGATGGTGACGTCGGCTTCGCGCGCCTCGGCCCGGGCGATCAGCGGCTGGGGCTTCCCGTCCAGGTCCAGGACCGCCGACGCGTCGGCGTACCAGCTCGGCACCACCGGGTTGCCCCACCAGTCGCGGCGCTGGTTGTCGTGGACGTCCCAGGTGATCACCGGGTTGTCCGGGTCGCCGGTGTAGTAGTCGTGCGTGTAGATCTCGATCCGGTGCCCGTCGGGGTCGCGGACGTAGAGGTAGAACGCGTTCGACACGCCGTGGCGGCCCGGCCCGCGTTCGATCATGCCGGACCGGCGCAGCGCGCCGAGGTGGTCGCAGACGTGCAGGATCTGCGTCCGCTCGTGGCCGGCGAACGCGATGTGGTGCAGCCGCGGCCCGTCGCCGCCGGTGAGGGCGACGTCGTGCACCGTCGGCTTGCGGAACATCCAGGCCGCGTAGACCGTGCCCTCGTCGTCCTGGATGTCCTCCGAGACGCGGAAACCCAGGCCCTCGTAGTACTTCCGGGCCGCCGGGACGTCCGGGGTGTCGAGGTTGAAGTGGTCCAGCCGCGCCAGCGCGCCGGCGCCGTGGACGTCGTAGCGCTGGGTGAACCGCTCGACGTGCTCGGCCTCGCAGAAGAACTCCACCGGGAACCCGAGCGGGTCTTCGACGCGGACCGCTTCGCCGATGCCACGGGTCGCGCCCGCCGCCCGGCGCTCGACCCGGCAGCCGAGGGCGCGGTAGTACGCCTCGGCGAGGTCGAGGTCGGCCGCGCCGCGGACGCGGTAGCCGAGCACGGCCAGCGCGGGCGTCGCCCCCTTCCGCAGCACCAGAGAATGGTGCAGGTACTCCTCGAACGCCCGCAGGTACAACGCCTCGTCGTCCTCATAGGACACGACGAGCCCGAGCACGCCGACGTAGAAGTCGCGTGAGGCGGCTAGATCGGTGACGACGAGTTCGGCGTACGCGCAGCGCAGGACGTCCGGCGGGGTGACGGTCATGACTGTCCT
This sequence comes from Amycolatopsis sp. WQ 127309, assembly GCF_023023025.1. Classification (NCBI taxonomy): domain Bacteria; kingdom Bacillati; phylum Actinomycetota; class Actinomycetes; order Pseudonocardiales; family Pseudonocardiaceae; genus Amycolatopsis; species Amycolatopsis sp. WQ 127309. The sequence goes on from NZ_CP095481.1 coordinate 7,872,518, forward strand.
TTCCGGACGCTGCCGAAGCGGGCCGTGTGCACCGGCCCGAGCGAGACGTGGATCGCCTGCTGGTGGGTGTAGAAGTCGAGCGAGCGGTAGCCGCCCTCCTGGCCGAGGCCGGACGCCTTGACGCCGCCGAACGGCGTGCGCAGGTCGCGGACGTTGTGCGAGTTCAGCCAGACCATCCCGGCCTCGACCGACTGCGCGAAGGTGTGCGCCCGCTCCAGGTTCGACGTCCACAGGTAGGCGGCCAGCCCGTACTTGACGTCGTTGGCCAGCGCCAGGGCCTCCGCTTCGGTGTCGAACGGCGTCAGCGCGACGACCGGGCCGAAGATCTCCTCCTGGAAGATCCGGGCGTCCGGCGCGACGTCGGCGAACACCGTCGGCGCGACGTAGCTGCCACTGTCCACACCGGACGGACGGCCGCCGCCCGCGAGCAGGCGCCCCTCGGACTTGCCGAGTTCGACGTAGCGCATCACCTTGGCGTAGTGCTCGGGATGCACGAGCGCGCCGACCTCGGTCGCCGGGTCGTGCGGGTCGCCGACGACGATGTTGCGTGCCCGCTCGGCGTAGCGTTCGCAGAACTCGTCGTAGATCGGGCGCTCGACGAGGATCCGGCTGCCCGCGGTGCAGCGTTCGCCGTTGAGCGAGAACACGCCGAACAACGTCGAGTCGAGCGCGGCGTCGAGGTCCGCGTCGGCGAAGACGATCGCCGGGGACTTCCCGCCCAGCTCCATCGACATGCCCTTGAGCCCGGTCGCGCAGTTGCGGAAGATCGTCTGACCCGTCGTGGACTCACCGGTGAACGAGATCAGCGGGACGTCGGGGTGCTTGACGAGCGCGTCGCCCGCTTCCTCGCCGAAGCCGTTGACCAGGTTGAACACGCCGTCGGGCAGGCCCGCGCCGGCGAAGATCGCCGCCCAGAGGCTCGCCGACAGCGGGGTGAACTCGGCCGGCTTCAGCACCACCGTGCAGCCGGCCGCCAGCGCGGGCGCGAGCTTCCAGCTCTCCAGCATGAACGGCGTGTTCCACGGCGTGATCAGCCCGGCGACGCCGACCGGCTTGCGGTGCACGTAGTTCACCTGCCGCCCGGGCACCTGGTAGGTGTCGTCGGCCTGCGCGACGACGAGGTCGGCGAAGAACCGGAAGTTCTCGGCCGCGCGCTGCGCCTGGCCCAGGGCCTGGGTGATCGGCAGGCCGGTGTCGAACGTCTCCAGCTCGGCCAGCCGGGCGTCCTGCGCCTCGACGGCGTCGGCGATCTTGTTCAGCACCCGGGCCCGCGCGCGCGGCGCCAGCCGTGGCCAAGGGCCCTCGGTGAACGCAGCGCGCGCCGCGGCGACCGCCCGGTCGACGTCCTCGGCCTGGCCCGCGGCGGCGGTGACGTACGGCGTGTTCGACACCGGGTCGAGCACGTCGAAGGTCTTGCCCGAGACGCTGTCGACGAGCTGCCCGCCGATGTAGTGCTTCAGTTCGCCCGGCAGTCCTTCCGGGACGTGGTGACTCATGACTTTTCTTCCACGGTGAAGCCTTCGGCCGGCGAGAGGTACTTCGCGCCTTCGGCCAGGAAGTCCTTGATCCGGGCGACGCCGGCTTCGGACGGCGGGAGCAGCGGCGGCCGGACGTGGCCGGACCCGATCAGCCCGCGGTGCTCGAGGACCCACTTGCCGGGCGCCGGGTTGGTCTCGACGAACAGCAGGTCGACCAGCGGGTGCAGGCCGTAGTGGATCTCCCGTGCGCGGTCGAGGTCACCGGCCTGCCAGGCCTCGTACATCTCGGCGCAGGCGGCGGGGGCGATGTTCGCCGTCGCGCTGACGAACCCGGCGCCGCCCAGCGCCAGCAGCGGCAGGCAGAGCAGCTCGATCCCGGACCACACGATCAGCTCTCGCCCGCACAGGTGCAGCACGCGCGAGAAGTGCTCGAAGTCCTTGGTCGTCTCCTTGATCCCGACGAAGTTGTCGCACGAGCGGAACAGCCGCGCGACGGTCTCCGGCGCGAGGTCCACGGCGGTGCGGCTGGGCACGTTGTAGGCGACGATCGGCAGGTCGGGGACCTCGTCGGCGACCGTGCGGTACCAGACGAACAGGGCGTCCTGGGTCGGGCGCGCGTAGTACGGCGTGATGACGAGCGCCGCGTCGATCCCGGCGTCGCGCCCGGCGGCCGTCAGCTCCAGGGTCTCGTCCAGCTTCGCGGAGCCGGTGCCCGCGGCGATCGGGACGCGGTCGCCGACGGCCGCGGCGACCGTGCGGATCGCCTCGGCGCGTTCGGCGACCGTCTGGGACCCGGGCTCGCCGGTGGAGCCGCCGATCGAGATGCCGTGGGTGCCGGACGCGAGCTGCCAGCGCACGAGGTTGGCGAGGCCGTCGTGGTCCACCGCGCCGTCGGCGGTGAACGGCGTCATCAGCGGCGCGATCGACCCGCGGATGGCCTGGGGGTCGGAGCGGAATCGCATGGGTTTCCCTTCTGCGTCAGGGGTGGCGGTGGGCCAGGAAGGTGTTCAGGGTGGCCAGCCGGTGGTCGCGCACGGCCCGCTCGACGTCGGCGGCGGGGGCGCCGGCGTCGAGCAGGCCGAGGATGGCTTCGTGCTCGGCCACCGACTCGTGGGCGCGGCCGGGCACGAAGCTGAACGTCGAGTTCCGCAGGCCGCTGAGCCGGTTCCAGCCGCGCTCGACCAGGTCGAGCACCTGCGGGTTGGGACAGGCGCCGAACAGCACCGCGTGGAAGTCCCGGTTGAGCGCGGTGAACCGCGCGGGCTCGAAGTGCCCGAGGCTGTCCGCCAGCTGGGCGTTCAGCGCACGGGCCTCGTCGAGCGCGCCCGGCGGCAGCAGCGGCGCGGCCAGCGCGGCCGCGTAGCCCTCCACCAGCGCGAGGGTCTGCATGGTGTGCTGGTACTCGCGCTCGTCGACCATCGCGACCTGCGCGCCGACGTTGCGTTCGAACGTGACGAGTCCTTCGGCCTCCAGCAGCCGGATCGCTTCGCGGACGGGCACCACGCTGACGCCGAGTTCCTGCGCGAGCTGGCCGAGGACCAGCCGGTAGCCGGGGGAGAAGGTGCCGTCGCCGATGCGGGCCTTGATCCACTCGTAGGCGATGCGCGACTTGCTCGGCGCGGCGCCGGTCACCGTCGCGCGAGCCATGCGGCGTACCTCCCGCGCCAGTGCTCGTCGAGCGGGTAGAGGCCTTCGACGCGCTCGCCCGCGGCGACCTGCTCGGCGATGAACGTCTCCTGCCGCTCCTGCTCGATCGCCGCGTCGACGACCTCCTCGACCAGGTGCGGCGGGATGACGAGCACGCCGTCGCCGTCGCCGGCGATGACGTCGCCGGGGCAGACGGCCGCGCCACCGCAGGCGATCGCGACGTCGGCGTCCCACGGCACGTGCCGCCGGCCGAGCACCGCCGGGTGCGGCCCGGCGTGGTAGGTGGGAATGTCCAAAGCGGACACCGCAGCCAGGTCGCGGACGCCGCCGTCGGTGACGATCCCGGCCGCGCCGGTGACCTGCGCGCGCAGCGCCAGGATGTCGCCGACGGTCCCGGTGCCGCGCTCGCCGCGGGCCTCCATCACCAGGACGTCACCCGGGCCGAGGGCGTCGATCGCGCGTTTCTGCGCGTTGTAGCCGCCGCCGTGCGCGCGGAACAGGTCCTCGCGGTAGGGCAGGTAACGCAGGGTCCGCGCGCGGCCGGTCAGCCGGGCGCCGGGCCGGGTCGAGGTGAGGCCCTCGATGAAGACGTCGTGGTACCCGCGCTTGCGGAGCTGGACGGAAAGCGTTGCGGTGCCGACGGATTCGATCCGCGCCCGCAGTTCCGGCGTCAAGGTGAACTCCGGCTCGGCCGTCCCGTGGGCGTCCGCGCGCTGCTGCTCGTCGACGCGGGGGAGCGCGCCGAACGGTCCGAACGGGACGGTGCCGGCCGCGATCGGCGTGACCAGACGGCCGGTGGTGTGCTCTCCGGCGCTGACTTCGACCTCGACGACGTGACCCGGACCGGCCACCGAGGCGCCCGCCGGGGTGCCGGTGAGCACGACGTCGCCGGGTTCGAGGGTGATCAGCTGCGAGAGGTCGGCGACGAGCCGGCCGAAGCCGAACAGCAGGTCGGCGGTGGTGTCGTCCTGGACGAGGTCGCCGTTGAGCCAGGTCCGCAGCCGCAGCGCGGCCGGGTCGACGTCCGCGGCGGGCAGCACGGCCGGGCCGAGCGGGGTGAAGCCGTCACCGCCCTTCGACCGCAGGTTGCTGCCCTTGTCGGCGTAGCGCAGGTCGTAGACGCCGAAGTCGTTGGCCGCGGTGACGCCGCCGACGTACGACCAGCCGTCCTCGGGGGCGACGCGGCGGGCGAGCCGGCCGATGACCAGCGCGATCTCGCCTTCGAAGCCGAGCAGCTCGGTGCCGGCCGGGCGCTCGAGGACGTCCCCGCTCGCCGCGACCGACGTCGGCGGCTTGAGGAAGTACGACGGCTGCTCGGGGACCCGGCCGCGCTGCGCGGCGCGGGAGCGGTAGTTCAGGTGCAGCGCGATGATCTTGCCGGGCCGCGCGATGCTGGTCATCCGTGGTTCCTGCCTGCCGGTTCGGGCGAAAATATCCCAAATAATATACGATCTGCGGCCTGATCAACAGCCGTAGTGGAGCCACACGGACTTGGTCTCGGTGTAGACGTCGAGGGCCCACGGGCCCATCTCTCGGCCCCAGCCCGACGCCTTATAGCAGCGGCAGTCCCGGGCGATCAGGGTCATGGGGGCGGGCGCGGGTCACCTCGCAGCATCGGGAGTGTCGTATACGATCTTGTCCGGCAATGCTCCCGCGGTACCATTCCGGTTACGCTGAGTGGTGCCAGTAGTCCCGCTCGGGCGGCACGAGCCAGGTGTCGGGCGGCCCGGCGATCGCGCGTGCGTCGACCGGCCGCAGCTCCACGTACGCGCAGGCGTAGGCCGCCGCGTTTCCCGGGTACAGATAGGAAAGCAGTACCTCCAGGGCCGAGGAGTCGACGTACGGCGCGCCGCCGGGGTGCAGGTCCGACCCTTCGGTGACGCCGTCGCGGACGATGCACCCCTGGTTGCCGCTCTTCGGGTTCGAGTACACGCCGTAACAGACCGTGCCCGCCGACAGGAGCCCGGTGACGACCGGGGTCTGCGGCAGGTAACCCCACGGCTGGGTGACGACGCAGCCGCCGGGCACGTCCGTGACCCCGACGATCTGATCGGTGCCCTCGGGCGCCCACGGATCCGCGGACAGCGCCCGGCCGACCGCGGGATCGGCGGTGACGGCGTCGAGCCGCCGCGCCGCCTCCGCCGCGTCGACACCCGCGACACACGCGAGTCCGGTGCCTTCCAGCAGGCAGCCGTGCAGCGCGGCGCCGAGACCGGGCGCCGCCGCCACGATGACGGCCTCGGTGTCGCTGAGCGCGATCCCGGTGGGTGGGGCGCCGAACAGGTCCGGGGTGGGCCCGGCCAGCGCGAGCCGCCCGGGCGGCCAGCCGGCCGGGTCCGGCCGCCACGGATCCGCGCCCGCGCCGGCCAGCACGCGGGCGTTCTCCGGCCGGCGCGCGTGCACCGCCCACCACAACGCGGTGTGGCCCCCGGTTTCGGCGTCGACGTCGGCGGCCTGGCGCGCCAGCTCCGCCACCTGCTCCGGCGTGCCGCGTTCGGCGGCGTCCTGCAGCGCGGTCATCGGTTCCCCCTCGAATTCGGTTCGCGGCGACCGTAGCGGGCGGCACCGACGAATTCGACGGGTAGCGCGGCACGGAGTCCGCGTGTGATGCTCGGTACCGGAGGGGGAGGGGAGATGGACTCGTTCGGGGCGCGGTTGCGCCGTCTTCGGCGCGCCCTGGGGCTGACCCAGGAGGCGCTGGCCGAGAAGTCGGGCCTCAGCGGGCAGGCCGTCGGCGCGCTCGAACGCGGGGACCGGCGGTTCCCGCAGCGTGCCACCCTCGACCGGCTCGCCGACGCCCTCGACCTCGACGGCGACGAGCGCGACGCCTTCGTCGCGGCCGCCGCCCGGCCCGGCACGCCCAAGCCGGAACCGGGCGTCGTCCCGCGCGAGCTGCCGGGCGAGATCGCCGCGTTCACCGGGCGGGAAGCCGAGATCGAGCGCGTCCTGGCCTGTTTCGGCGAGGACCGGCCGGGGGTCGTGGTCGCCGTCGCCGGGATGGCCGGGATCGGGAAGACGGCGCTGGCCCTGCACGCCGGGCACCGGCTCGCGCGGCGCTTCCCCGACGGCTCCCTGCACCTGGACCTGCGCGGGCACGCGGCCGACCCGCCGGACCCGCTCGACCTGGTCGACCGCGTGATCCGCGAGCTCGGCGGCGAATCGCCGACGCCGCTCGCGCTCGACACCGCGACGGCGCGGCTGCGGTCGCTGCTCGCCGCGAAACGCGTGCTGCTCCTGCTCGACAACGCCCGGGACGCCGCGCACGTCGCGCCGCTGCTGCCCGGGGGCGGCGGCTCGGGGGCGATCGTCACCAGCCGCGCCGCGCTGCCCGACCTGCCGCAGGCGCACCAGGTCCTGCTCGACGTGCTGCCCGAGGCCGACGCGCTGCGGCTGCTGGCCGCGGAGATCGGCGCCGAGCGGGTCGCGGCCGAACCCGCGGCGGCGCGCGCGGTCGCCCGGCTGTGCGGGTACCTGCCGCTGGCCCTGCACCTCGCCGGGGCCCGGCTCGCGACCCGGCCGAACTGGCCCGTCGCCCACCTCGCGCACCGGCTCGACGACGAGCGCCGCCGCCTCGACGAAACCGGCGTCCGGACGAGCTTCGAGCTCGCGTTCGGCCGCCTGGAGGCCGGTGACCCGGCCGCCGCCCGCGCGTACCCGCTGCTGTCGCTGCTCGACGTCCCGGAGCTGTCGGTGGCCGTCGCGAGCCGGCTGCTCGACGCGCCCGAACGCGAGACCGAAGAACTGCTGGAACGGCTCGCCGACGAGCACCTGCTGACCACGCCCGCGCCCGGCTGGTACCGGCTGCACGACCTGCTCCGGCTCTACGCCCGCGAACACGCCGAGCGGCTGACCACGGCCGAGCGGGCCGGCGCGATCACCCGGGTCGTCGAGCTGTGCGCGGCGATGGCCTGGCGGAGCATGGCGCTGGTCGCGGCGGCCTCGCAGCGACACGACTGGGCCGCGGGCCGCTGGTCGGTCGAGCCGGCGCCGGCGTCCACGGAAGAGGTGTTCGGCTGGCTCGACGCCCACCAGCCGCACCTGGTCACCGTCGTGCGGCAGGCCGCCGCGACGCCGGGGGTGCCCGCCGAGTCGATCGCCGCGATCGGGCTCGGCCTGTTCGAGTACCACCGGGCGCGGGCGCGGTGGCGCGACGCCGTCCACGTCGACGAGCTGGCCCTGGAGCTGGTCGACGGCGTCGACCGGGTGGCCGCCGCGACGCTGCGCAACGACCTCGGCGTCGCCGAGGCCGAGCTGGTCCACGGCGGTGAGGCGCCGGACTTCCGGCGGGCCCACGCGCACATGCGCCGCAGCCTCGCGGACTGGGAGGCGATCGGGGATCCGCGCCAGCTCGCGAGCAGCCTCAACAACCTCTGCTTCGTGTTCGGCCTCGGTGACGACCTGGACTCGGCCATCGAGTTCGGGGAGCGCGGCCTGCAGCTCAACCGGTCGCTGGGCCTGCGGCACGTCGAGACGCTGAACCTGGTCAACCTCGGCATCCTGTACGGGCGCCGGGGCGACCGGGAGCGCGAGCTGGTCTACGCGACCGACGCGGTGGCCGTCGCCGGCGACACCGGTGACGTGCGGGGCATGGCCTACGGCTGCATGCGGGCCGGCATCGTGCACCGCGAGGCGGGCCGGCCGGCCGAAGCCCTCGGGGAACTCCGCCGCAGCGCCGGGCTCTGGCGCGTCGCGGGTGTCCGGCTTTACGAGGCGATGGCGCTCGCCGAGCTGGGCCGCGCGCACCTGGAGTCGGGGGGCCGCGAGCAGGCGCGGGAAGTGCTCACGGAGGCGCTGGCGATGATGCGGGAGTACGGGGGCGAGGAGCGCGTCGAAGCGGTCCGAGCTGACCTGGAACGGCTGTAGCGCCGGCCCCGGCGACGAGCCCGGCGGTCAGGAACGGCCGCGGCCGGTGCACGGCGTGGCAGGCGACGACGTCCTGAGATCCGCTGCCCCCGGTGGCGCAGGTCAGCAGGATCGTGTCGCGGACGCGCTGCACGTACAGCAGCCGCGTCTGCGATGGCGCGGCGGCCGCCGCGGTTCCGGGCACGCCGGCGAGCGAGGTGGCCGCGAGCAGTGCGGCCGAAAGGAGCCTCCAGGAGGTCGTCACCGATGCCTTCCTCGTCCGGGACTTTCACGGCACGCCGATCTTCGTGGCGTGCCGCCGGACGCGACAGCGACAACCTCTACAAAGCACCTATACAACTGTGGTTCGCCCTTGAGCACCCCGCGGCCGGCCGGGCGGCGCCGCCGACCCTCCACAATGGACGCACAGAGTGTCCACAATAGACTCGCGTGCCTGTGCGCGACGAAGCCCGCGACGCGTCCGGAGGGACGTCGCCGCGGCGTTCAGCCGAACGGGTCAACCGGGCCGGAAGGCCTGCGGGGGAAGGGAAAGGCTCGCGAGCACCGCCTCGGCTGCGCATCCGGGTCCGGGCGCGGCTGGTTGCTCAACCGTTGCCGCTCAGCTTAGTGCCCCTGCACTATGCTGGACCCTCCGGCGTGCGCCGGGCCCGGCGCACGGGGCGCCGGCAACCGGAGAAACGGGTGGCGGATGGCTGGGGCAATGGTCGAAGGCGTGCGCCCGGGTGCCAAAGGCGCAGTCGCAGGCGTGGGCGAGGCGGGCGAGCAGGAGCTGCGCCGGCTGCTGGCCGGCCTGACCGCGGTGCGCGACGGCGACTTCGGCATCCGGCTGCCGGGCGAGACCGACGGCCTGCTCGGCGAGATCGCCACCGTCTTCAACGGCATGGCCGACCAGCTGTCCCTGTTCACCTCCGAGGTCACCCGCGTCGCGCGCGAGGTCGGCAGCGAGGGCCAGCTCGGCGGGCAGGCGAAGGTCCCCGGCGTGTCCGGCACCTGGAAGGACCTCACCGACTCGGTCAACGCCATGGCCGGCAACCTCACCACCCAGGTCCGCGACATCGCCCAGGTGGCGACCGCCGTCGCGAAGGGCGACCTGTCGCAGAAGATCGACGTCGACGCCCGCGGCGAGATCCTGGAGCTGAAGGACACCGTCAACACGATGGTGGACCAGCTGTCGTCGTTCGCGGACGAGGTCACCCGCGTGGCCCGCGAGGTCGGCAGCGAGGGCCGGCTCGGCGGGCAGGCGCAGGTCCCCGGCGTCGGCGGCGTCTGGCGCGACCTCACCGACTCGGTGAACTTCATGGCCGGGAACCTGACCGACCAGGTCCGCAACGTCGCCCAGGTGACGACGGCGGTGGCCAAGGGCGACCTCTCGCAGAAGATCACGGTCGACGCCCGGGGCGAGATCCTTGAGCTCAAGAGCACGATCAACACGATGGTCGACCAGCTGTCGTCGTTCGCGGACGAGGTCACCCGCGTCGCGCGCGAGGTCGGCACGGAAGGGCGCCTCGGCGGCCAGGCGGACGTCAAGGGCGTCTCCGGCACCTGGCGCGACCTCACCGACTCGGTGAACTTCATGGCCGGCAACCTGACCGACCAGGTCCGCAACATCGCCCAGGTGGCGACGGCGGTGGCCAAGGGCGACCTGTCGCAGAAGATCCGGGTCGACGCCCGCGGCGAGGTCCTGGAGCTGAAGGACACCATCAACACGATGGTGGATCAGCTGTCCGCGTTCGCGGACGAGGTCACGAGAGTGGCCCGCGAGGTGGGCACCGAGGGCCGGCTGGGCGGGCAGGCGGACGTCAAGGGCGTCTCCGGCACCTGGAAGGACCTCACCGAGTCGGTCAACGTCATGGGCGACAACCTGACCGCGCAGGTCCGCTCGATCGCCCAGGTCACCACCGCCGTCGCCCGCGGTGACCTGTCGCAGAAGATCCGGGTCGACGCCCGCGGCGAGATCCTCGAGCTGAAGGACACCATCAACACGATGGTGGACCAGCTGTCCGCGTTCGCGGACGAGGTCACGCGCGTCGCGCGCGAGGTCGGCACCGAGGGCAACCTCGGCGGCCAGGCCACGGTCCGCGGCGTCTCGGGGACCTGGAAGAACCTCACCGACAACGTCAACGTGATGGCGTCCAACCTGACCGGCCAGGTCCGCTCGATCGCCCAGGTCGCGACGGCGGTCGCCCGCGGCGACCTGTCCCGCAAGATCACCGTCGAGGCCAAGGGCGAGGTCGCGGCGCTGGCCGACGTCATCAACACGATGGTCGACACGCTGTCGGCGTTCGCGGACGAGGTCACCCGCGTCGCCCGCGAGGTCGGCACCGAGGGGATGCTCGGCGGGCAGGCGCGCGTGCCGAACGTCGCGGGCACCTGGAAGGACCTCACCGACAACGTCAACTCGATGGCCAACAACCTCACCGGGCAGGTCCGCAACATCGCCCAGGTGACCACCGCCGTCGCGCAGGGCGACCTGACCCGCAAGATCGACGTCGACGCCCGCGGCGAGATCCTCGAGCTCAAGACCACGATCAACACGATGGTCGACCAGCTCTCCGCGTTCGCCGCGGAAGTCACGCGCGTCGCGCGCGAGGTCGGCAGCGAGGGCCGCCTCGGCGGGCAGGCCGAGGTCGAAGGCGTCTCCGGTACCTGGAAGCGGCTGACCGAGAACGTCAACGAGCTGGCCGGGAACCTCACCCGCCAGGTCCGCGCGATCGCCGAGGTGACCAGCGCCGTCGCCGAGGGCGACCTGACCCGCTCGATCACCGTCGACGCCTCCGGCGAGGTCGCCGAGCTGAAGGACAACATCAACTCGATGGTCGAGTCGCTGCGCGAGACGACGCGGGCGAACCAGGAGCAGGACTGGCTCAAGTCCAACCTGGCCACGATCACCGGGCTGATGCAGGGCCGCCGCGACCTCGCCGTCGTCGCGGCCGCGGTGATGGACGAGCTCGTCCCGCTGGTCAACGCCCAGTACGGCGCGTTCTACCTCGCCGACGACACGGCCGAGATCCCGGAGCTGCGGCTGGTCGGCGCGTACGGCCACCCGGACGACGGCGCCGGTCCCGTGGTGCGGTTCCGGGTCGGCCAGTCGCTGGTCGGGCAGGCCGCGCGCAGCCGCCGGCCGATCGCGGTCGACGACGTCCCGCCGGGTTACGCCACGATCTCCTCGGGCCTCGGCCGGACCGCGCCGGCCAGCCTGATCGTGCTGCCGATCGTGGTCGAGGACCAGGTGCTCGGCGTGCTGGAACTGGCCTCGATGCACGGCTTCACCGTGGCGCACCGGGCGTTCCTCGAGCTGCTCATGGAGCAGATCGGCGTCAACGTCAACAGCATCGTCGCCAACGCCCGCACCGACGAGCTGCTCGGCGAGTCGCAGCGGCTGACCGCCGAGCTGCAGGCGCGTTCGGAGGAGCTGCAGGCCCGCCAGGAGGAACTCCAGTCGTCCAACGCCGAGCTGGAGGAGAAGGCCGCGCTGCTGGTCACGCAGAACCGCGACATCGAGACGAAGAACCTGGAGATCGAGCAGGCCCGCCAGGAATTGGAGGCCCGCGCCCAGCAGCTGACGCTGGCGTCGAAGTACAAGTCGGAGTTCCTGGCCAACATGAGCCACGAGCTGCGCACCCCGCTCAACAGCCTGCTCATCCTCGCCCAGCTGCTCGCGCAGAACCCGACCCGCAACCTGACCGCGAAGCAGGTCGAGTACGCGGGCATCATCCACTCCGCCGGGTCGGACCTGCTGCAGCTGATCAACGACATCCTCGACCTGTCCAAGGTGGAGGCCGGGAAGATGGACGTCAGCCCGGAACAAGTGTCACTGCGCGGGCTGCTGGACTACGTCGAGGCGACGTTCCGGCCGATGACGTCGCAGCGCAACCTCGACTTCCGGATCACCGTCGCGCCCGGCTCGCCCGCCGAGCTGCTCACCGACGACTCCCGGCTGCGGCAGGTGCTGCGCAACCTGCTGTCCAACGCCGTCAAGTTCACCGAGGTCGGCGTGATCGAGCTGCACATCGAGCGGGTGGAGCCCGACCGGCTGCCCCGGCCGCTGCGCGCGCACGGGCCCGCCGTCGCCTTCCGCGTCGCCGACTCCGGCATCGGCATCGCCGAGCACCAGCTGGAGTCGATCTTCGGCGCGTTCCAGCAGGCCGACGGCACCACCAGCCGCAAGTACGGCGGCACCGGGCTCGGCTTGTCGATCAGCCGCGAGATCGCGCAGCTGCTCGGCGGGTTCATCACCGCGGAGAGCACGCCCGGCGAGGGCAGCACGTTCACCTTCTCGCTGCCGGTCGCGCGGCCGGACTTCGAGACGCGCCCGCCGGGCGAGGAGACCCGGGCCGCGGTGACGGCCGGGGACACCGGCGCCGGGCTCGTGGTGCCGGCGGCCCGCACCCACCGGCGGCTGCTGGTGGTCGAGGAGCGCCAGCACGGCCTGCTGACGCTCGTGGCCGAGAGCGCCGCCGCGGACCTGGCCGACAGTCGCGACATCGGCATCTCGCCCGCCGAGGTCGAGGTCGTCACCGCGGTCGGCACCCAGGAGGCCGCGGCCGCGCTGGCCACCGACGCCTACCACTGCGTGGTGCTGGACCTGGACCTGCCCGAGCGGGCCGCGTTCGGCTTCCTCGACGCGATGCAGGGCGACGCCGCGCTGCGGCTCGTCCCGGTGCTCGCGCACAACAGCCGCCGCCTCGACACCGAGCTGGAGCAGCTGCTGCAGACCCGGGCGGACGTCCACGCCCTGGAGGTCCTGTCCGGCCTCGACGAGCTGCGGGAGCGGATCGCGCTGCACCTGTCGGCGGAGAAGCCCGGCGCGGTGCTGCCGCTGGTCCGCGCGGACGAGCCGGCCGCGCCGGTGACGGCGCGCGAGGTGGACACCACGCTGGCCGGGCGCACGGTGCTGATCGTCGACGACGACCCGCGCAACGTCTACGCGCTCACCGGGATCCTGGAGCTGCACGGGATGCAGGTGCTGCACGCCGAAGACGGCCGCAAGGGCGTCGAGACGGTCGCGGCGCACCCCGGCATCGACCTGATCCTGATGGACGTGATGATGCCGGAGATGGACGGCTACACCGCGACCGCGAAGATCCGCGCGATGCCGGAGCACGCCACGATCCCGATCGTGGCGGTGACGGCGAAGGCGATGCCGGGAGACCGCGAGAAGAGCCTCGCGTCGGGCGCCACCGACTACGTGACCAAGCCCGTCGACGCGGACGACCTGGTCGCCCGCATCAAACGGCACCTGACGGCCTGATCGGGGAGCCCGCTTGCCTTCCGAAGAACCGGGCGTGCCCGTGCTGGCGCCGCCCGCCGAGGTGTCGGCGAACCTCGCCCGGCTCGCCGACACCGTCGCCCGCCTGCGCGCCGAGGTCGACCACGCGCACGCCGTCGCCGACGGCCGGGCGCTGATCGAGCTGGCCAAGGGCGTCCTGATGGAACGCCTGCACTGCTCGCCCGCCGACGCCGCGAAGCAGCTGGAGTCGCTCGCGCGGCGGTCCGGGCTGACGCCGCTGGAGTTCGCGGCGGACGTCGTCGGCGAGGCCGCCGAGGACCGCATCACCGACGTGGCGCAGGACTTCCTCGCCCGCACGGAAGCGGACTCCGTCGCGGTGCGCTTGCGCACGGCGGAAAGCGGCGCACTGGCGGCGGGGGACACCCAGCGCGTCGCGGAGTCGATCCTGGAGCACGCGCTGCGGCCGCTCGGGGCGACCGCCGTCGCGGTCTGGCTCGCCGGGCCCGACGGTTCGCTGACGCTGGCCGGCTCGGCCGGGTTCTCGGCCGAGGAAGCCGCGCGCTGGCGCTACGTCCCGCCCGGCGTCGCGACGCCGGCGCGCAGCGCGCTGATCGAGCGGGACACCGAATGGTTCACCACGCTCGCCTCGTCCGGGCTGCCGTCGATCGGGCAGCACACCCTCGCCGGCGGCGGCCGGGTCGCGGTGCCCACCGGCACCGGCGGGCGGATCATCGGCGTCGTCGAGATGTGCTGGCCGGAACCGCTGCCCGCCGAGCCCGGGCGCGAACGCCGTCAGCTGGAGGCCCTGGCCGAGCTGTGCGCGCACACCCTCGACACCTGGGACGGCGTCGTCGCGCCGCTGGCCGCCGGCGGCGCCGGGGACCTGCTGGGCGAGCTGGTGGACTTCGTCGACGGCCTGCACGACCCGGCCGTGCTGCTCTCGCCGTGCCTCGACGGCGGCGACCGGCTCAGCGACTTCCGCATCCACCACGCGAACGTCCGGTTCGCGGACCCGGGCGGCCGGCCGCGCAGCCTGCTCGTCGGGTCGAGGCTGCTGGAGGCGTACCCGCTCGCGGCCGAGGAAAGCGGGCTGCTGGACAAGATCCGGCGCGTCTACGCCACCGGCGAGCCGTTCCGCGCCGACAACATGGCCGTCACGACGCTGGTCGACCAGGTGCCGCTGACCGTGCTCACCGACGTCAGCATCACCCGCTTCGCCGGCAACGTGCTGCTCATCCTGCGCATCCAGGACGACGCCGCGAAGCTCGCGGTGCTGCTGCAGCACGCCCAGCGCCTCGGCCGCATCGGCGGCTTCGAGGAGAACGTCGTCACCGGCGCGATCACCTGGAACACCGAGCTGTTCGCGCTCTACGGCCTGCCGCCCACCGCTTCGCCGCTGTCGCTGCACCAGCTGACCGGGTACGCGCACCCCGACGACGCCCAGGCGATCGGCCGGTTCCTGCGCACGGTCCTGCACCACAAGCGCCCGGGGTCCACGGCGTTCCGGCTGCAGCGCTCCGACGGCGTCGCCCGGCACATCCGGGTGGTCGCCGAGCCGGTCGTCGACGGCCGCGGCGAGCTGGTCGCCGTGCGCGGGGCCTACCAGGACGTCTCGTCGCAGCACTGGACCGAGGTCGCGCTGGCCGCGACCCGGGACAGGCTGGCCGAGACCGAGCAGGAGGCGATCGAGCGCAACCGGCTCACGCTGCAGCTGCAGCACGCGATCATGCCGCCCGCGAAGGGCCCGCTCGACATGCTGGGCCTGCGCGCCGCCGTCCGCTACCGCCCCGCGGAGAAGGAGCACCTGGTCGGCGGCGACTGGTACGACGCCGTCGCGTTGCCGACCGGCGAGATCCTGCTGTGCGTGGGCGACGTCGCCGGGCACGGCATCGACGCCGCCACCGGCATGGTCAGCCTGCGCAACGCCCTGCGCGGGCTCGCGGCCACCGGCGCCGGGCCGGCGCAGCTGCTGACCTGGCTCAACCTGGTGGCCTACCACCTCACCGACCACGTCACGGCCACCGCGGTCGCGGCCGTGTTCGACCCGGCGACCCGGAAGCTGCGCTGGGCGCGGGCCGGGCACCTGCCGCCGATCGTGCGGCACCGCGACGGCACGGCGACGACGTTGCCGCTGATCCGCGGCTCGCTGCTCGGCGCGCTCCGGGACGTCGTCTACCAGGAGGAAACGGTCCAGCTGGCCGACGGCGACATTCTGCTGATCTACACCGACGGCCTGATCGAGCGCCGCGACGCGCCCGTGCAGGAGTCGGTGGCGCGGCTGGTCACGCTGGTCGAAGGCCACGAAGGCGGGCTGGAGCACCAGCTCGACACGCTGCTCACCTACAGCACGGCCGACACCGACGACGACACCTGCGTGGTCGGCATCGAGGTCACCGGCTGAAGACTTCGGCGAGGATCCCGGCGCCGTCGACCACCCGCGGCCCGGGACGGTTGAAGTACGCGGGCCCGTCGAGGACGTGGACCCGGCCGTTCCGGACGGCGGGCAGCTCGGCCCACCCCGGCCGCTTCGCCAGCGCGGGAAGTTCCGCGCGGGTGCGCTCCGGGGTGAAGCCGCAGGGGAGCAGGAGCAGCACGTCAGGCCGGGCGTCGACGACGGCGTCCCACGCGATCGGCCGCGTGTGCTCTCCGGCCTTCGCCAGCAGCGGCTCGCCGCCGGCGAGGCCGATCTGCTCCGGTACCCAGTGCCCGGCCGGCCAGATCGGGTCGAGCCACTCCAAGGCGGCCACGCGGGGCGTTCCGGGGGCCTTCCGGACGGCGTCGAGGCGTTTCCGCAACCCGGCGACCTCGGCTTCGGCCCGCTCCGGGACGCCGAGGACGTCCCCGACGCGGCGGAGGCAGTCGAGGACGCCGTCGATCGTCGCCGGTTCGAGGCTGACGACGAGCGGCCCGGTGTCCAATGTCCGCACCGCTTCGGAGACGCGCTGGTAGGAGACCGCGCAGACGTCGCAGAGGTCCTGCGTGAGGACGACGTCGGGTCGTGCCGCGGCGAGCTGTGCGCTGTCGAGGGTGTAGAGCGCCGAGCCGCTGTGCCGTGCGCCGCCGACGGCCTCGGAGATCTCGCGGCTGGACAGCGCGTCCGGATCGAACTCCGCCCGCGTCACGACCGGGATGCGCTCGACCTCGCCCGGCGGCCAGTCGCACTCGTGGGTGCGGCCGACGAGGTCGGGCAGCAGGCCGAGCGTCGCGACGATGTCGGTCGCGGCGGGCAGCAGCGAGACGATCCGCATCAGGGGTTCACGGCCAGCACCAGGAAGCCGGCCAGCAGGACCAGGTGGACGCCGCCCTGCAGGCGGGTGGCGCGGCCGGGGACGACCGTCAGGACGCTGACCACCACGGTCAGGGCCAGCAGCACGATCTGCGTCGAACCGAGGCCGAGCAGCAGCTCGCCCGGCAGCCAGATCGAAGCCAGGGCGATCGCCGGGATCGTCAGGCCGATGCTCGCGATCGCCGAGCCGTAGGCCAGGTTGAGGCTGATCTGCATCCGGTCGCGCTGGGCCGCGCGGGTCGCCGCGAGCGTCTCCGGGAGCAGCACCAGCAACGCGATCACGACGCCGACGAACGACTGCGGGAACCCGGCCGCGCGCACGCCCGCCTCGATCGCCGGGGACTCCACCTTGGCCAGGCCGACCACCGCGACCAGCGCCACCAGCAGCAACGCGAGACTCCCGAGCGCGGCCCTGCTCGTCGGCGGGTCGGCGTGGTCGTCCTCCTTGACCTCGCCGTCGGCGGCCACCGGGAGGAAGAAGTCGCGGTGCCGGACGGTCTGGGTCAGCACGAACATCCCGTAGAGCACCAGCGACGCGAGCGCGGCGAAGGTCAGCTGGGCGCTCGAGAACGCCGGGCCGGGCGTGCTCGAGGTGAACGACGGCAGCACCAGGCTCAGCGTGGCCAGCGTCGCGACCGTGGCCATCGCCGCGCCGCTGCCTTCGGGGTTGAACAGCGTCGAGCCGTAGCGGCGCGCGCCGACGAGCAGCGAGATGCCGACGATGCCGTTGGTCGTGATCATCACCGCGGCGAACACGGTGTCGCGCGCCAGCGACGTCGCGTCCGGGCCGCCGGAGACCATCATCGTGACGATCAGCGCGACTTCGATGACGGTCACCGCGACCGCCAGCACCAGCGACCCGAACGGTTCACCCACCCGGTGGGCGACGACCTCCGCGTGGTGCACCGCCGAGAGCACAGTGGCGCCGAGCGCGATCGCGACGATCGCCACGAAGACCGGCCCGAGGTCGCGACCCCAGGCCACGACCAGCACGAGCACCCCCAGCACCGGGGTGACGGAGGTCCAGGACGTCAGGAAGGATCTCAGGGCGGCCATGCCTCCACCCTGTCACACCACCGGTCACTTTGCGTGGTCGTAAGGCCATTCTCACATTTCCGGCGGCCGTCCAGTGTGGACGGTCAGCGGCGGCCGGCGAGCGGGCTGGTGTCGCACGCCCGGTCGGGCACCCGCACCGCGGGCAGGCCCAGCAGTACCCGCTTTCCCGTGCGGGAGTGGTCCTGGCCCGCCTTCGGCAGCCCGGCAGTGTCGCGTGTGGACAGTGCGTGGTCGCCGTGGCCCTTGACGCACTCGGGGTCCGGGCCGTCCAGCGGCAGGCCGGTGAAGAACTTCGCCGCCATGCAGCCGCCCTGGCAGCTGTCGTAGGCCACGCACGAGGAGCACGCGCCGCCCGTCTGCGGCCGGCGCAGGTCGGCGAACAGCGCCGAGTCCCGCCACACCGGGCCGAACCCGGCGCCGCGGACGTTGCCGGCCTTGAACGCGTCGTGGATGGCGAACGGGCAGGCGTAGACGTCGCCGATGGGGTCGATCAGGCAGACGACCCGGCCCGCGCCGCACAGGTTCAGCCCGGGCAGGGGCGTGGAGCCGAGCGCGTTGAGGTGGAAGAACGAGTCGCCGGTCAGCACGCCCTCGCCGTGGGCCACCAGCCAGTCGTACAGCTCGAGCTGCTGCTCGGCGGCCGGGTGCAGGTCGTCCCAGACGTCGGCGCCGCGCCCGGACGGGCGCAGCCGGGTGATCCGCAGCTGCGCGCCGAAGTCGTCCGCGATGCGCTTGAACTCGTCGAGCTGCGAGACGTTGTGCCGGGTCATGACGACGGAGATCTTGAAGTCCGTCATCCCGGCGTCGGCCAGGTTGCGCAGCGCCCGCATCGCCATGTCGTAGGAACCCGGGCCGCGCACGGCGTCGTTGACCTCGCGGGTGGCGCCGTCGAGCGAGATCTGGACGTCGACGTAGTCCGTGCTCGCCAGCTGTTCCGCCCGCGCCGGGGTGATCTTGACGCCGTTGGTGGAGAACTTGATCCCGACGTGGTGGGCGATCGCGTAGTCCAGCAGCTCCCAGAAGTCGCTCCGGACGGTCGGTTCGCCGCCGCCGACGTTGACGTAGAAGACCTGCATCCGCTCCAGCTCGTCGATCACCGCCTCGATCTCGGCGGTCGACAGCTCGCGCGGGTCGCGCCGCCCCGAGGACGAGAGGCAGTGCTCGCACGCCAGGTTGCAAGCGTAGGTCCATTCCCAGGTCAGGCAGATCGGTGCCGTGAGGCCGTACTTGAACTGGTCGACCAGGGCCGGGACGCTCACGGGTCCTCCACGATCATGTCGGTGGCGACGAGGGATTCGAGGGCGGTGACAAAGCTCGCCCGGCGGGCTTCCCCGAGCTCGGCCGCGTCGAGCGCGTCGCGCAGGCTGGCGTGGGTCGCCAGCTCGCGGACGAACGCGACGAGGTCCGGGGACTTGAGGAACGACAGCTTGCGGTTCCCGAAGTGGTAGGCGAGCGCCCCGAACGGTTCGGGGCGCAGCGCCACCTGCGGGTTCAGCCGGTACGCGGCGTCCAAGTTCAGCTGCGAGTCCTCTGTGGACGTTTCAGTAGACACCGCACATACCGTCGATCGAGACTTCTTCGACGAGCAGCTCTTCGACAGGCTCCTCGATGGTTTCCTGGATGTCCGGGGTTTGCTCGGCCACGCTGTCCTCCTCCGGTCGGGTGTTCACTGGGCGTGGACGATGACGCCGCGGATGTTCTTGCCGTCGCGCAGGTCCTGGTAGCCCTCGTTGACCTGGTCGAGGGTGTACTTGCGGGTCACCAGCTCGTCGAGCTTGAGCTTCCCGGCGTCGTAGAGCCGCAGCAGGCGGACGATGTCGTACTGCGGGTTCGCCGAGCCGAAGAGCGTGCCCTTGATCGTCTTCTCGAACAGCGTCATCACGCCGCCGGAGACGTGCACGGTGAGCTTCTCGGGGTTGGCGAGCCCGGTGATGACGACGGTGCCGCCCTTGCCGACGACGTCGAAGGCCTGGCTGACGACGTCCTCCTCGACGGTGCCGACGGTGATCAGCGCCTGGTCGGCCAGCTGGCCCCAGGTGAGCTCGTTGACCTTCTCCGCGGCTTCGGCGGCGGTGGCGAACGCGTGGGTGGCGCCGAACTTGAGCGCGGCCTCCCGCTTGAACTCCACCGGGTCCACGGCGACGACGTACTTCGCGCCGGCGTGCGCGGCGCCCTGCACGGCGTTGATGCCGATACCGCCTATCCCGTAGACGACGGTCGTGTCGCCCGCCCGGACGCCGCCGGCGTAGTTGGCCGTGGCCCACCCGGTCGGCACCCCGCAGCCGACGAGCACGGCGGTCTCCAGCGGCAGCCAGTCGTCGACCTTGACGACCGAGTGCTGCGAGATGGTGGCGCGCTCGGAGAACGTGCCGAGCATGCACATCGCGCCGAAGTCCTGGCCGCCGGCGTGGAAGCGGAAGGTGCCGTCCGGCATGTGGCCGTCGAGGATGGTGGCGCCCATGTCGCACAGGTTCTGGCGGCCGGTGGAGCAGTAGCGGCAGGTGCCGCAGTTCGGGATGAAGCTGCACACGACGTGGTCGCCGGGCTGGACTTTCGTGACGCCGGGGCCGACGTCCTCGATGATCCCGGCGCCCTCGTGCCCGCCGATGATCGGGAACCGCGGCACGAGGTCGTTGTCGATCAGGTGCAGATCCGAGTGGCACAACCCGGCGGCGGTGTACTTGATCAGCACCTCGCCCGGCCCGGGCCCGTCGAGGTCGAGCTCCATCAGCTCGAACGGCTTCCCGGCATCGAACAACACGGCTGCCTTGGTCTTCACGGCCATCTCCTCAACGTGCGGCGGTGCACCCCTACGCAGCCGATTGTGTGCAGCGGGAAGGGCCGTGAAGTGTCCGATTCCCGGACAGTGCGTGGTCAGCGGACCCGGAGCGCGCGCATCCGGTTGTAGAGCGTCGAGCGGCTGATGCCCAGCTGCTTGGCCGCGTGGACCTTGTTGCCGCCGCACGCCCTCAGCGTCCGGACGATGACGTCGTACTCCGCCTGCTCCCAGCCGCTCAGGGCCGCGCCGGGGGCGGTCGACGCGCAGCCCGGGGCGATGTCCTCCGCGGTCAGGTCGCCCGCCGAGCGGCGGTCGGCGGCCGCTGACAGGACTCCGGCCAGCTCGCGGAGGTTGCCCGGCCACTGCTGTGAGCCCAGCAGCTCCAGCGCGCCCGGCGTCAGCCGCAGCGACGCGCCGGAGTCCCGCAGCAACGCGCGGGCGATCGACGGGATCTCGTCGCGGCGCTCCCGCAGCGGCGGCAGCTCGATGCGCCGGTGCACGCGTGCCGCGAGGGTCGCCTGCTCGCCGTGCAGCTCCGACGCCGGGCCGCTGACCAGGGCGAACCACGCCGTGGTCGTGTCCAGGAGCCGGGACAGGCGCACCGCGGCCAAGGGGGGCAGCAGCTGGATGCCGTCGATCACCAGCAGGCCGGGCGTACCGGCCGCGGCCTCCACGCCGGCGCACCACGACGCCGCTCCGGAGACGACGTCCGAGGCGTCGAACTCGACCACCGGTGCGTCGCCGGCGACGACCCGCGCCGCCGTGCTGCGGCCGGCGCCCGGCTCGCCGCAGATCAGGACCCGCCGCCGGGCGCGGCCGGCGTTGCGGAGGCGGTCCTCCACCGCCGTCGGGAACAGCTCGCGCGTGCCGCGCGGGCGGGACACCACCGGGCTCGCCGGGCGGACCGGGGCCAGCTCGAACAGCAGCCCGGCGTTCGCCGACACCGCCTCGACCCGCACCTCGACCGGCGTGCCCGAGGTGAGCAGGATCCGCCGGACGCCGCGGCGGGTGCGGCCCAGCTCCTGCAGCAGGCGGTGGTCGGCGGTGTCGACCAGCTCGGTCGCCGCGGTGTTGGCCAGCACGACGTTCTGGCCGAGGGCCAGCACCGCGCCCGCCCGGTGCTGCACCGACTGGAACGCCGCCAGCAGCTGCTGCTCGGCGAGCTTCGCGCCGTCGAGCAACCGCCGTTCGATGTCGGACACCGCGCGCCGCAGGAACGGCCCGAGCAGCGGGTTCGCGTCGCCGGCCGGGCCGGTGATGTCGAGGACGCCGGCCAGGCGCCGGGTCGCCGGGTGCGTCACCGGGTGGCCGTAGCAGGTGAACTGCTTCATCGCCTCGAGGAAGTGCTCACCGCCGTCGACCGCGACGCCGCGGCGGGTCTCGAACGGCGTCGCGAGGGCGTTCGTCCCGGTCCGCTCCTCCAGGAACTGGCAGCCGGGCACTGCGCTGATGTCCTCCAGGGCCAGCTCCACCGACCGCTCGGTGAACCGCCGCGCGACGATCCGGCACTCGTGGTCGGCCAGCACGACGCAGAACCGGGTGCCGGCCAGCTGCCGGGCCAGCTCGTCGAGCACCGGCGACGCGGCACGCAGCAGCCGGCTGCGGCTGTCGACGTCGGTGACGTCCAGCCGGTCGACGGCCGACCCGGGGGAGAGCCCGGACAGCTCGGCCCGCCGCCACGACTGCGCGATCTCGGTCCGCAGGTCCACTTTCGCACTCCTCGTCGAGCCGATCGGGTACCCGCCGCCCATCATCACACGGACCGCGCGCGGGGTGAACCGCGCAAACCGTTCCCGTCCAAGGGTTCGGTGATCATCGGACCGGGTGGCCGTCTTCACACAGGAGCAGCTCGCCCGATCGGACGGCGGCCAGCGCGGCGGCGACCCGACGGGCGAGGACCGGCTGGAGTCCAGGTGTCGCGTCGGCGAGCGAGAGCAGGTGGGCCGAGACGATCTCGGCGTCGGTGAACGTCAGGCGGGCGACGTCGTCCTCGGTCACCAGGCCGCCGTCGAAGACGAAGTTGAGGCCCTCGGGCAGCCGGCCCGCCGGCTGGTGGTCGAGCACCAGGAGGCGGGCCGCCGGCCGGTCGAGCCCGAGTTCTTCGCGCAGTTCACGCACAGCCGTGTGCCACGGGGCCTCACCCGCCTCGCCGGCGCCGCCCGGGATTTCCCAGAAGGGCTGGTACGACGGCCGGACGAACAACACACGATCCGCCGTGTCGCGCAGAAGCACCCCGGCCGCCGTCCGCTTGCGGTCGAGGGACCGGACGTACTCGTCGAAAGGCAGGAGTTCCACCCGGGCAACGTAACCCGCCGCCGGTCTAGGCCGAGCCCGGTTCACCCCATTCCGGCTGCCGGACGCCGTGCAGGCCGCGATAAGCCGCTCGCGGCGGGGACGACCAGCCCTCGAGCAGGTGCGACGGTGGCTTGAAGACCTCGACGCCGATCGGGCGGCAGACCTCCAGCGGGTCGCGGGCGTCCGGGCCCCACAGCGGGATCGACAGGTCGCCGCCCGGGCACGTCGAGAGCGCGCACAGCAGGTCGACCTCGGCGAAGAACTCGAAGTGGTCGCCCGGGCGGGCCGGGCAGGCCTTCATGAAGTAGCGGTCGTCCTCGGTGAGGCCGGTGCACTGGAAGACGTTCAGCACGTCGTGCACGTCGAACTCGGTGAGCCCGAACGGCGCCACCGCCCGGACCAGGTTCGAGTGGCAGTGGAAGTCGAAGTCCTCGCCGGTGAGCATCCGGTTGACGTACGGGTCGCAACGGGTGCCGAGCAGGTCGTGCACCCGGCCGCCCTCGCCGTCGACGCCGTAGTCCGCCAGCGTGTCGGACGTGATGGTGGCCAGCGGGCGCAGGAACGGCAGCGTCGACCACAGCCGGTCGAACGTGCTGACGTGCGCGCGCTGCAGCTGCCGGGTGCGCGCGGCCCAGAAGCGCTCGCGCGGGTCGTCGGCGTTCCACAGGTTGAGGTCGCCGACCTGGGGGCCGTTGATGGTCCGCAGCCGGCACAGGTGCCCGCGCGGCACCCGCCACGCGCGTCCCGAGCGGATCGGGACCTCGAGGCGCTCGACCAGCTCGCGCCCGGTTTCGCCGGCGAGCCGCTGGTAGAAGGGCCGGTCGACGTCGAGCGCGCCGCCGGCGGTGGCCCGGTAGGCGGGTGGCGGTGAACCCATCGGCGATCTCCCTGGTTGGCTTCGGGGTGCCCGTCCAGCATGCCCCGCTACGGACGGTGCCCGGTTCGTCGCAATCGACCACTCGTTCGGCGCCTGGGAGGAAAGCGGTCCGGCTCTTACCGTCGAGGGACCGTTCGCCGTTGCTGTCATGGAGGTGTGACCGGCGTGCTCGTCGCGCAGCAGCGCACCGGCGACCAGGGCCTGCCCGTCGCCGCGGAGCATCTCGTGGGGTTGCTGCGGTCCTGGGGCCCGGACCAGCTGCGGGGCCTGGCGTTGGCGGGGATCAGCGTGCCGAGCCGCGCCGGACCCCGGTTCATCGACGCGCTGGTGTTCACCCGCAGCGGCGTGGTGGTGCTCGCGGCGCACGAGCCGGGCGTGGTGACGGGCGCCGAGCCGGGACCGCAGGTGGGCGTGGCGGTGGCGGCCGTGAAAGGTGCGCTGGGCGCGCTCGGCGGGGGCGAGTACGTGACCGGGCTCGTCGTGGTGGTGCCGCCGGCGCGGCAGCTGGATTCCCCCTGGGCCGCAACCGAAGCCGCCGCCGACGTCGAACCGCGGCGGCCCGAGCTGGTGGCACCCGGCCACGGCGCGTTCCCCGGTGAGCGGACGCTGCCCGCCCCGCCACCACCGGCGGGCCTCCCGGGGATCCGGCACGCGTGGCCGTTGCTGCCGATGCACGAACCCGAAGCGGGCGTCGCCACCGTGCTCGCCGATCCGCGCGGGCTGCGGCGGATCATCGCGCAGCACAACCGGTGGCGGACCGTCTGGACCGCCGACGACGTCCTCGAAGCCTGCTACGCCCTGTCCCTGGCCCACCTCGCGCCGCCGCGGGCCGCGCTGCTGGCCGAACGGTTCCCGCTGCGGCTGCCCACCGCGGCCCGGGTCCTGCAGCCGGTCCCGGAGCTGCGGGAGGTGGCCGCCGAGGTGGTGGAACCGCCCGAGCCGGCGGTCGAAGAGCCCGCGCCGCTCCGGCCGCGAGGCCCGGTCTCCGCCGTGTTCCCCCGGCAGCGGCCGATCCGGCAGGTGCCGTGGGGGCTCGTCGTGGTGCTGAGCCTGCTCGTGACGATCGGTCTCGTCGCCGCGGTGTTCGTCGCGCAGGTCTTCCACGGCGGCTGACGCGCTCGGTTCGCGTCAACTAGGCCGATTGCACCGTTTCCCCGGCGCGTCTCCTGGGCATCACCCGGTAGACGTGAAAGGGGCTCACGATGTCGCGCACCAAAGCGCTCTCCTTGGTCCTGCTGGCCGCCGTGGCGGGCAGCGCGCTGACCGGGTGCAAGCCGGAAGACCTGGCCGCCGGGGGCCAGGGCAGCCAACCCGGCGGAACGGCCGCCGCGGCGCCGGTCGCGCCCGCCGAGGCCCGCACCGAGCTGAACGCGCTGCAGGTCGCCGTCCGCGGCACCATGGACGGCTACTCCCGCGACGAGTTCCCGCACTGGGACAAGGTCGACGGCGCCTGCGACACCCGCGAACAGGTCCTCAAGCGGGACGGCAAGAACGTGTCGGTGGACGCCCAGTGCGCCGCCAAGTCCGGTACCTGGGTCAGCGCCTACGACGGCCAGACCTGGACGAAGGCGTCCGATGTGGACATCGACCACATGGTGCCGCTCGGGCAGGCCTGGATCAGCGGCGCGAAGAAGTGGACGAAGGAACGCCGCGAGCAGTTCGCGAACGACCTCGTCCGGCCGCAGCTGCACGCGGTGACCGACAACCTCAACGAGCAGAAGAGCGACAAGGCGCCGGACGCCTGGAAGCCGCCGCTCGTGTCGTACTGGTGCACCTACGCCACCGACTGGATCGTCGTGAAGCGCAACTACGGCCTCACGATCACCGTGCCGGAGAAGACCGCCCTGGAGACCATGCTCGCCAAGTGTTAACCGAGTGACCGGGCGGCCTCCAGCGCTTGCCCGGCGTAGGACTGTCCGAACAGGACGGTGTGCACCAGCAGCGGGAACAGCTGGTGCATGCCGATCCGGTCGGGCCGGCCGTCGGCCAGCGGCGCGGTCTCGTCGTACGCGGCGACGATCCGGTCCAGGTGCGGGCAGCCGAACAGGTGCAGCATCGCCAGGTCCGTCTCGCGGTGCCCGCCGTGCGCGGCCGGGTCGATCAGCCACGCGTCGCGGCCGTCCCACAGGACGTTGCCGTTCCACAGGTCGCCGTGCAGCCGCGCCGGTGGTTCGTCGGGAGCGGTGAACCGGGAGCACGCGCGCTCGAAGGGCGCGGCTTCGAGCAGACCCGCGTCGACGGCTTGCCGCACGTAGGGCAGGACGCGGTGCGCCGCGTACCACGACGGCCAGTCCTCACCCGGGACGTTCGCCATCGGCGCCAGGCCGATCCAGGCGTCGACCGGCCCGCCCGGGGGAGCGGCACCGAACGCGGGCGCGCCGGCCGCGTGCAGGCGGGCCAGGCCGCGGCCGAACCGCTCGGCGGCTCCCGCGTCCGGGCGTCCGGCGGGGACGCGGTCGATGACGAGCTGCTCGTCATCGTGGCTGTGCACCTGTGGCACCGGCACCGCGCCCGCCGCGGCCAGCCAGCGCAGGCCCGCCACCTCGGCCGCCGTCGCGCCCGGCCCGGCGCCGCGTTTGACCACGACGGCGCGGCCGTCGGCCAGCACGGCCTCGGTCAGGTCGCTCATGACCCGCACGGTACCGGCGCGCTACGGTGGGCCGGTGCAGGACTTCGAACGGGTGCTCGGCGCGCTGGCGGACGTGGAACGCTCCGAGGCGCGCGACTACTCGTCGTTCAGCGTGCGCGGCAAGCGGTTCGGCTACTACTGGCCGCGGACGCGGACCGTCGGCCTCAAGCAGACGATCTCCGAGCAGCTGGCCCTCGTCGCCGAGCGTCCGGACGTCTTCGAGGTCCAGTTCACGACGGGCGGCTTCGGCTGGGTCGTCGTGTACCTGGACGGCATCGAGGCCGACGAGCTGGCCGAGCTGATCTACGAGGCCTGGCGGCTCTCGGCGCCCGAAGAGCTGGTCGCCGAGGTGCCCTTCACCAGGATCGCCCGGGTGTAGAGCAGGTCGAACCCCTGCCGCTGCGCGTTCTGGTGCGACTTCGACCCCGGCTGGGTGGTGACGACGGCGACGTCGCACCCGGCCTCGGTGGCCGCGGCGAGCCGGGTCCGCAGCAGTGCCGTCTGAACGCCACGGCGCCGGTGCGCGGGCAGCGTGGCCGCGCCGGTGAACTGCGCGATCCCGTCCGTGACGCGGAAACTGGCGCCGCCGGCGAACTCGCCGTCGCGCACCGCGACGTACCGCCGGACCCCGGCCATGTCCCGCAAGGCGCGGACCACTGCCTCTCGCGGGAAGTCCTCGTGCGAGGGCAGCCCCTCGGTGTCGGCGACGGCGCTGGCCTCGGCGACCACGGCCAGCCACCGCTCCAGCTCGTCGTCACGGCACAGCCGGACGTCCCCGGGGACGTCCGTGTCGCCGAGCCGCCGCCCGAGGACGTTCTCGAACGACTCCAGCCGGTAGCCGCGTTCGGTGAGGAACACGCCGACCGCGGAATCGGCCAGCTGGCACAGTTCGACCTGGACCGGCGCGCCCAGCTCCGCGAAGGCCTGCTCGACCGCGGCCAGCTCGGCGGTGTCAGGCAGGCCGCCGAAACCGAGTGCGGCGATCTTGGTGAACGGCGAGTCCGCTTCGGCGAGGCTCGCGACCCCACCGGCCAGCGGGCGCGCGAACCCGGCGCCGCGCCGTGCGCGTCCGGCCTCGTGGCACGCCTCGATCAGCCGCGCCTCGGCGCGTTCGATCCGCGCCGCCAGCGCGGCGTCACAGAAAAGCCGGTCCCCGCCCATGCGCCCAGCGTGCCGGACGCACGGGCGGGGAGCCAACCGATTTAGCCCACAGCGCTATCCCTCAACCCGATGTGACGCCCAGAACGACGTCAGGTCGGTCGACCCGGCCGCCGCCTGCGCCGCGGCCTTGAACTCGGCCGTCGTCGACACCCCGTACCAGTGCGACTGCGCGTACGACTTCAGCAGGTTCGCCATCGGCGTGTCACCGATGAGCCGCCGCAGGTCGTGCAGGGTGCACTTGCCGTAGTTGTAGACCACGGTGGAGTACCGCGACGAATGCGCGTCCCAGTACGCCATCGAGTTGGTCAGCTTCTCCGCGCTCGACTGCCACGTGATGCCGCAGCCGCTGCCGGTGACGCCGCGGTAGAGGTCGGTGGCGTAGTCGGTGAAGCTCTCGTCGAGCCACGGCGAGTTGTACTCGTCGTCGCCGACGATCCCGTAGAACCACTGGTGGGCCAGCTCGTGCGGGAGCGCCGTGGTCGACACGAGGTCCATCACGAAGCCCGGGTACTCCATGCCGCCGAACCAGAAGTTGTTGTCCAGCACCACGTCCACCTCGCCGTACGGGTAGTCGCCGAAGCGGCCCGAGTGGACGTCGATGGAGTCGGCGGCCAGGCTCAGCATCTGGTTCGCGCTGCTCGTGGAGATCCCGCTGACCGAGTAGACGTTGACCCGCACGCCCTTGCCGGACGTCGTGCTGATCTTCGCGAACGGCCCGGCGCCCCAGGCGAAGTCACGCACCTTGTTCGCGACGGCGTGGGTGGTCGTCGTGCTGCCGCTGGTCGTCTCGGTCGACGTGCCGGTGGCGGGGGTCAGCACCGTGCTCGGGTGCACGAGGGTGACGTCGAAGTCGCTGATCAGGCTGTAGAACGCCTCGCCGTTGTTGGTGTAGGGGTCGAGGTGCCAGCCCGCGCCGTCGCGGACCGCCAGGATCGGCAGGGCGTTGCCGATCATGTTGAAGGCGCCGTCGTGGCCGAACCGGTCGGCGCCGCTGGGCACGACGATCTTCAGGTCGAACCCGATCGACGCCGACTGGCCCTGGGCCAGCGGGGCAGGCAGCGTGATCTTGAGCGCGGTGCAGTTCACGCTCAGCGCCGACGCCGTGCCGCCGGTGACGTTGGTGACCGTGATCGGCGTCGTCGGGCAGGTGCCGTGGTAGTTGTCCCAGAGCCGCAGGTAGACCTCGGGCAGCGCGGTCGGCGAGCCGTTGGTGAAGCTGACGGACTGGTGCCCGTTCCAGGTGTCGCCGGCGGTGTTCGACGTCAGGTTCACGGTGTAGGCCGGGTTGATCGGCGTGCGCGTCGAGTCGGCGGGGGCCGAGCCGATCGTCCACGAGAACGTGGCGCTGCCGCTGTTGCCGCCCGGGTCCTTGGCCGTGACGGTGACCGACGACGTGCCGGCGGTGGTCGGCGTGCCGGTGATCTTGCCGGTGCTCGCGCCGATGGCCAGCCCGGCGGGCAGGCCGGTCGCGGTCCAGGTCAGCGCGTCGTTCTGCGGGTCGGTGGCCTGGACCTGCAGCGACACCGCCTGGCCGGCGGCGGTGGTCTGGCTGCCGGGCGAGGTGACGACCGGGGACTGCGGGTTCGACGTGCCGGTCGTGGTCAGGGCGAAGTCGTCGAGCAGGAAGTTGGTGGCCAGGCTCGAGTCCTCGGTGCCGGTGACCTTGAGGGTCACGGTCTGCCCGAGGTAGCGCGAGACGTCCACGGTGCGCTGGACGTAGCCGGTGTTCTTGTCGAGGTTCGAGTAGCTCGCGAGGGTGTCGGTCCCGGCCTGCACCACGAGCTTGTCGTAGGCGGTCGTCGTCGACGTCTCCTTGGTGTCGACGTGCGACCACCAGGTCAGGCTGGCCGTCGCGCAGCCGGCCGGGAGCGTCAGGGCCTGGGACAGGGTGTCGGTGTGGGTGGTGCCGTAGCCGTCCAGCCAGGCGTCCATCGTCCCGCCGTGGGCCGGTTCCGCGGTGGTCGCCGCGGAGATGACACCACTGGTCTGGGTCCACGGCGTGGTGCCGCTCTCGAACCCGCCGTTGCCGACGAGCTGGTCGCCGCAGACCGCGGCGGCGGCTTGCGCCGGCGCGGCGACGGCGACTGTGCCCAGCAGGCCTGCGGCCACACCGAGCGCAGCGGAAAGCACCCTCGATCTCATGAGGTCGTCCTTTCGCGGCCCCGCACCTCGGAGCCTTGGAAAGCGTCCTCTGCGGGTCCGGTGGCAACAACCCGCCATGAGTCGGGTTCGTGCGGTTACGCCTGCTGGAGCACGTTGAGCAGGATGACCAGCAGCGCGACGGCGCCGATCACCGCGATGCCGGCGGCGACGACGCTGCGGATCATCTCCCCGAAGCCCTTGGCCGTCCGGGCGCGGTAGGCGGAGTAGTTGGAGCGGGCCTCCCTGGCGTGGTGGACCCGGCCGCCGACGAGCAGCCCGGCGCCCAGCGCGAGCAGGACGGCGATGAAAACGGACACGATCTGTACCTCTTCCCCTCGGGTTCCGCCGCCGGAAACGACGACGGCCTCATTACTAGACCCGACGGACGGGCCGCGCCACGGCTTTTGGACATCCCGGTCCCGGGCCGGTCGGCCCTGGTGGACGGCCGGGCTGGTGTTCCCGCGCGCCGACGCGTTCTTGTACAGCGTTAACCGTGGCTTTCCTTGTCAATCAAGGGGAATTCGGTCGTTCAGTCCTGCTTGGCCAGTCCGGCGTGTCGCTCCCGCAGTTCGCGCTTCACGATCTTTCCGCTGGGGTTCTTGGGAAGCCGGTCCGCGAACACGACGTACTTGGGACATTTGTAACCGGCCAGCCGCGTGCGGGCGTGGTCGATCACCTGCGCCGCCGTCAGTTCGACGTTTTCGCGTGGCACGACCACCGCGGTGACGGCTTCGATCCAGTGTGGATGGCCGATCCCGAACACCGCGACCTCGGCGACGCCGTCCAGCAGGTACAGGGCTTCTTCGACCTCGCGGCTCGCGACGTTCTCGCCGCCGGTCTTGATCATGTCCTTCTTGCGGTCCACGACGGACAGGTAGCCGTCCTCGTCGACGACCCCGAGGTCGCCGGAGTGGAACCAGCCCGCGCGGAACGCCTCCGCCGTCTTCTCCTCGTCCCGGTAGTAGCCGAGGGTGGCGTGCGGGCTGCGGTGCACGATCTCGCCGACGACGCCCGGCGCCACCGGGACGTCCTCGTCGTCGACGATGCGCGTCTCGACGTTGAGCGACGCCCGCCCGGCCGAGCCGGCGTGGGGGAGCTGTTCGTCCGGGCGCAGGATCGTGGCCAGCGGCGCCATTTCCGTCTGGCCGTAGAAGTTCCAGAACGCGACGTCCGGCAGCCGTCGTCGCAGCTCGCGCAGGACCTCGACCGGCATCGCCGACGCGCCGTAGTACCCATTTCGCAGGCTCGACAGGTCGGTGCGGTCGAAGTTTTCGTGACGCAGCAAGGAGATCCACACGGTCGGCGGGGCGAACAGCTTCGTCGCCCGCTCCCGTTCGACGGCCGCGAGCAGCGCCGCGGGATCCGGGCCGGGCAGGATGACACTGGTGGCGCCGAGGTAGACGTCGACGGAGAAGAAGCAGTCCAGCTGCGCGCAGTGGTAGAGCGGGAGCGAGTGCACCTCGACGTCGTCGGCGCTCATCCCGCCGTCGATCACGCACGAGACGTACTGCGCGATCAGGGACCGGCTCGACAGCAGCACGCCCTTCGGCCGCGACTCGGTCCCGGAGGTGTACATCAGCCGCAGCGGGTCGTCGTCGGCGACGACGACGTCCGGGGCCTGATCGTCTCCTTCGGACAGCCACGTGCCGATGTCCTCCCAGCTGCCGCCGGAGCCGATCCGGCCGCGGACGACGTCGCTCAACCCCGACAGTTCGAGGGCCTCGGCGGCGGTCGCTTCGAGGGCGTCCTCGGTGACGAAGGCGGCGGCTTCGGCGTGGCGGAGGATGTAGGCGACCTCGTCGGCGCCGAGCATGAAGTTGACCGGGACCAGGAGCACGCCGAGTTTCGCGGTGGCGAAGGCCAGCACGCCATACTGCCAGCAGTTGTGGCTCAGCAGCGCAAGCCGGTCGCCCTTGCGCAGGCCGCGCGCGGCGAGGGCGTGGGCGCAGCGGTTGGCGGCGGCTTCGAACTCGGCGAAGGTGAGCCGCGTGTCCCCGGAGACGACGGCGAGCTTGTCCGGCAGCCGCAGCGCGGTGCGGCGGAGGAGATCGCCCAGCGCGTGCTGCCGGGCGCGGTCGACGAGGGCGGCGGTGACCTGATCCATCCCGGCAGTCTCGGTCGGGACGGTCCGGCCCGCAAGCCTCGGTTCAGCGCGCGGTGTCGTCGATCTGCACGGGGTAGCCGGCGCGCAGCACGGCGATCGTCGCCGGGGGAGTGAGGACCGGGACGGTGCCGGTGGCGGGACGCGGCCGCCGGGTGCCGTAGCCCGTGGTCGTCCACTCCGTGAGGTGGTCGCCGAGGACCAGTTCCGGGTCGTCGCCGCGGAGGACGAAGACGCCGTCCGGGAGGCCGGTCCAGGGCAGTTCGTGCAGCCGGCGGCGGTGGGTGCCGCGGTGGAGGCGTTCGCGGTGCAGCTGCCGGTTCATCGCCGTCGCGGACGGCTCGCCGCCCCAGGCGTCGCGGTAGGCGGTGTAGCCGGCGCGGCGGCACTCGCCGCACGGCCGGTGCCCGGCGGCGAACGAGACGGCCTCGTCGTGGAAGTACAGGTGCGTGTAGCGGCCTGGCAGCCACTGCTCGCGCCACCGGCCGCGGAACTCGAGCACGCAGGTGATCCACAGGTCGCCGGCGTGGAAGCGGACGATGTCGTGGCCCTCGTGCAGCACCCCGCGGTTGCCGGTCCACGCGCCGCGCAGGGGGACGTCGACGATCCCGCCGGTCGGCGTCACGCGGTTGCGCACGGCGTTCTCCCAGGTCTCGGGTGGTGGCGTCCGGAGTGGCGGAGCGGGCGGGCGCGACGCAGAATGCGCGCATGCACCCCACGCCGGTCCGCGTGGCGCGCCTGACCGACCCGGCCGGGCCCGCCGACGGTACCCGTGTGCTCGTGGAACGGCTCTGGCCGCGCGGCGCGTCCCGGGCGGTCGAGCTGGACGGCTGGTACCGCCAGCTGGCGCCCTCGGACGAGCTGCGCACCTGGTACGGCCACGACCCGGACCGCTTCCCCGAGTTCGCGCAGCGCTACCGCGCGGAACTGCGCGAGCCGGACCAGCTGGCGGCCTTGGCGAGGCTGGTGGACCTCGCGGCGGGCGGCCCTCTGACCCTGCTGACGGCGAGCCCGACGTTGCCGCTGAGCCAGGTCGCCGTCCTCGCCGCCGTGCTCACCGGCGAGGCCTGACCCGCGGGCGGTCACGGCCGGGTGGCGGCGGTGGGGGCCGCGCCCGGGGCGCGGGTCGTGACCGTGGCCGTCGTGGTGCCCAGCGTGTCGTGGCGGGCCGTCAGCGTGAGCGTTCCCGCCGGTCCCGCGAACGGGCGCAGCCACACCGCCGCCGCGCCGCCGGTCGCGGCGAGGTCCAGCGTGGTGTCGCCGACCAGCTCGGCCGGGCCCGTCAGCGCCAGCGTCACCTTGCCGCCCGCCGACGCGCGCAGGGTGCCGTAGCGGTCCGTCACCGCCACGACGACGCGGGTCGCGTCGGCCCCGTCGGCCTGCAGGTCCGTGTCGTCCGGGACGCAGCTCAGCGCGTCCCGGCTCCGGTCGCCGCTGTAGCGCCGGGTCACGACCAGGCGGTCACCCAGGTAGCCGTCGATCCGCAGCTCGGCCCGGGTCAGCGGGACGTCCACCGCGAACGGCGGGTGCGCCAGGTGGGGGAAGTCCGCCCGGCGGCTGCGGGCCGTGCCCGCGTGCCGGCCGCCGAGGAACAGCTCCAGGCGGTCGCAGTTCGACCAGATCGTCGCGCCCGGGCCCGGCAGCGGCACCCCGTCGTCCCACGCGAACCCGGCCTCGACGACCGCGCGCACCCGCGGGTCGCCCTGCGAGGCGTAGAACGCCGCGGCCGGCTTCGGGATCCGGAAGATGTCGGACACGCCGGCGAACTTCGAGCCGCCCAGTGAGCGCTGCCAGCCCGACGGGTAGTCGAACGCGCACCACGCGAGCAGCCCGCTGTAGTGGTCGTCGGCCGCGGCCAGGTCGTGGGCCTTCGCGTGCAGCTCGGCCTGCAGCTGCTGCGTGGCGTTCGGGTCGGTCCGGCGGTACGCGCGGACGCCGGCGAGCGTGCCGATCGACTCCGTCACCAGGTACGGCACCCCGGGGCGCGGCGCCTTGAGCTGGAACGGCGCGCCGCGGTGCGCGGTGTAGTCGTTGTAGGCGAGGACCTGCTCGTCGGTGCCCGGCGGCAGCGCCAGCCGCGCGCCGGTGGTGCTGGCCAGCGCGCCGCTGGTCGGGCGCGACGGGTCCAGCTGCTTCGCCAGCCTGCCGGTCTTCAGGTACATCTCGGTCGTCCCGGCGGCCTCGTTGACGCGGGTGCCCCAGACGACGACGCTCGGGTGGTTGCGGTCCCGGATCACCATCGCGGAGACGTCACGCAGGTTCTGCTGCTGCCAGGCGGCGTCGCCGACGCGGCCCCAGCCCGGGATCTCCTCCCACACCAGCAGGCCCAGCTCGTCGCAGGCGTCGAGGAACGCGCTCGACTGCGGGTAGTGCGAGCACCGGACCATCGTGCAGTTCAGCTCGCGGCGCAGGATCTCGGCGTCACGCCGCTGGACGCGGTCGGGCATCGCGCCGCCGGCGAACGGGTACCACTGGTGCCGGTTGAGGCCGAACAGCTTGAGCCGGCTGCCGTTGAGGAAGAAGCCGTCCGGGGTGAACCTGGCTTCGCGGAACCCGACGCGCACCACGCGCTGGTCGAGCCGGCGCGGCCCGGAGCGCACGCTCACGGTGACGTCACACAGCGCGGGATCCGCGACGTCCCACAGCCGGACCGCGCCGAGCCCGCCCACCTCGAACGTGACGGTCTTCGTCCCGACCGGCATCGGCCCGACGGTCGTGGCGGCCTGGGCCAGCTCGCGCCCGGCCTGGCTCACCGACGCCGTGAGCTGCAGCGGTTCGGCGATCGCGGCGGTCGTGTCCAGCTCGCAGGTCAAGCGCAGCGACCGGGCCGGGGTGAGGACGTCGGTGGGGCACGCGAAGACGTCGGTGATGCGGGTGCGCGGCACCGTGCCGATCGTGGCCGGACGGTAGATCCCGGCCGGCTGGTAGAAGTCGATCACCGACGGGCCGGCCATCCGCGGCAGGTTGGGCGGGACGTCGAGCTGCCACCGCCCGTCGACCACCACGGCGAGGATGTTGTCACCCGCGGTGACCTGCGGCAGCTCCACCTCGAACGGCAGATAGCCGCCGTTGTGGGAGGTGACGAGCGTGCCGTTGAGGTACACGGCCGCGTTGGTCATGACGCCGTCGAAGCGAGCCCGGACGCGCTCGGAGACCATCGCCGGGGACACCGTGAAGTGCTTGCGGTAGATCCACCGGTCCTGCCACGACGCCGGGTCCCAGCCGGTCCACGACAACGGCGTCACGCAGTGGGGGAGCTGCACGGGCGAAAGGTCTTCTTCGTCGAAGTCGGCGTCGGCGCAGCCGTCCTCGTACCGCCCGAACAGCCAGAAATCGCCCAGCCGCACGGCATCCGGGTCCGGTTCCCCCATCCCGGCGGACCCGGCGACGGTGGTCCCCACGACGGCGGCCCCGAACGCGGCCCCGCTCGCGGCGAGGAACCCGCGCCGCGAGAGCCGCCGTCCGTCCGCCATGCCGACCTCCGTGCCCGGGCGAGCACCACGCTCGTCGGCTCCAGTGTGTCCCCAACGGACCCACTGTGGCATCGCACCTGATCAACACGCCATTACGGGGGCCAGGTCAGCGCAGGGTCGAGGTGCGTACCACCAGTTCCGGGGTGAAGACGACCTGCCGGTGCTCGTGGGCGGTTTCGGTGGTTTCGGCCAGTAGCAGCTCCGCCGCGGTGCGGCCGAGGCGGTGGCGGGGCTGGCGGACCGAGGTGAGGGGGACCGCGGCCGCCGCGGCGAACTCGATGTCGTCGTAGCCCACTATCGCCAGGTCCTCCGGGACGCGCATGCGCAGCGTGGCGCACGTCTGCAGCAGGCCGAGGGCGACCAGGTCGTTGGCGCAGAACGCGGCGGTCGGGCGGATCGCCGACGGCAGGCCCGCCAGGCGCTCGCCGGCGCCGCGGCCGTCGGCGACCGTCAGCGCCGTCGTCGTGAGGTCGACCAGGCGGTCCGGGGCCAGGCCGGCCGCGGCCAGTGCGCGCAGCGCGCCCTGACGGCGGTCGCGCACCTGGCCGACCGTCGTGTGGTTGCCGATGAACGCGATCCGCTCGTGGCCCTGCTCGATCAGGTGCCGGACGGCGATCTCGCCGCCGTAGACGTCGTCGACCGCCACCGAGCAGTGCGCGGTGCCGTCCGGGGTGCGGTCGACGACGACGACCGGCGTGCCGCGGCGGGCGATCTCGTGCAGCAGCGGCGCGTCCGGGTCGACCGGCGTGATGAGGATGCCTTGCACGCGCTGCTGTTCGAGGCGGCCGAGGTAGGCCTCTTCCCGCGACGGCTGGTGGGCGCTGTTGCAGAGGAACAGGGAGAGGTCGCTCTCGTCGGCGGCGTCTTCCATGCCGGCCGCGACGTCGGTGAAGAAGGGGTTGCTGCCGTCGAGCATCACGTAGGCCAGCACGCGGCTGCGGCCCGCCCGGAGCTGCCGCGCGGATTCGTTGCGCACGAAGCGGAGTTCGGCCATCGCGGCCTCGACCTTCGCGCGCGTGGCGGGGCTGACGCGGTCGGGCCGGTTCAGCACGTTGGACACCGTGCCGAGGGAGACGCCCGCGGCCGCGGCGACGTCCTTCATGCCCGCCGCTCTCGGCTCGGCGCCGGACTCCTGGACCGTCATCTGACCCCCTCCTGAGCACGCACCGTTGAAACGTAACATCGCCACCAACTGCGTGGTCCCGACGACGTTTGGCCACGGTTCGGTGGATGCATTGACTTGTTCTTCGGCTGCATAGTAGCGTCACCGCGCCAGGTTTGTGAAACCTTTCAATAGCCCTTCGAACCGGAGGTCGCGATGACGCGGCAGGACCCGGGCCGAGCCCCTCTGCTGGAGGTGCGCGGCGTGAGCAAGTCGTTCGGCGCCGTCGCGGCGGTCGCCGGAGTGTCGTTCCCCCTGCACGCCGGAGAGGCCCACGCGCTGGTCGGGGAGAACGGCGCCGGCAAGTCGACGATCGTCAAGATGCTGGCCGGCGTGCACAAGCCCGACGACGGCACGCTGCTGCTCGACGGCGAGCCGGTCACGTTCGGCTCCCCGGCCGACGCCAAGGCCGCCGGCATCGCGGTGATCTACCAGGAGCCCACGCTGTTCCCCGACCTTTCGGTCGCGGAGAACATCGTCATGGGCCGTCACCCGCGCAAGAGCCTCGGCCGCATCGACCGGGCCGCGATCCGCGCCGAAGCCGACCGGCTGTTCAAGCGGCTCGGCGTCCGGATCGACCCGGCCCGCCCGGCCCGCGGGCTGTCGATCGCCGACCAGCAGATCGTCGAGATCGCCAAGGCGTTGAGCGCGGACGCCCGCGTGCTGATCATGGACGAGCCGACCGCCGCGCTGAGCCGCGTCGAGGTCGAGCGGCTGTTCACGGTCGCGCGGACGCTGCGTGAGGAAGGTGCGGCGATCATGTTCATCTCGCACCGCTTCGAGGAGATCACCGAGCTCTGCCAGCGCGTCACGATCATGCGCGACGGCAAGCACGTCTCCACCGACCTGGTCGCCGACGTCACGGTCGACGAGATGGTCCACCGCATGGTCGGGCGCGACCTGGACGCGTTGTTCCCCAAGCAGGACGTGGAACCCGGCGCCGTGGTCCTCGAAGTCGAAGGCCTGGCCCGGGAAGGCGTCTTCCGCGACATCTCCTTCTCGGTGCGCGCGGGGGAGATCGTCGCGTTCGCCGGGCTCGTCGGGTCCGGGCGCTCCGAGGTCGTCCAAGCCGTGTTCGGAGTGGACGAACGTGACGCCGGAGTCGTGCGCGTCAACGGAAAGAAGCTCAAGGCGCACTCGTCGCGGGCCGCGATGAACGCCGGGATGGCGCTGGTCCCCGAGGACCGGCGCCAGCAGGGCCTGATCATGGACCTGTCGATCGAGCGCAACGTGACGCTGCCGCGCTCCGGCGCGCTCGCGAAGCTCGGGTTCCTCTCCGGCGGGAGCGAACGGCAAGAGGCGGCGCACTGGACCGAGCGGCTGCGCACCAAGTACCGCCGCCTCGGCGACCCCGTCGGCACGCTGTCCGGCGGCAACCAGCAGAAGGTCGTGCTGGCCAAGTGGCTGGCGATGGCCCCGAAGGTCCTGATCGTGGACGAACCGACCCGCGGCATCGACGTCGGCACGAAGGCCGAGGTGCACCGGCTGATGTCGTCGCTCGCGGCCGAAGGCGTCGCCGTCGTCATGGTGTCGTCCGAACTGCCGGAGGTGCTGGGCATGGCCGACCGCGTGCTGGTGATGCGGGAGGGGCGGATCGTCGCCGAGCTCCCGCGCGCCGAAGCCACCGAAGACTCGGTCATGTTCGCCGCGATGGGACAGGGGGCCGCCGCGTGAACGCGACCGAGGTGGCCGCACCGCCGCGGGAGTCCCTGAGGGAACGGCAGTCGTGGACCGCGAACGTCTTCAAGGCCCGCGAGTCCGGGATCGTGCTGGCCCTGATCGTGCTGGTCGTGTTCACCGCGACGCAGAACTCCCGGTTCCTGTCCGGGCAGAGCATCCGCGACATCCTGCTCGGCACGGCGATCCTCGCGGTGCTGGCCGTCGGGCAGGCGGTCGTGATCATCACCCGCAACATCGACCTGTCGGTCGGGTCCGTGCTCGGCCTGTCGGCGTTCGCCGTCGGCTCGCTGATGCGCGACAACCCGGGCCTGCCGGTGATCGTCGCGGTGCTCGCCGGGATCGTCGTCGGCGCGGTCTGCGGCCTGCTCAACGGCGTGCTCGTGCGGTTCGGCCAGGTGCCGGCGCTGGTCGTCACCCTCGGCACGCTCTACGCCTTCCGCGGGGTCAGCTTCTTCTGGGCCGGCGGCCAGCAGATCAACGCCGACAAGCTGCCGCAGTCCTTCCTGGACTTCGGCACGGCGTCGATCCTCGGGATCCCGTGGCTGGTGCTGATCGCGGTGGTCGTGCTGGTGCTCGCCGGGATCGTGCTGCGCAGCTACCGCGCCGGCCGCGAGCTGTACGCCATGGGCTCCAGCCCGCAGGCGGCCCAGCTCGCGGGCATCAAGGTCGGCCGCAACACCAGCGCCGCGTTCCTGGTCAGCGGCGCGCTCGCCGGCCTGGCCGGGGTGCTGTTCGCGGCGCGGTTCGGCACCGTCGACGCCGCCGCGGGCACCGGCTACGAGCTGAACGTCGTCGCCGCGGCCGTCGTCGGCGGGGTCGCGGTGTTCGGCGGCAGCGGCTCGGTCTGGGGTGCCGGCCTCGGCGCGCTGCTGCTCACGGTCATCGGCAGCGCCCTGGCCGTGCTCGACATCAACCAGTTCTGGCAGCAGGCGATCGTCGGCGCGCTGATCCTGCTCGCGATCGGCGCCGACCGGCTGGTCGCCGTCCGGGTCGCCAAAGCACTGAAGAAGAGGGATTCCCATGTCTGACACCGGGAACCGGTTCGGCAGGCTGCTCAGCTGGGACGCCGCGGTCGTGCTCGTGACGGTCGTCGTGGTGCTGGTGGCCTCCGGCGCCGTCGAGAACTTCGGCACCAGCCGCAACTTCACCTTCCTGCTGCTCGACCTGCTGCCGATCGCGCTGATCGCGCTGCCGATGACGTTCATCATCGTCACCGGCGAGATCGACCTTTCGGTGGCGAGCACGCTCGGGCTGACGTCCGCGGTGATGGGCTCGCTGTGGGACGCGGGCCTCTCGATCGAGACGATCATCCCGCTGTGCATCCTGCTCGGCGCGATCCTCGGCGCGGTGAACGGCTTCTTCGTCACCGTCCTGAAACTGCCCGCCCTCGCCGTCACGATCGGCACGCTCGCGCTGTACCGCGGCCTGGCGTTCGTCGTCCTCGGCGACGGCGCCGTCGCCGACTTCCCGCGCGACTACACGAGCTGGGTCACCGGGACCATCGGCGACGGCCCGATCCCGAACGTCCTGATCCCGCTGATCGTGGTGGCGGCGCTGTTCGGCCTGGTGCTGCACGCGACGCCGGTCGGCCGCAGCGTCTTCGCGGCCGGCGCCGGCGAGCAGGCCGCGCGGTTCGCCGGGATCCGCACCGGGCGGCTGAAGTTCTGGCTCTACGTCGTGAGCGGCGCGGTCGCCGGGGTCGCCGGCGTGCTGTGGACGCTGCGTTACTCCAGCGCCCGCGCGGACAACGGCTTCGGCCTCGAACTCGCCGTCGTGGCCGCGGTCCTGCTGGGCGGCGTGTCCATCTTCGGCGGCAAGGGCACCCTGCCCGGCGTGCTCGCCGGCGTGGTGCTGCTGGCCTCCCTGCAGAACGCCCTGCGCCTGCAGGACGTCTCGAACGAGGCGCTCAACATCGTGACCGGCGTGCTCCTGATCGTGTCGGTCCTGCTCCCCAACATCGTGTCCTCGGCCCGAACGGCGCTCCGGCGGCGGAACCGGGCCACAGCTACCGGCGCGGTATCCCCAGAAAGGTGACGAAGATGTCCCGACGGTTCATCACCGGCGCAGTGTCGGCCGGGCTGGTGCTCGTCCTGGCCGCCTGCAGCGGCACGACGAAGAACGACAGCACCGATGCCGGTGCCCAGCAGTCCACGGCGGCGGCGAACCCGAACGCCGCGGCCAAGGAGGGCGTCAAGATGGCGTTCCTCCCCAAGCAGCTCAACAACCCCTACAGCGACATCGAGGTCAGCGGCGGCAAGACCGCGCTCGACGAGCTGAAGGGCGAGTACAAGCTGGTCGGCCCGAACGACGCGAGCGCGTCGTCGCAGGTCAGCTACATCAACACGCTGATCCAGCAGCAGCAGAACGTGATCGGCATCGCCGCGAACGACCCGAACGCGGTCTGCCCGTCGCTCAATCAAGCCCGCACCGCCGGCATCAAGGTCGTCGCCTTCGACTCCGACGCCGCCAAGGACTGCCGCGACGTCTTCATCAACCAGGCCACCACCCAGGGCATCGGCGAGGCGCTGGCCAAGCAGGCCAAGGACCTCTCCGGCGGCTCCGGCGAGATCGCGGTCCTGTCCGCGACGCCGAACGCCACCAACCAGAACGCCTGGATCGAGGTCCTCAAGAAGGAGCTCGCCAAGCCGGACTACGCGGGCCTGAAGCTGGACAAGATCGCCTACGGCAACGACGACGACCAGAAGTCGTTCCAGGAGGCCCAGGGCCTGCTGCAGTCGTTCCCGAACCTCAAGGTGATCGTCTCGCCGACCACCGTGGGCATCGCGGCCGCCGCGCGCTACGTCAGCTCGTCGAGCTACAAGGGCAAGGTCGCGGTGACCGGGCTCGGCACGCCGAACCAGATGCGCGCGTTCGTCAAGGACGGCACCGTGAAGCAGTTCGCGCTGTGGAACCCGGCCGACATCGGCTACCTCGCCGCGTACGCCGGCGTCGCGCTCAGCTCCGGCCAGATCACCGGCGCCGAGGGCCAGAAGTTCAAGGCCGGCAAGCTCGGTGAGTACACCATCGGCGCGAGCGGTGAGATCGTCCTCGGCCCGCCGACGACCTTCGACGCGAACAACATCGACAAGTTCAACTTCTGATCAGCTCCCGCGGCCGGACCGGATCGCCGCCCCGGTCCGGCCGCGGGTCCACAAAGGACTACGGAAGATGCCCCGTTACTGCTTCTGCCTGCAGGTGAAGCCGGACCGCGCGGCCGAGTACGCCGAACGGCACCGCGCGGTGTGGCCGGAGATGCGCCAGGCCCTGCACGACACGGGCTGGCGCAACTACTCGCTCTTCCTGCGCGAGGACGGCCTGCTCATCGGCTACGTCGAAGCCGACGACCTCGCCGCCGCGCAGGCCGCGATGGCCCGCACCGAGGTCAACACCCGCTGGCAGGCGGCGATGGCGGAGTTCTTCACCGGCCTCGACGGCGGCCCACCCGACGAGGGGTTCCGGCTGCTGCACGAGGTCTTCCACCTCGAAACCCCCTCCGTCCGGGAAGGACAGTGATCGTCTTGCGCGACATGACGGCCGTGAAACAGGCCCTGCGGGCGCAGCGCATCGAGACGCCGTCGTGGGCGTACGCCAACTCGGGCACCCGCTTCAAGGTGTTCCCGCAGCCCGGCGTCCCGCGCACGGCCGAAGAGAAGATCGCCGACGCCGCGACCGTGCACCGGTTCACCGGCATCGCGCCGAGCGTGGCGCTGCACATCCCGTGGGACCGCGTCGACGACTACGGCGCCCTCACCGCGTACGCGCGCGACCTCGGCGTCGAGATCGGCGCCATCAACACCAACGTCTTCCAGGACGAGGACTACAAGCTCGGCTCGGTGACCAACCCCGAGGCCGGGATCCGCCGCAAGGCGACCGACCACCTGCTCGAGGCGATCTCCATCATGGACGCCACGGGCTCCCGCGACCTGAAGCTGTGGTTCTCCGACGGCATCAACTACCCGGGCCAGGACGACATCCGCGACCGCCAGGACCGCCTCGCCGCGGCCCTGAAGGAGACCTACGACCGGCTCGGCGACGACCAGCGGATCCTGCTGGAGTACAAGCTGTTCGAGCCCGCCTTCTACGCCACCGACGTCCCGGACTGGGGCACGTCGTACGCGCACTGCATGGAGCTGGGCGAGAAGGCCACGGTCTGCATCGACACCGGCCACCACGCGCCCGGCACGAACATCGAGTTCATCGTGGCGTTCCTGCTGCGCGCCGGGAAGCTCGGCGCGTTCGACTTCAACTCCCGCTTCTACGCAGACGACGACCTGATGGCCGGCGCGGCCGACCCGTTCCAGCTGTTCCGGATCATGTACGAGATCGTCCGCGGCGACGCCCTCGACCCGGCCTACGGCATCGCGTTCATGCTCGACCAGTGCCACAACATCGAGGCCAAGATCCCGGCGATCATCCGCTCGGTGCTCAACGTCCAGGAGGCGACGGCCAAGGCGCTGCTCGTCGACCGCGACGACCTGCGCGCCGCCCAGCAGGCCGGCAACGTCCTCGAAGCCAACGCCGTCCTGATGGACGCCTACAACACCGACGTCAGGCCGCTGCTGGCCGAAATCCGCGAAGAAGACGGGCTCGACCCCGACCCGGTCGCGGCCTACCACCGCAGCGGGTACCAGGACAAGATCGTGGCCGAGCGCGCCGGCGGCACGCAGGCCGGATGGGGAGCATGAGCATGACCGTGCCGGAGGACCTGGTGGCGCGCAGCAACGCGCTCGGCGCCGACCCGCGGAACACCAACTACGCCGGCGGCAACACCTCCGCCAAGGGCGACCTCACCGACCCGGTCACCGGCGCGCCGACCGAGGTGCTGTGGGTCAAGGGCTCCGGCGGCGACCTCGGGACGCTCAAGGAGTCCGGGCTCGCCGTGCTGCGGCTCGACCGGCTGCGCGCGCTCGTCGACGTCTACCCGGGCGTCGAGCGCGAAGACGAGATGGTCGCCGCGTTCGACTACTGCCTGCACGGCCGCGGCGGCGCGGCCCCCTCGATCGACACCGCGATGCACGGGCTCGTCGAGGCCTCGCACGTCGACCACCTGCACCCGGACTCCGGCATCGCCCTGGCCACGGCGGCCGACGGCGCCGCCCTGACCAAGGAGTGCTTCGGCGACCGCGTCGCGTGGGTCGACTGGCGGCGTCCCGGCTTCCAGCTGGGTCTCGACATCGCCGCGGTCAAGGCGGCCAACCCGCAGGCCATCGGCGTCATCCTCGGCGGCCACGGCATCACCGCGTGGGGCGCGACCTCGGAGGAGTGCGAGCGCAACTCCCTCGACATCATCCGCACGGCCGAGGAGTTCCTGGCCGCGCGGGGTTCGGCCGAGCCGTTCGGTCCCGTCGTCCCCGGCTTCGAGGCGCTGCCTGACGCTTCACGTAGGCAGCGCGCGGCCGCGTTGGCTCCGGTGGTCCGCGGACTCGCGTCGACCGACCAGCGCGTCGTCGGGCACTACACCGACAGCGACGCCGTCCTCGAGTTCCTGGCCCGCGAGAAGCTCGCACCCCTCTCCGCACTCGGGACGTCCTGCCCGGACCACTTCCTGCGCACCAAGGTCCGGCC
Source organism: Amycolatopsis sp. WQ 127309 (assembly GCF_023023025.1). Taxonomy (NCBI): domain Bacteria; kingdom Bacillati; phylum Actinomycetota; class Actinomycetes; order Pseudonocardiales; family Pseudonocardiaceae; genus Amycolatopsis; species Amycolatopsis sp. WQ 127309. Next base: position 7,915,942 of record NZ_CP095481.1, read on the forward strand.
GCTCGTCGTCGACCTGCCCAGCTCGGCGCCCCTGGAGGACGTCGTCGCGCGGTTGAAGGAACTGCACGCCGAGTACCGCGACGAATACCGTGCCTACTACGAGCGGCACGCGACCCCGGACTCGCCCGCGATGCGCGGGGCCGACCCGGCGATCGTGCTCGTGCCCGGCGTCGGGATGTTCTCGTTCGGCAAGGACAAGCAGACCGCCCGGGTGGCGGGGGAGTTCTACGTCAACGCGATCAACGTCATGCGTGGCGCGGAATCCGTCTCGACGTACGCGCCGATCGCCGAGAGCGAGAAGTTCCGCATCGAGTACTGGGCCCTCGAAGAGGCCAAGCTGCAGCGGATGCCAAAGCCGAAACCCCTCGCCGGGCGGATCGCGCTGGTGACCGGCGCCGGCTCGGGCATCGGCAAGGCCATCGCGCTGCGGCTCGCCGCCGAGGGCGCGTGCGTCACGATCGCCGACCTGAACGCTTCCGCCGCTTCTGAAGTCGCCGCAGAAATCGGCGGTCTCGCGGTGACGGCCGACGTCACCGACGCCGACGCCGTGCAGGCCGCGATCGACGCGACCGTGCTGGCCTTCGGCGGGATCGACCTGGTCGTCAACAACGCCGGGCTGTCCATCTCGAAGCCGCTGCTGGAGACGACCGAACGCGACTGGGACCTGCAGCACGACGTCATGGCCAAGGGCTCGTTCCTCGTCGCGCGCGCCGCGGCGAAGGCCATGATCGACCAGGACAACGGCGGCGACATCGTCTACATCTCGTCCAAGAACTCGGTGTTCGCGGGCCCCAACAACGTCGCCTACGGCGCGGCCAAGGCCGACCAGGCCCACCAGGTCCGGCTCCTGGCCGCCGAACTTGGCGCGTACGGCATCCGCGTCAACGGCGTCAACCCGGACGGCGTCGTCCAGGGCTCCGGCATCTTCGCCGGCGGCTGGGGTGCGCAGCGCGCCGCGGTGTACGGCGTCGAGGAGGCGAAGCTCGGCGAGTTCTACGCCCAGCGGACCATCCTCAAGCGCGAGGTGCTGCCCGAGCACGTCGCGGCGGCGGTGTTCGCCCTCACCGGCGGCGACCTGACCCACACCACCGGCCTGCACGTGCCGGTGGACGCCGGGGTGGCCGCGGCGTTCCTGCGCTAAGGAGGACGATGACCCTCGACCGCATCACGCCGCGCAAGACCCGCGTCGGGCTCGTCGCGGGCGGGCTCGGCGCGTACTGGCCGCAGTTCCCGAAGCTGCTGCCGCAGCTGCAGGCGTCGGCCCGGCGCGTCGCCGAACGACTGTCCGGAATGGACTGCGAGGTCGTCGACGTCGGGTTCGTCTCGGACGCCCAGGAGAGCGCGGCGGCCGCGGAGAAGCTGAGGGTCGCCGGGTGCGACCTGATCATCGGCTTCCTCACGACGTACCTGACGTCCAGCATGCTGGCGCCGGTCGCCCAGCGGTCGGGGGCGCCGGTGCTGCTGCTGAACCTGCAGCCCACCGAGGCGATGGACCACGAGTCCTTCGACACCGGCGCGTGGCTGGCCTACTGCGGCGCCTGCCCGCTGCCGGAGATGGCCAACGCGTTCCGCCGCCTCGGCGTCGAGTTCCGCTCGGTGTCCGGGTACCTGGAGGACACGCGCGCCTGGACGCGGATCGAGCGCTGGATCAAAGCGGCGGGCGTGCGGGCGGCGTTCCGCCACGGCCGCCACGGCCTGCTCGGGCACCTCTACCCGGGCATGATGGACGTCTCGACCGACCCGACGCTCGTGTCCGGCCAGCTCGGCGGGCACGTCGAGATCCTGGAGATCGACGACCTGCGCGTGCGCGTCGAGAAGGTCACCGAAAGCGAGACGGCCGACCGCGTCGCCCTGGCGTGCGACGTGTTCACTGTGGACGAGTCCGTTGTGGACGAAGACTTCGCTTGGGGTGCTCGCGTTTCTGTCGCTTTGGACCGGCTCGTCGAGGACTTCTCCCTCGACTCCCTCGCGTACTACCACCGCGGGCTCGACGGCGAGACCCACGAGCGCGTCGGCGCCGGGTTCATCCTCGGCGCGTCCCTGCTCACCGCCCGCGGCATCCCCGCCGTCGGCGAGTACGAGCTGCGGACGTCGCTGGCCATGCTGCTGATGGACCGGCTCGGCGCGGGCGGCTCGTTCACCGAGCTGCAGGCGCTGAACTTCCACGACAACGTGGTCGAGATGGGCCACGACGGCCCGGCCCACCTCGGCATCAGCGCCCGCAAGCCGCTGCTGCGCGGCCTGGGTGTCTACCACGGCAAGCGCGGCTGGGGCGTCTCGGTGGAGTTCGACGTCAAGCAGGGGCCGGTGACGCTCTGCGGGCTGGCCCAGGGCCTCGACGGCACGTTCTCGCTCGTCGCGTCCGAGGGCACGGTCGTGCCCGGGCCGCTGCTGCGGATCGGCAACACGACGTCCCGCGTCGACTTCGGGTGCGACCCGGGGGAGTGGACCGACGCCTGGTCGGCCAGCGGCATCGCGCACCACTGGGCGCTGGGCACCGGCCACCGCGTCGCCGAGCTGACGGCGGTGGCGGACCTGCTCGGGCTGGAGCTGACCGTGGTGCGGGCGTGACGCGGGTCGCGGCCGTCGACCTCGGCGCGTCCAGCGGGCGCGTGATGGCCGGGACCGCGGGGCCGGGCCGCCTCAGCCTGGAGGAGGTCCGGCGGTTCCCCAACGGCGGCGTCCGGGCGGGGCCGGCGCTGTACTGGGACGTCCTGGGGCTGTACCGGGAGACCCTCGCCGGGATCCGGGACGCCGGCCCGCTGGACGGCATCGGCATCGACTCCTGGGCCGTCGACTACGGGCTCCTCGACGAGTCCGGCGCGTTGCTCGGCAACCCCGTGCACCACCGCGACTCCCGCACCGACGGCGTGCCCGAGAAGGTGGCGGCGTCGATCTCCGCCCGCGAGCTGTACGACGTCACCGGGCTGCAGCAGCTGCCGTTCAACACGCTGTACCAGCTGGTGTCCGAACCGGACCGGCTCACCGCGGCCCACACTATGCTGCTGATTCCGGACCTGCTGAACTACTGGCTGACCGGCGAGATCGGCGCCGAGCGCACCAACGCGTCGACCACCCAGCTCTACGACGTCCGCGCGCGGACCTGGGCTGCTGACCTGGCCGCGCGGGTGGGCATCCCGTCGCGGCTGCTGCCACCGCTGCGCGACCCCGGCACGGTGGTGGGCCCGGCGCGGGAGCTGTCCGGCGTGCCGGTGATCGCGGTCGGCTCGCACGACACGGCGTCGGCCGTCGTCGCGGTCCCGGCTGAACCGGGCACGAATTTCGCGTACATCTCCTGCGGCACCTGGTCGCTGGCCGGGCTGGAGCTGTCCGAACCTGAGCTGGGCGACGCAGCGCTGGCCGCGAACTTCACCAACGAAGGCGGCGTCGACGGCACGATCCGGTTCCTGCGCAACGTGATGGGCCTGTGGGTGCTGTCGGAGACCCTGCGGACGTGGTCGCGCACGGACCTGCCGGACCTGCTCGCGGCGGCCGCCTCGGCCCCGGCCCTCGCGGCGGTCGTGGACATCGACGCGCCCGCGTTCCTGCCGCCGGGCGACATGCCCGCCCGTATCGCGGCGGCTTGCCGCGCCACCGGCCAGCGCCCGCCGTCAACGCCGGCCGAGGTCGTCCGGTGCATTGTGGACAGTCTGGCCCTGGCCCACCGCCGCACCCTCCGCGCGGCCGCGGCGATCTCCGGCCGCTCGTTCGACGTGGTTCACATCGTCGGCGGCGGAGCCCGCAACGAACTCCTGTGCCAGCTGACGGCGGACGCGTGCGGCGTCCCGGTCCTCGCGGGCCCAGTCGAAGCGGCCGCCCTGGGCAACGTCCTGGTCCAGGCCCGAGCCCTGGGCGAGGACCTCCCGGACCTGCCGTCGATGCGCGCCCTGGTCCGCGAAACCCAGGAGGTCCGCCGCTACGACCCGACGGCCCACGCCGACTGGGCCGCCGCCGAGGCCCGGCTCCGGTAGTCCGTGAATGCCACATCGAGGGACATAGTGTCCGTGAATGTGGCATTCACGGACGTGCCGCTGACCGGGGCAGGAGTGCGCGTTCGTGCCCTGGTGACGGTTCCGGGCGGGCAGACTCGCCGTGGGTACCGTTGCGGAGCTCTGGTGAGGTGGGGACGCTGACCTCGGATCTCTTGTCGGAAAATTTCCGACCGCGACCGAGGGAGTACGTAATGGCGCACCGATCCCGCACCCTGGCCGCTGTGGCCGCCGCCGCGCTGGGCCTCGCCGTGGCCTTCCCGGCGACGGCGTTCGCCGACCCGCCCGGCGCCCTGCCCGCCAACGCGAGCGACTTCGAGAAGACGTTCCAGCCGGCCTTCGACTACGACAAGGACGGCTGTTACCCGACCCCGGCGATCGGGCCGGACGGGACCATCGCGCCCGGCCTGTCCCTCGGCGGCGACACCAACGGCCACTGCCGCGACTCCTGGGACCTCGACAACACCAACTCCTACTCGCGCCAGAAGTGCAACAACGGCTGGTGCGCGGTGATGTACACGCTCTACTTCGAGAAGGACCAGGCCTCGCTCGGCCCCGGCAGCGCCGGGCACCGCCACGACTGGGAACACATCGTCGTGTGGGTCAAGGACAACCAGGTCGAGTACGTGGCGACGTCGCAGCACGGCGGTTTCGCGGTGCACGACCGCGCGAGCATGCTGTTCGAGGGCACGCACGCGAAGGTCGTCTACCACAAGGACGGCGGCTCGACGCACTGCTTCCGCTCGGCCAACGGCAACGACGACCCGCCGGAGAACCACAAGGGCGTCTGGCAGTACCCGACCCTGGTCGGCTGGGACGGCTACCCGGCCGGGCTCCGCGACAAGCTCGTCGCGGCGAACTTCGGCAGCGCGACCTTCGGCATCAAGGACGACCAGTTCGCCGGCAACCTCGGCAAGGCGAAGCCGGGCGGCATCCCGTTCGACGAGAACGCCTGACGCTCAGCTCGTGACCGGCCGGCCGCGGCCGCGCTTCAGTTCGAAGAAGCCCGCCGTGCCGGTCACGAGCACGACGCCGTCCCAGAGCCGTCCCGCCGCCTCGCCGAGGGGGACCGGGCTGACGACCGGGCGGTCGACCGGTGCTTTGTCGCGGTGCACGCGGGTGCCGAACGCCGTGTAGAAGCCGCGCAGGACGTCGTTGCCGTGCGCCCGCTCGGCGACCGGCCCGGCAGAAGATCCGATTCCGCGCCGCCGGACCGGGCCAATCAGAGCCAGCCGCGGTCGTCGGCGATCCGGACGGCGTCGACGCGGTTGCGCCCGCCGGTCTTGGTGATCGCCGCGGAGACGTAGTTCCGCACGGTGCCTTCGGACAGGTAGAGCCGCGCCGCGATCTCGGCGACGGTCGCGCCGGTCCGCGCGGTGATGAGGACGTCGCGTTCGCGCGCCGTCAGCGGGGATTCGCCCGCGGCGAGGGTCGCGACCGCGAGCGCCGGGTCGACCACGCGCTCGCCCTTCACGACCCGGCGGATCGCGTCGGCGAGGGCGTCGGCCGGCGCGTCCTTGACGACGAACCCGACCGCCCCGGCCTCCATCGCGCGGCGCAGGTAGCCGGCGCGGCCGAACGTCGTGAGCATGACGACGCGGCAGTCCGGCACCTGCGCGGCCAGCACGGCCGCGGCGGCCAGCCCGTCGAGGCCCGGCATCTCGATGTCGAGCAGCGCGACGTCGGGCCGGTGTTCGCGCGCGGCCGCGACGATCTCGTCGCCCCGCCCGACGGACGCGACGACCGCGAAGTCGTCCTCCAGGTCCAGGAGGGTGCCGAGGGCCTGGCGGACCATCTCCTGGTCGTCGGCCAGCAGCAGCCGGATGGTCACGGCACCTCCACCGGTGTCAGGGACACGGCCAGCCGCCAGCCCCGCGGGCTCGCCGGCCCGGCTTCGACGCGCCCGCCCGCGTCGGCGACCCGTTCGCGCAGCCCCGCGAGCCCGCTGCCTTCGGTGGCCGGGCCGCCGACGCCGTCGTCGAGCACCTCGACCGACGACGCGGAAAGCGTGACGGCGCAGCGGGTCGCGCGGGCGTGGCGGGCCACGTTGGTGAGGCCTTCGCGCACGACCCAGCCGAACAGCTCCTGGTGGTCCGGGCCGACGACGTCGACGGCGGTGGGCAGGTCGGCGGTGACCCCGCACGCGCGCAGCAGTTCGCGGCCACGGGCCAGCTCCCCGGCGAGGGTGACGTCCCGGTAGCCCGACACGGCGGCCCGGACGTCGGTCAGGGCCTGGCGGGCGAGCGTCTCGACGGCCGCCATCTCTTCGCCGGCCCGCGCGGTCTCGGTGCCGAGCAGCCGCCGGGCCAGCGTGCTCTTGACGGTGATCGCGGTCAGCGAGTGGCCGAGCAGGTCGTGCAGGTCGCGGGCGATCCGGGTGCGCTCGGCCTCCGACGCCAGCCGCGCGACCTCGGCGCGGGCCTCGACGAGGGCGATGTTGGCGTGGATGGCTTCGGCGAAGGCGTAGACCACGAGCACGGTGAAGAACAGGGCGATCGCCTGCGGCCAGCCCGGTTCGGCCCGCCACGACGGCACGGCCCACGGGACCAGGACGGCGGCCAGCGCGACGACGGCGCCCAGCGCCGGGGCGTAGCGGCCGATGCGCGGCGCGACCAGTGAAACGACGACCGCGGCGAGGAAGAAGGCCTCCCCGTGGGCGAAGGGGAGCGCCGCGGCGAAGAGCACCGTGCAGACGCCGAGGGACACCCAGTACCGCCGCCAGGTGCGGCGGGCGGCGGCGACCGCGCCGACGACGTAGGCGACGGCGAAGGCGGCCACGAGCACGCAGCCGGCCACCGCGGCGGCGCCGCTCGAGTGCTCCAGCACCGCCGGCACCGTGACGATCGGGAAGGCGAGCAGCCCCGCGTCGAGGACCAGCCGCCGCCAGCCGCGCACCCACCGCTGCGCGTCGGCGGGTGCCGTCGAGTCGTTCATCAGCGGCACGCTACCGCGCTCGCCGTCAGCGGGCCGCGAACCGCGACCGCAGCTCGCGGCCGTTCACCAGGACGGCGACGCCGAGCAGCAGCAGCCCGCAGACCGCCTGCTCGAGCCGCAGCCACACCGGGAACGCGCCCGGCAGCGCGACGATGACGGCGATCGCCACCAGCATCACGCCCGAGACGATCCGCAACCGCAGGAACGCCTTCTTCGAGCCGCGCGCCGCCCGGCGGGCGAAGGAGAGCGTCAGGAGCGCGCTGGCGACGACGATCGTGGCGCGCACCCAGACGGCGTCGGTCACCATCGTGGGGTTGTCGCGGAACAGCACGATCACGCCGAGCGTCAGGACGCTGACGCCGAGGTAGGTGCCGATGAGGGCGAGCACGCGGCGGAAGGCCGGCGCGGTGGTCTGGACGGTCACGGTGTTCTCCCCGGGGAGTGCGGAACGGAGGTGCTTGCCCCGGAAATGCTCGTCGCGCGGGCCCCCGGCGGGCAGTGCCGTCCCGCACCGGGCGCTCATGACATTTGTCATCGTGTTGTCGGCCCAGGACTGGGAGAGCGCTCTCACAGGTGCTACAAAGAACGGGTGACGACGCATCCGCCTCCGGCGCCACCGACCCTCGAAGACGTCGCGCGGGTCGCCGGCGTCTCGCGCGCCACGGTCTCGCGGGTGGTGAACAGCGTGCGCAACGTCGACCCGAAGCTGCGCGAAACCGTCGAACGCGCCATCGCCGACACCGGCTACGTGCCGAACCGGGCCGCGCGGTCGCTGGTCACGCGGCACACCGGCGGGATCGCGCTGGTGGTGTCCGAACCCGAGCGGCACATCGACGCCGAAGCGTTCACCGGCGGCGTGTTCGGCGACCCGTTCTTCGGCCGGGTGGTCGAGGGCGTCGTCGCGCACCTGCGCCCGCACGGCCGGCACCCGCTGCTGATGCTCGTCGACAGCGAGGACGAGCGCGCTTCGCTCGTGGCGAAGCTGCGGCAGGAGCAGGTCAGCGGGGTGCTGCTGATCTCGCTGGCCCCCGACCGGGACCCGCTGCCGCTGATGCTGACCGAGGCGGGCGTCCCGACGGCGCTGTTCGCGCGACCCGCCCGCCCGGCACCGGTGTGCTACGTCGACGTCGCCCACCAGGACGGCGCCCGGATCGCGGCGGACCGGCTCGTCGCCCGCGGCTGCCGGCGGGTCGCCACGATCGCCGGCCCGGGCGGCACCCCGGCGGGCCACGACCGGCTGGCGGGCTTCCGCGACGCGATGGCCCGCCACGGCCACGCGTACGTGCCGGTCGCCGAGGGCGACTTCACCCAGCACGGCGGCGAGCTCGCGATGGAACGGCTGCTGGCGGCCGAGCCGGACCTGGACGGCGTGTTCGTCGCCAATGATCTGATGGCGTACGGGGCTTTGTCGGTGCTTTCCGACGCCGGGCGCCGGGTCCCGGACGACATCGCGGTCATCGGCTTCGACGACAGCCGCGTGGCGCTGAGCTGCCGCCCTCGATTGACGACGATCCGCCAGCCGGTCGAGGCCATGGGCGCGGCGATGGCGCGGATGGTCTTGGACCGCATGGCGAACCCCACGCTGCGCGCGGAATCGGTGATCTTCGACCCGGAGCTGGTAGTCCGGGACTCCGCCTGACCCGTACCCAGCCAGTCGGCTCGCGTTCGCCTTGCCGTGTCGTCCTTCCAATCACACGTGTCGACTTCCGGGTACGCCGGTCGCTCGCCGGAACCCCTGGCACGACGGCAACTCGGCGACGAGTGACGGGTTGGTCGTCACTCGTCGCCGAGTACCTGCACCGGAGTCCGCGCACCCGGCCGAGCCGCTCCCGTGGCCGGCCGGGGCCCGGCAGTGGGGCCGGGCGGCGGTCTCCGGTCAGCTCGTCCGGTCCAGGACCTCCGCTTCGCGCGTCGCGGCGGTGGCGAGGTCCCGGGCCAGTGCCTGGGTCGCCGGGTCGGCGCCCGCGGCTTGTTCGCCCTTCGCCAGCACCACGATCTGCTTCGCGTGGGCCCGCAGCAACGCGACGAGCCGCTGGTCGAAGTCGCCGCCGTGGCTGGTCCGGAGCGCGACCAGGTCGGCTTCGGTGATCATCCCCGGCATCTGGTGTCCACTGTGGACGTTCCCGGCCGGCAACCCCGCCCGGTCACGAGCCGCCCGCAGGCGGGTCAGGAACCCGTCCTGGGCCGGCTCGAGCGCCGAGGCGGCGGACCGCACGGCGGTGCTCGCCGCGTGGTCCGCCGCCAGGTGGGCCGCGGTGACGGCGTTCTCCGTCATCGGCACGGTCAGCTGCAACCACGCGATGTCGGTCGGGTTGAACGCCCCGGAGCCGGCACCCGCCCCGGGGCCGGGCGGCGGCGCCGGGGCCGCCGGCACGGCGGTGGTGGCACACCCGCCCATGGACATCGCCACCACCACCGCCGCGACCACCGGCGCCCGCCGCCTCACGGCCGGCCGGGCAGCCGGTAGTTCGGACCGAGGACGGTGCCGCGGTCCGGTTTGTAGAGGTCGAACCCGCGCGGGTCGCACTGGAGCCCGCCGTTGATGCAGTGCGTGACCAGCGCGGCGAGGGTGGGCGGGTCCCACGCGTTGAAGAAGTCGTAGTGCCACGAATACCCGCGTCCGCTGGCCAGATGGACGCCGGACATGTCACCGCTGACCGGGAACGCGATCTTGAACTCCAGCATCGGCACCGCGACCGGGTGGTCGGCCGGGCACGTCAGCGTCGTCTTGTCCGGGTAAGCCATGTGGCTCTTGTGATCGGCGGAGTCCAGGTGGACGCCGTCCCAGCAGCTCGGGGCCTGGTACCGGATGTTCAGCTGGCTGCCCGGCGTGCACTGCACCGGGATGTCCCAGTTGTGGAAGGTGTCGCCGCACTCCCAGCCCTCGATCGCGCCGGGCGCGTTCTGGAACTGGTCCTGCGTCGCCGTGACCGTCCCGGCGACGTAACGCAGGCCGGGCGGGAACGGCACGACCTTGGTGTAGTCGAGGATGCCGGACTTGTAGTACACGACCTGCGCGAAGTTCGGCAGGATCACCTGGTTGCCGTTGTAGACCGTCGGGAACCAGTACGCCGACAGGTCGTCGGGCGCCAGGCAGGTCGTGTTGCCCACGCCCGCGGCCTGCAGCGACTGGGTCGTCGTGGCCGCGTTGGTGGTCTTGTTGCCGATGAACGTGTGGTCGTGCGACGCGCCGGGCAGCCCGGGGAAAACGATCGGGTCGTCCGGCTGGTGGTGACTGGGGGAGCAGTTGACCTGGAACTCGTGGTGCGTCACCAGGTTGTCGGCTCCGGCCGGCGACGACGTCGCCGCGGTCAGGAAGGCGCCTGCCAGCACGGTGGCGGCGGTGCAGGCGAGGAGCGCGGCTTTCGATGCCAAGGGTCCTCCACGGTGAGGGTGCCTGAGGAATGGGAGAGCGCTCTCCAAGAGCATGCGCACCGTGCTGCCACCCTGTCAAGGAGTACCCGCATCCCGTCGCGGACGGGCATTGTCCGTTTCCAGACGGGAAGCTTGACAACGCGGGCCGCCGTAACGAACGATCGGCCGTGCCGGAGAGCGCTCTCCAACCTCCGTCCCCTTTCGCGCGGGAGTCATCGTGGACCGACCGTTGCCCCTTCGTGCCGTCCCGGCACTCGTGGTCCTGCTGGTACTGGGCCTGCTAGCCGGCCCGACCCCGGCACACGCCGCGACGTTGCTATCCCAAGGCAGACCCGTGACCGCCTCCAGCAGCGAAGGCGCGTCGACGCCGGCGTCCGCCGCGGTCGACGGCAACGCGGGCACCCGCTGGGCCAGCGCCTGGAGCGACCCGCAGTGGCTGCAGGTCGACCTCGGTGCCGCCGCCGACATCAGCCAGGTGACCCTGAACTGGGAATCCGCCTACGCGACGGCGTACGAGATCCAGGTGTCCGACAACGCGTCGTCGTGGACGTCGATCTACAGCACGACGACGGCGACCGGTGGTGTGCAGAACCTCGCCGTCAGCGGCCACGGCCGGTACGTGCGCTTCTACGGCACCCACCGGGTCGGCGGCTACGGCTACTCGCTCTGGGAGTTCCAGGTCAGCGGCACCCCGGGCACGACGACGCCGGGCGGCCCCGGCGTCACCAAGGTGACCGGCAGCCAGGGCAACTGGCAGCTCTCCGTCGACGGCCGGCCGTGGATCGTCAAGGGCCTCACGTGGGGCCCGCCGGTCAGCGAAGCCGCGTCGCGGATGCCGGAGCTGCACTCGATCGGCGTCAACACCGTCCGCACCTGGGGCACCGACGGCAGCAGCCAGCCGCTGCTGGACGCCGCCGCGGCCAACGGGATCAAGGTCGTCGCCGGCTTCTGGCTGCAGCCCGGCGGCGGGCCGGGCAGCGGCGGCTGCGTCGACTACACCACCGACACGACCTACAAGAACACGATGCTCGGCGAGATCCAGAAGTGGGTCAACGCCTACAAGGGCAACGCCGGCGTGCTCATGTGGAACGTCGGGAACGAGTCGATCCTCGGCATGCAGAACTGCTACTCCGGCACGCTGCTGGAGCAGAACCGCATCGCCTACGCCCGGTTCGTCGACCAGGCCGCGCAGGCGATCCACGCGATCGACGCCAACCACCCGGTCACCTCGACCGACGCCTGGACCGGCGCGTGGCCGTACTACAAGGCCTACACGCCGAACCTCGACCTGTACTCCGTGAACTCCTACGCGCAGGTCTGCCAGGTCAAGCAGGACTGGATCAACGGCGGTTACACGAAGCCCTACATCATCACCGAGACCGGCCCGGCCGGCGAGTGGGAGGTTCCGAACGACGTCAACGGCGTCCCGGCCGAGCCCACCGACCAGCAGAAGCGCGACGGCTACACGAACGCCTGGAACTGTGTGCTGGCCCACCCGGGCGTGGCGCTCGGCGCGACGTTGTTCCACTACGGCAGCGAAGGCGACTTCGGCGGCGTCTGGTTCAACATCACGACGGGCAACGAGAAGCGGCTGTCCTGGTACGCCGTCCGCAAGATCTACAGTGGACAGACCGGCGGCAACACGCCCCCGGTGATCTCGTCGATGAACCTCAGCCGCACCACCGACGTCCCGGCCGGCGGCACCTTCACGGTGACGGCGAACGTGTCCGATCCGGACGGTGACCCGATCACCTACACCATGGGCTACAACAGCAAGTACATCAACAACGCGGCCGGCCTGATCCCGGCGCAGTTCACCGGCACCGGCACGTTCACGGTCACCGCGCCGAAGGACCTGGGCGTCTGGAAGATCTACCTCTACGCCCGCGACGGGCACGGCAACGTCGGCATCGAGACGCGCTCGCTGCGCGTGGTCGCGCCGCCGGTGCCGGGCACCAACCTGGCCCGCGGCGCGGCGACCACGGCGTCGACCTACCAGGCCGACGGCCCCGGCGCGCCCTACCCGCCGCAGGCCGCGACCGACGGCAACCAGGCGACGCGCTGGGCGAGCGCGTGGGCCGACCCGCAGTGGCTGCAGGTCGACCTGGGCAGCCGGCAGGCGTTCAACCACGTCCAGCTGGTCTGGGAGTCGGCGTTCGGCAAGGCGTACGAGATCCAGGTCAGCGACGACGGGGCGAACTGGCGCTCGGTCTACGGCACCACGACCGGTGACGGCGGCGCCGACGACCTCGCGGTCTCGGCCACCGCCCGGTACGTGCGGGTGAACGCCACCCAGCGCGGGACGGCGTACGGGTATTCGGTGTACGAGTTCGGCGTCTACCGGAGCTGACGGCAGAAGGTGGTGGCCCCTCCCGCACCGGGAGGGGCCATTGTCGTCGGATCCGTTGGGACGGCGGCACTCTTGCCGCACCCACACGGCGTGGCGCACCGCTGAAGTGCCCACGTGGCGGACACCGTGATCCGTACCGTGGGCGTGCACCGAACGGAGGAGGGCCGGCGCGGGGCCGCGGGTTCGGCGCGTGGCCACCCCCAGCGGCCACGTGAGTCACCTCGCGGCCGCCGAGCCGGCCCGGGCTGGTGTTCCGTTTCCGAAACACCTACCGTCGGTATCGTAGTCTTTCCGGTACATGCTGTGTCAAGTTTTCGGGACAGCTAGGCTGGTTGTTGTCACGTTTCACGGTTGAGGGTGGTGTGCGGTGAGCGAGGAGCGCAGTTTCGCCGAACGGCTGGCGCACTTGATCGCGACCGTGCACCCGCCGGACCGCAAGCCCTACTCCTACCGGGAGATCGCGCACGGCGTGGCGGAGCAGACCGGCGTCACGATGTCGGCGACCCACGTGCAGCAGCTCGCCGTCGGCGCGCGCAAGGACCCCAAGCGGTCCCACATCCAGGCCTTGGCCCAGTTCTTCGGCGTGCCGGTGACCTACTTCTTCGACGACGAGGTGGCCGGCGAGGTCGACCAGCAGGTCGAGGACGTCGTGGCCTGGCGCGACGGCGAGGCCCGGAAGATGGCGCAGCGGGCGATGCAGCTCTCGCCGCGCGACCGCGAGACCGTGACCGCCCTGATGGACCAGCTCGGCAGCTACGACGAGACCCGCCGCCGCGAGGGCCGGCGCCGGAAGCCGGAGTGACGTGCGTGCGGTGAGCGGTCGGCTACGATGACGTCGTCCGTGATCGCGCCCCGGTGCACCCGGCTGGCGCCCGCTCAGCGGGGAGGGCCCATCGACGCGCACGGCCTGACGCAGCTGCGAGCCGGGGCCCGCGCCCGGGTGCTGGCGGTGCTCACCGCCGTCCCGCTGCCGCGGCCGTGGTCGATGAACCGCTGGGTCGACGGCCTGGAGGCGTGGCGCGGCCGCGAAATCGACCTCGTGCCGGTCGAGTACCGGCCCGGCCAGCCGTCCGGCGCCTGGCAGGCCCGCCCGGCGTACGACCTGATCGCCTACACCGAGCACACGTCGGCGCTGCACCAGGACCACATCATCGCCCACGAGCTCGCCCACATGCTGTGCGCGCACACCGGCAGCTGCCTGATGTCGGAGTCCGAGGCCGCCGAGCTCGCCCCCGATCTGGCGCCGCGGGCGCTGTCGCACCTGCTCACGCGCGTGACGAGCGGCCGCGACGAGTACGAGGCCGAACTGATCGCCGTGCTGCTGATGAGCGCGGCGACGAGCGAACCGCTCGCCGTCCAGCCCGGTGCGTCCGGCCGTGCGGCGGACCAGGCGCGGCGGCTGGCGGCGCTGCTGGGATAGTCCGGTCCCGTGATCGACATTCTGTTCCTCGGGGTCGGGCTCTTCGCGCTGGCCGTCGGGATCTGGCGCGCGGTGCGGGCGCGGCGGACCGGCGCCGGCGCAGGGCTGGCCGTTTCGCTCATCGCGCTCGGCGCGGCGTTCTGCTTCCTCTCCAATCGTGCGCAGGTGCTGGAGAGCGAGCTGTACCCGAGCCTCGGCCGGCTGCTCTCGAACCTCGCGACCATGGTCGCGGCCTACGGGATCGGGCTGACCGTCGCGGAGATCAGCGGCACCCGCGACCGCGGCCGGCGCACCCGGCTCGTCGCACTGGCCACGGCGTTGACCCTGCTGGTGGTGATGTTCTTCAGCACGCCGGACCTGCCACGCGGCATCGGGTTGTTCGACGAGCTGTACCGGACCCACCCGACGCTGGTCGTGTACGTCTTCGCCTACACCGTCTACCTCGGGTTCGCGGTGCTCGACATCGGGATCGTGTCGGCGGTGACGATCCGGGCGAGCGGCGGCGCGTTGCGCGCCGGGCTCGCCCTGCTGCTGCTGGCGTCCGCGTTCGCCGTCGCCTACCTCGGCGGGAAGGTCGTCGCGACGCTCAAGGCGCTGCAGGCCGACCACCCGGCCAAGGCGTTGTGCGCCGGGCCGTTTTCGACGCTGCCGTGCGCGCTCGACGTCGGCTTCCCGGCGGTGTCGGTGCTGCTGATCGTGCTGGGGCTGACGATCCCGTCGATCCCGGGGCTGGCGGCCGGCCGCCGCGACGCGCGGACCCTGCGTGTGCTGCGGCCGCTGCGTGAGCACCTCACCCGCCGGTTCCCGGAGATCGTCCGCATCGACCCGGGCGGCCCATCGCGCCGCGAACGGCTGCTGACGGCGATGAGCGAGACCAACGACGGCCTGATCCTCGCCGGGGTGACGCCGGAGCTGGCGGCGCCGGCGGCCGCGCGGCTGGTGCGCGACCTGCCGGACGAGCCGGGGGAGACCGCGCCGCCGGTCGCCGGTGCGGAACCGTTCGCCGCGGACGTCGCGCGGCTGCGGGCGATCGCGAAGGCCTACCGGAGCGGCACCGCCGGGTGAGTCACGCGCCGAACGGCGCGGTGAGCCGGGTTTCCCAGCCCTCGTCGTCGAGGGCGACCAGGTGCAGGGCCTCCGCGCGGGCGGCCAGCGGGAGCAGCGGCCGGACCTCGGCCGCGACCCGCTCGAGGTCGGCGTCGGTGCCGCCCATCGCGACGGTCAGGTGGGCGTCGGGCGCCGGGCCGAACCGGCCGCCGTAGGGCGGGACGTCCGGCCAGCGCGCGCAGACCGCGTCCGCGATCGCCTGCAGCGCGGGTACGGGGATCGCGGAGAAACCCGGCGCGGTGACCAGTTCGGTGAGCGGGACGCCGACCGGTGCGACGGCGGCGGCCAGCGCGCGCACGGCGTCGAGGTCCTCGTCGGTCACCTCGGACGCGGGGAGGAACGGGTACAGCGCCGTCACGTGGGCGGGCAGGCCGGGGCGGACCAGCTCGGGGGCGGTGCGCCGGGCCGCGGCGAGCACGGGCTCGGCGGCGGGCAGCAGGATCACCAGCGCGGTGGTTCCGGGTCGGGGCACCTTCGCATCATGGCAGTGCGCCCGGTCGGGCCGCCGCCCGCGGCAGCACAGGCGCGCGGACCAGCGGGGTCCCTCGGAACGGAACCCGCTCAGGCGGCGGCGCTTTCCGGGAACCGGCTGGCGCGGGACAGGGCCAGGCTGCGGCGGCACAGTGCGACCAGCTCGTCGTTCGCGCGGCTGCGCGGGCTGCGGCCGCAGAGCCCGCAGCGGATGGCGACCTCGCCGGTGAGCTCGTCCACCGCGACCAGGGCCTGGTGGTCGCACCGGCGGCACCAGCGGTAGCCGATCGCGGAGTTGGCGTGCACCGGGGACGAGACGCACTCGTGCAGCCAGCGGCGGTGCGTCCGGCAGGTGACCCGGTCGGTCGGGTCGAGCCCGCCGGTGTCCTCTGCCCGGTCCTCGCGGGCCAGCGTCGTGGCCAGCAGCGGCTGGCGCGGGGCGGCTGGCCTGTCCTGCGGGTTCGGCCCGGCCCACGCGTGGTGGTCGCCGCAGCGGCACTTCTCGGTCATGTCGCTCCCAAGTTCCGGTAAGTCGATGTCTTCGAGTGTGGGCGCGGTCACGCACGGGGACTACCGGGAAAACGCTCAGTTTCGCCCAACGGCGCGACGGTGACGGCGGACGGACGAGCGGATTTCGGCGCGCGGGTATGCGAACATGTGTTCTATGACCGCCGAGGGCCCCATCCTCCACGCCGACCTCGACTCCTTCTACGCGTCGGTCGAGCAGCGCGACGACCCGGGACTGAAGGGCCGGCCGGTCATCGTCGGCGGCGGGGTGGTGCTGGCGGCGAGTTACGAGGCCAAGGCCTACGGCGTGCGCACCGCGATGGGCGGCGCGCAGGCCCGGCGGCTGTGCCCGCACGCCGTCGTCGTGCCGCCGCGGATGTCCGCCTATTCGGCCGCGAGCAAGGCGGTGTTCGAGGTCTTCCGCGACACCACCCCGCTGGTGGAGGGCATCTCCATCGACGAGGCCTTCCTCGACGTCGGCGGATTGGCCAAGATCGCCGGACGGCCGAGCGCGGTCGCCGAGCGGCTGCGGCAAGCGGTCGCCGAGCGGGCCGGGCTGCCGATCACGGTCGGCGTCGCGCGGACGAAGTTCCTCGCCAAGGTCGCCAGCCGGGTGGCGAAGCCGGACGGCCTGCTCGTCGTGCCGCACGACGCGGAGCTGGCGTTCCTGCACCCGCTGCCGGTCGGGGCGCTGTGGGGCGTCGGGAAGGTGACCGAGGAGAAGCTGCGGGCGTGCGGGATCACCACGGTGGGCCAGCTGGCCGCGTCCGAGCCGGTGGACCTCGCCGGCCTGCTGGGCCGCGGCGCCGGGCGGCACCTGCACGCGCTGGCGCACAACCGCGACCCGCGCGTCGTCGAGACCGGCGTGCGGCGCCGGTCGATCGGCGCCCAGCGGGCCCTCGGGCGCGGCCGGCGGACCCCGGCCGAGCTCGACGTCGTCCTCGTGGCCCTGATCGACCGCATCGCCCGGCGGCTGCGCGCCGCCCACCGCATCTGCCGCACGGTGACGATCCGCCTGCGCTTCGCCGACTTCACCCGGGCGACGCGCTCGTGCACGCTGACCGAGCCGACCGAGGGCACCGGCCGGCTGCTCGCCGCGGCGCGCGAGCTCCTGGAGGCCGCGCTGCCGCTGATCGCCGACCGCGGGATCACGCTGCTCGGCGCGTCCCTGTCCAACCTGACCGGTGACGACCACGTCCAGCTGGCCCTCCCGTTCGAACGCCGGCGGGCCACCCAGCTCGACACGGCCGTGGACTCGGTGCGGGACCGGTTCGGGAAAGCGGCCGTCACCCGCGCGGTTCTGCTGGGCCGTCCGGCCGAGCCTGAGATGCCGCTGCTGCCCGATTGACAGAGAAGCGCGACGGTGCGTCGGGAAAGTGTGCAGCTTTCCCGGGGCGGTGCGGGAATGCGCGCGTGGGTCAGGTGGGAAAGCCGGCTCGGCTTCAGCGCGTCGTCGCGATTCCACTCATCGGTGCCCACGCTGCCGCGCTGACCGGTCTGTTCGATCACTTCGAAACCGGTGCCGCGCAGGAGATCCGCCATGGCGGCGGGGGAGAGGAACGTCCGCCAGGGCTCACCTTCTGCCGCGGCCATCGGCGCGACGGCTTCGGCGTAACCGTTTCCGGCCGCGTCGCGCAGTTCCGCGGGGAGCAGGTGGTCGGCCACGATTTCCGAGCCGGGGGCGAGGCCGCCGAGCTCGGTCAAGGTCGTCAGGATCGCCGCCCTGGTCAGGTACATGGTGACGCCGAGCCAGCTGACGAACACGGGACGGCGCGGGTCGAGTCCACTCTGGACGAGCCGGTCGGCGAGCGTGTCGGTTTCGAAGTCGACCGCGACGAAGACCACCGACGGCGGCTCGGTGATGCCCGCGGCTTCCAGGAGTGCGCGTTTGGCCGCTTGGGTCGCGGCCCGGTCGACCTCGAACACGCGGAACCGGCCGGGCGGTGTCCGATAAGCGAACGAATCGAGTCCGGCGCCGAGAATCACATACTGGTATATACCGGAATTGGCGCGCAGAAGACGCTCTTCGGCGAACCGGCTGCGGCAGACGGCCTCGGCTCGCGCGCCGGCGAGGACCGGGTGGCTGCCGTGGAGCCGGTGATACGCCAGCAGTTCCTCCGCGCGGGCGCCGAGCAGCGGCGCGGCGAGCGGGTCCGAGAAGAGGGGCGGTGCGGCGTCGACGAGCAAATGTGCGGCCCGTGCGGCGGCCGCCGTGAACGCCGTGCGGCTGACACCGGGCGCATTGCCGGGGGAATCGGGCGAAGTCATGCCGCAACGGTACCGATTTGATTTCGACCATATCACGAAAACAAAAAGTCTACAAGATCACGCCCATTTCGACTAGGTTGCGATCACGTCTGTACGCGGGCGGCCCCGGCGCCCGAGCGGCCATTGTGGACGCCCCGCGTGCTTGACGGGATTCGACAGGTTAGGGTCTGTCCGACCGTGTTCTGGAGAAGATGAGGAACGACGAACCATGGCGCAACGGGTGCACGTCGAGATGGTGGACGACCTCGACGGGAGCGAGGCGAACCAGACCGTCCCCTTCGCCCTCGACGGGGTGAGCTTCGAGATCGACCTCTCCGAGGAGAACGCTTCGGCGCTGCGGGACGAGCTCGCCCGCTACGTCGGCGCCGCACGGCGCATCGGCGGCCGCAAGGTCCGCCTCGCGACGGGCCAGTCGCTGACGGGCGCGTCGGGCTCGGGCACCGACCGCGAGCGCAACCGGCAGATCCGGGAGTGGGCGCAGGACAACGGCTACGAGGTAGCCGAGCGCGGCCGCCTCTCCAGCGAGATCATCGCCGGTTTCGAGGAACACCAGGCCGCGGCGGCCGAACCGGCAGAAGCCAAGCCGGCTCGCAAGCGCGCAACCCGCAAGAAGGCCTGACGCGGATCCCGTGCTGCGCAAGGGGTCCGGCGCCTGGGGCGCCGGCCACCCGAGGCGTGGTCGCGTCGAGGAAGTTCCGGACGCCGGGTGCCGGCCTGGAGAAGCGTTGCCAGCAGCGCGGATCCCGGTAGGCACCCGGCGAACTGCTTGTCTCATCCCGCTGGATGATTGAGTTGAGCAACGGGCAAGTCGTTCGGTCCGGCTCGCAAGCCGGTCGGCCGAGAAAGCCCGGCAGGATGGCGCCCGGCAGGCAACTTGAGCGTGCCGCTGATCGGGGTTGCCGCTGCAGGCCGAGGAGGGTCCGGGCCGATGGCGCCCGGCGGATGAGCTGAGTGCCCCGCCGACCAGTGCTGCTGTAGGCCGAGGCAGGTCCGGCGCGATGACGCCCTGCAGGCGAGCTGGGGGCTCCTCCGATCGAGTTGCGGCTGCAGACTAAGAAGAGTCCAGTGCGACGGTGCCTGGTCGGCAAGCAGAACGCTCCGTCGACCGAGTTGCTGCGGTAAGGCCGAGATGAGTCCGGCGCGATGGCGCTCGGCGGGCAGGTTGGGCGTTCTGCCGATCGAGTTGTTGCTGCTGGCCGTGGAGGGTCCGCCGCGATGGCGCCCGGCCGACAGGCTGAGTGTTCCGCTGATCGAGTTGCTGCTGCAGGCCGAGGTGGATCCGGCGCGATGGCGCCCGGTCGGCAAGTTGAGCGCCTCGCCGATCGAGTTGCCGTTGTAGGGCGAGGAGTCCGGCGCCATGGGTGCCGATCGGCAGGCTGAGTGTTCCGCCGACCGAGTTGCTGCTGTAGGTCGAAGAGAGCCCGGGCCGAGGTGTCCGGTGGGCAACCTGAGCGGTCCGTCGATCGAGTTGCCGCTGCAGGCCGAGAGAGTCCGGCGCGATGGTGTCCGGTCGGCAGGTTGAGCGCCCAGCCGACCGAGTGTCGCTGCAGGCCGAGACGACCGTCGTCAAACCCCCGCTCCTGAGTCGCGCCCCTTTCGGCGCCCCGCTCCGGCCGTCGTGTCGGACTGAAGTCTGCTGCTTCCTCGGCGTGACCACATCGGACCCCCTGCCGGTCCGGCCTGCGATGATCGGCTGGAAAACCGGCACTTCCCAGGTGCCCAAAGGCTTGTCGGAGGGGGTCTCCGCTGGCCAGACTGTCAGTGCTCCAACGCGGCCGGTACCGCGCCGGAGCACCGGCCCGGTGGCCGCCTCCTCCCTCGATGGCCACCGGGCCGCCTTTCCGCCCGGCGCCAGGCGCGGGCCACCCCGGAATCCCCGCACCGCACCGAAACCCGTGCTCGCGGCGCCTCCTGCTCGCGAAATTCGCAGTGCGGACCGCCGAACGGGTCCGGTGGGTGGACATCGCCGCCGTCGAGGGCGCACACTCGGACTACTCCATACTGCATACAATCAGCAGTCGAAACGGGTGGTGGTCGTGATGTCCCAAGTCCGCGAGCTCCGGGACGTCTACGGACGCCGGTACCGGGTCGGGGAGACCGACCTCGAGCTGCTCGGCCGGCCGCGCGGCCGGATCACCTGGCTCGCCGCGGCGGGGATGCTCGCCGCCGGGGTGCAGCAGTACGGCTTCGGCGCGATCGTGCCCGAGCTGAGCCGGGCGCACGGCTGGACGTTCGGCGCGATCGTCCTCACCTTCGCGCTGTGGGCCGTCTGTCAGGCCGGGATCGCCTTCCCCGCCGCGTGGCTGCGCGAACGCGGCACACTGCCCGCGCCCGCCGCGATGACGCTCGGCGCGGTCCTGTGCGCCGCCGGGCTGGTCACCCTCGGGCACGCCGGCAGCCTGCTCACCGTGTTCCTCGGCTACTCCGTGCTCGGCGGCCTCGGCACCGGCCTCGTCTACGCCACCTGCGTCGGCGCCGTGCTGGCCTGGTTCCCGGACCGCTCCGGCCCGAGCGCGGGTGTCGTCAGCGGCGCCTTCGCCTGGGGGAGCGTGCCTTTCGTCGTGCTGGCCGCCCTGCTGCCGGACGTCCGCCCGGTGCTGCTCGACGCGACCGCCGCCGTGGTGCTCGTCGTGATCGCCGGGTGCGGCGCCCTGCTGCGCTACCCGCCGCGGCACTGGTGGCCCGCGACGCCGGAGCCGCGCGCGTGGGCCCTGGACAGGACGCACAACCGGCACCCGGCGATCCGGCACTACCGGCCCGCCGAACTGTTCCGCTGCGGCACCACCCTCGCGCTGTACCTCGTCGTTGTGCTCGCCGCCGCGGTGCTGTTGTTCGACCTCGCGTACCTGGCGACGTTCGTCGCCGAGCGCAGCGGACCCGGCCTCGCCGCCGCCGCGCTGGCCCTGCTCGCCGCGGCCACCGGGTCCGGCCGGCTGCTCATCGGACGGCTCGCCGACCGGCTCGGCCGCCGCCGGATCCTGCGCCTGGCCCTGCTCGCCGGCGGGGTCGCGCAGTTCGTCCTGTACTACTCGGGCGAGCACCGCCACGCCGTCGGCCTGCTGCTCGGCGTCATGCTGGCCGGGCTCGGCAACGGCTGCTGCTACACGCTGCTGGTCGGTCTGGTCCGCGAGTACTTCGGGGAAGAGTCGGCCCTGCAGAACTTCGGGATCCTGTACAGCGCCAAGGCCGTCGGCGCCGTCGTCGGGGTCGGGCTCGCCGCGGTCGGCCTGCTGGGCGCGTTCGCCGTCGCCGGGGTGCTGAGCCTCGCCGGGGCGCTGCTCACCGGCCGTCTCACCCAGCCCGGCCGGCCGAAGTCCCTGCTGCCCGCGGCGTAGGCCCGGTGGGCGGGGACCTCCCCGCCCACCGGACGCGGGCTCAGCGCGTCGAGTAGGAGTGCGCGCCGGTGCCGGCGAGCTTGCCGCCGTCGACGATCAGGTACTCGTCGCGGATCGGCGATCCCCCGAAGTAGTCCTCCAGGATCTCGCGCGTCCCCGCCGCGTAGCGCGCCTGCGCCGAGAGCGACGACCCGGAGATGTGCGGGGTCATGCCCTGGTACGGCATCGTCCGCCACGGGTGGTCGGCCGGCGCGGGCTGCGGGTACCAGACGTCGCCCGCGTACCCGGCCAGCTGGCCGCTCTCGAGCGCGCGGACCACGGCGTCGCGGTCGGCGATCTTCGCCCGCGCCGTGTTGATCAGGTACGCGCCGCGCTTCATCGACGCGATCAGCTCGTCGCCGAACAGGCCTTCGGTCTCCGGGTGCAGCGGCGCGTTGATCGTCACGACGTCGCAGTGCGGCACCATCTCCGCGGCACTCGGGTGGAAGGTGAGGTTCAGCTCCCGCTCGACCTCGGCCGGCAGCCGGTGCCGGTCGGTGTAGTGCAGGTGGACGTCGAACGGCGCCAGCCGCCGCAGCACGGCGGTGCCGATCCGCCCGGCCGCGACCGTGCCGATGTGCATGCCCTCGACGTCGTAGGAGCGCGCGACGCAGTCGGCGATGTTCCAGCCGCCGTCCAGCACGACCTGGTGCGCCGGCAGGTAGTTGCGCACCTGCGAGAGGATCATCATCACGACGTGCTCGGCGACGCTGATGCTGTTGCAGTAGGTGACTTCGGCGACCGTGACGCCGTGGGCGATGGCCGCGTCGAGGTCGACGTGGTCCGAGCCGATCCCGGCCGTGACGGCCAGCTTCAGCTTCGGCGCCCGGGCGATCCGCTCGGGGGTGAGGTAGGCGGGCCAGAACGGCTGGGAGATCACGATCTCGGCGTCGGCGAGCTCGCGGTCGAACTCCGAGCCTTCGCCGTCCTTGTCGGAGGTGACGACGAGCGTGTGTCCCCGCGACTCCAGGAACTTCCGCAGCCCGAGCTCACCGGAGACGCTGCCGAGCAGTTGCCCGGGGGTGAAGTCCACACCCTGCGGGGTGGGCAGGGTCTGGCCGCCGGGGTAGCCGTCCAGGTGCGGCAGGTCGTCACGCGGGTAGGTCTTCGGGTAGCCGTCCACCGGGTCGTCGTAGAGCACGCACAGCACCTTTGCCACGGCGTCACACTCCAGTTTTTTGTTGCGGGACAAGTACTTTCACCGTCCTCCGCGCGCGCGAGCGGGTCAACGTGAAGGTTTCTATCCCGGGATAGGCACCGGCTATCGGGCCTGTTCGGCGAGGTGCCGGTGCAGCAGCGCGTCGAGGGTGCCGCGGACGTCGACGCCGCGGACGACCTCCAGCAGCGCGCGGGCGAGGATGGGCTCGGGCGAACCCGCCGTCACCACCAGGCCGATCCGGTGCGATCGCGACGGCGTTTCGAGCGGCACCACCCGCATGCCCGGCGGCACACCGAACAGGTGCAGCCAGGCGTGGGAGATGACGCTCGACCAGTGGTGCGTGGCGACGTGGGAGTAGAGCGCGGAAACGGTGTCCGTCTCGATCGCCGGCACGACGGTGGCGCCGGCCTCGGCGAACAGCGCGTCGAGCACGCGGCGGTTGCGCATGTGCGGCATGAGCAGGCACAGCGGCAGCGTGGCGACCTCGGCCCAGCGCACCAGCCGGCGTCCGGCCAGCTCACCGTCGGACGGCGTCAGCAGCAGGTACCGCTCCTCGTAGAGCGGGACACAGCGCAGCCCGTGCGGTGGTTCTTCGTCCACATAGGTCAGTCCGGCGTCGAGCTCGAACGCGGTCAGCCGGCGGGCGATCTCGTCGGAGGACAACGACTCCAGCGTCACCCGGGCGTGCGGGTGCCGCTCGCAGAAGGGCGCGGTGAGCATCGACATGGCGGTGAGCGCGGTGGGGATGGCGCCGACGCGCAGCACCCCCGAGAGACTGTCGCGCATCGTCGAGAGGTCCTCGTTGAGCGCGTCGCGCTCGGCCAGGATCCGCTGCGCCCACACCAGGACGCGCTCGCCTTCGGGCGTCAACCCGGCGTACCGCGCGCCGCGCTGGACGACCTGGGTGCCGAGCTCGCGTTCGAGCTTCCGGATCCCGGCCGAGAGCGACGGCTGGGACACGTGGCACGCCTCCGCGGCCCGGGCGAAGTGTCCCTCGCGGGCCAGCGCGACGAGGTATTCGAGCTGGCGCAGCAGCATGGGTTCAGCCTAGGTGAGCGAGCACGGCGGCGACGGGCGCCGGCGGCTCCTCGCGGTGGGTCGCGGCGAGCTGCCAGAGCGGGGGAGCGGCGAACCGCCGCGCGGTGACCTCGGGAAACCGCGCCGCGGCCGACGCCGGCAGAACGCAGGCGGCCAGCCCGGCCCGCACCAGCGAAGCCGCGGCGGTGAGGTCGTCGGCCTCCAGGCTGACGCGGCGGTCGGCGAACGCGCGGTCGACGACCTCCCGGATCGCCCACCCGGCCGGGAAGTCGACGAGCGAGAGCCCGGACAGGTCACCGGGCGCGGAGCGGGAGCCGCCGGGGGCGGTGGCGAGGACGAGTTCTTCACACGCCAGGGGAGTGGTGACCAGGCCGCCGGAATCCGGCGGCGACGCGGATCCGAGCCCACCCGAGCCGAGCCCGGTGCGGTCGTGTCCCGTGGATCGGCGAACCCGGGCCCGGTGAACACCGCCAGCGCGATGTCCACTGTGGACTCAGTGAGCGCGCACTCCAGCCGGTCCGCCGGCAGCTGGCGGACCTCGACGACGAGGCCCGGATGCGCCTGCCGCAACGCGGAAAGGACCCGGTGCAGGTCGAGCAGCAACCCGGGGACCAGGCCCAGCCGGACCCGGCCGTGGACGGGGGAGATCGCCGCGCGGGCGCGTTCCACCGCTTCGAGGGCCGCCCGCGCGGCGGGCACGAAGGCCTCGCCGGCGGGCGTCAGCGCCACGCGGTGCGTGGTGCGGTGGAACAGCGGCGTGCCGAGGTCGCGTTCCAGCGCCCGCACGACGGTGGACACCGTCGACTGCACGGTGTGCAGGCGCAGCGCGGCCGCGGTGAAGCCGCCTTCCTCGGCGACCGCGACCACGACCGCGAGCTGGCGCAGGTCCATCACGTCACCTCGTCCAGCACGCCGGTCCGCTCGTCGAGGACGAACCCGCGCACCGCGCCGGTGTGCGGCAGGAACGGGCTGGCCCGCAGCCGCGCGATGCACTGGCGGACGTCCTGGGCCGGGTCGGTGAACGACTCCGCTGCCCAGCCCGGCCGGATCCCGGTGCGTTCTTCCAGCCGCCGCGCGAACTCCGTGTCGGTGAAGGTGCGCATCCCGCAGTCGTGGTGGTGCAGCAGCACGATCTCGCGGGTGCCGAGCAGGTGCTGGCTGACGGTCAGCGACCGGATGGCGTCGTCGGTGACGGCGCCACCGGCGTTGCGGATGACGTGCGCGTCACCCTCCTGGAGCCCGAGCAGGCGGTAGACGTTCATCCTCGCGTCCATGCACGCGAGCACCGCCAGGCCGAGCCGCGGTCTCGCCGACATCAGCCGAGGATTTCGCGGGCGAGGGCCGCGGTCTCGCTCGGCGTCCGGCCGACGCGGATCCCGGCCGCCTCCAGCGCCGTCTTCTTCGCCTCGGCCGTGCCGGACGAGCCGGACACGATCGCGCCCGCGTGGCCCATGGTCCTGCCTTCGGGCGCGGTGAAGCCCGCGACGTAACCCACGACCGGCTTGGACACGTGGGCGCGCACGTACTCCGCGGCCCGCTCTTCGGCGTCACCGCCGATCTCGCCGATCAGCACGATCAGGTCGGTGTCCGGGTCCTTCTCGAACGCCTCGACGGCGTCGATGTGCGTCGTCCCGATGATCGGGTCGCCGCCGATCCCGACGCACGTGGAGAAGCCGATGTCGCGCAGCTCGTGCATGAGCTGGTAGGTCAGCGTGCCGGACTTCGAGACGAGCCCGATCCGCCCCGGCCCGGTGATGTCGGCGGGGATGATCCCGGCGTTGGACCTGCCGGGGGAGATGACGCCGGGGCAGTTCGGCCCGATGATCCGGGTCCGCCCGCCCGCGGCGACGGCGTGCGCCCACAGCCGCGCGGTGTCGTGCACCGGGACGCCTTCGGTGATCACCACCGCGAGGCCGATCCCGGCGTCGACGGCTTCGACGACGGCGCCTTCGACGAACGGCGGCGGCACGAACAGCACGCAGACGTCGGCGCCGGTCCCGGCCATCGCGTCGGCGACGCTGCCGAAGACCGGCAGCGTCGAACCCGCGATCTCCACGTGCTGCCCGGCTTTGCGCGGGTTCACCCCGCCGACGACGTTCGTCCCGGCGGCGAGCATCCGCGCGGTGTGCTTCGCGCCCTCGGTGCCGGTGATGCCCGAGACGACGATCCGGCTGTTCTCGTCCAGGAAGATGGCCACGGGTCAGACCTCCGCGATCGCGAGCTTCGCCGCTTCGCGCGCGGCGTCGTCCATGGTGGCCACCACGGTGACCAGCGGGTGCGCGGCTTGGTCGAGGATCCGCCTGCCCTCGGCCACGTTGTTGCCGTCGAGCCGCACGACGAGCGGTTTCGTGGCCCGCTCGCCGAGGACCTCCAGCGAGCGCACGATCCCGGTCGCGACGGCGTCGCAGGCGGTGATACCGCCGAAGACGTTGACGAACACGCTGCGGACCTGCGGGTCGCCGAGGATCACGGTCAGCCCGGCGACCATCACCTCGGCCGAGGCGCCGCCACCGATGTCGAGGAAGTTCGCCGGGCCGCGCGCGCCGACGTCCGCGGCGGCCGCCGCGACGACGTCCAATGTGGACATGACGAGCCCGGCGCCGTTGCCGATCACGCCGACGTCGCCGTCCAGCTTGACGTAGTTGAGGCCCTTCTCCCGGGCCGCCCGTTCCAGCGGGTCGCCGTCATGCGGGTCGTCGAACGACACCGAGCGGCGGAAGTCCGCGTTGTCGTCGAGGGTGATCTTGCCGTCCAGGGCGACGATCCCGGTGGTGGTGCGGGCCAGCGGGTTGACCTCGACGAGCGTCGCATCTTCGGCGACGAAGACGTCCCACAGCTTCTGGACGACCTCCGCGGCCTCCTCCCGGACGTCGGCCGGGAAGGCTTCGGCCACCGCGGCAGCGTCCACTCCGCGCACGGCGTCCACCGGAACCCGTAGCAGCGCTTCGGGTTTCGTCGCGGCGACCTCCTCGATCTCCATGCCGCCCTCGGTCGACGCCATGGCCAGGAACGTGCGGCCGGCGCGGTCGAGCAGGAACGAGACGTAGTACTCCTCGGCGATCTCGCTCGCCTCGGTGACGAGCACCCGGTGCACGGTGTGCCCCTTGATGTCCATGCCGAGGATGTCGTCGGCGGCCTGCTCGGCGTCGTCGGCCGCGCGCACGACGCGGACGCCGCCCGCCTTGCCGCGGCCGCCCGTCTTCACCTGGGCCTTGACCACCACCGGGCCGCCGAGAGACACGGCGGCGTCGCGGGCGGCGGCGGGATCGGCGGCGACGCGGCCGCGGGGGACGGGCACGCCGTGTTTCTCGAAGAGATCTCGGGCTTCGTGTTCGAAGAGGTCCATGCGGGGGCGTCCTTCCGCGGCGCTGCAGGGCAAGGAGGTCCGCCGTGTCCGGGCAGGCGATCGCACCCCGCGGGGCTGGCGAAAATCCCTGCGGATGGGCCTGGACACGGGCTGCTAGAAGGGTGACTATATGCCTACCCCATACGGTATGCAATCTACAGTCTGCCGCGAAGAGGCCGCTGACCTGGCTGTAACAACCGGACCTTCGGCCCGGGCCGGGGGCTCCGCCACCCGGAACCCCCGAAAAGCGGACCGGGGGAGCGGCGACGAGCGAATCACCGGGTCAGAGAAGACCCGGCGTGGACCAGAGGAGTCGAGCGAATGACAACCACAGGCACCACCGCGGGGGAGAGCGCCCGGGCGACGAACGGCGCCGAACCCGCGCCGGCGGAAATCTCGGGCGGCCACCTGGTGGCCAAGGCCCTCAAGGCCGAAGGCGTCGACACCATCTTCACGCTCTGCGGCGGCCACATCATCGACATCTACGACGGCTGCGTCGACGAGGGCATCAAGGTCATCGACGTCCGGCACGAGCAGGTCGCCGCCCACGCGGCCGACGGCTACGCGCGGATCACCGGCAAGCCGGGCTGCGCGGTCGTCACCGCCGGGCCCGGCACGACCGACGCGGTCACCGGCGTCGCCAACGCCCTGCGCGCGGAGAGCCCGATGCTGCTGATCGGCGGCCAGGGCGCGCTCACCCAGCACAAGATGGGGTCCCTGCAGGACCTCCCGCACGTGGACATGATGACGCCGATCACCAAGTTCGCCGCCACCGTGCCGCACACCGCCCGCGTCGCCGACCTGGTGTCGATGGCGTTCCGCGAGGCCTACGCCGGCGCGCCCGGGCCGTCGTTCCTGGAGATCCCGCGCGACGTCCTCGACGCGCGCGTCCCCCTGGAGAAGGCGCGCATCCCCGAAGCCGGCCGCTACCGCGCGTCCACGCGCAACGCGGGTGACCCCGCCGACATCGAGAAGCTGGCCGACATGCTGGTGCACGCCAGGAAACCGGCGATCCTGCTAGGCAGCCAGGTCTGGACGACCCGCGCGACGACGCCCGCCGTGGACCTGGTGCGCACGTTGAACATCCCGGCGTACATGAACGGTGCCGGCCGCGGCACGCTCCCGCCGGGCGACCCGCACCACTTCCAGCTCTCCCGGCGGTACGCCTTCGACAACGCGGACGTCATCGTCATCGTCGGCACCCCGTTCGACTTCCGGATGGGCTACGGCAAGCGGCTGTCCCCGGACGCCACCGTCGTCCAGATCGACCTGGACTACCGGACCGTCGGGAAGAACCGGGACATCGACCTCGGCATCGTCGGCGACGCCGGCCAGGTCCTCGCCGCGGTCGCCGAGGCCGCGTCCGCCCGCACCGACAACGGCTCGGTCGGGCGCAAGGTCTGGCTCGAGGAACTCCAGGCCGTGGAGGAGAAGGCGAAGCAGAAGCGGTTGCCGCTGCAGCACTCCGACGCGACGCCGATCCACCCGTACCGCCTCGTCCACGAGATCAACGAGTTCCTCACCGAGGACTCGATCTACATCGGCGACGGCGGCGACATCGTCACGTTCTCCGGCCAGGTCGTCCAGCCCAAGTCGCCCGGTCACTGGATGGACCCCGGTCCACTCGGGACACTCGGCGTCGGCATCCCGTTCGTGCTGGCCGCCAAGCACGCCCGGCCCGACAAGGAGGTCGTCGCCCTGTTCGGCGACGGCGCGTTCAGCCTCACCGGCTGGGACTTCGAGACGCTCGTGCGGTTCGACCTGCCGTTCGTCGGGATCGTCGGCAACAACTCGTCGATGAACCAGATCCGCTACGGCCAGGCCGCGAAGTACGGCCTGCCCCGCGAGCGCGTCGGCAACACCCTCGGCGACGTCCGGTACGACGAGTTCGCCCGGATGCTCGGCGGGTACGGCGAAGAGGTCCGCGACCCGGCCGGCATCGCGCCGGCGCTGCAGCGGGCCCGCGAGTCGGGCAAGCCGTCGCTGATCAACGTCTGGGTCGACCCGGACGTGTACGCCCCCGGAACCATGAACCAGACCATGTACAAGTGAGCGGAGACAAGATGGGTAAGGCACTGGAGGGCGTCCGTGTCCTCGACATGACGCACGTGCAGTCCGGTCCGTCGTCCACGCAGCTGCTCGCCTGGCTCGGCGCGGACGTGATCAAGCTGGAAACCCCCGGCCGGGGCGACATCACGCGCGGCCAGCTGCGCGACCTGCCCGGGGTGGACAGCCTCTACTTCACGATGCTGAACGCCAACAAGCGCAGCATCACCCTCAACATGAAGAGCGACGAGGGCAAGGAAGTCTTCGAAAAGCTCGTCTCCGGTGTGGACGTCCTGGTCGAGAACTTCGGCCCGGGTGTCGTCGACCGGTTCGGCTACCCGTGGGAGAAGCTGGCCGCGCTCAACCCGCGGCTGATCTACGCCTCCATCAAGGGGTTCGGTCCCGGCCGTTACGCCGACTTCAAGGCCTACGAGGTGATCGCGCAGGCCATGGGCGGCGCGATGAGCACCACCGGCTTCGAGGACGGCCCGCCGACGGCGACCGGCGCGCAGATCGGCGACTCCGGCACCGGCATCCACCTGGTGGCCGCCATCCTCGCCGCGCTGTACCAGCGGACGTCCACCGGCCGCGGCCAGCGCGTCCAGGTCGCCATGCAGGACGCCGTGCTCAACCTGTGCCGGGTGAAGCTGCGCGACCAGCAGCGGCTGGCGCACGGGCCGCTCGGCGAATACCCGAACGACCACTTCGGCGACGAGGTCCCGCGCTCGGGCAACGCGTCCGGCGGCGGCCAGCCGGGCTGGGCGGTGAAGTGCGCGCCGGGCGGGCCGAACGACTACATCTACGTGATCATCCAGCCCGTCGGCTGGGCCCCGCTCACCCGGCTGCTCGGCAAACCCGAGCTGGCCGAAGACCCGGCCTGGTCCACTCCGGAAGTCCGGCTGTCCAAACTGGACAAGGTGTTCGCGCTGGTCGAGGAGTGGACCGAGACGCACACCAAGTGGGAGGTGATGGAGGCGCTCAACGCGCACAGCATCCCGTGCGGGCCCATCCTGTCGACGCAGGAGCTGATCGAGGACGAGACCCTCGCCGCGCTCGGCTCCGTCGTCGAGGTCGCGCACCCGGAGCGGGGCAGCTTCAAGACCGTCGGCTGTCCGCTCAAGCTGTCCGACTCGCCCGTCGAGATCGAACGCTCGCCGCTGCTGAGCGAGCACACCGACGAAGTGCTCGGCGAACTCGGTTACGGCGAAGCCGAGCTGGACAAGCTCCGTTCGGCCGGGGTGATCTGAGTGGCGGATCGCGCGGCGGTCGAGAAGATCCTCGAGCAGGCGGCGGCCGAGGGACGGTCTTCGCTGACCGCGCCCGAGGGGCGTGCGGTGTGCGAGGCGTACGGCATCCCGACGCCGGCCGAGCGGCTGGCGGCCACGGCCGAGGAAGCCGTGACGCAGGCGCTGGAGATCGGGCTGCCGGTGGTGCTCAAGATCGTCTCCCCGGACATCCTGCACAAGACCGAGGCCGGCGGTGTGTTCGTGGGCCTCACCGATCCCGAATCGGTGTCGGCCGGGTTCGCGAAGATCATCGAAAACGCGCACGCGTACAACGCCGACGCGGAGATCCTCGGCGTCCAGGTGCAGCGGATGCTCACCGAGGGCCAGGAGGTGATCATCGGGTCGGTCACGGACCCGACGTTCGGCAAGATCGTCGCCTTCGGCCTCGGCGGCGTGCTCGTGGAAGTGCTCAAGGACGTGACGTTCCGGCTGGCGCCGACCAGCACCGAGGAAGCGCTTTCGATGCTCGACGGCATCCAGGCCGCGGAGATCCTGCGCGGGGTCCGCGGCGCCGAACCGGTCGACCGGGACGCGCTGTCGGGGGTGATCCACGCCCTCGGGCAGCTGGTCACCGACTTCCCCCAGCTGTCCGAAGTGGACCTCAACCCGGTGCTCGCGACGCCGTCCGGCGCCACCGCCGTCGATGTCCGGATCCTGGTCGACCCGGACGCGGCGAAGGAGCCGGTCCGGTTCACCCAGGAGGAGATCCTCGCGTCGATGACGCGCATCATGAAACCGGCGTCGATCGCGGTGATCGGGGCGTCCGCCGAGGCCGGGAAGATCGGCAACTCGGTGATGAAGAACCTGGTCAACGGCGGCTACGCGGGGGAGATCCACCCGATCAACCCCAAGGCCACCGAGATCCTCGACCGCAAGGCCTACGCGAGCATCGTCGACGTCCCCGGTGACGTCGACGTCGCGATCTTCACCATCCCGGCGAAGTTCGTCGCGGCCGCGCTGGAGGAGGCGGGCGCGAAGGGCGTCGCCGGCGCGATCCTCATCCCGTCCGGCTTCGGCGAGACCGGCAACATCGCGCTGCAGGACGAGGTCGTGGCGATCGCGCGCAAGCACGGCGTCCGCGTGCTCGGGCCGAACATCTACGGCTACTACTACACGCCGGAGAACCTGTCGGCGACGTTCTGCACGCCCTACGACGTCAAAGGAGGCGTGGCGCTCTCGTCGCAGAGCGGCGGCATCGGGATGGCGATCCTCGGGTTCAGCCGCTCGGCGAAGATGGGCGTGTCCTCGATCGTCGGCGTGGGCAACAAGGCCGACATCGACGAGGACGACCTGCTCACCTTCTTCGAGCAGGACGAGCACACCGAGCTCATCGCCATGCACCTCGAAGACCTCAAGGACGGCCGGTCGTTCGCGGAGACGGCGAAGCGGGTGTCACGGCGCAAGCCGGTCGTGGTGCTCAAGGCGGGCCGGACGTCGCAGGGTGCGAAGGCGGCGAGTTCCCACACCGGCGCGCTGGCCGGGAACGACAAGGTCTACGACGACATCCTGCGCCAGAGCGGCGTCATCCGGGCACCGGGGCTGAACGACATGCTCGAGTACGCCCGGGGCATCCCGCTGCTGCCGACGCCGAAGGGCGAGAACGTCGTCATCATCACCGGTGCGGGCGGCTCCGGCGTGCTGCTCTCGGACGCCTGCGTCGACAACGGCCTGAGCCTGATGGAGATCCCGCCGGACCTCGACACGGCGTTCCGGAAGTTCATCCCGCCGTTCGGCGCGGCGGGCAACCCGGTGGACATCACCGGCGGCGAGCCGCCCTCGACCTACCGCAACACGATCGCGCTGGGCCTCGAGGACGACCGCATCCACGCCCTGATCCTGGGCTACTGGCACACCATCGTCACCCCGCCCATGGTGTTCGCCGAGCTGGTTTCCGAGGTCGTCGCCGAGTACCGCGCGAAGGGCATCCACAAGCCCGTCGTCGCGTCGCTCTCGGGTGACGTCGAAGTCGAGGAAGCCAGCGATTACCTCTACCAGCACGGGGTCGTGGCCTACCCGTACACGACCGAGAAGCCGGTCGCGGTGCTCGGCGCGAAGTACCGCTGGGCCCGGGCCGCGGGACTGCTTTGAAGTACCTCCACAGGGGCTGTTCCCACAACCAGGAAAGGACGAAGATCCACCGCACGACGGCACGCAGAGGGACATGAGTCAACGGTGACGAAAGAGAACTCTTATGACCGCAGCGACGTACCAGGAGATCGTTGACGAGAACGGACGGGTCTACCGAGTAGGCGAGACGCCGCAGGACATCATGGGGCGTTCGCGAAGCTGGATGGTGTGGCTGCCCTGGATCGCCATGATGGCGGTCAGTGTCTTCGAATACGGCTGGGGCGCCGTCGAAGGCACCCTCGAAGAGAAGTACGGCTGGTCGCTCAGCGACGCGTTCTGGCTGGCCAGCATCTGGGCCGTGTTCCAGGCCGGCGTCGCGTTCCCGGCGGGCCGGCTGCGCGAGAAGAACATCATGTCGGCGAAGACGGCCATGCTGGCCGGCGCGGTGTGCAGCGGCATCGGCTACTTCACCATCTCCCACAGCGGCAACCTGGCCGTGGCCTTCATCGGCTACGCCGTGCTCGGCGGGACCGGGGCCGGGCTGGTGTACGCGACCTGCATCAACATGGTCGGCAAGTGGTACCCCGAGAAACGGGGTGCGAGGACGGGCTTCGTCAACGGCGGGTTCGCCTACGGCGCTGTCCCGTTCATCTACGTGTTCGCCGCGTTCCTGACGCCGACAAACTACACGGTGATCCTCGACGTCATCGGCGTCTACATGCTGCTGGTCGTCGGGGTCTGCGGGTTCCTGTTCAAGGACCCGCCGAAGAGCTGGTGGCCCCAGGAGGTCGACCCGAAGAACTGGGCCGCGAACCGGCGGACCAAGAGCGGCGGCCTGGCCAAGAACCCGCCCGCGGTGAAGCAGTTCTCCCCGATGGAGGCGATCCGGACCGGCATGCTCCCGCTGATGTGGGTGTGCCTGGTGATCATCGGCGGGGTTTCGCTGTTCGGCATCAACTTCCAGGTGCCCTTCGCCAAGGAGAGCGGGTTCGGGGCGTTCGTCGCGGCGTCGTCGGCCGGGGTGCTCTCGATCGTCAACGGCACCGGCCGCGCCGTGGTCGGCTGGGTGTCGGACCGGATCGGCCGGCGGCAGACGCTCACCGTCGTGCTGGTGATCGCCGGTGGTGCGCAGTTCGGCGTGATGTACGCCGGCAACACGCACAACCTGGTGCTGTTCATGGTGTTCGCGTTCCTGACCGGGTTCGGCGGCGGGGCGTTCTACCCGCTGTTCGCCGCGCTCGTGCCGGACTACTTCGGCGAGAACAACAACGCGTCGAACTACGGCCTGGTCTACAGCGCGAAACTGATCGGCGGCGTCGGCGGTGGTGGCCTCGCCGCGGGGGTCATCAGCGCGTGGGGCTACACGGGTGCGTACATCCTCGCCGGGTGCATCGCGCTGCTGTCCGCGGTGCTGACGCTCTTCCTGCGCCAGCCCAAGCGGACGCACCACCAGCTCGCCGAAACCGAGCTGGTGGCGCGACCTTCCGCCGCTACCGGCGGCTGATCCGGTATCTCGCGCCCCGGTCCTGCGGACATCAGGACCGGGGCGCGTCCGGACGTTCGTGGTAGGCCTGGCGGGTCCGTTCGGTGTGCTTGGTCATGATCTTCTCGGCCGCTTCCTCGTCCTCCATCGCGATCGCGGTGATCAGCTCTTCGTGCTCGTGCCAGGCGTCCTGCCCACGGGGCCGGGCGATCGGCGTGTAGTACCAGCGAACCCGCCGGTCGACGAGGCCGATCAGTTCCGCCAGGACGGCGTTGCCGGACAGCTCGGTGATGAACGCGTGGAGAGCGGCGTTGGCCGCCACCAGGCCTTCGGTGTCTTCGGCCTTGAGCGCCTTGACGCCGACGTTCTGCAGTTCCCACAGGCGTTTGACGTCGTCCGCGGTGGCCCGGCCGGCGGCGAGCTTCGCGGAGTGCGTCTCCAGCACGCTGCGGACGCTCAGCAGCTGGTCGGCCTCTTCGTCGGTGGGCAGGTGCACGAACGCGCCCTGCGCGGGGCGGAGGTCGACCCAGCCTTCACTCTGCAGCCGCTGCAGGGCCTCGCGGACGGGCTGGCGGCTGACGCCCAGGTACTCGGCCAGGTCGGCTTCGACCAGGTGCTGCCCGGGTTCGAGGGTGCGGTTGATGATCAGCTCGGCGAGGGCCTCGTAGACGACCTGACGCAGCGGAGCCGGTCGCTCGACGCGCTTGGCGCGGGTCGAGCCGAGCGCGCCCTTGGCCGTGCGGCGGCCGGTCGGGCCGCGATCGGGGAGCGGGGAAGCGGGCTGGCTCACGGGACACCTCGAGACGGAGTGGAACACGGCTGTCTGCTTTCAGGATACAGGTTTTGGTATGCAAAATCCCGGAATCTCACCCGGAGCGGGCGTTTTCGGTCGATGTGGATCAGCGGCCACCAGCGGAAATGACCGGTTGTGCCGGATTGTCACGCTTCGCTGCACCGCCTGGGTGGCAAACCTGGTTCCAATTGTGGATTCAGGATACTGTATGCAATCACGTGCTCGACCGGAGTGGGAGGCGCATCATGAAGGTGGCTGTTCTCGGAGCCGGGGCGATCGGCGCCTACGTCGGGGCCGCGCTGCACCGCGGCGGGACCGAGGTGCACCTGATCGCCCGGCGGGCCCACCTCGCGGCGATGCGCGAGCACGGCGTCCGCGTGCTCAGTCCGCGCGGCGACTTCATCGCGCACCCGCACGTCACGGACGACGCGGGCGAAGTCGGCGAGGTCGACTTCGTCTTCCTGGGCCTGAAAGCGAATTCCTACGCCGGCAGCGGCCCGCTCCTCGCGCCGCTGCTGGGCCCGGAGACGGCCGTCGTCGCCGCGCAGAACGGCATCCCGTGGTGGTACTTCCACGGCCTGAAGGGACATCCGCTCGAAGGCCGCCGCGTCGAAACCGTCGACCCGGGCGGCGCGGTGACGGCCGTGCTGGAGCTGCGTCGCGCGATCGGCTGCGTCGTCTACTGCTCGACGGTGATCGAGGAACCCGGCGTGATCCGGCACCTGGAAGGCACCCGGTTCTCCCTCGGCGAACCGGACGGCGAGATCTCCGCGCGCTGCACGGACTTGAGCGCGGCGATGGTCGCCGGCGGCCTCAAGGCGCCGGTGGAACCCGCGCTGCGCAACGACATCTGGGTCAAGCTGATGGGCAACGTCGCGTTCAACCCGCTCTCGGCGCTGACCCGGGCGACCATGGCGCAGATGTGCGAGCACGACGACACCCGCGCGCTGGTCGCCACGATGATGACCGAAGCGCTGGAGATCGCCCGCGCGGCGGGCAGTGATCCGCAGGTGTCGGTGGAGAGGCGCATCGACGGCGCCTGGCGCGTCGGCCACCACAAGACGTCGATGCTGCAGGACCTCGAAGCCGGCAAGCCCCTGGAGATCGACGCGATCATCGGCGCCGTCGTCGAGCTGGCCGAGCTGACCGGCGTCGCGGCACCCGCGCTACGGCACGTCCACGCCGCCGTCGGCCTGCTCGACCGCACGGTCAACGCCCCGGTCCCGGTCGGATGACCGTCGAATTCCCCGACGTCCGGCAGGCCCGCGAGGAACGCGAGGTGATCGGCGGGTTCGCCGGTTGCGACCAGCTGCTGCCCGTCCTGCACGCGGTCACCGACCGGATCGGCTGGATCAGCCCGCACGCCCTGAGTCTCATCGCGTCGGCGTTGGGGGTACGGCCGGCCGAGGTGGCGGAGGTCGCTCACGCTCACCCGCGGTTCTCGCTGGCGGAGCGCCCGGGACGGCAGCTGCGCGTGTGCACGGACGTCGCCTGCCGGGACGCCGGAGCGGACACCGTGTGCGACGTCCTCGCCGAGCACGTCGGCGCCGCGGGGAAGGCGGTCGCCGGGGTCATGTGGCTGCGCAGCCCGTGCCTCGGCGCCTGCGAAGAAGCCCCCGCGGCGCTGGCGTTCCAAGCCGGCGACCCGCCGGTGACCGAACGGCTCGCCCCGGCGACGGGCGCGTCGGCGGTACTGAGCACCCGGCGCCCGTTGGCGCCCGGGTCCGATGTGGACGGCTCCTAGGCGTACGCGCGCCGCGTCCGGCTGGAATACGGCCGCGAGAAGCGCTGAGGATCCCTGCCGCGCCGCGATCGAGGGCGGGCCGGCACCCGTTGACCTCAGTGCAGGTCGCGAGCTATTCTCGATATGCGAAAGAAAAATTCCGGATAGCGAAATTTGAGGACACGATGCCAGAAGAGGGGCACACCCTGCCGTACGTCGCCAACCTGTCGATCCTGTTCAAGGAGGTACCGCTGCTCGACCGGGCGGGAGCGGCGCGCGCGGCGGGCTTCACCGACGTCGAGTACTGGTGGCCGTTCGACGTGGCGGTCCCGGCAGGGGACGAGGTCGACGCCTTCGTCGCGTCGCTCGAAAACGCGGGTGTCCGGCTGCGCGGGCTGAACTTCTACGCCGGCGACATGGCGGCGGGGGAGCGGGGCCTGGTGTCGTGGCTCGGCCGGGAAGCCGAGTTCGCCGACAGTCTCGTCGTCGCGCTCGGCATCGCCGAACGCACCGGGTGCCGCAGCTTCAACGCACTCTACGGCAACCGGCTCGACGGCGAAGACCCCGCCAAGCAGGACGACCTGGCGCTGGTCAACCTCGCGAACGCGGCCGAAGGCGCGGCGAAGATCGGCGCGCAGCTGGTCCTCGAACCGCTCTCCGGCGCGGACCGCTACCCGCTCAAGACCGCCGCGGACGCCGTGGCCGTGCTCGACGACCTCGGGCGCGGCAACGTGCGGCTGCTGGCCGACCTGTACCACCTGGCAGTCAACGGCGACGACCTGGACGCCTTGTCGACGACCCACATCGCCCGGATCGGGCACGTGCAGATCGCCGACGCGCCCGGGCGCCACCAGCCCGGCACCGGGACCGTCGACCTCGGCGGCCACCTGCTGAGGCTGCAAAAAGCGGGCTACGCCGGGTTCGTCGGGATCGAGTACGTCCCGGAACCCGGCACCCTCGCCTCGCTGGACTGGCTGCCGATCACCCGAAGGGGACGAGCATGAAACTGGGATTCATCGGACTGGGCGTGATGGGCGCGCCGATGGCCGCGCACCTGGTCGCGGCCGGGCACGACGTCAGCGGCTTCGACGTCACCGCCGCGGCCGGCGAGAAGCTGCAGGCCGCCGGCGGGCGCGCCGCCGGCGACGTGGCCGACGCGGTGGCCGGGGCGGAGGTCGTGATCACGATGCTGCCGAACCACCCGCAGGTCGAAGCGGTCGCGCTCGGCGACGGCGGGG
Organism: Amycolatopsis sp. WQ 127309; assembly: GCF_023023025.1. Classification (NCBI taxonomy): domain Bacteria; kingdom Bacillati; phylum Actinomycetota; class Actinomycetes; order Pseudonocardiales; family Pseudonocardiaceae; genus Amycolatopsis; species Amycolatopsis sp. WQ 127309. The sequence continues at coordinate 7,953,916 of NZ_CP095481.1, forward strand.
TCCTCGCCACCGCCGCGCCCGGCACGCTGCTGATCGACATGAGCACCATCCGGCCCGAGACGTCGATCGAGGTCGCGAACGTCGCGCGGGACAAGAGGATCCGCGTGCTCGACGCGCCTGTGTCCGGTGGCCAGGCCGGCGCCGAGCAGGCCGCGCTGTCCATCATGGTCGGCGGCTCCGAAGAAGACTTCGCCGCCGCGAAGCCGCTGTTCGAGGCGCTCGGCAAGACCATCGTGCACGTCGGTCCGCACGGCGCCGGCCAGGTCGTGAAGGCCGCCAACCAGCTCGTGGTGGGCGGGATCTACGGCCTGGTCGCCGAGGCGATCGTGCTGCTGGAAGCGTCCGGAGTGGACGCCGCCACCGGGCTCGACGTGCTCGCCGGCGGCCTGGCCGGCAGCCGGATCCTCGAGCTCAAGCGCAAGTCCATGGTGGACCGCCAGTTCGCGCCCGGCTTCCGGATCGACCTGCACCACAAGGACATGGGGATCGCGCTGGCCGCCGCCCGGCAGGCCGACGTCGCGCTCCCGCTGACGGGCCTGGTCGCCCAGCTCGTCGCCGCCGGCCGTGCCATGGGGTACGGCTCCCTGGACCACTCGGCCCTGCTCAAGGTCGTCGAACAGTTGTCGGGCCGCGTCCCGGCGGAGGTGTGACATGCCCCGGATCCCCGTCATGCAGGCGGTCGTCGACGTCCTGGAGAGCGAAGGCGTCGACACCGTCTTCGGCTGCCCCGGCGCCGCGATCCTGCCGCTGTATAACGCCCTACAAGGCCGCGCGATCGAGCACCTGATCGTCCGGCACGAAGAAGGGGCCACGCACATGGCCGACGGCTGGTCGCGCACGACCGGCAACGTCGGCGTCGCGATCGGCACGTCCGGCCCGGCCGGCACGAACATGATCACCGGCCTCTACACCGCGCACGCGGACTCGATCCCGATCATCTGCATCACCGGGCAGGCGGCTTCGAACAAGCTGCACACCGAGGCGTTCCAGGCGGTCGACATCGTCGAGATCGCCAAGCCGGTCACCAAGTGGGCGGTGCAGGTCAAGGAGGCGGCGCAGCTGCCGTGGATCTTCCGGGAGGCGTTCCGGATCGCCCGCTCGGGGCGCCCCGGCCCGGTGCTCATCGACCTGCCGATCGACGTCCAGAAGCAGGACATCGAGTGGGACTCCTCGATCGACTCGGCGCTGCCGGTCCCGACGATCAGCCCGGCGCCCGCCCGCGTCGAGCGCGCCCTCGACCTGCTGCTGGCGGCCGAGCGGCCGCTGATCCTGGCGGGCGGCGGGGTCGTGCTCGGCGAGGCGAGCGAGCGGCTGCGGGCCGCGGCCGAGCGGCTCGACGTCCCGGTGCAGGTCACGCTGATGGGCAAGGGGAGCTTCCCCGAGGACCACGAGCTGTTCGCCGGGATGGCCGGCATCCAGACGTCGCAGCGCTACGCGAACGCCGCCTTCCTGGAAGCCGACCTGGTGCTGGCGCTCGGTGCCCGCTTCGGCGACCGGCACACCGGCGAGCTGTCGGTGTACCGCGGCGACCGGAAGTTCATCCACGTCGACATCGAGCCGACCCAGCTGGGCAAGGTGTTCGGCCCGGACCTCGGGATCGTCTCGGACACCGGTGAGTTCCTCGACGCGCTGCTGGCGGCGCTGGAGAAGCGCGAGCTGAAGGCCCGGCGCGAGTGGGTCGGCCGGATCGCGGAGCTGAAGGAAGCGCTTCCCCGCCGGGAGGACTTCGACAGCCTGCCGATCAAGGCGCCCCGGGTGTTCAAGGAGATCAACGAAACCTTCGGCGAGGACACCTACTTCGTCACGGCGATCGGGCTCTACCAGATCTGGTCGGGCCAGTTCCAGAAGGCGCACAAGCCGCGTCACTACCAGGTGTGCGGCCAGGCCGGCCCGCTCGGCTGGGAGATCCCGGCCGCGATCGGCGTCAAGAAGGCGCGGCCCGAGGCCGAGGTCGTGGGTGTCGTCGGCGACTACGGGTTCCAGTTCCTGGTCGAGGAGCTCGCCGTCGCCGCTCAGTACGACGTCGGGTTCGTCCTGATCATGCTCAACAACGAGTACCTCGGCCTGATCCGCCAGGCCGAGACCGGGTACGACATGAACTTCGAGGTCGACATCCACTACGACGCGATCGGCACGGACAACGTGAAGATCATGGAGGCCTACGGCTGCTCGGGCACCCGCGTGCACGAGCCGGGGGAGATCCGGACGTCCCTGGAGTGGGCCCGCAAGGAGGCCGAGCGCACCAGCCGTCCGGTCCTGGTGGAGATCATGATCGAACGCGAGGGCAACGCCGCGATGGGCGCCGCGCTCGACTCGGTCCGCGAGTTCGAACCGGCGAGCTGACCAGGCAGGACACCGCGTGACCACGGCCGCCGTGCGAGGACCCCGACCTCGCACGGCGGCTTTTCCGCGTCCGCGCGAAGGCGCTTGTCGGAAAGTACAAACGCGGGCCCGAAATTCACCCCTCTTTCAGGGGTTTTGCCGTGGTCCCGGCCACAGCCGAGCGTGTGTACTTCTTCACGAAGCACCCCCGAAAGGACGTCCACAGTGGAATTCCTCCGACCCGCCTCGCTGGCCGACGCGCTCGCCGCGAAGGCCGCGAACCCCGGCGCGGTCCCCCTCGCCGGCGGCACGGACGTGATGGTCGAGATCAACTTCGACCACCGCCGTCCCGAAGCGCTGCTCGACCTCGGCCGCGTCGCCGAGCTGCACGAGCACGGCACCGACGGCGGCCGCATCCGGATCGGGGCCGCCGTGCCCTACACCCGGATCATCACCGAACTGGGTGCGCAGCTGCCCGGCCTCGCGATGGCGTCGCGGACCGTCGGCTCGCCGCAGATCCGCAACCGCGGTTCCGTGGGCGGCAACCTCGGCGCAGCTTCGCCTGCGGGCGACTCGCACCCGGCGTTGCTCGCGGCCGACGCGGAGGTCGAGATCGCCTCGGTACGCGGCACCCGGATCGTCGCGGCGAAGGACTTCTACGTAGGGGTCAAGAAGAACGTCCTGGAGCCGGACGAGCTCATCACGGGCGTGCTGCTGGAACCGGCCACCGGGCCCCAGCAGTTCAGCAAGATCGGCACCCGCAACGCGATGGTCATCGCCGTCGCCGCCTTCGGGCTGGCGCTGCACCCCGCCGAAAAGCGGGTCGGCACCGGTATCGGCTCGGCCGCGCCGACACCCCGGCGGGCCCTGGACGCCGAAGTGTTCCTGGCCGGTGAGCTGGACTGGGACTCACCCCGAGCGCTGACAGACTCCGTCAAACGCCGCTTCGGCGACCTGGTCGCGTCGGCGGCTTCGCCGATCGACGACGTCCGGGGGAGCGCCGCCTACCGGCGTCACGCCCTGAGCGTGATGGCGCGGCGCACCCTGACCTGGGCCTGGGGCGAATACTGCGAAGGGAGCGCGAAGTGCGCGTGAACGTCACCGTCAACGGCGAACCCCGCCGGGCGGACAACGTCTGGGAAGGCGAAAGCCTGCTCTACGTGCTGCGCGAGCGGCTCGGCCTGCCGGGCTCGAAGAACGCCTGTGAGCAGGGCGAATGCGGCTCGTGCACGGTCTACGTCGACGGCGTCCCCGCCTGCGCCTGCCTGGTCGCGGCCGGGCAGGCCGAGGGCCGCGACGTCGTCACGGTCGAAGGCCTCGCCGAGGGCGACACGCTCGACCCGGTCCAGGAGTCCTTTGTGGAGCAGGGTGCCGTCCAGTGCGGTTTCTGCACGCCGGGTCTGCTGGTCGCCGCGCACGACCTGATCGAGCGCGTCCCCGACCCCAGCGACGTCGAGATCCGCGAGGCGCTGGCCGGGAACCTCTGCCGCTGCACCGGGTACGAGAAGATCCTGGACGCGGTCCGCGACGCCGCCGCGAAGAAGGCGCTCCGATGAGCGCCCCGGCCCGCTCCCCGCAGGGGCTGCAGGACACGATCGCCGGCGGCATCGGCGAGAGCCCGCTGCGCCCGGACGGCACGCTCAAGGTGCGCGGCGAGTTCGCCTACTCCTCCGACCTGTGGCACGAGGACATGCTGTGGGGCGCCACCCTGCGCAGCCCGCACCCGCACGCCCGGATCGTCCGCCTCGACGTCTCCCGCGCACTGGCCCAGCCGGGCGTGCACGCGGTGCTCACCCATGAGGACGTACCCGGCGAGAACGTCTACGGCCTCAAGTACCAGGACACCCCGGCGCTGGCCGGCGACCTGGTCCGCTACCAGGGCGAACCGGTCGCGATCCTGGCCGCGGACCACCCGGAGATCGCGCGGCAGGCGCTCAAGGAGATCGTCGTCGAGTACGACGTCCTCGAGCCCATCACCGATCCCGAGCGGGCCGCGCACGACGACACCCTGCCGAAGCTGCACCCCGGCGGGAACCTGGTCCGCCACCAGCGGATCGTCAAGGGCGACCCGGCCGCGACGGCCGACGTCGTGGTCTCCGGAGTCTACGAGATCGGCATGCAGGACCAGGCGTTCCTCGGCCCGGAGTCGGGCCTCGCGGTGCCGGCCGAGGACGGCGGCGTCGACCTCTACTTGGCCACTCAGTGGCTGCACGTCGATCAGCGGCAGACAGCCAAGGCGCTCGGCCTGCCGCTGGAGAAGGTGCGGCTGACGCTGTCGGGCGTCGGCGGCGCGTTCGGCGGCCGCGAGGACCTGTCGATGCAGATCCACTCGTGCATGCTCGCGCTGCGCACCGGCCGTCCGGTGAAGATGAGCTACAACCGGCTGGAGTCGTTCTTCGGGCACGTCCACCGCCACCCGGCGAAGATGTACTACGAGCACGGCGCCACCCGCGACGGCAAGCTCGTCTACGTCCGCGCGAAGATGTACTTCGACGGCGGTGCGTACGCGTCGAAGACCCCGGTCGTGGTCGGCAACGGCACCACACTGAGCGTCGGTCCGTACGACGTGCCCAACGCGCACATCGAGGGCTGGGGCGTCTACACCAACAACCCGACCTGCGGCGCGATGCGCGGGCTCGGCGCGGTGCAGCCGACGTACGCCTACGAGTCCCAAATGGACAAACTGGCCGCCGCGCTCGGTTTGGACCCGGCCGAACTGCGGATCCGCAACGCGCTGAGCGAAGGGTCCACTGTGGTCACCGGCCAGGTGGTCGACTTCCCGGCACCGGTGGCCGAGCTGGTCCAGCGGGTCCGCGACCTGCCGCTGCCGCCGGAGCCCACGGGCGAACGCGACATCCGCGACCTGCCCGGCGGCGCGTCCAACACCACCCACGGCGAAGGCGTCGTGCGCGGCATCGGCTACGGCGTCACGATCAAGAACATCTCCTACGCCGAGGGCCTCGACGACTACTCGACCGCCCGCGTGCGGCTGGAGGTGATCGGCGGCGAGCCGGTCGCGCTGGTGCACACCGCGGCCGCCGAGGTCGGCCAGGGCCTGGTGACGCTGCAGCAGCAGATCGCCCGCACCGAACTGGGGCTGACGCGGGTGAGCGTGCACCCGGCCGACACGAGCGTCGGCGACGCGGGCTCCAGCTCGGCGTCCCGCCAGACCTACGTCACCGGCGGCGCGGTCCGCAACGCCTGCCGCGCGGTCGCCGACGCGGTGTACGCCCGGCTCGGCCTGTCGTCCGAAGGCATGTCCCTGACGGGCGGAAAGGTTGTCGCGGCCGACGGTGAGGTGGTCGCCGACCTCGCCGAGCTGCTGGGGGAGACCGCGATCGAGGAGACCCGCGAGTTCCACCACCGCAAGACCTACCCGCTCGACCCGGAGACCGGCCAGGGCGACGCCCACGTGCAGTACGGTTTCTCGGCCCACCGCGCGGTCGTCGACGTCGACCTGGACCTCGGCCTGGTCAAGGTGGTGCAGCTGGACTGCGCCCAGGACGTCGGCAAGGCGATGAACCCGGACGCCGTCGTCGCCCAGATCCAGGGCGGCTCGGCCCAGGGCCTCGGGCTCGCGGTGATGGAGGAGATCCTGGTCAAGGACGGGAAGGTGCGGAACCCGTCGTTCACCGACTACCTGATCCCGACCATCCTCGACATGCCGCCGATGCGCGTCGACGTCCTCGAACGGCCCGACCCGCACGCGCCCTACGGCGTCCGCGGCGTCGGCGAACCACCCACGATCTCCGCCACGCCGGCGATCGCCAACGCCATCCGCGCGGCCACCGGCCTCGAGCTGCCGCGCGTCCCCATCCGCCCCGAACACATCACTGGAGTCTGAGATGACCACGTCGATTTCCGCCGAGCAGGAGTGGCTGGCGGAAGCCATCCGCATCGCGGAGACCAACGTCGCGAACGGCGGCGGCCCGTTCGGCGCGCTGATCGTGCGGGACGGCGAGATCGTCTCGACCGGCGTCAACCGCGTCACCGCGAACCTCGACCCGACCGCGCACGCCGAGGTCGTCGCCATCCGCGCGGCCTGCCAGGCGCTGGGCGTGTTCAAGCTGGACGGCTGCGTGCTCGTCTCCAGCTGCGAGCCGTGCCCGATGTGCCTGTCGTCGGCGCTGTGGGCGCGCGTCGACAAGGTCCTCTACGCCGCCGACCGCGACGACGCGGCCCGGGCCGGCTTCGACGACCGCGTGTTCTACGAACTCTTCGACCGTCCTCGGGAGACCTGGACGGTCCCCGTGACCCGGCTGTCCACAACGGACGGTTTCGCGCCTTTCGCGGCCTGGCTCGACAAGAGCGACCGCACCGACTACTGACCTCACCGCTTACTGACCCACAAGGCCAGCTGACCGGAGCATTCCCGAAGAGATCGTCCCGCTCGCCCAGGCACGGTGTTGTGCCTTGGCCTGGCCGAGCACACCCACCGGCAAGGGCAGGACGCATGACCCAGGCAGAAATCCAGGACCCCGTACGCGACGAAGTACCCGAACCGCCACCCGGCCGCAGGACACTGCTGGACCGGCTGTTCGAGATCCGCGCCCGGCAGAGCACGATCGGCCGCGAAGTCCGCGGCGGCCTCACGACGTTCGTCGCGATGGCGTACATCGTGCTGCTTAACCCGCTCATCCTCGGCGCCGCCACCGACATCACCGGCGCCCGGCTGTCCGCCGCGCAGGTCACGACGGCGACCGCGCTGGCCGCCGCCGTGATGACGATCCTGATGGGCGTCGTCGGCAACGCGCCCCTCGCGCTGGCCGCCGGCCTCGGCATCAACGGCATCGTCGCGTTCCAGATGGCGCCGACGATGACCTGGCCCCAGGCGTTCGGGCTGGTCGTGCTCGAAGGCGTCTGCATCGTGCTGATGGCCGTCAGCGGCGTCCGCGAACGGATCATGAACGCCATCCCGCGGCCGCTCAAGACCGCGATCACCGTCGGCATCGGGCTCTACATCGCGCTGGTCGGCCTGGTCAGCGCCGGGTTCGTGACCCGGGTGCCGGACGCGGCGGAGACGACCGTCCCGGTGCGCCTCGGGGCGAGCGGGCACCTGCACGGCTGGCCGATCGTGGTGTTCTGCTTCGGTCTGCTGCTGATGATCGTGCTGATGGCGCGCAAGGTCCCGGGCGCGGTGCTGATCAGCATCGGCGTGGCGACGGTGTTCGCCGTCGTGCTGCACGAGGGGTTCGGCGTCGGCGGCTGGGGCCTCACCTCCCCGGCACTGCCCGACCACGTCGTCGCGGCGCCGGACTTCGGGTTGTTCGGCCACATCGACCTGTTCGGCGGGTTCGCCTCGGCGGGTGCGCTCGCGGCCACGGTCTTCCTGTTCACGCTGGTGCTGTCCGGGTTCTTCGACGCGATGGGCACGATCACCAGCGTCTCCGACGAGGCCGGCCTGTCGAAGAACGGCAAGGTGCCCCGGATGGGCCGGATCCTGCTGGTCGACGGCGCGGGCGCGATCGCCGGCGGCGTCACCGGCTCGTCGCCGAACACGGTGTTCCTGGAGTCCGCGGCCGGCGTCGGGGAGGGCGCCCGGACGGGCCTCGCCAGCGTCGTCACCGGCCTGCTGTTCGCTGGGACGCTGCTGTTCACCCCGCTCGCCGGGGTCGTCCCGGCCCAGGCCGCGGCGCCCGCGCTGGTCGTCATCGGCGGCATGATGGTCGCGCAGTGCCGCAACATCCCGTGGCACGACCCGGACTACACGATCCCGGTGTTCCTGACCGCGGCCCTGATCCCGTTCACCTACTCGATCACCAACGGCGTCGGCGCCGGCCTGATCGCGTTCGTGCTGATCAAGATCGGCCGCGGCAAGTGGCGCGAAGCCGGCTGGCTGCTTTCGCTGCTGGCCCTGGTGTTCGCGGTGTACTTCGCCGTCGATGGCGTCGAAGCCCTCTTCCGTTAGGAGTTCCCGGTGGCCTTGATGTTCTTCAACGGCGGCGCCATGCGTGGCGAGCCGCTGCACCACCTGCTCGACGGCTCGCCGTTCGTGACGAGCGCCAAGACCGCGCCGAAGTACCGGTTCTACGCCGTCGGCGAGCAGTGCCCGGCGCTGTACCCGGTGTCGCACGGCGGCGCGGCGGTGACCGGCGAGGTGTACGACGTCTCGCTGGACACGTTGCGGGACAAGGTACTCCCGTCCGAACCGCACGAGCTGGAGCTGGGTGTGGTGGAGCTGGCCGACGGCAGCTCGGCGTTCGCGATGCTGCTGCGGCGGCCCTACACCTCGCACGTCGCCCTGCGGGACATCACCGAGGTCGGCGACTGGCGGGCGTACAAGGCGAGCGCGTGAGGGTCCTGGTCGCGCCCGACAAGTTCAAGGGGTCGCTGACCGCGGCCGAGGTGGCGTCGGCGGTGGCCCAGGGCCTCGCCGACGTCCACCCAGCGCTCGCGGTGCGGTGCCTCCCGGTGGCGGACGGCGGTGACGGCACGGTCGACGCGGTCGTCGCCGCCGGCTTCCGCCGGGTGCGGGTGCCGGCGCGCGGGCCGACCGGCTGGCCGCTGACGGCGTGTTACGCGGTGCGCGGTGACACCGCCGTCGTGGAACTGGCTGAGGCGTCCGGGCTGCACCGCCTGCCCGGCGCGCCGGCGCCGCTCGACGCCACCAGCGCGGGCACCGGCGACGTCATCGCGGCCGCCCTGCGCGCGGGGTGCCGCCGGATCGTCCTCGGCGTCGGCGGCAGCGCCTGCACCGACGGCGGCGCCGGGATGCTGGCGGTCCTGGGCGCCCGGCTCCTGGACGGTGCGGGCCGTGAGCTGCCGCCCGGCGGGGCGGCCCTGAGCCGGCTCGCCGCGCTCGACCTGTCCGGTCTGGACCCGCGGTTGTCCGAAGTGGACATCGAGCTGGCGAGCGACGTCGACAACCCGTTGTTCGGCCGCAACGGTGCCGCTGTGGTCTACGGGCCCCAGAAAGGTGCCACGGCCGACGACGTCGAGGTGCTCGAGGAGGCGCTGCGGCACTGGGCGTCCCACGCCGGCCCGGAGTTCGCCGGCCGCCCGGGCGCGGGCGCGGCCGGGGGAGTGGGGTTCGCCGCGATGGCGGTGCTCGGCGCCCGGATGCGCCCGGGCATCGGGTTGCTGCTGGACCTTCTCGGCTTCGACGATGCCCTGGCCGGAGCGTCGCTGGTCGTCACCGGCGAGGGGTCGCTGGACCGGCAGACGCTGTCGGGCAAGGCCCCGGCGGGCGTCGCGCGGGCCGCGGCGGACAAGGGCATCCCGTGCGTCGCGGTCGCCGGGCGTTGCCAACTGTCCACTGAGGAGCTTTCGGGCGCGGGCATTTCGGCCGCGTACGCGCTGACGGACCTCGAACCCGACCCGGCCCGCTGCATGGCCGACGCCTTCGCGCTGCTGCGGCGGTTGGCCCACCGGGTCGCGGTCGACCGGCTCTGAACAGCCGTTACGCCGATTTTGTTATCATCGGAACCATGGCGACGAAGACGGCGGCGGACACCCGCGAGCGGATCCTCGAGGCGGCGGCGGCCCTGCTGGTCGCCGAGGGCCGCGACGGTTTGTCGACCCGAGCGGTGAGTGCCGCGGCGGGCGTCCAGCCGCCGGCGCTGTACCGGCTGTTCGGCGACAAGGACGGCCTCCTGGACGCGGTCGCGGCGTACGGCTTCGACGAGTACCTGACGAGCAAGCGCGAACTGGGCTCGACCGGCGACGCGGTCGAGGACCTCCGGCGTGGCTGGGACCTCCACATCGAGTTCGGCTTGTCCCGCCCGGAGTTCTACGTCCTGATGTACGGCGACGCCCGCCCGGGCCGCACCTCCCCGGCGGCCCGCGAGGCGGAGGCGATGCTGCACACCATCGTCACGCGAGTCGCCGAAGCGGGCCGGCTGCGGGTGAGCGTCGAGCGCGCGGCACGGCTGGTCCACGCGACCGGCATGGGCGTGGTGCTGAACCAGATCGCGACGCCTGTGGAAGAACGCGACGCCGACCTGTCGGCGACGGCCCGCGAGACGGTCCTGGCCCGGATCCTGACGGAGGAGTCGACGCCGTCGGGCGCGGACGACCTCCCGGGCCGGGCGATCGCGCTGCGGGCGGGGCTGGCCGGGACGACGGCGTTGACCGACGCCGAGCGGGTCCTGCTGTCCGAGTGGCTGGCCCGCATCGCCGACGCCTGAGGGCTGGATCGGTTCAGAACTAACGGACATTGCCTGTCATCGCTCCGTGGCCCAATATGTTGCGGCCCGCAACATATTGCGACAACGACGTCGGAGGGTCCCGATGATCAGCTGGAAAGCGGTCCTGGCCTGCGCCGGAGCGAGCGTTCTGCTCGCCGGCGCACTGCCCGGCACAGCGCTGGCGAGCGGCACGGCGACGGACTGCTGCGGCGGTGGTGCGTCCTGGGCCACGGGCAACAAATCCGCCCTCGGCACCTCGACGACCAGCGCGAGCCCGGTGTGGTTCACCGTGGCGAACGGCGTCACGTCGGAGGTGTTCTACCCGCGTGCCGACGTCCCGAACATGCAGGATCGCCAATTCGTGATCACCGACGGGTCGAGCTTCGTCGACCTGGAACGCGACAACACGAACCACGTCGTCACCATGCCGGACGAGAAGGCGTTGCAGTACACCGTCACCAACACCGCCAAGAGCGGGAAGTACCGGATCACCACCGACTACGTCACCGACCCGGCCCGCGCCACGCTCGTCACCAACACCCGGTTCCAGTCCCTCGACGGCGGCAGCTACCGGCTCTACCTGCTGGCCAACCCGTCGATGGCCGGCGGCGGCGCCCACGACAACGCCTGGTGGGACGGCAGCGGCCTCCTCGCCAGTGGCACCGAGACGCTCTTCGGCGGCGCGGCCACCACCGTCGTCTCCGCACTTCGCGTCTCGACCGGCTTCACCGCGCACGACAACGGCTACACCGGCGCCGGCAGCGACTGCCTGACCGACCTGCGCGCCGACAAGACCCTCAACAACCAGTTCGACACCATCTCGGGCACCGGCAACGTCGTCCAATGTGGACAGATCCCGGTCGGCGCGGACACCACGTTCACCGTCGCGCTCGGCTACGGTGGCACCGCGGCCGCCGCGACGTCGGCCGCGAGCGGGTCGCTGAGCAGCGGGTTCAACACCATCGCAGCGAGCTACCGCTCCGGGTGGAACACCTACGTCGGCAGCTTGAAACCCGCTCCCGCCAGCGTTTCCGGGGACACCCAGCGCCGTCGCGCCTACTACGTCGCGGCGATGGCGCTCAAGACCGCCGAGGACAAGCAGCACCCGGGCGCGAGCGTCGCGGGCCTGGCGACGCCGTGGGGCGACTACACCAACGGCGACCAGCTCAACGACGGCTACCACCGCGTCTGGGGCCGTGACCTCTACCAGCAGGCGACCGGCCTGCTCGCCGCCGGCGACGCCGCGCAGGCCAAGCGGATGGCGCAGTTCCTCTGGAACTCCCAGTGGATCGGCAGCCCGACCGCGGGTGACGGCGTGACGTACCCGGCCGGTTCGTTCCCGCGCTACAGCCCGGTTTCCGGTGTCGCCGGCGCCAGTGCGCAGCAGCTCGGCTGCTGCGAGCAGCTCGACCAGGACGCCGACGCGATCCTGCTGGCGTGGCTGACCGGCGTCACCGACGCCTCGACCTACGCCAAGGTCAAGACGACGGCGAACCACATCGTCGCGACCGGCCCGGACACCACCGAGCGGTGGGAGGAGCAGTACGGCAAGTCGCCGTCGTCGATCGCGGCCGAGATCGCCGGGCTTGTCGCCGCGGGCGCGATCGCCCGGGCCAACGGCGACACCGCGAGCGCGACGTCGTGGGAGTCCACCGCGGACTCCTGGCGCAACTCCCTGGCGGGCTGGACGGTCACGACGTCCGGTTACTGGGGCGGCCACACCTACTACGAACGCCTCGACCGCAGCGGCAACCCGAACGACACGGGCACGATATGCTTCGACGAAGGCTGCTTCTACGAACACGACGTCACGGACTTCGGGTTCCTCGACCTGGTCCGCCTCGGCATCCGCTCGGCGACCGACACCACGATCGCGAACTCGGTCGCCCCGACCGCCGCGGCGTCCGACGGCAACTCGACGGTGCAGGTGACGCTGCCCAACGGTGACATCTACTTCCACCGGTACGCGCACGACAACTACGGCGAGAGCACGGCGAACTGCAGTGGCTGGCCCGCGGGCGGCGCGCAGCGGTTCGGGCGGCTGTGGCCGGTGCTGTCGGGGGAGCGCGGCCAGTACGAGCTGGCCAACGGCCGCTCGGCGGCGGTGTACCTCAAGTCGATGGCGGACTCGGCCAACGACGGCTACTTCGTCCCCGAGCAGGTCTGGGACCGCGCCGACGTCGGCTGCTTCGGCCTCGGCCGCCCGACCGGCAGCGCGGGCCCGCTGATGTGGGCCGAGGGCCAGTACCTCCGGCTCGCGCAGAACATCGACGCGGGCCACAACCTCGACACGCCGTCGGTCGTCAAGGCCCGTTACGGCACCTGAGCGGCCAGCTTCCGGGCCCGGGTCAGCAGCTTCTCGACCCGGGCCCGCAGCTCGGGCGTCTCCTGACCGAGGTCCGGTAGCAGGTTCGCGTAGTCCGACACGAGACTCCGGTAGCCGCGGACGAACTTGCTCTTGGCCTTCTCCCGCCCGTACCGCTTGTCCAGGTCGATGATCTCCTGGGCCAGGACCGCGGCGGCCGCCGACAGTTCGGTTCGCGCGTCCGCTTCGGCGTCACGGCGTTCCTGACGGGCCAGCGCCGTGCGGGCGGTCCGGCGGGCGGCCAGGTAGAGCGCGGCCGCACCCAGGAGCACGGCCGCGATCGCGGCCACCGCGACGAGGTAGCGCGGCAGGGACGGGCTGACCGTGCGGCCGCCGTCGGGGATCGCGCCGGAGCGGACCAGCAGGTCGTAGTTGACGACCGCCACCTTCAGCGCGTCGATGGGGTTGTTCGTGAAGGCGTCGATGCCGTTGCCGATCATCGACTCCGCGACGAACGCCTTGCCGAAGTTCTCGTCGTCCTTGCCGGGCAGCTGGGAGCAGCCGTACTTCTCGAAGTCGTCGCCGTCGCGGCTGAGCATCAGGGCGAGGGTGCCGTCGGCCGCGCCGGACACGCTGTCGCACGCGTCGCTCAGGTCGGTGCCCGGCTCGAGGAACGCGACGGTCAGCCGCCGGTTGCCGACCACGCGTTCCGCGGCCGCCTGGTCGATCGCGACGCCGGGCGCGGCGTACACCGACGACGTCCGCAGCTGCCGGGCGACGGGCGAGTCGAACACGCCCGCCGACCACACCGCCCAGCTCGCCAGGACCAGGCAGCCGAGGACCGCGACGCCGAACGCGCTGCGGAAGAACCGTTTCACGCGAGCCTCCCCTGCAGGAACGCGGCCGGCCGGTAGTCCGCGCGGCCCAGCAGCTCGGCGGTCGTGTCCAAATCGGACTCGGCCGCGTCGAGCAGACCGTGCACGTGCTTGTCCGGCAGCTTCTGGTCGAACGCTTCGCGGGCCGCCGTCAGCTGGGTGATCCCGCGGGTGAGCGATGCGTCCGACGCGCCGCCGGTGAGGCCCGAGATCTCCACGGCCAGTGCGGTCAGCCCGGCGAGCCGGGCGGGTACGCCGACCCCGGTGCCGGGCCGGCCGGGCCGCAGCACCTTGCGCGCCGACAGGGCGAGGAACCCGACCGCGCAGGCGGCGAAGAGCCACGGCAGCGCGGGCAGCGCGACGCGGACGGGGTCGAACGGCACGTAGGGCAGCGGGCGGTCGAACAGCCCGGCGTAGCGGATGGCCGTGACCCGGTCGAGCCAGGCGCCCAGGACGTTGCGCTGGGGGTAGGCGTACGCGCTGAGCCGGTCGCCGAACTGGCCGTAGAAACTGGCGGTGGCGACGTCGGCGAACGCGGCGGCCGACGGCCCGTCGTACTCCACCCACGAGCCGTACACCGCGACGATCGGGCGGCCGGGGAACTCCTTCGCGAGCGCCGGGCCGTAGTGGATCAGCGGCTGACCGGCCGGCTGCTGCGGCAACGCGACGTACAGCGGCTGGGCGCCGGGGAACGCCGCCGTCGACGCGGGGACGTCCTTCATCGTCGCTCCCGGCGCGACGAACCGGCCGGTGTCCTCGAGCGCCGCGGTGGCCGCGGTCAGTTCGCCGGCGGTCGGGTCGCGCCGGGCGAGCGCGGGCTGGTCGGGCGCGTCCGGCTGGTGGTTGAGGTGGGCGACCAGGGTGGTCAGCGACTCGGTGACGTCGCCGGTGGCGAACTGCCGGATCCACTCGCCCGCGCGGTCGGCCGAGGCCTGGAGGACACCGCCGCTGACCTCGGTGCCGATGACGCGGACGGTCGCGTCGTCGACGTCCCGCAGCCGGGCGCTGTCGTCCTTCTTGAGCCCGGGCGGCGCGACGAGGATCCGGGCCCCGGCGCTGCCGGTCGCGGCCTTCACGGCCTGGTCGTCCCAGGTCGCGATCGAGCCGGGCAGCCGCACGACGGGAGCGGCCTTGACCATCGCCGTCAGCTGCTCGGTGGACGGGATGGTCGCGCCGCTCAGCTCGCCGGCGGAGCCCTCCGGGATCGGGTCGGCGCCGGCGGGCGCCTGGCCGTAGCTGACCTGGGTGCTCTGCTTCTGCACCAGGAGGAACGCCACCAGCACGACGACGGCCACGGCGAGCAGGATCCACCGCAGCCGGTCCGGCCACCGCTGGGCCACGGGCTGCTTCGGCACAGTCGGCTCAGTCACGGGCGGCCCGCCAGAGTTCGTCGGCCCGGACGGCGTGGTCGTGGGCCGACTCGGCCGCCCGCGGCCCGCCGTGCGCGGCGGCGAGGGTCTCGGCGCGGGCGAGGAGCTGCTCGGCTTCCGGCTGGGACGTCGTCGCGGCGTCGCGGCTCACGGCGGCGCTGTCGATCGCGGCCCGCGCGGCCGACCAGGCGGTCCGCCGGCGCAGGTCCCGGTCCCGCAGCCGCGGCACGGCGACCACCCCGGCCCCGGCGGCGACGACCACCGCCGCGGCGACCACCCACACCACCCACGTCATCCCGGTCCACCTCCGCTAGTCGGGGAGGAGATCATTCTGGCTGGCGTGGCTGGGGAATGTGACAACGTTGCCGCATCGTGTCCCAGAAGATCACCGGACCAAGTGGACGGTCTTCGCGGCCGGGACGAACCTCGCGCTCTGGCCGCGGGTGAGGGTGACGCTGTCCGTCTCGAGGCCGTCGCCGAACGCGACCAGGCGGTCCGACTCGACCTCGACCGTCAGTGGCGCCGACGTCAGCTCGCCTTCGGTGTACGACGTCCCGGTCGTCGGCGACGGCCACGCCTCCCGCACGAACCAGACCAGCCGCGCCTCGCCGGGCGCGGGCAGGCGCAGCGGGCTGCGGCGTTCCTGCCACACCGAGCCGCACCAGCCCGTCGCGCCCGTGCCCGTGCCGACCAGGATGCCCGACGACGCCTGGCGTTCCGCCGCCCCGCCACCGACCCCCAGCCGGTAGCGGGCCGTCTGGTGCCCGGCGTGGCCGAGGTAGATCTCGTTGAGCGCCAGCAGCCGCTGGCCGTCGTCCGCGGTGAACTCGGCCATCGTCCGCTGCTCGACGTCCCCGGTGGCGCGCACCAGGTCCGCGACCGCGGCGGCCGGGTGCCGCACCAGCACCCCGGGCGCGCCCGGCGCGATCCCGACGACCGGCTGGCCGTCGAGGTACTTGGCGACGTTGGCGACCAGCCCGTCCTGGCCGACCACCACGACGACGTCCTCGGGGGTGAACAGGAACCGCGAGAGGTCGCCGCGTTCGACCTCGCCGCGGCGCCAGTCGAGCGGGATCGCCGCCGACGCCGCGGCGAGCGCCGTGCGTACTGCGGCGTCCGCCTCCGTCACCTCGGCGAGGTCACGGCCGCGCGTGCGCAGGAAGAACTCGGCCTGGCCGCGGGTGCCGTGCCGGGCGAGCAGCTCGTCGAGCTCGGTGCGCCGGTGCACCAGCACCACGCGCGGGGCGAGGCTCACGACCGCACGCCGAGCTTGGTCAGCAGCGGCGTCAACAGGTCCGGCGTGAGCACCAGGCTGTCGATCCTCGGCAGGTTCCCGGCCAGCTCCTTGAGCGCCAGCCCGGTGAGCACGCCTTCGGGCAGGTCGCGGTACGCCGCGAGCCGGGCCGCCTCGCCGGCCGCCGCGGCCTCGCCGAGCGCGCGCTGGCCGTCGGCCTTCACCTGCGTCAGCCGCTCTTCCCGCGACGCCTGCGCCTCGGTGTCGATCCGGTTCGCCTGCGCGGCCTCTTCGGCCTGACGCCGGGCGTTCGCGCCGCGCTGGGCGAGCAGCTGCTCCTCGCGGCGGGCCAGCTCGATCTGGCTCTGCAGCTCGTTCTCGCTGATCGCCCGCTCGCGCTCGACGGCCAGCGCGCGCCGCTCGAACGTCGCCCGGTCGGCCTCCTGCTGCACCTTCTCACGCGCCGTCGTCTGCAGGGCCTTCTCGACCTCCGGCTCGGCGCGGATGGAGACGACGCGGACGTCGAGCACCGCCGAGCCGGTCTGCGACAGGCGGGTGTCCTCGTCGGCGAGCGCGGCGCGGATCCGGTCGCGGACCGCGCCGACGCCGTCGACGAGCGCGGTGGCCAGGGGAGTGCGGGTGAGCACCTCGACCGCGTACTGCTGGACGTTCTCGGTGAGCAGCCCGCTGATCTGGGCCAGCGGGTCGCTTCTCCAGCGCCCGGTGTCGGGGTCGATCGAGAAGTCGATCCGCTGCGCGGCCAGCGCCGGGTCCACGATCCGGAAGGTCAGCGCGAGCTGCACGGTGACGTCCTGGAAGTCGGCCGTGCGGGCGTGGAACAGCAGCGGCAGCTCGCGGTCGTCGACCGGGACCTCCGAGACGACCGCCGTGAGCGGCCGGTACCAGAACGACAGCCCGAGCCCGTCGTGCGCGAGCTTGCCGCGGCGGTAGTGGCGGATGTGCACGGTCGGGGCGCCGCGCAGGTGCCGGAACCCGAACCGGCGGTTGATGTCGGCCATGAGGACCTCCTCTTATCGTCGGCCTGACGATATGGGGCGGACGGCCTAATCGTCAAGCTGACGATTACCGGCTAGGGTGGTGGCATGGGTCACCCACCGTTCGCCGTCACCGCAGACCTCGTCGTGCTCACCCTGACCGGGGACGAGCTGTGCGCCCTCCTGGTCCGCAGGGGAGTGGCGCCGTTCCTCGGCGGCTGGGCGCTGCCCGGCGGCTTCGTCCGCGCGGACGAGGACTTGGAGGAGGCGGCCCGCCGCGAACTGGCGGAGGAGACGGGCCTGGCGCCGGGCACCGTCCACATCGAACAGCTCGCCGGCTACGGCGCCCCGGACCGCGACCCGCGGATGCGCGTCGTCACGGTGGCCTACCTGGCGCTGGCCCCGGACCTCCCGACCCCGCGCGCGGGCACCGACGCGGCGGACGCGCGCTGGGCCCCGGTCCGCTCCCTGGCGGGCGAAAGCCTGGCGTTCGACCACGACCGGATCCTCGCCGACGGCCTGGAGCGCGCCCGCGCGAAGCTGGAGTACTCACCGCTGGCGACGGCGTTCTGCCCGCCGGAGTTCACGGTCGCGGAGCTGCGCCGGGTGTACGAGCTGGTCTGGGACACCCGCCTCGACCCCCGCAACTTCCACCGCAAGGTGACGGGCGCGGACGGGCTCCTGGAACCGACGGGCCGGACGACCACCCGCGACGGCGGCCGCCCGGCCCAGCTGTACCGGCGGGGCAAGGCGGAGCTGCTCTACCCACCGATGCTGCGCGGCTGACGCCTGTCTGGAGCGGCCTGCCGGTTCGGACGGCGCGAACCCGTCGCCGTCGGAGGCTGGGCACTGGCCTCATCCGGAGCCGGGCCGGCCTCGGCTGGGCCGGGCCGAGCGGAACGGGCGGAACCGAACCGAACCGAACCGAACCGAACCGGGCCGAACCGGGCCGAACCGGGCCGGACAGGGCGGAACCGAGCGGAACCGAGCGGAACCGAGCCGAACCGAGCCGAACCGAACCGAACCGAACCGAACCGAACCGAACCGAACCGGGCCGAACCGGGCGGAACCGAGCGGAACCGAGCCGAACCGAGCCGAACCGAACCGAGCCGAACCGGGCCGGACAGGGCGGAACCGAGCGGAACCGAGCCGAGCGGAACCGAGCGGAACCCGAACCGAGCCGGGCCGGGCCGAGCCGGGCCGGGCGGCGTGGCCGGGCTCGGGGCGGGGCGGGGCGCGACCGTCGCGTGCGCTACGCCGCCCGCGCGGGTACGAGCCGGCGGGCCGCGGACACCAGCGGCATCAAGCGCGTGCCGAGGTTGCGGGCCACCAAGCCTCGGCGCGTCGCCGGGATCAGCATGGCCGCGGCCGCCGAGACGGTGCGCTGCTTGGGTTCCACCAGCTTGCGGTGCTCGGCTTCGTACCGCCGGAACGCCGCCGCCGGATCCCCGGGCGTCCGGCCCAGCTCCTGCGACAGCGTGTACGCGCCCGCCATCGCCAGCGTCGAGCCGTCGCCGAAGAGGGAGACGCACGAGGCCGCGTCGCCCGCCAGGACGATCCGGCCCGCCGCCCAGCTGTCCATCCGGACGCGGCTCACCGAGTCGAAGTAGAGGTCGTCCGCGTCGCGCACCTGCGCCAGCAGCTCGGGGACGCGCCAGCCCGCGCCGGCGTACGCCTCGGCGAGCATTTCCTTGTGCAGCGCGGTGTTCCGGTAGTCGAAGCCCGGCACCTCGGCGCCGCGGAACATGAACGCGGCGATCGCGTGGCCGCGCGACGGGTGGACGGCGACCGCGCGGCCCGGCGAGTTGTACATGACCAGCTCGGTGCGGTCGGCCGGCGGCTCGGCCAGCGGCAGCGTCGCGATGTAGACGCCCATGTGCTCGACGAACGCGTGCTCCGGCCCGAACGCCAGCCGCCGCACGCCCGAGTGCAGGCCGTCGGCGCCGATCACCAGGTCGAACCGCCGCGGCGCGCCCCGCTCGAAGGTGACGTCGATGCCGCCGTCGTCCTGGCGCAGCTCGGTGATCGAGTCGTGGAAGACGAACTCGGCGCGGTCCGCCGCCGTCTCATAAAGGATCGCCGCGAGGTCCGTGCGCGACAGCTCGACGTCGTCGCCGCTGCCCAGCACGCTCATGGCCACCCGGCCGGTGCGCCGGCCCGCGTCGTCCACGAACTTCAACGCCGTGACGTCGGTGCTCGCTTCGCGCAGCTTCCCGGTGAGGCCCATTTCGGCCGCGACGTGGGTGGCGGGGCCGCGGACGTCGACCGGGCTGCCGCTCGACCGCAGCCCCTTGGCGCGTTCGACGACGGTCGGCCGGTAGCCCGCGCGGGCCAGCCAGTAGGCCAGTGTCGGCCCGGCGACGCCGGCGCCGGAGATCAGTACCGTCTGCTCGTTCATGGTGGACCCCCTGGATGATGTTCCTGACCATCGGTCAGTCCCGAAGGTACGCCACTGTCCGACGGTCAGGCAAGCGGCTAGGCTCGGGCGATGACGGAGGCCGAGACCCGCGCCCGGATCCTGCGCGCCGCGCTGGCGGAGTTCTCGGAGCACGGCTACCACGCGACGTCGGTGCGTGAGCTGGCCGAACGCGTCGGCGTGACCAAGACCGCGGTGCTCTACCACTTCCCCGGCAAGGCCGACATCGTGACGGCGCTGGCCGAGCCGCTGCTCGACGACCTCGAGGCGACGATGGACAAGGCCGAGGCCGCCACCGACCCGCGCGCCGCGGCGATCGAAGGGGTCCTCGATGTGTGGCTGAGCCACCGCTACCTGCTGCGGATGAACCTGCGGGACCTCGGTCTGACGGCGTCGAAGGCGGTGTTCGAGCGCTTCCGCGACGGCATGCTGAAGGCGAACGTGCTGGTCGCGGGCCCGGCCGCGGACCTGGCGGCGCGGGTCCGCGCGGCACAGGCGATCGCGATGCTCAGCGACCCGGTGGTCCTGTTCGCCGACGCCCCGATCGACGAGCTGCGAGCCGCGATCCTGGACGGCGTCGCCCGGCTGTTCGACACGCCGCCGGCGTCACGCGGCCGCCGGGGGAGGCCGAGCGTGATGAGCCCCGAGACGGTGGAGGCGGCCCACCGCCTCTACGACGCCGGTCACCCGGCGGCCGACATCGCGACGGCGCTGGGCGTCTCCCGCGCGACGATCTACCGGCACCTGCCGGACGCGGACTAGTGAGACGACTTATGAGACTTATTGAGACGGCGCCGTGGCCGGATCCACCGCGACTTCGATGGCCGGCAGCGCTGCGAGCTGCTCCGCCGTCATCCGCTCGGCGGCCGTGAAGACCTTCTGCTGCTGCTCCTTGATCCGCTCGTCGACCAGCCGGCTCAGCTCGAAGGCCAGCCGGCCGGTCTGGCGGACCGTGACGTCGTCCACCAGCGGCCGGACGGCCGACGTGATGACGATCCCCGCGGCCTGACCGGACTCGGATTGTGAGACGCCGACCGAGTAGTCCTCACGCGGGTTGGTCGCGCCGTCGATCGCGAAGTCGCGGATCCGGCCGAGCAGCTCGTGCCATTCGGCGACCTCACCCGGCACTTCGGTGGCCTTGACGTCCTCCACGGTCAGGCCCATGCCCCGGTCGCCGGTGCGGAAGCAGCGCGCGTACGAGTTCAGCGCGGACACCCACAGCGACTCGACCAGCACGGCGTCCAGCCGGCCCGGTGGCCGTTCCAGCTCGGCGACGAGGCGTTCGCAGCACTTGAGCGCGAACTGCAGGTCGTCGAAGATCCCGACGAGGTCGGCCAGGCCCAGGGCACCGGGCGTCGCCAGCAACCGGGCGGTCGAAGGGGCGGTCGTGGGCTGGGTCATCCGGGCACGCTCCTGACGGTCTGAGCCTCCACCACACCGCATCCGGCGCGCCCCGGCGGTCTCAATTTGCGACACCGAACCCCAACGTGAACTCCGTCTTCCGCACCTGAAGCCGGTACCGCGGCAGCACCCCCGGCCCGCAGGACGCCGACCCCAGGCCGTGCTGGGCGACGTCCAGGGTGAGGTGCACCAGGTCGCCCGCCACCAGATCGGACGTGTGCCGTGCGGCTTCGAGCGCCGCCGACGTCCAGCGGCGGGCCGTGAAGTCGAACGCCGGATCACCGTCGACGCGGATTCCGGTGCCTTCGGCGTCGGTCAGCCGCAGCCAGCGGACGTCGACGCGGTTGCCGTTCTCCTGCGGGAAGACGTACGGCGTCTGCAGGTCGTCGACGCCGCGGGAGAACCGCCCGATCCGCGCGGCCTGGCGGCTGTCCGGGTACGCCTCACCGGGGCCGCCGCCGAACCACTCGGCCGAGCCGAACGCGCCCGGGACGGCCATCGTCAGGCCGAGCCGGGGGAGCGTGCCCGCCAGGCCGTCGGGCGTGATCTCGACGCGCAGCCGCAACCGATCGCCGAGCGCCGTCCACGTGTAGTCCGTGAGCAGCCCGGACGCCTGCGCCGGCGGCGCCACCCGGGTGCGCACGACCAGGTCGTCGCCGTCGGCGTCGACGGCGATCACCCGGTGCTGCAGGCGGTGCAGCCCCGCCTCCCGCCACTCCGAAGCCGACTCGGCGCGGTCGTTGTCCGTGGTCGCCCGCCAGACGTCCAGCCGCGGCCCCCGCACCGGATGGCCGCCGAGCGCGATCAGCCGGCCGGTCACCGGGTCGAACTCGCCGACGCCCAGCCGCAGCCGCCCGCCGGTGCGGAACACCGGGCCGCGACCCGCCGGCCACACGACGGCGGGCGCGGGCGACACCGGCAGCTGACCCCAGCCGACGACGTGCCCGGCCGGAGCCCACGAAGACGCTGACGTCAGCGCGGCCGAAACCGTCAGCCAGGATTCACCGCCGGTCGCGGGCAGCCGGGGGAGGGGCACCAGCGTGTTTTGTCCGGATTGGACGGTCGGAACGTCGATAACGCCTTCCTCGACCGGGATTCCCTCGGACTCCAAGACCCAGGTGAACGTGAGGTGCGCGGTGCTCACGAAGTCGTAGTGGTTCGACACCCGGATCCCGCCGGGAGCGGCCTCGATCCGGACCGGCTCGATGACCTTGGCGAACTCCACCAGCCCCGGCGACGGCGTCCGGTCCGGGAAGACGAGCCCGTCGATGACGAAGTTGCCGTCGTGGATCGCTTCGCCGAAGTCGCCGCCGTAGGCGAAGTGGTCACCGGCGAGCAACCCGTGGTCGAGCCACTCCCAGACGAACCCGCCCTGGCAGTTCGGGTACCGCTCGAACAGCTCCCGGTACTCCAGCAGCCCGCCCGGGCCGTTGCCCATCGCGTGCCCGTACTCGCAGAGCAGGAACGGCAGGTCGCGCCGCCGCGCGTCGACGTCCTCGCGAAGCCCGATCGACTCGACCTCGGCGTGGGCCGCGTACATCCGGCTGTGGACGTCCACATAGGAGCAGTCGTGGTCGCCTTCGTAGTGCACCGGCCGGGTCGGGTCGCGGTGGCGCGTCCACCCGGCCATCCGCTCGAGGTTCGGGCCGGTGTGGCTCTCGTTGCCGAGCGACCAGAGGATGACGCTCGGCCGGTTCTTGTCCCGCTCGACCGTGCGCCGCATCCGGTCGAGGTAGGCGTCTTCCCACACCGGGCCGGCGCTCGGGTTGCGCTCCCACTCCAGCGGCTCGAAGCCGTGCGTCTCCAGGTCGCACTCGTCGATCACCCAGAGGCCGTGCTCGTCGCACAGCTCGAGGAACGCCGGATCCGGCGGGTAGTGGCTGGTCCGGACGGCGTTGACGTTGTGCCGCTTCATGAGCAGGACGTCGGCCAGCGCGACGTCGCGGGGCACGGCCCGGCCGGTGCGCGGGTGGTGCTCGTGCCGGTTGACGCCGCGCAGCAGCAGCCGGCGGCCGTTGACCTTCACCTGGCCCTCGTCGATCGTCACGGTCCGGAACCCGATCCGCACCGGCACCCGCTCGGTGGCCGTCGACAGCGAGCCGTCGTACAGCCGCGGCGACTCCGCGCTCCACGGCTCGACCGGCAGCTCCAGCGGTAACCCGGCCGGGTGAGCCGACACCCCCAACTCGGGGATACCGAGCAGGGCGTCGGTCTCGGTCTCCACACGGACCGTGCCGAGGCCGGTCGTGTGGTCGTAGTCCGCGCGGAGCCAGTAGTCGCCGATCCCGCCGACCGGCCGGGCGAGCAGCGTGACGTCGCGGAAGATCCCGGACAGCCACCACATGTCCTGGTCTTCGAGGTAACTGCCCGCCGACCACTGGTGGACGCGCACGGCCAGGACGTTGTCCCGCGGCCGCAGCAGCGGGCCGACCTCGAACTCCGCGGGCAGCCGGCTGCCCTTCGTGACGCCGAGCTCGACGCCGTTGAGCCAGATCCGCGCGCACGAGTCGATCCCGTCGAAGCGCAGCATCGCGGGCCCGGCCGGCCACGACGCGGGCAGGTCGAATCGCCGCCGGTGATCGCCGGTCGGGTTGTCCGACGGCACGTGCGGCGGCTCGACCGGGAACGGGTACCGCACGTTCGTGTAGGCGGGCTTGCCGTACCCGTGCAGCTGCCACATCGACGGCACGGGCAGCTCGTCCCACGCCGAGTCGTCGAAGTCGTCACGCTCGACGCCGGCCGGCGCGGCGGCGACGGCGGAGAAGAGCCGGAACCGCCAGGTGCCGCTCAGCGACAGCGCCGGGGCGTCGGAGGTGAAGGCCGCGCGCGGCGGCACCGAGCCGTGGCCGGGGCCCGGGTCTTCGACGTACGACATGACGTCCCTTCAGCCCTTGAGGGCGCCGGCCACCTCCTGGTCGCCGACGCCCGAGTATGCCCGCCGGAATGCGGGAAGGCCTCCTCGACGGCTCGGGGTTGCCGTCGGGGAGGCCTTCGCTCACCCGGCCGTTACTCGGCCGGGGCGCGTTCGCGGCGTTTCGAGATGACCCGCCAGCCGACCGCGAGCACGATGGCCAGCACCGGGATCGAGTAGAACGCGATCTTCTCGGCGCCGTCGGAGAAGCCCATCAGCACCACCACCAGCGCGAGGAACGCCAGCGTCGCCCAGCCGGAGTACGGTGCCCACGGCATCCGGTACGACGGCCGTTCCAGCTCGCCGCGCAGCGCCGCCTGGCGCAGCCGCATCTGGCAGAAGATCAGCGTCGCCCACGTCGTGATCACGCCCAGGGACGCGATCGCGATGGCGATGTCGAACGCCTCCTTCGGCACCAGGTAGTTCAGCACCACGCCGAGCAGGTAGGCGATCGAGGTGAACATGATGCCGCCGTAGGGGACCTGGCGGCGGTTCATCCGGCCGACGAACGCCGGTGCCTCGCCCTTGTCGGCCAGCGAGCGCAGGATCCGGCCGGTGGAGTAGAGCCCGGAGTTGACGCTGGAGAGCGCCGCGGTCAGCACGACGGCGTTCATCACGTCGCCGATGCCCGGGATGCCGAGGCGGCTGAACACCGTGACGAACGGGCTCTCGTCGCCGTTGTAGAACGGCCAGGGCAGCAGCATCGCCAGCATCAGCACCGAACCGACGTAGAACACGCCGATCCGCCAGACCACGCCGTTGATCGCCTTGGGCAGGACTTTGTGCGCGTCCTTGGTCTCACCGGCCGCGATGCCGACGACCTCGATGGCCGAATAGGCGAAGATGACCGCCTGCAGCGTCATCAGGGCGACGCCGATGCCGGCCGGGAAGAATCCACTGTGGTCGGTCAGGTTGTGCACGCCGGCCGGGGTACCGCCGATGTCGGCGCTGGTGAACACCAGCCCGAGCGCGGTGATCAGGAAGACGACGATGGCCAGCACCTTGACCACCGAGAACCAGAACTCCAGCTCACCGAACAGCTTCACCGAGACCAGGTTCACGGCCAGCAGGACGCCGAGGGCGACCAGGGCGGTGATCCACTGGGGCACGTCCGGCAGCCACTTGTGGACGTAGATCGCGACCGCGGTGATCTCCGCGATCCCGGTCATCGCCCAGTTCACCCAGTACATCCACCCCGACGCGAAGCCGGCCCACGGCCCGATGAACTTCCGGGCGTAGGTGACGAAACTGCCGGAGCTCGGCTCGTGCAGCACGAGCTCGCCGAGCGCGCGCATCACGAAGTAGGCGGCCACCCCGCAGATCGCGTAGGACAGGACCAGCGACGGGCCGACCTGGTGGAGCTTGCCGCCGGCGCCGAGGAAGAGCCCGACACCGATCGCGCCGCCGATGGCGATCATCTGCACTTGGCGGTTGCCGAGCGCTTTCGAGTAGCTTTCACCTTTTTCGGTGAGCAGCGAGGAATCCATGGTTGCCAGACGCTAGAGGCGTTAGCCGCAAGTGACCAAGCACACTAAGGAAGACTTAAGGTGTGCGAGAGATCACCTCGATGGTTTCCCGCGTGTTTCCCGTTTCGATTTGACAAGATCACCTTCGACCCCGAATATTCGCGCGTCCCGCCCGCCTCTACGCTACGGCCGTGGATCTCGCGGCGCTGCTGGACCGGATCACGGACGACGTCGCACCCGAGGTCGGCCGCGGCGCCGTCGCGGACTACATCCCCGCCCTGGCCCGGGTCCGGCCGGGGTTCGGCATCGCGGTGGCCGATGTGGACGGTGCCGTGCACGGCGCGGGCGACTGGCTGCGGCCGTTCTCCGTGCAGAGCATGTCGAAGGTCTTCACCCTCGCCCTGGTGCTGGCCCGCGGCGACGACGTCTGGACGCGCGTCGGCCGCGAACCGTCCGGCGACCCGTTCAACTCCCTGGTGCAGCTGGAACACGAGGACGGCATCCCGCGCAACCCGTTCATCAATGCGGGCGCGCTGGTAGTGACCGACGAGCTCACCTGCCACGGCGACGCCGTGGGCGCGTTGCTCGGATTCCTGCGCGCGGAAAGCGGCCACGCGGACATCGACGTCGACGCCGAGGTGGCCGCGTCCGAGGCCGGGCACGCCGACCGCAACCGCGCGCTCGCGTACTTCATGGCCTCCTACGGCAACATGCGCAACCCGGTACCGTCCGTTTTGGACCAGTACGTCCGCCAGTGCTCGATCGCGATGTCCTGCCGCGACGTCGCCCGCTCGGCGCTGTTCCTGGCCCGCCACGGCGTCCGCAACGACGGCACCCGCCTGCTCGGGCTCAGCTCGGCGAAGCGCATCAACGCCGTGATGCTGACGTGCGGCACCTACGACGCGGCGGGCGAGTTCGCCTACCGCGTCGGCCTCCCGGGCAAGAGCGGCGTCGGCGGCGGCATCGTGGCGATCGTCCCGGGCCGCTGCGCGGTCTGCGTCTGGAGCCCGGGCCTGGACGCCCGCGGCAACTCGGTGGCGGGCGTCGCGGCCCTCGACCGCTTCACGACGCTGACCGGCTGGTCGGTGTTCTAGCGCAGGTAGTTGTAGACGCTCGCCCGTGAGATGCCCAGCAGTTCGGTCAGCGCCGGCACCGCGTTCTTCAGCTCCAGGAACCCGCGCGCCTTCAACAGCCGGACCAGGTCCTTCTTCCCCGTCGCCGGGAGGGTGCGCGGGGTGTGGCCGCGGTCGGCCGCGTAGTCCTCGACCAGCGCGCGCAGCTCGTCGGCCGTGCGGGCCCGCAGGGTCTCGGTCAAGGGGGCCGGGTCGTCGGTGCGGGTGAGGCGGGTCAGGGCGTGGGCGGCCGAGCCGAGCACGGAGACGTCCAGGTTGAGGCACAGCGCCGCGACGTACTCGCCGGCCGCGTTGCGGAGGCCGATCGACGTGCTCTTGGCCGGGCGGCCGTCGGGGAAGCGGTTCGGGTAGTTCTGCAGCACGTCCGGGAACGCGGGGTCGGCGATCCGGGCCAGGCCCAGCTCGGTCGCCGGGTCGCCGACGGCGCGCCCGGACAGGCCGCCTTCGATCGCGCGCACCGCGTGGGCCGGGTCGCGCAGGTCGTGCAGCACGACCTCGCACAACCCCGGGAACATCCGGCCGACGGCGTGCGCGATCTTCTCCGCCTCGCGCAGCAGCAGCTCGTCCTCGGTCATCCGAGCAGCTCCCGCAGCTTGTCCGGCGCCTTCAGCCCGGATCCGGTGAGCACGACGACGGTGGTCTCGCCCGGCCGGATCGCGCCGCGCTCGCGGAACACGTCGATCGCCGCGGCGGCGCTCGCGCTGGTCGGTTCGGCGTAGAGGCCGAGGGACGCGAGGCGCCGGGCGGCCGCGGCGATGGCGTCCTCCTCGATCGCGGCCGTGCCGCCGCCCGAGCGCCGGATCGCCGCGACGACCTCGGGGAGCCGGACCGGGTGCCGGATCGCGGTGCCTTCGGCGACGGTCGGGGCGAACGGCGGTGGCTGCCGGTCGTGGAACGCGGCGTCGATCGGGGAGCAGTTGCGGGGCTGCGCGACGAGCAGACGCGGCCGTCGCGCGATCGAACCCGCGGCCAGCAGCTCGCCGAACCCGAGGTCGAGGCCCAGCACGATGCTGCCGGCCCCGGCGACCGTGACGACCGCGTCCGGCGCGCGGAAGCCCAGGTCCTCCCACAGTTCGTAGGCGAGGGTCTTGGTGCCCTGCAGGAAGAACGGGTGCCAGTTGTGGCTGGCGTAGGTCGTCGACGCCGAGCGCCGGACCGCCTCGGCGGCGGTGTCGTCGCGGGTGCCGGGCACGAGCTCGACGGTCGCGCCGTACGCGCGGGTCTGCAGGACCTTCGCGGCGGACGTCCCCTCGGGGGCCAGGACGGTCGCGGCGATCCCGGCGGCGGCGCTGTAGGCCGCGACCGACGAGCCGCCGTTGCCCGAGCTGTCCTCCAGCAGTTCCGTGACGCCGGTGCCGGCCAGCGCCGCGACCATCACGCTGGATCCGCGGTCCTTGAAGCTGCCGGTCGGGCTGAACCACTCGAGCTTGAACCGGACGTCGGCCTCGCCCCACGGCTGCCGGACCAGGGGAGTGCAGCCCTCGCCGAGCGAGAGCGGACGCAGGTCGCGGGGCAGGGCGGCGCGGTAGCGCCAGAGCGACCGGACGCCGGTGTCGACGTCGCCGGGCGTCAGGCCGGGCTGTGGTGCGACGGTGAGCGGGGCGCCGTCGTCACCCCGCCAGCGCCGCGGGTCGCCCGGGTAGCGCGTCCCGGATCGCTCGTCGGCGTACCAGTACTCCACGACCACCTCCACGTTGGACAATTGGTCTAAGGGTAGACGTCGTGTCTACGGTTACCGACAAGTACGCGAAATGTTTTCAGCTTCTTCTCAGGAAAGATCCGTGACGCGCGTGGCGAAGATTTCGACCTCGGCCGCACGGGGACCGGTATCCGGGGCACCGATGGTGTCCGGGCGAATACCCGCAGTCGCCTGCGCGGGCGGGTGCGCCCTGGTGTCCGGGCGCGGGGATCCGGCTCTTCCGGGTCGTGTGAACACGGGGAATCCGGGAGGGTAGCGAATCCACAGTGGACTCGCGGGGGTGTGGCGAGCCCGGTCCGGTCTTTTACGATTATTCTTACGGGTGTCCGCAAAAATGCCGGGTGAATAGTCCCCACGTGATCTGCGGCACGGTTCCGGGTTAATGCCGTGACGGCTTCGGCGCATGGTCGATTTTACCGCCACGACACTTCGCGTTGGCTCCTGGGAAACAGTGGACCCGCCGGACGGAGTGGTCCGGTGTGGCCAGTCCCGCTGCGTCCACCGGGTGAGATGGCTTGCCCCGTATGGAGGTGTGGGACGCGTGTACCACGAGGTATGACTATTGACCGCCGTACAAGGCAATCCCGCGTCCGATCCCGTCCCGTGGTACGTGACGGCCGCGTTAAATTCTTGCGTCTCCAGCCTGGTCGCTCCCGAATTTTCTGCACAACCACCACGAATTCGTGGTGGGTTGTTGACGGAACGGGATGAACGCGCTTAAGTACTCCCCGTTACCCCATCACCCCCTTTCGTGCGTAGCGGGAGTTCCCATGCGTGTCTCGAAAGACGTTCGCGAACCGGCCGTGCCGGTCGTCGCCGTCTCGCCGCTCGCGTGGCCTTCCGCGCGGGGCGTCGCGGCCGCCGCACGCGGTGGCGGGCTCGGCGTGCTCGACCTCACCGGCCCGGGCGACACCGCGGCGGAAGAGCTCGCCCTCCTGGCGGAATGGGGGATCCCGACGTTCGGGGTCCGGCTCACGCGCCTGGCCGCGGGCACGGAGCTGCCCGAAGCCGCCGGCACCGTCCTGCTGACCGAGGACTCGCCGTGCACCGCGCGCGACTTCCCGGGACGACGGGTGCTGGCCGAGGTCACGAGCCGCGCGTCGGCCGCGCGGGCGGTCGACGGCGGTGCTCACGGCTTGATCGCCCGCGGTCACGAGTGCGGCGGCCGGACGGGTGAGCTGAGCACTTTCGTGTTACTCCAGGCCTTGCTCGCCGACGAGACCGTCCCGGTCTGGGCTGCGGGCGGGATCGGCCCGCACACCGCGGCCGCCGCCATCGCGGGCGGCGCGGCCGGCGTCGTCGTCGACACCCAGCTCGCGCTCCTGCCGGAGGCGGAACTGCCGTCGGCCCTCACCACCGCCGTCACCGGCCTCGACGGCTCCGAGACCGTGGTCGTCGACGGCGTCCGCGTGCTGTCCCGCCGCGGGACGGGCACGACGTCGATCGAGGCCGGCCAGGACGTCTTCCTCGCCACCCGCTTCCGCGACCGCTGGGGCACGGTGACCGCGGCCGTGCGCGGCCTCGGCGACGCGATCGGCGACGCCCTGCGCGCGGACGTCACCGTGCTCGGCCCGGGCACCGCCGGCAGCCGCGCGTTCGGCACCACCCAGCCGGTCGCGCAGGGCCCGATGACCCGGGTGAGCGACCAGGCCGCCTTCGCCGCCGAGGTCGCCGCGGGCGGGGCGCTGCCGTTCATCGCGCTCGCGCTGTCCGGCCCGGAGCAGACCCGCGAAGTCCTGGAACGCACGCGCGAAGCCGTCGGCGGCGCGCCGTGGGGTGTCGGCGTGCTCGGCTTCGCCGCCGACGACGTCAAAACCGCGCAGCTCGAGGTGATCCGCGAGCTGCGGCCCACCCACGCGATCATCGCCGGCGGCCGCCCGGCCCAGGCTGCGGCCCTGGAAGACGCCGGCATCGCCACCTTCCTGCACGTGCCCTCGCCCGGCCTGCTGAAGCAGTTCCTCGAGGCCGGCGCCCGCAAGTTCGTCTTCGAAGGCTCGGAGTGCGGCGGCCACGTAGGCCCGCGCACCAGCTTCCCGCTCTGGGAGGCCCAGCTCGGTGTCCTCGCCGACTTCCTCGCCACCACCCCGGACGCCGCCGCGGACCTGCAGATCCTGTTCGCGGGCGGGATCCACGACGAACGCTCGGCCGCGATGGTCGCCGCCCTCGCCGCGCCGGTCGCCGCCCGCGGCGCCGCCATCGGCGTCCTCATGGGCACCGCCTACCTCTTCACCCACGAAGCCGTCGACGCCGGCGCGGTGCTCCCGCTCTTCCAGCGGCAGCTCCTAGCGGCCCAGCACACCGACCTGCTCGAAACCGCGCCCGGCCACGCCACCCGCTGCGTCCGCAGCCCGTTCACCGAGGAGTACGCCGCGCTCAAGGCGGACCTCGCCGAGCAGGGCGTGCCCAGCCGCGACGCGTGGGAGCAGCTGGAGACCCTCAACGTCGGCCGCCTCCGCCTGGCCAGCAAGGGCATCGAGCGCGTCGGCGCCGACCTGCGGCCGGTCGGCGAAGACCGGCAGCTCACCGAAGGCATGTTCATGGCGGGCGAGGTCGCCGTGCTGCGCTCGGCCGTCACCACGATCGCCGAGCTGCACACCGCCGTCGGCGAAGGCGCGAACGCCTTCCTGCGCGAGCGGGCCGCCGCGGCCGGCGTCACGACGCCGGAGCCGCTCGCCCCCGAACCCCTGGACATCGCGATCGTCGGGATGGCCTGCATGTTCCCGCAGGCCCCGGACCTGGCGTCGTTCTGGGCGAACGTCCTGGCCGGCGCGGACGCCGTCACCGAAGTCCCGCCGCAGCGCTGGGACACCACCCTCTACTTCGACCCCGACGGCCAAGGCGAGAAGACGCCGTCACGCTGGGGCGGCTTCCTGCCCGAGATCGGGTTCGACCCGCTGCGCTACGGCATCCCGCCGTCGTCGCTGGCCAGCATCGAGCCGGTCCAGCTGCTGGCGCTCGAAGCGGCGCACCGCGCACTCGCCGACGCGGGTTACGGCGAGCGCGCCTTCGACCGGACGCGGACGTCCGTCGTGTTCGGCGCCGAGGCGGGCAGCGACCTGTCCAACGCGATGAGCCTGCGGACCGTCCTGCCGTCCTACGTGGGCGAACTGCCGCCCGGGCTCGACGAGCGGCTGCCCAAGATCACCGAGGATTCGTTCCCCGGCGTGCTCGCTAACGTCATCGCCGGCCGGATCGCCAACCGGCTCGACCTCGGCGGCGCGAACTACACCGTCGACGCGGCCTGCGCGTCCTCGCTCACCGCCGTCGACGTCGCCTGCAAGGAACTGACCGCCGGCACCAGCGACCTCGTCCTGTGCGGTGGCGCGGACCTGCACAACGGCATCAACGACTACCTGCTCTTCGCCTCCGCGCACGCCCTTTCGCCGACCGGGCGCTCGGCGACGTTCGACAGCGCGGCCGACGGCATCGCGCTCGGCGAAGGCGTCGGCTGCGTCGCGCTGAAGCGGCTCGCCGACGCCGAACGCGACGGCGACCGCGTGTACGCCGTGATCAAGGGCGTCGGCGCGGCGTCCGACGGGCGCGCGCTCGGGCTGACGGCACCCCGGCCCGAAGGCCAGCACACCGCGCTGACCCGCGCCTACCGCAACGCCGGCGTCTCACCCGCGCAGGTCGGGCTGGTCGAGGCGCACGGCACCGGCACCGTCGTCGGCGACCGGACCGAGCTGAGCACGCTGACCAAGGTCTTCACCGAGGCCGGAGCCGCGCCGGGTGGCTGCACGATCGGCTCGGTGAAGTCCCAGATCGGCCACACCAAGTGCGCCGCGGGCCTCGCCGGGCTGATCAAGACGGCGATGGCGCTGCACACCGGCGTCAAACCGCCGACCCTGCACGTGACCGCGCCGAACCCGGCGTGGGACGCCGCGACCAGCCCGTTCGTGTTCCAGTCGGCGCCGCAGCCGTGGAGCGCGCCGGCCGCCGAGCGGATCGCCGGGGTCAGCGCGTTCGGCTTCGGGGGCACCAACTTCCACGTCGTGCTCGGCGCGCACGACGGCGTCCCGCCCGCCCAGGTCGGCGACGAGTGGCCGGCCGAGCTGTTCACCTTCGCCACGGACGCGGCGGCGCGGGACCTGCTGGCGCTCGCCGAGGACGTCCCGGCAGGCAAGCAGCCGTGGCGCCTGCGGGACCTCGCGCTGAGCGCGTCACGCCGGTCCGAGGCCGCCGGTCGGGTCCGGCTCGCCGTCGTCGCGTCCACAGTGGACGAACTGACCGGGTTGCTGCGTCAGGCGTTGGCCGGCGCCGACGCGCCGGGCGTGTACCGCGTCGGGGACTTCGAGCCGGGCGAGGTCGCGGTGCTGTTCCCCGGCCAGGGGAGCCAGCGGCCGGGGATGTTCGCCGAGCTGTTCGTCACCTTCCCCGAGCTGCAGCGCTACCTGCGGCTCGACCCGGCCACCGCCGCGACGGTGTTCGGCCCGGCCGTGTTCGGCGAACCGGAGCGGCAGGCCTTCGCCGACCGGGTGACCGACACCCGCGTCGCCCAGCCCGCGCTCGGCCTCGCCGGGCTGGCCGCGTTCCGGCTGCTGACCCGCGCCGGCGTCCGGCCCGCGATGGCCGGCGGCCACAGCTACGGCGAGCTGATCGCCCTGGCCGCGGCCGGCGCCTTCACGCCGGAAGCACTGCTGCACGCCAGCCACGCCCGGGCCGAAGCGATCCTCGGCGCGATCCCGGCGTCGGACCCGGGCGCGATGGCCGCGGTCTCGGCGTCCGCCGCCGACGTCGGCGAGGTCGTCGCCGACCTGGGCACCGTGGTCCTGGCGAACCACAACTCGCCGACGCAGACGGTGATCTCCGGGCCGGCCGCCGACATCGAGACGGCGGTCGGGCTGCTGCGGGCCGCCGGGCTCGGCGCGAAACGGCTCACGGTCGCGTGCGCGTTCCACAGCCCGCTGGTCGCGGCCGCGGGGGAGACGTTCGGCCGGGTCCTCGGCGCGATCGGCGTCGTCCGGCCGGCCATCCCGGTGTACGGCAACCGCACCGCGGCGCCCTACCCGGACGACGTCCGCGGCGAACTGGCCGCGCAGATCGGCTCACCGGTCCGGTTCGTCGAGCAGATCGAAGCGATGTACGCGGCGGGCGCCCGGGTGTTCGTCGAGGCGGGTCCCGGCGCGGTGCTGGCGAAGCAGATCACGGCGATCCTCGGTGACCGTCCACACCGGACGGTCGGGTTCGAGCAGCGCGGCAGCCGCGGCGTACCGGGGTTCCTCACCGCACTCGCGCAACTGGCGGTGGCCGGCGTGCCGATCGAGACGGGCTGGCTGTTCCGCGGCCGCGACGCCGTCGACGCGGCGTCCGTCCCACGCCCGAAGCGTCCGGGGTGGACGGTGGACGGCCACCTGCTCCGCACCGCGGACGGCACGATCCCGGCGGGCGCCCTCCGGCCCGCGGAACGCCTCCCGCAGATCCTGACCTCGGCCGCCGCCTCGGTGACGGCGGGTACGTCGGACGCGATGGTGGCGGACTTCCTGCGCACGAGTCGCGAGATGATCGCAGCCCAGCGCGACGTACTGCTGGGCTACTTCGGCACCGACATCCCGGCAGCCGTCGCCCCGGTCGTCGTCACGCCGGTGGTCGAGGTGCTGCCCGTCCCGGTCTCGGCGTCGGTGCGGTCCGTTTTGGACACGGTGATCGAGGTGATCGGGGAGCGGACGGGGTATCCGGTGGACATGATCGAGCCGGATCTCGATCTGGAAGCCGACTTGAGCGTGGATTCGATCAAGCGGGCGGAGATCGCGGGTGAGCTGGCTACTCGGCTGGGGTTGGACGCGGGTGAGGACATCGAGACGTTCGCCAAGGCGCGGACCGCGGCGTCGATCGCCGAGCTGATCGGGACTGGGGTGCCGCAGCCTGTCGCGCCGGTCGTTGTCGTGGCCGCGCAGTCCGTTTTGGACACGGTGATCGAGGTGATCGGCGAGCGGACGGGATATCCGGTGGACATGATCGAGCCGGATCTCGATCTGGAAGCCGACTTGAGCGTGGATTCGATCAAGCGGGCGGAGATCGCCGGGGAGCTGGCGACCCGGCTGGGCCTCGACGCGGGTGAGGACATCGAGACGTTCGCCAAGGCGCGGACCGCGGCGTCGATCGCCGAGCTGATCGGGGCTGGGGTGCCGCAGCCTGTCGCGCCGGTCGTTGTCGTGGCTGAGCGGTCCGTTTTGGACACCGTCATCGACGTGATCGCCGACCGAACCGGCTATCCCGGGGACATGATCGAGCCCGACCTCGATCTCGAAGCCGACCTGAGCATCGACTCCATCAAACGCGCCGAGATCGCCGGGGAACTGGCCACGCGCCTCGGCCTCGACCCGGACGGTGACGTCGAGGAACTCGCCAAGGCCCGCACCGCCGCCGCGATCGCCGCACTCGTGGGTGGGGCGGCCGAGCCGAAGCCGGTCCTGGTCGGTGGCGCAGCCGACCAGCCGCGAACCCAGCCCGCGGCCGAGCCGAGCACCGGGCCGCAGCTCGCCATCCCGGCCGGGCCGCAGCCGGTCATCGTCGCGCCGAAGCGCCTGGTCATGGCCCAGTTCGACCTCGCGCCCGCGGCCACTCCCGACGTCACCGGCCGGACGTTCCTGATCCTCGGCATCGGCCCGCTGGCCGAGGCTGTCCGGACCAGGCTGACCGATCTGGGCGCCACGGCCGAGATCGCCGACGCCGTCCGCCCGGGCTTCGACGGCGTCATCGACCTGCCCGACGCCGACGCCGGGCCGGTGTTGCCCGGCGCCTTCCCCCGCTACCGTGACGCCCTCGCCGGGAACCCTGCCTGGCTGCTCACCGCCGGTCCCGGCGAAGGGCTCCGCGGCTTCTACCGCAGCGTCTCGCGCGAGTACCCGGACACGATCGCCCGGGTCGTCGAGCAGCCGCCGGGCACGAATGTCGCCGAACGAGCCGAAAAGATCGTCGAAGAGTTGTCCACTGTGGACCGCGAACCCGTCGTGCTCCGGGACGGTGAGAAGCGCAGCGGGCTCCGGATGACCGAACAGGGCCTCGGCCTGCTCGGCAGCAGCGGTGCGGGGCCGGCGGGCGACGGCACCGCCGAAGCGGCCGCGGCCGGGCTGGACCGCGAGTCGGTCGTGCTGCTCGTCGGCGGGGCCAAGGGCATCACCGCCCGGTTCGCCGCGACGCTCGCCGCCGCATCCCGCTGCCGTCTTGAACTGGTCGGCCGGACGCCCGTGCCGTCCACCGAGGACGACTACCCGCAGGCGACGGACGCCAATGAACTGCGCGCCGCCCTGATCGCGAGCGGCCTGAAGAACCCGGCCGAGATCGAACGCGAGGTGCGCCGCATCCTCGGCGAACGCGAAGTCCGGGGCACTCTGGAACGGCTCCAAGCGCTCGGCAGCCCGGTGCGCTACCAGTCCGTCGACATGCTCGACGCCGAGGCCGTGCACCGCGCGGTCAAGGAGATCCACGCCGAGCACGGCCGCCTCGACGGCATCGTCTACGCGGCCGGCGTCATCGAGGACAAGCTCGTCGCCGAGAAGACACCCGAGTCGTTCACCCGTGTTTACGGGACCAAAGTGGACGGGGCCAAGACGCTCCTCGAAGCGACGGCGGACCTGCCCGACGAGCCGACGTTCGTCGTCCTCTTCGGCAGCATCGCCGCGGCGCTCGGCAACCGCGGCCAGTCGGACTACGCCGCCGCCAACGACGCCCTGGAATCCCTCGGCCGCCGCTGGCCCGCCGGCCGCGCGGTGACCGTCCACTGGGGACCGTGGGCGCCGACCGGCACCAACGACGGCATGGTCACGCCGGCGCTGATGCGGGAGTACGCCCGCCGCGGCATCGAGCTGATCGACCCGGAGGAAGGCACCCTCGGCCTGCTGCGCGAACTGGCCTGGGGCCGCCCGGAGACCGCCGCCGTCGTCCACACCGCCTCGGGCTGGTGACGCGCATGCCGGATCCCGTCGCGATCGTCGGCATGTCGGTGCTGCTGCCCGGCGCGCCGGACCTCGACACGTACTGGCGCAACCTCGTCGGCGGTGTCGACGCGATCACCGAGGTGCCGCCGGAGAAGTGGGATAGCGCGCACTACGCCCCGGACGCCGAGCGGCGCGCCGACCGGATCTACTGCCGGCGCGGCGGGTTCGTCGACGAACTGGCCGAAGTGGACGTCACGGGGTTCGGGATCATGCCGAACTCGATCCCCGCGACCGAGCCCGACCAGCTGATCGCGCTGCGGGTCGCGGCCCAGGCCCTGGCCGACGCCGGTGGCCCGGACCGGCTGCCCGCCGACCGCTCCCGCGTCGGCGTCATCCTCGGCCGCGGCGGCTACCTGACCCCGGGCCTGGTCCGGCTCGACCAGCGCGTCCGCACCGCGAGCCAGCTCGTGCGCACCCTCGGCGAGCTGCTGCCGGAGCTGGACGCCGATCGCCTCGACGCCGTCCGGCAGGCCTTCACCGACCAGCTCGGCCCGGAGGCACCGGAGTCGGCGATCGGGCTCGTGCCCAACCTGGCCGCGTCCCGGCTCGCCAACCGCCTCGACCTGCGCGGCCCGGCGTACACCGTGGACGCCGCGTGCGCGTCCTCGCTGATCGCGGTCGACCACGCTGTGCGCGAACTCGCGTCCGGCCGCTGCGACGTCGTGCTCGCCGGCGGTGTGCACCACTGCCACGACATCACGTTCTGGAGCGTGTTCACCCAGCTCGGCGCGCTGTCGCCGTCCGAACGCATCCGGCCGTTCCACCGCGACGCCGACGGTGTGCTGATCGGCGAAGGCACCGGCGTCGTCGTGCTCAAGCGGCTCGTCGACGCCCAGCGCGACGGCGACCGCGTCTACGCCGTGGTCACCGGCACCGGCGTCGCCTCCGACGGGCGGACCGCCAGCCTGGCCAACCCGGACTCCGGCGGCCAGGTCCGTGCCGTCCGCCAGGCCTGGGCCGCGGCCGGGCTCGACCCGCGGGACCCGGACTCGCTGGGGCTGCTCGAAGCGCACGGCACGGCGACCCCGGCCGGCGACGCGGCCGAGCTCACCACGCTCGCCGAGGTGTTCGGCCAGGCCGGGAGCGCGGTGCTCGGCTCGGTGAAGTCGATGATCGGCCACACGATGCCCGCCGCCGGGGTGGCCGGGCTGGTCAAGGCCGCCCTCGCTGTCCACCACGGCGTCCTGCTGCCGACGCTGCACTGCGACGACCCGAACCCCGCCCTCGACAAGACGCGCTTCTCCACTTTGGACACCGCGCGCCCCTGGAACGCGGCGGTGCGCCGCGCCGGGGTCAACGCGTTCGGGTTCGGCGGGATCAACGCCCACGTCGTGCTGGAGCAGGCTCCGGACCGGGCCGCCCCGGTCGTCGTGCGCGAGGCCGAGCGCGTGCTGCGGCTTGCCGCACCGACCGTCGAGGCGCTGCGTGACGTGCTTTCCGGACCGGATCGCTCGGTGCTCACCGCGCCGGAAGGCACCGGGCCCGTGCGGCTCGGCATCGTCGACCCGACCGAGAAGCGCCTGGCCTTGGCCCGCAAGGCCGTCGGCCGGGGACGGCCGTGGCGCGGGCGCAACGACGTCTGGTTCGCCGACAAGCCGCTGCTCGGCCCGGGCGGCGGCAAGCTCGCGTTCGTCTTCCCCGGCCTCGAAGCCGAACTGGCCCTGAACTGCGGAGACGTCGCCCGCCACTTCGGCCTCCCGTGGCAGCACTCCGACGCCGCGGTCGGCGACGTCGGCCGCCAGGGCGCCGCCGTGTTCGAGCTGGGCCGGCTCCTGGAAGCCGCCCTGCGGCGGATGGGCGTGACGCCGGACGCCGTCGCCGGGCACAGCCTCGGCGAATGGACCGCGATGGCCGCGGCCGGGATGCACGCGACGGACGAGGTCGACGCCTTCCTCGCCGGGTTCGACCCGGACAGCCTGGTCGTGCCGGGCCTGGCGTTCGCCGCGATCGGCGCGCCCGCCACGCAGGTGCTGGCCGAGCTGGCCGGCCGCGACGACGTCGTGCTGTCCCACGACAACTCGCCGAACCAGGCGATGGTCTGCGGGCCCGCCGCGGCCGTCGACGCCCTGGTCGGCCGCTTCCGGAGCGCGGGGGTCGTGTCCCAGGTCCTGCCGTTCCGCTCCGGCTTCCACACCCCGATGCTGCGGCCCTACCTCGGCCCGATCCGCGCGGCGGCCGACGGCTTCACGCTGCACCCGCCGCGGGTGCCGATCTGGTCGGCGACGACGGTGTCGGAGTACCCGGCCGCCGAGGCCGACGTCCGCGCGCTGTTCGTGCGGCACCTGCTCGAACCGGTCCGGTTCCGGCCGCTCGCCGAGACGCTGCACGCGGCCGGGTTCCGGGCGTTCGTGCAGGTCGGCGCCGGTCAGCTCGGCTCGCTCATCGGCGACACCCTGCACGGCGAGGACCACCTCGTCGTCGCGGCGCACTCGCCGCACCGGCCCGGGCTCGCGCAGCTGCTGCGCGTCGCCACGGCGTTGTGGGCCGAAGGCGCGTCCCTCGACGGCACGGCGCTGCCGGGCCAGACCCGCGCCGCGACCCGCAAGGCCGTCAAGCTGGACCTCGGCGGGCACGTCATCACCCTCGACGACCGGACCCGCGCGCAGGTCGGCGCCCGGCTGGCCCAGGGGTCCACTGTGGACGTCCTGGCCGGGAAAGGGCCCATCGCGGCCGAGTTCGCGGCACTGCTTCAGGACACGGCGAACCTGGCGTCCACTGTGCTCGGTGGGCGCAAGACCACCACCACGTCGTCACCAATCGAGCTGCGGACCACTTTGGACGTCTCGGTCGACACGATGCCGTACCTGCTCGACCACTGCTTCTTCAAGCAGCCACCGCGGGCCGACCCGGGTGACCGCTGGCCGGTCGTGCCCGCCACCACGGTGATCGACCACCTGATGGGCTTCGCCGAGCAGGCGGCGCCCGGCCGCCGCGCGGTCGCGGTGCACGACGTCCGGCTGAACCAGTGGATCACCGCGATCCCGGCGGTCACCGTGCCGGTGCACGTCGTGCCCCGAGGTCATGACCGCGTGTTCGCCGCACTGGGCAGCTACTCCCAGGCCGTCGTCGAGCTGGCCGGGTCCTATCCGGCCGGCGGCCCCGCGCCGTGGCGCTTCCCGGCGTCGGCCGAGGAAGTCCCCGAGACCCAGGCCCGCGAGCTGTACGACGACCGCTGGATGTTCCACGGCCCGCGCTTCCAGGGCGTCACCGAGCTGACCGCCGTCGGCGACCGGCACGTCCGCGCCGTGCTCACCACCCCGGCCGCGCCCGGCGCACTGCTGGACAACGTCGGCCAGGTGCTCGGCTACTGGATCATGTCCCGGCTGCCGGAACGCACCACCGTCTTCCCGGTCGCGATGCGCGAGATCCGGTTCCACGGCCCGCACCCGGCGCCGGGGGAGCGGCTGGAGTGCCTGGTCAAGATCACGTCACTGACCGGCGAGTTCCTCGACGCCGACATGCAGCTCGTCCACAACGGGCAGGTCTGGGCCGAGTTCACCGGCTGGCGCGACCGCCGGTTCGACAGCAACCCGGAGATCCGCCAGGCCGACCGGACGCCCGAGCGTTCGACGCTGTCGAAGGAACAACCCGGGGGCTGGGCGCTGGTGCACGAACAGTGGCCGGACCTGGCGACGCGCGAGCTGATCATGCGCAACTACCTCGCCGGACCGGACCGCGGCGCCTACGACCGGCGCCCGCCGCGCGGCCGCCGCCAGTGGCTGCTCGGCCGGATCGCGGCGAAGGACGCCGTCCGCCAGTTCCTCTGGGCGCACGGCGAACCCGAGATGTTCCCGGCCGAGCTGAGCATCGGCAACGACGACGCGGGCCGCCCCCACGCGACCGGCGCGTACGGCCGGGAGCTGCCGGAGGTGACGATCTCGGTGGCCCACCGCGCCGAGGCCGGCGTGGCGATCGCGCGGTTCGGCCCGTGCGGGATCGACGTCGAAGAGGTCGCGCCGCGCGCGGAGTCTACTGTGGACGCGGCGTTCGGGCCGGCCGAACGGGCGCTGTTCGCGGGCCAGGAGGGCGATCCGGACGTCTGGTTCGCCCGGTTCTGGACCGCGAAGGAAGCCGTCGCGAAACTACGCGGCACCGGGCTGCGGGGGGAGCCCCGCGACTTCGAAGTCGTCGCCGCTTCCCCGGAAGCGCTGACCGTCCGGGTGGCCGGGCACGACCACCACGTCCGCTGCACCGAGACCGCGAACCTGCCGGGCGCACCGCCGCGCCGGTACGTCGTGGCCTGGACCGAGGAGACGAAGGAGACTGCGGAATGAGCATCGAGACGACGGCCACCGGCGAGGCGGCGGTGCTCGCTCAGCTCGGCGGAATGCTGCGTGAGCTGCTCGAGGAGTACGGCCTCGACGACGCCGAGATCACCATGGACACCACGTTCCACGACGACCTCGAGCTGGAGAGCGTCGACCTCGTGGCGCTGTCCGGGCAGCTGCGCGAGCACTACGGCGAGCGCGTCAACTTCGCGACGTTCATCGCCGAGCGCGACCTCGACGAGATCATCGCGCTGACCGTCGGCGAGCTGGTCCGGTACATCGTCGCCTCGCTGCGGGACCGGCCGTGAGCCGGATCCGGGCGGGCGAGCTGGACGTCCACGTCCAGCGCTTGACCCCCGACGTCCCGCTCGACGGCGACGCGCCGATCGTGGTGTGCGTCCACGGTCTGCTCACCGACAGCCTCGCCAGCTACTACTTCACCCTCGGGCCCGCCTTCGCCGAACGCGGCCTCGACGTGCTGATGTACGACCTGCGCGGGCACGGCCGCACGACCCGGCCGGCGAGCGGCTACCACCTCGAATCGTTCGTCGTCGACCTGGTCGACGTCCTCGACGCGCTCGGGATCACCCGGCCGGTGCACGTGATCGGCAACTCGTTCGGCGGCTCGGTGGCCTTCGGGCTGGCCGCCGCCCGGCCCGACCGCGTCGCCAGCGTCATCGCCATCGAGGCCGAGCCGCCGACGGCGGCGTGGACGCGGCACATGGCCGACGGCCTCGCCGACGCGAAGACCCGCCTCGCCATCGACGAGGTGATCGGCTGGATCAAGGACAACCACGGCGCGCACACCGCGCGGCTGTCCAAGGCGGCCAACCGGATCCTCCAGACGACCACGATGGCCGACGACATCCCGCGCAGCGCGACCATCAACGCGGACCTCTCGGACGTCCACTGTCCGGTGTTCGCCCTCTTCGGCGGCGATTCGGGGCTGGCGGCGCAGGTGCCGCACTTCGAGGAGCACCTCGACCACTGCCGCACCGTCGTGCTGCCCGACCAGGGGCACTCGGTGCTGGTCGAGCGGACCGCCGAGACCATCGAGCTGATCTTCGACTGGGTCCGCGACGTCTCCCGGCTCCCGGCCCGGGTGCGGTAGTGGCCCGGTACCTGTTCGTCGTCCCGCCGCTGGTCGGGCACGTCAACCCGGCCGCCGGGGTGGCCGCCGAGCTCACCGCGCGCGGCCACGAGGTCGCCTGGGCCGGGCACGACGAGCTGCTGTGGCACCTGGCCGGCCCGGACGCGCTCGTGTTCTCGTGCGCGCTGCCGCCGGACGCGCCGGAGCGCCCGCCCGAGCTGAAGGGGCCCGCCGCGCTGCGGTTCCTCTGGCAGGACTTCCTCGTCCCGCTGGCCGACGCGATGGCGCCCGGGGTCGCCGCGGCCATCGACGCTTTCGGACCGCACGTGGTCGTCGCCGACCAGCAGGCCCTCGCCGGCGGCCTGCTCGCCGACGCGCGCGGCCTGCCGTGGGTCACCTCCGCGACGACGTCGGCCGAGCTGGTCGACCCGCTCGCGGGCATGCCGAAGGTCGCGGACTGGGTGGCGGAACTGCTCGACGGCCTGCGCGCGCGGATCGGCGGCGGATCGGCGGATCCC
Source organism: Amycolatopsis sp. WQ 127309 (assembly GCF_023023025.1). Classification (NCBI taxonomy): domain Bacteria; kingdom Bacillati; phylum Actinomycetota; class Actinomycetes; order Pseudonocardiales; family Pseudonocardiaceae; genus Amycolatopsis; species Amycolatopsis sp. WQ 127309. Next base: position 7,995,982 of record NZ_CP095481.1, read on the forward strand.
CGGTTCTCACCGCACGGCGTGCTCGCCTTCACCACCCGCGAGCTGCTCGGCGCGGTCGCGCTGCCACCGAACGTCCGGCTGGTCGGGCCGTCCATCTCCGGCCGGCCGTCCACAACGGACTTCCCGTGGGAGTGGCTCGACCCGCCGCGGCCTACGGTGCTCGTCTCGCTCGGCACCGCGAACACCGACGCGGGAACGGGATTCCTCACGTCCACAGTGGACGCCTTCGCCGGGCGGGAAGCCCGGGCCGTCGTCGTCGACCCGGGCGGGGTGCTCGGCGCCGTCCCGCCGAACGTCCTGGTGCGCCCGCGTGTCCCGCAGCTGCCGCTGCTCGCGCACGTCGACGCCGTCGTGTGCCACGCGGGGCACAACACCGTCTGCGAGACGCTCTGGCACGGCAAGCCGCTGGTCGTGGCGCCGATCCGCGACGACCAGCCGATCGTGGCCGCCCAGGTGGTCGCGGCCGGCGCGGGCGTCCGCCTGCGGTTCGGCCGCGCGGACGCCGGCCGCGTCGGCGCGGCGGTCGACGAGGTGCTGACCGAGCCGTCGTACCGGCGGGCCGCGGAGACGCTGTCGGCGTCCTTCCACGCCGCGGGCGGCAGCCCGGCCGCGGCGGGACACCTGGAACAGCTGGCGCTGGAGAGCCTGGCGCACCTGCGGCCCTGAAATTTTGTGGGTTACTTCGAAAAATCATCCGGGTTACCGTGCTCGGCATGACAGTTTCCGTGTGCACGGCCGAGGAAGTCCCGCAGCTCGTGGCGTCGGCGGCGGGGTTGTTCGCCGAAGACGGCGGCCGCCACGACCCGGCCATGGACGTCGGCTGGCCCGCCCGTGAGGGTGAGTCCTACTACGCCGCGCTCGTCGAGGATCCGGCCGTCCTCTGCCTGCTGGTCCCCGGTGGCGGTGGCCACCTGGTGGGGCGGCTGTGCCGGCCGAACCCGCTGCGGCCGGGCGTGGTGACGGCGGAGCTGGAGAGCCTGCGGGTCGACGCCGGGCACCGGCGTGCCGGGATCGGCGCCGAACTCGTGGCCGCCTTCTTCGCCTGGGCGCGGGAAAACGGGGCGACCGAGACGAGGGTCAAGGCCTTCGCCGCCAACGAGGGCGCGCTGGAGTTCTACCGGGCGCAGGGCTTCGAGCCGTTCGAGGTGACCCTGCGGCGGACCGTCTGAGCCACGACCAGGCCGTTCTCGAGCCGCCGCCGGGTCACCGGAACGAGTGACGATCCACAGTGGACCCCGCGTCCGGTGCTCGCGCGCACTAGCTTGGGAGGCCGAGCGAGGGAGGGTGCCATGACGGCCACCGCGGAGGTCGCCCACGAGCCGGCGCCCGCGCAGCTGAGCAAGGGCCGGGTCAACGCCGTCTTCGGCGCGGTGCTGCTCGGCATGCTGCTGGCCGCGCTCGACCAGACCATCGTCGGCACCGCGCTGCCCACCATCGTCGGCGACCTCGGGGGCGCCGGGCACCTGTCCTGGGTCGTCACGTCCTACCTGCTGGCCGAGACGATCATGACGGTCGTCGTCGGCAAGCTCGGCGACCTGTTCGGCCGCAAGCTGATGTTCCAGCTGTCGGTGGTCGTCTTCGGCATCGGCTCGTTCTGCGCCGGGTTCGCCGACAGCATGGTCTGGCTGATCGTCTGGCGCGCGGTGCAGGGCCTCGGCGGCGGCGGGCTGATGGTCACCTCGACCGCGCTCATCGCCGACGTCGTCCCGCTGCGCGAACGCGGCAAGTACCAGGGTGTGCTCGGCTCGGTGTTCGGCGTGGTGACCGTGGCCGGCCCGATGCTCGGCGGGTTCTTCGTCGACCACCTGTCCTGGCGCTGGGCGTTCTACGTCAACATCCCGCTGGTCATCGTGGTGCTGATCGTCGCGTCCTCGGCGATGCCGAACGCGCGCGCCGCGGTCAAGCCGGTGATCGACTACCTCGGCATCCTGCTCATCGGCCTCGCCGCGACCGGGCTGACGCTCGTCACCAGCTGGGGCGGGACCCAGTACGCGTGGGGGTCGCCGACGATCATCGGGATGGCGATCGGCTCGGTGGTGCTGCTGGGCGCGTTCGTCTTCGTGGAGCTGAGAGCCGCGGAACCGATGCTGCCGATGCGGCTGTTCCGGAACCCGGTGTTCACCGTCGGCGGGATCATGAGCTTCGTCGTCGGCTTCGCGATGCTCGGCGCGCTGTCCTACCTGCCGACGTACATGCAGTACGTCCAGGGCACGTCGGCGACGACGTCGGGGGTGCGGCTGCTGCCGATGGTGCTGGCGCTGCTGGTGGCGTCGATCGCCGCGGGCAACGCCGTCAGCAAGACCGGGCGGTACAAGATCTTCCCGCTGGTCGGCGCCGCGGGGATGACGATCGGGCTGTACCTGCTCTCGCGGCTCGACACCGACACCGGCTTCTGGGAGGCGTCGGCCTACATGGCCGTGCTCGGCTTCGGCATCGGGCTGGGCATGCAGGTGCTGACCATCGCCGTGCAGAACACCGTCGACTACGCCGACCTCGGCGTCGCCACCTCGGGCGTGACGTTCCTGCGATCGATCGGCAGCTCGTTCGGCGCGGCGATCTTCGGGACGGTGTACGCGAACCAGCTCGCGCCGAACCTGGCCGCCGCGGCGGCCGCCCATCCGCTGCCACCCGGCGTCGACCCGCGCGTGACGCAGATCCCGAGCGCGCTGCACGCGCTGCCGGACGCGGTGTCGGCGCCGGTGATCCAGGCCTACAGCGACTCGCTGCACGTCGTGTTCCTCGCCGCCGCGCCGGTCGGCCTGGTCGCGTTCGCGCTGGCGTTCTTCCTCAAGGAGGTGCCGCTGCGCGACACCGCGCGCGCCGCGGCGCCCGACCTCGGCGACGGCTTCGCGATGCCGGAGGCCCGCACGGACGACCGCGAGCTGGAACGCGCCGTCGCGACGCTCTTCTTCCGCGAGCGCCGCAAGGTCGCCCCGGCGATCGTCGAACGCGCCGGCAGCGACCTCGACGAGGGCGGCATCTGGTGCCTGCTGCAGGTCCACCTGCGGGAACGCCGCGGCGAGCCGGCCACGCTCCGGGCGATCGGCGAGCACTTCGGCGTCCCGGCACCGGTGCTGGAACCGGCGTTCAACCGCCTGGAGCTGACCGGCCACCTGCGCTACAACGCGGGCTGGGCCCTCACCGACGCAGGCCGCGAGGAGTTCGCCAAGGTGGTCCGGGCGTGGCACGACTGGCTGGCGTCCCGCCTCGGCGACTGGGGCACGGGCGACCGGGCCGAACTGGACGCGGCGATCGGCCGGGTGGCCACCCGCCTGCTGGACCAGAGCACGGAGGTCCGCGCCTACGGCCGCCACGCCCTGGCCTGACCCGTCACTTTCGAGTGAGGCTTTGCTCCGCAAAGCGGAGCTTTCGCTAGGAAAGATGCGTCCAGGCGGCCCTCAGACGCATCTTTCCTAGCGAAAGTGGCGTCCGGACAGTTACCGGAGCGGGGCACTTTCGGGTGACCCGGGTGGTCGCTTTCACGTGAAAGTGACCACCTGGGGGCGGCGCTTTCACGTGAAAGTGCCGTCAGCGGCGCCAGAAGTCGTGTGGGGTGCGGCCCGGGCGGAAGCCGCAGGACTCCACCAAGGCCGCGGCCGTCGCGAAGCCGTGGCCGACCAGGCCCGGCTCGTGGGCGTCGCTGCCGAAGGCGACCGCGTCGCCGCCGTCCTCGAACCACCAGCGGACCACTTCGCCCGGCAGCGGCACCTTCGTGTTGACCTCCAGTGCGCGTCCGCTGCCGGCCAGGGCGCGCAGCACCGTGCGGAACTCCTCCTCGAAGTCCGCCGCCACGAACGGCGGGCCCTCGCCGGGCCACGAGCGCAGGGCGTAGTCGATGTGCGCCAGCACGGCGAAGTCCGCCGTGGACTCGACCAGGCCCAGCACCTCCGACAGGTACGCGCGCAGGATCTCGCCGGGCGGGCGGTCCGACACGATCGTCAGCTCCTGGTGGTGTCCGTTGTCGCCCGGCAGCGAGTGCACCGACCCCAGCACGCGGTCGAACGAGTGGGACGCCAGCAGCGCGTCGGCGCGGGAGCGGTGCCAGTGCGGCTCGCTCAGCTCCACTCCGGACAGGATCCGCAGGTCCGGGAACCGGTCGCGGCACTCCTCGACCGACGCCAGGTAGCCCTCGACGTCGAGGTCCGGCGGCTCCAGGACGCCGTCCGGGCGCAGCCGGACCCGGAAGTGGTCCGGCAGCAGCGGGCGGATCGGTTCCGGGATCAGCCACGGCGTCAGGTCCGCGTGCTCGGTGAACGCGACCGACGGCAACCCCAGCTCCAGCGCGCGTGCGCACGAGCCGATCATCGACCCGGTGACCGTGTCCCAGGACCATTCGGTGTGGACGTGGCCGTCCGTCGGCAGACTCACCGGACCACCGTAACGCCGGATTTGAGCTAGCGTCTCGGTATGGCGCAGAAGGCGGTGGAGCTGGAGGTCGGGCCGCACACGGTGCGGATCTCGAACCCGGACCGGGTGTACTTCCCGGCCCGCGGCGAGACCAAGCTCGACCTGGTCAACTACTACCTTTCGGTGGGCGACGGCATCGTCAACGCGCTGCGCGAGCGGCCCTGCATGCTGCACCGCTTCCCGTCCGGTGTCGCGGGGGAGAAGGTGCACCAGAAGCGCGTCCCGAACGGCGCGCCGCCGTGGCTGGAGACCGTCCGGGTCGAGTTCCCGCGCTACAAGCGGCACGCCGACGAGCTGTGCGTCACCGAGCTGGCGCACGTCGCCTGGGCCGTGCAGATGTCCACTGTGGAGTTCCACCCGTGGAACTCACGGCGCGCGGACACCGAAAAGCCCGACGAGTGGCGCATCGACCTCGACCCGATGCCCGACTGCGGTTACGACCGCGTCCGCCGCGTCGCGCACGTCGCCCACGAGATCCTCGACGAGCTGGGCGCGGTCGGCTGGCCCAAGACGTCCGGCGGCCGCGGGCTGCACGTCTACGTCCGGATCGAGCCGCGCTGGGGTTTCCAGGACGTCCGCCGCGCCGCGCTGGCCTTCGCGCACGAGGTCGAACGCCGAGCCCCGGACGAGGTGACGACGACCTGGTGGCGCAAGGACCGCGACCCGCGCACGCTCTTCGTCGACTACAACCAGAACGCGCGCGACCACACGATCGCCAGCGCCTACTCGGTGCGCGGCAACCCGGAGGGCACGGTCTCGACGCCGATCCGCTGGGACGAGATCGACGACGCCGAGCCCGGCGACTTCACCATCGCGACCGTCCCGGCCCGCTTCGCCGAGCTGGGCGACCTCCACGCCGGCATCGACGACGCGGTGTTCTCCCTCGACCCGCTGCTGGAGTGGGCCGACCGCGACGGCATCGAAAAGGCTGCCGAAGAACCACCCGGAGACTGACGTATTTCCGGGCGGCTTCACGGCTCCGTTCGGTATGAAAGTCGTGCTGTCCGGTGTGGACGCCGGGGCGTGGAGCCTGGTCGCGCTGCAGGCGCGCCGAGAGCGCCCGGACTGCCTGGTGCTGTCCGCGACGGACGGCGGCGCGAACTGAACACTCACGACGAGCCGCGGCAGATCCGGCTAGTCGAGGCGCTCGATGATCGTCGCGTTGGCGAGGCCGCCCGCCTCGCACATCGTCTGCAGGCCGTAGCGGCCGCCGGTTTCCTCCAGCACCGACAGCAGCGTCGTCATCAGGCGGGCGCCGCTGCCGCCGAGCGGGTGGCCGAGCGCGATCGCGCCGCCGTGGACGTTGACCTTCGCCAGGTCCGCGCCGATCTCGGCCTGCCAGGCCAGCACGACGCTGGCGAACGCCTCGTTGACCTCGAAGGCGTCGATGTCGGACACGCTCAGCCCGGCCCGGTCCAGGACCTTGCGGGTCGCCGGGATGACGCCGGTGAGCATGTACAGCGGGTCGTCGCCGACCACGGCGAAGTTGCGGATCCGGGCCCGCGGACGCAATCCGAGCGCCGCGGCCGTCTCGCTGCTGGTGATCATGAGCGCGGCGGCGCCGTCGTTGATCGGTGACGAGTTGCCCGCCGTGACGCGCCAGTCCAGGTCCGGGAAGCGCTGCTCCCAGACGTCGGCCCGGAACGCGGGCTTCAGCCCGGCCAGGATCTCCGGCGTGGTGCCCGGCCGGACCGTCTCGTCGGTCGTGACGTCGACGAGGACGCCGTCGGGGCCCGGAGCCTTGAGCGGCGCGACCTCGCGGGCGAACTTCCCGTCGGCCCACGCCTTCGCGGCGCGCTGGTGGCTTTCGGCGGAGAACGCGTCGAGCTGATCCCGCGTCAGGCCCCACTTGGCCGCGATGAGTTCGGCGCTGATGCCCTGCGGCACCAGGCCGTCCGGGTAACGGGCGGCGACCTGCGGGCCGAACGGGTCGCGCCCGGCGACCTGGCTGCCCATCGGCACCCGGCTCATCGACTCGACGCCGGACGCGATCACGGCGTCGTACGCGCCGGCGATCACGCCCTGCGCGGCGAAGTGGACGGCCTGCTGGCTGCTGCCGCACTGCCGGTCGACGGTCACGGCGGGCACCGACTCCGGCAGGCCGGCGGCGAGCGCGGCCCAGCGGGCGGTGTTCATGCTCTGCTCGCCGATCTGGCCGACGGCGCCGCTGATGACGTCGTCGATCCGGGCCGGGTCGACGCCGGTGCGCTCGACGAGCGAGCGGAGCGCGTGGGCGTGCAGGTCGACCGGGTGCACCCCGGCCAGTGTCCCGTTCGGCTTGCCCTTGCCGATGGGGGTCCGTACCGCGTCGACGATCACCGCGTCCGTCATGGCGTCTGCCTCCTCGCAGATCGGGGATACCCTCGGTATACGCCGGGTGAGTTGGATTGCACAACTGACCTGTTCGCCAGGTCACACGCACCTGACGTGCTAGGTTGGATTTTCAGCCCGTGGAGGTGACGTCGTGCGGCGTGGTCGCGAGTGCTCGGTGGCGGAAGCCCTCGAAGTCGTCGGCGAGCGGTGGAGCCTGCTCGCCCTGCGCGAGATCATGCTGGGGGAGCGGCGGTTCAACCAGATCGCCGAGAACACCGGCGCGAGCCGCGACATCCTCGCCGCGCGGCTGCGCAAGCTCGTCGACGCCGGCGTGCTCGAGAAGGTCCAGTACGAGGCGCACCCGCCGCGGCACGAGTACTACCCGACCGAAGCCGGCCGCGCGCTGCAGCCGATCCTGCTGGGCCTGATGGCCTGGGGTGACAAGTACGTCCACCAGGGCGAACCGCCCACGGTGTGGCGGCACGCCTGCGGTGCCGAACTGCGCGCGGTGACGGTCTGCGAGCACTGCGGCGAGCCGGTCAACGCACCCGGCACCCACGCGATCCGGCTGGGCGCCGTGCACTGACGTCCGCACCTCCGTCTCCCGAGCGTCTCCCGGAAGGCCCTTCGCACTCGCGAGGGGCCTTCCGGCCGTTTGGGCGTTGACTTGAGACCCCCGTCACTGTAACTCTTGAACGAATCAGTGCAAGAACCTGACAGCAGCGCGAGAAATCGCGGCAGCAGTCAGGAAGATCCCGCCCAGCTCCTCAACGCCGAGGTGTCCATGACGGCTGCTTCGCCCTGCCCACGCGCGCCTCCGGCCCGGCCGGTCGCGCCCGTCCGTTCCCCGGTCTCCGCCGTGCCCGCGCTCCGCGGGCCGGTCCTCGCTCCTGTCGTCTCCCCGTCCTCCCCGGATCAGAGGAACCCCATGAGAACGAAGCGACTCCTGTCGCGCGCGGCGACCTACGCCGCCCTGTCCCTGCTCCTGGCGGCACCCGCCGTCGCGGCGAGCGGCGCCCCGGCCGCGACCGCCGTCCCCGCAGCGGTCCAGCCTGCCGCCCAGGCCGCCTCCGCGACCTACACGGCCAGCAGCCAGATCGCCGAGTACCCCGCCTCGAACGTCGGCGACGGCAACCAGGCCACCTACTGGGAAAGCGCGAACAACCAGTTCCCGCAGTGGATCCAGGCCGACCTCGGCGCCACCACGAACCTCGCGCAGCTCGTGCTGAAGCTGCCGACCGGCTGGGAAGCGCGCACCGAGACCCTCACCGTGCAGGGCAGCACGAACGGCACGAGCTTCAGTGCCCTCGTCGCGTCGGCCGGCTACCGGTTCGACCCGGCCACGGCCAACACGGTGACGATCAACGTCACCGGCAGCACCCGCTACGTGCGGCTGAACGTCACCGCCAACACCGGCTGGCCCGCCGCGCAGCTGTCGGAGTTCGAGGTGCACGGCAGCACCTCCGGCGGGGACACGCAGGCCCCGTCCGCGCCCGGCAACCTCGCCTACACCGCGCCCGCGAGCGGCCAGCTCCGGCTGACGTGGTCGGCCTCGACCGACAACACCGGCGTCACCGGCTACGACGTCTACGCGAACAACGCGCTGCGCGGCAGCGTCGCGGGCAACGTCCTGACCTACACGGACAGCCAGCCCGACGGCACGACCGTGTCGTACTACGTCCGGGCCAAGGACGCCGCGGGCAATGTGTCCGGCAACAGCAACACGGTGACGCGCAACGGCACCCAGGTCGGCACGAACCTCGCGGTCGGCAAGCCGATCACGGCGTCGTCGACGGAGTTCACCTTCGTCGCCACGAACGCGAACGACAACTCGACCAGCACGTACTGGGAGGGCGGCGGCGGGACCTACCCGAACCTGCTGACCGTCGGGCTCGGCTCCAACGCCGACCTCAGCCAGGTCGTCGTCAAGCTGAACCCGGACGCCTCGTGGGGCCCGCGCACGCAGACCATCGCCGTCGAAGGCCGTGAGCAGGCGTCCTCGACGTTCACGACGCTGGCCGCCGCGCAGACGTACAACTTCAACCCCAGCAGCGGGAACACCGTCACCATCCCGCTGAGCGGCCGCGTCGCCGACGTCCGGCTGCGTGTCACCGCCAACTCCGGCGCGGGCGGCGGGCAGGCCGCGGAGTTCCAGGTGATCGGCGTCCCCGCGCCCAACCCGGACCTCACGGTCTCGGGCGTGTCCTGGTCGCCGCAGAACCCGGTGGAGACCGACGCGATCACCGCGTCGGCGACCGTCCGCAACGCCGGCACGGCGGCCGCGGGTGCGACGAACGTCAACCTCTACCTCGGCACCACGAAGGTCGGCACCGCCGCGGTCGGCGCGCTGGCCGCCGGCGCGTCGACGACGGTGTCGGCGAACATCGGCGCCCAGAACGCGGGCAGCTACCAGCTGACCGCGAAGGTCGACGAGGCCAACGCCGTGCTCGAGCAGAACGAGAACAACAACTCGTTCACCGGGTCGACGGCGCTCGTCGTCAGCCCGGTGCAGAGCTCCGACCTCGTGGCGGCGACAGGTTGGTCGCCGAACTCCCCGTCGGCGGGCAACACGGTGACCTTCAGCGTGACGCTGCGCAACCAGGGCACGATCGCGTCGGCGTCCGGTGCGCACGGCGTGACCGTGACGCTCACCGACTCGACCGGCGCCGTCGTGAAGACGCTGACCGGCTCGTACTCCGGCGCCATCGCGGCCGGGGCCACGGCGTCGCCGGTCAACGTCGGCACGTGGACGGCGGCCAACGGCAAGTACACCGTGAAGACGGTCGTCGCGAACGACGCCAACGAGCTGCCGGTGAAGCAGGCCAACAACACCAGCACGCAGACGCTGTTCGTCGGCCAGGGCGCGAACATGCCCTACGACATGTACGAGGCCGAGGACGGCGTCCTCGCGGGCGGCGCGGCCGTGGTCGGCCCGAACCGCACCATCGGCGACCTCGCCGGTGAGGCGTCCGGCCGCAAGGCCGTGACGCTGAACTCGACCGGATCCTCGGTGGAGTTCACCACGCGGGCGGCGACGAACACGCTGGTCACGCGCTTCTCCATCCCGGACTCCGCGGGTGGTGGCGGGATCAACTCGACGATCGACGTCTACGTCAACGGCACGTTCCTCAAGGCGATCGACCTGACCTCGCACTACGCGTGGCTCTACGGCGCCGAAACCGGCCCGGGCAACTCGCCGGGCACCGGGCCGCGCCACATCTACGACGAGGCCAGCGCGCTGCTCGGCACCACGGTGCCGGCGGGCAGCAAGATCAAGCTACAGAAGGACGCGGCGAACAGCACGAACTACGCGATCGACTTCGTGAACTTCGAGCAGGCCACCGCGCAGGCGAACCCGGACCCGGCGCACTTCGCCGTCCCGGCCGGGTTCACGCAGCAGGACGTCCAGGCCGCCCTGGACAAGGTCCGGCAGGACAGCACCCTCACCGGCGTCTACCTGCCGGCCGGGAACTACTCGCTCTCGAGCAAGGTGAACGTCTACGGCAAGGCGATCACGCTGATCGGCGCCGGGCCGTGGTTCACGAAGTTCTCCGCGCCCGCCGGGCAGGAGAACACCGACATCGGCTTCGACGTCCAGTCGACCGCCAACGGGTCGACGGTCAGCGGGTTCGCCGTGTTCGGGAACTACACCTCCCGCATCGACGGCCCCGGCAAGGTGTTCAACCTGGCCAACGTCGCCAACCTGACGATCGACAACATCTGGGTGGAGCACCAGGTGGTCATGGTGTGGGGCACCAACGTGGACAACACCACGATCAAGAACTCCCGGATCCGCGACACGTTCGCCGACGGGATCAACCTCACGAACGGGAGCACCGGCAACCACGTCGTCAACGACGAAGCCCGGTCCACCGGTGACGACAGCTTCGCGCTGTTCGCCGCCACGGACATCAACCAGGGCAACCAGTACGACAACGTGTTCGAGAACTTGACCGCGCTCACCCCGTGGCGCGCGGCCGGGCTGGCGGTCTACGGCGGGTACAACAACACCTTCCGCAACCTCTACATCGCGGACACGCTGACGTACTCGGCGATCACGATCAGCTCGCTCGACTTCGGCTACCCGTTCCTCGGGTTCGGGCCGCAGCCGACGACGGTCCAGAACGCCTCGCTCGTCCGGGCGGGTGGCCACTTCTGGGGCCAGCAGACCTTCCCGGCGATCTGGATGTTCTCCGCTTCCAAGGAGTTCCGCGGGATCCGGGTGTCCGATGTGGACATCCAGAGTCCGACCTACAGCGGGATCATGTTCCAGACGAACTACGTCGGCGGGCAGCCGCAGAACTCCGTGCAGGACACCGTGTTCACCAACGTGAACATCAGCGGGGCCCAGCGCAGCGGGGACGCCTTCGACGCGAAGTCCGGGATCGGCATCTGGGCCAACGAGCTGCCGGAACCGGGTCAGGGCCCGGCCGTCGGCTCGGCGACGTTCACCGGGCTCACCCTGAGCAACAACGCCCAGGACATCCGGAACACGACGAGCACCTTCACCATCGTCCGCAACTAGCGCACTGAGTGCCGTCAAGGCCACCTTACGGGCGACAGACGCCCGTAAGGTGGCCTTGACGGCGTTTGACGGGTGGAGGTGGGCCTCGTGCGGATCCTGGTCACCGGCGGCACCGGGCAGCTCGGCCGGGTGGTCGCCGCGCGGCTGCGCGCGGCGGGCGAGGAGGTCCGCGTCCTCAGCAGACGGCCCGGGCCGGACGTCGTGCCCGGCGACCTGCGCACCGGCCGCGGCGTCGACAGCGCGCTGGCCGGCGTCGACACCGTCGTCCACTGCGCCACCGACTTCCGGCACGAGACGGCGCTCGCGCGGACGCTGCTGGAGGCCGCGCGCTGGACCGGCGGGCCGCACCTGGTCTACGTCTCGATCGTCGGCGTCGACCGCGTCCCGCTGGGCTACTACAAGAGCAAGCTCGCGACCGAACAGCTGATCGCCGCGTCGGGCCTGCCGTACACGATCCAGCGGGCGACGCAGTTCCACGCGCTGGTCCGGACGCTGTTCGCGGGCGCGTCCCGGCTGCCGGTGCTGCCCGTGCCGCGGGTGCGGTTCCAGCCGGTGGACGTCCGCGACCTCGCGCCGCGCCTGGCCGACCTGGCCACCGGTGACCCGGCGGGCCGCGTCGACGACTTCGGCGGCCCGGAGATCCTGGCGGCGGCCGAGCTGGCCCAGGCGGTCGCGGAGGCGAGCGGGCGGCGGCGCCGGATCGTCTCGGTGAAGGTGCCGGGGGAGACGTTCCGGGCGTACGCCGGCGGCGGGCACCTCGCGCCGGACCACCTCGACGGCGAGATCACGTTCGCGCGGTACCTGTCCGAGCAGGCCGACGCCGGGGTGCTGGGGTACCGGAAGCGCTAGCTGGGCAGCCAGTTGCCGTGGAAGCCGATCGGCACCCGGTCCGGCAGGTGGATCGCGGCGACCGTTTCGAGCGTGCCGGCGTCGAGCAGCGTGAGTTCGCTGCGCTCGGTCGCCGCGTCGTGCACGAAACCGGCCAGGACGCCGTCGTCCTCGGCGGCGTCCGCGGCGCGCGGCACGAACACGAACTCCGCGGGCGAGCGCCCGGGCCCGAACGACCGTACCTGCGTCGAGCCGTTCGAGAAGTCGTGCTTGTACAACGAGTCCGCCGGGCTGGCGCCGGTGGTCACCGACGGTGCGTAGCCGTAGCGGTGCGGGCGGCCGACCACGCGTTCGTCGACGCGCGGGAACTCCTGGCCACGGTCGTCGAGGCGCTCCTCGATGACCTTGCCGGAGGAGAAATCGACGGTCCACCGGTCCAGCGTCGGCACGCCCTCGTCGGGGCCGTGCAGCTCGCGGTCGAAGATCCGGGGGTGCCGGACGACGTCGAGCACCACGCTGTCGCCGTCGTCGTAGGCGTTGAGCGGGTGGAAGACGTAGCAGGGCTCGACGTCGAACCAGCGGACGTCGGCGTTGCCGCCTTCGCGCGGCATGACGCCGATCCGCGCGGGGTACTTCGGGTTCCAGTGGTAGGGCAGGCCGCCGTTGGCCGCGATCTTCGTGGCCAGCCGCGCGGTGATCGGGTCGGGGATCCGCACCCGGCCGATGACCGCCGACAGCACGAGCCGGGCGGTGGTGCGCAGCAGCCGGGAGGGGATCGCCGCGGTCGCCATGCCGGCGTCGAAGGTCACGGGCAGGTCGTAGAACACGACGTGCCGTTCGGTGAGGGAGAAGTCGTGCATCATCGGCGCGCCGGTGACCTCGACGTCCACCTCGCGCCGGACCCGGCCGGCCGCGTCGATCACGGAGTAGGTGACCTTGTTGCCCTTGGCCATCGAGTACGAGACGGCGTGCAGCTCGCCGGTCAGCGGGTCGCGCTTGGGGTGGGCGGTGTACCCGCCGGAGAGGGTGCCGTCGAAGTCGCACCGGCCCTCGGTGTCGAGCTCGTCGGACAGCTCCCAGATCGTGGCGCCCGCCTCCATCAGCGCGAGCGTCTTGCCGGCGTGGCCGATGACGTTGGTGTTGGCGCTGAGGCCGTGCGGGGTGCGGCGCGGCCGGTCGCCGTCGAGGATCGCGTCGATCGAGGGGTTGCGCACCCAGCGGTTGCGGTACCACTCGGCCTTGCCGTCGCGCAGGCGGACGCCGTGGACCATGCCGTCGCCCATGAACCAGTGGTAGGCCGCCGGGTCCACTTCGGACAGCGGGTTCGGGCCGTTGCGCAGGTAGCGGCCGTCGAGGAAGTCCGGGATCGTGCCGGTGACCTCGAGCTCGGTGAGCGTGTGCTCCTGGCTGATCGGGGCGAAGTTGCCTTCGAGGAAGGGATTGGTCATCACCGGTAGTAGACCTTTCGTCGCACCTGGAAACCCCTAGACGTCGGCCGGCCGGGGCGTCACGAGCAGTTTGAGCACGTCGCCGAACAGCGACGACGGGACCGCGTCCGGGTCGACGCCGCGTTCCACCGCGAGGCCGTTGGACAGCGCGAGCACCACCACCGCGAGGTGCTCGGGCGCCAGGGGCAGCGTGATGCCGTGCCGGTCGGCGACGTTGCCGATCGCCGCGGTGACGGCCTCGCGCAGCCGGGCCCGGCGCTCGGCGAGTCCCTTGTGGACGGCCGGGTTCCGCATGGCCAGGCCCCAGTACTCCAGCAGCAGCCGGTGCCAGGTGGCGTCCGAGTCGATCCCGGCCAGCAGCCGCGCGCCGGCCTCGGTGGTGGCCTCGTCGAGGTCGGCCAGGTCGGCGAACGCCGTCGTCGCACCCGCCATCCGCTCGACGATGTGCTCCTCCATGATCGTCAGCACCAGGTCGTCGCGGCCGGTGAAGCTGGAGTAGACGGCGCCCTTGGTCAGGCCGGCCTCGGCCGCGACGTCGTTGAGCGACGTCGCGGCGATGCCCTGGCGGGCGAACACCGCGGTAGCGGCGTCGATGATCCGCCGCCGGGTCTCGGCGCGGCTCGGGCGGCGGCGTGCGGGGCCGGTCATGGAGCGCAACGCTACCGCCCCCCTCACCTGGGCGTCCTTCGTTGACTGTGGCGCAGGTCATCTGGTGAATCGGACACACGATACCGGTCGGTATCGACACCGGGAGGTCCTGTGCCCACTGTCGGCGCCGACATCCGCCGAACCCTCACCGTCGTGGTCCTCGGGGCGCCCGGGGCGCTCGCCTACGTCCACGACCGGCTGGCCGGGAAGCCCGCGCTGTCGAGCTGTCGAGCTGTTCGTATTATCGGATTAATTACGAAGAATCTTGACCTCGGATCCGGATAGGTCATATGTTTGGCGGGCTTCACGCCGGTCCCCGCCTTCAACGCCGAACGGATCCGACATGTCGAATCCTTCCCTCCCGCCCTCGCGCCGCGCGTTCCTCAAGCTCGGTGGCGCGGTCGGTGCCGGGATCGCCCTGAGTGGCGTTCGTCCCTTCGTCGCCAGCGCAGACGTCGTGCGTCCGGCTGTCGCGGATCTCGTCCCCGGCAGCCGGGCGACGACGCTGTGGTACCCGTCGCCCGCGGCGGAGGACAAGATCATCGAGCAAGGGCTGCCGATCGGTAATGGTCGGATCGGTGCCCTTGTCGGCGGCGACCCGGCCGCCGACTTCCTGTACCTCGCCGACGCGTCCCTCTGGACCGGCGGCGCCAACGACGTCCTCGAAGACGACGGCCAGTTCCCGTACGAGCGCGAGAAGTTCGGCACGCTCGGGCTGCTGGCGAAGGCGCGGATCTCGGTGCCCGCGCACACCGGCGTCACGGACTACCGCCGCACGCTCGATCTGAGCAACGGCCTGGTGACCGTCACCTACGCGTGCCAGGGCACCCGGTACCGGCGGGAGGTATACGCGAGCCACCCCGACGACGTCGTGGTCGTCCGGCTGACCGGCGAAGGCCGCGGAACGCTGACCGGCACGGTGGTCCTCGAGCCGACGCGGGACGAGGCGCTGAGCGGCCCCGCGTTCGCGGCGACCTTCGCCAACGGGCTGAAGTACGCCTGCGCGGCGTCGGCGTCGGGTCAGGGCGGCAAGGTGTCGCAGCAAGGGAACACGGTCGCCTTCGCCGGCTGCCGCGAAGTCGTCATCGTGCTTTCGGGTGGCACGAACTACGTGCCCGACGCGGCGCGGAAGTTCGTCGACGCGTCGGTGGATCCGCTGGCGCTGTCGAAGCAGAAGGCGGCTCGCGCGCTGCGGGCCGGCGGTGGCGCGTTGCTCGCGACGCACGTCGCCGACTACCGGCGGCTCTACGACCGGATGACCCTCGACCTGGGTTCGTCCCCGGCGTCGAAGCGCTCGCTGGACACGTGGGCGCGGCTGGTGGCGCGGCACGACGACCCGGCCACGCCGGACCCGGAGCTGGAGGCGTCCTACCTCCAGTACGGCCGGTACCTGACGATCACCGGCTCGCGCGACGGGCTGCCGATGGGCCTGCAAGGCCTGTGGCAGAACAACAACACGCCCGACTGGATGAGCGACTACCACACCGACATCAACGTCCAGATGAACTACTGGCTGCCCGACCGCGCGGCCCTGCCGGGCAGTTTCACCGCGCTGGCCGACTACTGCCTCTCGCAGCTTCCCGTGTGGACGGACACCACGAAGAAGCTGTTCAACGACCCGAGAAACCGCTTCCGCAACACGAGCGGCAAGATCGGCGGCTGGGCCATCGCGTTCTCTACCAACATCTACGGCGGCTCCGGCTGGTGGTGGCACCCGGCCGGCAACGCGTGGCTGTGCAACTCCCTGTGGGACCACTACGCGTTCACCCAGGACAAGGCCTACCTCGCGCGGATCTACCCGCTGCTCAAGGGGGCCGCCGAGTTCTGGGAGGCGCGGCTCGTCACCACGACCGTCGACGGCCGCGAGGTGCTGGTCGACGACCACGACTGGTCACCCGAGCACGGCCCGCAGGACACGCTCGGGAACACGTACTCCCAGGAGATCGTCTGGGACTTGTTCGAGCACTACCGAGCGGCGGCCACGACCCTGGGGCGTGATCGCGCGTACGGCGACCGGATCGCCGGGCTGCAGCGGAAGCTGTACCTGCCGAAGGTGAGCCCGGCGACCGGCTGGCTGGAGGAGTGGATGTCGCCGGACAACCTGGGCGAGACCACACACCGGCACCTGTCGCCGCTGATCGGGTTCTTCCCGGGCGACCGCATCGCGACGGACACGTCGTCCGCCGAGCTGCTCGGCGGCGTCCGTGCCCTGCTGACCGCGCGGGGGATGGACAGCTTCGGCTGGGCGACCGCGTGGCGGTCGGCGTGCTGGGCGCGGCTGAAGGACGCCGACAAGGCGTACCAGCTGCTGCTCACGGTGATGCGGCCGTCGGTGGCCAACGGCAACGGCACCGCGCCGAACTTCTTCTTCGACATGTACAGCCAGGGCAGCTACACGATCTTCCAGATCGACGCGAACCTCGGCGCGCCCACCGCGGCGCTGGAGATGCTGCTGTACTCGCGGCCGGGCGTGCTGGAGCTGCTGCCCGCGCTGCCGTCGGCGTGGGCTCGTTCGGGGCGGGTGACCGGGATCGGCGCGCGCGGCGGGTTCGAGGTCGACGTCGCGTGGCGCGACGGCGAGGTGACCCGGGCGGTGATCCGGAGCGTCGGCGGGACCCGGACCGAGGTGCGGGCCGGCACCTGGAAACGCCCGATCTCCCTGCGGCCCGGCGCGTCGGTCACGATCACGCCAAGTTGAGGTCTATCCTCCGGAAAGTGATGTAGAGTTCAACCACTTGTTCCGGACCAGGGAGTGCTCGTGAACGTCGTCCTGTGGATCGCCGCCGGCCTGCTGGCCGTCCTGTACCTCGGCGCCGGGGGTATGAAGCTCGTGACCCCGCGGGAGAAGCTCCTGGAGAACCCCAACATGGGGTGGACGGAGGACTTCTCGGCGGCGGCGATCAAGGGGATCGGCGCGATCGAGATCGTCGGCGCGATCGGCCTGGTCCTGCCGTGGGCGCTGGACATCGCGCCGGTGCTGACCCCGCTCGCCGCCACCGGACTGGCGATCGTCCAGATCGGTGCGATCATCGTGCACGCGCGCCGCAAGGAGACCAAGGCGCTGCCGATGAACGTCGTGCTGCTGGTGCTGGCGGTGTTCGTCGCCGTGGGCCGGTTCGCCGGCTGAGCTTCCCCCTCCGGAGGATCGATGACGCTCCCCGCCTTCACGGATCACGGCGGCCCGGGCCCGGCGGTCGTGCTGCTGCACAGCTTCCTGATGGACCGCCGCATGTTCGCCGTGCAGCTGCCGGCCCTGAAGGGCTTCCGCTGCATCACGGTCGACGAGCGCGCCCACGGTGGCACGCCCGCTTCGGGCCCGTTCGACTACTGGGACGTGGCTCGCGACGTCCTGGCCGTGCTGGACCACCTGGGCGTCCCGTCCGCGGCGGTGGTCGGCACGAGCCAGGGCGGGTTCGTCGCGTTGCGGATGGCGCTGCTGGCGCCGGCCCGGGTTCGTGCGCTGGCGGTGCTCGGCACCTCGGCCGCGGCGGAGGACCCGGCGGTGGCGGCGGGCTACCGGGCCGTCCTGGACGCCTGGGTCTCGGGCGGCGCCCCGCCGGAGGTCCTCGACGGCGTCGCGACGATCTGCTTCGGCCCGGCGGAGGTGGGGGAGTGGAAGCGGCGCTGGGCGTCGGTTGCGGCGGACCAGCTGACGTTCGGGATGACGGCCCTCGTCGACCGCGACGCCGTGCTGGACCGGGCGGGGGAGATCGCGTGCCCGGTCCTGGTCCTGCACGGCACGGCGGACCTGGCGTACCCGGTGGACCGGGCTTCGGAACTGGCGTCGGCGCTGCCTGACGGGTCGTTGGTCGTCGTCGAGGACGGGGCGCACTTCCTGAGCTACACCCACCCCGACGAGGTGAACCCGCACCTGCGGCGCTTCCTGGACGCGCACGTCTAATACCCTGGAGGTCTCACCGGGACGGGAGGCCGCTGGTGGACGTCGATCTGCGGAAGCTGCGGTACTTCGTGGCGGTCGCCGAAGAGCTGCACTTCGGCCGGGCCGCGGAACGGCTGCACATCGCACAGCCGGTGCTGTCCCGGCAGATCCGCGCGCTCGAGTCGGAGCTACGAGCGCAGGTCTTCCTACGGGACAGGCGATCCACCGAGCTGACCGAGGCCGGCCGTCAGCTGCTGGAGGACGCGCGCCCCCTCTTGGCCGCGGCCGACGCCCTGCGGCGCCGGGTCGCGCTGGCCGCGCGGGGGACGTCGGCGTTCACGATCGGGTTCATGCCGGGGATCACGGTGACGGGTGCGGTACGCGAGTTGACCGCACGGCACCCGGCCCTGGACGTCGGCCTGGTGCGCACGACGTGGGACGACCAGATCGAGGTGCTGCACGACGGCCGCGCGGACGTCAGCGTCGTCCGGCTGCCGGTGGACCCGCGCGGCCTGACGCTGCGGCCGCTGTTCCGGGAGCCGCGGGTCGCGGTACTGCGCGCCGGCCACCGGTTGGCCGGCAAGGAGTCGGTGACGGTCGCCGACCTGGCCGGTGAGCCCCTGCTCAACGACCCGGGCGCGGTGCCGGAGTGGCGGGAGGTCGCGGTCGAGCTGCGGGACGGTACGGCTCTGCCCTTTCGCGGGTTCCGGAGCGTGGAGGAGAAGCTGGAGCACGTCGCGGCGGGGACGGGGATCGCCGTCGTGCCGCTCTCGACGTCGGAGTACTACACCCGCCCGGACGTCGCGCACGTGCCGGTCTCGGACCTGCCACCGAACGAGGTGTGCCTGGCGTGGGTGGCCGCCCGCCGGTCGCGGGTGATCTTCGAGTTCGCCGAGATCGCGGCGTCGTGGTTCGACCGGCCGACCGACTGACCGGGTGACGGAGAGGCTGAGCCTGATGATCCGCTGGGCGACGTTCGACTGCTTCGGCACGCTGGTGGACTGGCGGCACGGCATCACGACCGGGATCGAGCTGCTGTTCCCGGGCCGCGGCGGCGACCTGCTCGAGGTCTACAACCGGATCGAACCGCGCGTCCAGGCGGAGGTCCCCGTCCGGCGCTACCGGGAGGTGCTGGCGGAGTCCCTGCGGCGCACGGCCGCCGAAGCCGGGTTGGACTTGCTGCCGGACGACGCTTCCATGCTCGGCACGGGTCTCCCGTACTGGCCGGTGTTCCCCGACACCCGGGCCGCGCTCGCGGACCTGCGTGCGGCCGGCTGGCGTCTGGCGTTGCTGACCAACTGCGACCGGGACCTGATCGCGGAGACCGAGCGGCGGCTGGCGGTGCCGATCGACGCCGTCGTGACCGCGGAAGACGTCGGCGGGTACAAGCCGGGGCACGGGCACTTCGAGCGGTTCGCCTCGAGTTTTGACGCGAGCCGGGAGAACTGGGTGCACGTGGCACAGAGCCACTTCCATGACATGGTTCCGGCGCAGGAGCTGGGGATCCGGCGCGTCTGGATCAACCGGCACGGCGACCCGCGGGATCCGGCCGTCGCGGACGCCGTGCTGCCGGGGCTGACCGGGCTCCTGGAGACCGCGGAGCGGGTTCACCGGATGGGCTGACGGTCAGGCCGGCGGGCGTCACTTCCCCTCGGGCAACGCCAGCCGGCGTGGCCGTGCCCCCGTCTGCTTCGGTACGGCGAACAACGCCGACCGCAGCGCCGTCCACGGGCGGGACGGGGTGGTGCGGCGAACCGGCGCTCGCCGTTCGGTCCCGCCCGTGCGGTAGGCCATCTCCACCTGTACCCAGTCGTAGATCCAGTCGCCTCGCATGGCGTTCCTCTCGGCCGTTGGTTCCTGCTTCGAGGATCGGCCTGAGGGAGGCGGCGCGGCATCGGGTGATCACGCACCTTTCCGCCGCGCCGGCCCCTTACCCGCGCAAGTCCGACAGCGCGTCCAGGTGGGACGGTGCCCAGCCCAGCTCGGAGCGGGCACGGTCCGGCGTCAGCTGCTGGTCCAGGGCGAACGCCTCCGCGATCGGGCCCATCCGGTCCTCGGCCTCCGCGAGGGTGAGCTGTTCGAAGCGGCCGGGGCAGCCTGCCGCTCCGCTGAGGGCCGTGGCGATGTCCGCCAGGCGGACGTTCTCGCCGCTCACGCCCGCGTACACCGACTTCGCGGGCGCTTCCAGGGCCAGTGCGTACAGCTCCGCGATGTCGTCCGCGTGCACCAGCGCCCAGTGGTTGTGACCGTCGCCGATCACCGGGACCGCGCCGTGTTCGCGGGCCGGGGCGGCGAAGAACGTCTCGGCCAGGCCGCCGCCGTGGCCGTAGACCAGGCCCGGCATCACCAGGACTGGGCGGCCGCCTCGGGACAGGACGCGCTCTTCGTTCGCCCGCCGCCACGCCGTGATGCGCGGTGGGTTCTGTGGCGCGTCTTCGGTGACGACGCCGGCCGTGTCGCCGTACACCCAGACGCCGCCCGTGTGCACGTAGGCGCCCCGGTCGCCCAGGCCGTCCTGCATCGCCGACGCCGCCGCGTCATCGACGGCGGCCGTGTCGTCGCCGTAGTGCTGGCCCAGGTGGATGACGCCGTCGGCGGACGCGGCCGCTTCGCGCAGGACGGCCGTGTCCGTCAAGGTGCCGGGCACCGGGTGAGCACCCAGGTCGGTGACCGTCCGGGCGGCGGCGTCGCTGCGGGCGAGTGCGCTCACCTCGTGGCCGTGCCGGATCAGGGCCCGGATCGTGGGGCGGCCGACGTAGCCGGAGCCGCCGGTGAGGAAGACCTTCATCGCAAGGGACCTTTCGTCGTGGTTCCCCGCCGACTCTCGGCCCGATCCGCGCCCGCGTCCAAGACCCTTTCCGGCCGCTGTGATACCCGCGGGGCATCACTCCACGGTGACGGACTTCGCCAGGTTCCGCGGCTTGTCGATGTCGTGGCCCAGCGCCAGCGCCGCGTGGTACGCCAGCAGCTGCAGCGGGATGGTCAGCAGGATCGGGTCCAGCTCCGGCTCGGTCCGCGGCACCACCAGGCGCGGGACGTCCAGCGCGCCGAAGTCGACGTCCTCGTGCGTGACGGCCAGCACCGGCCCCGAGCGGGCCCGGATCTGCTGCAGCGCACCGAGGTTGCGCTCGGCGAGCTCGTCCGCCGGCACGATCGCGACCGTCGGGACCGACGCGTCGATCAGCGCCAGCGGGCCGTGCTTGAGCTCCGAGGTCTGGTACGCCTCGGCGTGCCGGTAGGAGACCTCCTTGAACTTCTGGGCCCCTTCGCGCGCCACCGGGAAGCCGCGGACGCGGCCGACGAAGAACAGGCTCTTCGCGTCGGCGCAGGCGCGGGCGTGCTCCTCGATCAGCTTCTCCTCGGCGAGCACCGCCCGGATCTGGTCCGGCAGCGCGCGGATCGCCGCGACGATCCGCTGCCCGGACGCGTTGGACAGGTCCCGGACGCGGCCCAGCGCCAGCGCCAGCATCGCGAACCCGACGGCCATGTTCGTCAGCGCCTTCGTGGACGCGACCGCGACCTCCGGCCCGGCGTGCAGGTACAGCCCGCCGTCGCAGGCGCGCGCGATCGCCGAGCCGACCACGTTCACCAGCCCGATGACCCGGCCGCCCTTGCGCTTGACCTCTTCGACGGCGAACGCGGTGTCGACCGTCTCACCGGACTGGCTGACCGCGATGTAGAGGGTGTCCGCCTCGATGATCGGGTTGCGGTAGCGGAACTCCGACGCGGCCTCGGCGTCGGCCGGGATCCGGGCCAGCTCCTCGATCATCGTCGCGCCGATCTGCCCGACGTAGTAGGCCGACCCGCAGCCGAGGATCTTCACCCGCGCGAACCCGCGCAGCTCCCGCGGCGTCAGGTTCAGCCCGTCCAGGCGGGAGACGCCGAAGCGCTCGTCGAGGCGGCCGCGGATCATCCGCTCCACCGACTCGGGCTGCTCCTGGATCTCCTTGTACATGTAGTGGCTGTGCTCGCCGAGGTCGAGGTCGTCGGCCTCGATGTCGATCGCCGTCGGCGGGCGGCCGGTGTCGGCCTCCTCGACGGTGAACGTGCGGTACCCCTTGGCCGTGACGCTGGCGAACTCGCCGTCGGCGAGGTGCACGACACTGGAGGTGTGGCGGACGAGCGCGGCCAGGTCGCTGGCCACGAACATCTCCTTGTCGCCGACGCCGACGATCAGCGGGGACCCGTTGCGCGCCACGACGACGCGGTCCGGGCGGCTCGCGTCGGTGACGGCGATCGCGTACGTGCCGGAGATCCGGGAGACGGCTTCGACGACCGCGTCCTCCAGGGTCTCGGCCGCCGAGCGGGCGATCAGGTGGGCGAGCACCTCGGTGTCGGTGTCGGAGGCGAGCGTGACGCCGGCGCGGGTGAGCTGCTCGCGCAGCGCGTCGGCGTTGTCGATGATCCCGTTGTGCACCACGGCGATCCGGCCGTCTTCGGAGACGTGCGGGTGGGCGTTGGCCTCGGTCGGCCCGCCGTGGGTCGCCCAGCGCGTGTGCCCGATGCCGGCCTTGCCGGCCAGCCGCTTGGGCAGCGCGGCGGCCAGGTTGCGGACGCGGCCGGTGATCCGGTGCACGCTCTGGCCGCCGGTGCCGAGCACGGCGATCCCGGCCGAGTCGTAGCCGCGGTACTCGAGGCGGGTGAGCCCTTCGAGCAGGATCGGGGCCGCGTTCTGGGTGCCGATGTATCCGACGATTCCGCACATGCCGGGATGACCTCACTGGAGCAGGGGACGGGGGACCGGGGCGGGCCCGGTCAGCCGTAGACGATGCGGCGCAGCTGCCGCTCGGACAGGGTGGGCGGCGCGACGAGCCTGCCGTCCAGCTCGCCGGCGAGCAGCGGGAAGATCTCGGGGTTCTTCTTCCCCTCGGTCTGCAGCTCCGCGTGCCGGCGCCGGACGTACCGCTCGGCGGTCTCCCGGTAGAACGCCAGCACGTCCTCGACCACGCGCCCGGCCACCGCGGGCGACAGGCCCGTGGACAGCGCGACCTGGTCGATGAGTGAGGCGTCTTCCATGGCGCTCATCATGCACGGCGACGTCACGAACACCAAATTCTTGCCCGATATCGGGCAAGAATGGGCTCGGTTGGGCGGGACTAGGGGTTCTTGCAGACTTCCGCCGTCGCAGCAGCCCTGGAGGGCAGCCGGGCGGTACAACAATCCGCATGGTGAGCACGGAATCCGGCGTGGTGAGCTTCCCCCGGCGCGCGCCCGGCCAGACCTCCCCGCCCGACGGCTACGCCGCGCTGCGCGGGAGGCCCGGGCTGTGCCGGACCATGCTGCCGGGCGGGAACCTGGTCTGGCTCGTGACCCGGCACGAGGACGTCCGGGCCGCGCTGACCGACCCGCGGCTCAGCTCCAACCCGGCGCTGCCCGGCTTCCCGGCCACCGGCGGGGCACCCGAAGCGGTCCCCGGGTGGTTCGTCGCGATGGACGCGCCGGAGCACACGCGGTACCGGAAGCTGCTGATCCCGGAGTTCACCGTCCGCAAGGTGCGGGAGCTGCGACCGGGCATCCAGCAGGTCGTCGACGACCGGATCGACGCGATGCTCGCCGCCGGCAACGCCGCCGACCTCGTGTCCGCCTTCTGCCTCGTGCTGCCCTCGCTGGTCATCTGCCAGCTGCTGGGCGTGCCGTACGGGGACCACGAGCACTTCGAGTCCCGCACCCGCGTCCTGGTCAGCCTGGCCTCGACGGCGCGCCAGCGCGAGGTCGCGCTGGGCGAGATCAACACCTACCTCACCGAGCTCATCGCCGCGAAGCGGGCGGAGCCGGGGGAGGACCTGATCAGCCGGCTGCTGGCCGGCGCCGCGCTGGACGACGACGAGCTGCGCGGCGTCGCGATGCTGCTGCTGGTCGCCGGCCACGAGACGACGGCGAACATGCTGTCCCTCGGCGTGGTCACGCTGCTGGAGAATCCACAGTGGATCGGGCACGAGGGGGTCGTCGAGGAGCTGCTGCGGTTCTACTCGATCTCCGACGTCGTCAGCCTCCGCGTCGCCACCGAGGACCTCGAGATCTCGGGCCAGCTGATCCGCCGCGGCGAGGGCGTCGCGCCGCTCGGGCTGGCGGCCGGCCACGACGGCACGGTGTTCGACGACCCGGGCGAGTTCTGCCCGGCGCGGTCCGCGCGCAGCCACGTCGCCTTCGGGTACGGCATCCACCAGTGCATCGGCCAGAACCTGGCGCGCCTCGAGATGGAGGTCGCGCTGACGACGCTGTTCGCCCGGATCCCGCGGCTGCGCCTGGCGGTGCCGGCCGACGAGCTGAACTTCAAGCACGACGGTGTCCTCTTCGGACTGTACGAGCTGCCGGCGCGGTGGTAGGGCGGCCTCAGGCGGTCAGGACGTTGACGCCTTCGCGCTCGATCTCCGCCGCCACGGTGGAGTCGATGCCACCGTCGGTGATGAAGGTGTCCACTTCGGACAGTTCGGCGAAACGCGCGAAGTGGTCATTGCCGACCTTCGTGTGATCGGCGAGCAGGACCACGCGGCGGGCACCGGCGATCGAGGCGCGCTTGACCATCGCCTCGGCCGGGTCCGGGGTGGTCAGGCCGCGCTCGACCGACAGGCCGTTGGTCGCCATGAACGCCACTTCGACGAACGTCTCGCTCAGCGCGTGCAGGGCCCAGGCGTCCACCGACGCGAGCGTGCGGGCCCGCAGCCGGCCGCCGACCAGCATGACCGTCAGGTTGGGGCGCTTGGACAGCGACAGCGCGATGTTGACGGAGTTCGTGACGACCGTGAGGTTGCAGTCGATCGGCAGGGCCTCGGCCAGGTGCGCGGTGGTCGTGCCGGCGTCGAGCAGGATCGCGCCCTCCGACGGCAGTTCCGCCAGCGCCGCCTTGCCGATGCGCTTCTTCTCCGCCGTCATCACGCTTTCCCGCGTGGTGAACGCCGGCTCGAAACCCAGCCGCTCGATGGGGATCGCCCCGCCGTGCACGCGGCGGAGCGATCCGTGCCGCTCCAGCGTGGTGAGGTCGCGGCGGATGGTTTCGGTGGTGACGGTGAACTCGCCCGCCAGCTCGGCGACGTCGACTCTGCCCCGCGTACGTGCACGCTCGAGGATCATTTGCTGACGCTCCTCCGCGTACATCGCCGCCCCCTCCATGTCGGTGTGTGTTGCCGGCGATGTGAGTTTATGTTGAATCACGTCCGGAAAGCAACGCCGGGGTCTCGGTGGCCAGGGCCCGCAGTTCCCGCTGGATCTCGCCGTTGACGGCCCCCTGGTGACGCGCGAGGAAGAAGTGGCCGCCGGGGAAAACCTCCAGCCGGAACGCGCCGTCGGTGTGCTCGCGCCAGTTTTCCGCCTCCTCGGCGGTGACCTTGGGGTCGTCGGCGCCGATCAGGGCGGTGAGCGGGCACGGGACGCGGCGGCCGGGAGCGCAGGTGTAGGTCTCGATCGCGCGGTAGTCGTTCCGGATGGCCGGCAGGGCCATGCGGAGGATCTCGTCGCCGCCGAGCACGGTCAGGTCCTGCTTGTTGAGCTCCTTGACCTCCGCGATGATCCCGTCGTCGTCGCGTTCGTGGATCCGTTCGTCGCGGTGGGTCGAGGGACCGCGGCGGCCGGACGCGATCAGCGCGCCGGGCCCCGGCGCGCCGCGGTCCGCCAGCCGCAGCGCGACTTCGAAGGCCAGCACGGCACCCATGCTGTGGCCGAAGAACACCGTCGGTTTCGCCGACAGGGCCAGCAGTTCCGTGGTCACCAGGTCGGCCAGGTCGGTGATGGTGTCGACGCACGGTTCGCGACGGCGGTCCTGGCGGCCGGGGTACTGCAGGGAAACGACGTCGACGTCCGGTGCGAACCGGGCGGAGACCGGGTGGAAGTAGCTGGCGGAACCGCCGGCGTGCGGGAAGCACACCAGCCGGGTCCGTGCTTCGGCCGCCTGGTGGTAGCGGCGGATCCACGGCGTCGTGGCGTTGTCCGCGATGTTCACGAGGCGTGTTCCTTTCGGCGTGCTTACGGGTCACCAGTAAACCCAGGCCGCCGCAACGGAAACCTTAGTGTTGCCGGTCACCCGCGACGGAACGCGCGAGATCTGCGGTTTTCCGGGTCAGGGCCCGCCTAGCCTGCGCGTACGGCCGTTTCCCCGGCCGCGCCCGACCGCCCCGAGAGGAGCTCCGATGACCGGTGACGCGCTCGCCCTCGCCCGGCGCAAGGCCACCGAGCTGCGCCGGGCCGTCCAGTCCCTGCACCGGATCCACGGTGACACGCACTCGATGCGCCGGTTGCTGAGCGACCTCGACTGGATCGACGCCGGCCTCGGTGAGCTGCCGGCCGCCGCCGCGTGCGAGGGCATCGAGCGGATCGTCGTGCCCGACACGCCCTACCGGCTGGACATGTGGCACGGCGCGGACGACGAAGGGCTCGGCGGCCGCCGGCACCAGTGAGCTGACTTCGAAACGCTGACCCTCGACGGTGCGGGAAGCAGGTGCGGGATGCCCGGTGTGGCGAGCGGGACCACGGCGCGGACGACCGGGCGCCGGCGTGAGCTGGAGATCCTGAGCTCGGCGTTCGCCAACGCGCGCGCCGGCGCGGCCACGCTCGTGCGCGTCCGCGGCGCCGCGGGCACCGGCAAGACCACGGTGCTGGACGCGTTCGCGGAGCAGGTCGAGGACCGCGCGACGGTCCTGCGCGGCACGTGCCGCCGTCCCGGCCGCGCGAACGCCGAACGCGCCGTCGAGGAACTGCTTCCCGGCGGTGCGAGCGGTGACGGCACGCCGGTCGCGCTCGTGTCGCGGCGGCTGGGCCGGTGGCTGGCCGAGGTCACCGCCACCCGGCCGGCCGTGCTCCTGCTCGACGACTTCCACAGCTGCGACGAGGCTTCGCTGCGGGTGCTGGCCCACCAGCTGCACCGCGCGGCCGAACTGCCGGTGCTGCTGGTGGTCGCGCAGCGGCCGGCCGACCTGCCCGTCTGGCCGCCGCTGGCGCTGCCACCGGGTGACGTCGCGACGATCGACCTGGCCGGGTTCGGCGAGGCGGCCGTCGAAGAGGTGGTCACCGAGCTCTGGCCGATCCGGCCGGAGCCCGGCTTCGCCGCCGACCTCACCGAGCTGACCGGGGGAAACCCGTCGCTGCTGGGCCAGGTGTGCCGGACGCTGCGTGCCGAAGGCTTCGAGCCGGACCACCGCGGTGCCGCGCGCGCAAGGCTGCTCGCCCCGGGCGCCCACGCCCGTCTCGTGGAGCGGATCCTCGCGGGCCGCCCCGCGTACGTCGGCCGCGTCGCCGAGGCCGCCGCCGTGCTGGACCGGACCGACGTCGAACTGGTCGCCCTGCTCAGCGGCGTGCCCGAACCCCTGGTCGGCGACGCCGTCCGGGTGCTGGCCGCCGAACACGTCCTCGGCCCCGCCGGCCACGGGTTCACCTCCGCCGAGGCGCGGGCCGGCGTCCTGGCCGGGGTGTCCGAACGGCGGCTGACGGCGTCGCGGCTGACCGCGGCCCGCCTGCTCAACGACCGCGGCCGGCCCGCGGAGGACGTCGGCACGCACCTGCTCGGCCGGCGGCGGCTGCCCGAACAGTGGATGCGGGACGTGCTCGCCGAGGCCGCGCGCGTCGCGGAGCGGGCCGGCCGGCACACCGACGCGGCGCGCTTCCTCGGCGTGCTGGTCGCCGACCGCCCCGAGGACGTGCCGACCCGGATCGAGTTCGCCCGCGTGGTCGGCGTGCGCGACCCGCTGGCCGCGTACGCGACGCTCGCCGGGACGTCGGTGCTGGCCGGGGACACCCGCAGCCGGGCCCGGATCTCCCTGCAGCTGGCCAAGGCCGCGCTGACGGCCCGCGAGCCGGGTGAGGCGACCCGGCTGCTGACCACCGCTCTGGCCGAGCTCGACGCGGAGCCGGCCGGCACCGCGGCCGACGACGGCCGCGGCCTGCGCACCGAGCTCGAGGCCACGCTGCTCGTGGTGGCCTTCGCACAGCCGGGGACCCTCGGTCTCCTCGACGGCCGGCTCGCCGGGATGTCCGGCCTGGGCGGCCAGACGCCCGCCGAGACGAGCGTGCTGGCCCTGGCCTCGGTGGCCCACATGCTGGCGGGCACCGACCGCGAGACCGCCGTGTCCTGCGCGCGCCGGGCCCTGGACCGGCCGGAACCCGCGGTGCTCTGGTCCGGTTCGCTGGCCGCCTACGTCCTCTACCTCGCCGACGAGGTCGACGAGGCGACCGGCGCGCTCGACGACGTCGAACCGGACGCGCCGCGCGACGAAGCCGGCTGGGCCGCGATCACGGCCCTGACCGCGCGGTCCTGGCTCATGTGCGGGGCCGGCGACCTCGCCGGGGCCCTGTCCGACGCGACCGCCGCCGTCCGGCTCGCCGACGGCGACGGCCGCCCGGAGCTCGCCGGGGCGCCGCTGGTCTCCCAGGCGCAGATCCTGCTGCGCCAGGGGGACGTCGGCGGCGCGGAACACGCGCTCGCCCGGGCCGAACGGGAGGGCCCGGACACCGCGGTCCTCCGGCTGCCGCACCTGCTGCTGGCCCGGGCCCGGCTGTGCGAACTGGGCGACGACGCCGAAACCGCGCTCGGTCACCTCCTGCGCTGCGGCCGGCTCCTGCGGGAGGAGGACGTGCGCAACCCGGTCTTCGCGCCGTGGTGGCTGGACGCCGCCCGGGTGCTCGTCCGGCTCGGCCGGCGGACCGAGGCGATCGAGCTCGTCGACCAGGGGGAAGACCTGGCCCGGAGCTGGGGAACGGCGTCCGCGCGGGGCCTGGCCCTGCTGGGCCGCGGCCTCACCGCCGATGGCGGCACGGCCGTCGACCGGCTGGCCGCGGCCGCCGAGGTGCTGGCCGGCACACCGGCGTCCTGGTACCGGACGGAGGCGGAGATCCTGCTGGGGCAGGCGCTCCTGGACGCGGGCGACCACCCCGGCGCCCGCAAGCACTTCCGGGCCGCCGTGGACCTCTCGGTGCGTGCGGGGTTCTGGGGCCGGGCGGACCGGGCCCGGGCCGGCGTGACGGCGTCGGGCGGGCGGAACTACGCCGTGACCGGCAACGTCACCGACGTGCTGACGGTGGGGGAGCGGCGGGTCGGGGACCTGGCCGCGACCGGCGCCACCAACCGGGAGATCGCGGACCGGCTCCTGCTGGCCCTGCGGACGGTGGAAATCCACCTGACGAGCGTGTACCGCAAGCTCGGCGTCAACGGCCGCGCTCACCTGCAGGAAAGCTTCTCGCGGGGCCTGCTCGCGCCGGAGCCCGCACTGGCCGGTCCCGAATTGTCCTGACGGACAGCGGGGAATAATCGGCTCCGCGTGCGGTGGGGGTATTCCCATCCGCTCCGCGTAAACGCGTGCGAGAATGCGCGGGTGTCCCACCGACCGGGAACCACAATAGGTGACAAACGTCCTGGTCTGTTCCCGACCTGCGGTGATAGCGTTCGAGGGGAAGTCGTTCGAGGGCGCTGACGATGGGATCCGGCAGGGGGATCCGCGGGGATCCGACGCGGGAGAAAACGGGGAGCGGAATGCGGCCGGTGGCGGGACTGGCGGTGGTCGTGGACGACGCCGGCGTGCTCGAGATGTCGCTGCCCTCCGGTGAGCAGCGGGTCCTCGCGCAGGGCATCGGCGCGGCCATGTGGATCGCGTTGGCCCAGCACGACTGGGACCCCGGCGAAGCGGCGCTGACCCTCGCCCCCGAATGCGACCTCGAACCGAACGAGCTGGCCGACTCCATCCGCGCGTGGATGGGTGACCTGGCCGCGATCGGCGTGCTGGAGTCCTGACCACGCCCCGCCGGCAATGGTTTCAGTTCTGAATGGATAGTCGGCTCTCCACGCGGAAACCGCCGTGTCCGGCGGAAAAACCCTAGAGTTGACCGCGGCTCGTTGACCACCCACGCCTCCGTGACAGACCCTCCCAACGCACGAGGGAATGTCCCGAGGATTGTGGAGGCGCGGTGGTGGGCGGACAAACGCAGGATCACCCGGCCGTGATCGGTGGCGGCGTGATGGGATCGGCCATCACGGCGATGGCACTGGGACACGGTGTTCCGGTCACACTGGTCGAAGCCGGCGAAGAAGCACTGGCCCTGGCGCGGCGGAGGGTGGACCAGCAGCTGCGGCATGGCCGCCTGATGGGCGCGTTCCCCGACGTCGAACCGGGCGAGCTGACGGCGACGACGGACCTGACCGCGGCCAAGGGCGCCACGGCCGTCGTCGAAGCGATCATCGAAGACGCGTCGAGCAAAGCCGACGTACTGGCCAGGATCGCGGGGCTCGTCGCCCCGCGGACCCCGTTGATCACCAACACCTCCGGCATCCCGGTCGACGAGCTCGCCGACGCGGTCGAGCGCCCGGAGGACCTGCTCGCGACGCACTTCATGAACCCGACGTACCTCATCCAGACCGTCGAGGTGGTGCGCGGTCCGCGGACCGGGAGCGACACGCTCGCCGGAGTCCTCGCGCTGCTGGAGCGGCTGAAGCGGCGTCCGATCGTCGTGAACGACTCCCCGGGGTTCGTCACGAGCCGGCTGCTGCACCCGCAGATCAACGACGCGGCGCGGCTGGTCGAAGAGGGCACCGCGTCGGTCGAGTCGGTCGACGAGCTCATGCAGGGCTGCCTCGGCCACCCGACGGGCCCGTTGCGCACCGCGGACCTGATCGGCCTGGACAACCTGGCCGACGCGCTGCGGCTGCTGTCCGAACGCACCGGCGACCCGCGGCACCTGCCGTGCGCGCTGCTGGAGTCCAAAGTGGCCGAAGGCCACCTCGGCCGGAAGTCCGGACGAGGGTTCTACGAGTACGGGAAGGTGTTCCAGTGAACGACGTCTCCACCACCGAAACCCCGGCGCGGACGCCGGAGGTCGTCGCCCAGCAGATCAAGGACTTCCTGGCCGGCCGCATCAACCAGGAGGTCCCCTCGGACCAGGACCTGTTCCGCACCGGGCTGGTGTCCTCGATGTTCGCCATGGAGCTGGTCGTGTTCCTCGAGCAGACCTACGGCATCGCGATCGTCGGCCCGGACCTGAAGCTGGACAACTTCCGCACCGTCGACGGCATGTCCGCACTCGTCCGGCGCCTGCTCGATGAGTGAGGACCCGCTCGCCGGCGCCGCCGCCGAGCTGACCGCGCTGGTCGCCGACCGGGCGGCCGGCTGGGACGTCGAGGGCCTGCTGCCCGTCGACATGCTGCGCGGTCTCGGTGCCCGTGGCCTGCTGTGCGCCGAGGTGCCCGCCGACTTCGGCGGCCTCGGCGCCGGCAGTCTCCACAGTGGACACTTCACCGCGCACGCCGGCGCGTTGTGCAGCTCGCTGCGCAGCGTGATGACGTCGCAGGGCATGGCGGCGTGGACGATCCAGCGGTTCGGGGACCGGGCCCAGCGGGCCCGGTACCTCGGGCGCCTGACGTCGGGTGACCTGGCCGCGGTCGCGTTCAGCGAACCCGCCGCGGGCAGCGACCTCTCCTCGGTCGCGACGACCGTCCGCACCGACGGCGACGACATCGTCATCAGCGGTGAGAAGGTCTGGATCACCGCGGCGGCCTACGCCGACCTGCTCGTCGTCGTCGGCGAGCTCGACGGCCTGGGCGCGGCGGTGGTCGTCCCGGCGCGCGCGGAAGGCGTGTCGATCGACCGCATCCCGTACCCGAGCGGGTGCCGGGCCGCGGGCCACTCGACCGTGCGGCTCGACAACGTCCGGCTGCCGCGCTCCGCCCTGCTGGGCGGGGGCGGCGTCGACCTGTCCATGCTGGTCACGACGGCGCTGGCGTACGGCCGGATCTCGGTCGCCTGGGGGTGCGTCGGCATCCTGCGGGCCTGCCTGACGGCGGCCGGTGACCACGCGGGCAAGCGGCACCAGGGCGGGATCCCGCTGGCCGACCGCCAGCTGGTGGCCCGTCATCTCGCCGACCTGTTCGCCGACGAGCAGGCCGCGACCCGGGTGTGCGAGCACGCCAGCCGGGCGTGGGACCAGCGCTCCCCGGAGATGGTGGTCTCGACCGTGCTGGCGAAGTACGTCAGCTCGACGAGCGCGGCACGCGGTGCCGCGGCGGCGGTGCAGGTGCTGGCCTCGGCCGCCGCGCAGGACGGCCACGTGGTCGCCCGCGCGCACCGCGACGCGAAGCTCATGGAACTCATCGAGGGCAGCAACGAAATCTGCCAGCTGATCCTGGCGGGGCACACGCGTGTCCTCGCGAACAGCGGCGGTTAAGGAGGAGTCCGGTGGCAAGCACGCAAATGGTCAAGTGTCTCGTGTGGGACCTCGACAACACGCTGTGGAACGGGACACTGCTGGAGGACGGCTCGGTCGAGATCCCCGAGCCGATCCGGGAGCTCGTGCGGACCCTGGACGCGCGCGGCATCCTGCAGACCGTCGCGAGCAAGAACGACCACGACCACGCCTGGGCGCGGCTCGAGGCGCTGGGTCTCGCGGAGTACTTCGTGCTGCCGCGGATCGGCTGGAACCCGAAGTCGGAGTCCATCCGGTCGATCGCGGACGAGCTGAAGTTCGCCCTCGACACCATCGCCTTCGTCGACGACCAGGAGGCCGAGCTCGCCGAGGTGACCTTCCACCTCCCGCAGGTGCGGACCTACCGCGCCGAGCAGGTGCTGGAGCTGGCCGGCCTGCCGGAGTTCAGCCCGGCGACGGTCACCGTCGACTCGCGCCGCCGTCGCCAGATGTACCAGGCGTCGTTCCGCCGCCAGGAGGCGCAGGCCGGCTTCACCGGTCCGGACGAGGACTTCCTGCGGTCGCTGGAACTGAAGATGACGATCAGCCCGGCGACCGACTCCGAGCTGACGCGCGTCGAGGAGCTGACCCGGCGCACGAGCCAGATGAACGCGACCGGCGTCCACTACTCCCACGAGGCGCTGAGCGCTCTGATCGACGACCCCGGGCACCGGGTGCTCGTGGTGAGCATGCAGGACCGCTTCGGCCCGCACGGCGCCGTCGGCGTGCTGCTGCTGGAGACCGGGTCCGAGGTCTGGCACCTGAAGCTGCTGGCCACGTCCTGCCGGGTCGTGTCCTTCGGGGCCGGCTCGATCATCCTGCGCTGGCTGATCAACCAGGCCGCCACCGCCGACGCGCACCTGGTGGCCGACTTCCGGCCGACCGACCGCAACCGGATGATGGAGATCGCCTACCGCTTCACCGGGTTCGCCGACGAGGCGTGCGCGTGCCAGGCGGTGCTCGCCGACCCGGGCCTGGACGGCCTGCAGCGCCTGCACCTCGAGCCGGTGCCGCAGGAGGAGCCGACGACGGTGGCCCTGGTGGCCCCCGACCTCACCGAGGCGATCAGCGTGCACTGAGCGCCGTAGCAAGACAAAACCGAAGGCCGCCGCGGGAATCCCGCGGCGGCCTTCGGTTTTCGTGTGGTCGGGGTTCAGCTCGTCTTGCGGATGAGGGTGATGCCGTCGGCGACCGGCAGCAGCGACATCTCCACGCGCGGGTCGTCCCGCACGAAGCGGTTGAACTCGCGGATGGCCACCGTGTCGGGGTCCTGGGCGTCCGGGTCGGTGACCCGGCCGAAGAACAGGGTGTTGTCGACGACGACGAGCCCGTCCGGTGCCAGCAGCATCAGGGCGGCCTCGTAGTAGGCGGCGTAACCCGCCTTGTCGGCGTCGATGAAGACCAGGTCGATCGAGCCCGGGCCGTATTCGGCGAAGAGCGAGTCGAGCACCGCGGTCGCCGGGGCGATCCGCAGGTCGATCCGGTCGTCGACACCGGCCCGCTTCCAGTAGGGCCGGCCGAACGCCGGCCAGCGGTCGGTGACGTCGCAGGTGATCAGCAGGCCGCGGTCGGGCAGCGCCCGGGCCATGCAGAGTGAGCTGTAGCCGGTGAAGGTGCCGACCTCCACCACCGTCCGCGCCCGCGTGAGCTTGACCAGCAGCGCGAGCAGCTGGCCCTCCTCGGCGGACACCTGCATCGCCGCACCCATCGGCAGCGACGCCGTTTCTTCTCGCAACTCGCGCAGGATCTCGTCCTCGGCACGGGAATGGTCGCTCACGTACGTGAGCACGTCGGAGGACGCCAGTAGTTGGCTCGCCATGGCGTGAGCGTAGGGGCGCGGCTACCTGGAACTGTCTAGTAAGTCGGGCCGCTCAGCCGAGCCGCAGCAGGCCCTCGTGGACGCGGTGCAGCAGCTCGAGCGGTGGGCGGTCGGTGCGTCCGAGGTCGGTCCCGCGCGCGAGCAGCAGGCCGTCGCGGATGCCCTGCAGGACGAGCGGGCGGGTGACGTCGAGCGGCCGCATGAGGTAGGCGGCGACCTCGGCCACCGACGTCGGGATCTGGCACATCCGGCAGACGGCCACGAGGTCGGGGTCGAGGCCGGTGGTGGTCCGGTGCCGCCCGGTCGTGGTCAGCATGACCTCGGGCAGCAGGGGGTGGCGCGGACCCGGCCGCGGCGGGCGGGTGCCGCGGACGTAGGGCCGCGGGCGGGGCGGCTCGCGCATGCCGAGCGGCTCGCGGGCGGGGCTCTCGGCCGCCGGCCAGGACGGCTCGGGCGGTTCGGACGGCTTGACGGCGGGTGTTTCGGGTGGTCCGGCGAGCACGGCCGTGGCCGCCGTGCCCGCTTCGGCCCCGTTCGTGCCCGATTCCGGGCTCGCGGCGGCCGGCTCGGACTTGGGTTTGGGTGTGAACCCATGTTCGACCCACAGCTCGTACTCACCCCAGCCGCCGAAGGACAGCGGGTGGTATTCGATCTTGCTGGGGCGGCGTTTACGATTCTTATTCATGTTTCTGGCCCCGTAAAGTCCGTGTGCGGCGCGGCGCACAGCCTGGCCACCGGGCGGTCAGGCCTGTCAAGTATCACCGCCAGAGACGTGGGTTTTCCTGGGACTTCGTGGGTAGTGCGTTGTCCACGAGGCCCAAGTACAGACAAAACGAAGGCGTTGGGCTTGTTAAACCAACATTCTGCGTCCTACGCTGGGAGGCCAAGTCGCTCGACGCAACGATGGGTGAGCGGCGGCGACGAGCCGCTGTGTGGGTCGGAGGGTGATGGTGTTGCCCGGACCAGGTAGGGCCGAACCGGCGATGGCGGACGCGCTCGTCCGCCATGTCGCGACGCCCGCCGACCGGGATCGCCCAGCCGGTGGTGACGGCCCCGCGGCACCGTCGGTGCTGACCCTCCCGTGGCGGGGCGAGTTCGAACGCCGCGCCCGCCGCGCCGGGAACGTCCGCCTGGTCGAACGCGAAGACGAGATCGCCGTGCTGCGCCGCGGGATCCGCGGCGCGGTCGCCGGCCGGTCGGGCCGGGTGGTCGTCGTCGGCCCGCGTGGCGCGGGCAGCAGCGCGTTGCTCGCCGCGGCCGTCCGCGAAGCGCGCGTCGCCGGGATGATCACGGCGTTCGCCCGCTGCACGCCCGCCGAGTCCACCGTCCACCGCGGCGTGATCAACCAGCTCTCCGCGGACATCGCGGGCGCCGGCTGCCGGCTGGACAGCGGCACGCGCACCTGCGGCCGGACGCAGACCGAGCGGACCATCCCGACGTTGTGCGGGGACTTCGTGGGGGTCGCGAGCCAGGGCCCGCTCCTGATCGCCGTCGACGACTCGCAGTGGTCCGACCCGGGCTCGCGGGCCTGGCTCGAGGCCATGGAACACCGCCTGCAGCAGGCGCCGATCCTGCTGGTCCGCGCCGTCATGCAGGCCGGTCACCGGCCGCTCGCCGTGCGGGCCGACGGGGTGGACACCGTCGTCGTCCGCCCGCTGACCGAAGACGGCCTGCGCCAGCTGGTCGCGGACCGCTTCCCGGGCACCCGCCCGGACGCGCGGTTCGCCGCCGGGCTGCACCTGGCCACCGGCGGCAAGCCGGCACTGGTGGCCCCGGTCCTCGAACGGCTGTCCGCCGCCGGGCTCGAGCCGGTCGCCGAGCGCCTGCCCGCGGTCATCGCGCACCTGGCCGACCTGCGCGACGCCGACCTCGCCGTCTCGATCGCCGCCCTGCCGGCCGACGCCCTGCACCTGCTGCGGGCCATCGCGATCTGCCGCGGCCTGCTCGACTTCGAGCTCGTGACGACCCTGGCCGGCCCGCTCACCGGCTCGGCCGAAGTCGCCCTGCGCATGCTCAGCGGGTTCGGTCTCGTGTTCGGCGGCGCGGAGCCGAAGGTCGCCGACGACGTCACCGCGGACGCCGCACTGGGCACCCTGAACTCCGCCGAGCGCGCCGCCCTCGCGACCCGCGCGGCCGAGCTCGCCTACCGCGCGGCGGTGCCGGACGACCAGCTCGCCGAGCTGCTGACCACGATCCGGCCGATCGGCACGACCTGGGCGGTCGCCACCCTGCGGCGCGCCGCCGAGCAGCGCCGCGCGGTCGGCGACCGGCACGGCGCGGCGCGGCTGCTGACGCGGGCGCTGCGCGAACCGGTCAGCCAGGCCGAACGCCGGAAGCTGATGCTGGGCCTGGCCTTGGCGGAGGTCGCCGACCAGCCCGAGCTGAGCGACCTGCGGCTGCAGCGGGTGCTGCTCGACGCCGGGCCCGAGGTCTCCGGCGCCGTCCTGCTCGACGCGGCCGACCACCTGCTCTCGCGGGGCGACACCCGCACCGCGCACCGCGCGATCGCGGCGACCTGGCGGCGGCGCAGCGCGTTCGACGCCGGCACGTCGGCGCTCGCCGCGCTCGGCTGGCTGGCGCAGGAGGACTCCGTGGCCGGCCCGGTGGTGCCGACGCCGGTGTTCGGGGCGCCCGCGGCGCAGCCCGGTCCGCCCGACGCGGCGCGCGCCGCGACGATCGCGTCGGAGCTCGCCGGCCGGGGCCGCGAGTTCGACCGGGCCCGCGAACTGGCCCGGCTGGCGCTCGCGCCGCGGTCCGGGAAACTGCCGTCCAGCCTGCGGATCCAGGCCGCCTGGGTGCTGTTCTGCACCGACGACCTCACCGAAGCCGTGCTGGGCCTGACCGACGTGCTGCAGGACGCCACCCGCGTCGGCGCCCGGGCGGCCGCGGCCAACGCGCTGCTGATGCGGGCCCGCTGCGAACTGCGGCGCGGCAACCTCGGCCAGGCCGAGGCCGACATCGAGGCGGCGGAAACCCGGCTGCCGGAAGCGGCCTGGCACCCGCGCTCGGTTTCGCGGCTGCTGGCCGTGCGGGCCGAGTTCGCCCTGGCCGGCCTGCGGCTGGACGAGGCCGAAAAGGCCGTCGCCGACCCGCTTCCCGCCGGCGCCGAAGACGGCATGGCCGCCGCGTACTTCCTCGTGCAGCGGGGCGCGGTGCGCCTTGCGGGCGGCGACCCGGCGGCGGCACTCGAAGACTTCCGCGCGGCCGGCCGCGGCACCCGCGCCCGGCGCGAAGGCAACCCCGTCGACCTGCCGTGGCGCACCGGCGTGGCGATCGCGCTGGCCCGGCTCGGCGAGCCCGCCGCGGCCGCGGAGATCGCGCGGGAAGCGTTGGCACGCGCGGAGAACTGGGGCGCGCCGAGCGGCCGGGGCACGGCGAACCTGTACCTGGCGGAGGTCTTCGGCGGTGCCGAAACCCGGGCCCGGCTGGAAGAGGCGGTCGCCCTGCTGGAGGGATCGCCGCTGCGGGTCCAGTTCCTCACCGCGGTGACCGATCTGGCCGGCGCCTGCCTCGACGACGGCGATCCGGTGGAGGCGGCGGCGCTGCTGGGCCGGGTTTCCACGATCCGCCCGCTGCTGCTGCCCGCCGGCCTCGTGGCCAAGATCCGCGACGTGACCGGCCGGCTGACCCGCAGCACCGGCACGGCCACCGTCGAGCCGGTGGCGGGCGACCCCGTCGGCTCACTGTCCGAAGAGGAGGCCAGCATCGCGGCGCTCGCCGCCGCGGGCCATTCGAACTCGGAGATCGCGCGGTCGCTGCGGTTGAGCGGCCGGCTCGTCGAACTCCGGCTCACCCGGATCTACCGGAAGCTGACGGTGACCGGGCGGCGCCAGCTGACCGAGCTCATGAGCCCCGATTCCGCGGCGAGTTGATGACCGGTGCTACTTGAGCGAGACGCCGAGCGGGCCGCGATCGCGACCGCGCTGAACGCGGCCGCGGGCAACGACGGCTCGCTGCTGCTGATCAGCGGGCCGGCGGGCAGCGGCAAGTCGGCGCTGCTGCGTGACGCGACCGCGTCGGCGCTGGCCGCCGGCGCCCGGGTGCTGCGCGCGGACGCGACCCAGCTCGAAGAGGACTTCGCCTTCGGCATCGCGCAGCAGCTGTGCCGCCCGGTGCTCGTCGCCGCCGGCACGGCCGAGCGGGAGCGCTGGTTCCAGGGCGCGTCCGAGCAGATCCTGCGCGCGCTGACCGAAGAGCGGCTCGTCACCAACGGCCACGAACACAACCTGCCCACCGAAGCCGTCCTCTATGGACTGCACACGGTGGTGCACGCGATGTCGCACGACGACCTCGTCGTGGTGATCGTCGACGACCTGCAGTGGGCGGACCACGGTTCGCTGCGGCTGCTGGCCTACCTGGCCAAGCGGCTCAGCGGCTCGCGGATCCTGCTCGCGCTGGCCGTGGCGGAGGAGTGCGAGGCGCCGAAGTACGCGCTGGTGCACGAGCTCGTCACCGCGGCCGCGCGGATCGTCGTCCCGGCGCCGCTGTCGCCCGACGGCGTCGCGTCGATGGCCGAGGTCGCGTTCGGCGAACGCGCCGAGGAGCCGTTCACCGCCATGCTGCACCGGGTTTCGGGCGGCAACCCGGCGAACGTCGCGACCGTCCTCACCGGACTGGTCGGCGAAGGCCTGCGGCCGATCGCCGCGCAGATCACGGCGGCCACGGCCGAAGCCGAACGCCTGCTCGACCACCGCATCATGCTCTCGCTCGGCTCGCAGCCGCCCGCGGTGCTCGCGCTGGTGCGCGCGGTCGCGGTCCTCGGCGACCTCGCCGAGCCGCAGCTCGCCGCCGACCTGGCCGGCCTCGACGAGGTCGAGTACAAGTCGGCGCTGCAGAGCCTCGAACGCCTCGGCCTGCTCGTCCACGACGAGCGCCGGATCGGCTTCGCCAACGCCACGGTCCGGGAGGGCGTCGAACCGGCGATCCCGGTGGAACTGCGCGAAGTCCTCTACCGCCGGGCGGCGCGGCTGCTCTACGAGCACGGCCGGCCCGCGGAGCGCGTCGCGGAGAAGCTGATGAAGGTCGGCGCGGCCGAGGACCCGTGGGAGGTCCGCATCCTCAGCTCCGCCGCGGGAACCGTGCTGGAGCGGGGCGCCGGCGACCTGGCCGCGCGGTACCTGCGCCGGGCGTTGCTCAACACCTCGCCCGACAGCGAGGAACGCGGCCGCCTGATGGTGGAGCTGGCCGCGGCGGAACGCGGGTTCGACCTGATCGCGTCGGCGCGGCACGTCTCGCAGGCGTTGTCCCTGCTGCCGGCGGGCCCCGCGCAGGCGGAAGCGGCGCTGTGGATCCCGCCCGCGCTCGCGGTGACGGTGCCCGCGCTCGGCGCGGCCGTGCGCACCGCCGTCGACTCCGTGCTGCGCGACGCCGGCCCGGCCGCCGGCACGGACCTGGAGCTGCGGGCGGAGGCGCGGACCTGGTACCCGGGGGCCCGCCCGCCGGGCCAGGGTGACGCCGCGTTGGCGCGGCTGCGCGAGCTGGAGACGGCCGAGCGGCTCGACTCGCCCGCCGGCCGCGAACTCGCCGTCGTGCTGCTGCACTCCGCCGCGCTGTCGGGCAGTGTCGCGGCCGACGAGGTCGAGACCGTCCTCAAGCGACTCGTCACCGAGGAGCCGTTCGACCCGGCGCACGCCTACACCGCGCTGCCCCTGCTGGTCACCACGCTGGTGGCCGCCGACACCGCGAGCGTGCTCGAACCGGCGCTGGCCGCGGCGGCGGAGCAGGCGACCCAGCGCCGGTGGCAGGACACCGCGCACCTGATCGCCGCGGAGACCGCGGAAGTCAAGCGGGCGCAAGGGGATCTCGCCAAGGCCCGGCGGATCGCGCTGGGCGTCCTCGAAGGCGCCGACCACGAAACCTGGCCCGACGCGCTCGCGCTGTCGGTCACCACACTGGCCCAGATCGCCCTGGAGACCCAGGATCCCGAGCTCGGCGAACGGCTGCTGGCGGTGCCGATGGACAGCACCGACCACCGCGTGTTCGCCGCGCGCCGGCTGACCCGCGGCATGATCGATCTGGTGCGCGGCGATCCGGCCACGGCGCTGGGCCGGTTCCTCGACTGCGGGCGGCGGCTGGAGCGCGAGGGCTGGGTCAACACGCCCCAGTACCCGTGGCGCACCTGGGCCGCGCTGGTGCGGCAGCGGATGGGCGACCTGCCGGCCGCGCAGGCGCACGCCGCGGCCGAAGACGTCGTCGCCCAGCAGTGGGGGAGCCCGCTCAGCGTCGGGCGTTCCCTGCGGCTGCAGGGCATGCTGACCGGCGGCGCCGACGGCATCGGCTTGCTCTACGAGGCCGCGGGCATCATCCGCGAGTCGGAAGACCTCGCCGAACGGGCGCGGACGTCGGTGGTCCTCGGGACCCGGCTGCTCGACTCCGGTGAGCCGGACGCGGCGGGATTCCTTGCGGAGGGCCGGGAACTGGCCAAGGCCATCGGCGCGACG
This sequence comes from Amycolatopsis sp. WQ 127309, assembly GCF_023023025.1. Classification (NCBI taxonomy): domain Bacteria; kingdom Bacillati; phylum Actinomycetota; class Actinomycetes; order Pseudonocardiales; family Pseudonocardiaceae; genus Amycolatopsis; species Amycolatopsis sp. WQ 127309. The sequence goes on from NZ_CP095481.1 coordinate 8,036,444, forward strand.
TGGCTCGACGGCACGGGGGAGACCGAGCTGAACGGTCCCGTGCTGCGGTTTTCCGGCGGCGGCCTGGAAAACCTGACGAAGGCCGAGGCCGCGGTGGCCCGCCTCGTCGTGCGCGGCTGGACCAACCAGCAGATCGCGGACTCTCTGGGGGTAACCCGGCGCGCGGTCGAGAAGAATCTGACCGGCGCCTACCGCAAGCTCGAGGTCAGCGGCCGCGCCGAGCTCATCGAGCACCTCGGCGAGTCCGAGCGCGACTGACCCCCGGGGTACGGACCCCGGTGCGGTTCCGCACCCGGGGTACGGACCGCACGCGGCGTGCGGTGCGGGGGTTCGGACCCCCATTCACCTGCGAATCCCCTGGCCCAGGCCAAGACGTGCCCGCACGGGGGTCACCACCGGTGTTCGGTACCGAACCGCACCGCACCGCACTCCGTACCTCCGTACCCCCAACGGGGGCGCACCACAGTGTTAAGGCCGGGTGTCCGCAACCTGTTGCCCCCGCTAATCGGCCGTGCCTAACATGATCTGCGTCACCCCGGAGATGTGGCTCACACGATCGCCACCAGTACCCGGCTTTCTTGTCGGAGTGCTTCTCGCCGAAGAGAGGAATCCCTTCATGAGTGCAGACGTTGCAGATGCGGTCACAGGCGTGAGCCTGGCTTCGGCGCTGGAGCGAATCAGCCGCCCCGCGCCGCGAAAGCCGGCTCCGCGACCGGTCACCCCGGAAATGTGCATGGTGAACGTCGACCACCGGCTGCGCATTGTCTCGGCCAGCATGGAATTCTTCCGCGTGTTCGAGCGCACTTCCGACGGCGTCACCGGCACCAGCCTGTGCGACCTGCTCCACCCCAGCGTGCGGGACAAGGTCGAGCAGCAGCTCCGGCTGCTGGTGCGCGGTGAGCGCACCCGCTTCGCCGAGCGGATCCTGGTCATGCGGGAGAACGGCACGACGCTCAGCGGCGATTTCCTGGGCTCGACCGTGCACAGCGTCGGCGACCGGCTCGACAGCCTCACCGTGGTTTTCCGGCCGGACAAGTCCGACCGGGACAACCAGGTCGCCGTCACGCGGAAGAAAATCCTGACCGAGATGGACGCCCGCATTCTCGAGGGCGTCGCGTCGGGTGTTTCGACGATTCAGCTGGCGGCCAATCTCTACATGAGCCGGGGCGGCGTCGAATACCACGTGACGACGCTGCTGCGGAAGATGAAGGTGAAGAACCGCCCCGCGCTGATCTCGAAGGCCTATTCCATGGGCATCTTCGGGGTCGGTTCCTGGCCGCCGCGCGCGCTGCCGGACTTCGTCCGGTGACACGCCGGTGGTGACGGGCCGGACCGGTGACGCCGAGGGCGGGCCGCAGGCGCACTCGCGAGACGGGTGGGCGTGCGGCCCGCTTCGCTGTGTCAACCGGGACTTCGTTCCGGGCCGGGGGCTCCGCCACCCGGGACCCCCGAAAGCGGTTGTCTCCGGACGCCCGATGTTGGCTCGTGACCCGGGTCACCGCCCTGGTGTGGCTTTATGTGGCTTTACCCGCTGGTCACACGGCGTCCCCGAGTGGGCACGGATCAGAGTGTTTTGGCTGCACAAGGTGACAGTCCGCCGGTCATCTGATGGTAACGGTTCGATACTCCTCGAGATCGGGTCTTGCAAACACAGGCGAACACAGGCAATATCACTCAAACCAAAGAGGTTCCGGCGGAGGTGTACTGAAGTGTTCGTGACTCTGACGGCGAACCCGAGCGTCGACCGCACGGTCGAGGTCGACCGGCTGAACCGGGGCGGCCTCCACCGCGCTTCGGGCGCCAGTGTGCAGCCGGGTGGAAAAGGCATCAACGTGGCGCGTGCCTTGGTGCGCAACGGACTCAAGGCCCGTGCGGTGGTTCCCGCCGGCGGCGCCGAAGGCGACCAGCTGATCAGCTTGCTCGAGGATTACAACATCGACGTGGTCCGGGTTCGCACGGAAGAGTCCGTGCGCAGCAACATCAGCGTCGTCGAGCCGGACGCCACCGTGACGAAGGTGAACGAGATCGGCCCGCACCTCACGGGGCGGGAGATCGAAACCCTGTGCGACGTCCTGCTGGCCAACGTGGCCGACGCGGAATGGGTTGTGGCGGCGGGAAGTCTGCCGCCTGGTGTGAACGAGGACTTCTACGCGGAGCTGATCGCGCGCCTGGCCCCCAGCGGGGTCCGGGTCGTCGTCGACACCAGCGGCCCGGCGTTCCGGACGTCGGTGAAAGCCGGGCCGGCGTTGGTGAAGCCGAACCTCGACGAGCTCGAGGAAGCGGTCGACCGTCAGCTCGACACGGTGCGGGACGTCGTCGACGCCGCACAGGAACTGCGCTCTCTGGGCGCGGGCACGGTTTTGGCCAGTCTCGGCAGCAAAGGTGCCGTGCTGGTCGAAGACGCGGGGATCTGGTGCGCCAACGCATCGGCCGAACCGCGCAGTTCGGTCGGAGCCGGCGACGCGATGCTCGCCGGTTTCCTGGCGGCAGGGGGGAGTGGCCCGCAAGCGCTGGCCACCGCCGTCGCCTGGGGTGCGGCCGCGGTGTCGCTCCCGGGAAGCACGATGCCGGGTCCCGAAGACGTGGGGGCACGACGAGTGCGGGTGGACCCGCATCCCGGCTGGGACGAGAAGATTCGCGAATAGCCCTGGGGCACCACGCGAAGCGGCTCGCCCCGACCACCGCCATCCGGTGATGGCGAAACCCTCAAATCACCTTTCCAGAAGAGGAAGCCAACGATGACAACCACCACGGAGATCGACGACGAAACTCCGTCGAGGGCGGAACGCGCGCGGGTTTCGATCCAGCGCTTCGGCGGTCAGCTCGCGAGCATGGTCATGCCGAACATCGGGGCGTTCATCGCCTGGGGCCTGATCACCGCGTTGTTCATCCCGAGCGGGTGGACACCGAACGCGCACATCGCCGAGCTCGTCGACCCGATGATCAACTTCCTGCTGCCGGTCCTGATCGGTTACACCGGTGGCCGGCTGGTGCACGGCCAGCGCGGTGCGGTCGTGGGTGCGGTCGCGACGGTCGGCATCGCGGTCGGTGCCTCCATCCCGATGTTCCTCGGCGCGATGATCGTCGGCCCGCTCGGTGGTTTCCTGATCAAGCTGTGGGACGACAAGGTCGGCAGCAAGACCGCGCCGGGCTTCAAGATGCTCGTCGACAACTTCAGCGCCGGCATCATCGGCGGCATCATGGCGGTGCTCGGCCTGCTGGGCATCGGCCCGGTCGTGCAGGGCATCACCAAGGGCCTCGGCAACGGCGTGCAGGCCCTGATCGACGCCCACCTGCTGCCGCTGGTCTCGATCATCGTCGAGCCGGCCAAGGTGCTGTTCCTCAACAACGCGATCAACCACGGCGTGCTGAGCCCGCTGGGCGTCGCCGACGCGTTGAAGGACGGCAAGGCCATCGAATTCCTGATCGAGCCGAACCCCGGCCCCGGTCTCGGCATCCTGCTGGCGCTGACGTTCTTCGGCGCCCGCAGCGCGCGGGCCACCGCGCCGGGCGCGATCGTCATCCAGTTCCTGGGTGGTATCCACGAGATCTACTTCCCGTACATCCTGGCCACCCCGCGCCTGATCCTGGCCGCGATCGCCGGTGGCGCCGCGGGTGTCGCGACGTTCGCGATCTTCGACGCCGGCCTGACGGCGACGCCGTCGCCGGGCAGCATCATCGCGGTCCTCGCGGTGACGCCGAAGGGCGGTTACCTGGGCGTGGTCCTGGGTGTCCTGATCGCCGCGGCCGTATCGTTCATCGTCGCTGCGGCCTTGCTGAAGTTCGGCAAGGATGCCCGCAGGGAAGAACGGGAACTGGCCGTCGCCGAAGGCGGAGCGGTGGCTTGACGATCATCGTCGATCGAAGGAAGGAAGTGCGGTTGTGAGCAGCATCGAAGGCAAGGAAGTCAAGAAGGTCATCATCGCCTGCGACGCCGGGATGGGCAGCAGCGTGATGGTCGCGTCCCAGCTGGCCAAGCGGCTGAAGCCCTACTCGGTCAAGGTCGAGCACACGCCGGTCAACGAGATCCCGGGCGACGCCCAGGTCGTGCTCTGCCAGAGCACCCTCGTGAAGCGGGCCCGCAAGGCCAACACCACGGCGGTGATCCTCGGGTTCCAGAGCTTCCTGGGTGACCCGGTGTTCGACCAGGTCGAGCAGGCGATCCGGGACGGCGGTTCCCTTGCCGACTGACGCTTCCATCCTCAGCGCCGAGTCGGTCCTCATCGGCTGCACCGCCCCCGACCAGGCCGACGCGATCACGCAGGTCGGCCGGAAGCTCCTGGAGCTGGGGGCGGTGGAGCCGGGCTACCTCGACGCGATGCACGAGCGCGAACGCTCCGTCTCGACCTTCCTGGGCGAGGGCGTCGCGATCCCGCACGGCACCGACGAGTCCCGCCGCTTCGTGAAGCGGACCGCGCTCGCGATCCTCCAGTTCCCCGACGGGGTCGACTGGGACGGCAACGAGGTCCGGCTGTGCGTCGGCATCGCGGCCAAGGGATCCGAGCAGGTCGGCATCCTGTCCTCGCTCGCCCGGATCCTGATGGACGGCGAGCAGGTCCGGCAGCTGCGGGAAGCACCGGACGCCGAGACGATCTTGCGACTGTTGAACCAGATGGACGAGGAGTTCTCCGAATGAAGGTGGCACGTTTCTACGCGCCAGGTGACCTGCGGGTCGAAGACGCCGACGAGCCCAGCCCGGGCCCGGACGAGATCAAGATCCGGGTGCACAACACCTCGACGTGCGGCACGGACCTGAAGATCTTCCGCCACGGGCACCACCACATCGACCCGCCGCGCGTGATCGGGCACGAGATCGCCGGCGAGGTCGTCGAGACCGGCGCGAACGTCTCCGGCTGGGAGTCGGGCGACCGCGTGCAGGTCATCGCCGCGATCCCGTGTGGTGAGTGCAAGCAGTGCCTCAAGGGCCTGCAGCAGGTGTGTCCGAACCAGCTGTCGATGGGTTACCACTTCGACGGCGGCTTCGCCGAGTACATGATCGTGCCGAAGCAGGTCCTCAAGGTCGACGGCGTCAACCGGATCCCGGAGGGCGTCAGCTACGCGGAGGCCTCGGTCGCCGAGCCGCTGGCGTGTGTCCTCAATGGACAGAGCTTCGCGCAGGTCGGCGAGGGTGACGTCGTCGTGGTCGTCGGCGCCGGCCCGATCGGCTGCCTGCACGTGCGGCTCGCCCGCGCCAAGGGCGCGTCGGCCGTCTACCTGGTCGAGCTGAACCGCGGCCGGCTCGACATGGCCGCCGAGCTGGTCAAGCCCGACGCCGCGATCTGCGGTGCCGAGGAGGACCCGGTCGCGAAGGTCCTCGAGCTCACCGGTGGCGACGGCGCGGACGTGGTCATCACGGCCGCCGCGGCGGGCAAGGCCCAGGAGGACGCGCTCAAGATGACCGCGCGCCGCGGCCGGATCAGCTTCTTCGGCGGCCTGCCGAAGGACAACCCGATCATCGCGTGCGACTCGAACCTGGTGCACTACCGCGAGCTGACCATCTACGGCGCCAACGGGTCCAGCCCCGAGCACAACCGCCAGGCGCTCGAGCTGATCTCGTCGGGCAAGGTCCCGGTCGACGACCTGATCACCCACCACCTCCCGCTCTCGGACGTGCTGAAGGCGATCGACATCGTCAGCAGCGGCGAGGCGATCAAGGTGACGATCGAGCCGGGCGCGGCCGTCCCCGCGTGAGCGGTGAGGGCCCGAACCCCAAGGAGGCGACCAACGGTGGTTGACGAACTGCGCGGCAACCCGGCGAGCCCGGGCGCGGCCGCCGGGCCGGTGGTGCGGCTGACGCCGCCCCCGGTCCTGCCGGAGCACTGGGACACGCCGTCGGCTCCCGAAGAGGAGCTGGCGGCGGCGACCGAAGCGCTCGACGCGGCGGTGGCGGACCTGGAGAAGCGCGCGGCGACGGTTTCGGGCGAGTCCAAGTCCATCATGGACACCCAGATCATGATGGCGCAGGACCCGACGCTGCGGACCGGGATCCAGGAGGGGGTGGCCGCCGGCCGCCCCGCCGCCTGGGCGATCCGCGACGCGTTCGGCAAGCACGTGGCCGCGCTGGAGGCCATCGGCGGCTACCTCGGTGAGCGGGCGGCCGACCTGATCGACATCCGGGACCGGGCGATCGCCGCCGCGCTGGGGCTGGCCCAGCCCGGCATCCCGGACGTCGACGGCACGTTCGTCCTCGTCGGCCAGGACATCGCGCCGGCCGACACGGTGCTGCTCGACCCGGCGAAGGTGCTCGGCATCGTCACCGAGAAGGGCGGCCCGACCAGCCACACGGCGATCGTCGCCCGCGCACTCGGGATCCCGGCGGTGGTCGGCTGCGCCGGCGCCGCGGGCCTGGCGGACGGGCAGCGGATCGCGGTGGACGGCGGGCGTGGCACGGTCGTCGTCGACCCGACGGACGACTACGTCCGGCAGGTCGAGGCGGAAGCGGCGTCGCTGAAGGAGAAGCTGGCGGCGCACAGCGGCCCCGGCGCCACCGCGGACGGCCACCCGGTCAAGCTGCTGCTCAACGTCGGCAGCGCCGGCGGGGTGGAGCAGGACGCGGCGGCCGACGCCGAGGGTGTCGGGCTCTTCCGCACCGAGTTCCTGTTCCTGGACCGCACGGAGGCCCCGACGGTCGAGGAACAGCGGGCGGCCTACGGCGAGGTGCTGCGCGGGTTCGGCGGCCGGCCGGTCGTCATCCGCACGCTGGACGCCGGCGCCGACAAGTACATCCCGTTCGCCAACACCGAGGACGAGCCGAACCCGGCGCTGGGCGTGCGCGGCTACCGCGTCGGCGTCCGCAACCCGGGGCTGCTCACCGCGCAGCTGGAGGCGATCAGCCTGGCGGCGGCCGACCACGAGGCCGACGTGCGGGTGATGGCGCCGATGATCGCCACGCCGGCGGAGGCCGCGGCGTTCCGCGACCTCGCCCGCGAGCACGGGATCGGTCAGGCCGGTGTGATGATCGAGGTGCCGGCCGCGGCGATCCGGGCGGCGGACATCCTGGCGGAGGTCGACTTCGTCAGCATCGGCACCAACGACCTTTCGCAGTACACCTACGCCGCGGACCGGATGCTGGGTGAGCTGGGGGACCTGCTCGACCCCTGGCAGCCGGCGTTGCTGGCGCTCGTGGCGAACGTCGCGGCGGCGGCCAAGGAGGCCGGCAAGTCCGCCGGCATCTGCGGCGAGGCGGCCAGCGACCCGGGCTTGGCCCCGGTGTTCGCCGGCCTGGGCATCACCAGTCTGTCGATGTCGGTGTCCGCGGTCCCCGCGGTCCGCGCCGCGTTGAAGGACTACACCCTCGAACAGTGCGAAGCCCTCGCCCGCGAGGTGCTTTCCGCGTCCGACGTGCCGACGGCGCGCCGGATCGCGGAGGAGTTCTCCGCCAAGACGGCCGGCTGACGCGTCACAGCTTTCTCCACGAGATGGGAATCGGGAATGTCCAGTAAAAAGGTGGTAATCGGCTCGCCCGTCGGGCTGCACGCGCGTCCGGTCAAGCTGCTCGTCGAGGCCGCGGGCCGGCAGCCGGTGCCGGTGAAGATCGGCCGCACCGAGGACAAGCTGGTGGACGCCACCAGCATCCTGGGCGTCATGGCGCTCGGTGTCCGCGGCGGCGAAGAGGTGCTGATCTCGGCCGAGGGCGAAGGCGCCGACGCCGCCGTGACGGAGATCGCCGAGCTGCTGGCGCGCGATCTCGACTCGGCCGAGCAGCCGGCCGGCTGACGTCGGTGGTCCGGCAGGCGACCCCCTGGTCTGCCGGCCCACCGCCGCGCCGGAGTGTCACTCCGGCCCACGAACGCCGGTGAGCCGTCCTGGTCACTGTCCGGACGGCTCACCGGTCCCCACACCTGACACAGCCCGCCGGTTTCCCGGCGGGCTTTCGTCGTCTCAGTTGCTGCCGTAGAACTCCGCGACGCGGTCCACTATGAAGTCCTGGTCGCTCTCCTCCAGGCCGACGTAGGTCGGCAGGTAGAAGCCCTGGGCGGCCAGGCGGGCCGCGTTCAGCTCCGGCCACTTCGGGTCGAGGTACATCGGCTGACGGCTCATCGGCTGGAAGAACAGCCGCGTCTCGACGCCGGCGGCGCTCAGGTGGGCACGCAGCTCGTCACGGCCCTCGGCCAGCAGGTCGTACATCCACAGGACGTCTCGGCCGGGCATGCGGGTGATCCCGGGGATGCCGGAAAGCCGTTCGTCGTACTGCTTTTCGATCCGGGACCGCAGCTCGAGGATCTCGTCGATCCGCTCCACCTGGGCCAGCGCGACACCGGCCTGCAGGTTGGTCATCCGGAAGTTGTAGGCCAGCTTCTTGTGGACGAAGTCGTGGGCCTTGCTGAAGGCCATGCCGCGCAGGTGCTTCATCTGCTCGGCCAGCCGCGCGTCGTTCGTCAGGCAGATGCCGCCCTCGCCGGATGAGATGATCTTGTTGGCGTACAAGGAGAAGCACGCGATGTCGCCGACCGGGCGGACGCCGTGGGCCTCGGCCGAGTCCTCGACGACCCGCAGGTTGTACTGGTAGGCGAGGTCCATGATCGCGTCCATGTCGCAGCGCCGGCCGTAGATGTGCACCGGCATGATCGCCTTGGTGCGCGGCGTGATCTTCGACTCCAGGAGTGCGACGTCGATGTTGAGGTCGTCGCCGCAGTCGACGAAGACCGGCGTGGCGCCGGTGTAGGTGACCGCCCAGGCCGACGCGATCATGGTGAACTCCGGCACCAGCACCTCGTCGCCGGGCCCGATACCGAGCGCGCGCAGGGCGAGGGTGAGCGCCGTCGTCCCGGAGGAGCAGGCGACGCCGTGGCCCTGGCCGTTCCAGTCGGCGAAGGACTCCTCGAACCGCTGCACGAACGGGCCCTGGGAGGAGATCCAGCCCGTCGTCACCGCTTCGGTGACGTAGTAGATCTCACGGCCGGTGAGATGGGGCTGGGAGACGGGATATCGGAATGCCATCAGGTCCTCGCATGCCTCGGCTACCGGAAAGCTGCAGGATGGACCCGCTGAAGACGGGAAATCACCAGTAGTTGCCGATGGGGGCACGGATTGTCCAATGTTTTCCAGGGCGGGGCGGGTGTGTGATCGAGCGGATCAGCGGCGGTGCCGGGCGGCCGCGAGCACGGCCGGTTGGCCGGTGAACGTGGGAGAGCTATGACGAAACGAGCATTGATCACAGGTGTCACGGGACAGGACGGCTCTTACCTGGCCGAGCACCTGCTGGCACTGGGCTACGACGTGTGGGGCCTGGTGCGCGGTCAGGCGAACCCGCGCAAGTCCCGGGTCAGCCGGATCGCCGCCGAGCTGAACTTCGTCCACGGCGACCTGCTGGACCAGGCGAGTCTCGTCGGGGCCGTGGACCTGGTGCAGCCGGACGAGGTCTACAACCTGGGCGCGATCTCGTTCGTGCCGATGTCGTGGCAGCAGGCCGAGCTCACCACCGACGTCAACGGCATGGGCGTGCTGCGCGTGCTGGAGGCGATCCGGATGGTCTCCGGGCTGGACAAGTCGCGGACCACCGCGCCGGGCAGCCAGATCCGCTTCTACCAGGCGTCGTCGTCGGAGATGTTCGGCAAGGCGGCCGAGACGCCGCAGAACGAGAAGACGATCCTGCACCCGCGCAGCCCGTACGGCGTCGCGAAGGCCTACGGCCACTACATCACGCGCAACTACCGCGAGTCCTACGGGATGTACGGCGTCTCCGGCATCCTGTTCAACCACGAGTCGCCGCGCCGCGGCATCGAGTTCGTCACCCGCAAGATCTCCAACGCGGTCGCGCGGATCAAGCTGGGCCTGCAGGACGAGCTGCGCCTCGGCAACCTCGACGCCGTGCGCGACTGGGGCTTCGCCGGCGACTACGTCCAGGCGATGCACCTCATGCTGCAGCGCGACGAGGCGTGCGACTACGTGATCGGCACCGGCCGGATGCACACCGTCCGCGACGCCGCCGACATCGCGTTCGCCGCCGCCGATCTCGACTGGCGCGACTACGTCGTCGTCGACCCGAGCCTGGTGCGGCCCGCCGAGGTCGAGACGCTCTGCGCCGACGCCACGCTGGCCCGCGCCGATCTGGGCTGGAAGCCGTCGGTGCCGTTCGAAGAGCTGATGCGCATGATGGTCGAGTCCGACCTGCACCAGACCGCCCGGGAGCTGGACCTCGGCGAGGCGCTGACCGCCGCCGTCTGGTGACCGGCCCAGGCCGGTCCCGGTAGAACTCGGCGGTCGCGGCCCGGGCGAAGTGCCGCCGAGGACGATTTCCGCCGCAGAAAACCATTTTCCGCGCCCCGGGCGGCAGCCGGCCGTGCGCCGGACTGCCACCGCAGCAGCCGTCCCGGGGCGCCACCGCTCGCCGTCGTGTCGGGATGGGTTGCTGATTCATGGACAACGAACAGAAGCTCCGGAGCTACCTCAAGCGGGCCAGCGCGGACCTCGTGCGCACCCAGCAGAGGCTGGAGGAGCTGGAGACCCGCGCGGTCGAACCGATCGCGATCGTCGGGATGAGCTGCCGCTATCCCGGCGGGGTCGCCGGCCCCGAAGACCTCTGGGAGCTGGTCGGCTCCGGGCGCGACGGCGTCACCGGGCTGCCCGCCGACCGCGGCTGGGACCTCGGCGCGCTCGCCGAGGCCGGCGGCGAGGCGGCGATGTCCGGCGGGTTCCTGCTCGACGCGGCCGAGTTCGACGCCGGGTTCTTCGGCATCTCGCCGCGTGAAGCGGCGGAAATGGACCCGCAGCAACGGATCCTGCTCGAGACGACGTGGGAGGCGATCGAGCGCGCCGGCATCGCGCCGTCGTCGCTCAAGGGCACCCGGACCGGCGTGTTCGTCGGCGCGATGGCCCAGGAGTACCTGACCGGGGCCGCCGGGCCGTCCGAGGGTTTCCTGCTGACCGGCAACACGAACAGCGTCCTGTCCGGCCGCCTTTCCTACGTGCTGGGCCTGGTCGGCCCGGCCGTCACGGTCGACACCGCCTGCTCGTCGTCGCTCGTCGCGCTGCACCTGGCCGCGCAGTCGCTGCGGTCGGGGGAGTCGACGCTCGCCGTCGCGGGCGGTGTGACGGTGATGTCCGCCCCGACCACGTTCGTCGAGTTCAGCCGCCAGGGCGGGCTGTCCCCGGACGGCCGCTGCCACTCGTTCGCGGACTCGGCCGCCGGCACCGGCTGGGCCGAGGGCTCGGGTGTGCTCGTGCTCGAACGCCTGTCGGACGCCCGGCGCAACGGCCACCCCGTGCTCGCGGTGGTCCGCGGCAGCGCCGTCAACCAGGACGGCGCCACCAACGGTCTGACCGCCCCCAACGGCCCCTCCCAGCAGCGGGTGATCCGGGAGGCCCTGAAGAGCTCCCGGCTCACGCCGAGCCAGGTCGACGTCGTCGAGGCGCACGGCACCGGCACCCGGCTGGGGGACCCCGTCGAGGCCCAGGCCTTGATGGCGACCTACGGGCAGGACCGCGAACGCGCGCTGCTGCTCGGGTCGATCAAGTCCAACATCAGCCACACCCAGGCCGCCGCCGGCGTGGCCGGCGTGATCAAGATGGTCCTGGCCATGCGCCACGGCGTCGTCCCGCCCACCCTGCACGTCGACGCCCCGTCGTCCCATGTGGACTGGCGCGCGGGCCGGGTCGACCTGGTCACCGAGGCCACCGAATGGCCGGAGACCGGCGAGCCCCGCCGCGCGGGTGTGTCGTCGTTCGGGCTCAGCGGCACCAACGCGCACGCGATCATCGAGCAGGCCCCGGCCGAGGACGCCGAGCCGCGTGAGGTCGCCGAGCGGCCGGTGCCTTTCCTGATTTCCGGCAAGACCGACGAGGCACTGCGCGAGCAGGCCGGACGTCTTGCGCGGCAGCTGGCGGACGGCGACGCGCCGCTCGCCGACGTCGCGTTCTCCCTGGCCACCGCGCGGACGCCGTTCGAGCGTCGCGCTGCCGTCGTCGGCGCCGACCGCGCCGCCGTGGGGGACGCCTTGCGTGCGCTCGCCACGGGGGAGTCCGGGGTCGTCGGCTCGCCGCGGGCGCGGGCCAAGACCGCGTTCCTGTTCACCGGCCAGGGTTCGCAGCACCTGGGTATGGGCCGTGAGCTGTACGCCGCGCACCCGGCGTTCGCCGCCGCCTTCGACGAGGTCCTGGACCGGCTCGAGCCCGGACTCCGGGACGTCGTCTGGGGCACCGGTGCCGACGCTGCCGACACGCTCGCCGACACCGGCTGGGCGCAGCCGGCGATCTTCGCCGTCGAGGTCGCGCTCTTCCGCCTGCTGGAGTCGTGGGGGGTCCGCGCCGACCTGCTCGCCGGGCACTCGGCGGGCGAGATCGCCGCCGCCCACTGCGCGGGCGTGCTGTCCCTCGACGACGCCTGTGCGCTGGTGTCCGCGCGCGCCCGGCTGATGCGGGACCTGCCCGCCGGCGGCGCGATGGTCGCCGTCCGGGCCACCGAGGACGAAGTCCGCGCCGAGCTGGTCGACGGCGTGGGTATCGCCGCCGTCAACGGGCCTCGCGCAGTTGTCTTGTCCGGTACCGAAGACGCCGTACTGGCCGTCGCTTCCCGCTTCGAGCGGACGACGCGGCTGCGCGCGTCCCACGCGTTCCACTCGCACCTGATGGACCCGATGCTGCCCGCGTTCCGCGAAGTCGTCGCCGGGCTGAGCTTCGCCGAGCCCGCGCGTGCGCTCGTCGTCGCCGGTGAGGTGACCGACCCGGAGTACTGGGTGCGGCACGTCCGCGAGACCGTCCGCTTCGGCGACGTCCTCGCGCGCCTCGCCGACGCCGGGGCCACCCGGTTCGTCGAGGTCGGGCCGGAAGCCGCGCTGACGCCGCTGGTCGACGTCCCGGACGCGCTCGCCGTGGCGGTGCTGCGCAAGGACCGTGACGAGCACACCTCCGCCGCCGAGGCGCTCGCCCGGCTGCACGGCGACGGCGTCGCCATCGACTGGACCGCGTTCTTCGCCGGGACCGGCGCCGCGTGGACCGAGCTGCCCACCTACGCCTTCCAGCGCCTGCGGTTCTGGCCGCGTGACACCGGCCGCGGCCGCGGCGACCTGCGGTCCGCGGGCCTGCGCAGCGTCGACCACCCGCTGCTCGGCACCGCCGTCGAGGTCGCCGACGCCCGCGGCCTGCTGCTGACCGGCCGGCTGTCGGCCGGCACGCACGCCTGGCTGGCCGACCACCGCGTCGGCGGCGCGGTCGTCGTGCCCGGCACGGCACTGCTGGAGCTGGCCGTCCGGGCCGGCGCCGAGACCGGCTGCCCGGACGTCGAAGAGCTGACCCTCACCCGGCCGCTGGTGCTGGGCGCGGACGAGCGCGTCGTCGTGCAGGTGTGGGTCGGCGCCCCGGACGACGACGGCCGCCGCGCGGTGGCCGTCCACTCGCGCCCGGACGGGGAAGTCAGCGGCAACTGGACGTCCCACGCGGTCGGCCGGTTGACCGCCGTCACCCGGGAAATCGTGATCCCGGAGGCCGTCTGGCCGCCCGCGGACGCCACCCCCGTCGAGCTGGCCGGGTTCTACGACGGCATCGACGACGGCCGGGAGTACGGCCCGGCGTTCCGCGGCCTGCGTGCCGCCTGGCGTCGCGGCGACGACGTCTTCGCCGAGGTCGCGCTGCCCGACGACGTCGACGCCGAGACGTTCGACCTGCACCCCGCGCTGTTCGACGCGGCCCTGCACGCCACGGCGTTCCTCGCCGGTGACGGCGGCCTGCCGTTCTCCTGGCGGGACGTCGCCGTGCGCGCGGTCGGCGCGACGGTGCTGCGGGCCGAGCTGCGCAAGACCGGTGACGACTCGCTGTCCCTGGTCCTGTCGACGCCCGAGGGCGACTTGGTCGCGGTGGCCGGCGGACTGTCCGTGCGGCCGATCGCCGCCGAATCCTTCGCCGCCGGCACCGGCGGTGGCCTGTACCGGGTCGACTGGACCGAGCCGGTCACCGGGATCACCGACCCGGCCGACGCCGACGTCGTTCCCCTCGACGTCCCGGCGGGGGAGACCCCGGCGGCGGCACGCGACCTCGCCGCGCACGCGCTCGGCCTGCTGCAGGCGCGCGTCGAAGCGGCCGACGACCGGCGGCTGGCCCTGGTCATCCCGGCCGGGGTGTCCGCCGCGGCGACCGTGCGCGGGCTCGTCCTGGCCGCCCAGCAGGAACACCCCGGCCGGTTCGTCCTGATCGAAACCGACGAGCAGCCGGCGTCCGCCGAGGCCGTCACGACCGCGCTGTCGACCGGCGAGCCGCGTGCCCTGATCCGCGCCGGGCGCGTGCTCGTGCCCCGGCTGGTGCGGGCCGTGCCCGCCGAGCCGCGCGGCTGGGACGCCGGCGGCACCGTCCTGATCACCGGCGGCACCGGGGGACTGGGCCGGATCATCGCCCGGCACCTCGTGCGCGAGCACGGCGTCCGGCACCTGGTTCTGGCGAGCCGCCGCGGCATCGCGCCCGACGACCTCCTCACCGAGCTGGCCGGTCAGGGCGCCGACGTCAGCGTCGTCGCCTGCGACGCGAGCGACCGCGCCGCGCTGGCCGCGCTGCTGGGCGACATCCCGGCGGCCCATCCGCTGGCCGCCGTCGTGCACGCGGCCGGCGTCCTCGACGACGGCCTGCTCGGCACCCTCGACGCGGCGAAGCTCGCCACCGTGCTGGCGCCCAAGGCCGACGCGGCCTGGAACCTGCACGAGCTGACCCGCGACCACGACCTGACGGCGTTCGTCCTGTTCTCCTCCCTGGCCGGCACGCTCGGCGCCGCCGGGCAGGCCAACTACGCCGCCGGCAACGCCTTCCTCGACACGCTCGCCCAGGTGCGCCGCGACGCCGGGCTGCCCGCGGTGTCCCTCGCGTGGGGGCCGTGGGCCGGCGAAGCCGGGATGGCCGGCGACGGCACCCTGCGCCGCTTCGCCCGGATGGGCATCCCCGCGCTCACCGAGGCCGAGGGCGTCGCGCTGTTCGACGCCGCTCTCGCGGCCGACGAGCCCGTCGTCGTCCCGGTCCGCTTCGACCTGCCGGTGCTGAGCGCCCGGCCCGAGCCGCCCGCCGTGCTGCGGTCGCTCGTCGGCGGCAGCCGCCGGGCCGTGCGGACCGCGGGCGGGGCCGGCCGGCTGGCGCACCAGCTGTCCACATTGGACGACGCCGCCCGCGCGGCGCGGGTCGCCGACCTGGTCCGCCGTGAGGTCGCCGGGGTGCTCGGGCACGCCGGGGCCGCGGCCGTCGACCCGGAGCGCTCGTTCTCCGAACTCGGTTTCGACTCGCTCACCGCGGTCGAGCTGCGCAACCGCCTGGACGCCGCGACCGGCCTGCGCCTGCCCGCCACGACGGCGTTCGACCACCCGACACCGGCCGCGCTGGCCGCGCACATCCTGGCCGAGCTGCTGGGCGACGACGCTCGCGGCCCGGTCGTCACCCGGACCGTCGCGGCCGACGACGACCCGATCGCCATCGTCGGCATGAGCTGCCGCTTCCCGGGCGGGATCGCCTCGCCGGAAGACCTGTGGGCGGCGGTGGCCGAGGGCCGCGACACGACGTCGACGTTCCCGGTCAACCGCGGCTGGGACCTGGGCGCGCTGTACGACCCGGACCCCGACCACAAGGGCACCTCCTACACCCGCGAAGGCGGCTTCCTGCACAACGCCGGCGAGTTCGACCCGGCGTTCTTCGGGATGAGCCCGCGCGAAGCCGAAGCCATCGACCCCCAGCAGCGGCTGCTGCTCGAAGTCTCGTGGGAGGCGATCGAGCGCGCCGGGATCGACCCGCGACGTCTGCGCGGCAGCTCCACCGGTGTGTTCGCCGGCGTGATGTACAACGACTACGGCCTCGTCATGGCCGGCGGCGACTTCGAAGGCTTCCAGGGCAGCGGCACGGCGTCGAGCGTCGTGTCCGGCCGGGTCGCCTACTCGCTCGGCCTCGAAGGCCCGGCCGTCACCATCGACACGGCCTGTTCGTCGTCGCTCGTGGCGATGCACTGGGCGATGCAGGCCCTGCGGTCCGGCGACTGCACGCTGGCCCTGGCCGGCGGCGTCACCGTGATGTCCACCCCGAACTCGTTCGTCGAGTTCTCCCGCCAGCGCGGCCTGTCGCCCGACGGCCGCTGCAAGTCCTATTCGGACGAAGCCGACGGCGTCGGCTGGTCCGAAGGCGCGGGCGTGCTCGTGCTCGAACGCCTCTCGGACGCCCGCCGTCACGGCCACCGCGTGCTCGGCCTGGTCCGCGGCTCGGCCGTCAACCAGGACGGCGCGTCCAACGGTCTCACCGCGCCGAACGGCCCGTCGCAGCAGCGCGTGATCCGCGCCGCGCTGGCCGGCGCCGGACTGTCCACTTCGGACGTCGACGTCGTCGAGGGCCACGGCACCGGCACGACGCTGGGCGACCCGATCGAGGCGCAGGCGCTGCTCGCGACCTACGGCCAGGACCGGGAAACCCCGCTTTTGCTCGGTTCGGTGAAGTCCAACATCGGGCACACGCAGGCCGCCGCGGGTGTCGCCGGCGTGATCAAGCTGATCATGGCGATGCGGCACGGCACGGTGCCGCAGTCGCTGCACGCGGCCGCACCGTCGTCCCATGTGGACTGGAGCGCGGGCGCGGTCTCGCTGCTCGCCGAGGCGTCGCCGTGGCCGGAGACCGGGCGCGCCCGGCGTGGCGCGGTGTCGTCGTTCGGCATCAGCGGGACCAACGCGCACGTCGTCCTCGAAGCGGCTCCTCTCGTCGAAGCCTCGCCGGTCGTGACCCCCGTGGACGCCGTGGCCGCGCCGCTGCTGCTGTCCGCCCGGACCGCCGGTGGGCTGCGTGAGCAGGCCGCGAACCTGGCGTCGATCGACGCCGGGCGGCTGGACCTCGCGTGGTCCCTGGCGACCACGCGCACCGCGTTCGAGCACCGGGCCGTGGTGCTCGGCGACGACGTCTCGTCGTCGCTGGCCGCGCTCGCCGCCGGGAACTCGGCGCCCGGGCTGGTCACCGGTACCACCGCGACCGGTGGGCTCGCGTTCGTCTTCCCCGGTCAGGGTGCCCAGCGCCTGGGCATGGGGCGTGAGCTGGCGGCGCGGTTCCCCGTGTTCGCCGACGTCTTCACCGACGTCCTCGACCGGTGCGAGCCGGGCCTGCGGGACGTGGTGTGGGGCGACGACCCGGCCGCGCTGGAGCGGACCGGGACCGCGCAACCCGCGTTGTTCGCCTTCGGCGTGGCCGCGTTCCGGTTGCTGGAGTCGTGGGGCGTCCGCCCGGACCTGGTGGCCGGGCACTCGATCGGCGAGATCGCGGCGGCGCACGTCTCGGGCGTGCTGTCGCTGGACGACGCGTGCACGCTGGTGTCCGCACGGGCCCGGCTCATGCAGGCCCTGCCCGCCGGCGGGGCGATGGTGTCGGTGCAGGCGTCCGAAGAGGACGTTCGCGCAGGCCTGACCGACGGCGTCGACATCGCGGCGATCAACGGCCCGGACTCGGTGGTGCTCTCGGGCGTCGAGGACGCCGTGCTGGGCGTCGCCGCGCGCTTCGAGCGGACGAAGCGGCTGCAGGTGTCGCACGCGTTCCACTCGCACCTGATGGACCCGATGCTGGCGGAGTTCGGCGAGGTCGTGCGGGGGCTGGACTTCGCCGAGCCGTCGCTGACGTTCGTCGCCCAGGGCGACGTCCGGTCGCCGGGGTACTGGGTCGAGCACGTGCGCGCGACGGTCCGGTTCGCCGAGACGATCTCGCGTTCGGACGCCGCCACGTTCCTGGAACTCGGGCCGGGCGCGGTGCTGTCGGCCATGATCGACCAGCCGGGCGCGATCCCGTTGCTGCGCAAGGACCGCCCGGAGGTGGAGTCCGCCGTCACGGCCCTGGCGGTGCTGCACACGCGCGGCTGCACGGTGGACTGGCCGGCCTACCTCGGCCGCGCGGGCGCGCCGGTCGAGCTGCCGACGTACCCGTTCCAGCGCGAGCACTACTGGGCTGCCGCCACCCCGGCGCGGTCCGTGGCCGCCACCGCGGACGGCCCCCTGTGGGAGGCGATCGGCCGCGGCGACCCGACGGAGCTGGCCGGCCTGCTCGACCTCGGCGACGACCAGCAGGAGTCGTTGACCACGCTGCTCCCGGCCCTGTCGGGCTGGCGCGACCGCCGTGCGGCGGAGGAGAAGGCGAAGTCCTGGCGCTACCGCACGGAGTGGCACCCGTTCCGCACCGCGGAAAACCCTTCTTTGCCCGGAACCTGGCTGCTGGTGACGTCGACCGCCGACGAAGGCGCGGAGATCGCCACAGCGCTGACCACCCACGGCGCCACGATCAAGCGCATCGCACTCTCGGCTCTCGACGCCGCCGAGGCCCCGAAGTCCGTGAATGCCACATCCACGGACACTACGTCCCTCGATGTGGCATTCACGGACTTGGCCGACCGCGCGCAGCTGGCCGCGGCGCTGGCTGCGACCGGGCCGGTTGACGGTGTCCTGCACCTGCCCGCCCCCGGGGATGCCGGGCTGCGGGATCTGCTCACCCTCGTTCAGGCCCTTGGCGACGCCGACCTCGGCCTCCGCCTGTGGACCCTCACCTCCGGTGCCGTTGTCACCGCGGGGGAAGGGGCGCCCGATCCCGTCGCCGCGCGGGTGTGGGGGCTGGGGCGGACCGCCGCGCTCGAACTGCCCGCGCTGTGGGGCGGGCTGATCGACCTGCCCGCCACCCTCGACCCCGCCGCCGGGCGACGGCTCGCCTCCGTCCTCGCCGGATCCGGTGGGGAAGACCAGGTCGCCATCCGGGCCCAGGGGGCCTTCGGCCGCCGGGTCGGGCGGTACCTGCCCGCCGAGCCCACCGGACGCTTCCGCGCTTCCGGGACCGTGCTCGTCACCGGCGGCACCGGTGCGCTCGGCGCGTCCGTCGCGCGGTGGCTCGCCGCCGCCGGGGCCGAGCACCTGGTGCTCGTCAGCCGTCGCGGCCCGGATGCGCCTGGCGCGACCGAACTCGAGGCCGAACTCACCGAGGCCGGCGCCCGGGTGACGATCGCCGCCTGTGACATCGCCGATCGCGCCGCCGTCGAGCAGCTCCTCGACGGCCTGCAGCTCACCGGGGTCGTGCACACCGCGGGCATCGCGCAGGCGATGGACCCGATCCACGGCGCCGACTTCGCCGAGTACACCCGCGTCATGGCCGCCAAGACCGACGGCGCCGCGCACCTCGACGTCCTCCTCGCCGGGCACGACCTCGACTTCTTCCTGCTCTTCGGGTCCGTCGCCGGCGTCTGGGGCAGTGGCGGCCAGGCCGCCTACGCCGCCGGCAACGCCTACCTCGACGCGCTCGCCGAGGCCCGCCGGGCCCGCGGCCGCAAGGCGACGTCCATCGCCTGGGGCGCCTGGGCCGAGGAAGGCATGGCCACCGACGAGCACGTCGCCGGCCAGCTGAGCCGTCGCGGCCTCGGGTTCCTGCCGACCGCGCCCGCGCTCGCCGAGCTGGAACGCGCGCTGCTGCGCGACGACACGGCCGTCGTCGTCGCCGACATCACCTGGGACACGTTCCTGCCGGTCTTCACCGCCACCCGCGCCAGCCGGCTGTTCGACGAACTCGTCGAGAGCAAGCCCGAGCCCGTCGCGGCCACCGCCGTGACCGCCTTCGCCGCGCGCTTCGCCGGGATGTCCGAGACCGAACGCGACCGCGCGCTGCTGGACCTGGTGCGCGTCGAAGCCGCCGAAGTGCTGGGCCACGTGACGGCCGACGCCATCGACGAGGACCGTGCGTTCCGCGACCTCGGCTTCGACTCGCTGACCGCCGTCGAGTTCCGCCGTCGTCTGGTCGACGCCACCGGTCTGTCCCTGCCCGCGACGCTGGTCTTCGACTACCCGACCCCGCTCGCGCTCGTCGCGTTCCTGCGCGAGGAGATCGACGGCCCGGCCGTCGGCGACGTCGTCGTCACGCCGGGTGCCGTGGACGAGCCCATCGCCATCGTCGGCATGGGCTGCCGCTTCCCGGGCGGCGTCGGCTCGCCGGAAGACCTCTGGAACGTCGTCGTGGGCGGAGTCGACGCGATCTCGTCGTTCCCCGCCGACCGCGGCTGGGACATCGCGGGCCTGTTCGACCCGGACCCGGACCGCGGCGGCAAGACGTACTCGACGCTCGGCGGGTTCCTGGAGGACGCCGCCGAGTTCGACGCCGGGTTCTTCGGGATCTCGCCGCGTGAAGCCATGTCCATGGACCCGCAGCAGCGGTTCCTGCTCGAAGTTTCCTGGGAGGCCCTGGAACGCGCCGGCGTCGACCCCGCATCGGTGCGGGGGAGCCGGACCGGCGTCTTCATCGGCTCCAGCTTCCAGGACTACGGCACCTCGACCGGCGAAGGTTCCGAGGGCCACCTCGTCACCGGCACCATCCCGAGTGTCCTTTCCGGACGGTTGTCGTACCTGTTCGGCTTCGAGGGCCCGTCGGTCACCGTCGACACGGCGTGTTCGTCGTCGATCGTCGCGCTGCACCTCGCGTGCCAGTCGCTGCGCGCCGGGGAAAGCTCCCTCGCCCTGGCCGGCGGGGCCACGATCATGGCGTCGCCCGACCCGTTCGTCGCGTTCAGCCGCCAGCGCGCGCTCGCCGCCGACGGCCGCTGCAAGGCGTTCTCCGAAGCCGGTGACGGCATGAGCCTCGCCGAAGGTGTCGGCATTCTCGTGCTGGAACGGCTGTCCGACGCCCGCCGCCACGGCCACCAGGTCCTCGCCGTCGTGCGCGGCACCGCGGTCAACTCCGACGGCGCGTCCAACGGCCTCACCGCCCCGAACGGCCCGTCGCAGCAGCGCGTCATCCGCCAGGCCCTGGCCAACGCCGGGCTCGCCGCGGCCGAGGTCGACGCGCTCGACGCGCACGGCACCGGCACCGCGCTCGGCGACCCGATCGAGGTCCAGGCGCTGCAGGCGACCTACGGCCGCGACCGCGAGCGGCCGCTGCTGATCGGCTCGGTGAAGTCCAACATCGGGCACACGCAGTCCGCCGCCGGCGTGGCCAGCCTGATCAAGATGGTGCACGCCATGCGCCACGGCGTGCTGCCGCGCACCCTGCACGTCGACCAGCCGTCCACGAAGATCGACTGGTCGGCCGGCGCCGTCCAGCTGCTGCACGAGCAGGCGGAGTGGCCCGAGACCGGACGTCCCCGCCGGGCCGGCGTCTCGTCGTTCGGCATCAGCGGCACCAACGCCCACGCGATCATCGAAGCCCCGGCGCCGGAAGACGTCCCGGCCGAGCCCGAAGCCGCGTCCGGACCGGTCGTCTGGCCGCTGTCCGCGCGCACCGCGCCCGCCCTGCAGGCCCAGGCCTTGCGGCTGCTGCACCACCTCGACGAGCACCCCGCGACGCGGCCGGTCGACGTCGGCTGGTCCCTTTCCGGGACACGGTCGGTGTTCGAGCAGCGCGCGGTCGTCGTCGGCGAAGACCCGCTGGACCTGCGCCGCGGCCTCGCCGCACTGGCCGGGAACGCCGCCGACGCCGCGCTCGTGCGCGGGGTCGCCAAGCGCACCGCCGCACCCGTGTTCGTCTTCCCCGGCCAGGACTCGCAGTGGCCGGGCATGGCCCGCGAGCTGCTGGCGTCGTCGCCGGTGTTCGCCGGCCGGATGGCCGAGTGCGCCGCCGCGCTCGCGGAGTTCACCGACTGGTCGCTGCCGGATGTCCTGCGCGACGACGAAGCCCTGGCCCGGGTCGACGTGATCCAGCCGGTGCTGTGGGCCGTGATGGTGTCGCTGGCGAGCCTGTGGAGCGCGCACGGCGTCGAGCCGGTCGCCGTGATCGGGCACTCCCAGGGCGAAATCGCCGCGGCGTGTGTCGCCGGCGCCTTGACGCTGCAGGACGGCGCGCGGATCGTGGCGCTGCGGTCGCGGCTGATCGCCGAGCGGCTCTCCGGCCGCGGGGCGATGCTGTCGGTCGTCGCGGCCGCGGACGACGTCCGCGAGCTGATCGCCGAGCTGGCCGACCGGATCGCCGTCGCGGCGGTCAACGGCCCGCGTTCGGTCACCGTGTCCGGCGACCCGGACGCGCTGGCCGTGCTGGAACGGCGGCTCGCCAAGGCGGGCATGATGCGCTGGCGGCTGGACGGCGTCGACTTCGCCGCGCATTCGCCGCAGGTGGACGAGATCGCCGGCGAGCTCGCCGAGCTGCTGGCGCCGGTGGCCCCGCGCGAGACCGGCGTCCGGTTCTACTCGACGGTGACCGGCGGGCTCGTCGAGCCCACCGAGCTGACCGGCGACTACTGGTGCCGCAACCTGCGGGGGACCGTCGAGTTCGGCGCCGCGCTGTCCGCGGCGGTCGCCGACGGCCACCCGGTGTTCGTCGAGTCGAGCCCGCACCCGGTGTTCAGCATGGCCATCGGCGAGCTGGCCGAGGCGGCCGGCGTGCCGGTCGCGGCGCTGGGCACCCTGCGCCGCGACGACGGCGGGTCCGACCGGTTCCTGAAGTCCCTGGCCGAGGCGCACACCCGCGGGGTGGCGGTCGACTGGGCGGACACCCTGACCGGCGGCCGCCGCGCCGACCTGCCCACGTACGCGTTCCAGCACGAGCACTACTGGGCCATCGAAGAAGCCGCAACGGCGATGGCGGGCGCCCCGGCCGACGACGAGCTGTGGCAGGCGGTCGGCCGCGCCGACACGGGTGAGCTGACCCGCCTGCTGGACCTGGACGAGCACCAGCGGGGAGCGCTCGACGACCTGCTGCCGTCCCTGTCGGCCTGGCACGCCCGCCGCGACGAGGAGTCCACTGTGGACGCCTGGCGCTACCGCGTCGCCTGGCGCCCGTCCCGCCCGGCAGGCGGCACTCTGTCCGGCACCTGGCTGGTCCTCGGCGACGACGCGGATGGCGAGGTCGCCACCGCCCTGCGCAGCCAAGGCGCCGAGGTACGTCCGATCGTCCTCGCCGGCGACTCCGATCGCGAGGCGTTGACGACCGCGCTCGGGGACACCGACGGCGTGACCGGGATCGTCTCGCTGCTCGCCTCCGATCACACTCCGACCGACCACCCGGGCCTCGACCGCGGCTTGCTGCGGACCCTCTCGCTCGTCCAAGCCGTCGCCGAGACGGACCCCGCCATCCCGATCTGGGCGCTGACCCGGGGGGCCGTCTCCACCGGGCCCGCCGATCCCGTCCGCGACCCCGCTCAGGCGCAGGTGCACGGTCTCGGCTGGTCCGCCGCCCTCGAACACCCCGGCCGCTGGGCCGGGCTGATCGACCTGCCCGAAACCCTCGACGCCGCGGCCGCCCGGCGGCTTGCCGCGGTGCTGGCCGGGTCCGGCGATGAAGACCAGCTCGCCGTCCGGGCGTCCGGTGTGTTCGCGCGCCGGATCGTGCCCGCTCCCGTGGCCGGGCGTCGTCCCGAACGGACCTGGCGCGCCCACGGCACCGCCATCGTCACCGGCGGTACCGGCACCCTCGGTCCGCACCTCGCCCGCTGGCTCGCCGGTGAGGGCGTCGAGCACGTCGTGCTGACCGGCCGTCGTGGCCTCGACGCGCCGGGTGCCGAGGCTCTCCAGGCCGAACTCGCGTCGGCCGAAGTGGTCGCTCTCGACGTCACCGATCGCGACGCCGTCGCCGCGCTCATCACCCGGCTCAAGGGCGAAGGCCGCCGCATCACCACCGTGGTGCACACCGCCGCGCACATCGCGCTCGCGCCGCTGACCGGCACGAACCCCACCGCCTTCGCCGAGGTCCTCGACGCCAAGGTCACCGGCGCGGCCAACCTCGACGCCGTCCTCGACGACCTGCTCGACGAGGGCGAACTCGAGCACTTCGTGATGTACTCCTCGACCGCCGGCGTCTGGGGCAGTGGTGACCACGGCGCCTACTCCGCGGCCAACGCCTACCTCGGCGCGCTCGCCGAGCAGCGGCGCGCCCGCGGGGTCCCGGCGACGACGATCGCCTGGGGCATCTGGGCCGACGACCGCGAGCTGGGCCGGGTCGACCCGGGCCGGATCCTGCGCAGCGGCCTGCAGTTCATGGAACCGCGTCTCGCGCTCGCCGGGCTGAAGCGCGCCCTCGAGGACGACGAGACGTCGCTGATGATCGCCGACCTCGACTGGGAGCGGTACTACCCGGTCTTCACGTCGGTGCGGCCCAGCCCGCTGTTCGCCGAGCTGCCCGCGGTCCGCAAGCTCGCCGAGGCCGCCCCGGAGACGGCCGACGTCGCGGCGTTCGCCGGCCGGGTCCGCGCCCTGCCCGCCGCGGCCGGCCGCCGGCTCGTCGTCGACCTCGTCCGCGCCGAAGCCGCGACCGTGCTCGGCCACGCCGGTGGCGACGCCGTCGAGGCCGACCGTGCCTTCCGCGACCTCGGCTTCGACTCGCTCACCGCCGTCGACCTGCGCAACCGCCTCGAGGTCGTGACCGGGCTGAGCCTGCCCAGCACCGTCGTGTTCGACTACCCGAACGCCGACGCGCTGGCCGGGTTCATCCTGTCCACTCTGGACGGATCGGACACCACCGAAACCGTTGTCACGCGGGCGATGGTCGACGAGCCCATCGCCATCGTCGGCATGAGCTGCCGGTTCCCCGGCGGCGTCGCGTCGCCGGAAGCGTTGTGGGACCTCGTGCTCGGCGGCGGGGACGCGATCTCGTCGTTCCCGGCCGACCGCGGCTGGGACGCGGCCGGGCTGTACGACCCCGACCCGGACCGCAGCGGCAAGACCTACTCGACGCTCGGTGGCTTCCTCGAAGGCGCCGCGGACTTCGACGCCGGCTTCTTCGGCATCTCGCCGCGCGAGGCGCTGTCGATGGACCCGCAGCAGCGGCTCCTGCTGGAAGTCTCGTGGGAAGCCCTCGAACGCGCCGGCGTCGACCCGGCGACCGTGCGGGGCAGCCGCACGGGCGTCTTCATCGGCTCCAGCTACCAGGACTACGGCTCGACCGTCATGAACGCGGCCGAGGGCTCCGAGGGCCACATGATCACCGGCTCGGTGTCGAGTGTCCTGTCCGGACGGGTCGCTTACCTGTTCGGCCTGGAAGGCCCGGCCGTCACGCTCGACACGGCGTGCTCGTCGTCCCTCGTCGCGCTGCACCTGGCCTGCCAGTCCCTGCGCAACGGCGAAAGCACGATGGCCCTGGCCGGTGGCGTCACCGTGATGGCGACACCCGCGCCGTGGATCGGCTTCAGCCGCCAGCGCGCGATGGCACCCGACGGCCGCTGCAAGGCCTACTCCGACGAGGCCGACGGCATGAGCCTCGCCGAGGGCATCGGCCTGGTCCTCGTCGAACGGCTCTCCGACGCGCAGCGCAACGGCCACGAGATCCTGGCCGTCGTCCGCGGCTCGGCGATGAACTCCGACGGCGCGTCCAACGGCATGACCGCGCCGAACGGGCCGTCCCAGCAGCGCGTGATCAAGCAGGCGCTGGCCAACTCCGGACTGGCCGCTTCGGACGTCGACGTCATCGAAGGTCACGGCACCGGCACCGCGCTCGGCGACCCGATCGAGGTCCAAGCGCTGCAGGCCACCTACGGCCGCGAGCGCGAACGACCGCTGCTGCTCGGCTCGGTGAAGTCCAACATCGGCCACACCCAGATGGCGTCCGGTATCGCCGGTGTCCTCAAGATGGTCATGGCGATGCGCCACGGCGTGCTGCCGAAGACACTCCACGCCGGGACGCCGTCGTCGCACATCGACTGGTCCAGCGGGACGATCGCGCTCCTCGACGAGCAGACCGACTGGCCCGAGACCGGTGCGCCGCGCCGTGCCGCCGTCTCGTCGTTCGGCCTGAGCGGCACCAACGTCCACACCGTGCTGGAACAGGCTCCCGGCGTCGAAGTCCCGGAAGCCGAGGCCGAGCCGAAGACGATCGGGACCGTTCCGCTGGTCGTGTCGGCCCGGACGCCGGAAGCGCTGCTCGCCCAGGCGGCGCGGCTGCGCACCTGGCTGACCGACCAGCCCGAACCCGCGCTCGCCGACCTCGGCTTCTCGCTCGCGACGGCCCGGGCCGACCTGAGCCACCGCGCGGTCGTCCTGGCCGCCACACACGACGACGTCCTCGACGGGCTCGCCGCCGTCGCCGCCGACCAGCCCGCGGCGAGCGTGCTGCGCGGCACCACCGGCGGCCCCGGCACCGCGTTCCTGTTCACCGGGCAAGGCAGCCAGCGCCCGGGCGCCGGGCGCGAGCTGGCCGAGCGGTTCCCCGTCTTCGCCGAAGCCCTCGACGAGGTCGTCTCCCACCTGGACGCCGGGCTCGAGCGCCCGCTGCACGGCCTGCTGTTCGCCGAGCCGGGCACGCCGGAAGCCGCGCTGCTGGACGAAACCCGCTACGCCCAGCCCGCGTTGTTCGCGATCGAGGTCGCGCTGTTCCGGCTCCTGGAGTCGTGGGGCGTGCGGCCCGACCACGTCGCCGGCCACTCGGTCGGCGAGATCGCCGCGGCGCACGTCGCCGGGGTGTTCTCCCTGGCCGACGCCGCCACGCTGGTGCTCGCCCGCGGCCGCCTGATGCAGGCGCTGCCGTCCGGCGGTGCCATGGTCGCAATCCGCGAGTCCGAGGCGGACGTGCGAGCGCTGCTGCCCGAGGGCATCGACATCGCGGCGGTCAACGGGCCGCGCGCGACCGTCGTCGCCGGTCCCGAGGACGCCGTGCTCGCATTCGCCGAGCAGTTCCCGAAGACCCGCCGGCTCACGGTGTCTCACGCCTTCCACTCGGCGGCGATGGACCCGATGCTGGACGAGTTCCGCGCGGCCGTCGCCGGGCTGACCTATTCGGCGCCGGACCTGTCGCTCGTCTCCGGCATCACCGGCGGCTTCGGCGACGCCGACCTGGTGTCCACTCCGGACTACTGGGTGCGCCACGCCCGCGAGGCCGTCCGCTTCGGCGACACCATCACCGCGCTGCACGACGCCGGCGTCACCGCCTACGTCGAACTCGGGCCCGACGGCGTGCTGTCGGCGATGGTCGGCGAGACCGTCACCGACACCGGCGTCGCCGTGCGGCCCGTGCTGCGGCGCGACCGGCCGGAGGGGGAGACCGTCGCGGCGCTGCTCGGCGAGCTGCACGCGCACGGCGTCCGCCCCGACTGGGCCGCCTTCTACGCCGGCACCGGTGCCCGCCGGATCGACCTGCCCACCTACGCCTTCCAACGTGCCCGGTACTGGCCGGAGCCCGCTCCGGCGGAGTCCACGGCCGAAGCCGACACGGGCTTCTGGACCGCTCTCGAAGC
The DNA here is from genome assembly GCF_023023025.1 of Amycolatopsis sp. WQ 127309. Classification (NCBI taxonomy): domain Bacteria; kingdom Bacillati; phylum Actinomycetota; class Actinomycetes; order Pseudonocardiales; family Pseudonocardiaceae; genus Amycolatopsis; species Amycolatopsis sp. WQ 127309. The sequence continues at coordinate 8,063,484 of NZ_CP095481.1, forward strand.
CGCCGACGTCACGTCGCTGTCGACCACGCTCGACGTCGACCGCGACGCGCTCGGCACGGTCCTGCCCGCGCTCACCGCCTGGCGGCGCCAGGTCCGGACGGAGTCCGAGGCCGACGCGTGGCGCTACCGCGTCGTCTGGACGCCGGTCCGCACCGAGCCCGCGACCCCGCGCCGCGTGCTGGTCGTCGTGCCCGCCGAACCCGGCCCGTGGGCCGAGTCGGTCCTGTCCGCTGTGGACGGTGTCCGGTTCGAGGTCGGCAACGAAGACCGCGAGACCCTGGCCGCACGTCTGTCCGAAGTAGACACAGACGTCGTGCTTTCCCTGCTGGGAGAAACCGATCGCGCTCTCACCGTGGCGCAGGCGCTCGGTGACGCCGGGATCGCCGCGCCGCTGTGGTGGGCGACCCGCGGCGCCGTCAGCGTCGGTGCCGCCGACCCCGCGGCGGACCCGCGTGGTTCGGCCCTGTGGGGCCTCGGCCGGGTGCTGGGGCTGGAGCAGCCGCAGCGCTGGGGCGGCCTCGTCGATCTGCCTGAGACCCTGGACACCCGCGCGGTCAACCGGCTCTTCGCCGTGCTGGCCGGTATCGGCGACGAGGACCAGGTGGCCGTCCGGCCGTCCGGAGTCTTCGCCCGTCGTCTCGCCACAGCCCCCATGACGACTGTCGAGGCCTACACCCCGCGCGGCACCGTCCTGATCACCGGTGGCACCGGCGGGCTCGGCGCGGAAGTCGCGCGCCGCTTCGCCACGGCCGGTGCCGAGCACCTGGTGCTCGTCAGCCGCAGCGGTCCGGACGCGCCCGGCGCGGCCGACCTCGAAGCCGAACTCCGGACTGCAGGCGCCGAGGTGACGATCGCCGCCTGTGACGTCGCCGACCGCGACGCCCTGGCCGCACTGATCGCGTCGCTCCCGACGGTGAACGCCGTCGTGCACACCGCCGGAGTCGTCGATGACGGCACGACGGATTCCCTGACCCCGGACCAGTTCGCGACCGTCTTCGGCCCGAAGTGCGTGGGCGCCGAGAACCTCGACGAGCTGACCGAAAACCTCGACGCCTTCGTGCTGTTCTCCTCGACCGCGGGCACGTTCGGCGCGGCCGGGCAGGGCAACTACGCGGCTGCCAACGCCTACCTCGACGCGCTCGCCGCCCGGCGGCGGGTCGCCGGTCAGGCCGCGACGTCGATCGCCTGGGGTCCCTGGGCGGGCGCCGGCATGCTCGGTGGCGACGCCGGGGTGCAGGACCGCGTCGGCCGCGGTGGGCTCGCCCTGCTGCCGCCGGACCGCGCGATCGCGGCCATGCGTCGCGCGATCGGCGCCGGTGACGCCGAAGTGGTCGTCGCCGACATCGACTTCACCCGCTTCATCCCGGCGTTCAGCATCGGCCGGCCGTTCCCGCTGCTGGCCGACCTGCCCGCGGCGAAGGCCGTGCTCAGCCAGGCCCGCGAGGCGGGGGAGCGCGGCGACCTGCGCACCACCCTGGCCGGGCTGCCCGACGCCGACCGCGAGAAGCACCTGCTGAGCCTGCTGCGCACGCAGGTCGCGATGGTCCTCGGGCACTCCGACGCCGGGGCCGTCGCACCGGACGCCGCGTTCGCCGACCTCGGCTTCGACTCGCTCACCGCGGTCGAACTCCGCAACGGCATCGGCGCGGCGACCGCGCTCGCGCTGCCGTCGTCGCTGGTCTTCGACCACCCGACCCCGCGCGCGCTGACCGCGTTCCTGCTCGGCGAACTGGTCGGCACCACCGAACTCACCACGACCACGGCGGTCACCCGGGCCGACGCGACCGACCCGGTCGTCATCGTCGGCATCGGCTGCCGCTTCCCCGGCGGCGTCACCTCGCCGCGCACCTTCTGGGACCTCCTGGACGGCGGCGGCGACGCGATCGGCCCGTTCCCGACCGACCGCGGCTGGGACCTCTCGACGATCGGCGCCGGTCAGGCCGGGTTCCTGCCCGACGCCGGGCACTTCGACGCCGGGTTCTTCGGCATCTCGCCGCGTGAGGCCCTCGCGATGGACCCGCAGCAGCGGCTGCTGCTGGAGACGTCGTGGGAGTCCCTGGAGCACGCCGGGATCGACCCGGCGACCCTGCGCGGCTCCGACACCGGCGTGTTCGTCGGCACCAACGGCCAGGACTACACCGGCCTGCTGCTCACCTCCGGCGCGGACGTCGCCGGGCACATGGCCACCGGCACGACGGCGAGCGTGCTGTCCGGCCGGCTGTCCTACACCCTCGGTCTGGAAGGCCCGGCCGTCACGGTCGACACGGCCTGCTCGTCGTCGCTGGTCGCGCTGCACTGGGCGGCCCAGTCGCTCGCCTCGGGCGAGTGCTCGCTGGCCCTGGTCGGCGGCGTCACGGTGATGACCAGCCCGTTCTCCTTCGTCGAGTTCGACGCCCAGGGCGGCCTCGCCGCCGACGGCCGCTGCAAGGCCTTCTCCGACGACGCCGACGGCACCACCTGGTCCGAAGGCGCCGGTGTGCTGGTCGTCGAGCGGCTGTCCGACGCACGCCGCCTCGGCCACGACGTCCTCGCCGTGGTGCGGGGATCGGCGATGAACCAGGACGGCGCGTCCAACGGGCTCACCGCCCCGAACGGCCCGTCGCAGCAACGCGTGATCCGCCAGGCGCTGGCCAACGCCGGACTGGCTGCCGAGGACGTCGACGTCGTCGAGGCGCACGGCACCGGCACCACCTTGGGTGACCCGATCGAGGCGCAGGCGCTGCTGGCCACCTACGGCCGTGAGCGCGAAGAGCCGCTGCTGCTCGGTTCGGTGAAGTCGAACCTGGGCCACACCCAGGCCGCCGCCGGTGCCGCCGGCGTCATCAAGATGGTGCTGGCCCTCGGCCGCGGCACCGTGCCGAAGACGCTGCACGTCGGCGAGCCGTCGTCCCACGTGGACTGGTCCGCGGGGGCGGTCCGGCTGGTCACCGAAGCGACCGAGTGGCCCGAGACCGGCCGCCCGCGTCGCGCCGCGGTGTCGTCGTTCGGCGTCAGCGGCACCAACGCCCACGTGATCCTGGAGGCGCCGCCCGCCCGCGAGGACGTCACCGGCACTCGCCCGGCGGTCGTCCCGTGGCCGGTGTCGGCCCGCTCGGCGGCCGCGCTCGACGCGCAGCTCGTCCTGCTGGCCGACGTCGAGACCGACGCCTTGGACGCCGGGTTCACCCTGGCGACCGGGCGCGCCGCGCTCGACCACCGGGCCGTGCTCGCCGACGGCCGGGTCGTCGCGCGAGGTGTGGCCCGCGAGCGCGTGAGCGCGTTCCTGTTCTCCGGCCAGGGCGCCCAGCGCCTCGGCATGGGCCGCGAGCTGTACGACCGGTTCCCGGTGTTCGCCGAGGCGTGGGACGAGGTCTGCGCCCACTTCGACGCCGGGCTGCCCGGCTCGCTGCGGGACGTCGCCTGGGGCGACGACGCGGCCGAGCTGAACCACACCGGCTGGGCCCAGCCCGCGTTGTTCGCCGTCGAGGTCGCGCTGTTCCGGCTCCTCGAGTCGTGGGGGATCCGGCCCGACTTCGTCGCCGGGCACTCGATCGGCGAGATCGCCGCCGCGCACGTCGCCGGTGTGCTGTCCCTCGAAGACGCGTGCACGCTCGTCGCGGCTCGCGGCCGGCTCATGCAAGCGCTGCCGACGGGCGGCGCGATGGTCGCCGTCCGCGCGGCCGAGGCCGATGTCCGGCTCACCGACGGCGTCGACCTCGCCGCCGTCAACGGGCCCGAGTCGATCGTGCTGTCCGGCGCCGAGGACTCCGTACTCGCCGTCGCGGCGAACTTCGAGAGCAGCAAACGGCTTTCGGTCTCGCACGCGTTCCACTCGCACCTGATGGAACCGATGCTCGACGAGTTCCGCGCGGTCGTGGCGGGCCTGCGGTTCGCGGCGCCGTCGATCCCGGTCGTGACGTCGGGTGACGTCACCTCGCCGGAGTACTGGGTGCGGCACGTGCGTGACACCGTCCGGTTCGGTGACACCCTGGACCGGCTCGCGGAGTCGGACGTCTCGCTGTACGTCGAGATCGGGCCGGACGCCGTGCTGACGCCGCTCGTCGCCGAGGCGGACGACCGCGTCGTCGTGCCGGTGCTCCGCCGCGGGAAGTCCGAAGAGGACAGTGCAGCGACCGCGCTCGGCACCCTGTTCACCGCCGGGACCGACCCGGACTGGGCGGCCTGGTTCGCCGGCACCGCCGGGCGACGCGCCGAACTGCCGACGTACGCCTTCCAGCGCCGTCGTCACTGGCCCGACGCGCCGGCCACGGCCGTGGCCGGGACCGCCGTCGACGCCGAGTTCTGGGCGTCGGTCGACCGCGCCGACGGCGCCGAGCTGGCGACCGCCCTGGACGTCGACCCGGCGGCACTCACCGCCGTGCTGCCCGCCTTGGCCGAGTGGCGCCGCAAGCGCGACGCCAAGTCCGCCGCCGACGACCTGCGCTACCGGATCACCTGGCAGCCCGTCACCGTCGGCGCTGCCGACGCCGCCGACGTCGTGGTCATCGCCGGCCCGGACACCGAATGGGCCGAAACCCTCGCCGCGGCCCTCGGCGCCGAGATCCACAGCCCGGACGCCGACCTGACCCAGGTGCGGGCCACGAGGGTCGTGTCCCTGCTCGACACCGTCGCCGACACCCGCGCGCTGCTGGCCGCGCTCGACGACGCCGGCCTCGACGCGCCGGTGTGGTGCGTGACCCGTGGCGCGGTCGCCGTTACCCCGGCCGAGCGGATCGCGTCGCCGGAAACGGCCGCGCTGTGGGGCTTCGGCCGCGTCGCCGCGCTGCACGACCCGGTGCGCTGGGGCGGGCTCGTCGACGTCCCCGCCGACCTGGACGCGCGGACCGCGGCCCGGCTGGCCGGCGTGCTCGCCGGCGACGAGGACCAGGTCGCCGTCCGGGCGGCCGGGGCCTACGGCCGCCGCCTGACCCGCGCCGGCGCGCCCGGTGAGCGCTGGGAGCCGTTCGGCACCGTGCTCGTCACCGGCGACGGGCCGGCCGCGGCCATCGCGGACCGGCTCGCCGAGCGCGACGGCGTCCACGTCGTCCGCGGCGCCACCGCCGACCCGGATGCCTTGCGCGACCTGCTGGCGCAGTTCCCGCCCGACGCCGTCATCCACGGCGAAGGTCTCGCGGGTGCCCGGCACCTCGCGGACCTGCTGGACAGCAAGGAACTCGACGCGTTCGTGCTGCTCACCTCGATCGCCGGGGTGTGGGGCGTGCGCGGCCGCGGCGACGAAGCCGCCGAGGCCGCCGCGCTCGAAGCCTTCGCCCGGCAGCGCCGGGACCGCGGCGAGAAGGCGGCCGTCGTCGCGTTCTCGGCGTGGGAAGGCGCCGACGAGGACCTCGACCACCTGCGTGACAGCGGCCTGCCCGCGCTCGACCCGGCGACCGCCGTCACGGCGCTCACGACGGCCGTGCGCGCCGACGACGTCACCACCGTCGTGGCCGACGTCCGGTGGGAGCGGTTCGGCCCGGCGTTCACCGCGCGGCGCCCGAGCCCGCTGCTGGCGCAGCTGCACAGCCCGGCCGAGGCCGGCGAGCGGACCCACGGCCTGCGCGACCGGCTGCTCGCCCAGTCCGCGGGCGACCGGGCGGACGTCGTGCTGGACGTGGTGAAGACGGCCGTCGCCGAGGTGCTGCGGCACCCGGACACGACCGAGATCGACACCGACCGCGCGTTCTCCGCGCTGGGCTTCGACTCGCTCACCGCGATGGACCTGCGCAACGCGCTGAGCACCGAGACCGGCCTGCGGCTCCCGGCGACGCTGGTCTTCGACCGGCCGACCCCGCGCGAGCTGGCCGCGTTCCTGCTCGGCGAGCTGCTCGGCGAGGCCGAGGTCGCCCAGGTGAGCGTGGCCGCCGCCGTCGCAGGCGACCCGATCGTCATCGTCGGCATGAGCTGCCGGTACCCCGGTGGCATCGGCTCGCCGGAAGAGCTCTGGCGGGCGATCGTCGACGAACGTGACGTCGTCGGCGGCTTCCCGGCCGACCGCGGCTGGGACCTGGCCACCCTGACCGGCGACGGCCCGGGCAGCAGCGCCGCCAAGGAAGGCGGCTTCCTGCACGACGCGGCCGAGTTCGACCCCGGCTTCTTCGGGATCGCGCCGCGCGAGGCCATCGTGATGGACCCGCAGCAGCGGTTCGTCCTCGAAGTGGCGTGGGAGGCGTTCGAACGCTCCGGCGTCGACGCGACCGCGTTGCGCGGCGGCGACACCGGCGTCTACATCGGCGGCGGCTCCGGCGACTACCGGCCGCCGACCGACACCGCGGGCCACCAGTCCACGGCCCAGGCCGGCAGCCTGCTGTCCGGCCGCGTCTCCTACACCTTCGGGCTGGAAGGCCCGTCGGTCACCGTCGACACGGCGTGCTCGTCTTCGCTGGTCGCGATGCACCTCGCCGCGCAGGCGCTGCGGGCGGGGGAGTGCTCGCTCGCCGTCGCCGGCGGCGTGATGATCATGTCCAGCCCGGCCGGGTTCGTCGAGTTCGGCGAGATGGGCGCGCTGTCGGCCGACGGGCGCTGCAAGGCGTTCGCCGACGCCGCCGACGGCACCGGCTGGTCCGAGGGTGTCGGGATGATCGTGCTGGAACGCGAATCCGACGCACGCCGCAACGGGCACACGATCCTCGCCGTCGTGCGCGGCTCGGCCGTCAACTCCGACGGCGCGTCCAACGGCCTCACCGCGCCCAGCGGCCCGGCCCAGCAACGCGTGATCACCCGCGCCCTGGCCGTTTCCGGGCTCACGGCGTCCGAAGTGGACGCCGTGGAGGCGCACGGCACCGGGACCAAGCTCGGCGACCCGATCGAAGCGCAGGCCCTGCTGGCCACCTACGGCCGCGAGCGCGACCGGCCGCTGCTGCTCGGCTCGGTCAAGTCCAACATCGGCCACACCCAGGCCGCCGCCGGCGCCGCCGCGGTGATCAAGATGGTGCTCGCCATGCGGCACGGGCTGCTGCCCAAGACGCTGCACGTCGACCGCCCTTCGGAGCACGTCGACTGGTCGGCGGGCACGGTGTCGCTGCTGGCCGAGAGCACGCCGTGGCCGGCCACCGGCCGCCCGCGCCGCGCGGCGGTGTCGGCTTTCGGCGCCAGCGGCACCAACGCGCACCTCATCCTCGAACAGGCCCCGCCGACGCCGGCGCGGGAGCCCGCCGAAGCCGTGGCCGTACCGGTCAAGCTGTCGGCGCGGACGCCCGACGGCCTGCGGGCCCAGGCCCGCGCGCTGCGCGACCACCTCGCCGCGCGCCCGGAGCTGGCGCTGCCGGACGTCGCGTACTCCGCGGCGACCACCCGCGCGTGGCTCGAGTCGCGGGCCACCGTGGTGGCCGAGGACCGCGAGGAGCTGCTGACCGGGCTCGCCGCGATCACCGCCGGGACGACGTCGCCGCTGGTGCTCACCGGCCCGCAGACGGGCGGGAAGCTCGCGTTCCTGTTCTCCGGGCAGGGCTCCCAGCGCCCCGGCATGGGCCGCGACCTCTACGCGCGGTTCCCGGTGTTCGCCGAGGCGCTCGACGCCGTGTTCGCGCACCTGGACCTCGAACTGCCCGGTTCGCTGCGCGAGACGATGTTCGGCGACGACGCCGACCTGCTGGCCGAGACCCGGTGGGCCCAGCCCGCGGTGTTCGCGCTGGAAGTGGCGCTGTTCCGGCTCGTCGAGTCGTGGGGCGTGCGGCCCGACTACCTCGTCGGGCACTCGATCGGCGAGTTCGCCGCCGCGCACGTCGCCGGGGTGCTGTCCCTGGCCGACGCGTGCACGCTGATCGCCGCCCGCGGCCGGCTCATGCAGGAGCTGCCGCGCGGGGCGATGGTGTCGCTGCAGACCACCGAGGCCGAAGCCGAGCGCCTCGTCGCCGGGTTCGCCGGGCGGCTGTCGATCGCGGCGGTCAACGGGACCGACGCGGTGGTCGTCTCCGGCGACCAGGACGCCGTGGCCGAAGTGGCCGAGGCCGTCGCGGCTGCAGGCGGAAAGACTAGACATTTGCGGGTCAGCCATGCGTTTCACTCGTCCCACATGGACGCGATGATGGACGACTTCGGGCGGGTCGCCGCGGGGGTGGTGTACGCCCCCGCGGTGCTCCCGATCGTGTCCACGGTGACGGCCTCCCCGGCCGGGCCGGAGATCCAGGACGCGCAGTACTGGGTCGACCACGCCCGCCGTCCGGTGCTCTTCACCGGCGCGGTCTCCGCCCTCGGCGCGCTCGGCGTCACCAAGTACCTCGAACTCGGGCCGGACAGCACCCTCGCGGCGCTGACCCGCTCCTTCGCCGGCGAGGCCGCGACGGTCACCGCCGCCCTGCGCAAGGGCCGCTCGGACGAGTCGTCCGTGGTCGCCGCGCTGGCCCGCCTCGACGTCGCCGGCACCCCGGTCCGCTGGGCGGACTTCTTCGCCGGCACCGGCGCACGGCCGGTCGACCTGCCCACCTACCGGTTCCAGCACGAACGCTTCTGGCCGGACCAGACCCACGTCACCGCCGGTACCGGCGAGGACCTGTGGGCGGAGCTGGACGCCGAATCCCTGGCCGGCCTCGGTGTCGACCGCGCCGCGCTCGACGCCGTCCTGCCCGCGTTGCTGGACCTCAAGCACCGCCGGGCCACCCAGTCCACTGTGGACGACCTGCGCTACCGGATCGCCTGGAAGCCGCTCGGCGGCTCCCTCGGCGTCGTCCCGGACGGCACCTGGCTGGTCCTCGTGCCCGCCGGGTGCACCGACGACGCCTGGGCCGCCGGTGTGGTCAAGGCTCTCGGGGCCGAGCGCATGGACGTCACCGGCACCGACCGCGCGGCGCTGACCGCCGCGCTCAGCGGGTTCGACGACGTCGCCGGCGTCGTTTCCCTGCTGGGCCTGGACGAATCCGCGCCGACGGCCGGGGTCGCGGCGACCACCGCGCTGCTGCAGGCCCTCGCCGGGACCGGCAGCACCGCACCCCTGTGGTGCCTGACCCGTGGCGCCGTCACCGCGATCCCGTCCGACCGGCTCACCTCGCCGGCGCAGGCCGCGCTCTGGGGCCTCGGCCGGGTGGCCGCGCTCGAACAGCCGGGCCGCTGGGGCGGCCTGATCGACCTGCCGGGCGAGCTCGACGACCACGCGGTCGCGCGGCTCGGCGGCATCCTCGCCGGTGGTGAGGACCAGGTCGCGGTGCGGGCCGCTGGTGTGTTCGCCCGCCGGCTCGTCCGGACGCCGTCCGGTGCGGCCCCGAAGGCCTGGCGCCCGCACGGCACCGTCGTCGTCACCGGCGGCACCGGTGCGCTCGGCCGGCGGCTGGCCCGCTGGCTGCTCGACGAGGGCGCGGCCAAGGTCGTGCTGACCGGCCGCCGCGGCCCGGACACCCCCGACGCCACGGAACTGCTGGCCGAGCTGGGCGAGCGCGCGTCGATCGTGGCGTGCGACCTGACCGACGCGGCCGCCGTGCGCACTCTGCTGACCGACGTCCCGGCGGACGCGCCGCTGTCCGCCGTGGTCCACGCGGCGGGCGTGCTCGACGACGGTGTCCTCGAAAGCTACGACGCCGACCGGTTCGACGCCGTCTTCGCGGCGAAGGCCGACTCGGCGCGGGTGCTCGACCAGGTCACCCGCGAGCTCGACCTCGACCTCGACGTCTTCGCGTTGTTCTCCTCGGCGTCCAGCTCGGTCGGCAACGCCGGCCAGGCCAACTACGCCGCGGCGAACGCCGTGCTCGACGCGATCGCCGAACACCGGACCCGCGCCGGGCTGCCGGGCACGTCGATCGCCTGGGGCGCTTGGCAAGCGGGGATGGCCGAGACGGCCGACGCCGCCGCCCGGGCCAAGCGCACCGGGACCCGGCCGGTGCCGGTGGACCTCGCGCTCACCACGTTCGCGCAGGTCGTGCTGGCGAGCGACGCCACCCCGGTGGTCGCCGACATCGACCACGCCACGTTCCTGCGCACGTTCACCGCGGCCCGGCCGAGCCCGCTGCTGACCGACCTGCCCGAGTACCACCGGCTCACGGCCGAGGCGCCGGCCGACGTCTCCGGGGCCCTGCGGGACAAGCTGGCGAAGCTGCCGGCGCCGGACCGTGAGAAGGCCGCGCTGGACGTCGTCCGCACCCAGGTCGCCGCGGTGCTCGGTTTCGCCGGGCCGCACGCGGTCGACCCGGAACGGCCGTTCTCCGGACTGGGCTTCGACTCGCTCAGCGCGATCGAGCTGCGCAACCAGCTCGCGGCGGCGACCGGCCTGGAACTGCCGGCGACGCTGGTGTTCGACCACCCGTCCCCGGCGGTGCTGGCGGCGGACCTGGTCCGGCAGCTGGTGCCGGCCACCGATTCCGACGACGACGCCGAACTGCGAGCCCTGCTCGCGACGGTACCCCTGGCCCGCCTGCGTGAGATCGGCGTGCTGGAACCCCTGCGGCGCCTGGCCGGGCAGGTCCCGGACCCGGTCGGCGGCACCGGGAAGGCGAGTGAAGACATCGACGGGATGTCGCTCGACGACCTGGTCCGCGCCGCGCTCGACGGTGAGGCCACCTGATCCCGATGAACCTACGGAGCTGACACATGTCCACGCCGAACGACCGGGTCGTCGAAGCACTCCGTGCCGCCATGAAGGAGTCCGAACGGCTCAAGCGGCAGAACCAGGAGTTGCTGGCCGCGTCGACGGAGCCGATCGCGATCGTGGCCATGAGCTGCCGGTTCCCCGGCGGCGTCCGCTCCCCGGAGGCCCTCTGGGACCTGGTGGCGAACGGCGGGGACGCCATCGGGCCGTTCCCCGCCGACCGCGACTGGGACCTCGAAGCGGTCACCGGCGCCGGCGTCGACGAGCGCGGCATGAGCGTCAGCCAGGCCGGCGGTTTCCTCGACGGCGTCGCCGACTTCGACGCCGGGTTCTTCGGCATTTCGCCGCGTGAGGCGGTGTCCCTGGACCCGCAGCAGCGGCTGCTGCTGGAGGTGTCCTGGGAGGCGATCGAACGGGCCGGGATCGACCCGAAACGGTTGCGGGGCAGCAAGACCGGCGTGTTCGCCGGGACGAACGGCCAGGACTACGCCTACCTGATGGTCCGCTCGCTCGCCGACGCGGACGGCTCGGTCGGCACCGGGATCGCCGCGAGCGCGATCTCCGGCCGGCTCGCGTATTCGCTGGGGCTGGAAGGCCCGGTCGTCACCATCGACACGGCGTGTTCGTCGTCGCTGGTCGCGGTGCACCTCGCCGCGCAGGCGCTGCGGGCGGGGGAGTGCTCGCTGGCGCTCGCGGCCGGCGTCAACGTGATGTCGACGCCCGGTTCGCTCATGGAGTTCAGCCGTCAGGGCGGCCTCGCCGGTGACGGCCGCTGCAAGGCCTTCTCCGACGACGCCGACGGCACCGGCTGGTCCGAAGGCGTCGGCGTCCTGGTGCTGGAGCGGTTGTCCGACGCGCAGCGCCTCGGCCACGAGGTCCTCGCCGTCGTCCGCGGCACCGCCGTCAACTCCGACGGCGCGTCGAACGGCTTCACCGCGCCGAACGGCCCGTCGCAGCAGCGTGTCATCCGCCAGGCCCTCGCCAGTGCCGGACTGGCTGCTTCGGACGTCGACGTCGTCGAAGCGCACGGCACCGGCACGAAACTCGGCGACCCGATCGAGGCCCAGGCCCTGCTGGCCACCTACGGCCAGGACCGCGAGACGCCGCTGCTGCTGGGGTCCGTCAAGTCCAACATCGGCCACACCCAGGCCGCGGCCGGGGTCGCCGGGATCATCAAGACCGTCGAGGCGATCCGGCACGGGGTCGTGCCGCAGACCCTGCACGCCGCCGAGCCGTCGTCCCATGTGGACTGGAAGTCCGGCAGCGTCGTTCTCGCCGCCGAGCAGACGCCGTGGCCGGAGACCGGCCGCCCGCGTCGCGCCGGTGTGTCGTCGTTCGGCGTCAGCGGCACCAACGCCCACGCGCTGATCGAGCAGGCCCCGCCCGCGCCGGTCGCCGAGGAGACGCCGCGAGCCTCGATTCCCGTGCCCTGGCTGCTGTCCGGCCGCACTCCGGCCGCGCTGCGGGCCCAGGTCGCTCAGGTGCTCTCGGCCACCGAGGACCGTGAACCCCTGGACGTGGCGTGGTCGCTGGCGACCACCCGCTCGTCGTTCGAAGAGCGGCTGTCGGTCGTCGGTAGCGACCCGCGGGCCGCCCTGGCGTCCTGGCTGGACGACGGTGAAGCCGCTGGAGTGGTCACCGGCTCGGCCGACCAGCCCCCGGCCCTCGCCTACGTCTTCTCCGGGCAGGGCGCGCAGTGGCTCGGCATGAGCCGCACCCTCGCCGCCCGGTTCCCGGTCTTCGCCGACGCCCTGTCCGCGACGCTCGACCTGCTCGACCCGCGCGTCCGCGAGGTGCTGGCCGGTGCCGACACCGGTGCCCTCGACGAGACCGGGCACGCCCAGCCCGCGCTGTTCGCCGTGGAAGTGGCCCTGTTCCGCCTGCTGGAGTCCTGGGGCGTGCGGCCCGACTTCGTCGCCGGGCACTCCGTCGGCGAGATCGCCGCGGCGCACGTCTCCGGCGTGCTGTCCCTGAACGACGCCTGTGTGCTGGTCAGCGCGCGCGCCCGGCTGATGCAGGCGCTGCCCGCGGGCGGCGCGATGGTCGCCGTGCGCGCGTCCGAAGACGACGTCCGGCCGTACCTGGGCGACGACGTCTGCGTCGCCGCGGTCAACGGGCCGACGTCGGTCGTGCTGTCCGGTGCCGAGGACGCCGTGCTCGCCGTGGCCGAGCGGTTCGACCGGCCGCGCCGGCTGGCCGTGTCCCACGCCTTCCACTCGCGGCTGATGGACCCGATGCTGGGCGACTTCCGGCAGATCGTCACCGGCCTGAGTTTCGCCGAGCCGGTGCTGCCGTTCGTCGCCGGCGGCGACGTCACCTCGGCCGAGTACTGGGTGAGCCACGTTCGCGAACCGGTCCGCTTCGGCGACGCCGTGCGCCGCCTCGCCGAGCGGGGCGCGACGGTGTTCGCCGAGCTGGGCCCGGCCGCCGTGCTCACCCCGCTGGTCGGCCTGACCGCCGACGACGTCACCGCGATCCCGGTGCTGCGCAAGGACCTCGACGAGCCCGAGACGCTGACGGCCGCGCTCGCCGCCCTGCACACCGCGGGCGTCCGGATCGACTGGACGGCGTTCTTCGCCGGCACCGGCGCGCGGCCCGTGGCCCTGCCGACCTACCCGTTCCAGAGCGAGCGGTACTGGCCGTCCACTGTGGACGCCGTCGCCGACGCGGCCGGGCTCGGCCTCACCCCGGTGCAGCACCCGCTGCTCGGCGCGTCGCTCACCCTCGCCGAGTCCGACGGCCTGCTGCTCACCGGCCGGCTGTCCGCGCGCACCCACCCGTGGCTGACCGACGCGCGGTTCCCCGGCAGCGGGTTCCTCGAGCTGGCCCTGCGGGCCGGGCTCGACCTGGGCTGCGACCTGGTGGAGGAACTCACCCTCGGCGCGCCGCTGGAGCTGGCCGCCGACGACGCCGTCGACCTGCAGCTGTCGGTGGGGGAGCCGGACGCGACCGGCCGCCGCCGCCTCGACATCCACACCCGGGCCGCCGGGTCGGTCGTCGGCAGCTGGGTCCGCCGCGCCGAAGGCGTGCTCGCCACCGGCGGGCACCACGAAGACTTCGCCACGGCCGAGTGGCCGCCGGCCGCCGCCGAAGAACTGACGTCGGACGTCCCGGAGCTGCGCGGCCTGTGGCGCCGCGGCGACGACGTGTTCGCCGAGGTCGCCTTCGGCGAGGACGACACCACGGCGTTCGGGCTGCACCCGCGGCTGCTGGAGAGCGCGCTGCACGCGGCCGGCCTGCGCGGCTACCCGGCGCGGTGGACCCGCGTGACGCTGCACGCCGCGGGCGCGGCCCGGGTGCGCGTCCGGATCCGCCACGGCGAGGACGGCGTTTCGCTGGCCATGGCCGACGCGGCCGGGCAGCCCGTCGCGTCGGTCGGATCCGTCCACGCGGAAGACGTCGGCACCGTGACGTTCACCGGTGCGGACTCGCTGTTCGAGCCGCGCTGGGCGCCGGTCGTGCTCCCGCCGGACGCCGTCGTCGTCACCGACCTGACCGGCCCGCTCGCCGACCTGGCCGACGTCCCGGCCGTCGTCACGGCCCGGCTCACGGCGTCGGACCCCCTGGACGGCTTGGCGACGCGCGCTTTGGTGCTGGCCCAGGAGTGGCTGGCCGACGAGCGTTTCGCGCACGCCCGGCTGGCCTTCGTCACCGAAGGCGCCGTGGCCACCGAGGACGGCGAGCCGATCCACGACCTCGCCGCGGCGGCCGTCTGGGGCCTGATCCGCACCGCCCAGGCCGAGAACCCCGGCCGGTTCGTGCTGGTGGACATCGACGCCGAGACGTCGGCCGACGCCGTGGCGCGGGCCCTCGCGCTCGACGAACCGCAGCTCGTGCTGCGCGGCGACGACGTCCGCGCGGCGAGACTCGCCCGAGCCCGGATGACCGGCGCCGAAGCGCGCGCGTGGAACCCGGACGGCACTGTCCTGATCACCGGCGGCACCGGCGGCCTCGGCGCGGAACTCGCCCGGCATCTGGTGCGCGAGCACGGCGTCCGGCACCTGCTCCTGCTCAGCCGTCGCGGCCCGGCCGCCCCGGGCGCGCAGGACCTCCGCGACGACCTGGCCGCCCTCGGGGTCGACGCCACCGTCGCCGCTTGCGACGTCGCCGACCGTGCGGCGCTCGAAACCGCTCTCGCCACGATCCCGGCCGAGCACCCGCTCACCGCCGTCGTGCACGCGGCCGGCGTCCTCGACGACGGCGTCGTCACCGCGCTCACCCCCGAGCGGCTGACTCGTGTCCTGACCGCCAAGGCCGCGTCCGCGTGGCACCTGCACGAGCTGGCCGGCGACGTCGCCGCGTTCGTGCTGTTCTCGTCGGTCGCCGGGATCATGGGCGGCGCCGGGCAGGGCAACTACGCTGCCGCCAACGCCTTCCTCGACGGCCTCGCCGCCCACCGCCGCGCCACCGGCCGGCCCGGGATCTCCCTGGCGTGGGGCTCGTGGGCCGTCGAAGGCGGCATGGCCGGCTCCCTGTCGGAGGCCGACCGCGCGCGGATGGCCCGCACCGGCATGCCGCCCCTCGAACTCGACCACGGCCTCGCGCTCTTCGACACCGCGCTGACCCTGCCGCACGCGCTCGTCGTCCCGGTCGCCGTCGACCTCGCCGCGCTGCGCCTGCTCGACGAGCTCCCGCCACTGCTGCGCGGCCTGGTCGGCGGCACCCGCCGCTCGGCCGCCGTCGCCACCTCCGCGGCCGCCGGCGACCTCGCCCGCGGCCTGCGCGAGCTGACCGAGGCCGACCGGCTCACCGCCGTCGTCGACCTCGTCCGCAGCCGCGCCGCGACCGTGCTCGGCCACGCCGACGTCACCGCCGTCGGCGCCGGGAAGTCGTTCTCCGACCTGGGTTTCGACTCGCTGACCGCGGTCGAGTTCCGCAACAAGCTGGCCGCCGTCACAGGCCTGCGCCTGCCCGCGACGCTCGTCTTCGACCACCCGACCCCGACGGCCGTCGCGCGGTTCGTGCTGGGCGAGCTGTTCGGCGCCCGCGGCGTCGACGACGTCGTGGCGAACACGGGCGCGCTCGCGGACGACCCGGTCGTCGTGGTCGGCGTCGCGTGCCGTTTCCCCGGCGGCATCGCGAACCCCGAAGACCTGTGGGACCTGGTCGCCTCGGGCGGCGACGCCGTCTCGGGCTTCCCGGTCGACCGCGGCTGGGACGTCGCCGCGCTCGCCGCCTCCGACACCCGCGCCGGGGGTTTCCTCTACGACGCGGCCGAGTTCGACGCGGGCTTCTTCGGCATCTCGCCGCGTGAAGCGATGTCGATGGACCCGCAGCAGCGCCTGCTGCTGGAAGTGTCGTGGGAGGCGTTCGAACGCGCCGGCCTCGACGCCACCGGCCTGCGCGGCTCCCGGACCGGCGTCTTCGTCGGCACCAACGGCCAGTCCTACTCCGACCTGTTCCTCACCGCCGACGTCGACATGCGCGGCCAGACCGGCACCGGCATCGCCGGCAGCGTCGTCTCCGGCCGCCTCTCGTACGTGCTGGGCCTGGAAGGCCCGGCGATGACCGTCGACACGGCGTGTTCGTCGTCGCTGGTCGCGATGCACCTGGCCGCCCAGTCGCTGCGGTCGGGGGAGTGCTCCCTCGCGCTCGCCGGCGGCGTCACCGTGATGGCCACCCCCGGCGGGTTCGTCGGCTTCAGCGGCCAGAACGGCCTCGCCCCGGACGGCCACTGCAAGGCGTTCTCCGACGACGCCGACGGCACCGGCTGGTCCGAAGGTGTCGGCGTCCTGGTGCTGGAACGCCAGTCCGACGCCCTCCACAACGGCCACCGCATCCACGCCGTGCTCCGCGGCTCGGCCGTCAACCAGGACGGCGCGTCCAACGGCCTGACCGCCCCGAACGGCCCGTCGCAGCAGCGCGTGATCCGTCAGGCCCTGGCCAACGCGGGACTGTCCACTTCGGACGTCGACGTCGTCGAGGCGCACGGCACCGGCACGGTGCTGGGCGACCCGATCGAGGCCCAGGCACTGCTGGCCACCTACGGTCAGGACCGGGAAACCCCGCTGTTGCTGGGTTCCATCAAGTCCAACTTCGGGCACACCCAGGCCGCCGCGGGTGTCGCGGGCATCATCAAGATGATCGAGGCGATGCGGCACGGGACCGTGCCGCCGTCGCTGCACGTCGGCGAGCCGTCGTCCCATGTGGACTGGACGGCGGGCGCCGTCGAGGTCGTCTCCGAAGCTGTCGGCTGGCCGGTCGCCGACCGTGCGCGTCGTGCGGGCATCTCGTCCTTCGGCATCAGCGGCACCAACGCGCACGTCATCATCGAGGCGCCCGAGCCCGTCGCCGAGCCGGACACCGAACGCCGTGAGCTGTCAGTCGTGCCGTGGATCGTCTCCGGCAAGACCGAAGCCGCCGTCGCCGCGCAGGTCGCCCGGATCACCGAGACCGGCCTCGACCGTCTCGACGTCGGGCACTCGCTCGTCACCACCCGCGCGAGCTTCCCGCACCGCACCGTCCTCCTCGCCACCCCCGACGGCGTCCGCGAAGCCGCCACCGGGGCCGCCACCGCGACACCGTCGGTCGCGCTGCTGTTCACCGGCCAGGGCTCCCAGCGGCTCGGCATGGGCCGGGAGCTGCACGCCGCGTCGGCGCCGTTCGCCGCGGCCCTCGACGAGGTGCTCGGCCACCTCGACCCCGGCGTCCGCGACGTCCTCTGGGGCGACGACCCGAGCCTCCTGGCCGAGACCGGCTGGGCCCAGCCCGCGCTGTTCGCGATCGAGATCGCGCTGGCCCGTCTGGCCGAGGCCCACGGCGTCCGGCCCGCGCACGTCGCCGGCCACTCGATCGGCGAGATCGCCGCCGCGCACATCGCGGGCGTGCTGTCGCTGGCCGACGCGGCCACCCTGGTGACCGCCCGCGGCCGCCTCATGCAGGCCCTGCCGCGCGGTGGCGCGATGGTCGCCGTCGAAGCGTCCGAATCCGACGTCCGCCCGCTGCTCACCGACGGCGTCTCGCTCGCCGCCGTCAACGGCCCGCGCTCGGTCGTGCTGTCCGGCGTCGAAGCCGACGTTCTGGCCGTCGCCGGCCGGTTCGCGAAGTCCAAGCGGCTCAAGGTCAGCCACGCCTTCCACTCCGGGCTGATGGACCCGATGCTCGACGAGTTCCGCGAGGTCGTCTCGACGCTGACCTTCGCGCAGCCGCGCATCCCGTTCGTCACCACCGGCGACGTCACCTCGCCGGAGTACTGGGTCCGCCACGTCCGCGACACCGTCCGCTTCGCCGACGCGCTGGGCCGGCTCACCGAGGCCGGCGTCACCGCGTTCCTGGAGGTCGGCCCGGACGGCGTCCTCTCCGCGATGGTCGACGCGCCGGACGCCGTCGTCACGCCGTTGCTGCGCAAGGACCGCCCGGAGCCCGACGCCGTGCTCGGCGCGCTGGCCCGGCTGCACGTCGCCGGAGTCGACGTCGACTGGACGCCGTGGTTCGCCGGCACCGGCGCCCGGACCGTCGACCTGCCCACCTACGCCTTCCAGCGCCAGCACTACTGGCCCAGCGTGACGCCGGGCCGCGGCGCCGTCGAGCGCCTCGGCCTCACCCCGGCCGGGCACCCGCTGCTCGACTTCGCCGTCGACCTAGCCGACTCCGGCGGCGTCGTCTTCTCCGGCCTGCTGTCCCTGGCCGGGCAGCCGTGGCTGGCCGACCACGTCGTCGGCGGGCACGTGCTGTTCCCCGGCACCGGCTTCCTCGACCTCGCCGTCCGCGCCGCCGACCAGGTCGGCTGCTCGGCCGTCGAAAGCCTCACCGTCGCCGCGCCGCTGTGGCTGCGCGAGCACGAGCCGACCCTGCTGCAGGTGACCGTCGGCGGCCCCGACGACGCGGGCCTGCGCGAGCTGACCATCTCCTCCCGCGGCACCGACCCGCACGCCGAGTGGACGCAGCACGCCGCCGGCGTCGTCGCGGTCGGCGAACGCCCGGCCGCCACGGTCGGTGACTGGCCACCGGCCGGCGCGGCCGAGGTGGACGTCACCACGCTGTATAACGAACTAGCCGACAACGGTCTGGAATACGGCCCGGCATTCCGCGGACTGGTCAAGGCCTGGCACGACGGCGAAGACCTGCTCGTCGAAGCCGCGCTGCCCGAGGACGGCGACGCGTTCGGCCTGCACCCCGCGCTGCTCGACTCGGTGCTGCACGCCATCCACCGGCTCGACTCGATCGCCCCCGGCCTGCCGTTCGCCTGGTCCGGCGTCTCCCTGCACGCGACGGGCGCGACCCGGATCCGCGCCCGGATCACCCCGGTCGACCAGGAGTCGGTCGCGATCGCCGTCGCCGACGAGACCGGCGCGCCGGTGCTGTCGGCGGAATCCCTGCAGCTACGGGAAGCCACGCCTCGCAGCGCCGACGACGAGTCGCTGTTCCAGACCACCTGGGTCCCGGCCGCGCTGGCCAAGGACGCCCCGGCGGGCACGTGGGCGCTGCTCGGCGACGACCCGCTGCTGGCGCCGGTCGCCCGGCGCTGCGCCGACCTGGAGCAGGCCCTTTCCCTCGAACCGGACGTCCTGCTCGTGCCCGTCGCGGGTGACGGCGACGTCCTCACCGCCGTCCGTGAGGTCACCGCGCGGGTCCTTTCGGTGCTGCAGCACGCTTTCACCGACGAGCGCGCCGGCCGGATCGTCTTCGTGACGCGCGGTGCCGTCGCCGTCGACCCGGGCGACCGGATCGGCGACCTCGCCGCCGCCGCGGCCTGGGGCCTGATCCGCTCGGCGCAGTCCGAGCAGCCCGACCGCTTCGTCCTGGTCGA
Organism: Amycolatopsis sp. WQ 127309; assembly: GCF_023023025.1. Taxonomy (NCBI): domain Bacteria; kingdom Bacillati; phylum Actinomycetota; class Actinomycetes; order Pseudonocardiales; family Pseudonocardiaceae; genus Amycolatopsis; species Amycolatopsis sp. WQ 127309. The sequence continues at coordinate 8,082,722 of NZ_CP095481.1, forward strand.
CCTGGAACCCGGCGCGGCGCTGCCGGGCACCGGCTTCGTCGTCTCCGGCGAGCCGCAGTTCGCCGTCCGCGGCGAAAGCATCCGCGTCGCCCGGCTCGGGCGCCTCGCCGGCAACGGCGACATCCTGCCTCCCGCGGTACCGGCGTGGCGGCTCACCGCCGGTGCCGCGGGGATCGACGGCCTCACCGCCGAAACGTGCCCGGAGGTGCTCGACGACCTCGGACCCGGCGAGATTCGCGTCCGCGTCGAGGCCGCCGGCCTCAACTTCCGCGACGTGCTCAACGTCCTGGGCATGTACCCCGGCGAAGCCGGCAAGCTCGGTGCCGAGGGCGCGGGCGTCATCGAGGCCACCGGCCCCGGCGTCGACCCGGCCCGCGTCGGCGAGCGCGTCTTCGGCATGATGCCGGGCCCGTTCGGCCCGTACACCACCCTCGACGCCCGGTACGTGGCTCCGGTGCCGGCCGGGTGGTCCTCGCGGACCGCCGCGTCGGTGCCGCTGGTCTTCCTCACCGCCTACTACGCGCTCGTCGACCTGGCCGACCTGCGGCCGGGCGAGAAGATCCTGATCCACGCGGGTGCCGGCGGTGTCGGCATGGCCGCGATCCAGCTGGCCCGCCACCTCGGCGCCGAGGTCTTCGCGACGGCCAGTTCCGGCAAGCAGCACGTCCTGCGGGAGCTGGGTGTCGCCGACGACCACATCGCCTCCTCCCGGACCCTGGACTTCGAAGCCGCCTTCCGCCGGGTCACCGGTGGCCAGGGCGTCGACGTCGTGCTCAACGCCCTGGCCGGCGACTTCGCCGACGCGTCGCTGAACCTGCTCGCCGACGGCGGCCGGTTCCTCGAGATGGGCAAGACCGATGTCCGCGACGCCGCCGCGCTGAGCCGGATCCGCTACCGCGCGTTCGACCTCGGCGAGGCTGGCCCCGACCGGACGCAGGAGCTGCTCGGCGAGCTGCTGCGGCTCTTCGGCGACGGCGTGCTCACACCGTTGCCGATCCGCAGCTGGGACCTGCGCCAGAGCGCCGCCGCGTTCCGGTTCATGAGCCGCGCGCGGCACATCGGCAAGATCGTGCTGACGCTGCCGCCGCGCTGGGACCCCGAAGGCACGCTGCTCATCACCGGCGGCACCGGTGGCCTGGGCCGCGAGCTGGCCCGCCACCTCGTCGCCGGTTACGACATCCGGTACCTCGTACTCACCAGCCGCCGTGGCTCGGACGCGCCTGGCGCCGCGGAACTCCGCGACGAGCTGACCGCTTTGGGGGTCGACGTCACGGTCGAGGCCTGCGACGCCGCCGACCGCGACCAGCTCGCCGCCGTGCTCGGCCAGATTCCCGCTGAGCATCCGCTCAAGGCGATCGTGCACACCGCCGGTGTCCTCGACGACGGCGTCGTCGCGTCGCTGGACGCCGACCGGCTCGACCACGTGCTGCGGCCCAAGGCCGACGCCGTCGTCCACCTCGACGAGCTGACCCGTGAGGCCGACCTGGCCGCGTTCATCGTGTTCTCCTCGGTCGCCGGCACCGTCGGCTCGGCCGGGCAGGGCAACTACGCCGCCGCCAACGCGTTCCTCGACGCCTTCGCCGTCCACCGCCACGCCGAAGGCCGCGTCGCGACCTCTCTGGCCTGGGGCGGCTGGGAAACCGGCATGGTCGGCACGCTGAGCGACGCCGACCGCGAGCGGATGGCACGCGGTGGCGTGCCGCCGCTGACCGTCGAGCACGGCATGCGGCTGTTCGACCGCGCCACCCGTTCGCCGAGCGCCGTCGTCGTCCCGATGCGCGTGGACATGACGGCCATGCGCGCCCAGGGCGAATTGCCGTGGCTGTTGCGCCCGGTCACCCAGCCCGGCCGCCGCCGTGCCGGCGGCGACGCCGAGCACGTCCGCGGTTCGCTGCGCGAGCAGCTCGCCGGGATGCGCGAGCCCGAGCAGCTGCGCGTGCTCACCGGCCGGGTCGTCGCCGAGGTCGCGACCGTGCTCGGCCACGCGCCGGAGAACGTCGACACCACCGGCGAATTCCGCGAACTGGGCTTCGACTCCCTGACGGCGGTGGAGTTCCGCAACCGGCTGGCCGGCGTCACGGGCCTGCGGCTGCCGTCCACGCTGGTCTTCGACTACCCGACACCGGTAGCGGTGGCCGGGTTCGTGCTGGGCGAGCTGGTCGGCGCCCGCGGCGCCGACGCCGTCGTGACGGCCGCAGCCGTCGAAGGCGACCCGATCGTGCTGGTCGGGATGGCGTGCCGCTTCCCGGGCGGCGTGACCGGCCCCGACGAGCTGTGGGACCTGGTGGCGTCGGGCGGCGACGCCGTCTCGGGCTTCCCGGCCGACCGCGGCTGGGACGTCGCCTCCCTCGCCGGGAGCGACACGCAGGCGGGCGGGTTCCTCTACGACGCCACCGAGTTCGACGCGGGCTTCTTCGGCATCTCGCCGCGCGAAGCGGTCGCGATGGACCCGCAGCAGCGCCTGCTCCTGGAAGTCTCGTGGGAGGCGTTCGAGCGGGCCGGACTGGACGCGTCGACGTTGCGCGGCTCCCGCACCGGCGTCTTCGTCGGGACGAACGGGCAGTCGTACTCCGACCTGCTGATGAGCACCGACGCCGAGCTGCGCGGGCAGACCGGCACCGGCATCGCCGGGAGCGTCGCATCAGGCCGCCTGTCGTACGTGCTGGGTCTCGAAGGCCCGGCGATGACAGTGGACACGGCGTGTTCGTCGTCGCTGGTCGCGCTGCACCTGGCCGCGCAGTCGCTGCGCTCCGGCGAGTGCTCCCTCGCGCTCGCCGGTGGTGTCACCGTGATGGCGACGCCGGGTGGGTTCGTGGGCTTCAGCGGCCAGAACGGCCTGGCGCCGGACGGCCGGTGCAAGGCGTTCTCCGACGACGCCGACGGCACCGGCTGGTCCGAAGGCGTCGGCCTGCTCGTGGTCGAGCGTCAGTCCGACGCGATCCGCAACGGCCACCGGATCCTCGCCGTGGTGCGCGGGTCCGCGGTCAACCAGGACGGCGCGTCGAACGGCCTCACCGCCCCGAACGGGCCGTCACAGCAGCGGGTCATCCGCCAGGCCCTGGCCAACGCGGGACTGTCCACTTCGGACGTCGACGTCGTCGAAGCCCACGGAACGGGCACAGTGCTGGGCGACCCGATCGAGGCTCAGGCCCTGCTGGCCACCTACGGCCAGGACCGGGAAACGCCGCTGCTGCTGGGTTCGATCAAGTCGAACTTCGGCCACACCCAGGCCGCCGCCGGCGTGGCCGGGATCATCAAGATGGTCGAGGCGATGCGGCACGGGATCGTGCCGAAGTCGCTGCACGCCGGTGAACCGTCGTCCCATGTGGACTGGGAGGCCGGCGCCGTCGAGGTCGTGGCCGAGGCCACCGACTGGCCCGCGGCGGACCGCGCTCGCCGCGCCGGGATCTCGTCGTTCGGCATCAGCGGCACCAACGCCCACATCATCATCGAGGCCCCCGACGTGACGCCGGAGGTGCCGCGCGAGACCCCGGCCGCGACCACCGTGCCGCTGCTCGTCTCCGGCCGGACCGAGGACGCCCTCCGCGCCCAGGCGGGACGGCTGCTGAGTGTCCTGGCCGACGACTCGAACCTGCTCGACGTCGCCTTCGCGGCGGCCACCACCCGCACGAGCTTCGCGCACCGCGCGGCGATCGTCGCCGACGAAACCGGCACCGCCGTCCGCGCGCTGCGGGCCCTCGCCGACGGTGAGCCCGCCGCGGGGGCGCTGACCGGCGAGACCGCGCACCAGCCCGTCCAGGCGTTCCTGTTCACCGGCCAGGGTGCGCAGCGGCTCGGCATGGGCCGCGAGCTGGCGGAGACGTACCCGGTGTTCGCCGAGGCCCTCGACGAGGTGCTGGCGTACTTCCACCCGGACCTGCGCGACGTCGTCTGGGGCACGGACGCGGGCGTGATCGCGGAGACCGGCTGGGCCCAGCCGGCCCTCTTCGCCATCGAGATCGCGCTGACCAGGCTCCTGGACTCGTGGGGCATCCGCCCCGACTACGTGGCCGGCCATTCGATCGGCGAGATCGCCGCCGCGCAGGTCGCCGGGGTGCTGTCGCTGGCCGACGCGTGCGCGCTGGTCTCGGCGCGCGGCCGGCTGATGCAGGCGCTGCCGGCCGGCGGCGCCATGGTCTCGGTCGAAGCGTCCGAAGCGGACGTTCGCGCGGTGCTGGCCGACGGCGTCGACATCGCCGCGGTCAACGGGCCGCGCTCGGTCGTGCTGTCCGGCGTCGAAGCCGCCGTGCTCGACGTCGCGGCGCGGTTCGAGAAGGCCAAGCGGCTCAAGGTGAGCCACGCGTTCCACTCGCACCTGATGGACCCGATGCTGGCGGAGTTCCGCCAGGTCGTCTCGGCCCTGAAGTTCGCGCAGCCGCAGCTGCCGGTCGTCGCGTCCGGGGACGTGACGTCGCCGGAGTACTGGGTCGAGCACGTGCGCGCCACCGTCCGCTTCGGCGACACCGTCGGGAAGCTGGCCGACGCCGGGGTCACGACGTACGTCGAGGTCGGGCCGGACGCCGTCCTCACCGGCCTGGTCGACGTGCCCGGCGCGACCGCCGTCCCCGTCCTGCGCCGCGGCCGGGACGAGCGCACCGCCGTCGCCACCGCCGTCGCCGCGCTGCACGTCGCCGGCGTCCGGATCGACTGGACCGCGTGGTTCGCCGGTACCGGCGCCCGGCCCGTCGACCTGCCCACCTACGCCTTCCAGCACCGCCGTTACTGGCCGGAAGCGGCCGTCCGCGCCTCGACCGGTGACGACGCCTTCTGGGCCGTCGTCGAAGGCGGCGACCTCGCCGAGCTGGCCGCCGACCTCCAGGTCGACGCCCCGGCCCTGGAAACCGTCCTGCCCGCGCTGTCCGCCCTGCGCGCCCGGCGGCAGCGTCAGTCCCTTGTGGACGGCTGGCGCTACCGCGTCGAGTGGCGTCCGCTGGACGCGACCCCGGCGACGGCGGGGGAGCGGCTGGTCCTGATCCCCGCGTCCCACATCGATGATCCGTGGGCGCGGCAGGTCGCCGACGCCCTCGGCACGACCGTCGAAATCCCCGCCGGCGCCGACCGCGACACGCTCGCCGACCTCCTGCGCGACCAGGTCACCGGCCTCGTCGTCTCGCTGCTCGCCCTCGACGAGTCCGCGGGCCTCACCGGCAACACCGCCCTCGTCCAGGCCCTCGACGACCTCGGCGCGGACGCCGTCCTCTGGTGCGTCACGCGCGGCGCCGTCACCATCGGCCCGGCCGACCGCCTCACCGCGCCGGCCCAGGCCGCGACCTGGGGCCTCGGCCGCGTCGCGGCCCTCGAATACCCGCGCCGCTGGGGCGGCCTCGCCGACCTGCCCGCCGAGCTTGACGCGCGGCTGCTCACCCGCTTCGCCGGGGCCCTGGAAGGCGACGACGACCAGATCGCCGTCCGCGCCTCCGGCGTCTACGGACGTCGGCTTGCTCCGGCGGCGGCCGCGCCTTCGCCGTGGCAGCCCCGCGGCACCGTCCTCGTCACCGGCGGTACCGGCGCGCTCGGCCGCCACGTCACGAAGTGGCTCCTGGCCCAGGGGGCCGAGCGGGTCGTGCTGGCCAGCCGCTCCGGCGGCGAACCCGGCGACGACGAGCGGATCGTCGTCGCCCGCTGCGACGTCGCCGACCGCGCCCAGCTCCCCGCGCTGCTCGCCGACCACCGCCCCAGCGCCGTGATCCACGCCGCCGGCGTGCTCGACGACTGCGTCCTCGGCAGCCTGACGCCCGACCGCTTCGCCGCGGTGTTCCGCGCCAAGGTCGAGTCCGCCGTCCTGCTCGACGAGCTGGCCGGCGACCTCGACGCCTTCATCCTGTTCTCCTCGGTCGCCGGCGCCGTCGGCAACCCCGGCCAGGCCAACTACGCCGCCGCCAACGCCGTCCTCGACGCGCTTGCCGAAACCCGGCGTGCTCGCGGCCAGAACGCGACGTCGATCGCCTGGGGCGCCTGGGCGGGCGACGGCATGGCCGCCGGCCTCGGCGGCGGCCTCGACCCGGACCTCGCCGCCACCGTCCTCGCCGACGCCGGCGGGCCTGCCGCGCAGCTCGTCGTCGCCGACATCCAGAACGCCGACGTCCTGCGCTCCCTGCTGAGCATCCGCCGCAGCCCGCTCCTGGAAGACCTCCCCGCGGTCCGCCGCGTGGTCGCGGAACTGGACGCGGCCCCCGCGCCCGGCACCAGCGCGCTGGCCACCCGTCTGCTCACGACGCCCGCGGCCGAGCGCGGCACGGTCCTGCTGGACCTGGTGCGCGACCACGTCGCCGCCGTCCTCGGCCACACCGGCACCGGTGAGATCGGCGCCACCCGGGCGTTCTCCGACCTCGGCTTCGACTCGCTGACCGCCATCGAACTGCGCAACCGGATGGAGACCGCGACCGCGCTGAGCCTGCCCGCCACCCTCGTCTTCGACCACCCGAACCCGGCCGCACTGGGCGAGTTCCTCCTCGGCGAACTGATCGGGGACGGCACCGACCTGCCCGTCGCGCTCCTGCCGAACACGGCCGCGGGCACCGACGACCCGATCGTCATCGTCGGCATGAGCTGCCGCTTCCCCGGCGACGTCCGCACCCCGGAACACCTGTGGGACCTGCTCTCCGACGGCCGCGACGCCATCACCGGCTTCCCGGCCGACCGCGGCTGGGACATGACCGCCCTCGGCGGCCAGGGGCGGGGCAGCAGCTACGTCGACCGCGGTGGTTTCCTACCGGACGCGGCCGAGTTCGACCCGGAGTTCTTCGGCATCTCCCCGCGCGAAGCGCTCGCCATGGACCCGCAGCAGCGGCTCCTGCTGGAGACCTCGTGGGAGGCCGTCGAGCGGACCGGCATCGATCCGAGCGGCCTGCGCGGCAGCCGCACCGGTGTCTTCGTCGGCACCAACGGCCAGGACTACGCCGGGGTGATCGTCAACTCCGCCACCGACGTCGAGGCCCACGCGGGCACCGGCGTCGCGGCGAGCGTCGTGTCCGGCCGGCTGTCCTACGCGCTCGGCCTCGAAGGCCCGGCCATGACGATCGACACGGCGTGCTCGTCGTCGCTGGTCGCGCTGCACCTGGCCGCCCAGGCCCTGCGCGCCGGCGAGTGCGAACTCGCCCTCGCGGGCGGCGTCACGGTGATGTCCACGCCGGTCAGCTTCGTCGGCTTCAGCCGCCAGAACGGCCTCGCCCCGGACGGCCTCTGCAAGGCCTACTCCGACTCCGCCGACGGCACCGGCTGGTCCGAAGGCATCGGCGTCCTCGTCGTGGAACGCCTGTCCGACGCGCGTCGCCACGGTCACGACGTGCTGGCGGTCGTCGCCGGCTCGGCCATCAACTCCGACGGCGCGTCCAACGGCCTCACCGCCCCCAACGGGCCCTCGCAGCAGCGCGTCATCCGGCAGGCGCTCGCGTCGGCCGGGCTGCAGCCGTCCGAAGTGGACGTCGTCGAAGGCCACGGCACCGGCACCACCCTGGGCGACCCGATCGAGGCCCAGGCGCTGCTCGCCGCGTACGGCCGCGACCGCGAGCGGCCGCTGCTGCTCGGCTCGGTCAAGTCCAACCTCGGCCACACCCAGGCCGCGGCCGGCGTCGCCGGGATCATCAAGATGGTCCTGGCCCTGCAACGGGAACTGGTGCCCGCGACGCTGCACGTCACCGAGCCGTCGTCCCACGTGGACTGGACCGGTGGCGACATCCGGCTGGTCACCGAGGCGACCGAGTGGCGCGAGAACGGCCACCCGCGCCGCGCCGGCATCTCGTCGTTCGGCCTCAGCGGCACGAACGCCCACGTGATCATCGAGCAGGCCCCCGTCTCCGTGCCGGTCGAACCGCGACGGGACATCACGCCGGGTGTCGTGCCGTGGGTGCTGTCCGGCCGGTCCGAAGCCGCCCTGGACGCGCAGCTCGCGGCCCTGCCCCGCGACCTCGACCCGATCGACACCGGCTTCTCCCTGGTCACGACGCGGGCGGCGTTCGAGCACCGCGCGGTGCTGCTCGCCCCCGGCGACCAGGTCGCTCGCGGCATCGCCCGCGAGCGCACAGCGGCGTTCCTCTTCACCGGCCAGGGTTCGCAGCGCCTCGGCATGGGCCGCGGGCTCTACGAGCGCTTCCCGGTGTTCGCCGACGCCTTCGACGCCGTCTGCGCCCACCTCGACACGGAGCTGCCGCGCTCGCTGCGCGACGTCGTCTTCGGCGAGGACGCGGCCGCGCTCGACGAGACCGGCTGGGCCCAGCCCGCGCTGTTCGCGCTGGAAGTGGCCCTGTTCCGGCTCGTGCGGTCGTGGGGCGTGCGGCCCGCGTTCCTCGCCGGGCACTCGGTCGGCGAGATCGCGGCCGCCCACTGCGCGGGTGTGCTGTCCCTCGCCGACGCCTGCACCCTCGTCGTCGCTCGCGCCCGCCTGATGCAGACCCTGCCCGCGGGCGGCGCGATGGTGGCGATCCGGGCCACCGAAGACGACGTCCGGCCGTTCCTCAACGACGACGTCTCGCTCGCCGCCGTCAACGGACCCGAGGCCGTGGTGCTCTCGGGTGTCGAGGACGCCGTGCTGGCCATCGCCGCGCGGTTCGAGAAGACCAAGCGGCTCACCGTGTCCCACGCCTTCCACTCCGCGGCGATGGACCCGATGCTCGCGGGGTTCCGCGCGGTCGCCGAGACGCTGACCTTCGCCGAGCCGGACGTCCCGGTGGTGTGCGACGGCGACGTCACGTCGCCGGAGTACTGGGTCGGCCAGGTCCGCGGCACCGTCCGGTTCGCCGACGCCGTCACCCGGCTCACCGACGCGGGCGTCAGCGCGTTCGTCGAACTCGGCCCGGACGCCGTGCTCACCGCCCTCGTCGACGGCGACGACCAGGTCCTCGCGCCGGTGCTGCGCGCCGGTCGCGACGAGGAGACGGCCGCCGTCACCGCGCTGGCCGCCCTCCACACCGGCGGTGTCGCCGTGGATTGGGCCGCGCTGTTCGAAGGCACCGGCGCGCGGCGCGTCGCACTGCCCACCTACCCGTTCCAGCGGCAGCGTTTCTGGCCGCGGCTCGTGGCCGGCGCGGGCCAGCTCGGCGGCCTCGGCCTGACCGCGGCCGGGCACCCGCTGCTCGGCGCGATCACCGAGGTCGCGGGCTCCGGTGACCTGGTGTTCTCCGGCCGGCTGTCGCTCAAGACGACGCCCTGGCTGGGCGACCACGTCATCGGCGGCCAGGTCCTGTTCCCGGGCGCCGGCTTCCTGGAGCTGGTCGTGCGGGCCGGGGACCAGGTCGGCTGCGGCCAGGTCGAGGACTTCACCGTCGCCGCGCCGCTCGTGCTCGGTGACACCGCCAGCTTGGTGCAGCTCGTCGTCGGCGCCCCCGACGCTTCGGGCCGGCGCGAGGTCGGCGTCTCGTCGCGGGCCGAGGGTCCGGACGCCGAATGGGTCCGCCACGGCACCGGCATCGTCGCCCCCGGCACGCTGCCGACCGCCGCGCCGGACACCGAGTGGCCGCCGTCCGGCGCCGAGCCCGTCGACCTCACCGCGTTCTACGACAACTTCGCCGGTGCCGGTTTCGCGTACGGCCCGGAGTTCCAGGGCCTGCGGCGCGTCTGGCTGCGCGACGGCGAAGTCTTCGTCGAGGCGGAGCTGCCCGGTGAGGACGCCGACGCGTTCGGCCTGCACCCGGCCCTGCTCGACTCCGTGCTCCAAGCGGTGTCCTTTGTGGACTCCATCCCCGGCGGCCTGCCGTTCTCCTGGGCCGGTGCCGTGCTCCACGCGACCGGTGCGGAGAAGGTCCGCGCCCGGATCACCCGGGCCGGCGACGATTCCGTCACCCTCGCGCTGACCGACGAGTCCGGCGCGGCCGTGCTCTCGGTCGACGCCCTGACGCTGCGCGCGACGACCCAGGCCGCGTCCGGCCCCGAGCCGCTGTTCCGCCTGGACTGGGTGCCGCTGCCGGTGCCTGCCGGAGAGCCGGACGGTCAGTGGGCCGTGCTCGGCCGCGACACCCGCCTCGGCGACCTCGGCCCGGAGTACCCGGACCTCGACACCGCGCTGGCCGCGGACCCGGACGTCCTCGTCGTCCCGGTCCACGGCACCGGCGACGTCCCCGACGCGCTCCGCCGCGTCACCGCCGACGTCCTGGCCGTCGTGCAGGCCGCGAGCGAACGCGGCCTCGGCCGGGTCGTCTTCGTGACCCACGGCGCCGCCGGCACCGCGCCGACGGACCTCGCCGCGGCCGCCGTCTGGGGCCTCGTGCGCTCGGCCCAGTCGGAGGACCCGGGCCGGTTCGTGCTCGCCGACGCCGACGACGTGTCGCTGTCCGGCCTGCCCGCCGCGCTGGCCACGGGCGAACCCCAGCTGCTGCTGCGCGACGGCACCGCCCGCGTCGCCCGCCTCGGCCGCCCCCGGCCCGCCGCGACCTCGAGCCGGGCGTGGAACCCCGGCGGCACCGTGCTCATCACCGGCGGCACCGGTGGCCTGGGCCGGGTTTTCGCCCGGCACATCGCCGCCGAGTACGGCGCCCGGCACGTCCTGCTGGCCAGCCGGCGCGGCGGTGCGGCCGACGGGCTCGTCGAGCTGGTCGCCGAACTCGCCGCGCACGGCACCGAGGTCAGCGTCGAAGCGTGCGACCTCGCCGACCGCGACGCCGTCGCCGCGCTGCTGGCCGCCATTCCGGCCGACCGGCCGCTCACCGCCGTCGTGCACGCCGCCGGTGTCCTCGACGACGGCGTCATCGGTTCCCTCGACGCCGCTCGCCTCGACACGGTGCTGCGCCCGAAGGCCGACGCCGCGTGGCACCTGCACGAGCTGGCCGGCGACGTCGCCGCGTTCGTGCTGTTCTCCTCGGTGGCCGGCACGATCGGCTCGCCGGGCCAGGCGAACTACGCCGCCGCCAACACCTTCCTCGACGCGCTCGCCGCCCACCGGCACGACCGCGGCCTGGCCGCGACGTCCCTGGCCTGGGGCGCGTGGGAGACCGGCATGACCGGCACCCTCACCGACGCCGACCGCGAGCGGATGACCCGCGCGGGCATGCCGCCGCTGCCGGTCGAGCTGGGCTGTGAGCTGTTCGACCGCGCCCTGGACTCCGGCGAACCGGCCCTGGTGCCGGTGCTGATGGACCTGCCGCTGATCCGGTCGCAGGCCGAGCCGCCGTGGCTGGTGCGCCCGGTCGGCCGCCCGGGTCGCCGCGGCGCGGGCCGGTCGACGCCGACCGCGAACGCCCTGCGCGACCGGCTTTCCGGCCTGCGCGAGGGGGAGCAGCAGAAGGTGCTGCTCGACGTCATCCGCACGCAGGTCGCCGCGGTGCTCGGGTTCGACGCCGCCACCGTCGACGTCGCCCGCGAGTTCCGCGGCCTCGGCTTCGACTCGCTGACGGCGGTCGAGTTCCGCAACCACCTCGCCTCGGCGACCGGCCTGCGGCTGCCCGCGACACTGGTCTTCGACCACCCGACGCCGGTCGTCCTGGCGGGTTACCTCCGCGACGAGCTGTCCGGCGCGGACGCGGCGCCGGTGCTGCGGGCGCGGACCACGACCACGCCGGTCGCCGACGAGCCGATCGCGATCGTGTCGATGGCCTGCCGCTACCCGGGCGGCGTCACGTCGCCGGAAGACCTGTGGGACATGGTCCTGACCGGCGGCGACGGCGTCGGACCCTTCCCGGCCGACCGCGGCTGGGACCTGAGTGGCCTCTTCGGGGCGGATCGGGGACGTTCTTATGTTCGTGAAGGCGGTTTTCTCGGTGGTGCGGGAAGCTTCGATCCTGGGCTCTTCGGGATCTCGCCGCGCGAAGCGCTGGCGATGGACCCGCAGCAGCGCCTCCTCCTGGAGACGTCCTGGGAAGTGATCGAACGCGCCGGCGTCGACCCCGTTTCGCTGCGGGGCAGCCGGACCGGCGTCTTCGCCGGGGTGATGTACCACGACTACGGTCAGGGCGTGCAGTTCCCGGAGGAGGCCCTCGGTTTCCTCGGGATCGGCACCGCGGGCAGCGTCATGTCCGGCCGCGTCTCCTACGCGCTGGGGCTGGAAGGCCCGGCCGTCACGATCGACACGGCGTGCTCGTCGTCGCTGGTCGCGATGCACTGGGCCGCACAGGCGTTGCGGGCCGGTGACTGCGAACTGGCGCTCGCCGGCGGCGTGACCGTGATGGCGACGCCGGGTGCGTTCGTGGACTTCTCGGCCCAGGGCGGGCTGGCCGGCGACGGCCGGTGCAAGTCGTTCTCCGACTCCGCCGACGGCGTCGGCTGGGCCGAAGGTGTCGGCCTGGTCATGCTGGAACGCCTGTCCGACGCGCGGCGCAACGGCCACGAAGTCCTCGCCGTGCTACGCGGCTCCGCCGTCAACCAGGACGGCGCGTCCAACGGCCTGACCGCCCCGAACGGCCCGTCGCAGCAGCGCGTCATCCGTCAGGCGCTGTCGGTGTCCGGGCTCGGCGTGTCCGATGTGGACGTCGTCGAAGGCCACGGCACCGGGACGCCGCTGGGCGACCCGATCGAGGCCCAGAGCCTCCTGGCCACCTACGGCCGTGACCGGGAGACGCCGCTGCTGCTGGGCTCGGTGAAGTCGAACATCGGCCACACCCAGGCCGCCGCCGGCGTCGCGGGCGTGATCAAGATGGTGCAGGCCATGCGCCACGGCGTCGTCCCGCAGTCCCGGTTCTCGGCCGAGCCCTCGTCCCATGTGGACTGGACCGAAGGCGCGGTCTCGCTGGTGCCGGAGAACACGTCCTGGCCCGAGGTGGACCGCGTCCGCCGGTCGGCGGTGTCGTCGTTCGGCATCAGCGGCACCAACGCCCACGTCATCCTGGAGCAGCCCGCCCCGGCCGACCGGCCCGCGCCGCGTGCGTCCGCGCCGCTGTCCCGCCCGGTGCCGGTCGTCGTCTCCGGACGGACTCCGGAGGCCCTCCGGTCCCAGGCCGCGCGCCTGGCCGACCGGATCGAGGCCGACAACACCTTCGCCCCGGCCGACCTCGCCTACTCCGCCGCGGTGACGCGCGCGGCGCTGGCCCAGCGCGCGGCGGTCGTCGCCGACGACCTCGACGGCCTGGTCAGCGGCCTGCGTGAGCTGGCCGCCGGCGAGACCCCGGCCGGAGTCGTGCGCGGCGAGGCGCGGGTCGCCCCGCCGGTCGCGTTCCTCTTCGCCGGGCAGGGCTCGCAGCGGATCGGGATGGGCCGCCGCCTGCACGAGGTGTACCCGGTGTTCGCGGGCGCGTTCGACGAGATCCTGGCCCTGCTCGACCCGGCCGTCCGGGACGCCTTGAACGACGAGGTCCTGATCGACCGCACGGAGTTCGCGCAGCCCGCGCTGTTCGCCTTCGAGGTCGCGCTGTTCCGCCTCCTGGAGTCGTGGGGCGTGCACCCGGACTTCGTGACCGGGCACTCCGTCGGCGAGATCGCCGCCGCCCACGTGGCCGGCGTGCTGTCCCTGCCCGACGCGTGCGCCCTCGTGTCCGCCCGCGCCCGGCTCATGGGCGCGCTGCCGACCGGCGGCGTCATGGTCGCGGTGCGCGCGTCCGAGTCGGACGTCCTGCCGCTGCTCGGCGAGGGCGTCGACGTCGCGGCCGTCAACGGCCCGGGCTCGGTGGTCCTGTCCGGGCACGAGGACGCCGTCGTCGCGGTGGCGTCGAAGTTCGCCAAGCAGCGCCGCCTGCGGGTGTCGCACGCCTTCCACTCCGTCCTGATGGAGCCGATGCTCGCCGAGTTCGGCGAGGTCGTGGCGAACCTGGAGTTCGCGAAGCCGCGCGTGCCGGTCGTCTCGGCCGGGGACGTCACGTCGCCGGAGTACTGGGTCAGCCAGATCCGCGACACCGTGCGCTTCGGCGACGCGGTCGAGCGGCTCACCGAAGCCGGCGTGACCGTCTTCGCCGAGGTGGGCCCGGACGCGACGCTGTCCGCTTCCGTGGACGAGCCGTCCGCGAGCGTGATCCCGTTGCTGCGCAAGGACCGTGACGAGGCAGCCGCGGTCACCGAGGCGATCGCACGGCTGCACGTCGCCGGCGTCAGCGTCGGCTGGAACGACTACTTCGCCGGTGCCCAGCGCGTCTCGCTGCCGACCTACGCGTTCCAGCACGAGTGGTTCTGGCCGCTGCCGGCCGCCGGGGGCGACGCCACCGGCCTCGGCCTCGCACCGACGGGCCACCCGCTGCTCGGTGCGACCGTCACCCTGGCCGACTCGCTCGGCGTCCTGTTCTCCGGACGGCTGTCCGCGGCCACCCAGCCGTGGCTGCGTGACCACGTCATCGGCGGCCGGATCCTGTTCCCGGGCGCGGCTTTCCTCGAACTGGCCGTGCGTGCGGCCGACGAGGTCGGCTGCGCGTCGGTGGCCGACCTGACCCTGTCCGTGCCGCTGGTCCTCGAGCCGGACGGCGCCGTCGTCCTGCAGCTGGCCGCGGGGGAGCCGGACGAGTCCGGCCGTCGTGAGCTGACGATCTCCTCCCGCGCCGACGACACCGACGAGTGGGTCCGCCACGCGACCGGCACGCTGTCGCCGCAGGCGGTGGCCGCCGAGCCGGTGCCCGAGACCTGGCCGCCCGCCGAAGCGTCCGAAGTGGACTTGACGGGCTTCTACGAAACGTCGGCCGAAGCCGGATTCGGTTACGGGCCCGCGTTCCAGGGCCTCAGCCGCGTCTGGCAGGACGGCGCCGAGGTCTTCGCCGAACTGGCGCTGCCCGAGGGCCAGGAAGCCGCGCGGTTCGGGCTGCACCCGGCGTTGCTCGACGCCGCTCTGCAGGCCATCGGCTTCGGCGAAGGCGCCCCGGCCGGGTTGCCGTTCGCCTGGACGGGCGTGTCGCTGCACGCGGCCGGCGCGAGCCGCGCCCGCGTCCGGATCTCCCCGGCCGGCGGCGACTCCGTCTCCCTGGCCATCGCCGACGAGGCGGGCAAGCCCGTGCTGTCGGCCACCGGCGTCACGCTCCGCGCGGCCACCGCGCCGGACGCGGCCGACCCGCTGTTCCGCCTGAACTGGCTGCCGGTCCCGGTCCCCGAACCGGACGACAGCACCTGGGCCGTGGTCGGCGACGGCTTCGGCCTGGCCGGAACCCTGGGCTGCGACACGCACCCCGACCTGGCCGCCGCCGTGGCGTCCGGTGCCGGAGTGGTCGCCGTCCCGGTGTCCGGGGACGCCGACGCCGGAGCCTCCGCGCACGCGCTCACCGCGTCGGTGCTCGACCAGCTCCAGACGGACTCGGCCACCAAGGTCGTGTTCGTCACGCGCGGTGCCGCCGGCCCGGGCCGTACCGACGTCGCGGCCGCCGCCGTCTGGGGCCTGGTGCGCTCGGCCCAGTCCGAGGACCCCGGGCGGTTCGTGCTCCTGGACGTCGACGAGCCCGACGCGGACGCGCTGCGTGCCGCGGTCGCCACCGGCGAACCCCAGCTGGTCCTGCGTGACGGCGTCCTCAACGTGGCCCGCCTGGCCCGCGCGACCCTCGACACCACCGAGACGACCTGGGACCCCGACGGCACCGTGCTCATCACCGGCGGCACCGGTGGCCTGGGCCGGGTCTTCGCCCGGCACCTCGTCACCGGCGGTGCCCGGCACCTGCTGCTGGCCAGCCGCCGCGGCCCGGCCGCCGACGGCGTCGCCGAGCTGGTCGCGGAACTCTCCGAAACGGGCGCCGACGTCCGCGTCGAAGCCTGCGACGTCGCCGACCGCGACGCCGTGGCCGCGTTGCTGGCGGGCATCCCGGCCGAGCACCCGCTCACCGCCGTGGTGCACACCGCCGGGGTGGTCGACGACGGCGTCGTCGGCTCGCTGTCGGCCGAGCGCCTGGACACCGTGTTCGCGCCGAAGCTCGACGCGGCCTGGCACCTGCACGAACTGACCGCCGACCTGCCCCTCGCCGGGTTCGTCCTGTTCTCCTCGGTCGCCGGCACCATCGGTACGCCGGGTCAGGCGAACTACGCGGCGGCCAACGCCTTCCTCGACGCCCTCGCCGACCTGCGCCGCGACCGGGGTCTGTCTGGCCTGTCGCTGGCCTGGGGCGCGTGGGACACCGGCATGACCGGCGACCTGACCGACGCCGAGCGCGAACGGATGGTCCGCGGCGGGATGCCGCCGCTCGGCCGCGAGCAGGGCGCGGAGCTGTTCGACCGTGCCGTCGCGTCGACGGAATCGGCGCTTGTGCCGGTGCTCGTCGACCTGCCGGTGCTGCGGACCCGCGGCGAGCTGCCCTGGCTGCTGCGGCCGATCGGCCGTCCGGGACGGCGCAGCGCCGCCGCCGGAGCCGACCGGGCCGCGGCCGGCGACCTGCGGCTGAAGCTCGCCGGGATGCGGGAGAACGAGCAGGACCGGACGCTGCTGACGCTCGTGCGGGCCCAGGTCTCGGCCGTGCTCGGCCACCCGGCCGACCGGATCGACGGCGGCCTCGAGTTCCGCGAACTCGGCTTCGACTCGCTGACCGCCGTCGAGTTCCGCAACCGCCTGGCCGCGGCCACCGGCCTGACGCTGTCCGCGACGCTCGTCTTCGACTACCCGACCCCGGCCGGGCTCGCCCGGCACCTGCGGACCGAACTCGCGCCCGCTCCCGCCGCGGCGACGTCGCTGCCGGCGGAGCTCGACCGGCTCGACGAGCTGATGGACACCAGCTCGGCCGACGACGTCGCCCAGGCGGAGGTCGCGGCCCGGCTGCGCCGGATCCTGGCGAAGATCGGCGGCGCGGCCGCGCCCGAAGACGTCACCGACCGGATCGACGCGGCCAGCACCGACGAGGTGTTCGCCTTCATCGACAACGAACTGGGCCGGCTCGGTGACGCACCCGGGTCCCCCTTCGACCAGGAAGGCTGAGGCCGCCATGACCGAGGACAAGAAGCTCGTCGAATACCTCAAGTGGGTCACCGCCGACCTCGCCAAGACGCGCAAGCGCGTCGAGGAGCTGGAGTCGGCGGAGCAGGAGCCGGTCGCGATCGTGTCGATGGCGTGCCGCTACCCGGGCGGCGTGCGGTCGCCGGAGGACCTCTGGGACCTCGTCCTCTCCGGCGGCGACGGCATCGCCGGGTTCCCCGAGGACCGCGGCTGGGACCTGGACTCGCTGTTCGGCGACGAGCGCGGCCGCTCCTACGTCCGCGAAGGCGGTTTCGTCGACGGCGCCGGGAAGTTCGACCCCGGCCTGTTCGGCATCTCGCCGCGTGAGGCCTTGGCGATGGACCCGCAGCAGCGCCTCCTGCTGGAGACGTCGTGGGAGGCCATCGAACGCGCCGGCGTCGACCCGCTTTCGTTGCGGGGAAGCAAAACCGGCGTGTTCGCCGGGGTGATGTACCACGACTACGGCCAGGGCGCGCAGTTCCCCGAAGAGGCCCTCGGTTTCCTGGGCGTCGGCACCGCGGGCAGCGTCATGTCCGGCCGCGTCTCCTACTCCCTGGGCCTCGAAGGCCCCGCTGTCACGATCGACACGGCGTGCTCCTCGTCGCTGGTCGCGATGCACTGGGCCGCGCAGGCGCTGCGCGCTGGCGACTGCGACCTGGCCCTCGCCGGCGGTGTCACGATCATGGCGACGCCGGGCTCGTTCGTCGACTTCTCCGCGCAGGGCGGCCTCGCCCGCGACGGCCGCTGCAAGTCCTACGCGGACGCCGCGGACGGCGTCGGCTGGTCCGAGGGCGTCGGCCTGATCATGCTGGAACGCCTGACGGACGCGCGCCGCAACGGCCACGAAGTCCTCGCCGTGCTGCGCGGCTCGGCGGTCAACCAGGACGGCGCGTCCAACGGCATCACCGCGCCGAACGGCCCGTCGCAGCAGCGTGTCATCCGCCAGGCGCTGACCGGCGCCGGGCTCGGACTGTCCGATGTGGACGTCGTCGAAGGCCACGGCACCGGCACGCCCCTGGGTGACCCGATCGAGGCCCAGGCCCTGCTGGCCACCTACGGCCGCGGCCGCGAGACGCCGCTGCTGCTCGGCTCGGTGAAGTCGAACATCGGCCACACCCAGGCCGCCGCCGGCGTCGCGGGCGTGATCAAGATGGTCCAGGCGCTGCGCCACGGCGTCGTGCCGAAGTCGGTCAACCTGGACGGCCCGTCGTCCCAGGTCGACTGGACCGCGGGCGCCGTCGAGGTCGTCACCGAGAACACCGCCTGGCCCGAGGTGGACCGCGCGCGCCGCGCCGCCGTCTCCTCGTTCGGCATCAGCGGTACCAACGCCCACGTCATCCTCGAACAGGCCGAGCCCGCCGAAGCGACCGCCGGGGAAACCGCGCCCGCCGGAGTCCGCCTGTTCGTGCTGGCCGGCCGCACCGAAGCCGCCTTGAAAGCCCAGGCCGCCCGCCTGCTGAACCACCTCGGCGACGGCGACCTCGACGCACCTGACCTCGCGTGGTCGCTGGCCGCGTCCCGCGCCGCCCTCGACCACCGCGCGGTGGTCGTCGCCGACGACCCGCGTGCGGGCCTCGCCGCGCTCGCGGCCGGCACCCCGGACCCGGCCGTGACCACCGGCGCCGCCGACGTCGACGGCCAGATCGTCTTCGTCTTCCCCGGCCAGGGCGCGCAGTGGGCCGGCATGGGCGCGCGGCTCCTGGCCGAGTCGCCGGTGTTCGCGGCCCGGATCGCCGAGTGCGAAGCAGCCTTGTCCGCGCACGTCGACTGGTCCTTGACCGCCGTCCTGCGCGGTGACGACGACGCGCCCAAGCTGGACCGGGTCGACGTCATCCAGCCCGCGTCGTTCGCCGTCATGGTCGGCCTGGCCGCGCTGTGGCAGTCCGCCGGCATCCGGCCGGACGCCGTCGCCGGCCACTCCCAGGGCGAGATCGCGGCCGCCTGCGTGTCCGGCGCGCTGAGCCTGGCCGACGCCGCCCGCGTCGTCGCGTTGCGCAGCCAGGCCATCGCCCGCCGGCTGGCCGGTGCCGGGTGCATGATTTCGGTGGCCTTGCCGGTCGCCGACGTCGAGGCGCGGCTGACGCCGTACGAGGGCAAGCTGTCGATCGCCGTGGTCAACAGCCCGTCGTCCGTCGTCGTCGCCGGGGACCCGGAGGCGGGGGAGCAGCTGATCGCCGAGCTGACGGCGGCCGAGATCCGCGTCCGCCGCGTCGACGTCGACTACGCGTCGCACTCCGCGCACGTCGAGCTGATCGAGCAGGAACTGCACACCGCGCTGGCCGGGCTTTCGCCGCGACAGTCGGACATCCCGTTCTTCTCCACGGTCGACGGCGACTGGCTCGACACGACCAAGATGGACGCGTCCTACTGGTACCGGAACCTGCGTCAGCGGGTCCGCTTCGAGGACGCCGTCCGTGAGCTGCTTTCCCTGCAGTACCAGGTGTTCTTCGAGATCAGCTCGCACCCGGTGCTGGCCGTCGCGATCCAGGACACCGCCGAGTCCGCCGACGCCCGCGCGGTCGTCACCGGCACCCTGCGCCGCGACAACGGCGGCCTCGACCGGTTCCTGGCGTCGGTCGCCGAGGCGCACGTCCGCGGCGTCAGCCCGGATTGGAAGGCGCTGCTGGCCACCGGCGCGCGGATCGTCCCGCTGCCGACCTACGCCTTCCAGCACGAGTACTACTGGCCCGAGCCGGCCTCGGCCGACGCCGTCGCGGACCCAGCGGAGGCCGAGTTCTGGACGGCGGTCGACGACGCCGACTTCGCCGCGCTCAGCACCACCCTCGACGTCGAAGAGGACGCGCTCACCCGCGTCCTGCCCGCGCTCTCGTCGTGGCGCCGCCGACGCGGCGAACAGTCCGCTGTGGACGCCTGGCGCTACCGCATCACGTGGAAGCCGCTGCCGGTCGAGACGTCCGCGCCGGGCCGGTGGCTCGCGCTCGTCCCCGCCGACCTGCCCGCCGACATCGCGGAAGCCCTCGACTCACTGAACGCCGTCCAGGTCCGCGTCGAGACCGACGCCGTCGAGGCCCTGCGCGAAGCCTTGCCGGGCCAGGACTACACCGGAGTCATCTCACTGCTCGACCTCGACGGGACGTCCTTCGCGACGACGGCCGCGCTCACCGAGGCACTGGCCGACGCCGAGACCGTGGTGCCGCTGTGGTGCGTCACCCGCGGCGCGGTGTCGGTCGGCCGCTCCGAGCCGGTCCACGACCCCGCCCGCGCCGCGCTCTGGGGCGCCGGGCGGGTGCTGGCCCTGGAGTTCCCGCGCGCCTGGGGCGGCCTGATCGACCTGCCCGAGACGCTCGACGCTCGGGCCGCGGCGCGATTCGCCGCCGCCGTCGGTGGGCCTGAAGACCAGGTCGCCGTGCGCGCCTCCGGCCTGTTCGGCCGCCGTCTGGTCCGCTCCGCGGCCGGGGGAGCGGCCGAGCCGTGGCGCCCGCACGGGACCGTCCTGGTCACCGGTGGCCACGAAGGGTTCGGCGAGCACGTCACGCGCTGGCTCTCCGACGTCAACGTCCTGCACGCGGGCCCGGACGACCTCGCCGACCGCGACGCGCTGACCGCCCTGCTCGCCACCGTCCCAGCGGACCGGCCCCTGACCGCCGTGCTGCACACCGCCGGCATGGCGGAAGCCGGTGCCTACGACTCCGCCGTCCTGCTCGACGACGTCCTCGCCGACCACGACCTCGACGCGTTCGTGCTGTTCTCGTCGGTGTCCGCGATCTGGGGCGCCGAAGGCCAGCGCGACCGCGCCGCCGTCGACACCGGCCTCGACGCCCTGGCCCGCCACCGCCGCGACCGCGGCCTGGCCGCGACGTCGATCGCCTGGAGCGCGTGGGCCGGCACCGGCGTCGCCGCCGACGAGGAAACGGCCGAGTTCCTGCGGGCGCGCGGCCTGCCGCCCCTCGACCCCGACCAGGCGCTGCTCGCGCTGGGCCAGGCCGTCGCCCACGACGACACCGCCGTCGTGCTCGCCGACGTCCGGTGGGACCGGTTCGTCCCGGCCCTGACCTCCCGCCGCGCGGGCACGCTCCTCGACGAGCTGCCCGAGGTGCGGGACCTGGCGGACGGCCCGTCCGCCGACGCCGTCTCGACCGCGTCGGCGCTGCTGGACCGGCTGCGTGGCCTGTCCGAGCGCGAACGCGAAGACGCGCTGCTCGACCTCGTCCGCGACCAGGTCGCGGGCCTGCTCGGCTACGCGGGTGGCGCCGCCATCGAGGCGCGCCGGCCGTTCCGCGACCTCGGCTTCGACTCGCTCACCTCGGTGGAGCTGCGGAACCGGATCAACGCCGCGACCGGCCTCACCCTGCCCTCCACACTCGTGTTCGACCACCCGCGCCCGGACGCCGTCGCGCGCCTGCTGGCGACCGAGCTGCTCGGCGGCGGCGACCTCGCGGCCGCCCCGGCGGCGTCGGGGATCGTCGACGGCGACCCGATCGTCATCGTCGGCATGAGCTGCCGCTACCCGGGCGGCGTCCGCTCGCCCGAGGACCTGTGGCGCCTCGTCGCCGACGGCACCGACGCGATCACCGAGTTCCCCGTCGACCGCGGCTGGGACCTGCTCGGCCTCAGCGGCGGCATGTCCTACGTCCAGGAAGGCGGGTTCGTCGACGGCGTCGCCGACTTCGACGCCGGCTTCTTCGGCATCTCGCCCCGCGAAGCCCTCGCCATGGACCCGCAGCAGCGCCAGCTCCTCGAAACGGCCTGGGAGCTGTTCGAACGCGCCGGCGTCGCCTCGGACAGCCTGCGCGGCAGCGACACCGGCGTCTACGTCGGCGGCTCCGGCAACGGCTACTCACCGCCGCCGGAGCTGGCCGGGCACCTGCTCACCGGCGCCGCCACCAGCGTCCTGTCCGGCCGGATCTCCTACCTGTTCGGCCTCGAAGGCCCCTCGGTCACCGTCGACACCGCGTGCTCGTCTTCCCTGGTCGCGCTGCACATGGCCGCGCGCGCCCTGGCGTCCGGCGAGTGCTCCCTGGCCGTCGCCGGCGGCGTCACCGTGATGGCGACGCCCAGCGCGTTCGTCGAGTTCAGCTACCAGGGCGGCCTCGCGGCCGACGGGCGTTGCCGGTCGTTCGACGAGGCCGCGGGCGGCACCGGCTGGTCCGAGGGCACCGGCCTGCTCCTGCTGGAACGGCTGTCCGACGCCGTCCGCAACGGCCACACGCCCTTGGCTGTGGTGCGCGGGACTGCGGTCAACTCCGACGGCGCGTCCAACGGCCTCACCGCCCCGAACGGGCCGTCGCAGCAGCGCGTCATCCGCCAGGCCCTGGCCAACGCGGGCCTGACCGGCACCGAGGTCGACGCCGTCGAGGCGCACGGCACCGGCACCCAGCTGGGCGACCCGATCGAGGCCCAGGCCCTGATCGCCGCCTACGGCACGGGCCGCGAACGGCCGCTGCTGCTCGGCTCGATCAAGTCCAACATCGGCCACTCGCAGTCCGCCGCCGGCGTCGCCGGGGTGATCAAGATGGTCGAGGCCATCCGCCACGGCGTGCTGCCGAAGACCCTGCACCTCGACACCCCGACGTCCAAAGTGGACTGGCAGCCCGACGCCGTCACGCTGCTGGCCGACCGGCAGGACTGGCCCGAGACGGGACGGCCGCGCCGCGCGGGCGTGTCGTCGTTCGGTGTCAGCGGCACCAACGCGCACGTGATCCTGGAGCAGGCCACCGCGCTCGAATCGGCGCCTGCGTCGGTCGCCGGTCCGGTGCCCGTCGTGGTCTCGGCTCGCACGCCCGACCAGCTCGCGGCGCAGGCCGAGCGGCTGGCCACGTTCGTCACCGAGCACCCGGACGTCGCCGTCGCCGACCTCGCCGCCGCGCTGGCGGGCCGCGCGCGGTTCGACCACCGCGCCGGTCTCGTCGCGGGCGACCGGGACGAACTGCTCGACGGCCTCACCGTGCTGGCGCGCGGGACCCGGGCGCCCACCGCGGCCGGACCGGCCGGCGGGAAGCTCGCGATCCTGTTCGCCGGGCAGGGCAGCCAGCGTCCGGGCATGGGCCGTGATCTCGCCGCCGCGTACCCGGTGTTCGCCGACGCGCTCGACGCCGTGCTCGCCCACCTCGACGTCGAACTCGACCGCCCGCTGCGCTCCGTACTGCACGGCGACCACACCGAGCTGCTCAACGAGACCGGCTACGCCCAACCCGCCATCTTCGCCTTCGAGGTCGCGCTCTACCGGCTCCTGGAATCGTGGGGCGTGCGGGCGGACTTCGTGACGGGACACTCGATCGGCGAGATCGCGGCCGCGCACGTCACCGGCGTGCTGAACCTGGCCGACGCCTGCCGGATGGTCGCAGCGCGCGGCCGGCTCATGCAGGCCCTGCCGCCCGGCGGCGCGATGCTGTCGCTCGTGGCGACCGAGGACGAGGTCCGGCCGCTGCTCACCGGCGACGTCGCCATCGCCGCCCTCAACGGCCCGCGGTCCGTCGTCGTCTCCGGCACCGAAGAAGCCGTGCTCGCGCTGGGTGCGCACTTCGCGAAGACGCGGCGGCTGTCGGTCTCCCACGCCTTCCACTCACCGCTGATCGAGCCCGCTCTGGACGAGTTCGGCAAGGTCGTGGCGGAGCTGGAGTTCGCGGCGCCGTCGATCCCGGTCGTCTCGGGCGTCACCGGCGCTCTCGCGACCGAGCTGGACTCGCCGGAGTACTGGGTGCGTCAGGCGCGCGAGGCCGTCCGGTTCGCGGACGCCGTCACGACGCTCGCCGAGGCCGGTGCGACGACGTTCCTCGACGTCGGCCCGGACGGCGTCGCCGCCGCGATGGCCGCCGACAGCCTGGCCGAGGACGCGGGGGAGGTCGTCGCGGCCGTCCGCACCGACGAGTGTCGTGCGCTGGTGGCGGCCCTGACCCGCCTGCACGCCCGGAACGTGCCCCTGGACTGGGCCGCGTTCTTCGGCGGCGGCGTCCCGGTGGCGCTGCCCACCTACCCCTTCGCCGCCGATCGGTACTGGCCCGAGGGTTTCCACGGCGCGGGCGGCGACCTGCGCCTGTCCGGCCTGCACTCCGCCGAGCACCCGCTGCTCGGCGCCGGGGTCGCGCTGCCGGAGTCCGGCGGGTTCCTGTTCACCGGCGCGCTGTCGCCGCAGGTGCAGCCGTGGCTGGCCGACCACACCGTCGAGGGGACGATCGTGTTCCCGGAGGCCGGGTTCGTCGAACTCGCCGTGCGGGCGGGTGACGAGGTCGGCTGCGACGTCGTCGCCGAGCTGACCGTCGAGGCGCCGTTGACGCTGCCGCCGGTCGGCGGGGTGCACGCCCAGGTCGTCGTCGCCGCCGCGAACCCCGCGGGTGACCGGGACCTGACCATCTGGACCCGGCCCGAGGGGGTCGGCGAGGCGTCGTGGACGCGCACCGCGTCCGGCCGGCTCTCGATGGGCGCCGGCGAACCCGCGGTCGACCCGACGTGGCCGCCGGACGCGACCGAGGTCGATCTCGAGGACTTCTACGACGGGCTCGCCGAGCGCGGGCACGTCGTCGGCGCCGCTTTCCGCGGCCTGCGGACGGCGTGGCTGGCCGCGGACGAGGTGTTCGCGGAGATCGCGCTGCCCGCCGAGCGGCAGGACGACGCCGCCAAGTTCGGGCTCCACCCGGCGTTGCTCGACGCGGCGCTGCAGGCCGTGTCACTGCTGGATTCGACGTCCCGCGCGGCGACCGGCTGGACGCGGTTCGCGCTGCACGCCGCCGGTGCCGCGGCTGCCCGCGTCCACGTCCGGCGGACGGCCGAGGACACGATCGCGCTCGACCTCACCGATGCCGCCGGCGCGCTCGTCGCGTCGGCGGAGACGGTGGTGCTCGGCGAAGCCGCTGTCGCGCCACGGGAGTCGGGTTCCGACTCGCTGTTCCACCTGGAGTGGACGCCGTTGCCCGAAACGCCGTCGCCGCGTGTGGCCCGCTGGCTCGTGCTCGGTGACTCCGCGGGCTTCCCGGACGCCGAAACCCACGCCGACCTGCCCGGCCTGGTGGCCGCGGCGAGCGACGACGCGGTGCTCGTCATCCCGGTCGTGACCGAAGGCGACGACCTGGCCGCCGTCACGCACCGCGCGACCGCGACCGTGCTGGACCAGCTGCAGTTCCTGCTGGCCGCCGAAGGCCTCGACGGCGTCCCGGCGGTGTTCGTCACCCGCGGCGGCGGCCCGGTCGCCGCGGCCGTGCACGGGCTCGTCCGGGCCGCGCAGTCGGAGAACCCGGGCCGGTTCCTGCTGGCCGACCTCGGCGCGTCGGATGCGGGTGTGCTGCCCGTCGTCGTGGCGTCGGGGGAGACCCAGATCTCGGTGCGGGACGGCGTCCTGCACCGCGCCCGCCTGGTGCGAGCGCCTGCCGCGGCGGCTGCGGACTTCGACCTCGGCGACGGCACGGTGCTCGTCACCGGCGGCACCGGGGGACTGGGCCGGCTGCTGGCCCGGCACCTCGTCACCACCCACGGCGTCCGGCACCTGCTGCTCGCCAGCCGTCGGGGTCTCGGCTCCGCCGGGGCCGCGGAACTGGTGGCGGAGCTGAAGGAACTCGGCGCCGACGTCCGGGTGGCCGCGTGCGACACGTCGGACCGCGAGGACGTCGTGGACCTGCTCGCGTCAGTGCCCGTCGACCACCCGCTGACGGCGGTCGTGCACACGGCGGGCGTGCTCGACGACGGCGTCGTCGGGTCGCTGACCCCGGCGCGGCTGAAGAAGGTGTTGCGCCCCAAGGTGGACGGCGCCTGGCACCTGCACGACCTGACCCGCGACCTCGACCTGTCGGCGTTCGTCCTGTACTCGTCGGCGAGCGGCCTGCTCGGCGGCGTCGGCCAGGGCAACTACGCGGCGGCCAACTCGTTCCTCGATGCGCTGGCCGAACTCCGGCGTGACGAGGGGCGGCCGGCGCTGTCGCTGGCGTGGGGCCCGTGGGCCCAGGCGGACGGCATGGCGGGCACGCTCGCCGACGTCGACGCGCAGCGGCTGGAGAAGTCCGGCATGCGGCGGCTGCGTCCGGAAGAGGGCCTGGCCCTGTTCGACGCGGCTCTTCGCGCCGGTACCGCGACCATCGTCCCGGTGGCCCTGGACCTCGCGATCCTGCGCGGTCACGTCGTCCCGCCGGTGCTGCACGGTCTCGTTCCGAAGGTCCGCCGCACGGCCAAGATCAGCGAAGAGGGCCTGCGGTCGTTCGTGCCGCAGCTGGGCGACCTCGAGCCCGCGGCGCAGCAGAAGGAGCTGCTGGGGCTGGTCCGCGAACTGGCGGCGAGCGTGCTGGGCCACAACACCCCGCAGGCGATCGACCCGGACGTCGGTTTCACCGAGATCGGCTTCGACTCGCTGACGGTGGTGGAGCTGCGCAACCGCCTCAGCTACGCGACGGGCCTCACCCTCCCGGCGACGGTCCTGTTCGACCACCCCAACCCCCGGACCCTCGCCGAGCACCTGCGCGACCTCCTGAGCCCGGAGGACACCGACCCCGCGGAGCGCGTCTTGTCGGAGCTGACCCGCTTCGAACAGCTGGCGGAAACCCCGGACCTCCCGCCGGCCGCGATGACCACCCTGACCACTCGCCTCCGCGCGCTGCTGGACCGCCTGGACGCCGGCGGCGACGGCTTCCTCGACTCCCTGGACTCCGCCAGCGACGGCGAGCTGTTCCGCCTGATCGACTCCGAACTCTCCTAACCCCAACGCGAAACGGGGCCGCCGGCAAGTGCCGTCGGCCCCGTTTCGCGTGTGCGGAAACCCGTAACCCGCGTGACTGGACGCGTAACTCGCGTGTCTGGCCCCGTAATCCACGTGATTGGGGCCGGAACTCGCGAGTTCCGGCCCCAATCACGTCAGTTCCGCCCTCAATCACGCGAGTCACGGGACCGATCACGTCGGTTCCGGCGCCGATCACGGGCGCGGACAGACAAAAGCCGGGCCGGGGAACGTGTCCCCGGCCCGGCTTTCGTGTGGAGCTTAAGCGGTTTCGGTCTGGAACGTGCGGGTGTTCCAGCGCAGGGCCAACGCCGCCAGCGCGATGATGACCACCGCGCCCATCAGGGTCGGGACCAGCGGGAGGGTCTCGCGGAAGCTCGCGCGGCTGATGTCCACGATGTACGCGAGCGGGTTGAAGCGCGACAGGACGTACAGCCACGTCGGGGCGCGGTCGGGGGTGATCGGGAGCAGGATGCCCGACAGCAGCGTCAGCGGCAGGATCGCGATGTTCACCAGCGACGAGAACGCGTCCTCGTTCTTCAGCTTCAGCACGATCGCGTGCGAGCAGCAGGCGATCGTCATCGACGTCAGCGCCGCGATCGCCAGCACCAGCAGCACACCCACGATGCTCAGCGAGACGCCGAAGACGCCGCCCGCCAGTACCAGGATGATCACGCTCTGGATCAGCGACAGCGTCACCGACGGCAGGGCCTTGCCCAGGCTCAGCGACGTCCGGCTGACCGGGGTGACGCGCAGCCGGTCCAGGGTGCCGTTGCGGAGGTTGCTCAGCAGGATGTAGCCGCCGTAGATGCCGTTGGTCGCCGCGATCTGGACGATCAGCGCCGGGGTCAGGTCCACCCACGACGTGCCCGCCGGGGTGCCCGGCGCGCGCGTCACCAGCACGGCCAGGAGCGGCCCGCACAGCACCAGGTACAGCACCGGCTGGATCATGCCCATCATCAGGTACGGCTTGTTCCGCAGCGTGACGGCCAGTTCGCTGCGGTAGATCAGGGTCGCTTCACGCAGCATCGGTGACTCCGTCGGGTTCGAGTCCGGCGGCGGCCGGCTCGCGCAGGCTCCGGCCGGTCAGGGTGAAGAACACGTCGTCGAGCGTCGGCCGCTGGACGCGCAGCGCGACCAGCGGGATGTCCGCCCGGTCCAGCGCCCGGACCAGCGGCGACAGGACCTCCTCGCTGTGCGCGACCTGGAAGTGCAGGGTCGCGCCGTCGCGCCGCAGCCGTTCCGCCGAGCCCAGGCCGGCGACGACCAGCTCGGCGTGGTCGGCGAGCTCCTCGGGCACCGTGACCTCGACGCCGTCGCCGAGCAGCCGCGACTTCAGCGCGTCCGGGGTGTCCTCGGCGACGATCACGCCGTTGTCGATGATCTGGATCCGGTCGGCCAGCGCGTCGGCCTCGTCGAGGTAGTGCGTCGAGAGGAACACCGTGACGCCCTGCTCGTCGCGCAGCCGCCGGATGTGGCTCCACAGGTGGGCGCGGCTCTGCGGGTCGAGACCGGTGGTCGGCTCGTCGAGGAACAGCAGCGCCGGGCTGTGGACCATGCCGAGCGCCAGGTCGAGCCGGCGCCGCTGGCCGCCCGAGAGCGTCACCGTGAGGCGGTCCTGCAGGCCGTCGAGGTCGAGCTGGTGCGAGATGTCCCGCGCCCGCTCGAGCGCGTCGGACTTGTTGAGGCCGTACAACCGGCCCTGCAGCACCAGTTCCTCGCTGACCTTGCGCTCCTCGACCGTACCGCCGCCCTGGGCGACGTAGCCGATGTGCCGGCGCACGCTCGTCGGTTCGGTGAGCAGGTCGGCACCGGCGATGGTCGCCGTGCCGGCCGTCGGCTTGATCAACGTCGTCAGCATGCGCATGGTCGTGGTCTTCCCAGCGCCGTTCGGGCCGAGGAACGCCACGATCTCGCCGGCGCCGACGTCCAGGTCGACGCCGCGCACCGCCTCGACCGTGCGGCCCTGCGCGGTGAACGTCCGGGCCAGCCCCTGGGCCTTGATCATCGATACCTCCGGGTGCGCCGGCCGGTCACCGGGCGAGCCGGGCCGACGGGGTGGGTGACTGCGCGGCCGGCTCGCCGGTGACGAGGGACAGCAGCAGGTCGGCAGCGGTTTCGCGGCCGCGGCCGGGTTCGTGCTGCAGCCGGGCGATTTCCCGGGCCCGGGTGGTGAACTCGGGGTTCCGCAGCACTTCGGTCAGCTTCGCGACGGTGTCGTCGACGTCGACGATCTCGGGCCGGTCGACCACCAGGCCGACGCCGAGGTCCCGGCCGCGCACAGCCTGGTCGTAGCAGTCGACGAACAGCGGGCGGGTCAGCAGCGGCTTGCCGAAGTAGAGGCTCTCGACGAACCCGTTGCCGCCGCCGTGGGTGAAGTGGGCGCGCACGTGCGGGTGGGCGAGGACGTCCAGCTGCGAGGGCAGCCACTTCTCGATCCGCAGGTTCGCGGGCAGGTCGTCGGGCAGGAGCTTGTGGGCCGCGGCGGGCAGCCGCCACAGCACGGAGTGGTCGCCGTAGAGGCGCCGCACGACCTCGACGAGGTTCGCGACCTCGGTCGCACCCAGCCGGGCGACCGTGCCGAACCCCATGTACACCACGGATTCGTGCCGGTCGAGCCAGCCCTTGACGTCCTGCTCGTCCGGCAGCTCCGGGATCGGCGGCAGGATCGCGCCGAGCATCCGGAAGTGCTCCGGGATCTCGAGCGGGTAGTCGAGCTCGGCCAGGGTGTAGCTGAACACCAGCTTCGCCTGGTCGATCCGGGACGTGTACTTCGCGGCCAGCCGCGACACGCCCAGCTCCTTGTTGGACTTGACGTACTCGACGACCCGCCTGCGCAGCAGCGAGTCCGCGATGAACAGACGGCCGCGGCGGCGGCGGAAGGCGTTGTTCTCCCGGCGCTGCTTGGGTGTCATGTCCTGCGGCAGCCCGGAGTGCGGGGCGGGGTAGGTCTTCGGGAGCTTGTTGACGAGGTTGCTCGGCGAGAACGGCGCGCTGACGACGTACGGGATGCCGTAGGTGACGGCCAGCTCGAAACCCGCGTGCAGCAGGGAGTCGATCACCATGAGCGCCGGCTCGACCTCGCGGACGATCTCCTCGAGCGCGCGGTAGGTCGCGTTGCGGAAGCGGGTGTCGAAGGTCTGGCGCATCAGCGCCTTGTGCGCCTTCCAGCGGGACTGCTGGGTGACGGCCGCGTAGGTCTCGTCGTCCCAGGCACCCGAGGACAGCTCGGGGATCGGCGCGCCGAGCGACCGGAACGCGACGCTGCCGATCGCCTCGACCTCGTCACGGCGGTTGTCGCTCGTCGCGAAGTACAGGTCGGGAACGTCGCGCCGGGAAAGTTCGGCGGCCAGCACCAGCTGGGGGTTGATCAGTCCGCTGTCCGGCGAGCTGACGAAGAGGATCGGGCGCCGATCTCGGCTCATGGTCGAGCACCTTTCACGGACGGGAAGCGCGCGGACCGGGCGACCGTAACAGCGGAGTTTCCGTGATTTACCTACTGTTGCGCGCGGTCCGCGGCGCTGGGGGAGCGGCCGGCACGGCGCCGGGAGCGGCCAACACGGCGTCTGCAGCGGCCAACACGGCGCCCGGAAGGGCCGACACGGCGTCCGGAGGGGCCAAGCGTTGGCGTGTTGGCCGCTCTCGCGCGTGTGTTGGCCGGTGTGGGCTCCGGGGGCGGCCGGAAAGACTAAGGGTTTGCGGGCGTGGGGTGGGTTTGACTCACGCGATGCGGAATCCGGACCCGGCCCCGGGATCCGGCGCCGCCGGACCCGTCCGGACGACACCGAGAGGCCAGGATGGCTAGCGAGAGCCAGCTTCGTGACTACCTCAAGCGCGTCACCGCCGACCTGCACCGGTCCCGGCAGCGCGTGCGCGAGTTCGAGACGGCCGCGTCCGAGCCGATCGCCGTGATCGGGATCGGCTGCCGGTTTCCCGGCGGCGTCTCCTCGCCGGAGCAGCTGTGGGACCTCGTCGCGGCCGGCACCGACGCGATCGGGCCGCTGCCCGCGGGCCGCGGCTGGGACGCGCTGCTCGCCGGCGTCGACCGCAGCACCGTCAGCCTCGGTGACGTCGACGCCTGGCGCGGCGGCTTCGTCGACGAACCCGACCGCTTCGACGCCGGCTTCTTCCGCATCTCCCCGCGCGAGGCCCTCGCCATGGACCCGCAGCAGCGCGTGCTGCTGGAGGTCACCTGGGAGGCCCTCGAACGCGCCCGGATCGTCCCCGCGAGCCTGCGCGGCAGCCGCACCGGCGTCTTCGTCGGCACCAACGGCCAGAGCTACGGCAAGCTCCTCGCCGCGTCCGGCGAGACCGTCGAAGGGCACACCGGCACCGGCAACACCGCCGCGGTGCTGTCCGGCCGGATCGCCTACGCCTTCGGGTTCGAAGGCGCCTCGGTCACCGTCGACACCGCCTGTTCGTCCTCGCTGGTCGCCGCGCACTGGGCGACGCAGTCCCTGCGCTCCGGCGAATGCTCCCTGGCCCTCGCCGGTGGTGTCACGGTCATGGCGACGCCCGAAGCGTTCGCCGAGTTCAGCAAGCAGGGCGGCCTCGCGCCGGACGGCCGCTGCAAGGCCTTCGCCGACGGCGCCGACGGTGTCGGCTGGTCCGAAGGCGCCGGCATCCTCGTGCTGGAACGGCTTTCCGACGCGCAACGCCACGGCCACCCGGTGCTCGCCGTGCTGCGTGGCACCGCCGTGAACTCCGACGGCGCCAGCAGCGGCCTGACCGTCCCCAACGGACCGTCGCAGCAGCGCGTGATCCGCTCGGCGCTCGCCGCGTCCGGCCTGACGACGAACGACATCGACGTCGTGGAGGCCCACGGCACCGGCACGAAGCTCGGCGACCCGATCGAGGCCCAGGCGCTGCTCGCGACCTACGGCAAGGACCGCGAGACGCCGCTGCTGCTGGGCTCGGTGAAGTCGAACTTCGGCCACACCCAGGCCGCCGCCGGGGTCGCCGGGATCATCAAGATGGTCATGGCGATCCGCCACGGCGAAGTGCCGCGCACGCTGCACGCCGAGACGCCGTCGTCCGAGGTGGACTGGTCCGCCGGCGCCGTCACCCCGGTGACCGAGCAGGTGTCCTGGCCCGAGACCGACCGCCCGCGCCGCGCGGCGGTGTCGTCGTTCGGGGTCAGCGGGACCAACGCCCACACGATCGTCGAGCAGGCCCCCGAGCCCGAAACCGTCGAGCCCACGACCACCGCGGGCCCGGTGCCGTGGTTCGCCTCGGCCCGCTCCGAGACGGCGTTGCGAGCCCAGGTCGAGCGCCTTCTCGCCGCCACCACCCACACGACACCCGCCGCCGACGTCGCCCTGTCGTCGGCGGTGACGCGCGCGGGGTTCGAACACGGCCTGGCCGCCGTCGGCCCGGACTCCGCGACCCTGCGCGAAGCCCTGCGCGGCTGGCTCGACAAGGGCGCGGCTCCCGGCGTCACCACGGCGTCCGCGGTCCGCGGCGAGACGGCGTTCCTGTTCTCCGGCCAGGGCGCGCAGCACCGCGACATGGGCCGCCGCCTGGCCGAGGTCTACCCGGCCTTCGCGGCCGCCTTCGACGAGATCGTCGAGCGATTCCCGGACCTGCGCGACGCCCTCGGCGACGACCGGATCGACCGGACGGAGTTCGCGCAGCCCGCGCTCTTCGCGTTCGAGGTCGCGCTGGCGAGGCTCCTCGACACCTGGGGCGTGCGCCCGGACCACGTCGCCGGGCACTCGGTCGGCGAGATCGCCGCCGCGCACGTCGCCGGCGTCCTGACCCTCGACGACGCCTGCACGCTGGTCGCGGCCCGCGCCCGGCTGATGGGCGCGCTGCCCGAGGGCGGCGTGATGGTCGCCGTGCGCGCGTCCGAAGTGGACGTTCAGCTGGTGCTGGAGGACGGCGTCGACATCGCCGCCGTCAACGGCCCGGAGTCGGTCGTGCTCTCCGGCGTCGAGGACGCCGTCGTCGCGGTCGCCGCCAAGTTCGCCAAGCACCGCCGCCTGCGCGTCTCGCACGCGTTCCACTCGGTCCTGATGGAGCCGATGCTGGACGAGTTCCGCCAGGTCGTCGCGCAACTCGCTTTTTCCACCCCGCGCGTTCCGGTCGTCTCGGCCGGCGACGTCACCGACCCGGAGTACTGGGTCCGGCAGGTCCGCGACACCGTCCGCTTCGGCGACGCCCTGTCCCGGCTCGCCGAAGCCGGCGTGACGCGGTTCGCCGAGGTCGGCCCGGACGCCGTGCTGTCCGGCCTGGTCGACGCGGCCGTCGTCGTGCCCCTGTCCCGCCGTGACCACGACGAGGACACCGCGCTGGTCACCGGGCTCGCCGCACTGCACGTCGGCGGCGGGACAGTCGACTGGACGGCCGTGCTCGCCGGGGCCCGCCTGGTCGACCTGCCCACCTACCCGTTCCAGCGCGAGCGGTACTGGCCCACGCTCACCGTCCGCGCCGGCAACGCCGCCGGGCTCGGTCTCGCGGCCGTCCGCCACCCGCTACTCGGCGCCGCCCTCGACGTCGCCGGGACGACCGAGTCCCTGCTCACCGGGACGCTCTCGCTGGCCACCCAGCCGTGGCTCGCCGCGCACCTGGACGACGGCCGGATCACCTTCCCCGGCGCGGGTTTCCTCGAACTCGCCCTGCGTGCGGCCCGCAACCTCGGCTGCCCGGAGATCACCGAGCTGACGCTCACCACGCCGCTGGTGCTCGGCCCGTCCGACGCCCTGGTCCTGCAGGTGCGCGTCGGCTCACCCGAGGCCGACGGCAGCCGCCCGATCGACGTCCACAGCGCGCCCGCCGGCACCGACGTGCCGGACTGGACCCACCACGCCACCGGCACCCTCGCCGCCGGCCCCGGCCCGGAACCCGCGGTGCTCACCGAAGGCGCGTACCGCACCGACATCACCCTGCCGGACACCCTCGACGGGCACTTCGACCTCCACCCGCTCCTGCTGGCCGAGGCGCTGCGCGCCTGCGTCGCCGACGGCGAGCCCACCCCGGAACCCCGGGTCTGGCGCGGCGTTTCCCTGCACGCCCAGGGCATGACCCGGCTGCGGCTGCGGGTGGCGCCGCTCGATGACGCATCCGTGAGCCTGGCCCTGCTCGACTCCGCCGATCGGCCGGTGTTCCTGGCCGGCGCAGTCGAGTTCGCCGGCGGCACCGGCCTGGCCGACCTGTCGGACCTCGCCGCCGGGCCGGTCGCCCGCGTCGCCGCCAGCCCCCTGGCCGGGAACTGGGCCGACCTCGGCGAGGCCGACCGCACCCGCGCGGCCGAAGACCTGGTCCGCACCACCGTCGCCGCGGTGCTCGGTCACGGCGACACCGGCGCGGTCGGCACCGGCCAGCCGTTCACCGACCTCGGCTTCGACTCGATGATGTCGGTCGAACTGCGCAACCGCCTCACGGCCGCAACGACCCTGGACCTGCCGGCCACGCTCGTGTTCGACCACCCCACCCCGGCCGACGTCGCCCAGCTGCTGCTCGCCGGCCTCTTCGGCGAAGCCGAGCGCACCGGCCCGGTCCGCCGCACCCGGGCGCGCGGAGACGACCCGGTCGTCATCGTCGGCATGAGCTGCCGCTACCCCGGCGGCGTCCGGTCCCCGGCCGACCTCTGGACGATGGTCTCGAACGGCGACGACGCCGTCGGCCCGTTCCCCGCCGACCGCGGCTGGGACCTCGCCACGCTCGCCGCGGGCGCGTCCGCCACCACCTACGGCGGCTTCCTCGACGAGATCGACCGCTTCGACGCCTCCTTCTTCGGCATCTCGCCCCGCGAGGCCCTCGCCATGGACCCGCAGCAGCGCCAGGTGCTCGAGACGTCGTGGGAGGCCTTGGAAGACGCCGGGATCGACCCGCTCGGCCTGCGCGCCAGCGCGACCGGCGTGTTCGTCGGCACCAACGGCCAGGACTACGCGAGCGTGCTCGCCGGCAGCGACGCCGACGTCGGCGCGCACGCCGGCCTCGGCAACGCGGCGAGCGCCGTCTCCGGCCGGGTGTCCTACGTGCTCGGCCTCGAAGGTCCGTCGATGACCGTCGACACGGCCTGTTCGTCGTCGCTGGTCGCGCTGCACCTCGCGAGCCAGGCGCTGCGGGGCGGCGAGTGCTCGCTCGCCATCGTCGGCGGCGTGCTCGTGATGTCCAGCGCCAACTACTTCCTCGGCACCAGCCAGCAGGGCGGCCTCGCCCCGGACGGGCGCTGCAAGGCGTTCGCCGACGCGGCCGACGGCACCGGCTGGGCCGAAGGTGTCGGCATGCTGGTCGTCGAACGCCTCTCCGACGCCCGCCGCAACGGCCACGAGGTCCTCGCCGTGGTGCGCGGCTCGGCGGTCAACTCCGACGGCGCGTCCAACGGCATCACCGCGCCCAACGGCCCGTCCCAGCGCCGGGTGATCCGCGCCGCACTGGCGGACGCCGGACTGTCCACATCGGACGTCGACGTCGTCGAGGCGCACGGCACCGGCACCACGCTGGGTGACCCGATCGAGGCGCAGGCGCTGCTGGCCACCTACGGTCAGGACCGCGAGAACCCCTTGCTGCTCGGGTCGTTCAAGTCCAACATCGGCCACACGCAGGCGGCCGCCGGGGTCGGCGGGATCATCAAGATGGTCCAGGCGATGCGCCACGGCGTCGTGCCGCCGACCCTGCACGTCGACGCGCCTTCGTCCCATGTGGACTGGACGACCGGCGCCATCGAGCTGGTCACCGAGCCGACACCGTGGCCAGCGGCCGAACGCCCGCGTCGCGCCGGCGTCTCCGCCTTCGGCGTCAGCGGGACGAACGCGCACGTCGTCCTGGAACAGGCCCCGGCCGCCCCGGCGCGGAAGCCGGATCCGGAACCCGCGGTCGTCCCGTGGCTGCTGTCCGCGGCGAGCCGCTCCGCGCTCCAGGCGCAGGCCGCCCGGCTGATCGACGCGGAGACCACGCCGGTCGCCGCCACCGGGCTCGCCCTCGCGACCCGACGCGCCGCGCTGGCCCACCGCGCGGTCGTCGTCGGCGCCGACCCGGCCGCGCTGCGCTCCGGTTTGGCCGCGCTGGCCGCCGGGGACGAGGCCGGGAACGTCGTCGAGGGCACGGCCCGCGACGGCGGCCTCGCGTTGCTGTTCACCGGGCAGGGCTCGCAGCGGCTCGGCATGGGCCGCGACCTGCACACCCGCTTCCCGGTCTTCCGCGACGCCTTCGACGAAGTCTGCGCGCAGTTCGACGGACCTCTGCGTGACGTCGTCTTCGGTGACGACGCGGCGCTGCTCGACACGACCGGCTGGGCGCAGCCCGCGATCTTCGCGCTGGAAGTCGCGCTGCTGCGGCTGATCGAGTCCTGGGGCGTGCGGGCCGACCACTTCGCCGGCCACTCGATCGGCGAGATCGCCGCCGCGCACGGCGCCGGGGTGCTGTCCCTGGAAGACGCGTGCACGCTCGTCGCCGCCCGCGCCCGCCTGATGCAGGAGCTGCCGGAGGGCGGCGCGATGATCGCGCTGCGGGCGAGCGCCGACGAGGTGCGGCCGCTGCTCGGCCCGGACGTCTCACTCGCCGCGGTCAACGGGCCCGCGTCCGTCGTGATCGCCGGGACCGAAGCGGCCGCTGAAGCCGTCGCCGCGCAGTTCGAGAAGGCGCGGCGGATCACCGTCAGCCACGCTTTCCACTCGCCGCTGATGGAACCGATGCTGGACGACTTCGCCAAGGTCGTCGCCGGGCTCGACCTGCGTGTGCCGCGGCGGGCGATGGTGTCCGCCGTGACCGGGCGGCCCGAGCGCGAGCTGCTGGCCACCGCGCAGTACTGGGTCGACCACGTCCGCCAGACCGTCCGGTTCGGTGACGCCGTCGCCGACCTCGCCGCCCGCGGCGTCACGCGGTTCGTCGAGGTCGGCCCGGACGGCGTGCTGTCCGGCATGGCCGCGGAGATCCTCGACGACGCCGTGCTCGTGCCGCTGCTGCGGTCGGGCCGCGACGAAGAGACCACGGTCGTCACCGCGCTGGCCCGCCTGCACGCCGACGGCGTCGACGTCACCTGGCCCGCGTTCTTCGCCGGCGCCGACGCGCGGGGTGTCGCCCTGCCGACGTACCCGTTCGCGGGCGAGCGCTTCTGGCCGCAGCCGGCGGCCGTCGCGACGCCGGTGGAAAGCGGCGGCGACGAGGAGTTCTGGGCCGCCCTCGACGGCGCCGACTTCACCGGGCTGGCCGCCGAGCTCGACGCGAACGCCGACGAACTCGCCCGCGTCCTGCCCGCGCTTTCCGCACGCCGCAAGGGACACGTGGACCGCACGATCACCGACGGCTGGCGCTACCGCGTCGACTGGCAGCCCCTGACGGCCACCGCCGCGCCGCGCCGTGAGGACTGGCTGGTCGCCGTGCCCGCCGCCCTCGACGGCGACGAGCGGATCGACGTCATCGTCGACGCGCTCGGCGCCGATACCGTCCGGCTGGTCGTCGACACGCCGGACCGCGACGTCCTCCACGACCGGATCACCGCCCTGCTCGAAAGCTTCCCGCGCCCGGCGGGGGTCTTGTCGTTGCTGGCCCTGGACGAGGAACCCGCGGCCGACACGCCGTCGGTGCCCGCCGGGCTCGCGACGACGGCCGCGCTCGTCCAGGCCCTCGGCGACGCCGGAGTGGACGCGCCGCTGTGGTGCGTCACCACCGGCGCCGTCCGGATCGGCCCGGCCGACGCCGCCGGGAGCCTGGCGCAGGCCGCCGTCTGGGGCCTGGGCCGGGTCGCCGCGATGGAGTACCCCGGCCGCTGGGGCGGTCTCGTCGACCTGCCCGCCGACTTCGACCCCCGCGCGCTCACCCGCCTGCCCGCGACGCTGGCCGCGGCGGGGGAGGAGGACCAGCTCGCGCTGCGCCCCGGTGGCGCGCACGTCCGCCGTCTCGTGCCCGCCCCGGCCGGAGCGCCGGTGCCGGACCGGGCCGCCGTCCCGAAGGACGGCACGGTCATCGTCACCGGTGGTACCGGCGCGCTGGGCGGCAAGCTCGCGCACTGGCTCGCCGGCGAAGGTGCCGGGCACATCGTCCTCACCAGCCGTCGCGGCCTCGACGCGCCGGGCGCCCGGGAGCTGGCCGACGACCTGACGGCGTCCGGTGCCCGCGTGACCGTCGCCGCCTGCGACGTGTCCGACAGGGCCGCGCTGGCCGATCTCATCCAGGGTCTGCCGGAGGAGTTCCCGCTGCGTGGTGTGGTGCACGCCGCCGGTGTGCTCGACGACTGCGTGGTCGACGCCGTCGACCCGGGCCGGTTCGAGACCGTGCTGCGGCCCAAGACCGCGGCCGCGCTGAACCTGCACGAGCTGACCGCGGACCACGACCTGAGCATGTTCGTCCTGTTCGCCTCGATCGCCGGCACTGTCGGCGGTCCCGGCCAGGGCAGTTACGCCGCCGCCAACGCCGTGCTCGACGCCCTCGCCGAACAACGCGCCCGCGACGGGCTGGCCGCGACGTCGGTCGCCTGGGGCGCCTGGGGTGAGGTCGGCATGGCCGCCGACCCGGCGATCCAGGAACGCATGCGCCGCAGCGGCGCCGCGGCCCTCCCGCCGAGACGCGCGCTCCTCGCCCTCGGCGAGGCCCTGCGCCGCGGCGACGTCTCGCTGACCGTCGCCGAC
Organism: Amycolatopsis sp. WQ 127309; assembly: GCF_023023025.1. Taxonomy (NCBI): domain Bacteria; kingdom Bacillati; phylum Actinomycetota; class Actinomycetes; order Pseudonocardiales; family Pseudonocardiaceae; genus Amycolatopsis; species Amycolatopsis sp. WQ 127309. Next base: position 8,120,691 of record NZ_CP095481.1, read on the forward strand.
ATCGACTGGAGCCGCTACGCGCCGGGCATGGCGCTGATGCGGATGACCCACCTGCTCGACGGGGTCCCGGCCGCCCGCGCCGCCGTCGAGGCCGCGCGGCGCGAACCGGAAGCGGCGGAAACCTCGCTCGTCGACGAGCTGGCCGCGATGTCCGAGCCGGAGCGGGTCAGCACGCTGTCCCGCGCGGTGCGGACGGCGGCCGCGATGATCCTCGGGCACTCCTCGCCCGACGCGATCGAGCCGGAGGCCAAGTTCGGCGGCCTGGGCTTCGACTCGCTGAGCGCGGTCGAGTTCCGCAACCTGCTGGCTCGCCGCACCGGGCTGAACCTGGCGCAGGGCATCGTCTTCGACCACCCGACGCCGCTCGCGCTCGCGCAGTTCCTGCGGACCGAGCTGGTGCCGGCGGACCGGCCGGCGGCCGATCCGCTCACCGAAGAACTGGACCGGCTGGAACGGGCGCTGGCGGGCGCCCAGCTCAGCGACGTCCGCAAGGACGACCTCACCCGCCGGCTGCACGGGCTGCTCGACGGGATGCGGTCCGACCGCGTCGCCGGCGACGTCGTCCTGGCGGCCTCGGACGACGAAATGTTCGACCTGCTCGGCAAGGAGTTCGGGATCTCGTGAACAGCCACGATGGGCGAGGGTTCATGGACAACGAAGAGAAGCTTCGGCACTTCCTCAAGCGCGTCACCGTGGAGCTGCAGGAGACCCGCGAAAAGCTGCGTGAAGCCGAGACGGCGGACCAGGAGCCGATCGCGATCGTCGGCCTGGGCTGCCGGTTCCCCGGCGGGGCCTCGAGTCCCGAGGCACTGTGGGAGCTGCTGTCCGGCGGCCGCGACGCGATCACGGAGTTCCCGGACGACCGCGGCTGGGACGTCGACCGGCTGCACGACGCCGAGGGCAACACCCGCGGCACGTCGTACGTGCGGCACGGCGGTTTCCTGCACGACGCGGGGGACTTCGACCCCGCGTTCTTCGGCATCTCGCCGCGCGAAGCGCTGGTCATGGACCCGCAGCAGCGGCTGATGCTGGAGATCTCCTGGGAGGCGATCGAACGCGCCGGGATCGACCCGGCCGCGCTGCGCGGCTCGTCGACCGGCGTGTTCACCGGCACGAACTTCCAGGACTACATCCACCTCGCGGCCAGCGCGGCCGAAGGCGCCGAGGACTACCTGTCCACGGCGAACGCCTCCAGCGTGCTCTCCGGCCGCGTCGCCTACGCGCTCGGCCTCGAAGGCCCCGCGATCACCGTCGACACCGCGTGCTCGGCGTCGCTGGTCGCGATGCACCTGGCCGCGCACGCGCTGCGCCGCGGCGACTGCTCGCTGGCCCTGGCCGGTGGCGCGACGATCATGGCCACCCCGACGTTGTTCATCGCCTTCAGCCGCCAGCGCGGCCTGGCGCCCGACGGCCGCTGCCGCTCGTTCGCCGCCGGCGCCGAGGGCACCGGCTGGGGTGAGGGCGCGGGCGTCCTCGTCCTGGAGCGGCTGTCCGACGCCGAACGCAACGGCCACCGGATCCTCGCGGTCATGCGGGGGAGCGCGGTCAACCAGGACGGCGCGTCCAACGGCCTGACCGCCCCGAGCGGGCCCGCGCAGGAACGCGTCATCCGTGCCGCGCTCGCCGGCGCCGGGCTGACCCCGGCCGACGTCGACGCCGTCGAGGCCCACGGCACCGGCACCACCCTCGGCGACCCGATCGAGGCCCGCGCTCTGGCCGCCACCTACGGCCGTGACCGCCAGGGCGAGCCGCTGTGGCTCGGCTCGGTGAAGTCGAACCTGGGCCACACCCAGGCCGCGGCCGGCGTCGCCGGTGTGCTGAAGATGGTGCTCGCCCTGCAGCACGGCGTGCTGCCCGAGACCCTCGGCGTCGACGCGCCCACCCCGGCCCTCGACTGGGACTCCAGCGGCCTGGCCCTGGTCACCGGCACCCGCGAGTGGCCGGAGACCGACCGTCCGCGCCGCGCCGGCGTCTCGTCGTTCGGCCTCAGCGGCACGAACGCCCACATCATCCTGGAGCAGGCCCCGGCGATCCCCGAGCGGGAGTCCTCGCCGGACGTCCGCGTCCAGGGCGTGCTGAACTGGCCCTTGGCGGGCAAGAACGCGGCCGGGCTGCGGGCCCAGGCCGCGCGTCTGCTGTCCTTTGTGGACGGAGAGGTCGCGCCGCTGAACCTCGCGTACTCGCTCGGCACCACCCGCGCCGCGTTGCCGCACCGCGCGGTCGTCACCGGCGCCGGCCTCGACGACCTCCGCCAGGGTCTGGCCGCCCTCGCCGCGGGCAACGGCCCCTCCGGCGTGGCCGCCTCGGGCGCCGTCGCGTTCCTGTTCACCGGCCAAGGCGCCCAGCGGGTCGGCATGGGAACCGAGCTGTACCAGGCGTTCCCGGTGTTCGCCGAGGCCTGGGACGCCGCGTGCGCCCACCTCGACCCCGCGCTGACCGACGTCGTCCGCGGCACCGGCGACCTCGACGACACCCAGTACGCGCAGGCCGCCCTGTTCGCGCTGGAGGTCGCGCTCTTCCGGCTGACCGAGTCGTGGGGCCTGCACCCGGACTACCTGCTCGGCCACTCCGTCGGCGAGATCGCCGCGGCCCACGTCGCCGGCGTGTTCTCCCTCGAGGACGCCTGCGCGCTCGTCTCGGCCCGCGGCCGGCTCATGCAGGCGCTGCCGGCCGGTGGCGCGATGCTCGCCGCCGAGATCCCCGAGGCCGAAGCCCTCGAACTGCTCGCCGGTCGCGAAGCCGCGGTCTCGCTGGCCGCGATCAACGGCCCGGACTCCGTCGTGCTCTCCGGCGACGAGACGGCGATCGACGAGCTCGCCGCCGAACTGACCGCGCGCGGCCGCCGGACCAAGCGCCTACGCGTCAGCCACGCCTTCCACTCGCCGCTGATGGAGCCGATGCTCGGCGAGTTCGCCGCCGTGGCGCGCGGGATCACCTACGGCGAAGCCCGCCTGCCGGTGGTCTCGAACCGCACCGGCCGCGTCGCGACCCCGGGTGAGCTGCAGGACCCGGCGTACTGGGTTTCGCACGTCCGCGAAGCCGTCCGCTTCGCCGACGGCGTCCGCTGGCTGGCCGAACGCGACGTCACCCGGTTCGTCGAGCTGGGGCCGGACGGCGTGCTCAGCGCGATGGCCCAGCAGACCGTGAGCGACGACGTCCGCTGCGTGCCGCTGCTGCGCTCGGGCCGGCCGGAAGAACTCTCCGTCGCCACGGCGGTCGCGACGCTGCACGTCGCGGGGGTGCTCGTCGACTGGGCCGGGTTCTACGCCGGGACCGGCGCGACCCGGGTGGACCTGCCGACCTACGCGTTCCAGCACGAGCGGTACTGGCCCGAGGCGACGCCGCCGGGCGCGGCGGCCACCGACCCCGCCGGCCTGGGTCTCACCGCGGCCGGGCACCCGCTGCTCGGCACCGCGATCGGCCTGGCCGACGGCGAGGGTTACCTGTTCACCGGCCGGCTCACCGCGGCGGCCACGCCGTGGCTGGCCGACCACGTCATCATGGGCTCGATCCTGTTGCCGGGCACGGCGTTCCTGGAGCTGGCCGTGCGCGCCGGCGACAGCGTCGGCTGCCCGCAGGTCGCCGAACTCACCCTCGAAGCGCCGCTGGTCGTGCCGGAGCGCGGCGGGGTGCGGCTGCAGCTGATCGTCGGCGCGGCCGACCACGCCGGCCGCCGCCCGATCACCGTCCACTCGCGACTGGACGACGAACCGGAGGACACGGCCTGGGAGCGGCACGCCAGCGGCGTGCTCGCCCCGGGGGAGCCGGTCACGGTCCCGGCCGCGGAGGCCTGGCCGCCCGCCGGCGCCGACGAGGTCGACATCACCGGCTTCTACGACGGCCTCGCCTCGGTCGGCTTCGGTTACGGGCCCGCGTTCCAGGGCCTGGAGCGCGTGTGGCGCCGGGGTGACGAGGTGTTCGCCGAGGTCTCGCGCCCGCGTCAGGCGACCGCCGCCGACTCCTACGGTCTGCACCCCGCGCTGCTCGATGCCGCCCTGCATGCGCTCGGCGCGGCGGGCCGGGCCGACGACGCGGACCGCCTGCTGCCCTTCGCGTGGTCCGGCGTCACCCTGCACGCCGCCGGCGCGTCCGCGCTGCGCGTCCGGATCGACGCGACCAACCCGGTTTCGGTCTCCCTGAACGTCTCCGACGCCGCCGGTGAGCCCGTGGCGACGGTGGATTCCCTCGCCCTGCGCCCGGTTTCCACCAACACCGGACGCAAGGCACGCCACGAATCGCTCTTCACGGTCGAGTGGGTCCCGGTCCCGGCCGGTGCGGCCCCCGCCGTCGCGGACTGGCCCGCGCTCGGCGAGGGCTTCGGCCCGGAGATCCCGGCGCACGTCCGCTACACCCCGGTCGTCCCGGACGGCGAAACTCCCAGTGCGGTGAGGGAAGCCGTTCACGCGGCCCTGAGCACCGTCCAGGACTGGCTGGCCGACGACCGGTTCGCCCGCTCGCGGCTGGTCGTGGTGACCCACGGCGACCTCGTCACGGCACCGCTGTGGGGTCTGCTGGGCTCGGCCCAGGCCGAGCAGCCGGACCGGATCACCCTGGTCGAGCTGGACGACGACCCCGCGTCCGCGGAGCTGCTGAGCGCCGCGGTGGCCCTGGGCGAGCCCAAGATCGCCATCCGTGAGAGAAAGCTGTGCGTGCCCCGGCTCGCGCGCGCCGCCGTCACCACCGATGCGACGCCGGTGTTCGGCGAGACGTCGACGGTGCTCGTCACCGGTGGCCTCGGCGGGCTCGGCGGCCAGGTCGCCCGGCACCTCGTCACCGAACACGGCGTCCGCCGGCTGCTGCTGCTCGGCCGCCGCGGCCCGGACACCCCCGGCGCCGACCGCCTGTGCGCCGACCTCGCCGAACTGGGCGCCGACGCCACGGCGATCGCGTGCGACGTCGCCGACCGCGACGCCCTGGCCGCGGTATTCGCGGAGCACGAGATCACCGCCGTCGTGCACACCGCGGGCGTCCTCGCCGACGCGACCTTCCCGTCGCTCACCGGCGAGCAGGTCGACGCCGTACTGCGGCCCAAGGTCGACGCCGCCTGGCACCTCCACGAACTGACCGCCGACCGGCCCGGCGTCACGGCGTTCGTGCTCTTCTCGTCCGTCGCCGGCGTCTTCGGCGCGGCCGGGCAGGGCAACTACGCCGCCGCCAACGCCTTCCTCGACGCCCTCGCCGACCACCGCCGCACACAAGGACTTCCGGCCGTCTCGCTCGCCTGGGGCGCGTGGGCGCCCTGGGAGTCCGATGGCACCGGCAACCTCGGCATGGCCGGCACCCTCGCGGACGCCGACATCGAACGGATGACCCGCGCCGGCACCCCGCCGCTCGCCCTGGACCAGGCGCTGAGCCTGTTCGACGCCGCGCTCGGCGCCGACGACGCCCTGCTCGCCCCGGTGCGCCTCGACCTCGACACGCTCTCGGGCGCGCCGGAGGTCCCGCCGCTGCTGCGACGCCTGGTGCGCGGCTCGGCCCGCCGCCGCCCGAAGGCGGACTCGGGCCTGACCGCCCGGCTCGCCGCGCTCGCCCCGGCCGACCGGCAGCGCGCGCTCGTCGACCTGGTGCGCACGCACGTCGTCGGCCTGCTCGGCTACAGCTCGATCAGCCAGGTCGAGCCCGCCCAGTCGTTCTCCGACCTCGGTTTCGACTCGCTGTCGGCGGTCGAGCTGCGCAACGCCGTGCAGGCCGAGACCGGTCTGCGGCTGCCCGCGACGCTCGTCTTCGACTACCCGACGGTCCTCGCCCTGGCCCGCCACCTGCACGACGAACTCGTCGGCTCCCTCGATGCCGTCGACCGGACGCCGGTGCGCACCGCGGCCGCCGTCGAGTCCGATCCCGTCGTCATCGTGTCGATGGGCTGCCGCTACCCGGGCGGCATCACGTCGCCGGACGAGCTGTGGGACTTCGTCGTCGGCGACGGTGACGGCATCTCGCGCTTCCCCGGCGACCGCGGCTGGCCCGTCGAGGCCATCTACCACCCCGACCCCGACCACGCGGGCACCAGCTACACCCGCGACGGCGGCTTCCTCGACGACGTCGCGGGCTTCGACCCCGGCTTCTTCGGCATCTCGCCGCGTGAGGCCCTGGCGATGGACCCGCAGCAGCGCCAGCTGCTGGAGACGTCGTGGGAGGCCCTGGAACGCGCCGGGATCCGGCCGGGCACCCTGCGCGGCAGCCGCACCGGCGTCTACGCCGGGATCATGTACCACGACTACCTCGGCGCCAACGTCGAGTTCCCGGCCGACTCGCTCGGGTACCTCGGCACCGGCAACGCGGGCAGCGTGCTGTCCGGCCGCATCTCCTACGTCTTCGGGCTGGAAGGCCCGTCGGTCACCGTCGACACCGCGTGCTCGTCGTCGCTGGTCGCGCTGCACATGGCGGCCACCGCCCTGCAACGCGGCGAGTGCGAGCTGGCCCTGGCCGGCGGCGTCACCGTGATGGCCACGCCCGGCACGTTCATCGACTTCAGCCGCCAGCGCGGCCTCGCCGCCGACGGCCGTTGCAAGTCCTATGCGGACGGTGCCGACGGCGTCGGCTGGTCCGAAGGCGTCGGCGTCCTCGTGCTGGAGCGGCTGTCCGACGCGCGCCGCAACGGCCACCCCGTGCTCGCCGTGGTCCGCGGCTCCGCCGTCAACTCCGACGGCGCGTCCAACGGCCTCACCGCCCCGAACGGGCCGTCGCAGCAGCGCGTCATCCGCCAGGCGCTCGGCGCCGCCGGGCTGACACCGTCCGAAGTGGACGTCGTCGAAGGCCACGGCACCGGCACCACCCTCGGTGACCCGATCGAAGCGCAGGCGCTGCTGGCCACCTACGGCCAGGAACGCGACGAGTTCCAGCCGCTGCTGCTCGGCTCGGTCAAGTCGAACCTCGGCCACACCCAGGCCGCCGCCGGTGTCGCGGGTGTGATCAAGGCCGTGCTCGCCATGCGCGCCGGCGTCGTCCCGAAGAGCCTGCACATCGACGCGCCGTCGTCCCACGTGGACTGGACGGCCGGCGACATCCAGCTCGTGACCGACACCCGGCCGTGGCCCGAGACCGGCCGGCCGCGCCGGGCCGCGGTGTCGTCGTTCGGCATCAGCGGCACCAACGCCCACGTCGTGCTGGAGCAGGCCCCGGCCGCCGAACCGGCACCCGTGGTGACCCGGGACGACCGGCCCGCGCCGTGGCTGCTGGCCGCCCGGACCCCCGAAGCCTTGCGCGCGCAGGCCGAACGGCTCCTGACGGCGGTCGGCGGCGCCGACCCCCGCGACGTCGCCTGGTCACTGGCCACCACCCGGACCGCGTTCGAGTACCGCGCGGTCCTCACCGGCGACCCGGTCGCCGCCCTCACCGCCCTCGCGGCGGGGGAGGACGTGCCCGCCCCGGCCACCCCGGGGGCCAGGACGGCGTTCCTGTTCACCGGCCAGGGCGCCCAGCGCGCCGGGGCCGGCCGTGAGCTGTACGAGCGCTTCCCGGCGTTCGCCGCCGCCCTCGACGACGTCTGCGCGCACCTCGACCCGGAACTCGGGTTCTCACTGCGGGAGCGCATGTTCGACGCCGACGCGTCGCTCGAATCGACCGACGTCGCGCAGCCCGCGCTGTTCGCGATCGAGGTCGCGCTGTACCGCCTGCTGCGCTCCTGGGGCGTCACGCCGGACCTGCTGCTCGGCCACTCGATCGGCGAGCTGGCCGCGGCGCACGTCGCCGGTGTCTTCTCCCTCGCCGACGCCGCCCGCCTGGTGGCGGCGCGCGGCCGCTTGATGGCCGCGCTGCCCGCGTCCGGCGCGATGGTCGCGATCAACGCGACCGAAGAGGCGGTCGCCGAGGCGATCGACGGCCGCGCCGGAGTGTCGGTCGCCGCGGTCAACGGGCCGGAGTCGGTCGTCCTGTCGGGCGACGAAGACGTGGTCACCCAGATCGCCGCGACCTTCGCCTCGGATGGTCACCGGACCAGCCGGCTCAAGGTCAGCCACGCGTTCCACTCGCCGCTGATGGACCCGATGCTCGACGACTTCCGCGCGATCGCGGAGACCGTCGAGTACGCCCCGGCCGAGCTGCCGGTGGTGTCGAACCTGACCGGCGCGATCGCCGGTGACGAGCTGGGCACGGCGGACTACTGGGTGCGTCACGTCCGCGAGGCCGTCCGGTTCGCCGACGGCGTCGCGGCCCTGCTCACCGACGGCGTCACGGCGTTCCTCGAGGTCGGCCCGGCCGGCGTGCTCAGCGCCATGGCCGCCGACAGTCTCCCCGCCGAAGCCGTCGCCGTCCCGGCACTGCGCCGCGACCGCGAGGACGTCGACGCGCTCGTCGACGCGCTCGCCGCGGTCCACGCGCACGGCGTCGACGTCGACTGGGACGCCTATTTCGTGGGCGGCCACCAGCTCGCCCTACCCACCTACGCCTTCCAGCACGAACGCTTCTGGCCGCGGATGGCCACGCTGCCCGGCGACGTCGGCGCGATCGGCCTCGGCGCCGTCGCCCACCCGCTGCTCGGCGGCGGCATCGAACTGCCCGAATCGGGCGGGTTCCTGTTCACCGCAAGGGTTTCGCTGGCCACGCACCCGTGGCTGGCCGGGCACCGCATCGCCGGTTCGGTCCTGCTGCCCGGCACCGCGCTGCTCGAGCTCGCCGTCTGCGCGGGCGACCAGCTCGGCTGCCCGGGCGTCGGCGAGCTGACCCTGCAAGCGCCGCTGGTGCTGGCCGACGAGGCCGGCACGCACGTCCAGGTCGCCGTCGGGCCGCTCAACGAGGCCGGCGACCGGCCGATCACCGTCTACTCGCGCCGCGAAGACGCCATCGACCAGCCGTGGACCCGGCACGCGAGCGGCACGCTCCTGGCCACCGCCGAACCCGCGCCGGAACCGGTCCGCCGTCCCGACGGTGCGGCCGAAGCCGACCTGGACGACCTGTACGACCGGTTCGCCGACCAGGGCTTCGAGTACGGCCCGGCCTTCCGCGGCCTGACCGCGATGTGGCGGCACGGCGAGGACGTCTTCGCCGAGGTCGAGCTGCCCGAGGACGAACACACCGACGCGGCGTCGTTCGGGCTGCACCCCGCGCTGCTCGACGCGTGCCTGCACGCGACGTCGTTCAGCACCGCCGTCCGGCCCGGTTCGCTGCCGTTCTCGTGGGAAGGCGTCTCGGTGCACGCCGCGGGCGCGACCGCGGTGCTCGTGCGGATCTCGCCCGCCGGGGACGACGCGGTGTCCTTGTACGTCACCGACGCCGACGACCACCCCGTCGCGTCCGTGCGCTCGCTGGTGCTCCGGCCGCTGCCCTCGGGCGCGATCGACGACACCGCCGACCGCGACTCCCTGTTCCAGCTCGACTGGATCCCGTTCACCCCCGGCGCCCCCGAGACCGGCGCGGTCGCGGTGACCGGCGCCGATCCGCTCGGTCTCGCGGACGTCTTCCCGGACGCGGCGCGGCTTTCGGGCCCGCTGGCGTTCGAGGGCGACGTCCCGCCGTTCGTCCTGTGGTCGCTCGCCGGCGACGAGAACGCCGATGTCGTCCAGGAGACGCACGAGCTCACCACGCACGTCCTGGCCCTGCTGCAGGACTGGCTGGCCGACGAGCGGTTCGCCGCGGCGCAGCTGGTGCTCGTCACCCGCGGTGCGACGACCGGGGCCGACCTGCCCGCGGCCGCCGTCTGGGGCCTCGCCCGCACCGCCCAGGTCGAGCACCCGGGCCGCATCGTGCTGGTGGACCTCGACGGCACCGCCGAGTCCCTGGCCGCGCTGCCGTCCGCGCTCGGCACCGGCGAACCGCAGGTCACGCTGGTCGACGGTGACCTGCGCGCGGCCCGCCTCACCCGCGCCGACGCGGCACTTTCACGTGAAAGTGCCGCCTCCTGGAACCCCGACGGGACCGTGCTCATCACCGGCGGCACCGGTGGGCTCGGCGGGCTGCTGGCCCGGCACCTGGTCACCGAACGCGGTGCCCGGCACCTGCTGCTCGTCAGCCGTCGTGGCCTGGCCGCCGACGGCGCCCCCGAACTGGTCGCCGACCTCACCGAGGCCGGTGCCGAGGTCGACGTCCGGTCCTGCGACATCGCCGACCGCGACGCGCTGCGAGCCCTGCTCGGAGACGTCCCGGCCGAGCACCCGCTGACCGCCGTCGTGCAGACCGCCGGTGTGCTCGACGACGGCGTCCTCGGGTCGCTGACGCCCGAGCGGCTCGCGACCGTGCTGCGCCCCAAGGTGGACGCGGCCTGGAACCTGCACGAGCTGACCCGCGACCTCGACCTCGCCGCGTTCGTCTCCTTCTCGTCGGTCGCCGGCACCTTCGGTGGCGCCGGGCAGGCCAACTACGCCGCCGCCAACGCCTTCCTCGACGCGCTCGCCCTGCGCCGCACCGGCGAAGGACGTCCCGCGCAGTCGCTGGGCTGGGGCCCGTGGGCCGCCGCGACCGGGATGACCCGGGCGCTCTCCGACGCCGACATCGAGCGGATGGCCCGGCTCGGCATGCCGGTGCTGCAGCCGGAGCAGAGCATCCGGCTGTTCGACCGCGCGCTGACCACCGACCGCGCCGTGCTGCTGCCGGTGCGCCTCGACCTGCCGGTGATCCGGACCCAGCCGGAGATCCCGCCGCTGCTGCGCGGCCTGGTCCGGGTGTCCGGGCGCCGGCTCGCCGGCGGCGGTCCGGCCGCCGCGGGCCTGGTGCGCCGCCTGGCCGGGCTGAGCGAGGACGAGCGGGCCGAAGCCGTGCTCGACCTCGTGCGCGGCCAGGTCGCGCTGGTGCTCGGGCACGCCGACGCCGCCGCGATCCCGGCCGCGAAGACGTTCCAGGAGCTCGGTTTCGACTCCCTGACCGCCGTCGACCTGCGCAACAAGCTGACCGCCGCGTCCGGCGTCGCGCTGCCCGCCACGACCGTCTTCGACTACCCGACGATGACCGCACTGGCCCGGCACCTGACCGGCCAGCTGGCCGGCGCGGACGACGACCACCAGGACGCGGCACCCGCCGTGGCCGCCACCCTGGACGAGCCGATCGCGATCGTCGCGATGAGCTGCCGCTACCCGGGTGGCGTCACCACGCCCGAGCAGCTCTGGGAGCTGGTGACCGGCGGCGCCGACGCCATCACCGAGTTCCCGTCCGACCGCGGCTGGGACGTCGACTCCCTCTACGACCCCGACCCGGACCACCCGGGCACGTCCTACACGCGCCACGGCGGGTTCCTGCACGACGCGGCCGAGTTCGACGCCGCGTTCTTCGGGATGAGCCCGCGCGAAGCCGTCGCCACCGACACCCAGCAGCGGCTGCTCCTGGAGGTCTCGTGGGAGGCGATCGAGCGGGCCGGCATCGACCCGCGCGTCCTGCGCGGCAGCCGGACCGGCGTGTTCGCCGGCGTGATGTACAACGACTACAACAGCCTCGTCTCCGGCGGTGACCTCGAGGCCTACCAGGGCAACGGCAGCGCGGGCAGCGTCGCCTCCGGCCGCGTCTCGTACGTGCTGGGCCTCGAAGGACCCGCCGTCACCGTGGACACGGCGTGCTCGTCGTCGCTGGTCGCGCTGCACTGGGCGGCGCAGGCGCTGCGTTCCGGCGAGTGCACGCTCGCCCTCGCCGGCGGCGTCACCGTGATGTCCACCCCGGGCACGTTCGTCGGGTTCTCCCGTCAGCGCGGCCTCTCCGCCGACGGCCGCTGCAAGTCCTTCTCCGACGACGCGGACGGCGTCGGCTGGTCCGAGGGCGCCGGCATGCTGCTGCTGGAGCGGCTGTCCGACGCGCGCCGCAACGGCCACCCGGTGCTCGCCGTGGTCAAGGGTTCCGCGGTCAACTCCGACGGCGCGTCCAACGGCCTCACCGCCCCGAACGGCCCGTCGCAGCAACGCGTGATCCGCCAGGCGCTGGCCGCGTCCGGACTGTCCACTTCGGACGTCGACGTCGTCGAAGGCCACGGCACCGGCACCACGCTGGGCGACCCGATCGAGGCCCAGGCGCTGCTCGCGACCTACGGCCGCGACCGGGAAACCCCGCTGCTGCTGGGATCCGTGAAGTCCAACATCGGCCATACCCAGGCCGCCGCCGGTGTCGCCGGCATCATCAAGATGGTCGAGGCGCTGCGGCACGGCGTCGTCCCGCCGAGCCTGCACGCCGGCGAGGTGTCCACGCACGTCGACTGGGCCGCCGGCGACGTCGAGGTCGTCACCGGGAACCGGCCCTGGCCGGAGACCGGCCGCGCGCGCCGCGCGGCGGTGTCGTCGTTCGGCATCAGCGGCACCAACGCCCACACGATCATCGAGCAGGCCCCGGACGCGAACCTGCCGGACGCGCCGCCGGACGCCGGTGTCGTGCCGTGGCCGCTGTCCGCGTTCACCGAACCCGCCCTGCGGGCCCAAGCCGCCCGCCTGGCGGAGCACGTGACCGACGTGAACCGCGTCGACGCGGGGTACAGCCTCGCCACCGGCCGGACCGCCTTCGACCAGCGTGCGGTCGTGCTGTCCGAGCACCGCGGCGAACTCGCCGCCGCGCTCGAAGCGCTGGCCGCGGGGGAGCCGCACCCGGCCGTCGTCACCGGCCACGCGGACGAGACGGCGAAGCTCGCCGCCCTGTTCGCCGGGCAGGGCGCCCAGCGTCTCGGCATGGGCCGCCGGCTCTACGCCCGCTACCCCGCGTTCGCCCAGGCCTGGGATTCGGTCGTCGAGCTGCTGCCCGGCGACTGGTCCGGGATCGTCTGGGGCGAGGACTCCCGCGCGCTGGCGGGCACCGCTGCCGCGCAGCCCGCGTTGTTCGCGCTCGAAGTGGCGCTGTTCCGGCTCGCCGAGTCGTGGGGCGTGCGCCCGGACTACGTGCTCGGGCACTCGGTGGGGGAGATCGCGGCCGCGCACGTCGCGGGTGTGCTGTCCCTGGCCGACGCCTGCACGCTGGTCGCGGCCCGCGCTTCGCTGATGGGCGCGCTGCCCGCCGGTGGCGCGATGGTGTCCGTGCGGGCCACCGAAGACGAAGTGCGGCCGCTGCTGGGCGACGACGTCGCCATCGCGGCGGTCAACGGCCCCGAAGCCGTCGTGCTCGCGGGCGTCGAGGACGCCGTGCTGGCCGTCGCGGCGCGGTTCGAGAAGACGACGCAGCTGAAGGTGAGCCACGCGTTCCACTCGCCGCTGATGGACCCGATGCTCGACGAGTTCCGCGCCGTTGCCGAGAGCCTGACCTACGCCACGCCGCGGATCCCGCTCGTGTCCACGGTGACCGGCGAACTGCTGGAAGACGTCGGCCCGGACCACTGGGTCGACAACGTCCGCCGGACCGTCCGCTTCGCCGACGGTGTCACGGCGCTGCACGGGCGCGGGGTGCGCGTCTTCGCCGAGTTCGGCCCGGACGGCGTCCTGTCGGCGATGACCGCCGGCACCCTTCCGTCCGACGTCGTCACGGTTCCGTTGCTGCGCAAGGACGTCCCCGAGCCGCGGGCCGCGCTCGCCGGGCTGGGCGGCCTGCACGTCACCGGCGTCCGCGTCGACTGGGCCGCAGTGCTGGCCGGTGGCCGGCGGACCGCGCTGCCGACGTACGCGTTCCAGCGGGAACGCTTCTGGCCGAAGGGCGGCGCGACGCCTCGCGGCGACGCCACGGCCGCGGGCCTCGGCGTCGGCGGCCACCCGATGGTCGGCGCCGTGGTGCGTCCGGCCGGGTCGGGCGAGATCCTGCTGACCAGCCGGCTGTCCGTGTCCGGGCACCCGTGGCTGGCCGGGCACGTCGTCGGCGGCAGCGTGGTGCTGCCCGGCACCGTCTTCGCCGAGCTCGCCCTGCGCGCCGGCGACGAAGCCGGGACGCCGTGCCTGGAAGAACTCACGCTCACCGCGCCCTTGGTCCTGCCCGGCCGCGGCGGCGTCCAGGTGCAGCTGCGGGTTGCGGAACCGGGCGCCGATGGCCGTCGCGCCCTCACCGTCTACTCGCGACCCGAAGACGCCGACGACCTGGCCTGGATCCAGCACGCCACCGGCGTGTTCGGCCCGGCGCGTCCGGCGGCCACCTTCGACGCCGCGGAATGGCCGCCCACCGGCGCCACCGAAGTCGACCTCGACGGCCACTACGAGCGCCTCACCGACGCCGGTCTGGCCTACACCGGAGCGTTCCGCGGCCTGACCGCCGCGTGGCAGCTCGGCGACGACGTCTTCGCCGACGTCGCGCTCCCGAGCGACGAGGCGGGGGAGGCGGGCGCGTTCGGCCTGCACCCGGCCCTGTTCGACGCCTGCCTGCACGCGATCGGCTTGCTGGGCACCGAAAGCGGTGCCGCGGAACTGCCGTTCGCCTGGGAAGGCGTCCAGCTGCACGCGACCGGCGCGGCCACCGTCCGGGTCCGGATCTCCCGGTCCGGCGCGGGTGTCGCGATCGCCGTCGCCGACCCGGCCGGGCAGCCGGTCGCGGAGGCCGCGTCGCTGCGGCTGCGCCCGCTGACCGCGTCCCGTCCCGGCCCGGTGGGCCAGGAACACCTGTACCGGCTCACGTGGACCCCGCTGACCGCGACGCCGTCCGGCTTCGCCACGGCCGGTGTCCTGGGCGGCACGACCGAACTGCTGACCACAGCGGGAATCGAGACCGCCTTCGCCGACGTCGAAGCGGCCGCCGCGGCCGCACCCGACCTGGTGGTCCTCCCGCTTCTGGACCAGCCGCACGACGACACGGCCGAGTCGGCCCAGGCTTTGACGGCCCGCACCCTCGCTCTGCTCCAGGAGTGGCTGGCCGAAGATCGGCTGCGGGAGACGCGACTCGTCATCCTCACCCGCGGGGCCACCGACGGCGACCCCGCCGCGGCCGCCGTCTGGGGGCTCGTCCGCTCCGCCCAGGCCGAGCACCCGGGCCGCGTCACGCTGGTCGACCTCGCCGACGACACAACCGGTCTGGCCGCGGCCCTCGCCACGGACGAACCGCAGGTCGTCCTGCGCGACGGTCAGGTGCACGGCGGCCGGCTCGCCCGCGTCGCCGTGGCCGAAGCCGAAGCTTTCGGCGACCCCGACGGCACCGTCCTGATCACCGGCGGCACCGGGGGACTGGGCGCGCTGTTCGCCCGGCACCTGGCCTCCGAGCACGGCATGCGCCGGCTGCTGCTGGTCAGCCGCAGCGGCGGCGACGCCGACGAGGTCACCGCCCTCATCGCCGAACTCGCCGCGCACGGCACCGAAGCGAGCGTCGCCGCGTGCGACGTCGCCGACCGGGACGCCCTGGCCGCGTTGCTGGCCGGGATCCCGGCCGAGCACCCGCTGACCGCCGTCGTGCACAGCGCGGGCGTCGTCGACGACGGCGTCCTCGACTCCCTGACCGCCGAGCGCTTCGACCGCGTGCTGCGGCCGAAGGCGCAGGGCGCGTGGAACCTGCACGAGCTGACCAAGGACCTCGGCCTGACGTCGTTCGTGGTGTTCTCCTCGGTCGCCGGCACCGTCGGCACCGCGGGCCAGGCGAACTACGCGGCGGCCAACGCGTTCCTCGACGCGCTCGCCCGCCGCCGCCACGCCGAAGGCCTCCCGGCCACCTCCCTCGCGTGGGGACCGTGGGCCGCGGGCAGCGGCATGACGAGCGCGCTGACCGACGCCGACCTCGCGCGGATGGCCCGCGCCGGCACCCCGGCCATCCCGGCGGAGCTGGGCACCCGGCTGTTCGACGCGGCCCTGGCCGCCGGCGTGCCCGACCTCGCGCCGGTCCACCTCGACCTGCCCGTGCTGCGGGCCATGGGCGAAGTCCCGCCGATCCTGCGCGGCCTGATCCGCGTCCCGCTGCGCCGGTCCGCCGCCGCGGCGGGTGGGGAAGCCGCGGTCGGTCTCGTCCGCCGGCTCGGCGCGCTCGACGAGGCCGGGCGCGTCCGGGCCCTGCGCGAGCTGATCACCGCGCAGGTCGCCCAGGTCCTCGGGCACGCCGACACCGGCGGGCTCGACGCCGACCAGACGTTCCAGCAGCTCGGCTTCGACTCCCTGACCGCCCTGGAGCTGCGCAACCGGCTCGACGGCGCGACCGGCGTCCGGCTCAGCGCCACCGCCGTGTTCGACTACCCGACCATCGCCGCGCTCGGCGGGCACCTCCTGGAAGCGCTGCTCGGCTCCGGCGCGGTGACCGACGAAACCGCCGTGCCCGCCGCGGTGGCGGGCGACCCGATCGTCATCGTCGGCATGAGCTGCCGGTTCCCGGGCGGGGTCTCCTCGCCCGAAGACCTGTGGCAGCTGCTGACCGAGGAGCGGGACGCGATCACGGCGTTCCCGGCCAACCGCGGCTGGGACATCGCCTCGCTCTACCACCCGGACCCCGACAACCCCGGCACGACCTACACCCGCGAAGGCGGCTTCCTGCACAACGCGGGGGAGTTCGACCCGGAGTTCTTCGGGATGAACCCGCGCGAGGCGCTGGCCACCGACGCCCAGCAGCGGCTGCTGCTGGAGACGGGCTGGGAGGCCGTCGAGGGCGCCGGGATCGACCCGGCGACCCTGCGCGGCAGCCGCACCGGCGTGTTCGTCGGCGTGATGTACAACGACTACGGCCTGACGCTGAACCACATGGCCGACACCGACGGCTACGAGAGCAACGGCAGCTCGCCGAGCGTCGCCTCCGGCCGGGTCGCCTACACCTTCGGTTTCGAAGGCCCGACCCTGACCGTCGACACGGCGTGCTCGTCGTCGCTGGTCACCCTGCACCTGGCCGCGCAGGCGCTGCGCAACGGCGAGTGCGGGCTGGCGCTGGCCGGCGGCGCGACCGTGATGGCCACGCCGGGCACGTTCGTCGGCTTCAGCCGCCAGCGCGGCCTCGCCACCGACGGCCGCTGCAAGGCGTTCTCCGACGACGCCGACGGCCTGGGCTTCGCCGAGGGCGTCGGGATGCTGCTGCTGGAGCGGATGTCCGACGCGCGGCGCAACGGCCACGAAATCCTCGCGGTCGTGCGCGGCTCGGCGATCAACTCCGATGGCGCGTCCAACGGCCTCACCGCGCCCAACGGGCCGTCTCAGCAGCGGGTCATCCGCCAGGCGCTCGCCGCGGCCGGACTGTCCACTTCGGACATCGACGCGATCGAGGCGCACGGCACCGGCACCAAGCTCGGTGACCCGATCGAGGCGCAGGCGCTCATCGCCACCTACGGCCGCGACCGGGAGCACCCGCTGCCGATCGGCTCGGTCAAGTCCAACATCGGGCACACGCAGGCCGCCGCCGGCGTGGCCGGGATCATCAAGATGGTCCTCGCCATGCGCCACGGCGTCCTGCCGCGCTCGCTGCACGCCGGCACCCCGTCGTCCCACGTGGACTGGCAGGACAGCGGCGTCGAGGTGCTGTCGCAGGCCCGGCCGTGGCCGGACGCCGGCCGCGTGCGCCGCGCGGCGGTGTCGTCCTTCGGCATCAGCGGCACCAACGCCCACACCGTGCTCGAAGCCGCCCCCGCGCCGGCCCCCGCGCCCGCCCCGGAGACGCCGCCGGCGATCGTGCCGTGGGTGCTCTCGGGCCGGACGTCGGCCGCCCTGCGCAGCCAGGCGGAACGGGTGCTGGCGCACCTGCCCGAGCAGGCGGACGCGGCCGCGATCGGCCGTGCGCTCGCCGGGCGGTCGGCGTTCGCGCACCGGGCCGTCCTGGTCGGCGAGGACCGGGCGGGGCTGATGGCCGCGCTCACCGCCGTCGCCGCCGGGGAGGCCGCGCCGGACGTCGTGACCGGCCGCACCTTCGGCACCCGCGCCCCGGCGTTCGTCTTCCCGGGGCAGGGCTCGCAGTGGGCCGGGATGGCCCGCGACCTGCTGGCCGCGTCCCCGGTGTTCGCCGGGACGATGGCCGAGTGCGCCGCGGCGCTGTCCGAGTTCGTCGACTGGTCGCTGCTCGAGGTCCTGGAGGACGACGAGGCACTGCAGGAGGTCGACATCGTCCAGCCCGCGCTGTGGGCGGTGATGGTGTCGCTGGCCGCGCTGTGGCGCGAGTTCGGCGTCGAGCCCGCCGCCGTGGTCGGGCACTCGCAGGGCGAGATCGCCGCGGCCTGCGTCGCGGGCGCCCTGAGCCTGTCCGACGGCGCCCGGGTAGTTGCCCTGCGCAGTCGCTTGATCAGGCAGAAGCTCGCCCGCACCGGCGTGATGCTGTCGATCGTGGCGCCGGCCGACGACGTCCGTGCCCTGGTGGCGGACCTCGGTGACGAGGTTTCGATCGCCGCGGTCAACGGGCCGAAGCTGGTCACCGTCTCCGGCGACGAAGGCGCGTTGACCGCGTTGGAGAAGCGCCTCTCGGCCGCCGGCATGATGCGCTGGCGCCTGGCCGGGGTGAACTTCGCCGCGCACTCGCCGCAGGTGGAGCTCCTCGAGGACGACCTGCTGGAGCAGCTGGCGCCGATCACGCCGCGCAGCAGCACCGTGCGGTTCTACTCGTCGGTGACCGGCGGGCTGCTGGACACCGCCGAGCTGGACGCCCGGTACTGGTACCGCAACATCCGCCAGACCGTGCTGTTCGGCGACGCGTCCGCGGCGATGGTCGCCGACGGGACCGCGGCGTTCGTCGAGCCCAGCCCGAGCCCGGTGCTGAAGATGGCGCTGGAGCAGACCATGGACCCCACCGGCGAGCCGCTGGTGTTCCAGGAGACCCTGCGCACCGGCGAGGGCGACTGGCGCCGGATGGTGACCGCGGTCGCCGGGGCGCACGCCCAGGGCGTCACCATCGACTGGCGCGCCTACTTCGACCGCGCCGGCGTCACCACCGGCGTCCCGCTGCCGACCTACGCCTTCCAGCGCAAGAACTACTGGCCCGAGGCCCAGCCGAAGGCCGCACCCGAGGCGGGGGAGAGCGCGGCGGACGCGCGGCTGTGGGGCACGGTCGCCGCCGCCGACGTCGACACCCTGGCTTCGGTGCTGGACGTCGACCGCACGGCGCTCGGCTCCGTCCTGCCCGCGCTGACGTCGTGGCGGGAGAAGCTGCGCAGCGACGCCGCGATCGACCGCTGGTGGTACACGATCGACTGGACGCCGCTGAAGGTGCCGGCCGAAGCCGCGGTGCCGGGCCGGTGGCTCGCCGTCGTGGCCGAGGGCACCGAGGACCAGCCGTGGGTCGGCCGGGTGCTCGGCGCGCTGCCCGGTGACGTCACGGTGCTGCCGGTCGCCGAACCCGACCCGGTCGCGCTCGCGGCCCGGATCGAGGCACTGCCGGGGACGTTCGACAGCGTCGTCTCGCTGCTGGCCCTGCGTTCCGAACCGCTGCCGGGTGCGCCGACGGCCCCGGCCGGGATGACGCTCACCGCCGTCCTGGTCCAGGCGCTGGTCATGGCGATGGACGAGTTCGCGGCCGGGGTCCGGCTGTGGTGCCTGACCCGCGAGGCGCTGGGTGTCGAGGACAAGCCGGCCGCCGCGGACACCGTCGAGCAGGCCGCGGTCTGGGGCTTCGGCCGCACCGTCGCGCTGGAGCTGTCCGCGGCCTGGGGCGGCATGGTCGACCTCACGGCCGAACCGAGCGACATCGACCTCAAGAACCTGCCGCTGGTGCTCGCCGGGCTCGACGGCGAGGACCAGGTGTGCCTGCGGACCGGCCGGATCCTCGGCCGGCGGCTGCGCCGCACCACCGCGGCCGAGACCCCGGTGATCACCCCGGCGCTGGCCGGGCCCGGCACGGTCCTGGTCACCGGCGGTACCGGCGCCCTCGGCGCCGAGACCGCGCGCTGGCTCGCCGACGCCGGCGTCAAGCGGCTGATGCTGACCAGCCGTCGCGGCCCGGACGCACCGGGCGCCGCCGAGCTGGTCGAAGACCTGGCCGCGCGGGGTGCCGAGGCGGCCGTCGTGGCCTGCGACGTCGCCGAGCGCGACCAGCTCGCCGCGATGCTCGACGCGATCCCGGCCGAGCACCCGCTGCGCGGTGTCGTCCACTCCGCCGGCGTCCCGCAGGGCGGCGCCGACGTCGTCGCCTTGACCCTGGACGACGTCGAAGCGGTCCTCAAGTCCAAGGTGGCCGGGGCCCGGCTGCTCGACGAGCTCGTGGGGGACCGGGAGCTCGACTTCTTCGTGCTGTACTCGTCGGTCGCCGGCATGCTCGGCAGCGGCAAGCAGAGCGCCTACGCCGCGGCCAACGCCTACCTGAACGCGCTGGCCGAGGACCGGGTGCGCCGCGGGCTGCGCGGCACCTCGCTCGGCTGGGGCCTCTGGGGCGAGACCGGGATGGCGATGCAGGGCGACATGCTCGACCACATGCAGCGCCACGGCCTGGTCCCGCTGGCCCCGGCCGAGGCGATGACCGCGTTCGGCCGCGCCCTGGGCTTCCAGGGCTCCGTGCTGGCCGCGGACTTCGACTGGAGCCGCTTCGCCCAGACGTTCACCCTGCCCCGCCAGAGCGCGCTGCTGAGCGAGCTGCCGGAGGTCCGGCAGGCGCTGGGCGCGGACACGATCGTCGAACGCGACGCCGTCGTGGCCGAGGCGACCCTGCACGAGGAACTGGCTCCTCTGGAACCGGCGGAGCGGCGCGAGGCGCTGCTGACGCTGGTGCGGTCGATCGCCGCCGAGCTGCTCGGCTACGGCGACGGGTCGGACATCGAGCCGGCGCAGGCGTTCCGGGAGATGGGCGTCGACTCGCTCGCCGCCGTCGAGGTCCGGAACGTGCTGGCGGAGCGGACGGGCGTGCGGCTGGCCTCGACGCTGGTGTTCGACTACCCGACCGCCAACGCCATCGCCGGGCACCTCCACCGCGAGCTGTTCGGCGACGCCGACGACGGCCCGCTGTCCGAAGAGGAGACCCGCGTCCGGAAGTTCCTGGCGGCGGTCTCGTTCGACCAGCTCCGCTCGCTGGGCCTGATGGACCTGCTCGTGGAGGCGGTCGACCGGTCGGAGCGGACCTACGACGAGGAATCCGCGGCGGAGACCGGCGACGACGGCGATATCGGCGACATGGATGCGGACGATCTCGTCCGCTTCGTGCTGGGCGGACAGGACTGAGAGCAGCGGGTCTAGGCCGGATGGCGGCCCCGGGGACGGGCAACAACTAGACGTTTCCGGGTCTGCCGTGCGGTTGACTCACTCGCCAAGAAGGACGTTCGCCCGCCGCCGGTCCAGAGGAGAACGCCGACGCGGTGGCGCTACCCAGGTAACCGTCAACACCGATGCGCTCACCGTGGAGAAGACTATGCCGGCCGGGTCCGATCGAGTTGTCGAGGCGTTGCGCGTCGCGGTGCAGGAAAACCAGCAACTGCGGCGACAGAACCAGAATCTCCTCTCGACGTCGAGCGAGCCCGTCGCGATCGTCGCGATGAGCTGCCGCTACCCGGGCGGGGTCGAATCCCCGGACGAGCTGTGGCGGCTGGTCGCCGACGGGGTCGACGCGGTGTCCGGCTTCCCGGACGGCCGCGGCTGGCCCGAGAGCGCCCACCAGGGCGGGTTCCTGCACCAGGCCGGTGACTTCGACCCGGCGTTCTTCGGCATCTCGCCGCGGGAAGCGCTGGCGATGGACCCGCAGCAGCGGATCGTGCTGGAGCTGGCCTGGGAAGCGTTCGAGCGGGCCGGGATCGACCCCGGCAGCCTCGAGGGCAGCACCGGCGGCGTGTTCGTCGGCGCGGCGTCCCAGGACTACGGCCGCGGTCTCGCCGCGCTGCCCGACGGCGTCGAGGGTTACCTGGTGACCGGCACCGAGTGCTCGGTCATCTCCGGCCGGATCGCCTACTTCTACGGCCTCGAAGGCCCGGCCGTCACGGTCGACACCGCTTGCTCGTCGTCGCTGGTCGCGCTGCACTGGGCCGCCCGCTCGCTGCGGGCCCGCGAGTGCTCGCTGGCCCTGGCCGGCGGCGTCACGGTGATGGCGACGCCCGGCCTGTACGGCGAGTTCGACCGGCAGGGCGGCCTCGCCTCCGACGGCCGCTGCAAGTCGTTCGCCGACGCGGCCGACGGCGCCGGGTTCTCCGAAGGCGCCGGGATGCTCCTGCTGGAGCGGCTGTCCGACGCGCGGCGCAACGGGCACCAGGTGCTCGCCGTGCTCCGCGGGTCGGCGGTGAACTCCGACGGCGCGTCCAACGGCATCACCGCCCCCAACGGCCCGTCGCAGCAGCGCGTGATCCGCCAGGCCCTCGACAACGCCGGCCTCGCGCCCGCCGACATCGACACCGTCGAGGCGCACGGCACCGGCACGGTGCTCGGCGACCCGATCGAGGCCCAGGCCCTGCTGGCCACCTACGGCGGCGACCGGCCGACCGACCGGCCGCTGTGGCTGGGCTCCTTCAAGTCGAACGTCGGGCACACGCAGTCCGCGGCCGGCGTCGGCGGCATCATCAAGATGATCATGGCGATGCGCCACGGCGTCCTGCCCAAGACCCTGCACGTCGACGCCCCGACGTCCCATGTGGACTGGACCGCCGGCGCCGTCTCGCTGCTCAGCGAGCAGCGGCCGTGGCCGGAGACCGGGAAGCCGCGCCGCGCGGCCGTGTCGTCGTTCGGCATCAGCGGCACGAACGCGCACATCATCCTCGAACAACCCGGCGACACCCCCGTCGAAACCGCCGAGCCGCAGCGCGCGCCCGCCGGGTATCTATGGCCGATCTCCGGGCGCACCGCGGACGCGGTCCGCGATCAAGCCGCGCGCCTGCTCACGCACCTCGACGACCACAGCGCCCTCGACGTCGGGCACTCCCTGGCGAACACCCGCGTCGCGTTCCCGCAGCGGGCCGTCGTCACCGGCACCACCCGCGACGAGCTCCTCGACGGCCTGCGCGCGCTCGCCGCGGGCAACGTCGCCCCCGGTGTCCACACCGGTTCCGCCCTGCACACCGGCGACGCGGCGTTCCTGTTCACCGGCCAGGGCTCGCAGCGGGCCGGGATGGGCCGCACCCTCGCGGCCGCGTTCCCGGCGTTCGCCACGGCCCTCGACGAGGTCCTCGCGCTGCTCGACCCGGCCGTCCGCGACGCGCTGACCGGCGACGACGAGTCCGCTTTGGACGGTACCGGCGTCGCCCAGCCCGCCCTCTTCGCCTTCGAAGTCGCGCTCTACCGCCTGCTCGAATCCTTCGGGGTCCGGCCCGCCCTTGTCGCCGGCCACTCGGTCGGCGAGATCGCCGCGGCCCACGTCGCCGGGGTGCTGTCCCTGGCCGACGCGTGCACCCTGGTCTCCGCCCGCGGCCGGCTCATGCAGGCCCTGCCGGACGGCGGCGTGATGGTCGCCGTGCAGGCCGCCGAGGCCGACGTGCTGCCGCTGCTGACCGACGGCGTCGCGATCGCGGCCGTCAACGGCCCGCAGGCGGTCGTGCTCTCCGGCACCGAGGACGCCGTGCTGGCCGTGGCCGGGCGGTTCGAGAAGACCAAGCGGCTCAAGGTGTCCCACGCGTTCCACTCGCCGCTGATGGACCCGATCCTCGACCAGTTCCGCGGGGTGCTGCTCGGGCTGACGTTCGCCGCCCCGTCGATCCCGTTCGCCGCGACCGGCGACGTGTCCACTGTGGACTACTGGGTCTCGCACGTGCGCGACGCCGTCCGGTTCGCCGACACGGTCGCGGACCTGGTGTCCCGCGGCGCGCGCACCTTCCTCGAGGTCGGCCCAGACGCGACGTTGTCCGCGATGACGGCCGAGCTGCTCGACCCCGCCCTCGACACCGACTGCATCCCGGCGTCACGCCGTGGCCGCGACGAGACGACCACACTGCTTTCCGCCTTGGCGCGTTGGCACGTCCGCGGCGGCAAGTTCGACTGGACGGCGTGGCACGAGGGCACCGGCGCCCGGACGATCGAGCTGCCGACGTACGCCTTCCAGCGCCGCACCTACTGGCTCGAAGCCGGCACCGGCGGCGACCTCAGCCGGCTCGGCTTCGACGCGGCCGGGCACCCGCTGCTCGGCGCCGCCGTGGAGCTGCCCGAATCGGGCGGGTTCCTGTTCGCCGGCCAGCTGTCGGTCAACCGGCAGCCGTGGCTGGGCCAGCACGTCGTGCTCGGCGCCAAGCTCCTGCCCGGCACGGCGTTCCTGGAGCTGGCCGGCCGCGCCGGCGCCCAGGTCGGCTGCGCCCGCGTCGAAGAACTGACCCTCGCGGCCCCGCTGGTCCTGCCCGCGACGACCGGGGTGCGCCTGCAGGTCGTCGTCGGCCCGCCCGACGTCGACGGCAGCCGCTCGCTGAGCGTCTTCTCGCAGCAGGACGACGGCGACGCCCAGACCTGGGTGCGGCACGCGAGCGGCCGCCTCGGCGTCGGCGGCGCCGTCGTCGCCACGGTCGGCCCGCAGTGGCCGCCCGCCGGGGCCGAGCCGATCGTCCTCGACGGCTTCTACGACGGGCTCGTCGACCAGGGCCTGGACTACGGCCCGGCGTTCCGCGGCCTGCGTGCCGCCTGGCGCCTCGGCGAGGAGATCTACGCCGAGGTCGCGCTGCCGCCGGAGCACGAGGCCGAGGCGTCGTCGTTCGGCCTGCACCCGGCGCTGCTGGACGCGGTCCTGCACGCGTCGGCCCACTACGAGGACCGCGACGGCCTCCCGTTCTCCTGGCGCGGCGTCGGCGTGCACCCCTCGCACGCCTCGACGCTGCGGGCCCGGCTCGCCCCGGCCGGCGACAACGCCGTCTCCGTCGAGGTCACCGACACCGCGGGCAACCCCGTGCTGGCGGCGGAATCGCTCACCTTCCGCGCGGTCAGCGCCGGTGAAGTCCGGGCCACCCGCCACGATTCGCTGTTCCGCACGGTGTGGACGCCGGTCCCGGCCGTCTCGATGACCAAGCCCGCCGACGACGCGGACTGGGTGCTCCTGGGCCACGGCGCGGACTTCGGCTTCTCCGCCCCGGCCGTGTTCGACGACCTACGCACGATCCGGATCGCCGCCGACACTCCGCCCGCCGTCGTGCTGGCCCCGCTCCCGCCGACCGGCGAGGGCGACGCGGCCGCGGCCCACGCCGCCACCTCCTGGGCCCTCGAACTGCTGCAGAGCTGGCTCGCCGACGAAGACTTCGGCCGCTCACGGCTGGTGTTCGTCACCAGCAGCGCCGAGGCGGTCCTCCCGGACGACGACGTCGACCCCGCCGCCGCCGCGGTCTGGGGCCTCGTGCGCGCGGCCCAGGCCGAGCACCCCGAACGCTTCGTGCTGGTCGACGTCACCGACCCCGACGACCTCGCCGCCGTCCTGCCGCGGCTGCTCGGCTCCGGCGAGTCCCAGGCCGCGATCCGCGACGGCGGCATCGTGCTGCCGCGGCTCGCCCGCCTGCCCGTCGGCGACGAGCCCACCTCGCCGCGCATCCCGGACGCCGCCACGGTCCTCGTCACCGGCGGCACCGGGGGACTGGGCGGCCTGGTCGCGAAGCACCTGGTCACCGAGCACGGCGTCCGGCACCTGCTGCTCGTCGGCCGTCGCGGCCCGGACGCGCCCGGCGCGACCGACCTCGTCGCCGACCTGGCCGCGCTCGGCGCCCAGGCGTCCGTGGTGGCGTGTGACGCCGCCGACCGTGACGCCCTGACCGCGCTGCTCGGCTCGATCCCGGCCGAGCACCCGCTCGGCGCCGTCGTGCACACCGCCGGCGTCCTCGACGACGGCGTCATCGAAACCCTGACGCCCGAGCGCGTCGCCACCGTCTTCCGGGCCAAGGTCGACGCGGCCTGGGCGCTGCACGAGCTGACCCGCGACCACGACCTCGGCGCGTTCGTCCTGTTCTCCTCGGCCGCCGGTGTGCTGGGCAGCCCCGGCCAGGGCAACTACGCCGCCGCCAACGCCTTCCTCGACGCGCTCGCCCAGCGCCGCCGCGCTCTCGCGCTGCCGGGCCTGTCGCTGGCCTGGGGTGCGTGGGCAGGTGACGCGGGCATGGCCGCGCACCTCTCCGACGCCGACCACCGCCGCCTCGCCGCCGCGGGCCTGCCGTCCCTCGATCCCGCCCAGGGCCTCGCGTTGTTCGACGCCGCGCTGGCCGAGAACGAACCCGCCGTGCTGCCGATGCGCGTGGACCTCGCGGCCCTGCGCGGCCGCCCGGGGATCCCGCCGCTGCTGCGCGGTCTCGTCCCCGGTGGCGGCCGACCGGCGGCCGGCGCGGTCCCGGCGTCCGCGCTGGCCGAACGCCTCGGCGCGCTGGACCCGGCCGACCGGGCCCGCGTCCTCGAAGACCTCGTCCGCGCCGAAGCGGGCCTCGTGCTCGGCTACGCGGCGACCGACACCGTCGACGTCCGCAGCGCGTTCAAGGACCTCGGCTTCGACTCCCTGACCGCGGTCGAGCTGCGCAACCGCCTCGACGCCGCGACGGGCCTGCGCCTGCCCGCGACGCTCGTGTTCGACTACCCGACGCCCGAAGCCCTGGCCACGCACCTCGACCGGGAACTGACCGGCGCCGCCGCAGAGACCACGGACACGCCGGCGACGCTGCGGCCGGTGTCCGACGACCCGATCGTCATCGTCGGCATGGGCTGCCGCTACCCGGGCGGCGTCGGCTCGCCGGAAGACCTCTGGGGCCTGGTCGACGGCGGCGTCGACGCCGTGTCCGGCTTCCCGGTCAACCGCGGCTGGGACGTCGAAGGCCTCTACAACCCCGATCCCGACCACCCGGGGACGTCCTACACCCGCAGCGGCGGCTTCCTGCACGACGCGGGGCAGTTCGACCCGGCGTTCTTCGGCATGAGCCCCCGCGAAGCCATCGCCACGGACTCGCAGCAACGCCTGCTGCTCGAGGTCTCCTGGGAAGCCGTCGAGCGCGCCGGGGTCGACCCGGTGTCGCTGCGCGGCTCCCGGACCGGTGTGTTCGTCGGCGTGATGTACTCCGACTACGGGATGCTCTTGCAGGGCAGCCCGGAAGCCGAGGCGTACCAGGGCAACGGCAGCGCGCCGAGCGTCGCGTCCGGCCGGATCGCCTACACGATGGGCCTCGAAGGCCCCACCGTCACCGTCGACACCGCGTGCTCGTCGTCGCTGGTCGCGCTGCACTGGGCGGCGCAGGCGCTGCGGCAGGGGGAGTGCTCCCTGGCCTTGGCGGGCGGCGTCACCGTGATGTCGACGCCCGGCTCGTTCATCGCCTCCAGCCGTCAGCGCGGCATCGCCGAAGACGGCCGCTGCAAGTCGTTCTCGGACACCGCCGACGGCGTCGGCTGGTCCGAAGGCGCCGGCATCCTCGTGCTGGAGCGCATGTCGGACGCGCGCCGCAACGGCCACGACATCCTCGCCGTCGTGCGCGGCTCGGCGGTCAACTCCGACGGTGCGTCCAACGGCCTGACCGCCCCCAACGGCCCCTCGCAGCAACGCGTGATCCGCCAGGCACTGGCCGCGTCCGGACTGTCCACTTCGGACGTCGACGTCGTCGAAGCGCACGGCACCGGCACCACCCTGGGTGACCCGATCGAGGCCCAGGCCCTGCTCGCCACCTACGGCCAGGACCGTGAGACCCCGCTGCGGCTGGGCTCGATCAAGTCCAACATCGGGCACGCGCAGGCCGCCGCGGGCGTCGCCGGGATCATCAAGATGGTCCAGGCGATGCGCCACGAGACGCTGCCGCGCACCCTGCACGTCACCGAGCCCTCGACGCACGTCGAATGGGCCGCCGGGAACGTCGAGCTGCTCACCGACGCCCAGCCGTGGCCCTCGCCCGGCCGCCCCCGCCGCGCGGGCATCTCGTCGTTCGGCATCAGCGGCACCAACGCCCACACCATCATCGAAGAGCCGCCCGCCGCAGCGGTCGCCGCCGCCGTGGAAGCGGCCGAGCCGGCCTGCGTCCCGCTGGTCGTCACCGGCCGCACGCCGGACGCGCTGCGCGACCAGGCCGCCCGGCTGCTCGACGTCGTCGGCGCGACCCCGCTGGCCGACCTCGGGTTCTCGCTCGCCACCACACGCTCCGCGTTCGACCACCGCGCCGTCATCCGCGCGACCGACGCCGCGTCGGCCGCCGACGGCCTGGCCGCGCTGGCCGCCGGGCGTCCGTCTTCGCTGGTCAGCCTGGGTGAGGCCAAGTCGATCCCGAAGACGGCGTTCGTCTTCACCGGCCAGGGCGCCCAGCGGCCCGGGATGACCCGCGGGCTGTACGAGCGGTACCCGGTCTTCGCCGCCGCCCTCGACGAGCTGCTCGACCGCCTCGACGCCCGCGTGCGGGACGTCCTGTGGTCGGACGACGCCGAAGCGTTGTCCCGCACCGAGTTCGCCCAGCCCGCGTTGTTCGCCGTCGAGGTCGCGCTGGCCAAGCTGCTCACCGCCTGGGGCGTCCGGCCCGACTTCGTCGCCGGCCACTCCGTCGGCGAGATCGCCGCCGCGCACGTCGCCGGGGTGCTCTCTCTGGACGACGCCTGCACGCTGGTCACGGCGCGCGCGTCGCTGATGCAGCAGCTCGAACCGGGCGGCGCGATGGTCGCCGTCCGCGCCACCGAAGACGAGATCGCCCCGTACCTGGATGACGACGTCGCGCTCGCGGCCGTCAACGGGCCGCGCTCGGTGGTGCTGTCCGGCACCGAGGCGGCCGTGCTCGCCGCCGCGAGCCACTTCGAGGAGACCAAGCGGCTGACGGTCTCGCACGCGTTCCACTCGGCGCTGATGGACCCGATGCTGCCCGCGTTCCGCGAGGTCGTGGCGGGACTGACCTTCAGCGCCCCGGCGGTGCCCCTGATCGCCGACGGCGACGTCACCGACCCGGAACGCTGGGTCGCCCACGTCCGCGAGCCCGTCCGCTTCGGCGCTGTCACCACCCGGCTGCGTGAGGCCGGAACCGGCCTGTTCGTCGAGGTCGGACCGGACGCCGTCCTCTCCGCGATGGTCACCGAGACCCTCCCCGACGTGCCCGCGGTCGCCGTGGCCCGGCGCAACCGCGACGACGTCGAGACGCTCGTCGGCGCCCTCGGGCAGCTGTCCGTCGAAGGCGTCCGCGTCGACTGGCCCGCCTTCTACGCCGGCACCGGCGCCCGCCGCGTCGCCCTGCCGACCTACGCCTTCCAGCACGAGTGGTTCTGGCCGCCGACCGCCCCGGCCCAGCCGGCCGGCGGCGGTGACGCCGAGTTCTGGGACGCCGTGGACCGCCACGACGTCACCGGCCTGGCCGCCCGCCTCGACGTCGACGACGCCTCGCTCGGCGCGATCCTGCCCGCGCTGTCGTCCTACCGCCGTTCCCGCGCCGACGAGTCCCTTGTGGACAGATGGCGCTACCGCGCGACCTGGACCCCGGTCAACGCCGGCCGCTCCGGCACCCTCGACTCGTGGCTCGTGGTCGTCCCGGCTGCCTTGGCCGACGACCCGTGGGTCACGACCGTCGCCGGGTACTTCGGCACGGAACCCCTGGCCCTCGACCCGGCGCTGGACCGCGCCGAGGTCGCCGCGCTCCTGCCGAACGACGTCACCGGGGTGCTTTCCCTGCTGGCGCTGGACGAATCCGGCTTCCCCGGCGTCCCGGCCGGGCTGACCGCGACGACCACGCTGCTGCAGGCGCTGGGCGACGCCGGGATCGGCGCGCCGCTGTGGTGCGTGACCCGCGAAGCCGTCGCCGTCTCGCCCGGCGAGCCGGTCGCCCACGCCGCTCAGGCCGCGGTCTGGGGTCTGGGCCGCGCCGCGGCGCTCGAACTGCCCCAGCGCTGGGGCGGCCTGATCGACCTCCCGGGCGACCTCGACGCCGAGGTGCCTCGCCGCCTCGCCGCCGCGCTGACCGGCCCCGACGGCGAAGACCAGCTGGCGATCCGCCCGGCCGGGGTGTTCGGCCGCCGCCTCGTCGCCGCTCCGGCCACCACCCGGCGGCCCCGCGCCGACGTCACCGGCGGCACGACGCTGATCACCGGCGGCACCGGCGCACTCGGCGCCGTGACGGCCCGGCTGCTGGCCCGCGCCGGCCGCACCCACCTGCTGCTGCTCAGCCGCCGCGGCGGCGGCGCACCGGGTGCGACGGAACTCCGCGACGAGCTGGTCGAGCTGGGCGCCGAGGTGACGATCGCCGCGTGCGACGTCGCCGACCGCGCCGCCCTCGCCGCCGTGCTGGCCACCATCCCCGAAGACCGGCCGCTGACCGAGGTCGTGCACACCGCCGGGGTGCTCGACGACGCCGTCCTCGACTCGCTCACCCCCGAGCGGTTCGCCGCCGTGCACCGCGCCAAGGTCACGTCGGCGGTGCACCTGCACGAGCTGACCCGCACCGCGGACCTCGCGAACTTCGTGCTGTTCTCCTCGGTCGCCGGCACCTTGGGGTCGGCCGGCCAGGCGGTCTACGCGGCCGCGAACACGACCCTCGACGCGCTCGCCGAGCACCGCCGCGGCCTCGGCCTGACCGCGACTTCGGTCGCGTGGGGCCCGTGGGCCGGCGACGGCATGCTCGAAGCCGGCGTCGCCGAGCGGGCCCGTCGCGGCGGCCTCGCACCGATGGACCCGGACCGCGCGGGCGCCGCGCTGGAGCGCGCGCTCGGGCACGACGACACCACGGTCGCCGTCGCCGACATCGACTGGAACCGTTACGCACCAGTGCTTTCCGGGCTGCGGCAGAGCCCGCTGCTCAGCAGCATCCCGGCGGCGAAGGACGTCCTGGCGGCGTTGCGCGGCTCGTCGCCGCGCGGCGACGAAGGCCTTCGCGCCCGCTTGGCGGCCGTGCCCGAGCACGACCGGTTCGACTTCCTGCTCGGCCTGCTGCTGGAACAGGTCGCCCTGGTCCTCGGGCACACCGGGTCCGGCGGCGTCGCGGCCGACCGCGCGTTCCGCGACCTCGGCTTCGACTCGCTCACCGCCGTCGAACTCCGCAACACGCTGACCCTGGCGACCGGGCTCGACCTGCCGCCGTCGCTGGTCTTCGACCACCCGACCCCGGAAGTCCTGACCGAGTACCTGCTCGGCGAGCTGGCCGGCACCCTCGAAACGCCGGTCCGCCTGGTGACCGGCGGAGCGGCGGCGGACGACGACCCGATCGTCATCGTCGGCATGGGCTGCCGCTTCCCCGGCGGCGTCGACGGGCCCGAGGACTACTGGCGCCTGCTCGCCGGCGGCGAGGACGGCATCACGGCGTTCCCGGCCGACCGCGGCTGGGACCTGGGCCTGCTGGCTTCCGGCTACGAGTACGCGCTGACCGGCGGTTTCCTCGACGGCGTCGCGGGTTTCGACGCGGACTTCTTCGGCATCTCGCCGCGGGAAGCCGTCGCGATGGACCCGCAGCAGCGGCTGCTGCTGGAAGTCTCGTGGGAAGCGCTCGAGCGCGCCGGCATCGACCCGGCCACCCTGCGCGGCGGTGACACCGGCGTGTTCGTCGGCACCAACGGCCAGGACTACGTGAACCTGCTGGCCACGTCCGGCGAAGACGTCCAGGGCCACCTCGCCACCGGCAACACCGCGAGCGTGATGTCCGGGCGGCTGTCCTACACCCTCGGCCTGGAAGGCCCGTCGGTCACCGTCGACACCGCCTGCTCGTCGTCGCTGGTCGCGCTGCACTGGGCCGCGCAGGCCCTGCGCCGCGGCGAGTGCGGCGCCGCGCTCGTCGGCGGCGTCACCGTGATGTCCACCCCGAACTCCTTCGCCGAGTTCGCCCGCCAGGGCGGCCTCGCCGCGGACGGCCGCTGCAAGCCCTTCGCCGACGCCGCCGACGGCACCGGCTGGTCCGAAGGCGCCGGCATGCTCGTCGTCGAGCGGCTTTCCACCGCCCGCGAGCTGGGGCACCCGGTGCTGGCGGTGCTGCGCGGCACGGCCGTCAACTCCGACGGCGCGTCCAACGGCCTCACCGCCCCCAACGGCCCGGCCCAGCAACGCGTCATCCGCCAGGCCCTGGCCGACGCCGGACTGGCTGCTTCGGACGTCGACGCCGTCGAGGCCCACGGCACCGGCACGGTGCTGGGCGACCCGATCGAGGCCCAGGCCCTGCTGGCCACCTACGGCCGCGACCGCGACGGCGAGCCCCTGTGGCTCGGCGCGGTCAAGTCCAACCTCGGCCACACCCAGGCCGCCGCGGGTGTCGCGGGCGTCATCAAGATGATCCTCGCCCTGCGTCACGGCGAACTCCCGCGGACGCTGCACGTCGACGAGGTCTCGAGCCGCGTCGACTGGACCGCCGGGGCCGTGCAGGTGCTGACCGAGCACCAGACCTGGCCCGAGACCGGACGGCCGCGTCGCGCCGGCGTCTCGTCGTTCGGCTTGAGCGGCACCAACGCCCACGCGATCCTCGAACAGGCACCCGCCTTCGCAGCCCCCGTCGCGACGGAACCCGCGACCGTGCCCCTGCTGCTGTCCGCGCGCACCCCGCAGGCCCTCGCCGCGCAGGCCGGGCAGCTGCACGGTCTCCTGGCCGCGGAGCCCGCACCCGCCGGGTTCGCCCGGGCGCTGGCCACCACGCGCACGGCGTTCGAGCACCGCGCGGCGATCGTCGGTGACGACCCGCTGGCCGAACTGGCCGCCCTCGCCGCGGGGGAGACCCCGGCCGCGGCGCCCGCACGCTCGCGGGCCAAGAGCGCGTTCGTCTTCGCCGGTCAGGGTGCCCAGCGTCCCGGCATGGGCCACGAGCTGTACCAGCGGTTCCCGGTGTTCGCCGACGCGCTCGACGCCGTCTGCGCCCACCTCGACCCGCACCTGGACCGCCCGCTGCGCGACGTCCTGTTCGCCGAGCCGGGCACGCCCGAGGCCACCCTGCTCGACCGGACCGACTGGACGCAGCCCGCGACCTTCGCCCTGAGCGTCGCGTTGTTCCGGCTGCTGGAGTCCTTCGGCGTCAAGCCGTCCTGGCTCGTCGGGCACTCCGTCGGCGAGATCGCCGCGGCCCACGTCGCCGACGTCCTGTCCCTCATCGACGCCTGCACGCTCGTCGCCGCCCGCGGCCGCCTGATGGCCGCGCTCCCGGCCGGCGGGTCGATGGCCTCGGTGCGCGCACCGGAGGCCGACGTCCGCGGGCTCCTGGCCGACGGCACGTCGATCGCCGCCGTCAACGGCCCCGACGCCGTCGTCATCGCGGGCACCGCCGACGCCGTCGAGCAGAGCGGCACCGCCCTGACCGCCGCCGGGTTCCGCGTCCGGCCGCTCACGGTCAGCCACGCGTTCCACTCGCCGCTGATGGACCCGATGCTCGAGGACTTCGCCGCCGTCCTGGCCGGCCTGGAGTTCGGCGAGCCCCGGCTGCCGATCGTGTCCACTGTGACCGGCCGCCTCGCCGACCCGGCCGAACTGCGCTCGCCGGAGTACTGGGTCGACCACGTGCGCCGGCCCGTCCGGTTCGCCGACGCCGTCGCCGCGCTGGGCGAGTACGGCGCCGGTGCCGTCGTCGAACTCGGCCCCGACGGCGCGCTGTCCGCCGCCACCGCTGCGTCCCTGGACACCGACGTCGCGTGCGTCCCGCTGCTGCGCCGCGACCAGCCCGAAGAGACCGCGTTCGTCCGGGCGCTGGGCCGCCTGCACGTCGCGGGTGTGGCCGTGAACTGGACGTCCTTCTTCGGCCCGGCCGCCGGTCCCGGCCCGGACCTGCCCACGTACCCGTTCCAGCGTGAGCGTTACTGGCCGCGCACCACCGGCGCGGTCCCCGGTGACCTCGGCTCGGTCGGCCTGACCGCCGCCCGGCACCCGCTGCTCGGCGCCGGTGTCGAACTGCCCGATTCGGGCGGGTTCCTGTTCACCGCCCAGCTTTCGCTGCGGACGCACCCGTGGCTGGCCGACCACTTCGTGCTCGGCGCGGCCCTGCTGCCCGGCACCGCCTACCTCGACCTCGCGATCCGCGCCGCCGACCAGGTCGGCTGCGCCCGCGTCGACGAGCTCACCCTCGAAGTCCCGCTGGTCCTGCCGTCCGAGGGCGCCGTGCGCCTGCAGGTCGTCGTCGGCCCGGCCGGGTCCGCCGGTGACCGCGACCTCGCCGTCTACTCCAGCCCCGCCGGCGGCGGCGAACAGCCGTGGACGCGCCACGCGAGCGGCCGCCTCGGCACCGCCACGACCCGGGCCGCCGACGGCGACCGCACCTGGCCGCCGGAAGACACGGAACCCGTTTCCCTGGACGGCTTCTACGAACGCCTCGCCTCCGGCGGGTTCGCCTACGGCCCGCTGTTCCGCGGCCTCAAGGCCGTCTGGCGCGGCCAGGACGCGGTGTTCGCCGACGTCGTCCTGCCCGAGGAAGCCGAGCGCGACGCGGCGGCGTTCGGGGTCCACCCGGCGCTGCTCGACGCCGTTCTGCACGCCTCCGAGCACGCCGGACTGACCGATGTGGACGGTGGCCGCCTGCCCTTCGCCTGGAGCGGCGTCACTCTTCATGCGAGCGGCGCTGCGGTCGTTCGTGCCAAGATCACCCGGCGCGGCGAGGACTCCGTCGCCATCGAACTGCGTGACGCGGCCGGCGACCCGGTCGCCACCGTCGACTCGCTTGTCCTGCGCCCCGCGGCCGTGGCGAAGGTCGGCCACGACACCGACTCGCTCTACCACCTGGACTGGGTCCCGGTGCCCCGCCCGGAGACCGGCCCGAGCTTGGCCGTCCTCGGCACCGACCTGCCGGACTTCGCCGCGGTCGTGGCGGCCGCACCCGAGGTTGTCGTCTACCCGGTCCCGGCCCGCACCGGCGACCCGGAAGGCGTCCGCTCCGCGACAGCCGACGCACTCGCGTTGCTGCAGGCCTGGTCGGCGGCTCCCGAACTGACCGGCTCGCGGCTGGCGTTCGTCACCACCGAGGCCGACACCGACCTCGCGGCCGCCGCCGTCTGGGGCCTGGTGCGCTCGGCCCAGCGCGAGAACCCCGGCCGGTTCGTGCTGGCTGACGTGGACAGCACCGACGCCCTTGCCGCCGTCCTCGCCACCGGCGAGCCCCAGGTGCGCGTGCGTGCCGGGGAGATCACCGCCGCCCGCGTCGCCCGCGCTCCGCGCCGTGACGACGTCACGCCGATCGCCTGGGACGGCGACGGCACCGTCCTGATCACCGGCGGCACCGGGGGACTGGGCGCGACCCTGGCCCGCCACCTCGTCACCACCCACGGCACCCGGCGGCTGCTGCTCGTCAGCCGCCGCGGCCCGGACGCCCCGGGCGCGGCGGACCTGATCGCCGAGCTGACCGAGTCGGGCGCCGAGGTCACGGCCGCCGCGGCCGACGTCGCCGACCGCGCCGACCTGGCGCGGGTCCTCGCCGAGATTCCCGAGACACACCCGCTGACCGCGGTCGTGCACGCCGCCGGTGTCCTCGACGACGGCATCCTCGGCTCCCTCACGCCCGAGCGGCTCGACACGGTGTTCGCGCCGAAGTTCGACGCCGCCTGGCACCTCGACGACCTGACCGGCGACCTCGCGGCGTTCGTCGTGTTCTCCTCGGTCGCGGGCACCTTCGGTGCAGCCGGGCAGGCGAACTACACCGCGGCCAACGCCGCCGTCGACGCGCTTGTGCGCCGACGGCGCACGGCCGGCCTCCCGGCGCTGTCGCTCGGCTGGGGCGCGTGGTCCCGCGCCGGCGGCATGACCGCCACCCTCACCGACACCGACCTGCGGCGGATGGCCGCGTCCGGCATGCCCGCCCTCGAACCCGAGCAGGCCCTCGCGCTGTTCGACGCGGCCTGCGCCACCGGTCTCGACACCGTGCTGCCGGTCCGGCTCGACTTCGCCGCGCTCAGCGTCCAGCCCGAGGTCACGCACCTGCTGCGCGGCCTGGTCCGGACGCCGGTGCGCCAGACCGCGGCCAACCTGCCGCGACTGGACGACCCGCTCGCCGGGATGAACCCGGCCGAACGGTCCCGCGCGG
Organism: Amycolatopsis sp. WQ 127309; assembly: GCF_023023025.1. NCBI lineage: Bacteria > Bacillati > Actinomycetota > Actinomycetes > Pseudonocardiales > Pseudonocardiaceae > Amycolatopsis > Amycolatopsis sp. WQ 127309. The sequence continues at coordinate 8,156,143 of NZ_CP095481.1, forward strand.
TGCTCGACCTGGTCCGCGGGCAGGTCGCCGCGGTGCTCGGGCACAGCACGTCGGCGGGCGTGTCCGCCGACCGCCCGTTCCGCGAGCTCGGCTTCGACTCGCTGACCGCCGTCGAACTCCGCAACCGCCTCGACGCCGCGACGGGCCTGCGCCTGCCCGCGACGCTCACCTTCGACTACCCGAGCCCCGCCGCGCTGGCCGCGTTCCTGATCGGCGAGATCGCCGGCGAGGCCGACGTGCCCGCCCAGGTGATCGTCCCGGCGAAGGCCGTCGACGACGACCCGATCGTCATCGTCGGCATGGGCTGCCGCTACCCGGGCGGGGTCACCTCGCCCGAAGACCTGTGGGGCCTGGTCGACGGCGGCGTCGACGCCGTCTCGGACTTCCCGGCCAACCGCGGCTGGGACGTAGAGGGCATCTACGACCCGGACCCCGACCACCCCGGCACGTCCTACACCCGCAGCGGCGGTTTCCTGCACGAGGCGGGGGAGTTCGACCCGGCGTTCTTCGGCATGAGCCCGCGTGAGGCCCTGGCCACGGACTCGCAGCAGCGGCTGCTGCTCGAGGTGTCGTGGGAAGCCGTCGAGCGGACCGGCGTCGATCCCGCGTCGCTGCGCGGGTCCCGGACCGGCGTGTTCGTCGGCGTCATGTACTCCGACTACGGCATGTTGCTGCAGGGCAGCCCGGACACCGAGGGCTACCAGGGCAACGGCAGCGCGCCGAGCGTCGCCTCCGGCCGCGTCGCCTACGCGCTCGGTCTGGAAGGCCCGACGCTGACCGTCGACACGGCGTGCTCGTCGTCGCTGGTCGCCCTGCACCTCGCGGCCCGCGCCTTGCAGAACGGGGAATGCTCTCTCGCGCTCGCCGGCGGCGTCACCGTGATGTCCACCCCGAGCACGTTCATCGGCTTCAGCCGCCAGCGCGGCCTTTCCGCCGACGGCCGCTGCAAGTCGTTCTCGGACACCGCCGACGGCGTCGGCTGGTCCGAAGGCGCCGGCATCCTCGTGCTGGAGCGCATGTCCGACGCCCGCCGCAACGGCCACGACATCCTGGCCGTGGTGAAGGGCTCGGCCGTCAACTCCGACGGCGCGTCCAACGGCTTGACCGCGCCGAACGGCCCGTCGCAGCAACGCGTCATCCGCCAGGCCCTCGCCGCGTCCGGACTGTCCACTTCGGACATCGACGTCGTCGAGGCGCACGGCACCGGCACCACCCTCGGCGACCCGATCGAGGCCCAGGCGCTGATGGCCACCTACGGCCGGGAACGCGGCGACGCCGACCCGCTGCTGCTCGGGTCGATCAAGTCGAACCTCGGGCACACGCAGGCCGCCTCCGGCGTCGCCGGGATCATCAAGATGGTCCAGGCCATGCGGCACGGCACGCTGCCGCGCACCCTGCACGTCACCGAACCGTCCACGCACGTCGACTGGTCGGACGGCACGATCGCGCTGCTCACCGAGTCCCGCGCCTGGCCCGACCGCGGCCGCCCGCGCCGCGCGGCCGTCTCGTCGTTCGGCATCAGCGGCACCAACGCCCACACCGTCATCGAGCAGCCGCCCGCCGTCTCGCCCGCACCTGCGGACGTCCGGCCCGAACCCGCCGTCGTGTCGTGGCTGCTGTCCGGCCGCACTCCGGACGCCCTGCGCGACCAGGCGGAACGGCTGCTCACGCACACCCAGGCCCACCCCGCGTCCGCCGCCGACCTGGGCCTCGCGCTGGCCACGACCCGGACGCACTTCGCCGAGCGGGCCGTCATCGTCGGCCGCACCCGCGAAGAACTCCAAGCCCGGCTTGAGGTTCTGGCCCGCGGCGGCAGCACCGGCGGTCTCGTCACCGGGACCTCCGGGGAAGCCGTGCCGGCGTTCCTCTTCGCCGGCCAGGGCAGCCAGCGGGCCGGGATGGGCCGCGAGCTGGCCGACGCCTTCCCGGCGTTCGCCGACGCGCTCGACGAGGTCGTCACGCGGCTCGATCGCGAACTCGACCGCCCGCTGCGCGAACTGCTGTTCGCCGAGGAAGGCACCGAAGCCGCCGCCGCGCTGGATGAGACGCGCTACGCGCAACCGGCGCTGTTCGCCCTGGAAGTCGCGCTCTACCGGCTGGTCCGCTCCTGGGGCGTCGAGCCGGAGTACCTGACCGGGCACTCGGTCGGCGAGATCGCCGCCGCGCACGTGGCCGGTGTCTTCAGCCTCGACGACGCCTGCACGCTGGTCGCGGCGCGCGGCCGGCTCATGCAGCAGCTGCCCGAAGGCGGCGCGATGATCGCCGTCCAGGCCACCGAGGACGAGGTCCGGCCGCTGCTCGACGGCCGCGAGGACGAGGTCGCCCTCGCGGCGGTCAACGGGCCGTCGTCGGTCGTCCTGTCCGGCGAGGCCGGGCGCGTCGAGGAGATCGCCGCGCGGTTCGCCGCGGACGGCCGCAAGATCCGCCGCCTGCGCGTCAGCCACGCCTTCCACTCGCCGCGCATGGACGGGATGCTCGACGACTTCCGCAAGGTCGTCGCCGGGCTGACGGCCGCCGCGCCGTCGGTGCCGATCGTCTCGACGGTCACCGGCGACCTGGTCACTGCGGAAGTCCTCGCGTCCGCCGACCACTGGGTCGAGCAGGTCCGCCGCCCGGTGCGGTTCGGACCCGCCGTGCGCCGCCTGGCCGAGCTGGGCGTGACCGTCTTCGCCGAGATCGGCCCGGACGGCACCGTGGCGGCCATGGCCGCGGAGTCGCTCGACGCCGGGCAGACCACCGTCGCGCTCCTGCGTCGCGACCGGCCTGAAGCCACCGCGGCGACCGAGGCGCTCGGGCGGCTGCACGTCGCCGGCGTCACCGCGGACTGGCCCGCGGTGTTCGGCCCCGCGCGGACCGTCCCGTTGCCCACCTACGCGTTCCAGCACCAGCACATCTGGCCGCAGGGTCTGCTCGCCCAGGCGGGCGACGTCTCCGCCGCCGGGCTCTGGGCGGCCGGGCACCCGCTGGTCGGCGCGGCCGTCGAGCTGCCCGACACCGGCGGGCTGCTGTTCACCGGCCGGCTTTCGGTCGCGGCGCAGCCGTGGCTGGCCGGGCACACCGTCGGCGGCGCCGTCGTGGTCCCCGGGACCGCGCTGCTCGAACTCGCCGTCCGCGCCGGCGACCAGGCGGGCTGCCCGCAGGTCGACGAGCTGACCCTCGAAGCCCCGCTGGTCGTGCCGGCCGCGGGCCGCGTGGTCCTGCAGGTCGCGGTGGCCGGAGCGGACGACGAAGGCCGTCGCTCGCTGCGGATCTACTCGCGGGCCGACGGCGACCCGGACGCGGCCTGGACCCGGAACGCGAGCGGCACGCTCGTGGCCGCCGCCGACGTCGAGCCCACCGACCCGATCGCCTGGCCGCCGGAGGGCGCCGAAGCCGTCGACCTCGAAGGCTTCTACGACACGATGGCCGAGCGCGGCCTCGGCTACGGGCCGATGTTCCAGGGCCTGACCCGAGCCTGGCGCCACGGCGACGACGTCTACGCCGAAGTCGCCCTCGCCGAGGACGACCGCGACGAAGCCGCGTCGTTCGTCGTCCACCCGGCGCTGCTGGACTCCGCGCTGCACGCCGCGTCGCTCACCCGCTTGGCCGCGGACGGTGCCGGACGGCTCCCGTTCAGCTGGTCCGGCGCGTCCTTCCTGGCCGCCGGCGCGACCGGCCTGCGGGTCCGGATCTCGCCGCAGGAGGGCGACGCCATCGCGCTCACCGCGTCCACTGTGGACGGCACGCCCGTCGTGGCGGTGAAGTCGCTGGCGCTGCGGGCCGTCCCGACCGGGATCGCCGCCCCCGCGCGCACCACGACCGGCTACCGGCTCACCTGGCCGCAGCTGCCGGAAGCGACGCTGGTCGCCGCCGGCACGTCGGCGATCGCCGGACCGGGCCTGACCGCCGAAGGAGCCGTCGAGTACCCGAGCCTGGCGGCGCTGCTGGAGTCCGCCGAGCCCGTGCCGCCGGTGGTGCTGCTGCCGGTCACCGCGGCCCCGCCGGGCATGCCGGTGCCCACGGCCGTCCGGACCGTCACGACCGATGTCCTGCTCCAGACCCAGCAGTGGCTCGCCGACGAGCGGGCCGCCGGTGCGGTCCTCGTCGTCGCCACCCGCCACGCCGTCGCGGTCGGCACCGAAGACGTCGACCTCGCGCAGGCCGCCGTCTGGGGCCTGCTGCGCGCGGCCCAGCTGGAGAACCCGGGCCGCCTGGTCCTGCTCGACCTCGACGACGGCGACCTCCCGTCGGCCGCCGTGGCCGGCGCTCTCGCGGCCGGAGAACCCCAGGTCGCGCTGCGCGACGGTCACCTCCACACGGCCCGCCTGGCCGCCGCCGTACCGGCCACCGAACCCGCACTGTGGGACCCCGACGGCACCGTCCTGATCACCGGCGGCACCGGCGGGCTCGGCGCGACGTTCGCCCGGCACCTGGTCACCGAACGCGGTGTGCGGCACCTGCTGCTGCTCGGCCGCCGCGGTGACGCCGCCCCGGGCGTCCCGGACCTGGTCGACGAACTCGCCAAGCTGGGCGCGGACGTCCGCGTCGCGGCGTGCGACGCCGCCGACCGCGCGGCCCTGGCCGCCGTGCTCGGCACGGTGCCGGACCTGACCGCCGTCGTGCACGCCGCCGGCGTCCTCGACGACGGCGTCCTCGGGGCCCTGACGCCGGAGCGGCTCGGCACGGTGTTCGCGCCGAAGGTCGACGCCGCCTGGCACCTGCACGAACTCACCGCCGACCGCGACCTCAAGGCGTTCGTCCTGTTCTCCTCGATCGCGGGCACGCTCGGCGCGGCCGGGCAGGCGAACTACGCCGCCGCCAACGCCTTCCTCGACGCGCTCGCCCACCAGCGGGCCGCCGCGGGCCAGGCGGCCGTCTCGATCGCCTGGGGCGCCTGGCACGCCGGCAGCGGCATGACCGGCGCGCTCACCGACGCCGAACTGGCGCGGATGCAGCGGTCCGGCATGCCCCCGCTGGCCACGGAAGAGGGCGTCGCGCTGTTCGACGCCGCCCTCGCCACGGCGTCACCCGCGGTGGCGGCGCTGCGGCTCGACCTCGCCGTGCTGCGCGGACAGGACCCGCTCCTGCCGGCCCTGCGCGGTCTAGTGACCACCGCGCCGCGGCGTGCCGCGGCCGCGGCCCTCGAACCCGGGGGAGCGGACCTGGCCACGAGGCTGGCCGAACTGCCGCAGGACGACCGGCTGCCGTTCGCGATCGGGCTGGTCGGCAAGCAGGTCGGGGCCGTGCTCGGCCACGACGACGCCGTCGGGCCCGACCGCAGCTTCACCGAACTCGGCTTCGACTCGCTGACGTCGGTGGAACTGCGCAACCGCCTCGAAGCCCGCACCGGGCTGCGGCTGCCGGCGACGCTCGTCTTCGACCACCCGACCATCACGCGGGTGGCGGACCTGCTCGTCACGTCCGCGCTGGGCGACGGCGCGGCCGCCCGCCCGGCACTGGCGGAACTCCAGAAGCTCGAAAACCTGCTGTCCGCGGTCGACGCCGACGACGACGCCCGCGCCGCGATCACCGTGCGGCTGCAGGCCCTGCTCGTCAAGTGGACCGGCTCGGGCGAGGCCCGCGACGCCGGCGACTCGTCGGTCCCGGAGCTCAGCACCGCCGACGACCTGTTCGCGTTCATCGACAACGACCTGGGTGTGAGGTGACCAGTGGCGACCGAGACGCCGCAGCCGGACCGAACGGATGGTTCGATGAGCGAGGCCAAACTCCTCGACTACCTCCGGCGGGTGACCGCCGACCTGACCCGCACGCGCGAGCGGCTGGTGGAGGCGGAATCCGCGGGCGGTGAACCCATCGCGGTGGTCGGCATGAGCTGCCGCTACCCCGGCGACGTCGACACGCCCGAAGCGTTGTGGCGGCTGGTCGACGGCGGGGTCGACGCGATCTCCGGCTTCCCGGAGGACCGCGGCTGGCCCCTGGCCGACCTGCTCGGCGAGCCCGGCGCCCCCGGGACGTCCTCCACGGCGGAAGGCGGGTTCTTGCACGGCGCCGGCGGCTTCGACCCGGCGTTCTTCGGGATGAGCCCGCGCGAGGCGCTGGCCACCGACCCGCAGCAGCGGCTGCTGCTCGAAACCTCCTGGGAGGCCTGCGAATCCGCCGGGATCGACCCGCACACACTGCGCGGCAGCGACACCGGCGTGTTCGTCGGCGTGATGTACAACGACTACGCGATCGCGCTGCAGGGCGTCACCGAAGACCTCGAGGGCTACCAGAGCAACGGCAGCGCCGGCAGCGTCGCCTCCGGCCGGATCTCGTACACGTTCGGCTTCGAGGGCCCGACCGTCAGCGTCGACACCGCGTGCTCGTCGTCGCTGGTCACCATGCATCTCGCCGCCCAGGCGCTGCGCCGCGGCGAGTGCTCGCTGGCGCTGGCCGGCGGTGTCGCCGTGATGTCGACGCCGATGGTGTTCATCGAGTACAGCCGCCAGGGCGCCCTGTCGCCGACCGGCCGCTCACGCGCGTTCGCCGAGGGCGCGGACGGCACCGGCTGGTCCGAGGGCGTCGGCATGCTCGCGCTCGAAAAGCTGTCCGACGCGCGGCGCAACGGCCACGAGGTCCTGGCCGTGCTGCGCGGCTCGGCCGTGAACTCCGACGGCGCGTCCAACGGCCTCACCGCCCCCAACGGCCCGTCGCAGCAGCGGGTGATCCGCCAGGCGCTGGCCGACGCGAAACTCTCACCGTCCGAAGTGGACGTCGTCGAGGCCCACGGCACCGGCACGTCGCTCGGCGACCCGATCGAGGCCCAGGCGCTGATCGCGGCCTACGGCCAGGACCGGCCCGAGGGCCGTCCGCTGTGGCTGGGCTCGCTCAAGTCGAACATCGGCCACACCCAGGCCGCCGCCGGCGTCGGCGGCGTGATGAAGATGATCTTGGCCATGCGCAACGGCGTCCTGCCGCGCACCCTGCACGCCGAGACGCCGTCGTCGCGCGTCGACTGGGCCGCGGGTGACGTCGAGCTGCTGACGACGTCCCGGCCGTGGCCGCGCACCGGGGCTCCGCGCCGGGCCGCCGTCTCGTCGTTCGGCGTCAGCGGCACCAACGCCCACGTCGTTCTCGAACAAGCCCCGCCCGCCGAGGCACCGGCCGTTTCCGCCGAGCAGCCCGCCGTGCCGTGGGTGCTGTCGGCCAAGTCGCCGGAAGCGCTGGCCGCCCAGGCCGCGGGCCTGCTGGCCCACCTCGACGAGCACACCGGGCAGCCCCCGGCCGCGATCGCCCGCACCCTGCTGGGCCGCAGCCGCTTCGACCACCGCGCCGTCGTGGCCGGTACCGGCGTCGCCACCCTGCGCGAAGGCCTGTCCGCCCTGGCGGCCGGCGTGCCGTCGCCGTACGCGGCCACCGGCGCCGCGACCGCCGGGCCGGGCCCGGTGTTCGTGTTCCCCGGCCAGGGCTCGCAGTGGCCGGAGATGGCCGCGAGCCTCCTCGACACCGCGCCGGTGTTCCGGCGTCACATCGAAGAGTGCGCCGAAGCCTTCGCCCCCTTCGTCGACTGGTCGCTGCTCGACGTCCTGCGCGGTGTCGACGGCGCGCCCTCGGTCGACCGCGTCGACGTCGTGCAGCCCGTGCTGTTCTCGGTGATGGTGTCGCTCGCGCACCTCTGGCGCTCCTACGGCGTCCGCCCGGCCGCGGTGCTGGGCCACTCGCAGGGCGAGATCGCCGCCGCCTGTTTCGCCGGCGCCCTGCCGCTGCCCGAAGCCGCGCGCATCGTGACCCTGCGCAGCCGCCTGATCGGCGACCGGCTCGCCGGCCACGGCGGCCTGCTGTCGGTGATGGCGTCCGAAGAGGACGTCCGCGCGCTGCTCGGCGACTTCGACGGCACCCTGTCGATCGCCGCGGTCAACGGCCCCCGCACGGTGACTGTCGCCGGCGAACCCGGCGCGCTGACCACTCTGGAGAAGCGCCTTTCGGCGGCCGGGATGATGCGCTGGCGCGTCGAGGGCATCGACTTCGCCGCGCACAGCCCGCAGGTGCGCGTGCTGCACGACGAACTCCTGTCCGTCCTCGGCGAGCTGCACCCCACGACGTCGGAGATCCCGTTCTTCTCCACCGCCGACGAGAAGTGGCTCGACGGCCCCGAGCTGGACGGCGAGTACTGGTACCGCAACCTGGAACGCACGGTGCGCTTCGACTCCGGCGTTCACGCCGCCCTGGAGCGCGGCGGCCGGCACTTCGTCGAGGTGAGCCCGCAACCGGTGCTGAGCCTCGGCCTGCAGGCGATCCTCGAGGAGTCGGGCACCGGCGCCACCGCGTCGGCGACGCTGCTGCTCGGCCACGGCGGCCTGGACCGGTTCCTGGTCGCCGTCGGAGCCGCCTTCGCCCGCGGCGCCGACGTCGACTGGAACGTGCCCGCCGGCAGCCGTGTCCCGCTCCCGACGTATCCCTTCCAGCGCACGAACATCTGGCCGCAGACCAGCCTGCTCCCGGCCGGGGACGTCACCGCGCTGGGCCTCGGCGCGGCGAACCACCCGTTGCTGGGTGCCGTGACGGCGTTGCCGGACACCGAAGGCTTCCTGTTCACCTCACGGCTGTCGGTGGCGACGCACCCGTGGCTGGCCGAGCACACCTTCGGTGGATCGGTCCTGCTGCCCGGCACCGCGTTCCTGGAACTCGCGATCCGCGCGGGTGACGAGGCAGGCTGCCCGGTCGTCGAAGAGCTGACCCTCGCCGTACCCCTGATCGTTCCCCCAGGTCAGGCCGTCCGGACGCAGCTCGTGCTCGGCCCGCTGACCCCGGCCGGCCGCCGCACCCTCGCCGTCTACGGGCGCCCCGACTCCGACGGCGACGAGCCGTGGACCTGCCACGCCAACGGCGTCCTGCGCGCCGGCGAGCAGCCGACGGCGGGGGAGTTCCCCGCGGAGTGGCCGCCGCCCGGAGCCGAGCGCGTCGACCTGACCGGCTTCTACGACCAGGCCGCCGAAAACGGCTTCGGTTACGGCTCCCTTTTCCGCGGCCTGGAATCGGTGTGGCGCCTCGGCGAAGAGGTCTACGCCGAAGTCGCGCTGCCCGAGGCGAACCGTGCCGAAGCGGGCGCGTGCGCCCTGCACCCCGCGTTGCTCGACGCCGCGCTGCACGCGACGTCGTTCACCGGCGACGGCGGCCAGAGCCGGCTCCCGTTCTCGTGGACCGACGTCGAGCTGTACGCGGTCGGCGCGTCCCGGGCCCGGGTCCGGATCGTGCCGTCCGGCACCGGCAGCGTCCGCATCGACCTCGCCGACGCGACCGGGGAACCCGTCGCGTCGGTCGGCTCGCTGCTGCTGCGCGCGGCCGCCGTCGACGCCGCCGCCGCGCCTGCTTTCGGCGACAGCCTGTTCCGCTGGGAGTGGCAGGCCGTGCCCGCGCCGGAACCCGGCCGCCTGGCCGACGGCAGCTGGGTCGTGGCCGGCGCCGACGAGTTCGGCCTCACCGGCGCCGTCTACACCCTCGGCCGCGCGGTCGAGACGTTCCTCGGCATCGGGACGCTGTCCGCCGCCCTCGACGACGGCCTGGAGCCGCCCGAGCTGATCCTGGTCCCGCTGGTGCACGTGCGGCCCGAGGACCCCCGGGAATCGGCCCACCTGCTGACGAAGTGGGTGCTGGGCCAGGTCCAGGCGTTCCTCGAGGAGGACCGGCTGCGCACGACGCGGCTCGTCTTCGTGACCCGCGGCGCCACCGGCGACGGCGAAGGCGCCGACCTGTCGGCCGCGGCCGCGTGGGGCCTGCTGCGCTCCGCGCAGACCGAGAACCCCGGCCGGCTCGTGCTCGTCGACCTCGACGAGTCCGGCGACCAGTCCATCCGCGACCTGCTCCCGATGCTGCCCGGCCTGCTCGCCTCGGGCGAGCCCCAGGTGGCGCTGCGCGATGGCGTCCCGCACGTCGGCCGCCTGGCCCGCGTCCGCGGCGACGCTTCTCCGGCGGACGTCTGGCGGGAAGCGGGCAAGGTCCTCATCACCGGTGGTACCGGCGCGCTGGCCCGGACCATCGCGCGGCACCTGGTCGTCGAACACGGCGTCCGCGAGCTGCTGCTGGTGAGCCGCAGCGGCGGCGCGGCCCCGGGCGCGGCGGAGTTCGCCGCGGAACTCGACGCCGTGGTGGAGTACCGCGCCTGCGATGTGTCCAATCGGGACGAACTGGCCCGCTTGCTCGACGCCGAGCCGTCGGTCCGGGCGATCGTCCACACCGCCGGCGCGCTCGAAGACGGCGTCCTCGGTTCGCTGACGCCGAAGAAGCTCGAGACGGTGTTCGCGCCGAAGCTCGACGCGGCCTGGCACCTGCACGACCTCACCCGCGACCGCGACCTGGCGGCGTTCGTCCTGTTCTCGTCGTTCGCCGGGCTGGCCGGCACCGCCGGGCAGGGCAACTACGCCGCCGCCAACAGCTTCCTCGACGCGCTGGCCCGGCACCGCCGCGGCTTCGGCCTGCCGGGCACGTCGGTGGCGTGGGGCAGCTGGGTGCGCGCCGACAGCGTGATGGCCGCGCAGCTCGACGACGCGGCCCGCCGCCGCCAAGCGCGTGGCGGGGCCCTGGAGCTGACGGGGGAGCAGGGCGTCGCCCTGTTCGACGCCGTCATGGCCCGCCCGGCCGATCCGGTGCTCGCCGCGATCCGCCTCGACCTGGCCGCGATGCGCGCGTCGGGCGAGGTGCCGCCGATGATGCGGCTGCTGGTCCCGCCGCCGTCCCGCCGGTCGGCGGTGTCGGCCGAGGCTGTGGGCTCGTTCGCCAAGACGTACACCGAACTGCCGGAAGAGGGCCGTGCCGCGGCCGTCCTGGACCTGGTCCGCACGCTCGCCGCCGCGGTGCTCGGGCACCCGAGCGCGGCCGCGGTGGCCGTCGACGGCGGCTTCCCCGAACTCGGCTTCGACTCGCTGACGGCGATGGACCTGCGCAACCGCCTTCAAGCGGCGACGGACCTGATCCTGCAGGTCGGCGTGGTCTTCGACCACCCGACCCCGCTCGAGCTGGCCGGCCACCTGGGCGCCGAGCTGGACCGCGTTTCCCGGCCGACGGAGTCGTCGGCGGCGCCGGAAACCGTGTCCGCGCAAGCGAACGAGACGATCTCCGGCCTGTTCACGCAGGCGCTGTACAACGGCCAGCAGGCCGACGCGATCGACTTCCTCCGCGCCGCGGCGACCCTGCGCCCGAAGTTCCGCACGCCGGACGAGCTGACCCGGCCGATCCGCCCGCTGCGCCTGGCCCGCCGCGACCCGGACGCGGCACCCGGCCCGCACCTGATCTGCGTCCCCGCGCTGGTCGCGATGGCCGGGGTGCAGCAGTACTCGCTGTTCGCGGCGTCGTGCCGCGGCCAGTACGACGTCTCGGCCGTTCCGATCCCGGGCTTCACCGACGGCGAGGCCCTCCCGGCCGACCGGGAATCGCTGGTGGCCGCCGAAGCCGACGCGATCTTCGCGTACGCGGCGGGGGAGCCGTTCGTGGTGCTCGGCGTCTCCACCGGCGGCCTGCTGGTGCACGCGATCGCCACGGAACTGACCCGCCGCGGCACCCCGCCGGCCGGCGTCGCGCTGCTGGACCCGTACGCGGTGGACAGCCAGTTCGTCGCCAGCGCGGGCGGCGGCCTGATGACGGGGCTGTACAAGCGGAACCAGCAGTACACCGAGGTCACGAGCGCCGGGCTGTCGGCGATGGCGTGGTGCTTCGACCTGATGGAGGGCTGGGACCTGGGCCCGCTGCCGTGCCCGACGCTGCTCGTCCGCGCGTCGGAGCCGATCGTGGCGGAGCAGGCGGAGGTCGAGTGGCGCTCGGCCTGGGCTCACGCGGACACGGTGACCGACGTACCGGGCAACCACTTCACGATCGTGGAGGAACACATCGCGGAGGCGGTGGCGGCAGTCCGGGCCTGGCTCCCGGACGTCGGCTGACGGCTCGGCAGTGCCCAGGCTTGTCAGGCCGCGGGCTCGGCTCGGCCGCTAGCCCGCGGTCGGGTCGAGGGAGCGCGCGACGATTCCGGTGATGCCGCCGAGCTGACCGAGCTGCTCCTCGGTCAGCAGGCCGAAGACGTGCTCGCGCAGGGTCGCGTAGTAGCCGGGTGCCGACTCGTCGTACTTCCGCGACCCCGCCGGGGTCAGTGACGCGATCGTGTAGCGGGTGTCGGCCGGGTCGGACTTGCGGACGAGCCAGCCCTGCTTCTCCAGCCGGGAGGCGATGCGGGACAGGTGCGACGGCGTGACCCGCGACATCTCCGCCAGCGACGTCATGGTGCGGTCCTGGTGCTGCGACAGGCACCACAGGATGAGGAATTCGGCGTGACTCAGGCCGTCCTGCTTGAGCCGCCCCTCCAGCGCCGCGGGCAGCCACAGGATCACGGACAGCAGCGACTCCCAGGTGTCCGCCTCGGCCGGGGCGAAGCCGTCATCCGCTTCCACGGGCGTGACTGTACACGCAGTCACTTTCCGCGGAAAGTGATCTGCGAGACACTTGCCATGGAAAGTAACTGACTTTAAGTTAGTTTCCAGGGAAAGCATCCACGGATCAAGGAGTCACCATGCGCGCAGCCCGCTACCACGACTACGGCCCGGCGGAGGTGCTCGTCGTCGAGGACGTCCCGGAACCGCACGCCGGACCCGGCGAGGTCCGGATCCGCGTCGCCGCCGCCAGTGTGAACCCGGTCGACTGGAAAGTGCGCTCGGGGGCGGCCCGCGCGATGTTCGAGGTCGGCTTCCCGGCGATCCCCGGTCGCGACGCCGCCGGCGTGGTGGACGAGGTCGGCGAAGGCGTCACCGGTGTCACCGTCGGTGACCGGGTGTTCGGGCTCGGCGGTGTGTTCGGGGCGTCCGCGCAGTACGCCACGCTGTCCGCGTGGGCGCCGGTGCCGGACGAGTGGACCCTCGCGCAGGCCGCCGGCGCCGGGCTGGCCGTCGACACCGCCGGCAGCGGGCTCGACGCGCTCGGCGACCTGGCCGGCCGCACGCTGCTGGTCGAAGGCGCGGCCGGCGGAGTGGGCAGTGCCGCCGTCGCGCTGGCCGTGGCGCGCGGCGCCACCGTCATCGGCACGGCGAGCGCGGGCAAGCACGGCTACCTGCGCGAGCTGGGCGCGCTGCCCACCACCTACGGCGAAGGGCTGGCCGACCGGGTCCGCGAGCTCGCGCCCGGCGGGGTGGACGCCGTGCTCGACACGGCCGCTTCCGGCTCGCTGCCCGACCTCGTCGCCATCGCCGGTGACGCGGACCGCGTCGTGACGGTCGCCGACGCGGCCCGTGCGGGTGACCTCGGCGTCCGGGCCCGTTCGTCGGAGAACAACTCCGCGCTGCTCGCCGAAGGCGCCGCGCTGGGCGCCCGGGGCGGGTACACACCGCACCTCGCGGCGACCTACGCGCTGGACGACATCGCCGACGCGCACCGGGATTCCGAAGGCGGCCACACCCAGGGGAAGATCGTCGTCCTCCTCTGACGGGACACGCGGACGAGCCCGGCACCGGGGGATGGTGCCGGGCTCGTCCGCCGCCGGGGAAGGCGCGTTCTCGGGTCAGGCCACCGGATCGGGCGACGGCCGTGCGTCCAGCAGCGGCGTCTTCGCGTCCGGGACCAGGGTCGCCTCGTCAGCTGTCTCCGATGCGACCGCGCGAGCCTGGGCCGCCTTGCGCTTCGCGGCCTGCTCGCCCAGCTTCTTGTAGCGGGCGCGGTTGATGAAGAACTCCGCGATCAGCAGGTTGACCACCCACGGCACCCACGACGTCAGCGTGGACACCTGGTCCTGCACCGCGGCCGGGCCGTCGACGCCCATCGTGAAGACCTCCGGCTCCAGCCAGAGGATCGCCGGGCCGAGCCAGAAGCGCGACGCCAGGATCGAGAAGGCCAGCGCGAAGCTGCGCAGCATCCACTCGCGGTGCTCCACGATGCGGCCCTGACGGGCCCGGCGGAACCCGGTGATCGTGGTGATCAGCCACAGCAGCCCGAGGATCGCGTTGCCGACCTTCTGCCCGGGGCCGTGCGTCAGCAGCGGCGTGATCGTCAGGATCGCGATCCCGGCCGGCAGCGCGCCGCCGAAGACGTAGATCCGGCCGGACACCCGGTGCAGCTTCGGGTACTTGTTGCGCAGCTTGGGCCACACCTGGATCGCCGCGGTCACGAACGCGACCGAGCCGAAGAAGATGTGCGTCACCAGCAGCGGGTAGTAGAACGGCACGTCCAGCCGGGTCGCCGCCGTCGACTTGCTCGGATCCAGGCCGACGTAGTTGGGCAGCCGGAACGCGAGGAAACCGAACACGAGGAAGTAGAAGGGGACGATCCAGGGGCGTCTCAGCGCCGTTCCGATGCGTGACATGGGTGGGCCTTCCGTGGGAGGAACCGGCGCGAAGAGTGTGGCGCGAAGACAGTGGGGAAAACCGTAGAGTTCGCTCGCCACCGATCCCGGATCGGCCGCAACAGCTAGGGAAAACAGGGTCGATCCGGCGGCATAGTCTGCCTGACCTCCGTGTCGGCGGTGGTTCGGGCGGCGGCGTACCGCGGCTTCCCAGCGCACGCCGGAACGGACCCCGTCCGAACCCTTGGGAGTGCCGCGGTGGAACGATCCGAGCACGTGCCTGACGAGCGTGCCGTGGCCCGTGCAGGTGCCGTCGCGGTCGTGGGCCTCGCCTGCCGGCTGCCGTCGGCCGACGGGCCCGGCGCGTTCTGGACGCTGCTGCGCGAAGGCGCCGACGGCACCACCGACGTCCCGCCGGAGCGCCGCTCGTCGGTCCCGCCGGAGACCCGCCGCGGCGGCTTCCTGTCCGATGTGGACACCTTCGACGCCGCCTTCTTCGGCGTGCCGGCGCGAGAAGCCGCGACGATGGACCCGCAGCAGCGCCTCGCCCTGGAACTGGGCTGGGAGGCCCTGGAAGACGCGCGGATCGTCCCCGCCCGCCTCGAAGGCAGCGCGACCGGCGTGTTCGTCGGCTCCAGCGCGGACGACTACGCGACCCTGCTCAAGCGGCGCGGCGCCGCCGCCATCGGGCACCACACGCTCACCGGCCAGAGCCGCGCCGTCGTCGCCAACCGCATCTCCTACACGTTCGGCCTGCGCGGGCCCAGCATGTCCGTCGACACCGGGCAGTCGTCCTCGCTCGTGGCCGTGCACCTGGCCTGCGAGGCCCTGCGCAGCGGCGAAGCCGACCTGGCCCTGGCCGGCGGCGTCCAGCTCAACCTCGCGCCGGAGAGCACCGTCGCCGCCGACCGGTTCGGCGGCCTCTCGCCCGACGGCCGCTGCTACACCTTCGACGAGCGCGCCAACGGCTACGTCCGCGGTGAGGGCGGCGGGTTCGTCGTCCTTAAGCCCCTCGAAGCGGCGCTGGCCGACGGCGACCGCATCCACTGCGTCATCGAGGGCGGCGCGGTCAACAACGACGGCTTCAGCGACACCCTCACCACGCCGAGCGCGCAGGCGCAGGAAGCGGTCGTCCGGGCCGCGCTGCGCCGCGCGGGCGTCCCGGCCGACGCGGTGCGCTACGTCGAGCTGCACGGCACCGGCACCCGCGTCGGCGACCCCCTGGAAGCGGCCGCGCTCGGCGCGGTGTTCGCGCCCGGCCGCCCCGGCGACGACCCGCTGTGGGTCGGCTCGGTGAAGACGAACATCGGCCACCTCGAAGGCGCGGCGGGCATCGCCGGCCTGCTGAAGGTCGCGCTGTCCCTGGCCCACGGCGAGGTCCCGCCCAGCCGCAACCACGAGCACCCGAACCCGGCCATCCGGTTCGACGAGTGGCGCCTGCGCGTCACCGCCGACGTCCGGCCGTGGCCCGAGGCGACGGCGTACGCGGGTGTCTCGTCCTTCGGCATGGGCGGCACGAACTGCCACCTCGTGCTTTCCGCCCCGCCCCAGCGGGTCGAGACCACCGGACGCTCCCGTGTGGACGGTCCGCGCGCGGTCGTCCCGTGGGTGCTGTCGGCCCGCACCCCGGGCGGCCTCCGCGGCCAGGCCACCGGTCTGGCCGCCCTCGACGCGGCCCCGCTCGACGTCGCGCACTCGCTCGTCACCACCCGCAGCGCGTTCCCGCACCGCGCCGTCGTCCTGGCCGCCGACCGGGCGGCCGCGCTGGCCGCCCTCGCCGCCGGCGACCCGGCCGCCGACGTCGTCGCGGGCACCGCCGCCGACGCCCCGCGCCTGGCCGTCGTGTTCCCCGGCCAGGGCGCCCAGCGGCCCGGCATGGGCCGCGAGCTGTACACGCGGTTCCCCGTCTTCGCCGACGCGATCGACGAGATCTGCGCGCGCTGCGACACCGAACGCCCGCTGCGGGACGTCCTGTTCGCCGAAGAGGGCTCGGCCGACGCCGCGGTCCTCGACGAGACCGGGCACACCCAGCCCGCGCTGTTCGCGTTCGAAGTCGCGCTGTACCGGTTGTTCGCCTCCTGGGGTGTCGCCCCGGCGTTCGTCGCCGGGCACTCGGTCGGCGAGCTGGCTGCCGCGCACGTCGCCGGCGTCCTGTCGCTGGACGACGCGTGCATGCTGGTCACCGCCCGCGGCCGGCTGATGGGTTCGCTGCCTGCCGGCGGCGCGATGGTCTCGATCCGCGCCGCCGCCGGCGAGGTCGAGCCGCACCTGACCGGCGACGTCGTCCTGGCCGCGATCAACGGGCCCGCGTCCGTCGTCATCGCCGGGCCCGAAGCGCCGGTGCTCGCGCTGGCCGCCCGGTTCGAGGCCGACGGCCGCAAGGTGACGCGGCTGCCGGTGAGCCACGCGTTCCACTCGCCGCTGATGGACCCGATGCTGGCGGAGTACCGCGGCGTCGTCGACCAGCTCGACCTGCGGCCGCCGGTGCTGCCGGTCGTCTCGACGGTGACCGGCCGCCCGCTGAGCGCGGCCCAGCTGCAGTCGCCGGACTACTGGGTCCGGCAGGCGCGCGAGACCGTCCGCTTCGCCGACGCCGTGACGACGTTGTGGCGTCAAGGCGTCACGGCGTTCCTGGAGCTCGGCCCGGACGGCACGCTCACCTCGCTCGTCCGCGCGTCCCTCGACGGCCAGGGCGAACCCGTCACCGTGCGGGCCTCGCTGTCCGGCAGGCCTGAGGACCACGGCGCCGTCGCGGCCCTGGCCGGGCTGTACGTGCACGGCCTCGACGTCGACTGGACCGCCGTGACCGGCGGGGGTGCGGTGCTGGACCTGCCGACCTACGCGTTCGACCGGGAGCGGCACTGGTTCGACGCCCCCGAGCCCGCCCGGGCCACGCCCGCGCCGCCGGCCGGCCGCGACCTGCTGCGGCTGGTCCGCGGCGAGGCCGCCGCGGTCCTCGGCGTCACCGGCGGCGTCGACCCCGACACCTCCTTCCGCGAGCTGGGTTTCGACTCGGCGATGAACGTCGACCTCGCGGTCCGCGTCGGCGCGGCCACCGGCCGGACGCTGGCCACGACCGAGGTCTTCGACCACCCCACGGCCCGCGACCTGGCCGGCTACCTGGCCGGTTTCGTCGCCGAGCCTGCCGGCCCCGCTCCGGCGGCCGGCGGCGCGGCCGACCCGGTCGTCGTGGTCGGCATCGGCTGCCGGTACCCCGGCGGCGTCCGCTCGCCCGAAGACCTGTGGCGCCTCGTCGACGGCGAGGTCGACGCGATCGCGGCCATGCCGGGCGACCGCGGCTGGCCCGCCGCCGTCCTGGACACCGGCCGTCCCGGCGGGTTCCTCGACGACGTCGCCGGGTTCGACGCCGGCCTGTTCGGCATCTCGCCGCGTGAAGCGCAGTCCATGGAGCCGCAGCAGCGGCTGGTCCTGGAAGTCGCCTGGGAAGCCCTCGAACGCGCCGGCATCGCGCCGTTGTCCCTGCGCGGCACGCCGACCGGCGTGTTCGTCGGCGCGACCGCGCAGGACTACGGCCCGAAGCTCGCCGAAGCGACCGGCGACGCCGAGGGGTACGTCCTCACCGGCACCTCGCCGAGCCTCGTCTCCGGCCGCCTCGCGTACGTACTGGGCACCGAAGGCCCCGCGGTCACGGTGGACACGGCGTGTTCGTCGTCGCTGGTCGCGCTGCACCTCGCCGTCCGGTCGGTGCTGTCCGGCGAGACGTCCCTGGCCATCGCGGGCGGCGTCACGGTGATGGCCGAACCCGGCATCTTCGTCGAGTTCGCCAAGCAGGGCGGCCTGTCCGAGGACGGCCGCTGCAAGGCGTTCGGCGACGGCGCCGACGGCACCGGCTGGGCCGAGGGCGTCGGCATGGTCGTCGTCGAACGGCTTTCGCGGGCCCGCGAACTCGGCCACGACGTCCTCGCCGTGGTCCGTGGCTCGGCGGTCAACTCCGACGGCGCGTCCAACGGCCTCACCGCCCCGAACGGCCTCGCGCAGCAACGCGTGATCCGCCAGGCCCTCGGCGACGCCGGACTGTCCACATCGGACGTTGACGTCCTCGAAGCGCACGGCACCGGCACCCGCCTCGGCGACCCGATCGAAGCCCGGGCCGCGCTGGCCACCTACGGCCAGGACCGGCCGAGCCCGCTCGTGCTGGGCTCGGTGAAGTCGAACATCGGGCACACCCAGGCCGCGGCCGGGGTGGCCGGCGTGATCAAGATGATCTTCGCGATGCGCCACGGCTCGGTGCCGCGCACGCTGCACGCCGACGTCCCGTCGTCCCACGTGGACTGGACGGCCGGCGCGGTGGAACTCGCGACGGCGGCGCGTGCCTGGCCGGCGGGGGAGCAGCCACGCCGGGCCGCGGTCTCGTCGTTCGGCATCAGCGGAACCAACGCCCACCTGATCCTGGAGCAGGCGCCCGCTTTCGAGCCGGCCGAGCCGGCGCGCGACGTCGTCCCGGCCGTCGTGCCGTGGGTCGTGTCCGCGCAGTCCGACGACGCCCTGCACGCGGCCGTCGAGCAGCTGCGCGCGGTCGACGCGGACCCGGTCGACGTCGGCGCGTCGCTGGTCACCACGCGGACGTCGTTCGACCGGCGGGCCGTGCTGCTCGCCGGGCCCGACGGGCTCGCCGAGGTCGCCCGCGGGACGGCGCCGCCGGTCGAGCCGCTCGTCGCGGTGCTGTTCGCCGGGCAGGGCACCCAGCGCGTCGGCATGGGCGCCGGGCTCGCCGCCCGGTTCCCGGTGTTCGCCGCCGCGTACCAGGAGGTCGTCAACCACTTCGACGCTGCGATCGGCACCGACGACGCCGCTGTCCTGAACCGCACCGGTACCGCGCAGCCCGCGTTGTTCGCGCTCGAGGTCGCGTTGTTCCGCCTCGCCGAGTCGCTCGGTGTGCGGCCCGACCACGTCGCCGGGCACTCGATCGGCGAGCTGGCCGCAGCCCACGTCGCCGGTGTCCTGTCGCTGGCCGACGCGTGCACGCTGGTCGCCGCGCGCGGCCGGTTGATGGAGGCGCTGCCCGAGGGCGGCGCGATGGTCTCGCTGCGCGCGTCCGAGGACGAGGTCCGGCCGCTGCTGGCCGACGGCGTCACGATCGCCGCGATCAACGGCCCCTCGTCGCTGGTGATCTCCGGCGTCGCGGATGCGGTGCTGCAGGTCGCGTCGGCGTTCGAGGACACGCGGCGGCTTTCGGTGTCGCACGCGTTCCACTCGCCGCTGATGGCCCCGATGCTCGACGACTTCCGCCGCGTCGCCGAAGGTCTGACGTTCCACGAGCCGTCGATCCCGGTCGTCTCGACGGTCACCGGCCGGATCGAAACCGAGAAGCTGACGGATCCCGGGTACTGGGTCGAGCAGGTCGTCGCGACCGTGCGGTTCGCCGACGCCGTGACGACGCTGCAGGCCGCGGGGACCGAGGCGTTCGTCGAGATCGGCCCGGACACCACGCTGTCGGGCATGATCGCGCGGGCCCTGCCGGGCGCGGCGACCGTGCCGCTGCTGCGCGCCGACCGCGCCGAGGAACCGGCCGTCGCCGCCGCACTCGGCCGGCTGCACCTGCTCGGCGTCCCCCTGGATTGGGACGCCTACTTCGCCGGGACGGGCGCGCGTCGCGTCGCGCTGCCGACGTACCCCTTCCAGCACGAGCGGTTCTGGGTCACCGCGCGTCCCGCCCCGGTGGAGCTGGGCCTGGACCGGCCGGGGCACCCGCTGCTCGGCGCGGCGGTCGAGCTGCCCGGCGACGACGGCTCGGTGTTCACCGGGCACCTCTCGCCGTCGTCGCTGCCGTGGCCGGCCGACCACGTCGTCGAAGAGCGGATCCTGTTCCCCGGCACCGGTTTCGTCGAGCTGGCGCTGCGCGCGGGCGTCGAACTGGGCTGCGGCGCGCTCACCGAGCTGACGGTGACGGCGCCCCTGCCCCTGGAACGCGACGGCGTGAGCATCCGGGTCCGCGTCGGGGGCCCCGACCCGGCGGGACGCCGTGAGGTCTCCATCCACTCGCGCACGCCCGGCGGTGCGTGGACGCGGCACGCCACCGGTCGCTTGGCCCCTTCAGCTGCCGCACCGGTCCTGACGTCGTCAGGTCCCGCCGCCTCGCCGCTCGACGTCGAGGAGATGTACCGGACGTTGTCCGCGGCCGGCCTGGACTACGGCCCCGCGTTCCGCGGCGTCCAGGCGGCCTGGCACGAGGGTGACGACCTGTGCGCGGACCTGACCTTGCCGTCCGCGGCGGGTGACGCGGAGGGCTACCTGCTGCACCCGGCGCTGTTCGACGCGGCGCTGCACCTGGTCCCGTTCTTGGGCCTGGACGCCGAGCCACGCGCTCGCTTGCCGTTCGTGTGGTCGGACGTCGCACTGCACGCGGTGGGCGCTTCGGCCGTGCGGCTGCGCATCCGCAGGCTGGGCCCGGACACGGTGACGCTGTCCTTGACCGACGCCGCCGACGCTCCGGTCGCGACGGTGGGTTCCCTGGTCCTGCGCCCGCCGGCCGACCCGGCCCCGGCGGGCCCGCCACCGCTGCTGCGCGTCGAGTGGACGCCGAAGGACCTGGGCACCCCGGCGGACCTGACGTGGGCGTCGGTGGGCCCGGACGACCTGGATGCACTCCTACCGGGCCGCCGCGCGGTGCCTTCGGCGGCCGACGTGCTCGTGGTGCCGGTCCCGGACCCGGTAGGCCTCTCGGCTCCGGACGGCATCCGCTTGGTGACGTCGGCGGTCCTGGGTCACCTGCGTGACCACTTGGAGGATGAAGCCCAGCTGGTGTTCCTCACCCGCGGCGGCCCAGCCGCGGCGGCTGCGGAGGGTTTGGTCCGCTCGGCTCAGGCGGAACGTCCGGGCCGCTTCTTCCTGCTGTCGCTGGAAGAAGCCGAGTCCGAAGTGGACGAGACGCTGGCAGCTGCCCTGGCCGCATTGCCGGAGTCGGGAGAAACCGAGATCCGCGTGCGCGAAGGCCGGGTGGAGGTACCTCGCCTCGCCCCGGTGCCCGCGACCGCGACCGTCGCCGAGCCGACCTCGGCCGGCTGGGGTGATGGTGCCGTCCTGATCACCGGTGGTACCGGCGGTCTCGGGGCGCACGTCGCCCGGCACCTTGTCGCTCGCCACGGGGTCACCCGGCTCGTGCTTGCCGGGCGGCGTGGAGCTGAGACTCCCGGTGTCGCCGACCTGACCGCCGAACTCACCGAGCGCGGCGCGGACGTCACCGTCGCCGCCTGTGACGTCTCCGATCGCGTTGCTCTGGCCGAGCTGCTGGCCCAGCACCCCGTCACCGGTGTCGTCCACGCCGCCGGGGTGCTCGACGACGGCGTCCTCGACGCCCTCACCCCCGAGCGGCTCGCCCGGGTCTTCGCGCCCAAGGTCGACGCCGCCTGGCACCTGCACGAGCTGCTGCCCGACCTCACCAACTTCGTCGTCTTCACCTCCGTCTTCGGCGTGCTCGGCAACGGCGGCCAGGGCGCCTACACCGCCGCCAACGCCGCTCTCGACGAGCTGGTCCGGGCCCGGACGGCCGCGGGGCTGCCCGGCCGGGCCGTCGCGTGGGGGCCGTGGGCGCAGCAGAGCGGCATGACCGGGACGTTGTCCGACACCGAGCTGCGGCGGATGGCCCGCGCCGGCCTGCCGACGCACTCCGTCGACGACGGTCTCGCCTGGTTCGACGCCGCGCTGGACGGACCAGACCCGGTCGTCGTCGCCGCGCACCTCGATCGCGCCGCGTTGCGGGCCCTCGACTCCGTGCCGCCGATCCTCCACCGACTCGCGCCGCCGCGCCCGCGCCGCGCGGCCACCGCTCAGCCCGCGACCGACCTCGGCGCCGTCGTCGTCACGACCGTCGCGAACGTCCTCGGCCACGCCTCCGCGGCTAACGTCGACCCCGCCCTGACCTTCCGCGAACTCGGCCTGGACTCCCTGACGTCGGTCGAACTCCGCAACCGCCTCGCTGAGGCGACCGGCCTCCGCCTGCCCGCCACCCTCGTCTTCGACCACCCGACCCCCGACGCGGTCAGCGCCTTCCTCAAGACCCTCGTCGAGGGGGACAGCCCGGCGCCGACCCGGACCGTCACCACCGCGCGCACCGACGACCCGATCGTCGTCGTCGGCATGGCCTGCCGCTACCCCGGCGACGTGACGACCCCGGACGAGCTGTGGGACCTCCTCACCGAGGGCCGCGACGGGATAACCGGCTTCCCGGCCGACCGCGGCTGGCACGTCCCGGACGCGGACTTCGCGCGCGCCGGCGGCTTCCTGCACGGCGCCGCCGAGTTCGACGCCGACTTCTTCGGCATCTCCCCGCGTGACGCGCTCAGCGCCGACCCGCAGCAGCGGCTGCTGCTGGAGACGTCGTGGGAGGCGTTCGAGCAGGCGGGCATCAACCCGTTGTCGCTCAAGGGATCCGACACCGGCGTCTTCGCCGGCGTGATGTACCACGACTACGCGGCCGTCACCGCCGGGCAGGACCCGGACGCGCGCGGCTTCGACGTCAACGGCACCGCCGGCAGCGTCGCCTCGGGCCGCGTCTCCTACGCGCTCGGCCTGGAAGGCCCCGCGGTCACGGTCGACACGGCGTGTTCGTCGTCGCTGGTCGCGCTGCACTGGGCGTCGCAGGCGCTGCGGTCGGGGGAGTGCTCCCTCGCGCTGGCCGGCGGCGTGACGGTGATGTCCACCCCGGCGACGTTCCTCGACTTCGCCCGTCAAGGCGGCCTCGCCGGCGACGGGCGCTGCAAGTCCTTCTCCGACGACGCCGACGGCACCGGCTGGTCCGAAGGCGTCGGCCTCCTGGTCCTCGAGCGCCGGTCGGACGCGCTCCGCAACGGCCACCGCATCCTCGCCGTCGTCCGCGGCTCCGCGGTCAACCAGGACGGCGCGTCCAACGGTCTCACCGCCCCGAACGGCCCGTCCCAGCAACGCGTGATCCGTCAGGCCCTCGCGAGCGCCGGACTGTCCACTTCGGACGTCGACGTCGTCGAAGCCCACGGCACCGGCACGAAGCTCGGCGACCCGATCGAGGCCCAAGCCT
Organism: Amycolatopsis sp. WQ 127309; assembly: GCF_023023025.1. Lineage (NCBI taxonomy): Bacteria > Bacillati > Actinomycetota > Actinomycetes > Pseudonocardiales > Pseudonocardiaceae > Amycolatopsis > Amycolatopsis sp. WQ 127309. The sequence goes on from NZ_CP095481.1 coordinate 8,179,386, forward strand.
TGCTGGCCACCTACGGCCAGGACCGCGAAACGCCGCTGCTGCTGGGTTCCGTCAAGTCCAACCTCGGGCACACCCAGGCCGCCGCCGGCGTCGCGGGCATCATCAAGATGATCCTCGCCATGCGCCACGGCGTCGTCCCGAAGTCGCTCTGGGCCGGGACGCCGTCGTCCCACGTCGAGTGGGACACCGGCGCGGTCGAACTGGTCGCCGAGGCCCGCGACTGGCCCGCGGTCGACCGGGCGCGGCGGGCCGGGATCTCGTCGTTCGGGATCAGCGGCACCAATGCCCACGTCGTCATCGAAGCCCCCGCGCCCGCGCACACACCCGAACCGCGGCCGGTCCCGCCGGTCGTGCCGTGGGTGCTCTCGGCCCGCTCCGACGCCGCCCTCGACGCCCAAGTCGGGCGGCTGGCCGGGCTCGACCCGCTCGACGCCGGATACTCCCTGGTCACCACCCGCGCGACCTTCACCCACCGAGCCGTCCTCCTGGCGACTCCGGACGGAGTGCGAGAGGCGGCCCGGGGCCAAGCGGCTGCACCAAGCGTCGCCTTCCTGTTCACCGGCCAAGGCGCCCAGCGGCTCGGCATGGGTCGCGAACTGGCGGAGGAATACCCGGTCTTCGCTGCGGCCTTGGACGAGGTCCTCGCCCATTTCGACCCGGAACTCCGGGACGTCGTCTGGGGCACGGATCCCGCCCTGATCGCCGAGACCGGAACCGCCCAGCCCGCACTGTTCGCCATCGAAGTCGCGCTCGCAGCACTGCTCGCCTCATGGGGTGTGCGCCCCGACTACGTCGCCGGGCATTCGATCGGCGAGATCGCCGCCGCCCACGTCGCCGGTGTCCTAACGCTGGACGACGCGTGCGCGCTGGTCGCGGCGCGTGGCCGTCTGATGCAGGCCCTGCCGCCGGGCGGCGCCATGGTCGCGGTGCAAGCGTCCGAAGAGGACGTTCGCGCGGCGCTCACCGACGGCGTCGACATCGCGGCGGTCAACGGCCCGCGTTCGGTCGTGCTGTCCGGCGTCGAGGCCGCGGTGCTGGAAGTGGCGGCGAAGTTCGAGAAGACCACCCGGCTCAAGGTGAGCCACGCCTTCCACTCGCACCTGATGGACCCGATGCTCGACGGCTTCCGCGCGGTCGTCGCCGAGCTGACCCTGAACGAGCCGCAGCTCCCGGTGATCGCCGCCGGGGACGTGACGTCACCGGAGTACTGGGTCGAGCACGTCCGGGCCACCGTTCGGTTCGGCGACACCCTAGGGAAGCTCGCCGACGCCGGCGTCACCACGTACGTAGAGGTCGGGCCGGACGCCGTCCTGGCCGGGATGGTCGACGCGGACGCCGCGGACGCTGTCGTCACGCCGGTGCTGCGCCGGGACCGCCCCGAAACCGTGGCCGTCCTCGAAGCGCTCGCCCGGGTGCACGTCGCCGGGACCACCGTCGACTGGGCCGCGTGGTTCGCAGGCCGCGGCGCGCGGACCGTCGACCTGCCCACCTATCCCTTCCAGCGCAGCCGGTTCTGGCCCGTCGCGCGCGCCACCGGCGACCTCCGCGGCGCCGGCCTGGCCGCCGCGGGGCACCCGCTGCTCGGCGCGGCGCTCGACCTCGCCGACGACGGCGGTGTCGTGCTCACCGGCCTGCTCACCACCGCGACCCGGCCGTGGCTCGCCGACCACACCGTGCACGGCGAGCCCGTCCTGCCGGGCACCGCGTTCGTCGAACTCGCCCTCGCCGCGGGCGCCGACCTCGGCTGTGAGCGCGTCGACGAACTCACCATCGAGGCCCCGCTGGTCCTCCATGCGGACGGACGACAGCTCCAGCTGCGCGTCAGCGCCCCTGGTGACGCCGGCTCCCGCGAGTTCACGTTCTCGTCCCGCCCGGATGGCACCGACGAACCCTGGACCCGGCACGCCGCGGGCTGGCTCGTCCCGGACACCGCAGCCCCCGACGACTTCGAGGCTTGGCCGCCCGCCGACGCCGAACCCCTAGACCTGACCGGCCTGACCGAACGGCTCGCCGAAGACGGCCTCGGGTACGGCCCCGCGTTCCCCGGCCCGTCCGCCGCCTGGCGCCGCGAGGGCGAGATCTTCGCCGAGGTCGCGCTCCCGAGCACGGACCAGCCGGACGCCTACGGCCTGCACCCGGCCCTGTTCGACGCGACCCTGCGCGTGGTTTCCCTGCTGAGCCCCGACTTCACGGGCAGCGTCCCGTTCTCGTGGCACGGCGTCTCGCTGCACGCCACCGGCGCGTCCGCCCTGCGCGTGCGGCTCACCCCGGGCGACGGCGACGCGATCCGCGTCACCGCCGCCGACCCGTCGGGCACCCCGGTCGTCACGGTGGACCGCCTCACCCTGCGCCGCACCGGCCCGGCCACCCGGACGCAGGCGCGGTCCCTGCTGCGCCTGGACTGGACGCCGATCCCGGTGCAGGCGGCGGACCCGATCCTCGAGACCGAGGACCCCGCGTCGCTGACCGAACCGCCCGAGTTCGTCGCCTGGCCGGTCGCCGGAGACCTGCGTGACGTGCCGCTGTCCCTGCGCCGCGAAACCGGCCGGGTCCTCACACAGCTGCAGCACTGGCTCACCCGCGACGACGCGGCCACGCTGGTCGTCGTCACGCGAGGTGCGCTCGACGGCACCGACCCGGTCGGCGCGGCCGCCGCGGGGCTCGTCCGCTCCGCGCAGGCCGAGCACCCCGGCCGATTCGTGCTCGTCGACACCGACGACTCCACACCGCTGACCACCGCCGTCGTGGCCACCGGCGAACCGGTGCTCAAGATCAGCGACGGCCAGGTCCACGCCGCCCGGCTCGCGCGGATCACTGAAACACCGCAAGAGGTCGACGAGCGGGACGGCACCGTCCTGATCACCGGTGGCACCGGCGGCCTCGGCAGCGCCGTCGCGAAGCACCTCGCCGCCCGTGGGCGCCGTGACCTCCTGCTGGTCAGCCGGTCCGGCCGCACCGCACCCGGCCTGCTCGACGAGCTGGCCGCGCTCGGCGCGCACGTCGAGGTCGCCGCGTGCGATGTCGGCGACCGGGACGCCGTCGAGCGCCTCCTGGACGGCCGTGAGATCACCGCCGTCGTGCACGCCGCCGGCGTCCTCGACGACGGCACCCTCGCCGCCCTCACCCCCGAACGCTTCGAGCAGGTCCTGCGGGCCAAGGCCGACGGCGCCTGGCACCTCCACGAGCTGACCACCGGCCTCACCGACTTCGTGCTGTTCTCCTCGGTCGTCGGCACCTTCGGCGGCGCGGGACAGGCGAACTACGCCGCCGCCAACGCTTTCCTCGACGCCCTCGCCCGCCGCCGTCACCGCGACGGCCTGCCCGCGCGCTCGCTCGGCTGGGGCCCGTGGGAGTCCGGCAGCGGCATGACGGCGACGCTCTCGGACACCGACCTGCGGCGCCTCGCCGAAGCGGGCATGCCACCGGTGTCCACAGAGGACGGACTCGCGCTGTTCGACGCCGCCCGCGGCACCGGCGAACCCGCCGTCCTGCCGCTGCCGCTCGACCTGGCCGCCGTGCGCCGGCAGCCGGAGATCCCGCACGTCCTGCGCGGCCTCGTCCGCCCGGCCCGCCGCCGGGCCACCGCGGCCGCCGGGGACCTCACCGGCACGCTCACCCAGCTCCCCGTCGCCGAACGCGCCGAAGCGCTGAAAGGCCTGGTCGCCACGCACGTCGCCCTGGCGCTGGGGCACGCCGACGCGGCCGCGATCGAGCCGGGTCGCGCGTTCTCCGACCTCGGGTTCGACTCGCTCAGCGGCGTCGACCTGCGCAACCGCCTCGCCGCGGCGACCGGGCTGCGGCTGCCGAGCACCCTCGTCTTCGACCACCCGACCGTCACCGCCCTGGCCGAGCACCTCCTGGCCGAGCTGTTCGACGCCGACGCGCCGGTCGCCGAGGTCCGCAAGGCCGCGACCACGACCGACCCGATCGTCATCGTCGGCATGAGCTGCCGCTACCCCGGCGGCGTCACCACGCCCGAGCAGCTGTGGGACCTGATCAACGACGGCGGCGACGCCATCTCGGAATTCCCCGCCAACCGCGGCTGGGACCTGGACGCGCTCTACGACCCGGATCCCGACCACGCCGGGACGTCCTACACCCGCCACGGCGGGTTCCTGCACGACGCCGGGCAGTTCGACGCCGAGTTCTTCGGCATGAGCCCCCGTGAAGCGGTCGCCACCGACGTCCAGCAGCGGTTGCTGCTGGAGACGTCGTGGGAGGCGATCGAGCGCGCCGGGATCGACCCGGTCGTGCTGCGCGGCAGCGCCACCGGCGTCTTCGCCGGCGTGATGTACCACGACTACAGCCGCCTGCTCGACGGCAGCGAGGACGCCGAGGGCTACCAGACCAGCGGCAGCGCGGGCAGCGTCGCCTCCGGCCGGGTGTCCTACGTGCTCGGGCTGGAAGGCCCGGCCGTCACGGTCGACACCGCCTGCTCGTCGTCGCTGGTCGCGTTGCACCTCGCCGCGCAGGCGCTGCGGTCGGGGGAGTGCGACCTGGCGCTGGCCGGCGGCGTCACGGTGATGTCGACGCCGTCGACGTTCGTCGAGTTCTCCCGCCAGCGCGGCCTGTCCGAAGACGGCCGTTGCCGCTCCTTCGGCGACGGCGCGAACGGCACCGGCTGGTCCGAAGGCGCCGGAATGCTGCTGCTGGAACGCCTGTCCGACGCGCGGCGGCTCGGGCACCCGGTGCTGGCCGTCGTCCGCGGCTCCGCGCTCAACCAGGACGGCGCGTCCAACGGCCTCACCGCGCCCAACGGCCCGTCGCAGCAACGCGTCATCCGCCAGGCCCTCGCCAACGCCGGACTGTCCACATCGGACGTCGACGCGGTCGAAGGCCACGGCACCGGGACGTCGCTGGGCGACCCGATCGAAGCCCAGGCCCTGCTCGCCACCTACGGCCGTGATCGCGAGACGCCGCTGCTGCTGGGTTCCGTGAAGTCGAACCTCGGGCACACCCAGGCCGCCGCCGGTGTCGCCGGGATCATCAAGATGGTCCTGGCCATGCGCCACGGCGTGCTGCCGCGGACCCTGCACGCCGAGACGCCGTCGTCGCGCGTCGACTGGGCCGAGGGCGGGGTCACCCTGCTCGCCGAGCCGACCGCGTGGCCGGAGACGGGCCGCCCGCGCCGCGCGGCGGTCTCGTCGTTCGGGATCAGCGGGACCAACGCCCACGCGATCGTCGAGCAGCCGCCCGCCACACCGACCACCCCCGCGGCGCCCCGGCCGGAAGTCGTGCCGTGGGTGCTGTCCGCGAAGTCCGAAGAGGCCCTGCACGCCCAGGCCGCGCAGCTGGCCGGGCTGACCGCCGACCCCTTGGACGTCGGCCACTCCCTGGCCACAACCCGCTCCCGGTTCGCGCACCGGGCCGTCGTCCTCGCCGACCACGCCGACGCCCTGACCGCGCTCGGGTCGCACCCCGCGGCCGTCACCGGCGAGGTCGTCCCGGGCCGCACCGCGGTCGTCTTCAGCGGGCAGGGCGGCCAGCGCACCGGGATGGGACATGAGCTGTCCCAACGGTTCCCGGTGTTCGCCGAGGCTCACGCCGCCGTGCTCGCGCGGTTCGGCGACCGCATCGCCGACGTCGTCCGCGGCGACGACCAGAACGCGCTCGACCGCACCGAGTTCGCCCAGCCCGCGCTGTTCGCGCTCCAGGTCGCGCTGCTGCGGCTCGCCGCGTCCTGGGGCGTCGAGCCCGACCTCGTCGCCGGCCACTCGATCGGCGAGATCACCGCGGCCCACGCCGCCGGGGTCCTGTCCCTCGAAGACGCGTGCACGCTCGTCGCCGCCCGCGGTGCGCTGATGCAGGCGCTCCCGGCCGGCGGCGCGATGATCGCGCTGCAGGCCACCGAAGAAGAAGTGCGCCCGCTGCTCGGCCCGGACGTCTCGATCGCCGCCGTGAACGGGCCGCGTTCGGTCGTCGTCGCCGGGGCGGAGGACGCCGTCGTCGCGATCGCCGCGTGCTTCGAGAAGACGCGGCGGCTCACCGTCTCGCACGCGTTCCACTCGCCGCTCATGGAGCCGATGCTCGCGGACTTCGCCGACGTCCTCGCGGGCCTGACCTTCCACGAGCCGCGCCTGCCGCTCGTCTCCACCGTGAGCGCCGACGCCGACGTCACCACCGTCGAGCACTGGGTGCGGCACGCGCGGGACGCCGTCCGCTTCGCCGACGGCGTCACGGCGTTGGCCGCCGCGGGTGCGTCCCGGTTCGTCGAGGCCGGCCCGGACGGGGTGCTGTCCGCGCTGGTCGCGGGCGTGGCGCCGGACGCCGTCGCGGTGCCGCTGCTGCGCCGTGACCGCGGCGAGGAGATCGCCTTCACCGAAGCCGTCGCGCGGCTGCACGTCTCGGGCGCCGATGTCGACTGGACGCCGGCCCTGACCGGCGGCCGCCACGTCGACCTGCCCACCTACCCGTTCCGGCGCGAGCTGTTCTGGCCGCCGGCCACCCGGACCGGCGGCGACGCGACGTCGCTCGGGCTCGGCGCGCCGGGGCACCCGCTGCTCGACGGGACCGTCCGCCTCGCCGGCTCCGACGAGGTCGTGCTGACCAGCCGGCTTTCCCGGCACACCCAGCCGTGGCTGGCCGAGCACGTCGTCTACGGCCAGGTCCTGCTGCCGGGCACGGCGCTGGCCGAGATGGCCGTCCGCGCCGGCGACGAGACCGGCTGCCCCCGCATCGACGAGCTGACCATGGCGGTCCCGCTGGTCGTGCCGCCGCAGGGTGGCGTCCAGGTGCAGGTCCGGGTCGGCGAGCCGGACGAGCGCGGCCGCCGCCCGGTCGGCATCCACTCGCGGACCGCGGACGCCTGGACCGAACACGCCACGGGCATCCTGAGCCCGGCGACTCCGGTGTCCACTGTGTCTGGTTCGGACACCACGGCCTGGCCGCCGCCGGACGCGATTCCGGTGCCCCTGGACGACTTCTACGAGAGTTTCGCCGCGGACGGCTTCGACTACGGCCCCCGGTTCCGCGGCCTGCGCGCGGCTTGGCGGCGCGGCGACGACGTCTTCGCCGAAGTCGAACTGGATCCCGCCCACCACGCCGAAGCGGCCGGGTTCGGTCTGCACCCGGCGTTGCTGGACGCGGCCCTGCACGCCGTGACGCTCCGCCCGGACGCCCCGGCCGCGCGTGAACTCCCGTTCTCCTGGCAGGGTTTCTCGCTGCACGCCGCCGGAGCCGTCGCCCTGCGGGTCCGCGTGACCCCCGGTATCGGTCTCGAACTGGCGACCGCCGACGGCGACCCGGTGGCGACCATCGACTCCCTGGTCGTCCGCGAAGCGGGTCGTGACGCCGTGCGCCGGAACGACTCCCTGTTCCAGCTCGACTGGACACCGGTGCCGATCCCGGACGCGACCTCGCTTTCGGTCGCGCTCCTGGGCGACGACCCCTTCAGCGTCGGAGTGGCCGCGCTGGACGACCGCGCCGACGTACCCGACGTCGTCGTCACCTGCCTGACCGGCGACGCGGCCGACGTGCCGGGATCGGCCGACCTCGCCGAACGGGCCCTCGAACTGGCCCAGCGCTGGATCGCGGACGACCGGTACGCCGACGCGAAGCTGGTCTTCGTGACCCGTGAGGGCGACCTCCCGGCCGCCGCCGTGTGGGGTCTCGTGCGCGCCGCGCAAGCCGAGTACCCAGGTCGCTTCGGCCTCCTCGAACTCGACGGGTCCACGCTGCCGCCGGCCGTGCTCGCGACCGAAGAACCGCAGGTCGCGCTGCGTGAGGGCAAACTGCTCGCGGCCCGCTTCGCACCCGCCGTGCCGACGGAAAGCACGGCCTGGGACCCCGAAGGGACCATCCTGATCACGGGCGGCACCGGGGGACTGGGCGCCGTCCTGGCCCGGCACCTGGTGACCGAGCACGGGGCCCGTCGCCTGCTGCTGGTCAGCCGCCGCGGCGCCGACAGCCCGGGCGCCGCGGACCTCGTGGCGGAGCTGCGGACCGCCGGTGCCGACGTCGTCGTCGAGGCCTGCGACGTCGCCGACCGCGCCCAGCTCACCGCGTTGCTGGCGAACCACCCGCCGGCCGCCGTCGTCCACGCCGCCGGTGTCCTCGACGACGCGCCTCTCGAAGCGATGACGCCCGAGCGGCTCGCGATCGTGCGACGGCCGAAGGCGGACGCCGCCTGGCTGCTCCACGAACTGACCGGCGACCTGACCGCGTTCGTGCTGTTCTCCTCGGTCTCGGGCACGCTCGGCATCCCCGGCCAGGCCAACTACGGCGCCGCCAACGCCTTCCTCGACGCCCTCGCCGCCCACCGCCGTGCCGAAGGCCTCCCGGCCGTCTCCCTGGCCTGGGGCCCGTGGGTCCCGACGACCGGCATGACCGCCGACCTCGGCGAGGCCGGGCTCGACCGCCTCGCCCGCGCCGGCTTCCCGCCGCTGTCGGTCGAGCAGGGTCTCGAACTGTTCGACGCGGCGCTGTCCGCGGCCGCGCCGGTGCTGCTGCCGGTCCGCCTCGACCGCGCCGCTCTCCAGGCCCGCGACGAGATCCCGCACCCCCTGCGCGGCCTGGTCCGCGCGCCCGCCCGCCGCACCCCGGCGGTCTCCGATGGCGCGCTCGAACGCCGCCTGCGCACCCGGTCCGCCGGGGAACGGCTGCAGGAAGCGGGCGTCGTCGTCGCCAACGAGGTCGCGCACGTCCTCGGTCACACCGGCACCCGCAAGATCGCGCCGACCCGCTCCTTCGCCGAACTCGGCTTCGACTCGCTCACCGCGGTCGAGCTGCGCAACCGCCTCAACGCCGCCACGGGGCTGCGGCTCCCGGCGACGCTCGTGTTCGACTACCCGACCGTCGGGGCCCTGGCCGCGCACATCGTCGGGGAGATCTTCGGGGACGCGCCGGTCGAGACCGTCCGCGCGACGGGAGTCGTCGACGGCGACCCGATCGTCATCGTCGGCATGGCCTGCCGCTACCCGGGCGGCGTGACGTCGCCCGAGGACCTGTGGCGGCTCGTCCGCGAAGGCGGCGACGCGATCAGCGAGTTCCCCGCGGACCGCGGCTGGGACGTCGGCGCGCTCTACGACCCCGACCCGGACCACGCCGGGACGTCCTACACCCGCCACGGCGGGTTCCTGCACGACGCCGCGGACTTCGACGCCGACTTCTTCGGCATGAGCCCGCGCGAAGCGGTCGCCACCGACGTCCAGCAGCGGCTGCTGCTGGAGACGTCGTGGGCCGCGGTCGAGAGCGCGGGCGTCGACCCGGCTTCGCTGCGCGGCAGCGCGACCGGCGTGTTCGCCGGCGTCATGTACAGCGACTACAGCCGCCTCCTCGACGGCAGTGAGGACGTCGAGGGGTACAAGACCAGCGGCAGCGCGGGCAGCGTCGCCTCCGGCCGCGTCTCGTACGCGCTCGGGCTGGAAGGCCCGGCCGTCACCGTCGACACCGCCTGCTCGTCGTCCCTGGTCGCCCTGCACTGGGCGGCCCAGGCCCTGCGGGCCGGCGACTGCGACCTCGCCCTCGCGGGCGGCGTCACGGTGATGTCGACGCCGGCGGCGTTCGTCGAGTTCTCCCGCCAGCGCGGCCTCGCCGCCGACGGCCGCTCGAAGCCGTTCTCCGACAGCGCCGACGGCGTCGGCTGGTCGGAAGGCGTCGGCATCCTGGTCCTGGAGCGCCTCTCCGACGCAAAGCGTCACGGCCACGAGATCCTCGCCGTCGTCCGCGGCTCGGCGGTCAACCAGGACGGCGCGTCCAACGGCCTCACCGCCCCGAACGGCCCGTCGCAGCAGCGTGTCATCCGCGCCGCGTTGGCCGGCGCGGGACTGTCCACTTCGGACGTCGACGTCGTCGAAGCGCACGGCACCGGCACGAAACTCGGCGACCCGATCGAGGCCCAGGCCCTCCTCGCCACCTACGGTCAGGACCGGGAAACCCCGCTGCTGCTGGGTTCGGTCAAGTCGAACCTCGGGCACACCCAGGCCGCGTCCGGGGTCGCCGGGATCATCAAGATGGTCCAGGCGATGCGCCACGGCGTCGTGCCGCGGACGCTGCACGTCACCGAACCGTCGAAGCACGTCGACTGGACCGCGGGTGCGGTCGAGCTGACCACCGCCGAAACCGCCTGGCCCCACGCGGACCGGGCGCGTCGTGCGGGTGTCTCGTCGTTCGGGATCAGCGGCACGAACGCCCACGTCATCCTGGAGCAGCCCGCGGCGCCGACCCCGGCCACCGCGCGGCCCGAAGCCCCGACCGTCCCGTGGCTGCTCAGCGCCAAGACCCCGGAAGCGTTGCGGGCGCAGGCTGCCGTCCTCCGCGGACACGACGCCGATCGCCGGGACATCGCGTGGACCCTGGCCCACGGCCGGTCCCGCTTCGACGCGCGGGCCGTCGTCCTCGCCGGCCCGGACCACGATGCGGCCTTGGCCGCCTTGAGCGCGAGTGCTCCTCACCCGGACGTCGTCACCGGCACCCCGGCGACCGGCCGGACGGCGTTCCTGTTCTCCGGCCAGGGTTCCCAGCGCCTCGGCATGGGCCGGGAGCTGGCCGCGGCCGACGCGGTGTTCGCCGCCGCGCTGGACACCGTGCTCGCCGGGTTCGCCCCGGTGGTCCGCGACGTCATGTGGGGCGACGACGCGGCCGCGCTCAACCGCACCGAACACACGCAGGCCGCGCTGTTCGCCGTCGAGGTCGCGTTGTTCCAGGCCCTTACTGCCCGCGGGGTGCGCCCGGACTACGTCGCCGGGCACTCGATCGGCGAGATCGCCGCCGCGCACGTCGCCGGCGTGTTCTCCCTCGACGACGCCTGCCGCCTGGTCGCCGCGCGTGGCCGGCTGATGCAGGCACTCCCGCCGGGCGGCGCGATGGTCGCCCTGCGCGCCACCGAAGCCGACGTTCTCCCGCTGCTCGGCGACGACGTCTCCCTGGCCGCGGTCAACGGCCCCCGGTCCGTGGTGATCGCCGGGCCGGAGGCCGCGGTGCTGGCCGTCGCGGAGCGGTTCGGCGACGCCAAGCGGCTGAGCGTCTCGCACGCGTTCCACTCGTCGCTGATGGACCCGATGCTCGCCGAGTTCGCCGCCGTCGCGGCGGAGCTGACCTACCACGAGCCGTCAATCCCGGTCGTGGCCGCGGGCATCGTCACCTCGCCCGCTTATTGGGTGAGCCAGGTGCGTGAGCCCGTCCGCTACCTCGACGCGTTGCGCGCCCTCGAAGCGTGGGACGTCGATCGCTACGTCGAACTCGGCCCGGACGCGGTACTCGCCGGGCTCGCGGCCGACGTCGTGGACGCCGTCGTCGTCCCGGCCCTGCGCCGGGATCACGACGAATCCCGCACGTTCCTGACCGCCCTCGCCCAGCTCTACGTGTCCGGCCTGCCGGTCTCGTGGGACGGCCTCGTCGACGGCCGCGCGGTCCCGGTGCCGACGTACACCTTCCAGCACCAGCGCTTCTGGCCGCACGCCCGCGTCAAGGCGGGCGATCCGGCCGGGCTGGGTCTCGGCGCGCCCGGGCACCCGCTGCTCGGCGGGTCGGTCGAGCTGGCCGAGGACGCCGGGCTGCTGTTCACCGGCCGGCTCTCGACGCAGACGCAGCCGTGGCTGGCCGACCACACGGTCCTCGGCACGACGGTGCTGCCCGGCACGGCGTTCGTCGAACTCGTCCGCCGCGCCGGCGACGAGGCCGGCTGCCCGGCCGTCCGCGAGCTGACCCTCCTGGAGCCTCTGGCCCTCGACACGGCCGCCCACCTGCAGATCCGCGTCGCCGCACCGGACGCCGCGGGCCTGCGCGACGTCGACGTCTTCTCCCGCCCCGAAGGCGACCACGGCAGCTGGACCCGGCACGCGACCGGCGTCCTGGAGCCGTCGACCGGAACGGCCGCGACCGACGTGACCCGCCCGGCCGACGCGATCCCGGTTGACGCCGACTACGAAACCCTGGCCACCCTCGGCCTCGGTTACGGGCCCGCGTTCCAGGGCCTGCGCCGGCTCTGGCGCAGCGGCGACGACGTCTTCGCCGAGATCGAACTGGGCGAGGACACCGCCGCGTTCGGCCTGCACCCCGCGTTGCTCGACTCGGTTCTGCACGCGGTGGCCCTCACCGCGGACCACACCCGCCCGCACGTGCCGTTCAGCTGGCGCGGCGTCCGGCTGCACGCCGCCGGCGCGTCGTTCCTGCAGGCCCGGATCACCCCGGCCGGGACCGACACGGTCTCCCTGGCTCTCGCGGACGCCGACGGCAACCCGGTCGCCACGGTCGACGCCGTGACGTTCCGCCCCGCCGCGGTCACCCGCGCCCGGTCCGCCGTCAAGGACGCGCTGCTGCGGCTCGACTGGATCCCGGTCACAGCCGCGCCGAGCACGTCGTCCGTGGTCCTCGAAGGCACGCTGGCCGACCTGGCGGAGGTGCCGGACCACGTCGTCGTCCCGATCACCGGGGGAGACGTCCACGAGGTCACCGCCGGAGCGCTCACCCTGGTCCGCGGCTGGCTCGCCGACTCGCGCTTCGCCGACGCGAAACTCGTCTTCCACACCCGCGGCGCCACGGACGGCACCGACCTCGCCGCGGCCGCCGTCTGGGGGCTCGTCCGCTCCGCGCAGACCGAGCACCCGGACCGGTTCCTGCTCGTCGATGGCGAACTCGCCTTCGCCGCCGGAGAACCGCAGGTCCGCGTGCGTGACGGTGAGCTGTCCGTGCCGCGCCTGGTGCGCGCCGACGTCACACCCGAGCCGTGGACCTGGGATCCCGACGGGACCGTCCTGATCACCGGCGGCACCGGGGGACTGGGCCGCCTGCTGGCCCGGCACCTGGTGCGGGAGCACGGGATGCGGCACGTGCTGCTGGTCAGCCGCAGCGCTCAGGTCGACGTCGACCTCGGCGCCGAGGTGACCGTCGCCCGCTGCGACGTCACCGACCGGGCCGCGCTCAAGGCCCTCGTCGACGGCCTCGAGCACCCGCTCACCGCCGTCGTCCACGCGGCCGGCGTCCTGGACGACGCGACCGTCGAGACCCTGACCGACGACCAGCTCGACCGCGTCCTGCGCACCAAGGCCGACGCCGCCTGGGCGCTGCACGAGCTGACCGCCGACCTGGCCGGGTTCGTGCTGTTCTCCTCGATCGCCGGCACCATCGGCGGCGCGGGCCAGGCGAACTACGCCGCGGGCAACGCGTTCCTCGACGCGCTCGCCCACCACCGCGCCGCCCTCGGCCTGCCGGCCGTCTCGCTGGCCTGGGGCCCGTGGTCCGGCACCGGCGGCATGACGGCGGACCTCACCGACGCCGACGTCCGCCGGATGGCCCGCGACGGCATCTCGGTCCTCACCGCCGAGGACGGCCTGGAGCTGTTCGACGCCGCGCTCGGTGCCGAAACCCCCGTGCTCGCACCGGTCCGGCCGGCCGCGTCGGCGACCGGCGAGGTCGCGCCGCCGCTGCGGGGGCTGGTCCGCGCGACCACCCGCCGCGCCAAGGCGGCGAGCACGGGCGAGCTGGGCCGGCGGCTGGCCGGGCTCACCGAAGCCGAACGCCGGGACGTCGTCGCGGACCTGGTCGCCGGGCAGGTCGCCGCGGTGCTCGGGCACGCCGACAGCACGTCCATCGACCCCGGCCGGGCGTTCTCGGCCATGGGCTTCGACTCGCTCACCGGCGTCGAGCTGCGCAACCGGATCGCCACCGCGACCGGGCTGCGGCTGCCCACGACGCTCGTCTTCGACCACCCGAACGCCGCCGCGCTGACGGCCCACCTGCTCGCCGAACTGGTCGGCACGAAGGAAACCGCCGCGGAAACGCGTCCGGTCCGCGCGGCCGACGACGACCCGATCGTCATCGTCGGCATGGGCTGCCGCTACCCGGGCGGCGCCGGTTCCCCGGCCGAGTTCTGGGACCTGGTCGCCGCCGGCACCGACGCGATCGGCGGCTTCCCGGCCGACCGCGGCTGGGACCTCGGCGCGCTCTACGACCCGGACCCCGACCACGTGGGCACGACTTACACCCGCGAAGGCGGTTTCCTGCACGCCGCGGCCGACTTCGACGCCGCGTTCTTCGGGATGAGCCCGCGCGAGGCCGTCGCCACCGACGTCCAGCAGCGCCTCCTTCTGGAGACGTCGTGGGAAGCCCTGGAACACGCGGGGATCGACCCGGTGAGCCTGCGCGGCTCGTCGACCGGCGTGTTCGCGGGCGTGATGTACAGCGACTACGGCGGCCTGCTCACCGGCGGCGAGTACGAAGGCCAGCAGGGTTACGGCAGCGCCCCGAGCGTCGCCTCCGGCCGCGTCGCCTACACGCTCGGCCTCGAAGGACCGGCCGTCACGGTCGACACCGCTTGTTCGTCGTCGCTGGTGGCGCTGCACTGGGCTTCGCAGGCGCTGCGGGCGGGGGAGTGCTCGCTCGCCCTGGCCGGCGGCGTGACGGTGATGTCCACCCCCGCCACCTTCGTCGAGTTCTCCCGCCAGCGCGGGCTGTCCCCGGACGGCCGGTGCAAGGCGTTCTCCGACGACGCCGACGGCACGGGCTGGTCCGAGGGCGTCGGCCTGCTGGTGCTGGAACGCCGGTCGGACGCGCTCCGCAACGGCCACGAGATCCTCGCCGTGGTGCGGGGTTCCGCGGTCAACCAGGACGGCGCGTCCAACGGCCTGACCGCCCCGAACGGCCCGTCGCAGCAACGCGTCATCCGCCAGGCCCTGGCGAGCGCCGGACTGTCCACTTCGGACGTCGACGTCGTCGAAGCCCACGGCACCGGCACGAAACTGGGCGACCCGATCGAGGCTCAAGCCCTGCTGGCCACCTACGGCCAAGACCGGGAAACGCCTTTGCTGCTGGGCTCGGTGAAGTCCAACTTCGGGCACACCCAGGCCGCCGCGGGCGTCGCGGGCATCATCAAGATGGTCGAGGCCATGCGGCACGGCGTCGTGCCCAAGTCGCTGCACGTCGGCGAACCGTCGTCCCATGTGGACTGGGACGCGGGCGCCGTCGAGCTGGTCGGCGAAACCCGCGGCTGGCCGGAGGTCGGCCGGGCGCGGCGGGCCGGGATCTCGTCGTTCGGGATCAGCGGCACCAACGCCCACGTGATCATCGAGCAGGCCGCCGAGCCGCCCGCCGCACCGGCCGCCGGGCTCGCCGTCTGGCCGCTGTCCGCGCGGTCCGCCGCCGCGGTCCGCGCCCAGGCCGCGCGGCTCGTCGGCGTCGTCGACCGTCTGGACGCGGGTGACGTCGGCCGTGCGCTGGCCCTGCGGTCACCGTTCCCGCACCGCGTCGCGGTGGTCTCCGAAGACCCGGCGGCCGCGCTGGCCGCGTACGTCGAGGCGGGTCCGTCCGCCGACGTCGTCGAGGGCACGGTCCTGACCGGGCCGACCGCGTTCCTGTTCTCCGGACAGGGCGCGCAGCGACCGGGGATGGGCCGGCGGCTGGCCGGGCGGTTCCCGGTGTTCGCCACGGCGTTCGACGAGGTCTTGAGCCTGCTGGCCCCGGACGTCCGGGCGGCGCTGGACACCGATCTCGTCGACCGCACCGAGTACACCCAGCCCGGCCTGTTCGCGTTCGAGGTCGCCGCGGCGCGGCTCCTCGAGTCGCGGGGCGTGCGCCCGGACTTCGTCACCGGCCACTCGGTGGGCGAGATCGCGGCGGCGCACATCGCGGGCGTGCTGACGCTCGACGACGCGTGCACGCTGGTCTCCGCCCGGTCGCGCCTGATGGGCGCGCTGCCCGAAGGCGGCGTGATGGTCGCCGTCCGGGCGTCCGAGGCGGACGTCCTTCCGCTGCTGAGCGACGGCGTCGACATCGCCGCGATCAACGGTCCCGAGTCGGTCGTGCTGTCCGGGCTCGAAGACGCGGTCGAGGCGGTCGCGTCGAAGTTCGGGAAGCAGCGCTGGCTGCGCGTGTCGCACGCGTTCCACTCGTTGCTGATGGAACCGATGCTGGCCGAGTTCGGCGAAGTCGTCGCGGGCCTGGAGTTCTCGACGCCGGCCGTGCCGATGATCGCGGCGGGCGACGTCACGTCACCCGGGTACTGGGTCCGGCAGGTGCGTGACGCGGTGCGGTTCGCCGACGCGGTCGACCGGCTCGCCGAGTCCGGCGTGACGCGGTTCGTCGAGGTCGGCCCGGACGCGGTGCTCGCGAGCCTGGTCGACGTCCCGGGCGCGCTCGTCGTCCCGGTGGCGCGCCGCGACCGCGATGAGGAGCGGACGTTCCTGACCGCTCTGGCCGAGCTGTACGTCTCCGGCGTCGACGTCGCTTGGAGTACCCCCGGGCCGCGGGCCAACCTGCCGGGCTATCCGTTCGAGCACCGCCGCTTCTGGCCGCCCGTGCGTCAGGGTGACGCGCGTGGCGCGGCCGGGCACCCGCTGCTCGGCGGCGTGCTCGACCTGGGCGCGTCCGGCACCGCCGTCTGCACCGGCCGGCTGTCCGCGGCGGCCCAGCCGTGGCTGGCCGATCACACGATCTTCGGCTCGATCGTGCTGCCCGGCACGGCGTTCCTCGAACTGGCCCGCCACCTCGGGACGCAGGTGGGCTGCGACCGCGTCGACGAGCTGACCCTGCTCGCCCCGCTGGTCCTGCCCGCCGACGGCGCCGCCACGATCCAGGTGTCGGCCGGCCCGGCCGACGACGCCGGGAACCGGCCGGTCGAGGTCCACTCCCTGCTCGAAGGCGGCACCTGGACCCGGCACGCCACCGGCGTGCTCACCCCGGCCACCCCGGCACCCGCGTCAGACACGAGCGCGTGGCCACCCGCCGGCGCGTCGCCGGTGGATCTCACGGACGCCTACCCGCTGCTGGCGGACCGCGGCTTCGACTACGGCCCGGTGTTCCAGGGCCTGACGGCACTCTGGCGGCAGGGCGACGAGCTGTTCGCCGAAGTACGGCTCGACGACCCGGAGACCAGCGCGTTCGGGCTGCACCCGGCGCTGCTCGACGCCGCCCTGCACCCGAGCATGGTGGCCGACCCGGACGGCAAGCCCGCCCTGCCGTTCACCTGGCGCGGCGTCTCGCTGCACCAGGCCGGCGCGGCGGACCTGCGCGTCCGGTTGGCCCCGGCGGGCCCGGACACGATCGGCATCACCATCACCGACCCGGCGGGCGCACCCGTGGCCACGGTCGACGGCCTGACGGTCCGCGAACCGGCCGCCGACCAGCTCCGGTCGAGCCACCTCTACCGGCTCACCTGGACCCCGCTGTCACCGAGCCCCGCGGCGGAGGTGACCGCTCCGGACCACACGCTGACCGACCCGGCCCACGCCCTCGACGACTTGGCCGCTCTCGGCGTGGACGGGCCGGTCGTGGTCACCGTCCCGGCGTACCCGGGCGGCCCGACGGCCGCGACGCGCGCCGCGACCACCGCGGTCCTGGTGTTGCTGCAGGCCTGGCTGGCGGACCCGCGGTTCGACGACGTGCTCGTCCTGCGCACCAGCGGGGCCCTGACCGGCGACGACCTCGCGGCCGCGGCGGTGTGGGGCCTGGTGCGCTCGGCGCAGCAGGAGAACCCGGGCCGGTTCGTCCTGGCCGACACCGACGGTTCGCTGCCCCTGCGGGACTTCCTCGGGGCCGGCGAGCCGGAACTGTCCATTCGGGACGGAGCCGCGTCGGCCGCCCGGCTCGACCGGGTCGTCACCGGCCCCGACGTCACCGAGTGGGACCCGGAGCGCACGGTCCTGATCACCGGCGGCACCGGCGGTCTCGGCGCCCTCGTCGCCCGGCGGCTCGCCGCGAACGGGCAGCGGAAGCTGTTGCTGGTCAGCCGATCCGGCGTCGCCGAGGACGGGCTCGAAGCCGACCTCCGCGCGCTGGACGCCGCGGTCACCGTCGCCGCCTGCGACGTCGGCGACCGGGCTGCTCTCGCGAGCTTGCTCGACGGCGTCGACCTCACGGCCGTGGTGCACGCCGCGGGGGTGCTCGACGACGGCGTCCTCGGCTCGCTGACCCCGGACCGCTTCGAGACGGTGCTGCGGCCCAAGGCCGACGGCGCGTGGCACCTGCACGAACTCACGGCCGGGCACGACCTCGCGGGCTTCGTGCTGTTCTCCTCGCTCGCGGGGACGATCGGGGGCGCGGGGCAGGCCAACTACGCCGCGGCGAACGCGTTCCTCGACGCCCTCGCCGTCCACCGCCACGCCCACGGCCGGCCCGCGGTCTCGCTGGCGTGGGGGCCGTGGACGCCGGAAGCGGGCATGACCGCCGCCCTGCCCGACGCCGAGATCCGGCGCCTGGCCCGGGCCGGCGTCGAACTGCTGGCCGCCGACGACGGGCTGGCCGTGTTCGACGCGGTCCGCGCGGGCGGCGACCCCCTGGCCGTGCCGGTCCACCTGAACCTGCCGGTGCTGCGCGGCCAGGACGTCCCGCCGGTGCTGCGCAAGCTGGTGCCGCCGCGCCGGACCGCGGCGGCGGCCCCGGCCCGGGCGGACCTCGCGCCGCGGCTGGCCGGGCTGTCCCCGGCGGACCGCATCGAGGTGCTCCTGGAGGTCGTCGCCGACGCGGTGGCCGTGGTGCTGGAACACGGGCCGGCGGACGTCGTCGGGCCGGACCAGGCGTTCACCGAACTGGGCTTCGACTCGCTCACCGCGGTCGAGCTGCGGCGACGGCTGGAGGGCGCCACCGGGCTGCAGCTGCCGGCGACGCTCGCGTTCGACCAGCCGACCCCGCGCGACCTCGCGGCCTACCTCGCCGAGCTGGTCGCCCCGGAGGAGAAGCCGGAGCAGGCGATCCTCGCCGACCTGGCACGGCTGGAGAAGGTGCTGCAGGACGCCGTGCTCGACCCGGGTTCACACGAGGAGATCGCGACGCGGCTGGAGCAGCTGCGCGGCACGTGGAGCGCCCGTGAAGACGTGGAAGGCGACGGCTTCGACTTCGACGCCGCCAGCGACGAGGACGTCTTCGCGCTGCTGGACGAGAAGCTGAGCGCCGACTGGGACTGACACGCACGAAGGGGCGGCACTTTCACGTGAAAGTGCCGCCCCTTCGTGCGTTCGTCTTACTTGAGCTTCGTACCAGCCGAGCCGAGGGCCTGGCAGGCCTCCACGATCCGGGCGGCCATGCCACCCTCGGCGGCCTTGAGGTAGGAGCGGGGGTCGTAGACCTTCTTGTTGCCGACCTCGCCGTCGATCTTCAGGACGCCGTCGTAGTTTTTGAAGAAGTGGTCCACGATCGGGCGGGTGAACGCGTACTGCGTGTCGGTGTCCACGTTCATCTTCACCACCCCGTACGAGACGGCTTCGCGGATTTCTTCCGGCAGTGAGCCGGAGCCGCCGTGGAAGACCAGCTCGAACGGCTTGGACCCGGCGTCGAGGCCGAGTTTCTTCGACGCGGCTTCCTGGCCGCCCTTGAGCACGTCCGGGCGGAGCTTGACGTTGCCGGGCTTGTAGACGCCGTGGACGTTGCCGAAGGTGGCGGCGAGCAGGTAGCGG
The DNA here is from genome assembly GCF_023023025.1 of Amycolatopsis sp. WQ 127309. Taxonomy (NCBI): domain Bacteria; kingdom Bacillati; phylum Actinomycetota; class Actinomycetes; order Pseudonocardiales; family Pseudonocardiaceae; genus Amycolatopsis; species Amycolatopsis sp. WQ 127309. The sequence continues at coordinate 8,198,708 of NZ_CP095481.1, forward strand.
CCGTTCTCGCCGGAGCCGAGCGCGTCGATGGTTTTGAGGAAGTCGCCTTCGGCGGTGTAGAGCTTTTCGTTGATCTCCGCCTCGACGCCGTCTTCTTCGCCGCCGACGACGCCGATCTCGACTTCGAGGATGATGTTCGCCGCCGCGGTCTTGGCCAGCAGTTCCTGCGCGATGACGAGGTTCTCGTCGAGGTCGATGGCGGAGCCGTCCCACATGTGGGACTGGAACAGCGGGTTCTGGCCGTTTTTGACGCGTTCGGCGGAGATCTCGATCAGCGGCCGGACGAACCCGTCGAGTTTGTCTTTGGGGCAGTGGTCGGTGTGGAGGGCGACGTTGACGTCGTAGCGGGCGGCGACGACCTGCGCGAATTCGGCGAGGGCGACGGAGCCGACGACCATGTCCTTGACTTTTTGGCCGGAGGCGAATTCGGCGCCGCCGGTGGAGAACTGGATGATCCCGTCGCTCTCCGCTTCGGCGAAGCCGCGGATGGCGGCGTTCACGGTTTCGGACGAGGTCACGTTGATGGCGGGGTAGGCGAACTCGTTCGCCTTGGCCCGATCCAGCATCTCCGCGTAGACCTCGGGGGTCGCGATGGGCATCGGTCAGGTCCTCTCGATCTCCGGCTGGGGGAACCCGTCGAACATAGCGTGACGGCCGGTGCGCGCCCGGCCGCTGTGACCCATCGCTGGGGTTTTCCCCAGTGGGGGACGCGGTACAACGGGTCGGCTCGGCGGCCGGCGACGACGAAGTCGCGCCCGCCGGGTGCGTGTGGTGTCGACGACGACCTTCCCGTAACCGAATCCCAGGGTGCGCCGAAGTCGCGGGCACCCGCCGCCGAGGAGTGAAATGACTGCCATCGTCCAAGTCACGGGCCGGGAGATCCTGGACAGCCGGGGCAATCCGACCGTCGAGGTCGACGTCGAGCTGGCCGACGGCTCGTTCGGACGCGCGGCGGTGCCCTCGGGCGCGTCGACGGGCACCCGGGAAGCGGTCGAGCTGCGCGACGGCGACCCGCACCGGTACCTGGGCAAGGGCGTCACCGGCGCGGTCGCGGCCGTGAACGGCGAGCTCGCCGGCGCGGTCATCGGCCTCGACGCCGACGACCAGTCCGCCGTCGACCGCGCGATGATCGAGCTCGACGGCACGGCGAACAAGGCCCGCCTCGGCGCGAACGCCATCCTCGGCGTCTCGCTGGCCGCCGCGAAGGCGGCCGCCCAGACCCACGTGCTGCCGCTCTACCGCCACCTCGGCGGCGCCGACGCGCACCTGCTGCCGACGCCGATGATGAACATCGTCAACGGCGGCGCCCACGCCGACAACGGCATCGACTACCAGGAGTTCATGATCGCCCCGGTCGGCGCGACGAACTTCGCCGACGCCGTCCGGATCGGCTCGGAGATCTTCCACACGCTGCGCAAGATCCTCCGCGACGCCGGCCACAACACCAACGTCGGCGACGAGGGCGGCTTCGCCCCGCAGCTCGGCTCGGCCGACGAGGCCCTCGACTTCGTGGTCCGCGCCGTCGAGAAGGCCGGTTACGTGGCGGGCGACGACGTCGTGCTGATGCTCGACCTCGCGGCGTCGGAGTTCTACGAGGAGGGCGTCTACCACTATCGCGGCGAAGGGCGGAAGCGCTCGGCCGAGGAGCACGTCGACTACCTGGCCGGGCTCGTCGACCGGTACCCGATCGCGTCGATCGAGGACGCCATGGCGCAGGACGACATCGCCGGCTGGCAGCTCGTCACGCGCGCGCTGGGGGAGCGGTGCCAGCTCGTCGGCGACGACGTCTTCTGCACCAACGTGGAGCTGCTGAAGCACGGCATCGACAACGGCGTCGGCAACGCGATCCTGGTCAAGGTCAACCAGATCGGCACGCTCACCGAGACGCTGGAGGCCGTCGAGGTCGCCTACCAGGCCGGGTACGGCGTCGTGCTCTCGCACCGGTCCGGCGAGACCGAGGACACCACCATCGCGGACCTCGCGGTCGCCGTCGACTGCGGCCAGATCAAGACGGGGTCGCTCTCCCGCGCCGACCGCACGGCCAAGTACAACCAGCTGCTGCGGATCGAAGAAGACCTCGGCAGCACCGCCGTGTACGCGGGCCGGCACCCGCTGACCCGGAAGGCGCGCTGAGGAAAGACCGCGGAGGCCTGGCGCGTGTCAGGCCTCCGCGGTTTCCGCCCGGACCACGTTCACGAGCGCGAGGTGGCGGAGCCCGGCGAAGAGCCGTTCCCCGAGCAGGGTGGTGATCAACGCCGTCTCGGCGGGCCGGCGGGCGGGCCCGACGTCCGCGATCAGCCCGGCGTCGACCTCGGCGGTCGCCCGGGCCAGCGCGGCGTAGTCGGCGAGCTTGCCGGTGACGGCGCTGTGGCCGAGGGCGTGGAAGGTGGCCAGGACGGTCACGAGGTTCGCGATGCTGGGATCGGCGGCGTCCACGGTGCCGCCGAGTTGGACACTGTGCTCGCCCAGCAGGGCCCGGACCCGGTCCAGCGCCCACGCCCGGGCGGCCTCGCCGGTCGGGCGCGTGCTGACCCGGCCGTCCTGGGCGACGCCCAGCACGACGGGGGAGGCGTGGCCGGAGTCGAGCGCGGCCAGCACGGCGGCCACTTCGGCCAGCGAAAGGCCGCCGATCTCGCGGAGCGCGCAGACGAGCCGGAGCCGCCGGAGGTGCTCGTCGGAGTACTGCGCCTGGTTCGGCCCGATCCGGCGCCCCGCGGGCAGCAGGCCCTCACGCAGGTAGTACTTGACGGTCGCGACCGGCACCCCCGACTCCGTGCTCAGCTCAGCCATCCGCATGTGCCGGTACCCCTTCTCCGTCTCCCTGCCCGCGCACGGGAGACCCAGTGGATCGTGGACTCTCGGCGGCTGCCCAGCACCGGGCGGAAAATCTAGTGCGATGCGCACACCTCGCCACCCGTCCGGCCGGTACTGGACAAATCCTTGAACCCGATCGGCGAGACTCGGGCCAGGAGCTTGCCGGCGACGAAGGGGCGGGCCATGGCCACCATCTGCGGGACCGACGCCGCGTACACCCTCGACGAGCTCGAGGCGGACGCCGCGGGGATCGCGGCCGAACTGACCGCGCGGGGCCTCGGGCGCGGCGATCGCGTGCTGCTCAAGGCGGACAACTCGATCGGCTACGTCACGGCGGTGCTGGCCCTGGTCCACCTCGGCGCGTCGATCGTGCTGATCGACCACCGGGACAGCCCGGCGGCCACCCACGACGTCCTCAGCCGTGCGAAGGTCAAGGCGTGCCTGGTGGACGACGCCACCGCGGCGGCGAGCGTCGCCCCGGTCCCGGCGATCCTGCTGCCGGAGCTGGCCGCGGCCGCCCGGCCGCTGCCGGGCGGTGTCGACGCCGGTGCGTGGGCCGCGCTGCCCGACGGCCTGCTCATGTCGTCGTCGGGGTCGACCGGCCGGCCGAAGGTGGTCGTGAAGTCCGGCGCCGTGTTCCTCGCCAACCTCCGGCGCACCGCGGACACGCTCGGCTACACGCGTTCCGACGTCCTCGCGCCGTTCCTGCCGTTCTCCCACCAGTACGGCCTGTCGATCGTGCTGCTCGCCTGGCTCGTGCGCTGCTCACTGGTGGTCGTGCCCTACCGCCGGCTCGACCACGCGCTCGGCCTGGCCGGCCTGCGCGGCGCGACCGTGCTCGACGCCGCGCCCTCGACCTACCGCAGCATGCTGAACATCACCCGGCAGCGGCCGGTCCTGCGGGCCGCGCTGCGGCGCGCGCGGATGCTGTGCGTCGGCGCCGCGCCGCTGAACCACCGGCTGGTCGCGGAGTACCGCGCGGAGTTCGGGAAGCCCCTGCTGGACGGCTACGGCAGCACGGAGCTCGGCAACATCTCCTTCGCCGTGCCCGGCAACCCGGTCGCCACCGGCCGCCCGGTCCGCGGGGTGGACGTCCGCGTCGTCGACGACTCCGACGTCGCGGTCGCGCCCGGCGAGGTGGGCGAGCTGCTCGTGCGCACCCCCGACCTGCCGACCGGGGTGCTGGACGACGACGGCGAGGTGGCACCGGAGCCGGGTGGCTGGTTCCGCACCGGCGACTTCGGCCTGCTCGACGGCGCCGGCAACCTCCACGTCCTGGGCCGCAAGCGCGCGGTCCACCGGATGGGCTACACGCTGTACCCGGACATGATCGAAGCGCGCGTCGCGGAGGCGGGCTGCTGCGCGAAGGTCGTCGCGGTCCCCGACGAGCGCCACGGCAGCCGCCTGGTCGCCTTCGTCGAGGACGAGGCCGGCCACGCCCCGGCGTACTGGCGCGAGCGGATGGCCCGGATCCTGCCGCCGTACGAGGTCCCCAACCGGGTGGTCGTCGTCGACAGCTTCCCGCTGAACCGCAACGGCAAACCGGACGGCCGCCGCCTGGAAGAACTCGCGGCCACCGCCTAGAGCGCGCCGCGCTCGCGCAGGTCCGCGGCGTCGAAGCCGAACTCCGTGAGCACCGCGTCCGTGTGTTCGCCCAGCGCCGGGATCGGGTCGAGGCGCGGCGGGCGGCCGGGCACCGTCACCGGCGGCAGCGTCATCCGCAGTGGTCCCACGGGCGAGCCGACCTCGGCGAACCGGTCGCGTTCGGTCAGCTGCGGGTGCTCCAGGACCTCCGGCAGCTCCCGGCGGCGGGCGTGCGCGATCCGGCCCTCGCTCAGCCGCGCCGCCAGCTCCTCGCCGGTCAGCCCGGCGAAGATGGCGCCGATCTCCCGCTCCAGCTCGGCCCGGTGAGCGACGCGGGCGCTGCCCGTCGCGAACCGCTCGTCGGACGTCCACTCGGGACGGCCGACCGCGTGCCGGCAGAACGCGGCCCACTCCCGGTCGTTCTGCACGGCCAGCACCAGCTGCGTGCCGTCGCCGGCGGCGAACGTGCCGTACGGCGCGATCGCCGGGTGGCTCGTGCCCGCCCGCGGGGGCGGGGTGCCGCCGAAACCCGTGTAGTAGAGCGGGAAGCCCATCCACTCGATCAGCGCGTCGAACAGGCTCACCTCCAGCTCGGTGCCCTCGCCGGTGCGTTCGCGGTGGAACAACGCCGACAGGATCCCGGAGTAGGCGTACATCCCGGCCCCGATGTCGGCCGCCGGGATGCCGCTCTTCGCCGGCTCTTCCGCCGTGCCGGTCACCGACACCAGCCCGGCTTCGGACTGGATCAGCAGGTCGTACGCCTTCGCGTCGCGGTACGGGCCGGTCGAGCCGTACCCCGAGATCGAGCACGTGATCAGCCCCGGCCGTGACGCCCGCAGCGCGGCGGCGCCGAGCCCGAGCCGCTCGGCGACGCCGGGGGCGAAGTTCTGCACGAAGACGTCGGCGCCGTCGATCAGCCGGCCCATCACCTCGGGCGCGGCCTCGTGCTTCAGGTCGAGCGTGACGCTCTCCTTCGACCGGTTCAGCCAGACGAAGTGGCTCGAAAGCCCGCGGACGGTCTCGTCGTAGGCCCGCGCGAAGTCGCCGCTGCCCGGCCGCTCGATCTTGAGCACCCGCGCGCCGAGGTCGGCCAGGTGCCGCGTGGCCAGCGGCGCCGCAACCGCCTGTTCGCAGGAGACGACGGTGACGCCGTCGAGCGGGAGGGAGGGCAGGGAAGACACCGCCGCATCCTGTCACCTCACCCGGACGCGGGCGGGGTGACCGGATCCCGGGGCCCGGCCAGTAAGGTGATCGAAGGGTTTCGGCCCTGTTCGGTGACGTCCGCGACGGCGGCGTCCCGAGCGCCGGTACGCGAGCGCAAGGCGGTGCGACCCACCGCCCGGCACCGCGCCGGAAACCCCGCATCGCAGCTGAGACTGGAGATCCGTGGCCCTACGCAGCGGCCTCCGGGCCTTGCCCGGGACAGAACTGGCCGGCCGGGAGTGGGAGGTCCGGCTGCTCGCCGACCGGGCCCGGGCCGCCGCCGTCGGCGCGGGACAGGCGGTCCTGCTGCGCGGGCCCGCGGGGATCGGGAAGACGAAGCTGCTCGCCGCCGCGCTCGACGAGCTCGACGGGATCGCCGCCACCGTGCTCACGGTGGCCTGCCCGGACAGCGGGGTCGCGGCCTACGAAGCCGTCCGCGCGCTGTTCGAGCCGCTGCAGCCGGCCGGCGCCGCCGCGGGCGAGCTGCTCACCGGCAGCGCCCGGCTGGCGCTGCCGGCCCTCGTGCCCGCGCTGGGCGAGGGCCAGGGCAGCGCCGACACCTACTCCGTGATGCACGGCCTGCACTGGCTCACCGCCGGCCTGGCCGCCCGCGGCCTCGTGGTGCTCGCCCTCGACGACGTCCAGTGGTGCGACGAGACGTCGCTGCGGTGGCTGGGGTTCCTGCTGCGCCGCGCCGAAGACCTGCCGCTGCTGGTGCTGATGACCCAGCGGACCGGGCCGGACGAGCCCGTGCCGGAGGTGCTCGGCGAGATCGGCGCGGCCCTGAGCTGCCTGACGGTCGACCTGGCGCCGCTGTCCCCGGACGCCGTCGCCGACGTCCTGGAGTCGTCGTTCGGCGCGGCGCCGGACCCGGTCTTCGCCGCCCGCGTCCTCGACCTCACCGGCGGGAACCCGTTCCTGCTCGACCGGGTCGTCAGCCGGGTGCGGGACGAGGGGACGCCGGGCGCCGAGCGTGTGGCGCTGCTCGAACGGATCGGCCGCGAGGTCGTGGCGCGGCCGCTGCTGGACCGGCTCCCGGAAGGCGCGTTCGCCGTGGCGCGCGCGATCGCCGTGCTGAGCGGCGAAGACCTGGAGACGATCGCCGCGCTCGCCGGGACCCAGCCCGGCCCGGCGAGCGGCGCCGTGCGGGCCCTGCGCGCCGGCGAGCTGCTGGCGCCGGACCGGCTGGACTACGCGCACGACCTGATCCGCACCGCGGTGCTGGACTCCGTGCCGCCCGCCGAGCTGGCCCGGCTGCGGGAACGCGCGGCCGTCCTGCTCAACGACCGCGGCCGGCCCGCCGAGGAGGTCGCCGTCCACCTGCTGCTGCTCGACTCGGTGCCGCAGCCGTGGATGGTCAACGTGCTGCGCGACGCCGCCGTCTCGGCCGAGGGCCGGGGCGCGCCCTCGGCCGCCGCCCGGTACCTGACCCGCGCCCTGCGGGCCGACGAGGACGACGTCGCCGTGCTGGTGCACCTGTCCCGGGTCCAGGGGCAGCTGGACCCGGCGTCGTCCCTGCGGCACCTGGAGCACGTGCTGGGCCTGGTGACCGATCCGCGCCGCCGGGTGCCGGTCGTCATGCAGTACACGATGATCTCCCTGGCCGCGCAGAACTCCCAGCGGGCCTACGCGCTGGGCGAAGAGGCGCTGGACGCCCTGGTCGCCGCCGGTGGCCCGGACCCGTCGCCCGCCGACCGGGCCCTGCGGATGCTGATCGAGTCCGCGCTGCTGCTCTCGGGCCTCGACGAGAAGTCCGGCGTGCCCCGGGTCAGCGCGCGGCTGCGCGACGTCACGCCGCCGCCCGGCGACACCGCCGAGGAACGCCAGCTGCTGGGCATGCTCTCGTCGCTGGGCACGCTGCAGGGCCGGCCGGCGGCCGAAGTGGCCGACCAGGCGAGCCGGGTCCTGCTGATCGGCGACGTCGCCCCCGGCGGCTGGGCCGTGCTGGGCGCCGTCCTCTCGCTCTACCTGGGTGACCACGGCGAGCCGGCGCTGACCGCGATCAACGAGCTCCTGAACCACGCCCAGAGCCGTGGCGAGGCGTGGACCTACGCCCTCGGCGCGAGCACCCGCGCGCTGATGCACGAGTTCACCGGGAACCTCGCGGAAGGGCTGTCGGACGCGCAGTACTCGTTCGACGTCGTCACGCAGGAGCGGTGGGCCCCGGGTGTCTCCATGCCACAGGCGGCGCTCGGCGCGATGCTGGTCCGCCAAGGGGACCCGGTCCGCGCCGAGGAGGTGCTGGACACGGTGACCCGGCCGCGGCTGTCGGAGTTCACCCTGGAGTACCACTGGTTCCTGATGGCCCGGGCCCGGGCGCGGGCGGCGCAGGGCGACGTCGAAGGCGCGCTGACCGTGCTGCGCACCTGCGGGGACAGCCTGCGCGGCAGCGGCATCGGCAACCCGGTGCTGGCGCCGTGGTGGTACGACTCGGCCGAGCTGCTGGCGGGCCTCGGCCGGGTGGCCGAGGGCGTGGCCGTGCTCGACGAGGTCGAGCCGGCGGTCCGCCGCTGGGGCACCACGCGGGCCCTCGGCATGCTGGAGACCGGCCGCGGGGTGCTGGCCGACGGCGACGCGGCGATCGAGCGGCTGTCGGCGGCCGCGGACGTGCTGGCCGGCTCGCCCGCCAAGCTGGAGCTCGCGAAGGCCGAGTACCTGCTGGGCCGCCGGCTGCTGCGCCGGGGCGACACCGAGGGCGCGCGGGAACGGTTGCGCCGCTCGATCGACCTGTCCGTGCTCAGCCGGGACAGGCAGCAGCTCGGGCTGGCGCTGCCGGCGCTGACCGAGGCGGGCGGGCGGATGCGCAGCGGGACCGACTCGCCGGCGGACGCGCTGAGCGGCAGCGAGCGGCGGGTCGCCGAGCGGGCGGCGACCGGCGCGACCAACCGGGAGATCGCCGAGTCGCTGTTCCTCACCCAGCGCACCGTCGAGGTGCACCTGACCAGCGTCTACCGCAAGCTGGGTATCAAGGGGCGGGCGGATCTCGCGGAGGCCCTGCGCACCTGGTGAGCGGTGGTAGCCCTCACCCGCCGTCACGCATTGCCCGCTTGTGCCACCCGGAATGGTCAAGGGGGACGGAAATACCCGTCCGGCGGCCACGGCGTCGGCGGATGCCGTAGTGCGGAGCTAGCCTCCCTGGTGGATCCACCAGTCCGAGCGCCCGTCGTCGCGCCGAGGGAGGTCGTCCGTGCCGTACCACCGGCCACTGTCCGTGATCAACTCCGGACACCACCGCCCGGCCGGGCGGTTGATCGGCCGGGAGCGCCAGCTCGCCCTGCTCGACGACCTCGTCGACGGCCTCTTCGCGGGCCGACCCGCCCGGGCCGGCGTTTCGGGCGCCGCCGGGACCGGCCGCACGGCCCTGCTGCGCCACGTGCTCGCCACCGCCCGCGAACGCGGCGCCGTCGCCGGCCTGGCGTCGTGCTCGCCGGTGGAGACCGGGATCCCGTTCAGCACGGCGTCACAGCTGGTCGCCGCCCTGCACTCGCCGGCGCGGTTCGCGGACCTGGCGACCGAGTGCTTCGCCGGCCCGTGCGACGCCACCGTCCCGTTGCTGTGCGACGTGTTCGCCGAGCTGGCCGCCGACGGGCCGCTGGTGCTGGCGATCGACGACCTCCAGTGGGCGGACGCCTGGTCGTTGCGGTGCTTCGCCGCGATGGCCGCCCGGCCCGGCCCGGTCCTGCTGGTCGCGGCCGCGCACGGCCCGCTGGCGCGCTACCTCGGCGACGGCCCGGGCACCCAGCTGGACCTGCCGCCGCTGACCGAGGCGGAGACCGCGGCGTTGCTGCGGGAGATCCCGGGGGCGCCGGGCGGGGCGGCGTTCACCACGGCGGCGCTGAGCATCGCGGCCGGCCGGCCCGCGGTGCTGCGCGAGATCGTGACGCGCTGGAGCACCGACGGGCGCCCGCCCGAGCCCGAGCAGGTACCCCACCTGGTGCGGATCGGGCGCGCGGTGACGTCGGCGCGCGCCGCCCGCGTCCGGCGCGGCCTGCCGCCGGACGCGCTGGCGCTGCTGCGGGCGATGTCGGTGTCCACATCGGACGTCGTGCTCGCGGGCCGGCTGGCGGGCCTGCCGGAGACCACGGTGGCCGGCGCGCTGGAACCGCTCGTGGCGAGCGGCCTGGTGGCGGCCGGGCGGCCCGCCGAACCGCACCTGGCGGCGGAAGTGCTGGCGGAGCTGGACGCGGACGCCCGCGGCGACCTGCACCGGCGGGCGGCGGAACTGGCGCACGGCATCGGCGCCGGCGCGACGGTGGCGGCCGACCTGCTCTGCGCGGCGCCGGCGGTGGGGGAGCCGTGGGCACGGACCGTCCTGGTGGAGGCGGCCGAGCAGTGGTTCCTGCAGGGCCGCACGTCGGCGGCGGCCGACGCGCTGCGCCGGGTGCTGCTGGAGCCGCTGGATCCGGCGGAGCGCGCGGCGTTGCTGCTGCGCCTGGCGTCGATGGAGGTGACGCGGGACCCCGACGCGGCGGACGGGCGGCTGCGCCGGATCCTGGCCGAACCCGAACTGAGCACGTTGCCCGCGGCCGTGACGGCGGCCGACCTCCTCCTGGCCCGCGGCGACGTCGAGACGACCCGGCGCGCGGTGGCGGAGCTGCGCGGCCGCGCGTTGGTGTCCACTGTGGAAAGTGCCGTGGCGGACGCCCTCGTCCCGTCTACTGTGGATTCGGACCTGGTCGCCCTCGGCCGGATCGCCGAGGAGGAAGCCGCGGTGGACCCGGTCATGCCCGTCGCGCCGCTCCTCCGGACCACCCGGCCCGGCGGTCCCGCCGAAGCCGGAGCCGAGGCCTGGTGGCTCGCGACCCGGGGCGAGGACCGCCGCCGGGCGCTCGACCTGGCCGAGCAGGCCCTCATCGTGCGTGAGGACGCGCCGCTCATGCCGCGCATCGCCGCCTGCCGGGCCTTGCTGTGCTGCGACGAGCTGGAATCCGCCGCCGAAGGGCTCACCGCCGTCGCCGCCGCGGCCCGGCGTCGTGACGCCAAGGCCGCGACCGCGCAGGCCCTGCTGCACCGGGCCGTCGTGAACCTGCGGCGCAACCGGCCCGACGACGCCCTCCACGACCTCACCCTCGCCGGGCGGGAGCTGCCCGTCCGGTGCTGGCACCCCGCGCTCGTCCCGGCCTACCTCGCCGTCGAGATCTCCGCGCACCTCAAGCTGGGCCGGACCGAACGCGCCCGCCGGCTCGCCGCCGAACCGCTCCCGCGCGGCGGCGAGCACACCGCGGGGCAGGCGTTCCTCCTGTACGCGCGGGCGGAGCTGGCCCTGGCCGCCGACGAGCTGGAGGCCGCCCTCGCCGCGGCGCGGGAGTGCGGCCGGATCCTGCGGTCCCGGCAGTGGGTGAACCCGATGCTCTGCCCGTGGCGCACGATCGCCGCCTTCGCGTCGCGGAGCCTCGGCGACGGCGCGGCGGCCGCGGCGCTGTCGGCCGAGGAACTGTCGCTGGCCGGCTACTGGGGCACCGACGGGGCCTTCGACGCCCTGCGGGAACGCGCGGTCGCCGAGCTGCGGCGCAGCGTGCCCGCGCAACGGCAGCCGGCCGAGCCGGTGCCCGAACCCGTCCTGCCGCCGGGACGCCGGTTCGAGCCGCGCCGGCCGGAGGTGCTCTCGCCCGCCGAACAGGACGTCGCCGCCCTCGCCGCGCGCGGGCTGCCGAACCGCGAGATCGCCCGGGAGCTCTCGATCGCGCTGCGCACGGTCGAACTGCGGCTGACGAAGGTGTACCGCAAGCTCGGTCTCAAGGGCCGCTCCGCGCTCACCGAGCGCTGGGCGACCTGGACGCTGGGGGACTGACCGGTGCTGCTGGAACGGGAAGCGCACCTGTCGGTGCTGGACGAGGCGGTGCGCGACGCCGACGCCGGGAGCGGCGGCCTGCTGCTGATCCACGGCGAAGCCGGTGCCGGCGGCTCGGCGCTGCTGCGGCACCTGGCCCAGCTCGGCGCGGCCCACGGCGCGCGGATCCTGCGTTCGAGCGGGGCGCAGCTCGAACAGGCCTTCCCGCTCGGCGTCGTCCGGCAGCTCGTGCTGCCGATCCTCGCCGACCCGGACGACCCGGCGCTGCCGCCGGTGGCCCGGCAGGTGCTCGGCCCGCTGGCCGACGGCTCGGCCGGTCCGGGCGAGCCGGCGTCCCTGCTGCACGGCTTGCACGCGCTGCTGGCGCGGCTGAGCCGGTCCCGCGGGGTGGTCGTGCTCGTCGACGACCTGCACTGGGCGGACGAGCTTTCCCTGCGGGCCCTGGCTTTCCTGGTCGCCCGGCTGTCCGGGACGCGCGTCCTGATCGGCGCGGTCCTGCGCGACGGCGCGGGCGCGCGCACCGCGTTCGTGCCGGAGATCGAGGCCGCCGCTCGCCACCACGTGCGGGCCGAGCCGCTGTCGCTCGCCGCGACCGGCCGGCTGGTCGCCGCGCGCTTCGACGCCGGTCACGACCCGGAGTTCGCCGCGGCCTGCCACGAGCTCACCGGCGGCCGGCCCAAGGACCTGCGCGCCCTGCTGGACCGGGCGTTCTCGCACCGGTTGACGGCGAAGGCCGACGACCGCGCGCGGCTGCGGGCGCTCGGCGCGGACCTCCGCCGCGAGCGGCTGCGGGTGCTCGTCCGGCGTGATCCGGAGGTCGAGGCCTTCGCCCGGGCCGTGGTCGTGCTGGGGCGGCACGCCGAACCCGCGCTCGTCACGGCGCTGAGCGGGCTGGCCGACGCCGCCTGCGCCGCGGCGCGCGCCGCGCTGCAGGGCCCCTGGCTCACCGTCGCCGCGGACGGCCGGCTGGTACCCGAGGCCGCGCTGGTGCGGGTGGTCGAAGAGACCGCGTCCGCCGCGGACACCGCCGCCGCCCACCGCACCGCGGCCGGGCTGCTGACCGCGCGGGGCTACCCCGCGGAGGACATCGCCGGGCAGCTGCTGCGCGTGGACACGCTGTGCGGCGGCCCGGAGATCGAGATGCTGCGGGCGGCCGCCGTCGGCGCGCTGCGCCGGGGCGCGCCCGAGTCCGCGGCGCGCTACCTGCGGCGGGCGCTGCTGGAACTGCCGCCGGGCAGCGCCGGGCGCGCGCCGCTGCTCGTCGAGCTGGCCGCCGCCGAGCTCGGCCCCGACCCGGCGTCCGCGGTGCGGCACCTGGTCCAGGCCGCGCCGCTGCTGCCGACGGTCCGCGACCGGGCCGCGGCGGTCACCCGGATCCCGTTCACGATCACCGCGCGCGGCCCGCTGGTGACCGAGCTCGTGCGCGCCGTCGCCGGCGAGCTCGGCCCGGCCGCCGCCCTGACCGGGCACGACCGCGACCTCGCCCTGCGGCTGGAAGCGCACGACTGGTTCGCCGCGCTGGAGGACCCGGCCCGGCTGGCCGCGGCGCCGGCCCGGCTGCGCGAGCTGACCGACACCCCGGCGGGCCCCGGGGCGGCCGAACGCGAGCTGCGGGCCGTGCTGCTGCTGGCCGCGACGCTGGCCGGGCGGATCGACGCCGAGGAAGCCGCGCGCCGGGCGACCTGCCTGATGGACCACGAGCCCGCGCGGTCCGTCCGCGCCGGGGCCATGCTGCGGATCGTCCCGGTAATCCTGGTCGCGGCGGGCCGCGTCGACGTCGTGACGCCGTGGCTGTCGGCCACCGGCGCGGCGGGCACCGCGGCGACCCGGGCGCTGCTGGACGTGCACCGGGCACTGGCGCTGCTGGCCCGCGGCCGGGCCGCGGCGGCCGGGGAACCGGCGGGCCGGGCGTTCCGGCTCGCGGAGCCGGCCGGCTACGACGTGCTCGCGCTGCCGCCCACGATCCTGGGCCTGGTCGCGACCGCGACCGGTGATCGCACGCTGACGCGCACGGTGCTGGACGACCTCCCGGCCGGCGACGGCCTAGGCGTGCTCGCCGTGCAGCGGAGCCTGCGCGGGACGCTGGCCGCCGCCGACGACCCCGGCGCGGCGCTGGCGCAGTTCCTCGACTGCGGCCGCCGGCTCGACCGGGCCGGCTGGCGCAATCCCGCCCTCTACCCGTGGCGCACCTCGGCGGCGCTGCTGGCCCACCGCCTGGGCCGCACCGACGAAGCCGGGCGCCTGGCCGAAGAGCACCACCGCCGCTGCGTCGCCTGGGGCGCACCCGCAACGGTCGGCCGGGCCCTGCGGGTCCTAGCCGCCCTGGACGCCGGCCGCGACGGAATCCGGCTGCTGCACGAGGCGGTCGACCTGCTGGCCCGCTCACCGGACGACCTGGAGGAGGCCAAGGCCCGAGCCGACCTGGCCGAGCGCCTCCGGCCCACGGAACCCGAAGCGGCGCAACGGTTGCTGGCCCGCGCCCAGGCCCTGGCGGAGACCTGCGGAATGGGCCGCCTGCTGACCCGCGAGGCCGGCCCGGTAACCCACACCGAGCCGGCCCGGGCAACCGCCGAGCTGACCCGCGGCGAGGCAACGGTCGCGGAACTGGCGGTGCGCGGAAGGACGAACTCGGAGATCGCCGAGCAGCTGAGCATCAGCCGCCGAGCGGTCGAGAAGCACTTGACGAGCTCGTACCGCAAGCTGAAGATCGACGGCCGCCCGGACCTGGCGGGCGCCCTGGGCGGCCGCACCGCGGGGGAGTGACCTCGCGGCGCCCACTTGACCGGCAGGGCAACGATCCCGCCGTGCTCGCCGGTGGCCGGCGAGATGATCGCACCGGCCACCCGGCCCCTCAGTTCCTGAGCGTCCCGATGTCGCCGTTCGCGGTGGCGACCCCGTAGCCCTGGGCGGTGGCCTCCTTGAAGACCTTGCCGTCGACCTCGATCGTCACCTTGAGGTTCCCGGACCCGCTGCCCTGGGCCAGGATGCTGACCAGCTGCAGGGGCTGGTCGCCGGGGAGCTCGATGGTCTTCTCCCACGGCAGCTTGACGTTCGACTCCTGGCTCGTCGTCGTCATGCCGTCGGTGGTGAAGGTGATGTTGCCGGCTTTGCCGGTGCCGGTCACCTTGTACACGACGGTGTGCTTGGCGGCGGCCGGGTCGCCGCCGGTGCCGGGCTGAGCCGCGGCGGGCGCACCGGTCAGGGCCGGCGGCGCGGTCGGGAGCGAGTTCGCGGCGTCGGTGGCGACCTTGCTGAACGCGGCCACCCAGATCACGCAGACGACGAGCCCGATCGCGGACAGCACGATCCCGGCGATCGCGAGGCCCTTGTTGGTGGCCACGCCCTTGTTCGCGCGGCCGAGGCCGAGGAACGACAGGACCAGGCCGATGATCACCAGCGGCCAGGCGACCAGTCCGATGATGGGGATCGGCGAGAAGATCAAGCCGACGAGGCCGAGGACGAAGCCGGCGGTGCCGAGCCCGTTGCGGGGCGGCTGGGCGACCGGCGACGGTGCCGGCTGGTAAGGCGTGGGGGCAGTCACGATGATCCTTTCGCGGTGAACGAGTGGATAGTCGCTCCCGCTCCGGAAGGTCGTTACGGGAACTTCGGCCCGTTACCGTGTTGTGTTGTCTCAGGGACAGCCCGTCACCACCGTGAACGCGGCGGGCAACACCGTGCCGACCGAGTCGTACGACACACTGCGGTCGCGCCGGCAGCGGGCCGCCGTGCGGGTCCTGGAGGCCCGGCCGGAGCGGCCGCCGGTGGTCGACGCCGAGCACCGCGCCCTGGTCGCCGCGCTCGACCGCCACGACGCCGAGGAGGCCCTGGATGTCCTCGACCGGCACCTGCCGCCGGTGTCCGAAGTGGTCTCGGCACCAGACCGGAACCGATCCCAGGAACCTCGGTGATCAGCGCACCCGGCCGCGCGAATGATAGGAATGGCCGGTGACCGAACCGAACCTGATCGAAGCCGCCGCGGCCGAGGCCGTCACGCTGACCAGCGAGCTGATCCGCATCGACACCACCAACACCGGGGACCCCGAGACCCTGGTCGGCGAGCGGGCGGCGGCCGAGTACGTTGCGGAGAAGCTGACCGACGCCGGCTACGAGATCACCTACGTCGAGTCGGGTGGGAAGAACCGGCACAACGTGATCGTCCGGCTCGAAGGCGCCGACCGGTCCCGGGGTGGGCTGCTCATCCACGGTCACCTCGACGCCGTGCCGGCCGATCCGTCCGAGTGGTCGGTCCACCCGTTCTCCGGCGCGATCCAGGACGACTACGTCTGGGGCCGCGGCGCGGTCGACATGAAAGACATGTGCGGGATGGCGCTCGCGCTGGCCCGGCACTACAAGATGCACAACGTCGTGCCGCCGCGCGACCTGGTCTTCGCGTTCCTCGCCGACGAAGAGGCGGGTGGCAAGTACGGCGCCCAGTGGCTGGTCGAGAACCGGCCCGAGCTGTTCGAAGGCATCACCGAGGCGATCAGCGAGGTCGGCGGCTTCTCGATCACGCTGAAGGACGACGTCCGCGCGTACCTGATCGAGACGGCGGAGAAGGGCATCCGCTGGATGAAGCTGCGCGTGCGCGGCACCGCCGGGCACGGCTCGATGATCCACCGCGACAACGCCGTGACGAAGCTGGCCGAAGCCGTCGCGAAGCTCGGCAACCACCGCTTCCCGCTGGTGCTCACCGACTCCGTGAAGGAGTTCCTCGCCGGCGTCACCGAGATCACCGGCTGGGACTTCCCGGAGGACGACCTGGAGGGCTCGGTCGCCAAGCTGGGCAACATCTCCCGGATGATCGGCGCGACCC
Organism: Amycolatopsis sp. WQ 127309; assembly: GCF_023023025.1. Classification (NCBI taxonomy): domain Bacteria; kingdom Bacillati; phylum Actinomycetota; class Actinomycetes; order Pseudonocardiales; family Pseudonocardiaceae; genus Amycolatopsis; species Amycolatopsis sp. WQ 127309. Next base: position 8,214,913 of record NZ_CP095481.1, read on the forward strand.
TGCGCGACACGGCCAACCCGACGATGCTCACCGCCGGCTACAAGTCGAACGTCATCCCGTCGGTCGCCGAGGCGTCGGTGGACTGCCGGATCCTGCCCGGCCGGCTCGAGGCGTTCGACCGCGAGCTCGACGAGCTGCTCGGCCCGGACATCGAGAAGGAGTGGATGGAGCTGCCGCCGGTCGAGACGACCTTCGACGGCGCGCTCGTCGACGCCATGACCGCGGCGATCCTGGCCGAGGACCCGGGCGCGAAGACGTTGCCGTACATGCTTTCCGGCGGCACCGACGCGAAGTCCTTCCAGGACCTCGGCATCCGCAACTTCGGCTTCGCGCCGCTCAAGCTGCCCGCGGACCTCGACTTCTCGGCCCTGTTCCACGGCGTCGACGAGCGCGTCCCGATCGAGGCGCTCAAGTTCGGCACCCGCGTGCTGGACCGGTTCCTGCGCACGTCCTGATGACCGGCTTCGCGCTCGCCGACGGGACGCCCCTGGCGGTCGTCCGCCGGGGCGACCCGGACGCGCCGGTCGCGGTGGTGTTCGTCCACGGCTACGCGCTCGACCAGCGCAGCTGGGACCGGATCGCGCCGCTGGTGCCGGACGCCGCCGCGGGGCCGGTGGCCGTGCTGACCTACGACCAGCGCGGCCACGGCGGGTCCGGGCGGGCGCGCCGCGGGACGGCGACCATGGCCCAGCTCGGCGACGACCTCGCCGAGCTACTGGAGCGTGAGGTCCCGGCCGGGCGGGTGGTGCTGGTCGGGCACGACATGGGCGGGCTGGCGATCATGTCGCTGTCCCAGCGGCACCCGGAGCTGTTCCGCGCCCGGGTGTCCGGGCTGGCGCTGCTGGCGACGTCGTCGGGCACGCTGGCGACGGAGGTCTCGGCGACCTGGCCGAACGCGCTGGGCAAGCTGGCCCGCGACCTCGAAGCGGTGCTCGGCTCGAAGCTGTTCGGCGTGGTGCACGAGCGCACGAGCCGCGCGGTGAGCGCGGGGCTGCGGTGGTGGCTCTTCGGCGACGACCCCGAGCCGGACCTGGTCGAGCTGACCGTGCAGATGATCCGCGGCAACTGGCCGCACACCGTCTCCCTGTTCCGCCCGGCCCTGGACGCCTACGCGCGCGACGCGGCGTTGACGCAGGTCGGCGGCCTGCCGGTGACGGCGATAGTGGGGGAGCGGGACCGCATCGTCCGGGCCGCCGACGTCGAGCAGTGGGCCGGCGGCCTCGACGACGGGACGGCCGTGGTGCTGCCGGGCGTCGGGCACGTCGTGCCGCTGGAGGCCGCGCCGCAGGTGCTGCCCCGGATCCTCGCCCTGGTGAACGCGAGTTACCGACAAGACGAGAGTTCTTGACAACTCTTCTGTTCGGCACGATGCTGGGCGCATGTTCTCCGTGGCGGTGATCGAAGATCCGGCGGCGGCCGAGGTGTCGCTGGACCCCATCCGGGCCCGGCTCCTGGCCGAGCTGGCGGAACCGGCGTCCGCGACGATGCTGGCCGGGCGGGTCGACCTGCCGCGGCAGAAGGTCAACTACCACCTGCGGGCGCTGGAGGCGCACGGCCTGGTGGAGCTGGTCGAGGAGCGCCGGAAGGGCAACGTCACCGAGCGGATGATGCGGGCCACGGCGTCCTCGTACGTCATCTCGCCGGCGGCCCTGGCCGCGGTGCAGCCGGACCCGGCCCGGTCGCCGGACCGGCTCTCGGCCCGCTGGCTGCTGGCGGTGGCCGGCCGGCTGGTGCGTGACGTCGGCGTGCTCATCACCGGCTCGGCCAAGGCGAACCAGCGGGTCGCCACCTTCGCGCTCGACGGCGAGGTGCGGTTCGCCTCGGCGGCCGACCGGGCCGCGTTCGCCGAGGAGCTGGCGACGGCGGTCACCACGCTGGTGGGGAAGTACCACGACGAGACGGCCGAGAAGGGCCGCAAGCACCGGGTGATCGTCGCCGTGCACCCGAGCGTGCCGGCGACGCCGGGGGAGGAGTCCTGACGTGGGCCACGACTTCGAACGGACCGACGTCGCCGACGTCGACGCGACGCCGGAACAGCTGTGGGCGGCCATCGCCACCGGCCCGGGCATCGACTCGTGGTTCATGGGCCGCAACGAGGTCGAGGGCGGCACCGGCGGTGTGGTCCGCGGCGCCTTCGGCGGCTACCGGTCCGAGTGCGGGATCCGCGAGTGGGAGCCGCTCGAGCGGCTGGTCTACGGCACCGGCACCGCGCCCGACGGCCGGCACATCGCCTACGAGTTCCTCATCGAGGGGCGCGAAGGCGGCAGCTCGGTGATCCGGTGCGTCACGAGCGGCTTCCTGCCGGGCGACGACTGGGAGGACGAGTTCGAGGCGATGACGTCGGGCCGGGCGCTGTTCCTGCGCACGCTGGTCGAGTACGTCACGCACTTCGCCGGCCGCGTCGCGGTCCCGGTCACGGCGTTCGGGCCGCCGATCCCGGACTGGACCGAAGCCTGGGCGAAACTCGGTGCCGCGCTGGGGCTTCCGGCCCGGATCGCCGAAGGGGACCGGGTGCGCCTGGAGCTCGACGGCCGCACGCCGGTCGAGGGGGTCGTCTACGTGGCCGACGACCAGGCCGTCGGCATCCGCACGCCCGACGCGATGATCCGGTTCATGCGGGGCTTCCGCGGTCCGGTGGTCGCGGCCCACCACGTTTTCACACCCGGCGCGGACGGCGAGGTCGAAGAAAACACCTGGGGCGACTGGCTGGCCCGCGTGTTCGATTGACAATCGAGCGGTACGCATCGACTATCGATACATGCCTCGCTTACTCGTCGCCTCGCTGCAAACCGTCGTCGCCGGCGCGTTCCTCGTCGGCCTGTACGCCCAGCTCGTCGTGATCCCGACGAGCGCGGCCGACCAAGTCGAGCTGTTCCCGCCCTACGCGCCGATCCGGGTTCCCCTGGTGGCCGCGGCGATCGCGTTCGTGGCGTGCGGCCAGCTAGCACTCGTCGGCCTCGGGATGCTGCTGCGCCGGGCGAGCCGGGGCACGGTGTTCCAGCCGTCGGCCCTCACCGGGGCGAACGTCGTGGTCGGCGCGACGGCGGCCGCGACCGTGGTCACCGCCGCGGTCTTCGCCTACGTGACCGTCGCCGACATCCCGTCACCCACGGACGGCATGGAGGTCATCGGCCTCTGGCTCGGCACGGCCGCGGCGGTCGTGGCGGGCACGGCGGCGGTGCTGCTCCTGTTCGCGGGCCGGCACCTGCTGGTCAAGGCGATCGGCCTGCGCACCGAGCTCGACGGCGTGGTCTGACGGCCCGGGGCGGCGTCCACCCGGGCCGGTCGGCGCTGGTCGATCAGGTGGGCAGGCCGCCGGGCAGGGTCTCGCCCGTCTTCTTGCGGCGCAGCCAGACCTTGCGGGTGCCGTCGGCGTAGAGCCGCACGTTCCGCAGTTCCCAGCCGGCGAACTCCGCGTGGATGGAGAGCTGGATCGCCGCCGCACGCCGGGACACACCCGGGGGCAGGTGCAGGCGGCGGTACTCCCAATCCCCTTCGACCACCGCCTCGCTGACCGTCGTCATGGCTGGATCACCTGGGTCCCTTCTCCGGCGGCGGAGCCGATGATCACCCGGCCGCTCTGGTCCTCGACCCCCACCGAGTCCGGCTGGCGCACGGTGGGGAACCGGTACTTCTCGACCGGCTCACCGCCTCGGACGTCGAACCCGACCACTTCGTTGCGTGCCGTCAGCGTCACCCAGGCGAGGCTTCGCTTGGCGTCGTAAGCGATCCCGTACGCGCCACCCGGCACCGGGTACCGCTGCCGCATGATCAGCGGCGACGCCGAGAACGCGATCAGCGCGCCCGCCCGCGCGTCGGTCACCAGGATCCGGCCGTAGGAGTCCGCGACGGCGTTGGCGGCGCCGTCACCCGCCCGCAGCCCCTCGTTGATCTTGCCGCCGGCGACGTCCACGGAGAACACGGCCGTGCGCAGGCGATCCAGCACCACGACACCGTCACCGGCCGCCAGGACGTCGTCGGCGCTGTAGATCTGCCCGCCGATCGTCCGCGCCGGACCGCTCGCGGGCAGCACCTGGATGTCCTTCGCCGCCCCCATCGCGACCAGCCGATCGGCGCCGTAGGCGATGCTCGACGCCGGCTGCCCGCCCGTCTTCGTCTCCGTGAGCTTCCGGTCCGGCAACGTCAGCTGCTGCACCACACCCTGACCCGGCTCCGCGATCTCCACCCGGCCGGGCGCCACAGTCAACCGCGAAGCTGTGCCGTATAACGGCATATTCACCGGCGGTGACTCGAGCGCATTCAGGTCGTAGAGCTGCAAAGACGGCTGCTGAGCAAGAGCGACGACCAGCGTCGATCCCGACACGGCCACCGCGGAGACGGCGGCGCCGGGCAGGACCTGCCCGGCGGGCTTCACGGTGACAGCGGGGGAGACGGCCGGCTGCGCGGCCACCGGGTTCGCGACGATCTGCAGGTCGTCGCTGTCCGACTTGGCCGAGGAGCAGCCTGCGAGCACCAGGACACCGGCGAGCGGGATCGCGATCCGCGACGCGGCGGTGAGCCGACGCACGTTGGTGCCTCCAGATGTCCCTCGACGGGCGGTCTTCACCAGCATCCTCCACGATCGTCTTGCCGTCACGTGCATGTCACCCAACAGACACCTGCCGTGGTGTCGATCACCGTGTCGATCACCGGGGCCACCGCTCCGGGTAGCCGGCCTCGATCGCGCTGACGTCGTCGAGCGCCGACCGGATCGCGGGCGGGAGGGTGATGCTCTCCGCCGTGAGGGAGCCGGTGAGCTGGCCGGTGTCGCGGGCGCCGACGACCGGGGCGACCACGCCGGGCCGGTCGCGGACCCAGGCCAGCGCCACCGCGAGCGGTGACGTGCCGAGCCCGTCGGCGGCGGTCGCGACCGCCTGCACGATCCGGGCGGCGCGGTCGGTGCGGTGGTGCTCGACGTACCCGGCGAACACGCTGGAGGCGCCGCGGGAGTCGGCCGGCGTGCCGCTGCGGTACTTGCCGGTCAGCACCCCGCGCCCGAGCGGTGCCCAGGGCAGCAGGCCGATGCCGTGGTGCTCGGCGGCGGGCACGACCTCGCGGTCCACCCCGCGTTCCAGCAGCGAGTACTCGACCTGGGTGGAGACGAGCGGCGCGACCGCGGCGGTCCCGGCGGCGGCCGTCGCCAGCTGCCAGCCGGAGTAGTTGGACACGCCGACGTAGCGGGCCTTGCCGCTGTTGACGGCGTACTCGAGGGCGGCGAGGGTCTCGGCGACCGGCACCGTCGGGTCCCAGGCGTGCAGCTGCCACAGGTCGACGTGGTCGGTGCCGAGGCGTTTCAGCGAGCCGTCGAGCGCCGAGAGCAGCGCGCCGCGGGAGGCGCCGCCGCCGAACGGGCCGTCGGTGCGCCGGGCGACGGCCTTCGTCGCGAGGACGATGTCGTCGCGCGGCACGAGATCACCCAGAAGTGAGCCGAGCACCCGTTCGGCTTCGCCTTCGCCGTAGATGTCGGCGGTGTCCACCAGGGTGCCGCCGGCATCGACGAAGGCGACCAGCTGGCTCGCCGCTTCCTCCGCGTCGGTGTCGCCACCCCAGGTCATGGTGCCGAGCGCCATCCGCGAGACCCGCAGTCCCGAGCGGCCCAGCTGTCGCTTTTCCACGACCGCCGAGCCTAGTGGGCCGCCCCGGCCGGACCTGACCAAGGTGAGTCGTGTCGCCCACAAGGGCCCCCGTTAGGGTCTGGCCCCGTGCGACTCGGACTGAATCTCGGCTACTGGGGAGCGGGGAACGACCCCGCGAACCTGGCCCTGGCGAAACAAGCGGACGAACTCGGCTACGCCGTCGTGTGGGCGGCGGAGGCCTACGGTTCGGACGCCGTGACGGTGCTTTCCTGGATCGCGGCGCAGACGTCGCGGATCGACGTCGGCGCCGCGGTGCTGCAGATCCCGGCGCGGACCCCGGCGATGACCGCGATGACCGCCGCGACCCTGGACACGCTCTCGGGCGGCCGGTTCCGGCTCGGCCTCGGCGTCTCGGGCCCGCAGGTGTCCGAGGGCTGGCACGGCGTGCGGTTCGCGTCGCCGCTGGGCCGCACCCGGGAGTACGTCGGGATCGTGCGCAGTGCGCTGCGCCGCGAGCGGCTGAAGTTCGAGGGCGAGCACTTCACGCTCCCGCTGCCGGACGGCCCCGGCAAGGCGCTGCGGCTGACCGTCCGCCCGGCGCGCAAGCACATCCCGCTGTACCTGGCGGCGATCGGGCCGAAGAACCTGGCGCTGACCGGCGAGATCGCCGACGGCTGGCTGCCGGTGTTCTTCTCGCCCGCCCACGCGGGCGAGCAGCTGGCGCAGATCCGGGCCGGTGCCCAAGCGGCCGGGCGCTCGATGGACGGCTTCGACGTCGCCCCGACCGTGCCCCTGGTCGTCGGCGACGACTGGCGGGCCTGCGCGGACGCCGTCCGCGGGTACGCGGCGCTCTACCTCGGCGGCATGGGCAGCCGGGAGAAGAACTTCTACAACCAGCTGGCGGCCCGGATGGGCTTCGAGGCCGAGGCGGCCGAAGTGCAGGAGAAGTACCTGGCCCGCGACCAGGCGGGGGCGAAGGCGGCGGTGCCGCTGGAGTTCCTCGACGCGACGTCGCTGCTGGGTCCCAAGGAACGGATCGCGGAGAAGATGACCCAATTCGCCGAAGCCGGCGTGACGACCCTGTCGGTGTCGTCGTTCAGCCCCGACCCGGGGGCCGCCCTGCGCACGGCCGTCGAGGCGCTCGAGCTGGCGGGGGTGGCCTGACGTGGGATGGTTCGAATCGCTCGTCCTGGGCCTGGTCCAGGGGTTGACGGAGTTCCTGCCGATCTCCTCGAGCGCGCACCTGCGGATCGTCGCGGCGCTCGTCGGCTGGGACGACCCGGGCGCGGCGTTCACCGCCGTCACCCAGATCGGCACCGAGCTCGCGGTGATCCTCTACTTCGGCAAGAAGATCGGGAAGATCCTGCAGGCCTGGTTCTTCTCGCTGTACAAACCGGACTGGCGCCGGGACCCGGACGCCCGGCTGGGCTGGCTGATCATCGTCGGCTCGCTGCCGATCGTGGTGCTCGGCCTGCTGCTGCAGGACGCCATCGACAGCGCGTTCCGCGACCTGCGGATCACCGCGACCGTGCTCATCGTGTTCGGCCTGATCCTGCTGGTCGCCGACCGGATCGGGAAGCAGGAGCGCGGCCTGGACGACCTGACCGTGCCGCACGGCCTCGGGTTCGGGTTCGCCCAGGCGCTGGCGCTCATCCCCGGCGTCTCCCGCTCGGGCGGCACGACCAGCGCGGGCCTGCTGATGGGCTACACCCGCGCCGAGGCGGCGGAGTACTCGTTCCTGCTGGCGCTGCCCGCGGTGTTCGGTTCGGGGGTGTACAAGCTCAAGGACATCGGCTCGGGCGGCGTGCCGGCCCAGTGGGGCCCGACGATCCTGGCCACCCTGGTCGCCTTCGGCGTCGGCTACCTGGTGATCGCCTGGCTGATGGCCTACATCAAGAAGCGCAGCTTCGTGCCGTTCGTGATCTACCGCCTGATCCTGGGCGTACTGCTGTTCGTGCTGATCTTCACCGGCGCCCTGGACCCGAACGCGGGCCCGGTCGGCTCCTGATCCCCGCGTTGCCGCCCAGCAGCCGGGAGGATGATCGGCGGCAACGTAGGGTGGGTCCTGTGAGTACGGTCATTCTGGTCAGGCACGGCAAGTCGACGGCCAACGGATCCGGCATCCTGGCCGGGCGGTCCCCGAAGGTGAACCTCGACGACACGGGCCGGGTCCAGGCGGAGAAGCTCGTCGAACGCCTCGACGGCGTCCCGCTGGCCGGCGTCGTCGTGTCGCCGATGCTGCGGTGCAAGCAGACCGTCGCGCCGCTGCTGGCGGCGCGGGGGATCGGGAAGACCGTCGAGCCCGGGCTGTCCGAAGTGGACTACGGCGACTGGACCGGCAAGGAGCTCAAGCACCTGGCCAAGGAACCGCTCTGGCGCGTCGTGCAGGCGCACGCCTCCGCCGCGGTGTTTCCCGGCGGTGAGGGGCTCGCCCAGATGCAGGCCCGCTCGGTGGCCGCCGTCCGGGCCCACGACCGCCGGATCGCCGCCGAGCACGGCGACCACGCCGTCTGGTTGCTGTGCAGCCACGGCGACGTGATCAAGTCCCTCATCGCCGACGCCCTCGGCCAGCACCTCGACGCCTTCCAGCGGATCGTCGTCGACCCGTCGTCGATCTCGGTCGTGCGCTACACCGAGACCCGGCCGTTCGTCCTGCGGGTCAACGACCACAGCGGTGACTTCCGCGGCATCGTGCCGCCCGCGCCCAAACCGGCGAAACGGGGCAAAAAGGCCGCGAAGGACACCTCGAGCAGCGACGCGGTCGTCGGCGGTACCACCGGCCGGTGACCCCGGCCACCTACGGAAAGCGCTGACATCGCTCCCGGCGGAGCACGTAGGGTGGCGGGACCGAGTGTTTTCCCCGACCAGGAGCCTGCCCCGAGATGATTTCGCCGGACAATCCGTTCGCCGCACCCAGCGAGCTGCCCTACGCCCTGCCGCCCTTCGACCGGATTTCCGACGAGCACTACCGGCCCGCGTTCGAGGCGGGCCTGGCCGAGCACGCCGCCGAGATCGAGCAGCTCGCGGCGCAGGACGCCGAGCCGACGTTCGAGAACACCGTCGAAGCCCTCGAACGCGCCGGGGAGCTGCTCGGCCGCGTGGCGAGCGTCTTCTACAACCTGGCCGGCTCCAACAGCACCGACGAGATCCAGGCCATCCAGGCGGAGTTCGCGCCGAAGCTGGCCGCCCACCACGACGCGATCCACCTCAACCCGCGGCTGTTCGCCCGGATCGACGCGCTCCACGCCCAGCGTGAAGAGCTGGGGCTGGACGAGGAGTCGCTGCGGCTGCTGGAACGCCGGCACACCGACTTCAGCCGCGCCGGCGCCGGGCTCGGCGAGGCCGAGCAGGCCCGCCTGCGCGAGCTCAACGGGCAGCTCTCGACGCTGCAGACCAAGTTCCAGCAGAACCTGCTCAAGGACACCAACGAGCTGGCCGTCGTCATCGGCGACCGCGCCGAGCTGGCCGGCTTCGGTGACAGCGCGATCGCCACCGCGGCCGAAGCCGCTGCTTCCCGCGGGGAGACCGGCAAGTACGTCATCAACCTGACGCTGCCGACCAGCCAGGCGTCGCCGCTGGAGACGCTCAGCGACCGTGACGTCCGCGCGCGGATCCACACCGCGTCGATGGCGCGCGGCAACCAGGGCAACGACCAGGACAACAACGCCGTCGTCGCCGAGATCGCGCACCTGCGCGCCGAACGCGCCGCGCTGCTGGGCTATCCGAACCACGCCGCGTACGTCATCGCGGACGAGACGGCGAAGACCGCCGAGGCGGCCGCCGGGCTGCTCGAGCGCCTCGCCCCGGCCGCCGTCGCGAACGCCCGCACCGAAGCCGCGGAGCTGCAGAAGCTGCTGGAGGCCGACGTCCCGGGCGCGAAGCTGCGGCCGTCGGACTGGCCGTACTACGCCGCGCAGGTCCGCCGTGAGCGCTTCGACGTCGACACCGAGGGCCTTCGGCCGTACTTCGAGGCCGACCGGGTGTACCTGGACGGCGTCTTCTTCGCCGCCAGCAAGCTGTACGGCCTGACCTTCACCGAGCGTCACGACCTGCCCGTCTACCACCCGGAGGTCCGCACCTTCGAGGTCTTCGACACCGACGGCACCGCGCTGGGGCTGTACCTGCTCGACCTCTACACCCGCGACGCCAAGCGCGGCGGCGCCTGGATGAACACCTTCGTCGACCAGTCCGACCTGCTCGGCGAGCGCACGGTCGTGGTGAACGTGCTCAACGTCAACAAGCCGCCGGCGGGGGAGCCCACCCTGCTGACCTTCGACGAGGTCGTCACCGCGTTCCACGAGTTCGGGCACGCGCTCCACGCGCTGCTCTCGGCGGTGCGCTACCCGACGTTCTCCGGCACCAACGTGCCGCGCGACTTCGTCGAGTACCCGTCGCAGGTCAACGAGATGTGGATGCTGTGGCCGGAGGTCCTGGCCCACTACGCCAAGCACCACGTGACCGGTGAGCCGCTGCCCGCCGAGCAGGTCGAGAAGCTCCTCGCCGCCCAGCAGTACGGCGAAGGCTTCTCCACCACCGAATACCTCGCGGCGTCCCTGCTCGACCAGGCCTGGCACGGCCTCGGCGTCGACGACCACGTGGGGGAGGTGCAGCGGTTCGAGACCGCCGCCCTCGTGAAGGCCGGTGTGGCGCTCGAAAGCGTCCCGCCGCGCTACCGCACCACCTACTTCGCGCACGTCTTCAGCGGCGGCTACAGCGCCGGGTACTACTCCTACATCTGGAGCGAAGTCCTCGACGCCGACACCGTCCAGTGGTTCCGCGAGAGCGGCGGCCTGACCCGCGAGAACGGCGACCACTTCCGCCGCACCCTGCTGGGGAAGGGGGGCAGCGTCGACCCGATGGACGCCTTCCGCGCCTTCCGCGGCCGCGACCCCGAGATCGAACCCCTGCTCATCCGCCGCGGCATCAACGGCGTCTGACCAACCCTGCTGGACCCGGACCACCATCCGGGTCCAGCAGCATCTCTAAGTGTATAACGCCCTATACCGCGGGGCTGATTTGAAGAAAATTAGTAGTCCTGCAACTCCTACAAAACCAGCACAGACCAGGAAAGTCAGGCCGTCGCCTGTTCGCGGGTGACGATGTGGTCGATGAACCCGTACGCCAGTGCTTCGCCGGCGTCGAACCAGCGGTCGCGGTCGGCGTCGGCGGTGATCCGCTCGACGCTCTGGCCGGTCTGCTGCGCGGTGAGCTCGGCCATGCGGAGCTTCATCTTGCCGAACACCTCGGCCTGGATGGCGATGTCCGTGGCGGCGCCGCTGATGCCGGCCGAGGGCTGGTGCATGACGATCCGGGTGTTGGGCAGCAGGTAGCGCTTGCCGGGGGTGCCGGAGGTCAGCAGGAACTGGCCCATGGACGCGACGAAGCCGAGGCCCCAGGTGGAGACGTCGGGTTTGACGAGCTGCATGGTGTCGTAGATGGCCATGCCGGCGGTGACGGAGCCGCCGGGTGAGTTGATGTAGAAGGTGATGTCCTTTTCGGGGTCGTCGGCGGCGAGCAGGAGCAGCTGGGCGACGATCCGGTTGGCGACGTCGTCGGTGACTTCGGTGCCGAGGAAGACGATGCGGTCGCGCAGGAGCTGTTCGTTGACGGAGTCGGTGAAGGACTGGCCGGGTGTCTGCATGTCGGGTACGGCGAGGAGGGTCATGGGCCCGACCGTAGGGTGCTGGGGGTGTGGTGGTGATCGTCGTTCGCTGTGGGCGTGCGAGTTTCGCTCCGGGCGATCACCGGGGATGGGGGTGCGTGATGGCGTCGATCGAGGAGTTCGCGGTGCCGGGCCAGGGGCCGTACGGGGTCGTGGCCGGGCCGGATGGCGGGTTGTGGTTCACGCTGGTCCACAGTGGGCAGATCGGCCGCATGAGCACCGCGTATGAGGTGACGACCTATCAGCTGGACCCGGCGACGACCGGGCCGACGGTGATCACGCCGGGGCCGGACGGCGCGTTGTGGTTCACGGAGTACCAGGGGAATCGGATCGGGCGGATCACGACCGGCGGTGAGGTTTCGTCGTTCGAGGTGCCGACGCCGTACGGGATCGCGGCGGGTCCCGATGGGGCCCTGTGGTTCACCGAGATCAACGCCGATCGGGTCGGCCGGATCACCGTCGAGGGTGAGGTGACGGAGTTTCCGCTGCCGGTTTCGGGTGCGTTCCCGTCCATGATCGTCGCGGGTTCCGACGGGGCGTTGTGGGTCACCCTGAACCAGGCGAACGCGATCGGGCGGATCACGATGTCCGGTGAGGTTTCGGTGTACCCGTTGCCGACGGAGGCGGCCGCGCCGGTGGGGATCACGGCGGGGCCGGACGGCGCGTTGTGGTTCGTGGAGATCGGGGCGGGTCAGATCGGGCGGATCTCCACCGGCGGGGAGGTCGCCGGGTTCCCGTTGCCGGATCGCGGGTCGCGGCCGCACGCGATCGTGGCGGGCCCGGATGGGGCCTGCTGGTTCACGGTGTGGGGTGGTAACCGGATCGGGCGGATCACGGTGGACGGTGTGATCACCGAGGTGGAGCTGCCGACGCCGGGGTCGGAGCCGCACGGGATCGCGGTGGGGCCGGACGGTGCACTGTGGACGGCGCTGGAGATCGGGAAGCTGGCGCGGATCTCGTACTGACGCGGAAAGGGCCGCCGTCCACATCGGACGGCGGCCCTTTCGCTACGAGGAGCAGGCTCAGATGAGGCCGAGCTTCTGCACGGTGTCGCGCTCTTCGACGAGCTCCGCGACGGAGGCGTCGATGCGGGCGCGGGAGAAGTCGTCGATCTCGAGGCCCTGGACGATCTGGTACTCGCCGCCCGTGGCGGTGACCGGGAACGACGAGATGATGCCTTCGGGGACGTCGTAGGAGCCGTCGGAGACGACGGCGGCGGAGGTCCAGTCGCCGTCGTTGGTGCCGTTGACCCAGGTGTACACGTGGTCGATGGCGGCGGACGCGGCCGAGGCGGCCGAGGAGAGGCCGCGGGCCTCGATGATCGCCGCGCCGCGCTTGGCGACGGTGGGGATGAAGTCGCTCTCGAGCCAGGCCTGGTCGAGGTCGACGGTCTTGCCGTTGACCTCGGCGTGCTGGACCGAGGGGTACTGGGTGGCGGAGTGGTTGCCCCAGATGGCGAGCTTCTTGATGTCGGTGACGGAGACGCCGAGCTTCTTGGAGAGCTGGGCGAGGGCGCGGTTGTGGTCGAGGCGGGTCATCGCGGTGAAGCGGTCGGCCGGCACGTCGGGGGCGTGGGACTGGGCGATGAGGGCGTTGGTGTTGGCGGGGTTGCCGACGACGAGGACCTTGATGTCGGAGGCGGCGCCGGCGTTGATGGCTTCGCCCTGGGGCTTGAAGATGCCGCCGTTGGCTTCGAGGAGGTCGCCGCGCTCCATGCCCTTGCTGCGGGGGCGGGCGCCGACGAGGAGGGCGATGTTGGTGCCTTCGAAGGCCTGCTTGGGGTCGTCGAAGATGTCGATGCCGGCGAGGAGCGGGAAGGCGCCGTCGTCGAGTTCCATCGCGGTGCCCTCGGCCGCCTTGACCGCCTGCGGGATCTCGAGGAGCCGCAGCTTCACCGGGACGTCCTGGCCGAGGAGCTGACCGGACGCGATGCGGAAGAGCAGCGCGTAGCCGATCTGGCCGGCGGCGCCGGTGACGGTCACGTTGACGGGGGCTTGGGTCATAGCGCTACTCCAGCTTGAAATCGAGACGACTTTGGCTTGTGCCTCGGAGCCTATCCCTCTCCGTGGTCGCCGTCCGGGTGCGTCCAGTCACTCTCGCCGGATCGGTTCGGGGGTGGGTTCGTCGGTGAGGTTGGCGGCGAGGCGGTGCAGGAGGGTCGCGAGGGTGGTGATCTCGTCGTCGGTGAAGCCGGCGCGGAGGCGTTTGTCGTGGGCGATGGCGGCGGTGGCGAGCTGGTGGAAGAGCTGTTCGCCGTGGTCGGTGAGTTCGACGACGTGGATGCGGCGGTTGTCGGGGTCGCGGCGGCGGGTGACGAGGCCGGTGGTTTCCATGCCGTTGAGGTGGTGGGTGAGGGTGGCGCCTTGGATGCCGACGGCGTCGGCGAGTTCGCGCTGGTTGGCGACGGGGGTGGTTTTGAGGGAGATGAGGATCTGCCAGATGGGCTGGGAGCTGCCGGCGGCGGTGAGGGCGTGGTCGAAGGCGCGGCTGGCGGTTTTGGCGGTGCGGGCGAGGACGACGCCGATGGGGGCGGTGGTGGGTGGTGGCACGGGGGGACCGTAGCGCAGATGTGGAGAGGTCTAAGCGTTTGACATCGAATGGTTAGACTTCTAACGTTTGCTTCGTCAAGTCACCGACTGGTGGGGAGCGCGATCATGAGCAGCACCGAAGAGCAGGTCAGGGCGGTGGGACGCCGGTGGGCGGAGGCCGAGGTGCGGGGCGACACCGAGGCGCTCGGCGCATTGGTCGCCGGCGGCTTCCGGCTGGTCGGCCCGGTCGGGTTCGTCCTGGACGGGCCGCAGTGGCTGGCGCGCTACCGCACCGGCGAGCTGGTCACGAAGTCCCTCGACTGGCGTGACGTCGAGGTGCGTGAGTTCGGGGACACGGCGATCGCCATCGGCGTCCACGAGCAGACCGCGTCGTTCAAGGGCGCGCCCGCGGACGGGAAGTTCCGCGCCACGCACGTCCTGGTGCGCGAGGACGGCGGCTGGCGGCTGGCCGGGATCCACCTCAGCGCGATCGGCGGCCCGCTGCCGTTCACGCCGGGAGCCGCGTGATGGGCGTGGAGCTGGCCCACACGATCGTGTGGGCGTCGGACCGGGAGGCGTCGGCGGCCTTCCTGGCCGGGATCCTCGGCCTGCCGGTGGGGCCGGTGGCGGGGCCGTTCCGGCAGCTGCGGCTGGCGAACGGCGTCACGCTGGACTTCGCGACGGCCGAGGGCGCGGTGCAGGGTCAGCACTACGCGTTCCTGGTCGGCGACGAGGAGTTCGACGCGGCGCTGGCTCGGCTGCGGGCGGCGGGGACGCCGTTCTGGGCCGACCCGTTCCACCGGGTGCCGGACGAGATCAACCACGAGCTCGGGGGCCGGGGCGTCTACTTCGCCGACCCGGACGGGCACAACCTGGAGCTGCTCACGCGGGCCTGAGGGCGGCGCGGTCCGAGCACGCTGGTCACGGTCGTTTCGCCGGGACCCGGGGATCGGTGGCTTCGACGTGGAAGACGCGGCCGAGGGAGACGAGGCCTTCGTCGAGGTGGCTGAGGCTGGAGAGGACAGCCCGGGTCTCGGCCTGCTCGACGCGGTCGGAGACCGGGGTGCCGTCGTCGCGCACGAGCGTGCCGGGGGTGGGGCCGCCCGGTGAGTCGAGGGCTTTGCGGAGGACGTCGATGTTGGCGAGCAGCCGGCCGGTGAACAGCCGGAGCCGGTCGACGTCGCCGCCGGCGAGCTGGCCGGGCTGGGCGCGAGCGGCGACGTGCCGGGCGCGGAAGGCGATGGTCTCCAGCGTGGTGAGCACGTGCCAGCCGTAGTCGCGGCGGGCGCTGCGCAGGTTGACCGGGTGGGTGAGGGGTTCGATCGTGGTGCGGACCTGCTCGACGGCGCGGTCGAGGTCGCGGGAGAGCTCGATGATGTTGACGTTCTCCTCGCCGGCGAGCAGGCCCTCGGCGTGTTCGAGGAACTCGGTGAGTTCGTCGAGGACTTCGGTGATGTTGTCGAGCATGACCGAGCGGGTGCGCACCGGGACGATGACGACCGCGGCGAGGATCCCGGCGGCGGCGCCGACGGCGGTCTCGGCGACGCGGATCCAGAGCACCGCGAAGCTGAACGTGCCGAGCAGGCTGTAGAGCAGGCCCAGCATGCTGGTGACGAAGAACGCCATCACCACCTGCGAGACGCGTGCGGTGTAGACCATCCCGAACACGCAGACCAGGATCAGGGCGAGGGTGGCCGGGGTGCTGCCGGCGACCAGCAGGGCGAGCAGGACGCCGCCGAAGATGCCGATCAGGGTGCCGCCGAGGCGGCGGACGCCTTTGACGAAGGTGGCGCCGGCGCTGGAGGCGCCGATGAAGACCACGAACACCGTGAGCACGGCCCAGTACCAGCGCTGGTGGGAGACGAGTTCGCCGCCGAGCACGGCGAGCCCGCCGCCGACGACGGCCTGGATGGCGCTGCGGGTCTGGTTGTCGTAGGCGAACTTCCGCGTCGGCTCGTCGTCGTCGGTTTCGGCGTCGAGCGGGTCGGTCGAGGTCTCCGGGTCGGCGGCGCGCTGGGCTCGGTCGTCGGCCAGGGCCAGTTCGGCCAGGGCCTTGCGGACGCCGTCGCCGGGCGCGGCGTGTTCGTCGATCCGGCTGCCTTCGACGAGCATGCGGCTGTACTCGCCGGTCTGGCTGATCAGCGGCAGTTCGCGCGGGTCGCGTTCCATCAGGGCGCG
The DNA here is from genome assembly GCF_023023025.1 of Amycolatopsis sp. WQ 127309. Classification (NCBI taxonomy): domain Bacteria; kingdom Bacillati; phylum Actinomycetota; class Actinomycetes; order Pseudonocardiales; family Pseudonocardiaceae; genus Amycolatopsis; species Amycolatopsis sp. WQ 127309. Next base: position 8,230,857 of record NZ_CP095481.1, read on the forward strand.
GAAGCGGGCGAGCCGGGCGATGAGGTCGTCGCGGACTTCGGCGGTGAGCTCGTCGGAGCAGGTGCGCTGCACGGTGCTGGCGAGCCACTGGACGGCGAGCTCGACCTCGATGGCGCGGCGGCGGAGCCGGTCGGTGGCGCGGGCGTCGACGACGTCGGGGGCGGCGTCCTCGATGAGCAGGACGCACTCGTGGAGCCGGCTGATGGAGCTGCGCAGCTGCTTGCGGGTGCGTTCGCTGCCGTTGACCGCGAGGTGGGCCTCGGTGGCGCGGACGACGGCGGCGAGCCGGGCGCGGAAGGCGCGGCGGACCCGGAGGAACTCGGCCTCGGGGTTGCGGCGCAGCAGCACGAACCGGACGACGGTGTTGGCCAGCACGCCGACAGCGAGCGCGAGCAGCAGCTGCGGGACCTGCTTGAGGTGGGTCTGCAGGAACATCGGGAAGAAGAACAGGAAGAACCCGATGGAGCCGAGCGCGGTGCCGCGGGGGCCGAAGCGCTGGGCGTAGACGGCGACGAAGATCAGCAGGACGAAGACGATCGTGTCGAGCGGCGGCAGGACCGAGCCGAGGCTGGCGACGGTGATCGACGCGGCGCCGGTGAGGAACGCGAGGGCCAGGGTGCCGGCCTGGCCGCCGGGGGTGGCGTCGTTGACCGTGAACGCCGTCATCATCGCCGCGATCGCGCCGACCAGCATCACCGTCAGCGGCAGGTGCGCCGGCAGCAGCGCCCCGACGGCCAGGATGATGCCGAGGACCGCGGAGCCGGCCAGGCGCAGCCGGACCAGGCCGGGGTCGGCCGCCGCGAACCGGTCGAGCGCGGCGGTGCGGAGGTGGTTCATCGGGCGAGCAGCTCCCACTGGGCGAGGGCGGCCCGGCGGCCGCGGGTGGCGGTGATCCGCAGCCGGTAGCGCGCGTGCGCGGCCGGGGTGGCGAGGACGAACGGGCGGGTCTGGCGGCGCCAGCGGAACAGTTCGCCGGTGCGTTCGTCGAGTGTCGTCCAGTCGGTGCCGTCGTCGGAGCCTTCGAGGGTCCAGGCGCTGGGGTCGCCGCGGCGGGTGCCGGAGGTGAGCGTGTACATCGTGACCTCGCGGGGGTCGCCGGTGACGGTGAACTCGACGACCGGCTCGGCGCCGCGGAAGGTGACCTGGGTGCCGGTGGTGTCGTCGAACAGCGCGCCCAGCGTGCGGGTGCCGTCGGAGCTGGTCGCGGTGCCGGTGAGGTCGGTGACCGGGGCCGGCTGTTCGGCGGGCGGCGGCGGGGCGCCCCAGGTCGTCGGTTCGGTGGTGAGGTCGAAGACGAGTTCGGCGCCGCCGGCGAGGGTGGCGTGGGAGATCGTGGTGGCGTCGTGCGGGGCGCCGTCGACGGTGAGGCCGCGGACGTAGACCGTGTCGTCGGTGTTGCCGGGTGCGTGGACGACGAGCTTCTTGCCGTCGCCGAGGTGCACGGTCGCCTTCTCGAACAGCGGCGAGCCGATCGCGTAGCGCGGGCTGCCGACGGCCAGCGGGTAGAAGCCGAGGGCGCTGAAGAGGTACCAGGCGGACATCTCGCCGTTGTCCTCGTCGCCGGGGTAGCCCTGGCCGAGCTCGCTGCCGAGGTAGAGCCGGCGCAGCACCTCGCGCACGACGCGCTGGGTCTTCGCGGGTGCGCCGGCGTGGTTGTAGGTGTAGGGGATGTGGTGTGAGGGCTGGTTGGAGTGGCCGTACTGGCCCATCCGGACGTCACGGGCTTCGGTCATCTCGTGGATGAGGCCGCCGTACGCGCCGGGTCGCTGCCCGGTTTCGGGGGTGGCGAAGAAGGTGTCGAGCTTGGCTTCGAGGCCGGCGTTGCCGCCGTGCAGGGCGGCGAGGCCGGGGCCGTCGTGGGGGGCGGTGAAGGCGGTGTTCCAGGCGTTGGTCTCGACGAAGTCGCCGCCCCACGCGGCCGGGTCGTAGCCCTCGGGGGCGAATTTGCGGCCGCCGTCGCGCTTGCGGCCCTGGAAGAAGCCGATCTTCGGGTCGAAGTGGTGGACGTAGTGCTGCGCGCGCTCGCGGAAGTAGGTGGCGTAGTCGGCATACATCCGGGCGCGCGGCCCGTCACTTTCACGTGAAAGTGCCGTCGAGAGGTTGGCGAGGCCGAAGTCGTTGATACAGCCTTCCAGGGCCCAGGAGAGTCCTTCGTGGACGGACGTCGGCGTGTAGCCGAGGAAGATGGACCGGTCGAGGCCCTTGCGGCCGACCGAGCGGTGCGGCGGGGTGACGGTGGCGTTCTTCAGGCCGGCGTCGAAGGCGGCCTCGACGTCGAAGCCGCGGACGCCCTTGAGGTAGGCGTCGGCGAACGCGACGTCCGAGCTGGTGCCGGTCATCAGGTCGGCGTACCCCGGGGACGACCACCGGGAGATCCAGCCGCCTTCGCGGTACTGCTGGACGAACCCGTCGATCATCCTTCCGCAGTGGGCCGGGGTGAGCAGCGCGTACGCGGGCCAGGTGGTGCGGTAGGTGTCCCAGAAGCCGTTGTTGACGAACATCTCGCCGTCCACGACCTTCGCGCCGGTGCGCTTGCGGGTGCTCGGCCACCGCCGGGGCACGACCGGGCTCGCGTGCCGGATCCCCTTGGGCGTGTTCTCGTGCGCGCTGTTCGGGTACAGGAACAGCCGGTAGAGGTTCGAGTAGAGCGTGGTGCGCTGGTCGTCGGTGGCGCCTTCGACCTCGATCCGGCCGAGCTGCTCCTGCCACCGCTCCCGCGCCTGCGCCCGGACCTGCTCGAACGTCGTCCCGGCGGGGATCTCGAGTTCGAGGTTGCGTTTGGCCTGGGCGAGGCTGATCAGCGACGTCGCGATCCGCAGCGTCACCTCGGGGCCGTCGAACTCGAAGTAGCCCGAGACGCGCCGCCAGGGCCGGCGGTACTTGGTGCCGCGGGTGGCGGGGGCGTCGGTCTGGGCGTAGACGAACATCCGGCGCGCGCCGGCCGAGAGGCGGCTGCGGACCCAGGTGTGGCCGGTGACGACGCCGGTGTCGGCGTTCAGCCGCAGGCCACCGCGGTGGCCGACGTTGTCGAACAGCAGCCAGCCGTGCTTGTCGGGGAAGGTGCACCGCAGGATCGCCGCGTGGTCGGCCGGTGCGAGATCGGCGGTCATGCCGTTGGCGAACCGGACGCCGTAGTGGTGCGGCGAGTCGGTCTCGTCGTCGTGGGAGAAGGCGAGCGCGCGCTTGCGGCGGTCCGGCTCGACCGGGCCGGTGCCGGGCATGATGTGGAAGGTGTGCCGGTCGCCCATCCACGGGCTCGGCTGGTGGCTCAGCGCGAACGCCTGCAGCGCGGGACGGTTCTGCTCGTCGTTGTGGCGGTGGTAGGAGTAGATCCAGTTGGTGACGCCGGCGTCGGTGACCGGGGTCCAGAAGTTGAACCCGTGCGGCACCGCCGTCGCGGGGAAGTTGTTGCCGCGGGAGTAGTCGCCGCTGGAGTGCGTGCCGCGGGTGGTGCGGACGAGGTCGGCGGGCTCGCGCGGCGCGTCCTCCCGCTCGGTGATCCGGACGTCGTCGAGCCAGCCGGTGATCTCGCCTTCGGGGGACGCGGTCCGCAGCACGATCCGGGCGATCCGGCGCCCGGCGAACGCGCCGAGCGCGCGGCGGACGGGGTTCCACTGGTCCACCCACAGCGTCTTGTCGTCCACGGGGTCGAACCCGGCCGACGTGCCGTCGGCGAACTCGACGTCGAGGCTGACCCAGGTCGCGTGGTAGGCCGGGATCTCCCCGTCGGACCGCGGGAAGACCACATAGGACAGCTCGGTGCGGTCGGTGACGGGTGCGTCGAGCTCGAACAGGACACCCCGGGGACGCGCGGTGTAGCGCAGGGCGTGGGCCCCGGTGAAGCCGACGCCGGTCTTGGCCGTGGGGGACCGGTCCGGCCCACGATCGACCCGCAGCGCGGGGTCCACCGGCTGCGGGTCACCGGTTTCGAAAGAGGAGAAGAACACGGCGTCGGACATGTGCCCACCGTATCGGCCGAACGGCGTAGCGTGTGGCCCGGCAGACTCGACGCAGGGGGAGGGGCGCGTGGGCACGCACACCGTCCGGCACGAGGGCGCCGACCTCAGCTACGACCTCCGGGGCGCCGGCCCGCTCCTGCTCCTGATCGCCGGCCTCGGCGGTGACGCCGCGCGTTACGCCGGACTCGCGGAGCAGCTGTCGGACGACTACACCGTGGTGACCTACGACCGGCGGCGCACCGGGCGCAGCACCGGCCGCGACACCGACTTCGACCTGGCGCAGCAGGCCCGGGACGCCGCCGCGGTCATCCGCTCGGCCCGCCCCGCCACGGCCCGCGCGGTGGTGTTCGGCCAGGGCGGCGGCGGGTCGATCGCGTTCGAGCTGGCCGCGCACCAGCCGGACGTCGTCACCGAGCTCGTCGTCCACGACGCCCCCAGCCTGGCGCTGCTGCCCGACGCCCCGCAGCGGCTGGCGTTCGCCCGGCAGGTCCGGACCACCTACACGCAGCGCGGCGCGGTCCCGGCGCTGGAGCTGCTCGGCGCGTCCCCGGCCGACTTCCCCGAACCGGCGGCCGCCGACTACTTCCTGCGCCGGGAGTTCCTGCCGATCGCCCTGTCCACCCCGGACCTCGACGCCGTCCGCCGCACCGGGATCCCGGTGGTCACCGCCGCCGGCGCCGGCAACCGGGACGCCTGCCACGCCCAAGCCGCGCGGCTGCAGGCCGAGCACCTGGCCTGCCGCTACGTCGAGTTCCCCGGCGACCACCTCGGCTTCGTGTCCGAACCGGGCCCCTTCGCCGAGACCCTCGCCAAGGAACTGGCCGGCCTGCGCCGCCCCTGACGAAAGCCGTGAAGGCCTCCTTCCCGGCTTTACGGCCGGGAAGGAGGCCTTCACGGCTTTGCTCGGGCGGGGCGGCCGAGGTCGGCCGGTGTTTCGGAACCGAGGCCGAGCACCAGGTACCGGCGGCCACCGGTGCGCCCGCCCGGGAAGTCACCCATGATGCGGCCCAAGGTGTTGCGCCACCGGCGCAGCAGCACGTCCCGGTACGCCCCGGCCTGGTAGCCCGGCTCGTCGAAGGCGAACGCGCGAGCCGCGGCGGGATCCGGCAGGTCGAGGACGTGGACGCTGCCGGTGGGCGTGTCCCCGTCCATCGTCGGGCCGCGGGCGATCATCGGGTCCATTCCGAAAGCCGTGAAGGCCTCCTTACCGGCGGTAAGAGCCGGTAAGGAGGCCTTCACGGACCTGACTACTGCGGGACTAGATCTTCGCGCACTGTCCGGCGGACGGGCCGCGGACGGTGTTCGGCAGGTCGTAGTCCGTCGGGGCCGGCGAGTTGATCGCACACGCCAGCGGGCCGCCGATCGTGCTCGACGTGAGCACCGGCCCGTGGTTGCCGGTCAGCGCCACCGGGCCGCCGACCGTCGTCAGCTCGATCGACACCTGACCGGTCACCCCGGTGATCGCCACCGGGCCGTCCACCTTCGTGCGGTTGAGCACGACCTGGGCGGCACCCGTCGCGGCGAGCGGGCCCTTGATCTCGCCGCCGCGGACGATCAGCGAGGCGCCGCCGCCCACGGTGACCGGACCCGAGACCGTTGCGTCCTGCAGGCACACCGTGCCGCTCGAAACTGACAGCGGCCCGGACGACGCACCCGTGATCGTGCGAGTGCAGGAGGCGTCCGGCTTGCCCAGCAGCTCGAACTCGGCCAGCTGCGCCGGGGCGCCGGTGCTGGTCGCGGTGACTTCGAGCTTGTAGTAGGCGTAGTGCGCCGGGTTGGCCACCTTGAACGCGCGGGTCTGCTGCCGCCAGGCGAAGCTCTGGTTCGTCTGCTGGTCCGCGACCGCCCACGTCTTGCCGTCGTAGGAGCCCTTCAGCGTCCAGCTTTTCGGGTCACCCGCACCGGTCTGGGACGTCAGCGTGTAGTGGCTGACGGCTTCGTCGGTGGAGCCGAGCTGGTACTGCAGGGTGCCGGTGACGGCGGCCTGGGTGCGTGAGGTGTTGTCGAGCAACGCCCCCGCGTCGGAGCCGTCCGAAGTGGACAGCGTGCCCTTGCCGGGACCGGTTTCGTCGTGCAACGGCGTCGGCACCGCGTTGTCCTTGGTGATCGACGTCGGCGCGTCGTTCGGGGCGGTGCCCCACTTCGACGGGTTGGGGCCCATGTCGAAGTCGATGACGCCGCCGCGAGCGATGACGTCCTGCGGCAGCGACGTCGAGCTGTAGGCCTTGCCGTTGACCTTGACGCCCTGGACGTAGACGTTCTTCGCGCTGTTCTTCGGCGCGTTGATCACCAGGTCCTTGCCGCCGGCCAGGTGGATCGTCGCCTTCTTGAACAGCGGCGACCCGATCGCGTAGTTCGGGCTGCCCATCTGCAGCGGGTAGAAGCCCAGCGCGCTGAAGATGTACCACGCGGACATCTCGCCGTTGTCCTCGTCGCCGGCGTAGCCCTGGCCGATCTCGGCGCCGTTGTAGAGCCGCGAGAGCGCTTCACGGACCTTCGCCTGCGTCTTCGACGGCTGACCCGCGTAGTCGTACATGTAGAGCAGGTGGTGCGAAGGCTGGTTGGAGTGGCCGTACTGGCCCATCCGCACGTCCCGCGCTTCCCGCATCTCGTGGATCACGCCACCGTAGGAACCCGGGTAGTTGGCGGTCTCCTGGTCGGCGAAGAACTGGTCCAGCTTGGTCGCCAGGCCCGCCTGACCGCCGTAGAGGTTGGCCAGGCCCTTGCCGTCCTGCGGCACGGTGAACGCCATGCCCCAGCCGTCGGTCTCGGTGTAGTCGCCGCCCCACGAGCGCGGGTCGTACTGGTCCTTCGTCTTGGTGAACTTGCCGCTGGCGTCCTTGCCCTGGAAGAACCCGACGCTCGGGTCGTACAGGTTCACGTACTGCTGGGCGCGGCTGGTGAAGTACTCGTAGTTCTCCTGGTACTCCGCCTTGCGCGGGTCGTTCGGCGCCGCCTCGTCGGCCAGCTTCTTCGACAGGTTGGCGATGCCGAAGTCGTTGACGTAGCCCTCGATCGCCCACGAGAAGCCCTCGCTGGCGGTGTTGGGCGTGTAGCCGAGGAAGATGCCCTGGTCCAGGCCCTTGCGCCCGACCGCCGAGTTCGGCGGCGTCACCGTGGCGTTCTTCAGCGCCGCGTCGTAGGCCGACTTGACGTCGAAGTTCTTGACGCCCTTGAGGTAGGCGTCGGCGAACGCGACGTCGGAGCTGGTGCCGGTCATCAGGTCCGCGTAACCGGGGGAGGACCAGCGCGCGATCCAGCCGCCGTCGCGGTACTGCTGCACGAACCCGTCGACCATCTTCCCGGCCATGTCGGGCGTGAGCAGCGAGTACGCCGGCCACGTCGTGCGGTAGGTGTCCCAGAACCCGTTGTTGACGTAGGTCTGGCCGTCGACCACCTTCGACCCGGTCTGGGTCGCGGTGTCCGGGCCGGTCTTCGGCGACACCGGGCTCGCATACTTGTAGGCGGGCTTGGCGGCGGTGCCGGTGTTCTCGAACCCGGAGTTCGGGTACAGGAACAGCCGGTACAGGTTCGAGTAGAGCGTCGTGAGCTGGTCCTTCGACGCGCCCTCGACCTCGATCACCTTGAGCTGGTCGTCCCACGCCTTCTGCGCGGCGTCACGCACCGAGTCGAACGTCGCGGCCGGGGCGATCTCCATGGCGAGGTTCTTCTTCGCCTGGTCCAGGCTGATCAGCGACGTCGCGATCTTCATGTTCACGGTCTTGTCGGCGCCCGCGGCGAACCGCAGGTAGCCGGTGACGTTGTCGCGGCCCTGCCCGGTGAGCTTGCCGCCCGCGGTGACCGGCTTGTCGAACGCCGCGTAGACGAACATCCGGCCCGCGCCGGCTGACACGTTGGTCTCGGTGTATCCCGAGAGCGTGCCGGTGGCGGGGTCGAGCGTGAGCCCGGCGGAGTTGTTGACGCTGTCGAAGATCAGGCTCGAGTCCGCGCCCGGGAACGAGAACTTCATCATCGCCGCGTGGTCGGTCGGCGCGATCTCGGTCTTGATCCCGTTCTGGAACTGGACGCCGTAGTAGTGCGCCCGCGCGACCTCGTCGCTGTGCTTGAACGGCAGCGCCCGCGCGTCGCGGTTGGCGTCGGGCACCCCGGTGGCCGCGGACGGCATCACCTGGAACGCCTCCCGGTCACCCATCCACGGGCTCGGCTCGTGGCTCACGCTGAACGCCTGCAGCTGCGGGAGGTTCTGCGCGTTGTTCTGGGTGCTGTAGTTGTAGAGCCAGCTGCTCGACCCGGCGTCGGTCACCGGCGTCCAGAAGTTGAACCCGTGCGGCACCGCCGTGGCGGGGAAGTTGTTGCCGCGGGAGAACGTGCTGTTGGCCATCGTGCCGCGCGTGGTCACGACGTTGTCGCTCGGCCGGGTGCTCGACGGCGGCGTCGGCGTGGCCGAGACCTTCACGTCGTCCAGCCAGCCCTGCAGCGTGCCGGGGCCGTTCGGGTTGTCGTACCCGACGAGGATCCGGTCGATGGTCTTGCCCTTGGCGACCGAGCCGATCGCCGAGCGCACCAGGTTCCACTGGTTGGCGTAGAGCACCTTCGAGGCGCCCTGGCCTTCCGGGGTCAGCGGGAAGCCGTACTGGTCGGTGGCGCCGAGGTTGCGCAGGTAGGTGCCGTCGGTGAAGGCCAGGTCGATCGCGACGTTGGTGCTCGGGTACTTCAGGTCGCCGGTGATGAACTGCGGCTGCACCTTGTACGAGAGCTCGGTCGAGGCCACGACCGGGACGTTGACGTCGAAGACCTTGTTGTACGACCAGCCGTGCCCGGCCTCGGTCTGGCTGCCGGAGTAGCGGAACGCCTTGAGCCCGGTGAAGCCGGCGCGGTTCTTGTTCGTGTACCCGCCGGTCGGGCCGGAGTCGGTGAAGCTGCGCATGTTCGGCAGCGGCGGCGGCGTCGGGTCGTCGTTGGCCAGCAGCAGCTCGGCGGCCTGCAGGATGTCGCCGCCGTTGTTGGCCGTCACGTTCAGCCGGAAGAACTTGTACGGCGCGCTCGGCGCGGCCAGCTTGTAGTCCTTCTGCTGGAACCGGGCGCCGAACGTCTGGCCGGCCTGCTTGTCCAGGTCCGTCCAGGTCTGCGCGTCGTCCGACCCCTGCAGGGTCCAGTCCTTGGGGTCGCGCTCGTCGTGGTCGTTGGCCGAGGTGATCGCGTAGTGCGTCACCGACGTGGCCTCCGACAGGTTCACCTGCGCCCACGCGGTCGGGTCCCAGGACAGCCACTTCGTGTCCGACGTGCCGTCGACCAGGTTGGCGACGACCTCGCCGCCGTCGGTGTTCTCACTGCTCGCGCTGGTCTCGGTGACCTTGCCGCGGATGTCGCCGGGGATCGCGGTGCCGTTCGCGCCGTTGACGCCGAACGCGCGCGGCTTCCCGGCCGCGTCGGTGTCGACGGTGTCGGTCCACGTCGGCTGGGGGTCACCCGGCTCGAACGAGGACGAGAAATCAGCGGGAAGGGCGTCCTCGGCGGCGTAGGCGGCCGCGGGGAGGGCGACCAGGCCGGCGGCGACCACGGTGGCGGCCAGCATCATGGCGACCGGTGGTCTGGCGCTTCGGGGCATCATTGCTCCAAGCTCTGGAGGGGATGAACAACGGCACCGCGCGACGGGGGAAACCGGCGGCGCGATAGGAAGACAAACGCGCGGGTGACATCGATGTCAAGACCGGTCGGCAAACCTGGCCAGAACTGGACAACCCAACCACCGGGGGACCTGGTGAGAACGGTCCGGACCATCGCCGTGGTCGTGACGCCCCTGCTCGTGACCACCGCCTTCACCCCGGCGGCCACCGGCTCCACCGTCCGGCCGAGCACCGCCTGCGGCGATCCCGCCCGGTCGCGCGGTAAAACGGTCACGCGGCTCCGGGGTCGTCGCTAAAGTCGTGATCATGTCGACCCCGGAGCCCGCCGACCGTGTCCTGTCCCGCGCCTCGCTCGCCGAGGGCAACCCGACCGCGTGGTTCGACGAGCTCTACACCGCCGCCGCCCGCGGTGAGGCGGAAGTCCCGTGGACCCGCGGCAAGCCCCAAGCGGACCTGGTGACCTGGGCGGCCGAGCACCCCGGCGAGGGCCGCCGCGCGCTGGTGGTCGGCAGCGCCCTCGGCGACGACTCCGAGCTGCTGGCCGCCGCGGGGTGGGCGGTGACGGGCTTCGACGTCGCCCCGACCGCGGTCGAGGCCGCCCGCGCCCGCTTCCCGGAGTCCGCGGTGGACTACGTCGTGGCGGATCTGCTGAAGCCGCCGGGGGAGTGGCACCAGGCGTTCGACCTGGTCGTGGAGATCATGAACGTCCAGGCGATGCCCCGCGACTTCCGCCCCGCGGCGCTCACGTCGCTGGCCGGCTTCCTCGCCCCGGGCGGCACGGCGCTGGTCAGCGAGGTCGCGGAGGAGAGCACGGACGTCGAGACGTGGGTCAGCCCGCCGTGGCCGTTCAGCCGCGCGGAGATCGAGTCGATCGCCCAGGACGGCGTACGCCTGGTGAGCCTGGGCACGGTCCGCGACGGCGCCCGCCACTGGGCCACCTTCACCCGGTAACGCGCCCGGCCCGCCCGCGACTCACCGGGCATGTGGGCCGTCATCGGAGTCTGGGACATCGCGCCGGAGAAGATCGACGAGCTGCGCGCCCAGGTGCCGCTCATGGCCTCGAGCAAGGTCGGCACCCCGGGGTTCGTCCACGGCACCTGGACCCTCGACGGTCACATGATCCAGGTCTACGCCGACGAGGCGAACGCGCGCCGCTACCACGACGACATGCTCGCCCGGGGGTTCACCGACCAGCCCGGCGTGCGGTGCGTCGTGTGGGCCGTCGCCGAGGTCGGCGCGGAGTCCCAGGTCTAACAGCTCTCCAGGAACCGGGACAGCACCCGCGTCCCGAAGTGCAGGCCCTCCACCGGGACCCGCTCGTCCACCCCGTGCGCCATCGCCCGGTACGGAAAGCCCGCCGGCAGCCACAGCGGCGCGAAACCGTAGTTCACGATCCCGAGCTGGGCGAACGCCTTCGCGTCGGTGCCGCCGCCCATGCAGTACGGCACCACCACGGCCTCGGGGTCTTCGGCTTGCAAAGCCGCGGCCATCGAGGCGAACCACGGCGAGTCCACCGGGGCCTGCACCGGCGGCTGGTGCGCGACGAACTCGCGCGTGACGCCTTCGCCGAGCAGCTCGTCCAGCGCCGCGAACAGCGCGTCCTCGGTGCCCGGCAGCACCCGGACGTCGACTTGCGCGGTCGCCGTCGTCGGGATCACGTTCACCTTGTAGCCCGCGTCCAGCATCGTCGGGGTCGTGCTGTTGCGGACCGTCGGCACGACCAGCCCGCCCGCCGGGCCCAATGCCGCCACTGTGGCGTCCACATCGGACAGATCCACCGGAATGCCCAAGGCCGCGCCGGTCCGCTCCAGGAACGCCTGCACCGTCGGCGTCGGCGACACCGGCCATTGGTGCGCCGCGATCCGGTGCAACGCGTCCACCAACCGGGTGACGGCGTTCTCGTCGTTGGGCCGCGACCCGTGCCCGGCGCGGCCGCGGGCGGTGAGGCGCAGGTGCGCCGTGCCGCGCTCGGCCGTCCCGACCGGGTAGAGGTGCACGATCCGGCCGTCGGCGGCGGGCACGTGGTAGGTGTAGCCGCCCGACTCGCTGATCGCCGCCGCACAGCCCTCGAACAGCTCCGGGTGCGCCGCGACCAGCCAGTGCGCGCCGTAGTCGCCGCGGTCTTCCTCGTCGGCGACGAACGCGAGCACGACGTCACGCCGCGGCCGCACCCCGCCGGCCAGCGCGGCCAGCACCATCGCGACGAAGTCCTTCATGTCTGTCGCGCCGCGGCCCCACAGGTAGCCGTCGCGGACCTCGCCGGCGAACGGCGGCACCGACCAGTCCGCCGCATCCGCCGGGACGACGTCGAGGTGGCCCTGCACCAGCAGCGCGGGCAACGACGGGTCGGTGCCCGCGACGCGCGCGATCACGCTGGCCCGGCCGGGCGCCGCCTCGTAGATCTTCGACGGGATGCCGAGCCCGTCCAGGAACGCGGCCACGTATTCCGCCGCCGGCCGCTCCGGCGAAGCGTCACCCCCGCCGCGGTTGGTGGTGTCGAACCGGATCAGGTCCGCGCAGAGCTGGACGACGTCAGCCATAGATGCCCTGCACCGCCCCCGCCGCGATCGCCGTCACGACCTTGAACGCCTTCATCGCCTCGGTCATCGTCACCGCGTCGAACCCGACCCGGCGGACGCCGATCTGCTCCACCGTCGGGATCACCGCGGTGGCCTGGGCCAGGTGGCTCGCGTCGAACTCGACCTCGATCCGGTGCGGCCCCACCCGCCGCTCCAGGCGGCCGGCCTGCGCCATCGCGTCGGCCGCCGCGGTCGTCAGCAGCTCCGCCGTGCGCGCGGGCGGCAGGCAGATGGCCGCGTACCGGCTGACGCACTCCTTCACCTGGACCAGCTCCGCGTCCGGTGCGTAATCACGCGCGTCTTCGCACGTTTCGTCGTCACCCGAAACGAGCAGGACGGGCACGCCGTACTCCGCGGCCATCGCCGCGTTCAACCGGCCCTCGCTCGCCGGGACGTCGTCCAGCCACACCCCGGTGATCTGGTTCTCCAGGTAGGTGTGCGACAGCACCCCGTCGAACCCGGCACCGGCGTGGTAACCGAGGAAGACGACACCGTCCACACCGGAGTCGACGCCCTGCATCATCGACAGCGGCTTGTGCCGCCCGGTCAGCAGCCGCGCCCGCGGGTCGAGGTCCTCCAGCAGCAGGTTCCGCTGCGAGGAATGCGCCTCGTTCACCAGGACGTCGCCGGCCCCGGCGTCGAACAGCCCGGCCAGCACCGCGTTGACGTCGCCGGTGAACAGCCGCCGGAAGCGGTCCCACTGCGGCGAACCGGGCACGACGTCGTCGGTCCAGGTGACGCCGGTGGCGCCCTCCATGTCCGCCGAGATCATGATGCGCATGCGGGGCACTCTAACCAGCCCGCGCGACCCGCGAGCACCGAATCCCGCCTTCCGAATGTCACGCAGCGTGAACTTTGTCCGGTCGATAACGATCGGACACCTGCCGAGGTGGCAACATATTGCGCGGTTGTCCGGGTATGTGGTTACTTCTCGTCCTTGGGGAGGCTCACAGCGAGAACGATGGGGTGGTTTTTGGTGCATTTCCAACGCAGACCCGGCCGGTTCGGCCGCGTGGCGGCGATCGTCGCCGTCGCGACACTGGGGGCGATCCCGCTCGCCGCGCCGGCGCAGGCGCAGCAGGGCAAGGTGCTGCGGGTCGCGCTGACCACGGGTATCGACCACCTGAACCCGTTCACCGCGTCACTGGCGGCATCCACCCAGGTGGGCCGGTTCATCTACGAGTTCCTCACCATCCCCTCGGCCGAGACCGCGCAGGCCTCGCCCGCGCTCGCCGAGTCGTGGACGCCGTCGGCGGACAAGCTGACCTGGACGTACAAGATCCGCTCCGGCGCCAAGTGGAGTGACGGGCAGCCGGTCACGGCCAAGGACGCCGCGTTCACGTTCAACCGGATGCTGACCGACGAGAACGCCCGCACCGCCAACGGCAGCTACGTGACCAACTTCGACACGGTCACCGCGCCCGACGACACCACGCTGGTCATCAAGACCAAGACCGTGCAGTCGGACATGAACCTGCTCGACGTCCCGATCGTCCCGGAGCACATCTGGGCGCCGATCAAGGACCTCAACGACCCCAAGACCGACGACATCTCGGTCGTGGGCGTCAGCGACGGGCCCTACCAGCTCACCGAGTACAAGCAGAACGAGTACGTCAAGTTCAAGGCCAACAAGGACTACTGGCGCACCGCGCCGAAGGTCGACGAACTGCAGCTGCTCATCTTCAAGGACGCCGAGGCCGCGGTGAACGCGCTGCGCCAGGGCGAGGTCGACGTCATCAACCGGCTCACCCCGACCCAGTTCGACTCGCTCAACGGCCAGCCGAACATCACGACCAACGCCGCCCCGAGCCGCCGCTACGACGAGATCAACCTCAACTTCGGCGTCCAGAACAACCAGAACCAGCCGATCGGCAACGGCAACCCGGTCCTCAAGGACATCCGGCTGCGCAAGGCGATCGTGCAGGCCATCGACAAGCAGACGATCGTCGACCGGGTCGCCGGCGGCCACGCCCAGCTCGGCACCGGCATCGTCCCGCCGATCTACCAGGCCTACCACTGGGAGCCCGCCGGCGCCGACAAGGTCGGGTTCGACATCGCCGGCGCCAACACCGCGCTCGACCAGGCCGGGTACGTCAAGGGCGCCGACGGCGTCCGCGCCGCGCCCGGCGGCGCGAAGCTGGAACTGCGGCTGACCGGACACGCGAACCGGCCTTACGACCAGCGGCTCGCGCAGTACGTCTCCGGCTGGCTCAAGGACATCGGCATCACGGTCAAGCAGGAGCTCGTCTCCGACGACGAGCTCAACGACCGCACCACGGCCGGCAACTACGACCTGGCGATCTCCGGCTACGCGACGAACCCGGACCCGGACTCCGCGCTGCAGCTGCACACCTGCGCGGCCCGGCCGAACGCCCAGGGCAAGGGCGCCACGACCGACACGTTCTTCTGCGACCCCGAGTTCGACGCGCTGCGCGCCAAGCAGCTCACCGAGACCGACGACACGCAGCGGGCCGCCACGGTGAAGCAGGCCCAGGCCCGCCTCGCGAGCCAGGCCGTCAACGTCGTGCTCGACTACCAGAACGCGCTCGAGGCGTACCGCTCGGACAAGTTCTCCGGCTTCGCCAAGCAGCCGCAGCCCGAGGGCGCGATCCTCGAGCAGTCCGGCTACTGGGGCGTCTACGGCGCCACCCCGGCCGGCACCGAGGCCTCGGCCGGCTCCGGCGACAGCGGCACGGTCGTGTGGATCGTCGTCGGCGTCATCGTCGTGGTGATCGTGGCCGGCGGGCTCGTCATCATCAGCCGCCGCAACAAGACGTCCGAAGACCGCGAGTAGCGCATGACCGCCCCCGAACAAGCCGCGGCGCTCGTCGACCCCGACGAGCGCCGCGGCGGGACCGGCACCACCCGGTTCGTCCTCAAGAAGGCCGGCGAAGCGCTCGTCAGCATCCTGCTGGTGATCGTGCTGTTCTTCTTCCTGTTCCGGATGCTGCCCGGCGACCCGGTCGCCACGATGATCCGCGACCGGCCGACCGACCCGAAGCAGATCGCGGAGATCCGGGAGCGCCTCGGCGTCGACCGGCCCGTGTTCCAGCAGTTCGGCGACTACCTGTGGAAGCTGCTGCACGGCGACTTCGGCACGTCCTACCTGGAGCAGCGCCCGGTCGCCGACATGATCGGCGAACGCCTCTGGCCGACGATCCTGCTGGTCGGCAGCGCGACCGTGCTCGCCATCGCGCTCGGGCTGTGGCTGGGGACGCGCGCGGCCTGGCGGCGCGACAGCGTGTTCGACCGCACCCAGACCGGCATCGCGCTCACGCTGTGGTCGGTCCCGCAGTTCTGGCTCGGCCTGATCCTGCTGGTCGCGACCAACGGCCTGTTCCCCAGCCGCGGCATGCACTCCCCGGACGCGGCACCGGACGTCTTCTCCCAGACCCTCGACGTCCTGCACCACCTGGTGCTGCCCTGCGTGACGCTGCTGGCGGTGTTCTACGCCCAGTACATGCTGATCATGCGCTCGTCGCTGCTGGGGGAGATGAACGCCGACTACCTGACCACGGCCCGCGCGAAGGGGCTGAAGGACGACCTCGTCCGCCGCCGCCACGCCGTCCCGAACGCGCTGCTGCCCACCACGACGCTGGTGTTCATGCAGTTCGGCGCGGTCGTCGCCGGCGCCGTCTCGGTCGAGGCGGTGTTCAGCTGGCCGGGCCTCGGGCAGCTGACCTACCAGGCCCTGCACGGCCCGGACCTGCCGGTGCTGCAAGGGGTCTTCGTCGTCCTCGCCGGCGCCGTCGTGCTGATGAACCTGCTCGCGGAGCTGCTCTACCGCGTGCTCGACCCGAGGGTGCGCACCTCATGACCACCGAGTCCGTCGAGTCCATCGAATCGCCGCGGGCGATCGCCTGGCGGCGGCGTCGCCAGTCCGCGGCGCGCACCTGGACCGAGTTCGCCGCCCAGAAGGGCGCGCTCACCGGGCTGATCCTGCTCGCCCTCACCGTCGTGATGGCGCTGCTGCTGCCGGTGATCAGCGACGAGGGCGGCCTCGACGTCACCAAGGCCAACGGCGGTGCGCTGCGCCCGCCGAGTGGCGCGTACTGGCTCGGCACCGACATCGACGGCCGGTCCGTGCTGCTCATGACGCTCTGGGGCGCCCGGATCTCGCTGCTCGTCGGGTTCTCCGCGACCGTGCTGTCCGTGCTGATCGGCACGCTCATCGGCATCACCGCCGCCCACTTCGGCGGCTGGGTCTCGACGATCCTGCTGCGGTTCACCGACTTCTTCCTGGTCCTGCCGTCGCTGGTGCTGGCCATCGCGCTCTCGGCCGTGCTGCCCCAAGGCGTCACCACGGTCATCGTCGCGATCGGCCTGACCTCCTGGCCCGGCACCGCGCGGCTGGTCCGCGCCCAGACGCTGACCATCGAGAGCCGGCCCTACATCGAACGCGCCCGGGCACTGGGCGGGGGCCACCTGCACGTCGTCGGCAAGCACGTCCTGCCCGGCGTCGCGCCGCTCGTGCTGGCCAACACCACCCTGGTCGTCGGCAACGCCGTCATCGCCGACGCCACCCTGGCCTTCCTCGGCGTCGGCGACCCGAACGCCGTCTCCTGGGGCGCGATGCTGGAGACCGCCCTCAACAACGGCGCCGTCACCCGCGGCGCCTGGTGGAACCTGCTCCCGCCGGGCATCGCCATCGTGCTCGTCGTGCTCTGCTTCACCCTGGTCGGCCGGGGACTGGAGACCGTGCTCAACCCGAGGTTGAAGAAGTGACCCCGCTGCTGCAGCTCAAGGACCTCACCGTCACCTACGAGACGGCCGGCGGCGACATCCCCGCCGTGCGCGGGGTCGACCTCACCCTCGACCCCGGCGGCACGCTCGGCGTGGCGGGGGAGTCCGGCTCCGGCAAGTCCACGGTCGCGATGAGCGTCCTGCGCCTGCTGCCACGCACCGCGAAGATCAGCGGCGAGATCCTCCTCGACGGCGAAGACGTCACCGCCATGAAGTGGGGCCGGCTGCGCGCGGTCCGCTGGGCCGAGGCGTCCGTGGTCTTCCAGGGCGCCATGCACGCGCTCAACCCCGTCCGCAAGATCGGCGAGCAGATCGCCGAGCCGCTGCGGCTGCACCCAACCGACGGCAGGATGCTGTCCGACGCCGAGATCGACGCCCGCGTCGCCGACCTGCTCACCCAAGTCGACCTGCCCCCGGGCCGCGCCGGCGCCTACCCGCACGAGCTCTCCGGCGGGCAGAAGCAGCGCGTCATGATCGCGATGGCCCTGGCCTGCTCGCCCCGGCTGATCATCGCCGACGAGCCCACCACCGCGCTCGACGTCATCGTCCAGGCCCAGGTCCTCGCCCTGCTCTCGCGGCTGGTCGCCGAACAGGACATCGGGCTGATCATGATCAGCCACGACCTGTCCGTGCTCGCCGCCACCTGCGAGCGCATCGCGGTGATGTACGACGGCGAGATCGTCGAAGAACGCCCCGGCGCCGAGCTGATGGCCGACCCGCGGCACCCGCACAGCCAGGCCCTGGCCGCGGCGTTCCCGACCGTCGGCGACCCGGTGTCCCGGTTCGCCCCGGCCACCAGCACGCCGCTGCCGCCGGAACCGGCGTCCCGCGGCGCCGACACCGAGCCGCTGCTGGCCGCGGAGAACCTGCGGGTGTCCTTCCGCGACCGCACCGGCAAGCGGATCGACGCGGTCGCCGGCGTCGACCTCACGGTGTCGCGCGACGAGATCGTCGCACTGGTCGGGCAGTCCGGCTCCGGCAAGACGACACTCGCCCGCACCCTGCTCGGCCTGCAGAAACCCGACTCCGGCGTGGTCCGCTACGCCGGCAAACCGGTGCCGGCCGGCGGGGCCGGGCTCAAGGCCTACCGCCGTCAGGTCCAGCTCGTGCTGCAGGACCCGACCAGTGCGCTCAACCCGGCCCACACCGTCTACGAGGCCGTCGCCGAAGGCCCCCGCATCCACGGCCTGCGCGACGAGCGCGCGGTCGTCCACCGGGCCCTGGAGGCCGCCGAACTGCGGCCCGCGGAGCGCTACGCCGACCGGCTCCCGCACGAGCTCTCCGGCGGCCAGCGCCAGCGCGTCGTGATCGCCGGGGCCCTGGCGCTGGAACCATCGGTCATCGTGGCCGACGAGCCGGTCGCGTCACTGGACGCGTCCGTCCGCGGCGAGATCCTCGGGCTGCTGCTGCGGCTGCGGCGCGAACTCGGCCTGGCCGGCCTGGTGATCACCCACGACCTCGGGCTGGCCTGGAACATCGCCGACCGCGTCGCCGTGATGTACCGCGGCGAGCTCGTCGAAACCGGGACCGTCGAACAGGTCCTGCTCGACCCGCACCACGAGTACACGAAATCCCTGCTGGCCGCCCTGCCCGGCGGCACCGCCCAGCGCCGGACCGCGCAGGCCTGAAACCGCGGTGCCGGGCTCGTCCCACCGAAACCCGGCACTGCGGAAAGGTCACCTCGGCCAGGTGTGTAACCTCCGAACGGAAATGGCGACCACCACCGACCCCGCGCAGACGTCCTCGACCGGACTGGCCGAGCGGCTCCTCGTGCCCTCGCGATTCCCGTACCGCACGATCGCGATGGGCACCGTCGGCAGCACGCTGCTCATGCTCGCCGCCTTCGGCGCCGGCGGCATCCTCATCAAGGACCCCGTGCTCGGCCACGGCCCGCTCTCGTGGATCCGCTACGGCCACGGGCGCATGCTCGCCAACGCCGTCCTCTACACCGGCTTCGGCCTCGTGGTGTGGGCGTGGGTCCGGCTCGGCCGCTACGTCCTGCAGGGCCGCGTCGGCAGCCGCCCGATCCTGGTCGCCGCCGGCTGCTGGATGGCGCCGCTGCTCATCTCGCCGCCGCTGTTCACCCGCGACGTCTTCTCCTACCTCGGCCAGGGCGCCCAGCTGCTCTACGGCCTCGACCCGTACGCCAACGGGCCCGCCGAGCTCGACGTGCTGCCGAACGTGGTGCAGAACGTCCACCCGCTCTGGCAGACCACCCCGGCGCCGTACGGGCCGCTGTTCCTGCTGATCTCCAAGGGCGTCGTCGCCGTCTCCGGCGACAACATGATCCTCGGCGTCATCCTCATGCGCCTGGTCCTGCTGGTCGGCCTGGCCGGCACGCTGTGGGCACTGCCGCGGCTGGTCAAGCACCTCGGCGGCAAGCTCCCGGTCGCGCTGTGGCTCGCGGTGGCCAGCCCGATGATGGTCATCCACCTCTTCGGTGGCCCGCACAACGACCTGATGATGCTCGCGTTCCTCACCATCGGCGTCCTCGCCGCCCTGGAACGCAAGCACGTCCTCGCGGTCGTCCTGGTCACGATCGGCATGCTGATCAAGCCGACGGCGGCGATCGCGCTGCCGTTCATCGTCTGGATGTGGGCCAACCACATGGCGGGCGAGTCGAAGGTCCGCAACTTCCTGCGCGCCGGCGCCGCCTCGGTCGGGCTGTTCCTGCCGGTGTTCGTCGCCGGCACGTGGATCTCGCTGGGGTCGCTCAACCTCGGCTGGTGGTCCGGCCTCAAGGCCCCGCAGCTCATCGCGAACTGGCTCAACATCCCCACCGGCATCGGCGAGGTCTTCTACAACCTCGTGCACCTGGTGGTGGACGTCCAGGTCTCGCCGTTCGTCACGGTCGCCCGTGCGGCGGGCATGCTCCTGCTGGTCGCCTTCGGAGTGCGCCAGTGGTGGCTGGCCCGCGGCGGCGGCCACGAGGCCGTCTACCGCGCCGGCATCTCGCTGCTGGCGGTGGCGATCCTCATGCCGCCGACCCTGCCGTGGTACCTGACCTGGGGTTTCGTGCTGCTGTCGGCGTTCAAGTGGCAACCCCGCCACCTCGCGGTCGTGGTCGCGGTCGTGGTGTTCGTGACGCTGGTCTACTACCCGACGGGCGAGCAGGCGCTGTACGACTGGTGGTTCATCGCCCTGGTCGTCGTGGCGAGCCTCTACTCGGCGGCGTCCCTGCTGCGCCCGGACCCGCTCGGGCTCATCGACGCCTGGCGCCGCCCGGAGAAGTTCATCCGCGACTAGGGCTCGCGGAAGTAGACCATCAGCGGCAACGCGACACAATCCAGGCTCTCGTACAACGCCCGCGCCGGCGCGTGGAACGGGTCCCCGCCGGTCCAGATCTCGACGACCTTCGGGCCCAGCTGCCGCAACCCGGCGAAAGCATGCTCGCACAGCCGGGTGGAAGCTTGGCCGGATCGACGCGCCACGCGACGAAGCCGCCGTGCTGGTGAGCGAAGATCACCTCGCCGACCAGCGCAGCCAACCAGCCCCGGGCGCCCGAACCGACCGAATACTGTCGCCCTGAAGGTCTGCCGCGGCTTGTCGTAAGTGTTCAGGCGGGTTCTAACCCTCTAAACACTCACGACCCGGCCCAGCTGCGCCAGGTGTGGACCAGGGTCGAGACCACCGCGTGCTCCGGCGGACGCTCCGCGTACTGCTCGTACTTCGCCACCAGCCACGACACCGGCTCGGCGCGGTCCGCGTCGGAGAGGACCCTCGCGACGCCGTCCGCGCGGGTCCACCACAGGCGTGACCAGTCCTCGTCGTAGCCGTCGGTCAGGAAGCTCACCGCCGGGTTCTCCGCGATGTTCGCCAACCGGCGCAGAGCCAACGACGACTTCGGCTTGTGGTCCACCGCGAACACGATCCGGTCGCCGTGCACCGCGAACGTCACCGGGACCAGGTGCGGGACACCGGCCGCCGACGCCGTCGCCAGCCGGGCCACTCGGGCGGCGGCGAACCGGGCGCGGGCTTCCTCGGGAGGCAGCCTCATGTCAGCGCCGGGGCGTCGAACGTCAGCGTCCCCAGGTCCGCGTCCAAGGTCACCGGCACACCCAGCGGCAACGTCGGCGACGACGCCACGTGCCCGAACCCGAACTCGCCCACCATCGGCACCCCCAGCGGCCCCAGCCGCTCCAGCAACAGCGCCTCGACGTCCGCCGGGGACCCGCACGCCGCCCACGAGCCCAGCACGATCCCGCGGACCCCGGCGAACCAGCCGCTGCGCAGCAGCTGCGTCAGCATCCGGTCCAGCCGGTAGACGCTCTCGGTGACGTCCTCCAGCAGCACGACCGCGTCCCGCGCCGACCCGTGCTCCGGCGTTCCGATGCCGCCCGCCAGCAACGACAGGTTCCCGCCCACGAGCGTCCCCGACGCGCGGCCCGGCACCAGGGTCGACGCCGCGGCGCCCCGCACGACGAGATTGCGCTCCGGCTCGAACAACGCGCGCCGCAGGTGCTCCACCGCGACGTCGTCGAACAGCACGCTCGCCGGCATCGGGGAGAACAAACTGGACAGTCCCAAGTGGACGTCCACCGCCCGGTGCAACGCCGTGACGTCACTCGACCCGGCCAGCACCTTCGGCCCCGCCGCACGCAACGCCGCCCAATCGACCAGGTCCAGCATCCGCTGCACGCCGTAACCACCGCGCGCGGCCAGGACGCACCGCACCCCCGGGTCGCACCACGCCTCGGTGAACTCCGCCGCCCGCGCGGCGTCCGAGCCGGACAGGTACGGCGGTGACCCCGCCGAAGCGCGCACGCACGGCCCGATCCGCAGCTCGACACCCCAGCCGCGCAGCACCGGCAGCGCCTTCTCCAGCAGGTCCGCCGGCACCGGGCCGGCCGGCGCCACCAGGGCGAGCGTGTCGCCCGCCCGCAACCGCGGCGGCCTCACCGCGACAGCTCCAGCCGCGGCACACCCGGCGCCTCGAACCCGAACACCTGGCCGTAGAAGGACAATTCGGCCTCCAGCGCCGCGACGATCGTCTCCGCGCGGCGGAACCCGTGCTGCTCACCGGGGAACCGCTGGTAGGCGTACGGGATCCCGCGCCCGGCCAGCCCGGCGACGAACCGGTCCGCCTGCTCCGGCGGGCAGATCCGGTCCTCCAGACCCTGCTGGAACAGCACCGGCCCGGCCAGCGCCCCGGCGTTCGCCAGCGGCGACCGGTCGACGTAGCGCTGCCGGTGCGCGGGCAGCGAACCGACCAGACCCTCCAGGTACCGCGACTCGAAGTCGTGCGTCTCGCCGCCGTCGCCGGTCCACCCGGCGAGGTCCACGATCGGGTACATCACCGTGCCCGCGCGGTAGGTCTTCGTCGTGGTCAGCGACGCCGCCGCGGTGAACCCGCCGGCGCTGCCGCCCCGGACCGCCAGCCGCTCGCCGTCGGCCAGCCCGGCCGCCACCAGCGCCTCGGCCACCGCGACGCAGTCGGCGACGTCGACGACCCCCCACTGCTCACGCAGCCGCTCCCGGTAGGCGCGGCCGAACCCGGTCGAGCCGCCGTAGTTCACGGCCGCGACAGCGAACCCGCGGCTGGTGAAGTACGCGATCTCCAGGTCCAGCACCGGCAGGTGCTGGCCGGTCGGCCCGCCGTGGACGTGCACCAGCAGCGGCGGCACCGCGCCCTCGGGCGCGATGAACTCCGGGTTGGACGGCGGGTAGAGCACCACCGGCACGGTCTCACCGCCGGTCGTCGTGAACACCCGCTCGTCCGGCACCGGCACGTGGGCCACGGCCAGCTCCGGCTGCTCGGTCAGGTCGGTGAGCAGGTCCGCGTCGATCGCGTAGTGCACGACGCCGGCCTCGCGGATCGGCCCGGCCGCGACCCCGGCGACGCCGCCGTCGTAGGCGGCGAGCCCGGTGCTCGACCACGCCGTCAGCTGGTGCGCCACGGTCGTCACCGAGCCGGCCGCCTCGTCCAGCACGGCCAGCCGGCTCGACGC
Source organism: Amycolatopsis sp. WQ 127309 (assembly GCF_023023025.1). Taxonomy (NCBI): domain Bacteria; kingdom Bacillati; phylum Actinomycetota; class Actinomycetes; order Pseudonocardiales; family Pseudonocardiaceae; genus Amycolatopsis; species Amycolatopsis sp. WQ 127309. The sequence continues at coordinate 8,253,674 of NZ_CP095481.1, forward strand.
CAGCACCGCGTGCCGGCCGCCGCCCAGCGGCGCGAACCACCGCGCGCCCGGCTTCCAGAGCGGCCCGCCCAGCTCCTGCTCGACCGGCGCGAGGTTGGTCAGCGTCCCGTCGAGGCCGACGCGGTGCAGGTTCCACCAGCCGTCCGGGTCCAGCAGCGCCAGCAGCGTGTCCGCCGACTCCCACTCGACCTGGCAGACGGACACGTCCGCGCCGCCCGCGACCACCCGGTGCGGCCCGAACGTCCCGTCCTCGGCCACGGGTGCGACGCACAGCTCGGTGCCGTCCCACGGCATCGCCGGGTGGTCCCAGCCGAACCACGCCGCGTGCCGCCCGTCCGGGGACAGCTTCGCCGCGGTCAGGAAGTGGTGGCTCGCGCCCAGCACCCGCTCGGCGCCGTCGGCCACCGCGATCGCGACCAGTTCGCGTTCGATGTCGGCCGGGCGCTCGCCGACACTGCGCTCGCGCACCGCCCAGACCTCACCGGGCCGGCCCGGTCCGAGGTCGCCGTAGCGGACGGCCTGGGGCACCGCGGGCTCCGGAGTGAGCGCCACCACACCCCCGGGCCGCTGGGCGTACACCCGCTGGTCGGCCCAGTGCGTGAACACCACCACACCGCCGACGGCCACCCACGGCCTCCCGCCGTACTCGTGCAGCCGGTTGCGGACGTTCCACGGCGCCGGGAGCACGTCCTCGGTCCCGCCGCCCGGCACCGCGCGCACGAGGGCCACGCGACCCTGCTCACCAGGCCTTGCTTCGGCCCACCACACTTCTTCGCCGACGACGTCGAGCCACTGCGGGCCGCCGCCGGCGGCGGCCACCTCGGCGGCGGTGATGGGCGAGGACCACGTTCCGTACGGGGAGATCGGAGACACCCCCAGAGGCTAGCGGCCCGGGAACGAGGGGCGGCGGATGCCGATCATGCGCCGGTGGCCTAGGGTCGTTGGTGCTATGTCTCGCGTAATCCACGTCTTCCGCCAGCCGGATCGCTTCGTCGCCGGCACCGTCGGCGAGCCCGGCGACCGCACCTTCTACCTCCAAGCCTCGGAGGAAGTGCGGACGATCAGCGTCTCCATCGAAAAACAGCAGGTCGTCGTCCTCGCGGAACGCCTCGGCTCGCTGCTCGAGGAGGTGGCGAGCCGCTTCGGTGCCGATGTGCCCGAAGACGCGCCCGACGACCTCGTCGACCTCGAGCCGCTCACGGTGCCGGTCGAGGAGGAGTTCCGCGTCGGCACCATGGGCCTCGGCTGGGACGCCGACTCCAGCGCCGTCGTCATCGAGCTGCTCGCCATCACCGAGGGCGAGGTCGACGAAACGGTCGTGCTGGACGACACCGAAGAGGGCCCGGACGCCGTCCGCGTCTTCCTCACCCCGGCCGCCGCGCGGGCCTTCGCCGAGCGCGCCGACCGCGTCGTCAACGCCGGCCGCAAGCCGTGCCCGCTGTGCGCCGAGCCGCTCGACCCGGCCGGGCACATCTGCCCCCGGCAGAACGGCTACCGGCGCGACACCGACGCGGGCGAAGACTGACCATGGCCGACACGCCGGTGGCACAGCCGGACCCGGCCGACCCGGCGTCGCGTGAGCTCGTCACGCACGGCCGCATCGACGTCGAGGGCCGGCTCGTCGACGCCTCCAACGTCACCCTGTTCTGCGCCATCGAGCTCGACGGCGTCACCGGCACCGTCGTGTACAAGCCGGTGTCGGGGGAGAAGCCGCTGTGGGACTTCCCCGACGGCACGCTCGCCGGCCGCGAGGTCGCCACCGCGATCATCGCCGAGGCCAGCGGCATCGGCGGGATCCCGCCGACCGTGCTGCGCGACGGCCCGTTCGGCCCCGGCATGGTCCAGCTGTGGATCGAGACGACCGAGGACGACCTGGTCGAGGTCCGCGCCCCCGAGGAGCTGCCCGACGGCTGGCGGGTCGTGCTGCACGCCCACGACCGGTTCGGCGAGCCCGCGGTGCTGGCCCACGCCGACCACCCCGGCCTGCGCGACCTCGCCGTGCTCGACATCGTCGTCAACAACACCGACCGCAAGGGCGGGCACCTGCTGCCCGGCGTCGACGGCCGCGTCTACGGCGTCGACCACGGCATCTGCCTGCACACCGACCCCAAGCTGCGGACCGTGCTGTGGGGCTGGATCGGCGAGCCGGTGCCGCCGGACACCGTCGAGAAGCTGCGGAAGCTGCGCTCGGAGATCGACGGGAAGCTCGGCGAACAGCTGGCCGAGCACATCACCAGGTTCGAGATCCGGGCCCTGGCCGAGCGCACCGACCTGCTGCTCGCGGAAGGCATCTTCCCCGAGCCCGGCGACGACTGGCGCGCGGTTCCCTGGCCCCTGTTCTGATGACGGCGGTCCTCGACGACGCCGCGCGCGCCCGGCTCGTGACCCGCTTCGGCGCGGACGTGGCCGACCCGTGGTGCGACGCCCTCCCGGACCTCGTCGACCGGCTTGCCGCCCGCTGGGGCCTGGAGGTGCGCGAGGCCCGGCCCGGCAACACCGGCCGCACGCTGCTGTGCACCGACCCTGATGGTGACCTGCAGGTCCTGAAACTGACGCCGGACTCCGAGATCGCCCGGCTCGAGGCCGCGGGGCTGCGCGCGTGGACCGGCTGCCGCCGGGCCGTGCAGCTCCTCGACACCGACCTCGACGCCGGCGCGATCCTGCTCGAAGGCCTGGTCCCCGGCACCGAGCTGCGCGGCCGAGACGTCCCGTGGGCCGAGATCGGCGACCTGCTCACCCAGCTGCACAGCGTCGCACCCCCGGCCGACCTCCCGTCGCTCACCGACCGGGTGACGTTCATGTACGACATCACCGACCGCACCGTCCCCGGGTCCGCGGCCGAGCCCCACCTGACCCGCGAGCTGCTGGCCAGGGCCCGGAACCGAGCGCTTGCCCTGGCCGCCACCGGCGGCCCGGTCGCGGTCGTGCACGGCGACCTGCACCCCGGCAACGTCCTCGACGCCGGCCCGGACCGCGGCGTGGTCGCCATCGACCCGCGCCCCAGCGTCGGGGACCCGGCCATGGACGCCGTCGACTGGGCCTTCCTGCCGATGGCGGCGGGCGGCACGATCGACGACGGCATCACCCTGCTCGCGCCGCACGTGCCGCACCTCGACGCCGAGCGCGTCCACGCCTGGTGCGTCGCGCTGGCTCCGCTGCTCGCGCACGGCCCGCTGCGCCGCGGTGAGCACACGCCGTTCACCGACGCCCTGCTGCAGATGGCGCGCTGACCGGCGTGGCGTCACCCACCGGGGTCGCTCCGGCCACTACCTTCGCTGGTCGTGCGCTCCCACTCCTATGACGACGTGCTCGCCGGCCGGCGCCGCAAGAAGGTGCCGGAAGTCCCCGCCGAGCCCGGCCTGGTCGTCGAAGACCCGGCCAGCGGGTTCTGCGGTGCCGTGATCAAGATCGAGTACGGCAACGTCGTGCTCGAAGACGGCAAGGGCCGCCACCGCGTGTTCCCGCTCGAACCCGCCGGGTTCCTGCTGGAGGGCAAGCCGGTGACGCTCGTGCCGGTCAAGACGGTGCAGGCGCCGGTCAAGCAGGTGTCGGCGTCCGGCTCGGTCAAGGTCCAGGGCCTGCAGGCGCGCGTCGCCCGCGACTCGCGCATCTGGGTCGAGGGCAAGCACGACGCCGAGCTGGTCGAACGCGTCTGGGGCCACGACCTGCGCGTCGAAGGCGTCGTCGTGGAACCGCTCGACGGCGTCGACGTGCTCTCCGACCGCATCGCCGAGTTCGGCACCGGTCCCGGCCGGCGCCTCGGCGTGCTGGTCGACCACCTCGTGCCCGGCAGCAAGGAGTCCCGGCTCGTCGCGGGCGTCCGTGACGCGAACGTGCTGGTCACCGGCCATCCCTACATCGACGTCTGGGAGGCCGTGCGGCCCGGGGCGGTCGGGATCAGGGCGTGGCCGAAGATCCCGCGCGGCACCGAGTGGAAGCAGGGGATCTGCGACGCGCTCGGCTGGGGGCAACCTTTCGAAGGCTGGCAACGTGTCCTGAGCGGGGTGAGCAGTTTCCGCGACCTCGAGACCCCGCTCATCGGGGCGGTGGAGCGGCTCATCGACTTCGTCACGGAGCCGACGGAAGAGAGCTGAATGTCCGATTTGTCCAAGGTCACGCGTGGGTCACTTCCCGTCACTCCGCCGGTGCGAACCGGCACGATCTGAGAGCATGAAGCCATGGCATGGGCAGTGGTCTGGTTGATCGTCGGCATCGCCCTGATGATCGCGGAAGTCCTCTCCGGCGACTTCGTGCTGATCATGCTCGGCGTCGCCGCGTTGTTCGGTGCGGGCTCCGACGTGCTCACCGGGAACCTGCTGATCGACGCCGTCGTGTTCGCCGTGACCTCGGTCGGGATGCTCGTGCTGGTCCGGCCCGCGCTGAAACGCCGGTTCTTCGCCGGCACCGGTCACCGCACCGGCATCGACGCGCTCATCGGTGCCCGCGCCGTCGTGGTGTCCACAGTGGATTTCGAAGCGGGGCAGGTGAAGCTCGCCGGGGACGTCTGGTCCGCGCGCAGCATTTCCGAACAGCACGAGCCGATCGCTCCCGGGACCGCGGTCACCGTGGTCGAGATCGCCGGGGCCACCGCCGTCGTGTCGGCCGAGCTGTGAGCCTCGGCCTGGTGCGCGTGCCCGAAGGCCGGGCCGCGGTGATCGAGCGCGGCGGGCGGTTCCGCACCGTGCTCGGCCCCGGCCGGCACTTCGTGACCCCGTTCGCCGACAGCGTCCGGGCCCGCGTCGACCTCGGCGACCAGATCCTGTCGTGCCCGCCGCGGGCCGTCGAAGCGGGTGACGGGCACGAGGTCCTCGTCGGGTTCGAGGTCACTTTCGCCGTCACGGACCCGCGGCTGGCCACCTACGAAATCGGCAACCCGGCCATCGCGATCGAACAGCTGACCTTGACCGCGCTGCGGCGGGAGACCGGGCTGACGACCGCCGAGCGTGCCGTCGCCGCACCGGAGGACCTGCACCGTACAGTGTGGACGGTCCTGCACGACACCACGGGACGCTGGGGGATCACCACCAAGGGGCTCGAGCTCACGGTGAATCCGCCCGCGGCGCCCGGAACACCGTCAACCGCGCAAGAATGGTACTAGGTAAGGAGAAGGTCTCTTGGGGACAGCAGCGCTCATAGCCGTCATCGCGGTGGTCCTGTTCGTGATCATCGTGGTGGCCAAGGCGATCATGGTCGTGCCGCAGGCGCAGTCGGCCGTGATCGAGCGGCTGGGCCGGTTCCGGACAGTGGCGTCACCGGGCCTCACCTTCCTGGTTCCGTTCCTGGACAAGGTACGGGCCCGGATCGACCTGCGCGAGCAGGTCGTCTCGTTCCCGCCGCAGCCCGTCATCACCGAGGACAACCTGACGGTGTCGATCGACACCGTCGTGTACTTCCAGGTCACCGACTCGCGTGCCGCGGTCTACGAGATCTCGAACTACATCGTCGGTGTCGAGCAGCTCACCACCACCACGCTCCGCAACGTGGTCGGTGGCATGAGCCTCGAGCAGACCCTGACCTCGCGCGACTCGATCAACACCCAGCTGCGCGGCGTGCTCGACGAGGCGACCGGCCGCTGGGGCATCCGCGTCGGCCGCGTCGAGCTCAAGGCGATCGACCCGCCGCCCTCCATCCAGGACTCGATGGAGAAGCAGATGCGCGCCGACCGTGAGAAGCGCGCCATGATCCTCACCGCGGAAGGTCAGCGGGAGTCCGCGATCAAGACCGCGGAAGGCCAGAAGCAGAGCCAGATCCTCTCGGCCGAAGGTGCCCGCCAGGCCACCATCCTCGCCGCCGAGGCCGAGCGGCAGTCGCGCATCCTGCGGGCGCAGGGTGAACGCGCCGCGCGCTACCTGCAGGCGCAGGGCCAGGCGAAGGCGATCGAGAAGGTGTTCGCCGCGATCAAGGCCGGCCGCCCGACGCCGGAGGTGCTGGCCTACCAGTACCTGCAGACGCTCCCGCAGATGGCGCAGGGCGACGCGAACAAGGTCTGGATGATCCCGAGCGACTACGGCAAGGCCCTCGAAGGCTTCGCCCGCGCGCTCGGCGCTCCGGGCGACGACGGCGTCTTCCGCTACGAGCCGGCGAAGGACGACGACGTCCCGGCCAAGCCCGAGCTCGAGGACGAAGAGGTCGCCGACTGGTTCGAGACGAAGAGCGACCCGAAGGTCGCCGAGGCCGTCGCGGCCGCGGAAGCCGTGGCGCGCCAGGAGGTCCCGGCGCTCGGGGTGCCGAGCAGCGCACCGCCCGCGCGGCCGCAGATCCCGCGTCCGCAGCAGCAGCAGGCTCCCGCGCCGGAGCCCGAGGCGGAAGAGGACCGCGGCACCGAGGTCACCCCCGCGCCCGCACCGCCGAAGCAGGCATCGACGCCGCCCGCCGGCCTGCCCCAGCCGCAGTCGCCCCTGCAGTCCCAGCAGCACTCCGGTCCGCCGCAGGGCGGGGCCTACCAGGGCCCGCCGCCGCAGACCCCGCCGCCGGGGCAGTTCGGTGGCCAGCAGCAGAACCCGGGCAGCGGGCCGTTCCCGCAGCAGCCCCCGTTCGGTGGCCCGCGCCGCTGACGTCTGGTCCGTGAAGGCCTCCTTACCGGCTCTTATGGCCGGTAAGGAGGCCTTCACGGCGTTTCAGGCCCGGCGGTAGACGCTCGCGTCGTCGATGTCGGCGTGGGAGCGGTCCTTCAGCCAGATCACGCACACCACCGAGACGATCGCCGACAGCACGATGTAGCCCGAGATCGAGTACGGCGTCCCGGTCTGGTGCAGCAGCCACGTCGCCAGCAGCGGCGCCGGCCCGCCCGCGAACACCGACGCCAGCTGGTAGCCCAGGCCCGCGCCGCCGTACCGCAGGTGCGTCGGGAAGCTCTCGCCGATGAGCGCGGCCTGCGGCCCGTACTGCAGCGCGTGCGGGATGAACGACACGACGACGATCACGAACACCAGCGCGTGCCCGCCGCTGGTCAGGATCGCGAAGTAGGGGAACGCGATCAGCCCGGTGAGCACCACCCCGGTCAGGTAGACCTTCTTGCGGCCGTACCGGTCGGACAGCTGCGAGAACAACGGGATCATGAGCAGTTCCAGTGCGGCGCCGACGAGCACCGCGTTGAGCACGAACGTCTTGCTGAAGTCGTGGCGCGCCACGACGTAGATCAGCACGTAGCTGGTGAACAGGTAGAACGGCATCTGCTCGCTGAAACGCACCCCGGACGAGAGCAGGATCTCGCGCCAGTGCTGGCGGATCGCGTCGAGCACCGGGGTCTTCGCGGTCTCGCCCTTCTCGATGAGCTTGGCGAACATCGGCGTCTCGAGGATCTTCAGCCGGATCACCAGGCCGATCGCGACCAGGATCAGGCTGGCCAGGAACGGCAGCCGCCAGCCCCAGGAGTCGAAGGACGCGGGGGAGAGCGTCGCCGAGAGCAGCGTCATGCCGCCGGTGCCGAGCACCAGCCCGACCGGCACGCCGATCTGCGCGAAACTGCCGAGCAGCCCGCGTTTCTTCTGGTCGCCCCACTCCATCGCGAGCAGCACCGAGCCGCTCCACTCGCCGCCGATCGCGATGCCCTGGACCAGCCGCAGCAGCACCAGGATCAACGGCGCCGCGAACCCGATCGACGCCGTCCCGGGCAGCAGCCCGACCACGCCGGAGGAGATGCCCATCAGCAGCAACGTGACGATCAGCGTCGTCTTGCGCCCGATCCGGTCACCCCAGTGCCCGAAGATCGCGGCCCCGACCGGGCGGGCCGCGAACCCGACCGCGTAGGTCGCGAAGGACTGCATCGCCCCGGCGTAGGCGCTCGACGCGGGGAAGAACAGGTGCGGGAAAACGAGGGCGGCCGCGGTGTTGTAGAGGAAGAAGTCGTACCACTCGATGGTCGTGCCGATCGAGCTCGCCAGCGCCGCACGCCGTACTTGCACCCGCCCTGACTTGCTGTCCGGCTCCACCTTGTGAGTGATTCCATTGTCTCCGAGGACCATCTATCAACACCTCCGGTGACCGACGTCACACAACAGTGTGACGGTCCTCGACGAATTCGGCGATCGATGACGGAGAAGTTGTTCAAGCCGTGAAGGACTTCCGGCGGCTCCATCAAAGTTGCCGAATCGGCAGGTTTGCAGATTCGGCAAGTTTCGGTACCTTGGGGTCATGGACCTCGACACCGGCGGCCTCCGTGAGCGCAAGAAGCAGGAGACGCGCGTCGCGCTGAGCTGGGCGGCCATCCGGCTCACCGTCGAACGGGGGCTGGACAACGTCCGGGTCGAGGACATCGCCGCCGAGGCCGGGGTGTCCACCCGGACCTTCAGCAACTACTTCGGCAGCAAGGGCGAGGCCATCGCGGCCCGCCAGTACGACCGGTCGCGGGCCATCGCGGCCGCGCTGCGCGAGCGGCCGGTCGGGGAGCCGCTGTGGGAGGCCGTCACCCACGCCGTGCTGACCGGGTTCGCGCTCGGCGAGCAGGGGCAGGGGCGCGCGCCGGACCAGGCGTGGATCGAGGGCGTCCGGCTGATGGTCGCCGAGCCCGCGCTGCAGGGCGAGATGCACAAGGCGGTGACCGCGGGGGAGGCCGAGTTCGCCCTCGCCGTCGCCGAACGCACCGGCACCGACGCCGCCACGGACGTCTACCCGCAGCTGGTGGCGGCCGTGGTCGGGGCCGCGCACCACGTCGTGATCCAGCAGTGGCTCGGCAGCGACCCGCCGCCGTCGATGGAAACCCTGCTGCGGGACGTGTTCGGCCGGCTCGCCGCCGGCCTGCCCGAACCGCGCTGACCTATCGCACCACTGGGGCGCCCGGCATCCGCCGGGCGAGTTCGTCATGCCCTTTTCCGCTTCAGCACAAGGAGTTCCGCCATGGAAGACGTCGTCATCGCCGGAGCCGGACCGAACGGCCTCATGCTCGCCTGCGAGCTGGCCCTGGCCGGAGTCCGCCCGATCGTCCTCGAGGCACTGCCCGAACCGAGCCCGACGCCCCGCGCGAACGGGCTCGTCGGCCAGGTCGTGCGCCTGCTCGACCGCCGCGGCCTGCACGAGCGGCTGGCCGGCCCGATCGGCCCGCCCGTGCCCGCCTTCGTGTTCGGGGCGCTGCGCCTCGACCTCACCCTCGCCGAGCCCAACCCGCTGAACATCCTCCCCGTCCCGCAGCGGCGGATCGAAGCCGCGTTCGGCGAGCGCGCGGCCGAACTCGGCGTCGGAATCCGCCGGGGCCACGCGCTGACCGGCCTGACCCAGGACGACGAGCAGGTCACCGTCGAGGTCGCCGGCCCGGACGGGCCCTACGCGCTGACCACGCGGTACGTCGTCGGCGCGGACGGCGGCAAGAGCGTCACCCGCAAGCTCGCCGGGATCGGGTTCCCCGGCGTCACCGACGATCGCACGATCTCCTACAGCGCCAGCGCCACCGTGCCCGCGGACCTGATCGACGCCGCGACCGGCGGCCTGCGCGTGCCGGGCCACGGCGTGATCCCGCCGCTGTTCCACTACCGCACCGAACACGGGCTCTTCGTCTACGCGCCGCTGGCCGCGGGCACTGGCGTGACCGCCATCGAGTGGGGCGACGACGCCGAGGACGACGAAGACCGTCCGGTGACCCTCGACGAGGTGCGCGCGAGCGTCCGCCGGGTTCTCGGCTTCGACCTGCCGATCGGCCCGCCCGAAGGCGACGGCCCGCACCTGCTGCGCCGGCTGAAGGGCCGCAACACCCGGCTCGCCGACCGGTTCCGCGCCGGTCGTGTGCTGCTGGTCGGCGACGCGGCGCACGTCCACTCCGCGATCGGCGGGCCCGGGCTCAACCTCGGCCTGCAGGACGCGGTCAACCTCGGCTGGAAGCTCGCCGCCGAGATCGGCGGCCGGGCGCCGGCCGGGCTGCTCGACACCTACGAGGCCGAACGCCGCCCGGTCGCGGAGCGGGTCGTCATGCACTCGCAGGCCCAGTCCGCGCTCATCGCGCCGGGCAGTGACGTCACGGCACTGCGGGAGCTGTTCGGCGAGCTGCTGCGGCAGCCGAGCACCGTGCAGCACATCGCGGACCTGATGTCCGGCGCCGACATCCGCTACGAGCCGGGCACCGCCCACCCGCTCGACGGCCGCTGGGCCCCGGATCTGGTGCCGGCCAACGGAGTGCGGCTCGCCGAGCTGACCAGGACGGCCCGGCCGCTGCTGCTCGACCTGACCCCGGCGGCCTCGCTGGGCGCCGAGGTGGCCGGCTGGGCCGGCCGCGTCGACGTCATCACCGGGAAGGCCGGTCAGGAGGCGACCGCGATGCTGATCCGGCCCGACGGGTACGTCGCCTGGGCGACGAGCGCGGCGGATCCCGACGACACCGATCGGAAGGCGCTGCGGGCGGCCCTGGAGCGGTGGTTCGGCAGCCCGGTTGACATGTAGGAGATCTCCTACGTATTGTCGGCCGCATGCCGGTCACCCACGTCCAGTTCCTGACCCCGCCCGTCGCCGACCACGCCCGCGCGCGGGACTTCTACGTCGGGAAACTCGGGTTCGGCACGCTCGTCGACCGCCGCACGCCCGAGGGCGGCCACTTCGTGATGGTCGCCCCGAAGGGCGCACGGACCGGCGTCGTGCTGACCGACCGACAGGTCATCGGCGTAGAGGCCGGTCCGCGGCACTTCCGACTGCAGACCACCGACCTCGACGGCCACAGCATCGGCCTGCTCGAGGCGGCCGACATCGGAAACCGGCCGCGCTGATGCCGGTCAACGACGACGTCTTCGCCGCGCTGGCCAGCCCGGCCCGGCGGGAGGTGCTGCGGCTGCTGCTCGACGGCCCGATGGCCGCGGGCGCGATCGCCGAGCGGTTCGAGATGGCCCGGCCCAGTCTCTCGGAACACCTGCGGGTGCTCCGGGAGGCCGGCCTGGTCGACGAACAGCGCCACGGCCGCAACCGCGTCTACCGGCTGGAGGCGGCCCCGCTGGAAGAGGTCGCGGACTGGCTCACCCCGTACGAACGCTTCTGGCGCGGCAAACTCGCCAACCTGCGTGACCTGCTGGACCAGGAAGAGGACCTGTGACCGACGACGACCCGATCGCGATCCACGTCGACCAGTTCCTGGCCCACCCGGCCCGCAAGGTGTGGCGCGCGCTCACCGAACCGGACCTGCTCGAACGCTGGATCAGCATGCCCAACGACATCAGACCCGTGGTGGGGCACCGGTTCGAGCTGCTGGCCGAGCCGGTGCCCGCCGCCGGGTTCGCCGGCGGGCCGGTGGCCTGCGAGGTGCTCGAAGTCGAACCCGAGCGCAAGCTCAGCATCCGCTGGGGTCCGCAGTGGACGGTCACCTGGCGCCTCGAACCCGAAGGCACCGGCACCCGGCTCTTCCTCAGCCACGAGGGGTTCGACCCCGACGACGAGTTCCAGCGGATGTCCCGGCGGATCATGGGCGGCGGCTGGCGCTCCCACGTACCGCGGGCCCTGGCCCGGCTGCTGGACACGCTGACCGACGAGGCACAGCTACCATCGGGTGGTGACCCCCGCCGCCGCTGAACCCACCGAGTCGAAGCCGCTGCGAGCCGACGCCCGGCGCAACCGGGCGCGCGTGCTGGAAGCCGCCGAGAGCGTCTTCGCCACCAAGGGCACCGGGGCACCCACCGAAGAGGTCGCGCGCGCCGCGGGGGTCGGCATCGGCACCGTCTTCCGGCACTTCCCGACGAAGGAAGCCCTCCTCGAAGCGGTGCTCTACGCGCGGCTGCAGCGGTTCGTCGACGAGGCCGAAAGCGTCGTCGCGGCGGAGTCCGGCGACCCGGGTGGTGCGTTCTTCGCGTTCCTGACCAGCTGGATCGAGATGTCGAGCGCCAAGAACGCCTACTTCGAGGCGCTCACCGCGGCCGGCGTCACCGTGCCGAAGACGGAGTCCGACATCGGCGCGCGGCTGATCGAGTCGCTCGGCGTGCTGCTCTCGCGGGCGCAGGGCGTCGGCGCGGTCCGCGACGACCTCGTCGTCGGCGAGCTGATCACGGTGATCATCGGCACCGCGCGGGCCGCCGAGTACGCCGGCCCGGACGCGCGCCTGCGCGACCGGGCCGTGGCGATCCTCTTCGATGGTCTCCGCCCCCGCGCGTCAGCGGGGGAGCGCGGCTGAGCCGATCGGCTCCAGCGTGGGCCGCTTCGCGGTCATCGTGTCCCCGGACGACTCGCCGCGCAGCCGGCGCCGCACCCACGGCACGGCGTGCTCCTGGGCCCACCGGAGGTTCCGGCTGCGGCGCTCGGCGGGGCTGAGCACCTCGCGCGGGCCCAGCGTGGCCGCGGTGAGCGGGTGCGTCACGCCGAGGGCGTCCAGCACCGCGATGGCGACCTCGGTGTGGCCGAAAGCGTTGAGGTGCAAGCGGTCCGGCGCCCAGCGCCGCCGGTCGCGCAGCTGCCGCATGCCCCACATGTCGACCAGCAGCGCGTCGTGGCGGGCCGCGATCCCGCGGACGTGCTCGTTGTAGATCGCGACCCGGCCGCGGATCGTGCGGAACAGCGGGTCCTCGACGCCGTCGACCCCGGTGAACAGCACCAGCCGGGCCCCGGTCGCGCGAATCCGGGCGACGGCGGTCTCGTAGGCGTCCATCAGCGCGTCGATGTCGACCTTGGGCCGCATCAGGTCGTTGCCGCCCGCGTAGAGCGTCACGAGGTCGGGCGCCATGGCCAGGGCCGGCTCGAGCTGCTCGGCGAGCACCTGTCCCATCAGCTTGCCGCGGATGGCGAGGTTGGCGTACCGGAAGCCCGGCTCGTGGGCCGCGAGCTCCTCGGCGGTGCGGTCGGCCCAGCCGCGCACACCGTTGGGAGCGGCCGGATCGTCGTCCCCGACGCCTTCGGTGAACGAGTCCCCCAGTGCTACTAAGCGCTTGCTCATGTGATCCAGTCTAAGCAGCGACGTCGATCACCCGGAGACCCGGTTCCGCCCTTCGCGGAATCCCTGGCTCCGCTCCGGCGCGGAGCGGTACACGGGAGCCATGACGGCTTACGACGCGATCGCCGAGTGGTACGAGACGTCCTTCCTGGCCGGGCAGCGCGACGACCCCCTCGCCATCCGGACCGTCGTGCGGGAGCTGCTCGGCCCGGGCTCCGGACCGTGTTTGGAGGTGGGCTGCGGGACCGGCGTCCACGCGGACCTGATCCGGTCGCTCGGCCGGATCCCGCTCGGCGTCGACGTCTCCGAAGGCATGCTGCGCTACGCGGCGGACCGGCTGCCGGTGGTACGCGGTGACGCCGGCGCGCTGCCGTTCGCCGACGGGTCGCTGCCCGCCGTCGTGGCCGTGATGGTGCACACCGACATGCCCGTCTACCCGGCCGTGCTGCGCGAGGTCGCTCGCGTGCTGGCGCCTGGTGGCGTGTTCGTGCACGTCGGCGTGCACCCGTGCTTCTGCGGCGGGTTCGCCGACCGCTCCGACGAACGCGCCGTCGTGATCCGGCCCGGCTACCGGGAGGCCGGCTGGACGACGGCGTCGTGGACCGACCAGGGCCTGCGCGACAAGGTCGGCGCCGCGCACCTGCCGCTGCCCGAGCTGCTGCACGCGGTGCTCGACGCGGGCCTGACGTTCGAGCGGTTCGCCGAGGGCGGCGAGCCCAGCCCGATGGTCCTCGCCTGGCGGGCGGGGAACTAGGACGTGAGCTGCCGGGCGCGGTGGTCGGCCACGTGGACGCGGGTCGCGCAGCGGGTCGAGCAGAAGCGGCGGCGGCCGTTGCGCGAGGTGTCGACGTACGCCGTTTCGCAACCTTCGCGGCCGCAGATGCCGAGCCGGTCCGGCGCTTCGCAGACCAGGTGGGCGAGGCCGCCGGAGGTGTAGGCGCGGACGCGGCCGACCGGGCCGGCGTCCTCCTCGGAGTAGTGCAGGTGGGGCGGTTTGCCGTCGTGGCTGGTGATGTACGGCCGGCACGCCGACTCCGTGAGCAGCGCGTTGACGAGGTCGACGCGTTCGGCCGGCGTCGCGGCGAACACCGGCCGCAGCCGGGCGGCCCAGGCGCCGATGCGCGCGGCCTCGTCGCCGGTCAGCGCGGCGATGGACATGCCGTTGCCGGCCATCGCGTCGAACAGCTCGCTGGCCGAACCCGCGTTGACCAGGTCGGCGGCGACCTGTGCGGCCGGTCCGCCGTAAGGGTTGAAGTGCACTGAGTCATTACAGCACGATCGGGGGTATGGACATCACCCGCTGCCCCCGCTGCGGCTGGCCGCTCGCCGAACTGCCCGCGGCCCAGCCCGTTTCCCACCGGCTCGAGTACGTGCGCTGCGTCTGCGGCAGCTGGCTCGCGCGCCTCGACGGCGAAGTCGTCGGCGCGACGAGAGGGCAGCTGACCCGGTGAGTCAGAGGTCGAGCACGCCCGCCGCGTTGTCGTCCCACTGGTCGACGCGGCGGATGTACTCGTACAGCGCACGGCTGCCGCGCACCCACCGGCCCTGGTCGGCGATCGCGAGGTCGTCGGCCCCGGCGCGGCGCGCCTCCGTGGCGAAGCCGGACCGCAGGGAGTGCCCGGTCACCGGGTACGGCAGCCCGGCACGGACACCGGCCCGGGTGAGGATCTGGTTGACGCCGGTGGTGCTCAGCGCCGGCACGCCGACGTTGCCGTGCCGGTCGACCCGGCGGAACGCGGGCCCGTCGCCGATCCCGGCGCCCGAGCGCCACGCGTGCCACGCCCGGACCGGATCGGTGTCCGGGCTCTCCCGCCGCGGCACGACCATGTCACCGGTGCTCTTGCCGTGCCGCACGGTGATCGCCAGGCCCCGGTCGTCGACCGGCTCGACGTCGGTGACCAGCAGGTTCGCCAGATCCGAGCACCGCGCGGCGATCGGGAACCCGATCAGCAGCATCGCCCGGTCGCGCGCGCCGGCGAGGGTGTCCGGGCAGGCCCGCGACATCGCCCGCAGGTCGGGGAGGGTGACCATGGTGGCCTTGCCGCGGCCGAGCTTGACGCCTTCGCGCGCGAGCCGCTGCCGGTAGCCCTTCAACGCGCGCCAGGCCGCGCGGCTCGCCTCGGTGTCGATGACGACCTTGTGGTGCCGCAGCCCGGCGAGTGCGCCGGTCAGCCGCCGTTCGATCGTCGACGGCGCCGCCGGGGCGGCCCGCTCCGGCACCTCGGGCACGACACGTTCGTCCGGGCGCAGCGTCCGCCCGCGTTCGAGCCACACGACGAACCCGGTCAGCGCGCCGATCGACGCCGACAGCGGCGGGATCCCGGTCTCGGCGGTGTAGTCCTGCCACACCTGCCAGTCCTGCGCGTAGGCCTTGAGCGTGTTGGGCGGCCGTTGCCCGTCGACGTGCCGCGTGGCGGCCTCGTCCAGCAGCGCGAGCCGGTCTTCCGGGCTCGCGGCGGCCAGGGCCGCGTCGGTCACCGGTTCCAGGTCGCCAGGCACCCGCCGAGGTTACGGGATGTCGATCTCCGCGGACCGGAGCCCGCGCGGGTCGTCGTGCCATGATCCTGCCGTGCCGCACTACCTGCTCAGCATCTACCAGCCCGACGGCCCGACCCCGACGCCGGACGTGCTCGCCGGGGTCACCGGGAAGCTCGACGCGCTCAACGCCGACCTCAAGGCGGCCGGGGCCTGGGTGTTCGCTGGGGGACTGCACCCGCCGTCGAGCGCCACCGTGGTGCGGGCCGGGGAGCCGCTCCGCACCGACGGGCCCTTCGCCGAAGGCCGCGAACACCTCGGCGGGTTCACCATCATCACCGCGCCCGACCTCGACGCCGCCCTGGCGTGGGGCCGCCGGCTCGCCGACGCCGTCGCGCCGCTGCCCGTCGAGGTGCGGCCCTTCGCCGACGGCACATGAGCGTCGAACGCGTCTTCGCCGCCGAGTACGGGCGAGCGGTGTCCGTGCTGGTGCGGGTCTTCGGGAACATCGACATCGCCGAGGAAGCCGTCCAGGACGCGTTCACCGAGGCCGTCCGGCGGTGGCCGGAGACCGGGCAGCCGCCCAGCCCGGCCGGCTGGATCATCACCACCGCCCGCAACCGGGCCGTCGACCGGCTGCGCCGCGAGTCCGCGCGCGCGGACAAGCACGCCCAGGCCGCGCTGCTGCACGCCGCTCTTTCGAACACCGGAGCCGAGCCTGTCGAGGAGGGCGCCGTGCCCGACGACCGGCTCCGGCTGATCTTCACCTGCTGCCACCCCGCGCTGGCCCCCGCCGCCCAGGTCGCGCTCACCCTGCGGCTGCTCGGCGGCCTGACCACCGCCGAGATCGCGAGCGCGTTCCTGGTCGGCGAGGCCACGATGGCCCAGCGCATCGTCCGCGCGAAGAACAAGATCCGCGACGCCGCCATCCCGTACCGCGTCCCCCAGGACGCCGACCTGCCCGGCCGGCTGGCGGCGGTGCTCGCCGTGCTCTACCTGATCTTCACCGAGGGCTACACGGCCAGCGCCGGCGCCGACCTGGTCCGCGAAGACCTGTGCCGTGAGGCGATCCGCCTCACCCGGGTCCTCACCGGCCTGCTACCGGACGAACCCGAGGTCTGGGGCTTGCTCGCGCTGATGCTGCTCGTCGACTCCCGGCGCGGCGCCCGCACCACCGCCGACGGCGACCTCGTCCTCCTGGCCGATCAGGACCGCGCCCGGTGGGACGCGGGCCTGATCGCCGAGGGCCAGGAGATCGTCCGCCGCTGCCTGCGGCGGAACCAGCCGGGCCCGTACCAGATCCAGGCGGCGATCAACGCCGTCCACAGCGACGCCCCCACCGACTGGGCGCAGGTCAAGCAGCTCTACGACCAGCTGTTCGCACTCACCCCGACCCCGGTGGTGGCGCTGAACCGGGCGATCGCCGTCGCCGAGGTCGAGGGGCCCGCCGCCGGGCTCATCCTGGTCGAGGACCTCGACCTCGGCGGATTCCCGCTCTACCACGCGATCCGCGCGGACCTGCTGGAGCGCCTCGGGCGCCGGCCGGACGCGGTCACGGCGTACACGACGGCGATCGAGCTGACCGGCAACGCCGCGGAAAGAGCGTTGCTGGAACGGAAACTCGCCGCGTGCGGCTAGCGCGTCACCAGCTCCAGCCGCGTTCGGCCGGCGGGGTCCAGACGTTCGCCTTCTGCAGGTACGGGAAGACCTCGCCCATCAGCCGGATCTGCTCGGCGTCGTACATCACCGGCAGGAACATGAACCCGCGGACGCCGGTCTCGTCGTGCAGGTCCAGGAGCTGCTCGGCGACCGTCTCCGGCGAGCCGACCAGCACCTTGCTCCCGCACGCGAGACCGATCGTGCGGGCGATGTCGTCGAACTCGCCCTCGTAGTTCTCCTGGTAGGTCTCGCTGCCGCCCATCAGCTCGGTCGCGATGTCGCGGGCGGCCCCCATGTCGAGCGAGTCGCGGACCCACTCGAACTTCTCCTGCGCCTCCGCGTCGGTCCGGCCGAGCAGCACGCCGACCGCGCCGGCCATGTTGACGTCCAGCGGCGACCGCCCGGCCGCCTCGGTGCGCGCGGCGAGCGAGTCGACGGTCTTGCGGACCTTCGAGTAGTCGTCGGGCAGCGGGGTGAACGCGAAGTCGCAGGTGCCCGCGATCAGCTCCTGCCCGGCCGCCGAGACACCGGCGTTGAACAGGCACGGCCACGGCTGCTGCTCGATGTGCGGGCCGATCAGGCTGCCGCGCAGGTCGTGGTACTCGCCGTGGAACTCGACGTGCTCGCCGCGCGCGGCCCACAGCGTCTTGACCGCTTCGACGGCTTCGGTGGTGATCTTGTAGCGCAGGTCGTGGTCGGTGTCGGTGGGCGCGCCCACCAGCTCGGCCTCCGGCGTCTTCCAGCCGGGCACGATGTTCCAGCCCCAGCGGCCGCCGCTGAGCGCGTCCAGGTTGGCACCGAGGCGGGCGATGACACCGGGGGAGAGGTAGCGGGTGTGCATGGTGGTGACGACGCCGATGTGCTGGGTCGCGGCCATCACCACCGGCGCGTAGATCGGCGCCGAGATGTGCGGCTGCGCGTGCCCGATCCGCGCGCTGTTCTCGCCGTGGGTGATGTAGCCGTCGGCGAAGAAGACGTAGTCCATGCCGATGTCTTCGACCCGGCGGGCCAGGTCCATCTGCGTGGCGGGGTCGAGGGCGTCCGGGTTGCGGTCGGCGACCGCCTTGGACGTCGCGGTGGGGGTCGGCGAGCTGAGCCACATGAAGCCGAATCGCAGCTGCCCGTCGGGGAGGCGGTCCTTCGTGGTGCCACGGGACATGCGCATCTCCTATCGGATAGTTGTTCTTCTTTCAGGTCAAGGGGAAACGCCGAAATCACTTGGCGTGGTCGAGATCCGCGCGCAGATATTCGGCGGTGTAGGACTTCTTGTCCTCGAGCAGCTTTTCCGGGGTGCCCTCGAACAGCACCCGGCCACCGTGGCGGCCGGCCTCCGGGCCCAGGTCGATCACCCAGTCCGCGTGCTTGACGACGTCGAGGTCATGCTCGATCACCACGACCGTGTTGCCGCCGTCCACGAGCCGGTCGAGCAGGTCCAGCAGGTGCCCGATGTCGGCCATGTGCAGGCCGGTGGTCGGTTCGTCGAACAGGTAGACGTTGCCGGTCTCGCGCAGCCGGTGCGCGAGCTTGACCCGCTGCCGCTCACCACCGGACAACGTCGAGAGCGGCTGGCCCAGCGTCAGGTACGACAGCCCGACCTCGGTCAGCAGTTCGAGCTTCTTCGTGATCGGCTCTTCGGTGAAGTAGCCGAGGGCTTCCTCGACGGTCAGCGCGAGGACGTCGACGATGTTCTTGCCCCGCAACGTCTTGTCCAGCACCTCGGGGCGGTAGCGGCGGCCGTCGCACGCTTCGCAGACGGTCGTCACCGGGTCCATGTAGGCCAGGTCGGTCTCGATGACCCCGCGGCCCTTGCACTCCGGGCAGCCGCCCTCGGAGTTGAAGCTGAACAACCCCGGCTGCGCGTTGTTGGCCTCGGCGAACAGCTTCCGGATCACGTCCATGACGTCGAGGTAGGTCGCCGGCGTCGACCGCGTCGAAACCCCGATGGCCGACTGGTCGATCATCACGGCGTCCGGGTGCTGCCGGCGCAGCGAGCCCGAGATCAGCGTGCTCTTGCCCGAGCCCGCCACGCCGGTCACCACGGTGAGGACGCCGGTGGGGACGTCGACCGACACGTCGTGCAGGTTGTGCAGGTCGGCCTGCTTGATCGGCAGCTGCCCGGTCGGCTCGCGGAAGCCCTCCTTGAGCCCCGGGATGTGCGTCAGGCACTTGCCGGTGAGCGTCGAGGAGCGGCGCAGCTGCTTGACCGTGCCCTCGAACACGACCTCACCACCGTGGGTGCCGGCGCCGGGGCCCATGTCGACGACGTGGTCGGCGATGTCGATGACGTCGCGGTCGTGCTCGACGACCAGCACCGTGTTGCCCTTGTCCCGCAGCGCGCACAGCAGCTCGTTGAGCCGGTGCACGTCACGGGGGTGCAGCCCGACGCTCGGCTCGTCGAAGACGTAGGTGAGGTCGGTGAGGCTGCTGCCCAGGTGCTTGACCGTCTTGAGCCGCTGGCCCTCACCGCCCGAGAGCGTCGAGGTCTCCCGGTCGAGGCTGAGGTAACCCAGCCCGATCGACTCGACGCGTTCCAGTGCCGCGAGCGCGCCCGCGAGCACCGACTTCGCCGCCGGGATGTCGATCGCCTTCAGCTCGGCGATCAGCTCGCTGACCTCCAGCGCGCAGTGGCCGGCGATGTTCTTGCCGTTGATCTTCGACGCCAGCGCGGCCTGGTTCAGCCGGCCGCCCCTGCAGACGGCGCACGGGCCGGCGGCGACGATCTTCTCCACTTCGCGGCGGTCACGCTCCTTGAGCGTGTCGAGGCCGTTCTTGAGGTACCGGCGGTTGAGCTTGACGACGACACCCTCGTACTCGTTCGAGTAGTTCTGCCGCTTGCCCGAGCGGTCCACCCGGAAGCCGCCGCCGTGCAGCAGCAGCTCCCACTCCTTCTTCGTGAACTTCTTCAGCGGTTTGTCCGGATCGAACAGTCCGGACTGCGCGTAGAGCTGCCACATGTAGGTGCCGATGGCGAACAGCGGGGAGTCCAGTGCGCCGTCGTTGAGCGTCTTGTCGCGGTCGATCAGCAGGTCCAGGTCCAGCTTGGTGGTCTTGCCCAGGCCCTGGCACTCCTCGCACATGCCCTGCGGGTCGTTGAACGAGTAGAGGTTCGACGATCCCGCGCTCGGCTTCCCGTAGCGGGAGAACAGCACGCGCAGCATCGCGTGGATCTCGCTCATCGTGCCGACCGTGGAGCGGGCGTTGCCGCCGATCGGCTTCTGGTCCACCACGATCGCCGTCGACAGGTTCGACATCCGTTCCGCGCGCGGGCGTTCGTGCTTGGGCAGCCGGTTGCGGATGAACCAGCTGAAGGTCTCGCTGAGCTGGCGCTGGGACTCGACCGCGATCGTGTCGAACACGATCGACGATTTCCCCGAGCCCGATACGCCGGTGAACACGGTGATCTCACCCTTGGGGATGCAGAGCGAGACGTTCTTCAGGTTGTTCTCACACGCACCTTCGAGCACGATGTGGCCGCCGGTGCGGCGGGTCTGCCGGTTCGCCATGACCTGCGCCTCCTCGTCCCGGGGCCGAAGCCACGCGACCCGGTGGTCGATCGGACGATTGATTGCCTTCGGGCAATCACTTTACCATCCCGAGTTCGTCACGGCCGGGTGACGGACCGGCAGCCGGTGTATCGCGAGCGCCGTATGGCCTGTGGGCGAACGGAAGATGATATCCTCGGGCTTTCCGATTGCGGTGCGCTTTCCCGCGAAAGCGGAGGTGGGTTATGACCAAGTTCCACGGTTCCCCGACCGCTCCGCCGGGCCCACCCGGCGAACTCGAGAACGCGCTGTCGTACATGCAATGCGTGCTGGTGGCGCGGCGTACACGCGCGACGCCGGAGAAGATCACCTGGTCGCAGTACGACGTGCTCGAAACCCTGCGGATCCACGGCCCGCTGACGCCCTCGGCGATCGGCGAGTCCCTGGGCATCTCGCGCCAGAGCACGTCCAAGGTGCTGCGCGTGCTCAAGGACCAGTTCCTGATCGAGCAGGCCTCCCGCGGCACCGACCGGCGCGAGCAGACGACCTCGCTGACCGCCGAGGGCGAAGAGTTCCTCATGCGGGCCGCTCAGGGCCGCCGCGAGACGGCCAAGGTCGCCGGCGTCGCGCTCACATCGGGCGAAGCGCAGCTCTTCGCCGAGCTCTGCCAGAAGGTCGCCGACGCACTGCACTCCACACCCCAGCCTTTCCCGCTTCGCGACGTCTGATCCGCGCGGTCACGCCTGGCCCCCAGACGCGCACGTCCCGTTACGGTTTCCCCGGCCGTGACCGGCTCAAACGCGCTCGCGCCGACGTCACCCCGTGTGCACGCGAGTGCTCGTGCGACGCCTCTCCGCCGATCGGACCAGTGCGCACCGCTGACCGTCGGAAATCCACATCGGATTCCCGTGCCCGGGTTGCCGTGACCACAATGGCCGGTACCGTACGCGCGCGAATTCGCGGCGAAAAACAATTTTCTCGGGTAATCGTTTTCAGGCGATAAAGGCAACGCTGGGTCATTGATATTGCCCGCGGTTGACAGGCTTCCGGGCCGTTTGCATACTGGTTGCTGAAAAGAAATCATCTCGCCTGAATTGATCATTAGTGCCGCTTCCTTGCGGTAAAGGCGATCGCCATCGGCACCGAACAGGGGGATCCATGCCCGTCGACGGGAACCCGGCCGTGCCCGAGCTTGTGCTGCCGCGGCTGTTCGAACGCGCCGCCGCGCTGCGTCCACATCGGACGGCGCTGAGCGGCGACGGCCCCGAAGTGTCCTATGCGGACCTCAACGCCCGCGCCAACCGGCTGGCCCGGACGCTGCGCCTGACGCAGGTGCGTGACGGCGCCCCGGCCGGTCTCTATCTGGACCGCTCGGCCGACCTCGTCGTCGCGCTGCTCGCGGTGCTCAAGGCGGGCGGCTGCGTCGTCCCGCTGAACCCGGCCTACCCGGCCAAGATGATCCGCCACATCGTCGAGGAGACCGGCCTGCGCACGGTCGTCCACCAAGGACAGCCGTCGCTGGCGGAAGCGGACCTGCCGGTCCGGCAGGCGCACGTCGCCGACCTGATGGAGCAAAGCGCGTCCCAGGACGACCACGATCTCGACCAGGCGCCGGCCGCCGATGACGACGCGTTCATCCTGTTCACCTCCGGCTCCACCGGCCGGCCCAAGGGCGTCCGGCTCGCCCACCGCGGCCTCGCCCGGCTCGCGGTCGCGGACCCGAAGCTGACGATCACCCCGGACGACTGCCTGGTGCAGCTGGCCGCGTTCTCCTTCGCCGCGTCCGGCAACGAGTTCTGGCTGAGCCTGCTCAACGGCGCCGAGCTCGTGCTGCTGCCGCCCGGTCTGCCGTCGCTGTCCGACCTGCGCGACGTGATCACCAAGCACGGCGTGAGCGTGCTGAGCCTGCCTTGTGGACTGTTCAACCTCTTGGTCGACAACGAACTGGACGCCCTGCGGCAGCTGCGCGTGATCATGGTCAGCGGCGACTTCCCGTCACCGGCGCACCTGGCGACCGCGGCCGAGCACACCACCGCCGCGATCTTCAACGGCTACGGCTGCACCGAGAACTCCGCGATCTCCTCGCTGTACCCGATCACGCCCGAGGTCCGCGACCTCGACCGGGTGCCGGTCGGCAAGCCGCTCACCGGCGTCACGATGGACGTGCTCGACCAGGACCTCAAGCCGTGCCCGCCGGGCGACGTCGGCGAGCTGTGCATCGGCGGCACCGGTGTCGCCAACGGCTACCTGAACCTGCCGGACGCCCAAGCCGAGAAGTTCGTCGACGGCGGCACCCGCTACCGCACCGGCGACCTCGCCCGGCTGACCCCGGACGGCGACGTCGTCCTGGTCGGCCGGTCCGACAGTCTCGTGAAGATCCGTGGGTTCCGTGTCGAAACCAGCGCCGTGGAACTCGCCCTGAAGTCCTTCGACGACGTCGAGCACGCCGTCGTCAAGGCGTTCGGCAACGAAGCGAACGAAAAGAGCCTCGTCGCGTTCTACACGACGTGGAGCGGGCAGGAGATCGGCACCGGTGAACTGATCGCGCAACTCGCCGATTCCCTGCCGGAGCACATGATCCCGTCGGACTTCCGCCGGCTCGAAGCGATGCCGGCGAACCTCAACGGAAAGATCGACCGGGCCGCACTGCACGACCCGCGCGCCCGATCGTCGGAAGATCCCCGAGCAGAAAAGGAGCAGCGCATGTCGAACCCCCTCGAAACGGTCATTCTTCAGATGTGGCGCGACATCATCGGCAGTGACGACTATTCGGTCACCGACCCGTTCGTCGGGCACGGCGGCAATTCCCTGCACTTCGTGAAGTTCGCTTCCGGCCTGCAGTCGGTCTTCGCGGTCGAGGTCCGGCCCGAGGACGTGTTCCGCCACGGCACCGTCCGCAAGCTCGCCGAGCACGTCGAGTCCCTGCGGGCCGGCGCCGCCGCCAGGTGAGCGGCAGACCGAACCGACGCACGGGGGGCCGCGATGATCGGAGAGGTACTGACACCATGGAGAACCCACTCGAGTCGGTGATCCGCCGGGCCCGTTCCGGCGTCACCGTCGACGGTGCGGCCGGCCACGAGCAGCTCGCCGGGCTGCTCGGTGCGCTGCTGGGGATCACGCTGGGGGCCGAGGACGTCCGGCGCCACGAGGACCCCGCGGACCTGGCCCGGCACATCGACGACCTGCGCGGCGGCCCGCCCGGCCTCACCGCGAGCCACGACAGCGGCTCGGCCCCCGCCTCCTACGGCCAGCGCGGCATCTGGTTCATCGACCAGTACTCGCCGCGGCCGGCGGCCTACAACGCGCCGTTCGTGTTCACCGTCAAGACCCCGCTGGACACCGGCGTGCTGCACGAGAGCCTGCGGGCCGTGCTGGCCCGCCACGAGATCCTGCGCACGACGTTCACCGCCGACGGCGGCGAGGTCTTCCAGCAGGTCAACCCCGACCCGGCCGCCGACTTCTCGACCGTCGAACTGAGTGCCGAGCGGCCGCTGGACGACGTGGTCGCCGAAGTCGTCGACACCGAGTTCGACCTGGGCACCGGCCCGCTGGTCAAGGTGGTCTGCGCGGCCGAGCCGGACGGGCCGGCGCACGTCGTCTGCAGCATCCACCACATCGTCTTCGACGCGGCCTCGGCCGGGGTGTTCCTCACCGAGTGGTTCACCCGCTACCACGCCGCGCTCGCCGGGGACCCGTTCGACGAGGGCCCGGCTCGGCCGCAGTACCGCGACTTCGCCCGCCGCCAGCGGGAGACCGTCCGCGACGACAAGCTCGACGACCTGCTGGGGTACTGGGAAGAGCGGCTCGCCGGGCCGCTGCCGCTGCTGGACCTGCCGACGGACCGGCCGCGGCCGCTGGAGCAGTCGCACCGCGGCGACATCGTCCGGTTCGACCTGCCGCCGGCGCTGACCGAGCAGGTCCGCGCCCTGGCCGCCGACGAAGGCGTCACGCTGTTCATGCTGCTGGAAGCCGCGTACGCGGCGTTCCTGCACCGGCACACCCGCCAGGACGACGTCCTGATCGGCAGCCCGGTTTCGCTGCGGGACCTGCCCGAGACGGCCGGGATGCTCGGCTACTTCGTCAACATGGTCGTCTTCCGCCACGGCGTCCGCGCCGAGCTGCCGCTGCGGGAGCTGTACGCGCAGGCCGGCACCGAGATCACCGAAGCCCTGCGGCACAAGGACGCGCCGTTCGAGAAGGTCATCGAGCGCGTCAACCCGCCCCGCAGCCCGAGCCACGCGCCGGTCTTCCAGACCATGTTCGTGCTGCCGGACTCCGACTGGGCGGCCCTCGACCGGCTCGGCCTGGACGCCGACCTCGACCTCTACGTCAGCCGCAGCTCGAAGTACGACCTCTCGCTGATCGTCGAGCAGGACGGCACCGCGCTGCGCGGGGTGTTCGAGTACGACACGGCGTTGTTCGACCGCGAGACAGTCGAGGAGTTCGGCGACCGGTACGTCCGGCTGCTCGAAGCGCTCGTCGCGCACCCGGGCGGCACCGTCGGTGAACTGGGGCTGCTGTCGGACACCCAGGAGCAGGAGGTGCTCGCGTGGTGCGCGCCGCCGGTGGAGGACACCACCCGCCGTCCGGTCGCGGAGCTGTTCGAGACGCAGGCCGCGGTCACCCCGGACGCGCCCGCGCTGGAGCACGGCGACCGCGTCCTGACCTACCGGGAGCTCAACGGCCGCGCCAACCGGCTGGCCCGTGACCTGCGGGCGAAGGGTGTCGGACGCGGTGACCGCGTCGGCATCCACGTGCCGCGGTCGCCGGACATGGTCGTCGCGCTGCTGGGCGTCCTGAAGGCGGGCGCGGCGTACGTGCCGGTCGACCCCTCGTACCCGGCCGAGCGGATCGAGTACATGCTCGAGGACTCCGGCGTCGCGCTGGTGCTGGAGTCGGCGGACGCGGAAGCCACCGACGAGACCGATCTGGGCCGGCTGAAGACCGGCGACGACGAGATCTACGTCATCTACACGTCGGGATCCACCGGGCGTCCCAAGGGCGTCGTGCTCACCGAAGCGACGGTGACCAACCTCGTCGAGTACCAACGCCGGACGTCACCGATCGGCGCGACCGGGCGGACGTTGCAGTACATGACGTTGTCGTTCGACGTCTCGGTGATGGAGATCCTGGGGACGCTCTGCGCTGGCGGCACGCTCGTGCTGATCGACGAAGACCTGCAGAAGGACCTGCACCGGCTCAGCGGCTTCCTGCGTGACCACCGGATCTCCCGGACCTACCTCCCGTACGTCGCGGTGCAGCAGCTGGCCGCGGTCGCCGAGGACAAGCCGTTCCCGGACCTGGTGGAGGTCGCCTCCGTCGGCGAGCAGCTGGTGATCACCCCGCAGATCCGCGCGTTCTTCGCCCGCCGGCCGGAAATCCGGTTCCTGAACATGTACGGCCCGTCCGAGACGCACCTGGCGTCCGCGCACGAGCTGCGCGGCGACCCGGCCGGCTGGCCCGAAGCGCCGTCCATCGGCGGCCCGATCGGGGGCCTGTCGATGCTGGCCCTCGACGACGGCGGCCGGCTCGTCCCACCCGGGGTGCCGGGGGAGCTGTACCTCGGCGGCGACCTGGTCTCGCCGGGCTACCACGGGCTGCCCGAGCAGACCCGCGAACGGTTCGTGGAGACGCCGTTCGGGCGCCTCTACCGCACCGGCGACCTGGTCCGCTACGACCGCCGTGGCGAGTTCGACTACCTCGGGCGCGCCGACACCCAGATCAAGATCCGCGGCTACCGCGTCGAACCGGCCGAGGTCGAAGCGGCGCTGAACGAGCTGCCCGAGGTCAGCGCGTCCGCGGTGGCCCCGGTGACGTTCGGCGCCGGCGACCGCCGCCTGGTCGGCTACCTCGTCACCGAACGGGAACCCGACCCGGTGCGGGTGCGGGCCGCGCTCGCCGGGACGCTGCCGGACTACCTGGTGCCGTCCCACTTCGTGCGGCTCGCCGCGCTGCCGATCGCGCCCAGCGGCAAAATCGACCGCAAGGCCCTGCCGGACCTGTTCGACCCGGGCACGACGACCGCGTCGCGAGAGCCTGAGACGCCGACCGAGCAGGCGATCGCCGAAGCGTGGACCGACCTGCTGGGCACCGGCGGGGTCGGCCTCGACGAGGACTTCTTCGCCGCCGGCGGGCACTCGATCCTCGCCACCGAGCTGATGTACCGGCTGCGCAAGCGGTTCGACGTCGACGTGCCGTTGCGGGTGCTGTTCGACAACCCGACCGTCGGCGGGATGGCCGCGCGCATCGACGCGCTGCGCTCCGGCGAGGACACCGGCGATCGCGTCGACCTGCGGGCCGACGTCCGGCTGCCGGACCACGTCCGGGTCGCCGACGGCGGACCGCGCGCCACCGCCGAGGACGTCCTGCTCACCGGCGCGACCGGGTTCCTCGGCATCCACCTGCTGCGCGAGCTGCTGACCGAGACCACCGGCCGGGTCCACTGCCTGGTCCGGGCCACCGACGCCGACGCGGCGTGGGACCGGATCGCCGCGACGGCCGACCGCTACGGCATCGGGAAGTCCCTCGACCGCGACCGCGTCTCCGCGGTCCCCGGCGACCTCGCAGCCGACCGGCTGGGACTGTCCGAAGCGGACTACGACGACCTCGCCCACCGCGTCGGCACGATCCACCACACGGCGGCGCACATCAACTTCGTCGCGCCGTACGCCTCGGTCAAACAGGCCAATGTGGACGGCCTCGCCCGGATCGTCGAGTTCGCCGCGTCGGGGCCGGTCAAGCCGGTGCACTACACCTCCACGGTGGCGGTGTTCTCGCCGAAGCCGCGGCCCGAGGCGATCACCGAAGACGACGTCCCGGACGACGCGCACGACCTCACGATCGGCTACACCCAGAGCAAGTGGGTCGCCGAGGAGGTCGCGCGGCTGGCCCGCGACCGCGGGGTGCCGGTGACGATCTACCGCATCGGCCGGATCGCCGGCGACAGCGAAACGGGGGCGCTGCAGTCCGAGGACTTCCTCTGGCGGCAGGTCAAGAGCTTCCTCGCCCTCGGCGTCGTCCCGCCGCCCGAGGAGCACGACACCGACCTGCTGCCGGTCGACTTCGTCGGCCGCGCGCTGGTCCGGCTGGCGAAGGCCCGCCCGGCGGAGAACGGCACCTGGCACCTGTTCAACCCCGGCATCAAGACCTTCGACGTCGTTTACGAAGCCATTCGCGAGCTGGGCTACCCGCTGCGCGAAATCCCGGTCGGGGAGTGGCGCGCGGCGCTGGCCGACCGGGACAACCCGTTGTCCGCGATGGCCCCGCTCTACCAGGAAGGGGCCCTCGACATCGGCGACAACGTCTACGGCAACGAGCGCACCGGGCGCGAGCTCGCCCGGCTGGGCCTGTGCTGGCCGGAGATCACCCCGGCCGTGTTCACGAAAATGATCGGCTATTTCCGTGAAACGGGCGAATTCACCGGCTGACGCCGATTCGTCCCCGTGCTCCCGATATCCGGCTCAAGCAAGGAATGCGTGATGAGGAAGACGCTGCCCGCACGAGCCCGGCCGGTCCTGCACCGCGCCGCCGATCAGTGCGACGAGACCCTGTCCGACTACCCCGCCGCCCAGCAACCCGACTGGCCCGACCCGGCCGAGCTCGCCGGCGTCCGCGACACGCTGTCCGAGCGTGAAGACGTCGTCGGCGCCGCCGAGGTGCTGCAGCTGCGGTCCCTGCTGGCCCGCGCCGCCGAAGGCGAGTTCTGCGTGCTTCAAGCGGGCGACTGCGCCGAAGACCCGGCCGACACCGGCGTCCGGGCCGTGGCCCGCAAGATCGGCATGCTCGACACGCTCGCCGAGGTGATGCGGGTCGGCTCCGGCCGCCCGGTCCTCGAGGTCGGCCGGATCGCCGGCCAGTACGCCAAGCCCCGCTCGCAGAACGTCGAGAACGTCGACGGCCACGAGCTGCCCGTCTACCGCGGGCCGATCGTCAACAGCCCCGAACCGACCGCCGAAGCCCGGCGGCCCGACCCCACCCGGATCCTGGACGCGCACGACGCCGCGCTCGGCGTCCGCGCGTCGATCGGCCGCCTCGGCCGGGGGACCGGCGCCGACCCGGCCGGCCGGATCTGGACCAGCCACGAAGCCCTGCTGCTGGACTACGAGGTCCCGCTGGTGCGCCGGATGCCCGGCGGCCGCAGCTACCTCGCCTCGACGCACTGGCCGTGGATCGGCGAACGCACCCGGCGCTCGGACGGCGCCCACGTGCACCTGCTGTCCACTGTGGTCAACCCGGTGGCGGCGAAGGTGAGCGCGAAGGCGCCGATCGAGGACGTGCTGAAGCTCTGCGGGCAGATCGACCCGTTCCGCACGCCCGGCCGGCTCACGCTGATCCCGCGGTTCGGCGCGGCCCGCATCGGGGAACTCGCTCCGCTGGTGCGGGCGGTGCGCGACGCCGGGCACCCGGTGCTGTGGCTGTGCGACCCGATGCACGGCAACACCGTCGTCGCCGACGACGGGCTCAAGGTCCGCTGGCTCGAGGACATCATGAACGAGCTGCGCCAGTTCGTCCGGATCGTCACGGGGGAGGGCGGCGCGTGCGCCGGGCTGCACATGGAGGCCTCGCCGAGCGAGATCTCCGAATGCCACGGCGCCGGCATCACCGCCGCCCGCGGGCCCGGCTACACGACGCTGTGCGACCCGCGGCTCAACCTCACCCAGGCCGTCGCGCTGACCGCGCACTGGCAGCCCGAGGCCGCCCACGAACTCAGGACGGAGCTGGCGTCATGACCGTGACCCTGGTAACCGGCGCGGGCAGCGGCATCGGCGCCGCCACCGCGACCCTCCTGGCCGAACGCGGCCACACCCTCGCCTTGTTCGACCGCGACGAGGACGCCCTCGCCCAGGTCGCGAAGCCGTTGCTGGACGACGGCCGCAGCGTCGAGACGCACGTCGTCGACGTCACCTCCAGCGCGGAGGTCGACGCGGCCGTCGAGCGCGTCGAGACCGGCTTCGGGCCGATCAGTGGCCTGGCGAACGTCGCCGGGGTACTGCGGATGGGCCGGGTGGCCGAGCTGTCCGACGCGGACTGGAACGAGACGTTCGCGGTCAACGCGACCGGCGTGTTCCACGTCTGCCGGGCGGTGTCGCGCCGGATGGCCGCGCGCAAGAGCGGCTCGATCGTCACGGTGGCGTCCAATGCCGCGGGGGTGCCCCGCAGCCACATGGCCGCCTACGCCGCGTCGAAGTCCGCCGCGACCAGCCTGACCCACAGCCTCGGCGTGGACCTCGCGCCGCTCGGCATCCGCTGCAACGTCGTCGCGCCCGGCTCGACCGACACGCCGATGCTGCGTTCCATGTGGACGGACGACACCGGGCGGCAGGCCACGGTCGACGGCGACCCGGGCCAGTTCCGGCTCGGCATCCCGCTGGGCCGGATCGGCGCAGCCGAGGACGTCGCCCGCAGCGTCGCGTTCCTGCTGTCGGACGAGGCCCGGCACGTCACCCTCGCCACCCTGCTCGTCGACGGCGGCGCGGCCCTCGGCGCCGTCTGAAGGAGGCCTGATGACCGGCATCACGATCGAACCGTACGACCTGCCCACCACCGTCCCGGCCAGCACCGCGACCTGGCGGCCCCACCCGGGCCGCGCGGCCCTGCTGATCCACGACATGCAGCGCTACTTCCTCGGCTTCTACCCCGAGGACGGCGAACTGCGGCGCACGCTCGTCCGCAACGTCGTCCAGGCGCGGGAAACGGCCGACCGGCTGGGCATCCCGGTGTTCTACACCGCCCAGCCCGGCTCGATGACACCCGAGGACCGCGGGCTGCTGCAGGACATCTGGGGTCCGGGCATGAAAGCCACCCCGGCCGACCGGCAGGTGATCGACGAACTCACGCCGACACCGGCCGACGTCGTGCTGACGAAGTGGCGCTACAGCGCATTCCACCGCACCGACCTGCTCGACCGGCTGCGCGCGGCCGGGCGCGACCAGCTGATCGTCTGCGGGATCTACGCGCACGTCGGCTGCCTGGTCACCGCCGTCGAGGCGTTCACGCACGACATCGAGACGTTCTTCGTGGCCGACGCGGTCGCCGACTTCGGCCCGGACGAGCACCGGCTCGCGGTGGACTACGCGGCCCGCAACTGCGCCGTCGCGACCACCACGGCGGCGCTGGTCGGCGAGCTGGAAGGGGCGGTGGTCACGTGAGTCCCCTGCCCATCCGCGCGGGCTCGCCGTACGCGATCCTGCACCGGCCCGGCAGCGGCCGCGGCGACCAGGTCGAGATCGTCTCCGGCCCGGTCCGCACCGCCGAGCGGCTGGCCGACCTGACCCTGGACGACGGCTCGTGGGAAGGCCGGGGCCGGCACACGAAGCTGGTCCTGCTGCCGTACCGGCAGCTCGCCGAGCGCGGGTACGACTGCCCGGACGACCAGGTCCCGCTGCAGGTGATGGACATCGAGTCCCAGACCACGCTCACCGTCGCCGAGACCCTCGCGGCGCTGCCCGACGGCGTCCCGCCGCTGGAAGACCGCGCGTTCGACCTCGGCGACGACGAGTACGCCCGCACGGTCGAGCGGATCCTCGACGACGAGATCGGGGCCGGCGAGGGCGCGAACTTCGTGCTCTCCCGCAGCCTGCGCGGCCGGTTCCCCGGCTTCGACGACGACGTCGCGCGGGCGGTCTTCAAGCGCCTGCTGGGCGCGGAAGCCGGCGCGTACTGGACGTTCCTGGTCTTCACCGGCGAGCGCTACCTGCTCGGCAGCACGCCCGAGCAGCACGTCCGGCTGTTCGACCGCACGGTGACGATGAACCCGATCAGCGGCACCTACCGCTACCCCGAGGGCGGCGCCGACGCCGACGGCCTGCTCGAGTTCCTCCACGACGAGAAGGAGGCCGACGAGCTCTGCATGGTCGTCGACGAGGAACTGAAGATGATGGCCGAGCTGTGCGACCGCGGCATCCGGGTGTCCGGGCCGCGGCTGCGGCGCATGTCGCGGCTGGCGCACACCGAGTACTCCCTGGAGGGCGAGACCGGCCGGCCGCTGACGGAGGTGCTGCGGCACACGCTGCTCGCGCCGACCGTCACCGGCAGCCCGCTGGTCAACGCCTGCCGGGTGATCCGCCGGTACGAACCGAAGGGCCGCGGCTACTACAGCGGCGTCATCGGGCTCGTCGGCAGCGACGACGACGGCCGCCGCTCCCTGGACTCGGCGATCCTCATCCGCACCGCGGACATCTCGCCGGGCGGCGACGTCCGGCTGGCCGCCGGGTCGACGATCGTGCGCGAGTCGGCGCCGCTGTCGGAAGCGGCGGAGACGACGGCGAAGGTGTCGGCCGTCTTGAAGTCACTCTCCGGCGAAACCCGCGCCGCCACGGCCTCGCCACCGCCGTCGACGTCGTCCGACGAGGTGCGTTCGGCGTTGAAGGCGCGCAACGACGGGAAGTCCCGGTTCTGGCTCGACGGCGCCCGGCCCGGCACCGGGTCCCGGGTGCGGATCACCGTCGTCGACGCCGAGGACGCGTTCACCTCGATGCTGGCCTACCAGCTCAAGTCGGTGAACTGCGACGTGACGACCGTGCCGTGGGACGCCGGCGAGCTGCCGGAGAACGACCTCGTGTTGCTCGGCCCCGGCCCGGGCGACCCCAACGACGTCGGCGGCGCGAAGGTCGGCCGGCTGCGCGCGCTGGCCGCGGACCTGCTGCGCGAAGGCCGTCCGCTCGTCGGCGTCTGCCTGGGCCACCAGGTGCTCTGCGCCGAGCTCGGGCTGCCCGTCCAGCGGCTCGCGCGGCCCAACCAGGGCCGCCAGGCGCACGTGACGATCGACGGCACCCGCCGCGCGGTCGGGTTCTACAACAGCTTCGCCGCGCGTACGGCCGACGACCGCGTCGCGGTACCCGGCCGGGCGCCCGCCGACGTCGTCCGCGGGCTCGACGACCAGGTCATCGGCCTGCGCGGGCCGCGGCTGGCGACCATCCAGTTCCACGCCGAGTCGTTCCTCACCGAGGACGGCCCAGCGATCCTGCGCGACGTCGTCGACCACGCGACCGAAGGAGGCAGCTCATGACAGCGACCGCCCCGGCGTTCGACCGCGCCCGGCTGAGGGCCTTTCTCGGCCACTTCACCACCGGCGTCACCGTCGTCACCTACCGGCGCGGCCCGATGGTGCGCGGTGCGACCGTCAACGCGTTCACGTCGGTGTCGCTGGACCCGCCGCTCGTGCTGGTCTCCCTGGACCGGCGCAGCCGTTCGGTGCAGCACCTCGGCGACGGACCGTTCGTGGTCAACATCCTCGCCGAGGACCAGCAGGACGTCGCGATGCACTTCGCCGGCAAGCCGCTGGCCGACGACGACGTGCCGTGGGTCGACCTCGACTCGCCGGTGCCGCGGCTGGGCGGCACGGTCGGGCACGTCGAGTGCACCCCGTGGCGCGCCTACGACGGCGGCGACCACGTGCTGCACGTCGGTGAGGTGACCGGCCTCGACCTGGCCGGCGGGCGGCCGCTGCTGTTCTTCGGCGGCGAGTTCCCGCGGCTGGCCGAAGACCCCGAAGCACCGCACTGGTCGTGGTCGCTGGACGACCCGACACCTCAACGATGGGAGGCAGGCAAGTGAGCGAGACGACGACCCGGCCGTTGACCGGGGACGAGTACCTGGAGAGCATCCGCGACGGCCGCGAGATCTGGGCCTACGGCGAGCGCGTCGACGACGTGACCAAGCACCCGGCGTTCCGCAACACCGCCCGGATGACCGCGCGGCTGTACGACGCGCTGCACGACCCGGAGAAGCAGGACGTGCTGACCACGCCGACCGACACCGGCAGCGGCGGGTTCACGCACCGGTTCTTCCGGGCGCCGAGGTCCGCACAGGACCTGATCGGCGACCGGGACGCGATCGCCGAGTGGGCCAAGATGAGCTACGGCTGGCTCGGCCGCAGCCCGGACTACAAGGCGAGCTTCCTCGCCACCCTGGGCGTCGACCCGGGCTACTACGGCGAGTTCGAGGGCAACGCGCGCCGCTGGTACGCCGAGGCGCAGGAGAAGGTCCTCTTCTGGAACCACGCGATCATCAACCCGCCCGTCGACCGGCACAAGGCGGCCGACGACGTCGGGGACGTGTTCGTGCACGTCGAGGAGGAGCGGGACGACGGCCTGGTCGTCAGCGGCGCCAAGGTCGTCGCGACCGGCTCGGCGCTGACGCACGGCAACTTCATCGCTCACTACGGGCTGCCGGTGAAGAAGCGCGAGTTCGCGCTGGTCGCCACGCTGCCGATGGACTCGCCGGGCCTGAAGCTCATCTGCCGGCCGTCCTACGCGCTGCAGGCGGACACGACGGGCAGCCCGTTCGACTACCCGCTGTCGAGCCGGCTCGACGAGAACGACACGATCTTCGTGCTCGACAAGGTGAAGATCCCCTGGGAGAACGTCTTCGTCTACGGCGACCAGGCCAAGGCGGCGACCTTCCTGTCGGCGTCGGGGTTCCTGAACCGCTCGACGTTCCACGGCGTGACGCGGCTGGCCGTGAAGCTGGACTTCCTGGCCGGGCTGCTGCTCAAGGGCGTCGACGTCACCGGCACCAAGGACTTCCGCGGCATCCAGACCCGCATCGGCGAGGTCATCGCGTGGCGGAACATGTTCTGGGGCCTGAGCGACGCGATGGCGCTCAACCCGGACCCGTGGAAGGACGGCGCGGTGCTGCCGAAGCTCGACTACGGCATGGCCTACCGCTGGTTCATGACGATCGGCTACCCGCGCGTGCGGGAGATCATCCACCAGGACCTGGGCAGCGCGCTGATCTACCTGAACTCGCACGCCAGCGACTTCCAGAACCCGGAGCTGCGGCCCTACCTGGACAAGTACGTCCGGGGCTCGTCGGGCTACGACGCCGTGGAGCGGGTCAAGCTGATGAAGCTGATCTGGGACTCCGTCGGCACGGAGTTCGCCGGGCGCAACGAGCTCTACGAGCGGAACTTCTCGGGCAACCACGAGAACGTCCGGATCGAGATGCTCACCGCGCAGCAGGCGTCCGGGCAGGTCGACGGCTACAAGGGCTTCGCCGAGCAGTGCCTGGCCGAGTACGACCTCGACGGCTGGACCGCGCCGGACCTGATCAACCCCGATCGGCTCTGACGTGAGCCACGACGTGACGGAGGGCCTCCCCGCGGTGCGGGAAGGCCCTCCGGTCGTGGGTTTCTCAGCTGGTCTCTCAGCTTTCGACGAGCATCAGGCAGAACCCGTCGTGGCCGCGGCTGCCGACGGTCTGCACGGTCGTCGCGGTGACGCGCGGTTCGTCGGCCACCAGCTGGTTGAACCGGCGCACGCCCTGCACCGCCGGGTTGGGGCTGTCGGCCTCGATGACGAGCCCGTCGAGCACCACGTTGTCCACGACGATGACGCTGCCCGGGCGGGTCAGCTTCAGGGCCCAGCCGAAGTACTCCGGGATGTTCGCCTTGTCGGCGTCGATGAACACGAGGTCGAATGGCTCGCCGCCCGCCAGCTCCGGCAGGGTCTCGAGCGCCTTGCCGACGCGCAGGTCCACGACGTCGGACAGGCCGGCGTTGTCGATGTTGCGCCGCGCGACCTCGGCGAAGGACGGTTCGGCCTCCAGCGTGGTCAGCGTGCCGCCCGCCGGCAGCGCGCGGGCCAGCCAGATCGCGCTGTAGCCGCCGAACGCGCCGATCTCGAGGATCCGGCGCGCGCCGTGGGTGCGGGCGAGCAGGTGGAGGAACTTGCCCTGGTTGGGTGCCACCGCGATCTCCGGCAGCCCGGCCTCGGCACTGGCCTTGGCCGCGAGGTCCAGGGCGGCGTCGTGCTCCACCATCAGGTTCGAGGTGTAGGTGTCGATTTTCGTCCACTGGTCTTCGCTCATGTCTCCCGATGTTACTTGAGGAAGGCGCGCGGCTATAGGGATAATGGATTATTTTTCTCGTCAGGTTGATTTCCTGGAGGCAACCACTGTAGTGTCGAAGGAGATCGGGCGGTTGTTTCGCCGCCGCCCCCGATGATCGATCAAGGCCACTCTCCGAGGCGCCGTCTGGGAATGCTTTCCCGGCGCCGGAAGAAAGGATGGCGACATGTCCGAGAACGCCGTGGCGACCCTCGAGTCGCCCCCCCTTGCCCCGCTCCGCGCGGCCGCGTTCCACCACCTGGGGATCCAGACCGCCGATCTCGACAACTGCGTCTCCTGGTACCAGGAGTTCTTCGGCTGCAAGGAGAACTGGAACCTCGACGAGTTCTCCGAACTGACCACCAGCCGGCTGCCGGGCATCGTCAAGCTCGTCGAGCTGCGGGCCGGCGGTACCCGGTTCCACCTCTTCGAACGCGCGGGCGAAGGCAATGAACCGCCCGAGCCCGGCAACGCGCAATTCCAGCACGTCTGCATGGAGGTCGGCTCGCCGGCGGAAATGTCCGCGTGGCAGCGGCACTGGACCCGGTTGTACGAATCCGGCCGATTCCATTTCACGCGTGCCGAACCGGCGACGGAGATCGTCACCGACGACGACGGCGTGCAGAGTTTCTACGCATTCGACGTGAACGGCCTCGAATACGAGTTCACCTGGATTCCGGAGGCCGCGTCATGACCGTTCCCGTGCTGACCGGGGTCCCCGTGCGCGAGGGGTGGGACTTCGGCGACTTCCCCTACGGCCTCGAACCGCTGACCATCCCCGACGCCGGTACCGAGCCCGGCGGCGACGGCCCCTGCTCCCGCTTCGCCGGGCTGTGCACCCACCTGGAGCACATCTCGCGCAGCGGCGTGCCGGGCCCGGTCGAGCCCGTCGAGTCGTCCGACCGGCTGTACTGGTTCCGCTGGATCACCGGCCACCAGGTGACGTTCGTGCTGTGGCAGCTCGTCGCCCGCGAGCTGGCCATGGCCGAACGCGGCGAGCGTGACCGCGAGGCCGCCCTGGCCTCGGCGGCGCTGTTCACCCGCGGGTTCAGCGCGATGCTGCTCTACACCAGCTCGACGCCGATCGACGTCTACCACGAGGTCATCCGGCCGAGCATGTTCCTGCAGCACCGCGGGTTCAGCGGCACGTGGGCGCCGGACTTCGGCCCCGTCCGCGACCTCTACCGCGGCAAGGGCCTGCCCGATGACGACTCGCCCGGCGTCCAGGCCCTGCGCGACGAAGTCGGCTTCTACCAGCGGGTCCACGGCGGGATCGCCGCCAAGCTGGTGCCGAGCGGCCGGTCGCTGCTGCAGGACGCGGCGGGCGCGGCCGAGGCGCCGCACCCGGACGTGCTGAGCGTCGTCTACGACAACTACTTCATGACGCTGCGGGCGCCGACGTCCCTGCCGGACGTCGTGGCGCAGCTGCTGCGACGGCTCAACGCCGTGGCGCTGGACGTCACGCAGAACGGCGTCGACTCGGTGTCCGACGCCGAGGACCCGCCCGCCGAGCTGACCAGTCCCGAGGTCCGCTCCTGCGAGGCCGGGTTCGTCGGCCTCCTCGCCGACGTCGCGGCGTGCGCGGCCGGCTCCCCGGCGGACTGAGCCGTGCGCCACGGCATCGTGTTGCTGCCCGAGCAGCGCTGGTCCGCCGCGCGGGACCGCTGGCGCCGCGCCGAAGAGCTCGGGTTCGACCACGCCTGGACCTACGACCACCTGATGTGGCGCTGGCTGCGCGACGAGACCTGGTTCGGCTGCCTGCCGACGCTCACCGCCGCGGCCGGGGTGACGTCGAAGATGCGGCTCGGCTCGCTCGTCGCGACCCCGACGTTCCGCCACCCGGTGCCCTTCGCCAAGGAGCTGATGACGCTCGACGACATCTCCGGCGGGCGGCTGATCTGCGGCGTCGGCTCCGGGGCCGGTGGCTACGACGAGAGCGTCTTCGGCGCCGGACAAGAAGGCAGCCGCGCCGGGCGGTTCGCGGAGTTCCTCGAGCTGACGGACCTGCTGCTGCGCCAGCCGGTGACGTCGTACGAGGGCCAGTACTACCGCTGCGAAGGCGCCCGGATGGTCCCGGGCTGTGTGCAGCGCCCGCGGCTGCCGTTCGCGGTCGCCGCGACCGGCCCGAAGGCGATGGGCCTGGCCGCGCGGCACGCCGGAACGTGGATCACCGCGGGCGCGCCGGGCCGGTTCGACGCGCGGCGCTGGGACCTGGTCGTGCCGGAGCTGAAGGACCAGCTCCGGGCGTTCGAAGACGCCTGTGCCGCGGCGGGCCGCGACCCGGCGTCGGCGGGGAAGCTGCTGGTGACAGGGGCGACCGTCGGCGGCGTGCTGGATTCGGCGCAGTCCTTCCGGGACGCCTCGGGCACCTTCGCCGACCTCGGCTTCACCGACCTGGTCGTGCACTGGCCCCGGCCGTCCGAGCCCTACCAAGGGGACGAGCGGGTCCTCGACGAGCTGGACCTGGCCTGAAAGGAGCAGCATGCCCGCGTACGAGATCGTCAACATGTTCGCCGACCACGTCTACGCCGGCAGCGCGCTCGGCGTCGTCCCGCGGGCCGGTGACCTCGACACCGCGGGGATGCAGGCGCTGGCCCGCGAGATCAACCACACCGAGACGGCGTTCGTGCTGCCCCCGACCGGGACCGGCGCGGACTACCGCGTCCGCGTCTTCACGCCCGAGGCGGAGTCGCCGTTCGGCGGGCATTCCAGCGTCGGCACGGCGGTGACGCTCGCGCGGCTGGGCCTGGTGCCCGCCGGGCGGGTCGTGCAGGAGTGCGGCCCGAAGCTGCTGCCCCTCGACGTCTCCGCCGACGCGGGCAAGATCACCGCGAACAACCCCCTGGCCAGCGAAAAGCTCGACGCCAGGGTCCTGCTCGGCGCCGTCGGCCTGCCCGCCTCCGCGGCCGGCGGCGCCCTTCCCGCTGCCTGCGGGTTCGGCCCGGCGTTCCACTTCCTGCCGGTGCGCGCCGACGTCGTCGCGGCCGCGAAACCCGACTTCGCGCGGATGGCGGCCGCCGGCCTCGCCGACGTCCTGGTGTTCAGCTGGGACCCGGCGACCCGCACCGCGCACGGGCGGCTGTTCGCGCCGGGCTACGGAATGCCCGAGGACCCGGCCTGCTCCTCGGCCGCGCTCGGCCTGGGTGTCTGGCTCGTCGAGGCGGGCTGGCTCCCAGGAGGCGATTTCACGCTGCGCCAGGGCCACGAACAGGGCCGTCCGTCCACTTTGTACGGCTCGGTCCAGGTCACCGACGGCCGGCCGGTCTCGGCCTCGGTGTCGGGCGCCGTGCTGCCGGCGGGGGCCGGCGAGCTGGCCGATCCGGACCGCGAGAAGGGAAGCTGACGTGCTCGACCGACCCGAACTGCTCGGCACCCGAGGTGCCGTCTCGTCCACGCACTGGCTCGGCTCCGCCGCCGGGACGGCGATGTTCGACCTCGGCGGCAACGCCTTCGACGCCGCCGTCGCCACGGCGTTCGTCATCCAAGTCGTCGAACCCCACCTCAACGGCCCGGGTGGCGACGTCCCGATCCTGGTCCACGACGGCGCGACCGGCGAGGTCGAGGTGATCTGCGGGCAGGGCCCGATGCCGGAAGCCGCGACGCCCCAGGCGTTCCGCGACCGCGGTGTCGACGCCATCCCCGGCTCCGGCCTGCTCCCGGCGGTCGTGCCCGGCGCGTTCGGCGCGTGGCTGCGGCTGCTGCGCGACCGCGGGCGTCTGGATCTTGCCACCGTGCTTGCCCCGGCGATCGCCTACGCCGAAGACGGATATCCGCTGCTGCCGAAGGCGGCGGACATGATCGACGTCCTCGCGCCGCTGTTCCGCGAGGAGTGGACCGGCTCCGGCGAGGTGTACCTGCCCGGTGGCCGGTCGCCGAAGCCCGGCGCGCGGATCTGCAACAAGCCACTGGCGGCGACCTACCGGCGGATCGTCGCCGAGGCCGACGCCGCCAAGGGCGGGCGCGAGAACCGGATCGACGCCGCGATCACCGTGTTCTACGAAGGGTTCGTCGCCGAGACGATCGCGGACTTCCTCGCCACGGCCGAGCCGCTCGACTCCACCGGCCGCCGCAACAGCGGCCTGCTCACCGGCGACGACCTGGCCGCGTGGCGACCCACCATCGAGCAGACGGTCAGCGCCGACTACCGCGGCCACACCGTGCACAAGGCCGGTCCGTGGTCGCAGGGCCCGGTGTTCCTCCAGCAGCTGGGCCTGCTCGAAGGCTTCGACCTGGCCGCGATGGACCACGGCGGCGCCGACCACCTCCACACGGTCGTCGAGAGCGCGAAGCTCGCCTTCGCCGACCGCGAGGCCTTCTACGGCGACCCCGCCCACACCGACGTCCCGCTCAAGGAACTCCTGGATCCGGCATACGCCGCCGCGCGCCGTGAGTTGATCGGCAAGCGGGCGTGCGGCGAATTGCGTCCGGGCTTGGAAGGGTGGTTCCCGGAACCGCCGCTGCCGGGCGAGCCGGACGCCGACTGGCGCGCCCAGCTGGCCGACGGGATCCCGGCGGTGGTCAAGCTGACCGCGGCCAAGGGCGACACGTGCTGCATCAGCGCGTCGGACCGCGACGGCAACATGGTCGTCGCCACCCCGAGCGGCGGCTGGCTGAAGAGTTCGCCCGTCATCCCCGGCCTCGGCTTCCCGCTGGGCACCCGCGGGCAGATGGCGTTGCTGCAAGAGGGGCATCCGAACACGGTCGCGCCCGGCAAGCGCCCGCGGACCACGCTGAGCCCGACGCTGGTCACCAAGGACGGCCGTCCGCACCTGGCGTTCGGCACCCCGGGCGGCGACCAGCAGGACCAGTGGACGCTCAACTTCTTCATCAGCCACGTCGACGGCGGCCTGCGTCCGCAGACGGCCGTGGAGCAGCGGGCGTTCCACACCGACCAGGTGCCCTCGTCGTTCGCGCCGCGCTCGGCCCGGCCGAACCGCCTGGTCGTCGAGAACAGCTGCCCGCCGGAGGTGGTCGCGGAACTGCGGGCGCGCGGCCACGACGTCGCCCTCGCCCCGGACAAGTCCCTGGGCAAGGTCTGCGCGACGGGGTTCGACGGCGACCTCGTCCTGGCCGCGGCGAGCCCGCGCGGTCAGCAGGCCTACGCCGTCGCCCGCTGAGACCGGAAGGTGTCGTGGTGAAGTCCGTACTGGAACTGTCCCCGAGCCGGCGTGCGCTGGCCGAAGTCACCGACGAGCTGGGCCGGGGCCGGCCCGCGGTCGTCCACAACGGACGCGAGGCCGTGTTCGTGCTGCCACTGGCCGAGGTTTCGTCGCCGGCGGTGGCGTTCTTGGTCCGGCACGGCTCGGGTCTGCTGATCGCGGCCCTGCCGCGGAGCCGCTGCGACGACCTGGGCCTGCCGAGGATGTGGGGCGCGTTCGAGCAGCCGTCGGACTACTGCGTCACGGTCGACGCCGCGGACGGCATCACCACGGGCATCTCGGCGACCGACCGCGCGACGACCCTCTCGCGGCTGGCCGACCCGTCGGCGGCCCCGGCGGACTTCCAGCGGCCGGGACACGTGATGACCCGCGCGACCCACCCGGACGGCGTCGTCGGCCGCGCCGGCTTCCCCGAAGCGGCGGCCGACCTGGCGGAACTGGCCCACTGCGGCCCGGCGGCGGTGTACACGCACATCGTCAGCCCCCTCGACCCGACGCGGCTCGCCAAGCCGGGCGAGCTGGACCGGCTGCGCGGCGACTGCGCGTTGCCGGCGGTGAGCTTGGCGATGCTGCGCGGGTTCCGGACCCGGCTGACGTCAGCCGCGTAGCCGGGCATTGAGCCGGGCGGCCTGGCGAGTGAGGTGGTCGCGCTCCGGCACGCTGGCCGCCGCCCGCGCGGCCTCGGCGTAGAGCCGGGCCGCGCCCGCCGCGTCGCCGTCGCGCTCGTGGAGGTACGCCGAGACGGCCGTGTAGCGCGGCAGCGCGGGATCGAGGTCCGCCAACGCGGCCAGGCCGGCGGGGGCGCCGTCGGCCTCGCCGACGGCGACGGCCCGGTTGAGCCGGGCCACCGGGCTGCCGGTGAGCCGCACCAGCTCGTCGTACCACTCGACGATCTGCACCCAGTCGGTCTCCTCGGCCGTCTGCGCGTCGGCGTGCAGCGCGGCGATGGCCGCCTGGGCCTGGAACTCGCCCAGCCGGTCGCCGGTCAGCGCCGTCTGGAGGATGTCGACGCCCTCGGTGATCAGGCGGGTGTTCCAGCGGCTCCGGTCCTGCTCGGCCAGCGGCACGAGACTGCCGTCGGGCCCGGTCCGCGCGGGCCGCCGGGCGTGGTGCAGCAGCATGAGGGCGAGCAGGCCCGCGACCTCTTCGTCGTGGGTCCCGACCGCCAGCTGGCGGGTGAGCCGGATCGCCTCGGCGGCCAAATCAACACTGCCGCCGTAGCCCTCGTTGAAGACGAGGTAGAGCACGCGCAGCACCGTGGTGAGGTCGCCGGTCCGCGTGAGCCGGACGCCCGAGACGGTCTTCTTGGCCCGGCTGATCCGCTGGGCCATGGTCGCTTCCGGCACCAGGTAGGCCTGCGCGATCTGCCGCGTGGTCAGGCCGCCGACCGCGCGCAGCGTGAGCGCGACGGCCGACGCCGGGGTCAGCGACGGGTGCGCGCACAGGAAGTACAGCTGGAGCGTGTCGTCCACGGCCGCGCCCGGCTCGGGCGCGGGCTCGTCGTCGACGCGGTCCTCGCGCTGCCGCCGGGACGTCTCGGCGCGGGTGGCGTCGAGGAACTTGCGCCACGCCACGGTGATCAGCCAGCCCTGCGGGTCGCGCGGCACCTCGGCCGGCCACGTGCGCAGCGCCTCGATCAGGGCGTCCTGCACGGCGTCTTCGGCCGCCGCGAAGTCGGCGCCGCGCCGGACGAGGATGCCGAGCACGGTGGGGGTGAGGGTCCGCAGCAGGGCTTCGTCCACGGACGTCACTCCGTGATCGTCGGGGGCGCGGTCAGGAACGGGCGCACCTCGAGCCACTCCTGGATCGGCGTCCCGCCGGCACCCGGTGCGGCGGACAGTTCGCCGGCGAGCTCGAGCGCGCGCTCGTAGCTGTCGACGTCGATGATCGTCCAGCCGGCGATGAGGTCCTTGGTCTCCGCGAACGGCCCGTCGGTGACTGGCGGCCGTCCCTCGCCGTCGGACCGGACGAACGTGCCGTCGGGGGAGAGCGGCCGGTGTTCGACGAACTCGCCGGTGCTCTCGAGCCGGTCGGCGAAGTCCTGCATGTACTGGACGTGGGCCGTGAGCTCCGCCGGCGTCCACTGGTCCATCGGGACGTCGTTGACCGCGGCCGGGGCGCCCCGGTAGTGCTTGAGCAGCAGGTACTTGGTCATGGTGATCTCCTTCGCGAGGTGGTCTTCGGGACTCAGGCGCTCTGCCGCGCGGCACGTTCGTGCATCAGCTCCTCGACGGCGCTGGGCAGGGTCTGCTCGAAGTCGATGAGCTTCGCCCAGGTCGGGGTCACGACGATCCGGACCATACCGTCGTAGAGGTCACGCACCTCCGCCTCCCACTCGACGCGCTGCTCGGGCGTCATCTCGTAGGTGCCGTTCATCTGCAGGTACTCCTCCGGGATGCCGTCGACGACGTCCAGTGCGGCCTGGCCGCGAATGAGCAGGATCTTGGGCGGGTGCACCTCGGTGTCGATCGTCAGGGCGACCGCCGGGTTGGCGCGCAGAGCGTGCAGCTTGGGGGCGTTCTTCGGGGTGCAGAGGACGATCTGCGAGCCGGTCCAGGTGAACCCGATCGGGATGGTGCGCGGGGTGCCGTCCATGGCGACGTAGGCCAGCCGGGTCAGGTCGCGGGCCAGCAGCTCCTGGCTGTACGGGCGGTTCAGGATCTCGGTGATCTCGGTCTGGTGCACGGTTCCTCCAGTGGTCGCTGTCGCCCCTGGGACGGAGCCGGTCCCGCATTCTCGACATCACCGCGGGGGACGGGTCCCGAAATTTTTCGCGGCCCGTTCTAGAGTGCGGCGATTCCAACCGAAGACGGGGGCAGAACATGACTTCCACCAGGCAGGACGGCGACACCTGGGACCTGGCGTCCAGCGTCGGCACCACGGCGACCGCCGCCGCGGCGGCCCGGGCGATCGCGACCCGCGAGGACAGCTCGCTCTTCGCCGACCCGTTCGCCGAACCACTCGTCCGGGCGGTCGGCGTCGACCTCCTCACCCGGCTGGCGTCCGGTGAGCTGCCGCCGGGCGACCTGGTCGAGCACGTGGCGATCGACGTGGCCAAGGTCCGCGGCAAGTTCTACGACGACTTCTTCCTCGACGCGGCGAACGCGGGCATCACACAGGCCGTGATCCTGGCTTCGGGGCTGGACTCCCGCGCGTACCGCCTGCCGTGGCCGGCCGGGACGGTGGTGTACGAGCTGGACCAGCCACAGGTCGTCGAGTTCAAGACCCGCGCACTGGCCGACCTGGGCGCCGAGCCCACCGCCGAGAGGCGAGTAGCCGCGGCCGACCTGCGCGACGACTGGCCGGCCGCCCTGCGCGACGCCGGTTTCGACCCGACGCGGCCGACCGCGTGGAGCGCCGAAGGCCTGCTCGGCTACCTGCCACCGGAGGCCCAGGACAGCCTGCTGGACACGATCACCGAACTCAGCGCGCCGGGCAGCCGCTTGGCCACCGAAAGCCGTCCCAACCCGAAGCCGGGTGAAGAGGACCGGACGAAGGAAAGCCTGAACCGCGTCTCCGAGCGCTGGCGCGAGAGCGGTTTCGACCCGGGAATGGCCAAGCTGCGCTACTTCGGCGAACGCAACGAGGCGGCGCCCTACCTGGCGGGCCTAGGTTGGGCGTTGACCGGAAGAACGGTCGGGGACCTGCTGGCCGCCGCCAACCTCCCACCCTTGAGGGAGGACGGCCTGCGGCTGGGGAACGTGCGCTACATCAGCGGCACGTTGAACGAGACGCCGAACTAGCACCCACGGCCTTGTCGAGGGTCGTGAGTGGTCAGCCGGGCTGGGAGCGGACCTGCTTTCGGTGACCCACCGGTTCCGGTGCCGGCTGTGGTCTGTGGTTGCTGAGGCTGGCGTACTGCCGGGTCTGCTGCGGCTTCTCGTCAGTGTTCAGCCGGGATCGTGTGGCTGGCGTTCGACACGCGGCAGTTCCGCACCGTCGCGATAGTCGGCTTCCAACGGACCGACGTTCGGCCACCTACCGGAACACCGCTGGTCCGCATCACGTAGGTCCGGCACCCCGCCGCACCAGAAGTCACACGCGCCACACCGGCACCGGTCTGCGCGCGGGGGTGGAGTCAGATCGCGCCACTGTCAGATCCGGTCAGCGCGCGGGGGATGGGCAGATCGCGGCCGCCGTCGTTGAGCGGCGCGCGTTGGCCGCGGCGCCGTCCGGCGGCGTGTGCGGGCCCCGGAGAGGGGGTCCTAGTTTTTGAGCGCCTCTTTGCGTCCCTTCAAGCCTCAAGGCTTCTCCAGGCTCATCTGAGTTTGGATATGTAACCTTATCCGAACTCAAGCACGCTATTAGTTCACTTCTAATTTAGAACGACTGTTTCTAGTTCTAATCAGAAAGTTTGATAGA
Organism: Amycolatopsis sp. WQ 127309; assembly: GCF_023023025.1. Lineage (NCBI taxonomy): Bacteria > Bacillati > Actinomycetota > Actinomycetes > Pseudonocardiales > Pseudonocardiaceae > Amycolatopsis > Amycolatopsis sp. WQ 127309. The sequence goes on from NZ_CP095481.1 coordinate 8,298,463, forward strand.
GTCTTGACCATGACGGAAGATGCTGGTCAAGCCCGGGTTTGCGAGTACCGACGCTGTGGAGCGGCTCTGCCGCCCGCCGTGGGCCGGGGGAGCCGGGCGCGGTTCTGCCAGGACGGGAAGACCTGGGGACGGCGGAACCTCACCTGCCGCGACGCCGAAGCCGTCCTGGCCGACGCCGAGTCCCTGCGCGAGAGCGACACCGCGCTCGACGACACCGCCGTCACGGCGTTATCCGGGCAGGTCGACCGGGTGCTCGAACCGGCGCGAGGGCTCGTCGAGACGCTCACGACGCTGCGCCACCAGCTCGAAGCGACCACCACCACCGCCCTCGCCGAGCGGGACGCCGCCCTGGCCGAGGCCGACGAGCACCGGCTCCAGCGCGGCCGGGCCGACGCCGAAGCCGCCCAGGCTCGCGACGTCGCTGAAGAAGCCGTGCGGCAGGCGGCCGTTGCCGAGAAGGAGAAGACGGCCGCCGGCCGGGAACGGGATCAGGAGCGCGCCGTCCGCAAGGCTGCCGTGCAGGAGCAGCAACGCGCCGAGGGACAGCTGGCCGCCGTGCGGGATGAGCTCGCCCGCGTCGCCGAGCGGGCCGAGGCTGCCGCGGCCCTCGCCGGGGAGCGGGCCACGGCCATCGCCACCGTCACCGCTGAACTCGCCGCCACCCGGACCGCGCTCGACGACGAACGGGGCCGTGGTCAGGACGCCAACATGCGAGCGGAAGCCGCGACCGTCCGTGCGGAGGCCGCCGAAACCCGAGCAGAAGCCGTCTCACAGAAGCTCGACGCCGCGCGCGAGGAGCACGCCAAAGCCCGTCAGGAAGCCGCCGATCGGGCTCAGGCCGACGTCGAACGGCTCCGCGCCGGCTTCGACCAGCGGCTGGCCGAGGTACAGGCGTCCCACGAGCAGACCGTCCGGTCCATGCACGAGACCACCACGAACCTGGGCGCCGAGCTGCGCACCAGTACCGCCCGGGCCGACGCCGCCGACCACCGGCTGAGCCAGGTCCGCGCGGCCCTGAAGGACGAAGAAGTCTCAGTAACACTTAAGCAGTTACTTGACCAATGAGCCGAGTGAGCCTAACTTAAGTACATGCTTAACCATGACGAGGCGCTGGACCTCGTGTTCCGCGCGCTGGGGGACCGGACGCGGCGGGCTCTGGTGGAGCGGCTCGTGCGCGGTCCGGCGTCGGTCAGTGAGCTGGCCGCGCCGCTGCCGATGTCGCTCGCCGCCGTCGTGCAGCACCTGCAGGTGCTCGAAACGGCCGGGATCGTGCGCTCGGAGAAGGTCGGCCGGGTGCGCACCTGCCGGATCGTGCCGGAGGTGCTGCGCGGCGGCGAGCACTGGCTCGGGCGCCAGCGCACCGCGTGGGAGAGCAAGCTCGACCGGCTCGGGGACTTCCTCGAGCCGGGCAATTCGGAAGGACGCACCTCATGACCGTCACGCACAGCACGTTCACCCTGGAACGCACCTACGCCGCGACACCCGCGCGGGTGTTCGACGCCTGGGCGGACCCTGCCGCGAAGGCCCGCTGGTTCGGCGGGGAAACCCACGCGCTGGACTTCCGGACCGGCGGCAGCGAGGTGACCACGGGCACCGCGCCGAACGGCACCAAGCTCGAAGCGGCCTCGACCTACCACGACATCGTCCCCGACGAGCGGATCGTCTACTCCACCACGCTGACCGGCGGCGACACCCTCGCCACCGTCTCGACGACGACGATCGAGCTGCTCCCCGACGCCGCCGGCACCCGCCTCGTCCTCACCGAGCAGGGCACCTTCCTCGACGGCGCGGAGGAACCCGCCTGGCGCGAGCAGGGCACCGGCGACTGGCTGGACAAGCTGGGCGAGGAGCTGAAGTGACCCCTGGGGCGCTGATCGAGTCCCGCGTCGCGGCCGTAGCGGCGAAGGACCTCGACGCACTCCTGGCCTGCTACGCCGAGGACGTCACGTTGTTCGACGCGGTCGGTCGGTTGCGCGACACGGGCCGTGAAGCGGAACGGGCCCGGCTGCGGGAGTGGTTCGGCGCCTACCGATCCGCGATCGAGCTGGACATCCGCGACCTGGAGGTCGTCGCCGACGGCGATGTCGCCTTCGCGTCCTACCTGTTCCGCGTGCGCGGCACCATGCTCGACGGAACCGCCGTGGCGATGTGGGTGCGCTCGACTGCCGGGCTCCGCCGCGGCGACGGCGGCTGGAAGATCGTCCACGAGCACAGCTCGGTCCCGTTCGACGGTGCCACCGGCGAAGCGCTCACCCGGCTGCGGCCCGGGTCCGGTACAGCTGCGGGCTGACGCCGAACTCGCGTTTGAACGCCGTGCTGAGGGCGAACGCGCTGCCGTAGCCGACCTGGTGGGCGACCGCGCCGATCGTCGCTTCCCGTTGCTGGCGCAGGAAATCCGCGGCCAGCGCGAGCCGCCAGCCGGTCAGGTAGGCCATCGGGGTCTCGCCGACGGTCGTGGCGAACCGGCGGGCCAGCGCGGCCCGGGAGACGCCGGTGTCGGCGGCGAGCTTCGCGACCGTCCACGGCTCGGCCGGCTGGTGCTGCAGCAGCCGCAGCGCCTGCCCGACGATCGGGTCGTCGTGCGCGCGGTACCAGGCGGGCGCGCTGGTGTCGGGCCGGTCGAACCAGGCCCGCAGCGCCGCGATGAGCAGCAGGTCCAGCAGCCGGTCGAGGACGGCTTCCTGGCCGGGGACGTCCCGGCCGATCTCCCCGGCGAGCAGCCCGACCAGCGGCGTCGGCCAGTCGGTGGCGCGCAGGACGATCAGCACGGGCAGCGCCGCGAGGAGCCGTTTGCTGAGCTCCCCTTCCATGCCGTAGGTGCCGGTCAGCAGCACGACCGGGCCGTTAGTGCCGTGGCCCCAGGTCCGGACGCCGAGGTCGGCGTAGTCGGTGAGGTGCCCGCCGTCGGGCGTGCGGCATTCCTGCCCGGGCAGGATGATCGCCTGCGGCGGTGTCCCGGGGTGGTCGGCGACGACGTACGGGTCCGGGCCGCGTGCGATCGCGACGTCCCCTTCGCGCAGCTGGACGGCTTCGCCGCCGTCGGGCACGATCCACGCTTCGCCGCGCACCACCGAGACGACCGTCAGCGGGGCCCGGTCTTCGATGCGCAGCGACCACGGCGGGGTCAGTACCGACCGCAGCAGGAACGCGCCGTGCGCGCGGGGGCCGTCGAGCAGAGCGGCGAGCGGATCCATGCGCCCGAGTGTAGACGCTGGAACATGCCATCGAGGCTGTGAACTATGGAGAGTCTCACCGTGGGCCGGTTGACTCACGGCCATGACAACGAACTTCCTTGTGGTGGGCGGCACGGGCAAGACCGGCCGCCGGGTGGCGGACCGGCTGCGGGAGCGCGACCTGCCGGTGCGGATCACGTCCCGGCGGGGCGCGCCGCCGTTCGACTGGGCCGACCGCGCCACCTGGGCACCGGTGCTCGAGGGCATCGACGCCGTCTACCTGACCTACTACCCCGACCTGGTCGTGCCCGGCGCGGCCGACGACATCCGCGCGTTCACCGAGCTGGCCATCGCCGAGGGCGTCCGGCACCTGGTGCTGCTTTCGGGCCGCGGTGAGGAGGAAGCCGAGGCGTGCGAGCGGATCGTCGCCGCGGCCGACATCGGCTGGACCATCCTGCGGTGCAGCTGGTTCGCGCAGAACTTCAGTGAGCACTTCCTGCTCGACGCCGTCCGCGGCGGCGAGATCGCGTTGCCCGCGGGGATGGTGGTCGAGCCGTTTCTCGACGTCCGCGACATCGCCGACGTGGCGGTGAAGGCGCTGACCGAACCCGGCCACACGAGCCGGCTGTACGAGCTGACCGGGCCGCGGCTGCTGACCTTCGCCGACGCGGCCGCGGATATTTCGGCCGCGTCGGGACGGGATGTCCGCTATGTTCCGGTTTCCGCCGAGGACTACGCCGCCGCGGCCATCGGCTACGGCGTGCCAGCCGAAGAAGCCGAGGCACTGACGGAGCTGTTCACCCGGGTGCTGGACGGGCGCAACGAGTCGGTGACGCACGACGTCGACCGGGTGCTGGGCCGCCCGGCGACGGACTTCGCCGACTTCGCGCGGGACGCGGCGGCGACCGGGGTCTGGGCCCGGTGAAGGGGAAGGGGACACCGATGTCGACGGTGGTTTTGGTGGCCGCGGTGATCGCGGCCGGGTTGCTCGCGGGACTGTTCTACGCCTACTCGTGCTCGGTGCTGCCGGGCCTGGCGCGCGGTGACGACAAGACGTTCGTGGAGGCGATGCGCGGGATCAACGTCGCGATCGTCAACCCGGTCTTCATGCTGACGTTCCTGGGCGCGCCGCTGCTGGCGGGGGTGGCGATCTTCCTCGACCCCGGGCCGCGGCCGTGGGTGATCGCGGGGTTCGTGTTCCTGGTGGCGACGCTGGTGATCACCGCGACGCTGAACATCCCGCTCAACAACGCGCTGGAGAACGGCGGCGACGACTACGCGGCCCTGCGCGCGCAGTTCGAGACGTCGTGGGTGCGCTGGAACGTGCTGCGCACCCTGGCGAGCACGGCAGGCTTCGGCTGCCTGGTCGCCGCGCTCCTCACCCGCCGTGGCTGACTCGCGGAAGTGCCGTGAAGGCCTCCTTACCGGCCATAAGAGCCGGTAAGGAGGCCTTCACGGCTTTGGGTGTCAGTCGGCGAGGCGGAAGAGCAGGTCGGTGACCCAGTTCGCCGGGTCGGGTACCTCCAGCGGGTTGGTGCGCAGGACTTCCAGGCGGCAGCCCGATTCCTCGCCGTCGGGTCCGTCGGTGCGGTCCCACGCGACGCCCTGCTCCGCGCCCCAGGCCAGTACCGACGTGGTGGCGGCCGCCAGGCCGTCGGGCGCGCCGACGTAGGTGTCGAGGACGTACTTCCCGGCCGGCAGCTCGTCGGTGAACGCCGGTTCCGTCGGGGCGAAGGTGCCTGCGATCGGGACGCCGGCCTCGACGGTGAACCGCATCCCGGGGTGGATGACGCGGTAGCGGAAGAACGGCGCGCCGGCCAGGGCGATCCCCTGCCCGGCCAGCGTGCCGATCAACGGCGGCAGCCGGTCGGCGATCCGCGGGAACTCCGCGACGGCGAGGGTGGCGCGCTCGGCAACGTAGCGCTGGGCGGGCAGGTCCACAACGGACGGCATCAGGCGAACTCCTCGGCCGGGCGGATCGGGCGGACCTCGATACTGCCGTAGGTCGCCGCCGGGTGCCCGGCCGCGATGTCGAGGGCTTCGTCGAGGTCGTCGCAGTCGAGGACGACGTACCCGCCGACCTGCTCCTTGGCCTCGGTGAACGGGCCGTCGGTGAGCAGGACCTCGCCGTCGCGGACGCGGATGGTGGTGGCTTCCGACGGCGGGCGCAGGCCGCCGCCACCGCGGATCTTGCCGCGGCGGTCCAGGTCTTCACCCCAGCCGTCGCAGCCGTCGTACTGGTGTCCTTCGGCGGTTTCGTCGCCGCAGATCATGAGCAGATACTGCATTCAACGTCCTTCCAGGACTTCACGCAGGCGCACGGCGAAGGCGGCGGGCTCGGCGAGGAACCCGCCGTGGTCGCCGGGGAACAGCTCTGCGGTCAGGCCGAGGTCGGCGGCGAGGCCCAGACCGGCTTCGTGGGCGGGCAGCCCGACGGCCTTCTCGCCGACGCCGACGACCAGCCGGGTGGTCACCGCGCGCAGGGCGTCGAGGTCCGGGTCGTAGGCGCCGATGGCGGCCATGAGGTGGCCGAAGAAGTAGGCGAAGTTGCCTTCCATCACCTTCATCCGGGCCAGCTCTTCGGGCGTGGGGTCGGCGGGCGGGGTGATGTCGAAACCGCTCATCTTCGCGAACGCGCCGATGGCGGCGCCGATGCCGTGCTCGCGGTAGATCGCCGGGATGTCGGGGCCGTCGAGCACGCCCGGGCCGAGGTACCGCGTGACCGGCGGCTCGTGCAGGACGACGGTGCGGACCTGGCCGGGGTGGCGCACGACGTGGTTGAGCATGGTGATGGCGCCGCCGCTGTTGGCAAACACTTCAGCCGGCCCGTCGCCGATCTCGGCGAGCAGCCGGTGGACGTCGTCGGCGTGCTCGCGGAGGGTGTGGTCGCCGGGTTCGCCGTCGAGGGGGCTGCGGGAGATGCCGCGGGGGTCGAACGTGACGACGGTGTGGTCCTCGGCCAGCAGTGGCCGGATCGGGGCGAAGCCGGTGGCGTCGGCGGGGCCGCCGGGGATCAGCAGCAGGACGGGGCCGCTGCCGGTGACGTCGTAGGTGATGCGGGCGCCGGGTACGGCGAGGGTGTGGGTGGTCATGGCGGCTCCTCGGATCGGGGTTCGCCTACCCGACGGATGGGATGGGCCGGAACAGACACCGTTTCGGAAATTCTTCGGGTGAGGTAGCTGCGCTCGGCAGCGGTCGTGGCCAGGTCCCGGGCCGTGGCGTACCAGTGTGCGGCCTCGTCGTGGCGGCCCAGCCTGCGGAGGAAGTCGGCGCGGGTGGCCGGCAGCAGGTGGTAGCCCTCGAGCGCCTCGGTCAGTTCGTCGAGGAGGGCGAGCCCGGCGAGGGGGCCGTCGGCCATGCCGACGGCAACGGCCTGGTTGAGTGCGACGACCGCGCTGGGGACGAACCTGCGCAGCTCCCGGTAGAGGCCGGCGATCTGCGCCCAGTCGGTGTCGGCGGGTGTGGCGGCGGTGGCGTGACAGGCCGCGATGGCGGCCTGGATCTGGTACGGCCCGGGCTGCCGGCGGCGCAACGCCGTCTCCAGCAGCTGCGTGCCTTCGGTGATGAGCGCGGTGTCCCAGCGCGTGCGGTCCTGCTCTTCGAGCGGGACGAGTTCGCCGTCGGGGCCGACGCGGGTGGCGCGGCGGGCGTGCTGCAGCAGCATCAGCGCGAGCAGGCCCAGGACTTCGGGTTCGTCGGGCATCAGCCGGGCCAGGACGCGGCCGAGCCGGACGGCTTCGGCGGCGAGGTCCGGGCGGAGCAGGTCGGGCCCGGCGGTGGCGGAGTAGCCCTCGTTGAACGTCAGGTAGAGCACGCCGAGCACGGCGGCGGTGCGTTCGGGCAGCAGGTGCGCGGGCGGGACGCGGTAGGGGATGCGGGCGTGGCGGATCTTGCGCTTCACCCGCACGAGCCGCTGCGACATCGTCGCTTCCGGGACGAGGAAGGCGCGGGCGATCTCGGCGGTGCTGAGCCCGGCGAGCGTGCGCAGCGCGAGCGCGACCTTGGCTTCGGTGGCCAGCGCGGGGTGGCAGCAGGTGAAGATCAGCCGCAGCCGGTCGTCGGGCAGGTCGCTGTCGTCGGAGACGTCGAAGTCTTGTGGGATGTGCATGCGGCCGGCCTCCCGGAGCTTGGCGGCGCCGAGGGTCTCGCGCCGGAGCCGGTCGGTGGCGCGGTGGCGCGCGGTGGTGGTGAGCCAGGCGCCGGGCCGCTTCGGGACGCCGTCGCGGGGCCAGGTGCGCAGCGCGAGTGCGAAGGCCTCTTGCGCGCACTCTTCGGCGAGGTCCCAGTCGCCGGTGATCCGGATGAGCGTGGCCACGACCTGGCCCCACTCCTCGCGGAACGCCTCGGCGACCGCAGTCTCGACGTCCACCACCACTCCTCCCGGTTGCTGTCACCGTCCCGACGAACGGCCCGGCCCCGATTCGACAGCTACGGCGTGGCAGGCGCCGAACCCTTCGGCGCGCACGACGATCCGGCCGCCTTCGACACGGACGGCCGTCTCGGTGGCGTCGCTGACCGCGGTGACGCCGGCGGCCGCGGCGAGCGTGCCCGAGGCGTCGCAGACGATCCGCAGCCGCGGCTCCTGTAGCGCCGGAAAGGCCTGGTCGAGGCACCCGCGCAGGTCGGCGACGGCGAGGCGGGTCAGCGGCGCGAGTTCGCCCGGGTCGCTGGTGACGAGCGCGACGGTGACGTCGGCGCCGGTGCGGACGGCTTCCTCGAAGGCGGCGGCGCGGTGCAGGCCGAGGACGGTGACGACGCCGTCGCCGGGCCGGACGGTCTCGCCGGTGAGCAGGTCGGTCCCGGCGGGTGGGTGCCACGGCTCGTCGACGCGCCGGGGCTGGGAGGTGATCGGCGGTTCGGCGGGCCAGTCGTCGTCGAGTTCCAGCTCGAGGAGCCGCTCGCAGGCGGTGACGATGTGGAACGGCTCGCCGAAGCCCGGTGCGGCGGCCGCGAGCTGGCTCGCGCCGTGCAGCGTGGTCAACGCGGCTTCGGCGACGCGCACCAGGCGTCCGCCCGGGTGGAGGCGTTCGAGGGCGAGGCCGAGCAGGATCGCGTCGATCCGCATGAGCTGCGCGAACGGCCGGCGGGTGTGCTCGTCGGCGAGGATCTCCGGCAGCAGGTCGCGGGTGAGCCGGGCGTCCTCGCTGTCGTTGTCGGTGGCCAGGGGGAGCCGGGCGACCCAGGCGCGGGCGAACGCGGCCAGGGCGTCCGGCGCGCTCGGGTGCGACGGCGGCGTGGCGGGCCGGGGTGCGTGTTCGGCGAGGTCGGCCAGTACCGCGAAGTACAGGGCGCGTTTGCCGGGGAAGTTGGAGTAGACGGCGCCGCGGGTGAGCTCGGCCCGCTCGGCGATGACGTCGATCTTGGCGTCGCGGAAGCCTCGCCGGGCGAACTCGTCCCGGGCGGCGGAAAGCACCTTCGCGCGGTTGCGCACCTGCGTTTCCGCTCTGCTGAGTCCGGCCATCGTCCTCCTTGCCCCGGTGTTGCCGGTCAAGATACCGTGACCATCCAGATGACAAGACCATCTGATCTTACCATTTGGAGTCCTCGATGATCCCCGAGATCGACCTGACCGACCTCAAGGTGCTCACCGACCCGTTCACCGCCTACGACCAGGCGCGGGAGGCGGGTGCGGTGGCGCAGCTGGTGATCCCCGGCTTCGGCCCGTTCTGGGCGCTGACCCGCTACGCGGAGGCCCGCGCGATGCTGAGCGACGCGCGGTTCGAGGTGAAGCCGGAGAGCTTCATGCGCCCGCCGGGCATCCCCGAGCACTGCCTCGAGTACCTGCGGACCATGGCCGAGCAGGACGGCGCCGAGCACCTGCGACTGCGACGGCTGGTGGCGCCCGCCTTCACCCCGAAGCGGGCCGCGCAGTTCCGCCCGCGCCTGGCGGCCATCACCGGACGCCTGCTCGACGAGCTGCCCGCCCACGCCGAGGACGGCGTCGTCGACCTGGTCCCGCACTTCGCCCGGCCGCTGCCGATGGACGTCATCTGCGAGCTGGTCGGCATTCCGGACGCGGACCGGCCGCGCTGGCGGGAGTACGGCGCCGCGGTCGCCGGCGGGGTGGGCCAGGACTTCCTCGCGGCCATCCCGGTGATCATCGAGGGCGCGAAGGACGTCGTCGCGCGCAGCCGGGCCGAGCCGGGTGACGACCTCATCGGCGACCTCGTCCGCGCCCAGGACGGCGACCGGCTCACCGACACCGAGCTGGTCACCCTGGTCTGGCACCTCATGCTGGCCGGGCAGACGCCGGTCAACCTGATCGCCAACGCCGTCGAAGCCCTGCTCACGCACCCGGACCAGCTCGCGCTGCTGCGCGCGGATCCGGCGTTGTGGCCGGGCGCGGTCGAGGAGCTGATGCGCTGGTGCAGCCCGCAGCTGCTGACCACGCCGAGGTTCGCGCGCGAGGACGTCGAGATCGACGGCACCCTGATCCGGGAAGGTGAGCGGGTGACGGCGGCGATGGTGGCCGCCGACCGCGACCCGCGGGTGTTCGACGGCGCCGACCGGCTCGACGTCACCCGGTCCGGGCCGACGCAGCTGGGGTTCTCACACGGCCCGCACTTCTGCCTGGGCGCGTCGATCGCGCGGATACAGACCGAGGTGGCGCTGTCGGGACTGTTCGCCCGGTTCCCGGACCTCGCGCTGGCCGTCGACGACGTCCCGCGCGCACCCGACGGCGGGACCTGGCGGCCGTCGGCGCTACCGCTGACCCTCTGAGCGGGCGTTGATCAGCGTCTCGATGCCGTCGAGGACGCGGGCGAGGCCGAACCGGAAGCTGTGGGCGGCGTCGGACGCGCCGTTGTGCGTCTCGCCGGCGGCCTGGCCGACGCGGGAGGCGAGGGGGTAGTTCGCCGCGTCGGCGGCCGGGATGCCGGCCAGCACCGGCGCGGCGCGCGCCCACCACTGCGCGTCGGTCAGGCCGCTGGCGCGGACCAGGCGGGCGGCGTCGACGGAGGTGCGGGCGGTGGCGCGGACGAGGCCGTTGACGATGGTGATCACGGAGTCCATCTCGACGTCGTCCAGGCCGATGCCCTCGATCGCGCGCAGCTCGTGCTCGTACCTGGCGAAGGTGTGCGGGCCCAGGACCGAGCGGGTCGTCGCGGCTTCCAGCAGCCAGGGGTGGCGGTGGAAGTGGGCCCAGGCCGCTTCGGCGATGGCGGTCAGCGCCGCGCGCCAGCCGAGGCCGGGTTCGGGGGCCGGCAGCTCGCCGCGGGCGTGGTCGATCATCAGCTCGACGAGCTCGTCCCGGCCGGGGACGTAGGTGTAGAGCGACATGGGGGAGACGCCGAGGTGGTCGGCGACGCGGCGGATGGTGACCGCGTCGAGGTGCTCGGCGTCGGCGATCGTGATGCCGGCCTTGACGACGTCGGCCGTGGTCAGCTTCGGTTTCGGGCCGCGTCGCGATGGCGCGGAGACGCCCCAGAGCAGCTCGATCCCCCGTCGCGGGTCACTGCCGCCGTCGTCTTCGGTGCTCACGCCGTTCATTCTGCCCACTCGATCCCCGTACGTCGTACAGAGTTGTGCTAACCTCTTCTTCGTACACAGTACAGAGTTAAGGGGGAAGATGACTCCGCAGATCCAGGCCGAGGGACTCCGCAAGCGCTACGGCGCCGCGTACGCCCTCGACGGGTTCGATCTGTCGGTCCCGGCCGGCACGCTGCACGGCCTGCTGGGACCCAACGGCGCGGGCAAGACCACCGCCGTCCGCGTCTTGAGCACACTCCTGCGGCACGACGACGGTGTCGCGCGCGTGGCCGGCTTCGACGTCGCCACCGAACCGGCGAAGGTCCGGGCGGCGATCGGCGTCGTCGGCCAGCAGGCCGCCGTCGACGAACTGCTCTCCGGCCGGCAGAACCTCGTGTTGTTCGGCCGGCTGCACCACCTCGGTCGCCGCGAAGCCACCCGCCGCGCCGACGACCTCCTGGCGCGGTTCGACCTCGCGGACACCGGGTCGAAGCCGGTGTCCGCGTACTCCGGCGGCATGCGGCGACGCCTCGACCTGGCCGCGTCCCTGCTCGCGGCCCCGCGGGTCCTGTTCCTCGACGAGCCGACGACCGGCCTGGACCCGCGCAGCCGCATCGAGGTCTGGCGCGCGGTGCGGTCCCTGGTGGCCGACGGCACGACCGTCCTGCTCACCACCCAGTACCTCGAGGAAGCGGACCGGTTGGCCGACCGGATCTCGCTCGTCGAGCACGGCCGCGTCATCGCGGAAGGCAGCCCGGCCGAGCTGAAGGGCTCGCTCGGCGCGACCCGGATCGAGCTGGTGCTGACCGATCCGGACGTCGTGGGCGCGGCGACGGCGTTGCTCGCCCGGGTCACCGGCGCCGAGCCGGTCACCGAGGAGCTGCGCGTGAGCGCCCCGGCGGCGCCGTCGATGCTGACCGACGTCGTGCGCGAGCTGGCGGTGACCGAGCTGGCGTTCGCCGATGTGGCCCTCCGACACCCGACGCTCGACGAAGTGTTCCTGGAACTGACGGGGGTGACGCGATGACCTGGGCGATCACCGACGGCTGGACGCTGACCCAGCGCTACCTCGCCCACCTGGCCCGGCGCCCGGCCCGGCTCGCCACGGTGGTGGCGTTCCCGATCCTGATGGTGCTGATCTTCGCCTACCTGCTCGGCGGCGGGATGACCGTGCCGGGCGGCGGCTCCTACCGCGAGTTCCTGATGCCGGGGATGTTCGGCATGACCATGGCCTTCGGCCTGTCGGGGACGATGATCGCGGTGCTCGACGACGCCACCAAGGGCGTCACCGACCGCTTCCGGTCGCTGCCGATGGCGCCGTCGGCGGTGCTCACCGGCCGGGTCGCCGCGGACCTCGTCAACGCCGTCCTCGCGCTGGCCGTGCTGGTGGGCTGCGGGTTCGCGGTCGGCTGGCGCCCGCACGGCAGCCTCGGCGAGACGCTGTCCGCGCTCGCGCTGCTGCTCCTGCTGCGGGCCGCGCTGGTCTGGGCCGGGATCTACCTCGGCCTGCTGACCACGGACCCGTCGATGGTGACGCTCGCCCAGACATGTGAGTTCCCGTTCGGCTTCCTCTCCAGCGCGTTCGTCGCGACGGCGACGATGCCGGCGTGGCTGGGAACCGTGGCCGAGTGGAACCCGTTGTCCTCCACGGTGACAGCGGCGCGGGTCCTGTTCGGCAACCCGGGGGTGGTGGGGACGTCCTGGGTGAGCACGCACCCGGTGGTGATGGCGGTCCTCTGGCCGCTGGTCCTGCTCGCGGTGTTCGTGCCGCTGTCCGTGCGCCGATACGGGAGGCTGGGGAACTGAACGCCGATTTCCTGCCGGGGGAACCGCCACGAGCGGGCCACCTGGTGCTCGACGACAAGGCACTGTCCATAGCGGACGGTCTGCGGGCGTTGCTCGCGAGCGACGACCCGGAGCCGTCCGTGGTGTTCTGGGCGACGGCGACGAAGGCCGCGCTGCGGCTGGTCGCCGCGGGACGGCTGCTGCCGGGGGTCACCGAGGCCGGGCACGACGCCTGGCGCATCGGCCCGCTGCAGCCGGCGGAGGCCGCGTGGCTGCGTGACCTGGCGGCCGCGATGCCCGCCGGAAACCGGGCGCCGGGGCCGTTGCTGCGGGCGTTCCTCGACGCCGTCGCCGACACGCTGCCCCGCACACCCGCCGCGGCGAAGGCCGCCGGCACCAAGTTGTTCGCCGCGGTCGCGCCCCAGCGCGCCGACGCCGTCCGCGACTGGGCGGACGAGCTGGCCGCGGGCCTCGACTCGGGCATCCGGGTGTCGCTGCGCGTCGAGGCACCCGACGGCTTCGACGCCGGCCGCTACCGGGCCGTGGTCCAGGTGCACAGCCTCGCCGATCCCGGGCAGCTCGCGGACGCGGCGGAGCTGTGGGAGACGGGCCGGTTCGGGCCGCGGGCCCGCATCGACGTCGTGCTGGCGCTGCGGCGGGGTACGCAGGTGTGGCCGGCGCTGAGCCCGCTGCTCACCTCGGCCGTCCCGGACGAGCTGGCGCTCGGTGGCGACGACCTCACCGAGCTGGTCGCGGCCGCGGCGCCCCGGCTGACCGCGGCCGGCATCGACGTGCACTGGCCCGCCGAGCTGGCCGGTTCGCTCACCGCGCGGGCCGTCGTGGCCGCCGGGGACGCGCCGGGTGACCTGCCGTCGTTCTTCGGCGGCGGCCGGGCCCTGGCCTTCGACTGGCAGCTCGCGCTCGGCGACGAGGTCCTGACCGAGGCCGAACTGGACGCGCTCGCCGAGGCGCGGCGTCCGGTGGTGCGGCTGCGGGATCGCTGGGTGCTGATCGACCCGGCGTTCGCGGCGAAGGCCCGCGAGCGGACGCTCAAGCCGCTGACCCCGGTCGACGCGCTCGGCGCCGTGTTGAGCGGCACCACCGAGATCGACGGCGAGCACGTCGAGGTCGTCACCGAAGGCTGGCTGGCCGACCTGCGGGAACGCCTGGCCGCGCCACCGGAACCGCCGGTGCCGCCGGCCGGGCTGGCCGCGTCGCTGCGGGACTACCAGCTGCGCGGGCTGCAGTGGCTGGCCACGGTCACCGAGCTGGGGCTCGGCGGGTGCCTCGCCGACGACATGGGCCTGGGCAAGACCGTCACGCTGATCGCGCTGCACCTGCACCGGGCGGCCGGGCCGACGCTGGTGGTGTGCCCGGCGTCGCTGCTGGGCAACTGGGAACGCGAGATCCGGCGGTTCGCCCCGGGCGTGCCGGTGCGGCGTTTCCACGGCGCGGCTCGTTCCCTAGGCGACGTCGACGGTTTTGTGCTGACGACCTACGGGACGCTGCGGACCGATTCCGCGCCGCTGGCCGGCGTGCGGTGGGGGCTGCTGGTCGCCGACGAGGCCCAGCACGTCAAGAACCACCGCTCCAGCACGGCGAAGGCGTTGCGGCTGGTGCCGGCGTCGGCGCGGGTGGCGTTGACCGGCACGCCGGTGGAGAACACGCTCTCGGAGCTGTGGGCGATCCTCGACTGGACGACGCCGGGGCTGCTGGGGTCGCTCTCGGAGTTCCGGGCGCGCTGGGCGAAGCCGATCGAGGCGGGTGACCCGGTGACGGCGGAGCGGCTCGGCCGGCTGCTGCGGCCGTTCCTGTTGCGGCGCCGCAAGTCCGATCCGGGGATCGCGCCGGAGCTGCCGGCCAAGACCGAGACGGACCGGCCGGTGGCGCTCAGCCCGGAGCAGGTGGCGCTGTACGAGGCGGTCGTGCGGGAGATGATGGCCGACATCGCCGCGAGCGACGGCATGGCGCGGCGCGGCCGGATCGTGAAGCTGCTGACCGCGTTGAAGCAGATCTGCAACCACCCGGCCCAGTACCTCAAGGCACCCGGCGGGCGCTCCGGGAAGCTGGAGCTGCTCGACGAGCTGCTGGACACCATCCTCGCCGAGGGCGGCGCGGTGCTGGTGTTCACCCAGTACGTCGCGATGGCCCGGCTGCTGGAGCAGCACCTGGCCACGCGCGGGATCGGCACGCAGCTGCTGCACGGCGGCACGCCCGTGCCGCGGCGCGAGGAGCTGGTGGCGCGCTTCCAGGACGGCGCGGTGCCGGTGTTCCTGCTGTCGCTCAAGGCGGCCGGTACCGGGCTGAACCTGACGCGCGCCGATCACGTCGTGCACTTCGACCGCTGGTGGAACCCCGCCGTCGAAGACCAGGCGACCGACCGGGCGTACCGGATCGGGCAGACCCGGCCGGTGCAGGTGCACCGGCTCGTCGCCGAGGGCACGGTCGAGGACCGGATCGCGGCGATGCTGCGGGAGAAACGGGCCCTGGCCGACGCGGTCCTGGCCGGGGGCGAGGCCGCGCTGACCGAACTGTCCGACACCGAGCTCGCGGAGCTCGTCGAACTGAGGAGCCGCGGATGAGCGACGACCGCGTGCGGGGCTTCCCCGCGTTCGGGAGGACCGGGACGCGCGGGCGGTTCGCGACGTCGTGGTGGGGCCGGGCCTGGGTGAGCGCGATGGAGGACACCGCGCTGGACCTGCGGCAGCTCAAGCAGGGCCGCCGGTACGCCGCGGCCGGGCTGGTCGGGCCGATCACGGTGAGCCCGGGCCGGATCGCCGCGGTGGTCGATGACGTCGATGGTGGCCCGTACCGCACCCAGCTGAGCCTGGCGGAGCTGTCCGAAGGGGACTGGGTGCGGTTCCTCGACCGGGTCGCGTCGCGTGCCGGGCACCTGGCGGCGTTGCTGGACCGGGACATGCCGCCCGACCTGGTGGCGGCGGCCGACGACGCCGGCGTCCACCTGCTGCCGGTGATCGGCGACCTCGACCCGGAGTGCGACTGCCCGGGCTGGGAGCTGCCGTGCAAGCACGCGGCGGCGTTGTCGTTCCAGGCGTCGTGGCTGCTGGACGCGGACCCGTTCGTGCTGCTGCTGATGCGCGGCATGGGCGAGCGGGAGATCCGGGAGGAGCTGGAGAGCCGGACCGCGCCCCGCGAAGACGTCTCCGCCGACGTCGACCGGACGCCGGGAGAGCTGCCGGACCTGGCGGAGTTCCGGCCCGCGGGGGCGCCGTCGATCCCGGCGGCACCCGGGGTGCCGGCCGAGGCGTTCGCGCTACTGGTGGCCAACGCCGCGACGCAGGCCGGCGCGGTGCTGGCGGGGGAGCCGTGGCCCGGCCGCCGGCAGGACACCGTCCGGCTGGCCGCGCGGTTCCCGTCCTCGCGGCTGGGTGACGGCCCGGAGTTCGAGCGGGCGGTGGCGGCGTGGACGCACGGCGGCCGTGCCGGGCTCGACGTCCTCGACACGACGTGGACGCCGCCGAAGCCGGTGCTCGCGGCCGCGCGGGCCGCACTCGCCGACGTCGACCCGGTGTTCGAGCGCAACCACTGCACGCTCGGCGAGACGCAGCTGCGCCTGGACCACCAGGGCCGGTGGCACCCCTACCGCCGCGAAGGCGGCGTGTGGTGGCCCGCCGGGTCGCCGGAGACCGACCCCGGTCTGCTGCTGGGCTGAAAAGCGCCGGAATTCCCGGTATCCAGCGTGAACCTCGCTGTCTCCTGTCCCGTGACGGCGGCTTCCGCCGGGCCACTGGGGGTGCGGGCGCGCGGGCTCCTCCCGCGCGCCCGCCCGGTCCTTTCTGTCGGTGCCCGGCGCTAGCGTGCGCGGCATGGACCTCGCCGCCGATCTGCACCGCTACCTCCAGGACTCGCGGAACAGCCTGCTCGCGTCGCTGGACGGGCTGAGCGAGTACGACGTCCGCCGGCCGATGACGCCGACGGCGACCAACCTGCTGGGCCTGGTCAAGCACCTGGCCGGCGTCGAGTTCGGGTACCTCGGCGACAGCGTGGGCCGCCCCGCTCCAGTGCCGCTGCCGTGGGTGGAAGACGCGTCGATCTGGGACAGCGCGGACATGTGGGCCACGGCCGGGCAGACCCGCGAGGAGCTGGTCACCCTCTACCGCCGAGCGTGGCGGCACTCCGACGAGTCGATCGCCCAGTTCCCGCTGGACGCCCCGGCGTCAGTTTCGTGGTGGCCGGAAGAGCGCCGGCGGACGACGTTCGGCTCCCTGCTGGTGCGGGTCGTGGCCGAGACCGCGCAGCACGCCGGCCACGCGGACATCATCCGGGAGGCGATCGACGGCCGCCCGGGCGCCGATCACGACGTCGCCGGCGACGCGGACTGGTGGACCCGCCACCTCGCCCGCGTCCAGGAGGCCGCCGACCAGCACGACGGGGTCAGCCGACCGGGGTGACCGCGTAGTCCTTGACCGTCATCGAGTCGTGCATCCGCACGCCGCCGGTGTTGAGCTTCGCGATCGCCCGGGTCAGCCCGGCCGGCAACGCCGACACCAGCTGCCCGCCACGCGCGAGCGCCCAGACCCCGGCGCGCGAACCCGGGATCAGGCTCCGGGCCGCGCCGAGCGCGAACGCCCGGCTCTTGCGCACCAGGTCGCCCATC
This sequence comes from Amycolatopsis sp. WQ 127309, assembly GCF_023023025.1. Taxonomy (NCBI): domain Bacteria; kingdom Bacillati; phylum Actinomycetota; class Actinomycetes; order Pseudonocardiales; family Pseudonocardiaceae; genus Amycolatopsis; species Amycolatopsis sp. WQ 127309. Next base: position 8,315,506 of record NZ_CP095481.1, read on the forward strand.
TCCCGTTCGTAGGCGGCGAACGCCCGCTCGTGGTCACCACCCGCCGCGGCCAGCTCGCCGGCCAGGACGTACGCGCCGAGCACGGCGAGGCTTGTGCTGCCGCCGACGGCCGGGCCCGGGCAGTACCCGGCGTCGCCGACCAGGGTGACGCGGCCCTGGGACCAGGTGTCGCGCTGCAGCTGCGTGATCGAGTCGAAGTAGAACGTGCGCTCGCCGGCCAGTTCGGTCAGCCAGCCGTCGACCTGCGGATGCATCCCGACGAAAGCTTCCCGGAGCAGTAGCTTCTGCCGCGCGACGTCGCGGTGGTGGTAGTCGAGCGGTTCGTCGCGGCGGAAGAGGAACACCGCGCGGGCCTCGTCCATGTGCCGGGCGCTGTAGATCGCCGCGGTGCGCCCGGCGCCGAGGTGGGCGACGGTCTCCCCGTCGAGGCCGAGGGTGTCGGGCAGGGACAGGACCGCGAGGTAGGCGCCGATGAACCGCGTCTGCCCGGCTTCCTCGCCGAAGACCAGGCGGCGCACGTTCGAGTGCAGCCCGTCGGCGCCGACGACGACGTCGAACTTCCGGGACGCGGCGTGGTCGAAGGTCACCGAACCGTCGGGGGAGATGGCCGTGATCGAGTCGCCGAACAGGTACTCGACGTCGTCGCGGCCGGCGTCGTAGTAGATCTCGCTGAGGTCGTCGCGCATGACCTCGACGTGCCGGTCGGAGGTGGCCTGGAAGAGCTTCGCCAGGTCCACCCGGGTCGGCCGGCGCGCGCCTTCGCGGTGCAGTGTCATCCGCGTGGTCCCGGTGGCGAGGGCCTCGACCTGCGGCAGGACGCCCATCCGTTCGGTGATGTCCATGGCCGGGCGGAAGAGGTCGACGGCGTGGCCGCCGGTCTTGCGCAGCGCCGGCGCGCGTTCGACGACGGTGACGTCGAAGCCGTGCCTGGTGAGCCAATAGGCCAGCACCGGACCCGCGATGCTGGCTCCCTGGACGAGTATCCGCATGAGCACCTCCCTGACTTAACGGTAGGTAAGTCATACCACGATTCCTTACCTATCGTTAAGTCAGTTATGCTGGGCCGGTGCCGAAACCGTCCTCCGACACCAAGCAGCGCATCCTGGCCACCGCACGCGACCTGTTCACCCAGCAGGGCGTCCAGCGCACCAGCCTCCAGGACATCGCCGACGTCCTCGGCATCACCAAACCCGCGCTGTACTACCACTTCCAGTCCCGCGAAGACCTGGTGCGCAGCATCGTCCAGCCCCTGCTCGACGACGGCGAGAAGTTCCTGGTCGAGCAGGAAGCCCGGGGCGACGCGCCGGTGCGGGAGCTCATCGAGGGGTTCTTCGACTTCAACTACCGGCACCGCGAAGACGTCATCATGCTGCTCGCCGAGATGCCGACCCTGGCCGACCTCGGGCTCATCGACAAGGCCCTGGCCTGGCGCATCCGGCTCACCGAGCTGATCAGCGGCCCCGAACCCACCCTCGAACAGGCCGCCCGCGCGATCCTCGCCCTCGGCGGCCTGCAGGACGTCTGCATGCAGTTCCCCGACGCCCCCGTCGACGAACTGAAGGCCGCGGCGGTCACCGCGGCCCTCGACGCTCTCGGCCGCTAGCGGACCGCGGCACGCTCGATGATCGCGCCCGTGTCGACGCCGGCCGGCAGCGTGCCGAACGCGATGCCCCAGTCACCGCCGAAACGCGACGCGCAGAACGCGTCCGCGACCGCCGGGTCGCCGTGGCGCACCAGCAGCGAACCCTGCAGCACCAGCGCCAGCGACTCCACCAGCCGCCGCGCCCGGTACTCGATCCCGTCCAGGTCGGTCAGCTCCTTGCGCACCCGGTCGACGGCGTCGTCCAGCCGCGCGTCACCACCCGCGGCCAGCTCGACCTCCTCGAAGAACGCCGCCACCGACTCCGGCTGCCGGCCCATCGCCCGCAGCGCGTCCAGCGCCGCGACGTTGCCCGAGCCCTCCCAGATCGACATCAGCGGCGCCTCGCGGTAGAGCCGCGGCATGCCGGACTCCTCCACGTACCCGTTGCCGCCGAAGCACTCCAGCGCCTCCGCCGCGTGCGCCGGCGCCCGCTTGCACACCCAGTACTTCGACACGGCCAGCCCGAGCCGCCGGAACGCCTGCTCCCGCGGGTCGCCGGGCCGGTCGCCCGCGGCCGCGAGCCGCATCGCCACCGTCGTCGCCGCTTCGGACTCCAGCACCAGGTCGGCCAGCACGTTCGCCATCAGCGGCTGGTCGACCAGCGCCTTGCCGAACGCGTGGCGGTGGGTGGCGTGGTGGACCGCGCGCACCGCGCCCAGCCGCATCCCCGACGCGCTGCCGAGCGCGCAGTCGAGGCGGGTGTTGTTGACCATCTCGATGATCGTGCGGACCCCGCGGCCCTCTTCGCCGACGAGCCAGCCGACGGCGTGGTCGTACTCGATCTCCGACGACGCGTTCGACCGGTTGCCCAGCTTGTCCTTCAGCCGCTGCAGCCGGATCGGGTTGAGCGAACCGTCGGGCAGGACGCGGGGGAGCAGGAAGCACGACAGCCCGCCCGGCGCCTGCGCCAGTGTCAGGAACATGTCGGACATCGGCGCGGAGGTGAACCACTTGTGCCCGACCAGGGTGTAGCTGCCGTCCGCGGACGGGGTCGCCGTGGTGGTGTTCGCGCGGACGTCCGAGCCGCCCTGCTTCTCGGTCATCGACATGCCCGCGATCAGCCCGCGCTTGGACGTCGGCTCCCGCAGTCCGAAGTCGTACTCGGTCGCCGCCAGCAGCGGCTCGTACCGCGCCGCCAGCTCCGGGTTCGCCCGCAGCGCCGGGATCGCGGCGTAGGTCATCGAGATCGGGCAGCTGTGCCCGGCCTCGACCTGGCCCCAGACGAAGAACTTCGCCGCCCGCGCCGCGTGCGCGCCTTCCCGCGGGTCGCGCCACGGCGTCCCGTGCAGCCCGTGCTCGACCGCGACGGTCATCAGGTCGTGCCAGTGCGGGTGGAACTCGACCTCGTCGATCCGGTGGCCGTAACGGTCGTGGGTGCGCAGCACCGGCTCGTGCTCGTTGACCAGCCGGCCCCAGTCCTGGGCCAGCTCGCTGCCGGCCAGCCGGCCCAGCTCGTGCACCTCGGCCGCGGCCCAGCCCGCCCCGGCGCGCTCGAGGCCGTCCAGCAGCGCCGGGTCGGCGGCGACGTCGTGGCCGCTGAGCGGCGGGACCTGGTTGACGACGTCATGCGTGGCGGGCATCGGAACCTCCTAGAGCGCGAAGGACGAACGCGCGCAGAGCGCCGACGTCCTGTTCGTTTCCACTGGTCAACGGGCCGATCAGCACCTCGGCGGCAGCGCCCACGAGCGCGGCGGCGGTGATCCGGCCGTCCTGCGGCGGCAGCGAGCCGTCCTGCACGCCGGCGGCGACGTGCTCGGCGACGACGTCGGTGAACGCGCGGCGGAACTCGAGCCGTTCGGCGTCGATGAGCGCGTCGACCGGCTCGGCGAGCAGGGCGTACGCCTGCCGGGGAGCCTTCAGTGCGCGCTGGGCGAACGTCTCGAACACGGCCAGGACCCGCTCGGCGGGCTCGTCCAGCCCCGCCGACGCCGCCCGGACCGCCTCGACCTCCCGCGTCACGACCTGCCGGAACACGTGCACGACCAGCTCGGCTTTGGTGGGGAAGTGCCGGTACACGCTGCCGACGGCCACCTCGGCCCGTTCGGCGACCGCGGCGACGGAACAGCCGCTGTAGCCGCGCTCGGCCAGCTGGCGCGTGGCGGCGGAGACGATCGTCTCGCGCTGCGCGTCGAGGCGTTCCTGCACCTTCGGGGTGCGGCGGTAGGGCACGTCAAGAAGTGAAGCACTGATTCATTGCTTCAGTCAACGCTCCAAGACGGCCTTCGCGCCCCGGATCTCCGCCTCGACGTCGGCTCGCAGCTTGCGCCGCAGAATCGGCTCGAGCAGCGGGCGCAGGGGAGCGGCGAACCCGAACGCGATCCGCCGCGTCACCCGGATCCCGCCGTCGACCGGCACGCAGGAGAAGGACGCCTCGAACGTCGACACCCGGCGCGCCGGCCGGTTCTCCGGCCGGTCGGGGAGCACGACGTCGACCCGCTCGCCGGGAGTCAGCGTCATCCGGGACACGATCTTCGGGCCCGGCCCCAGCCCGGGCAGCCGCGAGCGGAACCGGAACTCGGTGACGTCCCCCTCGCGCCGGACCCAGTCGATCGGCCCCAGCTTGCGGTCGACCGCCGCGTACCGCCGCGGGTCCATGACCAGGGCCAAGAAGGCCTCCGGCGAGCACGACACGGTCTCTTCCACTGTCACTTCCACCATAGAAAGAGAGTAGTTTCTCACTATGGCTCGAACAACCCCCGGCGTCACCCGCCGCCGCATCCTCGACGAGGCCGTCCACCTCTTCGCCACCCGCGGCTACGACGCCACCTCCATCGCCGACATCCAGACCGCCTGCGACCTCAACCCCGGCTCCGGCGCCCTCTACAAGCACTTCCCGTCCAAGGCCGCCCTCCTCGAAGCCGCCGTCCACGACAACCTCGACCGCCTCACCGCCCGCACCGCCGAAACCGCCGACGCCCACCTCCCCGACGACCCCCGCGAAGCCCTCCGCGTGCTCGCCGACGTCGTCTGGGCGTTCATGGCCGCCGACCGCGACCTCATCCGCCTGATGATCCGCGAGTTCACCGGCTTCCCCGAACTCTTCGAACGCATGTGGCAAGGCGTGCTCGCCACCCTCTACACCCGCGGCACCGCCTGGATCACCACCCTGCGGGACCAGGGCAGAGCCGACGTCACCGACCCCGAAGCCACCGCCGCCGTGCTCGTCGCCGCCCTGACCTACTACCCGATCCTCGACGTCCTCATCGGACACACCCCCGGCGACCTCGCCCCGGACCGCTTCCTCGCCGCCTGGACCGACCACGCCGTCGCGGCCCTCAACCTGCGCTCCTGAGAAACCGTTCCACCGCACCAGGGGAGCGCAGCTCCACGACGTCTGCACCGGACTCCGCCAGCACCCGCCGCAACCCCGGCAACGACCGCCGCCGGTACCCCACCACCCACCACCAGAAGTCCGCCCGCTCCCGGCCCCGCCGCACCGCCCGCCAGACACACCGCACCAGCGAGAAGTTCAGCAACACCACCGTGTCCGCCACCGCCAGCCGCACCTCCAGCACGTCGTACGGCCCGAGATCACCCTCCAGCACCCACCGCGGACCCGCCACCAGCTCCCGCTGCCGCGCCACCCACTCCACCCGCGACAACCCCGCGAGCCCGCCCGCCCAGAACACCGCGTCCAGCTCCACCACCGGCAACCCGCACACCACACCGAGCCGCCGCGCGAACGTCGACTTCCCGGCACCACCACGCCCCAGCACCAGCACCCGCTCCACCCCGCCATCCTCACCCGGACTTGCCCTGGAGCGCACTCCAGCTCCTACGGTCGCAACCATGGGCACCCCGCAGCACAAGATCGGCTCCGGCTTCGACGCCACCAGCACCACGGCGGACGTCCTCCACGGCATCGACCTCACCGGCAAGCTCGCCCTCGTCACCGGCGGCTACTCCGGCATCGGCCTCGAAACCACCCGCGCCCTCGCCGGCGCCGGCGCACACGTCGTCGTCCCGGCCCGCCGCCCCGCCGTCGCCCAAGAAGCACTCGCCGGCATCACCGGCGCCGAAGTCGGCGAACTCGACCTCGCCGACCTGGACAGCGTCCACACCTTCGCCGACCGCTTCCACGCCACCGGCCGCCGCCTCGACATCGTCATCACCGGCGCCGGCATCATGGCCACCCCCGAAACCCGCGTCGGCCCCGGCTGGGAAGCCCAGTTCGCCACCAACCACCTCGGCCACTACGCCCTGGTCAACCGCCTCTGGCCCGCCATCACCGACGGCGCCCGCGTCATCGCCGTCTCCTCCCGCGGCCACCACTTCTCACCGATCCGCTGGACCGACCCCCACTTCCAGACCGGCTACGACAAGTGGCTCGCCTACGGCCAGGCCAAAACCGCCAACATCCTCTTCGCCGTCCACCTCGACCGCCTCGGCCACACCAGGGGAGTGCGCGCCTTCGCCCTGCACCCCGGCTCGATCCTCACCCACCTCACCCGCCACATCCCGCACGACGAACGCGTCGCCCAAGGCTGGATCGACGAAAACGGCACCCCCAGCGCCTACTTCAAGACCCCCGAAGCCGGCGCCGCCACCCAGGTCTGGGCCGCCACCTCACCCCGGCTCGACGGCCTCGGCGGCGTCTACCTCGAAGACTGCGACATCGCCGAACCCGCACCCGCCGGCGGCGGCGTCACCGACGTCGGCCTCCGCTACGGCGTCCGGCCCCACGCCACCGACCCCGCCGAAGCCGACCGCCTCTGGACCCTCTCCGCCGACCTCACCGGCGTCGACGCCTTCGCTACTTCCCGGTGATCACACCCACCGCGATCCCCAGGATCGCCGTGTTGTAGACGAACGACACCACGCTGTGCGTCAGCACCGTGTACCGGATCGGCCGCGCCCGCACCTCCACATCGGACGTCGCGAACGACGTCCCCACCGTGAACGCGAAATACGCGAAGTCCAGCAAGTTGGGCCGCTCCGTCGCCGGGAACCGCAACCCCGGCTCCGGCGCCGCCTGGTAGTGCAGGTGCGCATAACGGTCCGCGTACCCGAAGTGCAGCAGGATCCACGCCGCCAGCACCGCCGGCACCGCACTGATCTGCAGCACCGACGCCATCTCGTCGTCCTCGTCGGCGATCGCGTTCGCCACCAGGATCAACCCACCCGCCGTCATCCCGACCACACTCACCACCAGCGTCGCCGCGAAGTTCCACCGACGCCCCAGGAGACTGTGCAACCACGACGGCTCCACCTCGTCACCCACCAGCCGGTACCGCCGGATCCGCACCCACCGCGACACGATCGCCATCAGCGCGAACACGTCCCACGCCAGCAGGAACACCACGTCCAGCCCCGTGTTCGGCGCGATCAACCACCCCAGCCCGAGCAACACCAGCAGGAACTCCGCGCACCGGTACCAGACCCTCCGCAGCCACCGCATCGCGCGAAACTAACGGCCCCACGCCCCGACGGCACCCGGGATCACCTGGTCAGGTGGTGCGGGGGACCAGCGCGACCAGGTACCGGCAGGGGAGCGACCCCGGGTTCTCGAACACCCGGTCCGGCGCGGACCCCAGCTGCAGGCAGTCCCCGGCGTCCAGCTCGTGCACCTCGGCACCCTCCCGCATCCGCAGGTGCCCGGCCAGCACCCAGATCTGCTGGTGCAGGAACGTGCTCGCCCGCAACGGCACCGCCGCACCCGCCGGCAGCTCGATCTCCACCAGCTCCAACGGCCGCCCGGACGCGGGGGAGACCGACCGGCGCCGGTACCCGGAATCCGGATCCACCCACACCGGTTGCTCCGCCGCCCGCACCAACCGCCGCTCGTCACCCTCGGCCCGCGCGATCAGCTCCGTCAGCGTCATCCCCAGCGCGGACGACAGCTTCGCCAGCAACGCCGCCGTCGGCTGGACGTCACCCCGCTCGATCTTCCCGATCATCGCCCGGGACACCCCCGAGTCCTCGGCAAGCACGGCGACGGACAGGCCTCGGGACGTCCGCGCCGCGTGCACGGTCGCCGCCAGCCGAAGGGTCAGGGGATCGGTCATCACTTGATACTATACGACCCATTATGGCTACCATAGGAGCCATGAAGGTCCGAGACGCCACACCGGACGACGCAGCCGCCTGCGCCGCCATCTACGCGCCCTACGTCACCGACACGGTGATCTCCTTCGAAACCGAACCACCCGACACCGAAGAAATGACCCGCCGCATCGCCGGCGCGCACGCCTGGCTCGTCCTCGAGGAGGACGGACAGGTACTGGGGTTCGCCTACGCCGGCCCGTTCGCCAAACGCGCCGCGTACCGGTGGTCGTGCGAGACGAGCATCTACCTGGAACCAGGCCGACGCCGCACAGGCGCCGGACGCGCGTTATACGAGGCGTTGTTCAGCAGGCTGCGGGAACGCGGATACCGGCGGGCGTTCGCCGGGATGGCGATGCCGAACGACGCGAGTGCCGGACTGCACCGCGCACTGGGGTTCGAGCCCGCCGGCGTCTACCGGAAGGTGGGCTGGAAGCACGGAGCCTGGCGTGACGTCGCCTGGGTCCAGAAGGACCTCTCGGACGACGAGGGAGCGCCAGATCCCGGTTACTTGACATAATGTACATTATCGGCACTAGGGCAGTGCCTGCGACGGACACCCAAGAGGGGCGAAAGAAGCCGAACTCGGCGGGGGTTCTTCGTCAGGACGGCTTCTCCTGAGGGAACGGCCGGGAGTGAAGCGTCATGCGTCGTCGTACAGAGACTCCCGGGCCGCAGAGGCGCCCAGGGAGGTGTTCCGTAGGGCCGCGAGAGACATCCCCTGGAGCTGCAGACCGATGTCCCGTCACCCGACCGTAAAACGTCACGGTGACGAAACTAGAGTACGCAATGTTAGGCCGAACGCGCGTCGTCGGGACTTGACGGGCTCATCGGGCGCCATCCGGAGATCTGCTCCCGGCTGGCTCAAGCCTGGACGCCCTGCGGGTGCCGGTCGAACATGTGTGCGTATGCCCCGCAGTGTGTCAGATGTGCCGCTTGAGGTCTCGAAGGCCGTCAGACGAGATCCGGGATCCCCCGGGAGCGGATCCCTGACGATTCCGACATTTCATGCATAATGGCAATTATGCATGAAATCGGACGGGACCCGGTGAGCGAAATTGTCGGTGCCGTACGGTACAAGATCCACCATGAAGGTTTCCGAGGCCCAGCAAGCCTTCTTCGCCGCCCGCCGGCCGCGCAAGGACTCGCCGCACACCACTGACGCCTACCGCCGGGATCTGGCCGGGATCACCACTCTCCTGGTTTCGGAGCTCGGCCGCCCCGCCGAGGACCTGGCGGTCGCCGACCTCACCGGGCAGGCGCTCCGGTCGGTGTTCGGGGTGTTCGCGGACGGGCACGCGAAGAGCTCGGTGCTGCGGGCCTGGTCGACGTGGAACCAGTTCCTGACGTTCTGCGTGGCGGACGGGCTGCTGGCGGGCAACCCGATGGGTGCGGTGGCGCGGCCGCGGACGCCGGCGTTGACGCCGAAGCCGTTGCGGGGTGAGGAAACCCCGGAGCAGCTCCTGTCGGCGGCGGCCGCCGGTTCGCGGCGGGCGCGGGACCCGTGGCCGGAGCGGGACGTGCTGGTGATCGCGCTGGGGCTGGTGGCGGGGTTGCGGGCGGCGGAGATGCGGGCGCTGACGCCGCGATCGCTGGTGGGGCGCGCCGGTGAGCTGCGGTTGCACGTGAAGGGGAAGGGCAGCCGGGATCGGTCGATCCCGGTGCAGCCGGTGCTGGCGGAGCTGATCGAGCGGTACCGGGAGTCGTGCCGGGTGCGGTTCCCGGGGGTGCGGTCCTCCCCTGGTTCGCCGTTGCTGGTGGACCGCGCGGGCGAGCCGATCGGCCGGGGCGCGCTGGAGTACCTGGTGAAGTCGTGTTACCGGGGCGCGGGTCTGCACGACCGGGTGCCGGTGGGTGCGAACCTGCACGCGTTGCGGCACACGTTCGCGACGCGCTTGGCGGAGGACGGCGCGACGGCGTCGGAGATCATGGCGCTGCTGGGTCACGCGAGCTTGGCGACGAGCCAGAACTACATCGAGGCGACAGGCAGGGAACAGCGCGCGGCGGCGGCGAGCAACCGCACGTACCGCGCCCTGGACGGCTTGAGCTGACCGGCGGTTCGGGCAGTTTCGGCGGTTCGGGCAGTTTCTGCGGGTCGGGGCTGTCGAGTGAGCCTGGTCAGCGGAGTTCTGCGGCCTGTGGGGCATCACCGGCGCGAGCGGGCCAGTCGTGCAGGCCGCGCGAACGGCCCGTTCGCGCGTTATCGGGCACGAACGGGCCGTTCGCACCACGGTGGGGGCCGCGATCCATGCATGCCAAGAGCAGACAGCGCCTGGCCGGCTGTCCCCCGTCAGCTTCCCGATGGGCGTCGGAGTTCCCTGTGCGAACGCGCCGAGCCGGGCGTGCCGCTCGGCTCTCTTGAGAGGCACCTCACGGGAGTGGCCTTCGTGTGCGCTACCCCAGCTCTCGCTCCCCTGGCCAGTCCATGCCATGCCCCGGTGCGCGGGCGACTCTATCTCGCACGAGCGGCCCATTCACGCCAAGCCGTGTGTGCGAATGGGCCGCTCGTGCGCCACATCAGACACGAACGGGCCACTTGTGCCATGCCCGAGGACGCGAGTGGCCCTCTCGCGCTTGGGCCGGTGCACGAGCGGCCCGTTGGCTCCCTGTCGCACGCGCGAACGGGCCATTCGCGCCGGCCCGAGCGCGAGAGGGCCACTCGCGCTCTGCCCCTACGCGCCAAAGGGCCAGTCGTGACTGCCGTGCACGTGTCCGCTTGAGCGTTTACTCACACACGAACGGTCGCTCCGCCCTGCGTGCGCTTGAGCGCTACCTCGCACGTGAACAGGCTTCAGGGCACGCCGTCGTGGGTCAGCGGAGTTGTTCGAGGTCCTTGGCTGCGCGGGCGATGTCGGCGGCGAGGCCGCGCAGCTCCCCCGCGTCGGCGCCGTCGTCCGCCGCGGTGACGATGTCCTCGGCGGCGCAGCGGAGCTGGAACAGGCGGTCCTGCAGTGCGGCGATCTCCGTGTCGGACAGCACGACCGCGTCTTCGGGGAGACCGCTGCGCTGCAGCGCGGTGCGGCGTTCGTAGGCTCGCTGGCGGCAGGACTGGCCGCAGTAGCGTCGGCGGCGGCCGACGTTGCCGCCTTCGGGGAGGCGTCGGCCACACCAGCCGCAGTGCTTCGGGGCGCCGCGGCGGGCCGGGGCCAGGTCGTCCGCGGGTGGCTGGGCTAGTTCGGCGGCTTCCCTCACCCGGGAGACCCTAGCTGGCCATCGTCCGCTCATGCCGGGGTCATGGCGGAAGTGCACACTTGAGGGATGCGCGCGTCCTTCCCGTACCTGGCCGATCCGCTCCCCCGTGCTTTCGCGCACCGTGGCTGGCACCTCGACGAGCTGGCGGGGCTGGAGAACTCGCTGCCGGCGTTCCAGCGGGCATTCGCGGAGGGGTACCGGTACATCGAGACGGACGTGCACGCGACGGCGGACGGTGTGGTGGTGGTGCACCACGACACGCACCTGGACCGGACGACGGACGGGTCGGGGGCGATCGCGTCGCAGACGTGGGCGCAGCTGAAGAACGTGAAGGTCGGGGGCGAGGTCGCGTTGTCGCGGCTGGAGGACGTGCTGGAGGAGCTGCCGGAGGCGCGGTTCAACATCGACGTGAAGGTCGATCAGGCGGTGGTGCCGTTCGTGGACGTGCTGGCGCGGACGGGTGCGCGGGACCGGGTGGCGGCGGCGTCTTTCTCGGACGCGCGGCTGGCGCGGTTGCGGAAGCTGGCGGGGCCGGAGCTGGTGACGGCGGTCGGGCCGCGGTCGGTGCTGGCCCTGTGGGCGCGCGGGAAGCTGCCGCTGCTGCCGCTGGGCGGGCTGGTGCTCGGGGTGATGGCGCAGGTGCCGGTGCGGCAGGGGGCGTTGCGGGTGGTGGACAAGTCGTTCGTGGCGATGGCGGGGCGGTCCGGGATCGAGGTGCACACGTGGACGATCGACGATCCGGCGGAGATGCGGACGCTGCTGGACCTCGGGGTGCACGGGATCGTGACGGACCGGCCGGACCTGCTGCGTGAGGTGTTGATCGAGCGGGGCACCTGGCAGCAGGCGTGACGGGAATTTTGTCCACCTGTTCGCCGGAGTGACCGGTTCGCACCGGTCTCGCTAGCGTGGGTTTCCGCCCGGTTCCGGGCTTCCTTGGGGAGGGAATCCATGCGAAGACGTGCTGTTGTGCTGCTCTGCGCCGTGCTGGCGTTGCTGGGTCTGGTCGCTGTGCCGGGTGAGGCGGTGGGGCCGCCGCCGAATTCGGAGCCCTACACGGCTCCGGTGGATCAGCCGTTGTCGCTCGACGAGTGTCATGTGGATACGCGGCACGGCTACTACGTGAAGAACGCTTTCGGGGCGTGCTGGTTCACGGAGCTGAAGTTCGCGCACTACGCGTGCCCGGAGCCGGAGTGCGCGGTGGACGGGACGGCGTCGGCGTACGTGTTCTCGACGTTGAACGTGCTGAAGGACTCGCGGCGGGTGGCGATGGCGCACCGGCTGGTGAACTGGCGGACGGACAACGTGGCGGACACGGCGCGGTTCGGGGTGTCGATCCTGTGCGGGCCGCCGACGGGTGATGCCGGTTTCTGTGACCGGTCGGTCGTGCCGGTGGTGAAGAGCATCGCGGAGTGGAAGGCGGCTCCCGACGTCACGGAGGTGTTCTCCCTGGACGGCGAGGACCCGCCGGCCACGGAGGCGTCGGCGGAGGTGGCCGCGGAGAAGCGGACGTCCTACACCGTGTCGTCGCGGCTGGTGGCGGAGACGGACGATCGGTTCACGCTGGCCGGGTCGTCGATGGGGACGGGTGTGCGGTGCGACGTGGCGCGGCAGTCGGATCCGGCGTACGTGCGGGGTGCGGACTGCGTGCTGCGGACGTGGTTCACGCCGATGTTCGACTTCTCGGCGGGTGAGCTGCCGATCGCGGAGACGGGGCGGTTCGTGCGGGACGTCGCGCCGGCCGGGCGGTACGCGGGTTATCCGGGGACGTCGGGTGGGTCGGCCGGGTTCACCGGGCCGCAGAACCGGTTGTTCTACGACGTCGCGACGCGGCAGGCGCACCGAGTGGCGGCGGAGGCGCGGTGTGCGAGTACGTGGGGGCCGTTCTGGAACCGGCACTCGGGTGGGCTGACCAACGTGTGCGGTGCGTATCCGGTCGACGAGAGCGTGCAGGGTGCTTCGGCGACGTCGTCGTTCACGGTGCGGCCGGTGCTGGACACCGACCACGCGGAGTTCCAGCGGCGGTTCACCCGGTTCCTGGCGGAGAACCACGTGCTGGACGGCGACGGGTACTACTTCTATCCCCTGCCGTGACGCCTCGGCCGGGCCGGGGCTGCTCCCCGGCCCGGCGCCGGCGTCAGCGGGGTGGTTTGCCGTTCCAGGCGGCGTCCCAGGTCTTGGGGCCGAGGAGACCGGAGTCCTTGATGCCGTTGGCGCGCTGGAGGGCGAGGACGGCTTCCTTGGTCTTCTCGAGGTAGCAGCCGGTGCCGGTGAAGCCGTAGCCGAAGGCGTTCATGCGGAGCTGGAACGTCTTGAGCGGGGCGGCGCAGTCGCCGTAGGCGTAGACGACGCCGGGCCAGGCGGGTTTGCCGCTCGGGGGTGGCGGGGTGGGTGCGGGGACCGGTCGGCTGCCGCCGATGTAGGCGGAGTCGGCGTAGCTGGGGACGCGCTTGCTGCGGGCGTCGCCGTCACCGGAGAGCTTGAGCATGCCGGCGCACTGCCAGGGCTGCCAGCCGCGCATCCGGTAGAGGTAGAGGGCGCGGTAGTCCTGTTCGTGGGCGGCGGCCTGGTCGGGGCGGCCGGCGCCGCCGACGCTGCGCCAGGTGGGGAGGTCGAACTGGTAGGCGCCGTAGTAGCCGTTGCCGGTGTTGGTGGCGTAGCGGCCGCTCGACTCGCACATGCGCAGCTTGGCCCAGGCGCTCGACGCGGGGTCCGCGGAGGCGATGGCGGGGACGGTCAGCTGCAGACCCAAAGCGGCGAAGGCGAGAAGCAGGATTCTCGCCACGGTGCGTCGGCGGTTGTGGATCATGCGAGCACAGTAAGAGGGTGCCCCTTTGGCCACAAGAGACACACTGCTTACACGAGTCTCACACGAAACACCGTTCACCCCGCCGAGCGACACACCGTGACGCGTCGAATGTGATTGCCACGGAAGTGGCGGATGAGCACGGTGCGACGAACCGGACACGGTTTCGGCGAACTTCGGGACCGGTGGCGGTACCGCCCAGTAGTCTCCGCGCTGACCTGGACGATCTTGACCCTGAGGAGCCGTGGATGACGCTGGCCGGAACGCGCTCGACCAAGCGCGAGCGCTGGGGCTGGTATTTCTACGACTGGGCGAATTCGCCGTTCTATTCGTCGACGACGACGGTGTTCGGCGCGCTCTACATGAGCACGATCGCGGCCGAGGACGCGAAGTCGAACTTCACCCTTAACGGGGACCACGCTTGTGTCGACGCGTCCGGCGCGTCGGACACGCTGCACAACTGCGACGTGAGTTTGTTCGGGCTGCACTTCCCGGCCGGCTCGACGTGGGGTTACCTGCTGTCGGTGGCGACCGTGGTGCAGGTGCTGGTGCTGCCGATCGCGGGCGCGGTGGCCGACCGCAGCCGCAACAAGCGGCGGATCCTGGGCGGGTTCGCGTTCCTGGGCGCGTCCGCGGCGGCGGCGATGTTCTTCATGGCCGGGTCGGACTGGCAGCTGGGCGCGGCGCTGTTCATCGTGGCGAACATCGGGTACGGCGGCTCGCTGGTCGTCTACTACTCGTTCCTGGTGGACATCGGCGGGCCGGACGAGCGGGACGACATCTCGGCGAAGGGGTGGGCGTTCGGGTACCTGGGCGGTGGCCTGGCGCTGGCGTTGCAGCTGGGGTTCTACCTCGGCCACGACGCCTTCGGGGTGTCCAAGGGCACCGCGGTGCAGATCTGCTTCCTGACCTCGGGGCTGTGGTGGGCGTTGTTCACCGTTCCCTCGGTGCGGGCGCTCCCCCGCGACCACACGCCGGTGGACGTGGCGCCGGGTACGTCGGTGCTGCGGGCGGGGTTCGGCGAGCTGCGGCGGACGATCGTCTCGGCGAAGGCGTTCCCGCTGACTCTGGCGTTCCTGGGCAGCTACCTGATCTTCACCGACGGCATCACCACGGTGGTGGCGGTCTCGGCGCAGTACGGCAAGGACGAGCTGCGGTTCGGCGACGAAGTGCTGATCATGACGATCCTGGTGATCCAGTTCGTGGCGTACCTGGGTGGCACGCTGCACGGGCTGGTGGCGCGGCGGTACGGGGCGAAGCGGACGATCCTGGGCAGCCTGGTGCTGTGGATCGTGGTGCTGGTCGGGGCGTACTTCATCCAGCCGGGGAAGGTGGTGCAGTTCCTGGCGGTGGCGGTGGGGATCGGGCTGGTGCTGGGCGGGACGAACGCGCTGTCGCGGTCGCTGTTCAGCCAGATGATCCCGCAGGGCAAGGACGCGCAGTACTACTCGCTCTACGTCGTGGGCGAGCGCGGGACGTCGTGGCTGGGGCCGCTGGTGTTCGCGGGGGTCGGGCAGGCGACGGGGTCGTTCCGGCTGGCGATCGTGGCGCTGGTGATCTTCTTCGTGGCCGGTCTGGTGCTGGTCGCGCTGGTCCCGGTGCGGCGCGCGATCGTGGCGGCGGGCAACCGTCCGCCCGAGGTGCTGTAGTCCCCGATAGGGTCGGCTGTCGTGACCTCGCTGAACGACCGGGCCTCCGGCCCCGATCCCACGGACGCGCTGTCGTCGGTTCCCGCGGCCGGTTCGCGCCGCGGGACGCCGCCGGTGGGCCGGCTGAAGTTCTGTTACGGGCCGATGGACTGCGGGAAGTCGACGCTGGCGCTGCAGATCGACCACAACCACGCGCGCCAGGGCAGACGGGGGCTGGTGCTGGTGCGCCACGACCGCTCGGGTGCGCCGCAGATCTCCAGCCGGATCGGGCTGAGCCGGCAGGCGGTGGAGGTCGGTGAGGACACCGACGTGCGTGACCTGGTGCGGCAGGAGTGGGCGCGCGGGCAGCACGTGGACTACGTGGTGGTGGACGAGGCGCAGTTCCTCTCCCCCGGGCAGGTCGACCAGCTGGCCGAGCTGGCCGACGAGGTCCAGATCGACGTCTACTGCTTCGGGATCGCGACGGATTTCCGGAGCAAGCTGTTCCCGGGAGCCGCACGTCTGTTCGAACTGGCGGACGAGCTGCAGCCGGTCCAGGTGGAGGTTCTGTGCTGGTGCGGGCTGACCGGGCGGTTCAACGCGCGGGTGCTCGACGGCGAGGTTGTGCGCGAAGGCGATACGGTGGTCGTGGCAGATACCGAACAATCCGTAGTTGAAACTTCAGCTTCAGCACGATTTGAGGCCGAAACGGCTACTTTGCGTTATCAGGTATTGTGTCGTCGCCACTTTCGGGCGGGTGACCTGGGGCCCGTTACCGCTCATCACGGTCAGTTACGGTTGACCTGAGAGATGCCCGAGTAGCCCATCCGGGGGATATCAGCACTAAGAAGGCCGTATTGACGTCACGCCGGAGCGCGAAATGCCTCCTACTAGTGGAAGCTGATCCCGGCGGGTGACGCAGCTCATCGTGAGCAACGACATGGTGAACCGGGAATCCCCGGAGACCCTGAGTCGTTGCATAGGGTGAGCACCACCCTGGCTCCACCCCGGAGCTGACTGAAAGGACCCATCATGGCCGACCGTGTTCTTCGTGGAAGCCGGCTGGGAGCGGTCAGCTACGAGACCGACCGCAACCACGACCTCGCCCCGCGACGCACCGTGCGCTACGCCTGCCCCAAGAACCACGAGTTCGAGGTGCCGTTCTCCGACGACGCCGAGATCCCGACGGTGTGGGAATGCCGGCTGCACGGCAGCGAGTCCGAGATCGTCGATGGCGGGCAGCCCGAGCAGAAGAAGGTCAAGCCGCCGCGGACCCACTGGGACATGCTGCTTGAGCGGCGCACCATCCCCGAGCTCGAGGACCTGCTGAACGAACGTCTCGCCGAGCTGAAGGGCCGCCGGACCTCCCGGTCCGCGTGACCTCTTCGGGACTCGGCTCGTAGCCTGCTCCCACCACAACGGAAAGGCCCCCGCGACCTCCCCCCGCGGGGGCCTTTCGCATGCCTGCACACCGGCTGGCGGGGCCCTTCGGTCGGTCGTGAGGGGCACCCTCAGGGCTTGTACATCCCTGAAGGTGCCCCTCACGACCGCTCCGCCGGTGACGCTCCGGCCGCACGTGAGCCCGGCCGCGTGCGCGCCGCCGGGCCGGCCGGGCAGCTCGCCCAGTGTCGTGAGGGTGCCCCTCACGACGGCTCCGCTGGCGACGCCCCGGCCGCACGTGAACCCGCGACCGGGGCGTGCGCGCCGCCGGGCGGCCTGGCAGCTCGCCCGATGTCGTGAGGGGCACCTTCAGGGCTTATAAGTCCCTGGGGTGCCCCTCACGGCTGGTGGCTGAACGGGCCTTCCAGGGCCGCCCACTGCAGGAGCATGATCGTCTTGGCGTCGGCGATCTCCCCGGTGCCCACCATGGCCAGGGCCTCCTTGAACGGCAGCGCGACCACCTCGATGTCCTCCCCCTCCTCCGCGAGCCCGCCGCCGGCGCCGCGCTCGGCCGGGCGGTACGGCGCCGCGTAGCAGTGCAGCCGCTCGGTGACCGAGCCCGGGCTCGTGTAGACGTCGAACACGTGCTCCAGCTCACCGATGCGGACGCCGGTCTCCTCCTGCGCCTCGCGGCGGATGGCCGTCTCGGGGTCCTGGTCGTCCAGGAGCCCGGCTGCGGCCTCCAGCAGCATCCCGTCGGGGTGGCCGTTGACGTAGACCGGGTAGCGGAACTGCCGGGTCAGCAGCACCGTGGCGCCCTCGAGGTCGTAGAGCAGCACGGTGGCGCCGTTGCCGCGGTCGTAGGTCTCGCGCTGCTCGGTCGTCCGGTGCCCGTCGCCGTGGTCGTAGTCGAACGTCGTGCGGCGCAGCACGTGCCAGCCGGCCGCGAGCAGTTCGACGTCGGTGACGCGCACCCGCGGGTTCCGGTCCAGGTCGCGGCCCGCCCGGTCGAGGCCGGTGCGGCCGCGGTGGTCGGGGACGTCGAGGCCGGGCACGCTTGTCGTAGTGGTCATGCCGCGACCATAATGTGCACGACTCGGAACGAACAAGGAGGATCGTGCATGTTGGTTGGGGAACGCCGCGAGCTGCTGCTGGGCCGGCTGGCCGCCGAGGGCAAGGTGCTGGCCAAGGACGTCGCGGCCGAGCTCGGCGTCTCGGAGGACAGCATCCGCCGCGACCTGCGGGACCTCGCCGCGGCCGGGCTCTGCCAGCGCGTCTACGGCGGGGCGCTGCCCGTCTCCCCCGCCGTCGCCGACTACGCGAGCCGGACGTCGATCGCCGTCGCGGGCAAGGACCGGGTGGCCGCCCTCGCCGCCGGCCTGGTCCGGCCGGGGGCGACGGTCATCCTCGACGGCGGGACCACGTCCCTGGCCGTCACGAAGGCGCTGCCCCGTGACCTGGCGGCGACGGTCGTGACGCACAGCCCGACCGTCGCCGCCGCGTTGCTGGACCACGAGGGCATCGAGGTGTTCCTGCTGGGCGGGCGCCTGTTCCGGCACTCCGCGGTCACCTGTGGCGCCGCCGCGGCCGAGGCCGCCCAGGCGATCAGCGCCGACGTCTTCCTGCTCGGTGTCACCGGCGTCCACCCCGAGGCCGGGCTGACCACCGGCGACGCCGAGGAAGCCGCGATGAAGCGGACGCTGGCCCGGCGCGCGGCCGACACGTACGTGCTGGCGAGCGCCGAGAAGCTCGGTGCGGCGTCGCGGTGCGCGGTCTTGCCCTTCGCCGACGTCGCCGGAATCATCACCGACGCCGACGAGACCGACCCGAACGTGCGGAAACTTGCAGAACTCGGCGTCGAGCTGCGGCTCGCCGGCCACTGAGGGGGAACCACATGACCGAGCACCGGGTGAAGTTCGCGGCGTTGTTCGACGCCGAGGTCCGGCCGCACAACGAGCGCTTCCGGGCCGCGGCGGCCGTCACCCGCGGCGAGGACGTCCTGGACGTCGGCTGCGGCACCGGCGAGTCGACGCGGGAGGCCGCGCGGGCGTCGGCGACCGGGACTGTCCTCGGCATCGACGTCTCCGAGGCGGCGATCGCGACGGCCTCAGAACGCGGAGAAGCCACGTTCGCGGTCGCCGACGCGCAAACGCACCCGTTCCCGGCCGCGCGGTTCGACGTCGCGCTCAGCCGGTTCGGCTCGATGTTCTTCCCCGACCCGCCCGCGGCCTTCGCGAACATCGCCCGCGCCCTGCGGCCCGGCGGGCGTGTGGTGCTGCTCGTCTGGCAGGAGCGCGACCGCAACGAGTGGTACTCCGTGCTCCACGACGCCCTGGCGCCCGGCACGACAGCGCCACCCGCCGGCGCGCACTTCTCTCTCGGCAACCCGGAACGCACGCGGGCGATGCTCGAAGGCGCGGGCTTCACCGGCGTCGAGTTCACCGAAGTGCGCGAACCCGTCTGTTACGGGCCCGACACCGCGACGGCGGTCGAGTTCACCCTCGGCCTCAAGGACGCGAAGGAACTGCTCGCCGGGCAGGACGAAGACGCCGCTGTGGATCGGCTGCGCACGGCGTTCACCGCGCGTGAGACCCCCGACGGCGTCTTCCTCGGCTCCAAGGCCTGGATCGTGACGGCGCTCAGCCGCGCTTGAACAACCGCTTCAGCTGCTGTGTGCGGCGCTGCACGCCCCAGGTCGCCACCCGCAGGAACGCCTCGCGGATGATCGAGCCGCTCATCTTCGACTCGCCGATCTCGCGCTCGGTGAACGTGATCGGCACCTCGACGATGTCGAACCCGGCGTCGGCCGTGCGCAGTGTCAGGTCGATCTGGAAGCAGTAGCCGTGCGAGTTGACCTCGTCCAGGGCCAGCTTCTCCAGCACCGGGCGCCGGTACGCGCGGAACCCGGCGGTGATGTCGCGCACGCGCATCCCCAGCGCGAGCTGCGAGTAGACGTTGGCGCCGCGGGAGAGGATCTGCCGGTTGACCGGCCAGTTCACCACGCTGCCGCCGGGCACGTACCGCGAGCCGATGGCCAGGTCGGCGTCGCCGACCGCGTCCAGCAGCCGCGGCAGGTCCTCGGGCGCGTGCGAGCCGTCGGCGTCCATCTCGACGATGGTGTTGTACTCCCGGGCCAGACCCCACCGGAACCCGGCGATGTAGGCGGCGCCCAGGCCGGACTTCTCCGTGCGGTGGAGCACGTGGACGCGCTCGTTGGCCGCGGCGCGCTCGTCGGCGAGCTCACCGGTCCCGTCCGGGCTGCCGTCGTCCACGACCAGCACGTCCACATCCGGAAGTGCCTTGTGCAGGCGGTCCAGGATCGGCCCGAGGTTCTCCCGCTCGTTGTAGGTCGGGATCACCACCAGCACCGGCTCGATTCCCCGGGCCCCCCGCGGCGCCTGCGACATCCGTGCTCCTCCGATATCCCCGGCGGTCAGTCCGCCGTGTCCCCTGCCGTGCCGGCGCTGCTGCGCCGGGTGCGAAAACGGAGTACGAGCCCGCCGGCCACCCCGGCGATCGCCAGTGCCAGCAACCCGTACTCCGTCCACGCACCGAGTCGATCCGACAGCGTAGTCTGCGTGCGCAGCGGCACGCGCCCGACCAGGGAGTCGGCCATGAAAAGGCCGGTTGAGCTGGTGATCGTGCCGTCGGGCGCGACGATGGCGCTGACCCCTGAGACGGCGGACACCACGACCGACCGGCTGTGCTCGACCGCCCGCAGCCGCGACATCGCCAGCTGCTGCACGCTCATCTCGCTGTCCCCGTACCAGGCGTTGTTGGTCGGCACGACCAGCAGCTCCGCCCCGTCGCGCACGGCGTCGTGGGCGGGGTAGTCGAACGCGGCCTCGTAGCAGACGAACACCCCGACCTGGGTACCGGCGACGCCCAGGGTCTGGTTGGCGCCGTCGCCCGGGACCATGTCGACGGTCTCCTGGTCCACGAACGGCGTGACGAGCGCGGCGAGCTTGCGGGCGGGCACGTACTCGCCGAAGGGCACCAGCTGCTGCTTGGCGTAGCGCTGCCCGGGCCCGGTGTTCGGGTCCCAGACGATGACGGAGTTCTGGATGTGCCGGTCCGGCAGCACGTAGAGGGCGCCGATCAGGGCCGGGACGCCGAAGTTCGCGACGAGCTGGTCGACCTGCGGGTCCGGGCCGTTGACGGTGGTGGCGCTCTCCGGCCACAGGATCAGGTCCGGCTTCGGGACCTTCCCGGCGCGGATGGCGTCCAGCAGCCGCTGGCTCTCGGCGATGGTGTTGCGGCGCAGCAGGTCCCGCTCGCCCTGCAGCGCGAGGCCGATGTCGGGGGCGTTGCCCTGCACGGTGGCGATGGTGCGCTCGCCGTCCTGGGCGGCGGTCCCGATGGTCGGCCACAGCGCCAGGCCCGCGACGACGGGCAGCAGCGTGCCGACGGCGGCCAGGACGGTGCGCCGGGCGCCCAGTGCGGGCCGGACCGCGTCACGGGTGTCCCAGAGGCGGCCGGCGAGGGCGGCGAGGCAGAAGCCGCTGAAGACGACGGCGAGGCCGACCAGTGGCGCGCCGCCGATCGAGGCGAGCGGCAGGAACGCGCCTTCGGGCTGGCTGAACGCGACCCGGCCCCACGGGAACCCGCCGAAGGGGAACCACGCGCGCGGCGTCTCCATCGCGATGAAGATCAGCGCGCCCCACAGCGGCGCGAGCGGCAGCCGGGCCACCAGCGTGATGAGCCCGCCCGCCAGGCCGTAGTAGAGCGCCAGCGCGCCCGACAGGCCGAGCCACGGCCACGGGCCGAAGTCCGGGCCGAGGAAGTCCAGCAGCCAGGTCAGCAGCGGCAGGAAGAAGACGAGCCCGAACGCGAAGCCGTAGCCGAACGCGCCCCGGAAGCTGCGGCCGCGCAGCACGAGCGCGAACCCGGCGAAGGCGAGCGGGGCGAGCCACCACAGCGGGCGGGGCGCGAAGCTCAGGTAATAGGCGAAACCGGACACCAGCGCGCCGGCCAGCCGCAGCAGCCACACTCGCGGGAAGCGCCGGGTTCGGGTGGGTTGGTGCGAAGCGCCCGGTTCGGGGTCCGCCACGGTGACTGCCACAGGTGCTGACTCTAGGTGCCCGGCGTGAAGTCGTCGTAGACGACCTCACCCGCGCGCACCGTGCGCAGGCAGCGCGGCAGCTGGGCACCGGGCTCGAGGCGCGGCAGCGGCGGCACGCCGGCGCGCGGGTCGGTGGACCAGCGCTGCACGCGGGTGTCCGGGGTGGCGACGACGAGGTCGGTCGCGTCCCAGATCGCGTAGTGCGCCGGCGCGCCCGGGGCCAGGCTCCCGGTGATGCCGTCGTTGACGCCGGCGGCGCGGTGCCCGGCCCGGGTGTGCGCGGTGAACGCCGCGCGCGGTGACAGGCCCGCACCCGGCGTCCGGTGGTAGGCGGCCGCGCGGACGCTCGCCCACGGGGCCAGTAGCGTGACGGGTGCGTCGGAGCCGAAGGCGAGCATGACGCCTTCGGCGGCCAGCGCGGAGAACGGGTTGAGCCCGGCCGCACGGCCGGCGCCCAGGCGTTCGGCGTACATCCCGTCCGTGCCGCCCCAAGCGGCGTCGAACAGCGGCTGCATCGAGGCGACGACACCCCAGCCGGCGAGGATCTTGGACTGCTCGGCGGTGACCATCTCCAGGTGCTCCAGCCGGTGGTGGCTCGCGGCGAGGGCGCGCTGGCCGACCTGCTTCTCGGCCAGGCGGAAGCCTTCGATCACCTCGGCGGTGGCGGCGTCGCCGATGACGTGGAACCCGGCCTGCAGCCCGGCCTCGGTGCACGCGGCGAGGTGCTCGCCGATGCGGTGGGCGTCGAGGTAGAGCGCCCCGGAGCCGTGGTGGTCGGCGTACGGCTCGCTCAGCGCGGCGGTGCGGGAGCCGAGCGCGCCGTCGACGAAGAGGTCGCCGGCCAGGCCGCGCACGCCCAGTTCGCGAGCGGTGTCGACGGCGCCGAGCTCGCCCCAGTAGCCGACGACCTCGGGCCCGTCCGGGCCGGCGAGGGCCAGGAGCGCGGCGAGGTCGTCGCGGCCGGAGATGTCGGGGCCGGCGCACTCGTGGACGCTGACGATGCCCTGCTTCGCGGCTTCGGCGAGGAACGCGCGCTGGGCGCGTTCGCGCTGCTCGGGGGTGACGGCGGCGCGCACGGCCGCGCGGACGGCGTGGTGGGCGTCGCGGGTCAGCGGGCCGTCGGGCGACCAGCCGTCGGCGCCGCGGGCGGCCGGGGCCAGCTCGACCAGCGCCGTGGAGACGAGGGCGGAGTGGACGTCGACGCGGCTGAGGTAGACCGGGGCGCCGCCGGCGGCGTCGTCCAGCTCGGTGCGGCTGGGCGGCCGCGGGTCGGTCCAGGCGGTCTCGTCCCAGCCGTGGGCCAGCAGGACCTGGCCGGGGAGGACGGCGTCGCGGACGGCGGCCAGCAGCCCGGCGCGGTCCCGGACGCTCGTGAGGTCGAGGCCGGTCAGGTGCAGGCCGGTCGCGGTGGCGTGGACGTGCGCGTCGACGAACGCGGGGGCCACGAAAGCGCCGTCGAGGTCGATGGTCTCGGCGCCGGGGTGCAGCGCGCGGGCCGGGCCGTCCTGGCCGGCCCAGACGACGGTGCCGCCGGTGACCGCCATGGCCGTGGCGTCCGGGCCGGCGGGGGTGTAGATGCGCCCGCCGAGCAGGAGCGTGGTGTGTTCGTCCGTCACGCCCTGAGTCTGCTCCGGCCTGCCGACCCCTCCGCCACCTGGGGGAAGATCCGCGAGCATGCAGGAAGATTTACTCCGTGAGAACGTTATGACAGGATATTTTGACGCCTAACCGACGACTGGGAGTACAAGTGACTGCGATCCAGGAACCTGTGACACCTGCCGCCGCCATCGACCAGCCCTACGAGTACGCCCGCGCCGAGCTGGTGGAACCCGACTGGCGCCGCTTCCCCGGCTGGCACGGCGTGACCGACGCGGAGTGGCGTGACGCCCAGTGGCAGCGGGTGCACTGCATCCGCAACGCCAAGCAGCTGCGCGCCCTGATGGGCGACCTGCTGGAGGACCGCTTCTACGACGACCTGGCCGCCGACCAGCGCGAGATGGCGACCATGTCGATGCTGCTGCCGCCGCAGATGATCAACACGATGGCGCCGACGGCGGGCACCGACCCGGCGAAGGTGACCGAGGCGTTCTACCGCGACCCGATCCGCCGCTACATGCTCCCGGTCAAGAGCGACCGCGACACGACGTGGCCGAGCCACCCCCACTCGGAACGCGACTCGCTGCACGAGGCGGAGATGTGGGTCGTCGAGGGCCTCACCCACCGCTACCCGACCAAGGTGCTGGCCGAGATGATCTCGACCTGCCCGCAGTACTGCGGCCACTGCACCCGGATGGACCTCGTCGGCAACTCGACCGAGCAGGTCGAGAAGCACAAGCTGGCCCTCAAGCCGGTCGACCGCCAGGACGCGATGATCGCGTACCTCAAGAAGACCCCGGGCGTGCGCGACGTGGTCGTCTCCGGCGGTGACGTCGCCAACGTGCCGTGGCCGCAGCTCGAGTCGTTCCTGATGCGCCTGATGGACATCGAGACGGTCCGCGACATCCGCTTGGCGACCAAGGCCCTGGCCGCGCTGCCGCAGCACTGGCTGCAGCCGAAGGTCGTCGAAGGCCTGGAGCGCGTCGCCGTCACCGCCCAGCGCCGCGGCGTCAACCTGGCGATCCACACCCACGTCAACCACGCCCAGTCGGTGACCCCGCTGGTCGCGGAGGCCGCGCAGACGGCGCTGAACGTCGGCGTCCGCGACGTCCGCAACCAGGGCGTCCTGATGCGCGGCGTCAACGCCACGCCGGCACAGCTGCTGGACCTGTGCTTCGCCCTGCAGGGCGAGGCGAACATCCTGCCGTACTACTTCTACATGTGCGACATGATCCCGAACGCCGAGCACTGGCGGGTGTCAGTGCACGAGGCGCAGGAGCTGCAGCACGCGATCATGGGCTACCTGCCGGGCTACGCCACGCCACGCATCGTCTGCGACGTGCCCTACGTCGGGAAGCGGTGGGTGCACCAGCTGGCCGACTACGACCGTGAGCTGGGCATTTCCTACTGGACCAAGAACTACCGCACCGGCATCGAACTGGACGACCCGGAGGCCTTGAACCGCCGTTACCCGTACTACGACCCGATCTCGACGCTGCCCGAGGCGGGCCGGACGTGGTGGGCCGGGCAAGCCGGCTGACGCCGCTCACGCGATTGGGACGCGCACCGGGCTCGCCGCCAGGTGTGCGACCCGGCGCAGGGTGGGGCTGTCGATGATCTCGCCCAGTGCCGCCATGAAACGGGGCTCGTCCTCGGGCGCGACCACTTCCGCGCACACCTTCGCCACCATCACCATCAGCGTCAGCGAGGTGCCGCCCAGGGAGTAGAAGTCGCTGTCCGGGCCGATGTCGCGCTCGGGCAGGCCCAGCGTCGTGGCCCAGATCGCGGCCAGCGCCGACTCGGTCGGGCCCGCCGGTTCGGCCGTGGGGACGTCCGCCGTCGCGAACGGGTCCGGCAGCGCGTGGGCGTCGACCTTGCCGCTGGGCGCCAGCGGGAGGTCGGGTACCGCCACGAACACCGATGGCACCAGGTGCTTCGGCACCCGGGCGGCCAGGTGGGCCGTGAGGTCGGCCGGTAGCACGTCCCCGGCGCAGACGACGTAGGCGCACGGGACGCGGTCCGTGTCGCCGGGGCGGCTTCTGGCGACCACGGCCGCGCGGCTGATCGCGGGGTGGGTCTCCAGCGCGTGCTCGATCTCCGCGGGTTCGACGCGGTGGCCGAGCACCTTGATCTGGTCGTCGCCGCGGCCGAGGTAGTCCAGGGCGCCCGACGGCAGGACGCGGGCGTGGTCGCCGGTGGCGTACGCGCGGCTGCCGTCGGCCAGGCGCACGAACAGCCGCTCGGTGAGGTCCGGCCGGCCGCGGTAGCCGCGGACGGTCTGCGCACCGCTCAGGTGGATCGCGCCCACCTCGCCGGCCGGAACGGCGGCGCGCCGGTCGTCGAGCAGGTGCACCGTGACGTTGTCGGCAGGCCGGCCGATGGGGACGGCGGCGCCGACGTCGGTGGCGGGGTCGTACTCGTGGACGACGCAGCCGACGGTGACCTCGGTCGGCCCGTATTCGTTGATGACGCGGCAGTCCGGCCCGAACGCCGCCCGCGCCGCCGCCGCGGTCCGCACCGCCAGCCGTTCCCCGCCGACGATCGCGAGCCGCACGCCCGGCGCGGTGATCCCGAGCCTGGCGATCAGCTCCAGGTGCGACGGCGTGAGCTTGACCGAGTCGACGCCGCTGTCGCGCAGCATCCGCGTCAGCCCGACGTGGTTGGGCTCCTCGGCGAACACCGCGACGCTGCCGCCGGCGAGCAGCGGCAGCAGGATCGCGGTGACCGGCAGGTCGAAGGCGAGCGAGGTGAACAGCGGGAACCTTGTCGCAGCACCGATCCGGTACTCGCGGATCGCCCACCGCACGTAGTTGACGACGTGCCGGTGCTCGACCTCGACGCCCTTCGGCCGCCCGGTCGACCCGGACGTGTAGATCACGTACGCCAGGTCCTCGGGCGCCACCGGCACTCCCGGAAACGCCGCACGCCGGTTGTCCGGGGTGATCCGCGTGCAGCCGTCGGGCGTGCACGGCCGGTGGGCGTGGGACGCGGGGAGCAGGCACGCGGCGGCGCCGGCGTCGGCGAGCAGGTCGGCCAGCCACGCGTCGGGGTGGTTCGGGTCCAGGGGGAGGTAGGCGGCGCCGGCCTTCAGGACGCCCCAGAGCCCGGCGAGGGTGGCGGCGGTGCGCTCGGCGAGCAGGCCGACGAGGTCACCCGGCCGCACGCCCCGCTCGACCAGGGTGTGCGCCACGGCGTCCGACCGGGCGGCCAGCTCGGCGTAGGTGAGGGTCGTGTCCCCCTCGACGACGGCGACCGCGCCGGGTGTCCGCGCGACCTGGCGGGCGAACAGGCTCACCAGCGTCTCGTCGACCGCTGGGGTGACGGTGCCGCGCAGTTGGGCCTCGGGTGGGGAAAGCACGGCGGCGATGCCGTCGAGCAGGGCCTCCGCCCGGTCCGCCAGGCCGTCGACGTCGTCGCCGGAGATGATGATCTCGGTGCGCCCGTCGACCTCGACGATCGTGAGCACCGGTGTGATCAGCAGACCGCACACCGGCAGCGAGCAGACGGTCGTCGCGGTGAAGCCGCCGGCCGTGTAGTCGGCCAGGTCCACCAGGCCCAGGTGGCTCACGGTGAAGGCGGGCCCGGGTTTGCCCTTGACCGCCATCGCGGTGTCCACAGTGGACAACAGGGCGCGCCAGGCCGGGAGCGGCACGCGGTCGAGCAGCCACAGCAGCGCCGGGTGCGGGTAGCCGGTCAGGTGACGGCCGTCGCCGACCAGCCGCAGGAGCGTCTCCTGCGTCCGCTGCCACGTCGAGCCGGGCGGCACGGGCAGGGTCAGCTGTGACGTCAGCGGGCCGGTCGAGAAGCCGCCGGGCAGGTGCCGGCGCAGGTCGACCGGGACGATGAACGTCGCGGGGTCGAGGCCGCACAGCTCCGTCAGCGCGGTCGCGATCTTGGCCACCGCGGCCGGGTGCCGGCCGTCGACCGTGCGCCGCCGGAAGAAGTGCCCCCGCGCGGCCAGCGGGGCGCGCCCGCGCAACGGCGGCGGCGCCGTGGGCTTGGCCGGTCCGGGCCCGGGACGGGGACCGAGCAGGTGCTGGACGTCGCGCATCGTCGTGCGCGCGTCGGGACCCGTCGGGACTTCGCCGCGCAGCGCGCGGAACACTTCGCCCGCCCAGAGCAGCGCGCCCTTGCCGTCCATCAGGGAGTGGTGGACGCGGAACACGACGGCCGGGCGCGCGCCGGTGAGCAGGACGACCTCGCTCATCGGCGCACCGCCGGCCCCGGTCAGCGGCCGCTCCAACGCCGGTTCGCCCGCGAACGTCACGCGGTCGACGCGGTCGCCGTCGAGGGTCCGGACGGCCGGGGCCCGGCCGCTGTCGAGCCACCGGCCGCCGCGGCGGGTCAGCCGTGACCCGTGGCAGGTGCGGGCGGCGCGCCCGACGGCGTCGGCCAGTGCCGCCGGGACGAGGCTTCCGGTGCCCTCGACCACGACCTGGATGCACATCGGCGCGGCCGGCGGCGTGGCGAGCAGGAATCGCTCGGAGAAGAAGATCCGCTCGGTCACGGGAGGGTTCCTTCCGGGTCGGCCGGCAGCTCGCCGAGCCAGGTCCGCACGGCCTCGGCCGCCGCCGCGACGTCGCGGCTGCTCAGGGAGAAGTGGTCGCCGGCCAAGGTGATCTCGTCGTGCGCGACCGGCCAGCGCGTGTGCCACTCCTCGTCGGCCAGCGGTTCCAGCTCGGGCGGCCCGGCCAGCGCGTCGGTGGGCCGCAGGACCAGGGTCGGCGCGGCGAGCGGGCTCGGCCGCCAGCCCTGCAGCATCAGCGTGTACACCGAGGACGCCGTGATCTTCTCGAAGTCGAGGTCGGCCGAGTCCGGCATGGCCGCGTACTGGTGGCTGAGGAAGCGCAGCATCCGCGACGGCACCTCGTCCGGCACGTAGGTGTCGACCAGGACGACGGCCGCCGGGATCGTGCCCGCCCGTTCCAGCTCGGCCGCGACGGCGGCCGCCAGGACCCCACCCGACGACATGCCGAACAGCGCGAACGGCTGCCCGCCGGCACACCGGAGCGTCGCCTCGGCGAGCGCGGCCACCAGCACGTCGAACCCGGCGGCAAGGGGCTCGCCCGGCGCGTACCCGGGTGTGACGACCAGCGAAAGGTCGCTGACGCCCCGCAGTTCGTTGGCGAGCCTGCTGAAGTTCAGCACGGCGTCCATCGCCGCCAGCGGCGCGAAGCAGATCAGGTGCGGCCCTTCGTCGCCTTCGGCCAGCCGGACGACCCGCGTCCCGCCGTCGAACTCGTCCGCACTGTCGAAAGTGGACCGTGCGGCGGCCGCGGTGGCGCCCAGCAGTTCCATCTCCCGGCCCTTGCCCTGCTGCAGCAGGGTCCGGTAGATGTCGCCGAACGTGGGCCCGGCGGCCGCCGGCGCCTCTGTGGTGTTTACCCGGGACGCCAGCAGGTCCGCCAGGGCGGTGGCGTTTTCGAGGTCGTAGACGACGGTGGCGGGCAGCCGCTGCCCGGTCGCGGTGGCGAGCCGGTTGCGCAGGCCCACCGCCGTCAGCGAGTCGAACCCCAGCTCCCGGAACGGCCGGTCCGCGTCGATCGCCTCGATCGAGCGGTAGCCCAGTTCGGCCGCGGCCTCGGTGCGGACGAGCTCGACCAGCACCGCGAGCCGGCCGGCGCGATCCAGCCCGGCCAGCCGCGTGGTGAGGCCGGTTCCGGCCGCGGCGGCCGTCGCGGTCCGGCGGACGCGTCCGACCAGGCCGCGCAGGATCGGTGCCACCGTCCCGCTCGAGCGGGCCTGGGCCCGCAGCCCGGCGACGTCGATGCCGACCGGCACCACGAGCGGCCGGGGCGCGGTGAGGCCGGCGTCGAACAGCCGCAGGCCCTGCGCGGCGTCGAGCGCCGTCATCCCCGATCGCGCCATCCGCGCGAAGTCGGCTTCGCCGAGGTCGCCGGTCATCCCGCTGGCCTGCGCCCACAGGCCCCACGCCAGCGAGACGGCCGGGTGCCCGGCGGCGCGGCGGCGGGCCGCGAGCGCGTCGAGGAACGTGCTGGCCGCGGCGTAGTTGCCCTGCCCGGCGCTGCCGAGCAGCCCGGACACCGACGAGAACAGCACGAACGCCGTCAGGCCGAGGTCGCGGGTCAGCTCGTCGAGGTGCACCGCCGCGTCGGCCTTCGGGCCGAAGACGGTGTCGATCCGCGCCGGGTCGAGCGCGGTGATCACGCCGTCGTCGAGCACGCCCGCGGCGTGCACCACGCCGGCCAGCGGCGCGTCCGACGGGACCCGGGCGAGCAGGTCGCGCACCTGGTCGCGGTCGCCGACGTCGCACGCCACCACCTCGACGCGCGCCCCCAGCTCCCGCAGCTCGGCGCCGAGGTCCGCACCGCCGCCGCGGCGCGAGACCAGCACCAGGTCGCGGACGCCGTGTTCGGTCACCAGGTGCCGGGCCACCAGCGAGCCCAGCGCGCCGGTGCCGCCGGTGATCAGCACCGTGCCCTTCGGGCCGAACGTGCAGGGGAGGTCGCCGTCGGACTCCGACGTCCCGGCCGCCAGCCGGGGCACGAGCACCCGCTCGTCCCGGACGACGATCTGCCACTCGCCCGCGTCGGTCACCGGCGTGACGACGTCCGGCGGCAGGTCACCGTCGGTGCCGAGGTCGGCGAGCAGGACGCGGCCGGGGTTCTCCGTCTGCGCCGCGCGCACCAGGCCCCACACGGCCGCCGCGACCGGGTCGGCGGTCTCGGTGGCCACGGCGTTCCGGGTGGTGACGACCAGCCGGGTGTCCTCCCGGGCCGGGTCGGTGAGCACGGTCTGCAGCGTCGTGAGGACGTCGGCGAGCACGGTCCGCACCCGCCGCGGTGTGGGTTCGCCGTCCTCGCCGGCGCCGGGCCTCAGCACCAGCCACGGCGGAGCGCCCGCCTCGGCCAGGTCCGCCGGGCCGTCGAGGAAGACGGCGTCGACCGGCGGGCCGGCCGGGACCGGCAGCACGGTCCAGTCGATGCCGAAGAGCCCGTCGGTCCCGCCGTCCGGGCCGGTCGTGAGCTGGTCGGGCGAGACGGGCCGGGTCACCAGCGAGCCGACCGAGAGGACCGGTTCACCCGCGGTGTCGGCGAGATCGATCGCGACGCCGCCGTCGGCCGGGGTGAGCCGGACGCGGACGGCGCCGGTGGCCGTGGCGTGCACCGCGACACCCGTCCACGCGAACGGCAGCGAGACTTCGTCACCGGTCGTCGGCGCCAGCATGGGCGCGTGCAGGGCGGCGTCGAGCAGGGCCGGGTGGAAGACGAACCCGGTGCCGTCGGCCTGCGGCGGCAGCGTCACTTCGGCGAAGATCTCGTCACCGCGCGTCCAGGCCGCGGTCAGGCCGCGGAAAGCGGGGCCGTAGTCGTACCCGCGGGCGCCGAGGGTGTCGTACAGCTCGCCCACCTCGATCGCTTGCGCGCCGGTGGGTGGCCACTCGCGCAGCCCGGCGCCGGCGGGCACCGTGGTCTCGGCGAGCGTCCCGGAGGCGTGGCGAGTCCAGTCCGCGCCGTCGGTCTCGGGACGCGAGTGGATCACGACGGTTCGGCGGCCGTCCGGTTCCGCGGCCGCCCCGACGACGACGTGGACGCGCAGGGCGGTGGTCTCGGGCACGAGCATCGGCGCCTCGATCACCAGCTCCTCCAGCACCGACGCGCCGACCCGGTCGCCGGCTTGGACGGCCAGTTCGACCAACGCCGCGCCCGGAACCAGGACGACGCCGTGGGCGGCGTGGTCGGCCAGCCACGGGTGCGTGGCCAGCGCGAGCCGCCCGGTCAAGACCACGCCGCCGGTGTCCGGGTCCTCGACCGCGGCACCGAGCACCGGGTGCGCGAGCGCCGTCTGGCCCAGCCCGGCCGCGTCGGTGGCGGCCTGCGGCACCAGCCAGAAGTGCTCGTGCTGGAACGCCGACGTCGGCACGGCCGCGACCGACCCGATAACCGGGCTCGCGGGCCAGCGGACGGCGACGCCGCGGACGAACAGCTCGGCGAGGGACTCCAGGAACCGGCCCCGGTCGCCTTGGCCGCGCTGCAGCGTGCCGCACACGACGGCGTCACGCACTCCCGCGTCGTCCAGGGTCTCCCCCAGCGCGGTGGTCAGGACCGGGTGCGGCCCGACCTCGACGAACACCCGGAATCCGCGCTCGGCCAGCGTCCGGGTGGCGTCGGCGAAGCGCACCGGGTGACGCATGTTCTCGTACCAGTACCGGGCGTCCAGCTCCTCGCCGTCGGCCCAGTCGCCGGTCGTCGTGGACAGCAGCGGGATCTCGGCGGTACGCGGTGAGAGGTTCGCGAGCTGCGCGAGGACGCGCTCGCGCAGCGGCTCGACCTGGGCGGTGTGGGCGGCGAAGTCGACGCCTTCCGGCCGCCAGCGCATGATCCCCGCCTTGGCCAACCGGCGCTCGACGGTGTCGATCGCCTCGGGCTCGCCGGAGAGCGTGACCGAGTCCGGCGCGTTCACCGCGGCGATCGACACGCGGCCGGCCAGGTCGCCGAGCAGCGGCTCGACCACGTCGGCGCCGGCCAGCACCGACAGCATGGTGCCGTGCCCGGACAGCTCGTCGCGGATCAGCTTGCTGCGCACGGCGATCACCTTCGCGGCGTCCTCGAGGGACAGCGCCCCGGCGACACACGCCGCGGCCAGTTCACCCTGCGAGTGGCCGACCACGGCGTCGGGCCGGACGCCGGCGGCCTGCCACAGCGCGGCCAGCGAGACCAGCACCGCCCACGACACCGGCTGGACGACGTCCACGCGGTCCAGGCCCGGCGCACCGGGCGCGCCGGCGATGACGTCGGAGAGCGTCCAGTCGAAGTGCGGCGTCAGCGCGCGTTCGCACTCGGCCATCCGGGCGGCGAACGCCGGCTCGGTGCCGAGCAGCTCGCGGCCCATGCCGGCCCACTGCGTGCCCTGGCCCGGGAAGACCAGCACGGTCCCACCCGCGGTGGCCGGGACGACGGCCCCGGTGCGCACCCCGACGACCGACCGGCCACCGGCGACCCCGCGCAGGCCGTCGATCGCCGTCTCGACGTCGCCGGCCACGACGACCGCGCGGTGGTCCCACGCCGCACGGCCGGTCAGCAGCGTGCGGGCCACCTCGGGCAGCGACGCGTCTCCCTCGGCGGCCAGGAAGTCCGCCAGGCGCTCGGCTTGCGCGGCCAGACCGCGGGCCGAGCGCGCGGACAGCACCACGGGCACCGCCGTGCCGTCGCCGGCGTCGGCCGGGGCGGGCGGTGGGCCCTGTTCGAGGATGACGTGCGCGTTGGTGCCGGAGACGCCGAACGACGACACGCCGGCCCGGCGCGGACGCCCGGGCTCGGGCCAGGCGACCTCGTCGGTCAGCAACCGCACGGCACCCGACGCCCAGTCCACTTTGGACGACGGCGTGCCCGCGTGCAGCGTGCGCGGCAACAGGCCGTGCCGCATGGCGAGGATCATCTTGATCACGCCCGCGACGCCCGCGGCGGCCTGGGAGTGCCCGATGTTGGACTTGAGCGAACCGAGCCACAGCGGCTCGTCCCGCTCCTGGCCGTAGGTCGCGATGACGGCCTGCGCTTCGATCGGGTCACCGAGCATGGTGCCGGTGCCATGGGCCTCGACGGCGTCCACGTCGGACGGCCGCAAGCCCGCGTTGGCCAGCGCCTGGCGGATCACCGCCTGCTGGGCCGGGCCGTTCGGCGCGGTCAGGCCGTTGGACGCGCCGTCCTGGTTCACGGCGGTGCCCTTGACCACTGCCAGTACCGGACGGCCTTCGCGGCGCGCGTCGGACAGCCACTGCAGCACCACGACGCCGACGCCTTCGGCCCAGCCGGTGCCGTCGGCGTCGTCCGAGAACGACTTGCACCGGCCGTCGGCCGACAGCGCGCCCTGGCGGGAGAACTCGACGAACGTCGACGGCGACGCCATCACCGTCGCGCCACCGGCCAGGGCGACCGAGCACTCGCCGGAGCGCAGCGACTGGGCCGCCAGGTGGATCGCCACCAGCGACGACGAACACGCCGTGTCCACCGTGACGGCCGGGCCCTGCACACCGAGCACGTAGGACACGCGGCCCGCGGCGACACTGCTCGCCGAACCGGTGCCCAGCAGGCCTTCCAGCTCCGCCGACCGCACGCCCGCGCCGTAACCCTGGTACATCAGGCCGGTGAAGACGCCGACGTCCTGCCCACGCAGCGACGTCGGATCGACCCCGGCGCGTTCGAGGGCCTCCCACGAGGTCTCGAGCAACAGCCGCTGCTGCGGGTCCATCGCGAGGGCCTCACGCGGCGAGATGCCGAAGAAACCGGGGTCGAACAGGCCCGCGTCGTGCAGGAAGCCGCCGGAACGGGTGACCGAGCGGCCCGTCGCGTCCGGGTCGCCGCCGAGCAGCGCCCCGAGGTCCCAGCCGCGGTCCTCGGGGAACGCCGACACGGCGTCGCGGCCCTCGTGGACCAGGTCCCACAGGCCGTCCGGGGTCGCCACGCCGCCGGGCAGGCGCACGCCCATGCCGACGATCACGATCGGGTCGTCGGCGAGTGCGCCGGTCGCCGCGGTCACCACGCGGACGTCGTCCTCGCCGACCAGTTCGCCGAGCAGGTGCCCGGCGAGGGCGGCGGGGTTCGGGAAGTCGAACACGACCGTGGCGGGCAGGGTGACGCCGGTGGCCGTGCTCAGCCGGTTGCGCAGCTCCACCGCGGTCATCGAGTCGAACCCGGCGTCGCGGAACGCCGTCGAGACCGCCATCGGGTCGGCGCCGCCGAGCACGACGGCGGCTTCGGTGCGCACCAGGTCGGTGAGCAGCGTCCGCTGGGCGTCGGCGTCCAGACCGGCCAGCCGGGACAGCACGCCGTCGGCCGCCGCGGTCCGGTCCGCCGGGCGGCGAACCTTGCCGACGATCTCGCGCAGGGTCGCGGGCAGCACACCGGCGCGCGCGTGGCCGCGCAGGACCGGGAGGTCCAGCGCGAGCGGCACCAGCACCGCACGGTCGGCGGACAGCGCGGTGTCGAGGGCGCGTATGCCCTGCTCGGCGTCGATCGCCTTGATGCCCGAGCGCGCCATGCGCGCGGTGTCCGCCGCGCCGAGGCCGCCGGTCATGGCGCTGCCCTCGGCGGCCCAGAGACCCCAGGCCAGCGAGACCGCCGGGTGCCCGGCCGCGCGGCGGCGGGCGGCGAGAGCGTCGAGGAACGCGTTGGCCGCCGAGTAGTTGCCCTGCCCGGCGCTGCCGAGCGTGCCGGCGACGGAGGAGAACAGGACGAACGCCGCCAGGTCCAGGTCGCGGGTCAGCTCGTCGAGGTGGCTCGCGGCGTCGGCCTTCGGGCCGAACACCGTGGCCAGCCGGTCGGGGTCGAGGGTGCCGATCATGCCGTCGCCCAGCACGCCGGCGGTGTGCACGACGGCCGTCAGCGGCGCGTCGGCCGGGACGGCGGCCAGCAGCCCGCGGACCTGGTCACGGTCGGCGACGTCGCAAGTCACGACGTCGACCCGTGCGCCCAGTGCCCGCAGCGAGGCGGCCAGTTCGGCCGCGCCGTCGGCGGCGAGCCCGCGCCGGGAGGCGAGCACCAGGCTGCGGATCCCGTGCGTGGCGACGACGTGCCGGGCCACGACCGCGCCCAGCGCGCCGGTGCCGCCGGTGATCACGACCGTGCCCGCCGGGTCGAGGGCGGCGACGTCCGTCTGTTCGGCGGTGACGCGGTTCAGGCGCGGGACCCACACGGCGTCCTCGCGCACGGCGACCTGCCATTCCTGCGCCGACGCGGCGCCCGCGAGGACGTCCATCGGAGCGTCGCCGGTGTCGAGGTCGGCCAGCAGCACGCGGCCGGGTTCCTCGGCCTGGGCCGCGCGCACCAGCCCCCATACGGCGGCGAGCACCGGGTCGGCGACGGTCCCGGCCGCGTCGACCGCGCCGTGGGTGACGACGGCGAGCCGCGCATCCCGCAGGTCCGGGTCGGCCAGGAACGCGCGCAGCACGGCCAGTACGTCGGCCGTCGCCTCGTGCAGTGTCGTTCCGCCGGCCACGGGCAGGACGTACCAGTCGGCTGCCGGGCCGGTCAGGTCGTCGATGCCGCGTACGACGCCGGGTTCGGCCACGGCCGGTTCGGCCCAGGGGACCCAGTCGAGGCCGAACAGCAGGTCGTCCCGGCGCGGCGCGCCGGCCTGCAGCGGGCGGCTCACCACGGACGCCACCGACAGGACCGGCGCCCCGGTTTCGTCGGTCAGGTCCACCGAAATGCCGGAAGCGGCCGGGGCGACGCGCACGCGCAGGCGGTCCGCGCCCGGCGCGTGCAGCGCGATCCGGTTCCAGGCGAACGGGACGCCGAGGGTGCCGCCGCTCTCGACCCCGGTCAGGAAGCCGGCGTGCAGGGCGGCGTCGAGCAACGCGGGGTGCAGGGTGAAGCCGCGCGCCTCGGCCGTCTCGGGCAGCGTCAGTTCGCCGAAGTTCTCCGGGCCGCGGCGCCAGGCGGCGGTCAGGCCCTGGAAGACCGGGCCGTAGTCGTAACCCTGCTCGGCGAGCAGGTCGTAGAAGTCCTCCAGGGCAACGGGTTCCGCGTCCGCGGGCGGCCATGGCGCCGTGTCGCGCACGGCGGTGGGCACGGCCGGCGTCAGGTAGCCGGTGGCGTGCCGGGTCCATTCGACGTCCATACCGTCGGGTCGCGAGTGCACCGCGACCGCGCGGCGGCCGAGGTCGTCGACCTCGGCGACGACGACCCGCAGGTCCAGGGCGCCGGTCTCCGGGACGAGCATCGGCGCCTCGATCACCAGCTCGTCGAGCATCGGGCAGTCGCCGTACGCGCCGGCCCGCAGCGCCAGCTCGACCAGCGCGG
Organism: Amycolatopsis sp. WQ 127309; assembly: GCF_023023025.1. Lineage (NCBI taxonomy): Bacteria > Bacillati > Actinomycetota > Actinomycetes > Pseudonocardiales > Pseudonocardiaceae > Amycolatopsis > Amycolatopsis sp. WQ 127309. The sequence goes on from NZ_CP095481.1 coordinate 8,351,612, forward strand.
CCCCCGGCACCAGCAGCACGCCGCCGACGACGTGGTCGGCCAGCCACGGCTGCAGTTCGCGCGAGACGCGACCGGTCAGCGCGAAGCCGCCGCCGGGGATCTCCACGACCGCGCCGGCGAGCGGGTGGTCCAGCGCCGCCTGGCCGAGCCCGGCGGCGTTGCCACCGGTGGCCGGGCGCACCCAGTACTCGGTGTGCTGGAACGCCGTGGTGGGCACCGGAACCACGCGTCGCGGCCCGGCGAGCAGCGCGGACGCGTCGACGCCGGCGTCGCGCACGAACAGCTCGGCGAGCGCGGTCAGCGCGGTGGCCACCTCGGGCCGGTCGCGCCGGGTGAGCGCGACCGCGGGGGTGCCGGCCGCCGCGACCAGGGCCGACAGCACCGCGTCCGGGCCGAGTTCGAGCACCAGCGCGGGCGAGCGCCCGGCGATGGTGGTGACGACGTCGGCGAACCGCGTCGTCCGGCGTGCCTGGGCCGTCCAGTGGTCCGGAGAGCCCAGGTCGTCGGCGAAGGTGCCGGTCACCGCGGAGACGACCGGGATGGCCGGCGGCCGGTAGGTGAGCGTTTCGGCGACGGCCCGGAACTCGTCGAGCATCGGGTCCATCAGGGCCGAGTGGAACGCGTGGCTCACCGTGAGCACCGACGTCTTGCGGCCCTCGGCGGCGAGCCGGCCGGCGACCGCGTGCACCGGCTCGTGCTCGCCGGAGAGCACGACCGATTCGGGCCCGTTGACCGCGGCGATCGAGACGTGCCCGTCGACCGCTTCGATGGCCTTCAGCGCGTCGCCTTCGGTGGCCGCGACGGCGACCATCGCGCCCCCGGCGGGCAGCGCCGACATCAACCGGCCGCGGGCGGCGACCAGTTTCGCCGCGTCCGCCAGCGACAGCACCCCGGCGACGTGGGCCGCGGTCAGCTCGCCCAGCGAGTGCCCGGCGAGCAGCTTCGGCCGGACGCCCCACGACCGCACGAGCCGGAACATCGCCACCTCGACGGCGAACAGCCCGGCCTGGGTGAACGCCGTGTCGTCCAGCAGCGCGGCCAGGTCGGTGCCCGGCTCGGCGAACACCACGTCCCGCACGGCAGGCCGGCCGTCGAGGTGCGCGTCCAGCGCGGCGCAGACCTCGTCGAACGCCTCCGCGTACACCGGGTAGGCGGCGTACAGCTCCCGGCCCATCCCGGGCCGCTGCGCGCCCTGACCGGTGAACACGATCCCGACACCCGAGGTCTCGGGATCGACCTCGCCGCGGACGACACCGGGGCCGTCGACGGCGGTCAGCCCGGCCACCGCGGCGTCGCGGTCACCCGCGAGCACCACGGCCCGGTGTTCCCACACCGCCCGCGACGACAGCAGTGAACCGGCCACGGCCGCGAGGTCGTGGCCCGCCTCCAGGTGCGCGGCGACCCGGGCCGCCTGCGCGGTCAGGCCACGCCGGGAGCGGGCCGACACCACGACCGGGACGATCGCCGGCGCGTCCGGCGCGGCCTCGACGACCGCGGCGGGCGCCTGTTCGACGATCACGTGCGCGTTGGTACCGCTGACGCCGAACGACGACACCGCCGAACGACGCGGCCGGCCCAGTTCAGGCCACGCCGTCTCCTCGGTGAGCAACCGCACCGCACCGGCCGTCCAGTCCACTTTGGACGACGGCGTGTCGACGTGCAGGGTCTTCGGCAGCAGCCCGTGCCGCATGGACAGGACCATCTTGATCACCCCGGCCACGCCGGCGGCGCCCTGGGTGTGCCCCACGTTGGACTTCAGGGAGCCCAGCCACAGCGGCGTCTCCCGGTCCTGGCCGTAGGTCGCGAGCACGGCCTGCGCCTCGATCGGGTCGCCCAGCGTGGTGCCGGTGCCGTGCGCCTCGACGGCGTCGACGTCCGCTGCGGCCAGACCGGCGTCGGCCAGCGCCTGGCGGATGACCGCCTGCTGCGCGGGCCCGTTGGGCGCGGTGAGGCCGTTGGACGCGCCGTCGGAGTTGACCGCGCTCCCCCGGACCACGGCCAGCACCTCACGGCCTTCGCGACGCGCGTCGGACAGCCGCTGCAGCACCAGCACGCCGACGCCCTCGCCCCAGGCGGTGCCGTCGGCCGCTTCGGCGAACGACTTGCACCGGCCGTCGGCGGCCAGGCCGCGCTGACGGGAGAACCCGATGAACGGACCCGGCGTGGCCATCACCGTCGCGCCACCGGCCAGCGCCATCGTGCACTCGCCCGAGCGCAGCGCCTGCGCGGCGAGGTGGATCGCCACCAGCGACGACGAACACGCCGTGTCCACCGTGACCGACGGGCCCTGCACGCCGAGCACGTAGGAGACGCGCCCGGCGGCCGCGCCGCCCGAACCGCCGGTGCCGAGCAGGCCTTCCAGGCCGTCGGCCTGGGCACCCATGCCGTAGTCGTAGTACATCAGGCCGGTGAACACGCCGACCCGCTGCCCGCGCAGCGACGTCGGGTCGATCCCGGCGCGCTCCACGGCCTCCCACGACGTCTCCAGCAGCAGCCGCTGCTGCGGGTCCATCGCGAGGGCCTCCCGCGGCGAGATGCCGAAGAACGCGGGGTCGAACTGCCCGGCGTCGTGCAGGAAACCGCCGTGGCGGGTGTAGGTCTTGCCCGCGGCGTCCGGATCAGGGTCGTACAGGCTGTCCGCGTCCCAGCCGCGACCGGTCGGGAACTCGGTGATCCCGTCCCCACCACTGCGCAGCAGGTCCCACAGGTCCTCGGGCGTGGCCACCCCGCCGGGCAGCTTGACGCCGATCCCGACGATGGCGATCGGGTCGTCGGCCGCCGCCGTGCGCACCGCGACCGTGGTACTGGGGGCTTCGGGGGCCGCGTCACCGGCCAGTTCATTGTGCAGGTGTTCGGCCAGGACGGCCGGGCTCGGGTAGTCGAACACGACGGTCGCGGGCAGCGTCACGCCGGTGGCGGCGGTCAGCCGGTTGCGCAGCTCGACCGCGGTCAGCGAGTCGAACCCGGCGTCGCGGAACGCCTTCGCCACACCGATTCCCGCACCGCTGCCGAGCACGACGGCGGCTTCGGCGCGGACCAGCTCGGTCAGCGCGGCCAGCTGCCCGGCGGCGTCGAGACCGGCGAGCTCGGCGAGCAGGCCGGTGGACGCCGACGCCGCCTGGGCGGTCCGGCGGCCGCGCCCGGCCACGCCCCAGAGGATCGACGGCAGGACACCCGCACGGGCGTGCCCGCGCAGCACCGGCAGATCCAGCGCGGCCGGCACGAGCACGGCGTTGTCGGCGGTCAGCGCCGCGTCCAGCAGGCGCAGACCCGCGGCGGCGTCGAGCCGGGTCATGCCGGAGCGGTCGACGCGGGCGTCGTCGGCTTCGCCGAGGCCCGCGGTCATGGTGCTCGCTTCGGCCCACATGCCCCAGGCGAGCGACACGGCCGGGTGCCCGGCGGCGCGGCGGCGGGCGGCCAGCGCGTCGAGGAAGGCGTTGGCCGCGGCGTAGCTGGCCTGCCCGGCGCTGCCGAGCACCCCGGCGACCGAGGAGTACAGGACGAACGCGCCCAAGCCGAGGTCGCGGGTCAGCTCGTCGAGGTGCACCGCCGCGTCGGCCTTCGGCCGGAACACGGCGTCGACACGGGCGGCGTCGAGGGCGTCGAAGGTGCCGTCGTCGAGCACGCCGGCGGTGTGCACCACCGCGGTCAGCGGCGCGGTCGCCGGGACGTCGGCGAGCAGCGCGCGGACCTGGTCGCGGTCGGCGACGTCGCACGCCACCAGCCGCACCTCGGCGCCGAGGTCGCGCAGCTCGGCCGCCAGCTCCGGCGCACCGGGCGCGGCCGGGCCGCGACGGGACGCCAGCAGCAGGCTCCGGACGCCGTGGACCGTCACCAGGTGCCGGGCCACGAGACCGCCAAGGGTGCCGGAACCGCCGGTGACGAGCACCGTCCCGGCCGGGTCGAACCCGGCGGGCCGGTCGGTGTCCGTGAGCGTCTTTTCCAGGCGGGGCACCAGGATCCGGCCGTCACGGACGGCGAACTGGCTCTCCCCCGCGTCGATCGCCGCGGCCAGCGCACTGCCGACGGTCTCCTGGGTGTCGGCCAGCACGAGCCGGCCCGGGTTCTCCAGCTGGGCCGAGCGGATCAGGCCCCAGACCGCCGCGGCCGCCGGATCGGCCGGGTGCGTACCGAGCGGGTCGACGGCGCCGTCGGTGACGACGATCAGCCGCGCGCCGCGCCACCGGTCGTCGGCGAGGAACGCCTGGACGGTCTCGAGCACGGTGGTCACCGCGGCCCGGGCGTCGTCGGGGAGCTGCGCGGTGGTCACCGGCAGCAGGAGCAGTCCCGGTTCACCGTCGCCCGCCAGGTCGGCGGGGCCGGTGATCGTCTTCGTGGGGACGGCGTTCGGCTCGCCCACGGCGGGCAGTTCGGTCCAGGAAACCCGGTAGAGGGCGCCGATCCCGGGTCCGGCGTCGAGCTTCGCGGCGGTGACCGGCCGGCTGACCAGCGAGCCCACCGACAGCACCGGCGTGCCCGCCGGGTCGCTCAGCTCCACCGCCATCCCGCCGTCCGCGGCGGGGGTGACGCGGACGCGGACCGTGGTCGCGCCGATGGCGTGGACGGCGACGCGGTTCCACGCGAAGGGCAGCTCGATGCCGTCGCGCTCGCCCGAGCCCGCGGTGACCAGCGCGGTGTGCAGGGCCGCGTCGAACAGGGCCGGGTGGATCGCGAACCCGTCGTCGGCCGCGGCTTCCGGCAGGACGACCTCGCCGAACAGCTCCGGCCCGTGCGACCAGACGGCGGTCAGGCCCTGGAAAGCCGGACCGTAGCCGTAACCGTGGTCGGCGAGCGCGGTGTAGAAGCCGTCGAGGTCGAGCGGGAGCGCGCCGTCCGGCGGCCAGACCGCGGGTGCCGCGGCGGCGGCCGGCACGGCGGTGCCGAGGAACCCGGCCGCGTGCCGCGTCCAGCCCGCGTCGCCGGTCTCCGGGCGGGTGTACACCGCAACCGCGCGGCGGCCGGTCGCGTCCAGCTCGCCGACGACGACCTGCAGGCGCAGCACGGCGTCCGCGGGCAGCAGCAGCGGTGCCTCGATGACGAGTTCGTCGAGCACCGGGCAACCCACGTCGTCACCCGCGCGGACGGCGAGCTCGACCAGCGCGGTACCCGGCACGAGCACGACCCCGCCGATGGCGTGGTCGGCCAGCCACGGCTGCAGGGCCTGCGACAACCGGCCCGCCAGCGCGACACCGTCGGAGCCGGGCGTGTCCAGCACCGCGCCCACGAGCGGGTGCGCGGCCGGCGTCAGGCCCAGCGCCGCGGCACTGCCGGATTCTTGGGGCTCCAGCCAGAACCGCCGGTCCTGGAACGCCGTCGTCGGCACCGGGACCAGGACCCGCGACGCGGGCAGCAGCGCGGTCCAGTCGACGTCCTCGCCGCGGACGAACACCTCGGCCAGCGCGCGCATCGCCGTCGGCACCTCGGGCCGGTCGCGCCGGGTCAGCGCGACCGCGGCGGGGGCGCCGGGCAGCGCGCCGGCGAGCCCGCTCAGTACACCGTCCGGGCCCAGCTCGACCAGCAGCGACCGGCCGGCCAGCGCGCCGACGGCGTCGGCGAACCGCACCGGGCGGCGGACCTGCTCGACCCAGTGTTCGGGCGTGGCGCAGTCGGCGGTGCCGGACACCATCGAGACCACCGGGATCGTCGGCGGCCGGTAGTCCAGCGTCTCGGCCACGGCCGCGAACTCGGCCAGCATCGGGTCCATCAGCGGCGAGTGGAACGCGTGGCTCACGGTCAACGTCTTCGTGCGGCAGCCGCGGGCCGCGAACGCCTCGGCGACCGCGTGCACGGCGTCGTGCGCACCGGAGATCACCACGGATTCCGGGCCGTTGACCGCGGCCAGCGACACGCGGTCGTCGAGCGCGGCGGCGACGTCCTCTTCGGACGCGGCGATCGCGACCATCGCGCCCCCGGCGGGCAGCGCCGACATCAGCCGGCCGCGGGCGGCCACCAGTTTCGCGGCGTCGGTCAGGGACAGCACCCCGGCGACGTGGGCCGCGGTGATCTCGCCGAGCGAGTGGCCCGCGACCGCGCGCGGCCGGACGCCCCACGAGCGGACCAGCGCGAACATCGCCGTCTCGACCGCGAACAGCCCGGCCTGGGTGAACACGGTGTCGTCCAGCAGCGCGGCGAGGTCGGTGCCCGGCTCGGCGAAGACGACGTCGCGGACCGGCGGGTGCTCCGGCAGGTGCCGGTCCAGTTCGGCGCAGGCCGCGTCGAAGGCGATGGCGAACACCGGGAACGCCGCGTGGAGTTCCCGGCCCATCCCGGCGCGTTGCGCGCCCTGGCCGGTGAACAGAAATGCGACACCGGCACCGGCGGGGTCCACTTCGCCCCGGATGGCGCCGCCTTCGCGCAAGGCGGTCACGGCCTGGCCGGGATCGGCGGCGAGCACCACAGCGCGGTGTTCCCACGCGGCCCGGGCGGACACGAGGGCACCGGCGACGTCGGTGAGCCGGACGTCCGGCGCCGCGGCCAGGTGCGCCGCCAGCCGTTCGGCCTGTGCGGCGAGCCCGGCTTCGGAACGGGCCGAGACCACCAGCGGGACCGGTCCGGCGGGCTCGGCGGGCCGGTCGGTGACCTCGGCGAACGGCGGCTGTTCGAGGATGACGTGGGCGTTGGTCCCGGAGACGCCGAACGACGACACGGCGGCCCGGCGCGGGTGGCCGGTCTCCGGCCACGGCGTCTGCTCGCCGAGCAGCCGGACCGAGCCCGCCGTCCAGTCCACATGGGACGACGGCTCGTCCAGGTGCAGGGTCTTCGGCAGCACGCCGTGCTCGAGGGCCAGGATCATCTTGACCACACCAGCGACGCCGGACGCGGCCTGGATGTGGCCGAGGTTCGACTTCAGCGCGCCGAGCAGCAACGGCCGGTCGGCGGGCCGGTCCTGCCCGTAGGTCGCCAGCAGCGCCTGGGCTTCGATCGGGTCACCCAGTGTCGTGCCGGTGCCGTGGGCCTCGACGACGTCGACGTCCGAAGTGGACAGTTCGGCGTTGGCCAGCGCCTGCCGGATGACCGCCTGCTGGGCGGGGCCGTTGGGGGCGGTCAGGCCGTTGGACGCGCCGTCGGAGTTGACCGCGGTGCCCTTCACCACGGCCAGCACGTGACGGCCTTCGCGCAGCGCGTCGGACAGGCGCTGGAGCACGACGACCCCGGCGCCCTCACCCCACGCGGTGCCGTCGGCGGCCTCGGCGAACGGCTTGCAACGCCCGTCGGGGGCGAGCCCGCGCTGACGCGAGAACTCGACGAACGTCGCCGGGGTCGCCATCACCGTCACGCCGCCCGCCAGCGCCATCGAACACTCACCCGAACGCAGCGCCTGCGCCGCGAAGTGCATCGCCACCAGCGACGACGAACACGCCGTGTCCACCGTGACCGACGGGCCCTGCACGCCCAGCACGTACGACACCCGCCCGGCGACGACGCTGGTCGTCGAGCCGGTGCCCAGCAGGCCGTCCAGCCCGGTGGTCCGCGCGCCCAGCCCGTAACCCTGGTAGGCGGCGCCGTGGAAGACGCCGATGTTCTTGCCGCGCAACGAAACCGGTGAGACGCCGGCGCGTTCCAAGGCCTCCCAGGACGTCGTCAGCAGCAGGCGCTGCTGCGGGTCCATGGCGAGGGCCTCGCGCGGCGAGATGCCGAAGAACTCCGGGTCGAACAGCCCGGCGCCGGTCAGGAAGCCGCCGTGGCGGACGTAGGTCTTGCCGGAGGCGTCCGGATCGGCGTCGTAGAGGTCGCCGAGGTCCCAGCCGCGGTCGGCGGGGAACGGCGCGATCGCGTCACCGCCGTCGAGCAGCAGCTCCCACAGGCCTTCGGGGCTGTCGATGCCGCCGGGCAGGCGCAGGGCGGTCCCGACGATGACGATCGGGTCGTCGTCGGCAGCGGTCGCGGCCGACGCCACCACGGCGGGCGCGGCGGATCCGACCAGTTCGGTGTGCAGGTGCCCGGCCAGCGCTTCCGGGTTGGGGTAGTCGAAAACGGCCGTGGAGGGCAGGTTGACGCCGGTCTTCACGGTGAGCCGGTTGCGCAGCTCCACCGCGGTCAGCGAGTCGAACCCGGCGTCGCGGAAGGCGCGCGACGCGCCCACGCCCTCGGCGTCGCCGAGCACGACGGCGGCCTCGGCGCGGACCAGGTCGGTCAGCACCGCGAGCTGTTCGGCGGGGTCGAGCCCGGCGAGCCGGTCCGGCAGGCCGCCGGTCGGGTCGCCGTCGCGCGCGGCGCGGCGGACGCCGCCGACCAGGCCGCGGAAGATCGCGGGCAGCACGCCGAGCCGGGCGTAGTCGCGCAGGATCGCCGGTTCGAGGACCACCGGGACCAGGGCCGCGCGGTCCGCGCCGAGCGCGCGGTCGAGCAGCCGCATGCCGTGCTCGACGTCCACCGCGCCGATGCCCGAGCGGGCCATCCGCGCGGTGTCGGCGGTGTCGAGCCGCCCGCCCATGCCGACGCGGGCCCACATGCCCCAGGCGAGCGACACGGCGGCGTGCCCGGCGGCGCGGCGGCGGGTGGCGAGCGCGTCGAGGTAGGTGTTCGCGGCGGCGTAGTTGCCCTGGCCGGGACCGCCCAGCACACCCGCGGCGGAGGAGAACAGGACGAACGCGGCCAGGCCGAGGTCCCGGGTCAGCTCGTCGAGGTGGGTGGCGGCGTCGACCTTGGGCCGGAACACCCGGTCGACCGCGGCGGCGTCGAGCGAGGTGACGACGCTGTCCTCCAGCACCCCGGCGGTGTGCACGACGGCGGTCAGCGGCGCGGGCAGCCCGGCCAGCAGCGCGCGGACCTGGTCGCGGTCGGCGACGTCGCAGGCCACGATCTCGACGCGGGCACCCAGCTCCCGCAGCTCCGCGGCGAGTTCCGGCGCACCGTCGGCGTCCGGGCCGCGACGGGACGCGAGCACGACGGTGCCGCAGCCGTGGGTGGTGATCAGGTGCCGGGCCACGACGGCGCCGAGCGCGCCGGTACCGCCGGTGATCAGCGCGGTGCCGGCCGGATCGAGGGCGACGGCGGGCGGGCCGGCGACGACCCGGGTCAGCCGCGGCACCCACGTGCCGCTGTCCCGGACGGCGAGCTGCCCTTCACCGGCGGCGACCGCGGCGTCGAGGGTCGCCGTGTCCGGGATCCCGTCGACGTCGGCGAGCAGGAGACGGTCCGGGTTTTCCGACTGGGCGGAGCGCGCCAGCCCCCACACCGCGGCGGCGACCGGGTCGACGGTCTCGCCGTCCCGGGTGGCGACGGCGTTGCGGGTGAGCAGGACGAGCCGGGTCCCGGCCCAGCGCGGCTCGGTGAGCAGTGTCTGGATCGCTTTGAGCACTGTGTCCACAGTGGACCGGGCGCGTTCGGGTTCGGTGCTGCCGGTGCCCGCGGGTACCGGCAGCAGGACGTAGTCCCCGGCCGTGGCCGTCTCGGTGAGTTCCGTGACGACCTGCGACGTCGAGTCCGACGCGGCCGCAGGCACGTCGAGGGGTGTCCAGTCGACGCCGAAGAGGACGTCGGTGGGGTGGGTGGCGGCCGCTTCCGTCCGCTGGTGGCGGACCGCGGCGGCGGTGAGCACGGGCAGGCCGTCGGGGTCGGTCAGGCGCAGCGCGACGCCGTCGCCGGCCGGGGTCAGCCGGGCCCGCACCGTGCGCGCGCCGGTGGCGTGGATCGCGACGTCGGTCCAGGCGGCCGGGGTCAGCGGGGCGGTGCCGGGGTCGGTGACGAGCACCGGGTGCAGTGCGGCGGCGAGCAGTGCCGGGTGGAGCGCGAAGCCATCGGTGGACAGCGTCTCGGGCAGGGTGAGGTCGGCGTACAGCTCTGAGTCGCGGCGCCACAGGGCGGTCAGGGCGTCACCGTCGTAGCACCCGGTCAGGTCGACTGGTTCCGCGCCGGACGGCGGCCACTCGCCGGTCACGGCGGCGGGGGTGGCGACGCCCGTGCCGAGCCGGCCGGTGGCGTGTTTGGTCCAGGCCGCGCCGTCGGTGTCGGGCCGGGAGTGGACGCTGACCTCGCGCTTTCCGTCGTCGTCGGCCGCGCCGACGACGATCTGGACGCGCCGGACCTCGTTCTCCGGCAACGCGACCGGAGTGTCCACAGTGAACTCACGCAGGGTCGGGCAGCCGACGTGGTCACCGGCGCGGATCGCCAGCTCGACCAGCGCGGCGGCCGGCAGGACCGTGGCACCGGCGACGACGTGGTCGGCCAGCCACGGGTGCAGCGATCGCGAGATCCGGCCGGTCAGCACCACGCCGCCGGTCTCGGGGGCTTCGACGACGGCGCCGAGCAGCGGGTGACCGGCCGCGGTGAGCCCGGCCGCCGACACGTCGGCGAGGCCGGTGCCGGCGGGCAGCCAGTACGTCCGCTCCTGGAACGCCGTGGCCGGCAGCCGTCGCAGCCGGCGTGGCCGCGGGGCGAGTGCGGCCCAGTCGACGTCACCGCCGCGAACGAACACCTCGGCCAGCGCGGTGAGTGCGGACGTCACCTCGGGCCGGTCCCGCCGGGTCAGCGGAACCGTCGCGGGCCCGCTCGGCAGGGCCGCGGCAAGCCCGCTGAGGACGCCGTCGGGGCCCAGCTCCAGCAGCACCGACCGCGGGCCGAGGGCGGCGACCGCGTCGGCGAACCGCACCGGGCGGCGGACCTGCTCGACCCAGTAGTCCGGAGTGGACAGTGCGCCGGCACGGTCGCCGGTCACGGTGGAGGCGATCGGGATGACCGGCTCGGCGTAGGTCAGCCGCGTCGCGACCTCGCGGAAGTCGGCCAGCATCGGGTCCATCAGCGGCGAGTGGAACGCGTGGCTCACCGTCAGGGCCTTCGTGCGGACCCCGCGGGCGGCGAACTGCTCGGCGACGGCGTGCACGGCGTCGTACTCACCCGAGATCACCACGGATTCCGGACCGTTGACGGCGGCCAGCGCGACGCGGTCGCCCAGCAGCGGGACGACCTCGCTCTCGGGCGCGGCGATCGCGGTCATCGCGCCGCCGGCGGGCAGCGCCGACATCAGCCGGCCGCGGGCCGCGACCAGGGTCGCCGCGTCGGGCAGGGACAGCACGCCGGCGACGTGCGCGGCGGTCAGCTCACCCAGCGAGTGCCCGGCCACGATCTCGGGCCGCACACCCCAGGTTTCGACGAGCCGTGTCATCGCGACCTCGACCGCGAACAGCCCGGCCTGGGCGAACACCGTGTCGTCCAGCAAGGCCGCGAGGTCGCTGCCCGGCTCGGCGAACACGACGTCCCGCACCGGCGGCAGCCCGGCCAGGCCTCGGTCGAGTTCGGCACACACCGCGTCGAACGCCTCGGCGTACGCGGGGAACGCGGCGTACAGCTCCCGGCCCATCCCCGGCCGCTGGGCGCCCTGGCCGGTGAAGAGCACGGCGACACCGGGTGCGGCCGGGTCGGCCACACCCCGGATCACGCCAGTGCCGTCGAGGGTGCGGAGCCGTCCGGCTGCCTCTTCTACGTCGGTGGCGAGGACAACGGCGCGGTGTTCCCACACCGGGCGCGAGGCGACCAGCGAACCGGCGATGGCGCCGAGATCTGTGCGTCCGGTCAGATGGTCCGCGAGCCGCTCGGCCTGGTCGTTCAGACCGGTTTCCGATCGAGCGGACACCAGCAACGGCATCAGCCCGACGCTGGGCTCGTCGTCCACAGGGGATTCGGGAGGGGCTTCGAGGACGACGTGGGCGTTGGTGCCGGACACGCCGAACGCCGATACCGCCGCGCGGCGCGGCCGGGCGAGCGCGGGCCACGGCGTCGGCTCGGTCAGCAGCCGCACCTCGCCGGTCGTCCAGTCCACTTTGGACGACGGCGCGTCGACGTGCAGGGTCTTCGGCAGTATGCCGTGCTTCAGTGCCATGATCATCTTGATCACACCGGCGACCCCGGCCGCGGCCTGCGTGTGCCCGACGTTGGATTTCAGCGACCCCAGCCAGAGCGGGGTTTCCCGGTTCCGGCCGTAGGTGGCCAGCAGGGCCTGGGCTTCGATGGGGTCGCCCAGGACCGTGCCCGTGCCGTGGGCCTCCACGGCGTCGACGTCCGATGTGGACAGCCCGGCGTTGGCCAGCGCCTGCCGGATGACCCCCTGCTGGGCCCGGCCGCTGGGCGCGGTGAGGCCGTTGGACGCGCCGTCCTGGTTGACGGCGGTGCCCTTGACCACGGCGAGGATCTCGCGGCCTTCGCGGCGCGCGTCGGACAGCCGTTGCAGGACGACGACGCCGGCGCCTTCGGCCCAGCCCGTGCCGTCGGCGGCTTCGGCGAACGACTTGCAGCGGCCGTCGATGCTCAGCCCGCGCTGGCGCGAGAACCCGACGAACACGCCCGGGGTCGCCATCACCGTCACGCCGCCGGCCAGCGCCAGCGAGCACTCGCCCGAGCGCAGCGCCTGAGCGGCCAGGTGGATCGCGACCAGCGACGAGGAGCACGCCGTGTCCAGGGTGACCGACGGCCCTTCGAGGCCCAGCAGGTACGACACGCGCCCGGCCGCGACGCTCGACGCCGTCCCGGTGCCCAGCAGACCCTCGAGGCCCGGTTCGCGCGAGCCGACGCCGTAACCCTGGAAGTACAGGCCGCTGAAGACGCCGACCGGCTGTCCGCGCAGCGATCCCGGGTCGATGCCCGCGTACTCCAGCGCTTCCCACGACGTCGTCAGCAACAGGCGCTGCTGCGGGTCCATGGCGAGGGCTTCGCGCGGCGCGATCCCGAAGAACCCGGGGTCGAAGTCGCCCGCGTCGTGCAGGAAGCCGCCGGAGCGGGTGTAGGTCGTGCCCTCGACGTCGGCGTCCGGGTTGTAGAGCGCGTCGAGGTCCCAGCCGCGGTCGGCCGGGAAGCCCGAAATGGCGTCGCCGCCCGCTTCGAGGAGGTCCCAGAGCGATTCGGGGCTGTCGACGCCGCCGGGCAGGCGCAGACCGGCGCCGACGATGACGATCGGGTCGTCGGTGACCTCCACCGCGGCGACGGGGGCAGCGACCACGGTGTCCACGCCGAGGATTTCGGCGTGCAGGTGCTCGGCGAGCGCGGCTGGGTTCGGGTGGTCGAACACGACGGTCGCGGGCAGGGCGACGCCGGTCGCGGTGACCAGCCGGTCGCGCAGCTCGACGGCGGTCAGCGAGTCGAAGCCGACGTCACGGAAGGCGCGCGTCCGGCCGATGGCGTCCTCGCTGCCGAGGACAAGTGCGGCCTCCGCACGGACCAGCGTGGTGAGCTCAGCGTGCCGGGCGGCGGTGTCGAGGCCTTCGAGCCGGGCCCGCAGCCCACTGGTGACCGACCGATCGGCGGCGACGGCCGCTTCGGCGGCGTCGATGGCGTCCCGCGCATCGGGCAGCCCACGCAAGAACGGGCTCGGCCGGGCCGCGGTGAAGATCGGGGCGAAGCGGGGCCAGTCCATGGCCGCGACGACGACGGCCGCCCGGTCACCGCGCAGCACGCGGTGCAGCGCGGTCAGGGCCAGGTCGGGTTCCATGGTCAGCACCGCGCGCCGGCGCAGCCGTTCGGTGTCGGCGGCGGTGCCGACGACACCGGTCCCGGCCCACGGCCCCCAGGCGACGGAGAGCGCGGGCTTGCCGCGGTCACGACGAGCCTCGGCGAGCGCGTCGAGATAAGCACTGGCGGCAGCGGGCGCGGACTGCCCGGCCGAGCCCCACACGCCGACGACGGAGGAGAACAGCACGAACGCGTCGAGCGGGTGGCCGTCGAGCAGCTCGTCGAGAATCGCCGCGCCCTCGACGCGGGCGGCCACGGCCTTGCTGAACCCAGCTACGTCGTGGTCGGCCAGCGCGGTCGCATCAGCGGCTGCCCCCGCGGCGTGGACGACCGCGTCGGGCGGATACTGGGCGATCACGGCGGCGACGGCGTCGCGATCGGTGACGTCGCAGGCCACGGTCGTGACACGGGTGCCGGCCAGGTCCGGCGCGGTGCCGGTCCTGCTGAGCAGCACGAGGTGCTCGGCCCCGGCGCGGGCGAGCCAGCGAGCCACGTGGCCGCCGAGCGCACCGGAGCCACCGGTGACCATGACGGTGCCGCGCGGCCGCCAGCCTTCGACTGTTGTGTCCTCACTGCGGGCCAGGCGACGGGCGAAGGTGCCGTTTGCACGGAGGGCGATCTGGTCTTCGCCGCCGTCCGCGGTCACCAGGGCGACCGCGCGGGCGGGCAGGTCACCGTCCACTTCGGACGGGAGGTCGAGCAGGCCGCCCCAGCGGCCCGGGTGTTCCAGCGCTGCCGCCCGGCCGAGGCCCCACAGCTGCGCCGCCCGCGGATCGGGCGCGGTGTCGGCGGGCCCGGTGCGCACGGCACCGCGGGTCACGCACCACATCCGCGCGCCGCCCCCGGCGTCGGCCAGGGCTTGCACGGCGACGACCAGCTGCTCCGCCCGTCGGGGCAGGCACACAACGCCATCGAGGGGCCCGGCTGCAGCGATCCGCGCGGCGAGCGTGGCGCGATCGAGGGAGAGTTCGACGACGACGCCGCCAACCGGCCCGCTCTCGGCGAGCGCGGCGCGGCCCGGCGAAGGGTCAGCCGCGGCACCACTGACGGGTCCAGCTTCGGCGATCCCTGCGGCGAATGCGGCGCGGTCCGGCGAGCGATCAGCCGCGGCACCACCGAGGCGCCCGGCGAGCTGGGTGCGGTCCGCCGAAAGATCGGCAGTCATCCCGGCGAAGGCTGCGGCCAGTGCGCCGTCGTCGTCGGGGTCGACCAGTACCAGCCGGCGACCGGTGGCGGGCCGGGTGGTGGGCTCGGTGATCTCGTCCCAGGTGACCTCGTAGGTCCAGTCTCGGACCGCGGAGTCGTCGCGGCGGGCCGCTCGCCAGCGGGACAGGACCGGGGGGACCGCTGCCAGTGCGGCCTGGTCGTCGGGGGCCAGTGCGGGGTCCAGTGCGGCTGCGTCGCCGGTTCGGGCGGCGCGCCAGAAGGCGGCTTCCTCGCCTTGGTCCGGTGTTGCCGTGGGTTCGGCCGTGAGCCAGAAGGGGCGGCGACGGAACGCCGTCGTGGGCAGGCGCACCGGGTGGGCCGGGCGGGGCACTATCGCGCCCCACTCGACGACGGCGCCTCGGACGAACAGCTCGGCCAGAGCGGTCAAGGCGGTCGTGGGCTCGGGACGGTCGCGCCGGGTCAGGGCGACCGCGGGCGGTGCGTCCTCGACGGACTTCGCCATCGCGGTCAAGACGCCGTCCGGGCCGAGTTCCAGCAGTACCGAGACCGGGAGGTCACCGAAAGCCGAGAGAGCGTCGGCGAAGCGCACGGTTTCGCGCGCCTGGCTGGTCCAGTACTCGGGCGAGCAGAGGTCGGTGGAGAGGGCGCCGGTCACCGCGGAGACGACCGGGATGGCCGGGGAGCGGTAGGTGAGTGTTTCCGCCACTGCGCGGAACTCGTCGAGCATCGGGTCCATCAGTGCCGAGTGGAACGCGTGGCTCACCGTCAGCGCGCGGGTCCGGTGCCCGCGGGCCGAGAGGGCTTCCGCGGCGGCGTGCACGTCGTCCGCCGGGCCGGACAGCACCACGGCCGCCGGGCCGTTTACGGCGGCGATCTCTACCGGTCCGCTGTGCTCGGCCAGGACCTCGCGGACTTCGGCTTCCGCCGCGGTGACGGCGATCATCGCGCCGCCCGCGGGCAGCGCCGACATGAGCCGGCCGCGGGCGGCGACCAGCTTGGCGGCGTCGGCCGCCGACCACACCCCGGCGACGTACGCCGCGGTCAGCTCGCCCAGCGAGTGCCCGGACACCGAGCGCGGACGCACGCCCCACGACTCGGCGAGGCCGTACATCGCCACCTCGACGGCGAACAGGGCGGCCTGCGTGTACGCCGTGTCGTCCAGCAGCCGGGCAAGGTCGGTGCCGGGCTCGGCGAACACCACGTCCCGCAACGGGACCGCCAGGTGCGGGTCAAGGTCGGCGCAAACGGCGTCGAATGCCGATGCGAACGCCGGGAACGTCTCGTACAGCTCGCGGCCCATCCCGGCGCGTTGCGCGCCCTGACCGGTGAACACGACGCCGACGCCGGCGGAGTCGGCCTCCCCGCACACGACACCCGGATGAGACTCACCCGCCGCCAAAGCGCGCAGGGCGGCAAGGGGGTCGGCGGCCACCACCACGGCGCGGTGTTCCCACAGCGCCCGCGACGACACCAGGGAACCGGCGACGGCCGCGAGGTCGTTCTGCGAGTCGAGTGCCGTCGCGAGACGGTCCGCCTGTGCGGCCAACGCCTGCGGTGAACGCGCCGAGAGCACCAGCGGCACGATCGCCGGCGCAGACGACGTAGGCGCAGGGGACACAGAGGCCGCCTGCTCCAGGATGACGTGTGCGTTCGTCCCCGACACGCCGAACGACGACACTGCTGCCCGGCGTGGGCGGTCCAGTGCCGGCCACGGTGTCTCCTCGGTCAGCAGCCGCACCGCGCCGGCCGTCCAGTCCACTTGGGACGACGGTGCGTCGACGTGCAGCGTCTTCGGGAGGATGCCGTGCCGAAGAGCCAGGATCATCTTGATCACGCCCGCCACCCCGGCGGCGGCCTGCGCGTGGCCGATGTTGGACTTCAGGGAACCCAGCCACAGCGGGGTTTCCCGGTGCTGACCGTACGTGGCCAGCACAGCGTCGGCCTCGATCGGGTCACCGAGGGCGGTGCCCGTGCCGTGTGCCTCGACGGCGTCGACGTCCACTGTGGACAGTTTGGCCGCCGCGAGGGCCTCGCGGATCACCTCTTCCTGGGCGAGGCCGCTCGGGGCGGTCAGGCCGTTGGACGCGCCGTCCTGGTTCACCGCGGTGGCCCGCACCACGGCCAGGACCTCACGTCCTTCGCGCAGCGCGTCGGACAAGCGTTCCAGCACGAGCACGCCGACGCCCTCGGCCCAGCCGGTGCCGTCGGCGGCGTCGGCGAAGGACTTGCAGCGGCCGTCGGCGGCCAGGCCGCGCTGACGGGAGAACTCCAGGAACACCCCGGGCGTCGCCATCACCGTGGCGCCGCCGGCGAGCGCCAGCCGGCACTCCCCCGCGCGCAGCGACTGGCCCGCGAGGTGCATCGCGACCAGCGACGACGAGCACGCCGTGTCGACGGTGACGGCCGGACCGCGCAGGCCCAGCACGTAGGAGACGCGGCCCGCCGCGACGCTGCCCGCGGATCCGGTGGCGAGCAGCCCTTCCAGCTCCACGGGCGCCGCACCGCCGCCGTAGCCCTGGTAGGACAGCCCGGTGAACACGCCCACGCGCTCGCCGCGCAACGCCGTCGGCGCGATGCCGGCGTACTCCAGCGCTTCCCACGACGTCTCCAGCAGCAGGCGCTGCTGCGGGTCCATGGCCAGCGCCTCGCGCGGGGAGATGCCGAAGAACTCCGGGTCGAACGCGGGCGCGTCGGCCAGGAACCCGCCGGAGCGCACGTAGGACTTGCCCGCCGCGTCCGGGTCCGGGTCGTAGATGCCGTCGAGGTCCCAGCCCCGGTCGGCCGGGAACGACGTGATCCCGTCGCCGCCGCGCCGGAGGAACGCCCACATCCCGGCGGGATCGGTCACCCCGCCCGGCAGCCGCACGCCGATGCCGACGACCGCGATCGGGTCGTCGGCCGCGTCGGCGGTCAGGGCGGCGTTGGCCTTCGTCAGCCGCGCGTTGTCGAGCAGCGCCTTCCGCAGCGCCTCGACGAGCTTGGCATCGGGCGTGCCCACGGGTCCTCCGGTGGTCATCAGTCGGTTCCGTCCAGTGCGAGGCGCACGAGTTCGTCGACGTCCATGCCCGCGATCAGGGCCTCGTCGTCGGGTTCGGGTGCGGGCGGTTCTTCGGGGGCCGGCAGCGCGAGCCGGGTCAGCAGGTGCCCGGCCAGTGCCGTGGCGTCGGCGTAGCTGAAGACCACCGTCGCGGGCAGCGTGAGCCCGGTGGCCGCGGCGAGCTTGTCGCGCAGCTCGACCGCGGTGAGCGAGTCGAGCCCGACGTCCTTGAACGCCCGGAGCACGCCGATCGGCTCGACGCTGCCCAGCACCGCGCCCGCCTCCGCCCGGACCAGCTCGACCAGCACCTCGAGCCGGTCGGCGGCGGGCAGTTCGGCCAGCCGCGAGCGCAAGTCCGCACCCGTGCCGGGCTCGGTGCCGGCGGTCAGGGCTTCGCGGACCTCGGGCAGGCCGCCGAGCAGCGGGCTCGGCCGGGCCGCGGTGAAGATCGGCGCGAACCGCGGCCAGTCCATCGCCGCGACGACCACCGCCGGCCGGTCCTGCCGGAGCACCCGGCCCAGCGCGGCGAGCGCGGGCCCGGGGGCCATGGTCAGCACGGCCCGGCGGCGCAGCTCCCGCTCGATGTCGCCGTGGCCGGCCATGCCGCCGCCCGACCAGGGACCCCAGGCGACCGCGTGCGCGGCCAGCCCACGGGCGCGGCGGGCGTGCGCCAGGCCGTCGAGGTAGCTGTTGGCCGCGGCGTAGGCGCCCTGCCCCGCCGAACCCCAGACCCCGGCGATCGAGGAGAACAGCAGGAACGTGTCCAGGGGCCGGTCGCCGAGCAGCTCGTCGAGGATCGCGGCGCCGTCGACCTTGGCCGAGAGCACCTTGGCGACGTCCGCGGCCTCGTAGTCCTCGATCAACGTGGCCTCGCTGTTGACGCCGGCCGCGTGGACGACGGCGTCCGGAGGGTAGGCGGCCAGGACGGCGGCGACGGCGTCGCGATCGGCGATGTCGCAGGCCACGACGTCGACCCGGGCCCCGGCGCCGGTGAGGTCGGCGACCAGGGCCGGTACGCCGGGGGCGGCGTCGCCGGCCCGGCTCAGCAGCACCAGGTGCTCCGCGCCGTTCCCGGCGAGCCAGCGGGCGACGTGCCCGCCGAGCGCCCCGGTCCCGCCGGTGACGAGCACGGTCCCGCGTGGGGTCCACTCCGCGCCGGACGCCGAGGTGTCCGGCGCGCGGTGCAGGCGGCGGGCGAACACGCCCGCGGTCCGGACCGCGACCTGGTCCTCGCCGCTGCCGCCGGTCAGCACGGCGACGACGTCGGCCAGCAGCCGGGAGTCCGCGCCGGCCGGCACGTCGACCAGCCCGCCCCACAGGTCCGGGTGCTCCAGCCCGGCCACCTGGCCGAGCCCCCAGATCAGCGACGCGCGCGGGGCGACGACGTCGGCGTCCCCGGTGGCGACCGCGGCCCGGGTCAGGGCCCACAGCCGGCCGCCGGTGGCGGTGGCGCGCAGCGCCTGGATCGCCACCACCACCTGCTCGACCCGGTCGGCCACGCACAGCACGCCGTCCACCGCGCCGGCCGCGGTGATCCGGTCGGCCAGCTCGTCGCGGTGCGGTGACAGCACGACGGTCTTCGTGGTCATCCCGGCCGCCGTAAACGCTGCCGTGACACCGTCTTCGGCCGCGCCGGGGTCGGTCAGCAGCAGCCAGGTGCCCGCGACGGCGCGGCCGGGCAGCACCCGGTCCCAGCCGATCCGGTAGGTCCACTCGAGCTGCTCGGACTCGGCCCGGCGGGCCTGGCGCCAGCGCGCCAGCAGCGGCAGCGCGGCCGCCCACGCCGCCGCGTCGCCGGTGTCCGCCAGCGACGAGACGTCGCCGGAGTCCACCGCCTGCCAGAACGCGGCGTCGGCCGCGTCGACGACCGTGGTGTCGGCGGGCTTGAGCCAGAAGTGGCGGTGCTGGAACGCGGTCGTCGGCAGCGCCACCGGACGCGGCGGGGCCGGGACGAGCGTGCTCCAGTCGACGTCGATGCCGCGGACGAACAGTTCGGCCAGCGCGGTGCGCGCGGTGTCGGCTTCCGCGTGGTCGCGGCGGGTGAACGCGACGGCGGGTGCGACGCCGTCGAGGCTGTTGGCCAGCGTGCTCAGCACCGTGTCGGGCCCGAGTTCGAGCAGCACCGACAGCGGTCCCATCGCGGTGACGGCGTCGGCGAAGCGCACCGGGCGCCGGGCCTGCTCGGCCCAGTAGCCGGGGGTGCCGAGGTCGTCGGTCACCGTGCCGGTGACGGTCGAGACGACCGGGATCACGGCGTCCCGGAAGGTCAGCGTCTCGGCGACCGCGCGCAGGTCGTCGAGGACCGGGTCCATCAGCGGCGAGTGGAACGCGTGGCTCACGGTCAGCGCCTTGGTCCGGCGGCCGCGGGCGGCGAACTCCGCCGCGACGGCGTGTACCGCCTCGGCGGCACCGGACACCACGACGGACTCCGGCCCGTTCACCGCGGCGATGGACACGTCGTCACCCAGCGCGGCGAGGACGTCGGCTTCGGCGGCCTCGATCGCGACCATGGCGCCACCCGGCGGCAGCGCCGACATCAACCGGCCGCGGGCCGCGACCAGCTTCGCCGCGTCTGCCAGGGAAAACACCCCGGCGATGTGTGCCGCGGTGATCTCGCCCAGCGAGTGCCCGGCGAGCACCTTCGGCCGGACGCCCCACGACTCGACGAGCCGGAACATCGCCACCTCGACGGCGAACAACCCGGCCTGGGTGAACAGCGTGCCGTCCATGTCCTCACCGAACACGATTTCCCGCAGGGAAATACCCAGCAACGGGTCGAACTGCGCGCACACCGCGTCGAACGCCGCCGCGTACGCCGGGAACGTCTCGTACAGCTCGCGGCCCATGCCCGGCCGCTGCGCGCCTTGCCCGGTGAACAGGATCCCGACCCCGCCGGCGGCAGGATCGATCTCGCCGCGGACGACCCCGGTGCCGTCGCGCAGTGCGGCCACGGCCGCGTCCCGGTCCAGAGCCGGCACGACGAGCCGGTGCTCCCACGTCGTCCGGGCAGCCACCAGCGAGCCCGCTGTCGCGGCGAGGTCGGCGCCGTCCTGGAGGAACCCGGCCAGGCGCGCGGCCTGCTCGGTCAGCGCGCGGGCCGAGCGCGCCGACACGATCAGCGGCACCGGTCCGGCGTCCACTGTGGACACATCAGGCGCTGCGGGCGCCGCTTCCAGGATGACGTGGGCGTTGGTGCCCGACACCCCGAACGCGGACACGGCGGCCCGGCGCGGCGTCGTGCGCTCCGGCCACGCCGTCTCCTCGGTCACCAGCGACAACGCCCCGGCCGACCAGTCCACCTGCGACGACGGCTCGTCGGCGTGCAGGGTCTTCGGTACCACGCCGTGGCCCAGGGCCAGCACCATCTTCACGACCCCGGCGACGCCGGAGGCGGCCTGGGTGTGGCCGAGGTTCGACTTCAGCGCACCGAGCAGCACGGGCTGTCCGGCATCGCGCTGTCCGTAGGTCGCCAGCAGGGCCTGGGCCTCGATCGGGTCGCCCAGCGTGGTGCCGGTGCCGTGGGCTTCGACAACGTCTATGTCCGATGTGGACAGCCCGGCGTTGGCCAGCGCCTGCCGGATCACCGCCTGCTGGGCCGGGCCGTTGGGGGCGGTCAGGCCGTTGGACGCGCCGTCCTGGTTGACCGCGGTGCCCTTGACCACGGCCAGGATCTCGCGGCCGTCGCGCAATGCGTCGGACTGCCGCTGCAGCACCAGGACGCCGACGCCTTCGGCCCAGCCGGTGCCGTCGGCGGCGTTGGCGAACGCCTTGCAGCGGCCGTCCGCGGACAGCCCGCCCTGCCGGGCGAACTCGGCGAAGACGCCCGGTGACGCCATCACCGTGGCGCCTCCGGCCAGCGCCACCGAGCACTCGCCCGACCGCAGCGACTGCGCCGCGAGGTGCAGGGCCACCAGCGACGACGAACACGCCGTGTCGACGGTGACCGCCGGACCGCGCAGGCCGAGCACGTAGGACACCCGGCCCGACAGCACGCTCGACGACGTCCCGGTCAGGGCGTACCCCTCGCTGCTGCCGGCGCCTTCGTGCAGCCGCGTGCCGTAGTCCTGCGCGGCGGCGCCGGTGAACACGCCGACGTCGTGGCCGCGCAGCGAAACCGGGTCGATCCCGGCCCGCTCCAGGGCTTCCCACGACGTCTCGAGCAGCAGCCGCTGCTGCGGGTCCATGGCCAGGGCCTCGCGCGGGGAGATCCCGAAGAACTCCGGGTCGAACAGCCCGGCGTCGTAGAGGAACCCGCCGCGGCGGGCGAACGACCCGGTGGAGCCGACGTCCCAGCCGCGGTCGGCCGGGAACTCCGCGATGGCGTCGCCGCCGCGGCGCAGCAGTTCCCACAGGCCGTCCGGGCTGGTCACACCGCCCGGCAGCCGGACACCCATGCCGACGATCACGACCGGGTCGTCGGTGCTGGTGACGGCGACGGCTACTTCGGCTGTCGGCTCGGTGCCTGCGAGCCGCGAGCCCAGGTGGTCGGCGAGCGCGGCGGGGTTCGGGTGGTCGAACACCAGCGTCGACGGCAGGGCGAGCCCGGTCGCCGACGCGAGCCGGTTACGCAGGTCGACGGCGGTCAGCGAGTCGAAGCCGGCGTCGCGGAACGCCCGGGACACGCCCGGTGCCGCGCCGCCGAGGACCACGGCCGCTTCGGCGCGGACCAGTTCGACCAGCACCTCGCGCCGGCCGGCCGTGTCGAGCCCGGCCAGCCGGGCCGCCAGACCGGTTCCGGCCGCCGAGGCGGTGGCGCGGACGTGCCCGACGATCTCCCGCAGCAGCGCCGGCACCGGTCCGGTGCGGGCCTGCTGCCGCAGCGCGGCGACGTCGAACACCACCGGCACCACCGCGGGCCGGGTCGTGGCCAGCGCGCTGTCCAGCAGCCGCAGCCCCTGTTCGGCGCCGATCGGTTTCATGCCCGAGCGCGCCAGCCGCGCGGTGTCGGCCGCGGCCAGGTCGCCGGTCATCCCGCTCGCCGGCGCCCACAGGCCCCAGGCGAGCGACGTCGCGGCGTGCCCGGCGGCGCTGCGGCGTTCGGCCAGCGCGTCGAGGAAGGCGTTCGCGGCGGCGTAGTTGCCCTGGCCGAGCCCGCCGAGGGTGCCGGAGGCGGAGGAGAACAGGACGAACGCGGCCAGGTCGCGGTCGCGGGTCAGCTCGTCGAGGTGGACCGCGCCGTCGGCCTTGGGCCGGAACACGGTGTCGATCCGGTCGGCGTCGAGCGCGGCGAGGACGCCGTCGTCGAGGACGCCCGCGGTGTGCACGACCGCGGTCAACGGCGCGTCGGCCGGGACCCGCGTCAGCAGTGCGCGCACCGCCTCGCGGTCGGCGATGTCGCAGGCGACGACGTCGACCCGGGCGCCGAGCCCGGTCAGCTCGGCCCGCAGGTCTTCGGCGCCGTCGGCGTCGGGGCCACGGCGGGAGGCCAGGACCAGGCTGCGGACGCCGTGCGCCGCCACCACGTGCCGGGCCACCAGCGCGCCCAGCGTGCCGGTGCCGCCGGTGATGAGCACGGTGCCCGCCGAGTCCAGTTCAGCCGGCTTGTCGTCGGTGGTGGTGCGCCGCAGCCGCGGCACCCAGGCGCGACCACCGCGGACGGCGACCTGCCCTTCGCCCGCGGCCACCGCGGCCGCGAGACCGGCCTCGTCGTCGAGATCGGCGAGCAGCAGCCGGTCCGGGTGCTCCGACTGCGCCGAGCGCACCAGCCCCCACACGGCCGCGGCGACCGGATCGGGCACGTCGTCGGCGACGCTCACGGCGCCGCGTGTGACGACCGCCAGCCGGGCGTCCGCGTAGGCGGGTTCGGCCAGGAAGCCTTGCACCTCAAGCAAAACGTGCTCCAGCACCTGCCGCACCCGCTCCGGCTCGGTTCGCGAGGGCGCGCCGGTGTCGACCCGCAGCACGAACCAATCCGGGACCTCGGCGAGGTCCGCGGCGCCGGTCAGCTCTACCGGAGTCACCGCCGGAACCGTGGCCGGTTCGGGCAGCGGGACCCAGTCCAGGGCGTAGAGGCTCGTCTCGCGAGCGGCGGTCGTGACCTGGATCCGCCGGGTGTGCACGGACCGGGCCGAGAGCACCGGCTCGCCCGCCGGGTCGGTCAGGTCGAGCGCGTGCCCACCGTCCCCTGTGGACACGAGGTGGACGCGGACGGTGGTGGCGCCTGTGGCGTGGACCGTCAGGCCGGTCCAGTCGGCGGCCGCCACCGGGTCCATCCCGGCGCGGGCCAGCACGACGTGCGTCGCGGCGTCGAGCAGAGCGGGGTGGATCGCGAACCCGGCGGGTTCGACGTCCTCGGGCAGGGTGACTTCGGCGAAGACGTCCTCACCGCGGGCCCAGGCGGCCCGCAGGCCGCGCCCGGGGGTCTGGCCCTGAACGGCGAGCCGGTCGTAGCAGTCGTCGACGTCGAGGGGCTCGGCTCCGGCCGGGGGCCATTCCGGCATCGGCGCCGGACGCGGCGCCGGGTCGGTGCCGACGGTCGCGGTGGCGTGGCGGGTCCACGCGGTGTCCGCGCCGTCCGGGCGCGAGTGGACCGTGACCGGCCGCTTGCCGGTCTCGTCGGCGGCACCGACCGACACCCGCAGGCGAGCCGGGACCACGAGCGGGGTCTCGATCCGCAGGTCGTCGACCACCGGGCAGCCCGCGTGGTCGCCCGCCTGGATCACCAGCTCGACGAGCGTGCCGGCGAGCCACGGGTGGGTGGCCGGCGAAACCCGGCCCGTCAGGACCAGCCCGCCCGTCTCCGGGATGTCGACGACCGCGCCGAGCAGCGGGTGCTCCGTAGTCTCCAGCCCGGCGACCCCGTCGGTGGCCGCGTGGAGCCAGAAGTGCTTGCGCTGGAACGCCGTCGTGGGCAGCGCCGTCCGGCCTGCCGGGACCAGGCTGGTCCAGTCGACGTCGGCGCCCTCGGCGAACACCTCGGCCATCGACCGCAGGAACCGGGCACGGTCGCCCTGGTCACGCCGCAGCGTGCCGGCCACGATCGCGCCGGGTTCACCGAGCGTGTCCTGCACGCCGGTCGTCAGCACCGGGTGCGAGCTGGACTCGACGAACACGCCGAAGCCCTGCTCCCCCAGCGCCTTCACGGCGTCGGCGAACCGGACGGGCTGGCGCAGGTTCCGCAGCCAGTAGCCGTCGGCCACCGGCTCGGTGACCCAGCGATCGTCCACTGTGGAGTACCACGGGATCGACGGCGCCGCTGCGGCGACGTCGCCGAGCGCGTCGGCCAGCTCGTCCGCGATCCCGGCGACCTGGACGGTGTGCGACGCGTAGTCCACCGGGATCAGCCGTACACGCACCCCGCGCTCTTCGTAAGCCGTGCGCAGGCCGTTCAACGCCTCGGGTTCGCCCGCCAAGACCGTCGACGACGGCGAGTTCACCGCGGCGATCTCCACCCGGCCGGCCAGGTCTTCGACGTCGCGAGCCGCTTCGTCACCGGAGATCCCGACCGCGAGCATGGCGCCGTGCCCGGACAGCCGGGCGGCGATCAGCAGGCTGCGCCGGGCCACGATCTTCGCCCCGTCCTCCAGCGACAGCGCGCCCGCGACGACGGCCGCGGCGATCTCGCCCTGCGAGTGCCCGACCACGGCGTCGACCCGCAGGCCGACGGACCGCCACAGCGCCGCGAGCGACACCATGACGGCGAACGACACGGGCTGCACGACGTCCACCCGGTCGAGGGCGTCGCGACCCCGGACCACGTCGGCGAGCGACCAGTCCACGTGCGGCGCCAGCGCGGCCGCGCACTCCGCCATCCGGGCCGCGAACACCGGCTCGGTGTCCCACAGATCCGCACCCATGCCCGGCCACTGCGCGCCCTGGCCCGGGAAGACCAGCGCGGTCTTGCCGGGAGTCCGCGTGACGCCGTGGACGACGCCGG
The DNA here is from genome assembly GCF_023023025.1 of Amycolatopsis sp. WQ 127309. Taxonomy (NCBI): domain Bacteria; kingdom Bacillati; phylum Actinomycetota; class Actinomycetes; order Pseudonocardiales; family Pseudonocardiaceae; genus Amycolatopsis; species Amycolatopsis sp. WQ 127309. The sequence goes on from NZ_CP095481.1 coordinate 8,377,132, forward strand.
GGTCCGGCACGCCGTCCGCGAGGCCGCGCAGGCTGCCCGCGGCCTGGGCGACGTCCGTCGCGAGGACCACCGCGCGGTGCTCCCAGAGCGCGCGATCCGACAGCAGCGACGCGGCCACCGCGCCGAGATCGCCGTGGCCGGTGACCCAGTCGGCGAGCGAACGCGCTTCGGCCGCCAGCCCGGCTTCCGACCGGGCCGACACCACGACCGGGAGGACGTCACCGGTGGGCTCAGGTTCGGGAGCCGCGGTCGCAGGATGCTGTTCGAGGATGAGGTGGGCGTTCGTGCCGGAGACGCCGAACGACGAGACACCGGCCCGGCGCGGGCGTCCGGCCTCGGGCCACGGCGTCGTGTCGGTCAGCAGCCGGACGGCGCCGGACTCCCAGTCCACTTTGGACGACGGCGTGTCGACGTGCAACGTCCGGGGCAGCGTCGCGTGCCGCATGGCGAGGACCATCTTCAGCACACCCGCGACACCGGCGGCGGCCTGCGCGTGTCCGATGTTGGACTTGAGCGAGCCGAGCCACAGCGGCTCGTCGCGCTCCTGGCCGTAGGTCGCGATCAGGGCCTGGGCCTCGATCGGGTCCCCGAGGGTCGTGCCGGTGCCGTGCGCCTCGACCGCGTCCACTTCGGACGGCCGCAGCCCCGCGTTGGCCAGGGCCTGGCGGATGACCGCCTGCTGGGCCGGGCCGTTCGGCGCGGTCAGGCCGTTGGACGCGCCGTCCTGGTTGACGGCCGTGCCGCGGACGACGGCCAGGATCTCCCGGCCTTCCCGCAGCGCGTCGGACCGCCGTTGCAGCACCACGACGCCGACGCCCTCGGCCCAGCCGGTGCCCCCGGCCGAGTCGGCGAACGCGCGGCAGCGGCCGTCGCCCGACAGCGCGCCCTGGCGGGAGAACTCGGTGAACATCGACGGCGACGCCATCACCGACGCCCCGCCCGCGAGCGCCACCGAGCACTCGCCGGAGCGCAGCGACTGCGCGGCCAGGTGGATCGCCACCAGCGACGACGAACACGCCGTGTCGACGGTGACTGCGGGACCCTGCACCCCGAGCACGTAGGACACCCGGCCCGCGGCGACACTGCTCGCCGATCCCGTGCCCAGCAGGCCCTCCAGCTCCGCCGACCGCACGCCCGCGCCGTAGCCCTGGTAGGCCAGGCCGGTGAAGACCCCGACGTCTCGCCCGCCCAGGGAGGACGGGTCGATCCCGGCGCGTTCGAGCGCTTCCCACGACGTCTCCAGCAGCAGCCGCTGCTGGGGATCCATGGCGAGCGCCTCACGCGGCGAGATGCCGAAGAAGCCGGGGTCGAACGAGCCCGCGTCGTGCAGGAACCCGCCCGAGCGCGGGTGGCTGTCGCCGAGGTCCCAGCCGCGGTCGGCGGGGACCGCCGAGATCGCGTCACGGCCGGTGCGCAGCAGCTCCCACAGCTCGTCCGGGGTGGCGACGCCGCCTGGCAGCCGGACACCCATGCCGACGATGACGACCGGGTCGTCGGTCACGGCGGTGTGCGCCGGGGCCACCACGGCGGTCGCGCCGAACAGCTCGCCGTCGACGAACCCGGCCAGGGCCCGCGGGGTCGGGTAGTCGAACACGACCGTCGCGGGCAGCCGCACACCGGTGGCCTTGGTGAGCCGGTTGCGGAGTTCGACGGCGGTCAGCGAGTCGAACCCGGCGTCGCGGAACGCCCGGGCGGCGCCGATCCCGCGGCCGCCGCCGAGGACGATCGCGGCTTCGGCGGTGACGAGGTCGGTCAGCGCGGCCAGCCGCTGTTCGGGGTCGAGCCCGGCCAGGCCGGCCGGCACACCGGTGGCGGGCGCGGCGGTGTGCGCGGTGCGCCGGCCGGGGCCGGCCAGTTCACGCAGCATCGGGGCCATCGGTCCCGACCGCGCCTGAGCACGCAGAGCGGGCAGGTCGAGCACCATCGGCACGAGCAACGCGGCCGGACTGGCCAGCGCGGCGTCCAGCAGGGCCATGCCGTGGGCGGCTTCGACGACGCCGAGGCCGGACCGCGCCATGCGGGTCGTGTCGGCCGCCGCGAGGTGCCCGGTCATACCGCCGTCCTGGCGCCACAGACCCCAGGCGAGCGACGTCGCGGCGTGCCCCGCGGCGCGGCGGCGCACGGCCAGCGCGTCGAGGAACGTGTTGGCCGCGGCGTAGTTGCCCTGCCCGGGCCCGCCGAGGACGCCGGAGGCGGAGGAGAACAGCACGAACGCGGCCAGGTCGCGGTCGCGAGTGAGGTCGTCGAGGTGGACGGCGGCGTCGACCTTGGGCCGGAACACCGTGTCCACGCGTTCGGCGTCGAGGGCGGCGACGACGCCGTCGGCCAGGACCCCGGCGGTGTGGATCACCGCGGTCAACGCCGGTATCCCCGCCAGCAGCGCCCGCACCTGAGCGCGGTCGGCCAGGTCGCACGCGACCACCTCGACGTCGGCGCCGTGCTCCCGCAGCTCCGCGACCAGCTCCGAAGCACCGTCGGCGGACGCGCCGCGCCTGGAGGCGAGAACGACGCTGCGCACGCCGAGGTCGACGACGTGCCGGGCCACGAGCGTGCCGAGCGCGCCCGCGCCGGTGATCAGCACCGTCCCGGCCGGGTCGAGCGTGCGTGGCAGCGTGAGGACGTTCTTGCCGACGTGCTGGGCCTGGGCCATGTACCGGAACGCGGCGACGGCGTCGCGGACGTCCCAGGCGGTGAAGGGCAGCAGCCGCAGCGCACCGGCCTCGAAGAGGTCGACCAGCTGGGCCAGCATCCGCCCGATCAGCGGCGGCCCGCCGTCGTAGAGGTCGAACGCCCGGTACATCACGCCGGGGTGGGCGTCGCGGATGTCGGTCTTGCCCATCTCCAGGAACCGGCCGCCCTCGGCCAGCAGCCCCAGCGACGCGTCCACGAACTCCCCGGCCAGGGAGTTCAGCACGACGTCGACGGTGCCGAACGCCGCCGCGAAGTCCAGGGTGCGCGAGTTCGCGATGTGGTCGTCCGGGATGCCCATCCCGCGCAGCACGTCGTGCTTGCCCGGGCTCGCCGTGGCGAACACGTCGGCGCCGAGGTGACGGGCCAGCTGGACGGCGGCCATGCCGACGCCGCCGGCGGCCGCGTGGATCAGGATCTTCTCGCCCGGCCGCAGGTCCGCCAGCTCGACCAGGGCGTAGTACGCGGTCAGGAACGCCACCGGCACGGTCGCGGCCGCCTCGGCGGACCACGCTTCCGGCACCGGGGCGAGCAGGTCGGCCTCGGTCACCGCGACCAGGCCGAAGCTGTGCCCCATCAGGCCGAACACGCGGTCGCCGGGCTGCAGGCCGGTGACGTCCGGGCCGACGGCTGTGACGACACCGACGCCCTCGGCACCGAGCCGGGCCGTGTCGCCCGGGTACAGGCCCAGCGCGGTCAGGACGTCGCGGAAGTTCAGGCCGGCGGCCCGGACGGCGAGCCGGACCTGGCTGCCCGTCAGGGTTTCCGGCAGGTCGGGGTGCGGCAGCAGCGCCAGCGCGTCAAGGGTCTTGCCGCCGGTCGTCGCCAGCGCCCACGGCGTGGTCCCGGCGGGCACGGTCAGCTCACCGGCACCCGCCTGCACCAGCCGGGGCACGAGAACCCGGCCGTCACGCAGGGCGAACTGGGTCTCGCCGGTCTCGACGAACGCGGCGATCCCGGGCACGAACTCACCCGGGGCGTCGAGGTCGGCGAGCACGACCCGGTCGGGGTGCTCGGTCTGCGCGGACCGCACCAGGCCCCAGACGGCCGCGGCGACCGGGTCGACGGCCTCGGTGCCCGTGGCGACGGCGCCGGTCGTGGTGACGACCAGCTTGCTGTCCACTGTGGACTCGTCAGCCAGGAACGTCTGCAGGACGGCGAGGACCGTGCCGACGGCCGTCCGCGCCCGTTCGGGCTCGGACCGCTCGGGAGAGCCGACGTCGACCGGCAGCACCAGCCAGGGCGCCGGTTCCGTGACGTCGGCGGCCGCCATGACGTACCGGACCTCCGCGGGCCGGGATTCCGCCTGCGGCAACGCCGTCCAGGTGACGGCGAACATCGCGTCGTCACCTGCCGCGGCGGTGGCCTGCATCGGCCGGCTGACCAGCGAATCCAGTGTCAGCACGGGCGCGCCCGTCTGGTCGGCGACGGTCATCGCCACCGACCCGTCGGGCAGCTCCGAGACGTGGACGCGCACGCTGCGGGCCCCGGTGGCGTGCACCGCGACGCGGTTCCACGCGAACGGCAGCGCGACGGGCGATCCGTCGTCCGGGCCGAGCCCGACCAGCGCCACGTGCAGCATCGCGTCGAGCAGCGCGGGGTGGACGGCGAACCCGGCGGGGTCGGCGATCTCGGGCAGCGTCACCTCGCCGAAGAACTCGCGGTCGCGGGCCCAGGCCGAGGTCAGGGCCTGGAACGAGGGCCCGTAGCCGTAGCCGCGCGCGGCGAGGGTGTCGTAGAAGCCGGTCACGTCGACCGGCCGGGCGCCGGCGGGCGGCCAAACGGACAGCGCCGTGGCGGGGACGGGTTCGGTGGTCAGCCAGCCGGTCGCGTGCCGGGTCCAGCCGGGTGTGCCGTGCTCCGGGCGGGAGTGGACGGTCACCTCGCGGCGGCCGGTCTCGTCGGTCTCGCCGACGATCACCTGCACCCGCAGCGCCGCGGCGCCGGTGAGCACCATCGGCGTCTCGACGACCAGTTCATCGACGACCGGCACGCCGCACTGGTCGCCTGCCTGGACGGCGAACTCGACCAGGGCCGCCCCGGGGACGAGCACCACGCCGTCGATGGCGTGGTCGGCCAGCCACGGCTGCAGCGCCGTGGACAGCCGGCCGGTCAGCACGGCGCCGCCGGTGCCGGGGGCTTCCATCGCCGCGGCCAGCAGCGGGTGGTCCAGCGATACCTGGCCGAGGCTGGTGGCGTCGCCGGCCGCGACGGGGGCCAGCCAGAACCGGCGGTGCTGGAACGCGGTCGTGGGCAGCACAACGGCGTGCCGCGGGACCGGGACCAGCGCGGTCCAGTCGACGTCGTTGCCGCGCACGAACAGCTCGGCCAGTGCGGCGACGGCGGTCTCGGCCTCGGGCCGGTCGCGCCGGGTCAGCACGACACCGGGCGCGTCGACCTGCGACGTGAGGACACCGTCCGGGCCCAGTTCCAGCAGGATCGACAGCGGGCCCATCGCGGTGACGGCATCGGCGAAGCGCACCGGACGGCGCACCTGCTCGACCCAGTACTCCGGAGTGCGCAGGTCGTCGGTGAGCGTGCCGGTCACCATCGACACCACCGGGATCGACGGCGGTCCGTAGGTCAAGGACTCGGCGACCGCACGGAACGCGTCGAGCATCGGGTCCATCAGCGCGGAGTGGAACGCGTGGCTGACCGTCAGCGCCTTCGTCCGGCGACCGCGGCCGACGAACTCCGCCGCGACCGCGTGCACCGCGTCGGCGGCACCCGAGATGACGACCGAGTCCGGCCCGTTCACCGCGGCGATGGAGACGCCGTCGGTCAACGCGGCGAGCACGTCCGTTTCGGGTGCCTCGATCGCGACCATCGCGCCGCCCGGCGGCAGGTCCGACATCAGCCGGCCGCGCGCCGCCACCAGTTTCGCCGCGTCCTCGAGCGACAGCACACCCGCGACGTGCGCCGCGGTGATCTCGCCCAGCGAGTGCCCGGCCAGGACCTGCGGCCGGACACCCCACGAGCGCACGAGCCAGAACATCGCCACCTCGACGGCGAACAGCCCGGCCTGGGTGAACAACGTGTCGTCGAGCAAGGCCGCGACGGCGGAACCCGCTTCGGCGAACACGACGTCGCGTACCGGGACGGTGTCGCCCAGGCACCGGTCCAGCTCCGCGCACACGGCGTCGAACGCGTCCGCGAACACCGGGAACGTCTCGTACAGCTCGCGGCCCATGCCCGGCCGCTGCGCACCCTGGCCGGTGAACAGCACGCCGACGCCGCTGACGGCGGGATCGACCTCGCCCCGGACGGCGGTCCCGGCACGCAGCCCGGCGAGGGCACTCGTGTGGTCACGGGCCACGACGACCGCGCGGTGTTCCCACCGGGATCGCGACGACAGCAGGGAACCGGCGACGGCGGCGAGGTCGGTGCGGTCCGCGAGGAACGCCGCGAGCCGGTCGGCCTGCTCGGTCAGCGCCTCTTCGCTGCGCGCGGACAGGACGAGCGGCACGACCGGAACGTCCACATCGGACTCGACCCGGTCGGCGGCGGGCGCCTGTTCCAGGACGACGTGGGCATTCGTGCCCGAGACGCCGAACGACGACACCGCGGCCCGGCGCGGCCCACCGCGGTCCGGCCACGCGGTTTCCTCCGCGAGCAGCCGCACAGTGCCGGCCGACCAGTCGGCCTCGGCCGACGGCTCGGCGGCGTGCAGCGTCCGCGGCAGGACGCCGTTGCCCAGCGCGAGCACCATCTTGATCACGCCCGCGACGCCCGCCGCGGCCTGCGTGTGCCCGATGTTCGACTTCAACGCACCCAGCAACAACGGCCGTGTCGCGTCCCGGTCCTGGCCATAGGTCGCGATCAGCGCCTGCGCCTCGATCGGGTCGCCCAGCACCGTGCCGGTGCCGTGAGCTTCCACCGCGTCGACGTCCGCAGCGGCCAGACCGGCGTTGGCCAGCGCTTGGCGGATCACCGCCTGCTGGGCCGGGCCATTCGGCGCCGTCAAACCGTTGGACGCGCCGTCCTGATTGACCGCGGTGCCCTTGACCACGGCCAGGACCTCGCGGCCGTCGCGGACCGCGTCGGACAGCCGTTGCAGCACGAGGACACCGGCGCCTTCGGCCCAGCCCGTGCCGTCGGCGGCGGCCGAGAACGCCTTGCAGCGGCCGTCCGCGGACAGCCCGCCCTGGCGGGAGAACTCCACGAACACGCCCGGCGACGCCATCACCGTCACACCGCCGGCCAGCGCCAGCGAGCACTCGCCCGACCGCAGCGACTGCGCCGCGAGGTGCAGTGCCACCAGCGACGACGAACACGCGGTGTCCACCGTGACGGCCGGGCCGCGCACGCCCAGGACGTACGAGATCCGTCCGGAAAGGACACTCGGTGACGTCCCGGTCAGCGCGAAGCCCTCGCTGTCGCCGAGGGCGCCGCCGTAGCCCTGTGGCGACGCGCCCGCGAACACGCCGACGTCCTGGCCGCGCAACGACTGCGGGTCGATCGCGGCCCGTTCGAGGGCTTCCCACGACGTCTCCAGCAGCAACCGCTGCTGCGGGTCCATCGCGACGGCTTCGCGCGGCGAGATCCCGAAGAACTCGGGGTCGAACAGGGTGGCGCCGCTCAGGAACCCGCCGGAGCGGGTGGTGGAGGGCGTGTCGACGTCCCAGCCGCGGTCGTCCGGGAAGGCGGAGATCGCGTCGCCGCCGCGGCGCAGCAGGTCCCACAGGTCGTCCGGGCTGCCCACCTCGCCCGGCAGCCGGACGCCCATACCGACGATCACGACCGGGTCGTCGGTGGTCACCATCGCGGCGGTCACCGGCGCGGCCTCCTGGACCACGCCGGACAGCTCGGCCAGCAGGAAATCGGCCAGTGCGCCGGGGTTCGGGTGGTCGAAGACCACCGTGGACGGCAGCGTCAGCCCGGTCGCGGCGGCCAGCCGGTTGCGCAGGTCCACGCCGGTCAGCGAGTCGAAACCGACGTCCCGGAACGCCCGTGACTCCGGGAGCGGGGTGTCCCCGCCGAGCACCACGGCCGCTTCGGTCCGCACCAGCTCCACGAGCAGCGCGCGCCGGGCGGCGGTGTCGAGGCCGGCCAGCAGCGTCGGCACGCCGGTGACCGCCGCCGTGTTGGTCGCGGTGGCCCGGACGTGCCCGACCACCGTCCGCAGCAGCGGCGAAAGCGTGGCACCCGCGCGGGCCTGGGCCCGCAGCGCCGGGACGTCCAGCAGCATCGGCGCCACCATGGCACGGGCCGAGCCGAGCGCGAGGTCCAGTGACCGCATGCCCTGCGCCTCGCCGAGCGCCTTCATGCCGGAACGCGCCATCCGCGCGGTGTCGGCGGTGCCGAGGTGCGCGGTCATCCCGCTCGCCGGGGCCCACAGGCCCCACGCCAGCGACGTCGCCGTCAGGCCCGCGGCCCGCCGCCGGGTCGCCAGCGCGTCCAGGAACGCGTTCGCGGCGGCGTAGTTGCCCTGTCCCGGGCCGCCGATCAGGCCGGACACCGACGAGAACAGCACGAACGCGGCCAGGTCGTGGTCGCGGGTCAGCTCGTCGAGGTGGATCGCGCCGTCGGTCTTCGGCCGGAAGACGGTGTCGAGCCGGCCGGCGTCCAGGGCGGCGATCACGCCGTCGTCGAGGAGCCCGGCGAGGTGCAGCACGCCGGTGAGCGGCGCGTCGGCCGGGACGTGCGCCAGCAGCGCGCGGACCTGCTCGCGCTCGGCGACGTCGCAGGCCACGACGTCGACGCGGGCGCCGAGCCCGGTGAGTTCGGCCCGCAGTTCTTCGGCGCCTTCGGCGTCGATGCCGCGTCGCGACGACAGCAGCAGGCTGCGCACGCCGTGCTCGGTGACGAGGTGCCGGGCGACGACGGCACCCAGCGTGCCGGTGCCACCCGTGACGAGCACGGTGCCCGCGGGATCCAGCACCGCCTTGCGCTCGGCTTCGGCGGTGATCCGGGTCAGGCGCGGCGCCGACACGACGTCGTCGCGTACGGCGATCTGCCACTCCCCGGCGGCGGCCGCACCGGCCGGCAGGGCAGCGTCGGTGAGTTCGCGATCGACGTCGGCCAGCAGGATCCGGCCGGCGTCCTCGGTCTGGGCGGCACGCACCAGGCCCCACACCGCCGCCGCGACCGGATCGGCGTCGCCGTCCACCGCGCCGCGGGTCAGCACGGCCAGCCGCGCGTCCGCGAGACCCGGGTCGGCCAGGAAAGCTTGGAGCACCCGCAGAACCCGGCCTGTCGCGGCCCGGATTCCTTCGGGTGTCGCGGGTTCGGCCGGGACGGGCAGCAGGTACCAGTCGGCGGGTTCGGCGAAGCCGGCGGCGTCCTGCACGGTCCGTGTGCGCCCGGCAGGGGCCGCGACCAGGTCCGGAAGGGCGAGCCAGTCGAGGCCGTACGACGAGTCGGCCGGTTCCGGCCGCACCTGGCGGACGCGGCCGGTCGTCACCGAAGCGACGGACAGCACCGGCTGCCCGGCGAGGTCGGTCAGCTCGGCGGACCAGCCGTCGCCCGCCGGGGTGAGGTGCGCCCGGACGACGGTCGCGCCGGTGGCGTGCAGCGTGACGCCGGTCCACGCGACCGGCAGGTCGCCGTCGATCGCCTGCAGCGCGGTGTCCAGCAACGCCGGGTGCAGCGCGAAGCCCGCGGGGTCGATCGGCTCCGGCAGCGTGACCTCGGCGAACAGCTCGCGGCCGCGGCGCCAGGCGGCCGTGAGGCCCTGGAACGCCGGGCCGTGCTCGGTGAGGACGTCGACGGCCTGAGCGCCTGACGGCGGCCACTCTTCGGCGGGCGCCGCGGTGGCGAGCGCGGTGGAGAGGACGCCGTTGGCGTGGCACGTCCACGCGGCGTCGTCGGTTTCCGGCCGGGTGTGGACGGCGATCGGGCGTCGTCCGGTGTCGTCGGCGGCGCCGACGACGACCTGGACCTGCAGCGCGCCGTCGTCCGGCAGGATCGCCGCGGAAGCGGCGTCGAAGCGCTCCAGGGTCGGGCAGCCGGTGTGGTCGCCGGCCTGGATCGCGAGTTCCACCAGGACCGCGGGCGGGAGCAGGCGCGCGCCGTCGACGACGTACTCGCCGAGCCACGGCTGCCGGGCCGGGCTGAGCCGCCCGGTCAGCACCAGGGTGCCGGTGTCCGGGGTGTCGACGACGGCGCCGAGCAGCGGGTGGCCGGCGTCGACCAGGCCGGCACCGGCCGCGTCGCCGGTGGCCGCCTCGGACCGCAGCCAGAAGTGCCGGTGCTGGAACGCCGTCGTCGGCATCGCCGAAGACGCGCGGCGGGCCGGCAGGAACCCGGCCCAGGTCAGGTCGACGCCCCGGACGAACACCTCGGCCAGCGACCGGACGAACCGCGCGCGGTCGCCCTGGTCGCGCCGCAGCGTCCCGGCCACGACGACGTCGGTGCCGGCCAGCGTGTCCTGCACGGCGGCGGTCAGCACCGGGTGCGAGCTGGACTCGACGAACACACCGAAGCCCTGCTCCCCCAGCGCCGCGATCGCCTCGGCGAAGCGCACCGGCTGGCGCAGGTTGCGCACCCAGTAGCCGGGTTCGAGCGGGCCGGTCACCCAAGCACCATCCACAGTGGAGTACCACGGGATGGCGGGCGCGGCCGGTTCGGTCCCGCTCAGGACGGCGGTCAGCTGCTCGGCGACGCCGGCCACCTGGACGGTGTGCGAGGCGTAGTCCACCGGGATCAGCCGCGTCCGGAGGCCCCGGGCGTCGTAGCGGTCGCGGACCTCGGCCAGCGCCGCGGGCTCGCCCGCGAGGACCACCGCAGACGGCGAGTTCACCGCGGCCAGCTCGACCCGGCCGTCCCAGGCCGTGAGGTCGACGTCGTCCGCGCCGGTCGCGATCGAGAGCATCCCGCCGTGGCCGGAGAGTTCTTCGCCGATCACCTTGCTGCGCAGCGCCACGATGCGCGCGGCGTCGGCGAGCGACAGCGCGCCGGCCACGCAGGCCGCCGCGATCTCGCCCTGCGAGTGCCCGACGACGGCGTCCACGCGCAACCCGGCCGAGCGCCACAGCGCGGCCAGCGACACCATCACCGCCCACGACACGGGCTGCACGACGTCGACCCGCTCGAGCGCCGCGGCGTCCCGGCCGCGCACGACGTTCGACAGGGACCAGTCCACATGCGACGCCAGGGCGGCCTCGCACTCGGCCATCCGCGCGGCGAACACCGGTTCGGTGGCCCACAGGTCCGCGCCCATGCCGGGCCATTGCGCACCCTGTCCGGGGAAGACCAGGACGGTGCGACCGGTGTCGGCGCTGGTGACGCCACGAACGACCTCGGGTCCGGTGAGCGCCCGCAACCCGGCCACCGCCTCGGCGGCGTCCGCGGCCACGACGACGGCCCGGTGTTCCCACCGCGCCCGTGCCGCGCCCAGCGACCCGGCCACACCGGCGAAGTCGCCATCAGCAACCAGGAACCCGGCCAGCCGATCGGCCTGCGCCACGAGTCCCGCCTCGGTCCGGGCCGTCACCACAAGCGGCGTGACGCCCGGCTCGTCCTCGATGGCCGGCACGCCCTCGGGGCCCTGCTCCAGGATGATGTGCGCATTGGTGCCGCTGACGCCGAACGACGACACCGCGCCGCGGCGGGGGCGGCCCAGCTCGGGCCAGGACGTCTCTTCGGTCAGCAGCGCGACGGCTCCGCTCGACCAGTCGACCTTCGCGGACGGCTCGTCGATGTTCAGCGTCTTCGGCAGCACGGCGTGGCGCAGGGCGAGGATCATCTTGATCACGCCCGCGACTCCTGCAGCCGCCTGCGCGTGCCCGATGTTGGACTTCAGCGAGCCCAGCCAGAGCGGGACGTCACGGTCACGGCCGTAGGTCGCCAGCAGGGCCTGGGCCTCGATCGGGTCGCCGAGCGCGGTGCCGGTGCCGTGCGCCTCGACGGCGTCGACGTCCGAAGTGGACAGTCCGGCGTTGGCGAGTGCCTGGCGGATCACGGCCTGCTGGGCCGGGCCGCTGGGCGCGGTCAGCCCGTTGGAGGCGCCGTCCTGGTTGACGGCGGTGCCCTTGACCACGGCGAGGATCTCACGGCTGTCGCGGACGGCGTCCGCGAGCCGTTGCAGGACGACGACGCCGGCGCCTTCGGCCCAGCCGGTGCCGTCGGCGGCCGCCGCGAACGGCTTGCAGCGGCCGTCCGCGGACAGCGCGCGCTGACGCGAGAAGTCCACGAACGGCATGGGGGTGCCCATGATCGCCGCGCCGCCGGCCAGCGCCGTCGCGCATTCGCCCGAGCGCAGGGCCTGCGCCGCGAGGTGGATGGCCACCAGCGACGACGAACACGCCGTGTCCACCGTCATCGCCGGGCCGCGGACGCCGAGGACGTACGACACCCGGCCGCTCGCGACGCTGCCGGTGCCGCCGATCGAGAGCAGGCCGTCGAGGTCCGCGTCACGCGCGCCCTGCCCGTAGTTCTGGTACGAGAGGCCGGTGAAGACGCCGACGTCCTGCCCACGCAGCGACGTCGGATCGACGCCCGCCCGCTCTAAGGCCTCCCACGAGGTTTCCAGCAGCAGCCGCTGCTGCGGATCCATGGCCAGGGCTTCGCGTGGCGAGATGCCGAAGAAGCCGGGGTCGAACAGGGCCGCGTCGCGCAGAAAGCCGCCCGAGCGGGTGTAGGACTTGCCGACCGCGTCGGGGTCGGCGTCGTAGAGGCCGTCGACGTCCCAGCCGCGGTCGGCCGGGAACGCCGAAATCGCGTCGCCGCCGGTGCGCAGCAGCTCCCACAGGCCGTCCGGGGTGGTGATCCCGCCGGGCAGCCGGACGCCGATGCCGACGATCGCGATGGGCTCGTCGGTCACCGTGACGGCGGCTTCAGCCGTCGTCACGGGCGCCGGGCCGGTGGTCAGCTCGGCCTCGAGGTGGGCGGCGAGCGCGACCGGGTCGGCGTGGTCGAACACGACGGTCGGGGACAACGCGAGCCCGGTCACCGCCTGCAGGCGATCGCGCAGCTCCACGGCCGTGAGCGAGTCGAACCCGGTGTCACGGAACGAGCGCCGCGCGCCGATGCCTTCACCGGCGCCGAGCACGTCGGCGGCTTCGGTGCGCACCAGACCCACCAGCAGCGCCGACCGGGCGTCGGCGTCAAGTCCGGCCAGCCGGGCCTGCAGGTTGTCGGCGGCTGAACCGGCCACCGGCGTTTCCGCGCCGGCGAGCGCCCGCAGGAGCGGGCTGGGCCGCCGGGCGGTGAGCAACGGGACGAACCGCGCCCAGTCGACGGAGGCGATGACCACCGCCGGGCGGTCGTGGCGCAGCGCGTGCGCCAACGCCGTCAGGGCGAGGTCGGCGTCCAGCATCGGCAGCACGCCGCGGCGCGCCCACTCGTCGGCGGGCCCGGCGTGCCGGACGTCCGGGCTCGACCACGGGCCCCAGGCCACGGCGAGTGCCGTCCGGCCGCGGGCGCGTCGCGAGTGGGCGAGGGCGTCGAGGAAGCCGGTGTTCGCCGCGGCGGCTCCCTGGCCCGCCGAGCCCCACACCCCGGCCACCGAGGAGAAGAGCACGAAGGCGTCGAGGTCGGGCCGGAGTTCGTCGAGCAACGCGGCGGCCGCGCCGGCCGCGAAGTCCGCCGGAGTGAGGTCGACGGCGGCGGTGACATCGCCGGTGACGGCGGCGGTGTGGACCACCGCGTCCGGCGGGTACTGCGCGAGCAGCGCGGCGACGGCGTCACGGTCGTCAGGGGCGCAGGCCGCGAACGTCACCCGGACGCCGTCCGGCATGGCGGACGGCGTGGCCGCGTCGCCACGGAAGTCCAGCAGTACCAGGTGTTCCGCGCCGTCGGCGGCGAGCCGGTCGAGGACCGGCGTCGCCACGCCGTCGGCCGCGGTGGTGACCAGCACGGTGCCGCGCGGGGTCCAGCCCGCGCCGGACGGCGCTTCGGGTGCCGGGACCAGGCGGCGCGCGAACACACCGGCTGGGCGGATCGCGAGCTGGTCCTCGGCCGGGGTGCCGGTGAGCACGGCGACCGCTTCGGCCGGGTCGGTGGCGTCGACGATGCCGCCCCACAGCTCGGGGTGTTCGAGCGCGACGGTCTGCGCGAGGCCCCAGATCGCCGCGGCGTGCGGGTCCGGGGCGGGGTCGGTTTCCCCGGTGGTGACCGCGCCGCGGGTGACGCACCAGAGCCGCGCGGTCGTCCCGGCGGTCACCAGGGCGCGTACCGCGGCCACCAGGTCGGCCACGGTGTCCGGCAGGCACACCACGCCGTCGACCGGGCCGGCCGCGGCGATCCGCTCGGCCAGATCGGCCGCGGCCGGGTCGAGGGTGATCGCGTCGACGGCCGTGTCCGCGGCGGCCAGCACCAGCCAGCGGCCCGTGAGCGGCGAGACTCCGTGGCTGACGGGCTCCCACTCGACCTGGTAGGACCAGGAACGCACGATCGACTCGTCCTGCTGGTCCTGCCGCCACCGCGACAGCGCGGCGAAGGCGGTTTCCAGGGCGGCGGGGTCGCCGTGGGTCGCGCTGTTCCCGGCTTCGACGGCCCGCCAGAACGGCGCGTCGGCATCGACGATCCGCGCCGCCGGGGGGTCGGCCCAGAAGCGACGGTGCTGGAACGCCGTGGTCGGCAGCGGCACCACGCGACGCGGGGCCGGCACGAGCGCGGACCAGTCGACGTCGTTGCCGCGCACGAACAGCTCGGCCAGCGCGAGGACGGCCGTCTCGGGCTCGGACCGATCCCGCCGGGTCAGCACCACCGCAGGCACGCCGAGCGCGTCGGCGAGCGACGCGAGGACGCCGTCCGGACCCAGCTCCAGGAGCACCGAGAGCGGTCCCATCGCGGTGACGGCGTCGGCGAAGCGCACCGGACGGCGCACCTGCTCGACCCAGTACTCGGGTGAGCGCCAGTCGTCCGTCACGACGGCACCGGTCACGGTGGACACCACCGGGACCGTGGATTCGTGGTAGGTCAAGGACTCGGCGACCGTGCGCAGCTCGTCGAGCACCGGGTCCATCAGCGGCGAGTGGAACGCGTGACCGACCGTCAGCGCCTTGGTCCGGCAACCGCGCGCGGCGAACTCCGCCGCGACCGCGTGCACCGCCTCGGCGGCACCGGAGACGACCACGGCTTGCGGTCCGTTGACCGCGGCGATCGAGACCGCGCCGTCAAGGGCGGCGAGCACGTCGGACTCGGACGCCTCGATCGCGACCATGGCGCCGCCCGGCGGCAGGTCGGCCATCAACCGGCCGCGCGCCGCGACCAGCTTCGCCGCGTCGGCCAGGGAAAGCACCCCGGCGACGTGCGCGGCCGTGATCTCCCCCAGCGAATGCCCGGCGATCACCTTCGGCCGCACACCCCACGACGTCACGAGCCGGAACATCGCCACCTCGACCGCGAACAGGCCCGCCTGGGTGGACAGCGTGCCGTCCAGCTCGGTCCCGAACACGGTCTCCCGCAGCGAAACCCCCAGGATCGGGTCGAGTTCCGCGCACGCCGCGTCGAACGCCTCCGCGTACGCCGGGAACGTCTCGTACAGCTCACGGCCCATCCCGGCCCGCTGCGAGCCCTGGCCGGTGAACAGGACGCCGACGCCGTCCACGGCAGGGTCGACCTCGCCGCGCACGACACCGCGGCGCAGCCCGGCGGACGCGACGGTGCGCAGGCCGTCGAGGGCCCGGTCGCGGTCCGTGGCCACGACGACCGCGCGGTGCTCCCACACCGCGCGGGACGAGACCAGCGCCCCGGCGACGGCGCTGAGATCGGTGTCGAGGGCGGTCAGCAGCCGGTCCGCCTGCGCGGCCAGCGCCCGCTCGCTGCGGGCCGACACGACCAGCGGCACGATCCCGGCCACCGGCTCGACGTCCACAGTGGACTCGGCGGGAGGCGCCTGTTCGAGGATGACGTGGGCGTTCGTGCCCGAGACGCCGAACGCCGAGACGCCGGCGCGGCGCGGGCCGTCACCCTCGGGCCAGGCCGTCTCCTCGGTGAGCAGCCGCACGGTGCCGGCCGACCAGTCCACCTGGCCCGACGGCCGGTCGACGTGCAGGGTCCGCGGCAGAGTGCCGTGGCGCAGGGCGAGGATCATCTTGATCACGCCCGCGACGCCCGCCGCGGCCTGCGTGTGCCCGATGTTCGACTTCAACGCACCCAGCAGCAGCGGCCGGGCCGCGTCCCGGTCCTGGCCGTAGGTCGCGATCAACGCCTGGGCCTCGATCGGGTCACCCAGTACCGTGCCGGTGCCGTGCGCCTCGACCGCGTCCACTTCGGACGGCCGCAGGCCCGCGTTGGCCAGCGCCTGGCGGATCACCGCCTGCTGGGCCGGGCCGTTCGGCGCGGTCAGGCCGTTGGATGCGCCGTCCTGGTTGACGGCCGTGCCCTTGACCACGGCCAGGATCTCCCGGCCATCGCGCCGGGCGTCGGACAGGCGTTGCAGCACGAGGACGCCGATGCCCTCGGCCCAGCCGGTGCCGTCCGCGGTGTCGGAGAACGCCTTGCACCGCGCGTCCGCCGAGAGCCCGCCCTGCCGCGCGAACTCGACGAACACGCCGGGCGAGGCCATCACGGTCACGCCACCGGCGAGCGCCACCGAGCACTCACCGGAGCGCAGCGACTGCGCCGCCAGGTGCAGTGCGACCAGGGACGACGAGCACGCCGTGTCGACCGTCAGCGACGGTCCCTGCGCGCCGAGCACGTAGGACACGCGTCCGGAAAGGACACTCGGTGACGTCCCGGTCAGCGCGAAACCCTCGCCCGGCCCGGTCACCTCGTGCAGCCGCGCGCCGTAGTCCTGCCCGGCCGCGCCGGTGAACACACCGACGTCACGGCCGCGCACCGAAGCCGGGTCGATCCCGGCCCGTTCCAGGGCTTCCCACGACGTCTCCAGCAGCAGCCGCTGCTGCGGGTCCATCGCCACGGCTTCCCGCGGCGAGATCCCGAAGAACTCCGGGTCGAACAGCCCGGCGTCGTCGAGGAAGCCGCCGAGCCGCGCGAACGACCCGGCCGGGTCCAGGTCCCAGCCACGGTCGGCCGGGAAGCCCGCAATGGCGTCGCCACCACGGCTCAGCAGGTCCCACAGGTCTTCGGGGCTGGTCACGCCGCCCGGCAGCCGGACGCCCATGCCGACGACCACGATCGGGTCGTCGGCGGCCGTCGCGGCTTTCACCGGCGTGACCGCCGGGGTCACGCCGGACAGCTCGGCGTCCAGGTAGCCGCCCAGCGCGCCGGGGTTCGGGTAGTCGAACACCACGGTCGTCGGCAGCACCAGGCCGGTCGCCGCGGCGAGCCGGTTGCGCAGGTCCACCGCGGTCAGCGAGTCGAAGCCGACGTCGCGGAACGCCCGCGACGCGGCCTGCGGAGCACTGCTGCCGAGCACCGCCGCCGCCTCGGAGCGCACCAGCTCCACGAGCGAAGCCCGGCGCGCGGCGGCGTCGAGTCCGGCGAACCGGCTACTGGTGGCGGACCCGGTGTGGGCGTCACGGCGGACGCGGCCGACGATGCCGCGCAGGATCGACGACACCGCTTCGGTGCGGGCCCGGCGGCGCAGGGCCGCGACGTCGAGCACCACGGGCACGACGAGCGGCCGGGACGCCGAGAGGGCACTGTCGAGCAGGCGCAGGCCCTGGTCCGTATCCAGGGCACCGATGCCGGTGCGGCTCACCCGGGCCAGGTCGGCGTCGCCGAGGTGGTCGGTCATGCCGCCGGCCGGGGCCCAGAGGCCCCACGCGAGCGACACGGCGGCCAGCCCGGCCGCGCGGCGGCGGGCGGCGAGCGCGTCGAGGAAGGCGTTGGCCGCGGCGTAGTTGGCCTGGCCCACGGTGCCCAGGACCCCGGCGGCCGAGGAGAACAGGACGAACGCGGTCAGGCCGAGGTCGCGGGTCAGTTCGTCGAGGTGGACGGCGGCGTCGACCTTCGGCCGGAACACGACGTCGAGCCGGTCGGCGTCGAGCGCGGTGACGACGCCGTCGTCGAGCACGCCGGCGGTGTGCACGACCGCCGTCAGCGGCGCGTCCGCGGGCACCCGCGCCAGCAGCGCGCGGACCTGCTCGCGGTCGGCGACGTCGCAGGCGACGATCTCGACGCGGGCGCCCAGCGCCCGCAGTTCGTCGCTCAGTTCGGTGGCGCCGTCGGCCGCCGGGCCCCGGCGGGAAGCCAGCACGACGCTGCGCAGCCCGTGGGTGGCGACCAGGTGCCGGGCGGCGAGTGCGCCGAGCAGGCCCGTGCCGCCGGTGATCAGGGCGGTGCCGGCGGGGTCCAGCACCGGTACCGGCACCCCGGCGGCGATCGGGACCAGGCGCGGCACCCAGCGGCCGCCGTCGCGGAACGCCACCTGCCACTCGTCGCGGCCGACGAGGTCACCGAGTGACGCCGGGACGCCCTCGGTGTCGGCCAGCAGCAGCCGGCCGGGGTGCTCCGCCTGGGCCGAGCGCACCAGGCCCCACACCGCCGCCGCGACGGGGTCGGTCTCGTCGACGCCGACCGCGTGCCTGGTGGTGACGACCAGCCGGGACGCGCCGAGAGCCGGGTCGTCCAGGAAGGCTTGCAGGACGGCCAAGACGTTGCCGACCGTCGTGCGAACCCGCTGCGGTTCAGGCGTGCCGTCGTCACCGGGAACAGGCAGCACGAGCCAGTCCGCGGCCGGGCCGTCGAGGTCGGCCACGCCGATGATCGTCCGGACCGAGCCGTCCGGGGTGCTCCCCGCTTCGGGCAGGGCGGTCCAGGTGACGCCGTACAGCTCGTTCCCCGCGCGGGCGACGGCCGGACGCACGGACGTGCCGGTCACCGCGGCCAGCGACAGGACGGGGGCGCCGAGTTCGTCGGTCAGCTCGGCCGAGACACCGCCACCGGCGGCCGGGCTGAGCCGGACGCGCACGGCCGTCGCGCCCGCGGCGTGCAGGGTCAGCCCGGTCCACTCGGTGGGCTGGACGGCCGCGCCACCGAGGCCGAGCTGCAGCGCCGTCTCGAGCAGCGCCGGGTGGATGGTGAAGCCGCCGGCGTCGCTCGGCAGGCTGACCTCGGCGAACACGTCGTCGCCCCGGGTCCACAGCGCGGTCACGCCGTCACCGGCGTCGGCCTGCTCGGCACCGGCGGGCGGCCACGGGCCCGGTTCGGCCGACGACGGGCGGACGTCGTCGCTCAGCACGCCGCTGGCGTGCAGGGTCCACTGTGGACTCCCGGTGTCCGGGCGCGAGTGGACGCTCACGGACCGGCGCGCCGACTCGTCCGGTTCCCCGACGGCGACCTGGATCCGGACGGTCGTGTCCGGCGGCAGGAGCAGCGGCTCGTGAACGCTCAGCCGGTCGAGCGCGGGCGCGCCGACCTGGTCGCCGGCCCGGATCGCCAGCTCGGCCAGCGTCGAAGCGGGCACCAGCGGCTCGCCGGCGAGCCACGGCTGCGCCCGGTGCGACAGCAGGCCGGTCAGCAGAACTCCGCCGCCGGTGGCGGTTTCGACGACGGCGCCGAGCAGCGGGTGGTCCACGGCGCCCTGCCCGAGGCCGGCCGCGTCGCTGACCGTCTCGGGCCGCAGCCAGTAGTGCTCGCGGCGGAACGCGGTGGTCGGCAGGCCGGGCAGCGCCGGCCCGGCCGGGACGATGGTGGCCACGTCGAGCGCGACGCCGCGGACGAACAGCTCGGCCACCGACCGGACGAACCGGGCCCGGTCGCCCTGGTCGCGCCGCAGCGTGCCGCCGGTGACCGCGTCGACGCCGGCCGCCGCGAGGGTGTCCTGCACGCCGGCGGTGAGCACCGGGTGCGAGCTGGACTCGACGAACACGCCGAAGCCCTGCTCCCCCAGCGCCGTCACGGCCTCGGCGAACCGGACCGGCTGCCGGAGGTTGCGGACCCAGTAGTCCGCCGCGACCGGGCCGGTCACCCACTGACTGTCCACAGTGGAGTACCAGGGCGTGGCGGGCCGGGTGGCCGTGACGTCGGCGAGGACATCGAGGAGTTCTTCGGCGATGCCGTCGACCTGGACGGTGTGCGAGGCGTAGTCCACCGGGATCAGCCGGGCGCGGACGTCCCGGCTCTCGTAAGTCTCCTTCAGGGCCGCCAGCGCGGCCGGTTCACCGGCCAGCACGACCGCCGACGGCGAGTTCACCGCGGCGATCTCGACCCGGCCGCCCCAGTCCTCGATGTCCCGGGCGGCTTCGGCGCCGGACGTGCCGACGGCCAGCATCCCGCCATCACCCGCGAGCCGGTCGCCGATCAGCGCGCTGCGCAGGGTGACGATCCGGGCCGCGTCGGCCAGCGACAGCGCGCCCGCGACGCACGCCGCGGCGATCTCGCCCTGCGAGTGGCCGACCACGGCGTCGATGCGCAGCCCGGTGGACTGCCACAGCGCGGCCAGCGACACCATCACGGCGAACGTCACCGGCTGCACCACGTCGACGCGGTCGAGCGACGGCGCGTCCGGCGCCTGGCGGACGACGTCGGCGAGCGACCAGTCCACGTACGGCGCCAGCGCGCGGTCGCACTCGGCCATCCGCGCCGCGAACACCGGCTCGGAGTCCCACAGCCGCGCGCCCATGCCCGGCCACTGCGCGCCCTGGCCGGGGAAGACGAGCGCGACCTTGCCCGCGGCGTCGGCGATCCCGCGCACGACGTCCGGTCCCGGCACGCCGGCGGCGAGGTCGCCGAGCCCGGTCTGGACCTGGCCGAGGACGACGGCCCGGTGTTCCCACAGGACCCGCGACGACATCAGGGCACCCGCCACGGCGGCTTCGGCCGGCGCGTCGGGACCGTCGAGGAGCGTGGCGATCCGGCCGGCCTGGGCGGTGAGCGCTTCGGCCGACCGGGCCGAGATCACGAGCGGAACCTGGCGACGTCCGACGCCGCGAGGCGCCTTTACCGGCGGACCTTGTTCGAGGATGACGTGCGCGTTGGTCCCGGACACGCCGAACGACGACACCGCCGCGCGACGCGGCCGGTCGGTCTCGGGCCACGGCGTCGGCTCGGTCAGCAGCCGGACGGCGCCCGCCGTCCAGTCCACTTTGGACGACGCCGTGTCGGCGTGCAGTGTCTTCGGCAGTACGCCATGACGCATCGCGAGGACCATCTTGACCACCCCGGCCACGCCGGCGGCGGCCTGCGCGTGGCCGATGTTGGACTTGAGGGAACCCAGCCACAGCGGCGTTTCGCGGTCCTGGCCGTACGTCGCCAGCAGGGCCTGCGCCTCGATCGGGTCGCCGAGGGTCGTGCCGGTGCCGTGGCCTTCGACGGCGTCGACGTCCGACGCGGCCAGCCCGGCCTGGGACAGGGCCTGGCGGATCACCGCTTCCTGGGCCGGGCCGTTCGGCGCGGTCAGGCCGTTGGACGCGCCGTCCTGGTTGACCGCGATCCCCTTGACCACGGCCAGGATCTCGCGGCCCTCGCGCAGCGCGTCGGACCGTCGCTGCAGCACGAGGACGCCGACGCCCTCGGACCAGCCGGTGCCGTCTGCGGCTTCGGCGTAGGCCTTGCAGCGCCCGTCGGCGGCAAGGCCACGCTGGCGGGAGAACTCGACGAACGTCGACGGCGTCGCCATCACCGTCGCCCCGCCGGCCAGCGCCATCGAGCACTCGCCCGACCGCAGGGCCTGCGCCGCCAGGTGCAGCGCCACCAGCGACGACGAACAGGCCGTGTCGATCGTGACCGCCGGGCCGCGCAGGCCGAGCACGTAGGACACCCGGCCGGTGGCGACGCTGCCGGTGGACCCGGTCGCGAACAGCCCTTCCAGGCCTTCGGTGCGCGCCCCGGTGCCGTAGTCGTGGTACATCAGGCCGGTGAAGACGCCGACGTCGCGGCCGCGCACCGAAGCGGGCGCGATCCCGGCGTGTTCCAGCGCCTCCCAGGAGGTTTCCAGCAACAGCCGCTGCTGCGGATCCATGGCGAGGGCCTCGCGCGGCGAGATCCCGAAGAACTCGGGGTCGAACAGGCCAGCGTCGTGCAGGAAGCCGCCGGAGCGGGTGTAGGACTTGCCCGGCACGTCGGGGTCCGGGTCGTAGAGGTCCTCGTCCCAGCCGCGGTCGGCGGGGAACTCCGAGATGGCGTCGCCGCCGCGGGCCAGCAGGTCCCACAGGTCGGCCGGGCCGGCGACGTCGCCGGGCAGCCGGACCCCCATGCCGACGATGACGACCGGGTCGTCTTCGATGACGGCTTCGGCCGGTGCCGGTTCGGGGACCGCTTCGAGTTCGGCGTACAGCTCGCTGTGCAGGTGCTCGGCGAGCGCGGTGGCGTTGGGGAAGTTGAAGGCGACGGTCGGCGGCAGCCGCACGCCGGTCGCGGCGGTGAGCCGGTTGCGCAGGTCGACCGCGGCCAGGGAGTCGAACCCGGCGTCGCGGAACGCCTGGACCGGCCCGAGGGCCGCGGCGTCGCCGAGCGCGCCGCCGGCTTCGGTGAGGACCAGTTGCAGGAGCGCGTCGACGCGCGAGGGCGCGTCCAGCTCGACGAGCCGGGCCACCAGGTCGCCGGTACTCGCTTGGACGGTGCGTCGGACCGGGCTAGCCAGGTCACGCAGCAGCGGCGAGACGACCGCGCCTGTCCGTGCGAGGTCGAGGACGGCGGTGACCACCGACGCCTGTGAAGCGCTCGCGGCGGTGTCGAGCATGCGCAGGCCACGGGCGGGGTCGATCAGGCCGAGGCCCGAGCCGAGGATCCGGGCGGTGTCGGCGGTGCCGAGGGCGCCGTTCATGCCGTCGAGCGCCCACAGGCCCCAGGCGAGGGAGACGGCCGGGAACCCGGCCGCGCGACGGCGGTCCGCGAGTGCGTCGAGGAAGGTGTTGGCCGCGGCGTAGTTGGCCTGGCCCGCGCCGCCGAGCACGCCCGACACGGACGAGAACAGCACGAAGGCGCGCAGGCCGAGGTCACGGGTCAGCTCGTCGAGGTGCACGGCGGCGTCGACCTTGGGCCGGAACACGGCGTCGACGCGGACGACGTCGAGTTCGGTCGAGACGCCGTCGGCGAGGACGCCCGCGGTGTGCACGACCGCCGTCAGCGGCGCATCGGCGGGGACGCACGCGAGCAGCGCCCGCACCTGAGCCCGGTCGGCGACGTCGGCCGTCACCACGTCGGCTCGGGCGCCCAGGTCACGGAGTTCGTCGCACAGCTCGCGTGCGCCGGGCGCGTCGAGGCCGCGCCGGGAGGCGAGCAGCACGCTGCGCGCGCCGTGGACGGTCACGACGTGCCGAGCGACCGCCGCGCCGAGGGCGCCGGTACCGCCGGTGATCAGCACCGTGCCGGCCGGGTCGAGCCACTCGCCGACGGGTTCGGCGGGCAGCACGGTCAGCCTGGGGACGCGGAATTCGCCGTCGCGCAGGGCCAGCTGCCATTCGCCGCTCTCGATAGCGTCGAGCGGCAAAGCGGGATCGGCCGCGCCGAGATCCACGAGTGCGACGCGGCCGGGATTCTCGGTGCCGATCGAGCGCACCAGGCCCCACACGGCCGCCGCGGCGGGGTCGATCGTCTCGTCCGCGACCGCGTTGCGGGTGGTCACGACCAGAGTGGTCGCCGCCCAAGTGGGCTCGGTCAGGAGCGGGCGCGCGACCGCCAAGACCCCGGCGATCGCGGCGCGGGCCCGATCCGGGTCCGTGGCACCGGCTGGCGTCACTGGGAGTACCAGCCACCGCGGCGGGTTCGCCGCCAGGTGCGTCAGGTCATCCAGGCCCGAGATTGCTTGTACCGCAACGGTTTTCGAAGAGGTTCCGGCGGGCAGCGGGCGCCACTCGACGCCGTGGACGACCTCGGCCGCGCCGGACAGGGTGGCGCGAGCGACGGGACGGCTGATCAGCCCGCCCACCGACGCGACCGGCGCTCCCGACAGGTCGGTGAGGTCGAGCGAGACCGCGCCGTCGTCGGCCGGGGTGAGCCGGACGCGCAGCTCGCGGGCGCCACCGGCGTGCACGGCGACCCGGCTCCACGCGAACGGCAGGGCGATGCCGTCGTCGTCGGTCGCCGGGGTGTCGAGGCCGGTCAGGTGCAGGGCGGCGTCGAGCAGGGCCGGGTGGAGCACAAAACCCGCGACATCGGCCGGTTCCGGGAGCACGACCTCGCCGAACAGCGCCGCGCCGTCGCGCCAGGCCGCCGTCAGCCCGCGGAACACCGGGCCGTAGCCGTAGCCGCGCTCGGCGAGGACGTCGTAGAGGTTGTCGAGGGCCACCGGTTCGGCACCGGCGGGCGGCCAGGCTTCGCCGGAAACCGTCGGGACGGCCACCGCGGGGGCCAGGTAGCCGGACGCGTGCCGGGTCCACGAGCCGCCGTGGTCGGGCCGGGCGTGGACGGCGACGTCGCGGCGCCCGTCCGCCGCGGCCGCGCCGACGACGACCTGGACCCGCACCGCGGCGGTCTCGGGGACCGGCAGCGGTGCTTCGACGACGAGTTCGTCCAGCACCGGGCAGCCGACGTGGTCGCCCGCCCGGACGGCCCACTCGACCAAGGCCGCGCCGGGGACGACGGCCACGCCGTCGATGCGGTGCTCGGCCAGCCACGGCTGGGCCGCGTGCGACGCCCGCCCGGTCAGCGTGACGCCGCCCGAGGCCGGGTCTTCGACGACGACGCCGAGCACCGGGTGCCGGGCCGCGTCCAGGCCGAACCCGGCGGCATCGCCGGCCGGTGCCGCGTCGAGCCAGTACCGGCGGCGCTGGAACGCCGTGGTGGGCAACGGAAGCGGCCGCCGGGCGGGCGCGAGCGACGTCCAGTCGACGTCGTTGCCGCGCACGAACACCTCGGCGAGCGCGGCCAGCGCGGTCTCGGCCTCCGGCCGGTCCCGGCGGGCCAGCGACACGGCGGGCGCGACGTCGTCGAGGGCGTTGGCCAGCGCGCTCAGCACGCCGTCGGGGCCCAGTTCCAGCAGCACCGAGACGTCCGGCATGGCGCGGACGGCGTCGGCGAACCGCACCGGGCGGCGCACCTGCTCGGCCCAGTAGTCCGCGGTCAGCGGCTCGCCGGCCGCACCGGTCACCGACGACACCACGGTGAGCGCCGCCGGCCGGTGGGTCAGGGTCCGCGCGACCGCGCGCAGGTCGTCGAGCACCGGCTCCATCAGCGGCGAGTGGAACGCGTGGCTGACGTCGAGGGTCTTGGTCCGCACGCCGCGCTCGGCGAACACGCCGGCCACCGCATGCACGGCGGTGGCGTCGCCGGAGACGACGACCGCCTCGGGGCCGTTGACGGCGGCGATCGAGACGCCGTCGACCAGCTCGGCGACGACGTCGGTTTCGGGCGCGGCGATGGCGACCATCGCGCCGCCGGCGGGCAGCGCGCCCATCAGGCGGCCGCGGGCGGCGACCAGTTTCGCCGCGTCGGGCAGCGAAAGCACCCCGGCGACGTGCGCGGCGGCCAGCTCGCCCAGCGAGTGGCCCGCGACCGCGACCGGCCGCACGCCCCACGACTCGACCAGCCGGAACATCGCCACTTCGACGGCGAACAGCCCGGCCTGCGCGAACGCGGCCTCGTCGAGCGGCCCGTCGAAGACGGCCTCGCGCAGCGGTACCGGGCCGGCCAGGTGGGTGTCCAGTTCGGCGCAGGCGTGGTCGAACGCCGTCGCGTAGGCCGGGAACCGCTCGTAGAGGCCTCGGCCCATGCCGGGCCGGTGCGCGCCCTGGCCGGTGAACAGCACGCCGACCCCGCGCCCGGCCGGGTCGGCGACCCCGCGGACGGCCAGGTCACGCAGCCCGGTCACGACGTCGTCGCGGCCTCCGGCCACCACGACCGCGCGGTGTTCCCACGCTGTCTTGGCCGCGAGCGCACCGGCGGCCGCGGTGAGATCGGCGTCGCCGGCCAGGAAGTCCGCGAGCCGGCCGGCCTGCGCTTCGAGCCCGGCCGCCGATCGGGCGGACACCACGACCGGCAGCAGGTCCGGCACCGTCGTGTCCACTTCGGACTCAAGAGGCAGGCCCTGTTCGAGCACGACGTGCGCGTTGGTCCCGCTGATCCCGAACGACGAGACACCCGCGCGCCGCGGCCGTCCGGTGTCCGGCCACGCCGCCTCCTCGGCCAGCAGGCGCACCGCACCGGCCGACCAGTCCACTTTGGACGTCGGTGCGTCGGCGTGCAGCGTCTTCGGCAGGACGCCGTGGCGCATCGAGAGCACCATCTTGATCACGCCCGCGACCCCCGCGGCGGCCTGGGCGTGGCCGATGTTGGACTTGAGGGAACCCAGCCACAGCGGCGTTTCCCGGTCCTGGCCGTACGTCGCCAGCACCGCCTGTGCCTCGATCGGGTCGCCGAGGGTGGTGCCGGTGCCGTGGGCCTCGACGGCGTCGACGTCCGAAGCGGTCAGACCGGCCGCGGCGAGCGCGTCACGGATGACCGCCTGCTGGGCGGGTCCGTTGGGTGCGGTCAGGCCGTTGGACGCGCCGTCGGAGTTGACCGCCGTCCCGCGGACCACCGCGAGCACCTCACGGCCTTCGCGCCGGGCGTCGGACAGCCGCTGGAGCACCAGCACGCCGACGCCTTCGGCCCAGCCGGTGCCGTCCGCGTCGTCCGCGAAAGACTTGCAACGGCCGTCGGGCGCCAGCCCGCGCTGACGCGAGAACTCGACGAACGGCATCGGCGTCGTCAGCACCGTGACGCCGCCGGCCAGCGCCAGCCCGCATTCGCCGGACCGCAGCGACTGCGCGGCGAGGTGGATCGCCACCAGCGACGACGAACACGCCGTGTCGACGGTGACCGCCGGGCCGCGCGCGCCGAGCACGTAGGAGACCCGGCCGGACAGCACGCTCGACGACGTCCCGGTCAGGACGTAACCTTCGCCGCCCGAAGCGGCCGCGCCGGTGCCGTAGCCCTGGGCGAGCGCGCCGACGAAGACGCCGGTCCGGCTGCCGCGCAGCGACACCGGGTCGATGCCCGCCCGTTCCAGGGCCTCCCAAGAGGTTTCCAGCAGCAGCCGCTGCTGCGGGTCCATCGCCAGGGCCTCGCGGGCGGAGATGCCGAAGAACCCGGCGTCGAACATCGCCGCGTCGGGCAGGAACCCGCCGTGGCGGGCGTAGGACTTGCCCGGCACGTCGGGATCCGGGTCGTAGAGCCCTTCGGGCCAGCCGCGGTCGGCCGGGAACGGCGTCATCGCGTCGCCGCCGCGGCGCAGCAGGTCCCACAGGTCGTCCGGCCCGGCCACGCCGCCGGGCAGCCGGACGCCGATCCCGACGATCACGACCGGGTCGTCGGCGGGGGCCACGGAAATGGCGGGCGCGGCGGTTGCTTCGACCGTGCCGAACAGCTTCTCCAGCAGGTGATCCGCCAGTTCGACCGGGCTGGGGTGGTCGAAGACGGCGGTGGTCGCGAGGGTGACGCCGGCGCGGGCGGCCAGCCGGTTGCGCAGCTCGACGGCGGTCAGCGAGTCGAACCCGACGTCCCGGAACGCCCGGGTCGGCGCGATCGCGCCACCTCCGCCGAGGATCACGCCGGCTTCGGTGCGGACGAGGTCGATCACCGCGGTTCGCCGGGCGGGGCCGGCCAGGTTTGCGAGCCGGGCGGTGAGGGTCCCGCCGCCGCTGTCGTCCGGGGTGCGCGCGGCGCGGCGGACGCGGCCCACCAGGTCGCGCAGCAGCGCCGGCAGCGTGCCGGTGCGGGCCTGCTCGCGCAGGACGCCGAGGTCGGGCGTCACCGCGACCAGCGCGGGACGGGCCGAACCGAGAGCGACGTCGAGGGCGGCCAGGCCGTCGGCGGTGCCGAGCGCGCCGATGCCGGTGCGGGCCAGCCGGGTCCGGTCGGCGTCGGCGAGGTGGCCGGTCATCCCGCTCGCGTCGGCCCACAGGCCCCAGGCGACCGACACCGCCGCGTGGCCGGCGGCTCGGCGGCGAGCGGCGAGGCCGTCGAGGAACCCGTTGGCGGCGGCGTAGTTGGCCTGCCCGGCCGTGCCGAGCACGCCGGCGACCGACGAGAACAGCACGAAGGCGCTCAGGTCCAGGTCGCGGGTCAGCTCGTCGAGGTGCGCGGCGGCGTCGGCCTTGGGCCGGAACACCGCGTCCACCCGGTCCGCGTCGAGCGTGGCGACGACACCGTCGTCGAGGACGCCGGCCGCGTGCACGACGGCGGTGAGCGGCGCGTCGGCCGGGACCGCGGCCAGCAGCGCCCGGACGTCGTCGCGCTCGGCGGTGTCACACGCGACGACCTCGACGCGGGCGCCGAGGTCGCGCAGGTCCGCGCACAGCTGCGCGGCGCCGTCGGCGGCCGGGCCGCGGCGGGAGGCCAGCAGCACGCTGCGGACGCCGTGCTCGCGGACGAAGTGGCGGGCCACCAGCCCGCCGAGGGTGCCGGTACCGCCGGTGACGAGCACGGTCCCGCCGGCGTCGACTGGCCGCGGGATCGTCAGGACGTTCTTGCCGGTGTGGTGGCCCTGGGCCATGTGCCGGAAGACCTCGGGCGCGCGCCGGATGTCCCACGCGGTCAGCGGGATCAGCCGCAGCGCCCCGGAGCCGAACCGCTCCAGCAGGTCGCCGAGCAGTTCCGCGACCCGCGGCGAGCCGAGCTGGATCAGGTCGTAGGCCTGGTAGGCGACCCCGGGGTGCTCGCCCGCGACCTGCCCGGCGTCGCGGATGTCGTTCTTGCCCATCTCCAGGAACCGGCCGCCGCGCGGCAGCAGCCGCAGCGAGGCGTCGACGAACTCACCGGCCAGGGAGTCCAGCACGACGTCCACGCCGGTGCCGCCGGTGACCGCGAGGAAGCGCTCTTCGAACTCGAGGGTGCGGGAGCTGGCGAGGTGGTCGTCGTCGAGGCCCATGTCCCGCAGCAGGCCGTGCTTGCCGGGGCTCGCGGTGGCGAACACCTCGGCGCCCAGCAGGCGGGCCACCTGCACGGCGGCCATCCCGACGCCGCCCGCGGCCGCGTGCACCAGGACCTTCTCCCCCGCCCGCAGGCCGGCGAGGTCCTGCAGACCGTAGAGGGCGGTGAGGAACACGACCGGCATCGACGCGGCCTGCTCGAACGTCCACCCGGCGGGCACGCGCGCCAGCCGGCGGGCATCGGCGACGGCGATCGGGCCGAAGCCGCGGGTGAACAGCCCGAGCACCCGGTCGCCAACAGCGAGATCGGTGACCCCGGGGCCAGTTTCGAGAACGACACCGGCGCCTTCGCCACCCATCTCCGCCGCGCCGCGGCGCATGCCGAGCCCGGCGAGGACATCCCGGAAGTTCAGGCCGGCCGCACGCATCCCGACCCGCACTTGGCCGGCGGACAGGGGTTCCGCCAGTTCCGGGCAGGGCAGCAGGGCCAGGCCGTCGAAGGTGCCGGTACCGGTGGTGTCGAGCACCCAAGGCACGTCACCGGCGGGCGGCGTCAGGTCGGCGGGGCCGGGCCGAGCGAGCCGGGGGACGCGGATTTCGCCGTCGCGTAGGGCGAACTGCGGCTCCCCGGCCGCCGTGACGACCGGCAGGACGGCCGCGAGCACGTCCGTGGTGGCGGTTTCGAGGTCGGCGAGCACGATCCGGCCGGGGTTCTCGCGCTGGGCGCTGCGGACCAGGCCCCAGACGGCGGCGGCCGCCGGGTCGGGCGCGGCGTCGGCGAGCCCGGTGGTGACTCCACCACGGGTGACGATGGCCAGGCGCGTGTCCGGCGTCTCCGGTTCGGCGAGGAAGCGTTGCAGCACCGTGAGAACGGCGTTGACCGCCACACGCGCGTCGGCCGGCTCGACCGGGAAGACGAGCCACGGGGCGGCGACGCCGCTGGTGATGATCTGCACGGCGTCGGCGGGCAGCGGTTCGGCGGTGCCCGCCGGGAGGGTGGGCCAGTCCACGGCGAAGACCGGGTCGGCGCCAGCAGGGGCCGCGCCGATCTGGGCCAGCGGGACCGGCCGGGTGATCAGCGCACCCACCGAGAGCAGCGGTTCGCCCGTCGTGTCCGTCAGCTCCACGGCGTGGCCGCCGTCGGCCGGTGTGACGTGGACTCGTGCCGAACCCGCGGCGGTGGCGTGTGCGACGACGTCATGCCACGCGAACGGCAGGGCGATCTCGCCCTCGGGCGCCGGGCCCGCGGCCAGCAGGGTGGTGTGCAGCGCGGCGTCGAGCAGCGCCGGGTGGATCGCGAACCCGGCCGGGTCGGCCGGCTCCGGCAGCGTCACCTCGGCGAAGTACTCGTCGCCACGGCGCCACGCGGCGGTCAGGCCGCGGAACGCCGGGCCGTAGTCGTAGCCGCGGGCGGCCAGGTCGTCGTAGAAACCTTCCACAGCAAGGTTTTCGGCTCCGACGGGTGGCCATTCGACCGGTGCGGGAACCGTCGCCGGTTCGGGGGTCAGGACGCCGGTGGCGTGGCGGGTCCATTCACGGCCCGGCTCGTCCGGGCGGGAGTGGATGGCCACCTCGCGGCGGCCCGTGTCGTCGGCGGCGCCGACCACGACCTGGACGCGCACCACGGACGTCAGCGGCAGCGGCGCCTCGACGATCAGCTCGGCCAGCACCGGGCACCGGGTCCACTCGCCGGCCTGGATCGCCAGCTCGGCCAGGGCCGCGCCGGGCACCAGCACGGTCCCCGCCACCGCGTGGTCGGCGAGCCACGGCTGGGCGGCCGGCGACAGCCGGCCGGTCAGCACGACGCCTCCAGTGTCCGGCGCGTCGATCGCCGCGCCCAGCAGCGGGTGCGCGACGACGGTCTGGCCGAGGCTTTCCGGGTCGGTGCCGGTCGAGGCGGGCGCCCAGAAACGCGTGCGCTGGAACGCCGTTGTCGGCAGCGCGGCCCGGCCGGTGCCGGGCAGGAACGGGCGCCAGTCGACGGGCACGCCGCGGACGTGCAGTTCGGCGGCCGAGCGCAGGAACCGCTCGCGGTCGCCCTGGTCACGGCGCAGCGTGCCGCCGACCAGCGCGCCGGTCACCCCGGCCCGCTCCAAGCCCTCCTGGATGCTCGACGTCAGCACCGGGTGCGACGAGACTTCGAGGAACACCCGGAAACCGTTGCCCGCCAGCGCGTCGACGGCGTCGGCGAACCCGACGCGGCCACGCAGGTTGCGGAACCAGTAGCCGGATTCGACCGGGCCGTCGGCCCACAAACCGTCCACTGTGGAGTACCAGGCGATCTCCGGCGCGGTCGCGCCGACGTCGGCCAGCAGTGTGGCGAGTTCGGCTTCCACGGCGTCGACCTGGGACGTGTGCGAGGCGTAGTCGACGTCGATGCGGCGCACGCGCACCCCGCGCTCGCGGTACCCGGCCTCGGCCCGGTCCAGCGCGGCCGGTTCGCCGGCCAGCACCACCGCGGACGGCGAGTTGACGACGGCGATCTCGACGCCGCCGGGCAGGTCGCGGGCCGCGTCCTCGGCGCTCACCGCGACCGACAGCATGCCGCCGCGACCGGCCAAGCGGGCGGCGATGACCTGGCTGCGCAACGCGACCGTGCGCGCGGCGTCGGCCAGCGACAGCGCGCCCGCGACGCAGGCGGCGGCGATCTCGCCCTGGGAGTGCCCCACCACGGCGTCCGGCCGGATCCCGCAAGCCCGCCACAGCGCGGCCAGCGACACCATCACGGCGAACGACACCGGCTGCACCACGTCCACCCGGGCCAGCGACGGCGCGCCCGGCACCTGGCAGACGACGTCGGTCAGCGACCAGTCCACATGCGGTGCCAGCGCCGCCTCGCACTCGGCCATCCGCGCGGCGAACACCGGCTCGGTGTCCCACAGCCGCGCGCCCATCCCGGCCCACTGCGCGCCCTGGCCCGGGAACACCCACGCGAGTTTGCCCGGGCCCGCCGGATCGGCGGCGCCGGTGACGGCGAACGACGTCGGCTCGCCGGCCGAGACGCCGCGCAGGCCGTCGATCGCGTCCGCGTGCCCGTCGGCGACGACCACGGCCCGGTGCTCCCACCGCGCCCGGGTGCCGAGCAGGGCGTCCGCGACGGCGCCGAGTGCGGGCGCGTCCTCGAGGAGCGTGGCCAGCCGACCGGCCTGGGCGGCCAGACCGGCTTCCGAGCGTGCCGACACGACCAGGGGCAGCACGCCGGATGGTTCGGTGTCCTCGGCGGGCGGCTCGACGGCCGGTGCCTGTTCGAGGATGACGTGGGCGTTCGTGCCGCTGATGCCGAACGACGAGACGCCGGCACGGCTCGGCCGGCCGGCGTCGGGCCAGCCGGCCGGTTCGCTCAGCAGCCGGACGGCGCCGGCCGTCCAGTCCACTTTGGACGACGCCGTCCCGGCGTGGAGGGTCTTGGGCAGCAGCCGGTGCCGCAGGGCAAGCACCATCTTGATCACGCCGGCGACGCCCGCCGCGGCCTGGGTGTGCCCGATGTTGGACTTGAGGGAACCCAGCCACAGCGGGGTTTCCCGGTCGCGGCCGTAGGTGGCCAGCAGCGCGTGGGCCTCGATCGGGTCGCCGAGCGTGGTGCCGGTGCCGTGCGCCTCGACGGCGTCGACCTCGTCCGCGGGCACTCCGGCGTCGGCCAGGGCCTGCCCGATCACCTGCTGCTGGGAGGCGCCGCTGGGCGCGGTGAGGCCGTTGGACGCGCCGTCCTGGTTGACCGCCGAACCGCGGACCACGGCCAGGACGTCACGGCCGTCGCGGCGCGCGTCGGACAGCCGCTGCAGCACCAGCACCCCGGCGCCTTCGGCCCAGCCGGTGCCGGCGGCGTCGTCGGCGAACGAGCGGCAGCGCCCGTCCGCGGACAGGCCGCCCTGCTTGGCGAACTCGACGAAGACGCCGGGTGAGGCCATCACGGTGGCGCCGCCGGCCAAGGCGAGCGAGCACTCCCCCGCCCGCAGCGCGCGGACGGCGAGGTGCAGCGCGACCAGTGAAGACGAGCAGGCGGTGTCGACGCTGATCGCCGGTCCGCGCGTGCCCAGGACGTAGGAGACACGCCCGGACAGCACGCTCAGCGACGTCCCGGTCAGGCCGTACCCGCCGGTGTCGCCGGAGCTTTCGTGCAGCCGGGTGCCGTAGTCCTGCGCCATGCCGCCGAGGAAGACGCCGGTCGGGCTGTCCCGCAGCGTCGTCGGGTCGATGCCGGCGCGCTCCAAGGCCTCCCACGACGTCTCGAGCAGCAGCCGCTGCTGCGGGTCCATGGCGAGGGCCTCGCGCGGCGAGATGCGGAAGAACGCGGCGTCGAAGTCGCCGGCGTCGTGCAGGAACCCGCCGCCGCGGCCGGTGGCCAGGACGTCGGCGCTCCAGCCGCGATCGGCCGGCATGGCCGATACCGCGTCCACGCCGTCGCGCAGCAGGGTCCAGAAGGATTCGGGCGAGTCGATGCCGCCCGGGTAGCGGCAGCCGATGCCCACGATGACGATCGGATCGTCGTCGTCACGGGGCTGGGTCTCGGGTTCGACGGCGGCGGCTTCGACGTCGGGCTGGAGGAACGCGCCGAGCCGGGCCGGTGTCGGGTGGTCGAACAGGACGCTGCTGGTCAGGGCGCGGCCGCTCGCGGCGCTGAGCCGGCCGGCGAACTCGACGAGCGTGGCGGAGTCGAACCCCAGTTCCTTGAAGGTGGCCGCCGGTTCCAGACTGTCCACATCGGACATCCCGAGCACGGCGGCGCACTCCCGCCGCACCAGCGCGCGGAGGTCCTGCTGCGGCTCGGCAGGCTCGTCGAACGCGTCGAACTCTTCGGGTTCGGCGGCCGTCGCGGCGACGCGCGGGGTGTCGTCGATCCAGTAGCGCTCGCGCTGGAACGCGTACGTCGGCAGCGCGATCCGGGTGGCGCCCGGGTACACGGCCGCCCAGTCGAGGTGCCCGCCCGCGGCGTACAGCTCCGCCATCGACGTCGCGAAGCGCGTCAGGCCGCCTTGGTCGCGACGCAGCGTGCCGACCGAGACCAGCGGGACGCCGGCCGCCTGCGCGATGTCGCGGACGTTCCCGAGCAGCGCCGGGTGCGGGCTGACCTCGACGAACTCCGTGAAGCCGTCCTGGCACAACGCCGTGACGGCGCCGAAGAAGTCGACCGTCGCCCGCGAGTTGCGGTACCAGTAGGACGTGTCCAGCCCGGCGGTGTCGAGCGGGCCGCCGGTCACGGTGGAGTAGAAGCGCAGCGGCGAACTGCGCGGGTGCAGCTCGCCGAGCGCGGCGACCAGCGGGGTCTCGATGCGTTCGACCAGCGGCGAATGCGAGGCGTAGTCGACCTTCAGCCGCCGCAGCCGGATGTCTTCGCCGTCCCAGGCCGCCATCAGCTCGTCGAGCGCCTCGGTCTCGCCGGACACGATGACCGATGCGGGCCCGTTGACCGCGCCGATCGACAGCCGGCCCGCCCAGCGCTCGATCCGTTCGCGCACGACGTCGACGGGCAGCGCCACCGACACCATGCCGCCGACGCCGCGCATCACCTCCGACGCGACGCGGCCGCGGGCCGCCACGATCCGGGCGGCCTCGTCCAGGGACATCGCGCCGGCCACGCAGGCCGCCGCCAGCTCGCCCTGCGAGTGCCCGACGACCGCGTCCGGCTCGACGCCGTGCGCGCGCCACAACGCCGCGAGCGAGACCATGACGGCCCACATCACCGGCTGGTTGACGGCCGAGTCGGCCATCGACGGCGCGCCCGGCTCGTCCCGCAGCACGGCGAGCGCGGAGAAGCCCGTCAGCGGCGTCAGCAGACGGTCGCAGTCGGCCAGCGACTCGGCGAACGCGGGCGCGGTGCCGAGCAGTTCCACCGCCATCCCGGCCCACTGCGTGCCCTGGCCGGGGAAGACGAACACGGTCCGCCCGCGGGCCGCCCGGCCCGGTTCGGCCACGGCACGCACGCACGCCGTCGTCGGGCGGTCTTCGGCGACCGCGCGCAGGGCGTCGGTCAGCTCGGCCGTGCCGGTGCCGACGACCGCGGCCCGGACGCCCAGCGAAGCCCGCGTCGTGGCCAGCGAGAACCCGACGTCGGCGACGGACGCGCCCGGGTGGGCGTCGAGGTGGTCGGCCAGCCGGGCCGCCTGGTCGCGCAGCGCGGGCTCGGAATGTCCGGACAAGGGCCACAGCACGGGCCCGGCCACATCGGCGGCAGGCTCGGTGGCGGGTGCTTCGCCGGCAGCGAGGACGATGTGGGCGTTGGTGCCGCCGACGCCGAACGACGAGACGCCGGCGAGGACGGCGTCGCGGTCCGCGGGCCACGGCATCGTCTCCCGGACGACCCGCAGGTTCGCCTCGGCAAAGGGGATTTCCGGGTTGGGGCGGGCGAAGTTGAGGCTGGCGGGCAGGACGTGCCGGTCGACCGCGAGTGCGGTCTTGAGCAAGCCGACCATGCCGGCGGCGCCTTCGAGGTGGCCGACGTTCGTCTTCGCGGAACCGATCCACAGCGGCTCGGTCCGGCCGGCGCCGTGGACCGCGGCGAGCGCGCCGGCTTCGATCGGGTCGCCGACGCGGGTGCCGGTGCCGTGCAGCTCCACGTACTGGACGGCCGCGGGCGCCACTCCGGCGCGGCGGCAGGCCGCGGCCAGCACGCGTTCCTGGGTTTCGCGACCGGGTGTGGTGAGTCCGTCGGTCGGGCCGTCGTTGTTGACGGCGCTGCCGCGGACGACGCAGTAGACGTGGTCGCCGTCGCGCCGCGCGGCGGCCAGGGGCTTGAGCACGACGACTCCGCCGCCTTCGCCGCGGACGATGCCGTTGGCGCGGTCGTCGAAGACGAAGCAGCGCCCGTCCGGCGACAGCGCGCCGAGCGCGGCGACGGCCTGGGTGCTTTCGGCGGCCAGGTTCAGCTGCACGCCACCGACCAGCGCGGATTCGCAGTCACCGGCCCGGATCGCGGCGCAGGCGAGGTGGACGGCGACGAGCGCCGACGACTGTCCGGTGTCGACGGCCATGCTCGGGCCGGTGAACCCGAACCGGTGCGAGACGCGGTTGGCGATGATGGCGCGGTTCGCGCCGGTCATCGCGTAGTGCCCGACGGGCCCGCCGGCGCGGTGGTGCAGGATCGAGTAGTCGTCCGACGTGACGCCGATGTAGACGCCGATCTCGTGCCCGCGCAAGGCGTCGGGCGCGACCCGCGCGTCTTCGAGGGCCTCCCAGCCGAGTTCGAGGATCAGCCGCTGCTGCGGGTCCATCTCGCGCGCTTCCCGCGGGGACACCGAAAACAGCCGTGCGTCGAACCGGTCGACGTCGGGCAGGTAGCCGCCCCGGCGTGGCAGCCCGGGCCCGTCGGGGTAGTGCCGGCCGGCGGGTACCTCGCCGACGGCGTCGACACCGTCGCGCAGCAGGTCCCAGAACCGGGCGGGACTTCCGGCGCCGGGGAGCCGGCAGGCGAGGCCCACCACCGCGATCGGCTGGGGATCCCCGGAGAGGGTTTCGGACACGGTGCCACCAGCCCGGCTCAATGCGTCTCCCGTTGCTCACCTGCACGCCTGCTCATCGCAGAGGTCGAGGTAAAGGATCGGCTGATCGGGGCCGGGAAAACCGCAGTCTTGCCCGCGTGGGAACGTCCGGAACGCCTACGAGCGCACGACGACCGGGAAGCCCGGACAGATGCGGGACGCCGTTTCGGTGGCCGCGGCGAGGATCTCGGCGTCGGTCAGGTCGAGCCCGTGGGAGCCCATGACCGCGAGGTTGACGCTCATCATCGCCATCCGGACCTTGAGCCGGTCCAGCTCCGAGGCGCCCGGCTCGGCCAGCAGCGACGAGATCTTCTGCAGGCGGTCCAGCGCGCCGCCGTGGTCGGGCTTGAGGTCGCGCAGCGCGGCCTGGTTGGCGATGGCGAACCGGGCGAAGCCGAGGCCGTCGTCGAGCATGAGGCCGAACCAGCCGGCCGCTATCCTGGCCGAGCGTTCCGGCGAGTGCGGCTGCCCCTCGGCCCATTCGATGAGCGCGTCGAGCGTGGTCAGCCGGTCTTCGAACAGGCTGCGGACGATCGCTTCCTTGCTTTCGAAGTGGTAGTACACCGCGGCCTTGGTGATGTCGAGCTGCTCGGCGATCTGCCGCAACGACGTGGCCTCGTAGCCGTGCACGGTGAACAGGTCCAGCGCGACCCGCCGGATTTCGGCGCGCCGGTCGCCCGCTGCCTTGCGTTGCTGCGCCATGGGCGTGGCTCTCCTGGTTGCTCGATCGATCCGCGGGTCCATGATAACCCGTTGCTTACCTTCCGGCCGGTCAGTACTCTCACTACTGACCGGCCGGAAAGTAAGTTGACCACTCCGTGAAGGATCCCACCCCATGACGACAGAGACCACCGGCGAGGCCGCCCCGCCCGGCGCCGCGACTGCGGCCACGGCGCCCGCCCAGTTCACCCACCGGCAGATCATGGTCACCATGAGCGGCCTGGTCATCGCGATGCTCCTGGCGATGCTGGACAACATGATCGTCGCCCCGGCGCTGCCCACGATCGTCGGCGACCTCGGCGGCCTGAGCCACCTCGCCTGGGTGACGACCGGCTACATCCTCGCCTCGACGGCGTCCACCCCGATCTGGGGCAAGCTCGGCGACCTCTTCGGACGGCGCATCGTCTTCGTCTCGTCGGTCGTGGTGTTCCTCGCGGGCTCGGCGCTGGCCGGGATGTCGCAGAACATGGGCGAGCTGGTCGCCTTCCGCGCCGTGCAGGGCCTCGGCGCCGGCGGCCTGATGGTCGGCGTGCTGTCGATCATCGGCGAGATGATCCCGCCGCGGGAACGCAGCAAGTACATGGGCCTGATGATGGCCGTCATGCCCGTCGCGATGATCGGCGGCCCGCTGGCCGGCGGCTTCATCACCGACAACTTCTCCTGGCGCTGGGCCTTCTACGTCAACCTGCCGCTCGGCGCGGTCGCGCTGGTGGTCTGCTGGCTGACCCTCGCCAAGCTCCCCCGCGGCACCGGCAAGGCGCGGATCGACTGGCTCGGCGCCGGCCTGCTGACCGTGTGGATCACCACGCTCGTCCTGATCACCAGCTGGGGCGGCACGCAGTACGACTGGGCGTCACCGCAGATCCTCGGCCTCGCCGTGGTGACCGTGGCCGCGTTCATCGCCTTCGTGATCGTGCAGCGCCGGGTGGCCGAGCCGATCATGCCGCTGCGGGTGTTCGGCAACGTCAACTTCACCCTTTCGGGCGGGCTGGCGTTCATCTCCGGCTTCGCGATGTTCGGGGCGGTCACGTTCCTGCCGCAGTTCCAGCAGTTCGTGCAGGGCTCGTCGGCGACCAACAGCGGGCTGCTGCTGATGCCGATGATGATCGCGGCCATGGTCGTCTCCCTCGCCAGTGGCGCGATCATCAGCAAGACCGGGCGCTACAAGATCTTCCCGATCATCGGCGGCATCCTGCTCACCGCGGCGCTCGCCCTGTTCGCGACCCTGGACATCGACACGTCGAAGACGACGACCGCGATCTACATGGTCGTGCTCGGCGCCGGGATGGGCTGCCTGATGCAGACGTCCACGCTGATCGCGCAGAACAGCATCGAACTGCGTGACATCGGCGCGGGCACGGGCGCGGCGACGTTCCTGCGCAACATGGGCAGCTCGCTCGGGGTGGCGCTGCTGGGCGCGATCTACACCAGCTCGCTGAGCACGTCCCTGACCGGGGGCGCCGGCTTCTCCGCGAGCGGCAACCAGATGACTCCCGCCATCCTGCACAAGCTGCCCGAAGCCGCGCAGCACATGTTCAAGGTCGCCGTCACCGACAGCCTGGGCACGATGTTCGTCGTGGCCGCCTCGGTCGCGGCGGCGGGCATCGTCATCGCGTTCTTCGTCCGCCAGATCCCGCTGCGGGGCCGCGCCCCCGCCGAGACGGCGCTCCAGGAGGTCTGACGACTCGGTGGGCGTTCCGATCGGAACGCCCACCGAGCCCGTCCGTCACCGCAGCTTGGTCGGCGGCGTGGTGCCGGTCCGTTCGTCGCCGTAGCTCAGCCAGGTGCCGATCGGGGCACGCTGCCCGACGCCTGGACGGCTGTAGTCGCACACGCCACCGGGGAACGCCGCCCGCAGCCGGGTCCGCTCCGCTGTCGTGAAGGTGACCGGGTAGTCGCGGAAGTCCAGCGGCTGGAGGCGGCACTTCAGCACGTCGAGGGCCAGGCTCTCCCCCGCCACCATCCGGGTGTTGGCCGCCACCGGGTACTGCGCGCCGCACTGGCCGCTCGCCGGGTACGTCAGCTTCTCGGTGATCCGCGACGCGGCGGACAGGTAACACCCGTCGCCGAGATCGCGCGGTCGGTTCGCCAGCACCTTCTGCTGGTGGCTCCGGTGTGAACCGTCGGCGTCGATCGCGGTGAGCCAGCGGTCCATCGCGTCGAGCTCGTAGACACTGGCGGCCGCCGCTTCGGGCCCGGTGGCGTGGTTTTCGATGATGACCTGGTTGCCCGCGGTGCCGTTGGCCCGCAGAAGCCGTTGCCGCATCACGTAGGACCACTCGGTGGTGTGGATGTCGTTGCCGAACCCGGCCAGGTCGAGATCGGTCCGCTGGTCGATGATCGGCGTCTCCCGCAAGCCCTGCGACGCCGAGTTCAGGATGTCGTCGGCGTACACCGCGCTGAGCGCCTTCGGGTCGGCCGCGATCCGCTGCGCCACGGGCTTTCCGGTGTAGTCGAGGCCGCCGATGGCGGCGTTGAGGTCCACGAACTGCGCCGCGGTGATCGTCCCGGCCTTCAGCGCGGCCAGGCCGTACTGCACCCCGGTGGTGTCCAGCGGGCTGCGCACGAACCCGGTCTTCGGGTCCCGGCCGATCTGGTTGGCCAGCTGCTCGTTCGAGTTGCACTTCACCCCGCGCGGGTTGGTGACCGGATCCCAGCGTGCCGAGACCGGGATGGCCGCGTTGCAGCTGTCGGTCGCGGTGGCGCGGCTGGCGAAGGTCTGGTCCCAGGAGACGCAGGTGTCGTAGCTGGTGAACCCCGCGACGGCCTGTTTCTGCGCCGCGGTGAACGACGCGCCCGGCCCGGCGAAGTACCGGTCCAGCAGGCGGCAGTCCGACACCGGGCCGCCCACGCTGAGCGGATCCGGGAACGAGACGCCCGGGATGATGCCGTCGACGATGCCGGGGTAGTTCTCGGCGATGTCGTACTGCTGGATCGCCCCGCCCGAGCCGCCCCAGCCGATGGTGTGGGCGACCGGGCCGTAGGTCTCGATGAAGTGTTCCTTGACCATCATCGCCGCTTCGGCGGAGATGATCGGGCTGCAGTTGTTGTCGAGCACGTTCAGGGTCGACGACGTGACCGCGTAACCCTGGGCCAGGAACAGGTCGTTGACGACCCCGCCGGTCGAGTTGCCCTGGTGGTAGCCCGCGTTGCAGCCGCCGCCGAAGGTGTAGACCAGCTTCCCGTTCCAGCTCTTGTCCGGCGCGACGGGTGACGGCGTGCCGTCGTAGAGCGCCGCCATCTCGTAGACGGCGCGGTCGATCGTGCCGCGTTCGACGCGGACGACGTAGGGCACCGCGTGCCCGCCGACCGTGGCCGTCGCGAGGTCCGCGGGCCGGGTCGCCGGGTCCGCCAGCGGCGCGAACGCCCCGGCGGTGGTCTTGTACTGGTAGCTCACCTGGGTCGGCGCGCTGCACAGCGGCTGGGACGCCGCGGGCAGGCCGAACGCCTGGGTTTCGCAGTAGAACGGGCGCTGCTGCGAGCCGGAGAAAACGGGCCCGGTGATCGGGTGGTTGGTGACGCGCAGGTTCGCCCGCTGGTCCGGACCGGGCCCGCTCGTCCGGGCGCTCAGGTCGTTGGCTCCGTCGCGCAGGCCGGTGACCAGGCCGAGCAGGCTGCCGTCCGGCTGGGCGTGGAAGCTCGAGGTGACGTCGTGGCCGTTGCCGCTGACGGTGACCCGCGCTCGCGCCGGCGGGACGACCTTGACCAGCACCTGTCCCCCGCTGACGAGCGCGGGCCGCGGGTTCGACACCGTCTCGATCGTCAGCTGCCGCCCTGGCGGAGCGCCGGCCGCCGCGGTCGCGGTCCCCATCAGGAGGACGGGTGCGGTCAAGGCCGCCACCACGACGGATGAGCGCAAAGTACGGTTGGCCACCAGACACCCCGCTCGCTTGTGGCATCGCGTCATCGCGACACCGGGCAGCTGCCGGTATAGCACCTGCGGCCCGGCCGGAACAACATCCGGTATCCGTTGCGGAAGAACCGAAAAGTCCGGTTCGGCCGGCGGGACCGAGCCTCCGTCGACGCGCTACAGACCGTGCCGACTCCGCGGGGCGACTGCGTCCGAGCGGACTAATGCCTGGTGGCAGGCGTAAAAGCTGATTGACCCGTCATCCCGCTGGGTACTTCTGCGACACAGCGAAACCCACCGGCCGCGGCGCCTTTCGCCGGACTGCCGCACGCCTCGCCCACCCGGAGACCATCATGAACGACTCAGGAGCTTGGCACGACCAGTTGCAGCGTCAGCAGGAAGCGATCCAGCGCAAGCGCCGGGAATCCGCCACGACCGGCACCGTCACCCCCACCCGGTGACGGCTGTCCGTCCACAAAGGAGCATCGGCCCGAGGCCCGCCTTTCCCCGTCCGCAGCGGGGTTCAGGCGGGCCTCGTTCATGGCGGCACGAGTGATCCGGCGGGTCACCGCAGGCCGGCGGTCGGGCCCAGCAGCTCGGTGAACACCGTGATCGCGCGGTCGATGGCGTCGTCGTCGACTCCGGCGTGGGTGACCGCGCGGATGCGGTCGGTGCCCAGCTCCTCCACCTTGATGCCGCGGCGGCGGGCCGCCTCGATCAGGGTGCGGGTGGTGTAGCGGTCGTCGCGGACCTTGAAGAACACCATGTTCGTCAGCGGCGGGCCCGGGTCCAGGCGGACGCCCGGGACGCGCGAGAGGCCACGCGCCAGACGGGCCGCGCGGGCGTGGTCGTCGGCCAGGCGCTCGGTCATCTCCGTGAGCGCGACGATGCCGCAGGCCGCGATCATCCCGGCCTGGCGCATGCCGCCGCCGAGCATCTTGCGCATCCGGCGGGCCGCCGCGATCGTCACGCGGTCGCCGACCAGCACCGAGCCGATCGGCGCGCACAGGCCCTTCGACAGGCAGATCTGCACGGTGTCGGCGTGCTTGGCGATCTCCGCCGCGCTGACGCCCAGCGCCACCGCGGCGTTGAACAGCCGGGCGCCGTCGAGGTGCAGGGCGACGCCGTGGGAGCGGATCAGCCGCGACACCTCGCTCAGGTAGTCCAGCTGCAGCGGCAGCCCGCCGCAGCGGTTCTGCGGCGTCTCCAGGCTCAGCACCGCCGGCGGCGCGATCTGCGGGTCGCTGCGGTCCACCGCGAGCGCCTCGGCGATCGCCGCCGGGTCGATGGTGCCGTCGGCGAGGTTGGGCAGCGGGTCGTAGACGATGCCGCCGCACAGCGACGCGCCGCCCGCTTCGTAGACGTAGACGTCGGACTCGTGGCCGACGATCGCCTTGCCGCCGCGCGGGCAGTGGGCCAGCAGCGCGGTCAGGTTGGCCATCGTGCCGCTCGGCATCAGGCAGCCGGCCTGCTTGCCGAGCAGCTCGGCCGAAAGCTGTTCGAGGCGGTCCACGGTCGGGTCCTCGCCGTAGACGTCGTCGCCGAGCGGGGCGCGGGCGACCGCCTCGAGCATCGCCGGGGTGGGCAGGGTGAAGGTGTCGCTGCGCAGTTCGACGTGCGTGCCCTGGGCGGGCACGGTTTCCGGGCGCAGGGTCGCGAGGTCGTCGGCGAAGGTCGTCACAACAGGCTCCTAAGGGGTCAGCGGGTGGCCATGCGGTCGCGGAGGCTCCGCGGGCGCATGTCGGTCCAGACGGCGTCGATGTGGGCGAGGCACCGGTCACGCGGGCCGGTGACGCCGGCGCTCAGCCAGCCCGGCGGCAGGTCGCGGCCGGCGGGCCAGATCGAGTACTGCTCCTCGTCGTTGCGGACGACGGTGAACGTCATGACGTGCTCCGGGTGTCGATGAGCGAGCGGACGGCGTCGTCGAGGCCGATCTCGGCCTGGCTCCAGCGCCAGCGGCGTTCCTCGACGTCGGCGCGGATGCGGGCGAACGCCGTCTCGGCCTCGGTGACGGCGGCGAGCACGGAGTCCCGCGCCGGGCCGCCACCGTGGGCGGCGTGCTGGGCGACTTCGGCGGGGTCGAGCGCCGCGAGGACGTGCTCGGGCTGGCCGGCCAGCCGGGTCCGGGCGACTTCGTGCAGCGGCAGCCCGGCGTCGAGGGCCTCCTTGGCGATGGCGCCGACCTCGTGGTGCGCCTGCCGGAACGGCATCCCGGCGTCGACGAGCCGTTCGGCGAGGTGGGTGGCGGCGGTCTGGCCGTCGACGGCGCGTTCGTACATCCGCTCGGGCACCGGCTCGGCCCCTTCGACGACCAGCCGCAGCAGGACGACCGCGTCGGTGGCCGCTTCGAGCGCCGACCAGGCCGGGGCGACGGCTTCGGTGCCGACGGCGATGGCGTTGGTGAACCGCGCGGTGGCCATCGCGCTCGCCGACGCGGTGAACGCGCCGAGCGGCGCCAGCGCCCGGCCTTGGACGTGCTCCAGCAGGAACGGGTTGCGCTTCTGCGGCATCATCGAGCTGGACCCGACGACGTCGTCGGCCAGCCGCAGCAGCCCGGCCTCGGCGCTGGTCCAGGCCTGCAGGTCGTGCGAGACGCGGCAGAGCAGCACCCCGAGCACGGTGGCCGCGGACAGCTGCCGCAGCACCAGGTCCCGCGACGCGACGGCGTGCAGCGAGTTCGCCAGCGGCGCGGCGAAGCCGAGCAACGCCGTCGTGCGGTGC
Organism: Amycolatopsis sp. WQ 127309; assembly: GCF_023023025.1. Classification (NCBI taxonomy): domain Bacteria; kingdom Bacillati; phylum Actinomycetota; class Actinomycetes; order Pseudonocardiales; family Pseudonocardiaceae; genus Amycolatopsis; species Amycolatopsis sp. WQ 127309. The sequence continues at coordinate 8,420,169 of NZ_CP095481.1, forward strand.
TGGTCGACCGGCAGCGACGTCCCGCCGACCGCGCCCGCGCCGAGCGGGTTCTGGTCGAGCTCCGCCCCGGCCTGCCACAGCCCTTCGACGTCGCGCACCAGTGCGCTCGCCACCCCGGCCAGGTAGTGGCCGTAGGTGATCGGCACCGCGGGCTGGTGGTGGGTGTAGGCGGGCATGGTGACGTCGGCCCAGCGCCGCGCGCGGTCCAGCAGGGCGCGGCCGAGGGCGTCGGACTCGGCGAGCAGCCGCTCGTGCGGCTCCCGCAGCCGCAGCCGCACGACGGTGGCGTTGAGGTCGTTGCGCGACCGTCCACTGTGGAGGATTCCGCCGATCTCGGGGCCGAGGGTGTCGATCAGGTAGGACTCGTAGGCGAGGTACCGGCCGCGGGGCGCGGGGACCTCGTGCAGCGGCGCGAACCGGTGCGCCCGCAGGTTTTCGATGCCGGCGAGGAGCTCGGCGGCGCGGGCGGCGTCGACGATGCCGCGTTCGGCGAGCATCACGACGTGGGCGCGGTCGACCTGGCTGATCAGGCCGAGCTCGGCGGCGACTGGGTCCGCTGCGGGGGCGGTGTCGCGGTCGAAGAGGATCTCCCGTGCGGCGGCGGCGACCGGGCTGCTCAGCCGTCCGGTATCGCCCTTGGCGATGGTCATCGGGGTGCTCCTTCCGGGGTTTCCGGGTGGGGTGCGGGACCGTCCGGGTCCCGTTCGTCGCCCGCGCGGTCGGCGTGGGCTTCGGCGGTCTGCGCGACGGTGGCGATCAGGAACCTCAGCGTCATCGGGTTTCTCCTCGGGGGATCAGGGCGGCGCGCAACCGGTTCAGCCCCGCCACCGCGGCCGCGCGACCGGCACGAGGTCGGTCCGCGACGGCCAGCACGTACCCGGCCCGGTCGCGGTAGTCCCGCGCCGGCCGGACGACGGTGCCGTCCGGCCGGGACAGCCGGGCTTCCACCACCCCGGGCACGGCGCCGGCTTCGGCGACCGCGTCCCCCGCCGCGACCACCGACGCCGACGACGCCGTCAGGAACCGCAGCGAGGCGCACACCCGCCGGTCCGGCCGCAGGTGCTGGTCGTCCCCCAGCACCGCCGCCACCTGCGCCGCCACCAGGTCGACGCCGGTGGCCGCGCGGACCAGCTCCGGGATCATCCCGCCCGCCAGGCGGGGGTTGACCTCCATCAGGCGCGGGCCGTCCGGGGTGAGCCGGATTTCGACGTGCGCGGCCCCGAACCCGAGGCCGAGCGCGCTCACCGCGGCCCGGGCCGTGTCCGCGAGCGCCGTCTCGTCCGCGGGTGGCAGCGCGGCCGGGGCGTCGTGGCCGACCTCGACGAAGAACGGCGCCGGCCCGAGGTGCTTGCGGACGATCGCCACGACGACGTCGCCGAACAGCTCGACCGAGTACTCCGGCCCGCTCGCGTACGGCTCCACCAGCACCTGCGCCGGCACCGGCAGGCCGCGTTCGTTGTGGGTCACCGAAAGCAGCGCCGCCGCCTGGGACGCCACCGACTCGGGTGTCTCGCACCGCAGCACCCCGACGCTGCCCGAGCCCTCGGCCGGCTTGAGCACCACGGGGAACTCGGTGGCCGCCGCGACGGCCGCGGCCACCGACGTCACGACCGTGCACTTCGGTGCCATCGCCGCCAGCGCGGCCCGCTGGTGGGCCTTGTTGCGGCAGTCGGTGACGGCGTCCGGGTCCGGGCCGGGCAGGTCCAGCTTCGCCGCGATCCGCGCCGCGACCGGGATGAAGTACTCCGAGCTGGTCGTCACCCCGGCCGGTTCGCCGATGTCGGCGGCGAGGACCGCGCAGGCGTCGGCCGTGTCGCACTGGACGACGCGGACGCCGTCCTCGGCCGCGTACGGGTAGCGGTTCGGGTCGGCCGCCGCCAGCACCGGCTCGTAGCCGAGCTCGCGGGCCCGGCGGGCGAACAGCCGTCCGGTGCCGGTGGTGTTGCTTTCGACGAGCAGCAGGGTGCGCATCACGCCGCCACGTCGGGAACCAGGCGGCGCCGGCCCCAGTTCAGCCAGCTCCACGAGCCGCCGGGCTCGGTGGGGGCGACGACCTCGTACGGCTCGGCCGCGCCCGGGTGGGCCAGCCCCTGGGCCCGCAGCCACTCGTCGGAGTAGACGGTGTCCTGGTAGCGGTAGCCCTCGTCCGGCAGCAGCGCGACGACGGTGGCGTCCGGGTGCTGCCGCGACCACCAGTCGGCGACCTTGAAGGACGCTCCGCTGGTCGGGCCCATGAACAGGCAGTGCCGCGCGTACAGCTCGCGGGTCGCGGCGAACGCCTCCGCGGCGCCGATCCAGTGCACCTGGTCGTAGCTTTCGTGCGCGACGTTGGGTGGCACCAGGCTGTTGCCGAGCCCGCGCAGCACCCGCGGGCCGTCGGGCTGGCCGAAGATCGCGCTGCGCTGCGTGTCGACGCCGATCAGGTTCAGCTCGGGGGCGAGCATCCGCAGGAACGAGCTGGTGCCGGACGTCGACCCGCCGGAGCCGACCGCGCCGACCAGGCAGTCCGGCACGCCGATCGTCTCGGCGAGCTGCTCGGCGACCAGCGCGTAGGACGCCGGGTTGTCGGGATTGCTGTACTGGCCGGGCACCCAGTGGTTCGGGTACTCCGCGCGCAGCTCCTCCAGCCGGTCGAGCCGGGCGCGCTGGAACCCGCCGACCGGGCTGGGCTTCGGGCAGATCTCGACGCGGGCGCCGAGGTGCTCGAGCCGGCGCTTCAACGGCGCGTCGATCGCCGGGTCGCCGACGATCGTGAGCGGGTAGCCACGCAGCCGGCAGACCATCGCGAGGCCGAGGCCGAAGGTGCCCGACGACGTCTCGAGCACGGTGGTGCCGGGGCCGACTTCGCCGCGTTCTTCGGCGCGGTCGAGCATGAACCGGGCGGGCAGCAGCTTCATCAGGCCGAAGGCGGCCACGTGGAAGTTCGGCCGGATGCGGATGATCCGGGGCAGCTCGGTGGCTTCCACAACGGACCGGCTGACAGCGTGGCTGAGGGGAGCGGCAAGGGTCATCGGACTCACCTTTCGGTTTCGAACTGCCAGGTTTCGGTCACGTCGAGCCGGGTCGCGGCGAACTCCAGCCGCGCCGGGGTTTCGGCGTCGGCCGCGTCGAAGATCAGGCCGGCGACGTCGCCGCTGTGCGCGACCTGCACGCCGGCGGCCCCGGCGGCGCGGGCGACGGCGAGGATGTCGTCCAGCCCCGGGATGGGCAGGTGGCGCTGGTTGAGCAGGGTGCTGGCGGTGGCGACCCGGCCGAGCAGCCGTGCGTCGCCGTCGTTGATGGCCCGGCGCAGCAGGCCGCGCAGCGGGCGGAACGCCTCGATCTCCCAGGACGTGTAGCGCGCGGGCGGGAGTTCCAGGGTGTCGACGCCGCGCCCGCCCGGACTGGTGCCGAAACCCAGCACGGACAGCGGCATCAGCTCGCCGAGGTCTTCGATCGGCTCGCCCTCGCGGTGTGCGAAGACCACCGCGCGGCCGCCGTACATCAGGGAGTCGGACGCGGTTTCGGCTTCGACGGCGAGCGCGCCGACCTCGGCCGGGGTGAGCCGGCGGCCGGTCGCGGCGAGCACCGCGCCGATCGCCGACGTCACGTCCGCCGTCGACGACCCGAAACCGCGGCAGAGCGGGATGTCGCTGGTGATGTCGAGCAGCCCGCCCGGAACCGGGTGCCCGAGCCGGGCCAGGGTCAGGTCGGCGGCACGGCGGGCCTTGCTGCGCCACGCGGGCCGCACGGTCGTGCCGGCGTCCTCGGTGGGCAGGAACGTCGCGCGGGTGCTGTAGAGCGGGCACGGCAGGGTGACCAGGCCGCGGCGCAGCCGGTCGCCGGTGACGAAGACCCCTTGCAGGATCTCGCCGTGGTGGGCGTCGACGCGGAAGCTGCCCGCGCGCGGGTCGGTGACGGTGGCGGGGGCCGGTGCGGCGACCGCGAGGTCCTCGGTCATGGCGTTCTCCTTCACTCGTCGGCGGTCACGGCCAGCCCGGCCAGCACGGCCCGCGCCAGCTCCGCCACGTGCGGCGGTTCGACCATGTCCCAGTGGTGGCCCGAAACCGGCGTCACCGTGAGTTCGCCGCGCGTGCGGGCGCGCCAGCTCTCCGGGCGCACCTCCGGGCGGCCCTTCACCGGGTGGGTGCCGGTGGAGGTGATCAGGTGGATGCCGGTGTCGACGACCGCGCGGCAGCGGTAGGCCTCGACCGCGTCCTTGCCGGCCAGGTAGACCCGGGCCATCTGCTCGACGACGGCGTTGCCCGCGACTTCGGAGACCATGCCGCGGTCTCGGGCCTCGGCGAGCATCTCGTCCAGCGTGTCGGCGCCCGGCTCGAGCTTCAGGATGGCCTCGCCGAACCAGGCCAGCGGGTCGCTGGTGTCGATGTCGGGCAGCGGGTTGCCGTAGTCGTCGACGCCGAGGACGGTCGCGTCGATGACGCACAGGTGCTCGACCGCGCGGCCCGCTTTTTCCAGCTGCGCGGCCATTTCGAAGGCGACCGACCCGCCTTGGGACCAGCCGGCGAGCCGGATCGGGCGGTCCCCGGCGACCGGCAGGAGGTCGGCGACGAACCGGGCGGCCAGCTCCTCGATGGTGTGGACCGGGTCCTCGCCGGGGGCGAAGCCGGGCGCCTGCAGGCCGAACACCGGCAGCGCCGGGTCCAGCTCGGCGACCAGCTGCAGGTAGGGGAACGGGCTGCCCGCGGTGGGCGGCAGCAGGAACAGCGGCGCGACGCCGGTGCGGCCGGGCGAGAGCGGCACGACCAGTCCCCCGCCGCTGTCGCCGGCGCGGATGTGGTCGGCCAGCGCCCGCACGGTCGGCGCGCGGAACACCTCGGCCAGCCCGACGGTGGCGCCCAGTTCGGCCTTGATCCGGTCGACCAGCACCACGGCCAGCAGCGAGTGCCCGCCGACCTCGAAGAAGCCGTCGGTGACGCCGACGCGGCGGCCGAGCAGGTCTTCCCACAGTTTCGCGAGCGCCATCTCCAGCTCGTCGCGCGGCAGGACGCCGGACGTCGAGACCGGCGTGGCGTCCGGTGCGGGCAGCGCGACGCGGTCGATCTTGCCGTTCGACGTCAGCGGCAGCGTGTCCAGGGTGGTCAGCGTCGACGGCACCATGTACTCCGGCAGCCGCTCGGACAGGTGGGCGCGCAACGCGTCGACGTCCACTGTGGACGGCGCGACGTAGCCGGCGAGAGCTCCGTCGCGGACCACGGCGACCGCCTCGGTGACACCGGGGCCGCCGACCAGCGCGGCCTCGATCTCCCCCAGCTCGATGCGGTAACCGCGGACCTTGACCTGGTGGTCGGTGCGGCCGACGAACTCCAGCCGCCCGTCCGGCAGGTACCGGGCCAGGTCACCGCTGCGGTAGAGCCGGCCCGGGCCGAACGGGTTGGGCACGTACTTGGCCGCCGTCAGCCCCGGGCTCCCGGCGAAGCCTCGGGCGACACCCGCGCCGCCCGCGTACAGCTCGCCGGTGACGCCGACCGGGACCGGGCGCAGGTACTCGTCGAGCAGGTAGACCTCGGTGTTCCAGATCGGCCGGCCGACCGAGATCGGGGTGGTGACGCATTCGGCGGCGGGCAGCAGGTTGATCACGTTGGCCACCGACGTCTCGGTGTGGCCGTACTCGTTGGCCACCACGACTTCGGGGGCGTTCTCGCGCCAGAACTCCAGGGCCTCGGCGGTGAGCTGCTCGCCGCCGACGACCAGGTGCGCGGCCGCGGCCGCCGCCTCGGGCGCCAGACAGCGGCGCAGCGGTTCGAGGTGGGCCGGGGTGAGCTTGACGAAGCTGAACTTCCGGCCGCTGGACAGCACGTCCGCGAGCCCGGCGACCGGGTGCTCGTCCTCCGGCACCAGCGTCACCGTCGTGCCGCACAGCAGCGGCAGGAACAGCCCGGTGACGGTGAGGTCGAAGGCGAGCGAGGAGTGCACGGGCGCACCGTCGCCCTCGTCGGCACGGTAGGCCTGGCGGCACCAGTCGAGGTAGTGCAGCACGCCGCGGTGGCTGATCATCACGCCCTTGGGGCGGCCGGTGGAGCCGGAGGTGTAGATGACGTAGGCGAGGTTCTCCGGATCGACGACCGGGTCCTGCCACGGCGCCGGGTCGTCCACGACGGCCTCGTCCGCGAAGACGACGACCTCGCCGAGGTTCTCGTCGGCGTACCGGCGGGTGGTGACGAGCACGCGGGCGCCGGCCTGGCGGAGCATGTACTCCTTGCGGTCCTGCGGGTAGGCCGGGTCGAGCGGGATGTAGTGGCCGCCGGTCTTGAGGACGGCCAGCAGCACCGGCAGCAGCAGCGGGCCGCGCTCGCAGAGGACGCCGACCGGGGTTTCGACGCCGACGCCCTCGGCGCGCAGCCGCTGGGCCAGCCGGGTCGCGCGGGCTTCCACCTCGGCGTAGGTCAGCTCGACCGCGCCGCAGCGGACGGCGATGGCGTCCGGGTTGGACACGGCCTGTTCGGCGATCCGGCCGTGCAGGGTGCCGCGCAGGTAGGGCTCGGCCGTGGCGTTCCAGGTGTCCAGGAGCAGGGTCCGCTCGTCGGCGCCGAGAACGTCCACTTCGGACAGCCGGGCGGCGGGGCGGGCGGCCAGCTCGGTGCAGAGGCGGACGAAGTGCTCGCCCATCCGCGCCATCCGGACGTGGTCGAACAGCGCCGTCGCGTACTCCAGCACGCCGGCCACGGAGCCGTCGGCCTGGCGGACGAAGGAGATCATCAGGTCGAACTTCGCCGTCGACGACTCCTGGTCCACCGACGACACCGTGAGGTCACCGAGTGCGGCTTCGCCTTCGGAGGCGTCGTAGACGGCGAACATCACCTGGACGACCGGGGTGTGCGCGAGGTCGCGTTCCGGGGCGAGTTCCTGGACGAGCCGTTCGAAGGGCAGGTCCTCGTGGGACTGGTCGGCCAGCCGCGCCACCTTGACGCGCTCGGCCAGCGTCGCGAAGTCCGGGTCGCCGGAGAGGTCGCCGCGGGCGACGACGGTGTTCACGAAGAACCCGACCATGTGCTCCAGCTCGGCCCGCGAGCGGCCGGCGACCGGGGTGCCGACGGCAATGTCCTCACGGCCGGTGTGGCGGCCCAGCACGACGTACGCGGCGGCGAGCAGCGTCATGAACGGCGTCGCGCCGACGGCTTTGCCCTGGTTCAGCACCGCTTCCGCCGCGGGTGCGGGGATGGTGAACCGGACCGACGCGCCGTGGTGGTCGCGGGTGGCCGGGCGCGGCCGGTCCGCGGGCAGCTCGAGCGTCTCGAGCCCGGCGAGACGGTCCTTCCAGTAGGCGAGGTCGGCCTCGTGGACGTCCACCCGGGACTGCTCCCAGACGGCGAAGTCCGCATAGGACAGTGCGATCGGCGGCAGTTCGGCGCCGGTGTAGAGCTTGCGGAGGTCGTCGAGGAGGACGGGCAGGGACCAGCCGTCGCAGGCGATGTGGTGGACGTTGAGCGCCAGCACGTGCCGTTGCGGCGTCTCGCGGACCAGCATGGCCCGGAACACCGGGCCGTTGGCCAGGTCGAACGGGCGGCCGACGTACTCCGCGAGCACCGCGTCGACGTCGCCGTCGACCACCGGCAGCTCGACCGGGGCCGGGGCGCCGATGACCTGACGCGGCTTGTTGTCCTCCGCGATGTAGGTGGTGCGCAGGATCTCGTGCCGCGCCACCAGGGCGTCGAGGGCACGCTGGAGGGCGTCGACGTCGAGGTCGCCGTCCAGGCGGAGCAGGAGCGGCACGGCGTACTCGGCGCTGTCCGGGTCGAGGCGGTCGAGGAACCACAAGCGCTGCTGCCCGGCCGAGAGCGGCAGCGGGACGTCGCGGTCGGCGCGGCCGAAGGTGCGGACCGGCGCGGTGGTGCGTCCACGCAGCCGCCGGGCGAGCACCGCGGCCCGCAGCCGGGCCGCCCGATCGGCGTCGGCAGTGTCGCCGGCGGGGCGGGTGTCGAACGTGGTCATGCGCTGGCCTCCTCGGTGAGGGAGTCGAGGAGCTCCTGCTCGGACATGCCGGCGAGCTCGGCCTCGATCTCGGTGTGGACCACCGCGGCGAGCGCGGTGACCGTGGTGGTCTGGAAGAGCACGGGCAAGGAGAGGTCCACGCCGAACGCGGCCTGCAGCCGCATGCGGACCTTGGCGGCGAGCACGGAGTGCCCGCCCAGTGCGAAGAAGTCGTCGCCGAGCCCGACGCGGGGCACGCCGAGCACCTCGGCCCAGATGTCGGCGATCAGCTGCTCCTCGGGACTGCTGGGGGCGACGTAGTCCGCCGTCTCCTCGGCCGGTTCGGGCAGCGCGGCCCGGTCGAGCTTGCCGCTGGCGTTGACCGGCATGGCGTCCAGCACCACGAACGCGGACGGCACCAGGTGGTCCGGCAGGCGCTGGGCCAGGTCAGTGCGCAGATCGGCTGCGGTGACGTCGCCGACCACGTACGCGACCAGGCGTTTCTGCCCGGCCGGGTCCGGCTTGGCGAGGACGACCGCAGCGGTGAGCGCCGGGTGGGCCCGCAGCGCGGACTCGACTTCGCCGAGTTCGATGCGGAAGCCGCGGATCTTGACCTGGTCGTCGGTCCGGCCGAGGAACTCGAGGTTCCCGGCGCGGGTGCGGCGGACGAGGTCGCCGGTGCGGTACATCCGCCCGCCCGCCGGGTTGGCGACGAACCTGCTCGCGGTGAGCCCCGGACGGCCGAGGTACCCGCGGGCCAGGCCCGGGCTCGCGACGTACAGCTCACCCGCGACGCCTGGTGGCACCGGCTGGAGCCGGTCGTCCAGCACGTACGCCTGGGTGTGCTTGAGCGCACCGCCGATGGTCACCTGCTGTCCCGGCACCAGGGGTTCGCTGACCGTGGAGACGACCGTGGCTTCGGTCGGGCCGTACATGTTGAGCATCCGGCGGCCCGGTGCCCACTTCGCGACCAGTTCGGGCGGGCAGACGTCGCCGCCGACGACGACCGTACGGAAGTCCGGCAGGTCCGGGTCCTCGACGGTCGCCAGGGCGGCGGGCGGGATCAGCGCGTGCGTGACGCGTCCTTCGGCGAGGACGTCGCGCAGCTGGTCACCGAGCAGCGGTCCCGGCGGGGTGACGACGAGGGCGGCGCCGGTCATCAGGGAGGCGCACAGTTCCAGCACCGAGGCGTCGAAGCTCGGCGACACGTACTGCAGCACCCGGTCCCCCGGCCCGACCTGGTAGGCGTCGATGGTGTTGGCCACCAGGGTGCCGAGGCCGGCGTGGCTGACGACGACGCCCTTCGGCCGTCCGGTGGAGCCCGACGTGTAGATCACGTACGCCGCGTTCTCCGGCTCGACCTCGACGTCCAGCGGACTGTCGTCCATTGTGGACTCCGGCAGCTCCCGGAGGGTCAGCACCGGGTCGGCGTCGTCGAGCATGTACCGGATGCGCTCCTCCGGGTAGCTCGGGTCGACCGGCAGGAACGCCGCTCCGGTCTTGACGACCGCGAGCTGCGCCACGACCAGGTCGGCCGAACGCGGCAGCAGCAGCGCGACCACCTTCTCCGGCGCGGCACCGCGAGCCTGCAGCACGCGAGCCACGCGGTTCGCCGCCCGGTCCAGTTCGGCGTAGGTGAGCGAATCCGGTCCGGCCAGCACGGCCGGGGCGTCCGGACAACGTCGCACCTGGGCTTCGATCAGCCCCGCGAATGTCCCGCCGGGGGCGTGGTCGTCGAGCGGGGTGACCTCGGCCGCGTCGAGCATCGTGACGCGGTCCACCGGGCGTTGCGGTTCGGCGGCGAACCCGGTCAGGAGCCGGACGTACCGCTCGGCGAACGCGGCGACCGTCTCCTCCTCGAACAGCGCGACCGGGTATTCGAGAACGCCGTCGACCGCGCCGGTGGGCTGCTCGCGCAGCACCATGGCGAGGTCGAACTTGGCCGCGCCCGTCTCGATGCCGAGAGGCTCGCAGTCGAGGTCGCCGAGTTCCCAGCCGCCTTCGGAGACGGTCTGCAGTGCGAACATCAGCTGCACCAGAGGGTTGCGGCTCGGGTCGCGTTCGGGCCGGAGTTCGGCGACGACGCGGTCGAACGGGACTTCCTGGTGGCTGAAGGAGTTCAGCGCCGTCTCGCGGACGCGTTCCACCAGTTCGGTGAAGCCGGGTGAGCCCGTCAGGTCCGCACGCAGGGCGAGCGTGTTGACGAACTGGCCGATCAGCCGCTCGGTGTCGGGGTGGTCGCGGCCGGCGACCGGGCTGCCGATCGCGAACTCGCGCAGCCCGGTGTGCCGGGAGACGAGCACCTGGAACCCGGCCAGCAGCGTCATGAACAGGCTCGCCCGCGCTTCGGCACCCAGCTCGCCGAGCCGGGTGGCCAGTTCCGCCGGGACGCTGAACTCGTACCGCGCGCCCCGCGGGTCGCGCACCGCCGGCCGAGGCCGGTCGGCGGGCAGCTGCACGACCTGCGGGACGCCGGACAGCTGCGTCCGCCAGAATTCGACATCGGCTTCGGTGGGCTGGGACCAGGTCGCGACGTCGGCGTACTGCACCGGCAGCGGCGCCAGCTCGATGCCCGCGTAGAGGTCGCGCAGTTCCTCGGCGAGGATGCCTTCGGACCAGCCGTCGAGCACGATGTGGTGGGCCGACAACACGAGCACGTGGTCGTGCTCGGCCAGCCGGCCGAGCGCCGCCGAGAACACCGGTCCGGTGGCGAGGTCGATGGGCCGCGCCGCCAGGAACGGCTCGACCGCGTCGATGTCGGTGACCGGCAGCGGGACCGGCCCGGCCGGGTCGACGACCTGCTTGGGCTCCCCGTCCAGCTCCACGAACCGGGTCCGCAGGATCTCGTGCCGCTCGACCAGCTTGGTCAGAGCCGCCGCGAGCGCGTCGACGTCGAGGGCGCCGCGCAGGCGGACCGCGTTGGGCACCAGGTATTCCGCGCTCGACGGGGCCATCCGGTCGGCCAGCCACATGCCGACCTGGACACCCGCGAGGGGCGCGGGGCCGTCGGGTCGCTTGGGGATGGCCTGGAACTCGCGGCGGGTGGCGCGGGCGACGGCGTCGGCGAGTTCCGCGACCGTGGGCGAGTCGAAGATCAGCCGGATCGGGATGTCCGCCGAGAGCCGCTTGCGCAGCTCGGCGACCACCCGCACGCCCAGCAGGGAGTGCCCGCCCAGGTCGAAGAAGTTGTCGTCCGCGCCGACCCGTTCGACGCCGAGCACGTGCTGCAGCACCTCGGCGACCAGTTCCGCGACCGGACCTTCCGGGGCGCGGTACTCGGCGCCGGCCGCGGCGGGCGCGGGGAGCGCCTTGCGGTCGATCTTGCCGCTGGTGGTGGTCGGGAACTCCGGCAGCACACTCAGGGCCGTCGGAACGAGGTAGACGGGCAGCCGCTCGCGCAGCTGCTCGCGGATCTCGGCTTCGGTGAGGGTGACGCCGGCCTGCGCGGTGACGTACCCGGCGAGGCGCTTGTCGCCGGGCGACGGCTGCCAGACCGTCACCGCGGCTTCGCGCACCCCGGGCAGTTCGAGCAGCACCTGCTCGACCTCGCCGGGCTCGACGCGGATGCCGCGGATCTTGACCTGCGAGTCCTGGCGGCCGAGGAAGGTCAGCGCGCCGTCGGGGGTGCGCAGGCCGCGGTCGCCGGTGCGGTAGAGCCGCTCGCCGGGGACGAACGGGCTGGCCAGGAACGCCGCCGCCGTCTTGCCCGGGTTGCCGAGGTAACCGCGGGCCAGGCCGACGCCGCCGATGAAGAGGTCACCGGGGACGCCGACGGGGACCGGCCGGAAGTGCTCGTCGAGTACGTGGATCTGGTTGTTCGCGATCGGCGACCCGACGCTGACCGAGCCGGCGCCGTCGAGGTCGGACCGGAGGCATTCGCGCATGGTCGAGTCGATCGACACCTCGGTGGCGCCCCACTGGTTGTGCAGGGTCGCGTTCTCGCCGAGGCGGTCGAAGAACAGCTTCAGCAGCTCCGGCTGCAGCGCCTCGCCGCTGGTGATGACGTTGCGCAGCGGCTTGAGGGCCGCGCGGTCGGCCGGGGTGAGCTGCTCCAGGAACAGGGTCAGCATGCTGGGCACGAACTGTAGGTTCGACACCTGGTGCTTGACGGCGCCTTCGAGGATCGCGGCCGGGTCGCGGTGCAGGCCCGGTGGGATCAGCGCGACGCGGCCGCCGACGATGAGCGGCCACAGGCATTCCACGGCCGCGTCGTCGAACACCAGGGTCGTCTTCTGCAGGACACCCTCGCCCGGCTGGAGGCGGTAGGTGTCCTGGTGCCAGCGCAGCCGGTTGACCCAGCCGCGGTGGGTGCTGGCGACGCCCTTGGGCTTCCCGGTGGAGCCGGAGGTGTAGTAGATCGAGACCAGGTTGTCCGGGTGGGTGGTGTCGGTCAGTTCGGGTGCTTCTCCGTCCAAAGCGGACACTTCGAGGAAGACGACTTCGCTGCCCTGGGGCGTCGACGCGCCCGCGTTGACCAGGCAGACCGGCGAGTGGGCGTCGCCGAGGATGCCGAGGACACGCGGTTCGGGCGCGTCGGTCTCGATCGGGACGAACGCGCCGCCCGCCTTCAGGATGGCCACCAGGCCGACGATCAGGTCGATCGAGCGGTCCATCCGCAGGCCGACCGGGACGTCCGGGCCGACGCCGTGCTCGCTCAGCCGCGCCGCGAGGACTCCGGCCCGGCGTTCCAGCTCGGCGTAGCCGATGTGCTCGTCCAGGTACTCGACGGCGACCGCGTCCGGCGTCCGCGCGGCCTGCTGCGAGATGAGGTGGTGGAGGCAGACGTCCTCGTCGTAGGCCACGACCGTGTCGTTGACGCCGTTGATCAGGTGCTCGCGTTCGGTCGTGCTGAGGAGGTCCAGCTCGCCGACCGGGGTTTCCGGCGCGTCGGCGATGCGGGCCAGGAGCGTCGTGAAGTGGCCGGCCAGCCGTTCGATCGTGGTGGTGTCGAACAGCGCGGTCGGGTACTCGAAGATGCCGGTCAGGGCGCCGTCGGCGTCCTGGGCGAGGGCGAGTTCGAGGTCGAACTTGCTGACCCGGGTGTCGACGGCCAGCCGCTCGACGGCCAGGCCCGGCAGCGCCCACCCGGCTTCGTCGTTGTTCTGCAGCGCGAACACGATCTGGACCAGCGGGGTGCGGGTGAGGTCGCGTTGCGGGCGCAGGAGTTCGACGATCCGGTCGAACGGGACGTCGTCGTGGTCGAACGCGGCCAGGGTGCCGGCGCGGACGCGGGTCAGCAGCTCGGTGAACGCCGGGTCGCCGGTCAGGTCCGCGCGCAGCGGCACGGTGTTGACGAAGTGCCCGACCAGGGCTTCGGTCTGCGGGTGGCTGCGGCCGGATACCGGGGTGCCGATCGCGAAGTCCCGCATGGCGGTGTAGCGGCCGATGAGGACCTCGAACGCGGCCAGCACGGTCATGAACAGGCTCGCGCCGTGCCCGGCGCCCAGCGTCGCCAGCTTGCTGACTGTCGCCGCGGGCACGTGGACGGGAGTCTTGGCACCGGCGATCTCCCGCACGAGCGGTCGGGGCCGGTCGGCGGGCAGTTCCGCGACGTGCGGCATCCCGTCGAGGGCCGCCCGCCAGAAGGCGAGCCCGGCTTCGTCGGACGCGGCGGCCTGCCACGCTGCGACGTCGCCGAACTGCACCGGCAGCGCGGCCGGGCGGCTCCCGGCGTAGTGGTCGCGCAGCTCGGCGGCCAGCACGCCCATGGACCACCCGTCGGCGACGATGTGGTGCAGGCACAGCACCAGCACGTGCTCGGTAACCGAAACCCGGCCGAGCGCGGCCCGGAAAACTGCACCGTTTTCGATGTCGAGCGGCGTGTCCACCTGGGACCGGACGTACGCCTCGATGTCGGTCACGTCGGAGACGGGGAGCGGAATCGGCCGCACCGGGTCGACGATCTGGGCGGGCTCGCCGTCCTGCTCGACGAACCGGCTGCGCAGCACCTCGTGCCGTGCCACCTGCGCCGACAGCGCGTCGGTGAGGGCCTCGACGTCGAGGTCACCCTCGATCCGCAGCGCGAGCGGCACCAGGTACTCCGCGGAACCGGGGGCAAGCCGTTCGGCGAACCAGAGGCCGCGCTGCACCGGCGACAGCGGCGTGCGTGCCGACCGGTCCCGGGCCGGGATCGGCTCGAAGTCCACTGTGGACGCTTCCGGCACCAGCCGGGCCAGCGACGCGATCGTCGGCGCTTCGAACAGAGCGCGGACGCCCAGCCGGACGCCGAACTCGGTGCGCATCCGGCCGGTCACCTTGGCCGCCAGCAGCGAGTGACCGCCCAGGGCGAAGAAGTTGTCCTCCACACTCGGCACCGGGATGCCCAGCACGTCGGCCCAGATCGCGGCCAGCGTGCTCTCGGTGGCCGTCCGGGGCGCGACGTGCCCGGCGCTGATCCGCCGCGGCGCGGGCAGGGCGGCCTTGTCGAGCTTGCCGTTGGCCGTCCGGGGCAGTGCTTCCAGGGGCACGATCGCCGACGGGACCAGGTGGTCCGGCAGCTGCGCCGCGGCGTACTCGGCGACCGCGGCCGGGTCGGCGGTGCCGACGACGTAGGCGACCAGCAGCCCGTCGCGGGCCACCACGGCGGCCTGCGTGACGCCGTCGTGCCGGGCCAGCACGGCCTGGACCTCGCCGGGTTCGACGCGGAAGCCGCGGATCTTGACCTGGTCGTCGGCGCGGCCGGCGTACTCCAGCACGCCGTCGCCGTTCCACCGGGCGAGGTCGCCGGTGCGGTACAGCCGCTCCCCCGCGCTGAACGGCGACGCGACGAACCGCTCGGCGGTCGCGCCGGGCTGCCCGAGGTAGCCGTGGGCGGTGCCGACACCGGCCAGGTACAGCTCGCCGACCACGCCGGCGGGCACTGGCTGCAAAAGCGTGTCGAGGACGTAGGCGTGTTTGCCGGTGAGCGGCCGCCCGATCGGGACCGGGCCGTCGACCGCCGTGACGGCGTGGAAGGTGCTGAAGCCCATGGTCTCGGCCGGGCCGTAGCCGTTGACGATCGCGACATGCGGGTAGTCGCGCAGCACCTTCGCCAGGTGCGCGGGTGACGCCGCTTCGCCGCCGGTCATCGCGCGGCGGACCGTCGTGAACACCGCCGGGTGCTCGTCGACCAGGAAGTTGAACAGGCTGGCCGAGACGTCCAGGACCGTGACGTCGTGCGCCAGCACCAGGTCCTCGATCAGGGCGGGGTCGGGGCGCTGGCCGGGCTGCAGCACGACCTGGCCGCCCGCCATGAGCGGGCCGAGCAGCTGGGTGCCGAACGCGTCCCACGAGACCGGCGCGCACTGCAGCCAGACGTCGTCCGGGCCGAACCCGGCGTAGTCCTGGCCGGTGAGCGTGCCGGCGACCGCGCGGTGCGGGGCCGCGACGGCCTTGGGGACGCCGGTGGAGCCGGAGGTGAACATCACGACGGCGAGGTCGTCCGGGCTGCCGGGCAGGCCGAGGACGCTGCCGTCACGGACGGCGATGGCGGCCGCGTCGGCGACGACGTCGATCCGGCGCCAGGGCAGCTCCCGTCCGTCGGTGAGGACGAGCGCGGCCGACGTCCGGCGCAGGGCCCCGACCAGGCGGTCGGCCGGGAAGTCCGTGTCCAGCACGGTGTAGGCGGCGCCGGTCTTGAGGACGGCGAGCAGCGCGACGGCCAGCCGCGGGGTGCGGCCGATGTGGACACCGACCAGGTCACCGCGGCGGACACCCTCGGCGATGAGGTGCCGGGCCAGCCGGTTGGCTTCGGTGTCGAGGTCCCGGTAGGTCATGCGCGCACCCTCGAAGACGAGGGCGGTCGCGTCCGGCGCCCACGCGGCCTGCCGCTCGACCAGTTCGTGCAGCCGCATCGCGGGAGCCGTCGTCTCGGTCGTGCCCTGGGTCAGGAGAGCCGCGCGTTCGTCGGTGGTGAGCAGGTCGAGGGCGGTCACCGGGACGTCCGGAGTGGACACCGCGGCGGTCAGGAACCGGGCGAACCGGGCCGCGATCGACTCAGCCGTCGAGGCGTCGAACAGGTCGGCCGCGTACTCCAGCTGGCCGGTCAGGCCGGCCGGGGTGCCGTCGGCGGCGCGGTTCTCCTCGATACCCGCGGTGAGGTCGAACTTCGCGACGTCCCGCTGGACCGTGACGGCCTCGGCGGCCAGGCCGGGCAGCCGCAGCTCGCCGGCGACGTTGTTCTGCAGCACCAGCATCACCTGGAACAGCGGGTGCCGCGACGCCGACCGCGCCGGGTTCAGCTCTTCGACGACCCGCTCGAACGGGACGTCGGCGTGGGCCAGCGCGGCGAGCCCGGTGTCGCGGACGCGGGCCAGGAGCTGCCGGAACGTCGGCTGCCCGGAGACGTCGGTGCGCAGCACCAGGGTGTTGACGAAGAACCCGGCCAGGTCGTCGAGCGCGGTGTCGCCGCGGCCGGCGACGACGGCGCCGAGCGGGACGTCGTCCCCGGCACCGAGCCGCGACAGCAGCGCGGCGAACCCGGCCTGCAGGGCCATGAACAGCGTCGCTCCGCTGCCCCGGGCCAGGTCGGCCAGCGCCGCGTGGACGTCGGCGCCGAGCGCGAAGTCCACGGCACCGCCGCGGTGGCTGGCGACGGCCGGGCGGACGCGGTCGGCGGGCAGGGCGACCTCTTCGGGCGCTCCGGCGAGCGTCTCGCGCCAGAACCCGATTTGCCCGGCCAGCTCGGCCTCGTCGAGGACGTCGCGCTGCCAGAGCGTGTAGTCCGCGTACTGGACCGGCAGCGGCGCCCAGCCCGGGGCTTCGCCGGTGAGGCGGGCTGCGTAGGCCGTCGACAGGTCACGCAGCATCGGCGCGGCGGACCAGCCGTCGCTGGCGATGTGGTGCAGCACCAGCAGCAGGACGTGGTCTTCGGTGGCGATCTCGACGAGGTGGGCCCGCAGCGGCAGCTCGGTCCGCAGGTCGAAGACGTGCGACGCGGCCACCGAGAGCACATCCGGCAGGTCGTCCTCAGTGGACTGCGTGAGCGTCCACGGCACCTCGGGCGCGGTCAGGATCTCCTGCCACGGCTCACCTTCGTGCGAGGGGAAGACCGTGCGCAGGGCTTCGTGCCGCTCGACAACATCAGCCAAAGCTGTCTGCAGGGCGACGACGTCGAGGGAGCCGCGCAGCCGCAGGGCGCGCGGGACGTCGTAGCCGGCGTTGGCCTCTTCGGCCTGGTCGACGAACCACAGCCGCTGCTGTGCGAACGACAGCGGCAGCCGCGCGGGACGGTCGCGGCGGGTCACCGGCGGCCGCGCCGGGGCGGCGTCACCGAGCACCTCGGCGAGACCGGCGACGGCGGGCGTCCGGAACAGGTCCCGGATGCCCAGCTCGACGCCGAGGACCGCGCGGACGCGGCCGATCAGCCGGGCGGCCAGCAGCGAGTGGCCGCCGAGGTCGAAGAACCCGTCGTCGACGCCGACCTCGGGCAGCCCGAGCACCTCGGCGAACAGTCCACAGAGGACGTTTTCGGTGACGGTCCGCGGGCGCCGGGACGACGACGTGAAGTCCGGTGCGGGCAGGGCGCGGCGGTCGAGCTTGCCGTTGGCCGTCCGGGGCAGCTCGGTCAGGGGCACGATCGCCGACGGGACCAGGTAGTCCGGCAGCCGCTCGCCCAGGTAGACCCGCAGCGCGGCGGGTTCGGCGGCGCCGACGACGTAGCCGATGAGCCGGCCGTCGCGGACGACGACCGCGGCCTGCTCGACGCCGTCGTGGCGGGCCAGCACGGCCTGCACCTCGCCGGGCTCGACGCGGAAGCCGCGGACCTTCACCTGGTCGTCGGCGCGGCCGACGTACTCCAGCACGCCGTCGGCGTTCCACCGCACCAGGTCACCGGTGCGGTACATCCGCTCCCCCGCCGTGAACGGGTTCGCGACGAACCGCTCGGCGGTCGCGCCGGGCAGGCCGTGATAGCCGTCGGCGAGACCGTGGCCCGACAGGTACAGCTCACCCGTGACGCCGGGGGCGGCCAGGGTGAGGTGCGTGTCGAGGACGTAGGCGCGCTTGCTGGCGACCGGGCGGCCGATCGGGATGGTGTGGCCGCCGAGGTCGGCGGCGGTGATCGGGTGGAACGTCGTGTAGCCCATGCTCTCGGCCGGGCCGTAGCCGTTGATCAGCGCGACGTCCGGGTGTTCGTGCAGCGCCTTGGTGACGTGGGCGACGGACGCGGGCTCGCCGCCGGTCATCGCCCGGCGCAGCACGCCGAAGACCTGGGGTTCCTGGTCGAGGAGGTAGTTGAACAGGCTCGCCGAGGCGTGCAGCACGGTGACGCCGTGCTCGACGACGAGCGCGGCGATCCGCTCGGGCTCGGGATTCTGGCCGGGCTGCAGCACGGTCTTGCCGCCGTAGAGCAGCGCGCCGAACAGCTGCAGCGCGAAGCCGTCCCACGAGACCGGGGCGCACTGGAGCCACACCTGGTCGGCGTCGAAGGTCGCGTAGCCCTGGCCCATCGTGGCGACGACCCCGCGGTGCGAGGTCGCGACGCCCTTGGGCACGCCGGTCGAGCCGGAGGTGAACATGACGCAGGCCAGGTCGGCCGGGGTCAGCTCGACGTCCGGGTTCGTGCTGTCGGGGTGGCTCGGCGCGGTCGTCAGGACGCGCTTGACGCGGGCCTGTTCGGTGACCACGGCCAGGCGCTCGGCCGGGTAGCTCGGGTCGAGCAAGGTGTAGGCGGCGCCGGACTTGAGGACGCCGAGCACCGTGACGGCGAAGTCGAAGCCACGGTCGAGCAGGACACCGACGACCTCGCCGCGCTGGACGCCGTCGTCGATGAGGTGGTGGGCGACCTGGTTGGCGCGGGCGTTCAGCTCGCCGTAGGTCATGGCTTCGTTCTCGAACAGGATCGCGACGGCGTCGGGATCCTGCCGTTCGACGATGGTGTGCAGGCAGTCCTGTGGCGTCGGAGCCAGGTCGAGCGCGTGGCCGGACGTCAGCACGAGGTCGCGGTCGGCGGCCGTGAGCACGTCGAACGCCGCGACCGAGGTCGTGGGCGCGTCGGCGATCTGCTCCAGCAGCGAGACGAACGCGCCGGCCAGCCGCTCGGCGGTGGCGGCGTCGAACAACGCGGTCGCGTACTCGAAGGCGCCGGTGAGTCCGTTGCCGTGTTCCTCCAGGGCGACGGTGAGGTCGAACTTGACGACCGCCCGTTCCACCTCGTACGACGAGGTGTCCACTCCGGACAGTGCCGGGACGGCGCTGTCCTGCTGCAGCACCAGCATGACCTGGAACAGCGGGTGCCGCGACGCCGACCGGGCCGGGTTCAGCTCCTCGACCAGGCGATCGAACGGGACGTCGTCGTGCTCGAAGGCACTCAGGTCGGCTTCCCGGACGCGGTCCAGCAGCTCGGTGAACGCCGGGGCGCCACTGACGTCGGTGCGCAGGACGAGGGTGTTGACGAAGAACCCGACGAGGTCGTCGAGCGCCGGGTCGGTGCGGCCGGCGACGGGGGTGCCGATCGGGACGTCGTCGCCGGCGCCGAAGCGCGCCAGCAGCGTGGCGAGAGCGGCCTGCAGGACCATGAACAGGGTCGCGCGCCGCCCGGCCGCCAGCTCCAGGAGCCGCGCGTGCAGCTCGGCCGGGATCTCGATCGCCGCCGAGCCGCCGGCGTGGTCCGCGGTGGCGGGCCGGACGCGGTCGTAGGGCAGGGCCAGTTCCTCGGGCAGACCGGCCAGGGCGTCCGTCCAGTACGTGACGTCGCTGTCGAGTTCTCGTTGCCACAGCGTGTAGTCCGCGTACTGCACGGGCAGCGGCACCCACTCCGGCGCGCGCCCGTCGAGCCGAGCCGCGTAGGCCTCGGCCAGGTCGCGCAGCAGCACTGGGATCGACCAGCCGTCCCCGGCGATGTGGTGGGTCAGCACGAGCAGGACGTGCTCGTCGCCCTCGCTGAACAGCCACGAGCGCACCGGCGGCGCGGCGGCCAGGTCGAACGGGGTGCGCGCGGCCTCGGCGACCGAGCCGGTGCCGACCTCGAACGGGACCCGGAACGAGTCGAGGATCACCTGGTACGGCCCGGATTCGTCCTCGGCGTACAGGGTGCGCAGGGCTTCGTGGCGACCGGCCACATCGGACAGTGCGGCCGCGAGTGCGGAAGCGTCGACGTCGCCGCGCAGGCGCAGGGCGATCGGCATGTGGTACGCCGTGTCGTCGGCGTCGAGGCGGGTGAGGAACCACAGCCGTTCCTGGCCAGGGGCCAGCGGCAGCCGCGCCGGCCGGGGCCCGGCGACCACCGCCGGGCGCGCCACGACGGCGTCACCGAGGCTGTCGCTCAGCCCGGCCACGGTCGGGTTCGCGAACAGGGCCCGCACGGTGACGTCGAGGCGGAGCGCCGCCCGGATCCGCCCGGCGAGGCGGGTGGCGAGCAGCGAATGCCCGCCCAGGTCGAAGAAGCCGTCGTCGATACCGACCTCGGGCACGCCGAGGACCTCGGCGAACAGCTCGCACAGCGCGTGCTCACGGGCGTTGCGCGGCACCCGGCCGGTGACGCTCTCCACGGCCGGCGCGGGCAGGGCCTTGCGGTCGAGCTTGCCGTTCGGGGTCCGCGGCAGCTCGTCGAGCAGCACGAACGCCGAGGGCACCATGTACCCGGGCAGGGCGGCCGCGACGTGCCGTCGCAGCTCCTCGACGTCGGCGGTGCCCACGACGTAGGCGACCAGCCGCTTGTCCCCGGGCCGGTCCTCGCGGACGACGACGGCGCGCAGCGCGACAGCGGGGTGGGTGGCCAGCACGGCCTCGATCTCGCCCAGCTCGATGCGGAAGCCGCGGATCTTGACCTGGTGGTCGACGCGGCCGAGGAACCGGATGTCGCCGTCGCGGCGGCGGGCGACCAGGTCGCCGGTGCGGTACATCCGCTCGCCGGTCGCGAAGGGGTTGGCGACGAAGCGGTCGGCGGTCAGGTCGGGGCGGCCGAGGTATCCGCGCACGACGCCGTCGCCGGCGATGTACAGCTCGCCCGGCACGCCCGGCGGCACCGGCCGCAGCGCGCGGTCCAGGACGTAGACCTGGGTGTTGGCGATCGCGGTGCCGATGGTCGGCGAGCCGTCGCCGACGCGGGCGGTGGTGGACCAGATGGTGGTCTCGGTGGGGCCGTACATGTTGGTGACCGACGCGGCCCGCGCCCGCAGCGCGACGGCGAGGTCGTCGGGCAGGGCTTCGCCACCGACGAGGACGTGCACGGCGGTCAGGTCGACGGGCTCGGCCAGCAGTGCGTGGAAGAGGCTCGGCGTCGCCTGGAGGAGCGTGACGCCGTCCTCGGCGAGCGCGGCCAGGGCGCGGGTGTCGCGGACGGTGTCCCGGCCGGCGAGCACGACGGTCGCCCCGGCCAGCAGCGGCGCGAAGATCTCCAGCCCGGCGATGTCGAACCCGACGGTCGTGACTGCCAGCAGGCGGTCGCCTTGCGTGATGCCGAAGCGCTCGACCATGTCCAGCAGGAAGTTCAGCAGCGGACGTCGCGGCACGACGACGCCCTTGGGGCGGCCGGTCGAGCCGGATGTGAAGATCACGTACGCCGGGCTGTCCGGGGACGCGGTGTGCACGGGGTTGCACGCCGTCCCGATCTCCGCGTCGGCCAGCAGGACGTGGCGGGCCGGGTCGCCGGGCACCGCGCCGACTTCGCTCACGAGCACCAGGGTCGGGTCGGCGTCTTCGAGCATCGCGGCGAGCCGGTCGGCCGGGTAGTCGAGGTCGAGCGCGAGGTAACCGGCGCCGGTCTTGAGGACGGCGAGCATCGCGACGATCAGCTTCTCGTCGCGCGGCAGGGCCAGGGCGACGTACCGCTCGGGTCCGGCACCGCGCTCGGCGAGGTGGTGCGCGAGCCCGTTGGCCCGGTCGTTCAGCTCGCCGTAGGTCAGCGTCACCGCGCCGAACTCCAGCGCGGGCGCGTCCGGCGTGCGGTCCGCCTGGGCCTCGAACAGCTCGATCACCGACGTGTCCGGCAACGGCGTCTCGGCAGGCGCCTGCAGGAGGTCCACGCGCTCGGCGTCGGAGAGCAGGTCCAACCCGGACACCGGGACGGCGGGCGCGGCGACGGCGGCGGCGAGCAGGCGGGTGAACCGCTCGGCGAGGTCGGCGGCGGTGCCCGCGTCGAACAGGTCGGTCGCGTACTCCAGGAAGCCGCCGATGCCGGCCGGGGCGCCGTCGGGGCCGGTGCTCTCCTCCAGGTTCAGCGTCAGGTCGAACTTCGCGGTCGCGGTGGCCACCGGGACGTCGGCCGCGGTCGTGCCGGGCAGCGCGAGGTTGGCCGCGACGTTGTTCTGCAGCGCCAGCATCACCTGGAACAGCGGGTGGCGGGCGGTCGAGCGGGCCGGGTTGAGGCGTTCGACGACGCGCTCGAAGGGGACGTCGCCGTGGTCGAACGCTTCGAGGGCGGCCTCGCGGACCCGGCCGACCAGGGCGGCGAAGGTCGGGTCGCCGGTGAGGTCGGTGCGCAGCACGAGGGTGTTGACGAAGAAGCCGACGAGGTCGTCGAGCGCGGCGTCCGGCCGGCCCGCGGACGGGGTGCCGACCGCGACGTCGTCGCCGGCGCCGAGCCGGGACAGCAGGGCCGCGAACCCGGCCTGCAGCACCATGAACAGCGTCGCGTGCTCGCCGCGGGCGACGTCGAGGAGGCGGGCGTGCAGGTCGGCGTCCAGGGTCACCGGGAGGGTGGCGCCGCGGTGGGTCGCGACCGGCGGCCGCGGGTGGTCGAAGGGCAGGTTGATCTCGTCGGGCAGTCCGGCGAGGGCCTCGGCCCAGTAGTCGGCGGAGTCGGTCAGGTCCTGCTGCCACAGCGCGAAGTCCGCGTACTGCACCGGCAGCGGCGCCCAGGTCGGCGCCTGGTTTTCAATGCGGGCCGCATAGGCGGTGGAGAGGTCGCGCAGCAGCGGGGCGAGGGACCAGCCGTCGCTCGCGATGTGGTGGGTGACGACGACCAGGACGTGGTCGTCGTCGGCCTGGCGCAGCAGTGCGGTGCGCACCGGGAGGTCGGTGGCCAGGTCGAACTCGCGGGCGGCGAACTCGTCGACGTCCGCCACGTCTTCGAACCAGGGCAGCTCGGTGAGTGGGCGGATCTCCTGGCGGGGCACGCCGTCGGTGTTCGGGAACACTGTCCGCAGCGACTCGTGGCGCTGCAGGACGTCGGCGAACGCGGCCCGCAGCGCGGGGACGTCGAGCGGGCCGGTCAGGCGCAGGGCGCGCGGCACGTTGTAGGCCGCGCCGGCGGCGTCGAGCTGCTCGACGAACCACAGGCTGCGCTGCGCCGCGGACAGCGGCAGCACCTCCGGCCGCGGCCGGGCGGTGACGGCCGGGCGGGCGGCGCGGGCGGTGTCGAGCACGGTGGCCAGCGCGGCGACGGTCGGGGCGCGGAAGACGTCCGCGACGCCGATCCGGGCGCCCAGCACCGACCCGATCCGGGCGACGAGCCGGGCGGCGAGCAGCGAGTGGCCGCCGAGGGTGAAGAACCCGTCGTCGACGCCGACGGTTTCGACGTCGAGGACGTCGGCGAAGAGGCCGCAGAGGACTTCTTCACGCGGGGTGCGCGGGGCGCGGCTCGTGCTCGTGTGCTCGGGGGCGGGCAGGGCGCGGTGGTCGAGCTTTCCGTTGGGCGTCAAGGGAAGGGCGGACAGCAGCACGAACGCCGACGGCACGAGGTGCTCAGGCAGCTGCTCGGCGAGGTATCCACGGAAGTCGGCCGGCTCGCCGACGACGTAGGCGACCAGCAGCTTCTGGCCGGGCCGGTCCTCGCGGACGACGACGGCGGATCCGGTGACGGCCGGGTGGGTGCCGAGCGCGGTCCGGATCTCCCCCGGCTCGACGCGGAACCCGCGGATCTTGACCTGCTCGTCGGCGCGGCCGACGTACTCCAGGACGCCGTCGGCGCGGCGGCGCACGAGGTCGCCGGTGCGGTACATCCGCTCCCCCGCCGCGAACGGGCTCGCGATGAACCGGACGGCGCTGAGGTCCGGACGGCCGACGTAGCCGTCCGCGATACCGGCGCCCGCGGCGTACAGCTCGCCGACGACGCCGGGGGCGACCGGCCGGAGCCGCTCGTCCAGGACGTGGGCGCGCTTGCCGTGCAGCGGCACGCCGATCGGGATCGGCGCCCCGGTGAGGTCGGCCGCCGTGATCCGGTGACAGCTGACGAAGATCATGTTCTCGACCGGGCCGTAGGCGTTGGTGACCGTGAGGTCCGGGAACGTCGTCAGCGCCTTGGTGATGTGCGCGACCGAGGCGACCTCGCCGCCGGTGTAGACGTCGCTGACCTGCGTGAACACTGCCGGGTACTCGTCGAGCAGGAAGTTGAGCAGGCTGGCCGAGGCGAACATCGTGGTGACGCCGTGGCGCTCGACGAGCTCGGCGATGAGCGCGGGCTCGGGCTTCGTGCCGGGCTGCAGCACGCAAGCGGCGCCGGTGAGCAGCGCGCCGAACAGCTCGAACGCGAAGGCGTCCCAAGAGACGGGCGCGGTTTGCAGCCAGACGGCGCCGTCGTAGCCCTGCCCGAGGATCGTCGTGGCGACGGCCTCATGGGAGGCGACAACACCCTTCGGCGTGCCGGTGGAGCCCGAGGTGAACATGACGCAAGCCGGTCCGGTAACGGGCACGGAAAGGCCGGGGGCGGTCACCGTGGAGTCCACAGTGGACAGGTCGTCGAGCACCAGTGGTGCGTCGACCTGCTCGGCCAGCAGCTGACGGCGTTCGGCGGGGAACGACGGGTCCAGCAGCGTGTAGCCGCAGCCGGCCTTGAGCACGCCGAGGATCGCGGCGACCAGGTCCGGGCCGCGGTCGAGGCAGATCGCGACGATCCGGCCGGCCGGGACGTCCGTCAGGAGCGCGGCGACGCCGTTGGCGCGGGCGTCCAGCTCGGCGTAGGTGACGATCCGGTCCTCGAACAGCAGCGCGGTGTGGTCCGGGGTGCGGCGGGCGTGGCCTTCGACGACCTCGTGCAGGGTGACGCTCGCGGCGGCGGGCTGGGTCATGCCGCCCGCGACGGCCTGGGCGGTCTCGGTGGCGTCGAGCAGGTCGAGGTCGCCGATCCGGACGTCCGGCGTCGCGGCGACGGCGGCCAGGACGCGCAGCAGCCGGGTGGCCAGGGTGGCGGCGGTGGCGCGGTCGAACAGGTCGCTCGCGTATTCGAGGAGGCCGGTCAGCTCGCCGTCGCGTTCCTCGAAGATCGCGGCCAGGTCGAACTTCGCGTAACCGATGTCGACGCGCTCGCCGGTCGCCCGCACGCCGGGCAGGTCCAGTTCGGCGGCGAGGTTGTTCTGCAGCACCAGCAGGACCTGGAACAGCGGGTGACGGCCGAGCGAGCGGGTCGGGTTCAGCTCTTCGACAACGCGCTCGAAGGGCACTTCGGCGTGTTCGAACGCGGCCAGGCAGGTCTCGCGGGCGCGGCCGAGCAGCTCGCGGAACGTCGGGTCGCCGCCGGTCTCGGTGCGCAGCACGACGGTGTTGACGAAGAACCCGACGAGGTCGTCGAGGGCGGCGTCCCCACGGCCCGCGACCGGCGAGCCGACGGGGACGTCGTCGCCGGCGCCGAGGCGGGTCAGCAGGGCGGCGAAGGCGGCCTGCAGCACCATGAACAGCGTCGCGCCGGACGCGGCGGCCAGCTCGGTGAGCTTGGCGCGCACCTCGGCGGGGACGTCCATCGGGACGACGCCGCCGCGGTGGCTCGCCACCGGCGGGCGGGGCCGGTCGGCGGGCAGCGGCAGTTCCTCGGGCAGGCCGGTGAGGGCGTCGCGCCAGTACGCGAGGTCGCTGTCGACGGGCAGTTCCTGTTGCCACAGCGTGTAGTCCGCGTACTGGACGGGCAGCGGCGCCCACGTCGGGGCTTCGCGACGGGCGCGGGCGGTGTAGGCCTCGCCGACCTGACGCAGCAGCGGCGCCATCGACCAGCCGTCGCAGGCGATGTGGTGCACGACCAGCAGCAGCACCGACGTCTTCCCCGGGAGGGTGAACAGCGCGGCGCGGATCGGGAGTTCCCTGGCGAGGTCGAAGCTTTCTTCGGCGGCGGTGCGCAGGTCGGCGGCGAGAGTGTCCTCTGTCGACTCCGCGAACGTCCACGGCACGTCCCCGGCGGGCAGGATCTGCTGCACGGGCTCGTCACCGTGGCTGACGAACACCGTGCGAAGGGCGTCGTGGCGGGCGACGACGTCGGCGACGGCGAGGCGCAGCACGTCGGCGTCGACCGCGCCGTCGAGGCGGACGGCCTGCGGGACGTGGTAGCCGGCGTTCCAGGTGTCGGCCTGGTCGAGGAACCACAACCGGCGCTGGGCCGACGACAGCGGCATCGGCTCGGGCCGGTGTCGCGCGGTCAGCGGCAGGCGGGCCGGCGCGGCGTTTTCGAGGAGTCCGGCCAGCTCGGCGGGGGTCGGCGCACGGAAGACGTCACCGATCGCGGCCTCGACGCCGAGCGTCGCGCGGATCCGGGAGACGAGCTTCGCGGCGAGCAGCGAGTGGCCGCCGAGGGCGAGGAAGCCGTCGTCGATGCCGACGCCGTCGACGCCGAGGACTTCGGAGAACAGGGTGCACAGCGCGGCTTCCCGCGGGGTGCGCGGGGCGCGACCGGCCGCGGTCCACTCGGGCGCGGGCAGCGCTTTGCGGTCGAGCTTGCCGCTGGGGGTCAGCGGCAGTTCGGCCAGCACGACGAACGCGGCGGGCACCATGTAGTCGGGCAGGTCCGCGGCCAGGGCCGTCCGCAGCGCCTCGACGTCCGGGGTGACGCCGTCGGGGACGACGTACCCGACGAGGCGCTGGTCGCCTTCGCGGTCTTCGCGGGCCAGGACGCAGGAGCCGCCGACGCCGGGCTGGCGGTCGAGCACGGTCTCGATCTCGCCCAGCTCGACGCGCAGGCCGCGGATCTTGACCTGGTGGTCGGTGCGGCCGAGGTAGAGCAGGGCGCCGTCGTCGGTCCAGCGGGCGAGGTCGCCGGTGCGGTACATCCGCTCCCCCGGCACGAACGGGTTCGCGATGAAGCGTTCGGCGGTCAGGCCGGGCCGGCGGTGGTAACCGCGGGCGAGCTGGATCCCCGCGAGGTACAGCTCCCCCGCGTCACCGGGCGCTACGGGCCGCAGCTGCGCGTCCAAGATATAAGTCCGCGTGTTCCACACGGGACGGCCGATCGGGACCGGGCCGCCGTCGGCGCGGCACGCCCAGGACGTGACGTCGACCGAGGCTTCGGTGGGGCCGTAGAGGTTGTGGAGTTCGACGCCGGGGAGGGTGTCGAAGAACCGGGCCTGCAGTTCGGCGGGCAGGGCTTCGCCGCTGCAGAGCACGCGGCGCAGACCGGTGCACGTTGCGGCGGCCGGGTCGAGCAGGAACGCCTGCAGCATCGACGGGACGAAGTGCAGGGTCGTGATGCGTTCGGCGCGGATCAGCTGGGCCAGGTAGGCGGGGTCGCGGTGGCCGCCGGGGCGCGCGACGACGAGCGTGGCGCCGGTCAGCAGCGGCCAGAAGAACTCCCACACGGAGACGTCGAAGCTGGACGGCGTCTTCTGCAGGACACGGTCTTCGGCGGTGAGGCCGTACTCGGCCTGCGTCCAGGCGAGCCGGTTGACGATTCCCTCGTGCGGCACCAGCACGCCCTTGGGGCGCCCGGTCGAGCCGGAGGTGTAGATGGCGTAGGCGAGATCCTGCGTGGACGTCGTGGTTTCCGGCTCGGTGGCCGGGAACGCGGCGAGGTCGGCGTCGTCGAGGAAGCTCTGGGTCAGGACGACGGGGGCGGCGCTGTCGGCGACCATGAAGGCCAGCCGGTCGGCCGGGTAGTCGGGGTCGAGCGGGACGTAGGCGCCGCCGGCCTTGAGCACCCCGAGCAGGGCGATGACCAGGTTGAAGGAGCGGTCGACGCAGACGCCGGTGAGGACGCCGGGGCCGACGCCGCGGCCGATCAGGAGGTGGGCGAGGCGGTTGGCCCGCTCGTGGAGGGCGCGGTAGGTGAGGGTTTCTCCTTCGAAGACCAGCGCCGTCGCGTCCGGGGTGCGGGCCGCCTGCTCGGTGAGCAGCCGGGTGAGCGTGCGGCCCGCCTCCGGGACGTCGGTGGTGGTGTCGTTCCAGGCCGCCAGCAGCTGCCGGGTGTCGTGCTTCACGTAGATCAGCTCCAGTTCGAATCTGCCGGCGGGGAGGGGGTCAGCGCATCGAGGCGACGAGGCTCGCCGGGCGCAGGTCGGTCCAGTGCGTCTCGACGTACTCGAGGCAGGCGGCGCGGGTGTCTTCGCCGTGCACGGTCCGCCAGCCGGCCGGGACGTCCACAGTGGACGGCCACAGCGAGTGCTGGTTCTCGGCGTTGACCAGGACCAGGAAGGTGCCGTTCTCGTCTTCGAAGGGGTTGCTCATGACTTCTTCTCCTCTGTGAGTGCGGCCCGGCCGAGTGCCGGGGTGGCGACGAGCAGGGCGAACGCGACGAGCGCGACCGCGGCGTGGGCGAACATGGTGAGCGGGACGCCGAGCGTCTCGACCAGCAGGCCGATCAGGAGGTTGCCGATCGGGGTGGCGGCCAGGGTGAACAGCGCGAGGATCGACATGACCCGGCCGCGCATCTCGGGCGCGGACCACCGCTGGGCCAGCGACACCAGGACCAGCGCGGTGAGCCCGGCGACCAGGCCGAGCGCGAAGAACGCGGCGATGCTGACGGCCAGGGAGCCGGTGGCGAGCAGGGCCAGGCAGCCGACCTGGGCGCCGAGCCCGCACGTCGCCAGCAGCCCGGCGCGTTCGCGGGGCGGCCACTTGACGGAGACGATGAAGGCCAGTGACGCGCCGAGCGTCATCGCGGTGAGCAGCCAGCCGGCGCCCTTCTTGCCGCCGAGCAGGACGAGCCCGAGGTTGATCGGCCCGGCACCGCTGAGTTCGAGCAGCCCGGTGACGATCATGGCGGTGCGCAGCGCGGGCCGGACGGCGACGTACCGGCAGCCTTCACCGACGTCCTTGAGGAGCTGCTTGACCCGGACGCGTTCGCGGGGCTGCGCCGGGGCGAGAGTCTTGGTGTTGCCGGCGGCGACGGCGGAGACGAGGAAGCTGACCCCGTTGACGACGGCGACGGTGACGAGCCCACCGAGCCCGGCCAGCCACGACCCGAGCGCCCCGCCGGCAGCTTGCCCCCCGCGGACGGCGGCGAGGTAGACGGCGTTGCCCCGCACGAGGTGCTCGGGCGGCAGCAGGTTGGGCCGCAGCGCGTCGGACGCCGGGATGAAGAAGGCACTCGCGACGGCCATGACGACGATCAGCCCGGTCAGCAGCGGCAGCGAAGGCCCGGCGAACAGCACACAGACGGCCCCGGTGACCATGGCGGCGGCCCGGATCAGATCGGTGGCGACGAGCACCCGCCGAGGCCCGGTCCGATCCGCGACGGCGCCCCCGACGAGCAGGGTGAGCACCTTGGGCAGCGACCCGAGCGCGAGCACAAGCCCCGCGACCGCAGGCCCGGCGGCCCCGACGAGGGTGACGGAGAGAGCGATCAACCAGACGGCGTCCCCGAAGGAGGACAACCCCATGGCGAGCACCAGCCCGAGGAAAGGAGCAGGCAGCGCGGACCGCGAACCGGACGCGGCGGCACCACTCAGCTCAGCCGCAGCCGTCGGCTCGGTCTGCGCAACACCCAGCTCGGCCGCACTGCGCGAAACGCCCGCACCGCCACCGGGTTCGGCCGCGGCGCGCGGCACACTCACCGCAGCACCCAGCTCGGCCGCGGCGAGGTCCGGCGGGCTCACAGGTTCGGCGGTCATGCCACACCCCCGGCGGAGTCCGAGGTGGACAACGCGGCCGAGAAGAAACCGAACCCGCCCGGCGCGCAGGCCTGCCCCGCCGCCCCCTGCCTGGATGCGCCGGCCCGCGGTCGTGGCAGACCCGCAAACCGGGCGCTCACGACAGCACCTGCTCACGGACCTGGCCCGCACTTCCCGGGATCCAGACGTCCTCGGAGGTCAGCGCGTCCGCGCGGTACTGGCCCAGCGCACTCACCAAGAGCCGCAGTTCCAGCGCCAAAGCCTCGACGAACCGGACCAGGCCCTCGCGCGGGTCGGTGTCCACCGCCAGCAGTGCCGCGCGGCCGAGACCCGCCGCGCGGGCGCCCAGGGCCAGGACCTTCGCCACCCGGGTGCCTTCCCACATCCGGCCGGATGTCAGCAAGCAACCGGCCGGCGCGCCGATCCGGGCCAGGCACTCCGCCAGGGGAAGTCCGACGCCGAGGAACGCCGTCGGCGCCCAGCCCGTGCCACCCTCCGCGCCGTCGACCGTGACCGCGTCGGCGCCGGCCGCCCAGGCGACCGTGGCCGCCGAGGCGACGTCGCGGCCCGGGAGCAGCTTCACCCACACGCCGGCGCGCGGGAAGTTGTTGCGCATCAAGCGGATCTGCTGACGCAGGATCTCCGGGGTGAACGTCCCGGGGCTGCTGCTGCGCAGCACACCGTCGCCCAGTGTGAGGTCCACTGTGTACTGCTCGGCGAGCCGGTCCGCCGCCGCCGGGTCGACCAGGGTCATCCCGCCGAGGCCGGGCTTCGCGCCCTGGCCCACCTTCAGCTCGAACGCCAGCCGCCCCGAGTCCAGCAGCGGTGCCGCCGACGGGTCCGAATACACGAGGTTCCAGACTTCGGCGTCGGCGTCTTCGGTGCTCTGCTGCACGACGACGCCGCCGAGGCCGTCCGGGACCGCGTCGCCGTAGGCCCGGAGGCGCTCCAGCAGCGTGCCCGCCGCGGCGCCGCCCGTGCGGCCGTGGCCGTGGACCGGGACGACGTTCTCGCCGACCACCATCGGGATGCCGAGCCGCGCGGCCTGGGCACTCGCGGCCGCGCCGAGCCCGGCGCCCGCCACCTGCGTCGATCCGAACGCCGAGAGGTACAGCGGCAGTGCCGAGGCGAACCCGCCGATGACGGTGTCCAGCTCGACGTCGCCGTAGAGCGGCTCGCGGCCCAGCTCGATCAGCTTCTCCAGCCGCCGCGGCATGAACACCGGCGGTACCAGCCGAGCCGACTCCAAGGAATCACCCGAAACACCCGCGGAGAAGCCGAACAACGTCGTGCCGTACTCGGCCGCGGGCGGGAACACCGCCTCGGCACCCAGCCGGGCGCGCGCCCGGACGTCGTCCTCGGGGAAGCCCCCGGCGTGCAGCGCGGTCACGGGGACACCACGCCCGGCAGCTTCGGGAACGCCGTGGCCTGCCACACCGCGTCGAGGCCGGCGACGTAGCGGGTGAACCGCTGCAGCCCGAGGCCGAACCCGGCACTGCCCGGGATGCCCTCGCGGACGAGGTCGAGGTACCAGGCGTACTTGGCCGGGTTCTCCCCCGTCTCGCGCATCCGCGTGACGATCCGGCCGTACTCGTGCTCGCGCTCGCTGCCGCTGCACAGCTCGCCGTAGCCCTCCGGCGCGATCAGGTCGAAGTTGCGCAGGATCCCCGGCTGCGACGTGGATTCGCGGTCGTAGAACCCGCGCGAGCCCTTGGGGTAGTCGACGAGGAAGAACGGCCGGGCGTGCTTCTCCGACAGGATCGCCTCGCCCGCCCAGTCGATCTCGGCGTCCGCGCTCTGCGGGTGCCCGAGCTCGCGCAGGGTCTCGACGGCGGTCGTGTGCGACAGCCGGCCGAACGCGCCGCCGAGCAGGTCGGCGAACGCGCCCGAGTCGCGGCCGAGGGCTTCCAGCACGTCGCCGGCGTCGTCGACGACCCGGCGCACCACGTGGGCGACGAGGTCCTGCAGCAGGTCGAGGACGTCGTCGCGGGACGCGCCGGAGACCTCGACGTCGAGCTGGTGGAATTCGGCGAGGTGGCGGCTGGTGCTGGCCGTCTCCAGCGGTTCGAGCCGGACGTTCGGGGCGACGTAGAAGATCTTGTCGAAGCCCAGCAGCGAGGCCTGCTTGTAGAGGATCGCGCTGGTCATCAGCTTGTAGCGGTGGCCGTAGTAGTCGATGTCCACCTGCTTCGCGCCGCGGCCGCCCGGGTCGGTGACCGGCCCGATGACCGGGGGCAGCAGCTCGACGAAGCCGCGGCCGCCGAGGAACGCGCGGGCCTCGGTGAGCATCCGGTGCTGCAGCCGCAGCACGTGCTTGGTCGTGTCCGAGGTCAGGTGCGTCCGCGGGTCCGGCGGCACGGCGGAATCGGTGTACTCCATGGCGATTTCACTCCCAGCTGGTCGGCAGAGGTGGGTCAGGCGCGGGCGGGTTCGGTGCTCGGGCCCGGCAGGACGGGATCGAGCCGCCGCCGGTGGTAGGACAGATCGGCGAGCATCCGGGTCGCGCTGACCCGGTCGCGGCTGCGGCGGCCGCCGAGCGCGGCGGGCAGCGGCATCCGCCCGGTGTGCCACCACTGCAGGCGGCCTTCGTCGTCGAGCACGCACCGGGTTTCGTTGCCGTTGTCGGGGTGCAGGCAGTACGGGACGTCGAGCAGGCCGCGTTCGAACGCCGCCGGCAGCGCCTCGGCGATCGTCGGGGCCAGCGAGCGCACCTCGTCGACGAGCAGGCGGGCCTGCAGGTAGACCTCGGTGTCCCCGGACGGCGGCCGGCCGGGCGCGGGCTGGTCGAGAGCGGTGGCGTGGGCCAGCCGCAGCGCGTCGACGTTCTCCTCGACGGTCGGGATCCGGTGGGCTTCGGCGGTGGTCTTGACGATCAGCCGCTCGGTGCCGGTGCGCACGGCCAGCCGCACGCTCTCGGCCAGCAGCTCCCGCGCCCCGGCCGGGGTTTCCGGGAACAGGCCCATGTAGGTGTAGAGGACGATATGGAAGTCCACGCCTGCCAGTTCTTCGGCGCACAGCCGCCGCATCGCCCACAGCGCTTCGGCGTCCTGGTCGGGGCTGGTCTGCTGGGCGTAGCTGGCGGACACGCTGCGGACGCCGTGTTCGGCGAAGAACAGGCACTCCAGCACCGAGAGCGCCACGAGCAGCCCGGGCGGGCACAGCTGCCCGAGCATGCAGCCGCCGAAGCTCTCCAGGTGGCAGAGCACGCCGCGGTCGGCCTGGGCCGCGAGCAGCGTCGCCGACCGGGACCAGGACGCCGTCGCGGTGCGCAGCGGCACGCTGCTGTAGGGCAGGCAGTAGGACACCGGGCCGCCTTCGGAGGCGTCCAGGCCGGCTTCGAGCATCGCGGCGAAGATGTCCTCCGGCTGCGGCGAACCGTGGCGCACCTGGACCGGGAACCGCGGGCCGAAGAGCCCGTCGAGCAGCTCGGCGGTGACGCCGGTGCCGAGCGCGACGAGCGGGTAGCCGTTGAGCTGGACGCCGGATTCGAGCGACATGGCGGCGAGGTCGTGCTGCCCGGTGCGGGTGTAGCTGTCGAGCGTCACGGTGCCGACGGCCGGCACCCCGGCCCCGGCGACCGCGTGCAGCCCGCGGCGCATCATGGCCGGGTCCGAGAACCCCATCCGCGGCTGGACGAGCAGCGTCCGGCTGCGGCGGTGCTCGGCCACGAAGCTGCTGAACACCGACCGGGCAGCGCTCACCGCAACGTCCGGACGTTCGCGGCGACGAACTCGCGGAAGGACTCGATCGCCTGGCCGGAGTCGCCGGCGCCGACGTGGAAGACCGCGTCGTAGCCCAGGGCCAGCAGTTCGGCCCGCAGCTCGCTGTTGGCGTCGCCGCGGACGCCGAGCTTGCCGCCGATGACGGCGGGCAGCCCGGTCAGCTCGGGGTCGGCGCGCAGGGCGGAGATCACCCGGGCGCCGTCGACGTGGCCGTGGCCGTTGATGGTGCTGATCACCAGGCAGTCCGGCCGCTCGTCGCGGCAGGCGGCCAGCAGCCGCTCGACCGGGACGCAGGCGCCGAGGTTGAGCACCTCGTGCCCCATCTCCTCCATGATCAGCTGGAGGGCGACGAGGTTCCACATGTGCGAGTCGGACTGGACGCTGGAGAGGACGAACTTGAGCGGTCGCCGCCCGGCCACGCCGGGCCGGTCGGGGTGCTGCTCGATCTGGAAGGTGGTCATCGTGCGCTCGCTCCCTTGAGTTCGGGGAACGTCCGCGGCGCGGCGGGGTGCGGCCACGAACTTCTCGAGACGAATAGTCATCGCCGGCGGCCCGGCGCACATGGGTGCCGCGTCCCCGCATTCCGGCGGCGCCGCGAGCCCCCATGACCGCCTCGCGCGTGGGCGTCGCGGCCGCGCGCGCGAGTGCGGAACCCGGTGCGCCGGGGTGACCCACGTGGGTGGTGTACCGCGTCCGTTCGGGGCTTGTTGCCGCTTCACGCCCCCGTGCGGCCCGCCCGCCGAACGGCGCAACCGCCACGTCCGTCCGGCCCAACCGGGGGTTCCGCGACCAGGCGTTTTCCCGGCGGTGCCCCTATGAGCCCCCAGTACGCCCCCATCTGGCGCCGGAATGCGGGCGCAGCACCCCCATGTAACCCCGGTCACCCGCTGGCATGCTCGATCTCGTGATTCCCCCGCAGCCGAACCCGGCGACGACGACGCTCCCGCCCACCTGGTGGGCGGCGGGCCTGACCCCGCGTGAGCGGCGGTCCGACGGCCTCCGCCCCGCGTGGGTGGACTTCGCCGAGACCGCGCTCGCGGCGGCGGCACCGGCCGCGCCGGCGTCCGGCCCGACCTGGCGCACGGCGTTCGCGTCCGTGTTCCACCCGTTCGTCGGCGCGGTCCGCGCCGCGATCGCCGACGCCGCAGCGGCTGCGCCCGCCGTCGACGTCGTCTCGGTCGCGGACGGCTGCGCCGCGCAGCTGGGCCACCAGCTCGCCGGGCTCGCCGCCCGCACGCTGGTGCTGGAGCTCGGCCGGGCCCGCCGGGCCGGCCGGCTCGCCGGGGAGACCGGGGAAGAACGCTTCGCCGACTTCGTCCGCCAGGCCGGCACCACCGCCGGGCTCACGGATCTGCTGCACCGCTACCCGGTGCTGGCGCGGCTCGCCGCGCAGGCCGGGCTGTACGCGATCGAGTCGGCCACGGAGCTGCTCGGCCGGTACGCCACCGACCGCGACGCGCTGGCCGGGCTCATCGGCACCGCCGGCCTCGGCCGGCTGGCCGAGATCACCGGCGGCACCGGTGACGCGCACCAGCGCGGCCGCTCGGTGCGCGAACTGCGCTTCGACGGTGGCGACCGGGTCGTCTACAAGCCGCGGCCGCTGGGCCTGCACGCGGCGTTCACCGACGTCGTCGCGTGGCTCAACCCGCGTGTCCCCGGCCTGGAGCTGGAGACCGTCGACGTCCTGGTCCGGCCCGGGTACGGCTGGCTGCGGTTCGTCGAGCACCGGCCGTGCGCGGACCTGACCGAGGTCGACCGCTTCTACCGCCGCCAGGGCGTGCTGCTGGCTCTGCTGCACGCGCTCGACGGCACCGACGTGCACTTCGAGAACATCATCGCGGCCGGTGACCAGCCGGTGCTGATCGACATCGAGACGCTGTTCCAGCCCCTGCTGGCCGCGGACGACGCCACCGCCGATCCGGCGTCGACGCTGCTGGCCCGCTCGGTGCACCGCACGATGCTGCTGCCGCAGATGATCGTCGGCGAGCACGGCGCGGTCGACATCTCCGGCCTCGGCGGCGGCCGCGTCACCACCCCGGCGCTCGAGCGCGTCGACTGGCTGGAGCCGGGCACCGACCGGATGCGGCTGGCCCGCGTCCCCGGCGGCCCCGGCGCCGGCGTCAACCGGCCCACCCTCGGCGGGGTCGACGTCGAACCGGCCGAGCACGGTGCCGCGTTGCTGGCCGGGTTCCGCGCCGGCTACGACACCATCGCCGACGGCGCGGCCGAGCTGGCTCCCCTGCTGGAGGGCTGCGCGGCACACAAGATCCGCGTGCTGGTCCGCCCGACCAGCTTCTACGCCCGGATGCTCGACGAGACGACGCACCCGTCGCTGCTGGCCGACGCGGCCGAGCGCGACGAGGCGTTCGCGCTGCTGCACGACGACAGCACCGACGACGTCCGCCGCGGCCTGATCGCCGCGGAGCTCACCGACCTGTGGGCCGGCGACGTCCCGATGTTCTCCGGCGAGCCCGGTTCGGCCGACCTGTGGGACGCCGAGGGCAAGCGGCTGCCCGACATGCTGAGCGCGACGCCGCTGGCGTCGGTGCTGGCGAAGATCGCCGGGATGACCACGATCGACCGCCGTGACCAGGAGTGGCTGATCTCCGCCGCGCTGGCCACCCGCCCGGCCGAGGAGACCCACGCCGGCACCGGCGTCACCGACGGCGTCCTGCCGAGCAAGAGCCCCGAGCCCGCGCACCTGCTTTCGGCCGCGTGCGGCATCGCCGACGCCATCATCGCCCGCGCGTCTTCGGTGGGCGGCCGGGTCAACTGGGTCGGGCTGGAGCTGGTCGACGAGAAGTACTGGGCCGTGCTGCCGATGGGCGCCGGGCTCGGCGAGGGCTACACCGGCGTCGCGTTGTTCCTGGCCCAGCTCGCGGAGCTGACCGGCATCGACCGCTACCACGACCTCGCCGGGAAAGCCCTGGCCGGGCTGCCGTGGCTGGTCTCGGAGCTGGAAGCCGACTCGGAGCTCGCGGAGGCGGCCGGCTGCGGCGGCCTGCTCGGGCTCGGCGGTGTCGCCTACGCGCTGGCCCGGCTGGCGCGGCTGCTCGCCCGGCCCGACCTGCTGGACCTGGCCGCCCGGACCGTCGCCGTGATGCCGGGCGCGACGCCGGCGACGTCACCGCGGTTCACCACCGGTCTCGCCGGTGGCCTGGTCGCGCTGCGGTCGGTCGCCGCCCAGACCGGGCTCGCGAGCGCGGCCCTGCTGGCCGACGCCTACGCCACCGAGCTCGCCGGCCGGTCCATCGACCCCGACCTGGCCGACCCCGGGTTCGCGCACGGCGCGGCCGGCGTCGACTGGGCCCTGCTCGGGCACCCGCGTGAGACGGCGACCCTGCCGCCCGCGACCGCGGCGACCGGGCACGGCTGGTGCTCCGGCCTGGCCGGGCAGGTCCTCGCCTACGCCGGCGACCCGGGCGTTCTCGGTGGTCTCGACGAGCAGGTCCGGCGCCTGGCCGCCCAGGACCCGCTGCGCGACCTGAGCCTGTGCCACGGCGAAACCGGCATCACCGACGTGCTCGGCGTCCTGGCCGAAACCGGCCACGCCGGCGCCGCGGCCGCCGTGGAGCGCCGGACCGGGCAGCTGCTGACCGCCGTCGAGCAGGACGGCGCGCGCTGCGGCACCCCGGACGCCGTGCCGTCGCCGGGCCTGCTGACCGGCCTGGCCGGCATCGGCTACGGCCTGCTGCGCCTGGGCTTCGGCCCGCGCGTCCCGTCCGCGCTGCTCCTGCAACCCCCGACTCGCTGACCGTCCCGCCCCACCTGCACGAGGAGAAACGCACGATGCCCGAAATCACCGCCGAGACCGTCGAAGCCACCGTCGGCGCCCTGGTGCTCCCGCGCGCGAACCGCGCCGGTGCGCGCAACCAGGCGCTGGCCGGGGCGCGGCCCCGGTTGTCCGGGATCACATTGGAGACGCTCGGTGAACCCACCGTCGTCACCAACGGCACTTTCGCCCTCTGACCGTCCGTCCTTTTCGCACCGCCAGTACTACCGAGAGTGGAGACACCCGCATGACCGAGCACGACACCGCCGCCATGGACAACCCGATCGGCGACTTGACCCTCCCGTCGTCGGCCCGGACCGGCGCCCGCAACCACGCACTGTCGGGGCGGGCCCCG
Source organism: Amycolatopsis sp. WQ 127309 (assembly GCF_023023025.1). Lineage (NCBI taxonomy): Bacteria > Bacillati > Actinomycetota > Actinomycetes > Pseudonocardiales > Pseudonocardiaceae > Amycolatopsis > Amycolatopsis sp. WQ 127309. The sequence goes on from NZ_CP095481.1 coordinate 8,457,591, forward strand.
AGGGCTTCGATGAATTCGCTCACCACGTTCGACGTCACGGTCGTCACCGGGGGTTTCACCGAATAGTGAGACACCGGCCCGCCGGTATTTCGACGGGCATCCGGAAGTGATCCGTCCGGCTATAGTCCCCGCTCATGGGCATCCGTTCGACGCGCCTCATCGGGCGGGACAGGGAGCTCGGCGCACTGTCCCAGGCTCTGGAGAAGGCCCGCACCGAGCACGGTGGGGCCTTCTTCCTTGTCGGCGAAGGCGGGATCGGGAAGTCCCGCCTCGCCGCGGACGTCGCCGCGCGGGCGCTGGCGACCGGGATGCCGGTGCTGCGCGGGCGGGCCAGCTCGATCGGGCCGATGGTGCCGTTCCGGCCGCTCGCCGAAGCCCTGCTGTCGCACTTCCGCGGCGGGCACCCGCCGGCCGCGCCGGAGCTCGACCCGCTGGTGCCGGTGCTGGCCCGGCTCGTGCCCGACTGGTACCGCGGTGACCGCCCGCACGACAACGGCTCGCTGATGGTGCTGGCCGAGGCCGTCTTCCGGCTGCTGTCGGTCGCCGGGCGCGCCGAGGGCTGCCTGATCGTGCTGGAGGACCTGCACAACGCCGACGCCGAGACGTTGTTCATCGTCGAGTACCTGGTGGACAACCTCGCGTCGGGCAAGGTGATGCTGATCGGCACCCTGCGCAACGAGCCCGGCGAGGCGCTGCGGCTGGCGACGGCGGCGTCGCAACGGTCGTCGAGCCGCACCTTCGAGCTGACCCGGCTGGACGCCGCCCGCACGCGCGAGTTCGCGGCGGCGTGCCTGGAGACCGAGCCGGACGCGGTCCCGGCCGCCGTCGCGAACCTGCTGTGGCAGAACAGTGAAGGCGTGCCGTTCGTCGTCGAGGAGCTGCTGCACGGGATGCTCGGCGACGGCCTGCTCGTCGGCGGATCGGGCGGCTGGCAGGTGGTCGGCGAGCTGCAGGCCCGGGTGCCCGAGGCGCTGATCAGCAGCATCGCCGCCCGGGTCGACGCGCTCGGTTCGGACGGCGAGACGCTGCTGTCGGTGGCCGCGGTGCTCGGGCGGCGGTTCCCGCTGTCGGTGGTGCAGGCGGTCACCGACATGGACGACCGGATGCTGCACAACCACATCAGCGCGAGCGTCGCCGCGCACCTCGTCACCACCGACGAGACCACCCCCGGCTGGTACGCCTTCCGGCACCCGCTCACCGCCGAGGCGCTGCTGTCGCGGCTGGTGCCCTCGACGAAGGCGAACCTGGCGCGCAAGGCCGCCGACGCCGTCGAGCTGCTGCACCCGGGCCTGCCCGGGGAGCTGTGCGCGCTGGCCGCGTCGCTGCGGCTGACCGCGATGGACCACCCCGGCGCCGGCCGGCTGTTCGCCGAAGCCGGCCGCCGCGCGCGTGACGGCGGGGCCGCCGACACGGCGGTGACCATGCTGACCCGCGCCGTCGAGCTGCTGGCCGCGGCGGGGACCGAGGACCGGGCCGACGCGCTGGAGGCGTTGCTGCACGCGCTCGGGCAGACCGGGCAGTTCGACCGGGCCGTCGAGTTCTCCGCGCGCTTCGCCGAGCTGGGCCGGCTAGAACGGGCGGTCGACCTGCACATCCAGCTGGCCTGGGCGGCCTACATCGCCGGGCGGCACGACGAGTGCCTCAACCAGATCGAGCAGGCTCGCGCCCCGCTGGGCGACGAGATGGCCGAGGAGCAGCGGGCGGCCGTCGACGCCGTCGAGGCGACGCTGTGGCTCGACGTCCCCGGCCCGGCCCACACCGAACGCGCCCGGAAGCTCGCCGACCAGGCGTGGCAGGTCGCCGAGCGCGCCGGGGTGCCGTTCGTGTCGTGCCAGGCGCTGCAGGTGCTCGGCATGGTGGCGCTGGAGACCGATCTCGCGGAGGCCGAGCGCTACCTGCAGCTGGCGCGGCGGCTCGCGGAGCGCCACCAGCTGACGCACCTGCGGACCCAGGTGCTGGTCCGCCTCGGCGGGCACCGGATGCTGGCCGAGGGCGACGTCCGGACGTTCGACCTGGCCCGCGCGGAGGCCCAGCGGACCGGCGCGATCACGCTGACCTGCGCGGTCGACGCGAGCCGCGCGGTGCACGCGGTGATGCGCGGCGAGTTCGAGCACGCGGACCGGATCCTGGCCGAGAACCTCGCCGTCCTCGGGCGGCTGCGGCTGGTCGCGCTGCTGCAGTACACGCACATGACGCGCGCGATGGTCGCCGCGCACCAGGCCGACCGGGCGCGGATGGAGCTGGCGCTGGACGACTTTCGCGCCGAAGGCGGCGGGACGGCGCAGGAGATGGTGCTCAGCGTCGGGCTGGCCCAGGTGTTCTGCTCGCTGCTGGAGGAGGACGCCGACCGCGCGCGCCGGGAGCTGGCGCAGGTGATGGCGCTGGAGGAGCGGCAGCCGAGCCGGTTCCACCTGGCGGGTCAGCACGGCCTGCGGCTGCTGGTCGAAGCCCTCGACGGGATCGAGACGGAGCCGGGTGAGCCGCGGGCGGCGGTGAGCGGGATGCGCTGGAACCGCCAGTTCGTCCTGCTGGGCGAGGCGGTCCGGCACGGCCGCGCGGGCGAGGCGGAGCTGGCCGACGCGGCGCTGGCGAAGGCGGTGGACGCGGCGGCGCTGTTCCCGGTCAGCCGGCACCTGGGGTTGCGCATGGTGGCGGAGTCAGCCGCGGCCGACGGCTGGGGCGACCCGGTGACGTGGCTGAAGGAGGCCGAGGAGTACTTCCACCAGGCGGGCATCTCGGCGGTGGCGAGCGCGTGCCGGGGCCTGCTGCGCAAGATCGGCGCCCCGGTGGGCCAGCGCCGCGAGGGCACCGACCGCCTCCCGGCCGACCTGCGTTCGGCCGGGGTGACGGTCCGGGAGTACGAGGTGCTGCAGCTGCTGGCGGACAACATGGGCAACAAGGACATCGCCCGCCGGCTGCACATCTCGCCACGCACGGTGGAGAAGCACGTGGCGAGCCTGATGGCGAAGTCGAACCTGCAGAACCGCACGGCCTTGACGGAGTACGCGTCGCGGTCGAGGTAGTCCTCAGCCGCCGTGGGTGGAGTCGCTCTGGTAGGTCGTGTACGTGTACGGGTTGTCCAGGACCTTCGTCTGCGGGACGTCCGGGTTCATGCCCTGGCGCCAGGCTTCTTCGCCCAGTTGCGCGCGCAGGTAGTCCACTGTGGACTCCACTTCGCGGCGGACCGCCGGCAGGTCGACGCCCACCAGGGCGCCGTCGCGTTTCACGATGCGGCCGTCGACCAGGACCGTGTGGACGTCGGCGCGCTGGGCCTGGAACGCGACGTGGCCGTACGGGTTGAGCAGCGGGAACGACACCGGCGACGCGTCGTTCTTCAGCAGCACCACGTCCGCCTTCTTGCCGACCTCGAGGCTGCCCAGGTCGGCTGCGCGCCCCAGCGCCGTCGCGCCGCCGCGGGTGGCCCATTCCACGACCTGCTCGGCGCGCAACGCCGCGTGCGTCACGGTTTCGCCCAGCTTGTGGGCTTCCAGGTGCTCGCGGGAGCGGTCCGCGCCGAGGGTCGAGCGCATCGCCGAGAACAGGTCGCCGCTCCACCAGACCGACGTGTCCATCGACAGCGACACCGGGATGCCGTACGCGCGCAAGGCCCAGGTGGGCGGGTAGCCCTGGCCGGCGCTCTGCTCGCTTTCGGTCGACACCGACACCGAGCCGCCGGTGGCCGCGATGCGGTGGTAGGAGTCGGCCGAGAGGGACGCGCCGTGGACGTAGACCGTCTCCGGCGTCATGAAGCCGTTGTCGTACATCAGCCGGATGCCGTCGTCGCCGGTCGCGCCCCAGACGCCGGCGTGGGTCGTCACCGGCACGCCCAGCTCGCGCGCCACCTCGAAGGCGGCCTTCTCGGGGAACGCCGGGTCGCCGGTGACGTCGAAGGCGAGCTGGAAGCCCAGGTCGCCGCCGGTGCGGCGGGTGACGAAGTCGCGGAACTCCGGTGTGCCCGTCCAGGTGGCCGGGGCGTCCTGGATGTTGCCGTAGGCCAGCACGAACCGGCCGGGCACGGATTCGAGCGCGTCGGCCGCGGCGTCGGCGTGCTGGGTGGTCTGCAGGCCGTGGGACCAGTCGACGGTGGTCGTGACGCCCGCTTCGAGCGCTTCCCACGCGCCGAGCAGGTTGCCCGCGTGGATGTCTTCGGGGCGGAAGACCTTGCCCCACTCCAGGTAGTACCAGACGAAGTACTGGGTGAGCGTCCAGTCGGCGCCGTAGCCGCGCATGGCCGTCTGCCACATGTGGCGGTGGGTGTCGATCATGCCCGGCATGACGATCCCGTCCGTCGCGTCGATCTCGACGGCTCCCGGCGGGGCGTCCAGCGCGGGGCCGATCGCGGCGATCCGGTCGCCGGTGACCAGGACGTCGGTGCCGGTGAGGACCCGGCGGGTGTCGTCGAGGGTCAGGACCGTGCCGCCGCGCAGGAGGACCGGCCGGCCGTCGGTGGGCTGCGTCATCGCTGCCTCGTTCTCCACGCACTTCTGCGTACACTCGTCCGCTGGACGGACATGGGGTGGGCGCAGTCACTTTTGCCCAGTGCCGCGCCGCTGTCAATCCCCGCCGCTACGCTGCCGGTGAGGGTTACCGCAGAGGGAGGTCGCGCATGCCACGCGAGGGAACCGGTCCCGACTTCATCGAGGCGCTCGCCCGCGGGCTCGAGGTGATCACGGCGTTCCGCCCGCACCAGCAGGCCATGACGCTCGCCGAGGTCGCCACGGCCACGAGCCTGGCCCGCCCGACCGCCCGGCGGATCCTGCTGACCCTCGAAGAGCTCGGGTACGTCCGTTCCGACGGCCGCGGCTTCGCCCTGACGCCCCGGGTGCTCGACCTCGGCGTCGCCTACGTGCGCTCGGCGGGCCTGTGGGACGTCGCCCGCCCGCACCTGGAACGCCTGGTCGCGCGCACGGACGAGTCGTGCTCGATCGCCCAGCTCGACGGCTCCGACATCGTCTACGTGGCGCGCGTGGCCGTGCCGAAGATCGTCGGACTCAGCGTGCAGATCGGCACGCGGTTCCCGGCGCTGCCGACGTCGCTGGGCAAGGTGCAGCTCGCCGCCCTGCCCCTCGACGAGCTGGAGGCCGTGCTGGCCGAGCCGACCCGCTCCGGGCTGGTCGCGCGCTGGCAGCCGGACCGGGCCGAGCGCGACGCCGAGCTGCGCGAGGTCCGGGCCCGCGGCTGGGCGCTCACCGACGAGCAGCTCACGCTGGGCATCCGCTCGGTCGCCGCGCCGCTGCGGGACGGCGCCGGCCGGGTGATCGCCGGCGTCAACGTCAACTGCCACGCCGCCGAGACGTCCGTCGAGCGGCTGCTGGAGCACCACCTGCCGCTGCTGCTGCAGACCGCCGGGGACATCAGCGCCGACTTCGCCCGGCTCGCCGACGTCCCGCACGTGACGGTCCCGGCGTCTTGACCGCCGTGAGCCACTCCCCCAAACTGAGCGGACATACGTCCGACTGACGGACACGAAGGTGAGGTTCGGGTGGACAACAGCGCCGCCGGTCCGTTGACCGGGCTGCTGGTCGCGGACTTCTCCCGGGTGCTCGCCGGGCCGTACGCCACGATGCTGCTGGCCGACCTGGGCGCCGAGGTCGTCAAGGTCGAAGGCCCGCAGGGTGACGAGACCCGCACGTGGATGCCGCCGGTCCGCGGCGACGTCTCCACCTACTACCTCGGCATCAACCGCGGGAAGCGCTCCATCGCCCTGGACCTGCGCGACGAGGCCGACGCCGTGCTCGCCCGCGAGCTGGCGGCCCGCGCGGACATCCTGATCGAGAACTTCAAGCCGGGCGGGCTGGCCAAGTACGGCCTCGACTACGCCAGCGTGCGGGCCGCCAACCCGGGATCGGTGTACGCGTCGATCAGCGGGTTCGGCTCGGGCGAGGGCCGGCACGTGCCCGGGTACGACCTGATGGTGCAGGCGATCTCCGGGCTGATGAGCCTCACCGGCGACCCGGACGGCCCGCCCTACCGCGCCGGGATCTCGGTGTTCGACGTGATGGCCGGCAACCACGCCGTCATCGGCATCCTGGCCGCGCTGCGCCACCGCGACGCGACCGGCGAAGGCCAGCACGTCGAGGTCAACCTGCTGTCCTCGGCGCTGACCGGGCTGGTCAACCACAGTTCCGCCTACGCCGCCGGGGGTGTGGTGCCGTACCGGATGGGCAACGCCCACCCGAGCGTCTTCCCGTACGAGCCGCTGCCCACCGCGGACAACGACCTGATCGTCGCCGCGGCCAACGACGGCCAGTTCCGCCGGCTCTGCGAAGTCCTGGACCTGCCCGACGTCCCGGACGACCCGCGCTTCGCCCGCAACGCCGACCGCACGAAGAACCGCGAGGAGCTCCGGCCGGTGCTCATCGAGCGGCTCGCCACCCGCGGCGCGGTCGAGTGGTTCGAGGCGCTGACGAAGGTCGGCGTGCCGTGCGGGCCGATCAACACCATCGACGGCGGTTTCGCGATGGCCGAACGCTTCGGGCTCGACCCGATCGTCGAGGTCGGCGAGGGTGACCGCGCGGTGCCGACCACCCGCCACCCCATCCGCTTCTCCGCCACCCCCGCCGCCTACCGGCTGCCGCCGCCGGAGCTGGACGAGCACGGCGCCGAGCTGCGCGCGTGGCTGACCACTCCCGAGGAGGGCGACGATGGCTGACAAACCGGAGTACGAGACGGCGCTCGGCGCGTCGAGCCGCGACAAGATCACCCTGCTCGGCCAGGACCTCGCCCAGGACGTGATGGGCGAGGTCGGCTTCGGCGAGCTGGCGTTCTGGCTCGCCACCCAACGACGTCCGAGCAAGGGCGAGACGCGGGTCTTCGAGGCGGTCCTGGCCGCGCTCGCCGACCACGGCTTCACCCCGACCGCGATCGTCACCCGGCTGACCTACCTCTCGGCCCCCGACTCGGTCCAGGGCGCGCTCGCCGCGGGCCTGCTCGGCGGCGGGTCGCGCTTCCTCGGCGTCACCGAGGACTGCGGCCGGTTCCTGCACGACGTCCTCGGCACCGTCGAGGACCAGCCCACCGACGAGGCCGGGTGGGACGCGCTCGCGTCGACGACCGTCGAAAGCGTGCGCGCCCAACGGAAGTTCGTCCCCGGGCTCGGGCACCACGTGCACAAGGACGGCGACCCGCGCACCGCGCGGCTGTTCGAGATCGCCGCCGAAGAGGGCCTGCGCGGCCCGCACCTGGAGCTGTTCGCGGCGATCGGCCGGGTGCACCCGCAGGTGCTGGGCAAGACGCTGCCGCTCAACGGCGCGGGCGTCTGCGGCGCGGCCCTGGCCGACTTGGGGCTGCCGCTGGAGCTGCTGCGCGGGTTCGCGTTGCTGGCCCGCACGGCCGGGTTGATCGGGCAGCTCGCCGAGGAGTTGCGCCATCCCGTCGCGAACGACATCTTCCTGTCGGTGGACCTGAACAACCGGTCCGTCGCCCCGGATCCGGAAGTCTGAGAGGAACGCCGATGCAGCTGGTCACCGAGGACAACATCACCGAGCTCGCCGCGCGGCGCTGGTCGAGCGCGCACGACCCGCGGACCGCGGAGCTCATGTCGGCGCTCGTGCGGCACCTGCACGCCTTCGCCCGCGAAGTCCGGCTGAGCGAGACCGAGTGGATGGCCGCGATGCGGTGGCTCACCGAGACCGGGCAGATCAGCGACGAGAAGCGCGAGGAGTTCATCCTCGCCTCCGACGTGCTGGGCCTGAGCATGCTGGTCGTGCAGATGAACCACGCGTTCGACGCGAAAGCGACGCCGGCGACGGTGCTGGGCCCGTTCCACATCGACGGCTCACCGGAGAAGGAGTTCGGCGGCGACATGTCCGACGGTCTCCCGGGCGCGCCGCTCTACATCACCGGCACCGTCACCGGGCTGGACGGCTCCCCCGTCGGCGGCGCGGTCCTCGACGTCTGGCAGGCCGACGAGGAAGGCGCGTACGAGTCGCAGATCCCCGGCATCGACGAGGCCCGGCTGCGCGCGAAGTACACCACCCGCGCCGACGGGTCGTACTGCCTGCGCACGATCGCGCCGAAGGGGTACTCGATCCCGATGGACGGCCCGGTCGGCGAGCTGATCGGCGGCACCGACATCAGCCACTACCGGCCGGCGCACGTGCACTTCCTGATCAACGCCGCCGGGTACGAGCCGCTGATCACGCACCTGTTCCAGGAGGGCGCCGAGTACCTCGACAGCGACGTCGTGTTCGGCACCAAGCAGGAGCTGGTCGTCGCGTTCGAGCCGCGCGAGCCGGGCCCGACCCCGGACGGCGGGCACAGCGACGGGCCGTGGATCGAAGCCCGCTACGACTTCGTGCTGCAGCCCGCGTAGCGATGTCCTGAAGGGCACCCTCATGGCTTGTACGGCCCTGAGGGTGCCCTTCAGGGCTGCTCAGCGCCCGTAGCCCTCGGCGGCCAGGACCTTCCCCATCTGCTCGTAGGCCGCGGGGTCTTCGGGCGCGATCGTGGCGAGCCCGTCGACGTAGCGGTTGTACATGCAGAACGCGGCCGCGATCAGCACGGTGTCGTGCAGTTCGAGGTCCGTCGCGTCCTGGGCGCGGGCCGCGGCGACGAGCTCGTCGGTGACGTTGCGGCCGGTCTCCCGCACGGCCAGCGCGATCCGCAGCAGGGCCTTGAGCTTCTCCGAGACCGGCGCGTCGTCGATCCCGGCGCACGCCGCGTCGACCACCGCGCGGCCGCCTTCGATGGTCTCGGCCGCGGTGGCGGCGTGGCTGCCGGTGCAGAAGCGGCATTCGTTGCCGTTCGACACGACCGTCGCGATCAGCTCGCGCTCGCCGACCGTCAGGCTGCTCGGCCCACGCAGGAGCGTCTGGGCCAGGAGGTTCAGCGGGACCGCGGTCTCGGGCCGGTAGGCCATCAGCGACCGGATCCCGGGCAGCTCCGGGTCGAGCGGGATGTGGGGCATGTGTGTTCCTCCTCGCGAACGGAAGATCCAGTCTTTCCGGCGATGAGGCCCGCGCCAACCTCCATTTTGCCCAGCCCCGGTACAGCCGAACGGCTCCGGTCCTCCTCGCGGGCAGGTGCGGGGAGGACCGGAGCCGCCCCTTCTCAGCCGAGGGTGACGTCGTCGGCGTAGACCGCCCCCTGGCCGTACCAGCCGTGGACGTAGATCGTCACCGCGCCCGACGCACCGGTCGTGAACGGCACCGACAGCTGCGTCCAGCCGCTGCTCGAGGTCCAGGTGCTGGCGGTCGCGCCGCCCCGGACGCCGAGGTAGGCGTAGCTGCCCTGCACCCACGCCTTGAGCGTGTACGCGTGGTTCGGTGCGAGGGTGATGTTCTGCGCGGCCTCACCGGTCGACGACGCCGTGGCCGTCACCTGCAGGGCCTTGGTGCCCGAGTGCGCGGGCGAGGCGACGACCGAGTCGCCGGCACCGACCCACGGGCTCAGCGCGCCGGTCTCGAACCCGCCGTTGACGACCGAACCGGTCGGCACGGTGCCGTTGACGGTGAGGGTGAAGGTCGCGCTGTGGCTGCCGGCGGTCCCGGCGCCGGTCACGGTCAGCGGGTAGACGCCGGGGACCGCGGCCGCGGTCGTCGCGACCGACAGCGTCGCGCTGCCGCCCGCGGTGACCGAGCCGGGGCTGACCGACGCGGTGACGCCGGCGGGTGCGCCCGAGACCGAGAGGGCCACGGACTGGGCGGCGCCGGAGGTGACGGCGGTGGTGACCGTCGCCGAGGTGGAGGCGCCCGGGTTCACCGCGGCCGAGGCCGGGTTCGCGGCGAGGGAGAAGTCGTTGCCCGGCACGGTCGTGCCGCCGGTGAACGGCTCGAAGGCGTGACTGAAGAACCACTGGGACTGGCTGATGCCGGAGCAGTTGTCCGCCGCGGCCCCGCCCGGGCAGCCGCCGTTGTCCCGCTGCAGCGCCCAGAAGGACAGCTCGTTGATGCCCTTCGAGACGGCCCAGTTGTAGACGGTGGCCGCGTCGGCGGTCGTGAACGTCTCGGCGGGGCCGAAGTCGTCGACGCCGATCATCTCGGTGATCCCGACGCTCGCCCACAGCTGCGCCTGGGTCTTGCCCGGGTAGAGCGCCGCGAGCTGGGAGACCAGGCCGGTGGCCGAGGTCTGGGTGTCGGTGGCCATCTCGTGGGCGGCGTTGTCGTAGTAGTCGAAGGTCATCATGTTGACGACGTCGACGCGGGTGCCGTTGGTGACGGCGTTGCGCAGCACGGCGAGACCGCTGTCGGCCAGGCCGCGGGTGGTCGTGGGCAGGGTGTAGGAGATCTGCAGCGGCCGGCCGGAGGCGGCGGCCCAGTCCTGGACCTTCTTGATGGCCTTGTTGCGGCGGTCGATGCCGGCTGAATTGGTGAGCGAGTTGTCCTCGATGTCCATGTCGAGGCGCGGGACGTCGTAGGTGGTGATCACCGACTCGTAGGCCGCGGCGATCGAGTCGACGTTGGTGCAGCTGTCGGCGATCTCGGTGCCGGTGTTGTCGGCGGTGTAGCCACCGAAGGACGGGATGACGTCGCCGCCGCGCGAGCGGATGGTGGTGATGTCGGAGCCGAAGGTGGCACTCGAGATCGGCATCCCGGAGTCACCGTTCCAGTAGACGGTGCACTGCCCCTTGGTGGCGGCCTGGATGAACGCCATGGTCAGGTGCTTGGCCCCGGACGCCTGGGCGAGCGCAGCCGGGCTTTCGCCGGTCCACGCCTCGAAGTAGGGGGCGAAGACGTGCGAGGGCAGCGGCGTGGCGGCCTGGGCGGTCCCGGCCGCGGCGACCAGCGAACCGGCGGAAAATGCCGCCAGGGCAAGAGAAACGGACAATCGGGAGAAAGGTCTGCGTCGACGCACGAGCGCTCCAAAGCCGGCGGGGAGCCGTGCTGCGGCGTCGCACGGCGGGAACGTCCCCAGGATTGGATCAGACCAATCCAGGAGTCAAGGTCTAGACCACTAAACCGGCCGGATGGCCGTACTGGTTGCACCCGCCCTTTTCGACACCTTCGACCACAGCGGGTGAGCAACGATCGTGACAAAAACGTTCCGTCTCCTGGGGTGGGCCGGTAGCGTGCGCCTCCATGCGGGTGATGTGGGGGAAGATCGAACAACTCAGAGTGACCATGCCGTGGCGTGCGGCACCGAAAGCCGCGCTCACCAGCCCGCTGACGCTGATCGTGGCGGCGGTGACCTCGCTGCTGGCGTGCTTCCTCGGCACCGCCGCCGTCCTGCAGGCCTCCGCGGCCGGCGGCGCGGCCGTCACCTACCAGACCGGCATCGTCTGCCCGGACGCCTACGGCCCGGTCTTCGGCAAGGGCAACATCCCGGTCGAGACCATCCCCGCGGTCACCGCCGCCGTCCAGCGCCACGCCCCCGCCCACGGCTTCGGCACCCCGATCGTCGGCCAGTACACCAACGTCCTGCTCGGCACCCAGTTCAACGGCGACCCGCACTACAAGATCCGCCTCGGCTACCGCGACCAGGCCGGGCTCGACCACCTCACCCTGCAGCAGGGCACCCGCGCACCCGGCCTGTGGCTCGGCAACGTCGTCGCCGACGGCGAACACATCGGCCTCGGCGCCCGCCCCAGCGTCCAGGGCACCGCGCTGCCCCCGGTCACCGGCATCTACCGCGACCTGCTCGACCCGCCGCCGCGCTGGTGGTGCTCCCAGCAGTCCGGCGCCGTCGTGGACCGCCTGGCCAACGACCCCATCGACTCGATCGTCTTCGCCACCGACCGCACGAGTTTCGACAACGCCGTCCACGCCCTCGGCCTGCCGACCATGCAGTACTTCCACATCTCGTTCTACGTCCCGCCACCCACCACCCTCAGCGGCGCCGAAGACCTCCTGCGACGCTCCCAGGACCTGGTCGCCGACGTCCGCGCGGACCTCACCGCCCAAGGCCTCGGCTCCGCCGTCGCCGCCGACGTCCCGACCTTCGAACGCTCGGTCACGATCGCCCGCCAGGCCCAGGACAACGTGTTCGTCTCGATCCTGCCGCTCGCGGTGATCAGCGTGCTCGTCGGCTGCGCGGGCCTCGGCAGCGTCGCCCTGCAGTGGTACCAGCGCCGCCACGCCCAGCTGCGCCTGCTCTCCGCCCGCGGCAGCGGCCCCGGCGCCCTCGGCTGGCTCGCCATCGCCGAACTCGGCCTGCCGATCCTGCTCGGCGGCGCCGCCGGCGCCGTCGCCGCCCGCCTCCTGCTCGGCGTCTACGGACCACCCGGCGCCCCCGACTCCGACGCCGAACTGCGCGCCGGCATCGTCGCCGCGGCCGTCCTGCTGCTCTCCATGACGCTGCTCGCCCTCGTCGTCGCCGTCCGGGCACACCGCGAGTTCGAACTCGGCCGGGTACGCCGCAAGGGCAACCGGGCACGGCTGCTCGCCTACTTCCCGTGGGAACTCGCGACCGCGGGCATGGCCTGGCTCGGCTGGACCCGCCTGGCCGGCTACAGCACCGGCTCACGCCTCGGAAATCCATTACCCCAGGTCGACCCGCTCGCCCTGACCTACCCGGTGTTCGTCGTCCTGACCGTCGGGCTGCTGACCGCCCGGCTGGCGTGGCTCGCCCTGCACGCCTCCCACCGCGCCCGCTTCTGGTCCCACCCCGCCCTGCAGCTGGCCATCCGCCGGCTGGCCGGCGCCCGCGCGCCGGTGACCGGCGTGCTCGTCATCGGCACCCTCGCGATCGGCACCCTGGCCACCGGGATCGGCATCGCCGACGGCCAGGAAGACGCCCTCGCCACCAAGTCGGCGATCTTCGTCGGCAGCGACGCCCGCCTCGACACCGACAGCCCGATCGGCATGGGCACCGTCGCCATGCCCGCCGCCCTGGCCGGCACCAGCACCATCGTCGGCGAACTCACCGGCACCGGCAGCGTCGTGCTGGTGATCGACCCCGCGACGTTCGCCAACGCCGCCGCACTCGACCGCGTCCCCGTCGACGACCTCGACGCGCTCCTGCGGAAGATCTCCCAGCCCGACCCGCACGGCACACCCGCGATCCGGGTCGGGCACCGCGCCGGCCAGTCCGCCCACCTGCCCGGCGGCCTCCCCGACGCCGTCTCCGCGGGCGACCTGCCGGTGTTCCCGATGATCGGCACCTCACCCGGCTACGTCGTGTCCCGCACCGCACTCAGCCACGCCCAGCTCGACGGAATCCCCAAGTGGAGCGTCCTGACCAAGACCGCGATGGCCGACGCCACCACCGCGCTGCGCTCGGCCGGGGTGTACATCCCCAACCGCGTCAGCCGCGAATCCGCACTGGACGGCCTCCCGTTCTTCGTCGTCTCGTGGACGTTCTCCTTCGTGGCCCTGCTCGGCGCCGTCCTCGGCCTGGTCGCGATCCTCGCACTGCTCGTCGCCGTCGAAGTCCGGCGAAGGCAGAACGCCCTCGCCGGCGCCCTCGTCCTGCGGATGGGCATGCGGCCACGGACCCTGCTCGCCAGCCACCTCATGGAACTCGGCGCCCTCAGCGGACTCGCCATCGTCGTCGGCGTGGTCTGCGGAATCTCCGTCGCGGGACTCTCCGTGCCGCGGTTCGACCCCGCGACCTTCCTCGCCCCCCGCTCCGAACTACCCGACCCACTGCCGTTCGTCCTGACCGTGCTGGCCGTCGGCGTCCTCGTGGTCGGCCTGGCCGGCTGGATCGCGGTGCGCTCGGTGCGCACCGCCCGGACCGCGGAGCTGATCCGTGCCTGAAAAACCGATCTTCTCCCTCCGCGGCATCGGCGTCGACTACCAGACACCCGCCGGCATCGTCACCGGCGTCGACGACGTCAGCATCGACGTCCCCGCCCGCGGCATGACCGTCCTCGCCGGCCCGTCCGGCTCCGGGAAGTCCACCCTCCTGCGCGTCCTCGGCCTGTTCGAACAACCCGCCCGCGGCTCCCTGACGTTCCAGGGCGCCGACGTCCGCAAGCTCAAACACCGCGAACGACGCGCCCTCCGGCGCCACCACCTGGGCCTGGTGTTCCAGAACCCCTCCGACAACCTGCTCGGCTACCTCTCGGTCGCCGACAACCTCCGCGCCGCCGCCGAAGCCGCCGGCACCCACTGCCGCCCCGACGACATCCTCGCCCAGCTCGGCCTGCACGACACCGGCGGCTGGAAGATCTCCGCCCTCTCCGGCGGCCAGCAGCAACGGCTCGCCTTCGGCTGCGTCCTCGCGGCCCGCTCCACGGTCATCCTCGCCGACGAACCGACGTCCCAGCTCGACGAAGCCTCGGCCGACCTCGTCCTCGACACCCTGCAATACCTGGTGGACCAGGACTTCGCGGTCCTGGTGGCCTCACACGACGAACGCCTCATCGACCTCGGCGCCCGGATCGCGCGCCTGCACAAGGGCGCCCTCGAAGGCATCGAAGAACGGGAGCCACAGCCGTGACCGCCGAAACCGCACCATCCATGCTCGAAGCCGTCGGCCTGCGCCGCAGCTTCGCCCACCCCAGCGGCGACATCGAAGTCCTGCGCGGCCTCGAACTGCGCGTCGCCGCCGGCGAACTCGTCACCGTCTCCGGCCGATCCGGCTCCGGCAAGAGCGCACTGCTGGCCCTGCTCTGCGGGTTCGACTCCCCCGACTCCGGCTGCGTGCTCCTCGACGGCGTCCCCATCAGCGGCGCACCGCCGTGGCACACCTGCGCGGTCCTGCCCCAGGCCCTCGGCCTCGCCAACGAACTCACCATCGCCGAAAACGTCGCCCTTCCCCTGCGGCTGCGCTCCGACATCCCCCGCCCGTCACGCCAGGTCATCCAGGACCGCGTCACCGACCTGCTCGACGAACTCGGCATCGGCGACCTCGGCGACCGCTACCCCCTCGAAGTCTCCTTCGGCCAGCAACAACGCGTCGCGCTCGCCCGCGCCGTCGCCGGCCGCCCCCGGATCCTGCTCACCGACGAACCCACCGCCCACCTCGACGGCGGCAGCACCCCCCGCGTCCTGAAGCTGCTACGCCGCTGCGCGGCCGAAGGCGCGGCCGTCATCGTCGCCACCCACGACGACGAAGTCCACCGCATCGCCGACCGCCGCGTCCGCCTCCTCGACGGCGTCCTCACCGCCCTGCTGGACTAGCTGAGCGCGGTCGAACGGCTCACGTCCTCCCACGCGGCCAAATCCGCCGCCAACACCTCGTGGTGACCCCGGATCGCCTCGACGGCGTCCGCGCCCAGCGCCAGCCGCAACGGGGCGTCCTCGCGCTCCACGGCCCGCACGATCGCCGCCGCGGCCTTCGCCGGATCACCCGGCTGCGTACCGTCCATGCCCTCGACCGCACCACGCGTCCCCGACGTCGACACCGCGTAAGCGTCGATCGTGCGCGAACGGTGCATCCGATCACCACCGAACTCGGTGCGGAACGCCCCCGGCTCGACGATCAGCACCCGCACCCCGAACGGCGCCACCTCCGCCGCGAGCGCCTCCGAAAGCCCCTCCAACGCGAACTTCGCCGCGCAGTACGCCCCGAACCCCGGCATCGACAGCTGCCCACCCATCGAACTGATCTGCACGATCGTCCCGCTGCCCTGCGCCCGCAGGTGCGGCACCACGGCCTTCGTCACCTCGACCGCACCGAAGAACATCACCTCCATCAACCCCCGCAGCTCCGCCATCGTCAGCTCCTCGACCGCGCCGACCGAACCGTTGCCGGCGTTGTTCACCACGACATCGATCCGCCCGAACGTCTCCAGCGCCGTCTTCACCGCCGCGTCGACCTGACCGGCGTCGGTGACGTCCAACGCCGCCGTCCGGACCCGCTCGCCACCCGCCACTTCCAGGTCCCTCAAGGTTTCCGGCCGCCGAGCGGTGGCCAGCACCCGATCGCCGGCGGCGAGAGCGGCCAGCGCCACCTCCCGGCCGAAGCCGGAAGAGCAGCCCGTGATCAGCCAGACGCGGCCGTCGGTGTTCGTCATCTCCGTGTTCCTCCCAGTACGTTTCCTCCTCCCATCCTGCGGAAGATCACGCACACGGCGCCAACACCGATCACCTGGCACAGCTACAGTCAAAACCTGTGACCCCCGAGCTACGGCAACTGCGCTACTTCATCGCCGTCGCCGACGAAACCAGCTTCACCCGCGCCGCCACCGGCCTGCACATCGCCCAGCAATCCCTCTCCCAGCAGATCACCGTCCTCGAACGCACCCTCGGCGCCCGGCTGTTCGACCGCGACGCCCGCGGCACCCGCCTCACCGCCGTCGGCAAACTCTTCCTGCCCGAAGCCCGCGCAGTCCTCGCCCGCGCCGACGACGCCGTCGCGACCCTCGGCCGCGCCGTACGCGGCGAAATCGGCACCATCCGGCTCGCCTTCCTCACCACCACCGCCAACTACCTGCTCCCACCCATCGTCCGCGCGGCCCGCGAACGATTCCCCGCCCTCGAGGTCCACACCGCCGAAGCCTCCATCGCCGACCTCGTCGACGGCCTCCGCGAACACCGCTTCGACCTGGCCTTCACCCGCCCACCCCTCGTCGACGACCTCACCTCACAAACCCTCATGACCGAAGAGGTCTGCGCCGTCCTCCCCCAAGACCACCCACTCGCCACCCGCACGGCACTCACCCTCGCCGACCTCGCCGGCGAACCCTGGGTCCTCACCACACGCAGCAGCTGGGAACCCTGGCACCGCAGCTACGACGACGACTTCGCCACCGCCGGCTACACCCCCCACGTCGTCCAGCGCGCCCCGACCGTCCAAGGACTGCTCGGCCTCGTCGCCGCCGGCGTCGGCGTCACCCGGCTCACCCGCTCCTCCCACAGCCTCCGCCGCACCGGCGTCGCCTTCGTCCCCCTCACCGGCGACATCGCCCGAACCGAACTCGTCTGGCTGCCCACCAAC
Source organism: Amycolatopsis sp. WQ 127309 (assembly GCF_023023025.1). NCBI lineage: Bacteria > Bacillati > Actinomycetota > Actinomycetes > Pseudonocardiales > Pseudonocardiaceae > Amycolatopsis > Amycolatopsis sp. WQ 127309. Next base: position 8,474,355 of record NZ_CP095481.1, read on the forward strand.
GACAACCCCGCCCGCCACACCATCACCGACGTCGCCACCGAACTCGCCGCCACCACCGACCTCACCCAAGCCGGCTAGAACACCTTCGCCGCGTCACGGGCCGCCTCGTGCGCGACCCGGCCCAGCTCCTCGACGTCACCGGTGAGCGTCGGGTGGAACCGGATCTCGGTGACGTCCTCGATGCCCGTCCAGTTCAGCCAGCCGGTGAAGAACGGCGCCTGGAAGTCGTCCCCGAACTCCCGCCCGAGTCCCGGACCCCACACCGCGCTCGTGTAGACGACCGCAGCGCGCTTGCCCCGCCCGGCCAGCAAGTGCTCGTACCCGGTCGCCGGGTCGACGCCGAACACCCAGCCCGGCTGCGACACGACGTCGACGAACTGCTTGAGCACGTACGGCACCCCGGAGTTCCACATCGGCACGCTGAACAGGATCCGGTCCGCGGCATCGAAGCGGGCGAAAGCACGTTCGGCGGCACGCCACGCGGCGGCCTCCACGCCCTGCGGCGTACCACCGCCGAAGACCGTCATCTTGGCGCGCGCCGCGGCGGGCCCGAACTCGGGCAGCGAGCCGTCCCAAAGGTCCCACTCGTCGATCTCGGCGCCCGGGTGGACCTCGCGGTAGGTGTCCAGGAAAGTAGCTGCCAGCCGCAGCGACTGGGACTCTTCCCCACGTGGGGACGCGGAAATGTGCAGCAGATCAGGCATGAGGATGCTCCTCGGAGGGATGTCGGCTTCCACCGGACCAGAATTCGGACTAGAGTCCGCTTATGTCTTCGAACGTTAGCGGACCAGAGTCCGCTTCGTCAACGCCGACCGAACTCCCCATCCTCGGCGCACCCGTACACGAACGCGCTGACGCCGCCCGCAACCGCATCCGCGCCCTCACCGCCGCCGAAACCCTCTTCGCCGAACACGGCGTCGACGCCGTCACCATGGACGACGTCGCCGCCGCCGCCGGCGTCGGCAAAGGCACCCTCTACCGCCGCTTCGGCGACAAAGCCGGCCTCGCCATGGCCCTGCTCGACGAACGCGAACGCCAGCTCCAGCACCAAATCCTCACCGGAGGACCCCCACTCGGCCCCGGCGCATCCCCCGCTGACCGGCTCGCCGCGTTCGTCGAGGCCTACCTCCAGCTCCTGAACCGGCAGCTCGACCTCGTCCTCCTCTCGGAGACCGCGACCACCGGCGCCCGCTTCCGCACCGGCGCCCACACCCTCTGGCGCGCCCACTGCCGGCACCTGCTCCACACCGGCGGCGCCCCCGACCCGGACATCACCGCCGACGTCCTCCTGGCCGCCCTCTCGGCCGAACAGGTCCGGCACTGGCTGCGAGACCGCCAGCTCAGCCCCGAAGCCCTGACGAAGTCACTGGCCGGACTGGCGCGGACCTGGCTGCCCGAGTGACCGGTCACGCACGGTGTCCTGATCCGGCTCCGATCACCTGATCCGTAGAATCAGCCGTGATGCGACGACTTCGGTGGTACTGGGGGGCGCTGGTCCTCGTCAGCGTGGCCCTCCTCGTGGGTTTCTTCGCCTTCTTCGGCTCCGAAAGCCAACCCGGACAACCCCAACCCCGCCAAGGCCCGCCCGGCACCGGCCCGCTCACCGTCGTCGCCATGGGCGACAGCACCGCCTCCGGCGAAGGCGCCGGCCAGTACACACCTGCCACCAACGGCCAGGGCGGCGACTGGTGCCACCGCTCCCCCAACGCCTTCGTCGAAAAGATCGCCGTCCCCGGCATCACCGCCCACGTCAACCTCGCCTGCTCCGGCGCCCCCGCCGAACAGGTCGCCCTCGGCGGCGTCAAGCAGTGGACCGAAGGCTCACAAGCACAACAGCTCGCCGCCCTGGTCAAGGACCACCGCGTCGCCGCCGTCGTGATCGCCGTCGGCGCCAACGACGACCCCAAGTTCTCCAACCAGGTCACCGACTGCTTCAAAGCGTGGTTCGACCCCGGCGGCCCGCCGTGCAGCACGGCACTCAAGCAGAGCTGGCAGTCCAAAGTGGACGCGATGGTTCCGAAGGTCGCCGCCGCCGTCTCCGACGTCAAGGAAGTACTGGCCCAAGCCGGTTACGTACCCGCGGACTACCAGCTGATCCTGCAGTCCTACGCCGCCCCGATCGGCCCCGACGTCCCCGAAGACCTGCGCAGCCTCAACGGCTGCCCGTTCCGGGTCGAAGACCTGCGCTGGATCTCCCAGACCGGCATCGGCGTCCTGTCCTCCGGCCTCAAAACGGCCGCGCGGCAGACCGGCGCCCGGTTCCTGGACCTCGCCAAGGCCGGCGTGCGGCACGAAGCGTGCAGCGGCGGCGCCAATCCCGCGACGGAATGGTTCACCCGCCTGACGCTCCAGCTCGCCGACCTCGGCCAAGCCGACCGGGCGGGCCACGCGCTGCAGGAGTCGTTCCACCCCAACGCCGCCGGCCACACCGCGATCGCCAACTGCCTCACGGAGTTCATGACCACCCGCGAAGGCAACGCTTCCTGCCTCGCGGGCGCGGACGGCAAGCTCCACGCGGCCCCGGAGGTCGTCGCCCGCTGACCTTCCCTGCTCTTGAGCGGGGTTGAGTCGTGCCGTGTGCGCTTACTGGACCGTAAGGTCTTTTACCATCGCCCCGCAGTATAGGGCGTTATACACTTAAAGATCGAGGGCGGCTCGCAGGGCGATGTCGATGCGCTCTTGGACCTCCTGGTCGATCTCCGCGAGGCGCTCGTCGAACCACGGGCGGTAGAGCCGTGTGAGGTTGAGCGTCGACACCCAGTAGCGGGCGTCGATCGCCACGCCGAGGATGTCTTGAGGGTCGCGGTCGAGCAGTTCGGTGCCGAGCAGCCAGGGGCGCTCGGACTCGTTCACCCCGTCCGAGGACAGCAGCACGACCGTGCGCTGCCGGGCCGGATCGGTCGGGGGGTGGTACGTCCAGACTTCACCCCTGCGCACGCAGATCCTTTTCCGCCGCGGTGCGCTCGGCCTCGTCGAAGTCCGCGACGGCCGGTTCCGGCTTCTGCGGGGTGTAGCCCGTGCGTACCGCCTCGCGCCTGGCCGCCTTCGACAGCCAGGACGAGACCGAGATCCCGTGTGCTTTCGCGGCGCGTTCGGCGAAGTCCAAGGCGCCGCTGTCCAGCGAAAGAGTCACCTTACGTGTTGCCATACCTTTTACCGTACCAGTCCCCCGGTACCCGGCCACCCGGCCGGTGTCAGAACGTAGGCGAACGTCCCTCGAACGGCGTAGAGAGGACCACCGTGGTGCGAGTGGACACCTTGGCGGCCTCCCGGATCCGGCGCAGCAGGTCCTCCAGCGCCAGCGGCGACTGGACGCGGACTAGCAGGATGTAGGACTCGTCGCCGGCCACCGAGTAGCAGGACTCGATCTCCTTGATGTGCTGGATCCGCTGCGGGTAGTCGTCGGGCGCACCGGGGTCGTTGGGCGTCAGCGAGATCAGGGCCGTCAGCGGCAGCCCGATCTGCTCGCCGTCGAGCCGCGCGGTGTACCCGAGGATGACGCCGCGCTGCTCGAGGCGGCGCACCCGCTGGTGCACCGCCGACACCGAAAGCCCGACGCGTTCGGCGAGGTCGGTGAAGCTGCGCCGCCCGTCGGCCGCGAGTTCCTCGACGATCGACTGGTCGAGCGGCTCCAGGCCACCGGTGGTCATGCGTCCAGCACGACGAGTTCGTGCGGCCGGTTGTTGACGGACTCGACGCCGTCGGCGGTGACGATCACGATGTCCTCGATGCGGGCGCCCCAGCGGCCCGCCTGGTAGATGCCCGGCTCGACGCTGAAGGCCATGCCCGGCTCCAGCGGCAGCGTGTTGCCCGCGATGATGTAGGGCTCCTCGTGCACGTCCAGGCCGATGCCGTGCCCGGTGCGGTGGATGAAGTACTCGCCGAACCCGGCCTCGGTGATGACGTCGCGCGCGGCGGCGTCGACCGCCTCGGCCGTGACCCCCGGCTTCACCGCGGCGACCGAGGCGGCCTGGGCGCGCTGCAGCACGGCGTAGGTCTCGGCGACGTCGGCGTCGGTCGGCGCGCCGACCGAGTAGGTGCGGGTGGAGTCGGAGTTGTAGCCGGCCGGCAGCGGGCCGCCGATGTCGACGACCACGACGTCACCCTTGGTGATGACGCGGTCGGAGACGTCGTGGTGCGGGCTGGCGCCGTTCGGGCCGGAACCGACGATCACGAAGTCCGCCCGGACGTGGCCCTCCTCGACGATCGCCGCGGTGATGTCCGCGCCGACCTCGGCCTCGGTGCGGCCGGGGCGCAGCCACTCGTGGACGCGGGCGTGCACGCGGTCGATGGCCGCGCCGGCGTCCCGCAGCGACGCGATCTCGGCGGCGTCCTTGCGCATCCGCAGCTCGCGCACGACCGGGCCGGCGAGGGTCTGCTCGGCCTCGCCGAGCGCCGCGCGCAGGGCCAGCACGTGCAGGGCCGGGGTGAAGTCGCTGACCGCGACGCGGCCGGCCTTGCCGAGCCGGTCGGCCACCAGCTTGTACGGGTCCTCGCCGTCCACCCAGGTCAGCAGTTCGACACCGAGCTCGTCGGCCGGCACGTCGGCGTAGCCGGGCGCTTCCAGCTTCGGCACGACCAGCGCGGGCGTGCCGTCGGCGGGGACGACGAGGGTGGTGAGGCGCTCGAACGAGCCGCCGGCCTGGCCGATCAGGTAGCGCAGGTCGGAACCGGGCGCGATCAGCAGGGCGTCGGTGTCCGCGGCGGCCGCGGCGGTGCGGGCGCGGTCCAGGCGGGCGCGCAGGGCTGCGGCGTCGGGGGCGGGCGTGTGGAGGGAACGGCGCGACATGGGGCGAGCCTAGCCGGGCCGCCCGGGTGATCCATCCGCCCGGTGGTGCGACATGCCGGAGCCACCTCCGACCGTGCTGGGTGGCGCGTGGCATGCCGGTCGGCGGCGCCGGGGCGTGGCAGGCTGTACGCGTGACCGGACCCCTTGCGCTGCTCGACTCCGCGAGCCTCTACTTCCGCTCGTTCTTCGCCCTGCCCGACTCGATGCGCGCCGACGACGGCACCCAGGTGAACGCCGTGCGCGGGTTCACCGACACGATCGCGCGGATCCTCACCGACCGGCACCCCTCGCGGCTGGTGTGCTGCATGGACGCGGACTGGCGGCCGAAGTTCCGGACGGACCTGCTGCCCAGCTACAAGGCCCACCGGGTGGCCCAGGAGACCACGGGCCAGGCGCCCGACGTCGAAGTGGTGCCCGACACCCTGACCCCGCAGGTGCCGATCATCCTCGAGGTCCTCGAGGCGTTCGGCTTCGCCACCGCCGAGGCGGCGGGCTACGAGGCCGACGACGTCATCGGCGCGCTGGTCCACCGGGAGAAGAAGGACGCGGTCGAGGTCATCACCGGCGACCGCGACCTGTTCCAGCTGGTGCGCGACGAGCCGACCCGCACGTCGGTCATCTACGTCGGCAAGGGCTGGGCGAAGGCCGAGGAGCTCGGCCCCGACGAGATCGCCGAGCGCTACAGCGTCCCCCGCGAGAGCGCCGGCCCCGCGTACGCGGACATGTCCATGATGCGCGGCGACCCCTCGGACGGGCTGCCCGGCGTCGCCGGCATCGGCGAGAAGACCGCGGCGAAGCTGATCACCGAGTTCGGCTCCCTCGACGCGCTTCTGCAGGCCGCGGCGGCGAGCGACTCCCGCGTCCCGCTCAAGACGCGGCTGCGGCTGGCCGACGCCGCCGACTACCTGGCCGTCGCGCCGACGGTGGTCCGCGTCGCGGTCGACGCGCCGGTGGAGCAGTCCCGCCCGGACAAGGTCCCGGCCACGCCGGCCGACCCGGACCGCGTCGCCGAGCTGGCCGAGCGCTGGAACCTCGGCAAGTCCGTCGACCGCCTCATCGAGGCCCTGCCCGGTTCCTAGAAGTACGTGCCGCACCACGGCGCGGTGACCGTGGTGAACAGCTCGTCCGCCCGGGCCGTCGCCGCCGGGTCGTGGACCGTGATCCGGCCCGCTTCGGCCAGCGCCGACGCGCTCCACTCCCCCAGGTAGAGCATGGCCAGGGTGTCGACGTCCAGGCTGAGGTGAGCGGCGGCCTCGGTGCGGCGGGCACCGTCCGGGCCGACCTCGTAGTGCCCGGTGTTCGCCGTCAGCTGCCGGTCGGTCACAGCGAGGACCACCGGAGCGGCGTCGCGGTAGGAACGCGCATCCAGCGCGGTGCCGACGTCGATCAGGCGCAGCCACAGGTCGTCCTCGACCTCGGCCGTGCGGGCGTGCCGGTGGTCGGCCATCATCGCCGCCAGCGGCTCGTCGACCGGGCGGAACCGGGCGCGGACCCCGGAAACCAGGTCCACCGACAGCAGAAACCGCCAGAGCGCGACGCGCGCGGCGGTGTCGGCCGCGTGCAGTTCGCGCACCTTCAGCACCGCGCCCTCGTCCGGTGCCTCGAGGGTGCGGCGGTTGACGGTGCCGTACACGGCGAAGCCGTCGTCCCCGTCCGGTCCACTGTGGACGACCACGACGTGGTCCCCGGCCGGACCGACGAGCCGGTCGTGCGAGAACGCCCACCACCCCTCCGGGCGGGCCATCATGCCGGCCCGGTGCAGCCCGATCCGCTGGTACAGCGAGGGAATCTGCTTGACGGCCTCGTCCGGGGTGAGCATCCGGACCCGCCCGGTGGCCGGGAGGCGTTCGTGCAGGCGCGCGGCGGGCCGCGGGATCCAGGCCGTCTTGCCGAGCGTCGCGGAGCCGTAACCGGCGCGGCCGTAGATGGTCGGCTCGCTCGCGTGCAACGCGGCCAGCGGCAGCCGGCGGGCGGCGACGTCGGCCAGCTGCGTGGCCATCAGCGCGCTGAACACCCCACGGCGGGTCCAGTCGGCGCGCACGCCAACGCCGTCGACCGCCGCGGCGCCGAGCGTGCGCCCGCCCGGTACGGCGATCTCCGTGTCGTAGGAGCTCGTGATGCCGATCGGGGTCTCGCCGTCGAACGCGGCGAACTTGTGCGCGGCCGGCCAGGACTCCCCGTAGCGGGACCAGTCTTCGTCGCCGATCCGGTTGCTGTGCAGCGAGCGGCCCAGCAGGTCGAACGTGCTGCGGCGCTCGGCTTCGGTGATGGGGCGGACGTCGAAGGCGGTCATGCGCCCGATCATGCCGGGACACCCACGACGCGGCATCCCCTTTTAGAGCGGGCAGTCAAGCCGGCGGATCGACGCGGTAGCGGCCGTCCGCGTCGAGCACGGTGATCGGGACCCGCTTCGCCGTCCCCCCGATCCGGGCCGTGCAGACGAACGCGCGGCCGGCGCTGACGGGCTGACCGACCGGGCAGCTCACGTCGCCGACGTCGGCGATGTGGAAGCTCTCGACGAGGATCTTCCGGACGCCGTCGCGGACCGCGACCGGGTCGAGCACCTTCACCGGCGCACTCGTGGAGACCGGGGTACTGCGGCTCGGCAGCACCGGCGCCGGGACTGACGCGGTGCAGCCCGAGAGCACGCAGCACAGCCCGAGGAACGCGAGAAAACGCCTGGTCACGGTGCTCACCCCCGGCGGTGCGGACTCAGAAGAAGCTACCGCACCACGACTGGACGCGCGTGCTGAACAGGACGTCGGCGGCCGCGGGGGCGGCCGGGTCGCGGACCTCGATCCGGCCGGCGTCGGCGAGCGCCGAGGCGCGCCAGGTGCCGAGGTAGAGCATCGCGAGCGTGGTGACGTCGAGGGCGAGCGCCGCCGGTCCGTCGGCGCGCTCGGCGCCGTCCGGCGTGATCCGGTAGGTGCCGGAGTTGGCCGGCAGCAACGGATCGGTGACCTCGACGACGACCGGCGCGGCGTGGCCGTACTCGCGGGCGGCCAGGGCCCTCGGGACGTCGACGAGCCGCAGCCAGTGCTCGTCCTCGACGCGATCGACGTTGCCCTGGCGGTGATCGGCCAGGATCAGCTCGACCGGCTCGTCCAACGGCCGTTCCTCGGCGACGATCCGGTCCACCAGGTCGATGCCGAGCAGGAACCGCCACAACCCGGCCAGCGCGGCCGGCGTGCCGGCGAACATGTCCGGCACTTCCAGGGTCTTGGTCCACGGATGGGCCTGCAGGCCGCCGACGACGTAGAGGGCGTAACCGTCGGGCCCGTCCGAGCCGTGGTGCACGAGCGCCTTCACCGGATCGGTGCTCCGGCGGAGGTGGTTCTCGTAGAGCCGCCACAGCACCTCCGGGCGGGTCATCATCCCGGGCCGGTGCTCGACGCGCTCGTAGACACCCGGCAGGGCCGCGACGGCGTCGTCCAGCTCCAGCAGCTCGACCTCCCCGGTGGCGGGCGCGTCCGGCCGCAACCGCGCGCGGTGCCGGTCGACGCTGTAGGTCCGGCTGCGCGTCGCCAAGCCGTAGCCGTACCGGCCGTAGATGAGCGCCTCGGAAGCGAGCAGGTTCGCGAACACCACCCCGCGTGCCGCGAAGTCCGCCAGCTGAGCGGACATCATGGCCCGCAGCACGCCGCGGCGCGTCCGGTCGGCGCGGACACCGACACCCGTCACGCCGGCCATCGGCAGCCGGGCGCCACCCGGCACCGTCAGCTCGGCGTCGAAAGCCCGGGCGGTGCCGATGAAATCCGGGTCGAACACCCCGATCGTGCCGCCGGACTGGTAGGCGCGCGCGGCGCGTTCCCAGTCCTTGTCGTCGGACGGCGGCACGTGCACGGTGGCGCGGAAGAGGGTGCTCGCGGCGCGGTGCTCGTCGTCGCGCAGCGTCCGGATCTCGAAGTCGGTCATCCCCGGATCATCTCCGGAAACGGCGAAGTCCGGCCACCGCAATTCGCGGCGACCGGACTAGGCCGGACGTCAAACGCTACTTCGTGGCCGGCGGGGACACCTCGTAGTTGCCGCCGTCACCCTTCACCGTGATCGGGATCTGCTGCGGCTTGCCGCCGATCGTGGCGGTGCACTCGAACTTCGCACCGTCCTCGACCTTCTGCTCGGCCGGGCAGGTGACGCCGGTGACGCCGTCGATCTTGTACGTGTCGGACAGCAGCTTCTGCACGTCCGTCTGCATCTGGGTGTTGTTGAAGACCTGCGTCTTGAAGAACCCGGGCGCGACGAAACCGAGGATGCCGACCACCGCGACGACCACGACCAGCACCACGATGCCGATCAGCAGGCCCTTCTTCGACTTCGCCGGCTTCTCCCCCTCGGGAGCGGCGGACGCGCCGGGATACTGGCCCTGCTGGCCTTGCTGACCGTAGTCGTACTGGCCCTGTCCCCCGGGCGGCTGCTGCCCGTACTGCGGCTGGGCCTGCGGGCCGCTCTGCGGGTACTGCCCACCGGGCGGCTGCTGGCCGTAGCCGGGCTGCGCCTGCGGGCCGCTCTGCGGATACCCGCCACCGGGCTGCTGCCCGTACGGCGGTGGCTGCTGGCCCCATTGCGGCTGCTGCGGCGGGGTGTACCCGCCGGGCTGCTGACCCCACTGCTGCGGCTGCTGGGGTTGCTGCGGCTGACCCCATTGCTGCTGCTGGTTGGGGTCGTACGGCGGCTGCTGCGGCTGCTGCTGGCCCCACTGGGGCTGTTCCTGCGGGCCGCTCGGCGGGTACGCGCCGCCCGGCTGCTGCCCGTACTGGGGCTGCTGTGGGTCGTTGCCGCCATACGGCGTGCTCATCGTCTGCCTCCGCCTGCTTCGTTCATCTCATGCCCAGCCCGATATCGCCGCCGAGCCGCGTACGCACGGTTCGTGGCCGATCCAACCACAGGTCCGGGCCCAGCACACGCGACCACGCTCTCCTGCCGCACCGAGGCGGACCAAGCCTCACACCGAGCTCACGCCGCACCCGCGGCGACCACACCGCGCCGCAGCGCCTTGACCGCCTCGGCGGCCGTCGCACCGACCCGGTCGGACTTGCCCAGCACGTCCCGGATCTGGTCGAGCAGGTCGATCACCTGGCGCGACCAGCGCACGAAGTCACCCGCCGACAGCTCCTGCCCGTTGGCCTCGGCCGCCGTGAGCACCTTCTCCAGCGACTCGCCGCGCGCCCACCGGTAGACCGGCCACGCGAACCCGGCGTCGGGCTCCCGCGTGCGGTCGAGCCGGTGCCGCCGCTCGTCCTCGGTCAGCTCCACCCACAGCCGCGCCGTCTCCTCCCACGCCTCGGGCACCGCGCCGCCGGGCAGCCGCGGCTCCCCCGCCGTGTCACGCCGGGCCTCGAACACCAGCGTCGAGACGACGGCGGCGAGCTCGGCCGGGCCGAGCTTCTCCCACACGCCGTTGCGGATGCACTCCGCGGCCAGCAGATCCGACTCGCTGTAGAGCCGGGTCAGCCGGCGGCCGTGCTCGGTGACGCGGTCCTCGCCGTCACCCGCGGACTCCGGCCCCAGATAACCGCGCTCCCCCAGCAACGCGAGGATCCGGTCGAACGCGCGGGCCAGCGAGTGCGTCGTCGCCGCGACCTTCCGCTCCAGCTGCTCGGTTTCCCCGGTCAGCCGCTGGTACCGCTCCACCCAGCGCAGGTTCGCTTCCCGCTCGGCCAGCCCGTGGCACGGGTGCGCCCGCAACGCCCGCCGCAGCGCCGCCAGCTCACCGTCCTCATTGGCCCCCGCGCGCCGCTTCTGCCTGCCGGGCAAGGAAATCCCGGCACCGCGCAACGTCGTGGCGATGTCCCGGCGGGTCTTGGGCGAGCGCAGCTCGATGTGCTTGGGCAGCTTGATCCGGCCCAGCGCCTCGACCGGCGCCGGGAAGTCCGCCACCGACAACGGCCCCGACCACCGGTCCTCGGTCACCACGACCGGCCGCGGCTCGCGGATCGGGTCGAGCCCGGGATCCACGACCACGGCGAGCCCGGCCCGCCGGCCCGCGGGCACCGCGATGACGTCACCCTTGCGCAGCTTCTCCAGCGAATCCGCCGTGTCCGCGCGCCGCACGGTGGTGTTCTGCCGCGACAGGGCCTTTTCCCGCGCCGACATCTTCGCGCGCAGCTCGACGTACTCGAGCATCTCGTCGAAGTCGCCGGTCACGGCGTTGGTGTAGCCCTTGAGGGCTTCCTTGTTCCGCTCGATCCGGCGGGCCAGGCCGACCACCGACCGGTCGGCCTGGAACTGCGCGAACGACTGCTCCAGCAGGTCACGCGCCTGCGCCGCGCCGACCTGGGCGACCAGGTTCACCGCCATGTTGTAACCCGGCCGGAACGACGACCGCAGCGGGTAGGTCCGCGTCGAGGCGAGCCCGGCGACCTGCTTCGGGTCGACCCCCGGCTGCCACGAGACCACGGCGTGGCCCTCGACGTCGATCCCCCGGCGCCCGGCCCGGCCGGTGAGCTGCGTGTACTCCCCCGGCGTCAGCTCGACGTGCGCCTCGCCGTTGTACTTGACGAGGCGTTCGAGCACGACGGTGCGAGCGGGCATGTTGATGCCGAGCGCCAGCGTCTCGGTGGCGAACACCGCCTTCACCAGACCGCGGACGAACAGCTCCTCCACCGTCTCCTTGAACGCCGGCAGCAACCCGGCGTGGTGTCCGGCGACCCCCCGCTCGAGCGCCTCCCGCCACTCCCAGTACCCGAGCACCCCGAGATCACCCTCGGGCAGCCCGGACGTGCGCTCGTCGATGATCCGGCGGATCTCCTCGACCTCGTCGGGCCCGTTGAGCCGCAGCCCCGCCCGGACGCACTGCGTGACCGCGGCCTCGCAACCGGCCCGGGAGAAGATGAACACGATCGCCGGCAGCAGCCCGGCCCGATCCAGCTGCTCCACGACCTCGACGCGCGACGGCGGCCGGAACCGCGGCATCCGCGGCCCGCCCCGCCGCGCCCCCCGCGGACCGTGGAACCCCGCCGGCGCGTACTGGCGGCCGATCTCCTCGGTGCGGCGCAGCAGGGTCGGGTTGATGCGCAGCTCGGCGTTCGGGCCGTGGACGTCTTCCCCGGCGAACAGGTCCAGCAGCCGGTTGCCGACCAGCATGTGCTGCCACAGCGGCACCGGCCGGTGCTCGTCCACCACGACGGTGGTGTCCCCGCGGACCTCGACCAGCCACTCGCCGAACTCCTCGGCGTTGCTCACGGTCGCCGACAACCCGACCACCCGGACGTGCTCGGGCAGGTGCAGGATCACCTCTTCCCACACAGCGCCCCGGAACCGGTCGGCGAGGTAGTGCACCTCGTCCATCACGACGTACCCGAGGTCGGTGATCGTCGAGGACCCGGCGTAGAGCATGTTCCGCAGCACCTCGGTGGTCATCACGACCACCTGCGCGTTGCCGTTGATCGAGGTGTCCCCGGTCAGCAGGCCCACCGCGTCCGGCCCGTACCGGGCCACCAGGTCGCCGTACTTCTGGTTCGACAACGCCTTGATCGGCGTGGTGTAGAAGCACTTGCGCCCCTCGGCCATGGCCAGGTGCACGGCGAACTCGCCGACGATCGTCTTCCCGGCCCCGGTGGGCGCGCAGACGAGCACGCCGTGGCCGCCTTCGAGGGCCTCGCAGCCACGGATCTGGAAGTCGTCGAACTCGAAGGAGGATTCCGCCGCGAAGCGGGTCAGCTGAGGGTGCTTCCCCCGGCGTGCGGAGGCCGCATAGGCCTCGGCCGGGGAAGGAGAAGGGCTACTGGCCACTCCGTCAGGGTTCCACACACCACCGACAGTTTGCACGCGGCGTGACCAACGGCGTGGCGTGACGTGGTCACCGGGTCCCCCGTCTTGGCGGGTTTGGTTCTTCGTGCGCGGGCCGGAGGCCCGCGACCAGCCCGGACGTATAGGTCGTTATACACTCAAGACTGCCGGGATCGCGAGGGAACCGGTCCGGTGGTTTCGCCGTCGGAGCGGCGATGAGGAGGACGTCGTGACCGCACCCTGTCCGAGCTGTGGCCAGCTGGACCAGGTCCAGCACGTGCCCGCGGTCTACTACGGCGGGCACTCCTACTACCGCGGCCAGGGCCCCACGGTCGCCGTGCCGGCCGGTGACGGCGTGATCTACACCGGCGGTCAGGTGTCCGGGGTGACCGTCACCGGGGTCGCGCGGGCGCTCGATCCGTTCCCGCCCCGGCGCCGCGCCGGCGGGCTCGTCGCGGGCGTGGTGCTGCTCCTGATGGCCGGGAGCTGCTTCCTGTGGCTGCCGTTCTCCGCGGTCGACGACCCTCCCCCGGGCGGCACCGGCGGGCTGGTGCTGGGGTTCGCGCTGCTCGCGCTGCCGTCGGTGTGCGTGTTCGGGGGCGCCGGGACGCTGATCTGGCTCTACGTCCGGCGGGTGCGGGAGTACCGGCGACGGCGAGCCGGGATCCCGGCCGCGCAGGCGCTGTGGGAGCAGGGGTGGTTCTGCCACCGCTGTGGCGGCGTCTACCTGGCGCAGGGGCCGTTGATGGCGCCCGCGCGGTTCCGGGAGCTGGTCGGCGAGGCCGGGGGCTACTGAGTGCTCAGGTGACTAAGCCAGGACCGTCAGCGCGCCGGGGACGCAGGTGACCGTCACCGGGACCGTGCCCTGGGGCTCGCCGTCGGCGTAGGCGGGCCAGGTGTTGCCCGTCAGGGTCACCGAGCGGGCCCGGAGCGTGCGGACCGCCGGGTGGGTGACGTGGTTGCCCGTGCGCAGGCCCGGGAGCATCCGAATGAGGCCGCGGCGGGTCGCGTGCCCGATGACCGTGACGTCGAAGACGCCGTCCTCGGGGTCGGCCGTCGGGCAGATCGGGACGCCGCCGCCGTAGAAGCGGGTGTTGCCGATGGCCACCAGGGTCGCGTCGAGCTCCAGGCGTTCGGTGCCGGTGTCGACGACGACCGGGCGGGACCGGAACGCGGCCAGCTCGGCGAGGATCGCCAGGTCGTAGCGGCGCGGGCCGGACGGCCAGCGCATCCGGTTGGCGCGTTCGTTGACGCTCGCGTCGAACCCCGCGCAGAGCACCGTCGCGAACCAGGTGTCGCCGGCGCGGCCCAGGTCCATCCGCCGGCGCGCGCCGGACTTCAGGGCCGCCACCAGGGCGTCGACCGCGGCCATGGCCTCACCGGGGACACCGAGGGCGCGGGCGAAGTCGTTGCCGGTGCCCGCCGGGACGAGGCCCAGCGCGACGTCGTGGTTCGCGCAGAACTGGACGCCCTGGTGGGCCGCGCCGTCGCCGCCGAGGACGATCAGGACGTCGAGACCCTCGTCGTGCGACGTCCGCATCAGCTCACGAGACTCCTCGACCGAGTTGGCCACGAGGACGTCGAGGCGGTCGACGGCGGTGCGGAGCCGTGCGGCGACCGTGTCCGCGATCCGGGCGGCGGCGCCGTGCCCCGAGGCCGGGTGCACGGCGAGCGCGGCGTGGATCCCCACTACGTGATGTCGTCGGTGCCGGAGGACCGGCCACCGGAGGCGGTCGGCGTGGAGGGCTCGTCGTCGACCTTGCTCGGCGTGTAGTCGAACGGCGCGGCTTCGTCGTCGGCCAGCTTGTCCCAGCCCTCTTCGGACCGGAGCTGATCCTTCTTGCGGTCGTGGAAGCGCGACATCTGGATCGAGATCTCGAACAGCACGGTCAGCGCGGCGGCCAGCCCGAGCATCGAGAACGGGTCCGAGCCGGGAGTGGCGAAAGCGGCGAAGACGAACAGCGCGAACACGATGCCGCGGCGCCACTTCTTGAGCTGGACGTACTTGACCACGCCGACGCGGTTGAGCATGACCACCAGCAGCGGCAGCTCGAAGCTGATGCCGAAGATGACCAGCAGCGACAGCATGAACGAGATGTACTTGTCCGCGGTCAGCGCCGTGATGAACTCGCCCTGGCCGAAGCCCATCAGCAGCTGCAGCGCGTGCGGGAACAGGATGTAGGCGAGCACCGCGCCGGAGGCGAACAGCACCGAGGCGAACGACACGAACGTCAGCGCGTACTTGCGTTCCTTGGAGTACAGGCCCGGCGCGATGAACGCCCAGATCTGGTAGAGCCAGGCCGGGGCCAGCAGGACCGCACCGGCGGCGACGCCGACCTTGATCTGGATCATGAACGCTTCGAACGGCACCGTCTGCAGCAGCTGGCAGCCCTGGGCGCCGTTGAGCCGCCGGTCCGCCGGGATCGCGCAGTACGGCGCCTTCATGATCTCGCCGAGCGACGGGACCGGCCCCAGCTTGGTGCTGAACCAGATGAACCCGAAGATGCCGCCGATGACGACGGCGAGCAGGGCGAAGCCGAGCCGACGGCGGAACTCGTAGATGTGCTCGATGAGCGTCATCGTGCCGTCGGGGTTGGCGCGGCGGCTGCGCTTGCGCCGCTTCGTGCCGCGGTTCTCCCCGTTCCCGGAGGCGGGTTCCGCCACTGGAGTTTCCGTTCTCGTCGGTGTCCTTCGGAGCGCGCCGGGCTCGGCGCGCTCCGTGGACCAGGGACCGGTGGTGGACTACCCGCTCAGCTGGCGTTCTTCTGCTCGGCGGCGGGCGCCTGCTGCTGCTTCTTCAGCTCGTCGAGCTGCCGCTGCAGGTCGGCGACCTGCTGGTCGGTGGCCGACGGGGCGGCGGGCACGACGGGCGTGACCGGCGTGACCGGGATCTGCCGGGTCTCGACCGGCTCGGCGTCTTCGTGCGCCGCCGCCTTGTGCTCGCCGGTGAGGTCCTTGGTCTCGGCCTTGAAGATCTTCATGGACTTGCCGATGGACCGGGCCGCGTCGGGAAGCCTCTTGGCCCCGAACAACAGCACGACGACGAGCACCAGGATGATCAAATGCCACGGCTGCAATCCGTTCAGCATGGTGGCCTCCTATCTGCGTCTGGTAGGGATGTTACTGGTTTTCCGGCTTGCGGCGGCGTTGCGCGAAAGCGACGCGCAGCGCTGCCGACCGAGCGCGGACGAGTCCGGCCCGGTCCTGGGTGTTCGTAGCCACCATGCTCGCGGTCTGCTTGAACCCACGCAAGACCCGCGCGGTGCGCACCAGCAGGAGCACGAGCAGCAGGAGGCCGACGGCGGCGAGCACGATGGTGGGCAGGTACGGCACGCGGTCAGCCTAGTGGTCGCAGGTTGACGGAAGGTGACGGGCTCGGGCCACCGCGTCGGCGGCGCGGCGGCCGACGTCGGAGGCCAGGTCGGCCGGGCTCTCGACCAGCGCTTCCCCGCTCAGGCCCAGCACGAGGCGCACCATCCAGGACTGGTCGGCGTAGCGCATCCGGATCCGCAGGCGGCCGCCGTCGAGCTCGTCGAGCTCTTCGCAGGGGTAGTACTCGGCTACCCAGCGTGCGTCCGGGTCGAGGACCAGGACGGCCTCCCGCTGATCGGGACGCTCGCGGAAGACACCGTCGGAGATGTCGGTCGGGTGGGCGTGCGCCGGCGGCCGGGACGGCTCGTCGAGCACGGTCAGCTCGTCGATCCGGTCCAGCCGGAACAGCCGGACGCCCTCGGCGCGGCGGCACCAGGCCTCCAGGTACCCGACGGCCTGCACGATGAGCACCCGCATCGGGTCGACCGTGCGCTCGGTGACCTGGTCCTTCGACGCGGTGTAGTAGCGGATCCGCATCGCCTTGCCTGCCTGTAGCGCCCGGGCGACCTCCTCGCGGGTCCGCGCGGTCTTCTTGCCCTCGCGCACGCCGCCGCCGACGACCACCCCGGCCGGCTGGGCCTGCCCGGCGGCGGACTCGATCTTGGCGATGGCGCGGCGGACGGCGTCGCCGTCGACCACGCCCGGGGTCTCCCCCAGCGCCCGCAGCGCGACCAGCAGGGCGGTCGCCTCGCCGCCGGTGAGCCGCAGCGGGCGGTTCATCCCGGCGTCGTGGGTGACGACGATCGTGTCACCCTCGAAGGACAGGTCGATCAGGTCGCCGGGGCCGTAGCCGGGCAGCCCGCACATCCAGAGCAGCTCGAGGTCCTTGCGCAGCTGCTTCGGCGTGACGTCGAAGTCCTGCGCCGCTTCGTCCACGCGGATGCCGGGCCGGGCCAGCAGGTAGGGCACGAGCGCCAGGAGCCGGGGCATCCGGTCGCCGGAGCCGCTCATCGGACACTCCCCTGCTGCTGCCGGGCGACGACGGCTTCCAGCCGGTCCTGGACGGTCTTGGCGAGGACGTCGGGCTCCAGCACGACGACGTCCGGGCCCTGCGCGGTGATCCAGTCGGCGGCCGACTCCGGGAAGTAGAGGCCGATCTCGACGAGGTCGCCCTCCTGGCCGTCGACGCTGGAGCGCCCGATGACGGTGCCGCGGCGGCGGACCCCGGCGGCGCGGCCGTCGGCGACCCACAGGCGCGCGGTGGTGACCGGGGCGGGCTCGGACGCGCCGCTGGTGGCCGACACCAATTGCAGCAGGTTGACGCCTTCGGGCCGCTGCACGGCGCCGGGCTTGCCGACCGGCCGGACCTGGCCGGTGACGCGGGAGAGCCGGAAGCAGCGGGTGGCGCCGCGGTCGCGGTCGTGCCCGACGACGTACCAGCGGGCCTTCCACGACACCACGCCCCACGGTTCGAGGGTGCGCATGATGCGTTCGGGCGAGCCGCTGCGCCGGTATTCGAAGCGCACGGCCTGGCCGTTCTGGACCGCCGCGAGCAGCGGCCCGAACGCCGGTTCGGCGCGCACGCGGGGCTCGACGACGGTCGGGGCCTGGTCGTCGACCTCCAGGCCGGCGGCGCGCAGCTTCACCAGTGCGCCTTGGGCCTGCCCGGTGAGCTCCGGCGAGTCCCACAGCCGGGACGCCAGCGCGACCGCGGCGGCTTCGTCGGGGGCGAGGTCGATCTCGCCGAGCTCGTAGTCGCGGCGGGCGATGCGGTAGCCCTCGATGGCGTCGAAGGCGGAGTTGCGGCCGGTCTCCAGGGGGATGCCGAGCTCGCGCAGCTCGGTCTTGTCCCGCTCGAACATCCGGAAGTAGGCGTCGTCGCTGGCCGCGTCGCCGTATCCGGGCACGATGCCGCGAATCCGCTCGGCGGTGAGGAACTGCCGGGTGGACAGGAGGGCCAGCACCAGATTGACCAGCCGTTCGGCGCGTGCGGTGGACACCCGGTAGAGACTAGCCCGCGCCGCCCGGCCCGATCGTGAGGTCCGGTGTACGCGCGTCGTAACCGGCGCGGGCGGTGCTGACCTCGTCGAAGTTGGCCTCGGCCCAGTCCTTGAACGCCGACATCAGCGCGCGGAGGCTTTCGCCAAGCGGCGTAAGGGAATAGTCGACGCGGACGGGCACCGACGGGGTCACCTCGCGGTGCAGCAGGCCGTCGCGTTCGAGCACCCGCAGGGTCTGGGTGAGCATCTTCTGGCTCACCCCGGCGATGCGCCGCGAAAGGTCGCTGTAGCGCATCGGGCCGTCACCGAGCGCCACCAGGACGAGGCTGACCCACTTGCCGGCGATCTCGTCGAGCAGCTTCCGGGTCGGGCAGGCGGCGAGGTAGGCGTCGTAGGCGGCCTTTTCGGCCTGCCGCAGCTGTTCGGCCGTGCGCGTGGCCACCGGGCGAACCTCCTGGTACGTGGGGAACCTGCGAGTACGTACTTCCCGATGGAGAGTAGCTCCCCATACGTTCGCGGGGAAGATCCGACCCGCGAAGGAGCGAAAGATGCGTGCGATGGTGGTCCGCCGGTTCGGCGGTCCCGAAGTGCTGGAGCCCGCCCGAGTCCCGGCGCCGGTGCCGGGCCCCGGCCAGGTGCGGATCCGGGTGGCGGCGGCCGCGGTCAACCCGGTCGACGCCGCGACCCGGTCCGGGCTGCTCACCGAGGCCGGGATCATCCCGCCGCGGGACGTGCTCGGCCTGGGCTGGGACGTCGCCGGCGAGGTCGATGTCGTCGGCGCGGGCGCCGGTTTCCGGGTGGGCGACGCGGTGATCGGGCTGCGCGACCGGCTCGCGACGCCGCTCGGCGCCTACGCGGAGCAGATCGTGCTCGACGCGGCCGCCGTCGCCCCCGCGCCGGCCGGCGTCTCCCCCGCCGAGGCGGCGACGCTGCCGCTCAACGCGCTGACCGCGGCGCAGGCGCTGGACCTCGCCGGCACCACCGGGACGCTTCTGGTCACCGGCGCGGCGGGCGCGGTCGGCGGCTACGCCGTCGCCCTCGCGCACGCGCGGAAGCTGCGGGTGGTCGCGGTGGCCGGAACCGCCGACGAAGCACAGGTGAGGGCGTTCGGCGCGGACGAGTTCGTGCCGCGCGGGCCGGCGCTGGGCGACCGCGTGCGCGCACTGGTGCCCGGCGGGGTGGACGCCGTCCTCGACACCGCGCTGCTCGGCCTGGACGCGCTGGACGCGGTCCGCGGCGGCGGGGAGTTCGTCGCCTTCGCCGCGGGCGCCGCGCCGATCCCGCTGCGCGGCGTCCGGGTCCGCGGTGTCTGGATCCGCGCCGACGGCCCTCGCCTGGCCGAACTGGCCCGGCTGGCGGCCGAGGGTGTCCTCCCCCTGCGCGTCGCGGACGTCCTGCCGCTGGCGGACGCGCGATCCGCCCACGAACGGCTGGCCGCGGGCGGGCTGCGCGGCCGTCTCGTGCTGACGCCGTGAATCCTCCCTAGCCTGGGGACATGGATGATCGTGTTCTCCTCGTCACCGGCGCCTCCCGCGGGCTGGGTGCCGCGACCGCGCGGCTGGCCGCCGCGGCCGGCTTCAAGGTCGCGCTCGTGGCGCGCAAGGCGGAGTCCGTCGCGGCCCTCGCGGCCGAGCTGGGCGAAGACCGGGCGCTGGCGCTGGGCGCCGACGTCGCGGACTGGCCGGCCATCTCGGGAGCCGTCGCCGAGACCGTGCGGAGGTTCGGCCGGCTCGACGCGGCCTTCGCCAACGCCGGGATCGGCGTCGGGACGTCGTTCTTCGGCACCGGCGACCCCGACCCGACGGCGTGGGAGGAGATGGTCCGCGTCAACGTGCTCGGCGCGGCCTACACCGCCCGCGCGGCGCTGCCCGCCCTGGCGGAATCGACCGGGCACCTGCTGATCACCGGCTCGGTCGCGGGCCGCTACATCCGCAACGCGAGCCTGTACTCGGTGACGAAGTGGGCGGTGACGGGGATGGCCGGGGCGATCCGCGAGGAGGCCGTCGGCACCGGCGTGCGCGTCACGCTGGTCCAGCCGGGCATCACCGACACCGGCATCCTCAGCGACGAGCAGCGCAAGAAGCCGAAGCTGGAGCCGGCCGACATCGCCCGGGCGGTGCTCTACGCGCTGCAGCAGCCGCCGCACGTGGACGTCAACGAGATCATGGTCCGGCCGACCGGGCAGGTGATCTAGCCGAGCCGGGCGACGCGGCCCTGGGTGCCGGACGCCCAGCAGCTGCCGAACGCCGTGCAGTCCACGCTGTCGAAGCTGCCGGTGTCGAACGACGTCCAGTGCCGCCCGCCGTCGGGGCTGAGGTCGCTGCCGCCGGGGCCGACGGCCAGGACCGTGCCGCCGCGCCAGGCCAGCCCGGACCGGTACCCGGCGGGGTACTGCGCCGGGGTGCGCCAGGTGCGGCCGCGGTCGTTCGACAGCGCGACGGCGGGGCCGGGCGCGGTCGGCGCGGCGAAGTCGCCGCCGATGGCGACGCCCTGCCACGGGGTGCGGAAGGCGACGGCGAACACGCCGGCCGACGGGCTGCTCGGCAACGGCGTGTCCGACGCCGTCCAGTGGCGGCCGCCGTCACCGGAGTGCAGGACGCGGGCCGTGGCGCCGCCGCCGGTGGCCAGCCAGGCGTCGACCGGGCCCGCGGTGGTGACGCACTGGCCGCTGGCGGCGAACCCGGCCTCACCGGGCAGCGCGGGCGGGAAGCCGCTGTCGGGGACCTGGCGCCAGCTGCGGCCACCGTCGACGGTGGCCTGCATCCGGAACTTGCCGTCCACCGGGTCGCTCATCGCGAGCCCGCGCCACGGGTCGAAGAAGGCCAGGCAGTCGTAGAACGCGGCGGCGTCGGTGTTCTGGAACGTCTGGCGCCAGTGCGCGCCGGCGTCGTCGGTCCGGTAGACGCGGGAGTCGGTGCCGGGGCCGATCGACAGGATCACGGCGTGGTCGGCGTCGAAGGCCTCGATGTCGCGGAACTCGAGGGTGCCGGTACCGGGCGGGCCGACGGACCGCCAGCTCCGGCCGCCGTCGACGGTGCGCAGGACCGTGCCCTGGGTGCCGCTGACCCAGGCGACGCGGGCGCTGACCGCGGACAGGCCGCGGAACTGGGCGGTGACGCCGGTGGCGCTCAGCTCCCACTTCGGCAGGTGCCCGGTGGCCGACGCGGGCACAGCCGGCGCGACCAGGAGACCGAGGACGAGAAGCACCGCACGCAGCACACGCATGGGCAGATCCTGCCGCACCCGCCCGCCGACTTTCGTAGGGTCAAACGCCGTGAAGGCCTCCTTACCGGCCATAAGAGCCGGTAAGGAGGCCTTCACGGCTTTGGGCTAGAGCGAGCTGATCAGGCGTTCGACGCGCTCGTCGACCGAGCGGAACGGGTCCTTGCACAGCACGGTGCGCTGGGCCTGGTCGTTGAGCTTCAGGTGCACCCAGTCGACGGTGAAGTCGCGCCCGGCGGCCTGGGCGGCGGCGATGAAGTCGCCGCGCAGCTTCGCCCGGGTGGTCTGCGGCGGGGTGTCCTTGGCGGCCTCGATCTCGCCGTCGTCGGTGACCCGGCGGACCAGGCCCTTGCGCTGGAGCAGGTCGAAGATGCCCCGGCCCCGGCGGATGTCGTGGTAGGCCAGGTCGAGCTGGGCGATGCGCGGGCTGGACAGGTCCATGTCGTGCTTGTGCCGGTAGCGCTCGACCAGCCGGTGCTTGATCGCCCAGTCGATCTCGGTGTCGATCTTGCCGAAGTCCTGCTGCTCGACCGCGTCCAGCGCCCGGCCCCACAGCTCGATGACCCGGTCGTTCGCCGGGCTGGAGCCGTTGTCCTGGAGGTGCTGCACGGCGCGGGCGTAGTACTCGCGCTGGATGTCCAGCGCCGAGGCCTCGCGGCCGCCGGCGAGGCGCACCTGGCGGCGGCCGGTGAGGTCGTGGCTGATCTCGCGGATCGCCCGGATCGGGTTGTCCAGCGTGAAGTCGCGGAACTGGACGCCGGCCTCGATCATCTCGAGCACCAGGTTCGCCGATCCGACCTTGAGCATCGTCGTCGGCTCGGCCATGTTCGAGTCGCCCACGATGACGTGCAGGCGCCGGTAGCGCTCGGCGTCGGCGTGCGGCTCGTCGCGGGTGTTGATGATCGGGCGCGACCGGGTCGTCGCGCTCGAGACGCCTTCCCAGATGTGCTCCGCACGCTGGGAGAGGCAGTAGACCGCGCCGCGCGGGGTCTGCAGCACCTTGCCGGCGCCGCAGATGAGCTGCCGGGTGACCAGGAACGGGAGCAGGACGTCCGCGATCCGGGAGAACTCACCCGCGCGGGTCACCAGGTAGTTCTCGTGACAGCCGTACGAGTTGCCCGCCGAGTCGGTGTTGTTCTTGAACAGGAAGATGTCGCCGCCGATGCCCTCGTCCGCCAGCCGCCGCTCGGCGTCGACCAGCAGGTCCTCGAGGATCCGCTCGCCGGCTTTGTCGTGCGTGACGAGCTGGACCAGGTCGTCGCACTCCGCCGTCGCGTACTCGGGGTGCGAGCCGACGTCGAGGTAGAGCCGGGAGCCGTTCGACAGGAAAACGTTCGAAGAACGGCCCCACGAGACGACCCGCCGGAAGAGGTAGCGTGCCACCTCGTCGGGCGAGAGCCTGCGCTGGCCGTGGAATGTGCACGTGACCCCGAACTCGGTCTCGATGCCAAAGATCCGCCGCTGCATTCCACCAGAGTAAGCGCTGCACCCCCCTCGACGGTGGGCCGTTCGGGCGTCGACACGCCCCCAGTAGGCCACAGACGGTGAAAAGCCCCCGAATCAGGCACGATTGGAGCACATCCCTTGACGTCGCGCGGAAGGCGGACCTCTTGTCACACCAGCTCATCCGGGCGTTCCGGCGGGTCGGCCGGACCGACCGCGCCCTGATGCGCCGCAGCGCCCGCCTGCCGGCCACGAAGGCCGACGACGCGCTGATGGCCCTGTCCCGGTCGGCGAACAAGTCCCGCCTCTGGTGGGTGGTGGCCGGAGGGCTGGCGGTCCGCGCGGGCTCGACCCGGCGCGGCGCGCTGCGCGGCGTGGTCGCCATCGCCGGCGCGAGCGCCGCCGCGAACCTGATCGGCAAGCCGCTCTTCCCCCGCCGGCGCCCGGCCGAAGAAGAGATGCCGATGCACCGCCGCCTGCGGAAACGCCCGACGTCCTCGTCGTTCCCCTCCGGCCACTCCGCCTCCGCGGCGGCCTTCGCGACGGCGGTGGCCATGGAGTCCCCGCGCGCCGGGCTCGTCGTCGCGCCGCTCGCGCTCGCGGTCGCCTACTCGCGCGTCCACACCGGCGTGCACTGGCCCTCCGACGTCGGCGTCGGCCTCGCCATCGGCACCGGCGTGGGCCTGGCGACCCGGCACTGGTGGCCGCTGCACGACGACATCCCGGGCCGCTCCGCCCACGACGCCCACGCCCCGGAGATGGTCGACGGCGACGACATGCTCGTGCTGGTCAACCCGCATTCCGGGGTGAACGGGCAGGACCCGACCGCCGACGTCCGCTTCGCCTGGCCGAAGGCCGAGATCCTCTACCCCGACTTCGAGCAGGACCTGCGGGGCCAGCTCGAGGCCGAGATCGACGCCCGCGGCACCATCCGCGCCCTCGGCGTCGCGGGTGGTGACGGGACCGTCGCGGCGGTCGCCTCGGTCGCCGCCGAGCGGGACCTGCCGCTCGCCCTGATCCCCGCCGGCACGCTGAACCACTTCGCCCGCGACATCGGCGTCCGCTCGATGCCCGACGCCGACGCGGCCACCGACGTCGGCAACGCCGTCGGCATCGACCTCGGCGAGGTCGAGGTCGACGGGCCCGACGGCCCGGCGCACCGCTGGTTCGTCAACACCGCGAGCCTCGGCGGTTACCCGGAGATGGTCCGGCTGCGCGAGAAGCTGCAGGAAAAGCACCCGAAGTGGCCCTCGGCCGCGATCGCGCTGACCCGCACGCTGCGCAACGCCAAGCCGCTGACCGTCCGGCTCAACGGCAAGCTCACCCAGGTCTGGCTGCTGTTCGTGGGCAACGGCACGTACGCGCCGAAGGGGTTCGCCCCCAGCAGGCGGCCCGCCCTCGACACCGGCCTGCTCGACGTCCGCTACCTGCGCGCCGACCTGCCCTACTCCCGTGCCCGGTTCCTGCTGGCGATGGTCACCCGCAGCCTCGCGGCCAGCCACGTCTACCAGGAGCTCGACGTCGCCGAGCTGGACGTCGAGCTGCTCGACGGCCACCGCCGCGTCGCCACCGACGGCGAGGTCGGCCCGCTCGGCAACCGGTTCCGCTTCAAGTCCCGCCCCAGCGCGCTCACCATCTACCGTCTTTAATCTTCGTTTACTTTCTCTCAACGAACCCACAGCGTCCCCTGGCTAGCGTCAAGATCGAGATGCGGGCCCTCCTGCCCGCAGCCAGGGGACGAGTGGGGTTTCGATGCGGTGGCACCCGGCGCGGCGCGGATGACGCCGCAGGTCGCGGTGGATCCGGTGCTGCCGGGCGACATCACCGCCCGCGCCCGTGACCTCGGGCCGTTCGAATCGCCGTTCATCTGGCTCGCCTTCGCCACCGCCGCGGTGGCGGTGTTCGCCGCCGTGATCGCGCTCGCGCACCGGCGCCGCGTCCGCCGCTGGGGGTTCACCGCCGTCGGCGTCCTCCTGCTGCTGGCGGCGGTCACGGCGGTCAACAGCTACGTCGGGTACGTGCGCACCGCCGACGACCTCGCCCGCCTGCTCCAGCGCGGCCCCGGCGTCGTCAACCTGGCCGGCCGCCTGCTCGACGACGACCGGGAAGCCCCGGAATCCGAGTCCGAGTCAGCGCCCCACGGCGGCACCGGCGTCGCGGCCGCCGGCCAGACGATCGACGTCGTCCCGCTCCCCGACCCCGCGCACGGCGTGCCGTCGGGCAGCAACTACGTCATCCTGCCGGCCGGGTACGGCGACCCGGCCAACGCCGCCCGCCGCTACCCCGTCGTCTACCTGATCCACGGCTACCCGTTCGGCGGCCCGCGCGACTGGCTGACCTCCGGCGACGCTCCCGGCACCCTCCAGGCCCTGCAGCAGGCCAACGTCATCGCCCCGATGATCGTGGTCAGCGTGGACATGACCGCCGGCGTCCCCAGCACCGACTGGGAGTGCCTCGACGTCCCGGGCGGCCCGCAGCTGGAGACCTACCTCGCCCGCACCGTCGTCCCGGCGATCGACGGCCGCTACCGCACGCTGGCCGACCGCGCCCACCGCGCCCTCGGCGGCATGTCCGGCGGCGGTTTCGGCGCGCTCAACATCGGGCTGCACCACGTCGACGAGTTCGCCACCCTGGTCATCGCCCTGCCCTACGACGACCTCAACGACTCCGTCGGCGTCCTCGGCGGCGACCAGGCCGCCATCGCCGCCAACACCCCGCGCCGCTACCTGCCGACGATGAAGTTCCCCGCCCCGATCTCGGTGATGCTGGCCGTCGGCACCGGCGCACCCACCGACGTCACGACGGCCCACCGCATCGCCGACGCCCTGCACGCCCGCGGCCAGGAGGCGGTCGTCCACGCCGAACGCGGCTTCAACCACACGTGGCACACCGCCCGGGCGACGCTGCCGTACCTGCTGGCCTTCGCCGACCAGACCTTCCGGCAGCCGTCCGCCGCGTCCTGAGCAGCGCACCTCGCGTGTTGGCCGTTCCGGTCGGCACGGCGCGAAAACGGGGCGCGGTCAGTGACCACGCCCCGTTTCGCACGAACTACTACTCGCCTTCGGGCTTCTCCGGCTCGTCACCCTGGGGGTCCGGCACCGGCAGCAGCGCGTCCAGCGCCGTTCCCGTCAGGCGGCGGAACGCGCGCCGCGGGCGGTCGCGGTCCAGGACCGCCACCTCCAGCTTGATCGGCGGGTCCGTCTCGCCGTTGCCGTTGGCCGACGCACTCGCCGCCGACGACGACGAAGAGGACGACGAACCGGCCGACGACGACGTCGCTGCGGCGGGCTGGATCGGCGTGCGCAACGCCGTCACCGCCACGCCGAGGGCCGCCTGCAGGTCCAGGCCGTCTTCGAACGTCTCCTTCAGCTTCGTGACGATCTTGTCGGCCTGGCCGCCCATCACGATGAACTGCGGCTCGTCGAAGATCGAGCCGTCGTAGGTCAGCCGGTACAGCTGGTCCTCCGCCGCGCTCGCCCCGACCTCCGCCACGCAGACCTCCACCTCGAACGGCTTCAGCTGCTCGGTGAAGATGCTGCCCAGCGTCGCCGCGTACGCGTTCGCCAGCGCCCGCGCGCTCACGTCACGCCGGTCGTACTGGTAGCCCTTGAGGTCCGCGTGCCGGATCCCGGCGACCCGCAGGTTCTCGAACTCGCTGTAGCGCCCGACGGCGGCGAAGCCGATCCGGTCGTAGATCTCGGACACCTTGTGCAGCGTCGCCGACGGGTTCTCCGCCACGAACAGCACGCCGCCCGCGTACTTCAGCACCACCACGCTCCGGCCGCGCGCGATGCCCTTGCGCGCCAGCTCGGAACGCTCCCGCATCAGCTGCTCGGGAGAGGCATACAACGGCATCGTCACGGTGTGCGCTCCAGGTCTTTCGGTGTTCCATCGTTCACTGGTTCAGCTCCGGCCCGCGTCAGGACAGCCGACGCTGCTGGCGCTCGATCCGCCCGGCGATCACGGCCTCCGCCACGGCGGCGGTCTCCGACTCCGGCAGCTGCACGGCGCCGTGCTCGGCGGTGATCGTCACGACGGACGGGAAGATCCGGCGCACCAGGTCCGGCAGGCCCGAAGCGGTGTCGTCGTCCGCCGCGTCGTACAGCGCCTCGACCGCCACCCGCGTGGCGTTCTCGACGTCGGCGTCCGGGTCGTGCAGCTTCTTGAGCGCGGACTTTGCGAACAGCGAACCCGAGCCGATCCCGGCGTACCCGCCGTTCTCCTCGTAGCGCCCGCCCGCGGCGTCGTACGAGACGATCCGGCCGGCGTGCCGCGCGTCCTCGGCCTCCAGGTCGTACCCGACGAAGAGCGGGATCGCGGCCAGCCCGGCCATCGCCATCTCGAGGTTCGCCTTGACCATCCCGGCCAGCTTGTTCGTCTTGCCGTCCAGCGACAGCGAAACGCCCTCGATCTTCTCGTAGTGCGCGAGCTCCACGGCGTAGAGGCGCACCATCTCCACGGCCAGCCCGGCCGTGCCCGCGATGCCCACCGCCGAGTACTCGTCGGTGACGTGCACCTTCTCCATGTCGCGGCTCGCGATCAGGTTCCCCGACGTCGCCCGCCGGTCACCCGCGATCAGCACTCCGCTCGCGAAGGTCAGCGCGACGATCGTCGTCCCGTGCGGCACGCCCAGGTCGCCCGCACCACCGGACATCCGGCGCTCCGGAAGCAGTTCCGGCGCCTGCACCCGCAGGAAGTCGGAAAACGACGACGTCGCCGACGAGAAGTACGCCCCCGGCAGAGCGGGACCCGAGATGCCCCTGGTGTTGTCCATACGTGCTCAAAAATCCCATCTGTGCGGGCCTTGGCGGCCGTGGCCCCGCGTTCGGCGACCCCGGCCCGCACGGACCACGGTCACCACCACGCGGAACCCCCGGCCGCCGGCTGAACGGTCGGCAAGGGCGCGAACGCCCGAGCGGCTACTCGCCGCCCTTCTGGACGTAGGCCCGGACGAAGTCCTCGGCGTTCTCCTCCAGCACGTCGTCGATCTCGTCGAGGATCGTGTCGACGTCCTCGCCGAGCTTCTCGCGCCGTTCCTGACCCGCCGCGCCGGTGTCGTCGAACTCCTCGTCGGAGTCGCCGCCGCCGTGCTTTTCGATCTTTTCCTGGGCCATCTCGCCTCCCGGTGTGGCTGATGTTTCCTAGCCTACCCAGCGGCCCCGACATTCGGGGTCACCGCCGCGATCCGCGTGCGTACCGCCTAGTCCGAACCGGTGAGTGCCTCCACCAGCTCCTCCGCCGTCGCCGCGTTGTCCAGCAGCTTGCCGACGTGCGCCTTGGTCCCGCGCAACGGCTCCAGCGTCGGGATCCGCACCAGCGACTCCTTGCCGACGTCGAAGATGACCGAGTCCCAGGACGCCGCCGCGATCGAGCTCGCGTACTTCTCCAGCGCCCGGCCCCGGAAGTAGGCCCGCGTGTCCGACGGCGGCGTCGTGACGGCGGCCAGCACCTCTTCCTCGGTCACCAGCCGCTTCATCGAGCCCCGCGTGACCAGCCGGTTGTACAGGCCCTTGGCCAGCCGCACGTCCGAGTACTGCAGGTCCACCAGGCGCAGCCGCGGCGCGCCCCAGGCGAGGCTGTCCCGCTGGCGGTACCCCTCCAGCAGCCGCAGCTTCGCCGGCCAGTCCAGCCGGTCCGCGCACTCCTGCGGGTCCCGCGCCAGCGCGTCCAGGATCTCGCCCCAGACCCGCAGCACCTCCTTGGCGGCCTCGTCCGCGCCCGTGCGCTCCAGGTTCTGCGAAGCGATCTCGTGGTAGGCGAACTGCAGGTCCAGGCCGGTGTACTTCTTGCCGTTGGCCAGCGACACCTGCGCCTTGAGCGTCGGGTCGTGGCTGATCTGGTGCACGGCCTTGACCGGCTCGTCCAGCTTCAGGTCGTCGAACCGGATGCCGGACTCGATCAGGTCGAGCACCAGGGCCGTCGCGCCGACCTTGAGGTAGGTCGAGTACTCGGACATGTTCGCGTCGCCGATGATGACGTGCAGCCGCCGGTACTTGTCCGCGTCCGCGTGCGGCTCGTCGCGGGTGTTGATGATCCCGCGCTTCAGCGTCGTCTCCAGGCCGACCTCGACCTCGATGTAGTCCGCACGCTGGGAGAGCTGGAACCCGGCCTCTTCGCTCTGCTGCCCGATCCCGACCCGGCCCGACCCGGTGAAGACCTGCCGCGACACGAAGAACGGCGTCAGCCCGGCGATGATGGCGGTGAACGGCGTCGAGCGCGCGCACAGGTAGTTCTCGTGCGTGCCGTAGCTGGCGCCCTTGCCGTCGACGTTGTTCTTGTACAGCTGGAGCGGGGGCTGCCCGGGCACGGACGCGGCTTTCAGCGCCGCCTCCTCCATCACCCGTTCGCCGGCCTTGTCCCAGATGACCGCGTCACGCGCGTTCGTCACCTCGGGCGCCGAGTACTCCGGGTGCGCGTGGTCGACGTACAGCCGCGCGCCGTTGGTCAGGATGACGTTCGCCGCACCCAGGTCCTCGACGTCCGGGTCGTGCCCCGGCCCGCCCGGGCCGGTCAGGTCGAACCCGCGCGCGTCCCGCAAGGGGGACTCCACCTCGTAGTCCCACCGGGCCCGCCGCGCTCGCGGGATGTCGGCCGCGGCCGCGTAGGCCAGCACGACCTGGGTCGAGGTGAGTACCGGGTTCGCCGTCGCGTCGCCCGGCACCGAGATGCCGTACTCGACTTCGGTTCCCATGATCCGCCGCATGTCCACCACCCTACGGGGTAGGCCTAGTGGAACGATGCACCCATGCCAGGCAGTGACGAACTCGTTGCCCTCTATGACCAGGCCGGCTCCGTCGTCGGCTCGACGCTGCGCAGCCGCCTCCGCCGCGAGGGCCTGTGGCACGCCGCCGGCGTCGTGCTGGTCCGTTCGGGTGACGGAAACGCGGTCTACGTGCACCTCCGGACCCCCACGAAGGACGTGTTCCCGTCCACCTGGGACTGCTGGGCCGGCGGGGTCGTCGCCGCCGGCGAGTCACCGGCGGAGTGCGCCCGCCGTGAACTGGCCGAAGAGCTCGGCGTCCACGGGGTGGAACCCGTTCCGCTGTTCACGAAGGTGTACGACGACGGCCGCAACCGCTGCCACAACTTCGCCTTCGAGGTCCGCTGGGACGGCCCGATCCGCCACCAGGCCGAAGAGATCGTCGAAGGCCGCTGGCTCCCGCTCGACGAGCTGCGCGCCTGGGTCGACGACCCGGCACCGGCACTCCCGTTCATCCCCGACGGCCGCGAAGGCGTCCAGGAGTGGTTCCGCCGCTACGGCTGAGCTGCCGGCGCCGTCAGCTTCGCCGCCATCGCGGGCAGCAGCCGCTTCGCCGCGTCGATCGCCCGCGCCTCCGTGCTCGCCGAGACGGTCAGCCCGGACACCAGCGTGCCCCGCGCCAGCAGCACGGTGCACGTCTTGCCTTCGCACCAGGCCCGCTGACGCTCGACGCCCGCCTGGGCCGGGACGTCCACGGTGTGGCCGGTGCACTGCGCGTTCGCCACGATGTCGCCGGCCGAGCCGTCCGGGTAGGCGGCGACCCGGTGCCGCAGCACCGAACCGCTCGGGTACCGCCAGCTCGCGGTCCGGCTGGTCGCCGACACGTCGTCCGTCAGGCAGCCCGAAGCCGCGCCGGAGCCGGGCTGCACACCCTCTTCGGCGACGTCCTGATCGGACAGCAGCGCCCGCTCCGCGAGCAGTCCGGGGTCCGGCGCCGCCTGGGTGACCGGAGCCGCCTTCGGGGTCGGCGCCGGCGCTTCCGGCGTGGGCGCCGTCAGCGTGGCCGACGCGACCGGATCGTCGTAGTACGTCTCGAGGTTGTTCGGGTCGGGGCCGTCGCATCCCGTGAGGCCGACCAACGCGACCGCGGCCAACGCAACCACCTGGCGATGACGCACCTGCTCCGGCCCTCCCGTAGTCCGACTGTGACTGCGCAGAGTAGTGCAGCCGGTCAGTCCCAGCCCAAAGAGGACCGGTGTCGCCAGTAGTCCCCCGCATCCTCCGCCAGCCCGGCCAGCGCGGCTTCCTCCTCGGTGCTCAGCGAAAGCATGGTGGCGCGCAGGTTCGCCTCGAGCTGCGGCGCGCTCGCCGGGCCGATGACCGCCGCGCCGGCCCAGTCGTTCGCCAGCACCGCCGCCACCGCGACCGCGTCCGGCCCGGTCCCGTGCGCCGCGGCGATGTCGAGCAGCACCCGCGGCGCCTCGACCGCCAGCCGGCCGTTGGCCAGGGTTTCCTTGACCAGCACCCGCTTCCCGGCCGCGTGCGCCGCGGCCAGCGCGGGTCCCGCCGACGGCTCCAGGAGGTTCCACGTCGACTGCACCGACGAGAACACCGGCCGCCCGGCCACTTCCAGCGCGAAGGCCCGCTCGATCGCGGCCGCCTGCGCCGGCCCCGACGTCGAGAACCCGACCGCGACGCCGTTCGCCGCGAGCTCCGCCAGCGCTTCGATCAGCGGCTCGTCGGTGAACAGCGGACTGTCCACAGTGAGCGAATGGACCTGGTAGAGGCTGACCCGGTCCCCCAGCAGCGCCAGGGTTTCCGCCCACTGCACGGCGAACCGCGTCGCCGAGTGCTCCTTCACCTCGTGCACCTCGACGTCGAGCCGCCAGCCGCCGACGTAGGCGTAACCCCACTTGCTGGAGACGACGACGTCGCGGTGCCCGCGCTCGTCGAGCCAGCCGGCGAGGAACTCCTCCGAGCGCCCGTAGGACCGGGCGACGTCGACGGTGCGGATCCCCGCGGCGTAGGCGCCGTCGAGCACCGTGAAGGTCGCGGCTCGCATCGACGCGACGTCCCGCACGGCCGGCAGCGCCCCGTCCCGGCCCAGGTTGATGTACGCGGGCCGGCCCAGCGCCGCCAGGCCGAGCGCGATGCGATCCACGCGATCCACGGGCGTACTCATCCGTTCTGCTTGTGCCGGAGGATGGCGAGCCACTGGCCGGCGGTCTGGGCCTGGCGGTGGAGCTTCTCGAGGCGGGCGGCCGGGGCCCGGACGTAGCCCTTGCCGAAGACCGGCGCGATCTGACGCAGGCTGGCGCCGCCTTCGCGGGCGGCGAGCAGGGCCCAGTCGGAGGCGTCGGCGCAGGCCGCGGAGGCGCGGCGCAGCTCGCCGAGGATGTCGATGAGCTCCTGGGGGCCCACCTCCCCGGCTTCGACGGTGGCGGCGGTCGTCTCCAGCCAGGCCATGACGTCGGCTTCGGTGATGGGCGCGCGCGGCCGCCCGGTTTCTTCGCTCACGGCGTGAAGTATAGGTCGTTATACGCTGAGGTCCGGGGACCACGCGCCGATGTCGCATCGGAGTGTCGCGATGTGATCTACCATCGGAGAGGTGACGACGCGCGCCGAGGCCCCGCCGGAGGTCGAGCAGCTGCTCGACGTGTTCAAGGCGCTCGCGAACCCGGTGCGGCTGCGGATCCTCGGGTGGCTGCGGGATCCGGAGCAGAACTTCCTCGAGCAGCGCGGGGCGATGGTGGTCGAAGAAGGGGTGTGCGTGACGCACATCCAGGAGAAGGCCGGCCTGGCCCAGTCGACCGTCTCGGCCTACATGGCGTCGCTGCAGCGCGCCGGGCTGGTCCGCGCGACCCGGCTCGGGAAGTGGACGCACTACCGCCGTAACGAAGAGCGGATCGCCCGGATCGTCGAGGTCCTCGGCCACTCGCTCTGACCACTCCCCTCCCCTGGCGAGTTCCCGACGGTTGACTCATATCGAAGTTCTGCGATACTTCGATGCATGAGCGCGATCGACAACATGCCACTGGGCCGCTACGGGATCTGGACGTTCGACTTCGAAGACCAGCCGGCGAGCCTGGCCCGCGACACCGCGCAGGAGCTGGAAGACCTCGGCTGGCGGGCGGTCTGGATCCCCGAGCGCGACGGCCGGGAAGCCCTCACCCACGCCGGTTTCCTGCTCGCCTCGACCCGGCGCCTGGCCGTCGTCAACGGGATCGCCCAGATCTGGTCCCGCGAGCCGCGGTGGACGCGCGGCGCGGCCCTGCTGCTGGCCGACGCCTACCCTGACCGCCACCTGCTCGGCCTCGGCTTCGGCGCCGGGCGCCCCGGCACGACCAGCCCGCTGCGGGCGATGAACGACTACCTCGACGCCATCGATACGGCCACGAACACCAATCCCGCGCCCGCCGCGCCGATGCGGCGCGTCCTGGCCGCGTACGGCCCGAAGATGCTCGAACTGGCCCGCGACCGCTCGGCCGGCGCGCACACCTACCACGTGACGCCGCGGCACACGGCGCAGGCGCGCGAGATCCTGGGCGAGCGCCCGTTCCTCGGCGTCGAGCACGCCGTCCTCTTCGAGACCGATCCGGCCCGGGCGCGCGAGATCGCCCGGGAGCACCTGCACCCGTACCTGACGCAGCGGTACAACGTGGCCAAGTTCCTGCGGCTCGGCTACACCGAAGCCGACATCGACGGCGGTCGCGGCAGTGACCGGATCGTCGACGACCTGGTGTTCTGGGGCGACCTCGACACGATCGCCGGCCGGCTCGAGGAGCACCTCGACGCGGGCGCCGACCACGTCGGCGTCCAGGTCGTCGGGATCGAGCCCGGGCAGTCCGCGCTGCCGCACTGGCGGCGGCTGGCCGAGGCGCTGCTACCCGTCGGCGTCGTCGCGTAGCCCGAACCGCGCGGTGCAGTGCCAGACGCGCTTGAGG
Source organism: Amycolatopsis sp. WQ 127309 (assembly GCF_023023025.1). Lineage (NCBI taxonomy): Bacteria > Bacillati > Actinomycetota > Actinomycetes > Pseudonocardiales > Pseudonocardiaceae > Amycolatopsis > Amycolatopsis sp. WQ 127309. Next base: position 8,507,493 of record NZ_CP095481.1, read on the forward strand.
GTCTGCGGATCGTGCGTGCCGGCGCGGACGGCGTCGCCGACGACGCGGGCGTCGAGCCACCCGTCCTCGGCGATCTGCTCGCCGGCCCGCACGACGTCCTCGCCGCGGAAGTCCGCGTGCTCGGCGAGCACCGCGACGGACAGCCGGAAGCCGTGGTGCCACGACGCTGGGAACGGCAGCGCGGCGGCGGCCGCCTCGACGTCGGTCCCCCGGAACGCCGGGTCCAGCACCAGGGCCGCGACGTCGGTGTCCAGCCGGAGCGGGCCGTGCACGTGGGCCTCGACGTAGTCGTCGAGGACGTCCACCTCGGCCGCTTCGGCGAGCGGCACCAGCGGCAGGTGCTCGGCTGTGCCGAAGTCGGCTGGCTCGCGGAAGCTGTCCGGGTAGCAGAAGGTCGTCCGCCGCAGCACTTCCCGCTTCAGGCGCAGGTGGGCCGAGCCGAGCCGAACCGGACCGAGCCGCCGGCCGGGCGGCGGCGGTGGTTGAGCGCGCCGTACTTGGGCCGCCCCGACGGCGGCCCGTCGTCGTAGGCGCCGCCGAAGATCCGGTGCTCCCAGCGCCACCGGTCACCACCCGGGTGGGCGGTCAAGCCGCCGTTGCTCGTGCCGGTCTCGAACTGCGAGCGGTAGACGCCGTCGGCGGCCAGGTACCGCAGCAGCGGCACCCCGCCCACCAGCCGGTCCGGGTGGAAGTGCACGGTGACGTCCAGATCCGCGGCGAGCGGCGGCCCCGACACCAGGCCGGCGACGTGCGCGAGCGCCCGCGTCCACGGCGGTTCTTCGCGGTTCTGGGCCCCCATGGGCTTGATCCTACCCCGGCAGTATAGGTCGTTATACACACGACGACGTCCGAAAATCGCTGGCTCCGGCGGTGGTCGCCCGGCTTGACTGCGCGGCATGGGTTTCGGGGTCACGGTGCGGTTCGGCTTGCTCGCGGCCGTGTGGGGTGCGAGCTTCCTGTTCATCAAGGTGGGCCTCGACGGCCTGTCCCCCGCGCAGGTCGCGCTGGCCCGGGTCTCGCTGGGCGCACTGGCGCTCGCCGCAGTGCTGCTGGTCCGCCGGCGGGCGCTCCCCCGCGATCTCGCGCTGTGGGGCCACCTCGTCGTCGTGTCGGTGCTGCTGTGCGTGGTGCCGTTCCTGCTGTTCTCGTGGGCGGAGCAGTACATTTCGTCCGGTTTGGCGAGCATCTTCAACGCGACGACGCCGTTGATCACGATGCTGCTGGCCGCGGCGGCGCTGCCCGAGGAGCGGTTCACGCCGCCGCGGGTGCTCGGGCTGCTGCTCGGGTTCCTGGGCGTGCTCACGATCGTCGGGGTGTGGCACGGCGTCGACGTGTCGCACCAGCTGACCGCGCAGCTCGCCTGTCTCGGCGCCACCACGTGTTACGGCGCGTGTTTCGTCTACATGCGCCGGTTTGTCTCGCCGCGCGGGGCGGACCCGGTCGTCGTCGCGGCCGGGCAGACGGCGTCGGCGACGGTCATCCTCGGACTGCTGGCGCCGGCGATCGCGGTGACGCCGATCCACCCGACACTGCCGGTCGTGCTGAGCATGGTGGCGCTCGGCGTCTTCGGCACGGGATTGGCTTATGTCTGGAACGTCCGGATCATCGCGGCCTGGGGCGCAGCGAACGCGTCGTCGGTGACCTACCTCACACCGATCGTCGGAGTACTGCTGGGCGTGGCGGTGCTCGACGAACCGGTGAGCTGGAACCAGCCCGCCGGCGCGATCCTGGTGGTGCTGGGCATTCTCGCCGCGCACGGCCGGCTGCGCGTCCGCCGCACGGCCGGGTCGCCGGCGCCCGAAGCGGAGCTGGCCCGGGACTGACCCCGGACACGCCGGTGGGGCGGCCGCCGCGGCGACCGCCCCACCGGGTGTTCGTTCCCTACAGGTACTGACCGGTGTTCGTGGCGGTGTCGATCGCCCGCCCCGAGTCCGTGTTCTTCCCGGTGACGAGCGTGCGGATGTACACGATCCGCTCGCCCTTCTTGCCGGAGATCCGGGCCCAGTCGTCCGGGTTGGTGGTGTTCGGCAGGTCCTCGTTCTCCGCGAACTCGTCGACGATCGCGTCCAGCAGGTGCTGCACGCGCAGGCCGGGCTGGTTGGTCTCCAGCACGGACTTGATCGCCGACTTCTTCGCCCGGTCCACGATGTTCTGGATCATCGCGCCCGAGTTGAAGTCACGGAAGTACAGGACTTCCTTGTCCCCGTTGGCGTAGGTCACCTCGAGGAACCGGTTCTCGTCGCTCTCCTCGTACATCCGCTCGACGGTGTGCTGGATCATCGCGTCGAACGTCGCCTTGGCGTCGCCGCCGAACTCGGCGAGGTCGTCCGCGTGGATCGGCAGGCCTTCGGCCAGGTACTTGGAGAAGATGTCCTTCGCGCCTTCGGCGTCCGGACGCTCGATCTTGATCTTGACGTCGAGCCGGCCCGGCCGCAGGATCGCCGGGTCGATCATGTCCTCACGGTTCGAGGCACCGATGACGATGACGTTTTCCAAGCCTTCGACACCGTCGATCTCGGAGAGCAGCTGCGGGACGATCGTGGTCTCCACATCGGACGAAACGCCCGATCCACGGGTCCGGAAGATCGAGTCCATCTCGTCGAAGAACACGATCACCGGGGTGCCCTCGGAGGCCTTCTCCCGCGCCCGCTGGAAGATCAAGCGGATGTGCCGCTCGGTCTCCCCGACGAACTTGTTGAGCAGCTCGGGACCCTTGATGTTCAGGAAGTAGGACTTCCCGTCCTCGTTGTCGCCCCGCGCCGCCGCCACCTTCTTGGCCAGCGAGTTCGCGACCGCCTTGGCGATGAGCGTCTTGCCGCAGCCCGGCGGGCCGTAGAGCAGGACGCCCTTCGGCGGGCGCAGCTGGTACTCCTGGTAGAGGTCGGCGTGCAGGAACGGCAGTTCGACCGCGTCCCTGATCTGCTCGATCTGCCGGGTGAGGCCACCGATGTCCTCGTAGCGGACGTCGGGCACCTCCTCCAGCACCAGGTCTTCGACTTCCGCCTTCGGCACGCGCTCGTACGCGTAACCGGCCTTGGAGTCGACCAGGAGCGAGTCGCCGGGCTTCAGCGGCTGCTCCGCCAGCAGATCGGAGAGCAGGACAACCCGCTCTTCGTCCGCGTGCCCGACCACGAGCGCACGAGGGCTGGCGCCCTCGACGTCCGGTGCGAGCACCTCGCGCAACGCGCACACCTCGCCGGTGCGCTCGAAGTCGCCGCCCTCGACCACGGTCAGGGCTTCGTTGAGGCGCAGCGCCTGGCCGCGTCGCAACGACGAGATCTCCACCGCGGGCGAAACCGACACCCGCATCTTCCGGCCGGCCGTGAACACGTCCACCGTGTTGTCCTCGTACGACGTGACGAACACGCCGTACCCGGACGGTGGCTGGGCCAGCCGGTCGACCTCTTCACGGAGAGCGAGGAGCTGTCCTCGCGCTTCGCGCAGGGTTTCGACCAGTTTGGTGTTCCGCTCGGTGAGCTGGCTCACCCTTTCCGACGCCTCGGCGAGCCGCTGTTCGAGAACGCGGTTCTGCCTCGGCGAGTCGGTCAGCTTGCGGCGCAGCAGCGCCACTTCCTCTTCGAGAAAGCGGATCTGCCTTGCCTGCTCGTCCGCCGTCGTCCCAGCTCCGGATGTTGCTGAAGGGTCGGCCTCCTCGCGCCGACCTCCGGGAAGGTCATGATGCATCGGGCACCTCCTCGGAGTGCTTTTCATTCCACGGTACCGGCGATCACCGACAAGAAAAGGCCTTTCCGCATCACAAGATCGGCGCGTCGCGGTTTCTTCACCTGGTCCAGCACGGACATTCCTGCAGCACAAGGGGCCATTTGTGTGCCGTGACACGGGGTCGGAACGAGGTCTTCCGGAGCTGGACGAACCAAGCACGCAGGGAGTACCCCGTCCCCGGGACGCCCAACCGTGCCGAAGCCGGGCATTTCCGGCCAGTTGCGCCCTAACCGCGCGGCGAGCACGCGCGGTGACTAGCATCGGGCCGACGCGGCCACCGGATGGCCGAATCTCGTCGTGGGAACGCTAGGGGGCATCACACATGACCTACCCGCCGCAGCAACCGGGCGGCTACGGCCAGCAGCCCGGCGGCTACGGGCAGCAGCCCGGGCCCTACGGTCAGCAGCCGGGCGGCTACCCCCAGAGCGGACCCCAGTCCCAGCCGGGCTACGGCGGCACGCAGCAGTTCGGCCAGCCGGATCCCTACGGCCAGCAGCCGCAGCAGGGCGGTTACCCGCCGCAGCCGGGCGCTCAGCCCCCGTACGGCGGGCAGCAGGACCAGTGGGGCCAGCAGCAGCCGGGCGGGTACGACCCGAACCAGCAGAACTACGGCGGCTACGACCCGTACGGCGGCGGCGGTGGCGGCTTCGGTGACGGGCCGCCGCCCAAGAAGAAGAAAACCGGGCTCATCATCGGCATCGCCGTGGGCGCGGTCATCGTCGTCGGCGGTGGCGTGACGGCGCTGGTGCTGGCCCTCAACGGGGACGACAGCACCACGGCCGCGCCGCCGGCGAGCAGCAGCTCCCCGGCGCCGACGTCGGCGCCGAAGACCACCCCGAAGAAGAGCACCACGCCGAGCAGCCCGTCGACGAAGACCACGAAGCCGGTCGGCGGCCCCGCTCCCGGCGGCAAGCCCAGCTCGCAGGAGCTGTTCGCCTCGACGATCGACGCGTACAACGCGGGTGACGAGAAGGCGCTCGGCGACGTCATCTGCCGCAGCGTCTACGAAGGCACGACCGGCCAGATCCCCAAGGTGACGGTGAAGCTCACCGAAGACCCGAAGGACGTCGGCGACAAGTCCACGGTCCGCTACTCGGCCACCGACGGCGCGGCGACCAAGGTCGGCACGATGTCGGCGGCCAAGGAGTCCGGTCTCTGGTGCCTGTCCAACGTCAAGGCGGACGGCTCGTGAGGCCGCGCCGGCGGTGAACCGCGCGCTCACCGCCGGGCTCGTCCTGGCCGGCGTGGCGGTCGTGGGTGTCGTGCTGGGACTGCTGCTCGTGGCACCGTCCGGCAGCACGCCCCCGCCGTCGGCCACGCCGCCAGCGCCGGCCCGCACGTCCACGGCCCCGCCCCCGGACGCCGTCGACGCGGCGGCGGTGAAGGTGCTGGCCGACGCGATCGTCGCCGCGATCTCCCGGCACGACTCGGCGGCGTTCGGCGAGCTCACCTGCCGCCCGCAGACCACCGAGGCCCTGGCCGGGCTGCAGCGGACGTGGGACGCGGCGGGCGAGGTGAAGGCGAGCCTGCCGAAGCCCCCGGAACTGCGCGGCGAGTCGGCGACGGCGGTGGTGCACGTCGAGGCCGCGGGCGGCACGAAGGACACCCCGTTCCCGCTGCACAAGGAGAGCGGGAAGTGGTGCGTGCCGGGCTAGCTCAGCCCTTGCCCTTGGCCGGGCGCCGCGACACGCGCGGGGAGACCGTGCCGTCCGCCAGCCGGCGCGCCGTCAGCAGGAACGCCGTGTGCGCCACCATGCGGTGGTCGGGGCGGACCGCCAGGCTGACCACGTGCCACGGCCGCATCAGCGTCTCCCACGACTCCGGCTCGGTCCAGCACTGCTGCTCGCGCAACGACTCCGTGACGCGCGAAAGCTGCGTGACCGTCGCGACGTAGACCGTCAGCACGCCGCCGGGGACGAGGTGCGCGGCGACGTTCGGGAGCTGGTCCCACGGGGCCAGCATGTCCAGCACGACCCGGTCGACCTCGCCCTCGTGCGTGGCCAGGTCCGCGACCGTCAGCGTCCAGTTCGCCGGCTTCTCGCCGAAGAACTTCACGACGTTGTGCTCGGCGTGCACCGCGTGGTCGTCGCGGATCTCGTACGAGCTCACCTGCCCGGCCGGGCCGACCGCGCGCAGCAGCGAGCACGTCAGCGCGCCGGAACCGGCGCCCGCCTCGAGCACCCGCGCGCCCGGGAAGATGTCGCCCCACATGACGATCTGGGCGGCGTCCTTCGGGTAGATCACCTGCGCGCCGCGGGGCATCGAGAGCACGTAGTCCGGCAGCAGCGGGCGCAGCGCCAGGTACGTCGAGCCGCCCACCGAGGTCACGACCGAGCCTTCGGGACGGCCGATGAGGTCGTCGTGGGCGAGGCCGCCGCGGTGGGTGTGGTACTCACCGCCGTCGGCCAGCGTCAGGGTGTAGTGCCGCCCCTTCGAGTCGGTCAACTGCACCCGATCACCCGCACGAAACGGTCCGCTGACCGACAACACTTCCTCCAGTACCCCGAATGGCCTCTTGCCGTTTGACCGACGACAGATCTTCGCAGGCCGCCCGGGCCGCGGGGTCAGCGGGTACGGCGGTGCAGCGCGGCGCGCAGGTCGTCCCGGCGCAGCACGCCCGCCGGCCGGCCTTCGTCGTCGACGACGAGGAACTGCCACGCCGGGGTCTCGCGGACCCGCTCGACGATCTCCTCCCCCGGCTCGGAGGCCAGCAGGACGGTCTCGGCGCGGATCGGCTCGGCCGCCAGCTCGGCCGGCGCGTGCGGCGACGTGCTCGCCAGCCGCTCCGCCGCGCCCTCGTCCAGCAGCCCGGCCGCGACGCCGTCCGCGCGGACCAGCACTACGCCCCGGCCCGCCGACGCGGCCAGCGCGTCCGACACCGGGCTCTCCGCCGGCAGCTGCAGCACGGGCCGGACCAGCTCGCCCAGCACCAAGCCCTCGGGCCAGCCGCGCCGCCGTTCGGCGGCCAGCTCGGACCGCGCGCCGAGGACGACGAACCACGCCGTGACGACGCAGACACCCAGGCGCAGCCAGCGGTCGGGGCTCGCCGTCGCGAGGCCCCACAGGGCCCACACGAGCAGTCCCGCCGCCACGACCGCGCCGCCGCCCACCGCGGCGCGGGTGCCCTTGGCGCGGATGCCGGTGGCCGCCCAGACGCCGGCGCGGACCAGCCGCCCGCCGTCGAGCGGGAGACCGGGCAGGAGGTTGAAGACGCCGACGGCGAGGTTCGCCACGGAGCATTCGGCGATCAGCAACCAGACCGCGCCGCCCGGCGGCACGGCGAACATCAGCAGCCCGCAGAACCCGCCCAGCACCAGCGACACCGCCGGGCCGGCCGCGGCCACCAGGCCTTCGTCGCTCGGCCGTTTCGGGGTGCGGGCGACCTCGGACAGGCCGCCGAGGAGGAACAGCCGCAGGCGCCGCACCGGGATGCCCAATCTCAGCGCGACGAGGCAGTGGCCGAGCTCGTGGGCGAGCACCGACAACCCCAGCAGCAACGCGAACGCCGCGGCCAGCAGCCACGACATCAGCGTGGAGACGTCCGGGAGCAGCCGCTCGACCAGCGGCGCGTACAGGACGACGACGATCAGCGAGCCGATCCACCAGGACGGCGCCAGCAGCACCGGGACACCGGCGACGCGGAACAGCACGAGGCCGCCGCCGTCGCCGAGGACGGCCTGCCGGGAGCCCCCGGTGCCCTGCTCACTGGTCGCGGCCATGCCGCAGAGCCTAGAGCCCCCGGTGTCAGGAGCGGGTGATCCGGCCCCGCCCGCGACCGGGTCGTGTCACCCCCACCCGACCGCCGGCCCGACCCGCCAGGCACGCGAACCGACCGTCCGGGCACGCGAGTTCGCCGCACGGGTACCGGTGCCGGGCGTTGCGGTCGCCGGAACTGTCGGACCCCGGCGTTACGCTCTGCCCATGCCCGACGCCGACACTGTCACCACGGACCCGCTCACCCCCATGGACGCCGCGGACTCCGCCGTCGCCACGCGGGTGCGGCGGCGGCCCGCGTTGTCGCCGTCCCGGGCCAGTGACTTCAAGCAGTGCCCGCTGCTCTACCGGTTCCGCGCGGTCGACCGGCTGCCGGAGGTCCCGACGAAGGCCCAGCTGCGCGGCACGCTCGTCCACTCGGTACTGGAACGGCTCTTCGCGCTGCCCGCCGGCGAACGGGTGCCGCCGAAGGCCCGCGAACTGCTGGGCCCGGCGTGGACCGAGCTGTCCGAGGACCGTCCGGAGTGGACCGAGCTGTTCGACGCCGCGAAGCCGGACGACCACGCCGACTGGCTGCGGTCGGCCGAGAAGCTCCTGGACGCCTACTTCGGCCTCGAAGACCCGCGGCGGCTCGAACCGGAGGCGTGCGAGCTGCACGTCGAGATCGAGCTCGGCTCGGGGGTGCTGCTGCGCGGCTACATCGACCGCGTCGACGTCGCTCCCACCGGCGAGATCCGGGTCGTCGACTACAAGACCGGGGCCGCGCCGCGGGAAATCGGCGAAGCCAAGGCGATGTTCCAGATGAAGTTCTACGCCGTGGTGCTGTGGCGGCTGCGCGGGATCGTGCCGCGCCAGCTGAAGCTGATGTACCTGACCGACGGCCAGTCGCTGGCCTACACCCCGGACGAGGCCGAGCTGATCCGCTTCGAGCGGACCCTGGAAGCCATCTGGCAGGCCATCCTCAAGGCGGGCAAGACCGGCGACTTCCGGCCGAACAAGAGCAAGCTGTGCAACTGGTGCGACCACCAGGCGCACTGCCCCGAGTACGGCGGCACCCCACCGGCGTACCCCGGCTGGCCGGAACCCGACGCCGGCGAAGAGACGCCGCTGGACCGGGCCGACTGATGGCCGACGCGTTCTACGTCCCCCACGGCGAGGGCCGGTTCACCGCGACCGCGCACACGGCCGGGCCGTGGACCCCGGACTCCCAGCACTTCGGGCCGCCGTCGGCGCTGCTGGTGCGGGCGCTCGAAAACGTCGAACCGCACCACCCCGCGGAGCTCGCGCGGGTGACCGTCGAGATCCTCGGCCCGGCGCCGGTGACCGAGCTGCTGGTGCGCGCCCGGGTGGAGCGGCCCGGCCGGTCGGTGGAGCTGCTGCAGGCCGAGCTGGCGACGAGCGAGCGGGTCGTCGCGCGCGCGTCGGCGTGGCGCATCGCGACGTCCGACACCGCGGCGGTGAGCACCGACGGCGGCCCGCTGCTGCCGGCGCCGGACACCGTGGCGGAGTCGGCCTGGCCGGAGGGCTGGAACGGCGGCTACCTCGACGCGCTGGAGTGGCGCGCGGTCCGCGGCGGCATGGACGTGCCCGGCTCGGCCGCGGTGTGGGCCCGCCAGCGCGTCCCGCTGGTCGACGGCGAGGAGCCGAGCGGGCTGCAGCGACTGTTCGCGGTCGCCGACTCCGGCAACGGCGTGTCCAACTACCTCGACCCGCGGCAGTGGTGGTTCATCAACTCCGAGCTCACCGTGCACCTGCGCCGGCCGCCTGCGGGCGAGTGGATCGGCCTCGACGCCGTCACGCTGGTCGGCAAGCACGGCGTCGGCACGGCGACGAGCATCCTGCACGACGGCGACGGTCCGGTGGCCACCGGCGCGCAGGCGCTGATGGTGCGTCCGCGACAGGCCGGGGGCGGATAGCCAACCACAACGGGCCCGCATCCAATAACCTTCGCGGAACGACCGACATGAGGAGCGCTCCGGCATGCAGATCACCTCGGTGGTCAACCAGAAGGGCGGGGTCGGCAAGACCTCGCTGAGCGTCGGCACCGCGGCGGCCTTGGCCGAGCGCGGCCGGCGGGTGCTGCTGGTCGACCTCGACCCGCAGGGCCACGCGACGACCGAGATGCTCGGCCTGGCCGAGGTCCGCGGGGACGCGCCGACCCTGGCGAAAGCCCTGGCCAAGAAGTGGAAGGGGCCGATCGAAGACCTCGTCGTGCCGCACCCGCGCAGCAACCTGGGCCGCGGCGGCGCGCTCGACGTCATCCCGACGTCGCCGGGGATGTTCGACCTGATCCGGCGGCTCGACTCGTTCCGCGTGCCCGGCTGGCAGCTGGCCCGGGTCATCCAGTTCGCCAACTACGACCACTGCATCATCGACTGCCCGCCGGCGCTCGACGTGCTGACGAACAACGCGCTGGCGGCGTCGCACGGGATACTGGTCCCGGTGCAGCCGGACAAGACGAGCATCCGCGCGCTGCGGCTGCTGGCGGACCAGGTGCGCTACGTCGAGCAGACCGTCGGCCGGCAGCCGCTGTCGTGGTTCGGGCTGGTGCCGAGCCTCTACCGGCGGCCGATCTCGCACTACGCCGCCGCGGCGCTGCAGGAGATGTACGAGTTCGGCATCCCGATGCTGTCGCACCTGCCGCTGGGCGTGGTGATGAACGAGGCCGCCGCCCACGGCGTCCCGGTGACGACCTACGCCCCGGAAACGCTGCAGGCGCTGTCGTTCCGCGAGATCGCGGGCACGCTCGACACCTACCTGGAGCAGAACTCGGCGCCCGCGGTGATCCCGGCCGACGAGGAGTTCGTCTTCGAGGACTTCATCTCCGAGGTCTCGGTGGCCCGCAACGCCAACGACAACGGCGCCCGCAAGGGCCTCTACGACCTGCTGCCGAAGAAGCCGCACCGCCCCCGCTGACCCCGTCGTGGGTGTTCAGGGCAGTTGGAACCGCCCTGAACACCCACGACCGGCAAGGACTCAGAGGCGGCAGGAGCGGATGTCCGAGGCCAGGATCGCCTTCGCGCCCACCTCGGCCAGTTCGTCCATGACGCGGTTGACGTCCTTGCGCGACACCATCGCGCGCACCGCCACCCAGTCGTCGTCGGCGAGCGGGGCCACCGTCGGCGACTCCAGGCCCGGCGTGATGGCGATGGCGCGCTCGACGAGCGTGCGCGGGCAGTCGTAGTCCAGCATCAGGTACTGCTGGGCGAACACGACCCCCCGCAGCCGCGCCGCGAGCTGGCTCTTCGCCTTGCTCCGCTCGGTGCCCTTGCGCTGCAGCAGCACGGCTTCCGACACGCAGATCGGATCGCCGAAGGCCACCAGGTTGTTCTGGCGCAGCGACCGGCCGGACTCGACGACGTCGGCGATCGCGTCCGCGACCCCGAGCTGGATCGAGATCTCGACCGCGCCGTCGAGGCGGATCACCTCGGCGGTGACGCCGTGACGGGCGAGGTCCTCGCGCACCAGCCGCGGGTACGACGTGGCGAGCCGCTTGCCCTGCAGATCGGCCGGCTTCCAGTCCTGGCCCACCGGGGCCGCGTAGCGGAACGTCGAGCCGCCGAAACCGAGGGCCTGGATCTCTTCGACCGGCGCGCCCGAGTCGAGCGCGAGGTCGCGGCCGGTGATGCCGAGGTCGAGGTCGCCGGAGCCGACGTAGATCGCGATGTCCTTGGGGCGCAGGAAGAAGAACTCGACCTCGTTGACCGTGTCGAGGATCGTCAGGTCGCGCTGCTCATGCCGCTTCCGGTAGCCCGCCTCGCCGAGCATCTCCGTCGCCGTGGCGGCGAGGGCTCCCTTGTTCGGCACGGCAACACGCAGCATTTCGCTTCTCTCCTCGTTCAGCGGTGGACCACCCGTCACAGGTAGCGGTAGACGTCCTCGGTCGACAGACCGCGGCCGAGCATCAGCACCTGCAGCCGGTACAGCAGCTGGGAGATCTCCTCGGCGAGCCGGTCGTCGGACTCGTGCTCGGCGGCGATCCACACCTCGCCGGCTTCCTCCAGCACCTTCTTGCCCTGGGCGTGCACTCCGGCGTCCAGGGCGGCGACGGTGCCGGACCCGTCGGGACGGGTACGCGCGCGCTCGGCAAGCTCCGCGAACAGCTCATCGAAGGTCTTCACGGTCTGCAGATCCTTCCACCCCGGCCGGGGTGACGCCGCCCCGGGCCGGTCCCGGTGCCGCCGACGTCACACCTTCGTGGACATCAGCTCCCGAGGGGTGGGAGCGACGCTGGTCAGAAACGGGCTTCGTGCTCCTGTTCGAAGTCCAGCAGGTAGCGCTTCCGTTCGAGGCCGCCGCCGTAGCCGGTCAGCGAACCACTCGCGCCGACGACGCGGTGGCACGGAACGATGATGCTGACCGGGTTCTTGCCGTTGGCCAGCCCGACCGCGCGCGACGCCGTGGGCTGCCCCAGCCGGTCGGCCAGCTCGCCGTAGGAAGTGGTGCTGCCGTAAGGGATCTCCCGCAGCGCGGCCCAGACCCGTTGCTGGAACGGCGTGCCCACGAAGGTCAGCGGCACCTCGAACTCGTGGCGCTGCCCGGCGAAGTACTCCTTCAGCTCGGTTTCGGCCCGCACGAAGATCTCCGCGCCCGGGCCGGGTTCGCCGAAGGTGAGCTCGTCCGGGCGATGGCGCTGCTGGACCATGTACAGCCCGCAGAGCGCGTCGCCCTGGGCGACGAGGGTGAGCGGGCCGCACGGGCTGTCCACCACCGTGTGGGAACGCATGATTCTCCTGTCGTGGGCGGGTCAGGCGGCGGGCATGCGGTTGATGGCGTGGTCGCCGGTGGCCCACAGGTGCTGGGTGGCGTACGCGCGCCACGGGCGCCACGCCGCCGACCGCGCGACGACGGCCGCCGGGCCGCCGAGGCCGAGGGTCTCCGCCGCGTACTTGATGCCGAGGTCGGTGGGCAGGAACGCGTCCGGGTCGCCGAGCGAGCGCATCGCGATGCTCTCGACGGTCCACGGCCCGAAGCCGGGCAACGCGTTCAGCGCGGCGCGGGTCCCGGCCCAGTCGCTGCCCGCGCCGAGGTCGAGGCCGCCGCCGGTCAGCGCCTCGACCAGGGCGAGCAGCGTGCGCCGGCGGCTGCGCGGCATGGCGAGCGTCTCCGGGTCCAGGTCGGCCAGCGCCTCGGGAGACGGGAACAGGTGCGTCAGGCCGCCTTCGGGGTCTTCGATCGGGGTGCCGTGCGCGACGACGAGCCGGGCGGCGTGGGTGCGCGCGGCGGCCGTCGACACCTGCTGGCCGAGCACCGCGCGGACGGCGAACTCGGCGCCGTCGACCGTGCGCGGGACGCGCCGGCCCGGCGCGGCCGCGACCAGCGGGGCCAGCAGCGGGTCGGTGGCGAGCTGGTCGTCGACGGCTTCCGGGTCCGCGTCGAGGTCGAGCAGACGGCGGCAGCGGCTGGTGGCGGCCGGGAGGTCGCGCAGGTCGGCGAGCGTCAGCCGGCAGGCGATGTGACCGTCCTCAGGACGCAGCGCGACGACGCCGTGCCCGCGCGGCAGCCGCAGCGTGCGGCGGTAGGCGCCGTCACGCCACTCCTCGACGCCCGGCACGCCGGTGGCCACCAGGTGCCCGAAGAGGTTGTCCGGGCACAGCGGCTTGCGGAAGGGCAGCCGCAGCTCGATCGCCCCGGCCGCGGCGCCCGGCTTGCCCTTGGCCCGGGTGCGCAGCTCGGTCGGCGAGAGGGCGAACACCTCGCGGACGGTGTCGTTGAACGTCCGGATGCTGCCGAACCCGGCGGCCAGGGCCAGCTCGGTCATCGGCAGCGTGGTCGTCTCGATGAGCGTCCGCGCGGTCTGCGCGCGCTGGGCCCGGGCCAGGGCCAGCGGCCCGGCGCCGAGTTCCGCCAAGACTTGGCGCTCGACCTGCCGGACGCTGTAGCCGAGGCGGTCGGCGAGGCCGCGGACGCCCTCGGTGTCGACGACGCCGTCGGCGATCAGCCGCATCGCCCGGGCGACGAGGTCCGCGCGCTCGTTCCACAGCGGCGAGCCCGGGCTGGCGTCCGGGCGGCAGCGCTTGCACGCCCGGAAGCCGGCCTGCTGGGCGGCCGCCGCGCTCGGGTAGAAGGTCATGTTCCGCGGTTTGGGCGGCACCACCGGGCAGCTGGGCCGGCAGTAGATCCGGGTCGTCACGACCGCCGTGAAGAACCACCCGTCGAACCGGGCGTCCTTCGCCTGCACGGCCCGCACGCACCGCTCGAAGTCTTCGTGCACGCCCCCAGCATCGCCGAGTCCGCGCGCCCCGGCTAGCGGAAAAGCGACATGGGGGTGCTCAGCCGAGCAGGGCCGTCAGCGCCCGCGCGTCGACGCCCACGAGCGTGTCGCGGAAGACGCGCCGCTCCCCCGGCTCGACGTCGACATCGTTCGGGATCACCAGCACCGTGCAGCCGGCGGCGACCGCCGACGCGGTGCCCGGCGGCGAGTCCTCGATCGCGACGCAGCGCCCGGGCGCGACGCCGAGCAGCTCGGCGGCCTTGAGGTACGGGCGCGGGTGCGGCTTGTTGAACCCCTCGACCTCGTCGCCGCACACGGAGACGTCGAAGAACTCGCGGCCGATGGTGTTCAGCGCCAGCTCGGTCAGGTCACGCTCGGTGGAGGTGACCAGGGCCGAGCGCAGGCCCGCCGCGCGCACGGCGGCCAGCACTTCGCGGGCCCCGGGGCGCCACGGCAGCGCGTCGTCGAACAGCCCGGCCGTGCGGCGCCGGATCAGCACGCCCGCTTCGACGATCGCCTCCGGCGTGACCTCACGGCCGGCGACCTCGAGCAGGCAGGCGGCCGTGTCGTCCATGTTGGACCCGACGAGCGTCATCCGCGTCTCTTCGGAGAGCTTGCCGCCCAGGGCTTCCGCCGTCTCGTACAACGCGACGTCCCACAGTTTCTCGGAATCGACCAGTGTTCCGTCCATGTCGAACAACACGGCGTCGAGACCGTCCACAGTGGATCCCTCTCCGGGGTCGGGTGGTGAAAGTGCCGGGGTTTCCGCTCCGGGCGCGGTCCCCGCACTCCACGGTAGCCGAGCCGGGAGAACTCCTCGACGGCCATCGGGGCGGCTGAGGCGCCCGCCACACCGCCGGAGGAAGGCCGGCGGTGCGCCGTCCGGACGGGTGACGGCGGTAAACGGCGGCGACAGGCCGCCGGACGTGCTGAACAGCCTGGGCCCGGTGGTCGTAGGCTGGTCCGGTGAGTGAGCCCGTCGACGAGACCCCGCGGCCGCCTGGCGACCGCCCCGAACCCTCCCGGCCCTTGATGGTGGTCGCCTTCGAAGGCTGGAACGACGCAGGTGACGCGGCCAGCCGCGCCGTGGAGCACCTGCAGCTCAACTGGGACGCCACACCACTGGCCGAGCTGGAACCGGACGACTACTACGACTTCCAGGTCAGCAGGCCCACGGTCCGCATGGTCGACGGCGTCACCCGCCGCGTCGACTGGCCGACGACGACGTTGTCGGTGTGCCGCCCCGACGGGTTCGACCGCGACGTGGTCCTCGTGCAGGGCCCCGAGCCGAACATGCGCTGGCGCGCCTTCTGCGCCGAACTGCTCGAACACATCCAGCAGCTGGACGTCGCGACCGTGGTGACGCTGGGCGCGCTGCTCGCCGACACGGCGCACACCCGGCCCGTCCCGGTCACCGGGACGGCGTACGACAAGGACACCGCGTCGCTCTACGGGCTCGACCTGAACAACTACCAGGGCCCGACCGGCATCGTCGGGATCCTGCAGGACTACTGCGTCCAGGCCGGCATCCCGGCCGTCTCGATCTGGGCCGCGGTGCCGCACTACGTGTCGCACCCGCCGTCCCCGAAGGCGACGCTGGCGCTGCTGCACAAGCTTGAGGACATCCTCGACGTCGAGATCCCGCTGGGCGCGCTGCCGGAGCAGTCCGAGGAGTGGCAGCGCACGGTCAGCGAGATGGCCGACGAGGACGAAGAGATCAGCGAGTACGTCCGCGGGCTCGAGGAGCGCGGCGACGCGCAGACCGAGGTCGCGGAGCAGGACGTCAGCGGCGACAAGATCGCCGCCGAGTTCGAGCGCTACCTGCGCCGCCGCGGCCGCGGCGGCAACGGGGGCCAGGAAGGCTTCGGCCTCCGCTGAGTCACCTGCGCCAGGTCACTTGAGCCAGCTGGTGGCGAACGCCCGGGCGGGGTTCGCCACCAGCATGGCCGTGACGACGTCGCCGCCGAGCAGCTCGGTGAGCCGCGGGGCGAGCGTCGTGAGCAGGTAGGACGCCCCCGGCTGCCGCCGGGCCGCGGCGGTCGTCGTGTCGCCGCCCAGCAGGATCTGCCCGCCGTGGCCGGCCTCGACGAGCGCTTCCAGGCCGTCGAAGAGCTGCCAGTCGGTGGCGTGATTGGCCCGCGACGGGCCGTCGAACCCGAGGAAGACGCCGGTTTCGGCGATCTCCCGCTGGAGGCGCGCGTCGGGGTTGCGGTTGAGGTGCCCGAGGATCACGCTCTCCGGCGGCACGTCCAGCTGCTCGCACAGCAGGTGGACCGTCTCGAGCGCCGCGGTGCCGAGCTCCAGGTGCACGGCGATCGTGGCCCCGGTCTCCTGGTGGGCGACCGCGGCGGCGGTCATCGTCAGCCGCGCGTGGGAGTCGATCGTGTGGAACGCGCCGGCGACCTTGACCAGCCCGGCGCGCGGGCCGGTGCGCGGCTCGTCCGGCAGGTCCGCGGGCTGGGTGCCCTCGGTCAGGTCGGCGACGAACTCGCGCACGAGGCCGTCGATCACCCGGTCGAGGACGGCCGGGTCGTAGTGCTCCGCGCGGTGCAGGCCGGTGGCCGCGACCACGTGCACGCCGAGCTCCCGCGACATCCAGGCGAGTTCCCGGGTCCGGCGCGTGAGGCCGTACGGCGTCCACTGGACGAGCGCCGAGCCGCCCCGCACCTTGAACTCGAGGAGCGCTTCCGTGGCGGCGGTCGGGTCGTCCAGCTCCTGGCCCGGCAGCAGTTTCGAGGCGAAGAAGAGGTGGTCGTGCGCGTTCGTCACGCCCAGTTCGGCCGGATCGATGTCACCCAGCACCGTCCGGACCTGCGGTTCAGCGGTCATGCCGTCGAGTGTAACGGCTGACCCGTTACACTGCGACCATGCCCGACGATCACGCCTTCCGCTTCGACAGCGGCGCCCCCTGGCTCGACCTCATGGCCACCCGCGGCCGCTGCTTCGGGGCGAGCCCGGTGGAACGGATGCCGACGCGGGACCGGCTGGCCGAGTGGCTCGCCGAAGTCGGGCTGACACCCCTCGCCCGGGTCACCGAGGCCGACGTCGAGGCGGCGCACCGGCTGCGCGAAGCGGTGCGCGAACTGGCGCTCGGCGCGGTCGACGGGCTCGCGCCGCGGGCCGATCAGGTGCGGGCGCTGACGACGTTCTTCCGGGCCGAGCCGATGCACCTGGCCGCGCTCGACCGGCTCCACCGCAGCGCCCCGGCGACGGCGGCCGACGCCTTGAGCAGGCTCGCGCTGCAGGCGGCCGACTGGCTCACCGGCCCCCTGCGCGCCGACCTGCGGGCCTGCCCGGAGCAGGACTGCCGGGGCGTGTTCGCCGACCCGGGCGGCCGACGCCGCTGGTGCCCCTCCCCGGCATGCGCCAGCCGCGGCCGCGTCCGCGCACTCAGGGAGCGCCGCCGCGCCGAGTCCTGACGACTGCCCCCACGCCGGTCCGCGCGACCGTCGCGACCGACCGGAAGTCGCCGACCGAAACCGCGGTCGCGCCGACCCGTCCCGACGTGGCGACCTCGATCCGGGCGCGGGCCGAGATGTCCGTCCACGGCGAGGTCGTCTGGACCCGCACGGCGCCGGAACCGGCCCCGCTCGTTCGGGTGAACCGGATGCGGAGGTCGTAACTCCGGAACACTTTCTCGGCGAAAGTGCGCCTCGCGGCGGCTCAGGCGGGCCAGAGGATGCGGCGCATCGGCACCGCGCCCCGGGCGCGCTTGCGCCACTCGCGCGGGTAGCCCAGCGAGACCTCTTCGAAGCGGACGCCGTCGGCTTCGGTGGTGCGCGGGATGTGCAGGTGGCCGTACACCGCGATCTCGGCGCGGTAGCGCAGGTGCCAGTCCTCGGTCTTGGTCGACCCGCACCACAACGCGAACTCCGGCCAGTACAGCGGCGCGGTCGGGTGGCGGTGCAGCGGCCAGTGCGACATCAGGATCGTGCCGTGGTCATCGGGGATCGCGTCGAGCCGCTCGGTGCTGATCTTCAGCCGGTCGGCGCACCAGGCCTGGCGGCTGGGGTACGGGTCCGGGTGCAGGAAGTACTCGTCGGTGCAGACCACGCCGGCCTCGCGGGCCTGGCGCAGCGCCTCCTCCAGCGACTTGCCCTCCGCCGCCGGGGTCCGCCAGCTGTAGTCGTAGAGCAGGAACAGCGGCGCGATCGTCAGCGGCCGCGAACCGTACTGCCACACCGGGTACTCGTCCTCGGGGGTGAGCACGCCGATCTCGCGGCACCCCTCGACGAGGTGCTCGTAGCGCGCCTGGCCGCGCAGCTGGCAGTCGTCGTTCTTCGTGGTCCACAGCTCGTGGTTGCCCGGCACCCAGACGACCTTCGCGAACCGCTCGCGCAACGTCTTCAGCGTCGCGATCGTGACGTCGGCCCGCTCGGCGACGTCGCCCGCCACGAGCAGCCAGTCTGCGGGCGTCTCGGGCACGACGGAGTCGAGGATCGGGCCGTTGCCCTCGTGGGTCACGTGGAGGTCGCTGGTGGCGAAGAGGTGCGGCACCCCTCCACCGTAGCCACCACCCTTTCGGGTACGTCCCCGAACCGGGTGATTCGGCGGGTTTTCCGCACGAGCATCAGGACGCCGGCGAGGACGTAGACCCCGGCCTGGACGTCCAGCAGCACCGCGGGCCCGGTCGTGGCGACCAGGGTCCCGGCCGCCAGCGCGCCGATGGTGCTGAACGTCGCCATGACGGCGAACGTCGTGCTCAGCACCCGGCCCGCCCGCTCCGGCGCGACCGCGCTCTGGATCTCCGACAGCACGCCGGCGCCGACGACCACGCCGGGTGCGCCCACCAGCACGAACAGCCCCACGTAGACGCCCAGCGCGGTCGTCGCCAGCGCCAGGTTCCAGATCACCGCGGAGACCAGGCCCAGCACGATCGAGCCCCAGCCCAGCAGCCTGGCCGGCGCCACCCGGCGCGCCACGGTCGCGATGGCGAAGCCCGCCGCGAGCCCGCCGACCGCCTGCACACCGCGCAGCAGGCCCGCGTCGGCCTCGCTGCCGCCGAGCACCTGCAGCACGAACACCACGAACAGCACCAGGAACATGCCCTGGGCCAGCGAGGTGAGCACCACGGCGAGCCCGGTCCGCCACAACCGGCGGTTGTGCGTCAGTTCCCGCAGCCCGTCCAGCCACGCTTGCACCACCGGTTCGGGTGCCGCGGCCGGCGCGGGCGCGCTCACCCGGCGGAACGGCTTCGCCAGCAGGCCCGCGGCGACGACCAGCACGATCAGGTAGCCGGTGATGACGTCGGCGAGTCCCCCGAAGCCCAGCAGCGCGCCCCCGGCCCAGCCGCCGGCCAGCCGGGCGACGCTGCCGTTCACGCTCATCAGCCCGTTCGCGCCGGTGACCTCCTCGACGCCGACCAGCTCCGGGACCAGCGCGTTGCGCGCCGGCTCGAACACCGACGCGAGCGCCGCCTGAGCCGCCATCACCGCGTACACGACGGCGATCCCCGGCTCGGCCAGCAGCGGCAGCGCGACGACGGCGAGGCCGCAGCAGACGCCGAACAGCACCGCCCGCCGGTTCCAGCGGTCGGCGACCACGCCGGCGACCGGGCTGAGCAGGACCGCGGGCAGCAGGCCGAGCACGATGCTCAGCGCCGTCGACGCCGCGGACCCGGTGCGCTGGAAGACGTAGACCGGCAGCGCGACCTGCAGCATCCACTCGGCCGTCTCGCCGAAGAACGCGGCCACCCACAACCGCGCGAACGCGGGTACCCCCAGCAGCTGCTTCATTCCTCCGCCTTCCCCGAGTGTTCGATGCGCGGGAACGCGCGCACGCCGACGTGCACCGGGCGCGCGCCGGGCGGCGCGTCCGTCCGTATCGCGCCGACGTAGGGCCGGACCAGGGCGTCGATCGCGTGTGAGAGCCGGGTCAGCTCCTCCGGCGTGACGCGCAGCGAGTAGCTGCTCAGCCCGGCCGCGGACCGCCACGCCGGGTCGAGGTCGTCGATGGAGTCGAGGTAGCGCTGGGTCAGCTCCTGCTCGTTGGCGAGGCTCGCGCCGACCACCCCGAGCTGGGCCGCTCGGCGGACCGGGTCGTCGTCGATGTCGCCGAGGTCGAGCCCGACCTGGCGGGCCCGCCACGGGCGCTCCCGGCCGTCTTCGGCGTCCGCCCGCTCGACCAGGCCGTACTGCGCGAGCTGGCGCAGGTGCCAGCTGCAGTTGGACGCGGTCGACCCGACGGCCTCCGCGCACTCGCTCGCGGTGCGCGGCCCGACGGAGGTCAGGTGGTGCAGCAGCGCCGACCGCAGCGGGTGCGACAGCGCCCGCAGTAGTTCGACGTCCTCGACCCGCTTGCGCGGCGGCAGCTCGGCCATCGGTCACCTATCTGAAAGGATCGTTTCGAAAGTGTTCTTTCATAGTTGATCCCGCCTGCGGGTTTGTCAACCGGCTCCGCTATCGTTCGCCGGGCAGCGACTGCGCGAAGCAGTGACTGCGTCGTCACCGAACCTGGGATGGATGTTGCCCGACCAGCGCGAACTCGCCACCGCCGCCGCCCTCGCCCTCCCCCGGTTCGTGGGGTCGACCGCGCTCTTCCACGCCGCGGTCGCCGAGCGGATGGCCGTCACGCCCACCGAGCTGCACTGCCTGCACCTGCTCCACGGCGGCGTCAGCGACTCCCCGACCGAGCTCGCCCGGCTGCTGGGCATGACCACCGGCGCGTTCACCCGGCTGCTCGACCGGATGGCGCTGCACCGGCTCGCCGAACGCGCGCCCGACCCCGCCGACCGGCGCCGGCTCGTCGTCCGGCCGCTGCCCGACCGGATGGCCGAGCTCGCGGAGCTGTACGCGCCGATGGCCCGGTTCGTCGGCGAGCGCCTGGCCCACCTGGACCGGCGCCAGCTCACCGCCCTGCTCGGGTTCCTCACGGACGGCACCGCCGCGGCCGAACGCTCGACCACGGAGCTGCCGGATGTGACCCAGGCCATATCGAGTTGACTAACTCTACAGTCGTTGCGTTAACCTGGCTCCACTATGAAGAACTGATCGCGCCCATCCCGCTTCCGAGGCGGCACCCGGTCGAGCCGACGCTCCCGCGTGCCACGACGCCCGGCGGGATATCCGCATCTTCTCCTCCGGGCTCGGTGATCGCGCATGTCTACCCCCATTTTTCCGTTGCTGGCCAAGGACGTCGTCTTCGGCTACGGCACCCGCGTGGTGCTCGACGGCGTCTCGCTGACCGCGTCCGCCGGCCAGCGCCTCGGCCTGGTCGGTGAGAACGGCACCGGCAAGTCCACCCTGCTGCGGCTGCTCGCCGGGCTCGAAGAACCCCGCTCCGGCGAGGTCCTGCGCGGTCCGGACGTCGGCTTCCTGCTGCAGGAACTGCCCTTCACACCGGACGCGACGTTCGCCGACGTCGTCGACGACGCCCTCACCGAGATCCGCGCCGCCACGGTCCGGCTCGACGAGCTGACCACGGCGATGACCGCGCGACCCGACGACGCGGCCGTGCTCGACGAGTACGGCCGGGTCCTGGAGTGGGCGCAGGCCCACGACCTCTGGGACGCCGACCGCCGCGCGAAGCTCGTCTGCGACGGGCTCGGCCTCGGCGGCATCGAGCCGGACCGGCGCCTCGGCACGATGTCCGGCGGGCAGCGCTCGCGGCTCGGGCTGGCCGCGCTGCTGATCCGGCGGCCGGAGACGCTGCTGCTGGACGAGCCGACCAACCACCTCGACGACGCCGCGATGGAGTTCCTGGAACGCCACCTCGCGGAGCTGACCGGGGTCGTGGTGCTGTCCTCGCACGACCGCGTCTTCCTCGACGCGGTGTGCACGGACATCGTCGACCTCGACCCGGCCGCGGCCGGCAGCCAGGCCGGCGGCGCCGTCCGCTACGGCGGCAGCTACACCGACTACCTCGGGCACAAGAAGGCCGAACGGGCGCGCTGGGAGCAGCGCTTCGCCGACGAGCAGGAGGAACTGAAGGAGCTGCGCGAGACGGTCGCTGTCACCGCGCGGAACGTCGCCTACGGCCGGGCGCCGCGGGACAACGACAAGTTCATCCACCACTTCAAGGGCGCCCGCGTCCAGAAGACGATCTCACGGCGGGTGCGCGACGCCGAGCAGCGGCTCGAGCACCTCGAACGCGACCAGGTGCGCAAACCCCCGGCGCCTCTGCGGTTCCGGGCCGCGCTCACCGGCCGTTCGGCGGGCGACGGCCCGGCGATCTCGGTGCGGGAGCTGGACGTCCCGGGCCGGCTGCACCTGCCGCGGCTCGACGTCGACGGCTCGGCCCGGCTGCTCGTCACCGGCGGGAACGGCGCCGGGAAGTCGACGCTGCTGTCCGTCCTCGCGGGACAGCTGACGCCGGCGAGCGGCACGGTCCACTTCGGACACGGGGTGCGCGTCGGCCTGCTGGAGCAGGACGTCGTGTTCCCCGACCCGGCGCGGACCGCGCACCAGGTGTACCGCGACGCGCTCGGCGAGGACGCTCCCCCGCTGAGCCGGCTGGGCCTGCTGGCGTCCCGCGACCTGGGACTGCCGGTCGGCGCGCTTTCGGTCGGGCAGCGGCGCCGGCTGGCGCTGGCGGTCCTGCTCGCCGAACCGCCGGACGTGCTGCTGCTCGACGAGCCGACGAACCACGTTTCGCTGACCCTGGCGGAAGAGCTGTTCGCCGCGCTCGACACGGCACCGGGCGCCGTCGTCATCGCGTCCCACGACCGCTGGCTGCGCCGGGACTGGGCGGGCGACCACCTGGAGCTGGCCGCCGGCCGCCCCGCCGCGGTATAGGCCGTTATACAAGGTCCGTGAAGGACTCCTTCCCGGCTCTTATGGCCGGTAAGGAGTCCTTCACGGCTTTTCAGAGGGTGATGCCGAGCAGGGCGTCGACCGCGATGCAGATCAGGCCGGGGGCCGTGGGGTCGGTACCGTCACGGCGCAGCGCCTCGTTCGCCCAGGCGTCGATCGCGGCGAGGGCCTTCGGCGTGTCGAGGTCGTCGGAGAGGTGGTCGCGCAGCCGCGAGATCGTGTCCTCGGCGGCCGGGCCCGTCGCCAGGGAAACGGCCTCGCGCCAGCGCGCCAGCCGCGTCCGGGCCTCGGCGAGCAGGGAATCCGACCACGGGCGGTCGCCGCGGTAGTGGCCGGCGAACAGGGCCAGCCGGATCGCGCCCGGGTCGACCTTGTCGGCGCGCAGCCGCGAGACGAACACCAGGTTCCCGCGCGACTTGGACATCTTCTCGCCGTCGAGGCCGATCATGCCGGCGTGCACGTAGTGGCGGGCGAACTGGCCGTCCTTGGCCACGGCTTCGGCGTGCGCCGCGCTGTACTCGTGGTGCGGGAAGATCAGGTCGGAGCCGCCGCCCTGGAGGTCGAAGCCGAGGCCGAGGCGGTTGACGGCGATCGCGCTGCACTCGATGTGCCAGCCCGGGCGGCCCGCGCCGAGCTCGGACTCCCACGACGGCTCACCCTCGCGGGCGACCCGCCACAGCAGCGCGTCCAGCGGGTGGTGCTTGCCCACGCGGTCGGGGTCGCCGCCGCGCTCCGCGAAAAGCTTCGCCATGGTCTCGGCGTCGTAGTTGGACTCGTAGCCGAACTTCCCGGTCGCCGTGTGGTCGAAGTACACGTCCGGGTACTCGGCGTCGTCGGCCCGGTACGCGCTGCCGTTGGCCAGCAGCTTCGCGATCACCTCGACGATCTCCGGGATGCTCTCCACCGCGCCGACGAACTGCTTCGGCGGGATCACCCGCAGCGCGGTCATGTCCTCGCGGAACAGCGCCGTCTCGCGCATGCCCAGCACGACCCAGTCGTCCTGGTCGCGCGCGGCCCGCTCCAGCAGCGGCTCGTCGATGTCCGTGACGTTCTGCACGTAGTGGACGTCGTGCCCGTTGTCCCGCCAGATCCGGTTCACCAGGTCGAAGGCGAGGTACGTCGCGGCGTGCCCGAGGTGCGTGGCGTCGTAGGGCGTGATGCCGCAGACGTACATCCGGGCGGTGGCGCCGGGTGCGGTCGGGCGGATCTGCCCGGTGGCCGTGTCGTGGAGCCGCAGCGGGCGGGGGGTGCCGGGGATGCGGGGCACGTCGACCGATGACCAAGTCTGCATACCCTCGACTGTAAGCGTTCCCCCCGCCACCCTCCCGCCCGGTGGGACACGTCCCCCACCCGGGGCAGTGCTAGCCCCGGCGCACCGCGTTCGCCCTGATGGCGTCGCGGACGAACGCGCCGACGCCCGGGCGCTGCTCGTCCTCGCGGACCAGGAAGCCCAGCTGCACCGGTTCGGTGACGTACAGCTCACCGATCCGTTGCTGGGTCTCGTACGAGCACTCCCCCATCACCCGGCCGAGCATCACCCGGTGCTCCTCGGCCAGGTCCGTGGCCTCGGCGCTGTCCGGCGCGGCACCGGCGTCGAGGACGGCGTTCAGCCGGCCCACCCAGTCCTGGCGCGCCGCCTCGCCCGCGGCCAAGTCCTCCTTGGACAGTGCCGGCGCGCCCCGCCACTCGGGCGTGCTCCCCCAGCGCTGCGCCGCTTCCTCCGCGTAACCGTCCGGCTCCCGGAAGCCACCGAACACTGCGAACTTCTCCTCGGGCGTCAACGCGTTGCCCATGGCTCTCGCCTCCATCACACGATCGACGGCCGCGACCATCCGCCCCAGCTCGCCCATCCGCGCCACCAGCAGCTCCCGCTGCCGTTCGAGGTGCGCGTCGGCGTCGATGCCGGGGTCGTCGACGAGGGTCGCGATCGTCTCGAGGGGAAACCCGAGCTCCCGGTAGAACAGGATGCGCTGCAGCCGGTCGAGGTCGTCGTCGCCGTAGCTGCGGTACCCCGACGCCGTCCGCCCGCTCGGGCGGAGCAGGCCGATCTCGTCGTAGTGGTGCAGTGTCCGGACGGTGACCCCGGCGAGTGCGGCGACCTTGCCCACGGGATGCCCCATCGTTTCCCCTCCTCTGCGGCCGGTGTGGCCCTTGCCCGGACCACGGTGGTGCCTCACGCGACGTCAGGGTCAAGCGTCACCCTTCCGTAGCCCGCCACGCGCCGCCCGCGCGGTTAACCTGACTCGGGTGAAGGCCGAGGTGACGCTGGGTGTCGCGGGTGCGGTGATCGCCTTGGTCGCGGCGCTCATCGCGTACCTGCAGCTGCGCCGGACCCCGGCCCGCGACCGGCCGTCGCCCGCGGTGACCCGGCTCGTCCTCGGCGACCTCCCCCGTGCACCGCTCTCGGCGGTGCGCCGCGGTCCGCTGCTGGCCCGGATCGACGACGCCTTCGACGGCGGCGGGTTCTGCGTCCTGCTCGGCGGACGCGGGGCCGGCAAGACCCACCTCGCCGCCGCGTACGCCCGCGCGGCCGCCGCCGACGGGCGGTCCACGGTGGTCTGGATCAGCGCCGAGGATCCCGCGAACATCGTCCGGGCGTACGCCGGACTGGCCCGCCAGGCCGGGCAAGCCGACGCCGTCGCCGACGCCGAAGCCGCCGCGCGCACCGGGATGGCGTGGCTGGACACCGTCGAGCGGCCGGTCGTCGTGTTCGACAACGCGGCCGATCCCGACGCGCTCAACCGGTGGCTGCCCGCCCGCGCCCGTGTCCTCGTCACGAGCACCGTGCAGGCCTTCGAGATCCTCGGCGGCACGGTCGCGGTCGGCGGGTTCGACGAGGACGAGGCCGTCTGCTTCCTGTGCGCGAGGTCGGGCCGGGAAGCCGATGAGGCCGCGGCCGGCGTCGTCCGCGAGCTGGGCGGCCTGCCGCTGGCGCTCGCCCAGGCCGGTGGGGTCATCCGGCGGCAGCGCCTCACCTTCGCGACCTACCTGGAGCGGCTGTCGCACGCGCCGCTCAACGCGCTGCTGGAGCGGGTGCCCGGCGAGGGGTACCCCGCTCGCGTCGAGGACACGGCGCTGGAGTCGCTGCGGGCGGTGACGGCCCGCGACGGGCGGGCGCGGGCGATCGCCGAGTTCGTCGCCCTCCTCGCGCCCCGGGGCGTCCGGCGCGACTTGGCGCACCGGCTCGGCCCCGATCCGGTCGCCGTCGACGCCGCGCTCGGGGCCCTGACCGGCGCCTCCATCGCCGGCTTCGACGTCAGCGGCGAGATCGTCACCATGCACCGGCTCACCCAGCGGGCCGTCCTGAGCCGGCTGCACGCCGAGGAACGCCTGGCGGCCACCCTGGACCAGGCCTTCGACGCGCTCGAGCAGGAAACCGGGGGCTCGGACGAGAGCGACGGCTCCGCACCCGACGACCTGGCCGAGCACGTCGGCGCGGTGTGGCGGACCTTCCGCGCGCTGCCGTCGGTCGAGCTGACGCCGCGGCTCGAGCGGATCCTGCGGCTGCGGCGCTGGTCGGTGGGCCACCTCGCGGCAGCGGGCGCCCTCGCCGAAGCGCGGGCGCTGGGGCGGGAGGTGCTGGCCGACCACGACGCCTACCTGCTCGCCGGGCACGCCGACGTCGACCGCGCGGTGCGGTCGCTGCGGCTGGTCTGCGTCCGCGGCGAACGGACCGGCGAAGCGGTGGCCCTTTCCGAGCGGCTCGTCGAGCGCCGGACCCGGTGGTACGGCGAGCACGACGTGCGCACGCTCGGCGCCCGCAACTCACTCGGCTACGACCACGAGTGCCACGGGCAGCTCGACCGGGCGATCGCCGTGCACCGCGGCAACCTCGCCGACGTGGTGCGGGTGGCCGGGCCCGACCACCAGACCGCGCTCCACGCCCGCGTCAACCTCGGCAGCGCGCTCCGGTCGGCCGGTGAGCTCGCGGCGGCGGTGCCGGGTGTTCGAGGAGAACCTGCGGGAGAACGTCCGGGTGCACGGGCCGGATCACCCGTCGACGGTCAACGCCCGGGGCGAACTGGCCCGCACCTACGTCCGGTGCGGCCGGGTCACCGAGGGGATCGCGCTGCACGAACAGAACGCGGCGCGGACCGACGCGCCGTGGTGGGGACAGTACCGCGCGGCCGCCTACCAGGCCGCCGGGCGCCACGGCGACGCGATCGGGCTGTTGCGGCGGCTGCGCGACACCGCCGAGCGCGAGCAGCCCGCGGACAGCCTGGAGACGGTACGGCTGCGGCTCTTCCTGGCCCGGGCGCTGCTGGACGCCGGGAAGACCCGGGAGGCGCTGGAGCTGTTCGAGCGCACGGCCGGCGACCGGACCCGGCTGCTCGGCCCGGACCACACGGGCACGCTCAACGCCCGGCGCAACCTCGGCCTGGCGTTGGCGAGGGCCGGCAAGCCGGGCCCGGCACGCGAGACGCTCACCGCCGTCACCGCCGACTACCAGCGGGTGCTCGGACCGGAGCACCCGTACAGCCGGCAGGCCGGGAGCGACCTCGCCGGGCTGGCGGCGCCGGTCCGGCACCGCCGGGTGCGCCGCTAACCGTCACCGACGCCGGGTGCGCAGGTAGTCGCCCACCACCGCCGCACCCAGGCCGTCCAGGTCCGGGGCCACCACCCGGCCGCCCGAGCGGCGGGCGATGACGTCCACGAACGCCGTCAGCCGCGGGTCGTCGCCGAGGCGGAACACCGTCACCGACGCGCCCAGCTTGGCCAGGCGGTCCACTTCGGACAGTGTCTTGTGGAGGGTCTGCGGCTGCGGCGGGTAGTCGAAGACGGCCTCGCCGTCCGGTTCCAGGTGCGCGGTCGGCTCGCCGTCGGTGACCATCAGGACCACCGGCTGGGCGTCGGGATGACGTCGCAGGTGGCGCCCGGCCAGCAGCAGCGCGTGGTGGGCGTTGGTGCCCTGCTCCCACGCGCCCTCCAGCCCGACCAGCTCCGGCAGCTCCATGGACGTCGCGTAGCGGCCGAAGGTGATCAGCTGCAGCGCGTCGTTGCGGAACCGGGTGGTGATCAGCTGGTGCAGCGCCAGCGCGGTGCGCTTCATCGGCAGCCAGCGGCCTTCCGAGACCATCGACCACGACGTGTCGACCAGCAGCGCCACCGCGGCGCGGGACCGGTGCTCGGTCTCGACCACTTCGACGTCCTCGACGTCCAGCCGGACCGCGGACTCCCCCACCGACACCGAGCGCAGCACGGCGTTGCGGATCGTCCGCGGCACGTCCCAGGGCTGCATGTCCCCGAACCGCCACGGCCGCGACGCGCCGGTCGGCTCGCCCGCGGCGCCCGCCGACTCGGTCTCGCGGTCGCCGGACTTGCCGCGCAACGCGTTCACGATGTCCGACAGCGCCGTCTCGCCCAGGCGCCGCAACGCCTTGGGCGACAACCGGAGCGACCCGTCGGCGGCGCGCTCGAACAAGCCCTGGCGGCGCAGCTCACGCTCCAGTTCGGACAGTCGCCGCGCGTCGACGCCGGCGTCCTTGCCGAGCTGGCTCTCGAGCGCTTCCAGGTCGATGTCGTCCAGGCTCGCGCCGGGGTAGGACTGGCCCAGCTGCTCGGCCAGCGCGTCCAGCTCGGCGAGGTCGGCCATCGCCTGGGCGCCTTCGCCCATGCCGAGCGGGTTCTTGCCGCGGAAGCGTTCCGACGACGTCCAGTCCTCGCCCGGCCGGGCCGCGCGCAGCTGCGCGTCCAGATTCGACAGTTGCTCCGCGAGCCGCGGGTCGCCGAAGGCCTGCTGCGTCAGCTCGGCCAGCTCCGCGCGCTGCTCGGCGGACATCGAGTTGAGCATCCGCTGGGCCGCGGCGGACCGGGCCGCGAGGGCGTCGATCAGTTCCTCGACGTTCTGCGGGTTCTCCGGGAAGTACTCGCCGTGCTTGCCCATGAAGTCGTCGAAGCGCTCCTGGATGTCCTCGGCGCCCCGGGCGTGCGCGGAGAGGAGATCGTTGAGGTCCGAGAGCATCTCGTTGATCCGCTCGACGTCCTCGGGCCCGGCGTTCTGCAGCGCCTGCTTCATGCCCTGGAACCGGGACTCCATCAGCTCCTGGCCGAGCAGGTCCCGGATCTTCTGGTAGTTCTCCCGGCCCTGCTCGGAGCGCCAGTCGTACTCGGACAGCTCGTTGACGGCGGCGGCCGTGCCGGGCGGCAGGGCGTCCAGCTGGGCCTCGCGGAAGCGGGCGTCGTCGTCCGGGTCGGGGAACAGCTCGCGCCGTTCGGCTTCGAGGGCGTCCTGCAGGAGGCGCTGGACCTCCTGCAGGGTGCCGTCGAGGTTGTTGCGCCGCTGGATCTGCGAGCGGCGCTGCCACAGGCGCCGGGTCAGCTCGTCGAGCCCCGAGGTGCGGTCGGTGCCCCGGCGCAGCAGCTCCTCCAGCGCGGCGCGCGGCGACGAGCCGGCCATCACGTCGCGGCCGATCTCGTCGAGCGCGTCGTGCAGGTCGGCCGGCGGCGCGAGCGGGTCCGGCCCGTCGTGGAACGGGCCGTAGGAGTAGCCGTCGGGGAGCGGGACCGCGGTCATCGGCCGTAGACGGTGGTCGTGTCGTCGGAGTCCTTGGCGAGCCGCCGCGCCAGGAACAGCGATTCGAGGGCGAGTTCGACGGCGGCCGCGATCCGGCCGGCGGGTTCGTCGGGCGAGACGCCGGCGCGCGCGGCGACCTCGTGCAGCACCGGCAGCTCCGGCAGCGCCTTGAGGACGTCCTCGCCCGGCACGCGCTCGCCGGTGGCGACGAGGTGGCCGTCGGCGACCGCGTCGGCCAGCGGGCGCAGGTCGAGGCCGGCGAAGCGCTCGCGGGCGGTCTCGGCGATCGCCCGGCGCAGCAGGTGCACGAGGTGCTCGACCTCGCGGCCTTCCTCGCCCGGCTCGAACTCGATCTTGCCGCGCAGCACCGACGGCACCGCGTCGAGGTCGACCGGCCGGGCCACGGCGGGTTCCTCACCGGTCAGCGCCGAGCGGCGCAGGGCCGCGGCCGCCACGGTCTCGGCCGCCGCGACGGCGAACCGCGCGGAGACACCCGAGCGCTGGTCGATGACCGGCGACTCGCGGAGGTTCCGCACGAACCGGGCGATGACCTCCAGCAGCGGTTCGCCCACTTCCGCGACGAGGTGGGCCTCCTGCCGCACGACGGCGACCTCGGACTCGACGTCCAGGGGGTAGTGCGTGCGGATCTCGGCGCCGAAGCGGTCCTTCAGCGGGGTGATGATCCGGCCGCGGTTGGTGTAGTCCTCGGGGTTCGCGGTGGCGACGAGCAGGACGTCCAGGGGCAGCCGCAGCGTGTAGCCGCGGACCTGGATGTCGCGCTCCTCCATCACGTTGAGCAGCGCGACCTGGATGCGCTCGGCGAGGTCGGGCAGCTCGTTGATGGCGACGATGCCGCGGTGGGCGCGCGGGACCAGGCCGAAGTGGATGGTCTCGGGGTCGCCCAGGCTGCGGCCTTCGGCGACCTTCACCGGGTCGACGTCGCCGATCAGGTCGCCCACCGAGGTGTCCGGCGTGGCCAGCTTCTCGGTGTAGCGCTCGGAGCGGTGGCGCCAGGCCACGGGCAGGTCGTCGCCGAGCTCGGCCGCGCGCCGCAGCGACGCGGGCGTGATCGGCTGCAGCGGGTGCTCGCCCAGCTCGGAGCCCTCGATGACGGGCGTCCACTCGTCGAGGAGCCCGGAGAGGGTGCGGAGCAGGCGGGTCTTGCCCTGGCCGCGCTCGCCGAGCAGGACGACGTCGTGGCCGGCCAGCAGCGCGCGTTCGAGCTGCGGCAGCACCGTGCGGGAGAACCCGACGATGCCCGGCCAGGCGTCGACCCCCGTGCGGAGGGCGGTCAGCAGGTTGTCGTGGATCTCTTGCGCGATGGGCCGCGGCTCGTACCCGGCCGCGCGCAGGGCCCCGGCGGTGCGGGGAAGATCGTCTGGAACTACGTTCACCCGTTCGACGCTACTGCCGGATCGGCGGCCCGTCGATGTGGAGCGACTCCAGCGTGGGCGCGCTGCCGGGCCGCGAGGCGGCCCGGTAAAATAGGGCGTCGTGTGCCGACCCAGTGCGACCTTCGCCGTCTGGTCCAGCGCGTGGCTGAACGGAGCCGCCGCGTCCGACGATGTGCTCGACGCCCTGCTCGCGTGGGGTGAGGCGCACGACGTCGTCGCCGCCGACGCGGCCGCCGCGGAGGCGTTCGAGCTCCCGCTGGCCTTCAACCGCGCGGCCACCCCGGTCCAGTTGCTGATGGCCCTGCGTTCGCAGGGAGCGAAAAGCATGCGGCTGGTCCTCCCCGTCCCGGGTGATGTCCGGGGCCTCGGGGGCGGCGGCCCGTTCACCGAAGCGGCGTTGCGCGCCGGTGACGCGGTGGTGCTGCCCGAGCTCGGCTACGGGATCGTGCCGGAGCCGGTCGCCGAAGGCCTGATGCGCTGGACGGTGTTCTCGCTCGTCCCCCTGGCCGCCCCGCCGGAGTACGTCGCGCTGGGCGAGGCCGAGCACGGCCTGACCGACGCGATCCGCGCGAGTGCCGGCGCGCTCCAGACGTTGAACGTCGCCAGCGACCGGCCGGGAGTGCGCGCGGAACTGTCCGCCCACCTGCGCTCCCGCCCGGACGTCGACTGGCCGGCGGGCACACCTGGACGGTCACTGCGGGTGCTGCAGCGTGCCGAGGAGATCTCGGCGATCCTGGCGATCGCCGAAACCGACGACCCGGGTGGGGCGCTGTCGGCATCGGCGTCGAACCTGCGGGCCCAGGCGCTGCGGCCGCTGTCTGACGCCGTGCGGATCGCCCGGTGCGCCGCCGTCAACGAGGCCGTGCGGGTCTTCGCGGAGCAGACCGCTCGCGAAGGCTGACGTCTCAGCGGTTCGTGCCGGTCGTGATGTGCCCGAACAGCCCCGGACGCGGACCTCGCTCCCGTGGTCGCTCCCGTGGTCAGCGAACTCCCCCGCCGCGATCCCCAGTACCGTGGCGGCCATGGTCGAGGACACCTGGGCCGCGCTGGCCGACCAGTTCGCCGATGGCGCTTACGCCACCGTGAAGGGGCGCGTGCGCACCTACGTCATCCACCGGCAGCTGCTGGAGCACCTCCCGGCCCCGCCGGCCCGGGTGCTCGACGTCGGCGGCGGCGCGGGACACCAGTCGCTCCCGCTGGCCCGCGCCGGTTACGACGTCACGCTGCTCGACCCGTCACCGGCGATGCTGGACAAGGCCCGGCAGCGGCTGCCGGATGGGGTGACGTTCGTGGCGGCCGACGGCGCGGACGCCGTCGAGGCGGTCAGCGGCCGGCAGTTCGACGCCGTGTTGTGCCACGGCGTGCTCGGCTACCTGGCGGACCCGGAACCCGTGCTCGACCAGCTGTGCCGGTGCGCCGCTCCCGGCGGCCTCGTCTCGATCATGGCGGGCAACGCCGACGCGGCCGCGGTGCGCCCGGCCATGGAACGACGGTGGGAGGACGTGCTGGCGGCGTTCGACACCCGCGCCGAGATCGGCGTGCTGGGCCTGCCGACGCGCGCCGACACCGTCGACGAGCTCAGCGAGTCACTGCGCCGCCGCGGCGTGGAACCCTTGCGGTGGTACGGAGTCTGGCTGTTCGTCGACTGGCTCGACCTCAGCGGCGCCGACCTGGATCCGGCCGACACCGAACGCGTGGCCGCGGTCGAACTCGAAGCCGGCCGGCGGGACCCCTGCCGCCGGCTCAGCCGCATCTTCCACCTGGTGGGGCGCAAAAGCTAACGGCCGGGACGCTTCGCGGGCTCGCAGCAGCCGATCGCGCACGGGGCGCCGTTGACCGTGCAGCCGCTCGCCGGGAACGGCGACAGCTTGCGCGGCGCCACGTCGTGCGTGTGCTCGCGGATCAGCTCCACCACCAGCTCGGCGAAGCGCGGGTCGCTGCCCGCCGTCGCCGCGCGGGCGAACGCCATGCCGTGCTCGGCCGCGCGTTCGGCCGCTTCGTTGTCCAGGTCCCAGATCACCTCGAGGTGGTCCGAGACGAACCCGAGCGGCGAGACGACCACTCCGGGCACTCCCTCGGCGTGCAGCGCGTCGATGTGGTCGACGATGTCCGGCTCCAGCCACGGCACCTGCGGCGGCCCGGACCGCGACTGCCAGACGACGTCGTAGGTCTCGACGCCGGCTTCGGCCGCGACGAGCCGGGCGGCCTCGGCGATCTGGCGCGAGTAGCGGCGGCCGCCCTCGGCCGGCGGGCCGGACGCCTTGTCCGCGCTGTCCGGCACCGAGTGCGCGGTGAAGACGGTGCGGATGCCCGGCACGTTCCCCAGCGACGCGTGGGCGGCGCGGACGCCGTCGGCGATCGCCGAGACGAACAGCGGGTGGTCGAAGAACTGGCGCAGTTTCACCATTTCGGGTGCACCTTCGCCGACCGCGGCGCGAGCGCGTTCGATGTCCTCGTCGTACTGGCGGCACGCCGAGTAGCCGCCGTACGCGCTCGTGGGGAAGACCAGGATCCGCTGCGCGCCGGCCGCCGTCAGCTCGCTCAGGGTGGCTTCGACCATCGGGTGCCAGTTGCGGTTGCCGAAGTGCACCGGCAGGTCGACACCGGCGGCCGCGAGCTGCTTCTCGACCGCGGCGATGGCGTCGCGGTTCAGCTTGTTGATCGGCGAGACCCCGCCGAAGTGCTGGTAGTGCTCGGCGACCTCCAGGAGCCGCTCACGAGGCACCCCCCGGCCCCGGGTGACGTTCTCGAGGAACGGCATGACGTCGTCAGGCCCTTCCGGACCGCCGAACGAAAGCCACAGCACCGCGTCGTATCCCACCTCGGTCATCTTGCCGCTGTGGCGCCCCGCACGCTGACGCGGGCCCGTTATGAATCGACCAGTCCAAAACCCTGGTACGGTGATCCCATGGCCAGGCCACGGGAGTTCGACGAGTCCGCCGCCGTCGACAGCGCGATGCACGCGTTCTGGGAACACGGCTACGAGGCGACGTCGACGCAGGACCTGTGCGAGGCCACCGGGTTGGGCCGCAGCAGCGTCTACAACACCTTCACCAGCAAGAAAGCCCTGTTCGAGCGGTCGCTGACGCACTACACCGACAGCCAGCTCACGGCCCGGCAGGCACTCCTCGAGGGACCGGGCACGGCCGCCGAACGGCTCACCGCGCTCTTCACCACGACCATCGACGCCGAACTCGAGCGGAACCGCCGCGGCTGCCTGGTCGTGAACACCCTCGCCGAGCTCGGCATGCCGGACGACGGCATCGGCGCCGCCCTGCGCAGCGACACCGAGCGCAACCTGGCGATGCTCGGCCAGTGCGCCCGGGAAGGCGTGCTCGACGGCAGCCTGCGGCCCGGCCGGGATCCGGCCGACGTCGCGCAGTTCGTCCTCAACACCGTCACCGGCCTGAAGGTGATGTCCCGGCGCGGCACCAGCCGCGAGGCGATGTACGCCGTCGCCGATCTCGCCCTGTCCGCGCTCGTCGCCTGAACCCCGGGCACCTTTCGGCAGCAGCCTGGCCACGTTTTGTACTGACCAATACACAACCAAGGAGGACCCGTGCCCCTGGCCGTCTTCGTCCTCGGGCTCAGCGTGTTCGCGCTGGGCACGTCCGAGTTCATGATCACCGGCCTGCTCCCCGGCATGGCCACCGACCTCGGCGTGAGCATCCCCGACGCCGGCCTGCTGATCTCCGCGTTCGCCATCGGCATGGTGATCGGCGCGCCCCTGCTGGCGATCACCACGCTGCGGCTCCCCCGCCGCCGGACGCTGCTGGTGCTGCTCGCGGTCTTCCTCGGGGCGCACGTCGTGGGCGCCCTCGCCACCGGGTACGCGCTGCTGTTCGCGACGCGGGTCGTCGCCGCGCTCGCCTGCGCGGGCTTCTGGGCCGTCGGCGTGGCCACGACGATCGCGCTGGTGCCGGTCGAACGGCGCGGCCGTGCGATGGCGGTGCTGGTCGGCGGGCTGACCGTGGCGAACGTCGCCGGAGTGCCGGCGGGCACGTTCATCGGACAGCACGCGGGCTGGCGGACGGCGTTCTGGGCGGTCGCGGCGGTGACGCTGCTGGCGGCGGCCGGCGTGGCCGCGCTGGTGCCCGAAACGACCGGCGGCGGGATGAGCGTCCGGTCCGAGCTGCGGCTCTACCGGCGCGGCCGGGTCTGGCTCGCGCTCGGCGTGATCGCCTTGTGCCAGGCCATGATCTTCGCCGCGTTCAGCTACCTCGCGCCCCTGCTGACCGAGACGGACGGCCTGCCGGAATCGTGGGTCCCGGGCGTCCTCGCGCTGTTCGGCGTCGGCGCGCTCATCGGCATCACCGCCGGCGGACGGCTGGCCGACCGGCACCCGTTCGCCACGCTCTACAGCTGCGTCGCGCTCGCGCTGGCGGCCCTGCTCGTGCTGGCCCTGACGACCGACGCGGTGGTCGCCGTCGCGGCCGTGCTCGTCTTCGGCGCCGCCGGGTTCGGTGCCAACCCGGCGCTGAACGTGCGCACCTACGCCGTGGCCGGGAACGCCCCGACGCTCGTGGGCGCCAGCACGACGGCGGCGTTCAACGTCGGCAACACCGCCGGGCCGTGGCTGGGCGGCGTCGCGATCGGCGCCGGGCTGGGTTTCCCGAGCGTCGCGTGGACGGGCATCGCCCTCGGTGCGGCGACGGTCGTCGCCCTCACGGTCGCGGTCGCCGTCCAGCGCGCCGACGACCGCCGCCCGGTCCCGGTCGCGGCCTGAAAGCCGTGAAGGCCTCCTTCCCGGCCATAAGAGCCGGTAAGGAGGCCTTCACGGACAACGATCAGATGCCGAGGGCGTGGACCCCGCCGTCGACCATGATCATCGAGCCGGTCGTGGCCGGCAGCCAGTCCGACAGCAGCGCGCAGACGCTCTTCGCCGTCGGGTCCGGGTCCGAGCTGTCCCAGCCGAGCGGCGCGCGGTCGCCCCAGCCGTCTTCGAGGTCCGAGAAGCCCGGGATCGACTTCGCGGCCATCGTCTTCATCGGGCCGGCGCTGACCAGGTTGACGCGGATGCCCTGCGGCCCGAGTTCCTTGGCCAGGTAGCGGTTGACCGACTCCAGCGCGGCCTTCGCGACGCCCATCCAGTTGTAGACCGGCCACGCGACCCGGGCGTCGAAGTCCATGCCCACGATCGACGAGCCGCGGCCCAGCAGCGGCAGGCACGCCTTCGACAGCGACATGAACGAGTACGCCGAGACGTCCACGGCGACCTTGACGTCCTCCGCGGGAGCGTCCATGAACGGCGCGCCGAGGCAGCTCTGCGGGGCGAAGCCGATGGAGTGCAGCACGCCGTCGAGGCCGTCGACGTGCTCCCGGACGTTGTCCGCGAGACCGGCCAGGTGCTCCTGGTTGGTGACGTCGAGCTCGATCACCGGGGCCGGCTCGGGCAGGCGCTTCGCGATGGTCTTGACCAGTGACATGCGGCCGAAGCCGGTCAGGACGACCTTCGCACCCTCCTGCTGCGCGATCTTGGCCGCGTGGAAGGCGAGCGAGGCGTCGGTGATGATGCCGGTGATCAGCAGGCGCTTGCCTTCGAGCAGTCCGGGCACAGGTCCTCCAAGTCTTGTTCGGGTGTGAAGCGAGGTCAGTGGCCGAGGCCGAGGCCGCCGTCGACGGGCAGCACCGCGCCGTTGACGTAACCGGCGTCGTCCGAGGCCAGGTACCGCACGGCGGCGGCGATCTCCGACGGCTCGGCGTACCGGCCGGAGGGCACCTGCGCGAGGATCTGCTTCTTGCGGTCCTCGGGCAGCTCGTCGGTCATGTCGGTGCGCACGAACCCGGGCGCGATGACGTTCGAGGTGATGTTGCGGGAGCCGAGCTCACGGGCCAGCGAGCGCGCGAAGCCGACCAGGCCCGCCTTGCTCGCCGCGTAGTTCGCCTGGCCCGCGGAACCGGAGAGGCCGACCACCGAGGAGATGAAGACGAACCGGCCCCACTTGCCGCGCAGCATGCCGCGCGACGCGCGCTTGGCGACCCGGTAGGCGCCGGTCAGGTTCGCGTTGATCACCCGCTCGAACTGGTCGTCGCTCATCCGCATGAGCAGGGTGTCGTCGGTCAGCCCGGCGTTCGACACGAGCACCTCGACCGGGCCCTGGTGTTCTTCGACGAGCTTGAACGCCGCGTCGATCTGCTCGGTGTCGGTGACGTCCGCCTGCACCCCGAAGAGCCCTTCGGGAGCCCCGGACCCGCGGTGCGTGACGGCGACCTGGTGGCCCTGTCCGGCGAGATCCCGGGCGATCGCCAGACCGATGCCCCGGTTGCCCCCGGTGACCAAGACCGACCGTCCCACAGCGTTCTCCCTCTTTCGACCGTGCGCGAGTGACGGCAAGAGGCTATCGGCAGGCCGCTCCGGGCGCGCAGCCACGCCCGCCATACCTGCAGGTAACCGCCGTCATCGGAGCCGGGTGTCGGCAACACCACACGACAGGCGCACGCTCCGGCCAGCGGAACGTGAGTGCGGCGGG
Organism: Amycolatopsis sp. WQ 127309; assembly: GCF_023023025.1. Taxonomy (NCBI): domain Bacteria; kingdom Bacillati; phylum Actinomycetota; class Actinomycetes; order Pseudonocardiales; family Pseudonocardiaceae; genus Amycolatopsis; species Amycolatopsis sp. WQ 127309. Next base: position 8,544,272 of record NZ_CP095481.1, read on the forward strand.
CGGGTACCGGCCGGTAGGTCGACGGAGCGTGACGTCGCGGCTGCCGGTGCGTTGTTGCTTACACTTTCCGCAACGGTGCGACGCAGACCACAGCGCGCTGTGCCGGCGAACCTTCAGCACCGCCGTTCGACCGGGCTCGGCGCGATGCCGCGACGCTGCGGACCAACCCCGTGAGCCTGATCGCTGACCCAGCTCGACTCGACGGTCGCGATGCACGGATGTGTCCTAAGCGGGTGTAAGGAACCCTCTCTCGGCCTTGCTGGTCGTCTCGCGGTTGGTCACCGTGAGTCGCAACACAGGAGGTCGACGATGACTACCCGGATCAACGGCACCGGCGCCGCGGGCGTGAGCGAGAAGCGCGTGATCGGCAACGTGCTGCGCGGCTCGATCGGCAATCTGGTCGAGTGGTACGACTGGTACGCCTACGCGGCGTTCACCACCTACTTCGCCAAGTCCTTCTTCTCCACCAGCGACACGACGGCGGCGTTCCTCGGGACCGCCGCGGTGTTCGCCGTCGGGTTCCTCATGCGGCCGCTCGGCGGCTGGATGCTCGGGCGGTTCGCCGACCGGTTCGGCCGGCGCCGGGCGCTGGTGCTGTCGGTGACGCTCATGGCGGGCGGGTCGCTGCTGATCGCCGTCACCCCCGGGTACCAGACGATCGGGATCGCCGCGCCGATCCTGCTGCTCGTCGCGCGGCTGATCCAGGGCCTCTCGGTCGGCGGTGAGTACTCCACCTCGGCGACGTACCTGTCCGAAGTGGCCACTCCCGGCAAGCGCGGCTTCTACTCCAGCTTCCAGTACGTGACGCTCTACGGCGGCCAGCTGCTGGCTCTCGGGCTCCAGCTCATCCTCCAGGCGCTGCTCACCGAACAGCAGCTGACGGCGTGGGGCTGGCGGATCGCGTTCGGCGTCGGCACCGTCGCCGCGCTGAGCGTGATGTGGCTGCGTCGCGGCATGGACGAGTCCGAGAGCTTCACCAAGGAAGCCGGCCAGGCCTCCGGGGAACGCGGCACCCTGCGCGCGCTCGCCAAGTACCCCAAGGAGATCGCGCTCGTCGTCGGCCTCACCCTGGGCGGCACCGTGGCCTTCTACACCTTCGCCACCTACAGCCAGAAGTTCCTCGAGAACACCGCCCACATCCCGCGGCGCACGGTCACGATCATCCTGTTCTCGGCGATCCTGCTGGCCGCGATCCTGCAGCCCATCGCGGGCAAGCTCTCCGACCGGATCGGCCGCCGGCCGCTGCTGCTGTTCTTCGGCATCGCGGGCACGCTGCTGACCGTCCCGATCATGACGATCATGGGCTCGACGCGGAACCCGGTCGGCGCGTTCTTCCTCGTGCTGGCGGGGCTGGTGGTCGTCGCCGGGTACACCTCGATCAACGCGATCGTGAAGGCCGAGCTGTTCCCGACGAAGATCCGGGCCATCGGCGTCGGCCTGCCGTACGCCCTGACCGTCGCGATCTTCGGCGGCACCGCCGAGCTGATCGCGCAGGCGCTGAAGAGCGCCGGGCACGAGTCGGTGTTCTTCTTCTACGTCGCGGGCTGCGTCCTGGTTTCCCTCGTCGTCTACGGCACAATGCGGGAGACTTCGAAGAGCTCGGAGCTGGAGGAACGACCCGATCCGGTGGCCGCGGGCGAACGCTGAGAAAGGGATGGCCGTGCGCGTGCTCCTCGTCGAAGACGACGCCGGGGTCGCCGGCGCGCTCGCCGAGTCGCTGCACGCGCGCGGTCATCCGGTCACCAGCGTCGGCCGCGGCGCCGACGCCCTGCACCGCCACCGCGACGCCGACCTCGTCCTGCTCGACCTGGGCCTGCCCGACATCGACGGCCTCGACGTGCTGCGCAAGATCCGCGCGGTCTCCCCGGTGCCGGTCATCGTCCTGACGGCCCGCGGTGACGAACGCTCGGTGGTGCGCGGCCTGCGCCTCGGCGCGGACGACTACCTGACCAAACCCGTGCGGCTCGCGGAACTGCTGGCCCGGATGGACGCCGTCGTGCGGCGCGCGGTCGCCCGCGACGCCCCGGCCGGCGACGTCGTGCACGTCGAGGACGTCGAGATCGACCTGGCCGCCCGCCGGGTGCGGGTGGCCGGCGCCGACGTCGCGCTGACCACCAAGGAGTTCGAGATCCTGGCGGTCCTCGCCACCCGCCTCGGCACCGCGGTCAGCCGCCAGCAGCTGATGGACGAGGTCTGGGGCGACGCCTACCTCGCGGTGTCGCGCTCGCTCGACGTCCACCTCACGGGCCTGCGCGCGAAGCTCGACCGGCCGGGCCTGCTCACCACGATCCGCGGCTTCGGCTACCGGCTCGGCCGGGACTGAGCCGTGCGCACCCGTCTGCTGGTGGTCCTGGTCGCCCTGGCGCTGGCGGTGGTGGCCGCGTTCGCCGTGCCGCTGCTGCTCTCCACGGCCGAGCAGCGCACCCAGGAGCTGGTCATCTCCCGCACCGCCGACGTCGACCGGTTCGTCGTGCTGGCCCAGCAGGCGGTCGACACCCGCGATCCGGCCGCGCTGGCCGCCGACGCGACGCGCTACGCCGATCTCTACGGCGAAGGCGTGGTCATCGTCGACGCGCGGCGCGTGCCGCTGGTGCAGGCGGGTGGGCTGACCGCGACCGACCCCGCCGTCCACGCGCTGGTCGAGGCGACCATGCGCAACGAGCCCGGCCCGCGCGTCGACCGGCTCGGGCCGCTGTCGACCGAACCGGCGTACTTCGCGCGGCCGGTCGGTACGGGGACCCGGGTGGCCGGCGTCGTCGTGCTGCGGGCGTCGGTGACGGCGGCCGCCGCGGACGTCGCCGCCCGCTGGGGCACCATCGCCGCCGGCGCGCTCCTGGTCGCCGTCGTGTTCGTGCTGCTCGCCGTGCTCCTGGCCCGGTGGATGGTGCGGCCGCTGCACGAGCTGGAGACCGGCGTGCTGGCCGTCGCCGCCGGGCACCGCGCGCACGTCCCGGAACGCGCCGGGCCGCGCGAGCTGCGGTCGCTGGCCGGTGAGGTCAACCGGATGTCCGAGGCCGTGCTGGAGGCCGCCGACCAGCAGCACCGGCTGGTCGCCGACGCCTCGCACCAGCTGCGGAACCCGATGGCCGCGCTGCGCCTGCGCGTCGATTCCCTGGCGGGCCAAGCGGAAGGCGCCACCTACCGGGCGACCGTGGCCGAGGTCGAACGCCTCGAGAAGCTGCTGGACGGCCTGCTCGCGCTCGCCCTCGCCGAAAGCACCGCGACCCGGGTGGCGGCCGGGGCCGCCGACGAGCCGTGCGACCTCGCGTCCGTGCTCGCCGAGCGCGTCGACGCCTGGCGCCCGGCCGCCGACGACGCCGGAGCGGCGCTCGTCCCGCCGCCGGGGCACGACGAGCCGGTGACCGTCCGCTGCCCGGAGGGTGAGCTCGCGCAGATCCTGGACGTGTTGCTGGACAACGCCGTTCACTACGCCGGGCGCGGCGCGAAGATCACCACGGACTGGGAAGCCGGCGCCGAAACGGCGACACTCGTCGTGCGCGACGACGGCCCCGGACTGTCCACTGAGGACCGGGCCCGGGCGACGGAACGGTTCTGGCGCGCCGGCGGCGAAGGCGCCCCGCGCGGGACCGGGCTCGGCCTCGCCATCGCGCACCAGCAGGTGCGCACCCGCGGCGGCGTCCTCGAACTGCGCCAGGCCGAACCGCACGGCCTCGAAGTGCGCGTCACGCTGCCGCTCGCGCCGGAGGGGCCATGACGATCACCCGGCGCACCGCCCTGCTCGCCGGCCTCGGCCTCGCCCTGGCCGGGTGCTCGTCGTCCGGTTACGCCGGTCCCGAGCGGGCCCTCACCATCGCCGCCGGCGAGCGCGGCGGCTTCTACCTCGCCTTCGCCGAGCTGCTGGCGGCGGAACTGAGCCGCGCCGAACCGCGGCTGCACGCCACCGCCGTGCCGACCGAGGCGAGCGTCGCCAACGTCGACCTCGTGCGCGGCGGCCGGGCCGATCTCGGGCTGGTGCTGGCCGACGTCGCGCAGACGGCGATCGGCGGCGGCGCGCCGTTCACCGCGAAGGTGCCGCTGCTCGCGCTCGGCCGCGTGTACGAGAACTACCTGCAGCTCGTGGTGCGCGCGGACGGGCCCGCGCACCGGCTCGCCGACCTGGCCGGCCGCCCGGTGTCGCTGGGCGCGGGCGGCTCCGGCGCGGCGCAGCTGGGCGAGCGGCTGTTCGCCCGGGCCGGAGTCGTCGTCGACGCCCGGCACCTGCTGTTCGACGACGCCGTCCACGCGCTGGCCGACCGGCGGATCGACGCGATGCTGTGGTCCGGTGGCGTGCCGACCCCGAAGCTCGCGGACCTCACCCGCACGACGCCGATCGCGCTGCTCCCGCTCGACGCTCTGGTCCCCCCACTGCGCACGACCTACGGCCCCGTGTACGACCAGGTCCAGGTCCCCGAAGGCGCCTACCGCGGCGTCGGCGCACTGGGCACGATCGGCGTCGCGAACCTGCTGGTCTGCTCCCCCGCCCTTCCCGACGACGTCGCCGCGGCGGTGGTCCGGCTCCTGGTCGAACGGGCGACGGACCTGGTGCCCGCGGAAGCCGTCGGCACGCAGTTCCTGGACGTCCGGACGCTGATCGGCACCCAGCCGGTGCCGCTGCAGCCCGGCGCGGCCACGGCGTACCGCGTGCTGCACGGCTGAACCCGCTCGCTAGATTGGCGCGGTGACCGAACCCCGCCGGCCGATCGTCGCAATGCCGCTGCGCGTGCGCTACCACGAATGCGACGGCCAAGGCATCGTGTTCAACGCCCACTACATGGCCTATGTGGACATGTGCGCGTTCGAGGCGGAGAAGGCCCTCTTCGGCTCCCACGACGAGTTCCTCGCGCACCGCACGGACGTCGTGGTCGCGGAGGCGAACCTGAAGTTCCGCGCGCCGGCGCGCTACGACGAGGAACTGGTCGTGTCGCAGTTCATCGTCCGCCTGGGGACGACGTCGATGGTCCACGACTTCGAGATCCGCCGCGGCGGCGCGCTGATCAGCGAGGCGACCCTGCGGTACGTGTTCGTCGACCCGGCGACGATCCGCCCGGCCGCGCCGCCGGACGCCGTCCGCAAGCAGTACGCCGCGTTCCTGGCCGAGGGCTGAGCCGGTGTTCCGCGTTCTGTTCTACCACCCCGAAATCCCGCCCAACACGGGCAACGCGATCCGCCTCGCGGCCAACACCGGCTGCGAGCTGCACCTGGTCGAGCCGCTCGGGTTCACCCTGGAGGACAAGCAGCTGCGCCGCGCCGGGCTCGACTACCACGACCTCGCGCGGGTCCGGGTGCACGCGGACCTCGGCGCGGCGTGGCGGGCACTGTTGCCGGCGAACGTCTACGCGTTCAGCGCGTCGGCCACCCGGCTGCACACCGACGTCGCCTACACCCCCGGCGACGTCCTGCTGTTCGGGCCGGAGTCGGTCGGGCTGCCCGCCGACGTCCAGCAGGCGCCCGAGGTGACCGACCGGGTGCGGCTGCCGATGCTGCCGACCAGCCGCTCGCTCAACCTCGCCAACACCGCGGCGATCGCGATCTACGAGGCCTGGCGGCAGAACGGGTTCGCCGTTCCGGAGGCCTGACCGGCGTCCGGTAGGTTCGCCCGGTGCGACAGCAATTCCTGGGGGCGCTCATCGGCGCCGCGTTCGGTGCCGTGTTCGTCCTGGTCAACTCCGGCGACCCGCTGCCGGCCGTGGCCGGCTGGATCCTGCGCGGCCTCGCCGTCGTCGCGCTGGCCGCCGTGGTGGTCGTCGGGTTCCGCGCGGGCGAGCGCCCGACGCTGGCGGACCGGCCGATGTTCGGGCCGAGCTACCGGGTGATCGTCATCGGCGAAGTGGTGCTGCTGATCGCCGGGTTCTTCGTGCTGAGCCTGCTCGACGCGCCGGTGCAGGCCAACGTCGCGTGGATCGCCACGATCGTCGGGCTGCACTTCGTGGCGCTGGCCTCGGCGTGGAAGACGCGCTCGATCCTCGTCGTCGGCGCGGTCCTGACGGTGCTCGGCGTCGTGGGCCTGGTCCTGCTCGGGACGGCGGCGCTGCCGTGGGTCCCGTTCGTCAGCGGCACGCTCTCCGGCGTCACCCTCCTCGGCGGCAGTCTGTACGGCGTCCGCCGAGAAGGGTGAGCGGCTACGGGAGCCGCTGGCCGTAGAACAGGCTCGCCGCGGCGCCCAGCATCAGGATCAGCGTCCCGACGACCAGCCACGGCTTGCTCGCGTCGGCGTCCTTGATCTCGTAGCCGATCTGCTCGCCGAGGTCGCCGTAGACCTTCTTCAGCTCTTCCGCGCTGGCCGCCTTGTAGAACTCGCCGCCGGACAGCCGCGCGATCTCGCGCAGCGACTCGTCGTCGACGCTCACCGGCTGGGCCTTGCCCTCGATGTCGACCGAGCCGTGCGTGGTGCCGAAGGAGATCGACGAGATCGGCACGCCGGCCTGCTTCGCCGCCTGCGCCGCGGTGTAGCCGCCGCGGGCCGCGTACAGGTCCTCCGGGACGGTCTGCTTGCCGTCGGACATCAGCACTATGCGCGCCGGCGGCGGGCCGTCGGCCCCGCCCACGACGCTGGAGAAGCTCTCCACCGACTGCAGGGCCGCGAAGATGCCTTCACCGGTGGCCGTGGACTGCGCCAGCTTCAGGTTGTCGATCGCCTTGATGACGCCGTTGCGGTCCGTGGTCGGGTTGACCAGCACCGTCGCGGTGCCCGCGAAGGAGATCAGCCCCAGGTTGATCCCGGGGGTCATGTTCTGCGCGAACTGCGTCGCCGCGTCCTGGGCCGCCTTCAGCCGCGTCGGCGCGACGTCGGTGGCCTCCATCGACAGCGACACGTCGATCACCAGCATCACGGTCGCCCGGTTGCGCGGCACCTTCTGCTCGGCGGTCGGCCCGGCCAGCGCCACGGTCAGCAGCAGCAGCGACAGCACGATCAGCACCGCCGGCACGTGCCGGACCCAGCCCTGGCTCTTCGGCGCGACCTTCTCCAGCAGCTCCAGGTTCGCGAACCGCATGGTCCGCTTCCGGCGCGCCCGCTGGGCCAGGACGTACCCGACGGCGACCGCGGCCACGGCGATCAGCAGCAGGAACCACCACGGCGCGGTGAACCCCGTCAAGCTCACGCGACACCCCCGGACCAGCGCCGCTTGCGGGCGACGACGAACCGGACCATGTCGGCGATCCAGTCGGCGTCGGTGCGCAGCGTCAGGTGCGCCGCACCCGCGCGCCGCAGGCCGGCCGCCACCGTCTGCCGGTGGGCGTGGGCCGCGGCCCCGAACTCCTTGCGCAGCAAGGCCGAAGCGTGCACTTCGCGCTGTTTCCCTGTCTCCGGGTCGGCCAGCACGACGGTGCCCACCTCGGGCAGGTCGATGTCGCGCGGGTCGAGGACTTCGATCGCGATCAGTTCGTGGCGCCCGCCGAGCGCCCGCAGCGGCCGCTCCCAGGTGGGCTCGCCCAGGAAGTCGGAGATCACCACGGCCAGGCCCCGGCGGCGCGGCGGCCGGCGCAACGCCTCCAGGGCGTCGGCGAAGTCACCCCGGGTGCCTTCGGGCGCGCGCGGCGTCGCGGCGATCTTGCGGACCAGCCCGCGGGCGTGCGCGAGGCCGCCGCGGGCGGGGACGCGGGTGGTCTCGGCGCCGGTGGACAGCAGGGCGCCGATCCGGTTGCCGCCGCCCCCGGTCAGGTGCGCGACCGCCGCGACCGCGCAGACCACCAGGTCCCGCTTCTCGCACAGCGCCGTGCCGAAGTCGAGGCTCGCCGACAGGTCGGCGACCACCCAGGTCTCCAGCTCGCGGTCGGCCACCGTCTCGCGGATGTGCGGGGTGGTGGTGCGGGCGGTGACGGCCCAGTCCATCCGGCGCACGTCGTCGCCGGGCTGGTACGGCCGCGCCTCGCCGGGCTCGGACCCCGGCCCCGGCACCAGGCCGAGGTGGTTGCCCTGCAGCAGGCCGTCGAGCCGGCGGCGGACGTCGAGCTCCAGCGTGCGGAGCCCGGCCTCCAGCCGGTCGCCGCGCAGGACCGGCGGGGCCCACGAAGGGCGCTCGCCCTTCTCGTTCTTCGCCATCGCCGGGTTACCTGACCGGCGCGCCCGCCGGGACCGGGCCGCCTTGGCCGGCCCCGCCCTGCGGCCGGGCCGAGACCTGCGGCAACGGCACGGTCTGCAGCACGCGGGTGATGATGTGGTCGATGGGGACGCCGTCGGCGAGGGCGTCGTAGGACAGCACGAGCCGGTGGCGCAGCACGTCCGGCACGACGTCGACGACGTCTTGGGGCAGCACGTAGTCGCGGCCGCGGACCAGGGCCAGCGCCCGCGAGGCGGCGATGATGCCGAGGCTGGCGCGCGGCGAGGCGCCGTAGGACACCCAGCCGGCGACGTCGGCGAGGCCGTGGTCGTTCGGCGTGCGGGTGGTCAGCACGAGCCGCACGACGTAGTCGACCAGCGCGTGGTGCACGAAGACCTGCGCGGCGACGCCCTGGAGGCGGACGAGCTCGCCGGGGCTGAGCACCTCGTGCGGGGTGGGCGGCGTGACGCCCATCCGGTAGATGATCTCGCGCTCCTCCTCGGCGGAGGGGTACTCGACGAGGATCTTGAACAGGAACCGGTCACGCTGCGCTTCCGGCAGCGGGTACACGCCCTCGTTCTCGATCGGGTTCTGCGTGGCGAGCACGAGGAACGGGTCCGGCATCGGGAACGTCTGCCCGCCGATGGACACGTGCCGCTCGGCCATCACCTCGAGCATCGCCGACTGCACCTTCGCCGGCGCACGGTTGATCTCGTCGGCGAGCACGAAGTTGGCCACGACCGGGCCGAGCTCGACGTCGAACCGCTCGGCGCCCTGGCGGTAGATCCGGGTGCCGAGGATGTCGGCCGGCACCAGGTCCGGGGTGAACTGCACGCGCGAAAACGAGCCCCCGACGACCCGCGCGAACGTCTCGACGGCCAGCGTCTTCGCGACACCGGGCACGCCTTCGAGCAGCAGGTGGCCCTTGGCCAGCAAGCCGACCAGCATCCGCTCGACCAGGCGGTCCTGGCCGACGATGATCCGCTTGACCTCGAACACGGTCCGCTCCAGCAACTGGGCGTCCCGCGCCGGCGTGGCGGGCTGCTGCCCGTTCCCGCCCTCGGCGTAGCCGGGCTCGGTCACTCTGCCTCCTTGTTGAGTCCGTGCGCCGCCCCCGCGACGTTGATCACGCGGTGCGACCGTACTGCGTCCCCCGGTCGTCCGTCCGTCCGGCACGCGGACGCACGGGCAGGCCCGTGAAGGTAGCCAACACGGTGCCCGGTGTGACATCTGTGAAGCACCGGCTCAGGACAACCGGTCCAGGTCCTCGGGGGTGTCGATGTCGTCGGCCTCCCCCGGCTCGGCCGGGACGTCCACGATGTCCAGCGCGCCGAGCGTCCGGCGCAGGGCCGCGTTCTCCGGGTGCTCGGGCAGCGCGGCCCGCAGCGCCGGCACCCGCCAGACGCCGAGCAGCCACTGGCGGGCACCCGCCGCGTCGACCAGGACCGCACCATCGGCACCGCCGGCGCCGCCGACCGCGGCCACCAGGCGGTCCACTGTGGACCGGCGGACGCCGGGCAGGTCGGCGGCGAGCACGGCGACCGCTTCGACGTCCTCGGGCACGAAGAGGAGCCCGGCGGCGACCGCGGCCACCGGCCCGGTGCCCGGCACGGGCTCGCGGGTCCACACGACGTCGAAACCGGGCCGTCGCGGGCCGACCGCGATCACCCGTTCGGCGCCCTCGAGGGCGTGGATGGCGCGGGTCAGCAACGACTTTCCGCCCACGTTCAGGGCCGGCTTGTCCACACCGGACAGTCTGCGGGCCGACCCGCCGGCCACCACGATCCCCGCGTACCGCACCCCGGGACCCTAGCGGCCCGGCACGAGGTAGGAGAAGCCCAGCACACCGCGGTAGTCCCCGACGTACTGCCGCAGCCGTTCGCCGAGCGGCCGGCGCCGGGAATCCGTCGCCGTAGAGCAGCCGTTCGGACGGGCGAGACCACCGGTCGAGCCGCCGAGCGGGTTTCGGTGATACTCCACGGATGACCTACACCGTCGAACCGCGCGTCGACGCCTACATCGACGCCCTGCCCGAGTGGCAGCAGGCGATCTGCCGGGAGGTCCGCGAGCTCGTCCACGCGGCCGATCCCGAGGTGACCGAGACGATCAAGCGCACCCGGCAGCCGTACTTCGTGCTGGACGGCAACATCTGTGCGCTGCTCGCGGCGAAGGACCACGTCAACGTCTTCGTCTACGACGGCGGCATCGTGCCCGACCCGGACGGCATCATCACCGCCGGGCACGGCAACAAGACCGCGCGGACGGTCGCGTTCCGCCGCGGCGAGCCGATCAACGCGCCCGCCCTCACCGCGATGTTCCGGCAGATCATCGCGAACAACCGGGCCGGCGGCTGGCGCAAGCTGAAGCGCGACGCCTGACTCAGCCGACCAGGCGCGTCGCGTACGGCATGATCCCGCCGTAGCGCACCGGGGCGATCCGGACGCGGAGCCCGGACTGCGGGGCCTCGACCATCTGGCCGCCGCCGAGGTAGAGCGCGACGTGGTGGATGCCGCCCGCGCCGCCGTAGAACAGCATGTCGCCGCGGCGCATCTGCGACAGCGGGACCCGGCGGCCGGACGTGTACTGGTAGCCGCTGTAGTGCGACAGCGACCGGACCCCGGCGAAGGCGTAGATCATCAGGCCGGAGCAGTCGAAGCCGATCTTGTTGTAGTCGCCGTAGCGGTCGGCGACGCCGCCGTCGCGGATGCCGCGGGTCGGACCGCTCGCGTTGCCGCCGCCCCAGGCGTAGGGCATGCCGAGCTTGGACAGCGCCCGGGCGATCACGGCCTCGATCGACGCGCCGGCCGGGGCCGACGGGCGGGACCCGGCGGACGGACGGCCACCGCCGCCACCGCCGGACGACGCGAGCGCGGCCTGCCGGGCGCGCTCGTCGTCCTCGCGCTGCTTCTGCGCGAGCCAGTCCTGGTAGCGCTGGCGCTGCCCCTGCAGGCCGTTGACCTTGGCCTGCGCGGTGTAGAGCTGCTGCTCGACGCTCGACTTGTTGGCTTCGAGGGCCGAGTTCTGCGTCTGCTGGTTGTCCTGCGCGCTGACGGCGGCGTTCTGCGCGGCGTCGGCGCCGTTCTTCGCCTGGCGCGCGGCGTCCTGCTTCTGCTGGGCGATCTCGGCGGCCTTGCGGGCCGCGGAGTCCTTGTTCGACTTCTCGGTCTGCGCCTGCTGGAGCCGGTCGAGGGCGTTGAGCCGGTCGCCTCCGACGGCGTCGAGCAGCTGCGCGCGGGCCAGCATGTCCTTCGGGCTGTCGGCGCTCAGGTACGCCGAGAGCGAGCCGACCGTGCTGCCCTGCTGGAAGCTGGCGGCGGCGAACGACTTGAGCTCGTCGCGCGCCTTCTCGATCGCCCCGGCCGCCGCGTCCGCCTCGGTCCGGGCGGCCTTCGCGTCGTTCTCGGCCTGCGCCGCCGCGTCCTGGGCGGTCTGCAGGTCGACCAGGGCCTTGTTGGCTTCTTCCTGCTTCAGCTCGACGTCGTCCTGCAGCTGCGACAGCTTCTGCTCGGCCTGGGCCAGCTGGTTGGTCAGCCGGCCGACCTCGCCAGCCTTGGCGTTCGCCTGGGCCTTGCTGGAGTTGAGGTCCGAGTCGCTGGGGTTGGGCGGCGGCGGGGGCGCCGCGAGGCCCGTGCCGCCCGCGCCGAACAAGATCACCAGAGCCAGGGTGCTCACGGTCAGTCCACGGCGCCCGCTCGGCACACACCAGCCCCTGCGCCGTTCCGGCACGACCGCCACCTCCGCTCACCTGCGCACATCGCGCGTCACTGCAGTCACACCACTATCACAAGCCTCAGCGGAAACTTACACACCGTAGGCACCAATTCCCCTTATCGAGGGACCCCTCGTGCGGATGGCGCAGCCCACACCGCGTGTCGTCTTGAACCCCAAACAGGACACGCGTACTGTTTGAGGCACCGCGAGGTGTGCCATCCCGGAGCCGGTCCTACGGTGGGGGTGCGCAAGACTCGCGTCCGCCTCGTGCGGACTGCACGACACCCGAACTGACCGAACCTGACCCGGGACTCGACCGCCGCACCGGCGCGGAAGTCCATGCCACTGGAGTTAGACGTGACCGCACCTGCCAGCAAGGACAGCTTCGGCGCCAAAGACACGCTGAAGGTCGGCGACGCCTCGTACGAGGTGTTCCGCCTGAACAAGGTCGAGGGCGCCGAGCGCCTGCCGTACAGCCTGAAGATCCTGCTCGAGAACCTGCTGCGCACCGAGGACGGCGCGAACATCACCGCCGACCACATCCGCGCGCTGGGCTCGTGGGACCCGAACGCCGACCCCTCCATCGAGATCCAGTTCACGCCCGCCCGCGTGATCATGCAGGACTTCACCGGCGTCCCCTGCGTCGTCGACCTCGCCACCATGCGCGAAGCGGTCACGGACCTCGGCGGCGACCCCGACAAGGTGAACCCGCTCGCCCCGGCCGAGCTGGTCATCGACCACTCGGTGATCATCGACGTCTTCGGCACCCCCGACGCCTTCGAGCGCAACGTCGAGATCGAGTACGAGCGCAACCGCGAGCGCTACCAGTTCCTGCGCTGGGGCCAGGGCGCCTTCGACGAGTTCAAGGTCGTCCCGCCGGGCACCGGCATCGTGCACCAGGTCAACATCGAGCACCTCGCCCGCACCGTGATGTCCCGCAACGGGCAGGCCTACCCCGACTCCTGCGTCGGCACCGACTCGCACACCACCATGGTCAACGGCCTGGGCGTGCTGGGCTGGGGCGTCGGCGGCATCGAGGCCGAGGCCGCCATGCTGGGCCAGCCGGTCTCGATGCTGATCCCGCGCGTCGTCGGCTTCAAGCTGACCGGCGAGATCCCCACCGGCGTCACCGCGACCGACGTCGTGCTGACCATCACCGAGATGCTGCGCCGCCACGGCGTGGTCTCCAAGTTCGTCGAGTTCTACGGCGACGGCGTGAGCGCGGTGCCGCTGGCCAACCGCGCCACCATCGGCAACATGAGCCCGGAGTTCGGCTCCACCGCGGCGATCTTCCCGATCGACGAGGAGACCGTCCGCTACCTCAAGCTGACCGGCCGCTCGGCCGAGCAGGTCGCCCTCGTCGAGGCGTACGCCAAGGAGCAGGGCCTCTGGCACGACGCGTCGCACGAGCCGCAGTTCTCCGAGTACATCGAGCTGGACCTCTCGACGGTCGTCCCGTCGATCGCCGGCCCGAAGCGCCCGCAGGACCGCATCGAGCTGACCGACGCGAAGTCGTCGTTCCGCAAGTCGGTGCACGACTACGTCGACGGTGAGGACACCACCCCGCACACCAAGGTCGACGAAGCCTCGGAAGAGTCCTTCCCGGCCAGCGACGCGCCGTCGCTGTCGTTCGCCGAGGACGACGCCGCGCCGGTGATCGTCTCCGCCGCGAACGGCGCCTCGGGCCGCCCGACCAAGCCGGTCAAGGTCTCCACGTCCGACCGCGGCGAGTTCGTGCTCGACCACGGCGCCGTCGTGATCGCCTCGATCACGTCGTGCACCAACACCTCGAACCCGTCGGTCATGCTCGGTGCCGCGCTGCTCGCGCGCAACGCCGTGGACAAGGGCCTCGCGGTGAAGCCGTGGGTCAAGACGTCGATGGCGCCGGGCTCGCAGGTCGTCACCGACTACTACAACAAGGCCGGGCTCTGGCCGTACCTGGAGAAGCTGGGCTACCACCTGGTCGGCTACGGCTGCACCACGTGCATCGGCAACTCCGGCCCGCTCTCGGACGAGATCTCCGCGGCGATCCAGGAGAACGACCTCACCGCGGTCTCGGTGCTCTCGGGCAACCGGAACTTCGAAGGCCGGATCAACCCCGACGTCAAGATGAACTACCTGGCGTCGCCGCCGCTGGTCATCGCCTACGCGCTGGCCGGGACGATGGACTTCGACTTCGCGAACCAGCCGCTGGGCCAGGCCACCGACGGCACCGACGTGTTCCTCAAGGACATCTGGCCGACGCCGCAGGAGATCCAGGAGACCATCGACTCCTCGATCACGCAGGAGATGTTCACCAAGGACTACGCCGACGTCTTCGACGGCGGCGACCGCTGGAAGGCGCTGCCCACCCCCGAAGGCAAGACCTTCGAGTGGGACGCCGAGTCCACCTACGTCCGGAAGCCCCCGTACTTCGAGGGCATGCAGGCCGAGCCGGCGCCGGTCACCGACATCTCCGGCGCGCGCGTGCTGGCGAAGCTGGGCGACTCGGTCACGACCGACCACATCTCCCCCGCCGGCGCGATCAAGCCGGGCACCCCGGCCGCGCAGTACCTGACCGAGCACGGCGTGGAGAAGAAGGACTTCAACTCCTACGGCTCGCGGCGCGGCAACCACGAGGTGATGATCCGCGGCACCTTCGCGAACATCCGGCTGCGCAACCAGCTGCTGGACGACGTCCAGGGTGGCTACACGCGCGACTTCACCCAGGACGACGCCCCGCAGGCGTTCATCTACGACGCGGCGCAGAACTACGCGGCGCAGGGCACGCCGCTGGTCGTGCTGGGCGGCAAGGAGTACGGCTCGGGCTCGTCGCGCGACTGGGCGGCCAAGGGCACCTCGCTGCTGGGCGTGCGCGCGGTGATCACCGAGTCGTTCGAGCGCATCCACCGGTCGAACCTGATCGGCATGGGCGTCATCCCGCTGCAGTTCCCGCAGGGCGAGTCGGCGGCGTCGCTGAAGCTGGACGGCACCGAGACGTTCGACATCTCGGGCATCACGGCGCTGAACGAGGGTTCGACGCCGCGCACCGTGCACGTCACGGCGACCCGCACCGACGGCACGAAGGTGGAGTTCGAGGCGGACGTCCGCATCGACACCCCGGGTGAGGCGGACTACTACCGCAACGGCGGCATCCTGCAGTACGTGCTGCGGAAGATGACGAACGCGTAAGGGTTCCTGCTTGAAGAAAGGCCTCCTCGCCGGTCCCGGCGGGGAGGCCTTTTCGGTACCGTGGCGGGCATGGGGGAACACAGTGACCTGGCGTACGACGAACGCGGCCACGGGCAGCCGGTGGTCTTCCTGCACGCGGGCGGGATGACCCGCGCGATGTGGGAGGAGCAGTTCACCCGTCTCGCGCGCGGCCACCGCGTGATCCGCTACGACGCCCGCGGCGCCGGTGGCTCACCGAATCCGTCGGGTGCGTTCTCACATCACGAAGACCTGAAGAACCTCCTCGACGCGCTCGACGTGGACCGGCCGGTGCTCGTCGGCTGCTCCTTCGGCAGCCGCGTGTTCCTCGACTTCGCGCTGGCGTATCCCGATCGACCGGCCGGGCTGGTGCTGACCTCGCCGGGGATCAGCGGGATGGAGTTCCACGACCCGTACGTCCTCGGCC
Source organism: Amycolatopsis sp. WQ 127309 (assembly GCF_023023025.1). NCBI lineage: Bacteria > Bacillati > Actinomycetota > Actinomycetes > Pseudonocardiales > Pseudonocardiaceae > Amycolatopsis > Amycolatopsis sp. WQ 127309. The sequence goes on from NZ_CP095481.1 coordinate 8,559,638, forward strand.
TGCTGGCCCAAGCGGCCGAAGCCGCCCGCTCCGGCGACGGCGCGGCCGTGGTGGAGTGCGTCCTGCGGCTGTGGGTCGACGGCCCGCACCGCACGCCCGCGGAGGTCGCGCCGGCCGTTCGCGCCCTGTGCCGGGACATGCTGGTGGGGAACTTCGCCGCGGGCCACGGCGCCCCGGCGCTCGGTGCCGAGCTGGGCGCGATCGGCCGGGTCGCGGAGATCGGCACCCGCATGCTCGTCGTGACCGGCGACCTGGACGCCACGGACATCTTCGCGGTGGCCGACCTGCTGGAGCGCGAAGCCCCGCACGCGCGCCGGGTCCGGGTACCCGGCGCCGCGCACATGGTGAACCTCGAGCAGCCCCGCCGGTTCGGCGAGCTGCTCGAGGAGTTCCTCGCCTAAGCCGGCACGGCTTCCCAGCGCACACTGGACACCGCGGGCTCCAGCGACAGCCGGGACACCGCGGACTCCATCTGCGCGTCGTCACGCTGGTCGGCGGCCAGCTCGGCACGCACCTCGACCGTACGGTCCTCCGGACGGTCCGTGCTCAGCACCGACAAGAGGCGGAAGTCCGTGCGCGCCAACGCTTGTACGAGCAACGCGCGGACGTGGGCCTCGGAGTCGTCACGGGTCACGGCCTGGAACTCGTAGCGGGCCGGGGTTTCGTCACCCGAGTCCGGGCGGCGGTCGACGACGCGGCCGAGCGGGCGCAGCACCACGTTCACCCCGACCACGACCGCCGTCCCGGCCAGGGCCACCGCGTACAACCCCGATCCCGCAAGGGATCCCACGGCGGCCGAGCACCACAGCGTCGCGGCGGTGTTGAGGCCGCGGACGTTGAGGCCGTCGCGCATGATCACGCCGGCACCGAGGAACCCGATGCCGGAGACGATCTGCGCGGCCACCCGCGTCGGGTCGGCGTCACCGCTGCCGGACAGGCCGCCGAAGCCGTGGGCGGACAGCAGGACGAACAAGGTCGCGCCGACCGCGACGAGGGCGTTGGTGCGCAGCCCGGCCATCCGGGCGCGGAACTGGCGCTCGACCCCGATGACGGCGCCGAGGCCGACGCCGGTGCCCACGCGCAGCAGCATTTCGAAGGTGGTCATGATCCGGCTCTTTTCCGGCGTGCGCGCACTGCCGGACAGGAGGCGGCCGGACGTCCTCAGCCCAGCCGGAAACCTCCGGTGAGCGCGCGCCCGGCCGTCCGATGACTGTCCGCTGGCATGTGCCGCTCACCTCGCTTCCCGTACTGGTCGATGATCGATCTCGCTCAGGGTAGCCGGTCCCGCGGCCCGGGTGCGGGCCGCGGGACCGGGCTCACACTCAGAAGGGCTGGACGTTCGGCTGGAACACCTGGCCGTTCGCCGGCACCTTGAGGTCGGTCAGGTACGCCGCGACGGCCTGGTCGACGCCGAGGGCGTCCCCGAGGATGCAGTGGCCGAACGCGTCGACCGACAGCAGCCGGGAGTTGCCCAGCTCGGCCGCCATCTGCTGGCCGAACTTGTACCGCGTCGCGGGGTCGTAGTAGTTGCTGACCACGACGACCGGGACGTCGGTCTTCGCCTGCCACGGACCGCGGTAGACGTCCGGCTTCTTCGCCGGCCACACCGGGCAGCCCGCCGTGTCGGCGAAGGCCTGGTAGCGGCCGAAGGTGCGCGACTCGCGCTCCCACTTGGCGGCGATGTCCGGCACCTGGTCCTGCTTGATCTTGAACGGCTTGTCGGAGCAGTTGACGGCGAAGTACGAGTCGTCGCTGGTGTACGGGCTGTCCGGGTTCTGGTCCGCCAGGCCCTGCTTGCCCTTCACGATCAGCTTGAGCTGCCGGGCCTGCAGGGTCTGGGCCTGCGCGCCCGCCGGGTGGATCGTGTCGTAGAGCGCCTGAAGGTCCTCCGCCAGGCCGGGGAACGCCGACGGCGAGTACAGGATGCTCGACACCGAACCGGTGAACGCGTTGATGTCGACCGAGCCGCCACCGGGGACGGTGATCGGCTGCTTGCGCAGGTACTCGCGCAGCTCGTCGAACTTCGCCCGCGGCGTGCCGTCGCTGAACGCGCACTGCGTGCCGACCTGGTCGCAGCGCTTGAGGAAGCCGTCGAGCGCGATCTCGAAGCCCTGTGCCCGCTCGCGGTCGTACTCGACGCCGTCCTTGGTGCGCAGCTGCGGGTCGACGTTGCCGTCGATGACGATCGCGCGGGACTGCTTCGGGAACATCGCCGCGTAGGTCGAGCCGATGAGCGTGCCGTAGGAGAAGCCGACGTAGGTCAGCTTCCGGTCACCGACCGCCGCGCGCAGCGTGTCGACGTCCCGCACGACGTCCTTCGTGGACATGTGGTTCAGCAGCGAACCGGCGTTGTTCCTGCAGAACTGGCCGTAGTCGCGGTAGCTGGCGAGCGTGCCGGAGATCTCGGCGCGGCTCAGCGGCACCGCAATCTGGGCGCCGAAGACCTCGTCCGCGTCCTCCTGCGTGGTGAAGCAGCGCAGCGGGTTGCTCTGCCCGACCCCGCGCGGGTCGAAGCCGATCAGGTCGAAGCGGTCGACCACCTGCGGCTGGAAGTAGTACTGGCCGCTGATCGGCATCCGCAGGCCCGAGCCACCGGGACCACCGGGGTTGAGGAACAGCGAGCCGATCCGCGCGTCCGGGGTGCGGGCGGCGCGCTTGAGCAGGGCGATGTCGATCGTGCCCAGCGACGCGTTGTCGTGGTCGATCGGCACGCGGTAGCGCGCGCAGCTGTAGAACTTCACCTGGTCCGCGGGCACGCCGGCGAGGGTCGCGGCCGAGCAGGTCCCCCAGGCGACCGGCGCCGTGGCGCCGACGACCGCCGGCTTGACGGCCGCTTCCGGCGCGGCGGCGGCGGTGCCCGCCGTGCCGGCCAGTCCCATTCCGGCCACCAGTGCCCCCACCAGCGCGAACGAGCGCACCCGGCCCCTTGTGGATCTCCGCAAGACGTCTCCTCCCTAGGTCACGCACTCGCCGCGCGGTCGAGACGTCACGGCGCGTTACCCGGGAGAGACTGGCACAAACCGGTGAAAGCCGTCACCGTCCAAAAGGATGGTGCGAATCTATCGAGCCACCCGATTGAGGACGAAAACGGGCAACGGCCGCGCGGCCTCCTCCTGCTCCATCGCGTACCCCGGCCAGAACTCGAGCAGCTCACGCCACATTTGCGCGTACTCCGCGCCGGCCAGCTCGCGCGCGACGACCGCGACCGGCCGCCCGGCGAGGGCGACCTCGGCCTTCGGGTCGGCCCGCAGGTTGAGCGTCCAGGCCGGGTCGTGCGGACGGCCCCAGTTGGACCCGGTGAGCACGAGGTCGTCGCCGTGCGGGAAGTAGAGCAGGTTCGTGCTGCGGGGCAGCCCGCTCTTGCGGCCGGTCGTCGTCAGGCGCAGGGACGGCAGCCCGGCGAGCGCCACGAGGCTCACCCGGCCGCCGAACACCCGGTGCAGTTTCTTGTCCGCCCAGACGACGAAGCCGGCCGAGCGCATCAGCCACGGCTTCGTGCCCAGGGCCCGGGCCAGCGCCCGGAGAGGATTAGCCACGCACAGATCTTGCCAGGCTCACCCCGAACCGCTGCTGGGAGTCGGTCCACCACTGGTCAAGGGCGAACCCGGCGGCGGCCAGCTCGGCCTCGACGCCGCCGGGGCGGAACTTGGCCGAGATCTCCGTGCGGATGTGCTCCCCGGCCGCGAACCGGACGGTGAGGTCGGCGCCCGGTATCTCGACGGTCAGTTCGCGGCGGGCGCGCAGCCGCATCTCGACCCACTCGTGCTCGGCGTCCCAGTGCGAGACGTGCTCGAACTCGTCGAGGTCGAAGTTCGCGCCCAGCCGGGCGTTGAGCACCCGCAGCACGTTCATGTCGAACTCGGCGGTGACGCCCGCGGCGTCGTCGTAGGCCCGCTCCAGCGTCTCGGCGTCCTTCACCAGGTCCGTGCCGAGCAGCAGCCACTCCCCCTCGTCGAGGACGTCCCGCACCGACCGGAGGAACGTCGCGCGCTCGGCGGGCAGGAAGTTGCCGATCGTGCCGCCGAGGAAGGCGACCACCCGCGGCCCGTCACCGGGGAGCAGATCGAGGTGCTGGGTGAAGTCGCCGACGACCCCCCGCACCTCCAGGCCTGGGTAGTCCGCGGAGATCGACCGGGCGGCGTCGGCGAGCGCCGATTCGGAGACGTCGAGCGGGACGAACGCCGCCAGCGTGCCGTGCCGGGTGAGGGCGTCGAGCAGCAGCCGGGTCTTCTCGCTCGACCCGGACCCGAGCTCGACGAGGGTGTGCGCGCCGGTCAGCTCCGCGACGTCGCCGGCGTGCGCGGCCAGCACCTCACGCTCGCTGCGGGTCGGGTAGTACTCCGGCAGCTGGGTGATCTTCTCGAACAGCTCGCTGCCCTCGGCGTCGTAGAACCACTTGGGCGGCAGCCACTTCTGCTCGGCGGTGAGCCCGGCGACGACGTCGGCGCGCAGTTCCTCGGTGACGGCGTCACCGGAGCGGTGGTGGTCGAGATCGGGTTCGATCATCGGATGATGCCCTCCTGGGTCAAGGGAAGCAGGTCGACGCCGGCGGCGGTGGCGCGCACGGCGTGGTGGTCCGGGACGGGCGTCCAGCGCGGATCGCCGTCGACGGGTTCGGACGCCAGCAGCACGCCCGCCGGGGTCTCCAGCAGGGACAGCGAGTGCGTCCAGGTGGTGCCGATCAGCGTTTCGCCGTCGGTGAGCAGGAAGTTGAGCCGGGAGCCGGGCGCGGCGGCCTCGACGGCGCTGGTCAGCCAGGCCACCGCCGCCAGCGGGTCTTCCCCGGCCGCGAGCCGGGCCCGCAGCAGGACCCAGAGCACGACCGAGTCCGTCGGCGCCTCCAGTGTCAGCAGTTCGGTGACCGGCAGGGTCTTGGCCAGTTCGGCCAGCGAGTCGGGGAAGCCGCGGACGACGCCGTTGTGGCTGAACAGCCACCGGCCCGTGGTGAACGGCGCCGCGGCCGCCTCGGTCACCGGCATGCCGGTGGTGCCGTTGCGGGCCGCGGCGACGAAGGCGTGGGTGGTGACCGCCGCGGCCAGCGGCGGCAGCGCCTCGTCCGTCCACAGTGGAGTCGAGCGGCGGTGCCGCAGGGGCAAAGCGCCGTCGGCGCCGTGGCCGGGGCCGAGGTACCAGCCCAGCCCGAAGCCGTCGGCGTTCACGGTGCCGCCGCCCCGCATGTCCGCCGGCGCGTAGGCCTGCACCAGCAGCGAATGCGGCGCGCGAAAAACCGCCTCGGCGGGCGAAACGGGCGCGCCGAGGTAAGCGAGATGCCTGCACATGGCGCCTAACCCTCGCCCGGGCCCGCGTCGCGGGCGGTGCGGAAGCCGGCGAAGATCTGCCGCCGGATCGGGTAGTCCCAGTTGCGGAACGTGCCCCGGATCGCCGCGGCGTCGGTGCCGAACGAGCCGCCGCGCAGCACCTTGTACTCCGGCCCGAAGAACACCTCCGAGTACTCCTGGTACGGGAACGCGGCGAAGCCCGGGTAGCCGTGCAGGTCGGTGCTCGTCCACTCCCAGACGTCACCGATCAGCTGATGCACGCCGGTGGGCGACGCGCCCGCCGGGTACGCGCCCGCGGGTGCCGGACGAAGGTGCCGCTGGCCCAGGTTGGCGTGCTCGGCGCCCGGTTCCTCGTCACCCCACGGGAAACGGCGCGACCGGCCGCTCGCCGGGTCGAACCGCGCGGCCTTCTCCCACTCGGCCTCGGTCGGCAGCCGCCGCCCGGCCCACGCCGCGTACGCCTCGGCCTCGAAGAACGAGACGTGCACGACCGGTTCGGCGGCCGTGATCCGCTCGTAGACCCCGAACCGGGTGCGCCACCAGCCGTCCTGCTCCCGCTTCCAGAACCGCGGCGCGGTGATGCCGTTTTCGGTGCGGTAGGCCCAGCCCGCCGGGCTCCACCAGCGCTCGTCGTCGTAGCCGCCGCTGTCCAGGAACCCGGCGTAGGCCCCGGAAGTCACCGGCGTGGTGTCCATCCAGTACGCGTCGACGGCGATCTCGTGCGCCGGGCGCTCGTTGTCCAGCGCCCACGGCTCGGCCGACGTGCCCATCGTGAACGCGCCGCCGGGCACCAGGACCTCGGCCGGCAGGGTGCCCGACCGCGCGGGCGGCGGCTCGGGCGCGTGCAGCACCGGGTCGCCCTGGCGCAGCTGGTGGGTGGCCAGCATGGTCTCGTCGTGCTGCTGCTCGTGCTGGGTCACCATGCCGAACGCGAAGGCCTGTTCGGTGAGCCGGCGGCCGCCCAGCGGCACCCGCTCCAGCACGTCGAACGCCTTCGCGCGCACTTCGCGGACGTAGCTGCGGGCCTCGGCCGGGCTGAGCAGCGGCAGCGCCGGCCGGTCGGCGCGGGCGTGCTGGAAGGCGTCGTAGATGTCGTCGATGTCCGGGCGCAGCGGCTCCCGGCCGCCGACGTCGCGGACCAGCCACAGCTCCTCCTGGCTGCCGATGTGCGCCAGGTCCCAGACCAGCGGCGACATCAGCTTGGAGTGCTGGCGGATCAGGTCCTCGTCGTCGACCGCGTCGGTCAGCGCGTCGCTGCGCGCCCGGGCGCGGGTCAGTGCCTCGGCCGCGCGGGCACGCAGCTCCTCCGCGCCGAGGTCCTTCGACTCCGTGGTGGTCATGCTTCGCTCCTCGATCGGTACGCGCGCCCCTGCACGCTCTCGCAGATCTCGGTTACGGATTCCGCTGTCAGCCCGGTGTGGCCCAGCTCGGCGCAGCCGAGGTCGGCCAGCGCGGCCGCGACGGCCGCCAGGTCCGGGTCGGCCAGGCCGCGGCACGCGGCCGTGGCCCACCGGTCCGCCACCCGCTCGCACAGGTCGCGGACCCTGTCCACTGTGGACGGCCGGGCGAGCAGCGCGGTGACCAGCGCGGCCGGCGCCAGCCACTCGTCCGGCGGTTGCGCGTCGAGGTACCGGATCTCCAGGTACCCCTGCGGGCGGACGGGGGTGAACATCGTCGTGAGGTGGTAGTCGAGATCCGCCTCGGTGGGCTTCGGCAGCAGCGCCGCCGGGCCCCGGCCCTCGATCCAGCCGGCGAAGGTCAGCCCCTCCGGCGCGTCCCACGGGCGGTCTTCCCGGGGCAGCGCCATCAGCGGGGTGTCCATCATGCGCGCGCCCCACGCCGCCCCCGGGTCCCCCGCGACGCGCGCCGTGCGCGTGCGGATGGCCTCGGTGTCGTGCACCGCGAGCCAGCGGGCGGACGCGAACCCCGTGTCACGCCCGGCGTGGACGCGGGAGTTGGCGAACAGGGCGAGCAACGGCGGGCCCATGGCGTGCGCGGCCGCCCAGCGGGCCGCGTGGTGCTCGGCCTCCCCGGCGTCGACGCAGACCTGCAGGCCGGCGGTGCTGCACATCATCGTGAGGCCACCGGGCCCGATCGGCGCGAACCGGCGTTCCATCGCCGCGTAGCGCGGCGTGTCCAGCAGCCGGCGCGGCGCGCGGTGCGCGTCGATGCCGGATTCACCGAACCGGAGGCCGTGGGAGGCGAGAAGTTCACCCAGGTGGCGGAGATCGGCCGAGACGACTGCGTCGAGGTCGCGCAGCGTGGCCTGGGGATGAGCGGAGATTTCGACCTGGCCCCCGGGCTCGAGGCTCACTGGTGAACCTGCCGGGAGCGGCGTGGCGGGGCTGTCGGGGCGCAGTGTCCGCGGGGTGTGCGGGCCCAGTGCCGTGGCGAGGAGATCGGGATCAAGCGGTCTGGCCGGGTCGTCGGCGTGGTGCACGGTGAACTCCAGCTCGACGCCGGTCAGGCGCGGCGGGCCGTGCTTGAAGCACACCGATGCCACGTACGCCTCCCCGGCCGCGCGGTCCGCCAGGACCCGCGCGGTGCGGTTCGACGCACTACCCGACTTCTCGGGGAATTCGTGCACCGTAGACGCTTCTGTCATGTCAATCCTGTCCCGTGTGGTGGAACTTTCTCGACATCGGACGCTACACGCGGGGTACGACAAAAACAGGGTTGATCCTGCCCTTCAGGACAGGGTCACCACTCCGTAAGAAGTCCCGGATCAGGGCAAAGCGGATTCCGTGCCCAGCCCCAGTTCGGCGGCCGAGGCCCGGACGGCGTCGATCACCAGGTGCAACGCCGGACGGCGGAACGCGGTGCGCCGGTAGGCGATCGACACCGTTCGGAGCAACGGCGTCGTGAGCGTCACGACGTCGATCCCGGGCGGGCGCAGCAGGCGCAGGCCGAGGTCGGAGACGAGGGTGATGCCCAGCCCGGCGCCGACCATGGCCATCGCCGTGGACTGCTCCTCGACCTCGTGGTTGATCTTCGGGGCGAACCCGTGGCGCCGGCACGCCGTGCGCATCGCCCGGCCGAAGTGCGACTTCGGGCTGGCCAGGATCCAGGGGTGCTCGGCGAGGTCGTCCAGCGACGCCGAGCCCGCGGGCACCGCGCCGCGCGGCACCGCCGCGTGGAGGCGTTCGACGGCCACGACGGCCCGCTCCAGGCCCGCGTCCCAGGGCATCGGCGCGTCGGAGTAGTCGATGACGAAGGACAGGTCGAGCACGCCGTCGCGGACCGCCTCGGCGGTGTCCTCGGGCGCCAGCTCCCGGGTCCGGACCTCGATGCCCGGGTGCGAACCGGCCAGCGTCGTCAGCGCGGTCGGGAGCAGGCCGGAGGCCACCGAGGCCCACACCCCGGCCGTCAGCCGGACGGTCCGGGCGTCCTGCGCCTCCTCCAGGGCGAGCGTGGCCCGCTCCACCGAGCCGAGGATCTCCTCGGCGTGCTCGGTGAGCAGTTTGCCCAGTTCGGTGAGCTGGACCCGCCGGCCCAGCCGTTCGAACAGCTTGGCCCCGACGTCCCGTTCCAGCTGCGCGAGCTGCTGCGACACCGCCGAAGCGGTGTAGTGCAGGGCCGCCGCGGCAGCCGTCACGGTGCCCCGGCGGTGCAGCTCGCGGAGCATCTTCAGCCGATGCAACGAAAGCTCCATGCACCAAACCTAAACGAGATCGTGCAGTAGCGTTAAATGGACGCGAAGGCCACCCGGGGCGCAGGCTCGTGGTGGCGGTCACGAGGCCGCCCCAACTTCCCCGGAGGTGAGTGGCCTGATGATCCCCCGCAACGCCGAGCCGCTGATGCGACTGTCGTGGACCGACCCCCTCACCGGCGCGAACGGCTACCTGGTCGTGCACAGCCTGGTCTCCGGCGTCGCCACCGGCGGCACCCGGATGCGGGCCGGCTGCACCATGGGCGAGGTCGAGGACCTCGCCCGGGGCATGGCCAACAAGACCGCGACTTTCAACCTGCCGGTCGGCGGCGCGAAGGGCGGCATCGACTTCGACCCGAAGGACCCGCGCGCCTTCGGCGTCCTGACGCGCTTCTGCTCGTTCCTCCGGCCCTGGCTGGACGCCCACTGGGTGACCGCGGAAGACCTCGGCGTCCCGCAGCACCTGATCGACGCGGTGTTCGCCGACCTCGGGCTGGAGCAGTCGTTCCACGCCGCGATCGGCCGGTCGGCCGATCCGGAGCGCACCCTGCGGCGGGTGCAGGCCGGCCTGAACGCCCCGGTGCCCGGCGGGCTGCTGCTCGGCGACGTCGTCGGCGGCTACGGCGTGGCGCAGGCGTGCCTCGGCGTCGCGTCGGCGTGGGACTGGGACGTGCGCGAGACGACCGTCGCGATCCAGGGCATCGGCACCATGGGCGGCGGCGCGGCCTGGTACCTGCACGAAGCGGGCATGAAGGTCGTCGCGGTCGCCGACGCCGCGGGCACGCTCTACGCACCCGACGGCCTCGACATCCCGGCGCTGCTCGACCTGCGCGACCGCTTCGGCGAGGTGGACCGCAAGCGGCTGCCCGCCGGGATCAAGCTGCTCCCCCGCGACGCCGTCGTCTCGACCGATTCGGACATCTTCGTGCCGGCGGCGATCTCCTACGCGCTGCGACCGGACAACGAGAACCTGGTCAAGGCCAAGGTCGTCATCGAGGCGGCCAACGCGGCGACGACGCCGGAGGCCGAAGCGGCGCTCTCGGCGCGCGGGGTGGCCGTCGTGCCGGACTTCGTGGCCAACGCCGGTGCCGCGGCGTGGGCGTGGTGGCTGCTGCTGGGCGAGGTCGGCGCGGACCCGGCCGACTCGTTCCTGCGGCTGCGCACCGAGATGCAGTCCAAGGTGGCGCTCCTGCTGGCCGAGTGGACCATGGACCGGCTGCCGCTGCGCGTCACCGGGCTGAAGCTGGTGGAGGCCAACCGGGCCGCGCGCGCCGAAGCGGCGCTCACCCCCGAGGGCGAGCCGGCGCTGCTCATCCCGTGAGCCGGGGTCCGCGCGGCGCCCTTCTCGGTGGCGCCGCGCGGGCACCTCAGCCCGCGAACCGGTCGGTCGCGCCGACCAGGACGTCCTGCATCGTCTCGGCCGACGTGGTGTGCCCGACGTTGTCGAGCATGACCAGCTCGCTGGCCGGCCAGCCGTGGTGCAGCAGCCACGGCGTGCCGGTGATGTTGCTCGTGTCGAGCACACCCTGGGCGAGCACGGCCGGGACGGCCGCGAGCTTGCCGAGTTGGTTCAGGATCTCGCCGTCCGGCAGGAACGCCCGGTTGCTGAAGTAGTGCGTGACGATCCGGGCGAAGCACAGCCGGTACGCCGGGTCCGCGAAGACGTCGTGCGGTGGGACGCCCGGCAGCATCGCGTCTTCCCAGGCACACCAGTCGGCGGCCGCCTGGTGGTGGACCGCGGGGTCCGGGTCCAGCAGCAGGCGGTTGTAGGCCGCGGAGAGGTCGCCGTCGCGGTCGGCTTCCGGGACGCCGTCACGGAACTTCGCGAAGCCCTCCGGGAAGTAGGCGCCGAGGCCGCGGATGAGCATCTCGATCTCGAGGAAGCGGTCCGTCGCGAGGCCCATCAGGACCAGCTCGCTCACCCGGCCGGTGTGGCGCAGCGCGTAGGTCAGGCTCAGGACCGAGCCCCAGGAACCGCCGAACAGCAGCCACTTCCCGATGCCGAGCCGGGTGCGGAGCAGCTCGAAGTCCGCGACCAGGTGGTCGGTGGTGTTGGCGGAGAGGTCGGCGACCGCGGCCCCGGCGTGCGGGGTGCTGCGGCCGCAGCCGCGCTGGTCGACGAGCACGACCCGGTACTTCGCCGGGTCGAAGTACTGGCGCAGGTTCGTCGAACAGCCCGAGCCCGGCCCGCCGTGCACGACCAGCGCCGGCTTGCCGTCGGGGTTCCCGCAGGTCTCCCAGTAGATCTCGTGCCCGTCGCCGACGTCGAGCAGGCCGTGCTCGTACGGTTCGATCTCGGGGTACAGCCCAGCCATCAGCGCGTCCTTCCACCGGAATACAACAGCGCTGTCACATTAGCGGCGGAGACGGCTCGCACGCTCGGGGTTTTCGGCTCAGTTCAGGGAGCCGGCCAGCTCGGTGAGGGTGTCCGCCAGCTCGCGGGGGCCGGCGGGGCCGATGTGGATGACCTCGTCGTCACCGGCGCCGGAGGTGTAGCTGAGGTAGCGGCCCCAGTCCGTGTCGGCGTAGTGCAACGGCTGCCGCAGGCAGGTGTGGCGGCCGACGTCGTCACGGCGTCCGACGTAGAGCTCACCACTGCCGGTGACCGGCCGCTGGACCAGGCTGACAACGTCGGCGATCGCCGGGGACAGCGGGTAGGCGTCCTGACCGCGGCGGGCGGCGTCGGCCAGGTCCGCAACCCGGACGGTGCGCGGGTTGCCGCCGCCGGGCCCGACCGGCGGCAGCTGCTCGACGAGCGACTCGGCGAGCCGGTTCCGGTCGATCTCCTGGACGCCGACGTGCGCGCCGTCGGAGACCGCGAGAATCGCTTGCAGCCCCTTCGCGGCGGCGAGCACGCCGTAGGTCTGGCCGCCGGCGCCGACCCAGCCGTAGCACTCCCGCGCCGGCGTCACCAGCAGCGGCAGCCAGTCGAGGAAGTCGAACGAAGCCCGCCCGCGCGCGTCGACCAGCCCGGCCTCCGCGAGCGCGGCGTCGATCCGGTGGTCGGCCTCGTCACGCTCCTCGTCCGAGAGCCACAGGGGCTCCGGACGCAGGGTGATGTGCAACTGACCGACCTGCTCACGCTCGGCCAGTGCGGCCAGCGCCTCGACCGGAACGTCCACCCGGCCTGTTGCCACGTCCACCTCGTTCTACTCGCCGATGACCGGCGGGCTGGTCCGCTGGTCGGTGCCGAAGATCGCGTCCGGGTCCGCTTCGATCAGGAAGTCCGGCCGCTGGTGCTCATCATCTTCCTCACCTTCGCCGCGCCGCCCACCGGCACCCATCGGCCCCATCTGCCCGGACCGCCCGCCGGCCGACCGAGCCGCGGCCGCCTCCGCGGCGGCCGCGTTGCCGAGACTGCCCATGCCGGAGCCCCGCCCGCTGCCGAGCCCGCGCTCCCCCGCCGCGCCGGAACCACTGCCGGTGCCTCCGCTGCCGCTGCCGGTCCCGCCGCTGCCGGTGCCGGAGCCGCCGATCGGGCGGCCGCTGGAGTCGAGGAGCCGTCCGCCCGCGGAACCGCTGCTGGGACCGCGCCCGCCAGGACCGGTTCCCGTGCCGGAGCCGCCGGGTTCACCGAAGGTGGTGGAGTAGTTCTGACCACCGCCGCCCCCACCGGTACCGGTCGGGTAGAAGTCGACCCCACCCGTCCCGGGCGGCGTCTTGCCGGGCCGGTCGCCGGTCTGCTGTCCGGTGGGCAGCCGGCCGGGCAGGTTGGTGCCGGGGGTGCCCGTCGTGCCGGTGCCGGTCGTGTGGGTGGTGTCGGTCCCACCGGTACCCCCGGTCCCGCCCGTGCCACCGGTTCCCCCAGTGCCGCCGGTGCCTCCGGTCCCGCCCGTACCACCAGTCCCACCTGTGCCGCCGGTCCCGCCAGGGCCACCGGAGTGCGTGGTGTCGACACTGGTGGTCGAGGTGTGGTCGTCACTCTCACCGGGATGATCCGGCGTCCAGTTGTGCCCATCGATGATCGGCGGCTTGATCCGCCCGGGCGTCTGCGGCGTGTTCACGGCGATCGTGGCACCGTCGGACTCGAGCACGCCGTAGTCCGTCGGAAGAACGGCTTTGGTGCCACTGGTGGCACTGCTGTACTGGTCCATCACACGGACGTTGGTCTCGTTGGCGGCGTTGTACTTCGCGATGCCGGTTTGGTAGTCGTTGACTTCGTCCTGAGCCATGAACGGCCCGGCGATCGGAATGGCGGCCTTGAGCCCCACGGACCACGGACTGGGCTTGTCCGGCTTGGGCGGAATCTCGACGACGGCGTTGTTCGAGTTTTCGAACACGTCCGCCTGCGTGTCGACCGAGGCCCTGGTCATGTCGAGCGGCATCGCGGTCTCGGCGAAGGCCTGCTCGAGCGGTCCGGCTCCGGCGTTGGCGGCGTCGGCGGCGCTCCCGGTCCACGCCTGCTTCATCCGCTCCTGCAGCGACTTGATGCCCTGCGCGCGGTCCATGTAGGCCGAAGAGAGCTTCTCCACCGACTCGGACATCTGCCGGAGTCCTTCGGTGTCCCCCTGTTTGAAGTTGTCGTAGATCTGCTTGCCGTCCACTCGTCAAGCCCCCTTGAGTGTTTTGACCGTTCCGGCCGCGACGCGTTGCGCTGCGTCGCAAGAATCCTGTTGTCCCTCGTAGCCTTCCGCGAAAACGGAGACCGCCAGGTCGTCTGCTATTCCGACCGCCATGGTGCAGTTTCCGGCCGCCCTGCGGTCGCGGGTGTCGAAGTACAGCGCGGGGTAACCGTCGACTTCCGGGGCCGGTTCGAGGAACTTGATCAAAGCTCCGGAACGGTCGTGGGCAGCCTGGATGCCGGCCAATCCGCCGGCCCCCTGGTCGCGGTTGCCCGTCCCGAGGATGACCAGCACGCTGAGTCCGTCGCCCCTGATCTTCCACCCACAGCTGGGGCCTGACTGCCCTTCGGGAGTGGCATCGCCCGGCCGCGGCTCGCCCGGTTCCGTATACCGCAGCTGCGTCAGGACGTCGGCCGGGACGAGGCCGCACGGGTTGCCCACGTACTTGGTCGCGTCCAGCGGAGTGGTGACTTTCGGGGCGTCCGCGGTCGGGCTCTGCTCCCCGGACGACGCCGGAGAGGACGACGTGTCCGCGGGGTTGGCGGTGCCACCGGTTGTCGACGTGCAAGCCGAAGCGAACGCGCACAAGCACAGGGCGACCACGCCGAGGACACTCACTTCGGCGAACTTCGGCAGCCTCACGTCGCCTGCCCGAACGTTCCGGACATGCCCTGGTCCGTCGCGACGGTCTTCGTCTGCGCTTCCTTCAGCTTCTTGATGTACCCCTGCACGTACTTGCGCATGGAATCGTTCTGCGTCTGCAGCGAGGTGACCGACTCGAAGGTGGTCGTCTCGTAGCTGCCGCTGGCGGGGTCCTGGCCGGGCGCCACCGAGGCGTTCACCAGCGTGTCGATCGTGCGACCGTCGTCGATGATCTTGTCCAGCTCGTCTTCCCAGAGGCTGATCACCGAGGCGAGCTCTTCCGGTTCCATCTTGAACTGACCGCCACCGCCGCCCCCACCGCCGTAGACGCGACCGCCCTCGCCCAGGATGTCGCCACCCCAGACCGCCTGCGCCGCCTGTCCGGCTTCGCCGATGATCACGCCCCGCACCTTCCCCTCAGCTCACCCACCGTGATGGTGCAAAGACTAGCCAACCGTCTCATTCCGTGTCAGCGAATCGCCGCAACCTTCCGACGTCGGGAGCCTTCGGGTGGTTCCCGGGCACTCCGGGTCACAAGACGTACGTACGGATTGCGAGATCCCGGTCCGCGGTGCCAGGATTCGAGGATGCCACGCGTAAGCCAGGATCACCTCGACGCAAGACGGCGCCAGATCCTCGACGGCTCGCGGGTGTGCTTCGCGCGCTACGGCTACGAAGGTGCCACAGTCCGACGGCTCGAGGAAGCCACCGGACTGTCCCGCGGCGCCATCTTCCACCACTTCCGCGACAAGGAGTCGCTCTTCCTCGCCCTCGCCGAGGACGACGCCATCCGGATGGCCGACGTCGTCGCCGAGCAGGGGCTCGTCCAGGTCATGCGTGACCTGCTGGCCGGCGACGGCGAGCACCCCGCCGACTGGCTCGGCACCCGCCTGGAAGTGTCCCGGCGGCTGCGCACCGACCCGGAGTTCCGTGCCCGCTGGGCCGAGCGCTCCGAACAGCTCACCACCGCGACCCGGCTGCGGCTGCTGCGCCAGCGCGAGGCCGGGAACCTGCGTGACGACGTCGACGTCGACGTCCTCACCGCCTTCCTCGAGCTCGTCCTCGAAGGACTCGTCTCGCACCTGGCGATGGGCCTGCCCGGCGCCGGGCTCGGCCCGGTGCTCGACCTCGTCGAGGAGACGGTGCGGCGGCACCGGCCCGGCACCACCTGAGCAGCCGTGTTCCAATGGCCCGCGTGGATCTCCTCGAGGCACACGGCCAGGCCATTCGGGCGTTCGGCGACGCCGTGCACGCCGCCGGCGACGACGCCTGGGGCCGCCGGACGCCGTGCACCGCGTGGACGGTCCGCGACCTCGTGAACCACCTCGTCGCCGAGCAGCTCTGGGCGCCGTCGCTGCTCGCGGGCGCCACGCTCGACGACGTCGGCGACCGCTTCGACGGCGACGTCCTCGGCGAAGACCCGGCCGGTGCCTGGGACGCGGCCGCCGACGGCGCGCGGGAGGCCTTCCTCGACGACGGCGTCCTCGAACGCACCGTCCACCTGTCCTACGGCCTGGTCCCCGCTCGCGAGTACGGCTGGCAGATGACGATCGACGCCGCCGTGCACAGCTGGGACCTCGCCACTGCGCTGGGCCTGCCCAGCCCGGTCACCGAGCCGCTGGCCGAGCGGCTGATCGACGTCGTGCGCCCGTGGGTGGACGAGTGGCAGGGGCTCGGCCTGTTCGACCCGCCCGTCGCGGTCCGCCGCAGCGCCGGCTCCACCGCCCGGCTCGTCGGTCTGCTGGGGCGCCGGCCGAGGTGAGCGCGCCGACACACCGATATGCCCGCGCCGCGCGGCAAGGACACGTTAAGATTGTCCAGATAATCGCAGTACACGCCGATTTCCCGCTAGGAGTGACCGTTTCGTGCGCGCAGCGCAGTCACCCGGTGACAGTACCGGGCCGGGTGACCGACCCGGCTGTCCGATAGGTTCGCCCACCGCCACCTCGGCGGGTGCGGAATGATGCAGATCCTCTTCGCCGTCCTCGGCGTCCTCGTCTTCGTCCTGCTGACGGTCGGCACCGGACTCGCCGTCGCGGCCGAGTTCTCCCTGACCGCGCTGGAGCGCAGCACGGTCGACGCCAACGTCCGCCAGGTCGGCGACCGCCGCGCGCTGACCGTGCAGAAGGCCCACCGGACGCTGTCGTTCCAGCTGTCCGGCGCCCAGGTCGCGATCACCCTGACCACGCTCATCACCGGTTACCTGGCCGAGCCGCTGATCGGCGAGCTCGTCCGGCCGCTGCTGACCGGCGTCGGGCTGCCCACGGCGTTCGCCGCGGGCGCGTCGATCGTGCTCGCCCTGGTCATCGCCACCTCGCTGTCGATGATCCTCGGCGAGATGGTGCCGAAGAACCTGGCGATCGCCCGGCCGCTGCCGACCGCCCGCGCGGTCACCGGCTACCACTCGCGCTTCTCCGCGCTGTTCCGCTGGCTCATCACGCTGATGAACAACAGCGCGAACTTCCTGGTGCGCAAGTTCGGCGTCGAGCCGCAGGAGGAACTGCGGTCCGCGCGGTCACCCCAGGAGCTGGGCTCGATCGTGCGGTCGAGCGCCGAGAGCGGCACGCTCGACACGTCGACCGCGGAGCTGCTGGACCGGTCGCTGCGGTTCGGCGAGCGCACCGCGGAGGAGCTGATGACCCCGCGCGTGCAGCTGGAGGCGCTCACCGTGGACGACACCATCGAGGACCTCATCGCCATCTCCAGCCGCACCGGGTTCTCGCGGTTCCCGGTGCACGCCGAGGACCTCGACGACGTCCGCGGCGCGGTGCACGTGAAGCAGGCCTTCGCCGTGCCCGCCGCCGAGCGCAAGAAGGTGCCGATCGGCTCGGTCATGCGGCCGGTGCCGACCGTGCCGGAGTCCCTGCCGGGTGACGACCTGCTCGACCGCCTGCGCGACTCGCGGTTCCAGCTGGCGATCGTCGTCGACGAGTACGGCGGCACGGCCGGGCTCGTGACGCTGGAAGACGTCGTCGAGGAGATCATCGGCGACGTCCGCGACGAGCACGACGACCGCGAAGCCCCCGCGTCGCAGCAGGTCGGCACCGACAGCTGGCTGGTGTCCGGGCAGCTGCGGCCGGACGAGGTCACCGACGTCACCGGGTTCCGGATGCCGGACGGCGACTACGAGACCATCGCCGGGCTGATCCTCGAACGGCTGGGCAAGATTCCCGCCGAAGGGGACGCCGCCGAGGTCGACGGCTGGCGGCTCACCGTGACCACGATGGACCGGCACCGCGTCGCCGAGGTCGAAGTGGCCCCGGTCCGCGAAGCCGAGCCGGCCGAAGAGGCCTCCGAAAGCGAGGTGGCCTCGTGAGCGACTGGCTGAACATCGCCCTCGTGGTGTTCCTGCTGCTGCTCAACGCCTTCTTCGTGGGCGCGGAGTTCACGCTCATCTCCTCGCGGCGTGACCGGCTCGAAGCGCTGCTGGAGCAGGGCAAGACGCGCGCGAAGATCGTGATCAACGCGAGCAAGCACGTGTCGCTGATGCTGGCCGGCGCGCAGCTGGGCATCACCATCTGCTCGCTGCTGCTCGGCCGGCTCGGCGAACCCGCTGTCGCGCACCGGCTCTCGGCGTTCTTCGACCTGCTGGGCCTGCCCGAAGGCCTGCTGCACCCGATCTCGTTCGCGATCGCGCTGGCCTTCATCACGGTGCTGCACGTGCTGATCGGCGAGATGGTGCCGAAGAACCTCGCCATCGCCGAACCGGAGAAGCTCGCGTTGTGGCTGGTGCCGGTGCACGTCGGCTGGGTCAAGATCGCGAACCCGTTCATCTGGCTGCTGAACTTCGTGGCGAACTCGCTGCTGCGCGCGGTGAAGGTCGAGCCGAAGGACGAGCTGGAGACGGCCTACACCTCCGACGAGCTGGCCGAGCTGCTCAGCGAGTCGCGCCGGGAGGGCCTGATCGACCAGTCCGAGCACCGGCGGCTCACCCAGACGCTGTCCTCGGTGCAGAAGACGGTGTCCGACGTGCTGGTGCCGACGGCCGACCTGACGACCCTGCCGTGCGCGCCGACCCTCGGTGACGTCGAGCGGGTGGTGTCCTCGACCGGCTTCTCGCGCTTCCCGGTGTGCACCGACGACGGGCGGCTGACGGGCTACATCCACGTCAAGGACGTCCTGGACCTGGCCGGCGAAGACCCGGCGACGATGGTGCCGGCGTCGAAGACGCGGCCGCTGACCGAGCTGCGGGCCGACGCCCGGCTGGACGTCGCGCTCTCGGCGATGCGCAAGGAGGGCAGCCACCTGGCGCGGGCGCTCGACACCACCGGCAACGCGGTGGGCGTCGTCGCGCTCGAAGACCTCGTCGAGGAGTACGTGGGCACCGTGCGCGACGGCACCCACGTGGGCGCATGACCGCGGTCGACGTGCTCGCCGAACCGGACTGGCTGGCCCGGGAGGCGGCGCACGCCGACCGGGTGCGCCGGTGGACGGTCCCGCACCAGGACCGCAAGTCCCGGGGCGAGAAGCACCCGGTGCTGGACTTCCTGTTCACCTACTACTCGCACCGGCCGGGCCACCTCGAACGCTGGCAGCCGGGCCCCGGCGTCGCGCTCGCCGGGCCCGCGGCGCGGCGCTTCCTCGACCGGAAGGGCTACGTCGAGACGAGCGACGGCGTCGTACTCGACCCGGCCGGGTTCACCGAGCGCAAGGCGCAGACGGCCGAGTTCGTGCTCGGCCTGCTCAGCGCGACGGCGTCGCGCGCGCCCCGGCTGAGCTGCTTCGGGCTGCACGAGTGGGCGATGGTCTACCGCGAGCCGGCGGATTCCGTGCGCCACGACCAGGTCCCGCTGCGGCTCGGGTCGACGGGCACCGACGCGGTCGTCGAGTCGCTGGACATCCGCTGCGGGCACTTCGACGCGTTCCGGTTCTTCACCCCGCCGGCGCGGCCCCGCAACGAGCTGGAGCCGACGCGGGCGACGCAGGTCACCCTCGAGCAGCCGGGCTGCCTGCACGCGAACATGGACTTGTTCAAATGGGCGTACAAGCTCGACCCGTACGTGCCCGCGGAGCTCGTCGCCGACTGTTTCGAGCTCGCGGCCGAGATCCGGGAGCTGGACATGCGGGCGAGCCCGTACGACCTCGCGGCTCTCGGCTACCCGCCCGTGCGGATCGAGACCGCCGAGGGGCGGGCCGAGTACGCTCGCGCGCAGGCCGGGTTCGCCCGCCGCTCGGCACCCTTGCGTGCTCGCCTGATCGCGCACTGCCATAGCCTGGTCAGCCCAGCCGGGCGGCCTCCGCGAGCGTGACACAACTGTGAGTTAGATTATTCCCGGCCCGTTGCTCACCTGTTAGGGTGATAACGGTTTGATTGCATAGCAGCGCGTGCTTGACGTGCTCTTTAGGCCGAAAGGATGACGATGGGGCGACACGCCCGGCCCGACGAGCCGGTGCCACACCCGCTGGACCGCGCCGGGGCGAAGCGTCCCCCCGCCGAGGGTCCGGGTGCCGTCCCGCAGCGTCCGAACCAGGCCGAGCCCCCCACGTCCCGACGGACCGGCCGCGGCGGGTCGGCCGGTACCGGCCGACGCGGCACGAGCGCTCCTCGAGCTGCCGGCCCCACCGAGACCACCACCGTCATCCCGGCCACCGGCGCCACCCCGGCCCCTTCCCCGGCCTCCGGCCAGAGCGAGGATTCCGGGTGGTTCCGCAAGCCGACCGAGGATTCCGGGGCGTTCCGGACCGCCGGGCGGACCGAGGCCCCCGGAGCCCCGCGCGCCCCCCGCCGCGGCGAGAACACCGGCACCTTCCGCAGTGAGACCCCCGAGCCGCCGCGTCCCCCCGGCCGCGGCGAGGATTCGGGCCGGTTCCGCGCTGCCGGCCGCCGTGGCAAGAACAACGCCCCCGCTCCCGATGGAACGGAAGCACCAGAGGCTCCCGGCGTCGCCCGCCGAGGCGAAGATTCAGGCATGTTTCGCGCCGCCCGCCGCGGCAGGAACGCCGACACCTTCCCGGACAACGACGAAACGAATGCGCCTGGGACTCCCGGCGCCACCCGTCGCGGCGAGGATTCGGGCCGGTTCCGCGCCGCCGGCCGCCGCGGCAAGAACAACGCCCCCGCTCCCGATGGAACGGAAGCACCCGAGACTCCCGGTGCCACGCGCCGAGGCGAAGACTCCGGCATGTTCCGCGCCGCCACTCGCGGTGGCAAGAACAGCGGCACCTTCCCGGCCCCCGACGGAACGGAAACGCCCGAGATCCACGGCGGCACCCGCCGAGGCGAAGACTCCGGCATGTTCCGCGCCGCCACCCGCCGCGGCCAGAACTCGGCCCCCGAAGCCGCGACGCCCGACCCCGTTGGCGACAGCCGCCACGGCGAGGACTCCGGGACCTTTCGCGCGGCCCGTCGCGGTGAGAACACCGGGACCTTCCGCGCCGCCCGCCGTGGAGAGAACACCGGTTCCTTCCGCGCCGCCGGCCGGTCCGAGACCACCGGCACCTCCCGCGTCCCCGGCCGGAGCGAGAGCACCGGGCCGCACCGGAGTGACGACACCGGCTCCCACCGGACCGCCGCCCGGAGCGAGGACACCGGCGCCCAGCGGACCCTCGGCAAGGTCGCCGAGGCGACCGGCTCGCACCGCATCGTCGGCAAGAAGGCCCCGCGTCGCAAGATCGCGGGCTGGCCGATCGCCTGTCTCGTGCTCGCCGCCCTCATCGGGCTCGGCATCGTCGGCTGGAACTGGGCCGACAGCGAGCTCAACAGCCGCGCCGAGGCCCAGGCCGCCAGCTGCTCCAGCGGCACGTCGCACATGCGCGTGATCGTCACCCCGAGCGTGCAGAAGCCGCTGGCCGCCGCGGCCGACCGCTGGAACCAGGCCGCCACCGTCGTCCACGGCCAGTGCGTGAACGTGACGATCGAGGCCAAGCCGTCGGCGCAGGTGCTCGACGCGCTGGTCGGCCGGGCCAACCTGGACTCGATCGGCGGGCTGCCCACCGCGTGGCTGCCCGAGTCGACGTACTGGATCAGCGAGCTGACCACCAAGAAGCCCGAGATGATCGGCTCGCCCGCCCAGTCGGTCGCCACCGCGCGGTCAGCGGACTACCCGTTCGTCGGGCTGACCGGGCCGGGCATCGACGACACCCTGCTGCGCGCGGCCCAGACGTTCCGCGAGTACCTCGAGCAGCCCGCCCAGCAGGCCGACTTCACCGCCGCCGGGATCAAGACCGCCTGAGCCTCAGGCCGGGCCGACGCGCGTGCCGTTGTCGAGCTCGGCCAGCACGGCCACGTCGTCGTCGGCCAGCTCGAAGTCGAACACCCCGAAGTGCTCCCGGGTCCGGGTCGTGGTGGCCGAAGCCGCCACGGCGACGGTGCCGCCCTGCAGGTGCCACCGCAGGACGATCTGGGCCGGGGTCTTGCCGTACTTCGCCGCCAGCGCGGTGACCGTCTCGTCGGACAGCAGCGCGCTGTTCGCGGCCGGGCTCGACGCGCCGGTCAGGATGCCGTGCGCGGCGTGGAACTCCCGCAGCGGCAGCTGCTGCAGCCACGGGTGCAGCTCGACCAGGTTGACCGCGGGGACGGTGCCGGTGGCGTCGATCAACCGGCGCAGCTCGGCCGCGCTGAACCCCGCCACGCCGATCGCGCGGGCCCGGCCGTCGGCGCGCACCCGCGTCAGCGCGCGCCAGGTGTCGGTGAACGCGCCGTTCGTGCCGGCCACCAGGATCAGGTCGACGCGGTCGGCCTGCAGGCCAGCGAGCACCTGGTCGGCCGCGCGGCGGGCGGCGTCGTACCCCTGCACGGGCACCTTGACGCTGACGAACACGTCCTCGCGCGGCACGTCCGACGCGGCGAGGACCGCGCCCACGGCCTCCTCGGTGCCCGGTGCGGTGTCGATGCCGCGGTGGCCGGTGTCGAGGGCGATGCGGACGGCGCGGCCGGTCTCGGAGGCGCTCAGGCCGGTGACGCCGAACAGCAGCTGGGGGATGCGGACTCCGTCGGACAGGGCTAGCGAAGGCGGAACGGCCATCAACCGGTGATCCTCACTTCGGGTGCTGCGCGGGGATCTCCATCATCCCACCCGGGCCGACCGCTCGCGCAGGTACGCGGCCGTCGCCGGGTCGGCCGGGAAGAACGACTCGATCACCAGCTCCGCCACGGTGACGTCCAGCGGGGTGCCGAACGTGGCGACCGTGCTGAAGAACGTCAGGTCGGTGCCCTCGTGGCGGAAGATCAGCGGCACGAAGATGTCACCCGGTCCGGGGACCTCCACCTCGGGCACCGGCTGGTCGCAGGGGTAGCCCAGCAGCTCGGCGAGCAGGTCGGCGAGGCCGGTGTCCGCGGTTTGGCCGACCTGGCGCCGCAGCCGGCCGAGCAGGTGTGCGCGCCACTCCCCCAGGTTCCGGATGTGCGGCGCCATGCCCTGCGGGTGCAGGGTCGCGCGCAGCACGTTGGCCGTCAGCTCGGGTGCCAGCCCGGCGACGAACAGGCCGGTGGCGGCGTTGGCGTCGACGAGGTTCCAGTTCCGGTCCACGACGGCGGCCGGGTACGGCTCGTGCCCGGTGAGCAGCTGCCGCACGGCTTGGCGGACGGCGGTCATCTCGGGATCCCCCAGCGCGCTCTCGGTGTAGGCGGGCGCGAACCCGGCGGCGAGCAGCAGCCGGTTGCGGTCCCGCAGCGGCACGTCGAGGTGCTCCCCGAGCCGCAGCACCATGTCCCGGCTCGGCCGCGACCGCCCGGTCTCCACGAAGCTGAGGTGGCGGGTGGAGATGTCGGCGGAGATCGCCAGGTCGAGCTGGCTGATCCGCCGCCGGTCGCGCCATTCCCGCAGAAGCTCACCCACCGGCCGCTGCCGCGCGGCCGCCTGCACCGAAGTCGTCACGGAAGCGACGCTACGACGATCACCGGGGCGCTGCCATTACTTCGGGGGTAATGGCTCGATGTGCGCTCCGGGCGGACACCACCCTTCGAGCCGGTCCATGAGGTCGCGGATGGCGTCGTCGGCCGGGACATCGGTTCCTTCCGGCACGCCGGCGAGGACGATGTCCAGGGCGGAATCGCAGGCCGACAGCAGTGCTGCCTGCGTGACACCGGCCGCGTAGCCGGCGACGGCGACCGCTTCGAGCGCGGCCGACGGCTCGTCGGCGCGGGCCGCGACGACGATGTCCGCGACCAGCTCCGGCTCTTCTTCGGTTGGCACGTGTCGAGTGTGCCGAGCGCCGACGTGGATGCGCCAGCGGATTTCGTGGCCGTCGCGGCATTACCTCGCGCGTAATCGACGCGCCGCCGCCCGGGGCGCCACAGTGGATCTCAGCGACGGACGACGACAACCCGTTGTCCCCCAACGAAAGGGAGGATCCCATGACCGACGTGCGGACCATTGTGGAGCAGTACATCGCCGTGTGGAACGAGACCGACTCCGGCAAGCGGCGGGCCCTCATCGCCGACGTCTTCACCGAGGGCGCCGGCTACACCGACCCGCTCGGCGCCGTCCGGGGGCACGACGGGATCGACCGGTTCGTGGCCGGGGCGCAGGCGCAGTTCGGCGGGCTCACCTTCAGCCTGCCCGCCGAGCCCGACGCCCACCACGACCTCGCGCGGTTCCAGTGGTACCTCGGCACCCCCGGCGCCGAGCCGGTCGCGATCGGGTTCGACGTCGTGGAACTCGAAGACGGCAAGATCACCGCCGTCCACGGCTTCCTCGACAAGCTGCCCGGCTGAACGCGCGCAAAAGGCGGGCTCCCCCGCGAGGAGGAGCCCGCCCCGGCACGGCTCAGCTCTTGAGCGCGCCCCGCCAGCGGACGGTCGGGCGCAGCTTGTCCATGTTCACGCGGTGCTTGTTCGCCCCGACGATGTCGAACATCGACTCGATGAGCGTGTCCGACAGCAGGTGCGGCTCCAGGCCGAGGCCGACCAGGCCGGTGTGCTTCACGTTGTAGTAGTGCTCCGGGGCCTCGGTCCGCGGGTTCTCCAGCTGCTCGATCTGCACCGGGCCGGGGAAGCGCTCGGCGACCAGGTCGGCGATGGCGGCGACCGACATGCTCTCGGTCATCTGGTTGAAGACGCGGAACTCGCCCGCCTCGGCCGGGTTCTCCACGGCGAGCCGGATGCACTCCACGGTGTCGCGGATGTCGATCAGGCCGCGGGTCTGGGCGCCCTTGCCGTACACCGTCAGCGGCTGCCCCAGCACCGCCTGGATGACGAACCGGTTGAGCACCGTGCCGAACACGGCGTCGTAGTCGAAGCGGGTGGCCAGGCGCGGGTCCAGCGCGGTCTGCGGGGTCCGCTGGCCGTACACGACGCCCTGGTTGAGGTCCGTGGCCCGCAGCCCCCAGGCGCGGCACGTGAACTCGATGTTGTGCGAGTCGTGGACCTTCGTCAGGTGGTAGAACGAACCGGGCCGTTTCGGGAACAGCACGCGGTCCTTGCGGCCGTTGTGCTCGAGGTCGAGCCAGCCTTCTTCGATGTCGACGTTCGGCGTGCCGTATTCACCCATCGTGCCCAGTTTGACCAAGTGGATCGAGGGGTCGATTTCGGCGATCGCGTACAGCAGGTTCAGGTTGCCGACCACATTGTTGTGCTGCGTGTACACCGCGTGTTCGCGGTCGATCATCGAATAGGGCGCGGACCGCTGCTCGGCGTAGTGGACGACGGCGTCGGGCGCGAAGTCGCGGACGGCGTCGAAGAGGAAGTCCGCGTCGAGCAGGTCACCTTCGTAGCTGGTGATGCGCCGTCCGGACACCTCCTCCCACGCGGCGATCCGGTCCGGGAGCGTCTCGATCGGGACCAGGCTTTCGACACCGAGCTCGACGTCGTAGCCACGGCGGGCCATATTGTCGAGAACGGCCACCTCGTGGCCTTTGTCCGATAAGTGCAACGCGGTGGGCCAGCCCAGATAACCGTCACCGCCGAGAACCAGCACTCGCATTGTGCCGCCTTTCCTGCTCGTTTACGCGGCAAGCGTGCTGATTCCACTCAGTAGCAGAGGCTTGCAAGAACCCGACGTTATCTATCACGTGCTGATGAGCACCTGGCAATGAGCTGTGAATCTCCTATGCATAGGGGGGTCGGACGGCGGCGCGCGCGACCCGCGGGGAGGATGGGGGCATGACGACCGTAACCGGCGATGTGCGCCGGCGCACAGCGGAGACCCCGACGCGACGCCGGGGCTGGGCCCGGCTGGGCCGCGCCGCGGTGACGTCGGTCGCCGCCACGGTCCTCAGCCAGGTCGTCCTGCTCACCGTGCTCGCCGGTGGCGGCGTCCCGGTGCTGGCCAGCGCGCTCGCCTGGGCCGCCGGCGCGGTGCTGAACTTCGTCGTCACCCGCCGCTGGGTGTGGGGCCGTACCGGCCGCCCCCGCGTGCGCCGCGAGCTGCTGCCCTACCTCGGTGTGATCGGCCTGGGCGGCCTCGCCTCGGTCGGCCTGACGACCCTGGCCGGCTCGCTGCTGAGCCCGCTGAACCTGCCGCACGTGTGGTGGGTCGTGCTGGTCGACGGCGCGTACGTCGCCAGCTACGCGCTGGTGTTCGTCGTCAAGTTCACCCTGCTCGACCGCCTCGTGTTCGGCCGCGACGCAGGACGTAGCCCCGCCACCACGTCCCCGTCATGACCCTCGCGTAGTTGGCGCCGTAGACGACGCTGCCGCCCTTCTTGCTCTTGCCCGCCTTGCGCAGCCGCATGCTCATCGGCAGCTCCACGACCCGTGAGCCGCGCGCGGTCACGCCCAGCAGCAGTTCCGACGACTGGTACTGCGGCTCGTTGAGCGGGACCGAACAGGCCAGGTCGGCGCGCATCGCCCGGAAGCCGAACGACGTGTCCGTGATCCGACGGCGGGTCAGCACCGACGCCAGCACCGCGAACACCCGGACGCCGAGCCAGCGGACGCGGCTGTCCGCCTCCTCGTGGCCCAGCCGGCGGGAGCCGGTGACGAAGTCCGCCGTGCCGTCGACCACCGGGCCGACCAGGGCTTCGAGCTCGCTGTTGTCGTACTGGCCGTCCGCGTCGGTGGTCACGATGTACTCGGCGCCGGACGCCGCCGCGAGGTGGTAGCCGAGGCGCAGCGCGGCGCCCTGGCCGCGGTTGCGCGGTGCGACGCAGACGTACGCGCCGTGGTCCTCGGCGATGGCGGCCGTGTCATCCGTGCCGCCGTCGACGACGACGAGCACGTCCACCGGCCGGCCCAGGCACTCGCCCGGCATCTTCTCCAGCACCCCGCCGATGCCGCCGGCCTCGTTGTAGGCGGCGATGACCACGACCAACGGCGACAGCCGCAGGTCGGGGTGGCGGCCGCGGAAGTCGGCGAGCGCACCGGTGTCGACGTCGTCGGGGAAGGCGGCCAGGCGCTTGCGGCTGGCCGAGGTCAACGTCGTGAAGCCGAGCGCGCCCGCGACGGGCAGCAGCACGAGCGCCGGGATCTGGTAGCGCCACGAGAACTGGAACACGGCCGAGGCGAACAGCAGGACCAGCCCGCTCGTCGACGCCAGCAGCGCGCCCGCCCGCGCCGCGTCCACCGGCCGTTTCCGCCGGACGACCGTCAGCAGCCCCAGCAACGCGCCGACGCCGAGCACCGCGCCCGGGACGTAGCCGCCGTTGAGCTGGTAGTCGCGCAGGAAGGCGGCCAGTGGCTCGTCGACGCTCGCGACGACGCCGTCGTTCTGCTGCGTGACCAGGTCGATCAGGGACTGGTCGGCCCACTGCGGATAGGTGAGCTGGAACTGCCAGCGGTCCAGCGGGACGTCGGTCGGGTCCTGCTCGCGGGCCCAGGCGAAGCTCTTGGCGAAGTCGTCCAGCACCGCGCCCGCGACGTCGCCGGGCTGGGCTTTCAGCACCTCGATCGCGAACTGGTGCGCGAGCGCCGCCTTGTCCGCGCCGGGCGGCAGCGGGCCGGGCCAGTTCGGGTCGAGGTCGGCATGCGCGTAGTTGTCCACGAGCCGCGTCTCGCGCGGTTCGGCCGGGCAGAACACCTGCAGTTCGGGCGCCAGGTGCAGGTTCGCGCAGTCGGCGACGGCGGCGGCACGGCCGTAGAGCATGTTCCCCGACGGCCCGGTCAGGCCCCACTTGCCGGTCTCGGAATGCACCCGCGCGGCGTACGGCAGGATCACGACGAGGATGCCCAGCACGCCCACGCCGGCGCGGCGCCAGCCCGCCCAGTGCCGCCACGCGCCCCCGGCGGCGACCAGGTAGACCAGCAGCGGCAGGGCCAGCGAGATCCCGATCAGCCGCACCAGCACGGCGAACCCGACGAGCAGGCCCGCGATCCCGGCGCGCTTCCAGCCGGGGGCCCCGCGGCCGAGCAGCACCCACAGCAGCCCGAGCAGCACCGCCTCGAAGACCACCTCGGACATGATGTTCTGCTCGATCTGCAGCTGGTAGGCGTCGAGCAGCACGGGAGCCGCGGCGAGCGCGGCGACCCACGGGCGGCCGCCGAGGCGCAGCACGAGCGCGTAGACGCCGATCGCGATCAGCAGGCCGCCGGCGTGCTGCACCGCCGCGACCCACGCCAGGCCGCCGACCGCCAGCAGCGGCCGCAGCACCAGGTCGTAGCCGATCGGGTCGAGCTGGTCGGCGCGCAGCGCGTGCAGGTTGTCGATGTAGCGGAACGAGTCGATGTAGAGCAGGGCCGGCCGGTAGGCGAGCCAGGTGAGCACCCGCAGGGCGATCGCGGGGAGCAGCAGCAGGAGCAGGAGCCAGTGGCGGCGGAGGAAACCGGACACGCCCGCGGTCACTCCGTCGCGTTCGGACGCTCGAGACCGGAGAAGTACTTCCACGCCGTGGCGAGCCCGTCGGTCAGCGACGTCGACGGCCGGTAGCCGATCGTCTCCGCGCTCCCCGAGACGTCGACGACCACCGCGGGCATCTCCCCCGCCGGCGCCTCGACGTGCTCCACCGGCAGCTCGGCGCCGGTCACCTCGCGCACGGCTTCGACCATCTCCAGCACCGAAACCGACTGCCCGGCGCCGACGATCGCGGTGCCGGAGTAGCCGCTGCCGACGGCGAGGGTGATGGCGTTGACGACGTCGTCGACGTGCACGAGGTCGCGCCGCTGCTGCCCGTCGCCGTAGACGCGGACGCCGGTGCCGGTCAGCGCCGCGCGCATCATCCGCGGCACGAAACTGTCCTTGTGGGACATTCCCGGTCCGTAGACGTTGGTGAACCGCAAGGCACACGTCTTCATCCCGTACGCGCCCGCGTAGCCGGACAGCAGCATTTCGCACGCCGCCTTGGTGGCGCCGTAGGGCGTCAGCGGCCGCGGCGGCAGGTCCGGCGTGATGGTCGCGCCACCGACGTTGCCGATCACCGCGTTCGTCGACGCGAGCACGAAGCCCGGCACTTCGAGGCGGCGGGCCAGTTCCAGCAGTTCCTGCGTCACGAGGACGTTGTCGGCGAAGGTCTGCTCCGGCAGTTCGACCGAGCGCAGCACTGAAGTCAGTGCGGCGAGGTGCACGATGGCCGCGGTCTCCGGCGTGACGGCCTCTTCGCGGACGGCGGCGTCGAGCAGCTCACCGGTGACGACGCGGACGCCGGGCAGCTCGTCCGGGAACGGGACCCGGTCGACGACGGTCACCGGGACGCCCCGCTCGCGGAAGGCGCGCACGACGGCGCGGCCGATGAAGCCGCTGCCCCCGGTCACGACCACGGACGTCCGATCCGGACCACTGCCACTCGCCATGGCGCCAACCTACCTCCCGCTCCTGTGAGGCCGGCGCAAGCCCGGACCTAGGCGAACGCCTCCGGCGGCGGGCACGAGCAGACCAGGTTCCGGTCGCCCGCGGCGCCGTCGACGCGGCGGACCGGCGGCCAGATCTTCGCGCCGCCGGTGCCGGCGGGGAACACCGCCGTCTCACGACTGTAGGGCCGGTCCCACTCGCCCGTGACGCAGCGCGCGGTGTGCGGCGCGTGCCGCAGCGGCGAGTCCGCCAGGGCCCACTCCCCCGCCGTGACGCGGTCGATCTCGCCGCGGATCGCGATCATCGCCGCGCAGAAGCGGTCCAGCTCGGCCAGGTTCTCGCTCTCGGTCGGCTCCACCATGAGCGTGCCCGGGACGGGGAACGACATCGTCGGCGCGTGCAGCCCGTAGTCCGCCAGCCGCTTGGCGACGTCGTCGACCGTGACGCCGGTGGCCTTCGTCAGCGGCCGCAGGTCGAGGACGCACTCGTGGGCGACGAGGCCTTCGTGGCCGGCGTAGAGCACCGGGTAGTGCTCGCTCAGGCGGCGCGCGACGTAGTTGGCGTTCGCCACGGCCACCAGCGTCGCCCGGCGCAGGCCTTCGGCGCCCATCATCCGGACGTAGGCCCACGAGATCGGCAGGATCGACGCGCTGCCCCACGGCGCCGCGCTGACCGGGCCGACGCCGGTCGCCGGGCCGGCCGCGGGCTGCAGCGGGTGGTTCGGCAGGAACGGCGCGAGGTGCGCGCGGACGCCGATCGGGCCGACCCCCGGCCCGCCGCCACCGTGCGGGACGCAGAACGTCTTGTGCAGGTTGAGGTGCGAGACGTCGGCGCCGAACCGGCCGTACTGCGCCACGCCGATCAGGGCGTTGAGGTTGGCGCCGTCGACGTACACCTGGCCGCCCGCGTCGTGCACCAGCGCGCAGACCTCGCCGACGGTGTCCTCGTAGACGCCGTGCGTCGACGGGTAGGTGATCATGATCGCCGCGAGGTCGGCCCGGTGCTCGTCCACTGTGGACCGCAGGTGCGCGAGGTCGATGTCGCCGCCGTCGTCGCACCGGACGACGACCACGCGCATGCCCGCCATCACGGCGCTGGCGGCGTTGGTGCCGTGCGCGCTGGCCGGGATCAGGCAGACGTCGCGCTCACCCTCGCCGCGCGAGCGGTGGTACGCGCGGATGGCCAGCAGCCCGGCGAACTCGCCCTGGCTGCCGGCGTTGGGCTGCAGGGAAACCTTGTCGTAGCCGGTGATCCGGGCCAGCCAGGCTTCGAGGTCCGCGATGACCGTGAGCAGGCCGGCCGCGTCCTCGGCCGGGGCGAACGGGTGCAGCCCGGCGAACTCCGGCCAGGTGACCGGCTCCATCTCCGCCGCGGCGTTGAGCTTCATCGTGCAGGAGCCGAGCGGGATCATGCTGCGGTCGAGCGCGACGTCCTTGTCGGACAGCTGCCGCAGGTAGCGCAGCAACGCGGTTTCGGAGCGGTGGGCGTGGAACACCGGGTGGGTGAGGAAGCCGCTCGTGCGCCGCAGCGGCGCCGGGAGCGCGTCGGCCGTGTCCTCGTCCAGGCCGTCCACATCGGACACCGAGACGCCGAAGGCCTTCCACACCAGGGAAAGCCGTTCGCGGGTGGTCGTCTCGTCGCAGGCGACGCCGACGTGGTCGTCGTCGATCCGCCGCAGGTTCACGCCGAGGTCGCGGGCCGCCGCGACGACCGCGGCCGCGCGGCCCGGTACCGCCGCGGTGATGGTGTCGAAGAACTCGCCGTGCACGACCTCGACGCCACCTTCGCAGAGGCCGGCCGCGAGCACGGTCGCCATCCGGTGGGCGCGCAGCGCGATCGCGCGCAGGCCGTCGGGGCCGTGGTGGACCGCGTACATCGAGGCCATCACGGCGAGCAGGACCTGCGCGGTGCAGATATTCGACGTCGCCTTCTCGCGGCGGATGTGCTGTTCCCGGGTCTGCAGCGCCAGCCGGTACGCCGGGGCGCCGTCTTCGTCCTTCGAGACACCGACCAGCCGGCCGGGCAGCTGCCGCTCCAAGCCTTGGCGGACCGCCAGGTAGGCCGCGTGCGGACCGCCGAAGCCCAGCGGGACGCCGAACCGCTGGGTCGAGCCGATCGCGACGTCGGCGCCGAGCTCACCGGGCGGCCGCAGCAGCGTCAGGGACAGGGGGTCCGCGGCGACGATCACCGCCGCGCCGTGCTTCTTCGCGTCGGCGATGGTGAAGTCGAACTCGCGGACGGCGCCGGACGCGCCCGGGCAGGACAGCAGGACGCCGAAGAAGTCGCCGCCGAGGCCGAGCCCGGTCAGCCCCTGGGACAGGTCTTCGACGACCAGTTCGATGCCGAGCGGTCCGGCGCGGGTCCGGAGCACGGCCAGGGTCTGCGGCAGGGTGTCTTCGTCGACGACGAACCGGTTGGACGCCGACTTGCCGGCGCGACGCACGAGCGTCATCGCTTCGGCGGCCGCGGTGGCCTCGTCGAGCAGGGACGCGTTCGCGACGGGCAGGCCGGTCAGGTCGGCGACCATGGTCTGGAAGTTGAGGAGCGCTTCGAGCCGGCCTTGCGAGATCTCCGGCTGGTAGGGCGTGTACGCGGTGTACCAGGCCGGGTTCTCGAGGATGTTCCGGCGGATCACCGGCGGGGTCACGGTGTCGTGGTAACCGAGGCCGATCATCTGGGCCATCGGCCGGTTCCGCGCGGCCAGCGCCCGCAGTTCGGCGAGCGCCTGGGCTTCGGTGGCGGGCGGCGGCAGGTCGAGGGGCGCGGCGGACGCGCGCAGCGACCCGGGCACCGCCCGTTCGGCGAGTTCGTCGAGCGAGGCGACGCCGATGACGTCGAGAATCGTGCGGAGTTCCGCCGGGCCGGGCCCGATGTGCCGGTCGGCGAAGGGAAAGCCCTGTTCCAGGGAGGCGAGTGACGGCTGCACGATGGCCTCCTGCGAACGGCGGGCCTGGACAGCATCCGCGAAACGCTGTCGAGGAACCCTCCCCACTCTGTCCGTACCCATTTCTGGGCGCCTGAGAGTTTCGCCCGAGGTTGAGCCGGGCTTGCACCGTCGGCGGGGCCATCAGGTGGTGTCCTGACGACCCGCTTTCCAGAGGCGTCTAGACCGCGCGGTCCAGGGTGCCTGAGAGGTTCCGGGGAGGACTTGCTCCTTCGGCGCCGGACTCGAGGTTGTGGTCCGGACTCTCCCGCGCGGTTTCGTCGACTGCGTGGATCACTTTACTCCGCCTGCCGCGGAGATGATCACCCGGTACGGCGGGCGTTGCGGCGCTGGGTCAGCTCGTCCGGCTCGTGCGCTTCGACGATGCCGCCGTCGGCGCGTTCGGCCGGGAACTCGTGGATGGTGCCGCTGATTTCCTGCATCGCGCCGCTGACCGCGATGCCGAACACGCCCTGGCCGCCCTGGAGCAGATCGACGATCTCCTCCGGCGAGGTGCACTCGTAGACCGTGGTGCCGTCGGAGAACAGCGTGACCTTGGCGAGGTCACGGACCCCGCGGACGGACAGGTGGTCGACCGCGACCCGGATGTTCTGCAGCGAGACCCCGGTGTCCAGCAGCCGCTTGACCACCTTCAGGACCAGGATGTCCTTGAACGAGTACAGCCGCTGGGAGCCGGAGCCGTGCGCGGTGCGAATGCTGGGCGCGATCAGTTTCGTGCGAGCCCAGTAGTCGAGCTGACGGTAGGTGATCCCGGCGATCTGGCACGCGGCCGGACCCCGGTAGCCGACGAGCTCGTCGGGCAGCGAGTCGTCGGGGAACAGTTCACCCTGCTCGCCAGCCGCGAACCGAACAGGCTGCTTCTCGGAACCAGCCTCGACCACGCAAGCCTCCCCTCGCCCGACCAGGCGGCCGGCGAATGACAGCCGGACAGGACCCAGAGCGGGACCCACCGGAGATCAACCGCCACGATCCGGCCCCAGACCGTGAATCACATCGTGGCGATTTACCTCCTCCGACGGTAAGCGCCCAGGCAAGGCCGGTCAACGCGACGCGCGGCAAGCCTCAACGGTCGGATGAGCGTTTGAGCCGTTCGCCGTACCCCGGAGGCAGTGGTTCAAACCTCCTGGACACTTTTACTCAGTCGTGTTAATTTTTACTCATGCAAGTAAAAACCGAACTCATGGCCGAGATGGGCCTCAGCGTGACCGAGGCCGCCCGCCGCGCGCAGATCCTCGGCGCGACGATCGGCGTCATCAACGACCTCGGCTACCGCAAGGCCACGTTCGCCAAGATCCGCGAACGCGCCGGGCTGAGCAGCACCCGGATGATCTCCTACCACTTCACCAACAAGGCCGGGCTGATGCAGGCGGTGCTCAGCACGGTCGTCGAGACGAAGAACGAGTTCCTCAAGGAGCGCACCGGCGGCGACCTGGACCCGGCCGACCGCGCCGGCTACCTGCGGGCGCACATCGAGACGTCGATCGCGTTCCTGCGGGCCTACCCGGACTGCGTGCGGGTGCTGACGGAGATGGCCGCCAACACCGACGACGCCGAGGGCTGGGTGATGACGAAGGTCCTGGTCGACGACCTGCGGGTGCACGGCCTGGCCCGTCAGCTCAAGCAGGGCCAGGCCGAGGGCACGTTCGGCGCGTTCACGCCCGAGGTGATGGCGATGTCGATCGCCCAGGCGATCGACGGCGTGGCGGCGGCCTACGCGGCCGACCCCGCGCTGGACCTGGAGCTCTACGGCCGCGAGGTCGCGGACACGTTCGTCAGGGCCACCGCACCCTGATCGGCGAGGGCCCGGTCGAGGCGCTCTTCGAGCCGGGCCTTCGGCTGCGCGCCCACGACGGTCAGGACGGGCTCCTCGGCGCGGAACAGGATCATCGTCGGCAGCGACATGACCTGGTACGCCCGGGTCGTCTCCGGGTTCTCGTCGGAGTTGATCTTGCGCACCGACAGCGTGCCGACGCGCTCGCGGGCCAGCTCGGCCACGACCGGCGCGATCATCCGGCACGGCGGGCACCAGGTGGCCCAGAACTCGACCAGCACCGGGACGTCGCCGCCGAGCACCTCGGCGGCGAACGTCGTATCCGTGACTTCGGGGATTTCGGACATGACTGAGCTCCTTCAGAGACGTTCGGGGACGACGCACGGATCGGGGGCGCAGGCGGGGTCCTGCCTGGCCAGCGCGTCGGCGAGCTTCCCGGCGAGGTCGGCGCGGATCGCGCCGAGGCGGGCGAGGACGGCGTCGGCCTCCGCGAGCTTGCGCCGGTACATCTCGATCGAGCTCGGGCAGGCGTCGCCGGTCTCGTGGCCGCTGCGCAGGCAGTCGACGAACGGCCGGGTCTCGTCGAGGGACAGCCCGACGGTCTGCAGCTTCAGGATCTCCGTGACCAGCTGGAGGTCGTCCTCGTCGTACTCGCGGTAGCCGTTGGCCGCGCGACGGGCCGCGAGGAGGCCCTGGTCCTCGTAAAAGCGAAGCGCACGGGTAGTGGTACCCGTGCGCTTGGCCAGCTCTCCGATCCGCATGCCCCGACGGTAGACGTTGACGTCGGCGTCAAGGCAAGCCGTGGCACCCGTTACGTGTCGGCGCCGCGGAAGTCTTCCGGGGAGACCGAGTCGAGGAACTCGCGGAACTTCTCGACCTCGTCCTCCTGCTCGTCCGGGATGATCAGGCCGGCCTCTTCCAGCACCGCGTCCACGGCGTGGATGGGGACGCCGATCCGCAGGGCCAGCGCGACCGAGTCGCTCGGCCGGGCGGACACCCGGATGTCACCGTCGAACACGAGCTCGGCGAAGAACGTGCCTTCCTTGAGGTCGGTGATCACGACCTGCTCCAGCTCGCGGCCCAACGCCCCGATGACCTCTTTGAGCAGGTCATGGGTGAGCGGGCGGGCGGGGCGGACCCCTTGCTGCTCCAACGCGATGGCGGTCGCTTCGACCGAGCCGATCCAGATCGGCAGGTACCGTTCGCCCTCGGTCTCCCGCAGCAACAAGATCGGCTGATTCGCGGGCAGCTCGACCCGCACACCGACGACGCGCATTTCGCTCATCGGGCTTCGCCTCCCTCTCGTGCACACGGGCTTCAGCGCTGGAACCGCCTCGCGCCGTTCACCACCGACGCTACCCGTCATCTGTGCGCTGTGCTCGCTGTCGGACACTCTCGGCTCGCCTACCGCAAACCGTTGTTCTCACGGTACGGCATGAGGTGCCGAACATTCAGTCATTGACATGGGACCGCAAAGAGGATCTCACCGTCCCGTTACGCCTCAACAACCCGTGGCGCCACGGATTCCGGCCTTCACGAGGAGCGTGTGCAGGGTCACCGACAGTGCCGCGAGCTCTCGCACCACCTCGTCGGCCCGTGCTTTGGCCTCCGGGTCACGATGCCGGTACACCGGGGTCACGATCTGCTCCAGCAGGCCGACCTCGCGGTCGGCCGCGGCGCGGAAGGCACGCAGGTGTCTCGGCTCGATACCGAATTCGGTCATCGCCTTCACCGTGCGCGCGACCAGCACCGCGTCGGGGTCGAAGAACCCCGCGGGACCGGACCGCACCAGGCCGTACTGCAGCAGCTCGGCCAGCTCCGCCGCGTCGATGCCGGCCTGTTCCAGGAGCTCCTCCTGGGTCAGGCGCAGCTCCCGGCCGGCGGCGAAGTCCTCCGCCACCGGCAGGCCCACGTTGTCGGCGACCCCGTCGATCGGCACCAGACGGCGCGGTGGTCGCGGCATGGCCGCGGCGGGCTCGGCACCCGAGTCCGCCGCGTCCAGCTGCTCCTTGATGACCTTCAACGGGAGGTAGTGATCCCGCTGGGCGGCCAGGACGAACTTGAGCCGCTCCACGTCCGCCGCGGCGAACTGCCGGTAACCCGAGGGCGTCCGGCCCGGTTGGACCAGGCCTTCCGCCTCGAGGAACCGGATCTTGGAGATGGTGACGTCGGGGAAGTCGTGGCGCAGCTGCGCCAGAACCGCCCCGATGCTCAACCCGTCCCGTTGTGGCCGCCCGGCCGCCGTCACTGCGCCCCCTGGCCCCCGTGCCCCGGGCCGGTCAGGAAGACCAGGCGGAACTTCCCGATCTGGACCTCGTCGCCGCCGGCGAGAACGGCCTGGTCGACCGGCTCGCGGTTGACGTAGGTGCCGTTGAGGCTGCCGACGTCGATGACGACGAACTCCCCGCCCTCACGGCGGAACTCGGCGTGCCGCCGCGAGACCGTGACGTCGTCCAGGAAGATGTCGCTGTCCGGGTGACGCCCGGCGCTGGTGGTGTCGCGGTCGAGCAGGAAGCGCGAGCCCGCGTTCGGGCCCCGCTTCACGACCAGTAGCGCCGAACCCGCGGGCAGGGCGTCGACGCCCTGGACCGGGGCTTCGGCGGCCGGGGCGGGCTCGTGGCCTTCGGCTTCGGCCAGGAAGTCGGCCCGGAAGACAGAGGTCCGCTCCGGAGACTGCTCCGGGGGAACGCCGCCCGGCCCGTCGTTCGTGCTCACCTGAGCTCTCCTCCACACATGCTGTGTTACCAGTACTTCAAGAACGTGTAGCTGCCAACGTACCGTGCCTGATCGCTTCTCCGGGCCCCGGTACCGGCGAACCGTGAGCAGATCGCTCCCATCGGCCGGATTCCGAGGTCGGACGGGGTTTCAGCCCTTGATCAAAGCGCCGTACGCCTCGGCTTCGAGCAGCGCTTCGAGCGCCGAGGGGTCCTCGAGCCGGATCTCGATCAGCCAGCCCTCGCCGTAGGGGTCGCTGTTGATCAGCTCGGGCGAGTCGGCGACGGCGTTGTTGACGGCGACGATCTCGCCGTCGACCGGCGCGAACAGCTCCGAGACGCTCTTGGTCGACTCGACCTCGCCGAAGACGTCGCCTGCGCCGACGTGGCGGCCGGCCTCGGGCAGGTCGACGAACACGACGTCGCCGAGCTGGTCCTGCGCGTACTCGGTGATGCCGATCCGGACGAGGGTGTCCTCGCCGCGGGTCGCGACCCACTCGTGTTCCTCGGTGTAGCGAAGCTCTTCAGGAACGGACACCGCCGGTCCCCTTTCATGCCCTCACTGGCGAAATGTGCTGGGCGAAGTCTTACACCCACACGGCGCAGCCGCCCGGAACGACCCGGCGGAACGGTCGCGCTCAGTCGTCGCCGGCCCCGCGCAGCGCGGTGCGCGCCTGCACGACGTAGAGGACGCCGGACCAGACGTAGAGGACCCCGCCCCAGATCGTGAAGGCGTAGCCGATCGGCCGGGCGATCGCGGCGATGTCCGAGCCACCCTGGGTGAGCAGCAGGAACGGGAAGGCGTACATCAGGACGAAGGTCGCGCCCTTGCCGATGTAGGTGACCTCGGGCGGGGCGAAGCCGCGGCGGCGCAGCGTCAGGACGCACACGCCGAGCACGGCCTCGCGGACCAGCAGCGGCACCACGACCCACCACGGGATGATCTCGCGGAGCAGGAACGCGACGAGCGTCGCCAGGATGTAGAGCCGGTCGGCGGCCGGGTCGAGCAGCGAGCCGAGCCGCGACATCTGGTTGAGCCAGCGGGCCAGCTTGCCGTCGAGCCAGTCGGTGAGCGCGCCGAACATCAGCACCGCGAGCGCCCAGCCGTCCTCCTTCGGGCCGAGCAGCAGCCAGAGGAAGACCGGCACACCGGCCAGCCGCAGCAGCGACAGCATGTTGGGGACGTTGAAGGCCTGTCGCAGCAGCGACGGCTCGGCGCTCGGGGTGTTCGCTTGAGCTGGTTCGGGTGCGGCTGTGCTCACTCGCCCACCCTAGAGCTCACGGCTCAGCACGCGCGGCGGTGGCTCCAGCCGCGTCGCTGCAGTTCGGCGCTGCTCAGCGCCTCGGGACGGCCGCGGCCGTCGGTGCCCACCCAGCGGGCCCGGCCGGGCCGGGACTCGAGGACGTAGGGGCGGCCGCAGCACCAGATGACGGTGTTGGGGACGGTCGGCGGGCGGGACGGTTCTTCGGTGCTGGTGACGGCGTTCATCGCTCTCACGGGGTCGGGGCGCGGTTGTCGGGGACGGGAAGCTCGCTGGCTTCCACCTCGATCGTCGGCAGTCCGGGCCGGGTTGTTAACGGCCGCGGCGGGAATTAGACCGATCGATTCTTGATGGCAGCCTTGTGTATCGGAGCGTGAACAGGAGGTTAACCGTCCATTGTGGACACACAAACGGGAGCCACCGGACACGCCCGCCACCCGGCTGGAGTAATCTCCGGCACACCCCTGGGCGCATCGATCCACGGGGCCCCGGCCCGGATGGGCCAGAACGACCTGGCCGGCCCGACCGGGGAGGAAGGATCGCGGTGCCCCACCCGACCACCACGAGGATGTGGCGGCCGTTGCTCGCGGCCTGCCTCGCCGTGCCCGCGCTCGCCGCCTGTTCCGGCGACCCGGCCCCGTCCGCCGCTCCCCCGCCGCAGGCTTCGACGTCCGCCGCGCCGGCGTCCACGACGGCCGGGACGCCGCCACCGCCGCCCGCCACGAGCGGCTCGTCCGCGCCCGGCCCGGCGTCGAAGCCGGCCGCCGTGCCGCCGACCGTTCCCGGCGCGTGCGGCACCATCACCGCGGCCAGCGGGCTGACCCTCTACGTGTTCGACAGCGGTTCGTCCGGCGTCAGCTGCGTCGCGGCGACCCAGCTGGTCACCGACTTCCACCGCAAGATCGCCGGGCGCCAGGGCGCCGGCTCGAACGACGCGGTGAACGAGACGGTCGACGGCTGGCTGTGCACCTCCGGGCCGCCCGCCGCGCAGGGCGGCACCACCTGCACCAAGGGCGAGCAGACGGTGTTCGCCGCCGTCGTCCCGGCCGAATGAGTTCCCGTCCCGTCCGCTTCTGAAGGGCCCATGAAGACACTCGCCTACCCCCTGCTGCTCGTCGCCGCGACCGCCGCTCTGGCGGGGTGCGGCGGCGCCGACCCGGCGCCCGCGGCGCCGTCCGCCTCGAGCGCGATCCCGGCCGAGGCGGCCGCGGCGGCGTCCACGGCACCGGGCGTGCCGTGCGGCGACGTCACCGGATCGGGCGGCGCCAAGACGGCGGTCGTCGCGCACGGCAAGGTCGACTGCGCCGCGGCGACGACGCTGCTGAAGGACTACTTCACGAAGCTGACCCCGGCCGAGGCGGCCTCCGCCGACGGCCCGGACCCCGTCGTGCTCGACGAGTGGACGTGCGGCAGCGGCGCGAACGACCCGGTGACGGTGTGCTCGACCGAGGACGGCCGCCAGATCGAGGGCACCCGCAGCTGACGGCTCCCCCGAGCAACCGGGCTCAGCCCTTGAGGTCCGGGAAGTCCTCCTCGCGGAACTCCGTGCCCGCGCCGCGCGCCGGGTCGCTCTCGCGGCCGCGCAGCTCGACGCGGCGGATCTTGCCCGAGATCGTCTTCGGCAGGTCGGCGAACTCGAGCCGCCGGATCCGCTTGTACGGCGCCAGGTGCTCGCGGCAGTACGCCAGGATCGCCTTCGCCGTGTCGGCCGTCGGCTCGTGGCCGGCGGCCAGCACGACGTAGGCCTTCGGCACGGCGAGCCGGATCGGGTCGGGGGCCGGGACGACCGCCGCTTCGGCGACCGCCTCGTGCTCGATGAGCACGCTCTCCAGCTCGAACGGCGAGATCCGGTAGTCCGACGCCTTGAAGACGTCGTCGGTGCGCCCGACGTAGGTGATGTAGCCGCGTTCGTCGATCGAACCGACGTCCCCGGTGTGGTAGAAGCCGTTCGAAAACGCCGTCGAGGTGCGCTCGTCGTCGCCGGCGTAGCCCGTCATCAGGCCCACCGGGCGGTGGTCGAGGTCGAGGCAGATCTCGCCCTCCTGCGCGCGTTCACCGCTGACCGGGTCGACCAGCGCCACGACGAACCCGGGCAGCGGGCGGCCCATCGAGCCCGGCACGACGTCCTGGCCCGGCGTGTTGGCGATCTGGACGCTGCTCTCGGTCTGGCCGAAGCCGTCCCGGATCGTGATGCCCCAGGCCTTCTCGACCTGGTCGATCACCTCGGGGTTCAGCGGCTCGCCCGCCCCGACGACCTTCTTCGGCGGCGTCTTCAGCGCCGTCAGGTCGGCCTGGATGAGCATCCGCCAGACCGTCGGCGGCGCGCAGAAGCTCGTGATGCCGCAGCGGTCCATCTGGGCCATCAGCGCGCCCGCGTCGAACCGGGTGTAGTTGTAGAGGAACACCGTCGCCTCGGCGTTCCACGGCGCGAAGACGTTGCTCCACGCGTGTTTCGCCCAGCCCGGCGAGGAGATGTTGAGGTGGACGTCGCCCGGTTCCAGGCCGATCCAGTACATCGTGGACAGGTGCCCGACCGGGTACGACACCTGCGTGTGCTGCACCAGTTTCGGCTTCGCCGTGGTGCCGGAGGTGAAGTACAGCAGCAGCGGGTCGGCGGCCTTCGTCGGACCGTCCGGGGCGAACTCGGGCGACTCGGCGAACGCTGTCGCGTACGAGTGCCAGCCCTCGACCGGCTCCCCCACCGCGATCCGGGTGTAGTCGCCGGCGACGTCCGCGAACTTCTCCGTGTCGGCCGAGCGGATCACGACGTGCTTGGCGGCGCCGCGCTCGACGCGGTCGGTCAGGTCGGCCGGGCCGAGCAGGGTGGACGCCGGGATGATCACCGCGCCGAGCTTGATCGCGGCGAGGATCGTCTCCCACAGCTCACCCTGGTTGCCCAGCATGAGGATCAGCCGGTCACCGCGGCGCACGCCGAGGCCGCGCAGCCAGTTCGCCACCTGGTTGGACCGGCCCGACATCTCCGGGTAGGTCCAGCGGTTCTCGGTGCCGTCCTCCTCGACGATCCACAACGCCAGCCGCTCGGCGTTGTCCGGATCGTGCGCGACGACGTCGAACCAGTCGATCGCCCAGTTGAAGTGGTCGAACTCCGGCCAGGCGAAGTCGCGGTACGCCGTGTCGTAGTCCTCGCGGTGCTGCTGCAGGTAGTCGCGCGCCACGCGGAACGCGTGGTGGACCCCGGAATCGCCTCGAGCGCCGTTGCTCACCCTGCCTCCTCTACTCGCCCGTGAACTCCGGCTTGCGACGCTCCATGAAGGCCTGCACCGCCTCGCCGAGGTCCTTGCTGGGCAGGAACGCCGAGTTCCACGCCGCGACGTACCGGAGGCCGTCGGCGACCTGGCGCTCGGTGTTCGCCGCCAGTACCTGCTTCGTACCCTGCACCACGAGCGGCGGGTTCGCAGCTATCTCACCGGCCAGTTCGCGCGCGGCCTTCAGCAGCGCGTCCTGGTCCGGGTAGACGTCGTTCACGAGGCCGATCTTCTCGGCGCGGGCGGCGTCGATGTCCTTGCCGGTCAGCGCCAGCTCGCGGACGTGGCCCTCGCCGATGATCGGGGCGAGCCGCTGGAGGCTGCCGATGTCGGCGACGATCGCGACGCGCACCTCGCGGACGCTGAACTTCGCGTCCGCACTGGCCAGGCGGATGTCGGCCGCCGTGACGACGTCGACGCCGCCGCCGATGCACCAGCCGGAGACGGCCGCGATGACCGGTTTGCGGCATTCGGCGATCGAGCTGACGGCGGCCTGCAGCCGCCGGACCTCGGTGTGGAACTCGCTGCGCGGGCCGGCCAGCGCGTCGCCGGCCAGCAGCGGCGCCCAGCCGCCCATCATCGCGGGCAGGTCGAGGCCGTAGGAGAAGTGCGCGCCGCTGCCGGTCAGCACCACGGCCCTGACCTGCGGGTCCGCGTCGAGGGCCCCCATCACCAGCGGCAGCTCGCGCCAGAAGTCCGGGCCCATCGCGTTGCCCTTCGAAGGGCCGAGGAGCGTCACTTCGGCGACGTGGCCTTCGATGTCGACCTCGAGGGAGACGAGGTCGGGCAGACTGTCAGCAGTAGCGGTCATGAGGTCATCTTGACCCATCCCCGCGACCACCCGCCATTGGCACGTTGTCAACTGACGTGCGAGTCACTGTGCTGATGTGACCCGGGGATGCTTTCCTGAACAGAGATGACCACGACGCGGGGAGGACGGTGGGACATGAGCCCGGCCAGCAGCGCGACCCTGATCGAGCCGGAGCCCCCGGCCCCGCCCGCCCGGCGTTCGTCGCGCCCGATCGAGCTGACCGGCTCGTTCGACCACGAGGGGCACCGGCTCTGGTACACCGAGTTCGGCAGCGGCGACAAGGTCGTCGTGCTGACCCACGGCATCATGCTCACCCGCCGGATGCACGCGCCCCTCGCGCGGCGGCTGGCCCGCGCCGGGTTCCGGGTGGTCACGCTCGACCTGCTCGGCCACGGCGACTCGGACCGCCCGACCGAGTCGTGGCTGTACTCGATGCCGTCGTTCGCCGAGCAGACCCTGGCGCTGCTGGACCACCTCGAGGTCTCCGCCGCCGTGATCGGCGGGACGTCGCTGGGCGCGAACGTCTCCCTGGAGGTCGCGGTGTCGGCCCCCGAGCGGGCGCGTGGGCTGATCGTCGAGATGCCGGTGCTGGACAACGCGATCGTGGCGGGTCTGTTCACGTTCGCGCCGCTGCTGATGGCGGCCCGGTTCCTGCCGGTGACGGTGCAGGCAGTGGCCTTCGGGGCCTCGCTGGTCCCGCACGGCAACCAGTGGGTCGACGTCATCACCGACACGCTCTCGCAGCGCCCGGCCCCGATGGCGGCCCTGCTGCACGGGGTCCTGTTCGGCCGGATCGCCCCGCCGAAGTCGGTGCGCCGCAAGATCACGACCCGCGCCCTCGTGATCGGCCACCAGGGCGACCCGATCCACCCGTTCGGTGACGCGGACAGCCTGGCCGTCGACATGCCGGACGCGGAGTTCGTCCAGGCCCGCAGCCCGGTCGAGCTGAGGTTCGACCCGACCCGGCTCTCGGACGCGATCCGCGACTTCGCCGCGAGCTGCTACGAGGACTGAGGCTGGGCCAGGCCCGCCACCGGGCCGATCACGATCACCGCGGGAGGGCGGACTCCCGACGCCGCCGCGTCGGTGACCACCGTGTCCAATGTGGACCGCAGGGCGCGCTGGGTGCGCATCGTGCCGTCTTCGACGATCGCCACCGGGGTGTCGGCCGGGCGGCCGCCGTCGAGCAGGGCCTTGGCGAACTGCGGGAGCCGCTCGACGCCCATCATCAGGACGATCGTGCCGCGCATGCGGGCCAGCAGGTCCCAGTCGACCAGCGAGCGGTCGTCGCCCGGGGCGACGTGGCCCGAGACGACCACCACCTCGTGGGCGACGCCGCGGTGGGTCACCGGGACGTCGGCGACCGCCGGGACCGCGAACGCGCTGGTGATGCCCGGGACCATCGTCACCGGGACGCCGGCCTCGGCGCAGGCCAGCACCTCCTCGAAGCCGCGGCCGAACAGGTACGGGTCGCCGCCCTTGAGGCGGACGACGAACTTGCCCTCCTTCGCGCGGTCGATGAGCGTGCTGTTGATGACGTCCTGGCTGGCCGCGCGGCCGTACGGGATCTTCGCCGCGTCGACGATCTCCACCTCGGGCGCGAGTTCGTCGAGCAGCTCGCGGGGCGCCAGCCGGTCGACGACCACGACGTCGGCGCGCGCGAGCAGCCGGCGGCCGCGGACCGTGATCAGCTCCGGGTCGCCCGGGCCGCCGCCGACCAGCGCGACGCCGGGCAGGGTGCCGTCCGGGTGCGGGCGGCGGCCGTCTTCGACCGTGCCCGCGTGCAGGCCGTCCAGGATCGAGTCGCGGACCGCGGCCGAGCGCAAGGGCTCACCGCCGGAGAGGACGCCGACCAGCAGCCCGCCGTGGCGCCCGGACGCCGGGGTCACGGCGCTGCCGGACTCG
This sequence comes from Amycolatopsis sp. WQ 127309, assembly GCF_023023025.1. Taxonomy (NCBI): domain Bacteria; kingdom Bacillati; phylum Actinomycetota; class Actinomycetes; order Pseudonocardiales; family Pseudonocardiaceae; genus Amycolatopsis; species Amycolatopsis sp. WQ 127309. Next base: position 8,603,043 of record NZ_CP095481.1, read on the forward strand.
CCCTCGTCGGCGCGGACGCAGAACACGCGCTCGCGCTCGGCTTCGGCGCAGATCGCCGCGTTGACCTCGGCGTCGTCCGTGCAGGCCAGGGCGTACCAGGCGTCTTTCAGGTCGCCTTCGGAGTAGCGGCGTTCGTGCCAGACCAGCTCGCCCGCGTCCACCATGCCCTGCACCGACGGCGTCGTGTGCGGGGACACCAGTTCCACGCGCGCGCCCGCGCGGATGAGCCGGGGCAGCCGGCGCTGGGCCACGGAACCGCCGCCGAACATCACGACGCGGCGGCCGGTCAGCTGGAGGCCGGAAAGGTAGTGCGGGTCGTCCATTCGCGGGAGTTTATTGACGGTGTGGGTCAGCACCAGCCGGGCGTGCGAAGAGTCACCGTTCGAGCAGGCCCAGCAGGTCGGTGTTGCCGAACATCTTCGCCGTGTCGAGTGCGGACGGCTGCCCGGCGCGCGGGTCGGCACCGCCGTCGAGCAGGGCGCGCACGACGGCCGGCTCGTTCTTGAAGACGGCGCCCGCCAGGGGGCTCTGGCCGCGGTCGTTCTCGCGGTTCGGGTCGGCGCCGCGCTCGATCAGCGCGGCGACCGTCTCGGCGTGGCCGTGGTAGGCGGCCAGCATGACCAGCGAGTCGCCGCTGTCGTTGCTGAGGTTGGCCGGGATTCCCCGGTCGACGTACGCGGCCAGCTCCGCGGTCCGGCCCTCGCGTGCGAACCTGAAGATCTTGGCCCACAGCGCCAGCATCTCCGGGGTGATCTCGTCGTCACTCATGCTTCGAGGTTCTCACGAAACCCGGAACACCGGCCCGCGCGCGACGAACGGGAGCCGGGCGCCCCGGGGCACCAGGTACGCGTGCTCGCGCCGCGGCCGGACGTGGTCGCACAGCGCGTCGGTGATGATCAGGATCGGCCCGTCCGGCGGGAAGTCCGGCGCGCGCTGCAGCAGGTCGACGCCGGGCTGCAGGATCGTGCCGCCGCGCCCGCGCACCTTCACGCGGCCCGCGATGTCCTCGACGGCGAGGTAGCCGGCGTCGTAGGCGACGGCGTCGCAGAACACCACCCGCGCCGCCGGGACGTCGCGCGCGGCGGCGTACGACGCGATCGCGCCCAGCGCCTTGCCGAGCAGCTCGACGTCCATCGAGCCGGACGTGTCGAGGACGACGCCGAAGGTCACGCGCCGGTCGAGCCGCTCGGGCCGCACCTTGCCCGGACGCGGGATGTCCGGCGTCGACGACTGACGGCGCGACGCCCGCGCGTAGCTGCGCACCGGCAGCTCGACACGGACGTGCTCGTCGAACCAGCGGGCGAGCTGCGCGTCCCAGGGCAGCGGCGGGTGCTCCAGGGCCCGGATCTCCTGCTCCAGCCCGGCCGGCAGCAGGCCGCGGCCCTGGTTGTGGTGGTAGGTCAGGCCCTGGGTGAGCGCGCGGCGGTAGAACTCGTCGAGGTCGACGCCCTGCACGCGGTCCGTCCACGGCATCGGCCGCGGCTCGGCCCGGCGCGACGACCGGCGCTGCGTCGCTTCGGGCTGCGTGAGCCAGTCGCCCAGGACGTCACCGGCCTCGCGGCTGCCGAGGGTCTGCAGCTTGCGGGCGCGCCGGAGGTCCGTGGTGAGCGTGTCGTACACCGACTCGGCGGACAGGCCGGTCAGCTGCGGGTCGTGCAGGGCGTCCTCGGGCAGTTCGCCGACGGCCATCGCGACGAGCCAGCCGTTGATCACGTAGTCGCAGGCGACGTTCCACAGGTACGGGTCGCGGCCGAGCGCGCGGCGGTCGTGGCGCAGCGCGGCGTGCAGCATCTCGTGCGCCAGCACGAACCGCCATTCCCCGGCGGTCAACGGCGCGTGCGGGTTGACGTAGATCTCGCCGTGCTCGGCGTCGACCGCGGCCACGGCGATACCCCAGGCGCGGACGACCTCGGCGTCGGCGATCAGGGTGAAGCCCGCGGCCATCGCGCCGAGCAGCGGGAACGACGAGGTGAACCAGGCGAGCGCACGGTCCCACTCCCCCAGCGCCCGCCGGTGGCGGGTCTGGCCACGCGCGTCCGCGGCGCGTTCCATGGCGCCGGTGGCCGCCGCGATCAGCCCGCGGGCGAACCGCTCGGTCCACGGCTCCGGCTTGCCGTTGTGCTGGAGGTGCCAGCGGCTCTGGGGCGGGCCGAGCCGCAGGCACGGCCGCGCGCCGCCGGTGCCAAGCCTCGTGAACGCGCCGGGGACGCCGGTTTCGTGCCACGCGCGGGTCAACGAGAGCTCGTCGCCGCCCGGGAGTTCCGGGAGCAGCACGGTGGGTTCGCCGACGTGGACCGCCTCGGCGAACCGGTGGACGGCCACGCAGCAGGCGGCGCCGTAGGACGCGTCGATCTCCCGGCCGGGCGTGACGGCCTCGGCGTCGGTCAGCGTCTCGTCGTCGAGGTGGCCGAGGCCGAGGTGCAGCAGCAGGTGCGCGAAGACCCACGCCCACTCCGCGGGCTCGGCGTCGCGGGCGCGGTTGGCCGTGATCACCCCGCGCTCGCTGACGACGGCCCAGCTGCCGACGCCGGTCAGGCTCTGCGCGTCGAGGCTCGCGCCGCGCGTCAGGTGGTCGAGCACGGCGTGCTCGCGGGCCAGCGCCCAGCCGGCGTCGATCGCCTTGGCCCGGCGTTCACGGCGCTTGGCCTCGGCCTGCGCGGTGCTCACGCGCGCGCGTCCACGAGCCGCGGCAGGTCGCGGGCGGCCTCGACCAGGAACCACGACGGCAGCCGCGGGTGGCCCGCCTCGTCGTCGGCGATGACCAGCTGGGCCATCTCCAGGGAGATCTCGGCCAGCTCGACGAGCAGGCTCTTCGCGCGGAACGCGAACTGGCGCACCGCGGCCGACGCGTGCCGCTTGTCGGCGGGCAGGTCCTTGACCAGCCGGGCGCGGAACGTCTCGGCCAGGAAGTACAGCAGGTCACGATCGCCCGGCTCGGCGGGCCAGCGGGCGTCGCCCTTGAGGATGGCTTCGAGGTCGAAGGCGTGCCGGGCCACCTTGAGGTACGCGCGGAACGAGCCGGCGTGCTGCGGCGTGAGCGTCGCGTAGGCCAGCAGCGCGATCGTCTCGTCGCCGACGGCGTCGCCGTAGGAGTGCAGCAGGTCCGACAGCATGTGCCACGAGCGCGGCGTCGAGAACGGCTCTTCGGTCTTCGGCGGCGGGCTCCACAGGTGGTCCGGGCGCTGGGTCAGGTAGTCGACGACCGACGGGTGGATGTCGTGGCCCGTCGCCCAGGTCAGCCAGTCGGCGGGCGAGGCGCGCAGGTGCACGTGGACGAGCCGGTTGACGAGCGCGGACGCCATCGGGCGTGCGAGGGCCTGGTCGGTGGCGCGGTTGCCGGCGCCGATCACGACCGAGCCCGCCGGCAGCTCGTACGAGCCGATGCGGCGGTCGAGGATGAGCGAGTAGAACGCCTTCTGGACGTCGGGCGCGGCGGCGTTCAGCTCGTCGAGGAACAGGCAGTACGGCTCGTCGCGGGCGATCTGCTCGGGCGGGCAGAAGCGGCTGCGGCCGTCGACGATCTGCGGGACGCCGATCAGGTCCTCCGGCGCGAGCTGGGTGCCGAGCAGCGAGACGCAGTCGAGGCCCAGCGACGCCGCGAATTCCCAGACCAGGGAAGACTTCCCGATGCCCGGCGCGCCCCACAGGAACACCGGCCGCACGACGGCGGCGGCGAGCAGGACTTCGGGCAGCTGGGCGGGCGTGACCGTGAGCTGGGCGTGCACTACGTGGACCTCCTGATGTCAGGACATCCCGGGTGACGCCCCCTTTCGCGGGCTCATGATCGCGCGCCCGCCCAGCGGCCGCACCTGAATTATCCGCCCGCGCGGCCCGAGCCCGGGTAGGGCAACAGGGCCATCTCCCGCGCGTTCTTGATCGCCGTGGCGACCTGTTTCTGTTGCTGCGGCGTCAACCCCGTCACCCGGCGGGCCCGGATCTTGCCGCGGTCGGAGATGAACTTCCGCAGCAGGTCGACGTCCTTCCAGTCGACGTGGGTGATCCGGTGCGCGTGCAGCAGGTTCACCTTGCGCTTGCCCGGGCGGTCCCGGGTCGGCTTCGGCATCCGGCTCACCAGCTCGACTTCGTGACGCCGGGCAGCTCGCCGTGGTGGGCGGCCTGGCGCATCTTCACCCGGGACAGCCCGAACTTGCGCAGGTACCCGCGCGGGCGGCCGTCGGCCGCGTCCCGGTTGCGGATCCGCGTCGGGCTCGCGTCACGCGGCAGCTTCTGCAGCGCGACGACCGCCGCTCCCTTGTCCTCGGCGGACGACGACGGCGACGCGATGACGGCCTTGAGCGCGCGACGGCGTTCGACGTACCGGGCCGCGATCACCTTCCGCTGCTCGTTCTTCGCGATCTTCGACTTCTTCGCCATCAGCGCTCTTCCTTGAACTCGACGTGCTTGCGCGCGACCGGGTCGTACTTGCGCAGGACCATCCGGTCCGGGTTGTTGCGGCGGTTCTTCTTCGTGACGTACGTGTAGCCGGTCCCCGCGGTCGACCGCAGCTTGATGACCGGCCGGATGTCGGTGCTCTTCGCCATCAGAACTTCATCCCCTTCGCCTTCAGTTCGGCCACGACGGCCTCGATCCCGCGCTTGTCGATCGTCTTCATCCCCTTGACGGAGACGCGCAGCCGCACCCAGCGGCGCTCGCTGGGCACGAAGTAGCGGCGGTTCTGCAGGTTCGGCTCCCACCGCCGGGACGTACGGCGGTGCGAGTGCGAGACCTGCTTGCCGTACCCCGGCTTGCGGCCGGTGACCTGGCACACGGCGGACACGGACCCTCCCGAGTTGATAGTGGTTGTCGTTTTCATCTACTCTACGCACCGTACCCCGCCCGTATTCCTGGAGCCCATGTGACCCACCCACCCCGCGTCCCGCTCGTGCTCGTCAGCGGCCTCGCCCCGGGCGCGAACGCCACGCTCGCCGAGTTGCTGCGCGTCGCCGAGCCCGGCACCGCCGTCGTCCACCACGACCTGCGCGACATCCACTCCGGCGTCGTCCGCCGCCGCTTGCGCCTGGAGCAGCGCGACCAGCTGACCGTCCTCGAACTGGCGCACGGCTGCGTGTCCTGCACCCTGCGCGAGGACCTGCTCCCGCTGCTGCGGCGGCTGGCCCGGATGCCGCAGGTGCGCCGGATCGTCGTCCGGCTCGACGAGGCGATGGAGCCCGAGCCGGTGAGCTGGGCGATCCGCAACGTCCTGGTCGGCGACCACCCGGTGCACGACGACGTCGACCTGCGCGCGGTGCTCACGGTCGTCGACTGCGCGACCTGGCTCGCCGACGCGACCGAGGACGACGCCCTGGCCGAGCGGAACCTGCAGGCCAGCCCGGAGGACGACCGGACCGTCGCCCAGGTGGCGCTCTCCCAGGTCGAGTTCGCCGACGTCCTCGTGCTGGCCGGCGCGGCCACCGACGCGTGGGGCGCGGCCAAGGCGTCCGCCGTGCTCGACCGCGTCGCACCGTCGACCCCGCGGGTCGAGCTGAGCCGGGTGGACGGGCACAGCGTGCTCGACGCCGTCCCGGCCGACGCCCGCCGCGGCGAGGTCACCGACATGCACGGCGCCCTGCTGCGCGGCCAGCCGCCGCTGCACGCCGACTGCGGCATCGGGCTGGTCACCTTCACCGCCGAGCGGCCGTTCCACCCGCAGCGGCTGCACGACGCGCTCGACGTCCTGCTCGACGGCGTCGTCCGCACCCGCGGCCGGGCCTGGGTGGCCAGCCAGCCGGACGTCGCGTTCTGGATCGAGTCGGCCGGCGGCGGGCTGGGCATCGGGCACGCCGGGCCTTGGCTCGCCTCGCCGGACGGTCCGGAGTGGACGGACGTCTCCCCCGAGCGCCGCACCCTGGCGTCCCTGCGCTGGCACCCGGTGCACGGCGACCGCGCGCAGGAGCTCGTCGTGGTGACGGACCAGACAACGCCCGACGAGATCGACGCGGCCCTGCGCGGCGCTCTACTGACCGACGAGGAACTGAGAGCCGGCCCGGAGGTGTGGGAACGCTATCCCGACCCGTTCGGGGACTGGCACGAAGAACCTTGCGAGGACACCGAACCCGACCCGGCGCGGCACGACGCGACCGCGGCGAACCGAAAGGAAGACCAGTGAAACCAGGCATCCACCCCGACTACCACCCCGTGGTCTTCAAGGACTCGTCCACCGGCGACGCGTTCCTGACCCGCTCCACCGCCACGTCGGACAAGACGATCGAGTGGTCCGACGGGCAGACCTACCCCCTGGTGACGGTCGACATCAGCGCGTGGTCGCACCCGTTCTGGACCGGCACCCAGCGGATCATGGACAGCGCCGGCCAGGTCGAGAAGTTCCACCGCCGCTACGGGAAGCGGGGTACGCGCTGATGGCCGTCCCCAAGCGCAAGAAGTCCCGCAGCAACACCCGCACCCGGCGGTCCCAGTGGAAGGCCGCCGCGGTGGACCTGGTCCCGATCAAGGTCGACGGCGAGACGAAGCTCGTCCCCCGCCGGCTGATCCGCCACTTCCACGCGTGAGCGTCCCGGTCACCGTGCTGTCGGGCTTCCTCGGCGCGGGCAAGACGACACTGCTCAACCACATCCTCGCCAACCGCGACGGCCTGCGGGTGGCGGTGATCGTCAACGACATGAGCGAGGTCAACATCGACGCCGCGCTCGTGCGCTCCCAGGAACGCCTCGTCGAGCTGACCAACGGGTGCATCTGCTGCACCCTGCGGGAGGACCTCCTGGAGGAGGTGGCGGCGCTCTGCGCGGACGACCGGTTCGACCACGTGCTCATCGAGTCGAGCGGGATCTCCGAGCCGATGCCGGTGGCCGCGACGTTCACCTTCCTGGACGAGGTGGCCCGCCTCGACACCATGGTGACGGTGGTCGACGCGGCCAACTTCGCCCGGGAACTGGCCGCCGGCGACTCCCTCGTGGAGCGCCGGCTGGACCAGTACGCCGGCGACGAGCGGACCGTCAGTGACCTGCTGATGGACCAGGTCGAGTTCGCGGATGTGTTGCTGCTGAACAAAACCGACCTCGTGTCACCGGACGAGGCCGCACTGCTGGTGGCGGTGCTCCGGCGGCTCAACCCGGCGGCCGACGTCGTGACCAGCAGCTTCGGGAAGGTGCCGCTGGACCGCGTCTTCGGCACCGGCCGCTACGACGTCCTGCGCGCACAGGAGGCGCCGGGCTGGGTCGCCGAGCTGAACGGCGACCACGTGCCGGAGACCGAGGAGTACGGCATCTCGAGCGTGGTGTTCCGCGCGTCCGGGGCCTTCGACCCGGCGGCGCTGTGGGACTTCGTCGCCCGGCGGCTCGACTCCGGCGAGTTCGGGACGGTGTTGCGCTCCAAGGGGTTCTTCGCGCTGGCGTCCCGGCCTGGGGTGACCGGGCTCTGGTCCCAGGCCGGGACGGTGGCGCGGTTCGAACCCCAAGGCGTCGCGGCGGAGCCACGGCAGGAGCTGGTGTTCATCGGCGTCGACCTGGCGGGCGACGCGCTGCTGGGCGCGCTGCGGGAGTGCCTGGGTGACGTCGCGAGCGGCCCGGACCCGTTCCCGGAGTGGGAACCGGTCCACGTCCACTGAGCCCTCTGCCGCGGCTTGTCGTGAGTGGCAGGCAGGGTTCCAACCCTCCTGAACACCCACGACGAGGCGGGCGAGACGGCGGCCGGGGCGTTCAGTGGTCGTCGTAGTGGTCTTCATGTGGGGCGTGGCGGTGGCCGTCGTGGAGGTAGTCGACGTGCTCGCCGTGCGGGACCGCCACGTGGCCGCAGCCTTCGCCGTGGGTGTGGTCGTGGCCGGTGTGCGGCACGTGGCCGGCGATCTCGCACTCGTCGAAGTGCCCGTCGTGCGCGCGGTGCAGGTGCCCCTCGTGCGCGTAGTCGACGTGGTCGCCGTGCGGGACCGCGGCGTGCCCGCAGCCTTCGGCGTGGACGTGGTCGTGGCCTGCGTGCTCGACGTGCGGGATCGTCATCGGCGGTTCCTCCGGGAATGCGTTCGGCTGCATATGTCCACTTCGGACGCTAACACCGGGTGACGACGACTACCGGGCGAAAGCTCCCGGCTCACCCGATAGGTCCGAGTTGATCAACCCAGGTTTATCAGTCTAGGTTGACGAATGTGACGGACGAGGAGCTGCTCCAGGCGAGCACCGACCTGCGCGTCGCCCTGGGCCGGCTGGTCCGGCGGCTGCGTCAGGGCTACGTCGTCGGCGAACTGACCCTGCCCGAACGCTCGGTGCTCTCGCGGCTCGACCGGGAAGGCCCGGCCACGCCGGGGTGCCTCGCCGACCTCGAACGGGTCAAGCCGCAAGCCATGGGCGTCACGCTCGCCGGGCTCGTCGACCGCGGGCTCGTCGCGCGCCGCAAGGACGACAGCGACGGCCGCAAGGTCCTCATGTCGGTGACCGACGCCGGGGTCCAGCTGCTCACCGACCGGCGGTCGGTGACCACCGAGCGGATGGCCACCGCGCTGGCCGAGCGGTTCACCGCGGCCGAGCAGCGCGAGCTGATCGCCGCGATCCCGCTGGTCGAGCGGCTGGCGGACGCCCTGTGACCGGCACCGGAACCCAGGCGGACCGCTACAAGTGGGTCGCGCTGTCGAACACGACGCTCGGCGTGCTGATGTCGGCGCTCGACGGCTCGATCGTGATCATCTCGCTGCCCGCGATCTTCCGCGGCATCGGCCTCGATCCCCTCGCCCCGGGCAACATCGGCTACCTGCTCTGGATGATCCTCGGTTACCTGCTCGTGCAGGCCGTGCTGGTGGTGACGCTCGGCCGGCTCGGCGACATGTTCGGCCGGGTCAAGATGTACAACCTCGGCTTCGTCGTCTTCAGCGTCGCCTCGGTGGCGTTGTCGTTCGACCCGTTCCACGCCGGCGGCGGCGCGTTGTGGCTGATCGGCTGGCGGGTGGTGCAGGCCGTCGGCGGGTCGATGCTGACGGCCAACTCCGCGGCCATCCTCACCGACGCCTTCCCTGCCGAACAACGCGGCATGGCGCTGGGCGTCAACCAGATCACCGCGCTGGCCGGGCAGTTCCTCGGCCTGGTCGTCGGCGGGCTGCTGGCCGAGATCGACTGGCGCGCGGTGTTCTGGGTGAGCGTGCCGTTCGGGCTGCTCGGCACGATCTGGTCGATCCGCAGCCTCCGCGAGGTCGGCACGCCGAAGCGCGCGAAGGTCGACTGGGGCGGCAACATCACCTTCGCCGCCGGCACCGCGATCCTGCTCGCCGCGATCACCTACGGCATCCAGCCCTACGGCGGCGCCGCGACCGGCTGGGGCAACCCGCTGGTGCTGGGCGGCATCGGCGCCGGGGTGCTGCTGCTCGTGGCGTTCGGCCTCATCGAGACCCGCGTCGCCGCGCCGATGTTCCACCTCGGGCTGTTCCGGATCCGCGCGTTCGCCGCGGGCAACATCGCCGCGTTGCTGACGTCGGTGGCGCGTGGTGGCATGCAGTTCATGCTCATCATCTGGCTGCAGGGCATCTGGTTGCCGCTGCACGGCTACGACTACGAGCGGACGCCGTTGTGGGCGGGGATCTACATGCTGCCGCTGACGGTCGGGTTCCTCCTCGCCGGCCCGGTGTCCGGGTACCTGTCCGACCGGTTCGGCGCCCGGCTGTTCTCCACCGGCGGGCTGTTGCTGGTCGCGGCGGCGTTCCTGGGCCTGCTGGCGCTGCCGGTGAACTTCCCGTACCCGGCGTTCGCCGCGCTGCTCGTGGTCAGCGGAATCGGCCAGGGCATGTTCTCCGCGCCCAACACCTCGGCGATCATGAGCAGCGTCCCCACCGAGCAACGCGGCGTCGCCTCCGGCATGCGGGCGACGTTCCAGAACTCCGGGACGTCGCTCTCGATCGGCGTGTTCTTCTCACTGATGATCGCCGGGCTCGCCGGGTCGCTGCCGCAGACGCTGACCAGCGGCCTGCAGGCCCACGGCGTCGCGGCCAACGTCGCCGACGGCGTCGCCCAGCTGCCGCCGGTGAGCACGCTCTTCGCGGCGTTCCTCGGCAGCAACCCGGTGGGGCACCTGCTCGGCCCGGACGTCCTCGCCGGACTGGCGCCGGCCGACCGCGCGACGCTGACCGGCGGGGACTTCTTCCCGCAGCTGATCTCCGGGCCGTTCCACCACGGCCTCGTGATCGTGTTCACCGCCGCCGCGGTGATGGCCGTCGTCGCCGCGATCGCGTCCGCCTCGCGCGGCGCCCGCTACTTCCACCAGATCCCCGAGGGAACGAAGGAGAACCGATGACCGACGAACTCATCGCCGGAACCGTCACCATCACCGGGAACGGCGGCGACGAGATCGAGGCCTACGCGGCCAGGCCCACCGACGCCGCGACGCGCGGCGGGGTCGTGGTGATCCACCACATGCCCGGCTACGACGCGTCGACGAAGGAGATGGTGCGCCGCTTCGCCGCCGAGGGCTACAACGCGATCTGCCCCAACCTCTACACCCGCGAGGCCCCGGGCGCGGACCCCGACGACGCGGCCGCCACCGTCCGCGCGGCCGGCGGCGTCCCGGACGACCGCCTGGTCGGCGACGTCTCCGGCGCGGCCGACTACCTGAAGGCCCTGGAGAACGCGAACGGCCGGGTCGGAGTCATCGGGCACTGCTCGGGCGGCCGTCAGGCGTTCCTCGTCGGCTGCTCGATCGACGTCGACGCGGCGGTGGACTGCTACGGCGCGTTCGTCGTCAACGATCCGCCGGAGGCCATGAAGTTCATGAAGCCGTTGCTGGGCAAGGCATCGGAGCTGTCCTGCCCGCTGCTGGGCATCTTCGGCGCCGACGACAAGTTCCCGAGCCCGGACGAGGTCGCCGTGCTGGCGGCGGAGCTGGAGAAGCTCGGCAAAGAGCACGAGTTCCACACGTACGCCGACGCCGGCCACGCGTTCTTCGCCGTCGACCGGCCGAGCTACCGGCCGGAAGCCGCGAAGGACGGCTGGGAACGCATCCTCGACTTCTACGCCCGCACGCTCAGCGCCTGAGAGGACCCGCCATGTGCACCTACCTCACCGAGAAGTTCGCCCTCGAAGGCAGCGGCAAGGGCGCCCGCGGCTGGTTCCGCCTGAACGAGGGCACGGTCTACGTCGACCACCCGGTCCACGCGCCGTACGCGCACACGGTCAACATCGACTTCCGCAACCCGGACCTGGGCGCCTCGGCCCGCGTCGCCCTGGAGCTGACGGAAGAAGACGCCCTGGCCCTGGCCGACGCGATCATCGCCGCGGTCAAATCCGCCCCCGCAGGCCTGGCCTCCCGCAACCAGTAGCCCAAAGCCGTGAAGGCCTCCTTACCGGCTCTTATGGCCGGTAAGGAGGCCTTCACGGCTTTCACGGCGTGTAGAGGGCGCCCAGGAACTCCAGGAGGAGGCGCTCGCGCAGCGGTGCGGGCGCGGTGGCGAGGAGCGCGTTGATCGGGGCCATGCGGTCCGGGAGGCCGGACGCGCCCCCGAGTCCGGCCGCGGCTAGCAGGCCGGCGAACTGTTCCGACGTCAGGGTTGCCGGGTCGAGGGCGGCGACGAACTCCGCCACCGCCGGGTCGATCAGCACCGGGCCCGACTCGCGGGCCGCGTCGACGGAGGCCGCGAGGTCCGTGAGGACTTCCTTCTCGCTGCCGTTGTTGGCCGCCGTGACCGTGAGGTGCAGGTTCGCCGGGGACGACAGATGCGCGAACTGCGGCTGGACGTACCAGCCGCGCGTCTTCATCTCGTCCGCCACCGTGAACAGGTCGAAACCGTCGTCGCCGGTGAACGCGATCAGCGTCGACACCGGGTCACCGAGGATCCGCAGGCCCGCGATTTCCGCGACGCCCGCCCGGATCCGCGACACCGCTTCGCGCGTCGAGGAAGCCAGCTGAAGGTAGCCGTCGTCGCCGAGGTGGCGGACCACCGCCCACGCCGCCGCCAGGGGGCCGCCCGAGCGGGTGCTCTGGATCGTCGTGTTCAGCATCGTGTAGCCCGGCCAGCCCGCGCTCGCGAAGTAGTGCGTCCGCCGCAGCTCCGCCGACGCGTGCAGCAGCACCGACGTCCCCTTCGGGCAGTACGCGTACTTGTGCAGGTCCACCGAAATGCTCGTGACGCCCGGGACGCGGAAGTCGAACGGCGCGACGTCGGCGCCGAGGCGGGCGAAGTACGGCAGGACCCAGCCGCCGATGCAGGCGTCGACGTGCATCCGGACGCCCCGGGCAGCAGCCGCGGCCGCGATCTCGGGAACCGGGTCGAGGACGCCGTGCGCGTACGACGGCGCACTCGCCACCACCAGTACCGTCGAGTCCTCGATCGCCGCGGCCATCGCGGCCGGATCGGCGCGGAACGTCACCGGGTCGACCGGGACGTCGATCCGGCGCAGCCCGAACAGGTGCGCGGCCTTGTGGAACGCCGCGTGCGCGGTGGTCGGCAGCACGATCGACGGCGCGGCGATCTCCGGGTGCGCGTCGCGCGCGGCGAGCACCGAGAGCAGGCACGACTCCGTGCCCCCGGACGTCACCGAACCGACGACGCCCGGGACGTCGCCGAGCAGCCGGGACGCCGCGCCGACGAGGTCGTTCTCCATGCGCAGCAGGCTGGGGAACGCCGTCGGGTCGAGGCCGTTGGCCGACGACGCCAGCGCGTGCGCGGCGGCCCCCAGGGAATCCACTTCGGACAGTCCGCTGTCGTAGACGTAGGCCAGCGTGCGGCCGCCGTGCGTCGGCAGGTCACCGGCGCGCAGCTCCCGCAGCGCCGCGAGGACGTCCTCAGGCGGGTTCATGACGCGGCTCCAGCGGTTCCCGCGGCTCCAGCACCGAGCGCCGCAGCAGCGGCAGGGCCAGCGCGATCAGCACGCCGGGGATGATCGACGAGCCGAGCAGGATCGCGACGATCGCGCTGTGCGGCTGGTCGGTCGTCGCGTCGGTGCTCGAGACGTACCCGCCGAACGCCAGGATCGCGCTCCACAGCCCGGCGCCCAGCGCGAGGCCGAGCGTCTCCCCCGCGGTCCACACGCCGGCCGCGATCCCCGCGCGGGTCTCGCCGGTGCGCTCCTCCTCGGCCGTGATCAGGTCCGGCAGGATGGCGAGCGGGAACACCGAGATCCCCGCGTAGCCGACGCCGCAGAGCGCGACGAACACCAGGATGACCACGAGCGGCAGCGACTGGGCCAGGATCAGGCCCAGCAGGCCGATCGCGAACGCCGCCGTGGCGATGCGGAAGCCGTTGAGCTTGCCGACGCGGGCGCCGAGACGCGGCCACAGCGGCATCGTCAGCAGCGCCGGGCCGACGAAGATCACGAAGATCACCGTGCCGTAGCCCTCGCTGCCGAGGATGCGCTGGGCGAAGAACGGGATGGCCGCCAGCACCGTGCCGATGCCGAGCGCCTGGATGAAGTACGTGCCCAGCAGCCAGCGGAACGGCCGCCACCGCGCGATGGTCCGCGAGAGATCCTTGAAGCTCACCGTGTTCGGCCGCAGCGACCCGACCGGCGCGCCCTTGAGCCCGAAGTACACCAGCAGCGTCGCGGCCAGCACGATCAGCCCGATCACGATGGCCATCACGCGGTACCCGGCGACCCCGCCGATGCCGGAGGTGATCGCCGGGGCGCCACCGCCGCAGATCAGGATCGTCACGGCCAGGACGCCGATGCGCACGCTGGTGAGCTTCGTCCGCTCGTCGGCGGACTCGGTCAGCTCGGCCGGCAGCGCGTTGAACGGCACCTGGAACACCGCGTACGCGGTCGCGCAGGCGGTGAACAGGATCGCCACGTACAGCGCGTCCGGCAACGGCGCCCCGAAGCCCGGGTGGGCGAACATCAGCGCGAAGAGGATCGCGACGCCGATGCCGCCGATCAGCAGGAACCGGCGCCGGCTGCCGGTCTTCAGCAGGTTCGCGTCGGACATCCGCCCGGCGATCGGGTTGAACAGCACGTCCCAGGCCTTCGGGACGAACACGATGACACCCGCCGCGGCGGCGGGCACGGCCATCGTGTCGGTGAGGTACTTGACCAGGATCAGGCCGGGGACCGTGCCGAAGGACCCGGTGACGAACGAGCCGAGCGAATACCTGAACCGCGTCCGGCCGGACAGCGTCGTCATGGTCCTCCTCGAAAAGCGGATTCCGATGAGGCGATCAGTAGTGGATCTCGGCCAGCACCGGGTAGTGGTCGGAGGGAATCGTGCCACCGTCGTAATGCACCAGCTGTACCGGCCCGACCTCGGCGCGTCGCAGCGAGCCGACGTAGTCCAGCGAATCGCGGTAGGTGGCCGGGACGGACTTCGCCGCGTCCGGGTTGGTGACGGCGTCGAAGCTGTACTCCCCCGCTCCCGCGGTGCGCAGTGTCCCGCCGAGCACCGCCTCGCCCTGCTCGGACTGGGAGCGGCCCAGGGTGTCACGGCGGCCCTGCCCGGCCCAGTACTCGATGTTGAGGTCACCGGCGATCGCGACCGGGTCGGCCGCCGGGACGTGCGCGGCGGCGAGGTCGCGCAGCTCGCCGAGCTGCGCCAGCCGGATCTGGTGCGCCTTCGGCAGGGTGTCGGGGGCTTCGTCGGCCTGCAGGTGCGTGCCGGCCACCCAGAGCGCCTTGCCGTGGGCGAAGATCCGGACCAGCGCCGCGCCCTTGTTGGACAGGTAGTCGGCGGTGCCGGAGTAGGAGTTGCGGTAGACGAGCTGGTGCTTCTCGGTGATCGGGTACCTGCTCAGCACCGTGACGCCGCCGTTGACGACGATCGGCGAGTTCGAGCAGTTGCCGCTCACGGACGTCCAGCCCGGCGACGTCGAGCAGGACTGCCCGACCAGCGGCGTCTGGAACGGGTAGGCGTCGACGAGCCGGTCGCGCAGCGCCTCGGCCTGGGAGCTGAAGGCTTCTTCGAGCACGACGACGTCGGCGGCCTTGGCCCGGATGACGCGTTCGGCGGCCTGGGCCCTGGCTTCTTTGTCCGACGTGTTCGGGTTGGCGATCCACGGCAGCTGCCACAGGTTGAAGCTCAGGACGGACACGCTCGCGGGCGCGGCCTGAGCGGGCGCGGTCAGCAGAGCGAGAGCAGTGCAGACGACGGCGGCGAGAATGGCGGTTCTCCGCACGACAGCGGTCCTTTCAGGAGGTTCAGGAGACGACGAAGGCGCGGGAGGTCCCGCTGAGCTGGGCGATGGCGCCGGTCAGGCCGTGCTTCCAGGCTCCGAAGTGGACGACGCGAAACTTGCCGACCGGCGCGTTCGCCGGGATGTCCCAGGTGACCTCGGCACGCGACTCGGACACGAACGTCCGGGTCCAGCGGAACTTCGTCGCCCAGTCGCCGTCGTCGGCGTAGCGGACCCAGCGGCCGTCCACGTACTGCTGGATCTCCAGGAACGTGCCGTCGCGACGCAGATCGTTCTTCGGGTGGCCGGTCACGAACGCGACCGCTACCTGGTCGCCGCGCCGGTAGCTGCTCTTGGCGTCGGTGACGACGTCGCCGAAGCTCTTCAGCAGCGGCGCGCTGTCGAAGACGACGCCCGGCTGGAAGTTGACGAGCTTGCCGCGCAGGTCGCGCGGGACCGGCCCGTGCGGGACCGAAGCGCCCGCCTTCATCGCCGCGGCGAGCCTCCCGAACTCCTGCTGGTACGCGGGTAGCGTGTAGCGGCCGAAGAGCGTCGACGCGCCTTCGTACTGCTGCGAGTCGTACTCCTCCGGCGTCGTCACGTACTGGCTGTAGGCGTTGGAGTAGCCCTGCATGAGGACGTTCTCCAGCGGGACGCCGAGTTCCGCGGCGACCGTCTGCCGGATCCGCAGCCCGGCCACGATCGTGTACTCGGCGGGCCCGGCGACCAGGTGCAGCTGCCCGATCCGGACGATCTGCAGCGGCAGCACCTCGGGCGCCCACGGGTACGGCTTCATCGCACCGAACGGCACGGCGACGACCTTCGGTGCCTGCGCGTCGGCCAGGGCCTGCGGGATCGGCGCGTCGATGCCGCCGAGCCAGTCGATGAACGGGTTCTTGACGCCCTCGGGCAGCGGCAGTCCCGGGCCGTCTTCGGTGCTGCCGGCCAGCATCGAGACGCCGATGGCCGCGGTGCACGTCCGGTGCGGACGGCCGTCCGGGGTGAACCTCGGGTCGACGTCGACGGCGGACATGTCCACGTAGGTCATCCGGTGGTCGACGCCGCCGGTCACGGCCTCGCTCGCCGCGTCGAACGCGCGTTTCGCCGCCTGGAACTGGAGTTCGCCGATGCGCTGGGTGTTCTGGAACTCCGTCTCGGGCGTGCCCGGCTGGAGGTTGAGGTTCGGCGTCATGTCGCCGGAGTTGGTCTGGGCGAACGCGGCGACGAACCCGGGCGGGCCGTCGAGGTAGCGGACGCCGGCGTGGTCGTGCTCCCACGTGTAGGCCGCGTAACCCTTGTTGTCGCTGCTGATCAGGTGGTTGCCGTTGCTCATCGACGTGCCGTGCGTGGCGAACCAGGTGATCGCGCCAACGTCCTTGCCGCCTTGGCGGAACCGCAGCACGGTGACGGCCGGGTCGATCGAGAGCGGGAAGTGGTCCTTGTCCGGGTTCAGCTCGAAGGCGACCCTCGATCGGTTGGCACTCGCCTCGGTCAGCTCGGTCCGGCCGAGTGTCAGTTCGCCGGGCGCGAGGGTGTCGTGCGCGTGGCCGATCGCTTCGACGATCCCGGCGACGACGGCGTCGTAGGTCTGCTGCTGGAACCCGAGGATCGACAGGTCGTAGGCCGCGTAGTGCGAGTCGCCGCCGCACGCCGAATGCGTGTGGGTGGCGTTGAGCAGCACGTTCTGCTCGGTGTAGGTGCTCCCGTACTTCCGCGCCAGCTCACGCAGGACGCCCTGGTGGACGGACTGGAACAGTGCACCCAGCTCGGCGGTGACGAAGACGATCCGGTTCGTCCCGTCGTCGACGACGTACGCGCGGGCCCGGGTCCGCAGGTGGATACCGGCCGTCTGCTGCTGCGGCATCGAGTAGCCCATCATGCCGTTCTCGGCGGCGGGCCCGGTGACGTCGCCGAGCCCGACGCCGACCCGGAGCGTGGCCCCTGCGGCTGCGGCCGGTCTGGCCGCGGCGGCGGCGAAGGGCAGCGCGGCGGCTCCGGCCAGGACGTGACGACGACTCACCCGCATACGATCTCCCGACTAACGTGAACGTGATTCGCGTTAGTTCGGGACCGTACGTGACCCCCGCCACCTCGGCAACCCGGCAGAAGTGCCGCCACGGAAATGCCGTGAAGGCCTCCTTCCCGGCCGTAAGAGCCGGGAAGGAGGCCTTCACGGCTTTCAGCCCAGGGCGTCGGCGATCTTCTCCAGGGTCGCCGCGTCGCCGCGCAGCAGCAGCTGCGTGACGACGGTGTCTTCCCACGCCTTCAGCTCTTCGCGGATCTTCGCCGCCGGCCCGATGAGCGACGTGTCCTCGACGAGCGACGTCGGGATCGCCGCGACGGCCTCCTCCTTGCGCCCGGCGAGGTACAGCTCCTGGACCTTGTCCGCGACGTCCTCGTAGCCCAGCCGCGCGAAGACGTCGTGGTGGAAGTTCACGCTCTTCGCGCCCATGCCGCCGATGTAGAGCGCCAGCGACGGCTTGATCCAGCTCGCCGCTTCCTCGACGTCGTCGTGCACGATCACCGGGACCGACGCGGGCACCTCGAACGTCTCCAGCGTGTGCCGGGCGCCCGGGCGCGCGAAGCCCTCTTCGAGCGCGGCCTTGTAGAAGTCGTTGCTCTTGGGCGAAAAGAACAGCGGGAGCCAGCCGTCGCAGATCTCGGCGGAGAGCGCGACGTTCTTCGGGCCCTCCGCGGCCAGGTGGATCGGGACGTCGGCACGCAGCGGGTGCACGGTCGGCTTGAGCGCCTTGCCGAGCCCGGCGCCGCCCTTCAGCGGGAGCTGGAAGTGCTGCCCGTCCAGGGTCACCGGCGCCTCGCGGGCCAGCACCTGCCGCACGATGTCGATGTACTCGCGCGTGCGCGCCAGGGGTTTCGGGTACGGCTGGCCGTACCAGCCCTCGACGACCTGCGGGCCGGACGCGCCGAGCCCGAGCACGAACCGGCCGCCCGACAGGTGGTCCAGGGTCAGCGCGCTCATCGCCGTCGCCGTCGGGGTGCGCGCGGCCATCTGGACGATGTTGGTGCCGAGCCGGATCCGGCTGGTCGAGGAGCCCCACCAGGCCAGCGGCGTGAACGCGTCCGAGCCGTAGGCCTCCGCCGTCCACACCGAGTCGAAGCCGAGCTCCTCGGCTTTGAGGACCGCCTCCAGCGCACCCGGGGTCGGCCCGCTGCCCCAGTACCCGACGTGGAATCCCAGCTTCACGAATCCTCCTAGATGTTCGGCGCGTAGTGCTCGGGTTTGCCGCGCTCGGACAGCGGCGGCAGGTTCCTGGGTGGAGTCTCGACCACGGCGGCGTCCGGAGCCACCTCGCCGCGGACGCGGCGCCAGCCGGCCCGGGCCCGCGGGTGGTAACGGCGGTCGTGCGGGACGAGCTTGAACACGGCGTTGATCAGCTTCCCCACCCGGCGGTGGCGGCGCGCGTCACGCTCGGACCAGCGCAGGCCGAGCCGGTCGCGGATCTCGCGGTCGTACAGCCCGGTCGTCAGCCAGACGAAGTTCCGCGCGACCAGCACGCTCACCGGCCGCCAGAGCGCGTCCGGCAGCCACGGCAGGAACGGCGGCTTCGCGATCCCGGCGAGGTCGAGCACGTCCCGGGTGGCCTTGTTGTCCTCCAGGACGTCGGCGCACATGTGCTTCCAGTAGCGCTGGAAGTCCGCCCAGCTCTCCGGCACCGGCCGCATCGTCATGTCGTACATCCGCCACCACGTGACGTGCTCGTCGAACAACCGCCGCTTTTCGGCCTCACCGATCCCGCCCATGAAGTGGTCGGCGATGAGGATCGTGCTGACGAAGAACGTCGAGTGCGCCCAGTAGTAGGTGTCCGGGTCGAGCGCGTGGTAACGACGGCCCAGCGCGTCGATCCCCTTGATCCGGTCGTGGTAACCACGGACTTCCAGGGCGGTCCGGTGCGCGCGCGGGCCGTCGTAGACGACCCCGCCGATCGGGTAGAGCGAGCGGAAGAGGCGCTGCCAGCGCTCCTCGAAGAACCGCGAGTGCTGCTCGACGCCGGCGCCGAGGCCCGGGTGCATGTTCTGCATCGACCCGGCCCACAGCGCGATCAGCAGGCCACGCCAGTCGCCGAAGTACTTCCAGGTCAGCGACTCGGGCCCGAGCGGTTGCGGGGTCATCGGCGGCTCCTCGTCGAGTCCAGAACTGACTACGGCTGTTGTCAGGCTAGGATCTGACAACACACGTAGTCAACCGAGGAGCGGATATGCCGGGCCGGACCTGGGCGGGCACGACGCTGGACGACCGGAAGGCGCTCCGGCGCGAGCAGCTCGTCGCCGCGGCCCTCGCGCTGCTGGGCACCGAGGGCTCGGCCGCCACCAGCGTCCGCGCGGTCTGCCGGCACGCGAAGCTCACCGAGCGTTACTTCTACGAGAGCTTCGCCGACCGCGAGGAGCTCGTCGCCGCGGTCTACGAGCACGTCGGGGAGCAGGCGCGCCAAGCTCTGGTCGACGCGGTGCGGGACGCGCCGAGCCCGACCTCGCGCGCCGAGAACGCCGTGCGCGCGTTCGTCGAGCTGATCGTCGACGACCCCCGCAAGGGCCGGGTCCTGCTGCTGGCCCCGCTGACCGACCCCGCGCTCACCCGGCGCGGCCTGCACCTGCTGCCGGTGTTCACCGCCGTCGTCGGCGAGCAGCTCTCCCGCGGCGACGAGACCGAACGGCAGCTGGTCGCCGTCGGGCTGGTGGGCGCGCTGAGCAACGTCTTCATCGCCTACCTCGACGGCTCGCTGAAGGTCTCGCGCGAGCGGCTGGTCGCGCACTGCGTGAAACTCGTGCTCGGCGCCGACGACCTGGCCCGCTGACGCCACCGGCCTCACCTCCGCCCGCTGACAGTCCCGCGAAGATCGGGCACACTCAACCCATGCGTACCGCTGGGCGGAACGACGGCGCGAGCGGCGACGGCCTCGTCGCCGCCCGGCTCGCCGCGCTCCTCGAAGCTTTCCGGCCGGGCGACGAGTCACTCGGCGTGTCCGAACTGGCCCGGCGGACCGGGCTGGCGAAGACGACCGTCCACCGCCTCGTCGGTCACCTCGCCGACACCGGCCTGCTGACGCGCGAGGACGGCGCCGTGCGGCTCGGGCTGCGGCTGTTCGAAATCGGCCAACTGGCCTCGCCCCGGAGAGGACTCGTCGAAGCCGCCCGGCCGTACCTCGCCGATCTCCGGGAGGCGACGCGCAACACCGTCCACCTCGCGATCCTGGAGGGCACCGAAGTCGTCTACCTCGACGTCCTGCGCGGGCCGGACGCGCCGACGCTGCCCTCGCGCATCGGCGGCCGGTTCCCCGCGCACGCCACCGGCGTCGGCAAGGCGATCCTCGCGTTTTCCGCGGAATCCGTCGTGAACAAGGTCATCGACGCCGGATTGCCCCGGATGAGCCCGAAGACGATCACCGCGCCCGGGCTGCTGCGCCGTCAGCTCACCCGGATCCGCGAAGACGGGATCGCGTTGGAACGCGAGGAATCGGGTGTCGGCGTGGTGTGCGCGGCCAGCCCGCTGCTCGACGCGCGCGGCGTCGCGGTCGCGGCCGTGTCGATTTCGGGCTGGGCCAACCGGATGCGGACCGAACGGGTTGCTCCCGCCGTCCGCACGGTCGCACTGGCGTTGACCCGGACGCTGTCGGCCGCCACCGCGGACAGTCGGAAATAATCTTGCAGGACAAGGCTTTTTGATCTCCGCGAAGATCTCTAGGCCGTCCGGATGACGTGACCTCCCCGAGCTGTACGGGCCATCCGCGGCGACTACGATCCGTCCAATGGCCCAGCACAGCTGGGGGACGACGTTCTCGGGCCGCTCCCCCGCGACCCTTTCCGAGCAGCCCGGCACGCGTGCCTCGGCCGCGCACCGCCTGCTGTCCCTCGACATCGTGCTGGCGCTGCTGGCCCTGGCCGGCGGCCTCCGCGTGCTCTACCTGGCCGCCACCGCACCGGCCCTGCCGTCCGAGGCCGCGACCGTTGCCCACGCGTACGCGCTCGGCCACCTCACGCCGTTCACCGACGCGGGCGGCGCCGGGCTCAGCCGGTTCGGCTGGCTGCAGCTGTCCGCCTACACGATGGTCTCCGACGCGTTCGGCCGCTCGGCCACGGCGCTGGCGGCGGTCCGCGAGACGATGCTCGTGGCGGCCGTCATCGGCACGGTCCTGCTCTGGTTCCTCGCGCGCCGTCTCGGCCTGACGCGCTGGGCGGCCACCGCCGCGGTGCTGCTGGTCGCCGTGTCGCCGCTGGCCCTGGGCCTGCAGCGGCTGGTCGTCGTCGAGCACCTGGCGGCCGTGTGGGCGCTGGGTGCGCTGGTGCTGATCACCACCCCCGAGGCCAAGGTCCGCCACGACGTGATGGCCGCGGTGTGCCTGCTCGCGGCCGTGCTCACCTCACCGCTGGCCCTGTTCCTGCTGCCCGCCGCCGGCTGGCTGCTCATCCGCCGGTCGCCGGTCCGGGCGGCGCTGGTGGGCGTGCTGCTCAACCTCGGGCTGGGTGTCGCGTTCGGCCCGGCCGCCGCCGTGCTGCGGCCCCACCTCGCCGCCGCCAGCCGCCCGTCCGTCGCCGACTGGGTCGCGCTGGACCCGGCGTGGGCGGTGCTGTCGGCCTTCGCGCTCGTCGCCGCGCTGGCGGTCGCCGCGCTGCGGCCGTTCGCCGTGTCCGGCCTGCTGCTCGTCGCGATGCTGCTCGTCCCGGGCGTGCCCGACACGGCGGTGCTCGCGTTGCTGCTGCCGGTGACCCCGCTGCTGGTGGCCGGGATCGCCCAGGCCGTCACCCGGCAGCGCCGGGCCGCGCACCACGCCTCGGGCGGCAGCCGGACCGGGCTCGTGGTGGCCGCGACCGCCTTCGTCCTGGTGGTCGGCGTCGGCTGGGCGTACGGGTTCACCGAGCTGAAGCCGGCCCCCGACCGCAGCGGACCACTGACCGACGCGCAGGGATGGTTGCGGGACAACGCTTCCGGCGCCCGGCTGCTCGTCGACGACGCGGCCTGGGCCGAGCTCGCGAACGCGGGCTGGCCTACCGGGATGATGGCCGCGCCCGCCGCGTGCGCGGCCGTCTGCCCGACCGCCGAGTGGGCGGTCTTCGCCGGGGACGGCGCCGAGCTCCGGCAGCGCTACCCCGCCCTCGACGGCGCACTGACCGACGCCGGGACGGTGGCCGTGTTCGGCTCCGGCGACCAGCGCGTCACGGTGTCCCGCCTCGACCTGCCCCCGGCCGACCCCGGCGCGTCGTCGGAGGACTCGGCCCGGGCCCACGCCGGGGCCGCGCTGGCCGCGTCCACCCGGCTCGCCGTCAGCCCGGACGCCGCCGCCGTGCTGCGCGCGGGCCGCGTCGACCCCCGGCTCATCGCCACGATCGCCGCGCTGGCCGCCCTGCAGCCGGTGCGGATCACGGCGTTCCCCGAAGTCCCCGGCGAAGAACCCGCCGGACAGCCCCGCCGCCGCGTGCAGTTCGCCGGCGGCGAGGACGGCGTGGCCGCTTTCTACACCGGCCAGCGCGACCTGTTCCGCCCCTCGTCCGTCGCCCGGACCCGCGACGGCGTGCTCGTCACCTACCCGTTGTTCGCGCCCTCGGGACTGCTCGTCCCGTTCTCCTCTCCCTGAATCCCCTCGAAAGGTCCTGTCATGCGCACCAGGCTCCTGCTCAGACCCGCCGGGCTGATCGCCGCGGCCCTGCTGATCGGCGCGCTGACGCCCCTGCCCGCGTCGGCCGCCGCCACCACGCCCGGTCCGGGCGTCGGCTGGATCCGGGTCGGGCACCTGTCCCCGAAGGTGCCGCCCGTCGACATCTACTTCGCGCCGTTCGGGCAGGCCGAGAAGGTCGTCATCCGCAAGGCCGGCTACGGCGCGGTCACCCCGTACTCCTCGCTCACCCCCGGCAAGTACACCCTCTCGATGCGCGCGGCCGACGCCGCCTCGACCACCCCGCCCGCGCTGACGGCCACCATCGACGTCGCCGAGCGCAACGCCTACTCCCTGCTGGTCTTCGCGAACGGCCCGGACGGCACGCTGCACGGCCAGCTCGTCACCGACGACCTGACCCCGCCCGGGCCGGGCCAGGGCCGGGTCCGCGTCGTCGAGGGGTCGGCGGCCATCGCGCCGGTCACCGTCGACGGCCCGCAGGGCATGGCGATCGCCAAGGACGCGGCCTACGGCATGACGTCCAACTACGTCGACGTCCCGCAGGGGCGCTGGCCGCTGCAGCTGAGCGGCGGCTCGGTGAAGTCGACCGCCGACGTCGACGTCAAGGCCGGGACGTCCACGACGCTGCTGGTCACCGAGGACGCCGGGGCGCTCAAGGCGAACCCGATCTCCGACGGCGCGTCGCTGCCCGACCCGCCGAAGTTCGGCGTCGAGACCGGCGGTGGCGGCACGGCGCCGATGTCCACCGGCTCGCCGTTCTGGCCGGCGGCGTCGGTGGTCGCGCTCCTGGCCGCGCTCGCGGCGTGGCCGGTGCTGCGGCGGCGCCGGGCGGCTCGTGCGCGCTGAGCTCGGCGCGCTGCTCGTCGCGGCGCTGGTGGTCGCGGGCTGCTCCACGGCGGCCCCGGCCACCCCGCCGCCGACGGTGACGTCGTCCGCCACCCCGGCGGCCGCGGCCGGCCCGCAGCCGCTGCCGACGGCCCCCGAAGTCCGCCCGGTGCACCTGCGGATCCCGGCGATCGCCGTCGACGCGCCCGCGCTCGTCCCGCTCGGGCTCGGCCCCGACCACCAGCTCGAGGCGCCCGCGAAGTTCGAGGACGTCGGCTGGTACGCCGCCGGCCCGGTGCCGGGCGACCCCGGTCCCGCGGTGATCGCCGCGCACGTCGACTCGCGGGCCGGCCCGGCACCGTTCTTCCGGCTGCGTGACCTCAAGGGCGGCGACGAAGTGTTCGTCACCCGCTCCGACGGCCAGGAGACGCGGTTCGTCGTGGACCGCGTCCAGCGCTACCCGAAGAACGCCTTCCCCACCGACGCCGTCTACGGGCCGGCGCCGGGCAGCGCGTTGCGGCTCATCACCTGCGGCGGCAGCTTCGACGCGGCCAAACGCTCCTACCGCGACAACATCGTCGTTTACGCCTCCACCAGCTGGAGCTAAAGGGCGGCCACGTTGCGTTCGGGGTGGGACGGCCGGTGCAACGCCGGGACGCCGGCCAGCAGGCCGCGCCGGGCCAGTTCCGGCCGGACGCCGTCGCCGAACCAGTACGCCTCCTCCAGGTGCGGGTAGCCGGACAGCACGAACTCGGTGACGCCGACCGAGTGGTACTCCTCGATCAGGTCGGCGACCTCGCTGTGGCTGCCCACCAGCGCCGTGCCCGCGCCGCCGCGGACCAGGCCGACGCCGGCCCACAGGTTCGGGTGGATCTCCAGGCCGCGGACACCGCCGTCGGTGCGGCCGCCGTGCAGCGCGACCATCCGCTGCTGCCCGACGGACTCGCTGGCGGCCAGCTGCGCCTGCGCCTTCGCGACCTGCTCCGGGCTCAGCGCGTCCAGCAGCTTCTGCGCCTCCGCCCACGCCTCGGCCGACGTGTCGCGCGAGATCGTGTGCAGCCGGACGCCGAACCGGATGTCCCGGTCCCCCGCCAGCGCCTTGACCTTGGCGATCTTCTCGGCCACCTGCGCGGGCGGCTCGCCCCAGGTCAGGTAGACGTCGGCGTGCTTCGCGGCGACCGGCAGCGCGGCCGGGGACGAGCCGCCGAAGTAGATCGGCGGCGCCGGGTCCGGCGCGGCCAGCGTCGTCGCGCCTTCGACCCTCAGGTGCTCGCCTTCGAAGGTGAACGGCTTCCCCGACCACACGCCGCGGACGATCGTCAGGAACTCGTCGGTGCGCGCGTACCGGGCGTCGTGGTCGTGCCAGTCGCCGAACCGGCGCTGCTCGACCGCGTCGCCGCCGGTGACGATGTTCAGCAGCACGCGGCCTTCCGACAGCCGCTGGAACGTCCCCGCCATCTGCGCGACCAGCGTCGGCGAGATGACACCGGGCCGGAAGGCGACCAGGAACTTCAGCTTGGTCGTCTCGCGGATCAGCGCGGCCGTGGTCAGCCAGGCGTCCTCGCACCACGTGCCGGTCGGCGTCAGCACACCCTCGAAGCCCTGCCGCTCGGCCGCGCGGGCCACCTGGGCGAGGTAGTCGAGATCGGGGTCGCGCTGCGCCGCCGGACCGGCGGACCGGTTGGCGTGGAAGCGTTCCACGATCGTGCGGCCGTCGCCGCTGGTGGGCAGGAACCAGTGCAGCCTGATGCTCATCCGTTGCTCCTAGCCGTTTCGAGGTCGGGACCGAACCGCCGGTCGGCGTACGCGGCGAAGTCCACCTTCCCCGGCAGAGTCTTGTCGTCGGTGAACGCGTCCGCGAGCTGTTGCTCCGATTTCACGATCGAGTCGTCCAGCGGAGCCGGCAGGTCCCGGCCGGCGTCGACGGCCTTCTGCGCCACCTCGAGCTTCAGCCCGGTCTCCTTCGCCCACGCCGCCGCCCACTCCGGACGGTGCGCGTCGGCCCACTTCTGCGCCTTGACCACGCGGACCACGAAGTCGCGGATGGCCGAGTTCTTGCCGGGGTCGGCCAGCGCCGCGGTGCTCGCGGTCTGGAAGCTCAGGCCGTTGGACGCACCCCGGCCGTCGGCGAGCACCCGCGCCTTGGCCTCGATCTGGGCCTGCGCGGTGTACGGGTCCCAGATCGCCCACGCGTCGATCGTGTGCTGGGTGAAGGCGGCGTAGGCCTCGGCCGGCTGCAGGAAGCTCACCTTGATGTCCTTGGTGGTCAACCCGGCGTTGTGCAGCGTGTTCAGCAGCTGGCCGTGGGCGGAACTGCCTTTCGCGACGCCGACCGTCTTGCCCTTCAGCGACGCGACGTCCTTCAGCGGCGAGTCGTCCGGGACGAGGATCGCCTCGCGTTCGACGTTGCTCTTCGAGACGCTCACGACGGCAATCTTCGCCTTCGCGGCGGCGGCGAAGATCGGCGGCGTGTTGCCGACGCGGCCGATGTCGATCGCGCCCGCCGACGCCGCCTCGAGCAGCGGCGGCCCGGAGGTGAACGTCGACCACTCGATCTTGTACGGCAGGTTGTCGAGCCCCTTCGCCGCGGTGAGCAGCGACTTCACGCCGCCCTTCTGGTCGCCCACCTTGAGCGTCACCTTGGCCAGGTCGGCCGCGCTCACCGCCTGCGGCACCGCGGCCGGCCCGGGGTTCGTGCCGGTGGCCGAGCCGCACCCGGCCAGGACCAGCGCCGCCGCGACGACGGCAATTCCCTTATACAGGCGCATCTTCGGTCACTCCCAGGTCCGCCAGCACGCGGCGGCGGACGTCGATGTGGTCGGCGGGGTTGCGCGGCCGGGAGCCGCCCGGCCGGTGTTCGGCGATGATGCGGCCACCGTCGAGGACGAGCACCCGGTCGGCGAGCAGCAGGGCTTCGTCGACGTCGTGGGTCACCAGCAGCACACCCGGCAGGTGCCGGCGCCAGAGGTCCTCGACCAGCCGGTGCATGGCGATCCGGGTGAGCGCGTCGAGGGCGCCGAACGGCTCGTCGAGCAGCAGCAGGTCCGGCTCGCGCACCAGCGCGCGGGCCAGCGACACGCGCTGGGCCTCGCCACCGGAGAGCGTCAGCGGCCAGTCGTCGGCGTGCTCGGCGAGGTGGACCTCGGCCAGCGCTTTGTCGGCCAGCGCCCGGTTGCGGGACTTCGAGACGCCGTCCTGGCGCAGGCCGAGGACGACGTTGCGCCAGACCTTCCGCCACGGCAGCAGCCGCGGTTGCTGGAAGGCGACCGAGACAGTGCCGTGGACGTCGGCCTGTCCTTCGACGGCGCCGTCGAGGCCGGCCAGCACCCGCAGGAGCGTCGACTTGCCAGAGCCGCTGCGGCCCAGCAGCGCGACGAACTCGCCGCGGCCGATGGTCAGGTCGAGTCCACTGAGGACGGTCCGGTCGCCGAACCGCTTGGTCAGGTTCGCGACGTCCGCTACCGGGTTCGCCACCGCAGCACCTTCCGTTCCAGCAGCCGGACCAGCGCGTCGGTGACCAGGCCGAGCAGGGCGTAGAGGATCAGGCCGACGACCACGACGTCGGTGCGCAGGAATTCCCGCGCGTTGTTGATGAGGTAGCCGACGCCGGCGTCGGCGTTGACCGTCTCGCCGACGATCAGCGCGAGCCACGCCAGGCCGAGCGACTGCCGCAGCCCGACGAGCGCCTGCGGCAGCGCGCCGGGCAGCACGACGTGCCAGAGCCGTTCCGCGCGGCTGAACCCGAGCGCCCGTGAGGCTTCGACGAGGTTCGGGTCGGCGCCGCGGATTCCCGAGTGGACGTTCAGGTAGAGCGGGAAGGCCACGCCGAGCGCGACCAGCACGATCTTCGTCTCCTCGCCGATCCCGAACCACAGGATGAACAGCGGGATCAGGCCGAGGAACGGCAACGTGCGCAGCATCTGCACCGGCGGGTCGACCAGCGCTTCGCCCCACCGCGACAGCCCGGAGACGATGCCGAGGACGACCCCGACGATCGCGCCGATCGCGAACCCGGCCCCGACGCGGCCGAGCGACACGACGAACGCGTCGCCGAGTTCGCCGCTGCGCGCCACTTCCACGCCGGCCTGCAGGACCGTCCACGGTGAACTGAGCTTGTCGGGCGGCAGCAGGCCGGTGCCGCTGGCGATCTGCCAGACGGCGACCAGCACCACCGGGCTGATCCAGCGCCGCAGGTCGGGGCGGCGCCGGGTGGGCGTCTTGCGGGGCGGCCCTTCGGCGGCCGGTTCGGCGCGCGCCAGCACGCCCGTGGTGGAAATCGACACGGATTTCTCCCGGGAACTTCGGTATTCGGGCTTCAGCGCGGAATCAGGCGAACGGACACGCCGCGCTCGCCTGCCGCCGGAGATCGACGTGCCGGCGGCGCACGAGAAGCGCGTCCTGTTGCATGGTCCCGAGCTTCGAGCCACGAACGGGTGAAGTCAATCCGTGGACGCCCGGTCTCAGTGAGTGAAATCCGGGCGTTCCAGTGCGTGGAACGACGGCGTCAGCCGCCGAACATGACCTTCCACTCGTCGAGCGAGCGCGGCCGGTAGACGAAGTTGGTGCGCTTCACTTCCGACAGCGCGGCCGACGGTTCGGCCGAATACTGGTGGCCCGGGTAGACGACGGGGTCGCCCGCCAGCCCGGCAAGGGCCTGCAGGCTGCGGTAGATCTCCTCGGCGTCCCCGCCCGGGAAGTCGGTGCGGCCGCAGCCTTCGAGGAACAGCGTGTCGCCGGAGACGAGCTTGTCCTCGACGAGGAAGCACTGGCTGCCCGGCGTGTGCCCGGGGGTGTGCAGCAGCCGGATCGGGATGGACCCGACCTCGAGGACGTCGTCGTGGTCGTGCGCGCGCAGATCGGTCGCCGACACGCCGGTGACCCGCCGCACCCACTCGGTCTCGGCGCCGTTGACGTGGATCGGCACCGGCTCGACGGCGAGCAGCTCGGCGATCCCGGGCAGTGAGAACCCCATCATCTCGCCACCGACGTGGTCCGGGTGGTGGTGCGTCGCGAGCACGCCGGTGAGCCGCATCCCGTCGGCGGCGAGCACATCCAGCAGATCCCGCACGGCGTAGGCCGGGTCGACGATCACCGCGTCACCGGTCTCGCGGTCGCCGATCAGGTAGGCGAAGTTCACCATCTGCGTGGCCACCGGGTCCCCGACCGCGAAGTCGCGGCCGGCCAGGAGCTGCCGGAAGTAGAGCCGATCCGTCATGCGCCCACCCTACGGGGTCGGTCCGCGGCCCTGCCGAAGCCGATCAAGCGAACATCAAGACGCAGCTCAGCCGACCAAGGCGGGCGCCGGAACCCACTGGCATCGGCGAAAGGCCACGGCACTCCGCGACAAACGGCAACACCCCGGCACCAACCCGCGTGTCACCCTGCCTTCATTCGCCCACCTCCCCGTCGGCCAGCTCGCGCAGGACGTCCAGGTGCCCGACGTGCCGCGCCGTCTCCTGCACGACGTGCGCCACCACCCACCGCACGGTGAACTCCGAGCGACGCCGGGTGCGGTCGTCCGGGCCGAGGCCGCTCAGCGCCTTCTCCACCCGTGCCCACTCCGCCTTGTACGCCGCGACCACCGACGCCGGCGTGTCGTCCTCGGTCAGGTCCCAGCTCGGGTCCGGGGAGCCCGCCCACAACGACGGCAGGTCCGCGCCGCCCGCCTCGATGGCCAGCCACCAGCGTTCGACCGCGGTCAGGTGCTTCACCACGCCCAGCACGCTCAGCCGGGGTGACGTCGGCAGCGGCGTCGCGGCGGCGGTCGCGCGGCTCAGCCCGGCGACCTTGTTCACCGCCGTGGCGCGCAGGAACTGCAGGAAGTCCAGCTGCAGGCGCAGCTCCTCCCAAGCCAGGCGAGCGGGCCAGGACCGGCGGGTCTTCGAACTCGTGTTCGACATGAACGCAACCTAGCGCGAGGGTCCGACAATTTCCGGGGACCGTGCCAGACTCGTGATCATGAGCCCCGACGCACCGCACGCACAGCGCTTCCGCCCGCGGCGGTCATAGGGTGGGCGACATGTGGTGGGGACTCCTGTGCGCCTTGGGCGCGGCGTGCGCGTACGGCGTCGCTTCGGTGATGCAGTCGGTCGCCGCGCGCGCGACCGACACCGGGGCCGACGGCCTCGACCCGAAACTGCTCGTGCGCGTCCTCGGCCAGTGGAAGTTCGTGCTCGGCCTCTCGCTGGACGTCCTGGGGTTCGTCGCGCAGATCGTCGCGCTGCACGTGCTGCCGCTGTTCGTCGTGCAGGCCGCGCTCGCGGCCAGCCTCGCCGTGACCGCCGTCGCCGCGCGGTTCCTCGGCGTCCGGCTGGGCAAACGGGAGTGGGGCGCGATCGTCGTCGTGTGCGCCGGCCTGGGCCTGCTCGGCGCGGCCGCCGAAAGCGAGGGCTCCGATCCGGTCGGGCTCGGGTTCCGGCTGGTGCTGATCGGCGCGGTCGTCGTGCTGGCCGGCGCCGGGATCGTCGCCGGGAAGGCGAACCGCCGGGTGCGGACGCCGGCGCTCGGGCTGGTCGCCGGGCTGTGCTTCGGCGTCGTCGCGATCGCCGGGCGGATCATCCCGAGCCTCGCGCCGCTCGACCTGCTCAAGGACCCGGCCACCTACACGGTCGCGGTCGCGGGCGGGATGGCGATGCTGTTCTACGCCACGGCGTTGCAGCGCGGCAGCGTCACGACGTCGACCGCGATGATGGTGCTGGGCGAGACGGTGTTCCCGTCACTGGTCGGCGTACTGGTGCTCGGCGACCGCACCCGGCCCGGGTTCGTGGTGGTCGCGCTCGCCGGGTTCGTCCTGGCCGTCGCCGCCGCGCTCGCGCTGGCCCGGTTCGGAGAACCGGCGACCGATCCCGTAGCAGCCACGAACTGAACTGAGACGAAGCCGACCGTTTCCCCGCAAGTGATTTACTTAGACTAGCCTTACCTATCCCACGACAGGACAGGGAGGCGCGGGTGAGCACGACCGGACGGGAAGTCCTCCGCCGTTCGATCGCCGGGCAACGCAGGTCGGTGGCGCTCGCGTCAGCGCTGACCGCGTGCCACCAGGGCGGTGAGGCGCTGGTCCCGGTGGTGATCGGCGTCGTGATCGACCAGGCCGTAGCGGGCGGCTCGGTCTGGACCCTGCTGCTGTGGCTGGCGGTGCTGGGCGTGCTCTTCGCCGGCCTGTCGACCAGCTACCGGCTCGGCGCCCGCTCCGGCGAGCGCGCCGCGGAGCGCGCCGCCCACGACCTGCGCCTCGACCTCGGCCGCCGCGTGCTGCACCCCGGCGGCGGTGCCGAAGCCGGCAACCTCGCGGGCGAGCTGGTGAGCATCGGGACGTCGGACGCGAAGCGCGTCGGCCAGCTCAACGGCGTGCTGCCCTTCGGTGTCGCCGGGCTGGCCGGGCTGCTGGTCAGCGCCGTCGTGCTGCTCACCATGTCGATCCCGCTCGGGCTGCTGGTGCTGCTCGGCACGCCGCCGATGCTGTACCTCGCGCACCTCATCGGAAAGCCGCTCGAACGCCGCAGCGAGGCCGAGCAGGAACGCTCCGCCTTCGCCTCCGGGATCGCGACGGACCTCGTCGCCGGTCTGCGCGTGCTCAAGGGCGTCGGCGCCGAGCGCGCGGCCGTCGACCGCTACCGCCGGACCAGCCAGGACTCGCTGAAGGCGACCCTGCGCGCGGCCCGCGCCCAGGCCTGGCACAACGGCGCGCTGCTCGCGCTCACCGGCATCTTCATCGCGCTGGTCGCGCTCGTCGGCGGCACCCTCGCCGCGGCGGGCGACATCACCATCGGCGACCTCGTCGCCGCGGTCGGGCTCGCCCAGTACTTGATCACGCCGTTCTCGATCTTCGCGTGGGTCAACGGCGAGCTCGCCCAGGGCCGGGCGTCGGCCGGGCGGATCGCCGACGTCCTCAACGCGCCGCCCGCGGTCGGCGAGGGCACCGCGACGCTGCCGGAGCCGGCGGCCGGGCACGTGCGGCTGTCCGCGCTGAGCCGCGGCGCGCTGCGCGACGTCGATTTCGAGGCCCGGCCGGGGGAACTGCTCGGCGTGGTCGCCACCGACCCGGCCGCCGCGACCGACCTGCTCGACTGCCTCGGCCGCGCCGCGGACCCGGCCACCGGGTCGGTGTCGGTCGACTCGGTCGACCTGTCCACTGTGGACCCGCGGCGGATCCGGGAGGTCGTGCTGGTCGCCGCGCACGACGCGGACCTGTTCGCGGGCACCGTGGCCGAGAACCTCGAGCCCGGCCCCCGCGTCGCCGAAGCGATGACCGCGGCCGCCGTCGACGAAGTGGCCAGCGCGCTGCCCGACGGCGTCGCGACCGCCGTCAGCGAACGCGGGAGATCGCTTTCCGGCGGGCAACGCCAGCGCGTCGCCCTCGCGCGGGCGCTGGCCGTCGACGCGCCGGTGCTCGTGCTGCACGACCCGACGACCGCCGTCGACACCGTCACCGAGGCCCGCATCGCCGCGGGCCTGGCGCAGCTGCGCCGCGGCCGCACGACCATCCTCGTGACCACCAGCCCGGCCCTGCTCGCCGCGACCGACCGGGTCGTGCTGCTCGACGACGGGCGCATCGCCTGCCAGGGCAGTCATGCCGAGCTGGCCGGCCGGGCCGACTACCGGGCGGCGGTGCTGTCATGACCCGTGAACTCCTCCCCGTGGCCGACGGGCGGCGCATCCGCGCCGTCGTCGGCGAGCTGATCGGCCGCTCCAAGGGCCGCGCCGCGGCCGCGTTCACCACGCTGGTGGCGGCCACCGCGATCGGCCTGCTCACCGCTCCCCTGCTCGGCCGGGTCGTCGACCTCGTCGCGTCGAAGCAGCCGGCGACCGAGCTCGTCACGCCGGTGGTCGCGCTGGTGCTCGTCGCGCTGGCGCAGGCGGTCGCGACCGCGCTCGGTGTGTCGATGGTGTCGCGCCTCGGCGAGACGATCCTGGCCGAGCTGCGGGAACGCTTCGTCGAGCGGGCCCTCGGCCTGCCGCTCGAACAGCTGGAACGCGCCGGCTCGGGCGACCTCACCGCGCGCGTGACGAACGACGTCTCCGTGGTCGCGGAGGGCGTCCGGGAAGCGCTGCCCGAGCTGGGCCGTTCGGTCCTGACGGTGGTCCTCACCCTCGGCGCGCTGGCCGTGCTCGACTGGCGGTTCTTCCTGGCCGCGCTGATCGCCGTGCCGATCCAGCTGTGGACGGTGCGCTGGTACGTGCCGCGCGCGAAGCCGTTGTACGCCAGCCAACGCGAAGCCGTCGGCGCGCAACAGCAGCAGCTGCTCGACACCATCGGCGGCGCGAAGACCGTCCGCGCGTTCAGCATGGGCGACGCGCACATCGAGCGGGTGCGCAAGCGCTCCGACAGCGCCGTCGAGCTGGCGCTGCGCGGGATCCGCCTGGTGACGCGGTTCTACGCGCGGCTCAACCTCGCCGAGTTCGTCGGCCTGTCCGCGATCCTGGCGATGGGCTTCCTGCTGGTCGGCGCGGACGCGGTCACGGTCGGCGTGGCGACGGCGGCGGCCCTGTACTTCCACAGCCTGTTCGGCCCGATCACGACGGCGCTGGCGCTGGTCGACGACGCGCAGGCGGCCGCGGCCAGCCTCGCGCGCCTGATCGGCGTCGCCGACCTGCCCGCCGAGGCCCAGCCCGCGCGGCCGGGGCGGCCGCTCGACGCGTCGGTGAAGACCGCGGGCGCGGGTTACTCCTATGTGGACGGTCACCCGGTCCTGCGCGAGATCGACCTCGGTGTCGCCCCCGGCGAGCGGGTGGCGCTGGTCGGCGCGAGCGGCGCCGGGAAGACGACGCTGGCCAAGCTGATCGCCGGGATCCACCGGCCGGGCTCGGGTTCGGTCACGCTCGGCGGCGTCCCCTTGGACGAATTGGGCCCGGAGACCACGCGCCGCACAGTGGCCTTGATCAGCCAGGAGGTCCACGTCTTCGCCGGCCCGCTGGCGGAAGACCTGCGCCTGGCGCGGCCGTCGGCGTCCGACGACGACCTGCGGGCGGCACTGGCGAAGGTGGGGGCGCTGACCTGGGCGGAGGCGCTGCCGGAGGGCCTCGCGACGGTCGTCGGCGAAGGCGGCCACCAGCTGACGGTGACGCAGGCGCAGCAGCTCGCTCTGGTCCGGCTGGTGCTGGCGGACCCGCCGATCGCGATCCTCGACGAGGCCACGGCGGAGGCGGGCAGCGCGGGCTCCCGCGTCCTGGAGTCGGCGGCCGCCGCGGCCCTGGAAGGCCGCACGGCGCTGGTGGTCGCCCACCGCCTCACCCAGGCGGCGGCGTCCGACCGCATCGTGGTCCTGGACGCGGGCGCGGTGGTGGAGTCGGGCACCCACGACGAACTGGTGGCCGCGGACGGCCAGTACGCCAAGCTCTGGGCGGCCTGGTCCGGCCAGCGCGTCTGACGACGCCCGTCAGGCGCTTGTCAGGCGGTTGTCACGGCGGCTTCGGTCAGCGCGTCCAGGACCGCGGCGATCGCCGGCGGGTCGGGCGGGTCGCCGTAGGTCGCGGCGTGGATCCGGCGGCGGAACCCGGTGAGCTCGGTCGTGTGGACGTCCGCCCGGCGGTGCGCCCGTAGCGCGAGGCCGGGCAGGATGGCGACCCCGATCCCGGCGGCGACCAGGGACTGCACGACGACCATGTCGTCGCTGAACGAGCCGATCCGCGGGGTGAAGTCCGCCCGGCGGCACACGGCGTCCAGCTCGGCTCGGCACTGGTCACACCCGCCGATCCAGGCGGAGTCGCGGTGGTTCGCGAGACTGTCGCCGGGGTGGCGGCTGACGAGGTGGATCGCGTCGTCACCGAGGTGCCGGAGCCGGAACCCCTCCTCCGGCACCGGAACATCGCCGTGGCCGAAGACGAGGGCGACGTCGATCTCGCCGTGCCTCAGCAGTTGCCGCGCTTCGACCGGGTGCCGGTCGAACAGGCACAGCTCGACTCCCGGGTGGGCCCGGGCCAGCAAGCAGGCCGCCGCCGGCACGATGGTGCCGAGCGCGGAGGCGTTGGCGGCCAACCGGACCTTTCCGGCCTGCAGCCCGGCCTGGGCGGCCAGCTCGGTGGTCGCCGCGTCGACCCGCCCGACGATCTCGGCGGCCCGGTCGGCCAGCAGCCGCCCTTCCGGCGTCAGCCGGATTCCCCGCCCGACCCGCTGGACGAGCTTGACGCCGGTGGTCACCTCCAGCCGGGCCAGGTGGTGGCTCACCGACGGCTGCGAATAGTGCAGCTCCCGTGCGGCTTCGGTGACCGACCCGTGCCGGGCCACCGCGGCCAGGACCTTGAGGTGGACCAGGTTGAGCATCCATCAAGGATATCAATGGGTCCGGCGCGATTCTGGCATTGGACGTCATGCGTCCGCTCTCCCATGCTGGTGGTCACGCAACGGAAGAGAGAGCGATGACCACAGCGGACGGCAAGGTGACGTGCGACCTCACGATCTCGGTCGACGGGTTCGCGGCCGGGCTCAACCAGACGGAGGAGCGCCCGTTCGGCGACGACGGCGGCGACGGCTGGGGCGACAAGCTGCACGCCTGGTACTCCGAAGGCCCCGAAGCGCACCCGGCCGAGTTCGCCAGGATGCTGACGGCGAAGGCGTTCATCATGGGGCGCAACATGTTCGGCCCGGTGCGCGGCGAGTGGGACCGGCCGTGGCCGGGCTGGTGGGGTGACGACCCGCCGTACCACGGCCCGGTCTTCGTGCTCACCCACCACCCGCGCGATCCGCAGCCGATGGCGGGCGGGACCACGTTCCACTTCGTCACCGACGGCATCGACGCCGCGTTCGAGCGCGCCCGCGAAGCGGCCGGGGACGGGGGCATCTCCATCCACGGTGGCGCGACCACCGTCAACCAGTACCTCGCCGCGGGCCTGATCGACGAGCTGCGGATCCACATCGCGCCGTTCACGCTCGGCGCCGGCACCCGGCTGTTCGACGGCGTCCCGCCGCTGAACCTCGAGCAGGTGGAGGTGCGCGCGGCGGGCTCCGTCACGCACCTGACCTACCGCGTGCTGCGCTGACGGAAAGACGACACGCCGGGAGCCTCGTGGCTCCCGGCGTGTTGTGCTGGAGAAGGGTCAGTTGTCCATGGCGTCGGCCAGGGACTTCGGGCGCATGTCCGTCCAGTTCGCTTCCACGTGGTCCAGGCACGCTTGGCGGGCGGCCGGGCCGAAAGTGACGTTCCAGCCGGCCGGGACGTCGACGGACTCGGGCCACAGGCTGTGCTGGTTCTCGGCGTTGACGAGGACCAGGTACGTGCCTTCGGGGTCTTCGAACGGGTTGGTCACGGTGCGCCTCCTCAGGCGGTGATGTCGGTGCGGGCGCCCTTCACGACTTCGGCCAGCTTCTGGATGACCGGGGCCGCGAGCACCGGGTTGAACCGCGGCTCGGTCGACCAGTCGGCGAGCTGGCTCGCCTTGACCGCGGGCAGCTGCGCCCACGTCGGGATCGCCGCCAGCTGCTGGCGGGACAGGGCGAAGGTGCGGCTGTCGCTGAGGATCAGGTCGGCCGGGTACTTGCCGGCCTGCTCCCAGCTGAGCGTCTCGAAGTAGTCGTCCGCGCCGGCGCCGTTGATGATGTCCAGGCCCAGGTCGCGGTAGTACGCGAGGTCGGCGAAGAACTCCGGCTTGCAGACGTACAGGTTGTCCTTGTCGCTGGACACCACGAGCACCTTCAGGCCGGGCTTCGACTTGATCGCGGCCTTCAGGTCGTCGGACGCCTTCTGGAAGTCGTCCTTGCCCTTCTTGATCGCGTCGGAGTTCGCGTCGCCGCCGAGGGCCACGGCGAGCTGCTCGTAGCGTTCGATCACCTTCGGCAGCGTGACCTTGTACTCCGACAGCGCGACGATCGGCGCGATCGCCTGGACCTTGGGGCCGAGGTCGTCCTTCAGCACCCACAGGTCGGTCGGCTTGGTACCGGTGAGGCCGGTGACGACCAGGTCCGGCTTCAGCGCGGCGAACTTCTCCATGCTGAAGTCGTCCCACGCGTTGCCGATCGAGGTGACGGCGTTCAGGTCGATGTTGCCGGCCTGGATCTCCTTGGCGCCGTCGGCCGTCTTCTGCGGGCCGAAGACGCCGATCGGGCGGACGCCGTAGTCCCAGAGCGCGGCGGCCGAGCTGGCGTAGGCCACGACGCGCGACGGGCGCTGGTCGCGCGCCGCCTTCTGGTTGCGGTCGTCGGTGAACTCCCACGGCCCGGAGGCGGCGGCCGCCGGCTTGTCGTCACCGCTGCCGCAGGCGGTGAGCGCCGCGGCCGCGGCGAGACCGCCGGTCCCGATCAGGAATCCACGCCGGGTAAGACCGGCACCGCCTTGAAACACCGACATGAGAACCTCTCGCCAAACCTTTAGGGTAGGCACACCTTATTTAGGCGAGCCTGTCTAACGCAACCGCCGTGGCCTACCTGTGTCCACGCCCACCTGTGTCACTTCCGACCGGACAGCTGGGCTTCCGCGCCAGGGACCGGCTCGGCCGGGTCGTGTCCCAGGTGGACCTGCCGGTTGCCGGCGTCGACGTGCACCACCCGCGGCCGGTGCCCGGCGCGCTCGGTCTCGTGGACCTGGGCGTAGGTGATGATGATGACCAGGTCACCCGGGTGCACCAGGTGCGCGGCCGCGCCGTTGATCCCGATCACGCCGGTGCCGGGCTCGCCGGTGATCGCGTAGGTCTCCAGGCGGGCGCCGTTGGTGATGTCGACGATCTGGACCTGCTCGCCTTCGACGATGTCCGCGGCGGCCATCAGGTCCGCGTCGATGGTCAGGGAGCCGACGTAGTGCAGGTCGGCCTGGGTCACCGTGGCGCGGTGGATCTTGGCGTTCATCAGGGTGCGGTGCATCGGTTTCCTCGTGTTTCGGTCAGCAGGGCGGCTAGCCCGGCCACGGTGGGGGTGCGGAAGAACTCGGCGATCGGGAGCTCGGTCCCGGTCCGTTCGGTGATCCGGTTGCGCAGGACCACCAGCAGCATCGAATGGCCGCCGAGGGCGAACAGGTCGTCGTCGGCACCGACCGTGCCGACGTCCAGGACCTCCGCGAACACCTCGCAGAGGGTCTTCTCCAACGGTGTCTCGGGAGCCCGGCCGCGCTGCTCGAACGCCGGCGCCGGCAGTGCGGCCTTGTCGAGCTTCCCGTTGGCGGTCACCGGAAACGCGTCGAGCGGCACGATCGCCGCGGGCACCATGTACGCCGGTAGCGAGCGGGCCACGAACTCCCGCAGCCGCGCCGGATCGGCGTGGCCCGGGGTGGTGTAGGCGACCAGCTGCTTCTCCCGGTCCTCGCGGACGATGACCAGGGCCTGGTCGACGTCGTCGTGCCGGGTCAGCGCCGTCTCGATCTCGCCCGGCTCGATCCGGAAGCCTCGGACCTTCACCTGGTCGTCGGTGCGGCCGAGGTACTCGAGCTGGCCGTCCGGGCGCCAGCGCACCAGGTCGCCGGTGCGGTACATCCGCTCCCCCGGTGGCCCGAACGGGTCCGCGACGAACCGGTCCGCGGTGAGCGCGGGCCGGTCGTGGTAGCCGCGGGCGAGCCCGGCGCCGGCCAGGTACAGCTCGCCGGGCACGCCGGCCGGGACCGGGGTGAGCCCGCCGTCGAGGACGTAGGCCCGGGCGTTGTGCACCGGACGGCCGACCACCGGCCGCTCGCTGTCCGCGACCCGGCCGACCAGGGCGTCCACGGTGGCTTCCGTCGGGCCGTACAGGTTGTAGGCCTCGGTGCCCGGGAACGACCGCAGCTCCTCCCACAGCGACTGGGAAACGGCTTCACCACCGACGCCGACGACGCCCAGGGCGCACGAACCGTCCTCGACCACCCCGGCCGCCGCGAGCTGCGCGAAGTGCGACGGCGTCAGCTCGAGGAAGTCGAGCCCGCGCTCGCGCACCACTGCGGCGAGCCGGTCCGGGTCGCGGCGGGTGTCGTCGTCGACGACGTGCACCTCGTGGCCGTCCAGCATCCACAGCTGCGGCTGCCAGGACGCGTCGAAGAAGAACGCCCACGCGTGCCCGACCCGCAACCGCCGTCCGCCCGCCGCGGCGACCGCCGGGCGGTAGAGCGTCTCGCGGTGGCTGTGGAACAGGTTCACCAGCCCGGAGTGCGGGATGACGACGCCCTTGGGCTTGCCGGTCGAGCCGGAGGTGTAGAGCACGTACGCCGGGTTCGCCGGTGCCGGCGGGATCAGCTGAGCCGCACTGTCCACAGTGTCCTCAAGCAAGTCCTCGACGAACAACGCCCCCGGCACCGGCGCGGCCAGCGCACGGCTGGTCAGGACCAGCGCCGCACCCGAGTCGGCGAGGACTGCCGCGATCCGGTCCGCCGGCTGGTCCGGGTCCACCGGCAGGTACGCCGCGCCCGACTTGAACACGCCGAAGATCGCCTCGACGACCGCCGCCGAGCGCGGCAGCACCAGGGCCACCACCCGCTCGGGCCCGGCGCCGTGCGCCGTCAGCCAGCGAGCCAGCCGGTCGGTCCGCGCGGCGAACTCCGCGAAGGTGCTGCTCGACCGCGCGTCGCTCAGCGCGGTCGCGTCCGGGGTCGCCGCCACCTGCGCGGCCAGCCGGTCGACGACCGTCGGCGCCGCCGTGGTCACCGGCGCGCCGGTGCCCCACTCGCCGAGGATCCGTTGCCGCTCAAGCGGTTCCAGGACGTCGATGCGGCTCAGCGGCCGGTCCGGGTCGGCGACGACGGCGCTCATCAGCCGCACCAGGCGCTCGGTGAGCGTCCGGGCGGTCGGCTCGTCGAACAGGTCGAGGCTGAACTCGAGGTCACCCTCGATGCCGTCGGGCGTCTCGACCAGGTCGAAGGACAGGTCGAACTTCGCCTGTCGCAGCCCGGTGTCGCGGTAGGCCGCGTCGAGCCCGAGCAGCTTTTCCGGCTCGGAACCCGAATGGTAGACCGCGAGCATGACCTGGAACAGCGGGTGCCGGGCCAGGGACCGGGCCGGGTTGAGCAGCTCGACGAGGTGCTCGAACGGCAGGTCCTGGTGGGCGTACGCGGCCAGGTCGGCCTCGCGGACCCGGGCGAGCAGCTCGCGGAACGTCGGGTCGCCCTCGGTGTCCGTGCGCAGCACGAGCGTGTTGACGAAGAACCCGGCCAGGTCCTCCAGGGCGTGGTCCATCCGGCCGGCCACCGGGGTGCCGAGCGGGATGTCGGTGCCCGCGCCGAGCCGGGTCAGCAACGCGGCCAGCGCCGCCTGCAGGACCATGAACGTGCTGGTGTCGCTGCCGCGGGCGAGGTCGCGCAGGCCGCGGTGCACCTCGCCGGACACGGTGAACGGCACCGCCGCGCCGCGGTTGGTCGAGCGCGCCGGGCGGGGCCGGTCCGCCGGGAGGGCCAGCTCGTCCGGGATGCCGGCAAGGGTGTCGCGCCAGAACGCCGCTTGCCGGCCGAGCAGGCTGTCCGGGTCGTCGGCGCGGCCGAACATCTCCCGCTGCCACAGCGTGTAGTCGGCGTACTGCACCGGCAACGGCGTCCACTGTGGACGCTCACCGCGCCGGCGGGCGGCGTAGGCGGTGTCGAGGTCGCGCTTCAGCGGCGGGAGTGACCAGCCGTCGCCCGCGATGTGGTGCACCAGCAGCACGAACACGTGCCGCTCCGGGCCGGCGGAAACGAGCGTGGCCCGCACCGGGATCTCGGCGTCGAGGGTGAAGCAGTACGACGCCGCCGCGACGACGCGTTCGTCGAGGTCGCCTGCCGTTTCCGTGACCAGCACCGGCCGAGCGCGGTCGTCGCCGACGGCGAGGACGACCTGGCTGGGCGTGCCGTGGTCCTCGACCAGGATCGTCCGGAGGACTTCATGCCGGGCGACGACGTCGCCGAGGGCCGCCCGCAGCGCGTCGGCGTCGACCGGACCGGTCAGCTCCCACGCCCACGGGATGTTGTACGTCGCGGACAGGCCGTCCAGGCGGTCGAGGAACCACAGACGCTGCTGGGCGAACGACAGCGGCAGCACCTCGGGCCGGTCCGCCGGGATCAGCGCGGGACGGCTCTGCCGGCCGGGGTCGAGGAGCTGAGCCAGGCGGGCCGGGGTCGGCGCGTCGAACACCGCCCGGATCGGGACCTCGACGCCCAGCAGCGCACGGATCCGGCTGACCAGCCGTGTCGCCAGCAGGGAGTGGCCGCCGAGGGTGAAGAACCCGTCGTCCGGGCCGACGGCCGGGACGCCGAGGACGTCGGCGAAGAGATCGCCCAGCGCCTGCTCGGCCGGGGTCCGCGCGACCCGGCCCGAGGTCCGGACCTCGGGGTCGGGCAGCGCGGCACGGTCGAGCTTGCCGTTGGCGTTCACGGGCAGCTCCGGCAGCACGACGATCGCCGACGGCACCAGGTACTCCGGCAGCCGCGCGGTCAACGATGCGCGCAGCGCGGCCGGGTCACCGGCCGGTGCGACATAGGCGATCAACCGGTTCTCACGCGCGATCACGACCGCGCGAGCGACCGACGGGTCGGCCGTCAGCACGGCTTCGACCTCACCCGGTTCGACGCGGAAGCCGCGGATCTTGATCTGCTGGTCGGCGCGGCCGAGGAACTCCAGCGCGCCGTCCGGACGGCGCCGGACCAGGTCGCCGGTGCGGTACATCCGCTCCCCCGGCTCGAACGGCGAAGCCACGAACCGCTCGGCGGTGAGCGCCGGCCGGCCGAGGTAGCCCCGGGCGAGCCCGGCCCCGGCCAGGTACAGCTCGCCCCGCACGCCCGGCGGCACCGGGCGCAGCGCGGCGTCGAGGACGTACGCGCGGGTGTTCGCGACGGGCCGTCCGATCGCCACGGGCCCGCAGACCTGCGCCAGGCTGTCCCCCGCGACTTCCGAGCAGCCGTACAGGTTCACCAGCTTCGCCGACGGCCACCGCCGGGCCACCTTCTCGGCCAGCGCCGCGGAAAGCGGCTCACCACTGGTGATCCACGTCGTCACCGAGTCGACTGCGGTGTCTTCCACGTCTTCCACGAAGGTGTCGAGCAGGCTGGGCACGACGGTCAGCACCTGGGCGCCGCTGCTGCGCACCAGGTCGGCGAGGGCGTGCGGGTCGGTGGCCGTCGCGTCGTCGGCGAGGACCACCGGGTCGCCCGCGACGAGCCCGCCGAGCAGCTCGGTCGATCCGTCGATGAACGTCAACGCGCTCTTGGCCACGCGCACGCCCGGAGCGAGATCCCGGCCCCAGTGCAGCCGGTTGGCCAGCGCCAGCTGGGTGCCCGCGACCGCCTTCGGCCGGCCGGTCGAGCCGGACGTGAAGATCACGTACGCCGGGTTCTCCGGGCTGATCTCCGGCCACGCGGCCGGTTCCGCCGCAGTCTCGTCGGGCCGCACCAGGCGATCGCCGAAGCTTTCGTGCGCGACGACCAGGTGCGGCGCGGCGTCGGTGAGCATCAGGTCGACGCGTTCGGCCGGGTGGTTCAGGTCCAGCGGGAGGTAGGCGGCACCGGTCTTGAGCACCGCGACGAGCGCGGTCACCAGCTCGACCGACCGCGGCAGCGCCACCGCGACCACCTTCTCCGGGCCCGCGCCCCGAGCGAGGAGCGCGCGAGCCAGCGTCGTCGCCCGACCGTCCAGTTCCGCGTACGTCAAGCGGTCCGGGCCGAACACCAGCGCCGTGGCGTCCGGGGTGCGAGCCACCTGCGCGGCGAACAGCTCCGCGACCGTCTCCGCGGGCAGCGGAGTCGCGGGATCGGCAGCGAGCTGCTCGTGCTCGGCGTCGGTGAGGAGGTCGACCGCGCCGATCCGGGTGTCCGGGTCGGCGACGGCCGCGCACAGCAACGCGCGGAGCCGCCCCAGGATCGCTTCGACGCTCGCGCGGTCGAAGACGTCGCTGTTGTACTCGGCGGTGCCGCGGATGCCGGTCCGGTTGCCGGGCCGCTCGCCGACGAAGAGCGTCAGGTCGGCGCGAGCGGTGCCGGTGCGGACCGGCTCCTCCTCGACGGTCAGGCCCGGCAGGCCGAGGTCGGCGACGGCGTTGTTCTGCCAGGCCAGCATCGTCTGGAACAGCGGCGCGTACGCCAGCGAACGGACCGGGTTGAGCGCCTCCACCAGGCGTTCGAACGGGACGTCCTGGTGCGCGTACGCGTCCAAGCTGCGGTCGCGCACCCGGGCGACCAGATCGCGAAACGACGGGTCGCCGTCGGTGCCGACGCGCAGGACCAGGGTGTTGACGAAGAACCCGACGAGGTCGTCGAGGGCCTGGTCGGTGCGCCCGGCGATGG
Source organism: Amycolatopsis sp. WQ 127309 (assembly GCF_023023025.1). Classification (NCBI taxonomy): domain Bacteria; kingdom Bacillati; phylum Actinomycetota; class Actinomycetes; order Pseudonocardiales; family Pseudonocardiaceae; genus Amycolatopsis; species Amycolatopsis sp. WQ 127309. The sequence continues at coordinate 8,645,648 of NZ_CP095481.1, forward strand.
ACGTGCCGATCGGGACGTCGGTGCCCGCGCCGAGCCGGGTCAGGACGGCGGTGAGGCCGGCGTGCACGACCATGAACACGCTGGCGCCGCACGAACGGGCGAGCTCGACGAGTCCACCGTGGAGGTCGGCGTCCCAGCCGAACGAGAACTGTTCGCCCTGGTAGGACGTTTCCGCCGGGTGCGGCCGGTCGGTCGGCAGCTCGATGCGTTCCGGCAGGTCCGCGAGGGTCTCGCGCCAGTAGGCCAGCTGCGGTTCGATGACCTGCTCGCCGAGGACGTCGCGCTGCCACAGCGTGTAGTCCGCGTACTGCACCGGCAACGGCGTCTGCTCGGGACGTTCGCCGGCGCGGCGGGCGGTGTAGGCCGTGGCGAGGTCGCGCCACAGCGGCGCGGTCGACCAGCCGTCCGAGGCGATGTGGTGGAACACCAGCGCCAGGACGTGTTCACGGGCGCCCAGGCGCAGCAGCTCCGCGCGCAACGGGACTTCCGACTCCAGCTCGAACACCGTGCGGGCCACGTCGGACACCGCGTCGGCGAGCGTCGCCTCGGTGACGTCGCGGGTGTGCAGCGGGATCTCGACGTCGTCGAGGATCAGCTGGCGGGCTTCGCCGTCGATCTCCGGGAAGACGGTCCGCAGGGCTTCGTGCCGCTCGACGACGTCGGACAGCGCGGCCCGCAGTGCGGTGACGTCGAGGTCGCCGGTGAGGCGGACCGCGGTCGGCATGTTGTACGTCGCCGACGGGCCTTCCAGCCGGTGCAGGAACCACAGCCGCTGCTGGGCGAACGACAGCGGCAACGCGTCGGGCCGCGGGTCGGCGCGCACGAGGGCGGGCCGGGCGACCGACGAGTCCAGTGTGGACAGCAGCGCGGCGAGCCCGGCCACGGTCGGCGTCTCGAACACCGACCGCACCTGCAGCTCGACGCCGAACACCGCGCGCAGCCGCGCGACCAGGCGCGTCGCCATCAGCGAATGGCCGCCGAGGGCGAAGAAGTCGTCGTCGACGCCGATCGACGCAGCGTCGAGGACTTCGGCGAAGAGGCCGCAGAGGACTTCTTCGGCCGGGGTGCGCGGGGCGCGTCCGGTCGTGGCTTCCTGCTTGTCCGGGCTCGGCAGGGCACGGCGGTCGAGCTTGCCGGAGGCGAGCAGCGGCAGCCGGTCCAGCACGACGAACGCCGAGGGCACCATGTACTGCGGCAGCCGGTCGCGGACGTGCGCCCGCAACGCCGTCACCAGCGCACTCGTGTCGCGCCGGCCCGCCGGGTGGTTGCCCAGGGTGCCGAGCGCGGCCCGCACCGAGCGGGCGCGGTGGATCCGGACCGGGTCGCCGGTGGTGAACACGACCTCCAGCGCGCCCTCCTGCGCCGTGACCGTCGAGTACACCCGGTAGCCCAGGCGCGAGCCCAGTTCCTGCAACGTCTCGGGGTCCACTCCGGACGGCTCACCGTCCAAAGCGGACAACGCCGCGTCCGCGTCGCCTGCGGCCAGCGCGGCGACGGCAGCCAGTTCGCCGGACAGGCGCGCGTTCGGCACGCCGGTGACGCGCAGCCGCGCGGGGTGCTCGGCCAGCAGCCGCTCCAGCTCGGCGACGGACTCGAACGTGACGACCTGCTCGTCGACCGGAGCCGGCTTCGGCGCCTTCCGCAGGACGACGTCGTAGCGGTGCCGGGTCAGCTCGTTGTGCGCGTGGCCGCGCTTGAACCACAGGTCGACGTCGTCGAAGCCGGCCAGCTCGCGGGCCACCGCGGTGAAGAAGTCGGGGTCGAGGACGAGTTCGCCGTCACGAGCGACGGCCTGGTCGACCGCGGCGGCACTCCGGCGGCCGTGCCGCAGCTCGGTCGCCGTGCGGAACGCCCGCAGCGAGCGCAGGTTCCGGATGTCGCCGAGGAAGAGCACGCCGCCGGGCCGGACGCGCGCGGCGGCGGTCCGGATGACCTCGGCGAGGTAGTCGACGCTCGGGAAGTACTGCGCGACGGAGTTGACGATCACGGTGTCGAACGGCTCGTCCGGCAGCTCGCCGAGGTCGTGCGCGGGCCGGGCCGCGACGTGCACCTTGCCCGCCAGGTCGGGGCGTCCGGCCAGCTCGCGGCGCAGGTTGGCGATCGCCTTCTCGGACAGGTCGACGCCCCAGTACGCCTCGGCGTCCGGCGCGATCCGGGACAGGATGAGCCCGGACCCGACGCCGATCTCGAGGACCCGCTTCGGCCGCAGCGCCTGGATGCGCTCGATCGTCGCCGCGTGCCACTCGCGCATCTCGCCGAGGGGGATCTCCGAGCCGTCGTAGCTGGAGTTCCACCCCGTGAAGTTCTCCTCGAAACCACCGGACGCGGCGTCGTCGAAGACGTTCTCGTGCAGTTCACGCCACTCGCCGACGTGGTCCAGCTCCGCTTCTTCGTCGCGGCTCGCGGCCGGGACGGCGTAGGCGATGAGCCGCCCGTCCTGGGCGAGCACGACGGACTGCGCGACGGCCGGGTGCTCGGTGATGACGGCTTCGATCTCGCCCGGTTCGATGCGGTAGCCGCGGATCTTGACCTGGTCGTCGGCCCGGCCCAGGAAGACGAGACGGCCGTCCGGCAGCCATTTCACCAGGTCACCGGTGCGGTAGAGCCGTCCGCCGGACCCGAACGGGTCGGCGACGAACCGCTCCGACGTCAGCCCGGCCCGCCCGAGGTAGCCACGGGCCAGGCCGGAGCCGGCGAGGTACAGCTCCCCCACCACGCCCGGCGGGACCGGCCGCAGTCCGGCGTCGAGGACGTACGCGCGGGTCCCGGGGTCGGGGATGCCGATGGGCACGACGGTCGCGTCGGCGAGTTCGACCGGGTCGCTCTCGCCGAGCGTCGAGTTCGTGGTCGCCTCCGTCGGGCCGTAGGCGTTGAACATCCGCCGTCCCGGCGCCCAGCGCCGGATCAGCTCCGGCGACACGCGCTCGGTGCCCGCGAGCAGGACGCTGTCACGCGGCAGGTCGCAGTCCGCCGGCATCGCGTCGAGCAGCGCGGGCGGGAGGATCATGAAGTCCGCGCCGTGCTCGTGGGCGTATTCGGTCAGCGCGGGCCCGGCGACCCGGCGCTCGGCCGGGACCACGATCAGCCGGCCGCCGGAGAGCAGGCCGAGGCAGAGGTCCCAGAACGCGACGTCGAAGCTCGGCGACGCGAACTGCAGGACGCGGCTGTGCGGCCCGATCCCGAACCGCTCCTTCTGGGTCGCGACGAGCTTCGCGACGCCGGAGTGCTGCAGCACCACGCCCTTGGGACGGCCGGACGAGCCGGACGTGTAGATCACGTACGCCGCGTTCTCCGGCTTGACCGGCACGGCCGGGTCCACTGTGGACATCGTGGGCAGGTCTTCCAAGAGCACGCGCGGCACGTCGGCGGGCAGCTTGCCGTCGATCTCCCGCGTGGTCACCACGCACACCGGCTTGGCGTCGGAGACCATGAACGCGATCCGGTCGCCCGGGTAGTCGACGTCGACCGGCAGGTAGGCGGCGCCGGCCTTGAGCACGGCCAGCTCGGCGACGATCATCTCGACCGACCGTGGCACGGCCAGCGCGACGACCTTCTCGAGCCCGGCCCCGCGCTCGATCAGCAGGTGGGCGAGCTGGTTGGCTCGCGCGTCGAGTTCGGCGTAGGTCAGCTCGACGTCCTCGAAGACGAGCGCCACGGCGTCCGGAGCCTCGTCTACACGCTGGGCGAAGAGACCGGGGAACGTCTCCGTTCCCGCCGGTTCAAGGGACCCGGCCCAGCGGGTCAGCACCAGATCGCGTTCGTCACCTTCGAGGAGGTCCAGGGCGCCGACCGCGCGGTCGGGCTCGGCCAGGGCCGCGCGCAGGAGGACTTCGAGACGGCGCAGGATCGCGTCGGCACCCGGGTGGTCGAAGACGTCGGCGTTGAACTCCAGGACGCCGTCGATCCCGGCTTCGCGCTCGGTCAGCGAAATCGAGAGGTCGAACTTCGACGTCCCGGTGGTCACCGGGATCTCGGTGACGGTCAGCCCGGGCAGGGTGACTTCGGCGCGGGTGTTGTTCTGCCCGGCGATCATCACCTGGAACAGCGGGTGGTACGACAGCGACCGCGCCGGGTTGAGGATCTCGACCAGGCGCTCGAACGGGACGTCCTGGTGAGCGTACGCGTCGAGGTTGCGCTCGCGGACGCGGCCGACCAGGTCGCGGAACGTCGGCTCGCCCGCGGTGTCGACGCGCAGCACCAGCGTGTTGACGAAGAACCCCACGAGGTCGTCGAGGGCCTGGTCGGTGCGCCCGGCGATGGGTGAGCCGATCGGGACGTCCGGGCCCGCGCCCAGCCGTGTCAGCAACGCGGCGAGGGCCGCGTGCACGACCATGAACACGCTGGCGCCGCACTCGCGGGCCACAGTGGACAGTCCGGTGTGGAGGTCGGCGTCCCAGGTGAAGGTGTGCAGTTCACCGCGGAAGGTCGCGGTGGACGGGTGCGGCCGGTCGAGGGGCAGCTCGATGCGGTCGGGCAGGCCGTCGAGGGCCTCGCGCCAGTAGTCGAGCTGGGCGGTGAGGACGCTGTCCGGGTCGTCCTCGCGGCCGAGCAGGTTCTGTTGCCACAGCGTGTAGTCCGCGTACTGCACCGGCAGCGGCGTCCATTGGGGACGCCCGCCGGCGCGGCGGGCGGTGTAGGCCGTGGCGAGGTCACGCCACAGGGGGGCCATCGACCAGCCGTCGGAGGCGATGTGGTGGAACACGAGCGCGAGCACGTGCTCGCCTTCGGCCAGGCGCAGCAGTTCCGCGCGCATCGGCGCGTGCTGTTCGAGGTCGAACGAGCCCCGGACGAGGCCGGTCAGGGCGCTGTCGAGGTCGGTGACCTGACGGACCGGCAGGTCGACCGCGGACGGCGGGAGGATGTCCTGGTAGGGCACGCCGTCATGCTGCGGGAAGCGGGTCCGCAGCGCCTCGTGGCGCTCGACCACGTCGGACAGTGCCTCCCGCAGAGCGTCGACGTCCAGGTCGCCGTCGAGGCGCATGATCAGCGGCACGTTGTAGGTGGCCGACGGGCCTTCGAGGTGGTGCAGGAACCACAGCCGCTGCTGGGCACCCGACAGCGGCACCAGGGCCGGCCGCTGCACCGGGACCAGCGGTGGCCGGGCGGGTCCGCTGCCGGCGGAGATCAGCTCGGCCAGGCCCGCGGCGGTCGGCGTCTCGAACACCGACCGGACTTCCAGTTCGGCGTTCAGGGTCGTGCGGATGCGCGCGATGAGCCGGGTGGCCAGCAGCGAGTGGCCGCCGAGGGTGAAGAAGCTGTCGTCCGGGCCGACGCGCGGCAGGCCGAGGACGTCGGCGAACAGCTCACACAGCTGTCGCTCGACGGGCGTGCGCGGCGCGCGGTCGGACGTCGGTGCGACCGGGTCGGGTGAGGGCAGGGCGCGGCGGTCGAGCTTGCCGTTGGCCGTCACCGGGAGCGCGTCGAGCACGACGATCGCCGACGGCACCATGTGCTCCGGCAGGCTCTCGGCGGCCAGCGCGCGGAGGTCGGCGGACAGCGTGCTGATCCGGCGGAAGCGGCCGGGGTTGCCGGTGTAGGCCAGCAGCGGTTCCGGTCCGGGCCGGAAGGCACCGGCGGCCGAGCCGGTCGTGAACACGACGTCGACCGAGCCGTCGCCTTCGGCCGACCAGGTGACGGCCGTGGTGTAGCCGTGGGCGTCACCCAGGTCGTACCAGTCCTGCGGGTTGACGCCGTCGATGGTGCGCCCGTTCGGCACGCCGTTGATCCGGACACCACCATCGAGCACGACCTCGTCCGCTGAGGACACATCGGTGCCCCAGGTCAGGACCTCAACCGTCGGCGCTTCGACGGGTGACGTGTGGAGGACGACGTCGTAGCGGAACTGGGTGAGTTCGTTGACCCCACGCCCACGCTTGACGCGGATGTCCGCCGTGACGCCCTCCAGCCCGGCGAAGAACTCCGGTGCGACAAGGAGTTCCTTCTCCCGCAACAAGGCCTGCTCGACGTCTCCCCCGCGCTGCCGGGCGACCTCGGTGTGGAACGCCCGGACCTGCCGCAGGTCGCGGACGTCGCCGACGAACACGGTCCCGCCCGGAGCGAGGAGGCTGACGGCCTTCTCCAGAACATCCAGGAGATACGTCCCGCTGGGGAAGTACTGGACGACCGAGTTGAGCACGATCGTGTCGAAGTAGCCGGAAGGCAGGCCGGAGACGTCGGCGGCGTCACCGGTGCGCAGCTCGACGTAGTCCGCGAGCGCGGGGTCGGCCGCGACCCGGTGACCGAGGGACGCGATGACCTCGGCGGAGAAGTCCGTGCCCCAGTAGGACTCGCAGTGCGGGGCCAGCTCGGTGAGCAGCAGGCCGGTGCCGACGCCGAGTTCCAGCACGCGCCGCGGCCGCGTCTCGCGGATCCGCGTGACGATGGCGTCGCGCCACTCCCGCATCTCGTCCCGCGGGATCGGCTCGCCGGTGTAGCTGGAGTTCCAGCCTTCGAAGTCGTCGGTCGCGCCGGAGTACATCGAGTCGTACAGCTCGCGCCACTCGCCGACCTGCTCGGTCTCGTCCGTGGCCGACGCGGGGGTTTCGGCGGGCACGACGTACCCGACCAGGCGGACGTCGCCCGGCCGGTCCTCGCGGGCGACGACGACGGCGTGGGCGACGTCGTCGTGCGCGGCGAGCGTCGCGGCGATCTCGCCCGGTTCGACGCGGAAGCCGCGGATCTTGATCTGCTCGTCGCCGCGGCCGAGGAACTCAAGGACACCGTCGGCGCGGAACCGGGCGACGTCACCGGTGCGGTACATCCGCTCCCCCGGCTCGAACGGCGAGGCGACGAACCGCTCCGCGCTCAACCCCGGCCGCCCGAGGTAACCGCGGGCGAGCTGGACTCCGGCGAGGTACAGCTCACCGGGCGTACCCGGCGGGACCGGTCGCAGCGCGGCGTCGAGGACGTACGTGCGGGTGTTCCACACCGGACGTCCGATCGGGACGGTCGCTTCGCCGGGCGAGGTGTGCCAGGACGTGACGTCGACCGAGGCTTCGGTGGGGCCGTAGAGGTTGTGCAGCTCGGCGTCCAGCACCTGCCCGAACCGCGCGACGGCCTCGGGCGGCAGCGCCTCACCACTGCACAGGACCCGGCGCAGGCTCGTGCACTCCGCCGCGGTGGGCTCCTGGAGAAACACCTGCAGCATCGACGGGACGAAGTGGACGGTCGTGACGTCGTGCTCGCGGATCAGCCGCGCGAGGTAGGCCGGGTCCTTGTGGCCGTCGGGCCGGGCCACGACCTCGGTGGCGCCGGTGAGCAGCGGCCAGAGGAACTCCCAGACCGAGACGTCGAAGCTGGACGGCGTCTTCTGCAGCACCCGGTCGTCGCCGGTCAGGCCGTATTCGTGCTGCATCCACAGCAGGCGGTTGACGATGCCCGCGTGCGGCACGACAACACCCTTGGGCCGGCCCGTCGAGCCGGAGGTGTAGATGACGTAGGCCGGGTTTTCCGGCCGGAGCACCACGTCCGGCGCCTTGGCCGGGAACCCGGCGGCCGTCACGGGCTCGTCCAGCAGCAGCGCGCCGGGGACAGCGGTCTCCGTCGTGGCCAGCACCAGGGTCGGCTGGGCGTCTTCGAGCATGAAGGCGATCCGCTCGGCCGGGTAGCCGGGGTCGAGCGGCAGGTAGGCGGCGCCCGCCTTGAGCACGGCGAGGATGGCCGTGACCAGGTGCGTCGACCGCGGGAGTGCGAGGGCGACCACCTTCTCGGGTCCCGCACCGCGCGCGACGAGGGCCTGGGCGAGGCGGTTCGACGCGGCGTCCAGCTCGGCGTAGGTGAGCCGGTCGTCCTCGAAGACCAGGGCCGGGTGGTCCGGCGTCCGCGCGACCTGCGCGGCGAACAACTCGGGCACGGTGACCGCGGGGACGTCCTCGACGGCGCCGGACCAGACGGCATCCAGGCCGTCACGCTCGGCCTCGGTGAGCACGTCGAGGGAGCCGAGGCGGCGGTCCGGGGCCGAGACCACCTGGCGCAGCAGGACTTCCAGACGCGCCAGGAGCGCGTCCACAGTGGAGCGGTCGAAGACCTCGGCGTTGAACTCGGCCTGGCCGGTGATGCCGTCGGCGTGCTCGGTCAGGGAGAACCAGAGGTCGAACTTCGCGGTGCCGGTGCCGACGGGCTGCTCGGTCACCGTCAGCCCGGGCAGCTCGACGCCGGAGCCGGGGGTGTTCTGCCAGGCCAGCATGGTCTGGAACAGCGGGTGGTGCGCCAGCGACCGTGCCGGGTTCAGCGCTTCGACGAGCCGTTCGAAGGGGACGTCCTGGTGGGCGTACGCGTCGAGGCTGCGCTCCCGGACGCGCGCGACGAGGTCGCGGAACGTCGGGTCGCCGCCGGTGTCGACGCGCAGGACGAGGGTGTTGACGAAGAAGCCGACGAGGTCGTCGAGGGCCTGGTCGGACCGGCCGGCGATGGGCGTGCCGATCGGGATGTCGGTGCCGCCGCCGAGCCGGGACAGCAGCGCGGTCAGGCCCGCGTGAACGACCATGAACGGGCTGGCGCCGCACGCGCGCGCGAGGTCGCCGAGCCCGGCCTGGAGGCCGGCGTCCCAGGCGAAGGTGAAGAACCCGCCGCGGTAGGCGGACACCGCCGGGTGCGGCCGGTCGAGCGGGAGGCTGATCCGCTCGGGCAGGTCGCGCAGGGTCGCGCGCCAGTAGCCGAGCTGGGCGGTCTCCTCGGTGGCGAGGAGTTCGCGTTGCCAGAGGGTGTAGTCGGCGTACTGGACCGGCAGCGGCGTCCACTGTGGATCTTCGCCCTGCCGGCGGGCGCCGTACGCCGTGGCGATGTCGCGCCACAGCGGCGACAACGACCAGCCGTCGGCGGCGATGTGGTGGATGACGAGCACGAGGACGTGCCGGCGCGGGTCGATCGTCAGCAACTCGGCGCGGACGGGCACCCCGGCGCCGAGGTCGAAGACCTCGCGCACGAGAGCGTCCACAGTGGAGTCCACCGCGGGCTCGGCGACCGTCCGCACTACCAGGTCGACCTCGCCGTCGGGCAGAACGTGCTGGTAGGCCACGCCGTCCGCGACGGGGAACACCGTCCGCAGCGCTTCGTGGCGGCCGAGGACGTCGTGCAACGCGGTCCGCAGCGCCTCGACGTCCAGCTCACCGGACAGCCGCATGACAAGCGGGACGTTGTAGGTCGCCGACCCGCCTTCGAGGCCGTGCAGGAACCACAGCCGCTGCTGCGCGAACGACAGCGGGAGCCGCTCCGGCCGTTCCTGGAAGCGTTCGAGCGGACGCCGTTCGGTGCCCGACGCGGCACCGGCCAGGAGGTCCGCGAGGGCGGCCACGGTCGGCGCGTCGAAGACCGCGCGCACCGGGATGTCGGCGCCGACGGCCGCGCGGATGCGCTGGATCAGCCGCGTGGCCATCAGGGAATGCCCGCCGAGGGCGAAGAAGTCGTCGTCCGGACCGACCCGCGGCACGCCGAGGACGTCGGCGAACAGCTCGCACAGCAGCTGCTCGACGGGGTTGCGGGGCGCACGGCCCGGCCCGGCGGTGAACCGCTCCGGCGCCGGGAGGGCCTTGCGGTCGAGCTTGCCCGAGGCCAGCACGGGCAGCTTGTCGAGCACGACGAACGCCGTGGGCACCATGTACTGCGGCAGCCGGTCCCGCACGTGCGACCGCAGCGACGCGACCAGCGCGCCGGTCTCGCGCCGGGCGGCCGGGTTGTTGGCGTACGACGCCGGGGCACCCGTGCTCCGCACCGGGCGGTAGGCCGCGTCCGGCGCCGACCGGCTGAAGACGGCCTCCAGCTCCCCGGCCGCGGCAGGCGTGACCGCGACGCAGTAGCCGGCCCGGTCGGCGAGCCGGTGCAGGTCCTCCGGGTCGACGCCGTCACGCACGTCCAGGGCCCACACCGCCGCCGGGTCACCTTCGTCGAGCGCGCGAACCGCAGCGAGTTCGCCGGACAACCGCGCGTCCGGCACGCCGGTGACGCGCAGCCGCTCCGGCGTCTCGGCGGACAGGAACCCTTCCACCGCGGCGAGATCGCCGAACGCGATGACCTGCTCGTCGGCGGGCGACGGCCGTGGTGCCTTGCGCAGGACGACGTCGTAGCGGTGCCGGGTCAGCTCGTTGTGCGCGTCGCCGCGCTTGACCCACAGGTCGACGTCGAAGCCGTCAAGGCTCCGGGCGAGGGCCGGGAAGAAGTCGGGATCGAGGACGAGTTCGCCTTCGCGGGCGATCGCCTGGTCGACGGCGGCGACGTCACCACGGTCGTGGCGCAGCTCGACAGCGGTCCGGAACGCGCGCAGGGAGCGGAGGTTGCGGATGTCGCCGAGGAAGATCGTGCCACCCGGGGCGAGGAGCCCGGCGGCGGTCCGGACGACCTCGGCGAGGTAGTCGGCGCTCGGGAAGTACTGGGCGACCGAGTTGACGATCACGGTGTCGAACGGCTCGTCCGGCAGCTCGCCGAGGTCGTGCGCGGGCCGCGCGGCGAGGTGGACCTTGCCCGCCAGCTCCGGCATCGCGGCGACCTCGCGCCGCACGTTCTCGACGGCGCTCTCGGAAAGGTCGACGCCCCAGTAGGTTTCGGCGTCCGGGGCGATCCGGGAGAGGATGAGCCCGCTGCCGACGCCGATCTCGAGAACCCGCTTCGGCCACAGCGCGCGGATGCGCTCGACGGTCGCCGCGTGCCACTCGCGCATCTCGTCGAGGGGGATGTCGGAGCCGTCGTAGCTGGAGTTCCAGCCGGCGAAGTTCTCCTCGATGCCGGTGGAGCCGGCGAGCATCTCCTCGTGGACGTCGTGCCACTCGGCGACGTGGCCCTGCTCGGCCGCGCGGTCCGGGACCGGCACGGCGTAGGCGTACAGGTGTCCGTCCTGCGCGACGACGACGGACTGGGCGACGCGGGGATGCTCGGCCAGCACGGATTCGATCTCGCCGAGTTCGATGCGGTAGCCACGGATCTTGACCTGGTCGTCGGCGCGGCCCAGGAACACGAGCCGGCCGTCCGGGAGCCATTTCACCAGGTCACCGGTGCGGTAGAGCCGTCCACCCGAGCCGAACGGGTCGGCCACGAACCGCTCCGACGTCAGCCCGGCCCGCCCGAGGTAGCCACGCGCCAGGCCGGAGCCGGCGAGGTACAGCTCCCCCACGACGCCGACCGGGACCGGCGCGAGGAACGCGTCGAGCACGTACGCGCGGGTGCCGGGGTCCGGGACGCCGATCGGGACGGCCGAGCCCGGCGTGATCTCCGGGTCGCAGAGGCCGAGCGTCGAGTTGGTCGTGGCCTCGGTCGGGCCGTAGGCGTTGAACATCCGCCGGCCCGGCGCCCACCGCCGGACCAGCTCGGGTGAAACGCGCTCGGTGCCGGCGAGCAGGACGCTGTCGCGCGGCAGGTCGCAGTCCTCGGGGAACTCGGCGAGCAGCGCGGGCGGCAGGATCATGAAGTCGACGCCGTGCGCGTTCGCGTAGTCGGCCAGCTCCGGGCCGGGGACGCGCCGCTCGGCCGGGACGACCACCAGGCGTCCGCCCGACAGCAGCCCGAGGCACAGGTCCCAGAAGGCGACGTCGAAACTCGGCGACGCGAACTGCAGCACCCGGCTCCGCGGACCGATCCCGAACCGCTGGGTCTGGGTCGCGACCAGCTTCGCGACACCCGCGTGGGACACGACGACGCCCTTGGGGCGCCCGGTGGAGCCGGACGTGTAGATGACGTAGGCCGCGTTGGCCGGGACGATCGCCGCGCCCGGGTCCGTCGCCGGCGCGTCGGCCAGGAACGTCTCGTCGAGCAGGAGGACGTCGCCGTCGAAGCGGTCGGCCAGCTCGCTCGTGGTCACCACGCACACCGGGCCGGCGTCGGCGACCATGAACGTGATCCGGTCGACCGGGTAGTCCTGGTCCAGCGGCAGGTAGGCGGCGCCGGCCTTGAGCACGGCCAGCTCCGCCACGATCATCTCGACCGACCGCGGCACGGCCAGCGCGATCACCCGCTCCGGCCCGGCGCCACGGCCAATGAGGACGTGCGCGAGCCGGTTCGCCCGCGCGTCGAGTTCGGCGTAGGTGATCTCGACGTCCTCCAAGACCAGCGCGACCGAGTCCGGCGCTTCGCGGACGCGGGCGGCGAACAGCTCCGGCAGCGTCGCCAGCGGCGTGTCGAGGTCGGTGTCGTTCCACTCGTCGAGCATCCGGCGCAGTTCCGGATCCGGCACCAGGTCGAGTCGCGCGACCGGCCACTGTGGACGTTCCAGCGCGGCGACGAGGAGGTGCTCGAGGTGGCCGAGCATCCGGTCCACAGTGGACTCGTCGAGGACGTCGGCGCGGTAGTGCACACCACCGGTGGTCAGGTTCAGGTCGAGCGGCAGGTCCGTCTCGGCGCCGAAGCCGACGTTGACGAGCACCGATCCCCCACGACCGGGCTCGGGCTGCAGCTCGGCGACGAGGTCACCGAACGGAACCCGGTGCGCCAACGCTGCTTCACGCGCCGCGCGCACACGCTCGACCACCTCGGCGAACCCGGGCGAACCGCCCAGGTCGACCCGCACCGGCACCAGCGCGCCGATCCCGACGACCACGTCCGAGGTGCCCGCGTACCGGGACAGCAGCACCGTGAACGCCGCGAGCAACGTCAACTCGTCGACCGGCGGGGACGACCAGGGCAGCCGAGCCGGAACGGGCTCGGCCGGGTACGGGCGGTCGACCGGCAGCGGCAGTTCCTTCGGCGCCGACGCGAGGCGATCACGCCAGAACCCGAGGTCCGCGACCTGCTGCACAGCGTCACCGTTGCTCACCGGTAGACCAGCCTCCCGCTGCTTGCGGCACCCCGAACGGGGCGCGAACTTAGGTGAACCTAACAAACCGAGGGTGAGAATGCACTCCTGTACCATCGGTTAGCCTTACCTAAAATTGGTACCAGTCGGAGGTGCGGTGCGAACAGACCCCGGAGGTATCGCTCTCACGCGACGCCCGCCACACACGGGCCGCGCGATCGGATTCCTCGCCGCCCTCGCGGTCCTCGTTCTGCTGTGCCTGCTGAGCGTCTGGCTGGGTTCCAAGGAGATCTCGTTCGGCGCCGTCTGGCAGGTGCTGTGGCACAACGACGGCTCCGCCGACGCCGTGATCATCCACAGTGTCCGGCTGCCGCGGACGCTCCTCGCGGTGCTGGTGGGCGCCGGTCTCGGGCTCGCCGGCTGCGTGATGCAGGCGCTGACCCGCAACCCGCTGGCCGACCCGGGCCTGCTCGGCGTCAGCGCCGGGGCCGCGTTCGCCATCGTGTTCTCGATCACCGTGCTCGGCGTCAGCTCGGCCTACGGTTACATCTGGTTCGCCTTCGCCGGTGCGCTGGCCGCGACGACCGTCGTCTACTTCCTCGGCACCCGCGGCCGCGCCGGGTCGAGCCCGGTCAAGCTCGCGCTCGCCGGGGCCGCCGTCACGGCGTTGCTCGCCTCGTTCACCAGCGCGATGGTGCTGTCGGACCCGGTGGCGCTCAACCGCTACCGCTTCTGGTCGGCGGGCTCGCTCGCCGGCGTCGACAGCAGCGCGCTGCTGCAGGTCCTGCCGTTCCTCGTGATCGGCGTGGTGCTGGCGATCGCGAGCGGCCCGGCGCTGAACAGCCTCGCCCTCGGGGACGACGTCGCGATCGCGCTGGGCCGCAAGCTCGGCCCGCTGCGGCTGCGCGGCGCACTGGCGATCACCCTGCTGACCGGCGCGGCCGTCGCCGTCGCCGGGCCGATCGTGTTCCTCGGCCTGATCGTCCCGCACGCGGTGCGGTTCGTCATCGGCCCGGACCACCGCTGGCTGCTGCCCTACACCGCGGTGCTCGCGCCGTGCCTGCTGCTGGCCGCCGACATCCTCGGCCGGATCCTGGCGCGGCCCAGCGAGATCCGGGCCGGCGTGATCGTCGCGTTCCTCGGCGCGCCGTTCTTCATCTACCTGGTTCGCCGGCGCAAGCTCGTGGAGTCCTGACATGGCCTTGCTCCCAGCGCGACGCACCTTCCGGCTCACGACACCACCGGTGTCGGGCCGTTTCCGGCCGCGGCTGCTGATCGTCTGCCTCGTGCTCGCCGTGCTGACGTTCGTGCTGTTCTGCGTCGGCATGACGATCGGCGACGTCCCGATGAGCGTGTCCGACGTCCTGTCCGGCCTCTTCGGCGGCAGCGACAGCGGAAACGGCTACATCGTGCAGGAACTGCGCCTGCCCCGGGCGCTCACCGGGCTGCTGGCCGGGATCGCGTTCGGCGCGTCCGGCGCGGTGTTCCAGACCATCACGCGCAACCCGCTGGCCAGCCCGGACATGATCGGCATCAACGCCGGCGCGGCCACCGCCGTCGTCGCCGGGATCGCGTTCGGCTTCGGCGGCGGCCTCGGCACGACGACGCTCGGCCTGTTCGGCGGGCTGTTCACGGCGGTGCTGGTGTACGCGCTCGCTTGGCGGCGCGGCACCACCGGCTACCGGATCCTGCTGGTGGGCATCGGGATCTTCGCGATGTGCACCAGCCTGACCGACTACCTGCTCAGCCGCGCGCAGATCACCGAGGCGCAGGCGGCGATCGGCTGGATGGTCGGCAACCTCGCCAACCGCGGCTGGGAGCACGTCATCCCGCTGCTGGGCGCGCTCTGCGTGCTGCTGCCGGTGGTGCTGGCGCTGTCGCGGTGGATGAGCACGCTGCTGCTCGGCGACGAGGTGGCGGCCGGGCTCGGCACGCCGGTGCAGCCGGTGCGGCTGGGCCTGCTGCTCTCCGGCGCCGGCCTGGTCGCGTTCGCGACGGCGTCCGCGGGCCCGATCTCGTTCGTCGCCCTGACGGCACCGCAGATCGCGCAACGGCTCGCGCGGCTCTCGTCGCCGCCGATCACGGCGTCCGCGCTCACCGGCGCGGTCGTGGTGCTGGGCAGCGACATCATCGCCCGCGAGATCACCGCGTCCGCGCTGCCGGTCGGCATCGTCACCGGCATCCTCGGCGCCCCGCTCCTGCTCTGGCTGCTGGCCAGGGCCAACCGATCCGGCTCCGGAGGCTGACACATGACATCCGACGCCCCCTCGCTGCGGGTGGAGCAGCTCCGGGTCGCCTACGACGACCGGGTGGTCATCGACGGCCTCGACCTCGACATCCCGCCGGGTGAGATCACCGCGATCATCGGCGCCAACGCCTGCGGGAAGTCGACGCTGCTGCGCACCCTGGCCCGGCTGCTGACGCCGAAAGCGGGCGGGGTCTACCTCGACGGCCGGTCGATCCACGACCTGCCGACTCGCGAGGTCGCCCAGCGCCTCGGCATCCTCCCGCAGGCCCCGGTGGCGCCGGAGGGCATGACGGTGGCCGACCTCGTCGGCCGCGGCCGCGCCCCGCACCAGAGCTGGTGGCGGCAGTGGTCCACTTCGGACGAAGGCGCGGTGCACGACGCGCTGGCGGCGACCGGGATGACCGACCTGGCCGACCGGCCGGTCGGCGAGCTGTCCGGCGGACAGCGCCAGCGCGCGTGGATCGCGATGGCCGTCGCGCAGGGCACGCCGGTGCTGCTGCTGGACGAGCCGACGACCTACCTCGACCTGGCGCACCAGATCGACGTGCTCGACCTGGTCGTCGACCTCAACCGCGACGAGGGCCGCACGGTGGTGATGGTGCTGCACGACCTCCCCCAGGCGTGCCGCTACGCCGACCACGTCATCGCGATGAAGGCCGGCCGGATCGCGGCGGCGGGCAAGCCCGTCGAGGTGATCACCGAAGAGCTGGTCGAGGAGGTCTTCGACGTCCGCTGCCAGGTGACCCCGGACCCGATCAGCGGCACGCCGATGGTGATCCCGATCAGCCGCCACCACCCGGCGCCGCTCTCCTGAAATGCCGTGAAGGCCTCCTTCCCGGCTCTTACGGCCGGTAAGGAGGCCTTCACGGCTTTCAAGCCACGGCGGGCGTGCGTGGCGAGGTGGGCGTTATGCGGGTGACAGGGTGGCGGCCGGCGCGCTAGCCTCGGCGTGTTCTGGCCCCTCCTCGGTTCTGGACTCGGTCCCCGAGGAACGTCCGGCCGCAACTCCCTCTCACCCGGAAGGCTGCCTTGTGTTCGTGCTGCCCGAAATCACCACCGGATCCGAGCGTCTCCTGCTGGAGGCGACGATGGACCGCCAACGCCGCGCCGTCGCCGACACCGCGCGCGGCCTGTCCGACACCGACGTCCGGACGCGGCTCGTCGCGTCCCTGACCACGCCGATCGGCCTCGTCAAGCACGCCGCGATGGCCGAACGCCGCTGGTTCCAGCTCCTGCTGCTGGGCCTCGACGAGGCCGAGTGCGACGGGCCCACGACCCCGGGCGACGCCAGTTTCGTCGTCGCCGACAGTGAAACCCTCGACGACGTGATCGCCGAGTTCGAGCGGGCCGCCGCACGCTCACGCGAGATCGCGGCCCGCTTCGACCTCGACGACACCTGGACCCACGACGTCCTCGGCGAGGTCAACCTCCGGTTCGTCTACCTGCTGCTGATCGAGGACTTCGCCCGCCACGCCGGGCACGGCGACATCCTCCGAGAGCAGCTCACCGCGCGCTGACCGCGTACTCCCCCTCCGGCGCCGCGACCACCCGGCGGTCCACAATGGACTGCAGGATCTCGCCCACCCGCACCGCGGTGTTGGACAGCAGCGACGACGTGATGCCGTGCGTGTGCTCGGTCCCGCCCTGCAGGTAGATGCCGCCGCGCAGGGCGGGTTCCGTCGTGATGCGGTAGTCGCGCTCGACGCGCAGCCGGCCCTCGTCGTCACGCGCGCACCGCGGACCCAGCTCGCCGAGCAGCGGCGTCGGGTCGGCGGGGCGGTAGCCGGTCGCGTAGACGACGGCGTCGGCTTCCAGGACCGTGCGCTCGCCCGTCGTGAGCGACTCGACCGTCGCCGAGACGGCCGCGCCGGTGTCGGTCACCTCGACCGGGCGGGAGACGTTGAACAGCCGCAGCCGCTCCACGCCCAGCACCTTCTCGCGGTAGACGCGGCGGTAGAGCTCGTCGATCAGCTCGACGTCGACCGCGGAGTAGTTCGTCGCGCCGTGGTAGCGCATCAGGCGGTCCTTGACCGGTTCACCCGCGCCGTAGAACTGGTCGACGGCCTCCGGGTCGAAGATCCGGTTGGCGAACGAGCTGTCGTCGGCCGGGCTGTAGCCGTAGCGCGCGAACACCGCGCAGATCTCGGTGTGCGGGAACTCGTCGTGCAGCAGGGCGGCCACTTCGGCGGCGCTCTGCCCGGCGCCGACCACGACGAACCGCTTCGGCTCGGTGCCGCGCAGGCGTTCGACGCGGAAGAGCAGCTCGCTGTTGTGCCAGATCCGCTCGCCCGCGGTGACGCCGTCGGGCAGCTGCGCCCGCAACCCGGTGCCCATGACCAGGTTCCGGGCCCGCAGCGAGGTGCCGTCGGAGATCTGGACGTCGAAGAACTCGACCTCCGCACCGTCGTGGACCGGCTTCACGGACACGACTTCGGTGCCGTACGAGACGACGTCGTCGACCTTCGCCGCCGCCCACTCGAAGTAGTCGTGGAACTCGACCCGCAGCGGGAAGAGGTTCTTGTGGTTGATGAAGTCCACCAGCCGCCCGGCGGCGTGCAGGTAGTTGAGGAAGGTGAACTCGCTGGTCGGGTTCCGCATCGTGACCAGGTCCTTGAGGAAGGAGACCTGCATCGTCGCGGTGTCGATCAGCATCCCGCGGTGCCAGCCGAACCGGGGTTGCCGCTCCAGGAAGTGCGCGGTCACCGGCTTCCCCGCGCCGGCGTTGTGCTCGGCCAGCGCGATCGCGAGGGCCAGGTTCGAAGGTCCGAAACCCACCCCGACGACGTCGTAGATCGGGACCTGTTCGCCGGCCTCTGCAGTCATGTCGCTCCCTCGCGCACTCCGGTAACGTTCAGGGAACCCTAACCTAACTTAGGCGAGCCTCGCCTAGTACGTTCGTGGTGATGTTCGTCCCCCGACTACGGAAAGGCATTCTCGAATGCGCGTGGCGATGTTCGGCTACCAGACCTGGGGGCACCGGACCCTCCAAGCGCTCATCGACGCGGGCCACGAGGTCGCGCTGGTGGTCACCCACCCGAAGAGCGACCACGCGTACGAGCGGATCTGGGCCGACTCCGTCGCGGATCTCGCCGAGGCGAACGGCATCCGCGTCCTGCTGCGCAACCGCCCGGACGACGACGAGCTGCTGGCCGAGCTGAAGACGGCCGAGCTCGACCTGATCGTGGCGAACAACTGGCGCACGTGGCTGCCGCCGGAGATCTTCGACCTGCCGCGCCACGGCACCCTCAACATCCACGACTCGCTGCTGCCGTCCTACGCCGGGTTCTCCCCGCTGATCTGGGCGCTGGTCAACGGCGAGCCCGAGGTCGGCGTCACCGCCCACATGATGGACGGCGAGCTGGACGCGGGCGACATCGTCCTGCAGCGCGCGATCCCGGTCGGCCCGGCCGACACGACGACGGACCTGTTCCACCGCACGGTCGACCTCATCGCGCCGATCACGGCCGAGGCGATCCGGCTCATCGAGACCGGCTACACGCCGGTGCCGCAGGACCGGTCGAAGGCCAGCTTCTTCCACAAGCGTGCCGCGCGCGACAGCCTCATCGACTGGACGTGGCCGGTCGAGGACATCGAACGCCTGGTGCGCGCCCAGTCCGACCCGTACCCGAACGCGTTCGCCTACCACCGCGGCCAGGAGCTGCGCATCACGAAGGCGTCGGTCTCGCAGGGCCACTACGGCGGCACGCCGGGCCGCATCTTCATCAAGGAGGCCGACGGCGTCGTGATCGTGGCGGGCCCGGAAGCCCGCCGCGGCCGGTCCCCCGGCCTGCTGGTGGAGCGAGTCCGCACGGCGGACGGCACGGAACTCCCGGCGGGCGAGTACTTCACGACCATGGGCGGGTACCTGACCGACCGGCCGTGACGCATCAGCTGTCCTTGCCCGGCCCGGGCTCCGGACCCCGCGGCTCCGCGGCGTCCGGCAGCCCGGGGAGGGTCCGGACGATCGTGTCCTGCGCCCACCGCTCGCTGAACCCGGCCAAGAATGCGAGCCCGGCGAAGAACAACGACAGCTTCTCGCCCGCCGGAGGGGTCGCGATGGGCAGCAGCCCACCGGCGACGAGGGTGAACAGGACCGCACCGAAAACCGCGCCGATGATCGCCCGGAAAGCGCCCGACAGCACGGTGACGAACCTCCCCTGATCGATGCCGACCTGAACCTTGCGGCGGTTCGTGATGCGCACCATCACACTCACCATCGCCCCGATCCCACCGCAAGCCAGGCACACCGCGACCGGCGAGCCCACCTCCAGCGCCGGCGACCGGGCGACGGTCGCGTAAACGCAGAGCGCGACGACCACCGCGCCGACGAAGATTCCGGCGAGGTACCGGATCAGCGCGGACTTCATCGCGGCGACGTAGGCATACTGCTCGATCTGCTTGGTTTCCTTCTTCGCCGAATTGGCGGCGGTCGCGATGCGTTCCGCGTCGGCGGCACTCCGGTTCCCGGGCGGCGGCATCGCGTCGAGCAAGGCCAGCATGTGCACCCCGGTGGTGTAGATGCCCTGGGTCAGAATCTCCTGGACGCGGCCGCGCAACAGCACCGCGTACTTCCGTTCGACCCGCCGGGCGGATCGGAAGGCGTCGTCGAACTCGGTGGTGCTGTAGCTCGGGTTGTAGAACAGCCGGGTCTTGTAGACCGACCCCGGAGACCACCGGCCGCGGGAATTGGCCACCAGCAGCAAGGCGGCGGGGAATTCGAGTGCGTAGTACTCCTCGTGGATCTTTCCCTGGTTCTCCACGAAAGCCGAACGAAGCTTTTCGAACCGCGGACGGCCGCCTTCTTGATGGGCGACGATCAAGTCGTGCACCGAAGGTGAATTCACGACCGGCTCGACGTTGTTCTCGTCCATTTCCCGACCTCCCCGTCCGATATCCCGCAGGATCAGCCGCCGGTCGGGCTTTGTTACGGAAGACGGCTCCCACCGCCGATTTCGCGACGAGGAGCACCCTTTCGGCGGAACCGGGTGAAGGTCAGAGCACCTTCACCATGGTGTCGGCGTCCGCGGAACCCGCTCCCACGACCTCGTAGCCCTCCGCGAGGTACAGCCGCTGCGCGAAGTTCTTCCGTTCGACGCTCAGGCTGATCCGCTCGATCCCCGCCTCGACCGCCCCGCCCTCGACGGCCCGCAGGAGCGCGCGGCCGACACCCCGGCCGCGCCAGGCGGCCACCACGCCGATCGACAACTCCGGGACGTCGGCGGCGACGAACCCGTACCCCGGGTCGTCAGCCGTGAAGAAACGCAGCCACGCCGCGCCGACGCGTTCGCCGTCCGCTTCGGCGACCACGCCCAGGTCGTCCGGCCGCGGCCACCCGGCGACGTAGTGCGCGGTGTCCGGCGCCAGCAGCACCCGGCGGCGGCTCTTCTTCTTCCACTCCGGCGACCAGTTGACGGCCGCCACGAGCATGTCGGTCAGGAAGTTGCCGTCGTCGCGAGTCGCTTCGCGCAGGTTCACAGCTCGCGGACCTTGCCGCCGGTCACCTCGAAGCGGCGGGTGACGTGCACGGCGTCGAGCATCCGGCGGTCGTGCGTCACCAGCAGCAGCGTGCCCGGGTAGCGGTCCAGCGCCGCCTCGAGCTGCTCGATCGCGGGCAGGTCGAGGTGGTTGGTCGGCTCGTCGAGCACCAGCAGGTTGACGCCGCGGGCCTGCAGCAGCGCCAGCGCCGCGCGGGTGCGCTCCCCCGGCGACAGCGTCACGGCGGACCGCAGCACGTGCGCGGCCTTGAGCCCGAACTTCGCCAGCAACGTCCGGACGTCGGCGTCGGGCAGCTCCGGCACTTCACGCGCGAAGGCGTCCGCGAGCGGGCCGTCGCCGAGGAACAGCTTGCGCGCCTGGTCTACCTCGCCGACCACGACGCCCGAGCCGAGCGCCGCACCGCCTTCGTCCGGGGACAGCCGGCCGAGCATCAGCGCCAGCAGCGTCGACTTCCCGGCGCCGTTCGCGCCGGTGATGGCGACCTTGTCCGCCCAGTCCACCTGCAGGTCGACCGGCCCGAGCGTGAACCCGCCCCGGCGGACGACCGCGCCGCGCAGGGTCGCGACCACCGCGCCCGCCCGCGGGGCCGCGGCGATCTCCATCCGCAGCTCCCACTCCTTGCGGGGCTCCTCGACGACGTCCAGGCGCTCGATCATCCGCTCGGTCTGCCGCGCCTTCGACGCCTGCTTCTCGGTGGCCTCACTGCGGAACTTGCGGCCGATCTTGTCGTTGTCGGGCGCCTTCCGGCGGGCGTTCTTGACGCCCTTCTCCATCCAGCCCCGCTGCATCCGCCCGCGGGCCTCGAGCGCGGCCTTCGTGCCGGCGAACTCGTCGTAGTCCTCGCGGGCGTGCCGCCGCGCGACCTCGCGCTCCTCCAGGTAGGCGTCGTACCCGCCGCCGTAGGTGTTGACCTGCTGCTGCGCCAGGTCCAGCTCGACGACGCGGTCGACCGTGCGGGCCAGGAACTCGCGGTCGTGGCTGACCAGCACCGTGGCCGAGCGCAGGCCGGTGACGAACCGCTCCAGCCGGGCGAGGCCGTCCAGGTCGAGGTCGTTGGTCGGCTCGTCGAGCAGGAAGACGTCGTAGCGGCTCAGCAGCAGCGACGCCAGCCCGGCGCGCGCGGCCTGGCCACCGGAGAGCGACGTCATCAGCTGGTCCAGGTCGATGGCCAGCCCGAGGTCGGCGGCCACCTCCGCGGCGCGGTCGTCGAGGTCGGCGCCGCCGAGGGCGAGCCACCGGTCGAGCGCGGTCGCGTACTGGTCGTCCGAGCCGTCCTCGCCCGCGGTGAGCGCCTCGGTGGCCACGTCGAGGTCCGTCTGCGCCGCCGAGACGCCGGTGCGGCGCGCCAGGAACGCCCGCACGGACTCGCCTTCGCGGCGTTCGGGCTCCTGCGGCAGGTGCCCGACGGTGGCGGTCGGCGGGTTCAGCCGCACCTCGCCGTCGTCCGGGCGGGCCAGGCCGGCCAGGGTCCGCAGCAGCGTCGACTTGCCGGCGCCGTTGACGCCGACCAGGCCGACGACGTCGCCGGGCGCGACGACCAGGTCCAGACCGGAGAAGAGGAGGCGATCGCCGTGGCCCGCGGCCAGGTCCTTCGCGACGAGAGTTGCGCTCATGAGGTAGCCGAGTCTACGGGCACGTGGTGAACTGTCAGATCAAGGTCAATGACACCGCCTGTGTGTGTCCGGTGGCGCTTTGATCACTCAGTGTGGGTAACCTGTTCGGTTGTCGATACCCCGCAGCAGTGAGGTCGGTGAACACAGAATGGGCGAGCCCGCTTCCCCGGTCACCCTCGGCCGAAGGCCGAAGGCGAGGGAAGGCCGCGCGTCGGCGCCACGGCCGACGGTCAGCCGCCGTCGCGAGGTGAGCCACGCGAGCGCGCGTTCGCTCCTGATGACCGTGCTCGGCGAGTACGCGCTCCCCCGCGACAAGCCGGTCTGGACGTCGATGCTGGTCGAGGTCCTCGGGATCCTCGACATCGAGGAGAAGTCGGCGCGGCAGGCGCTGGCCCGCTCCGCCGCCGAAGGCTGGGTCGTCTCCGAGCGCGTCGGGCGCCGGGTGCGCTGGTCGCTGACGCCGCCGGGGCGCCGTCTCCTGACCGAGGGCGCCGACCGGATCTACGCGTTCGGCCGCGAGGCCCGCCCGTGGAACGGGCAGTGGCTGATGCTGATCGTGTCCGTGCCGGAGGCCAAGCGCGACCTGCGCCACCGGCTGCGCACCCGCCTGACCTGGGCGGGCTTCGGCTCGCCGGTGGCCGGCGTCTGGGTCAGCCCGGACCTGAGCCGCCAGCGCGAGGCCCAGCAGATCGTCACCGACCTGGGTCTCGAAGCGCAGGCCATGTCGTTCACGTCGACCTACGGCGAGGTCGGCGAGCAGGAGACGATGGTCGCCCGATCGTGGGACCTCACCGAGCTGAAGGACCGCTACGAGGACTTCATCGACCGCTTCACCGGCCTGAACCCGACCGGCGGCCGCGCGGTGCTGCGGGCGCAGACCGAGCTCGTCCACGAGTGGCGGCGGTTCCCGTTCCTCGATCCGCAGCTGCCCGCCGAGCTCCTGCCGGCGAAGTGGAGCGGGACGAAAGCCGGGGAGCTGTTCCATCACATACACGTCGACTGGCGCCCCGACGCCCAGCAGTATTGGGACGACATCGTCGAAGCCGAAGAAGCAGGGTGAGCATGACTGACCAGGTCCGCCTCGACCGTGACGGCGGGCTCGCCGTCCTGACCATCGACGCGCCGCCGTTGAACCTCTACACGGCTTCCCTGCAGGCCGACCTCGCCGCCGCCATCGGTTCGCTGGAGGACACCCCCGCGCGGGCGCTGCTGATCCGCGCCGAGGGCAAGATCGTCAGCGGCGGCGTGGACGTCTCCCTGTTCGACGCCCAGGGCTCGCCCGCCGAGGCGAAGGTGCTGTTCGACGAGATGCTCGCGGTGCCGGACCGGATCGCCGCGCTGCCGTTCCCCACCGTGTTCGCCGCTCACGGCCTGTGCCTGACCTGGGCGTTCGAGGTCGCGGTGGCCTGCGACCTCATCCTGGCCGCCTCGCGCGCGAAGTTCGGGCTGGTCGAGAAGGTCGTCGGGCTGACGCCGACCATGGGCGGCACCCAGCGGCTCGCCGCGCGGGCGGGCGTCGGGCGCGCCAAGGAGTTCGTGATGACCGGCGACACCTACGACGCGGCGACGATGGAGCGCTGGAACGTCGTCAACCGCGTCCTGCCGGACGAGGGCTTCGACGCCGCGGCCCGCGCGTTCGCCCAGCGGCTTGCGGACGGCCCGACCCGCGCCCACGCGGCGACCAAGCGCGTGCTGGACCACTTCGCCGCGGGCGGCGTCCCGGAGGCCAACGCGCACATCACGACGATCGCGGCGGCGCTGTTCGAGACCGAGGACCTCCGGGGCGCCGTGAAGTCGTTCCTCGCGGACGGCCCGGGCAAGGCGACGTTCTCGGGGCGTTAACAGTCCGTTCGGACAACGGTTTCCGCCGTTCGGGCGTGCGCGGATCTCCGGGCACCGGGCTACATTCGGATGTGGTCTAGACCACCACATTCGTCTGCTTCGTGTCGCTTGGAGAACCGCCATGAGACGCACGCCCGCACGACTACGCTCCGCGCTCGCCGCACTGCTGATAGCAGCAGGCGGCGTCGCGGCACTGGCCCCGCCCGCCGCCGCGGCCGGTTCGCTGACCGCCGCACTCGCCCTGAGCGGCACGACCGGCACCTACACCGTGACCAACGCCGGAACCGCCTCGGTCAGCAACTGGGCGATCACCTTCACGCTGCCCGCCGGCGTCACGGCCAGTACCGGCGACAACGCGACGGTGACCCAGAACGGCACCCAGGTCACGCTGACCCCGGCTTACTACATCGCGACGCTGGCGCCGGGCCGCACCACCTACCCGTACAACCCGACGTTCCGGCTCAGCGCGGCCGCGACGCCGGCGCAGTGCCGCGTCGACAACGCCAACTGCGACGGTTCACCCGACACGCCACCCGGCGCGCCCGCGAGCCTGCGGCTGGTCGCGAAGACGACGACCACGGCCGCGCTGGCCTGGAACGCGTCGACGGCCGGCTCGCTGCCGGTCACCGGCTACGACGTCTACCGGGACGGGACGCTCACCACGTCCGTCACCGGCACCAGCGCCACGATCAGCGGGCTGACGCCGAACACGGCGTACTCGTTCACCGTGAAGGCCAAGGACTCCAAGGGCACGGCGTCGCCGGCGAGCGCGGCGCTGGCCGTCACGACCAACAACCCGGCCAACGACACGCAGGCACCCACAGTGCCCGGCGGTCTGCGGTCGACGTCGGCCGACGCGGCTTCGGTGTCGCTCGCGTGGACCGCGTCCACCGACAACACCGGCGTCGTCAGCTACGACGTCTACCGCGGGAGCACCCTGGCGACGACGGTCACCACGACCGCCGCCGTCGTCACCGGCCTGTCACCATCCACTTCATACACGTTCACGGTGCGCGCCCGGGACGGCTACGACAACGTGTCGGCGCCGAGCGCCGCCGTCACCGCGAAGACCGGCGACATCGTCTCGGGCTACGCGAAGGTCGGCTACTTCGTGCAGTGGGGCATCTACGGCCGCCAGTACTTCGTCAAGAACCTCGAGACGACCGGCGCGGCCGCGAAGCTGACGCACCTGCTGTACGCGTTCGAGAACATCGACCCGGTGAACCTGACCTGCCTCTCCGGCGTCACGAAGGGCACCACGGCGAACCCGCAGGACCCGAGCCAGGGTGACGGCGCCGGTGACGCCGAGGCCGACTACTCGCGCCCGTTCGCGGCGGCCCAGTCGGTCGACGGCGTGGCCGACACGGGCTGGGAAGCGTTGCGCGGCAACTTCAACCAGCTCAAGAAGCTCAAGGCGAAGCACCCGAACCTGAAGGTGCTGGTCTCGCTGGGCGGCTGGACGTACTCGAAGTACTTCTCCGACGTCGCGGCCACCGACGCGTCGCGCAAGAAGTTCGTCGCGTCGTGCGTCGACACCTGGATCAAGGGCAACCTGGCGTCCTACGGCGGCGCCGGCGGCCCGGGCACCGCGGCCGGGCTCTTCGACGGCATAGACATCGACTGGGAGTGGCCCGCCAGCGCCGACGGCCACCCCGGCAACCACTGGAGCCCGAACGACAAGAACAACCTGACCGCGCTGATGGCCGAGTTCCGCACGCAGCTCGACGCGTACGGCGCGACCACCGGCAAGCGGTACCAGCTGCAGGCCTTCACCCCGGCGGACCCGGCCAAGGTCGCGGCCGGGTGGGACCTGTCGAAGATCTTCGGCTACCTCGACGTCGCGAACGTGCAGGGGTACGACTTCCACGGGTCGGGCAGCGACAACTCGTGGGAGCCGAACCGCACCGGCCACCAGGGCAACCTGTACGCCGACGCGGACGACCCGTACAACTTCCACTTCAGCGCCGAGGCGGCGATCAACGCGTACACGAACGCGGGCGTCGATCCACGGCGGCTGACGCTCGGCCTGGCCTTCTACGGCCGCGGCTGGCAGGGCGTCGCCGCGGGCGGGAAGAACGGCGAGTGGCAGCCGGCGACCGGCGCGGCGCCGGGGCAGTTCCCCGAGGAGGCCGGCACGCGCGGGTACTCGAACCTCCTCGCGAGCGTCTCCGGGTGCACGGTCTACCACGACACAGCGGCCGTCGCGACGTCCTGCTACACGGGCAACGGCGGCCAGTGGTGGACGTTCGACGACGCGTGGTCGATCGGGCTGAAGACCACCTGGCTCAAGTCCCGCGGCCTGCTCGGCGTGATGGCGTGGGAGATGTCGGGTGACACCGGGACGCTGATGAACGCGGTCAGCGCGGGTCTCGGTTAACGGAACGGCTATTCAGCCCGCTGAACGGAAATCGTCTTCCGTTCAGCGGGCTGAACATTTCGCTCTTTCTTTCCTTCACGACACGAAGAAAGGCATTGCCCGCTCTTGACTGACGGTGGTCTGGACCATAAAACTGTCGGGACAGCGCGCTGGTGATCCACCTCACATCGTCGTCCCGAGGAGAACCATGTCCGCATCCCGCTGGAGGAAAGTCGTCACGCTCGCCGCCGCCGTCCCGCTCGCACTGGGCCTGATCGCCACCCCGGCACCCGCGGCGCCGGCCACGTTCACCCACCCGGGTGTGCTGGTCAGCCGCCCGCAGCTGGACTTCGTGAAGGCGCAGGTGAACGCCGGCGCCCAGCCGTGGAAAGCCGCTTACGACCAAGCCAAAGCGAGTGCGTACGCATCGCTTTCGCGCACGCCGAAACCGCGTTCGGTCGTCGAATGCGGCCCGTACTCGGACCCGAACCTCGGCTGCACCGATGAGCGGGAAGACGCGATCGCGGCGTACACGGACGCGCTGATCTGGTACATCTCGGGCGACGCCCGGTACGCGCAGAAGGCGATCGCCCTGATGGACGCGTGGTCGGCGACGATCACCAACCACACCAACAGCAACGCGCCCCTGCAGACGGGCTGGGCGGGCTCGTCGTGGCCCCGCGCGGCGGAGATCATCAAGTACACGTACACGAGCTGGCCGAACTCGGGCCGTTTCGGCACGATGCTGCGCAACGTCTACCTGAACAAAATCATCAACGGCAGCAACAGCAACGGCAACTGGGAACTGTCCATGATGGAGGCCGCGGTGGGCATCTCGGTCTTCCTGGAGGACAAGACGAACTACGACAAGGCGGTAACCCGCTACCGCAACCGCGTCGCGGCGTACGTCTACCTCACTTCGGACGGCGCCTTGCCGAAGACGGTGCCGGGCAGCGGCCTGTCCACACGCGACCAGATCGTGGGCTACTGGCAGGGCCAGGGCACGTTCGTGGACGGCCTGACCCAGGAGACGTGCCGCGACTTCGTCCACACGGGCTATGGCATAGCGGCGATCGCCGACGTGGCGGAGACGCTGCGCATCCAGGGCCAGGACGTCTACGGAACGGACGTCGGCGAGCGCCTGCGCCAGGCCTTGGGCTTCCAGTCGAAGTACGAACTGGGCACGGCGGTCCCGTCCTGGCTCTGCGGCGGCAGCGTGAAGCGAGGCCTGGGCCCGGTGACAGAGGTGGGCTTCAACGCGTTGCACGGCCGCCTGGGCATCGCGATGGCCAACACGCAGACGCTGACGGAGAGCAAGCGCCCAGCGGGCACGAACTCGTTGTTCGTGGCGTGGCAGACGCTGACCCACGCGAACAACCCAGCGTGACCTGACCCTTGCCCGCCTGCCTCTGCTTAGCCCTGGTTCTTTGGGTTTCCGCAGGTCAGGCGGGCAAGGCACCCTGGTTACAGAGCCGTTTCGAGGGCGCGCTAGAGTACTCACACGCACTGAGAAGTGCGGGTCCGGGCTGTGGCGCAGTTTGGTAGCGCACTTGACTGGGGGTCAAGGGGTCGCAGGTTCGAATCCTGTCAGCCCGACCGGATCAGCCACGTTCACGCAGGTGGACGTGGCTTTTTTCATTCCTGAGGTAGCTCCGGACGCGACTCAGCCCCGAGGCTGCCCACATTTTGCCCACATGCCCCGGGGCTGACCATCACGCCGCCATGCTCGCCAGCGCCTGAGTGCGCCGGGCATCGAGCACGTCCGCGACCTCATCGAGGCGGTCCGGGAACAGGTGGCCGTACACGTTGAGGGTCATGGCCGCGTCGGCGTGCCCGAGCATCTGCTGAACCACCTTCACGTCGGCGCCGGCCGCGATGGCGAGGGAGGCCGCCGTATGCCGCAGCTTGTGCGGGGTGAGCCCGGCGACACCGAGATCAGCAGCCTTGAGCGCTGCATTGAACTCTCGGACGCGCCAGTTGTTCGCCCTCAGCGACTGACCCCGGCCAGTGATGAACAGCAGGTCGTCAGCCTGCCGGCCGGTCACCAGCGGATGCAGCACCGCCACGAGCGACGCCGGGAACGAGACGGTCCGCTTCTTCCCCGTCTTGGGCGGCCCCTCGTGCTGCACTCCGCCAACCTCGAAGAACGTCACGACGACTCGGATGCGCCGCTTTGCGAGATCCACGCGCCCGACCCGCAGCGCGGCAGCCTCACCCCACCGGAGACCGGTGTAGGCCAGCAGCAGGATGAGCGCGCGGTTGATCTCGGCTCCCGCTGTCGGCCGGTCGTACTTCGTCCGAAGGACGGCAGCAGCGTCGGCGAGCGTCTCCACCTGTTCGTAGGTGAGGTACACGTGCTCCGCATCCGGGCGCACCGGCAGTTTGACCCCGCGCGCCAGGTTGGCCAGGATGCGACGCGGCACGCACCAGTCGAGCACCATCGAGAACACCCGGTACGCGTGCCGGGCCTGCGAGGGTCCGAGACCGCTCCCGCCCTTGTCCTTCGACTTCAGGAGGTCCGCCACCCACAGCGCGACGTCTTCGCGGTGGATCGCGTTAAGCGGCCGGCCGCCCCACTTGACGTTGACGTGGTTGTCGAGGAGACCTCGGTACTTCCACCACGTCGACGGACGCAGGTCGTGACGGCTGTCGAGCCACTTCTCCCCCATCTCGGCGAAGGTCACCTTCGACGACTTAGGATCCACATAGGACCCACCACGAAGGCTGTCTTCGAGCTCCGTCCGGCGCGCCTCTGCCTTGTCTTTGTTCGGCGCCGTCTCCGATCGGAGCTTGCCGGTCACGTCGTAGTAGCGAACCTCCCAGCGGGCCGGTGGTCGACGCCCAGACGCCTTTGCCTTCGTGACGGCCTCGCGATGTGCTGCCTTCTTCAGCCGGTCGTAAACCCACGCACGAGCCATCAGCAGGCCGCCTGTCCGTCGATCCAGGTGTCGACGTCGGACGGTCGATAGCGGACGTACTTGCCGACGCGGAACCCGGCCGGGCCTTTGCCGGTCTTGCGCCACTGGTAGAGCGTGTTCACCGGAACCTGGAGGTATGAGGACAGGTCTTCAATGCTGAGTAGACGGTCATTCATGGTCGTTTTCCTTGTTGTATTTGAGTTTGCGGTCGTCTCGGATGCGTTCGGCGATGCCGGCGGCGAGTTCGCGTTCCGCGTCGTCGCGGTAGCCAGTGCCGTCGAAGGCCCAGTCGTTGACCACGGCGATCGAGTCGACCCGGTCGTCCAGGCCCAGCCGTTCAAGGGTTTCGGCGAGCCGGAAAGCCCGGCGGTCGCCTCGGATGGCCTTGAACGTCGTGGAGTACGCCAGTGACTTGGTCAGGAAGTGGCCCCGGAAGGCGAGCATGTGCGCCCACCGGCGAAGCTTCAGGTCCTCGAACGCCGGCAGGTCCCCGAGGTCCCAGGCGGTCTGGATGATGCGGCGGTGGTGCGCGGTCA
This sequence comes from Amycolatopsis sp. WQ 127309, assembly GCF_023023025.1. NCBI lineage: Bacteria > Bacillati > Actinomycetota > Actinomycetes > Pseudonocardiales > Pseudonocardiaceae > Amycolatopsis > Amycolatopsis sp. WQ 127309. Next base: position 8,675,372 of record NZ_CP095481.1, read on the forward strand.
CCTTCAGGTGATCGATGTCGAGCTGCGAGCGGATCGGCCGGTCCGCGGCTTCGCTCTTGCCGGTGCCCTTGGTGGCGTACTTCGCGATGTACGCGGCGAGCCGGGCCTCGGAGATCTGCCCGTTGTCGTCTTCCAGCTCGGCCGAGGCGGCCGGTTCGATGCGGCGGACGTCGACCTGCGTGCCCCAGGTGAGCGGCAGCTCCGTCCCGTCCGGGTACGCCGCAGGCACTAGCACGGCCCCAGCAGCCGCGTACACGGCGTCTTCCAGCAGATCCGGGTGCGCCCACCGGGGAGCGGGCGACACGGCGCCGTCGGGGCCGTCCAGGCGCACGACGGCGTGGAAGTGCACGAGCCCGCGACGCTGGTACTCCGCGACCTTCCCGTAGGACAGGCGGGCTTGTTCGGTGAACTCGCGAGCCTTGAGGCCGGCGCGTTTGGCGATCTCCCGGCGGAGCCGCGTGGTGAAGCGCTGCCACAGGACGCCGGCGTGGGCCTGCCAGATCACCGACCCGACGTAGTCGTAGGTCTCCGGGTCCAGCGGGGCGCCGGTGCGGGTGTCGTCGTCGTGGTGGTACTCCCCGCAGCCGCACGGCCGCCGCTTCCCGTTGCGCGTGGTGCGGGCGGTGTGGACGGGGCCGAAGGACGGGGCGGTGAGGGTGACGAACGCGCGGGGCCGGTCCCCGACCGTGGTGGGGATGCCCTTGTGGCCGCCGATGAGGCCGGCGCGGATGAGGTGGAAGGCGTCGGCGGCGTAGCGGTCGGAGCAGGCGGGGCAGACCCCGGACCGGCGGTTGCCGCACGGGGCGAAGATGTCCCCGCCGTGGTGGTGCAGGACGGCGCCGGTGGTGGCGTCCTGGAGCTGGTGCGCCCCGGACAGGCGGATGGGGCGGGCGCAGCCGTTGACGGCGCGGACCTTGTTGCGCCAGTCCTGGTAGTCCAGGGCTTTCACGCGGGCGGCGAGGCGGTCTTCCAACGTCAGCATGTCGGAGCCTTTCGGTTGGCGGGCAAGAGAAACGGCTCGGGAACCCAGGCCGGATGGGTGGCCGGGCTCCCGCGCCGTGAGCGGGTGCGCCGTGTACGGAGGCGGCTACTTGGTGATGTGCAGGTCGTAGGCCGCGTCGGCCACGCGCCGCATTTCCGCCGCTTCCTCCTCGTGGATGCGGGCCATCTCGCCGGCCACCTCCGACAGGCGGAGCAGGGCCTCGCGGTTACGGCCACCGGTCGCGTTGATCACCGACCCGTTCGCGGTGTCGAACTCCTCCTGGAGGCGGGCGAGCTTGTCCAGATTGGACGTCGATTTCGTCATGGGTAGGTCCTTCCGATGTGGTCAGGCGGTGAGGTCGTGCAGGATCTGCGCGGCCATCGGTTCCGGGACGCGGACGACGCGGCGGATCTCCTCGATGGTCAGCTCGCGGCCTTCGCTGCGGGCGGTCTCGGCCACGGTGTTGATCCGGCTGGTCAGCTCGGCCGGGAGCTTGAGCCGAGGCCGAGCCGGAGCGGCCACGGCGGCCGGTGCCGGGGCCGGGTGCGTGACGACGTCGGTCCGGGACGCGGTCACGGTGACCGGCTCAGGATCCGCAGCAGGCTCCGGGGGCGCCGAGGTCTCGGGAGCGGGGGTGCGGCGCATGAGGAGCTTGACGACCACGAGGAACCCGAGTGCCGGCATCGCGGCCACCAGCCACCCGGCCGGGGTGGGTTCGGCGAGCGCGACCTGTGCGGCCATCTGCACGCCGAACCCGGCCACCAGCACGGCCAGCGGGAACGTGACCTTGCGGGAACCTGCGCCGGCGCGGTGGTCGCGCTGGATCTCGAACCCGGCGACGATGACGATGCCCTCGATCACCACCGCGTCGGCCCACGCGATCCAGCCGAGCTGTCCGTGGTAGACAGCCCAGTCGTGGGTGTGGGTGAACCCGGCCGCCGCGCCGATGCTCCCGAGGACCACGGCGACCAGGACACGGACGACGTCCACCAGCCGACGAGTCTTGTTCGAACTGTCCGCAGTGGACATGATGAATCTCCTTTCAGGTCAGTTCTCCCCGCGCCAGCGGCGGGCGTAGGCGCGGTAGTGGTCGGCTTCCTGTTCGAGCTGCACGACGATGTCGTCCGCGAGTTCGGCCAACCGGGCACTGCGGAAGGTCGGGCTTTCGCGGTCCGTGGCGCCGATGCTCAGATCGGTCGTGTAGTACTCGTAGATGAGTCGGTCGATGTGGGTCAGGTACCGCATCGGCATCCTGTCCATGTCGTTCCCCTTACTGCTCAACGGTTCCGAACTTCACCGGTCTCCCCGTTGCGGGAACATCCCGCAGTCGAGGGCGATGCCGGCGAGGCGCCGGAACTCGGCCGCCTCCTCTTCGTGGATGCCGGCGATCTCGTCGGCCAGCTCGGACAGCCGCACGAAGGCCGTGTGCCCGTGGTCGTCCGCGTCGTGACCCTTGCGGCAGGTGTCGAGGAACTCCTCCTGCAACTCGTGGAGCTTGCGCATGTTCGCGTGGGTGTCGGTCACGGCGTGCCTCCGAACGGTGCGAGGTTGGACCAGCGCTGGAGCATGTCCCGGCCGCGTCGGGTCAGTCGCAGCGGCAGGACGGGTTTGCGGACGACACCGTGCAGGCACGAGACCGTCTCACGGGCCGGGCTGCGTTCGACGTAGCCGACGGACACCAGGTGCATCACCACGTCGTCGTCCTGGGCGGCCCGGCAATGGCCTTCGCCGTCGAGGACCATCACGCGGTCGGTGTCATCCAGCAGCCCGTACCGGCCGTCGCGGACTTCGGCGAGCACGTCCTTGGCGACCAGCGGGTTGCCGGGCGAGCCCAGTGGCTTGCGGCGGCCCCGGGCCGGAGGGCACGCGCGGCCGGGGGTCGGTGCCGGCGCGGGGCCGGGGGTGCCGAACAGGCCGAGCTGTCCGGGGTCGGCGCGGCGGCTCATCGGATGTGCTCCCGTCCGATGTCGCCGAACTCGCGGTTGCGGAACTCGGTGATCCCGAGCACCAGGCCGAGCCCGACGCAGCCGAGGACCACGGCCGCGATCCAGAACAGCGGGGACCAGCCCTGGGCGAGGTAGATCAGCCAGAGCGTGAGCGCGGCCGGGACGCCGTACTTGGCGTAGATCCAGGCTCGCCACACGAAGAATCCGAGACGCCACATGGTCATTCCTCTCCGGACGGTTGGTGACGGGGGCAGAAGACGGTCAGGTGATCGGTGGTGACCCAGGTCGGGCACCAGGTCCGCAACGCCTCGCGCAGGGCGTCCCAGTCCTCGAACAGGTCCGGCTTGTCCCCGGGCAGTTCGGCACACACCCCACAGCGCGCGAGAAACACCTCGTCCAGCGCGGCGACGTCCACTTCGTACAAGTCGATGCCGCGAGCCGTGAACTCGTCCACCGCTACGCGCATCTCCCACACAGCACGGGACTTCTCGCGGTGAATCCGGCCGCTGAGTGGCCGGGGGTAAGACCCGTTCGCGGACACCACGACGTGGTAGTGCCGCTGGTGCAGCCTCGCCGGGTAGGTGACCGTGATCATCACGCCACCACCGACAGCCCGGTCACAGGCCGGCCGGAACGGATGAACGTGATCAGCTCGTCGATCTCGCGGTCGTCGACGTAGGCGGCGCGGACGCGCTGCGGGACGCGGGTGCGCTGCCGCACGACGTAGCCGATGCCGGCGGTGTCCGGGACGTTCGGGATCTCATCCGCCAACGCCCCCCGCAGCCGGGCCCCGTCACCGAGCACCATGTCCACGTGCGACTGCGCGGTGACCCGCAGGCAAATCCGGGTCGGGAACAGCTCCCGGACCGGAACCGTGTCCTTGGTCGGCTCCTGCACCAGCGCCGTCATCCCGTGCCCGGTCGCGCGGCCCTGCGAACCCACAATGGCGAGCTGCTTACGCAGGTTCCGGGCGATCGAGCCGTCGCCGTAGGCCAGCAACGCGCCGATCTCGTCGATGATCAGCAGGTTGAGCGGCGTCTCCCGCGAGATCGTGATCTTGCGGGTGCCTGTCGCGGCGAACTGCTGCTGCACGCAGCGGAGATCGTTGACGTAGTCGTCGACCAGCTCGGCACAGTCCTGCTCGTTGTCGGCGTAGCGGTGGGCGACACCGCCGTCGGCGAACTTGCGGAACTCCAGTTGCTTCGGGTCGCAGACCCACAACCGGACCAGCCCGTCCCGGATCAGCGGCGCCAAGCCCCGCAGCATCGACATCACGATCGAGTTCTTGCCCGCCCCGGTCGCGCCGGCCACGAACACGTGCGTGCCGGCGACCTTGAGGCGCCAGTCGGTGCCGTACTCGGTGTCGCCGACGTAGATGTCGTTCACGTCGACCGCGTCCACGGTGTCGGGCATCTCCGGGGCCGGGATGGTCTCGGTGAACGGCTCGGACCGTTCGATGATCAGCGCGACGTAGCCGGGCTTCGGGTGCTCGAACGCGATCCGCTGCACCTTCAGCGTGTCCGCGAGCCGCTCCAGGCTCTCCTCGATCGAGCGGCGAGCCTGCCCACGAGCCAGAGCCAGCGTGACGACGTCCACCGACGGGGAGAACGACCGCAGCCGGGTGATGCGCGGGAACAGGTCCTCGCCGGTCTTGCGGTCGGTGACGTACATGTCGCAGGCCCGCAGTGCCCGGGTGAAGCGCGGCCCGAAGTAGGCCGACCAGCGGCGGCGCCAGGCCCGAAGCCGCGGGGCCGCGTAGTGGTCGAAGGTGTCCGGATGCGCCCGGTACCAGCAGAGCAAGGCGCTGGCCGTTCCGCCCGTGATCCCGCCGGTGGCGCTCCAGCCGAGCTCGAGCCCGGTCCCGACGAGGGCGCCCGGTCCTACGGTGGCGCCGGGGTGGCGCAGCAGCCACTTCAGCGCCTTGATTTCGGTCCCGACCTTGCGGGACGACTTGGGGGTGTTCATCGGTTGGTGGTCCTCTCGTGCGAAACGGATCATGTGCGGTTGGTGTCAGGACTTGATGGCGGTCCGGGCGTCGGTCAGCTCGGTGATCAGCGTGCCCATCGCGCGGCCCATCCGGTCGTGCGCGGCGCGGAAGCCGTTGCGGTTGATCGGCATTCCGTGCATCGACTCCTTGAGCTGCACGAGCGCGGTGCCGAGGTCATCGACCACCCGGTCGACCTGGTGCGACATGGTCAGAACCTCCAGTCCCGCGAGATGAGTTCGGCCTCGTGCTTCTTGCCCAGCGTCCGCAGGCGGTCCAGTTCGTCGAACGCCTTGGTACGGAACGCCTTCAGCTCGTCTTTGGACGCGATGGTCCACGAGTCGGACATGGCCTTGTCGTCGTACTTCGCGATCAGCTTGTCGACCTCGCCGAGGACTTCGGCGATCATGTCCAAGTTGGTCACGAACGTGGCGTAACGCTGCTGCGCCCGCCGGTTGAGTGCCGCGAACTGCATGTCAGCTCCACCTCTCCGGGTTGTGCTCCAGCGACCAGGCCAGGCCGGACAGTTCGCCGACCAGCCCGCGGACCGAGCGACCGGCCTGCACCTTCGCCTCTTCCGGCGCGTCCGTCGCCCGGAACTTCTCGAACGCGACGCTCACCACGTCGGTGATCTCGCGGATCTCCTGCTGCATTCGCCTTTACCCTTCGCGTGTCGCAGCGACCAGGCCGGCCGCCGAAGTGAGGTCTGCCGCCAGGAAGCGCACCGCGTTCCCGACCGCGACCTTGATCTCCCGATCCGGTTCGGAGGCGACGAACGCGCGGTACGCGTCGTTGGCCGCCGTGATGATCGCCAGAATCTCCGGCATGTCAGTCTCCGTTCCGGATCACGTGCTGCGCGTGCTTCAATCCCTCACAGAAACCGGCCTGCCACCCCAAGTCCTCGGTCGCCTCCGTGAGCGCGGCGGCCCGTTCCCGCTCCAACCGGGCGGCCAGCATCCGGATCACCGTGCCGACCTTCACCGGGCGGCTCACCGTCCGGCCTTCCACGCCAGCAACAGCCCCGAGACCAGCGCGAGCACCCCGAACACCGGGGCCGCGACGATCAACATGCCGACCAGCACGAGCCACACCAAGTACGTGAACACCGTTGTCTCCTCCTACATGTGCCACTGAGTCCCGCACACGGTGCACGTGGCAATCCGTGTCGGTGACAGCCAGAAACTTGCCGAACAGACGTGATCAGCCATCGCTAGCCCCGCTTCGGGCCGTGCGGGTCATACGACGACAACCCACCCCGAACCGCGTTCATCCCACCCATTCGCCTCTCCTCTCCACTCGTGAACTTCGTGGTGAAACCCCAGGACCCCCGGACGGCTTGCCCGGCCGGGAATCGAGGCGCGCCACCACAAACAGCGCGAATTTAGGCATGGATCGGCCCACTCTGTATTTGTCAAAGAACAAGAAGTGCCCTCGCCCGACTCGAAACGGGCAGCCAACCGACTTGGGAAGGGCTCCAGGGTGGTGAAGACGCGACAGCCGGGGAGGTAGCCGCGCGAACCGGTCACCCACCGGTCATAAGGTCAGGCTCAGGCGGCGCGCTGCGCAGCACCCATCCCGACAGGCTTCAAACCGAAAGCCTTGAACCACAGACCCGAGCCGCTGATCCGACCGTCGTCCCCGGTGGTCTGCCACGTGTTGAGGACCGGGTCGATCAACTCGACGTAGGAGCCTTCCTCGAACCCCTCCCCCGGGTCCACCGCGAGCGTCACCTTGATCTCTTCGCCCTTGCCCGGCCGGCGCCCCTCCACCTGACGCGGCTTCGCGAACAGCATCACCACGAACGCCTGATTGCCCTCGCGGTCCACGGCCGGGACCATCTCCCCTTTGACCTCGCGCATCTTCATGATCGGGGACTCGGTGACCATGAACTTGTAGCCCGAGCTGACGAACGGGATGTCCTGCATGTCGCCTCCTAAGTCATCGTTAGAACTATCTCTATTAGACACTGGCTGACACCAGCCGTCAATAGAACTATCTCTATCGCACCGTTTGGACGTTAGACTGCAGGTAGAGATAGAGTTATCGACCATCGAAAGGAGGCGGTGTGACGATCGGTTACCGCGACTTGGCCTCACGGCTCAGGGACGCGATCAAGGATGGCGACTACTCGCCGGGCAGCACCCTGCCGAAGCAAGATGACCTCGCCGAGCAGTACGACATCAACGTCAACACGGTGCGCAAGGCGATCAGCGTCCTCGAAGCCGAAGGCCTCGTGACGTCCGTACGCCGGCGCGGCACGGTGGTCCGGGCACGACCGCCGATGAAGCGGCTTGGTGTCGAGCGCTACGCGAAGAGCAAGTGGAAGTTCGGCCTGGTCGCGTTCGCCGCCGACCGTGAAGCTTCAGGGCAGACCTGGAACCGGAACGACCAGACCAACCAGGTGCACAAGGTCGATGCTGACAGTGATGTCGCGCAGGCTCTTGGCATTGAGCCGGGCAGCCCCGTCTACGAACGTGCACGGCTGGTGAAGCAGGACGGGAACCCGACCCACACGCTCACGAGCTACTACCGCCCGGAGCACGTTGAGAACACTCCGATCGTCGACCCCAAGCCCGGGACGGCCACGCCGGGCGGCGGCTTCGCAGTGCTCACGCTGCAAGGCCTGGAGCCCGACAGCATGACCGAGACGTTCCACTCCCGGATGCCGACGCCGGACGAGATCGACGAACTCGAACTGCCGGCCGGCGAGCCGGTGATGATCCTCGAACGCACGACGCGAACCGCGGACGGCACGCCGATCGAATTCGCACGCGGGGTACACGCCGCGTCCCGCTTCGCCTGGTCGTACACCTTCGAGATTCCCGAGTAGACAGGCCGAGGAGACGCCGTGCCGGCACCAGCCATCCCCGACGACCTACGCGACGACGTCGAGACCCTGTGGAACTTTCATCGCATCGACGATCCGCTCGCACCTGTCGACGTCGCAATCGGACTTGGAAGCCACGACCCGAGCGTTGCCGTCTACGCGGCTGAGCTCTTCGCCAAGGACCTCTTCCCCGTCGTCGTGTTCACGGGCGCCAACGCCCCGACTACCGTCGAGCAGTTCCCCCGAGGCGAGGCCGTGCACTACCGGGAGATCGCGATGGAAGCAGGAGTACCGGACAGTGCCATCGTGGTCGAGCCGAATGCAACGAACACGGCCGAGAACTTCGAGCGCACTCGCGAGCTGCTCCGGGAACGCGGCACCCCGGTTACCAGGGCCCTGATCCTCAGCCGCCCTTACCAGCAGCGCAGGGCCTACACCACGGCGATGAAGCTGTGGCCCGAAGTCGACTTCCTGTGTTCGGCGATCCAGCAGCCCTTGACCGACTACGTCGAGAGCATCGGGGACCCCAAGCGCGTGATCGACATGCTTGTCGGCGACACCCAGCGATTGACCGTCTACGCCGACGCTGGGTACGCCATCCCCCAGGAGATCCCCGGCGACGTTGAGGCTGCCTACGACCGGTTGATCACCGCCGGGTACGACAGCCGCCTGATCCCGACCAGCTAGGGAATGGCCACAGTGGATAACGACGAGTTCGCGCGCATTCGCCAGGACCCGGACCCGATCCGCCGGGCGAAGCGTTCAACGGCAATGATCGAGGTCTACATGGGCCGCATGGCCGAGCTGTCGCACCTGCGCAAGGACGCGATCGAGCAAGCCCACGACAACGGGATGAGTTACACCGACATAGCTGCAGCTCTGGGCATCTCCAAAGGCCGTGCCACTCAAATCCGCTCTCAGCCACCGCCGTCTTCGTGACAACTCCCCGGACCTCCAGCATCGGTGTGTTCAGAGTTTCTTTTCTTGTTCAAGGCGGCCCCTCCGGGGCCGCGCCGCTATCGGCCGGATCGCGCGGGGCCCGCCTCCGGCACCCACGCGACCGGCCGGCGGCTGTACCGAGGGCCGCAGCTCAAGAAGAAGAGAATGTCCTCGCCGGACGGGCAGGTCTCCGAGATGGCCGGGTCGGGTGCGACGGTTGCGTCCGTGTGCGGCCAAACGGCATCTCGCCGACCTCCCGGAGGGCTATCACGCCGCGTCAAGGGGACAGTTGTCGAGGCACGCGCCGGATTGACGGAAGGCGCCCCCTTGACCCGACGTGATCGGGCTGCGCCAGGTCGACGAGATGCCGAAAGGCCACCCACTTGTATGTATTCAGTAACACCGAGCAGCAGCCAAGCGACATAAAGACACTAGCGATGACGACGAGGGCTGAAGATGACATTATCCCGGCGTGAAGCCGCACTGACTCTGGCGGAAGAGATCCTGTCTGACATCGAACTTTCACGGCTTCCCGCACCACAGATTGTTCGAAAGGCGAGCAGGTTAGCACGTCTATCAGACGACGTCGATGCAGTCGACTGGCTATCGCAGGAAGTGTCCGGGTTCGACTTAGTAAACGACAAACTGACGGCTTCCGGAATTCGCGCGGCAAAACGTTCGCGACGCGAGGCAAAAACTAGCTCAGAAGAGGGTGGGCCAACCTACTGGTCAAGTAACCTAAATCGCCTTCAAGCCGACATCGATGCAGGCAAGATTCATTTACAAGCCGCCATCGATCGAGACTTAAGCATCTCGTCCGCAAACCCCAAGCAAGTCGTAGTATCGCCACCTGGAAATGCGAAAGAAAGAGTAGCAATTTCCAACACAATTCGACGCAGCGAAGAACTGCTCGGCAGAATAGTCGGGTCCGTCTACATATACGTCAGCAAGAAAGAGATAGAACTCCGATTTGGAGCAGCTATAGAGGATGCTTTTACCACGGTGCGAAACGAAGTTGATGGACGAATTGCACAGTTAGCTCCAAGCGCGGCTACCAAGCTTTCTGCCGCGTTCGAGAACGCGGCTTCAGGAAACCCCGAGCATTGGGCAAACGCCGCTTCTGCTTGTCGCCGACTCCTAAAGGCGATCGCAGACGAGCTGCGCCATCCCGGAGAACCGGTGGATGGACGGCCAATGACCGACGATAAGTACATCAATCGCCTAATTGACTGGATAGTCAGTCAACACGCGGTCGGAGATACCCTAAAAGACGTAGTTACGTCCGACCTGGAAGATTTTGGAAAACGTATCGATGCATTCGATGACGCTGGCCACAAAGGTGCCCATGCGGAGGTCACCAAATACGAGGCATCTCGGTTTATAACCGGCGCTTACCTTCTGATCGGAGATATCCTCCGACTCTGGGCCGAGGTCAAATCCGCCTCAGCTAACGCCGAAATCAAAGCGAGCATTACCGCCAGTGCCGAAGTGGTGCAACCAGACTCTGACAACATGGGCCTGACGACCGGACCCGACTTACCCCCGGACTCCCCAACACTTGCAGCCGACCAGATCAGCTCATAGTTACGGACACCTCAAACAAGCCCACCCGACGCGAGGCGCCAAGGAGATCGACGCAGCACAGCTGGCCGCCGGAACACATGATGCACACGAGAGTGGCAACCCACATTTTGCCCACATGACATCAGCGAACGACAACGAATGACGACAACCAAGAACCCAGCTCTTCCCTGCATGGTAGCTAGTTCCGAACAACCGTACAGGTCATCGACCCGGCGAGTAAGTGCAAGGGGTCGCAGGTTCGAATCCTGTCAGCCCGACCGGATCGGCCACCTTTACGCAGGTAGAGGTGGCCTTTTTCATGTCCAGCAGCTGCCCTGGACGGCAAGAACCCCGGGGCATGCCACATACGTGTCACATAGCCCCGGGGCTCCCGGATCAAGCGGCCATCCCTGCCAGCGCGGCGGTACGCCGGGCGTCGAGCACGTCCGCGACCTCATCGAGGCGGTCGGGGAACAGGTGCCCGTAGATGTTGAGCGTCATGGCCGCGTCGGAGTGGCCGAGCATCTGCTGAATGACCTTCACGTCGGCGCCCGCCGCGATCGCGAGGGACGCTGCGGTGTGCCGGAGCTTGTGCGGAGTCAGCCCGGCGATGCCGAGTTCGGCCGCCTGCACTGCAGGGTTGAACTCCCGCGTACGCCAGTTGTGCGAGCGTAGCGAGCCACCCCGAACCGTGGTGAAGACGAGCGCGTCATCCGGCCGGCCACCGATCACGCGGCGCAGCTCGGGCACCAGGGACGCCGGGATGGAGACCGTGCGGCGTTTGCCGTTCTTCGGCAGGCCCTCGTGCTGCACTCCCCCGACCTCGAAGAACGTCGACACCACCCGGATGCGTCGCTTGCCGAGATCAACCCGTCCCACCCGGAGCGAGGCAGCCTCGCCCCATCGGAGGCCTGTGTACGCGAGAAGCAGGATCAGCGCCTTGTTCACCGCAGCCGAAGCCGTCGGCCGGTCGTACTTCGTCCGGAGCGTCCCGGACGCCTCAGCCAGCCTTTCGACCTGTTCGTACGTGAGGTAGACGTGCTCAGCCTCCGGACGAATCGGCAACGTCACGCCGCGAGCCGGGTTGGTCAGGATCCGCGTCGGCACGCACCACTCAAGCACCATGGCCAGAACGCGGTAGGCGTGGCGGGCCTGCGAAGGCCCGAGGCCGCTGCCACCGTCGCTTTTGGAGCGGATCAGCTCGGCCACCCACAGCGCGGCGTCTTCGCGCCGGAGGGCGGTCAGCGGCTGGTCGCCCCACTTGCCCAAGGCGGCCCCTCCGGGGCCGCGCCGCTATCGGCCGGCACGCGCGGGGCCCGCCTCCGGCACCCACGCGACCGGCCGGCAGCTGACCGGGGACCGCAGCTCAAGAAGAAGAGTATGTACTCGCCGGACGGGCAGGTCTCCGAGATGGCCGAGTTGAGCGCGGCGGTTGCGTCCGTGTGCGGCCAAACGGCATCCCACTACAAGTAGAGGACGAGGTGGCGCTTAGCGAGTGCTTTTCCGGATAGCTATCGCCTCTTCCGCCCAATTCGCAATATTCTGAGCAATATAACCATAAGTCTGTTGACTATTTGTAAACGGCGGTTTGTACACCTTAGCCACCGTCGAAAGTGGCTTACCAGAATACTGGCTATCTTTATTAAATGTCACCTTGTCAAGTGGGCTAGCACCCTGCCAGGACTGGAAGCCGTTGGAATCTTTGAGATTATGGATATAGACACCAAATACACCGAGGCCATCATTCCACGCCTTAGAGAGCTCATACAGCACCCATTTGCGAGTCGAGGTTTCCGAACCAATAAGGACAACAGTGCAAGTCTTGCCACTCATCTCCTTGGCAATCCACGCTCTAATGGACCCGTCGCCAGCCCTTTTTACCTGCTCCCAAGTATTGTCTGATACCGGCTCATTGCCATCCAAGGCTCCAATACTTCGCACCGTGCCGGCTCGCCAGCTATCCGGCTTGAAGTGAAAGCTAAAGAACGTCTTCCTTGTCACTTACCCTCTCCAAGTCGCGCAAACATCCAAGAAGGCTAGCACAGCCCTCAGTACAGTCGTGACCGGCGTCACAGGCATCCAATTGATCATTGGCGAGATAGAGTGAGAGACCGAACAAGACCTGCCAGAGCAACAAGATACAATCCACCATGACGTGGCACAGCCGGAAGTCGACCGAGCAGACCCCGACCGACATGATCAAACATCTCGAGATGATCCAGGCCGTCGTCACGCGCCTAGCCTCGAACTCATTCTTGATCAAGGGTTGAACACTGACTATCTCATCGGCCTTCTACGGGTTCACGGTCAACAAGTCCGACTGGAGACTCGGCGCCATGGGATCAGCCACTGGCGTAACCTTTTAGTTTCTAGATAGCTACTACCTGCGCCAGGAGCGCATGTTCCGTGGTCTATACGACGAAGTACGATCTAAAGACAGCTCTGTCCCAAAGTTTTCACTTAATACACGTAAATATCATACGAAGATTACTCGAAGAGGGGCGTTTTCTCGACAACCCTGACATCTTTCTACTTGCCCGCAATTGCAGTCGGACTAGCTCTGGCCGCAATTTATTTCGACATCAATCTATAAACGTAGCTCCCTTGAAAGTTTAGCAGCCAAGCCATCGAGTTCATTTTCTGGCCAATCTCTATCTTTTGGCCAAATCTCGCCCATTCGATCATCTTGCCAGCGAGGGACGAAGTGAATGTGAAGGTGACCTACAGTTTGAGAGGCTGCGCCACCATTCGAGTTAATGATATTCATGCCATCAGGACTAAGGGTTGCATTTACAACATTCGCCAACTCTAAACTATATACGCTAAGCTGGCGCGCAGTTTCAACGTCAAGCGACCAAATATCAGGGATATGCATATTTGGTATCAACAACGTGTGCCCAAGAGTTGCAGGAGAAAGCGGAAAGAACGCAGTCGCGCCATTCCAACGCTTAACAACTCTTGCAAGCCCTACACCTGCCGCTACCCGACAGAATGGACAGTTTTCCATACAGTCACTCAACATCCGTCCTTGACTAATAACTCCACCCCAATCGAACACGCGCTAGCAAAGGCCCCACTTAGGGAACCTCATAGAGTCTTCATATTTGCTGAAGACGTCGGATTGTGTTTTGTATAACTTGCTCAAGCACCAACATGCCCTTAGGAGTGTACTCATACCGAATATGTCGCACATGCTGCAAGTCAAACGGCACTGACTTATCCTGAGTTATTATGATTACATCCTTATTGAGCGCATGACATATTCCTACCTCGTACAGTACATTGGGATTCCCTTCAGTCAGATCCGCAACGATATAGCGAGCAGAAGTCACAGCCTCGAGAATGTCATCGGCCACACGACCAGTCGAAAAAGATTTGATCTGATCGAGCTAAGGAGATTCCAAGCTTTTTGAATACCGGCACCAGATGATCTTCATACACCGGGAGCATGCGATCGCTGAATGGCATCAATACGAAGCAGCCGCCCCCCTTTCGCACCGACTGCCTCATGCTCAAGTGAGCACTAGTACGCCTTACCTTTTGAAACCTATCGATTGCCGTAGCGGTCTGATTGTGGAAATCAGGTATCACGTGCAAGGTTTCAGCACTACGTAACCTTGCATTCGCAGCTGCTATATCGACAAAATTGTCGACCATTCGCTTACGAATAAAAGAGACATCGCCCAGGCTATCTTTCTCATACTCCGAAAATCCGTCATCGCCCAGCTTCTTGTTTATTCTCCACGTAAGCTCGGCAACCTCTGGGAAGTCCGGGTCGAGGCAACGAGGATCCATCAAACTTAAGCGGTCTCCCGTCCAGAGATACAACGGCACAATTCGAATACCATACGTCGCAGCAAGCCTTGCGGATCCAAATACTGACGCAAGAACTATGCCATCATTGTCTGACTCGAGAACGTCTTCAATCGAACGAGTTTCGATCGCCTGGTAATAGTCTCCCCATTTCTCAAAGTGAATAAAGTCAGATGCAAAGACTTTATGCAACAAGCCTCTGTGAGTTGTGAAATGGTACTCGAATCCTTCCCGTTCATCTGAACGAATCGGGCGATCCGTGTATCGAGGAATCAACAGCACGCCTTCAGACTCGCCAGAATCCGAGAAAAGCTCTTGAAGGAATGTGGTCTTTCCCACTCCAGAAGGGCCCGACAAGGTAAATATATTACCCAATTAGAGACTCCTAACACCGCGACCGTGCCGCATTCAGCTCAGACCATCTGGTTTGCCAACAAAGACTAGAGTCCATCCAGACCACTTATCGTCTTCACTGAAGCCGCACACCCCTTTTCCGCCTCTGCGTTCAATACTACTGACGTTCCTCAAACATCCTCTCATGCTTCTACGATGAGAACCGCCAAGGACCCACGTCTACTACACTGTGTAACTGCCGACCGTGCAACGGGATTCGCGCGGGCTGCGAAGCGACCACCCGAGCACCTGCTGAGCCGCAGCGGCATGCCACACTCCAGTACTGAGCGACGACTGATGACTATCAAGGTTAACCCGAGCTTACCCAGGTCAACAGCCGTTTCGAGGGATCAAGCGCACGTCCAGTCGTCGCCAGATTAGAGCAAGGGGTCGCGTTGCCAGCTTTACCGCGCATCATTGGCGCAGCTCGGCTCCGAATGGACCACTTCACGCCCGCGGGCTAAACCACTCACGGGGTGAGGCGTGTGGAGATTGGACGTCGCTTCGTCGGTTCGTCCTGGGCCGGCGTGCAGATCCGATGGAAACTGAGCTCAGAGGGGCGCACAAGATGAAACTACGGACAACCATCGTCAGCGTGGCTGTTGCAGCGGCCACCGTCTTCGTCATGCCGACTGCGGCCGTGGCGAGTGCGGGCACCGGCTCGTACTGT
This sequence comes from Amycolatopsis sp. WQ 127309, assembly GCF_023023025.1. Classification (NCBI taxonomy): domain Bacteria; kingdom Bacillati; phylum Actinomycetota; class Actinomycetes; order Pseudonocardiales; family Pseudonocardiaceae; genus Amycolatopsis; species Amycolatopsis sp. WQ 127309. The sequence continues at coordinate 8,690,489 of NZ_CP095481.1, forward strand.
GTTCAGGACCTCGCGGGTGGCCCGAAGGCGTGCTTCACGACCGAGCGGGCACTCGAGTCCTACCAGGCGAAACTGTCGCTGAGCCCGCTGCTCACAGTGTTCGACAACACCGGCTGGAGCGGCGCGGGTGGTTACCTGAACTTCGTCAGCGCTTACGGTCGTACCTACTGCGACGCCGCCAAGGACAAGAACGAAGCGTCTGAGGGCAACCTCGGCGTACGGCAGTTCTCCACCGGCCTGAGCGCAGCCGGCCGCATCAGTTCGTACGTCATCAAGGCCGGCTCCGGATGTTTCGTCACGTTTTGGGACCAGACGGGCTTCAACGGCACCGGTGTCACCTGGAATCAGAACTGCGACGACATGGCCAGGTGCTTCGGCCCCTACTTCGACAACCGCGCACATTCGCTCGCCGTCACCTGAGCCGACCGCGATGGCGTCTCGCCCTGCAGAGTCCCGAGCCGGTCTTCCGCCGTGTAACAGGTCTCCCGCTCCGTGCGACCGCGCCTTTACACGGCTTCGAGGGAGCGACTCATGGCGGACAGCTTGATCGAACTCGGTATGGTCACGCCATTCGAGATGCGCGGGCCCGAGTTGGGGCCGGTCGTCGACCGGATTCTTCAGGCCGATGACGCCGACGAAGCCGACATGCAACTCAAGCTCGAGACGCTCCTGGCGATCTACAAGCTGAAACGAATGCTGTTCATCGTGCTCGTCGTGGTGCCACTTCTGGTGGCGGTGGCGACAGTTGTGATCATCGTGACCTCACGCAACCAGATCTGAGCGTCCGGCCCGCCAGATGCTGCCAGCGAAGTGACCTCGGCTGAGCCTGTCGATCATTCCTCGCCGGAGAAACGTTCCCATGCCGATTGGCGGGTCATTCCTAAAGCAGCACCTATCTGGGTCCACGTGCCGCCCAGGGCACGCGCTTTGCGGACCCACGCCGTCAGGTTCTGCTGCACCTGGGCGCCTGACGACGCAACCGGGGCCAGGCGGGACAGGACCTCCTCCAGTGTCAGCTCTTGGTCCCACGGGGCCACCTTCGGCATCGACGCCGGCTTTCCCGCGATCACTGCCGCGCACAGGGCGACACAGCCGTCGCAGATGAAGACTCCGGGGCCGCTCACCAGCGTCTCCACCTCGGTGTTCGGGCGGGCGCAGAACGAACAGTGGGCCAGGACCGCAGCTGTCATGGAGCCTCCCAGAATAGAACCTGTCAGGCTGGACCTTACGCGCGTCAGGGGTGGCCTGACAAGGTCAGTGAACCCAGGAACGACGATGTCCAGCCCGAGAGTTCCTCCAGGCGGGACATCAAGCCCTCGATCTCCGCCCAGCGGCGGTGTTCGCGCTCCAGGTCCGGGACCAGGGAGTCGCCTACCAACAGCAGTAGCGTGGCTGTCTCGTACGCCACGTCCGCCAGCTGCAGGAACGGGCGGTACTCCGGCTCCGTCCCCGTGCCGTGGCAGGACGCCCACGAGCGGGCGGCGTGGCCGGTGAGGCGGCAGGTCTCCTCGATCGTCGCGCGCAGGGTGGAGCGGCGGGATGTCGGCGATGGTTCCAGCAGCGGGGCTATGTTCCAGGCCACCGACAGCAGGCAGCACCCCGCGTCGTCCATCGAGTTGTTCATCACGCGACGTACTTTGCTCAGCGGTCCGCACGTGAAAGGCGTTCGACTCGGCCCTTTCACCCCATCGTGTGGGAAGTTGACCCGGCCGTGAGCATCGGGATCGAGATGAAGTCCGCCAGTGCTTGCTGGCCTGCCGCGTTCGCGTGGATTCCGTCGCCGTTGTCGTACGCCGGGTTGATGCTGTTCGGCTTCAGGGGATCCTTCAGGACCTCGTCGAAGTCGAGGATGCCCGTGCACAGGCCGCCGCAGGTGTTCCAGCGTTCCACGAACAGCGCTATCTCGTGCCGATCCAGGTTGTTCTTGTCGCTGTAGCCCGGACGTGGGGTGCTCGGGGTGACGTAGATGGCGATGCCCGCCGCGCGGAGGCGGGCGAAGACCGCTCGGTAGCTGTCCAGGACCGCCGTCGCGTCGCAGCCGTACGCCAGGTCGTTCGTTCCGTAGTAGTAGATCACCGACTTGACGCCGTGCAGGGCCAGGACGTCTCGGTCCAGGCGGCTCGCTGCGTCCAGGCCGACTACACCCGGCGGGATGCTCGGGCACGTAGGAGCGCTTGTCGTGCCCGAGACTCCGGCGTTGGCGACGGCCAGGCCCGAAGAAGCGGCTCGACGCGCCAGGTCGTCCGTCCAGCGGCGGTCGGCGCCCAGCTGGGTGCAGCCGGGGCCGCAGTTCGTGCTGCCTATTCCGTCGACCACCGAGCTGCCGAACGGGACCACCGTGCCCTTCAGCGCCGTGTTGTGCACGTCCACCGCGCTGACGACGTACGTGGAGCCCACCGTCTGCGCGAATGCCGAACCGTCGGCGTCACCAGCGTGGTCCCCCGCGCCGGTGGCCGCCAGGTAGTTGTCGCGCAGGGCCGCGCCGTGGCGGCCGACCACCGCCGTGCCCGGTACCGACATGCTCACGGCTAGGTTCGTGTCCGGCTTGGTGGTCAGGCGCAGCTCGTCGCTCCAGGCCTCTCCCCCGGCTGGGATGGTGACATCCCGGGCGCCCGCGAACGTGAGGTCGCGGGGCGCGGTCACCGCCGCTCCACCGGCGCTCACGCCCGCCGTGGCGTGGCCCACCGACAGCGGGCCCGTGCCGAACGTGTTCTGCAGGCGGACGCGGATCGCGTCGCCGCCCTGGCTCAGGTGCGTGATCATCCGCAGGGACTGCGCGTTCAGCGGGGTGTCCGCGCGGCCGTCCTGCGACTGGGCCCACGAGGTGAACCACGCCTGCGCGGCTCCCGCGGCGACCGGTGCCGCCGCGAACGCCAGGGCCGAGACCGCCGCCAGAACCGCCACCTTGCCGCGCACAGGCACCTCCGTAGTCCACAAAGGACGAAACGAAAACCGTGACAGTACCGAGAATAGGGAGCCGCCCCCGCGCGGACAACAGCGCGGGGGCGGTCCTGTCCGATCTTGTCAGCCGGCGGCGCGCTCGATCAGGTCGGCGATCGCGACGGGCTGGGACGCCAGCGACGCGTGCCCGGACTCGAGCTCGATCGTCTCGCGGGCGCCGATGCGGGCGGCCATGCGGCGCTGGTTGTCCGGGGCGATCATCCGGTCCTGGGCCGAAACCTGGTACCAGGACGGCTTCTGCTTCCACGCCGGATCGGTCACCGGGTCGCCGAACGTCGAGCCGACCGGTGCCTTCTGCGTGACGGCCATGACCCGGGCCTCGTCCTCGGGCAGGTCCTGGCAGAAGCTCTCGTGGAACTTGTCCTGCGCGATCCACAGGTAGCCGTCGGAGTCCGGCGCGATGTTCGCGCCGCCCGGGGCGTCGTGGCCCTCGCTGACCGTCGCCAGGCTCTCCCCCGCGTCGGGTGCGAACGCCGCGACGTACACCAGGCCCGTCACGTTCGGCAGCGTCCCGGCCTCGGTGATGACGGCGCCGCCGTACGAGTGGCCGACCAGCAGCACCGGACCGTCGACCTGCGCGACCATCTGCCGGGTGCGGGCCGCGTCGGCGGCCAGCGACGTCAGCGGGTTCTCGACCGCGTGCAGCGACCCGAAACCGCGCTTGTCCAGCTCTCCGATGACCTTCGCCCAGTGCGCGGCGCCACCCCAGAAGCCGTGGACCAGCACCACCGTCGGCTTGGCAGACATGATGGGGTTTCCTCCTCGATCAGGCGCGCCGGGTCCGCTCGTGCGGACTCGCTCGCGCATACTGCCTTCGCAGCCTATGAGGAGGTTCGAGCAAGAACCATGGCCCAGAGACCGGAAAACTTTGCCGATTCACCGCCGCTGCCCGCGTACGGCGAGCAGGACGCGCTCTCCGACGTCCTGCAGGCCATCCACCTGCAGGGTGGCGACGTGCGCCGGCACACCGACGTCGTCGAGCGCTACCCCGCCGGGACGCGGTCACTGCACCTCGTGGGGGCGGGGCGGGTCCGCCTCGAGGTCGAGGGCGAGGCGCCCGTCGAGCTGGACCACGGCGACATGGCGCTGCTCGCCCGCGGGGACGCGCACGTCGTCCGCCCGCTCCCGGCCGCGGACTGGGTGACCGGCGAGTTCCTCGTCGAAACCGTGGTCGCCGCGCCGCTGCTCGGCGTCCTCCCCGCGGCGATCGTGATCCGCGGCGACGCCGGGACGGCGGCGTGGCTCCCGCTGAGCCGGGACCTGCTCCTGTCCGAGGTCACCCGGCCCGAGCCCGGCGCCCGCGTGATGGTGTCGCGGCTGCTCGACCTGCTCTTCATCCGCGCGCTGCGGACGTGGGCGGCCTCCGGCGACGCGGCGCACCCCGGCTGGCTGACCGCGGCGATGGACCCGGCGCTCGGGCCCGCCCTCACCGCGATCCACCGCGACCCCGGGCGTGATTGGCCGGTCGACGAGCTGGCCCGGCTGACGTCGCTGTCACGCTCGGCCTTCGCCGCCCGGTTCGCCGAGTCGGTCGGGGAACCGCCCGGGGCGTACGTCCAGCGGCGACGGCTGGACCACGCGGCGCGCCTGCTGCGCTCGACGGGCGAGCCGGTGGGGCGGATCGCGGCCCGCGTCGGCTACGCCTCGGAGGCCGCGTTCAGCCGGGCCTTCTCCCGCGCGTACGGGAGTTCACCCCGGGCCTGGCGCGGCGCCGCCGGTTCCGGTTCGATGGACCGATGAGCAAGGTGAAACTGCGGGCCGTGCGTGACACCGTGAAGCCGGACGGCGCCCTCTTCGGCGAACCCTACGAGACGCCGGACGGGACGACGGTCATCCCGGTGAGCGACCCGGTCGGCGTGTTCGTGATCCACGACGGCCGCGTCAAGTGGGAAGCCGCGGTCGACACGACCCGTGTCCTCCTGATCGGCGCCATGACCGGCCTGATGGCCGCGACGCTCGGCACCCTCGCCGTGCTGCGCAAGCCGCCGTGGCCGGACGTCGTCATCCGGAGGACGCGCTAGGCCGCCTGGCCCTTCGCCAGTGCTTCGACGCGGCCGATCGGGCCGTTGTAGTAGTTCTGGTCGCCCGGCAGGCCGCCGCCGCGGGCGAACTGCCAGATGCTCTGCTTGTCCCAACCGGCCGGGAGCTCGCCGACGTCCGCGCCGTACCGGGCCAGCCAGAGCGGGTTCGTGTTCCCGAACCCGTTCGCGTTGCCGGTGCAGGTCTTCCACCACGCCGTGCTGGTGTAGATGAGCGCGCTGCGGTGCGCTTTCGCCAGGTAGGTGCGGGTGAAGTCGGCGATCCAGGCCGTCATGTCGGCCGGGCTCTTGCCGTAACAGACGTCGCCGTACGGGTTGTACTCGATGTCCAGGGCGCCCGGCAGCGTCGTGCCGTCGCCGCGCCAGCCGCCGCCGTTCGCGATGAAGTACTCCGCCTGCTGGGCACCGCTGGAGACGTCGGGGCGGGCGAAGTGGTACGCGCCGCGGATCAGGCCCGCCGCGTGCGCGCCGTTGTACTGCTGGGCGTACTGCGGGTTGACGAACCCGGTGCCCTCGGTCGCCTTGACGTAGGTGAACTTCGCCCCGCCGGCGGCCGCGGCGCCCCAGTCGACCGGACCCGTGTGCCCGCTCACGTCGTGCCCGAGCGTCTGGTCGGCGACGTCGGCGCGGGAGGTGAGCGGGCTCCCGTGGACACCTTCGTGCGCTTCGATCTGCGTGCCCGCGAAGTTCGTGTCCGCGTGCGAGTAGTCGGGAGCGGCCTGCGCCGGTGGCACGACGACCACCGACGCGAACGCCGCGAGCGCGCCCGCCCCGGCCAGTTTCGCCAGGGGTCCGGGAACGGTTCGGCTCATCTGGGCTCCGATCTCGGTACGGCCGTACGGTGCTGGACCCATGCTGCACGCCCGTACCGGTCCCCGCGAGACTTCTGTCACCCGTCGGAGTGATCTTGGTCCTCAGAGCTCGGTCGTGATGATGGCCTCGACCAGGACTTCTCCCGTCCGGGTCAATTCCACTTTCCCCGCCTCGGAATCCAGCCGGACGAGGCCGCGATCGGCCAGGGAGCGGAACTTCCCGAGCCACGGTTCGGCGAACAGCGACCGCCCGGGGAACCGGGAAGCGTGCACGGCATCCTGCAACGGCTGCAACGTCGTCAGCGCCATCTTCACCGCCCGCGCCTCCTGCCCGTCGGGCGTGAATCGCGTCGCCGAGCCCAGCGGGATCCGGCCTGCTTCGACGGTTTCGATGTAGCGCCGGGAGTTCACGTCGGTGATCGCCTCCGACGCGCGGCAGCTCGAACTGCCGCCGAGCCCGATCGCGACCTCGGCCTCCTGCTTCTCCTGGTCGACCATGATGGACTTCCACTTCTCCGGCCCGAGGCCGTCGCGCGCGAAGTACATCGTCGGGTGCTCGGTGTAGTTCGCCGCGCGCAGGCCGTCGGTGAGCAGCTCCCGCATCTGGTACTGCTCGCCGAGCGTCGGCCAGCGGTGGCCGTCGCGCACCAGCTTGTCCCGGTAGGACGGCAGCTGCCACGCGGCGGGCTTCTCGCCGGTGACGCCGGTGCGGGTGTCGCTGTAGGAGGCCAGGTGCAGCTTGGTGCACACGACGGCGGTGATCTCGTTCTCCAGCACGACGTCCAGGTCCCGGCGAACGCTGTCGAGGGTCTGGTCGAGCAGGCCGTACATCAGGTCGATGCTGACCCACTCGAAGCCGAGGCGCTGCGCGTTGCGGACGAAGTCGACGCACATCCGTGCCGAATGCTCGCGCCCGCACAGCTCGAGCACGTGGTCGTCGAACGACTGGACGCCGCTGGACAGCTTGGTGCAGCCCAGGTCCCGCAGCAGCTCGAGCTTCGCCGGCGTGAACGTGCTGGGGTCGCCCTCGAAGCGGATGGTCGTGTCCGCGGTGAACCCGAACTCCTCCCGGTAGAAGTCCAGCAGCCGCCGGATCTCCGGCTCGGGCAGCAGCGACGGCGTCCCGCCGAAGACGTTGAACTCGCCGACCTCGGCGCCCGCCAGGTTCGGGACGGCGTCCAGCCACATGCGCGCTTCGCGGATGTTCAGGTCGACCCAGTGCTTCGCCTTCTCGTACGTGACCTCGGGTTTGCCCTTCACCAGCACCACCGGGTACTGGCAGAACCGGCACCGGTACGCGCAGGTCGGGATGTAGGACCACAGGTGGATCGGGGCACTCGACGCCAGTTGCGCGTCCAGGTCACGCAGGAAGTCCGCGGGCGCGTAGCCGGGGACGTTGCCCGGGAACACGTGCGCCCCGAACGGGTCCTCCTGCACGTAGTCGAGCAGGTGCCGGTTTTCCGGCGCCTCCAGGACGTCGAGCACCGCGGGGCGCGGCCACGCGGGGTCGAGACCGTGCAGTGAGCCGATCGCCTCTTCGTAGGCGAGTGTCATCAGAACACCCCTCCGTTGCCGAAGTAGTTGTGGGCTTCTCCGGATTCCCGGTCTTCGCAGTAGTAGTGGACGAACTCCGCGAACCGCTCCTTCGGAACGTCCGCGAAACACGGTGGCAGCGGCGGTGGGTAGCCGATGTCCTCGCCGACGTGCTTGCGCAGGCACGCGAACAGCTCGTCGGCGAACTCGAGGTACAGCCGGTAGGACGGCGTCTTGTACGCGTGGATCGGCGTGAAGTCGACGACGCGCATCCCGGCGCGGATCTCGGCGATCCGCTCGCCCAGCCGCGCGGCCAGGTCCGCGCCGAAGAACCCGATGACGGCGTCGTCCTCCAGCAGCGCCGGGGTCAGCAGCACCGGCAGGATGGTGTTCTTCGGTGTGAAGTCCTTGATGGAGAACTCCCACGCCTGCAAGGCTTCCGCCTCGGTCAGGTCGGTTTCCACGGCCGGCGCGGAGGGGCGGATGTCGCGCATGACGATGGTGCCGCCGGAGCCGTAGGCGCGGCCGGCGATGACCTCGTCGATGGCGTGGTCGACGCGCCGCGGATTGATCTCGACGCGCGAGCGTGGCGCGTACGTGATCGCGTCGCCCCCGCCGGCGACCTTGATCCCGAAGTCCCAGTCGTCGGAGAGGTGGTTGACGAACTTGCCGTCCTGCAGCTGGTAGAAGATCTCGATGCCGCCGGCGCGCTCGTAGGCGTCGCGTTCCACGGCGAAGCCCTTGCCGTCGGGGAAGCCGCCGAACAGCGAGAACGTGACGGCGCGGCAGCGCAGTGTCCGCTGGATCGCGTCCCAGAGCCGCGGCCGGTGCGTGAAGTGGTCCGCGTTGTAGTAGTAGTCGCAGACGCCGATCGAGGCCTTGGTCGTCTCCATCGCGTCCAGGAGCTCGCTCAGCCAGTGCGCGTCGACCTGGCAGTCGGCGTCGGCGGAGACCAGGTAGAACCGCTGCGCCGGATCGGTGTCGGGCCGGTTCCGGCTGCGCACGGCGGCAAAGTCCATGCCCGCGCGGCGCGCGCACGAGACGCCCTGCTCGGGCTCGTGGATCACGTGGACCGCTAGGTCCGGGTGCGCGGCCGCGAACTCGCGGGCGAGCGCGACGGTGTCGTCGGTCGAGTTGTTGTCGACCAGGACGACCTCGTAGCTGTCCTTGTCCAGCGCCTGCTGGTCGTACAGCGTCCGCAGGACCGACCGCAGGTTCGCGGCCTCGTTGTACACCGGCAGCACGACGCTCAGCCGCGTCCCGGCGCCCATCGGCGGCGGGTACAGCCGGTCGACCAGGTCGTCGACGACCTGGGTGCCGAAGCGCGCCCGCCCGAGATCCTGGTTCACCCGCACCACTTCCGCTCGTTTCCCCTCGTCGGTGATCAGTTCGGCCACTTCGCGGGCGAACGCCGCGTCCGGCAGGTCGCGGGCCCGGATGTCCAGCACCGGCGCCTGGAACCCGGCGCTGCCGTAAACGGCGTTGTACAGCTCGTAGCCGCTGGTCACGTACGGCGTCCCGGAGGCGATCGCCTCGCTGACCGGGTTGCCGTAGCTCTCGTAGTCGTAGGAGGTCAGGAAGGACACGACGCTGGCGTGCGCCAGGAGGTCCCGGACGGAGTAGCGGCCGGGCGCGACGGTGTCGTACGGCGTCAGCCAGCCGCCGAAGACGACGCGGTCGCGCACCCCGAGCCGTTCGGCCAGCCGGGTGAGGTGGACGTATTCCGCGGGTGCTTCTTCGACGTCGCCGGCCACGAAGAGCCACGCGTCCGGCAGCAGCGCCAGCAGGTGCAGGTCCCGGTCGACGCGCTTCTGCGGGATGATCCGCGTGATGCGGGCCAGCAGCGGGGCGTCCTCGGGGATCCCGTGGTCGCGCTTGAAGCCCGCGTTGCGCGCGTCGATCTCCGCCGTGGCGATCGGGAACGTGTTCGGCAGGACGTCGAGGTAACGCAGGCCCGGCACCCATTCGAGGGTCCGCGCCCGCGCTTGTTCGTGCAGCGCGAAGTAGTGGACGTACGGCGAGTTCCGCGGCGCCGGGGTCGCGCGGTACGGGAACCGGCCGTACTTGGCGATGCCCGGTTCGCTCTGCCACATCAGGTCGTGGTCGCGCCAGAACACGAACCGGCCGAGCCGGTGCCGCGCGCCGTAGCGGTCGATCGCGCGGTAGAGGGCCTCGGTGTAAGTGGGGTTCTCCGGCAGTGTGCCGTTCTCGACCATCACCATCGTGACGCCGAGGCGTTCCCAGGTGGCGGTGATCCGGTCGGCCAGCTCGCCCGCGATCCGGTCGATCTCCGGCCGCAGCGCCGCACCGGCCTCCCGCTGGACGACCTCGGTGAGCACCCGCTCGACGAACGGCCGGTCGTAGCCGCGGACCTGCTCGACGCCGTCGATCCGGTCGAGGACGACCCAGTCCGGCAGCAGCCCGGCCTCGTCACGGTAGGGCCGGAAGAACGCGCCCTTGTCGGCCTTGATGTCGTAGCCGAGATCGAGGTGGACGCGGTGGCCCCGGGCGGAGAGCCGGGCCGCCGTCTTGAGGAACTCGACCACCACCCCGGACAGCGGAGTTCCGTCGAAGGACACGCCCCAGAGCACTGACATCGATGACGGGCTCCCGTTCTCGACTGCGGTGTCCGCTCCACCCTACGTGGCCCGGTCACCGCAACGCCGCGCGAACAGACAGCGCTTTCCCGGCGGCGGGGCGGTTGACCGGGCCCGCCGGACCCCGCAGAGTGGCACCGTGAACCGGGCTCTGGCGGTGCTGACCGGCGGCGCCTTCCTCTCCGTGGTGCTCGGGGTCCTCGCGTCCGGGGAGCCCGTGGCCTCCCTCGTGCTGGGTGCGGTCTTCGCCGCGCTCGGCACCGCCGGCTTCGGCTGGGTACGCCGGCGCGAGAACCTCGGCTGGGCCGCCGCGTACGTCGTCGTCCAGCTGCCGCTGGCCTTCGTGATCTTCACGATCAACGCCGGTGTCGGCGCGACGCTCTTCCTCGTGGTGCTGGTCAGCCAGTGCGTGCTGCTGAAGCTGCCGCTGCCCGCCCTCGCCGTCGTGATCGCCGTGGTGCCGCTCGTGCACCTCGGGATGTCGCTGGGCGCCGGCCTGCAGGAAGGTCTCGGCACGCTCGTGTCCGTGGTCTTCGCGGCCGTCGTCACGGAGCTGCTTCAGCGGGAGAAGCGGTCTCGCGGTGAACTCGCCGAAGCGCACGCGAAGCTGCAGGACTACGCGGCGCAGGCGGAGCGGCTCGCGACGGCGCAGGAGCGCAACCGGGTCGCCCGGGACATCCACGACGGGCTCGGGCACGCGCTCACCGTCGTCCAGATGCAGGTCAAGGCCGCGCGGGCGGTCCTGCCGACCGACCCGGGCAAGGCCGACGACGTCCTCGCGAAGGCGCAGGACCAGGCCGAGGCGGCGCTGGCCGACGTTCGCCGGTCCGTGCGGACCCTGCGGGAGCCCCGCGCGGTGCCGCCGTTGCCGGAAGCCCTGAAGGCGCTGGCCGAGGAGACGTCGGCGACGGGTGTCCCGGCGACGCTGACCGTCTCCGGTGTCGAACGGCCGGTGCCGGACGAGGCCGGCGAAGCGCTCTACCGGGCCGCGCAGGAAGGCCTGACCAACGTCCGCAAGCACGCCCGGGCGAGCCGCGTCGAGGTGCTCCTGGACTACGGCGACGCGGGCGTCCGCGTCGAGGTCCGCGACGACGGCGCCGGTACCGGCGGCACGCCCGCGACCGGCTTCGGCCTGCTGGGGCTGCGGGAACGGGCCGCGCACCTGGGTGGGAAGCTGGCGCTCGAATCGGCACCGGGACAGGGGTGCACGCTGAGCATGGAGGTACCGGCGTGAGCCGCGTCCGGGTCCTGCTGGTCGACGACCAGGCGCTCTTCCGCGAAGCCCTGGCGACGCTGCTGGCCACCCACGACGACATCGACGTCGTCGGCGAAGCGGGCAACGGCGACGAAGCGCTGACGCGGGCCGCCGAGCTGACCCCCGACGTCGTCCTGATGGACCTGCGGATGCCGGTCCTCGACGGCGTCGCCGCCACCCGGCGGCTGCGTGCGGAGCAGCCCGGCGTCCGGGTCATCGCGCTCACGACGTTCGACGACGACGAGGACGTCTTCGCGGCCTTGCGCGCGGGCGCGGTCGGGTACCTGCTCAAGGACGTCTCCTCGGCGCGGCTGGTCGAGGCCGTGCTGGCCGCCGCACGCGGTGAGTCGGTTCTCCAGCCGTCCGTCGCGGCGAAGGTCGTCGCCCGGTTCGCGCAGCTGCCCGAAACGACCGCTCCTCGCCCGCAGCCGCTGGTCGTGCCGCTGTCGGAGCGGGAGCTGGAAGTGCTGCGGCTCGTCGCCGACGGCCGCAGCAACCGCGAGATCGCCGCCACGGTGTTCCTCGCCGAAGGCACCGTGAAGAACCACGTCACGAACGTGCTGGGCAAGCTCGGCGCCCGCGACCGCACCCAAGCCGCGTTGCGCGCGCGGGACCTGGGCCTGCTCTGAGGGGGTCATGACCCCCGGTCGTGACTTCCGGCACCTGGCAGCACGCCCGCCGGCCGGGATTCTCGTCCAGGAGAAACCTGGAGGGAACCCCATGACCACCACCGAAACCGGCCGGACCACCGGCCGCAAACTCGCCCGGTTCGCCGGGCACTACGCCGAGATGGTCGCCGCGATGATCATCGGCATGGTCGCGCTCGGCCCGCTCTGGCCGGACGCCTGGACGGCCCGCCCGGACGCCGGCGCGCTCGTGATGGCCACCGACATGAGCGTCGCGATGGCCGCCGCGATGCTGCTGCGGCGGCACTCCTGGCCGCGGATCGCCGAGATGACCGCGGCGATGTACCTGCCGTTCGTCGTCCTGCTGGCGCCGTACTGGCTGGGCGCGCTGTCCGGCGACGGCCTGATGATCGCCGGGCACGTCGTCATGTTCCCGCTGATGCTGGCGGTCATGGTGTGGCGCCGCGCCGAGTACTGGCACTGACATGAGAACCCTCTTGCGCCGCAGCGCTTTCGTCCTCGCCGCCGTGCTCGCCGTGCTGCTGGTTCCCGGCGTCGGGGCGACCGTCTCGGCACTGGCGACCTTCCGCGCCCTCAACGCGCCCGGTCCGCAGCGGGCCGTGCCCGCCACCCCGCCGCTCCCCCACGACCCGGCCAAGCCGACCGCGGTGGTCGTCGTCGGGAACGCCGGCGCCGTCGTCTCGGACACGCTCGCGCCGTACGAGATCCTCGCCGCGACCGGCCGGTTCAACGTCTACACCGTCGCCCCGGACCGGGCGCCGAAGCCGTTGACCGGTGGCCTCGACCTGGTGCCCGACCTGAGTTTCGCCGATCTCACCGCCCGGCTGGGCGGGGCCGCGCCGGACCTCGTCGTCGTCCCGGCGATGCCGGACACCGGTGAGGCCACGAACGAGCCGGTAACCACGTGGTTGCGTGGGCAGGCCGCCCGCGGCACGCAGCTGCTGAGCGTCTGCAACGGCGCCGGGGTGCTGGCCTCGGCCGGTCTGCTCGACGGCCGCCCGGCGACCGCGCACTGGCTGAAGCTCGAGACCTACGCGAGCGACTACCCGGCTGTGCAGTGGCAGCGCGGCAAGCGGTACGTCGACGACGGGAACGTCGTCACCACCGCCGGGATCCTGTCCGGCATCGACGGGACCCTGCACCTGGTCGAGCGGATGGCAGGCGCGGGAGTGGCCGCCGACGCCGCGAAGGCGATCGGCTGGCGGCACTACGGCACACCCGTGCCGGTGACGACCCCGGCCGCGATGCCGGACGCGGTCGCGATCGTCAACGCGGGTTTCCGCTGGAACCCGGCCGAGATCGGGGTGCTGGTGCCCGACGGCGTCGGCGAGATCGAGCTGGCGTCGGTGTTCGACACCCAGGGCCAGTCGCTGTCGTCGCGGACCCTCGCGGTGAGCGCCGACGGCGGCGCCGTCCGGTCCCGGCACGGGCTGACCTTCCTGCCCCGCGCGAAACTCGCCGACGCCGATCTCGACCGTCTCCTCGTGCCCGGTGCGACGCGCGGAGTGCCGACGCCGCCGGGCGGGCCTGCTCCCGAGTACGTGCACGACCGGCCCGGCTTCGCCTACGACGTCGCGGTGAGCGGGCTCGCGCGCGACACCGACGTCGCGACCGCGCGGTGGACGGCGAAAACCTTGGAGCTGCCCACCGGCGACGTCGTCTTCGACGGCCCGGCGTGGCCGTGGTGGCCCACGGCCGTCCCCGTGGGGCTCGTTCTCCTGGGAGTGGCCGGGGTCGTGCTCATGGTGCGGCGAAGGCGTCGGATGAACTGACCTAAAACGATTTACACATTGGCCACCGGACAAGCACGGACGATCGCCGCTGCACCCGGTGGAGTATTGCGGTTGCGTGATCCTCTGATTACAGTCACATATCACACTGGATTGAAACGTTTTAACGATCCGCAGCCCCGTCCCCGTCATCCAGGAGCCGCAATGCCGCGATCCCAGCTCTGGCGCGCGACCACCACCACCGCCCTCGCCGCGACCCTGGTGCTCTCCGGCGCCGCCGCTCCCCCGGCGGGCGCCGCGCCCCCACCGGACATCTCCGGGGCGCACTGGATCTGGTACCCCGAGGGTGACGCGCGGGTGTCCGCCCCGGCCGCGACCCGGTACTTCCGCACCACGTTCACCGTGGCCGGCGGCGCGGTCAGCGACGCCCGGTTCACCGTGACCGGCGACGACACCGCCGACGTCTGGCTCAACGGCAAGCCCCTCGCGTCCTCGGCCCGCGTCACCGACTCCTGGAAGACGGGGCTGCCGGTGGACCTGCGGCCCGCGCTCGTCCCCGGCGTCAACACCCTCGCCGTCGCCGTCCGCAACGCCGGCGGCCCGGCCGGGCTGCTCGGGCGGCTGCACGTCGCGACCGCGTCGGGCACCACCGACCTGACCACCGGCGCCGGCTGGAAGAGCGCGCAGACCGCGCCGGAAGGCTGGGAGCAACCGGGCTTCGCCGACGGGTCCTGGCCCGCGGCCGCGGATCTCGGCGGCTACGGCGCCGCACCCTGGGGCGCCGGCGTCACCACGCCGGACTCCACCGCCGCGGCCCCCCTTTCCGTGGCGATCGCGACGGTCGGCACCCGGGTCAACCCGATCGGCGTCGACCCGGCGCAGGCGCGGTTCGGCTGGAAGCTGACCTCGTCGACGTCGCAGCAGCGGCAGTCGGCCTACCAGATCGTGGTGTCCGCCAACGGATCCGACGTCTGGGACAGCGGGCAGGTCGCGTCCGGGCAGCAGGCCGACGTCGCGTACGGCGGTCCCGCGCTCGGCTCGCTGACGGCCTACACCTGGCGCGTCCGGGTCTGGGACGCCCAGGGCCGCGCGAGCGGCTGGAGCCCGGTGCAGCGGTTCGAAACGGCGTTGCGCGCCCCGGCCACCGAGTGGACCGGCGCGTTCATCGGGCGCTCGGCGGCCGGTCCGGACCTCGCCGGCGCGAGCTGGGTCTGGTACCCGGAGGGCGACCCGGCCGGCGGGATCCCGCCGGCGACCCGGTACTTCCGCAAGACCGTGCAGCTGAGCGCGGCGCCGTCGAAGGCCACCCTCGTCGTGACCGGCGACGACACCGCGACCGTGTGGGTCAACGGCACCCAGGTCAGTTCCTCGCCGCGCTCAACCGACTCGTGGAAGCAGGCCGCCGTCGTCGACGTCGGCTCCCTGCTCACGACCGGCGCGAACGTCATCGCGATCAGCAGCGAGAACACCACGCAGAGCCCGGCCGGGATGATCGCCAAGCTCACCGTCACCGGTGGGCCGACCGTCGTCACCGACGGGTCCTGGAAGGCCAACCAGACCGGGCCGTCCGGCTGGCAGCAGCGCACGTTCGACGACAGCGCCTGGACCGCGGCGCGGGCGCTGACCGCGTACGGCACCGGGCCGTGGGCGTCGAACGTCGTCGTCGCGTCGCCCGCTCCCCTGCTGCGCAAGAGCTTCACGGTCAGCAAGCCGGTGGCGAGCGCCCGGCTGCTCACCACCGCGCTCGGCCTGCAGGAGACCCGGCTCAACGGGACCAAGGTCGGCGGCGAGGTCCTCGAACCCGGCTGGACCGACTACACGAAACGGCTGCAGTACCGGGTTTCCGACGTCACCGGCCAGATCCGCCAAGGTGACAACGCGATCGGCGCGATGCTGGGCAACGGCTGGTACTCCGGCAGCATCGGCATCGCCGGCAGCCAGCGCTACGGCACCAAGCCGTGGTACTCGGCGCAGCTGCGGCTGACCTACACCGACGGCACCAGCTCGACCGTCGCCACCGACGGCACCTGGAAGACCGGCGACGGCCCGATCCGCGCCGACGACCTCTACCAGGGCGAAAACTACGACGCGCGGCTCGCCGTCACCGGCTGGGACCAGCCCGGCTTCAACGACAGCGCGTGGCAGGCGCCCGGCGTGCGCACCGACGCCAAGCCGAACCTGGTGGCCCAGGTGGACAACGGCGTCACCGTGCAGCAGGAATTCCACCCGGTCGCCATCACCCAGCCCAAGCCGGGTGTGTGGGTCGCCGACATGGGCCAGAACTTCGGCGGCGTCGACCGGCTTTCGGTGACCGGACCGGCGGGGACCACGGTGACGCTGCGGCACGCCGAGGTGCTCAACCCCGACGGCACGATCTACACCGACAACCTCCGGGCCGCGCAGGCGACCGACCGGTTCACCCTCGCGGGCACGGGCGGTGTCGAGACGTACGAACCGCGCTTCACCGTGCACGGCTACCGGTACGTCGAGCTGACCGGGCTGCCGTCCGCGCCGACCGCGACCACGGTCACCGGGCGGGCGATGTGGACGACCGGGGCGCAGACCGGCACGTTCACGTCGTCGAACACGATGGTGAACCAGTTGCAGCACAACATCCTCTGGGGTGAGCGCTCCAACATGCTGTCGGTGCCGAGCGACTGCCCGCAGCGCGACGAGCGGCTGGGCTGGACCGGTGACATCGGGATCTTCGCCGGGACGTCGACGTTCAACCTGGACGTCGCGAACTTTCTCGGCAAGTTCAGCGACGACCTGACCGACGCCCAGCACGCCGACGGCTCGTTCACCGACGTCGCGCCGGGTGTGCTCGACGGTTCGGGCACGGCGGGCTGGGGCGACGCGGGCGTCATCGTGCCCTACACCCTGTGGCAGCGCTACGGCGACACCGGCGTGATCAACGAGCACTTCGCCGCCATGGTCAAGTGGGTCGAGTACCTGCGCTCGACGTCCGGCGCGGACCTGATCCGCGACCACCAGACGTTCGGGGACTGGCTCAACGTCAACGACAACACCGCGCAGGACCTGATCTCGACGGCGTTCTTCGCGTACTCGTCGCGGCTGGTCTCGCGGATGGCGGCGGCCACCGGGCACACCGCGGAGGCGACGAAGTACGGGACGCTCGCCGACCAGATCGCCGCGGCGTTCACGACCAAGTTCTCGGCGGCGGACGGCACCGTCGGCGCGAACACGCAGACCGGGTACGTCCTGGCGCTGGCGTTCGGGCTGCTGCCGGCGGCACGGGTGCAGCCCGCGGCCGACAAGCTCGCGGCGAAGGTCGCGGCGAGCGGTGGCCACCTCAGCGTCGGCTTCCTCGGCGTCGAGAACCTGCTGCCGGTGCTGGCCGCCCACGGGCACGCCGACGTCGCGTACCAGGTGCTGCTGCAGCCCGGGTTCCCCGGCTGGGGCTACATGATCGGCCGTGGGGCCACGACGATCTGGGAACGCTGGGACGGCATCAAGACCGACGGTTCGTTCAACGATCCCGGGATGAACTCGTTCAACCACTACGGTCTCGGCTCGGTCGGCGACTTCCTGTACCGCTCGGTCGGCGGCCTGTCGCCGGCGGCGCCGGGGTACGCGGCGCTGGACATCGCGCCTCGTCCGGGCGGTGGCCTGACGTCGGCGAAGGCCACGTACGAGACGCCGTTCGGCGGCGCGGTCAGCGACTGGTCGATCAGCGGCGGCACGCTCACCCTGCGGGTGACGGTCCCGGCGGGCGCGTCGGCGACCGTCCGGGTCCCGACGTCGCAGACCGGCGCCGTGAACGCGCCGGCCGAGGCGGTCCCCTCGGCGGCGGGGACGTACTTCGTGCCCGCCGGGTCGTACGTGTTCACCGCACCCGCGTGAGCCCGCGGGCCGGTGCCGTCGCTGTCCGCGGCGGCACCGGCCCGTTGGGGCCGGGTGCGTGGACCTGCCCGGCTGCAACGGCTGTGCGCGCGTGGGCGGCGAAGGGCGTCGTGACCGGGCTACTGCCGCAGGGCCAGGTTCAGGGCGTCGCCGGCGTGGTCGAGGCAGTCCCCGCAGATCACCGCGTCGCGGGGCACGCAGCGCACGCGGACCAGCGGTCGGCGGAAGCCGAGGAACGTGCGGCGCTCGCGGCGGCTGCAGAACTCGCAGACCGGCGCCTGCGGTGAACTGACCGCTTCGAAGGTCTCACCGGCCTCGTTCGGGCGTTCCTCACGGTCGCGGATCACCCACAGGCCGGCCTGCACGCAGTCCACGCAGATCGGGCCCGACGGACCGGGCACGCGGGTGTCCCGCGGTCGCGGCGGCCGCCCGCAGAACCGGCAGGGTGCGGTCAGCCGTCCGGCCCCGTTCGTCGTCACACAGCCTCCTCGGCGGTTGCCCGGCCCACGCTACCCGGCTTCCGGAGCCGGCCGTCCTGTTCGGACCCGGCACACGTCCGGGTGGCGTGACGGCCCTCACGTCACCCGGATGGCTCAGCAAAGGTGTATGTCGGCGCTGAGCGGGTAGCCCTATGGCAAGGCCCTCGTGGCGACAGGCCGATCCGGAAATGTCGCCTGACGAAAGGTGCAGCCCGTGAACGACAAGATCGAGAACAAGGGTGAAGAGCTGAAGGGCCGGGCCAAGGAGGCCGTCGGCGACGCCACCGGCAACGAGCAGTGGCAGGCCGAAGGCAAGGCCGACCAGGCCAAGGGCTCCCTGAAGCAGGCCGGAGAGAAGATCAAGGACGCCATCAAGGGCGTCAAGGACTGACCTGAGGTTTTCGCGACCGCCGCACCCCGGCTTCCGGGGTGCGGCGGTTTTGCTGTCCGGATCCGGTGCGCCAGGATGATCAAGACAGCGCGCGGCGAGGGGTTGGTGTGGTGAAAGGCCTGATCAAGGGCGTCGGGATGCTCGGGTTCGTCGTGGTCGTCGTCGGCGCGACGGCGGGCATCGGCGTGGCGGTCGGCCTCGGGAACACCGTGGTCCTGGCCGGGCTCACGGCGTTGTTCTGCTTCATCGCCGCCACGGGCGGGCCGCTGCGGTCCGACCTCGTGCTGCTCGCCTGCTACGCGCCCCTCGTGGTCGCCGGCGTGGCCGGTCCGCGGTTGCTGGGCGCGGTGTCGGACGTCGCCGCGATCGCGCTGCTCACCGTCGTCGTGTTCGTCGCCGCCCTGCTGCCCGCGCTCGGGTCGCGGTTCGTGACGGTCGGGCTCGGCCTGGGGATGGCGTCGGTGTTCGGGTACGGCTTCCAGCTGACCGGCACCGCGAGCGCCGGGCAGATCATCGGCGCGCCCGCGCTCGCCGTCGGCGTGGCGATCGTGCTGCGGCTCCTGCTCGGCGTCGGCGACCCCGGCAAGCCCACGCGGGAGGCGCTGGCCGACGCGCTCGCGGGCGGTGGCCAGGACACCGCCGAACGCGCGGTGCGGCTCTGGCTGGCCGACCGGCCGCGGAAGTGGCAGACCCGCCTGCTCGGCGCGGGTGTGCGAGCCCGCGCCACGGCCGCGATCCTCGACGACCGGCGGCGGGCCCTCGGCGAAGACCAGGCGGGCGCGCTGCGCACGATCCTCGACGCGGCGGACGCGGAACTCGCCGTCCTCGCCGACGCCGTCCGCGCCAAGGACGCCCCGGACCACTTGCCCGCGGCCGAGCGGCCGGATCCCGGCGCCGGCCTGCCCGGCGAAACGCGGCGGCTCGTCGACGAGCTGTGGTCCGGCGTCGACGCGGTCCGCGACGCCGTGCTCACCCGCGACGAGTCCGTTGTGGACATCCCGCGCGCGGCCGTGCGGGCGGCGCTGCGCCACGAGGCCGAAGGTGCGCTCTCCTGGCGTTCCGCGCAGCTGCGGCACGCGGTCCGCTGCGCGATCGGGATGCTGCTCGCCCTGGTCGTCGCGCGGTTCCGGCCGGGCGACCCGCTCACCGTGTCGTTCCTGATGACGACGTTCGCCGTGCTGCAGCCGGAGTGGCGGGACACGCTGAGCAAAGCGTGGCAGCGCGTCGGCGGTGCCCTGGGTGGCGCGGTCGTGCTGGCGCTGGTGCTGTGGCTGCTGCCGCCCGGCGTGTTGCTGCCGCTCGCGCTGGTGGCGCTGCTGGCCGGGTTCCCGCTGATGCGGAGCCGGCCGACGGTGTTCAACGGGTGCATGGTGCTCATGAGCGTCGGGGTGAACTCGGCGACGAAGCACCTCGACGCGCGGACGCTGCTGGTGGAGTACGTGCTGCTGATGGTGCTGGCCGTCGTGATCGCGCTGCTGTTCGGCTTCGCCGCCGTGCCGGGGGTGCGCAAGCCGTCCCTGGCCGAACGGTTCGCCGAGGCCGTGGACACGACCCGGGCCTTGCTCACCGAGGTCGCGGGGGCGCTGGACGGCGCACCGCGCGGGCGGCTCGCACCGCGGTTCCGGGCCGCGGCCCGCGCCCAGCAGGACCTGCGGGCGCCGGAACCGGGGAGCAAGCCGCCCGAGCCCGGTCAGCAGGCCGCGCTGGACGCGGCCGCGGAAGGCCTGCGCGGGCTCGCGGCGTCGGCGGGGGCGTTGCTGCTGCGCGGGGGCCCGACGCCGATGGCCGGGTTCACCTCGACGGCCGCCCTCGCGCTGGGCGGCGCGCCGATCACCGCCCCCGACGTGCCGCTCGACGAGGAGCAGCGCCTGGTGGCCGACACGGTGATCGCGGACGTCCTGCGCGTCCGCCACGCCGCCCCGGCCCTGGCCGGCTAGGCCATCCGCTCCACGGCGTCCTTCGCGTCCTTGAGCCCCACGCCCGTGTGCTCGCGGTAGGCCTTGATCGCCTGGATCTTTTTGCCCTCCAGCAGGAACTGCCGTACCTCGGGCAGGTCGGCCGGCTTCGGCTGAGCCGGCTCCGCGACGGCGACGCCGAGGTGCCCGGCGATGGCGTCCAGCTTCAGTTCCATCCGGGCGAGGCGGCGCTCGAGGCGGTTGACCCGGCGGTCGTTGGCCGAGGCGCCCAGGGCGACGGCCGCGACGAGCACGACGACGGCCAGCAGCGTGTAGTCCATGGTGGACATCGTACGGAGCCGCGCCGCGCCGCGTGGAGCTTTCAGCCCGCCGAGTGGAAGGCCGTGGCCGCCAGGGCGATCCACTCGGGATTGTCCCACTCCGGCCAGCGGGCCCGTGCGTCCTCGTCGACCTTCGCCGCCGTCTCCGCCGCGGACGCGCCGGCGGTCTTCAGCCGCGTCACCTCGGCCTGGACGTGCTCGAGGTAACCGCGGATCTCGTGCAGCAGCGTGACGTCGGCGATTTCGCCGTGACCGGGGACCACCACCTCCGGGTTCAGCTCCGCCATGCCGTCGAGCGCGGCGATCCAGCGGGCGCCGTCGAAATCGGTGTCGTGCGGCGGGAAGTACGGCGCGATCGGGAACATCCGCGTCTCCGCCAGGTCGCCGGTGAACAGCACGCGGCCGTCGACGAGCACCGTCTGGTCGCCCGCGCTGTGCGCCGGGCCCTGCTCCTGCAGCACCACCCGGTGGCCGCCGAGGTCGAGCTCCGCCCGGCCCTCGTAGACGACGTCCGGGTCGACGAAGGTGACGCCGTCCAGCTCGGCGGCGATGGCGGGGCCGAGGCCGCTGAACATCCGGACGTACCCGGCGCCCTTGCGGGCCAGCTCGTCGCGCTGGGCGCGGTTGGCGACGATCGTCGCCGCGCCCGCGAACACCTCCGCGCCGAAGCCGTGCTCCGGGTGGAAGTGCGTCGTCGTCAGGTACAGCGGCCGCCCGCCGGCGAGCCGTTTCGCTTGCGCCAGCACGTATTCGCCGTTGCGCCGGCCGAGGCCGGTGTCGACGACCAGCGTCGCCCGGTCGCCGACGACGAAGCCGATGTTGGGCACGAGCGGCACCCGGTTGTCGCGCAGGACGAAGACGCCGTCGGCCACCTCGACCGGCTCACCGCCCACGATCGGCGGCGCCGCCTCCGTCACGTCGGGCAGGTTTGCGGTCATGTCCGGGATCCCATCTGATCAGTGTTCAGTTCCTGATCTGAACATAGTACAGATTCTGAGCGGTGTTAAGATCGGCGTCATGACGCGGGAGCGATACCACCACGGAGACCTGCGCGGCGCGCTGCTCGACGGCGCCGAGGCGCTGGTCCGCGAGCGCGGGGCCGACGGCTGGAGCCTGCGGGAGGCGACGGTGCGGATCGGGGTCAGCCCGAGCGCCGCCTACCACCACTTCGCGTCGCGGGACGCGCTGGTCCGCGCGTTGTCGGACCGGCTGGTCGCCCGGCTGGGTGAACGCATGGGCCGGGCCGCCGCCCGCGCCCGGGGCGGTCCGCGGCACCGGCTCGTCGCGGCCGCGCGCGACTACGTCCGCTGGGCGATCGAGGATCCCGCGGTCGCCGGGCTGATCTTCGCGGCGCACCGCGCCGAACCCGGCGAGCCGGTTTCGCCGCACCCGCACGACGTCTTCGCGGCCGAACTCGACCGGCTGGCCGAAGAAGGCGGTTTGCCCGCGTCGGCGCGGCCCGGGGCGGAGATCGTCGTCTGGTCGGCGATGCACGGCCTGGCCACGCTCATGGTCGACGGCCTCGTCCGGTTCGACGGCCCGCGGGCGATCGACCGCCAGGCCGAGCGGCTGATCGGGGCTGTGCTGACCGGACTGGAGCAGGAGCTCGAACCGTCGTCTCCGTGGCCACTCCCCCGGACTTCGCACACCGAGCGGAAAGCGCGCGAAAATGTCGGTGGTCCCGCTTAGAGTGGTCGCGACCAAGCTCCGGGAGGGACCATGACCACACTCACCGACCGTCCGAACACCGCGCTGCTCGTCGTCGACGTGCAGAACGGCGTGATGCGGGAAGCCCACGACCGGGAGGCCGTCGTCGCCAACATCGCGGCGCTGGTGGACAAAGCGCGCTCGGCCGGCGTCGACGTCGTGTGGGTGCAGCACACCAGCGACGAGCTGCCGCGCGACAGCGAGACGTGGCAGTACATCCCGGAACTCGTCCGCCGCGACGCGGAGCCGCTGGTGCACAAGACGTACGGCGACTCGTTCGAGGCCACGGACCTCGAGGCCGTACTGGCGTCACGCGGTATCGGCAGGCTGGTGGTCGCGGGTGCGCAGACGGACGCGTGCATCCGCTCGACCCTGCACGGCGCGATCGTCCGCGGCTACGACGCGACGCTGGTCGCCGACGCGCACACCACCGAAGACCTGTCGGCCTACGGCGCGCCGGTGCCCGGGCAGGTCATCGCGCACACGAACCTGTACTGGCAGTACCAGACGGCGCCGGGCCGGACCGCGGGCACGCTGAAGACCGAGGAGGTGGACTTCGGGGTGAAGGCCGCGGTCTGACGCGGCTCGGTATGACGCGCGCGGCGGCTTGCCCTCACTCGCGCTCGAAGCCGTAGGCGCGTTCCACCTTGGCGACCTCGATGCGGTAGTCCGCGTACCACTGCTCCCGGCCCCGCCGTTGGGCTTCGAGGTGCTCCGGGTGCTGTTTCCACGCCGCGATCGACTCCGCGTCGCGGTAGTACAGCACCGTCAGCTCGCGGCCGTCGGCGTCGGTCGTGGACTCGCGGCCCAGGTAGCCCGGCTGGGCGCGCCCCAGCTCGGTCATGCGGTCGTCCATCGCCGCGTAACCGCCGAGGTGGTCGGCGTCCAGCTTGCTGCTGACGATCACGGCGTAGTACGGCGGTTCGGGTCTCGTGAAGGAGGACACCCGCGGAGCCTAGGCGCCGGAAATCCCGCGCCCAACCGGTTTTCCGGCCGCGCGCAGGTGGTCCCGCAGGGCTCGCGCCACCCGGGACATCACGACCTCCGCCTCGGGCTGGAGCACGGCCGGGACCCGGGACTCGGTGAGGGCGACGACGCCGAACGCGCGGCCGTCGGCGTGCTCGACGACGCCCGCTTCGTGCCGCAGGTTCAGCAGGGTGCCGGTCTTCGACGACCACTTCGACGCGTCCGAGGCGAAGTCGGGGGTCAGGCGGTGCCGCAGGACGTTGAGGCCCATCAGCTCCCGGACGCCGGCCGCCACCGCGGGGTCGATCTTCGACGGCGTCCACAGGGCCTGCAGCAGGTCGAGCAGCGCCCGCGCCGATGCGGAGTTCGCGCGGGTGACGTCGAGCTGCGCGAGCCGGTGGCCCTGGCCCGCCGTGACCGCGCCGATGGCCAGTGCGTGGGCCAGGTCGACGTCGCCGGACTCGAAGCGCTCGGCCGGGGTGTCGATGAGGTCGCGCATCAGGTGGCGCACGGCGATGCCGGGCACACCCCACTCGTCCAGCACCCGGGTGACCTCGGCCGGCGGGGTCAGCTCGAACAGGACGTCGGCCGCGGCGCCGTCGCTCAGGGAGGTGCTCAGGTAGACCAGGTCGTCGACGGCGACGCGGGCCGGGTGGCGGAACCGCGTCAGGCCGATCGGGCCGGGGGTGGTGACACCGCTGGGCTCGACCTCCACCTGGGTCGCGCCGTCGAGCTCGCCCCGGCGGATCCGCTCCAGGGTCACCGCCGCGAGCGGGACCTTGACCAGCGACGCGATCGGGAACACCCGGTCCGGGTCGATCCCCAGCTCCCGCCCGGACGCCAGGTCGCGGACCAGGAACGAGCCGCGGAGCCCACCGTCGGCCAGGTCGGCCCGCAGCTCCCGGACCAGCGTTTCGGTGCTCAACCCCGCCCCCTCAGGTCCCGGCGGCGCCGAGACATCGCCCGACCGCCGCCCACAACCCGGTGCGCAGCCGGTCGGCGTCCGCCCCCAGCGCGGCGGTGACGTCGAAGCCGCGCGCGAGGTCGATCTCCCCGATCGGCCGCCACTGTAGCCCGAGGTCGGCGGCCTGCGCGGCCGAGCACAACAGCAGGTCCGCCGAGCCGAAGACGTCGGCCGCGGCCGAGGTCAGCGACGCGGCCACGGCGACCTGGGCGGGTTGCAGGCCCACCGCGTCGCGGATCCGCAGCACGCGGTCGCGCACGTGCGGGACGTCGTCCTCGGGCTGCAGCCAGACGCGCCGCCGCGTGCCGCCCGAGCGGCCGGCGCGCAAGGTCTCCAGGTGCACGACCGTCGCCGGCGGCGTCGCCACACCGGCCAGGCCCAGCGGGACGGCCCACGCGCCCTCCTCGGCCGGGACCGCGACGAGCGCGGCGCGCACCTCCTGGGTGCGGACGAGCTCGGCCCGCTCCCCCGGCATCGCCGCGCGGAACTCCAGGTGGACCTCCAGCGCGCGGGCTTCGGCGGCGAGTTCGGCGAGGTCCCGGACGCCGCAGGTGTCCGGGACGGCCACCCGCATCGGCCGCAGCCGGGCGCGCCGGGCGTCGTGTTCCATCGCCTCGGCCAGCCGGACCAGGCGTTTCGCCGGGGGCAGCATGTCGCGGCCGAACGGGGTGAGCGTGGCCCGGCGGGTCGACCGGTCGAAGAGCCGCTCGCCGAGGTGGCGTTCGAGCGCGGCGATGCGGCGGCTGGCGACCGGCTGCGGGATGCGCGCGAGCGCCGCGCCCGCGGTGAAGCTCCCCGCTTCGCTCACGCTCACGAACGCTCTGCAGCCGCCGACCAGGTCCACGACCACACTCTATGCGAATGTGGCATCGAACTCTTCATTTCCGTCTTGGACAGCATGGACGGACGCGGCGAGACTGCGGTAGCCGATCAAGACCGAAAGGAAGTGCCGTGTCGTTCCCCCACGTCAGGAGGGCCGCGCTCGCCGCGATGGCGCTCGCCGCGCTGACCGCCTGCGCCGCTCCGGAAGCCGCACCCGCGGCCCCCACGCCGTCGTCCCGGCCGGCTTCACCGCAGGTCACGCCGCAACCGGACTTCGCGCCGCTCGAAGCCCAGTTCGACGCCCGGCTCGGCGTCTACGCGGTGGACACCGGCACCGGCCGCGAAGTCACGCGCCACGCCGACGACCGCTTCGGGTACGCCTCGACGCACAAGGCGTTCTCCGCGGGCGCGGTCCTGCAGCGCACCAGCCTGCCGGGGCTCGAGAAGGTGCTGAAGTACACCCGGGCCGACCTGCAGGAGAACTCGCCGGTCACCGAGAAGCACGTCGACACCGGCATCTCCCTGCGCGACGCGATGGACGCCGCCCTGCGCTACAGCGACAACACCGCCGCCAACCTGCTGTTCCGCGAGCTCGGCGGGCCGGCCGGGCTCGGCGCCGCGCTGCGCGGGATCGGCGACACGACCACCCACGTCGACCGGACCGAGCCCGGGCTCAACGACCTCGCGCCCGGCGACATCCGCGACACCAGCACCCCGCGCGCGATGGCCGCCAGTCTGCGCGCGTTCACCCTCGGCACGGCACTGCCGCCGGAGAAGCGGACCGTGCTGACCGGCATGATGCGGGCCAACACCACCGGCGGGGCGCTGATCCGGGCGGGCGCGCCGGCGGACTGGGCCGTCGCCGACAAGACCGGCACCGGCTCCTACGCGACGCGCAACGACATCGCCGTCGTCTGGCCGCCCGGGCGGGCGCCGATCGTGCTCGTGGTCCTGTCGGACCGGAAGACGCCGGACGCGAAGCCCGACGACCGGCTGATCGCGGCCGCCGCCAAGCTCGCGCTCGACGCCCTGCGCTGAACAGTCCACAAAGGACTCGAAGGTCGATCTTCCGTTACGCTGAACGGGACCACGCGAGCCGTCCCGGACCCCGATGGCCGAGCGCGCCGGAGTCTGCCGTCCCGGCGCCGACCCGGGAGACCACCGTGGGATCAGCTCCGCCGCCGGACATCGTGCTGGTCCGGGACGCGCTCGGCGGCGACCACGAGGCGGTGCAGCAGCTCTTCCGGCTGCTGCGGCCGATCGTGCTCGCCTACTGCCGCAAGCGGCTCGGCCGCGAGAACGCCACGACGACGGCCGAGGACTGCACCCAGGAGGTGCTCTTCGCCGTGCTCGTGGCCCTGCCGCGCTACCCCTACCGGTCCGACAAGTTCCTGTCGTGGGTGTTCGGCATCGCGGCGCACAAGACCGCCGACGTGCACCGCGACCGCAACCGCAGCCACGAACGCTTCACCCCGCTCCCCGACCCCGAAGCGGCGACCGACCCGGCCTGGCGCCTTCCGGCCGCGGCCGACGACTTCGCGGAGGTCGAAGAGCGCCTCCAGGTGCGGCGCGTACTGAACCGGCTGCCGCGGCACTACCGCCAAGTGGTGACGTTGCGGGTGCTGCTGGGCTATTCCGCCGGGGAAACGGCGGAGCTGCTCGGCATGCCGAGCCCCGAAGCGGTGCGGGTGACCCAGTTCCGTGCGATCCGCCGGCTGCGCCGGGTGATCCGGTACGCCGCGGTCTGACCAGTTCCGCGGCGAGGACACCCAATCCGGCGGACACGGTTCCCTTGTGCCGCAAGCCGACCGCGGTGAGGGGCAACCCGAGTTCGTCATTACGGAGTAAACCGGGCACCGCGATCACGACTAGCGTGGATCCATGGAGTCTTCCGTGGGGTCTTCCGGGGCGAGCGCAGTGCGACGACACGCCGGGCGGGCTTGACGGACTTCGTGCCCTCCGGACTGACGCTGCGCCTGACGTCCCGGCCCGGCAGTGCCCTGGTGACCGTGAGCGGAGACCTGGACCTGCCCGGCTACGCGTCCCTGCGGGACGGCCTGCTCAAGGTCGCGGCCGACACGCCGCCGGGCATCGTCGCCGACGTCAGCGCGCTGACCATGGACGAGCTCGCGCCGGCCAGCGTCTTCCCGCTGGTCGCCCGGCGCATCGACGGCTGGCCGGGCATCCCGCTGTCCCTGGTCACGAACCGGCACGCGCACGTGCGGCTGTTGCGCGCCTCGGGGATCGACCGGTTCGTCGCGGTGCACCCGGACGTGGAGACGGCCGAGCACCACCAGAGCACGCCGATCCGGCGCCGGGTGGCCCGGACCCTGCCCCGCACGGGCGGCGCCGCCCCGCTGGCCCGCTCGTTCGTCCGTGAGCTGGCCGGGCGGTGGAACGTGCCCGAGCTGGTCTACGACGGCACCCTGATCGCCGGCGAGCTGGCCGACAACGCCGTCCGGCACACGTCGTCGATCCCGGAGGTGCGGCTGGACCTGCGCCGGGGGTTGCTGACCGTGGCGGTCGCCGACGACGACCCGCGGCCGGCGGTGCTGCTGGAGCGGCCGGACGTGCGCAGCCCGGGTGTCGGCCTCGCCATCGTCGCGCACGCGGCGACGGTCTGGGGCAGCAGCCGCCGGTGGTCCGGCGGCAAGGTCGTCTGGGCGGTCCTCACCTCGGCCCGGCACCGCGAGCGCGGCGAGCCGGTCTGAAGCCCTACGCCGGCTGGAGCCGCGCTTCGAGGTCGGGGCCGTCGGCGCCGACGACTTCGGCCCGGACCAGCTCACCCGCCGCCGGGGCCGTCCCGGTGAACGTGACGGTCCCGTCGACTTCGGGTCCCTGGTGCGCGGCCCAGCCGTGCCCGGCGGGTCCGACCAGCACCTCGACGACCGAGCCGATCCGCTCGGCCGCGCGCCGGCTCCCGGTTTCCTCCGCCAGGAGCGACAGCTCCTCGACGCGCTCCGCGAGCACGTCGGCGGGCACCTTGCCCGGCAGGTCGACGGCTTCGGTGCCGTCCTCGTCCGAGTAGCCGAACACGCCGGCGACGTCCAGCCTGGCTTCATCGAGGAAGCGCTTGGCCTCGGCGAACTCGGCGTCGGTCTCACCGGGGAAGCCCGCGATGAAGTTGGACCGCACGCCGGCCCCCGGCGCCACCGCGCGGATCTTCTCCAGCAGCTGCAGGAACCGATCGCGGTCGCCGAAGCGGCGCATCCGGCGCAGCACCGACCCGCTGGCGTGCTGGAACGACAGGTCGAAGTACGGCGCGACACCGGGTGTCCCGGCGATCGTTTCGAGCAGGCTCGGGCGCAGTTCGGCGGGCTGCAGGTAGTTCACCCGCACCCGGTCGACGACGGCGGTGAGCCGCGGCAGCAGTTTCTCCAAGGCCTGCAGGTCGCCGAGGTCCTTCCCGTACGACGTGGAGTTCTCGCTCACCAGCACCAGTTCGCGGACGCCGTGGCCGGCCAGCCATTCGGCCTCGGCGAGGATCTCGGTCGGCGGCCGGGACACGAACGCGCCGCGGAAACTGGGAATGGCGCAGAAGGTGCAGCGGCGGTCGCAGCCCGACGCCAGCTTGAGCGGGGCGACCGGCCCGCCGCCGAGCCGGTACCGCAACGGCCTCGGCCCGCTGGCCGGGCCGTGGCCGGGAACCGGCGCGGTCACCGCGGCGGGCCGCTGCACCGGCGTGATCGGCAGCAGCAGCCGGCGGTCCTGCGGGGTGTGCGCGGGGTGCGCGCGCCCGTTGACGACGTCCTCGATGCGGGCGCCGATCTCCGGGTAGTCGTCGAAGGAGAGCACGGCGTCGGCTTCGGGCAGCGCGTCGGCGAGTTCACGGCCGTAGCGCTCGGCCATGCAGCCGACGGCGACCACCTTCGCGCCCTTGCCGGACGCGGCCAGGACCGTGTCGATGGACTCCTTCTTCGCGGCTTCGATGAAGCCGCAGGTGTTCACGACGACGACGTCGGCTTCGGCGCCCGGTTCGGCGAGGCGCCACCCCGACGCGTCCAGGCGCGCGGCCAGCTCGTCGGAGTCGACCTCGTTGCGCGCGCAGCCCAAGGTGACCATCGAGACGGTGCGCACGTCCGCCACCGTCAGGACACGACGATGTCGCCGTGGCCCGGCTGGTCGCCGGCGGCCGACACGACGACCGAGTCGCCCTTGGGCCCGTCGCCGATGGCGTTGGTCTGGACCAGCACCGGTGCGTCGACCGCGGGCGTGACCACGCTCAGCGGCAGGTAGGCGGTGATCACCAGCCCGCTCGCCAGCAGCACGCGGGCGACCCGGCGGCGCCGGTCACCGGTTTCCCGGACGCTGACGCAGGTGCCCCACTGCCGGCCGGCCGGCGCTTCCGGCGTGCTCCCCTGACGACGACGACGTTCTTCGGCCATGCGCTCGAGCTTGCTCACGGTTCCCCCTCGGTGAATCCGGTTGCCGGACGGCCCGAGAGTCGCACGCCGCGCGAAAGCCGCTCAAGGTCTTCACCGGAATTGGCCGGAACCGGTCAGCGACCACCGAACAGCCGCGTGACTTCGCCTTCGACGTCGTCCAGCCACCCGGTTCGCCGGTCCGCGCCGGCGTCCGCGACCACCCGCAGCACCAGCCGGGTGACCGCCGGTGCGCCGAGGTAGGGCGCGAGGCAGCGGCGCCAGATGGCGTCGAGCGGGTCGCCGAACAGGGTCCGCTCGCGGTCCTCGGGGGTGTCGGAGGTGTTGACGACGAACAGGTGCTCCAAGGCGAGCAACGACTCGGGGGCGCCGCCCGCGTCGTCGAGCCGGTAGGCCACGCCGGGGACCAGGATCCGGTCGAGCCAGCCGCTCAGGATCGCCGGTGGTTTACCCCACCAGTTCGGGTGAATCGCGACGAGCCCGGCGGCGTCGCGCAGTTCCTCGCGGTGCCGCCGGACCAGCGGATCCGGCTCCGAGGCGAGGAAGTCCTCGGCGTGGGTGCCGCTGGTGTAGGCCTCCTCCGCGGTGAGCACGGGGTTGAAGCCTTCGGCGTACAGGTCGTGGAACCGCACCGGCCGCCCGGCCGCGGCCAGCGCGGCCCGCACCCGGTCGGCGAGCGCGTGGTTGAAGCTGCCCGGCCGGGGGTGGGCGAGCAGGACCACCACCGCCTCGGTCATCCGGTCATCGCGACGAGGATGCGGCGCTTGCCGGTGAACGGCTCGCGGCCGTGGGCCGCCAGCATGTTGTTGACCACCATCACGTCGCCGGCCTGCCACGGGAACGCGTAGCTCACCTCGGCGTAGACCTCGCGGATCTTCTCCAGGTCGGTGATCGGGATCGGGCTGCCGTCGGCGAAGTAGGCGTTGCGCGGCAGGTCGGCCTCCGGGTACAGCTCCAGCAGCGCCTCGCTGACCTCCTCGCCGAGGCTGGAGACGTGGAAGAGGTTGGCCTGGTTGAACCACACGGTCTCACCCGTGTGCGGCTCGTCCACAAAGGACGGCCGGACGTGCCGGGTGCGCAGGCCTTCGTCGGTCCATTCGAGGGTCTGGCCGTTGCGGGCGCAGTACTCCTCGACGACCGCGCGGTCGTCGGTCTGGAACGCCTCCTGCCAGGTGAGCCCGAGGCCCTCGCGGAACGCCCGGGTGTAGGCCACGCCGCCGGAGAACCGGTCGCGGAGGTCCTGGGGCAGCAAGCGGAACATCGCCCGGCTGTCCGCGATCGGCGTCGCGCCGCCGGTCGCGGCCGGGGTGTCGCACAGGAAGAACAGCCGGGCCGGCCAGTGCGCCGAGTAGGAGTTCTCGTTGTGCATCGGAATCGACTCGGCGGGCGGGTACTCCGTCGAGGTGTAGATGTTCCCGGCGACCGCCGAACGCGGCGTCGAGCGCTCGGTGTAGGTGAGCAGCGCGCCGCCGATCGTCTCGGTGACCCGGTTGAACAGGTCGAGGTCGACCGGCAGGCCGCGCAGCAGGATCGCGCCGTGGTCCCGCAGGTGGGCCTGCAACTGCGGCAGGTGCGCTTCGACCCACGCGAGGTCGGGGACCTGGTGGACGGCGATGCGGGTGTGCTCGTTGCCTTCGAGCTGCCCCAGCGGCGCCGCGAGATCGGCGGTCATGACTCCTCCAGTTCGATGCGGATCAGCTTGGTGGCCTCGGCGTGCAGCGCGGCCAGGTCCGCAGCGTCGGCGAACCCGGCGGCGATGATGTTGACGGCGTAGACCTCCTGGTCGCCGCTGAGCACCTGGCCGGGCGAGACGATGGTGACGACCTCGAGGACCTCGGGCAGGGCGGCGACGTCGTCGGTGCCGGTGACGCGCACCAGCCGACCGGCGCCGTCGGCGTAGACGACCAGGTAGCCCACCGGCACCGGCAGGCCGCGCCCGCGCGGGGGCGGCGGGGTGCCGAGGGCGAGCGAGACGGCCTCGGCGGTGACGTCGATGCCGGTGGCCAGCTTGAGCAGGGCGGGTTGCGCGCCGCCGGCCGGGCGGCCGGCGTTCACCTCGACGACGGTCGGGCCGCGCCGCTCGTCGTCGATGATCTCGACGTGCGCGCAGGTGTTGTCGAGGCCCAGCGCGCGGACGGCGTCGAGCACCGCCGACCGGATCGCCGCCGCGCGCTCTTCGGGCAGGTCGAGCGGCGGGCAGACCATGCCCAGCTCGAACTTGCGCTCGTCGATCAGCGGCTTGCCCACGATCCCGACGGCCTCCGCGACGCCGTCGCGGATCAGCACGTCCACCGCGTATTCGGGGCCTTCGAGCAGGCCTTCGACCAGGAACACCCGCAGCGGGTCGATCGAGCCGGGCAGGGTCCGGTGGTAACGCGCGTCCGGCGACCGCGGGAGCCGGGTCGCGAGCAGGTCGTGGGCCGCGGCCAGCTCGTCCACTGTGGACACCGTGCGGACCAGGGTGCTGGCCGCGCCGTTGACCGGCTTGACGATCGCCGGGAGCCCGACCGTTTCGGCGATCTTCGCGGCGTCGGCCGGGTCGGCGAACAACGCGCACGGCGGGCCGGGCAACCCCGCTTCGGCCAGGGCCTTCCGGACGGCGAACTTGTTGTGCGCCACGACGAAGACGTCGGCCGGGCAGCGGGCGACGCCGAGCAGCTCGGCCACCCGGGCGGTGCTCGCGATGATCCCTTCCGCGGCGGTGAGCACTCCCCCGGGTTCGGGGTCGCGCGCCCGGATCGCGTCGGCGACCG
This sequence comes from Amycolatopsis sp. WQ 127309, assembly GCF_023023025.1. Taxonomy (NCBI): domain Bacteria; kingdom Bacillati; phylum Actinomycetota; class Actinomycetes; order Pseudonocardiales; family Pseudonocardiaceae; genus Amycolatopsis; species Amycolatopsis sp. WQ 127309. Next base: position 8,722,627 of record NZ_CP095481.1, read on the forward strand.
CCGCCGCGTCCCGGACGTCGTCGACGACCACGAAACCGTCGACGATCGCCGTCAGCTCGGCGCGCTCGGCGTCATCCAGGGCCTCGGTGACCAGCTCGGCCCGGAAGCCCTCCCGGCGCACGGCCGCGACGACGTCCTGGATCCAGTGCCCGCGGGTCTCGCGGACGACGAACGCGGTCTTCACGAGACCTCCAGCCGGATCAGCTCGCTCGCCTCGGCGTGCAGGGCGACGAGGTCTTCGTGGTCGGCGAACCCGGCGACGACCAGGTTCACCGCGTACGTCTCCTGCTCGTCGGTCAGCACCTGGCCGGGTGAGACCGTGGTGACGACGTCGACGACCTCGGGCAGCGCGGCGACCTCGTCGAGCCCGCCGATGCCGGTCAGCGTGCCGGAACCGGTGGCGTAGAGGATCAGCATCCCCAGCGGGATCGGCAGTTTCGCCGGTTCCCGCGCGGGCGGCGGCGCACCCAGCGCCAGGGCGGTCAGCTCGGCGAAGACGTCGATCCCGGTCCGCAGCTTGGCCAGCAGCGGCATGATCGAGCCCGCCGGGCGGCCGGCGTTGACCTCGACGATCGTCGGGCCGCGCCGCTCGTCGTCGATGATCTCGACGTGCGCGACCGTGTTGTCCAGGCCCAGCGCTGTCACCGCGGCCGAGGCGGCCGACGTGACCAGCGCGGCCCGCTCGTCGGTGAGCCCGGCGGGCGGGCAGGACAGGACCAGCTCGAACTTGCGCTCGTCGATCAGCGGCTTGTCGAGGATCTCGACCGGCTCGGGGACGCCGTCGCGGATCAGCACGTCGACCGCGTACTCGGGGCCGCGCAGGAACCCTTCCACGAGGAACGTCTTCGCCGGGTCCAGCGCGCCCAGCGGGCGGTGGTAGCGCGGATCGGCGGACTCGGGCAGCCGCAACGCCAGCAGCTCGTACGCCGCCGCCAGTTCGTCCACTGTGGACACCGTGCGCACGAGGTTGCTGCCCGCGCCGTTGACCGGCTTGACGATCGCCGGAAGGCCCACCTGCGAGGCCACGTCAGCGGCCTCCGTGGCCGACGAGATCAGCGCGAACCCCGGTCCGGGCAGCCCGGCCGCCGCGAGGGCTTCCCGGACGGCGTACTTGCTGGCGCACCGGGTGAACGCCGACGCCGGGCCGCGTGCGACGCCGAGCAGCTCGGCGACCCGGGCGGTGCTCTCGATGGCACCGTCGGAACCGGTGAGCACCGCCGCGGGCGCGGACGTGATCTCGCGGATCTTCGCGGCGACGGCTTCGGCGTCGTAGACGTCGTCCACGGCCACGACGTCGTCCACCAGCGCGGCGAGCGACGTCCGCTCCGCCGCGTCCACCGGCGGGGCGAGCAGGACCGCGCGGTGGCCGGCCGCGTGCACCGCGGCGGCGACCTCGCCGACCCAGTGCCCGCGCGCCTCCCTGATCAGCACCACGACGCTCACGCCGCCTCCTTCCCCGCGAGCTTCCGCTCGCGCACCTGCGCGCCGACCAGGTCGTCCGGCAGCGAGTCCGGCACCTCGGTGTCGAACCGGCGCAGCAGCTTGACGGCGAACCCGCCGACGTTGATCAGCAGCAGGATCAGCGCGTAGACGACGTAGACGAGCCCGACCCCGCGGCCTTCCCCGGTGCCGAGGATCGAGCCGACCGACCCGGTGAGAGCGCCGCCGGGAGCCAGCAGCGGCGAGAACCAGCCGACGGCCAGCGGCGCCAGCACGGCGAAGCCGATCGGCAGGGTGGACCAGGTGATCGTCTGGTTGATCGCGAACACCCGGCCGTGGTAGCGCTGCGGCACCTTGACCTGCACGAGCGTCGCGTAGATGCCCTGCGACACGGCCATCGCCGCGGCCAGCAGGAACACCCCGGCGGCGACGACGATCAGCGACGGGCGCAGGCCCATCACCAGGCAGCCGAGCGCGATGCCGACGTTGCCGACGAGCACGCCGACCATCCGCCGCTTGCGGGGCCCGCCCCACAGCGCCATCCCGATGCCGCCGGCCACGGCGCCGACCGCCTCGGCCAGCGCGACCTGGGCGACGTCGGTGACCGTGCCGAACGAGAGCACCAGCGGCGAGACGAGCACCAGCGCGGGCGCCAGGAAGACGTTGGCCAGCGCGAAGTACAGCAGCATGGTGCGGAAGCCGCGGTGGTTCCACGAGTACTTCAGCCCGCCGGCGATCGCCGTCAGCAGCGGTTCGCGCGGGCGCCAGCCGAGCAGGTCGGGGAACCGGACGAACAGCAGGCTGACGATGGCGAAGGCGTAGCTCACCATGTCGAGGACCAGAATTCCGGACAGCTGGATCGCGGCCAGCAGGCCGGCGGCGATCACCGGCATGAGCAGCTGGGCGAAGCCGTTGGACAGCTGCGCGAGGCCCATCGCGTGCCCGAGGTACTGCTTGGGCACGAGCTGGGCGACCGACGACTGGTAGGCGATCCGCTGCAGCGACCCCGCGACCGACCCGAGCGGGATCAGCACGTAGATGAACCAGAGCTGCAGGTTGTCCGCGACCAGCAACAAGGCGAGCGCGAGCTGGATGAGCCCGGCGATCGCGCTGGCCGCGATCATGATCTTCCGGCGGTCGCCGCGGTCGACCAGGGCGCCGGCCACCGGCAGGATCAGCACCCCGCACATCAGGGCCAGCGCCCAGAGGAGGCCGAGGTCGGTGACCGAGCCGGTGCGGGTGTAGAGCCAGATCGGCACCGCGAACGACGTCAGCGCCGAACCGGTCGAGGAGACCAGCTGGCCGATGGTGACCGTGACGAACCGGGCCATGCTCGGTGGCACCACGGGCTTCTCGTCCACGTCGGCCGTGTGCGTGTCGTGCACCGCCCAGCCCGCGTCCTCGCCCCGCTTCGCGACGTGCAGCTCGCCCGGGTCGTCCAGCGCGGGGTGGACGCGGGTGATGATCTCGGCCAGCTCGTCCGCGCGGTAGCGGAGGAAGAAGTGCCCGGCCTGGTCCAGCACGACCAGCGCGGTGCGGTCGGTGAGGAACTCCCACTCGCGGTAGCGCTCGGCGTAGTAGTCGGTGACCGGGTCCTCCGAGCCGACGACCGCGATGATCGGGGCGCGCAGCTTGGCGACGCGGGCGTCGAGCAGGCCGCTGAAGTACTCCTCGGCGGCGCGGCTGTCGGCGCGCATGTTGCTGATGATCCGGTCGGCCTGGTCCGGGTCGAGCTCCTCGGTGTCGACGCCCATGCCCTTGAGCCAGTCCGCGTAGTACCGGTTGCTGCGCAGCTTCTCCAGCTTCGTGCGCAGGGTGCCGACCGCGCCCTTGATCCGCGCGAACGGGAAGATCGCGCCGATGTGGACTACTTCAAGCTCGCGGCCGCGTTCCTCCAGCCGGCGGGCGACGCCGACGGCGAGCGCGTTGCCGACGCCGCAGTGGCCGTAGATGGCCAGCGGGCCGTCGATGCGCTCGAGGACCTCGTCGGCCAGCCGCTCGACCAGTTCGTCGAATGGCACGGCTTCCTCGGCCAGGCCGACGTCGTGACCCGGGATCGCCACCGAGTACAGCGAATAGCCGGCGGGCAGCGCGTCGGCGAGGGGCTGGTAGACGATCGCGCTGCCGCCGCCGTACGGGAAGCACACGTAGGTGAGCGTCCGCTGTTTCACCGGCTTGGTCAGCTCGTAGAGCAGGTGCCCGGAGTCGTCGCGATCGCCGTCGAGGAACGCCGCCAGCTCCCGGATGGTCCGGTGCTGGAACAGGTCCATCACACCCGCTTGGTGCCCGGCCTTCGCGATCCGCGCGACCACCTGGGTGGCGAGCATCGAGTGGCCGCCGAGGTCGAAGAAGTCGTCGTCGACGCCCAGCTCGTCCACCTTGAGGACGTCGCGCCAGATGTCCGCGAGGAGGATCTCCAGGGGCGTCGACGGGGCGACGAGTTCCGTGCTCGCGTCGCGGCTCGCGACCGGTGCGGGCAGGGCCTTGCGGTCGAGCTTCCCGTTGGGGGTCAACGGAAGTTCGTCGAGGGTGACGAACGACGGTGGGACCATGTAGTCCGGCAGGGTGAGCTTCAACGCCGTCCGCAGCGCCCCGGCGTCCGCGTCACCGACGACGTACCCGACCAGGCGCTTGTCGCCCGGGGTGTCCTCGCGGACGAGCACCACCGCGTCGCGGACGCCGTCCTGCTCACGCAACGCCGTCTCGATCTCGCCCAGTTCGATGCGCAGGCCGCGGAGCTTGACCTGGTGGTCGATGCGGCCGAGGAAGGCGATCGTGCCGTCCGGGCGCCAGTGGGCTAGGTCGCCGGTGCGGTACATCCGTCCACTGTGGAACGGGTCCGGGACGAACTTCTCGGCCGTCAGCTCGGGCCGGTTGTGGTAGCCGAGCGCCAAGCCGACACCCGCGATGTGCAGCTCGCCGGGGACGCCGACCGGGCACGGGTTTCCGCGCTGGTCCAGGACGTAGATCCGCAGGTTGCGGATCGGTGCGCCGATGGGCACCGACGCGACGTCGGCCAGCGCCTCGGGCGTGCAGTGCCACGCCGTGACGTCGATCGCGGCCTCGGTCGGGCCGTAGAGGTTGTGGAGTTCGCAGTGCGGCAGCCGGGTGGTGAACTCCCGGGCCGTGACCAGGGGCAGTTCCTCACCGCTGCAGACCACGCGGCGCAACGACGTCACCGAGTCGATCTCCGGCTCCGCGAGGAACAGGGTCAGCATCGACGGTACGAAGTGGGCCGTGGTGATCCGCTCGGAGACCAGCAGGTCACGCAGGTAGGCCGCGTCCTTGTGGCCGCCCGGCTCGGCCAGCACCAGCCGGGCGCCGGTGCTGAGCGGCCAGAAGAACTCCCACACGGAGACGTCGAAGCTCGCCGGGGTCTTCTGCAGGACCGCGTCCGTGCCGTCGAGGCCGTAGGCGCGGTGCATCCAGTCGAGGCGGTTGACGATGCCGCGGTGGCCGTTCGGCACGCCCTTCGGCCGTCCGGTGGAGCCCGAGGTGTAGATGACGTACGCCGGATCGTCCGGCCCGGCCGGGGTGTCCAGTGTGGACTCGGGCCCGGTCAGGTCGTCGAGGACGACGACGGTCGCGTCGCCCGGCGGCAGGGTGTCGCGCAGCGCGGCCTGGGTGAGGACCACCGGCGCGGCCGCGTCGTCGAGCATGAACGCGAGCCGGTCGGCCGGGTACTCCGGATCCAGCGGGACGTACGCGCCGCCCGCCTTCAGCACCCCCAGCAGGCCGGTGACCAGTTCGAACGATCGGTTCGCGAAGACGCCGACCAGCGTGCCCGGGCCGACACTCAGCTCACGCAGGCGGTGCGCGACGCGGTTGGCGCGGGCGTCCAGTTCCCGGTAGGACAGGGACTCGCCGCGGAACGTCAGCGCGGGCGCGTCCGGGGTGCGGGCGACCTGGGCCTCGACCAGGCCGTGGAGCGTGCCCGGCGGGATCTCCCCCGCCGTGTCGTTCCAGCGGTTCAGCACCAGGTCCCGCTGGTCGCCCAGGAGGTCCAGTTCGGACACCGCCCGCGTCGGGTCGGCGACGATCGAGCGCAGCAGCGTCACCAGGCGGTCGGCCATCCCGGCGACGGTCACCGCGTCGAACAGCGCGGTGTTGTGGATGAACTTGCCGATCAGGCCGGACTCGATCTCGATCGCGTGGAACTCGAAGTCGAACCGGGTGGCGGGCAGGTCCATCGGCAGCCAGCGGAAGTCCACTTCGGACTCACCCGCCGCGGCCATCCGGCCCATCTCGTAGTTCTGCAGCGCGAACATCGCCTGGAACACCGGCGAGCGGCTGACGTCCCGGGGTACGCCCAGGGCGTTGACCAGGCGTTCGAAGGGGACGTCGGCGTGGTCGAACGCGTCGAGCACGTGCCGTCGGGTCCGGTCCAGCAGCTCGGTGAAGCTCGGGTCGCCGGCCAGCTGGGCGCGCAGCGGCAGCATGTTGATGAACATGCCGACGACACCTTCCAGCTCGGGCAGCCCGCGCCCGGCCGACGACGACCCGACGGCGAAGTCCTCTTGCCCGGAGTACCGCGACAGCAGCAGCTGGTAAGCCGCGAGGAGCGTCATGAAGAGCGTGACGCCGTGTTCGCGGCTCAGCTCGCCGAGCGCCCGGGCGAGGTCCTGCTCGACGAAGAACTCGTGGATGGCACCGTCGAACGTCTGGGTCGCCGGGCGCGGCCGGTCCGTCGGCAGCTCCAGGGGTTCGACGCCGCGGAGGGTGTCCTGCCAGTGGTCCAGCTGCCGGTCGAGTTCGGTGCCGGTGAGCGTCCGGCGTTGCCAGTGCGCGAAGTCGCCGTAGCCGATGGTCAGCGCGGGCAGGCCGGCGGCGGTGCCGTGGTAGTGCGCGGCGAGGTCGCGCAGCAGCAGGTCGACCGACCAGCCGTCGCCGACGATGTGGTGCGTGCAGACGGCGAGGAGGTGCTCGTCGTCGGCGATCCGGACGAGGGTGGCGCGCAGCAGCGGGCCGTCGACCAGGTCGAACGGCTCGGCCGCGGCGGCGTCGACTGCGGCCCGCGCGGCTTCCTCGTCACCGGCGTCCACCAAGGACAGCGGCACGGTGGCGACCGGTTCGAGGCGGACGGATGGCTGCCCGTCCTCCCCCGCCGGGAACCGCATCCGCAGCGACTCGTGCCGGACCGGGAGGGCGTCGAGGGCGGCCTGCAGCTGCCGCTGATCGACGCGGCCGGTGAGGCGGATCGGGACCGGGATGTTGTACGACGTGGTCCCGGGCGCGAACTGCTCCATGAACCAGACGCGTTCCTGCTGGTAGGACAGCGGGACGGGGTCGCCGTCCGGGCGCGGGGTGATGGTCGCGGCCGGTTCGGCGCGCCGGCGCAGCCGTCGTTCCAGCAGGGCCCGGCGCGCGGCGGCGCTGCCGGTCTCGTCGATCGTCGTCACGCCTGCTCGCTTTCGGCCAGCTGGGCCTGGACCTCTTCGTCGCTGAGCTGGTCGAGGTCTTCTTCCAGCCGCCGCTGGACCTCGGCCGCGAGCCCCGCCACCGTGGTGAACGAGAAGAGCCCGCGCACCGGCAGTTCGACGCCGACCTGCTTGCGGATCCGGGCCATCGCGCGGATGGCCAGGAGGGAGTTACCGCCGTGGGCGAAGAAGTCGTCGTGCACACCGAGCTTCTCGACGCCCAGGAGTTCACCGAGCACCTCGGCGACCAGTTCCTCGGCCGCGGTGCTCGGGGCGACGTACTCCGTCTCCGCGCCGAGCTGGGGATCGGGCAGCGCGGCGCGGTCGAGCTTGCCGCTGGCCGCGACCGGCAGGGCGTCCAGCGTGACGAACAGCGTGGGCACCAGGTACTCCGGCAGGCTCTTGCGGAGTGTGTCCGCTGCGCCTTCGGCAGTGCCGACGACGTACCCGACGAGGGTGCCTTCGCGGACGGCGACGGCCGCGTCCCGGACGTCCGGCAGTTCCCGGAGCGCGGTTTCGACTTCGCCGGGCTCGATGCGGTAGCCGCGCAGCTTGACCTGGTCGTCGGTGCGGCCGAGGTACTCGAGGGTGCCGTCGCGGCGCCAGCGGGCGAGGTCGCCGGTGTTGTACATCCGGCCGAACGGGCCGTCGGGGAAGCGTTCCGCGGTCAGCTCGGGCAGGCCGAGGTAGCCGTCGGCGAGCTGGGCACCAGCCAGGTGGAGCCGGCCCGCGACACCCGGCGGGACCGGCCGCAGCCGGTCGTCGAGGACGTAGACGCGGGTGCCGGGGATCGGGCGGCCGATCGGCACCGGGCCGTCGACCGGACCGTCGAGCCGGTGGGCGACGCAGCCGACAGTGGCCTCGGTCGGCCCGTACTCGTTGGTGACGGTCGCGGCGAACTGCCGCACGACCTCGCCCATCAGCGCCTCGCCGCCGAGGACCAGGTCACCGGTGGGGTACGACTCCTCCGGCAGCACGGCGAGGTGCGTCGGCGTCGCCTTGACGAAGTCCGGCCGCCCGGAGTCCACAATGGACCCACCGGCGGTGAGCGGGCCGAGCAGCGTCGTCACGGTCAGGTCGAACGACGCCGACGTGTGCAGCAGCGCCCGGCCGCTCAGGCTCGGGTACGCCTCGCGTGCCCAGGCCAGGTAGGTGGCCAGGGCGCGGTGCCCGACCTCGACGCCCTTGGGACGGCCGGTCGAGCCGGACGTGTAGATGACGTAGGCGATGCCGTCCGGCGCGGGTGGGTTCTCCGTGGACGAGTCCGCCCACACCGCCGGGTCGCTCAGGTCCAGGGTCTCGGCGTCGAGGGTGACGCCGCTGGTGAGCACCACGCGGGCCCCGGCGTCGGCCAGGACCAGAGCCTGCCGCGGGGCCGGGTTGGCCGGGTCGAGCGGGACGTAGGCGGCGCCGCTCTTCAGCGCACCCACGATGCCCACGACCAGGTCGGCCGAGTTCGGCGCGCACACGCCGACCACACCACCGGCGCCGAGGCGGTGCGCGACGCGGTTGGCCCGCTCGTTCAGCTCGGCGTACGTCAGGCGCACGCCGCCCAGGTCGACCGCCACCGCGTCCGGGGTCTGCGTCACCTGCTCCTCGAAGCGGGTGACGACCAGCGGAGCGTCCGAAGTGGACGTTCCACTCCACTCCAGCACCTGGGCGCGCTCGGCGTCCGAAAGCAGCGGGAGATCCGCCACCGGCGTCGCGGGGTCCTCGACCGCTGCCGAGAGCAGGCCCAGGAACCGGGCCACCATGGACTCGGCCGTGGCCCGGTCGAACAGGTCGGTGCGGTAGAGCAGGCGGCCGTCGACCGCGGTGAGGTCGATCGCGACGTCGTCCTTGGCCGTGGCGTAGCGGACCGGCTCGATGCCCGAGTCGGGGATGAAGTTGAAGCCGATCTGGTAGAGCGCCTGTACCGCCGGGTCACGCTCCGGGCGGACCGCGTCCGCGACCAGCTGGAACGGCACCCGGCCGTGCTCGATCGCGTCCAGCACCGCCGTACGGACCCGGCCGACCAGGTCGGCGAACGACGGGTCACCACCGAGGTCGACGCGGATGGCCAGCTGGTTGACGAACATCCCGATCAGCGGCGCCAGCTCCGGCAGGTCGCGCCCGGCGACCGGCACCCCGACGACGACGTCGTCCTGGCCGGACAGCCGGGACAGCAGCGCGGTGTACCCGGCCAGCAGCACCATGAACGGTGACGCCGACAGCTCGCGGCCGACCATGCCGGCCTTCTCGAGCAGGCCGTCGGGCAGGTCGAAGTCGACCTGGTCGCCGGCGAACCCGAACTCGGCGGGCCGCGGCCGGTCGGTGGGCAGGCTGTGCACGGGCGGGAGCCCGGCCAGCCGCTCGCGCCAGTACTCCAGCTGGGCGCGCACCAGCGGCAGCTGGCCGCGCTGCCACGCCGAGTAGTCCGGGTACTGGATGGCGAGGTCGGGCAGCTTCGGCAGCCGCCCCTCGGCGACGGCGTCGCAGGCCTCGTTCAGCTCGCTCGACAGCACCGGCACGGATCCGGCATCGAACACCGTGTGGTGCACGACGAAGGTGAGCAGCCAGTCGGTGTCGGCCAGGCGGCACAGCTGGGCCCGCCACGGCGGCGCGGCGTCCAGGGGGATCGGGCGGCGGGCGATCGCCTGGGCCAGCTCGGCCGCACGCGCCTCCCGCGCGTCGGCCGGGAGGTCACGCAGGTCGTGCACCTCCGGCTCGATCGGCACGTGCTCGTGCACGACCTGGACGAGCGCGCCGTCTGCCATCCGGAACGCGGTGCGCAGTGCCTCGTGCCGGCCGACGATCACGCCGATCGCGGCCCGCCACTGCGACTCGGTGAGCGGCAGGTCCTGCCGCACCTGGCACGGCAGGTTGTACACCGGCGAGGCGGGGTCGAGCTGGTTCGACAGCCAGATCCGCTCCTGCCCGAACGAGGCCGGGAACGTCCATTCCTTCGTGTCGGTCATGTCTCCTGCTTCAGCGCTCGAGCTTGGGGATGGTGGTGGCGGCGGGTTCTTCGGCCGGAACAGCGTCGGCACGCAGTTCCTCGATCCGCTCGACGAGGGTGGCCACCGTGGAGGATTCGAACAGCGTCTTCATCGCCAGCCGGGCGCCGGTGGTCTTGCGGACCTGGGCGATGAGCTGAATGGCGACCAGTGAGTTGCCGCCGAGGGCGAAGAAGTCGTCGTGGACGCCGATGCGCTCGACGCCGAGGACTTCGGCCCACTGCCGGGCGATCTCCGCTTCGAGGTCGGTGCGCGGAGCGACGTAGTCGTCCTGGGCCGGCGGCGTGGCGGCTTCCACGACGTCGTCGGTCTCCACCAGCGCTTCGGCGGTGACCCGGCGGTCGAAGAGGTCCCGCACCGGGCGGGTGCTGATGACGACCTGACCACCCAGCCCCGGCGTCAGCGCCCGCAGGAACGCCTCGGCGCCGTCGACCGGCCGGATCCCGGACGACGTCGCCGCGACCGCGGAAGGCTTCTTGGCGAGCCCGCCGCTGACGGCGTTCTCGTCGACCTGGCGCAGCACGAAGTCCTCGATCTCGGCCACCACGCGGCCGTCGTCCGCGCACAGCGTCAGGTCGGCGGCGATCACCTGGTCTCCACCGGCGTCGCGGTAGCGCAGGTGGCTGTGGAAGCTCGCCGGGAGGACGTCGTGCACGACCACCCGGCCGTAGCTCATCGGCAGGTAGGTGCCGCTGCCCCGGCCGCGGCCGAACGCCGTCGCGATGTCGAGCAGCGCCGGGTGCAGGCCCCAGCCGGTGTCGCCCGCCGCCGCGTCCGGCGCGACGATCGACGCGAGTTCCTCGTGGTCGCCGAGGTGGTGGGTCCGCAGTGCGGCCCAGCGTGGACCGAAGGTGACCATGCTGGTCCGGCCGGTGCCGAAGCCCTTGCCGTCGTCGAGCACCTCGGTCCGGCTCCGGACGGCGTCGAGGTCCACAGTGGACACCTTCGGCGCCGGGACCCAGCCCGCGGAGCCGCGGACGTGCGTCTTGGTCACGCCCGCCAGGCGGCTGGTCACGGTGAACCCGTCACCGTCGAAGCCGACGCGGTACTCGGCGACCGAACCTTCCGGCACCGAGAACGGTTCCAGGAACGCGACGTCCCGCAGTTCGACGACGTGACCGTCGGCGGGCTTCGGCAGCGCCGCTTCGACCGCGGCCCGGACGGTCTCCAGGTGCCCGGTCCCGGGCACCACCGGCACACCGGCGATCCGGTGCTCGTCGAGCAGCCAGTGCCCGGTCGCCGAGACGAGCCCGTGAACGCCGCCCGCGGAGCGCGTGGTCAGGACCGGGTGCGCGACCGGGCCGTCCGCACGCTCGCGCGTCGACCGGATCGAGGACGGTGCTTCGACTTCGGCGGCCATGCCGACCTCGTCCCAGCCGCCCCAGTCGTGCGCGACGACCCGGGCCTGCCAGCCGTGGTCGCCACGGGCGTAGGCGTCGAGGAAGTTGTTGGCCGCGCAATAGTCGACCTGCCCGAAGTCCCCGGACACCGAGGTGACCGACGAGCACAGCGCGACGAAGTCCATCGGCAGGTCCGAGAACGCCTCGGCCAGCGCGAGGGTGCCGCCGATCTTCGGCGCGAGCACGGCTTCGGCGGCCGAACGCTCCTTCACCTCGGCGACGCCACCGCCGGGCAGCCCCGCCGCGTGGACGATGCCGTCGAGGCCGCCGAACTCGCGCTCGGCCAGCTCCCGGACCTCCCGCAGCCGTGCCGGGTCGGTGACGTCGGCGGCGAGCACGTGCACCACCGCGCCGGCCGCCTCCATCCGCCGGACGGCGAGCATCGCGCGTCCGAGCCGGTCGGTGCCGCCCTGAGCGGCCAGGTGCGCGTCCCACTCCTCACGCGGCGGCAAGCCGTTGCGGGACAGCAGGATGAGCTTTGCCCGGACGCGCAGGGCGAAGTCCTCGGCGAGGGTGATGCCGATGCCACCGGTGCCGCCGGTGATCAGGTAGCGGCCGCCGGCCCGCAGGACCGGCGTCTCGGCTTCGGGCAGCGTGAGCTGCGTGTGGTCGAGCACCCAGCGGCGGCCGCGGCGCAGCGCGACCTCGGCGTGGGCGTCCGCCGGCGCGGACAACTCGGCGACGATCTCGGGCGACAGCGTCTCGACGTCGATCCGGCGCACGACCGTGCCGGGCTGTTCCAGGGGCAGCACGCGGGCGATCCCGGCGAGCGTCGCGTGGTCGGGGCGGGTCAGGTCGGTGCCGGTGACGTCGGCGGTGCCGGTGCTGAGCACGTCGATCCGCAGCGGCTCGGCCCACGCCTGGACGAGGCTGAGCACGCTGAAGAACCCGCGCTCCTGGGCCGCCATCCCGGTCTCGGTGCCGCCCAGCGCCCACGCGTGCACGACCCGCTCGGGCCGGGTGCCGAGCGCGGCGACCAGGTCGTCGTAGTCGGCGCGCTCCCCCGGCCGGACCGTGAACCCGCCGTCGACGGCGGCGAACCGCGCACCCGGCCGGACCTCGGTGACCGCGACACCGGCGTCGCGCAGCAGCCCGGGCACGACGTCGTCGTCGACGAACGCCAGGCAGGACGCGAACGCCTCGCGCCGCACTTCCGGCCCGGCCTGCCGCCACGACGGCACGGCGAACCACTCTTCGAGCGGCAACGGCCCGCTCGGCTTCACCGGCTCCGTGGTCGTCCCGGCGGGATCCGGATCGACCCAGTACCGCTTGCGCGCGTAGGGATAGCCGGGCAGCGGCACGCGCTGTCCGGACGTCACCGCTTCCAGCGTCAGCCCGTGTGTCCACAGGAGACCGGCGGCCGCGTACAGCGTTTCGACGTCGCCCTCGCGGTCGGTGAGGCCCGGCAGGCTCGGCTGCGGCGCGGGCAGGCCCTTCGGCACCTGGCCGCGAGCGAGCCCGGACAACTGGTGGCCCGGGCCGCACTCGACCAGGGCCCACCGCTCGCCGCCGGCGAACAGCGTCCGCACGCAGTCGCCGAAGCGGACGGCTTGACGCAGGTGCGCGGCCCAGTAGCCGGGGTCGGTGGCCTGGGCGTCGGTGATCCAGTCACCGGTCAGGTTCGACAGGAACGGCAGCAACGGCGCCGAGCGCGGCACCGCGGCGACGGCTTCGGTGAACTCCGCCAGGATCGGGTCCATCATCGGCGAGTGGAACGCGTGCGACGTCACCAGCTCGCGGCACTGCACGTCACTGGACTTGAGCCGCGCGGCGAAGTCGGCCACCACGTCGGACGGGCCCGCGACGACGCAGGTCCCCGGCCCGTTGACCCCGGCGATCGAGAGTCCCTCGGGCAGCCGCTGGGCCACGGCCTCCTCGTCGAGCTGGATCGCGAGCATCGCGCCGGACGGCATCGACTGCATCAGCTCACCGCGCCGGACGACCAGCTTCAGCGCGTCGGCCAGGGTGAAGACCCCGGCCACGGTCGCGGCGACGTACTCGCCGATCGAGTGACCGATCATCGCGCCGGGCCGGACACCCCAGCTGCGCCACAGCGTGGCCAGCGCGTATTCGACGACGAACAGCGCGGGCTGCGTGTGCCGCGTCTCGCGCAGCTTCGCGTCACCGCCGCGGTCGAGGATCAGCTCCTTGAGGCCGGGGATGCCAGCGAGGGCGCAGCACTCGTCGACGGCCGCGGCGAACACCGGCTCACTGCGGTACAGCTCGGCGCCCATCCCGGCGTACTGGGAACCCTGGCCGGAGAACAAGAACGCCGCCTTGAGATCGCCGGCTTTCGCCGTGACCAGGCGACGCGTGTCACGGAGACCGTCGACGGCGTCCTCGGGGTCGCGGGCGACGACGGCCGCGCGGTGGGCGTACTCGGTGCGCCCGGCCGCGAGGGTGTGCGCGACGTCGGCGAGGTCGAGGTCGATGTCCCCGGCGAGCCGGTCGGCCAGCCGGTCGACGGCGACGGCGAGGGCGTCCGGCGTGTTCGCCGAGACCCGCAGCAGGTGCGCGGGACGCGGCAGGCGACGGCGCTGCGGTACCGGCGCCTCCTCCAGCACGACGTGGGCGTTGGTGCCGCCGACGCCGAACGAGCTGACACCCGCGCGGCGCGGGGCGTCGCCCGCCTCCCACTTCGTCACCGTGCGGGCCGGGTAGAACGGACTGCTCGGGAAGTCGATGCCCGGGTTGGGCTCGGCGTAGTTGATGGTCGGCGGGATGAGCCCGTGTTCCATGGCCAGGACGGTCTTGATCAGCGCCACCACGCCGGCGGCCTGGGACAGGTGGCCGATGTTCGACTTGACCGAGCCGATCGCGCACCAGGCGGTGTCCGGCACGCCGTGGCCGTACACAGTGGACAGTGAGGTGACCTCGATCGGGTCGCCCAGCGCGGTGCCGGTGCCGTGCGCCTCGACGTAGCCGATCGTGCGCGGGTCGACCCCGGCCATGCCGACGGCCTGGGCGATCGCCTCGGTCTGGCCGGCGACGCTGGGCGCCGAGAAGCCGACCTTGGTGGCGCCGTCGTTGTTGATCGCGTTGCCGAGCACGACCGCGCGGATGTGGTCGCCGTCCTCGATGGCCTGGGCCAGCCGCTTGACGAGCACGACGCCGACGCCGCTGCTCCACACCGTGCCGTTGGCCTCGGCGTCGAACGCGCGGACGTGCCCGTCGGGCGAGGTGAAGCCCTCGACGCCCATGTAGCCGATGCCGTGCGGCATCTCCAGGTTCACGCCGCCGGCCAGCGCCATCTCGCACTCGCCGTTGCGCAGCGCCTCGCAGGCGAGGTGCACGGCGACCAGCGACGTCGAGCACGCCGTGTGCAGCGCCAGGCTCGGGCCGCGCAGGTTCAGCTTGTAGGACACCGACGTCGTCAGGTAGCTGGGCTGGTTGCCGGTCGACATCCCGATGCCGCCGTGCTGCGAGGCCATGATCCGCTCGTTGCGCAGGAGGTTCTCGATGAGGTAACCGGTCCGGCCGGACCCGCCGTAGACGCCGATCGCGCCGCGGTAGCGGGCCGGGTCGTAGCCGCCGTCGGTCAGCGCGGAGTGGCAGGCCTCGAGGAACACGCGGTGCTGCGGGTCGGTGATCTCCGCTTCGCGGCTGGTCATGCCGAACAGCTCGGCGTCGAACTCGTCGAAGCCGTCGACGACCGTGGTGGCGTTGACCCAGCTGGGATCCTCCAGCGTTTCCGGGTCGGCGCCGCGGGTCAGCAGTTCCTCGGGGGTGGCGGGCTTGATCGACTCGACGCCGTCGACGAGGTTGCGCCAGAACTGCCGGAGGTCGCCGGCGCCGGGGACGCGGGCGGCCATCCCGACGATCGCGATCGGTTCGGTGCCGGGTTCGCCGGTCTCGAAGTGGGTCACTGGTGGCGCTCCTGTTCGTGGCCGGTCGTGGCGGCCGGGCGGCGGGGTCTTCCGGACGGGGTGCGCCCGCGGCGGGCGGCGACCCGCTCGGCGGCGCGGGCCAGCGCGGTGTCGGGCTTGGCGCCGGCGGCCGCGTGCAGGTGGGCGGCGAGGGCGCGGACGGTGGGGTGGCTGAACAGCTCGACGACCGGGATGCGGCGGCCGAGCCGGGCGGTGACCTGGGCGTGCACCTGCATCAGGGCGAGCGAGTGACCGCCGACGTCGAAGAAGTTGTCGGTGACGCCCACGCTTTCGACGCCGAGCACGTCCCGCCAGGCCTGCGCGATCACCGCCTCGGTCGCGGCGAGCGCGGCGACGTCGGTGACGACCGGAGCGGGTGCCGGCCGGGCGCGGGTCATCGCACCCGGCGCGGCGGTGCGCACCGAAGGCCGCGGGGTCTCGGGGACGAGCGTCCCGACCGGCCGGTCGGGTGTGGCGGCCAGGCCGGCGAGCAGGTCCGCGTAGTCCGCGGCGAGCGCGCTCATCCGGGCGGCGTCGAACAGGTCCGGGTTGTAGAGCAGCTCGACGCCGTGGCCGAGGACGTAGACGGTCAGGTCGAACGGCGACCCCGGCTTGGCGACCGGCAGCCAGCCCGCCCGCACGCCGGCCAGCTCGAGGCGCGGCTCGGTGAAGTTCAGGACGTTCACCATCACCTGCACCAGCGGCGCCCGCGCGGGATCGCGGTCGACGCCGAGGGCCGTCACGAGCTGCTCGATCGACGCCGCCGGGTGTGCGGTCGCGGCCAGCAGCTCGGCCCCGCCGCGGCGGGCGTGCGTCGCGAAGTCCACGTCGTCGCCGGCGCGCAGCCGCACCGGCACGATGTCCACGAAGAACCCGGTGACGTCCTGGGTCTCGGGCAGCTGCCGGTCGGCGACGACGGTGGCGACCAGGTGGTCGTCCGCGCCGGTGAGCCGGTGCAGCAGCTGCCCGAACGCGGCCAGCAGCACCCCGGCCTGGGTGGTGCCGGTCCGCGCGGCCAGCTCCCGGACGGCGTCGGGGGCGCCGTCCGGGAACACCTGGTGCACGCTCGCGCCGTGGTAGGTCTGCACGGCGGGGCGTGGTCGATCGCGAGGTAAGTCCACTGTGGACGGAGCCCCGGCCAGGTGCTCGGTCCACCAGGCGAGGTCGACGGCTTCGCGACGGCGGTCGCGGTCCGCGCGCCACGCCGCGTAGTCCGCGTAGGACGCGGCGAGCGGCGGCAGCGACACCCCGGCGTAGGCCGCGGAGAGGTCGGCGCACAGCAGGTCCTGGGACCAGCCGTCGAACACGGCGTGGTGCAGCGTGAAGCCGAGCACGTGCTCGTCCGGCCCGAGTTCGTAGAGCCGGACCCGCCACGGCGGCTCGCGGTCGAGGTGCACCGGGGTTGCCGCGTCGACGGCAAGCCGGTCTTCGAGGAACGGCTCGGTCAGGCTGGTCATCGGCAGCGAAATGTCGTCCACGGGAAGGCATTCGGCCTGCGGGACGCCGTCGACCGGGCGGATCCGCCAGCGCAGGATGTCGTGCCGTTCGGCCACCGCACGCAGGGCGGCACGCAGTTTTTCCACGTCCAGCGGGCCGGTCAGCCGGAAGGCCATCGCGATGTTGTACGGCGCCGCGGCCGGGGCGAGCTGGTCCAGGAACCACAGCCGCCGCTGCGGCGGCGACAGCGTGGGTGCGTGCCCGGTGGTGAGGCCCGGCCCGGTCAGCGGGGCGGCCGCGGCCACCCGCCGGGCGACGCCGTCGAGGGTCCGCCCGGCCAGGACGTCCTCGGTGGCGACGTCGGCGGCCAGGTCCGCGCGCAGGGCCGCGACCAGCCGCATCGCCGTGATCGAGTCCCCGCCGGAGGCGAAGAAGTCGGTGCCCGCACCGGCGCCGAGCACCTTCCGCCACACCTGCGCGACCGCCCGGGCCACTGGCGTGTCCGGCTCCCCGAGGTCGGCCGGTGCTTCGCTTTCGGCCAGCGCGCGCAAGGCGGGCCGGTCGATCTTGCCGGTCACCGGGTTCACCGGCAGCACGTCGAGCCGCCGGATGACGGCCGGCCGCATCGCCTCGGTGAGCCGGTCGCCCGCGTACGCCTGAACATCCTCGTCGGACGGCAGCGAGGCCGTAGGACCGGTCGCGACCTCGCCGGACGGCACCCGGGCGCCGCTCGAACCGATGACCGCCCCACCCGGCGGCATCGAAGCCGGGGTGAGGAACGCGACCAGCCGCGTGCCGCCCGGGCCCGGGACTGCTTCCACCGCGACCGCGCCCACCTGCGGGTGCGTGGCCAGCGCGGCCTCGACTTCGCCCAGCTCGATGCGCTGCCCGCGCACCTTGACCTGCCGGTCGGCGCGGCCGGCGAACTCCAGCCGGCCGTCCGGCAGGACCCGCGCGAGGTCGCCGGTGCGGTAGGCGCGCTCCCCCGGCGTGAACGGGTCGGCGACGAACGTCCGCTCGGTCAGCTCCGGGCGGCCGAGGTACCCCGCGGCCACCCCCGGGCCGCCGATCAGCAGCTCGCCGACCTCGCCCGGCGGGACCGGGCGCAGGTCGGCGTCCACGACGTACGCGCGGTGGTTCGGTGTCGGCGTGCCCAGTGGCAGCGGGTCCGCGGGCCGGCCGGTCACCTCGTCGGTGACCACGACGACGGTCGTCTCGGTCGGGCCGTAGACGGTGAAGAAGCGGCGGCCGGGCAGCCAGCGGGCGGCCAGTCCGGCGGGCACCGGCTCCCCGCCGCAGGCCACGGTCCGCCAGCCCGGCACGTCCGCCGGGTCCAGCATGGCGAGCAGCGTCGGCGTGCTGAAACCCCAGTCGACGTCGTGCTCGACCACGAACCGGCGCAGCCGTTCGGGGTCGGCCCGGTCGGCCGAGCCGGCCAGCTGCACCGAGCCGCCGTGGGCCAGCGGCACGAAGACGTCCATGGTGAACGCGTCGAAGCCGGGCGAGGAGATGCCGAGCGCGCGGGTGCCCGGGCCGACGCCGAGGCGGGCGGCGAAGCCGGTGACGAACGCGACGACGTTGCGGTGGCTGGTGAGCACGCCCTTCGGCCGGCCGGTCGAGCCGGACGTGTAGAGCACGTGCGCGGTGCTGTCCGGGGTGGCCGGGCAGCTTCCCGGCGAACCCGGCGGCGGGACGTCGAGGGCCTCGATCCCTTCCACCGCGCCGAATTCCGCGACGGCGGCGTCGCCGATGACGAGCGTGACACCGGCGTCGGCGGCGATCCCGGTCAGCCGCGCCCGCGGCCCGCCCGGCTCCAGCGGCACGTAACAGCCGCCCGCCAGCAGGACGCCGAGGACCGTCGCCACCAGGGCGGGACGCCGGTGGGCGCACACGCCGACCCGGGTTTCGACGCCCGCGCCGCGTTCACGCAGCAGGGCCGCGACGCCCCAGGCGGCGGCGACCAGCTCAGCGTAGGTGAGCCGCTCGGCGCCTTGCCGCACGGCGAGCGCGTCCGGCGTCCGCCGGGCCTGCTCCAGGACCAGTCCGGCGACCGTGGTGTCCGGGTAGGACAGTGGCGGGCCGTGCGTGCCCGCGACGGGCAGCGTGTCGGTCACGGTGAACTCCCCAGTTCGGTGTGCTGCCCGGGGCCGCGGTGGCGGCCGGGCTGGTGCGGGTCACGGGTGGTCACCCGGGACCGGCGGGTCGATCCAGAACCTGCTGCGCTGGAACGGATACCCGGGCAACGGCACCCGGCCCGGGTCCGCGCCGTCGTGCCGGGCGGCCCAGTCGACGTCGCCGCCGCCGACCCAGCGGACGGCCAGTTCGTGAGCCGCGCCGGCCGGCCCGGCCACGTCGACGTCGTCGGCGAGCAGAACGTCGAGGGCTTCGACGGCCTCCGCGGTGGTCGACGCGACCACGGCGGCGCGGGCCGCGAACTCCCGGCGTCCGACGGCGAGGGTGTAGGCGACGTCGGCCAGCGGTGGCGGGTCGTCGGCGAGCCGGTCGCGCAGCCGGGAAAGCGCTTCGCGCAAGGCTTTCGCGTCCCGCGCGGACACCGGGAGCACGTACGGGCCGTCGGCGGTGACCCGCGGCCCGGCGGCCGGCGCCTCCTCGACGACGACGTGGACGTTGGTGCCGCCCATGCCGAACGAGCTGACCCCGGCCACCCGGCGGTCCGGGTCCGGCCAGCCGGCGGCCTTCACCGGGACATACCAGGGGCCGCCGGCCAGGTCGGCCTCCGGGTGCGGCGCGGTGAAGTGCAGGTTGGGCGGGATCACGCCGTGACGCACGGAAAGCACGGTCTTGATCAGCCCGGCCACCCCGGCGGCGGCGTCGAGGTGCCCGATGTTCGTCTTGACCGAACCGAGCGCGCAGGTGCCCGGCGGCAGGTCGCCGTACACCCGGTTGAGCGCCGCCACCTCGATCGCGTCGCCCAGGGGCGTGCCGCTGCCGTGCGCCTCGACCAGCCGGACCTCGGCCGGGTGGACCTCGGCGACGGCCAGCGCCTCGGCGACGGCGGCGGCCTGCCCGGCCGGCCCCGGCACGGCGTACCCCGCGCGGTCGGGGCCGTCGTTGGTCATCGCCCAGCCGGGCAGCACGGCGTGGATGTGGTCGTGGTCGGCGAGCGCGTCGGCCAGCCGCCGCAGCACGACGACCCCGGCGCCCGAGCCGAACCCGGCGCCCTCGGCCGCGACGTCGAACGCGCGGCAGCGGCCGTCCGGCGAGGCGAGACCGCCGCTGCGGTACCGCGGCCACGTGACGCTCACGCCGCCGGCGAGCGCCAGGTCACAGCGGTATTCGGCGAGGCTCTGCGCCGCGAGTCCGACCGCGGCGAGAGAGCTGGAGCAGGCGCTCTGGACGGCGATCGCGGGTCCGGTCAGGCCGAGCCGGTAGGCGACCTGGCCGGGCAGGTGGTCGGTGAGCTGGCGGCCGAGCAGCCGGCCCTCCCAGTCGTCCGGGTCGACGTCGCCGGTCACGGCCGGGTTCCCGAACAGGTGAAACAGGAAGTAGCGGTTCACCCCGGCGGAGGTGAAGACGCCGACCGGGCCGGTTTCCCGCGCCGGGTCGCGGCCCGCGTCCTCCAGGGCCCGCCACGCCGTCTCCAGGAAGAGGCGGTGCTGCGGGTCGGTGCGGGCGGCCTCGTCGGCGGTGAAGCCGAAGAACTCGGCGTCGAAGTCCTCGACGCCGTCGAGGCGCCCGCCGGCGCGGACGTGCGCCGGGTCGCCGCGCAGGCCGGGGCCGATGCCGAGCGCGGCCAGCTCGTCGTCGGTGTGGTCGTGGATCGAGTCGACCCCGGCGCACAGGTTCCACCAGAACGCCGGCGCGTCGGGCGCGCCCGGGAAGCGGCAGGCGAGCCCGACGACGGCGATCAGGTCGCTGCCACCCTCGTCCGGCAGCGGCTCGACGGCCCGCGGACGGTCCGAAACGGACTCGCCGAGGTACCCCGCCTGGGCCGCGACGGTGGGGTGTTCCAGCAGGCCGAGCAGCGGAACGTCCGTGTCGAACTCAGCGGCGAGCCGCTGCTGGACGCGCCCCAGCAGCAGCGAATGCCCGCCGACGTCGAAGAACGCGTCGGTGACGCCGAAGCTCACGTGACCCAGGACTTCGCGCCAGATCGCGTGGACCCGCTGTTCGGCCTCGCTCATCGGCGGGACTTCAGCCGGCGCGGCGGGACGCGGGCCCGGCAGCGCTGCCTCGTCGAGCTTGCCGGTGACGGTCAGCGGGAACGCCGCCACGACGACCACCGCCGACGGCACCGCATAGTCGGGCAAGGTGTTGGCCAAGACGGCCCGCAGCGCGGCCGGGTCCGGCCCGGGGCCGAGCGCCGGGACCACGTAGGCCAGCAGCTCTCCGTCGCGGACGACGGCTCGCGCTTCCGCCACCTCGGCGTGCTCGGCGAGCTTCGCCTCGATCTCGGTCAGCTCGACGCGGAAACCACGCACCTTGACCTGGCGGTCCAGCCGGCCGAGGCAGACGAGGGTGCCGTCCGGCAGCACTTCGCCGAGGTCGCCGGTGCGGTAGGTGCGCAGCCCGGCCGTCGTGGTGCCGAACGCCGGGCTCGGCCGGTCGAGGTAGCCCGCGGCCAGGAACTCGCTCCGGACCTGCAGCTCACCGCCGTCCAGGACGGTCAGCTCGTAACCCGGGAGCGCGGTGCCGATCGGCAGCGGGCCGGTGGCGTCCGGGCCGACGTCGGCGCCGGTCAGCCGGTGGTGCGCGGCGAAGGTCACTTCGGTCGCGCCGTAGCCGTTGACGAACACCGTGTCCGGCGCGAACCGGCCGCGGCGGACGTCGGCGTAGGTCGCCGGCTCGCCACCCAGGAGCACGGTCCGCACCGACGGCAGGTCGCCGTCGAAGCTGTCCAGCAGGTAGCGGTAGACCGTCGGCGTCGAGTGGTAGACGGTCACCTCGTGCCGCGCCAGCTCCCGCGCGGCGTGCGCGACGCCGTGGACGCGCAGGTCGACCGGCACGACGGCGGCGCCGGTGAGCAGCGCCGGGTACAGATCCGGGATCGCGGCGTCGAAACCGAAGGAGGCCAGCAGGCTCAGCCGGTCCGCCGCGGTGACTCCGAGGCTCGCGATCTGGTTGTCCACCACGTGCAGCAGGTTGCGGTGGGTCTGCGCGAACGCCTTCGGCGTGCCGGTGGAGCCCGACGTGAACAGCACGTAGGCCGGGCTGCCCGGGTCCGGATCGGGCACCGGCAGCGGCGCGGTCTCCGACCCGACCGGCACGACCCGGGCGGACCCGTTGTGGCACAAGGCTTCCGCGAGGTCGACGTGCTCGGCGTCGGCCAGCACGGCCGACACGCGCGCGGCGTCGACCTGGTGCGCGAGCCGCTCGCGCGGGAACGTCGGGTCCAGCGGGACGTACGCGCACCCGGCGGCGAGCGTGCCCAGGATCGCGGCGATCGCCCGGGTGCCGTGCCCGGTGACGAGCCCGACCCTCTCACCCGGCCGGACGCCCGCGTCGAGCAGCCGCGCGGCGTGCCCGCCGGCGAGCCCGGCCAGCTGGGCGTAGCTCACCACCGCGTCGTGCTCGACGACGGCGATCCGATCGGGCGAGCGCCGGACGACTCCTTCGAAGCGTCTGATGCAGCCGGCTTGCGTCATCGCTGTAGGTGAGCCCGTTCCGGCCGTGAATGGGCGCGCGGCAACCACAGCGGTGACGTCGACTTCATCTCACTCCCCAGTGCGATTCATGGCGAAGAATCACGCAAGGTTAAAGCTCAGGACGTCGCCTGGGGGTACGTAATCCGCAGAGTTGGTCCGAATGGACTATCGATCCGGGTTCCGACATGGGGTTTTCCCACGTGATCGTCAGCGCGGCGCGTCCGGAACGTCGGATTGTGTCGCGCTGCCGGCCACAGTGGACATCTGATCGACTACTCCCCGCAACAATGGCGGAACGTCATTCACGTGGTCGGATATTCACCGACTCCGGCCGCGGAAAACGAGTTCCCGCACGGCGCGAAGTGGCAATTTCACGAAATCGATCCAGAACCCGCTAACCCGCGTTCGCCAGGAGCCCGCCGCCCGCGGGCGTGTTCGCCATCAGGCACGCGTGGCACGGCATCCCGCGCAGGCCGTCGAGCACCTCGGCCTCGCCGGGGAAGATCGACTCGCCGCACAGGGCCGTCAGGTACTCGAGGACCGCGCCGGCTTCGGGGACGGGGATCAGGTGGCAGACGCGTCTGCTCTCGCCGACGACGCCTCGGCGTAGCCGCACCAGTGCGAGCATCCCACCGTTTTCACCCATGATCGAAAGGTAGGCCGGAAACCGCGGGAAGACTTCGTGTCCGGGACCCAACGATCTTCGCCGGGTGTGGTCCACGACACCAAAGCCTCAGAGGACCGCCCGGCCGAGCCGGTGGCAGAGGCTCAGCGCGAGCTCGACGTCCAGCCGGTTCGTCCCGAGCTCGCGCGGCAGCAGCTCCTGGGCCTTGCGGACGCGGTACTGCACGGAGTTCTTGTGCATCGTCAGCTCGGCCGCCGCCCCGGTGTAGCTGCCGCCGGAGGCGAGGAAGACGTGCAGGGTCTCGCGCAGGCGCTCGCAGTTCTCCTCGTCGGCGGCCAGCGGCCCGAGGGTGCTCGTGACCCACAGCCGCGCCGCGTTGAGGTCGGACGTCATCAGCGCCATCGTGCCGACCTCGCGGAAGGTCAGCACGCGGTCGCAGTGCTCGCCGGCCGCGAGGGCCAGCGCGTGCACCCGCAGGGCCTGGTGGTGGGTGTCGCGGAAGCCGTCGACGCCGGTCGCGGGGTCGCCGACGGTCACCCGGACGCCGGGTTCGGCCGTCGCGAGGACGTCGTCGAGCAGGGCGCGGCCGATCGTGACGTCCGGGCCGAGCGGCAGCCACACCCACGCGCTGGCCTCGTCGCGCGGCACGAACAGCGGCCGGCCGTGGTCCTGGACGCGGCCGAGCACCGCGGCCGCGACCGACTCCAGCACCGACAGCACGTCGCCCGCGGAGGCCTCGGCCGTGTGCCAGAGGATCATCCCGGCGTGCGTGCCGCGCAGCCGGTAGCCGATCACGGCCTCGGCCGCGTCGACGGACGCGGCGTCGAGCGGGCCGCGGGTCTCCGCCAGCAGGTCCTGCACCTTGGCCGCCCGCGCGGCGCTCCGGTTGAGCAGCCAGCGGTCGCGTTCGTCCTGGTAGACGGCGATCAGCTGGCGGGTCACCCGGGTGACGAACCCGAACACGACCTTCAGCAGCCGCCGCATCATCTCCCCGAGCAGCTCGGCGTCGCCGACCTGGCGGGTGCACTCCTGGAACCCGAAGTCGAGCATCGCGGCCTGCCCGACGTCGTAGGCCCGGATCAGGTCGAACACCGGGGTGCCGCGCTGGGCCAGCCGCCGCGCGTACTCCAGCGCGGCGGCCGGCGCCTCGACGTGGGCCGGGTCGATGCTGTGCTGGAGGATCTGCAGGCCGGTCTCGATGTTCTGGTAGACGCTCGCCGTCAGCAGGCTGACCATGCGCTCGTCGTCGTGGACCAGCTGCGGCAGTTCGGCGGCGTAGAGCTGCACCAGCTCACCGGTGAGATCGCCCGCCCGGTCGGCCAGCGAGGCGGCGACCTGCCGGATCCGCTCCGAGACGGCTTCTTCGTCCACCATGGAGCCACTCTAGAGGGGAACGATCATGCTTTCACCAGGAACTCGTCGATGAGTTCGAACGTCGCGGCCGGGT
This sequence comes from Amycolatopsis sp. WQ 127309, assembly GCF_023023025.1. NCBI lineage: Bacteria > Bacillati > Actinomycetota > Actinomycetes > Pseudonocardiales > Pseudonocardiaceae > Amycolatopsis > Amycolatopsis sp. WQ 127309. Next base: position 8,746,861 of record NZ_CP095481.1, read on the forward strand.
TCTGCACCGCGGGCACGTGCCCCGCGCCGGCGACGACCTCGAACCGGGCGTCCGCGAACCCCGCGGCGTAGGCCGCGCCGAACGCCGGCGTGACGACCGTGTCGTCCTCGCCCCAGATCAGCAGGGCCGGGATCCGGACCCGGGCCAGCCGGCGCAGCAGCTTCGGATCGCCCATCGTCGTGCCGGTGTAGACCTGCATCGCCGCCAGGTCGGCGGGCGCGGGCCCACGCCCGGGCCCGGGCGCGCCGGGCGGCGGCTGCGGCAGCGACACCGGCAGCCCCGCGATCTCCGGGCCGATGCCGTCGAGCACGACCAGCGCGCCGATCCGGTGGCCGCGGTCGCGCACGGCCATCTCGGCCGCGACCCACCCGCCGAACGAGCTGGCCACGACGACGACGTCGGTGAGGTCTTCGTCCTCGAGCAGGTCGAGGTAGGTGACGGCGAGGCTGTCGACGCCGGTGAACCACTCCGGGCGCGGCGTGCCGCCCCAGCCCGGGTGGGTCGGCGCGAGCACGCGGTTCTCCGGCGCGAAGTGCTCGACGACCGGCGCGACGCCCCGGGGGCCGGCGCCGCCGTGCAGGGCGAGCACGGGCCGGCCGGCGCCGCCGGTGTCGGTGAGGTGCAGTTCCAGCTCCGGGTCGGGCCGGAGGATCTTCTCGGTCATGGTGGTGCCTTTCGGGTGCAGGGATTCAGTGGTTCGAGTGCGAGAGCATCAGGTCGACCATCGCGGCGGGCGCGTCCGGCCGGAAGCTCTCGACGAGGTTGTCCGCCGACCCGCGCGCGGCTTCTTCCGCTCGCGGGAACAACGCGGTTTCGTAGGCCGAGAGAGCGCTTTCGACGTCGTCGTGGTCCGCCAGCGCGACAGCCAGTTCGGCGGCGTCGAGCATCGCGAGGTTGGCGCCCTCGCCGGCGAAGGGCGACATGACGTGCGCGGCGTCGCCGAGCAGCGTCACGCCCGGGACCCGTGCCCACCGGTGCCCGACCGGCAGGGCGTGGATCGGCCGGGCGATCAGGGTGTCGTCGCTCTCGGCGATGAGCGCGCGCAGCCCGGCGTCGAAACCGGCGAACACGTCGAGGAGCCGCGCGCGGGTCCCGGCCGGGTCGGCCGGGTCGACGAGACCGGTCACCGTCTCGGCCGGGGCCCGCACCGCGGCGTAGACGCGGACCCGGCCGCCGCCGTTGCGCTGGGCGATCAGGCCTTTCCCGTCGGCCAGCGCGAACATCGAGCCGGGGCCGACCAGCGCGGCCACCGCCGGGTGCGCGGTGTCCACATCGGACAGGTGAACCTCCACGAAGGACAGTCCCGAGTAGACCGGGACAGCATCCGACAGCAGCGGCCGGACCTTCGACCAGGCGCCGTCCGCGCCGACGACCAGGCCGGACTCGACGACCTCACCGGTGTCCAGGGTGATCCGGCCGGGCGCCACCGCGGTCACCTTCGTCCCCCAGCGGACGACACCGTCCGGCAGGGAGCCGACGAGGATCCGCTTGAGCGCGCCGCGGTCGACCTCGGGCCGGGTGCCGCCGCTCGCGTCCGCGGTCTCTTCGAACCGGACGACGCCGTGCCGGTCCAGGATGCGCAGCGCCTCGCCCTCTTCACGGGCGATCTCGCGGAATGCGCCGGTCAGGCCGGCTTCGGCCAGCGCGTGCTGACCGGACTCCTCGTGCAGGTCCAGCGTGCCGCCCTGGTCGCGGGCGGCCGGGGACGCGTCGAGTTCGTAGACGGTCGCGGCGATCCCGCGGGTGTGCAGGACGCGGGCCAGCGTGAGGCCGCCCAGGCCGCCGCCGACGATCGTGACGGGGGTAGTGGTCATGGTTGCTCCTCGGTCGGGGGGCGTGCGGTGCTCAGCGCGCCGTTCAGCAGGACGTCGAACGCCCACCGCGCGCGGGACGGGCCCGGGCCGGACACGAGGTCCGGCCCCAGCGCGGCGATGTTCGGGTGGGTCTCGGCGGAGAGGCCGGCGAGCGACTCCACCAGCACGTCGTGCTCGCGCTCGGCGCCGGGTTTCTCCCGGCGGCCGCCGGTTTCGGCGGCGGTCGCGGTGGCGATCAGCAGCAGGACGTCGACGGCCCACGCGGCCTGGCCCGGCGGCATCCCGCCTGCGTCGAGCAGCGCGAGCACCGCTTCGACGACGGCCAGGTAGTTCGGCCCGCTCAGCCGGGTCACCAGCGCGACCCGGGCCAGGCTCGGCTGGGCGAACAGCACCGAGCGGTAGGAGCCCAGCACCGCCCAGAGCCGGTCGCGCCACTCCCCCGTGCCGCCCTCGCCGAGGTCGACCTCGGCGAGCAGCTCGTCGAGCATCGCGGCGTGCAGTTCCTCGGTGTCCTTGACGTACACGTAGAGCGAGGCGGGGCCGGTGTCGAGCTCCTTGGCCAGCCGGCGCATGGTGACGCGCTCGACGCCTTCGGCGCGCATGACGTCGACGGCCGTCGCCACGATGCCCGCGCGGGTCAGCGCCGGCTTCGCCGGGCGTTCGCGGCGACTGGGGGTGCTGTTCCGGTCCATGCGTGCACTGTAGCGAACATGTTCGTTACGATCACGTTCGGAACGAACATGTTCGTATGACGCCGGTCACGGCCGTGGAGGCGGTGACACGAGAAATCAGGGGCCGAGGGTCCGCGACCGGCGTCGTTCGGGCGTGGCCAGGACCGCCCAGACCACCTTGCCGCCCGTCCAGCGCTTGCTGCTCCCCCAGGCCCGGGCGGTCTGCGCCACGATCCGCAGGCCCAGGCCGGGCTCGAGCAGGTCGGGCCGGTCCAGCAGCACCGCGGGCCGCGGATCGTCGTCGCTCACGGCGATCGTCAGCAGCTCCCGCCGCAGCTCCAGCCGCAGCCGCGGGAGCGACGTCGTGTGCCGGGACGCGTTGTCGGCCAGCTCCGCCGCGATGAGCGTGCCGTCGTACTCCAGGGCGGGCACCCCCCACTCACAGGTCCGCGCGCGGACGAACGCGCGAGCCTGGGCGATGCCGTCGTCCCCGCGCGCGAGCGTCCGCTCGGCACGGCGGCGGATCGGGTGGGGCAGCGCTTTCTCGGCGGCTTCGACGTCGGCGTGCACCGGCACGAACCGGTCCAGACCGAACGCGTCGAACGCCTCGATGTGCGTGGGCTGCCGCGTCACCAGCGCGAACGGGATGCCCGGCCAGCGCTCGAGCCGGGTGGCGACGAACGGGAACAGGCTCGGTGAATGCCGTTCGAGGACGAGCCCGTCGATGTCGGCGATCACCCCCGGCGGGCTGTCCGCGGCGATCTTGAGGAGACCGTCGCGCAGGAAGGGGTAGCCGGTGATGTCGAGCCGCCCGGTCACGCGGACCAGGGCGCTCGCCTCCCGGTTCCGCAGCTCGAGCCCGATCCCCTCAGGCACGGGCACCGGCTGAACGGCGCGACCGCGCCCTCGGATCCATGGCCATCACGGTAGTCCCCGGCCGGGACCGCGCAAAGGGGCCATCGCGCGGCAGTGCAACCGACCGCGGCGCCGACGTTGGCTTCGCGGGTTCGGCATCTCCCGGTCCGGCGGCCGGCCAACCGCCGGGACCGGCTCAGGTGAAGACCGGCGCCGTTCGTGCCGGAGCTGTGGGCGATCCCGGACGCCGAACGGGTCGCCGCGTTGATCCGGCAGGCCCAGTCCGCGCCGTTTCCGAAAAGAACCGGAAACATTCCCGAAACCCAGCGCGGACCAGTGCGCTAACTGGTCTGGACCAGACCGGAGAAATACCCCAGACTTCCGGGCTTTCTCTTGCCTGGCAAGGCGACCTGCGGTAACGCGAACCCAGCGGAACCAGGTTCGGTGTTTTCCCTGGAAGTTTTCCGCATGCGACTTTCGGCGGTGTGCCGCATCACGGCGGGCCGGTATATCTGGTGCTACCGAATCCGCAATGGCCGGCCCCGCGCACCGGCCGGCCGGATGCCGCCCGCACCCCGCCTCCCGGAGGAACCATGCACCGCCTGGCCCCGGCCCGCGAACACGTCATCGGGCTCTTCCGCATCGTCATCGGCTTCCTCTTCGCCTGCCACGGCGTCAAGGCGCTGTTCGGCCTCTTCGGCGCGAAGTCCGCCGTCGCCGTCGGCGTCTGGCCGCAGTGGTGGGCCGCGATCATCCAGCTCGGCTGCGGCGCACTGGTCTGCGTCGGGATCGGCACCCGGGTCGCCGCCGTGCTCGGCTCCGGCTCGATGGCGTTCGCCTACTTCACCGTGCACCTGCCGGTCGCCCTGCTCCCGATCCAGAACGGCGGCGAGGACGCGGCCCTGTTCTGCTGGACGCTGCTGGCCGTCGCGTTCATCGGCCCTGGCCGCTTCGCGCTGAGCAACCTCCTTGCCCGGCAAGCGGTTTCGGCACCGGATCACCTCCGGACGACCGAGCTCGCGTCCTAGGGGCGCGAGATGCCGACGCCGCTGCGGGCGTCGGCACCGTACTTCGCCAGTTCGCGCGCCAGGTCCAGCCGGCCCGTGGCCTTGCTCGGGTCACGGTCGGCGTCGGTCAGCAGCTCGCGCGGGATGATCCAGACGACCTCGAACTCGATCCCGCTGGGATCCTTGGCGTACAACGACTTCGTGGTGCCGTGGTCGGACGAGCCGACGAGTGCGCCGGCCGCTTCGAGGCGGCCGGCGAGGCGGTCCAGGTCGCCGAGGGTGTCGACCTCCCACGCGAGGTGGTACAGACCGACCGACGTCTTCCCGGCGCCCGAGTCCTCGGCGTGCGCGCCGAGCTCGAACAGGCCGAGGTCGTGGTCGTTGGTCGAGCCGGGCGCCCGCAGGAAGGCCGCGCCGCGGTGCGCGTCGCCGCCTTCGATGTAGTCGAAGCCCAGCAGGTCCCGGTAGAACGCGACGCTCTCGGCCACGTTCCGGACGTACAGCACGGCGTGGTTCAGGCGAAAGATCGACATCGGCTCTCCTGGCCCGTGCTGCTGCGCGCGCGAATAGGTTGAAGTTTCAACTTGAGGCTAGGCGCGAACAAGCAAACGGTCAAGCGAGCACAAGCAGCCCTCGATCACCCGGAAGAACCACTCTCCGTGGGTCTCGCGACCGACCGGGCGACAAACCTTCGACACCGTATCGAGGCCCTGGTCGGACGGCTCGGGAGTTCGTAGGGTGGTTGCACCGCGGGACATCGTGTCAGCTGTCCCGCGGGCGGTGATGCCCCTGGATCCGACCTTTCCCCGAAGCCTCGCCCGGGGGCATCACCCTCAAGCTCAATCACCCTTCACCTCAGCTGACCGTGCCGCTCTCCCACCACCAGCTCTGCGAGCCGTAGGCGTACTCGACACGACTGTCGACGTGCTGGTGGGCGTCCGAGAGCGTGTAGCGCTCCAGCCCGGAGAACCCGCAGGCCTCGGCGAGGACGTAGACCTGGCGCGTGCTCAGGCCGCTGACGTAGCAGTCGGCCGCCGTGCCGTACACGTGCATGCTGTTCGACGCGCCGCCGATGGCCTGGTTGTGCGCGACACTGCGAAAGCCCGACGAGATCGTGATCGCCCGGTTGCCCACCTTCGTCCGCAGGGCTTCGAGCTTGTACATCAGCCGCCGGACGTTCTCCTTGACCGTCGCCGAGCCGACCTTGCCGCCCCCGAAACCCGTACCGTCGTTGGACGTGAACTCGCTGAATTCGAAGTGCGCGGTCGAGCCGTCGGCGGATTCCAGTGCGTTGAGGGCCGCGAAGTCGTCCGCGCCGGCGACGCCGTCGGCGCTCAGGTGGTTCGCGGCCTGGAACCGCTTCAGCGCCGCCTCGGTGCCGGGACCGAAGTCGCCGTCGACGGCGACGTAGGTCTGCTTCGGGCCGTCCGCGGCCCAGCCCGCGACGCGGATCTGCAGTTCCGTCACCGCGGCGCCGGTCGAGCCGGACCGCAGCGACGACGGCCACGTGTAGGCCGCCGCGACCCCGGGGAACGCCGTCATCGCGGCGAGGCCGCCGGCCAGGGCGACCCCGGTCCCGGCCGCGGCCTTGAGCAGGGTGCGGCGGTCGAAACCGGCGGACGGGCGGAACGGGCTCATCGAGGCCTCCGGGGTGCTCGGCGGACGGGCCCGCAGGAGACACCGGGTGGCCAAACATCCGCCAACACCCCGGCGGCCCGGCGCCGGGATCCGCCAGGACCGGCACGCGGCCCGTGAATCCTTGACGATCACCCGGTCTCACGCTCGGTCACGGTGTACTGAGCCGATCCATTTACATACATGGCGTATGTATGTAAAAATGAGCCGCATGACGAGAAGCGAATCCCTGGGCCGGGAACGCCGGGTCCGGTTGCCGGCGGGCGAGGTGCGGTACTTCGAGCGGGGCAGCGGCGCGCCGGTGGTGTTCGTCCACGGCGTGCTGACGAACGCCGAGCTGTGGCGGAAGGTGGTGCCGGACGTCGCGGCGGCCGGATTCCGTTGTGTGGCCCCGGATCTGCCGCTGGGCTCGCACGACCTCCCGATGCGGGCCGACGCCGACCTCTCCCCCGCGGGCGCCGCCGACGTGCTCGCGGACTTCCTGGACGCGCTGGACCTGCGCGACGTCACGCTGGTCGCGAACGACACCGGCGGCGCGCTGACGCAGATCCTGCTCAGCCGGCGCCCGGAGCGGGTCGGGCGGGTCGTGCTCACGCCGTCCGACTGCTTCGAGTACTTCTTCCCGCCGATCTTCAAGCCGCTGCCGGTGATCGCGCGGATCCCGGGGTCGATGGCCGTGCTCGGCCGGCTGCTGCGGATCCGCGCGCTCTACCCGTTGCCGATGCTGTTCGGCTGGGTGGTCAAGCGGCCGCTGCCCGACGCCGTCGCACAGGCCTACCTCGCGCCGCTGCGCAAGTCCGCCGGGGTGCGGCGCGACCTGCGCAAGCTCCTGCGGGACGTGCACCCGCGGCACACCCTGGCCGCCGCGGCGGCGCTGCGGACGTTCGACCGGCCGGTGCTGCTCGCCTGGGCGAGCGAGGACAAGCTGTTCCCGATCGCCCTCGCCCACCGGCTCGCCGCATTGCTGCCGGACGCGAAGCTCGTCGAGATCGCGGACTCCTACACGTTCGTCTCCGAGGACCAGCCCGCCGTGCTGGCCCGCCACGTCGTCGAGTTCGCGGGCGTCATGGCAGATTAGGCGGGTGCGACGTACCCAGCAGGACCGTTCCGCCGGCACGAAGGCCGCCCTGGTCGCCGCCGCGCGCGAGCTGTTCGCCACCCGCGGCTACCAGGCCGTGCCGGCGGACGAGATCACCCGCGCGGCGGGCGTCACCCGCGGCGCGCTGTACCACCACTACGCCGACAAGCAGGGTTTGTTCCGGGCGGTCGTCGAGGAACTGGAACGCGAGCTGACCGAAGAGGTCGCGGCCGCGGTCACCCAGGCCGCGGACCCGCTGACCGGCATGACGCTCGGCCTCGGCGTGTTCCTCGACGCGTGCCTGCGCGAGGACGTCCGCCGGATCTCCCTCACCGACGCGCCCGCCGTGCTCGGCTGGGAGGTCTGGCGCGAGATCGAGGCGGAGTACGGGCTCGGGCTGATCGTCAGCGTGCTGGAGCAGGCCAAAGTGGACGGCCTGATCGTCGAGCTGCCGGTGCCCGCGCTGGCGCAGCTCGTGCTGAGCGCGGTGATGGAGGCGGCCCGGATGATCGCCGCGGCGGACGACCCGGCGCAGACCCGCATCGACGTCCAGCAGGTGCTCGGCGCGTGGCTGGTCAGCCTGCTGCGGACCTAACCGGGCTCCTCCGCGAGCCGGGCCGGCGTGACGCCTTCGGGCACGTCCACGGCGTCGAACCACCCGCAGGCGGGGTCGCCGGGCGGCCGGTCGAACCGGGTGACGTACGGCTTCACGTCGAGCACCGGCGTGCCGTCCAGCAAGTCGACGCCGGCGAACCGGATCGTGCTGCCGGAGACGTCGAGCAGCCGGATGAGACTCAGCCCGATCGGGTTCGGCCGGCGCGGGCCGCGGGTGGCGAAGATGCCCATCCGGCGGCCTTCGCGGCGCAGCAGGTACGGCACCTGCGTGAGCCCGCCCGGCCGGTCGGGCCGGTCCAGCCAGCTGAGCAGCCACGCGTAGTCGAACCCGGCGAGCCCGGCCAGCCCTTCGGCGAAGCGGTCGTCGAGTTCGATGGTGCCTTCTTCGGCGCGGTTCGCGGCCGACTGGACGGGGGTGTGCTCGAGCTCCGTCCGGGCGGTGCGCACGACGCCGATCGCGGGCAGCGGTGGCGGGGTCATCGGCCCAGCCTAGGTGCCCGCGACCGGCGTCGCGTCCGGCCGTCAGCCCGTGACGAGGCCGACGCCGAAGGTCTGCAGGATCTCGTTCACCGGCTGGAACCACGTCTCGCCGCCGGAGCTGCAGTTGCCCCAGCCACCGGAGGTGACGCCCTGCGCCTGGTCACCGGTGATGAAGGAGCCGCCCGAGTCGCCGGGTTCGGCGCAGACGTTGGTGCGGGTCACCTGGTAGACGGCGCCCTGGGAGTAGTTGACGGTTTCGTTCAGCCCCTCCACGACACCGCAGTGCCAGTGCGTCGTCGAGCCCGACCGGCACACCGAGGTGCCGACCGGCGCGACCCAGGAGCCGCGCACGATCGCGTCGCTGACCGTGCCCCAGCCGAGCACGACCGGCGCGGTCCACCAGCCGTTGCCGATGCGGATGAAGGAGTAGTCGTTGCCGGGGAAGGAAGAACCGGCGAACGTGCCCATCGCCGAGCCGTCCCAGCCGACGACCGAGCTGCCGGCGCCGCCGCAGTGCCCGGCGCTGACGAACCCGCCGTTCACCGAGAAGCCGATCGAGCAGCGGGTGTTGCCGTTGATGTAGTACGGGTCGCCGCCGACGGTGCCGGCGGAGAGCGTCTCGGCCTTCGGCGTCGACGTCACGGTGACGGGGCCGGCTTTCCGGGCCTGCGCGACGAAAGCGTCGACGTCGGCGCCCTGCGCGCCGGGCCGCAGCGTGACCACGACGCTGCCGGTGCGGACGTCGGTCCGCCAGCCGCTGACGCCGGCCGGGGCGGGGTGCGCCTTGGCCGCCGAGTCGATGGCGGCCTTCGCGGCGTCCAACTTCGCCGCGCTGACGGCGGCGGTCGCCGGCTCGGCCCCCGCTTGGCGGACGGCGGCGGCCGCGGCGGGGTCGGTCACGCCGACGACGAGCTTGCCGAGCGCGGGGTCGAACCAGGCCCCGCCGAACGCGGCGCCGGCGGCGCGCTGCGCGTCCGGCAGCACCCGCGAGGCGGTCATCTCCTGCCCCAGCCGGGTTTCGGCCTGGGCGGCGGTCAGCCCGAAGTCCCGTTGCATGGCGGAGATCAGGCCGGGTGAGGCCTGCGCGACGGCGGGGGCGAGGGCACTGCTGGCGAGACTGGCGGTGAGGACGGCGGCGCCGCCGAGAGCCAGGGCGATTCTTCGACGCATGGGGAACTCCTCCGAGGCCGGGGGAAAGAAACACACTGTGGGCCGAGTGTGCGGGCGGGTCCGCGGCAGGTCCAGAATTGTCCGGTTTTCTGTCTGGAATTAGCGGGAGCGAATGACTGTCCACAACAGACTTAACGCTTCGATATGTTGTGCCGCACCATGTTCCGCACGCGTCAAAGAAGCGCGACCCGGCTCCCAGCCGTCCGCGGCGCGTGCTCGCCAACCTCCATTACAACGTTGTAAAAGGTCTGAACCAAGTACAGCACGCCCCCGCACCCGGGGCCAGGAACCAGGGACGACAGGGCACCAGACGTGCATGACCGTCCCCCTGACCCGGGGCGCATCCGGAACCGGCCGCCCCGCGGGCCTTTACCCCCGGCTCGTTGACAGACCGGCCACCACCGCGACAGAATCCTATTTCCTATAGGATTCTGCGTCAGGGGGATCGGTGGCTGTCGTCACGCGGGCCGGAGCTTTTCTCGTCGACGTCGCGGTCGAGCAGGCCCGCACCGACGCCGTGCAGGCGTTCCTGTCCCAGGAGACCGTCTTCGTCGAGCTGGGCACCGACGACGGCGGGACCGGGCTCGGCTACTCCTACACGATCGGCACCGGGGGCAGCTCCGTCGTCGCGCTGCTGCGGGACCACCTGCTCCCCCGGCTCGTCGGGCAGGACTCGCGGCTGGTCGAAGCGATCTGGCGGGACCTGTTCGCCGCCACCCGGGCGACGAGCGTCGGCGCCATCACCTCGCTCGCGCTCGCCGCCGTCGACACCGCGCTGTGGGACCTCAAGTGCCGCCGGGCCGGCGAGCCGCTGTGGCGCGTCGCCGGCGGGTTCGGCGCGCGGGTTCCGCTCTACGACACCGAAGGCGGCTGGCTGCACCTCGGCACCGAGGAGCTCGTCGCAGGGGCGAAGGCCGCCGAAGCCGCCGGCTGGGGCGGCGTCAAGGTCAAGATCGGCAAGCCCGCCGCCGCCGAAGACGTCGAGCGGCTCGCCGCGGTCCGCGCGGCCGTCGGCCCGCGGTTCGACCTGATGGTGGACGCCAACCAGTCGATGACGGCCGCCGAGGCGATCCGGCGGGCGGCCGCGTTCGCCGCACTGGACCTGTGCTGGCTGGAAGAGCCGCTGCCGGCCGACGACGTGTCCGGGCACGCCCGGCTCGCCGCCGCGACGCCGGTGCCGATCGCCGTCGGCGAGTCGCTGTACTCGATCGCGCAGTTCCGCGACTACCTGCACCGCGGCGCGGCCTCGATCGTGCAGCCCGACGTCGCCCGGATCGGCGGCATCACGCCCTGGCTCAAGGTCGCCCACCTGGCCGAGGCCTTCAACGTCGACGTCTGCCCGCACTTCCTGATGGAACTGCACGTGAGCCTCGTGGCGGCCGTCCCGAACGGCCGTTACGTCGAGCACATCCCGCAGCTGCGGGCGATCACGCGCACGGAAATGACCGTGGAAAACGGCCGCGCGGTGCCACCGGAAACGGCCGGCCTCGGAATCGACTGGGACCGCGACGCGATGGACGACCGCCGCGTTTCCTGAGCGCGCACTTCCGCCCGGCCACCCGAAAGGGCGGCCGGGCGGAAAGACGCCGGAATCAGATTTCGTCGACCTGGTAGGCGACCACCCTGGCCGGCACCAGCAACGCGCCGGCGCATTCCGCGACGGCCGGGCCGAAGCCGTACGGCACGAAGTCGCCGGCCACGTACCAGAAGGCGTTGCCGCTCGCGCAGTGCGCGATCACCCGGTAACCGTAACCCTCACCGGGGAAGCAGGTGACCGAGACGCCTTGACCGAAAAGCACGCCGTACCGCTCCCCGAAGCAACCGGGTGGCGCGAAATCACTGCCGACCGCGGCCGCGGTACCGACCGTCAGACCGAACAGGGAAAAAAGCGCGACGGCGAGAACCGCCAATTTCCTTCGCATGACCACTCCCTAGCGCGGAGAATCCCGACCTGACGAAGCGTAGAAGTGCGGGAGAATTACCGGCAATTCATCGGGCAAGTGAACTCCGCGCAGCGGAAAGTCACGACACTGCTCCATCCGGGCGAGCGCGGACCCCCGGGCGGCTCGCGGAGGGGTGACGCCGCGGGCGTTTCTCCGACCACCGAGACAAACCCGGCCGCGACCCGCCCTCTTCGCCGCGTAGCCGTCGCCCACCACGACGACCGCGACGGGAGCGTCCTCAGTGGATGGTCAGTGGGCGAACGCGGTCAGGAAGCGGTCGCGGAAGGAGTCCATCTTCCAGACCGGCGCCTGCGCCGCCGGGTGCAGGCCGTCGGTCCAGCCCCAGCCGGAGATCCGGTCCAGCACCTTCGGGTCCTTGGCCACGATCGTGATCGGCACGTCGTGGACCGCGCCCTGCGGGGTGACGACCGGCGGCTGGTGGTCACCGAGGAACACCAGCACCAGGTTGTCGTCGCCGTAGTGCTGCACGAACGAGATCAGCGTCTTCAGCGAGTAGTCGGTGGCGTCGCGGTAGGCGTCGCGGATCTTCGCCGGGTCCTTCCAGACCGACTCGGGTGCCTCCCCCGCGCCCGGCTGCGGCGCGAAGACCGAGCCGTCGCCGACCTGGTTCCAGTCGACCAGCCAGGGCCGCGGCGACCAGGGCGCGTGGCTGGAGACGAGGTCCACCTCCGCCATCACCGGCTTCTGGGCCGACTTCGCCAGCTCGTTGCGCTGCAGCATCGAGAACGTGTACTGGTCCGGCATCGTGGCGTAGGCGAACCCGGGGCCCTGGTAGCCGATGTTGCGGAAGTCGTAGTAGGCGTCCGGGTGGTAGAACCGCTGGCCCTCCGGCCAGTCCTTCGTGTGCGCGGGCACGTCCCAGACGGTCTTCCAGCCCGCCTTCTGGAACGCGCCGCCGAGGGTCAGCCGGTCGCTGTCGAGGAGGTTGTTGTAGCGCTGCTGGTTGTCGATCCACATGCCGGACTCGACGGTCGAGTGCGCGAGCCAGCTGCCGCCGCCGAACGTCGAGGACGACAGGAACGCGCTCTTCGCGCCGATGCCGGCCGCCCGCAGCTGCGCCGTGCCGGCGTCGAGCGTCGCGCCGATCTTCGGCGCGAACTCCGGGTCGTCGAGCGCGACGCGGCCGTAGCTCTCCACGAACGTGAGCACCACGTTCTTGCCGCGCAGCCCGGCCAGCAGCTGGTCACCGGGGGTGTTCCGGTACGCGTCGTCGGCGGCCAATTCGCTGAACGGCTGCTGTTCCCGCAGGTCCGTGCCGACCTGGCGCAGGTCGTCGTAGGCCAGGGCGGCGGCGCTCTGGGCCGCGATCGGCTGGCCCGGCGCGATCTCGACGCCGAACACCGAGCAGCCGATCCAGATCACGCCGAGCACGGCCACCGCACGCGTCGCGCCGGTCCGCCTGCCGGCCGCGATCCGGGTGAGCCGCAGCATCGCGAGCACCATGAACACGACGACGGCGATCGCGAGCACGACGGCGCCGGCCAGCACGGCGTAGGCGGCGGCGTCACCGATCTCCCCGGCGAGGAACTCGAGACCGGCGTTGAAGAAGCTCCAGTCGTAGACCGGGTCGAACGGCTTCTCGAGCGTCGCGTAGAAGCCGGTGTCGAGCGCCTTCATCACGACGAGCAGGCCCAGCACCAGCCCGACCAGCACCGCGACGACCCGGCGCGCCCGCGGCGGCAGGACCAGCACGAACGCGGCCACGATCAGGCCTTCCACCGGCACCCGGACCAGCGCTTCCGGCGCGAACGAGTTGAGGTCGTCCGGCGCGAGGAGCGCGAACAGCACCAGCAGCGCGGCCAGGACGGTGAGCACCACGCCCGCGACGGCGTGCCGCCGGGCGGGCCGGGGCAGCCCGAAGTCGGGCAGCGCCATCCCTGCCGTCACTCCGTCCCGAGTGCGGCGGCGGGCTCGCCGCGACAGCGGCAGACCGGTGGTTCCCATCATGGCGCGGCCTCACATCACAGTTCACGGGGCGATCGCCGGGCCCGTGCGGCGGGGACGGCGATCCTCACCGCATATACGGACAACGACGGCGCGCGGTTCACGCCGTCGAGCCGCGGCGCCCGGAGGTCCCCCGTTCCGGGACGATCCGGACGATCGGCGCCGGTTCGGGGCGGCGTCCGCCCACCCGGGTCCCGGTCGTCCCTTTCGCGCAGCGGCACCTTTCCGGATTCCCGTCGATCGGGCGGATCCGAAAGGAAACGCCGATACCCGATGTCCGTGGTCTCAAACCCCGTCCTGCTTCTTTCACCCACGAAAGAGCCGCGATCCCCCCTACCGGGGAAGGAATGCGGCCGTTCGGTTGCGGGCCGGTCGGCCGGGTGTTTTGCTCGGGAAGACCGAAGCCCCGCTATTCCGAATGGAGCCCTACCGATGAGTCTTTTCGACAAGGCGAAAGAGGCCCTGGGCAACAACCCCGACAAGGCCGACCAGGGTGTCGACAAGGCCGCCGAAGCCGCCAAGGGCCGGTTCGGCGAGCACGCCGACAAGATCGACCAGGGCTCGGACAAGGTGAAGGACTTCCTGCACAAGCAGGGCGGCGGCCAGCAGGACGCACCGCCGCAGTGACGCGACGCCGGTGACTGCCCAGCCGACCGGGCGAAGCACGCTTCGACCGGGCCCCGGCTGGGTACCACCGGCTCCGTGGTCGCCACCTACCTCGTCCCCGTCCGGACCGCCCTCTACCTGTTCCCGCTCATCGCGCTGGTCGTCATGCTGCCGGCGGCGTTCGTCAGCTACCGCCGCCGCGGCCGCGCGGGCGGGTGGACGACGGTCGTGTTCTACACCTTCGTCTTCTACCTCTTGGCGATCGCGACGCAGACGATCCTGCCGCTGCCCGACAACGCGAACTTCTGCGCCGGCAGCAGCTACGCCAGCTCGCCCCAGTTGCGGCCGTTCTACTTCGTCGAAGTCGTGTCGCAACGCGCCCGCGGCCACTGGAGCCCGAGCGCGATCCTGCACAACCCCGCTGTCTGGACCACCGCGCTCAACGTCGCGATGCTGGTCCCGTTCGGCCTCTTCCTGCGCTACGCCCAGCGCATGCGCGCGGTGCCGACGATCCTGGCCGGGTTCGGCCTCTCCCTCCTGTTCGAGCTGACGCAGCTCACCGGGCTGTGGTTCGTCTACCCGTGCCCGTACCGCTTGTTCAGCGTCGACGACCTCATCCTCAACACCGCCGGCGCCGCGCTCGGCTGGCTGATCGCCGGCCCGCTCGGCCGGGTGCTGCCCGCGCTGGAGCCGGACCACGACCGCCGCCGCTACGCCACGAAGGTCACCTTCACCCGGCGGCTGTTCGCGCTGGCCACCGACCTGCTCGGGTTCGCCGTGCTGCTCGGGTTCCTGTTCGGCCTGCTCACCCTGTTCGGCGAGGACATGCGCCACCGCGACACGCCGGTCGTCATCCTCGCGCTCGTGTGGTTCGTGGTGCTGCCCGCGGTGACCGGGTCGACGCCGGGCAAGCGGGCGATGCTGCTGAAGGTCGCGCGGCGCAGCGGCCGCCGGGCCGGACCGATCTCGCTGCTGGTCCGCAACGGCGTCCTGCTGTCCCCGCTCTGGCTCACCTGGCTGCTGCTGGACCTGGACCACTGGGACCTCGGCGAACACCCCGAACAGCTGCTGCTGCCCCTCGCCCTGGCGGCGTCGGCCTTCGTCGTGCTGGTGTGGACACCACTGGCCGTCCTGCTCGACGACGAGCACCGCGCACCCTACGAACGGCTGACCCGGACCGTGAACGTCGCGATCGTGCCCCCACCTGCGATCACCCCGGCCGAACCGGCGCCCGCGCCCGCCCGTGCCAAGGAAGTCCTTTGAGGACGGCACAACCCACTGCGCTGCCCGCGTCAGGCGCCGCTGGTAGATTTGCGTGAACGGGTTGAACCGACAGCCCGCTGTCAGACGAAGCCCGTCCCCTCCAGGAGCTACAACCCATGAGCACCGACGCAACGCGGCCTCGGCAGCGCTCCTCCGGTGAGGGCTGGTCGCTGGCCAAGCACGACGCCGGAGACGCGACCGTCTACGTCCTGCGCGGCGAGTTCGACCTGGCCGTCTCGGTGAAACTCGAGGACCTGCTGCCCGCCGACCCCGGCACCGGCCGGATCGTGCTGGACATGACCGAGGTCACCTACTGCGACTCCAGCTGCCTGCAGGTGCTGCTGCGGCTGGGCAACCGGCTGCGCGACGCGGGCGGCCGCTTCGCCATCGCGACCACCGTCCCCGCCGTCGTCCGGCCGGTCGAGCTGCTGGGCCTCGGCGCGGTCATGCCGCTGCACCCGACCGTCGACGCGGCGCGCGCTTCCTGGGGTGAGGGCGCATGACGACATCCGGCACCCGTGTGGGCGAGCCCGGTTCGGGGCATGAAGAAGGGGATGACATCCCCTCGGGGCCCGGCACGGTGAAGGAGGCGGACGTGAACCTGCGCTTCGACAGGCACGAAATCGGCATCACGGCCGACCTGTCCGAGCTGGCGAAGGTCCGCAGCTGGGTCCGAACCGTGCTCGGCGGCTTCCCGGCGAGCGTGGTCACCACCGCGGTCATGGTGGTGGACGAGCTGGCCTCCAACGCCCTGCGCCACGGCCACGCGCCCTACCACGTGCGCCTGCTGCCCAGCGCGGCCAAGGTGCGCATCGAGGTCGACGACGGCAGCGGCGAGACGGCCCGGCGCCGGACGCCGTCCGACCAGGGCGGCCGCGGGCTGCTGCTGGTCGAACGCTGTGCGGCCGCGTGGGGCCAGCTCGGCCGGCCCACCGGCAAGACCCTGTGGGCCGAGCTGGCGACGGACCCGGGGACCCATGGCTGAACGCGTGGACACGGCCCCCGTCACCCCGCTCACCGGCGACCGGGGCTGGGACGCCGCGCCCGCCGCGGCCATCGTCGCGGACCGCGCCGGCGTGGTCCGGGCCCTGAACGAGGCCGCCCGGCTGCTCTTCCCCGGCGTCGCCGCCGGCCGTCCCCTGGCCGGCACGGTCGCCGGCTGGCTGGCCGAGGCCCACGACCGGCGCACGAGCGAGATCACCCGCGGCGAAGCCGGTGCCCGGTTCCTGGCCGCGCACCCGGTCCCGCACGGCGACGCCGTGACGTGGTGGCTGGTCGACGAGACCGACATCCGCACCGCCCAGGACGCGCTGGCCCACGAGCAGGAGCGCACGGCGTTCCTCAGCGAGGCCTCCGCCGCGCTGCTGGGCTCGCTGAACCTCGAACGCTGCATGGAGGTCGCCGCCCGGCTCGCCGCGGAGCACCTGGCCGACGCCGCGCTCGTGCTGGCGCCCGCGACGACCGGCGCGTTCCCCGCCGTCACCTGCGTGCGCGGCGGCGAGCCGTCGCGTGGCCGGCTGGAGGTCGACCCGGACGAGCTGCCCGGGCTCGGCGAGGCCCTCCAGGGCTTCCCGCCGGTGCCCTCGCGCTGGCTCGACCCGGACGCCGCGCCCCGCTGGGTGCTGCCGGCCGACTTCGGGCCGGTCGGCTCGATCGTCGTGACGCCGCTGCCCGGCCACGGCGTGCCCGCCGGCGCGCTGGTCCTGCTGCGCAGCGGCGACCGGGCGTCGTTCAGCGAGCAGGAAGAGCTCTTCGCCCGCCTCTTCGCGGCGCGCGCGGGGGCGGCGATGTCGGCGGCGCGGGTGTTCGCGCTGCAGGCGTCCATCACCGACACGCTGATGCGGGAGCTGCTCCCGCCGACCCTCGAGCAGGCCGGCGGGGTCGAGTTCGCCGGCCGCTACCGCCCGGCGCTCGACGGCGAGCGGATCGGCGGCGACTTCTACGACGTGCACCCGGCGGTCGACGGCGACGCGTCGCTGGCCGTGCTCGGCGACGTCTGCGGCAAGGGCCTCGACGCCGCCGTGCTGACCGGCAAGATCCGCACGACGCTGCGGGCGCTGCTGCCGATGGCGGGCGACCACCAGCGGCTGCTCGGGCAGCTGAACGCCACGCTCGCCGACCGCCGCGACGCCCGCTTCGTCACGCTGGTGCTGGCGTCCGCGCGGCGCGAGGGCAACACGGTCCGGCTGCGCGTCACCTGCGCCGGCCACCCGCCGCCCCTGATCGTCCGGGCGGACGGGCGGGTCGAGGAGGCCGAGACCCACGGCAGCCTGATCGGCGTCCTGCCCGAGATCGAGTCGACGAGCGCGGACATCACGCTCGACCCCGGCGAGACCTGCCTGATGTTCACCGACGGCATCGTCGAGGCCAAGGGCGGGCCGCTCGGGGACGCGATGTTCGGCGAGGACCGGCTCCGGCAGGTGCTGACCGAGTGCGCGAACATGCCGGCCGACGCGGTCGTCGAGCGGGTGCACATGCTCGCGGCGCAGTGGATCGGCCGCGGCAACCACGACGACATGGCGGTCCTCGCGATCACCGCCCCGCGCGGGCAGCACCTCGCCGCGGTCGGCGGGCACGGCCGCGGGAGGTACACCGCGTGAGCACCTCGACCCGGACCGGCCCGGCCGGGATCGCCGAGCACGCCGAGCTGCTCTGGGCCGCCGTCACCACCGGCGACGAGTACACCGCGGGCGACGTCGTGGTCCAGGCGCTGGGCCAGGGCCTGGAGCCGGAGAGCGTGCTGCTCGACGTGATCGGCGCGGTCCAGCGCAAGGTCGGCCGGGAGTGGGCGGCCAACCGGCTGACCGTGGCCCAGGAACACGCGGCGACGGCGATCAACGATCGTGTCATCGCGAGCTTCGGGTACGTCCTGCAACGCCCCGAGCCGCACCTCGGCCGCGTCACCGTCGCCTGCGTGGACGGCGAGTGGCACGCGATGCCCGCCCGGCTGCTCGCCGAGGTCCTGCGGCTGCGCGGGTTCCACGTCGACTACCTGGGCGCGCAGGTCCCGGCACCGCACCTGGTCGCCCACCTGCACCGCACCGGGCCGGACGCGGTCGCCCTGTCCAGCTCCATCGCCACCCGGCTGCCGACGGCGCACGCGACGATCACGGCGTGCCAGGCGGCGGCGACCCCGGTGATCGCCGGGGGCGCCGCGTTCGGCCCGGACGGCCGGTACGCGCGGCTGCTCGGCGCCGAGGCGTGGGCCCCGGACGCGCGCACGGCCGCCGACAAACTGGCCGAGCCGCTCCCCCGGCCGCAGATCGGCCACCAGCCCCTCGACGACCTGCCGCACCTGGCCGACCAGGAGTACACGCTGGTCACGCGCAGCTCGGGCAACCTCGTGAGGGCGGTGATCGCCGGGCTGGAAGAGCGGATCCCGGCCATGCGGTCCTACACGGACCTGCAGCGTCAGCACACCGCCGAGGACATCGCGCACATCGTCGACTTCCTCGCGACCGCCCTCTACGTCGGCGACAGCGAGCTGTTCACCGGGTTCCTGACCTGGACGGCGGACATCCTCACCGCGCGCGGCGTCCCGGCCCTCTCGCTGGTACCCGCCCTCGACCTGCTCGAGGCGGAGCTCCGCGACTTCCCCCGGGCCACCGAGCTGCTCGGCACCGCGCACAAGCACTTGGCGGCCCGAGCCGCCGGATCGGGGCCGTCCGCATGAACAACGCGTTGACCTGCACCTGGACCTCGCCACGGCCGGACACGGCCCGCGTCGTGGTCATCGGCGACCTGGAGTACACGACGGCCGCGCTGCTGCCGAAGCTGATCGGCGACCGGCTGGCGGCCGCACCCGGCGTCCGGGACGTGCGGCTCGACTGCGAGGGCATCGGCTTCTGCGACTCCTCCGGGCTCTCGGCGCTGCTGCGCGTCCACACCGTCGTCACGGACGCGGGCCGTCGGCTGCACCTGGACAACCGCCGGCCGGCCCTCGACCGGCTGCTCGCGCTGACCGGCACCTTCGCCCACCTGACCGGCGAGGCCCCGATCTCCCGCGCCCGGGCCGACTCCTAGCTCTCGCTTCGGGCCAGCTTCGACGGCCACCAGATGCGGCGGCCGACGTCCACGGTCAGCGCCGGGACCAGCAGCGACCGCACCAGGAACGTGTCCAGCAGGACGCCGAACGCGACGATGAACGCGATCTGGGCCAGGAACAGGATCGGGATCACCGACAGCGCGGAGAACGTCGCGGCCAGCACGACGCCGGCCGACGTGATCACGCCGCCGGTCAGCGACAACCCGCGTAGCGTGCCGGCGCGGGTGCCCCGGGTCAGTGCTTCCTCGCGGACGCGCGTCATCAGGAAGATGTTGTAGTCGATCCCCAGCGCCACCAGGAACACGAACCCGAACAACGGCACCACCGGGTCCGCGCCCGGGAAACCGAAGATGTGGTTGAACACCAGCGCCGACACGCCCATCGTCGCGGCGAACGACAGCACCACCGTCGCGACCAGCAGCAGCGGCGCGAGCAGGGACCGCAGCAGCAGGGCCAGCACGAGGAAGATCACCAGCAGCACGATCGGGATGATCAGCTCCCGGTCGTGCACGGACGTCTGCTGCGTGTCGAGCTGGATCGCCGTCGGGCCGCCGACCTTGGCGGCCGCGCCGGGCACCGCGTGCACGGCGTCGCGCAGCCGGCCGACGGTCGCGACGGCGGCTTCGGAGTCCGCCGGGTCGTTCAGCACGGACAGGATCTGCACCCGGCCGCCGACGACCTTCGGCTGCCCGTCGGGGCCGGGCAGCGGGAGCGACTGGGCCACACCGTCCACTTTGGACGCGGCGAGCACGGCGGGCAGCGCGGCGGCGTCGGCGATCGTGATCGCGGGCGCGCCGAGGCCGCCCGGGAAGTGCCGGCCGAGGATGTCCTGGCCGGTTCCGGACTCGACCTGGGTGAGGAAGACGTCCGACTGCGCGGTGCCGGACGCCTTGAGCTGCGGCAGGAACGCGACGCCGATGCCGAGCACGAGCGCCGTCACCACCCAGACCGTGCGCGGCCGCTTGCCGACCAGGCCGGCCACCCGGCCCCAGATCCCGGCGGTCTCCGGGTGCGGCGAGCCGAGCGCGGGCTTGAACGGCCAGAACGCGCCGCGGCCGCACAGCGCGAGCACCGCGGGCAGGAACGTCGTCGACGCCAGCAGCGCGGCGCCGATGCCGATCGCGGCGACCGGGCCGAGACCCTTGTTGGAGTTCAGGTCGCTGAACAGCAGGCACAGCACCCCGAGCACGACGGTGCCCGCCGACGCGGCGATCGGTTCGAGCGTGGCGCGCCAGGCGATCCGCAGCGCGTCGAAGCGGCTCGGGGTGTCGCGCAGCTGCTCGCGGAACCGCGCGACCGTCAGCAGGGCGTAGTCGGTCGCCGCGCCGAACACGAGGATCGAGAGGATGCCCTGGCTCTGGCCGTTGAGCGCGAGGATGTCGTTCTTCGCCAGCAGGTAGACGACGAGGCTCGCGAGCCCGAGCGCGAACACCGCCGAGAGCAGCACCAGGAACGGCAGCAGCGGGCTGCGGTAGACGACGATCAGGATCAGTGCGACCACACCGCCGGCGACGAGCAGCAGGATGCCGTCGATGCCACCGAACGCCGTGACCAGGTCGGCGATCTGCCCGGCCGGGCCGGTGACCAGCACGGTCAGGCCGTCCGGCGCACCGGCGAGCTGGGCGCGGACCTCCTTGACGACGTCGGCGGGGTTGCCGTCGGCGAGGATCGGCACGGCCAGCTGCACGGCCTGGTCGTCCCGCGGCGCGGGCTGCGGCTGGCCGAGCGGGCCGACGACGCCGGGCACGGTGCTCAGCTGCCGGGCCTTGTCCGCGAGGAACCGCCGGTCCTCGCTGGTCAGGCCGCTCGTGCGTTCGGCGACGACGGTGGCGGGCAGCACCTGGCGCGGGGTGAACGCCTTCTGCTCGTCGGACACCTCGGTGGCTTCGGCCGACCGGGGCAGGAAGGCGGCGTTGTCGTTCTTCGCGACTTCGCTGAGCTTCCCGGCGAACGGCCCGCCGAACCCGCCGATCGCGAGCCAGCCGATCACCAGGAGGGCCGGGATCAGCCAGCGAAGACGGCGTGGGGCGGTCTTGTTCATGGTCGCTAAAGTCCCTTCGAGCGCGAACACGCCCAATTGTTCAGCAGGCTGAACATTCTGCACGACGACCGGGAGTGACGGTGAGCACAGCCCCCGAACCGGACCTGAGCACGTGGCCGACCGGCCGGCTCCTGGCCGTGGCCGCGCGGCTGGTCGAGCAGCGCTGGGTCGCCGTGCTGGCCGGCATGGGCCTCACCCACGCGGGGCTGATCGCGTTGCACACCCTGCGCGAGGGCCCGCTCCCCCAGCGGGCGCTGGCCCAGCGCTGCCAGGTGACCGACCAGACGATGAGCCGCACGCTGGACCGGCTCGCCAAGGCCGGCTTCGTCACCCGCACGCCGGACCCGGCCGACGCCCGCCGCCACCTGACGCGGCTGACCACGCGCGGCCGCACGGTCCACGAACGCGCGGTGCGCGCCGAACGCGAAGACCCCGCCCTGCTCGGCGGACTCGGCGACGACGACGCCTTCCGCGCGCGGTTGCTCTCTTTGATCGGTGGTCTGTCGGCGGGCGATTGAGATCAACCGGGGCTGGGTAACTGAGCAGGCATGTGGATCGCGGTGAGCACCCCAGTCGCCCTGTTGATCGCAACCGTGCTGATGGAGCGGTTCGAGCGACGATGCACCCTCGTGCCCACCGCGAAAGCCGACCGACCACCGGTCGGCAACTGACCTGGATTTCTTTGCGGCCTGGCACTTTCCCGCGAAAGTGCCAGGCCTTTCGCGTTCACCCTTTCGAGTGATCCACACCTCTTCGAGAACCTCCGCTCCTCCCCTCGCGACTCACGGGGTAGATCCGGCGACACCGGGTCAAGGGAGGAGATCACCATGCGCGGCACCACGAAGCCGAAGCGGACACTGCTCGGCCTGGCCCTCGCGGCCGGCCTGATCACGGCCACGAGCATCGGGATCGCCGGCGGGGCGTCGGCCGATTCCGGGACCACGGAGGGGAAAGCCATGACCGAAGCACACCAGCGGCCGCCGAAGGGGGCGCGCGCCACCGTTCAGGTGAGCCCGAACCCCACGACCAGGCGCGGCGAAGAAGTGACGATCACCGGAAACTGCGGCGGCGGCACGGGCTTGAAGTCCGTACTCGGCGGCTTCCCCGAGCACCCGGTCCTGGAGAACATCCGGATCCTGAAATCCGGACCGGACGAATTCGAGGCGAAAGCCACACTGTCCGAACACATCGGCAACGGCGTAGGCCCGGTTTTCGTCGACTGCGGCGGCGAAGCAGGCGTGACGTTGCTGGTCACGCACGTCTGAGTGAACGGCCCGCCCGCCGGTGCTGCCGGTGGGCGGGTCCTTCTCCAGCAATCAGTGGCGGTCGTCGCGCCGCAGCGAAAACGGGGGTGTCGCGCCCGCCAGCAACGCTTCCGCGTCCACCGTCACGGCCTTGCTCCCCCGCTCACCGAACCGCCGCGCCACCACGGCACCCGGCTCGTCGACGACGTCCGCACGCCCGGAAAGGAATGCCCATTCGTGCTCGTCGGAACCGAAGTACAGCACGGTGCCGAACACCTCGCGAAACCGTCGCCACGATGCGAGCAGCGTCTCGTTGCGCCACAGCGTCGGGCAGCCCGCCTGGCAGGTCACCACGCCGCCGGGGGCCAGCAGCCGGGCGCAGCGGCCGAGGAAGTCCGTGCCGTACAAGCGGTTGTGCTGCGCGTCCGGGTCGGTGTTCTCGTCCGGCAGGTCGATCACGACCACGTCGTAGGTGTCACCGCGCTCCTCCGCGGCGGCCAGGAACGCCCAGCCGTCCGCAAAAGACAGCCGGACCGGGCCGGACCCGCGCTCGGCTTCGGCGAGGTCGGCCGTCGTGTAGCCGTAGGGCAGGTGCTCGGCGCAGGCGCGGACGGCCTGCTCGTCGATGTCGACGTGGTCGACGAGCACGGCGCCGGCGGCCAGTGCCAGCTCGCAGGCGACGCCTTCGCTGGAACCGATCACGAGCACCCGGCGCACCTGGTCGGCGAGCAAGAGTGCGGGGACCATCAGCGCCTCGTGGTACAGCAGCTGGCTCGCCTCGGTGCTCTGGCGCTCGTTGTCGCAGAACAGCGAAACGCCCTGCGCGGTGCGCCCGATCAGCACCTCCTGGTAGGCCGTGCGCGCGCTGAACACGACGTCGTCGACCTCCCAGACGCGGGTCAGGCCGGGGCCGAGTGGTTCGTGGATCGCGGGCATCAGGCTTCTCCCCGGCGGAGGACGGACAGGTGGACCGAAGCGGCGTCGAGCGACTTGGCCAGCAGCCGCACGGCGTGCTCGGGGTCGGCACGCTCGCCGCAGGTGAACACGTCCGCGAACAGCGACCCGTGCTCGGGATACGTGTGCACGGACGCGTGGGACTCGGCGAGCAGCGCGATCACGGTGGCGCCCTGCGGCGCGAAGCTCTTGGCGACGACGTCGACGACCGTCGCGCCCGCCTCCGTCACCGCGGCGCGGAGCAGCTCCCCCAGCTTCGCGGCGTCGTCGAGCAGGCCCGGGTCGACGCCGTGCAGCTCGGCCAGGACGTGCCGTCCGGTGAACCGGCCGAATTCAGGCATCTCCCCACTTCCCCAGGCAGTAGGTGCGCAGCGGCTCGATCCCGTTGAACTCCACCGAGGCGTAGGACGCCGTGTAGGCGCCGGTCCCGGGCAGGTCGAGGCGGTCACCCGCGCACAGCGACAGCGGCAGCTCGTACGGCGTCCGCTGGTAGAGCACGTCGTCGCCGTCGCAGGTCGGCCCGGCGAGCACCACCGGCCCGGCGGGCCCGGCGGGCCGCCCGACCGGCTCGAACCGGTAGGCGATCGCCTCGTTCTCGGCCTCGGCGAGGCCGTTGTAGCGGCCGATGTCGAGGTACACCCAGCGCCGCTCGCCCCGGTCCGCGACCAGCACGACCTCGGTGCGCAGCAGGCCGGCGTCGGCGACGAGCGCCCGGCCCGGCTCGAGCAGCAGCTCGGGCCGGCCGTCGGGGAAGTGCGTGTCGAGCGCCGACGCGATCGTCGCCGCGTAGGTGGCCAGCGGCGGGACGCCGGTGCGGTGGGCCGTCGCGAAGCCGCCGCCCAGGTTGAGCCGCGTCACCGGCACGCCCTGGGCCGCGGCCTCGGCGGCCAGCTTCGCCGCCGTGGCGATGCCGATCTCCCAGGCGAGCGGGTCGGGCTGCTGCGAGCCGACGTGGAACGCGATGCCAGGTCGCAGGCCCAGCTCAGCGGCCCGCAGCACCAGGTCGAGGGCCTCGGCCGGGTCGCAGCCGAACTTGCGGCCGAACGGCGTCACCGAGTCGGGCGCGTCGAGGACCACGCGGATCGACACGGCCGAACCCGGCGCGTGCCGGCCCAGGTTGTCGACGTCGGCCGGCGCGTCCGAGGTGAACTCGCGGACCCCGCGCTCGTACGCGAAGGCGATGTCGCGGGCCTTCTTGATCGGGTTGCCGTAGGCGAGGTCCGCCGGGTCGGCGCCGCGCTCGAGGCACCGCGCGACCTCGGCGGGCCCGGCGACGTCGAAGCCGATCCCGGCCGCCACCAGCGCGTCGAGCACTGGTGGGGCCGGGTTGGCCTTGACCGCGTAACGGATCAGCGCGCCGGGGAACGCCGCGCGGACCTCCGCCGCCCGGGCCGCGACGACGTCGGTGTCGACGACGAGACACGGGGTCGGCGGATCCCGCTCGTCGAGGAACCGGCGGATCCGGCTGAAGTCGGCGCACACGCCGCCAGTCTTGCAAACGGCGTCAGACGAACCGCCACAGGTGGTCCGGGGAGCCGTTGTCGTCCCACTGCGTCACCTGCGCGCCGTCGGCGGTGGACTGCTGGTCGACCGCCATGACCTTGCCGCTGCGGACGTTGACGACCTTCGACCAGCCGCCGCCGGCGTCGACGATCCGCCAGTTGTGGTCCGGGGTGCCGTTGTCCTGGTACTGCTGCACGTGCGCGCCGTTGTCGAGGCTCTGGTCGTGCACGGCCAGGATCTTGCCGCTGTTGCGGTTGACGATCCGGACCGTGCCGTCGCCGTTGTCGACCACCGCCCAGAGGTGGTCGGCGCTGCCGTTGTCGCTCCACTGGGTGACCTCGGCGGTGTCGGCCAGTGACATGTTCGACACGGCGAGGACCTTGCCCGACCGCTGGTTCTGGAGCTTGCGCCAGACCGTCGCCGAGGCGGCGGGCCGGGTCAGCAGCGCCAGGTAGCCGCCGGCGACCGGGCGGGCCTGGAAGCCGCGCTGGGTGGCGTCGGCGACGACGTACCAGTCGGTGAACGGCACGCGCTGCGGCGTGCTGTTCGCGAAGCTGTAGACGCCCTCGACCATGGTGTTCCGGATGTTCGGCTGGTCGGTGAGCCAGGCCGCGGTCCACAGCTCCCAGTCGGCCTTCGTGTAGTTGTTGCGCGGGTCGAGCAGTACGCCGTGGGCGCCCGCGCGGGCCTGGTACCAGGCCGCCTCCTGCGCGGCGACGCCCAGCGGGACCAGGTCGAGGCCGAGCACGCGGTCGGCGAAGCCGTTGTACTTGAGGCTCCACGTGCCGGGCTGGTCGTAGGCGAGCTTCAGGTGCTGGCCGGACGTGTCCTGCGCGAGCGTCACCCACTGGCTGACGTAGCTGCGCGAGACCGACCGGTAGCGCTGGGCGTCGGCGGTGTTGCCGGTGGCGCTCGCGATGACGCCCATCGCGCCGACGCCGACGATGCCCTTGAGCGCGAGGTTGGCGCTGTGGGCGATGAACCCGGTGAAGTCGTCGGTCTGGTTCTGGAAGCCCGGGTCGAGGGTGTTGCCGACGAGGTACTCGGCCCACTGCCGCAGGATCCGGTAGTGCGTGGTGGCGAAGGCGCTCGCCTCCGCCGCCGGCAGCCGCTGCACCAGCGCGGCGGCCATGATCAGCATGTTGGCCGACTCCTCGACCGGCATGCTCTCCTCGTTGCCGTCGTTGTGCCCGGTCGCGTCCGGGTAGTGCGTGCCGACGTCGTGCTCGGCGAACTGCATCGGCCAGCCGCCGTGCTCGGGGTAGTCGAGCAGCGGCTCCAGGATGAGCCGCAGGTAGGCCGGGGACAGGTAGAGGTAGGCCGGGAACGCCGGGTAGGTGACGTCCACTGTGGACATGTTGCCGCTGGAGGAGATCTCCTTGAGGAAGGCCCACGGCGCGCCGCCGCGGTCGACCAGCTCGGTGCCGCCGAACGCCTGGCGCAGGGCGAGCGCGCAGATCCCGGCGTAGTGCTCGCCGGTGGTGCCGCCGCCGGCCGCGGCCACGGCGTCATCGTGCAGCCGCTGGTCGATCGCCGTCGCCGCCGACAACGCGCTCGCGTAGTCGCCGGCGAACCACACGGCCATGTCCTGCCAGCTGCCCCAGTAGTGCGTCCACCAGGGCTTCAGCTCCGCGCCGAGGTAACGCACCGCCGGGGTCCGGACGTGGCCGATCGAGAGTGTGAACGGCGCCGACGTCCCGCCGGCCGCGATCGTGCCGAGGTTCTTGTTGAACGCCAGCACCGGCCAGCGGTCGTTGATCGCGCGCGGCTGCGCGGTGTCGCTGGTGTTCGGCAAGGTGCCCTGCCCGGCGGACGCGGCGCGCACGACGGTGTCCTGCCCGATCTGCCACGTCGTCCCGGCGGTCGGCGCCGCCACCACGAGAGAGCCCCAGCTGGCCTGCTCGCCGTTCTCCTGGAGCACGCCCGGGCTCGCCGGGGTGCAGCTCAGCAGGGTCTGGCCGCCGGACTGCTGCTGCGTCCAGGTTACCGGGGTCGCGGTGTTGCCGTGCACCCACTCGGCGGAGGTGTCGAAGTGCAGGTCGACGGCGTGCGCGCGGCCGTCGGTGCTGGTGGCCTGGATGGTCACGTAGCCGAACGGCACGGACTGGCGTTGCAGGTTCGCCGGGTCGACGGGCGAGAAGAACGTGACGATCAGGTTCACCCCGCCGCCGCCGAGGACGTAGGTCGAGCGGGTGCCGGTGACCTGCAGGCTCACCTGCGTCATCGGGGTCAGCGCGGGCCCGGACGGCAGGGCGGGCGAGCCGGCGAAGACGTAGGCCGCGCCGTCGATGCGGGCGAGGCCGCACAACGCGGTGGTGTGCCCGTTCCAGAAGCTCGCCCAGGTGCCGGGCAGGTTGTCGGACGGCTGCCAGGCGGACAGGTACGGCGAGCGGACGATCAGCGGCGTGGCCGGCGGCCGGAGCGGGCTGAAGGTGCCGGCGGCGGCCGCCACACCGGGCAGCCACAAGGCGGCGGCGACCGCGGCGGCCGTCCCGCCGGCGAGCCGCAGGAGGTCGCGGCGGGTCAGGTGATCGCGTGCACGGGAGGACATCGATGGCCCCTTCTACGGCGTGTGACCGGAGCGACGAACAGCGCAGGGACACTTTTACATCGTTGATACAACGTTGTAAATCCGCCGATGGTCGGCGTCCGCCGTTGCGCCGGGTGCCGGACGGACCACGCTGCGCTCAGGTCCGGTGCCACCCGCGCCCGCCGCCCGGGCGGCGCTGACCTGGCCGGACAGTGGTTCGGGGCCGCCGCGGACCGCACGCCGGACAGCCCGCCTCGGGCCGTTCGGCGCGGGTCGGTGTCTGGCCGGTTCCTGTCCACTCCGGGCATGATCGGATCATGCCCGGCCGCCCCACCGACCTCGCCTTCACCGGCGGGCCGGTGCACACCGCGGCTGCGGCTCGCGGCCGGGTCGGTGGCCGGCACCGGTGGCCGATCACGGCGGTCGGCGGCGATCCGCGCACGCTGATCGGCCCGCGGACCGAGGTCGTCGACCTGCGCGGGCGGCGCGTACGGCGGGATGCCCGACCCGGCCCGCGCGTACGCCACCGCGACCGCGCGCGTCATCAGCGCACCCTGGTGGACCGGACGCGCGGCGCCGAGCAGCTCCCGGACCGCCGGGAGTCATTGTGCGGCAGGGATTTCCGCGCGGAGAGCGTCGATACCATGCGGGACGGCGGCGATGCTGCGGCCCTACCCGGGCGGTGACCACAGTGGACTGAGCTTCGTCGACCCGGTGGCACTGTGTGCGGGCTCAGGGCACGACGCTCACCCGCGGGTGCAGGGGCAGGCTTTCCAGCCCCTCGACGTCGAGCACCAGGAACCAGTGCGCGTTGGCCGGGATGTGGATCTTGAACATCGGTGCGGTGGCCACCCCGCCGTGCATCCGGTAGTACTGCCGGCGCCGGTAGGCCTCGAAGTTGACCGCCGTCAGGAGCCTGACGTTGGCCATCGCGGCCAGCCGGATGGTGACCACCGCGTCTCTTCGTACCTTCCCCAGGTCGAACACCTTCGGTTGCATTCCGTCCCTCTTCGACGCGTGTGCGGCGTGCGGCCATGTCCGCACTGCCTGGTGGCGCAACGTTGCGTGCCCAGGTCACGGTCGGCGAACCTCCGGACGCGGGACCGAATCTGGACGTACCCAGCCACGCCGTACGCCACGCGCCGCAAGCCGCTTCCACTCGTCCGGCCTAGTTCTTTCGGGCCCGCAGCACGGGTTGACCCGCCAGTCGGCCGAGCCCGATCCACCATCCGTCAGGGGTCCTGACGCCGCGACTCCGCCAGTGAACCGAGGGCCAGGACGCCGTGCTGGAGTCCTTCACGGAACGTCGCGCGCTGGCCCGGGCTCAGGTCGGCGAGCAGCTCCCGCTCGACCTCCCCCACCGCGGGCGCGCAGCCGGCGAGCAGGGCCCGCCCGGTGCCGGTGAGGCTGGCCAGCAGGACGCGCTTGTTGTCCGGCTTGGGCGTCCGCTCGATCAGGCCGCGCTTCTCCAGCGCCAGCACCATCTCGTGCATCGTCTGCGGTCGCAGGAACGACCGGCGCGCGAGCTGCGCCGACGACAGCGGGCCGCTCACCTCGAGCACGGTGAGCGCGGTGTACTGCAGCGTGGTGAGCCCGAGCTCCCGCAGAGCGTCGTCCAGCAGCGCCCGGATGGCCAGCTCCAGCCGCTTGACCAGGTACAGGGTCAACGGCGCGCCGGTGGCGGGCTGCTCCGCGGAGGTGCTCACGCGCCCATCATGGCACCTCGGGGCGGTGCCGGCCGGACGCTATGCTGCGATCATGGACCACGGTCGGCAGGCCCGCGTGCGCCAGGCGTTCGACACCTTCTTCGCGGCACCCGGGCCGGCGCCCGCGGACCGGCTCCTCGACCTGTTCCGCCGGACGGCGGAGACCGTGCCCGCGTACCGGAAGTTCCTGGGGGACCACGAGATCACGCCGGAGTCGGTGACGACGCTCGAGGACTTCCGGCGGTTGCCGCTGGTCGACAAGGCGGGTTACCACCGGAAGTACCCGCTGCCCGAGCTGTGCCGCGACGGCACGTTCGCCGGCCTCGACATGATCGCCGTCTCCTCCGGCTCCAGCGGGCACCCGACCATCTGGCCGCGCGCGCTGGAAGACGAGCTGCACGTCGCCCGCCGGTTCGAGCAGGTCATGGTCGACGGCTTCCACGCCGACGAGCGCAGCACGCTCGCCGTCGTCTGCTTCCCGCTCGGCACCTGGGTCGGCGGCCTGTTCACGACGGCGTGCGTGCGCCACCTCGCGGCCAAGGGCAGCCCGATCACCGTCGTGGCGCCGGGCAACAACAAGGCCGAGATCCTGCGGGTGCTGCCCGAGCTGGCGCCGCACTTCGAGCAGGTCGTGCTGCTCGGCTACCCGCCGTTCGTCAAGGACGTCGTCGACACCGGCGTGGCCGAGGGCGTCGACTGGCCCGCGTACGCGATCAAGCTCGTGCTGGCGGGCGAGGTGTTCAGCGAGCAGTGGCGTGACCTCGTCGCGCAGCGGGCCGGGGTCGCCGACCCGGTCCGGGACATCGCGTCGCTCTACGGCACCGCCGACGCCGGCGTGCTCGGTACCGAAACCCCGGTCTCGGTGGGCATCCGCCGGTTCTTCGCGGACCGGCCCGAGCTGGCGCGCGAGGTCTTCGGCGACGCGCGGCTCCCGACACTGGTGCAGTACGACCCGGCGAGCCGGTTCTTCGAGGTGCACGAGGGCACGCTGGTCTTCACCGCGGACGGCGGGATCCCGCTGATCCGCTACCACATCGCCGACGACGGCGGGGTCCTGCCGCACGCCGACCTGCTCGCCTACTGCGCCCGCCACGGCTTCACCCCGCCCGCGGGCCCGGAGCTGCCGTTCGTGTACGTCTTCGGCCGGTCGCTGTTCACGGTGTCGTTCTTCGGCGCGAACGTCTACCCGGAGAACGTCACGGTCGGGCTGGAGCAGCCGGGCATCAGCGCCACGGTGACCGGCAAGTTCGTCATCGAGTCGGTGGAGGACGAAGACCGCGACCGCCGGCTGCGCATCACCGTCGAGACGGCCCCGGGCGCAACGGCGGACGCGAGCCGCATCGCGGAGTCGGTGCGCGAGCAGCTATTGCGGCTCAACAGCGAGTACGCGCACTACGTCCCGGCCGAGCGGCAGCTGCCGGACGTCGTCCTGCGCCCGGCAGGCGACCCGGAGTACTTCCCGGCCGGGGTGAAGCACCGCTACACGCGGCCGTCCTAGGGTTTGACGAGCTTGCGGAACCGTTCGCGGCGCTCGTCGGACGACGAGCCGTCGGCGATGTCGTCGTCGAACCACGAACACAGGGCGCCCCAGAGGTCCGCGCGGGCCGCGAAGTCGTCCTGGGTCTGCTCGACTTCGGCGATGTCGGCCACCAGCTGGTCGAGGCGCAGGTCGCAGAGGCGGACGTACTCGCGGACGACGATGTTCGCGTCCATCCCCGTCCGGCCCTTCGCGCCCGCCGCGCCGCGCAGCTGGGCGTGCAGGCGTTCCTCGTTGTACAGCGGGAAACCGCTGATGGCGCCCGGGTACGCGCAGTCGGCCGACCACTCGCGGAACGCGCTGATCGCCTGGTAGCGCGTGTACCAGTCCTGCTTCCCGGTGGCCAGGTCCGCCAGCCGGCGCCAGGCGTCGCGGTCGGTGGACCGCCAGCGGTCGAGCACCCGGCCGTCCTGGACCGGGGCCGGGTCGAGGGCCCGCAGCCGCCAGAAGTGCGCGCGGCAGCTGGCGATCTCGCAGACGAGCCGGCGGACGTAGCTGACCTGTTCCCAGACGTGCGCGCGCTGCGGGCGCAGCGGCGCCGCGCGGTCCGGCGAGAAGGTGACCATCTCGAACACGCGGAACAGCTCGTGCCCGCGCAACGCGGCGAGGTCGGGGTCCTCCCCCATCACCCAGGACCGGCGCTCGGGCAACCGTCCACTGTGGCTGATCGTGGCGGCGTGGTAGAGCTCGCGGACGGCGCGGCGGGCCACCTCGTCGCGCGTTTCCCCGGTCAGGCGCGGGTTCCGGGCGCGGTCACGCAGGTCGCGCTCGCCGCGCGGGCCGACTTCGAGCATCGCGACGGCGTACACGCTCGCCGCGTTGTAGCACTCTTCCCACGACTTGCGCGGCCCCGCCGCTTCGACGGTGTCGTCGAGCGCCTGCGGGTCCGGCGGCCAGCGCCGGTCCGGGCAGACGTCGGCCAGCTTGACGCGGCTGCCGGGGTAGGCCGGGCGGGGTTCGGGGACGGCGCCGGACATCGGCTCGACGTCCGCCATCGCCCGCCGCAGCACCGCCCAGACCAGCGAGAGGTCGAGCGCGCGGTTGGTGAGCTGCTCCCAGCTGCGGCGCCAGCGCCTGCCGAAGTTGCGGTAGTCCGCGACGAGCCGCTCGATCTCGTACTGCGACAGCGCGCAGAAGTACGACCGCATCTCGGCGGCGCGCTGGTTGTACTCCGCGAGCTGCTCGAGCGTCGCGTCCTGGACGACCAGCTCCGGCACCGACACGCGCATCACGCGCCGGTGCAGTTCGAGCCGCTTCTCCCGCGGGATCGCGTACGGCCGGGTCCGGACGTCGAGCTCGACGTAGCGGCGGAACCGCAGCTCCAGCGCGGCCCGCAGTTCCGCGCGGCGCAGCGCCCGGGCGTCACCGGGGACTCCCGCGGTGGTCCGGCGGACCCACCACGAGCCGGCGACCGAGTCGCCGTGGCCGAGGACCAGTGCGTGCCGGTAGCGGGCGATCAGCAGCGCGACGTCGCGGCTGCGGCCGGCGTGACGCGGCTGGCGGGCGAAGTCCTCGCCGATCCACCACCGGGCCAGCTTCGGCTTTCCCCTGCTGCACAGGGTGATCACGTCGTCGTAGGTGGCGAGCGCGTCGAGGTGCAGGTCCAGCTGCTCCTGCAGGGCGGCGATCTCGAGTCTGATGTAGACGTTCGACGGGTCGAGGCTGAGCGCGCGGTAGTACTCGGCGAGGGCCTCGTCGTAGCGGCGGTAGGTGATGAAGTGGTTGGCGCGCTGGTAGGCGTCGAACAGCTCGTACGGGATCTTCGCGTCGCGCCAGGCGGCCCAGTGGATGTTCGTGCGGACGTAGGCGCTGCGCGGGATGACCAGCGCGGCGACGGCGTTGGCCGCCCGGTGCAGCACGCGCGGCCAGCTCTCGTCCTCGATCACCAGCGGGCTGGCGGCGAAGCGCGGGCACCGCACGAGCTCCAGGATCAGCTGGTAGCGGCCGGAGGTGTTGCCGGGCCGGACGGTGCCGGTGACGGTGAACGCGGCGGGCGGCTGCGCGAGCCGGATCAGCTTGGTCGCGGCCTTCCACCAGCCGTCCGCGGACTCGCCGGCGTTCTCGACGATCTGGATGAAGTCGTAAGAACCGCCGACGCCGGGCACGGAAGTCGGGGTGTAGAGCCGGGAATCGTTCAGGATCCGCTTGAAGGCGGCGGTCAGCTCGACGGCGGAGTCGATCTCCCGGTCGTGGCTGGCGTCCGGCCGCTCGTCGGCGAAGAGGCGGATGTCGATCTGGTTGGCCCGGAACGCCGCGGCTTCGAGCCGGGCCTTGCCGGTGAAGTACAGCGTCAGGACGGCCGAGATGACGACCACCGACGTCTGCAGGACGGTCCAGGTGATGACGCTCGCGACCTTCGGGTCGCGGATGAACGTCAGCTCCTGGAAGAAGGGGAGGTACGGCACGATCGCGAAACCGGCCGCGACGAGGCCCGCCGCCACCGCCGCGAGCCACCACCTGATCCGGTGTGCTTCCGGAAGTTCCGCTTGATCGAACCCGCCGTGTCGTTGCCCGGCCACCCGTCGACCACCCCCTCGTGTCAGATTACTCGCCCAGGGGGTGCGTTTCGTTACGGCCCGTGATCTGCGATTTCCACGATGACCGCGGCGTGGCACCGTCTCATCGGGACGCCGACGCGTGGTCGGCCACCAGCTCGTCCAGCCGCCGGCGCGCCGCGGCCACCCGCGCCGGATCCGGGCCGGTCAGCTCCGCCCGCGACGGCAACACCGCGGTCAGGCCCCAGGCGCGGCCGCGGGCCCACGTCGCGTCGTCGACGTCGAGGGCCTCGCGGAACTCGGCGCGGCCGTCGGCGGACAGGACCGACCACGCGGCGATCAGGTCGCACGCCGGGTCGCCCACCGCCAGGGTGCCGAAGTCGATCACCGCGCTCAGGCGGCCGTTGCGGGACAGCAGGTTCGCCGGGGCCGGGTCGCCGTGGACCCAGACCGGCGCGCCCGCCCACGGCGCCACCGCGCGGGCCGTTTCCCAGACCGCGGCCACCGCGTCGAGGTCGACCAGGCCCGCCAGGGCTTCGATGCGCGGGGCCAGCCGGGCCGGCGCGATCGCCGAGTCGCGTTCGTCGGTCGTCGAGACGCCGCGGAAGCCGTTGCTCCACTGCGGCGGCGGGCCGCCGGTGGCGTCCGCGCCGCGCAACGCCGTGAAGAACGCGGCGAGGTCGGCCGCGACGCCGTCGACGCGGTCCGGGTCGACGGCTTCGCCCGGCAGCCAGCGGTAGACCGACCACGGGAACGGGTAGCCCGCGCCCGGTTTCCCCTCGGCCAGCGGGACCGGGACCGGGAAAGGCAGCTGCGGCGCCAGTTTCGGCAGCCACTCCTGTTCGCGCGTCACCTGCCCGGTCCACCGCGCGAACCGCGGCAGCCGCACCGACATGTCCGGCCCGAGGCGGTAGGTCGCGTTGTCGACGCCCTGGGCCGGCGCCGGCTCCACCGCGAGTCCCGCCCAGCGCGGGAACTGCGTCTCGACGAGGCGGCGGACCACGGCGGCCGTGATCGTCGCTTCAGCCGAGGAAAGATCACCGGTGACCACTAAGGACGTCCCCCATTCGGCAAGCCCGGCCGGGGTATGGCGGGCACGGCCGATCACAGCGGGTACCCGTGCGCCCTGTCCAGCGAATTTGGCGGCAGTGGTTCACGAAGATCGAGTGCAGTACGATGACGATTAACGGCTGAGCCGGGCTCGTCCGCGGCTCTCCGCAGCCCCGAGGAAAGGTGTGCCGCGATGGTTCCCGAACCACGATCGGCCGACCACGAACTCGCCACCGCCTGGGTGGACGCCCACGGCAGGCTCTCGATCGACGTCCACCACCCCCGGCCGCGCACCGTGCTCGTGCGGGTGGCCGGCGAGATCGACCTGAGCACCGCGCGCAAGCTCGACGAGGTGCTGCAGTCCCGCGTGGCCCCGGAGATCGACGAGGTGATCGTCGACCTAGGCGACATCACGTTCTTCTCGATCGCCGGGCTGAACTCGCTCATGCGGGCCCAGCTCCTCGCCGACACCGCGGGCGCTCGCCTCACGATCGACGCCGAGGGCTCGCACGCCGTCCGGCGGCTGTTCGCCCTGCTGCCGACGGAAAGCCTCTCGTCAGCCCGGTGAGTCACTCCTCGATCGCACCGCCGACGGCGCGCAGGTGCGCGCGGAAGGACAGCGCCGGGTCCGTTGCCCGCGCGGCGAGGAAGTCCGCGAACCGGACCTGCTCCCGCAGCGACTCCCCCGCCCGGATCCGGTCGGCCTGACGGCGTTCGGTGTCGCGGATCCCTTCGGCGAGGGTGAACAGCTCCTCCGCCCGCTCCGCCGGGACGAACAGGACGCCGTCGTCGTCGCCCAGCACCAGGTCCGACGGCCCGATCCGCCACACACCGACGATCGCCTCGGCCAGCCCGCCGTCCACGCGGGGCCCGACGCTCAGCGGCCCGGTCGGGAGCGAGCCGAGGCTGAACACGGGCAGGCCGATCTCGCGGATGTCGGCGGTGTCGCGGTGCAGGCCCCAGATCACCACCCCGGCGAGCCCGGCGGCGCGCGCTTCGAGGACCACGAGGTCGCCGACGCAGCTTTCGTCGACGCGGCCGCCGTTGTCGACGACCAGCACGCCACCGGGGACGGCCTGCTCGAACGCCTCCAGGAAGACGTCGACGCTGCCGACGTGCCGGGCCGGGACCGCCGGCCCGAGCAGGCGGCTGCCCGGCACCACCGCGCGGGTGGGCGCGGGGGCGCAGCGCACGGGCAGCCCGGCGCGGACGCAGGCGTCCGCGAGGTGGGCGGTGGTCAGCGTCGCGAAGCGCTGCTTGAGATCGTCCATTCCCTGACCCTAGTCAGCGAAAGCCGCGCTCAGCCACGGGTTTCCGCGGTCAGCCAGGCCAGGTAGGCCGCGCTGCCGCCCTCGATCGGCGTGGCGATCACCTCGGGCAGGTCGTAGCGGTGCAGCTGCGCGATCCGCGCGGCGAGCGCGGCCACCCGATCGGTGGTCGTCTTGATCTCGACACGCCACTCCTGGTCGGTCTGGACCGCGCCCTCCCAGCGGTAGACGCTGGTCACCGGCCCGACGATCTGCGCACACGCGCCCAGCCGCGCCTCGATCGCCTGCGCGGCCAGCTCACGGGCCGCGGCCTCGGAGTCGGTCGTGGTCGTCACGATCACGTGCTCTGCCACCATGCCCGCGAGGCTACCGGCGCCGGCTCGTCGCCAGTGCACCGAGCAGCCAGCACCGGGAGCGCGGCGCGCCGACCGATCGGGCCTGGGCTTCCGGCTCATGTGATCAGCACGCCGACACGCGTGATT
Source organism: Amycolatopsis sp. WQ 127309 (assembly GCF_023023025.1). Taxonomy (NCBI): domain Bacteria; kingdom Bacillati; phylum Actinomycetota; class Actinomycetes; order Pseudonocardiales; family Pseudonocardiaceae; genus Amycolatopsis; species Amycolatopsis sp. WQ 127309. Next base: position 8,782,818 of record NZ_CP095481.1, read on the forward strand.
GCGGGGTCGACTCGCGTGATTGGAGGGACGACACGCCGCCCGGCGCGGGGCCTGGGCGCGGGCCGTGCCCCCCGACGGTGCACGGCCCGCGCCCCTCCTGACTCCCCCTGGCTCAGGGCGTGGGCTTGGCGCTCGTGGTGGTGGTCCAGCTGGTGGTCGTCGTCGGGGTGGTGGTGGTGTGCGTCGGCGTTGTGGTCCGCGGCGGGGTCTTGCGGTGCGTTGTGGCCGGCGGGTTCGTGTGCGGTGGGGCCACCGTCGCGTGGGTCGTCTCCGGTGTGTCCGACGGCGAGGGGATGCTGACCGGCGTCGGCGTGTCGCTCGTCGATGCCGGCGCCGACGTCAGGTCGCCGGTCGAGCCGCCACCGCCCGAGCTGCTCACCGCCACGGCCACCCCGCCGATCGCCACCACCGCGACCGCGCACAGCCCGATCACGACCCCGCGGCGCGACGCGCGGCGTCCCGGGCTCGCGCCTTCGCCCTTGCCGCGGCCGAGCGCCGGCGGGGGCGCGCCCACACCAGGGGTGGCCATCGCGCGCGTCTCCTCACGCGGTGCGGGCGCCCGCCGGGCGTCGGGTCGCGCCGGGACACCGGCAGGCGGCGTCCGCGGCACCTCGAGCCCGTTCGGCGGCGTCCGCGGCACCGCGAGGCCGTTCGGTGCCGGTGGCCGGGGCACTCCGGGGAGCGGCAGCTGGGCCTGCGTCGCCTGCACCAGCCCGGACCGGCCGGACGCCAGCGCCGCGGCGCCGAGCGCGACGCCGTACTTCGGGTGGATGTCGACCGCGGTCGGGCGGCCCAGCTCGGCCGACACCAGCTGCGACACCAGCGGGATCCGTGACGACCCACCGACGAGCAGCACCGCGCCGAGGTCGGCGGGCCGGAGGTTCGCCGAGCGCAGCGCGCGGTGCAGCGAACCGATCGTCGCGGTGATCGACGGGCGGATCATCTCCTCGAACTCGCCGCGCGTGAGCCGCACCTCGGTCTGCACCGACGGCAGCAGCACCGGCACGGCCGTCTCGGTGTCGGCGGAGAGGGCTTCCTTGGCCAGCACGCACTCCTGGCGCAGCCGCACCACCGCGGCCACCGCGCCGGGGTCGTCCGGGTCGATCTGCGACAGCTTGCCGTCGAGCGCGCGGTCGACGTGGGCGAACACGGCCTCGTCGAAGTCGACACCGCCGAGGCCTTCGATGCCCTCGGGGGTGCCGAGGATCTCGAAGCCGCCGCCGCGCTTGCGCAGCACGGTCGCGTCGAACGTACCGCCGCCGAGGTCGTACACCGCGACGACGGCGCCGTCCTCCAGCCGCTCCTGCGCCGCGTAGTGCGCGGCCGCGGCCTCGGGTTCGGTGATCAGGCCGACGCGGTCGATCCCGGTCAGCTGGGGCACCTGCTCGAACAGCTCCCGCTTGTACGGGCCCCAGTTCGCCGGGTGCGTCAGCGTGATCCGGTCCGGCCGGCCGCCCTGCTGCCCGGCGACCGTCCGCACGACGTGGCCGAGCAGGTGCGCCATCAGCGACGCCACCGAGTGCGGCGCGCCGCCGAGCAGCACCGGCGTCGGGTCGCCGAGGCGCCGCTTGAACTCCCGCGCCACCCGGTCCGGCTCGACGGCCGCCCGCCGGTTCGCCGCGTCGCCGACCAGCACGCTGCCGTCCGCCCGCAGCAGCACCACCGACGGGATGGCCGCCGTGCGGTCGCCGAGTGACACCATCTCGACGTGGCCGGCACCGTCGACGGCGGCGGCCGTGAAGGTCGTGCCGAGGTCGATGCCCAGTCCGTAGCCCATTGTTGTCAGCCTCCGCCGTCCGCGTGCGCATGGTGATCGAAGTGGTGGTGCTCGTCCGCGTCCGGAACCGGCTGCGGTTCCTCGGGCGGTTGTTCGTGGTCCGGCGGGCCGGGTGGCTCCAGCGACCGCGGGTCGTGCCGGTCGTGCTCGCCGGGTGGTTCCGGCGGCTCGCCGTCCGTGTCCGCCGGCTCCGGCTCGTGGTGGTGGTCCTTCGGCGGTTCGAACGGGTGCTCTTCCCGGGGTTCGGGCCGCGAACCGGTCACTTCCCCGGCGTCGTGGTGCGCCCGCTCGGGCTCGGTCGCGAAGCTCGGCTTCTCCGTCGCGAAGCTCAGCGGCTTCGACGCCGGGTGGTCGGCGAGCGCGGACGACGTCGCCAGCGTCGTCGTCTCGACCGCCACCGGCGCGGCCTGCGGAGCGTCCACTGTGGACGGCTGACGGCCGAAGGTGACGACCGGCGCCGACGGCGGCCCGGGCACCGACGGCGCGGGAGCGGTGACCGACGTCGTCACGGACGTGCCGCGGGCCCGGTCGCCGACCGTCTCGGTCTGGTGGATGGTCGGCCCGGCCGGTTCGCCGAAGGGATCCTCGGCGGTCGCCTTCTCGTCGGCGGTGATCCCGACCTCGATGCCCGGCGGGCCGGTCTCGGCCGCGTCGAGCACGACCGTCTCCTCCTGGAAGACCTCGATGTCGCCGTGCCCCGGCGCGTCGGGCGTCAGCGCGTAGCTCAGCGAACCCTGGTGCTCGACGCTGATCGTGCCGTCCGGGTTCTCGTGCACCACGATCTCGGCGTCCTGGAAGATGTCGATGTCCGTGTCACCGGGGGTGCCGTCGCCGGGCACGACGAGGTGCTGGTGGTCGACGTAGACCTCGTCGTGGCCGTGGTTGTGGACGACGAACCGTTCGGTGGCGTCGATGACGAAGTTGCCGAACGCGTCCTCGTGGACGTCGATCTGCTCGAACTCCTCGACCGTGGGCAGGTCCGCCAGCGGGGTGCCGTCGGTGGTCTCCGGGTGCCAGGTCGTGCCGGTCTGCGCCTCGACGGAACCGTCTTCGCCGCGGGTGACGCTGGTCGTCTCCACGTGCGGCACGTACTCGTGGCCGGACGCGTCTTGCGCGGTCTCGGCCGCGGCCGAGACCGGCTGCGGTGGCGGCGCGCTCGGCGACCCCGGTGTGAGCGCGTTGCCCAGCACCTCGGAGACGGTGGCGCCGGCGACGGCCGTGACCGCCTTCTTGATCTTCCCCGGCACGTGCTCGCTCACGACAAGACCTCCGCCCGGGCTTCGCTGAGCAGGATTCCTTCACAGGTCCGCACGAGGACGCGGGCCGCGTCGCGGACGTCGCGGGGCGAGGCCGGGTGCTCGGCGCGCCGCTGCCACCTCAGCAGCTGCGCGCCGAGCGCCTGCCGGATCGCCGCGCGGCCGGCGCCGGCCGGCAGGCCCAGCCGGCTCGGCACGTCCACCCCGGCCGCGCCGAGCAGCCGTTCCGCGTCGCTGGCCTCGTCGGTGGTGAACAGCACGACGCCGAGCCGGATCGAGTCGATCAGCTGGATCTCGGCGAACTCGTGCGCGCCGGCGACGATGCGCTCCCATTCGTGCAGCAGCCCGCCGGTGCGGTCCGGGTAGGCCCGCAGCACCAGTTCCACCGCCTGCAGGGCCGAGCGCGCCTTGAGGACGTCGGCGCGCGCGGCGAACTGGGTGGTCAGCAGCGACCGGAGACGGTGCAGGCCGCTGCGGGCCAGCAGCTCCCCCGACAGCGCTCGCGCGCCGGTCACCAGGCCGCCGCCGGTCAGCTCGACGGCCAGCCGGACTCCGAAGAGGCCGTAGCGGTTGAGCAGGTCCGCGCGCTGCATCGCCGGAACGTCCACTGTGGACTCCGCGCGGGCGAACCGGTCGGCCGACGTCAGCAGCCGCGCCAGCTCGGCCGGCGGCGCGGCGGCCAGCAGCCCGAACGCGCGGTACTCGGCCTCCTTCAGCGACGCGGCGGAGCCGGCCAGCAGGCCGGCCACCGGCACGACGGTCTGGCAGAGCCCGCGGACGCGGGGGTCCCGGGCGTAGCGGGCGGCGACCTTCGCCGCGGAGTCCAGCGCGTCCGTGCGGGCGTGCCCGACCTCGTCGGCCCGCGACAGCACGCCGATCGTGTTGACCGGGCGCCGTTCGGCGGGGTCGTCGTGGAAGGCCTCGAGGAACCGGACGTCGTCGCCGTGCACGTGCCGCATCAGGTAGATGACGGCGTCCGCGGTGCCGACGCCGTCGCGGTCCGGGACCAGCGCGACCTCGGTGCGCTCGGAGACCGACGGCCGCGCCGAGCCCAGCCCGGGCGTGTCGATCAGCGTCATGGCCCGCAGCGCGGCGGACGGCCAGTCGACGACCAGGCGGTCGACGTCGTCCGGCGCCATGCCGAGCTCGAGGCCGAGGGTGCCGCTGAGCCGGCCGAACGGCAGCTGGCGCGGCATCCCGCGGACCGGGTGCAGCATGATCCGGTAGGTCGGGCCGTTGCGGTACCAGGTGACGACGCGGGTGCACTCCCCCGCGTCCGTCGCGGCCAGTTCCTGCCCGACCAGCGCGTTGAGCAACGTGGACTTCCCGGCTTTGACGCGCCCGGCGATGGCGACGCGCAGCGGCTCGGCCAGCCGGCCGGCGATCTGGCGCAGCGCCGGCTCGGCGGGGGTGCCGGCGTACCCGGCGCACGCGCGGGCGACGAAGCCGCGGACCTGGACGTAGAGCGTGGTCATCGTGTCACCGCCGCTACTGGTTTGAGGTCTGCTTTGGGGGCACTGCGCAGGGTGAGTTCGTCGGCGCGGCGGCCGAGCACCTCGAGGGCTTCGATGTCGGCCTCCAGCCGGTTCAGCTCGCCGGTCTCCGATTCGTCTTCGACCACGGCCTTCTTCGCCGCGGCCAGCGCCTCGGTCAGGGAGCGCTGCAGTTCTTCGACGCGCGCGCTGTAGGCGTCGCGGAGTTCTCGCTGGACGGTCCGCATCGCGTCGCGGGAGTCCTTGCCCACCTGGAGGTTGAACTCGTCGACGAACCGGCGGACCGCGGTCTTGGCCAGGCCGCGGCGCTTCTCGAGCTGCCGCTTGCGCTCGTCGAGGAACCCGGAGCGGCCCATCAGCAAGCCGGCCGCGATGCCGAACGGCGTCGGGATGGCCAGCGCGGCCATCTTCGTGAGCATCGAGAACATCAGGAACCCGCTGTAGGCCTTCTGGAAGGCGGCCATCCCGGTGGTGCCGCGGGTCTTGACGCCGGTGAACGACGAGTCGATGTCGATTTCCTCGACCACGGTCACGGGCGCCTGCACCTCGCGGGGCAGCACGGCCTGCGACTCGGCGAGCTCGAAGTGCTCGGCGACCCGGCCGGCCAGGCCGCGGGCCTGCTTGATGAACGTCGCGTAGTTCTCCAGAGTCTCGTTGGCCAGCCGCTGCCGCAGCCACTTCTCGAACTCGGGCCAGTTCTTGGCCGGATCGCCCTCTTCGATGGCCTCTTCGGCCTCGTGCAGCACACCGCGTGACCGGGCGCGCAGGTCGTAGTCCACATCGGACGAGATGTCGGCGAACCCGTCGAAGAGCAGCTGCTGCCACTTGGAAGACTGGCTGCGCAGCGCGTCGACGCGGTCGTTGACGCGGGTCAGCTCCGCGATGAGCGCGGCGGACTGCTCGGGGTGCGCCAGCGAGGTGCGACGCGACCGCAGAGCCGCGTGCAACTGGCCGACAGCGGACCCGACGTGCAGGCCGACGGCGTTGAGCGCCGAGCGTTCGGCGTCACCGACCACGCCTTGGAGGTGCTTGACCAGCTGCGGGAAGCCGGACTCGACGTTCATCTCCTGGTCGGCCGAGCGGGCCGCGACGGTCCGCAGCTCCGACGAGACGGCGATGGTGTCGATGGTGATGCCACAGGCGTCGAGGTGGCCGGCGTTGAGCTCGAGGATCCGGCGCCAGTGCGGGTAGAGGTCGGTTTTGGTGAGGACGAAGAACACCGACGGGCAGAGTTCTTTCACCGTCCGGAGAAACCGCAGCTCGGCCGCGGTCAGCTCCTGCGAGGCGTCGGAGAGGAACAGGACGGCGTGTGCCCGCGGCAGCGAGCTGACGGTGACGGCGTTGTGCAGCGAGCCGAGGCCGCCGACGCCAGGGGTGTCGACCAGCACCAGCCCGCCGGAGAGCAGCTGGCGGCTGATCGACGCCGTGACGGACTTGAGCTTGCGGACGTTGCCGGGGTTCCCGGCTTCACTCACGTGGGACGGCAGGTCTTCGAGCGAGATCCGCTCGGTCCACGGCGGCGACGACGGATCGGCCGGCTCGTAGGTCGCCAGGGCCCCGGACTCCGGCGCGAACCGGACGGCCGTCGGCACCGCGGTCGCGATGTCGTCGTCGACCGGGCAGATCTTGGCGGTGAGCAGGGCGTTGATGAGAGAACTCTTGCCCTGCTTGAACTCCCCGACGACGTAGACGGTGATGTCGGGCTCGGACAGCAGGCGCCGGGCGTCGGTGAGGCGCTGGACGAGGTCTTCCCGTCCGTAGGCCTTGGCGCCCTTGACCGCGAGGTCGAGGGTGTCGAGGGCGATGCGCCCCCCGCCGCTCGGCTCCTGCATGACCGCTCCCTTTCCCTCAAGCCGGCTCAGATGTGGTGGTCGACGTCGTGGTGGTGGTCGACGTGGTGATCGTGCTGCGCGGCGTCGTGGTGGTGCTCGTGTTCGTGGCTGTGGTGCTCGGTGGCCGCCTGCTCGTTGAACTGGTTCCCACCGTGACCGCCCGAGCCCTGCTCGTTCTGGAAGATGTTGCCGTGGCCGCCGGTCGAGGCCTGCTCGTTGAACTGGTTCCCGCCGTGGCCGGAACCCTGCTGGTTCTGGAAGATGTCGCCGCCGCCGTGGCCGCCCGTGGAGGCCTGCTCGTTGAACTGGTTCCCACCGTGGCCACCGGAACCCTGCTCGTTCTGGAAAATGCTCCCGCCGTGACCACCGGTCGAGGCCTGCTCGTTGAACTGATTGCCCCCGTGGCCTGAACCCTGCTGGTTCTGGAAGATGCTGCCCGAGCCGCCCGTCGACGCCTGCTCGTTGAACTGGTTCCCACCGTGGCCACCGGAACCCTGCTCGTTCTGGAAAATGCTGCCCGAGCCGCCGGTCGAGGCCTGCTCGTTGAACTGGTTCCCGCCGTGACCGCCCGAGCCCTGCTCGTTCTGGAAAATGCTGCCCGAGCCGCCCGTCGACGCCTGCTCGTTGAACTGGTTCCCGCCGTGACCGCCCGAGCCCTGCTCGTTCTGGAACACGTCACCGCCATGCCCGCCGGTGGAAGCCTGCTCGTTGAACTGGTTCCCACCGTGCCCGCCGGAACCCTGCTCGTTCTGGAAGATCGCGCCGCCGATGCCGCCGCCGGTGGAGGCCTGCTCGTTGAACTGGTTGTCTCCGGAACCGCCGGAACCCTGCTCGTTCTGGAAGATCGCGCCGCCGATGCCGCCGCCGGTGGAGGCCTGCTCGTTGAACTGGTTCCCGCCGTGACCACCGGAACTCTGCTCGTTCTGGAACACGTCCCCGCCGTGGCCGGCCGAAGCCTGCTCGTTGAACTGGTTGCCACGCCCGGCACCTTGTTCGTTCTGGAAGATGTCCCCACGACCGCCATTCGAGGCCTGCTCGTTGAACTGGCCGCCCCCGGAACCACCCGAGCCCTGCTCGTTCTGGAAGATGCCGCCCGAGCCACCGTTGGACGCCTGCTCGTTGAACTGGTTCCCACCGGAACCGCCCGAACCCTGCTCGTTCTGGAAGATGTCCCCACGACCGCCATTCGAGGCCTGCTCGTTGAACTGGTCGCCCCCGGAACCACCCGAGCCCTGCTCGTTCTGGAAGATGCTGCCCGAGCCACCGGCCGAGGCCTGCTCGTTGAACTGGTTGCCGCCACCGGAACCCTGCTCGTTCTGGAAAACGTCGCCCGACGAAGTCGTCATCTCGTGCACTCCTGACATTCGGATCGGTGAAGCCCGTGCCCCTCCGTTGTCACCAGTCTTGGGGCGAAGCGGCCGCCGGTCATGAGTAGCGGGCTACTCGGCTTCCCCGCCGGGGACCGCGCGGACTACCTACGGGGCGTCGGCGGGACTACTCCCCACCTCGGGCCGGCCCACCACCGAAGCCAGCTCGCGGCGCCCGGAGATACCCAGCTTCGCGTAGACGCCGTGCAGCACGTTGTCGACCGTCCGCACCGACACCACGAGCCGGTCGGCGACGGCGCGGCTCGTCAAGCCCGTCGCCACCAGGCGCGCGATCTCCAGCTCCCGGTCCGTCAGGTCCAGCGGCGTCTCCAGCGCCGCCAACGCCGGCGTCGCGGCGTCCTCACAGGACGCCAGCCACGACCGCGCCCGCTGCGCCGACGTCCCCGCGCTGCCGAGCTTCCCCTCCGCCCGGTACACCCGCGCCGCCTGCGCCGCGGCCTCCGCGGCGAGCAACCGGGCCCCGGCGTCGGCGAAGCCGGTCGCGACCTCGTCCAGGGAAGCCGCGTCCGACGCGCGCGCGTGCTCCGCGTACAACGACGGAAGGCGCCCCTCCAGATCCACCGGATCCACCTCGGTGCCGAACCGGAGCACGTCGTGGCGCATCTCCGCCGCGAGCGCGAGCCGGCCTTCGGCAACGGCCGAGGCGGCCGCCGAAGCAGCGAGTTCGGCCGCCCGCGTCAGCTCGCCCCGCGCGGCCGCGACCCAGGCGTGGGCCCACGTGCCGAGCGGTCCCGGAACGTCGGGCGCGGTCGCGACCTTGCCGGTCATCGCCGTCGCCCGGGCCAGCGCCGCGACCACGGCGGGGCGGAACGCGTGCGGCTGGTCGTGCGCCTCCGTCGCGAGGGCCTCGCGCAGCCAGCGGATCGCGCCGCGGAGGTTGCCGTAGGCGAGCGCGACCGTGCCCAGCGACGCCGACGCGCCGGCCAGCGCCGGGCCCCAGCGGTCGCGGATCGCGTCGCGGTAGCCGTCACCGGCCAGGTCCTCGGCCTCATCGACGCGCCCCGCCCCGCACAGCGCGACGATCCGCGCGTGCTCCAGCCGGGCCCGCGCGCCGGGCGCGTCGGCGTCGGAGATCCGCCCGGCGAGCGCCAGTCCCTCGTCGACGACGCCGAGGCACGCCTCGACGCGCCCGCTCTCCGCCAGGGCCCCGGCCGCGACGACCAGCGCCGCGAGCCGGAGCGGGTCGCCGCGGCGGTTGCGGTCCAGCACCGGCCCGAGCAGGTCGAGCGCGGCGCCGGCCGCACCGGACGCCGCCCGCAAGGCCGCCCGGGCCGTCGCCAGCTCGTCCACTCCGGACGACACGGCCGTCTCCGCCGTGTCCAGCACCGCTTCGGCCTGCTCGGCGCGGCCCAGGCCGAACGCCAGGTTCCGGGCGCGGGTCGCGGCGACGCGGGCGTGCTGCACGTCCGACACCGTCTCGCCCGCCAGCTCGGCCAGGAGAGTGTCGGCGTCGGCGTGCCTGCCGCCGGCGATCCGCACCTGGGCCAGCAGGAACTTCGCGGCGAACCCGCCGCCCAGCCGGACGGCCTCCTTCGCCAGCTGCTCGGCTTGCGGGAAGTCCTTACGCAGCAACGTCTCCGCCGCCGCGCGGACCAGCTGCGGGTCGGTCGGCAGCCCGGCCGCGAGCCGCCACCGGACCAGCCTCGGCTTGTCCTCGGCCCGGCGCGCGCCGGTCATGTCGAGGGTCTGGGCGAGGATCCGGAACGTCTCCCGCTGGCGCAGCGGTGACGTCCGCCGCCGGATCACCTCGGCGTAGAGCGGGTGCGCGAGCCGGACCTCGAGGCGCCGCCCGGTGCGTTCGGACACGACCAGCCCGGCCTGCTCGGTCGACGCGAGGACGCGCCCGGCGCCGAGCCGCACCAGCGGGTCGCTGCCCAGCGTCTCGCCGAAGGCCAGCAGTTCCAGCAGCCGCCGCTCGTCGGCGTCGACGCGGTCGGTGCGGGTCTCGATCAGCTCGACCAGGCGCGGGGTGGCGCGCAGCGCCCCGCTCCAGCGCCAGACGCCGTCCTCGGCCGACAGCGAACCGCTGTCGAGCCCGCCCTGCACGAGCTCGCGCAGGAAGAGCGGGTTGCCGAGGGTGAGGTGCCACAGCCGGTGCTCCGCGCCGTCGTCGAGCCGCCCGCCCAGCGCCGCGGTGAACAGTTCCCGCGTTTCCTGGCGGGTGAGCTCCCCGATGTCGAGCCGTTCCGCGACACGGTCCTTCCACATCGCGAACACCGGATCGGGCACGCTCACCCCGTGCGGCGCGATCACCAGCACGAATGCCGACGAGGTCGCCGCCAATTGGTGGATGAGCGTCGCGGACAAATCGTCGAGCAGGTGCGCGTCGTCGACGCAGAGCACCAGCCGCCTGCCTTCCGCACCGCGGGTGAGGTGTGCGGCGACCTGGTTGAGCCGGTGCGCCCGGTCGGCGGTGCCGGTCGCGCCGCCGGGCAGCAGGTGGGCGAACGCCCCGAAGGGGATCGTCGAGGCCGACGACATCGCCCGCACCCAGTGCGTGCGGGCGCCCCCGGCCTCCAGCTCGGCCAGCAAAGCCTTGGCCAGCCGGGTCTTCCCGGCGCCGGCCCGCCCGGTCAGCAGCAGCCCGCACACCTCGGCGTCCCCCAGCGCCCGGCGCGCGAACGCCAGCTCCCGTTCTCGGCCGACCAGCGGCCAGTCCATCCCCACGCGTGCTGCCTCCCCAACCCCTCGCGCGGCTTTCCGGCGTCCGCGCACACCTCTTCTCCGGATAATGACGACGCCGGGGCCGCCCAAGTACCGGATTCGCACGACAATTTCGCAAAATTCGCCGAACGGCCCGACAAAAGCGACACAACGGACAACCGATTCGCTATTCCGTGAGCATTTACCAGTCATTCTCCCGACGTCGTGATCAATGGTTTCCCGGTGATTCTTTTTCCCGGCACACCATGATCCCGACGACCCGTGGCAGGACGACGGCGTTCCAGCCCGCCATCCCCGTGACGAGCCCGGGTTCCGGGCCACCGGTCCACACGCGCACCTGCCCCGCCCGCAGGTCACTGCCCAGCACCCGGCCCCACGGCACCTTCCCGGCGAAGAACCGGTGCCCGCGCAGCCCGCCGGCGTCGGCGTCGATCCGCGGCTGCCCGCGTCCCCCGAAGCTGGCCGTCCCGCCGGCCGCGATGGCCTCGGCCATGGTCGACGCGATCCGCGGGCAGGCCGCCGACTCCACCAGCTCGACCAGCCGCCGCCAGGTCTCGCGCGCGTCGTCCAGCTCACCCGGCGCGGCGTCGAACCCGAAGCGGCACCGCACGAGGCCGCTGGCCAGGCCGAGTGAGTAGCTGGCCCGGTGCAGCCGGGCCGCCGCGTGGTAGGCGACCCGGTCCACCTCGCCCAGCCGGAAGACCCGGTCGCCGATGGCGATCACGTCGCCCGCGGCGGCGAGCGTGCGCCCGCCGCTGGAGACCCGCAGTTCGCCGGAGCCGGTGAACGCGAACTTCCCGGCCGCCATCGCGTTACTTACCGGTCTTCGCCAGGCACAGCACGACCCCGGTCTCGCCCTCCTTGCCCTCCCAGAACACCTGGTCGGCGTCGGGGTAGGCGCTGCACGCGCTGACCTGCGCCTCGGTCTGCGTCTTGTCCTCGACGCGCGCGACGACCTTCAGCGTCGCGGTGCTGTCGCCGCAGTCGACGATCTTCACGTAGTTCTCGCCGCTTTCGGTGACGCAGTTGCCGACCTGCGCGTTCTCGCCGTTCGACCGGGTGGCCACCCAGACCAGCGCGAAGATCGCGGCGACCACGATCAAGAAGACGGTGAGCACGATCTTCTGGCGCCGCTTCGGGTTCTTCGCCTTGGGCTGGGGCGCACCACCGGGCGGCGGCGGGCCGGGCATCCCGGCCTGCGGCGGCACCGGCCCGGTCGGCTCCGGGTACTGGGGTCCGTTTGCCTGGGTCATGACGTTTCCTCCCTCGCCGAACCTGCTGTCACCTCCTGGGCGTTCCATTCCGTTCCACCACGTTCCACCCGGAGTTCGAGACAGCGGCCGCACCGGCCCGCCAGGATGGGACGGCTCCCCGTTCCCGACGTGAGGACCCGAGGATGACCCGTCTGCCCGCTCTGGCCGTCTCCGTTCTGACGGCTTCCGCGCTCCTGACCGGCGGCACGGCGCACGCCGCGAGCCCGCCGTTCACCGGCTCGGTCTTCCGGGCCACGCACAACAGCTACTCGGGCAACGTCGACGGCGCCAAGAACGCCCTGGCCTACCAGCTCGACCACGGCGTCCGGTTCATCGAGCTCGACATCCACGACAACGGCTACGCCACCACGCACGACTACGGCGTCGGGCACGACTCGCCCGGCAACCTCGTCGACCACAGCGGCGGCAACCCGGCGTCGAACAACCTGCGCGACTGGCTGGCCACGGTCAACACGTGGTCGGCGGCGCACCCGGCCGCCGCGCCGATCGTCGTCATGCTCGACCTGAAGGACGACCTGACCGACAACGCGAACTTCGCAGCGGGCAACCTGACCGCGCTGAACCAGGAGCTGGAGTCGGTCTTCGGCAGCCGCCTGCTGCAGGCGAAGGACTACCCCGCGGGCCAGCCGACCGTGGACGCGCTGCGCGGCCGCGTCCTGCCGCTGCTCTCCGGCGACGCCGGGACGCGCGCGGAGTACAAGCGCGACGTCGGCTACCACCCGGCGGTCGCGCTGAACGGCCGCGGCCAGGTCGTCGAGGTGCACGACTCCGGGGCCGGCGGGCTCTGGTACTGGACCGGGACCTACGGCGCCGACGGGCGGATCACCTGGCTGCGGCACGGGAAGTACGACAACGGGCAGACCCCGGCGGTCGCGCTGAACGACAACGGCGACCTCGTCGAGGTCCACCAGTCGCAGACCGCGACCACGCTCTGGTACCGCGTCGGCAAGCTGGGCGCGGACGGCGAGATCACCTGGCAGGCCAGCCACCAGTACGACAACGGCGTGCTGCCGAGCGTCTCGTTCACCAGTGGCACGCAGCTGCGGGAGATCCACCGGAGCCAGGGCAGCAGCCAGAACTGGGCGTGGAACGGCACGCTCTCGGGCACGACGGTCGCGTGGACCGGCAACGCCAAGACGTCCGACGCGCGGTTCCCGATCGCGACGGCCACCAGTGGCGGCCGGACGGTGACGGTCCGGACCGCGGCCGACGGCCCGACCCCGGCGCAGACGCTGCGGGCGGACACGCCCGGCGTGACCGGCGACCGGATCCGCTACCGCCAGGTCGCCTTCGACGAGTTCCAGAAGGGCGACAGCGCGGAGCTGCAGGACGGCGCGCTGTTCTACGGCGCGCCCGCGACGGAGTCGGCGTTCATCACCGCGGCGCGTCAGTCGGGCAAGCTGGTGCGCGGCTGGGACTTCGACTCGGCGGGCGACGCGACGACGCCCCTGGCGAGCTACCCGGCGTCCAACCACCCGTACGACGCCTGGTACGACACCCTGCTCACCCAGAACGGCGCGGTCCAGTAGGAAAGCCGTGAAGGCCTCCTTACCGGCCATAAGAGCCGGTAAGGAGGCCTTCACGGCTTTCCGGGGCGGGCTTCAGGGGCGGTAGCAGCAGCGGTTGCCCGTTCGGACGCCGTCGCGCAGGACGTCGCCGATCACCGCGTCGGCCGTCGCGATGCGGGTCAGGGCGCGGCGGATCGCCTTGCCCACCGCGATCCGCGCCTTCTCCTCGGCGCCGGCGAACTCGCGGACGCGCCCGCCCAGCCCGGCCGCCGCGGAGAGTTCGCCGACGAGCCAGTCGCGCTCGGAGCGCACCCGCTCGGCGCGGCCGTCGTCGTGGTTGGCCTCGTGCTCGTCGAGCTCGGCCTCCAGGGTGGCCAGCCACTTGCGGTAGTGGCTGGTCGCCGCCGGGTCCAGCACCGGCTGCGAAGACGTCGTCGCGGCGGTCACGCCGGGACCGGCGGCGAGGTCGACGGCCGACAGTTCGTAGCCCGGGTTGTCCAGCAGCGTCGCGAGGTAGCCCATGCCGACGCTGTGCTCGACCAGCACCGACCGGCCGCCCATGGCGAACAGCCACTGCCGGCCCTGCCGGCGGCAGGTGACCCGCCCGGCCGGACGGGCCGGTGCGGCGGGCAGCGTCATGCCGAGCTCCGTCGCCTCCCGGGTCGCCGTCGCCAGTTCCCGGGCGGCATCCGGGGCACCGAGCACCGCCAGCGCCTGCGCGAGCCGGGCCCGCGAGAGCGCGACGGCCGGCCAGTGCGCCAGCGCCAGGTTGTCCCGCACGGCCGCCCGGAAGTGCGTGACGGCCCGCTCGGGTTCGCCCGCGGTCAGCATCGCGACGCCCAGCGCGTGCTGCACCGAGCCGAAGCACGCGACGGCGAGGCTGGCCGTCATCGGCAGCCGCGCGAACGGCGTCAGCAGCGCGTACGCGGCGAGCGCGGATTCGACGTCCGAGACCAGGCACGCGGACTCGACGATGCCGTACATCGACACCAGCCAGCTGCTCGACCGCGGCAGCAGCGCCAGGTCGCGGCCACGCAGCCGCGCCAGCGCCCCGGCGGCCTCGCGCTCGTCCCCGGCCGAGGCGGCGGCGACGGCCAGTCCGGCGACGAGCGCGTTGTCGACCGCGCTGAGCGTCGGCGAATGCACCGTCTCGCGCAGCACCGGCAGCAGCTCGGCGACGCGGCCCTGGTACCAGCGGATGGCGCCGAGCTGCGCGGTGTACCAGCCGGTCGCGTCGGCGTCGCCCGCCAGCTCACCGCGCCGGGCGCAGGCCGCGGCCCGCTGCTCGGCCTCGGCGAACCGGCCGGCCCGGATGCAGAGCATGACGTCGATCGCGTCGAGCACGAACCCGACGGCGAGGTGGTCCTGCTCGGCCAGCAGGCTCCGCAGGTCGGCGAGCCCGCGCTGGGCGTGCGCGTCGCCGTCGAGGAACAGGTCGACGGTCCGCCAGAGCAGGCCCATCAGCAGGTCGCTGCGCCGCGACGTCCGGAAGCCCTCGGTGATCAGCTCCTGGGCCAGCGCCCGGCGCTGCCCGCCGTGGTCCGGCCCGAGCAGGCAGTGGTGGGCCAGGCTGGCGGCTTCGGCCCAGGCGACCGGGTCGCCCGCGCGCTTGGCTTCCTCCAGCACGGCAAGGATCTGGTTGCTCTCCCCCGCCACGTAGTCCGCTTCACCCGCCAGCCGCGCCTTCAGCCGCAACGCGAGCGAAGAACCCGGGTCGACGGCGGACCGCGCGCTGCGCAACCGCGCCTGCAGCAACGCCGCCGCGGGCGCGCCGCGGTGCTCGTGCACCCACAACCCGGCCAGCCCCAGCGCCGCGCGGGCCATCCCGGCGCCGTCGCACTCCTGATCCGCCGCGCGGTAGGCCCGGTCGAACCACTCCCGCCCCGCACGCAGGTCCCCGTCGGCTTCCAGCGCGTGTTCACCGCGGCTCAGCAGCTCGCCGACCCCCGTCGTCACCAGCGGCGTTTCCATCCCCAGCACCGTGCGCCCCCTCTCCCCCGCGAGAATGGTCCTCCCGGAGCCGAAGCAGGTCAACAAGCGAAAACCACCGCGCAAACCGGCCGCCCCGCCGGGAATTTTCCGTCGTCACCGTCCACTCTCGACGGTGACGCACCGGGTGCTGACGGTGGCCGTCAGCGCTTCGCCAGCGACCGGTAAGGCCCGGCGGCGAAGCTCTGCCCCATGACCGACGACGCCATGAAGAACCTCAAGGTCCTGATCTCCGGTGCGAGCATCGCCGGCCCGGCCCTCGCCCATTGGCTGACGCGCTACGGCTGCGCCGTCACCCTCGTCGAACGCGCGGCTTCGGTGCGCCCCGGCGGCCAGGCCGTCGACTTCAAGGGCCCCACCCACCGGACCGTGCTGGAACGGATGGGGATCCTGGAGGAGGTCCGGAAGCGGGCGACCGGCGGGCAGGACCAGACGGTCGTCGACGCCGCCGGGAAGCCCCGGGCGGTGATCCCGGGCGAGTTCACCGGCGGCGAGATCGAGATCCGCCGCGGCGACCTGGCCGAGCTGCTCTACGAGCGCACGGCCGCGGACTGCGAGTACGTCTTCGGCGACATGATCACGTCGCTGACCGAGACGGCCGACGGCGTCGACGTCACCTTCGCGCACGCCGCGCCGCGTCGCTTCGACCTCGTCGTCGGCGCGGACGGCATCCACTCGAACGTCCGGCGGCTGGCCTTCGGCCCGGAGCACGACTACGTCAAGTTCCTCGGCCACTACTACGCCCTCGCGGAACTCGGCGAGCAGGTCGGCGGCGGCGAGGCCGTGATGTACAACGAGCCCGGCCGGATGGCCGCGGTCGGCGGGCCGAAGGCGTCGGCGTTCTTCGTCTTCGCCTCACCGGAGCTCGACTTCGACCGCACGGACGTCGAGCGGCAGCGCGCACTGCTGATCGACGCCTACCGCGGCGTCGGCTGGCGGGTGCCCGACCTGCTGACGAAGGTGCCGCGGGCGCGCGAGTTCTACCTCGACTCGCTCGCCCGGGTCACGATCGACCACTATTCGCGCGGCCGGGTCGTGCTGCTCGGCGACTCCGCCTACGGCAACACCCTCGGCGGTTTCGGCACCGGGCTGGCGATCGTCGGCGCGTACGTGCTGGCGGGCGAGCTGCTCGCGGCCGGCGGCGACCACCGCGCCGCCTTCGCCCGCTACGAGGAGCAGTTCCGGGGCTACGCCAAGATCTCGCAGCGCGGCAGCGCGGGCCCGTTCCTCGCGCCGCCGTCCCCGCTGCGGATCAGGATGCGGGACTGGACGTTCAAGTCCCGCTTCCTGCTCCGCATGATGCTCAAGGCCACCGACAAGTTCGCCACCGACATCGAGCTGAAGGACTACCCGAGCTGACCGGCTACGCCTGGGGCTCGTAGGCCAGGTTCGGCCGCAGCCACTGCTCGACCTCGGCGACCTCGACGCCCTTGCGGCGCGCGTAGTCCTCGATCTGGTCGCGGTTGAGCCGCCCGATGGTGAAGTACTTCGAGTCCGGGTGGGCGAAGATCAGCCCGGACACGCTCGCCGCCGGTGTCATCGCGAACGACTCGGTCAGGGCCATGCCCAGCTCGTCGGCCCCCAGGAGCTCGAACAGCTCGCGCTTCTGGCTGTGGTCGGGGCTCGCCGGGTAGCCGAGCGCCGGGCGGATGCCGCGGAAGCGCTCCGCGTGCAGGTCCTCCAGCAACGGGTCGGCGTCCGGCTCGAACCAGCCGCGCCGCGCCTTGAGGTGGATGTACTCGGCGAAGGCCTCGGCGAGCCGGTCGGCCAGCGCCTTGACCATGATCGCGCGGTAGTCGTCCTGCTCGGCCTCGTACTTGGCCGCGAGCTTTTCGGCCCCGTGGATGGCGACCGCGAAGCCGCCGAGGTGGTCGCCCTCCGGGGCGATGTAGTCGGCGAGCGAGCGGTTCGCGCGGCCCTCCGGCTTCGACGTCTGCTGCCGCAGCATCGGGAACCCGATGTGCGAGAACTCGCCGTCGAGCAGGATGTCGTCGCCCTCGGTGTGTGCCGGCCAGTACGCGTACGCGCCCTTCGCGGTGAAGCCGCCCTCGGCGATGATCTGGTCGAGCAGGGTGTTCGCGTCGTCGAACAGCTCACGCGCGACCGGCTGGTCCAGGATCGCCGGGTACTTGCCCTTGAGCTCCCAGGCCAGGAACAGGAACTGCCAGTCGACCATCTCGCGCAGCTCGGTGATGCTCGGCTCCACGACCCGGACGCCGGTGAACTCCGGGGTCGGCAGGTCGGCGAACGACACCGTCTCCGGGTTCGCGCGCGCCTGCTCGAGGCTGAGCATCGGCCGGCGCTGCTTGTTGGCGTGCTGCTCGCGCAGCACCTCCTGGTCGGCCCGGTTCTTCTCGGCCAGCACGATCGAGCGGTCGGGGTCGAGCAGGTCGGACACCACGCCGACCACGCGCGACGCGTCGAGCACGTGCACCGTCGCGTTGTCGTAGACGGGGGCGATGCGGACCGCGGTGTGCTGGCGTGACGTCGTCGCGCCGCCGATCAGCAGCGGCATCTTCAGCCCCCGGCGCTGCATCTCCGTGGCGACGTTGACCATCTCGTCGAGCGACGGCGTGATCAGCCCGGACAGCCCGACCGCGTCGGCGCCCTCGGTGACCGCGATGTCGAGGATCTTCGCCGCCGGCACCATCACACCGAGGTCGATCACCTCGTAGTTGTTGCAGCCGAGCACGACGCCGACGATGTTCTTGCCGATGTCGTGGACGTCGCCCTTGACCGTGGCGAGCACGACCTTGCCCTGGCCGTTCGACACGGCCGCCTTGCCCGCCAGCCGGGCCGCTTCCTTCTCGGCCTCCATGAACGGCTCGAGGTAGGCGACCGAGCGCTTCATCACGCGCGCGCTCTTGACCACCTGCGGCAGGAACATCTTGCCCGCGCCGAACAGGTCGCCGACGATCTTCATGCCGTCCATCAACGGGCCCTCGATCACCTCGAGGGGCCGGGCCTTGAGCTGACGCGCCTCTTCGGTGTCGTCCTCGATGTAGTCGACGATGCCGTGCACGAGCGCGTGCGACAGCCGCTCTTCGACGGTGCCTTCGCGCCAGGACAGGTCGACGACGCGCTTGGTGCCGCTGCCCTTGACGTTCTCGGCGAAGCTCACCAGCCGGTCGGTGGCGTCCTCGCGGCGGTCGAACAGCACGTCCTCGACCAGTTCGAGCAGGTCGGGCGGGATGTCCTGGTAGACCGCGAGCTGGCCGGCGTTGACGATGCCCATGTCGAGGCCGACCTGGACGGCGTGAAACAGGAACGCCGAGTGCATCGCCTCGCGGACGATGTCGTTGCCGCGGAAGGAGAACGACAGGTTCGAGATGCCGCCGCTGATGTGGACGCCCGGGCAGCGCTCCTTGATCCGGGGCAGCGCGTCGATGAACGCCTTGGCGTAGCCGTTGTGCTCGCTGATGCCGGTGGCCACGGCCAGCACGTTCGGGTCGAAGATGATGTCCTCGCCCGCGAACCCGGCCTTCTGCGTCAGCAGGTCGTACGCGCGGCCGCAGATCGAGACCTTGCGGTCGGCGGTGTCGGCCTGGCCCTGCTCGTCGAAGGCCATCACGACGACGCCGGCGCCGTAGTTGCGGATGATCCGAGCTTGGGCGAGGAACGGCTCCTCGCCCTCCTTCAGGCTGATCGAGTTGACGACGCCCTTGCCCTGGATGCAGCGCAGGCCGGCTTCGAGCACGGTCCACTTCGAGCTGTCGACCATCACCGGGATGCGGGCGACCTCGGGCTCGGTGGCGATGAGGTTGAGGAACGTCGTCATCGCCTCCTCGCTGTCGAGCAGGTCGGCGTCCATGTTGACGTCCAGCAGGTTCGCCCCGCCGCGGACCTGCTCCAGCGCGACGTCGACGGCGGCCTGGTGGTCGTCGGACTCGATGAGCCGGCGGAACCGCTTGGAGCCGGTGACGTTGGTGCGCTCGCCGATCATCACGAACCCGGTGTCGGCGTTGATGCCGAACGGCTCGAGGCCGCTGAACCGGGTGAACGCGGGCGGCGCGGGGACCTCGCGCGGGGTGACGCCCTTCGCGGCGGCGGCGATCTTCTCGATGTGCGCCGGGCTGGTGCCGCAGCAGCCGCCGACCAGGTTGACCAGGCCGTCGCGGGCGAAGCCGCCGATCAGCCCGGCGGTCTCGTCCGGCGTCTGGTCGTACCCGCCGAACGCGTTCGGAAGCCCGGCGTTCGGGTGACAGGCGACGTAGGCGTCGGCGATCCGCGACAGTTCCTCGACGTGCGGGCGCATCTCTTCGGCACCCAGCGAGCAGTTGACGCCGACGACCAGCGGCTTCGCGTGCTCGACCGAGCTCCAGAACGCCTCGACCGTCTGCCCCGAGAGCGTCCGCCCGCTCAGGTCGACGATGGTGACCGAGATCCACAGCGGCAGCTCCGGCGCGACGTCGCGCGCGGCGGCGATGGCGGCCTTGCAGTTGAGCGTGTCGAAGATGGTCTCGATCATCAGCAGGTCGACGCCGCCTTCGACGAGACCGGCGATCTGCTCCGCGTAGGCGGCCTTGACCTGCTCGAACGTGACGGCGCGGTACGCCGGGTCGTCGACCTTCGGCGACAGGCTGAGGGTGACGTTGAGCGGGCCGATCGACCCGGCGACGAACCGGCCGCCGAACTCGTCGGCGGCCTGGCGGGCCAGCTGCGCGCCGCGCACGTTCATCTCGTGGACGTGGGCCTGCAGGCCGTAGTCCGCCTGGCCGATGCTGGTGGCCGTGAAGGTGTTGGTCGTGGTGATGTCCGCGCCGGCCGCGAGGTACTGGCGGTGCACGTCCAGGATGACGTCCGGCCGGGTGATGTTGAGCAGGTCCGGGTCGCCGGTGACGTCGTGGGTGTGGTCGCCGAAGCGGTCACCGGTGTAGTCGGCCGGGGTGAGCCCGGCGCCCTGCAGCATCGTGCCCCAAGCGCCGTCGAGAACCGCCACCCGCTGGCTGAGCAGCTCGCGCAGCCGCGCGGTGGCCTCGGATTCGTGCGGGGTGATCGGGTTCACCGGCAGCCTCCCTCAATCGGGAGGCGCCCTTGGGTGGTTGGTCCCGGCCGAGCGTGGCGGGCCCCCTGGCCCGTTGCAGCGCCTCTCGGCCTTCGATCCAGGGTACTGGAACCCCGGCCCGGCACACCATCCCGCCCCACGGGTCCGTCCACTGGCTGGGACGCCACCCACGCGCGTCCACAATGGATCGTCGGCTCCACTCGCCACCACCCCGTTCCGACCGGCCGTTCCCGGGCTCACCCACTATGACCCGGCGAACGTCGGCGCTCTGCTCCCCGTCTGCTTACCCGGGCGGCGTCCATCAACACTCGATCGACGCTCAATCCGGTCACGCACCGTGCGCACAGGTATACCGAACGCGAGATCTGCCGTCCCCGCCGGTCCCGCGATGCGGGACGAAGGCCGCTTGAAAACTGAAACACGTTCTAATACAGTCCCTCGCGTGGACTACGGAATCGTGCTGTTCACCAGCGACCGAGGCATCACCCCGGCGGCCGCGGCGCAGGCCGCGGAAGCCGCGGGGTTCGCCACCTTCTACGTGCCCGAGCACACGCACATCCCGGTGAAACGCGAGTCACCGCACCCGCGCACCGGGGACGCGTCCCTGCCCGACGACCGGTACAGCCGCACGCTCGACCCGTGGGTGGCCCTGGCGACGGCCGCGACGGTCACCGAGCGGATCCGCCTCTCGACGGCGGTGGCCCTGCCGGTCGAGAGCGACCCGATCACGCTCGCCAAGACGATCGCCAGCCTCGACCACCTCTCGGGCGGGCGCGTCACGCTCGGCACCGGGTTCGGCTGGAACGTCGACGAGCTGACCGACCACGGTGTGCCCGGCAACCGCCGCCGCAGCGCCCTGCGCGAGTACCTCGAGGCGATGAGTGCACTGTGGACGGAGGAAGAAGCTTCCTACGACGGGGAGTTCGTCTCGTTCGGCCCCAGCTGGGCGTGGCCGAAACCGGTCCAGGCGCACATCCCGGTCCTGCTCGGCGCGGGCCCGACGGAGAAGACGTTCCGCTGGATCGCCCGCCACGCGGACGGCTGGATCACCACACCGGCGGACACCGACCTCGACGGCCACGTCGCACTGCTGAAGGAGATCTGGCGCGACGAGGGCCGTTCCGGAGCACCGTCGATCCACGCGCTGGGCGAGCGCCCGGACCGACCGCGGCTGGCGCACCTGGACGCGCTCGGCGTCACCGAGGTGATCTTCGGCCTCCCGGACCGCTCCCCCGGCGAGGTCTCGGCCTGGATCGGCCGGCTGGCGGGAAAGCTCGGCCTCGCCACGGCCCCCGCTCTCTAGACGCGAAACGGCGGGGGTGCGGTCCTCCCGCACCCCCGCCGTTCACACCACCGAGATCAGCTCTTGACGGCCACGCCCTGGCGCGCTCGCAGGTCCAGCTCGATCTGCTCCAGCGTACGGCCCTTCGTCTCCGGGACGATCCACTTGGTGAGCACGAACAGCACCACGTTGATCCCGGCGAACAGGAACATCGAACCGCCGATGCCGAGCGAGCCCACGGCGGAGATGAGCGGGAACACCGCGCTCACGATGCCCGTCGCCGCCCAGAGGATGACGCTGCTGACGCCCATGCCCGCCGCCCGGTACTTGAGCGGGAACACCTCGGCCATCATCACCCAGACGACCGCGCCCCAGCCGAGCTCGTAACCGACCAGGTACAGCACCATCATGACCAGCATCAGGATGCCGCGGGTGCCGGTGTCGTGGACGTTCAGCACCACGAGCCCGGCCGCCACCAGCGTGATCACCATGATCACGTTGCCGATGAGCAGCAGCGGCTTGCGGCCCCAGCGGTCCACCACGAACACGACCCACGCGGTGAACAGGAACTTCGTGACGCCCAGCAGCACGCCGGACAGCAGCGCGGCCTGCGTGGCGAACCCGAGGCCGATCAGCATCGTCGGGAAGTACGCGTTGATCGCGTTGACCCCGCTGAACTGCTGCCCGATCGCGAGCAGGGCGGCGACGATCATCATCGGCCGCACGAAACCGGAGAACAGGTCGCGGAACCGCGGCTTGCCCTCGGTGTCCATCTGGATGACGTCGCGGATGGTCGCGATCTCCTCGTCGAGGTTCACGGTGTTGCCGTGCGCACTCGCCAGGACCCGCCGCGCCTCTTCCTCCTGGCCGTTCTTGACCAGCCAGCGCGGCGTCTCCGGCAGGAACGCGAGCCCGACGAGCAGGATCGCCGCGGGCACGATCGCGCCGGCGAACATCCAGCGCCAGGCCGAGATCGGGCCGAGGAAGTAGCTGGTCAGGAACGCGATCAGGATGCCGAGCACGATGAAGATCTGGTTCAGCGCGCCCATCGCGCCGCGCAGCCGCGCCGGCGCCAGCTCGGAGAGGTAGGTCGGGACGGTCGAGGACGACAGCCCGATCCCGAGCCCGATGATCAGCCGCGAAATCACCAGGAGCGCGAACGTCGGCGAGAAGGTCGCCGCCAGCGTGCCCACGATGACGATCGCCGCGGCGACCATGATGGTGCGCCGCCGGCCGAGTGCTTCGTTGATGCGGCTGGAGAACAGCGCGCCCACGATGGCACCGATCGAGAGACTGGCGGTGATCACGCCCTTGTCCCAGGCGGTCAGCGACCACGCTTTCCCGATGAACGGGAGCACCCCGGAGATCACCCCGAGGTCGTATCCGAACAGGATTCCGCCGAGTGCGCCGAAGAAGTACAGAGTTGTTCGGCTGATTTGCCGTGGCGGGGCCGTCTGCGTCATTGCCGGGTCGCCTCTTTCATAGGTCCAGTCCAGCCAGCGGCCACCACACTCACACGCCGGAAAAAACCGGGCAAGACAGTCCTTGATAACGATTCAGAAACGTGATCGCCATTCACATATGTGACAGCACAAGGCGCACAGCATTGCTCCGTACGCCGACTCGCCATTCACAACCTCGAATGAGTGCACAGTGGACACGGATCGACCCGGAAGACGGTGCAAAGATCCACAGTGGACAAACGCGGGACGCGTGTTGTGAAAGCGCTCCCGGAACCGGCGGACGGCGACCGGACGTATTCGGCGTTATACGCCGGGCGGGGGAAGAAGGGGTCCGGACGCAGCAGGAGGGGGTTCAACCCACCCCCAGGTGGTTGAACCCCCTCCGCGCCCCCAGACCGGACCGTCGGGCCGAGCAGCCGCAGCCTGCTCGGGCGATGTCCGATGTCTGTCGGGTACCACTTTCCTCGGTACCGGCATCCGCCGCCATTCCTGCCCGGAGGGCAGTTTTTCGGCCCAACGCACCCCGCTTGAGCTGCGGAAATCGTAGATCGAGGTGCAGAACTACCCAGCCGGGCCGGCAAAAATTACCCGGTCACGCGCTTTCCAGCACGACCTTGCCGACGTGGGCGCCGGACTCCAGGTGCTTGACGGCGGCCGCGACGTCGTCGAAGGCGAACCGGCGGTCGATGACGGGCCGCAGGCCGGTGCGCTCGATCGCGCGGTTCATGGTCTGGAACGTCTCGCGGGAGGCGTTGGTGAGCCCGCGCAGGGTCAGCTGCTTGACCAGCACGAGCACCGGGTCGGCCGCGCCTTCGTGGGTGAGGACGCCGGCGACGCTGACGTGCCCGCCGACGCGCGCGGCGAGCATCGACTGGCCGATCGTGCCGCCCCCGCCGACGTCGACGACGTGGTCGACGCCGCCGCCGGCCAGCTCCGCCGCGGCGAGGCCCCACTCCGGCGTGGTCGTGTAGTTGATCGTCTCGGCCGCGCCGAGCTCACGCAGCCGCGCCAGCTTCTCGTCGGAGCTCGACGTCGCGATGACGCGGGCGCCGGCGAGGGCGGCGAACTGCAGGGCGAACGTCGACAGGCCGCCGCTGCCCAGGGTGAGCACCGTCTGGCCGGGGAAGACCCCGCCCTCCTCGACGACCGCGCGCCACGCCGTCACACCGGCGCTCGGCAGCGTCGCGGCCTCGGCATAGTCCAGGTGCGCGGGGACGGCCACCAGCGCGTCCTCCGGGAAGACGGCGTACTCGGCCAGCGTCCCGTCGAGCGAGCCGAACAGGTCGTCCGCGGTCTTCTCCGGGGTGCCGGGGCCCGCGAGCCAGTTCGGGAAGTACGTCGCCGCCACCCGGTCGCCCGCCGACCACGCGCGCACGCCGTCGCCGACCCCGACGACCTCGCCCGCGCCGTCGGACAGCGCGACGACGTCCGGCTTGACCGGCTTCGGGTAGAAGCCCTTGAGGATCATCAGGTCGCGGGCGTTGACCGCCCAGCCGTGCAGCCGGACCAGGACCTGGCCGGGGCCGGGTTCGGGGGCGTCACGCTCGCCGAGGACGAGTCCGGCGCCGGGACGCGGCAGGGAAAAGTACTTCACAGCGGCTCCAAGGAGGTGGGAAACCCATCAACAGGGCCAGTGTGTCGAAGTCGCCAGCTCTTCGTCGACCATCACGAGAAGATCCGGGGTCAGTTCGGCGAGCGACGCCGGGAGGTGCCGGACGCCGAGCCCGGCCATGAACTCCCGCTGCCGCGCGTGCGCCGGGCTCGACGGGAACCCGAGGAAGCCGGCGCCGTGCTCGCGGGCGTCGGCGGCCACCCGGCTGACGTCGTCGACGAACACGATCTCGTCGAACGCGACGTCGAACACCGTGCGGGCGATGTGCTCGACACCCGGCCGGTGCTCGTTGATGCTCACGTACGGCACTTCGGCGTCGAGCAGCGCGGTGAAGCCGCCGAGGTACCGGTCGAACGTGTGCTCCCGGGTGCGCCCGCCGTAGCAGACCAGCCGCACGGGCAGGCCGCTCAACGCCGTCAGGCAGTCCTGGACGCCCTCGGCCACCCGGATCGGGTGCTCCCGCAGGTACTCCTGCCGCGCGGCCCAGAGTTGCTTCAGCGTCTCTTCGGCCGGTTGGTCCAGAGCGCAGAGCCGGGTGACCTTCTCGGCGACGACGAGGTCGCGCAGCCCGATCACGTCCCGCTCGGCTTCGGCGTCGTACACCCCGCCGTGGCCGGTGACGAACCGGGCGATCATGTCCAGGTAGGTGTCGTCGATGAGCACGCCGTCGCAGTCGAGGGCGACCACGCGGAGCTTGCGCAGGGCGCTCACCGCTGCGCGAACACTTCCCGCGCGGCCGCGATCGCGTTGAGCGCGGCCGGGAAGCCGCAGTAGAAGGCCAGGTGCAGGATCGTCTCGACGATCTCCTTCTCGGTGCCGCCGACGTTGAGCGTGGCGTGCAGGTGCACCTTCAGCTGCGGGGTCGCGGTGCCGAGCGCCACGCACGCGGCGATCGTGACGATCTCGCGCAGCCGCAGGGTCAGGTGCGGCCGGGTGTAGATCTCACCGAAGGTGAACTCGACGATGTACCGGGCCAGGTCGGGCGCGATGTCTTCGAGCGCCTGGGCGACCTTCTCCCCCGCGTCGCCGTCGACGGCCTTCATCGCGGCCAGGCCGCGCTCGTAGCGGTCCTCGATGCCGGCCCACGGCACGTCGGCCGCCTCGCCCGTCGGCGGTTGTTCCGCCGGCAGGGCGGCGAACACGGTCTTCAGCTCCCCCAGCGCGTTCAGCGTCGCCGGGAACCCGGCGAACGAGCTGATCTGGATGGCCGTCTCGACCAGCTGACGGCGGGTGCAGCCGACGTTCAGCGCGGCCTTGGCGTGGAACTGCAGCTGCGAGCCCGCGTAGCCCAGCGCGATGAGCGCGGCGACCGTGGCCAGCTGCCGGTCCGGGAGCGGGAGGCCGGGCCGGTGGTAGACGTCGCCGTAGATGAACCCGACGCACTGTTCGCCGAACTCCGCCTCGCCGATGCTCTCGAACAGGTCCAGCACGGCCGGGCGGTCCACCCCGCCGAGCTGCTGGATCAGTTCCAATCCCTGGGCGAAGGACGCGGCAGCGCGGTCCTGCTCCGGCACGTCGGACATCGTCGTGGGGTTCCTTCCGCAGTGGTGGTGGTGCCTGACTCAGCCCAGGTAGGCCCGGGTGGCCTGGTCGGCCTTGCGGCGTTCCAGGGTGTCGATGCGTTCCAGCCGGATCATCGCGTAGTCGATGCCGGCGGTGGCGACGGTGCGCCCGTGCTGGCGCACCACCGCGGTGGCCCGGAACTTCAGGTGGTGCGCCCGCTCGAGGTCGGACTCCTCGATGCGCGACTCGACCGTGGCCGGGAGCGGGAACAGGAAGTCCTCGAAGGACATGTCGATCCGCTTCCACACCCCCGCGTAGCCGGCCGAGGTCAGGGCCGGGCGGACCGCGGTCTCGAACTGCGCGATGCAGATCTGGCGCATCGCCTCGATGATCACGATGCCCTGCACGTGTTCGCCGGTGTGGTGGTCGAGGACGAGCTCGTTGTCCCGGTGGACGCGCAGGTCGGCCTGGCAGAGCGTGACCTCCGGGCTGTGCACGCCGGCGAGCAGGACGTTCTCGGCGCGGTGCTTGTGGACGATCGCCGGGGCCACCGGCAGCGGCCGGAACGCGTCCGGGTCCGCCAGGAACACGGTGGCGCCGCTCTTCTCGGCGGCGGCTTCCAGCAGGTCGCAGTCCGTCCCGTCGATGCCCTGGCCGGGGTGGACGACCCAGCTGCAGCCGGCCACGTCCGGGCCGTCGGACGTCATCAGGGCCAGCAGCCCCGACACCGTGAACACCTGGTCACCGCGGGCGAACCTGGCGAAGCGGTCGGCGACCACCACGACCTGCCGGCGTGTCCGGCCGTGCAACGCCCAGTCGGGGGCGGCGTCGGCCGGTTCGGCAGGACTGTCGTGGGGTGCCCGGCACGCAGAACCATCAGGTCCTGCCATCGGCACCTCCATCCGGGATCGGGTCGAGCGTCACTCCCGCGTGGACGCCTGCGCGTCCACAACGGCCTCCGCGAGGTTCCGGGCCGTCGGGACCGAGCGCCAGCGCGGACCGGACAGCTCGGCGGCGAGGACCTTGAGCATGGCACGCACCATGTCCGGCTGTCTGCTCACATCCGCGATCAAGAGCGGTTCCACTTGCGCGGCGGCGCCCTCGAGGTCGTCGAGCAGCAGGTGCGCGCGGCCCATGTCGATCCGGATCATCGGGTCCATCGCTTCCCAGCGGTTCTCGAGCGACAGCCGCTCGTAGGCCTCGCGGGCGGTCCCGAACTCGCGCAACGCCGCCGACGCCTGCCCGACCGAGAGCAGCGACGTGCCGGCCATGTAGTGCCGGCGGTCCTTCGTGATGTTGAAGAACCGGTCCTCACCGCCGGCCCCGAGCTCCGGGTCCTCGATGCTGGTCCAGCGCGCGATCGCGTCCAGCACCTGCGGCTCGGCCCGCACGGACGACCACCCGCGCGCCTCGGCGAGGATCAGCGGCGCGTCGGTGAGCCGCCCGCCGACCTGGTAGTTGAGCCCGTCGGCGGCGAGCTTCGCGGACTCCACGCCGTTGCCGGCCCAGAACGCCACGCGCGCCTGCGACGTGCGGACCCAGCGCCGGGCGAGGAAGTCGTCGGCGTACTGCGTGTAGAGCCAGGCGGCGGAGTTCAGCTCGCGCGAAAGCCGGTACCGCCCGAGGTCCCCCGCGATCCACGCCATCATCGCGGCGCACTTCGCCCCGACCATGAGCAGGTCCTGGGTCTGCTTCGGCCGCTGCCGGCCCTTCAGCAGCGCGGCCGTGCGTTCCTCGACCACGGCGAGCTGGCCCAGCACCGAGTCCGGGGCGGTCCGCGTGTACGCGCTGCCCAGGAAGTTGAGGTCCGACCACAGGTCGTCGAGCTGGACCTCGTCCACGTTGGTCGTGGTGAGCAGGATGGCGTCGTCGAGCGAGGTCACCCCGACCTCGGTGTCCGCGCCGGGGTCGACGTGGACGATCGAGCGGATCGGGTAGCTCAGCACGGGTGCCGGGGCCTTGGCGGCGACCGGGACGACGGCCACGGGCGCGACCGGCTCTGCCGGCGCCACCAGCTCGACGTCGGCGTGGTACTCGGCGAGGTCCTTCGGCGGGAGCTGCTCGAGGTCACGCAGCCCGAGCAGGGACTTCCAGCTCGTGCCGTAGACCTGGGCCAGCACCCGCAGCGCCGCGAACGTGGGCCGGACGCCGCGGTCGGGCCACTGCTCGTACTCCCAGATACGGGTCCCGCGCATACCCGCGCGGGGGTCACCCGTAAGGGTGTTGTACTGGTGCGCCGCCACGTCGAGCGACAACTCGGACGCCAGCCGCCACGCCGTGCGGGGCGGGACCCGGCATTCGACGATCAGGTTCTCCGCCACGCGCGCCGGGATCACCTCGTCGGGAAACCCCAGGGCGGCCAAGCGATCGCGCAGCTGTGCACGGTAGGGCTTACTCCCTGGCTTGACCTGTCGACTCATCGTTCATCCAACGATTTCCGGAGTACTGGTGCACCGGTCGACAGTACCGCAGCGTGACCGTTACGGCCCACGATGTGACAAAGGTGCGGCTCACGTCCTGAAATCGCCGCCACGGGCGGAACGAGGCAGGAAAAGGGTGGTGCCGGCCGACCTGGGGGTCATCGGCCGGCACCACGGGGCGGGCGAACCCGCCTCCGCCATTATGCATGTGCGGACGTCCGCGCGCAGCGCCGGACGAACTTCTCACACTTCGGTGGACGCGGGTCAGCCCGCGGCGAGGAAGTGCTGCCGGACACCGGCGCCGAACGCCGTCGGCGTGCCGTCGTAGGCCGAGATCAGCGCGGGCCCGGTCGAGCAGTTCCAGGTGTTCCAGGTCCAGCCGAGGTAGGACGCCTGGTGGCGGTCGAGCCAGTCCATCAGGCCGGTCACGTACCCGCTCCCGCAGTCGTTCTCGCCGATTTCGCCGGCCACCAGGGGCACCGCCGCCGCGACCGGGGCGAGCTGGGCGTCCCAGCAGGAGGACGAGCTGCAGGTGTTGAAGTTGTACGAGTGCCACGACGCGACCAGGTTGCCCGCCGGGTCGCTCGGCTTGTACTGCAGCCACTGCGTGAGGTCGTTCGAGTAGGCCAGGCCGCCGAGCATGAGCACGTTGGTGGCGCCGGTCGCGCGGACGGCGTTCACCAGCGTCTGCATGCCCGCCACCGCGTAGCCGATGCCGGTGCACGCGGACCCGCCGTCGCGCCAGCACGTCCAGGCCGCGGCCGAGCCGGCGACCGCGCGGTCGAGGTAGGGCTCGTTGAACAGGTCCAGGATCGTGGCGTCGTCACCCTTGAACGCGGTCGCGACCGACGTCCACAGGTCCACCGCGTGCGCGGCGTCGGTCATCGGCTTCTGGCACGTCGAGGTGACGTCGGCGCACGCCGAGGAGTTTCCGGTGTAGACACCCTGGGTCCAGTGGAGGTCGAGGATCGCGACGAGTCCGTTCCGGTGCAGCAGGTCCACATAGGACTTGAGCGCGGCGCGGTAGGTCGCGCCGGCGTAGGCGGGCTCGACGTTCGGCAGGCCGAGCCAGCAGTCCTCGTTGAACGGCACGCGCACGACGTTCGCGTGCCAGCTCTTGATGGCGGCCACGGAGGCGGCGTCCATCGGGCCGTCGAAGATGCCGTTGCCCTGCACGCAGGCGAACTCGCCGCCGGAGCGGTTCACCCCGCGCAGGGTGACCGGCGCGCCCGCGGAGTCGGCCAGCCGGTTGCCGGCGACGTGCAGCGCGGGCGCGCCCCCGGCCGGTGGCGGGGTCGTGGTGACGGTCGTCGGCGGCGGGGTCGTCGTCGGGGGTGGCGTGCCGCCGCACGGCGCGCCGTCGACGCTGATCGACGCCGGCGCGGTGTTGGTGCCGCTGTAGCCGAAGTTCGCCCCGGCGGTGATCGACGAGCCGGGGGCGATGGTGCCGTTCCAGCCCGCCGGGGTGACGGTGACCGTCCGGCCCGTCTGGGCCCACGTGGCGTTCCAGCCCTGCTGGAGCTGCTGGTTCCCGGCGTAGGCGTAGCTGATCTGCCAGCCGGACAGCGGCGCCGTCCCGAGGTTCTTGAGGGTGAGGTTGGCGGTGAAGCCGCTCCCCCAGTCGTTCACGGTGTAGCCGACTTCGCAGGCCGTCGCCGCCGAAGCGGGCGAAGGCGTGCCGAGGGTGAAGGCCGTCGTCGCGCCGACGACGGCGAGCGCGCTGAGGGCGCCGAGCAGTGCTGGTCCGGAACGCATCGATCACTCCTTTGTGCACGACCTGGATATGAGAGCGCTCCCAGCACTGGTGGACGCTACCGCGCGGCCCGGCGGCTGTAAACCTCGTGGCGAACGCCCGCGAACAACCCGGAATCCACTCCAACGGCGGCATCCGCCCGCTTCCGCCGGTGGCGCAGCGCGACGGAGACATTTCTTTGCCGCCAACGGGTTCGGCCGTTCAGGAGTGTTCAGTGGCCGATCCCGGGGAAACGGCCCCGGAAAGCCGTCCACCGGATCGGGCCACGTCCGGGTCGCGCTTTACAACGACGATACGGCGGGGTTACCTTCTCGTCGGCTGGAAGCGCTCCCATGCCAGGTCACGATCACCAGACCGTGACCACGAAACACCAGGGGCGCCGTGGCTCCCGCTACGGCGCCCCTGCTCGTGTCCGCTGTCCCGGTCACCGGGAAAGGAAACCCGATGAAGAGGTTCGCCGGCGCCCTGGCCGGGCTCTGCCTCGCCGCGGCGGGCACCACCGCGGTCCTCGCCGCGGGTCCGGCCGCCGCCGCCCCCGCCTGCGGCGTCGACTACCGCGTCGACCAGTGGGCGACCGGGTTCACCGCCCAGGTCACCGTCACCAACGGCGCCACCGCGCTCTCGTCGTGGACCCTCTCCTGGCACTACGCGGGCACCCAGGCCGTGACGTCGGCCTGGAACGCCACCGTCCGCCAGTCCGGCACGGCGGTGACCGCGGAGAGCCTGCCCTACAACGCGTCCCTGCCCGCCGGCGGCACCGTGACGTTCGGCCTCCAGGGCACCTACTCCGGCACCAACCCGGTGCCCACCGACTTCGCGCTCGACGGCGTCTCGTGCGGTGGCGACGCCCCGCCCACCTCGACCACCACCACCACTTCTTCTTCGCCGCCGCCCGCGGGGTGCGCCGACGTCTGCGACGACTTCGAGCAGCAGACCGGCACGACACCGGGCGGCCGGTGGACCGTCGGCGCGGCGAACTGCCAGGGCACCGGCACGGTCACCGTCGACAGCACGGTCGCGCACTCGGGCACCCGCTCGGTCAAGGTCACCGGGCAGGGCGGCTACTGCAACCACGCCTTCCTCGGCACGACCCTGGCCGCCGGGAGCGTGCGGTACGGCCGGTTCTGGGTCCGCCACACGACGCCGCTGCCGGCCGGGCACGTCGCGTTCCTGGCGCTGCGGGACACCGCCGACGGCGGCCGCGACCTGCGGGCCGGCGGCCAGAACCGGGCGCTGCAGTGGAACCGCGAGTCCGACGACGCGACCCTGCCCGCGCAGAGCCCGGCCGGCGTCGCCCAGAGCGTGCCGCTGGCCACCGGGACTTGGTCGTGCTTCGAGTTCGAGATCGACGGCCCCGGCGGGCAGCTGCGGACCTGGCTCAACGGCGCCGAGGTGCCCGGCCTGGTCGTCGACGGCGTGCCGACCCCCGACGTCGACCAGCAGTGGCTCGCCCGGACGTGGCACCCGTCGCTCACCGACCTGCGCCTGGGCTGGGAGAGCTACGGCACCGACCCCGACACGCTGTGGTTCGACGACGTCGCGACCGGCCCCGCCCGGATCGGCTGCTAGGCCACGATGCGGTCGATCTCCGCCAGCTCCTCGTCCGTGAAGTCCAGGTTCGCCACCGCCGCGACCGTGTTCTCCAGCTGCGCGACGCTGCTCGCCCCGATCAGCGCCGACGTCACCCGGCCGCCCCGCAGGATCCAGGCGATCGCCAGCTGCGCCAGCGACTGGTCACGCCGCTGGGCGACGTCGTTCAGCGCGCGGATCCGGCCCAGGGTCTCCTCGGTGATCCGGTCCTCGGTCAGGAACGGGCTGGCGCCCGCGGCGCGGGAGCCGGCCGGGATGCCGTCCAGGTAGCGGTCGGTCAGCAGGCCCTGGCTCAACGGCGAGTACGCGATCGAGCCGACGCCGTGCTCGGCCAGGGTGTCCAGCAGGCCGTCCTCGACCCAGCGGTTCAGGATCGAGTACGACGGCTGGTGGATCAGCAGCGGCGTGCCGAGCTCGCGCAACGCCCGCAGCGCGGCTTCCGTCTGCTCGGGCGAGTAGTTGGAGATGCCCGCGTAGAGCGCTTTCCCCGACCGGACCGCCGTGTCCAGGGCCCCCATGGTCTCCTCGATCGGGGTGTCCGGGTCCGGCCGGTGCGAGTAGAAGATGTCGAAGTGGTCCAGACCGGTGCGGGCGAGGCTCCGATCCAGGCTCGCGAGCACGCTCTTGCGCGAACCCCACTCGCCGTACGGGCCGTCCCACATCAGGTAGCCCGCCTTGGACGAGACCAGGATCTCGTCGCGGTACGGCCGGAAGTCGGCCGCGTAGTGCCTGCCGAAGTTCGCCTCGGCCGCGCCCGGCGGCGGGCCGTAGTTGTTGGCCAGGTCGAAGTGCGTCACCCCGAGGTCGAACGCCCGCCGCAGCACCGCCCGCTGGACGTCGAGGGGCTTGTCGTCCCCGAAGTTGTGCCACAGGCCGAGCGACACGGCGGGCAGCTTGAGCCCGCTGCGCCCGGCCCGCCGGTACGGCATGTCCGCATAGCGGTCTCCGGCGGCGGCGAAAGGCGACATGGTTCTCCTTGTCGGGAGGGAAAAGGCCCCCGCAGTCTACGGGCGTGATCAGCTTCCTTCGGCGACCGCGCCCCGGTCGAGGGACAGTGCCCCGGCGAACGACACCCCCGGCGCCAGCACGGGCAGCAGCGTCGCCTGGTAGGCGTGGTAGACGTCCGGCTTCCCCGCCCAGACCGTCGCGGCGGGGCGGTTGCGCGGGTCCAGCTCGTGGTGCCAGGACCCGCGTTCGCGGTCGACGAAGCACGCTTCGGCGTGCTCGCACCACTCTTCGAACCGGGCCAGGTACTCCGGGTCGCCGGTCTCCTGGTGCAGCGTCCAGGCGGCGGCGATCGCCTCGGCCACCACCCAGTGGAGGCGGTTGCGCACCACCGGGACGCCGTCGAAGTCGGTCGTGTAGACGAAGCCCGGGTGACCATCGACGGCCCAGCCGTCCCGCACCGCCGTGGCGAACAACGCCTCCGCGTCCGGCAGCAGCCACCCGGGTGCCGCGGCGCCGAGCGCGCGCTTCAGGTGTACCGCCAGCCGGGACCACTCGAGCAGGTGCCCGATGGTGACCCCGAACGGGCGGAACGGGTGCGCGGGCTCGTCGCGGTTGAACTCCAGCCGCACGTGCCAGTCCGCGTCATAGTGCTCCGGCAGGCGCCAGCCGTGCGCGCGGGCCTCACCGTGCACCAGGTGCTCCACAATGGACAACGCGCGGGCGGCCCAGACCGGGTCGCCGGTGACATCGTTGACAGCGAGCAGCGCTTCGACGGTGTGCATGTTGGCGTTGGCGCCGCGGTAGGTCTCCAGGCGCGTCCAGCCGCGGTCCCAGACGTCGGCGACCCGGCCCGGCCCCGCCTCCCAGAACCGGCGGTCGACGACGTCGAGGGCTTCGGCCAGCAGCGCGTCCGCGCCGTCGGCTCCGGCGGCCACCGCGCTCGTGGCCGCCAGCACGACGAACGCGTGCTCGTAGGCGCGTTTCTCGGCGTCCACCGGGCCGGCCGCGGTCGCCGTGGCGAACCAGCCGCCGTGCTCCGGGTCTCGCAGCAGGCCGGTCAGCGCCGCGACGCCGTGCGCGACCTGCGCGGCCGCCCCCGGCACGCCCTGCAACGCGGCGAGCGCGAAGACGTGCGTCATCCGGCAGGTGATCCACGTTTCGACGGGCCGGTCGAGGACCGGGTGCCCGGTGTCGTCGAGCCAGGCGAAGCCACCGGCGGGGTGGGCCGCCGGAGCGGCGAAACCGAGCAGCCGGGCGGGTTCGGCCCGCACCCAGGCGGGAACCGAAGACGGAATGTCCACTTTCCGACAACCTTGCCTTTCTCGACCGAACGGCCCGGGTGATCGGCCGCCTTTCCCAAGGTATGCCAAAGCTCGGGCGCGGGTCACCCGCCCCCTCGCCGGATGTTCCGCGAGCCGCCGCCACCGCGTACCCTGTAATGGGAGCGCTCCCAGTCTTCGACGCACGTACCCGACGAAGGGACCGACGTGACCAGGAGACGAAGTACGATCCTCGCCGCCGTCACCGTGTTGCTGGCGAGCCTGACCGCCGTGCTGCTGACCACGGGCACCGCCGAAGCGCACGGCGCGCTGATGAAACCGGGCAGCCGGACGTTCCTGTGCTGGCAGGACGGGCTGAGCTCGACCGGCCAGATCATCCCGCAGAACCCCGCCTGCTCGGCCGCGGTGACCACCAGCGGGGCCAACTCGCTGTACAACTGGTTCGCCGTGCTGCGCTCCGACGGCGCCGGCCGCACCCGCGGCTTCATCCCGGACGGGAAGCTGTGCTCCGGCGGGAACCCGGGCTACGCCGGGTTCGACCAGGTCGGCGACTGGCCGCTGACCCACCTCACCGCCGGGGCGGCGTTCGACTTCTCCTACAACGCGTGGGCCGCCCACCCGGGCTGGTTCTACACCTACGTGACGAAGGACGGCTGGGACCCGTCGCAGCCGCTGACCTGGGACTCGCTGGAGGACCAGCCGTTCCTGACCATCGACCACCCGCCGGTGACCGGCACCGTCGGGACCGTCGACGGCCAGTACAAGTGGACCGGCGCGCTCCCCTCGAACAAGTCGGGGCGGCACATCGTCTACTCGGTCTGGAAGCGCTCCGACAGCGCCGA
The DNA here is from genome assembly GCF_023023025.1 of Amycolatopsis sp. WQ 127309. Classification (NCBI taxonomy): domain Bacteria; kingdom Bacillati; phylum Actinomycetota; class Actinomycetes; order Pseudonocardiales; family Pseudonocardiaceae; genus Amycolatopsis; species Amycolatopsis sp. WQ 127309. Next base: position 8,817,697 of record NZ_CP095481.1, read on the forward strand.
GACGTTCTACGGCTGTTCGGACGTCACCTTCGACGGCGGGCACGGCGAGGTCACCGGGGTGCACGCCCCGGGCACCCCGACCACCACGCCGACGACCCCGACGTCTCCCCCGCCCACCGGCGGCTCGTGCATGGCGATGTACGAGATCACCAACACCTGGAGCGGCGGCTACCAGGCCACGGTGACGATCATGAACCACAGCACCACGGCGTACTCCGGCTGGCAGGCGGGCTGGACGCTGCCCGCGGGCCAGACGGTCGGCAGCGTCTGGAACGGCACGCTGAGCCAGTCCGGCTCGGTGGTCACGGTCCGCAGCGCGGACTGGAACGGCCGGATCCCGCCGGACGGCGAGACGACCTTCGGCCTGGTCGTCAACACCACCGGCACCAACCCGGCCCAGCCGTCGCCCACCTGCCAGGGCACCTGACGCCGAAGTCCGTGCATGCCACATCGAGGGACATCACGTCCCTCGATGTGGCATTCACGGACTCGACGGGGCCGGGCCGGTGCTGCCGCGGGTGATCAGCGCCGACGGGGCCGTGCGGACGTCGCCCGCGTCGCCGCCCGTCAGCAGGTCCCGCAGCACCGACACCGCGAGCGCGCCGAACTCCGCGACCGGGCGCCGCACCGCCGTCAGCGCCGGGCGGACCAGGCGGCAGAGCACCGAGTCGTCCCACGCCACCACCGAGACGTCGCCCGGCACGGCCAGGCCCCGTTCGCGCAGCGCGGCGAGCCCGGCGACGGCGAGGACGTCGGTGTCGAACAGCAGCGCGGTCGGCGGCCGGGCCGCGGCCAGCAGCCGGGCGGTGGCAGCCGCGCCGGCCTCGGCCGAGTGGTCCGTGTGGACGGTCCGGGCGGCGGGCAGGCCCAGCCGCTCCGCCGCCGCGGCGAACGCCTCGGCCCGCACCCGCGTCTGCACCAGCACCGCCGGCCCGGTGACCCACGCGACCCGGCGGTGCCCGAGCGCGGCGAGGTAGCCGAGGACCTCACCGACCGCGGCGGTGTCGTCCACCCGCACCGACGGGACGCCCGGGCGGCCGAGCGGGCCGCCCAGCGCCACCGCCGGCAGGCCGATCCGCAGCAGCTCGGCGATCCGGTCGTCGTCACGGCGCGGGCCGGTCAGCAGCACGCCGTCGGCCCGGCGCTCGCCGTGCCAGCGGCGGTAGACCTCCAGCTCGGCGGCGTGGTCCGGCGCGACCTGCAGGATCAGCGACGCCGACCCGAGCTCGCGCTGGATCCCGGTGAGCAGGGCCAGGAAGAGCGGTTCGACGCCGAGGACGTCCGCGGGCCGGTCCAGCACCATCCCGACCGCCCCGGCCCGGCCGCCGGACAAGGCCCGCGCGGACTCGTTCGGCGCCCAGCCCAGCTCCCGGGCGATCGCGGTGATCCGGTGCCGGGTCGCCTCCGAGACGCCGGGACGGCCGTTGAGGGCGTAGGAAACGGCCCCTTTGGACACCCCGGCCTCGCGGGCGATGTCGGTGATCGTCGGACGCTTCATCGCGCTCCTCCACTGGACCCGTTGCGCCACAAGAACTCGACCCCAGGGCTTGACCGATTCATCGCGTGCCCGTGTCCGTCCGGACACCCGCAGTCGCCCACCTTGACACCCGTCGGCCGCGGAAACAAGACTCCCGTCCCGGGAGCGCTCCCATACTCGTGTGCGAGCGCGAGTCGCGAACCGGGAGTGCGCAGACGTGCGGAAGATCCGAAGAACACTGGCGGCCGCCACGGCCGCCGTCCTGCTGGTCCTGACCGGGGGCTGCGGCCCCGCCACGCCCGAGCGCTTCACGCTCACGCTGGCGACGTTCGGGCAGTTCGGCTACGACGACCTGATCCCGGGGTACGAGTTCACCCACCCCGGGCTCACCATCCGCCAGGTCCGGACCGAGCAGGGCGGCCCGTACCACCAGGACCTGCTGGCCGAGCTGCGGAGCGGACAGGGCCTCGCCGACGTCCAGGCCGTCGAGGAAGGCCACCTCGCCGACGTGCTCGCGCAGTCGGCGAAGTTCGCCGACCTGGCCGCGATCGGCCCGCCCGACGTCAAGCCCGGCCGCTGGCTGGAGTGGAAGTACGAAGCCGGGCTCGCCAAGGACGGCAAGCTCGTCGGCTACGGGACCGACATCGGCCCGCTCGCCATGTGCTACCGCAAGGACCTCCTCGAAGCCGCCGGGCTGCCGACCGACCCCGGCTCGGTGAAGACGATGTTCGCGACCTGGGACAGCTACTTCCAGGCGGGCGAGCGGTACGTCAAGCGCACGAAGGGCAAGGCGTGGTTCGACTCCGCCGCCCAGAACTTCAACGCCATGGTCAACCAGCTCCCGGTCGGCTACCTCGACCGGCAGGACCGCCCCACGTTCGAGACGAACACCGCGCTCGCGGCCGCCTGGAACCAGGTCACCACCGCCGTCCGGCAGGGCCAGTCGGCCGGGCTGACGGCCTTCGCCGACGACGGGAACGCCGGCCTGCGCGCCGGGACGTTCGCGACGAAGGTCTGTCCTTCGTGGATGCTCGGCGCCATCGAGCAGCAGGCCGGGCTGGCCAACGCGGGCAAGTGGGCGATCACCGACGCCTTCCCGGACGGCGGCGGCAACTGGGGCGGCTCCTACCTGACCGTGCCGGCGACCAGCCCGCACCAGCGGGAGGCCGCCGCGCTGGCCGCCTGGCTCACCGCGCCGGAGCAGCAGCTGCACGCGTTCCGGGCCAGCGGGAACTTCCCCAGCCAGGTCGACGCCTTCACCTCGCCGGACCTGCTCAGCGAGATGAACGGCTACTTCGGCGGCGCGCTGAGCGGGCAGGTCTTCGTCGCGCAGGCCCGCAAGGTCGGGAAACCGCAGTACAAGGGCCCCGGCGACGGGAAGATCCAGGAGACGGTCGTCGCGCCGGCGCTCAAGGCCGTCGAGCGGGGCGCCGACCCCGCCGCGGTCTGGCAGCAGGTGAAGCTGGGCGCGGCCGGGGTCGTGCCCTGACCGGAAATCCGGTGGAACGGACGCACCGGAGCGGGCAGGGTGCCGGGTATGACGACTCCCCTGCCCGCGCCCTGGCCGCACCTCGGGATCCGGCGTCCCGGCCCGGCCGACCACCTGCCCGTGCTGGCCGTCCTCGACGACTGGTGGGGCGGCCTCGGTGGCGAGGAGGGCATGCGGCAACGGGCCCTCCTCCTGCCGAAGCTGATGTTCCAGCACTTCGGCGACAGCAGTTTCCTGGTGACGGCCGACGAGCGGATCGTCGCGTTCCTGATCGGGTTCCTGTCGCAGTCGCGGCCGGACGAGAGCTACATCCACTTCGTCGGCGTCGACCCCGCGGAGCGCGGGAGCGGGCTGGGCGCGGAGCTCTACGAGCGGTTCTTCGCCCACAGCCGGGCGCACGGGCGCACGGTGGTGCGGGCGATCACGTCGCCGCAGAACAGTGGTTCGCACGCGTTCCACACCAGGATGGGGTTCGTCACCGAACCCGGGCCGGCGGAGTACGAAGGGCGGCCGGTCCAGCCCGACTACGACGGGCCCGGGCTGGACCGGATGACGTTCCGGAAGGACCTCAGCCCGACAGGCTGAACGTCTTCACACCCAGCCCGGTCTGGCCCTGCCACGGCTCGAAGCCGAACTGGACACTCGTCAGGTACCAGGCGTCGCTGATCTTGCCCCGGTTCACCGCGTCGCGGGTGAAGTCGGTGAGGTTGACGCCGAGGCTGTCGGTGCCGGACGTCCGGACGTAGGAGATGACGTTCCAGCCGATGGTGCCGAACCAGACGTTCCACGTCGCGCCCGCGAGCTGCGCGGTGCCGATGACGCTGCCGACCGGCTGCGGGGCCCCGCGGTGGTTGCCCCAGATCATCACCTCGGCGCCGGTGTTCTGCCCGGCCGGATTCGGCGCCGGGTCGTACCAGACGTCGTAGGAGGCGTCCCACTGTCCGGCTTGGACGGTCGTGTAGTCCACCCGGGACGTCAGCGAGCCGAGCGAGCGGACCTGGCGGGGCAGGCCGCTGCCGGTGCTGCAGTTGCCGTAGTGGCAGCCGGCGTAGACCGACGGGTAGCTGCCGGGCGCGCCGTTCGTCGGCCGGTTGTGCGACGCCGTCGTCACGCTGAAGCCGGTGCCCGACACCGAGAGGCACTGGGTCGTGTCGTCACCCCAGTTGTTGTTCTGCACGATGTAGCGGCCACCTTGGATGCGCAGCGAGCCGTACTTGTCGCACAGCTGCGTGTCCGCGGCCGCCGGTGGGGCGGTGAGCACGGCACCGCCGGACAGCAGCACGGCCGTGGCTCCGAACGACGCCATTGTGGCTCGTAGCCGGTTCTTCATGGAGACTCCTTCCGGTTGCGGACAGGTGGAAACCCGGGCCGGACGGCGGCTGCGCAGGCACCGCCCGGCCCGGGAGATCGGGTTACTGAACGGCCGGGTAGGCGTTCTGGACCAGCTGCTCGAACTGGGCCTCGAACCACTTGCCCGACAGCGGCGAGTTCGGCAGGGCGCCGGTCAGGTTGCCGCCGTTGGCCTGGTCGCTGCCGTGGTAGGCCGGGTCGCACATCCCGTCGAAGCCCTTGCCCTCGTCGTTCGGGATCTGCTGGCTCGCGCCGTCGGACTCACCCGGCGGCTTGATCCAGACGTAGGCGTCGAAGTGCGCCGCGGGCGACGCGGTGGGCCGCACGCCCAGGCCGGCCCCGCTCTGGTTGCACCAGTTGCCGCGGTGCAGCCGCCGGTCGATCCGGCCGGAGTTCACGTAGCTGTCCACAGTGGACCCCGACGCGCCGGTGGGCCGGGCCGAGCCGCCCCAGCCGTTGCGGGAGGTGTCGATCAGCATGCCGATGCCGCTCGGCAGGCCCGCGGCGACGAACGCGGTGTACATCGCCGTGGCGAACGGCACCTCGGCGAAGTACGGGTTCCACTGGTAGAACGTCGCCGACTTGATCTGCTGGCCGCCGACGGTCAGGTTCGGGTCCGGCAGGTTCGGCTCGGTGAGCGGGGTGTAGTTCGCCGTGTCGCTGATGAAGCCGTCGATGCTGTTCACCCCGGCGGTCGTCCCCTGGAGCGTCTGCTTGACCAGGTTGACGAACGGGCCGAAGTTGCTGTCCCAGCCCAGCCACGCCGAGTGCGCGATGTCGAGGTAGTTGTAGACGTTCGAGATCGCGTGCAGCTTGTTCAGCGCGTACTGGATGCCCTGGGTGTAGGCCCCGGTCGACTGCGCTTCGGCGCACTTGGCCGTCGCGGTGTTGGTGATCAGGTTGGGCAGCGAGTCCGGCTCGACGACCGCCACGACCCGCAGCGGCGCGTACTTCGAGTCCGACAGGATCGAGGCGATCGGGTCGATGTACTCGCTCTTGTACCGGGCCAGACCGCCCGAGCCCGCCTGCAGCTCACCGTTGGACGCCAGCGCCGCGCAGTCGCGGTTGGGCAGGTCGTAGACGACGATCTGGATCGTCACCGGCGTCCCGCCGCCGCTCTGGGCGAGCGCCGCGTCGAGGTGCCCGCGCAGCCCGCGGGCGCTCGACGTGCCCTCGATCGCCGCGATCCGGTCCAGCCAGACGGCGGTGGACGTGTTGGCCACCTTGGCCATCTGGGTGCCGAGCGTGCCGCCCTTGGCCGCGGCCGCCGCGGTCACCGACGCCGACCAGTCCGGGTTCACGTACCCCTTGGCCCCGGCGTACGGGTTGTCCACGTGCGAGCCCGCCGGGGGCGGTGTGGTCGTCGTGGTCGGGGTGGTGGGCGTCGTCGGTGTCGTCGGGGTCGTGGGCGTGGTGGTCGGGGTGCCGGTGCTGCCGTCACAGTGGACGCCGTTGAGGGAGAACGAGCCCGGGACGGCGTTGCTGCCGTTGTACGTGCCGTTGAAGCCCAGGCTCGCGGTCGCGTTGGTGGCCAGCGTGGGACCCCAGCTGGGGCTTTTCGCGCTGACGTGCTTGCCGGACTGGCTGAACGTCGCGCTCCAGCCCTGCGTGACCTGCTGGTTGCCGCCGAAGTCCCATTCGAGGTTCCAGCCGGACGTGATGGTGTCCCCGAGGTTGGTCACCGTGATGTTCGCGGTGAACCCGGGCTCGTACTGGTTGACGCTGTAGGTGACCTTGCAGCCGGTGGCGGCGGCCGCCGGGCTGCCGCCCGCCACCACCAGACCGGCCACGACGGCCGCGGCCGTCACCGAGGACGCCACGGCGAGCCGCGACTTCCTCTTGGCGGACCAGAAACCACTCTTCATCGAGTGCTCCTTCGTGTTGTGGGATCAGGAGGTGCAAGGGGTGGCGCCGACGGCGAACCCGGTCGGCGTCCCGTTCGAGGCGCCGGTCGCCTGGAAACCGATCGACGTCGAGGCGCCGCCGGCCAGGTCGGGCGCCCAGGTGGGCGCCTTCGCCGTCGCCTGCGCGCCGGACTGGGTGACGGTGGCGCCCCAGCCGCCGGTGATCTGCGTCCCGGACGCCGCGGTCCAGCCGAGCGCCCAGGTCTTCAGCGGGGTGGTGCCGGTGTTCTTCAGCGTCACCGAGGCGACGAAGCCGCCTTGCCACGTGTTGTCGACGTGGTAGGTGACGGCGCAGCTCACCGCGGGCGGCGGATCCGTCGTGCCACCGCCGCCCCCGACCGGCGGGATCAGGTACGGCTGCAGGATCGCCTGCTTGGCCTGGTTGACGGTCGTCCAGTCGTCGTTGAGGATGCCGCCGGTGTCCCCGGAGTTCGGGTTCCACGACCAGTACGTGAAGCTCATCCCGGTCACGCCGGTGCCGGCGTACTTCATCAGCTCCTGCAGCCAGACCTTGTCGCGCGGGTCGGCGAGCGTGGTGCCGAACTCGCCGAGCAGCACCGGCGCGATGTTCTGCTTCTGCAGGTAGCCGAAGAAGTGGTCCCACAGCGCGGGCAGGTTCGCCGGGAACGCCGGGTCGGAGAACCACGGCTGGGCGAACACCGACGTCGCGTACTCGTGCGCCGAGTAGACCAGCTTGTCCGCTTTGGACAGTCGCACCGGGAACTGCCGCGCGCCGGAGAGGTTGCCGCCCCACCAGCCGCACTGCGGGTCGCCGGTGCCGCTGACGCAGTCGACACCCTCGACGATGACCAGCCAGTCCGGGTTCGCCGCGAGGACGGCGTTGCCGCCGCGTTCGGCGGCGAGGCGCCAGTCGGTCGCGGTGTCCCCGCACCCCCAGCACGCGCCGCCGCCACCCTGGATCGAGTGCGGCTCGTTGTGCAGGTCGGCGCCGATCACCGTGGTGTTGCCCTTGTAGTGCTGGGCGAGCATCGTCCAGTCGGCCAGCCAGCGGCTTTCGGGGTAGGCGCTGGTGTACCAGAGCGCGGACTGCGCGCCGGAGTCCGGCCGGTGCTGGTCGAGGATCACGCGCATGCCCTTGGTGCCCGCGTAACCGATGATCTTGTCGAGCACCTGCAGCCCGGAAAGCCCTTGCAGGTCCGGGTTCTGGACGGCGTCGATGCTGGTGGGCTTGACGCCCGGGTCGAAGAGCTGGTTGGAGTACGGCAGCCGCAGCGTGTTGTAGCCGAGGCTCGCCATCTGGTCGAGCATGTCCTTGTAGTTGCGGCTCCACAGGCCGTGCGGCGAGTAGTTGCCGGTCTCGGCACCGAACCAGTTGACACCGGTCATCCGGACCGGCGCACCGGTGGCGTCGACCAGCTGGGAACCGGACGCGTGCCAGTACCCGGTGCTGGTTCCCTGTGCCGCCGCTTGGGTGGTGGCTTGCGGGGCCGCGGTGGCCGGGGGCGCCGTGAGAACGGCGCCCCCGACCAGTGCGGCGACCGCGAGTGCGAGCAGTCGCTTCATCGAGTGCCTTTCAGCCGAACAGGGCGACGTGGGCGGCGAACGCCGTGGCGATCTCCGACTGCGCCCAGAACCGGTGGTAGGTGAACGTCGGCGCGGCGCCACCGTCCAGGTAGGACTGGACCTTCGGCCACTGCGGGTCGCTCTTGTAGAAGGACCGCATCGAGGTGAACGTCGAGGAGCCGTTGATCGGGTCGCCGTTCGGCATGGTCCCGGTCCAGCCTGTCGGGACGTAGGGCCCCTGGTCCGTGGTGGCGTTGTAGGCGTCGTCGAACCGGTTGTAGTCCGTCCGGGTCTCCGGCACCGCGATGCCCTGGGTGTCCGCGTTCGCCGACAGCGCCGTCAGCAGCTGCTCCCCCACCGTCTTGGCCTGGGCGTTGCCCGAGCCGGACGCGTAGTAGAGCAACGTCTTCGACAGCGAAGCCGCGACACCGACGTCGGTGCTGTAGTTCTTCACCGTGACGTGCAGGCCGGTGTTGCCGCCCGGGCTGGTGGCGTTCCAGGTGTCCGGCGCGCCGCTCCAGGTCAGGTCGGACGGGACCTGGAAGCTCCCGCCGGCGCCGACCGTGGTGCCCGCGATGGCCCACGGGACCCACTTGTCGAGGATCTTCTTGGCCCGGGCGTCCTTGGTGGCCTGGTAGTACTCGGCGATGCGTTCCATGCCCCAGGTCTGGAAGCCGAACCACTGGTTGCTCGGCGGGTCGTGCCAGACCGGCTGCTGGTCGTAGAACATGCCGTAGAACGTCGGCGTGCCCGAGGGCGGCGTGCCGTACTGGCCTTCCCAGCTGTTCGTCGCGCCGCCGGCGAGGCCGCCTTCGGACGACTGGAGCCACTGCAGGAACTCCATCTGCCGGCCGAGGCTGGTCGCCCAGTCGCTCGCGCCGGTCGCCGACGTCACCTTCAGGCCGGCGTCGGCCGACAGCGCGTACGCGGCCAGCGGGTTCTGGTAGCCCTGGTGGGCCGCGCCGTCACCGATGCGCCACGCCCAGGCGTTCTGGTCGAGCGAACCGCCCCAGGCGTAGTACCAGGAGATGAGGTAGTGCTCGCTGTCCTTGCCGCTGCCCGCCGCGCAGGTGGACGCGCCGACGCAGTTGCCGATCTTCTTGAAGTACTTGTCGAACAACGAGTACCGCAGGTAGTCGCCCATCTTCGACGCCTTCTTGACGACGGCCGCGACGTCGGCGCTCTTTCCTTGCGCCTGCGCCCACTTCTCGGCCTGGAAGGCCACCTGCACCGCGCGGGCGTCCGCGTCCGGCGCGTCGGTGTACTTCCACTGCTTGGCGTAGGACGAGTCGCCGGTGAACAGGTCGAGGTAGCCGTTCTTGCCGCCGAACTTCATCGTGTCGCAGCTCGGCTGCGTGATGGTCTCCCAGACCGACTCCTGCGAGCCGCGCTGGAAGGTGTTGATGAACGCGGGCGCGGTGTTCGTGCCGTCCTCGCAGTGGCCGAACTTGTAGATGTTGTCCACGTCGAGCAGCCAGTGCATGCCGTAGACGTCCGGTGAGCCGTAGGCGGCCTTCAGCTCGGCCGCGATCGGGTCACTGCCGACGGCCACGCCGGTCTGCAGCGGCGAGGGGTAGGACTTCGGGCTCGGGTACTCCGCCGCGTAGGTCGCGGGCTTGCTCGCGTTGTACCCGGAGTTGCCGCTCTGGTCGGCCGCGGACGGGATCGCGTAGGTCTCGATCGACGTCCACGCCGCGTTGAACGGCGTCCAGTCCCCGGTGATCTGCCCGTAGGAGGCCTCGAGCCAGAGGTAGTAGCTGAACGCCTCCGACGTCGTCTCGTGGCCGTAGTCCGGCGCTTCCACCATCAGCGTCTCGATGGAGTGGTAGGGCACCAGGATGGTCCCGAACTTGCGGAAGTAGCCGTTGTTCGGGTCCTTGATCTTGTTGTACTGCTTGAGGAACTCGACCTGGTAGTCCGATGTGGACGCCGAGATCTCGGTCACCGTGACGCTGGCCGCGGCGTAGCCGGTGCCGCTCGCGGTGAAGGTCGCGCTGCCGAGCGCTCCCCCGTTGTCGGCGCTCTTCACGGTGACGTTCTGGGCGGTGCTCCAGTTCGCCGTCGTGAAGGTGAGGCTGGTGGGGGTGGCCGTCAGGTCGGCGCTGCCCGTGGTCTTGGCGATCGCGACGGTCACGGGGCTCGTCGGGGCGCCGGCGAGGGTGACGCCGAAGGTCGTCGTGCCGCCCTGCTTGACCTGCGCGGTCGCCGGGGTGGCGACGATCGTCGGACCGGAGAGCACCTTGACGCTGACCGGGTTCGACGTGGTGGACGCGTTCTTGTTGTCGTAGGCCTTGGCCGTGATCGAGTAGGTGCCGGCGGGGACGTTGCCCCAGCTGCCCTCGAACGGCGCGGCCGTGTCGGTGGCCAGCAGCGTGTCCCCGGCGTAGAACTCGACCTTGCCCACGGTGCCGTCGGTGTCGGCCGCGGTCGCGGCGAGCGGGATCGTGGCCGGGGCGTAGTAGGTGCCGGTCGACGTCGGCGACGTCAGGCTGACGGTCGGGGCCTTGTTGGCGCCGGTGCACGCGGAGCCGTTGACGGAAAAGTCCGTCGGCGGCCGGTTGGCGGACCCCTTGGTGCCGTTGAAGCCGAAGGAGGTGCTGGCCCCCGTCCCGAGGTGGCCGTTGTAGGAGAGGTTCGTCGCCGTGACCGCGGCGCCGGTCTGGGCGAAGGTGGCGCTCCAGCCTTGTTGGACCTTCTGGCCGTCGGGGAACGTCCAGCCGACCTGCCAGCTGTCGAGGGCGGCGCCGTCGTTCCGCAGCGAAACGCTGGCCGTGAACCCGGTGTCCCAGTCGTTGGTGGTGTAGGTGACGGAGCAGGCCACGTCGGCGGCGAGCGCCGGTGGCACGGGGACGAGCAAGGCGGCCAAGACCACCGAACTCGCGACCAGCGGCAGTACGCCGGCCTGGATGGGATGAGGGGAACGCATGGCTGCGGAACTCCTTTGTCCGTAGGGAGCCAGCGATCTGGGAGCGCTTCCAGGCGCAGACGGTAGCCAGCGGGAAACACCCCTGTAAAGAATCGAGTCAGAAGCACACCGTCATCGACGGCCTCGACGTTGCCGACCCGCGAGTAGTCAGCCCGCTGAACACTCCTGAACGGCCCCACCCGTTCGTCACCCCGTCACCCGACCGGCCCAGCCGCCCGGTCACCCGCCGTGCGTTTCGGACGCCGGTTTGCGCCAAAGGCGTACACCTGGACTAGGAGCGCTCCCAGGCTCCACAGCCCACTACCCGCCACCGTGTCGTCCTCCCCGGTGCGCGTGTCGTCGGTCCCGGTGCGCCGTGTCGTCTCCCGGATCACGCGTGTCGACCCTCCGGGTACGCGAACCGACCCTTCCGGCCGCGCGGGAAGGGGCATCACCCGTGATCAGCCGGGCATCACCCGTGATCAGGAGGTCGACACGCGTGATCCGGGAGACGACAAGGCCGGGGTCAGCTGGAGCCGCGGATGGCCAGGGAGACCGGGAGGACCTGCTGGCGGGGCTTCAAGGCCTGGTCGTCGAGGAGCTGCAGCATGGTCTCGACCATGGCGTGGACCTGCTCGCGGGGGTCCTGGTGCACGGACGTCAGGGGTGGGTCCATGGCCGGGGCGAGGGTGGCGTTGTCGTCGAAGCTGACCACCGCGATGTCGGCCGGGATGCGGCGGCCGGCCGCGTCCAGCGTGCGCAACGCGCCCACCGCCATCATGTCGCTCGCGACGAAGACTGCGTCGAGGTCCGGGTGGCGGGCTAGCAGCGCGGACATCGCGTTCGCGCCGCCCGAGAGGGTGAAGTCGGCCTCCGCGGCCAGGTCGACGGGGTCGAGGCCCGCATCGAGCAGGGTCTTGCGCCAGCCGGCGAGCCGGTCGATCGCGGCGCTCTGGTCCTGGGGGCCGGCGATCGTGCCGATCCTCCGCCGACCGGCCGCGACCAGGTGTTCCACGGCCAAGCGCGCGCCGCCCTCGTTGTCGAAGTCGACGACGTGGACGCCGCGGCGGATGCCCGCCGCCTGGCCGCCGAACACGACCGGGATGCGCAGCAGCCGCAACGCCTTGGGCAGCGGGTCGGAGCGGTGCGGCGCGAACACCAGCGCGCCGTCGACGTGGCCGCCTTCGAGGAAGCGGACCGTGCGGCTGAGGTCCTCACGGGTGTCGCTGAAGATCAGCACCATCTGCCGGCCGATGTCGGCGAGCTCGCGGTAACCGGCGCGCATGACGGCCGTGCGGTACGGGTCGTCGAGCAGCCGGGCCTCCGGCTCCGAGAGCACCACCGCGATCGCCCCGGTCCGCCGGGTGACCAGCGAACGGGCCGCCTGGTTCGGGGAATAGCCCAGGTCACGGGCCGCGGCCTGGACCTTCTCCCGCGCCGCCGCGCTGACGTACGCGTCGTCGTTCAGCGCCCGCGACGCCGTCGACCGCGACACGCCGGCGAACGCCGCGACGTCCTCCAGCGTCGGCCGCTCTTCATCCCCTGCTCGAGGCCCCACGGCACCGCCCTCGCTCACCACATCCACCCGGACGCCCCCAGCTTATCGCCCGCGCGTCCCAGGGTCCGGGAGCGCTCCTCGCAGGAAACGCTCCGGTTACGGCCCCTTGACACCGCCGGAGGCCGCAAGCAGACTCTGCGACACCTGGGAGCGCTCCCAGAACGGCTCCCAGCAGTGAGAGCGCTCATTCCCGTCAACAAGGTGGTTGAACACGTGAGAACGATCCGGAACGGCCTGGTCCTCGCACTGGGCATCACGATGACGGCGCTCGGCGCCACGGCCTGCGGTGGCGGCGGTGACGAGACGCCGGCCGCGGCGGGCCCGAACGAACACGTCGACCTGACGCTGGCGACGTTCACCGAGTTCGGCTACGAGGCACTCATCCCGGAGTACGAGCGGCTGCACCCCAACATCAAGATCACCCACCGCAAGACCGGCCAGGGCGGGCCCTACCACCAGGACCTGATCACCAAGCTGGCCGCGGGCTCGGGCCTCGCCGACGTCACGGCGGTCGAGGAGGGTCACCTGTCCGACGTCCTCGACAAGGGCTCGAAGTTCAACGACCTGACCAAGATCGGCCCCGCCGACGCCTCCCCCGACCGCTGGCTCGGCTGGAAGTACGACGCCGCGAAGACCAAGGACGGCAAGGTCATCGGCTACGGCACGGACATCGGGCCGCTCGCCATGTGCTACCGCAAGGACATGTTCGCCGCGGCCGGCCTGCCGACCGACCCCGAGCAGGTCAAGCCGCTGTTCGCCACCTGGGACAGCTACTTCGCCGCCGGCGCCGACTACGTGGGCAAGAGCAAGGGCAAGGCCTGGTTCGACTCCGCCGCGCAGAACTTCAACGCGATGGTCAACCAGCTCCCGCAGGGCTACATCGGCAGCGACGACAAGCTCGCCGTCGAGGGCAACCAGGGCATCAAGGACGCCTGGACGAAGGTCACCGACGCCGTCGCCAAGGGCGAGTCGGCCAAGCTCACCGCGTTCAGCAACGAGTGGAACTCCGGCTTCAAGCAGGGCGCGTTCGCCACGAAGGTCTGCCCGGCGTGGATGCTCGGCGTGATCAAGGAGCAGGCCGGCCCGGAGAACGCCGGCAAGTGGGCGGTCACCGCGGCCTTCCCCGGTGGCGGCGGCAACTGGGGCGGGTCGTACCTGACCGTGCCGACGCAGTCGAAGCACCCGAAGGAGGCCGCCGAGCTCGCGTCCTGGCTGACCGCCCCGGAGCAGCAGATCAAGGCGTTCCAGGCCAAGGGCACTTTCCCGAGCCAGGTCAAGGCGCTCTCGGACCCCGCGCTGCTGAGCCAGACCGACGCCTACTTCGGTGACGCCAAGGTCGGCGAGCTGTTCGCCGAGCAGGCCAAGAAGGTCCAGAAGCCGCAGTACAAGGGCCCCGGCGACGGCCAGATCCAGGAGAACGCGTCGAGCCCCGCGCTGCAGGCGGTCGAGCAGGGCAAGCCGGCGGCGGACGGCTGGCAGCAACTGGTCGACGCGGCGAAGAAGATCACGCGCTGACCTCATGACCGTCATCGACAAGATCGCGCCGGAAGGGAGCCCGGAAGAGGGCACGGCCGGGGAGCGCACGTCTCCCCGGCCCACCTTCCGGCACAAGCTGAGCCGGTGGGACGTCAAGGCATCGCCGTACCTCTACGTCGCACCGTTCTTCATCGTCTTCGGTGTCGTCGGGCTGTTCCCGCTGCTCTACACCGCGTACGTGTCGCTGTTCAAGTGGAAGGCCGGGGACGACAACCCCGACTTCATCGGCATCGACAACTACAAGGAGCTGTTCGCCGACGGGCAGTTCTGGAACGCGCTGGCCAACACCGTCAGCATCTTCCTGCTCTCCAGCATCCCGCAGCTCATCATCGCGATGGCGCTCGCGGCGCTGCTCGGCGGCCGGCTGCGCGGCGCGACCGGCTGGCGCGTCGGCATCCTGCTGCCGTACGCGGCCAGCCTCGTCGCGATCGGCATCATCTTCGCCAACCTGTTCGGCCCGAAGTACGGGCTGATCAACGGCGTGCTGCAGACGATCGGCCTCGACCCGGTCGACTGGCAGGCCAGCCGCTTCGGCAGCCACGTCGCGATCGCGATCATGGTGAACTGGCGCTGGACCGGCTACAACGCGCTGATCGTGCTGGCCGCGATGCAGGCCATCCCGAAGGAACTGCACGAGGCCGCGCTGATCGACGGCGCGGGGATGTGGCGGCGGTTCACCGCCGTCACGCTGCCGCTGCTGAAGCCGACGCTGATCTTCGTCACCATCACCTCCACGATCGGCGGGCTGCAGATCTTCACCGAGCCCAAGCTGTTCGACGCCATGCCCGGGTCGAACAACGGCGGTTCCACCAACCAGTTCCAGACCGTGACGCTGTACCTGTACCAATCCGCGTTCGAGAACTTCAACCTCGGGTACGCCTCGGCGATCGCCTGGGTGCTGTTCCTGATCATCGTGCTCATCGCGCTGGTGAACTTCTTCCTCACCGGCCGGCTGGCCCGCACCCCGGCGGTGAAGAAGAGATGACCACCATCCACAGTGGACTCCGCAAGAGCGTCGCGACGCTCGGCAAGCCGCGCAGGGCGACCTACTGGGTGCTCGCCGTCTTCGTGCTCGGCTCGCTGTTCCCGTTCTACTGGTCGTTCCTGGTCGCCAGCCGCGACAACGGGATGCTCACCGAGCGCATCCCGCCGTTCTTCCCCGGCGGCAACTTCTTCGCCAACGCGGCCCGGGTGTTCGACACCGTGCCGTTCTGGAAGGCGCTGGCCAACAGCGTCATCGTGTCCGGCACGGTCACGCTCACCACGGTGCTGTTCTCCTCGCTGGCCGGGTTCGCCTTCGCGAAACTCCGGTTCCGCGGCCGCAACGGGCTGTTCGTGTTCATCGTCATCACCCTCGCCGTGCCCACCCAGCTCGGCATCATCCCGCTGTTCATCGCCATGTCGAAGCTCGGCTGGGCCGGCGGGCTGCAGTCGGTGATCGTGCCCAACCTGGTCACCGCGTTCGGCGTGTTCTGGATGCGCCAGTACACCGTGGACGCGTTGCCGTACGAGCTGATCGAGGCCGCGCGCGTCGACGGCTGCAGCATGATCCGCATCTTCTGGAACGTCTGCCTGCCCGCGGTGCGCCCGGCGGCGGCGATCCTGGCGATGTTCACGTTCATGACGTCCTGGAACGACTTCCTGTGGCCGCTGGTGGTCCTGGACGCGGGCAACCCGACCGTCCAGGTGGCGCTGGAGAAGCTGCAGAGCGGTTACTACGTCGACTACTCGCTGGTGCTGGCCGGCACGACCCTGGCCACCATCCCGATCCTCATCGTCTTCCTCCTCCTCGGCCGCCAGATCGTGGCCGGGATCATGCAAGGTGCCGTGAAAGGGTGAACATGTCCGTACATCCCGACAGCGTTCGGGCGGAAAACGTTCGGGCGGAGACCGCGTTGATGTTCCCGCCCGCCTTCGTCTGGGGCGCCGCCACCGCGGCCTTCCAGGTGGAAGGGGCGACCACGGCCGACGGGCGCACCGACTCGGTCTGGGACGTCTTCGCGCGCCGTCCGGGTGCGGTCGTGGGCGGCGACACCGGGGACCCGGCGGCCGACCACTACCGCCGCTACGGCGAGGACGTCGACCTGATGCGCCGCCTGGGCCTGGGCGCCTACCGGTTCTCGCTGGCCTGGCCGCGGGTGCGGCCCGACGGCGGCGCCGCCAACGCCGCCGGGCTCGCCTTCTACGACCGGCTCGTCGACCGGCTCCTCGAGGCCGGGATCGAGCCGTGGGCGACGCTCTACCACTGGGACCTGCCGCAGGCGCTGGAAGCCCAAGGCGGCTGGACGTCCCGGGACACCGCGTACCGCTTCGCCGAGTACGCCGAGACCGTGCTGGCCCGCCTCGGCGACCGCGTCGCCAGCTGGTCGACGCTCAACGAGCCGTGGTGCGCGGCGATGCTCGGCTACGCGGGCGGCATCCACGCGCCGGGCCGCACCGACCACACCGCCGCCGTCGCCGCCACGCACCACCTGCTGCTGGGGCACGGGCTGGCGATGGACCTCATCCGGCGGCACGCGCCGGGCGTCCCGGCCGGGATCACGCTCAACCTGTACCCGGTCGCCCCGCACGACCCGGCGAACGCGAGCGACGTCTCGGCGGCCCGGCGGATCGACGGCCTGCAGAACCGGCTGTTCCTCGACCCGGTGCTGCGCGGCGGCTACCCGGACGACCTGGTCGAGGACCTCGCGCCGTTCGGGCTCGGCGAGGTCGTGCGGCCCGAGGACAGCGCGGTCATCGCGGCGCACGTCGACTGGCTCGGCGTGAACTACTACCGCGACTACCGCGTCGCGGGCCGCCCGGTGCCGGGCAGCGAGCCGGCGGGCCCGGAGTGGGTCGGCGCGGGCGACGTCCACTTCGTGCCGGACCCGGCCGCGCCCCGCACGGACTCCGGCTGGGAGGTCCAGCCGGCCGGGCTGACGGAGTCGCTGCTGCAGGTCCACCGGGGCTACCGCCAGATCCCGCTGTACATCACGGAGAACGGCGCGGCCTACCCGGACGTCGTCTCCGACGGCGGCGAGATCGTCGACACCGACCGCATCGCGTTCCTGGACTCCCACCTGCGCGCGGCCCACGAGGCCCTGGCGGCGGGCGTCGACCTGCGGGGCTACTTCTACTGGTCGCTGCTGGACAACTTCGAGTGGGCGGAGGGCTACGCCAAGCGGTTCGGCCTGGTCCACGTCGACTACGAGACGCAGACGCGGACACCGAAGCGCAGCGCGCACTGGTACTCGCGGGTGATCGGCCTCAACGGCCTGGGCTGACACCTCCGGGCCGCACCACGAGGAGGCACGCCGTGAGGGGCACCTTCAGGGACACCACGTCCCTGAAGGTGCCCCTCACGGCGTTCACGCGACCGCGTCGGGGCGCGCGAGTGACAGACTGGCCGGTATGGGACTGCGCAGTGAAGCTTGGTTCAACAACCCCGCCGACCCCGGGATGACCGCGCTCTACCTCGAGCGGTACATGAACTGGGGTCTGACCAGGGAAGAGCTGCAGTCCGGGAAGCCGATCATCGGGATCGCGCAGACCGGCTCGGACCTCACCCCGTGCAACCGGCACCACCTGCAGCTGGCCGACCGGACGCGCGAAGGGATCCGCGAGGCCGGCGGGATCGCGATCGAGTTCCCGGTGCACCCCATCCAGGAGACCGGCAAGCGCCCGACCGCCGCGCTGGATCGGAACCTCGCCTACCTCGGGCTCGTCGAGACGCTCTACGGCTACCCCATCGACGGCGTCGTGCTGACCACCGGCTGTGACAAGACGACGCCGGCGTGCCTGATGGCCGCCGCGACCGTGGACATCCCCGCCATCGTGCTGTCCGGCGGGCCGATGCTCAACGGCTGGCACAACGGCGAGCGCACCGGGTCGGGCACCATCGTCTGGAAAGCGCGTGAGCTGCTCGCCGCCGGGGAGATCGACGACGCCGGGTTCATGGAGCTGGTCGCGTCGTCGGCGCCGTCGCCCGGGCACTGCAACACGATGGGCACGGCCTCGACGATGAACGCGCTCGCCGAGGCGCTCGGGATGAGCCTGCCCGGCTGCGCGGCCATCCCGGCGCCGCACCGCGACCGGGCGCGGATGGCCTACCGCACCGGGCTGCGGATCGTCGAGCTGGTGCGGGAAGACCTGAAACCCTCGGACATCCTGACGCGGGCGGCGTTCGAGAACGCCATCGTCGTCAGCTCGGCCATCGGCGGGTCCACCAACGCGCCGATCCACCTCTCCGCGATCGCCCGGCACATCGGCGTCGACCTGCCGCTGACCGACTGGCAGCGGCTCGGGCACGCCGTGCCGCTGCTGGTCGACCTGCAGCCGGCCGGCAAGTACCTCGGCGAGGAGTTCCACCGCGCCGGCGGGGTGCCGGCCGTGGTGCACGAGCTGATGCGGCACGGGCTGATCCACGAGGACGCGCCCACGGTCAACGGCCGCACGCTCGGCGACAACTGCCGCGACGCCGAGGCGGGCGACCGCGACGTCATCCGGACGTTCGACACCGCGCTGGTGGCCGACGCCGGGTTCCTCGTGCTGCACGGCAACCTGTTCGACGCCGCGATCATGAAGTCCAGCGTGATCTCGCCGGAGTTCCGGCGCCGCTACCTGGCCGGCGGGGTGTACGAGGGCACCGCGGTCGTGTTCGACGGCCCGGAGGACTACCACGCCCGCATCGACGACCCGGACCTCGGCGTCGACGAGGAGTCGCTGCTCGTCATGCGCGGGACCGGCCCGCTCGGCTACCCGGGCTCGGCCGAGGTGGTCAACATGCGCCCGCCGGCCGAGCTGATCAAGCGCGGGGTGCACGAGCTGCCGTGCCTCGGCGACGGCCGCCAGTCGGGCACCTCCGGCTCGCCGTCGATCCTCAACGCCTCCCCCGAGGCCGCGGCGGGCGGCGGGCTCGCCGTGCTGCGGACGGGCGACCGGGTGCGCATCGACCTCACGGCGGGCACCGCGGACGTCCTGATCACCGACGACGAGCTCGCGCTGCGGCACAAGGAGCTCGAAGAGGCGGGCGGGTACCGGGTGCCCGAATCGCAGACGCCGTGGCAGGAGATCCAGCGCTCGATGGTCGACCAGCTCTGCGACGGCATGGTGCTGCGCCCGGCGGTGGCCTACCAACGGGTGGCCGCGACGAAAGGGATCCCCCGTGACAACCACTGACGGTAGTGCCCGAACGCGGCACGTTCCCCGAAAGCGCTGCTTGGAAGCAGCGTCGCGGGGGTACCTGTGGGATAAGCCGAGGCCGAGGAGGACCCCCGATGCTGCCGGACCGTGAACGCCATGCCCTTCGCGAGATCGAGGCGGAACTGCTGGCGAGCGACCCCACGCTCGCCGACGTGTTCAGCGGTCGCGACATGCGGCAAGCCCGGCGCTGGAGCCTCCTGCTCATCCTGTGCGACATCACGGCGGTGGTGATGCTCGTCGTCGGCCTGTTCGCCCGGGACGCCTCGCTGGTGCTCTGGGGCACGGTCAGCGCGGGCGCGCTGGTGGCGTGGCACATCGCCCGCTCGGAGACGACCCGCAAGGCCACCACCGGCGACGCCGAGCCCGCCGCCCACTGAGCGCGTTTCCCCCGCCTCGGTGGTCCCGGACCACCGAGGCGGTTCTCGTCAGGACGCCTTGAGCGCCTTCTCCAGCTGGGTCCGCGACATCTTCGACCGGCCCTTGACGTTCTTCTCCCGCGCCAGCTTGTCCAGCTCGGTCTTGGACAGCTCCCCCAGATCGGCCTGCTTCTTCGCGGCCTTCTTCTTGCCCTTCGCCGCCGGCTTGCCGCCACCCTTGCGGCTCTTCACGCTGCGCGAAAGGGCCTCGAACAGGTCGACGACGTCGGCCGACTGCGCCGGCTCCTCCTCGTGGGCGATCTCCTTGCCGGACTCCTTGGCCTTGATCAGCTCCTCGACGCGCTCGGAGTACTCGTCGCGGAAGTCCTCCGGGCGCCACGGCGCGGTCATCTCGTCGACCAGCGACAGGGCCATGTCGAGCTCCTTCGGCCGGGCCTTGGGCACCTTGGGCAGCCCGCCCATGACGTCCTTCGGCTTCCGGAGGTCCGCGACGAAGTGCAGCGTGTTGAGGACCATCACGTCCTCGCCCGCGCGGATCGCGCAGAGGTACTCCTTGCCGCGCAGCACGAACTTCGCCACGCCGGCCTTCTCGCTGCGGTCCATCGCCTGCAGCAGCAGCCCGTACGCCTTGGCGAAGTCCTCCTTCGCCGGCTTCAGCCAGTACGTCCGGTCGTAGAACCACGGGTCGATCTCGTCGAGCTCGACGAACTGCTCGATGTCGATCCGCCGCGACCGCTCGGGCGCGATCTCGTCCAGCTCGTCCGGCTCGACGAGCACGTGGTCGCCGCCGCCGACGTCGTAGCCCTTGACGATCTCGTCCTGGGTGACCTCGTCGCCGGTCCGCTCGTTGACCTTGCGGTTGCGGATCCGGTCGGACGTCTCGCGTTCGAACTGGTGGAAGTGGATCGTGTGGTCCGCCACCGCGGGGTACAGCTCCACCGGAACGGTGACCAGCCCCAGGCTCAGCGCACCACTCCATACCGGTCTGGCCATGACGACCTCCTCAGCGCCTCCGATACCCGCGCACGGTCGTCCCGAAACCGCTCAGGCCACTTCGGTGCTCTTGCTGTCGCCGCGGTGCAGGCCCAGCATCTCGAGCAGCAACGCGCAGTCGTCGGCGTCCTTGGCCCCCGCCGCGACGGCCAGTGCCGCCTTCCGGCGCAGCCGCTGCCGCTCCGGCGTGTCCTCGCCGTCGACCAGCAGGTCGACGACCGGTCGCAGATCATTCCGCTTGTCCCTCATCCCGTGCTCCCCTTTTCCCGGTTCCTTCCCCAGCCCGGCTACCCCGCATCACCGGACGGAACACAGGAGTCACCGGACCGGACGCCGGAGACACCGATCATTGGGCCGAACGAGTGAAATCGCCCGGTTCCGGCGCCGGACCCGGCAAGGTAGGTGAGACCCACGTCACACCAGGAGGCCGCATGGGCACACAGATCCGCATCAGCCGCGAGGACGGCTCGCTGCCCTGCGAGGTCTGCGGCTTCCCCACGATGCACGTCGCGCAGGTCGTCGCCGACGACGGCCGGGTGCTCGGCCGCACCCTGGTCTGCACGACGTGCACGCGCAGCCGGCAGCCGGACCCGGTGCCCCAGGCCGACGCGCCCCCGGACGAGGTCCCCGCGAACTAACTGTCCGTGAAGGCCTCCTTACCGGCCTTAAGAGCCGGTAAGGAGGCCTTCACGGACGTTCGAAGCCTCAGTTGCTCGTCGTCGCCACCGCCGCGACGAACTCGGCGGCCACCTCGTGGAGCTTGCGGTTGCCGTCCTGGGAGCGCTTGACCAGGCGCTGGAACGCGTCCTCCGCCGTGATCCGGTGTGCCGCCATCAGGATCCCCTTGGCCTGCTCGATCACCGCGCGCGTCTCCAGCGCGCGGTTGAGCTGTTCGATCAGCTCCTGCGCCGCGAAGTAGCGGCGCGCGCTGCGCAGCCCCAGCACCACCGTCGCGGTGTACAGCTCGAGGATCTTCGTGCCCAGCTCGCTGAACCCGTGCTCGCCGAACCCGAACAGGTTGACCGCGCCGGACATGTCGTCGTCCACCGTCAGCGGCGCGGCGAGGAAACTCGCGACGCCCAGCTGCTCGGCCTTCGTCACGAACTGCGGCCACAGGTCCCCGACCGCGCCGACGCCGACCCGCACCGGCTGCCCGGTTTCGGCGGCGCGCAGGCACGGTCCGTCCCCGATGCGATACTGCTCGCGGTCGAAGTTGACCGCCCGCTGGTCGGTGCTGGCGACCGTCTCCGGTTCCCCGTCCCGGACCAGGGTGATGCTCGCCATGTCGGCCCCCGGCACCACCTGCACGGCGTGGTCGCAGACGGCCTGCAACATCTGGCCGAGATCCAGCTTCGTGTCGAGCATCGCGGTCAGCGACTCCATCGCGACCGTCACATCGTCGAGCCGCGCGGTGAGCTGTTCATGCCCGCCCGTCATCCTGGTGACGCCCCTTACTTTCTTGTGCTAAGGGCGCTCTAAGACCAGGGAGGACCCGGGCGCGCGCCACAGTGGGCCGCTAGCGCTTTAACGGGTCCAGCGCGAGATTACTGCATCCCCGCGGCGGCGGGCACAAGCGGTCACCACCTCCGCGCGCCGCACGTCCGTTCGGAGCAACGGCGGTCGCGGGGCCCGCGCGGTCGTCCGGCCGCGGCCCGACGACCGGTGGCCCGTGCGGGGCGACCTCGGCGGCGCGACCGCGCCGACGTCGCTCTGTCCGAAGTGGACTGCCCGGGCGCCGGTCCACGCCGTGCTGGAAGCCGGGCAGGCCGGGTGCTAGGCGGTGTCCTGCAAGTCAAGCTCGCGGTCTTCGCGCCCAGGCGGCCCATCGAGCAGACTTACAGGACACCGCCTAGTCCAGTTCGGCGGCCAGGGCCGGCAGCAGCTCCTTCTCGGCGAAGTCGAGGAAGCCGTCCTGCTGGTCGCCGCCGATCTGGATCAGCGCGACGTCGGTGAAGCCCGCCTTCGCGAACTCGCGCACGCCCTCGACGATCGGCTCGACGTCCGGGCCGCACGGGATCGACCCGGCGACGTCGTCCTCGCGGACGAACCGGGTGGCGCCGGCGAACCCGGCCGGGCCCGGCAGCTCGGCGTTGACCTTCCAGCCGCCGGCGAACCAGCGGAACTGCTCGTGGGCGCGCTTCACCGCGGCGTCGCGGTCGGTGCCCCACGACACCGGCAGCTGGGCGATCTTGCGGGACGCCGGACCGGGCCGGGCGGCGTCCCACTCCCGCGCCAGGTCCGCCTTCGGCTCGACGGCGATCATCGCGTCGGCGACCGGGGCGAACCGGCGCACCGACTGCGCGCCGGACACCGCGACGCCGATCGGCGTGCGCGTCTCCGGCAGGTCCCACAGCTTCGCGGAGTCGACGCGGAAGTGCTTGCCCTCGTAGCTGAAGTAGCCGCCGTCGAAGAGGCCGCCGATGATCTGGACGGCCTCGGCGAGCATGTCGTGGCGGACGTTCGCCCCCGGCCAGCCGCGCCCGACGACGTGCTCGTTGAGGTTCTCGCCCGCGCCGAGCCCGAGGGTGAACCGCCCGCCGGACAGCGCCTGGATCGTCGCCGCCTTCTGCGCCACCACCGCGGGGTGGTAGCGCATGGTCGGGCAGGTCACGAACGTCATCAGCTCGGCGCGTTCGGTGACCTGCGTGACCGCGCCCAGCACGCTCCAGGCGTACGGCGAGTGGCCCTGTTCGGCCAGCCACGGCGAGTAGTGGTCGCTCATGACCTCGAACGCGAAACCCGCTCGTTCCGCGCCGGCGGCGTAGCGCACCAGGTCGTTCGGACCCGTCTGCTCGGTCATCAGGGTGTAGCCGATCCGCATCGGAACTCCTTTCGTCCCGCGCCGCTTACCCGGCCCCGATAATGATCAACCGCGACGTTTGCCCGGTCGCGGACCGGGTATCCGTCGATCATCGAAGGGAGCGGTCATGCCTCAGGCCTGGAGCGGCAAGCGCGAACGTCAGTACGAGCACATCAAGGACGCGCAGGAAGACCGCGGCGCGAGCACCAAGCGGGCCAAGGAGATCGCGGCCCGCACGGTGAACAAGAACCGGGCCCAGTCGGGTGAATCGCGTGAGGCGAGCCCGTCCTCTCTCAACGACAAGTCCCCGCAGGAGCGCGGCGGTGAGCGCTCCGGGAACGGCAAGGGCCCGGGCGGCCCGACCAGGGACCAGCTCTACAACGAAGCCAAGAAGCGGAACATCGACGGTCGCTCCAAGATGACCAAGAAAGAGCTCGAACGGGCCCTCGGCCGGTGACGGCGTCCTCGAGTCCGGATCGCGAAGTGTCAGGGTTCCCCCAGATGGGTAGACAGTCCGGTATGGAAGAAACACGAAGTGGCCCGTCCGGCGGGCAGCCGTCGGCCGACGGCCTGCTCGACGAGGTGGTGGAGCTGCGGTTGCCCGCCATGGCCGAGCAGATCCCCCTGGTCCGGATGCTCACCCACGGCATGGTGTCCCGCGCGGACTTCGGCCTGGACGCCATCGCCGACGCCAAGATGGCGGTCGACGAGGCCTGCGCGCAGCTGGTCCAGCTCGCGGAGCTCGGCACCCAGCTGCACTGCCGCTTCCGGCAGACGCCCGACGCGCTGCACGTCGTGGTCTCGGCCCGGTCGACCGACCCCCGGCCGCCCAGCGACCGGACGTTCGGCTGGCACGTGCTGACCACCCTGAGCCGGTCGGTGACCGCGCACTGCGACGTCCTGCCGGGCGGGGGCGCGGGCATCATCACGATCGAGCTGGTGCTCAACCCGGGAACGAGCGCGTGAGCGCCGAGCGCAAAACCCTCCTCCACCGCCCCGACGAATACGCCCACTGCGAGCCGCTGTTCGAGGAGCTGGGCGAGCTCGCGGCGGACGACCTGCGGCGTGACGTGGTCCGGGGCCGGCTCGTGACCGAGCTGCTGCCGCTGGCCGAGCACATCGCGACCCGGTTCTCCGGGCGCGGGGAACCGCGGGAAGACCTGGTCCAGGTGGCCCGGATCGGGCTGATCAACGCCGTCGACCGCTTCGACCCGGCGCGCGGGCACGACTTCCTGTCCTTCGCGGTGCCGACGATCATGGGTGAGGTCCGGCGCCACTTCCGCGACACCGGCTGGTCCGTCCGCGTGCCGCGCCGGCTCAAGGAACTGCACCTCTCGCTCAGCCAGGGGTCCGCCACGCTGTCGCAGCGCCTCGGCCGCGCGCCGACGCCGTCGGAGCTGGCCGAGCACCTGAGCCTGGACGTCGACGAGGTCCGCGAGGGCCTGCTCGCCGGGAACGCCTACCAGGCGCTGTCGGTGGACAAGCCGGTGCACGACGACGCCGAGGCGCTCTCACTGGCCGACACCATGGGCGAGCCGGACCACGAGATGGCCATGGTGGAGAACCACGAAGCCCTCCAGCCGCTGCTGCAGGAGCTGCCGCCCCGCGAGCGCGCGATCCTCGTGATGCGCTTCTTCGGCGGCCTGACGCAGACCCAGATCGCCGACCGCGTCGGCATCTCCCAGATGCACGTCTCCCGCCTGCTGTCGCAGACGCTGGAGCAGCTGCGCGGCAAGCTCACCGGCGACGCCTGACGCCGTCCCGGGCGGCGGCCCTTCCGAGCCGCCGCCGGTACCGGCGCGAACGGCTAGCCGAGCCAGCCGGGGCGGTCGCCCTTCCGGAGCCGCCGCCACTGTCCCGCGAACTCCTCCCGCAGCCGCGCCGCCTTCGCGGCGTCCTGGCCGTGCAGGATCCCGAACGTGAACGTGTTCTGGCCCTCGCCGTGCCCGTCGACGGCGAGGTGGTGCAGCACCTCCCGGCCGACCACGGTGTCCTGGTGCGCGCCCAGCGTCTGCTGCACGGCCTTGACGTTCTTGCGCCACGCGCGCAGCTTCTTCCCGTACACCGGCTTCACGGTGTCGGCGGCGTAGCGGGCCCGCTTGGCCTTCTTGCGGACGTCGTGCAGGGCCGTCTCGAGGTCTGCGCCCTTCAGCCCGCGGGTCGCGGCCTGGGCGCGGCGCAGCTTCTTCGCGGCCTTGCGGACGGACTTGCGCAGCGCGGACTTCGCGGGCTTGCGCCCGCCGTCGGTCAGCGCCGGCTCCGCCAGCACGGCGTCGAGCGCCCGCAGCAGGTTCCGGTACCGCTTGCCGGTCAGCGCCTCCAGCGCCCGGGTCCGGCCCTGCTCCTCCTCGCGCGCGAAGTAGCGCGTCAGGTACTGGCGCAGCGGTCCGAGCACCAGCTCCGGCGGCAAGCCGTCCAGCTGCTCGCCCAGCCGGTCCTGCGTGACCTCGGTGTCGCGGGCCGGCGCCAGCTCGTGGCCGAGCCACTTCAGCTCGGCGGCGACCGGCGCCGTCGCCTCTTCGTCCACAATGGACCCGAAGGTGCGCAGGGCGCTGCGGAGCTTCCGGCTCGCCACGCGCATCTGGTGCACCGAGTCCGCGACGTCCAGCCGGACGCCGACGTCGGCGCGGCGCAGGTCGTCGAAGTGCGCGCGCAGGGACGCCAGCACGACGTCCGCGGCGGCGGGCTTCTTGCGGGCGCGGCGCGGTGCGGGCACGCGGTCGCCGATCAGGCGCCGCAGCTTCGACGGCCACGGCGACGCGGTCGCGCCGGCCCCGGCCAGCGCCCGGTCGAACTCGGCCAGCAGGCCCGGCTCCGTGCCGGGGTCGAGCTCCAGTTCCAGCTCCCGCCACTCGTCGAGCCGCGCGGACTCGCCGCCGGCCTCGCCGGTCACGTGGTCGTCGGTCAGGACGGCGACGGTCCGGCCCTCGGCGTCGGCGAGGCGGTGGGCGAAGCGGTCGGTGCGCAGGTGCGCGATCGGCACCAGCTTCTCCCCCAGCGTGTAGGCCCGGACCAGGCGCTTGAGCCGGCCGGGCACCTGGTGGGCGTCCCCGCCGAGCGGCAGCTGGATCTCCCGGCGCTCGTCGGCCGAGACGGGCAGCTTGACGTGCCAGCCCGCGTCGTGTCCGCCGACCCGGCGGCGCAGGGTGATACCGGCCTGGGCCAGCCGGAAGGTCCGGGTGTCGTAGTACGACGCGTCGAGGACCTGCTCCACGGGATCGTCCTGCGTCGCGACGCCGGCGACACCGAGCAGCCGCGGCACCCCGCTGCCCGGGACGATCTCGTACTTGCGTTCGCGCTCGATCACCATCGACGGCGCAGCCATGGACGTCCTTCCTGGTGGCGGTGGGTTTCCTCACCGGCTACCCGGTGGGCCCGGTGCCGACACGGGATTCGGCGCACGGGCAGCGGGTAACCCGGAAGAAATCGAATCCGGAACAGGAGCGTGCATGAACCACCGCCGGCCCGCAACCGACCTCACCACCGTCCTCGACGGCGACCACCGGGAGCTCGAGCGGCTGTGTACCGAGCTGGAGCTCGGCCAAGGCAGCCCGGAGAACCGCAAGGACCTCGCCGATCACCTCATCGGGGCGCTGGTCCGCCACACCGTCGCCGAGGAGCCCTACCTCGACGGCGCCTGGGACCTCGCCGAGGCGGACGGGCTGATGCGGCAGCTGGAGGGGGCCGGGCCGCAGGAGACGCGCTTCGAGCGGCTGCTGGGCGGGCTGATCCGCACCGTCCGGCGGCACGTGCGTGACGAAGGCGCCGAAGCGGTGGCGCGGATCCGGCGGGACTGGTCCCCGGACCGCCGCGGCGAGCTCGGCCGGGAGCTGGTCGAGGCCCGCGATGCCGCGGCGACCCTGCCGCACCCCGGCCTGTCCGACCGGATGCCCCAGGCCGACCAGCTCCGGCCGGGCCCCGGGTTCGTCGACCGGGTCCGCGGCGCGCTCGACCCGGCGTCCGGGGGAACCACCACCGCCGGTTGACGCCACCCGCGACGGGGATCACGCCCGGCCCGGCCGGGGTGCACACTGGGATCGGGTTGAATGGGAAGGACCGCATCACGAGGGACGAAGGCAGCGAGGGAAATGAGCGTCGGCGAAGACGAACGGGCCGGAGAGCGCACCTGGACCGGTCTGGACGACCCGCGCCCGGAGGCCGGTCCGCTGGCGCGGCAGTTCGCCGACCTGACGCGCACGCTGCTCGACGCGACCCCGACGGTCGGTGGCGTGCTCAAGCTGGTCGTCGGCGCGGCCGTCGAGATCATCCCGGACGCCGACCTGGTGAGCATCACCCTGCGCGACCCGGACGGCCGGTTCCACACCCCGGTCGAGACCGACCCGATCGCCCTGACGCTCGACGAGCTGCAGTACCAGCACGGTGAGGGCCCCTGCGTCGAGTCCGCCTGCCCGGACGGGCCGGCGATCGGCTGGTCGCAGGACGTCGGCCGGGACCCGCGGTGGCCGTCGTTCGGCCCCGGCACCGCGGCGCACGGCTTCCACTCGGTGCTGGCGACCACGCTGATCCCCGACGCCCGGCCGCCCCGGCTGTCCGGCGCGCTGAACATCTACTCGCGCAAGCCCGGCGCGTTCGACGCCGCCGCCATCGACGCCGCGCTGCTGCTCGCGACGCACGCGTCCCTGGCCCTGGCCCACACCGAGTCCGTCGTGTCCGCCGAGCTCGAGGCGACCCACCTGCGCACGGCGGTCGACAGCCGCGACGTGATCGGGCAGGCGAAGGGCATCCTGATGCAGCGCCGCGGCATCACGGCCGACGAGGCCTTCGACGTCCTACGCAAGGCCTCGCAGGACCTGAACGTCAAGCTGGCCGACCTGGCCAGAACCCTGGCGACTCGCCACACCGAGGTGGACCTGCCGGTCCCCGGGCCCTGACACGCCGAAAGCGTCACTTCCACGTGGAAGTGACGCTTTCGGTGCGGGCGTGAGCTTACGGCGCCGTGTAAGGCGGCCGCTGGTCCAGCGACGGGCTGACGTCCGGGTACCGGCCGTCCTGGCCCGTCACCGGCGTGACCGTGGGGCCCTGCTGCTCCGGTTCGATCCGCTGCCGACCGCCCCGCTGGACGACGGCTTCGACCTCCTGCTCGCCGCGGATGCGGGCCAGCGCGCCGAGCGTGATCGCGTGGGCCAGCGCCAGGATCAGCAGCAGCACGCCGATCCGGGCGATGATGCTGGGCAGGTCACCGCCGATGTTGATGGTCGAGACGAGCGCCAGCACACCCAGCGTCGCCAGGTGGAACAGCACCGTGACCAGCCGGGCCATCGACGCCCCGGCCGCCGGGTCGCCGTAGGAGTTTTCGAGGTAACGGCGGCCGCTGCGGTAGATGATCTGGCCGTCCGCGACGACCAGCAGCGCGCCGATCAAGAGAAACGCGAGGTATGCGTTCGTGCTCATGCCGGACGCTCCTTCCTGGGGGACCTCTCCGGAAGAGGTACCCGGCGGGTAGCGCAGGGAAACGCGTCCGTCACCCGGTGAAGGTGTCGGGGTCGGGCCCCGTGCGGTGGCCGTCGTCGAGCCCGCCGATCGCCGCCATGTCCTCTTCGCCGAGTTCGAAGCCGAAGACGTCGATGTTCTGCCGGATCCGCTCCGGCGTCGACGACTTGGGGAACACGATGTTCCCGAGCTGGATGTGCCAGCGGAGGACGACCTGCGCGGCGGTGCGGTCGTACTTCTCGGCGAGCCCGGTCAGCACCGGGTCCTCGAGCACCTCGGCCCGGGCCAGCGGGCTCCACGCCTCGGTCGCGATGCCGTGGGCGCGGTGGTATTCGCGCAGTTCCGCCTGCTGCAGCGCCGGGTGCAGCTCGATCTGGTTGACTGCGGGCACCGTGCCGGTCTCCTCGGCGAGCCGGTCGAGGTGCTCGGGCTGGAAGTTCGAGACGCCGATCGCGCGGGCCTTCCCGGCCCGCAGGATGTCCTCGAAGCCCTGCCACGTCTTGACGTACTTGCCGGTCTTCGGCAGCGGCCAGTGGATCAGGTACAGGTCGACGTGGTCGAGCCCGAGCCGCCGCAGGCTGCCCTCCAGCGCGGTGATCGCGTTGTCGTAACCCTGGGCGTCGTTGGCGAGCTTCGTGGTGACGAAGACGTCCTCGCGCGCCAGGCCGGACTCCGCGATGGCCGCGCCGACCCCCGCCTCGTTCCGGTACATCTGCGCGGTGTCGATGTGCCGGTAGCCCGCGTCCAGCGCCGTCCGCACGGCGTTCGCCGTGGCGTCGGCCGGGATCTGGAACACCCCGAACCCGAACTGCGGGATCCGGACGCCGTTGTTCAGTTCCACAGAGGGGACATTGGCTGTCGTGGTGGTCATGCGTCCGGCCTACCCGAGGCGTCCGGACGCGAAACGCCACGGGCCGGTACCCACCCCACGGTTTCACTCTTCCGAGTGACCTTCCGCAGGACAGCGCGGTTACCCGGGCAAATCCGGCGTGGTTATCCACGCCGGAACGCGGGTAGCCCGGCCCCAGGAGGTATTCCGTGATCGAAGAAGTGAACAAGAAGCCCGCGGCCGAACGCTCGGTCGGCGAGCTGGTGTCGGACCTGTCCGACGAGGTCAAGCGCCTCGTCCGGGACGAGATCCGGCTCGGGGTCATCGAGCTGCAGCACAAGGGCAAGAAAATGGGCTTCGGCGCCGGGTTGTTCGGCGCCGCCGGGCTGTTCGCGCTGTTCGGCGTCGGGGCGCTGGTCGCCACCGCGATCCTCGCACTGGCGCTCGTGGTCCCCGCCTGGCTGGCGGCGCTGATCGTCGCCGTGGCACTGTTCCTGATCGCCGGGGTCGCCGCCCTGGTCGGCAAGAAGGAAGTCACGCAGGCGGTGCCGCCGGTGCCGGAGGAAGCCATCGCCGGTGTCCGCGAAGACGTGGACACCGTGAAACAGGGAGTGCACTCATGAGCGGGGACTTCCCGAAGAACGCGGAAGAGGCGCGGCTCGACCGCGACGCCACCCGTGAAGAGCTGACCGAGACCCTGGACGCGCTCGGGCAGAAGCTCGACGTGAAGACCCGGGTCACCGAGAACATCGACGGCAAGCTCGACCAGGCCACGCTGAAGGTCGCCGACGTCACGAACGAGCCGACCGCGGTGAAGTTCCGCCAAGGCGCCGACGCCGTGCGCAGCAACCCGCTGCCGGTCTTCGCGGGCGTGCTGGGCCTGGTGATCGTGATCCGGCTGATCGCGCGACGGAGGAACTCGTGAACAAGGTCGTCTACAAACCGCTCAGCTGGGGTGTCGGTGCCCTCGGCGGGCTCCTCGCGGGCCAGGTCTTCAAGCAGGTCTGGAAGCGCGCGGCCGGCGAAGAAGACGCCCCGGACGCGATCGACCGCGACTACACCTGGACCCAGGTGATCATCGCGGCCGCCGTCCAGGGCGCGATCTTCGGTGCCGTCAAGGCCGCTACCGAACGAGCCGGCGCGGTCGGTTACCGCAAGGCGACCGGCGACTGGCCGGACGACTGAACCCGAGCCGACCGGCCACAGTGGACGGCCGGGCCGGTGCGCTCACGCGTCCGGACCGGCTTCCGCGGCGGGCAGGCCCACGGCCGCCAGCGCGGCGAGCGCGTCGCCCGTGCGGCGGTGCAGCTTCAGCAGCAGGTCGGCACCGGTCACTTCCAGCGACCGGGTGACCGCGTGCCCGCCGGCGACGACGGCCAGTTCGGTGCGGTCGTCCGCCTCGAGCAGGGACCGGACGCCGGCGCAGCTGAGGAAGCCGACCCGCGACAGGTCGGCGACCAGGCGGTCACCGGTGGCGAGGGCCTCGTCGAGGACGCCGACGGTGGCGGCGTCGATGTCCCCCACCAGGGTGAGGACGCGGACACCACCAGGGCGTTCGGTGGTCGTGACGGTCAACCCGCCGGCTTCGTCGATCGTGCGGAACAAGTGGTACATGGCGCTCCCTTCGCGGCTTTCAGGGGCGCTGACCGGAGCACGTGTCTGAACAACAGCCAACCACCCGACCGTACGCCCCTGCGCCGACAGGTCAACCCCGCGGGTTTTCTTCCCCCGACCTGGGGGAATCCGCCAGGACCAAGATCGGTGCCCCGGAAGGAGATCCATGCGTGTCGTGATCGTCGGCGGCGGGTTCGCCGGGTACCACGCGGCGAAGAGCCTGCGGAAGGAAGCCGAGGACGTCGAGATCGTCGTGCTCAACCCGACGGACTACTTCCTCTACCTGCCGTTGCTGCCGGAGGTGGCGGCCGGGATCCTCGACCCGCGGCGGGTGACCGTGTCGATCCCGGAGACGCTGCCGGGGGTCCGGTTGCTGCTCGGCAAAGCGACGGCGGTCGACTTCGACGCGCGGGCCGTCACGTACACCGATCCCGAGGACGAAGAGCACCGGATCGGGTACGACCGGCTGGTGCTGGCCGCGGGCAGTGTCAACAAGCTGTTGCCGATCCCGGGGGTGCCGGAGTACGCGCACGGCTTCCGCGGCGTGCCCGAGGCGTTGTACCTGCGGGACCACGTCACCCGGCAGATCGAGCTGGCCGCGGCGGCCGAGGACCCGGCCGAACGCGACGCGCGCTGCACGTTCGTGGTCGTCGGCGCGGGGTACACCGGCACCGAGGTGGCCGCGCAGGGCCCGGCCTTCACCGACGCGCTGGCCGCGCGGCACCCCGAGCTCGCCGGGCAGCGGATCCGCTGGCTGCTGGTGGACGTCGCCGAGCGCGTCCTGCCCGAGCTCGACCGGCGGCTCGGGAAGACGGCCGACGAGGTGCTGCGCTCGCGCGGGGTCGAGGTGCTGACGAAGACGTCGGTCGACCACGCGGACGCCAAGGGCGTCACCCTCACCACCGGCGACCTGGTACCGACCCGCACCCTCGTGTGGTGCGTCGGCGTCCGGCCCGACCCGCTGGTCTCGGACCTCGGCCTGGAGACCGCGAAGGGCCGGGTCGTCGTCACGGCCCAGCTGACCGTGCCGGGCCGCGACGACGTGTTCGCCTGCGGTGACGCGGCCGCGGTGCCCGACCTCACCCGGCCGGGCCGCTACACGGCGATGACCGCGCAGCACGCCGAACGCCAGGGCACGCTCGCCGGGCGCAACGTCGCGGCGTCACTCGGCCAGGGCCGCACCCGCAGCTACCGCCACCACGACCTCGGGTTCGTCGTCGACCTCGGCGCCGGGGCCGCGGCGGCGAACCCGCTGCACATCCCGCTCTCCGGCCGCCTGGCCAAAGCCGTGACGCGCGGCTACCACCTGAGCGCGATGCCGGGGAACCGCGTGCGCACAGTCGCCGACTGGGTCCTGGAGTCGCTGACCGGCCGCCAGACCGTCCAGCTCGGACTGGTGCGCGCGCGCTCGGTGCCGCTGGACACGGACTCCCCCGAGCTGCCCCGGCGCTGAGCCGCGCTATTCGTCGTCGAACACGGACAGGGCCTGGCGGCGGTGCAGCAGCTCGAGGGCCGAGTCCAGCTGGCGCTCGAGGTCCTTGAGCCGGACGCGGTCGTCCGCGGTGAGCCCACCGTGGTGGAGGGCGCCGGTGCGCAGCCGGTGTTCTTCGTCGATCAGGTCGGCGATGCGGTCGGTGATCTCGTGGCCTGCCATGGAATACCCTTCGACGGGAGCCTCCGAGAGCATAGCCCGGCCGGCCGGTGGGCGGATCTTCACGGCGTTCCCGCCGCGAGGTCCACGAACGCCCGCACCACCGAGGACACCGACCCCGCGCGCCAGGCCAGGCCCAGGTCGATGCGCGGCACCGGTTCCTCCAGCCGGCGCAGCACCACGCCCTTGCGGCGCAACGCGCGGGCCCGGTGTTCCGGCACCGCGGCGATGCCCGCGCCCTCGGCGACCGCGCGCATCAGCTGCTCGTCCTCCGGCTCCTCGCGCACGATCGGCGGGACGCCGGCCGGCCAGACCTGGGCGCTGATCGCGTCGTACTGGCCCGGGCCGTTCTCGCGCGGCCAGAAGACCACCGGCTCGGCCGCGATCCAGGCCCGCCGCAGGCGGCCGCGGCGGCGGGCGAGGTCGTGGCCGGACGGCAGCGCGATCAGCACCTCCTCCGACCCGACCGCCGCCACCGCGACACCCGGGTGGGTGACCGGCGGGCGCACGAAGCCGAGGTCGATCTCGCCCGCGGCCAGGCGGGCCAGGTTGAAGCTCGTCCAGCCCGTCTCCAGGGCCAGCTCGACACCCGGGAAGCGGGCGCGGTAGGCCGCGACCAGGTCACCGGCCAGCGGGCCGGGTGCCGAGCGCGTGTACGCGATCCGGAGCCGTCCCGAGTCGCCGCGCCCGGCCGCGGTGATCACGCCCCGCGCCCGGTCCAACCGGTCCAGCAGCTCCCGGGCCTCCGTCGCGGCGACGCGGCCCGCGTCCGTCAACGCGAACCGCGGGCCCGACCGGTCCAGCAGCGCGACGCCCAGCTCGGCCTCGAAGGCGCGAATCTGCTGGCTCAGCGACGGCTGCGACACGAACAGCCGGGCGGCCGCCCTGGTGAAGTGCATCTCTTCGACGAGCACGGCGAAGTAGTGCCAGCGGCGCAGGTCCACCCCGCCATTATAGGCGCGTCCTATGGTCTCATCGGGTCTGCGTCTTGGACCGGTACGGCCGTCCGCTGCTGTCCTGGGAACATGACCACGACCAGCGCCTCCCCGGCCCGCACCGACCGCCGGCTGCTCGCCCTCACCGCCGCGGCGGACCGGCGGCTCGTCGACCCGATGGCCGGGTTCGTCGACCTCGCCGGCCTCCGCGCGGCCGTCGAGGAGCTGACCGAGGCCTTCGCCCCGCTCGGGCACGTCCAGCACACCGTCGCCGCCAAGGCGTGCGGCCTCGCGCCGCTGCTGCGGTTCCTCGGCGACCTCGGGATCGACGCCGAGGTCGCCAGCCCCGGCGAGACGGCGGTCGCGGAGGCCGCCGGGCTCCGCGGGCCCCGGCTGGTGCTCGACTCCCCCGCCAAGACCGTCGGCGAGCTCGCCCACGCCCTGGCCGAGGGCACCGCGATCAACGCCGACAACTTCCAGGAGCTGGCCCGGCTCGACCGGCTCGTCGGCGCGGCGCCGCCCCGCTCGGTGCTGGGCCTGCGGATCAACCCGCAGGTCGGGGCCGGCCGGATCGGTGACACGAGCACGGCGACGGCGGCGTCGAAGTTCGGTATCCCGTTGCGGGACCACGGGTATCGCGCGCTGCTGCTCGAGGCGTTCGCGCACCGGCCGTGGCTGAGCCGGCTGCACGTCCACGTCGGGTCGCAG
Source organism: Amycolatopsis sp. WQ 127309 (assembly GCF_023023025.1). Classification (NCBI taxonomy): domain Bacteria; kingdom Bacillati; phylum Actinomycetota; class Actinomycetes; order Pseudonocardiales; family Pseudonocardiaceae; genus Amycolatopsis; species Amycolatopsis sp. WQ 127309. Next base: position 8,851,979 of record NZ_CP095481.1, read on the forward strand.
GGCTGCCCGCCCGGGCTGATGGCCGACGGCGTCGCCGCCGTGCACGCGCTCGCCGAGGAGATCAACGCCGAAGCCGGGTACCGGCAGGTCACCAGCATCGACCTCGGCGGCGGCCTGCCGGTGAACTTCGACTCCGACGAACCCGGACCGACCTACGCCGACTACGTCGAGACGCTGCTCGCGCGGGTCCCGGCGCTCGGCGACGGGCGCTACACCTACGTCACCGAGTTCGGCCGGTCCCTGCTGGCGAAGAACGGTTTCCTCGTCAGCGCCGTCGAGTACACGAAGGTCGCGGGCGGGCGGCACATCGCCGTGACGCACGCGGGGGCCCAGGTGGCCGCGCGCACGGTGCTGCAGCCGGAGCACTGGCCGTTGCGGCTCAGCGCGTACGACGCCGCAGGCGTGCCGAAGACCGGCCCCGACGTGCCGCAGGACGTCGCCGGGCCGCTGTGCTTCGCGGGCGACCTGCTCGCCAGGGAACGGCCGCTGCCGCTGCTGGAGCCCGGCGACCTCGTCGTCGCCCACGACACCGGCGCGTACTACTTCGGCGCGCACTACGCGTACAACACGCTGCCGCGCCCGGCCGTCCACGGCTTCGACATCGGCGTGGCCGGCGACGTCCGGTTCACCCCGATCCGCCGGGCGCAGTCCCTCGAAGAGCTGGTCGCGGACGCCGGCGGCGAATACGTCGGAGCGCTCCCGATCGGGTGATCAAGAGCGTACGATCCTCGGACGCCGAGGGGAGACTGCCATGGGGGCCGGTCGCGAATCCGGGTCATTGTCACGTTTTGCCGCATTGCCGGTCGGTCTCGTCGTCGCTGTCCAGGCCGTGGTGCTGACGCTGTTGTCCGGCCGGTACGGCTTCCACCGCGACGAGCTGTACTTCCTCGCCGCGGGCAAGCGACCGGCCTGGGGCTACGTCGACCAGCCGCCGATCACGCCGTGGCTCGCGCGGGCGTCGACGGCGTTGTTCGGCGAGACCCCGATGAGTCTGCGGGTCGCCGCGACCCTGCTGGGCATGGCGACGGTCGTGGTCGTCGTGCTGATCGCCCGCGAGTTCGGCGGCGGCCGCGGTGTCCAGGTGTTCACCGCGGTGGCGACGGCGCTCTCGACGTACGTGCTGGTCGTGTCGCACATGCTCGCGACGAACTCGGCCGACACGCTGCTGTGGTCGCTGATCGCGTTCACCGGCCTGCGGCTGCTGCGCACCGGCGACGGCCGCTGGTGGCTCGCCGTCGGCGCAGCGGCCGGGCTCGGCATGATGAACAAGTGGCTGGTGCTGCTCGTGCTGTCCGGGCTCGGCATCGGCGTGGCCGTCGCCGGGCCGCGCCGGGTCTTCCGGACGTGGTGGCTCGCGGCGGGCATCGGCGTCGCCGCCGTGCTGACCGCGCCGGTGGTGCTCTGGCAGGCGTCGCACGGCTGGCCGATGCTCACCGTCGCGGGCGGGATCAGCGACGACGACGGCGGCGAGAACCGCGTGCTGTTCGTGCCGATGCAGCTGGTCTACCTGTCGCCGGTGCTGGTGCCGGTGTGGATCGCCGGGCTCGTCCGGCCGTGGCGTGACGCCGGCGTGCGCTGGGCCCGCGCGCTCGTGATCGCCTACCCCGTGGTCTGCGTGGAACTCCTGGCGCTGGGCGGGAAGCCGTACTACTCGGTGCCGTTGCTGCTGCCGCTGGTGGCGCTCGGCGCCGAACCCGCGTTGCGGTGGCTGACGCGGACCGGGACGGTGCTGCGGGCGTCGATCGGCGTGGTGACGGCGGTGTGCGTGGTCGTGTCCGTCCTCATCGGACTCCCGGTGGTGCCGGCCACCGCACTGAACGGCGTGCTGCTGGCGGTGAACAAGGAACCCGGCGAGCAGGTCGGCTGGCCGGGGTTCGCCGACACGGTCGCGACGGCGTGGGCTCAGGTTCCGGACAAGGACACCGCCGTCATCCTCACCGACAACTACGGCGAGGCCGGCGCGCTCGAGTACTACGGGCCCGAACGCGGACTGCCGCAGCCGTATTCGCCGCACATGTCCTACGCCGACTGGGGACCGCCGCCGGATCGCATGGTCGGGCCGGTGCTGGTCATCGGCCGGATCGAGCGCGGCTCCCCCGCGTCGCGGCTGATCACCGGCTGCCACGCCGTGGCGACGCACCACAACGCCGAAGGCGTCGACAACGACGAGGACGGCGTCACGATCTCGCTGTGCGACACGCTGACCCGGCCGTGGTCGGCGGCGTGGCCGCAGCTGCGGCGCTTTTACTGAATTGCCCGGTTCGCTACCCTCGGGCGCATGGTGGCGACGCGCACGGCGGTGGTCGTGGTGGGGGCGGGTCCGGCCGGGTTGACGGTGGCGAACCTCCTGCGGCGCGCGGGGATCGCCTGCGTGCTGCTGGAAGAGCGGAGCCGGGGGTTCATCGAACAGCGGCCGCGCGCCGGGTTCATCGAGGAGTGGGCGGTCCGCGGGCTCGAAGCGCGCGGCCTGGGCGACAAGCTCGTCGCGACGGCCCCGCGGCACGAGGAGTTCGAGTTCCGCTTCGCCGGGCAACGGCACGTCGTGCGCTACGGCGACGTCACCGGCCAGCGGCATTTCGTGTACCCGCAACAGCTTCTGGTGACCGACCTGGTCGCGCAGTACACCGACGCGGGCGGCGAAGCGGTGTTCGGGGCGCGCGACGTCCGGCTGCACGACCTGACGTCGGACTCGCCGGCGGTGACATTTCGGACCGCCGACGGCGAGCACCGCGTCGACTGCGACTTCGTAGCGGGCTGCGACGGCGCGCGCGGGGTGTCACAAGGCCACCTGCCGCCGGAAACCACGGTGAAAGCCCACCACGACTACGGAATCGGCTGGCTGGCGCTGCTCGCGGAAGCGCCGCCGTCCGCCGACGGCGTCCTGTTCGGCATCCACCCGCGCGGGTTCGCCGCACACATGGCCCGCACCCCGACGGTGACCCGGTTCTACCTGCAGACCGCACCGGGCGAGACCGAGGCGGACTGGCCGCACGAGCGCGTCTGGGAAGAGCTGCACGCGCGCCTCACCGTGCCGGGCGGCGACATCGTCGAAGGCGAGCTGATCGAGAAGCGGATCCTCGACATGCACAACTACGTCGTCGAGCCGATGTCCCACGGCCGGCTGCACCTGGCGGGCGAGTCAGCGCACCTGGTCGCACCGATCGCCGCGAAGGGCATGAACCTGGCCCTGCACGACGCTTTCCTGCTCACGGAGGCGCTGCAGGCGCACTACGCCGGCGATCCGACGCGGCTGGCCGGGTACTCCGCCGCGTGCCTGCCGCTGGTCTGGCAGTACCAGGAGTTCTCGCTGTGGCTGTCGGAGATCTTCCACAACACCGCCGCCGCGACGGACAACCCGTTCCTGGCGCGCATCGCGGAAGCCCGGATGCGCCGCCTGCTGGGATCGCCCGCCGCGGTGGCGGCGTTCGCGGAGCTGTACATCGGCAAGAACGCCGACTTCTAGCTCCAGGCGATCTTGAACACCCAGGCAAAGCGGCCCGCCTGCCGGGCCGCGTCCGGGACGTCGATCACCAGGGCGCCGTTTTCGACGCTCCAGTGCAGGTTTCCGCGGTAACCCAGCAGCGTCACGCGGTCGCCGGAGCGGACCGGGACCGGCGCGTCGACCACCAAGCGGCTGCCCGGCGCGGCGAGCGAATGCACGTAGAACGCCTCGTTCTGCTTGACCGTGAACCGCAGGTCGCCGAGCTGGGCCATCCGCGACCAGTACGTCGTGCCGTAGATCGCCTCGCCGTTGACCTTCAGCCAGGCACCCGCGTCGCGCAAGTGCTGCTGCATCACCGCCGGGATGGTGCCGTCGTAGTCCGGGCCGATGTCGAGCAGGAAATTGCCGTTCTTCGACACGATGTCGACGAGCGTGCGGACGACCTCCTCGGCCGTCATGTACTCGTCGTCCGGGGTCGCGCGGTTGTAGCCGTAGGAGAACGGGTCCAGGCCGCGGCTCGCCTCCCACTTCGCCACCACCGTGTTCGGGTACGTCGTGTACTCCGGCGTGGTGAAGTCGTGGTCCGGGATGCCGCCGCGATCGTTGTAGGTGACGTCCTTGGGGTGCCGTCGGTTCTTCGCGCGGTTGAAGTACTCCGTGAGCACGTCGCGGCTGTCGTTGTCGCCGCCGATGTCGAACCACAGGACGTCCGGGTCGAACTCGCGGATCAGCTCGAGCACCTGCGGCGCCTGGTAGTCGCGGACGAAGTCCTTGCCCGCGGTGTAGCCGGTGTAGGGCACCGGCGCGCCGGTGTACGGGTTGCGCGGCGCGTGGCCCATCCACGGGTTGTCCGGGTTGAACCACTCCGGCAGCGAGAAGTACAGGCCGTTGCGCAGCTGCGGCGTGTACTTGCGGGACGCCGCGAACAGCTCGGCGATGACGTTCCGCTTCGGGCCGAGCTTGACCGAGTTGCGGTCGCTGACCTTGGTGTCCCACAACGCGAAGCCGTCGTGGTGCTTGGACGTCAGGACGTAGTACTCGGCGCCCGCGTCCGCGATCAGCTTCAGCCAGGCGCGCGGGTCGAACTTCTTCGCCGTGAACATCGGGATGAAGTCGTCGTAGCCGAAGTTCTCGCCGTACTTCTGGGCGTGGTAGGCGTAGGTCGCGCCGTTGGGGTCCTGCTGGTTCTGCCAGTACCACTCGGCGTACTGCTGCCCGACCGGCGCCCACGCGGGCACGGCGTAGACGCCCCAGTGGATGAAGATGCCGAACTTGCTGTCGGTGAACCAATAAGGCGCGCGGTGCGTCGAGAGCGACGCGTCGGTCGGCCGGAAGTCCGGGACGCCGAGGGTGATCGGCACCTGCTGGGTGGCGAGCGTGCCGCGCCCGGCCGTCACGCGCAGCTGGCCGTTCGTGGTCGTGCCGGGCGGGACGGACGCGTTCGGCGCCAGGCCGAGCCGGACGGTCGCCTGCTCCCCCGGCGCGAGCGCACGGATGGTCGCCGGGACCGTGGTGCGGCCGCCGGGGACGTCGAGGGTCACCGTGACGCGGTCGCGGGCCCCGAGCCAGACGGTGCCGGCGTTCACCACGGTCGCCTCGGCGGCCTGCGGCCCGCCGTCGGTGAGCAGGTTCGCCGTCGAGCGGCCGTCCAGCACCAGCGCGGACCGGCCGACGGCGACGGGCTGCAGGGTGAGCGCGAAGACGTGCAGGCTGGAGACGTTCGGCGCGGGTGCCGCGGTCGTCGGCAGGGTCAGCGCGACGGCGTCGCGGGCCGGGTCGACCCAGACCTGGCCGGTGGCCAGGGAAACCGGGTTGGCGTCGACGACGCCGCCCGGCGCGTAGCGGAACGACGAGACCAGCGCGCCGCTGCCGGTGTACCAGTCCGGGCCGGAGAGCGAGCCGGTGCTGGTGCTGCCGTCGGCGTAGTGCACGGTCGCCGTGCCGCCGGTGGTGCCGTAGCTGGCGGCGACCAGGAAGTACGCGACGAAGTAGCGGCCCTTCGGCAGGTCGAGCGTCTGGCCGGTGGCGACGACGTTGTTCTTCGCCCCGGCGGCCGCGGAGCCGAGCAGGAACGGGACGCCGCCGACGGTCGCCGTCCGCCCGACCGGCAGCTGCTCGGCCGGGAAGGTGTAGCCGGACCCGTCGAAGTCGCCGCCGGTGGCGGCCGCGCTGTCGATGCCGTCGTTGGAGAACCAGGCGTCGAGCGCCACCGGGACGGGCGGCGGTGGCGGCACGATCGGGGTGTCGGGCGTGTCGCCGGCGGCGTCCGAAGCCGCGGCGGGCGTCAGGCCGGCCGCACTCAGCGCCACGGCGGCGCCGGCGGCCATGCCGAGTGCTTGACGGCGAGGGAAGGTCGTCACTGAACCTCCAGGGATCGGATGAGTACGGGCAGACTGGCCCCCCAGTGGGCCGATCTGTGGTTACTGAAGCTGATTCATCCGATGACTGACCCTGCTCGTCCGGGTTCGCCGTGTCAAGAGGGACGATCAAAGTGAACCGGGCTCACGTCCGGCGCGTGGTTCTCAGTGACGAGCTGCAGCACTCGCACCAGACCCAGCCGGACCGAGAGGCCAGACCATGTCCACCCACCCGAGCGCGCTGAGCCGCCGCGCGATCGCCATGCTCAAAGCGGTCGGCGAGGGCCGTGCCGAACTCCGCTGCAGCTGCGAACCCGACCTCCGCGTCGACGGATTGTCGTGCTGCGACCAGAACGCCGCCCACGACCTGGCCCGCGCCGGCCTGATCCGCGCCGCGGTCCTGGCGGCGCCCGGCCAGTGGACACCGGCCGAACTGACCGACGCCGGGCACCGCGCACTGGACGTGGTCCCCGCCGCCGCTTGAGCTTGCTGTTCCCCAGCCGTGGATGGCACATCGAGGGCCTTGAAGTCTCTCGATGTGCCATTCACGGCTTTCGGGGGTTACTCGCCGGTGACGAGAATCCCGGCACGCGCGCCCCTCAACGGGCCGACGCCTCCGCCGGAACGGCCAACTCAGCGCCCGGAGCAGCCAACACGGCGCCCGGAATGGCCGACACAGCGCCCGGAACGACCAACACGCCCGGGATTCCGGGATAGACCCTGCGGCCGTGTTGGCCATTCCGGGCAGTGTGTTGGCCACTCCGGCGAGCGTGTTGGCCACTCCGGACGGCGAGTTAGCCGTCGCGAGCGACGTGTTGGCCACTCCACGGGCATGTCGGCCGCTCCAGCGGCCGTGTTGGCCATTCCGGGCAGTGTGTTGGCCATTCCGGGCAGTGTGTTGGCCACTCTGGCGAGCGTGTTGGCCGCTCCGGGCGGCGAGTTAGCCGTCGCGAACGACGTGTTGGCCACTCCGGCGGGCGGGTTGGCCACCCGCGGGCGGTGGGTTGGCGCTTGCGGGCAAAAAGCCAGTGGTCTGGGTGAACCGGGTCAGGGTGGCGGCCGTGCTTGGGGGTGAGGGCGTTCTCGCACACGCCCTCCGGGGTTGCCCCGACGCAACGATCCGGGCCAGCCTCCGCTTCGGATCGGGACCGGGGCACTCCGGCGAGCGGCCGTCGCGGCAACGGCCACCTCGCGCGGGCCCGCCCGGCATCCCCAGAATCCCGGGCGGGTCCGCCCAGGGGGAACCCTAGGGAAACTGCCGGCGAAACAGCAACTTGCCGTTACTGTCCGGGATCTTGTCCGGTCCGCTCACCTGATCAGCGGTCGCTGGTTCGAGTGACAGGCGCGACCGTGTGGGGCATGCGACGCTTTCTGGCCGTGGGCACGGCCGTCTTGGCGGGGTTGGCCATCCTCACGACGTCCGGTGGTGCGAACCCGGAAAGCGCTGTCCCGGCCCTCGCTCAACAGTCCGTCGGCGGCTGGGCCGGCACCTGGGCCGCGGCTCCCGCGTCCGGCGTGCCGAACACCCCGGACGGCTACCCCGGTTACTCGATCCGCAACGTCGTGCACACCAGCGTCGGCGGCGGGCGGGCCCGGATCCACCTCTCGAACGCCTTCGGCACCAGCGCCGTCACCTTCGGGCACGTCACCGTCGCGGTCGAGGCGACCGGGGCCGACGCCGTCCCCGGCACGCTGCGGTCGCTGACGTTCGGCGGCGCGCCCAGTGTCGTCGTCCCGAACGGTGCCGAGGTGCTGAGCGACCCGGTCGGCCTGCGGGTCCCGGCGGACGCCAACCTGCTCGTGACGACCTACGTGCCGACGAAGTCCGGGCCGGTGACCTACCACCCGGCCGCGGCGCAGACGTCGTACTTCACCCGCGCCGGCGACTTCACCGCCAGCGAGTCGGGCGCGCCCTACACCGAGCAGACGTCCGTGTGGCACTACGTGTCCGGCGTCGACGTCCAGGGTGGCGCCGAAGCCACTGTGGTGACGCTCGGCGACTCGATCACCGACGGCGTCGGCTCCACCACCGGGGCCAACCACCGCTGGCCGGACTACCTGGCCGACCGGCTGCACGGCCGGTTCGGCGTGCAGAACGCCGGTATCAGCGCCAACCGGCTGCTGCTCGACGTCCCGGGCAGCGGCGCGGGCCAGAACGCGCTCTCCCGGTTCGACCGCGACGTGCTCGGCGTCGGCGGCGTGCGGACGCTGATCGTGCTGGAAGGCATCAACGACATCCAGCAGGACCCGCACCAGACCGACCCGGACGCGATCACCTCGGCCTACCGCCAGCTGGTCGCGCAGGCCCACGCCCGCGGCATCCGGGTCCTCGGCGGCACGCTCACGCCGTTCAAGGGCTGGGGCGTCTACGACGAGACCCTGGAAGCCACCCGCACGGCGGTGAACCGGTTCATCCGCACCAGCAACGTCTTCGACGCCGTGGTCGACTTCGACGCGGCGGTCCGCGACCCGGCCGACCCGCTCCGGATGCTGCCCGCCTACGACTCCGGCGACCACCTCCACCCCGGCGACGCCGGCTACGAGCGAATGGCCGCCGCGGTCCGCCTCGACCGGCTGTGATCACTCACGCGGGATGAAGGCCACCGCGATCAAGCTCAGCACCGCCACTCCCACCAGGTAGAGCGACACCGACAACGACGTCCCCGTCGCGGTCTGCAGTGCCGTCGCGATCAACGGGGCGAAACCGCCGCCCAGTACCGCGCCCACGGCGTACGAGAACGACGCGCCGCTGTAGCGGAAGCGCGGTTCGAACAACTCCGCGAACAACGCCGACTGCGGGCCGTACGTCGCGCCGAGGCCGATGTTCAGCACCACCACGGCGACGATCAGCCACACCGTCTGGCGGGTGTCGACCAGCAGGAAGAACGGGATCGGCCACACCACGAGCAGCACCGAACCCCAGAGGTACACCGGTTTGCGGCCGACGCGGTCCGACCACGCCGCCGTCACCAGGATGCTCACCAGCCACGTGACGCTGCCGGCGATCACCACCACCAGCAACGTGGTGCGGTCGATCTTCAGCACGGAAGTGCCGTAGGACAACAGGTACGCGAGGAAGATGTAGCCGATCGCGGTGTTGGCGATGAAACTCCCCGACGCCACCAGCAGCGCTCGCGGCCGTTCGCGAAAGACGTCGACCATCGGCCGCCGGCTGCGTGCCGCCGAGTCCCGTAGCTGAGCGAACACCGGGCTTTCCTCGATCCGCAGCCGGATCACCAGGCCGACGCCGACGAGCACGATGCTCAGCAGGAACGGCACCCGCCAGCCCCACGCCGCGAACTGCGCGTCGGTCAGCGATTTGCCGAGGACGAAGAACACCAGCTGCGCGAGGATCAGCCCGGCCGGGACGCCGATCTGCGAGAACGCGCCGTAGCGGCCCCGCCGGCCCTCCGGCGCGTGCTCGACGGCCATCAGCGCCGCGCCGCCCCATTCGCCGCCCGCGCTCAGGCCCTGCAGCAGCCGCAGCACGAGGAGCAGGATCGGGGCCCACACGCCGATCGCGCTGTAGGTCGGGAGCAGGCCGACGCCGACGGTCGCCACGCCCATCAGGACCAGCGACAGCACGAGCATCGCCTTGCGGCCGACGCGGTCGCCGAAGTGACCCCACAGGATCCCGCCGACCGGGCGGGCCAGGAAGCCCACCCCGAGCGTCGCGAACGCGGCCAGCGTGCCGGACGCCGGCGAGAGCGTCGTGAAGAAGAGCTTGCCGAAGACCAGCGCGGTCGCGGTGCTGTAGATGAAGTAGTCGTACCACTCGATCGTGGTCCCGATGGCGCTGGCCACGGCGACCCGCCGCAGCTGCCCGGGCGCGGCGGGCACCGCCTGCGTGCTCACGAGCCGGCCATCGCGGCGACCGGCACCAGGTCCTCGGCGAGCAGGTCCATCAGCAGGCCGTCGTGCCAGCTGCCGTCCGGCCCGCGCTCGTAGGAGCGCATCGTGCCGACCGGCCGGAAGCCGAGTGCCTGGTAGAGCTTGATCGCGGACTCGTTGTCCGCGGCCGGGTCGATCACGACCCGGTGGTGGCCGCGCACCGTGAACAGGTGCTCGGCCAGCGCCCGGATGGCGTCCGAGCCGAGGCCGTGGCCCTGGAAGTCCGGGTGCACGGCGATGTCGATCCCGGCGTGCCGGTACTGCGGATCGGCCTCCTCGAAGGCGAGTTCGATACCCACGACGACGTCGTCGTGTTCGATCGCGTAGGTCGTGGTGCCCTCGTCGGGGTCCAGCAGATAGGACACCTGGGCGGCCACCGGCTCCTCGGCGTCGGCCCACCAGCGGGCGACATCGGGATGCGACAGGATCTCCTCGAACCGGGCGGCGTCCGTGACTGCGGCGGGCCGCAGCCGGACACGGCTTCCGGTGATCAGGCCGGTCATCGGCCCAGTGTCGACCCCCGGGCGCCCACTGTCGAGCAACACCGCCCGGCTGGCCGCCGGGCGGTACCGCCGTCAGTCGTCCATGTCGACGTCGGAATCATCCCGGCGCGGCCGCTTGCCGGGCGGGGCGCCGTCCGGGGAGTCCAGCGGCGAGTGCACCGGTTTCGAGCCGGACGGGCCCGCCACGGGCGGACCGGACGGCCCGGCCTGCGGGCCACCGGGAGCCGGCTTGACCTCTTCCCAGGAGTGCCACGGACCGCCCTGCTTCGCGAACCCGGGGTCGTTGCGGTCCCAGTAGGCGCGGTTCGCGTTGTCACTGGGGTGCGGGCTCTTGTAGCGGTCCTCGCTGGCCCCGCTCGCGTTGGACCGCTCCTTGGATTCGATGCCGTGGTAGGTGCTGGTCTCGCGGTTGTGCTCCAGGTTCTCCTTGCGGGTCCGCCCCATCCCCTCCCGGTTCCAGTTCGAGCCCGCGGCCTCGTCGTGCCCGAGGACGCCGTTCTTGTGCCCCTTGATCTCGTTCCCGGACGTGCCGTTGTACGTCTCGCCGGGCTGCTTCGTGTCGAAGCGCCGGTTCGGGTCCATCAGCCACTTCTTGTCCGGCTTCTTCCCGGCGGGGACCGGCGACAACGCCGCATCCTGCCACAGCGGGAGCATCTTGCCGTGCTCGTGCTTGGGGTTCTCGTACCCGGCCGCGGTCCGCCGGTCGTACTTCTGCCCTTTGCCGCCGGCGTTCTTCTCGCCGTACTTCCCGGCCGGCGACATCTGCTGGTAGAGCCGGCCGCCCGGGGAGTGCTCGGTGACGACGTTGCCCGGCACGTTCGTGTTGATCTTCAGGTTCGGCTTCCCGCCGGACCCCGAGCCGCTCGCGCCCTGCGTGCTGGTGCCGCCGTTGCCCGTGCAGCTCTGCGGGGCGAGGCCGAGCGGGTCGACCCAGGCGTGCGGGTTCCCGACGTAGGCGTGCGGGTTGGGCCCGGCGCCGATGCCGACCGGGTCGGGGCTGGCGTACCGCCCGGTGGCCGGGTCGTAGTAGCGGAAGAAGTTGTAGTGCAGCCCGCTCTCGGCGTCGGCGTACTGCCCGGCGAACCGCAACGGCGTGCCCGCCGCCGTGCGGGTCTCCTCGACGGTCTTGCCCCACAGGCTCAGCCGCGCGAACCAGGCGACGGCGCCGCTGTCGTCGACGAGCTCGGTGGGCGCGCCCGACGGATCGGCCACGACCAGGTGGAACTGCTCGCCGGCGAGCTCCTGCGGCGAGCGCAGCAGCCGGTCCCGCTGGATGAGCGGCTGGTGGGTGCCCGGTTCGTAGTCCCACACGGTGACCCGGGTGCCGGCGGCGTCCGAGTGGGACTGCTCGACGAGCACCTGGTCGTCCCAGGTGAACTCGACGCGTTCGGCCACCGTGGTGCCGTCCGCCTCGAGCCGTTCCTTGGCGGTCCGCCTGCCGAGCGCGTCGTAGGCGTAGCGCCACCGGACGCCGTCCGGGGTGCGCACCCCGGCGAGCCGGTCCTGCGGGCCCCAGGTGTACTGCCAGGTCCCGGCGGCGCTCTCCCGGAGCACGAGCCGGCCCCGCTCGTCGTGGGTGAAGCGGGTCCGCCCGGCCGACTGGACCACCGAGCCGGTGAACGACCGCGGGCCGAGCGCGTCCTGGTCGGCCGTGGTCGGCCACACCGCGTCGGTGACGTTGCCCGCGACGTCGTAGGCGTAGCGCTCGGACCAGCGCGGCGCCTGCACGCCGACGACGCGGGCGCGCTGGTCGAGGGTGAAGCCGCGCGGGCCGGTGAGCCGGTCCTGGACGCCGGTCAGCGCGCCGTCGGGCCGGTAGGCGTAGGTGCGCTGCTGGCCGAGCTGCCCCGCCGCGCCGGTGATCGTCTGGGACTGCAGCCGCCCGTCCGGCGTCCACGTCTGGCCGATCGCCGCGCCCGAGTCGAGCGCGCGCCGGACCTCGCGGCCGGCGGCGTCGTGGTCGAAGCGCAGTGTCCGGCCGGGCGTGTGCACGGCGAGCGGCCGGTCGAGCGCGGTGTACTCCCAGACGCTCTCCGCGCCGGAGGGGGTCCGGCGCCGGACCCGGCGGCCCTGCGCGTCGTAGGCCGATTCCACGGTGCGGCCGCCGACGGTCTCGGCGGTGATCCGGCCGGCGGGGTCGCGCTGGTAGGTCACCCGGCCGCGGCCGTCGTCGGCCTCCAGCAGGTGCCCGAGGGTGCTGTAGGTGTACCGCGTGGTGACCGGGCCGCAGGTGTGCTCGACGAGGTTGCCCACGAGGTCGTAGCGGAAGGTCGTCGTCTCCCCCGCGTGCGTCCGGGCGGCCAGCTGGCCGGCGGCGTCGTAGCGGTAGTCCACTGTGGACCCGGTGAAGTCCGTCTCCCGCACCAGGTTCCCGGCCGCGTCGTACTCGTAGCGCCAGACGAGCCCCTGCTCGTTGGTGACGGCGGTGAGCCGCAGCCGCGTGTCGTAGGCGAACTCCATCCGGGTGCCGTCCGGGCGGATCTCGGCCGCGGGCAGGTCGAAGTGCGTGGACTCGCCGCGGGTGACCGCCCCGGCCGCGTCGGTGTGCACGAGGTTGTTGCCCTCGCCGTCGAAGACCCAGCGCTCGACGGCGCCGGTCGCGTGCCGGTGCCAGGCGAGCCGGCCGTCGACGGTGTACCCGAAGCGCTCGACGCCGCCGAGCGGGTCGGTGATGGCGCTGACGCGGCCGAAGAGGTCACGCTCGTAGCGCGTCACGCCGCCGAGCGGGTCCGTGGTCGCGACGGGCAGGCCGCTGGAGTCCGTCTCGACGCGCAGGGTGTTGCCCAGCGCGTCGGTGACGGCGGCGGTGTTGCCCCGGTCGTCGTAGGCGTAGCGGCGGACGGCGCCGGTCGGGTCGGTCACCGCGGTGACGTTGCCGCGCTCGTCGTACTCCCAGCGCGTGATCACCCCGGGGGCTTCGGACATCGTCAGCGGCAGGCCGAACCGGTTGCGCTCGAAGCCCGTCTCGGCGCCGTCCGGCCGGGTGATGGTGGCGAGGTTGCCGGCGTCGTCGTAGGTGTAGGCGGTGGTGCGGCCCAGCGCATCGGTCTGGCGCAACAGGCGGTCGCGGGCGTCCCACTCGTTGACGATCGTGCCGCCGAGGGGGTCGACCTCCTTGACCACCTGGCCGGCGTCGTTCAGGTGGAACGCGGTGCGGTGCCCCAGCGAGTCCGTCGAGTAGGTGACGCGGTTCGCGGTGTCGTACTCCATCGTGCCGGTGAAGAACCCGCCGGCCCCTTCGGTGCGGACGCAGCGTCCGTGCTGGTCGTAGGTGTAGCGGTACCACTCGCCGTTGCGGTCGGTCCAGGAGGTGATCCGCCCGGCCCCGTCGTAGGTGTACTGGAACGCCCGCCCGGAGGCGTTGGTCACCGCCGTCAGCCGGCCGTCGGTGTAGGCGTAGCGCATCAGCTCGACTTCGGTGCCGTCCGCGGCGACGGCGTGCAGCGCCGTGACCCGGCCGTCGGCGGTCTCCAGCCGGACGGTGTGCCCGCCGCTGTGCCGGATCTCCGCGGGCACGCCGTGCTCGTCGTGGACGAACTCGATCCGGTTCCCGCCCCGGTCGGTGACCGACCGCAGGGGCAGTTCCGCCGCACCCGGCGCGAAGTAGAGCACGAGCTCCTGCCCGTAGTCCTCCAGCAGGTAGCCGCCGTCGTCGGCGCGGGTCAGCCGCCGCTCGGGTCCCTCGGTGGCGGTGGTCCACGTGCCGACCGTCGGGTGCGGGTACTTCTGGATCGTGCCGTCGGCGGCGGCGAAGGTGAGCCCGGTGTCGTCGACGGCGAGCCGCTGGTCCACTGTGGACACCCAGCTCGCGCCGAACCAGCGCCCGGCCCGGCGGGCCGAGAAGTGCGCCCGCTCGACCAGCAGCGGCAGCACGCCCAGGAACTCCGCGTCGACCTCGCTCATCACCATCTGGCCGGTGGAGACGTCGATCGGGTCGTTCTCGCAGCGCAGCTTGTCCGGCGGCCGGGGGTTGGGCTTCTCGTCCTTCAGCGGCGGCGGGCTGTCGGTGCCCTTGCCGCCGCCCTTGCCGCCCGAGCCGGGGCCGTCCAGCCCGCGCGAACCCGTCGGGCCGTCGGGCGTGGGGTCCGGGCTCTTCGGGGTGTTGTCCGGGCCCTTGGACGCGGGCGGCGGATCGGTCTTGGCCGGCGGCGCGTCCGCACCCGAGGAGTGGGTGCCGTCGCCGTCGCCCTTCGGCGGCGGATCCGTCTTCGCCGGCGGCGCGTCCGGCCCACCCTTGCCCTTGGGTCCGCCCAGGTCCTTGGGGTTGCCCTTGATGTCGATCTTGTTCGGCGGCGGAGAAGCCTTACCCGGCTTGATCTTCCGCAACGCCTTCGCCGCATCCGAGAACAGATCCCCGGCCCGCTTCAGCAACGGAACCAGCGCCTTCAACGCCGTCACCAGCCGCTTCACCAGGTTCGCGATCTTCGACGCCGTCTTCGCGACCGCACCGATCACCTGCGGGACGACCCAGGTCAGCCCGATACCCAGGGTGAACACCACCTGCAGCGCCCAGCTGATCAGGTGCCCGATCAGCTCCGCGATGATGTCCCGCACCAACGCCCGGACCGCGGCGACCACTTCACCGGCGGTCTTCACACCGCTGGAAGCGCCTTCACAGCCCTTCTGCGCCGTGTTCAGCAACGTCACAGTGTCATCGGCACGCTGGCGGTAGCTGTCACCAGCAGGTCCGGTCCACGACGCGGTGTCGGCCTTGACCATCCCGGTCAAGTCCTCACCGATACTGCCCAGCTCGGTCGCGATGTTCTTCCACGTCTCCGACTGCGCCGCGATCTCATCGGCGTTGCCGGTCAAGCCGTTGAGTGCTTCCTTGAGCGGCCCGACGTGCTCCATCAGCCAGCCGACGCCCGCGGCGAGGACCGCCCCGAACGGGTCCATCGCCATCGACAACGCGTCCAGCGCGGTCCCGACCGCGCCCATCGCGACCGAAGCCCAGTCGCCCGACTCGATCGCGGACTTCAGGTCGGCCGCCGACTCCAGCAGCGACACCCCCGAATAGGCCTTGGTCGAGTCCTTCGTTTCCGCGACCAGCGGGTTCGCCACTGAGTGACCTTCCTCGTGTCCAGGGGCGAATCAGTTCACCACGGGTTGTTGTCCTGCTCGTCCGGGTCGGCGCCCGGCCGGCGGCCCGGCGGCGGCGCGGCCTGCGGGCCCGGCAGGGTGCCGGTGCCGCCGGCCGCCGGGGCGGGCGGCACGGGCGGCGGGGCCGGAGCCGGCGGCGCGGCCGGGTCGTCGGGCTCGTCCGGGTCGGGGAACCGGCCGCGGAGCGAGTCGAGCATGAGTGTGCGGGTGTCGCGGTCCTCGTCGCCGAGGTTCTCGGCCATCACGCCGGCCACGCGCTCGGCGATGCCGGACTGCGCGCGGCGCATCGTGGTGAGGATCGCCCGCGACAGCTCTTCGAGGGGGAACGACTTGACCTTGTTCGAGAACGTCAGGTCGGTGACGGTGCCGTCCGCGCCGACGGTGACGCTGACCGCGCCGTCGCCGCTCGTGGCGGTCAGCCGCAGCCGCTCGGTCTCCGCCTGGGCCGCCTGGTAGCGCTCGGCCTTGGCCGCGAACCCGGCCGCCCAGTCGTCCATCCGGCGGATCGTCTCGTCGGGGTCCCGCATCAGGTCCCCGAGCCCGTTCGAGCCGTTCGGGCTCGTCATGAGTTCACCCTCGCTTCAGCCTGTCGCGGCGCGGCCGTGAGCTGACGCTCGAACGGCTGCTTGTTGCCCTCTTCACCGTCGCGGTAGGACTGCGCGGCCGTCCGGACGTTGTCCGAAAGGCCCTGCACGCCCTCCACCGACGCCTTCAGCGTGTCCTGCGCCTGCTCACCCGTGGGACGGATGATCGGCGGCAGGAACGCGCACAGCAGCCCGTACGCGTGGTCCGACATCGCCGAGTCGGACGCGGAGACCGCCGTGTTCAGCCGGTCCACCAGGCCGTCGACGTGACTCGCGTGCGCGACCAGGTCGTCCGGTTCGACCTCGAAGCCACCCGCCGTCATGTGCTCACTTCCAATCCTGGTTCTTCCAGTCACCGATCACCGGCGGCGCCACGACCTGCTCGCCGTCGAAGAAGTTCGGGTCGTCGTTCTCGACGTAGTCGGCCGACTTGTGTTCCTTGTCGTCTTCCTTCTTGCCGCCCTTGGCACCGGCGCCCATGCCGCCCATGCCCGGGGAGCCCGGCGCCCCGGCCTTGCCTCCGGCCGCCGCGTTGCGCGCCGCCATCGCCTCGGCCTCGGCGGCCGCACCCGACGCGGCGCCGCCGCTGAGGTTGCCCGCCCCGGTGCCGCGCAGGCCCGCGCCGCCGGCCCCGGCACCGCCGGTGCCCGAGCCGCCGATCCCGCCGAGGGACCCGCCCCCGGCGCCGGAGCCGCCGCCGATGCCACCAAGGCCACCGAGGCGGCTCGCGATGCTCTCGCCGTTGATCCCGCCGCCGCGGCCGATGGTCGGCATCTTGCCGAGCCCGCCGCTGCCGCCGGAGCCGCCGCCCGGGATGCCGTTGCCGCCGAGCCCGCCGCCCGTGGGCAGGCCGGTGATCGGGTCGATGCCGGGCGGGGTGAAGCCGCCGCCCAGGCCGCCGCCGCGGATGCCACCGCTGCCGCCGCCCGGGATGTCGGGCACGGAGAACGACGGCGGGGTGTACCCGCTGCCGCCGCCGGTGCCGCCGCCACCGCCGATGCCCGAGGGGGTGAAGCCGGACGACGACGTCGAGTCGCCGCCGCCGGGGATCGAGGAGCCGGGGATGCCCGCGCCGCTGAAGCTGCCGCCGCCGGGGGTCTCCGGCATGTCGAAGTTCGGCGGGGTGAAGCTCCCGCCACCGCCGCCCGACCCGCCCGCGCCGCTGCCCGGGATACCGCTGCCGGAGAAGCCCGAACCGCCGGTGCCGTCGCCCGGGATGCCGCTGCCGGAGAAGCCGGAACCCCCCGAGCCGGAGCCGCCGCCCGGGATGCCCGCGCCGCCGTACCCGCCGCTGCCGCCCGCTCCGCCGCCGACGGGCCGGCCGGTGGCCGGGTCGATGGGCAGGCCGGTGGCCGGGTCGATCGGGAAGCCGGTGGCCGGGTCGATGGCGGGCGCGCCGTTGGCCGAAGCGGCCGGCAGGCGCGCCAGCGACGGGTCGGTGCTGCCGTTCGGGTCCAGCTGCCCGTTGGGGAGCGTGCGGCCCATCAGGCCCTGCGACGTCCCGTCGGCCGACTGGCGGGTGCCCATGGTGCGCGCGCTCGCCGTCGCGGTCGGCAGCTTCGGCGGAGCCGGGAACTTCGGCGTCGCGATCGCGCCGGCGATGGTCTGGTCGTACTGGGTCATGATCTGCGCCGCGTGCTCGCGCGCGACCTGCTGCGCCCGGTAGGTCTGGATCGCCTCGCCGGCCGCCGACGCGTACTGCACCGGGTCGGTCATCGACTGCAGCTTCTGGTTGGTGGCCTGCAGGTCGAACTGCACCGGCGGGTTCGCGCCCATCTGCCGCTGCGTCTCGTTGAGCGCCTGGGAGTGGATCTCCTGCTGGCGGCCGGCGAGCGTCGCGCCCTGCGCGGTCGCGCCCAGCCACTTGCCGACGCCGGCGAGGTGCTCGCGGACGGCGTCACCCGCGTCGCCCTGCCAGTTGCTCGTGCTCGCGGTGATCGAGTCGGCCAGGTTCTTCTGGTGGGTGCCGAGGTCGTTGCC
Organism: Amycolatopsis sp. WQ 127309; assembly: GCF_023023025.1. NCBI lineage: Bacteria > Bacillati > Actinomycetota > Actinomycetes > Pseudonocardiales > Pseudonocardiaceae > Amycolatopsis > Amycolatopsis sp. WQ 127309. The sequence continues at coordinate 8,869,836 of NZ_CP095481.1, forward strand.
GACCTGCACCCACTCCTCCGACGTCTCCGCGACGGTCGCCGGGTTGGCGTCCAGCGTGATGGCGTCGTTCATCTGCTCGTGGCTGGCGTTGCTCCACAGCATGTGCGGTGGCTCGCCGGTCTCGCGCATGGACAGGCCCTCGTCGAGCCCGTTCTTCGAGTTGTCCAGGTGCTGCTGGTACAGCTCCTGGATCTTCTGGTCGCGCAGCACCGGGTCGACGGCCGGGCCGAGCCAGCCGGCCCGGATCTCGTCGTCGATCTGCTGGGTGGCCATCTCGCGGATCTCGTCGCCCGAGGGCGTGTCGTCGGTCTTCAGCGGCCCGACGTAGTACTTCGACGACGAGTCCGCCGTCGGGTCGTACAGCGGGCTGCGCCGGTTGTAGTCCGGGGACGACGGGTCCGACACGGACTCGGCGGTGGGTGCCACGGTCTCCCTCAGCTCTGGTCGGCGGACGGGAGTGCGACGAGCGTGGCCCGTGTCTCCTCTTCCCGCGTCTTGTAGTTCTGCTTCGCCAGCTTGATCGCTTCGATGTAGGTCGGGAACTCCTGCCGCGCGGCCTGCAGCTGGGTGACCAGGCCGTGGTCGTCGGCCGCGGTGTTCACCATGTGGCCGGAGACCCACAGGCCGACCGCGGTCCGGCTGAGCGCCGGCTTGTCGTGCAGGCGCTGCAGCGCCGACCAGCGTGCTTCAAGCGACTCGAGCACGCCTTCGAGCGACTCGATCAGCCGGTTGCCGGTGGTGTCGTCGACCGCGAAGCTGCCGCTCTCGGCGAGCCGCTTCAGCTGGGCGCCGGCGAGGCCGACGCGGATCGCGGACATCGCCTGCAGCTGCGGGGTCTCCGCGGCCTGGAACTGCTGGGTCGCTTGCAGCGCGTCGGTGGTCGCCGCCGTCACTTCGTCGGTCATCAGGAGGGTTCCTTCCCGGGTCAGTAGACCGCAGCGATCGCGTCGCGGATGGCGCGGGCCAGCTCGGCGCGGCCCGCGGGCACGTACTCGGCCGTCAGCTCGCCGGCGTCGCCGCTCTTGGTGCGCACGAGGTAGCGGCCGTCGGCGGTGTCGAGCCAGCTCAGCGGGTCGCCCGCGAGCCGCTCGCCGCGGCGGCTCTGCGCGGTGACGGCGATGTGACCGCCACCGAGGCGCGGTTCGGCGAGCACGCGCTCCAGCACGGCGACGTCGGACGTCGGCCGGGCCGGTGGGCGGCGGCCCGGCCGCACCACGGCCTTGACCTCGATCATGCCGAAGGCGTCGGTCTCTTCTTCGTCGAACTCCGCGTCGGCGCGCCGCTTGGCCGTCATCGCCGAGACCTCGCGGCCGGCGGCGCGGTGCACGACGTGCCTGCCGGTCGTCGCGGCGGGCGCCGGGGGCAGCACGCCGGTGACGACCTCGACCAGGTCCTCGTCCGCGAAGAGCGAGAACAGCAGCTCGTCGGTGTCCGGGGCCTGGGTGATGCCGAGCGCCTGCGCGCCGTCGGTGACCACGAGGACGGCGACGTCGGCGCCGAGGCCGTCGATCCCGCTCACCGCGACCGACACGCGCGGGCTGGCCAGCAGCTCGAAAGCCGTGCGCACACCCGGGTGCAGCTCACCCGACACCGAAAGACGCCGCTCCTCGAGCGCGTCGTAGACCTGCCGGGCGACGTGGACGAACCGCACCGGATCGGCCGGGAGGTACCCGGCCCGCAGTGGGTACCGCCGGACATCGCCACCGGTCGCCTGCCCGACAACCAGGGCTTCGACGACCTCGAGGACGAACTCGAATCTGTCCGCCATTTCCCCTCGCCTGATTCCACTCAAGTCAACCGCAAACGCCGGACATCCAAGACGTCAAACCTTCAAGCAAGTTCCCTTACGAAGAGTAGCAGTGCCGCATGATCGGGGTTCGGCACCGCCACCCGGATGCCCGAAAGACCACGATCCCTGTCCTGGGCGGGCAAGGGGCCCACAGTGGCCGTATCACCCGATGCGGTGGTTGTGCACGCGGAGCTGCAGAGTGATGAGATCCAGCAGGGGCACGGAAACGCCCAGCTCACGGGCACGCGTGGTGAGGTCGCCGAAGATCTGGTCTCCCTCGACCGAGTGACCGCCGAGAAGGTCGCGATACAGCGAAGAACCACCCGTTCCGGGGTCGGTCACCGTTCGGCGTGTCGCCTCCAGATCCGCGGCGGGCACGGGATATCCGGCGGCTTCGGCGACGGCCGCGGCCTCCGCCACGACGGCCTCGGCGAACGCCGCGCCGCCGGGCACCGCGACGACGTCGCCGGTCGTGCCGCGCATCAGGCTGTTCACCCCGCCGATCGACGCGATGAACACCCACTTCGCCCACATGGCCCCGGTGATCGCGTCGTCGCGGGCCGCCGGGAAGCCCGCGCCGGTCAGCGCCGCGTCCACGTCGGACAATCGCGGCGGGACGGGTTCGACGCGCGCGCCGTAGGTCAGGTTCTGCAGCGGCCCGAGCCGCCGGATGTCGCCGTCGTCGTCCACCGTGGTGACGACTTTCGCGACACCGCCCAGAACCGCCGCGTCACCGAAGCGCGCGGCGAGGGCGTCGATGTGCGCCATCCCGTTGAGGAACGGCAGAATCAGCGTTCCCGGGCCGACCGCGGGCGCGAAATCGTCGATGGCGCTCGTCAGCGCGGTGGCCTTCACCGCGAGCAGCACGAGGTCGTAGGTTTCGTCCAGGGCCCCGGTTTCCACCAGCGGCGGGTCGAGCACGGTCTCTTCGCCGAGCCCGACGATCCGCAGCCCGCGCTGCCGCAGCAGCTTCGCCCGCCCGGGCCGGACGAGGAACGTCACGTCCCGCCCCGCCTGCAGCAGCCGGCCGCCGAAGTACCCGCCGGTCGCACCGGCACCCACCACCAGGATCCGCACGTCGTCCACGACCACGACGCTACGCCGGGCGGGTCCCGATCCGCCGCCGTCCCGCTGGGTGGCCGGCGGTGGGACTCGCCACAGCGTCGCAGCGGCCCAGCCGGTCACCGTAAACCGCAGTCACGAACCCGGCCGAGCCCGGATTCCGCGACCGTGACCCGCTGTCACCACGCAACCCGCCGGCGCCGCGACCACAGCGTCCGCACAGCAAGACACAGCGAACGGACAGGTGGAATCGGCTGCCGAACGGGCACCGCGAGGCGTTGACCAGGCATGGGAAGACCGATCCGGGACCTGGGCCTCGCCGCCGCGCTCGCCGCGACCCTGCTCGTGGCGGCCTGCGGGCAGGCGGTCACGCCCGCCGCGCAGAGCACCACGACGGCCCCGGATCCGCCGCAGGACACCGAGGTCGGGCCACCGGCTCCGAGCACCACCGCGGTCCCCTACCCCGACCTCTCCGGCGTCGCCGGCGGGGTCGCGGACGCCGTCGCCGCCGCCTCGCGCGGAACCGATGTCGGGTTCGTCCTCTTCGACCGGGAGTCCGGAAAGGAACTGGCCTCGCTGAACCGCGACACGCCGTACTACACGGCTTCGGTGGTGAAGCTGCTGATCGCCATCGACGAGGTGCGCGGCACCGACGGCGGCTGGGCGCTCCCCGACGCCGATACGGTCGACGACCTGACCGACATGCTCGCCGGCAGCGACGACGCGATCGCGTCGGAACTCTGGGAACGCAACGGCGGCAACGAGATCGTCACCCGCACCGCGGGCCTGATCGGCCTCACGCACACGACCCCGCCGGCCGACCCGACCCAGTGGGGCATGGCGAAGACGAGCGCCGCCGACGTCGTCGCGACCTACGAGTTCCTCGAGGACACCGTGCCCGACGACGTCGCGCAGCCGCTGCTCACCGCGCTCGGTGACGCCCGCAACCCCGCCGACGACGGCTGGGACCAGTACTTCGGCATCCCGGACGGGCTGCCGGGGACGTCGTGGCAGGTCAAGCAGGGCTGGATGATCCTGCGCACCGCCCTGGTCCTGAACACCACGGGTGTCGTCAACGACCGCTACGTCGTCGTGCTGCTGACCCAGCAGCCGCCGGTCGGCTCGGCGAAGGGCCGCGCCGCCGTGACCGCGGGGATCACGACGCTCGCTCCCCTGCTGAAGCAGCTGAGCGCGACGTGACGCCGGTGACGCCACGGGCGCGGTCGATGTCGGGGCCCCGGTAGAGCCGTTCCGGGATCCGGGCCAGCGTCGACGGGTGGACCTGCGGGCCGAGGCCGTAGAGCTTCTGGAAGCTCATGATGAGCGGCCGCCAGGCGTCCGGGTCGATGCGGTCGTCGCTGCCGGGCAGGCGGATGTCGTCGTGCACGAACACGCGCTGCACGCGCACCTCGATCGCGACGATCCCGCCGCGCTGCCGCTCGTCGGCGTCCGCGACCGGGTGCACGGCCTCGACGACCGCCTCCATCGCCACCGGGCATTCGGCGACGCGCGGCGGCGCCACGGTCTCCGACGCCACCGGCGTCAGCCCGGCCCGCTCGAACTTCTCCGCGAGGTGGAAGTAGCCGCGCTGCTGCTTCCCGGGCGGCACGGGGTCCGAGCCGGTGGTCATGGCGAGCCGGTCGACGTGCGCCGCGAGCGCGTCGGAGGGCAGGTTGAGCACGCATTCGCGGGTGCGCAGCAGGTTGTGGGTGGTGTGCGAGCGCGCGCTGAGCCCGAGCATCGCGCGCCAGCCGAGCCAGAACGCCGACGACATCGGGGCGAGGTTGGCCGAACCGTCCTCATTGGCGCTCGAAATCAGCACCACGGGGGTGCCGAAGTAGAGGATCCCGGGCTCGATGGCCGAATGCGCAAGGGTTTCCGTCTTCACGCCGTCCATCGTCCCGCCCCGGCCACCCTTCTCGCTGGCGGGAATCGGCCGTCGCGATCAAAGCCGTGAGGGGCACCCTGAGGGACTTATAAGCTCTGAGGGTGCCCCTCACGCGCTTCAGGAACCGGCGGCCTGGGTGAGGGCGCGGCGGGTGAGGACGCGCGCGAGGTGACGGCGGTACTCCGCCGTCGCGTGGGGCTCGTCCGGCGGGTTCGTGTCCTCGGCCGCCAGGGCCGCCGCGTCCTCGATGGACGCGCCGGACGCCAACGCCGCTTCGGTCGCCGACGCGCGCAGCGGGACGCCGGCCATGTTGACCAGGCCCACCTGGCCGCCGACCACGGCCACGCCGACCATCGCCCAGTCGAGCGCGCGGCGGGTGAACTTCTCGAAGCCCCAGCCGAGGCCGGTCTGGCTCGGCAGCCGGATCTCCGTCAGCAGCTCGTCCGGCTCCAGCGGCGTCGTGAACGGGCCGAGGAAGAACTCCGACGCCGGGATGCGGCGCTCGCCCGCCGGGCCGCGCGCGACCAGCACGGCGTCCGACGCCAGGATCGCCGCCGGGAGGTCGGCCGCGGAGTCGGCGTGCACCAGGGAACCGCCGAGGGTGCCGCGGTGGCGGACCTGGCGGTCGCCCACCTCCCCCGACGCGTGCGCCAGCAGCGGTGCGTGCTCCCGCAGCACCGGATCCTGCTCCAGGTCGCTGTAGCGGGTGAGGGCGCCGATGACGACGTCGTCGCCGTCCAGCCGGACGTAGCGCAGCTCGTCGACCGGCCCGATGTCCACCAGGTACTCCGGCGCGGCCAGCCGCAGCTTCATCAGCGGCAGCAGGGAATGCCCGCCGGCCAGGACCTTGGCGTCGTCGCCGTGCTCGGCCAGCCGGGCCAGCGCTTCGTCCACTGTGGACACGCGCTCGTAGCGGAACTCGGCGGGGATCACCGGTCCACCTCCTGCCCCGAAGCGTCCATCACGGAGCTGACGATGTTGTGGTAACCCGTGCAGCGGCACAGGTTCCCTTCCAGCCCGACGCGCACCTCGTCGCGCGTCGGCTTCGGGTTGTCCGCGAGCAGCGACACCGACGCCATGATCATCCCCGGGGTGCAGAACCCGCACTGCAGGCCGTGCTGCTCCCGGAACGCCCGCTGCACCGGGTGCAGCTCACCGCCGGCACCGGACAGCCCTTCGACGGTGGTGACGACGTGGCCGTCGGCCTGCGCGGCCAGCACCGTGCACGACTTGACCGACTCGCCGTCCAGCAGCACCGTGCAGGCGCCGCACGACGTCGTGTCGCAGCCGATGTTCGTGCCGGTGAACCCGGCCGTGTCGCGCAGGAAGTGCACCAGCAGCGTCCGGTCCGGCACCTCCTCGGCCACCGGCCGTCCGTTGACCTCGATCGAGACCTTCACCGTTCGTTCTCCTTGCGCGCTGTGACAACCGTGGCTTCGCCCCGGGCCGGGGGCTCCGCCACCCGGAACCCCCGAAACGCCGCGTCTTCGAGTGCAGCCCAGACCCGGATCGGGGTCGTGGGCATGTCCAGGTGCCGGACGCCGCGCGTGGCCAGCGCGTCGACCACGGCGTTGTGCACCGCCGGCGTCGAGCCGATCGTCGCCGCCTCGCCGATCCCCTTGACGCCCAGCAGGTTCCGGTCGGTCGGGGTGGCCATGTCGACGAGCTCGAAGTCCGGCAGCTCGACGGCCGTGATGAACGAGTAGTCCGCCAGCGTCGCGGTGGTCGGGTTGGCGTCCTCGTCGTAGGTGACGACCTCCATGAGCGCCTGCGCGGCGCCCTGGCCGAGCCCGCCGTGGCGCTGGCCGCGGAAGGTCAGCGGGTTGACGATCGGGCCGGCGTCGTCGACGGCGATGATCCGCCGCAGCACGACCTTGCCGGTCTCGGTGTCGACCTCGACGACGGCGAGGTGCGCGCCGAACGGGAACGTCGGCTTGCCGCCGCCGAACCAGACGTCCGCGGTGAGCTTGCCGTCCCCGGCGGTTTCGGCGACCTGCGCCCAGCTGAGCACCGCGCTCGACGGCGCGCCGCGGACCTGCCAGACGCCGCGCTCGACGTCCAGCTCCAGGTCGTCGGCCGACGCTTCCAGCAGGTCGGCCGCCAGTTCGCGGGCCTCGGCGATCACCTCGTCAGCCGCCTGCCGGATGGCCGACCCGCCGAGCTGCAGCGAGCGGGAGCCGAAGGTGCCGATCGCCTTGGGCACCTCGTCGGTGTCGCCGTGGCGGACCGTGATCTTCTCCAGCGGCACGCCCAGGCGGTCCGACAGCAGCATCGCCAGCGACGTGCCGAGGCCCTGCCCGTGCGGCGAGCTGCCGGTCCAGGCGACGACCGAGCCGTCCGGGTGGATGTCGACGCGGCCGCTCTCGCCGCCCGCGTCACCGCCGGTGATCTCGACGTACGCGGCGATCCCGAGGCCCAGCTCGATCGGGTCACCGGCGTCCCGCCGTCGCTGCTGCTCGGCGCGGAGCCCGGCGTAGCCGCCCGCTTCGAGCACCTTGTCCAGCGCCGTCGCGTACTCGCCCGAGTCGTAGGACGCGCCGGTCGGCGTCTGGTACGGGAACTCCTCGGGCCGGATGAAGTTGACCCGGCGGACCTCGGCCGGGTCCAGCCCGATCTCGGCGGCGAAGACGTCCATCGCGCGCTCGAGCGCGGCCGTCGCCTCCGGGCGGCCCGCGCCGCGGTAGGCGGCGATCGGGGTGGTGTTGGTGACGACGCCGCGGCTGCGCGTCTCGACCGCGGGGAACCGGTAGACGCCGACGGCCATCAGCTCGGTGAGCGTCGGCAGGAACAGCGTCCGCGGGTAGGCGCCGGCGTCCTGGACGACGTCGAGGCGGTACGCGAGCACCGTGCCGTCGCGCTTCCCGCCGATGGTGACGGTGTTCTGCTGGGCGCGCCCGTGCGTCATCGACGTGAGGTTCTCGCTGCGCGTCTCGATCCAGCGCACCGCGCGGCCGATCCGCTTGGCGGCCCAGCCGAGGACGGTCGCCTCGGGGTCCGCGCCGATCTTCGCGCCGAAGCCGCCGCCGACGTCCGGGGCGATGACGCGCACCGCCTCCTCGCCGACGCCGAGGCCGCCGGCCAGCTGCGACCGCGCGATCTGGGCGTTCTGCGTGGACAGCCACGCGGTGAGCCTGCCGTCCTCGCCCCACACGCACGACGCGCCGCGGACCTCGAGCGGCGCCGGGGCGACACGCTGGTTGACGATCGTCTGCGTGACGACCGCGTCGCAGCCGTCGAAGAGCGCGTCGTCGAACTCCTCGGCGCCGTGGACCTGCATGACGTTGCTGCCCGTTTCCGGGTGCAGCAGCGTTTCCCCGGCCAGCGCGGCGTCGATGGTCGCGACGGCGCCGAGCGGGTCGTAGTCGATGTCGACCAGCTCGGCCGCGTCGGCCAGCTGGTAGCGCTCCTCGGTGAGGACGAGCGCGACGGGTTCGCCGACATAACGGACGATTCCGTCGGCCAGCCACGGCTCCTTCACCGGCCCGGCGTCGTGCGGCGCGAGCCCGAGGTCGGCGGCGGTGAACACGCCGAGCACCCCGGGCGCCGCGAGCGCCTCGCTGACATCGATGCCGCCGATCCGCGCGTGCGCGATGGGACTGCGCACGAACACCGCGTGTGCGGCGCCGGAAAGCGCTTCCTCCCGCAGATCGTCGACGTAGGTCCCGCCCGCGGTGATCAGGTTCTGATCTTCTTGGCGGACCACCCTGGTCCCGACAATGCTCATCTGGTCTCCTGCTCGCCGATACCCGCCCGATCATGCCCTCTCCGGCGGCCCGGCGGCAGCATGGATCTAACCGAAGGCCTGCCAGCCGAGGACGACCGCCAGCGCGAGCCCGGCGACGCCGATCCCGATCCGCAACGGCGTCGCGGGCAGGTGCCGCACGATAGTCGCGCCGAGCCACGCCCCGCCGAGGGAGCCGAGGCAGACGGCGAGCGCCGCCGTCCAGTCGACCTTGCCGGTCACCGCGAACACGAGCGCGGCGAGCAGGTTCGCCGACCCGGTGACCAGGTTCTTCGCCGCGTTGGTCCGGGCCAGCGGCTGGCTCCACACCGACACCAGCAGCGCGAGCATGAGCACGCCCGCGGCGGCGCCGAAGTAGCCGCCGTAGATGCCGATGACGAAGGCGAACGCGCCGGTCACCGGCCTGAGGCCGTGGTGCTCGGCGCCTTCGGCCAGCCGGCGCAACCGCGGTCCCACCATGAGCACCACCGACGCCCCGCCGATCAGCCACGGCACGATCACGGTGAAGGCGTCGGCCGGCGTCACCAGCAGCACGACGCCGCCGACCGCGCCGCCGATCGTGGTGATGACGCAGAGCGGGAGGATCCGCTCGCGCTGCCCGGCGAGCTCGGGCCGCGCCCCGGCGGCCCCACCGGCGGTGGTCCCGAGCATGGCCACGGTGTTGGTCACGTTCGCGACGACGGGCGGCAGCCCGGCGGCGAGCAGCGCGGGGTAGGACACGAGCGACGCCAGCCCGGCGGTGGCCCCGGTCAGCCCGGCACCGACCCCGGCGAGAACGAGCAGGAGCAGCACCCCGGGGTCCGTGATCACGTTGTCATCTCAACACGCCCCGGCCCGCGCCCGGCGGTGAGCTTGCTCCCACCGTTCACGTCCGTGAATGCCCCCTTCACGGACACTTGGTCCCTCGATGGGGCATTCACGGCTTTCCCTGGTCACCTGCGACCGGGCGGCGCGGGTATAGGCCGTTATACGAATTACCCAGGCCTTGTCCGAAACCGGACGAGATCCGCCGCCGGGGTTGCCGCGACGGCCGGGTCGTCCCAGAATCGCCGCGATGACAAGGTTGTCAGAGAGCGGAGGCCGGACCATGGGCGAGCTGAACCGGCGACGGGCCCTCGGCCTGCTGGGTGCGGGCAGTGCGGCGGCGATGCTGGCCTCCGGGCTGCTGCCGGGTGTCGCCGAGGCGGGCCCGGCGGGCGGGGCACCGAAGAGCGGCCCGCCGGACGCCGTGGCGGCGACCTACCTGCGGGTCCTGCTCCGGCACACGCGCTGGGCCGAGGCCCAGTTCGACAAGACGGCCGGGATCTACCCGGCCACGGACTTCACCTTCGCCGTCGTCCTCGGCAACGCCCTGCTGCTGACCCGCGACGGCTACGACGCGGCCGTCGCCGGGGTTGACCAGGCCACGCTGAAGACGCACACCCTCGACACGATCAAGCACTTCGCCGCGTCGAACCTGCTCACCGGCGGGACCGAGTGGGGCCGTCGGCTGTTCTTCGACACCACCTTCCAGTCGTACTTCCTGCTCGCCTCGCGTCTGCTGTGGACGGACCTGGACGCGGCCACGCGGGCGAACGTCGAGCGCATCACCACCGAACAGGCCGCCTACACCACGGCGCTGGGCACCAAGGACGACCCGGCGTCCGGCGGCTGGACGCCCGACGGCCTGCTCGGCGGGCACGTCGGCGACACCAAGCTGGAAGAGATGGGCGTCTACGCCCAGTCCCTCGCCCCCGCCCTCGCCTGGGCCCCCGGCGACGCCCGCGCCGCCGCTTGGCGGGACGCCTTCGGGTCGTGGAGCCGCAACGAGGGCGGGTTGCCGGCCGCCGACCTGGCCAACCCGCGGCTCATCGACGGTCACCCGATCAACGCGAACACCGCGACCAACCTTTACGACACGTTCCTCGTCGAGAACCACGGCTCCTTCGGCCCGCACTACCAGGAGGAGCTGTGGCGCACGTCCGGCCGCAACTCGATGCACTTCCTGCTCGCCGGGAAGCCGCTGCCCGAGGTGCTCACCGCGCAGCCGAACGGCGAGCTGCTCTGGCGCACCATGCTGCTGATGACCAGCGACGCCGGCGAGCCGCTGATGCCGATGGTCGCCGACCGCGAGCACCTCTACGGCCGCGACGTCATCCCGCTGGCCTTCCGCGCGCAGGTGCTCGGCGACCGGTACGCCGCCCGCGCCGAGGCCGACCTGGCCACCCGGCTCGAGCCGTACCAGGCCTACGCGCCCGCCGACCGGATCACGAAGTTCTCCGGCGAACCGAAGTACGAGCCGGAGGCGCGGGCCGAGGTCGCCATCAGCTACCTGCTGCACGAGTGGCGCGCCGCGCACGGCGGCCCGGTCGTCCCGGTGAGCGGGACGGAGTTCGACGCGCACGCCGCCGGCGTCGCCGACTTCGGCGCCGGGCCGGGGCTGCTCGCCCACCGCTCCCCCGCCGCCTGGGCCGCGACGGTCAGCAAAGCGGGCTTCGTCAAGTTCGCCTGGCAGCCCCACCACGACGACTGGCTGTTCGCGCTCGGCGGTGCGACGCCGATGCTGCTGCCCGCGTCGAACCTCGCTGTCCGCGAGCGCCACGCCACGACGTGGACGCGGGTCCGGGACGGCTTCGACGGCACGTTCGGCGTGCTGCGCTTCGACACCGGCTACGCCGCGTTCGCCACCCTGCCGACCGGCGCCGCGGTGTACGCGAGCACCGGCTTCGGGGGCGGCGAAGGCGCGTTCACCGTCTACAACCTCGCCATGCCCGGCGTTCCCGGGCTCGACGGCGACCGCACCTACACCGCGGCCGAGGGCAAGGTGACGGTGTCAGCCCAGGACGCGCCGGCCGGCGGCCCCCGGACCGACGACGTGAGCTTCGCGCCCGCCACCGCCCGGTTCGTCCGGATGCTCGGCGTCCGCCCGGATCCGGCGTACGGCTATTCGCTGTACGCCTTCGAGGTCCACGACGGCACCGGCCCGGACCTCGCGCTCGCCGGCACCGCGTCAGCGTCTTCGGCCACCGCGGGCAAAGAGGCGAAATACGCCATCGACGGCAACGCGACCACGCGCTGGGCGGTGTCCACATCGGACCGGCCACGCGCGGACAGCTGGCTCGCGGTCGACCTCGGCGCGGCGAAGGCGTTCGACCGCGTCGTCCTGAGCTGGGAAGCCGCCGCCGGACGCGGCTACCGGATCGAGACGTCCGCCGACGGCTCGGCCTGGACGCCGGTGGCGAGCTACCCGAAGCCCGCGCTGAGCAGCACCCGCGGCTGGCTCGACGTCGACGGCCGGGCCGGGCTGGTCGTGTCCGGGCCGAACCCGCTCACCGTCGTCGGCACCAGCGTGACGCTCTCGGACGGCCCGGCCGCGCCGCTGCTGGCCGAGCTGTACCCCCGCACCGCGGGCTTGGCGAAGCTGGCCGGACGCGCCCGCGCGAGCACCACCGCGGCCGCCGTCCGCGCGAGCGTCACCGACGGATTCCTCGTGCTGGCCAACCTTTCCGCCGCCGCGGCGACCGGGACGGCGAACCTCCCGCAGGACCGTTCGGCGCTCGGGCTGTACCGCGGCGAGCAGGTCGTCACCGCGGCGGGCACCGCGGTCACCTTCACGCTCGCGGCCGCCGAAGGCCGGATCGAACCGCCGCGGTTCACCCTGCGCGGCACGTTCGGCCGGGCGATCCCGACGGGCTTGAAGGCGGTGGTGCGCGACGCCGGGCGCGTCGACCTCACGGCGGCACCCGGCCTCCCGGTCATGATCACGGTCGAACCGGACGGCGGCCTCCCGCGGCCCGTCCTGCTGATCCCGGGCCGGACCGTGCCCGTCCTCGTCCCGGAGGTCCGGCCGTACCCGCTGGGCGACCTCGCGCTCGGCGCCGTCACGTTCCCGGCGGAACCCCTGCCCCCGGGCATGTCGAGCCCCGCCGCGGCGGTCGACGACGACCCGGCCACGGCGTGGCGGCCGGGCCCGGACGGCCGGCTGGTCGTGGATCTCGGTGCGGTACGGCCGGTTTCCGCGGCCGACCTCGCCTGGACGTCCGGTCGCGTCCCGGCCTGCGCCGTCGAAACCAGCACCGACGGCGTCACCTACACGACCGCCGCGAAGCCGGCCCGGAACCGCACGACGACCGTCGCCGTCACCGGTCAGGTGCGCTACCTCGCGGTACGCACGCTCGACTGGCGAAGCGGCGACGCGAGCCTCACGCGGTTGTCCGTCCGGACCTGATCGATTTCCTACGGTGGCCGGGGCGAGTACCTTGGCACCACACGAGGCACCGCCGGGAGGTCGCATGCGCGTCACGATCGCCGAGGTCGCCCGCCGCGCGCGGGTGAGCAAGACGACCGTGTCGAGGGTGCTCAACAACAAGGCCGACGTGGACGCCGCGACCGCGATCCGGGTGCGCGAGGTGATCGCCGCGACCGGCTACATCCCCAGTGCCGGCGCGGTCGGGCTGGCGCGCGGGGTGACCCGCACGGTCGGGATGCTGGTGCCCGGGCTGACCTGGCCGTGGATGGGCGAGGTGCTCCAAGGCGTCGCCGACGTCGTGGAGTCGAAGGGCTACGGCCTGCTGCTGTCGACCGCGAACCGCGGCGCGGACTCCCTGGAGGAGTTCTCGCGGCAGGTGTCGGCGAAGGCGTTCGACGGGCTGCTCCTGGTCGAACCCCCGGACGCGGTGCGGCACCTGCGGGTGCTGCACGACTCCGGGCTGCCGGTCGTGGTGATCGACGACCGCGGCCGGCGTCCCGCGTTCCCGTCGGTGGGCACGAGCAACCGCCAGGGCAGCGTGGACGCGGCCCGCCACCTCCTCGAAACCGGCCGCACCCGGCTCGCCACCGTGACCGGGCCCCGCGACTTCGGCTGCACCAGCGACCGGCTCAACGGCTTCCGCGACGCGATCCTCGAAACCGGCCGGAACCTCGACCCGCGGTTGATCATCGAAGGCGACTTCACGAGCGAAAGCGGCGAGGCCGCGATCCTGCAACTGCTCGAGACCGGGCCGGAGTTCGACGCGGTGTTCGCGCACAACGACCTCACCGCCGCCGGCGTGCTGTCCGGGCTGCGCAAAGCCGGGAAGACGGTCCCGGCCGACGTCGCGGTGATCGGGTTCGACGACATCCCCCTCGCCGCGCACACCCAGCCCCCGCTGACGACGGTCCGCCAGCCATTGCGGCAGATGGGCGAGACGGCGGCCCGGCAGCTGCTCGCGCAGCTCGCCGGGGCGCCGTCTCCGAGTGCCCCTTTGGTCGTGCCGACGACCCTGGTGATCCGGGAGTCGACGGCCGTCGTGAGTGTTTAGGACACGTTGACCACGCCGGACAGCGGCACGTTGCGCGACGAGTCCCCGACCGACACGCGGTACTGGCCCGCGTTGGTCGTCCAGGAGCCCGTCCAGTGGGCGAGGTCCCGCGGGGTGAGCGGGAACGACACCTGCTGGCTCTGGCCGGCGTTGAGCTGCACCTTCTTGAACCCCTTCAGCTGCTTGGGCGGCTCGCCGTTGGCGGCGGGCTGCCCGACGTAGAGCTGGACGACGTCGGCACCCGCGCGGGTGCCGGTGTTGGTGACCGTCGCCGTCACGGTCGCCGTGCCGTTGGTGCCCTGCGGGGTGACGACCAGGTTCGAGAACCCGAACGTCGTGTACGACAGGCCGAAACCGAACGGGAACAGCGGCTCGATGTTCCGCGCGTCGTACCAGCGGTACCCGACGTTCAGGCTCTCCGAGTACTCGATCCGGTCGTTCGCGCCCGGGAACTGCTGGACGTTCGCCGTCGGCAGGTCGGCGATCTGCTTCGGGAAGCTGACCGGCAGCTTGCCCGACGGGTTGACGTCGCCGTAGAGCAGCGACGCGATCGCGTTGCCGTTCTCCTGCCCCGGGTACCAGCCCTCGATGACCGCCGCCGCCTTCGACAGCCACGGCATCGTCACCGCCGACCCCGTGTTCAGCACGACGATCGTGCGCGGGTTGGCCGTGGCGACCGCGTCGATCAGGTCGTTCTGCTGGTTCTGCAGGTCGATCGTGTCGAGGTCTTGCGTCTCGGACTCGCCGTAGCTGGCGAACACGACCGCAACGTCCGCGGCCTTCGCCGCCGTCACCGCGCCCGCGATGTTCGGCGTCTGCACGTGCTCGCCCGCGCCGTCCACATAGGACACCGTGACGCCGGACCCGGCCCGCGCCTTGATCCCGTTGATCGGGTTCACCGACGCCGGGGACGGGTTGACCTTGGCGCTGCCGCCGCCGATGTTCTGCGGGTCGATCCCGTCGCCGCCGGACAGCGCGATCGACTTGGTCGCCGCCGTCAGTGGCAGGACGCCGTTGTTCTTCAGCAGCACCGACCCGGCCGCCGCGACGTCCCGGGCGGTCGTCACGTTCGCCGCGTTGGTGACCACGGAAGCAGGTGTGCCGCGCCGGGCCCGGTCGAAGACGCCGAACTTGACCATCTGGGTCAGCACGCGCCGGACCATGTCGTCGACCCGCGCCTGCGTGACCTCGCCGCGGGAGACGGCGTCGAGCAGGCCCTGGCCGAAGAACGCGCCGCCGGGCATCTCCATGTCGAGCCCGCCGTTGGCCAGCTGCCGCGGGCCGCCGGTCGCCGAGCCCCAGTCGGAGCCGACGAAGCCGCCCCAGCCGGCGTCCTGCTTGATCGCGGTGGTGAGCACACCGCTGCTCTGGCACGCCGGGACGCCGTTGATCTGGTTGTAGGCGCACATCATCGACGCGACCTGGCCCTGGCTCGCGACCTGCTGGAACGCCGGCAGGTACAGCTCGTGCAGGGTGCGATCGTCGACGATGACGTTGTCCGACGGCGTCCCGCGCGACGCCCCGGCCTCGACGTTGTAGGCCGCCGCGTGCTTGGCCTGCGCCATCACCCCCTGGCTCTGGATGCCCTGGATCGTGGCGGTCCCGGCCGCCCCGGCGAGGTAGGGGTCCTCGGCGTAGGTCTCGAAGTTGCGGCCCCAGCGGGGGTCGCGGACCAGGTTGATCGTCGGGCCGAGGGCGATGTCGACGCCCTTCCCGGCGAACTCCGCGCCCATCGCGGAGCCGTACCGGTTGATCAGCCCGGTGTCCCAGGTCGCGGCGGCCGTCACCGGCGCCGGGAACTGGGTGACACCGTCGAGGCCGTCGCCGACCCCGGCCGGGCCGTCCTGCAGGCCGAGCGCCGGGATGCACAGCTCGGGCACGGCGTCGGTGTTGCCGATGTAGGGCCCGGTCGCGCCGTTGCCGTGCAGCACCTTGATCTTCTGCTGCGCCGTCATGGCCGCCATCAGCTGGTTCACGCGGTCGGCGACCGGCGCGGTCGACCCGACCCACGGGCAGCCACCGGGGTTGGTCGGCGTGGTCGTCGGCGGTGCGCTGTCACTGGTGCGCACCGCGAACTCCCACAGCGAGATGCCCCACTGCGTCGCCCTCGCCGTCGCGTTGAGCCGGACGTACCTCGCCGTGCCGCTCACCGCGGGGTGCTCGGTGCCACCCGCGCCGGTCACGGTGGCCGCCGTCGTCCAGGACGTCCCGTTGGCAGACAGCTGGATCGTGTACGCGCTCGCGTACGCGGCCTCCCACGTCAGGTCGACGCCGCAGACCGGGCGCGAGCTGCCGAGGTCGACCTGGATCCACTGCGGGTCCGCGGCCAGGCTGGACCAGCGGGTGCCGGGGTCGCCGTCGAAGGCCGCGCTGACCGGGAACGCGTCGGACTGGACGCTGGAGGCCGACGACGGCTGCCGCAGGCCTGCGTTCGCACTCCCGCACGCCTGCGCCGTGCCGTCGCCGAACACCTGGAACTCCCACAGCGACACACCCCACTGGGTCGCGCGCTGGGTCGTGGTCAGGCGGACGTACCGGCCGCTGCCGGACACCGGCAGCGTCTGGGTGCCGCCGGTGCCCGTCGTCGTCGAATAGAGCGTGGCCCACTGGCTGCCGTCGGCCGACGCCTGGATGGTGAACGCCTTCGCGTAGGCCGCCTCCCACTGGACGACGACCTGGTTGAGCGTGTGCGAGCCGCCGAGGTCGACCTGCAGCGTCTGCGGGTCGGCGGCCAGGCTGGACCACCGGGTGCCGGGGTCGCCGTCCACCGCGGCACCGGCCGGGAAGGCGGCGTTCTCGGTGGACGACGCGGTCACCGCGTGGCCCTGCGAGAGCAGGGCCGGTGCCGCCTGGGCGGTGAACAAGGGCGCGGTCAGCAGCCCGGCGGCGACCGCGGCCCCGGCGACGAGCGCCAGCCGCCGCCGGGACCCGGCTCTCACTGGTAGACCCGCACGTAGTCGATCACCATGTCCTGCGGCAGCACGGTGCCCGCTCCCGGCGGGCCGGGGAAGTCACCGCCGATGGCGTTGTTGAGGATCAGGAAGAACGGGTGGTCGTAGACCCACGGCCCGCGCGTGCTCTCCACGGTGTCGCGGTTGATCGTCTCGAACGCGGTGCCGTCGACGTAGAACGTCATGTGCGAGGCGTCCCAGTCGAGGCCGAACCTGTGGAACCCGGCGGCGACGTCCTGACCGAGGTCCAGCGGTGCGCCGATGCCGCCGGCGCCGTTGTAGGCCGGGGCGTGGATGGTCGAGTAGGCCAGGTTCGGCGACTTCCCGACGTGCTCCATGATGTCGATCTCACCGCAGTTGGGCCACGGCGTGCCGCTGAAGAAGTTGGCGCCCAGCAGCCAGAACGCGGGCCACAAGCCCTGCGTGCCGGACACCTTGATGTTCGCCTCGACGTGGCCGTAGGTGAAGCTGAACTTGCCCGCGGTGTTGATCCGGCCCGAGGTGTACTGGCAGGTGCCGCTGCCGCTGATCGGGTCGACCGGGCACGCCGACCCCGGCGTCGCCTCGCGGCGGACCTGGATGACCAGGTTGCCCCGGCCGTCCTGCTTGGCGTTGTTGTTGTTCGTGTAGTACTCGAGCTCGTTGTTGACGCCGGCGCCCGTCTCGGCCGTCCACTTGCTCGCGTCCGGGCCGGCGCCCGAAGCGCCGTTGAACTCGTCGCTCCAGACGAGCGTGCCCGGGAAGTGCGGGGCCGGCGGCGCGGGCGGCACGGTGGTCGGGTTGCCGCCGGTGCCGTAGACGTCGAAGCCCCACAGCGAGTAGCCGTAGCCGTTGGACCGCGCGGTGCCGTACATCCGGACGTACCGGCCGCTGCCGTTGACGGTCAGGGTCTCCTTGAAGCCCTTGCCCGTGGTCGTCGAGTAGAGCGACGTCCAGTTCGCGTTGTCGTTCGACACCTGGATCTGGTACGCGACCGCGAAGGCCGGGTCCCACTGCAGGACGACCTGGTGCACGTTCGCGGTGGCGCCGAGGTCGACGGTGATCCAGCCGGGGTCGACCCAGCCGGTGGTCGCGCTGGTCGCCCAGCGGGTCGCCGGGTCGTGGTCGAACGCCTTGGCCGGGAGGCAGCCGGGGCACGCGCCGTCGTCCTGGAACGACGAGGCCGAGCCGGACTTGCCGTACGACAGCAGGACGTCGCCCGGCTGCGTGGTGCCGCCCCCGCCGAAGACCTGGAACTCCCACAGCGAGTAGCCGTACTGGGTGGCCCGCTGGGTGCCGGTGAGCCGGACGTACCGGCCGCTGCCGGTGACACTCAGCGTCTGGTTCCCGCCCGTGGCGGTGGTCGTCGAGTACAGCGACGTCCAGGTGGCGCCGTCGGTGGACGCCTGGATCGTGAACGCCTTGGCGTAGGCGGCTTCCCAGTTCACCACGACCTGGGACAGCTGCTGGGTGGAGCCGAGGTCGACCTGCAGCCACTGCGGATCGCTGAACGCGCTCGACCAGCGGGTGCCGCCGTCGCCGTCGACCGCGTTCGACGCCGGAGTGCCGACGTTTTCGGTGGACGACGCCGTCACGGGACGGCCTTGGGAGAGCAGGACGGGCGCGGCCTGGGCGGCGGGCGCGCTGAGCAGCGCGGCCAGGACCAGGGTGAGGACGGCGAGCACACCCGAGCGGGCTCGGGGTCGCTTCATGCGTCGGTGCATGGGAACCTCCACGGGGACCGGCGCCGGGACGTCCTTGCCCCGGCGCGGATCGGCTCACGTGGCCTCGGCGCGGGTGTGGGGCCGCTCTTCGGTACGCTCTTAGTTCAAGATATAAATAAAGAGCGTGAAAATGTCAACGGCGGTGCGCCGGGTGGTCCCGGAACGGCCGGAACACTGGGCCGGGAGAAGGAATCCCGCCCGGAACCTTGACGCTTGCCCGGCGCGGGATGTTAACTGCTCCTCGCTTCGACGGAACCGGTTCCGCGGCCGCCACCTGGATCGATTCCACCCCTTCGGGCTGACTGGTTCGCCGTCTCGCCGCCCGCTTCGCCCCGCTCCCCGGCTCACGGGGCCTGGCGGACGCCCCGGCCGCGGACCCGTCGCACCACCCGGACGCCGGCGCGGGCAGTGGGGCCCGCCCGGCACGCCGCCGCGCCCCGGGCGCGGCCCGCCGGAGTTTCTCCGACCGATCAGGCAGGCAGATGAGATCAACGACGTTCTCCCGGGGACGGCGGTTCCTCGCCGTCTCCACCACCCTCCTCACCGCGTTCGCCACGGCGACCGTCCTCGGTTCCACGCCGGCGCAGGCCGCCGCGTGCGGGACCACGAACCTCGCCCAGGGCCGCGCCGCGACCGCGTCGTCCACCGAAAACGGCGGCACCCCCGCGTCGAACGCGGTCGACGGGAACACGGGCACCCGCTGGTCCAGCGCGTTCAGCGACCCGCAGTGGCTCCAGGTCGACCTGGGCTCGTCGCAGCAGCTCTGTGACGTGGTGCTGACGTGGGAAGCCGCGTACGCCAAGGCGTTCACCGTCCAGCTCTCGAGCAACGGCACGAGCTGGACCGACGCCTACTCGACCACCACCGGCACCGGCGGCACGCAGACCGTGCCCGTCACCGGCACGGCCCGCTACCTGCGGGTCAACGGCACCCAGCGGGCCACCGGGTACGGGTATTCACTGTGGGAGGTCGCGGCCCACGGCACCGGCGGCGGCACCACGATCCCGCCGACCGACCCGCGCAACCCGGACCTCGGGCCGAACGTGTCGGTGTTCGACCCGTCGACCCCGGCGTCGACGATCCAGGACCGGCTGACGCAGATCGCGAACCAGCAGCACACCAACCAGTTCGGCGACCAGCGCTACGCCGTGCTGTTCAAGCCGGGCAGCTACAACGCCGACGTCAACCTCGGGTTCTACGAGCAGGTCGCCGGGCTCGGCCTCTCCCCCGACGACGTCAACCTCAACGGGCACGTCCGCGTCGAGGCGGACTGGCTGCAGCAGGGCGACAACCCGGCCAACAAGGGCAACGCGACGCAGAACTTCTGGCGCTCCGCGGAGAACCTGTCGGTGACGCTGCCGGCCGGGCAGGTCGAGCGGTGGGCGGTCGCGCAGGCCGCGCCGTACCGCCGGATGCACCTGAAGGGCAGCCAGATCCAGCTGTGGAACGGCGGTGACGGCTGGGCCAGTGGCGGCCTGATCGCCGACAGCAAGATCGACGGGCAGGCCGTCTCCGGGTCGCAGCAGCAGTTCCTGACCCGCAACAGCGAGCTCGGCAGCTGGGCGGGCGGCGTCTGGAACATGGTGTTCGTGGGCTCGACCGGCACGCCGGCGGCGTCGTTCCCGAACCCGCCGGAGACCGTCGTCAACCAGACGCCGGTCAGCCGCGAGAAGCCGTTCCTCTACGTCGACGGCTCGGGCAGCTACAACGTGTTCGTGCCCGCGCTGCGGCAGAACTCCGTCGGCACCAGCTGGGGCCACGGTGCTCCCGCCGGCTCGTCGATCTCGCTCAGCGAGTTCTACGTGGCCAAGCCGTCCGACTCGGCCGCGACGATCAACGCGGCGCTGGCGGCGGGCAAGAACCTGCTCGTCACCCCGGGCGTGTACCACCTCGACCAGGCGCTGAACGTCACGCGCCCGGACACCGTGGTGCTCGGCCTCGGCCTGGCGACCCTGCAGCCCACCAACGGCACCGCAGCCATCACGGTGTCCGATGTGGACGGTGTGAAGATCGGCGGCCTGCTGATCGACGCCGGCGCGGTCAACTCGCCGGTGCTCATGCAGATCGGGCAGCCGGGCTCGGCCGCGAACCACGCGGCCGACCCGACGTCGCTGCACGACGTGTTCTTCCGGATCGGCGGCGCCGCCGTCGGCCGGGCGACGCAGACGCTGGTGATCAACTCGAACAACGTCATCGGCGACCACATGTGGCTGTGGCGCGGTGATCACTCGAACGGCGTCGGCTGGAACGTCAACACCGCGGCGAACGGCCTGGTCGTCAACGGCGCGAACGTCACGATGTACGGCCTGTTCGTCGAGCACTACCAGCAGTACGAGGTGCTCTGGAACGGCAACGGCGGGCGCACGTACTTCTTCCAGAACGAGATGCCGTACGACCCGCCGGACCAGGCGTCCTGGTCCAGCGGTGGCGGCAGGCAGGGCTGGGCGGCGTACAAGGTGGCCGACTCGGTGACCAGCCACGAGGCCTGGGGGGTGGGCAGCTACTGCTTCTTCCAGACCAACCCGTCCATTGTGGCCAGTCATTCGTTCGAGGTGCCGAACAACGCCGGGGTCCGGTTCCACAACCTGGTCTCGGTCTCGCTCGGCGGCGTGGGCACGATCGCCCACGTCATCAACGACACGGGCGCGGCGGCGAACCAGGCCAACCAGGTGAGCCCGCTGAACAACTACCCGTGACCCGGACCGGCACTTTCACGTGAAAGTGCCGCCTGAGCCGCGCCGGAGGGCAATGGCGACCTCCGGCGCGGTCGGGTCGGGCAGCACCGCGGCGACGTAGGCGTCCGGGCGGACCAGCCAGGCCTCGCCCGGGCGCGCACCCAGCGCTCCGCCGACGGGGATCTCCACCGACCGCAGTCCCGCGGGGTCGACGCCCGGTGTTGTCAGCAGCAGGAACCCTTGCCGCGCCAGGTCTCTGACCCGGCCGGCGGGGACCTCGATGTCCGGCAGCAACACCCCGGGCCCGGGTGGCGGCAGCGTGCCGCGCGGCGGGCGTCCGGCGAACGGACGTCGCGGATCCGGCGTCGTCAACGGCGAGTCCGGGTACCAGAACGGTTCGGCGAGCCGTCCCGAGTCGACGTCGGCGTGGACACCCCCGGCCAGGACCCGGGCGCGGTGTTCGCGCCGGGCTTCGTCCTGGGGCACCAGGAAGTCCATCGTCGCCGTCGTCACCTCGGCGTTCTCCACGGCGGCCGCGTGCCGCTCGGTGTGGTAGCTCTCCAGCAGCTCCTCCCCCGCGTGCCCGCGCAGGACCCAGGCCAGCTTCCACGCGGCGTTCTCCGCGTCCGCGACCCCCGAGTTGAGCCCGCGGGCGCCGAAGGGCGCGACCAGGTGCGCGCAGTCCCCCGCCAGCAGGACGCGCCCGACGCGCATCCGCTCGACCAGCCGCGTGTGGAACCGGTAGACCGAGCGCCACACCACTTCGTACGGCCGGTCGCCGAGGATCGCCCGGATCCGCTTGTCCAGGGCGCCACCGGTTTCCTCAGTGGCGAGGTCGTAGTCGGCGGGGACCTGCCAGTCGATGCGGAACCGCGAGCCGGGGCACGGGTGGATCAGCACCTGGCGGCCCGGGTTCCACGGCGGGTCGAAGTAGAACCGCCGTTCCGCCGCCCAGCCGGGCAGGTCGGCCCGGATGTCGCAGATCAGGAACAGGTCCCGGAAGGACACGCCGTCGAGGCGCTGCCCGAGGGCTCGCCGCACCGCGTCGCCACGAGCGCCGGTGCACGCGATCGCGTAGTCGGCCTCGATCGTGCGTGGCCCGTCGGCCGTCTCGCAGCGGACTTCCACGCCGGTCCCCTGGGTCAGGCCGGTGACGCGGTGGCCGCGGCGGACGTCGATCAGCGGCTGCTCGGCGATCAGCCCGTCGAGGACCTCCTCGACGCGGGCCTGCGAGAGGTTGACGAACGGCGGCAGCGCGGACCCGCCGTCCGGCAGCTTCAGCGCGAACAGTTCGCTCTCGCGGTGGAACGTCCGCGCGGTCGTCCAGGTCAGGCCTTCCTCGACGAGACAGCCGGCGCCGAGCGACGCCCAGACGTCGAGGGTGTCCCGTTGCTGGCAGATCGCCTTGGACCCGGCGGGATCGCGCACCGGGTGCTCGTCGAGGAGCACGACCGGCACGCCCCAGCGCGCGAGCAGCAGCGCGGCCGTCTGCCCGACCGGGCCGCTGCCGAGGACGGCGACGGTCATCGTCAGTCCTGCAGCTGGTCCCAGACTTCGCGGTCGCGTTCGGCGGTCCACACCACCGGCCGCTCGATCCCGCCCAGCTCGTCCCACAGGCGGGAGACGTCGAAGGGCAGGCAGTGCTCGAAGATCGGCCAGTGGCCGTACTGGTCCACGAGCGCCGCGTGGGTGCGCTCGAAGGCCTGCTTGAGCGTGCCGCCGGCGTCGCGGACCGCGCCGACCTCGCGCAGCATCGTCGTCAGGAAGTGCCGGGTCTGCGCGATCGCGGCGTCGACGGCGTCCGCGCCGCGGCTCACCCCGCCGCGGCCGCCGATCAGCGTCTCGGCCCCGAACTCGGCGACGCGGTCCAAAGTGGACGACGACCAGTCGCGGTGGAACGCGTCCCCGGTGTACAGCGCGGCTTCGGCCTCGACCAGGTCGCCGGCGTAGAGGATCTTCTGCCGCGGCAGCCAGGCCACGAGGTCGCCCTCGGTGTGGCCGCGGCCGCAGTACTGGAGCACGAGGTCGCCGCGATCGCCGCCGAGGTCGATGGTGAGGCGGTCAGAGAAGGTGAGGGTCGGCCAGGTCAGCCCGGGCACCGATTCCGCGTTCTTCGCCAGCCGCGGCATCCGGCCGAACTCGCTCGCCCAGTCCTCCTTGCCGCGCTCGGCGACCAGGGCGCGGGTGTTCTCGTGCGCGACGATCACCTCGGCGTCGAACGCGGACGCGCCGAGCACGCGGACGGCGTGGTAGTGGCTCAACACCAGGTACCGCACGGGTTTGCCGGTGTGCTCACGCAGTTTCGCGAGCCATTCGCGTGCCGCGACGGGCGTCGCCAGCGCCTCGAAGCAGACGAGGAAGTCCTCGCCCTCGATCGCGCCGATGTTCGGGTCGCCCTCCGCGGTCAGCGCGTAGACGCCGTCCGCGAGGACCTCCAGGGTCTGCGCTTTCTCGGCCAGGTCCGCCGAGGAGGCAAAGGCTTTCTTCGTCACGACGAGCGCTCCTGTGATCAAAGGTTTGACCATCGGCCGCGGCCAGGCTAACCCGGCGGACGCCCGCGCGGAACCCCTCGTCGCCTAACCTGACCCGCATGACCGACCAGCCCGCCGACCTCGACTACCTCTCGTTCGTCGACTACGCGATCGGCAGGACGCAGGCCGAGCTGCCCTCGACGGACCCGGTCGCGATGCGCCTTGGCCTGACCCTGCACCGCCTGACGGGCGCGCTGGTCTACGACTGGGAGTCGACGGTCCACCGCCCCCGCGGCTTCAGCTGGGCGGGGTTCCGGGTGCTGTTCGTGCTCTGGCTGGCCGGCCCGCTGGAGTCACGCCACGTCGCCCGATTGGCCGGGATGAGCCGCGCGGCGGTGTCGGCGCTGGTCAAGACCCTGGAGCGGGACGGCCTGGTGACGCGCACCCAGGTCCCGCACGACCGCCGCGCGGTCAGCGTGGCGATCACGGCGAAGGGCCACGCGGCCGTCACCGACGCCTACCAGGCCCACAACGAACGCGAGCAGGCCTGGGCCGCCTCGCTGACGGCGGAGGAACGCACCGTCCTCATCGGACTCCTGGAGAAGCTCACCACCGGCCCCGCCGCGGCCAACGCCCCCCGCCTGACCTAGCCGAAGTCCGTGAATGCCACATCGAGGGACATAGTGTCCGTGAATGTGGCATTCACGGACTTCGGCAACCGGATGCGCCGGGTCAGCTGGCGATGCCGGGGAGGCTGAGCGTGTGGCCGGTCTGCTCGGCTTTCGCGCGCAGGTACCGGACGTTGCTCTCCGTCGCGTACACCCCGGTCGCAACCTGGTCGCGTACCGCGATGCCGGCCGCGCGCAGCTGGGCGGCCTTGTCCGGGTTGTTCGACAGCAGGTCCACCCGGTCCACGCCCAGCGCGCCCAGCATCTGGGCGGCGACGGTGTAGTCACGGGCGTCCTCGGGCAGGCCCAGCGCGGCGTTCGCGGCGTAGGTGTCGAGGCCGCCGTCCTGCAGCGCGTACGCGTCGAGCTTGTTGTACAGCCCGATCCCCCGGCCCTCCTGACGCAGGTACAGCAGGTACCCGCCGGCCTCGGCGATCCGCGCGACGGCTTCGGCCAGCTGCGGCCCGCAGTCGCAGCGCGCCGACCCGAAGACGTCGCCGGTGAGGCACTCGGAATGCGGCCGCACCAGCGGGACCTCGCCCGGCGTGCCCAGGACGAACGCCAGGTGCTCGCCGTCGTCGGCCAGGCCGCGGAACGTGACGGCCTCGGCGTCCACCGTGACGTCGCCGACCAGCCGGAGCGGGATCCGCACCCGCGTCCGCACCTCAGCCGTCATGCTGTCTCCCCTGGAGTCGCCCACAAGATCGACCCTACACGAAGTTCAAATTCGAACAATCTTGATACCATGGACGCATGGGCGATCCCCGGTGGCTGACCGAGCGCGAGCTGAAGACGTGGCAGGGATTCCTGATGGCGGGCACGCTGCTGACCCGCAAGGTCGAGCAGCAGCTGCGTGACGACGCCGGGCTGTCACACCCGCAGTACGAGGTCCTCGCCCGCCTGTCCGCCGCGGACGGCGAGCTGCGCATGACCGAACTGGCCGGCGCCGCGCTGACGTCGAAGAGCGGCCTGAGCTACCAGGTGGCCCAGCTGGAGAAGGCCGGCCTGGTGGGCCGCCGCTCCTGCCCCTCGGACGACCGCGGCGTCATCGCCTACCTCACCGACGAGGGCCACGCCCGCCTCCGCGCGGCCGCCGAGGGCCACGCGGAGCTGGTCCGATCACTGTTCGTCGACGGCTTGGCCCCGGAGCAGTTCACGGCACTGGCCGACGGCGTCGACGCCCTGTGCGGCCACCTCTGCACCGGGGAACCCTGCGTCGAAGCCAGCTGATCACGATCCGAGGACGCCGGCGACACCGGTCTCCCTCTAGCCGTACGCCCGCCAGGTCGTGCGGGCGCACGGCACCACCGATCACGAATCTGTCGAAAGGACCCGCGCCTTACTGTCGAGGGTCCGTGCCAAGCGGAGAACGGCCGAAAGCACGTCTCGCACGTGCTTGGTCGGCTTCTTGAGTCCCAGTCGTGCCAGGACCGCCCGGAAAAGCGCCTCTTCATCATCCCAGCCCTGCCGGCCAGCGAGTTCGGCCATGATCGTGGCGAGTTCGCGGGGCGGCACGTCGTCCAGATCGCGAGGCCCGAGATCGCGCACCCGAACCAAGGGCTGGTCCGGGAGCCGGTACGTACGGGGCCGAACGCCGGACCGCTGGAGCGGGTCGTCGGCCAGGAGGACACCACGCCGAATCGCGAGACTCACCGCGGAGTTGAGGGCCCGGGCCAGCTGAGGACCCACCCGGATGCCGCCCGACGACTGCACGTAGAGACGGTGGATGCGCTCGCCCAGCACCGGCCCCTCGACAGCCACGATCTCTCGGATGCCCTCGATCAACTGATCGCGTGAGGCTTCGGCGACCGCCGTCAATCGGCCCGAGAACGCGGAGTAGACCCCTGACACCGACTGCTGAGCGACGGCCGCAGGCGGCTCGTCCAAGCCCTGTTCGGTCGACCGAACAGGAAGATGCTCCTCGACCGGTACGACCGTCTCGACGTCGACCACGATGCCATCGGGGGCTTCCTCGGCGGGCCACTCCCAGGCTTGCGCAGAAACGACATCTGGTTCAACCGCCTCCGGCGGCGCGGGCTCGGCCTCCACGAAGGTCCCGGCCCCTTCGACGAGCGGCACCCACCCCGATGGGTGAATCTCTTCGTCACGCAGCATCTCCCACAGCCCGGAGAGCGCGTGGGCCCGGTCCACGTCGAACGCGGAGCCGGGGATGCGGAAGAAGCGCCAACCGCATCGCTCGAGGTCACGCTGACGTGCGAGATCCCGCTCGTACGCGTCGGGCCCATGCCACTGGTCGCCGTCGCACTCGACTGCCAGTCGTCCATGCGCGCCCAGCACGACAAGGTCGATCCGATACCCCAGCGCCTCGTACTGCGGGAAAACAGTGTAGCCGCGATCCACGATCCGGTTGTACACACGCTGTTCGAACAATGAGTCGAAGGGCTCGACCCGCCGATCCTCCGGCACCACTTCGCTTGATGTCCCGG
This sequence comes from Amycolatopsis sp. WQ 127309, assembly GCF_023023025.1. Classification (NCBI taxonomy): domain Bacteria; kingdom Bacillati; phylum Actinomycetota; class Actinomycetes; order Pseudonocardiales; family Pseudonocardiaceae; genus Amycolatopsis; species Amycolatopsis sp. WQ 127309. The sequence goes on from NZ_CP095481.1 coordinate 8,896,511, forward strand.
TGCCCGCGTTCTGCCGCCTGCCGGTCACGCCATAGCTGTAGTCGAGCAACTGGAATCGCATGCACTCCTGATTCGGCAACTCGTCCTGCCGCACCGAGTGAAAGACCCAGACCTGGTCCTTCGCACGTGAAACGGCGACGTTGAACCGCTGAACGTACTGCTCCTGCGTCAGCGCCATCATGCGCTTGCCCGGAGCAGGCGCGGCCACCATCGACAGGAAGATCACATCCCGTTCCGAACCCTGGAAGTCCGCGGCGTCTCCGCAACGGAGATCGCGGCTCTGCCATTCCTCCTTCGGAATGCGGCCCAGCAGCTTGTTCTGGATCTCCTTCGCCTGCGTCGGACCGAGAAGCGACACCACACCGAATGTCTTCCCGTCGTAGGCGGGGTCGGCGAAGCACTTCTCGATCTGCTCGACGATCGCGTCCACCTCGACCGGGTTGCTCTTGTTCGTCACTCCTCGCTCGTAGCCGTCTTCGAGGTAGACGGCTTTCACCGGTTCGAGACGATCGGCGCCGTACTGGCGGACCGGGATGAGCCGGATGCCGTCGGGCTCGTACGCGATGCGGTTGGAGAAGCCGATGATCTCGGGTACGCATCGGCGGTGCTCGATCAGGGTGATCAGCTTGCCGTAGCGCATCTTGGCCTCGTCGAAGAGACTGCGCCGGGGATCGTGCCAGGAGTCGCGGTACCGATCAGCGGCGAGGTACTGCCGGGCGAGATCCCGCAACTGCTGCTGGTCGACGCCGACCGCCGATGGGGAGACCTGCTTGTCGTCTCCGATGACCACGATCTTGCGTGCCAGGTACTGCAAGAAGACGGCCTCGGTACCGGCCTGCGACGCCTCGTCGACCACGACCACGTCGAACATGTCCGGTCGCACGCGAAGTTGCTCGGCGATCCGGTAGATCGGCATGATCCACACGGGCACGGACGGGCGGCAACGGTCCATCGCCTTCCGGATCTCGGCACGGCGCTGATTGCGATAGAGACCGGTGTTCTTACCGGCCCTCTGGACCAGCTGCGCGTACTGGGTCAGGTCCGCGCGGGCGGTGCCGCTGAGCCGTTCCGGAGAGGCTGCGTAGTCCCAGGCGCGACGGGCGGCGACCGACTCGACCTCGTCCCGGATCCGCTGTTCGATGGCCGAGATCTCCAGCTGGACCGAGTTGACGTCGATCGCTTCCTGCTGGGCTACCCATGCGCGAGTGGCGCTCCAGTTCCAAGCCTCCCGAAAGCTCGCCAGCTTTTCCGGCCAGGCCGCGTCGTGAGGATCGGCCTCGATGGCCTGGTACAGCTCAGGAGCGGCAGTCTGCAGCTTGGCAGCGAGTTGCTCGCGGCGGTTGACCTGCTCCCGTACCTGCCCCAGGCGCGTCAGCGTCCGGAGCGCACCGGAATAGCCCTCGCGATCGCGGCTCTTGGCGGCGTCGAACAAGTCCAAGACGCAGTGGGCAGCGTCTGACCACTGCGCTGACTCACCGACGAGCCGCTCGAGTGCGACCAACGGCTTGTTCGCCGAAACCAAAGCCTCCTCGGTGGTCGCGGCGCCGGCCAAGCTCGCGTACCGCCGGACGTCGTTGAGATCGTTCCAGTCAGGAGAAGGAAGCTTCAGCCACCTCAGCCGCTGTTCCTCCGCGGCAAGGTCGTCCGCGAGTACGAGAACCCGCCTCAGCTGCGTGAGCTCCATGACATGCCACTGCAGCCGCTCCTGCAGAGTGTCCTCGGCCGGAATCACGACGTTCTCCGGCCACGCCCGGTCGAGTGCGGTCAGCACCCTGCTCCCCTCAGCCCAAGCAATGAACGTCTCGAGCTGGGGCACGGAAGCAGGCGGCAAGCCGTCGACACGCACGCTGTCGAACAGCGGTTGAGCCTGCTTGATCGTCTTGTGGGCGAACGCACCGATCTTCGGGCTTCCGTCCGCCGACGTCTTGATGCTCCCGCCGGCGGCGAGGAATTTGCCGAGTTCGCGAGCAAGGGCGACGAGCGCACCCGCGTCGCCGCCCCGAAGCGCAACATCGGCCAGCGGGCCGACCCGCGCGACCCAGCCGGTACAGGTCTCGATCAACATCGCAATCGTGCTGCCCCTGGCACGCCATTGCTCGGATCTTCCGGAGCGGATGTCACGCAACGCGTCGTCGAGCCACTGTTCACGACGGCTCAGAAGGTAGTCAGCCTCGCCGGCCAGCTTGTGCAAGCGGCCCTGGAGTTCGCCGCGCTGCTCGGGTGCCAGTTGCCGGACAGCTGCGAACGCGGCGTGTTCTTTGAGCGTGGCGTTGTGCTGGTCCGCGGCCGCAGCACCGTGCTCGACGGCGATCAACCGAGCGAATTCAGCAGCGTCGGGCACCGCTCCCACCGCGAGCAAACGCGACCGGGACTGGGGTTCGTCGGCCCGTAGACGCTCGTCGAGCAGGTATCCGTGCCATTCCTGGGCTTCACGGCTGGTCACCGGCGCCGGATCCTGTGGACCGACGGTGGTCAGGTCGAGCAACCAGCTCAGTTTCTCCCGCTCGGCGTCGAGCCGTTGAGCGATGGCCGACAGGGTGCCGCGGTAGCCGCCGTGCTCCCATGCGCGAACTTCGCGTTCGCGAGCCTGGAGCAGCCGGCTGTGCGCGCCGGCGCGATCACGGCTGAGCCGGTCCACCACCTCGAGATGCTGACGCACAGCTCGAGCGTTCTCGTCGCCGTCGTGATCACTCGCCGCGGCCGCGATCTCCTGGACAGCGAGTTTCAGGTCGGCCATGTCCTCTCGAGAGGTACCGACGACCGCGACCGAAAGTGGCTTGATCTCGTCCGGGAGCTTGTCCCGGACCTCTCGCAGCGCCCGGTCGGTGTGCGCGGTGACAAGAACTCGTTTGCCTTGTGCGAGCAGGTGGGAGATCAGTGCGGCGGCCGTGTGCGTCTTTCCGGTGCCGGGCGGCCCCTGGACCAGGGTCTGTGCGGAGGTGTCGACCCGTCGGATCACCTCCAGCTGGCGGTCGTTGACGGGCAGTGGCAGGAACGGCTCGTCGTCCACGGTCAGGATGGCCCCGTCACCCGCGAGTTCCGGCGCGGTCGGGACGTGATCCGGATCCAGCAGGGGAATCAGCCCGTCCGGCACCTCGCCTGCCTCGTCGAGCTGACCGAGAATGGTGTCGAAGATTTCGATCAGGCCCTGATGACTACGCCTTCGCAGGATCAGGGCGGGTGCGAACGCCACGACCCCGTGTTTGCCCGGAGCCGGGGATTCGTCCTGCTCCCGGTATTCACCGTCCGGGTCCAAGCTGTGCACGAGCCGGCGCGCGAAGTCCTCTGTGGCTGCCGGGTCCAGTGCGAGGCCGTCATACGCCTTGATGTCCGCACGCACTTCGTTGACCTTGTCCGGCGTCGTGACCAGCCCGGGATCGACCATGTCCAGTTCCAGCCGGAGCGGCTCGGCGGACTCGACCGGCCGGACCTGCAGCAGACCGGTCCGGTCGTCGAAGTCGATCGAGACGGCGCTGGTCAGCAGATGCCGTTTGATCCTCAGACCGTCGACGGGCTGCCAGCTCAGGCATCCGGTACCCGCGACCAGTTCGAGCTCCTCGGGACTTTCGGTGGCGGAGACGTAGATCGAGTACAGCCTGGCGTAGAGGTTCCGTGCCGGGCGGTCGACCCGTTCTTGTCCGGCCCACCGGTGCCAGCCGGGTAGCCAAGCGGAGAATCGCTTCCGTACTTCGGGGAACGCCTCCAGCTCCAGGTACGCCGGCTCTTCGACGGAGTCTCGGTCCGCGTCTCGATCGTCTTCTGCCTCGGGCTTCACTTCGACGATGCGTGTCCGGAGTGACGGCGGCTGCTCCGGGTCGTCCAGCGGCTCCGTCAACCACCGGCCGAGCTCGGCCTCCGGCTCGGGTGGCTCGACCACCAGCACTCGCTCGACCGAAAGCATCGGCGTGTCCACTCCCGCCGCGTCCCTCCGGAACGTCCTGACCGCCGGATGTACCGGTACGTCGGCGACCCAGACCACGTCGCCTTCGCGCTGGTAGACGTCGACCGAACGGACCGGGCTGGCCTTGAGCTGCTGCGCTCCGCGAAGAAATTCGAACAATCGACGCGCACGGTCCACCAACGACGTACTCATTCCACCTGCCCTGTTCCGAATCCGCCAGCCAACGAGCGCGGAGCCTCCACAGCTCCGACGCTTAAGCTCAGTCGCGGCCGCGGTCAGAATGTCACCGACAGTTATCAAATTGTGAGCGCGAATTTGCCGGGACCCAGGCACGTTCGCTGCGAAACAAGCCGTCGAGCCGGTTCGGCTGCTTTCCGACCGGCTAAAACCCGCTGGCGCCCGGTCCTATCCTCGGGTTCATGATCCCCGGTGCCACCGCCGCTTCGTTCCTGCTCGTCGTGATCCTCGGGGCGATGTCGCCCGGGCCCGACTTCGTCGTCGTCACGCGGTCTTCGCTCACCAGTGGGCGGCGGGCCGGGATCGCCGCCGGGGCCGGGATCGCGCTCGGGGTGTTCGCCTGGGTCGTCGCCATCGCGCTCGGCGTGGCGGCCGTACTCACCGCGTCCGCGGTGGCCTTCACCGTCGTCAAGCTGGTCGGGGCGGCCTATCTCATTTTCCTCGGGATCCGGGCGTGGCTGGCCGTGCGGCGCGGGGAGTACCGCGACCTCGGCGAGACGCCCGCCGTGAAGCCGAAGGGGGCCCGGGCGGCGTTCCGGCAGGGGCTGTTCACCAACCTGCTCAACCCGAAGGTCGCCGTGTACTTCCTCGCGTTGCTCCCGCAGTTCCTGCCCGCGGACGGCTCCACCCTGCAGACGCTCGAACTGGCCGCGATCGCCACCGCCGGCACCGTTCTGTGGTTCGTCACCCTGGCCGTCGTGGTCGGCGCGCTGCGGCGGTTCTTCTCCTCCGGCCGGGTGCGCCGCGGGCTGGACGCCGTGATGGGCACCGTGCTCGTCGCGCTCGGGGTCCGGGTCGCCGCCGGCACCGCGTGACGCCGGGGGCCGCCGGCACGGCAGCCCCCGGCACCGCGGTCAGCCCAGCTTCTCGGCGGCCAGCTTCGTGCCTTCGACGCGGGCGGTGATCTTCGCGAACGCGATGTCGCGCGAAGTCGACGTGTCGTCGGCGAACGGCGAGAACCCGCAGTCGTCGCAGGTGCCGAGCCGGTCGGCCGGGATGTACTGCGCGGCGGCGAGCACCCGGTCGCGGACCTCTTCGGCCGTCTCGACCCGCGGGTCGATCGGGTCGATCACGCCGACGAACACCCGCTGCTCGGCCTTGCGGACGCCCTTGATCACCTCGAGCGCGTGCGACGGGTCGGCCTCGCTGGCGAGCTGGACGAAGAAGTTGCCCGCCTTGAGGTCGAACAGCGCCGGCAGCAGGCCCGCGTAGTCGACGTCGAGGCTGTGCACCGAGTCCTGGTCGCCACCCGGGCAGGTGTGGACGCCGATCTTCGCGCGCTCCTCGGCGGTGAACCGGTCGAGGACGGCGTTGTTCAGGTCGATGAACTGCCGCAGCAGCCCGCCGGACGGGTCGAGCTTCAGCGAGAGCCGCCCCTCGGTGAAGTCGATCTGGACGCTGGCCGCGCCCGCGTCGAAGCTGCGGCGGATGTCCGCCTCGGCCTCGTTCACCAGGTCCGCGACGAACTGCTCCTGCGAGTAGCCCTCGATGCCGTCGCCCGGGTAGACGAGCGAGACCGCGGACGCGGCGATCACGGCCTGCTTGATCGGCTTGTCCGTCAGCGCCTTGGCCCGCGTCAGGTACTCGTCCGCGTGGGTCGCGTAGCGGAACGGCCCGGCGGTCAGCCGCGGCAGCTGCCGGGTGTGCCCGTCGGCGAACGGGATGACGACGCCGTCCGGCGCCAGGTCGGTGAGGCCGGCCAGCGGGTACGTCGCGAAGCTCGGCTTGCCCTGTTCGCCGTCGGTCAGCACGGGCGAGCCGGTCTCCTCGAACCGGCTGATCGTGTCGGCCAGCGCGCGGCTCTCCAGGTCGGCGAGCGCGGCGGCGTCGATCCGGCCGGCGGCGAACTCCCCGAACCCCGCGATGAGGTAGTCGGGACGGGGAATGCTGCCGATCGGTTCGGTGGGCAGGGTCATCAAGGCCTCCAGCTGCTTGAGATGCCGGCCGGTCCCGTCCGCACGACAGCACGCAGCGGTCACCGCCCGTTTGCCGGGCGCCCCCAGTCCGTCGTCCGGGCCGTGACCGGCCACGTTCGAAGGAAACCTAACGTGACCATGAGCCGTCACGGATCGGAGATCACCCGGTCGGCGCAACCAAGAGCACGAAATAAGACGTCGTTCGGCGGTTCGCCCGGAGGACGATTGGGTATCTGCTCTCCGGAACGGCGGGTTCGGCGCCGAAGGAGTACCCCGATGCTCAGTCACCACGAACGAACCGAGCTCGAGAAGATCGAGCGCAGCCTCGAGCTCAGTGACCCCGGCCTGGCCATCACGTTGCGCGAAGGCCGGCGCCGGAAACCGCGCGCGCTCAAGACCGCGCTGCTGCTCGCCCTCGACGTCGCCGCCGTGCTGCTCCTGGTCGTCGGGCTGGTGCTGCCCGACCCGGGGGTCACCCTCTGCGGGATCCTCGCCCTGACCGGCGCCGTCTGGACCCACGTGGCGCGCCACCGCGTCTGACGTCCCTGAGGCAGACTGGGCCCGTGAAGTGGGTCCTGCACGTCGACCTCGACCAGTTCATCGCCGCGGTCGAGATCGCCCGGCGCCCGGAGCTGCGCGGGAAGCCGGTGGTCGTCGGCGGCTCCGGCGATCCGACCGAGCGCGCCGTGGTGGCGACCGCGTCCTACGAGGCCCGCGAGTTCGGCGTCCACTCCGGCATGCCGCTGCGGATCGCGGCGAAACGCTGCCCCGACGCGGTCTTCCTGCCCTCCGATCCCCCGGCCTACCTCGAGGTCTCCGAGCACGTGATGACCACGCTGCGAGAGTTCCCGGTGGTCGTCGAGGTGCTGGGCTGGGACGAGGCGTTCGTCGGCGCGACGGCCGACGACCCGGAGGCCCTGGCCGCGGACCTGCGCGCGGCGGTCCGGCGCGACACGGGGTTGTCGTGCGCCGTCGGGATCGGCGACAACAAGCTGCGCGCCAAGCTCGCCACCGGCTTCGGCAAGCCGGGCGGGATCTTCCGGCTGACGCAGGAGAACTGGTGGGAGGTCATGGCTTCCCGGCCGACCGACGCGCTGTGGGGCATCGGCGGCAAGACGACCAGGAAGCTCGCCGAGCTGGGCGTCGAAACCGTCCTGGACCTGGCCGGCGCGGACGTCGCGGTGCTGGCGGCGCGGTTCGGCCCGAAGACGGGCCCGTGGCTGCGCCTGCTCGGTGGCGGCATCGGCGACGCCGAGGTGAGCGCGACACCGTACGTGGCGCGCTCCCGCAGCCGCGAGACGACGTTCCAGCACGACCTCACCGACCCCGCGGCGATGGCGGCGGAGGTGTCGGCGCTCGCGAAACGCGTGGCCCAGGACGTCCTGGAGGAGGGCCGCCCGGCGGCGCGGGTCGCGGTGAAGGTCCGGTTCGTTCCGTTCACGACCCACACCCACAGCGTGACGCTGCCCGAGCCGACGTCCGACCCAGCGGAGCTGGACCGGGCGGCGCACGAGGTGCTGGGGATGTTCGAGCTGACCCGGGCGGTGCGCCTGCTCGGCGTCCGCGCGGAGTTCCCGCGCGAGGACTAGATCCCGTCCGGCAGGGGCAGCGGGCTGTCCGCGTCCAGTTCCACTCCGCCCGCCCGGAGCGTGTGGTCCAGCATCGCCCAGATCGTGCCCGTCAGCTGGGCGGTCAGCTGCGGCAGGCTCAGCGAGCCCGGGTGGTCGAGCCAGCGGGTCGTCGCCGATTCGACGTAGCCGACCAGGCCGAACGCGATCGTGTCCGCCGGGGCCGGGTCCAGGCCGAACGCGGCCAGGTAGCCGGTGAACAGGCGGCTGAGGTGCCGGGCGATCGCGCCGCGGACGTCGGTGCGGCCCGCCTCCGGCAGGCTCGGCAGCGTGCGGACCAGGTAGCGGTGCAGCTGGGCGTGCTCGGTCAGCCAGTGCAGGTGCGTCGAAATGGCCGCGTCGATCATCTCGCGCGGTGACCCCGACGGGTGCCAGAGCGGCTGCAGGTCGGCGGTGACGAGCTCGGCCGCGCGCTGCGCGATCGCGCGCTGGAGGTCGGGGGCGCCGTCGAAGTGCCGGTACAGCCGGGTGCGCGCGACGCCGGCGCGTTCGGCGATCTGCTCGGTCGAGACGTCCGGGCCGTGCTCGGCGATGGCCTCCAGCGCGGCGTCGACGAACTCGGCGCGCCGCCGTTCCTGCTGGCCCGCCCAGCGCGCCGCCCGCCCGTCGACCTTGGTCACGGCGAAAGCCTACTCAGGACCCACCCGCCCGTGTACGCTGCCGAAATACCTAGTACATCGCGTACCCCCTACTTTCCGGAGGCCGCTATGGGCGTCGAGGCCCAGAACCGGGACGTCACCGCGGCTCGCCTGCTCAAGAGCTCCGCGAAGAACTCCTACGACCCGTACGTGGACATCGACTGGGCCGCGCCGCTCGCCGAGGGCAAGGCGTACATGCCGCTCGAGCGCGTCTCCCTCTACGGCACCGACCTGTGGGCGAAGCTGACGCCGGAGCAGCGGATCGAGCTGTCCAAGCACGAGATCGCCAGCATCATGAGCGTCGGGCTGTGGTTCGAGATCGTGCTGATGCAGCTGCTCGCCCGCTACGTCTTCGACCTCGACGCGCGCACCGAGCACGCGCAGTACGCGATGACCGAGATCGGCGACGAGACGCGGCACTCGGTGATGTTCGCCCGCACCGCCGAGCGGCTCGGCGTGCCGCGCTACGGCGTGCCGAAGGCCGTGCACCGGGCGGCGAAGATCTTCGGCGCGACCGCGGCCGGGCCGTCGATGTTCGCCAGCGTGCTCGTCGCCGAGGAGACCACCGACCGGCTGCAGCGCTCGATGATGGACGACGACGGCATCCAGCCGCTGATCCGCTCGGTCAACCGGATCCACGTCGTCGAGGAGGCCCGGCACGTCCGCTTCGCCAAGGAGGAAGTGCTGCGGGAGACGCCGAACCTGTCGAAGGCGGGCCTGCAGCGCCACCGGCTGCGGACGGCGCTGGTGGCCTTCGGCGTCGTCGACAGCATGGTCGACCCGCGGATCTACCGCAGCGTCGGGATCGCCCCGCGCGAGGGGCGCGCCGCGGCGCTGGCGAACCCGCACTTCCACGAGACGCGCCGGTGGATGGCGGAGAAGATCGTGCCGTTCCTGCGCGACGCGGGGCTGATCGGCGGCCGTTCCGAGGGCATCTGGCGGCGCGCGCATCTCATCTGAGTCCCTGTCCGCGGAATTCCCTTCACGCCGGACGCCCGGTTCCGCCAGGATTCTCCGGGTGACCACAGAGTTCCCGCCCGGACCCGAGCCGCAGCCACCCGCGCCGCAGGAGCCGTGGCACCAGCCGATGCCGCCGGCCGCACCTCAGGCACCTCGGCGTCGTCCGCTGTTCGCGCGACCGGCCCTCACGGCCTTGGTCGGCTTCGTGGTGGGTGCCGTCGTGGTCGGCGTGCCGTGGCTGGTGATCGGCCTGCTCGGCGGGCCGAGCGCCCAGCCGCTGAAGCTGCCGGACACCCTCGGCGGGTTCACGACCACACAGGCCGCGGTCACGAAGATCGCCGACGGCCGCGAAGCCGGGAAGTCGCAGATCGAGCGGTCCGACAAGGCCGAGAGCGAGAACGCCTCGCGGATCTCGGCGGCCTACCACGGCGCGGCCGCCGTGTTCCGGTCCTACAGCGACGAGGGCCTGGAAAGCATGTTCCAGGTGGCCGCGGTCCGCGCGGACTCGCCCGAGCTGCTCGTCCAGTACGAGGACACGGCCGCGCTCGGCCTGGCGGTGCCCATGACCGAGCTGAAGCGGATCGGCGCCGTCCAGTGCCTGGTCCGCAACGGCACCACCCCGCTGGGCCAGCCGGTCGACCCCGAGCAGTCCGTCGTCACGAACTGCCAGCGCACCGGCGGCGGCCTGACCGTCCAGCTGCAGAACACCACCACCCACAACGCGCAGGACCCGGCGCGGTTCGCCGCGATCGTCCAAGAGGCGTGGACGGCGCTGAGCCGGTGATCGAGACCCGCGCGGCCACCACCGCCGACGACGGCGCGCTGGCGAAGCTCGACGAGCGGACCTGGAGCCCGGAGACCTCCCCGGCGCCCGCTCCCCCGCCCGGCACGCCGTTCTTCGACGACGGCACCCGGCCCGAAGACGTCCTGGTGGCCGAGCACGACGGCGTGGTCGCCGGGTACGTCCGGCTGGACGAGGGGTTCGGCATCGCCGCCCACCGGCACGTGCTGGTGATCGGCGGGCTCGCCGTCGACCCGGACCGCCGCCGCCTCGGCATCGGCCGGCTCCTGGTCGACGCCGCCGTCGCCGAGGCCCGCCGCCGCGGGGCGCGCAAGCTGAGCCTGCGCGTGCTCGGTCACAACACCGGCGCCCGGCGGCTCTACGCGAGCTGCGGGTTCGCGGTGGAAGGCGTGCTCCAGGACGAATTCCTGCTCGGCGGCGAGTACGTCGACGACCTTCTCATGGCCTGCGCGCTCGCTTGACAGGTTCCCGGCGCCTTTGCCATCCTGGACGACGGAAACCGCGTGCGCCGGCCTTCGGCGCGTTTCCGGGCCGAGAGGCGCTGCGACGGATCTTCTTCCGCCACGCTCGGCCCGGGGATCACGGACCCAAGGGCGCCTCCCACTGTGGGAGGTGCCTTTTTTGTATACCCGGCAAGCAAACCCGGCCCCGCGCGGCCGCGGCTAGCTCGACGCCACCCTGCCTCCCGGCACTCGCCGTGCCGTATTTTGTGCTGCCCTTTTGTCGAAACACACCGATTCCGGAGAGAACGCAAGAATGAGCGAGAAACTGCAGAGCCGCAACGGACTCGACTTCGCCGTCGCCGACCTCGCGCTGGCCGACGCCGGCCGGACGCAGCTGCGGCTGGCCGAGCACGAGATGCCCGGCCTGATGGCGATCCGCCGCGAGTTCGCCGCCGCGCAGCCGCTGAAGGGCGCCCGCGTCGCCGGCTCGCTGCACATGACCGTGCAGACCGCCGTGCTGATCGAGACCCTGGTCGCCCTCGGTGCCGAGGTGCGCTGGGTGTCCTGCAACATCTTCTCCACGCAGGACGAGGCGGCCGCCGCGGTCGTCGTCGGCCCCGAGGGCACGGTCGACGCGCCGTCGGGCACCGCCGTGTTCGCGTGGAAGGGCGAGTCGCTGGAGGAGTACTGGTGGTGCACCGACCAGCTCTTCGCCTTCGCCGGCGGCAAGGCGCCGAACATGATCCTCGACGACGGCGGTGACGCCACCATGCTCGTCCACAAGGGAGTCGAGTTCGAGGGGGCCGGCGCCGTCCCGCAACCGTCCGAAGAGGACCCCGAGGAGTACCGGATCGTCCTGGAGACGCTGCGCGCCAGCGTAGCCAAGGACGGCGACCGGTTCACCCGGATCGCCAAGGAGATCCGCGGCGTCACCGAGGAGACGACCAACGGCGTCAAGCGGCTCTACAAGCTCGCCAAGGACGGCGAGCTGCTCTTCCCGGCGATGAACGTCAACGACTCCGTGACGAAGTCCAAGTTCGACAACAAGTACGGCATCCGGCACTCGCTGGTGGACGGGATCAACCGCGCCACCGACGTGATGATCGGCGGCAAGCGCGTCCTCGTCTGCGGGTACGGCGACGTCGGCAAGGGCGCGGTCGAGGCGCTGCGCGGCCAGGGCGCCCGGGTCTCGGTCACCGAGATCGACCCCATCTGCGCGCTGCAGGCGGCGATGGACGGGCTCGACGTGGTCGAGCTGGACGACGTCATCGAGACCGCCGACATCTTCATCACGACCACCGGCAACTTCGGCATCATCTCCGCCGCGCAGATGAGCCGGATGAAGCACAACGCGATCGTGGCGAACGTCGGGCACTTCGACAACGAGATCGACATGGCGGGCCTGGCGAAGCTGCCCGGCGTCGTCAAGAACGAGATCAAGCCGCAGGTGCACGAGTGGACCTTCGCCGACGGCCACGCGATCATCGTGCTCTCCGAGGGCCGCCTGATGAACCTCGGCAACGCGACCGGGCACCCCTCGTTCGTGATGTCGAACTCCTTCACCAACCAGGCGATCGCCCAGATCGAGCTGTTCACCAAGCCCGGCGAGTACCCCGTCGAGGTCTACCGGCTGCCGAAGCACCTCGACGAGAAGGTCGCCCGGCTGCACCTGGACGCCCTCGGGGTGCGGCTGACCCAGCTGACCAAGGCTCAGGCCGAGTACATCGGCGTGGATGTGGAGGGCCCGTACAAGCTCGACCACTACCGATACTGACCTTTCTCAGAGTTGCTCCATTTGCCGCAGTTTGGGACACCCGGAAACTGGCCATTCTCTCCTCGAGAGCGCATCCGCCCGGACGGCACGGAGCCGGGCCGGGTCTCGTGCGAAGGAGTGTGTCAAGTGATCGTCCTCGGTGTTATTTTGCTGGTCATCGGGTTCATTGTCGGTATTCCGGTGCTGTACACGATCGGCATCGTGCTGGCCGTGGCCGGCGTGGCGCTGGCCATCCTCGGTGGCACGGGCCGCAAGATCGGCGGCCGCGCGCACTGGTACTGATCCCATGACCCCCGCCAACGGCCTGGCGCGCGTCAGCAGCGATGCTGACCGCGCCGGGCCGTTCGGCCGTCCGGGGCCGCTACGCTGCGGCAACAGCTCTGCTTGCGCCGTGACGTAGCCGGCGTATCCACAACGGACTGCCACGGGAACGAAAAGGGTCCTCCGGCTCCGAGGGGGAGGGAGAGCCGAAGGACCTCGTTAGTGTTAGCACATCGCCCCGGCCGTGTACACAGATGCATACACGATCGGGTTACCTCGCGGCGTGTCTCCGCACGCGGGAAGAATCCCGTTCGGACGGTCGGGCCAGCCTCTCCGTCGGGTCAGGCGGTCTTCTTCGGGGCACGTTTGCGCGCGGCCGGTTTCTTGGCCGGCTTCTCGTCCGCGGTGTCTTCTTCGGACACTGCCGCCTCGGACACCGCCGTCTTGGCCGCTTTCGCGGGCTTCGCGGGTTCGCGGGACTTCTTCGCCGCGTCCACACTGGCCTGCAGCGCCGCCATCAGGTCGACGACGTCGGCCTTGGCGGTCACCGCCGCGGGCTTGGTCGTCTGCTCCCCCGCGACCTTGGCCTCGATCATCTCCTCGAGGGCCTCGCGGTAGTGGTCACGGTACTTCTCCGGCTCGAACACCGGCTCGCCCAGCGAGTCGATCAGCGAGCCGGCCATGGACAGCTCCTGCGGCCGGATCTGCGGCGGGTCGTCGCGCAGGAACGGGAAGTCGGGCTCGCGGACCTCGTCGGGCCACAGCATCGTCGTCATCACCAGGACGTCGGCGTGCACCCGCAGCACCGCCATGCTCTCCCGCTGCCGCACGGCGACCTTCGCGACGGCGACCTGGCTCGACTTGTGCAGCGCGTCACGCAGCACGATGTAGGGCTTCACCGCGTTCTTCTGCGGCTCCAGGTAGTACGTCCGGTCGTACTGGATCGGGTCGATCGACTCCAGCGGGACGAACTCGAGCACGTCGATCGTGCGCTGCGACGACAGCGGCAGCTCGGCCATCTCGGCGTCGGTGATCACGACCATCTCGCCGTCGGGCAATTCGTAGCCCTTGGCGATCTCGGCGTAGGGCACCTCCGCGCCGTCGACGGTGCAGAACCGCTTGTACTGGATGCGGCCGCCGTCGGCCTCGTGCACCTGCCGGAGCGCGACGTTCTTGTTCTCCGTGGCCGCGTACATCTGGATCGGGATGGACACCAGCCCGAACGAGACCGAGCCCTTCCACATCGCCCGCATGCCACGCACCTCCCGATCGCACTCACGCTACGTAACAACCGTAGCCCGAAATGCCCGGCGGCGACAGCCCGGGGCGGCGACGATCTAGACCTCTGCCAGGTATTTCTCCCAAAGTGCTGGGTCCATGAACCAGTGCCGGAAGTCCGTCGGATCGGTGAATCCGTTGGCGAACCGCCGGGCCACGGCCGGATTCTGCCCCGCGACGCCGAGGATCTGGAGCACGTGCGGGGGCGGCGGCTGGAGCAGCGCGTTGGTCCATTCGGTGACGTACCGGGCGTACTCCCAGTAGCGCTCGAACGTGGCGTCCATCCACGCCGCGTCGAACGCCCGGTCGCCGTGCGCCACGATCGCGTCCAGGTAGGTCGCCGCGCAGTGGCTCGCGTTGTTCGAACCCTGGCCGGTGATCGGGTCGTTCGCCACGACGACGTCGGCCATGCCCAGCACGGTCGCGCCACCGGGCAGCGTGCCGACCGGGTTGCGCACGACGGGCGTGTAGCCGCCGGCCAGCGTCGCCTTGGAGTCGGTCAGCTCGGCGTCCCGGCAGCGCTCGTACTCCCACGGCACGAACCGCTTCACCAGGTCGAGGATGCGCGCGAAGTGGGCGGCCGGGTCCGGCCGGTCGTCGAAGCAGTCCAGCGGGCCGCCGGGGACGCCCTCGAAGAAGAGGATGTCGCAGTTCCCGCTCAGCGTGTACGCCGGGATCATGAACAGCTCGCCGACGCCGGGGACGATGTTGAACCGCACCGCCGCCTTCTCCGGGTGCTCCGGGCGCCGGTGCACGCCGTGGGCGTAGGCCAGCGAGAGCGCGCGCTGCGGCTGGGTGTAGGGCGAGCGCTCGGGCACCCGGTCGAACAGCTGCACCAGCTCGCCCTTGCCGGCCGAGATGATGACCAGGTCGTAGAGCCGCGCCAGGGCGTCCAGCTCGGACGTCATCACGCCGTGGATGACGAGCTTGCCGCCGCGCTCCTCGAACAGCTCGAGCCAGCCGGCCATCTTCACCCGCTGGTCGACCGACTGGGCGACGTCGTCCAGCTCGGCGAACCAGTCGAGCGCGCGGTCGCCGTCCGGCGTGGCCACCGAGACGCCGAGGCCCTCGACGTCCACCGCCTCGGCTTCCCAGAGGTTCACGCCGAGTTCGCGCTCGTGCCGCAGCGCGTCGTGGAACATGCACTGGGTCGACATCACGCGCCCGGACCGGATCTCGTCCGGGGTCCGCGCGGACATCACCGTGACGTCGTAGTCCTTGCCCAACAGGCCGAGGGCCAGCTGCAGCCCGGACTGCCCGGCGCCCACGATCAGGACCTTGCGCATGCGGCTCTTCTCCTCCAGTCGGTCTCGGGTCAGGCGTGCGGGGTGCTGCCGGCCAGCTCGCGCGGGCCCGACAGGACGGCCAGCGACAGCGTGTGGCCGACCAGGTCGGTCAGGGCGGCGATCGTCGAGGCGCGGTCGCGGGCGTCGCAGGTGATCAGCGGGACGCTCGGGTCGAGGGCCAGCGCGTCGCGCACCTCGTCGAGGTCGTGCACCGGCATGCCCTCGAACTGGTTGACCGCGACGACGAACGGCAGCTCCGAGTCGTTCTCGAAGTAGTCGATCGCCGCGAACGACTCGTCGATCCGGCTGGTGTCGACCAGCACGACGGCGCCGAGCGCGCCGCGGCTGAGGTCGTCCCAGAGGAACCAGAACCGCGCCTGCCCCGGCGTGCCGAACAGGTACAGCAGCAGGTCCGGGCGCAGCGTGATGCGGCCGAAGTCCATCGCGACGGTCGTGGTCGACTTGCCGCCGGGCGGGACGTCGTCGATCCCCTCGCCGGCCTCGGTCATCCACGCCTCGTTGCTCATCGGCGGGATCTCCGACACCGCGCCGACGAAGGTGGTCTTGCCGACACCGAAGCCCCCGGCGACGACGATCTTCGCGGAGATCGTCAGCAGTCCGCCCTCAGACGGGGAGCCGCTTGAGCCCATCAAGGATCCTCTCGAGCACGTTCGTGTCGTGGTGGTAGGCGTGCGCCGTGGGGTGGACGAAGACCGCGCCCTGCGACGCGAGGTCGCCGATCAGCACGCGCACCACGCCCAGCGGCAGGTCCAGCCCGACCGACAGCTCGGCGATCGAGCACCGCACCCGGGCGCGTTCGTAGAGCGCGCGCGACTCCGGCATGAGCGTGTCGCCGAGCGACGGGTCGTAGCGGGGCACCGAAACCAGCGTCTCGACCAGCAGCTGGTGGCGGGTGCTGGTCCGGCCGCCGGTGAGCGCGTACGCGCGGATCCGGCGGCTGCGGCGCGGTAGCGGGGCGTCGGCGGGACTGTCCCGTGTGGACACTGGCTTCACATCCTTGTGTGGCACGACCGCATCACACCCGAGGCCGGCGCGCGGACAGCACCTGGCGCAGCTCGGCGCGCACCTCGGGGGTGAGCGCGTGGCCGGCGTTGGTGATGAACTGGGTCATCTCGTAGGCGACCACCTTCATGTCGGCCTCCCCCGCGGTCAGCACCGCCAGCCCGGCACCGGAACCGATGCCCATGAACAGGAAGTAGCCGTGGGTGAGCCGGATGATGATCTGCTCGCAGGCGCCCTTGCCGAACAGCGCCGCGCTGTTGCCGGCCAGCGAGAGCAGCCCGCTGGCGATGGCCGCGAGCTGCTCGGCCTCGGCCTCGCCGACGGAGTCGGACGCGGTGAGCGGGAAGCCGTCGACGCTCATGATGAGCGCGTGGCTGACGCCGTGGACCTTGCGCACGAAGTCGTCGAGCAGCCAGGCGAAGTCCGCCGGGGCCGGGTGCGGTGCGCTCACGAGGTGGATCCTCCGGGCGTTTCGTCGTGCGGGGTGCGATCGCGGTGGCGCTCGCTCAGCGCGGCCCGCTCGCCGTCGGCGAACGCGCCGAGGTCCGCGAGCAGCTTGTCGTGACCGGCGGACGCGGGCTCCGTGACCGGCGGCGGCGGTTCGGGCGCGGCGCCGCGGATGCTGCCGGGCACGCGACGCGGCAGGCCGTTGGTCGTGGTGCCGCCGTCGTGCTCGACCGGCCGGGGCCGGGGCGCGGGCTTGCGCGGCAGCGGCGCGGCGGGCTCCTCCCGCGGGAAGGCGCCCGGACGCCGGCGCGGCAGCCCGCCCGCGGCGACCGGCTCGCCGGTGCCCTCGGGCTCGACCGGCTCGGCGGTGACGGTGCGGGTGCCCGACCACGCGCGTTCGGCGAGCTCGGTGACGATGCCGGTGGGCAGCAGCACGGTGGCGACCGTGCCGTGCGGGCTGCGCCGGTCGAGGCGGACGGTGACGTCGTGGCGGGCCGAGAGCCGGGCCACGACGGCGAGGCCCATGTGCCGCGCGGCGCCGTCGTCGAGGTCGCCGCCCGCGGCCAGGCGGGTGTTGAGGCCCGAGACGCGCTCGGGCGGGATGCCGATGCCCTCGTCCTCGATCCGGACGAGCACGCTGCCCTGCTCGGTCAGGTGGGCGCTGACGTGCACCGGGGAGCTCGGCGACGACTGGTTGGCGGCGTTGTCGAACAATTCCGCGAACACCCGGCCCAGGTCCTCCGCGGCGAAGCCGACGACCCCGAGGTCGACGACCCGGCCGATGGTGATCCGGGCGTAGTGGTCGATCGAGGACATCGCCTCGCGCATGAGGTCGAGCAGCGACGTGGCGCGCGCGGCCTCGTCGCCGGTGTCGTTCCCGGACAGCACGCGCAGGTTCTCGGCGTTGCGGCGCAGCCGGGTGGCGAGGTGGTCGAGCTGGTAGAGCTCGGCGAGGCGGTGGTGGTCCTCCTCCCCCGCCTCCAGCTCCTCCAGCCGCGCGAGCAGCTGGTCGACCAGGTTCAGGTCACGCAGGGCGACGCTGGCGCAGATCTCGGCCAGCGCGGGCTGCCCCGTCCCGGACTGCGGCTCGGGCCGCGACAGCGCGGCGATCGCCGGACCGGCCGCGTACTCGTCCGGGACGTACCCGGGCGCGTCGGCCTGGGGGTGCTTCGGCGGCGCCGTGAGGTACTGCGCGGCGGCGACCCGCGAGCGGTCCAGCAGGACGCGTGATCGATCCAGGATTTCCCGGGCCCGGCTCGCCATGTGGTCCCACTCTTCCTGCTCAGGTCTGGTCTCGGTGCGACGGTGGCCGACCCCCGGCGGCGACGACGGACATGCAAGCAGAAAGTCTCGTTATGTGTCCACAAGCCGTACCCGCGCGATCGCGTCCAGTGAGCACGGATCGGCGGCGTTGGTCCTGGTGAGGGCAGTGGACTAGGCCATTCGGTGCAATTTTGCAAGTTGCACGATGCGACACTCCGCACACGGCCGCTCATAACGCGGACGTGAAGGGCTCACACAACGGATTCCGGAGCCCACCCCGGTCGTCGGCGCATTGGCCACCCCGGCGCTCCGGTCCGCGCGGTGACCGCCCGGCCGACGTCGAGGCGGCCGTCCGGTTCGTCCGGATTTTGCGTAGCCCGCACTTTTTTGCGGGGCACGCAACTTTTTCGCTACACTCCGCCCATGCCGTCGCACGACCCACCCAAGCTGACCCTGCGGGAGCGCAAGAAGCGCGAAGCCCGCCGGGCCCTGGCCCAGGCCGCGCTGCGGCTCGCCCTGGATCGGGGACTGGAGAACGTCAAGGTGGAGGACATCGCGACCGAGGTCGGGGTGTCCCCGCGGACATTCAACAACTACTTCTCCAGCAAGGAGCAAGCGGTCTGCTCGATGGTCGTCGACCGCCACGAGGGGATGCACGAGGCGCTGCTCGGGCGGCCCGAGGGCGAGCCGCTGTGGGAGGCCGTCAAGCAGGCCGTGGTCGAGCAATATTCACGTGAGGGCGAGCCGGATCGCGCGTATGTTGTGCGTCTCCGGGAGCTGATGGGGCAGCTGATGCTGCGCGGGGAGTTCCTCAACGCCCACGCGGCGGTCGAGCGCGTCCTCGCCGAGACCATCGCGAAGCGGGCGGGCGGCGCGGACCTCCTGTTGTGCCGGCTGATGGCCTCGTCGGTGGAAAGCGCGGTCCGGGTCGCCTTCGTCCACTGGTTCATGAGCGAGGGCGAACCGTTCCTGCCGACCCTGGAACGGCTGCTGGACGAGCTCGCCACCGGCATGCCGGCCCTGACCGGCGCCGGCACCGCACCGAATCCCGAACCGAACACCACCACACTGGGGGAACCGTTGTGCTAGTCAAGCTCCTGCGCGCCTACCTGCGCCCGTACAAGAAGACGTTGTGGGTGATCGTCGTCCTCCAGCTGGTGCAGACGATCGCCATGCTCTACCTGCCCACGCTCAACGCCGACATCGTCGACAACGGGCTGATCAAGGGCGACGTGGACTACATCCTGGGCATCGGCGGCGTGATGCTCGCGGTGACCCTGGCCCAGATCGCCGGCTCGATCGGCGCGGTCTACTTCGGCGCCCGCACCGCGATGGCGGTCGGCCGGGACATCCGCGGCGGGATCTTCCACCAGGTGCAGGACTTCTCGGCCCGTGAGGTCGGCCAGTTCGGCACGCCGTCGCTGATCACCCGCACCACCAACGACGTCCAGCAGGTCCAGATGCTGGTGCTGATGACGCTGACGCTGATGGTGTCCGCGCCGATCATGTGCATCGGCGGCATCGTGCTGGCGCTCAACCTCGACGTGCCGCTCTCCTCGCTGCTGCTGGTCATCGTGCCGGTGCTGGCCGTCTCGGTCGGGCTGATCATCGCCCGGATGCGCCCGGCGTTCCGGCTGATGCAGGTCCGCCTCGACCGGATCAACAAGGTGCTGCGCGAGCAGATCATGGGCATCCGCGTCATCCGCGCGTTCGTCCGCGACTCCCACGAGCGCGCGCGGTTCGACGTCGCCAACGACGAGCTGCTGACCGTCTCGCTGCGGGTCGGCCGGCTGATGGCCCTGATGTTCCCGATCGTGATGCTGGTGATGAACGCCTCCAGCGTCGCGGTGCTGTGGTTCGGCGGGCAGCGCATCGACTCCGGCAGCATGCAGATCGGGGCCCTGACGGCGTTCCTGTCCTACCTGCTGCAGATCCTGATGGCGGTCATGATGGCCACCTTCATGTTCATGATGGTGCCGCGCGCGGAGGTCAGCGCCGAGCGGATCAGCGAGGTGCTCGACACCGAGTCCAGCGTCCGCCCGCCGGTGACGCCGATCCGGCCCGGGAAGGTGCACGGGCACCTGGAGCTGTCCGGGGTCGAGTTCCGCTACCCCGGCGCGGAAAAGCCGGTGCTGTGCGACATTTCGCTGGTCGGGCGGCCGGGTGAGACCACAGCGGTGATCGGCTCCACGGGTACCGGCAAGACCACGCTGCTCAACCTGATCCCCCGGCTGATGGACGCCACCCAGGGCACGGTGAAGGTCGACGGCGTCGACGTCCGCGACCTCGACCCGGCCCTGCTCGCCCGCACGGTCGGGCTGGTGCCGCAGAAGCCGTACCTGTTCGCCGGCACGGTGGCGAGCAACCTGCGTTACGGCAACCCCGACGCCACCGACGAAGAGCTGTGGCACGCGCTGGAAGTGGCGCAGGGCAAGGACTTCGTCGCGGCGATGGCCGAGGGCCTCGACGCGCCGATCGCCCAGGGCGGCACGAACGTCTCGGGCGGGCAGCGGCAGCGGATCGCGATCGCCCGGATGCTGGTGCACAAGCCGGAGATCTACCTGTTCGACGACTCGTTCTCCGCGCTCGACTACGCGACCGACGCGGCCCTGCGTCGCGCGCTGGTCCCGGAGGTCGCCGAGGCCACCGTGGTCATCGTCGCCCAGCGGGTCAGCACGATCCGCGGCGCCGACCGGATCATCGTCCTCGACGAGGGCCGCGTCGTCGGCACCGGCACCCACCACGAACTCATGGACGGCAACGAGACCTACCGGGAGATCGTGCTGTCCCAGCTGACCGAACAGGAAGCGGCATGAGTACCACGGAAGAGTCGGCCAAACCCGCCGTCACCGAGGCCGGGGAACGGCCCACCGCCGAGCGGCACCGCAACACCGGCGCCGCGACCGCGGGGCCGGGACGCATGATGGCCGGCGGCGCGCCGCCGGAGAAGGCCCTGGACTTCAAGGGGTCGCTGAAACGGCTGCTGCGCCTGCTGGCGCCGCAGCGGGCCGCCCTCATCGGCGTGCTCGTGCTGGGCGCGGCGAGCGTCGCGCTGACCGTGATCGGGCCGAAGATCCTCGGCCAGGCCACCGACGCGATCCTCGCCGGCGTGCTCGGCAAGGCGGTGCCCCCGGGCGTCACCAAGGAACAGGTCGTCGCCGGGCTGCGCGCTCAGGGCAACGGCACGCTCGCCGACATCTACGGCCGCGTCGACCTCGTGCCCGGGGTGGGGATCGACTTCGACAAGGTCGGCCAGATCCTGCTGACCGTGCTGGCGCTGTTCGTCATCGCGTCGTTCTTCGGGCTGATCCAGGCCCGGCTGACCACGACGCTGGTGCAGCACGCGGTGTACCGCCTGCGCGAGCAGGTCGAGGAGAAGTTCGCGCGGCTGCCGCTGAAGTACTTCGACCGCCAGCCGCGCGGTGAGGTGCTGTCGCGGGTCACCAACGACATCGACAACCTGGCGCAGTCGCTGCAGCAGACGCTGTCCCAGATCGTCTCGTCGCTGCTGACCGTGATCGGCGTGCTGATCATGATGTTCCTGATCTCGCCGCTGCTCGCGCTGATCGCGTTGATCACGGTGCCGCTGTCGGCGGTCGTGGCGGGCAAGGTCGGGAAGCGGGCCCAGCCCAACTTCATCAAGCAGTGGGCGACCACCGGCAAGCTCAACGCGCACGTCGAGGAGATGTACACCGGCCACTCGCTGGTCAAGGTGTTCGGCAGGCGCGACGAGTCCGCGGCGATCTTCGACCAGCAGAACGAGACGCTGTACCAGGCGAGCTTCCGGGCGCAGTTCATCTCGGGGATGATCCAGCCGGCGATGATGTTCATCGGCAACCTGAGCTACGTGCTGGTCGCCGTGATCGGCGCGCTGCGCGTCGCGTCCGGCAGCCTGACGCTCGGCGAGGTGCAGGCGTTCATCCAGTACTCGCGCCAGTTCAGCCAGCCGGTGACGCAGATCGCCAGCATGGCGAACCTGCTGCAGTCCGGCGTCGCCTCGGCCGAGCGGGTGTTCGCGCTGCTCGACGCCGAGGAGCAGGGCCCGGAGCCGGCGAACCCGGAACGCCCGGACGTCGTGCGCGGCCGCGTCGAGTTCCAGGACGTCTCGTTCCGGTACCTGCCGGAGAAGCCGCTCATCGACGACCTGTCGCTGACGGTCGAACCCGGCCAGACGGTGGCGATCGTCGGCCCGACCGGCGCCGGCAAGACGACGCTGGTCAACCTGCTCATGCGGTTCTACGAGCTCGACAGCGGGCGGATCACGCTCGACGGCGTCGACATCGCGAAGATGAACCGCGAAGTGCTGCGCGACCAGACCGGCATGGTGCTGCAGGACGCCTGGCTCTTCGGCGGCACGATCGCGGAGAACATCGCCTACGGCGCGGACGACCCGACCCGCGAGGAGGTCATCGAGGCGGCGACGGCGACCTACGTCGACCGGTTCGTGCGCACCCTGCCGGACGGCTACGAGACGATCCTCGACGACGAGGGCGGCACGGTCAGCGCGGGCGAGAAGCAGCTGATCACGGTGGCGCGGGCGTTCCTGGCCAAGCCGGTCATCCTCATCCTCGACGAGGCGACCAGCTCGGTCGACACCCGCACCGAGGTGCTCATCCAGCGGGCGATGAACGAGCTGCGCTCCGGCCGCACCAGCTTCGTCATCGCGCACCGGCTCTCCACGATCCGCGACGCCGACGTCATCCTGGTGATGGAGCACGGGCAGATCGTCGAGCACGGTGACCACGAAACGCTCCTGGGCAGCGGTGGCGCCTACGCCCGGCTGTACGCGGCGCAGTTCGCCGAGGCCATGGCCGAGACGGAGTGACGCGCGTGCCCTCCCGGAGCCGGCGCGCTCCGGGAGGGCACGACCGGAGGCGGGACCCGGTGTGGCGGACGGTAACCTGGTGCCCTCCGAGCGAAGTGGGGGTGCCGGTCCCGCGATGGCCGACCGACTCGACGAGTACCGGCGCAAGCGCGACCGTTCCCGGACGCCCGAGCCGTGGCCGGACGGCGCCCCGGAGCCGGGCGGCGACGACCTGTTCGTGATCCAGGAGCACCACGCCAGCCGCCTGCACTGGGACTTCCGGCTGGAGCGCGACGGCGTGCTCGTGTCGTGGGCGGTGCCGAAGGGCCTGCCGCTCTCCCCCGGCGTCAACCGGCTCGCGGTGCACACCGAAGACCACCCGATGGACTACCTCTCCTTCGAGGGCGAGATCCCGGCGGGCGAGTACGGCGGCGGCTGGATGGCGATCTGGGACACCGGCCGCTACGAGACGCTGCACTGGAACAACCACAAGGTCGAGGTCGTCTTCCACGGCGCGCGGGCGAGCGGCAAGTACCTGTTCCAGAACCGCCACAACCCGGACGACGAGGGCGACTGGACCCTGCGCCGCCTCGACCCGGCCGAGGACGGCCACGAGGACGCCCCCGAGTTCCTGGAGCCGATGACGGCGGTCCCGGGCGAGCTGCCCGAGCCCGAAGACGACGCGGACTGGGCGTACGAGTTCGCCTGGGGCGGCGACCGCACGATGCTCTGCGTGTCGGGCGGGCGCATCACCGCGCACGACGGTTCCGGCGCCGACGTCACCGGCCGGTACCCGGAGCTGCACAAGCTGGGCGAGAGCCTGGGTTCGACGGAAGTCCTGCTGGACGGCGAGATCGTGGTCGTCCGCGACGGCCGCCCGGACCCCGAA
This sequence comes from Amycolatopsis sp. WQ 127309, assembly GCF_023023025.1. Taxonomy (NCBI): domain Bacteria; kingdom Bacillati; phylum Actinomycetota; class Actinomycetes; order Pseudonocardiales; family Pseudonocardiaceae; genus Amycolatopsis; species Amycolatopsis sp. WQ 127309. Next base: position 8,920,061 of record NZ_CP095481.1, read on the forward strand.
GGCTTGAAGGAACGCAGTCGCTTCGAAGGCTACGACGCGAAGCGGATCATGAAGCACAAGCCGGCGTTCTTCTTCGCCTACGACGTGCTGCACCACGACGGCCGGTCGACGCTCGACCTGCCCTACGTCGAGCGCCGGTCGCTGCTCTCGGACCTCGGGCTCTCGGGTGGCACGTGGCAGGTGCCCCAGTACTTCCAGGGCAACGGCGAGGCCGTCCTGGGCGCGGCGCGCGAGCACGGGCTGGGCGGCATCTACGCCAAGCGCGCGGACAGCGAGTACGCCCCCGGCGAGGCGGACGGGACCTGGCGCCACATCGGGACGTGACCGCGACCTACAGCTTTTCCAGCAGCTTCAACGCCTTGACCGGCGACGCCGCGTGGTCGGCCATCCCGGCCCAGGGATCCCCCTTGCGCGCCAAGCGGTCCTTGATGCGCTTGGGCGTCCAGCCGGCCGGCTCCGCCTTGCCCAGCTCGCGCCAGTCGATCGGGGTGGCGACGCCGGCCGAGGGCCGGGCCCGCAGGGAGTAGGGCGCCACGAACGTCGACGTGTAGCCGTTGCGCAGGATGTCGAGGTACACGCGGTCGCCGCGCTGGGCCTTCCGCACCGCCGTGGTCAGCCGGTCGGGGTCGAGCCGCACCAGCACCTCGGCGGCCGCCTTCGCCAGTTCGCGGACCTCGTCGTAGGTCCCGCTGGGCTCGATCGGCGCGACGACGTGGAACCCGCGCCCGCCGGTGGCCTGCAGGTACGCGGTGAGCCCGGCGGCCTCGTACACCTTCTTGACCAGCCGTGCGATGGCGCGCAGGTCGGCGACGGTGACGTCGCCGGGCGGGTCGATGTCGATCAGCACCGTGTCCGGGTGCTCCAGATCGTCCACAGTGGACGACCAGACGTGGAACTCGATCGCGGCCTGGTTGGCCAGGTAGACCAGCGTCTCAGGGTCGTCGCAGATGACGTGCCGGACGTCGCTCGTCGCACGCTGCGGGATGGCCTCGACGCGGATCCAGGAGGGCAGCTTCGGGCTGGCTTCCTTCTGGTACCAGGTCTGGCCGGCGATGCCGTTCGGGTAGCGGCGCAGGGTGAGCGGCCGCCCGCGCAGGTGCGGCACCATCACCTCGGCGACGGTCCGGTAGTGCGCGACCACGTCGCCCTTGGTCAGCCCGGCCTCGGGGTAGAAGATCTTGTCCGGGTTCGACGTGGTGATCTCGTCGGGGTCCACCGGGCCTCCCTCGGCCGGTCGGCGGCGGGCGGTCCACCCGCGCGTTCCGGCGTCGAGCCTGCCCTTCGGGGCCGGGACCGTCCACTCGGAGCATGCTCAGACCCGGGTCAGCGCCACTCCGGCCAGCACCGCGACCACGGCGGCGACGACGTTGCCGACGATCGCGGCCGCCGACGGCCAGGTCACCCACGTCGGCCGCAGCGCCACGAGCGAGATCCCGGCCCACACGCCCAGCACCGGGACGACCCAGGTCAGCCGGCGCACCCGCGGCGTCGCCGTGCGGGCGATCGCCAGGGCCACCAGGACCAGCCCGGTGACGGTGTTGCTCAGGGCCAGCACCCCGGCCCCGCCGAAGTGGGCGAGCCACGGCGCCAGGACCAGGTACACCCCGGCCAGCAGCACGACTCCCGCGGCCACGCCCGGCGCGGGGGCGATGCGATGCGACGTCATCAGGCACCTCCTTCCGGAGAGGTACCCGGGCGTCGCACCCGGTAACCGTGCCCGGCCGGGACCTGCCCGCAGCCCTCAGCACGGGCAGGCGCCGGCCGGGAAAGTTCAGCAGCCGCAGGTGTAGTACGTGATGTCCCAGTGGTTGCCTTCGTCGCAGTAGAGGTTGCCGGAGCCGGCTTTCCACTGCGGGTAGCCGTCGCCGCGGAGGCCGTCGTAGCTGAAGGTGTTCTTGATGTAGCTGTCGATGCAGCTGTTGTGCGCGATGTCCACCTTGTAGCCGTTGTAGTGGCTGTAGGTGCCCGACGCGTGCCCGACCTCGGTGCCGCCGGTGATGTTGACGGCGCAGCCGCTCGCCCGCTTCAGCGTGATCACGCCGGTGACCGTGGTCTGGTTGATCTGCTCGTAGGACGTGCAGGTCGAGTTCGACCTGGTGGTGCAGCCGCCGCTGGACGAGTGGGTCACCCCGGCCGCGGACAGCTGTGACGCGGCCGCCGACTGGCTGAGCTTGGTGACCTCGACCGCCGCCGAAGCGGTCCCGATGGTGGCGAACACCACCGCGGCCGAAGCGGTCAGCCCCACCGCCGCCCGCACGAGCATCCGTTGTCCCGACATGACTTGCCTCCTCGGTACGTCGTTCCGACGGCGGCAGCCAAAAGGTCCCGACCATAACTTCGCCAAACGCGGGCGGGCGCGCGGCGGGCGCGGGCGGGTCAGGTCCTGATCTTCGTCAAGACTTCACGAGTTCGCTCCCGCTCCGGTGACGTGCTGGTGACGGCGTTGAGCTCGTGCAGCGCGCGCAGCTCCCACAGCGGGAAACCGAGGTCGCGGAACACGTCGGCCGAGGTCCGCAGCAGCCGGACCGCCTGCGGCCCGGCGTCGTCGGCGGCCTGGGTCCGGCCGAGGCTGAGCAGGGCGTACCCGGCGCCGCGGCGGTCGCGCAGCTCGCGGAACACGCCCATCGCCAGCCGCAGGTGCCGCCGCGAGCCGGCGGCGTCACCGGCCCGGCGGCGGGCGTCGGCCAGGCTGCGGTGGGTGTAGGCGGCGGCGTGCCGGTGCCCGATCTGCTCGAACAGGTCCAGCGAGCGCGTCAGGCAGCGTTCGCCGTCGGCCAGCTCCCCCGCCTCGGCGTGCAGGTCGCCCAGGCTGCGCAGGACGTGCGCCTCCCAGTGCCGCTCGCGGGTGCGGACGGCGCCGCCGAGGGCCCCGGTGAGCAGGTCGGCCGCCTGGTCGCTGCCGCCGTGGCGGCGCAGGACGTCGGCGTAGCGCTTCGCGGCCTGGTCGTGCCAGCGCCCGTCGCCGCACTCGCGGGCGAGCAGCATGCTCACCTCGAAGCTCTCGACCGCGCCCCGGACGTCGCCGACGTCCTCGGCCAGCGAGCCCAGCTGCGCCGCCGCGGCCGCCTGACCGCGGCGGTCGCCGCAGTCGCGCAGCAGGCCGAGGGCCTCCCGCAGCTCCGTCTCCGCGGCCCGGGCGTTGCCGTTGTCGAGGTGGACGTCGGCGAGCGCGGCCAGCACCGCGGCGGTGCCGCTCGGGTCGTCGAGCACCCGGAAGCGGTTCTCGGCCATCACGAAGTAGGTGCGCGCCTGCCGCCACCGGCCCTGCTGCCAGTGCACGGAACCCAGGGTGAAGAGCTTTTCGGCCTCCGCGTGCGGGTCCTTGCGCCGTCGCGCCGCGGCCAGCCCGAGCACCGACACGGCGCGGGCGGAGTGGTCGAGCCACGGCGTGGCCGCCAGGTCGGTGCAGGCGTCGGCGAGCCCGCCGGTCAGCTCGTGCCAGCCGTGCGCGCCGGCCAGCCGGACGGCAGCGGCGATGTGGCCGGACTCCTCGCCCGCCCAGCCCGCCGGGTCGGCCGTGACGCGGCGCGCCGTCGCCGGATCCGGCTTCGCCCCACCGGGTGCCGGCCGGCCGCGGGCCCGCTCGGCGAGCGTCAGCGTCACCTCGCACGCGCGGCGCAACGCGACCTGGTCGGTCTCCGGCGGGGTGCCCTCGGCCAGCACGAGCCGGACGAACGGCGCCACCGCCCAGCGGGCGCCGGCCGGGACCAGCAGGTGCCCGGCGGCCAGCGCGTCGAGCCGGTCGCGCGCCTCGCCGATCGGCTTGTCCAGCAACGCGGCCACGCACCAGTCCGGGACGGGACCGTCGAAGGCGTTCAGCAGCCGCAGGAGGTACCGGTCGGCCGCGGGCCGCTCCCGCAGGGCCGCCGTCACGGCCGTCCGGACACTCAGGTCCCCGACGGTCAGCTCGTCGAGGCGCCGGCGGTCGTCGGCCAGCCGCGCGGCGAGCTCCGCGACGCGCTGCCGCGGCCGGCCGGCGAGCTTGGCACCGGCGATCCGGACGGCGAGGGCCAGGCCCGCGCAGTGGCCGAGAAGCCGTTGGGTCGCTTCGGGTTCCCCGTGCAGCCGCGGCTCCCCTGCGATCGCCGCGAGCAGCGTCCGAGCGTCCAGTGTGGACAGTCCGGCGACCGGGACCGCGTGGGCCCCGCACAACCCGGGCAGCGCCCGGCGCGACGTCACGACGGTGGCGCAGCCCGGCCCGCTCGGCAACAGGGCCCGGACCTGGGCCTCCGACGCGGCGTCCTCGAGCAGCACCAGCAGCCGCCGGTCGGCGGTGTAGCACCGCCAGAGCCCGGGCAGCCCCGCCCGGTCGGCCAGCTCCGCCGGCGTCGCGCCGAGCAGGCGCAGGAACCCGGTCAGCACGGTCGCCGGGTCGGCCGGGCCGCCGAGCGAGGCGACCAGCTGCCCGTCGGGGAAGCGGCGGCGGGCCCGCCAGGCGGCCTGGACGGCGAGCGCGGACTTCCCGGCGCCGGCCGCGCCGTGCAGCACCACCGGGGCCGGCCCGCGCAGAGCCCGGGCGACGTCGGCGAGTTCGGCGGTCCGGCCGGTGAAGTCGGGCACGGCGGGCGGCAGCTGCGCGGGCGGCCCCGGCGTCGTCCACTCGGTGCCGGCGATCCGGCGGTAGACGTCGACGAGGTCCGCGCTCGGCCAGACACCGGCCTCTTCCCAGAGCGCGCGGCGCGTCCGCCGGAGCACCTCCAGGGCCGACTCGCGGCGGCCGACGGCGCCGAGCGCGTCCGCGAGCCGCCCGGCGAAGCGTTCGTCGGCGGGCCGGGCCGCGACGACCGGATCCAGGCGTTCGACCACGGCCCCGCCGTCGCCGTCGGCGAGTTCCAGCTCGACCAGCTGCAGCAGGGCCGCCGAGCGCCGGTCCTCCAGCCACAGCTTGTGGGCCTCCAGCAGCGGGCCGCCGGCGACGTCGGCGAAGGCGTCACCCCGCCAGCACGCCAGCGCCCGTTCGAGCGCGCGGCGGCGCTGCGCCCGGTCGTCCGCGCCCGCGGCCAGCAGCGTCAGGAAGTCGTCGGCGTCCAGCTCGCCGGGCTCGACGACCAGCGCGTAGCCGCGCGGACCCGAGCGCAGGCGCTGCCCGGCCTCGGCGGCGCCGAGGCCGGGTGAGAGCGTCTTGCGCAGCTTGGACACGGTGACCTGGACGATCGCCGCGGCGCTCGACGGCGCGCCGTCCGGCCACAGCTCGTCGACCAGCGTGTCGCGGCCGACGTACTGGCCGGCCCGCGCGAGGAGCACGGCGAGCAGCCGCCGGGGCTGGGCCGCCGAAGGCAGCGGGACGGCGGCCGTCAGAGGGCCGAGGACCTGGAACCGCACGGCTTAACACCCCACCCGCGAGATCACCTGATCGAGCGAGCTGACCCTAGCCGTCCGGGGCCATCCGGGAAGACCACTCACCCGGATGGCCGACGCCGTTCGCCTCAGGCGTGCGCGAGCAGCCGTTCCAGGAGCCGCGGGTGCTCGGCGAGGCCTTCGCGCAGCGTGTGCTCGCGAAGCGGCTTCAGGTCGCCGTAGGGCGGGTTGTCCCAGTCCAGCGCCCCCTGCGGCGGCTCCGGGTCGTACTCGATGCCGAACTGGACGGTCTTCGCGACCTCGCGCCCGGCCAGCCGTTCCACCAGGTGCAGGGCGAGGTCGATACCGGCCGACACACCCGCCGCGGTGATCACGTCGCCGTCTTCGACCCACCGCTGCGCGACCGGCGTCGCGCCCAGACCGGGCAGCAGGTCGCGGAACATCCAGTGCGTCGTCGCCCGCTTCCCCTCCAGCAGCCCCGCCGCGCCGAGGACGAGCGAGCCGGTGCAGACCGACGTCATCAGCTCCGCTCCGGCGGCCGCGGTGCGCAACCAGGCCAGCAGCTGCTCGTCGGCCATCGCGTGAATCGTCGGCACGCCGCCGCCGGGCACCAGCACCGCGAACGGCGCCGGCACCTCGTCGAACGTGTGGCTGGGCGCGATCCGCAGCGGGGTGTCCGTGGCGACGGGCTCCGTGGTGGCGCCGACGGCCACCGTCCGGTAGGTGGGGTCGAGCTGGGCCAGCGCGCTCAGCACCTGCAGCGGGCCCACCAGGTCCAGCGGCGTCAGCCCCGGGTAGACGACGAAAGCGAGGGTCTTCTGCTCATCGGTCATGACCCCCACCCTGGCGGGGACGCCGTCCTGCCGGAGTCGTGATGTCCGGAATCCTGCGAACCGCGTCCGAGCGCCAGCCGGGGTGCTAGCGTCCGACCATGCCAGGGTCACCCAGACGGGTCGTGATCGTCGGTTTTCCCGACGCCGAACTGCTGGACATCGCCTGCCCCGCCGATGTGTTCGACGCCGCCAACCGGCTCGGCGCCCGGCCACCGTACGAAATCCGCCTGGCCAACCTCGACGGCCAGGCCATCCACACCGCCTCCGGCCTGATCCTGCAGCCGCACCTGCGGCTCGACCAGGTCGCCGCGGACCTGGACACCCTCGTCGTCGCCGGCGGCTGGGGCAGCACGGCCGCCGCGGCCGACGAGCGCGTGCTAGCCCACATCCGGCGGCTCGCCCGGACGAGCCGCCGCGTCGCGTCGGTGTGCACCGGCGCCGAGGTGCTCGCCGCGGCCGGGCTGCTCAACGGCCGGCGCGCGACCACGCACTGGCGGTACGCCGCGAAGCTGGCCGCGGACTACCCGAGCGTGACGGTCGACCCGGTGCCGCTGTACGTCCGCCACGGCAACGTCTACACCGCGGCCGGCGTCACCAGCGGACTGGACCTGACGCTGTCGCTGGTGGAGGCCGACCACGGCCCGACGCTGGCCCGCGAAGCCGCCCGCGCGCTGGTGACGTACCTGCAGCGGCCGGGCAACCAGGCGCAGGTGAGCCTGTTCCTGGCCGGGCCGCCGCCGGAGCACCGCGAGGTCCGCGACCTCACGGCGTACATCGCCGAGCACCTCGACGACGACCTCGGCACCCCGGCCCTGGCCGCCCGCGCCGGGATCAGCACCCGCCAGCTGACCCGTCTCTTCGACGCCCACCTGGGCACCACCCCCGGCCGTTACGTCCGCACCATCCGCACCGAGCACGCCGCGCGCCTGCTGTCGGGCACGGACCTCCCGCTGGCCACGATCGCCCGCCGCTGCGGCTTCGGCTCGACGGAAACCCTGCGGCAGGCCTTCCTGGACCACTTCGACACCCCACCGTCGGCGTACCGCCGGGTCCACGTCCGCCAGGCCTACAGCTAACGCCGGCGGACCCTCCAGACACGTGAGTTGTCCGCCTGTGTACGTGTGTCGACCCTTCAATCACGCGAGTCGGCTCCGGATCGCGCGGGCCGGGGCGGTCGGCGGCCGTGATCGAAGGGTCGGCACGCGTGATCAGCAGGTCGACACGCGTGATTGAAGGGTCGACACGGCGGATCCGGACGAACCGGGCCGTCGGCGGCCCGTTGCGTGGGCCGGCGGCTCCCGCTGTCAGGATGTGCGAGTGGACCGCCCCGACCTCGACGACGAAACCGGCCCGATTCGCCGGGTCACCGACGAGGTGCCCGTTTCCCCGGCCCGCGGGACCTCCGGAACGCCGGGTACGCCCCGGAAACCGGCCCGCCGGACGCCCCCGGAAGGAACGCCCGCGGCCCCGCGCCGACGCACCGACACCGGAGCGCAGCGGGTCCCCGGGAAGCCGACCGACACGGGAACCCAGCGGGTGCCACGAAAGCCTGCCGACACGGGATCCCAGCGGACCTCCGGGAACCTGACCGACACCGGCGCCCAGCGGATTCCCGGGAAGCCGACGGACACCGGCGCCCAGCGAATCCCCCGCAGGCCGGCCGACACGGGAGCCCAGCGGATTCCGGCGACTCCGGCCGACGCCGACTCCCCGCGGGGAGCGGCGAAACGAGGCGACACGGGGCCCCAACGAGCGGCCCAGCGTGGCGACACCGGGCCACAGCGAGCGGCGAACCGGGGCGACACCGGGCCACAGCGGGTCGCCGATGGCCGCGTGCGTCCCGGGAGTCGGGCCGCGGCACCGAAACCCGAATCCGACGCCGGGCACGGCCACGGTCATGGGCACGGCCACGGGCCCGCCGCCCCGGCGTCACGGCGGGTCCGGCTGCTGCTGATCTGGATGCTCGCTCCCCTGGCGCTCGCCACCGTGGTCGGGATGCTCGTGCTGTACCCGTGGGGCAAGCCGTCGCCGACGAGTGTCGTTCCGCAGGGGACGCCGGTGAAAGCGTCCATCACCACCACCGCCACCGGGCCGTGCCTCGCTCAGGGCCAGGTCCAGGTCGGGGACCAGACCGATCCGAACGCGAAGCCGTGCCTGACCGTCGCGCTCACCATGACCGACGGGCCGGCCACCGGGAAACCGTTGCAGCTGACCGTGCCGATCGAGCCCAGCACCCCGCGGTTCGCCGCCGGTGACGCGGTCGTGCTCGCCTACAACGGCGGGAACGCGGCCGACCCGTCGAGCTTCCAGCTGGTCGACTTCCAGCGCGGCACCCCGCTGCTCGTGCTGGCCGCGCTGTTCGCCGTCGCCGTGCTGGTGCTCGGCCGCTGGCAGGGCCTCGCCGCGCTCGTCGCGCTCGGCCTGTCCTTCGCGGTGATCGCGCTGTTCATCCTGCCGGCCGTCCTTTCGGGTGAAAACCCGCTGCTGGTGGCGATCGTCGGCGCGGGCGCGATCATGTTCATCGCGTTGTACCTGACCCACGGGCTGACGGCGAGAACGTCCGCTGCCGTGCTCGGCACGCTCGTCAGCCTCGCGCTGATCGGCGTGCTCTCGGCGATCTTCTCGGCCGCGGCGTCGCTGACCGGGCTCGACGACAGCACCTCGACGCTCATCGGCTCGCTCGGCCACGGCATCGACGCGCGCGGGCTGCTGCTCGCCGGCGTCGTGATCGGCGCCCTCGGCGTGCTCGACGACGTCACCGTCACCCAGACCAGCGCCGTCTGGGAGCTGCGCCGCGCCAACCCCGGCCTGAGCTGGCGGGAGCTGTACAGCTCGGGCCTGCGGATCGGCCGCGACCACGTCGGCTCGGCGGTCAACACCCTGGTCATGGCCTACGCCGGCGCCGCGCTGCCGGTGCTGCTGTACTCGTCGATCTCCGGGGTCGGCCTGGGCGCGCTGCTCGGCAGCGAGGAGATCGCGCAGGAGATCATCCGCACCCTCGCGGGCAGCGTCGGCATCGTGGCGGCCGTCCCGGTGACGACGGTCCTGGCCGCGCTGATCGCCTCCCGCGAGCCCGCGACGTACCTCAGCAGCACCACGAAAACCGTTCCGTCCCACCCGTAACACCGGCGAGCCCCGGGCGCGACAGCGGCGCCCGCACGCGGTAGGAAGGCGGTACCCGACCCGGGAGCCGCCATGTCCGTGCTCGCCTGCCCCCGCCAGCTCGTGCGCGGCGTGCTGCGGCTGGTCACGGCCACCGTCCAGGCCGTCGAGTCGATCCCGCGCATCGCCACCGCCCTCGACGACGTCCGGGCGACGCTGCACCAGGTCGAACGTCTCACCGCCTACATCGCGCAGGAGGTCCCGGAGCTCGTCTACCAGCTGGAACAGCTTCGTGAGCCGGACGGCGACGTCAGTCGAGAGTCGCCACGAACCGGCTGACGGCCTCCATCGTGAACCGCTGCACGTACTTGCCCGACGGCGCCACCGACGCCAGCCGGTAGAGCGGGCGGTCCGCGACGCCGCCGCCGCGGGCCTCGGCCTTCAGCTCGGAGACCAGCAGCTCCCCGAAGACGAGACCGTTCGCCTCGGTGTTGTTCATCAGCGCGTTGGCCAGCTTCCGCAGCTGCAGGACGCCCAGCTCGCGCCCGCCCGTGCCGGAGAACACGGCGAGGTCGACCTTCGCCACCTGCCGCCGGTTGCCCGCGTTGACCAGCAGGCTGACCGTGCGGGTGCCGCGGACGTCGCCGATCACGAGGTCGAGGCGGGTCGCGGTGACGAGGTCGACGCGACGCAGCCCCCACGTGCGCACGATCAGCGTCGAGCCCTCGAGCCAGACGCGGCGCCGGATGCTGACCGCCATCACGTAGGCCAGCGGCAGGGCGATCACGAGCGCGACGACCAGGCCGATCACCGTGCCGCCGATCAGCCCCGCGACCCCGCCGAACGCGGCGGCGACGATCACCACGCCGATCAGCCCGGAAATCCCGCGGCGACGGCGTCCGCGCGCGTCCTCCTCGAACAGCGGCAGCCGTTCCGGCGTCTCTTCCGCCATGCTCACGCCCCCGTCCCGGCCAGGAACGGGTTGCCCGCGCGTTCCCGCCCGATCGTCGTCGCCGGGCCGTGGCCCGGCAGCACCACCGTGTCGTCCGGGAAGCCCGCCAGCAGGTCCCGCAGCGACGCCTCGACGTCCCCGCGGCCGACCGACCCGGCGAACAGGGTGTCGCCGGTCAGGGCGAGCCGACCGCCTTCTGCCGTCTCCAGGGCGAGAACGACCGAACCCGGCGTGTGCCCCGGCGCGGACCGGACGTCGACGTCGAGCCCGGCGAGGCGGTGGGTGCCCGCCTCCAGCGGCACGCTCTCGCCGTCGTAGAGCGGGGCGTCGGCGGGGTGCAGGTGCAGCGGGACGCCGTGGGCGGCCGAGAGCGACGCGGCCGAAGCCACGTGGTCGGGGTGGCCGTGGGTGGCGACGAGCGCCGCGGGGACCAGCCGGTGCCCGGCGAGCGCGGCGGCCAGCGGCGCGGCCACCTCCTGCCCCGGATCCACGACCAGACACGGCCCGCCGGCGGCCGCCGCCAGCAGGTAGCAGTTGGCCTGCAGCGGGCCGCTGCCGAAGCCGACGACGAGCACCGAACGCCTCCCGGACATCCGCGCCGGATGGCGCCGATCACGATCAGGTTGAGACTAGCGGGCCCTGTACATGGTCCTCACAGGCTGTGCCCATACACTGCCGCTACCTCAGACGTGTGACACGAGCGGAAACCTGGGAGGGTACGGGGTGGCGACCAACCAGCAGCGCCGCGAAGCTGCGAAGCGCAAGCTCGAGAGGCAACTCGAGCGCCGATTGGAGCAGCAGAAGCGACGCAGGAGAATCGGCGCTGGTGTCGTCGGCGTAGCTGTTCTCGTCGTCGCGGGCGTGGTGGTGTGGATCGTGAGCGCCAACGGCGGTGACAGCACCGCCGATCCGGCCGCGTCGTCCTCGGCCGCCCCGCCGCCGACCGAAGTCCAGATCCCGACGCAGCGCGCGGCGACACCGAAGCGGACGACGGCGCTGCCGAACCCGACGACGTGCGACTTCAAAGCGGACACGACGGGCAAGACGCCGAAGAAGGTGAACCTGCCCGACGGCAAGAACGTCCCGTCGACCGGCACGGTGAACGTGACGCTGAAGAGCACCGCGGGCGACATCCCGCTGACGCTCGACCGGGCGCTCGCACCCTGCGCGGTGCAGAGCTTCATCAGCCTCGCGAAGCAGAACTTCTACAACGACACCATGTGCCACCGGCTCGGCACCGAGGGCCTGCAGATGCTGCAGTGCGGTGACCCCTCGGCCACCGGCGACCCGACGAACGACGGTCAGGGCGGCCCGGGCTACACGATGCCGGACGAGGCGTTCCCGGAGATCAAGTACGGCCGCGGCATCCTCGCGATGGCGAAGACGCAGGCCCCGAACTCCGGCGGCAGCCAGTTCTTCATGGTCTACGGCGACGCCGAGGGCCTGCCGGCCGACTACTCGGTGTTCGGCAGCATCAGCGACGACGGCCTGAAGGTGCTGGACGCGGTGGCCAAGGCCGGCATCGCGAACCCGAACCCGCAGGACGGCACGGGTGCGCCGACCAAGCAGGTGAAGTTCACGGGCGTCACCGTCCAGTAGTGCCGCACCGCATCGAGCTCAACGGGGACCCGCTCGGCCCGGGCGCCTTCGTCGCGGGGATGACCTCCTACGGTCATTTCACCGCGATGCAGGTCCGGGACGGGCGGGTCCGCGGTCTTTCCCACCACCTGGACCGGCTGACCTCGAGCACCCGCCTGCTGTTCGGCGCGGAGCTCGACACCGATCTGGTGCGCTCCTACGTCCGGCGGGCGATCGCGGACGAAGCCGCGCTGTCCGTGCGGGTGGTGGTCCTCACGCGGTCCTTCGACGAGCCGCTGAAGCCGGAGATCCTGGTCCGGACGCTGCCGCCGCACCCGGTCGACCCGGCGCCGCTGCGCCTGGGGACGGTCCGGTACGAGCGGGACCTGCCGCAGGTCAAGCACCTCGGCACCTTCGGCCTCATCCACCACGCCCGCCAGGCCGAGCTCGCGGGCTACGACGACGCGCTGTTCGTCGACCACCAGGGCCGGATCAGCGAGGCGTCCATCTGGAACGCGGGTTTCCTGGCCGGCGACACGGTCGTCTGGCCGGACGCGGCCGTGCTGCCGGGGATCACGATGCTCGTGCAGCGGGAAGCGCTGGCCCGGCTCGGCGTCCCGCAGGAGACGCGCGAGGTCCGGCCCGCCGACCTGCCCGGGTTCGACGCGATGTTCGTCACCAACTCCGAGACCCCGGGCCGCCCGGTCACCGCCGTCGACGACTTCGTGCTGCCGCCTGCGGACCGCGCCGTGCGGCTCCTCGCCGAGGCCTACGAAACCGTGCCCTGGGACGAAATCTGAACCACGCCACCACCCGCCCCGTGTAGAGGGGAACACCGGGGCCGGTTGTGCCACTGGGGAGAGGGTGGGCGACGATGGCCGAAAACCGGGTTCCCGCGGTGCGCCGCGTCCTCGGGCGCACCGGCCAGGCCGCCTGCGCCGGTGCCCTGTTCGCGGTGCTGGCCGGCGGGCCCGCGCTGGCCCAGTCCGCGCCGCCGCCCCCGCCGTCGGTGAAGTACTTCGTCGTCCCCCATGCCGCAAACCCCGACGACATCACGCTGTTCAAGATCGCCGAACAGGCGCTGGGCGACGGCAACCGGTTCCAGGAGATCTTCACGCTCAACCGGGGCCGGCCACGCCCCGACGGCACGCCGTTCGACGACCCCACGGCGATCGAGCCGGGCCAGGTCCTCCAGCTGCCCGACGACGCCCGCGACCCCGCGGTGAAGTTCGGGCCGCTCCCGGCCACCCCGGTGGCCGCCCCGCCCGCCCGGGCAGCGGCACCCCAGCCGGCCGAACCGGGGCTGGGGGCCGGGCTCGCGTCCGCGGTCAGCGGCACCGGCGGCCTGCTCACCGGGCTGATCGCCGGGCTCTGGTGGCGACGGCGGCCGCGGGTCGTCCCGCCGGTGCCGTTCGAGCCGGCCGAGCCTCGCGAGTCGTTCGAACCGGTCGAGCGGTTCGAGCCGCGCTGGCCCGAGCCGGACGACCACGACCACGACGACGGGTCCGGCTCGGTCAGCGGCACGCTCCCGATCCCCGTGGTCGTCCCGCTGCCGCGGCCGGACCAGTCGTCCGACCGGCTGCCGGTGGTGCTGCGGCAGGAGCCGATCACCGCCGAGCACTCGATCATCTTCTTCGACACGGCCGACACCCAGGTGATCGCCGCGATCCGGCCCGGCTCGCAGTTCCGGTTCCGGATCGGCCCCGCCCGCGAGCCGGACGGCGCCACCGTGCTCGTCGTGGACGACGAAAGCGACTGACGCCGGCGCGTGCGTGCGGGCCGCGTCACTCTGCGCTGAACGGATCAACCGGCGCCGGAACACTGGCCATCGGCCCGCCGCGCCCGCGATAGTCGTCTGATGACCTGGGATCCCTTCGGCACGCTGCGGAAGGCGCTGTGGATCGGCGGCGCCCCGTGGACCGGGAAGTCCACCGTCGCCCGGCTGCTCGCCGAGCGGCACGGCCTGACGACCTACCACCACGACCACCGGACCCGGCCCGCCCCGGGCGGCGACGTCTCCGCCGGCGAGCAGCTGATGACCGAGGTGCGGCACGGGTTCGACTGCGCGCTGGCCGATCTGCGGGTGCTGACGTCGCCGCGGCCGATCGTCGCCGAGGGCTGGGGGCTGCGCCCGGAGCTGGTCGCGCCGCTGGTGGACTCGCCGGGCCGGATGGTGGTGCTCGTGCCGACCGAGCTGTTCCGCCAGCACCAGCTGCGGCACCGGCCGGAGGAGCCCGCGATCCCGGAGCAGCGCAGTGTGCTGACGCGGGACCGGATGCTCGCCGCGCAGGCCGTGCGGTCCGCGCGGGAGCTGGGCATCCGGGTCATCGAGATCGACGGCCGGCTCGGTCCCGCCGGCGTCACCGACGTCGTCGCCGAGCATTTCCGCGGCTACCTGGACGCTTGACGATATTATTAGTCCCGCGTTGTCCGGCCGTTTCCCCCCGCGGGCGGTTGACCGGCTCCGGAACGGTCGCGCAAGATCGATGACCGACACCGCCGCCGCTCTTTCCGCGCAGCAAAGGGGCTGGGTTCTTTGGCGTTCCGGAAAACACTTCGCGTCGTCCTCGCCGCCGTTCTCGGACTGACCCTGCTCGGGCACCCCGCCGAAGCCGCACCACCCGACTGGTCGCGCGCCGTCGCCGACTCCACGATCGCCGCGCACCCCGCCGCGTCGCTGGGGCTCGGCTACACCGACGCCCTGTTCCTGCTGGGCCTGTACCGCGTTTACCAGCGCACGCACGACGTCCGCTACCTGAACTACCTCGAAACCTGGGGTGCGGCGAAGGTGCAGCCGGACGGCGGCACCGGCAACCCGTACAACGACCTGGACAGCATGCTGGCGGGCAACGTCTTCCTCGTGCTGGCCACCAAAACGGGCGACGCGCGCTACTCGCTGGCCGCGCGGCGGATCCACGACCGGCTGGCGACGTACCCGCGGACCACCGACGGCGGATTCATTCACAACACGGGATTGACCGGCCAGCTGTGGGCCGACGGCGCATTCATGCTCGACCCGTTCCTGGCCCGGTACGGAAAGGCCGTCGGCGACGCCGCGAGCACCACCGAATCGGCCGAACAACTCGTCACCTATTTCACTCATCTGCGGCATCCGAGCGGATTGCTGTACCACGCGTACGACGAGCGCCGGAAGCAGAGCTGGGCCGATCCGGTGACCGGGTTGTCCCCGGACGTGTGGTGCCGCGCGGTCGGCTGGTTCGGCGCGGCCACGGTCGACGTCCTCGACGCGCTGCCCGCGGCGGCCCCGCAGCGCGGCGCCCTCGTCGGCATCGTCCGGTACCTCGCCCAGGGTTTCCGCCGCTGGCAGGACCCGGCGACCGGCCGGTGGTTCCAGCTGACCGTCAAGCCCACCGCCGCCGACAACTGGACCGAGACGTCGTGCTCCAGCCTGTACACCTACACGCTGTCCCGCGCGGTGCAGCGCGGGTACGTCGGCCCGGAGTACCGGCCGGTGATCGCCCGCGGGTACGCCGGTGTGCTCGCGAAGGTCTCCCAGGCCGCCGACGGGACCACCGCCATCACGGACATCAGCGTCGGCACCAACGTCGGCAACGGCCGCTACTACCTCGACCGGCCGCGGGCCACCAACGACTTCCACGGCCTCGGCGCGTTCCTCTACCTCAACGAGCAGCTGGCCGGGGCCGCGCGATGAGGCGCGCCGCCGCGGGCCTGGTCCTGGCCGTGACGGCTACCCTGGTCACCACGATGCCCGCCGACGCCGCCGACCGCTGGACGGTCAGCCTGACCGGTGCGGTGACCGCCGCGGTCGCCCGCACCGGCGACGGCGGGCTGACCTTCGCGGCCACCCGGGGCGCCACCACGGTGCTGGCGCCCGCGCCGCTGGGCGTCCGGACGAAGACCGCCGACCTGACCCGCGACCTGCGGTTCGTGCGCCGCACCGACCGGATCGTCGACGAGCGCTACACGATGACGACCGGCAAGCAGCTGCGCCGGCACGCACGGGCGGCGGAGACGACGTTGTCCTTCGCCGGCGCGGGCGAAACCCGGCTCGACGTCGTCGTGCGCGCGGCCGCCGACGGCGTCGCCTACCGGTACGCGCTGCCCGGCGCCGGGCCGGTGACGATCACCGGTGAGGCGTCGGCGTTCACCCTGCCCGCGACCGCGCCCGCCTGGCTGCTGCCCTACTCCCCCAACTACGAGAACGTCCGCGTCGAAACCACCGCGAGCGGCGCGAAGGCGGGCGACTACGGCTTCCCCTCGCTGTTCGACACCGGCGCCGGGAGCTACACGCTGCTCACGGAGTCCGATGTGGACGGTCGGTATTCCGGCGCCCGGCTGACGCACGCGGCGGGCACCGCGGACTACGCGATCAAGCTGGCCGACGCCTCGGTCACCGCCGCCGGGCCGTTCGCGACGCCGTGGCGGGTCGCGATCACCGGCGACCTCGCGACGGTGACCGCGTCCACGTTGGTCGACGACCTCGCGCCGCCGTCGAAGCTCACCGACACGTCGTGGATCCGGCCCGGCAAGGTGGCGTGGTCGTGGCTGTCCGAACACGACAGTCCGAGCGATCCCGCGCGGCAGAAGCAGTACGCGGACTTCGCCGCCCGCAACGGCTGGCCGTACCTGCTCATCGACGAGGGCTGGGACGCGTCCTGGGTCCCGGACGTCGTGCGGTACGCGCGGGCCCGCGGCGTCGAGGTGATCCTGTGGTTCCGCTGGACCACCCTCGACACGGCGGCCGAGCGCGCGAAGTGGCTCCCGCTGGTCAAGTCGTGGGGCGCGGCCGGGATCAAGGTCGACTTCATGGACTCCGACACCCAGGCGCGGTTCCGGTTCTACGACGACATCGCGGCGGCCACCGCGCAGCAGCGGCTGATGATCAACTTCCACGGCGCGACCATCCCCCGCGGCCTGCAGCGGACCTGGCCGCACGTGATGAGCTTCGAGGCTGTGCGCGGCGCGGAGCAGTTCAAGACGCGGGCGTCGACCAACACGATGTTCCCCTTCACCCGCAACGTGGTCGGCAGCATGGACTACACGCCGACGGCGTTCGTCGTGGCCGATCGGGACACCACGGACGCGCACGAGGTGGCGACGTTCTTCGTCTACGAGTCCGGCTGGCAGCACGGCGCGGACAAGCCGGAGAACTACGAGGCCCGCCCCGAAGCCCTGCACACGCTCGACCAGCTGCCGACGGTGTGGGACGAGACGCGGCTGCTGTCCGGCCGCCCCGGCCAGGAGGCGGTGTTCGCCAAGCGCTCCGGCGACCGCTGGTTCGTCGGCGGCATCGAGGCGGGCCCGGCGAAGACCGTCGACGCGCCACTGGACTTCCTCGGCCACGGGCGCTGGCTCGCCGACACCCTGCGCGACGGCCCGGCCGGCCTGCTGCGCGAGAAGTCGGCGGTCACCGCGGGCGGCCGGCTGAGCGTGCCGGTCGCGAAGAACGGCGGGTTCGTCACGGTCCTCTGCCCCGCGTGGCCGGGCCGCACGACCTGCGACGAGGAGGTCCGGCAGGTGCCGGCGACCAGCCTCAGCGTCACCCCGGCGACGGCGGAGGCACACCCCGGCACGATCGTCGAGGTCAAGGCGACCTTCCGGCTACCCGCGGGAGCACCGCTGCTCGACGTCGAACTCGGGCCCGCCGCCCCGGCGGGCTGGACGGTGACCGGACGCCCGGTCTTCCGGCCGGTGCTGTTCGCCGGGCAGCCCGTGTCGGGCACCTGGCGGTTCACGGCGACCGCCGCGGCCGCCCCGGGCACGACCGACCTGCCGGTCGCGGCCACCTACCGCTTCCGCGGCCGGGCCGTCCACGTCGAGGGTGCGACCAGCGTGTTCGTCCCGCCGCCGGTACCGGCCGGGACCGCGCAGGTCAGCGCGCTGCCGTTCCTGGCGTCGTCGAACGGCTGGGGCCCGGTGGAGCGCGACCAGTCCAACGGCGACACCGCCGAGGGCGACGGCCACCCGCTGACCATCGGCGGCACGGTCTACGCGCACGGCCTCGGCACGAACGCGCCCAGCTCCGTGACCGTGTGGCTCGGCGGCGCGTGCACGGCGTTCTCGGCGGTCACCGGCGTCGACGACGAGGTGAAGGCGCCCGCTTCGGTCGCGTTCCGCGTCCTCGGCGACGACGGCCGTGTCTTGGCGGAGACACCCGTACTGCGCCCGGCCGACGGCGCCCACCCGCTGACGGCCGACGTCACCGGCGTCCGGCGCCTGACCCTGCAGGTCACCGACGGCGGCGACGACAAGGACTCCGACCACGGCGACTGGGCGGACGCGAAGCTCACCTGCGCGGCACCGTGACGGTGGTCTTCGTGACCGGCATGTCCGGTATCGGGAAGTCGACAACCCTGGCCGAGCTGATCCGGCGCGGCCACCGGGCCGTCGACACCGACTACGGCGGCTGGATCGAGAACCCCGAGGGCGAACGGCGGTGGCGCGAAGACCGGATCGACGCGTTGCTCGCGAGCCACGAGCGCTCGGGCGAGCCGTTGTTCCTCTCGGGCACCGTGGTGAACCAGGGACGCTTCTACCCGCGGTTCGCCGAGGTCGTGCTGCTCAGCGGAAGGTGAAGTTCGGCGGGCGCCGGTCCAGGAAGGCCGCGACGCCCTCCGCGTAGTCCTCGCCGTGCAGGGCCTCGGACCGCAGCTCCTCGACCTCCGCGTCCGGGCTCTCCTGGCCGGCGACGATCTTCTCGATGATCCGGTTCATCCCGCGAACCGACGCCTGCGAGCGCGAGCACAGCGTCCGCACGAACTCCAGCGTCGAGGCCTCCAGCTCGTCGGCCGGGAAGACGTCGTTGAGCAGGCCGATCTCGCGCGCCCGGGCCGCCGTGATCAGCTCGCCGGAGAGCAGGAAGTACTTCGCGTGCGCCGGCCCGACCAGCGACACGAGCTGGCGGGTCGAGTCGAAGTGGTAGACGATGCCGAGCTTCGCCGGCGTGATGCCGAAGCGCGACCCCTCGGCGGCGAAGCGGAAGTCGCAGGCGACCGACACCTGGCAGCCGCCGCCGATGCAGTTGCCCTGGATCATCGCGACCGACGGCTTCCGCATCGACGTCAGCGCGGCCACCGCGCCTTCGACGGCCTTGTCGTAGCTCGCCGCGCCCTCGGCGGTGGTGCGCAGCTCGCCGAACTCGCTGATGTCCGCGCCCGCCGAGAAGTGCTTGCCGCCGCCCGCGAGCACGAGCACCTTGAGCGTGGCGTCGGCCTCGACGTCGGCGACGACGTCCGGGATCGCCGACCACATGCCGTAGGTGATCGCGTTCATCTTCGCCGGCCGGGCGAAGGTCAGCCGTGCCACCTCGCCGTCGCGCGTGAAGTCGAATCCGTCGGTCATGCTCGGCACCCTAGCTTCTCGCCCTGAGCGAAACCCCGGGTGTGTGACGCGGTCGCGGCGCTAGCTTGGGCCCATGGCGACGATCGAGTTGAACGGGACCACGTTCGGGTACGACGAAGCGGGCGAGGGGCCCGCGGTCGTGCTGCTGCACGCGGCCATCGGCGACCGCCGGATGTGGGACGCCCAGTTCACCGCGCTCGCCGCCACGCACCGGGTGATCCGCTACGACCGCCGCGGCTTCGGCGAGTCCGCCGACGGCCTCGGCGAGTTCGCCCACCACGAGGACCTGCTGGCCCTGCTCGATGCCCGGGGGATCGAGCAGGCCGCGCTGGTCGGGGCGTCGATGGGCGGCGCGGTCTCGCTGGACACCGCGCTCGCCGCGCCGGAGCGGGTCACCCGGCTGGTGCTGCTGGGCTCCGGGCTCAGCGGGCACACCTGGCCGGACCACATGCAGGCCGACATCGCCGAGCTGACCCGCGAAGTCGACCCGGCGGACGCGAAGGCCATGTCCGAGGCCAACGTCCGGTACCTGGTCGCCGGGCCCGCGCGCGAGGTGTCCGTCCTGCCGCCGGAGATGCTCGCGCGGGTCCGGGAGATGTGCGAGCAGGTGTACCACCGCCTGTCGACCGCTCCACAGTGGACGGAGCGGGTCCCGGACACCCGGCACCGGCTGGCCGGGATCACCACCCCGGCCCAGGTGGTGATCGGCCTGTCGGACGCGCTCGGGCTGATCGAGCTTTCCCGGCACATCGCGAAGTCCTTGCCCAACGCCGAGCTGGTGGAGATCCCCGACACCGGGCACCTCCCCATGCTCGAGCGCCCCGACGACGTCACCGCGTTGCTGCGGAAGGTGCTCTGACTCGGCGACTCAGGTGAAGATCTTCTGCACCTGGTCGGAGATCTTCGCCACCAGCTCGGAGAACTGCACCACTCCGCCCAGCAGGCCCTTGACCTTCTCCCAGCGGCTGCGCACCACGGCCGGTTCCGCGGCGTCGCCCGCGCGCAGGTCGGCCGCCAGGTCGTCCAGCGTGTCCTCCAGGACCTCCTGCTTGGCCAGGTCCTGACCGCGCACGTCGGCGGCGAGCCGCTCGACCAGGCCGAGCAGCGCGGGCAGGGCGGTGTCCACGCCACCGCCGTCGATCCCGGTCTGGGTGATCGGCCCGGAGTTGTCCCGGCCGATGCTGACCTTGTTCGTGATACGGGGTTCCATCAGGCCTCCGTCCGGGCCAGGCGGCCGGGTGCGCGGGGCGGGCGCGGCCGCGGGCCGCGCTGCCCGGTCTGGGTGATCGGGGCGCGGTTGTCGCCGCCGATGGTGATGTCGTTGTTGATCACGACGGCCGCCTGCTCCTCGAACTTCGCCGTCGAGAACCCGGCGTCGCCGAGCAGGCCGCCGATCGCCGGCAGGAGCCGGCTTTCGATGATCTTCTCGTACCGTTCGATGTCGACGAGCTGGAAGTAGTCGGTGAACAGGTTGACCGACGCGAGCTCGCGCAGGGTGCTCGAGGCGCCGTAGCGGTCCGGGTCGAGGACGCCGGGCTCGCGCTTCGGCCGCCGGATCCAGGACGCGAGGTTCGCGATCCGGCCGGGCAGGCTCGCGGGCATCTCCAGCCACGCCAGGAAACCCTGCCCGAGCGGGCGCAGCGAGTCCGGCCGCATCTTGTCCACCACGCGGTACTCGGCCCGGATCGGCGGCAGCATGAACGGCGTCCACTCGACGTACAACGTCGTCTCGTCCACCGCGACGTGCAGGAACGTCGTGAGCACGAGATCCCGGTCCCAGGTCTCGACCTGGAAGCACAGGTAGTAGCGCGCCCACTCCTTCGGCTCCATCCGGAGCCGGTCGACGTCGGCCTCGGTGAGCCGGGTGTGCGGCGGGTACTCGATGTCGGGCAGGTACGCCGCGGCCTCCGGCTCGGCCAGGTGGTCGACGAGCTCGGCGGCCGGGGTGAACACCGCCTCGGTCACGGTCAGCCCGCCCAGCCGCCGATCCGGCGACAGCGAGCCCGACCGGCGGAGGTTCCCGATCGCCTCGCGGATCCCTTCGTACAGCGTTTCGGTGGTGAGCTCCCGCCGCGTCGCCGGATCACTCTCGTCGTCCTCCAACCGCTCCAGCGGGATCGCCATCGACCAGGCGTCGCGCCGGAAACCGGCCCCCACGAACGGGTTGTAGCCCCGGTAGACCACCAGCGGCGCGCCGGGCACGCCGGCGAACTCGTCACCGCGCTGGTACCGGGCGAGCTGGTCGCGGAAGTCTTCGGTGAACAGCCCGGTGAGGCTGCCGCTGTCGGCCGCGGGGGCGGCGTGGCGCTTGAAGCGCGTCGTCAGCAGGTTCCACAGGGACCAGCGCTCGAGCGTGACGATCACCAGCACGACCAGGGCCAGCACGACACCGATGACGGTCCGGGCGGTGTCACCGCCCGTCGACGACGGCTCGTAGTCGTCGTAGTACCGGGAGGAGGACCGGCTCCCGGAATCGAAGAACTCGCCCGCGTAGGGCAGCAGCACCGCCACGGCCAGGACGGCGAGGCCGAAGCCGATCACGATCTTCGGGTTGATCGACCGCTGCGGCGCGTACCCGGCTTTCCCCGAACGCGCGACCACCAGGACGACCGACAGCACGATCCAGCCGTAGAGCAGCGGGTTGTCCCACGACAGCCCGACGACGATGGCCATCAGCAGCACCAGCAGGCCGTCGTAGTTCTTCCGGCGGGCCCGCGCCCGCACCGCCTCCGTGAGCACGCGGCCCGCGTCGAGCCCCGTCGACGGCGGCACCGGACGGGTGGGCTCGACGAGGAACTCGGTGATCGCCCGTTTGCTGTAGCCGGGGTCGAGGTAGGACGCCGCGCACAGGTAGCGCGTGGTGTCGTCGGCCGTGCCTGAGGACATTGCTGCTCCCTCGCGTTTCCGGAGGGTCGAGGCCGGGCGCACCGCTTCCGGACGGCTCCCTCACCTGCAATTTGCCGACCGTAGCATGCACTCGAAGAACGCGGCACCGTATTTCCCGGGCCGGTTCCGGAAACCCGCCGGAAATGGGCGCGGTCGCGGATTCCGGGAATGGGCCGGACCGGCATTCGACAATTTCTTCGCGCCCGGCCGAAAAGATCACGGTATGTCCATTGTGGACAGTCCAGGCGAGTCGGCGGCCCCTGCCGCTCCGGTCGTGAGCGCGCGCTAGGACGCCGACGTCACGCGGTAGACGTCGTAGACGCCTTCCACGCCGCGGACCACCTTGAGGACGTGGCCCAGGTGCTTCGGGTCGCCCATCTCGAACGAGAAGCGGCTGACCGCGACCCGGTCGCGGGACGTCGTCACCGAGGCCGACAGGATGTTGACCTTCTCGTCGGCCAGCACCTTCGTCACGTCCGAGAGCAGGCGGTGCCGGTCGAGGGCCTCGACCTGGATGGCCACCAGGAACACCGACGACGCCGACGGCGCCCACTCGACCTCGACCAGCCGCTCGGGCTGGGACTGCAGGTCGCCGGCGTTGGTGCAGTCGGTGCGGTGCACCGAAACGCCGCCGCCGCGGGTCACGAAGCCGAGGATCTCGTCGCCCGGCACCGGGGTGCAGCAGCGGGCCAGCTTCGCCCAGACGTCGCTCGCGCCCTTGACCACGACGCCGACGTCGTTGGAGCCGCGGCGCCGGGTGACGGTGGACGGCGTCGCGCGCTCGGCGAGCTCCTCCTCCGCCGCGTCGACGCCGCCGATGAGCGCGACCAGGCGCTGCACGACGTGCTTGGCGCTGGTGTGGCCCTCCCCCACCGCCGCGTACAGCGACGAGATGTCGGCGTGGCGCAGCTCGGTGGCGATCGAGCCCATCGACTCCGCGGAGACCAGCCGCTGGATCGGCAGGCCGACCTTGCGGATCTCCTTGGTGATCGCTTCCTTGCCGCCTTCGATCGCCTCGTCGCGGCGTTCCTTGGCGAACCACTGCCGGATCTTCGCGCGCGCCTTCGGCGAACCCGCGAACTGCAGCCAGTCGCGGCTCGGGCCGGCGTTCTCCGCCTTCGAGGTGAAGATCTCGACGACTTCGCCGTTTTCCAGCTTGCGTTCCAGCGCGACCAGGCGGCCGTTGACGCGGGCGCCGATGCAGCGGTGCCCGACCTCGGTGTGCACGGCGTAGGCGAAGTCGACCGGCGTCGACTCGACGGGCAGCGTGATCACGTCGCCCTTCGGCGTGAACACGAAGATCTCGCGCGCGGCCAGCTCGTAGCGCAGCGACTCGAGGAAGTCGCCCGGGTCCGCCGCTTCCCGCTGCCAGTCGAGGAGCTGGCGCATCCACGCCATCTCGTCGACGTCCACGGCGTTGCCGTTGTGCGTGCCCTTGGTTTCCTTGTACCGCCAGTGCGCGGCGATGCCGTACTCGGCGGTGCGGTGCATCTCGTAGGTGCGGATCTGCACCTCGAGGGGCTTGCCGTCCGGGCCGATCACCGTGGTGTGCAGCGACTGGTAGACGCTGAAGCGCGGCTGCGCGATGTAGTCCTTGAAGCGCCCGGGAACCGGCTGCCACAGCGCGTGGACGACGCCCATCGCCGCGTAGCAGTCGCGGACGTCCTCGACCAGGATCCGCACGCCGACCAGGTCGTGGATGTCGTCCAGGTCGCGGCCGCGGACGATCATCTTCTGGTGGATCGAGTAGTAGTGCTTCGGCCGGCCCTCGACCTTCGCGGTGATCCGCGACGACACGAGGTTGCTGGTCAGGTCGGTGATGACCGAGCGCAGGTAGATGTCGCGCGAGGGCGCCCGGTCGGCGACCAGGCGCACGATCTCGTCGTACTTCTTCGGCTGCAGGATCGCGAACGCGAGGTCCTCCAGCTCCCACTTCACGGTGGCCATGCCGAGACGGTGGGCCAGCGGGGCGAGGACCTCGAGGGTCTCGCGCGCCTTGCGGGCCTGCTTCTCCGGCGGCAGGAAGCGCATCGTGCGCATGTTGTGCAGCCGGTCGGCGAGCTTGATGACCAGCACCCGCGGGTCCTTGGCCATCGCGATGACCATCTTGCGGATGGTCTCGGCCTCGGCGGACGTGCCGAGCTTGACCTTGTCCAGCTTCGTGACGCCGTCGACCAGCTCGGCGACCTTCTCGCCGAAGTCGGCCTTCAGGCTCTCGACGGCGTAGCCGGTGTCCTCGACCGTGTCGTGCAGCAGCGCCGCGACCAGCGTCGTGGTGTCCATGCCCAGCTCGGCGAGGATCGTGGCGACGGCCAGGGGGTGCGTGATGTACGGGTCGCCGGACTTGCGCCGCTGGCTCCGGTGCAGCTCCTCGGCGACGTCGTAGGCGCGCTGCAGCAGCCCGAGGTCGCCGTTGGGGTGCAGCTCGCGGTGGATGACCGCGAGGGGTTCCAGGACCTGCTTGACCGGGGCGGCGCGCTGGGCGGTGATCCGCCGCGCGAGACGGGCGCGCACCCGCCGGGTGGCGGACGGGTTCGGGGCCGCGCCGTTCGGCTTCGGCGACGCGGGCTGTGCCGCCGCCTGCCCGTTCTGCGGGGCGCCCTCTTGAGCGGGCACCGCGGCGTCGAGCTCCTGGCTCACCCGCACCTCCTGCTGCTCGTGCGGCCTTCGAACCCCCAGGGTAGCCGCTCGGTCCTGCGACCCCGCCGGGTGCGCCCGTTCCGGGTGATCCGGACGGCCGTAGAGCCCGCTGACCTGCGGATTCACCCGATCGCCGGATCGACGCGGGCGTGTCGCTCACCGCAACCGGCCGAAGCCGTGGCTCGCGTGATCAAAGCCGTGACTCGCGTGACCGGACCCGTCATCAACGTGATCGAGGCCGGAACTCGTGAGTTCCGGCCTCGATCACGTGAAATCCGTCCGGGATCACGCGGGTTACGGGTTCAGCAGACCCGCAGTGCGTGGATCTTCCGGTCCCCCAGCACCTGACGGCCGCCGAGGGCCGCCAGTTCCAGGACCACCGAGACGCTGTCGACGACCGCGCCCGCGTCTTCCAGGAGCTTGCCGGTCGCCGCGACCGTGCCGCCCGTGGCCAGGACGTCGTCCAGGATGGCGACGCGCTGGCCGGGGTGCACCACGCCCGCCGGCAGCTCGACCGTGGCCGTGCCGTACTCCAGCGCGTAGTCCACCCGGCCCGCGACCAGCGGGAGCTTGCCCGGCTTGCGGATCAGCACCACGCCGAGGCCGTGGGCGTACCCGACGGCCGCGGCGAGCAGGAATCCGCGGGCCTCCACGCCGGCGAGCGCCTCGACCCCAGGGTCGATGGTGCTCGCCAGCGCGTCGGTCACGGCCTTGAAGGCGCCGGCGTCCGCGAACATCGGGCTCAGGTCGCGGAACAGCACGCCGGGTTCGGGAAAGTCCGGCACCTCGGCGATCAGGCCGAGGGCCTTCTCCAGCTCCACGTCAGCGCTTCCGCTTCCCGGCCGGCTTGCCCGCGGGACGCTGCTTCTGGATCCGGGCGGGCACGCTCGACGCGGCGGCGTACGCCTTCTCCTTGCGCAGCTCCGCCGCCAGGGCGTCGTCGTCCGAGGCGTCGAAGTTGCCGCTCGCGGCCTTGCGCTCCTGGTTGGCCCGGCGCTGCTGGACCCGCTCGGCCTGCTGCCGGTACTTCGGGTCGCGCATCTTGAAGTCGACCAGCAGCGGCGTCGCCAGTGCGACCGACGACAGGACGCCGACGATCGTGCCGGTGAGCTGCACGAGCGCCAGGTCCTGCAGCGTGCCCGAGCCCAGCAGCACGTACCCGACGATCAGCAGGCCGAGGATCGGCAGCAGCGCGATGAACGCGGTGTTGAACGACCGCATCAGGGTCTGGTTCAGCGCCAGGTTCGCGGCTTCGCCGAACGTGCGGCGGGTCAGCCCGAGCAGGCCGCGCGTGTTCTCGCGGACCTTGTCGAACACCACCACCGTGTCGTAGAGCGAGAACCCGAGGATCGTCAGCAGGCCGATCACCGTCGCCGGCGTGACCTCGAAACCGATCAGCGAATACACACCCGCGGTGACGAAGATGTCGTGCAGCAGCGAAACGAGGGCCGCCGACGCCATCCGCAGGTCGAAGTAGATCGCCAGGAAGATGACCACCGCGACGAGGAACACGATGAGGGCGATCAGCGCCTTCTGCGAGATCTCCCCGCCCCAGGACGCGCTGACCGCGCTGTCACTGATCGCCTGCACGCTCGGCTGCTTGTTGCTGCCGATCGGCCCCAGGTCCTGGAACAGGGTCTGCTTGAGCTTGGCGACGTCCGCCGCGTCCAGCGTCTCGGTGCGGATCTGGATGGTCGACGCGTCACCCGTGCCGACCTTCTGCGTCTCCGCGGCCGGGTGGCCGAGGGCCTTCTCGAACGAGACCTTGGCCTGGTCCTCGGTGATCACGCCGTGGACGCCGTTGGCCGGCATCTGCAGCTGCGTGCCGCCCTCGAACTCGATGCCGTAGTTGAAGCCGCGGAAGATCATCGACGCGAGGCACACGAGCACCAGCGCGGAGAAGAAGATGTACCAGCGCTTGCGCTTGCCGACGACGTCGAACGCACCGCTGCCGACGTAGAGACGACGGAAGATGCTGTCCTTCTTGCCGGGTTTCGCCGCGACCTTCATGTCGCCGTCGGCGTCCCTGCCCAGTTCTTCGACGCCCACGTCAGGCCTCCTTCACGTTCGCGCGGCCGACCGAGGTCGACTTGCGCTGCGAACCCACTTGCTGCACGGCACCCAGGCCCAGGTACTTGGGATTGGACAGGAACTTCGACTTCGACGTGGACGCGATCGCGACCAGCGGGTGCGTCACCAGGTAGACGATCACCAGGTCGAGCACCGTGGACATGCCCAGGGTGAACGCGAAGCCCTGGACGTCGCCGACCGCGATGATGTACAGGATCGCCGCGGCCAGGAAGCTCACCGCGTCCGAGGCCAGGATGGTGCGCTGGGCGCGGGTCCAGCCGCGCGGCACCGCGGACCGGAACGTCCGGCCCTCCCGGATCTCGTCCTTTATTCGTTCGAAGTAGATGACGAACGAGTCCGCCGTGATGCCGATGGCGATGATCAGGCCGGCGATGCCCGCCAGGTCCAGCGTGTAGCCGATCCAGCGCCCGAGCAGCACCAGCACCGCGAACACCAGCGAGAACGACAGCCCCAGCGACAGGATGGTGAGCACACCGAGCAGCCGGTAGTAGAACAGGCAGTAGATGAAGACGACCAGCAGGCCGATGCCGCCGGCGATCAGGCCGGCCTGCAGCGACGCGAGGCCCAGCGTGGCCGACACCGTGGTCGCGTCCGAGGAAGCGAACGACAGCGGCAGCGAGCCGTACTTCAGGATGTCCGAGAGGTCCTTCGCCTCGGTCTGCGTGAACTTGCCGGTGATCTGGGTGTTGCCGTCCAGGATCGCGACCTGGATGTTCGGCGCGGACACGACCTGCGTGTCGAGCACGAACGCGGCCTGCTGGTTGGTGTTCTTCGAGGTGAAGTCCGCCCAGATCTTGGTGCCCTCGCTCTTGAAGCTGAGGTTCACCACCCACTGGCCGCGCTGCTGGTCGTAGCCCGAGCTCGAGTCGGCGATCTCGGTGCCCGGCAGGAACTCCGGCTCCAGCAGGTACTTGTACGTGTCGTGGTCACCGCAGGCGACCAGCGGCAGCTTGGGGTCGTCGTTGCCCTCGAGGGGGTCCTTGGCGTTCGGCGCGCAGGTGATCGCCGCCATCGCCTGGGCGACGAGCTCCTGGTTCGGGGTGCCGTCGGCGCCGATCATCTGCGGGTTCTGCCGGACGGCCTTCGCGGCCTGGATCTGCTTCGCGGTGTCGGCGTCGACCGAACCGTCCACCGGGGCCGGCGCCTGGCTCGTCGCGGGCGGCGGGGTGCTGCTGCTCGGCGGGGCCGGCGTGGTGCTCGGGGCCTGCGCGGGCGCGGCGGCGGGGGCACCGCCACCACCGGCGGCCGGGCTGGATGGCGGGACGCTCGAACCGGCCGTCGGCGCGCCGGAGGACGCCGGGGGCGTGCTCGGGGCGCCCGACGTCGGGGCCTGCGTCCCGGTCGGGACGCCGGTCGGCGGCGTGGTCTGCGGGGGCACGACCGGCTGCGTCGCGTTGGCGACGACCTTCCGGAAGCCCAGCTTGGCCGTCTTGCCCAGGTTCTTCGCCTGGTCACCCTGCTCGCCGGGGACCGTGATCACGACGTTGTTGCCGTCGAGGAGGACCTCGGTGCCACCGACGCCGATCCCGTTGACGCGGCGCTCGATGATCTGGCGCGCCTGGTTCAGGGACTCCCGGGTCGGCTGGCCACCGTCCGGGGTGCGGGCGGTGAGCGTGACCCGGGTGCCGCCCTGCAGGTCGATGCCCAGCTTCGGGGTCGGCTTGTGGTTGCCGGTGAGGAACACCAGCGCGTACAGCACGATCACGATCAAGGCGAACAGGGCGAGATAGCGTCCCGGGCGGAGATGCCCGGCCGATGCTGCCACGGTGCTTCGGTCTCCTCGGACTGGGTGGGAACCCCGACGTTGCGGTGCCCGCCCGGAGGGTTTCCGGGCCGGGACTGTGTGCGATTCACTCCCGGGCACGGGTATGACGGCGGACACGCACGCAGCACCGAGACACTACTCGGTGCTGCGTGAGCCCGGCGTTGCGGCCACACCGACTTTCGTCGGGGGTTTCGCGCCCTGCCCGGGGTTGCCGCGGGGCCTTACTTCTTGCCGTGCTCCAGCGGGGGCGCGACCTGCGCGGTCGTGGCCGGCTCGTCGTCCTTGATGCCGGAGCCCGACTCGATGATCGACTCTTCGGCCGGCGCGTCCGACGACAGCTCGTCGGCCGGGGTCTCGTCGGTCTCGACGACCGGCTCGACCTTCTCGCGGACCGCGAGGCGCAGCCAGGTGGTGACGACGCCGGGGGCGATCTCGATGTCGATGGTGTTGTCGCCCGAGGTGTCGGCGACGGTGCCGTAAAGACCGGAAGTGGTCATCACGCGGTCACCGGGCGCCAGGCTGCTCTGCAGGTCCTGCTGCGCCGCCTGCTGCTTCTTCTGCTTGCGCGAGCTCATCACCAGCGGCACGGCGAGGACGAGCACGAGCAGCAGTGGCAGCAAAAGGTTTTGCATGATTCTCCGTTCGACGGACTCCGGGCCCAGCCGAAATGTCCGGTTTTTGGGTGGTGTGCTCCTGCCAAGTGTGCCAGGTACCGGCGCGGACGCCAGCACCCACCCGCCGGTACGGGCCGCTCAGTCCTGCGCGAACGGCGCCGATCCGCCCTGGTCGGGGCGCCCCGGGTGGTCGGCGGGGGGCACCAGACCGAGGTGTTCCCACGCGGTCGCGGTGGCGACCCGGCCACGCGGGGTGCGGGCGAGCATACCGGCGCGCACGAGGTAGGGCTCACACACCTCTTCCACGGTGGTCGCCTCCTCCCCCACGGCGACCGCCAGGGTCGAGATGCCGACCGGACCGCCGCCGAACGACTTGGTCAGCGCGGTGAGCACCGCCCGGTCGAGCCGGTCGAGGCCCAGCTCGTCGACGTCGTAGACGGCCAGCGCGGCCCGGGCGATCCCGACCGTCACCTTGCCGTCGGCGCGGACCTCGGCGTAGTCGCGGACGCGCCGGAGCAGCCGGTTGGCGATCCGGGGCGTGCCCCGCGAGCGGCCGGCGATCTCCTGGCAGCCGTCGCGGTCGATCGGGATGTCGAGGATCGTCGCGGCCCGCCGGACAATCAGCTCCAGCTCGGTGTCGCTGTAGAACTCCATCTGGCCGGTGAAGCCGAACCGGTCGCGCAGCGGGCCGGTCAGCGAGCCGGACCGGGTGGTCGCCCCGACCAGCGTGAACGGTGCGATCTCCAGCGGGATGCTCGTGGCGCCCGGGCCCTTGCCGACCACGACGTCGACCCGGAAGTCCTCCATCGCCAGGTAGAGCATCTCCTCGGCGGGGCGGGCGATCCGGTGGATCTCGTCGATGAACAGGACGTCGCCGGGCGCGAGGTTGGACAGCATCGCGGCGAGGTCGCCGGCCCGTTCCAGGGCCGGCCCGGAGGTGATCCTGAGCGCCGCGCCCAGCTCGGCCGCGACGATCATCGCCATCGACGTCTTGCCCAGCCCGGGCGGGCCGGACAGCAGGACGTGGTCGGGCGGCACCCCGCGGCGCCGCGCGCTCTCCAGCACCAGTTCCAGCTGCTCGCGCACGCGCGGCTGGCCGACGAACTCGTCGAGCCGCCGGGGCCGCAGCGTGCCCTCGACGTTCTCCTCGCCGGTCTGGGCCCACGCCGAGAGGGCGTCGTCCTCTTCCTCGGTCACGGCGTCATGGTCCATCAAGGCGTCCTACCGCTTCCGGCCGAGGGTGGTCAGCGAAGCGCGCAGCACGCTGGCCGTCGTGTGGTCGTCGCCGTCGGCGAGCACCTTGTCCACGGCCAGCTCGGCCTGCTTCGCCGGGAACCCGAGCCCGGCCAGCGCCTCGACGACCTCCGCGCGCAACGCGCCGGGTGCCGTCACGGCCGGCGCGTCGCCGGAGCCGAGCGCGGTGACCTTGTCGCGCAGCTCCAGGGTGAGCCGCTCGGCGCCCTTGCGGCCGATGCCGGGCACCGAGGTGAGCACGGTGATGTTGCCTTCGACCAGCGCGCCGCGCAGCTTGCCGGGGTCGAGTACGGCGAGGGTGGCCAGCGCGAGCCGCGGCCCGATCCCGGACACCGTCTGCAGCAGCCCGAACAGCTCCCGCGCGTCGACGTCGGCGAACCCGAACAGCGTCAGCGAGTCCTCGCGCACGACCAGGGCGGTGTGCAGCCGGGTTTCCTCGCCGCGGCGCAGGGTGGCCAGGGTCGCCGGGGTGGCCTGCACGGCGAAGCCGACCCCGCCGACCTCGACCACGACGTGGTCCAGGGCGACCGACAGGACTTCTCCGCGTACCGACGAGATCATCGTGCTGCTCCAGGCTTCTTCACGGCGGGCTGCACCGCCGGCTTCTTGACGGTGGCTTGTTTCGCGGCCGCGGCCAGCCGCAGTTTGTGCGTGCGGGCCATCTCGGCCGCGCGGGCTTCGGCCTCGGCGAGGCGGGCCCGCATCGGCTCCCGCCACAGGTGGCAGATGGCGAGCGCGAGCGCGTCCGCGGCGTCGGCGGGGTGCGGCGCGACCTCGAGGTTCAGCAGCCGCATGACCATGGCCGTGACCTGGGCCTTGTCCGCCCGGCCCGAGCCGCTGACGGCCGCCTTGACCTCGCTGGGGGTGTGGAACACGACCGGCAGGCCCCGGCGCGCGGCGGCCAGCGCGACGACACCGCCGGCCTGGGCGGTGCCCATCGCGGTCCGGACGTTGTGCTGCGCGAAGACCCGTTCGACGGCGACCGCGGCCGGCTTGTACTTGTCCAGCCAGCGCTCGACCTCGTCGGAGATGCCGAGCAGGCGGTGCGCCAGATCCGCGTCGGGCGGCGTCCGCACGACGTCCACGGCCACGCACCGGACGGCCCGGCCCTTGCCGCCGTCGACCACGCCCAGCCCGCACCTGGTCAATCCGGGGTCGACCCCGAGCACCCGCACGCCGTTTCCCTCCCGCCGCGAACATCAGTTCGAGCCTGAGGCTACTGGGCACGGCTGCGGCAGGATGGCTGACATGCCGGAGCCATCGGATTTCGTCACCCACCTGGGCCTGCGGCCGCTGCCCGTCGAAGGCGGGCGGTGGGCGCAGAGCTGGCGCTCCGCCGCCGGCTCGGCGATCTACTACCTGCTCGTCGCGCCGGAGTTCTCCGCGCCGCACCGGCTGGACCGGGTGGAGGTCTACGCGCACCACGCGGGCGCGCCGGCGGCGATGCTGCTGCTCCACCCGGACGGCACGGTCGAGCGGCCGGTGCTCGGCACCGACGTCGCGGCCGGGGAACGCCCGCAGGTCGTGGTGCCCGCGGGGACGTGGCAGGCGACGGTCACGAGCGGCGCGTGGAGCCTGCTGGGCACGGTCGTGGTGCCGCCCTACACGGACGACTGCGTGGAGTTCGCCGCGGCGGCCGATCTCGCGGTGGAGTACCCGGCCGCGGCCGCCGACCTGCGGAAGTTCTGACTCAGGGGCCGTCGACGCCCGGGGTCCAGCTCTCCGGGTCGCCGCTCTCGGTGAGCACGAGCTGCCACTTCGCGAAGCCCTCGGGCGCGTCGGGGTGCCACGGGAACTTGCCCTCCGGTGTGGCGACGATCAGCTGCAGGGCCGGGAAGTCGCCGTCCGGGTAGATGAGGAACGCCGTGCCGAAGTACTCGGGGTAGTGGCCCTTGGCGACCCGCTCGAGGACCACCGGGACGCCGTCGAAGAAGTTGTCGTAGCGCTGGCCGACCTCGAAGATCTCGCCGTTGGCGGCCCGGTCGACGTACGCGTCGAGCAGGACCTGGCCCATCTGGTCGGGCAGCCCGACGACGACGGCCTCGGGCACGTTGTGCAGCGCCCACGCGCAGGCGGTGAAGCAGTAGCCGGCGCCCTCGTCGTCCCCCGCGACCGTGACGACGGCGTTGCCGCGTTCCTTGGCCTGCGTCTCGATCCATTCGACCAGGCGCTGTTCGTCCGCCGTCAGGTCGGCGGCGATTTCGGCGGAGGCGGCGGGCGTCGTCGAGGTCACGGCCCACATTGTGCCCGACGAGCCCGCCGCAGCCCAGCACCCGGGCCCCGAATGTCGCCGGATCGGGCCGGGATGCGTTGCGGGGCAAGGGAAAAGAAATGCGCCGCGAGTATCACCCGCGGCGCATTTCTTTCGCTGTCGCCGGTCAGTCGACCTCGGCCAGCACCTCGTCCGAAACATCGAAGTTCGCGTAGACGTTCTGGACGTCGTCGCAGTCCTCGAGCGCGTCGATCAGCCGGAAGACCTTCTTCGCGCCTTCCACGTCCAGGGGGACGCTGACCGACGGGAGGAACGTCAGCTCCGCCGACTCGTACTCGAACCCGGCCTCCTGCAGCGACTTGCGCACCGGGACCAGGTCGCCGCCCTCGGAGACGATCTCGAAGGTCTCGTCGAGGTCGTTGACCTCCTCGGCACCCGCGTCGAGGACCGCCATGAGGACGTCGTCCTCCGTGGCGTCGGCCTTCGGCATGATCACGACACCCTTGCGGGTGAACATGTACGCGACCGAGCCCGGGTCGGCGAGGGAGCCGCCGTTGCGCGTGAGCGCGGTGCGGACCTCCATCGCGGCGCGGTTCTTGTTGTCGGTGAGGCACTCGATCAGCACCGCCACGCCGTTGGGGCCGTAACCCTCGTACGTGATGTTCTGCCAGTCGGCGCCGCCGGCCTCTTCACCACCACCGCGCTTGCGGGCGCGCTCGATGTTGTCCTGCGGAACCGAGTTCTTCTTCGCCTTCTGGATGGCGTCGTAGAGCGTGGGGTTGCCGTCCGGGTCGCCACCACCGGTGCCGGTCCGCGCGGCCACCTCGATGTTCTTGATCAACCGAGCGAAGAGCTTGCCGCGCTTCGCGTCCAGGTTGGCCTTCTTGTGTTTCGTGGTGGCCCACTTGGAGTGGCCGCTCATCTCTCCTCCATCTGTTCCGTACCCCGGCCGGGCACCGCGTCTCAAGCAGCCTTGCGCACGAGGTCGACGAACAACCGGTGCACCCGCACGTCGGGCGTCAGTTCCGGGTGGAACGCGGTCGCCAGCACCGCCCCTTGCCGGACCGCGACGATCCTAGCGGCCTCGTCTCCCAGACCGGGCACGCCGCTGACCGTGGCCAGCACCTCGACGCCGTCACCGGCCTTCTCGACCCACGGGGCCCGGATGAACACCGCGTGCACGCCGCCGCCGTCGACCCCGGCGAAGTCCAGGTCGGCTTCGAAGGAGTCGACCTGCCTGCCGAAGGCGTTGCGCCGGACGACCACGTCGAGGCCGCCGAGCTGCTGCTGGTCCGGCCGCCCGTCGAGGGTCTGCCGCGCGAGCAGGATCATCCCGGCGCACGACCCGAACGCGGGCAGCCCGCCGGCGATCCGCGCGCGCAGCGGTTCCAGCAGCTCGAACGTCTCGAGCAGCCGCGACATCGTGGTCGACTCGCCGCCGGGCAGCACCAAACCGTCCACTTCGGACAATTCAGCGGCCCGGCGCACCGGCACCGCCCGCGCGCCCGCTTCTTCCAGCATCGCGACGTGCTCGCGCACGGCGCCCTGCAGGGCGAGCACACCGACGACCGGCTTCGACGACACCCAACCTCCCGAAAGACCCTTCCCGCCAGCCTAGACGCAGACCCGCCGCGGCGGAGCGGCAGGTCAGCCCGCACGCAGACCCGGAACGCCCCGATGTGGCGTTGGGTGCGCTCAACGCACCGAACGCCACATTGGGTGCGTCTGACGCACCCAACGCCACATTGGGGCGCCGGCGACCCGGCAACAGCGCCGCACGATCGGTGGTCAGGGGACGCCGGCGAGGCGCAGCAGCGCGGCCGTCGCGGCGGCCGCGATGACGACCACCACGAACGGGGCCTTGCGCCAGGCCAGCACTCCCCCGACCAGCACCCCGGCCGGCCGGGCGAAGCCCGCGAACGAGTGCCCCTCGGTCAGGGCGCTCACCGCGACCAGCGCCGCGAGCAGCACGACCGCGCCGAGCACCATCAGCCGTTCGGCGCGCGGCGACAGTTTCACCCGCTCGCGCAGCAGCGGTCCGGCGAGCCGGAAGGCGTAGGTGCCCACGGCCAGCACGATCGTGCCGATGAGCAGTTCGGTGCCGTCCATCAGCAGGCCTCCTGCGGCTCGGGTTCCGGCTCGGGCTGGGGCTTGGGCTCGCGCGCCGCGGCCCCGGCGAGCACGCCGACCAGGGCGAGCAGCACCGGCAGGCCCGCGGGCAGGAACGGCGTCGCGACCAGGGCGGCGACCACGCCGAGCAGCACCGGCAGCCGGGCCGCCTTGTCACGCAGGGACGGCAGGACGAGCGCCAGCAGCACGGCGGGGAACGCCGCGTCCAGCCCGAAGACGTCGGTGTCGCTGATCGCCGACCCGGCGAACGCACCGACCAGCACGCCGGCGTTCCAGCAGACGAAGATCCCCAGCCCGCAGGCCCAGTAGGCCGCGCGGCGGCGCCGGACCTCGTCCTGAGCCAGCGCGAACGCCACCGTCTCGTCGCTCATCAGGTGGCTGCCGGCCAGCCGCGCGCCCCACCGCTTTCCGAAGACGTCGCCGATCGCGAACCCGAACGGCAGGTGCCGCGTGTTGACGAGCAGCCCGGCCAGCACGGCGGCGAACGGGTTGCCGCCGGCGGCCACGATGCCGACGAACATGAACTGCGACGCCCCCGCGAAGACCAGCAGGGACATCACCATCGGCGCCCAGACCGGGAAGCCGGAACCCACCGCGATCGCGCCGTAGGACACCCCCACGAGACAATCGGCCAGGCAGACCAGGCCGATGTCCCGGGCGAGGGCCCGATCGAGTGTTCGCCATATCGAACGCATGTGTTCTATAGTGAACAGACGCACCCGTGTTCGTCAAGGCGAACAGACAGACCGATGGAGCGAACGGCATGTCGCAGGAAACCACCGGCGCGCCGCTGGAGATCATCGCGGCGTCGCTGCGCCGCGAACGGAACCGAGCGGGCCTGTCCCTGACCGAGGTGGCGCGCCGCGCCGGCCTGGCCAAGTCGACGCTCTCACAGCTGGAGTCCGGCACCGGCAACCCGAGCGTCGAGACGCTGTGGGCGCTCGGCGTCGCGCTCGACGTGCCGTTCTCACGGCTGGTGGAGCCGGAACGGCCGAAGGTCCGGGTGATCCGGGCCGGCAACGGGCCCACGGTGTTCGCCGAACACGCCGACTACGCGTGCACGCTGCTGTCCGCGTGTCCCCCGTCGGCCCGCCGGGACATCTACGTGATCCGCGGCGAGCCGGGCACGCCGCGGCGGTCCGACCCGCACATGACCGGCGTGATGGAGCACATCGTGCTGTGCGCGGGACGCGCCAGGGTGGGCCCGCAGGAGGAGCCGGAGGAACTGCTCCCCGGCGACTACATCTCCTACCCCGGCGACGTCCCGCACCTGTTCGAAGCCCTCGAGCCGGGTACTTACGGCGTCGAGATCTCCGAATACCTCTAGGAGGTCACCAGCCGCGGTCGGCGAGGCGGTGGGGCTCCGGGATCTCTTCCACGTTGATGCCGACCATGGCCTCGCCCAGCCCGCGCGAGACCTTCGCCAGCACGTCGGGGTCGTCGTGGAACGTCGTGGCCTTGACGATCGCCTCGGCGCGCTGGGCCGGGTTGCCGGACTTGAAGATGCCGGAGCCGACGAACACGCCCTCGGCGCCGAGCTGCATCATCATCGCGGCGTCGGCCGGGGTGGCGATGCCGCCCGCGGTGAAGAGCACCACCGGCAGGTTGCCGTTCGCGGCGACCTCCTTGACCAGCTCGTACGGCGCCTGCAGCTCCTTCGCCGCGACGAACAGCTCGTCCTCCGGCAGCGACGTCAGCTTGCGGATCTCGCCGCGGATCTTGCGCATGTGCGTGGTGGCGTTCGAGACGTCGCCGGTGCCGGCCTCACCCTTGGAGCGGATCATCGCCGCGCCCTCGGTGATCCGGCGCAGGGCCTCGCCGAGGTTGGTCGCGCCGCAGACGAAGGGGACGGTGAACGCCCACTTGTCGATGTGGTTGGCGTAGTCGGCCGGGGTCAGCACCTCGGACTCGTCCACGTAGTCGACGCCCAGGGACTGCAGCACCTGCGCCTCGACGAAGTGGCCGATGCGGGCCTTCGCCATGACCGGGATCGAGACGGTCTCGATGATGGCGTCGATCAGGTCCGGGTCGCTCATCCGCGCGACGCCGCCCTGGGCGCGGATGTCGGCGGGCACGCGCTCGAGCGCCATCACCGCGACCGCGCCGGCGTCTTCGGCGATCTTCGCCTGCTCGGCGGTGACCACGTCCATGATCACGCCGCCCTTGAGCATCTCGGCCATGCCGCGCTTCACCTTGGCGGTGCCGGTGACCGACTGGACGGAGCCGTTCTGGGGGGTGGTCTGCTGCTCGGGCACGACGAGGCCTTTCGACACGAGATCGGGTGGTTGCCAGTCCGAGCGTAGGTCGGCGGTGGCCTCTTCAGGCAGGCCAGTACACGGGTATCTCAGCAGTCCACTTCGCCCGCGCCCGCGACCAGGACCTCGGCCGCCCGGGTGCGGGTGTAGAGCACGTGACGTCCGGCACGGTGCCCGCTGACCAGGCCCGCGGCCTTGAGGACACCGAGGTGCTGCGACACCGCCCCGGCGCTCAGCCGGGTGCGGCGGGCCAGCTCCGAAGTGGACGCCGGCGCGGCCAGCTCGGCCAGCAGCATCGCCCGGCCGCGGCCCACCACGGCGGCCAGCGCGCCCGGCGCGACGGCGGTGCCGGTCTCCCACAGCGTCGCGATCCCGCGCGGCGGGTACCGCAGCACCGGCTGCCAGCGCGGGTCGGTCTTGGAGAACACCCGCGGCCAGACGAACGCCGAGGGCACCAGCACCAGGCCGCGCCCGTCGAGCGGGACGGCGGCGTGCAGGTGCCGGTGCGCCACCGTGAGCGTGCCGCCCTGCCAGCGGACCATCGGCGTGAGGTCGTTGAACAGCTCGGCCGCGCCGCCGCGGGCCAGCAGCCGGGACCGGTGCAGCACGTCCGCCTCGAGCAGGGCGCGGATCCGCGGCCACTCCGGGGCCAGCACGAGGTCCCAGTACCGCTCCATCAGCGTCGCGAGCCGGTCGAGGCCCGCCTCCGGGTCGCGGTGGAAGCGGTTCAACGCGAGCGAGCGCGGCCCGGCCATCGCGTCCAGCTCCCGCCGGACGAAGCGGGCGGGCACGTCGCGCAGGTCGGCGAGCTCGTCGGCCAGCTCCGGCACCGGCGTCGAGGGCGTGCCCGCCAGGAAGCCCGGGAGGTGCCGGAGCGGCACCAGCTCGCGCAGGAGCGAGATGTCCAGCCCGGCCTCGCCGAGAGCCGCGGTGGCCCGCTTGACCCACGGCAGGTGCAGGGCGTGCTCCCCCGGCTGGTTCAGGACGCGGACGCTCGCCACGATCTCCCACGCGGGCGAGAACGCGAACCGGGTGTGGGCCAGGTCCTCTGTGGAGAATGCCAGGTCGAGCACGCTGCCTCCTGCCGCCGGAACGGCTCCAGGTTAGAGCGCTCCCTTGTGGACAGTCGAGCGGGGCTCGGAAAGTCCTTGCGGGAAAGCGAAAATTCCTCGCGGGTCATACTTCCGGGCGACCGCGCGCAGCCGCGGCAGGTTCGGCCCGTAGTACGCCACCGGCCAGTCCGGCAGCTCCGGGTCGAGGTAGTTGACGTACCCGGTGGTGCCGAACTCCGGCCCCAGCCCGTCCCGCACGGCCGCCAGCGACCGCCGGGCCCCGGCCTCGCCGCCCTCGCCCGGTTCGGCGCTGTGCAGGAACTGCAGGCTCGCCAGCGCGTGCCGGTGCGGGAACGCCGTGTCCCGGACGCCGACGCGCGCGATGGCGCCGCCGCCGGCGTCGATGATGGTGTCGACGCCCGGGTCCCGGATCAGCACGTCGACGACCGCGGCCGGGTCGGCGGCCGGCCGCGTGAGCATCCGCGACGTCCCGACGTAGGCCGCCCGGGCGGCGACCGCGCCGGGCCGGGCCTCCCGGTCGTCGAACGAGCGCATCGCGGACAGGTGGTCCGCGGTCCGCCGCCGCTGCTCGGCCGGTGGCGTGCCGACCCGGCGGATCAGGTCGTCGAGCAGCTCCTTCAACCGGGTCTCGGGGCCGAGGAACGTGCCACCGAGGTTCGCGTGGTCGTCGCCGAGGCCCATCCCGGACCACAGCTCGTCCGGCACCGCCGGCTGCCACTCCTGCCAGGCGGCGAACAGCGCGGCCTGCGTGCCCACCGGGAAGGACAGCTGGAAGGTGGCGACGTCGGTGATCGGCACGGTCCGGAACGTGAACGCGGTGACGATCCCGAAGTTGCCGCCGCCTCCGCCGCGCAGCGCCCAGAACAGGTCCGGCTCCGACGCCGCCGAGACCGTGCGGGCCCGGCCGTCCGCCGTGACGATCCGCGCGGCCTCCAGGTGATCGCACGTCAGGCCGTACCTCCGGTCCAGCACCCCGACGCCGCCGCCGAGGGCGAGCCCGGCGATGCCGACCGTGTCGCAGCTGCCCGCGGGCAGCACCCGGCCGGCCGCGGCGAGCGTCGTGGCGATCGGCCCCAGCCGCGCCCCGGCGCCGATCACCGCGCGGCCGCCGGGGCGGACCTCGATGCCCGCCAACCGGCTCAGGTCGACCACGATCCCGCCGTCCACAGTGGAATAGCCGGGATAGCTGTGGCCGCCGCTGCGCGCCGCGATCGGCAGGTCGTGCCCGGCCGCGAAGCCCACCGCGGCCTGGACGTCCTCGATCCGCGTCGCGCCGACGACGGCCGCCGGGACGCGGTGGTCGTACATCGTGAAGTAGCCCTGCTTCGCCTCCGGGTAGCCCGGATCGCCCGGCCGGAACAGCGGTCCGGCCAGTTTCCGCCGGAGCCGGTCCCATTCGTCTCCTGGCAGCCCGCCGGCCAGACCGGCCACCGGAACCGCCCCCGAAATCCGCAGAAAAGTCCGCCTGTTCACCGTCATCGAAACTCCCCCTGCCCCGCTCCCCCGGGCATTCGGCTGGTCCCGGGACCCGCGCCTTGCCGTGACCAGGGTAGCGGGTGTGTGATCGAGGACACATCTCGTACACTCGCCGTTCGCCGAGGAGCCGTCATGGCCGACCGACAAGCCAAGAACGCCGACACCGGGGCCGCCGTCGCTGTGAACGACCCCGCCAAGGTCCGCAACGTGGTGCTCGTCGGCCCGTCGGGCTCGGGGAAGACGACCCTCACCGAGGCTCTGCTGGCCGCGTCCGGCACGGTGTCGCGCGCCGGCTCGGTGGTCGACGGGACGACGGTGTGCGACCACGACCCGGCGGCAGTCCGCCAGCAGCGTTCGGTCGGGCTTTCGGTGGCCCCGGTGCTGCACCAGGGCCACAAGATCAACCTGATCGACACCCCCGGGTACGCGGACTTCGTGGGCGAATTGCGGGCCGGGCTGCGCGCGGCCGACGCGGCGCTGTTCGTCGTCTGCGCGGCCGAAGGGGTCGACGCGGCGACCGTCGCGGTGTGGGAGGAGTGCGCCGCCGTCGGCATGCCGCGCGCGGTCGTCGTCTCCCGCCTCGACCACCACCGGGCCGACCCGATGGCCGAGATCGCCGCCTGCCAGGCCGCCTTCGGCGCCGGCGTGCTGCCGCTCTACCTGCCCGCGGCCGACGGCCTCGTCGGGCTCATCACCCAGCGGTACTTCGACTACTCCGGCGGGCATCCGCCGAAGCTCGGCGAACCCGACCCGGCCGACCTCGAACGGCTGGCCGAGGCCCGCAACGAGCTCATCGAAGGGATCATCGCCGAGAGCGAAGACGAAACCCTGATGGAGCGCTACCTCGGCGGCGAGGAGATCGCCGAGGAGACGCTGATCGCCGACCTCGAGACGGCCGTCGCGCGCGGCACCTTCCACCCGGTCATCCCGGTCTGCTCGACCACCGGCACCGGCCTGGCCGAGGTGCTGGACGGGATCGTCCGGGCGTTCCCCTCCCCGCTCGAGCACGCCCCGCCCGACGTCACCACGCCCGGCGGCGACCCGCACGCCGGGCTGACCGCCGACCCCGCGGGCCCCCTCGCCGCGGAGGTCGTCCGGACGGCCGTCGACTCCTACGTCGGCCGCGTCTCCCTCGTCCGGGTGTTCTCCGGGACGCTGCGGCCCGAGCGGCCGGTGCACGTGTCCGGGCACGGCCTCGCCGAGCGCGGGCACGAGGACCACGACGCCGACGAGCGCGTCGCGCACCTCTACTCCCCGCTCGGCGCGAACCTGCGCGAGGTGCCCTACTGCGTCGCGGGCGACCTCTGCGCGCTGACGAAGGTCGGTTCGGCGGAGACCGGCGACACCGTGTCGTCCCCCGAAGAGCCGTTGCTGATGGAACCCTGGACGATGCCGGAGCCGTTGCTGCCGGTGGCCGTCGTCGCCAAGACCCGCAGCGACGAGGACACCCTCGCCCGCAACCTGTCCCGGCTCGTCGCCGGCGACCCGACACTGCGGCTGGACCGCAACGCCGAGACCGCCCAGCTGGTGCTGTGGTGCATGGGCGAGGCGCACTCCGACGTCGTGCTGTCCCGGCTGCGCGCGGGCGGCGCGGACGTCGGCACCGAGCCGGTGAAGGTCAGCCTGCGCTCGACGTTCGGCAAGCTCGCCAAGGGCCACGGCCGGCACGTGAAGCAGTCCGGCGGCCACGGCCAGTTCGCCGTCTGCGACATCGAGGTCGAGCCGCTGCCGCGCGGCGGCGGGTTCCAGTTCGTCGACAAGGTCGTCGGCGGCTCGGTGCCGCACCAGTTCATCCCGAGCGTGGAGAAGGGCGTGCGGGCCCAGCTGCAGCGCGGGCTCGGCGACGGGCACCCGGTGGTCGACATCAAGGTGACGCTCGTCGACGGGAAGGCGCACAGCGTCGACTCATCCGATGCGGCGTTCCAGACGGCCGGGGCGCTGGCCCTGCGGGAGGCCGCGGCGAACGGGCACATCACGATGCTCGAGCCCCTGGAGGAGGTGGCGATCCGGCTGCCGGACGAGCACCTCGGCACGGTGCTCGGCGACCTGTCGTCCCGCCGGGGCCGGGTGCTGGGCACGGAAGCCGGCGACGGCGGCCGGACGATGATCAAGGCCGAGGTCCCGGCGACCGAGCTGCTGCGCTACCTCATCGACCTGCGCTCGATGACCTCGGGCACGGCGACGTTCAGCCGCCACCACGCCCGCTTCGAGCCGATGCCGGAAGGCATGGCGGTCCACTAGCCGGGTCTCGCGTGATCAGAGCCGTATCTCGCGTGAACAGGCCCGTAACTCGCGTGATCCGGCGCGGTACGGCTCCGATCACGCGAGTTACGGCTCTGATCACGCGAGGTACGGAAAGCAGGCCGGGTCGCGGGGTTAGCGGGTGAAGTCGAAGCCGCCCGGGCGGTTGTTGCGGTCGGCCAGCAGGCCGGCGAGCGTGGCGATCGCGATCTCCGGAGGCGTGCGCGAGCCGATGTTCAGTCCGACCGGGCGGTGCACCCGGGCGATCTCGGCGTCCGGCACGCCGAGGCCGCGCAGCGCGGCCAGGTGCGGGCCGGGGTGGCGCGGGTTGCCGAGCACGCCGATCCACCGCGGCTTCTCCTCCAGCGCCGCCTTGAGCACCGCGCCGAGCTCTGGCCGGTGGTGGTCGGTGACGACGACGTCGGCGGAGGAGTCGAGCGGCGGGAACGTCGTCGCGGCCTCGAACCCGTCCGGGACGTCGGTCGCGCGCGCCGCGTCCGGGTCGACCAGCGCGACGTGGAACCCGAGGTCCCGCGCGAACTTCAGCAGGTACCGGGACACGGGCGAGGCGAAGACGGCGACGAGCGTCCGCACGCCGGAGTCCGGTTCGGCGGCGCCGTGGGCGACTTCGCAGGCCTCGGGTTCACTCATCCCGCCATTGTGCCCCCGCTCAGCGCACTTCCTCGCCCAGCGAGACGCGGAACTGGTACGTGTCCGTCTTGCCCTTGATCAGCACCAGGTACCCGCCGGCCACGCGCAGCACCGTCCGGCCCTGCGGCGACCACGGGCGCGCCGGCCGGTGCTGCTTGGCCAGCAGGTACGCCTCGTCCTCCGCGCTCTCGCGGTCGGGGTAGCGCTCCGCCTCCGCGACCGACCAGCCCCGGGCGTCCCCGGCGCCACCCTGCTCTTCGATGACGACCCACCAAATGGAACTCATGCCCTTCCGACGCGCCTGGGCGCGCGAAGGTTTCAGATCTCTTCGCCCACGGTCAGCCGGAAGTGGAACGTCGAGGTGCGGCCGTCGACGATCACCAGGTAGCCGCCCGCGACCCGCAGCACCCACCGCGACTTCTCCGACCACGGGTAGACCGGCTGGTACTCACGCGCGAGCCGCAGGGCCTCGGCTTCCGCGGTCTCCCGGTCGGTGTACGGGAAAGTGTCCGACAGCGACCAGCTCCGGCCGTCACCCGACCCGCGCTGCTCCTCGACGACGACCCACCAGCTCACGGCGTCAGACCTCCGGCTCGGCGAACTCGAAGTACTCCGGCACCGGCGCGGTCCCGGCCAGCCGGAAGTACCGGACCTTCCTCCGGCGCCGCAGCCGCAGGGTGTCGCGGACGGCGTCGTTGTGGACGCGCCGCGCGATGATCACCCGGTGCTCGGCGTCGGTCAGCTCCTCGGCCAGCTCGGGCAGCAGGCCCGCCCGGTCGACGCGGCTCAGCTCCCGGGTCAGCTCGTTCTCCTCGGTCTCGCGGTCGGGCCGGGGCGCCGCTTCGGCGCGTTCGGCCGACGTCCGCAGCTCGGCGTCGCCCAGCACCACGGCGACCGCCCGGGCCACCACCGCGCGGCGGGCCAGCGCCGCGTCGAGGGCCGCCCAGCCCGCGTCCATCCGGACGTGCAGCCGGTCGAGCCGGTTCGCCGTCGCCACCAGGAACAGCCCGCCGAGCACGACGATCACCGCGAGCACCGGCAGCAGCCAGCCGAGCACGCTCACCGGGCGAACTCCCGCTCCGGCGCCGCGACGCGCCGCGGGTCGGCGGCGACGGCCGTCTCGTAGACCCGCAGCACCTGCGTGGCCACCACGGACCAGTCGAACATGGTGACGCGCTCCCCCGCCGCCGCGGCCAGCGACGCCCGGCGCGCGGGGTCGCCGAGCAGCTCGCGCAGCCCGTCGGCCAGCGCGCCCGGGTCGCCGGTCTCGACGAGCATCCCGGCCCGGCCGTCGTCGAGCACCCGGCGGAACGAGTCGAGGCCGCTCGCCAGCACCGGCGTGCCCGCGGCCATCGCCTCGGTGAGGATCATCCCGAAGCTCTCGCCGCCGGTGTTGGGCGCGCAGTAGACGTCGACGCTGCGCAGGGCCTGGGCCTTGACCGCGTCGGTGGCCTGGCCGAGCAGCTCCAGGTGCGGCGCCAGCTCGGGACCGGCGTCGCGGCGCAGCTGGTCATCGTCGCCGCGGCCGACGACCACCAGCCGCAGGTCCTCGAACTCCGGCAGGATCCGCCGCAGCGCCTCCAGCAGCACGCCCATGCCCTTGCGGGGCTCGCCGAACCGGCCGACGAACCCGACCGTGCCGCCGGCCCGCGGGTAGCCCGGCAACGGCGTCGCTGAGGAGAAGAACTCGACGTCGACGCCATTGGGAACCTCGACGGCGTCACCGCCCGCGTGCTCCACCTGGACCCGGCGGGCCAGCGCGGACACCGCGATCCGCGCGGTGATCTTCTCCAGCAGCGGCCGCAGCACGGGCTGGAACGCCGAGAGCGTGCGCGACCGGGTCGTCGCGGTGTGGAAGGTCGCGACGATCGGGCCGTCGGCGATGAGCAGCGCCAGCAGCGACAGGCTCGGCGCGGCGGGCTCGTGCAGGTGCAGGACGTCGAAGTCGCCTTCGCGGATCCAGCGCCGCACGCGGGCGTAGGACACCGGGCCGAACTGGAGCCGGGCGACCGAGCCGTTGTACCGGATCCCGAGGGCCTTGCCGGCCGGGTGCACGAACCCGGGCAGGTCCGCGTCGTCGTCGGCGGGCGCGAGCACGGACACCTGGTGCCCGCGGGAGATCAGCGCCTTCGTCAGGTCGATCACGTGCCCCTGGACGCCGCCGGGCACGTCGAAGGAGTACGGGCACACGATCCCGATCCGCATCGGTCGCGCGGTCACGGCTCAGCTCGCTTCTTCGAGGCTGCCCGGCTCGGCGGCCTCCATGTCCGCGGGCCAGAACTTCTGCACCATGTGCCAGTCGGCGGGGTGCGCGGCGATGTCGCCGGCGAAGATGTCGGCCAGCGCCTGCGTCGCGGCCGGGACCTCGGCCCGCGCGGTGACGCGGATGCGCGGGTGCAGCCGGACCTGCCAGCCGTCCTCGGTGAACCAGCAGCCCGCCGGGATCAGCGCGGCCCCGGTCGTCGCGGCCAGCCGCGCTGGGCCGCCGGGCATCCGGGCCGGCTCGCCGAAGAA
This sequence comes from Amycolatopsis sp. WQ 127309, assembly GCF_023023025.1. Classification (NCBI taxonomy): domain Bacteria; kingdom Bacillati; phylum Actinomycetota; class Actinomycetes; order Pseudonocardiales; family Pseudonocardiaceae; genus Amycolatopsis; species Amycolatopsis sp. WQ 127309. The sequence goes on from NZ_CP095481.1 coordinate 8,964,949, forward strand.
CTTCACGGGGATGCCGTTGTCGGTCAGGTCGCGGTCGCCCACCAGGCAGACGGCCTTGTTCTCGCGCAGCCGCTTGAGCAGCACGCGCATCGCGGAGCTGTCGCCGGTCAGCGGGACGATCTCGAACCCGAGCGACTCGCGGTAGGAGGCGAACCGGCGGTAGAGCGACTCGGGCTTCAGGCGCTCGGCGACGGTCGTGAACCCGCCGAGGTAGTCGGCCAGCCAGACGCCGGCGATGTCCCAGTTGCCGCTGTGCGGCAGCGCCATCACGGCGCCGTTGCCCTCGGCGAGGGCCGCGTCGAGGTTCTCGACGCCGGTGATCGAGGCCGCGACCTTGCCGCTGACCTGCTTCTGGTCCATCGACGGCAGCCGGAACGTCTCGTGCCAGTAGCGGGCGTACGAGCGCATCGCGCGCCGGGTCAGCTCGTCCAGCTCGGCCGGGTCGGCCTGCGGCACCACGCGGGCGAGGTTCGTGCGCAGCTGCCGCACGCCCCCGGCGTCGCGGCGGACGGCGAGGTCAGCCCCCAGCGAGAACACGGTGCCGCCGAACCCGGCGGGCAGCCAGCCGGCCAGCCGCCACGCGGCGGCGTACCCGAACTCGCTGAGCCTGCCGGAGAGCTTGCTCATACCGGCTGCTCCCCGGCGGCGGCCTCACGGGCCGCTTTCGCCACGCCGGCGAAGCGCTGCAGCAGCGTGATGACCGAGAGCACGGCCAGCAGCCAGAGCGAGATGTCCACGGTCCACGGCACGCCGAGGCCGTGCAACCCGGTGCCGACCAGCGCGATGATGAGCCGCTCGGCGCGTTCGACGAGACCGCCGTCGACCGGCAGGCCGGACGCGTCGGCGCGGGCCTTGACGTAGGAGATGACCTGGGCCAGCACCAGGCACAGCAGGGCCGCCGCGGCGGCGGGGTGGTTGTCGTCGACCACGAAGCACCACCAGGCGATGGCGGCGAACAGCGCGCCGTCGACCAGCCTGTCGCAGGTGGCGTCGAGCACCGCGCCGAACGGGGTGCCGTAGCCGCGGGCCCGGGCCATGGCGCCGTCGAGCAGGTCGAGCATGGCGAAGCCCCACACCGTGAACGTGCCCCACAGCAGGAAGCCGTTCGGGAAGAAGACGAGGGCACAGGCGATCGCGCCGGCGGTGCCGAGCACGGTCATCGCGTTCGGGGTCAGCCCGGCGCGGACCAGCGCCTGGCCGATCGGATCGGTGACGCGGGAAACGGAGGCACGCGCGAAGATATTGAGCATCGGTTCGTCTGAGGCACCTGGCTACGAGGGTCGGGTGGGCGATGGCAGCCTATCGACCCGCCCCGGTGAACCCGACGCGCCGCCCCGCGTCAGCCCGATTTCGGCAGCCGGACGACCTCGCCCGGGTACTCGCGAGCTTCTTCGGCGGCCTGCGCCGCGGCGCATTTCGGCGACAGCCCGTTGCGGATCGCGGCGCTGATCTCGCCCAGCGCGGCCACCTGCTCCGGCGTCAGCGGGTCGAACAGGCTCTCGCGGACGGCCTCGACGTGTCCGGGGGCCGCCGCTTCGAGGGCGGCGAAGCCTTCCTTCGTCAGGACAGCCCACGCGCCGCGCTTGTCGGTCGGGCAGGCCTCGCGGCGGACCCAGCCGTTGGCCTCCAGGCGCGCGACGGCGTGCGAGAGCCGGCTGCGCGACGCCTGGCGCGCGTCGGCGAGCTCACTCATCCGCAGCCGGCGGCCGGGCGCCTCCGACAGCGAGACGAGCACCTCGTAGTAGGTGTGGGGCATGCCCGAGTCGTGCTGGAGCTGAGCCTCGAGGTGCGCGCTGAGCATGCGCGTGGCCAGGTTGAATTCACGCCAGACGCGCTGTTCGTCGTCACTGAGCCATCGAGTATCGGACATACCCCCAGCATACCCCTGGTTGAACCCTCAACCAGGGGTTGCCGGTTACGGGTTCACCAGGCGTCGGCCAGCAGGTCGCGCGTCTCGCCCAGCAGCTGCGGGAGCACCTTCGTCTGGCCGATCACCGGCATGAAGTTCGCGTCGCCGCCCCAGCGCGGCACCAGGTGCTGGTGCAGGTGCGCGGCGATCCCGGCGCCCGCGATGACACCCTGGTTCAGCCCGATGTTGAACCCGTGCGCACCCGACACCACGCGGATCACCTTCATCGCGTGCTGGGTGTACTCCGCGACCTCGCGCGTCTCCTCCGGCGTCAGGTCGGTGTAGTCCGCGACGTGCCGGTAGGGCACCACCATCAGGTGCCCCGGGTTGTACGGGTAGAGGTTCAGCACCGCGTACACGACCTCGCCGCGGGCGACGATCAAGCCGGTCTTGTCGTCCATCGCCGGGATCCGGCAGAACGGGCAGCCGGGCTCCTCGTCGCCGTCCGGCTTGTCGTGGCCCTTGATGTAGGCCATCCGGTGCGGGGTCCAGAGGCGGTGGAACGTGTCCTGGACCCCGACGCCCTGCTGCTCTACGAGGTCGGGACCGGCTTCGGGACCGTCGCTCACCGGACGACCACCGCCAGCGCGTCGGCCGAGGGCGACGCGTTCTCGCGGCCCTCGATCCAGCCGGCGATGGCGGCGACGGCGTCGGCCACCGGCACCCCGTTGATCTGCCCGCCGTCGCGGAAGCGGAACGACACCGCGCCCGCCTCGACGTCCTTCGCGCCGGCCAGCAGCATGAAGGGCACCTTCTGCGTGGTGTGCGTGCGGATCTTCTTCTGCATCCGGTCGTCGCTGGCGTCGACCTCGGCGCGGATCCCCTTGGCGCGCAACGCCTTCTCGACGTCACGCAGGAAGCCGACCTGGTCGGCGGTGATCGGGATGCCGACCACCTGCACCGGCGCCAGCCACGCCGGGAACGCGCCCGCGTAGTGCTCGGTCAGCACGCCGAAGAAGCGCTCGATCGAGCCGAACAGCGCGCGGTGGATCATCACCGGCGTCTGCCGGGTGCCATCCGGCGCCGTGTACTCCAGCTCGAAGCGCTTGTTCTGGTTGAAGTCCAGCTGGATGGTCGACATCTGCCAGGTGCGCCCGATGGCGTCCTTGGCCTGCACCGAGATCTTCGGGCCGTAGAAGGCCGCGCCGCCCGGGTCCGGGACCAGCTCGAGGCCGGAGTCGACGGCGGCCTGCCGCAGTGTCTCGGTGGCCTCCTCCCACTCCCAGTCCTCGCCGATGAACTTCGCCGAGTCGCCGCGGGTGGACAGCTCGAGGTAGAAGTCGGAGAGGCCGTAGTCGGCCAGCAGGTCGAGCACGAACTTCAGCAGCGACCGGAGCTCGCCCGGCATCTGCTCCTTGGTGCAGTAGATGTGCGAGTCGTCCATCGTCAGGCCGCGTACGCGGGTCAGGCCGTGCACCACGCCCGACTTCTCGTAGCGGTAGACCGTGCCGAACTCGAACAGCCGCAGCGGCAGCTCGCGGTAGGACCGCCCGCGCGAGCGGAAGATCAGGTTGTGCATCGGGCAGTTCATGGCCTTGAGGTAGTAGTTCTCCTCGTCGAACTGCACCGGCGGGAACATGGTGTCCGCGTAGTAGGGCAGGTGGCCGGAGGTGTGGAACAGCTCGCCCTTGCTGATGTGCGGGGTGTTCACGAACTCGTAGCCGGCCTCCTCGTGGCGGCGGCGCGAGTAGTTCTCCAGCTCCCGGCGGATGATGCCGCCCTTGGGGTGGAACACCGGCAGGCCGGAGCCGATCTCCTCCGGGAAGGAGAACAGGTCCAGCTCGGCGCCGAGCTTGCGGTGGTCGCGGCGCTCGGCCTCGGCGATGCGCTCGAGGTGGGCGTCCTGCGCCTCGGCCGACTCCCACGCCGTGCCGTAGATCCGCTGCAGCTGCGGGTTCTTCTCACTCCCCCGCCAGTACGCGGCGGCGACGCGGGTCAGCTTGAACGCGGGGATGAACTTGGTGGTCGGCACGTGCGGACCACGGCAGAGGTCACTCCAGACACGTTCCTTGGTGCGCGGGTCGAGGTTGTCGTAGATGGTGAGCTCGCCCTCGCCGACCTCCATCACCTCGGAGGTGTCCACTTCGGACTTGAGGTCGACCAGCTCGAGCTTGAACGGCTCGTCCGCCAGTTCCTTCTTCGCCTCGTCCACGGAGTCGAAAACGCGCCGCGAGAACTGCTGGGCGCCCTTCACGATCTGCTTCATGCGCTTTTCGAGCGCCTGCAGGTCTTCCGGGGTGAACGGGGTGTCGACGGCGAAGTCGTAGTAGAAACCGTCCTTCACCGGCGGGCCGATACCGAGCTTGGCCTGCGGGAACTGCTGCTGCACGGCCTGGGCGAGCACGTGCGCCGCCGAATGGCGGATGACGCTGCGGCCGTCCTCGGTGTTCGCGGCGACCGGTTCGACCTCGGCGTCGACTTCCGGGGCCCAGGCGAGGTCGCGCAGCTTGCCCTCGGCGTCGCGCACGACGACGACCGTGTCCGCGCCCTTGGTCGGCAGGCCCGCTTCGCGGACCGCCGACCCCGCCGTAGTGCCCGCCGGTACCACCACGCGGGAGGCGGCCACGGGGGAAACGGGGGACGGCTGCGACACGATCGGCTCCTCGAACTGGAGTGACAAAGACGACTCCGACGATGCTAGTCGGCGGCCGGTTCGCGCCTCACGCGCGTCCGGGAATGCCGGGCGGCCCGCCTCCCGGAACGGAGACGGGCCGCCCGATCGGGGTAGTCAGTTCAGAGGGTCTCGACGACCTGGTCGAAGTCCAGCCGCGGCAACCGGTCGAACCACGGGTTCTCGCCGGGCTTGCCGACGTTGACGACGACCAGCGAGCGCAGCGGCTTGCCGTCGAAGAACTCCTTGTCGACACCAGCGGCGTCGAAACCGGTCATCGGGCCGGCGGCCAGCCCGGCGGCGCGGACGCCGATGATGAAGTAGCCGACCTGCAGCAGCGAGTTCAGCTTGGCGAACTCGACGCGGCCGGCCTCGTCGGAGAAGGCGTCCTTCGCTCCCGGGGCGTGCGGGAAGACCTGCGGCAGGTTTTCGTGGAAGTCGACGTCGGCGGCGAGCACGACGGTCAGCGGCGCGGCCTCGGTCTTGCCGCGGTTGCCCGGGGCCATGTGCGGCAGCAGGCGGGCCCTCGCCTCGGCGCTCCGGAGCACGAGCACGCGCAGCGGCTGGGTGTTCTTCGACGTCGGGGCCCACTTGACGAGGTCGTAGATCGCGCGGACCTGCTCGTCGGTCACCGGCTCGGAGCTGAAGCTGTTCGCCGTGCGCGCCTCGCGGAACAGCAGGTTCTGGACGTCCGCGGGCAGCTCGAGGGCCTGGTCCTGCTCGGCAAAGGTGGTCATGCGCGGGGTTCCTTCCGTGGGTCGGTCACCCCGTCCAACCTGATTGAGCGTTGAACTATTTCACTCCCGGCCGTCCCGCGCCGGTGAAGTGGATCACCAGCCCCGGGAACAGGCACGGCCGCCGATCCCCCGCGGCGGGGATCGGCGGCCGTGGCGCGGAAAGCGCAGTGGGAAACCGGACGGGTCAGTAGGCGCCCTGACCGCCCATCACCGCGCGGAACGTCTTCCAGAGGATCACCAGGTCCAGCGCGAGGGACCAGTCCTCGACGTAACGCAAGTCGAGCCGGATGCTCTCGGCCCAGGTGAGGTCGGAGCGCCCGCTCACCTGCCAGAGCCCGGTCAGGCCCGGCTTCACGAGCAGCCGGCGGCGCGCGTCCGGCGCGTACTGCGCGGTCTCCTCCGGCAGCGGCGGGCGGGGCCCGACGAGCGACATCTTCCCGGAGACGACGTTGAACAGCTGGGGCAGCTCGTCGAGCGAATACCGGCGCAGCAAACCACCCACACGGGTGATACGCGGATCCCGTTTCATCTTGAACAACGGGCCCGCGCCCTCGTTCTCGGCCTGGAGCTTTTTGCGGATCTCGTCGGCGTTCGTCACCATCGTCCGGAACTTCAGCATGGTGAAAACGGCGCCGTCACGGCCGACGCGGTGCTGGCGGTAGATCACCGGGCCGCGGTCGTTCAGCTTGATCGCGACCGCGATCGCGAGCAGCAGCGGGGACATCATCGTGAGCAGGAACGCCGAGCCGGCGCGGTCCACGATCTCCTTCACCACGCGGCGCCCGCCGGTGAACATCGGCGCGGTGACCCGCAGCAGCGGCATCCCCAGCACCCCGGTGACGTTCAGCCGGGGCCCGGCCACCTCCATCAGCACGGGTGCCACGACCATCTCGGCGCCGGTGCCCTCCATGTCCCAGGCCAGGCGCTGCAGGCGCTTCGGGCTCCAGTACTGGTCCGCGGTGATCGCGACGACGCGGTAGCCGCCGCGGCGCACGTGCCGGGACAGCTCTTCCAGCCGCCCGACCACCGGGACGCCGTCGATCTCCCCGCTGTCGCGGTCGGCGCCGTGCCCGGTGAACGTGCAGGCCGCCTCGACGCGCCACCCGACGTGGACCTCGGAACGCGTGCGGGCGATGAGGTCCGCGACGGTCTCCGGGCTGCCCGCGGCCATCACCGGCAGCAGGCAGAGTCCCTTGGCGCGCTTGCGGTGCAGCACCTGGCGCAGCAGGTAGCGCTGCGGGAACGCGACGAGCGCGATCGCCGGGACGACGACGAACACCCAGACCTGGACCTCGAGCGCGCCGAACAGCAGCCCGCCCAGCGCCACGAGGACGGCCGCGGTGATGAAGCCCCGGCCCAGGGTGCGGTACTCCTCCGCCCCCTCGCCGAGCACGCGCGGGCTCCACGCCCGGCTCACCGGCAGGGAGACGAAGATCGCCAGGATCGTGCCGAACGCGTGCATGTCGTGCGGAGCCACGCGGTCGATGACGAACGCGCTGATCGCGATCACCAGCAGCGTCACGAAGACGTCACTGCCGATGACCCAGGCTCTGTATCTGGCCTCCCAGGCCGCCGGTAGCGCCTTGGGCGACGGGGTGCCGGCCGGTTCTCCGGCCGGGACCCCGTCCCGCTTGGCGGGTCGCGGGATGGCTTGGAGGTCGATGTGCGGCGGTGGCTGGGCCACCGTGTACGAAGGCCGCACCGACTCTTCCATCAGACCTCCCGGAAACAGGAATCGGAGTTGTAACCGCGGGCACACTGCGTCACCGAGAGTGATTTCGGAGAGTGATCGCAAACTCGGTGGTCGCGCTGGGGCCGCGGAAGCTTCACAAGGCAAGGTATCGGCGACTCTCTCAGCATCGTTACAACGATTTCGAGCCACATGCTGTGCGTCTTCCCCGCCAGAAAATGGCCGCAAGATAACAAGATGATGACGATGGGTAATAGCGCGTATCCCGAGGAAAACTACGCAATGTAGCCAAAATCGCGATACCCGCACCCGGGTGGACGCTGCCGGTCCGAACGGCCGAGCGGCCGGCGGAATCCACTGTGGACATCGCGAGGGACCGGCGGTCCACAATGGATCGAACGGCGCCGTGCCGGGCCCGGGTGATCACGCGGTGACGTTCGCCGCCAAGTCGTCACTCGTGCCGGTTTCCGTCACGGATCACCCTGCGCGAGCGGACCACGGCCCGGACGCGGCCGAGCCGGTGATCCACCGGCTGCGCACCGTGACCACGCGGTCACGGCGGGACGGCCCGGCGCGAGCGCGTCGCCGTCGCGTGCCGAGGATCACACCACCACCTCCCAGCATGGCCCGGTTCGACAGAAAGCCACCGACACGGCAGCTTCCGGAAGAAACTCCCACCGGGCCCGCGACACCGACCCGAAGCTCTGTTGACAGCTCATACGGCGGATTCAAGGAGACAGTTCACTCCGGATCGCACGCCTACCCGCGCGGGGGATGAAAGCCATGATCGCGCCGGCCGAAAGCGCCCGCGGAAAGTGACCGCACGCTGGGGGTCCGGGGGCTTGCCCCCGGCGGGGGCGTGGGGGCTCGGCCCCCACAGGACACAACGAGAAGAGCCCTGCTTGCGCAGTCCGCAAGCAGGGCTCTTCCAGATTCGAGTGTGGGCGATACTGGGATCGAACCAGTGACCTCTTCGGTGTGAACGAAGCGCTCTCCCCCTGAGCTAATCGCCCGCTCGGGGTGTTGGGGGTAACTGTAGCGCACGACTTCAGAACGCCTGCAAACGGGTGGTCCTGAGCGACCACACTCCGCTTACCGGCGAGTACGGAACGAACAACCCCGAGCTAACCGGGGTTGCGGGGCCCGGGGGCCGCCCGACACGACGTTCGACATCCGTGCGACGGTGCTACCACGCGGCGATCAAACCGCGCAGTATGGACAGGTGGGACCCTCGCGGGCGCGTCCGTCGTACTGCGTGCCGCGGGTGAACCACGGACGACAGACAGGGGCCGATGCGCCCGGACGGGTGATCTGCGGCTTACCCGCGACGGAATCGGCCTCCCGGTGCGTCCCAGTGGTGACGCCCTCGGCCAGGCCGGGCCGGGAAGGGAGACGAGGGGTAGGACGATGCGCAACGATCACGTGACGCTCCGCTCGACGGCGGTCTTCGACCTGCTGGCGCCGCGGACGCCCGCGGTTCCGGTGAAGGTGGAGCTGCGCTACGACACACGCGACCCGTACGCGGTCGTCGCCGCCTTCCGCACCGGCCGCGCCGGCTGGGTCGAGTGGGTGTACGCCCGCGACCTCCTCGCGGACGGCCTCCTGGCCGACGCGGGCGACGGCGACGTCCGCATCCGCCCGTCGGTCGAGGACCCGGAATCGGTGCTCATCGAGCTGAACTCGCCGTCCGGGCACGCCATGTTCGAGGCGTCCGCCCAAGAGCTGGCCGACTTCCTCGACCGCACCTACGACGTGGTGCTGCCGGGCAACGAGCACCTGTGGGTCGACGTCGACGACGCCCTGACCCACCTCATCCCGCACGATCTGGCCTGATCACGGCGCCGCAACGGCCAAGTGACACCCCGGTGTCAAAGCCGTTCGCGGGGTTCGATATGGTTTTTCCACACCACGGCGACGGGGTGAGGCACACAGCCTCAAGGCCCCGAAGCTGCGGAGTGCGGATGTAGCGCAGCTGGTAGCGCATCACCTTGCCAAGGTGAGGGTCGCGGGTTCGAATCCCGTCATCCGCTCGGTAGGCTTCTCGAGGCCTGGCACGGTGGAGTGGCCGAGAGGCAAGGCAACGGCCTGCAAAGCCGTGTACACGGGTTCGAATCCCGTCTCCACCTCGCGCGATTAGCTCAGCGGGAGAGCGCTTCCCTGACACGGAAGAGGTCACTGGTTCAATCCCAGTATCGCGCACCACCTGAAACTGCAGGTCAGAAGCCCTGTCCCTCCCCGGAGGGGCAGGGCTTCTACTCGTCAGTCGGCGACAATCCGGCGACGGCACCCAGCGCCGGGATGGCCCTCCCGGACCGCAGATGCGGGAACCAGGAAACCAGCTTCGCCCGTTCGCCCGGGTACAGGGACGCCAGCGATCGCAGCCAGCGTTCCTCCAGGACGTCCTGGATCTGGTTCACCATCGCTGGCGTCACGTGGTCGTAAACGCGGGCGATGCCCTTCATCTTCTGTCCCAGCCGCGCCCGCCGGGCGACCTCCGGAATCCCGTCCTCGGTCAGCCACGTGGCGTGCGTGTGCCGGCCTTCGTGGAAGGTGAACGTCGGCAGGATCGGTGGCCGCCGCTCCCCCGCCCGGGCGTCATCCAGCTCGACACCGTCCCAGGCCGGTCGCCAGAACCGGATCCGGAAGTTCGACCGCCGCCACGGATGCCCCTCCGGCGTCGACATCACGAATGGATCCCGATGGCTGTCCATCAACTCCTCATAGAGCACCGCGATGCCCGGCGGGAGCGCCACGAACCGAGTCCCCGCAGGGGTTTTCGTCCGCCCCTTCTTCGGCCGGGAGTTCCCACGCCGTGTCGGCGGACGCTGGCGGCCATCCGCGTGATGATCATCACTCTTTCGGCCTCCTTTGTAGACCTTCCCGCCGATCTCTTTCAGGGGCGACCGGATCTCGATGCCACGACGTTCAGCGTCGTACTCGTGCCGTTGCTGCCCGACAAGTTCACCCCATCGGGCGCCGGTATAACGTCCATCAGGCACAACACGAAGCCCGACATCCCCAGCCCCAACTCATAGAGCCGCATCGCGGCCCGCAGCGCCTGGGCGGGCGTGGCCACCAGTCGCTCGGTGTCGAACTCCCCGCTCGTCACCCGAACGCCATTGCAGGGATTGGCCGGGATCATCCGGGCCCGCACCGCGCCGTTCATGATCGTGGAGAACAACGCGAAGTACGACGACACCGACGACTCGGCGAACTCATCGTGCAGCTCCGAGAGCCACCGCTCGATCTCGACGTACCCGTTGAAGATCGCGATCAACGGCCACGCCCGCCACTGCGGCAGCAGCTGGTTGTCGAGGAACGAGCGGTACTTCGCGACCGTGTTCAGCTCCAACCGCGGCGACACCGCGTCCAACCACTCCTCGGCGAAGTCGTCAAACCGGGTCTCCCCGTCTCGCGGGTCCAGCCACAGGTTCCGCCGGATCAGCGCCTCCTGCTCGACCCCCCAGTTCTCAGCCGCGTCCTTGCTGGGGAACCCTGACTTGCTCCCCCACGTCCCATCGGGACGCTTGTACCGGGCACGCCACTCACCCGTACTGGGCTCTTGCTGGCCGTGGGCCATCCTTCACTCCTCTTCTCTGTTGATCCGTCCGCATCACGCGGCGCGGAAGTCCTGGGCAATGTCCGCAACGGACGCCCGCCTGCGCGGCGGCTTCACCGGCGCCGCATTCAGCCGCACGATCTCGGCGACATCGGCACGGGTGAACCGGTAGTGCTTCCCGAATCGGTGATGCGGCATCACCCCGGCAGCGGCCTGGTCCTTCAAGGTCCTGGGCGACAGGTGCAGCAGTTCCCCGGCCTCCTCTGCGGTCAGCAGCGCGTCCGGATCCGCCTGCGGCTCCGGCACGGTCGCGCGGACCGCGGCCGCGAGCTCCCGGATCACGGCGGCTACGACATGCTCCTCGGCGTGTTCGGTTTCATCACGTACTCCTCCTTTTTCCTTAGGCGACCAGAGGCAGATTCAGGGAAGTGTTCGCCACAGCACATAGCCATCCATGCCGACGAACTCATGAGCAGTCAATAGTAACTCGAAAAGAAATACAAAAGAACCTCGTCAACGCAGGTACCACCAACGCCGCAAGATTCCGGCGACGCTACTATTCGTCAGACCAGCAGTAAAAAAAAACACGACCACAAAGAAAGGTTTCCAGATGGCCAAGAAAGTCACCATCGAGATATCCGACGACACGGACGGCAGCCGCGCCGACCAGACTGTCCCCTTCGGACTCGACGGCGTGTCCTACGAGATCGACCTCTCCAACGCGAACGCCGGAGCGCTACGCGCAGCGATGGAGCCGTATGTGACAGCCGGCCGCCGCACCGGAGGACGCCGTATCAAGGTTGCTGCCGGCCAGCCGACCGACAGCACCAAGCAAGAACCGAAGACCAGCACGGACTACACGGCGGCTCACGACATCCGGGCGTGGGCGCAAAGGAACGGCTACGAGGTGGCCGATCAAGGACGTATCTCCAAGTCGGTCGTCGAGGCATTCCACTCATCTCGTCAGGACAGCAACCCGGAGGCCACCCGAGAGCCTCGAATCACAACGAAGCCGAAGCGACGAACCCGGCGGAGCAAATGAGACTAGAACAGGAACGAACATAACCTTTCATGGTTGCAACTCAGGCACACTGACGCCCCTAACTCCGTCAGTCGGCCCCGTTGGAGACAAGAGATGACACATGCGTCCGGCTCCAGCGTCGACCACGCGCCTCCGGTCGCGTCGACGCCACCCTGCTTATGCTCATCACATGCCGAAGCGGTCAACCCCTTTCCAGGCGATCGTGCACCTGGTGCGACAGCAGCTCGCGACGCCGGGAGTGACGGTGACAGAGTCCAAACTCCTCGTCGACACGGTGCTGGGCATCGAGCGCGAGGTCGACGTCGTCATCGAAGGCGACCTCGACGGGGAACCCATCGTCATCAGCATCGAGGTGATCGAGCGCGGCCGACCCGCCGACGTGACCTGGGTTCAGAGCATGCTGCAAAAGCACCTCAACCTGCCGACCAACCGGCTACTGCTCGTCTCGAAGTCAGGGTTCAGCCGGTCAGCCACCGTCGCCGTCGACCGCGCGGGCGACCGGGTCCAAGCATTGACACCCAAGTTGGTCGAGACTGACGGCGAGACCGTGATCACGACCTTCTACATGGACTACGTGACGTACGCCGCCAGGGGTTGCCGTGTCCACGTGTGCGAGGACAGCGGCCTGATCACCGTCGAAGGACAGACCGACATCGACGTCTACTCCGCGGATCGCGAGCTCCTCGGCTCCCTGGGAGTTCTAGCTCACGAGCTGATCCATCTCCAGCTGGTAGCAGATCATCTCAGTAGGTCCGCCCACAACCATCCAGAGCGCGAAGACCTGACAGGTTTCTCACTCGGCATCGGGTTGGAAACGCTCGGCTACCGGCTCCTGAACACCGAATCGGGCGCCTTCCACCTGATCAAGGCCATCGAGGTATGGGGTTCCTTCGCCTGGAAACAAGCAGAGATACCTCTCGCGCTCACAGATCTGGGCGGACGCATCTTCGGTGCCGCAGAAGCACCGTTCGCCGATCGACCGGCGGTCTGGGTCGGCACCACTGACGTCCCCAACAGGACAACGACACTCTCGTGGCGACCTACCGACGCAACCGGGCCACCCCAACGACCCACGCCATTCCAACCGACGTGCTTCACAGAGCTGACCGGACTCGTTGAGACGCTGACTTTTCCGGAGGTTCTCGCCCATATCAGCCCGAACGCTCGACCGTACTGCCGGCACCGATGACATGCTCGCAACGACTCGTCACGTCGATGAGGGCCTGACACCGTCTCGACACAGGTACAGCGACTAACCGGTACTCCCCTGCCCTGGTGGGGCCTCGGTCCCAGTCAGAGGACCGAGTTGAACTATAACCCCACACTGCAATTCGCGACCGACCTGCAGCTTAAGTGAGCCGCGTCAGCACGGGAGATTTCCCACGTCTGCGTGTTAAAAGCAGGACTTGAACCCCCACATGTGGGATATCTCCCGCGTTTGGGGAGATCATGCGCTCGTTGTAGCGCAGGGTTCCCCGGTCCGGATCCGGGTCGCCGGAACGTCATTCACCTCCGTCGACGGCCAACATCGGCGGCGGTTTCATGCAGCCCTCATCCCGGTGGAGCTGCCGCACACTCCCGGCCTGGGCGTGGCCCCCACGATCGACGCGCTGGGCACGGGATTCGAAGGCCTCCCGGTCAGCGACCATGTCGTCTGCTTCCTGCCGATGGACGAGCCCCGTGCTATCGCCGAGCACGTCCTCGCCCCGGCCGAGATCTCCGCGGCGGCGCCGAAGAGCGTCCCGCCGGCCGGCGCGGCCGTCGGGATCGCGAGAAGCAGGTAGATCAGCGGGAGACCTGCGGCAGCCGGCCGCTCTCCCCGACGGAAACACCGAAGCGCCGCGCGGCGTGGACCGACGCCCCCTCTCGAGGACGCCGGTCCTGACGCCGTCAGCGCCGGGCCACCTGCACGCTCCAGTCACCCAGGCTGAACGGCGGGGCCGTGACGTCCACGACCGTGTCGCCGATCGTCGTCCAGGGGCCGAGAGGGCGTGCCTGGTAACTCCCCACCGGGGCATCGGTGAAGGTCGCGAAACCCGCGGCGTCGGTCCGGGCCAGTGAAACGACGTGACCGCCGTCCTCCGTCAGGGCCACGGTCGTCTTCGCCAGGCCTTCGTCGGCGTCCGGCTGCCCGTTGCCGTTCTTGTCGATCCACACGCGGCCCTTGGCGTCGGCCTTCTTCCCCGGCACCTTGGCCCCGGCGAAGGTGTACGGGCCGGAGTTGTAGGTCTTGCCGTCGTCGATGTAGCAGCCGAGCCCGGTGCGGCCGAAGTAGGCGGCCCGCTCCGGCACCTTGCCCGAAACTTTCAGCACCACGCGCTCCCCCGGCGCCAGCTTGCCCGCCGGGTGCCAGGGGTCGAAGGCGCCCCACTGCTCGTGCGGCACGTCCAGTTCCTGCCCGAACCCGCCCGGGTCGCAGCCGGCGTAGAGGTCGGTCAGCGGCTGGTCGCCGGTGTTCTGCAGCGTGACCGTCGCCGTCCCGGTCTGCCCGACGGCGTAGCTCTGCTTGTCGAGGGTGATGGTTTCGGTCAGGACGTCGCTCAGCGGCCGGATCGTCGCGACCTCGAGCGCGGTGTTCGCGCCGCTGCCGTCCAGCCGCAGCTGGGGCAGGGACGGCGGGGTCACCCAGCCGCCGGGCACCTTCTCGAAGTGCAGGGAGTAGCTCGACGACACCGGGAGCGCGTCGAAGGCGAACCGGCCGGCCGCGTCGGTGATCGCGACCAGGTCGTGGGACATCCCGTTCGCGATCACGTGCGCCTCGGCGCCGGCGAGGTTCTCTTCGCCCGCGGACGGCTTGCCGTCGCGGTCGCGGTCGCCGAAGAGGTGCCCGGCGATGCGGTCGGCGGTCTCCTTCGGCAGCAAGGGCACGGTGACCAGGGTCGAGTTGTCGGCGTAGTCGACGTCCAGTTCGCCGGACGCGGTGAACTCCACGACCGGGTTGCCCTGCTCGAGGGTGCCGACGCTGCCGTGCAGGTGGTAGGTCCGGCTCTCCCCCGGCGCGAAGGTCCCGCCCGGGCCCTGGAACTCCAGATCGCCCCAAGGTTGCGACGGGACGTAGAAGAACGGCCCGGACTGCGTGTAGGCGGCGCCGTGCACCTTGGTCGCCGTCGCGTCACCGGTGTTGGTGACGGTCACCTCGACCGGGACGGCGTCCCCCGGCAGCCAGCGCCCCTGCTCGACGGTCGCCGTGATCTTGAGGTCCGGCCCGGTTTCCGCGAAGGCGGGCGCCGCAGTGGCCGCGCCGGCGATCGTGAGTGCCGCGGTCAGCGCGCTGCCAGCGCGAGCCAACCGGGCGAATCTGCCCGTGATCATGCACTTCCCCCTCTTCGGACTGTCCCGGCCAACTTACGGCCGGTGCGGAGGACTCCGGCAGCTCGGAACATTCCGGGCACCGGCAACGGCAACCGGGAAGCCGGTTCGGGCGTGTACCAACCGGGCCACTACGCCCTTCGTGTGACGCCCGATATCCCGGGCCACCGGAACGGCACCTGCGCCCTCGGTGGTGGGAACGCCGGCGCCGGGGGTGCGGTGTCGGAGCGCGACGCCGAAATCGGCGTGCTGGATTCGTCGCTGCGTACGCTGGTGGCCGGCGGTGGCGGGGTCGTCGCCGTCGAGGCGGCCACCAGGCTCGGCAAGACGACTTCGCTCCGATTGGGACGGAGATTACGGTGTCACCGCGCTTGGCCGGCAAAGCCGTAGAGTTGATGCTCGAAGGTCTCATCAGTCGGCGACTTCCGGTAGCCAGACCCTTCAACGGATGCGTTCCCGCCTGCTTGCAAAGGGCAGCCTGCTCGGGCTTGCCTATACCGCTCACTGTTCGACACCGGCGTGACACGAAGCCAGCAGAACAACCTTTTACTACAGCTCTCCCCGAGTTGCCCTTCGGCGAATTCCCCGGATGACGTCGAGGCCGAGCGTGGCTTGCTCGTCGCCCATCCCGCCGCGGCCGAAGCGGAGCCCGAGCGAGCCGCCACGTGCAGCGTCACTGAGTCCACAACCGCAAAACTTCCGCATGCCCAGTCGCCGGCGATGAGCGCGGCGATTTTCGTCACTGCCGCCGGAGGTCGACTGCTTGGTGAGGTCTGCGGCGGCACGACCACAACGACGAGAGGAACTCCAAAAGGGGCACGATCCAGCTACTGACTCGGAGGTGTCACGAGATGGGCGGCAACGCGAGCCAGTCCTGCCAGGTGATGTCGCGACCCAGAAAGCGGGGCCGGCGGAAGGGCCAGTCCGCGGCGATCCACTGCGGCACCAGCGCGTCGAGCGCATGCTCCACCTCGCTGCCGACCAGGTCGTCCACCACCCACCACGCCACCTCGCCGTCGGAACCGGTGCGCTCGGGCGGGTCGATGTACACACAGCCGAGGATCGCGGTCTCCTCTTCGTCCAGCAGCGCATAGTTGAACGACTGATGCGCGGCTATCTCCTTCTCGTGCCGCAACAGGTCGAGGCGATCCTCTTCATAGGTCATCGTCTCCTTGGGCCAAGACCAGGCCGGACCGAAGATCCTCCACAAGCGCTCCCGCGAGCCCATCACAGCAGGGTAATCGAGAGCGGTGTCCGCCTCGCGGATCGGCCGCAGGTGAAGCCCGGTGTCGAGCACGGGCGTGTAGACGGGGTGGACGAAATCGTCGGGGAGCCTGATCGGGCACATTGCTGCCAGATGGCGCGGTCCATGGTGCGAAGCTTCACGACAGGCCGAAAGGATACGGGCCAGGCCCTTTCAGGGTGCGGTGAATCGGCGCTGTCGCTGTGTGGCGCAGTCCAGGCAAAGCGGCCACCGCCTCGGTGAGGTAGCAGTAAAATGTTGGGCGGTTGCGACGTCGATGCTGGCATACAGATTGGTCGTACCCGTCACGGCGGCAGCGAAGGCCACTTCGGGGTGCGCGGCGAAGGCGTGGTGGTGGCGAGGGCTTTCGAAGGCGGCTTCACCGTCCTGGTACTGGCTGCGGATCAGCCGGAAGCTCAGGGTGTCCGCCGCCGTGGCGGCCAGCAGGTTCTGGCGCAGGATCGATCCGGGACGGGCGGACCTGGGGGTCTTGGGCGCGGACGGGGACGTCCGCGGCGATGACGGTCTGCATGGCACTGTCCTTCGTGGTCAGTCGTTCGGGTGATTGCCCAGCGTGGTCAGGATTTCGGTGGTGGTGGCGGTTTCGCCGAGGCGGGGGAAGATCCGCTCGAGGCTGTTGCGGTGCGCCTCGGGATCGAGGTCGGCCACGGCATCGGTGGCGAGCACGACGTGGTAGCCGTGCTCGTGGGCGGCGCGGGCGGTGGACTCCACGCCGATGCTGGTGGCGACACCGGTGATCACCGCCTGGGTGACGCCCCGCTCGTGCAGGAGCCGGTGCAGGTCGGTGCCGGTGAAGGCGCCCCACCGCTGTTTCGTGATGCGGATGTCGCCGGGCTGAGGGTCGAGTTCGGGGGCGAGTTCGGCCCAGCCGTCCGGTCGCGGCGCCCGGTTGCCCGTGGCGCTCTGGTGGGCGTCCGTGCGGCCGGGGGCGCCGCCGTCGACGGTGACCAGGACGACCGGCAGGCCACGCCGGCGGAACTCGGCGGCCAGCGCGACGGCGTTGTCGAGGACGTCCTTGATCTCCGGGCGGGCGGTGACGCCTTTCTGGAGGTCGACGACGACGAGGGCGCAGGCCGGGTCGATGGTGCTCAGTGGCATGGAAGGTCTCCTCGTGGTGTGTGCCGTCTCGGGCACGTGGTTCACGCTGTGGACGGCTGGTGGCCGGCGAGGCGCTCCATCAGGTTGCCGGCGAGCAGGAGCAGCTGCTGCTCCTGCTCGTCGAGCAGGGACGTGATGGCCTGGCCCAGCCAGGAGTCGCGCTCGTGGCGACTGCGTGCAACCATCTCCCGACCGTGAGTGGTCAGGACGATGCGCACTTTGCGGGCGTCGCCCGGATCCTTGGTGCGGGCGATCATGTCCGCCGCGTCCAGCTCACGCAGGGCCGCGGACACGTTCGGGGCACTCATCGTCAATTGTTCGGCCAGGTTGCCCGGCTGAGCGTCCTCGGGCGACCGGGCGACCGCGCCGAGGACACGGGCGGCCGAGAGCGACAACCCGGTGACCGGCAGCGCCTCCTGGCGCAGCCGGCGCTGGAGCAGTTTGAGCTGGGTGCGCAAGCGCTCGATCTCGTCATCCCGCATACTGTTATAGTACATAACTATGCGACATAATCAAGGAGGTTCCGATGACGCTGACGACTACCGCGCGCGGGATCGTGCGCACGTACCTCTCCCGTGAACCCGGCGTCGCCTACGACTGGCGGATCGGTGCGGCCGCCGCCCTGGCCGTGGGCTTGCCCGCCTGTCTCGGAGTCGCACTCGGCCGGCCGGACGCCGGCATCCTGACCGCGATGGCCGCGTGGCTGGTGATGCGCTCCACTCCCCGAGGCGACACCCGCGATCGCGTCGTCTCGCTCGTGCGGCGCAGCGTTCTCATGGCCGCGGGCATCGCGCTCGGGATGCTCACCGGCGGCTGGGCCGCACTCCCCGTGCTGGCACTGGCCGCGTTCAGCTCCCCGCTGCACGTCCTCGGCCCCTTCCCCGCGCTGTGCGTCGTGGTCGGCGCCCAGCAGGCGCACGCCGACGTGTGGCCGAGCACGGCGCTGTTCCTGGCCGGCGGGCTGTGGGCGACCGCCCTGCTGCTCATCCCGTACCTCGGTGGCCGGCACGACCCACCGCGAATCCGACCCCCGCGCGAACCCGTCGCCGAGCGCGTCCGGACGGCCCTCGCCGCCCTGCGCACCGCCGCCCGCGAGGGCGAGCCCCGGTTCCGGCACGCGGTCCGGCTCGGCGTCTGCGTCACCGCGGCCTACGTGCTGATCACCGCCACCGGGCTGCCCGGCGGCCAGCTGGTGATCATCGGCATCGTCACGACGCTGCGCCCGAGCTGGGGCCAGACCACCAACCGGATCGTCAAACGCGTCGGCGGCACCGTGCTGGGCTCCGCCCTCGCCGCCGCCCTTCTCGTGGTCGCCGCCGGGTTCTCCCCGTACGTCCTCATGGTCGCCGTGGCCGTCCTCAGTGGACTCGGCCAGCCGCTGCGGCGGATCAACTACGGCTTCTGGCCCGTCTTCTCCGCCCCGGTCGCGTTGCTGCTGACCGACACCGGCGGCACCATCGGCTGGACCGACGCGCTCGAACGCAGCACCTACAACGCCGCCGGCGCGCTGCTGGCCGCGCTGGCCACCGTGCTGATCTGGCCCGCACGCGAGCAGGACCGCATCCCGGACCGCCTCGCGGCCGTCCTCGAAGCCCACGCACGCCTGCTCGACCGCGTCGCCGTGCTGCTCACCCCGCCCGCCCTCCCCGGCGAACGCCTGCACACCCGAGCCGCCGCGGACGCCACCACGCGCGAACTCGACGCGGCTCGCAAGCGCCTGTCACTGCAACGTCGCCCGCCGCAGGACCTCCTGGAGTCGCTGAGGCAGGTCGCGGACAGCGCCACCGAACTGCGCACGTCAGCACAAGCGGCACTGACCGGGACTACGCCGGCCTTGGCCGGGGACGTTCTCACGGCATCGGCCGAACACCTGCGCCGCGCCGCCGAAAACCTCGAAACCGTTGACCCACAAGCCATCCCGGCCACATCCCAGCCCACGGCCCCGCATGCCCCTGCGGCGAAACTCATCGACAACGCCTCGACCGCGGCACAGCTGGCGCTGCGCAACCGCGGCGATCGGACCCGGCTGCGGTCTTGATCGTGCATGCCGGGATCGTCGCGGGGCGGCGGCCGGAAAGTACGTTCCCGGAGGTCACGAACCGTCATTGCGGCGGCAAGCCGCATGGCCGGCCACACCGCGCGCAGCGACTCGGGGCGTCTCCGGGCAGACCTCGCGCGACCCGGACGGCACCCGCCGGGGTGACGCCCCGTTCCGCGTGCAAGCGCACCTCGCGCTCACCAACCTCGCCGCGATCGCGGACGCCGGCGGCGCCCGCCTCGCCGACGCCGCGTTCGTCACGGTGTTCCTCCGCGACCCGGGCACCCAGACCGCCGCGTTCGACGAGGTCTACCGCGCCGTCCTCGGCCCGGTGACCGAACCGCCCGCGCGGATGATCGCCCTATCCGCGCTACCCCACGGCGACGTCGAGGTCGCCGCCGTGATCCCCATCGGCCACCCTCGCCATCGATGCGTCGACGATCCGGGCGGGGCGGACGGCGGTCCAGCGCAGCCCGCTGAGCTGCGCGACGGCACGTTCGTCCACCACGAAATCGACGTCTCCGATCGGTCGGTCACAGTGGTCCGGCCCGATGGTGATCGTCGTGTACCGGAGCGTGACCCGCCTCGACTCGTCGCCTTCCAGGCCACACCACTGCCGTAGCCGAGCACCGCGCAAAGTGCGCCGGGGGCACCGGCGCCGTGCCGGCCGGCTACTTCGCAGCCAGCCCGAGCCAGGCGTCGTCGACCGCACCGAGGATGGCTTGCAGCTGATGCAACGCGACCTCCAGATCCGCAGCCGGAACCACGGCGAGCACGCGCTGGAGCACCACGGTCGCCGCCGCGGTCGCGGCCCGCGCGGTGGTGACGCCGTCCGGTGTCAGCTGGACGTTGTGGCTTCGCCGGTCCGAGAGGTCGGGAACGCGGGACACGAGCCCGCGTGCGTCGAGACGGCGCAGGACGTTGCTCAGCCCACCCGTCGTCAGCAGCAAGTGCGCCGCCAGCTCCTTCGGCCGCCGCCGGTAGGGAGTGCCGGCCGACAGCAGTGTCGCGAGCACGTCGAGTTCCGAAGGTGTCAGACCCTGCGCCGTCAGAGCGGGGGCGATGGTCTGCTCGAGGACGGCCTGCAGACGCACGACGTGCTGGGAGAACGTCAACGCCAGGCGCTCGTCTGCAGACACGTTCACGCGATCGTGGGTCACGGTGTCAGTGTACCCGACAAAGCTTCTGTGATAGCTTTCAAGAAAGCTTTTTTGAAAGGAGCTGTCATGGGAACGGTAACCGCGATCGACGGGGTCCGCGTGTTCACGGGCGAAGGCCTCACGGAACCCCGGCGGGTGTACCTCAAAGGAACGGAGATCAGCGTCGAGGAAACCCCCGACGTGGTCGTCGACGGCGCGGGCCAGGTTCTGCTGCCCGGGCTGATCGACTCGCATGTGCACACCGTGCTCGGCCGGCCGGACTTGCAGAACCTGGCGACGTGGGGCGTCACGACCGGCATGGACATGGCGGCGTGGCCGGACTCTTTCGTCGCCGAGATGCGCCGGCAACCGGGGGTGGCGCAGATCTTCAGCGCGACCACCCCGGCCGTGGGCCCCGGCGGCAACCACGCCAAGATGCCCGGCTTCCCGGCCGAGGGCATCGTCACGACTCCGCGGGAAGCGCACGCGTTCGTGGAGCGCCGTGTAGCCGACGGCGCCGACTACATCAAGATCGTCACCGAGGCCGCCCCGCCGGAGGGCATGGACCAGGCGACCGTGAACGCCATCGTCGCCGCGGCACACGAGCACGACCTCTTGGTCGTGGCGCACTCGATCACCACCGGCGCCTTCCACGTCGCGGTCGAGGCCGGCGTGGACATCAGCACGCACGCACCTCTGGACGCGGTCCTGGACGACGAGACCGTGCGGCGCATGCGGGACTTCGGCATGGTGTGTTCGCCGACGCTGACGATGATGCGGGGCGTCGCCGACCTGCGAGGCGCGGCGGGGCTCAAGTACGAGTACGCCCGCGACACCGTCACGAAGTTCCACGAGGCCGGCATCCGGCTCCTGGTCGGCACCGACGCCAACTCCGCGCCCGGTGCTCCTTTCGGGCCCGAGCACGGCGAATCGATGCACGACGAGCTCGGCCTCATGGTCGAGGCCGGGCTGACCCCCGTCGAAGTGCTCCGCGGCGCCACCACCCTCACCGCGCGGACGTTCGGCCTCGACGACCGGGGCGTGATCGAACCGGGCAAACGCGCCGATCTGCTCCTGATCGACGGTGACCCGACCCAGGACATCTCCGCGACCCGCGCCATCACCGGCGTCTGGATCGCCGGAGAGCGGATCCGATGAGCACGAGCGAAGACGTCACCCGGATCGAACAGGTCATCCTCCACGAACGGCAGGGCCGGGATCGCGGCCGGTGGGCCCAGATGCGCGCGGCTTTCGCCCCCGATTCGCGGGTGAACCTGTCCTGGTACACCGGGGACGGCCCCGGCTTCGTCACGGGCTCGGAACGCATGAGCGCGCAGGGCGACTATGCCGTGCACCGGCTTTCCCCGCCCGTCGTCCACACCCGGGGAGACCGTGCCATCGCCGAAGTGTCCTGCGGGGTGGAGTTCCAGATCCGGATCGGCGACGTGCCCGCTCACCTGGTCTCCTACACCCGGCTGAACTACCGGCTCACCAAAAGTGACGGTCGCTGGCAAGTCCGGGAAATGGACGCGATCTACGAACGTGACACCCTGACCCCCGCCTTCCCCGGCGACACCGTGAACGTCACAAGCTCCGACACCGCCGGGTTCCGCACCAGCTACGCACTCTTGACGTACTACCTGCGCAGCAAGGGATACAGCATCGGAGACGATCTGCTCGGCGACGATCGTCCCGAGCGCGTACAAGCGTTCTACGACGAGACACTCGAATGGCTCGACGCCGCTCAGGACACTTCCCAGCCCGGGTAGCCGCCCCTTCCGCCGGACATGCCCGGAGCCGGCGGAGGATCTCAGTGCCGGCAATCACATCTCCCACGAAGAACAGAGGCCCGTCCGGCGGACAGCGACACCAACCGCTCGCGCCTTCCGCGCGATTTCCTGCGTGACGAGCTTTGCCGCGAGCCGCGACAGGGGGCGGGCATTCGGGATCATGCGCATCGATCACGAGGCGCACAACCCGAGTGAGGTCTCGCGGCACGCCGCCGAAGAGTGCGAAGCACATCGGACCGCGGCTCCATTTCGCGGTCGAGCCGGGCGGACGTTGCTGCTGGGCAGGCGGAGACACCGAGAACGGTGTGTCACGGCCGCGGAACTCGACCAAGCAACGTCGCAGTGGACGCACCCCGCGCTGGTCAGCACAGTCATGCCGGACACTGGAAGCCGGACGGAGGTGATCGCAAGGTGCGTCAATGGAGTCAACTGCTGCTCGGAGTGCTTGGCGTCGTCCTGCTCGTCTGCGCGGGTCTGACCTGGTGGTCGGCTGAGCAGGCCCTGGGGACCGCTCCGGCGACACAGTCCTCCACCAAGGGCGCGCTCTCCAGCTGCGGGTATCGCCCGGGCCTGACCAGCTGCGATCCACCAGAGCTCTCGACCGCGACGATCGTGGTGATCATCGCGTTGGCCGTCATAGGCGCCGCGCTCGCGACGGTGGCGCTCGTCGACCTGCTGCTGCGGCGGCGAGCGTGACGGATCAGCCAGGCCAGAGCTGAACGAGCCAGCCCTCGACGCCTTCAGCGAAGGACCCCTCTTCCAGCTCCGCGGTCTCGGCGCGATGGCCGGAGTGGACCCGAGCACGGTGCGGGCCAGGGCGGGTAATGGTCAAGACGTGCGGTGACTGGGTAGCGGTAACCGATTGCAGCCGCACCAGGTCGCTAAGGTCGCACGCGACCTCGATGAACTGATCCCGGTCACCGAGTCCCGGAAGGGGTTCGGAATCCCAAAGCTCGAGTCGCACGGCTGGGTAGTGGTCGGTACCGGCGCTGTGCAGCAGCAGTCCGCCAGGACCGCCGACGGCCAGCCAGTCACCGTCCGGGACGGCGAAGTCCAGCGCGTTGCGGATCATCGGGATCTCCTGCACGACGAACTGGCCGTACTATCCGATCATGGGCCCGCGATCACGGACACGACGTGCAATCGAGGACAGGCCCAAAAAGCCCTCCGAGTTCGGCTCGGAGGGCTTCACCCATACCACTCAACTGGACTGTCGGGCAGGGTCTCGCCTACGGCTGGCCGACATCGCAGTCGGCCGGCACACGATCGCCCGGTCCCAGGAACGGGACTGCCGAACCGGCAAGCCGGTCGCCGAGTGCACCCGCTCGACGTCGAAGACACCCCTTGCCGCGGCCGCATCGTTCATGCAACGATATGGTCATCTTGAGGTGCGGACATCGTTCAGTCCGCACCACCGCCCCAGTCCTTGGCGGCACTCGCACAGATACCGCAGTGCACCAGAGACGTGGGTGATCACCATTTCTTGCGTACGACAAGCGGCCGTTCGGAAGGCGCCTGACTCGGCGCGACCCGACCGCCGGCCACCTCGAAACCATGCCGTCCCCGTCCCGGTTCACGTTGCCGGGTCTGAAGCGGACGGTGGTCTGCCATGGTCGACGTGAGCCGGCTGCCGGCCCCGCTGACTGCCAACTGGGACTGGCAAAGGGATGCCGCGTGTCGCGACATCGACAGCACGACGTTCTTCCACCCTGACCACGAACGCGGCCTGGCCAAAGACGATCGCGACCAGCTCGCCAAAGCGATCTGCTCCGGCTGCCCGGTCATCGAGGCATGCCGTCGTCACGCGCTGATCGTGCGGGAACCCTACGGCGTGTGGGGTGGTCTGACGGCTGCCGAGCGCGCGGCGTTCCTGGAGCGATCAGGCCGCTCGGCCCTGCCCGGCCTCCGTTCGCGCCAGGTCTTTCCGGGCGATCCGGGTGACCGGCGCGAGCAGGCATCCACCAGGCCGGACGGCGAAGCCGCCGAGGTCCGTGCAGCGACGGAGCCGCAGACCGGAGAGCAGGTCGTCGGCGACGCCTGGTTCCAGGCCGGCCCCGCAACGCACCAGTCGGCCGATTCGTGAATTCGGGATGCGTCGAGCGCACTGACGAGAACGCAGCTGACAACGAACAGCCATGTACGAGGAGAGCGCACCCCGGGGCAAGGCCGCGATCGCGAACGCCCGGCTGGCTTACCAGATCCACGAACAGACCCTCGACAGCGAGCGCCGGCACCGGTTGGCCGCCGCCGGCGCACGTCCGCAACGACCGCTGTGGGCGTCCACCGGCGTCAAGGATCCCGCGTACCCCGACACGATGTACGTGTCCGAGCTCGTCGTGGCGGGAACGGTGAACACCATGCCCGGCACCACGCTGGCCGCGTTCGCCGACCACGGGACCCTCGAACGGGACGGGCTGCGCAAGTTCGCCCGCAGCTGGGACGAACTCGGCCGCACCGTCTCCGGCGAACTCCCCACCGGAACCGCACCGGCCTCCTGAGGTCCGCACCCGGGCACTTTGACGTCATGGACGCCAGGACGCAGGTTCTCCTCCAGCGAAGGAGAACCTGCGTCGGTGAGATCGCTCAAGCGGGCCGGTCGCCGGTTCCGCCGGTGGTGGGCGCGGCCGCCTGCTGCGCTCCGCCGAGGCGCGGGGTACCGGCTGCGTCACGCAGGCTGTCGTGCGCCGCGGCGGCGACAGCGGCGGCGGTGATGCCGAATTCGTCGTAGAGCCGCCGGTAGTCGGCGGATGCGCCGAAGTGCTCCAGCGACACGATCCGGCCGGCGTCGCCGACCACATCACGCCAGCCCTGCGCGACCGCGGCTTCGACGCTCACCCGGGCTCGCACCGCAGGCGGCAGCACGTCGTCCTGATAGGACAGGTCCTGCTCCGCGAACCACTCCCGGCACGGCATCGACACCACGCGGGCGGTGACGCCGTCTTCGGCCAGCAGTGCACGGGCGTCGAGAGCGATCTGAACTTCCGAGCCGGTCGCGACCAGGATGACCTCGGGGGTGTCGGAGCCGACGAGGACGTAACCTCCGCGGGCAGCACCATCTGCGGATGCGACACCCCCGAGACCGCGATCCAGCACCGGGACGTCCTGGCGTGTCAAGGCCAGACCGGCGGGACGGTCCCGGTTTTCCAGGATGCGGCGCCAGCAGGCGGCGGTCTCGTTCGCGTCACCCGGGCGCACGACGTCCAGGCCCGGGATCGCGCGCAGCGCGGCGAGGTGCTCGACGGGCTGGTGGGTCGGCCCGTCTTCGCCGAGACCGATCGAGTCGTGCGTCCAGACGAAGGTGGCGGGCAGCTGCATCAGCGCGGCCAGCCGGATCGCGGGCCGCTGGTAGTCGCTGAAGACCAGGAAGGTGCCGCCGTAGGGACGGGTCAGGCTCTGCAACGCGATGCCGTTGAGGATGGCGGCCATGGCGTGTTCGCGGATCCCGAAGTGCAGTGTGCGGCCGTAAGGACCGCCGCGCCACTGCGCGGTCTGCTTGCCCGCCGGGGTGAACGACGGTTCGCCTTCCATCGTGGTGTTGTTGCTGACGGCCAGGTCCGCCGAGCCGCCCCACAGCTCCGGCAGGACCGGCGCCAACGCGGTGAGGATCTGACCGGAAGCCTTGCGGGTGGCCATTCCCTTGGTGCCGGCGGGGAACACCGGAAGCGCGTCGGTCCACCCTTCCGGGAACCGCTGGGCCTGCAACCGGTCGAGCAGCGCGGCCCGATCGGGATTGCTCTCGCGCCAGCGCGCGTAGCCGCGATCCCAGCGCTCGTGGGCAGCCCGACCGCGGTCCGCGGCCTTCCGGGCGTGCGCGAGCACCTCGTCCTCCACCACGAAGCTCTGGCCCGGGTCGAAGCCGAGCAGCGTCTTGACGGCGGCGACTTCGTCGTCGCCGAGCGCGGAGCCGTGGGCCGCGCCGGTGTTCTGCTTCGTGGGTGCGGGCCAGCCGATGATGGTGCGCAGCACGATGAGTGACGGTCGGCCGGTTTCGGCCTTGGCCGCTTCGGTGGCCGCGAGGACGGCTTCCACGTCTTCGACGTAGCGGCCCGTGCTGGTCCAGTCGACGGTTTGGACATGCCAGCCGTAGGCCGCGTAACGGGCAGCGACGTCTTCGCTGAAGGAGATGTCGGTGTCGTCTTCGATGGAGATGTGGTTCGCGTCGTAGAAGGCGACGAGGTTGCCGAGCTCTTGGTGGCCGGCCAGGGACGCCGCCTCGGCGGTGATGCCTTCCATCATGTCGCCGTCGGAGGCGAGGACGTACACGTGGTGGTCGAACGGGCTCCGGCCGGCCTCGGCGTCCGGGTCGAGGAGGCCGCGTTCCCGTCGCGCGGCGATGGCCATGCCCACCGCACTGGCGAAACCCTGCCCGAGCGGGCCGGTGGTGATCTCCACGCCGCGGGTGTGCCGGTGCTCCGGGTGCCCGGGCGTGGCGGAGTTCCAGGTGCGCAGCTGCTGCAGGTCGGCCAGCTCCAGTCCGTAGCCACTCAGGTAGAGCTGCAGGTAGAGCGTCAGGCTGGTGTGACCGCAGGACAGGACGAACCGGTCGCGGCCGAGCCACTGGTCGTCGGCGGGATCGTGGCGCATCACCTGCTGGAACAGCAGGTAGGCCAGCGGTGCCAGGCTCATCGCGGTCCCCGGGTGTCCGCTGCCGGCCTGCTGGACGGCGTCCGCGGCGAGCACCCGGACGGTGTCCACGGCGCGGACGTCGACCTCGGTCCAGCCGGCGGCGTCCGCCACGGGCGGGAGCAGCGACGGGTCGCGCCGCGGAACGGTCGTAGCCGAACGTGTCATGAGGTGAGGCCTCCGGATCGACGGGGTCGCGAAGTCCGGGCGGCCACGGTTGCTTCTGGCGGGGATAGCCCGAAGTCGCGGCGCTAAACGCTCCCGGGCCGGCAGCGATCCGCGAAGTCCGTGATGAGCGACGCCGTCCGGTCGCCGCGCCGGGCTGGGAAGGTGTGGGCGCCGGCCACCGTGACGACCTCGCCGAGGGCTGCCGCTTCGGCCAGTTCGGCCGCCACCAGGGCGGGTACAGTGTGTCGCGCTCGCGCGGTGCGACCGCCGCGGGTGACCGGCGATCGCGTCGGCGACCTCCGCCGGCGCGGTGCCGAGTTCGGTGCCCTTGTCGTCGTCCCGGGCGCGACGAGCCACTGCTCGCCAGGTGACCACGAGCGCCGGCTGATTCGAATGTTTGTGGCGGTACCACAGGGGCATCCGCCTCACGAAGAGCCACGATCGGCTCGGATCGCGCCCGGGACCCAGGTGCCCCATCGAGTGTCACGTCACCCTGAGATCCGGTGACCTCCTCACGAACGCGCCCCAGGAGAACTCTGTGCAGATCCCGAAGGACAAGGTCCTCGAAATGATCAGGGGTCGCGGTGACGGCGATCAGACCGCGAAAGCCGAGACCGAACTGCCCGGCCAGGTCGACACCGATGCGCACCAGAGCCTGCCGGCCCAGTTCGGTATCAACCAGGGCGACCTCATCGGCGGCCTGGGCAACAAGCTCGGCCGCTGACCGCGGCCTGCTCGACGCTGCTGCTGAGCAGCCCGAACGGTGCCGATTCCTTGTCCTCCTGCGTGCGCACCGTCGCGCGCGAACCTGAACCGAAGGAAACCATGTCCCAGCGCAACACTCTCGTCCGAGCTATGCACGACATCGGTCTCGCGGCCTGGTTCGGCGGCTCCCTCGCCGGCGCGGTCGCCGTCAACGGCGCCGCCGCGGACCTGCCCGACGCCAAGATGCGCCTGAAGGTCGCCAACGCCGGCTGGGCGCGCTGGACACCGGTGAACGCCGCCGCCATCGGCGCCCACCTCGTCGGAGGCGCCGCGCTGCTGCGGGCGAACCGCGGCCGGGTCGCCGGGCAGAGCGGCGTAGCGGCCCAGACCGTCGCCAAGCTCACCCTGACCGGCGCCGCGCTGGTCGTCACCGCCTACAGCAGGGCGCTCGGCAAGAAGCTCGAGGGCGCCGAGGGTACCACGGTCGAAGGCGGCACTACACCGGCCGAGTCCACACCGCCGGAAATCGCGCACGCCCAGCGCCGGCTGGACACGTGCCAGTGGCTGATCCCGGCTTTGACCGGCGGCGTCTCGGTGCTCACGGCGCTGGCCGGTGAGCAGCAGCGCCCCGGCCGGCAGCTGGCCGGGGCGATCACCAAGCCGGCGCGATGGCTCCGCGCCGCGGCCTGAACCGGCCCCGGCAAGCCTCACCCGGCTGCTGTCGGAAGTCCTGCGCCCCGGGGCGGGGTGCCCGCCCACACTCTTTCCGCCGCGGGAGACCGGCGACACAGCGTCCCGGCGTGACGAAATCCCGGCAGGCGGGTCCTGACACCACAACGACACGACGCGCTACCCCGAAGTTCCACTCCGACATCACTTCGAAGGACAAATCATGACCATCCCCGCCACCATCACCACGCCCGCCCAGGCCGTCGAGATCGAGAAGGCCACCGCCGGCAGGCTGTCGTCCACGCAGGGCACCACCACCATCGCCGACACCGTCGTGGCGAAGGTCGCCGGTCTGGCCGCTCGCGAGGTTTCCGGCGTCCACGCCCTCGGCGGCGGCGCGGCCCGCGCGTTCGGCGCGATCCGCGAGCGCATCGCCGGCGCGTCCGCCTCGGTCTCCCAAGGCGTCTCGGTCGAGGTCGGCGACACCCAGGCCGCCGTGGACCTGCAGATCCTCGTCGAGTACGGCGTGTCCATCGCCGACCTCTCCCGCTCGGTCCGCACCAACGTCATCTCGGCCATCGAGCAGACCACCGGCCTGGACGTCGTCGAGGTGAACATCAACGTCTCCGACGTCCACATCCCCGGGCAGGACGAGGACGACACCACCCCGGCCGAGACCGGCCGAGTGCTGTGACCGCGGGCGTCGAGATCGACGCCGACCGCATCGCCGCCGCCGTGACGGCCCTCCCGTCCGTAGCGGGCCTGCACAGCGGCCGGTTCGGCGAGATCGCCACCCTGCTCCCCGGCCGGCGCGTCCCCGGGGTCCGGGCCCGGCCCGACGAGATCACCATCGGCGTCACCGGCCGTTACCCGGCCACCGTCGCCGAGATCGGCGCGGCCGTCCGGGCCGCCGTCGGACCGGCCGACCGGCCGGTGCACGTCCGGATCGGCGACATGGCGCCACCCGCCACGGTCGTGGTGACCATCGACGCGCCCGGCGTCACGTCCCCGCTCCCCCTCGGCGATCCCTTCACCACAGCAAGGAGAAACCCATGACCCACACCCAGCTGGGCCTGCTCACCGGCCTCGCGCTCGGGTTCGCCGCCGCGTTCGGCGGCCTCGGCGTCTTCCTGGTCGTCCTGGTCCTCGGCGCCCTCGGGCTGATCGCCGGGCGCGTGCTCGACGGCAAGCTCGACCTGTCGCAGCTCAGCGGCCGCGACCGGGGCTGAGCCACGATGACGACCACCGTGCCGAGAGCCACACCGCGAACGGACGGCCTGGAAGAGCGGGGCCGGCTCACCATCTCCGACACCACCGTCGAACGGATCGCGGCGCACGCCGTGACCGAGGTCGAGGGCGTCGGCGGCGCCGCGAGCCGCGTGCTCGGCGTAGCCGTGGGCGGTGAAAACCCGGGCACCACCGCCAAGGTCACCGCGAAGGTCAGCGGCGGCACCGCCGCGCTCGACGTCCGGTTGTCCGTCGCCTACCCCGCCTCGGTCGGTGAGACCACCGGCAACGCCCGCCGGCACCTGATGCGCCGCGTCGGCGAGTTCACCGGCCTCTCGGTGTCCCGAGTGGACATCACCGTCACCGCACTGCGTTCCGCGACCACCGAGACGAGGAGGGTTCGATGAAACGCCGGACCCGCCGCGGTGTTCCCGCGACCCTCACCGCGGTCGTCCTGCTCGCCGCGTGCGTGGTGGTCGCCGTGGTCGCCATCCAGATGATCGCCGGTGCGACCCCCTGGCTGAGTTACCCGTCCGTCGCCCGCACCCTGCACGACGCCCACTGGAACGACCCGGTTCCCGCCGTCGCGGGCGGAGTTTCCGCGTTGCTGGGCGTGATCCTGCTGCTGGCGGCGATGCTGCCGGGCAGGCTCACCGTGCTGCCGCTGGAGGGTGAAGTGGACTCCGGTGCCTCGCGGCGCAGCTACCGCTCGACCCTGCGCAGCGCGGCGTCCACAGTGGATGGTGTGTCCAGAGCGAGGGTGAAGCTGCGTCGTCGCAGCATCTCCGCCGAGGTGACCACGGGGCGTACGAACACCGACGGCCTCGCCGACGCCGTCAGCCGCGCGATCGAGCGCCGGCTCGACCAGCTCACCCCCGTCGCCCGCCCGGCCGTCAGGGTCCGGGTGCACGCCGCCAGGAGCACGTCATGACCAACCGTCCCGCGGCCCTCAACCGCGCTCTGCTCGCGTTCGTCGGCTCAGTGCTCCTCGCAGCCGGCGCGTTCGCCGTGTTGACGCACTTCGGCACGCTCCCGGCGCCCGATCGGGGTTCCGCGCTCGTACCCGGCCCCGCGAACCCGCCGACCTGGGCCCTGTACGTGATCACCGCGGTCGCTGTCGTCCTCGGCTTCGCGCTGCTGCGCTGGCTCGCCGCGCAGCTGGTCCGCAAGCCCAAGACCCATTCGTGGCGCTGGGAAGCCGCCTCGGAGTCCGGCCGCACCGAACTGGCCGCGAGCGCCGCGGCCGAGCCGTTCGTCGACGAGGTCAAGTCCTACCCAGGTGTGCACGCCGCCCACGCCACCCTCGCCGGAACGCGCGACACCCCGGCGTTGGCGCTGGTCATCAGCGCCGAGCACGACGGCGACCTCACGACGATCCGCCACCGGCTCGAGATCGAGGGTCTCCCCCGGTTGCGGCAGGCCCTCGATCTCGAGGCCCTGCCGGTGACCGTCGAGTTCCGCTTCTCCACCAAGAACGGTGCCCGCACTGGCGAACGGCGGACGACCTTGCCAGAATTCACGTCATGAGCCCGGCCGAGCCGACCCGAAACCCCGTTGCCGGGCCGCGCGGATCGCCCGGCACGCCAGTGCCCGGTTCCGGCCCCGACCCGTTCGCGCTGCGATTCCCGGTGGTCGCCTTGGTCACGTCCGCAGGAGGCCTGGACGCCCTCACCCAGGTGCTCGCCCCGCTGCCCGCCGACCTGCCCGCCGCGGTGATCGTCGCCCAGCACCAAAGCCCCGACCGCGCCAGCGAGCTCACCGAAATCCTGCGCCGACGAACCGCGCTTCCCGTCCGCCAAGGCCGCGACAACGACGAGCTCACCCCCGGTACCGTGCTCGTCGCTCCCGCCGCGCACCACGTGCTGGTCACTCCGCACGCCCGTATCGGCCTGCTCGACGTCGGGCGGCTGCCACCGGCCCGCCCCTCCCTCGACCTCCTGCTCGCCACCCTCGCCGTCACCTGCGGCCCCCGGGCTCTCGCCGTCGTCCTCACCGGCCGGGGTACCGACGCCCAGGCCGGAATCCGAGCCGTCAGCCACTGCGGTGGCACCGTCTTCGCGCAGGACCACGCTTCGTCCGCGCACTTCGGCATGCCCGGCGCCGCCATCGACACCGACCTCGTCCACGACGTCCTCGACCTCGCCGACATCGCCGCCGCCATCCGGACGCACGTCGCGCACCACCGGCGTTGAGCACACCCGTGTCGTGGACCTCACAACCAGGCCGGGGCGTTCCGCGTAACGGGCTTCGCGCCGGGTAGCCACCGCTCAGGATCGTCGGGACCGGCGGCGACACGGCGCGGAAGAAGACCATGACGAGAACGACCAGCTCATCCCTCGGTGGGACGATGAGCGGACTGGGCACGCCGGCGCCGGCGACCTCACGGCTGCCCGCAGTGCTCGCGCGAGACTTCTGGGCCGGACCGGTTCTCGAATCGACCCCCGGGCACTACGTCACCGGCGTCACCCACGGGATGTTCGGCGCACGCCTGCCTGCGGCCGGTCGAGGGCCGGGCGATGAGATGACCGGTCGACTGGTCGTCCCCTTGCACGGCCTGGCCGGTGCCCGTCACCGGCATCGTCCTCATCGGACATTCCATGGGCGGCCTGGTCGCCAGAAGCGCGCTGTACCAAGCACAAGAGCAACTCGTGTCTTGGCTTCCTCGGGTGACAGGGCTCGTGTGCCTGAGTACCCCGCGCAACGGCGCGCCATCGGAACGACGCGTCGCCCGTCCTCGTGTCTCCTGTCACGGCAGACGACCTGCCCGGCAAGGCCGTACAGGCTGACCACTCAGCGTCATCCCGCATCGGATGCCGAACCGGGCGAAGGACGTTATTCTGGGTTCTACCCACGCCGGGAGGGCCCAGCCCCTGCACTCGCGACGATCATCGTCGACAGCTGACGCGTTCCGCACGCGTAGTCAGCGCTTCAGGAGCTGCTCGTGGATCGTTCCGGAAATCGTCATCTCTGTTCGGCGAACGCCCCGCCCGAAGGCGCTTCGTCGCTCCGGCTCCAGACCGAACACCTGCCCTGCGCAGTAGTGCTCACCGTCGGCGGTGACATCGATCTGTCGGGCATCGGTGCGCTCAGCACGGCTCTTGCCGAGGCGATCCTGCAGGAATCGCCACTGCTCGTCGTGGACCTCACCCCGGCCCGGTTCCTGTCCTGTGGCGGAATCTCAGTCCTCGTCGCCGCTCATCACCTGACGAGCGACGAGACGCGCCTGGTCGTCGTCGCTTCGTCGCGGGCGACTTGGCGCCCCCTTCGCCTGACGGGCGTCGATCGGCTCCTCAGCGTGCACGACGACCTGCAAGACGCGCTGCGATAGCCGAAGGGATCACTCGCCTGGCCGAAAGCGACGCGTCGCCGGATGTTCTAGCCTGACACCCTCGCCCTGGACCCCGGCGATCGTGACGTGCCCGCAAGGCGAGCATCGAATCCTGGCGGGGAAAGAAGGACTGCCGTGGCCGATGGAGATGTGCACACCTACTACGAGAACGGCACCTGGAAGAACCGCATCGAAGGCGGCGTCAGAGCGTCCAACGTGGTGCGCCGCCGGACCGACGCCGTTCTCGCCGGGCGATCGATGGCCCGGAAGCGGCGGGTCGACCACCTCATCCACGCCCCGGACGGACCCGTCGAATCGGCGAAGACGTTTCGCATCGTTGCGCGAAGTGGCTAGCAGTCCCACAACCGTCAAGAGGAAATCATGCCGAACCGCGTACTCATCGCCCAAGACACCGAACCGATCCCGTGCGAGGCGTGCGGCCAACGCGCCCTGTACGTGGCCCGCCTGGTGACGAACGACGGCGCCACGATCGGCCAGACCATGGTGTGCACCGCCTGCCGCCGACACCGCGCCGAGGCCTCCGCTGCCGCGACGCGGTAGCCCGGCAGCCGCGGAGCCCGGTCGGCTTCGGGATGTCCCGGCCGAACGTTTCCCACGTCACGGCCTCGGGCTCGGGGCCGCCGCGGACTTCGGTGTCGAGCGCGTCGACGGCCGACGCACTACCGACGCGGTTGATTGTGACCACTCGCCCGGCTACCGTGGCCTCACGTGGCTGAGCTGAAAGCCTCTGTCATGCTTTCGTCCGGCCCAGCCCCCGCCGTCGGCAGCTTCGAGCTCGAACGTCGGGACGCCTGATGACTCGGTCGGTCAACTTTGACACTCCTGCAAGTTCCGCGTTGCACCTGAAGATCAACTCGGCCCGGCCCGGTACGGCGATCGTCATGGCGCGCGGCGAGATCGACATGATGACAGCGCCGATCTTCGGCGACGCACTCGGCGCCGTCTGCCGGACCGCACCGTCGCACCTGATCGTCGACCTGAGTGACGTCGAGTTCGTGTCACTGTCCGGCATCACCGCACTGCTGGAACTGGAACGTCATTGCCGCGACGCCACCGTCGACCTTTCCGTGGTCGCTTCGCCCGTCGTTCGCCACATCCTCGAAGTGCTCGACTTGGACAAGTGGTTTCTCGTGACCGGCAACACCCATTGCAGTGTTGCCTGACGGAAGGCCTAGTCGAATGCCCCGGAACACGACCAAGCCGCAGGGGACGATGTCGGTCCAGGTCGCCGAAGATCTCCGAGTGGTCACGAGAGACAGCCGGTGGGCCGCGGGTGAGGCCCACTACCTCTACCACGAGATCTTCACGCACGACGACTACCTGCTCGATCTGCCGGAACTGCGGCCGGACGCGGTTGTCGTGGACGCGGGCGCGAACATCGGCATGTTCGCGCTCCGCATCATCCGAGCGTGCCCGGCGGCCCAGCTCACTCTGGTCGAACCCGTTCCCGCGACGTGCTGCCTGCTGCGTGCCAACACCGCCGACATCGACGCGGAAGGTCTGCGCGTCTTCGAGACGGCACTCGGCGAACACCGCGGCCGTACCGTGCTGACCGCCTACGAGCACCTGACGGCGAATTCGACGGGGCGACCGCAGGAGAAACCGTCTCAGTGGGTGGCAGACATGCGGAAGACACAGGAAAATCCGCGCCTGGCCGACGAAATGCTGAGCACCACCTTGGTCGAGGTCGACGTGGTGCGGTTGTCCACCGTGCTGCCGTCGACCCCGGCACGGATAGATCTGGTGAAGATCGACGTGGAAGGCGCCGAACTGGAAGTGCTGCAAGGCATCGACGAGCCCGACTGGCCACGGATCGACGCGATCGTCGTCGAAGTGCACGACGTCGACGACCGCCTTCCGGCGATCGAGCGGCTGCTCCTGCGGCACGGGTTTTCCTGCACGGTACGGGTTCCGGCGATGATGTCCCCGGACCTGCGCCACCACATCGTGACCGCGCAACGGGCGTGACCGGGCCGCCGCCGTGGGATCACGGCCACGACGCGAAGAACCCGGCCAGAGTCCGGTGGTGATCACGGTCCGCACAGAGGGACAGCCGCTCCCGGCCGAAAGCACTGCCGAGAACCTCGTCGAACCCGAAGCGGCTCGCCCAGCGGCGTGCGCGGCCGACGACGCGGGTCGACCACGCCACGCCCAGCAGTTCGCCTTCCCGGACCAGATCGACGCGGCCGAGGTCGGCCCCGGCGATCAGCTCCACGGCCTGGTGGACGGCCGACGCCGGCAGCGGTCCGTGCACGTCGATGCGGACCCGCGCCCGGCGAAGCTGGTCCTCCGTCCACTGATCCGTGCGCACGATTCCCGCGTAGGCCTCCAGCAGCCGCTCGTCGTCAACGGGGAGCCGGACGCCCAGATCGCGGTGGCTCTGACGGAGCAGCGAATGGACGGTGCGCACGACGCGGCCGAAGTCGCCACCGGCGGACACGGTGGCAAGCACGTCGAAGATGCCTCCGGGCATGGGGGCGCCCCGGGTGGCCGGTTCGGGGATCACCGCGGCCAGCCGCGCGCTCTGCAGGTCCATCACCTCGGTCCCTTCTCCCCGCGCACCCCAGTCCGGACCGTCGTGCCACGCGACCGCGGCGCGCTCGTGGACGAGGACCGCGCCCGCGTTCCACGCCCGGTAGGCGAAGTCCCAGTCCTCACCGCCGTAGCCGACGAACCGCTCGTCGAACCCGGCGAGGTCGAAGAACAGGTCCCGCCGGCACGACAGCACCGCCCCGATCACGAACCGGAAGCTGCGACCGTCGGAATGAAGAAGGTTTTCGGAGGCGGCGTAGCCATCTTGCAGCCAGGCCGGTTCGGTCAACGCGTTCGCCGCGTCGGGCTGCGCGTCGTCCGCCAGTCCGGTGAACGAGGCATGCCGGCGACGGCCCACGGCCAGCACGTCGGGACAGAGCACTATGTGACGCACGGCCTCTTCGAGGTAGCCGGGCTCGGGCACGGTGTCGGCGTCGAGGAAGACCAGTACCTCACCGGTGCTGTGACGTGCCGCCAGGTTCCGGACCGTCCCGGCGCGGAAGCCTTGGTCGGGTTGGGCCACCACGAGGGTTTCGACGTCCGGTACGGCGAACACCGGTGTGACCGCCGAACCGTCGTCGGCCAGGACCACCTGAGAGGGCGGCAAGGTCTGGTTGCGCAGGGCCTTGGCCATCCGCGCCAGCAAGTGGTGTTGTTCGAAGTGCGTGACGATGACGGTGACGGTGGGCCGTTGTCGCGGGTAGCCGCTCAGCAGATCCCACCGGTTGTGGGGAGTCAGCACGTCGGTCAGCACGCCGGCACCGCCCGTCGCGCCTGGCGCGCCAGCACCGTCCGGTAGAGCGCGACGTGCTCGGCGCCGATGTCCCGCCATCGCGGATAGTCCGGCAGCCGCGTCGTCACCGGGTCCGCCAACGCCCGGCGCACGTGGTCGGTCAGGTCGGACCAGGTCGCTCCCAGGAGCAGGTTGCCCGGGTAGCGGCGGTCGATTTCGGTGCTGTACGGGCCCGTCCAGGTGACCGGCCGTCGCCGGCACGACAACCAGGACAACAGCGAACCACTGGCGCTCACGGTGCGGTTGAGCACCAGCGGCACCCCGGCCGCTCTGGCCACGGCGGCGAACCGGCTGTCGGTCAGGTCCCCGGTGACGGTCAGCGCCACCCGGCGGAGGTCGGCGTGCCTGCGCAGCTGATCCGCCAGCTCGCGGTGCCCGGCGCTCGGAGCGCCCGCGGCCATCACCGCGGGGGGACCGCCAAGGCGATCACGGCCGACGGCCGCAGCCAGGTCGATCGCCTCACGGTGTCCCTTCCCGGGGTAGACGTAGCCGAGCACGACCAGCGACGACGTCACACCCGCCGGCGTCGCGCACGAGGCCGCGAGCGGTTCCGGCGGCAAGGGCAGGTCGATGTGATGCAGCGGCTTGCCGGTGAGGAGAGCGACCTTGTGCGCTTCGTGCTCGGCGGAGACCACGACGGTGTCACTGGCTGCCGCTACTGCTGCGTAACCGGCACTACGGGCCCGGTCCCGGCGGCTGCGGCCGAGGGGATCGGGAACGTCGTGCACCGTGACGACCACCGGGTGCGGGGTGAGCGCGACCCAGTTCAGGTACGCCCGCACGGCCTCCTCGATGGTCGAGCCGAACAGGGCGTCCGTGAAGTGGGCGTGCGTCAGGTCCGGCTCCTGGGCGCCCTCGATCACACCGCGGGACACGCACAACCGGGCGACCGATCGCGCGTGCCGGACGACGCCGTGCCCGGGAGGCCCCGGCGCATAGGTGTGCACCTTCACCACGGGACCACGGCCGCCGGTTCGCGCGCGCGGGCCACCGCGCGGTACAGGAGATCGTGTGCGTCGGCGATGGCGACCCGGTCGGCCGCTCTTCGCCGGGGATCCGCACGCCACCGGGGCCGTTGCGCGAAGGCCTGACGCAGGGCGTCGTCCAGGCTCCCGTGGTCCAGCGCCGTCTCGGTGCGGTGGTAGAGCAGGCACGGAGCCTGCTCCTGGTAGAACCCGCAGTCCGGGGCCAGCACGGTCGTGCCCAGGTCGTGGCACGCTTCCAGCCAGCCCGAGTGGGTGCCGAACTTGTGCGGGAGCACGGATACGTCGAGGTCTTCGAGGTAGCCGAACAGTTCGTCGTCGGAGAACGGCGGCCGCACCGTGACCGGTACGCCACGTTCTCGCAGGTCTTCGGCGGCACTTCGGCCGCCTTCGTCGTCGTGGGCGTGCACCACCAGCCGCGCACCGGGCAAAGTGGACACCGTGCGCGCGAGCCGCTCCGCGACGGCGACCGCGTCGCAATTGGCGCGCATGCTCTTCGCGTGCACCCCCACCACGAACTCGTCGCGGTGGTCGCGGGTGTCCGGCCGGCCCGCGCGCGTCGGACCGACCACGTACGGGTGCGGGATGACGGTCGCCGTGCGTCCCCACACGGCGCCGATCCGCTCGGCGGCTCCCGGGGTCAGGGTGATCACGGCGTCGGCCGCGGGCACCAGGAGGTCGAGCGCGGCACGGTGCGGACCCGGGTCGACCTGGTGGGGATTGCGCAGGTCGTGCACGGTCAGCACGAGTGGTTTCGCGTGCGCGCGGAGGGCTTCGACCACCGCCCGCAGCTCTTCGAGGGCGAGGTGCTCGTAGCCGAAGTGCAGGTGCAGCAGGTCGAAACGGCGGTGGTGCGCGTGCAGCCACGCCGGCTCCAGCATCCGGTGGGGCCACCACTGCCCCTCGGGCGCGCCGGGCACCGGCGGATCGGGGAGGACGCGAAATCCCGGTTTCCCCCGCAGATCCGAGATAGTGCGCACGTAAGGGTGACCGGCCGGCACCGAGGCGATGATCAACGGCGTTTCCACGGGCAGTGGGTGTCCATTCGCGCGCGACCTAAACACCACAGGCTCCGCGCATTTCTCCTCGTTTCCCTGCCGCCCGCGGGGGTACCCGCCGACCACGAGCTCAAGATCATCACTCGGATTCACCGGTCACCGGCGCAATGGACTCTGTGACGCCGGACAGCACATTCCCGTGGGCGATCGACGGGTATCTCCGCGGAAGGAGCACATGCGGTGGTTCGAGCAACAACCACGGTGGACCGGAACAGACACCACCCGGAACCGGGAGCAGGTGAACGCATTCGGCCGGTGGCCGTCCCGGATTCGCCCGCATCCGCCGAGCACGCCGGTCCCGCGCTGTCGATCGGCTTGGTCGCCTCCGCGCGCTACCCGCTTCGGGAGCCCTTCGCCGGCGGGCTCGAGGCGCACACCTGGCAGCTGGCCACCGGGCTGCGCAAGCGCGGTCACGACGTCACGGTGTTCGGCGGGACCGGCTCCGATCCGGCGCTGCGGGTCCGGGCGATGCCGGTGCTGCCGGCCTTGTCGGCGCAGGCCCGGCGCGACGTCAGCATGCCCGCCGACTACTTCATCGCCGAACACCACGCGTACCTCGGCCTGATGCTCGACCTCGGCGCCACCGGAGTCTGCGACGTGGTGCACAACAATTCCCTCCACTACCTGCCCGTCGCCATGGCTTCGACGCTGAGCGCGCCGGTCCTGACCACGTTGCACACCCCGCCCACGCCGTGGCTGGAGTCCGCGGTTCGGCTGCGCTCCCCCGGGCACACGCGCTTCGCGGCCGTCAGCGCGCACACCGCTCAGCAGTGGTCGTCACTGGTGCCCGCGATCACGGTGGTGCGCAACGGAGTCGAGCTGGACCAGTGGGTGCCCGGCGCCGGCGGCGGATCCCCGGTGTGGTTCGGCCGGCTGGTACCCGAGAAGGGACCCGAACTGGCCATCCACGCCGCCCGCGCGGCCGGCACCGGGCTGCGGCTGGCCGGCCCCCGGCCGGACGCCGAGTACTTCCGGCGCGAAATCGAACCGCTGCTGGGCGGCGACGTCGAATACCTGGGCCACCTCTCCCACCGCGAGCTGGTTCACCTGGTCGGGTCGGCCCGGGTCGCCGTCGTATCGCCGCGTTGGGAAGAGCCTTACGGGCTCGTCGTCGCCGAAGCGCTGGCCTGCGGCACGCCGGTCGCCGGGTTCGCTCGCGGAGCTCTGCCCGAGGTCCTCGACGCGCACTGCGGAGTACTGGCGCCGCCCGACGACGTCCCCGGTCTCGCCGCGGCCATCATCCGGGCCGCTTCCTTGGACCGCGGCGCGGCGCGGCACCGCGCGGAGACCACCTGTTCGGTGGACCGCATGGTGGACGAGTACGTCCGGCTCTACCGGGAACTGTCGTCGTGATCGCCTACTACGTGCACCACCACGGCTCCGGGCACGTCCACCGCGCCACCGCGATCGCTCGCGCGCTGCGAGACGAGGTGATCGGGCTCTCCAGCCTGCCGGCCCCGGCCGGCTGGCCGGGTCGGTGGGTCACGCTGCCCGGCGACGCCGACGGGACCGATCCGCGCCGCGACGACGTCACCGCCGGCTCCACGTTGCACTGGGCGCCGAGGCACCACCCGGGCCTGCGCGAACGCATGGCGATGCTGAGTGCGACGCTGCGCGATGACGCCGTGTGCCTGCTGGTCGCCGACGTGTCGGTCGAGGTCGCGCTGCTGGCCCGGCTGCACGGCGTACCGGTGGTGGTCGTCGCCCAGCCCGGCCGCCGCACCGATCGGGCCCACCGCACCGCCTACGACCTCGCCGAAGCCATCATCGCGCCGTGGCCCTCGCGGCCCGCCCCGGACTGGCCATCGACCTGGCCGGCCAAGACCGTGCACGTCGGAGCGCTCTCGCGCTTCGACGGCCGGGGCGCACCGCCGGCGAGTGCGCAGCAGCGCGCGCTGGTGCTGTGGGGAGGAGGCGGCCTCGCGGTGTCCGCGGCCCAGCTGCACGCGGCCGCGGCGGCCACCCCGGAGTGGCGCTGGGACATCGCCGGTCCGGCACGGCCAGGCGACTCGCCGGCGGGTCCGCTGCCCAACCTGCACCACCACGGCTGGGTAGCGGACCCGTGGCCGCTGCTGGGCGAGGCCGGTGTCGTGGTCACCCACGCCGGGCAGAACGCGCTCGCCGAGGTCGCGGCGGCCCGGCGCCCCGCCGTTGTCATCCCCCAGCCCCGTCCGTTCGACGAGCAGGAAGCCACCGCCGAAGCGCTGGTCCACGCCGAACTGGGCGTGGTCCTCCCGTCGTGGCCCGACGCGTCCCGCTGGCCGGCGGTGCTCACCCGGGCGCACTCCCGCGGCGGCAACTGGGCGACCTGGTCACGGGGTGACGGCGCGGTCCGCGCCGCGGCCGTGCTGCACGACCTGGCGCGGCCCAGGTGACCGGCCGGACCCGGCGACCGCGCACCGCCGTCGTCACCATCACGGCCGGACGCGACGGCCATCTCCGACGCCAGCGCGAGGCCCTCGACCCCGGTGACGTCGACGTGCACGTCGTCGTCGACATGACCGGCTCGCTCCGGCTGCCCTTCGCGCTCGAAGCACCACCTGTCGTGCTGCTTTCCCTGGCAGCGCGGGAGCGGGGACTGCCCCTGGCCGCCGCCCGCAACGCGGGGGCGCGCGCCGCGCTCGACCACGGCGCCGAACTGCTGGTGTTCCTGGACGTCGACTGCATCCCCGGTCCGGGTTCACTGGCCCGCTACACCGACGCGGCCCGCCGGGTGCCCCCCGCGACGCTGATGTGCGGGCCGGTGGCCTACCTGCCCCCGCCCCCGCCCGAGGGGTATCCGGCACCGCGGGAGCTGGCGCCCCTGGCCGAACCGCACCCGGGCCGGCCGGCTCCCCCGCCGGGACGCATCACCCTGGACGACGAACACTTCGAGCTGTTCTGGTCCCTGTCCTTCGCGACCACCCGGGACGACTGGCACCGGTTCGGCGGCTTCTGCGAGCAGTTCACCGGCTACGGCGCGGAAGACACCGACTTCGCGTTGCGAGCGGCGAAGAGCGGCGCCCGGCTGGCCTGGATCGGCGGAGCCATCGCCCACCACCAGTACCACCCGCCCAGCAGGCACGAACCCGGCCATGTGCGCGAGCTCGTGGCCAATGCCCACGTCTTCCACCGTCGTCACGGCTTCTGGCCGATGGACGGCTGGCTGTCCGAACTCGACCGGGCCGGCGTCGTCCGGTTCGACCGCGTCCACGACACGCTCCGGCTGCTTCCCGGATTCGGCGACCAGCTCCAGACCCTCCAACCGCAGTGAGGAACCAGCATGACCGCTCGGCGCATCATCGTGATCGGAACCGGTTACGTCGGGCTCACCACCGGCGCGTGCCTGGCCTCGCTGGGCCACACGGTGGTGTGCGCCGACACGGACCGCGCCAAAGTGGACCGGTTGCGCAACGGCCAGGTCGACATCCTCGAACCCGGACTGGCCGAGCTGGTCGCCGACGGCACCTCGGCCGGCAGGCTGGCCTGGGCGACCACCGCGGCCGCGGCCCTCGGCTCCTTCCCGCAGCGGGCCGAGATCGTGATCCTCTGCGTGCCGACGCCCATGGGCTCAGGCGGGCAGGCTGATCTCAGCATCCTCGAGGCAGCCGTGGAACAGCTGCGCGAGGCTCTCCCACCGGAATGCGTCGTGGTGACCAAGTCCACTGTCCCCGTCGGCACCGCGGACCGGCTCACCCAGCTGCTGCAACGCCAAGACGTGTCAGTGGTGTCCAATCCGGAATTCCTGCGGGAAGGCACGGCTGTTCGCGACTTCCTGCATCCGGACCGGATCGTGGTCGGCTCGGCGTCCCAGGACGCCGCCGAACTGGTAGCAGCGCTTTACTCACGGCTGGACGCGCCGACGGTGCTGACCGACGCGCCCTCCGCCGAGCTGATCAAGTACGCGGCCAACTGCTTCCTGGCGGTCAAGCTGTCGTACGTCAACGCCGTCGCGGAACTCTGCGACCGCGTCGGAGCCGACATCGTCGACGTCACCGAGGGCCTCGGTCACGACAGCCGCATCGGCCGGAAGTTCCTGTCACCCGGGCCGGGCTGGGGCGGTTCGTGTCTGCCCAAGGACACCTCGGCTCTCCTGCAGCTGGCGGACTCGGCCGACTTCGAGTTCCGGCTCGTCCGCGCCGCGATCGACACCAACATCCGGCAGCACAAGCGCATGGTCGACAAGATCCGCGAAGCCGTGACGGGCAGCCGCACCGGATCACTCAGCAGAGTCAAACTCGCGCTGCTGGGCCTGACCTTCAAAGCGGGCACCGATGACCTGCGCGACTCCCCCGCGTTGGCCGTGGCCTCGTTGTTGCGTCAAGCGGGGGCCGAGCTGGTGGCGTTCGACCCGGCGGTGCCGCCGTCCGACAACCGGGCGGGCGGTCTGCAGCTCGCCGTAGCGAACGACGCATACCAGGCCGCGAATGGCGCCGACGCGATCGTCGTGCTCACGGAGTGGCCCGAATTCCGGCGGCTGGACTGGCGACGACTGGCCGCTTCGGTGCGGACCCCGGCCGTGATCGACACCCGTAACCTCCTGGACCCGTCGACGATCGCGAAGGCCGGCTTCAGCTGGACAGGATTGGGCCGGCCGACGAGCAACACGAGCCCCGAGCCTCATGGGGCAACGCTTCCCGCGTTCGAGCCCAGCTGGGCTCCGGCTGACACGCAGGGCCCCGAAAACCACGTCCTCACCGGCTCGACACCGGCGTCTCACTGATTCCGGGCGTGCATGTCACGTCACCCGCAACGGCATCTCTTACTTCGCCGACTCACCTGCGCTCCTGTCGGCGAGTCGGGCCGGCGGCGCCACGCAGCGCTCGACCGGTGCCAGGCCCGCCGCGACGCCGCAGGCGATCACCTGTGAAGGCAGGTCGATCAGCTCGGCGCGCTCACGCCACGGCCGGCGCGGTGCGGTTGTACAGCTCGGCGAACGCCGCGTCCACCAGGCTGTCGCCGGCGCCCGAGCGCCGTATCAGGCCGTTCGGCGTGGTCGAGGCTGTCCATCGCTCTCCGTATGTGTCGCGGTCGTACGCTGTGGGTAGTCGCACGAGGGTCGAGCGCTGGAGGACCGATGGTGGAGAACCGGCGTCAC
This sequence comes from Amycolatopsis sp. WQ 127309, assembly GCF_023023025.1. Lineage (NCBI taxonomy): Bacteria > Bacillati > Actinomycetota > Actinomycetes > Pseudonocardiales > Pseudonocardiaceae > Amycolatopsis > Amycolatopsis sp. WQ 127309. The sequence continues at coordinate 9,008,319 of NZ_CP095481.1, forward strand.
CGGATGCAGGCGTTGCTGGCCGCCGACGGTGCCGACCGCCGTGCGTCGGCCGTGAGCTTGGCGTGCGAGCGGTGTGTGCTGGAGCTGTCCGTGTCCGGGGCCGGGGCCACCGTGCTGAGCAAGACGCCCGGCGGCAACGGCAACGGCAACGGGTTGTCACCGAGCCGCGGTCTGGTGCACGCGACCAACCCGGTCAGCGCCGGGCTGGAAGACCTGCAGCTCACCGTCGGCGAAGGACCGTGCCTGGACGCCTTCGCCACCGGCGGTCCCGTGCTGATCTCCGATCTGTCCGCCGCGACCGCGCGGTGGCCCGCGTTCACCCCCGCCGCGTGCGAGCTGGGCGCGGCGGCGGTGTTCTCCTTCCCCCTGCAGGTCGGGGTGGTCCGGCTGGGATCACTGGACCTCTACCGCGACACCACCGGCCCGCTCACCCGGGTCGAGCTGGCCGACGCGCTGATCCTGAGCGACCTGGCCACCCAAGGCGTCGTGGCCGACCTCGACGGGCACCGCACCGAGGACGTGAGCTGGCTGGCCGATCCGCACGCGCAGGTGCACCAGGCCACCGGCATGGTGCAGGTCCAGCTGGATTCGACGACCGACGTGGCGCTGATGCGGCTGCGCGGCTACGCCTTCACCCACAACATGCCGCTGGCGGACGTCGCCCGGCGGGTTGTCGAGCGGTCGCTGCGCTTCACCGATACCGAGGACGGGCAATGACACGCAGTGACGGAAGGGCCGACAAGATGAGCGATGCCCGGGACCAGCGGCTCGCGACCACGTTCGTGTCACTCGCCGACACCCTGGTCGCCGACTTCGACGTCCTCGACTTCCTCGCCATGCTCACCGAACGGGCCGCGGAACTGCTCGACGTCGACGCCGCCGCGGTCATCCTGTCGGACCAACGCGGCGGGTGGCGCACGACGGCCGGGTCCTCGGAACAGGCCGAGCTGATCGAGGTGTTCTCCGCGCAAACCCTCCAAGGGCCGTGCCTGGACTGCGTCGCCACCGGAGTGGCGGTGGCCAGCGCGGACCTGGCGACCGAGACCGACCGGTGGCCGCAGTTCGCGCCGGCGGCCGTGAACGCGGGGTTCCGCGCCGCGTGCGCGGTCCCGATGCGGCTGCGCGACGACGTCATCGGCGCGCTGACCCTGCTGGGCTCCACCCCGGGAGCCATCGACGACGCGAGCGTCGCCCTCGGCCAAGCCCTGGCCGACGTCGCCACCATCGGGATCCTGCAGCAGCGCGCGATCCGCCACGACGAGGTCGTGTCCGAACAGCTGCAGGCCACCCTCCACCACCGCACGGTCGTGGAGCAGGCCAAAGGTGTGCTCGCCGAAGCCGGCGGACTCGACATGCACCAGGCGTACCTCGCCTTGCGCGGCTACGCCCACACGCACCACCGGCGGCTCTCCGACGTCGCCCGCGACGTCGCGACGGCGAATCTCGATCCCGGTGCGCTGCTGACCGACACGACCGGCGTACCCCGGTCGTGACCCAGGGAAGGACGGAAACCGCCGCTCATGGCCGACACCACTGAATCGCTCGAGACGCTGCAAAGCCGGCTGCGGACGGTGTCACGCACGTTCGTCAGCCTCGCCGACACCCTCGTGGCCGATTTCGACGTCGCCGACTTCCTGAACATGCTCACCGAACAGTGCACCGACCTGCTCGACGTGTCGGCGGCCGGGGTGATCCTGCGCGACGCCGACGGGAGCCTGCGCGTCGCGGCGACCTCCTCGCAGCGGGCCGAGCTGCTGGAGCTGTTCGCCGTGCAGACCGACGACGGTCCCTGCCTCGACTGCGTCCGCAGCGGGGCTCCGGTGTCCTGCACCGACCTGCCGGCCGAGGCGCGCCGCTGGCCGAGGTTCACCGCGGCGGCCGCCGAATGCGGGTTCCGCGCCGTGCAGGCCCTGCCGATGCGGCTGCGCGACCAGGTCGTCGGGGCTCTGACCCTGCTGAACACCGAAGCCGTGGGCGCGGGCCCGGAGGAGATCGAGCTCGGGCAGGCGCTGGCGGACGTCGCCACGATCGGCATCCTCCAGCAGCGCAACATCGAACGCGGCGACCAGCTCACCGAACAGCTGCAGACCGCGCTCACCAGCCGCGTGGTGATCGAGCAGGCCAAGGGAATACTCGCCGAGCACGGCGCGGTGTCGGTGGACGAGGCGTTCACGCGGCTGCGTGGCTTCGCCCGCGCGCGGCACCTGCGCCTGACCGACCTCGCTCGCGCGGTCGCCGGCGGCAACGTCGATCTGGCCGCGATCCTGAAGCACCCGCAACGGTGACGACGGCCGCGCCCGGATCGCACCACGTGCCTCAGCGTCGAGGAGTCCACTGTGGAATACGGCTCGGCGTGCGGGTCGAGCCGGCCGGAGGCATCGCTTCCCGCGGCCGGCCGCACCGACGCCTTGTCCCGCGCCGAAGTGCCACGCTCCGGAAGCACGAGGTCACAATCAGGTGCGCGGCAGCGACGAGTCGGGACACGATCACGGAAATGTCGGTACCGGCGCGTAAGGTTCGTCGTGGAGAGGTTCAACAGACAGCTTCTCAGTCCGCCGTATGCGGCGCCGGCCTTGCCTCACGGCCCGGCTGCACGGAAGTGACCTGCTGTTCTGGAGCTGACCCTCTCATGACCTTCTCGTCCGCACCACTTGTCCCCGGCAGTCCCGCGTTCAGCATCGACACCGTCGACCGCGGCGAAGTGGTGATCATCCACGCACGCGGCGAGCTGGACCTGGCCGCGGACCCGCTGCTCGGCGCGACCCTGGCCCTGGCCGATGCCGCGGCCAAACCGGTCGTGGTCGACCTGACCGAGGTGACGTTCTGCGGCTCGTGCGTCCTCGGGCAGTTGCTGGCCGCCGGGCGGCGGATCACCGGCGACGGCCGGCAGATGCTGGTGGCCACCAGCCAGTACGTGGTGCTGCGACCGTTGACCCTGCTGGGACTGGACCGCGACATCAAGATCGTGCCGGACGTCGAGACAGCTGTGCGCCGGCTCACCCAGCCCTTGGTCGCCGCCGTCGACCCGGCGACGGACACCACTCCCGAGCCTGCCTGACACGACGGCGCCGGCTCGACCGCCGACGAGGGCTCGCGTGAACCGGTTGGAGCGCGCGGCCGAGCGGTGCGCGTTAGGGTTCGCCATATGCGAGGACAGGCGGCCTTGTGGCTGTTCGCCGATCAGCTCGGGCCCCACTTCCACAGCACACCGGCCCACCGGGACCGGGAGGTGCTGCTGATCCGGTCGGCCGCCGCGTTCGCCGCGAAACCGTTCCACCGGCAGAAGCTGCACCTGGTCCAGGCCGCCCTGTACCGGCTGGCCGAGGACCTCGGCGACCGCGTCACCCTGCTCGACGCCGCGGACTACCGGACCGGGCTGCGCCGCTTCGGGCGGCCGGTGGTGGTGCACGAGCCGAACTCCCACGCCGCGGACGCCCTCGTCCGCCGATTGCGCGACGAAGGCGTCGTCGAAGAGATCCTGCCCACACCGGGGTTCGTCCGGTCCAAAGAGGACTTCGCGGAGTGGGCGTCCGGGCGGAAGCGGTTCGTCATGGAGGACTTCTACCGCGACCAGCGCAGCCGGTTCGAGGTACTCCTGGAACCGGACGGCTCGCCCGCGGGCGGCCACTGGAACTACGACCGCGACAACCGCGAGCCGCCGCCGAAGACCACCCGCCTCGACGTCCCCGCGCCGTGGCAGCCCCGGGAGAACCCGATCGACGAGCGGGTCCGCGCCGAACTCGACCAGGCCGAGCGCGCCGGGACGATCCACCCCGTCGGCGTCGACGGCCCGCGCCGGTTCGCCGTCGGGCACGACGAGGCGCAGCGCGCGCTCCGCCGTTTCCTCGACCACCGCCTGGCCGCGTTCGGCCCGCACCAGGACGCGATGCTGACCCACGACTGGGCGATGGCGCACGCCCTGTTGTCGGTCCCGCTCAACCTCGGGCTGCTGGACCCGCTGGACGTCGTGCGCCAGGCCGAGCAGCGGTGGCGCGACGGGGCCGCGTCCCTGGAAAGCGTCGAGGGCTTCGTCCGCCAGGTGCTCGGCTGGCGCGAGTGGGTGTGGCACCTGTACTGGCACCTGGGCCCGGATTACTTGCGCCGCAACGCGTTGCAGGCCCGCCGCGAACTGCCGGACTGGTGGTGGCAGCTGGACGCGGACGCCGTCGAAGCGGCCTGTCTGCGGACCGCGCTGGCCGGTGTCCGCGACCGGGGCTACGCCCACCACATCGAACGGCTGATGGTGCTCGGGAACCACGCGCTGCAGCGCGGCTACGACCCGGCCGAGCTGAACGCCTGGTTCGCCACGGCGTTCGTCGACGGCTTCCCGTGGGTGATGCCCGCCAACGTGATCGGCATGAGCCAGTACGCCGACGGCGGCATCGTCGGGACCAAGCCGTACGCCGCCGGCGGCGCGTACATCCACCGGATGAGCGACCACTGCGGCGGCTGCGTCTACGACCCCAAGCAGCGGACGGGGCCGCGCGCGTGCCCGTTCACCGCGGGCTACTGGGCGTTCCTCGACCGCAACGCCGAGCGGCTGCGCGGGAACCACCGGATGCGGCAGCCGTTGAACGGCCTGCGCCGGCTGGCCGACCTCGACGAGGTCGTCGCCCGGGAAGCCGAGCGCGACCACTTCTGAGCGAACCGCCGGCAACCGCCGCTGCTCAGCTGAAGCTCCGCCGGATGCGGGCGATCAAGCCCGACCGGCCCGCCGGGACACGCGTCCGATCAGGTCAAGCGCTGAACAGCCCAGCCGGGAAGGTGGCTGCACGGGAGCTGGTCACCACCGTCAACCCCGTGACCCGGGTTCGGACCAGGCGAACAGCAATACGCCCCCCCGGCCGCCAAGGCCGTTCCGGTGTCAGCTGTGCTCCGGAAACCGCAGGCCTGAGAACGCACCATGCCGTGCGAAGGCGCCGAGCCCCGCGCCCAGTCGGCGCCTGGGCGTCCCGTTGACCGGTCCTCTACCCTGCGGGGGTGGTAGCTGAGGATCGTTCATGGCACACGGTCTTCGCGGAGATCGTCAACCGGTCGCACCTGGCGACCGCCGGTGACCTGCCCGCCATCCTCGACGACGTGACCGCCCTGGTCGGGCTGTCGGCGCGGTTGTACCTGGTCGACCTCGGGCAGCGGGAGCTGCACCCGGTCCGGCCGGCGGACGGCCCGGCGTTGTCGGTCGACGCCACCCTGGCGGGGCGGGCGTTCGGCCGGCTCGAGATCGTCATCGCGGCCGCCGCCGGGGAGCCGTCGCACCTGTGGCTGCCGGTGCTCGACGGCACCGAACGCCTCGGCGCGCTGCGGCTCACCCTCCCCTACGGGACCGACCCGCGGGACAAGGTCCTGCGCGGCAACTGCTGGACGCTGGCCGGGCAGATCGCGCACCTGGTGCTGAGCAAGCAGCTCTACAGCGACCTGTTCCACCGGGTGCGTCGCGGCAAGCCGCTGTCGGTGGCCGCGGAGCTGCTCTGGCAGCTGCTGCCGCCGAAGGTGTTCGCCACCGACCGGGTGGTGATCGCCGCCGCGATGGAGCCCTACGACGAGGTCGGGGGCGACGGTTTCGACTACGCCGTGGACGGCGACCGCGCCTCGGTGGCGATCTTCGACTCGGTGGGCCACGACCTGCACGCCGGGCTGATCACCTCGATGGCGCTGGCGGCCACGCGCAACGCCCGCCGCGGCGGCGCCGGCCTGATCGAGGCGGCCGAGCTGGCGGACCACACCATCGCCGGCCACCGCCCGGCCGACTCGATGTCGTACGCGACGGCGTTCCTCGCCCACCTGGACCTGGGCACCGGCGAACTGCACTACCTCAACGCCGGGCACCCGCCGCCGGCCGTGCTGCGCGACGGACGGGTGGTGCGGCTGCTGGACACCGTGAGCCGCACCCCGCTGGGCCTCGGGGACTTCCAGCGCCGCGAGCCCGTCGTCGAGCGCGAACAGCTCCAGCCCGGCGACCGGGTGCTGTTCTACACCGACGGCGTCACGGAGGCTCGCAGCCCGGAGGGTGAGCAGTTCGGCTTGGGACGGCTGGCCGACCTCACCGAACGCCACGAAGCGGCGGGCCTGCCCGCCCCGGAGACCCTGCGCCGGGTGGTCCGAGCGGTGCTGGACCACCAGGACGGCCGGCTCCAGGACGACGCCACCCTGCTGATGCTGGAGTGGACGACCACCGACCAGGACACCCTGCTCCCCACCCTCTGACCTCCGCTCGGCCGTCGGCAAAGCAGCCGAGCGTGCGGTCACTCCGTCGTCCGAGGTGTCTTCCGCACCGCCGACGGCGTCGGACCGGGCCCGCCGTGGCGGCGGCCCACCGTTCCCCGCACGGCCAAGACCAGGCACAGCAGCGCCAGTCCCGCCACGAGCAGCAGTGCGTAGTGGTGCCCGAACGCGGCCGCGACCAACACGATCGGGACGGCGGCGACGGGCCACGGCCAGATCGCCCGCCAGGAATGACTGCTGCCGCCGAGAACGAGAGCCGATCCGACCAGGAACAGGGCGACCCCGGTGGCCAGGATCCAGCCGGCGCCCGACGGGAGCGCCGCCTCCGGGTGCAGCACGAGTTCTTCGACACCGACGCCGGTCAGCACGACGCCCAGGGCGAGCGGCAGGTGGCCGTAGACGAACAGGTCGTGCCGTTCGTCGGCGGGCGCGCCGTCCCGGGTTTCGTCGTCGCGCCGGCGCAGCGCGGCCGCCCCGACGGCGGCGGCGGTGTCGAAGTAGATCCACCACATCGCGGCGGCGATGACGAACCCGGCGACACCGACGGCGACCGCGGCCGGAGTCCATTCGGCGTCGTGCACGCCGATGGCCGCACCGCCCACGGCCTCCCCCAGGACGAGGATCACGAAGAGCCCGAACCGCTCCGGCAGGTGCTCCAGGTGCAGCGGGAGGTGGTTGTCGCGCCAGGTCGCGACGACCGGGCCGACGGCGTCGACGGCGACCGCCACGCCCCACAGCCAGTACCGGACCGGTCCCTCGACGGCCAGCGACACGGCCCACAACAGGGAACTCACGGCGAGGGTGGCGAGGTAGACGCCGATGGTGCTCCGGGCGTCGGGGACGTGCCGCCACGCCCGGACGTGGAGCACCAGCAGGATCACCCGGCCGGCGAGGAAGCACGCCGCGAACGGCGTGGAGAACGACGACGTCGCGGACGCGGCGCTCGCGGCGCACCCGGCGATGGACAGCGTCGCGGCGAGCTTGCCGATCCGGAACAGGACGTCGTCGGTGTCGAACCGGTTGGCGTAGAGCGTGTACCCGACCCAGGACATCCAGATCGCGACGAACAGCGCGACGAACGTACCGAGTCCGGACCACGTCAGGTGCTTGAGGAACGCGACCGCGAGTTCGTTCACGACCAGCACGTAGGCGAGGTCGAAGAACAGCTCGAGGTTGCTCGTCGACGCCTCCTGGCCGGTGCGCAGGGCCGGCGGCCGGACCATCGGCTCGCGGTCGATCTCCGTGCTCACGAGCACCTCCCGTCGCCGGCCCCACGTCGGGTACCGGTCGTCCGGGACTACCCATCCTCGCGGCGGCGAACCGGACCGCCGCGCCCGGTCAGGATCCGGCGACCGCGTCTCGCTGAGCTCGCACCGTGCGGAACGACCTGGCGGACACCACCGCGGCACCGACCATCGTCACCAGGTGCAGGATCACGTCGGCCCAGTTGAGGTTGAACCGGTCGCCGGTGCCGACGGAGACCACGAGGACGCTGTAGGCGCTGAACCCCGCGAACCCGATCGCGACGGCGAGTGCGTAGATCGCGGTGCTGGAGACCTTGCGCGCGGCCACGACGCCCAGCACGCCGATGAGCGTGTGCAAGGCGTTCAGGAGCGGGCTGACGCTGAAGATCAGCACCGAGTACTGCGTCGCGTGCGTCCCGAACGGACCGGCGGACGTCGACCCGGCGTTGCCGGGGACGAAGAACCCGACCACCCCGAGCACGAGGTAGACCACGCCGACGACCAGCGCGGCGAGCCGCACCGGCGTGCCTTGACGTCGCCGTGCGGCGGAAGACCGATCGGTGTGGGTGGGGGTGGGCATGGTGCCCTCCGTTCTGCCGGGTTACGCGGTTACCCGGGGCCGGACCCCGGAAACGGCAACGAGTCCGGGCTCACGCCGCGGGTGCGCGGATGTTTGAGCCGGCACGTCGAGGGCACCCGCGACGAAGAGCCACAACCGGCTCGGTACCCACACCCCAGACCCCGGTGTCCCGCGGCGCGGCGCGCATCCGGTGGTCAGGTGTCCCTTCGAGATCGCGTCCGGCCACCGGACCACCGAAGGAGACAGCCATGACCACCGGACACGAGGGCGACGACCACCGCGGCAGCACCGCCGCCTCGTCGCCGCCCACCCAGGACCCCAGCCCCCAGGAGCCGGCCGCACGGCGGCAGGCGGCCTACCGGCCCGGTCCCGACCAGGACTCGGCAGACGACCTCCTCGAGCGCTATCACCACGGCCGGCCCGGCCAGGACGTCGAACCTTCCCGCGGGGACGTCCTCCACCGGCAGAAAGAGCGCTTCGGCGGCATCAAGTGGGGCTCGGCCTTCTTCGGCTGGCTCACCGCGATCGGCACCGCCGTGCTGCTGTTCGCCCTGCTCACCGCCATCGGCGCCGTGATCGGCGTGTCCCTCACCGACGGCACCCGGCAAGCGGCAGGCCAAGCCGCGCAGAACACCGACGTGACACGGACCGCGGGCATCGCCGGCGCCATCGTCGCCGCGGCGGTCCTGCTGATCGCCTACTACTGCGGCGGCTACGTCGCCGGCCGGATGGCCCGGTTCAACGGTGTCAAGCAAGGCCTCGCCGTCTGGGTCTGGACGATCGTCATCACCGTCGTCGTCGCGATCCTCGCGGCCGTCGCCGGCGACCGGTTCGACGTCATCAGCGACGTCGGCGGGCTGCCGAAGCTGCCGGTCAGCGACGACGCCGCCACCATCACCGTGATCCTCGGCGCGGTCGTCGCGCTCGTCGTCGCCCTCGTCGGAGCGATCCTCGGCGGCCTGGCCGGGATGCGGTTCCACCGCAAGGTCGACCGCACCGACCTCGGCACGCGCTGACCATGAAGATCGCGATGGTGTCGGCGCACGCCAGTCCGCTGACCGCCGCCGACGGCCAAGGCGCCCACCTCGCCGAGCTGGCCTCGGCGATGGCCGGAGCCGGACACGAAGTCACCGTCCACACCCGGCGCGCGTCCCGGAGCGTCCGGTCCAGAGTGGACACGCCGGCCGGGTACCGCGTGGTGCACGTGCCGGCCGGGCCGCCCAAGCGGGCCCCACAGGACGACCTGCTCCCGTTCACCGGCGAGTTCAGCGACTTCCTGCGGGACCACTGGGTGACGGAACCGCCCGATCTCGTCCACGCCCATTCCTGGGTCTCCGGGATCGCCACCGCTCTCGCGGCGGGCGAACTCGGAATCCCGTTCACGCAGAGCTTCCCCACGCTCGGGAGTGCGGAGCAACGACACGAGCACACCACCGGCTGCGCCGAGCGGATCCGGTTCGAGCGGATGCTCGGCCGGCGCGCCGGCCGGGTCATCGCCGGCTGCGCGGCCGACGTGCTCGAGTTGTGCCGCCTCGGCGTGCCCCGCGACCGGATCGCCGTGGTCCCCGCCGGGGTCGACCTCGACCGGTTCTCCGCCCGAGGCCCATGGGCGCCGCGGACGGCGAAACACCGGATCGTCAGCGTCGGGCCCCTCGTGCCGCGCACCGGCTTCGACGTCGCGATCGCCGCCCTCCCCCAGCTACCCGACGCCGAACTGGTCATCGCCGGCGGTCCGGAACACGGGCGGACAGCCCACGACACCGAAGCCCGCCGGTTGCGGCAGCTCGCGGCCCGGCTGGGGGTCGCCGAGCGCGTCCGCTGGCCGGGACGGATCCCCCGGGCCGGCTTACCCGCGCTGCTGCGCTCGGCGGACGTCGTGGTGTGCACGCCGCGGTACGAGCCGGACGGGGTCGTGGCCCTCCAGGCCATGGCCTGCGCGGTACCGGTGGTCGCGGCCGCGGTCGGCGGGCTGAGCGACGCCGTCGTCGACGGCTTCACCGGGCTGCTCGTCCGGCCCGGGCAGCCGGACGGCGTGGTGACCGCGATCCGCCGGCTGCTCGCCAACCCGGCCCTGCGGGACACCTACGGTGCCGCGGGCCAGGACCGGGCGACCGCGCGCTACTCGTGGGACCGGATCGCCGCGGACATGATCCGGGCGTACCCCGTGACCGCTCCCGAAGACGTGCCGGACGCGAAGCCACGATCCCGCGCGGAGGCCCCGTGAGCCCCCGGTACTTCCCGGCCCCGACCCGGGGCACCGGACGCGCGGGACGCGCCGCCGCGGGAGCCGCGGACGGCGGTGACCGACGGCTGCACATGGCGGGCGGGCTTCGCCGCCAGTTCGACAAGGTCTTCCCGACGCACTGGTCGTTCCTCCTGGGCGAGGTCGCGCTCTACAGCTTCATCATCCTGCTCCTCACCGGGGTGTACCTGACGCTGTTCTTCGACCCGTCCATGCAGGAAACGACCTACCAGGGCGCCTACGCGGACCTTCGCGGCGTTCCGATGTCACGGGCCATGGCCACCACCCTGGACCTGTCGTTCGAGGTCCGCGGCGGCCTGTTCGTGCGGCAGCTGCACCACTGGGCCGCGCTCATCTTCGTCGGGGCGATGATGGTGCACATGTTCCGGATCTTCTTCACCGGAGCGTTCCGCCGTCCCCGCGAGGCGAACTGGGTGATCGGCGTCCTGCTGCTCGTCCTGGGCATGTTCGAGGGGTTCTTCGGTTACTCGCTGCCCGACGACCTGTTGTCCGGCACCGGAATCCGGGCGACGCTCTCCGGGATCGTGCTGTCGGTGCCCGTGATCGGCACCTGGATCCACTGGGCGCTCTTCGGCGGCGAGTTCCCCGGCGACGTGATCATCCCCCGGCTCTACACCATCCACATCCTGTTGCTGCCGGGGATCATGCTCGCGCTCGTCGGCGCCCACCTGGCCCTGGTGTGGTACCAGAAACACACCCAGTTCCCCGGGGTCGCCCGCACCGAGCGCAACGTCGTGGGCGTCCGGATCCTGCCGGTGTTCGCGCTCAAGGGCGGTGCGTTCTTCGCCGTCGTCACCGGCGTCCTGGCGCTGATGTCGGGCCTGTTCCAGATCAACCCCGTGTGGCTGTTCGGTCCTTACGACCCGTCGAAGGTGTCCGCCGGCTCCCAGCCGGACTGGTACATGGGCTGGGCCGACGGCCTGCTGCGCGTCTTCCCGCCGTGGGAGCTCTACCTCGGGAACCACACGGTCCCGCCGGTGTTCTTCGCCGGCGCCATCGGCATCGCCGTGCTCATCGGCGCGCTGATCACCTACCCGTGGCTGGAACGCCGCCTCTCTCGCGACGCCGCCCACCACAACCTCCTGCAGCGACCCCGCGACGTCCCCGTCCGCACGAGCATCGGGATGATGGCCCTGGCCTTCTACGGCGTGCTGACGCTCTCGTCGTTCAACGACATCATCGCGCTGCAGTTCGCCCTCTCGCTCAACGCCACGACCTGGGCGGGGCGCATCGGCCTGCTGGTGGGGCCGCCCCTGGCCTACTCGATCACCTACCGCGTCTGCCTGGCATTGCAGCGATCCGACCGCGAAGTCCTCGAGCACGGCGTCGAGACCGGCATCATCACCCGGTCCCCGGGTGGCACCTACCTCGAGATCCACCAGCCGCTCGCACCCGCCCGCGGCAACGGCCACCCGGCGGCGCTGACCTACCAGGGCGCGCCGGTGCCGAAGAAACCGAACAAGCTCGGGGCCGCCGGCCACGCGCTGCCCGGCAGCCTGCTGCGCCCCGACCCGCCGGAGGAGACCGCCGCACTGGCGGCGGCCGTCCGCCGCGGGACGATGCGGCAAGGCCTCGGCGGCGAACCCGGCCAGGCGGCCGGCGGCACCGGGCGGGCCGACGGGTGAACCCGGGCCCGATGCCGTCCCGCTGGCAGATCGACGTCGTGGTCTACGAGGATGTGAACCCCTATCCCGTGCTGCTCCTGCAGCCGACCCGGTCCGGCGACCACCGGCTGCTGCGCGAACTGCTCGCCGGAGCCGGCTTGGCCGCCCTGACCGAGTGGGAATGGGCACGCGGGCTGTGGCCCCTGACCGCCGGCTGCAGCGTCGACGTGTCCGGTGACCGGACGGTCGCCTTGCACGCGCGGGGATACGTCCTCACCGTGAGGCTCCGCTCCGTCCGGCCGCCGGCGGACTGGCTGCGGGCCGCCCGGCGGCAGCGTCAGGTGCTGTTCCTGCTCCTCCCGCCGCGGCCGCACGCGCAAGAGGACGAGCTGATCGTCGACGACGTCAGCAGGCTGAACCTGGCGTCCGAGCGGATCGGCTGCCTCGCCGGCAGTATCCCGCTGGCCTCTCGGTGAGAACCGGCGTCAGGAGTGAACGAACGCGCGCGGGGTACCCGACGCGTTCCAGCGAACGAGCGGAGAACGCCGTGACCGAAGTCAGCCGGATGGTCGACGCACCACCGGAATCCGTTTTCGCCGTGCTCGCCGACGGGTGGTCCTACGGCGGGTGGGTCGTCGGCAGCTCGCACATCCGGGTCGTCGACGAGGACTGGCCCGCCGTCGGCGCCCGGATCCACCACAGTGTCGGGCTGTGGCCGCTCCAGATCGAGGACGAATCGACGGTGGTCGTGATGGAGCCGGACCAGCTGCTTTTGTTGCACGCCAAGGCGTGGCTGTTCGGCACCGCGGCGGTCGAGATCGCGCTCCTCCCGCGAGACGGCGGGACGCGGACCCTGGTCAGGATGCGTGAGCACGCCGTCCGCGGGCCGGGTAAGCTGCTGCCGGAGAGAGTGCAAGGATGGCTGCTTCGCCCGCGCAACAAGGAATCGCTGGCCCGGCTGGCCGACATCGCGGTCGGCCGGCGCGCCACTTCCCGGTCCTAGGAACGTGAATGCTGCGCCGGGATGAGCCGGACCACCTCCGTCATCCCGAACAGCTCGGTCAAGTCCAGCCGCTCGAGGACCCGCCGGACCGCCGGTGAGGAAACCAGGGTCAGCTCGATCGACGCCTCCCGGCAGTGCCGCTCCAAGGTGAGCAACACCGTGATGCCGCACGCGGACAGGAAACCCACCCCGCTCAGATCGACGAGCACCAGGTACAGCGGTGTCCGGCAGAGTGCGTTCAGCTCGTCGGCCAACCGGGGCGCGGTGACCAGGTCGATGTCCCCGCGGACGGTCACGACCGCCGCACCGGGACGCGGATGACGGGACGTCACGTCCAGCAACGAACGACCGTCGGTGTTGTTGATGGTGAAAGAACGAGCCATCGTGGCTCCCCATGCTCGAAATCCGAGGCTACCGGCAGGCGGGGGCTAGGCCAGGCGAAACCGTGATGTGACTGTCTGCTCAACCACGTAAGGCCACCATAGCCTTCGCCATCCACTCGAACAACCGCTTCGCCGGCAGCCCGGGACCGAGGCGCTCATCGCCCGGCGCACGGCCTTGACCAGGCCATAGGCAGCCGGCCGCCCCTTCGGCTCTGTTCTCAGGCCACGCGCGCGTCAGCCGAACAGGTCGAAGGCCCGCAGCAGGAAGAACGCGGCCGCCCCGGCCACCATCAGGCCGATGATCACGAGCGCGAGCACGGGGATCGTCCGCGACGGCATCGGCTGCGGATGCGACAGCCCCGACGTCTGCCCGGCGTCGGGTGGGGTGTCTCCCGGCTGCACCGAGCCGCCCGGCTCCAGACCCGGCACGTCGTCGGGCTCCGGCCCCGGCGCCGTCACGAGCTTCTCCGGGATCCGTCGATCGTCCGAGCGGGCTGCTGCATCGGTACCACCTGTTCTGGTGAAGGCGACGGCCAATGGCCGTGCACCCTTTCCCGGCCGGGCACCGGCTGGTGCACGGTGCCCGGTGTCGGTCGCACGCGCGTACGCGTGAGGGCGGCCAGCCGGAACAGCGGGCCGACCAGCCGGTCGTAGATCCGCGGCAGGAGCCGGAATCCGGCGATGATGAGCGGGTTTCCCGGGCCGACCGGCACGGACACGTGCCGGCGGGGCCGGTCGGCCAGCCGCACGATCGCCGCGGCCACCCGTTCGGGAGCCAGGACCGGCCACGGCGGCCGCGCGGCCCGGCCGGAGTAGTTGGCGGCCTGGTAGTAGACGGGCGTGTTGATGCTGCCGGGGCTCACGACGCAGACGTGCACACCCGGTTCGTCGCGGGTCTCCTGCTGCAGGGTGCGCAGGACGGCCCGCTGGCCCCACTTCGCGACCGCGTAGGCGCCCATCTGCGGGACGGTGACCGAGCCCAGCAGCGAGTTGACGCCGATGAACGCGCCCGCGTGCTGCCGGCGCAGGACCGGGAGCACCGCCCGGGCCAAGTGGAGCGTGCCGTGCACGGCGGTGTCGACGACGGCCGTGAACACGTCCGCCGGCATCGCCTCGATGGTGCCGTACCCCATCACCGTGGCCGTGTGCACGACGACGTCGATCCGGCCGTGGCGGTCCAGGACCCGCGCGACGATCCGGCCCGCCGCGGCCGGGTCCGCGATGTCCTCGGCCACGGTGTCCACCGCCCCGGCTCCCGCGACGCGGCACGCGGCTTCCGCGCTCTCGAGCGCTTCGGCGCTGCGCGAGACCAGAACCAGGTGCTCGCCGCGGCCGGCGAACGCGATCGCGGTGGCCAGCCCGATCCCGCTGCTGGCGCCGATGACGGCCACGACCCGCCCGGTCACGGGTGGAGCACCACCTTGACGCAGCCGTCGTGCTTGTCGCGGAACATCTCGTAGCCGTGCGCGGCCTCGGCGAGCGGCAGGTGGTGCGTGGTGAGGTCCAGCGTGCCGAGCGGGTCGGCCGGGTCGAGCACGAGCGGGAGGATCTCGTCGGTCCACCGGCGCACGTGGGCCTGGCCCATGCGCAGCTGGATGCCGCGGTCGAACATCTCCATCATCGGCATCGCGTCGACCTCGCCGCCGTACACGCCGGACACCGACGCCGTCCCGCCGCGCCGCACCCCCTTCAGGGCCGCGTGCAGCGCGTCGAGCCGGTCGACGGCCAGTCTGTCGGTCACCTTCCGCGCGACCGCGTCGGGGAGCAGCCCGGTGGCCTTCTGGGCCGCGGCGACGAGCCGGCCGCCGTGGGCTTCCATCCCGACGGCGTCGATCGTGGCGTCCGGGCCGCGGCCGTCGACCATGTCGATCAGCGTGGCGGCGACGTCGTCGACGTCGTCGAGGTTCACGGGCTCGGCGCCGTACCGCGCGGCGAGCGCGAGGCGTTCGGGGACCCGGTCGACGCCGATGATCCGGCCGGCGCCGAGGTGCGCGGCGATGCGGACGGCGAACTGCCCGACCGGGCCGAGGCCGAGCACCGCGACCGTGCCGCCGGGTGGCACGTCGGCGTAGCGGACGGCCTGCCACGCCGTCGGCAGGATGTCGGACAGGAACAGGAACTGCTCGTCCGGGGTGCCCTCGGGGACGACGATCGGCCCGAACTGGGCTTGCGGCACGCGCAGGTACTCGGCCTGGCCGCCGGGCACGGAACCGTAGAGATCCGTGTAGCCGAAGAGGCTCGCGCCTTTGCCGTGTTCGCGGACCTGGGTCGTCTCGCACTGCGCGAACAGGCCCCGGCCGCACATCCAGCAGTGCCCGCAGGAGATGTTGAACGGCACCACGACCCGGTCTCCCACGGACAGGTGCCCGGCGGCGCCGGAGCCGACTTCTTCCACGACCCCCATCGCCTCGTGCCCGAGGACGTCACCCGGCTTGAGGTACGGGCCGAGCACGCCGTAGAGGTGCAGGTCGGAGCCGCAGATCGCGGTCGAGGTGACTTTGATGATCGCGTCGGTCGGCTCCTCGATGCGCGGGTCCGGTACGTCGGCGATCTCGACTTTTTCGTTGCCTTGCCAGGTCAGTGCTTTGATGACGGCTCCTCGGTGGTGGGATTCAGACGACGGCGAAGGACTCGCCGGTCAGGACGCGGCCCAGTGGGGTCCGCGGGTCCGCCGGAGGACGGGACAGCAGGGTCGCGACGGCGAATTCGGCGGCTAATCCGTCGAAGGTCCGGTGCCGGCGCAGCATCGCGTGCCCGCCGTCGCGCACTTCGATCACGCCGACCCGCGCGGTGCGGGCGAGCCGCCCGGCCGCGGCGCGCGCTCGCTGCGAGTTGGCGACACGATCGGCCGCGCCGTGCACGAAGAGGATCCGGCGGCCGGACGCGTCGACGTCACCGTCGCCGGGGTGGACCCACGGAGCGAGGGCCACGACGCAGCGGACGTCGTCGTGGCCGGCGCTCAGGATCGCCGCCCGCCCGCCGAGCGAGTGTCCGATCAGGCCGATCGGCGTCCCGGGCGGGAGCTGTTCCCGGAGCTGTCCCAGTGCCCAGCGGACGTCGTCGACCGGGCTGGGGATGCCGTCCCAGCCGCGCACGGAGTTCAGCAGCCGCCACACCGCCAGCCGCCCGCGGCCGGCGTGCGCGACGCGACGCGCGGTCGGGATCAGGCGCACCACCGACAGCTGCGCCGGGCTCACCGGCACACCGCCGCCGCGGCTGCCCCCGCCGTGCAGCACCAGCACCGCCGCGGCGGGAGACCGTGGGATCCGGGTCGGAACGAGACGAGCGGCCGGCACTGGCACCTCCAAGCCCGGGTGTGGCCGGTCTTGGCTGATCAACCGGTTCCGGACCGCTTACCCTCGCCCGCCGCCGACAAACGGCCGGCCGCCGACTTCCCGGTTCGAAGGCTGAAGATCAGCCGATCGGTGAGGTGCTGGTGACCGGCCCGTCCCCGGTGCCCCGGCGTCATCCACCGGCCCGAGGAGCATCCGAACGGCCTGCCCGCCGAAACGTTCGCCGAGCGGTTCGGCGAGGACCTGCTCGTGATCTTCGTGTTCCACGGCTGTCCCTCCGCGGCTTACGACGTGCTGCGCGCCAAACCGAAGCGGCTTGGTCACCGAATCACCACTGAACGATCCGTTCGAGTTGCCGCTCCAGACCCCAGCGGCCCCCATGGGAATGCTGGAGTCCGCTGTGAAAACTCGTTCCACCTCGGAAAATCATCTCGCGCAAGCTCTTCCGCCGGGGAAAGAAGCCGGCATCGAACGAGGCTTGGGCCGGCGACGGACATCACGTGTGAGCGCGCAACGATCGGCGCAGCCGTCCGGCTGGGCGGATCGCTGGGCCCTCGACTTGCTGGAGTCTCCCTGCAACACCCGGGAAGAGCGTCGTCAGGATGCGTCCGGCCGTCATCCCGGACGCTCTTGGTGGCGGCCGATCACCGGGTTTCTCGCCGGCCGCCGGCCGAAGCCGGGTACCGGTGCTTGACGAAGGCAAAGCCCGCCGCGAAGTCGAGCACGACCGGCAGAGGCACCGACCAGGCCGGGTGCCCGGCGGATCATGCACGCAGTACCGGAACGTTTTCTGGTTGGTGATCAGCACCTTTCGGCGACCCTGCGCACGGGTCCGGTGGCGTGATCGGCAGCGCGACGGCGCGGTGAACGCTCGAGGACGACGGTTCGAAGCCTTCCCTGTGGAGGGCCCGGGCGAGAGCGGCTCCGAGGCCGGACTTGGTGGGAAATTTGCCGTCGAGCGTCTTGACGCTCCCCAACCGACGCGGTTTACTGTCAGTTGCCTCGATGGAACCGGTTCCGCGGCCGCCACCTGGACCACTCCAGCATCTCGGGTTGGTTGATGCTCCACTGCCTCGAACGTCATACCCGTCAGGTCACTCACGGGGCATGACCAAGCTTCAGTGGCAGGTCTGCTACATCACCCGAATGCCGATGCGAGCGGTGCGCTCGCCTCGGCATCGTGACGCGCGTAGCGCGCGGCACGATGGATCACGACTGACCAGGTGGGCTCGATGAGATCAAAGACGTTCTCCCGACCACGACGCGCCACAGCACCCTCGAGCGCAGCCGCGGGTGTTCCCGTCGCCTGCGTGTTTACCCCGTGTCCGCAAGAACGAGTCGTTGCCGCAGGACGCACCCCCCGGTTCCGTTTCACGGTTGATCGCGTTCGCCGACGCGAGCGGCGGCACCACGGAGCCTAGGCACCCGAGACGATCCGGTGCCACTGCGACGATCGCGAGATCGGCGGCCACGGATGCGTGAAGCGCATTGCCTTGATCCGGACCTTTGTCAGACGTGACTGTTCGGTGCGTCTGATCTTCTGTTCGAATGTTTCGAAGAAGTGCCGCTTGAGCCTGACCTAATTGAGCTGACAGAGTTTCGACAGCGAAAGCAGGGATGTTCACATGCGAAGTATGTTGAATCGGGCTGGTTGCCGACCTCGGCAGTCCCGGCTTCGGACCCGGGCCGTCCTCACCGCGGCCCTCGCTCTGGCGCTCGCCGGGAGTACGGCCTTCGTGGCCGGTGCGAGCGAAACCGGCGGACCGGGGTCCGCTGCGGCCGGAGCTTCGGGCAAC
The DNA here is from genome assembly GCF_023023025.1 of Amycolatopsis sp. WQ 127309. Lineage (NCBI taxonomy): Bacteria > Bacillati > Actinomycetota > Actinomycetes > Pseudonocardiales > Pseudonocardiaceae > Amycolatopsis > Amycolatopsis sp. WQ 127309. The sequence goes on from NZ_CP095481.1 coordinate 9,026,707, forward strand.
TCCATCGCGGCGGATGCCGGCTGGGTGGATGTGGACCAGGCCCGGTACCAACGCGAACTGGCCGACTACCAGGGCATCGTGCCGCCGCCGGTGCCGGCCGGGACGACGAGGGTCCCCGAGTTCCACACCGACTGCACGATCGCGAACGAAGCCAAGGACGACGCGATCATCTTCCCCGGCCTGTCCGGCGCCTCTCATATGCACACGTTCTTCGGGCCGAGGAACGACGCCTTCATGACCACGGAAACGCTTCTCGCCGCCGGGTCGACGACGTGCAACTCCCTGGGTGACAACGCCGCTTACTGGGTACCGCAGCTGCAGAGGAACGGTGTGGCCGTTCCGTTCAAGAGCATGCGCATCTACTACGGTTCCCGGGTCACCGACCCGTCGGCCGTCCGGCCGTTCCCGCCCGGGCTGGTGATGGTGCAGGGTGACGCCAAGCTGCAGGTACCCACCCCGAAGGGGCAGGGAAACCAGTTCTGGTGCGCGGGCAGTGCCGAGGTCGGGCGGAGCGCCGACGGGAACTGGCCGGTGTGCGCCCCCGGCGGGAACCTGATCTTCCAACTCCCGTTCAAGGATTGCTGGGACGGCAAGCACATCGACTCGCCCGACCACAAGTCGCACATGGGGGACCCGGTCGCCGGCAAGTGCCAGGGAGCCTACCCGGTCGCGGTGCCGAACCTGTCGTACATGGTCAACTACGACATCCTGGGCGGCGACGGCCTCGCGCTGTCGTCCGGAATGGCGTCGTCGATGCACGGTGACTTCATGAACGGCTGGGACCACATCAAACTGGCCGCACTGGTCAAGACCTGCCTGAACCAGAACGCGAAGTGCGGGACCACGCCGAGCTTCACCGGCGGCTGAGAGCGACGGCAGGTGGCCGCCGTGCCGAGTCGTCCGATCGGCCGGCACGGCGGCCTTCGTCCCGGGCTTCAGGCAGAAATGATGGCCCACGCGTACTTCACGGTGCACCCGGCGCGGCCGAACGTCGAATGGTGACGGCTCGACGTCCGGCCTGATCGCGCCGGCGTGGCACCCCGCCGGGTGCCGCTACTGAACCAGCGCGGCGAGCCGGCCCTGTTCTTGCAGGAATCGCGAAGCCAGGCTCACCGTCTGCGGTTCTTTGCCGGACGACTTCTCGCCGAGCGCCAAACGTCCCGTTTGGTCCAGGTGATCGCGCAGGCACTTCTTGAAGTAGTCGTCGAAATCCGCCTCGCGCAAAGCGCCGGCGTGCGTGATCTGGTTCGAGGAAACCATCCCCGGCATCTCCATCCCCTTGTGGGGGTTTTCCGCGGGGAGGCCGGCCTGATCGTGAAGCCGCCGCAGATCCGACAGCTCCGAATTCGTCGAAGCGCCGACTTTTTTGCCGAGGTCGCGGACAGCCGCGGATCCGGTGTGGCCGTCGACCAGGTTCAGCATCGGAACAAGCTGCTCGTCCATGGCTGTGGTGATCTCGATCCACGCGCGGTCCGTAGCGGTGAACGACGACACCGCAGTGGAGGCGGATGCACTTGTGGATGGATTGCCGGTGGCGCAGCCACCGACGCATATCATGCCCATGATGCCCAATCCGAGAAAAATGCGCATGCACCGATTACAGGCCATGCCCGCCGGTGAAGTCAACACGCCGGCCGCTCAGCTCGTTCTGAATGGGCCATAGGGCTGAGCCGTTGAACGGTCGCAGCCGGATGGGGCGAAGATGGAACGACGCCTGACGCGGCAGGGACCTATTCACCGGTCCGGCGTTCGCCGCGGTGGTGTGGTCAGCAGAGCTGTGATGCCGTCGACCAGGATTTCGCCGGTTTCGGCCCAGCCGGGAATGCCGGAACGGTCCCCCGCCTCGGCCAGTTCCGCTTCTCGTTCGGCGCACGTGTGGACGATGGCGTGCCGGGCCATCGCCGAGCGGGTGAGGATCGCGGGGTCGGCGGGATCACCGGCGTGCGCGGCCACCGCCTGCAAGGCCCGGTGCATCACGGGCGTCGACGTGGTGACCGACAGCGCCGGCGCGCGCAGGACCGGGTCGCTGACGACGTGAGCGGCGAAGCGGGCGTAGTAGCTGGGGACGCCGAGCTCCGCGAGGTGCAGCGTCGTCGGCAGCACCAACGCGGCCACGTGGTCGCGCAGCCGCGCCGAACCCTCCGCCGCGGCCACCATCGCGGCCCGGATACGGTCCATCGCCTCGCCGTGCTCGCGCAGCACGGCGAGGATCACGTCCTCCATCGTGCCGACGTGGTAGGCGACCGCGGAGTTGTTGGCCTGTCCGGATTCCTGGGCGAGCCGGCGGCTCGACACCTGCGCGACGCCGTCCTCGGCGATCAGCCGCTCCGCCGTCTCCAGCAGGCGAGCTCGGGTGGCCGCCGACCTCCCGCCGCCCGGCGGCCGCGGGCCCGTCACCACCGCACCAGGACCTGGTCGATCCCGCCGACGATCAGGCCCTGCCGGGCGCGCAGGTCCGCGGCGTGCCCGACGAGTTCCAGCGTGGGCAGCCGCCGCAGCAGCACTTCGAGGACGGTCTGCAGCTCGACGCGCGCGAGCTGCTGGCCGACGCACGAGTGCGGGCCGACGCCGAAGGCCAGGTGCGGGTTGGGCCGGCGGGCGAGGTCCATGTCGCCGGCGCCGTCGAACGCGTCGGTGTCGCGGTTGCCCGAGGCCATGCTGCACACCACGGTCGTGCCGCGCGGCAGGGTGGCGCCGCCGACCACGGTCTCTTCCGAGACGTAGCGCGGCATCCCGAACCCGGGGTTGGCGTCGAACCGCAGCGCCTCCTCGACAGCCGAGGGCACCAGCGCCGGGTCGGCCAGCAGCCGCTCCCAGCGGTGCTCGCGGTCCGCCAGCAGCATCGCGACCATCTTGCCGATCATGTTGGCGGTGGTCTCGTGCCCGGCGATGAGCAGGCCCTGCCCGGTCATGACGAGCTCGGTCGCGGTCATGTCGGCGGCGAGAGCGCTCAGCAGGTCGTCACCGGGCGCGGATCGCTTGGCGGCGACCAGCTCCGTCATGTACTGGTAGAACTCCCGGCCCGACCGGTCGATCTCGTCCTGGCCGAACCGGGTCATGTTGAGCATCGTGTCCGACCAGTGCGCGAACCGGCCGCGGTCGTCCCGCGGCACCCCGAGCAGGTCGCAGATCACGAACACGGGCAGCGGAAACCCCAGCGCGGGCCCGATGCTGGCGGGCGCGCCGGCCTCGACCATGTCGGTGATCAGCTGCTCGGCGAGTTCCGTCATGCCCGGCCGCAGTGCCTGCACCCGCTTGACGGTGAACGCTTTCCCGACCAGCCGCCGCCAGCGCCGGTGCCCGGGACCGCCGAGCATCGACGCCTCCGGCTCGTCCGCGGCCGGCTCGCCGCCGGTCGACGCCGAAGGCCGGCTGAACACCCCGCCGTCGTCGCTGTCGGAGACGCGGGACGCGTCGTCGGCGTCGAGCTGGCGGCTGAACCGGGGGTCCGACAGCATCGCCCGGACGTCGTCGTAGCGGGTCAGCAGCAGCGCTTCGTCGCCGCTGGCCAGTTCGATGCGCGCCACCGGGCACCGCGCCCGCAGCTGTGCCCACTCCGGCGGTGGCTCCAGCGCGGTGGGGTTGGGGAACGGGTAGGGCGGCAGTCCCTCCAGGACCGCGGCCGGGTCGTTGCCTGCGTGCGCTCGATCGTCGGGCATGTCGGCAGCCTAGGTAAGGCGGTTGACTCAATCAAGACGGCTGTCTTAATCTCGGTCGGCCGGCGCCTCGGATCGGAGGGCTCATGCGTGGACTGCCCGGCAAGAGCATCGTCATCGCCGGTGGTGCCGGCGGGATCGGCGCGGCCACGGCCGTCCGGCTCGCCGAGGAAGGCGCCCGCGTCGTCGTCGGAGACATCAACGTCGACGGCGCGCGAACCACCGTCGAGTCGATCACGGCGTCGGGTGGCGACGCCGTCGCGGTCGAGTTCGACCTCGCCGACGAGGCGTCGATCGAGCGGCTGCTCCGGAGCGCCCTCGACCGGACCGGCCGCCTCGACGGCGTCTTCAACGTCGGCGCCGACCTCACCCCCGCCACGCTGGGCAACGACGTCGCGCTCGACGGCATGGACGCGGCGATCTGGCGCCGCACGTTCGAAGTGAACCTGATCGGCTTCGCCCACAGTTGCCGGCTGGCCATCCCGCACCTGCTCGCCGCGGGCGGCGGCGCGATCGTCAACACCTCGTCCGCCGCGGCCTTCGTCGGCGAGGCCGTGCGTCCGGCCTACGCGGCGTCCAAAGCGGGTGTGAACGCGCTGACCCGCCACGTCGCGTCCCGGTGGGGCAAGGAAGGGATCCGCTGCAACGGCGTGTCGCCCGGGATGGTGCTTTCCGAGACGGCGCTGGCCACGATGAGCGAAGAATTCCGGGCGGCCGGGCTCGCCGGCAACCGCAGCACCCGCCTCGGCCGGCCCGCCGATCTCGCCGCGGCCGCGGCGTTCCTCCTCAGCGACGACGCCGAATGGGTCAACGGGCAGACCTGGTCCATCGACGGCGGCGGCAGCCTGCACGACTGAACCCGCTGCTTGACGCACGAGCCGGAACAGCGGGGCCGCCTCGGCACCGTAGTGGACAAGTTCGTCGCTGCCCGGCCTGAGGCCGCGGTCCCCGACGTCTACCTCGATCCCCCGCGGCACATGAAGTAGCCCGGGCCGAGCGGGCCCGCGCCAAGGCCGCCGGGAATCATCTCCTCATGCCGACCTCATCACCTCGGGCGCGAGTCCAGCGGACCGAACGCTGGTTCCTCGAGCGCGGGACCCCGACGATGATCGCCGGGTACGGCTTCACCGAGCACGTCCTGCCCCGGATGCTGCCCGCGCTGGTATTCGTCACGCTCGCGAGCCTCGCCTGGCTCGTCCCGCTCAAGACCGCCGGCTCCGGCCGCTGGATTCTGCTCGGCGTCGTCGTCGCCGTGACCCTCGCGGCCTGGGTGACGATCTCGCGGTTCGTCCGGCACCTCCCCCGCTTCTCCCGCGCCGCGACCACCGCCATCCTGATCACCTACGCCGCGATGCCGGTCGCTGTCCCACTGCTGCAGCTCGCCTTCGACGGCGCCATCACCCTCCCGGGCGCCCGCGCGCTGGGCGTCCTCGCGTTCCTCGTGTTCTTCGCCGCCGTCTTCGCGGCCACCTACCTCGCCACCACCTACGGCTTCGGCACCCTCGTGCGCCAAGGCGTCAAGCAGGCGGTCACCGACCTCCGCAACAGCGTGCAGGTCCTCGGCCGGGCCCTGCCGGTCCTGCTCTTCGTCACCCTGTTCCTCTTCTTCACCGGCGAGCTGTGGCAGCTGATGAACCAGCTCGCCTGGTGGCGCCTCGCCCTCGTCGTCGCCCTCTTCGGCGCGGTCACCGTCCTCGCCGCGGCCGCCCGCCTCCGCGAGGAGATCGGCCGGGTCGAACAGGACTTCAGCCCGCCCATGCTGACCGCCGCCTGCGCCGGCACCCCGCTCGCCGCCGTCACCATCGACGGCCCCATCCGCGCGGTCAGCCTCAACGGACGTCAGAAACGCAACCTGCTGCTGATGCTCGCGACCCGCCAGCTCGTCCAGGCCGCGGTCATCGGCCTCGCCTCGTTCGCCTTCTTCGTGCTGCTCGGCGTGATCATCGTGACCCCCGCCACGGCCGAACAGTGGATCGGCGCGGCGCCGGCCATCTCGCCGCTGCTGCCCGGCGTCCCGGTCGCGCTGCTGCGCAACGCCACCCTGCTCGCCGGATTCGGCAGCATGTACTTCGCGGTCACCTCGATGAGCGACACCGAGCACCGCAAACAGTTCTTCGCCCCGATCATCGACGAGATCGAACGCACCCTCGCCGTGCGCGCCGTCTACCTCACCCTCCACACGAACACCGCGACGTCCACCCAGTCCTGACAACGCTGTTTCCCTCCGGTTTCAGACCTCCTCCGGCAGCTGGGGCACCGCGGCCGGCAGGGCGCGGGTGTAGGGGTGGCTCGGCGCGGCGAGGACGCCGTCCTTGAGCACCAGCAGCCGGTCGCACAGCTGCTGCACCACGCCGATGTCGTGCGAGACGAGCACCAGCGACAGCCCGAACGCCGTGGTCAGGCCGGCGATCTCCTCGACGCGTGCGTCGTGGTCGCCCGGCACGCGCAGGCATTCGAGGGGTTCGGCGACGATGTCGCGGACCACGGTCCGCGGGTTCAGCGAGCTGTAGGGGTCCTGGAGCACGACCTGGACGTCGCGCCGGAGCCAGGTGAGGTCGCGGCCGGTGACCGGCCTCCCTCCATAGTGGACGGTTCCGGCGTCCGGGCGCTCGGAAGTACGCGTCAGCCTTCGCGGCGCGCCGTGATCGCCACCGCGTTGGCGCGAATCCAGTCCGGCAACGGGTTCAACGCCGCGCAGGACGGCGATCCGCGGAGATCCGCGATCAGGTCCTGGCGAGAAGCCGGTCGAGCACCCGGTCGAGACCGAAGACGAACAGCTCGTCGTCCGGCCACCCGGCATCGACGAACCCCGACGTGCTGAGGGTCGGATAGCGCTCGGCGGAATCGAGGATGTACGCGCGGACCTTGGCGATCGCGGCCGGGTCGTCCAGCCGGCGCCAGGTGGCGTCCGCCAGTGACGCGCCGAGCACGAAGCCGGCAAGTGTGCGGGTCGCGGCCGCGAGTTCCAGCCCGGTCAGCCCGGCCTGGACGAGCTTCGCCTGGATGAACTCGGTACGCGCCAGCACGTTGGGCCCGAGCAGCGGGCGGCCGAGCAGAGCGGGCGACCACGGATGGGCGAGCATCGCGGCGCGCCAGCCGACGAGCAGCGTCCGGAGCCCGGCCCGGGGCTCCGAGCCGGGCGGGGGTACCGGTACTTCGCCGACGACGTGGTCGAGCGCGAGGTCGAGCAGGTCTTCCTTGGTCGCGACGTGCCAGTAGAGCGCGGTGGAAGTCACCTCGAGCCGTTCGGCGAGCTTGCGCATCGTCAGCCGTTCCGCTCCCACCGCGTCGAGTTCGGCGATCGCCGCAGTAACGATCCGCTCCAGGGTGAGCGGCGTGTTCCGCCTCGGCGGTCGCGGCGGCTCATCCCGCAGCCAGAGGACGTCGTCGGTCATGGCCGATCACCTTACCCGTCAACACTTGACTTATCGTCGGTAAGTTAATATAACATCGGTAAGTCAAGCCCGTGAGCGATCGAAGGTCATCCATGAAATCCGAAGCCGTCCCGAACCGGTGGCTCGCGCTCGTCGTCTTGAGCCTGGCGCAGCTGACGGTCATCCTGGACTCCACCATCGTCAACATCGCCCTGCCCACCGCCCAGCACGACCTGGGGTTCTCCGATGACAACCGGCAATGGGTCGTCACCGGCTACGCCCTCGCCTTCGGCAGCCTCCTGCTCCTCGGCGGCCGCCTCGGCGACCTCTACGGCCGCAAACGGCTGTTCGTCATCGGGATGCTCGGCTTCGCGGCCGCCTCCGCCCTCGGCGGCGCCGCGGACGGGTTCACCCTCCTGCTGATCGCCCGCATCGCCCAAGGCGCCTTCGCCGCGATCCTCGCCCCCGCCGCACTGGCCATGGTCTCGGTGACCTTCGCCGGCAACGCCGGCGAACGCGGCCGCGCCTTCGGTGTCTTCGGCGCCATCTCCGGCGCCGGCGGCGCCCTCGGCCTGCTCCTGGGCGGTGTGCTCACCCAGAACCTGTCCTGGCGCTGGTGCCTCTACGTCAACGTCGTCATCGCCGCGATCGCGATCGCCGGTGCGTTGGTGTTCCTCGTCGACCGCGCCCGGCCGGAACGGACCCGGCTCGATCTCGCGGGCACCGTCCTGGCTCTGCTCGGGCTGTTCGGCATCGTCCACGGCCTCGGCAACGCCGCCACCCGCGGCTGGACCAACCCGTGGACGCTCGGCCCGGCTGTGTTCGGCGTACTCCTCGTCGTCGCGTTCGTCGTGGTCGAACGCCGGGTCCGGGACCCCCTGCTGCCGCTGTCGGTGGTCTTGGACCGCGACCGCGGCGCGTCCTACCTCACGATCGGCATCTCCGGCACCGGCGGCTTCGCCGTGTTCCTCTTCGTCACCTACTACCTGGCCGACACCCTGAAGTTCACCCCGGTGCAGAGCGGCCTGGCGTTCCTGCCCATGGTCGTCCTGGTGATGGCCGGCGCGGTGTTCTCCGGCGCGGTGCTGCTCCCCCGCGTCGGCCCCCGCCCGATCGTGCCGCTCGGCAGCCTCCTCGCCGCGGTGGGCATGGTCCTGCTCACCGGCATCGACGCCGGCTCGACCTACACCGGGGGCGTACTGCCGGGCCTGCTCGTCATCGGTCTCGGCCTCGGCATGGTCTTCGGCCCGGGCCAGAACGCCGCCACCAGCGGCGTCCGGGCCCACGAAACCGGCGTGGCGTCCGCGATGGCCAACATCACCCAGCAGGTCGGCGGCTCGATCGGGCTGGCCGTGTTCAGCTCCCTCGGCGCGACCGCCACCACGAGCTACCTCACCACCCACGCCGCGACCGCGAGCGACCCCGCCGCGATCGCGCAGGCGACGTTCGCCGGCTACCACTTCGTGTTCTGGATCGCCGCCGCGTTGTTCCTCGCCGGTGCGCTGCTCTCGGCCGGGCTCTTCCGCAGCGGTCCGCTGGCCGTCGACCCCGACGCCGAACCCGCCCTCGCCCACTGACAGATCCGAGGAGACACGTGTTCACGGAAAAGGAAGTCCAGTACCTGGCCGACCAGCCGCTGTGCCGGGTGGCCACCGCCCAGCCCGACGGCACCCTCCAGGTCAGCCCGGTCGGTTTCACCTACAACCCCGACACGCAGACGATCGACCTGATGGGGCTCAACCTCCGCAAGAGCCGCCGGTTCCGCAACGTCGCCGACAACGGCCGCATCGCGCTGGTGATCGACGACGTCCCCAGCACCAACCCGTGGCGAGTCCGGTCCCTGGAGATCCGCGGTCACGCCGAGGCGCTCACCGACGTCGAAACGCCCGGCCACCACGACGACGCGATGATCCGCGTCCACCCCCAACGCGTCATCGCCATCGGCGTCGAGGACTGGGACGTCGACTACACCCAGCAGACCCCCCACAGCCGCAACGTCTGACAGGAGACGATCACCATGAAAGCAGTGCAGTTCCAGCAGTACGGCGGCCCCGAGGTCCTGCAGATCGTGGACCTGCCCGACCCCCACCCGGGCCCGGGCCAAGTCCGGATCAGGGTCCACGCGGCCGGGATCAGCGCCAGCGACACCAAGATCCGCCGCGGCGAACTCAGCTTCGGCGCCACGCTCCCCCAGACCACCGGCGCCGACGTCGCGGGTGTCGTCGACGAGATCGGCGACGGCGTCACCGACGTCGCCGTCGGCGACCGGGTCTTCGGCATCTCCGACGACCAAGCGGCCGCCGCCGAGTTCGCCTTGCTGAGCTTCCGCGCTGTCATCCCGCCGTCGCTCGGGTTCGTCGACGCGGCCGGCATCCCGGTCGCCCTCGAAACCGCCACCCGCGGCCTCGACCAGCTCCACGTCACCGCCGGAACCACCCTGTTCGTCAACGGCGCCTCCGGCGGGATCGGTACCGCGACCGTCCAGCTCGCCCTCGCCCGCGGCGCCCGGGTGATCGGCGCCGCCGGTGCCCGCAACAGCGGCTTCCTGAGCATGCTGGGCGCCGAACCGGTGACCTACGGCGACGGCATGACCGACCGCGTCCGCGCGCTGGCCCCTGACGGCGTCGACGTCGCCCTGGACGTGGCCGGCAACGGTGTGCTCCCCGAGCTCATCACTCTCGCCGGCGGCGACGCGAAGAACGTGATCACCCTCGCCGACTTCGCCGGCGCCGATCAGCACGGCGTCCACTTCAGCAACGGATTCGCCGACGGCAACGCCTTCCACGCCCTCGCCACCATCGGCGAGCTGATCGAAGCCGGCCAGTTCTGGCTGCCGGTCGAGCGGACCTTCCCCCTGGCCGACATCGCCGAAGCCCACCGAGCAAGCGAAACGGGCCACGTCCGCGGCCGGCTGGTCCTCATCGTCAGCTGAAGGAAGAACCGACTCACTCCTGGGCGCCCGTCCTTGCCGCGTTCAGCGGATCCCGGCTTGACAAAGCCCGGCCCAAGCCTCCATGGTTAGCTACATGAGTAATGAACCGACGAACCGTCGTGTGCGGTGGTCGGCGTGAAGGACGACGGACGGCCGCTGTTCCTGCAGATCGCCGAGCGGATCGAGAACTCGATCGTCGACGGCAGCCTGCCCGCGGACACGCAGGTGCCCTCCACCAACGAGCTCGCGGCCTTCCACCGGATCAACCCGGCGACCGCGGGCAAAGGCGTCAACCAGCTCGTCGCCGACGGGATCCTCTACAAGAGACGAGGCATCGGCATGTTCGTCGCGCCGGACGCCCGCGCGCAGCTGCTGGAGCGGCGCCGCCGGGACTTCACGCGGCAGTTCCTCGCCCCGCTGATGGCGGAGGCGGGCAAGCTCGGCATGGACGCCGAGGAGATCAAGAAGCTGATCGACGTCTGGGAGCCGCAGCGATGAACGTGGTGCGCACAACCGGGGTGAGCAAGCGCTACGGCCCGCTCGCCGCGCTCGACGGGGTGAGCGTGGAACACGATCCACGGCCTGCTGGGCCGCAACGGCGCCGGCAAGACCACGCTGATGCGGATCCTCACCGGGCAGGCCTTCGAAACCGGCGGCACGGTGGAGGTCTTCGGGCAGCACCCATCCGAGAACGCCGACGTGCTTGCGCAGGTCTGCTTCATCAAGGAAAGCCAGCACTACCCGGAGAAGTTCCGCGTCAAGCACGCGCTGTGGGCCGCGCGGCTGCTCTACCCGAACTGGGACGACGCCTACGCCGCGGCGCTGCTGGCGGACTTCGCCGTCCCCGCCGGCGGGCGGATCGGGAAGCTCTCACGCGGGCAGCTGTCGGCGGTCGGGGTGATCATCGGGCTGGCTTCGCGGGCCCCGCTGACCCTGTTCGACGAGCCCTACCTCGGCCTCGACGCCGTCGCGCGGCAGCTGTTCTACGACCGGCTGCTCGCCGACTTCGCCGAGCACCCGCGCACGATCGTGCTCTCCACGCACCTGATCGACGAAGTCAGCGACCTGATCGAACACGTCGTGCTGCTCGACCGGGGCCGGGTGCTCATCGACACCGACGCGGAGACGCTGCGCGGCGAGGCCGTCGCGGTGACCGGGCCCGCCGAGGCCGTCGAGCGCTTCGCCGCCGGCCACCGGGAACTGCACCGCGAACGGTTCGGCGGTTCCCTGCGCGTCACCCTCACCGGAGCCCGGGACCGGTACGAGCCCGGGCTGGACTTCGAGCCGGTTTCGTTGCAGCAGCTGGTCGTCCGCACCACCCAAGGCCACGGCGGGCCGGTCGCCGCCGGGAAGGAATCCTGATGACACGCGTGCTCGACGTCGCGCGGATCCAGCTGGTCAACTGGCCGGTCCTGCTCGCCTACCCGCTGGGCCTGCTGGCCGTGCTGCCGCTGCTGGGCTGGGGCATCGACGTCTCCAACGGCGAAGGCGCGTTCGGCGCGCACGAGATCTACCTGCTGCCGGCCCTGTGGGGCGTGGTCGCCCCCGCGCACCTGCAGTCGATGACGCAGGTGTTCCCGTTCGCGCTGGGGCACGGCGTGACCCGCCGGACGTTCGCCGCGGCCACCGCACTGGTCGTCCTCGGCCAGGCGCTGCTCGTCGGGCTCGTGATGGTGGTGCTCGACGTCGTCGAGCGGTCCACCGGCGGCTGGGGCCGGGAGGCGCGGATCTTCGGGCCGGCCGTGCTCGGCCGGCACGGCCCGTTCGCGCTGTGGTTCGTCTACAGTGGACCGCTGGTCGCGGTGTCCGCGATCGGGGTGCTGGCGGGCGTGGTGTTCCAGCGCTGGCGGCAGACGGGGATCTACCTCGGCCTCGCCGGGGCCGCCGCGCTGCTCGCCGGGATCAAGCTCCTGGCGTCGCAGCGGAGCTGGTGGCCCGCGATCGGCGACTTCCTCGGCGGGCAGCCGTCGTTCGCGCTGTACACGGCCTACCCGCTGGTGTTCGCGCTGGCCCTCGGCGGCGCGGCGTGGCTGGTGCTCCGGCGCGCGACGGCCTGAAGGTCAGTCCTGGGTCGCCCGGCGCGCGAGGTTGTCGACGGCGGACGCGGTCGCCGTGACGACGCCGGCCGTCTCCGGGGACAGGCCGTGGCGCCGAGCGATCCAGGCGACGTCGTTGTAGGTCACCCGGGTCCGACCGTGCTCGTCCTCCCAGACGAGGAACTTCAGCGGCAGGTCGATGCCGGCGACCTGGTTCTCCTGCATGAGCTGGGTGCCACCGCGCGGGTTGCCGAAGATGAGCAGGAAGGTCGGACGGAGGTCCAGGTCGACCTCGCGGGCGTTGCGGGCGTGGTCGACCCGGGCGAACACGACGAGCCCGGCGGTGGCGACGGCCCGCTCGAGCCGGTCGATGGTCGTGTCCACCGGCCACTTGCTCGCGACGGTCACCAAACCCTGCTGATCCACGCGGTCTCCTCGGCTGAGCGGGCCGGACGCTCACTCGACAGCAGCGTACCGGGCGCGGAGACCGGAGCGGGACAGGTGAACCACCGGCGCCGCCCACCGTTGTGGACATTGCCCCGGATCGTCGCCATGATCTCCGGCATGGTGACGAAAACCCCCAGAAATGTGACTGTTCAGGCGATTGCTGTCACAGTGATGGCCGCCGCGCTGACCGTTTCCTGCGCCGCGAAATCGTCGAACGTCGCCGGGCAGCCCATTCCCGCGACCACCACTTCGGCATCGGTCAGCAGCGCGAACACGGCTGCTGCCAATGCGAAGTCCGGTGCGCCGACCGCGGAACAGGCGCTCGCTCGGTGGATCGGCGCGGTCGTCTCCGGCAACTTCGACCAGGCGTGCTCCGTCATGGCCGATGCCGAGCAAACCCCACCGAAGGTCTTCTCCCCCGAAACGTGCGCCGGCCAAGACGAAACGATGAAATCGGTGCACAAGGTGCTCGACGGGTTGCGCACGGCCTTCACCCCGGACAACGCGGCGAACCCGCCCGAGGTCGAGATCGCGGGCCCGGCCGCCACCGGCGACTCGGCGAAGATCGCCGCCGACAGGATATCGGTCGAAGGGAAGACCCTCGACGACATCGTCCTGTCCCACTCCACCGGCGTGCAACCGGGCCAGACGAACATCACCTTCAGCCTGCGGAAGCTCGAGGAAGCCTGGTACGTCACGAACTTCGACCTGAAGATCTGATTCCGGCCCCGGCCGCCCGGTTACCGGGGTGACGGCCGGAAGGCCGTCCGACACGACCCGGGTTGACCCCCACGGCCTGTGAACCACCGGATCCGGCTCTGCCCGGTCTCCGAGTGGAGTGCCAGGCCGGGGCGCGGCCGAGCACGCCGGCCGCGGTCGCGATGTCCGCGAGGGTCAGCCTCGGTCTCAGGACATCAGTCCGGCACGGGGGTGCCGTGGGTGTGGAAGGTCTCGATCGTCTTGAGCCCCCACGCCTGCCCCTTCGCCCGTTCCTCACGGGTCCAGCTGATCGTCTGCCAGTCGGGCGCGAGGATCAGCCGCGCGCCCGCGTTGCAGAGCTCGATCCGGTTGCCGCCGGGCTCCCACACGTAGAGGAAGAACGTCTGCTGGATGGCGTGTTTGTGCGGGCCGGTCTCGATGTGCACGCCCGCGTCGAGGCAGACGTCGGCGGCACGCAGGATCTCCTCGCGGGTGTCGGTGGCGAACGCGATGTGGTGCAGGCGGCCGCGGCTGCCGGTCCAGTCCTCGGTGTAGACGAGGTCGTAGGTCTTGTTCCCCAGCGAGAACCAGATCGCCTGCGGGCTGCCGTCGTCCTTGACGATCTGCTCGGTGCACCGCGCGCCGAGCACGTCGCGCAGGAACGCGGCGGTCTCCGGGATGCCGGCGGCGAGGTGGTTCACGTGATCGAGCCGCCGCAGGTTCGCGCCCCGGCCGGGGTAGGCGGCCGCCTGGTTCTTCAGCGCCGGCCGGTCGGCGTCGTCGGCCCGGTACCACTCGACGTCCCAGTACAGGCCGTATTCGTGCCCGTCGGGGTCGGTGAAGACGTGGACGTCGCCGAGGTGGTGGACGTCGGTCACGACACCGCGCCCGAGGCCGGCCGCGTCCACGGCGGAGGTGAGCCGCTCCACCGCTTCCGGGCTCGCGGCGCGCAGGTAGGTGCGGCCGATGCCCGCGGTGGCGCGCTGGATCAGGCGCAGCGTCCAGGATTGGTAGTCGTCCCAGGCGTGCAGGTAGACCGAGTCGCCGGTGCGGTGCACCTCGCGCAGGCCCATCTGCTCGACGAAGAAGTCACGGGACTGCCCGAGGACCGGGGTGTACAGCTCGACCGGCCCGACGTGGGCGATGTCCCGGCGGCGGTCGGGGTCGTGCGCCAGCGAGCTCATCCGGCTGCCTTCCGCTGCGGGCCCCACGAGGCCGTCGGACACCTTGGGTTAAGAGATGTACGCGGTCACAACTTCGCAGTCAAGATTGGCTTCACAATTGTTGACAATATCGGTAACGTTCGCCCATCGTTCCCCCACGAGCGCCGTCAGCGCTCTCTCCAGGCTCTCTCCAGCAGGAGGACTCATGCGACGCGCCAACGTCGGCACGGCCCGCGTCCACCGCCACACCCGCCGCCTGCTCACCGCGGTCGCCGGGCTCGCCGCCGTCGCCCTCGTGGCGTCGGGGTGCGGCGGGTCGTCGGGCGACTCGTCCTCCTCGGGCGGGCCGGCGAAGATCACCGTCGGGGTCATCCCGATCGTGGACGTGGCGCCGATCTACCTCGGGGTCGAGAAAGGCTTCTTCACCGCGGAGGGACTCGACGTCACCCTGCAGACCGCCCAGGGCGGTGCGGCGATCGTGCCCGCGGTGGTCAGCGGGCAGTACCAGTTCGGGTTCAGCAACACGACTTCGTTGCTGCTGGCCCATTCCCAGGGCCTGCCGGTGAAGGTGGTCAGCTCGGGGGTCGCCTCCACCGGCACGGACGGCAAGGACTTCGGCGCGGTCATCGTGAAGGCGGACAGCCCGATCAAGACCGCGAAGGACCTCGCGGGCAAGCGCGTCGCGGTGAACACGTTGAAGAACATCAACACCACGACGGTCGGCAACGTGGTCCGCAAGGCCGGCGGCGACCCGGCGGCCGTCGACTACGTCGAACTGCCGTTCCCGGACATCGCCGCCGCGGTGGCCAAGGGCGACGTCGACGCCGGGCAGCTCGTCGAACCGTTCCTCACCATCGCCGCCGGGCAGGGCGACCGGCAGGTGGCGTCCAACTACGCCGGCACCGATCCCGACCTGACCATCGGGATGTACTTCACCTCCCGGCAGTACGCGGCGCAGAACGCGAAAACCGTCACCGGGTTCACCACCGCGATGAAGAAGTCCATGGACTACGCCTCGGCGCACCCGGACGAGGCCCGCGCGGTGCTGAGCGGCTACACCAAGCTCGACCCGGCGGTGCAGAAGGCGATGGTGCTGCCGCGCTGGCCCGGCGCGGTCGACCGCGACTCCGTGCAGCTGCTCGGCACCCTCGCCACCCAGGACGGCTTGATCACCAAGCCGCTCGACCTCGACACCCTGCTGCCGTGACGACCGCCGTCCCCGGGCGGGATCGGTGGCGGCAGCCCGCACTCGGCGTGCTGGGGCTGGTGGTGGTCATCGGCGTCGCGGAAGCGTTGCCCCGCTTGACCATCGTCGACCCGCGGTTCCTGCCGCCGTTCAGCGCCATGGTCCGCGGCCTGGCCACGCAGGTGACCGAGAGCGGGTTCTGGCAGGCGCTGGGCCAGACGTTGCGGGGCTGGGCGCTCGGGTTGCTGATCGCCATGGCCGCGGGCATCGTCTTCGGAGTGCTGATCGGCAGCATCCCGTTGCTGCGCAAGGTCACCTCCTCCACGATCGAGTTCCTGCGCCCCATCCCCTCGGTCGCCTTGATCCCGCTCGTCGTGCTGCTCTACGGCAGCCGGCCCGAGTCCGCGCTCGTGCTGGTCGTCTACGCCGCGCTGTGGCAGGTGCTCGTCCAGGTCGTGTACGGCGTCGCCGACGTCGACCCGGTCGTGCGCGACACGGCCCGCTCCTACCGGTTCTCGCGGTGGGCGACGGTGCGGAACGTCGTGTGGCCGACCGCCTTGCCCTACGTCGTCACCGGTTTCCGCCTCGCCGCCGCCGTCGCGCTCATCCTGGAGGTCACGGCGGAGCTGATCATCGGCGTGCCGGGCCTCGGCCGCTCCATCGGCGTCGCGCAGAGCTCCGGCGCCGTCGCGGACACCTACGCCCTCGTGATCGTCGTCGGCGTCATCGGCGTCGCGGTCAACGCCTCGGCGCGGGCCGTCGAACGCCGCGTCCTGCACTGGCACCCCTCGATCCGGGGAGACCGGTGAAAGCCGTGAACCTGTTACGGCGCATCCTGTTCACGCTGGGACTGCCCGTCGTCCTCGTCGCGCTGTGGTGGCTGCTGTCCGCCGGCAGCACCGACTTCTTCTGGCCGCCGCTGCAGACCATCGTGGAGGCGTTCCCGCAGACGTGGACGGCGGACCCGATCCGGCACGACGTGCTGCCCAGCCTGGCGCGGCTCGCCGCCGGCTACCTCATCGCCGTCGTCGCCGGGGTCGCGGCGGGCACCGCGATCGGCTCGTCGCGCACCTTGCGCGCGCTCTGCGAGCCGGTGCTGGAGTTCTTCCGGGCGATCCCGCCGCCGGTGCTCATCCCGGTCATCGCGCTGTTCGCCGGGTACACCGCGTCGACCACCAAGGTCGTCACCATCGCCTTGGGCTGTCTGTGGCCGATCCTGCTGAACACCGTCGAAGGCGTCCGGTCGGTCGACGAAGTCCTGCGCGACACGGCCCGCTCCTACCGGTTCGGGCGGATGGCCACCCTGCGGCACGTGGTGCTGCGCGGGGCGAGCCCGCGGATCGTCACCGGCGCGCGGCAGGCGCTGTCCCTCGGCGTGATCCTCATGGTGATCAGCGAGCTGTTCGGCGCCGACCGCGGGCTGGGCGCGGCGATCGTGCAGTTCCAGCGCGGCTTCGCCATCCCGCAGATGTGGACCGGGATCATCTTGCTCGGCCTCATCGGCGTCGCGCTGTCGGGGCTCTTCCGCCTCGTCGAACACCGGACCATGGCCTGGTACCGCGGGGTCCGCCAGGCCGAACTGGAAGGCTGACACATGGCTCACACCACCGCGGCGCTCGAGGTCACCGGGCTCGCCAAGACCTACCGCGGGCACGGCCGCGACGTCGAAGCCATCCGCGAGCTCACCTTCCGGGTCGGCCGGGGCGAGTTCGTCTGCATCGTCGGCCCGTCCGGCGCGGGCAAGACGACGCTGCTGCGCTGCATCGCCGGCCTCCTGGACTCCTCGAGCGGTCACGTCACCCTGGCCGGGACGCCGGTCACCGGTCCGCCGCCCGGCATGGCTGTGGTGTTCCAGGAGTACGGCCGCAGCCTCTTCCCGTGGCTCACGGTGCGCAAGAACATCGAGCTTCCGTTGAAGGAGAAGGGGCTCGCGCGCGCCGAGCGGACCACGAAGGTCGACGCGGCGCTGGCGGCCGTCGGGCTGACGGAGAACGCGGACGCCCACCCGTGGCAGCTCTCCGGCGGCATGCAGCAGCGGGTCGCCATCGCCCGCGCGGTGGCCTACGAGCCGACCGTGCTGCTGATGGACGAACCGTTCGCCGCCGTCGACGCCCAGACGCGCGCGGACCTGGAAGACCTGGTGCGGTCCCTGTGGCGGCAGCTCGGCGTGACCGTCCTGTTCGTCACCCACGACATCGACGAGTCCGTCTACTTGGGACAGCGGGTGCTGGTGCTGTCCAACCGGCCCACCGTCGTGCTCGAGGACGTCCGGGTCGAGCTGCCCGACGACCGCGACCAGCTGCGCACCCGGTCGTCGCCGCAGTTCGCCGACACCCGCACCCGCGTCTACGAACTGGTCCAGCGGGCCAAGAAGGGCCACCGGCCGGAGACCGTCCCCGCCGGCTGAGGTCGCGGTGAGCGGAGTCTTCGACGAGCTGCGCGCCGAAGCGGGCTGTCGCGGCGGGGCGGCCGCCGCGCACGGTGTTGCCGCTACGCCTGCGTCCACTCTTCGGTCCAGCCCAGCGGCGGGGCGTAACGCTGAACCCAGTACTTGTTGCTGGCCGCCACCCGCACCACGACGCCCTTGGACCCGTTGGTGCCTTCGTCCTCGGCGTAGGCGATGGTGTCGGCGAGCCCGTTGCCGCCCATCTTCTTCCAGCCGCCGGAGTTGGGCCATGCGTGCCAGATCGTGCGGTCGGTGGAGATGCCGAAGCATTCGTCGCTCGTGTGAATCCAGTCGACGACCATGACGTAAGTGCCCGCTTTGAACGTTCCGTAGTAGCCGTAGCAGGAGACCCTGCCACCGGCGGGTACCGCGGTGAAGTGGAACGACGTGCCGGTGGCCGCGGCCGCCTCCTGTGCGATCGAACCGACCTTTGGGGCCGCGTTCGCCGCTGCCGGAGTGGCGGCGGCGAACACTGCGGCGAACACGATTCCTGCTGCCATCGACCAGCTTCGCGCCGCTCGTGCCGCGAACATCATCCGGTATTCCTCTCGCCGGCCGCACCCGGTCGGTCCAGGTCGCTCCGAACGTCAACGCCCTTGTGGCTTTCCTGGTTGAGGCGCAAACGATCGATTCACCCGATCGGCCGCAGGACGCCTGTGTAGTGACATTCCGCGCCCCGCTCCAGGTCGGCTGGTGCGCCCAGGTGAACGATGCTTTTCGCTCACGGAGCAAGCTCGTGTGGTAGGACGGATTAGAGCTTTCCAGGGGACGACAAGGGGGCAAATCGATGACGTGGAGTTCCGGGTCCCAGCCGCAAGAGCCGACGACGGCCAAGGGCCACAGGCGGAAAAGCCGCGTCGCCCTGGCAGTAGCCGCGGCCGCCGCCGGGCTGGTTCTGACGGAAGCGCCCGCGGCCACCGCCGAACCGGCCGGAATATCCCATGATTTCCTCGTCTACGGTGCGGACGGAAACAGCTACATCGTCGGCTCCGTCTTCTTCTCGAACCGTTCGGCGAGCGTCGACGCGACCTTTCACGCTGCCGGGTGCCGGCGGCTCTACGTTTACGCACTCGCCGGCACCACTCAGCTGGACGCCAGGAGCACGAGTACCCACTGCAACTCCACTACCGGGGAAGACATCCCGCTCAAAGCCGATGTCCCGGGTGGAGCCAACCACGTCAAACTCAGCTTGACCGACCAGAACGGGCACAACGCTCGCACAGGAGACATCTACCGCTGAACGGACGTCGAACTGCTGCTGCACAAAGCAGGCACTCCGTCCTATCGCGACACCCCATCGACGAGGAGAACAACGACCGTGCTCAAGAACCTCACTCGCCGCACGACGAAGCAGAGCGTCAAGGTCGCCACCGCCGTCACGGCGATCGTGGCGGCGGCGGTCTGCACCGCCCCGTCCGCGAACGCGGCGGACCCCACCACCAAGTTCAGGCTCGAGTACGGCGCCAGTTACGCCGTCGGCACCCTGCGGTGGCACCAGCGGTCCGTCGACGTCGACTACTCGATCAAAGCCAGCTACTGCCGCCAGTTGCAGGCCTTCGGCTTCGACCAGGACGGCGTCGAGTGGGGGCATCCGAAATCACCTGTGGTGTGCAATGCCACGGACTCCGGCACCAGGAACGTGCTTGTCAACGTCCCCGGCGGCGCCAAGATCATCCGGCTCGATCTCGTCGACGAGAAGGGAAAGCTTCTCGACAGCGTGAAGTGCGTCCCCGGTGCCGACTGCTTGACGTGATCCACTCCTTCCCCCGGAGGATGACGCCGAGCTCGAAACGCGGATGAGCTGCGCCCCATCGACGCGGATGCCGCTGCCGGGAAACACGGGCTTGCTTCCGGCAGCGGCACCGCACCAGTCCGAGCGTAGCTTCCCGCAGCCGGCTGCATCGACGCCTGTCAGCCGTGCGACGCGACTGCCTTCGGTTCGCGGGCGAGGAAGTTCTCCAGGATCTCGGTGAACCGTGCCGGCTGTTCCTCGGCGACGTAGTGTCCGCAGTCGTCGAGGACTGCCTCGGTGACGTCGTCGGCTGCCAGTCGCATCGTCTCGGCTACCAGTGCGCCGCAGTACTGTGCGCCGCCGATGGCCAGCACCGGCGTTGTCAGCCGGGTCTTCTTGCGCTGCTCGTTCTGGGCGATCGTCTCGTCCAACGCCCGGTAGTACCCGAAACTCGCCCGCAGGCCGCGCGGGTCCGCGACGATCGCGTCGACGTAGACGTCGACCGCGTAGGCGGGGATCGTGGCCGGGGTGGCGCCCTTCGTGGCGAACTGGTGGCCGAAGAAGAGCGGTTCCCGTCCCCGGACCAGTTCCTCGTTGAGGTCGGTGAGCCGGTTGAAGCCGAAGTGCCAGAGCCGCTGGTTGGCCGCGGCCGTGCCGAAGACCGGCGGGGCCGGTGAGAGGCCGGGGATGATCGCGTCGACGACGGTGAGGCGGCCCACCCGCTCGGGGTGGTCGGCGGCGAGGGCGTACCCGGTCCACATGCCGACGTCGTGGCCGGCGACGTCGAACCGGTCGTGCCCGAGCGCGGCCATCAGCGCGACCAGATCGGCGGCCAGCGTGCCGGTGTCGTAACCGTCGTCGGGCTTGCCGGAGAGCCCGGCCCCGCGCGAGTCGACGGCGACGACGGTGTGCTCGCGGGCGAGCGCGGGCATCACTTCCCGCCAGGCGTACCAGGTCTGGGGCCAGCCGCCGACCAGCAGCAGCGGCGGGCCGTCCCCGCCGGTGACCGCGTGCAGCCGCAGCCCGTCCAGCTCCACGAGCCGGCTGGTGAAGACGTCGGTGAATCCCTCGGGCAGCCGCAGCGAGTTCAAGTGTGTCGTGCCGGCGGCCGGGCTCATCTTGGAACGATCGGTGCAACTTGTCATGCCGGTGACCATACGCATCTTGAACCGATCGGTGCAAGATGCGTAGACTGCGAACCATGGCGGGCCGCAAGCAGTTCGACGTGGACGAGGCGTTGCGACGCGCGATGCACGTCTTCTGGCGCTGGGGCTATTCGGAGGCCTCGATCGACCGCCTGACCGAGGGCACGGGCCTGGGCCGGAGTTCGCTCTACAGCACCTTCGGCGACAAGAGCACCCTCTTCCGGAAGGGCCTCGAGCGGTACGCGCAGACCTACCACCCGCTGTACGGCCGGGCCCTGGCCGGCCCCCACCCGAGCCCGAGCGCCGTCGTGGCCGCCTACCTGCAGGTCACCCTGAACCGCATCGCCGACCCGGCGGTCCCGGACGGCTGCCTGATCACGATGTCGGCAGCGCAGTTCCCGGCCCTCGACGCGGAGAGCCAGGCGATGGTCCGCGCCATGATCGACGGTCTGCGGACGATGCTGGAGCAGGCGATGCGGGCGGCGGGGGCCGACGAGCAGGAGGCGGCGGAGCTGGCGTTGTGCGCGCTGGCGACGAACAAGTCCCTGGCCGTGCTGAGCCGTGCCGGCTTCTCGAGCGAAGACCTGGCGACGGTTGCCGCGGGTGCCGCTCGTCTCCCCGGGAGAGCAGGGGCCGGTCCCGGCCGGTCCGGATCGGGGGAGGGTGTCAGGCGGTGGCCGGGATGACGACGACCTTGCCGTGCACCGCGCCCTCGGCGGCCCGTGCGTGCAGCGCCGGCAGCTCGGACAGCGGCACCCGCTCGGCGACGTCGACACGCAGCTCGCCGCGGTCGACCAGCGCCACCAGCTTCGCCAGCTGTCCGGCGTCGCTGCGGACGAACAGGTCGATGCCGCGCACACCGCGTTCCTCGTCGGCGGGAGCGGGCATCCACACTGTCGTGTTCACCACGACCCCGCCCGGCTTGACCAGCGTGACGAGCGCGGCCAGTTCGGCCGGGTCGACCGGTGCGAGGTTGAGCACGACGTCGACCGGCCCGGTCACCGCCGCGGTCACCCCGGTGGTGGTGTGGTCGACGACCTCGTCGGCGCCGGCCGCCTTGACCGCGTCGCCGCTGCGCGGGCTCGCCGTCGCGATGACGTGGGCTCCGGCCCCCTTGGCCAGCTGCACGGCGTAACCCCGACCGCGCCACCGGCGCCGTTGACCAGCACGCGCTGCCCGGACTTCAGCTCGCCGTGGTCGAACAGCGCCTGCCACGCGGTCAGCCCCACCAGCGGCAGCGCGGCCGCGTCGGCGAGCCGGACGCCCTTCGGTGCGGGCGTGAGGACCCCGGCCGGCGCGAGGACGTACTCCGCGGCGGCGCCGTCGCCGTCCATCGGCAGGAACCCGACGACCTCGGCGCCGGCCCGGACGGCGGTCACGCCCTCGCCCAGCGCGTCGACCGTGCCGGCGACGTCGATGCCGGGCGTGTGGGGCAGCTCCACCGGGATGGGGCCCTGCATGAAGCCGCCGCGGATATTGCCGTCGACGGAGTTGAACGACGTCGCGGCGACCCGGATCCGGACCTGCCCGGCTCCGGGAACCGGCCGCTCCGCGTCTTCGTAGCGCAGGACGTCGGGAGCGCCGTACTCGTGGAAACGCACTGCCTTCATCGGAGTTCTCACCTTTGCCGGGTCCGGTGTTCCTTGATCCACACGGACCTCAGGATCGCGGCAACGGGACCGGTCGGCCTGGGCCGGTTTGGCCCACCTTGACCACGGCCGGCCCGCCCGAGGTGCGGACGACCTCGTCGAGCCGGGCCGCGTCGGCCGAACCCGGTGCCGCGGTGAGGACCACCGCCATCAGACCGTCGCCGGGCACCTCGAGCAGGGCGCCGTCGAGCGTAATGCCGCCGCCGTCCGGGTGCCGGAACACCGCCCGGTTCTCGTAGGCGGACACGGTCTTCGGCGTGCGCCACAGGGTGTCGAACGGACGGCTGGTGCTCCGCAGCTCGTCGACGAGCTCGGCGAGCGCCGCGTCGGCCGGGTACCGCAGGTACGTGTCACGCAGCCGGGCGGCGAGCACGGCCTGGAAACCGGCCTGGTGCTCCTCGGCGCGAGCGATCTCCTCGCGCGCGTTGCGGAACGTGCGCCACGCGACGTTCCAGTCCCGGGCGGACCCGGCCGCCGCCCCGCCGCCCAGCGCCATCCACGCACCGTTGACGGCGACGACGTTCCACGCCGCGTCGGCCAGGAACGCGGGGGTGCCGGCGAACCGCTCCAGGAGCCGCACCGCCGCCGCCCCGGCTTCGCGCGGCACCTGCCCGTCGACCGCGGCGTACCCGGCGAGTGCGCAGAGCCGCTCGTAGTCCGCCCGGCCGACCCGCAGCGCGCGGGCGATGGCGGTCACCACGCCGGCCGACGGGTGCCGCCGGCCCTGCTCCAGCCGCCGGATGTAGTCGGCGGACACCCCGGCCAGCTCGGCCAGCTCCTCGCGGCGCAGCCCGCGGACCCGCCGCCCGGTGGCCCGCAGTCCGCCGACCGGCAGCCCGGCGGCCGCGGGCTCGGTGTGTTCGCGCAACCAGCGGACGGCGGCGCCCAGATCGGACAAGGACATGGCCCAAGTCTGCACCAGCGGGTGCCCGCGTTCGAGATGACCAGCCTGCTCGGGCGCGCGGTCGAGCTCTCTCGACGGTGTCGCGTTTCGGTGGTCGGGGCGAGAAATCCCGGTCAGCTCGGTCGTTCGGCGGCGGTGCGCAGTGCGTACCGGCGCTCGGCGTAGGCGAGGTCGTCGCGCCACAGCCGTTTCGCCGTGTGGCGCATGAGCGGGCGGATCGCCGGGGCCAGTTTCGTGGCCACGGTGAAACCGGGGCGCTCGGACGCGGCGATCGTCGCCTCGATCACCGCCGTTCGCGGACGGCCGTCGAGGCCGGGGCCGAGCGGTGTCGCGTGGGTCTCGACGACGCTCCCGGCGCCTTCGCCCGCCACGATGCGCATCACGACCGTCCGCGGCTCGGGGCAGGTGAACTCCGCGAGCACCGGGACCCCCCAGTGGCCGGCGAGGCGGAAGGTGACCTCGACCAGGAACCGGTCCTCGTCGTCGGGGACGTCGGTGCCCTGGGGCGCCTCGAGCACGCGCAGCCGGGTGAACGAGTAGGGGTGGAACCACGCGCCGTGCCAGGGATCGAGCCGGTTGGCCACGACGTCCTCGGGCTCGCAGATCCCGGTCACGGTGGCGACGGCGTCGATGCGGGCGGCGCCGGTCGGCCGGACGGGAACCACCGGCCGGTCGGACGGCGGTTCCCGCCCGGCCGAGTCGAGCCGGGCCCACACGAGCACACCGTCGTCGTGCGCCGGGACGGGCGCCCAGGCGCCGCCGCGATCGCCGTCGAGCCGGAGACCGTGCCACCGGCAGACCAGCCCGCCCCGGTCGACGCGGGCCTCGGCCAGCGGCGCGCCCAGGTGCGGGCAGGCGCCGGGCCCGATGCGGACGCTGCCGTCCTCCTTGCGCCAGGCGACGAGTTCCCGCCCGGCGATCGTCACGCCGAAGGGCCGGTCGGTCCGCACCGATCGGCTCGCCCCCACGACGAACCAGTTGCCGGACGGCCGCGCGGACGCGCGCTTGCCCGCCGCCTCGATCACCGCGGGCGGGCAGTCGCGGTAGGTCGGTTCCTGTCGCGCCCAAGATGGTTCACGGAAGGGTTGGACGGGCCACCGGCTCGGCCACCGCCGGATGATTCGCTGGGTGACGCTCACCAGGCCATCGTGACCCACGCACATCGATCCCGCAACGCGCCGGCGATTCGCGCGCTTCGCCACGAGTCGCGGGTTTATCCGCTCCCTGTCAGGGTAAAGCCAGCGAGAACCCCTGTGGACGGTGGCAGTGCCGGCATCGATCACGCCTCTGCTGCGCCCGGCGGAAGAAGGAACCCGGATGACCGTGATCCCCCACGCCGCCACCGCGCCCGCGGCCTGGCTGGACGCCCTGCGCCACCGCTGCGCGGCCGACGTCCACCGCTTCGTCACCGAAAGGGTCGGGGAACACTTCACCGGCTGGGCCGCCGAGACGCCGGCCGCCACCGCGTTGCCGGAGTTCGTGGCGGACGGCAAGTTCCTCCGGCCCCTGTTCGCCTACGCCGGCTGGCGCTGCGGAGAAGGCGAGAACGACGCCGCACTGCGCGCCGTGGCGAGCCTCGAACTGCTGCACTGCTTCGCGTTGGCCCAAGACGACGTCATGGACGGCTCGGCGCGGCGGCGCGGCCGGCCCGCGCTGCACGTCTGCTTCGCCCGGTGGCACGAATCCGCCGGTCTCGGCGGTTCCGCCGCGCGGTTCGGCGAATCGGCGGCGATCCTGGCCGGTGACCTGTTCCTCGTCTGGTCCGAACAGATGCTGCGGGAGAGCGGCTTGGGGGCCGACGTGCTGGCCCGCGGCTGGCCGGTGCACGACCACCTGCGGTCGGAGCTGGCCGTGGGCCAGCTCGGCGACCTGATCAACGACGCCCGCGCCCTGCCGTCGTGGTCCGATGTGCTCGACGTGATCCGCCGCAAGTCCGGCAACTACACCGTCCGCCGCCCGCTCGAGTTCGGCGCCGCCCTGGCCGGCTGCGACACCCGCGTCATCGGCGTCCTCGGCACCTACGGCGAGCTGATCGGCGAGGCCTTCCAGTTCCGCGACGACCTGCTGGGCGTCTTCGGCGACCCGGCCGTCACCGGCAAGCCCGCGGGCGATGACCTGCGCGAGCGCAAGGCGTCCAGCGTCGTCGTGCTCGCCGCGGAACTGGCCGGCGACCGGCAGCGCCGGGAACTGGACGACCTGCTCGCCACCGACGCCGTCGACGCGGCCGCCGTCGCCCGCTGGCAGCACCTGATCACCGCCACCGGCGCGCGTGATCAGCTGGAGAAGCTCATCGACGACCGGGTCCACCGCGCGCTCGAAGCGATCGACCTCGCCGGCCTGCCGGACCGGCCGGCCGCCGCGCTGACCGCACTGGCGGTCCGCTGCACCGAGCGGGTCCGATGAGGACGGTGACCGGGCGCACCGACCGGATCGTGGTCGTCGGCGCCGGGCTGGCCGGACTGTCCGCCGCCCTGCACCTCGCTGGGCGGGGACGCTCGGTCGTCGTGGTCGAACGCGATCCCGGCCCGGGCGGGCGCGCCGGGCGCGTGGTCCGCGACGGCTACCACCTCGACACGGGGCCGACGGTGCTGACCATGCCGTCGATCCTCGCCGACACCTTCGCGGCGGTGGGCGCCGACCTGACCGCACACCTGCGGCTGACCCGGCTCGACCCGGCCTACACCGCGCGGTTCGCCGACGGCTCGGTCCTGCCTGTGCACTCCGACGCGGACCGGATGACCGAGGCCGTCCGGGCTTTCGCCGGGCCGGCGGAGGCGGCGGGGTACCTCAGGTTGCGGAGCTGGCTGACCCGGTTGTACCGCACGGAGTTCGACCGGTTCGTCGCCGGCAACACCGACTCGCCACTCGGCCTGCTCTCCCCCGACCTCGCGCGGCTGGTGGCCCTGGGCGGGTTCCGGCGGCTGGACTCCCGGATCGGCTCCTTCCTGCGCGACGAACGCCTCAAGCGGGTCTTCACCTTCCAGGCGCTCTACGCGGGAGAGTCGCCGATGCGGGCGCTCGCGCTGTACGCGGTCATCTCCTACATGGACACCGTGGGTGGCGTGTACTTCCCCGAAGGCGGCATGGCCGCCGTGCCCCGGGCGATGGCGAACGCCGCCGCCGACGCCGGGGTGGAGTTCCGGTTCGGCGTGTCCGTGACGTCGCTGGAGCGCCGGGGGGCCCGGATCACCGGCGTCCGCACCGCCGACGGGGACCGGATCGGCTGCGACGCGCTCGTCCTGACCACCGAACCCCACCGGAGCTACGAGCTGCTCGGCCGCGTGCCGCGCCGGCCGGTTCCGCTGCGTGCCGCGCCGTCGGCCGTGGTGCTGCACGCCGGTGGCCCCGGCGACTGGCCGGTCGGGCACCACACGATCTCCTTCGGTGCGGGCTGGGCATCGACGTTCCGCGAGCTGATCACGGACGGGCGCACGATGAGCGACCCGTCTCTGCTGATCACCCGCCCGAGCGCCACCGACCCCGCGCTCGCCCCGGCCGGGCGGCAGCTGTTCTCGATCCTGGCGCCGGTACCGAACCTCCGGCGGCTGCCGCGGGACTGGGACAGCGACGCCGGCCCGTACGCCGAGGAGATCCTCGACCACGTCCGCGCCCGCCTGCTGCCCGGTTTCGCACCCGAGATGTCGTACACCCTGAGCCCGGCCGACTGGCGGCGTCGCGACATGGTGGCCGGCACGCCGTTCAGCTACGCGCACTCGTTCGTCCAAACCGGACCGTTCCGCCCGCGGAACCTGCCACCGGGAACGGAAAACGTCGTGCTCGCCGGCGGCGGGACCGTGCCGGGGGTCGGTGTTCCCACGGTGCTCATCTCCGGCAGGCTGGCCGCCGACCGGATCACCGGGACTCCACGGGCCACCACCGGCACCGTCGATCTCGCCGCGAAGGCGGCCCGGTGACGCGCCGCGAACTCGACGCCGCCGGCATCACCGAGCCGGACCTGCGCCGCGCCTACGGGCGCTGCCGCGAGATCAACGCCCGGCACGGCCGGACCTACTTCCTCGCCACCCGCATGCTCTCCCCCGCCCAGCGACCGGCCGTCCACGCGCTCTACGGGTTCGCCCGCCGCGTCGACGACCTGGTCGACGAACCGCGGCCCGGCGCCACCCCGGACGGTCTCGCGGCCACGCTGCACGACGTCGAGCGGAAGTTCCTCGCCGACCTCGCCGCCGGGCACAGCGAGGACACGCTGCACACCGCCGTGATCGACACCGCGACCCGCTACGACATCGCGGACTCGTACTTCCGCGCCTTCTTCGCCTCCATGCGGATGGACCTCACCGTCACCGGCTACCCGACCCGGGCCGCCCTCGACGAGTACGTGCACGGTTCGGCCGAGGTCATCGGCCTGCAGATGCTGCCCGTCCTCGGCACCGTGGTCGCCGCGGCGGAAGCGGCGCCGCACGCCGCCGCGCTCGGCAAGGCGTTCCAGCTGACGAACTTCCTGCGCGACGTCGCCGAGGACCTCGATCGGGGCCGGGTCTACCTTCCGGCGGACGAACTCGCCGCGGCCGGCGTCGACCGCGACCGCCTGGCCTGGTGCGCCGCCACCCGGCGGATCGATCCGCCGGTCCGGCGGGCGCTCGCCGACCAGGTCGCGCGAACCCACCGGATCTACGCCGCCGCGCGGCCCGGCATCGGCATGCTGCACCCGGCGTCCAGGCCCTGCGTGTGGACCGCGTTCACGCTCTACGGCGGCATCCTCGACCGCATCGAGGCCGCCGGGTACAACGTCTTCGCCGGCCGCGCCCGGGTGCCGCGGCACCAGCGCCTGTTCGCCGCCTGCGACGCGCTCGTGCGAGCCCGGTGGGCGCGGCACCGGCACCCGGTGGCGGTGGGCTGAGGTGGGCAAGGTGGAGTACCTGCTCGTCCTCGGCGCCTGCGTCGTCGCGACGCTGCCGCTGGAACTGGCCGGAGCCCGGGTCTACCGGAGGCCGCGGCGGCTGGCGCGGGCGGTGCTGCCGGTCGCCGCGGTGTTCCTGGTCTGGGACGCGATCGCGATCGCCACGGGTGTGTGGGACTTCGACCCGGCCTTCGTCACCGGTCTCCGGGCCCCGCTGGGCATCCCGCTGGAAGAGGTGCTGTTCTTCGTCGTCGTCCCGGTCTGCGGGCTGCTGACCTACGAAGCGGTGCAGCTGACCGGAAGCCTGCTCGGCCGGCTCCTGCGCAACCGGCACCGGGTGTCCCGCTGATGCCGTGGGGCTACACGGTTCCCGCGGTCGCCGCCGTGCTCGCCGTGGTCGTGCTGGAGCTGCTGGTGCTGCGCACCGGGCTGCTCCGGCGGCCCGCCTACTGGGTCACGATGGCCATCGTGACCGGCTTCCAGGTCCCGGTCGACGGCTGGCTCACCAAGCTGTCCGCACCGATCGTCCGGTACGCCCCCGGCGAAATCACCGGCTGGCGGTTCCCCTGGGACATCCCCGTCGAAGACTTCCTCTTCGGCTACGCCATGGTCACCGCGGTCCTGCTGCTGTGGGAACGCGGGAAGCCGCGAAAGGACACTGCATGAACCCGCTGCCGGGCAACGGTCTTCCCCGCGCCGAGGTGCCCGCCGCGTTCGACGCCGGGGCCGCCGCCTACGACCGGCTCGTCGGCGCCAACCCCGGCTATCATCGCCACCTGCGCATCTCCGCGCGGCGGCTCGGGCTGCCCGGCCGCGGCGCCGGGGCACGCGTGCTCGACGCGGGCTGCGGCACCGGCGCGTCGACCGCGGCGCTGCTCGCCGTCGCGCCGCACGCGCGCGTCACCGCCATCGACGCGTCCGCCGCGATGCTCGCCCGGGCCCGCGCGAAGACGTGGCCGGAAACGGTCGGGTTCCACCACACCCCCGTCGAGGAGCTGGCGGGGGTCCACGGCCCGTTCGACGCGGTCTTCGCGGCGTACCTCCTGCGCAACCTCGCCGATCCCGACACGCAGCTGAAGACCCTGCACGGCCTGCTGCGCCCGGGCGGCCGCATCGCGGTGCACGAGTACTCGGTGCGGGACTCCCGGCGCGCCCGCTGGGTCTGGAACGCGGTGTGCGGCGCGATCGTGATCCCCGCGGGCCGGCTCGCGACCGGCGACGCCACGCTGTACCGGCACCTGCGCCGCAGCGTGCTGGCCTTCGACGGCGTGGGGGAGCTCTGCGCCCGCCTCGCCGGCGCCGGGTTCACCGACGTCCGCACCGGCACGATGCCGGGCTGGCAGCGCGGGATCGTCCACACCGTGCTGGGGACCCGCGCGTGATCCCGGGCCGCGACCGCCGGCTGGAGACGTACCCGGCCCACGGCGGGCTCCCCGACGCCGGTCTCCTCGGCCGGCGCCCCCGGGCCGCGGTCGTCGGCGGTGGCATCGCCGGGCTCACCGCGGCGACCGGGCTCGCCGAGCGCGGCGTCGAGGTCACCGTGTTCGAACGCGAGCGGCACCTCGGCGGCCGGGCCGGCGGCTGGGACGAGCGCCTGCCGGACGGCACCGCGGTGACCATGAGCCGCGGGTTCCACGCCTTCTTCCGCCAGTACTACAACCTGCGCGCGTTGCTCGCCCGCACCGACCCCGGCCTCGATCGGCTCACCGAGGTGCCGGACTACCCGCTCGTCGACCGCCGCGGCCGCACCGACACCTTCGCCGGCCTGCCGCTGACACCGCCGTTCAACGCGCTCGCGTTCGCTCTGCGCAGTCCCACCTTCACCGCGCGAGACCTGGTGCGCCTCAACGGACCGCGTGCGCTCCCCCTCGCCACCGTCAGCGTGCCGCGGATCTACGAGCAGCTCGACCACGTCGACGCCGCGACCTTCCTCACGGCCATCAACTTCCCCGCCGCCGCCCGGCACCTGGCCTTCGAAGTGTTCTCCCGCAGCTTCTTCGCCGACCCCGGCGAGCTTTCGGCCGCCGAGCTCGCGACGATGTTCCACCTCTACTTCCTCGGCTCCGCCGAAGGACTCCTGTTCGACGTCCCTGCCGAGCCGTTCCCCCAGGCCCTGTGGGATCCCCTGGCCGGCTACCTCACCGGCCTGCGCGCCGAGATCCGCACCGGCGTCGCGGTGAGCGGCATCCGGCGGGAGGCCGCCGGGTTCCGCGTCGGCGGCGAGGCCTACGACGCCGTGGTGCTGGCCTGTGACGTGCCGGGGCTGCAGCGCGTCCTCGCCGGCTCTCCGGACCTGGGCACCCCGGGGTGGCGCGCCACCGTCGAAGACCTGCGCACGGCACCACCGTTCCTCGTGCGGCGCCTCTGGCTCGATCGGCCGGTCCGGGCCGATCGCCCGGCTTTCCTCGGCACGGGCGGCCTTCCGCCACTGGACAACATCAGCGTCCTCGAGCGGTACGAAGGTGAAGCGCGCCGGTGGGCCCGGCGCCACCGCGGTTCCGTCGTCGAACTGCACGCCTACGCGGCCGGTGCCGACACCGGCCGCGTCACGCGGGAGATGGACGAGCGCCTGCACCGGATCTACCCCGAGACCGCCGACGCCGGCCTGATCGGCGAAGTCACCCTCGTCCGGCAGGACTGCCCGCTGTTCCCCGTCGGCGGCTTCGCGCGCCGGCCCACCGTCGGAACACCCGAGCCCGGCCTGGTCCTCGCCGGCGACGCGATCCGCGTCGACCTGCCCGTGGCGCTCATGGAACGGGCGGCCACCACCGGCTGGAGCGCCGCGAACACCCTGCTGCGGGGCTGGGGCCTGCTGGGGCACCCGCTGCGGTCGGTCCCGAACCGCGGGCGGATCCCCTTGCTCGAACGGCTGGTTTCCGGCCACGGCTTCCGGGGAAATCCCGATGATGGCCGACAACTCCGTACCCGATGAAGCCACCCTCGACGCCGTGGGCAAGGTGACCGAGGCCCTCGAGACGATCGAACGCGCGCGGGGGCACCTCTACGCGTTCCACCAGCAGACGGGCTGGGCCGACCTCCTCTTCGGCGACGCGGTGGAGCGGCTCGAGAAGGCCGGTCACCCGGCGTGGGCGGAGCGGATCCGCGAGGAGCTGATCGGGCTGAACGTGCTCCCCGACCGGTGGACGTTCCAGGTCGTCGAGGACTACGACGACGGCTACTACCGGACGTGCCGCGACCTGGAGCGTTCACTGCTGGCCGAGTTCACCGGAGGGCGCCGTCACCTGCAGGAACAGCAGATGAAGGACGCCCGCCGCACCCGTGGCCGGCCCGGCCACGAAGCCGGCCCGCCGAGCACTCCCCCACCGGAGGTGTGAACGAGTCGATGGCGGCCCGGCCCTGACGGCAGCGGACGGGGAGCCCACGATGCCTCAGCTCGAACACGGCCGAGCCACCATCCGCGTTCTGGTACCCGCGGAGCCGGCACGCAAACGTGGTCCGGACCGTTCTGCCGGTTCGG
The DNA here is from genome assembly GCF_023023025.1 of Amycolatopsis sp. WQ 127309. Classification (NCBI taxonomy): domain Bacteria; kingdom Bacillati; phylum Actinomycetota; class Actinomycetes; order Pseudonocardiales; family Pseudonocardiaceae; genus Amycolatopsis; species Amycolatopsis sp. WQ 127309. The sequence goes on from NZ_CP095481.1 coordinate 9,058,412, forward strand.
CGGCGGGATGCCAAAGTGGAGGGTGTGACTGTGTCTCGCACGAAACCAGCTCCGGACGGGACACCCGCCGTACCCGACCTGGCACAGCCCGGAATCGTCGCGTCACTGCGCCATCGCGTCCGCGCCGCGTGTGCGGAAGCCGGGATCCCCGTCGAAGACCGGGCCCGGCTGGTCCTGGCGGTCACCCTCCTCGCCGAACCCGTCCTCGGCACCGGCGGAACGGTCGGCTTCGAAGCCGTGGTGGCCGATGGCGTGCTCACCGTCGGCGTCCGGCTGCCGGAGCCGCTGCCGCGTCTCGACGACCTGCCGCAGCCGGCCGCCGCGTCGGACGGCGGCCGCGTCACCTGGCGCCTGATCGCCGGCGATCGCCCGGTCCCGGCGCCGGCCGACGACGAGCTGGCGACCCGGCAGGAGATGCTCGCGCTGACCACCCGCGCGGACACGCTCGCCCGGGAGGAACGCGCGCTCAGGCACGAGCTGGCCGAGACCAACAGCGGCGTGCTCGCCATGTACGTCGAACTGGAACAACGCGACGAACAGCTCCGCCACGCCCACGCCCGGATCTTCCAAGAACTGGAAGACGCCCTGCGGCCCCCGCCCCCCGCTGTCCCGGGACTGGAATTGGGCGTCTGCTACTCCCCGACCGAACCGGACTCCCCCACCGGCGGCGACCTCTACGACTGGTTCGTCCTACCCGACGGCCACCTGCACGTGACACTGGTCGACGCCGTCGGCCACGGCGTCACCTCGACCCGCGACGCCCTCACCGTCACCCACGCCATCCGCACCCTCGCTCTGGAAGGCCACCCCTTCCGGGACCTGATCGCCCACGCCTCCCAGACCCTCGCCCCGATCGCCCCCACCCTCATGGCGACCGTGCTGCTGGCCCGGATCGACCCCGCCACCGGCGACACCCAGCTCGCCAACGGCGGCCACCCCGAACCCGTCCTCCTCGACACCACAGGCGACACACGGTTCCTCCGCCCACCGGTCGTCGGCCGCGGCGTCGGCTTCCCCGACCCCGGCAGCCCGCGCCTCGTCGACCTGAACCTGACGCCGGGCGCCACGCTGCTGCTCTACACCGACGGGCTCGTCGAATCCCGCAAGGACATCGACGAAGGCCAAGCCCGCCTGCTGGACGTCGCCCGCGCGCACGCCGGCCGCCCGGCGACGGTCCTGCCACGCGAGGTCGTCGCCCGGATGCACGACGTCGTCATCTACGCCGACGACACCGTGCTCCTGGCCATCCACCGACCCGCGGCCGACCGGCAGCGTTGACCGCTACCCGGGGTGCGGGACGAGCAGGGCCAGCATCTCCGGCAGGTCGAAGAAGCGGGCGATGTCGAGCGCGGACCGCGGGCCGAGTGCGGGATCGGCGCCCGCGGCCAGCAAATAGGTGACGCCGCGCTCGGAGCGGCGGAACACCGCCGCTCCGAGCGCGGTCTGGCCCCGGTCGTTGACCCGCGCCGTGTCGGCACCCGCGTCGAGCAGCGCACGCACCGTGTCCGGGTGGTCGTGGTACGCGGCCAGCACGAGCAGGGAGTCGCCGGCCTCGTTGGTGAGGTTCACCGGTACCCCGGCCGCGATCGCCGCCGCCAGCCGTCCGGTGTCGCCGGTGCGGGCGAGGTCGAACAGCGAGCGGAGGTAGCCGAGTTCCTCATCGGTGAGTGCTTCGGTCACGACCGGCCCCTCTCAGGAGATCGACGCGGGGAACCGCTCCCACACGCGGTGGGCCCCGAGCAGTTTCGTCGTCTTCGCCAGCACCGTCGCCGGGTCGTCGTCCAGGACGATCCCCGCTCCCGTGGCGCAGCCGGCGGCCTCGAGCGCGGCCTGCCCGCTGCCCCAGGCCCCGATCGCCTTCGCGTGGCGGAAGCACTCCTGGACGATCAGGACGACGCGGGGATCGACGGCGTCGTCCCCGGCGGGCAGCGCGTCCGCACCCGGCGGCGGGCTCCCCGCGAGCAGCAGGGCGTCGAATTCGACCGAACGCGCGGTGAGGAGGGTGCGCTGGGCGACCAGGCCGCTGTCGGCGTCGAGCGGTCCGCCGGTGGGCGCGATCAGCAACGGCACCATGCCCCCGGCCAGGATGGTCTCGCGGACCGTGCGCACCCCGTCGAGGTCGGCGGGGTCGACCACGATCCCGATGATGCGCCCGTCGGTCGGCCACGTCCCGCCGATCTGGGACAGCGCGGGGCTCGGCGTGACCTTCTTCGGCCGTCCGCCGGTGGTCGGGGCGGGAAGACCGAGGCCCAGCGCCACCTTCTGGCACAGCTCACGGTCCACATTGGCCAGTACGAGCAGCTCGCGTTCCTTGATCGCCTGCTCGTAGCACTTGCCGAGCTCGAAGGTGAACGCCAGCACGACGTGCTGCTTCTCGATCGGTGTAAGGCTCAGCCAGAACAGCCTCGCCTGCGTGTAGTGGTCGGCGAACGACACCGGCGACTGCCGGACCTTCGCCGCCTTCGGCAGCGGCTGGGCGACCTCGATGAACGGCTTGGCCTCGGAGCCGGCCTCGAACGGGTTACCGCCGTCGAGGGAGTTCGGCTTGTACGGGGCGACCCCGCCGTGGATCGCCTGCTGGTGGAAGCCGTCGCGCGTCATGTCGTTGACTGGCACGTGCGGGCGGTTGACGGGGATCTGGTTGAAGTTCGGGCCCGCCAGCCTGGTCAGCTGGGTGTCCAGGTAGGAGAACAGCCGCGCGTGCAGCAGCGGGTCGTCGGTGACGTCGATGCCGGGCACCAGGTTCCCGACGTGGAACGCGGCCTGCTCGGTCTCGGCGAAGTAGTTCGTCGTGTTGCGGTTGAGCGTCAGCATCCCCACCGGCTGCACCGGGGCGAGCTCCTCCGGGACCAGCTTGGTCGGGTCCAGCAGGTCGATGCCCTCGAACGTCTGCCTCGGGGTGTCCGGGAAGATCTGCACGCCCAGCTCCCACTGGGGGAACGCGCCGGACTCGATGGCGTCGGCGAGGTCGCGGCGGTGGAAGTCCGGGTCGACGCCGTTGAGCAGCTGCGCCTCCTCCCAGACCAGGGAGTGCACGCCCAGCTTCGGCTTCCAGTGGAACTTCGCGAGCGCGGACTCCCCGTCGGCGTTGACGAGCCGGAAGGTGTGGACCCCGAAGCCCTCCATCGTCCGGTAGGAGCGGGGAATCGCGCGGTCGGACATCTGCCACAGCACGTGGTGGGTGGCCTCGGTGTGGGTCGAGACGAAGTCCCAGAACGAGTCGTGCGCGCTCTGCGCCTGCGGGATCTCCCGGTCCGGGTGCGGTTTGGCCGCGTGGATGATGTCGGGGAACTTGATCCCGTCCTGGATGAAGAAGACCGGGATGTTGTTGCCCACCAGGTCGAAGTTGCCCTCCTGGGTGTAGAACTTCGTCGCGAACCCGCGGGTGTCGCGCACGGCGTCGGCCGAGCCGCGCGAGCCGACGACCGTGGAGAACCGCACGAACACCGGCGTCTCGACCCCGTCGCCCAGGAAACCGGCCTGGCAGACGTGCGAGGCCGTGCCGTAGCCGACGAACACCCCGTGCGCGCCGTAACCACGCGCGTGCACGACCCGCTCCGGGATGCGCTCGTGGTCGAAGTGCATGACCTTCTCGCGCAGGTGGTGATCCTGCAGCAGCGTCGGGCCGCGCTCGCCCGCCTTCAGGGAATGGTCGGTGTCGGCCAGCCGGGCACCGGCCGTCGTGGTGAGGTATTCGCCCTGCTGCCCCATCGACGATTTCGGGGCGCCGGTCGGCGCGCCCGTCGGGGTCACGGTCTCCGGCGCGTCCTGGTCCGGCTTGGGCGGCAGCGGCTCACGCGGGTCGACCGGTTCTCCGAGGGACGGCGTTCCGCTGCCGGGTGTACCGGGAATCGGGGGGTTCGTCAGCTCGGTGACCTTCTCGACCGCCTTCTCGAGTGCGGTCTTGACGAGCTTGCCGGGGGTCTTGCGGGCCACTTGCGTCCTCCTCGTGGTGGAAAGCTGAGGGATCAGGTACCCGCGAATCCGCCGGATAACCGGCGATGACCCGATCAAGTGCCGAATGGCCTGCCCCGAGCCGGCCGAGTCCACAAGGGACCGTCCGATGTCCCGTGCCACGGTTAACTCGTCGCAGCTGGGGTAACCACCCGGTCCGCCGTAATCAAGTGCCGACGGCCCGCCGTTCCCTGCGAACCTTCTCGCCGATGACCGAGTAACGACCGCCGCAGTGGGTAACCAGGCGAACTCCAGTGAGCGCAGGGAGTCCGCCGCATGCCCGAACCCGAAGACCGCCTTCCCGACGAGGCCCCGCACGACGGGGGTTCCTTCGCCGACGCGGAAGCCGCCGCGGCCGAGCTCAGCACCACGGCTCAGCCGCTGGGCGCGACCGGGGAACCGCTCAACCGCCGGTCCCCGTTCCTGATCGGCATGGCCGGCGCCGCCGGTGTCGCCGTGATCTACGCGCTCGTGCAGATCATCGCCGGGCTCCAGGACGTCCTCGTCCTCATCGGGCTCGCCCTGTTCCTCGCCATCGGCCTCGAACCCGCCGTCGCCTGGCTGACCCGGCACCGCTTCCCCCGCTGGCTCGCCGTCACCACGGTCTTCGTGGTCGGCCTGCTCGCCATCGGCGGGTTCCTCACCGCCGCGATCCCCGTCCTGGTCGAGCAAGCCACCCAGTTCGTCACCAAGGCGCCCGGCTACCTCCACGACGCCCAGAACCACAACACCGCCCTCGGCCGGCTCAACGAACGCTTCCACCTGCAGCAGCAGCTGGAGAGCCTGGTCAGCGGCCCGGGCATCGGCAGCGGGCTGCTCGGTGCCGGTCAAGCCGTGTTCAGCGCCCTGACCAATGTGCTGCTGCTGGTCGTGCTGACCGTCTACTTCCTGGTCGATCTCCCCCGCATCCGCGCCGGCGGCTACCGGCTGATCCCGCACTCCCGGCGGCCGCGGGCCATCCTCATCGGCGACGAGATCTTCACCAAGGTCGGCGGCTACGTCCTCGGCAACCTGGCCATCTCGATCATCGCCGGAGTGCTGACGCTGGTCTGGCTGCTGATCTTCGGCGTCCCCTACGCCGCCCTGCTGGCGATCGCCGTCGCGATCCTCGACCTCATCCCGGTCGTCGGGTCGGTCGTCGGCGGTGTGCTCGTCAGCCTGGTCGCGCTCACCGTGTCCCTGCCCGTCTGCCTGGGCACGATCGGCTTCTTCATCGGCTACCGGCTCGTCGAGGACTACGTCCTGGTGCCGCGGATCATCGGCGGCGCCGTCAAGGTGCCCGCGCTCATCACGGTCGTCGCCGTTATCCTCGGTGGGGCGCTGCTCGGCGTCGTCGGCGCCCTCGTCGCGATCCCGGTCGCGGCGGCGCTCCTGCTCCTCGTCCGGGAAGTCCTCTACCCGCGGCTCGACCGCACCTGACCGGAAGGACCTCCCGCGTGCGCACGTTCACCTGCCCACACTGCGCGAACCTGCTGTTCTTCGAGAACTCGGCCTGCGTGGTGTGCGGCACCGACGTCGGCTACGACCGCGCGACCGCGTCGATGCTCCGCACGACCGGACGCGATCGCTGCGCCAACACCGAACTCGCCGGCTGCAACTGGCTCGCCGAGGGCGGTCCCCTGTGCGGCTGCTGCGAGCTGACCCGGACCCGCCCCGCCGACGAGGACGTCGACGCCCTCGACGCCTTCCGCGCCGCCGAAGCCGCCAAGCGACGGCTGGTCTACCAGCTGGACGACCTCGGCCTGCCCGTGACACCGCGAAGCGCCGATCCCGGGCACGGCCTGGCGTTCGACCTGCTTTCCAGCACCGACCAACCGGTCACCACCGGGCACGCCGGCGGCGTGATCACCATCGACCTCGCCGAAGGCGACGACGGGTTCCGCGAAGGTCTGCGCGCGCGGCTGGCCGAGCCCTACCGCACCCTCCTGGGCCACTTCCGGCACGAAATCGGCCACTGGTACTGGGATCTGCTCATCGCCGACGCGCCCGCCGCGTTCCGGAACCTGTTCGGCGACGAGCGGGCCGACTACCAGCAGGCCCTGGAGCAGCACTACGGAACTGCTCCCGGGACCGGCTGGGCGGAGGACCACGTCAGCCACTACGCGGCCGCGCACCCGTGGGAGGACTGGGCCGAAACCTTCGCGCACCTGCTGCACATCCGCGACACCGTGCAGACCGCCGCGGCGCTCGGCGTCCTCGTCGCCGGCACGCCGATCGCGCCCCACCCCGGCAGCCAGGTCGACGCCGTCCCCGAAGACCGGACCGACGACGTCGACGAGCTGATCGCGACCTGGATCCCGCTGTCGCGCGCGCTCAACCAGCTCAACCGCAGCATGGGCAAGGACGACCTCTACCCGTTCGCGCTCTCGCCGGCGGTGCAGGCGAAGCTCCGGTTCGCCGGCGCGATCGTCACCGCGAACCGGACACCTGCGCGCGGTCAGGACCCGGCGGCCTCCGCGCGCTGAGCCCGCAGCGTGCTTACCGGGGTGCAGTCAGGGATCGCAGCTGGGTGAACGTCTGGCGGAGGGCGTCGCGGAGGTCCAGGTCTTCCGCGGCGTCGACCCAGCGCTGGAACGCGACCCGGTACACCGCCGCGCCGGTTTCGGCGGCCAGGCCGGCCTCGATGTCGCCGACACCCCGGCGGCGAAGCCCGTCGGCGAGCGCGGCCGACATGCGGGCGAGTTTGATCAGCTCCCGCTCCTGGAGTTCGGCGTTCGCCGTGATCACCGCGTGCCGCTTCCGGACGAGCTCGCGGTCGTAACCGATGACGTCGGCCGTGGTTTCCAGCGCGGCCACGACGAGGTCCAGCGGCGAAGCCGTGGCGGGCGCCGCCTCCAGCGCGGCCAGCGCCTTCTCCTCCAGCTCGGCCGCGGCGTCGAAGAGGACTTCGCGCTTGTCGGCGAAGTAGCGGAAGAAGGTGCGGGCCGTCACGCCGGCCCGTTCGGCGATGTCGGCCACCGTGGTCTGCTCGAAGCCGCGTTCGAGGTACAGCGCCAGCGCGGCCTCACGCAACCGGCCACTGGCCCCCGGCTCCCATCGTCCCATGGCGCCCAGCGTAGTACCGCCGCGTCCCGATTCGCGCATCGATGTCACTCGATGACATCGCCGTGCTAGAGTCATGTCATCAGCTGACATCACTACGGAGGAAACCATGCCACCGACCCAGACGTTCATGGTGGTCGCCGTCCTGCGCGACGACACGGACCTCGCGGAATTCGCCGCGCTCCGGAACGACGAAGAGAAACAGCTCGAACTGCTGCGCTCGGCCGGCAGGATCGGCGCCCACTACATCTCCCCCGCCCGGCGGGCCACGTTCGTCGAGGTCATCGCCGACGACGAGAAGCAAGTCGCGGAAACGCTGGCAACCTTGCCTTTCGCCCGGTTCTTCGACGCCGACGTCTACCCGACCGCACCCCCGGACGCCGCGGAGATCGCCTACCGGGCGCGAGCCGCCACCGCGTAACCACCTCGTCCCGATAGGACAGTTGCCGACGAACCCCTTCACCGCAAGGAAATCGTCGTGCGCAGTCGCCTGCCGCGACCTCGGCCGAGCCGGTGCGCGCGCTCACCCCGCGCACCGGCACCGCGCACAACCCCCGGGTCACCCGGCCGCCGACCTAGTTAAGCGTTTAAGCACACGCGTCTCCCGGCTGCAGCCGCATGTCAAGGGGTCTGGCGCCGAACCGACCAGCTTGTCCTGCTCGTTGACAATTCTTGACCGGTACGTGCGACGCTGTTGTACTGGGCGAACCGGTACTTAAGCGGTTGATTCAACGCAGTCCCGTGAAAGGAATCCGTCATGTCCATCCGCAGAGGCAACGGCGCCTCGATCGTCGCCGCCTTGGCCGCGATCGTCGGCGCGAGCTTCGTCATCGCCCAGGGTCCCGCCGCCGCGGCACCGCCGGCGCCCGCCGGCGTCACCAAAGCCGATGTCATCGGCTACCTGAAGAGCCTCACCGGCAACCACGTCCTGTCCGGCCAGCAGGGCGGCGCGAACAGCAACCCCGGCCAGTGGGTGCAGAAGGTGCACGACATCACCGGCCAGTACACCGGCCTCTGGGGTGGCGACTTCGGCTTCAGCCAGAACGACATCGACAACCGGCAGACCGTGATCAACCAGGCGAAGACCGAGTGGAACAACGGCACGCTCGCCTCGTTGACCATGCACGCGTGCCGCCCGGATGTGGCGACCTGCAGCTTCGAAGGTGGCTCAGGCCCGGTCAAGGGCAGCAAGCTCTCGGCCTCGGAGTGGACTCAGATCGTCCAGGACGGGACGTCGCTGAACGCCGCCTACAAGCGCAAGCTCGACCAGCTCGTGCCGTACTTCCAGCAGCTCGAGGACGCCGGCGTCCCGGTCATGTTCCGGCCCCTGCACGAGATGAACGAGGGCTGGGCGTGGTGGGGCGGACAGGCCGGCGCCAACGGCAGCGCCCGGCTCTACCAGATCACCCACGACTACCTCGAATCGCGGGGCCTGGACAACATCATCTGGGTGTGGGCGCTCAAGGACGTGGCCAACGGCGCGTCCCAAGCCCGCAGCTACTACCCCGGTGACAACTACGTCGACGTCATCGGCCTCGACGTCTGGGTGCAGAAGTTCCCCGCCACCGACTGGTACAACGCGCTGTCGGCCATCGCCGGGACCGCCAAACCCCTGGCCCTGGCCGAAGTCGGCAGCGTGCCCCAGCCGGCGCAGATGGCCGCTCAGCCCAAGTGGACGTACTGGAGCGTGTGGCTGGACTGGCTGACCAACCCGGACTACAACTCCACCGCCTCCGTCCAGGCCGGCTACTTCAACGCGCGCACCTACAACCAGGGGGAGATCCACATCCCGTCCGGTGGCGGTCAGCCGACGACGACTCCGCCGCCCGCGTCGCGCACCGGGGCGATCACCGGGGTGGGCGGCAAGTGCGTCGACGTGGCCGCGGCCGGCACGGCCAACGGGACAGCGGTGCAGCTCTACGACTGCAACGGCTCGACCGCCCAGCAGTGGACCGTCGGCACCGACGGCACCATCCGCGCCCTGGGCAAGTGCCTCGACGTCACCGGACAGGGCACCGTCAACGGCGCCACCGTCCAGCTGTGGGACTGCAACGGCTCCGGCGCCCAGCAGTGGGCCGCACAGGCCGATGGTCACCTGCGCAACCCGCAGTCCGGCCGCGACCTCGACGTCCCCGGCGGCAGCACCGCCAACGGCACCCGCCTGCAGATCTGGGACGGCAACACCAACCCCTGGCAGACCTGGCACCTCCCGGCGTAAGGACCAACCGTGACCAGCAACCACAACCGCACGAGGTGTTTCCGGGCCGCCGGGGTGATCGCGTCGACGACACTGGTCGCGGCGACGTCGTTGACGAGCGCCGCACCGGCCGCCACTCCCCTCGCCGCCGCTCTCCCGGCCGGAGTACGCGCGGGAGACGTCACGCAGTGGACGACGCGCGCCGACCAGCGCACCGAGCCCGTCAGCACCGTCATCCCCTCCGTGCAACGGGCAACGGCAGGAACGCCACCTACCCCGGGTACCACCGTCTACGTCGACCCCACCCAGAAGTTCCAGACCGTCAGCGGGTTCGGCGCGTCGATCACGGACTCCGCCGCCGCCAACCTGTACCGGCTCGACGAAACCCAGCGCGCGGCCGTGCTGAAGCGCCTGTTCGACCCCGCCGCGGGCGCGGGCATCAGCTTCCTGCGGCAACCCATCGGCGCCTCCGACTTCGCGGTCGGCTCCGCGTACAGCTACGACGACATGCCCCCGGGTCAGACCGACCCGCACCTCGAGCACTTCTCCATCGCCCACGACGAAAAGCAGATCATCCCCCTGCTGAAACAAGCCAAGGCGCTCAACCCGCAGCTGACCGTCATGGCGTCACCATGGAGCCCGCCGGGCTGGATGAAGACCTCCGGTTCCATGATCGACGGCAAGCTCAAGGACGACCCGGCGATCTACCGGGCCTACGCCGATTACCTCGTCAAGTTCCTGCAGGCCTACCGGGCCGCCGGTGTCGACGTCTCCTACCTGACCATCCAGAACGAACCCCAAGCCCTGCTGCGTCTCGACTACCCGGGCACCGACCTGGGCGTCGGGCAGGCCGCCAAGGTCGTCGACGAACTCGCCCCCGCGATCAAGCGCGCCGGCCTGCCCACCAGGATCCTCGGCTTCGACCACAACTGGGCGCTGCACTGGTACGACGCCGCGGCACTGCAGGCCGCCAACGGCGACCCCGAGGCCGACTACCCCTTCAAGCTCCTGAGCACCGACGCCGCCCGGTCGCTCTACGGCACCGCCTACCACTGCTACTACGGAGACCCCGCCGCGCAGACCGCGCTGAAGGCGTCCTACCCCGGCAAACAGATCTTCATGACCGAATGCGAAGGCCTCGACATCGACCGCGCCATCGGATCGCTGCGCAACTGGGCGAACAGCGTCGTCGCGTGGAACATCGCCTCGACGAGAACCACGGCCCCTACATCGGCGGCTGCAAGACGTGCACCGGCTTGATCACCATCGACTCCAAGACCGGCGCCGTCACCTACAACCCCCGCTACTACCTCATCGGCCAGTTCGCGAAGTTCGTCAAGCCCGGCGCCGTCCGGATCGGCAGCACCGGCCTCGACACGATCGAGGGTCAGCCCCTCGCGGTGCAGTCGGCGGCGTTCCACAACCCCGACGGCAGCACCGCCCTGGTGGTCGACAACACCAGCACCACCGAACCCCAGGTCTTCACGGTGACCGCCGGCCGGCGAACCTTCACCGCCACTCTCGCCCCGTCGAGCACATCCACCTTCACCTGGCGGTAACCGCCGGCGCCGGTCAGGGCCGGGAACGCACCGCTCCGGCGAGAAGCCGCCGCTCGATGTCGGCGGCCGCGTCGGTGCCGTACGTCGTGCGCAGCCGGGCGAGGAATTCCTCGGGGACGAACACGTACTCCTGTCCTCCCGCCGCTTCCAGGGCGAAACTGGCCAACGCCGCACCGATCCGGGCTGCCTGCGCGATCCCGGTCTGCCGGCTCAGCCCGGCCAGGAACCCGGCCCGGAAGGCGTCGCCGACGCCCGTCGGGTCGACGACGGTGTCGGCCGGTACGGCGGGGATCGCCTGGAGCGGCTCCGTTCCCGACTCGATCCGGACGCCGTTTTCGCCGAGCGTGGTGATCCAGCGGCCGACCCGGCGGAGAACGTCGTCGCGGGTCCAGCCGGTGGCCGACAACAGCAGGTCGTGTTCGTACTCGTTGGTGAACAGCAGTTCGGCGCCGTCGACGAGGTCGCGGATCTGCGGACCGGTCAGGCGGGCCAGCTGCTGGGACGGGTCGGCCGCGAAGCGGTAGCCGCGCGTGCGGCAGTCGCGGGTGTGCCGGAGCATCGCGTCGGGGTCGTTGGGGGCGATCAGGACCAGGTCGAGGCCGCCGTGGTGGGCGGCGACGCCGGCGAGATCGATGTCGCGGGCCTCGCTCATCGCCCCGGCGTAGAACGAGGCGATCTGGTTCTGGGACTCGTCGGTGGTGCAGAGGAACCGCGAAGTGTGCCGGGTCGCCGACACGTGCACGGAGGTGGTGTCGACGCCGTGGCTCTCCAGCCAGGCGCGGTAGTCGGCGAAGTCGGGGCCGACCGCGCCCACCAGGATCGGGGTCAGGTCCAGCTGGGCGAGGCCGAAGGCGATGTTCGCGGCGACGCCGCCGCGGTGGATGCGCAGGTCGTCGACCAGGAACGACAGGGACACCCGGTCGAGCCGGTCCGGGACGAGCTGGTCGGTGAACCGGCCCGGGAACACCATCAGGTGGTCGGTGGCGATGGAGCCGGTCACGGCGATGCGCACGGTCACAGTCCCGTCGCCCGGCGCAGGTCCTCGATGCGGTCCGTGCGTTCCCAGGGCAGGTCGAGGTCCGGACGGCCGAAGTGGCCGTAGGCGGCGGTCTGGGCGTACAGCGGCCGCAGCAGGTCCAGCTCGCGGATGATCGCCGCGGGACGCAGGTCGAACACCTCCGCGATGGTCTGCTGGATCTTCGCCGGGTCGACCGTCTCGGTGCCGAACGTCTCGACGAACAGCCCCACCGGCGCGGCTTTGCCGATGGCGTAGGCGACCTGCACCTCCATCCGGGTGGCGAGGCCGGCGGCGACGGCGTTCTTGGCCACCCACCGCATGGCGTACGCCGCGGAGCGGTCGACCTTGGACGGGTCCTTCCCGGAGAACGCGCCGCCACCGTGGCGGGCGAAGCCGCCGTAGGTGTCGACGATGATCTTGCGGCCGGTCAGGCCGGCGTCCCCCATCGGGCCCCCGACGACGAACCGTCCCGTGGGGTTGACCAGGACCCGCAGGCCGGCGTCGTCGAGGCCGAGGTTCCCCGTCACCGGGCCGATGACGTGCTCGCGGACGTCCGCGGCCAGCATCCGGTCCGGATCGATGCCTTCGGCGTGCTGGGCGGAGACGACGACGGTGTCCAGGGTGAGCGGCCGGTCCCCCGCGTAACCGATGGTGACCTGGGTCTTGCCGTCGGGGCGCAGGTAGGGCATGAGCCCGGACTTGCGGACGTCGGTCAGCCGGCGGGCGAGCCGGTGGGCCAGCGCGATCGGCAGCGGCATCAGCTCGGGGGTGTCCGAGCAGGCGTAGCCGAACATCAGGCCCTGGTCGCCGGCGCCCTGGCGGCCGATCTCGTCCTCGGCCGGGGACCCGGTCCCGGCCCGCGACTCGTACGCGGTGTCGACGCCCTGGGCGATGTCGGGCGACTGCGCGCCGATCGCGACGTTGACGCCGCAGGAGTTCCCGTCGAAACCCTTGGCCGAGGAGTCGTAGCCGATCTCGAGGATCACGTCGCGGACGAGGGCCGGGATGTCGGCGTAGGCCTCGGTGGTCACCTCGCCCACCACGTGCACCTGGCCGGTGGTGACGAGGGTTTCGACGGCCACGCGGGAGCGCGGGTCCTCGGTCAGGAGACTGTCGAGGACGGCATCGCTGATCGCGTCGCACATCTTGTCCGGGTGGCCTTCGGTGACCGACTCGGACGTGAACAGCCGTTGCGGCATGGCAGGTCTCCAGCGTGCTCGGGTGGGCAGGTCGTCGTGGAGCGCGGCCCCGGACTCGCTGCCGGCGGCTCGGAAGTACACAGTGGACACACGCGGCAGGCCCGGCGGCCCGAGCGCGGAAACGAGCGCCGGCTCGCCGATTGATCCGGCACGCGAAAGGGGCCGGAGCCACACGGTAAACGCGAGAGGGATCGGCGGTCAATCGCGTCCGCGCCCACGCAGCTTTCGGCCGCATCGACGCCGCCATTTCGCCTAGACGCACCTCGGGAACGGTGATGCACATCACTGCCGCCGACGGAGAAATTGCGTCATTCGGACGACGACAGCCGGTCCGTGCCTGTTCGCCGCGGGTCACCGGGCCGGCCGGGCCCGGGTGAAACGACGAGGAAGAATCGCGGAGTATCCGGATCTTCGCCGTCGAGAACTGACATCACATTGCGCGTGAGCGACGACCTGAACCGACGTACCGGCGCACCCCTGAGCACTAGAGTAACTGCCATACTCTATTTTCGGTTACCGATTCGGCTCATGCTGGCGGAGTGGAACGCGCTGGGGATGGCAGTTCTCCCGCAGCGGTCAAACCGTACCCCGCCGAATCGGAGGAACCCCTTGGACGGCGACATCCAGTCCTATGTGGTCGTGCTCAACGACGAGGAGCAGTACTCGATCTGGCCCGCCGGCCGCGACCTGCCGGCCGGCTGGCGCGGTGCCGGCGTCCGCGGTTCCCAGGCGGACTGCCTGGCCCACATCGGCGAAGCCTGGACCGACATGCGGCCGCTGAGCCTGCGCCGGGCCGTGGACCAAGCCGCTCCGGCCACCCACCAGTGAAGGACAGCGTGCGAGATGGTGCTTGATGAATTCCACGCCCAGGTGGTCGAAGCGCCGGACGCGGTCGCGGTGCAGGACGGGGACCGGCGGCTGACCTACCGGACCCTGGCCGCGCACGCGTCCGCTCTGGCGGCCCGGCTCACCGAACGAGGAGTGGGCCAGGACAGCGTCGTGGCCGTCTACGCCGACCGGTCGGCGGAACTGGTGGTCGCCGAGCTGGCCGTGCTGCTGGCGGGCGCGGCCTTCCTGCCGCTGGACCCGGCCCACCCGGCCGCGCGGATCCGCCAGGTACTGGCGCTCTCCCACGCCGCCGCGGTCCTCAGCACCGAGCCGTTGGTGGCCGGTGGCGCACCGCTCGGCGACGACGTCCTGGTGGTCGACCTGACCGGGGAACCGTCCGGCGCGGCCATCCCGGCACCACCCCGGCTGCCCGGCGCCGCACTGGCGTACGTGATCTACACGTCGGGCTCCACCGGCGAGCCGAAGGGCGTCGCGGTGACCCACGCGGGCCTGGCCACCCTGATGCGCTGGCACCACCGCACGTACCGGACGCGGCGGAGCGACCGGTCCACCCTGCTGGCCAGTCCCGGGTTCGACGTCTCGGTCCAGGACATCTGGTTCACCCTGACCGCCGGCGCCGCGCTGGTGATACCGCCCGCCGAGGTCCGCACGTCGCCGCCCGACCTCGCCGCCTGGCTCGCCGACGAACAGATCACGGTGACCTTCCTGCCCACGCCGCTGGCCGAGGCCATCCTCGACGAGACCTGGCCCGCGCACACCGCGCTCCGGTTCCTGCACACCGGCGGCTCGGCGATGCAGCGCGGGGTGCCGGCCGGATTGCCGTTCCCCGTCGTCAACCTCTACGGGCCCACCGAGGCCACGGTGAAGGTGACGGCCTGCGAGGTGCTTCCCGGCGGGCCCGTGCCGCCGCCGATCGGCGTGCCCGTCGACGGCGTGCGCTGCTACGTGCTCGACGGGCTCGACCCGGTGCCCGACGGCGAGGCCGGCGAGATGTGCCTGGCCGGCGACTGCGTGGCGCGCGGCTACCTGGGCGACCCGGCGGCCACGGCAGCCGTGTTCGTGCCGGACATCACCGTTCCCGGGCAGCGGATGTACCGCACCGGCGACAAGGTCCGCCGCCGGCCGGACGGGGTGTTCGAGTACATCGGCCGGTACGACGACCAGGCCAAGATCCGCGGGTTCCGGATCGAACCCGGCGAGATCGCCACGGTGCTCAAGCAGCACCCGGGCGTCCGGGACGCCTTCGTGGCCGTCGAACGCTCCGGCCGCCCGGACGCGCGCCTGGTCGCCTACGTCGTCTCCCCCGTCGCGCCCGCCGAGCTGGTCGGGTTCGTCGCGGACCGGCTGCCCGCGTACATGGTGCCCGCCGCGATCGTTGCGCTGCCCTCGCTGCCCCTGACCCCCAACGGCAAGGTCGACCGGCAAGCGCTGCCGGCGCCCGACCGCGCCGCGGCCGGCTTGGCCGACGACGTCGTGGCGCCCCGCACCGCGACCGAGATCGCGGTGGCCGGGATCGTGGCCGGGTTGCTCGGCATCACCGAGATCGGTGTGGACGACGACTTCTTCGCACTGGGCGGGAACTCGCTGCTCGTCGGCAAGCTGGCGGTCCCGCTCGCGACCGAGCTGAACGCCGCGGTGAGCGTGGCGGAGCTGTTCGAAGCCCGGACCGTGGCCGGCCTCGCCGCCATCGTCGACGAGCGGGCGGCCGCGGCCGACGGGCAGGAACCCGTCTCCCCGCTGATCGCGCCGATCCCGCCGCCGCTGCGCCGCGTCCCCCGGGATCAGCCCATTCCGCTTTCCCTGCCGCAGGAACGGGTCTGGTTCTTCGAGCAGCTCTCCCCCGGCAACCTGGCCTACAACTTCCAGTCGACGGTGTCGATGCAGGGCACGGTGAACGTCGACGCCCTGCGCGCCGCGCTGAACGAGATCGTGCGGCGGCACGAGATCCTGCGGACGGCGTTCGTCTCGATCGACGGCGTCGGCCACCAGCGTCCCGTGGCGGCGGCCGAGGCGCCGTTCAAGGTGCTCGACGTCCCGGCCGCGGAGGCCGACGACGTCGTCGCCGCGGAACTGCGCCGGCCGTTCGACCTCACCCGGCCACCGCCCGCTCGCTGGGTGCTGCTGCGTCACGAGAACGAGCAGAACACCTTCCTGCACGTGGAACACCACTTCGTCCACGACGGCTGGTCACTCTCGATGTTCCTGTCCGAGCTGCGTGTCCTCTACCCGGCCTTCGCGGCCGGAGAGCCCTCGCCGCTGCCCGAACTGGCCGTCCAGTACGCGGACTACGCGCACTGGCAACGGAACTGGATGCGCGGCGACGTGCTCCGCGCGCACGTCGACCACTGGACCGCCCGGCTGGCCGGCGCGCCGGACACCCTCGAGCTGCCCACCGACCACCCGCGGCCGCCGGTGATGAGCTTCCGCGGCCGGGCGCCGCGGATCCTGCTCCCGGCCGAGCTGTCGCGGTCGTTGCGCGCCTTCAGCCGGCAGCACCGGGTTTCGCTGTTCGCCACCATGTACGCGGGCTTCGCGGCGTTGCTGTACCACTACACCGGACAGCGGGACATGCTCGTCGGGACCGGCGCCGCGAACCGGAACGTGCCCGAACTGGAGCCGTTGCTCGGCATGCTCGTCAACACCCTGGTCCTGCGCACGAAGGTGGCGCCCGACCAGCCGTTCGCCGACCTGCTCGAGCAGGTGCGCCGGGGTGTGGCCGAGACGCTGGCGTGGTCGGACACCCCGGTCGACGCGGTGATCGACGCGATCGACCCGGCCCGCGACCCGTCCCGCACCCCGCTGTTCCAGGTCATGTTCAGCTTCCACGACTCCGCGGTGCCGGACATCGACTTCGGCGGGCTCACCGGCCGGGTCACCGAACGCTCGAACCGCACGGCCAAGTCCGACCTCAACGTGATCGTGATCCCCCGCGCCGAGCAGCGCCTCGGCCGGGCGCCCAGCCCCGAGGACGACGACATCTCGATCATCTGGGAGCACTCGTCGGACCTGTTCGACGAGTCCACCATGACGCGGATGATCTCGCACTATCTGACCCTGCTCGCCGACGCGGTGGCCAGGCCGGACACCCGGGTGGGCGCGCTGCGCCTGCTCGAGGAGGCGGAGGCCGGGCAGCTCGACGGCTGGGCCCGCGGGCCGGTGCCGGCCGGCACCTTGCCGGTCACCGAGCTGATCGAGCGGCAGGTGCGGACGCGGCCGGGTGCGGCGGCGGTGAGCTGGCCGGAGGGGCAGCTCACCTACGGCGAACTGTGGCGGCGCGCCGGCACGCTGGCCGGCGAGCTCCGGGAAGCCGGCCTCGCCGCCGAGGAACCGGTGGCGGTGTGCGCCGACCGCTCGGTCGAGCTGGTGATCGGCGAGCTCGCGGTGCTCCTGGCCGGCGGGTGCTACCTGCCCGTCGACCCGGGCTACCCGGCGGAGCGGATCACCTTCATGCTGCAGGACGCCGGCGTGCGGAAAGCCGTTGCCACGCCGGACATGCACGGGCGGCTGCCGTCGTCCTCCGGCAGCTTCCGGGTCTTCGACCTGAGCGCTCGCACCGGCCCGACCCCGGCCGGCAGCGCCCCGGCCGCCGGCCCGGTGACCCCGGACCGGCTGGCCTACCTCATCTACACGTCGGGATCGACCGGCCGGCCCAAGGGCGTGGCCCTCCCCCACCGGGGACTGGCGAACCTGGTCGGCTGGCACAAGCGCGAGTACGACCTGGGTCCGGCGGACCGGACCGCGCTGTTCGCGAGCCCCGGGTTCGACGCGTCGACGTGGGAGATCTGGCCCACCCTGGCGGTGGGGGCCATGCTCTGCGTCGTCCCGCCGAAGCTGCGGGCGGCGCCGGCGGAACTGGTGCGCTGGCTCGCCGAAGAGCGGATCACCGTGGCGTTCCTGCCCACACCGGTCGCCGCGGCCGTGCTCACCGAGCCGTGGCCCGCCGGCACCGCGTTGCGGGCCCTGCTGACCGGTGGCGACGCGTTGCCCGCCGCGCCTCCGGAAGGCCTGCCCTTCCGGCTGTACAACCACTACGGGCCGACCGAGAACACCGTGGTGGCCACGGCGGGCCTGGTCCCGCCGGGGCCGGCCGGACCGCGGCCGCCGATCGGGCGGCCCATCGCCGGCGTCGAGGCCCACGTGCTGGACGCCGAGGGCCGGCCGGTGCCGACCGGGGTCCGGGGCGAGCTCCACCTCGGCGGCACGGCGGTGGCCCGCGGCTACGTCAACCGCCCGGAGCTGACCGCGGCGAGCTTCCCCGCCGATCCGTTCGCCTCCCGGCCGGGCGCCCGCCTGTACCGCACCGGCGACCTGGTCCGCTGGCTGCCCGACGGGCAGCTGGAGTTCCTCGGCCGGGTCGACGAGCAGGTGAAGATCCGGGGGTTCCGGATCGAGCCCGAAGAGGTGGCGGCCACGCTCCGGGAGCACCCGGACGTGCGGGACGCCGCGGTCGTCGTCCGAGCGCTCACCGAGGGGGCCGACGCCTCGCTCGTGGCCTACGCCTGCCGCGACGGCCGGTCCGGAACCGCGTCCGACGAAGAACTGCTGGCCTTCCTGCGAGACCGGCTGCCCGCGTACATGGTGCCGGCCGACGTCGTGGTGCTCCCCGCCCTGCCGCTCACCGAACACGGCAAGGTGGACCACGGGGCGCTGGCCGAGCTCGCGCCGAGCACTCCGGCCGTCCCCGAGGCGGAGCAGGTCCCGCGGACGCCGACGGAAGAACGCGTCGCGCAGCTCGCGTCGGCGTTGCTCCGCGACCGGCCGGTGGGCCGCGAGGACGACTTCTTCCGCGTGGGCGGCCACTCGATGCTGGCGGCCCGGCTGGTGACCCAGGTCAACGACGCGTTCGGGGTCGAGGTGCCGATCGCGCGGTTCCTCCAGCGCCCCACCGTGGCGAGCCTGGCGGACGCCGTCGCGGTGGCGGCGGCCGGACCGGCGCCGGGTTCCGGCCCGATCCGGCCGGTCACCCGCCGCTCGGCCACGCGGCTGCTGTCCGAGCTCGACCGGCTCACCGACGAGGAGGTCGCGTCGCTCCTGCTCGACGCGGAAGGAACTGCCGAGGGGACCGGGGTGCAGCAGTGAGCACGACCATCGAACCGGAGACCGGGGACCGGCGGGCCCGGCTCGCCGCCCTGCTCCAGCAACGGTCCGAAGAGGACAGCCGGACGCCGCTCTCCTACGCGCAACGGCGGTTGTGGTTCCTCGACCAGCTGCAGCCGGGCAGTGCGGTGTACAACGTCCCGCTCGGTTACGACATCACCGGTCCGGTGCACGTCGCAGCGCTCGAACAGGCGCTGACCGAAGTCGTGCGGCGGCACGAAATCCTGCGCACCGCCTTCCGGTCGGCCGGCGGGACACCCCACCAGGTGGTCCTGCCGCCCGGCCCGGTGTCCGTCCCCGTCGTCGACCTGACCGCGCCCGGCCGGTCGGCCGGCGAGGTGACGCGGCTCGCGGACGAGGAGGCCGGCACGCCGTTCGACCTGGTGGCCGGCCGGGTCCTCCGGGCCCGCCTGCTGCGTCTGGCCGACGAGCGGCACCGGCTGCTGATCACCGTGCACCACCTCGCCTGCGACGCCCCGTCGGTCGGCGTGCTGGGCCGGGAGATCGAAGCGCGGTACCGGGCCGCGCTGGCCGGCCACGACCGGCCGGCGGCCGACCTGCCCGCGCAGTACGCCGATTTCGCCGAATGGCAGCAGAGCACGCTGGCCGGGCCCGAGCTCGACCGGCTGCTGGGCTACTGGACGGACCGGCTCGCCGGCATGCCCACGCGGCACCTGCCCACCGACCACCCCCGCCCGCCGGTGCAGACCTTCCGTGGCTCCGCGCTCTCGTTCGAGCTGCCGGCCGACGCGGTCCGGCGGCTGGAGGAGCTGGGCCAGGCGGAAGGCGCCACGCTCTTCAGCGTCCTGCTCGCGGCCTTCGCGGTGCTGCTGCGGGCCCAGTCCGGCGAGGACGAGGTCGTGGTCGGCACCCCGGTCTCCGGGCGGGAACGGCCCGAACTGGCCGGGCTGATCGGGTTCTTCACCAACACCCTGGTGCTCCGCTGCGACGTCGCGTCGCGCCCGACGTTCCGGGAGCTGGTCCAGCGGCTGTGGACCGAGGTCAAGGGCGCGCTGGCCCATCAGGACCTGCCGTTCGAGAGGCTCGTCGAACAGCTGCACCCCGACCGCGACCTCGCCCAGAACCCGTTGTTCCAGGTGCTGTTCAGCTACCGGTACGAAGAAGAGGGGGCGGGACTGCGCCTGGACGGCTGCGAGGTGAGCCCGGTGCTGGGCGACACCGGCACGGCGCGGTTCGACCTCACGCTGAGCCTCGCGCGCACTCCCGCCGGCCTGACCGGCCGGCTGGAGTACAACACGGACCTGTTCGAGGCCGCGACGGCCGAGCGGATCGCCGAGCGGTACGTCAGCGTCGTGACCGCCGCCGCGCAGGCCCCGGACCGGCCCGTCGACGAGCTGGCGGTGCTGCCGCCGGCCGAGCTGGCCACCCTGGCCGGCTGGCAGGCCGGGACCCGGACCGGGATCGACGACGTCCTCGTGCACCAGGTGCTGGCGGAGCAGGCGGCCGCGACGCCCGACGACGTCGCCGTGGTCGCCGCCGACGCCACCCTGACCCACCGCGAGCTCGACCGGCTCGCCGAGCGGGTCGCCGCGGACCTGCGCCGGCTCGGCGTGGCGCCGGACGAGCCGGTCGGCGTCCACCTCGGCCGGACCTCCACGCTGGTGGTCACCCTGCTGGGGATCCTCAAGGCGGGCGCGGCGTACCTGCCGCTGGATCCCGGCTACCCGCGGGACCGGCTGGCGTTCATGATCGGCGACGCCGGCGTGCGGCTGGTCGTGGCGGACCCGGGGACGGCCGCCTCCGCCCGGCGGCTCGGCGCCGAGCAGGTGCTGGTGCCCGACCTGACCGGGGCACCGGACACCGAGCCGGCCGCTCCGCCGGTGACCACCCCCGACAACCTGGCGTACGTGATCTACACGTCCGGCTCCACCGGGCGGCCCAAGGGCGTCATGGTCACCCACCGCAACGTGGTCAACCTCTTCGCCGGGATGAACGAGGTCTTCGGGGCCGACGAACCCGGCACCTGGCTCGCGGTGACGAGCGTTTCCTTCGACATCTCCGTCGTCGAGCTGCTGTGGGCGCTGACGCGCGGCCACCGCGTCGTGCTGCGCGGCGAGCCACCCCTCCCCTCGGCCGCGGCGGAATCGGCCACGGCCGCCACGGCCCGCGCGCGCCACATCGACTTCAGCCTGTTCTACTTCGGCAGCGACTCGGAGGCCAACGCCGGTGATCGCTACCGCCTGCTCCTGGAGGGCGCGAAGTTCGCCGACCGCAACGGCTTCACGGCGGTCTGGACCCCCGAACGCCACTTCCACCAGTTCGGCGGGCTGTACCCGAACCCCTCGGTGATGGCCGCGGCCGTCGCCGCGATCACCGAGCGGGTGCAGGTCCGCGCGGGCAGCGTGGTGCTGCCGTTGCACGACCCGGTGCGGGTGGCCGAGGAATGGTCCGTCGTGGACAACCTTTCGGCCGGCCGGGTGGGGGTTTCGCTCGCTTCTGGCTGGCACGCCAACGACTTCGCGCTCGCCCCGGACCGGTTCGAGAAGCGCAAGCAGCTGATGATCGACGGGCTCGCGGAGGTCCGGCAGCTGTGGAGTGGCGGGAAGGTGCCGCGGCGCAACGGCGCCGGCGCCGAGATCGAGGTCGGGGTGTTCCCCCGGCCCGTCCAGCCGGAGCTGCCGGTGTGGCTGACCAGCGCCCGTCATCCGGAGACCTTCCGGATGGCCGGCGAGGCCGGCACCGGGGTGCTCACCCACCTCCTCGGGCACAGCCTGGAGGAGCTGAGCGAAAAGATCGCGCTGTACCGCAAGAGCTGGCGCGAGCACGGGCACGGCCCCGGCGACGGCCACGTGGCGGTCATGGTCCACACCTTCGTCGGCCAGGACCTCGACGAGGTGCGGGAGCTGGTCCGGGAGCCGATGAGCCGGTACCTGGAGACCTCCTTCGACCTGATCGCCTCGCTCGGCGCCACCACCGGCAGCGCCGAGGAGTTCAAGGCGTTGCCCCCCGAGGACCTGCGGGAGCTGGTCGACCGGGCCTTCGACCGGTTCTTCGCCACCGCCAGCCTGCTCGGCACCCCGCAGGTCTGCGCCGACACGGTGGACCGGATGAAGGCCGCCGGCGTCGACGAGGTCGCCTGCCTGATCGACTTCGGCGTCGACGAGCAGGCGACGCTCGACGCCCTGGCGCACCTGACGACGGTCCGGGAGATCACCGGCGAGCGCCGGGAAGCCGCGCTCGCCGAACCCGAAGCGCCGATCGCCGACCAGCTGCGCGAGCACGCGGTGACGCACCTGCAGTGCACACCGTCCCTGGCCCGTGCCTTGCTCGCGGACCAGGACGCGCGAGCCGAGCTGCCCCGGCTCAGCCGGCTGCTGGTCGGCGGCGAGGCGCTGCCCACCGACCTGGCCGGCGAGCTCGCCGGCGCCGTCGGCGGCACGGTGCACAACATGTACGGACCGACCGAGGCCGCGGTCTGGGCGACGACGTCCCGGATCCGGCCCGGGGCCGGCCCGGTGCGCATCGGGCGGCCGCTGGCGAACGTCCAGGCCTACGTGGTCGACCGCGAGACGCGGCCGTGCCCGGCGGGCGTCCCCGGAGAGCTGCTGCTCGGCGGCAGCGGTGTGGTGCGGGGGTACCTCGGCCGCACGGAGGTGACCGCCGAACGCTTCCAGCCCGATCCGTTCGCCACCGAGCCGGGCGCCCGGGTCTACCGGACGGGCGACCTGGCCCGCTGGGCTCCGGGCGGCGAGCTCGAGTTCCTGGGCCGGGTCGACGACCAGGTGAAGCTGCACGGTCACCGGATCGAGCTCGGCGAGATCGAGACCGCGCTCGCCGGGCACGCCGGCGTCGCTTCGGCGGTCGCGGTCATCCGGGGCGTCGGCGCGGAGCAACGGATCGTCGGCTACTACGTCCCGGCCACCGGCCGGCCGACCACCGCGGCCGAGTTGCGGGCCTTCCTCGCCACGCGGTTGCCCGGCTACATGGTGCCCAGCGCGTTCCACCCGATCGACGCGGTGCCGTTGACCCCGAACGGCAAGGTCGATCGCCGGGCGCTGCCCGAGCTGTCGGCCGCGCGGCCCGACGGACCCACGGCGTACGCGCCGCCGGCGAACGCGACCGAGCGGCTGGTCGCCGACGTGTGGCGGGAAGTGCTCGGCGTCGACCGGGTGGGCGTGGACGACAGCTTCTTCGAGCTCGGCGGCAACTCGCTGCTCGTGGTGGTGGCCCGGGCCCGGTTGCTCGAACACCGGGAAAGCGATCTCTCACTCGTGGACATGTTCCGGTACCCGTCCGCGCGGGCACTGGCTGAGGCCATCGACCGCAAGCCCGCCGGAGGGGCCGACGAGGCGGTCGGCGCCGGGGCCGCCCGGGCCGCCGCGCGCCGCGCCGCCGGCCAGACCGCCAAGCGGCGCAACGGAAAGGCGGGAACGTGAGCGTGCCTGCGAGCTGTTCGACCCGGCATCGAGCCACGGGGGGCCTGCGGTGACCACCGAACCGGAAGACGGGATGGAGCCGATCGCGGTCGTCGGGCTGGCCGGGCGGGTGCCCGGAGCGGCCACCATGGCGGAGTTCTGGCGCAACCAGCGGGACGGCGTCGAGTCGGTCACCCGGTTCAGCACCCGGCAGCTGGTCGACGCCGGGTGGCCGGCCGAAATGGTGACCCACCCCGACTACGTGCCCGCCGCGGCGGTCGTCGACGACGCCGACGAGTTCGACGCGGAGTTCTTCGGGTACACCGCGCAACAGGCGGAGCTCAGCGATCCACAGCAGCGGCTCTTCGTCGAGTGCGTCTGGCACGCGCTCGAGGACACCGGACACGACCCGTCGCGCTTCGACGGCGCCGTCGGTGTCTACGCCGGGTGCTTCGCCAACAAGTACCTGCCGCTGAACCTCCTCGCGAACGCGCGGTTCCGGCGGTCGCTGGCGGCGTTCTCCGCGCGGCCGTACAACGACAAGGACTTCCTCGCGACGCGGGCGGCCTACCTGTGCAACCTGCGTGGCCCCGCGATGACCGTCCAGACGGCGTGTTCCACGTCGCTCGTCGCCATCCACCTCGCCTGCCAAGCGCTGCTGGGGCACGAATGCGACATGGCGCTGGCGGGTGCGGTGGCACTGCCCATTCCGCTGATCGGCGGTTATCCGCTGGTCGCGGGCGGGATCTTCGCCCGCGACGGCCACTGCCGGCCCTTCGACGCCGCCGCCGGCGGGACCATTCCCGGGTACGGCGTCACGGTCGTGGCGCTGCGCCGGCTGAGCGACGCGCTCGCGGACGGCGACCACATCCGCGCGGTGATCCGGGGTACGGCGGTCAACAACGACGGCTCGACGAAGTTCGGCTTCAGCGCGCCGAACATGCAGGCGCAGGCCGAGGTGATCGCCACCGCGCACGCGGTCGCCGGCGTCCCGTCGGAGACTATCGGCTACGTCGAGGCGCACGGCACCGGCACCCCGCTCGGCGACCCGATCGAGGTGGCCGGGCTGACCAAGGCCTTCGACACCCGCGAACGCGGGTTCTGCGCGCTCGGCTCGGTGAAGGCCAACGTCGGTCACCTGGACGCGGCCGCCGGAGCGGTGGGGTTCGCCCGGGCCGTGCTGGCCCTCGAACACGGCGAGATCCCGCCCAGCATCAACTTCGAGACGCCCAACCCGGCGCTGGTGCTGGACCGCACTCCGTTCTACGTGCCGACCACCGCCCGTCCCTGGACCCGGGGCGCGACACCGCGACGGGCCGGCGTCAGCGCGTTCGGTGTCGGCGGCACCAACGCGCACGTGGTGCTCGAGGAGGCGCCGGCGCGGCCGGACGCCGTGCCCGCACGCGGGACGCAGGTGCTCGTGCTGTCCGCGCGCACCGGGAAGGCCCTGGCGGCCGCGGCCGGCAATCTCGCCGGCCACCTGGACCGCCACGACGACGTGGACATCGCGGACGTCGCCTACACCCTGCAGGCCGGCCGGTCCGGGTTCCCGGTCCGCCGGCACCTGGTGTGCCGCGACCGGACCGAAGCCGTCGCCGCCCTCCGGGCGCTGGCCGGGTCCGCGTCCGCCACCGGCGTGGTGCCCGCCCGGCAGGTCGTCTTCGGGTTCCCGGGCAGCGGTTCCTGCCACCCGGACGCCGCCGCGGCGGTCTACCGCGATGAGCCGGTGTTCGCCGAGCAGGTGGACCGTTGCGCCGAACTGGCGCGGCCACGGCTCGGGTACGACCTGCGCCGGCTGCTCTTCCCGTCCACAGTGGACGGTCTGGAGGCCGGCCGGGACGACCCGGGCGGCGGGCCGGCGGCGGCCTTCGCCCTGCAGTGGTCCCTCGCGCGGCTGTGGCAGTCGTGGGGCGTCGAGCCCGCCGCGATGATCGGCGTGGGTGACGGCGAGTACGTGGCGGCCTGCCTGGCCGGAGTGCTGGACCTGGCGGACGCCGTCGACGTCACCATCGCCGGTGCCGGGATCCGCTCCCGCGCCGGCGGCGGCGGGGTGCCCGACCTGCCCGCGGCCGAGTTCGCCGGCGAGGTGGCGGGTTACGAGCTCAAACCGCCGCAGGTGCCCTACACCTCCGGCGTGACCGGAACCTGGATCGGCCCGGAGGAGGCCGTGGAGCCCTCCTACTGGGCCCGCCACCTCCGCGGACCGGACCGGTTCACCGACGGCCTGCGGGAGCTGGCCGGCGAGCGCGGCCGAATCCTGCTCGAACTCGGAACGGGCAGCGTGCTGACCGAAGCCGTCGCGCGGCAGGGGATCACGGAGCTGGTGGCCCTGTCCGCACTGCCACCCGCGGACGCGGGCCGGTCCGGCCCGGCCCACCTGCTCGACACCGCCGGCAGGCTGTGGCAGTCCACTGTGGACATCAACTGGGACGCCGTGCACGGCCCGGCGCGACCGCGGCGGGTGTCGCTGCCGGGCTACCCGTTCCAGCGGCGCCGCTACTGGATCGGGCCCGACACCGGCAGCTACGAGCCCCTGGGACTGGAGGAGGCGTCATGGACGAGCCGCTCGTTGCCATCGTAGGAGCGGGGGTCATGGGCACCGGGATCTCGACGCTCGTCGTCGGGCACGGCTTGCCCGTGGTGCTGGTGGACGTCGACGAGGGCGTGCTGGAGCGCGCCCGCGCGGCGTCCGCCACCGGGCTGCGGCACGCCCAGCTGACGGGGGCGCTGCCGGCCGGGCGCGCCCCGGGGAAGCTGCGCACGACACTTTCGCTGGGCGACGCCGCGGAGGCGACGGTGATCATCGAAGCGGTCACCGAGCTGCCCGAGAAGAAGGCGGAGGTGCTCGCCGGCCTCGCGGCCCTGGTCCGGCCCGGGACTCCCCTGATCTCCAACACCTCCGGCATCCCCATCGACGAGATGGCGGCGTGGGTGCCCCGCCCGGAAGACCTCATCGGGACGCACTTCATGAACCCCGCGTACCTCATCGCGATGGTCGAGGTGATCCGCGGCCCGAAGACCGCGGACCGGACCGTCGAGTCGGTGCTGGCGCTGCTGACCCGGATCGGGCGGCGGGCGGTGGTGGTCAACGACGCACCCGGGTTCGTGACGAGCCGGCTCCTGCACCCGATGATCAACGACGCCGCGCAGGTGATCGGGGCCGGTACCGCCACCGTCGAGGAGGTGGACACCCTGATGCAGGGCTGTCTCGGTCATCCGACGGGTCCCCTGCGCACCGCGGACCTGATCGGCATCGACAACCTCGTCGACGCCCTGAACGCGCTGCACGCCCGGACCGGGGACGAGCGGTGCCGCCCCAGCAAGGTTCTCCTGGACAAAGTCCGGCTGGGTGAGCTCGGCCGGAAAAGCGGCCGTGGCTTCTACGTCTACAGTGAGGCAAAGTCATGAATTCGGAACAGCAAACCGAAAAGGCGACCTTCGACACGGACGCCGTCATCGACGAGATCAGCAGGTTCGTGGCCGAGCAGACCGGGACCCGGCCCGAAGCGGACCAGGACCTCTTCGCCACCGGGGTGGCCAACTCCATGTTCGCCATGCAGCTGGTGGTGTTCCTGGAACAGGCCTACTCCGTGACGGTGGCCGGACCGGACCTGCAGCTGTTCAACTTCCTCACGGTCAAGAGCATGGCCGCGCTGACCGCCCGGCTCCGGGCGGAGTCCGCCGCAGGCTGCGATGTCTGACGGGCTTCCCCCCGGCCACGCGGACACCTGGCGCTTCGTCGAGGACAACGCCGGCGCCTGGGACATCGCGGGCGAGATCCCGCGCACCGTCCTGAGTGGACTCGGTGCGGCCGGCTTCCTCTGCGCGGAGGTGGCGAAGGAACACGGCGGCCTCGGCATGCTCGGCCAGCAGAGCGGGGAGCTGACCGCGTACGCCGGGAGCCTGTGCAGTTCCGTGCGCAGCGTGATGACGTCGCAGGGAATGGCGGCGTGGATGGTGCAGCGCCTGGGCACCCGCGAACAACGGGCCCGGTTCCTGCCGCAGCTGACCGGCGGCCGGCTCGCGGCCGTCGCCTTCAGCGAACCCGAGGCCGGCAGCGACCTCGGGGCGATGACCGCCGAGCTGCGGTTCACCGGCGACACCGTGGTCGTCGACGGCCACAAGACGTGGATCACCGCCGCGGTGTACGCCGACCTGATCGTCGTCGTCGCGAAGGCCGGTGGCGACGCGGCGGCGGTCGTCGTGCCGGCGGACGCCGAGGGGGTCCGGATCGAGAAGGTCCCGCACCCCCTCGGCTGTCGCGCGGCCGGGCACGCGCACGTCCGGCTGGACGGCGTCCGGGTGCCGGCCGCGAACGTCCTCGGCGGCACCGGGCTGTCGCTGCCGTTCCTGATCACGACGGCACTGTCCTACGGCCGGATGTCGGTGGCGTGGGGCTGCGCCGGCATCCTGCGCGGCTGCCTCCGCGCGGTGACCGGGCACGCGAAAGCCCGGCGGCAGTTCGGCAAGCCCATCGCGGAGCACCAGCTGGTGTCCCGGATGGTCGCCGACCTCTACGCCGCGGAGCAGGTCGCCACCGCCGTGTGCCGGCACGCCGCCGAGTGCTGGGAGTCGGGCTCGCCCGACCAGGTGATCGCCACCGTCCTCGCGAAGCACGTGAGCGCGACCGAGGCCGTGCGCGGAACCGCGTCGGCCGTGCAGATCATGGCCTCGGCGGGCGCGTCGGACGGCCACGTGGTCGCCCGCGGTTACCGGGACGCCAAGTTGATGGAAATCATCGAGGGAAGCAGTGAGATCTGCCGGCTCGAGCTCGCCAGGCACGCCCTCGCGGCCGGGACCGGTCCGGTACGGCGGGAGGCGCAGTGAGCGAACCGATCACCACGGTCAAGTGTGTCGTCTGGGACCTGGACAACACGCTGTGGAAGGGCACCCTGCTCGAGGACGACGACGTGGTCATCGCCGACCACGTCCGCGAAACCATCACCGGTCTCGACTCCCGCGGCATCCTGCAGGCCGTCGCCAGCAAGAACGACCACGGCCCGGCCTGGGAGCGCCTCGAAGCCCTCGGCGTCGCCGAGTACTTCGTGCTCGCCAAGATCGGCTGGGGCCCGAAGTCGTCGTCGGTGCGCACGATCGCCGACGAGCTGAAGTTCGCCCACCACACGATCGCCTTCGTCGACGACCAGCCGGCGGAGCGCGCGGAGGTCGGGTTCCACCTGCCGGAGGTGCGCTGCTACCCGGCCGAGTCGATTCCCGATCTGCTGGACCTGCCCGAGTACACGCCGGCCACGGTGACGACCGACTCGCGCCGGCGTCGCGAGATGTACCAGTCGAACGTGCGCCGCCAGGCCGAGCAGGAGTCGTTCGACGGGCCGTCGGAGGCGTTCCTGCGCTCGCTGGAGCTGGTGATGGAGATCGGCCGCGCCACGGCGGACGACCTGTCCCGGATGGAGGAGCTGACCCTGCGGACGAGCCAGATGAACGCGACCGGCGTCCACTACTCCGACGCCGATCTGCGTGCTCTCCTTGACGATTCGCGCCACGAGGTCCTGGCGGTGACGATGAGCGACCGCTTCGGCTCGCACGGCGCGGTCGGTGTCGCGCTGCTGGAGAAGGACCCGGCGGTGTGGCACCTGAAGCTCCTGGCCACCTCGTGCCGGGTGGTGTCCTTCGGCGCGGGGGCGACCGTGCTGAACTGGCTGGTGGGCGAGGCGGCGACGGCCGGCGCGCACCTCGTCGCGGACTTCCGGCCGACGGCCCGGAACCGGATCATGGACGTCGCGTACCGGTTCGCCGGGTTCACCGACGAGCCCTGCGCCTGCCTTGCCGGACTGCCGGCCCCGGACAGCGCGGAGACGCGACGCCTGCACCTCACCCCCGGCCCGCGTCCGGCACCCACCACCCTGCACCTGACCGCGTTGCGGCTGGCCACGGCCTGATCCCCGGCCCGTCAGCACCGAACCGGCCGCTGTCCCCCTGGGGGCAGCGGCCGGTTCGTTTCGGCCGGGCGGGCGAGCGAGCCGCCGCGACCCGCGAGTCCGAGGGAACAACGCACTGCGGCCGGCGCCCCGTCGAGGGCGCCGGCCGCAGGCGATCGAGCTGTCACCTCTTGCGGGCGAGGGTGATCCCGTCGGCCATCGTGAGCATCGCGATGTCCACCCGCGGATCGTCGCGCAGAGCCGAGTTGAGCGCCCGGACCGCGACGGTGTCCGGGTCCCGGACGGCCGGGTCGACCACCCGGCCGAAGAAGAGCGTGTTGTCGATGACGATCAGCCCTTCCCGCCGCACCAGGCCGAGCGCCGCCTCGTAGTACGTCCCGTAGCCGGCTTTGTCCGCGTCGATGAACACGAGGTCGAACCGCTCGTCACCGCCCTCTTCCGCGAGGGTGACCAGCGTCTTCGCCGCGTCGCCGATGCGGACCTCGATGCGCTCGGCGACTCCGGCGCGCTGCCAGTAGTCGGCGCCGATCGCGGGCCACCGGCCGTCGAGGTCGAGGGTGACGACGACGCCGCCCGGAGGCAGCGCCCGCGCCATGCACAACGTGCTGTAGCCGGTGAAGGTCCCGATCTCCAGCACCGACCTGGCCCCGGACAAGCCGACCAGCAGCGCCAGCAGCTGACCCTCCTCGGCCATCACCTGCATGGCCGTGCCGCCCGGCAGGCCCGCGGTCACCGCCCGGAGCTCGGCCAGCAGCGGGTCATCCCGCAGGGACACCGCGCGGACGTACTCGTGGATTTCCGGTGTCGCCACGATCTGATCTGCCATGGCGCGGCTCACTTCCTCGCGACGCAGGCGAACGACAGCGGGATCGGGTCACCCGAAATCCGCCAGTTGTGGTCCCCGTCGGACTCCATCAGCGGGAGCCGCTGCCGCGCGTCGTAGGGGACCTCGCGGAGGTGCTCGATGGTCAGACCGGCGCCGATGAGGGCGTTCACCACCTCCTCCACGGTCCACCGCCAGCCGTAGATGGAGTGCTTCTCCACTTCCACCGCGTCGTCGATCTTGTCGGCGTAGCTCTTGGACATCTCGTGGTGCACCTGCCGGGACCGGAAGAGCGAGCGGGCCACCCGGAGTTCGCCGTCGACGTCGTCGAAGAGGTTGAGGATCGGGTGGATCTCCACGATCGTGAGGGTGCCGCCCGGCTTGACGAAGCTCGCCGCCACCTCGGCCCAACGGGGGATGTCGGGCAGGAACGAGAGGGTGCCGTACCCGGTGAACACCATGTCGAACTGCCCGTCGAGCACTTGGGGCAGGTCGTAGAGGTTCGCCTGGACGAACTTCGCGTCGAGGTCCAGCTCGCCGGCGAGGCCGTTCGCGATGTCGATCGCCTCGTCCGAGATGTCGGTGCCGGTCACCTGCGCACCCAGCCGGGCGAGCGAGAGCGAGTTGACGCCGATGTGGCACTGCAGTTCCAGCAGAGACCGGCCGCGGACGTCGCCCAGCTCCTCCCGTTCCAGCTTGCGCAGCATGTTGTGGCCCTGCTTGAACTTTTCCACGTCGTAGTACGACGACTGCAGGTGCGCCCGCGCGCGCAGGTTGAAGCCCTCCTGGTTGGCCGAGATCTTGTCGAGGTCGCTCATCGTGGTCATCGGTGGTTCCCTTCGGCGTGGACGGGTCGGTGTGGACGGTCGCCGGCCACCAGTGGGGCCAGCTCCCGACGGCTGGTCACCCCCAGCTTCTGGTAGGCCCGGCCCAGGTAGTTGTCGACGGTGCGGGCGGACAGTCCCAGCCGGTGCCCGATGGCGGGGCTGGTGAACCCGCCGGCGGCCAGCAGCGCGACGTCCCGTTCGCGCCGGGTGAGCCCGGCCAGCCGGGCCGTGAGCCGCAGCAGCGGGGTGGCCGCGTCCGGGCGCGCGACGCCTGGGGCGGGCGTGGCGGCCTGCCGCAGGGCGGCCGCGGCGGTGGCGGTCTCCGCGGCGAACAGATCCATCCCGAGTTCGGTGAACTTCGCCGTGGCGACGTCCAGGGCCCCGGGATCGGACCGGGCCAGCGCGGCCGCGGCACTCGCCATCGCCGGCACGAGCGGCCCCTGCACCACGTCGGCGAGCTCGGCGAGGCGATGCCGTACGGCGTTCGGATCGCCGAGCCGGGACACGTCGTAGCGGGCCATGGCTTCGACGGCGTACTGCCCCGAAGCCATGGCGACGTCGGCTGCCGTGCGCGCCTGCCGGGCGGCGAGCGTGGTGTCGCCGCCCGCCGCGGTGATCCACGCCCGGCTCAGGGTCAGCCACGGGACGAACATGCGGCACCCGGGTGCCCGGTCGGCGAGCAGCCGGGTCTGCTCGGCGCCGGCCAGGTCACCGGACACGGCGCGGGCCACGGCGAGCTCGGCCAGGCACGGCGCCAGCATCGGACCCGAGCTGCCGCTGTCGAACAGGTGCGAGGCGGTCTCGAGATCGGCGATGGCGGCCGTCAGGTCGCCCCGGGTCTTGGCGGCCGCGCCGCGCAGAGCCAGCCAGCCGGCGGCCACCGCGACGCTTCCGGCGGCCACCGCGTCCCGGTACCCGTCGTCGGCCATCCGGTGCGCCTGCCGCACCTGGCCGGCGAGCAGCAACACGAAGCAGTGCGCGTACCCGATCTCGGCGGACCGGGGCCGGTCCCGGCCGGGCCGGGTGGCGGCCGCGAGCGCTTGGCCGAACCGGCCGGCCAGGCCGGCCGCGACGACCACGGTGATCACCGCCGGCGGGATCGCCTCGTCGGGTACCGGCCGGTCGGCCAGTACGTTCTCCCCCGCGGCCAGTGCCGCGCGGGTGCGGCCGTCCAGCAGCAGCAAGCCGGCCCGGTGAGCCGCGGTCACCGGGCTGCCGACGTCGCGCAGCACGCGGTGCGCGGCCTCGACGTCACCCGCTCCCCAGTACTTGATCGCCGCCGCGGTCACGGCCCAGCGGGTGCGGCGGGCCAGCGGGGCATCGCCGGCAGGCTGGCGGGGCAGCACCTCCTCGGCGTACTCGTACAGCCCTTGCCGCACCAGCACCTCGGCCATGAGCTGGCCGACCGGGGTGCTGCCGCCCAGGCGGTGGTTCGCCGAGGTCGCCGCCGCCTTGGCCAGGTCGAGGTGCACCTTGACCAGCACTCGCTGTCCTTCGGGGAGCAACCGGCTCCGCCGCGGCACCGTGTCGAGCGAACCTGCCGGCAGGACCGCGGCCGTGGAGGGCTCCAGGACGTCGCCGTACTCCGGACCCGCCGTCACGAGGCCCGTCCGGCCGGTGCGGGCCTGTCGGCGGGGTCTCCGCCGGTGCGCTTTTCTCCCGTACCGCGGGCGAGTGCCGGAAAGCGCGCACCGGCCGCTACGGAAGAATGCGTTTCGGAGATACGACATTCGGCCGATTCATTCGCCGGAAAAATATGTCTTGGAAATCGACGGCAGAGCAAAGAACCCCCCAGGGTCGTCAGCTGAAGAACATTCGCACCGAGCGTGCCACTCAAAGGGTCCGCAAGGGACAGCGTCCGGAATTGATCTTTCGATATTCGATCAACGAACCCCCCATGGCTCCGCCACCTTCGAACAGATTTCCAGCATAAACAGGGAATATATGCAATGTCAACCAATTGTGCCGCCGTTAAACGGCCGG
This sequence comes from Amycolatopsis sp. WQ 127309, assembly GCF_023023025.1. Taxonomy (NCBI): domain Bacteria; kingdom Bacillati; phylum Actinomycetota; class Actinomycetes; order Pseudonocardiales; family Pseudonocardiaceae; genus Amycolatopsis; species Amycolatopsis sp. WQ 127309. The sequence goes on from NZ_CP095481.1 coordinate 9,091,236, forward strand.
CACCGGACGGCGTCCGGATCGTTTCGATCAAACGATCGGATTCCGCTGCTCACGCTCATGCACAAGCAAAAAGGTGATTCCACCTCGTGGGAGCACGAGGCGGAATCACCTTTTCGGTTCGAGCCGTGAGGTCAGACGGCCGGATTCATGTCAACCTGTTTCTCGGGTTCGGCCACCGGAGCCGCCGGAACCCGCCGGAAGTTCAGCGTGACCAGCACGATGAGCAGAATGCCCACCACGGTGACCCACATGGTGGTGCGCAGCCCGTCGGCGGTGGCGACGCGCAACGCCTCACCGGTCAGCCCCTCGTGCCCGGCGTTCAGGACCGCCACCAGAACGGCGAGCCCGACCGCGGCGCCGACCTGCTGACCGGTCGAGGCGATCCCCGAGGCGATGCCCTGGTTCTCTTCCGCGACACCGGTGGTCGCCGCCGCGTACATCGCGGTGAAGATGGTGCCCTGGCCGATGCTCAGGACGAACACCCCGGGCACCAGCGCCAGGTACGACCCGGTCGCCGAAATGGTGACCGCGAAGGCCGCGGTGCCGATGGCCCCGGTGATCAGCGCGATGATCAGCGTGGTGCGCGCCCCGAGCCGGGTGACCAGCTTCCCGCCGGACAGGTTGCCGATCAGCACGCCCACACACGGCGTGAGGAAGGCGATCCCGCTCAGCGTCGCGTTGTAACCGAGCACCGACTGGAAGTAGACGGTGTAGAAGTAGGGCAGCGCACCGAACGTCCCCATGAACACGAAGACGACGACGGTACCCGTACTCAGGTTCCGGTTGCGCAACAGGCGAAGCGGCAGCAGCGGGTCGCGGCCGCGACCCTCGATGACGAGGAACCCGGCGAGCACGATCACCGCAATGGCCCCGCCGATCAGGATCGGCGGCGAGGTCCAGCCCGACACCGGTCCCTGGACGAGGGTGAACACCAGCAGCGTCGCCCCCACGGTCGCGGTCAGCGCGCCGGGCAGGTCGAACTTGCGCCGGGCGCCCCGCCGGTCGGCGTCCTTCGGGATGATGAAGAAGGTGAGCAGCATGGCACCACCGGCGAGCGGGACGTTGGCGAAGAAGATCGACGCCCAGCCGAAGGCGCCGGTCAGCACGCCGCCGAGCAGCGAACCGAGGATCATGCCGCTGCCGCCGGCACCACCCCAGATCGCCAGCGCCCGGTTGCGCTCCGGTCCTTCGGCAAAGGTGGTGGTGACCAGGGAAAGCGTTGCCGGGGCGAGGAAAGCGCCACCGATCCCCTGCACAGCACGCGCCACGATCAGGACCGTCGGGTCGCTCGCGAGCCCGCCGGCGAGCGAGGAAACCGCGTAGAGGAACAGCCCGAAGGCGAACACCCGGCGGCGGCCGAACAGGTCGGCCGCACGGCCGCCGAGCAGCAGGAAGCCGCCGAAGGCGACGGCGTAGGCGCTGACGACCCACTGGAGGGTGTGCGCGGAGAAGCCGACACCGGAACCGATGTCGGGCAGCGCCACGAAAACGATGCTGTAGTCGATGGCGTAAATGCACTGGGCGAAAGCCAGCAGGGCCAGGATCCAGCCGAGGCGTCGGCGGGACGGCGTCTCGGCGCCGGCGACAGCAGGAGGCATTTTCTGTGCCTATCCTTTCTGGGGGTGGGTTCTTCGGGCCGAGCTGGTCGACGAAATTTTCGGAAAGCGTGAGGTCAAGATTTGTCCCAAGTGGACAGTGCCGCTACAATGGGAAAGAGAACCCGCGCCGTTGCGGATCACGGGCCCGCCGGCATCCGGCGGGCCAAGGGCAACACAGTGCCGCGTTCCATTCTCGCACTCCGGCGGTCACAGGCGCCAGGTGTTTTCGGTGTTCGCTTGACCCCCTCGGTCGTATTCGGTGCCGGCTATCGGTGTCCGGCCGTCGTTTTCACCTCGGCCGGGTGCGGCTCGAGGTGGTCGCGGAACCATTGCACGACCGCGGCGTCGAGCTCGTCCCGTTCCGCCCGGTCGTCCGGGAGATGACCGCGGGAAAGGCGGATGAATCGCACGGTCTTGCCCAGCCCGGTCAGCGTCTCGTACAGCCGCTCGGTGCCGTTGATGCCGACAGTGGTGTCGTTCACCGCGTGGGCCAGCAGCAGCGGCGCCCGGACTTCGGCCGCGTGGGTCAGCGGGCTCGCCGTCCTCAGCCTCGCCAGATCCGCCGGATCACCGACGTCCCCGATCCACTCCACGACCCGCCGGCTCCACGTCGGCGGCAGGGACCGGACGTCCTCTTCGAGGTCGGCCGGCCCGCAGATCGCGACACCGGCCCGCCAGTACTCCGGCAGCCTGGTCAGGCAGCTGAGCGCCGCGAACCCGCCGTAGGAGATCCCGTGGACACCGAGCCGGTCGCCGTCCACCCCGTCGAGGCTCCGGAGAAAACCCGCGGCGGCTTCGAAATCGGCCAGGTCACCGCCGCCCCAGTCGCGGTAGATCAGCCGCTGGTAGGCCAGCCCCCGCCCGGTCGAGCCCCGCACGTTCGGCGTCAGCACGGCGATTCCGGCGCGCACCAGCCGCTGGATCAGCGGGTCGTGGACCGGCAGCGCGGCCCATTCCGGACCGCCGTGGATGCTGAGCACCGCGGGAACGGGACCGGCCGCCGGACGCGGGCGGTACAGCAGCCCGGATATCTCGAGCCCGCCGGTTCCGGTGAACCGGACCGTTTCCGGCGCGACGAGGTCGTCCGGCAGCCCGTCGCCGAAGCCGGTGAGCGGGCGCGTCTCGCCGGAGGTCGGGTCCACCAGCAGGAATTCGGTCGCCCGGTCGCCGGCACCGACCTGGGCGAGCAGCCGGTCTCCGGCGAACCGCGGCACGTAACCGTCGTAGCCGAACGGCTGGGAGGCGAATCCGGGCAGTTCGACCGCGGTCTCCGACGTGCACAGGATCGTGCACTGGTCCTGCGGCAGGGCCCAGACGACCTGCGAGCCCACGATCACGTTCTCCACGTCGGCGTCCGGCGTGGCGATCCACTCCAGTTCCCGGCCCGGGACGAGCAGGGCGACCCCGAGGAAGTCGCGGCCCTCCGTGGTGCAGAGGTAGATGCCGTCCTCGTTCCACCCACCCGGCTGGTACTTCGCCGGGCCCTCGTGCGGGGTGAGGTGCCGGATCCGGCCGGTCTCGAGATCGCAGGTGAACAGGTCGTGGTCGGTGTTCTGGTGGAACCGCAGGACGAGCAGGTACCGGGAGTCCGGCGAGAAGAACATCGGCACGTAGCGGTCGTCGCCCTCGAGGACCATCCTGGTCTCGCCGGTCTTCAGGTCCCGCACGTAGACGTCCAGGCAGGTGACGTCACGCGCACTGGTCGCGTAGGCGAGCAGCCGGCCGTCCGGGCTGTACGGATTGCTCGTGCTCGAATACGGCACGCCGATCTCGCGCCGGACACCGGGTTCCGCGGCCAGCCACTCCACCTCGCCGGTGCCGGGATCGAGCTCGGCCAGCCGGTAGTCCTGGCCGCCGGTCACGTCCGTCACGACCAGCAGGCGCGACTCGTCCGGCCGCCACGCCAGCCGGGTGACCGCGCCGTCGATCGGGAGCATCCGCCGCTCCCCCGCCCAGGTCTGGAACCACGGCTGCGGCCGGCCGGATTCGTCGCCGACGTAAGCGAAGCCGTCTTTCGCCGGCCACGCGCCCCAGACGGTCATGAGTGCGCCGCCAGCGCGAGCTGGATCGTCGCCGCGGTGACGATCCCCCGGTGGAAAAGGTCGAGGTCGAGGTTCTCGTCGGGGGCGTGGTTGGCCTCGTCGGCGTTGGCCATGGGCACGCCGTAACAGGGAACGGCGAGCCCGTCGCCGAGCACCGCGATCGGCAGGCTTCCCCCGATCGACGGAAGCAGCAGCGGCCGCTGCCCGTGCGCGTCCTCGACGGCCTGGACAATCGTTCCGGTGTAAGGGGTTTCGGGCAACGTGGTGGACGGGGCCACGGCCGCGTCGGGCACGAATTCGACGTCGGGAGCGTACTTCGCGACGTGCTGCCGGATGGCCTCCGCGACCTGGGCCGGCGTCTGGCCACCGACCAGCCGGGCCTCGCAGCGGGCGACGGCGACGTCCGGGATCACCGCGCGGTGGTCTCCGGAGTCTTCGCAGCTCAACGAGTTCACGGTCAGCGTCGGCACCGCCAGGCGTTCGTGGAAGCCCAAGCCGGCCGGCGGCTCCATACCCGTCGCCCCGATCGCTTCGAGTGTTCCGGCCACGTCCACCGGGAGATCGGTCAGCGCGGCACGCTGGCCGTCGCTCAACGGCGCGACGTCGTCGGCGAATCCGGCCACGGTCACGACCCCGTCCGCCGTACGCATGGTGGCCAGCAGCTGCACCAGTGCCCACGCCGGGTTCGGCGCGACCCCGCCCCAGTGCCCCGAGTGCAACGGCCGGTTCGCGCCCCGCGCACGCAGCTCGAACATGAGGATCCCGCGCATGCCGAGGACCACGCAGGCCCGGCCCGAGTCGTGCACCGGCCCGTCGCTCCAGATCACCAGATCGGGCCGGCCGACCTGGCGGACGGCCGCGGCGAGGTTGGGGCTGCCGATCTCCTCCTCGCCGTCGAGCAGCACCGTGACCCGGCAGGGGTATCCGCCGGTGAGGTCGCGCAGGGCACGCAACCCCAGCAGCTGCGCGAGGTTCTGTCCCTTGTTGTCGCCGGTGCCGCGCCCGTACATCCGGCCGTCACGGATCGACGGCACGAACGGCGGTGTCGTCCACAGTTCGAGCGGGCCGGGCGGCTGCACGTCGTAGTGGCCGTAGATCAGCACGTGCGGCCCGGGTCCGTCCGCCGTCCCGATCAGCGCGGGCCAGCCACCGGTCTCGGCTTCGCGCGCCTCCAGGCCCGACGCGCGGAGCAGCCCGAGACCGTGCGTCGCGGCCTCGGCCATGCCCTCGCCGGTCCGGCTCACGCTCGGCCGGGAGATCCAGTCCGCCAGCTCGGCGACCAGGTCCCGGTCGTCCACCCACGCCCTGAGCTGCTCGATCACCGGACCTCCAACTGATTGCAGGAAATGATATCGATGTTAGTCAAGCAAACTGGTGACGGCTTGGCAAGGTACAGTGCAGTCCGTGGAAGCGACTGTCGAAGAACTCAAGGCGCTCGGACACCCGGTCCGCTGGCGCATCCTGCGGCTGTGCCTGAACCGCGCGCTGACCAACAAGCAGCTGTCGGTCGAGCTCGACCTCGCTCCCGCGACCACGCTGCGGCACATCCGCGCCCTGGTGAAGACGAACTTCCTGGCCGCCGAACCGGTGTGCACCGGGGAGAACGGCGCACTGCAGCGGCCCTACCGCGCGACCGCGCGCACCTGGGGGCTGACGATCATGCCCGACGACGCCGGCCTGGGCCAGCAGGTGGACCTGGCCGTGCTCGGCGCCCACCGCGCCGAACTGATCGCCGCGGGGAAGGACTCCGGCCGGGGCGCCAAACGGGGCGTCCTCCGGTTGCGACCGGAGTCCGTCGACTCGCTCCGCCGCCGGATGCAGGAACTGATCGCCGAGTACACCGACGAACCCGATGGCGAACCGCTGAGCTACCTGTGGTCGCTCGCCGCCCAGGCCCAGCTCGACCACGCCCCACGGAAGAGTGACGACAACGCCGATTGACCGATCGGCGTGACCGATGGTTGACTGATTTCGTTCCGCCACCGGACGACGACGACTGCCGGTCGCGTCCACTCTCACTTGGCACAGCACAGGTTCTGCGGCTGACACCCACACCGCAGGATCCGATGGCGTGGGTCGCCGAGCATTTCGGCAGCCCTCCGCCCGAAGACGACGACAATGGGAAGAATTGCAGGAAGATCTTCCGGGTTCGTTTCCCGGCAGACCTTCCGCAAGAAAGGGCATGGAATGAAGATTGTCATCGCCGGCGGCCACGGCAAGATCGCCCTGCGATTGACTCGGCAGCTCGCCGGCCGCGGCGACTCGGTCCTGGGCATCGTGCGCAATCCCCGGCACGTCGCCGACGTCGAACGGGCCGGCGGGGAAGCCGTCGTGCTCGACCTCGAGCACGCCAGCGTGGACGAGGTGGCCGCCACCTTGGCCGGCGCGGACGTCGCCGTCTTCTCGGCCGGCTCGGGCAACGCCGCCACCGCCGCGCGCCGCGACCGGATGGACCGGGCCGCCGTGGTGCTGGTCATGGACGCGGCGGAACAGGCTGGTGTGCGGCGGTTCCTGCACGTCAGCTCGATCAACGTGGGCTGTGCCGACGACCCCGGCATCGGTGAGGGGTACGCCGTCTACCTGCAGGCCAAGCGCGCCGCCGAACAGCACATCTTCGATCGCGACAAGCTCGACTGGACGGTGCTGCGGCCCGGCGTGCTCGCCGACGGCGACGGTGACGGCACCGTCGAACTCACCGCCGGGAACCCGATCGCGCCGAAGCGCGCCCGGTTCGACCAGGTCGCCCGGGAAGACGTCGCCGCCGTGCTCGTGGAGCTCATCGACCGGCCCGGCACCGCCGGGCGGATCTACGTGGTGGTCGGCGGCGGGACCCCCATCGAGAAGGCGATCGACGTCTAGCGCGGAGCTGCCGGCGACCTGCCGCGCAGCCGAGTCCTGGGGAGGCTTCCGTGATCACCGTCCAATCGATCGACGACCGTGCAACGGTTCTGCGCAAGGCATTCGCGTGCTTTCCCAGCGGCGTGACGGCCCTGTGCGCGTTGTCCGGCGGCGAACCGGCCGGGATGGCCGTCAGCTCGTTCACCTCGGTGTCCTTGGATCCCGCGCTGTTGTCGGTGTGCGTGCGGAACGCCTCGGCCACCTGGCCGGCCCTGCGAGCCTCCCCACGCCTCGGTCTCAGCGTCCTGGGCGAGCACCAGGCCGCGGCGGGCCGCAGGCTCGCCGCGAAGACCGGCGACCGGTTCGCCGGCGTGGACTGGCAGGCGAGCGACGACGGCGCCCTGTTCGTCCTCGGCGCCTCGGCCTGGTTCGACTGTTCGATCCAGGCCGAGGTGCCGGCCGGCGACCACACGGTCGTGTTCCTGGAGGTCCACGGACTGCACGCGGACCCCGACGTCCCACCACTGGTCTTCCACGGCAGCCGGTTCCGCCGCCTCGAGACCGACGAGCTCACGGTGGGGGCGTCATGAGCGGCCGGTCATGCTGAAAGTCATGCAAGCCGGAAGAATGGCCGACGGCACGCATTGACGCGCACACGGTTCTGTCCGACCCCGCCGCCACCGTCGTACTGGCCGCCCTGGAAGGCCTCACCGCACACTCGTCGGACGAGGTGTTCGACCGGCTGGTCACGCTGCTGAACATCGATCGGGCCTGGATCAGCCGCCACGCCGCCCAGCGCATCGCCGAGACCAGCGACCCGAGACGGCTCGACGTCCTGGCCGACGACTCGCTCGCGCCCACCGTGGTACAGGTCTTGCCGGCCACCGGCGAGCGGCGTGTCCGCAAGCTCGCCGGACGAATCCTCGCCCGCATCGACACGGGGTACCACCTGCCCGGCCACGACCCCGACCCGCTGCTGACCGAGGCACTCCGCGACCCCGGACCACGCGTCCGAGCCACCGCCGCGACCGCGCTGGGCCGATCCGCCGCTGCGGCGGCACTGCGAGCGACCGCTCACTGTCTTGTCCTCTGTGGAGAGTCAGCTCGGTCTCCCCGATGCGGTCGCCCGGGTGGCGGCGTTGAATCTGGCCGCGGTGTCTCCTGTGGACGGTTGCCGATCGACGACTCCCGCCGGCGGAGGCGACCTAATCCCACGTCGGCACGTGCGCGACCCCGGCGCTTCGATTCCGAACAGCTCTACCGTCACGTCGGTACCGCCGAAAGCGCATTCCGCGGCACCCGTCGTCGAACGCGGAATGCGATTCACGCAGTCACACGTCCGGTACTCGCCGTCGATGATCAGCCCGGCTGCCGGATGCGCCGCATCGGCAGTCGTACCAACACATTCCCGCGACCGTGACAGCGCTGTCCGGAATCGCCTCGGGTCAAACTGCTCCTTTTCGGTGAACAATTTTACGTCCTTCCGCGACGCCCCGGCGATCGCCGTCGAAATCCTCGACTTCCCGGCGAATGCGCACGTCCGGGCGGCCCCGGTGTCCTGCCGGACAGAAATTCACAAAGCAGCCACCGCGGGCTACGATCGCTTGACTGGGGTGGTTGCCCGAGCATGCCCGTGATCTCATTCGTCGTTTCGGCCGGCCACCGGAATGGGGGAATTTGTCATGCTCTTCCACGTCTTGGGCCCGCTCGAAGTCTCCGGCTCGCCGAAGCCGGTGAGCCTGAGCGCCGGCCGGCAGCAGGTCGTCCTCGCCGTCCTGCTGCTGGAGGCCAACCGTCTGGTCCCGGTGCACCGGCTGGTCGACGCCGTGTGGTCGGACGCGCCGCCGTCCACCGCGCGCGGGCAGATCCACACCTGCGTGTCCGGGTTGCGCCGCCGGTTCGAGACGGCGGGGCTGGGCGGGCGCATCGGCACGCGGCGGCCGGGTTACCTGCTGCGGGTCTCCGACGACGAACTCGACCTGCACCGGTTCGACCGGCTCGTCGCCGAGGGACGCACGGCCGCCTCCGCCGGGCGGCCGGCCGAGGCGGCGCAACGGTTCCGGAGCGCGCTCGGGCTCTGGCGCGGCGACGCCCCGTTGAGCGGCATCGAAAGCGACCTCCTGCGCGCGGCCGTCACGAGCCTGACCGAGCGCCGGCTGAGCGTCATCGAGGAGTGCCACACTGTCGAACTCGCCCAGGGCCGCCACCACGAACTGGTCGATCAGCTGCTGCCACTGGCCGAACGCCATCCCCTGCGCGAACAGCTGCACCACCAGCTGATGCTGGCGCTGCACCGCTGCCGGCGGCCCGGGGACGCGCTCGCCGCCTACCGGGCCATCCGCCGGAGGTTCGTCGCCGAGCTCGGCATCGAGCCGAGCGGCGCGCTGCGCGACCTGCACGACTCGATCCTGCGCAACGACACCGCCCTGGATCCCCCGCCCGCGCCGCGGGCCGCCGCCGTCCCCGCGGCCGCGGCCGCGGCGCCGATGGTCCCCCGCATGCTGCCGGCCGGCAACCCGTACCTGACCGGCCGCGACGACGTCGTCACCACGGTCGCCGGTCTGCTCTGCGGCAGCGGGACGGGCGGGGTGGCCACGGCGGTGCTCGCCGGCCGCGCCGGGGTCGGGAAGACCGCGCTGGCCGTGCACATCGCGCACCGGGTCGCGCCCGCGTTCCCCGACGGCCAGCTCTACGCGCGGCTGGACGACGAGCACGGCGAGCCGGTCCGGCCCGAGGCCGTGCTCGAACGGCTGCTGCGGGTGCTCGGCGTGCCCGCGGCGGCCGGGAGCCGCGACGAGCTGGCCGCGCGGTTGCGCAGCGCGCTCGCGGGACGGCGGATCCTCGTGGTGCTCGACGGCGCCGTCGACGAAGCGCAGGTGCTGTCCCTGCTGCCCGGCTCCGCGACCTGCGGCGTGCTCGTGACCAGCCGGCACCGGCTCACCGGGCTGTCCGGCGCGAAAGTGGTCGAGCTGGCGGAGCTCACCATCCAGCACGCCACCGAACTGCTCATCCACCTGCTGGGCATCGCCCGCGTCTCCGCCGAACCCGCCGCCACGTTCGACCTGATCGAACTGTGCGGCGGGCTGCCCCTCGCGTTGCGCATCGCCGGTGAGCGGCTGGCCGCGCGGCCGCACTGGAGCATCGCGGAGCTGACCGAGCGCCTCGGCGACGGGCAGCGGCACCTCGACGAGCTGAGCCACGGGCCACTCGACGTCCGTCCCGGCATCGCCACCGCCTGCGCCCGGGTGGGCCCGTCCGCGCAGCGGCTGTTCCGCCTGCTCACCCTGGTCGACGGGGAGCACTTCCCGACGTGGGTCGCCGGGCCGCTGCTCGGCGACCCGGGCCGGGCGGCGGGCGACGACCTGGAGGCGCTGGTCGACGCCCAGCTCGTCGCCGTCGACCGCCGCTCCGGGCCCGGTACCCACTACCGGATCCCGAAGCTGCTGCGCAGCTACGCCCGCGAACTGCTCGTCCGCAAGGAAACCCCGGCGACCCGGGCGGCCGCCTCGAGCCGGCTGCTCGGGGCCTGGCTGCACCTGGCCGAACAGGCGCACAGCCGCGCGGTGGGCCACTCGGTCCCCGTGCTGCACGGCGACGCCGAGCGGTGGCCGCTGCCGGTGCCGCTCGCCGACCAGCTGCTCCGCCACCCGCTGGAATGGTTCGAGACGGAGCGCGCCGGCGTGGTCCGCGCCGTCGGGCAGGCCGCCGACCTCGGCTCCGCCGAGCTGTGCTGGGACCTCGCGGTCACGCTGGCCGGGCTGATGCAGGCCCGCGATCACCTGGAGGACTGGCGCGAGACGCACACCACCGCGCTCGCCGCCTGCCGCCAAGCCGGCGACCGCCGCGGCGAGGCCGTCATCCTGTACTCCCTGGGGACGCTCGACATGGTCGAGCACCGCTACGACGAGGCGTCCGGGCGGCTCGCCCTGGCCTTGCGCGCCTTCGAGGAAATCGGCGACGACAAGGGACGGACGCTGTGCCTGCGCGGTGTCGCGTTCCTCAGCCGGGTCGGGTCGGAGCCGCTGCTCGGCGGGCGTGCCACGCGCTGAGCAGCAGGCCGCCCGCGCACAGCAGCTCCGCGACGACCAGGCAGACCCGGCTCCCGATCGCCGCGACGGTCGCCGCGGGCACCGGCAGCACCGACCCCAGCGCGGCGATGATCACCAGCTCCCGCACGCCCGCGCCGTCGGGGAGCACCAGGGTCAGCGCCCCGGCGGCCGAGGCGAAGGCGTAACCCCCGACCGCGGCCGCCAGCGCCGGTCCGGCCGGCGCGCCCAGCGCGAACGCGAGCAGCCACAGGTGCAGGCCGCCCACGAGCCACGCGGCGGTCTGCACCAGCACCGCTTGGCGCAACAGGCGCGGCTCCGGCCGGTCCGCCAGCGGAGCGCGCCGGAGCAGCCGGGCCGCCCGATCGGTCAGCCGCAGCACGGTTTCCGGCCGCCACAGCACGTACGCGCCGAGCAGCAGCGGCACCACCAGCCAGGGCCAGGACGCGCCCAGCACCAGCGGTGCGGCCAGCAGGCCGACCGCCGTCGCCGAGAGCAGGTTGATCACGGCGACCAGCAGGTAGGCGGCGACGACCCGGCCCGCGTCGACGCCGGTCCGGCGGCCGGTGTGGGCCGCGGCCAGTGCCTGCCACCACGGCCCGGGCAGGTACGTGCCGGCGATCGCCGCGAAGCAGATCCGGGCCCCGGTGGCGAACCCCAGCGGGCTGCCGAGGGACGCCAGCACCCGCCGCCAGGTCTGCACCCCCAGCAGCAGCCACGCGGCGAGCGCGAGCAGCGCCAGCACCAGGCACCACTTGGCGGCGGGCCGGGCGAGCAGCCCGGCGATCTCCGCGCCGTGCCCGGCGACGACGGTGGCCGCGCCCACCGCGACGGCCGCGAGGAACACCGCCACCAGGACCTTGCGCAGCACCGCGCGGACCGGGCCGGTCATCGCGCGGACCCGCACGGCAGGGACACGGTCAGGTCCTGGGCCTGGTGGTCGGACAGCCGCGGGTTCGGCCGGAACGCGTACCGCGCGACGTCCACCTCGCCCCGGGTGAACACCCAGTCGAGCCGCCACAGCCGGGGCATCCCCCAGCCCGTGTCCGCCAGCGGGAACGACGACGGCAGCGGGGCGCCCTCGGTGAGGTCCCGGGCTTCGACGCCGTCGCCGAGCGGGATGAGGCTGCCCATCCACGGCGAGTTGAAGTCACCCGCCACGAGCAGGGGGTTGCGGTTGCCCGCCAGGTCCGCGCGCAGGGCGCCCAGCTCGGTCTGGACGCGGTCGTACTGCCCGTGCGCGAACGAGTAGAACCGGCCGGTGAACGGGCTGAGCCGGGTGTCCACCGGCTGCGGCAGGTGCACGTTGTAGAGCGAGAACACGCACCCGCCGACCCGGACGTCGGTGCGCTGCGCCTTGTTGCCGTGCCAGTACCAGGAGTCGGGCTCCGGGCCGTCCGGGCGCGGGTGCGTCCCCACGACCGGCAGCCGCGACAGCGTGACCAGCTCGCCTTCGACGTTCACCTGGTAACCCGGGAACCGGGCGCGCAGCGTGGGTTCGTCGTCGAGCCGGACGGGCCCGTTGTTCCAGTGCAGGTGCTCGCCGAGCAGGTAGACGTCGGCGTTCTGCTGCTTCAGGTACGCGTAGAACGCGTCCGTGCCGTCGTCGCCGCGGAAGTCCTTGTACCCGGTCCCGGATTCCCAGTAGCCGGTGTTCCAGCTGAAGATCCGCAGCACCGGCGCACCCGGCCGCGGCGCGGTGCCCGGGCCGGCCCCGCCGAACCCGGCCAGCGGGGTGCCCGCCACCAGCACGGCGACGAGCACCAGCGCCGTCCACCGCGGCCGCGGCCGGACGGCCGCGGCGAGGAGCAGCAACAGCAGCGGGACGGCGAACAACAGCAGCGGCGGAACGGGTTCGACGAACATCCACAGCCACCAGCGCCCGGTGAGCAGCACGTGCGCGGCGAAGAACAGCACCCACGCCGCGGTGGCGGCCCGGAGCGTCCGGCTCAGCCGCCGCCGTGGCGGTGCGGGGGTTTCGGTGTCCACAGGGGACACGACTTCGGTCATGTCGGCACCTCGCGTGAGTCGTTACGGGGACAGGAGACCGGCGGCGGCCAGCGCCACCACGCTCAGCGCGCCGCTGCCGAGCAGCACCCGGTCGCGCAGCAGCCCGCGGGCCGGATCCGCGCCGCCGCCCTGCACGAGCACCACGTGCAGGTAGCGGCACAGCCCGAACAGCACCGGCAGCAGGACCGCGGCCAGCACCAGGTCGGCCCGCGCACCCCAGCGTTCGTGGGCGAAGAACAGGAACACCACGACGGTGAGCCCGGCGGCGAGCACGAGCAGCTGGTCGAGGAAAGCGGCCGAATAACCGCGCAGCACCGGGCGGCGCAGCGCTTCGGGCAGGTCCAGCTCGCGCCGCCGCTTGCCCAGCACGGGCAGGAAGCAGAGCAGGAACACGCACAGCAGCAACCAGCCCGACGGCCGCACGCCCGTGGCCAGGTACCCGGCCAGCACACGCAGCGCGAAGCCGGCGGCGACCGCGAACACCTCGGCCACCGGCACGTGCTTGAGCCACCGGCTGTAGGCGGCGTTCAACGCGACGTACGCGCCGAGCGGCGCGAACAGCACCGGCAGCGTGACCGCGGTGGCCACCACGAGAACCACGAACAACGCGGCCCCGAGGGCCACCGCCGTCCGCACCGGAACCCGCCCCGCGGCGATCGGCCGGTGCCGTTTCGCCGGGTGAGCCCGGTCGTACCCGGCGTCGGCGACGTCGTTGCCGACGTAGACGACCGCGGAGGCGAGGACGAACAGCCCCACCGCCCCGGCCAGCGCCGCCGGCCGGGGCCACGTCCACGCCGCCGGGTGCAGCAGGACCAGCGGGACGACGAGCAGGCTCTTGGGCCACTGCCCCGGCCGGACCAGTGTGAAGAGATCCCGCAGGGCGGTTCGCGAACGAACCGCCACCGCGCGCGATTGCAGGGAGTACATCCGGCGCCTCCCCCGTCAGAAGAAGACCTTGGCGAGTTTCAGCGCGCCCTGACGCCAGGGCTCACGGCTGGTCACGCCCTGCGCCACCGGCGTCTGGACGCGGTTGGACCGCCACCACGTGAAGGCTTCGAGCAGGGCCTCGGAGTTCGACAGCCGCGGCACGAACCCGAGGCGGCGCGCGGCCTTCTCGGTGCTGACGAACGAGTCGTCGAGCAGCTTGTGCAGCAGCCGGCCGTAGACCGGCGACAGCTTCCAGCGTTCGAGCAGCCCGAGCACCGCGACCGCGGGCCGCGCCGGGATCGGCACGACGTGCTTGCCGTGCCCGGCCGCGTCGAGCACGGCCTGGAAGTCCTGCCGGATCGTGCCGAAGCGGTCCGCCGCGATGTTGTAGGTGTCGTCGGCGATCTCGCGCGGTGCCACCAGCGCGGTGACCACGGCCGTGACGAGGTCGTCCAGACCCAGCATCTGGATGCGGACGTCACCGCGGCCGAGCACCGGGAAGTGCCGCCCTTCCGCCGCCCATTCGAACAGCATCGCGAACAGGCCCATCCGGCCCGTGCCCACGAACGTCTTGGGCCGCAGGACGGTCAGGCACAGCCCGTCGGCGCGCAGCCGCCCGGCGAGCTCCTCGGCCTCGGCCTTCGCCGCGCCGTAGGTGTCGACCGGCTCGCACGGGTGGCTTTCGGGCGTCGGCACCGTCTTGGGCAGGCCGTAGACCGACGTCGACGAGATGTGCACGGCCCGCGTGACGCCCGCGGAAACCGCCGTCCCCAGCACGTTCCGCGCGCCGCCGACGATGATCGAGCGGATCTCGTCGGCCGGGTAGCTCGGCAGCGCCGCGGCGCAGTGCACCACGGCGTCGGCGCCGGTCATCGCGTCGGCGATCACCCGGGGATCCCGGACGTCGCCGATGTGGTGGCGCAGCCCGGGCGCGGCCGGGATGTCACGCAGGTCGACGCTGTGCACACGGCAGCCCTCGTCGAGCAGCCGCTGGACCAGGCGCGAGCCCAGCACTCCGGCGGCGCCGGTGACGACGACGGTCGCGGGCAGGTTGGAAGTCACCACAGCCGGCTCACCTTCTCCTGGACGAAACGGGTCAGCAAACGGGACATGCCTTGGTCCAGCACGGCGTCGAGGGCGTCGAGGAAGCGCTCGACGTCGGCGTCGGCGGTCACGAGCGGCGGGCTCACCACGAGCGGGCTCCGGCCGTTGAGCGTGTAGTAGGTGTAGATGTCGTGGTCGCGGTAGAGCGCGTCGATCACCGCGCACGTGATGAGCTTGGTCCGCAGCAACGGGTCCTTCGCCAGGGAAACGGGCGCCAGCTTGCCGATCAGGTCGAGCAGCTTCGGCCCGCCGGCGAGGAACACGCCGTGCAGCGCGCCGGCGCCGCGGACGTCGGCGACCTCGTCCGGGTGCGCCTTCCGGATCCGCTCGAGCCCGGGACCGAGCAGGTCCCCGAGGTGGCGCGCGCGGGCCGGGAAGTCGTCGGTCACCGCGATCTCGACGGCTTCCAGCGCGGTCACGGCCTCTTCGCCGAAGCCGTAGTAGGTCGTGCTCGTGCTCTGCAGCAGGGCGTCCCGCATGCTGTCGTAGGCCTTGCGGAACACCGGTTCGCGCGCCACGAACGCCGAGATCGAGGACTTGCCGCCGCCGAACGACTTCGACGTCGTCACGACGTCCGGCACGAGCCCGGGGTGGCGCATGAAGTAGAACATCGAGCCGGTCTTGCCCCAGCCGGTGTAGATCTCGTCGAAGATCAGGATGATGTCCTCGGCTGTGCACAGCTCCCGAAGCCCGTAGAGGAACTCCGCGGAACAGTGGTTCATCGTCGACGCGCTGAACGGCTCGATGAGGAGCGCGTAGACGTCGCAGCCACCACCGGGCCGCCGCGCCGCGGCGATCGCGTCGCGCACGGAGTCGAGGTCGCCGTAGCGGAACGTGCCGATGCCGGGGATGGTCGGGAAGGCGAACTGGTCCGGCGCGCCGCCGGTGAGCCCGCCCGAGCCGAGCAGCTTGCCGTGGAAGGCGATGTCCGCGCGCAGCACGCGGCCCCGCTTGCCGCGGTGGTACTTGTAGGCGAGCTTCACCGCGCCTTCCACCGCCTCGGCGCCGGAGTTGGGGAAGAACGACATGCTCAGGTCGGCCGGCAGGACCTGGGCGATGTTGTGGCCGAGCGCCGCCAGGTACGGCGAGAAGTAGGTTTTGTGCACCTCCATCCGGGACTGGTCCTGGAAGCGCTTCCGCGCGGCCACGATCCGGGGGTGGTTGTGCCCGTGGTTGAGCACGCCCACCCCGCCGGTGAAGTCGAGGACGGTGCGCCCGTCCCGGGTGTGCAGGTGGGCGCCCTCGGCGCGGTCGACCAGCTCGCGGCCGAAACCGAACGACGTCATCAGCTTGACCTGCGACTTGTTGACGTACTTGCGATAGAGCTCGTGGACCTCGCCGACGTCGAGCCGTTCGGCCTGCTCCAGGGTGATCAGGTGCGGCATCGATCCCTCCCAGTCGGATTGCGTCAGGAGTTCCGACACTGGGCGGGGGCTCTCTTCGGCCGCTTTCGCGGACCTCTCACGGCCCGGGTGGCGGTGCGGGATCCCGGTGAGAGGGTTGTGGCAGGCGCCTCGGCTGCACTGGTGGAGCCACTCTTCACCGAGCAGCTGGAGGTCTGCCATGGGGCAGCTGGTCTCGATCGTCGTGCCGAACCACAACGGCGCCCGCACGCTGCCTCAGTGCCTCTCGGCGCTGTCGGCCCAGACCCACCCGGACCTCGAGGTGATCGTCTCGGACGACGGCAGCACCGACGACTCGGTCGCGGTGGCCCGCGCGCACGGCGCGCACGTCGTCGCCACCGGCGTCAACGGTGGCTGTGGCGTCGCACGCAACGCCGGCCGGGCCCGCGCCCGCGGCGACGTCATCTTCTACGTCGACTCCGACGTCGCCCTCGCCCCGGACGCGGTCGCCACCGCCGTCCGCATCCTCGAAGCCGAGCCGGGCACGGGTGCGGTGTGCGGCATCCAGGATCCCGAGCCGCTCGTCGAACCCACCCTGATCGCGCAGTACCGCGGGCTGCAGTACCACTACTGGTCACTCAGCTCCCAGGGCACCGTGTCGTTCCTGTTCCCGTCGCTGTGCGCGATCCCGGCGAAGGTCCACGACGAGATCGGCGGGTTCAACCCGCGGCTCAAGCAGACCGAGGAGGTCGACTTCGGGCACCGGTTGTCGCGGCACTACCGGCTGCGGCTCACCCCCGAGGTGCGCGGCAAGCACGCGCACGACCGGCGCCTGCGGGTGCTGCTGCGCAAGCTCTTCCACCGGGCCCGCCTGCGCATCCCGCTGTACGCCCGGTCCCGGCACTTCGCCACCGGCTTCGAAACGCGGGAGCGGGCGTGGGCGAGCCTGGCCGCCGCGGCCTCGGTCCCGGCGCTGGCGGCGGCGTTCGCCGGCCCGTGGGGACTGCTCGCACCCGGCCTGCTCATCGCCGCCTCGATCGCCGGCGACCGCGGGATGTACGGATTCGTCCGGCGGCAGCGCGGCCGGGTGTTCGTCGTCTTCTTCGCCGGGGTGCACTACCTGGTCAACCTGACGATCATCGCCGGCGCCGTGGCCGGGGTGGCGCAGTGGACGACGTCGCGGACGTTCCGCCGCCTCTACGAGCAGCCGGCCACTCTCTGAGGGCCGTTCGTGTCCGCTCGGCGCGACGGATCCGTCAGCCGGTGCATCATGGTGACGCCCGCCCGGCGGGGCATCAGGCGGCTGAAGGTCGCGCCCATGCGGTTCGATCGGCCGTCGATGGTGCTTGGGCCGGGGTTGCGGCTCTCCAGGTGGGACAACGCGGTGGCGACGACGTTCTCGGGGGTGCGCGCCTTGGCTCCCGCGGTGGCGTCGTCGGTGCCGACCACGGCGTTGAACTCGGTGCTCGTCGCGCCCGGGGACAGGGCGAACGCGATGACTCCGCTGCCGCGCAGCTCGGCCCAGAGCGACTCGGTGAAGCTGAGGACGAACGCCTTCGTGGCGCCGTAGACGGCCATCCGCGGCGTCGGCGTGTAGGCGGCCATGCTGGCGACGTTGATCAGGAAGCCTTGCGCCGCAACGATGTCCGGCAGGAACGCGGAGCTCAGCTGCACCGGGGCGGAGACGTCGACCGCGATCTCCTGGGTCAGGCGGGCCGGGTCTTCGCCCGCGAACTCGCCGAACGTGCCGAACCCGGCGTTGTTGATCAGGCTGGTCGCCGTGACGCCGGCGTCGGCCACCGCCGCTTTCAGGTCCGGGCCGACCGTGGGCGAGGTGAGGTCGAGCGCGATCGCCGTCGCGGTGACCTGGTGCTTCCGCTCCAGTTCGGCGGCCAGCTGCCGAAGGCGGTCCAGCCGGCGCGCCACCAGGATCAGGTTCGCGCCCCGGGCGGCCAGCGCGTGTGCGAACGCGGCGCCGATGCCGGAACTGGCTCCCGTGACGATGACGGTCTGGCGGCGGTAGTCCGGTCGCGGCATCAGGTTCTCCCAGGGGTTGATCGGCCGGCTGGCCATTTCACCGTATGCCCGTCTGACACTCAGTGTCAAACTGGCGCTCGGTGTATGATCGCGTCCATGGCCAAGCAGGACGACCTCTGGACCCGATCGCGCCAGGCGGCGTACGCGGAGATCACGCGCGTCGCCATGACGTTGTTCCTCGAGCAGGGGTTCGACGGGACGACGATCGATCAGATCGCGGCGACCGCGGGCATCTCGCGGCGCTCGTTCTTCCGCTACTTCGGGACGAAGGAGGACATCGTCCTCGGCGATCTGGCGAACCAGGGCGCGCTCGTGCGCGACATCCTGGAGAGCATTCCCGTGTCGGTGCCGCCCTGGGAGGCGTTGCGGGAAGCACTCTGGCGCGTCGACGGCGAAGGGCTGCAGTCCGAGGTGGGGCTCAAGATCGCCAAGATGATGTACGACACTCCATCGCTGAGGGCGCGAAGCATCGAGAAGCACCTTCAGTGGCAGGAGCAGCTCGTCCCGAACATCCGGCTACGGCTGGGCGTCGACGCCGACGACGCGTCCGATCCGGCGGCCGACGCGATCGTCGCCAGCGCCATCGCCTGCCTGGACGTCGCCGGCCAGATCTGGGCGAAGTCCGACGGCGCCGCCGACCTCGCCGAGCTGTACGACCGCGCGGTGCGGGCCGTGGGAAATCCCCGTTGAGCCGTCGGGCTTTCCGGGCCGGCTCACCGTCCGTGAAGTGCCGACACGCCAGGGAAACACCGTCGGCGATCCGGTCCACCTTTCGTGCGACTGCCCGATACCGGCCACCGGTCCTAGAGTTCTGAACCATGACCACCGCCCTGAGGACCGAGCACGAAGTCCAGCGATTCGAGAAGTGGGACGCCAACGGAGACGGCGTCATCGATCGCACCGACTACGACGCGGAAGCCCGCCGCATCGTCGAGGCCTTCGGCGAGACCACGACCAGCGACCGCGGCCGGGCCGTCCGCGACGCCCTGCTCGCGATGTACCAACGCCAGGCCGAAGCCGCGGGCGTCGGCCCGAACGGCGCCATGAACCAGGAACAGTACCTCTCCGCCAACCGCGAACTGATGTACGAACGCGGCGACAACGGGTTCGAAGACCTGCTCCGCCCGACCATCGCCGCCATCGCCGACCTGTGCGACACCGACCGCGACGGGTACGTGAGCAAAGTGGAGCTGCGCCGCTGGCTCGGCCCGGCGGTCGGGTTGAGCGACGCCGACTCCGACGCCACGTTCGACCGCATCGACCTCGACGGCGACGGCCGCCTCACCGTCGGCGAACTCGTCATCGCCGTCCGCGAGTTCCACTACGGACGGTCGGACATCCGGCTGCTCGGCTGACCCGCCCCTCCGGGCTCAGGGCAACGGCTTCGCGGGGTAGATCCGCAGCCGCTGGGCCGGCATGTCGTACGTCCCCGGCCCCGGCAGGCCGGGGACCAGCAGCGCGTCGCCCCGCAGCGGGAGTTCGAAGGCGTCGGCGGGATCGGGCTCCAGGGTGGCGATCGACTTGTCCGTCCAGGCCTGGGCCGGCGCGCCGCTCGCGAGCCGGTAGCCGGTCACCTTGCGCAGCTCCGACAGCGGCGGGTCGGCGTAACCGTCGTTGCGCAGGAGATAACCGCCGGGACGGGCGACGACCGAGCCCAGCACGATCGGCATGCCGCCCGCGGTGAGCACGTGCAGCGACGGGCCGCCGCGCTTCCAGCTGTCGGTGGGGTCGCCCTGGCGCTCGGCCAGCGTCTTCTTGAGCACCTGGACCGAGCCCGCGTGGTCGAGGCAGATCTCGACGCCGACGCTGGTGTTGGCGTCGACCTCGAACAACCGCTCCCGGACCAGCTCCTTCTCGGCGTAGGCCGCCTGCAGCTCGGCGGTCTTCCCCACCGCGAAGGCCATCGGGATGCCGTCGAGCCCCGACGGCAACCGCTTCTCGATGCGCCGCGCCTCGCCGGTGCCGACGCCGCCACGCATGTGCCACACGGAGTTGTAGAAGGTGCGCTTGCCCTGGACCATCGTGTCGGAGTGCCACAGCACCGAACCCGGCACGATCAGCCAGTTCTTGAGGCGCACGGCGTGGAACATCCGGTCCAGGGCGTCCCACGTGGCCAGGTACTCCTCGGTGGAGTAGGTGTGGTGGGTGGCCGGGTTGGCCGGCCGGAAGTAGAACTCCGGTGCCACGAACACCTTCAGCGTCGACGGGTCGTCGGTGTCGCGGACGTTCATCTGCGCGATGTGCACCACCGCGGCCAGCCGGCGGAGCCGCACGAACCAGTCGGCCGTCGTCCCGCGCGGGCCCGCCACCGGAATGTCGGGGATCGCGTCGCACAGGCCGCCGGGCGGCAGTCCGGCGAGCGTCGGCCCGGCGATGTCGGTGCGGTTGGTCGCCGTCGGCACTTCGTAGGCGATGTACCGGAAATGGGTGTACGGCACGAGACAAGCCCCTCCCTCGACGGCGAACCGGTCACCGACGTTACCGGTTCGCCGCCGGCCTGGCTCTCGACCGATCGGTGCTTTCCGACCCGGGCGTGGTCAGTCATTTCCGGACCACGGAAACGGTCGCGGCCTGGCAATGCCGGGTACCAGCACCGTCGACGGCAAGTGGCACCGTCAGGGGGTGAGCGGCACATCCGCAGGGGAAAGCTGGCAGCAACGCAAGTTACTCAGCCCGAATCCGGAGGCGCCGGTTGGTCCGGGTTGCCTCAGCGGAACCAGCCGCCGCCGCGGGTGGCTGGGCTGCGGGGTGCTATCGGCAGTGATCCCTGGCTCGGGGGCCACAGCGTCGTCGCCGGGATGTGGCGCAGCCGGCTTCGCAGCGTGTTCAACGGCAGCGGGCGGCGGCGGGTCAGCATCGTCGTCGTGCGGGGGTGCAGGTCGACGAACGGGTACGTCGCGTGCAGGGCCGCCAGCCGGCGTTCCAGGCGGAGGCTGCGGTCGGTCAGCTCGTCCGGGCCCACCACCGGCTGCACCACCAGGAACTCGCCCGGGCCGAGGCGCACCGCGCGGTCCAGCGGGCGCAGGCCGTCACGCAGGAGGTCCGCGATGTTCTGCTCGGTGTGCATGCGGATCCGGTTACCGTGGCGGCGTTCCACCGCGGTCAGGTCGTCGACCGTCACCAGCACCAAACCCAGGGGCACCGTGTCCGTCGCGTCGCCGAGCCACGGCGTGATGCCCGCCAGCGTCGCCAGCCCCGTCTCCGCGTCGACCGGTCCCGCGGCCGCCGGCGACAGCGCCTCCAGCCGCGACGCCACGTGCCGCAGTGCGGCCTCCGCCCGGCTTTCGACGTCGACCGCCGCCGGCGCGGCCACCGACGCGAGGACTTCGCCGACCTTGTGCCGCACCGCGGGCGGCAGGCGGTCGCCCAGTGCGTCGCGCAGCCGGACGATCTCGGCGTACGCCTCGTCGCGGCGCAGGCCCCAGCGGCCGCGGAACAGCCGCGCCGACTCGACCGACGTCGCCTGCGGGTCGACGTCGTCGAGGTCCTGCGCCACCACGGACGCGCCGAACGTCGGCGACAGGACGGCGACCGACCACTCGCGCGCCATGGGCTCGTCCGGGCGCAGCAGCACCGGGGTGACGCCGTGGGGCAGGTCCGGGCGGCCCGAGTCGACCATGCCGACGACCGTGACCGCCGCCGTCCGCGCGATCCGCGCGTACACCTCGCGCTCCCGCTCGAAGTACGGCAGCCGCTGGAAGAGCGCGAACACCACGGTGTCCGCGCCGGTGCCTTCGGCCAGCGCCGCGCGTTCGACCGCGTGGGACGCGGTCACCAGCGCGCGTTTGGACAGCACGCCGGCGCGGGCCGAGGACACGTCGGGCATCGGGGATCGCTCTCGCCGGGGGAAGGGAGACAACCACCGTAGAAGAACTCGCCGTGACCGGCTAGCCACACAATGGAGTGAACGTCAGCCGGGCCCGGCGGCGTAGGAACGCAGGATTTCCGTGGTGGCGCCCAGAAAACGCGCGACGCTCTCGGCGTGGTCCGGTTCGAGGCCGTCGGTGAGCGCGGTGATCGCGTCGACGAGCGGTGCCAGCGCGGCCCGGACTTCCGCGCGCGCCGGGTCGGTGACGGTGAGCGTGATCCGGCGCCGGTCGCTCGGGTGCGGGCCGCGGCGGACGTGCCCGGCGGCTTCGAGGCGGTCGACGAGCACGGTGGCCGACGCCGAGCGGATCCGGAGCGCGTGCGCGAGGTCGACGGTACCCATCGGCCCGCCGCCCGCCAGGTGCTGCAGGGCCTGCACATCGGTCGGGCCGAGCGCGAGCCGCCGGGCGAGGGCCTGCTGCACGTCGTGCGCGAGCGCCAGGAGTTCCCGCAGGGCGAGGTTCACCCGCAACGCGACGGAGCTGTCTTCCACCCGGCCATCCTAGGGTCGCTAGACAATCTAGCGAATGTTGCTAGATTGTCTAGCGACCCCGACGAGAGGCACCTCCGTGGACATCCGTGCGATGAACGCCGAAATGGCGGCGAAGCTGAGCGACGCCCCCGCCGAGACGCCGCCCGAAGGCGGGTACGCGCTGCGCGTGGTCGAGACGCGCGGCCGCAGCA
The DNA here is from genome assembly GCF_023023025.1 of Amycolatopsis sp. WQ 127309. NCBI lineage: Bacteria > Bacillati > Actinomycetota > Actinomycetes > Pseudonocardiales > Pseudonocardiaceae > Amycolatopsis > Amycolatopsis sp. WQ 127309. The sequence goes on from NZ_CP095481.1 coordinate 9,113,732, forward strand.
CCGGCACGCCGCGCCAGGTCCCGCTCGCAGTGGTCGCCCGGTCCGGGAAGCACTACCTCGTCTCCCCCGTCCGCGACCGCGACTGGGTGGCCAACCTCGTCGGGACGCCGGAGTGCGCCCTGCTGTCGGCCGACGGACGTCAGGAGTGCCACGCCGAGGAGGCGAGCGGCGCGGAGGCGGCCGACGTCGTCGGGACGTACCTGGCGGCCATGTCGGTGCCGTGGGCGATCAAGGCGTTCCCCGTCGCGCAGGACGCGACCCCCGCCCAGATTCGCGAGCACCTGCCGGCCATGGCGGTCTTCCGCTTGTCGGACAAGGACAATCGATGAGCGTCGCCGTCGTCGGCGGCGGTCCCGGCGGGCTGGTGCTGGGCTACCTGCTCGCCCGGGCCGGCGTCGAGGTCACCGTCCTCGAGTCCCACGCCGGCTTCGACCGCGACTTCCGCGGCGACTCCCTGCACCCGTACACCCTCGAACTGCTCGACCGGCTCGGCCTGGCCGCAGATCTCCTCGAACTCGACCACTTCAAGGCGCGTTCGTTCCGCTTCCACACCCCGGGCGGGGTGTACAGCTGCGCCGACTACGACCGCCTCCCGACGCCGTTCGGCTACGTCGCGCTGATGCCGCAGGTGCGGTTCCTCGACTTCCTCGCCGAACGCGCGGCCGCGCTGCCGACGTTCACCCTGCGGACGAGCGCCAAGGTCACCGGGCTCCTGGAGGACGACGCCGGGACCGTGACCGGCGTCCGCTACCGGGGCGGCGAGCTGACGGCGTCGCTCGTCGTCGGCGCCGACGGCCGGTTCTCCACGGTGCGCCGCCTGGCCGGGCTGCCGGCGAAGCCGCTGGGCGCCACGACGGACCTGCTCTGGTTCCGGCTGCCGCGCTCCCCCGCCGACCCGGGCGACGCCGACCTCGACCTGTACTTCGGGCGCGACGCCTACGTCGGCGTCCTCGGCGGCGTCCACGACTGGCAGGTCGGTTACAGCATCGAGAAGGGCTCCTACGCCGCGCTGCGCGAAGGCGGTGTCGAGCCGATCCGCGCGTTCCTGCGCGAGCGGGTGCCGTGGCTCGCCGACCGGGCGCACCTGCTCACCGGCTTCACGCAGACCACGCTGCTGTCGGTCGACATCTCCCGCGTCGACCGCTGGCACCGGCCGGGCCTGCTGCTGCTCGGCGACGCGGCGCACGTCATCTCCCCGGTCGGCGGCAACGGGATCCTGATGGCGATCCAGGACGCCGTCGCGGCGGCGAACCGGCTGGTCCCGGCGTTGCGCCGGGGCGAGACCCCGGACCTGGCCGCCGTGCAGGCCGACCGGATCCGGGCGATCGAACGCGTCCAGGCCGACCAGGTGCGCGTCGAACAGCGGTCCGCCGCGGCCCGCGCCCGCGGCAAGAGCGCGGCACCGCCGGGATTCCTGCGGGCGCTGTTCGCGATCCCGGCGCTGCGCACCCGCGGCGCGCGCAGCAACGCCTACGGCCCGCACCCGCCGGAACTCGACGAGTCCGTCCTGGCTCAGCGGCTCTCGTCGTAGGACGCCCAGCCGCCCTGGCTCTCGGCCGCGTCGACGTCGGCGTCCGCCGACGCCGCGTGGGTCATCGCCGCGACCGTCTGCTCGAGCCCCTTCTGGACCTCACCGCCGTCGGCTTCGCGGACGCTGTGCAGCGTGACGGTGATCTCGGCCGACGCCGCTCCGGCGTCCGCGACGCGCAGTTCGCCGTGGTAGTCGTCCGGGCCCTCGGCACCCCAGGTCAGCGTGCGCGTGGCCGCGTCCGTGTGCAGCCACGCCTCGCTCTCGACGCGGTGACCGTGCACCTCGGCTTCGACGTGCACGCTCTCGCCACCGGTCGGCTGGGCGACCTTCATCGCCGGGAAGTAGCGCGGCAGGTTCTCCGGGTGGCTGAGGAAGGAGAACAGCTCGTCGGCGGGCAGGTCGGCGGTCGCGGTGTACCGGTACTCGGTCATCGGGGCTCCTCGGGGGCGTTCGCGGTCCCGGGCGGGTTACCCGCGCGCGGTGCGTCCACACCCCGTGGCGCGATTGACACGGCCACCGGCGGGGAACCCGGATCACATGACGCCCATCGAACCCGCGGCCCCGGTGCCGAAACCCGGACCGGCCCCCGTGCAGGGCATCGGCATGCTGATCGGCCTGCTGTTCCTCGTGCTCGGCGCGTGCGAGCTGATCCCGGGGGTCACCGCCGACAACCAGCTGTTCGGCGTGTTCGCCGTGTCCGGGGTGTGGACGCTCGTGCACCTGCTGACCGGCGCCGCCGCCGTGTTCTGCACCCGGTCCGCCGGGCTGGCGAGCCGGTTCCTGCTCGTGGGCGGGATCTGTTACGTCGTACTGGGGATCGCCGGCCTGTTCCCGCTGCCCGACGCCGTCACCGACGTCATGCCGATGAACGGCGCCGGCGTCTGCCTCGCACTGGGGTTCGGCACGGCGATGGTCATCCTCGGAGCGGGCTGGCTCCGGTACGCACCGCCGGGCGAGCGGTGAGGAACTCCGGGCCCGGGAACCGCATCAGCACCGCGGCGAGCAGCAGCGAAAGTCCGAAGAGGACATAGCCGTTCCCGGTCAGCTGCTGGACGAAGGTCCAGTGGCGCTCGACCTGCTCCCCGCGGGGCCACCACCACTGCGGGCCCGCGACGAACAGGACCGCGCCCACCCCGGCGAACACCGCGAAGCCACGGCGCCGGGTGCGGCGCGCCAGCTCCGCCCAGCCGAGCAGCACGACCACGGCCCACACCCAGTGGTGCGTCCAGGAGATCGGCGAGACGAGCAGGCCGCCGACGGCGTTGACACCGAGCGCGATGGTGCGCTCCCCCGCGGCCAGCGCGCGTCGCACGCCCCACGCCGTCAGCACGAGCACCACCGCCACCAGGACCAGCCACCACCCGGTCCGCGCGTCGGCCGGCACGCCGAGCCGGGCCAGCAGCCCCAGCAGCGACTGGTTGCCGGCGTAGGTCGGCTCGCCGACGCGGCCGGTGTCCCAGAGCGCGCCCGTCCAGTACCGGACCGAGTCGGCGCCGGCGAGCAGGAAGCCCAGCGCCGTCGCGGCCAGGAACGTCACGACGGCGGTCACCGCGGCGCGGGTGTCGCGGCGCAGCAGGAAGTACAGCAGGAACACCGCCGGGGTCAGCTTCACCGCGGCGGCGATGCCGATCAGCAGGCCGCGCGGCCACTTCGGGGTGTCCACCAGGACGTCGAGCACGACGAGGGCGAGCAGCAGCAGGTCGATCTGGCCCGCGTAGACCGTGCGCAGGACCGGTTCGAGCACCTCGGCGAGCAGCAGCACGGCCGTGATCCGGCGCCAGCCGCGCAGCCCCGGTGGCAGCACGCCGAGCGCGCCCAGCACCGTCGAGAGGACCACGGCCAGCAGGCCGAGCGTGAGCAGCGTCAGCAGGAGGCAGGCGAGCCAGTACGGCAGGACCGTGAGCGGCGTCAGCACGATCGCCGCGAACGGCGGGTAGGTGAACAGCAGGAACTGCCCGTCCTGGGTCCGCGGCAGCGTGCCGTAGAGGGCGTCGCCGTGCAGCAGCGCCGCCGAGCCCAGCCGGTAGACGTCCAGGTCGACGCGGTACGCGGGGAACCGCAACCGGCCGCCGGTGACCGACACCAGCAGTGGCACCAGCAGGAGCAGCTGCGCCCCCAGCAGCACGTACTTGTTCCCCAGCCACCGCCGCACCCCGCTCCCCCTTCGTCTCTCCCCGCATTCTGGCGGTTCCCCGGGACTGCGCCATCCGGGTATCCCCCGGATGCACCCCGGGGAAATCCGGTTGCCGAGCGTGAGCGAACCGGCCAACCTGGGCCGATGGGCATTCCGGGCGGCTTCGCCTACGACGTCGACGAGCGCGGCACCGTGACGATCACCCACCACGGCCGTCCCGCCGGCACCCTCCGCGGCGGCGCCGCGGCGCGTTTCCTGGCGGCGGTCGAGAAGGACGACCCGCAGCTGGTCATGGCGAAAGCGACGGGCAACTACAAGCACGGCAACGAACGGCAGGCCCGCAACCACGCGCGCAACCGGGGCCGTTGATCCGGCCGCCGGGCCGGACAGGCCGCTGATGTGACGCAGTGTCCGCGGAGGTGAACTACCTCCTCGTCCGGGCCGTGCGAGAACGCGGTTCCGGGGATGTGCTCCCGTGTTCGTGGCGGTGGACGGCCTCCTCGCCGGCGGATCTTCCGCCGCGGCGACGCCAAGGCCACTGGCCTGGAGGCGCTGCGCCGAGCTGTCCGAAGCGCCGTCACAACCAGCGGCAGGCCCGCAACCACGCACGCAACCGGGGCCGTTGACGGGTCACCGGGATTTCCGCCCCGTTCGGCGTAACCCCACCAGACGGATGGGCTAACATCGGCCACCGTGCCGAAGACCTCGCCAAAGATTCACGCCGACCCGAACATCGGTTTCGCTTGGCTGAGGATGATCGGCGCGATCACCGTGATCGTCGATCACAGCATGCCGCTGCTGCACCCGGACCGGCTGACGATCTTCCCCGCGTCCTGGCACATGTCGCCGGGCTACATCGCGCTGATGGGGTTCTTCGCGATGAGCGGCTACCAGATCCAGGACAGCTGGGCGCGCGACCCGTCGTGGTGGCGCTTCTCCGCGCGGCGGCTGCTGCGGATCATGCCGCCGCTGGTCGTGGTGCTGCTGGTGACCGTGTTCGTCATCGGTCCGCTGGTGACGACCTGGCCGGCGCACGACTACTGGACGCACATCCAGACCTGGCGCTACCTCGTCGGCACGACCGTCCTGTTCTACATGCAGCACGAGCTGCCCGGGGTGTTCAGCGGCAACCCGTACCCGTTCTCCGTCAACGGCGCGCTCTGGACGCTGCCGATGGAGCTGCTCGGGTACGCGCTGGTCCTCGTCGTGGGCATCATCATCCTGATCGGGATGCCGCGCTGGTTCCTGTTCCTCGTCCTCGGCGGCATGGTCTACACGGACACGGTGCTGCACGCGACGTTCGAGCAGCACGGCCTGGGCGGCTCGCTGCTGGTCGTGCCGATCGGGTCGACGGTGTCGTTCCTGGTCCCGTTCGTGATCGGCGTGATCCTGCACAGCTACCGCGGCAAGATCCCGTTCCGGCCGCTGTACGCGTGGATCCTGTTCGCCGCCTACCTCGGCCTGAGCCAGACGCCGGCGAGCCGGTACGCGCTGGCGCTCAGCGCGGCCTACGGCGCGATCACCCTGGCGATGCACTGGCCGAAGCGGCTGGAGGCGGCCGGGCCGTGGGTCTACGGCAGCTACGGCACCTACATCTGGGGCTTCCCGATCCAGCAGCTGTTCATCTTCGCCGGGGTGCGGGAGGTGTGGCTGCTGATCCTGCTGGCGCTGCCGAGCGCCTACGTCGTCGGGCAGCTGTCCTGGAGCTACGTCGAGAAACCGACCCAACGACTGCGGCGGCACCTGCGCGCGCCCGCGCCCAAGCGGCCCGCGGTCCCGCCGCCGGTGCCCACGAGGGCTCGCCAGCTCCACTGATACCCGGCATGCTGGCTGCGTGGCCTACGACGTGCAGAAGATCCGCGAGCACTTCCCCGCGCTGACCGAAGGCGCCGCCCACTTCGACGGACCGGGCGGGTCCCAGGTCCCCGACGTCGTCGGCGAGGCGGTGGCCGGGACGCTGTGTTCGGCGATCGCCAACCGCGGCTTCGTCACCCCCGCCGAACGGCGCGCCTCCGACGTCGTCGCCCGGGCCCGCCAGGCCGTGGCCGACCTGCTCGCCGCGTCCTCCGACGGCGTCGTCTTCGGCCGGAGCATGACGCAGCTGACCTACGACTTCGCCCGCACGCTGGCCAAGAACTGGGGCCCCGGCGACGAAGTCGTCGTCACCCGGCTCGACCACGACGCGAACATCCGCCCCTGGGTGCAGGCCGCCGAGGCCGTCGGCGCGACCGTGCGCTGGGCGGACTTCGACCCCGCGACCGGGGTGCTCGCGACGGACGCCGTCGCCGGGCTGCTGTCGGAGCGGACCCGGCTCGTCGCGGTCACCGCCGCGTCCAACCTGCTCGGCACCCGGCCGGACGTGCCCGCGATCGCGGCGGCCGTGCACGACGCCGGCGCGTTGCTCTACCTCGACGGCGTCCACCTGACCCCGCACGCGATCGTCGACGTCGCCGCGCTGGGCGCGGACTTCTACGCCTGCTCGCCGTACAAGTTCCTGGGCCCGCACCTCGGGGTGGTCGCCGCCGCGCCGGCGTTGCTGGAGACGCTGCACCCGGACAAGCTGCTGCCTTCGACGAACGTCGTCCCGGAGCGCTTCGAGCTGGGCACCCTCCCGTACGAGCTGCTGGCCGGGACGACGGCGGCCATCGACTTCCTCTCGAACCTCGTCGAGGGCCCCGGCCTGCGCCGCGATCGGCTCGCCCGGTCGCTGAAGGCGTTGGAGGAGCACGAAAACCTGCTGCTCACGCGCCTGGAAACAGGCCTGGCCGCCATTCCCGGCGTCACCCGGTACGGCGCGCCGGACCGGAACCGCACGCCGACCGTGCTGTTCACGGTCGAGGGCGTCGCCCCGACGGCGGCGTACGGCTTCCTGGCGGAACAAGGCGTCAACGCACCCGCGGGCACCTTCTACGCGATCGAGACCGCCCGGCACCTCGGGATCGACGACGTCGGCGCGGTCCGGGCCGGGATCGCCCCGTACACCACGGAAACCGACGTCGACCGCCTCGTGGCGGGGGTCGCCGCCCTCGCCGTCGGCTGAGGTCGTGAGTGCGTAACAGCGGTTTAACACTGTTACGCACTCACGACCGTTACGGCGCCGGGGCGTAACCGGACGGGCGGGCCGTGAAGGTGCCACGGCCTTGCGTCCGGCTGCGCAGCCGGTTCGCGTAGCCGAACAGCTCCGCGAGCGGCACGGTGGCCGTGACCACCGCGGTGCCGGACCGCACGGCCGAGCCGGCCACCCGGCCCCGGCGCGCCGCGAGGTCGCCGAGCACGCCGCCGACGACGTCGTCCGGCACCGTCACGACCACTGACGCGACCGGCTCCAGCAGCCGCATCTCGCTGGCACGCAACGCTTCCCGCAGCCCGAACCGGCCCGCCGCGCGGAACGCCAGCTCCGACGAGTCCTTCACGTGCGTGGCGCCGTCGACCAGCGTGACGCGCACGCCGGTCACCGGGTGCCCGCCCAGCGGACCCTCGGCCAGGGCGTCGCGGCAGCCGGCTTCGACCGCGCGCACGTACTCGCGCGGCACCCGCCCGCCGACGATCGCCGACGCGAACTCGAACCCCTCGTCGAGCGGTTCGACGTCCAGCACGACGTGGGCGAACTGCCCGGCGCCGCCGTCCTGCTTGACGTGCCGGTAGACCAGCCCCGACACCCCGCGCACGACGGTCTCCCGGTAGGCGACCTCCGGGCGCCCGACCGCGACTTCGAGGCCGCGCGTCAGCCGCAGCTTCTCCACCGCGACCTCCAGGTGCAGCTCGCCCAGCCCCGACAACAGCGTCTGGGCGGTCTCCGGGTCGGTCCGCACGACCAGCGACGGGTCCTCCTCGGCCAGCCGCGCCAACGCCGAGGCCAGCCGCTCGCCGTCGGCCGACCGGCGCGCCTCGACGGCCACCGAGACCACCGGGTCCGCCGCCACCGGCGGTTCCAGCAGCACGGGGTCGCCCGGCACGCACAGCGTGGCGCCGACGCGGGCCGCCTTCGGCCCGGCCAGCGCGACGATGTCGCCGGCCACCGCGGTCTCCACTTCGGCGTGCCGATCGGCCTGGACGCGCAGGATGCGCGCGATCCGTTCCGTGCGCCCGGTTCCGGCGTCCAGCACCTGCTCCCCCTTCCGCAGCGTTCCCGAGTAGACCCGGACCGACGTCAGCCGGCCGGTGGCCGTCGCGACGACCTTGAACACCAGCGCGGCCAGCGGCGCCGCCGGGTCGGCCGGCCGGTCACCACGCACCGGCGTGACGTCCGCCGGTGACGGCAGGTAGGCCACGACGGCGTCGAGCAGCGGCTCGATCCCGCGGTCGCGGTAGGCCGAGCCGCACAGCACCACGAGACCGTCGCCGGTGCGGGTCAGGTCGCGCAGGGCCTTCTCGAGGGTCTCCGCCGAGACGGTCCCGGTGGCGCAGAACTCGTCCAGTGCCAACGGGTGCAGCTCGGCGACGGCCTCCTCCAGCTCCCGGCGCCGTCGTCGTGCCTCGGCCGAGGCGCCCGCCGGCAGGTGCACGAGATCGACGACGCCGGTGAAGCCGTCCTCGCGCCCGATCGGCAGCTGCACGACCAGCGGCGCCGGGTGCAGGCGACGCCGGATCGACTCGACGGCGGCGTCGAGGTCGGCGCCCGCGCGGTCCAGCTTGTTGACGAACGCGATCCGCGGCACGCCGTGCCGATCCGCTTGGCGCCACACGGTTTCGCTCTGCGGCTCGACGCCCGCGACGGCGTCGAACACGGCGATGGCGCCGTCGAGCACCCGCAGCGAGCGCTCGACCTCGTCGGTGAAGTCGACGTGGCCGGGCGTGTCGATGAGGGTGAGGCGGTGGCCGGCCCACGCGCAGCTCACGGCCGCGGCGAAGATGGTGATGCCGCGGTCGCGTTCCTGCGGGTCGAAGTCGGTGACGGTGGTGCCGTCGTGGACCTCGCCCGTCCGGTGGATGACGCCGGTGCGGTGCAGGATCCGTTCGGTGACGGTGGTCTTGCCGGCGTCGACGTGGGCGAGGATGCCGAGGTTGCGGACGTTGTTCAAGTTCGAGGTGCGCACGGTGCGGTCCTTTTGCGGAAGATCCGGTTCAGGGCAGCGCGATTCCGCGTGACTGTCCACAAAGGTGTGTCACGGGTCCGGTGTCAGCCGCGCGGCCGGCACCGCGGGCCCGAAGACACCAGGATCACCTCGAAGCGCGAACGGGAGACGGCGATGCGCGGACGCATGGCGGTCTCCTCTCGTTCGGCGCGGGTGTGCGGTTCCGGGGCAGCGTAGCGACGGCCCCGCCGGGCACCAACCGGTTTTCCGGCCGTGACAGCCGAAAGGCCACCCCGGACGGTTGCCGGGGTGGCCTTTCGGAGGGTCAGCTCGGGATCAGCTGGGGTCCTGGTCGAGCTGCGTCGCCTTCACCGCGTTGGCGACCTGGGTGCAGTCGTCGTCGGTGATGCCCGCGGTGCCCGCCTTCGCCAGCGCGGCGCAGGAGGAGTTGAGGGCCTCGCCGACGTCCTTGAACGTCGCGCTCGGGGTCAGCGTGTTCTCGACGCCCCACCAGACCTGGACCGACTTGTCGAGGCCGAGGCCGCGCACGGTCTGGTTGTTGAACGTGTCGCCGTCGGTGATCAGGTAGTCGGCCTTGTTCACGACGCCGTCGTTGATGTGCTCGTCCGGGTTGTTCGTCTCCCAGCCGGGGCCGTTGACCATGTCCGGCTGCGGGGACAGCGACGAGCGCGGGTCCTGCATGTTCCGGATCGCGCCGAGCGACGAGCCCGCGCCGAGCAGCCAGCGGTTGCCGCCGGTGTCGTTGGGGTCGTTCGAGGTGATGCCGATGAACTTCCCGAAGACGTCCGAGAGGCCCTCGTTGATCGAGTCGGCCTGGCCGCCGCTGAGCCCGGAGGTGTGCTGGGTGACGCCGTGGGTCAGCTCGTGGCCGGTGATGTCGTCGGTGGTGACGCCCTCGCCGAAGGCCATCTGCTCGCCGTCCCAGAAGGCGTTGGCGAACGGGCATTCGCCGTCGACGCAGATCCGGACGGTGCCGCGCAGGGCCTTGCCGGTCCCGTCGCTGTAGTCGGCCCCGATCAGGCCGGTCAGGTCGACGTTGACGTACTTCGAGTAGAAGTCCGAGGCCTGGCCGAAGAAGTCGTAGACGTGGTTGACGTCCTCGACGCTCGACTCGGCGGCCCCTTCCTTCCGGGCGACGTCGAACGCGGTGCCGCAGCGGACCGAGTCGGTGGTGCCGCTGACGACCTTGCGGTTGGCGTCGCAGACGTCGCGGTTCGCCTCGCGGACCTCGGACCACGAGGTCAGGACCTGCGGCGTGCCGGCCTTGACGACCTCGGTCCACTTGTCCTGGAACTTCCGGCCGTGCACCGTGACCTGGTAGGTCGGCACGGCGACGCTGTCGCCCTTCGCCCCGCCGAGCGTGGGGTCGAACCAGTAGGCGCGCGGCGCGTCGGCCGTCAGCGCGGTCTTGGCGAGCCCGGTGCGCTTGGCGACGTCGGTGATGGCCGCGTCGGCGGCACCCGCGTCGCTCGCCGGGAACATCCCCTCGGTCTTCTTCGTGGTCCGGCCGTGCGTGGTGAGCACCGCGCCCGCCTTGTCGCGGACCTGGACGGTCTGCCCGCCGAAGACCGGCACCCCGCCGATCTCCTGCTGCGACCGCAGCACGCTGCCGAACGGCATCGCCTGGGCGTTCATCGCGTGCATCGACGGCTGCGCGATGGTCGCGGACGCCGGCGAGCCGGTCACGACCAGCGATACCGCGACGAGGGCAGCGCTCGCTGTCGCTGTCCCAACGATGACCCGTTTGCGTGACACCCGGTACACCTCCGTGGAAGGTTTGATCACCTGACGTGAAGTCCGTGCAGGTTCACATGCCCCGAAGGGTGAGCACACCGGCTGAAAGTAGGTAACTGACCATTTGATGTCAGGTAACGGTTGCTAAATCACCGACATTTCGGACTCCGTCGGGCATCACGCGTGATCAGAGAGGCATCTCGCGTGATTGCCGGGGGCATCACTGCGATGCCCCGGGAAACACGAGTGATGCCTTTTCGCGCACGCGTGATGCCCCTGGGGACACGCGTGATGCCCCGCGGCGCTCAGGAAGTCGGGGGTGGGGCGACCACTCGGAGCTGGAGCATCGCCGCGAAGCGGGCTTCCGGGTCCGTCATGTCGAAGCCGCCCACCTCGGCCAGGCGACGGAGGCGGTACCGGAAGGTGTTCGCGTGGACGTGGACCGCGGCCGACGCGGCGATGACGTCGCCGAAGGCGTCGAGCCAGGCCCGGAGCGTCTCGACGAGGTGGGCGTGGTGCAGCTCGTCGTACTCCAGGAGGCGGGCGACCGTCCCGGTCGGGCGGTCACCCCGGGCGGCGACCAGGTCCTGCAGCTCCAGCAGCAACGCCTCGACGTGCACGTCGGCCAGCAGCGCGGCGCGGCGGCCCGCGCCGCTGCCCGTGCGCAGCACCCGCAACGCGCGGTCGGCGCTGTCACGCGCTTCCGGCAGCTCGGCCGCGCTGCGGGCCACCGGGCCGATGCCGACGACCGCGCGGACGCGGTCGCCCACCCGGTCCAGGAAGTCCCGCGCGATGCGCATCGCGCGTTGTTCGCCGTCGGCGTCGCGGCTCACCGGGACCAGGCCGTAGGCCGTGTCGCCGACGAGGGCCGCCGCGCAGCGCGGGTGGACGGCGCTCAGGTGCATGGCCAGGCCGTCGCTGAGGCGTTGCCGCTCGGTGGCGAGGCCGGCGTCGGCGGCCTCGCCGCTGTCGAGCACGGCCAGCGCCAGCACGACGACGGGCTGGTCGGCCAGGCCGAGCCGGCTCAGCGCCTCGCGGGCGGCGGCCCCGCCTTCCAGCGCCGTGCTGAGCAGGTCCGCGCGCAGCCGTCGTTCGACGTCGGCGCCCGCCCGGACGCGCAGCATGTGCAGCGCCACCAGGCGGGCGGCGTCGCAGAGGGCCTGGGTGCGATCGGCGGTCAGCGGCTCGGACACCGCGGCCCAGATGGAGCCGAGGATCTCGTCGCCGGCCCGGACGGCGACGGCCACGCGCGGCATCGTCAGCCCGTCGAGGCGTTCGACGGGCAGGTCGACGTACACCGGCTTGTCGGTGCGGTAGAGCTCGCGGAACACGCCGCGGTCGGACAGCATGCGCGCGAACCGTTCGGGGACCTGGCGGCCGAGGATGGTCTCGACGCGCGAGGGGTCGGCTTCGTCCTGCCGCCCGGAGAAGGCCAGCACGCGGGAGCGGCGGTCCTCGATGGTGACGGGCGCGTCGATGAGCGCCCCGATCGCGTTGGCCACGGCGAACAGGTCGCCCGACGGCAGCCCGGCGAGGGTCTCCGGCTCGGCGTCGCCGACGTCGCCCTCGGCCAGCAGCGACCGCAGCATCGCCGCGAGCTGGGTCCAGGACGCGCCGCGCGTCAGGGACAGCAGCGCGACGCCGGTCTCCTCGACGGTGGCCCGGACCGCGTCGGTCACCGTGACCGGCGCGCGCAGGACGAGCCCCGCGGCGTCGTGGCGGGCCAGGATCCGCAGCTGCCGGACGACCTCGTCCGGGTCGCCGAGGCCGACGCCGAGCACCAGGGCGTGCTGCGGCAGCGCCGGTTCGTCGAGGGGGTCGTGGATGGCGACGCCGCCGATGCCGCCGGTCCGGTCGCCGTCGCCGAGCACCAGGTCCAGGAGGGTGCCGCCCAGGTCGTCGAGGACGCGGCCGAGGCTGGCGTGCGGGCGCAGGTTCACGGAAACGAGCACCTCCCGAAGCTAGGCGTGTCGCTGCCAGCCTAGTTCGTCGGCATGGACGAAATCAGCCCCCGAGTTCGTCGACACCGACGAACCCAGGGGCCGGACGTCAGATCAGCTTCGCCGCGACGTTGTACGCCTCCACCTGCAGCCGGGCCTGCGGCACCCGGCGCGTCGGGTCGACGCGGATCGTGCGGCTCTCCCCCGGCAGCAGCCAGAAGTAATTGTCGTCGTAACGCGTCGGCAGCACCCGATCCTTCCCGTTGCGCTCCCGCAGCGACAGCCGGATCATCGCCGCGACGGTCCGGCCGGTGTTGCGCACCGTCGCGACGTAGCCGGCGCCGTCCGGCCGCAGCGACGTCGTCAGCTGCGCGCCCGGGAGCTGGTTGAGCGCCCGCATCGCGGCGTCGGTCCGGTACCGCCAGTACGTGTTCTCCGACAGCACCGCGCCGTGGGCGTCGGTCAGCGTGAGCCGCAGCAGGTGCAGGTCCGGCAGCCCGGCGTCGAACGGCACCACGAAGGTGTCCGCGGCCTCGATCGGGGCGACGTCGACCTTCTGCTGCCGCGCCTCTCCCAGCGGGGCGCCGTCCAGCCCGTACAGCCGCGCGGACGCCGTGACGCCGCTGAGCGCGGCCGGCGTGTGGTTGACCACCCGGACCTGCCACGTCGAGAGGTCGGCCTGGACGTGGTGCGCCTCGCACCCCTTGCGCGCGCCGTAGTAACTGCCGTTGACGTCGAGGTCGTAGTCGTAGGTCTGCCAGACCGTGCTGTGCCACGCCGGGTGCGACATCCACAGCAGCACCCCCGTGGCGTCGGCCCACAGCTTCGTGTTCCACGCCTCGAAGATCGCGCGCATGCTCTCGTAGTTGACGAACTGGGCCTTGCGGCAGAACTCCGCGAGGCTCGTCGACGGCGCCAGGCGCGCGTCGATCGCCGCCAGGTAGGTCTGGGGCGACTGGTTCCCGTTGGTGGACCAGTCGTGCAGGAACCACGGCGCGCCGATCGGCCAGCCCGCGTCACCTTCGCCGACGAGGGTGCGCATGCTCTCGACGACCGACACGGTCGGCAGGCCGATCTCGCTCCAGAACCCGTGCTTGCCGCCGGTCGCCTCGCCGGTGAAGTACTGCTTCGGGTCGAGCCAGCGGTACGGGCCGTCGCCGGTGATCACGCCGCCCGCGGAGTTGCCCTGGTAGAGCAGGTCGGTGCTGGTCGTGACGATCTCGCGCAGCGCGGAGTCGATCACCGCCGGCGGGGTGCCTTCGTTGCAGCCGAACCAGACCGTCGCGCACGCGTGGTGGCGGTAGCGCAGCACGGTGTCCTTCGCCTGGGCGAGGAAGATGTCGTGGTTGGCCGGGTCGGTCGACCAGCCGTCCCAGAACTCGTTCCACAGCAGAATGCCGTACTTGTCGCACGCGTCGAACAGCTCTTGGCGGTAGGACGAGCCGACCCAGTTTCGGATCAGGGTGAAGTTCATGTCGCGGTGCATCGCCACGACGGCGTCGGTCCGCTCCTGCGGCATCCGGCGCAGCAGCTCGTCCCAGCCCCAGCTGCCGCCGCGGGCGAAGACCTTGACGCCGTTGACGAGGAAGGTCAGCGGCTTCGGGCTGTTGTCCACCGACACCGCGTCGGTCCAGGTCTGGCCGTCGGCCGAGACCTGGATGGTGAACGTCGCCGCGTAGGCCGTTTCCCAGGTCAAGACCACGCGATCAAACGCCGTCGCGGCGCCGAGGTCGACCTGCAGCCACTGGTTGTCGTCGTAGGCCGACGTCCAGCGCGTGTTCGGGTCGCCGTCGACGGCGTTCTCCGGCGGGTTGCCGTCCGCGACCGACGACGACGTCGCGGTCTTGCCCTTCGCCAGGTCGGCGTCCGGGGCGGCACTGTCCACAACGGACATCGTCCACAGCGAGAAGCCCCAGCCGGTGGCGCGTTTGAGACCCTGCATCCGGACGTACCGCGCGTTCTGCGAGGCGAGGTCGACGGTCTGGGTGGCCCGGCCGTCGGCGATGACGATCGGCAGGTCGTAGCGGTAGCCGATCTGGCGCAGGCCGATCTTCACCGTCCGGCGGTCGCTGGTCGACGCGCCGATCGCCGCGGTGAGCGTCAGGTCGTAGAGGTTCGGGTCGCCGTACCCGTTGGGCCACCACAGTTTCGGGTTCTTCACCTGCTGCGCCGGGAAGACGACGTCGGTGCTCTGCCCGGCCGGGACGGTGACCGTGCTCGACACCTTCACCGGGCCGAAGGCGGCGGTGACCTTGATCCGCTGCGCGGTGGCGGCGGCGTTGCGCACCGGCACGGTCAGCATCACGAGCGCGGTACCGGCGGCGGGCAGCTTGGTGTCGACGCGCACGTCACCCAGCACGGCGGCGCCGGTCGAGCGCAGCCGGACGTGGTCCCAGATGCCCGACGCGCGGTCGCGCACCGCCGGCATCCAGTCCCAGCCGGACACCGCGAGGTAGGTCGGCGAGTTGTCGAACATCGTGCTGCCGGCGTCGACGAACGACTGCCCGGCCGGCCCCTTGTCGCCGGGACTGCCGGGCCGCGGCATCGGCGAGATCTTGACGGCGAGGGCCTGGTCGCCGGAGCGGCGCAGGGCCGCGGTGACGTCGAAGACGCCACGGCCGAACGGGTGGCTCTGCGTGCCGATGTTCGCGCCGTTGAGCCAGATCGCGGCCTCGTGGTTCACGCCGTCGAGTTCCAGCCACACGTGCCGGCCCGGCGAGGTGTCGAGGCCACGCGGGAGCGAGAACCGGCGGCGGTACCACCAGGCGTGCCGGGAAAGCGCTTCCGGGACGTGCATGGTGTGCATCCCCGACACCGGGTCGGGCAGCTGGCCCTGCTCGACCAGCGACGCGAGGACCGTGCCGGGCACGGTCGCCGGGAGCCAGCCGCGGGTGTCGACCGACGCGCCGGACAGCGCGGCGCCGTCCCCGGTGGGCGTCCAGTCGTCCATCGTGAGCACCCAGCCGGACTCGAGCGGCACGGTGCCGTCGGGGGCGAGCGCCAGCGCGGGCGGGTCGTCGTGCGGGCGCACCGGGAAGCTGGTCCAGCCGCGGACGGCGGGCCGGTGGTCGCGACTGGTGCCGAACACCTGGAAACCGTTGAGGCCCAGCGGGTTCGTGGTCGAGCGGCTCGCCGCGGTGAACCGCACCCAGCGGGCCGTGGCCGACACCGGGATCGTCACCACGCCGCCGGTGCCGGCGTCGGTGTGGTGGACCGTGCGCCAGGCCTTGCCGTCGCCGGAGACGTCGAGGTCGAAGGCCACCGCGTAGCTGGAGAAGACCTCGTCGCCGACGGTGTGGGTGCGGGACGCGCCGAGGTCGAGGGCCGGGTCGCCCGGCTTGGCCTCGAAGGTCAGCACGACCGACTCGATCGTGCACTGGCCCTGCAGGTCGACGACGATCCACTGGCCGTCACCGGAGGTGGCGCGCCAGCCGGAGCCGCGGACGCCGACCTGGGCGAGGCCGTCGACGGCGAACTCGGCCGGGGTGGCGGCGTAGTCGGTCGAGGACACCTGGACCGGCCGGAACAACGCCAGGTCGGTCCGGGCGGCCCGGCCGTCGGCCGCCGCGGGCGCGGCCGAGGCGACCCCGCCCGGCAGGACGGCCGCGAGGCCGAACCCGGCCAGCAGCCCGCCACCCACGGCCAGGAGGTTCCGCCGGGACACCGAAGCCACCTCCGGTTCGACGCCGGCCCCGATGCCGTACTCCTCCGCCATGCGAACTCCGTTCTCGAAGCGGCAGTCACGCACGACGCGGGCCCTCGCGGGGTGTCGGCGCCGGTGACTGACAACGTTGCCAGTGAGCATCCGCCGCGCTCGCGGGGACGGTCAAGAAGACAAGGAAGACAAAAATTAGGAATAATGACATCGATGTCTGCGATGGTGTGCGGCGTCCCGTTCAGCGGTGACGTCGTCCTGCCGGACGGGGTCGCGCTCGGTACGGTTGCATCGACTCCGCACCGAAGCTCCGGCGCGGGTTCACCCGAGGAGGCAGCACGCCATGGTCCAGGTCGAACGCACCGTCACCGTCCGCACGCCGGTCGACCAGGTCGCGGGCTACCTCGCGGATTTCGCGCACACCGAGGAATGGGACCCGGGCACGGTCCGGTGCACCCGCACCGACGCCGGGCCGGTGGCCCTCGGCGCGCGGTGGCACAACGTCTCGGAGTTCCGCGGCAAGCAGACCGAGCTCGACTACGAGCTGACCCGGCTCGAGCCGGGCCGCGTCACCTTCGTCGGGCAGAACAAGACGGCCACCTCGACCGACGACTTCACCTTGACGCCGGGACCGGACGGCACGACGGTCCACTACCAGGCCACGATCGTCTTCCACGGCCTGGCGAAGCTCGCGAGCCCGCTGCTCAAGCGGGTGTTCGAGGGGCTCGGCGACGCCGTGGTCCCGAAGCTGACCACCGCGCTGGAGCGGCTCAAGACGCGCTGATGCGCCCGGCGGCCACGTCGGCCGCCGTCCCGAGGTCGTCCACCACCGTGAAGCCGCGCTCCCCCAGGTGCGCCCAGCCCGGTCCCGCCGTCATGACGTCGAGGCCGAGGTCGCGCAGCCGGAGCACCAGGCGGTCGTCGGCGGTCGGGGCGGCCATCGACCACAGCACGACCAGCACCGGGTCGAGGCGCTCGGCGAGCTCGGCGAGCGTCTCGGCCGGCACGAGCTGGCCGAGGTAGCGCACCGGCACGCCGGACTCGGCCAGGGTCGCCCGCAGCGCCTCCATCGGCAGCGAATGCCGTTCGGCCGGACAGCACGCCAGCAGCACCGGGCGGCCCGGCACCGTCTCCGGGAACCGGCGGCCGAAGCGCTCGAGGGCGAAGGAAGCTTCCGTCGTGAGGGCCCATTCCGACGCGAAGCAGACGTCGCCGCGCTGCCAGCGGTCGCCCAGCTCCCGCAGCACCGGGACCAGGACGTCGGTCCAGGCCGCGGCCGCGCCCAGCGTGGCCAGCGTTTCGTCGATCAGCGCGGCGACGGCCTCGAACTCCAGGTCCTCGGCCGCTTCCGCGAGCTCCCGCACCCGGCGGGTGGCCGGGACGCGCGGCCGCGGCGCGGTGGTGAAGGCCGCGGCGGCCGCCTCGCGCACCGGCATGCCGCGCCCGATCAGCCGCTGCATGTGCTGCAGGCGGCGGACATCGGCGTCGGAGTAGCGGCGGTGCCGGCCCTCGCTGCGGGCCGAGGGCCCGATCCCGTACCGCGCGCTCCAGCTGCGCAGCGTCACGGGCGACACGCCGAGCAGCTCGGCGACCTTGCCCGGCGCCCACGATCCCGCGGCCGGGACGGGTATCGCGCCGACGTCCATCCGGATCCACCGTCCTGTTGGCACCCACCGGCCCGGTGAGCTGGCGGAAGCATAGCGACGGGCCGGCGCGGCACGGCGCCGGAGCGACGACCGGCCGGTCACGGGCAGCCGACACCCGCGACGGCCGGTGACGAACCGGGGAAGCGCTGTCCCGTCCCGGCCAAGCTACACCCGGCCCGCAACGGTCGGGCATCGTTGCCGCCCGGATGCGGTACCCGGCGGAAGATCCCCCGCGCGGATGACCGCCGTGTGGTTTCCCGGTCGCCGGGGTACCACCCCGTCGGGGAGGGGCGGTTCCCATCGCCGAGCACGGAAGACACCCCATGGACGACCATCGCACCGCGGCCGCCGTCGGCCGGACCTCCGAAGCCGGGCTGGTGACCGTCCGCGGTTCCGGCGACCTCGATCTCGGCTGCGCGCCCCGGCTGCGCCGGCTGCTGCTCACCGCCGTCCAGGAGGCGGCCCGCGGCGTGGTCGCGGACCTGAGCGCCGTCACCTTCTGCGACTCCACCATCTTGACCGTGCTCGTCGACGCGCACCGGGAGGCCCTCGCCGGCCGCGTCCCGTTCGCCGTCACCGCCGACCGGGCCTCGGTCATGCGGCCGCTCGAGATCCTCGGGCTGGACACGCTGCTGCCGCTCTACGCGGACCTCGACGCGGCCCGCGCGGCCGTCAGCCGGTGCCCGCAGACCCGCGTCTCCTGACGCCCCTGTGGATCGGCTGAAGAAACCGGCCGCACGGTCGCGGCACCGGGGGCGGGCACCCCAGGATCGAGGGCATGGTGGTCCTCTCCGAACGAGCGGCGGTGCGGCGGCTGCACGACCGGCTCGGCTTCGGCCCGCGGCCCGGCGACCTCGACCGCGGGTTCGCCGAGACGCGCGATCGGCTGCTGGGCACCGGTCCCGACGCCGGCGCAGCCGCGACGCCGATGCCGTCCCCCGGTGCGCCGCCCGAGCGGCCGGGCAAGCAGGACAAGCAGGACAAGGCCGCGAAGCAAGCGGCCGGCAAGCAGTTGCAGGCGCAGGCCGCCCAGGCCACCCTCTGGTGGCTGGACCGGATGACCGCCGCCGACGTCGCGTCGGTGGAGCGGCTGACCTGGTTCTGGCACGGGCACTTCGCCACGAGTGAGCAGAAGGTCCGCAGCCCGGAGCTGATGCTGGCGCAGAACCAGGCCCAGCGGGACCACGCGCTCGGCAGCTTCACCGACCTGGCGCGCGCGATGGTCGTCGACCCGGCCCTGCTGCTGTGGCTCGACGGCAACAGCAACAAAGCGGGCAAGCCCAACGAGAACCTCGCCCGCGAGTTCATGGAGCTGTTCACCCTCGGCGTGGGCCACTACACCGAGGACGACGTCCGCGAAGCCGCGCGGGCGCTCACCGGCTGGACGGCGCAGCGGGACACGACCACCGCGAAGCTGGTGCCGAAGCGGCACGACGACGGCGAGAAGCACATCCTCGGCGCCACCGGCGACTTCGCCGCTCAGTCCTTTGTGGACCTGGTGCTGGGCCGGCCGGAATCGGCGCCGTTCGTCGCCGGGCGGATCTGGTTCCGGCTGGTGTCGTCGGCGCCTCCCGCCCCCGACGTGCTGAACCGGCTGGTCGCGGCCTACGGCAGCCGCCGCGACATCCGGGCGCTGCTGCGGGCGATCACCGCCGAACCGGCGTTCCGCGACAGCGCGACGTCGCTGGTCAAGCAGCCGGTCGAGTGGCTGGCCGGGCTGCTGCGCGCGTTCGGCGTGCGGCCCGGCTCGCTCGACGAGAAGACCCGCGCGCAGCTGCCGGCCGGGCTGCGCGGGCTCGGTCAGGTGCCGTTCCTGCCGCCCAGCGTCGGGGGCTGGGCGGCGGGCGGTGCCTGGCTGACGACGTCCGCCGGGGTGGCCCGGCTGCACCTGGCCCAGCTGGTCGCCGGGCACGCCGACCTCGGCGTCGTCGCCAAGGCGTCGGACAAGGCCGCGGCGATCGGCGAGCTGCTCGGCGTCGACGCGTGGTCGGACCGGACGCGGGCCGCGCTCGCAGGGGTCTCCGGCGACGTCCGGCAGCTGGCCACCGTGGCCGCCTGCGCTCCCGAATACGTAGTGAGCAGGTGATGAACGTGCAGGTCAACCGACGCCGGTTCCTCACCGCGACCGGGGTGACGGCCGCCGCGGCGCTCGCCGCCGGCGCGACCCAGGTCGACTGGCCGCGGCTGATGTCGGCCGCCCAGGACGACCCGCTGGACCCGGACGCCGGCGTGCTCGTGGTGGTGACCCTCTACGGCGGCAACGACGGTCTCAACACCGTCGTCCCGGCGGGCGACAGCGCGTACCAGAACGCCCGGTCCGAGCTGGCCTACAAACCCGAAGAGGTGCTCGACGTCGGCGAGGGGCTCGGTCTCAACCCGGGGCTGAAGGGGTTCAAGAGCCTCTGGGACAGCGGGCAGCTGGCGATCCTGCGCGGGGTCGGCTACCCGAAACCGGACCACAGCCACTTCCGGTCGATGGCGATCTGGCAGACCGCGTCGCCGGAGACGTCGGTGCCGACCGGCTGGCTCGGCCGCTGGCTCGACGCGACCGGCGACGACCCGCTGCGCGCGGTGTCGGTCGACCCGGTGCTGCCGCCGTTGCTGGCCGGCGCCCGCACGGCGGCCGCGTCGCTGCCGGTCGGCGGGCTCACCCTGCCGAAGGGCGCGCTCGGGACGGCGTTCCAGGGCCTCGGCGCGGTCCAGTCCGGCGAGGGCTACTGGCAGGCCCGCGCGGCCCGCTCGGTCGGCGACCTGCACCGCGCGGTGGCGACGCTCGGGCCACATGCGTCCACAAAGGACAAGGGAAAGACCCAGCTGCGCAAGGGAGAGCTGGCCGCGCAGCTCGACGTCGTCGCCGGGCTGATCGAGGCGGGCGTGCCGTCGCGGGCGTATTCGGTGTCGCTGGGCGGCTTCGACACGCACGCCGACGAGCGCGGCACCCAGCAGCGGCTGCTCACCGAACTGGACGGCGCGCTGACGCCGTTCGTGCAGCGCCTCGCGAAGACCGATCGCGGCAAGCAGGCGGTGGTGATGGTCTACTCGGAGTTCGGCCGGCGGGTGATCGCCAACGCGAGCCAGGGCACCGACCACGGCACGGCGGGCCCGATGTTCGTGCTGGGCGCGAACGTCCACGGCGGCTTCCACGGCGCCGAGCCGAGCCTGACCGACCTCGACGACGGCGACCTCAAGCTCACCACGGACTTCCGCGACGTCTACGCGACGATGGTGGAGGACGTCCTGGGCTCCGACGCGGGCCCGGTCCTGCCGGGCCACAGCGGCCGGCTGACGGGATTGTTCGCCTAGGTCTGCCGCGGCTGCCTCACGCGGGCGGCAGCCCGGCGAGCCGGAACCGCGCTCCCCCGTCCGGCGCCGCCTCGCACCACAGGTCGCCGCCGTGGGCCCGGGCGAAGCCGCGCGCGATCGGCAGCCCGAGGCCCGAACCACCCGGCCCGCGGGCCTCGTCCAGGCGCACCAGGCGGTCGAAGATCCGCTCGCGGTCCGCGCCCGGGACGCCCGGGCCGGTGTCGGTCACCGTCACGCCGTCCGGCGCGACCTCGAGGGTCAGCGTGCCGGGCCCGGCCATCGCGCGGACCGCGTTGTCCGCGAGGTTGGCCAGGATCTGCGTGAGCCGGGCGCTGTCGCCGAGCACGCGGGCGTCCGGGCCGGTGACCACCACCGTCACCTCGGGCGCCGTCAGCTCCAGGCGGTCGGCCTGGGCCCGGGCCAGCGCCAGCAGCGCCACCGGGGCGCGGTCGAGGTCCGCGCCCGCGTCGAGCCGGGCCAGGTCCAGCAGGTCCGCGACGAGCTTCCCGGCCCGCTGCGACTCGCGGACCACCAGCAGCTGCAGCCGGGCCGGGTCGGCGTCCGGCGGCAGCTGCAGCAGCGCCTCGGCCGCCGCCTGGACGCCGGCCAACGGCGTCCGCAGCTCGTGCGCGGCGTCCGCGACGAACCGCCGGGTGCGCGCCTCCGACGCCCGCGCCGCCCGTTCCGCGCCTTCGAGGGCGTCGAGCGCCGAGTCGAACGCGGCCGCCGCGCGGCCCAGTTCCGTCGTCGGCCGCTCCGGCGCGAGGCGGTCGCCGCGGCGGCCGGCGACGATCGAGCGGGCCAGCCGGGTCATCGCGTCCAGCGGGGCGAGCGCGAACCGGACCGCCAGCAGCAACGCGACCGCGGCGACGAGCAGCGCGGCCAGCCCGGTGCCGAGCAGCACCCACCGCAGGCTCTGCTCCGTGGCCGCCACGAGGGTCTCGTCCGCGGTCAGCGTCAGCTTCGCGCCGTTGATCCGGGGCGGGCCGGACAGCGTGGCGCGGACCTGGCGGATCCGGTCGGCGGGCGGCAGGTCGGCCGCGCCGAGGAAGGTGCCGTCCGGCAGCGCCAGCGACGCCTGCACGCCCCGGGTTTCCATGCGCCGCAACAGGTTCTGCGGCGCCGCGTTCTGCTTCGCCAGCTGCTGGGCCAGCTGCACGCGGGCGGTGAGCAGGCCGTTGACGTCCTTCTCGGCCTGGGCGCGGAACACCGTGTCGACGACGAACCCGACCGCGATCAGCACCACCGCGAGCACCACCAGCACCGTGACGGTGACCCGGCGGCGCAGCGACACCGTCCGCAGCCCGGTCACGGCTCGCCGCGCAGGACGTACCCCTGGCCGCGCACGGTGTGCAGCACGCGCGGGCCGTGCGCCTCCAGCTTGCGGCGCAACGTGCTCACGTTGACCTCGACGAGGTTCGCCGCGTAGTCGCCGTAGCCCCACACCGCGGTCAGGATCTGCGTCTTGCCCACCACCCGCTCGCGGTGCCGCGCGAAGTAGACCAGCAGCTTCCACTCCGTCGAGGTCAGCTCGACCTCGGCCGCGCCGTACCGGACGCGGCCGCCCTCGACGTCGACCACCAGCTCACCGACCTCCACCGCCGCCGGCGCGCGTCCCGTCCGGCGCAGCACGGCCGTCACCCGCGCGACCAGCTCGGCCAGCACGAACGGCTTCACCACGTAGTCGTCGGCGCCCTCGCCGAGCCCGCGCAGCCGGTCCTCGACGCCGTCGCGCGCGGTCAGCATCACGACCCCCGCGGCCGACAGCCGGCGGATCACACGCAGCAGCTCGAACCCGTCACGCCCCGGCAGCATGACGTCCAGCACCACGAGATCCGGCCGGGCGCGCGACAGTTCCGCTTCGAGCCCGGCACCGTCGGGCAGCGCCCGGACGTCGAACCCGGCGGTGCTCAGCGCCGTCTCGACGGCGACGCGGATCGCCTCGGCGTCCTCGACGACCAGGATCCGCGGCGCGTTCACCGGACCAGCGTAACGCCGTCCACTGTGGTCAATCCCCGAACGCGCGAAAGCCGGCCCCGGAGGGTTCCGGGACCGGCTTCGCGGGTGGTCAGGCGGTGACTTCCTCCTTGGCCGCACCGGAACCGACGGTGATGCGGCGGGACTGGGCCCGCTGCGCCACCGGGATCCGGACGGTCAGCACACCGGCGTCGTAGTCCGCTTCGATGCGGTCGGTGTCGAGGGCGTCGCCGAGCAGCAGGCGGCGGGTGAACACCCCGCGCGGGCGCTCGCTGACCTGGTACTGAGCGCCTTCGGCCGGGTTGGCGGGCCGCTCGGCGCGCACGGTCAGGACGGTGCGCTCGACGTCGAGGTCGATCGAGCCGGGCGTGACGCCGGGCAGGTCGAACTGGACGACGAAGTCGTCGCCGTCGCGGTAAGCGTCCATCGGCACGCTCGCCGGACGGCTCGCCGTGCCGGTGGCGCCGAAGAACTGCCGGCTCAGCCGGTCGAAGTCGCGGAACGGATCGGTACGCAGCACCATTTCGGATCTCCTTCCCACCAGGGGTTCGTGGCCGGGGGCGGTGGTGGCCACGCCCTCGCAAAGTTGACAACCACCGACTCAATTTAGTTGTTCCGGGACCGCTCAACCCGAGCCTGTGACGCCGGGCACAGCCAGTCACGCGTGGGTGACCCCCAACGGGTGGATAACCGCTCGATGAGCGGATCGGCGCGGGTCAGGCGGTTATCGTCCGGTCGAAGCGTCCACAATGGACCAAAGCTGGACTGGGAGGGGACCCCGTGCGCGTGACCCATGCCGCTGTGGCGGCGCTGGCGGCCTGCGGGCTCGTGCTGCTCGCCCTCCCCGCGCCGTGGTCCGCGCACGCCGACCCGCTGCCCGGCGGCCTCGGCCCGTGCGTGCCGGGCACCTGCCCCGGCACCTTCCCCCCGGTCGGCAACGGCTCGTTCGCCGGGCGCGACAACGGCGTCAACGTCTTCGTCGGCGGCACCATGCGCGTCACCGGCAGTGCGGCCGAGGCCGAGGGCCGGGTGGTCGTCGGCGGTGACTTCACGCTGCGCAAGACGTCGGGCTCGTCGATCTACAACGTCGGCGTGGCCGGGGTCGGCTCGCGCGTGCCGCCACCGGACGGCGCCGACTTCCTCACCGTGGGCGGTGATCTCACCGTCGCCGACACCCAGCGGCTCGACGCGGTCGGCGACTCGGGCGGCGGCGTGGTGCGCCACGCCGGATCGCTGACGGGCACCGTGATCGGCACCGTCGTCCACGACCCGGCGGCGATGAAGCCGTACGCGGGCCTGCGCGAGAAGCTGACGGCCGCGAGCCAGTGCTACGCCCGCGTCGACGGCGGGCTGCGGACCGCCACCGGGACCGTCGTCAACCACGGCTACGAGACGACGTTCACCGGCGACGGCAAGTCCGCGCTGCAGGTCTTCAACCTCACCGCCGACATCGCCGGGCCGGGCGGCGGCGCGCAGGGCATCACGTTCACCGGCATCCCGGCCGGCGCCACGGTGCTGGTCAACCTCATCGGCGGGCCCCGCACGATCAACACCTACAGCGGCACCCTCGACGACAACGACCCGCTGAACCAGCTCCGGTCGCGGCTGCTGTGGAACATCCCGGACGCGGCGACGGTCACCCTGACCGGCAGCGGCCAGTTCCAGGGCAGCGTGCTGGCCGGCAACCCGGACGGCACCACGACGATGACCCTGCCGGGCAGCAACGGCCGGTTCTTCACCGCGGGCAACCTGGTCCACGGCTCGAGCGCGGGCGTGGGCAGCGGCCAGGAGTTCCACGCGTACCCGTTCACCGGCGACCTGCCGTCGTGCGCGAAGCCCGAGCCGACGACGACGCCGACGACGCCCACCACCAGCACGACGACGACCACGTCGACGACATCGACGACCCCGACCACCGGCCCGGCCACGACGACCACCGGCGAGCCCACCACGACCACGGCTCCCACCACGACGGAACCGACCACCAGCACCACCGAACCGACCACCAGCGAGCCGACCACCAGCACCACCGAGCCCACCACCAGCGAACCGACCACCACCAGCACGGCACCGACGACGGACACGAGCACCACGGACACCACGTCGTCGTCCGGCACCACCCCGGCTCCGGTGCCCGCCGGCACCGGCGGCACCGGCGGTTCCGGCCGCCTGCCGGACACCGGCACCGACGCCGGCCCGCTGCTCGGCCTCGGCGCCCTGCTGGTCACCGGGGGTACCGCGCTGGTGCTCGTGACCGTCCGCCGCCGCACCCGGTGACCCGGCAGGCGTAACTCCACAATGGACCGATCTTTCACACTGCGGGCTCACGGGGTCCGTGTCACCATCGGGTGAAGTACCTCGCGGGCCGTGGACCTAACAAGGGCGTAGCACTCTCGTAATGAAGGGTCACTACGGTCCCCGGGGCATGTCGATCGGGCAAATGGCGGGCCCCGCGCCGGTGGCGGCTCCGCGAGGTGAACAGGTGCTTGCGGTAGAAACCGAGAAAACAAGAGTGTCGCGCGGCTGGGTGCTGCCCGTTTTCGGGGCGGTGCTGGGCGCGCTGGTCTTCCTCGTGGTGCGGGGCAGCCTGACCGACGACAGCTACATCACCCTCGCCTATGCGAAGAACCTCGCGGAACACGGCGAATGGGGCATCATCCCCGGTTCCCCGGCGAACTCCGCGACGTCGCCGCTGAACGTGCTGCTCCTCGGCGCTTTGACGCTGGTGACGCGCATCGCGGGCGGTTCGCACCCGGTGGTGGCGCTGGGCATCCTGACCGTGGTGTGCGGTGGCGCGCTCGGCTGGGCGTGGCAGCGGATCGGCCGGGTGCTGTCGCTGCCGACGGCGGCCGGGGTCCTCGGCATCACGCTGGTGCTACTGAACCCGTTCGTGCTGTCCGCGATCGGCTTGGAAGTCCTGCTCATCCCCGCGGTGCTGCTGGTGCTGACGGCGCTCGCGCTGGAAGGCCGGGCGGTCTGGTTCGGCGTCGCGGGCGGGCTGGCCGTCCTGACCCGGCTCGACCTCGTCGTGTTCGTCGTGGTGATCGCCCTGGCCACCCCCGCGATCCGGCGGCGGCTGCTGCCCGCGGCGGGTTTCGCGGTCCTGACGACGGCGCCGTGGTTCCTGGTCAGCTGGATCGTGTTCGGCTCGTTCGTGCCCGACACCCTGGTGATCAAGCAGTCGCAGGCGGGGTTGTTCGCGCCGTGGAGCTACAGCACCGGGCCGATGATGTACTACCTCGGCTGGCCGGTCACCGTGCTCGTGTCGTTCCTGCCGGCGCTGGTCGGCGTGGTCGCGCTCGCCGGCTGGGCCGCGGCGCGCTTCGCCGTCCGCTGGCCCGACTTCCCGCCGCTGGGCCCGCTCGCCGCGCTGGCCGCGGGCGGGATCCTTTACTACATCGCCTATTCCTACCTCGGAGTGGGCCCGTTCCACTGGTACTACGTGGCGCCGGTGACCGCGACGAGCGCGTTCGCCGTGGCCGCGTTCGGCGCCTGGTACGCCCAGACGCGCGAACGCCCCGCCCTGCGGACCGGTCCCCCGCTGCTCGCGCTGGGCCTGACCGGGGTGCTGGTGCTCAGCGGGGCCGCGGTCGACGCCGCGCAGGGCCTGCCCTGGAAGTCGCCGGTGGTCTTCGGGAACTGGGCCAGCGCGGACGACTACGCGCGGGTCGGCACCGAGCTCGGCCGGCGGCTCGACGGGGCGAGCGTCGCCAGCCCCGGCGAGATCGGCACCCTGGCCTACTACTGCCAGTGCGCCATCCTCGACGTCTTCTCCGACCGCGGGGAGGCCGTTTCGCTGGTGCAGCAACGGATCGCGAACGCGAGCCCGGTGATGAGCCTGGCGCTGCGGGTCAACTACCACTGGCTGGACCGCTCGGCCGGGCCGCGCAAGCCGGACTACCGGCTGCAGTACGCCTCGGGCCCGGCCACCGGGCCGGACAGCTGGCAGGTGTACTCGGCGGCCAAGGGCGTCGGGCACTTCGTCCTCACCCGCGAGCCGTGAGCGTCGCCCATCGGGAGCCCGTTGTGGACACGGCTCCCGAACCGCGGCCCCGCACACCACGGCGCTGGGTGCTGCCCGTGGCCGTCGCCGCGGGGTCGGCGCTGGTGTTCGCCGCCGTGCGCCCGCACCTGATCGACGACACGTTCATCACCCTGTCCTACGCCCGCAACGTCGCCTTCCACGGGCACTGGGGCCTGATCACGGCGGAGACGTCGAACACCGCGACGTCACCGCTCAACGTCCTGCTGCTCGCGGCCCTGACGTTCGTGGTGCGCGACGCCGTGCTCGCCTGCGGCGTGCTGTTCGTGCTCGGTCAGGTGGCGCTGGTGCTCGCGCTGCGCCGGAGCGGGACGCGGGCGGGCCTGCCGGCCTGGTTCGCGCCGGCCGCCGTCGCACTGCTCACGGTGAACCCGCTGCTGCTGTCGTCGATCGGGCTGGAGGTCGAGCTCGGCGCGGCCGGGATCGCCTCGCTGCTGGTGTGCGCCGGTGAACGGCGGCCGGTCGCGTTCGGCGTGCTCACCGGCCTGGTCGCGCTGGTCCGGCTCGACCTGGTCGTGGTCGCGCTCGTGCTCTTCCTGCTGCGCCGCCGGTTCTGGGAAAAGGCCTGGCAGACGGTGCTCGCCGCGGCGGCCGTCGCGCTCCCCTGGTTCGCCTTCAGCTGGGTGGTGCTCGGGTCGGCCGTGCCGGACACGGTGATCATCAAGACGCTGCAGAAGTCCTGGGGCACCTGGGACTTCGGCAACGGCGTGGGCCTGTACGCCCGGGTCTTCCCGTGGGCGACGGCGTTGTCGTTCCTGCCCGCCGCCCTCGCGCTGGGCGCCTTCGCGCTCTGGCTGGCGGGTTCCGTCCGTCGCAGTCCACTGTGGACGAAAGTGTTGCCGTTCGCGCCGCTGGTGCCCGCCGGGCTCGCGCACTACCTCGCCTACACGCGGCTGCACGTGCCGCCGTACCACTGGTACTACGGGCCGAGCCTGATCACGGTGACGCTCTTCCTGGCCGCCGCCGCGGCCGCGTGCGTGCGGCTGCCCGCCCGGGTGGCCGGCGCGGTCGCCGTCACCGGGGTGCTGGTCCTGAGCGTCGGCTTCTACGTCTCCGACGGCCTGCCGCGGCGGTTCGCGCCGCTGATGTCCAACCACGACTCGACGGCGGACTACGAGCGGATCGGCCCGGAGCTGGGCCGGCTGGTCGGCGGCGGCACGGTCCGCAGCGGCGGGGAGATCGGCGTGCTCGCCTACAGCTGCGGCTGCGCGATCGTCGACCTCTTCGACGACCGCGGCGCCGTCGGCCCGGCCATCACCGCACGGAAAGCCGACCTCGGCGCGCTCGGCCGCGCGCTCGTGAACGTCAACTTCCGGTACTTCGACCACGGCGACCGGCCGATCGTCACCGACTACGCCCTGGTGCGCGGTGATCCGCCGCCGGGTGCGCTGGCCCACTGGACACTGTCGTCGCCGTGGGCCGGCACCCAGCAGCTGTATCTCGTCCGGGGCAACGGAAGCGGAGCTTGAACCAGATGACCGACCTCACCGCGCAGCGCGGCCTGTACGCGGGCCCGGCGCCGATCGTCAGCAAGGACCTCTACGCCGAGGTCCGCACCGGCTCGGCCACCCGGGACCGCGGCTCGATCCGGCTGGACCCGGGCACGAAGGTGTCGGGCAACACGTACTTCGGGCGGTTCCCGGCCTCCTACTGGCAGCGCTGGACCACCGTCACCGAAGTCTCGGTCGAGGCGGTCGTCACCGGCACCGGGCTGCTGTCGATGGGTGCTTCCGACGTCGAAGGTGAACCGCGGGTCATCGAGGCCGAGCAGGTCACCGACGTCACCCAGCACAAAATCGCCCTCACCGGGAAGCTGGACAAGTTCTACGACGGTGGCGCGCTGTGGCTGGACCTGGAAACCGAAGGCGGCCAGACCCTGCGCGTGGAGCAGGTCCGCTGGACCGTCGAAGCCCCCGACACGATCCGCCCGACCGCGGTCACCATCTGCACCATGAACCGCGCGGATGACTGCCTGAAGAACCTGCAGGCCCTCGCCGCCGACGTGTCGTCGCTGGACACCCTCGACGCGATCTACGTCGCCGACCAGGGCACCGACCTGGTCGAATCCCGCGACGGGTTCGACCAGGTCGTGAAGGACCTCGGGGAGAAGCTGCACTACATCAAGCAGCCCAACCTCGGGGGCGCCGGCGGGTTCACCCGCGGGCTCTACGAGGTCGCCGGGCACACCGCCACCGCCCACGCCAACGTCCTGTTCATGGACGACGACGTCCTTTTGGAGCCGGACCTGGTGATCCGGATGACGGCGTTCTCCAACCGCGCCGCCAACCCGATCATCGTCGGCGGGCAGATGCTGAACCTGTTCCACCCCAACCAGCTCCACGTCGGCGCCGAATACGCGAGGTTGAACACCCTCGAACCCGGTCAGCCGGTCGAGCACTCGCTGACCACCGCCGACCTGCTCGGGGTGGACGAGGAGACGTTGAAGCCGAACCGGCAGGAACGCCGTCTCGACGCCGGCTACAACGGCTGGTGGTCCTGCCTGATCCCGTATGAGGTCGTGCAGGCCACCGGGTATCCGATGCCGTTCTTCTTCCAGTGGGACGACGCCGAGTACTCCTACCGGGCCCGCGCGCACGGTTTCCCGACGGTGACGTTGCCGGGTGCGGGGGTGTGGCACGCGGACTTCCACATGAAGGACTGGGACGAGTGGCACCGCTACTTCAACCTGCGCAACTCCATCATCACCGCCGCCCTGCACTCCCCGTTCAACCTGAACCTGCTCTCCCGGGTGCTGCTCGCGCAGCTGGTGCGGTACCTGCTGGGGATGCAGTACGGGTTGTCGGCGACGTTGATCAAGGCGGTGGAGGACTTCCTCGAAGGCCCTGAGGTCCTGCGCGACGGTGGTGTGGAGGCGATGAAGGAGATCCGCCGGATCCGCGACCAGTACCCGGAGACCAAACGCCACAAGGCCACCGACGTCCCCGGGATCGCCTCGAACGACATCGGCATCATCAACAGCGCGCCGCCGCCGAGCCGGACCGTCGTGATCTTGCTCAAGCGCCTGCTCGACCAGACCCGGGGCCGGCACCGCTTCGGGCTGGGCGCCGTCCCGGCCGACGAGGCCCACTGGTGGCACACGTCGCTGTTCTCGACCGTGGTCGTCACCGACGCGAACCAGGACGGCGTCCGCGTCCGCTCCTACGACCGTGCCAAGACCTTCGACCTGGCCAAACGCGGCGTCAAGGTGATCCAGCGGCTGCGCAGGGAGGGAGCGGGGGCGCAGGCGCGGTACCAGGGCGCGATGCCCGAGCTGACCTCTCGGGAGAACTGGACCCGGCTCTACGACCTCTGAGCGCCCCTACCGCATCGGTCACCGGAAACTCCTGGAGATTCGCCGGGACGCCAGACTGCGCCGCGGGGTGGTGAGGCCATAGGGTTCTCCTCATGAAGGTCGGCCTGCTCACCCGGGAGTACCCGCCGGAGGTCTACGGCGGAGCCGGGGTTCACGTGGAGTTCCTCGCCCGGGAGTTGCGGTCGCTCGTCGACCTCGACGTGCACTGCTGGGGCCCGGACCGGCCGGACGCCACCGG
Organism: Amycolatopsis sp. WQ 127309; assembly: GCF_023023025.1. Classification (NCBI taxonomy): domain Bacteria; kingdom Bacillati; phylum Actinomycetota; class Actinomycetes; order Pseudonocardiales; family Pseudonocardiaceae; genus Amycolatopsis; species Amycolatopsis sp. WQ 127309. Next base: position 9,144,281 of record NZ_CP095481.1, read on the forward strand.
GCACACCGACCCGCACGGCTACCGCCAGCCGGCGTTCACGACCATGGACATCGCCGTCTCGATGGCGAACGCCCTCGACGGCCACGACCTCGCGCACAGCCACACCTGGTACGCGAACCTCGCCGGGCACCTGGCCAAGATGACCTACGGCATCCCCCACGTCGTCACCGCGCACTCGCTGGAGCCGCTGCGGCCGTGGAAGGCCGAGCAGCTCGGCGGCGGCTACCGCGTCTCGTCCTGGATCGAGCGCGAGGCCTACGAGTCGGCCGACGCGATCGTCGCGGTCAGCGGCGGCATGCGCCAGGACGTGCTCAGCGCGTACCCGGCCGTGCCGCCCGAGCGCGTCCACGTGATCCACAACGGCATCGACACCACGCTCTACCGGCCCGACCCGGGCACCGACGTCCTCGAGAAGCACGGCGTCGACCCGGACCGGCCCTACGTGCTGTTCGTCGGCCGGATCACCCGGCAGAAGGGCGTCCCGCACCTGGTCCGGGCCGGCGCCGCGCTCGACCCGGACACGCAGCTGGTGCTGTGCGCGGGCGGCGCGGACACCCCCGAGCTGGACGCCGAGTTCCGCGGCCTGGTCGCCGACCTGGAGAAGACGCGCACCGGCGTCCGCTGGATCCCGGACATGCTGCCGCGGCCCGAGGTCGTCCAGCTGCTCACCCACGCCGCGGTGTTCGCCTGCCCGTCGGTCTACGAGCCGCTCGGCATCGTGAACCTGGAGGCGGCGGCGTGCGGCACGGCCGTGGTCGCCAGCGACGTCGGCGGGATCCCGGAGGTCGTCGACGACGGCCGGACCGGCCTGCTGGTCCACTACGACGAGGCGGACACCGCCGGGTACGAGGCGCGGCTGGGCGCGGCCCTCAACGAGCTGGTGGGCGACCCGGACCGGGCCGCCGCGATGGGTACCGCCGGCCGCGAGCGCGCGGTCGGCGAGTTCGGCTGGAAGGCGATCGCCGAGCAGACGGTCGCCCTTTACGAAGCGTGCGGGAGGTCCTCGTGAACAGTGGAGCCGACGTTCTGGGCATCGTGCTCGCGGGCGGCGAGGGCAAGCGCCTGATGCCGCTCACCGCCGACCGCGCCAAACCCGCCGTGCCCTTCGGGGGTGTGCACCGGCTGGTCGACTTCGTGCTGTCGAACCTGGTGCACGGCGGGATCCGGCGGCTGTGCGTGCTCACGCAGTACAAGTCGCACTCGCTCGACCGGCACATCTCGACGACGTGGCGGCTCTCGGCGCTCACCGGCGAGTACGTCACGCCGGTGCCGGCGCAGCAGCGGCTGGGCCCGCGCTGGTACCAGGGCAGCGCCGACGCCATCCACCAGAGCCTCAACCTGGTCTACGACGAGGACCCCGAGTACATCGCGGTGTTCGGCGCGGACAACATCTACCGGATGGACCCCCGGCAGATGCTGGAGACCCACATCTCCTCGGGCGCCGGCGTCACCGTCGCCGGGATCCGGGTGCCGCGCGCCGAGGCGAGCTCGTTCGGCGTCATCCGCACCACCGACGGCCTGATGATCGACGCGTTCCTGGAGAAGCCGGCCGACCCGCCGGGCCTGCCCGGCTCCCCCGACGAGTCGTACGTGTCGATGGGCAACTACATCTTCACGACGAAGGTGATGCTGGAGGCGCTGCACGCCGACGCCGAGAACGCCGCGTCGCACCACGACATGGGCCGCGACATCATCCCGGCCCTGGTGAAGTCCGGCGAGGCGGCGGTCTACGACTTCAGCGGCAACGTCGTGCCGGGCGAGACCGCGCGCGACCACGGCTACTGGCGCGACGTCGGGACGATCGACAGCTACTACGACGCGCACACCGACCTGATCTCCACGCATCCGATCTTCAACCTCTACAACCGCAAGTGGCCGATCCTGGCCCACCCCGGCCAGCGCGCGGCGGCGAAGTTCGTCGAAGGCGGCTCGGCGAACCAATCGATCGTGAGCCCCGGCTGCATCATCTCCGGCGCGCAGGTCGTCGACTCGGTGCTCTCCCCCGACGTCATCGTGGAGCAAGGCGCGGTCGTCCAGGGCTCGGTGCTGCTCGACGGCGCCCGGGTCGGCCGCGGCGCGGTGGTGCGGCGGGCGATCCTGGACAAGAACGTCGTGGTCCCGCCGGGCGCGCACATCGGCGTGGACCTGGCTCGCGACCGCGGGCACTACCACGTGAGCGAAGGCGGCATCGTGGTGCTGGGCAAGGGCGAACGCGCCATCTGAGCGCGGGCTCGCCGGGCGGGCGTCACCGAGGTGACGGCGTCCGGCGGGTCAGGACCGGTCGGCGTTCGCCGCCACGTCGTGCTGGGCGACCGCAGTCAGGACTGATCGGCCGCGGAGATCCGTTCGACAACAGGGTCCGCCGCGCGGGAGGAGCCGGCTCCCGCACCTCGCGGGGATGCTGCCCGACCGGCCGCGTCCGCTACGCGTCGCGGCAGGGTGGCGGAGCGGCGAAGGAGAACTGCGCGGCGGCCTCGGGAACCGGGCGGCCGCTCGGCGGGTCAGGACCGGTCGGCCGCGGAGATCCGCTCGACCACCTGGCGCGGGTCGATGCCCCAGCGCTCGGCCAGCTCCGAGATCGAGGCCCCGGCCGCGTACTCCGCGGCGATCATGCTGTTCACGACCCCGGCCAACGTCCTACTCCTCATCCGCAGATGCACGTGCAGCCAAGATGCTACAGCTTCCGCGCGGACGTTGAACAATCTGCCTCAGGTTCCGCGGGGCCCGCCGCGCGGCCGCCACGCCGCGCGGCCGCACGCCACCGCTACCAGCAGGAAGACGGCGGCGAGCGCCACCGCCCAGGCGACCCCGGTCGTCACGGCGAGGTAGGCCTGCGCCGCCGCGACCACCGCGTACGTCACCGCCAGGCCGCGCCAGGCACGCATCGGCCCCCTCCCCACCCCGCCAAGGCCGCCGGAACCGATTCACGAGCGGGCGGTTCCCGCCGGTCACCGCCCCGCTTTGCCCTCGCCCGCCGGATTCCCGGTATTCGCCTTGTCCGCCGAGCCCGCGCGGGCCGCGCTGGCCACGGCGTCGAAGATGGGCGTCGGCTCACCTTCGTCACGCTTCGACCGCTGTTCGCGCGATGTGCGCAATTCCTCTCCCACGCGCCCAGTTTCCGGGGCGCCGGCCGATTTCGCTCGGGCAAACCGGAAAATCGCCCGGCCGGGGGATCACCCATACCGCGCGCGTTTACCCGCCATTTCCGGTCCGGCCCGGAAACGCCGGGCATTTCCGCACGTCATCCAATTCCGGCGGCCCGGGAATAACCCGGGGGCCCGGCGGGATTGCACGGGTCATGAAAGCTGTCGTCTACCGCCGCCACGGCGGGCCTGAAGAGCTGACGCTGTCCGAGCGGGACCTCGTGGCGCCCGGGCCCGGCGAGGTCCGCGTCCGGCTCGTGGTGTCCGCCGTCAACCCCACCGACTGGAAGGCGCGCCAAGGCCGCGGCGCCGAAGCCGGGACCGAAGTACCCGACACCGTCCCCAACCAGGACGGCGCCGGCGTCGTCGACGCGGTCGGCCCGGACGTCACCGGCTTCGCCCCCGGCGATCGCGTGTGGACGCTCCTCGCGGGGACCCACGCGCCGGAGTCCGGCACCGCCCAGGAGTACACCGTCTTGCCCGCCGAAAAGCTCGCCGCGCTGCCCGATGGCGCCGGCTTCGACGAGGGCGCCGGGTTCGGCGTCCCGGCGCTGACCGCCCACCGCGCGCTCACCGTCGCCGAAGACGGCCCGGCCCGCCTGTCCCCCGGCTCCCTCGCCGGCCGGACGGTGCTGGTCAGCGGCGGTGCCGGCGCGGTCGGCAACGCCACGATCCAGCTCGGCCGCTGGGCCGGCGCGACGGTGATCGCAACGGTCAGCAGCGATGCGAAGGCCGCCCTCGCCCGCGCGGCCGGCGCCCAGCACGTGCTGCGTTACCCCGACACCGACCTCGCCGCCAAGATCCGCGAGATCGCGCCCGACGGCGTCGACCTGGTCGTGGAGGTCGCTCTGGGCGTCAACGCCCCGCTGCACGCGCAGGTGCTGCGCACGCGCGGCACGGTCGCGGCCTACGGCGACGACCGCGGCACCGGCACGATCAGCCTGGAGTTCGGCGCGAACCTGTGGCTGAACACGCGCTACCAGTTCCTGGTGCTCTACACGGTCGGGGCGGACAAGCTGCGGGCCGGCGCCGAGGACGTCAACGCGGCCTTCGCCGACGGCGCGCTCCGCCTCGGCGAGGACCGCGGCGTGCCGGTCCACCGGTTCGCGCTGGCCGACACGGCGAAGGCGCACATCGCGTCGGAGGAAGGCGCCACCGGGAAGGTGCTGATCGACGTCACTCCGGCTGGGTGACGCTTCCGGTGACTTCCGGGGTGACGGTCAGCGCGGCGAGCAGCTCGCCGGCCGTCACCCGGTCGTCGTCGCGGTGCTCACGCCAGCGGCCGAACAGCTCCTGCGCGGCGGTGAGCAGCGCCGGCGACAAGCCGGCTTCGGTGCAGGCGGCGGCGATCTCGGCCATCTCGCCCTCCCAGCGCCAGGCCCGCTGCCCCGCCGATTCGAGGGCACCCGCCGCGCCGAGCGGGGTGTCCCGGCGGACCACGCCGGCCAGCTCCCGGAAGACGTCGCCGACGCCGTGGTGGGCCGCGAGGGCGTGGGCCTGCGCCGCGAGCGCGTAGGTGAGCTTGTTGTACGAGGCGAACGCGAGTTTGAGCGCCGAGGCCCGCCCGACCGGGCCGTCGAGCACGATCGGCGTCAGGAAGGTCCCGGCGAAGAGGCTTTCGACGCGCGCGGCGTCCTTGCCGGACAGGTAGAGGCGCGTCGAGCCGTCGTGGCGCGGCGGCGTCCCGACGATCCCGCCGTCGACCACGGACGCCCGGCCGTCGAACAGTTCCTCGATCTCCCGCGCGTGGCCGGGGCTGATGGCGTTCGCGTCGAGGTAGACGCCCGTGAACCCGCTCGCGGCGACCTCCCGGGCGACGTCGACCGCGGACGCCGGCGGGCAGATGCTCAGCACGACGTCGCAGCCGGCCAGGTCGGCCGCCTCGGTGAGGCCGGCGTCCGCGGCCCGCCGTCGGGTGGCGGGGCCGCGCCCGGCCGGGAGCCAGCGCGTGGGGAGGCCCTGGTCCACGAGGAGCTTGCCGACCGCGGCGCCCATCGCCCCGGGGTGCAGCAGCCCGACGGAAGTCTTCACGCGTGTTCCTCTCACCTTGACTTCAAGGGTCCTTGAAGTTCGACACTCGGGACATGGAAGCGATCATGGCCACCCGGTTCGGCGGACCCGAGGTCCTGACCCCTGTCACGCTACCCACGCCCGAGCCCGCCGAGGGTCATCTGCGCGTCGACGTCGCGTACGCCGGCGTGGGCTGGCTCGACACACTCATCCGGCGCGGCGACGCCCCGCCGGGGTTCGCGGTGACGCCGCCGTACGTGCCGGGTGGAGCCGTCGCGGGCACGGTCACCGCGCTCGGGCCGGGCGTGACCGCGGACTGGCTGGGCGCACGCGTCGTCACCCGGGCGGTGGCCGGCGGCTACGCGGACACGGCCATCGCGGACACCGGATTCGCCTTCCGCGTCCCGGACGGCCTCGGGCTGCCGGAGGCCTTGGCGGTCCTGGACGACGGCAGCACGGCGCTGGCCCTGCTGGAAAAGACGCCGGTCACGGCGGGCGACGACGTCCTGGTGCTGCCGGGCCTGGGCGGGCTCGGCAGCCTCCTGGTGCAGCTGCCCCGCGACGCCGTGGTGATCGCGGCGGTCCGCGGCCCGGAGAAGGTGAAGCTGGCCCACGACCTGGGCGTCCGGGCGGTCGACTACGGCTCACCGGACTGGGCTTCGGAGGTGCCCGGCGTCGACGTCGTCTTCGACGGCGTCGGAGGCGCCCTGGGAGCGGCGGCCCTGTCCCTCCTGCGCGACGGCGGCCGGTTCTCCGGCTACGGCATGAGCAGCGGAACCCCGACGACGGTCCCGTCGGCCGACCACCGCCGGCTGGCATCGGTGGCGGACATGTCCCAGCTCCCGGAGTTCTGGCCGGAGACGCCCCGAAGGGTGCGCCAGGCCCTGTCCGAGGCGGCGGCGGGCCGCCTGATCCCGCTGATCGGCCGGACGTACCCCCTGACGGAAGCCGCGGCGGCCCACACGGACTTCGAGAAACGCCGAGCGGTGGGCAAGATCCTCCTGCACCCGTGACTCCCAGCCGAATGCCCTGAAGGTGCCCCTCACGGCTTCAAGGTCCATGAGGGGCACCCTCACGACGCTTAGATCCCTGAGGGTGCCCCTCACGACCTCGGGCCGACAGACTCGCCGGCGCGGCGCCCAGAAACCCCGACCCGGCTCCAGCAGGTGGTCGGACAAAGTCGTGAAGGTGCCCCTCACGGCGCTCAGGTCCCCGAGGGTGCCCCTCACGACCATGGGCCGACAGGACCCCGCTGTGCGGCGCCCGGAAACAGCGCCCCGGCTCCAGCAGGTGACCGGCCGAAGATCGTGAGGGTGCCCCTCACCGCGCTCAGGTCCCCGAGGGTGCCCCTCACGACCTCGAGCCGGGCGGACTCGCGGCGCGGCGCCCGGAAACCCCAACCGGCTCAAGCAGGTGGTCGGCCGAAAGTCGTGAAGGTGCCCCTCACGGCGCTCAGGTCCCTGAGGGGCACCCTCACGGCGCATAGATCCCTGAAGGTGCCCCTCACGACCTCGGGCCGGACGGATTCGCCGGCGCGGCGCCCGGAAACGCGGACCGACCCCGGGGTGGGCGGCCCGGGCCGGGTGATCGGCGCCACCGAAGTGGACATTCGTGGCCATCGCGTCACTCGTTCGCTCTACCATCGCCCGCGGAGGTGGGGTGTGGAGCCGTTGGGTCCGGGTGAACCGGCGCAAGCCGGGCGGTACCGGCTGCTCGCCACCGTCGGCGAGGGTGCCATGGGGCGTGTGCTGCTCGGCGTGGCGCCCGATGGGCGGCTGGCCGCCGTGAAGCGGGTGCACCGGCAGTTCGCGCACGACGCCGGGTTCCGGGAGCGGTTCCGGCGCGAGGTCGACGTCTCGCGGCTTGTCTCCGGTGCTTATACCGCCGCCGTGATGGACGCCGATCCCGACGCGGCCGCGCCGTGGCTCGCGTCGGTGTTCGTCGCCGGGCCGTCGCTGCAAGACGCCGTCGACGCGACCGGGCCGCTGCCGGTGGACGCCGTGCGGCAGCTCGCCGCCGGGCTGGCGTCGGCGCTCGCCGGGATCCACCGGGCCGGGCTGGTGCACCGGGACCTCAAGCCCAGCAACGTCCTGCTCGCCGAAGACGGCCCGCGCGTCATCGACTTCGGCATCGCCCGCGCCGCGGAGGGCGGCACCGACCTCACCCACACCGGCGCGATCCTCGGCTCGCCCGCGTTCATGTCGCCGGAACAGGCCGAGGGACGGCCGCTGACGCCGGCGAGCGACGTCTTCTCCCTCGGCGCGCTGCTCGTCCTCGCCGCGACCGGGCGGAGTCCCTTCGCCGGGGCGTCGGCGCCGCAGTCGCTCTACAACGTCGTCCACACCCACCCCGACCTGCGCATCCTCCCGCCGGACGTCCGCGCCCTCGCCGAGCCGTGCCTCGCCAAGGACCCCGCGCAGCGGCCGTCGCCGGCGCAGATCCTCGAGTTCCTCGGCCCGCTGCCGCCGGTCCCCCGCCCGTGGCCGCCCGCCGTCCACGCCCTCATCGCGCACCGCCAGACTGAGGTCCGGGACGCCCTCGCGAAACCGCCGAAACCGCGACGGCGCGGTCTGCGGATCGCCCTCGCCGCCGTGGCCGCGGTCGTCGTGATCGGTGGCACGATCACCACCGTCGCGCTGACGAGGAACGCCCCGGCGACGACCGCGAGCCCACCCACCACTCCGGTGACCGCGACGACGACGTCCGCGCCGAACCCGGATCCCCTCGGCCCGGACCGCCTCCGCGGCGTCGATCTCTGCAAGGTCCTGCCGTCGGCACCCGGCGTCGGCCCGCTCACCCCCAAGATCGACGTCCACCTCTTCAGCTGCACCTACGAGACCGCGCGGCGTCAGTGGCTGGACCTGACGATCGGCGGCCCGGTCGCCGCGAAGGGCACGCCGGCCGGGGATCTGGACGGCCTGCCGCTGAGCGTCGAGGAGAAGGCCGGTGGCTGCACCGCCGCCGTGCCGGTGGCAGACCGCGCGGACACCACCATCGGCGTCGAAGCCGAGGGCTCGGCCGAGAAGTTCGACAAACCCTGCGACGTCGCGAAAGCCGCGCTCGGCGAAGCGCTGAAACGCCTTCGCGACACCACGCCGGCCCCGCCGGCCGGCAGCCTCGCCGCGATCGATCCCTGCCCGCTCGTGCCGGCCGCCACCGCCCAGCGGATCGTCGGGCCGGTCACCAAGGTCGAACCGCGCGGGCTGCACGAGTGCCAGTGGCACGTCGCGGGCGACGTCACGGTGACGCTCGAACGCGGCGTGCCGCCGTTCCGCACGACCGACTCGTACTACGACACGAGCACGACCGCCGACCTCGACGGCGTCACCGCGTTCGTCACCACGAAACGGGCCAACGCCGCGCGGGTCAGCTGCACCTACACCTGGCGGCACCGGCCCTACGACGACAGAACCTCGGAGAACGTCATCGTCGACTACACGACGTCCGCCAGCTCGCTCACCGTCGAAGACACGTGCCGCCAGGCACAGGACTTCGCCAAGACGGTCAAGTCCGGGCTGCCGAAGCCGTGAGGCCGCTGGAGCCGGGCGAACCCCGGACCGCCGGCCGGTACCGCCTGGTCGCCGCGCTCGGCGAGGGCGGCATGGGCCGCGTGCTGCTCGGCGTGGCGCCGGACGGCCGGCTCGTCGCGCTCAAGCAGGTGCACCCGGAGTTCGCGCACAACGCCCGCTTCCGCGACCGGTTCCGGCACGAAGTGCAGGCGTCGCAACGGGTTTCGGGCGCCTTCACCGCGGCCGTCATGGACGCCGATCCCGACGCCGAGACGCCGTGGCTGGCGTCGGTGTACGTCACCGGGCCGTCGCTCAAGGAGGCCATCGACGCCACCGGCCCGCTGCCGGACGACGCCGTGCGCCGGCTCGCCGTGGGGCTCGCGTCCGCACTGACCGAGATCCACCGGGTCGGCCTGATCCACCGGGACCTCAAGCCGGGCAACGTGTTGCTCACCGGCGACGGCCCGCGGGTGATCGACTTCGGCATCGCCCGCGCGGCCGAGGGCGGCTCCGACCTCACCGGCACCGGCGGCATCATCGGCTCGCCCGCGTTCATGTCACCCGAGCAGGCGGAAAGCCGGCCGCTGACGCCGGCGAGCGACGTCTTCTCCCTCGGCGGCCTGCTGGTGATGGCGGCGACGGGACGCGGGCCGTTCACCGGCACGACGACCGCGCAGATGCTCTACAACGTCGTGCACGCCGCGCCCGACCTGACCGGGCTGACGCCGGAGATCCGCGCGCTCGTCGAGCCCTGCCTGGCGAAGGATCCGGCCGGCCGGCCGACGCCGCAACGGATCCTGGATCACCTGGGCCCGGTGGCGCCGGGTACGCGGCCGTGGCCGCCGGCGGTGCACCGGCTGATCGAAGACCAGGAAGCCGCGGTCCGCACGGCGCTGTCCTGGCCGGTCCCCGAACCCGTGGCCCCGCCGGTCCCACGGCCGCCGAAACGGCGCTGGGTGCCGGTCACCGCCGTGCTGGCGTCCGCGTGCGCGCTCGCCGCGGGCAGCCTGATCGCGGTGAGCCTCTTCCGCGCGGACCCGCCGCCGCCGTCGGCGAACCTCGACCCGACGAGCCTGGACACCTTGCGCCGCACGGATCCCTGCAAGGTGCTCGACGGCGTCTCGATCACCGGCGTCGGCAAGCTGCAGGCCCAGGACACGCTGTACTTCGACCGCTGCGACTACCGGCCGCGCACCGGCGGGAAGGTCACGCTGAAGCTGGGCGACCAGTTCACCTTGGCGGGCGGGAGCCCGGCCGGGGACCTCGACGGCCGGCCGGTGCTGCTCAGCAAGGTCGGGGGCAGCACCTGCGACGCGACCGTCCAGCTCCCGGCGCAGGCCGAACTGGGCGTGACGGCCATCGCCGACACCTGCGACCTGGCGAAGACCGCGCTCGGCGAGGCGGTGAAGCGGATCAGCGCGGGCAACGACCGCTACGACCTCGCGCCCGGGACGTTCCTGGCGCTGGACCCGTGCGCGGTGCTGGACAAACCCGCAGTGGTGCAGGCGGTGGGGCCGGTCCGCCAGGTCGCGCAGACCGGGCTCCGCGAGTGCGAGTGGACCGCGACGACGTCGCTGAAGCTGTCGTTCGAGAAGCTGACCGCCGGCGTGCCCGACGCCGGGACGCCGGTCGACCTCGGCGGCCGGACGGCCACCCAGCGGGCGCTCGGCGACAGCTGTTTCCTGACCTGGGACCACCGGCCCTACGACGCGGACCAGGTCGAGCACGTCCGGATCTTCACGTCGAAACCGGGCGGCTCCTGCGACGCGGCCGTCGCGTTCGGCAAGGCCCTGGTCGCGAAGCTGCCGAAAACCTGACCGTGGTAGCTTGGTGACAGGCGAAGTGAAGCGTCGGAACGCTTCGCCTGTCACGACTGTGACTCCCTTGGCGCGCCAGGTACCAGTTGCCTGCCGCGCGAGGTGAGCCGTCGTTCGCTTCCTCCCGCGGCAGCTGAGCAGGAGGACCATCATGACCACTTTGGTGATCGGCGCCCGCGGGAACGTCGGGCGGCACGTCGTCGACCAGCTGCTCGCCGCCGGGGAACCCGTGAGCGCGTCGGTGCGCAACCCCGCGACCGCGGACCTGCCCGCCGGCGTCCCGGTCGTCGCGGCCGACCTGACCCGGCCCGCCACCCTGACCGAGGCCCTGCGCGGCGTGCGGAGGGTCTTCGTCTACGCGCCGACGGACGGCGCGGACGATTTCGCCGCCGCCGCAAGGGAAGCGGACGTCGAGCACGTCGTGCTGCTGTCGTCGGGCAGCGTGCTGCTCCCCGCCGCGGCCGGCAACCTGATCGCGGAAGAGCACCGCGCGGTCGAGGCGACGATGGCGGCTTCGGGCCTGCGCTGGACGCCGATCCGTCCGCTGGTGCTGGCGACCAACGCGCTGAACTGGGCCGACGCCATCCGGGACGAGGGCGTGGTGCAGCTGGTGCACCCGGAGGCGAAGACGGCGCCGATCCACGAACGCGACGTCGCGGCGGTCGCCGTCGCGGCGTTGCTGGGGCACGACGCCGCGGACGGGATGCTCACGGGCCCGCGGCTGCTGTCCCAGCGGGAGCAGGTCGAGCTGATCGCCGCCGCCGCCGGAGTGCCGGTGCGGATCGAGGAGCTGTCGGAAACCGAAGCGTGCCAGCAGTTCGGGCAGTTCGAGAAGCCGGAGGTCGTCGACGCGATCCTCGCGTTCATCGCCAACGCGGCCCGGGGCGGCTCACCGGCGACCGACACCGTCGAACGCGTGCTCGGCCGGCCGGGGCTCGGGTTCGAGCAGTGGGCCGCCGAGCACTTCCCGCTCCCCTAGACTCGGTGACGTGACCGAACTCGCCACGACCAGACGATCCCTGCACGGCGTCGCCGAACTGCTGCTGGCCGGACCACAGCACCGGGCGGCGGACCGGATCGAGCTGCGGGTGGTCGACGGCGGGTTCGCCACGGTCGTCGCGCCGGCGCTGCGGCTCGACGGCGACGAGCTCGTGACGAACTCGGTGCGCGTCCCGCTGGCCGGCCGCACGTACCTCGACGTCGCGGCGGCGGCCGGGTTCACGGCGGGCGAGCCCGCGGGCGTCTACTCGGGCGGCCCCGGCGTCCGGCTCGACGAGACGATCACCCTCGACGCCTCGGCGCTGACGACGTTGCTGCAGGGCTTCGCCGACGGCGACCGGGCGCTGCGGGAGTTCGCGCCGGACGCGACGCCGGTGCTGTGGCCCGAGCACTTCGACGTCGCGATCACCGTCGACGAGGTCAACTACGGCGTCTCCCCCGGCGACGGCTACCTGGGCGAGCCGTACGCGTACGTCGGCCCGTTCGAGCCGAGGGAAGGCGAGTTCTGGACCGCCCCCTTCGGCGCGGCCCGGCCCCTGGGCGAGCTGGACGGCGCCATCACGGAGTTCTTCCGCACCGGCCGGGCGAACCTCTAACCCAGCGTCGCCCGGAGTCCGGCCAGCATGATGCCGAGTGCGTAGCGGAAGTCGTCCTCGACCGTGGCGCCCGCTCGCTCGCGCAGGCCCGCGGCCATCAGGGGGAACGGGAAGCTCTCGTCCGCGATCGCCGCGGCTTCCTCCTCCGGGGTCGGGCGTGTCTGGTCTTCCACCGCCCGGCCCAGTACGAAGTGCACCAGGACGCCCGCCGCGCGGGTCGCGTCGCCGAGGGGGAAGCCCGCCTCGTGCAGGACGCCCACCGCGCGCTCGGCGAAGTCGCCCAGGGCGCGGGCCGTGCGGAGGTCCGCGCCGAGGGCCACGCGGGCGCCGTCGCGGTGGGCGAGCAGCGCCGCGTGGAGGGCGAAAGCCGCTTCTTCCAGCCACTTCAGCCACGGGCCGCCGTCCGGGAGGGCCGCGACGACCGGGGCCACCAGCACGTCGGTCAGGTGGTCCAGCAGCGCCCGCTTGCCGCTGAAGTGCCAGTACAACGCGGGTGCTTTTACGCCCAGTTCGGTCGCCAGGCGGCGCACCGTCAGCTTGTCGAGGCCCTCGTCTTCCAGCAGCCCCAGCGCGACGCGGACCGCGTCGGCCCTCTCGATCGGCACCCTTGACTCCTTAACTAGTTAAGGACATCCTGGCCCTTAACTAGTTAAGGAGACTACATGGACGCCGACGTGATCGTCGCCGGAGCCGGGCCGGTCGGGTTGCTCCTCGCCGCCGAACTCAAGCTGGCCGGCGCCGAACCCCTGGTCCTGGAACGCCGGCCCACCCCGTCCGAGGAGACGAAGGCGCGCGGGCTCGGCGTCCTGGCGACCGAGCTGCTCTGGCGCCGCGGCCTCGGCGACCAGCTCGCCGAGGCGGACGCGGCGGGCACCCGGGACCTCGCCCGCGACCACGGCACCACGCTCGGGCACTTCGCGAACATCCACAAGCTCGTCCCCGACCCGGACCGCCCGCGTGCCACCATCTGGCAGCCCCAGCTCGAACGGCTGCTCACCGAGCACGCACTCGCGCTGGGCGTGCGGATCCTGCGCGGCCACGAGGTCACCGGGATCGAGAGCGACGACGACGGCGTCACCGTCGACCAGCGGTGGCGCGCCCGCTACCTCGTCGGCTGCGACGGCGGCCGCAGCACGGTCCGGAAGCTCGCCGGCTTCGCCTTCCCCGGCACGCCTGCCCTGCTCCGGACCACCGCGGGCCGGGTGCGGTTCGGCGGCGACGTCCCGCCCGGCGGCCGGTACCCGGCCGGCGCCTTCCTGCACGGCGGGAGCATGGCCGGCGTCACCGAACCCGCCGGGGACGCCGAGCCGGCCGGTCCGGTGACGGCCGCCGAACTCGCCGACGGCATCCGCCGCGTCACCGGCGCCACGGTCGTCGTCGAAGAACTCACCGACGGACGGCGCTTCGGCGACCAGGCCCGGCAGGCCTCGACCTACCGCGACGGCCACGTCTTCCTCGCCGGCGACGCGGCCCACGTGCACTCGCCGAGCGGCGGGCAAGGACTGAACCTCGGCCTGCTCGACGCGGCGAACCTCGGCTGGAAACTCGCCGCCGCCGCCGCCGGTGGCCGCGCACCCGGAGGTCTGCTCGACAGCTACACGCGCGAACGCCACCCGGCGGGCGAAGCGGTGCTGCGCAACACGCGGGCCCAGTCCGCGCTGCTGGCTCCGGGCCCGCACGTCGACGCGCTGCGCGAGATCGTCGCGGAGCTGATGGACCTGCCGGCGGCGAACCGGTACTTCGCCGACCTGCTCTCCGGCGTCCACCAGCGCTGCGAACTCCCCTACGCCACCGAGGAACCGGCGGGGACGTACACCCCGGACCTCGAGCTGATCGACGACGCGGGAACCGTCACCCGGCTGCACGAGCACACCCGCACCGGCCGGGGCCTGCTGCTGCTCACCCCGGACACCCGCCACCTCGCCGACGAGCGCGTCGACGTCGTGCCGGTGACCAACGCCGGTCCCCTGTTGCTGCGCCCCGACGGCGTCATCGCCTGGGCGGGCGAAGGCTCTCCGAAAGCCGCGCTGGACGCCTGGTTCTAGTCCGCCGCACCAGGTCTTCGGCCGCCGCGGCCCACTGCGGGAACTCGAACTCGAAGCCCGCGTCCAGCAGCCGGCCCGGCACCACCCGGCGGCTCTTCAGGAGCAGTTCGGTGTCGCTGCGCAGGACGAACGCGCCGATTTCGGCCATCCAGCGGGTGGCGGGCAGCCCGAACGGGACGCCCGCCGCCGCGCGCAGGGCACGCAGGAAATCGCGGTACGGCAACGGTTCCGGCGCCGCGAGGTTCACCGGGCCGCTCAGGTCGTCCCGCACGATCAGCAGGTCGATCGCGCGGAGCAGGTCGTCCTCGTGGATCCACGACAGGTACTGCGCACCGCCCGCGACCGGGCCGCCCAGACCCAGCCGGGTCAGGCGCAGCAGCGCCTCGAACGCGCCGCCGGGCTCCGGGCTCATCACCATCGACGTCCGGAGCGCGACCTTGCGGGTCCGCGGCGTCTCCGCCCGGTCCTGCTCCCGTTCCCACGCCCGCGCGATGTCGACGCTGTAGCCCCAGTAGGCGGGCGCGTCCGGCTCGCCGCCGCCGAGCACGCCGGTGGTTTCGTCGTTCGGCGCGTCGAAGCGGTGGGCGTAGATCGTCGCCGTGCTCATCTGCAGCCAGACCCGCGGCGGCGCCCCGGCGCGTTCGATCGCCCCGCCGACGACGCGGGCCGAGTCGGTCCGGGACGTCATCATCTCCCGCAGGTTCGCCGCCGTGTAGCGGCAGTTCATCGACCGGCCGGCGAGGTTGACGACGACGTCGCTGCCGTCGATCTCGCCGGTCCAGGCGCCGGGCGTGCGCCCGTCCCACCGCACGCTCCGCGTCCACGGCCCGGGCCCGCCCGCCCGGCTCAGCACCACGACCTCGTGCCCCCGCTCGGTCAGCGCCCGGCTCAGCACCCGGCCCAGGTGGCCGGAGCCGCCGGGCAGCACCACCTTCATGACGGTCCCCCTTCACGGTCGTCCCCCATCACCGACCGTACCGGAAGAGTTGAACGCGTTCAAATATGGTCTTGAGCAGTGACGAGATCGAGGAGCGTGCGCAGCGCCCGGCTCGGCGGCTTGGCGCTCGCGGAGACGAGGTTCAGCGGCCAGTCCAGGCCCGCGCCGGCCAGCGGCAGCGCGACGACGTCCACCTCGCCGGATTCGGGCACCTCCGGGATGACCGCGATCCCCAGGCCGGCCCGGACGTACCCGGGCACGGTCCGCAGGTCGGCGACCTCGACGGTGACGCGCCGGGGCGAACCCAGCGCGTCGTAGGCGCGGTCGACGAGGACCCGGTTGCCGAAGCCGCGCGGCATGTCGACGAACGACTCCCGCGCGAGGCTCTCGAGCCGGATCTCCCGCTCGCGCGCCAGCGGGTGGCCGTGCGGCAGCAGCGCGACGAACGGCCGGGATTCGAGGGCGCGGACGTCCAGCCCGGGCAGGTCGACGCCGGGCAACCCGACCAGCGCGGCGTCGAGCCGGCCCTGGCGGACGTCCTCGGCCAGGCCGGTCGACCCGGTGATCGACACCGTGACCTGGATGTCCACCAGCGGGTAGCGGCGGTGGAACGCGCCGAGCAGCGCGGGCAGGTCGACGCTCCCGATCGCCGTCAGCGTGCCGATCCGAAGGCTGCCGCGCAAGCCCGCCGACGCCTCCTGGACCGTCGCGCGGGCCCGCTCCACCGCTTCGATCGCAGCCTTCGCCTCGGGCAGGAACACGACGCCGGCCGCCGACAGCGCGACCTTGCGGGTGGACCGGTCGAACAGCCGGGCGCCGAGCTCGGTCTCCAGGGCCCGGACCGCGGCCGACACGGTGGACTGCACCGCGTACAGGCGCTGGGCGGCCCGGGTGAAGCTGAGCTCCTCGGCGACGGCGACGAAGTACTCCAGCTGACGCGTCTCCATACGAGCCAACTTATCGCTCGAAACGATAACTGGCACCACGACTCTTCGTTGGACTTGGTGAGTCGACAGGGTCATGGTGGAAGGCGGAAGATCCGTAGACCAGGAGGTCAGCATGTCCGCCACCGTCACCCCGGCCCGGCCCGCCGCGCGCCTGCGGGTGAGCCACGGCCTGGGGTTCCGCATCATCGCCGTCGCCTTCGCGACCGCGCTCGCGTTCTCGACCGTCCCGACCCCGCTGTACGCGCTCTACCAGCAGCGGGATGGCTTCCCCACCTTCGTCGTCACCGTCGTGTTCGCCGCCTACGCGGTCGGGGTGATGCTGAGCCTCTACCTGGCCGGGCACGTCAGCGACTGGCTGGGCCGCCGCCGCGTCATCCTCGCCGGGCTGCTGGCCGAAGCCGTCGCCGCGGCCCTGTTCCTGCTCTGGCCGGACGTGCCGGGCCTGATCGTCGCCCGGCTGATCAGCGGCGCCGGGATCGGCGCGCTCACCGCGACCGCCACCGCGCACCTGTCCGAGCTGCGCGCCCAGGCGAACCCGGACGCCGACCCCGGCCGCTCGGGCCTGATCACGACCGTGGTGAACGCCGGCGGCCTCGCCATCGGCCCGCTCGTCGGCGGTTTCTTCGCCCGGTTCGCCGACCAGCCGCTGCGCACGCCGTTCACCGTCTTCCTGGTGGTGCTGCTCGTCGAGGCGCTCGCGGTGAGCCTGGTGCCGGAAACCGTGGAACGCCGGGAAGAGCGGCCCGCCTACCGGCCGCAACGGCTGTCCCTGCCGCCGGCCGCCCGGTCCGAGTTCACCGGCGCCGCGATCGGCGTGTTCGGCGCGTTCGCCATCAGCGGCCTGTTCATGGCGCTCGCCCCCGCGCTGCTGGCGCAGGAACTGCACCAGACGTCGCGGCTGCTCGCCGGGATCGCGCCCTTCGTGATGCTCGGCAGCGCCGCGCTCGTCCAGATCGTGTTCGCCCGCGTCGGCACCCGGCCCCAGCTGCGGTCCGGGTACGTGCTGATGGGCGCCGGCCTGGTGCTGCTGGCGGTGTCGGCGTTCACCGCGTCGCTCCCGCTGTTCTTCGTCGCGGCCGTGCTCGGCGGGTCCGGGTTCGGCCTGGGCTTCCGGGCGGGCGTCGGCACCGTCGCCGCGCTCGCCGACCCGCTCACCCGCGGCGAAGTCCTGGCCGCGCTGTTCCTCGCCGCCTACGCGGGCCTGGTCCTGCCGGTGCTGACGACCGGGCTGGCGATGCTCTGGCTGCCCGGCTCGGTCGTGCTGGCCGGGTTCGCGGTGCTGGAGCTGGGATTGATCGGCTGGTCCGCGCGGCGCACGCTCGGCTGAGGCGGGCCTAGAGTCGGGGGACGCCAGCCGCGTCAGGAGCCGCCGATGACCACCCCGCCGATCGTCACGGGAGCCGACGGCTCGGCGGAGTCGCTCGACGCCGTCCGGTGGGCGGCGCGGGCGGCCCGGCTGCACGGCACGCCCCTGGAAATCCGGCACGCACTCGACTTCCCGGCCCTGCTCGCCGGCGGCGAAGTACCGCCGCCCGAGGAGATGCTGGACGCGCTGCGCGCCCGCGGCCGCCGCGCCCTGCGGACCGCGCGGGAGCTCGCGGCCGCGCAGGGCGTGCCGGACGCGGTCACCCGGCTCGACCCCGACCGCGCCGCACAAGCCTTGATCGAGGTGTCGTGGACCGCCGCGTTGCTGGTGGTCGGCGCGTCCGGACGCGGCCGGTGCGCCGGGCCACTCGCCGGATCGGTCGCCGCGGCGGTCGGCACCCACGGGCACTGCGACACGGTGGTGGTCCGCGGCGACCGGTGGGACGAGCCGGGCAGCGGCGGCCCGGTCGTCACGGGCATCGACGGCGGCAACGCCGGGACGGCCGTCCTCGCGACGGCGCTGGCCGAAGCCCGGGCCCGGCAGGTGCCGCTGGTGGTGCTGCACGCGTGGGCCGACGAGCCACCCGCGGAGCCGGCCGCCGAAGCCGTCGTCGAAGCGGGCCGCCGGGTGCTGGCGGCGCAGGTCCGGCCCGGCGACGTCGAGGACGTCGAGGTGGAACAGGTGGTGGTCCCGGCGCACCCGCGGCGCGAGCTGGTCGAGCGCAGCGCGACGGCCCAGCTGGTCGTGCTGGGCGACCGCGGGCGCGGCGGCTTCCCGGGGCTGCTGCTGGGCTCGACGGCCCAGGCGCTGCTGCACCACGCGGGCTGCCCGGTCCGCGTGGTCCGCACGGCGCGACCGCCGGTCCGGCCGTAGCTTGGGCAGGTGATCGCTCCTCTCGCCGACCTGACCGACGTCGTCCTCGACCGGACGGCGGCCGGCTACACCCGGTTCGGCTACCTGCTGCGCCGGCCGCACTGGCGGCCCGGCGACCCCGCACCCGGTGCGATGCAAGGGAAGTCAGCCCTGGTGACCGGCGCGGGCTCCGGGCTGGGCCAGGCGTGCGCGACCGAGCTGGCCCGGCTCGGCGCGTCCGTGGTCATGCTCGTGCGCGACCTCGACCGCGGTGCCCCCGCGCGCGACGACGTCCTCGCCCAGGTGCCCGGCGCGGACGTCCGGCTCGCGCACTGCGACCTGTCGAGCCTGGCCTCCGTCCGCGCCTGCGCCGCCGAACACCCGCGCGCCGACGTCCTGGTCCACAACGCGGGCACGCTCCCGCGCGAGCGCTCGGAGACCGAGGACGGGCACGAACTCACCCTCGCCACCCACGTCCTCGGCCCGCTGCTGCTCACCGAGCTGCTGCGCCCGGCGCTGCGGGACGGCCGGGTGATCTTCATGTCGTCGGGTGGGATGTACACGCAGCCGCTCGCCGCGGACGACCCCGAGTACCGCGCCGGCACCTACCGCGGCGCGGTCGCCTACGCCCGCACGAAACGGATGCAGGTCGAGCTGACGCCGCTGCTGGCGCGGCGCTGGGACCTGGCCGTGCACAGCTGTCACCCGGGCTGGGCCGACACCCCCGGCCTGACCGGGTCGCTCCCGCTGTTCCGGCGCGTCACGCGGCCGTTCCTGCGCACGGCCGCGCAGGGCGCCGACACCGCCGTCTGGCTCGCCGCGACCGAGCCGGCCCCGGACGCGGGCCGCTTCTGGCACGACCGCCGCCCGCGTCCGGAGCACCTGTTCCCCCACACCCGCCCCGACGACGCACGAGTGCGGAAGCTGCTGGCCTACTGCCTCGAAGCCACCGGCCTCGACGGGTAGGTTCGTCCCGGCCGTCGTCTTGAAGTCGAAGCTGGAGTGCCAGGTCGCGCTCTTCACGTCGAGCACGGCGGCGGGTGCCTCATCGAATTCCCTCCTGTGTGGTGATTCCCGCTGTTCGGCGGGACGTGGCCGAGCTTCACAGCGCCCATCGACAGTCCATCGACAATCCGCCGACAGCCCGTCGACGACGACCTGGCGCCTGCGACGTATCCCGCGCGCCGCGTCCTGCTCCTGTAGACCAAGCGCGGACGCGTCCGTGCTTGGAGGGGCGGGAATGAGCACGCGTGGGGTGGATCTCGGGGTCCTGGGGCCGTTCGAGGCCGGGATAGGCGGGGAACCGGTGGACGTCGGCGGGCCGCGGCTGCGCACGCTGCTGGCCGTGCTGGCCGCGGACGCCGGCCGGGTCGTCAGCGTCGGTGCGCTCGGGCGGGCGCTGTGGGGTGACCGGCCGCCCGACCAGGTCGACCGGACCGTGCGGACCTACCTTTCGCGGCTGCGCCGGACCTTCGCGCCGCCACTGCTCCTGACGAGGCCACCGGGGTACGTCCTGCACGTGGCCCCGCAGGCCATCGACGCGGTGCGCTTCGAGCAGCTCGCCGGGGAGGGCAGGCGGGCGCTCGCCGCTGGCGACCACGGCACCGCCCGCACGCAGCTGACCACCGCGCTCGACCTGTGGCGCGGAGCCGCGTACGGCGAGTTCGACGGCGTCGAAGTGCTGGCCGCCGAGGGGGTGCGGCTGGAGCGGGTGCGGCACAACACCGTGCAGGACCGGATCGACGCCGACCTGGCCGCGGGCGAGGACACCGGGCTGATCGGCGAGCTCGAGGTGCTGACCGCCGCGTTCCCCGGCCACGAACGGCTCTGGGGGCAGCTGATGACCGCCCTCTACCGGGCCGGGCGCCAGGGCGACGCCCTGGAGGTCTTCCGCCGCGCGCGCCACGACCTCGTCAGCGCGTCCGGCCTGGAGCCGTCACCCGTCCTCACCGAGGTGCACCGGCGTGTCCTCGCCCACGACCCGGGCCTGCTCGCGGTGCGGCCGCGGGAGGTGATCACCGTCCCGGACGCCGGCTCGCTCGGCGCCGGGGAGCACGCGCTGCTCGAAGAAGGCGACCTGCGGACGAGCCGGACGCACTTCGAGGACGCCTACCGCCGGGCCGAGCTCGACGGCGACGTCGACGCGCTCGGGCGTGCCGTGCTCGGGCTGGGCGGGGTGTGGGTGCACGAGCACCGGACGTCGGCCGCGTCGACGACGCTGCTGACCCGGCTGCGGCAGGTGCTGGACCGCGTCGACCCGGCGTCGCGGCTGGGCCTGCGGCTGCGGATCCGGCTGGCCGGCGAACAGGACTACGAGGACGGCGCGCACGAGCGGATCCTCGCCCTCGCCGCGGAAACCCGGGCGGGCGGCGATCCCGTCGCGCACGCCGAGGCCCTGAGCCTGGCCCACCACTGCCTGCTCGGCCCGGACCACGTCGCGCTGCGCCAGACGCTCGCCACCGAGCTGATCGGCGTCAGCGGGCCGTCCGGGCGGCGCACCGACCTGGTCATGGGCGTGGTGTGGGACACCGTCGACCGGTTCCTGGCCGCGGACCCGCACGCCGAACGGCGCCTCGGCGAGCTCGAAGACCTCCTGGCCGCGCGGAAGCACCTGGCGGCCGGGTTCGTGGCCGCGTCGCTGAAGGTCATGCTGGCGATCCGGGCCGGCCGGTTCGCCGAGGCCGAAGCCGGCGCGCAGGCCTGCGCCGAGCTCGGGCAGGTGGCCGGCGACCCCGACGCGCTCGGCTGGTACGGCGCGCAGCTGGTCGCGATCCGCTGGTTCCAGGGCCGGCTGGCGGAGCTGGTGCCGGTGCTGGACCGGCTGATGCACTCCCCCACGCTCAGCCCGATCGACAACTCGTACTACGCGGCGCTGGCCGTGGCCGCCGCGTACGCGGGCGACCGCCGGACGGCGGTGGGCGCACTGGCCCGGCTGTCCGGCGACGACCTGGGCGCGCTGCCCCGCTCCAGCACCTGGCTGCTTTCCCTGTGCGGCGTGGCGGAAACGGCGTACCTGGTGGACGACGCCGAGACGGCGGCGCGGGTCTACGACCTGCTCCGCCCGTTCGGGCACCTGCCGGTGATGGCGAGCCTCGCGGTCGCCTGCTTCGGCTCGGCCCACTCCCCGCTGGGCACCGCGGCGCTGGCCATGGGGGACGCCGACCTGGCCGTAACGCACCTGCGTGCGGCGGTCCGCCACAACCTCGCCCTGGCCCACTGGCCCGCGGTGGTCTTCTCCCGCCGCCGGCACGCGGAGGCCCTGACCCGCCGCGGCTGCCCGGGCGACGCGGCAGCCGCCGACCGCGAACTGGCCGCGGCCGAGGAGGAAGCCCGGGCCCTGGACGAACAGCTCACCTCGCCATGCCGGTGACCAGCGACGCGACCGCCAACACCAGGTAGGCACCCGGCGCGCCGAGGGTGCTCACGGCGTGGGCTCGGACATGCGCCCCGATCGCGCCGACGAAGAACAGCACCAAGCCGATCGCCGCGGCCGTGCCCACTGCCGGGAACCCGGCCAGGCCCGCGGCGAGCCCGGCCGCGCCGGCCAGCTTCAGGATCCCCAGTGCCGGTACCCAGCCGACCGGGACGTCGACCGCGGCGGAGCTGGCCAGCACGAAACGCGCGCGGAGCACGTCGGCGACGCCCATTCCGGCGTTCGCGGCGATGGTCGCGAGGGTGATGACGAGATGAAGGGTGGTCATCGGCGGAGTCCTTGCCTGGGCAGCGGTTACGCCCCCACGACGGCCGGGCCGCGCCGAAGGTGACTCACCGCTCGGCGGCCTGTGCGATCTCCCGGTCGCCGTTCGCCCAGGGGCCCTCCAGCCGGAACAGCGAACTCAGCGCCGCGAGATCGAGCGCCCGCCGCACCACGCTCGAAGGCCGGACCACCAGCTCGATCCCGGCGTCGGCGCACCGGGTCCGCAGCCGGGAGAACGTCGCCATCCCCGTCACTCCGCAGAACCCCACGCCGGTCAGGTCGGCGACCAGCCGGTACGGCCCCTCGGCCACGGCCCGCTCCAGCTCGGCTTCGAGCATCGGCCGGGTGGACATGTCGACCTCACCCGTCACGGTGACGCGCAGGACCCCGGGCGCGCGCCCGGACCTCGCCACGGTCAGCATCAGGCCCGTCGGGTCTGGGGCGGGCGTCTCGGTCAAGGTGGGGCTCCCTCCGGCTGCGGATGATCACCGCCTACCCGGTCGCCGGGGGTCCGAAACCTCGAACCGGGCCGGCACACCCGGCCCGGACGCGCACCCGCCCTCACCGGTCCCCGGGCCGGTGTCCGGTCGCGCCGATTTCGTCGAGCAGGCCGCGGATCCCGACGGACTCGCCGGTGATCAGCGACCGGTTCGCGGCCAGCCCGGTGAGCAGGGCGCGCAGGCCGTCGTCGTGGTCGGCCGCGCAGCCGAGCGGGTCCGGGTCCGCGTCGCCGAGCAGTTCGGCGAGCATCCGTTCGTCGCCGCCGCCGTGGCCCTCCCCCAGCCGGACGTCGAGCACGACCTCGGGCGCCGCCCAGTGCCGCTGCACGGTCAGCCGTGCCCGGGCGGGCCGGTCCGCCGCGCCCGCGTGGACGTTCTCCCGGACGTCGAGTTCGAGCCGGCCCTCGCTGCCGGCGAACGCGACGCGGTAGCCCTCGCGCGGCGAGTAGGCGTGCAGGTGGTAGTTCAGCACCACGCCGTTGCGGTGGCGGACGAGCACCGAGAGGTCGTCCTCGATCGTGACGCCCGGGGAGAACACGTTGCGGTCGCGGAGATAACCGTCTTCGGCCTCGGCGTCCCGGTACAGCGCGCGCAGCCGGGGCGAGCGATCGAGGTCGAGGGCGAAGGGGTCGTCGCGCGCCGCCGGCTCGCCGGTGCCGCGGGCGTACCCGGTGGCGTGGCCGTGCCGTCGGCCGTTCTCCTCCCCGTAGAAGACGAGCCCGCCCAGCGCGAACACCGTCTCCGGGCCGCTGCCGAGCCACCAGTTGACCAGGTCGAAGTGGTGCCCGGACTTGTGCACGAGCAGCCCGCCGGAGCGGTCCTTGTCGCGGTGCCAGCGGCGGAAGTAGTCGGCGCCGTGCGCGGTGTCGAGCAACCAGCTGAACTCGACCGACCCGACTTCGCCGATCGCGCCCGCGGCGAGCAGCTCGCGCACCCGGCGGTGCACCGGGTTGTAGCGGTAGTTGAAGGCCACGCGCACCGACCGCCCGGTCACCCGCCGCGCCGCCAGGATGAGCCGGGCGCCGTCGACGTCGGTCGTCATGGGCTTCTCGGTGACGACGTCGCAGCCCCCGCCGAGCGCGCCCGCGACGTAGTGGGCGTGCGTGTGGTCCGGCGTGCACACCACGACGACGTCCACCCGCTCCTTGACGAGCATGACGGCGAAGTCGTCCGGCCGGTAGCACGGCACGGACGTGCCGAGCCAGCCGTTGTGGACGCGCATCCGCGTCTCGTTGCGGTCGCAGAACGCGACCAGCTCCGCTCGGGGTGAGTTCGCGAGGGCCCGGGCGAACAGCTCGGCGCGCGAGCCGAGTCCGACGATCGCGTACCGCGTCATGCCGGGCACCCCCAGGGCAGGTCGAGTTCCGAGAACAGGGCGAGCCGGCCGGCCGCGTCGTCGACGGCGGCGTCGACACCCGCTACGACGAACCGGTCCCCGTCCCGCTCGGCGGACAGCGGACGCGGTTCGGGGGCGCCGCGCACGGCCTCGACGAACGCGGTGAAGGCGCGAGTCTCCGACAGCGGCGCGAGCAGCGGGACCCGGTCGCGGACGTGCCGGACGAGGTTGGTGAGCAGGTCCTCCGGCGGCCCCACCTCGATCGGCCGGTCGCCGAGGAGGACGCGATCGGTCTTGTAGTGCCAGCGGATCCGGCCCGCGGTCCCGTGGACGAGCACGTACGGGTCGTGGTCGGCTTCGGCGGCGAGGGTGGCCGCGACGACGACGTCCGGCGCGTTCGCGAAGCTCAGCCGGGCGCAGGCCGTGTCGTCGCACTCGATGTCGCGCGCCCGGTACAGCTCGACGGTGATGCCCGCCGGGTCGACGCCGGCGGTGCCGTTGAGCAGCAGCGCGGAGGCGACGGCGTGGGCGAACGGGTTGGTCAGCGCCCCGTCGCCGAGGTCGCGGCGGCCGGCCCACGCGGCCCGCCGGTAGTACTCGTCCCGCCGGATCCACGCCCCGGCCCCGCTGACGCCGGTGACCGCGCCGATCTCGCCGCGGGCGATCGCCGCGCGGATCACCGGGATCGCGGCGGACCCGAAGCTCTGGAACCCGGTCTGGACGGCCCGGCCCCGTCGCGCGAGTTCGTCGAAGGCGGCCAGGTCGAGCACCGGCGGCTTCTCGACGAGCACGTCGCAGCCGGCGTCGAGGGCGCGGCGTGCGAGCAGCAGGTGCGTGCGGGGCGGGGTGGCCACCACCGCGATCCCGGCGCCGGTGCGGGAGAGCAGCTCGGCGGGGTCGTAGGTGACGAGCGCGTCGTCCGGCAGCAGGTCGAGGGCTTCCGCCGGCGGATCCCGGACGTCGCACGCGCCGGCGAGCACGATCTCGCCGCGGTCGTGCAGCTCCCGGGCCCGGCGCAGGTGGGTGAGGGCGTACCCGGCGGTGCCGAAGACGACCACGCTGGGCAGCTGGTTCATCGACGCGCGCCGGTCGCGACCGCGGCCAGGCCCAGCGGGCCCGCCACCACGAGGGCCAGCACCGGCAGCATCCACACCAGCACCGCCGACAGCGCCACCGCCACCGCGACGAGCAGCGCTTTCCCCGGCGCCCCCACGGTCTCACGAGCGGCCGTCACCACCGCCCGGCGCCAGGTCGGCTCGGAGGACCCGACCACCGCGCACGTCCGCACCGCGACCACCACCCCTGCCGCGGCGAGGACGAACAACACCGGCCGGAGCACACCGGCACCCGGCATCGACGCCGCCACTTCGAGGTCGACCGCGGCCAGCACGACGGCGGCACCACAAGCCACCGCGAACGCCACCCCACCACGAGCGGTGCGGCGGAAGTCCGCCCAGAACGTCGTCCACAGTGGACGTCCGATGCCGTGCCGGGCCCGGTCCAGGGCCCGGCACCCGGCGGCGAACGCGGGCGGCGCGGTCACGACCGGCACCGAAGCCAGCGCGATCAGCAACCCCACCAGCAGGCAGTCGGCGAACTCGCCCAACCCGGTGCGCCAGTCCACCCGCCGCACGGCCGCTTTCGACACGAGGTCATCCCTTCAAACCGCTGGTGCTGACGCCTTCGACCAGCAGCCGCTGGAAGGCGAGGAAGAACAGCACGATCGGGACCAGCGCGAGCGCCGACATCGCGAACATCGCGCCGAAGTCGGACTGGCTGCTGGTGTCCACGAACAGCCGCAGGCCGAGCGGCACGGTGAACTTCTCCGTGTCGTTCAGGTACACCATCTGCGTGAAGAAGTCGTTCCACGTCCAGATGAACGTGAAGATCGACGTCGTGACCAGCGCCGGTTTCGACAGCGGCAGCACGACGTGCCAGAACGTCCGGTAGACGCTGCAGCCGTCGATCGTCGCGGCCTCGTCGAGCTCACGCGGGATGCCGCGCATGAACTGGACGATGAGGAACACGAAGAACGCCTCGGTGGCCAGCAGCTTCGGCAGGATCAGCGGAACGAACGTGTTGACCAGCCCGGCCTGCTGGAAGATCACGTACTGCGGGATCAGGGTGACGTGGTAGGGCAGCATCAACGTCGTGATCATGAACGCGAACAGCGCGCCGCGGAACCGGAACCGCAGCCGGGCGAAGGCGAACGCGGCCAGTGCGCACGAGACGACGTTGGCCACCACCGAAAGCCCGGCGACGAGGAACGAGTTGAGGAAGAACCGGCCGAAGCCGACGCCCGCCGCGCCTTCCCAGCCCTTCGAGTAGCCGTCGAAGACGAACCGGCTGGGCAGCAGCGCGAGCCGCGAGAGGATCTCGTCCGGTGGCTTGACCGACGCGAACGCCAGCCACGCCAGCGGGTACAGCACCACGGCCACCCCGCACAGGCACAGCACGTGCCAGCCGATCGACCGCGCGGTGCGGGGCACCCGGAGCGCGGTCACGGGCGGTCCTCGTAGAACACCCAGAGCTTCGCGGTGCGGAACACGATCGCCGTCACGATCGCGATCACCACCAGCAGCACCCACGCCATCGCGGACGCGTACCCCATGCGGAAGTCCTGGAAGCCGACCTCGAAGAGGTAGAGCGTGTAGAACAGATCCGCGTCGGCGGGTCCGCCGCGGCCGCCGCCGATGACGAACGCCGGGGTGAACGCCTGGAACGCGTGGATGGCCTCCATCACGAGGTTGAAGAAGATCACCGGGGACAGCATCGGCAGCGTGATGTGCCGGAACCGGCGCCACGCGCCCGCGCCGTCGATCGCCGCCGCTTCGTGCAGCTCGGCCGGGACCTGCTTGAGGCCGGCCAGGAAGATCACCATCGGCGCGCCGAACTGCCACACCCCGAGCAGCACGATCGAGGCGAGGCTGAAGTTCGGGTCGTCGACCCAGCTCGGCGTGTGCCAGCCGAACCGGGCGAGGACGTCGTTCACCGGGCCGCCGCCGGTGAACAGCGCCCGCCAGACCAGCGCGGCCGCGACGCTCGCGCCGAGCAGCGACGGCGCGTAGAACGCGGCGCGGTAGAAACCGTTCGTGCCGCGGCGGGTGTTGAGCAGCAACGCCACCCCGAGCGAGACGGCGAGCTTGACCGGCACCGACACCAGGACGTAGATCAGCGTGACCTCGACCGAGCGCAGGTAGCGGTCGTCGTCGGTGAACATGTGCGTGAAGTTGCCGAAGCCGACCCAGTGCGGCGTGGTGAACAGGTCGTAGTCGGTGAAGGACAGGTAGAGCGAGACGACCATCGGGCCGACGGTCAGCGCCACCGCCCCGAGCAGCCACGGCGTGAGGAACGCGAACGCCTCCGGCTGGTTCTCGCGGCGGTACCCGCGGCCGGGGGCGCGCGGCCCCGGCGCCACCGGCCGGGGCGGCGCCGGGGTGCGCAGCGACGTCATCGGCTACGCCAGGGTCTTGTCGGCTTCGGACATGAACCGGGTGACGGCGTCGTCGATGCCCAGCCGCCCGAACGCGATCTCCTCGTAGGTGCGCTGGAGGAGCTTCTGGATCGCGCCGGCACCCTTCGGCGGGACCGTCGGCGCGGCCCCGAGCTTCGGTTCGAGCGCGGCTTCGTAGGCGTAGAGCGTCTTGTCGTCGCCGGTCGCGCCGGCCGCGAGCTGCGCGCGGATCTTCAGGTTGGGCGCGAGCCCGCGGTCCGTGCCGAGGATCTTGGCCGCGTCGGCGTCGTTGACGAAGAAGTCGACGAGCTTCGCGGCGGCCTCCTGCTGCTGGCTGCGCGCCGAGACCGACAGGAACATCGACGGCCGCCGGTACTGCCCGAGGTCACCGTTCGCGCCGGTCGGGTACGGCGCCACGTTGAGGTTCTTGCCGTTCGCCTTGCGGTAGGCGGGCAGCAGGTTGTCGTAGGCGAACTCGGAGCTGGTCAGCTTCTTGCCGAGCGGCGACTGCTCGGGCGAGGTGTTGTAGGACGCGGTGACGTCGGCGGGCGACGCGGCCTTGGTGTCGCGGAAGCGGCTCGCGAGCTGCCAGTAGCCGCGGAGGTCGGCGGCGGTGAAGCCGAGCTTGCCGTCGGGGGTGTAGAACTGCTTGCCCTGCTGGCGCAGCCAGATCTCCAGCGGCGTGTCCAGAATCCCGAAGTCGGTCACGCCGCGCGCGGCGAACCCGCTGGCGGCGCCGACTTTCGCGGTCGCTTCGGCGTACTGGTCCCAGGTCAGGCCCTTCGCCGGGTCCGCACCGGCGGCGGTGAAGGCGGCGGGGTCGTACAGCATCGCCGGGGTGTTCTGCGCCCACGGCACGGCGTACCGCTTGCCCTGGTAGACGCCGGTGGCGGCCAGCTCCGGGTTGACGTCGGCCAGCGAGACCGCCTTGCCCGCGCCCTGGTTCAGGTCGGCCAGTACATTGCGCCCGCCGTACTCGGCGAGGTAGCGGGTGTCGACGTTGAGCACGTCCGGCGGCTTGCCCCCGGCCGTCTGCGTCGCCAGTTTCTCCCAGTAGGCCGCGTACGCCGCGAACGACGTCTGCACCTTGATCGTGGGGTTCTTCTTCTGGAACAGCTCGACGGCCTGCTTGGTCAGGTTCGCCCGGCCGTCACTGCCCCACCAGGCGAAGGTGATGCTCACGTCACCGCCGCCACCCGGGTCCGACCCGCACGCGGCCGAACCGGACAGCAGCAGGGCGATCGCGGCGACCGCCCCGAACCCGCGCACACGCGTCCGACGCATCGACATCTCCGTCCGGTCGGAATGATCTGTGAGCGCTCCCACGACCCAGCGAGAAAGCGCTTACAGGAACTCGGCGGTCCACCGTAGGACGTGCGTGACAAAGGTGTCAATACGCGGATCGCGCTTTCGAAATCATCGAAGAATGGTTACTCCGAAAGCATTCACACGCCGGTTTCGCCGAAGACGTTCCGCCGGATGAACGGGGTGCGGAACACGCCGCCGGGATCGAGAGTTCCCGCCAGGGAACGGAAATCACCCAGCCGCGGGTACACGGTGTCCAGCTCGCCGCCGTAGAAGAGCTTGCCCCAGTGCGGCCGGGCACCGAACGGGGCGAGGCGTTCCTCGATCAGCGGCAGCAGCGTTTCGACCTCGGATTGGCGCGGCTGCCACGTGAAGTGCAGCGCGACGCGGTCGCCGCCGTGGGCCGGGCTCAGCCACAGGTCGTCGCCCGCGACCGTGCGGATCTCGGACACCAGCAGCACCGGCGCCAGCCGGTCGCCGATCCCGCGCACGGCCTCCATCGCGGCCGCGGCGTCCCGGTAGGGCACGAAGTACTCCGTCTGCAGCTCGTCCCCGACACTCGGGGTGAACTCGAGGGCGAAGTGCGGGAGCCGCTGGTGCCACGGCCCGGGCACGCCCAGCTGCGGGGTGACGTTGCCGGCCGGGACACCGGCCGCGTGCGCCGGGTGCCGCGGGGCGCCGGCCGGGAGGGCGCCGAACAGCCCGGCGCGCTCGGTGAAGGCGTCCACCCGGCTCTTGACCCAGGCCAGGTCGACGGCGTCGTTCACCCAGTTCGTGAACAGGCTGACGCTGTACCCGGCGTCCTCGATCTCGTCGAAGTGCTCGTAGGCGGCCTCCCACGGCAGGCCCTCGAAGACGTCCTGCCGGACGTCGAACGCGGGCACGACGTCGAGGGTGAGCCGGGTGACGACGCCGAGTGCGCCGAGGTTCACGACGAGCCCGGGGAACACGTCCGGGTCTGCGGCCCGCGAGAAGGTGCGGACCTCGCCGCCCGCGGTGACCAGCTCCAGCGCCGAGACGGCCGCGGCGAGCCCCTGCCGACGCCGGCCGGAGCCGTGGGTGCCGGTCGCGACGCTGCCGGCGACCGTGATGTGCGGCAGCGAGGCGAGGTTGGCCAGCGCGAACCCGGCGTCGTGCAGCTGCTGGGCGAAGTCGCCGTACCGGGCCGAGCCGCCGACGGTCACCGTGGCGGCGTCGGCGTCGATCTCGACCGGGCTCTCGAACTCGCTCAGGTCGAGGAGCACCCCGCCGGGCGCGTCGGCGATGTCGTTGAAGCAGTGCCGGCTGCCGAGCGCCTTGACGCTCGACGCGTCCGCGACCGCCTCGCGCACTTCGTCGCGCGTGCGCGGCGTCACCACGGTTTCGGCGGCGTACTGATGGTTGCCGGCCCAGTTCGACTCGCCCATGTTTCCGACAGTACTCAGCCGGCCGACGCGTACCGCCAGAAGTCCCGCATCCACCGCGGCGGGACCGGGTTGTCCTCGCCGACCTGGGTGAGCAGCACGCTGACGGTGCCGGTGGCCGGGACGACGTAGGCGGTGGTGCCGGTGCCGCCGACCCAGCCGTAGCGGCCCGGGACGTTCCACGGGTCGAGGACGGCGACGTCGACCGCGCCGCCCATCCCCCAGCCCTGGCCCTCCAGGAAGAGCGCGCCGATCTCGCGGTGCGCCGCGGTGGTGTGGTCGGTGGTCATCAGCCGGACCGACTCGGGGCTCAGGACCTGCTTGCCGCCGGTCGCGGCGCCGTCGGCGAGCAGCATCCGGCCGAACGCCAGCCAGTCCCCCGCCGTCCCGGCCAGGCCGCCGGAGCCGAGCGGCATCGCGGGCATCGTGCTCCACTGGCCGTCCGGCGCGTCGGCGAGCGCGAGGCCGTCCGGGCCGGCCTTGTAGAAGCTGGTGAACCGGTCGCGGCGGTCCGCGCCGACGACGAACCCGGTGTCGGCCATGCCCAGCGGGGCGAGGATCCGCTCGTCGAGGAACTCGGGCAGCGACGAGCCGGCCACGCGCGCGACGAGCACGCCCTGGATGGCCGAGCACGTGTCGTAGAGCCAGGACTCGCCGGGCTGGTAGAGCAGCGGGACGCCGGCCAGCCGCGCGAGCCAGACGTCGGCCTCGGGGAAGTGCTGGACCTCCCGGCCGTCGAGCTGGACGGGGAACAGCGCCTGCACCGCCGGCAGCGAGAAGTCGGACGCGAACCCCCAGCCGGCCTGGCTGGTGAGCACGTCGAACACGGTGATCGGCCGGTTCGCCGGGACGAGGTCGTCGACGGGTCCCGCCGGCGTGCGCACCACCTTCGGGTCGGCCAGCTCGGGCAGCCACCGGCCGATCGGGTCGTCGAGGGCGAGCCGGCCGTCGTCGACCAGGGCGAGGACGGCGGCGGCGGTGACGGGCTTGGTGAGCGAGGCGAACCGGAACAGGCTGTCCTCGGCCATCGGCGTGCTGCCCTCGACGTCGACCGAGCCGACGGCCGCGACCTCGACGCGGCCGGGCCGGGCCACGACGCCGACCGCGCCGGGCAGCGCGCCGTCGTCGACGTGCCGCTGCAGGATCTCGCGCAGGCTCATGGTGCTCCCCGGGTCGGCGGTCGCCCGAGGCTAGCCCAGCGAGCCGGGGAGCCCACCCGAGCGCCGTCGCGGGTCGTGAGGGTGCTAACCCGCGTTGCCGCTCACGACCGGGCTGCGCCGGTGCCGGGCCTGGTCCAGCAGGGCCAGGCCCGTCGTCTCGCCCTGGCGGTTGCCGGACTCGCGGAAGACGCGCAGCGCGCGGTCGCACACCCCGCGCGCCTGGACCGGCTCGCCCACCGCGAGGAGCGTCTGGGCGATGCCGAGGAGCGCGTACGCGACGCAGCGTTCGTCGTCGAGGTCCTCGAAGATGCCCAGCGCGAGCCGCAGGCAGGCCAGCGACTCCGGCAGCCGCCCGGTGTCGCGGTGCAGGGTGCCGAACTCGGTGAGGACCCTGGCCTCGCGGTGCGCGTCGCCCATCTCGCGGGCCAGGTCGCGGGCGCGGCCCAGCCAGTCGGCCGCTTCGGTGAACTCGGCCAGGCGCGCGTGGGCCGCGCCGATCGAGTTGCGCAGCTGGGCCACGCCGCTGCGGTCGCCCGCCCGCTCCAGGCCGGCCAGCGCCCGGCCGTAGCAGTCCAGCGCGTCCCGCGGCCGGTCCCGGATGCGCGCCACGGTGCCGAGCCCGGCCACCGCCAGCGCCTCGCCGCGGACGTCGCCGAGCTCGGCGAACAGGGCCGCGGACCGCTCCAGGTTCCGGACGGCGGCGGGGTATTCGTCGTTGTAGACGCCGATCTGGCCGAGCCCGCGGGCCAGCACCGCCTCGCCCGCCCGGTTGCCGGCGGCCCGCGCCGCGGCCTGCGCGGTCAGGTGGCTGCGCCGCCAGTCGTCGTAGGCGCCGCGCAGGTCGTAGAACGGGACGGCGGTCGCGGTCAGCTGCCACGCGAGCTCGTCCAGCCCGGCGTCGGCGGCGAGCTGGACCGCGGCGGCCAGCAGCTTGCGCTCGGCGGTGAACCAGGCCAGCGGGTCGGCCACCAGCCGGGCCGCGTCCGGGGGCAGCGGG
The DNA here is from genome assembly GCF_023023025.1 of Amycolatopsis sp. WQ 127309. Taxonomy (NCBI): domain Bacteria; kingdom Bacillati; phylum Actinomycetota; class Actinomycetes; order Pseudonocardiales; family Pseudonocardiaceae; genus Amycolatopsis; species Amycolatopsis sp. WQ 127309. The sequence continues at coordinate 9,176,354 of NZ_CP095481.1, forward strand.
CCGAGCGAGCGCCCGGTCATCGCGCCGAACGCGGGTGGCAGCGCCGCCGCCGCGGTCTTCGCCAGCGCCAGCAGTCCACACAGGACGCGGGCGAGCGCGTCCCGGCGCACCGCGGCGGGCTCGGCGTCCAGCAATTCCGCCGCGTAGCAGCGAAGCAGGTCGTGCAGCCGGTAGCGCGGCTGCCCGCTCGCGTCCAGCCCGACCAGCGAGACGAGGTTGGCGTCGACGAGCACGTCGAGCACCTCGTGCGTGCCGCGCCGGTCCAGGAGCGCGTCGAACACCCAGCTCGGGAAGTCCTGCGCGCCCAGCACGGCCGTGCGGCAGAACGCCGTCCGCGCGGCCGGGCCGAGCTGGCGCAGGCTCAGCTCGAAGCTGGACCGGACGCCGAGGTCGCCGACGCGCAGCTCGCTGAGCCGGCCCGCTTCGCCGGCCAGCCGGTCGTGCAGGGTCCGCAGGCTCCACGCCTGCCGCCCGGCCAGCCGCGCGCCGGCGATCCGGATGGCCAGCGGCAGGTACCCGCAGCAGGCCACGATGGCCGCGGCTTCGGCGGGTTCGCCGTCGATCCGGTCGACGCCGGCGACCCCGGCCAGCAGCCGCTGCGCCTCCCGCTCGCCGAACACGCTCAGCTCGACGTGCTTCGCGCCGGCCAGCTCCGGCAGCCGGCCGCGGGTCGTGACGAGCACGGCGCAGCCGGCGTCGCCGGGCAGCAGCGGGCGGACCTGGGCGGCGGTGGCGGTGTCGTCGAGCACCAGCAGCACCCGGCGTCCGGCCAGCCGGGAGCGGAACAACGCGGCCCGCTGGCCGAGCCCGGCCGGGACGGCGGTGCCGGTGACGCCCAGGGCGTGCAGGAAGTCGGCGAGGACCTCGGCCGGGTCGCGCGGCGCGCCGGTGCCGGCGAGGTCGACGTAGAGCTGGCCGTCGGGGAACCGGTCCGCGAGGCGGTGGGCGACGTGCATGGCCAGCGCCGTCTTGCCGGTGCCGGGCGCGCCGGTCAGCACCACCGGCGCCGGCCCCGCGCCCAGCGCGGCTTCCAGGTCGCGGACGTAGTCGTCGCGGCCGGTGAAGTCGGGCAGGTCCGCCGGGAGCTGGCGCAAGGGGGCCGAGCCGTCGGCGCCGGCCGCCACCACGGGCCGGCCGGCCAGGATCGCGGCCTGCAGGGCCCGCAGTTCCGGCCCCGGTTCGACACCGAGCTCGGTGACCAGCCGCTCCCGCGCCGTCGTGTACGCCCGCAGCGCGTCGGCGCGGCGGCCGACGCCCGTCAACGCGAGCAGGTACTGCTGCCACAGGCGTTCCCGGTACGGGTGCTCGGCGAGCAGCACGGTCAGCTCGGCGATCGCCGGGTCGTAGCGGCCCAGCAGCACCTGCAGCGAAAGCCGTTCCTCGACGGCGGCGAAGCGGTTCTCGGTGAGCCGGCCGAGCTCGGCGTCCCAGGCGGGCGCGGTCGGCAGGTCGGACAGCGGATCGCCCCGCCACAGCGCTTCCGCCTCGGCCAGCAGCGTCAGCGCCGTCTCGGGGGCGCCGTCCTTGGCCGCGCGGGCGGCGTCGGCGACGAGCCGGGCGAAGTCGTGCGCGTCGACGTCGCCGGGCTCGACGGCCAGCGAGTAACCCGGGCCGTGGGTGCGCAGGGTGGTCTCCGGCAGCAGCCGGCGCAGCCGCCAGACGTAGGTCTGCAGGTTGGCCGTGGCCGACGTCGGCGGGTCGCTCGGCCAGATGGTGTCGATGAGCTGGCCGGGCGGGACCAGCCGGTTCGCGTTGAGCAGCAGGTGGGCCAGCAGGGCCCGTTGCTTCGCCCCGCCGAGCGGCAGCGCGCGGCCGCCGACCGTCACGGTGAGCGGCCCGAGCAGGTGGAACCGCACTTCAGCGCCCATGTCGTACCCCATCACGACGACCGCCCCCACGACGGCGGACTTTAGCCAGGCGATGCGGGGCCGGTGGGCGAATCGCCGACATCGCGGGCACACCGCGCGGATGTCACTCGATTGCCGATCTTGGGCTGAGCCGTCCGGACCACGACGAAAGTCGCGCATTTCCTTTACCGACCATCGTCGGGTTCCGAGATTCACTCACAGCGGTGACGGTAGGTGCGTCCTTGACCACCCGTCACCGCGAGGTCTCCGCCCGCGGATGGAGGTTGATCCCAAAGTGCGTATTGCGCGAACCGGCGTACTCGTCTCCGGCATCCTGCTGTCGGCCCTGGCGACCGCCGCCCCGTCCCTGGCCGCCCAGCCGGCCATCATCGACGGCGGCAACGCCGACTCGCTCCACGCGGCGGCCCGGATGTTCGCGGGTGGCCAGGAGATCTGCTCCGCGACGATCATCGCGCCGGACTGGATCCTGACCGCGCGCCACTGCACCCAGGGCGCGAACGGCCAGCAGATCAGCTTCCACGTCGGGGACCTGGACCAGACGAAGGGCACCACCGTCAACGCGACGTCGGTGCACGAGGCGCCGGACTCCGACATCGCGCTGGTGCAGATCGACCAGCAGGTGCAGACGGACTACGCGCCGCTCGGCTCCGAAGGCGACGTCAACGTCGGCGACCAGGCCGAGGTCTACGGCTGGGGCGCGACCTGCACCGACAAGCCCGAGATCGAGTGCCAGTCGCAGCTGCTGAAGGTGGCGAAGGTCAGCGTGACCTCGATCGACTGCCCGGACGGCGCGGCCGGCGTCTCGGTCTGCGCGAACCGCGGCGACGGCATCACCGCGGGCGGCGACTCGGGCGGCCCGATGTACGCCGGCGGCAAGCAGGTCGGCGTCGCCTCGACCAGTGACCGCCAGTCGTACACCGCCTACATCAACATCACGAAGTACCGCGACTGGATCTCCGCGACCGCGGGCGTCTGAGCCACCGCCACAAAGCGGCACCTCTCCGGGGAGGTGCCGCTTTTGCGTGGTTCGGCCGGCGAACACACCGGTACACGAGGAAGTTCGGGCAAACCTGCTACACAACTCGTGTTCACCCGATGGTGTGGTGTTAACTATCCGGACAGGCAGACAGCGTTTTCCGGCCACGGATGCAGCGGCGCACGCGCGGGCCCGGTGCGCACCGTCCCGTCCGGAAAGGCCGCACCTACATGCAGGTTCCCGCCCCGCTGTCGTCCGCGCAGCAGCGGATCTGGACGTTGTCCCAGCTGGACGGCGCCGGCCCGGCCTACAACGAGGCCATGGCGTTCGCCCTGCGGGGACCGCTCGACCGCGACGTGCTGGCCCGGGCCCTCGCCGCGCTCGCCGCCCGGCACGAGTCGCTGCGGACCCGGATCGTCGTCGACGCGGGCCGCCCCGGACAGGTGATCGAGCCCGTCGAGGCCGGGCTGCCGCTCACCGTGACCGACGTCACCGGCCGGCCGGAGGACCTCGACGAGCTGCGGCGCACCGACCCGCTCACGCCGTTCGACCTGGGCCGCGCCCCGCTGGCCCGGGCCCGGCTGCTCGTCGCGGGACCCGAGCACCACGTCCTGCTGATGACCGTCCACCACGTCGTCTTCGACGGCGCGTCGCGCACGATCCTGTTGCGGGAGCTGGGTGTGCTCTACACCGCGCTCCTGCGCGGCGAACCCGCCGAGCTGCCCGAGCCGCGCCAGTACCGCGACTACGCCCGCGAGCAGCAAGATTGGCTGGCCGGACCGGGACCGGCGCCGCACGAGACGTACTGGCGCGACCGGCTCGACGGTGTGCCGCCCCTGCTGGAGCTGCCCACCGACCGGCCGCGCCCGGCCGTGCAGGACCACCGCGGGGCACGGGTGCCGATCAGCCTCGGCGAGGACCTGACGACGGCGTTGAAAGCGGTGGCCCGCGCCCACAGCACGACCCTCTTCTCGACCATCCTGACCGGCTGGTCGCTGCTGCTCTCGCGGCTTTCCGCCCAGGCTGACATCGTTGTCGGTGTGCCGGCACTGAACCGCGGCAAGGGCGGCGTCAACGCCGGTGTGCTCGGCTTCTTCGTCAACACCCTCCCGGTGCGGACCGGCTTCGCCGGCTCCCCCACCGGCGCCGGCCTGCTCACGCAGGTCCGCGCGACGCTGCGGGGCGCGCTCGACCACGCCGAGCTGCCGCTGGAGCGGGTGGTCGAGCTGGTGAACCCGCCGCGCAGCCCGGCGCACACGCCGTTGTTCCAGAACGGGTTCGCCTGGGTGCCGACGCAGCACGGCGTCCTGGCGCTGCCCGGCGTCGACGTCGACCCCATCGACGACCGGTACGCCCCGGCGAAGTTCGACCTGACCCTGGCCCTGGCCGACGAGGCCGGCGGCGTCGCCGGGCAGCTCGACTACGCCGTCGCCCTGTACGACCACGAGACGGCCGAGCGGTACGCCCGCTACCTCGTCCGGCTGCTGACGCAGCTGGCCGAGCGGCCCGGCGACGAGGTCGCGAGCTACGAACTGCTCGACGACGCCGAGCGCCACGAGATCCTGGCGAACTGGAGCACCGGCCCGGCCCCCGAACACCGGCCCGGCGGGCTCGTCGAGCGGTTCACGACCGAGGCCGACGCCCACCCGGACACGCCCGCCCTGGTCTGCGACGGGAAGACGGTCAGCTACGCCGAGCTGGACCGGCGGGCCACCCGGCTGGCGAACGCGCTGCACGCCCGCGGCGTGCGGCCCGGCCAGGTGGTCGGCGTCCACAGTGGACGTTCGGCCGAGCTGGTGGTGGCCGTGCTGGGGATCCTCGAAGCCGGCGCGGCCTACCTGCCCCTCGACCCCGCCCAGCCGGCCGCGCGGCTGGCGGCGATGGTCGAGGACGCGCGCCCGGCGTTCGTGCTCAGTGACGCGCTCGACCGGCCCGACGGCTGGCTGTCCGTCACCGCCGTCGAGGCCGAAGGCCACGCCACCACCCGGCCCGTCGTCCGGACCGGGCGCGCGGACCTGGCCTACGTCATCTACACGTCCGGCTCGACCGGCCGGCCGAAGGGCGTCGCCGTCACCCACGGCAGCGTGCTGGCCCTGTTCGACCAGTGGCTCGGCCGGTTCGGCGCGACGCCGGGCGAGCCGACGTCGGCGTGGTCCAGCATCGGCTTCGACGCGTCCGTGCACGAGCTGCTGCTCCCGCTGACCACCGGCGCCGTGCTGCACGTGGTGCCCGAAGAGGTCCGGCCCGACCCGGCGGCGTTGCTGGGGTGGTTGCGTGAACACCACGTCGTCCAGGCGTTCCTGCCGCCCGCCTACGTCCGCTGGATCGACGAGGACCTCTCACGGCTCGCCGGGCTCGCGCTGCGGCAGCTGCTGACCGGTGTCGAGTCGCTGTCGGAGGCGGCGCTGGCCCGCTTCGAGGAAACCCTGCCCGGCCTGCGGATCTGTTTCGGGTACGGGCCGACCGAAGCGACGCTGTACGCCACCGCCCACTTCGACCCGCGCCCCCTGGACCGGCCGGCCCCGATCGGCCGGCCGCTGCCCGGTTCGCGGCTGTACCTGCTGGACGAGCGGCTGCGGCCGGTCCCGCCGGGTGTCGCGGGCGAGGTCTTCCTCGCCGGCGACTGCCTCGCACGCGGCTACCTGAACCGGCCCGGCCTGACGGCGGCGCAGTTCGTGCCCGACCCGTTCGTGCCCGGCGAGCGGATGTACCGGACCGGCGACCTGGCCCGCTGGCTGCCCGGCGGCGAAGCCGAGTACGCGGGCCGCCGCGACGACCAGATCAAGCTGCGCGGGTTCCGCATCGAACCGGGCGAGGTGACGGCCGCGCTGCTGGCCGTCCCCGGCGTCCGCGAAGCCGCGGTCCTGGTCGACCGCACCGGCGAACCCCGCCTGGTCGCGGGGATCGCGGGCGGCGGCGGCCGGACCCCGCACGAGTGGCGGGCCGCGCTGGCCGACCGGCTGCCGGACTACATGATCCCGTCCGTCTTCGCCGAGTTCGACCGGCTTCCGCTGGGCCGCAGCGGAAAGCTGGACCGCGACGCCCTGCTCGCGCACGCCCGCTCGATGGCTCCCGCGGTCGTCAACACGGCCGCCCCACGCGACCACGTCGAACTCGCGCTGCTCCGGATCTGGCGTTCGCTGCTGCTGCACCCGGCGATCGGGATCTCCGACGACTTCTTCGACGTCGGCGGCACATCGATCTCGGCCATCAAGCTGGCCCACGCGGTCGGCGAGGAGTTCGGCCGCGAGCTGCCGATCCGCGACGTCATCGTGCACCCGACCATCGAGGCCCAGGCCGCCCTGCTGCGGGCGGACAGCCCGCCCGGCGGCGGCAGCCTGATCGAGTTCCGCCGCGGCGCCGGGCGGCAACGCGTCGTCTGCGTGCACCCCGCCGGCGGGACGGCGTTCTGCTACCTGCCGCTGAGCGCCTTGCTCCCGGACGACGCCGGCGTCCTCGGCATCCAGTCCCCCGGGCTCAACCCCGGTGAAGAGGCGCTGCCGAGCGTCGAGGCGATGGCCGCGGAGTACCTGCGGCTCGTCGATCCCCGGCCGGACGAGTCACTGGTCCTTTGTGGACTTTCCTACGGCGGCCTGATCGCGCACGAGATGGGCCGGCAGCTGGCGGGCCACCCGCGGGTGAGCGTCGTGCTGCTCGACACCAACGCCACCGACGACGCGGCCGCGCGAGCCGCGATCGAGCCCGTGCCCGCGTCCGAGTTCCGGGAGAAACTGGTGCGCTTCAACGGGATGTACCCCGGCATCGACGACGCCCAGATCGACCGCTACCACCGCACGTACAACCACAACCGGCTGACCGCGCGCGACCACGAGCCCGGCGAGTCGGGCGCGCGGCTGGTGTTCGTCCAGGCCGTGGGCGAGGACACGATCCCGGGTTCGGACGAGTTCTGGCGCCGCCGCGCGACCGGCGAGTACCGCATCGAGCCGGCCGACTGCGGGCACTGGAACATGCTGGAGAGCGATGCGCTCCCGCAGGTCGCCGACGTGATCACGGCCGAACTGACCGAGCTGGCGGCCCGATGATCGCCCGGCGCGTCCACGACCAGGCCCTGCGCACGCCGGACGCCGTCGCGGTGTCCGACGGCGCCCGCGCGCTGACCTACGCCGAGCTGGACGCCGGCGCCGCGGCCGTCGCGGAGTCGTTGTCCCGCCGCGGTGTCCGCCCCGGCGACGCCGTCGCGGTGGGCCTGCCGCGCTCGGCGGACCTGATCCTCGTGATGCTCGGCGTGCTGCGCCTCGGCGGGCAGGTCGTGCCCCTCGACCGGCAGAGCCCGCCGGAGCGCCGGGACCACATGATCGCCGACTCGGGCGCGGTCGCCGTCATCCACGACGGCCTGCCCGGCCTGCCGCCGCTCACCCCGGCCGAGCTGCTGGCCGCTCCCGCCGTCGCGGGCGAACCGGCCGAGGCCGCCGCGACGTCGTTCCTCTTCTACACCTCCGGCACGACCGGGCGCCCCAAGGGCGTCGAGGTCCGCGACGCCGGGATCCTGCGGCTGGCCGACCCGGCCTGGCTCGAACCCGGTGCCCGGTACGCGAGCCTGGCCAACCCGGCCTTCGACGCGATCAGCTTCGAGGTCTGGCCGCCGCTGCTGACCGGCGGCACCTGCGTGGTGCTCGACGACGAGACCGTCCGCGACCCCCGCGCGTTCGCCGCCGCGCTGGTCCGCGAGCGCGTCGACACGATGTTCGTCACGGCGTCGCTGTTCAACGCCGTCGCGGAGACGGTGCCGGCCTGCTTCGCCACCGTGGCCCGGGTGCTGATCGGCGGCGAGCAGCTCAACGCGCCGCTGATCCGCCGCTGGTACGCCGCCAACCCGGACTCGGCCACGCGGCTGCACAACGGCTACGGGCCGACCGAGACGACGACGTTCGCGCTGAGCCACCCGATCCCGCGCGGCTTCGACGGCGACGTCGTGCCGATCGGCCGGCCGCTGCCGGACACCGGCGCGCTCGTGGTCGACGGCGAGCTGTACCTCTCGGGCGCCGGGGTCGCCGCGGGCTACCGCAACCTGCCGGACGAAACCGCGCAGCGGTTCGTCGAGCGCGACGGCGAGCGGTTCTACCGCACCGGTGACCTCGTCCGCGCACTGCCGGACGGCACCTTCGCCTACGTCGGACGCACGGACCGGCAGGTGAAGGTGCGCGGCTTCCGGATCGAGCCGGGCGAGCTGGAACGCCGGATCCTCGCCCACCCGGCGGTCCGGCAGGCTCACGTCGCCGCGCACCGCGGGGCCGGGCCGGTCGAGCTGTTCGCGTTCGTCGTGGCCGGGGACCTGGCGTACGCGGACTTCGACGCGCACCTGACCGCGTCGGTGCCGGCCTACATGCGCCCGCACCACGTCTTCCGCGTCGACGCCCTGCCCCGCACCGCGAACGACAAGGTCGACGAGACCGCGCTGCTGGCGCTCGGCCTCGCGCCGTGGCGGCGGCCGGGTACCGGCGAACCCGCGACGCCGTGGCAGCAAGAGGTCCTCGACGTCGTGGCGGACGTCCTCGGCACCCGCGACCCGCGGCCCGGCGACACGTGGCTCACCTCCGGCGGCGACTCGCTCAAGGCGTTGCGGCTGCGGTTCGCCGTCCAGGAGCGGTGGGGCACCGAACTCCCGCACTCCGCGGTGCGGCAAGGGACGTTCGCCGACCTCGCGGCGGCGATCGCCGGGGCCGGGACGGCGCAGTACCCGGTGCCCGCGCCGCCCGCGGGCTTGACGTCCGCCCCCGCGACGAGCGAGCAGCAACGGCTCTGGCTGCTGCAGCAGCGGAATCCGGCGTCCACGGCGTACCACGTGCCGCTGGCGTTCCGGATCACCGGACCGGTCGACGTCGAGGCGCTTCGCCGGGGTTTGCGCGGCCTGGTCGAGCGGCACGTCGCGCTGCGGACGGCGTTCGAGGCGACGCCCGAGGGCCTGCGTCAGGTGGTCGGCCCGGCGTACGACCCGTGGACCGAAGCCGGGGACGGCTTCTTCACCGAGCCCTTCGACCTGGCCGTGCCCCGGCTGTTCCGGGCCGCCTGGGACGGTGAGCGGCTCCTGCTTTCCCTGCACCACATCGCGGTCGACGGCTGGTCGTTGAACGTCCTGTTCCGCGAGCTGTCCGGTGCGGTGCCGGTCGATTCCCGCACGACGTTGGATTTCGCGCTTTGGCAGACGGAGTGGTTCTCCTCCCCCGCCTACCTCGCCCAGCGCGACGAGCTGCTGTCGCTCCACAGTGGACTCGACGACCAGCCGTCGCTGACCGCGTCGATGGCCGGCCGGCTGCGGCGGACGACCCTCGACACCGAGCGCGTCGACCGGTGGTGCGCCGAGCTGGGCCTGACGCGGTTCCAGCTGCTGCTCGGCGTCTTCGCCTGGAGCCTCTACGGCGTCACCGGGCAGACCGGCCCGCGGATCGCCGCGCCGGTGGCGAACCGGCCGGTGCGGGAGTTCGAGGACAGCGTCGGGATGTTCGCCAACACCGTGCTGCTCCCGCTTTCCGTCGCCCCGGACGAGGACCTGCGCGCCCAGCTGCGGCGGCTCGGCACGGCGTCGGGCGCGGTGCTCGACCGGCAGGACGTCGCCTTCGCCGACGTCGCCACGGCGTTCGACTACCTGTTCGTGCTGGAGAACACCGACTTCGGCGCGCTGAGCCTGCCGGGCTGCACGGTGAGTCCACAGTGGATCGAGGCGGCCGAGGCGAAGTGCGCGCTGACGATGTCGGTCCTCGAGCGGCCGGACGGCTTCGACTGCCTCTGGGAGTACGCCGAAGGCCACTTCACCGAGGCGGAGGCCAAGGCGCTCGGCGAGCTGTTCTCGCGCGCGTTCGACCTGCTCGACGCGGGCCCGGCGACCCCGGCCGAGCTGGCCGAGCCGTACCGGCGGAGCCGGCCCGACCACGGCCGCGGCGAACCGGCGCAGCTGGACTGGGAAACGATGGCCGAGGGCTTCGCGCGGCAGGTCGCGCGGACCCCGGATGCCCCGGCGCTGGGCACGATGACCTACGCCGAGCTGGACGCGCACGCGGCCCGGCTCGCCGCCGTGCTGCCCGGGGACGCCACCGACGTCGCGCTGTACTTCGAGCCGTCCGCCGAGCACGTCGTGGCGCTGCTCGCGCTGGCCCGGCTCAACATCACCGCCGTGCCGCTGGACCCGGCCTACCCGCCGGCGTTGCTGCGCCAGGTCCTCGACCAGGTCCGGCCGCGTTGCGTGCTGCTCGCCCCGGGTACCGCGTTCGACGAGATCGACACCGGGATCGAACGGCAGTTCGTCACGCTCTCCGACGGCCCGGCGCCGGACGTCCCGCCCCGGCACGCCGGCCGGCCGCTCTACACGCTGTTCACGTCCGGCTCGACCGGCGTGCCCAAGGGCGTGCGCGTCCCGGACCGCACCCTGGCGAACCTCGTGCAGTGGCAGGCGGCGCCGCCCGCGGTGACCCAGCAGTTCTCGATGCTGTCGTTCGACGTGTCGTTCCAGGAGATCTTCACGACCCTGTGCGGCGGCGGGTGCCTGCACCTGGTCCGCCCGGGGTGGCGCCACGACGTCCCGGCGCTGCTGGCGCAGCTGGAGTCCGCGGGCATCGAGCGGATCTTCCTGCCGTACGTCGCGTTGCAGCTGCTGGCCGAGCACGGCGTGCGGCTCGGGAGCTACCCGTCACGGCTGCGGGACGTGATCACGGCGGGCGAGCAGCTCGTGTGCACCGGCGCGATCCGCCGCTGGTTCGCCGGCCTGCCCGGCGCGCGGCTGCACAACCACTACGGCCCGACCGAGACGCACGTGGTCAGCGCGCTGACGCTCGACGGCGACCCGACGACCTGGCCCGAGCGGCCGGCGATCGGCCGGCCGGTGGCGGGCGCGGTGCTGCGGGTCGCCGGCACGGCGGGCGCGCCCGGCCGGATCGGCGAGCTGCTCATCGGCGGGCTGATGACGACCCGCTGCTACCTCGGGGACGTCCCCGGGAAGTTCGTCGAGACGCCGGAGCTGTTCTACCGCAGCGGCGACCTCGCGCACTTCGGCCGCGACGGGCTCCTGCACTTCGACGGCCGGGCCGACCACCAGCTCAAGGTCAGCGGGTACCGCCTCGAACTGGGGCAGGTCGAGGCCGCGCTGCTGCGCCACCCCGACGTCGTCAACGCGGTCGTGGCGCACGACGGCGAAAGCCTGCTGGCCTGCCTCGAATGCCACCGGACGCCGACGGCCGCGGAGCTGTCCGCGCACCTCGAGCCGTTGCTGCCGCCGCACGCGCGCGTCGACCGCTTCCTCGTCGTCCCGGCCCTGCCGCGGACACCGAGCGGGAAGCTCGACCGGGAAGCCGCGCTGCGGACGCCCGGCGAAGAGCTGCACCGCGGCCGCCGGTCCGGGCTGTCGGGCGTCTCGCGGCAGCTGGCCGAGCTGTTCGAGGAGGTGACGGGCGCGTCGATCGGCGCGGACGAGACGTTCTTCGCGGCGGGCGCGTCCAGCCTCGGGCTGATGCGGTTCCACCTGCGCTGCGCCGAGGAGGGGCTGCGGTTCACCGCGGCCGACCTGTTCGAGCACGTCACGGTCCGCGACCTGGCGCGGCTGCTGTCCGGTGCGGCCGATTCGGTTTCCGCGGCTTCCGGCGAGGTCGCCATCGACGAGCCGATCGCGGTGATCGGCATGGCGCTCCGGGTGCCGGGCGCGCCGGATCTGGCCGCGTTCTGGGACCTGGTGCGGTCCGGCGGGCGCGGCATCGAGCACTTCACCGCCGGCGACGGCCTGGTCGGCGCGCGCAGCATCCTCGACAGGCCCTTGGCGTTCGACCCGGAGCACTTCGGGATCAGCCGCCGCGACGCCGCGCTGATGGACCCGCAGCAGCGGCACCTGCTGATGAGCTGCGTCGAGGCGCTGGCCCACGCGGGGATCACGTCCGGCGAGGGCGTCGGGCTGGTCGCCGGGTGCGGCGAGGACACGTACTTCCAGTCGCTGCTGCGCGAGGGCGACCCGGCCGCGCTGCCGGACGGCTTCCAGCTGGCGCTGCACCACGAGAAGGACTTCCTCGCGACGAAGGCCGCGTACCACCTGAACCTGACCGGGCCGGCGCTGACCACGCAGACGGCGTGTTCGAGTTCGCTGGTCGCGGTCCACCAGGCGGCCGGGCTGCTGCGCACCGGCGAGGCGGACGTCATGCTGGCGGGCGGCGTCCTGGTCGACGTCACCCTTTCCGAGGGCTACCGGTACCGCCCGCAGCACATCTTCTCGGCGGACGGCCACTGCCGCCCGTTCAGCGACGACGCGGGCGGCACGGTCGGCGCGAGCGGCGTCGGCGTCGTGGTGCTGAAGCCGCTGAGCCACGCGCGTCGCGACGGCGACGCGGTGTACGCGGTGATCACGGGCTCGGCGATCAACAACGACGGCGCGGTGAAGCAGGGTTACACCGCCCCGTCGCCGGCCGGGCAGCGCGAGGTGATCCGCGCGGCCCTGCGCCGCGCCGGGCGGACGTCGCTCGGCTACGTCGAAACCCACGGGACGGGCACCCGGCTGGGCGACCCGATCGAGGTCGCGGCGCTGCGGCAGGCGCTGGATCCGTCGGCGGAGTGCGCGTTGTCGTCGGTGAAGAGCCAGATCGGCCACCTGGGCGCGGCGGCGGGGGTCGTCGGCCTGATCCGGGCGGCGCTGTCCGTCCACCACGGACTGATCCCGCCGACGGCGGACTTCCACGCGCCGAACCCGGCGCTGGAGCTGGGCCCGTTCCGGGTGCCGACGGCCGCGGAGCCGTGGCCGTCCGGTCCGCGGGTGGCGGGGGTGAGCAGCTTCGGCATCGGCGGCACGAACGCCCACGTGGTCCTGGAGGCGGACCCGGCCGTCGTGTCGCGTCCGGCTCCCGCGCCGGTGGTCGTGCTGTCGGCGAGCAGCGCGTCGGCTCTGCGCGAAGACGCCCTGCGGGTGGCCGAGTACCTGGAGGCGCACCCGGAGTCCTTTGTGGACGTGGTGCGCCACCTGCAGACGGGCCGCAAGGAGTACCGCTGGCGCTTGGCCGCGGCATGCAACGACGCGTCGGCGGCGGTGAAGTGGCTGCGCACGGCCGAGCCACGCGAAGCAGAGCCCACGGGCACGAGCACACCGCGCGATGATCCGGCGGAACTCGCGGCGGCCTGGCTGCGCGGCGAGCCCGTCGACTGGGGCGTCCCCGCTTCCCCGGCTCCGTGGGACTTCCCGCCGCCCTCCTTCGCCCGCGAGGACTTCGACTTCCCGCGCAAGCCCGCCGTCCAGCGGCGGCCCGAAGCCGAGTGGCTCCACCAGCCCACCTGGGTGCGGCTCCGGCGGGCCACCCCTGCCCAGGCCCCCGTCGACCGCGTGCTCGTCATCTCCAGCAACGGCCCCCTGCCGGCCCCGGCCCTCGACACCGCCTACACCCGGGTCGTTCGCGTGCACGCCGCCACGTCGTTCGCCCACCCGGGGCCGGACCTCTTCGAAGCCGATCCGGCCGACGCGGACCAGCTCGGCCAGGTGCTCGCCGCCCTCGACGGGGACGTCGACTGGCTGCACACCCTCCCCCTCGGCATCAGCGGCCCGGTCGGCGAAACCGCCCTCGCCCACGCGCGCTGGGCCTGCGTCGACGCCCCCGCCGCCCTCCTGCGCGCCGCCGGGACCCGCAAGCTGCGCACCTGGTGGCTCTCCGCCGGCGCCGCCCCGGCGAACACCGACGTCACCCGCCCCGAAGCCGGGCTGCTCGCCGGGGTCACCGCCGTCGGGCCGCAGGAAACCGGCGTGCCCGGGCACTGGATCGACGTCGCGGGCCAGTGGGACGCCGCGGTCGCGGGTCTCCTCACCGGCCCCACCCCGCCCGCGCGGGTCGCCCTCCGGCACGGCTTCTGGTGGGAACAAGGCACCTCCCCGGTCACGCCCGGCGGCGGCCGGACCGCGGACGGCACGTATCTCGTCCTCGGCGGCACCGGCGGCATCGGCACCGCCGTCGCCGAGGTCCTGCTGACCAGGACCACCGGCCGGGTCGTGCTGGCCGCCCGCAACCCGCGGCTGCCCGCACCGCTCGAGCCGTGGGCCGATCGCGTCGACCTCCTCGAAGCCGACCTCACCACCGACGACATCCGGATCGACACGCCGCTGGCCGGGATCGTCCACGCCGCCGGGGTCGCGGCGGGCGGCCTCATCGCGACCCGGGGGGACACGACCGGCCAAGACGCCAAGCTCGCCGGCGCGCTGCTGGTGGAGCGGCTCATCGAACGCCACCGGCCCGCCCTCGTCGTCTACTGCTCGTCGCTCTCCGCGCAGTTCGGCGGCACCGGCCAGCTCGACTACGCCGCCGCCAACGGCTTCCTCGACGCCCTCGCCCACCACGCCCCGGACGCGGCGACCGTCCGGCTGAGCCTCGGCTGGGACGTCTGGCGCGACACCGGCATGGCCGTCACCGCCCTGCGGACCGACGCCCGCCACCAGGCCCACCTCGCCGTCGGCCTGACCGCCGAAGAGGGCAAACGCGTCTTCGCCAGTGCCCTCGACGCCGGGCTCCCGCAGCTCCTGGTGTCGACGACCGACCTCGCCGACGCCCGCGGCTTCCACGAGCGCGAACCGGTCGCCGTCACCGCGCCGCAGGAAGACCCCGCCGCGGAACTGGCCGAGGAGGTGCGCGTGCTGCTCGGCGTCGACGCGCTGGACCCGAACGTCCCGCTCTACGACCTCGGCGCCGATTCGCTGATGCTGCTGGACGTCGTCGACTCGGTGAAACGGCTCTTCGGCGTCGACCTCGAGCTGGCCTGGCTCGGCCCGGAAGTGACGCTCACCGGCCTGCTGGCCCGGCTGGCGGAGGCCGCCGGCCCCGAGGACGTCGCCGTCCAGGTGTGGCAGGAGGGCACCGGCCGTGACGTCGTGTGCCTGGTCCACCCGGTCGGCGGGGACGTCCACGCGTACCGCCCGCTGGTGCGGGAACTCGGGCCGGAGCTGACGGTCTGCGTCATCGCCGACCCGGCGCTGAGCCGGCCCGAGCCGCCGGGCTGGCCGGTCGCCGAGCGCGCCCGCCGCTACCACGCCGCGCTGCAGGCGCGCTTTCCCGACGACGAGTGGCGCTGGCAGCTGGCGGGCTGGTCGTTCGGCGCGTGGGTCGCGACCGGTATGGCCGCCGAGGCCGAGCTGGGCGGACGGCCGGTGCGGGCGCTGCACCTGATCGACCCGCCCGCCCCGGGCGCGAGCTTCGCGGACTACGACGAATCCCGCCTGGAAGCGGTGTTCGAGCGTGAGCTCGGCGCGTCCGGTGGCACGGCGGGCGAGCACGCGCGACGCCTCGCCCGCGCCTGCCGTGCGAACCTGCGGAGCATGACGGGCCACGAACTGCCGAAGCTCGCGGCGACCCCCAGCCACGTCTGGATCGCCGCCGACGTCGAGCCCGGCCTGCCGCCCGCCGCCGACCCGGACGGCTGGCACACGATCCTGCCCGAACCGAGCGACTGGCGGCAGCTGCCCGCCACCCACTACGGCATCGTGCGGGCCCCGCACGTCAGCGCGGTGGCCGGCGCGATCACGATCGGAGCCGAGTGAACCCGTACGAGTCCCAGCCGGCCCGCGCGTTCTGGCGGGCCGCCGTCGCCGAACCGGAGCCCGCCGCGATCGGCGGTGTCTGGACGCCCAAGTTCGCGATCGGCCAGGACGACCCGGTGCTCACCGCGGGCTCCTGCTTCGCCGCGCGGCTCGGGCGCGCGCTGATCGACCACGGGATGAACTTCTTCGACGCCGAACCGCCGCCGCCGGGCCTGACCCGCGAGGAGCGCCGCGCCCGGCACTTCGGCGAGTTCTCCTTCCGCACCGGCAACATCTACACAGCCGCGGTGCTGCGGCAGTGGCTCGCCTGGGCCTTCGGCCACGAGAAGGCGCCGGACGCGGTGTGGACCGGGGACGGCCGGTTCTTCGACCCGTACCGCCCGTCCGTCGAGCCCGCCGGGTACGCCTCCGCCGACGACGTGTTCGGCGCCCGCGAGGAAACCCTCGCCGCGATCCGCCGCGGGGTCGCCCGGGCCCGCTGCCTGATCTTCACCCTCGGCCTGACCGAGGCCTGGGCCGACGCCGACGGCACCGTCCACCCGTCCTGCCCGGGTACGGTCCGCGGCACGTTCGACGGCACCCGCCACACCCTGCGCACCTTCACCTTCGCCGACGTGCACCGGGACCTGCTCGACGTCTTCGCCCTGGCCCGCGCGGCGAACCCGGACCTCCGGTTCGTGCTCACGGTCTCCCCCGTGCCGCTCACCGCCACCGCGGGCACGCAGCACGCGCTCGTCGCGAACACCCACGCGAAGTCCGTGCTCCGCGGCGTCGCCGGGCAGCTGGCCCAGGAGCACGACCACGTCGACTACTTCCCGGCGTACGAGCTGATCACCGGGCAGCCGTTCCGCAGCGGCTTCTACGAGCCCAACCTGCGCGAGGTCACCGCCGAGGGCGTCGAGTTCGTGATGGGGCACTTCACGTCCGCGCTGCGGGGCACGGCGACCGCGCCGGTCCAGGAGCGCCGCGAGCCACGGGTGAAGGGAGGAGATGTCTGTGACGACGCCGTCCTCGACTATTACGGCCCCCGCTAGGTTCCTGCTGCTCGGCGACTCCCACGCGGGCCCGATCGGCCGCGCGGCGCGGGCGGCCGGGTTGCCGTTCCTGGGCGGCCCGATCGGCGCCGGCCGCGAGTTCACCGACCGCTTCTTCACCGCGCGCGACGCCGACGTCGAGTTCCACCGGCCCGAAGCCGAGAAGCACTACCGCGGCTTCCTCGGCGAACTCGGCGTCGCCGGGCTCGGCGAGCTGGGCGTCCCGCTGGTGACGACGTTCGGGTTCGCCGCGCACTTCGTGGCCACCAAGGAGAACTGGCACCTCTACCGGACCGGCGACGGCTTCCCGCCCGGGTTCCTGGGCAGCGCGCTGTTCGACGCGATCGTCCTCGCGACGGTTCGGGACGCGCTCGCCTTCTACCGCCACGCGCGCGACCTCGGCGTGCGGGTGATCGCCGTGCCGCCGCCGCAGCGGGTGCCCGGCCAGTCGGACGCCGCGGTGTTCCTGGCCGCGCAGGAGACCGTCCGCCGCGCGGTCGAGGGCCTCGGCGTCGAGGTGGCCGACCTGCGCGGGAGGATCACCGGCACGAACGGGTTCCAGCGGCCCGAGCTGTGCGAAGCGGACGACGAAATCCACGGAAACCTGGCCTGGGGACGGATCGTCCTGGCCGAACTGCTCGATCTGGGACTCTGAGACCCGGGAGGAAAGGAAACCATGGAGCAGTACGAACTCGACGCCGTCAAGGCGATCACGACGCGCCCGGCGCGGGAGTACCGGACGCTGGCGGTGCGGGGGCTGACCCCCGTGATCGGAGCCGAGGTCACCGGCCTCGACCTCGGCACGGAGCTGACCGACGAGCAGCTCGCCGAGCTGAAGACCGCGTTCCTGGACCACCACGTGCTGGTGTTCCGCGACCAGGTCATCACCGCCGAGGACCACAAGCGGCTGGCCGCGAGCTTCGGCGAGCTGCGCCCGGTGAACCCGCCGCCGGAGCACGGCGACCCGTACATCCTCGAGGTCGCGACCAGCCCCGAGGCGGCGAACGTGTTCGGCAACGGCTGGCACGCCGACGGCACCGCGGACGCCGAGCCGTCACTCGGGTCGATGCTGCACATCACGGAGATCCCGGAGCCCGGCAGCGGCGGCGACACGCTCTTCGCCAACATGTACCTGGCCTACGACATGCTGTCGCCGGCGATGAAGTCACTGCTGGACGGGCTCACCGCGGTCCACGACGGCGCGCTCGCCTTCCGCGGCCACCCGATCCCGCCGGGCTACGAGCCGCCGTGCAGCGAGCACCCGCTGGTCGTGCGGCACCCGGAGACCGACCGCAAGCTGCTCTACGTCAACCCGGCCTACACCTCGCACATCCCGCAGTTGTCGGCCGACGAGAGCCGCGCGGTGCTCGACATGCTGTTCGCGCTCGTGCCGAACCGGCCGATGCTGGCCTGCCGGGTGCGCTGGGAGCCGAACACGCTGGTGTTCTGGGACAACCGCTGCGCCCAGCACCACGCGGTGTACGACTACTTCCCGCACACCCGCTACGGGCAGCGCATCGCGATCAACGGCGGCCCGCTCAAGGGGTGAGGCTCGCCCGGAGCCCGTCGGCCAGCCGCTGCCGGGCTCCGGGACCGCCCGCGAGCACGCACGCCCGCACGAACGCGGCCGGGTAGGTCGCGGCGTAGGCCGTGACGTCGGCCGCGGCGAACGCGGCGGCCAGCGCGGCCGCGTTCGCCGCCGCGTTGGCGTCGGCGTGCGCGGCCACGTTGGCGTCGGTGTTCGTCGCGGCGTAGGTCTCGCCGTACTCGGCGGCCTCGGCTTCGCGGTAGCCGTGGGCCAGGGCGAACCCGCCGGCCGCCGCGGCCGCCGTCGTGTACGCGGCTTCGTAGGGGTAGGCGCGGCGGTAGACGTCACGCAACGCGGGTTCCAGTGTCGTGCGCCAGATCTCCGCCGGCACCGGCGTCCCGCGCAGGTGGAGCGCGGCGACGTCGGCGTGCCCCAGCAGCGGCCAGACCGTGTGCCCGTACCAGTGGTGGACGACGGAAAGGCCGCCGTCGAACAGTTCGCTCACCACCCGCTCCGGCCAAGCCCCTTCGGTGTCCACAGTAGACACTGGGTCAGGCCCGCCGCGGTTCCGGGACGGTCGCGCTCCCGTCAGTGGTCGTCATGGCCTCGATCCTGCCGTGCCGGCGGACGCCACGCACTCCGCGTCGCTGTGTTCCCGGGCACCCGGCTTGCCTGCCGAGAAGAGTGAGTGTACGGTCACTCACATGACGAAGCGCGGTGCCACCCTCTCCACCTCGGACGCCCGGCGGGACGCCGTGGTCGACGCGGCCATCGCCGAGTTCGCCCGGAGCGGGTTCCACAGCACGCCGATCAGCACGGTGGCGACCCGGGCGGCCATCTCCCCCGCCTACGTGTTCAAGTTGTTCCCCGGCAAGGTTTCCCTGTTCGTGGCGGCGCTCGACCGGTGTTACGAGCAGGTCGTGCACGCGCTCTCGAACGGCGCCGCCCGCGCCGGGGACGCCGAACCGGAAGCCGTCCTGTACGAGATGGGCGGCGCCTACGCCGAACTGATCGCCGACCGGAACCTGCTGATGCTGCAGGTGCACGCCCAGTCGGCCACGGATACCCCCGAGATCGCCGACGCCGTGCGCCGCGGCCTCGCCAAGGTGACCGAGTTCGCGCGCTCCCGCTCGGGCGCGCCGGACGAGCAGGTCCAGCGCTTCATCGCCTACGGCCAGCTCTGCCACCTCATCACGACCCTCGACCTGGACGAGCACCCCGGCGACTGGGCAGCCGTCCTGTCCGCCGGCATCCGCCACCACTGAATCCACTCCCCACCTGGGGAGTTTCTGCACGACCCACGAGTGATTGACCAGTCACACACCGCCCTTGAAAGGACATTTTCATGACCACGACCACCGAAATCGTCCTCCCCGGCCTCGTCGAGCCGGACGGCCTGCGCGTCACCACCCGCGAGCTGCCGGCACCGGGCCCGGGCCAGGCGCTCCTGCGCGTCGAGGCCAGCGGGATCTCGTTCGCCGAGCAGCAGATGCGGCGCGGCAAGTACTACGACCAGCCGCCGTTCCCGTTCGTGCCGGGCTACGACGTCGTCGGCACGGTGCTCGAGGCGGCCGACCCGGCGCTCGTCGGCCGCCGGGTGGCCGCGATGACCAAGATCGGCGGCTGGAGCAGCCACCTCGTCGTGGCCGCGGCCGACCTCGTCCCGGTGCCGGCCGGGCTGGACGCGGCCGACGCCGAGACGTTCGTGGTCAACGGGATCACGGCCTGGCAGATGCTGCACCGCAAGGCCCGCGTCCGGTCCGGCGGCACGATCCTGGTCCACGGCGCCAGCGGCGGCGTCGGCACCACGCTGGTGCAGCTCGCCCGCGCGGCCGGGATCCACGTGATCGGGACGGCGTCCGCCCGCAACGCCGACGTCGTGACGGCGCTGGGCGCCACGGCGATCGACTACCGCGGCGACGTCCCGGCCCAGGTCCGCGCGCTGGCACCCGGCGGCGTCGACGCCGTCTTCGACCACGTCGGCGGCCCCGGCATCGTGGACTCGTTCCGCCTGCTGGCCCCGGGCGGCACGCTGGTGGCGTACGGCAGCGCGTCGACGAAGGACACGGGCGGCAACCCGCGCCCGGCGGTGCTCAAGCTGGTCGGCCGCCTGCTGTGGTGGAACGCCCTGCCGAACCGCCGCCGCACCCACTTCTACAACGTCTGGGGCGGCAAGCGAAACCTCCCGAAGTTCCGCGCCCGCCTGGCGGAGGACCTCACGGCGGTGTTCGACCTGGCGGCGACGGGTGCCGTGAAGGCCCAGGTGGCGGCGAGGTTCCCGCTGACGGACGTCGCGAAGGCGCTGACCCTCGCGGAGTCGGGCACGATCACCGGCAAGGTCGTCCTCGTACCATCGAGTGAGTGACCAGTCACGCATTCCGCGGACGAAAAGAGACCCGACCGATGCGGCCGGGTCTCTTCTCTCGCCAGCAGGTCAGTGGGTCAGTGGGTCAGTGGGTCAGTCGGTGCCGGACTCCATGGCGGCCTGGTCCAGCAGCTCGTCGCCGCCCGAGGCCTTGCCGCGGGAGGCGATCACCTCCGCGCCACCCTCGGCCATCGCGCCGATCAGGCCCGTCGAGGCCGCCTGGGCGGCGCCGATCAGCTTCGGGTGGGTGTGCGCGGTGCCGCCGACCATGCCCAGGCTGGCGTACTGCTCCAGCTTGGCGCGGGAGTCGGCGATGTCGAGGTTGCGCATGGTCAGCTGGCCGATGCGGTCCACCGGGCCGAACGCCGAGTCCGTGGTCCGCTCCATCGACAGCTTGTCGGGGTGGTAGCTGAACGCCGGGCCCGTCGTGTCGACGATCGAGTAGTCCTCGCCGCGGCGCAGCCGGAGCGTCACCTCGCCGGTGATCGCGGTGCCGACCCAGCGCTGCAGCGACTCGCGCAGCATCATCGCCTGCGGGTCGAGCCAGCGGCCTTCGTACATCAGCCGGCCGAGGCGGCGGCCCTCGTTGTGGTAGCTGGCGACGGTGTCCTCGTTGTGGACGGCGTTGACCAGCCGCTCGTAGGCCGCGTGCAGCAGCGCCATGCCCGGCGCCTCGTAGATGCCGCGGCTCTTGGCCTCGATGATCCGGTTCTCGATCTGGTCCGACATGCCCAGGCCGTGCCGGCCGCCGACGGCGTTGGCCTCCAGCACCAGGTCGACGGCGGAGGCGAACTCCTTGCCGTTGATCGTCACCGGCCGGCCCTGCTCGAAGCCGATCGTGACGTCTTCGGCCGCGATCTCGACCTCGGGGTCCCAGAACTTCACGCCCATGATGGGCTGGACGATCTCGAGACCGGTGTCGAGGTGCTCCAGCGACTTCGCCTCGTGCGTGGCGCCCCAGATGTTGGCGTCGGTCGAGTACGCCTTCTCCGTGCTGTCGCGGTAGGGCAGGTCGTGCGCCAGCAGCCACTCCGACATCTCCTTGCGGCCACCGAGCTCGGTGACGAAGGCGGCGTCCAGCCACGGCTTGTAGATCCGCAGGGAGGGGTTGGCGAGCAGGCCGTAGCGGTAGAACCGCTCGATGTCGTTGCCCTTGAAGGTGGAGCCGTCGCCCCAGATCTGGACGTCGTCCTCGAGCATGGCGCGCACCAGCAGGGTGCCGGTGACGGCGCGCCCCAGCGGGGTGGTGTTGAAGTAGCTGCGGCCGCCGGAGCGGATGTGGAACGCGCCGCACGTCAGCGCCGCGAGCCCCTCTTCGACGAGGGCTTCCCGGCAGTCGACCAGCCGCGCGACCTCCGCGCCGTAGGCGTGGGCCCGCCCGGGCACCGACCCGATGTCGGGCTCGTCGGCCTGGCCGATGTCGGCGGTGTAGGTGCAGGGGACAGCGCCTTTGTCGCGCATCCACGCGACGGCCACGGAAGTGTCGAGGCCACCGGAGAAGGCGATACCGACACGTTCGCCGACGGGCAGGGAAGTGAGCACCTTGGACATGCGAATGATTATGCACGGCGATGCATCATCGTGCAATTCGGGGTCACGGAAACCCGTTGACCCCGGCTTGACCTGGTGATTCGGTAGCGGCATGCACGCCATCACCACCGCGCTCGTCCGGCGGCTGGTCCGCACGCAGTTCCCGCGCTGGGCTTCACTCCCGGTCGTGCCGCTCGCGTCGGGCGGCACGGTCAACGCCGTCCACCGCCTCGGCGACGACCTCACCGTCCGCCTCCCCCGGACCGCCGGAGGCGCCGCGGACGTCGCGAAGGAGGAGCGGCTGCTGGCGACGCTCGACGGCCTGCCGGTGGCGGTCCCGGTCGTCGCCGGGATCGGCGAACCCGGCGAGGGCTACCCGTGGCCGTGGGCAGTGCATCGGTGGCTCGACGGCGAGCCCGCGCTCGAAGGCCGCTCCGCGGACGGACTGGCGGAGTTCGTCCTCGCGGTGCGGCGCACGAAGGCCGACGGTCCCCCGGCCTACCGCGGCGGCCCCTTGGCGCTCCTCGACCGCGCGACCCGCGACGCCGTGGAGGAACTACGCGGGACCGACGAGCCGTTCGACGCCTCAGCCGCCCTCGCAGTCTGGTCCGAGGCCCTGGAAGCCCCGGTCTCAGCAGACGGCTGGGTCCACGGAGACCTCATGCCGAGCAACCTGCTGGTCCACAATGGACACCTCACGGCCGTCCTCGACTGGGCCACCGCGGGCATCGGCGACCCGGCCTGCGACCTGATCCCGGCGTGGAACCTCCTCACCGAGGCCACCCGCCCGGCCTTCCGCGACGCCGTCGGCGCCGACGACGCGGCCTGGGCACGCGGCCGCGGCCGGGCGCTGTCGATGGCCGTGATCCAGCTCCCCTACTACCGCCGCACGAACGCCGTCATCTCCGCCAACGCCCGCTACGTCCTCGCCGAACTCGGCTGCGGTCCAAAGCCGTGAAGGCCTCCTTACCGGCCATAAGAGCCGGTAAGGAGGCCTTCACGGCTTTCCGGGGCTTGCGGGGGTGCGGGGGCGCAGCAGGTCAGCTCGGGAGGAGGGCCGGGGCCGTCAGGCGGCTGGCGTTCGCGGCCTCGTCGTCCGGGGCCTCCTGCGCCGTGCGCTCCGCCTCGACGCGGGCGAGGTAGTTCGTCACCTCGCGGGACTGGCGGTGCGCGTCCCAGCCCAGCAGCGGGGCCATCAGCTCCGCGACCCACGGGGCCGCCGTGACACCGCGATCGCGTTCCTCGATGGAGATCCGCGTCCGGCGGGTGAGGACGTCCTCCAGGTGCAGCGCGCCCTCGTGCGAGACCGCGTACACCACCTCCGCCTTCAGGTACTCGGACGCGCCCGGCAAGGGCGCGCCCAGCTCCGGGCGCTCCGCGATCGACGTCAGGACGTCCTCGATCGCCGAGCCGTACCGCCCCAGCAGGTGCTCGATCCGCGCCACCGGCAGACCCGCCCGCGACGCCAGCGCGAACCGGCCGTCCCACAGCTCGTGGTAGCCCGCCGCGCCGACGATCGGCAGCCGGTCGGTCCACGACGGCGGCGTCGGGCGGCCGACCTCTTCGACCGCGACGTCGACGGCGTCGGCGGCCATCACCCGGTAGGTCGTGTACTTGCCGCCGGCCACGATCACCAGGCCCGGCACCGGGTGCGCGACCGCGTGTTCCCGCGACAGCTTCGTCGTCACGGCCGCCTTCGCCGCCAGCAGCGGCCGAAGACCGGCGTAGACGCCTTCGATGTCGTCGTGCGTGACCGGCGTGCGCAGCACCGCGTTGAGGTGCTCCAGCACGTAGTCGACGTCCGCGCGGCTCGCCGCCGGGTGCTCGCGGTCGAGGTCCCACTCGGTGTCGGTGGTGCCGACGAGCCAGTGCTTGCCCCACGGGATCACGAACAGCACGCTCTTCTCGGTGCGCAGGATCAACCCGGTGTCGAGGTCGATCTTCTCCCGCGGCACCACGAGGTGGACGCCCTTCGACGCGCGCACGGTGAACGGCGCGGGGATCCCGGCCGCTTCGGACATGTCGTCGCTCCACACGCCCGTCGCCGCGATCACCGTGCGAGCCCGGACTTCGAACTCGACGCCGCTCTCGCGGTCCACGACCTTCGCGCCGACAACCCGCTCGCCGTCGCGCAGCAACGACGTCATCCGCGCCCGCGTCAGCACCGAGGCGCCCTGCTCGGCGGCGGTCCGCGCGATGGTCATCGTGTGGCGCGCGTCGTCGACCTGGGCGTCGTAGTACTGGATCGCGCCGATCAGCGCGTCGTCGGCCAGGGCCGGCGCCACCTTGAACGCGCCGCGCTTGGACAGGTGCCGGTGCCGCGGCAGCGCGCGAGCCCCGCCGAGCGTGTCGTACAGCGTGACGCCGGCGCCGATGTACCCGCGCTCCCACACCCGGTGCGTCAGCGGCACCAGGAACTTCACCGGCCGGACCAGGTGCGGCGCCAGGGTCTGCAGCAGCAGCCCGCGTTCCTTGAGCGCCTCGCGCACCAGCTTGAAGTCCAGCTGTTCCAGGTAGCGCAGCCCGCCGTGGATCAGCTTGGACGACCGGCTGGACGTCCCGGCGGCGAAGTCCCGCGCCTCGACGAGCGCGACGGACAGCCCGCGCGACGCCGCGTCGAGCGCGACACCCGCGCCGGTCACGCCCCCGCCGACGACGAGCACGTCGACCTCTTCGCGGGCGAGCTTGCGCAGCGTCTCCGCGCGGTACACCGGGGAAAGCGGTGTCGTGGTGTTCCTCTTCATCTTGTCCTCACTCCACATCTACCCAGTCGAGCGTCCGGCCGACGGCCTTCTGCCAGCCCGCGTAGCCCTCCGCGCGCTGTTCGTCCGTCCACGACGGCTCCCAGCGCTTGTCCTCGTTCCAGTTCTGTTCCAGCTCGTCGGTCGACCGCCAGAAGCCGACGGCCAGCCCGGCCGCGTAGGCGGCGCCGAGCGCGGTGGTCTCGGCGACGACCGGCTTCGACACCGGCACGCCGAGGATGTCCGCCTGCAGCTGCATGCACAGCTCGTTCGCGGTGACGCCACCGTCCACACGCAACACGTCGAGCGTGACGCCGGAGTCGTTCTGCATCGCGTCGACGACGTCGCGGGTCTGGTAGCAGATCGCTTCCAGCGTCGCCCGGGCGATGTGCGCGTTGGTCGTCGCGCGGGTCAGGCCGACGATCGCGCCCCGCGCGTCGGACCGCCAGTAGGGCGCGAAGAGGCCGGAGAACGCCGGGACGAAGTAGACGCCGCCGTTGTCCTCGACCTGGCGCGCCAGGCTTTCGCTCTGCGCTGCGCCGCTGATGATGCCCAGCTGGTCGCGCAGCCACTGCACGGCCGAGCCGGTGACGGCGATCGAGCCCTCCAGCGCGTACACCGGCTTCTCGTCGCCGAACTGGTAGCACAGCGTCGTGAGCAGGCCGTGCTTCGAGCGGACCAGCTCGTGCCCGGTGTTGAGCAGCAGGAAGTTGCCGGTGCCGTAGGTGTTCTTGGCCTCGCCGGGCCGGAAGCAGACCTGTCCGACGGTGGCCGCCTGCTGGTCGCCGAGCACGCCGGCGATCGGGACCTCGCCGCCGAACGGGCCGTCCGCGCGGGTCGTGCCGAAGAAGCCCGGGTTCGACGACGGCCGGATCTTCGGCAGCATCCGGCGCGGGACGGTGAAGAACGACAGCAGTTCGTCGTCCCAGTCGAGGGTCTCGAGGTCCATCAGCATGGTGCGCGACGCGTTGGTCGGGTCGGTGACGTGGACGCCGCCGTCCGGGCCGCCGGTGAGGTTCCAGATGAGCCACGAGTCGGTGGTGCCGAACAGCGCGTCGCCCGCTTCGGCGGCTTCGCGGACGCCGTCGACGTTTTCGAGGATCCACTGCAGCTTGCCGCCGGAGAAGTACGTCGCGGGCGGGAGGCCGGCCTTGCGGCGGATGACGTCGCCCTTGCCGGAGCGTTCCAGCGCCGAGGCGATCCGGTCGGTGCGGGTGTCCTGCCAGACGATGGCGTGGCCGTACGGGCGGCCGGTGCGGCGGTTCCACACGACGGTGGTCTCGCGCTGGTTGGTGATGCCGAGCGAGGCCAGGTCGCCCGCGGTGAGGTTGGCCTTGTTGAGCGCGGTGGCGATGACCGAGCGGGTGCGTTCCCAGATCTCGGTGGCGTCGTGCTCGACCCAGCCGGGCTTCGGCAGGATCTGCTCGTGCTCCAGCTGGTGGCGGGCGATCTCGTTGCCGCCGTGGTCGAAGATCATGAACCGGGTGCTGGTGGTGCCCTGGTCTACGGCGCCGACGAAGTCAGGCATGGTGGTTCCCTTCTCAGTTCGCGGGCTCGAAGTCCTTGGCGGGCATGGCGTCCAGCGGGTCCCCGGCGGGCAGGAACCGCTCGATCAGGTACTTGTAGATCGCGCCGCCGATGATCGCGCCGAGCACGGGTGCCACGATCGGGATCCACCAATAGGGGAAGCCGTACTGGTCGGTGAACGCCGTGTCGTAGCCGGTGAGCCAGGACGCGAGTCGCGGGCCGAAGTCGCGGGCGGGGTTGATCGCGTAGCCGGCGTTGGTGCCCCAGGCCATCCCGATCGCGACGACCAGGAAGCCGACGACGACCGGGGCCAGGTTGGCGCCGGGCGAGGTGTTGCGCAGGTCGGTGATGGCGAAGATGACCAGCGCGAGGATCGCGGTGCCGATGATCTGGTCGCGGAAGGCGCCCCAGTCACCCACCGGGAGCGTGCCGTTGCCCGGCAGGGTGGAGAACACCCCTTGGGTCTTGATCGTCAGGCCGGGGTCCTTCGCGTTGAGGACCTCGGTGTAGTTCCAGCGCACCAGCATGGCGGCGACGAACGCGCCGGCGGTCTGCGCGAGGGCGTAGGGGGCGACCTTGCGCCAGGAGAACCCCTTGAACACGGCGAGGGCGACGGTGATCGCCGGGTTGAGGTGCGCGCCACTCACCCGTGAAGCGACGTAGACACCGAGCGTGACGCCGAGACCCCACGCCCAGGCGATGCTGTCGTGGTCCCCGATGCCCGCGGCGGCGACCTGCGCCACCACCCCGCACCCGAACAGGATGAGGATCATCGTCCCCACGAACTCCGCGGCCATCTCGCCACCGAGTCCGTGGGCCTTGAGGTTTCGCACCATTGCTTCCTCCACAAAGGACCAGTTCCCCCTGGTTCGTCCAGCCAAGCCCGCCCGTCACAGCGGGTCAACGGCGGCCGGTCGGCATTGTCGAACGGGCGAAGACGATGTTCGACATTGTCGAATCGGGGCCGGTCGGGCTAGGGTCGCGGACGTGCCGGGTCCGATCCAGTCCATCGAGCGCGCGGCCGCGATCCTGCGGCTGCTGGCGCGGGGCTCGGGCCGTCTCGGCGTCGGCGAGATCGCCGAATCCCTCGAACTGGCCAAGGGCACGGCGCACGGCATCCTGCGGACGCTGCAGGGTGTCGGGTTCGTCGAGCAGGACCGCGACACGGGCAAGTACCAGCTCGGCGCCACGCTGCTGCACCTGGGCACGAGCTACCTGGACGTCAACGAGCTGCGCTCCCGCGCGATCAACTGGGCCGACGCGCTGGCGTCCCGCAGCGGCGAGGCGGTCCGGATCGGCGCGCCGCTGGAGGGCCGGGTCCTGGTCGTGCACCACGTGTTCCGCCCGGACGACAGCCTGCAGACCCTGGACGTCGGCACGCTGCTGCCGCTGCACGCGACGTCGCTCGGCAAGGTGCTGCTGGCCTACGACACGACGCTGAAGGCCACCACGGAGGCGTACACGCGCCGCACGCTGGTCACCCAGACGGCGATCAAGCGCGAGTGCGCGAAGGTCCGCGAAGCGGGCTGGGCGGCGGAGAACGGCGAGATGATCTCGGACGAGGCGGGCATCGCCGCCCCGATCCGCGGCCACGGCGGCATCGTGGTCGGCGCGATCGGCGTGTCGGGCGCCGCGGACCGCATCTGCGAGCCCGACGGCAGCCCCGCCCCCCGCCTGCTGGGCCACGTCCGCGACGCGGCCCGCGCGGTGTCCCGCGACCTGGGCGCGTCCCGATGGTGACCCGGCCACCACGCCGCACCAGCGCCCGGGACCGCCACGCCCCACACGCCCCGCCGAAAGCCGTGAAGGCCTCCTTACCGGCTCTTACCGCCGGTAAGGAGGCCTTCACGGCTTTACCTGCGGGCCCGTGCGGCCACTCGATCGTGCAGGAGGTGCGTCCGTGGTCCAGCGGTACGTGATGTCCATCGACCAGGGCACCACCTCCACCCGGTGCATCCTGTTCGACGCCCGCGGCCGGCTCGTGTCCGTCGTGCAGCGGGAGCACCAGCAGCACTTCCCGCGGCCCGGCTGGGTCGAGCACGACGCCACCGAGATCTGGCGCAACGTGTCCCGGATCGTCCCGCAGGCCCTCGCCGACGCCGGGGCGACCGCGGACCAGGTCGTCGGCCTGGGCATCGCCAACCAGCGCGAGACCACCGTCGTGTGGGACCGGCGCACCGGCAACCCCGTCGGCCGCGCGATCGTCTGGCAGGACACCCGCACCGACGCGATGCTCGACCAGCTCGCCCGCGAGCCCGGCGCGGACCGCGTCCGGCAGCTGTGCGGCCTCCCCCTGGCCACCTACTTCTCGGCGCCCCGCATCCGCTGGCTCCTGGACCGCACCCCCGGCCTGCGCGAGCGCGCCGAGCGCGGCGACGTCCTCTTCGGCACCATCGAGAGCTGGCTCATCTGGAACCTCACCGGCGGCGCCGAGGGCGGCGTGCACGTCACCGACGTCACCAACGCCTCGCGCACCATGCTGATGAACCTGCGCACGCTGAACTGGGACGTCGAGCTGCTCGACTTCTTCGACGTCCCGCGCGCGATGCTGCCGGAGATCCGCTCCTCGACCGAGGTGTACGGCACCACCAGCCGCGTCGTGCCCGGCATCCGGATCGCCGCCGCGCTCGGTGACCAGCAGGCCGCGCTGTTCGGCCAGACCTGCTTCGCGCCCGGCGAGGCGAAGTGCACCTACGGCACCGGCAGCTTCCTGCTGCTCAACACCGGCCCGACGCCGGTGCTGTCCACCCACGGCATGCTCACCACCGTCGGCTTCAAGATCGGCGACGAGCCCGCCGTCTACGCCCTGGAAGGCTCGATCGCCGTCACCGGGTCGCTGGTGCAGTGGTTCCGCGACGGCCTGGAGCTGATCGGCAGCGCGCCGGAGATCGAGACCCTGGCCCGCACGGTCGAGGACAACGGCGGCTGCTACATCGTCCCCGCGTTCTCCGGGCTCTTCGCGCCGCACTGGCACAGCGAGGCGCGCGGCGTGATCGCCGGGCTGACGTCGTACATCACCAAGGGCCACCTCGCGCGGGCGGTGCTGGAGGCGACCGGCTGGCAGACCCGCGAGGTCGTCGACGCGATGAACGCCGACTCCGGCCTGGCGTTGAAGACGCTCAAGGTCGACGGCGGGATGACCGCGGACAACCTGCTCATGCAGTTCGTCGCCGACGTCCTCGACGTGCCGGTCGTCCGGCCGATGGTGGCCGAGACGGTGTCGCTCGGCGCGGCCTACGCGGCCGGGCTGTCGGTCGGGTACTGGCCGGACCTGGAGGGCCTGCGGCGCAACTGGCACCGGGCCGGGCAGTGGCTGCCGGCGATGGACCCGGCGCGGCGCGCCACCGAGTACGGGCACTGGCGCCAGGCCGTCGAGCTGACGTTCGGCTGGATGCGCCCCGGCCCGGCCGCCGTCGCGCCCGGTTCGGACCTGGTCGAGGTCCTGCTGGCCGACCACCGCCGGTTCGAGCAGCTGTTCCGCGACCTGCGCAACACCGAGGCCGACCGCCCGGCCCTGGTCGCCGAGCTGGCGGCACTGCTGGTCGCCCACGCGACGGCGACCGAGCGCATCGTCCGCCCGGAAGCACCTGGCGAGCTGTTCGCCGACGACCTCCTGGCCGCCCTCGACCCGGACGACGTCGAGAAGGCGTTGCAGCGCTTGGAGAACCTCGTCGACACCCACGTCCGCGGCGAAGAACGCGGGCTGCTGAACGACCTGCGCACCACGATGTCCACATCGGACCGGACGGCACTGGGCCGGGCGTTCGCCGCGGAACGCCACCGCCAGCTGGACCTGGGCAGCGGCGACCCGGCCTACATCCGCGAGCTGGGCGACCGCCTGCGGCTCTAGCCCGCTTCCAGGACGAAGAACAGGAAACTCGGGAACGTGTCGAGGATCGGGAAGTCGTCCGGGTACACCTCCCGCGCCTCCGGCGTCGGGTGCGGCTCGTGGATGACGGCGATGCGGAAACCGGCTTCGGTGAAGGCGTCGGTCATCGCGTGCAGTGGCTTGTTCCAGAACGTCATCCGGCAGGGTCGGCCCTGCAGCTCGAACGTGTCGGTCCAGGTGTAGCGCTCGAAGTAGTCGGGCCGGGGACCTTCCGCGCGGTGCGTGAGGTTGACCATCATCGGGTGGTTGACCGACGCGATGAGCCGGCCGCCGGGCCGCAGCACGCGCCGCAGTTCGGCCAGCGTCGGTGTCCAGTCCTCCAGGTAGTGCAGCACCAGGGACGCCACGACGTCGTCGAACGCGGCGTCGGGGAATGGCAGCGGGTCGGCCAGGTCGGCGACCCGCAGGTCCGCGTCCGTACCGAGCCGCTTCCGCGCGTGGTCCAGCATCGCGGCGCTCTGGTCGAAGCCGGACACGACGGCGCCGCGGTCCCGCAGCGCCGCGAAGAGCGGACCTGAGCCGCAGCCGGCGTCGAGGATCCGCCGGCCGGTCACGTCGCCGGCGAGCGCCAGGGCCGCCGGGCGTTCGTAGTAGGCGTTCATCAGGCTGGTCTCGTTCTCGGCCGTGTAGGCCTCGGCGAAACCGTCGTATTCACTCGTTTCCTGAGCCATGCGGCCCATCGTGGCACGACTCGTTCAGAGGGTGGCCGCGGAACGGATCGACGCCGTCAGGCCGGGATTCCCGCCGGCACCGAGCCGCCCAGCCGGGCACGCACGCGGGACGCGAAGAGGTCGTAGCGCGTCGCCATCCGGGCGGTCGGACAGCGGATCGGCTCGTGCTCCGACACCGGGCCGGACTCCTCGCCGCCGAGGAGTTCCGCCACCGCCATCGCGGTGACGCCGCAGTGCCCGCCCGCGGGGTTCGCCGCGTCCCACGTGTCCGACGGATCGCACGTCCGTTCGTCCCAGCACAGCCGGAACACGACCTCCAGCTCGGTCAACGACCACACAGCAGTCATCCGTCCTCCGGCTCGCGTCACCTCACCAGCAGCGACCGAATCCAATATAACGAACTGATAACGGCGGAATCGCGGTTTGAACCGCCCCCGACTTCTGGCCGTTTCAGCCAATGCCGGAACCAGTGACACCGGGCGCGGTCCCCGACAACCGCGCGCGGTGCCACTCCCCCGGGTTCCGCGCGTTCTCCCAGCCGGGCACGCAGCTTTCTTCGCCGTGCCCGGAAAACCTAACGAGGTGAACAACTCCATGTCCCGATCCCCCGCCACGGGCCGGCACCGCGTCTCCCGCAGAACGAAGATCGCCACCGGCGGTCTCGCTCTCGCGATCGCCGTCGGCGGCATCGTCGTCGCGACCACCGCCGGCAAGACCGGCGAAGCCAGCGCCGACCCCGCCGACCCGTCGTTCTTCCTGGACATCGCGAAGGTCCCCGCCGGCAACTTCGTGAACAAAGCGCTGCAGCAGAAAGGCGCGCGCGGCACGTTCACGGTGAACTGCGGCCGCAACGAGAACGGCCACTTCAACCCCGACAACTTCATCGCCCAGCCGGGCGTCCGCAACGGCGCCCAGCACCTGCACGACTACGTCGGCAACCTCTCCACGAACGCCGACTCGAACAACAAGAGCCTGTCGAAGGCCGGCACCACCTGCCGCAACGGCGACAAGTCCGCCTACTACTGGCCGGTCGTGCGCATCGACACCGGTGAGGACGAGGAAGCCGAGGCGAACCCGCCGGCCAGTGTGCCGGCGAGCGATCGCGCCGGTGCGGCCAAGGACAACGCGTCCACGCAGGTCGACTGCCCGGACGTCGCGAGCCAGCTGCCCGAAGACGTCCCCGACCAGGCGATGGACGAGGTCAACAACAACCTCACCCAGATCGACCAGCAGATCGACGAGGCGAACAAGCGGATCGCCAAGGGTGACCTCAAGACGCCGCAGGACGTCCAGAACGCCGTCGTCGGCCCGCTCAAGGACAAGCGGACCGCGGTGCTGAACCGGATCGCCACGGCGATCGGGCGCAACGCGGCCAAGCCGACGAACCTCGGCGGGCTCGCCGCGTGCGCGCTCAAGCAGGGCGGCCAGGGCGGTCTCGACAACGGCGGCCAGGCCAGCAACGGCGACAAGAACGCGTCGGCCGGTCAGAAGCAGCAGAAGCAGACCGACGGCGCGGCCGCGGAACTGCCCGGCGTGAACGACCAGAACGAGGTCGCCGGCAACGACGGCGAGATCCAGCGCGTCCAGTCCGCGACCATCACGTTCACCAGCGGTGGCGCGCGGAAGGTCGTCGCGATGCCGCAGTTCCTGCGCATCCTCTACGGGGACGCGAAGCAGAGCACCAACGGCCCGGCCAACGCCCGGCCGAGCTGGACCTGCACCGGGTTCGAGGACCGGCTGACCGACCACTACCCGATCTGCCCGGCCAACAGCAAGGTCGAGCGGATCCACGCCTTCCCGAACTGCTGGGACGGCAAGAACATCGACAGCACGAACCACCGCACGCACATCGTGTTCGCCGACCAGCAGGGCAAGTGCCCGCAGGGCTTCAAGAACGTGCCGCAGCTGGTGATCAAGCTCGTCTACAACATCCCGCACGACATCCAGGTCAAGGGTCAGTACAAAGTGGACGCTTTCCCGCAGGAGAGCCACAACCCCCGCTCGGACCACGACGACTTCGCCAACGTCATGGGCCAGTGCCTGATGAACCAGGTCGTCAAGTGCATCAACAGCGGCCACCGCTGCTCGCAGTAACGACTGTCCGTGAATGCCACATTGAGGGACGTAGTGTCCCTCAATGTGGCATTCACGGCTTTTCGGGGCTACGAGGCCGCGCGGCGCTTCGTCCAGATGTCGTAGGCCACCGCGGCCAGCAGGACGACGCCCTTCACCAGCATCACCCGCTCGCTCGGGGCACCGATCAACGACATGCCGTTGTTGATGACCGCCATGATCAGGCCGCCGGTGATCGCGCCGACCACCTTGCCGACGCCGCCCTGGACCGCCGCGCCGCCGATGAACGCCGCCGCGATCGCGTCCAGCTCGAAGTTGACGCCCGCCGTCGGGCCCGCCTGGTTGAGGCGGCCGGCGAAGATGATCCCGGCCAGGGCCGCCAGCACGCCCATGTTGACGAAGATCCAGAACGTCACCGACTTGACCTTGACGCCCGAGAGCGTCGCGGCCTGCAGGTTGCCACCGATGGCGTAGATGTGCCGGCCGAACACCGACTTGCCTGCCACCAGCGAGTAGCCGAGCACCAGCGCCGCCAGCAGGATCAGCACCCATGGCAGGTTCTTGAACCGGGCCAGCTGCACCACCAGCGCGAGCACCACCACCGCCACGCCGGCGATCTTCAGCACGAAGATCGCGAACGGGTCGACGTCCTGGCCGTACCCCAGCCGGGCCGAGCGCTTGCGCCACTGGGTGAACGCGATCCCGGCGACGGCCGCGACCCCGGCGAGCAGCGACACCAGGTCGGCGCCGCCGAGCGGGCCGAGGGCGATGTTGCCCAGGTAGCCGTCGGTGAAGCCGTTCGACAACGTGCGGATCGCGTCCGGGAACGGGCCGATGCCCTGGTTGCCCAGCACCGTCAGGGTCAGCGCGCGGAACACGAGCATCCCCGCCAGCGTCACGATGAACGCCGGGATCCCGAAGTAGGCGACCCAGTAGCCCTGCCAGGCGCCGATCACGGCGCCGACGACGAGTGTGATCAGCACCGCGAGGAACCACGGCAGGTGCCAGTTCACCATCAGCACCGCCGACACCGCGCCGGTCATCGCGACCGCCGACCCGGCCGACAGGTCGATGTGCCCGGAGATGATCACCAGGATCATCCCGATCGCGAGGATCAGCACGTAGGAGTTCTGCACGATGATGTTGGAGATGTTCTGCGGCTCCAGCAGCGCACCACCGGTGAGCACCTCGAACAGCACCACGATCAGCGCGAACGCGACGTAGATGCCGCTCTGGCGCGGGTTGATCGAGATCCGCCGGGCGGAGTGCTCGACCGGTGGCGCGTCGGGCCGCGCTTCGGTCGTGGTCATTCCCGTTCCTTCGTCATGTAGTGCATGAGCAGTTCCTGGGTGGCTTGTTCACGGGTCGCCTGGCCGGTGATCCGCCCGGCCGACAGCGCGTAGATCCGGTCGCAGAGCCCGAGCAGCTCCGGCAGCTCGGAGGAGATGACCAGCACGGCCTTCCCCTGCGCGGCCAGTTCGTTGATGATCGAGTAGATCTCGAACTTCGCGCCGACGTCGATGCCGCGGGTAGGCTCGTCGAGGATCAGCACGTCCGGGTCGGTGAAGATCCACTTGGCCAGCACGACCTTCTGCTGGTTTCCGCCGGAGAGCTTCCCGGTCACGCTCTGCACGGTCGGCGCCTTGATCCGCAGGTCCCGGCGGAACCCGTTGGCCGTGTCGTGCTCGGCGTGCTCGTTGACCCAGCCCCGCTTGGCCAGCTTGCCCAGCCCCGCCGCGGACACGTTGCGCTGGACGTCCTCGATGAGGTTGAGCCCGTAGCGCTTCCGGTCCTCGGTGGCGTAGGCGATGCCGTGGCGGACGGCGTCGCGCACCGTCCGGACGTCGATCTCCTGGCCGTGCTTGAACACCCGCCCGGAGATGTCCTTGCCGTAGGACCGGCCGAACACGCTCATCGCGAGCTCGGTGCGGCCGGCGCCCATCAGCCCGGCCAGCCCGACGACCTCGCCGCGGCGCAGGCTGAGGTTCGCGTGGTCGACGACCACCCGGCCCGCCTGCGTCGGGCTGTGCACCGTCCAGTCCTCGATCCGCAGCACCTCGTCGCCGATGTCCGGCTCCCGGGGCGGGAACCGGTGCTCGAGATCGCGCCCGACCATGCCGGTGATGATGCGTTCCTCGGTCAGGCCGGCCGCGTCGAGGGTGTCGATGGTGCGCCCGTCCCGCAGGATCGTGACGGTGTCGGCGATCGCGGTCACCTCGCCGAGCTTGTGCGAGATGATCACGCACGTGACGCCGTCGGCCCGCAGCTCGCGCAGCAGTTCGAGCAGGTGCGCCGAGTCCTCGTCGTTGAGGGCCGCGGTCGGCTCGTCGAGGATCAGCAACCGGACCTCTTTGGACAGTGCCTTGGCGATCTCGACGAGCTGCTGCTTGCCGACGCCGAGGTCCCGCACCGGCGTCACGGGGGCCTCCACGAGGCCGACGCGCTTCAGGAGCGCGTCGGCCTCGTGGTTGGTGCGGTTCCAGTCGATCCAGCCCCGCTTGTTCCGTTCGTTGCCGAGAAAGATGTTCTCCGCGATCGAAAGCTGCCCGCACAGCGCGAGCTCCTGGTGGATGATCACGATTCCGCGCCGCTCACTGTCGCGCACCGAACCGAACTCACACCGCTGCCCGTCGAAGTGGATCTCGCCGTCGTACGTCCCGTGCGGGTGGACGCCGGAAAGCACCTTCATCAAGGTGGACTTCCCGGCCCCGTTCTCCCCGCAGATCGCGTGGATCTCGCCGCTGTTCACCGACAGCGTGACGTCCGACAGCGCCTTCACCCCGGGGAAGGTCTTGGTGATCCCGCGCATGCCGAGCAGTTCGGTCATTTCAGCTGACCTGCCGTGTAGTAGCCGGAGTCGACGAGCTCCTTCTGGTAGTTCGCCTTGTCCACGGTCACCGGCTGCAGCAGGAACGACGGCACGACCTTCTTGCCGTTGTCGTAGTCGGTGGTGTTGTTGACCTCGGGCTTGCCGCCCTTGAGCGCGGCGTCGGCCATCTTCACCGTGGTGTCGGCGAGGATGCGGGTGTCCTTGAAGATCGTCGAGTACTGCTCGCCGGCGATGATGGACTTGACCGACGCGACCTCGGCGTCCTGCCCGGTGACCACCGGGTACGGCTGGCCGGCGGAGCCGTAGCCGTTGCTCTTCAGCGCCGAGAGGATGCCGATCGACAGGCCGTCGTACGGCGAGAGGACACCGGAAACCTTGGCGCCGCCGGTGTAGGTCGAGGTGAGCAGGTTCTCCATGCGCTGCTGCGCGGTGGCCGGGTCCCAGCGCAGGATCGCCGCGCGGGCGAAGTCGGTCTGGCCGCTCTTGACGACGAGCTTGCCGCTGTCGATCAGCGGCTTGAGCACGGACATCGCGCCGTTGAAGAAGAACGTCGCGTTGTTGTCGTCGGGCGAGCCGGCGAACAGCTCGACGTTGAACGGACCGGCGCCGGTGCCGAGGCCCTTGACCAGCGAGTTCGCCTGGTCGACGCCGACCTTGAAGTTGTCGAAGGTGGCGTAGTAGTCGACGTTCGGCGAGTTGCGGATCAGCCGGTCGTAGGCGATCACCGGGATCTTCTTGTCGGCGGCCTCCTGCAGCTGCGTGGTGATCGCGGTGCCGTCGATCGAGGCGATGACCAGGAGCTTGGCGCCCTTGGTGATCTGGTTCTCGATCTGGTTGACCTGCGTCGGGATGTCGTTCTCGGCGTACTGCAGGTCGACCTTGTAGCCGAGCTTCTCCAGCGCGGCCTTGATGTTGTCACCGTCGTGGATCCAGCGTTCCGACGACTTGGTCGGCATGGTGACGCCGACCAGGCTGCCCGCCGCGGCACCGGCGTTGGCGGCCGGTGCCTGGTCGGCGGTCTTCTGGCTGGAACCGCACGCCGAGAGCGTGAGCACGAGCCCCGCGGCGGCGATCCCCGCCATTGTTCTGGTGAACTTCATTGTTCCTCTTCCTTTCTCAGAAGCCTTGAGCCAGCCGGTAGTACGCCTGGTTCCAGCGAATGCGGTCCGCGAAGCCGTGCGGAGTGGTGTCCTTGTCGATCACGAGCAGCTCGACGCCGAGCAGGTTCGCGAAGTCCCGCAGCGTCTCGGTGCCCACCGCCTGGGTGAGCACGGTGTGGTGCGGGCCGCCCGCGGTGATCCACGACTCCGCGGACGTCGCCAGGGTCGGCGCGGGCTGCCACACCGCCCGCGCGACCGGCAGGTTCGGCAGCGGCTCGTCGGGCGGGACGACGTCGATCTCGTTGGCCACCAGGCGGAACCGGTCGCCGACGTCGACCAGGCCGAGGGTGACGCCGGGCCCGGGGGCGGCGTCGAACACCAGCCGCACCGGGTCTTCGCGGCCACCGATGCCCAGCGGGTGGATCTCGCACGACGGCGTCGCGGCGGCGATGCTGGGGCAGACTTCCAGCATGTGCGCGCCGAGGATCTTCGGCGTGCCCGGCCCGAAGTGGTAGGTGTAGTCCTCCATGAACGACGTCCCGCGCCCGGTGCCGGTGCCCATCGCCTTGACCGCGGCGAGCAGCGCGGACGTCTTCCAGTCGCCTTCGCCGCCGAAGCCGTAACCGTCGGCCATCAGCCGCTGGACCGCCAGGCCCGGCAGCTGCCGGAGGCCGCCGAGGTCCTCGAAGTTCGTCGTGAACGCGCCGAACCCGCCGTCGTCGAGGAACTTCCGCAGCCCGGCCTCGATCTTCGCCGCGTACCGCAGCGACTCGTGCCGCGCTCCCCCGGCGGCCAGCTCCGGAACAATGGCGTAGTCCTCGGCGTACCGCTCGAGCAGATCGTCCACATCGGACACGGAGTCCACGATGTCGACCAGCTCGTTGACGCCGTAGGTGTTCACCGAGACGCCGAACCGCAGCTCGGCCTCGACCTTGTCCCCCTCGGTGACCGCGACGTCGCGCATGTTGTCGCCGAACCGCGCCAGCCGGAGGTTCCGGAGGTGGTCGGCACCGATGGCCGCGCGGGCCCACGCGTCGATCCGGGCGACGACGACCGGGTCGGTGACGTGCCCGGCCACGGTCTTGCGCGGGATGCCGAGCCGCGTCTGGACGTACCCGAACTCGCGGTCGCCGTGCGCGGCCTGGTTGAGGTTCATGAAGTCCATGTCGATCGTGGACCACGGGAGCGCCTCGTTGAGCTGGGTGTGCAGGTGCAGCAGCGGCTTGCGCAGCGCGTCCAGCCCGGTGATCCACATCTTCGCCGGCGAGAACGTGTGCATCCAGGCGATCACGCCGACGCACGCGGCGTCGGCGTTGGCCTCCTGCAGCACCCGGCGGATCGACGACGCCTCGGTCAGCACCGGCTTGCCGACGATCTCGGCCGGCAGCCCGCCGGCGCCCGCCAGCAGCTGCTGGATGCGCAGGGACTGGCCGGCGACCTGCTCGAGGGTCTCCTCGCCGTAGAGGGCCTGGCTCCCGGTCAGGAACCAGAGCTGCGGTTTGGCCGCGGAAGTCATCGTTCTCCTCATCGAGATCATTGCTGGCCGTAGACGTTCTGGTACCGGGCGTAGAGCCGGTCGACGTCCTCGGGCGGCAGGGGTTCGGGCGTGCCCAGCTCGAAGGCCTTGTGCACGGTGCGGGCGACGTCCTCGACCATCACGGCCGCCTTGACGGCGTCGCGGGCGGTGCGGCCGACGGTGAACGGGCCGTGGCTGCGCATCAGGACCGCTCTGGAGCGGCTGGTGCGCAGCGTCTCGACGATGCCGCGGCCGATCGAGTCGTCGCCGATCAGCGCGAACGGCCCGACCGGGACGTCGCCGCCGAACTCGTCGGCGATCATCGTGAGCACGCACGGGATCGGCTCGCCACGCGCGGCCCACGCCGTCGCGTAGGTCGAGTGCGTGTGGACGACCCCGCCGATCTCCGGCATCTCGCGGTAGACGTAGGCGTGCGCGGCGGTGTCGGACGACGGCGCCAAGTCACCGTGCACCAGCTCGCCGTGCAGGTCGGTGACCACCATGGTGTCGGCCGACAGGTCGTCGTAGGACACCCCGGAGGGCTTGATGACCATCAGGTCCCGGCCGGGCACCCGCGCCGAGACGTTGCCCGCGGTCCAGATGACCAGCGCGTTGCGGGTCAGCTCGCCGTGCAGGCTCGCTACGGTCGCCCGCAGTTGCGCGACGGTGTCGAGGACTTCGCCGGTCAGGGACATCAGGACCGTCCTTTCGCGACCGCTCGCCGACGGGCCGCCAGGCGGTGCATGACGTCGTTGGCGCCGCGGCCGAAGTAGTCGTGCAGGGTCGTGTACTCGGCGTACAGCTCGTCGTAGGCGGTGACGTGCGCGGGCACCGGCTGGTACACGGCGGAGCGGGCCGAGCCCATCGCCTCGGCCGCCGCGCGGATGTCCGGGTAGGCCCCGGCCGCGACGGCGGCGTGGATCGCGGACCCGAGCGCGGGTGCCTGCGCCGAGCCGACGACCGACAGCGGGAGGTTGGTGACGTCGGCGTAGATCTGCATCAGCAGGGCGTTCTTCGTCAGCCCGCCCGCGACGATCAGCTCGGTGATCGGGATGCCGGCCTCGGTGAACGTCTCGACGATCTTGCGGGTGCCGAACGCGGTGGCCTCCAGCAGCGCGCGGTAGACGTCTTCGGCGCGGGTGGCCAGGGTCTGCCCGACGAGCGCGCCGGAGAGGTCGTGGTCGACCAGCACCGAGCGGTTGCCGCTGTGCCAGTCCAGCGCGAGCAGGCCGTGTTCGCCGACCTCCTGCCGAGCCGCGAGCCGGGTGAGCTCGTCGTGGCTTTCCCGGGCGAAGTGCTCGGCGAACCAGCCGAAGATGTCGCCGACGCCGCTCTGGCCGGCTTCGTACCCCCACAGCCCGGGCACGATCCCGCCGTCGACGACGCCGCACATGCCGGGGACCTCGCGCAGGTCGGCGCCGTTGAGGACGTGGCACGTCGAGGTGCCCATGATCGCGACGAGCTGCCCGGGTTCGACGGCCCGCGCGGCGGGCGCGGTGACGTGCGCGTCGACGTTCCCGACGGCGACCGCGATCCCCTTGGGCAGGCCGGTCCAGGCGGCGGCCTCGGCGGTGAGGGACCCGGCGCGCGAGCCCAGCTGCCCGAGCGGGTGGTCGAGCTTGTCGGCCACGAAGGACTCGAAGCCCGGCGCGAGCTCGCGGAGGAAGTCGCGGCTGGGGTACTGGCCGTCCTGCAGGATGCCCTTGTAGCCGGCCGTGCAGGCGTTGCGGACGTAGGTGCCGGTCAGCTGCCAGACGATCCAGTCGGCCGCCTCGACCCAGTGGCGCATCGCCGCGTAGACGTCCGGCGCCTCCTCGAACACCTCGAGGCCCTTGGCGAACTCCCACTCCGACGAGATCAGCCCGCCGTAGCGCGGCAGCCACTTCTCGCCGCGCGCCCGGGCCAGCTCGTTGATCCGGTCGGCCTGCGGCTGGGCGGCGTGGTGGCGCCACAGCTTCACGTAGGCGTGCGGGTTCTCCGCGAACGCGGGCAGCTCGCACAGCGGCGTTCCGTCCACTGTGGCCGGAACCATCGTGCAGGCGGTGAAGTCGGTGGCGACGCCGACGACGTCGGCGGGGTTCGCACCGGCGTCGGCCAGCGCGGCGGGGACGGCGGTGCGCAGGACGTCGACGTAGTCCGAGGGCACCTGCAGCGCCCACTCCGGCGGCAGCGCCCGCCCGGTCGCCGGGAGCTCGCGGTCGACGACGCCGTGGCGGTACTCCGTCACGGCGCTGCCCAGCTCGGCACCGTCCCGCACGCGCACGACGACCGCGCGCCCGGAGAGCGTGCCGTAGTCGACGCCGACGACGAGGGGTTCTGCTGACACTGCCGGTTCACTTCCTTTGTTAGCGCTAACAGTCGCAGGGGACACACCGGGATCGGCCGGGGCCCGCTATCGCGGTCCGGTGCTCTCGCGCACGATCAGCTCGGGCGCGACCAGCGCGCGGTCGTGCCGTTCGCCGCCGCTCATCCGCGCGGCGAGCAGGCCGAACGTGCGCCGGCCGAGTTCGATGAAGTCCTGCCGGACCGTGGTCAGCGGCGGGGTGAAGTACGCCGCCTCGGGCACGTCGTCGAAGCCCGCGACGCGGACGTCGCGTGGCACCGAGATCCCGGCTTCGGCGAACGCGCGCAGCAGGCCGAGGGCCATGTGGTCGTTGCCGGCGAAGACGGCGTCCAGGTCCTTTTCCCCGGCCAGCACCCGTCCCGCGTCGTAGCCGGAGCGCGAGCTCCAGTCGCCGCGGACGACCTTGGGCACCGGGGCGCCGTGGCGTTCGAGGGTCTCGCGCCAGCCGGCCTCGCGGTCGCGGGCCTCCAGCCAGTCCTCCGGTCCGGCGATGTGCCAGACCGTGCGGTGCCCCAGGGCGAGGAGGTGTTCGGTGGCGCGGCGGGCGCCGTCGCGCTGGTCGACGGCGATCACCGGGACCGGCGCGTCGTCCCCGCCGCCGACGGCGACGACCGGGATGTCCTCGGGCGCGGCCTCCAGGGCCCGCCCGGCGGTGACGTGCGGCGCGATGACGATGATGCCTTCGACCGCCTGGCCGCGCAGGTTCTCGACGGCGTCCGCGATGGACGACCGGCCGGGGCGGCTGACGCTGGAGATCGTGATCGCGAACCCGGCTTCGCGGGCGGCGTTCTCGATGCCGTAGAGCGTACTGGCCGGACCGTACAGATTGGACTCGAGCGCGAGGACGCCGAGGGTGCCGGTGCGCCCGGTGACCAGCGCGCGGGCCGCGGAGTTCGGGCGGTAGCCCAGTTCCTCGATCGCGGCGAGCACCCGGGCGCGGGTCGCGGGCCGCACCGGGCCGGTCCCGTTGATGACGCGCGACACGGTCATGTGCGACACCCCGGCGCGGCCGGCGACGTCGGTCAGGCTCGGCTGCCGAGTCCCGTTGAGGGAGCCGCCAGGGCGGGATCGTTCGGCCACCGACTGCCCCTTTCGTCCACATCGGCGTGGTCCCCGTCACTCGTTCAGGTGACGGCGAGGAGTCAGTGTTAGCGATAACACCGATCGGGTCAAGCCCGGCCCGCGTAACGGTCTCGTCACGTGCCCCGCCGGTCCACCGGCGATTTCGACGCGTTCGACCAGCAGTTTCGGTGAAAGACTGACCACCACCGGCCACGACCGCCGTGTTCAAAGCCGGAACCGCCGTGTTCAGACCCGTAACCCACGTGATCAAGGCCGGAACTCACGTGATTGGAGCCGGAACTCGCGAGTTACGGCTCCAATCACGCGAGTTCCGGGCCCGATCACGCGGGTGACGGGCCTGATCACGCGAGTTCCGGGCCTGATCACGCGGGGAAACAGTGTTCTAACACTGTTTCCCGCTCACGACGGTTACAGGGTCAGGGTGGCGGCTACCGGGAGGTGGTCGGAACCGGTCGAAGGGAGGGTCCAGGCCGCCACCGGGCGGACGCCCGTCACGAAGATCTGGTCGATCCGGGCCAGCGGCAGCGAAGCCGGCCAGCTGAAGCCGAAGCCGTCG
This sequence comes from Amycolatopsis sp. WQ 127309, assembly GCF_023023025.1. Classification (NCBI taxonomy): domain Bacteria; kingdom Bacillati; phylum Actinomycetota; class Actinomycetes; order Pseudonocardiales; family Pseudonocardiaceae; genus Amycolatopsis; species Amycolatopsis sp. WQ 127309. The sequence goes on from NZ_CP095481.1 coordinate 9,218,484, forward strand.
CCCACTTCATCCTGGGCCGACTGCATGCGGCTCGTGATCGGGGTGAGGGCGCGGTCGTCGGTCGTGCCGTTGAAGTCGCCGACCAGGACCTTGCGCGGGGCGGGGTCGGAAGCAACAGCGTCGGAAAGCAGGCCCAATGCGGTGTCGCGGCCGTTCGCCGTGAAGCCCGAGTCGAGCCGCACCCGCACCGACGGCAGGTGCGCCACGTACACCGCGACCGGCCCTTGTGGACTGTCCACTGTGGTCCGCAGGGCCCGGGTCCAGGGCATGATCGCCACCGGTTCCGTGTCGTGGATCGGGTAGGTGCTCCAGATCCCGACCGTCCCCTGCACCGAGTGGTGCGGGTACGCGGCGGCGAGCGCGTCCTCGTACTTCGGCACCTCGGACCGCTTCAGCTCCTCCAGCGCGATCACCTGCGCACCGGACGCCGCCAGGGCACGCGCGGTGCCCGCCGGGTCCGGGTTCTCGTCGTTGACGTTGTGCGAGACGATCGTGAAGTTCCCGCCGCTCCCCCGCTTGTCGAAGACGCGGCCGCCGAACGACGCGCCCCAGACGAGCGCGGGCAGCAGCAGCGCCACCAACGCCAGCGCCGAACGCCGGATCAGCGCCGCCACGAGCAGCGGGACCACGAGCAACCCGACCCACGGCAGGACGGTCTCCAGCAGCGAACCGGCGTTGCCCGCCCAGTTCGGCACCAGCGGGTGCGCGAGCAGCAGCACCGCCGTCAGGACGGCGAACACCGCGATGACGCGGCCGCGTCGCCAGGGTCCCGGAAGACGCTCCGGCGCGGGCGGCACGATGGTCGGTTCGGTCACCGCGGTCACCGGGTCGCCGCCGGGAGCTCCCGCTGGATCGCGGCGATGAGCGTCTCGCTGGTGGCCAGCGCGGCCTGCAGCCCGGCCGACGGCGTCCCACCGGGGTTCTGGTGCAGCACCACCCCGAGGATCAGCGCGCCGCTCGACGCCCGGGCCGCCCACATCAGCGCCCCGCCGGCCGCGGTCGACGAGCCCGTCTTCAGCCCGATCACGCCGGAGCGGCCGAGCAGCGTGTTCGTGTTGACGACCGCGCCCGGCACGCCGTCGACCCTGAGATTCGGCGTCGCGACGATCGAACGGACGGTGTCGTCCTTCATCACCTCGCGAGCGAGCCGCAGCTGGTCCTCGGCGGTGCTCGTCGTGGAGTCTTCGACGCCGCTGGCGCCGGTGTACGTGGTGTTGCCCATGCCGAGCGCCGCGGCTTCGCGGTTCATCTTCGCGACGAACGCGTCCTGGCTCCCGGCGTCCCACCGGGCCAGCAGGCGGGCGACGTTGTTGCCGGACGGGATGAGCATCAGGGCCAGCAGGTCGCGTTCGCTGAGGGTGCGGCCCGCGCGAACCGGCGCGGACGACTCCTCGGCCGACGTCGACTCGGTCTCGGCCTGCTGGTCGACGGTGATCCGCGGGCCCGCGTCACCCGGGGCGAGCGGGTGGTCCTTGAGCACGACGTAGGCGGTCATCACCTTCGTGACGCTGGCGATCGGCACCGGCGTCCGCTCGCCGCGGCTGCCGAGGGTGCCCAGGCCCTGGACCTCGGCGCTCGCCTGGCCTTCCGCGGGCCACGGCAGCGGCAGGTCGACGGCCGGGCGGGCCGGTTTCGCCTGCCCCGCCACCGACGGCGGGAAGACCACCCAGCAGGTCGCGGCGAGCGCCACCGCCGCCGCGGCGGCGAGGCCGCCGGCGACCGGCGGGATGCGAAAGCGGGCCATGGATCTCCTCCGGGTGCCGGGGTGCACTGGTCGAGCGCACACCGATCACCCTGTCCGGAGAAGATCGCCGTCCCGTCGGGGTTGTTCGACAGGTCTGAACCAGAAGTGTCCCGGTTCTGTACCAAAAGTGGCGCGGGAGGCCCTCTGCCGCGCGCACGGCAGAGGGCCCGCCCCGCACCGCGCGATCAGCTCACGTGGACGTAGTCCACGACGAGCTGCTGCGGGAACTGGGTGCTGCCGTCGGGGTCGCCGGGCCAGTAGCCGCCGACCGCCAGGTTGAGGATGAGGAAGAACTCGTGGTTGAACGCCCACTGGTTGCCGCCGACGTCGGCGGGCGTGCGGGTCTGGTAGGCGTTCCCGTCGACGGACCAGACGATCTTGTCCGTGGACCAGTCGATCGCGTAGGTGTGGAAGTCGTCGGAGAAGTTCGGCCCGCTGTAGGGCGCGCCGATCCCGGCCGAACCGGAGTAGCCGGGGCCGTGGATCGTGCCGTGCACGGTGTTCGGCTCGAACCCGACGTTCTCCATGATGTCGATCTCACCGCAGTTGGGCCAGCCGGCGCTGCCGATGTCGGTGCCGAGCATCCAGAACGCGGGCCACATGCCCTGCCCGCGCGGCAGCTTCATCCGGGCTTCGATGTGCCCGGAGGACGCGGCGAACTTGCCGGAGCTGTTGAGCCGCGCCGAGGTGTACTCGCAGGGCCCGTACCAGCAGTTGTTCCCGCTGCTTTCCTTCTTCGCGGTGATCACGAGGTGGCCTTGGCCGTCGAGCGCCGCGTTGGCGGTGCCGTCGGTGTACCACTGCCGTTCGTGGTTGTTGACGTTGTCCCCGGTCTCGTGGCCCCACTTCGACCCGTCGACGCCGGCACCGGCCGGGCCGTCGAAGTCGTCGCTGAAGCTGGCGAGCAGGTTGGCGGGGACGGCCGAAGCGGCCTGGCTCTGCGGTGCGGCCACCAGTGCGCCGGCCACGAGCAGCGCCGCGGGCGCCACCAGCAGGCGGGCGGTCCGCCGCCATCGGGCGGAGTTCTCGGTCGACATCGTTGTCGCCCCTCTCGGTCCGCGGGCGACGGCTGGCGGCTCACCGGCACCCTATTTGTTGTGGATGGCAACAAAGTATCCACGGGTGTCTGGCGAAGAACAAGGCTAACCGGTCGGACATTTTCCGACGAGTACCCGATGGTCCGGACCATCGGGTACTTTCGGGCAATCGGTGCCGGTCGGAGCGGCTCAGCGCTGGATGCAGTCCAGTCCGAGGCCGGCCACAGTGGCCACGTACCGGCAGACGTGCGACGCGTGCTCGGCGTCGGTCGCCGCGCAGTTCAGCGGCGTGCCGAGCAGGTCGACCGCGCAGTAGGCGTAGAACTGGTCCGGATTGCCCGGTACAGGGTCCGCCGACGCCGGTGCCGCCAGCCCGACGGCCGCGGAAACGGTGAGCGCGGCCGCGGCCGCGATGGCGGCGATACGATTCCTCATGGTGCTCTCCTCCCGGAATTCCCCTGCACGCCAGGGGTTTGTGCTGGGAGGGATTCCCCGCGCCACACCGCTTCACCTCCGGGTCACCGGAAAGTGTCACGGGACGGCACCGCGAACCGAACAGAACATGAACACTGGATGCACGATTACGTCCGAACGTAGGTAGTTACGAGCAGCTTCGATCACTTAGGCTGACCCCCGCTGCCCTGCCGAGGTCCCCCTGGAGGCTCCTGTGATGGCCGACCCGCACCGTTCCGGACTCACCCGCCGCAGCTTCCTCGGCGGTGTCGCCGCCGCCGGCGCCCTCGGCGCCCTGCCGCCGGGCATGGCTGAGGCGCTCGCCGAACCGCGCGCGAGCGGCAGCCTGTCCGACGTCGAGCACGTCGTGGTCCTGATGCAGGAGAACCGCTCGTTCGACCACTACTACGGCACCATGAAGGGCGTCCGCGGCTTCGGCGACCGCTCGGCGATCGTGCAGCCGAACGGCCAGGACGTCTTCCACCAGCCCGACTCCGGCCGCACCGACGGCAAGTACCTGCTGCCCTTCCGCGTCGACACGTCCAAGGTGGACGGTCAGGACCTCGGCGACCTCGGCCACGGCTGGGCCGATCAGCACCAGGCCATCGCCGGCGGCGCGAACAACGCTTGGGTCCCCGCCAAGGGCGAGATGACCATGGGGTACTTCGGCCAGGGCGACATCCCGTTCCACCGGGCGCTGGCCGACGCGTTCACCGTCTGCGACCACTACCACTGTTCGGTGCAGGGCCCGACCACTCCCAACCGGCTCTACCTGTTCACCGGCACGATCGACGCCGATGGCAAGGCCGGCGGCCCGGCGAACTACAACCCGGCCGACTACAAGCCGGTGTTCAGCTGGACGACCTACCCGGAACGCCTGCAGCAGCACGGGGTTTCGTGGAAGGTGTACGCCAGCAAGGAGGTCGGCGACGCGGGCGGCTCGTTCGTCGGCGACTACGGCGACAACCCGCTCTGGCTGTTCAAGGCCTACCACCAGGACTACGCCAGCGAACTGTCCAAACGGGGCAGTGTCTTCAAGACCTGGGGCCCGGATTCCGGGAAGGGCAAGGACGTCAACCACGTCCTGTCGGAGTTCACCGCCGACTGCGCGAGCGGGTCCCTCCCCCGCGTCTCGTGGATCGTGGCGCCCTACGGTTATTGCGAACACCCCGAGGCGCGGCCGGTCGACGGCGCCGCGTACACCCAGACCGTGCTGAACGCCTTGTGGGCCAACCCGAAGCTGTGGGAGTCCACAGTGGTCCTGATCAACTACGACGAGAACGACGGCTTCTTCGACCACGTCGCCCCGCCGATCGCGCCGTCGGGCACCGCGGGCGAGTACGTCGGCGGCCAGCCGATCGGGCTCGGCGCCCGGGTGCCGATGACGGTGATCTCGCCGTGGAGCCGCGGCGGCTGGGTCAGCTCGGAGGTCGCCGACCACACGTCCGTGATCCGCTTCCTGGAGCGCTGGACCGGCGTCGCCGAGCCGAACATCAGCGCGTGGCGCCGGGCGCTGTGCGGTGACCTGACGAGCTGCTTCGACTTCGGCACCGCCGACGTCCGGATCCCGCTGCTACCCGACACCGCGGCACTGCGCAAGCAGGCCGACGACACCCAGCGCAAGCTGCCGAAACCCGCGCCGCCGGCGACCGGGAAGCAGCAGGCGCCGGTGCAGGAAGCGGGCACCCGCCCGGCCCGCGCGCTCCCCTACCAGCCGCTCGTGACGACGTCGCTGAGCGCCGACCACCAGATCCTGACCACGACGTTCGCCAACCAGGGCACCGCGGCCGTCCAGCTCACCGCGTACCGCAACGACGGGCAGACCGACGGCCCGTGGGGCTACGACGTCGCCGCCGGCAAGCAGGTCAGCGACACCTGGCGGATCCAGGCCTACGGCGGCGGCAAGTACGGCGTCGCGGTGCACGGGCCGAACCGGTTCCGCTGGGTCTTCGCCGGGGACGCGAACAGCGCGGGCGCCGGGGTCGACGTCACCGCGGGCTACACCGCCGAGCACAAGCTGCGGCTGACCCTGCGCAACGGCGGCACGACGGCCGTCAAGGTCACGGTGACCGCGAACCACTACCGCACCGACGGGCCGTGGACGTACGCGCTGGCCGCGGGCCAGACGGTGACCGACGACTGGAACGCCGTCAGCTACGGGTCCGGCTGGTACGACCTCTCGGCCACGCTCGACGCCGACCCGAAGTTCCTGCGCCGGTTCAGCGGGCACATCGAGACCGGCTCGCCGAGCGTCACGGGGTAGTCGTTCACATCCGTGATGAGCGTTCAGTTTGTTGACGCATGTCACATCCGTGACCTATAAAGGGACAGTCCGGGTGTACGCCGCAACACCTCCGCTGTAACCCCTCTCCCGGAGGTCACGGGTGTCCCGACGAAGTCCGCTCCGCCGTGCCGCTTTCCTCGGCGCCGCAACCGTTGCCGCCACTGTCGCCGCCGTCGCGCTCAGCGGCGGCGGCCCCGCGCAGGCCGCCGCGGCGAACCTGTCCGCCACCTTCGCGCAGACCTCGGTCTGGACCGGCGGATACGGCGGCGAGTACACGATCGCCAACCGCGGCGACGCGGCTTCCACCGGCTGGACCGTCGAGTTCGACCTGCCCGCCGGGTCGTCGGTGAGCAGCTCGTGGAGCTCGGTGAAGACGCAGAGCGGGCAGCACTACAAGTTCACCAACGCCGGGTTCAACGGCACGGTCAAGCCCGGCGCCACCGCGAACTTCGGCTTCAACGTCGCCGGCGCCGGCGTGCCCGCCGCGTGCACGATCAACGGCGCGTCGTGCGCCGGCGGCGGCCCGGTCACGACCACGCCGACGACCCCGACGACGACCACCACGCCACCGCCGACCACGACGACCACTGCGCCGCCGAGCGGTGACACCGTGAACGTCTCGACGGCCGCCCAGCTGCAGGCCGCGCTGGCGAACGCGGCGCCGGGGCAGGCGATCAAGCTCGCGGCCGGCACGTACCGCGGCTCGTTCGTCACGACGAAGGCGGGCACGGCGGCGAAGCCGATCACGCTGTCCGGCCCGGCCGGCGCCATCCTGATCAACGACGGCCCGAGCGGGGACGCGCCGGACTGCCCGGTGCCGACCGCGGGCTGGGACTCCGGCTACGGCCTGTGGCTGTCGGGCGCGCCGTACTGGAACCTGACCGGCTTCACCGTGCAGGAGGCGAAGAAGGGCATCGTCGTCGACAACTCGCCGCACACGACGATCGACGGCGTGAACGTCAACCACGTCGACGAGGAGGCGGTGCACTTCCGGCGTTCGTCGGCCGACAGCGTGCTGAAGAACTCGACCATCACCTACACGGGCCTGGTGCAGCCGGGTTACGGCGAGGGCGTCTACCTCGGCTCGGCCAACTCGAACTGGGCCTGCCACGGCAACTCCGGCGGCGTCGACCGCGGCGACCGGATCCAGGTGCTGGACAACCACATCGGCCCGTTCATCGCGGCCGAGCCGATCGACGTCAAGGAAGGCACCACGGGCGGGCTGATCCGCGGCAACACCTTCGACGGCCGCGGCATCTCCGGCGAGAACTCGGCGGACTCGTGGATCGACGTCAAGGGCATCGGCTACACGATCGAGAACAACACGGGCACGTTCGCCCCGCCGGGCGTGTTCGCCAACGGCTACGAGAACCACAACACCAGCACGTCACCGTCGTTCGACAACGGCTGCGGCAACGTCTGGCGCAACAACAAGTCCGACCTCGGCGGGGTCGGCGCCTACGCGATCAAGATCAGCTCGGTCTCGAAGTGCGCGGCCAACCCGAACGTGGTGTACGCGTCGAACACGGTCACGAACGCGACGTCCGGCCTGACGAACATCACCGTCACCCCGTAGCGGTCCGCCGTCGCCGGGTGCCTCCCGGCGGCGGCCCCGTCAGAGGTGCATGGCCAGCCAGAGCGCTATCCAGGCGGCGGCCACCAAGGCCGCGACCATCACCGCTCCGAAGAGCACCCGCCGTACGGCCACTGGTGTCCTGGTCTGCTCCATACCGATGATCATGAACCACTCGACCGGATCCCGACAGGCGGCGCGCTCGACCGGGCGACCCCCGCGCGGGGTACCCCGGCAACCCACTCACGGCACGATCGAGTCCACGTACCCGCCGTCGACGCGGACCGCCGCGCCGGTGGTCGCCGACGCGAACGTCGAACTCAGGTACACCACCAGGTTCGCGATCTCCTCGGGCTCGATCAGCCGCTGCAGCAACGACTGCGGCCGGTGCTTCTTCATGAACTCGCGCTGGGCCTCGTCCCACGGCAGGTCCTTGCCGACCAGTTCGTGGACGAAGTCCTCCACGCCGCCGGTGTGCGTCGGGCCCGCGATGACCGCGTTGACGGTGACGCCGGTGCCGGCCGCGTGCTTGGCGAACCCGCGGGAGACGCCGAGCAGCGCCGTCTTCGACACTCCATAGTGGATCATCTCGGCCGGGATCACGATCGCGGAGTCGCTGGCGATGTACTGGATCCGGCCCCAGCCGCGCTCGGTCATCCCGGGCAGGTAGGCGCGCGTGAGCCGGACAGCGGCGAGGACGTTGACCTCGAAGTAGCGCCGCCAGTCGGCGTCGGTGATCTCGAGGGGCTCCTGGGCGCCGAAGATGCCGAGGTTGTTGACGAGGATGTCGGCGTCGGGCACGGCCTCGACGACCTGGGCCGCGCCGGCCTCCTCCGAGACGTCCCCGTGGGCGGCGACCAGGTCGGCGTCGGGCAGCTCCTGCTTCAGCCGCGTGATGGCGGCCTGGACGCTGTCGGAGCCGCGGCCGTTGATCGCGACCCGCGCCCCCGCGGCGGCCAGCCCCTTCGCGATCGCCGACCCGATGCCCTGGGTGGACCCGGTGACCAGTGCTGTCTTCCCACTGAGGTCGACCCGCATGCGTGAAAGCCCTTTCTCGCGTCACCGTGCTTCCGGCCGATTGAAGCACAGCCTCCGCGCGCCCACCGGCTGAAGCCGAACCAGCCTCCGGAGCGGCCAACACACTGCCGTGTTGGCCGTTGTGGGTGGCGCGTTGGCCGTTGCGGGCAGCGGGTGGCCGCTGTGGGTGGCAGTTGCGAAAAGCGGTTGCCGTCGTCGGCGGATCGGCGGCACCATCTGCGCCATGACCACGCACCGCATGCCGCTTCTGCCGACCGTCGCCGCGATCGCCGCGCCGGTTCAGCAGCAGCCGTGCCGGCCGCGGAGGTCCGACCCGCTCGCGTCGTGACGGGCGCGCTGGTCGCCGGGCTGCTGGCCGGCTACGGCATCGCCATCCCCGTCGGTGCCGTGGCGACCTACCTCGTCGCGCTCACCGCCCGGACGTCGCTCACCACCGGCCTCGCCGCCGCGCTCGGCGTCGCGACCGCCGACGGCGTGTACGCGCTGGTGGCGGTCCTCGGCGGCGCCGCCGTCGCCGGGGTGATCACGCCGATCGCGCAGCCGCTCAAGCTGGTCTCGGCGGCGATCCTGATCGTGCTCGCCATTCGCGGCGCGGTGCACGCCCTGCGTCGCGGGCCGGCGGCGAACCGGCCGGTGAAGGAACTCGGCGCTGGGCGCGCGTACGTCAGCCTGCTCGGGATCACCCTGGTCAACCCGACCACGGTCGTCTACTTCACCGCGCTGGTCGTCGGCGACCGGGCCGGCACCGCCGTCACCGCCCTCGACCAGGCGGTGTTCGTGCTGGCCGCGTTCGCCGCGTCGGCGAGCTGGCAAGCGCTCCTCGCCGGGGGCGGGGCGTTGCTCGGGCGGGTTCTGACCGGGCCGCGCGGCCGGCTCGTGACGGCGCTCGCGTCGAGTGCGGTGATCACCGCGCTCGCCGTCCGGCTTGTCCTGTCGTGACCCGGAAAGCGTTGCCCTGTAACGGTTTGCCCGATTCGCGGGGGCACGGTGGAAGAAGTTCGGCTGCCGCCGTCCGGCTAGTCTCTGATCCAGACCGGGGGAACTGGAGGCCGTCATGACCATGCCCATGTCGTCGATGTCGGGGTGGGACACCGCCGGCGCGATACTGATCGTGCTGTGGGCGCTCGCCATGTGGGCGGCCGTCGGTGTCCTGGCCTACGCCAACCGCGGGCCGGTGCGCCCGTGGGTCTACCGCGGCTCGGTCGCGCTGATCGGCGTCGGGGTGATCGGGCAGCTCGGGCACCTCCAGGAGCACGTCGCCCAGGTCGGGTACTGGCTCGGCCACCCGAACTCGCCGTCCTGGATGACGCCGTGGGGCACCGGCCTGGCCAACGGCCTGCAGATGGTGCTGCCGAACCGGCCGACGTTCGGGATGGAACTGCTGCACCTGACCGGGAACTTCATCTTCCTCGCCGGGCTGGCCGGCGTCATGGTGATCACCCGCCGCGCCACGAAGACCCAGGCGCACCGCTGGGGCAAGATGGGCGTCTGGATGCAGGGCATCCACGGGCTGGAGCACCTCGCGCTGACGGTGTCGGTCGCGTTCGGTTCGCGCGCGATCGGCCTGTCGACGTTCTTCGGCCTGATCGACCCGGGCCCGGGCCTGACCACCTACCGCGTCTGGTGGCACTTCATCGCGAACGTCATCGGCACGGTGATCTTCGGGCTGGCGCTGTACCACCTATGGAAGGAGCGCCGGGCGGTCCGCGCGACGTACTCGCTGCGCCAGGCGCCCGTCCTCACCGAACAGGCGGCGTGACGCAGGTCAGCACCGGCTGCGCCCAGTCCGCGTGGTCGTTGCCGTTGCCGTCGCCGCCGTCGGTCACCTGCAGGTCCAGGACCTGCGCGCCGGTGACGTCGACGTCGATCGGGACCGCCGCCTGGCCGCCGCGCACGACCGGCGTGGTCACCCGCGTGGTGCCGTCCACCGAGACGCTGAAGCTGACGCTGCCCGCGGTGCCGACTTCGCCGTCGACGCCGACCGAGGCGGTCAAGCGGGTGCAGGCGCCGGCCAGGTAGAGCTGGACGTCGCCCGGCGCGTGGACGCCCAGGCCCTTCGCGTACGCGGTCCCGGCGATCGTCATCGGCTTGCCGTCGCCCGCGTTCGCCTCGCCGTTGCTCGTGTCGCGCTCCACCGGGCCCCAGCCGTTGGCCGCGGTCAGGAACGGCAGGTCGCTCACGGCGTCCTGCCCTGCGGGCGGCGCGGCCGGGACCGCGCCGACGATCCGCTCGTCCGTCACGCTCCCCGGTCGCCCGGCCTGCCGGTAGCCGACGCGCACCGCCAGCGCCGCCGTGTCCACTGTGGAGGGTGCGGTGACGGGCCAGGTGAACGTCGCCGAGGCGCCGCCGTCGATCCGCGCGACCGACGGCGGGGACGCCGCGCCCACCGTCCACCCGGCCGGCGCGGTCAGGACCGGCCGGACGTCCGACGCCGGGGGTGCGCCCGCCGGGACCCGGACGGTGGCCGACGCCGTGAACGACTGCCCCGCCGTCGCGGTGTCCGGCACCGACAGCGAGACCGCGGCCGTCGGCGCCGCAGGCATCGCGTACCGGCCGTCGTAACCCGGCGACGCGTTCTGCCGCACGACCAACGGCGAGCGGTGCGACCCGTAGTTCGTCCACGTCACCGCACCAAGACCGTCCGTGCTGCCGTCCAGGTTCCACACCGCGACGGCGATCGTGTTGCGGCCGTTGGGATTCAGGATCCCGTTCGGGATCGGGAAGCTGTGCTGCGGCCCCAGGTAGTTGACGTACTGACCGAGCTGCCAGCCGTTGACGAACAGCAGCGCCCGGTACTGCCGCCCCGGGTCGTCGGTGATCGTCAGGCCGAGCGAGGTGTCCTGGCCGCGCGGCAGGTCGAGGTTCGCGGTGGTCCGGTACCACGAGACGCCCGGCGTGCTGTCCGTCGCCGGCAGGGTGGCCGGTTTCCACGCCGCGTCCGGGAATCCGGGCAGCGACCAGCCCGCCCGCTCGCCGTACAGGCCGCCGGTGTTGAGCGGGCCGCGGACGGTGTCGAGGCCCTGCTCCCCGCCCCGGACGCCCTGCAGCCGCCAGGTCACCGACGTCAGCGCGGACCCGGTCAGCCGCGCCGACGTCAGGCCGCGCGCGGCCTTGCTGCCGTTGGCCGCGCCGTAGTCCTCTTCGTGCCCCATGTTCACGGTGAGGACCGAGATCTCGTTGTCCCCCGGCCGCAAGGCACCGGCCGGGAAGGGGAACGTGTGCTGCTGGGTCGTCGAACTGCCGAGGAAGACGCCGTTCAGCCACGCCGAGAAGGCGCCCGCCGGTCCCCCGCTCTGGCTGTTCAGGGTAATGCCGGTCTGCTTGCCGTCGCCGGTGAAGCGGCCGCGGTACCAGGTGTTGCCGGTGTGGAAGCCGTAGTCGTCGGCGAAGAGCACCGGTTTCGTGCCGACGGCGGTGCTGCTGTTGCTGGTCGTCTTGTCGGCGACCGGCCACGCCGAGTCGTCGAAGCCCGGCGCGCTCTCCGGCGACTCCTGCTGGTGCTTCCAGCCGGTCAGGGCGGGCAGGGTCACCGGTTTCGCCGTCGGCAGAAGGCCCGTGCGGCCGCCACCGGCCGTCGGCCGGGTGTTCACCGGCTGCCCGTTCCAAGTGACGTTCCCGGCGCCGAAGACCTCGAACGCGCCGTCGGTGCCGGTGTCGCCGGTCAGGTCGAGCGAGCCCGGCCGGGCGGTCGCCGTGCGCAGCAGGTCGGTGCCGCGCACGAGCACCGGCCCGGCCGCGGTGTCCTGGCGCCAGAACGTCCCGGCCGTCGCCTTGTCCGCGAGCAGCAGGAGCAGCGGCCGCTTGCCCGGGGCGCTGACGAGCACCCGGGTCAGGCCGTCGTGGGTGTAGTTCAGCCGCAGGTCGCCGCGGGCGGCGTCCCAGGTGGAGGTGGCCGCGCCGTCGAGGACCTGGACCTTGGGCTGCTGGGCGAACCGCAGGACGGTCTCACCCGGCCCGCCGTGGTCGCCGTAGAGCACCGCGAGGTCGCGGCCGCCGATCGTCGCGGACGTCATGATCTCGGACGTCGAGTACTGCATCCGCGTCTGCCCGAGGTCGTAGCCGGCGACGACGATCTTGGACTGGCGCCCGTCGAGCGTGAGGCCGGTGCCGGGCTGCTGCGGGACGACCGGGTAGTAGTCGGTGCTCGCCGAGAGCAGGTCGACGGCGTCCACGACGACGAACGGCCCGGTCGCCTGCGCGTTCTTCTGCCCGGTCACGGCGATCCTGAGCGTGTGCGCCCCGGCGGGCAGGCCGCGCACCTCGTAGCCGGTGACCTGGTTCTGCTTGCTCGCCGCGTAGAGGTCGACGGTGCTGACCTTGACGTCGTCGAGGTAGACGTCGGCGATGCCGTGGCTCGGGTCCTTCGAGGTGACCCAGCGGATCCCGGTGCCGGTGAACGGAATGCTGACGCTGTCGCCGGTGACCTCGGAGAACGACTCCGTGTGCTGGTAGTCGCCGCCGGTGTAGTCGACCTCGGGCCCGGCGTGCGTCCAGGTGCCGGTGTAGCCGACCTCGGTCGCGCGGTCGTCGTAGCTGTAACCGGCGCGCGCGGCGAGGTCGAGGGAGAGGCTCGTGGTGTTCTTCGCGTTCGACGTCGAGTCGGTGTGCCGCAGGGTGTGGAACTGGGTGCGGGTGTCCGGGTTGATCCGGGCGGTGTCGGTGAGCGCCGGGTCGGTCAGCGGCGCCGCGGCGAGGCCCTCGGTCTTCGTCAGCGGCGCGACGGACTGGGTGAAGTAGCCGATCAGCTTGTCCTCGGTGTACTTCGGGTCGAACTGCCGGGCTTCGGTGATCGCCGCGCCGTAGTCGTAGGACGTGTAGTTCTGCGGGATCGCGCTCCAGCCCCAGGACGTGCCGCCGTGCAGCATGTAGAAGCTCTGGCCGGTGGCGCCGACGGCGATGTTCTGCTTGTAGAAGACGTTCGCGAACTTGTCGTTGATCAGCTGGGCGCACTTCGCGTAGCCGGGCCCGCCCCACGGGTCGAACGCGCCGCCCTGGAACTCCGCCGTGATCAGCGGTTTCCCGGGGACGTGGTCGTAGCTGATGTCCGGGACGCCGTTCCACTTCTCCGGGTTCGAGCAGTCGAAGCCCTGCGGGTAGGAGTCGGCGGCGTCGACGTCGAGGGCGGCCTCACCGGCGTTGAAGGTGCCGTTGTTGTTGCCCACCAACGGAACCGTGATGCCGTCGGCGCGGGCCTTGTCCTCCAGGTGCTTCATGTAGGCGCGGCCGTCGGCGTCGCCGTTGTAGTACTCGTTCTCGACCTGGTAGGCGAGCACGCTGCCGGTGCCGTTGGTCAGCTGGTGCCGCGCGATGATCCGGTCGATCTGGGTCTGCCACTCGTCGGAGTACTTCAGGTAGACGGGGTCGGCGCTGCGGGTGTGCCCGGGGGTGGTGGACAGCCAGGTCGGGAAGCCACCGCCGTCGACCTCGGCGTTGATGTAGGGGCCGGGCCGCGCGATGACGTAGAGCCCGGCCTGCTGGGCCATGTCGAGGAGCTTGTCGAGGTCGCGGACACCGCTGAAGTCGTAGACGCCCTGGCGCGGCGAGTGGTAGCCCCAGTCGAAGTAGAGCGACGTCGCGTTGAAGCCGGCGGCCTTCATTTTCTGGAAGATGTCGAGCCACAGGTCGGGGCTGGGCAGCCGGTAGGAGTGGAACTCGCCGGACCACAGGTAGGTGCGGGTCCCGTCGACCAGGAAGGAGTAGCCGTCGTAGGTGACGGTGTGGGCGGCCTTCGGTGGCGGCGCGGCCGACGCCTGCTGCGGGACGAGCACCCCGGCCAGCGCGAAGACGACCGAAAGCAGGGCGGCGAACAGCGTCCGGGCGGTGCGCATGGCGAGGTCCTCCTGGATCGACGGTGAACCAGAATGTCGGATTCACGCAGAATCGAACACGAACGCTAGGGAACCTCAACAGAAGCGGTCAAGATACGACACCAGGATGGATCAAGCCGGAGGTCGGTCGGTAGTGCGGACGGACGCAGGTCGTGAGGGCCGGGGTCAGCGGGGGCCGGTGCTCTCGCGCACGATCAGCTCCGCGGGCACGAGGTGGCGCGCACCGATCTCGCCGCCGGCCATGCGGGTCTCCAGGAGCCCGAACGTGCGGCGGCCGACCTCGATGAAGTCCTGGCGGACCGTGGTCAGCGGCGGGGAGAAGTACGCCGCCTCGGGGACGTCGTCGAAGCCCGCGACCTGGACGTCCGCCGGGACCCGCAGGCCCGCCTCGGTGAACGCCCGCAGCAGGCCCAGCGCCATCTGGTCGTTGGCCGAGAAGACGGCGCCGAGCCCGCGCACCCCGGCGAGCGCGCGGCCGGCGTCGTAACCCGAGCGCGGGCTCCAGTCGCCGCGGACGACGTCGGGGACCCGCAGGTCGTGGCGTTCGAGGGTCTCGCGCCAGCCGCGTTCGCGGTCGCGCGCCTCCAGCCAGTCCTCGGGTCCGGCCAGGTGCCAGACCGTCGTGTGCCCCAGGGCCAGCAGGTGCTCGGTCGCGCGACGGGCGCCGTCGTACTGGTCGACGGAGATCACCGGGACCGGCGCGCCCTCGCCGCCACCGACCGCGACGACCGGGATGTCCGCGGGCGCCGCCGCCAGGGCACGCCCCGCCGTCACGTGCGGGGCGATGACGACGATCCCCTCGACGGCCTGGCGCCGCAGGTTCTCCACCGCGTCGCCGATCGACGACCTTCCCGGACGGCTGACGCTGCAGATCGCGACGCCGTAACCGGCCTCGCGGGCGGCGTTCTCGATGCCGTAGAGGGTGCTCGCCGGGCCGTAGAGGTTGGACTCCAGCGCGACGACGCCGAGCGTGCCGGACCGGCCCGTGACCAGCGTCCGGGCGGCCGAGTTGGGCCGGTAGCCGAGCTTCTGGACGGCGGCCAGCACGCGCGCGCGGGTGTCCGGGTGCACCGGCCCGCTCTCGTTGACCACCCGGGAGACGGTCATGTGCGACACGCCGGCCAGGCCCGCGACATCGGCCAGGCTCGGCTGGCGCTCCCCCGGCCGCGTCCGTTCCGCCACCTGGCCCCCTCCCGTTCGTCCCCCCGCCGCGTTCACGATATCCAGTGCCGGGAACCGTCCGGGGCCCGCGTACGTTGCCATTACCTACGGCACCGTAAGTTACGGTCGCGTAGGTGACGGAAGGACGTTCGTGATGCCGGTCCCCGAAAGCACGCGCCTGATGTTCGAGCTGGAGGGCACGGTCGAGGAAAACCTCAACCGCCACCTCACGGCCGCCCAGGAGTGGATGCCGCACGAGTACGTCCCCTGGAGCCAGGGGCGTGACTTCGCCGACCTCGGCGGGGAGGCGTGGGACCCGGAGCAGTCGCGGGTCACGCCGATCGCCCGGACCGCGCTCGAGGTGAACCTCCTCACCGAGGACAACCTCCCCAGCTACCACCGCGAGATCGAGCGCGCCTTCGGCCGCGACGGCGCCTGGGGCACCTGGGTCCACCGCTGGACCGCCGAAGAGGGCCGCCACGGCATCGCCATCCGCGACTACCTGCTCGTGACGCGCGCGGTCGACCCGGTCGAGCTCGAGCGGATGCGCATGGAGACCATGCAGGCCGGCTACGAGACCGGCGACAAGCCGCTGCTGCACGTCTGCGCGTACGTGTCGTTCCAGGAGCTCGCGACGCGCCTGTCGCACCGCAACACCGGCCGCTACACGCAGGACCCGCTGGCCGAGAAGCTGCTCGCCCGGGTGTCCACGGACGAGAACCTGCACATGGTCTTCTACCGCAACCTGGTCAAGGCCGCGCTGGAGATCTCCCCCGACGCCATGGTCCGCGCCATCACCGACGAGGTCCTCGACTTCGCGATGCCCGGCGCGGTCATCCCCAGCTTCGTCCGCAAGGCGGCCCTGATCGCCAAGGCGGGCATCTACGACCTGCGCATCCACCACGACGACGTCGTGATGCCGCTGCTGCGCTACTGGAAGATCTTCGACCTGACGGGCCTCGGCGAGGTCGGCGAGACCGCGCGCCAGGAACTGGCGGACTTCCTCAAGACGCTCAACGCCCAGGCATCCCGCTTCGAGGAACGCCGCGACGCCGCGGCCGCCCGGGCGGCTGCTCGTGGGGTACCGGCGGTCTGACGCAAGCCGCGGCGGCTCGCCTCGGACCACGACGGCGCAAGCGGTGACCCGGTAATCCGCCAGGCGATTCCGACCTCATGGCCCCGGCCGGCGACTCCACCGGGCGGGCAGCCGGCCTGTCCCCAGACCATGCGGCCCGGTCCCGGAACCCCGAGCCGTCCCTGCCGGCCGCCCGATACGCTGCGGGAGTGGCTTCCCTGCTCAACGTCGTCGATGTCGAGGCGACGTGCTGGGCCGGCGAGCCGCCGGCCGGGGAGGCCTCCGAGATCATCGAGATCGGCCTCACCGTCGTCGACCCCGCGCGGCGGGCTCGGCTCGACCGGCACCGGATCCTGGTGCGTCCGGAGCGCTCGGCCGTCGGCGCTTTCTGCACCGAGCTGACCGGGCTCACCCAGGCCGACGTCGACGCCGGCGTCAGCTTCGCCGAGGCGTGCCGGATCCTCGCGGCCGAGCACGCCACGACCCGGCGCGGCTGGGCCAGCTGGGGCGACTACGACCGCCGTCAGTTCGAGCGCCAGTGCGCGGCCGACCCGGCGACCTACCCCTTCGGCCTGCGTCACCTCAACGCGAAGGCCCGCTTCGCGCGCGCCTACCGCCTGGCCCGGCCCGTCGGCATGGACCGCGCGCTGGCCATGGCCGGGCTGCCCCTGGAGGGCCGGCACCACCGCGGGGACGACGACGCGTGGAACGTCTCGGCGCTCGTCCTGCACCTCATCGGCCGCGGTGCCTGGCCGCAACATCCCCAGAAGTGACCAATGGTCACCAGCCGACGCAACGCCGGGACCTGCACGTCAAGAAACAGCAAGGTCTAGACCAAACGACCTAACTTCGTTGACTTTACCAATGGTCACCTGCAAGCTCCTCACCACCCGAGGAGGTTGCCCCCGTGAACAGACGCTCCCTGGCCGCCGTGGCCGGCTCGCTCACCTTCGCTCTCGCCCTGACCGCCTGCGGCACCTCGGCCGGACCGGCCGCCGCGCCGGGTGGCGGGCAGCTCACCGTGTGGCTGATGAACGGTGACCTGAGCGACCAGGCCACCGCCGCGATCAACGCCGCGTTCGAGAAGGCCACCGGCGCGAAGGTGACCGTGCAGATCCAAGAGTGGGACAACATCAACACCAAGATCAGCACGGCGCTGGCGCAGGACACCACGCCGGACGTGATCGAGATCGGCAACACCGACGTCTCGCTGTTCGCCGCCAACGGCGCGCTGGCCGACCTCACCGGGCACCGCGACGACCTCGCCGCCGGCCAGACCTGGCTGCCCGGCCTGGCGGCACCGGCCACTGTGGACGGAAAGATCTACGCCGCGCCGCTGTTCGCCGGCAACCGCGCGGTGATCTACGACAAGCAGCTCTGGGCCGACGCCGGGGTCGCCGCGCCGCCCACGACGTTCGCCGAGCTCACCGCCGACCTCGACAAGATCAAGGCCAAGCACCCGGAGCCGGGCTTCTCCGCGTTCCACTTCCCCGGGCAGTACTGGTACGGCGCGCTGCAGTTCGTCTGGGACGCGGGCGGCGAGCTGGCCACCGAGTCCGGCGGCAAGTGGGCCGGCGCGCTCGAATCGCCGGCCGCGCAGCGCGGGCTCCAGGCGTGGAAGGACTTCCAGGCCGCCTACTCGACGCCCGCGTCGCGCAACGTCGACACCAAGGCGCCCGACCAGGCCGCGATGTTCGCCGCCGGTGGCGCCGGGGCCATCCTCGACACCAGCGTGAACACCGTGCTGAAGAACAAGCCCGAGCTGAAGGACCGGCTCGGCACGTTCCCCTTCCCCAGCGCGACGCCGGGCAAGAGCCAGCCGGTGTTCCTCGGCGGGTCCGACCTCGGGATCGCGGCGAAGAGCAAGAACCAGGACCTCGCGCTCGCCTACCTGAAGGCCGCGGCGAGCCCGGCCGTCCAGCGGGACGCCATCGTCGGCATCGACGGCTGGACGCCGGTGTCACCGCAGATCATCGACCAGGTGACGCCGACGCTGCCGCCGATCCGGGCCGCGTTCTACGCCGCCGCGAAGTCGAGCGGCGCCACGCCGGCCACCCCGGGCTGGGCGACCATCGAGAGCGACAAGTCCGTCAACACCTTCTTCGCCGACATCGCGACCGGCCGCAAGTCCGTGGCCGACGCGGCGCGGGACTTCGACGCCCACTTGGGCCAAGCGCTCAACGCCGCCCCGTGACCGGGTGGGACGTCCGCGGTGGACTGCCGTCCCCTGACCGCGGGCGTCCCACCCACCTTGATGGAGGAACGCCGTGAAGGTCCTGAAGCGACCCGCGCCGGTCGTGGCACCGCGGCCCGCGCCGCGGCGGAAGCGACGACGTCCGCTGCTGCCCTACGGCCTGCTCCTGCCCGCGGTCGTCGTCCTCGGGCTGGTGCTGGGGTACCCGCTGGTCCGGCTGCTGCTGATCTCGTTCCAGGAGTACGGCCTGCGCGCCCTGTTCACCGGCACGGCCGGGTGGGCGGGCTGGGACAACTACGCCGCGGTGCTCGGCGACGACCAGCTGGTCCCGGTGCTGCTGCGCACGGTCGGGTTCTGCGTGGCGCTCGTCGCCGGGACGCTCGTGATCGGCACCGGCGTCGCGCTGATGCTACGGCGGCTCGGGCCCCGGATGCGGGTCGCCGTCACGATGAGCCTGATCGCGGCGTGGGCGTTGCCGAACGTGGCGTCCACCCTGGTCTGGCAGTGGCTCTTCCAGCCGGGCTACGGCGTGGTGAACTGGCTGCTGTCGCAGCTGGGCCTCGGCGACTTCACCCAGCACGACTGGACGACGACCCCGGCGTCGGCGTTCACGCTCGTCTGGCTGCTGGTGGTGTGGCAGTCGGTGCCGTTCGTGGCGCTCACCCTGCACGCCGGGCTGACGCAGATCCCCCGCTCGTACTACGAAGCGGCCACATTGGACGGTGCCGGGCCGTGGCGGGTGCACCTGACGATCACCTGGCCGTTCCTGCAGCCGATCTTCGGCCTGGTCACGATCCTCTCGGTGATCTGGGACTTCACCGTGTTCAACCAGATCTGGATCCTCACCCAGGGCGGCCCCAGCCAGGGCACGACGACGCTCGGGATCTGGACGTTCACCCGGGCCTTCAGCACCAACTCCTTCGGCCAGGGCGCGGCGATCGCCGTCGTCTCGGTCCTGCTGCTGCTGGCCATGACCATCGTGTACGTGCGCCGGCTGGTGCGAACGGGAGAGGACCTGTGATGCGGGGACGCCGGATCGGGACCAACGCCATGGCGACGCTGTTCTGCCTGGTGTGGGTGTTCCCGGTCTACTGGATGGTGAACACGGCCTTCAAGCCGCGCGGCGACATCCTGAGCCCGACGCCGCAGTTCCTCCCGGTGCACTTCACCCTCGGCAACTTCGCCGACGCGCTCGCGAAACCGGGCTTCACCCGTGACCTCCTCAACAGCGTCGTCGTGACGGTGTCGGTGGTCCTGCTGGCGATCGTCGTGGCGTTCCTCGCGGCGACGGCGTTGACGCGGTTCCGGTTCTTCGGCCGCCGCAGCTTCCTCATCGGCGTGCTGATCCTGCAGATGGTGCCGGTGCCCGCCCTGGTCATCCCGCTGTTCCTCGGCCTCAAGAGCGCGCACCTGCTCAACAACCTGTTCGGGCTCACCCTCACCTACGTGGCGCTGGTGCTGCCGTTCACGATCTGGACGTTGCGGGGCTTCCTGCACGGCATCCCGGTCGAGCTCGAGGAGGCGGCCATGGTCGACGGGGCGACGCGCGGGCGCATCATGGGCTCGGTGCTGCTGCCGCTCGTGCTGCCGGGGCTCATCGCGACCAGCGTGTTCGCGTTCATCACGGCCTGGAACGACTTCCTGTTCGCCTACGTGATCATGAAGGACCAGTCCGGCTACACGCTGCCGGTGTGGCTGGTCTCGTTCAGCACCAGCACCGGGACTGACTACGGCGGCCTGATCGCCGCGTCGACGCTGTTCGCGCTGCCGGTGGTCGTGTTCTTCGCGCTCGTCCAGCGCCACCTCGTCGAGGGCATGACCGCGGGCGCGGTGAAGGGCTAGTGCTCTCGTTGATCCCCCGGCCCGTGGAACTGGTGCGGCACAGCGGTTTCTTCGCGCTCGACGGCGGCGTGCGCGTCGTCGCCGGTCCCGGTGCCGGACGCGCGGCCGACCTCCTGACCGGCTTCGTCGGCGTAGGCCACGGCGCGGAGATCCGGCTGTCGCTGCGGCCCGGGCTCGGGCCGGAAGAGTACGAGCTGGACGTCACCGAGGACCTCGTGACGCTCGTGGCGAGTGCGGAAGCCGGGCTGTTCCACGGCGTCCAGACGCTGCGGCAGCTCGGCCCGGACCGCTGGCCGTGCCTGCGGATCCGCGACCGGCCGCGGCTTGCCTGGCGCGGGGTGCTGCTCGACGTCGCCCGGCACTTCATGCCCCTGGGCTTCCTGCACGAGTTCGTCGACCTCATCGCCCTGCACAAGTACAACGTGCTGCACCTGCACCTCACCGACGACCAGGGCTGGCGGCTCGAGATCGACGGCCGCCCCAAGCTGACCGACGTCGGCGCGTGGCGCAGCGAGTCGATGGTCGGCGCGGCCGGCAGCACGGTCTTCGACGGCGTCCCGCACGGCGGGTTCTACACCCGCGCCGAGCTGCGCGGGCTGGTCGGCCACGCGGCCGCCCGCGGCGTGCGGGTCGTGCCGGAGGTCGACCTGCCCGGGCACGTCCGGGCGGCGCTGGCCGCCTACCCGGAGCTCGGCAACGACCCGCGGCGGCGGCTGCCGGTGTGGACCGAGTGGGGCATCAGCCCCGACATCCTCGGCATGCACGACGAGGCTCTGGACTTCTGCCGCGACGTCCTGGCGCAGACCGCGGAGATCTTCCCCTCGCGGCACCTGCACATCGGCGGGGACGAATGCCCGACGACGCAGTGGGAGACCGCGCCCGCCGCCCTCGCCCGCGCGCAGGCGCTCGGGTTGCGGGACACCGCCGAGCTGCACGCCTGGTTCCTCGGCGAGCTGCACGGGTTCCTCGGCGAGCTGGGCCGGCAGTCGGTCTGCTGGGACGAAACGGGCCGCTCGCCGGGCACCCTGCCGCCGGCGATGACCGTGGCCAGCTGGCGCGACGCCGCCCACGGCGCGCAGGCCGTCGCCCGCGGCCATCAGGTGATCATGGCGCCGCACACGTCGACCTACTTCGACTACCCGCAGACCGACGGGCCGGGCGAGCCGCCGCGCGAGCTCGTCACCACCCTGGCCGACGTCCACGCCTACGACCCGCTCGAAGGGAACCTGCCCGCCGCCGACCCGGACAACGGCGGCCGGCCCGGCGTCATCGGCACGCAGGCGCAGCTGTGGACCGAGCACGCGCCGACCCCCGACCACGTGCGGCAGCTGGCCTTCCCGCGGCTGTGCGCGCTCGCCGAGTCGGCCTGGTCCCCGGGCCCGCGCGACTATGCTGACTTCGAAGCCCGCTTGGCCGGTCACCTGGATCTGCTGCGCGCGCTGAACGCCCTGCCGAAGGAGCGCGTCCGGTTCCCGGGCGGGCTCCCCGCACTCCGAAAGCCGAGAACTTGACCGCAGACGCGCTCGGACCCGACCGGCCGCCCACCGCGAAACGGGACCGGGTCCGCCGCCACCTGCTGAACGTGATCGAGAAGGCGGGGCCGGGCACCGGGCTGGCCTCGGAACGCGACCTGGCGCAGGAGCTGGGTGTCTCCCGCCCGACCGTCCGCGCGGCCATCGACGAGCTGACCCGCACCGGTCTGCTGGTCCGCCAGCGCGGCCGCGGCACGTTCACCAGCCCGCACAAGGTCACCCAGGAGCTCGCCGGCAGCGCCGCGGGCCTGGGCGTGCCGCCGGCGGAGGGGAACTGGACCAGCGAGGTCGTCGCGTTCACGACGGCGCCGGCGAGCGCCCCGCGCGCCGCACGGCTGGAGGTCGCCGGTGGCGCGCCGGTCCTGCGGGTGACGCGCGTGCGCTACGTCGACGACGAGCCGATCGCCATCGAGCGCCTCGACCTGCCCGCCGAGCTCGTGCCCGGGCTGGCGCCGGCCGACATGGAGGCCGGGAACTTCTACCGGCTGCTGCGGGAGCGGTTCGGGATCACCGTGGCCGAGGCCGAGCAGACGATGGAACCGGCCGTGACCAACCCCGAGCAGGCCGAGCTGCTGGACGTCCCGGTGTACGCGCCGATCCTGCAGGTCGAGCGGGTCACCCGCGACACCGCCGGCCGGATCGTCGAGCTGACCCGCTCGGTGTACCGCGGTGACCGCTACCGGATCACCTCGAAGCTGCGGTTCGACGCCGACTCCGGCTGAGGGGTCGCGGACCGGCTCGGCGAGGCAGGTCCCGGGGGCCGTACTACCGTCGGGGGTGTGTGGGTCGTCCTGCTGGTCGCGGTGCCCGTCGGGGTGCTGATCGGGACCGTCGGCGTCGGCGGGGTGCTGCTGCCGCCCGCGCTCACCTGGCTCGGCGGGCTCGACGTCCACGCCGCGGCCGGGACCAGCAGCTGGGCCTTCCTGTTCACCGGGCTCGTCGGCACCCTCGGGTACGCCCGCCAGCAGGCCATGCCGTGGCGGTTCGGCGGCCTGCTCACCCTCGGCGCCGCGCCCGCCGCGGCCGCCGGCGCGCTGGTGAACGGGCTGCTCCCGGCCGCCGTGCTGTGGCTGGTGCTCGCCGTCGTGACGGCCGGGTCCGGCGCGTACAACCTGTGGTTCCGCGCGAAGACGTCCCGGGTGCGCGACGACCTGCCCGTCGCCGCGACCGTCGCGATCGGCGTGGTCGTCGGGTTCGGCTCGGCGCTGACCGGGACCGGCGGGCCAGTGCTGCTCGTGCCGGCGCTACTGGCGCTGGGCGTCCCGGCGTTGACGACCGTCGCGGCCGGGCAGCTGATCCAGCTGCCGCTCGTCGGCTTCGCGACGCTCGGCTACGCCGCACACGGCTCCGTCCACTTCGGACTCGGCACGCTGCTCGGCGGCATCGCCGGAGCCGGCGCGCTCGTCGGCACGCGGCTGGCGAAGCGGCTGCGGCAGCAGCACCTCCACCGCGTCGTGTCGGCGGCACTGGTCGTCTTCGGCGCGTTCCTGTTCGTCCTGGCCGCACGCAGCTAGGACGGCGCCCAGGACGCCGTCAGCCGCACGCAGCACCGGCCCGGCCGCGGGTCGGGGCGCGCGGTCAGCTCCGGCGCCCCCACGCCGGTCAGCAGGCCCGCCACCAGCGCGAGGTTCATCTCGCAGACCAGTTCCGGGTGCGCCCGGGCCAGCCGGTGGAACGGGCAGTTCCCCAGCGCCACCTCACCCTCCTCGGCCCGGGGCTCGAACCCGTGCGCCTCGAGTGCCGCTGTGAGATCGGCTGCGGCGGCCCCCCGCTGCTCCCCCAGCTCCCGGGCCCGCAACGCCAGGATCTCCCGGGCCGAGCCACCGGTCTCGCCGGCCTCCTCGACCGCCGTCGCCAGGAGGTGCCCGGCCAGCTCGTAGTCGCGTTCCGGCAGCGAGACCGTCACCTGCCGGTCCGAGCGGCGGTACAGCTTCGCCGGGCGCCCGGCCCCCGGCCCGGTGCGGCCGGTGCGGCGTTCGTGCCCGACGGCGAGGAGCTGGGCGTCCACCAGGCGGTCGAGGTGGAACGCGACGGTCGGCCGGGGCACACTCAGGGCGGCGGCGACGTCGTCGCGGCTCACCGGCCCGGGCTGGCGGACGACGTAGTCGTACAGCCGGCGCCGGGTGGGCTCGTCGAGCGCGGCGACCGCGGCCAGCGCACCGGCCTGGGGTTCGTGCATCACCGCATTCTAAAACAAATAACCGTTGACGAAAACCCGGCCGGCCTTCTAACGTCGGCACGACTTGGTTTTAGAACGAAGGGGCTCCCCGTGACAGCCGAACCCATGAGCGAACCGGTTCCCCTCCGGCACCTCGGTGTCGTCCCCGACCGCGACGCCTTCGACCTCCACGCGGCCGAACGCGCGGTGGCCGACCTGCTGCGGGCGCTGGGCAAGGACCCGACCTCGGAGCACCTCGGCGACACCCCGCGGCGGGTGGCGAACGCCTACGCGGAGATGCTGCGGCCCCGCGACTTCAAGCTGACGACGTTCCCCAACGACGAGGGCTACGACGAGCTCGTGCTCGCCAAGAGCATCCCGGTGCAGTCCCTGTGCGAGCACCACATGCTGCCCTTCCGCGGCGTCGCGCACGTGGGCTACCTGCCGGGCGAGCGCATCCTCGGCCTCTCGAAGCTCGCCCGGGTCGTCGAGCTGTTCGCCCGCGACCTGCAGGTGCAGGAGCGGCTGACCAAGCAGGTCGCCGACTGGCTCCAGGAGCACCTCGCGCCGAAGGGCGTCGGCGTGGTGATCGAGGCCGAGCACCTCTGCATGTCCCTGCGCGGGGTCCGGGCGAGCGGCGCGCTCACCGTCACCTCGTCGCTGCACGGCTTGGTGCGCGAAGAACCCAAGACGCGGCAGGAGTTCTTCGCGCTGACCGGCGTCGTCGCCTAGCGGCGGGTGCCGGCTTCCTCGACGGGGCCGAGGAGTTCCTGTCCACCTTCTCCGCTGGACTCCCTCACGCTCGACGGCGACCGGCGGCTCTTCGGATCGCCTAGTCCCGGCGGTGCCGGCCTCCCGGGCCCGTGGCCAGCGCCTGCACCCGCGTCACGAGGTCGCGCCGCCGGTTGCGGCGGGCGTACTCCAGCAGCGCCTCCACCTGGGCCTCCGGCAGCCAGCCCTGGTCGGCGCCGATCTCCAGCGTCAGCAGGTGCGTCACCAGCTCGCGGGAGTCGTCGTCGCACTCGCCCGCCAGTTCCGCGAACCGCAGCGCCGCGTCGGCCGCGCCGTCGCACCACGCCGTCATGGCCAGCAGCGTCGCCGTCGCGGTCAGGATGTCGCCGCGGTGGACGCCGCCCTCCGCGGCCAGGTGCTCGGCCAGCTGGAAGCTGTGGGTGCCGACGCCGCCGGCCCCTTCCTCGCGCACCGCTTTCGCGAGCGCGTGGATCTGCTGTGTGACGTAGTCCCCGCTCGAAAACCCCGACATGCCGTCCCCTCCACCCCGCGACGAGTCCCGTGCGGCCCGTGCGGTCACCCCGACAGGTGTACTCCATTCGCGCCCAGATACGTCGGACGCCCCACCGGTTTCGTCCGATCGGTCGTGAGATCAGCCCGATCGTCCCGGTTCGTTGCGCCGTTGGGACACGTAGACCGCGGCCGACGTCCGCCGCTCGACGCCGAGTTTGTGCAGCACGGAAGAAACGTAGTTCTTGACGGTCTTTTCCGCCAGGAAAAGCCGTTCCGCGATCTGCCGGTTGGTCAGGCCTTCGGCGACCAGGTCGAGCACCCGCCGCTCCTGCGGGCTGAGCTGCTCGTACCGCGGATCCGGGGCCGAGGCCGTCTCCCCCCGCAACCTGTTCATGACGGACGCGGTGAGCGTGGCGTCCAGCAGCGAGCCGCCGACGGCCACCGTGCGGACGGCGTCGATCAGGGACCGGCCGGAGACCTGCTTGAGCATGTACCCGGCCGCACCGGCCATGATGGCGCCGAACAGGGCGTCGTCGTCCGAATAGGACGTGAGCATCAGGCAGGCGGGCGGCGGCTCGAGCGTCGAGCGGATCTCGCGGCAGACCTCGACGCCCTGGCCGTCGGGCAGCCGGACGTCCAGGATGGCCACGTCCGGCCGGACCTGCGGGATCCGGACCAGGGCCTCGGCGGCCGTGCCGGCCTCGCCGACCACTTCGATGTCCGGCTCGGACTCGAAGACGGTCTTCAGCCCGGTGCGGACCAGCTCGTGGTCGTCGAGCAGGAACACCGAAATCGTCATCGCGCAGTCCCTTGTTCGCCGGCCGTCCGGGCCGGCAGCCCGGCCGTCCACTCCAGCCGGGAGCCGCCGTCGGCGGCGGCCACCAGCGCACACGTCCCGCCCCACCGCGCGGCCCGGGCCGCCAGGTTGGCGAGCCCGCTGGCCCGCCCGGGGCCCTGGGGCGGCCCGGTCCCGTCGTCGCGCACCACCAGGCTCAGCCGGGTGCCGAGCCCGTCCACGGTGACCTCGACCGAGCACGACGTCGCGCCGGCGTGGCGGGCGACGTTCGTCAGGGCTTCCCGCAGCGACGCGATCAGGTCGGAGCGGACCGCGTCCGGCACGGCGGCGTCGAGCGGCCCGTCGAAGCCGACGCGCGGCTCGAAGCCCAGCGTGTCCCGGGCGTCGACCGCCACCCGCAGCAGCTCGGCCCGGAGGCTGCCCTGCGCCTGCGCGGGCGCCTGCAAGGAGAAGATGCTGTTGCGGATCTCGCGGATCGTGCCGTCGAGGTCGTGGGCGAACCCGGCGACGCGC
Source organism: Amycolatopsis sp. WQ 127309 (assembly GCF_023023025.1). NCBI lineage: Bacteria > Bacillati > Actinomycetota > Actinomycetes > Pseudonocardiales > Pseudonocardiaceae > Amycolatopsis > Amycolatopsis sp. WQ 127309. Next base: position 9,244,957 of record NZ_CP095481.1, read on the forward strand.
GCGCCGACCCCCGGGTCCGAGATCAGCCTGCTGACGCCTTCGAGCCCGAGCCCGGTCGCGAACAGCCGCTGGATCACCAGGTCGTGCAGGTCGCGCGCGATCCGGTCGCGGTCCTCGAAGACGGCGAGCTGCTGGCGGGCCTCCTGCGCCCGGGAGAACTCGACGGCGAGCGCGGCGTGCCCGGCGAACGTCTCGGCCAGCTGGACGTCGGAGTCGGTGAAGGGCGAGCGGTCGCGGAACTTCGCCACGAGCAGCACCCCGAGGGTCTCCTCGCCGACGATCAGCGGCACCGAGATCGCCGAGTCCAGGCCCTTGATCATGGCGGGCATCGGCCCGGCGCGGTCGCGCTGCTCGTTCTGGACGTGCTCGCCGTAGTCCCGCACGACGATCGGCCGGCGCGTGGTGAACGCGATCCCGGTCGCGGTGCCCTCGGTCGGGATGGTCAGCCCGGTGAGGCGGTCGGAGTCCTCCCCCGGCGGCTCGACGACGTCGAACACCAGCAACCCCGGCCCCGCGGGCAGCGCGATCGCGCCGCCGGTGCCGCCGGCCACGACGCGGGCGCGTTCGGCGATCAGCCGCAGGGTGGCGCGCAGGCTCTGCGCGCTGAGCAGGGCCTTGGTGACGTCGTAGGAGGCTTCGAGCCAGCGTTCGCGGCGGCGCATCCCGTCGACGAGCAGCGCTTTGTCGACGGCCATCCCGGTCGCCGCGGTGAGCGCGCCCAGCACTTCGCGCCGACGGCCGGCGAAGCCGCCTTCGCCGGGCTCGATCCGGAACGTGCCGAAGGTCTTGGGCCCGGCGCGCACGGGGATCTCGACCGCGCCGTCGCTCGTGCCGGGCCGGCCGTACTCGGCCACACCGCCCTCGGGTCCGGTCACCTCGACGCGGCCGTGGCGCGCCCCGACCAGCTCGCACACCGTCGTCACCGCGCGTTCGAGCAACGCCGGCATCTCCAGCTCCCGCGCGATCCCGGCCACCGCGGCGAGGATCGCCGGCATGCCGATTTCGTCCGCCACTTTCCTGTCGACTCCGCTGGCGTCGCCCACTCCCGGGGGTCTCCCCGGGCCGTCAAGGGTGCCACAGGTCACTGCCCGTGTCGGCCCGAGCCGGTTCGTCCATCCGGTGGGTCGTTCGGTGCCACGGCGTTGTTACTCGGCCGGGCAGGCCATTCGGTGACCGGTTATCGCCTCGACCGGGATCTGCAGGAACCGCCGCCCGGCCTGGGACGGACACGGGCACAGGCAGGCGATCTCGGCCGCCGAGGAGTCCCGGAACTCGCCGGCCCGGCCGAGCAGGCTGACGAACCAGCCCGCGCCGAGGTCGGCGGCGAAGTCGTCGGCCTCGAAGGCGACGACGGCGTCGCGCGCGCCGGCGTAGAGAGAGCTGCCTTCGGGCACGGCGAACACGACGCTCTCCCCGACGACGGTGAACCGCACCGGGCGGACGGCCGGCATCGCCCGGTGGGTGAAGATCACCCGGCCGAGGCTCGCCGTCCGGAGCAGCGCGAGGCACTGCGCCCGGTCGAGCAAGAGCCCGAAGCCCACATCGTCAGCCATCTCGTCCCTGTGCTTCTCCTGTGAAATATTCCCGGCCACCAGCGTGATCCGTGGCCGAGGGTCGCCGGTAGGGCCGTTCGACCCGGCCAGGCCCGGCCCGGCTACGGAACCCACACGGCGGCGCCGTCCGCCAGTGCCGAAAGACCCGGGTCCGCACGGGCGCCCGGCCGGTGTGGCGGACACGCGGCGCGACCTACCGTCGTGACCGTCCGTTGCCGGCGTGCGTCCGAAGGAAGAGGTGAGGCCGATGCCGCCGCATTCCGCCGGGGGTGACTCCCCACCCGCGGCGACGTTCTCGCTCGACACCGCGCTCGTCCGGCAGGCCGTCGCCGGCAACCGGGCCGCGGTGGCGGGGCTGCTGCGCGAGCTGCGGCCGATCGTGTTCCGCTACTGCCTCGGCCGGCTCGGGTCGTGGCAGGACGGCTCGTCCGACGCCGAGGACTGCGCCCAGGACGTGCTGCTCGCGGTGGTGCGCGCGCTGCCCGGCTACCGGTACGAGCTCGACGGGTTCCTGCCGTTCGTCTTCGGCATCGCCGCGCACAAGATCGCCGACTTCCACCGCCGCCGCTCCCGCGACCGCACCAGCCCGGTCGCGGAACCGCCCACCGGCCGCTCGGAGGGCGCGGAAGGCACCGACCCGACGGGCGAGGAGGTCCAGCGCTCGGCCGCGCTCGACTGGTCGTCCGGCCTGCTCGACACGCTCCCGCCGCGCCAGCGCGAGATCCTGGTGCTGCGCATCATCCTGGGCATGACCGCGGAGGAGACGGCGGTGGCGGTGGGGCTGAGCAGCGCGGGCGCGGTCCGCGTGGCCCAGCACCGGGCGCTCACGACCCTGCGGCGGAACCTGCAGGCGAAGAAGAGCGCCGAATCCACCTCGTGACGGGACCCCGGATGCTCTACCGCTTGAGCCCGCCGGGCACCGTGTCCTGGTGCGCCGCGCCCGGCGACGCGGTCTCGCGCGCCCCGGCCGAGCTGGACGCGTTGCCCTGGGCTCCGGCGGAACGGGCCTTCGGGGCCGACCTGCTGCGGATCGCCGTCCGCCACGGGGTGGCGTCGCCCGCCGGGCTGGTCCTCGACGCCCGGCACACCGTCGACCTGGGCCGGGCCGACGGCCTGCGCAGCGACCAGCTCGCCATCGACGACGCCCAGGCGGGCCTGCGGGAGAGCGTCGCGATGCGGCTGATCGAGCAGGCCTACCCGGGATCGGGCGAGCTGGCCGCCCAGCTCGACGAGAAACTGCGGAAGGCGGCCGAAAACACCGCCCGGGAAGCCGAAGCGCAGCTCGCCGAGGTGCTGGCCGCCCCCGTGCGGCCGGCGCTGGCCGAGCACTGGCGACGGCTCGGCGGGCGGTACCCGGACTGACCGGCCGCCCCGTGCGATCATGCCCGGGTGCCTCCAGTGCTGATCGTCGTCGGCGGGCTGCCGGCGTCCGGGAAGACCACCGTGGCGACCGAACTGGCCCGCCGCACCGGGTTCTCCTACCTGCGCATCGACACGATCGAGCAGGCGATCGTCCGCAGCACGCCGCTGGGCAACCCGCTCGGGCCGGTCGGGTACGTCGTCGCCTACGACGTCGCCGCGGACCTGCTGCGGACCGGCGTCAGCGTGATCGCCGAGTGCGTGAACTCCGTCGAGATCACCCGGAACGCCTGGCGCGACACCGGAACGGCGCACGGGGCGCGGGTGCTGGAGACCGAGATCGTCTGCTCGGACCCGGTGGAACACCGGCGCCGCGCGGAAACCCGCGACACCGGCATCCCCGGCCACGTGCCGCCGACGTGGCCGCAGATCGTGGCCCGCGAGTACGAGCCGTGGACGCGTGACCGCCTCGTCGTCGACACCGCCGAGCGGTCGGCCGCCGAGGCGGCCGCGCTCATCGAAGCGGCCGCACGGCCTTGACGTCGTCGAGCGGCGTCGCCGGGAAGATTTCGCCTGACAGATGTGACAGGGGCTGAATCGCACCGATCGGGCGCCGAAGAATACGACGGCCGTGCCGCGGACACAGTTCTCCCGGGTCGCCGGGCGATACCGCCGGTGGGCATTCGAGGTGCTTCACTGAGGGATACGGCTGCCGGTTCGGATCGGTTCAAAGAATTTCCGCGGGTTTCGCCACACCCCCGGAAGCTGGACAACCACCCGGTCCAGGCCCCAGGATGACCGCCGTCACCAACTACTTGAGAGCGCAACCAGCGTACACGAACGGCTACCCAGCGTGACGCACCCGCGGGCCGCCGCGAGCGCGTCCCGCGCACGGCGCTATTCGCGCACGCCATTCTTCGCGCATTTCCGGGGACCATTCACGACCACGTCCGACTACGGAAACGGAAACCGGACCTGACGGTTCGTGATGGTCGGAAACACCTTCTTGCCCGGTGTCAAACCCCGGTGTAGCGTCCATAACGGAACGATAACCACCCGGTCGACGGCGTGGTCACGGGCAGGTGACCACACGTCCCACTGATGTCGGGTCAGTGGGCGGCCGGGCGTCGTTCCTCCCCTGCAGACGCCTTTCCTGATCGGTACGCCCCTGGGCTCGTACCGGTCAGTGTCGCGTTTCCCGCCAGCCCGACACCCGGAGGATCCATGTCCCGCACCCAAGGACGGCATCGTCTTTCGCGCAGAACGAAGATCGCCACCGGCGGTCTCGCCCTCGCGATCGCCGTCGGCGGCATCGTCGTCGCCACCACGACCGGCAACACCGGACAGGCCAGCGCCGACGAGGTCGATCCCGCGCTCTTCGTCGACATCCTGAAGGTGGCGCCGAACCAGTTCGACCCGCGGCCGGTCAGCGGCGCAGCGACGGGCACGTTCACCGTCGACTGCGGCCGCAACGAGAACGGCCACTTCAACCCCGACAACTTCATCGCCCAGCCCGGCGTCCGCAACGGCGCGCAGCACCTGCACGACTACGTCGGCAACCTCTCGACGAACGCCGACTCGAACAACAAGAGCCTCGTCAAGGCCGGCACCACCTGCCGCAACGGCGACAAGTCCGCCTACTACTGGCCGGTCGTGCGCATCGACACCGGCGAGGAAGAGGCGAAGAACGAGCCCGCGAAGGCGCCGGACGGCGACCGGGCCCAGGCCGACCAGGAGGCGAAGACCGTCCAGGTCGCCTGCCCCGACGTCGCCAGCAAGCTGCCGGACGTGCCCGACCAGGCGATGGCCGAGGTCGAGAGCAACCTGGACCAGCTCGACGGCCAGACCGACGAGGCCAACCAGCGCGTCGCCTCGACGCAGGGCCAGGGTGGCGCGGACTTCGTGCGCAACGCGATCCTGACGCCGCTCAAGGACCGGCGCGCCGCGATCCTGGAGCGCATCGCCATCGCGATCGGCCGCTTCACGCAGAAGCCGCGCGACCTGGGCGGGCTCGCGCCCTGCGCGCCGAAGCCGGGCAAGGACCCGGGCACCGGCGCGACTCCCCCGCCGAGCACCACCGCGGGTGGCGCGCTGCCGGGCCAGGACGAGAACAACGAGCTGCCCGAGAACGACGGCGTCATCCAGCGGCCGCAGAAGGTCCAGCTCACGTTCCGGGGCAGCCCGACGGGCAAGGTCGTGGCCATGCCGAAGTTCCTGCGCGTGCTCTACGGCGACGCGAAGGTGTCGACCAACGGGCCGGCCAACGCCCGCGCGAGCTGGACGTGCAGCGGCTTCGAGAACCGCGTCACCGACAAGTACCCGATCTGCCCGCAGAACAGCAAGGTCAAGCGCATCCACACGTTCCCGAGCTGCTGGGACGGGCAGAACATCGACAGTGCCAACCACCGCACGCACATCGTGTTCCCGGACCAGGCCGGCTGGTGCCCGAAGGGCTTCAAGGCCGTGCCGCAGCTGCAGATCACGCTGACCTACGACATCCCGCACGACATCCAGGTCAAGAAGCAGTACAAAGTGGACTCCTTCCCGCAGGAGCACCACAACCCGCTCTCCGACCACGACGACTTCGCGAACGTGATGTCGCAGCGGATCATGAGCGGCCTGGTCAACTGCGTCAACCGCGGCCGGACCTGCCGGGCCTGACCACCGCGGGCAGTCCGCAGCGCCCCGCCGTCCACTCCGGGCGGCGGGGCGCTTTCGCGTGCGCCCCGCATGCGGCGGCCGTGGATTCCGCACGGGCCGGGCCGTGCGGATCGCACTCCAGGAGACGTCACCGCGCACGCCCGCGGCCGAAACTGGCACCAACAGCACAACCGCACAGAAGGGAACGCAGTCGCAGCCCCAGCTCCCCCGGTGCCGCGGCCCCCGCCCCCGGGGCCGCGGCACGCTCCGTTCCGACAAGGGATCCGCCATGCCTTCCGACGACGTCCGCCCGGAACTGACCGGGGTCGAGGTCCACGACCTCGAGCCGGCCCTGTGCCTGCTCATCACACCGAACGGCGGCCAGTACCCGATCCCGGTGCCGGCCGCGGAGGTCCGCGCGTGGATCGCGCGCTGCGACGGCACCCGCACCCGGGCCGAGCTGCTCGCCGGGGTGAACCCCGGTTACGCGGAACTGCTCGACGTCCTCACCGGCGAAGGCGGCCTCCGTCCCGCGACGGACGGCGCGAGCCGCGTCGCCGCGACCACCGTCCTCATCGCCGGGACGCCCGAGCTGACCGCGCCGCTCGCGCAGATCCTCGCCCCGGCGGGGTACGCGCGGGTCCAGACGCTCTCCGACGTCGACGGTCCCTTCCCGGTCAACCCGGCCGACGCCGTCGTCGTCGCCGCGTTCACCCACCCGGCGTACTCCGAGCTCACCGCCCTCGACGCGTTCTGCGCCGACCGCGGGGTACGGCTGCTGCCCTTCCGCTGCGAACGCGGCCAGGGCATCGCCGGGCCCGCGATCACCCCCGGCGGCCCCGGCCCCGACTTCGCCGACGTGCTCGACCGGCGGCGGTCCGCGGCCCCCGACCCGCGCGTGATCGACGCCTTCGCCACCGCCGACCCGCCGCCCGGCCGGCGGTTCCGCCCGATCGACGCCCGCTGGATGCTGACCGTGCTCGCCGTCCAGCTGGAGCGCTGGCTCGCCGGCGAACCCGCCGAGACGACCACCGGCGAGCTCGAGCTCGACCCCGTCCGGCTGAGCGTGCTCCCCCGGCCCGTCCTGCCGTTCCCGGATCGCACCCGCGCGATCGAGGCGCGCGGCCCGCGCCCGGACCTGCTCGTCGACGACCGGACCGGCATCGTGACCGCCGTCCACGAGATCCCGCCCGCTCCCGGCCTGCCCGCACGCCTGAAGGTGTGCGCCGTGGACGTCGCCGACATGCACCGGGTCGCCGACTGGGCCAACGACCGCCGGGCGGTCGGCACGTCGTGGCACGACTTCGACGTCGCCCGCGACGCCGCGATCGGCAAGGCCGTCGAACGCTACTGCGGCAGCTGGCTGCCCGCGGACCGCGAGCTCCGGCACGCCAGCTACCTGCGGCTGTGCCGCCAGGGCGTGCCCGCGCTCGACCCGCGTCGCCTGAACCTCTACTCGCCGCGGCAGTACGCCATCCCCGGGTTCCCCTTCGCGCCGCTGACGCCCGACACGGAATGCGCGTGGATCGAAGCCTTCTCCCACACGACGCGGGAAGCGCTGTGGGTCCCCGCGTGCCTCGTCTCCGACCGGCCCGAGCCCGACGGCGCCCGGTTCACCGATCCCCTGCTCGCCGGCCTCGCCGGTGGGACGAGCGGAGAACACGCCGTGACCGCGGGCCTGGAAGCCGTGCTCGAGCAGGACACGACGATGCTCTGGTGGGCCAACACGCCGCGGTTGCGCCGGCTGCCGGTCCCGGCCGAGCTCCGCGCGCTGATCGCCGACACCGCCGATACCCACGACGTCACGCTGATCCCGCTGGACAACGAGTTCGGCGTCCCGGTCGTCGCGGCGGCCGTGCTCGACCGGGCCCGGCGCCGGCTGTCCATCGGCACCGCCACGCGGCCCGGCGCGTTCGAGGCGGCCAAGCAGGCGCTCGCCGACGGGTTCGCGCGGCAGCACGCCGACGCGGCCCTCGACCCGCGGGCCGTGACCCGGGTGGCGCCGTGGGTGCTCGACCTGCCGGTGCGTCCGTGGGAAGGGCTTCCGTCGGTGAGCGAACGGGGGCTCAAGGCCTACCGGGAACGCGTCGAGGAGCGGGGTTTCGAGGTGATCAGCGTCGACCTGACCACGCGGGACGTCGCGAGCGCCGGGTTCCACGCCGCGCACACGATCGTGCCGGGACTGGTGCCCCGCTTCCCGGCCGGCGCGCCGTTCTGGGGCGACGGGCGGATCCGGCGCGCCGCCGTCGACCTCGGCTGGCGGCCGGCACCGCTGCCCGAGGAGCGGCTGAACGTCTTCCCGTTCCCGCACGCGTGACGACTCACGCGCGCACGGCTTCGCGTTCCGCGGCCGTGAGCGCGTTCTCCGTCACCACGAAGAGCCCGGCCACGACGGCGAAAGCCAGCACGGCCATCACGGCGAACACCACGTGCAGGCCGAGGGTCTGGGAAAGCACACCGGCCGCGAGGGCGCCGAGGGACTTGGTGCCCCACGCCACCAGGCGGTAGCTGCTGTTGAGCCGGCCGAGCAGGCGGTCGGGCGTGAGGCGCTGGCGCAGCGACACCATGACGACGTTCGACATCACGATCCCCAGGCCGCCGAGGAAGAACCCGGCGGCGACGGCGACGGCGTTCGTCGTCACCGCGAGCACGCCGATCGTGAGGCCGCCGGCGAGCCAGGACACCCAGAGCGTGCCGATCCGGCCGAGCCGGCGCTCCACCGGTTCGGCGAGGAACGACCCGGCGAGGCCGCCCGCCGCGTTGGTGGCCATCACCAGGCCGAAGGCCGGCTCGGACAGGCCCATCGCCGAGCCCGGGCCGACCGCGTAGAGCACGAACACCGCGAAGGTCGCGCCGGTGGCGAAGTTGAACGTGCCGACCATGACCGAGAACGTCCGCAACACCTTGTGCCGCACCAGGAACCGGAGACCTTCGGCGATGTCCGCGCGCAGGGTGGTGTGGCCGGTCCGCTCGATCCGGTGGGTCCCGCGCACCAGCAGCAGCGCGGCCACGGCCACCGCCCACAACGCCATCGGCGTCACGAACGCGGCGAGCACCCCGGCCGCGACGAGGAGCCCGGCCAGCGGCGGGCCGGCGAACTCGTTGGCCGTCTGCTCGGCGGCGTACATCCGGCCGTTGGCGGCCGAGAGCCGCTCCCGCCCGACGACCTGCGGGACGATCGACTGCGCGGCGGTGTCGTAGACGGTCTCGGCGAACCCGACCCCCGCGGCGACGACGTACAGGGCCCAGATCGAACCGCCGCCGAAGACGGTCATGAGCGTGACGACGGCGAGCAGCCCGCCGCGGACCAGGTTCGCGCCGAGCATCGCCCGCCGGCGGTCGAGCCGGTCGACCAGCGCGCCGGCGGGCAGCGCGAAGAGCAGCCACGGCAGGGTGAAGGCGAAGGCCAGCCCGGCGATCAGGGCCGGCGACCGCGTGTAGCCGACGGCCACCAGCGGCAACGCGACCTTCAGGACGCCGTCGGCGAGGCTCGACAGCCCCGCCGCCGTCCACAGCCGCCAATAGGTGCTGCCCAGGCCCTTCGTCTCCATGTGATGGAGGATGACACATCGATGGGGAATTCTCCATCGATGTGTCGGAACTCGATCGATGGACTACGCTGCGTTCATGACCGAACCCCGCCGGCGGCGGCCGGCGACCCCGCGGGAGGCGAAGGCCCTCGGCCACCCGCTGCGCCTGCGGATCATGCGGATGTGCCTGGTCGAGGAGCTGACGAACAAGCAGCTCGCCGACCGCCTCGACCGCGATCCCGGCACGGTCCTGCACCACGTGCGCCAGCTGGTCGCCGCCGGGCTGCTGGAGCCGGCCCCGGTCCGCACGGGGACCAGCGGCGCGCTGGAGAAGCCGTACCGGTCGAACAACGAGACGTGGTGGCTCGACGGCCCGCTGGCCGGCGCCGACCCCGAGACGCGGTTCGCGCCGATCGAGATCTTCCAGGAGGAGCTGCGGGCCTCGGGCCCGGAGTCGGTGGCGGTGCACGAGAAGTTCCTGCTGCACCTGTCCCCCGACGAGGTCAAGGAGCTGGACCGGCGCATCCTGGCGGTCCTGGACGAGTACGTGGCCACCGACCACGAACGCCTGGACCGCCCGGCCCTGGGCGGGATCTTCGTGCTGCACCACATGAACCCCGGCAGCTGACCCGCTTCCCCCCGAAAGCCGTGAATGCCACATTGAGGGACCTAGTGTCCCTCAATGTGGCATTCACGGCTTTGCCGCGGTGTGCGTCAGGAGGTCAGTGGTTCACCTTGAACCACGGCTGCGACCAGCCGAGGTAGGTCTGGCCCCACTTGCTCTTGATCTGCGCGATCGTGGTCTCGGTGTAGGTGCCCGCGCCGTTGATGTCGTTCGACAGGAACTTGCCGCCGCCGATGGAGATCATCGTGTGGCCCGCGCCGCCGTTGGAGAAGAACGCGAGGCCGCCGGCCGGGACGTCGGTGCTGCCCGCGTGCTTGTACTGGGCCGGGATCTGCGTCCAGTGCACGTACGCCGTGGTCGAGCCGCTCGCGGAGAAGCCGTAGTTCTGCGCGTTGATGCGGTCGCACCAGCCGTCGTAGGCCGGGTCGTTGTTCGTGTGCACGCGCGACTTCGCCTTGGCCACGGCCTGGGCGCACGTGTTCGCGTCGCCCAGCCCGGACGTCGAGCAGGTCGCCGCCGGCGGCGTCGGGACGCCGGTGCAGTCCGGCGCGATGCGGCCGTCGGAGCCGGTGTAGACGTAGGTGTCGGTGATGTAGCCGCCCGGGACGTGGTCCCAGACGGTGCTGGTGCCGTACTTGCCGGTGACCGACTCGCCGGTGGTCTGGCAGTCGATGTCGACGGCGGTGCCGTCGGCGACCGTGCCGGTCGAGCTCGCGCCCGTGCTCGGCGCCGAGCGCACGGTCAGCGGCGCGCCCGAGTCGGTGTGCACCGTGCCGGTGGCCGCGAGCGCCGGGGTGGCGCCGGCCAGCACGATCGCCGCGGCGATGCCGACCACCCCGGCCGCCCGCTTGCCGATGCGAATCCTCATGAGTCCGTCCTCCGTCGTTTGCGTGGTGCCGACAGAGTGACGAGCGCCGGTACAAGCCCCGTACAAACGCCCGGGCGGCTCGTGGAGATACGGCAAAAAGGACAGGCCCCGCCGGGGAAGGCGGGGCCTGTCCGGTGAAGCGAACTCAGGCCAGGTACTCGGCCGCCGCGCGCAGGCTGACGTACGAGCCGCTGAACGTGTCCAGCCGCGGGCCGTCCCCGGTGACCGGTCCCGGCGCGCCCGTCTCGACGCGGATGAAGTCCACAGTGGACAGCGCCGCCAGCAGGTCACGCACCCCCGGGTGCCGGTGCGCCTCGCGCGTCACGACGACGACGCTCGAGAACCCTTGCGCCGCTTCGAGGATCACGTCGAGGTCGGCCGGGCCGGCGGTGATCGCCCGCGTCCCCGGCACCAGCTCGGCCAGGTGCGCGCCGAGGCCCCACGGCATCGGGCCGGCCGCGATGGTCGGCTCGGTCTGGACGTCCACCACCAGGGGCGGGCCGTCCAGCCGCGGCTCGCCGGTGACGCGCAGGGCCTTGCGGGCCGCTTCCAGCCCGAGCCGGCGGTCGACCGGGCCGACCGTCGCCGGGGCCGGGTCGGTGCCCAGCGACGCCGTCCGCTCGGCCGCGTCCGCCAGCCGTTCGAGGGGCAGCTCCCCCGACGCCACCGCGGCCACGATCGCCGCGTTGATGGCGTCCAGGGCGTCGGCCTCGAAGGCCGCACCGCCGATGCAGAGCGCGTCCGCGCCGGCGATCAGCGCCCGGACCGCCGAGTGGCCGAGACCGTCGTGGCGGCCGTACGCGCCGGACACCGCGCCCATCTCCAGCGCGTCGGTGATGATCGCGCCGGTGAAGCCCAGCTCGCCGCGCAGGACGTCGGTGAGCGCCACCCGGTTGAGCGTGGCCGGTTCGTCGCCCCAGGCCCGCACGACCAGGTGACCGGTCATCACCGCGCGCACGCCGGCCCGGATCGCCGCGGCGAACGGGACCAGCTCGATCTCACGCAGCTCTTCCGGCGTCCGCGGCAGCACCGGCAGCGCGACGTGCGAGTCCTCCGTCGCCGCGCCGTGGCCCGGGAAGTGCTTGGCGCACGCCGCGACGCCGTACTTCTGCAGGCCGGTGACGTACGCCGCGACGTGCGGCGACGCCTTCACCGGGTCGGACCCGAACGCCCGGACGCCGATGATCGGGTCCTCGGCCGCCAGGGTCAGGTCCGCGCACGGCGCCAGGTTGATCGTGACGCCGCAGGCCGCGAGCCGTTCGCCCAGCGCGGCGGCGACCGCCGTGGTCAGCTCCGGGTCGTCGGCCGCGCCGAGGGCCAGCGGCCCCGGCACGAACGACCCGGTGTTCACGTCGAGGCGGGTGACGTCGCCACCCTCCTCGTCGATGCCGACGACGACGCCGTCACGCTCACCCCGCAGCTGGGCGGTGAGCGCGGCGACCTGCTCGTCGTCGACGACGTTGCGGCCGAACAGGATCACCCCGCCGAGCCCGTCGGCGACGCGGCCGCGCAGCCAGGCGGGTGCGGTGGTCCCGGCGAACCCGGGCAGGAGGACGGCCTCGGCGAGTTTCTCGGGTGAAGACAACAGCTACCCCTTCACGGCGCCGGCGGTCACGCCGGACACGAGCTTGCGCTGCACGATCAGGAAGAACACCAGCGCCGGGATCGCGTAGATCACCGACGCGGCCATCACGCCGCCCCAGTCGGTGGCGAACGCCGTGCGGAACGACGCCAGCCACACCGGCAGCGTCTCCTTCTGCTTGTCCCTGATGAACACCAGGGCGAACAGGTACTCGTTCCACGCCGTGATGAAGCTGAACACCGACGTCGTGACCAGCCCCGGCCCGAGCAGCGGCAGCGTCACCCGGCGGAACGCGCCGGTCTGGCTGCAGCCGTCGATCATCGCGGCCTCTTCCAGCTCGTACGGGATCCCGTTGACGAAGCCGTAGAGCATCCAGACCGTGAACGGCAGCGTGGTGGCGAAGTAGATCAGCAGCAGCGACGGCAGCGTGTTGAGCAGCCCGGCGTCCCGCATCAGCAGGAACAGCGGGATGAACAGCGCCGACACCGGCGCCAGCTGCGCCACCATGACCAGGACCAGGAAGCCCTTGCGGCCGGTGAACCGCAGCCGCGAGAGCGGGATGGCCGCCAGCGTCCCCGCGACCAGCGCGCACAGCACCGACCCGACCGTGACGATCAGGCTGTTGAGCAGGTAGGTCGGGAAGTTGTCCTTGGTCAGCGCGGTGGCGAAGTTGCCGAAGGAGAACGACGTCGGGATCAGGTCGTACTTCGGCGAGAGGATCTCACCGGGCGTGCGCAGCGACGTGACGAACATCCAGTACGTCGGGAAGACGACCGCCAGCGCCACGAGGAGGCCGACGACCGAGAGCACGATTCGCTGTGACAGCGACTTCTTCACGCCAGATCACCTTCCTTGGTCCGGGTGAGCAGCTGGATGTACCGGCCGGTGATGAGGGCCAGCACGATCAGCATCAGGGTCGCGATCGCGCCCGCCGCGCCGAAGTGGTTGCCCGCGATGCCCTTGAGGTACAGCACGACGGCCAGCGTGGTGCTCCCGCCGTCCGGGCCGCCCTCGCGGATCGCCCAGATCTGGGCGAAGGCGTTGAAGTCCCACAACACCGACAGGAAGGTCACCATGGTGGTGATCGGCCGGATGGCGGGCCAGGTGACCGCGCGGAACGTCTGCCACGGCCCGGCGCCGTCGATGCCGGCGGCCTCGTACTGCTCGCGCGGGACGCCGATGAGCCCCGCGTAGAGCGAGAACGTCACGAACGGCACGGCCTGCCAGACGATGAGCAGCCCGATCACCGACAGCGTGCTCGGGCCGCTGGAGAACCAGGAGAACCCGATGAAGCTGTGGAACCCGAGCCGGTCGAGGGTCTTGTTGAGGATGCCGTACTGCTCGTCGAAGATCCACTGGAACACCGTGGTCGTCGCGATCACCGGGGTCGCCCAGGCCAGCACGAGCGTCACCTGCACGATGATCCGCACGACCGGGTCGAGGTGGCGCATCAGCACGGCCAGCAGCAGGCCACCGACGATGGTGGCGGCCACGATGGACGCGGTGAACACCAGCGTCCGGACCGTGATGGTCCAGAACTCCGGGTCCGACAGCGTGTTGGTGTAGTTGTCGAAGCCGATCCACACGGTCTTGCCGGAGATCAGCTGGCCGATGTCGAGCTTGCGGAAACTGATCGCGAGCACCTGGACCAGCGGCCAGGCGAGCAGCACGAGGATCGCGGCGAGCGCGGGCAGGAGCAGCAGGTACGGGAGGATCCGGTCGCCGAACCGGCCCTTCCTGCGCTTCTTGGCCCGCGTGGCGCGCGGCGATGCCGGCGGGGTCGCCCCCGCCGGCATCGTCACATTGGCGGTCGCTGTCATCCGCCGATGAGCTTGTTCAGCGCTGCGTTGGCGTCGGCGGTCGCCTGGTCGAGCGTCTTCTTGCCGGTCAGGTACGCGGTCAGCATGTCCTTGACCGGGTTCTGGCCGGACTCCACGTCACCCCACTTCGGGCTGGCCGGCACGGCCTTGCCGTTGGTGGAGGCCTTCGCCATCACGGTGCCCAGCGGGTCCTTGTCCAGGCCGGTCAGGTCGGTCGACGTACCGGGCACGACGCCCGCGGCGGCCAGCTGGCTCTGGTACTTCGGGCTGGAGAGCAGCTTGATGTACTCCTTGGCGGCGGCCACGTTCTTGCTGTTGGCCGGGATCGCCAGGTTGGAGCCGCCCAGGAAGACCGGGGCGCTCTGGCCGGCGGTCTTGCTCGGGATCGCGAACGCGCCGGTCTTGGCGGTCAGGCTCGGGTCCGTCTTGGCCGCGGTCGGCAGCTCCCACGGAAGACCGATCATCATGGCCACCTTGCCGGCACCGTAGACGGTCGCCTGCTGCGGCTTGGCCTCGTCGGCGTCCTTCGGTGCCTTGGTGCCGGAGGTGTCGACGAGCTTCTTGTAGAAGTCCAGGCCCGCCTTCGCGCCGGCGCTGTCCAGCGTCGCCTTGAAGTTCTTGCCGTCGGCCTGGGCGATGTCGCCACCGTTGTCCCAGATGAACGAGAGCAGCGCGTACCAGTTCTGGCCCGGCATGTACAAGGGCTGGAAGTCGGGGTCGGACCCGAACTTCGTCTTCAGCTTGGTGATCGCGTCGATCCACTCGTCGTTCGACGTCGGCGTCTTGGTGATGCCGGCCTGCTCGAACATGTCCTTGCGGTAGATGACCTCACGGTTGGCCGCGTAGAACGGCACGCCGTAGGTCTTGCCGTCGTAGGCACCCGAGTCCGCGAGGCCCTTCAGCCACTGCGCACCGTTGAAGCTGTCCTTGTCGGCGGTCAGGTCGGTCAGCACGCCGTCCTGCGAGGCGAACGCCGCCGTCTGGGTGTTGCCGATCTCGATCACGTCCGGCGGCGCACCGCTGGCCAGCGCGGTGGTCAGCTTCTGCTGGATGCCGTCCCACTGCTGGATTTCGTACTTGACCTTGGCGCCCGGGTGGGCGGCCTCGAACTCCTTGTTGAGCGCGTCGGTCAGCGTGGTCGGCGCGGAACCCGTCATCAGCCAGACCGTGACGTCCCCGGTGATCTGCGCGGGAGCACCGCTCGACGAAGCGGCGGTGTCGGTGCCGCTGGAACCCGCGCAGCCCGCGGTCACGAGGGTCAGTGCGGCGGCGCCCGCCGCCAGCTTGAGCCAGCGTTTCACTCGTTGCCGTCCTTTCGATGCCCGGCCACGGTGGCCAGGCGCCCCAAATGGTGTAGACCAATGTTGGGGTTAGAGTGGTACGTACCACAGGCCCTGTCAAGGCGGTTGCCAAGACGTTGTAATCGCTCCAGGCACTCTGACGGGGAGTAGTCGCACCGTTACCCGTGCCGGGGAGAAAGGTGGCGGAAGTCGTCCGAATAGGATGGCGTCCCGGACGTTTTTCACCGGCCCGAACGGGTATTCCGACACGCCGGAATACCGCGGCACGAGCGAAAGAAAGCCGCCCCGGGAGCGTCCCCGGGCGGCGGTTCGGCGAGCGTTTCGACTGGTGGGACCGGGTGCCGGCGGGCGCGGTGCGCGGCCGCCCGCACCGGCACGTCGACGACGCCGAAACCGCGCCGGCCGCCGAGTCGCCGGACCACGTCACAGAACACGTGCGCGCCCGCGAGCGTGGAAGAAATGCGGGAACTGGCCGTGTTCGTCACGGGCGTGCGGCACCGAGTTCGCGCGCAACGCGGCATTCCGGGCGGTGGGCAGTGCACCCCTTCGGATGAGAGTACGAACCAGTGAGTTCACTGGCAGCGCAGGGTCGGCTCGCGCGCCTCGATGCCGAGCGACCCGGCGATCGACTACTCGACCGCTCGCCGACACTCCCGGGCCCACCCCGCGCACCGGCAAGCCTCCCGGGCGACGAGCCGCCCGAAAAGGATCTCTTGACACTCAGGGCACCTTCTCGCACTCTGTGTTAACTAACCAGATCGTACATTGGCACCGCTTCCCCGCCGACTCTGAGCAATGAAGCACGGACGTCAGGAGCACCCCGTGACCGCATCGATGCCCCGCAAGGCGGCGCTGGCCGCCTGGATCGGCAGTGCGCTCGAGTACTACGACTTCTTCATCTACGGCACCGCCGCCGCACTGGTGTTCAACAAGGTCTTCTTCCCCGCCTCCTCCCCCGCCACCGGCACCCTGCTCGCGCTGGCCACGTTCGGCGTCGGCTACGCCGCCCGCCCGGTCGGCGCGTTCATCCTCGGGCACGTCGGCGACCGCTTCGGCCGCAAGCGCGTCCTGGTGTTCACCCTGCTCCTGATGGGCTTCTCGACGTTCGCCGTCGGCTGCCTGCCCACCTACGCCACCGTCGGCGTGCTCGCGCCGATCCTGCTGGTCGTTCTCCGGCTGATGCAGGGACTTTCCGCGGCCGGCGAGCAGGCCGGCGCGAACTCGATGTCGCTCGAGCACGCCCCGGAGCGACAGCGCGCGTACTTCACCAGCTTCACCCTGAGCGGCACGCAGGCCGGGCAGATCCTGGCCACCGCGATCTTCCTGCCGGTCGCGGCGCTCCCCCAGGCCGACCTGCTGACGTGGGGCTGGCGGATCCCGTTCTGGTGCAGCGCGGCCGTCGTGGTCGTCGGGTTCGTCATCCGCCGCAAGCTCGACGAGACCCCGGTGTTCGCCCGCACCGACGTCGCGAAGCTGCCGGTGGCGGTCCTCTTCCGCACGCACTGGGCCGACGTCCTGCGCGTGATCGTCGCGGCGACGATCGCCTCGGTCAGCACGATCTTCACCGTCTTCGCGCTGAGCTACGCGGTCAACACGATCGGCCTGGCGCGCACCCCCATGCTCTGGGTGGGCGTGCTGGCCAACATCGTGGCCTTGGCGGCGATCCCGCTGCTGGCGCGGCTCGCCGACCGGGTCGGGCGCAAGCCGGTGTTCATCACCGGCTGCCTCGCCTGCGGCGTGCTGATCTTCCCCTACCTGTGGTCGATCTCGATCGGCTCGTACGCGCTGCTGTTCGTGCTCGGCATCGTCCTATTCGGCGTCGCCTACTCGGGCGTCAACGGCGTCTGGCCGTCGCTGTACGGCGAGATGTTCAGCGCCCGCGTCCGCCTCTCGGGCATGGCGATCGGCACGCAGATCGGCTTCGCGGTCGCGGGTTTCGCCCCGAGCGTGGTCGCGGCGATCGGCTCCGGGAAGTCGGACTGGCTGGGCGTCTCCATCTTCACGGCGGCGGTCTGCGTGGTGGCCGCGACAGCCGCCGCGACGGCCCGCGAGACCTACCGGGTGCCGACCGCGGAACTCGGGAGCAAGACCCCGGCGGACACCACGAAGCCCGCCGTGGTCACTTCCACTGTGGACGGTTAGCCAGCACCAGCCCCAGCACCGTCACCACGACGCCCACGGTCAGCAGGGTGCCGCCCAGGCCCACCTCCGGTCCGGCAGCGAAGTACCGGAGCAGCCTGGAAGCACCCAGCCCGAACCCGGTCACCACGAGGACCGGCCCGAGCACCAGCGCCACCCGGCCGGTCCCCCTGGTCCGGGCCACCTTCGAGAACACCGGCGGCGCGGCCTCGTCCGCCGGCGCGGTGTCGCGGTAGACGGCGGTGATCGGCCCGAACTCCAGCCGGTCGCCGTCGCGCAGCAGCCGGGCCCGGCCCGGGGCGAGCGCGTCCCCGTTGACCCGGGTCCCGGCCCGCGATCCCGCGTCGGCCACCCACGTGCCGCGCGCGTCGCGGCGGAGCCAGGCGTGCCGCGGGCTCACCCGGTCCGAATACAGCCTCAGGTGCGCGTCCGGCCCGCGCCCGACCAGCCACGAGCCGCGGCGCACCGCCAGTCTCGCCACGGCGCCGCCGACCGTCTCGACCGTCGCCGCTTCCCGTTGTCCCATCGCCCCTCCCACCGTTTCCCGACTCCGGACAGAGCCGGGAAACGGGCGGAAGATACGCGAAGGTCAGGGTTTCGGCGCGGCCTCCGGGGCCTTGACCCGTTCCAGCAGCAGCTGGGCGACGTCGCGGACGTCGACGTTCTCCGCTTTCTGCTCGCTCTGGCGCTGGACCAGCCCGTCGGTGAGCATGGAGCGGCAGAAGGGGCAGCCGGTCACGATCGTCTCGGCGTCCGTGGCGATGGCCTCGTCGACGCGCTCCAGGTTGATGCGCTTGCCGATCTGCTCTTCCATCCACATCCGCGCGCCGCCCGCGCCGCAGCAGAGGGCACGGTCGGCGTGGCGGGGCATCTCCTCGAGCTTGGCCCCCGTCGCGCCGACCAGCTCGCGCGGCGGTGTGTAGACCTTGTTGTGCCGCCCGAGGTAACACGGGTCGTGGTAGGTCACCTTGGGGCCGTCCTCAGCGGCCTTGACCGGCGTCAGCTGGCCGCCGCGCACCAGGCGGTTGAGCAGCTGCGTGTGGTGGACGACCTCGTAGTGCCCGTCCAGGTCCGGGTACTCGCGGCTGAGCGTGTTGAGGCAGTGCGGGCACGTCGTGACGATCTTGCGCAGCCGCGGCTCCCGGCCCTCGAACACGGCGTTGAGCGTCTCCGCCGTCTGCTGGGCCATCATCTGGAACAGGAACTCGTTGCCCGCGCGCCGCGCCGGGTCGCCGGTGCAGGACTCCTCCTTGCCCAGCACGGTGTACTTCACGCCGGCGATGTGCAGCAGCTCCGCCGTGGCGCGGACGGTCTTGCGGGCGTTGTCGTCGAACGCGCCCGCGCAGCCGACCCAGTAGACGTACTCGACGTCGTCGGCCAGCTCGCCGTCGAACACCGGGACGTCGAACGGGAGGTCCTTCGTCCAGGCCAGCCGCTCGGAGTTGTTCTGGCCCCAGGGGTTGCCCTTGGTCTCCAGGTTCTTGAAGAGGCCGCCGAGCTCGGTCGGGAACGCCGACTCGATCATCACCTGGTAGCGGCGCATGTCGACGATGTGGTCGACGTGCTCGATGTCCACCGGGCACTGCTCGACGCACGCGCCGCAGGTGGTGCAGGACCAGAGGACGTCCGGGTCGATGACGCCGTTGTCGGCTTCGGTCCCGACGAGCGGGCGCGCGTCCGCGTGCTCCTCGCCGCTGAGGATGTAGGGCGCCTCCTCGAACATGTTGTCGCGCAGGCCCATGATGAGCAGCTTGGGGGACAACGGCTTCCCGGTGTTCCACGCCGGGCACTGCGACTGGCAGCGGCCGCACTCGGTGCACGTCGAGAAGTCCAGCAGGCCCTTCCACGTGAAGTCGCCGATCTTGCCGCGGCCGAACGTGTCGTCCTCGCCCGGGTCCTCGAAGTCGATCGGCTTGCCGGCGGACTCCATCGGCAGCAGCGGGCCGAGCGCGTCCGGGAGCCGCTTGGCCGAGACGTTGATCGGCGCCACGAAGATGTGCAGGTGCTTGGAGTAGAGCACGATCGACAGGAACACCAGCATGACGCCGATGTGCAGCATCAGCCCGACCGTCTCGAGCACCTCGGTCGTCGCGTGCCCGAGCGGCTCGAGGAGGTTCCCGACGCCGAGCGAGACGTACGCGCCGTTGTCGTACGGGAAGTTGCCGGACGCCGAAGACGCGCCGCGGAAGAAGAACATCGTCCAGACGACGTTGAAGATCATGAAGAGGATCAGCCAGGCACCGCCGGTGTGCGAGCCGTAGAAGCGCGACGCCCGGTCCTTGCGCGCGGGGGCGTTCCGGATCCGGATCACCGTGAACGCGCCCAGCGAGACGGCCACCATCACGGCGATGAAGTCCTGCAGGAAGCCGAGCACCGCCCAGTGGCCGATCCACGGGATGGCGAACCGCTCGTCGAACAGCGCGCCGTACGCCTCGAGGTACACCGAAGCGAGGATCACGAAGCCCCAGAACGTGAACAGGTGCGCCAGGCCGGGCACGGACCACTTCAGGAGCTTGCGCTGGCCGAACACCTCGCGCACCTGCGCGAAGACGCGGGCCCCCAGGTCGTCGGAGCGTTTGGTGTCGGGCTGGCCCGCCTTGATCAGGTGGTACAGGAAGACCACCCGCTTGCCGGCGACGGCGAGACCGACGACGGTCATGAGCAGACCGAGGATGAGGCGAACGAGCACAAGTCCTCCGTGACGTGCGTGGCGGGAAGGCGCTGGGGGAACCGGCTCAGTGCGAGCCGGTGTAGTAGCGGCACGCTTTGCACGCGTACCGCATCTTCGCGACCCGCCAGTGTTTCCGGTACAGATCGAGGTCGGGCGACCGGCGGACGCCGAGGCGCTGGTAGCGCCCGGGACGGCGGCGGCCGGTTTCGTACTGCTCCGTCGCGCGGCCGAGGTGGGCGCGCCGCAGCACGCACCCCCGCGTCCGGCAGCGGCCGAGTGCGCTGCGGCAGAACCGGTGCAGCAGCACCAGGTCCGGGGTGGGCCCGTCGCCGGCGATCTGTTCGACGACGCCGTAGCCGGGGTGGTCGCCCGGCCCGGCGAGCCGGACCGGGAGGCCGCAGTACGCGCATTTGAGGGTGCAGGTGAGACAGCCGGTGATGTGCCTGAGCCGCGGATCGCGCCGGTCTTCGGAGACCGGTTGTCGGACGCGCGACGCCATGGGGCCTCCTCCGGCGACTGTGAACGGCTGTGATCGGCACCACTTCGTTCTACTGGAGAGTAATGACGGGGTCACTTCACGCGACAGGACCGAACGGCCCACTTGCGTTGCGCCCTTCGGCGCAATATCGGAGGCAAGGTAGCCCTAACTGTCCGCTGGCCGAACGCCGCTGCGCCGGAAATCGTACGTTCGGCCCTGCTGCACCCAGGGTGTTCCCCGCCACAATTCCGGGCATGACCTATCACCCGGTCCCCTACCGGCCCGCCCGCCTGCCCGCCGCCGAAGCCACGTCGAACGTCGCCGAACTCCGGCAGCGCATGGAGCAGCGCCGCTCGGTCCGGATGTTCTCCCCCGACCCGGTCCCCGAGGACGCCGTGCTCGACGCGATCGCCGTGGCCTCCACCGCCCCCAGCGGCGCGCACCAGCAGCCGTGGACGTTCGTCCTGGTGTCGGACCCTTCGGTGCGCCGGCGGATCCGCGAGGCGGCGGAAGCCGAAGAGAAGATCTCCTACGACGGCCGGCTCGGCGAGGCGTGGCTGGACGCGTTGCGGCCGCTGGGCACGGACGCGGTGAAGCCGCACCTGACCGACGCGCCGTACCTGATCGTCGTGTTCCAGCAGCGCTTCGCCGTCGACGAGGACGGCGGCACCCACAAGCACTACTACGTCGACGAGTCGGTGGGCATCGCGGTCGGCATGCTGCTGACGGCGTTGCAGGTGGCCGGGCTGGCCGCGCTCACGCACACGCCGTCCCCGATGCGCTTCCTGGGCGACCTGCTGGGCCGCCCCCGCAACGAACGGGCGTTCGCGGTGATCCCGGTCGGCTACCCGGCGGACGACTGCGTGGTCCCGGACCTGCGGCGCAAGTCCCTGGACGAGGTGCTGGTGCGGATCTAAGGACGCAGGCCGTCCGGCAGGTCCGCGAACGCCGGGCCCGACGCGTAGTCCACGCCCCGCTCCCGCCACCACGCCGCCTGCTCGCGCGTCTCCACCCCCGCCACCGTCACCTTCGCGCCCGTCAGGTGGGCCACCTCGATCAGGGAAGCCAGCGACCGCTCCACCAGCGGGTGACTGCGGCGCGCCACCAGCGACGGTGCGACGCGGACCGTGCGGATCGGGAGGTCCGCCAGGATCGTGACGTCGCCCGCCGCGCCGAAGGCGTGGATCTCGGCCGGGATGCCGATCTCCGCGAGCACCTTCAGGTTGTCGACCGCGTCGCCCGTCTCGGCGAGCAAGCTCGACGCCGGGAAGCCGGGGCGGAGGCGCTCCGCCGGCATGCCCGTGTCGGCCAGCACGCCGCGGACCTCGCCGACCAGGTCGGGGTCCGCGGCCTGGTGCGGGCCGAGCTCGACGACCAGCGGCACCTCGATGCCCGCCGCCGTCAAATGCTCGGCCGCCGTGCGCAGGAGCCACGTGCCCAGCGGCAGCGCCAGCCCGGTCTCGCCGGCCAGTCGCACGCACGTCTCGTGCGACAGCTCACCCTCGACCGGGTGGGTCCAGCGCAGCCGCGCCTCGATCGCGGCCGGCTCGTCCTCGTCGGCCAGCTTCACCAGCGCGCGGTAGGCGATCTCGACGTCGCCGTTCTCCCAGGCGCCCGCCATCGACGCCGCGAGGCCGAACTCGTGGCGGTCACGGTGATCCAGCTCGCGGTCGAACAGGCCCCACTGGTTGCCCGCGCGCTGGGCGCGGCGCAGCGTCAGGTCCGACGCGCGGAGCAGCTCGGCCGGCGCGATGTCGCGCGGCGGCCGGTGCACGACGCCGATGCTGGCCGAGAGGGCGACGCCGTGGCGGCCGTCGACGTAGTCGGGTTCGGCGAGCTCGCGGTTGATCCGGCGGACCGTGGTCCCGACGTCCGGGGTGTCCTCGCCGTTGCGCACCACCACGCCGAACTCGTCGCCGCCGATCCGCGCGATGAGCGCGTCCTCGCCCTCGAACACCACTTTCAGCTTCGCCGCGACGCCGCGCAGGAGCTTGTCGCCGAGGTCCTGGCCGAGCCCGCCGGTGATCAGCGAGAAGCCGTCGAGGTCGAGGTGGAACAGCGTCACGCCGCGGGCCTGGTCGGCCTCGCGCAGCGCGTTCTCCAGGCGGGTGCCGAAGAACTGCCGGTTCGGCAGCCCGGTGAGGACGTCGTGCAGGGCCTGGTGGCTGAGCCGCCGTTGCAGCAGCGCCACTTCGGTGTCGTCGTCGACGAGGGTGAGCAGCTGCTGGGCGTCGCCGACGGCGTCGCGGACCACCGCCGCCACGAACGTGGCCCACATCGGCTCGCCGTCCCGCCCGACCAGCCGGCGACCGGCCCGCAGCCGGTGCAGCCGGCCGGACAGCAGGTCCGCGTAGCCCTCGCGCAGCACCTCGACGTCGTCGGGGTGGACGAACTCGAACAGGGTCCGCCCGGCGAGCTCGGCCGGCGTGCGGCCGAGCGTCTTGGCGAGCGCCGGGTTGACGCGCAGCACCCGGCCGTCCAGGTCGCTGACCGCGACGCCGCTGGCCGAGCCGGCGAAGACCTCCTCGAACTGCGCGCGCGTGACGACCTGCTTGCGCCGGGTCTCCTGCTCCACCTTCAGCAACGCGCGGCTCAGGCCTTCCTGCCGCTTCTGGATGTCCTCGCGCAGCGCCTCGCTGTAGCCGGAGCTCAGCGCGCCGAGCACCAGCACGACCCGCTCCGGCAGCTTGCCGAGACCGTGCAGCTCCGGCTCGCGCAGCAGGCCCTTGCCGAGCACCTCCATGCTGCGGCGCAGGCTTTCCGGGCCGACGCAGCGCAGCTCGACCAGCCGCCCGCCCGCCGCCGCGGCTTCGCCGGCACCCGGCGGGTCGCTCGCGACCGCCTCGAAGAGCCAGCCGGTGAGGATCGACAGCTCCTGCTCGATCTCGTCGGGCGTGTACGGCAGGTACGCCGTGGTGCTGACCAGGTAGCCCCACTTGCGCGCGAGGGTGCGGAGCCGGCCGGCCGCTCGTTCGGCGGACGGCTTCGCGCGCGGGGCGCCACCGTGGGGATGGGGAGCAGTCACTTCAGCCTGTCCAGGGGTCTAGTGCGCACTCCGGCTCGGGGAACCGACATATCTTGGCGCGAAAAGGCGTCACGCGCACTGATCAGTGTTCATCCAATCGAGTGATAACCCTGTGCGGTTACGCCGATCCGGTCACGCAGCCACGACCGGGTGGCGTCCCGGTACAGTCCGGCGTTCTGGTGCAGGGCAACGGAATGCCCCGCGCCCGGGAGCACGAACATCGACAGTTTCGACGGATCCCGGTAGTACGGCGCCTCCTGGGGCCGCAGTGTCGCCGCGCTCGAACAGTCGCGAAGCGCGAGCAGCCCGCAGAAAAGCGCGTCCTTTTCGCCGACCACCTGGAAAACCGGCACGGTGATGCCCCACGTGGCGGGCAGCACGATGCCGAACAACGCCACCGTGCCCATCCCCGGCACCGAGACCTGGTCCTTCGTGGCTTCGTCGGCCGCGATCACGCCCGGGTCGGCGTCGCCGGCCGCGTAGAACAGCCCGGCCCGCGCGCCCGGCCGCGTCGTGAAGTACAGCGGGTCGCTGCCCAGGTGCGCCAGCTGACCGTCGAGCAGCGCCGGCTGCAGCCCGAGCGCGGCGCCCAGCGCCAGCACCGGCAGCGCGGGCAGGTGCGTGATGCCGGTCAGGACCACGCCGTCGACGTCGTGGTAGGTCCCCGCCTCCACGGCGACGACCCCGGACCCGACCGAGTGCCCGACGATGACGACCTTCGCGAACGCGGCGCCGCCGACGTGCCCGGCGCGCAGGTGGCCGACCACCTCGTGCAGCGCCTCGGCCTCGGCCTGTACCGTCAGCGGCAGGCTGAGCGGACGGCTGCTGCCGCCGGCGCCGAGCTGGTCCGCGGCGAACGTCGCGTAACCGTGCGAGGCCATGTCGCGCTGGTAGGAGTAGCGCTCCGGCTGGTAGGGCAGGTCCCAGTACGCGCTGTTGTACGTGCCGCCGTGCACGAGCAGCTGGACGGCGTCCGGCACGGCGCCGGCGGGCAGGCACAACCGGCCGTGCACCGACGCGGGCGCGCCCGGCACGAGCGGCGGCAGCCCGGGCCCGGTGACCGGCAGATCCGCGTCGGCGCAGGAGATCGCGGCCGCTTCGGCGGGTACCGCGGCGGTTAGGGACCCGAGCAGGACGACGCCGGCGACCAACGCCGACGTCAGCTTGACCGGCAGTCTCACGCCGTTCTTCCCTCCGGACGGGTGACGAGCTGAGGACCCCGGCACACTACACCTGGTAGCCGATCGGGCACCGTCAGGTCCGCCGGGGCACGACCGTCATCGGCAGCCGGTTGGGCTGCATCGTGGCCTTGAGCTGCGCGTGGACCTTCTTGCCCGGCACCGGGACCAGCCGCCAGCGGGCGCCGATGGTCGCGGCGACGATGCCGATCTCGGTCGGCGCGAACACGTGCCCGGGGCACAGCCGCGCGCCGGCGCCGAACGGGATGTACGCGCCCTTCGGCAGTTCCGCAGTCTCTCCGGGCGTCCACCGATCGGGGTCGAACCGGCCGGGATCGGGGAACCAGCGCGGATCCCGGTGCAGCGTGTGCTGGCTGACCGCGACCTCGCTGCCCGCACGGACGACGACACCGCCGAGGTCGACGTCTTCGCGGGCCCGGCGCATGAGGATCAGCGGCGGGGTGCGGCGGACGATCTCGTTGACGATCTGGTGCGTGTAGACCAGTTCCGGCAGGTCGTCGAAGCGCGCGGGACGGCCGCCGAGGACCTCGTCGACCTCCGCGTGGAACCGGCGCTCGACGTCCGGGTGCTGCCCGAGCTCGTGGAAGAACCAGGCCAGCGCCACGGCGGTCGTCTCGGCGCCGGTGGTGAGGATCGTGATGACCTCGTCGTGCACCTGCCGGTCGGACATGGCCTCGCCGGTGTCCTCGTCCCGCGCCGCCAGCAGCATCGACAGCAGGTCGCCGTGGTCGGCACCCTCCTTCCGCGCGGCGACGACGGTCGCGCCGATCACCGCGCGCAGCCGGGCCGCGGCGGCGTCGAACCGGCGGTTGGCCGGGATCGGCAGCCGCTCCACGAACTTCGGCGAGAACGCCCGGACCAGCACGTACTTCAGCATGACCGGGATCGAGCGGCGGATCTCGGCGAGCACGTCGTCGCCGAGGGCCGTCGAGAACAGCGTCTGCCCGGCGATGGTCAGCACCAGGTCCTGCATCCGCTGGTCGAACTCGACGACTTCGCCCGGCCGCCAGGACCCGGCCAGGTCGCCGGCCAGCGCGGTCATCGTGTTCTCGGCGTAGCCCGCGATCCGCGTCCGGCCGAAGGCGGGCATGACCATCCGGCGCTGCCGGCGGTTGTGCTCGCCGTTCGACGTGGCCAGGCCGTCGCCGAAGAGCGGGCGCATCTTGTCGAAGACCAGGCCCTTGTCGAACTTGTCGGCGTCGGTGGCCAGCACCTGCCAGGCCAGTTCGGGCGTGGTGACGACGTGCACGGGCAGCGGCCCGAGCCGCAGTTCGACGACGTCCCCGTACGCGGGCAGGGAAGTGAGGAGCTTCAACGGGTCGCGGAGCAGCGGCACGGTGTGCCCGAGCACCGGCCAGCGACCGGGGACGGCGCGCGGGTCGTTCGTCACCGGGCACACCCTAGGACCGGCGGGCGGAACACCGGCAGTGCCGCCACACGAACGGCTGAGCGGGTCTACACTCCGCCGTCAACTGAGTGCCGTCAACCGAGTGCCGTCATTGAAATGCCGGCAAACCGAATGCCGCCAACGGATCCGCGAGGGGTGGAGGTCAGGGTGACCGGGGAACTGGGCTGGGTACCGTCGGAGGTCGACACCACGGTGCCGAACCCCGCGCGGGTGTACGACTTCTGGCTCGACGGCGACCACAACTTCGCCGCCGACCGCGCGCTCGGGGAGCAGATCCTCGAGATCATGCCCGGCATCCGCGACGCGGCGCGTCTCAACCGCGCGTTCCTGCGGCGCGCGGCGAAGTTCATGGTCGACGCCGGGATCCGGCAGTTCCTCGACGTCGGCGCGGGCATCCCGACCGTGGGGAACCTGCACGAGATCGTCCAGCAGGCCGACCCGTCGTGCCGCGTGGTCTACGTCGACCGGGAGTCGGTCGCGGTGGCCCACAGCGAGCTGCTGCTGCAGGACAACGACCGCTGCGCGGTGCTCCAGGCGGACCTGCGCGACGTCGACGACATCTTCGCGGGCGCGGGCGGGCTGCTCGACCCGGACCAGCCGACCGGCCTGTTCATGTTGCTGCTGCTGCACTTCGTGCCCGACGAGTGGGACCCGGTGAGCATCCTCGCCCGCTACCGCGAACGGCTGGCGCCCGGCAGCTTCCTGGCCCTGACGCACGTCGCGGCGGACACCGAGTCGACCGGGCTCGACGAGGCGGTGCAGGTCTACACCACCCGGCAGAACCAGCAGAACCAGCCGTTCCCGCGCACCCACGACCAGGTCCTGCGCTTCTTCGACGGCTTCGACCTGGTCGAACCGGGCTTGGTCGGCTGCGCGATGTGGCACCCCGAGGGGGCGGGCGACATGTCCGACGACCCGGCGATCAACGTCCTGCCTTACGCGGGAGTAGGCCGGAAACCGGATTCGCTGTAAGGCGGACCCGCGCGAGGATTCGTCGAAACGATTCGATCGGCGGCCGCCATAAGCACCCGATCCGGGCAAGGTCAAGTCTTCCTGGGCACGCTCCCAGGTAATCTCGATTTCCCAAAGAACCCCACCCCGACCTGCTGAAACATCGGGCAGCAAGAGTGTTCGACGAATTCGACGTGTGACACTTACGTCGAAGGTGAATCGAATTGTTGGCCGACTGGCAATAGTCCTTGTGTTCCGGCCGGGTCTCCCCTACCTTCGTGCCATCGTCGATGCGCTTCGACTCGCACTTCCCCTGCCCCATGTCTCCAGGAGGCCGCCCGTGGTCACGATCAACGACGTCGCCAATGCCGCGGGGGTGGCCCCCAGCACGGTGTCGTACGTGATCAGCGGCAAGCGCTCGATCTCGCCGAAGACCCGGCGGCTGGTCGAAGAAAGCATCCGCAAGCTCGGCTACCACCCGCACGCGGGTGCCCGCGCGCTCGCGAGCAGCAAGACGAACGTGCTGGCCCTGGTCGTGCCGCTGCGCACGGACCTCAACGTCGCCGTCGTGATGGAGTTCGTCGCCGCGGCGGTCACCGCGGCCCGCGCCCACGACCAGGACCTGTTGCTGCTCACCAAGGACGAGGGACCCGCCGCGCTGCAGCGGGTCGCGTCGTCGGCGATCGCGGACGCGCTGATGGTGATGGACGTCGAGGCCGCCGACCCGCGGGTGCCGATGCTCATCGCGCTCGACCTGCCGGTGGTGCTCATCGGCGTGCCCGACCACCCGGCCGGGCTGAGCTGCGTCGACCTCGACTTCACCGCCGCCGGGTCGGCGTGCGTCGCGCACCTGGCCGACCTCGGCCACCGCTCGGTCGCGCTGATCGGCCCCTCCCCCGCCGTCTACCGGCGTGGCACCAGCTACGCGACGCGGTTCCTGCAGGGCTTCGACGAAACCGCGCGGAGCCGGGGCGTCCGCGCGACGAACCGGCCGTGCGCGCACTCCTACGAAGCCGTGAGCGCCTGCGTGGACGACCTGCTCGCCGCCGACCCCGGCCTGACCGGCCTCGTCGTGCACAACGAAGCCGTCCTGCCGGGACTCCTCACGCACCTGCGCCAGCGCGGTCTCCGTGTCCCGCAGGACATTTCGGTGATCGCCGTCTGCCCGGACAGCATGGCCGAGCAGCACCCGGTCACGCTGACCTCCGTCGCCATCCCGGCCGACGAGGTCGGCGCCCAGGCCGTGGAGATGACCATGCGCCGGCTCGGCGGTCACACCGCGCCGGAGATCCGGCTGCTCGACCCGCGGCTGACCCGGCGCGAGAGCACGGGCGCGCCGCGCACCTGACCCGGCTCTGCTCCGCCGTCGAAGGAGAATCACCATGTCCGTAGCCCGTCGCGCCCTTTTCCTGGTCGCGAGCGCCGCGCTCCTCGCCGCCTGCAGCCCCAGCCCCGCTCCGCGGCCGTCGGACGCCCCGGCCGCGACGTCGGTCACCGAGCTCGACTACTACGCCGACGAGCAGGGATCCGCGGCGTGGCAGCAGGTCCTCGACGCCTGTGCCGCGCGGACCGGGATCAGGATCGAGCGGCAGACGGTGCCGACCGCGCAGATGCTGCCGAAGATCCTGCAGGGCGCGAGCTCGAAGACGCTGCCGGACCTGCTCTTCACGGACAACCCGACGCTGCAGCAGGTCGCCGCCACCGGCGCGCTGACCCCGCTGTCGGACTACGGCATCTCGGCGGACGGCTACTACCCGGGCATCGTCAAGGCCGGCACCTACCAGGGCAAGATCTACGGCGCCGCGCCCGGCGTCAACGGCCTGGCCCTGATCTACAACAAGGACCTCCTCGACGCGGCCGGGGTGCGCCCGCCGTCCACCTGGGACGAGCTGAAGACCGCCGCGGCGAAGCTGACCAGGGACGGCAAGTACGGCCTCGCCTTCTCCGCGATCCCGTCGGAGGAGGGCACTTGGCAGTTCCTCCCGTTCTTCTGGAGCAACGGCGCCGAACTGTCCCGGCTGGACTCGCCGCAGAGCACGCAGGCGCTGGCCTACGTCACCGGCCTCGTGACGAGCGGGTCGGCGTCGAAGTCCGTGGTGACGTGGAACCAGAACGACGTCGCCGACCAGTTCGTCGCGGGCAACGCGGCGATGATGGTCAACGGCTCGTGGAACCTCGCCCGGCTCGACGGCGAAAAGTCGCTGCACTACGGCGTCGTGCCGATCCCGGTGCCGCAGGCGGGCATCCGGCCGGTGGTCGCCCTCGGCGGCGAGGTCGGCGCGGTGCCGGTGACGGGCGGGCCGACCCAGCAGGCCGCCGGGAAGGTGCTGACCTGCATCCTCGCCGAGCCGGCCATGCTGCAGTGGAGCAAGGCCCACGCCTACGTCCCGTCGAAGACGGCCGTGGCCGCGAAGTTCGGCGCGGAGCAGCCGGCGATGCGGGCGTTCGTCGACGAGGTCGGCTCGGCCCGCTCCCGCACCGCGGAGCTCGGCGAGAAGTACCCGAAGGTCTCGCAGGCGCTGGCCGACGCGATCCAGGCGTCGCTGACCGGGAAGCTGCCCGCCGACCAGGCGCTGAAGACCGCGCAGCAGGCGGCCGGGTCGTGACGCTCGCGGCCCCGGTGCCGCGGCGAAGACCGCGGCGGGAGAACCCGTTCACCGCGTGGGCGTTCCTGCTGCCCGCCGTGGCCTACGTCGTGGTGTTCTTCGGGTACCCGCTGGTCGCGAACCTGGTGATGAGCACGCAGGACTACACGGTGAAGTCGTTCTACACCGGCGAAGCGCCCTTCGTCGGCCTGGCCAACTACGCCGCCGTGCTGACCGCCCCGCTCTTCTCGACGGCGGTGCTGAACACGGTCCTGTTCACGGCCGGCTCGCTCGTCTTCCAGTTCGGCATCGGCCTCGCGCTGGCCGTGTTCTTCGCCGGCCGGTTCCTCGGCAGCGCGCTGCTGCGGTCACTGCTCCTGCTGCCCTGGCTGCTGCCGCTCGTGGTCAGCGGCGCGGTGTGGCGGTGGATGTTCGACCAGGACCACGGCGTGCTCAACGCCGGGCTGCGGCTGATCGGCGCCGGCGCGGTGCCGTGGCTGAGCAGCACGACCTGGGCGCTGCCCGCGGTGATCCTCACCAACATCTGGATCGGCATCCCGTTCAACCTGGTCATCCTGCACGGCGGGCTGCGCGCGATTCCGGCGTCGCTGCACGAGGCCGCCGCGCTCGACGGCGCCGGCGCGTGGCAGCGGTTCCGGTACGTCACCTGGCCGCTGCTGCGCCCGGTCACCGGGATCGTGCTGATGCTCGGGCTGGTCTACACGATCAAGGTGTTCGACGTCATCATGGTGGTCACCGGCGGTGGCCCGGCGAACGCGACCCAGACGCTCACCACGTGGTCCTACCGGCTGTCCTTCCACGACTTCGCGTTCGGGCAGGGTGCCGCCGTCGGCAACCTGCTGATCCTGGTGGCGACCGCGTTCGGCCTGCTCTACCTGCGCTCGGCGAAGGCGTCACTGGCCGAGGCGGCGGCGTGAAGACCGCGGCCGGCGTGGTGATCGTCGCGGTGCTGCTGTTCCCGCTGTACTGGATGCTCAACGCGTCCCTGCAGCCCAGCGGCGCGCTCCTGCGGCCGGACCCGGCGTTCTTCCCGGTCGGCGGCACGCTCGACGGCTACCGCAAGGCCCTCGCGACGCAGGGGCCGAACCTCGTCTCCAGCGTCGTCGTCGCCCTCGGCACCGTGGCCGTGTCGCTGGTGGTGGCGGCACCCGCGGCGTACGCGCTGGCGCGGCTGAAGGTCCGCGGCGGGCCGGTGCTGGTGTTCGTGCTGCTCATCGTGCAGCTGATCCCGGGCATCGTGATGGCGAACGCGCTGTACACGGTGTTCGGCAACCTCGGGCTCATCGACAGCTACCTCGGGCTGGTGCTGGCGGACGCCACGGCGACCATCCCGTTCGCGGTACTCCTGTTGCGCGCCTTCATGATCTCGGTGCCGAGGGAGCTGACCGAAGCGTCCCGGGTGGACGGTGCCGGGTACTGGCGGACGTTCTTCTCGATCATCCTCCCGGTCAGCCGCAACGCGCTGGTCACCGCCGGGCTGTTCGCGTTCCTGTTCGCCTGGGCGGACTTCCTGTTCGCCGTCACCCTCACCACCGGGCAGGCGTTCGAGCCGATCACCGTGGGCATCTACCGGTTCGTCGGCAACCAGTCCGCCGACTGGAACGGCGTCATGGCCACCGCCGTCCTCGCCGCGATCCCGGCGGCCGTCCTGCTCGTCGTCGCCCAGCGGTACGTCGTCGCCGGCCTGACCAGCGGCGCCGTCAAGGATTGAGGAGGCCCCCGTGATCGCCACGACCGAAGACGGCCGCTCGCTCGAAGTCCGCGTGCGGCACGAGGTGCTGCTCATCGAACCGTGGGGCGCCGACAGCCTGCGCGTCCGGGTGGGCCGGCACCGGATCCTCGACGACGTCCCCGGCGCGCTCCTGCCCGCGAAGCCCTCCGCCGGCACCGCGGGCGCGGACGGGCGGTCCGCCTGGGTGGTGAACGGCGCGCTCACCGCGCTCGTCGAGATCGCCGAGACCGACACCGGGGTCGACGCGCAGCTGCGGTTCGTCCGCACGGACACCGGCGCGGAGCTGCTGTCCGAGCAGCGCGCGCACTTCTGGTGGCCCGGCGCCCGGGTCTTCACGCCGTCGGGCAACGGCTACGGCCGGCTCGAACAGCGCTTCACCGCCTACGACGACGAGCGGCTCTACGGCCTCGGCCAGCACCCGCACGGCCGGCTCGACCAGAAGGGCCTGGTCCTGGACCTGGTGCAGCGCAACGGCGAGGTGTCGGTGCCGTTCCTGCTGTCCAGCCGCGGTTACGGGTTCCTCTGGAACAGCCCCGCCGTGGGCCGGGTCGAGCTGGCCGGCAACGGCACCCGCTGGGTCGCCGACGACGCCCGCCAGCTCGACTACTGGGTCACCACCGGCGACCACCCGCGGCAGATCCTCGGCCACTACGCCGACGCGACCGGGCACGCGCCGATGCTGCCGGAGTGGGCGGCCGGGTTCTGGCAGTCGAAGCTGCGCTACCGCACCCAGGACGAGCTGCTGGCCGTGGCCCGCGAGTACCACGAGCGCGGCCTGCCCCTGTCGGTGATCGTCGCGGACTTCTTCCACTGGACGCACCTCGGGGACTGGAAGTTCGACCCGGCCGAGTGGCCCGACCCGGCCGGGCTGGTGCGGGAGCTGGACGAACTGGGCGTCAAGCTGATGGTGTCGGTCTGGCCGTCGGTCAGCCCGCTCTCGGAGAACCACGCCGAGATGCACGAGAACGGCCTGCTCGTCGCCACCGAGAGCGGGGTCGCGGCCCACGCGCCGTGGAAGGACAAGGGCTTCGACGTCGAGCTGCCGGTGGCGTTCTACGACTCGACGAACCCGGCGGCCCGGTGGTTCCTGTGGGAGAAGGTCAAGGAGAACTACTACGACCTGGGCGTGCGCGCGTGGTGGCTGGACGGCGACGAGCCGGAGATCCGGCCCGGCCACCCGCACAACCTCGCCTTCCACGCCGGGCCCGGCTCGGAGGTCGTCAACCTCTACCCGCAGGTCCACGCGCAGGCGTTCCACGACGGCATCCGCGGCGAGGGCGACGACGAGGTCGTGCTGCTCAGCCGCTCGGCGTGGGCCGGCAGCCAGCGCTTCGGCGCCGCGCTGTGGTCCGGTGACGTCCCGGCCACCTGGGCGTCGCTGCGGGCGCAGGTGCGGGCCGGCCTGAACGTCGCGCTGTCCGGGATCCCGTGGTGGACCACGGACATCGGCGGCTTCCACGGCGGCGACCCGGACGCGCCGGCGTACCGCGAACTCCTCGTCCGCTGGTTCCAGTACGGCGTCTGCTGCCCGCTGCTGCGGCTGCACGGCTTCCGCGACCCGCGCCCGCCGTTCGGGCCGGAGATGACCGGCGGCCCCAACGAGGTCTGGTCGTACGGTCCCGAGGCGCTGGCCGCCATCGAGGACGCGCTGCGGCTGCGGGAACGGCTGCGGCCGTACCTGATGGCGCAGATGCGGGTGGCGCACGAGCAGGGCGTGCCGCCGATGCGGCCGCTGTTCGTGGACTTCCCCGCCGACGCCGGCGCGTGGGACGCCGACGACCAGTTCCTGCTGGGCCCGGACCTGCTGGTGGCGCCGGTGCTCGAAGCCGGCGCCACCGGCCGGCCGGTGTACCTGCCCGAAGGTGCACTGTGGACGGACGCGGTCACCGGTGACCGGCACCCGGGCGGGACGAGCGTCGAGGCGCCCGCCCCGGCGGAGCGCATCCCGCTGTTCCTGCGCGACAACGCGTGGCTGCCCGTCGGGAAGCCTTGAGGACACTGTCCTTTACGGGCCGTTCGTCCGATTGCCGATCGGGCCGCTACACCCCGCGCGCGACGCGCGCTACATACCTACGTCGGGTATCCGGCTAAAGATAACGAGACGCTCACATTCAGGGCCGGATCGTAACTATCGGATTGTTCGCCGGGCGCGAAATGAACCGTCCGCTCCCTTTATGCTGCGCCGACGACGGGCGTAATGACTCATGAAGGGCAGTAGCGGCAAGTGGTTTCGACGAGAACTCCAGCGAGCGAGCGGCGGGCGAGCGGCCCGCGGAACCGGCGGCTCCCCACCCCGGGCGAGGCGGGACCACGGTGATCGGATTCCTCCTGCGCCGGCTCGTCAACTACATCGCACTCTGCCTGGTCGCCACGTTCGCGGCGTTCTCCCTGGCCTCGCTGGCTTTCAGCCCGCTCGACGGGCTGAAGCTGCGCAACCCGCCGCCCCCGCAGGCGACGATCGACGCCAAGGCCGCGGAGCTCTACCTCAACCAGCCGATCCCCGAGCGGTTCTTCACCTGGCTCGGCGGGGTCCTGCAGGGCAACTTCGGGCGGACCATCACCGACCAGCCGATCACCGACGAACTGCTGCGCCGGATGGGCGTCAGCCTGCGGTTGTTCGTCCTGGGCATCACCATCGGCATCGTGATCGGCGTGCTGGTCGGCGTGGTCAGCGCCATCCGCCAGTACAAGATCAGCGACTACCTCGCGACGACGTTCTCCTTCGTGGTGCTCTCCACGCCGGTGTTCGTGATCGCGACGATCCTCAAGGCCGGCGCCCAGTCGGTGAACGACAACCTGCTCGACGGCTACCAGTTCTTCATCGTCCAGGGCGAGAACTCCAGCGGGCTGAGCGGCGGCTTCGGGGAGGCGCTGCTCGACCGCGTGCAGCACCTGATCGTGCCGACGCTGGCGATCGTGCTCACCCAGGTCGCCTACTACAGCCGGTACCAGCGCTCGGCGATGCTGGACGTGCTCGGCTCGGACTTCCTGCGGACCGCGCAGGCCAAGGGCCTGACCCGGCGCCGCGCGCTGTTCAAGCACGGCCTGCGCACCGCGCTGATCCCGATGGCGACGCTGTTCGCGTTCGGGTTCGGCCTGCTCATCACCGGCGGCATCTTCACCGAGAAGATCTTCGGCTGGTACGGCATGGGCGACTGGCTGGTCACCGGGATCCAGCAGCAGGACACCAACATCGTGGCGACGGTGACGCTGTTCATCGCCGTCTGCGTGCTGTTCGCCGGCTGGCTGTCGGACGTGCTGTACGCCGTGCTGGACCCGAGGGTGAGGATCTGATGTCCGCCTCCGTGAACGAAGCCGAGGCGACCGCCACCCCCGCGGGCGCCCCCGTCGACCTGACGGCCGGCCCGGCCGCCGCGGGCGCCGGGCGCGGCAAGCTCGTGCTGCGCCGCTTCCTGCGCAACCGCGCGGCCGTCGCCGCGCTGGCCCTGATCGTGCTGTTCTACCTGCTGGCGTTCACCTACACCTGGTACTCGCCGTGGGCCTACGACGAGCTGGACCCGACGTCGTACCTGCTGCCGCCGGACGGCTCGCACTGGTTCGGCACCAACCAGATCGGCGGCGACATGTTCGCGCAGACCATGCGCGGGCTGCAGAAGTCGCTGACCATCGGGCTGCTGGCCGCGCTGTTCTCCACCGGCGTCGCCTCGGTCGTCGGGGCCGCGGCGGGCTACTTCGGCGGCTGGACCGACCGGATCTCCATGTGGGTCGTCGACCTGCTGCTGATCCTGCCGCCGTTCCTGATCATCTCGATCCTCTCGCCGGCCTTCCGCGGCAAGACCTGGCTGATCCTGGTCGGGCTGATCGCGTTGTTCCAGTGGATGATCACCGCCCGGATCGTCCGCGGCATGACGCTGACCCTGCGCGAGCGGGAGTTCGTCAAGGCCGCCCGGTTCATGGGCCAGCCGGCGCGGCGGATCATCGCCAAGCACATCGTGCCGAACATGGCCTCCCTGCTCATCATCGACGCCACGATCAACGTCGGCGTCGCGATCATCACCGAGACGTCGCTGTCGTTCTTCGGCTTCGGGGTGCAGGCCCCGGACGTCTCGCTCGGCACGCTGATCGCGGCCGGGTCCGACGCCGTCCGCACGTTCCCGTGGCTGTTCTACATCCCGGCGGGCTTCCTCGTCGTCACCGTGCTCGCGGTGAACTTCGCCGGGGACGGCCTGCGCGACGCGCTGGACCCGGCGTCGAGCCGGTCGCGGCGCAAGGAGCGCAAGCGCGTCGAGGCCGCCACGAAGTCCCCCACCGAGACCGTTTCCGCTGGAGCCGTTTCATGAGCAGCACCGCACTCGCCCTGGGCGCGGAGACCGACAAGCCGACCGGGACCGTGCTGGAGGTGGCCGGCCTCGACGTGTCGTTCCCGTCCGAGTCGGGCCGGGTGCACGCCGTGCGCGGGCTGTCCTACCAGGTCGCGGCGGGCGAGGTGCTCGGCATCGTCGGCGAGTCCGGCTCGGGCAAGTCCGTGTCCTCGCTGGCGGTGATGGGCCTGCTGCCACCGCAGGCGCGGATCTCCGGGTCGATCCGGTTCCAGGGCAGCGAGATCATCGGCCGCTCCGACACCGAGCTGTCCCGGCTGCGCGGCAAGAAGATCTCGATGGTCTTCCAGGACCCGCTGTCCGCGCTCACCCCGGTCTACCCGGTCGGCGCGCAGATCGCCGAGGCCCTGCTGGTGCACGGCAAGGGTGTGGTCACCAAGGCGCAGGCGAACGCCCGCGCGGTCGAGCTGCTGGACCTGGTCGGGATCCCGAACGCCGCGCAGCGCGCGAAGGCGTTCCCCCACGAGTTCTCCGGCGGCATGCGGCAGCGCGCGGTGATCGCCATCGCGATCGCCAACGACCCGGACCTGATCATCGCCGACGAGCCGACGACCGCGCTGGACGTCACCGTGCAGGCCCAGGTGCTGGAGGTGCTCAAGACCGCGCAGGAGGTCACCGGCGCCGGCATCGTGATCATCACCCACGACCTCGGCGTGGTCGCCGGGTTCGCCGACCGGCTGATGGTGATGTACGCCGGGCGCGCGGTCGAGCAGGGCCCGGTGGAGACGATCTACGCCCGGCCGCGGATGCCCTACACCCTCGGGCTGCTGGGCTCGATCCCCCGGGTGGACGCGCACGAGAAGCAGCCGCTGGTGCCGATCGAGGGCCAGCCGCCGTCGCTGGTCAGCCTGCCGCCGGGCTGCCCGTTCTCACCGCGCTGCCCGCTGGTGACCGACGCCTGCACCGCGGCGGAACCGGAGCTGCTCACCATCACCGCCGGGCGCCCGGACGCCGGCGTCGACACCGCACACCGCGCGGCCTGCATCCACACCGACCTCCTCGACCGGCCGGACGCCGGCGCGGCCGAGGTCTACGGCGCCGAACTGGTCGGCGAACCGCCGCTGGCGGCGCTGCCGCGGGCCGAGCGGACCACCGTGCTCGACGTCCGGGACCTGGTCAAGCACTACCCGGTGACCAAGGGCCAGATCCTCAAACGGCGGGTCGGCAGCGTGCAGGCCGTCGACGGGATCAGCTTCGACATCGTCGAGGGCGAGACCCTCGGCCTGGTCGGCGAATCCGGCTGCGGGAAGTCCACCACGCTGATGGAGATCCTCGAGCTGGTGAGCCCGGCCGCGGGCTCGGTCGCCGTGCTCGGCAAGGACGTCGCGAAACTCGACGCCAAGGCCCGCAAGGCGATCCGGCGGGACCTGCAGGTGGTCTTCCAGGACCCGATGGCCGCGCTGGACCCGCGGCTGCCGATCGGCGACATCATCGCCGAGCCGATGCGGGTGCACGGCTACGACCGGGCCGCGATCGACCAGCGGATCCCGGAGCTGCTGAGCCTGGTGGGACTGCGGGCCGAGCACGCCGAGCGCTACCCCGCGGAGTTCTCCGGCGGGCAGCGCCAGCGCATCGGGATCGCCCGGGCGCTCGCCCTGGAGCCGAAGCTGATCGTGCTGGACGAGCCGGTCTCGGCGCTGGACGTCTCCATCCAGGCGGGCGTGATCAACCTGCTCGACGAGCTGAAGGCGAAACTCGGCCTGTCGTACCTGTTCGTCGCGCACGACCTGTCGGTGGTGCGCCACATCGCGGACCGGGTGGCGGTGATGTACCTGGGCAAGATCGTCGAGATCGGCGACGTCCGGACCGTCTTCGAGCAGCCGCAGCACCCGTACACCCAGGCGCTGTTGTCGGCCATCCCGATCCCGGACCCGGTCAAGGAACGCGAGCGGACCCGGATCATCCTCACCGGCGACCTGCCCAGCCCGGCGGACCCGCCGTCCGGCTGCCGGTTCCGGACCCGCTGCTTCGTGTTCGCCCAATTGTCCGAAGAGGACCGCACGCAGTGCGTCGAGGTCGAGCCGCCGCGCGAGCCGCGCGCCGCCGACCACGACGTCGCCTGTCACCACGCCCAGACCCGCGAAGTCGTGTAGCCACGCATCCGTTGGCACACAGGAAAAGAGAGGTACCCGATGAACCGACGGAGGATGGCCGCCGTCATCGCCCCGGTGGTGGCGCTGACCCTCGCCCTCACCGCCTGCAGTGGCAACTCTGGTGGCGGGAACAACGCGCTCCAGGACCAGGGCGCCCAGGGCGTGAAGACGGCCGACATCAACGAGAAGCCGCTCGACCAGGTCAAGGACGGCGGCGACTTCAAGTGGCCGGTCGACCAGCTGCCGGACAACTGGAACGTCAACCAGGTCGACGGCACGCCGCTCGACGGCCAGAGCATGTTCGGCGCGGTCTTCCCGTACGTCTTCACGCAGAACGCCGACGCGACGGTCAGTGAGAACCCGAACTACGTCACGTCGGTCAAGCTGGTGAGCAGCGACCCGCAGGTCATCGAGTACAAGCTCAACCCGAAGGCCAAGTGGAGCAACGGCCGCGCGTTCTCCTGGGAGGACTTCGCCGCGCAGGCCAAGGTGCTCAACGGCAAGGACCCGGCGTACGAGGTGTCGCAGACCACCGGCTACCAGGACATCGCGAAGGTCGAGAAGGGCACCGACGACCTCGACGTGAAGGTCACCTTCGCGAAGAAGTTCGCGGAGTGGAAGTCCCTGTTCATCCCGCTGTACCCGAAGGAGCTCAACGCCGACGCGGAGACCTTCAACAAGTCGTTCGCGACCGAGCCGAAGATCACCGCGGGCGTGTTCAAGGTGCAGAAGATCGACCAGACCGCGAAGACCGTGGTCCTCGAGCGCGACCCGAACTGGTGGGGCACCCCGGCGAAGCTCGACACGGTCACGTTCAAGAAGGTCGAGCGCCCGGCGCTGGCGGACGCGTTCGCCAACGGCCAGATCGACTTCTACAACCTCAACAACGACGTCAACGCGTTCAAGCGCGCACAGGGCGACCCGAACACGGTGATCCGGCAGTCCACCTACCCGGACTACACGCACCTGACCTTCAACGGCGCGAGCTCGTCGATCCTGGCCGACAAGGACCTGCGGCTGGCGATCTTCCGGGGCATCGACACGGTCGCCATCTCGAAGGCGATCCTCGGGCAGATGCAGAAGGACACCCAGCCCCTCGGCAACCACATCTTCCTCAAGGGCGCCAAGGAGTACGTCGACAACTCGGGGCCGTACAAGTTCGACGTCGAGGCCGCGAAGAAGCAGCTCGACCAGCTCGGCTGGCAGGCGGCCGGTGACTTCCGGGCCAAGGACGGCAAGCAGCTGAAGGTCCGGCTGATCATCCCGACCGGCACGCCGATCAGCCAGCAGACCGGGCAGATCCTGCAGTCGCAGCTCAAGGCCATCGGCGTGAACCTGGACATCCAGGCCGTGCCGAGCACCGAGTTCTTCAAGAACTACGTCAACGTCGGCAACTTCGACGTGACGCTGTTCCGCTGGATCTCGACGGCGTTCCCGATCGCCGGCGGCCAGGGCATCTACTACAACGACCCGAAGAACATCGGCCAGAACTACGGCCACATCGGCGACGACAAGATCAACCAGCTCTACGACACCGCGGCCCAGGAGCTGGACGAGAGCAAGCGGGCGGCGGACCTGAACGAGGTCGACAAGGAAATCTGGGCGGTCGGCCACCAGCTGCCGATCTTCCAGTCGGTCGGCGCGTTCGCGGTCCGCAAGACGGTCGCGAACTACGGTTCGCCCGGCTTCGCGAACACCCCGTACGACTTCGCGAAGATCAGTTTCGTGAAGTAGCGGTTCTCTTCGCGGGCGGGCGGTGCTCCGGTACCGCCCGCCCGCCGTATCCGAGGCAGTGGTGAAGACTCTCCTGACGCTCCGGCCGGTCCGGCACATCCTCCTGACGAGCGCGCTGGCCCTGCTGGCCTGCGCGCTCGTGTTCGCGGTGCAGCTGGCCGGGTACGCCACCGCGGCCGGCGAGCTGCGCGGGATGACGGCCCGCTCGACCGCGACCGTCGTCCACCTGGACGGCGATTCGGCGGTCATCCGCTTCGCCCTGCCTGGCGGGTCCACCGCGACGGCCGCCGTCGCGGTGGACGTCCGGCCCGCCCCCGGCAGCACCCTCCCGGTGTTCTACGACCCCGCCGACCCGGGCCGCGCGGCGATCCGCGGCGCGACCCCGCTGGTGACGACCGACCGGACGACCACGTACGCGACGGCGACCGTCGTCGCCGCGGCAGGCGTGCTCGTGGTGGACGTCCTGGTGCTGCTGACCCGGTTCGGCCGGGTGGGCAGCGGCACCCGGCGGACCGTGCCGATCCGGCGGGTGAAGGTGCAGCGCGGGCTGCTGACCCGCTCGTGGCTGGAGCTGGAGACGCCCACGCCGTCCTGGCTCCCGGTGTACTTCTCCCCCGCGCTGATCGGCCTGGCCACCCCGTCCGTCGCCGAACTGACCGGCGACCGCCGGGTACTGGTGCGCGTGGGCGGCACGACGTTCCACCCCGCGGGCGGCCTGCGCACCACCGAGCCCCGCGGCCGTCGCCTCGACAACCCGGCCGAGCCGGACGCCGAACGAGCGGCGGCGGCCCGTCGCCCGGTCACCCTGCGCCACCAGCTGCGGACGGACCTGCCGGTGCTGGCCGTCGCCCCGGTGGTCGGCGTGTTCTGGGCCCTGGTCGACGGCACCGGGGTGGCGGGCTGGCTGGCGGTGACCGTCCTGGTCGCGGCGTTCGGCTTCTGGTGGGCCGCCCTGCGCGGCTCCGACCCGTCCTAGACCTCGCGCACCTCGGCCCAGTGCCCGGTCCGCTGCGGCTCCTCCAGGCTCACGCCGTCGGGCCACGTCCGGACCGCGCGGACCTCGGTGCGAGCGCTCGCCCCGGCGAAGTGGAACGCACCCGCCGTCGCGCCGGTGAAGTCGGCGTGGCTGCTGAAGCGGGTGCCCGGGAACCGCGCCTCCGCCGCGAACCGCGCGTCGCGGAACGTCGCCGGGCCGGCGAACCCCGTGGCCACGAAGGAAACGCCGGCCGCGAACTCCGCGCCGGTGAAGTCCGTGCGGCCCGAGAACCGGACCTCGTCGAACCGCACCCGGTCGCCGGCGGTCACGCCCGCGAACGACGTGTTGGCCATGAACGTGGTTCCCGCGAAGTCCGCGCCCGCGCGGAACTCCGTGCCGCGGAACGAGGCGTGGTAGGTGAAGGCGGACCGCTCGAAGCCGACGGGCCCGGTGCAGACCAGGCCGTCGAACCGCGCGCCGCCCCAGAAGCGCACCTCCCGGAACACCGCGGCGCGCACCTCGCACCCTCGCAGATCCGTCCCGGCCAGGACCTGGGACTCCGCGCGCAGGTCCAGGCCCGGCCAGAACCCCGGCGTGCCCGGCCGCAGGTGCGACGTCAGGAGCTGCCACAGCTCGGCCCAGTGCGAGGTGTCGCGCAGCTGCGAGAACACCTCGTCGACCCAGTCCTGGCGCAGTGCGGGATCCACCTGGGCCCGCTCCGCGAAGTCACGCAGCGTACCCAGTTCGTCCAGCACCAGCACCGATCCCGGCGGCGCCTCGACGACCTCGGCCCAGCCGCTGTCCCGGCGCGACAGCACCCAGGCCACGACCACGCCGGCGACGAGCGCGACGGTGACGAGCACCGGCAAGGGGACGATGGTGGACATTCCGCCAGTGTGACCGCCGGGCCGCGGCGGCGACAGCGGATTAAAGTGGACCCGTGAGTCCAACCCAGGTGAAGCCCCTGACCGCGAAGGGCGCCGCGACGCGGCAGCGGATCATCGAAGGCGCGGCGGCCGAGATCCGCGAGCGCGGGGTCGCCGCCACGACCCTCGACGACGTCCGGGCGCGGACGGGCACCAGCAAGAGCCAGCTGTTCCACTACTTCTCCGGCGGCAAGGACGAGCTGCTGCTGGCCGTGGCCCGGTTCGAAGCGGACCAGGTGCTGTCCGTGCAGCAGCCGCAGCTGGGCCGGCTGACGTCGTGGGCGGCGTGGCGGCGCTGGCGCGACACGGTCGTCTCGCACTACCGCGGCCGGGGGCAGCACTGCCCGCTCAACGTGCTGATCTCGCAGCTGGGCCGCGCCACGCCGGGGGCGCAGGCGGTGGTCGGCGAGATGCTGCGCCAGTGGCAGGACGAGATCGCGGCCGGCATCCGTCACCTGCGTGACGCGGGCGAGGTGGCGCCGGACGTCGACGCGGAACGCACGGCGGCCGCCCTGCTGGCCGGTATCCAGGGCGGCGTGGTGGTGATGCTGTCGACCGGCCGCATCGACCACCTCGAAGCGGCGCTCGACGTCGGCATCGAGAACCTGCGCGCGACGAAGGTCCCCAGCTAGCCGAAAACGGCCCGTCGAGGGAGTCCCCCGATGGGCCGTTCACGGCTCAAAGCACAGGTCAGACGTTCTTGATCGCCGAGATCTCGAACTCGAGGGTGACCTTGTCGCTCACCAGCACGCCACCGGTCTCGAGGGCGGCGTTCCAGGTGATGCCGTAGTCCTTGCGGCTGATCGTGGTGGAGCCCTCGAAGCCGACGCGGTCGTTGCCGAACGGGTCCTTGGCGGAGCCCTCGAACGAGAACGGGATGGTCACCGAACGGGTGACGTCCTTGACGGTCAGGTCGCCGGTCACGTCGAACTCGGTCTCACCGGTCTGCTTGATCTCGGTGGTGGTGAAGGTGATGGTCGGGTACTCGTCCATCGACAGGAAGTCGTTGCTCTTCAGGTGCCCGTCGCGGTCCGCGTTGCGGGTGTCGATGCTGGTCGCCTGGATGATCACCTGGGCGGACGACTTCTCCGGGGCGTCACCGTCGATCGTGGCGGTGCCGGTGAACTCGTTGAAGCTGCCGCGCACCTTGGTCACCATGGCGTGCCGGGCGTTGAACCCGATCCGCGAGTGGGCGGCGTCCAGGGTGTACTCACCGGTCAGCTGGGGATAGGTGGTCGCGCTGGTCATGCTGTCTTCTCTCCTCGTGGTGGCGCCCCCCAGTGATTGAGGGCTCAACGACACTGTACTCATTTTTACTGGTTGCGCAAGCAAGCTTTCGCTAGACTCGCCGGTATGGGTGAACAGTCCGCGCTCGACCACGACGAGGCCCCGTTCTGGCGGTCCCTGATGCGCATCACGACCGCGCTGCCGCGGGCGCTCGAAGACCAGTTCCTGCCCGAGACCGGCCTCGCGATCACCGACTACGGCGTGCTGGTCGCGCTGTCCGAGGCACCGCACCGCCTGCTCCGCATCTCCGCGCTGGCCGCGGCCACCGG
The DNA here is from genome assembly GCF_023023025.1 of Amycolatopsis sp. WQ 127309. NCBI lineage: Bacteria > Bacillati > Actinomycetota > Actinomycetes > Pseudonocardiales > Pseudonocardiaceae > Amycolatopsis > Amycolatopsis sp. WQ 127309. Next base: position 9,288,069 of record NZ_CP095481.1, read on the forward strand.
CCTTTCGCTCAGCCGGATCAGCCGGGTCGTCGACGACCTCACCCGCCGCGGCCTGGTCGAGAAGCGCAAGTGCGCGGAGGACGGCCGCGCGTCCAACGCCGTGCTGACCGACGCGGGACTGGCCAGACTGGAGGCGGCCTACCCGACCCACCTCGCCCGCGCCCGGGCGTCGGTGTTCGACCACCTGAGCGCCGAAGACATCCGGACGGCCGGGCCGGTACTGGCCCGGCTGGCCGCGGCGCTGGACGTCACTCCCCCGACCGACGACTGCTGAGGAACCGATGACAGACGGCGAGTTCAAGCGCGACCTCAACTACATCCCCGACCGGATCACCGCCGACGGCCGCGACGGCTGGCCGGTCGAGGCCGGCCGCTACCGGCTGGTCGTGGCGCGGGCGTGCCCGTGGGCGAACCGCGCGGTGATCGTGCGGCGCCTGCTCGGCCTGGAACCCGCGCTGTCCATGGGCATGGCCGGGCCGGTCCACGACGAGCGGAGCTGGAGCTTCGACCTCGACCCGGGCGGGCGCGACCCGGTGCTCGGCATCGAGCGCCTGCAGGAGGCGTTCTTCAAGCGCGACCCGGAGTACCCGCGCGGCATCACGGTGCCCGCGTTCGTCGACGTCCCGACCGGCCGGGTCGTCACGAACGACTTCGCGCAGATGACGCTCGACATGTCCACCGAGTGGACGGCGTACCACCGCGACGGCGCGCCCGAGCTGTACCCGGACAAGCTGCGCGACGAGATCGACGACGTGGCGCAGAAGGTGTTCACCGACGTCAACAACGCGGTGTACCAGTGCGGGTTCGCCGGCTCGCAGGAAGCGTACGAGCATTCGTACAACAAGCTGTTCGCCCGGCTGGACTGGCTGTCCGAGCGCCTCGCGGACCAGCGCTACCTGGTCGGCGACACGATCACCGAGGCCGACGTCCGCCTGTTCACTACGCTGGTCCGCTTCGACGCGGTCTACCACGGCCACTTCAAGTGCAACCGCCAGAAGCTGACCGAGCTGCCGGTGCTGTGGGCCTACACCCGCGACCTGTTCCAGACGCCGGGCTTCGGCGACACGATCGACTTCGCGCAGACGAAGGAGCACTACTACGTGGTGCACCGCACCATCAACCCGAGCGGCATCGTCCCGCTGGGCCCGGACCTGTCGGGCTTCCTGACCCCGCACGGCCGCGAGCAGCTGGGCGGCCACCCCTTCGGGGACGGCACACCGCCGGGACCGCCGCTGGAGGCGGAGCAGGTGCCTAGCCTGGTGTGACGGCGTCGGCGTACCGCGCCGACAGCGTCCGCAGGCGTTCCACCAGCTCGGGTGGCGACTCCACCGTGAACGGTACGTCCAAGGTGGACACCACGAACGCGATGAGGTCGAAGGAGTCCGAAGCCAGCTCCAACCGGCAGCTCCGGTCGTCGATCGGTGTGACGTCGCCGTCGACCCGGCCGCGGATCTCTTCGGCCGGAGCCGCCACGCGAAGCCGGGCGCGGTAGGGCCACAGCTCGCGGCCCATCGTGCGGGTCAGGTACGCCGTGAGGTCGCCGTCCGGCGGGTCGCGGTGGGTGAAGCGCGGGCCGTTCGGGGTGCGCAGGGTCAGCCGGTCGGCGCGGAACGTGCGCCAGGCCGCGCGGCCGGTGTCCCAGCCGACCAGGTACCAGCGGCGGCCCCACGAGACGAGCCGGTGCGGTTCGACGTCGCGGCGGGACTCCGTGCGGTCGTGGCTGACGTAGTCGAAGCGCAGCGTCTCCGCCGCGCGGATCGCCGCCGACACGGCGGTCAGCACGGCCGCCTCGACCACCGGGCCGCGCACCGGGAGAGCCAGCGAAGCCGCGTCGAAAGCTTCGACGCGGTGCCGCAGCCGGGACGGCAGCACCTGCTCCAGCTTGTTCAGCGCTCGCAGCGACGCCTCCTCCAGCCCGGCGACACCCCCGGACGTGGCGCCGTGCAGGCCGACCGCGACCGCGACGGCCTCGTCGTCGTCCAGCAGCAGCGGCGGCAGCTCGGCGCCGGCGCCGAGGCGGTAGCCGCCGACCGGGCCCATCGCCGCGTGCACCGGGTAGCCCAGCTCGCGCAGGCGGTCGACGTCGCGGCGGATGGTCCGCGTCGTCACGCTCAGGCGCTGCGCCAGCTCGGTGCCGGACCAGTCCCGGTGCATCTGCAGCAGCGACAGCAGCCGGAGGAGCCGGCCAGGGGTTTCCCGCATGCGTCCGAGAATGCCAGACGACTAGGACCGATCCTGTCCTACACGCGCGAAAGGCTACGGCCATGGAACCCTTCCGCATCGACGTCCCGCAGGCCGACCTCGACGAGCTGCACCACCGGCTCGCCCGCACCCGCTGGCCCGGCGAGCTGCCCGGCGCCGGCTGGGCCTACGGCGTGAGCGAGCCCTACCTGGCCGAGCTGGCGGAGTACTGGCAGACGGGCTTCGACTGGCGCGCGCAGGAGGCCCGGCTCAACGCGTTCCCGCAGTTCACGACCACGATCGACGGCCAGCGCGTGCACTTCCTGCACGTCCGCTCGCCCGAGCCGGACGCGACGCCGCTGATCCTCACCCACGGCTGGCCGAGCACGGTGGCCGACTTCCTGGACGTCCTCGGCCCGCTCACCGACCCGCGCGCCCACGGCGCCGACCCGGCGGACGCGTTCCACGTCGTCGCGCCGTCGGTGCCCGGCTTCGCGTTCTCCGGGCCGACGACCGAGCCGGGCTGGAACACCCGCCGCATCGCGCGGGCGTGGGCCGAGCTGATGCGGCGGCTGGGGTACGACCGTTACGGCGCCCAGGGCGGCGACTTCGGCAGCATCGTCTCCCCCGAACTCGGCCGGACGGCCCCCTCGCAAGTCCTCGGCGTGCACGTCAACGCCGTCGCGAACGCCGGTGTCCCGACCGCGCCCGGCGACCTCGAGCGACTGTCCGAAGAGGACCGCAAGCGGGCGCAGGAGAACCAGGTCTGGTGGTACGCGCATTCCGGCTACGCCACACAGATGGCGACCCGGCCGCAAACGCTGGCGTACGCGCTCAACGACTCCCCCGCCGGCCAGCTCGCGTGGAACCTCGAGTGGTTCGTCGACTGGGACCCGACGGCGACGCAGCAGACGCCGGTGTCGCGCGACGCGATCCTGACGAACGTCACGACCTTCTGGCTCACCGGCACCGCGGGTTCGGCCGCGCGCCTCTACCTGGAGGCCGGCCAGGACGGCTGGGGCGAGCGCCCGCAGCCATCGGGCGTCCCGACGGCGGTGGTCAACTTCCGCGGCGACCACGCGATCCGCGGCCTGGCCGCACTGTCGAACAACATCACCCGCTGGACGGAGCACGACACCGGCGGCCACTTCGCCTCCCTGCAGGCGCCGGAGCTGCTGGTGCAGGACATCCGCGAGTTCTTCCGCGACCTCTAGTCCACAGTGGACACGGCGGCGCCGAGGACATTGGATCCTCACCGGCGTCGTCACGAGTAGGTGGCATAGCCGACGGCGAGGTTTTCCGCTCCCGGCGCGGAGCTGGGGACCTCATACAGCCAATCACTCTTCGGACCGGGACTGACCTCGATGTTGCCGGACCTCTCATCATCCACAACGGCGCCCGTGTCGAGGTCCAGCCCCTTGGGGTCCGTCAGCACCGCCGTTCCCCGGAGAATGTGCTCCACAGGAGAAGGAGCGCTGCTCGTCGGAGTCGGCGACGGGCAGCAAGGCGGCGTCGGGGCCGGCGTCGCCCGCGTGCTCTCGTCGTGCCCGACGGTCCACGCGCAAGATTGCCGCCGGGCGTTGCTACTCGAACGAGTGAATGCCGCGCCCCGCACCGGTTTGTCACCGATTTGTCAGGAGGAGTGGCCTGAATGCGTCGGCACGTCAGAGAACTCAGTGGCGGCGGTCAGCCACCGCGCCGTCGAGCAGGGGGCCCAGTTCCTCCACCACCGTGTCCAGCGGGGCGACGTCCTGGTGGGCCCGCGCCAGGATGATCGCGCCCTCCAACGTGCTCAGCATGAGCACCGCCAGCGAGACGCTGCGAGCCGCGGGAACGCCGAACTCCGACAGCGTCTCCGCCAAAGGTCGTTGCCAGCCCTCGAAAGCCTTGCCGACGGCGTCGCGCAGGCTCTCGCTCGTGGCCGCCGCGTCGGCGACCGTCGCCACCAGCGGGCAGCCCGCGTCGAAGCCCGTCGTCGTGAACTCGTCGCGCCACTGCGCGGCCATGGCCGCGAACAGCTTGCCCGGCGTGGGGTCCTCGAGCTTGGCCGCGAGCCGGGCCACGCGGCGGGCGGCGTACCCGCCCGCCCAGGCGACGGCTTCGGCCATCAGCTGGTCCTTACCGCCCGGGAAGTAGTGCTGCAGGGACCCCCGCGGCGCCTCGGCGTGCGCGACCACGTCCCGCATGCCCGTCGCCCCGACGCCCTGGATCCGCACCAGCTGCGCGGCGCTCAGCACGATCCGCTCGCGTGGTGTCCTCGTCATCGACGACCTCCTTCATGACACTCGTCATGGTAGCCCAGCCGGGCACGACCAGCGCGAAGTCGCGCTCGCCGCGTTCGTAGGCGGGTACCGGGCGGAAGCCCTGGCGCAGCAGCAGCGTCTCGGCGCCGGCGTTCCCGGCCTGCACGGTCGCCCGCACCGTCCACCCCGGCCACCGCCCGGACGCCTGCAGCCACCGGCTCAGCGCACTCCCGACCCCCCGCCGCTGCCACGCGTCGGCGACCAGGATGCCGAGCTCGGCCGTCCCGGGGGTCTCCGCGACGAAGTTGAGCAGCCCCACCGGAACCCCGCCGGACGTCGCCAGCAGCGCGACGCCGCCGGGCGGGCCGGCGAGCAGGAACCGGTGGTAGCGCCGGAAGATCTCGCCCGGCTCGGCCGGGCCGCCCATCATGAAGCGCCGCCGGAGACTGCCCGGCGAACAGGCCGCGACCAGCGCGGCCACGCACTCCCGGTCGGCCGGGCGGGCGCCCAGCTCCCGGATTTCTATGACGGCTGTCATAGTGCCATGAGAGCACGAAACGGCCGAGCCCACACTATGACGGCCGTCATAGATCAGGTTCGCGCGAACGGCTCTCGACGAACGACCACGGAGGGAGACAAGCTGGAGCTGCGGAGACGCCCGCGAAACCGGAAGGAGGAGTGACCACTTCCTTCCACTACCAACTTATAGCGCACCCCGGGGCTTGCCGCAAGACCCAGGTCGTGCCGCAGAATCATCGGCCTCAGCCGGGATCTGCGGCTGGATTCGACCAAAACGGGGGTTCGCGAGTGCGTGTGTTGTTGTCGACGTACGGGTCACGAGGGGACGTCGAACCGCTGGTCGGGCTCGCGCTGACGCTGCGCGCCCGCGGCGCGGAGGTGCGGGTGTGCGCGCCCGCGGACGAGGACTTCGCGCGCCGGCTGGCCGGTGTCGGGGTGGCGTACGTGCCGGTCGGGCCGTCGGCGAAGGAGCTGACCCAGGCGGCACCGGTGCCGTCGTCGCTGCCCGAGCGGGCGGCGCAGCTGATCGCCGCCCAGTTCGACGTGGTGACCGAAGCGGCCGAAGGCTGTGACGTCCTGGTGGCGACCGGCATGCTGCCGACCGCGGCCGGTGCGCTGTCCATCGCCGAGCTGCTGGGCGTCCGCTCGGTGTTCGTGGCCTTCCAGAGTTCCACGCTGCCGTCCCCGCACCACGCGCCGCTGGCGTACGCGGGCCGGCCGTTCCCGCCGGAGGTGACCGGCAACCGGGCGTTGTGGGACCTCGACGCCGAGAGCGTGAACACGCTGTTCGGGGCGGCGCTCAACACCAGCCGGGTGGCGCACGGCCTGCCCGCGGTGGACCACGTCCGGGACTACGTCATCGGCACCCGGCCGTGGCTGGCGACGGACCCGGTCCTCGATCCGTGGCGGGCCACGGACCTCGACGTCGTGCAGACCGGCGCGTGGGTCGTGCCGGACGACCGCCCGCTCCCGGCCGAGCTGGACGCGTTCCTGGCCGCGGGCCCGCCGCCCGTCTACGTCGGCTTCGGCAGCATGCCCATGCACGCGGCGGCGGACGTCGCGCAGGTCGCCGTCGACGCCGTCCGCGCGCACGGGCGCCGGGTCCTCGTCCTCCAGGGCTGGGCCGACCTGGGCCTGGCCGACGACCGGGACGACTGCTTCGTGCTCGGCGAGGTCAACCACCAGGCGCTGTTCGGCCGGTGCGCCGCCGTCGTGCACCACGGCGGCGCGGGCACCACCACGACCGCCGCCCGTGCCGGCGTGCCCCAGGTCGTCGTCCCGCAGGCGACGGACCAGCCGTACTGGGCGAGCCGGGTCGCCGCACTGGGCATCGGGGTGGCGCACGACGGCCCGGCGCCGACCGTCGCGTCCCTCTCGGCCGCGCTCGGGAGCGCGCTGGCGCCCGAAACCCGGGCGCGCGCGGAAGCCGTCACGATCCGCGCCGACGGGACGGCGGTGGCCGCCGACCTGCTCTTCACCCGGGCCGCGAGGCCCACGACCGTGTGAACCACCGGTGATCTTCGTGCCGGGGACGTTTCCCGGCGCTGTACTGACCAGGACTTTCTTCGAACGGACAGGGGATTTTGTGCTCGACGTGATCGTGGCCGGCGGCGGACCGACCGGCGTCATGCTGGCCAGCGAACTGCGGCTGCAGGGCGTGGACGTGCTCGTGCTGGAGAAGGAGCCGCAGCCCTCGCCCGTCGTGCGCGCGCTCGGCATCCACGCGCGCACCATCGAGGTGCTGGACCAACGAGGGCTGCTGGAGCGATTCCTCGCGGCCGGCAAGAAGTACCCGCTCAACGGGTTCTTCGCCGGCATCAGCAAGCCGCAGCCCGCCCACCTGGACACCTCGCACCCGTACGTCCTCAGCATCCTGCAGCCCGTCACCGAACGCCTGCTGACCGAGCACGCCGGCGAACTCGACGTCGCGATCCGGCGTGGCACCGAAGTGACCGCGCTGGCCCAGGACGACCACGGCGTGACCGTCGACCTGGCCGACGGGACGCAGCTGCGGGCGCGGTACCTCGTCGGCTGCGACGGCGGCCGCAGCACGGTGCGCAAGCTGCTCGGCGTCGGCTTCCCCGGCGAGCCCACCCGCGTCGACACGCTGCTCGGCGAGATGGAGCTGACCGAGGACCCCGAGACGCTGACCGCCGTGATGACCGAAGTCCGCAAGACCCAGAAGCGGTTCGGGGTCGGGCCCATCGGCGACGGCCTGTACCGCCTGGTCGTCCCCGCCGACCGCGTCGCCGAGGACCGCTCGACGCCGCCGGACTTCGAGGAGTTCAAGCGGCAGCTGCGCTCCACCGCCGGCACCGACTTCGGGGTGCACTCGCCGCGCTGGTTGTCCCGCTTCGGCGACGCCACCCGGCAGGCCGAGCGGTACCGGGTCGGCCGGGTGCTGCTGGCCGGCGACGCCGCGCACATCCACCCGCCGATGGGCGGGCAGGGCCTCAACCTCGGCCTCCAGGACGCGTTCAACCTCGGCTGGAAACTGGCGGCCGAGGTCGACGGCTGGGCGCCGGCGGACCTGCTGGACAGCTACGAGGCCGAGCGGCACCCGGTCGCCGCGCAGGTGCTGGTCAACACCCGCGCGCAGATGCAGCTGACGTCCCTCGAGCCCGGTCCCCAGGCCGTGCGTCAGCTCCTGGCGAAGCTGATGGACTTCGAGGACGTGAGCCGCTACCTGACCGAGCAGCTCATCGCCGTCGACATCCGCTACGACTTCGGCGACGGGCCCGACCTGCTCGGCCGGCGGCTGCGTGACGTGCAGCTGAAGAGCGGGCGGCTCTACGACCTGATGCACGACGGTCGCGGGCTGCTGCTCGACCAGACCGGCGGGCTTTCCGCCGCGGGCTGGGAAGACCGGGTCGATCACGTCGTCGACGTCAGCGAGGAGCTGGACGTGCCCGCGGTGCTGCTGCGCCCGGACGGGCACGTGGTCTGGGCCGGGGAGGACGCGGCGGCGCTGCCCGGCGCGTTGCGGAAGTGGTTCGGCAGGCCTGCGGCCTGACCGCCGGGGGACGTTTCGGAACGAAGAGGGAACGTGGCTGCACAGGGGTACGAAGAAGAACTGCGGTCCGAACGCGCGTACGTGGCCGATCTCTACACGCGGCTCGACGCCGAGCGCGCGCGGGTGAAGGGCGAGTACGACGCGGCGCTGGGCGGCAAGGGCCTCGGCGCCATGGAGCGCGACGTCGGCGTGCGCGCGCTGGGCCGGGAGGCGAAACGCCTGGAGGTGGTGGACAACGGCCTGTGCTTCGGCCGGATGGACGCCGTCGCGGGCGAGCGCTCCTACATCGGCCGGATCGGCCTGTTCGACGAGGAGGACGACTACCGCCCGGTGCTGCTCGACTGGCGGGCGCCGGCGGCGCGCGCGTTCTACACGGCCACCGGCGCGAACCCGGAGGACATGCGCCGGCGCCGGCAGTTCCGCACGCGCGGGCGGCACGTGCTCGGGTACACCGACGAGGTGCTCGGGCGCCCGGCCGAGGGTGACGAGGGGGACGCGGCGCTGCTCGCGGCGATCAACGCGCCGCGCGGCGAGGGGATGCGCGACATCGTCGCGACGATCCAGGCCGAGCAGGACGAGATCATCCGCCTCGACCACCCGGGCGTGCTGGTGATCGAAGGCGGCCCGGGCACCGGGAAGACGGTGGTGGCGCTGCACCGCGTCGCCTACCTGCTCTACACCCAGCGGGAACGGATGGAACGCCACGGCGCGCTCGTCGTCGGACCCAACCCGGCGTTCCTGAGCCACATCGGCCGCGTCCTGCCGTCGCTGGGCGAGACCGACGTCGTCTTCACGACCACCGGCGGTTTTGTGCCGGGCCTGGACGTCACCGCTGAGGACACGCCGGAAGCCGTGCGGCTCAAGGGATCCCTGAAGATCCTCGACGTCCTCGCCGCGGCGGTCGCCGACCGGCAGCGGCTGCCGGAGGAGCCGCTGCCGATCGAACTGCGCGACGTCACGGTCCGGATCGACGCCGAGACGGCGGAGTGGGCCCGGCAGGAAGCGCGCGACAGCGGGCAGCCGCACAACGAAGCCCGCGCGGTGTTCACCGACATCGTCACGTACGTGCTGACCGAACGCGCGATGGGCCGGATCGGCCGCGGCTGGCTGTCCCGCGACGACAAGGCCGAGTGGGAGTCGCTGCGGAAGGACCTGATCGCCGAGCTGGCGGCCGACGAGACGTTCACCGCGGCGGTGGAGCGGCTCTGGCCGGTCCTGACGCCGGAAACGCTGCTGGCGCGGCTGTACGAGACCGCCCCGGCCGATTCGGCGCTGTTCCGGGCCCGGGGTGACGCCTGGACGGTGTCGGACGTGCCGCTGCTCGACGAGCTGGCCGACCTGCTGGGCCGCGACAAGACGGCCGAGAAGGCGGCCGCCGCGGTCGTGACCCGGGAGCGGAAGGCCGAGGCCGAGTACGCCGAAGGCGTCTTCGAGACGATGAAGCTCGATCGCGAGGAGATGGACGAGGACGTCATGCTGTCCGCCGAGAACCTGCTGTTCGCCGAGGACCTGGCCGACCGGTTCGTCGAGGTGGACACGCGCAGCCTCGTCGAGCGGGCGTCGGCGGACCGGGACTGGACCTACCGCCACGTCGTCGTCGACGAGGCCCAGGAACTGTCCGAAATGGACTGGCGGGTGCTGATGCGGCGGTGCCCGGGCCGGTCGTTCACGGTCGTCGGCGACCTCGCGCAGCGCCGCTCGGTGGCCGGGGCGCGGTCGTGGGACGCGGTGCTGGCGCCGTACGTGCCGGGCCGCTGGGTCTACCGTTCGCTGACGGTGAACTACCGCACCCCGGCGGAAATCATGGAGGTCGCCGCCGCGGTGCTCGCGGACTTCGCACCCGGCGTCCGGCCCCCGGAGTCGGTCCGCGCGTGCGGCGTCCGGCCGTGGTCGAGGCAGGTCACCGACGACGAACTGGCTGCGGCGATCGAAGAGTTCGCCCGGGACGAAGCGGGCCGCGAAGGCACCAGCGTCGTCATCGGGCCGCCGGGCGTGCCGGGCACGGTGCCGGCGTCGGAGACCAAGGGCCTGGAGTTCGACGCCGTCCTGGTCGTGGAGCCGGCGAAGATCCTCGCCGACAGCGCGGCCGATCTCTACGTCGCACTCACCCGCGCGACGCAACGGCTCGGCGTGCTGCACCGGGAGCCGTTGCCGCAGGCCTTGACCGGGCTCGCGGAGGTCGTCCGGAGCTAGCCCGCGGTTCGCTCCGGGGGCGCGCGGGTACGTTGCCGTGGCCGCGCTCCCCCACCGCGAAAGGCGTCCCCGATGCAGCTCTACGCCGAACGGCCGATCCGCCGTACCGCCCAGCTCGTCAGCGACCTGCTGGCGTTGCTGCTCGTCGTCGTCGCGGTGTGGCTGGGAACGACGGTGTACGACGAGGTCATGAAGCTGCGAGCGCCGGGTGACGGGCTCGTGAGCGCCGGCACCGGGCTGACCGGGACGTTCGACTCGGCAGCGAACTCCGCCGACGGCATCCCGCTCATCGGCGACGCGCTCGCCAAGGCGCTGCACGGCGGTTCGAACGTCGGCACCCAGTTCGCCGACGCCGGCCGCTGGCAGATCGAAGCCGTCGAGAACCTGGCGTGGTGGATGGCGGCGATCATCATCGCGCTGCCGGTGCTGACGCTGCTCGCGACGTGGCTCCCGATGCGCTGGCACTTCGCCCGCCGCGCCTCCGCGGCCGCCCAGCTCCGAGCGATGGGCGAGGAGGGCCTGGACCTGCTGGCGCTGCGGGCGCTGACCACGCAGCCCCTGCGCCGCCTCGCGAAGTCCGGCGAGATCGCCACGGGCTGGCGAGCGCGGGACAAGGACGTCATCGCGGTCCTGGCCGGCCACGAACTCGCGCGGCACGGCCTGGTCCGGTAGCGCTCACCGCGGTCCCTGCCTGCGGCCCACCGAACGGCCGATGAAGAAGCCCAGCAGCAGCCCCACGATCAGGCCGATCACGATGAAGAAGATGACCGTCGCCGCGGCGATCTTGCCCACCGTGCCGAGGAAGCCCTTCGCCTCGAACTCCTGGACCGTCGCGAGGGTCTGGACGAGCGTGTAGTGCGTCATGATCACCAGGGTGACAGCACCGGGCGCACCCTGCACAACGCGAAGGTCCCCCGCCGGTGCTCAGGACACCGACGGGGAGACCCCCGACACTCCGCAGGCCCGAGATCAGCCGACGGAGGGGCCCATCCCGAGGGACTGCGGCGTGCTCGCGTCGGGCGAGGGCTGGTGCAAGCCCTCGTCCAGCGGGCCGAACTCGGTCATCAGCGCCGCGCTACCACCCCACGGCGTCTGCTCCTCGGCGATCAGCGAGTTCGTCGTCAGCAGCAGCCCGGCCACCGATGCGCCGTTCTGGATGGCCGAGCGGCACACCCGCAGCGGGTCGACGACGCCCAAGGCGATCATGTCGCCGAACTGGTCGTTCAGGGCGTCGAAACCCTCGTCGCTGCCGAGCTCCCGGGTGCGCGCGACGATCTCGTGCGCCGGGTGCCCGGCGTTGTGGGCGATGAGGTACGCCGGTTCCGCCAGCGCTCGCCGGACGATCTCCACCCCGATCGCCTGGTCGCCTTCCAGCCCCAGACCTTCCAGGGCCTTCTCGGCGTGCAGGAGCGCCGCTCCCCCGCCGGCCACGATGCCCTCGGCCATCGCCGCCCGCGTCGCGGACAGCGCGTCCTCGACCCGGTGCTGCAGCTCCTTCAGCTCGGCCGGGGTCGCCGCCCCGACGCGCACCACCGCGACCTTGCCGGTCAGCGCGCCGATCCGCTCGGTCAGTACGTCCTCGTCGATGCCGAACTGCGCGCGCTCCAGCTCCGCCCGCAGCTGCCCGACCCGGAACTCGACGGCGTCGGAGGTACCGCCGCCGCCGACGATCGTGGTGTTGTTCGCGGTGACCCTGACCTGCTTGGCCCGGCCGAGGTGCTCCAGCGTCATCGTCTCCATGCTGAAGCCGGACGTCCGCGAGAGCACCGCGCCGCCGACGATCGCGGCGAGGTCCTCCAGCTTGTGCAGCCGCCGGTCGCCGAAGCCGGGCGCGCGGACGGCCACCGACTGGAACGTGCCGTTCACGTGGTTGTGCACCAGCATGGACAGCGCCGTGCCCTCGATCGACTCGGCGATGATCACCAGCGGCCGCGGGGCCCGCATCACCTTATCCAGCAACGGCATCAGCTGCTGCACCTTGGTGATCTTCTCCGCCGACATCAGGATGTACGGGTCGTCGAGCACCGCCTCGAGCCGGCCGGGGTCGGTGACCAGGTACGGCGAGAGGTAGCCGTTGTCGAACTCGAAGCCCTCCACGAAGTCGACGCTCATCCCGATCGCCGGTGACTCCTCGACCGTCACGACGCCGCCGTCGCCGACGGTGTGCAGGGCTTTCGCGATGACGGCGCCGACCGTGTCGTCGTCGTTCGCCGAGATCGCCGCGACCCGCGCGTAGTCCGCTTCGGACACCACCGGGTGCGCCTGCTTCTCCAGGTACGCCACCAGCAACCCGACGGCGTGGTCGATGCCGCGCTTGACGAGCACCGGGTTGCCACCGGCGGTGATCGCCCGCATGCCTTCGTGGACGATGGCCTGGGCGAGCACGGTGGCGGTGGTGGTGCCGTCGCCGACGACGTCGTTGGTCTTGATCGCCGCTTCCTTGACCAGCTGCGCGCCCATGTTCTCGAACTGGTTCTTCAGGTGGATCTCGCGGGCGATGGTGACGCCGTCGTTGGTGACCACCGGCGAACCGGTGATCTTCTCGATGATCACGTTGCGGCCCTTGGGACCGAGGGTGGACTTGACCGCTTCCGCCAGCTTGTCGACGCCCGCGAGAAGCAGGTCGCGGGCGTCCGAGCCGAACCGAAGTTCCTTCGCCATGTTTCCTGCTCCTAGGGTGTGAGGATGGCCCGACCGCGCACGCGTCCGGCATCGAGGTCGGCCAGTGCGTCGAGAGCCGCGTCCAGCGGGTACTTCTTCGTGTGGAGGGTGACCTTCCCGGCCTGCGCGAGGACCATCAGCTCCACCAGGTCGTTGTACGTGCCGACCAGGTTGCCGATGACGCTGCGCTCGGTGGAGATGATGTCGATGGTCGGGATGTCGATGTTGCTGCCGTAGCCGATGACGAAGTGCGACCCGGCGCGCCGGGTCATCGCGAACGCGTCCTGCTGCGCACCCTGCTCGGCGACGAAGTCGAGCACGACCTCCGCGCCGTTGCCGCCGGTCAGGTCGAGCACGGCGTCGACCTGCTTGCCGTCGCCCAGCACCGTCTCGTCGGCGCCCAGATCGGCCGCCAGCTTCAGCGCGTCGGCGTTGCGGTCGACCACGACCACCCGGGTCGCGGTCAGCGCCTTCAGCGACTGGATGCCGATGTGCCCGAGGCCGCCGGCGCCGTTGACGACGCAGGTGGTGCCCGGGTACAGCAGCGGGACGGCCTTGCGCACCGCGTGGTAGGCGGTGATGCCCGCGTCGGCCAGCGCCGCGACGTCCTCCGGTTGGGTCGCCGGGTCGAGCTTGATGCACGCCCGCGCCGACGTCAGCAGGTACTCGGCCATGCCGCCGTCGCTGTCGATGCCCGGGAAGCTCCCGTTCGGGCAGTGCATGTCGTCGCCCGCGCGGCAGGCGTGGCACAGCCCGCACGTCGGCGTCGGGTGCAGGATGACCGTGTCCCCGACTTCGACGTTCGTCACCGCGGGACCGACTTCGTGGACCCAGCCCGCGTTTTCGTGGCCGATCGTGTAGGGCAGGGTGACGCCCGACTTGTCCCGCCACTGCTCTTCGATGATGTGCAGATCGGTGCGGCACACGCCGGCGCCGCCGATCTTCACCACGACGTCGAAGGGCCCGGTGGCGCGCGGCTCCGGCACCTCTTCGATCACCGGTTGCTGGTGGTACTTCTGCAGCCGCACGGCCTTCATCCCGTGCCCTCCTCTTCTGCGGTCAGCGAATACCGGGCACGCAGCATGCCCCGGCAGACGCCGGAGTTGGCCTCCATGCTCGTGCGGGTCAACCGGGCGAAGGCCAGGTGCCGCTTGGCGTCGCCCGGGTCGACCCGCCGGCCGGTCGCCGGGTCGAGCAGCAACGGGTCGCCGTCACCGGCGGGCAGGCCGAGCTCGCGACGGCGAGCGCGCAGCCGGTCGAGGTCCGGTCCGGGCGGGACCTGCCCGAGCGTCAGCTCCGCCGGGTTCAGCCCGGTGCCCGACAGGGTCCGGCAGACCCGGTCGGTGCCGGCCAGCACGGCCTTGCGCACGAAGTCGTAGCGCAGCGTGTCGAGCTCGTCGACGGCCTCGCCCTCGAACGACGCGACGAACCCCTGCCGCGCCGCCACCCCGCGGTTGATGACGTCGGAGGCGAAGTGGTCGTCGAGCCGGATGTCGAGCCCGGTCAGGCCCGGCACCCCGGCGACGGCGTCGTAGGCGTCCGCGACCATCAGGAACGCGAAGTTGGGCGCGCAGAAGTAGGTCGGCAGCCGCAGCCGGATGACGGCGTGGCCCGCCGCGCTCACCTCACAACGGGCCACGAAACCCAGGTCGGTGAGGGGTTCGTCCAGTTCGGGATCCCGGACGGTGCCCAGGGCCGACCACACCTCGGCGTGGCCGGCCCGCACACCCCGTTCGTCCAGTGCCGTCATGAGTTCGGCACACCGACGGGCTCGACGTTCTCCGGGTCCTTGATCCGCAGTTCCTCCGGCACGTCGATGCCGTACAGCCGGGCCGCGTTGAGCCCGAGGATCTTCCGCTTCTGGTCGACCGTCAGCGGCGCGAAGTCCGACAGTTCCTCGTCGCCCGGCATGTTCCAGTCGACGAAGCCCTCGACCTGCCACTTGGGTTCCCAGATGGCGTAGTCCGCGCCGAAGATCAGCTTGTCCTCGCCGATCCAGAACATCAGCTCGCCCATGACCTTCGCGAAGAACTTCGGCCGGGCGTGCATCAGGCCGCCGATGACGACGGCGAGCCCCGCGTAGACGTTGCGCTCCTGGGTGGCCATGAAGCAGAAGTCCTCGATGCGCGGCAGGCCGACGTGCTCGACGATGAAGTTGAGGCCCTGGAAGTTGGTCGCCACGTGGTCCACATCGGACACGTCGAAGGCGTCCTTGTCGAGCGGCCAGATCGTCGGGCCCTTGTGGATGTGGACGTTCTTGACGCCCAGTTCCTCGCACTTCTCGAGGTACTTCGCCGCTTCCGGGTCCTTGAGGCTCCAGCCGCGGGAGTCCCCGCGCCACTCGGCCGTGTAGAGCTTGACGCCCTTGCAGCCGTACCGCTTGACGCGTTCCTCGAACGCCTTCATGCCCTCGTCGCCTTCACGCGGGTCGAAGGTCGTGTTCACCAGGAACTGACCCGGGTGCCGTTCGGCCATCGCGCCGTCGGCCTCGGTCGTGTTGAAGCCGTTCTTGTACCACTGCCGCAGGTTCGTCGGCTGGAAGATGGCCGTGTCGACGTGCCCGACCTCGAACAGGTCGTGCATCATCAGCTCTTCCGAGTACTTCTGGAAGCGGTCGATCGGCCAGTGCGTCTCCTTCGGGCCGAGGCCCTGGTAGGCGTGGAAGCACTCGATCCACCCCTTGGCGTATTCCTCCTGCCCCTTGACCCAGTTGTCCGGGCTGGCGTCCCAGAAATGGGTGTGGGCGTCAACTACGAAATACTTTTCGCCATCTTTTTCGTACACGGGTGACCCTCCTGAGCGGATCGAGTGCTTCTTGCCTGAATTACTTGTTGATCACTTTGAGGTCGAAGTCGAGGTACTCGGCCGCGTCCTCGGGGTTGGCGAACATGATCGTGCGGTCGTCCTCGTGGATCATCCGCCCGTAGTGGGTGGACATGCTCTCCTCGAACTCGGCCGCGTTGAACCAGCCCTCTTCCTCGCCGGCGGCCTCGTCGACCTCGGCGTAGACCAGGTCGGTCCGGCCCTTCGCGTCGACGCGGATCATCGACGGCAGCGGCGTCACGGTCACGTTGTCCTTGGTGGACATGACTTCCGCGATGATCGCGCCGACCTGGTTGTTCATCAGGGTGAAGCCGCACATGTTCGAGGCCGTGTTGTTGACCTTGTACGGGCTTTCCGAGGTTTTGAAGACGGTCACTGGCCCAGCTCCTCCGGTGCTTTGAGACCCAAATCGGACAGGATGCCGGCGAACCGGCTCTTGACGCGGTCGAGGCCGTCCTCGAACCGGATCGGCTTGGCGTCGGGCTGCGACCACAACGGCTGCAGGGCGCGCGCGGCGGAGATGCACCGCGGGACCCAGTCCTCGAGCCACTTCTGCGCCAGCGCCTTGTTCTGGTCGCCGAACTCCTTGTCGTTGATCAGCAGGTCGAACATCGCCTTGGTGTAGCGCAGGTCGCGTTCGGAGAAGTCGAACTCCTCGGCGCCGATCAGCGTCGGGGTGACGAAGTCGCCGTTCGCCGGCGCGGCCTGCTGCACCAGGTTGCTGCGGAACAGCTCGCCGACGAGCGGCTCGAAGACGATGTTCGAGGCGAAGATCGCCTCGCACCAGTCCCAGATCCCGGTCAGCTGCTCGGCGGTCTCCCGCACGCCCTGCCAGGCCGGGTCCTCGTTCCACGTCGTCAGGTGGGCGCCGCCGTCGAAGCCGGGGACCTCTTCGGTGAGCGTCAGCGTGTACAGCGCCAGGTCCTGCGCCGCGCGGATCCGGTGCATGCTGTTCACCGAGATCGCGTTGTTGTGCATGTTCGTCGGGGCGCGGCGGTTGGCGTTGGCGTACAGGTACAGGCCGAGGCCGTGGTCGACGTGCATCCACGCGCCGACGTGCTTGGCGACGAAGTCGACCCAGTTGGGGTTCCACTGCTCGAACGCCTTGGCCTGGCGCGCCGCGTCGATGTTCTGGTTGAGCTGGCGCACGACGTTCGCGTTGTACCGGTAGAGGGTGAGCTCCCACTCCTCGTTGGGGTCGCGGAACTCGTGCCAGCCGTGGGCGGGCCAGTCGTAGCCCTTGCCGCCGGAGCCGGGGCTGCGCTCGGGTACCGGCCGGTCGGACCCCCACGCCTTCATCGCGGTCCACTCCAGCGGGTAGCCCGCCTTGCCGTCGGCGAAGGCGTAGAGCCAGCCCTGCGAGAGGTAGTGCCGCGGGTCGGGCTGGACCTCGACGGTGACGTCTTCGTAGTGGCTCTGCTTGCGCTTGGCCGGGGTGAAGTAGTTGTACTGGCGGGCGCTGGAGTCCGGGAAGACCTTGGCGCCCGCTTCGGCGTCGGTGAACGTCGGCTTCGGCACACTGCGTTCGGAAGTGGCTGTCATGGGATCCGTCCTCGGGTGTCAGGCGTCGGATTCGCCCGTGGTGGTGAACTTGTCGTAGAAGACGCGCTTGTCGGCGACGCCGAGCGCGGGCAGCAGTTCCAGCGCGGCTTCGACCATCGGCGGCGGGCCGCAGACGTAGGCGTCGGCGCCCTTCAGGTCGAGTCCGGCCGCGCGCAGGACGTCGGTGACGAAGCCGGTTTCGCCGTCCCAGTCGTCGTCACCCGGCTCCGAAAGCGCCGGCACGTACCGGAAGTCCGGGAGTTTCTCCTCCAGCTCCCGCAGTTCCGCCTCGAAGCAGAGGTCCTGCCGCCGCCGGGCACCGTAGTAGAAGGTCGCCTTCCGCTCGATGCCGCGTTCGGCCATGGTCCGCAGCAGCGACAGGATCGGTGCCATCCCGGCCCCGCCGCCGACGAAGACCAGGTCCGCGCTCGGGTTGTCCCGCAACGTGAACACCCCGAACGGGCCGGTGATCCGCAGCCGGTCCCCGACCGCGACCCGGGTGTCCAGGAACGTGGAGAACAGCCCGTCGGGGTAGATCTTGACGACGAACTCGAGCAGCCCGTCCCGCGCCGAGGTGTTGGCCATCGAGAACGACCGCGACTCCTCGGTGTCCGGGATCGCGAAGTCCATGTACTGGCCCGGGAAGAACTTCAGCGGCTGCTCCGGATCCGTCAGCTTGACGACGAGGTGGCGCAGGTCGTGGGTGACGTTGTCGTTCGACACGACCTCGACCTCCGCCTCCTGGATCGGCAGCCCCGACTGGATCATCTCCTCGTCGTAGTTGAGCAGCTCGATCGTGAGGTCCTCATAGGCGTGGGCCCGGCACAGCAGGGTGAAACCCTCCTCCTTTTCGTAGTCGGGCAACGCGAAGGTCGAGTACTTGTCGTGTTCGACGTCCTCGCCGTCGAGGATGAACGACTTGCAGGCCGCGCACTGCCCTTCCTTGCAGCCGTGCATGAGCATCACGCCCTGCTCGGCGGCGGCGCGCAGGATCGTCTGCTCCTCGGCGACGTCGATCTCGATCCCGACGGGCTCGAACCGCACGCGGTGTTTCTCTGCCATGCCAGCCCCGTCCCGTTCCGGCACTTTCACGTGAAAGTGCCCACCTGGGGGCGGCACTTTCACGTGAAAGTGCCGCCCCTTGTGGTCGCGCGTCAGGCCTTCTGCGGCGCCGGGCGCCCGGCCGGGCCCTGGCGGTTGTAGTCGGCCACGAACGCGGTGCGCTCCTCGCCGGACATCTGGTTCAGCAGCACGTTCGGCGACTGCACCTCGGGCATCCGGCGCAGGTGGTCGAGCGTCCACATCTTCTTCGGGTCCAGGTCGAGGTGCGGCTGCGCGACCATGGTTTTGCCGTCGTCGCGCACGAAGCCCATGTCGGTGACGACGTCGGCCCAGTTCCAGCCGTGGTAGAGCGTCTCCCACTCGCGTGCGCCGACCAGCTTGCCCATGTTCGGGGTGTTGCGGCCCTGGTAGGTGGGCCGGAACGCCTCGGCGTCGGTCCAGCGGCACGTCTCCGAGCAGTACGTGCGGTGCTGGCCGTCGACCTCGTCGACCACCATGTCCTCGCGGATGAGGCACGGCACCATGCACGTCCAGCAGCGGTGCGGGTACACGTAGTTGACGTCCTCGGCGACGATCGGGTGGTGCCCGTTCGGCGTCGCGAGCCGGCTGTAGTTCTCCCACCACGCGCCGTACTTGTCGTACCACCCGGGGTACTTGTACTCGAACCACTCGAAGTCTTCGTCGGTCATCGGGTCGATGCGCCAGTAGTTGGCGAGCCACCCGGTGGCGAAGAACTGCGCGACCTCGTGGACGTAGCCCTTGTTCCAGATCCGGTTCCACGCCTCCTCGATGAGGTCGTGCGGGATGACCAGCCCGTACTTCTCGAGCGGGACCAGGTAGCTGCGGTAGTAGTCGTCGTAGATCCAGCGACGCCACATCTCCGCGTAGCTTTCCCGGTCCTTGCGGCGGTCCTTGGTGCCGTACTCGATGAACGTGCCGATCGCGGCGTCGACCACGGCGTGGTTGTTCCACCACGCGTAGCGCAGGTCGCGCTCGAGCAGCTGGTGGTTGCTCTCGTCCGACAACGCCATCAGCAGCGTCGCGTACCCGTTGCTGATGTGCCGGGACTCGTCCGACTGCACCGAGTGGAACACCGTCGGCAGCAGGTAGTCGCCGTTGGCTGCGGCCTCGGCCGGCATCGCGACGAACAGCGTGTTGGTGAACGCCGTCTCCGCCACGATGGTGAGGTAGATGCTGGCCGCGGTGATCGCGTCACCGGTGATGAAGCCTTCGGCGAACTGACGGCCGATGGTGCCGCAGTAGTCGTTCTGGAAGTTGCGCAGGCTCGAGTTGAAGCCCGCCGGGTCGATGTAGTTCTGCATGTACAGGCGCTTGAGGTTCTGCTGGATCGTCGAGTGCCGGACCTCGTCGATCATCTGGATCGCCTGGCCGTTGTGCAGTTCCGGGTTCGGAACCGTGCGGAACAGCAGCGGCATCGCCCGCGCCGCGGAGATCTCCGGCAGCGGGATGATGCTCAGGAACAGCTTCTGCCATTCCAGCCAGCGTTCCTGCACCTGGCGGAACATGTTGCCGCGGATCGCGCCGTCTTCGGCACCGTAGACCCGGTGGTCCTTTTCTTCCTGCATCGGGAAGTACGAACGGAGGACCTGCTTCAGCGGGTCCTTCTTCTTGGCCTTCTGGAAGGTGTAGTCGGTCCCGTAGTGCGAAACCGGGGTGTGGTACGCCGGTTCCCACGACAGTTCCTGGATCTTTTGGTGGGCTTTCGCCACACTCTGGCGGCTCATAGATCACTCCTTATCCGTGGCTCCTGCCTACGGCGGCCGAGCGGCTCCCTTCCCGGCCGGGTGTCGGGGCGCACGTCCTGCGTTCACCATTCAAGGGGCGCCCCGTCGTGACGCGGGTCTCAATCTGAGACAGAACCGCTGCTCAGGGCGCTTCACGCTCGCTGAACATCCGGGCGCGCAGTTCGGCGAGCTCGGTCTGGACACCGTTCCGCACGCGCGCGTCTCCCTCGACGGTCGGCGTGATGCCGAGCGCGCGCAGCAGGGCCGCCGCCGGATCGCCGGGGTGGCCCTCACCGCCGAACACGGGGTGCAGGCCCTGTTCGGCCAGATGCGTGAAAA
The DNA here is from genome assembly GCF_023023025.1 of Amycolatopsis sp. WQ 127309. NCBI lineage: Bacteria > Bacillati > Actinomycetota > Actinomycetes > Pseudonocardiales > Pseudonocardiaceae > Amycolatopsis > Amycolatopsis sp. WQ 127309. Next base: position 9,308,390 of record NZ_CP095481.1, read on the forward strand.
CCAGGTTCACGATCGTCCACGGGTTGTAGGTCTCCCCGGAATCGGCGGCCACTGGCACACCTCCTGGTGGATGGGCGGACACGAAGTCCCCGGCCCCCTCATCGCACCGCCGCCGGACAGGCCGGAGCGTCTCAATTTGAGACACCGTGAAAGGCCTAACGCGCTTAGGCTGGACGGGCGGCACATGGGTGTGCCCGCACCCACGTGGGCCGCGGGATTCAGGAGGTCACGTGGACGACAAGGTGCCCGGCATGCTGCTCGCCGACGACGAGCTCGCCCGGACGCGGGTGCGGTTCCTCACCGCCGAACAGGTCCCGGCCGGCACCGTCCGGCAGACCATCCTCGCCTCGTGGCGGCGTTCACGGGACTTCCAGGTCGAAGCCGACCGGATCGACCCGCTCTTCCTCGGCGACCAGAACCTCGACATCCCGCTGATGCGCGGCGCGGAACCGGTGCTGGGCAAGCTCACCGAGCAGTTCGACGGCCAGCCCATCAGCCTGATCCTGACCGACGCCAGCGGCGTCGTCCTCACGCAGCGCACCGGCGACGCCGACCTGCGCCGGCACCTGGAGCGCGTCGAGCTGGTGCCCGGGTTCAGCTACGGCGAGCAGTCCGTCGGCACCAACGGCATCGGCACCGCCCTGGAGGACGGCCGCGCGACGACCGTGTTCGGCCACGAGCACTACGCCGAGCACCTCGAGAACCTCGCCTGCGCCGGCGTCCCGATCCACCACCCGATCTCCGGCAAGAAGATCGGCGCCGTCGACCTGACCTGCTGGTACAAGGACGCGGGCGGCCTGCTCATCGCGCTGGCCCGCTCGACCGCCGAGCAGATCCGCCAGGCCCTGCTGCGCCACAGCGACCTGCGCGAGATGATCCTCTTCCAGGCCTACCTGCAGACGTGCCGCCGCTGGACCGGCATCGTGCTGGCGTTCAACGAGGACATCGTGATGATGAACGACCGGGCGCGCCAGCTGCTCGACCCGGCCGACCAGTCGCTGCTGCTGGGCTACGCCACCGAGGCGCTGACCGACGGCGACCGGACGTCGGCGATGCTCGCGCTGTCGAGCGGCCTGCGCGTGCGCGTGTACTGCCGCCGCGTGCCGGGCCAGCGCGAGACCGACACCGCGGGCGGTGTGCTGTCGGTGAAGCTGATCGAGGCCGAGGAGACGCTCGCCGCGTCGATCCCGATGCTGCCGATGTACCTGCCGGGCGTCGTCGGCTCGGCGCCTCTGTGGCTGCGCTGCGGGCACGAACTCGACGCCGGCCACGAGCGCGGCGAGTGGGTCGCCCTCGAAGGCGAGCCCGGCACGGGCAAGCTGACCCTGGCCAAGGGCCTGCACCAGCGCCACCACCCGGCGGCCCGGCTGCTCACGGTGGACGCGGCGGTCGCGACCGGCCCGGACTGGACGGCCGCGTTGCTGCGCGAGCACGCCCAGACACCGATCCGCACGCTGGTGATCTGCCACGCCGACCGCCTGTCGGTCTCCGCCGCGACGGCGTTGGCGGGGGCCCTGCGCGAACTGCGCGAGCGCGACGACGCGCCGTGGGTGGTGGCCACGCTCGCACCGGGCGCCGAGACCAAGCCGGCGCTCGCGGAGCTGCTGAAGTTCTTCCCGCGCACGGTGCGCGTGCCCCCGCTGCGCCACCACGTCGAGGACCTGGCGGAGCTGGTCCCGCTGGTCCTGAGCAAACTCGGTTACGGCGGCCGCCTCACCTGCTCGGCGGCGGCACTCCATCTGCTGATGCGGGCGGAGTGGCCGGGCAACACGGGCCAGCTGTACCAGGTGCTGCGCACGGTGGCCCAGCGCCGCCGAGCGGGCACCATCCGCCCGGGCGACCTCCCGGCCGAGTTCCACGCGGTGACGCGCAGGCCGTTGAACCGCTTCGAGTCGATAGAGCGCGACGCGATCGTCCGCTGCCTGGAGGACGCGGACGGCAACAAGGTCCGCGCGGCCAAGCTGCTCGGAATTTCGAGGGCGACGATTTACCGGAAGATCCACGAGTACGGGATCGTTCCCCCGACCCGCTGAGCCGGATCGCGCGTGATTCGGGACGGTTCTCGCGTGACTCGGGCCGGATCCCACGTGATTCGGGACGGATCTCGCGTGGCTGAAGCCGGAATTCGCGTGACCCCCGGCGGAACTTGCGTAACCGGCGGGGCATCTCGCGTGACTGCCGGGGCATCTCACGTGACCGGCGGGGCATCGCGTGACTCGGGACGGATCTCGCGTGATTCGGGACGGACCTCGCGTGACTAAAGGCGGAACTCGCGTGACCCCCGGCGGATCTCGCGTGATTGCCGGGGCATCTCGCGTGTCTGGCGGGGTATCGGGGGCGGAGCGGGTCAGCGGGCCGCCAGTTCTGCCAGCTGGTACGCCATCTTCGCGCGGACCGGCGGGAGGCCGAAGGCCAGCTTGAGCACCGTGTTGCGCAGCAGGCGCGCCGGGCGGGGGCGGAGCGTGGCCATGCGGGTCATGCGGTCCGTGAACGCGACCATGCCGGTGGCGACCGGGCGGCGGGTCTGCTCGTAGGTGTCCAGGAGCGCGTCCGGCTCGCCGGCGAGCACCCGGGCCAGCAGACCGCCCAGCGCCACCGCGTCCTGGATGCCCGTGTTCATGCCCTGGCCGCCGGCCGGGCTGTGCACGTGGGCCGCGTCGCCGGCCAGCAGGATCCGGCCCGCGCGGTAGTGGTCGGCCACCCGGTGGTGCACCCGGAACCGCGAGCTCCACAGCACCTCGGTCACCCGCGACCGCGCCCCCTCCGGCCCGCGCTTGTCCACAATGGACTGGATGTCCTCGATGCCCGGCTTCTCGGCAGCGGAGGCGACGGTCGCGACCACCCGGTAGCGGTCGGCGGCGCCCGGCAGCGGGGCGACCACCGTCACCCCTTCCGGTGACAGGTGCAGGCTGACCTCCTCGCGGGCCAACGGCCAGCTCATCCGGACGTCGGCGAGCACGAACGACTCGGGGTAGCTGGCGCCGGTGAACCCGATCCCGGCCTGCTCGCGCACCACGCTGTGCATGCCGTCGGCGCCGATGACGTACCGCGCCCGGATCGCCTGGGTCCCGGCCGTGACCGTGACACCGGTGTCGTCGCCCGCGACCGCGGTGACCTCGTACGGCCGGTGGACGTCGCCGCCGGCCTCGCGCAGCCGCGCCAGCAGCACCGCTTCGGTCACGTCCTGCGGCACCATCAGCGTGTACGGGTACGCCGTCGGCAGCCCGCCGAACGGCACCCGCGCGAGCACCGCGGCGCCGTCGCGGACCGTGAACGTCGGCACCACGACGCCCAGCTCCTTCAGCCGCTCGGTGACGCCCAGCTCGGCGAGCACTTCCAGCGTCCGGGCGTGGATCACGCAGGCCCGGGACGTGTTCGCGCCCTCGGCCTGGCGGTCCAGCAGCACGTGGTCGACGCCGGCCTCGGCCAGCGCGATCGCGGCGGCGAGGCCGGCGGGGCCGGCTCCGGCGATGACCACATCGGTACGGCTCGGCAGGTTCACGGCGGTCTCCTCAAAGTTTGCCAACAACTGTTGGCATCCACGTAAGCACTGTCCGACTGGCTTGTCAACAAGTGTTGGCCTACACTTGTTGACATGGTTGACGAGCCCTCCCCCCGCCGGTCGGACGCCACCCGCGCGGCCATCCTCGACGCCGCGCGCCGCCGGTTCGCCGCCGACGGCTTCCGCCGGGCGACCATCCGCTCGATCGCCGCCGACGCGGACATCGACCCGTCGATGGTGATGCGCTACTACGGCAGCAAGGACGGCCTGTTCGCGGCGGCGGTGGACGTCGAACTGGACCTGCCGGACCTCGCCGAGGCCGATCCGGACACCGTCGGCGAGCTGCTGACGCGGCAGTTCCTCGCGCTCTGGGAGCAGCCGCCGACCGACGAGATCCTGCTGACGCTGCTGCGGTCGGCGGTGGCCGACGACGCCGTGGTCGAGAAGATCCGGGAGGTGTTCGCCGGCCAGGTCACCCCGGCGGTGCTGCGCTTCGGCGACCCGGCTGACGCGCCCCGCCGCGCCGGGCTGGTCGTCACGCAGCTGTTCGGCCTGGCGCTGACCCGGTACGTCCTGCGCCTGCCGCCGGTCGTCGCGCTGAGCCAGGAAGACCTCGTCGAAGAGATCTCCCCGACGGTCCAGCGGTACCTGGCCGGCGGGTCGGCGCACCAGCGCAACGCGTCATGAACTCGTCCCGGCGCGCGGCGAGTGCCATCCTGGACGGCGTGCCGACCCGCTGGACGTGCCCGCAGTGCGACCGCGAGTTCGCGCGCGCCGGTCAGGGGCACACGTGCGTGCCGGGCTGCACGGTCGACGAGACGTTCGCCGCGCGTTCCCCGGCGCAGCGCGCGGTGTACGACGCGATCGCCGCCCACCTGCGCACCCTCGGCGGCTTCCACGAGGACGCGGTCAAGATCGGCGTGTTCCTCAAGCGGGAGCGCAAGCTCGCCGAGGTGCGGCCGCGCTCGCGCGACGTCCTGCTGTACCTGTTCCTGCCGAGCCCGGTCGAGACGGCGCGGATCCGCCCGGCGTGGGGCACCGCCGGGCCGCGGGTCGGGCACCGGGTGAGCCTGCGGGAAGTGTCCGATGTGGACGACGAGGTCCGCGGCTGGCTGACCGCGGCCTACGACTTCTCATGACGGGCTGATCCCCCGCACCGCCAACCCCAGCAACCGCAACGCTTCCCCCGCCGGGTCACGGCCGTGCTCGGTCGCCAGCACGATGCCCGTCACCACCGCGACCAGGTCCGCCGACGTCACCCCGGCCGGCACCGCGCCCGCCTCGATCGCGCGGCGCAGCACCGGTTCGCCGGCGTCGGTGAGGCGGCCGCAGACGTGGTCGCCGCCGGAATCCTCGTCCGGGATCAGCGCCGCGGCCATGCCCCGTGCGGAGGCGGCGTACTCCGTCAACGCCGTGAGCCAGTCGAGCAGCGCGGCCCGCGGGTCCGCGGCATCGGCGAGAGTGAGGGCCCGGCCGTCCAGCGCGTCGACGCGTTCGCGGAACACGGCGTCCAGCAGGGCGCGGCGGCTCGGGAAGTGCCGGCGCACGGTGGCCGAGCCGACGCCGGCCGTGCGGGCGATCTGCTCGAGGGACGCCTCCGCGCCGTGCTCGGCGACCTCCCGTTCGGCGACGGCGAGGATCAGCGCGTAGTTGCGCTGGGCGTCGGACCGCCGCATGGAACCTCCGGAAGTTTAAGTGGCGGGGGCCGCCACTTGATGGCTATCGTAGCGGACACGAAGTGGCGGGCCCCGCCATTTAGTCGTCCGAAGGAGTTTCCCATGTCCCCCGTCCTCGTCACCGGCGCCACCGGCAAGCAGGGTGGCGCCACCGCCCGCGCGCTGCTCGCCGCGGGCACCGAAGTCCGCGCCCTCGTCCGCGACCCCGGCACCGCACGGGCCGACGCCGTCCGGGCGCTCGGCGCCGAGCTCGTCACCGGCGACCTCTACGACGCCGGTTCGCTCGGCCCGGCGCTCAAGGGCGTGCGGGGCGTGTTCTCCGTGCAGCTGCCCGACCTGACCGACCTCGACGGCGACTCCGAATGGGTCCAGGCCCGCAACCTGGTCGACGCCGCCCGGGACGCGGGCGTGGCGCAGTTCGTGCACGCGTCGGTCTCCGGGGCCGGGCAGCACCGCTCGGCGCCGGGCTGGGCCGAGGGCCGCTGGAAGTCGATGGAGCACTACCTGGAGACGAAGACCGCGATCCAGGATCGCGTCCGCGAAGCCGGTTTCGCGCACTGGACGTTGCTCAAGCCCGGGTTCTTCATGGAGAACTTCCTGCCGCCGTCGTTCCTGCTCCCCCACGGCGTCGGCGGCGGGCTGGTGACGTCCATCAAGCCGGGCACCGAACTCTCGCTCGTCGCCGTCGCCGACATCGGTGCCGCGGCCGCGGCGGCCTTCGCCGACCCGGCGCGCTTCGACGGCGTCGAGCTGGAACTCGCCAGTGAGCGCCGGACGATGGCGGGCGTCGCGGAGGTGCTCTCCCGCGTCCACGGCGTGGAGATCACCGCGCCCGACATGACCTCGGCGGAAGCCGTGGCGGCCGGCGCGCCCGCGTTCACCGTGCGGCACGAGTGGACGAACGAGATCGGCCACCCCGCGCGCCCGGAGTTCGCGCGGGCCCTCGGCATCCCGCTGACGTCCTTCGCTGACTGGGCGGACGCGCACCTGACAGCGGGCTGATCTTCCCGCTACGGTCGGCGGCATGGCCAAGCCTCCCCACCTCCCCGCGACCACGCCCGGCGGCAAGTGCGTCTTCTGCGCGATCGCCACCGGGCAAGCCCCAGCGACCCTCGTGCACGAGGACGACGAGTTCGTCGCCGTCGTCGACCTGCGCCCGGTGTCGACGGGCCACCTGCTGGTGCTCCCCCGGGCCCACCACGAGGGCCTGGCCGACCTCCCCGCGGCGGCGGGGGCCCGGATGTTCACGATCGCGCAGACGCTCGCGGCCGCGTTGCGCCGCACGGAGATCCGGACCGAGGGGATCAACCTGTTCCTGGCCGACGGCACCGCCGCGGGCCAGGAGATCCCCCACGTCCACCTGCACGTGATCCCCCGCCACGCGGACGACGGCTTCGTCCTGAGCGCGGACTGGCGGGTCCGGGAGCGGGCCGAGCTGGAGGAGGTCGGCGAGCAGGTCCGCGCGGCACTCCGAAGTCAGGCCGCGACCGCGTAGTCCTTCAGCACCAACGCGTTCGCGGCCTCGCGGATGGGGCCGGCGATCTGCTCCAGGATGCGGTTGCGGCCCGGCATGTAGGGCATCAGCTTGATCATCCGGGTGTTGAACCACGCGAACGCGCGGGACTGCGGGATGATGCCGCGCAGTGCGGACTTCGCCAGGGCCTGGTTCTTCTCGATGTACGGCCGCATCTCGGTTTCGTACCGCTCGAACGCCACCGTGAAGTCGCCCGCGGCCGCGGCCAGTTCGCCCGCCAGGACGTACGCGCCCGCCAAGGCCAGGCTCGTTCCCTGGCCCGAGGCCGGGGACGGGCAGTAGCCCGCGTCGCCGACGAGGGTCACGCGCCCGGCCGACACCCGGTCCATCAGGATCTGGCACACCGGGTCGAAGTAGAAGTCGTCGGCCGCGCGCATCGACTCCAGCAGCTCCGGGACCTGCCAGCCGAGGCCGGCGAACTGGTCCGCGACGAGGTTCTTCTGGCCGCCGACGTCACGCCGGTCATACGGCAGATCCGTGCCGCTGAACCAGAACGCGGCCTTCGCGTCGGCGGCGCGGGCCGTGCTGTAGACGTTGACCATCTTGCCCGGCGCCGCCGAGTGCAGCAGCTCCCAGCGGTCCAGGTCGAAGCTGTTGGGCACGGTCGAGATCGAGATGTAGGCGTCGAACCGCTTCAAGAACCGCTCCTCCGGGCCGAACGCCAGCGCGCGGACGCCGGAGTGCAGGCCGTCGGCGCCGACGACCAGGTCGAAGCGGCGGGGCGCGCCGTGGGCGAAGGTGACGTGGACGCCGTCCGCGCGCTCGTCGAGCCCGGTGATCCAGTCGCCGAAGACGTACTCGACGTCGTCGCGGGTGTGCTCGTAGAGGATCTTCGCCAGGTCGCCGCGCAGGATCTCGGTGTCGTCGCCGTCGCGGAAGCCGAACGTGTCGGCGTCCAGCTTCGCGACCTGCTTGCCGCGCTTGTTCACGAACCCCGCGCCGCGCATGTCGGTGGCGACCGCGTGCACCTGCTCCAGCAGGCCCATCCGGCGGACGACGTCGACGGCGGTGCCGCGGATGTCGACCTTGTAGCCGCCTTCGCGCAGGCTCGGAGCGCGCTCGACGATCGTCGGGCGGAAGCCGTGGTGGTGCAGCCACCAGGCGAGGGCGGGGCCGGCGACGCTGGCGCCGGAGATCAGGATTTCTCGGTTGTTCGTCATGCTCAGCAGCGTGGGCGCGGCCGCTGACCGCTCACGAACCGAGCGCGAACCGCGGCTGACCGAAGTCCTGAAGCGCCTGGTCAGGCGGCATTTCCCGGCCCTGCTCGAACGCCTTGACGTAGGCATCGCCGCCGATGCGGACCCGCACGGCCCCGGCCACCGCCGCGACGTCGGCGTCTCCGGTGACCTCCGTGCCGCGCAGCCCGACGGCGACGCCGAGCAGGAACGCCGCCCGCTCGTCCTCGGCCCGGGCGGCGAGCACGCCGGCCAGCCCTTCGACGGCCTGCGCCGCGCCCGGCAGGTTCGCGTGCTCCAACGCCGTCGCCAGCGCTTCCTGGTGCAGTTCGGTCGCCTCGTCGAGGTGCCCTTCGGCCGCGGCGGTCCAGCCGAAGCCGGTGTACAGCCCGATCCGCGTCTCGCCGCCGGTCACCGGGTCGACGGCCAGGCCGACGGCCGAGGCGTACCAGCGCCGGGCCGCGGCCAGGTCGCCCGCGTGCCGCGCGATCTCGCCGAGCCCGCCGCGGGCCCGGGCGAGCGTCAACGTCGTGCCCACCGCTCGCGCCTGCTCGGCGGCGGCTTCGTAGTCGGCCCGCGCGGCCGCGGTGTCCCCGGCCCGCAGCATCCCGTCGGCGCGGCGGCACAGCAGGTCGGCGGCGTCCTCGCCCGCTCCCAGTTCGCCGGCCAGCCGGACGGACTCGTCCATCAGCTCGCGGAACCGCGCGTGGTCGCCGCGCCAGTCGGCGAACTCCGCGAGCTTCTCCAGCGCGCTCGCCTGCCCCCAGCGGTCGCCGAGGTCGCGAAACCCTTGCAGGGACGCCGAAAAGTGTGCTTCGGCCTCGTCGATCCGGCCGCGGTACTGCGCGCCGAGGCCGTCGCCGATCCGCGCGAACGCCCGCGACCAGGTGTCCGGGCCGATCAGCGCGGCGAGGCGTTCGCCGTCCGATGCCTTGGTGCGCGGGGAAAACGCCCACAGCAGGAACAGGTACGGGTACCGCAGCGATCCCGTGAGCCGGCGCAGGATCGGCTCGATCCCGACATCGGTGGCCGACGCGTGGATCAGGCAGACGACGTACTCCTCGTCGAGCTCCGGCGGCGGTTCGGGGCCGACGGCGGCGAGCACGGCGTCCGCGAACGGCCGGGCCTCACTGCGCAACCCGCGCAGCCACCAGTACCACGTCAGGGCCGCGACCAGCCGCAACGCGACGTCCGGCGCTTCGGCGACGCTCCAGCGCAGCGCCGCGTGCAGGTCGGCGTGCTCGGCGGTCAGCTCCGCCAGGACCGTGAGCTGGTCCGCGCCCCGCAGTTTCGGCTCGGCCGTGCGGGCGAGGTCGAGGAAGTACTTCGCGTGCGCCGCGTGGTCGCCGGTGCCCTGCTCCGCGCAGAACGCCCGGATCGTCTCCAGCATCCGGTAGCGGCCGCCGTCGTACTCGACGAGCGACTTCTCGACGAGCCCGGTGAGCAGGTCGTCGGCGTCCGGGACGGCGCAGACGCGCTCGACGGCGTCGAGGTGCGCGCCGCCGGCGAACACCGCGAACCGCCCGGCGAGCCGCTGCTCGTCGGGTTCCAGGAGGTCCCAGCTCCACTCGACGACGCCGCGCAGCGTGCGGTGCCGCGGTTCGGCGGTGCGCTCGCCGCGCGACAGCAGCCGGAAGCGGTCGTCGAGGCGGGCGGCGACGTCTTCGGCGGTCAGCGACCGCAGCCGCGCGGCGGCCAGTTCGATCGCCAGGGGCAGGCCGTCCAGCGCGGCGCAGATCCGGGACACCGTGGCGGGATCGAGGACCACGCCGGGGACCACGGCTGCCGCCCGGTCACCGAAGAGCCGCTCGGCGGCGCCGGCGGCCAGCGCGCCGACCGGCACCAGCGTCTCGCCGGTCAGGCCGAGGGCCTCCCGGCTGGTGGCCAGCACGCGCAGGCCGGGGCACGCGCCGAGCAGCCGCCGGACCAGCCGCGCGGCCTCGGCGACGACGTGCTCGCAGTTGTCGAGGACCAGCAGCAGCGGCCGGTCGGCGAGGCCGGCGGCCAGCCGGTCGGCCGGGCCGGCCGCCGCGGCCGCGGACAGCACGCCCTGTTCGCGCAGGCCCAACGCGGCGAGCACGGCCTGCGGGACTTCGGTCGTCGTCGCCAGTTCGACGAAACACACCTCGCCGGGCTCGCGCGACGCGGCTTCGACGGCAAGCCGGGTCTTGCCCGCGCCGCCCGGCCCGGTGAGCGTGACGAGCCGCGCGGCCCGCAGGGTCGTGCGCAGCCGATCCAGTTCGGCGCGCTCGACGAACCCGCTGAGCGGCACCGGAACCCGGCGCGCCGGGGCGGGCGCGGCGGCCCGCAGGACCGCGACGTGCGCGTCCGCCAGCTCCGGCGACGGGTCGGCGCCCAGCTCGTCGGCCAGCCGGTCCCGGGTCTCGGCGAACACGGCCAGGGCCTCGGCGGAGCGGCCGCCGCCGTGCAGCGCGCGCATCAGCTGGGCCGCGAGCCGTTCCCGCAGCGGGTGTTCGCGGGTGAGCTCCCGCAGTTCCGCGACGAGCCGTTCGTGCTGACCGAGGGCCAGCCCGGCCTCGATCCGGTCCTCGGTCGCGGCCGCGCGCAGCTCCGCCAGCCGGGCCGCGCGCGGCGGGTCCGCGAGCCCGTCGAGCGCCGGACCGCGCCACAGCGCGAGCGCTTCACCGAACAGCGCCAGCTTGGCCGCCGGATCCGCTGTCTCCCGGGCCTGCGCGGTGAGTCGTTCGAAGCGGTGGACGTCGACGTCCTGGGGGTCGACGGCCAGCCGGTACCCGGCGGGGGTGAACTCGACCAGGCCGTCAGGCGCGCCGCCGTCCCGCAACCGCCGTCGCAGCCGGGAGACCTGGGACTGCAGGGCTTCGGCGGCGCCCTCCGGCGGCTGCTCGCCGTGCAGGCCGTCGATGAGCCGCTCGGCGCTGATGACGCGCCCGGCGTCGAGGGCCAGCAACGCGAGCAGCCCCCGCAGCTGCGGCCCGCCGAGGGCGACCGGCGTCCCGTCGGGACCGTGGGCTTCGACCGGCCCGAGGATGGCGAACTGCACGCCGCCGAGTATGGCCACTCACAGGCGCAGCTGGCGGAAGAACGCGCGGATGTCGGCCACGAGCAGCTCACCCGCCTCCATCGCCGCGAAGTGGCCGCCCTCGGCGAAGTCCGACCAGTGCTCGATCTTCCCCTCGGGGTCCATGATCCGCCGGACCACGGGCGAGCTGTCGAACACGGCCCAGCCCGCCGGGACGTCGGCCGGCGCCAGCCAGCCGTGGCCGGAGTGGGCGGCCTCGTAGAGGAACCGGGCCGCCGTCGCGCCGCTGCGGGTGAACCAGTACAGGCCGACCGTCGTCAGCAGCCGGTCGCGGCCGATCCCGCCGGCGGAGTTCGTCCACGCCTCGAACTTCTCGGCGATCCACGCCAGCTGCCCGACCGGCGAGTCGGTGAGCCCGGCGGCGATCGTCTCGGGCGTGTGGGACTGCAGATCCAGGTAGCCTCGCCGGGCCTTCCAGGCTTCCCGGGCCGCGTCCAGCTCGGCCTGCTCGGCCTCGGTCAGGTTCTCGGGCATCGGGAGCTGCTCGCCGGCGAGGGCGATGGTCCCGCGGTCGCTGTTCACGTGCGTGCCGAGGACGCGCTCCGGGTAGAGCGCCGCGAGCCGGCCGGTGACGCCCGCGCCGATGTCGCCGCCCTGCGCGGCGAAGCGGTCGTACCCGAGGCGCGTCATCAGCACGGCGAAGGCGTCGGTCGTGCGCGCCAGCTCCCACCCGGGCCCGCTCAACGGCGTCGAGAACCCGAAGCCCGGCAGCGACGGGACGACGACGTGGAAGGCGTCCGGGCCGGGCTCGGTCAGCGGGCCGAGCACGTCGAGGAACTCGGCGAAGGAACTGGGATAACCGTGGGTGAGCAGCAGCGGCATCGCGTCGGCGCGGGGTGAGCGGACGTGCAGGAAGTGGATGGTCTGGCCGTCGATCTCGGTCGTGAACTGCGGGAAGGCGTTGAGCGCGGCCTCCTGTGCCCGCCAGTCGTAGCCGGTCCGCCAATAGTCGGCCAGCTCGCGGACGCGCTCGGGCGGGATGCCGCGGGACCAGTCCGGCTCGTCGCCGGGCACCGGCTCGGGGTACCGGGCGGCGTCCAGGCGCCGGTGCAGCTCGTCCAGCTCGGCCTGCGGGATCTCGACGCGGAAGGGGCGGATGTCGTTCGTCATGAGCAGGACGCTAGAAGCCATTGCGGAAGGGTTCCTTCCGCGATTCCTGGCATCCTCGAAGGATGTTGCAGACCTCCGCACGGCTCCTGCGGTTGCTGTCGCTGCTCGAAACGCGGCGCGACTGGACCGGCGCCGACCTGGCCGGCCGGCTCGGTGTCACCACGCGCACCGTCCGCGCCGACGTCGGCAAGCTGCGCGACCTCGGCTACCCGGTCGAGGCCTCCCCCGGCGTCCAGGGCGGGTACCGGCTCGGCGCGGGCGCGCAGCTGCCGCCGTTGCTGCTGGACGACGACGAGGCCGTGGCGGTCGCGGTCGGGCTGCGGACCGCCGCGGGGGTCGCCGGCATCGAGGAGACGTCGGTGCGCGCGCTCGCGAAGCTCGAGCAGGTGCTGCCGTCGCGACTGCGGCACCGGGTGCACGCGCTGCAGGCCGCGACGGTCGCGGTGCCCGGCACCGGCCCGGCCGTCGACGCCGACGTGCTGAGCGTCATCGCGTCGGCGATCCGGGCCGGCGAGCGGCTGCGGTTCGATTACACCAGCCACGAGGGCGCGGACAGCCGCCGCGACGTCGAGCCGCACCGCCTGGTCAGCTGGGGCCGGCGCTGGTACCTGGTCGCGTGGGACACCGGCCGCGAAGACTGGCGCACGTTCCGCGTCGACCGACTGACCCCGCGGACGCCGAACGGGCCGCGGTTCACCCCGCGCGAGCCGCCGGAGGGTGACGTCGTGCGGTTCGTGCAGCGCAGTGCGGGCGCGGCGACCTGGCGCTACCACGCGAAAGTCCGGCTGCACGCTTCGGCCGGGCACGTGCGAGCCCGGCTGCCGCTCGCCGTCGACGTCACGGCCGAGGGGCCGGACCGGTGTGTCGCGGAGGTCGGGTCCGACCACGCGCCGATGCTCGCGCTGTACCTGGGCCTGCTCGAGGTGGACTTCGAGGTGCTCGACGCGCCGGAGCTCGCCCGGGAGCTGGCGAAGGCGGGCGAGCGGTTCCTGCGGGCTAGCGCAGGGAGTTCGCCAGCTCCTCGATGATGTTCAGCTGTTCCTGCACCCCGGCTTCCATTCCGGACTCGAGGATGACGTCACGCAGGGCCTTCGAAGTCGTCTGGGTCAGCAGGCGCACCACCGTGCGGTCGCCGTCGAGGGCGTCGAAGGTGACGGTGTTGACGGGCACGTCCGGCTCCGCCAACGGCGGGCCGCTCTCGAAGACCTCGGTGAAGACGATCTTCTCGTCCGGCACGATCTCGCGGTACTCGCCGTGGAAGGCGACCTCGAAGCCCACGTCCGCCTTCATCACGTACCGCCAGCGGCCGCCGGGGCGCAGGTCCATCTCGACCTCGGTGGTCGTCCCGCGGTGCCCGGCCCACCAGCGGCTCACCAGCTCGGGCGTGGTCCACGCGCGGTAGACCAGGTGCCTCGGCGCGTTGAACTCCCGCGTGATGAGGATCTGTTCGTCGCTCGGCAGGGTGATCTTCGCGCTGCTCGCCGTTTCCACCATGTCACTTCTCCTGTTGTTTCAGTTCTTCCAGGACGTCGTCCAGCAGCTCGAAGCGTTCCGACCACGTCTGTTCGTACCGCTTGACCCAGTCGTGGATGGGTTTGAGCGCGGCGCCGTTGAGCCGGTAGACGCGCTGCCGGCCCTCTTCCCGGACGTCCACCGCCCCGACCTCGCGCAGGACCCTCAGGTGCTTGGACACCTGCGGCTGCGCCAGGCCGAGCACGCCGACGAGGTCGCCGACCGACCGTTCGCCGGCCATGAGCTCGTCGAGGATCTGCCGCCGCCGGGGTTCGGCGACCGCGTTGAAGGTGTCCGCCGTCGTCGCTGCTCGTGCCACGCGGCCATCATATGCCCATATGGGTATGCGTCAAGTCCGGCATCCCGGGCACGTCGGCCGAAGGTCCACAGAGGACGGACGCGCGCGGCGAACCGTGCCGCTGCGGTCGTCCGTGAAGGACTCCTTACCGGCCCTAAGAGCCGGGAAGGAGTCCTTCACGGCTTTCAGGACCCGTTCCGCTCCTGGGCCCGGAAGTAGTCCCACGCCCGGCTGACAAGCGACGGGTGCGTCCGCAGGTCGATCGCCGTGCGGGCCAGCGCGGCCGCCGACGCCAGCATCGCCGAGCGGCCACGCGGGCTCGCCGCTGCTTCTGCGAACTCGCGGGTGTGGTCCGGGTACTCCGCCGCCGCGATCGCCACGAACGGGTGGATCGCCGGGACGCGGAGGCTGACGTCGCCGATGTCCGACGACCCGAGGTACACCCCCGGCTCGGGCGGCCCGGCGTGGATGCCGCACGCGGCGAGGTGCTCGGTGAACCGCTCGGACAGCACCGGGTTGTCACGGAAGTGGGCGTAGCCGCGGCCGAGGCGTTCGACGTCCACCTTCGCCCCGGTCGCCAGGGCCGCGCCCTGCGCGCACGTCGAGACGTCCTCGGCCAGCTGGTCGAGGGCCGCCGCGGTGAGCGCGCGGAGGGCGAAGCGGCCTTCGGCGCGGTCGGGCACGACGGTGGTCGTTTCGCCGCCGTCGGTGATGATGCCCTGGACGTGCGAGCCCGCGGGCAGCCGCTGGCGCAGGGCCGCCAGCGCGCCGAACGCCTGGATCAGCGCGGCCAGCGCGTCGACGCCGTGTTCCGGGTCGGCGGTCGGGTGCGCGGCGCGGCCGTGGAAGGTCAGCTTCAGCTCGACCCGCGCGGTCAGCGGCGCCCACGACCAGGAGTGCACTCCGGGGTGGACCATCAGGACGGCGTCGACGTCGTCGAAGATCCCGGCCTCGGCGAGCGCCTGCTTGCCACCGCCGCTCTCCTCGGCCGGCGCGCCGACCGCGAGCAGCGAGCCGCGGCTGTCGCCGAGCACGTCCTTGGCGGCCAGCGCGGCCCCGAGCCCGGCCGCGGCGACCAGGTTGTGCCCGGAGGCGTGCCCGAGACCGGGCACCGCGTCGTACTCCAGCAGCAGCGCCACACACGGGTGCCCGGTGCCGGCGCGCGCGACGAACGCCGTGGGCATCCCGGCGGTGCCGGTCTCGACCTCGAAGCCGTCCGCGGCCAGCTCGCCGGTCAGCAGCTCGGCCGCGGCATGCTCCTCGAAGGACGGTTCGGGGCGCGCGTGCAACGCGGTCGCCACCCGCCACAACCGTTCGTCCAGACGCTCGACCCGTTCGTCCGCCTGCTCGTGAAGCTCTTCGTGCCACTCCATGCCACCGGAATACCCCGGGTGCGCGCGGTCACACAAGCGTAGTCGCGCCGTCACCCGGTTTGCGGCATACCGCGTCCGGGTATCCCGCTGGTTCCCCAACCCCCCAGGAGAACCCCGGTGACAGACCAGGTACTGACCTTCGGCGTCGAAGAGGAGTTCTTCGTCGTCGACCGCCGAGGAATGCTTTCGCACGCCGGCGACGACGTCGTCGACGCCGCGGAAGCGGCCGGCGGCGACCAGGGCGAGCTGCAGCACGAGCTCACCCGGACCCAGGCCGAGGCCGCCACCGACATCTGCCGCACCCATTCCGGTGCCCTGAGCCAGCTGCGCGGGCTCCGGGCCGATCTCGCCGGCGCGGCGGCCAAGCGCGGGCTGCGGGTGCTGCCCAGCGGCTGCGCACCACTGTCCGAAGTGGAAGCACCGATCATCACGCCCACCCCGCGCTACGAGCAGATGGCCGAGCACTTCGGCGCCACCGCGCGGACCGCGCTCACCTGCGGCTGCCACGTGCACGTCGCGATCCCGGACAAGGAAACCGGGATCCAGGTGCTGAACCGGGTGCGGCCGTGGCTGCCGGCGCTGCTCACCCTGACCGCCAACTCGCCGATCACCGACGGCTACGACACCGGTTACCACAGCTGGCGCTACCAGCAGTGGAGCCGCTGGCCCTCGGCCGGCCCGCCGCCGAAGTTCGCCTCGCTCGACGAGTACGAGAGCGTCGTCGACGCGTGGCTGCGCGCGGGCTCGATCCTCGACCGCGGGATGGTCTACTGGGACGTCCGGCTCTCGGAAAACCAGCCGACGCTGGAGTTCCGCATCGCCGACGTCGCCGCGACGCCGGAAGAGGCGGTGCTGCTGGCCGTGCTGGCGCGCGGCCTGGTCGCCACCGCACTGGACGACAGCGCGCCCCCGCCGGACCTGCCCAACGAGGTGCTGCGCGGCCAGCTCTGGCGGGCCTCGCGCGACGGCGTCACCGGCCGCTGCCCGCACCCGCGCACCGGCGACCTCGTGCCCGCCTCGGTGGTGCTCGACGACCTGATCACGCTGACGGGTCCCGCGCTCGAAGCGGCGGGCGACCGCGAGTTCGCCTGGGAGGGAACGGCACGCCTGATCGCCGGCGAAGGCGGCGCCGATCGGCAGCGCGAGTCCTTCGCGAAGCGGCAACGCGCCGCGGACGTCGTCGACCTCATGTCGGTGACGCCGTAGGACCGACCCGAAAACCGGGTGCGGACCGCCGCGTGCTGGTGTGTGATCACGGGTATGGCGATCGTCGTGGAGACCCCGGGAACCGAAGGCCTGACCGAGGCCGTGGCCGCGCTGCGGCGGTGGCAGAGCGACGACGCGCCGCTGCAGCTGCACCCGGGAGACCTCGGCTGGAACTACCGGTTCGGGGCGGCGGCGACGGCCGCGGTGGTCCGGACCTGGACCCGCGACGGCCGGATCGTCGCCGTCGGGCTGCTCGACGGCCCCGGCCTCGTGCGGCTGACGATCGCGCCGGACGTGCGCCACGACGAGGAGCTGGCGCGGCAGCTGGCCGAAGACGTGTCCACCCCGGAGCGCGACGTCCTGCCCGCGGGTCCGGTGTCGGTCGAGGCACCGGACGGCGTGCTGCTGCGGGACGTGCTGGCCGAGGCCGGCTGGCGGGCCGACGAGCCGTGGACGCCGCTGCACCGCGATCTCGCGGAGCCCGTGCCGGAGGTGGACCTGCGGATCGAGGTGACCGGGCCGGCGGAAGCGGCGGTCTGGACCACGGTCTTGCGGGCGTCGTTCGACCGGTCGACGGCCACCGAGGACCGCTGGCACACGATGGCGGCCGGGTCGCCGTACGCCGACGCCCGGAGCCTGATCGGGTACGACGGCGAAGACAACGCGGTGGCGATCGTGACGGTGTGGTCGGCGGGTCCCGGCCGGCCCGGGCTGATCGAGCCGATGGGCGTGCACCGCGACCACCGGGGTCACGGCCACGGCCGGGCGATCACCGTCGCCGCGGCCGCCGCGCTCCGGGAGCTGGGTTCGTCGAGCGCGATCGTCTGCACCGCGAGCGCCAACGCCGCCGCCGTCGCCACCTACGCGTCGGCCGGCTTCCGGCCGCACCCCGAGCGGCTGGACCTGCGGCGGGACCGCTAGGAACCAAATGGCCGAACCGGACGTCTGACCGCGGCGTGGGTGTTACGTTTCCCGCGCGAAACGTCACGCGGGAGGATGGTCGGTGGGGTTCGAGGTCGATGTCGCGGACATCAGCAAAGCGGCGGCCAAGCTCGGCGCGGGCACTCCGCCGTCGCTCGCGGCCGGCGGGTCGCCGAACGTCGGCGGCACGGACCGGGCCGCCGGTTACGCGGGCGACTACGACGTCTGGCTGCTGACCCGGCAGGAAGACCTGCAGGCCGCACAGCAGCAGGTGGAAAGTCTCGTCGAAAGCATCAAGAGCGCCGCGAAGAGCTACGACAACACCGACGCCGACGCACGTGGCGCCTTCCTGAAGGCCCTCGACAGCGGCTTCGAACGGATCGACCGATGACCTCGGTGTTCGACCGGATCCGCGGGCTCGCCGACCAGGTCGAGAAGGGCAGCACGACCGAGCTGGACGACCGGGCCCGCGCCTGCCGGAGCACCAAGGAAGCCGTCAAGGACGCCAAGGCCCTGGTCGAGAGCGTCCGCGTGGAGCTGGGCCAGGGCTGGCACGGCGGCGCCGGCGAGGCGGCGCTCTCCTCGCTCGAGGACTTCAAGAAGAACCGCGACGAACAGGCCGAGGATCTCGAGGAGTCGGCGAAGTCGTTCGAGGTGGTCCGCGACGCGCTGGCGAAGGCGCAACTGGAAGCGCGGAGCAACCGCGCGGACGCCGACGCCCTGCAGACGAAGCTCGACAACGTGTGGCACGGCCTCGGGAGCGGCACGGGCACCGTCGTGCTCGCCTGGGCGGAGGACAAGATCATCAAGGGGCGGGCCCTCGTCCTGCTGGCCGACATGCAGCGGGTGGTGACCACCTACGACGCGGTGCTGCTCGTCGAAGGCCTGAAGATCCGCAACAAAACGGGCCGGGTGTGGGAGCTCGCGGGCTCGGAGAAGCGGAACCCGGCCGAGATCGCCGCGATCATCCTCGCCGAGATCCCCGGCCTCGCCGCGCTGGTGGCGAAGAACCCGAAGCTCGACCTCGCCCTGCTGAGGGGCGACTGGGACACGATCATGCAGGACCCCGCGGTCGCCCGGAAGATCTACGACTACTTCGGCTTCGAGTACGTCGAGGACGGCGGCTTCTACACCACCGGCGAGCATTCCGTGCAGAGCTACCTGGGCTGGCACGACATCTACGACAAGCTGGAACAGCTCATCGGCGCGGACCTCGACCGCACCAACGCCCAGGGCGACAACATGGAGTTCACCGACCCCGAGACCGGGAAGCAGTACCGGCTGGAACTGTGGAAGGGCGGCTACGGCTTCGGCAGCGCGTTCGGCGGCGAAGTCGGCTTCTACACCAGCGACGCCGGGGACGACTCCGGCTACTTCTCCGCCGCCCAAGGCGACGACCAGATCAAGGTGACCCAGCAGATCTACGACAAGGAAAGCGGCGAGGTCTACTTCACCAACGACGGCCAAGGCGCCGACGGCACCGACAAACGGCACTTCTGGAACCTGGCGATCCGCACCGACCCGGACGTGGACCCCGGCCGGCTGGGCCAGCGCGCCACGATCGAGGTGCACGACGTCGGGATGCGCGACCGGATGTACGACGAGATGACCCGCTACGCCACCGCGCACCCCGAAGAGCACCTGACCGTCACGAAGGGGTCCGACGACCCGCCGGTCCTCAGCTACGACTGGCGGAAGTGACCGGCGCCGCTCACACCGCGGAAACCGGCTTGAACTCCCAGGGCCCGTCGTCATCCCGGTCGCGCCGGTCGGCCCGGCCGCGGGGCCGGACGTCGTGGTCGGCCAGCCCGGCGTACACGTCGGCGACGTCGATCAGGCCGGCGACCTCGTCGGCGACGTGCTGCCCGTGCCGCTCCTCGATGTCCTCGAGCCCCGCCCGCACCGCCGCGGTCGCGGCGCTGCGGGCCGTGGCCAGCAGCGTGCGGGCCAGCTCTTCCGAACCACCGGCGCGTCGCGACTCGTTCATGGCCCCAGCCTAGGCGGAGCCGCCGGCGCCCGGGCGGGTTTCCTCCATCATCAGCAACGCGCCGTGGCTGCGGCCGTCGGCCCCGAGCAAGGAGCTGCACATCAGCCGGACGACGACCGCGCGGCCGCGGCGGTTGATCGCGTCCAGGGTCAGCTCGGCCTGCGATTCGGCGTCGGCCAGCGCGTCGCGGACCACCGGGCGCAGCTCGGCGAGCGGCAGGCCGATGTCGAGGTTGAGCAGGTGGGTGCCCTCGGCTTCTTCCCGGCGGACACCCCAGAGCTCCTCGGCGCCGCGGTTCCAGGCCTTGATCCGCATCTCGGTGTCGATCACGACGATCCCGGCCTGGATCGAGGTCAGCACCGACTCCAGGAAGTCGTTGAGGTCGTCGAGCTCGACGCCGCGGTCACGCAGGGCGTCGTTGATCGTCTGCAGCTCGTCGTTGGTGGAGTGCAGTTCCTCGTTCATGGTTTCGAGCTCTTCGTTGGTGGACTGGAGCTCCTCGTTGGTCGTCTCCAGTTCCTCCACTGTGGACTGGAGCTCCTCGTTCGTGGTCTCCAGCTCCTCGTTGGTCGACTGCAGCTCCTCGTAGGCCGACTCGAGCTGCCGGTTCGAGTGCTCGAGCTCGGTGAGCAGCAACCGCGCCCAGCTGACGTCGTGGAACACCACCGACACGCCGAGCAGGCTCTTCTCCTTGCCCAGCAAGGGGTTGATGTGCACCTCGTACCACACGACATCGCCGGCGCGGCGCCATTCGACGTCCTTGATGCGCAGCGACCGGCGCTCGAGGCGGGCCTGCTCGACGTACGGGCGCAGCGCGACCGGGCGGTAGGAGACGTCGAGGTCCCACAGCTTGCGGCCGATGTCGCGTTCGGACAGTCCGAACGCCAGCTCCGCCTGCTGGTTGATCAGCGCCGTGACCTCGTCGCCGGTCACCACGATCTGGGCGACGGGGCTGGCCGAGAAAGCGTGTTCACGCAGCTGGTCCAGGCCCGAGACGTCGGCCGGGCGCCGCGCCGGGTAGCCGTAGGTGACGAAGCGGTTGTAGCCGACGGGTGAGTTGGCCACCTTGCGGAACACCCGCCGCTTGAGGTCGAGCGGCTCGAAGATGCGGCCGTGGCTGAGCAGCATCTCGGCCTTGCCCAGGAACATCATGCCCCGCGGGGCGAGCGCGAAGTGGAACCGCTCGAGGATCTTCGTCTGGGTGTCCACGTTGAAGTACATCAGCGTGTTGCGGCACACGAGCAGGTCGATCCGCGAGATCGGGGCGTCCTGCACGAGGTCGTTGCGGCCGAAGATGACCGAGCGGCGCAGATCCTTGCGGAAGCTGTACCGGCTGCCGTACTGCTCGAAGTACTCCTCGACCTTGTCCTCGGGCACCCCTTCGAGCTCCGCCGCGGTGTAGGTCGCCTGCCGCGCCTGGGCGAGCGCCTCTTCGTCGACGTCGGTGGCGTAGATCTTGACCCGCTGCCGGAAGGCGTCGACCCCGATCGCCTCGGCGAACGCGATCGCCAGGCTGTAGGCCTCCTGGCCGGCCGCGCAACCGGCGCTCCAGACGCGGATCGGCTCCTCCGGGCTGCGTTCGGCCAGCAGCGCGGGGATCACCTGCTCGCGCAGGTAGTCCCAGGCGTCCGGGTCGCGGAAGAACCCGGTGACGTTGATGAGGATGGTGTTGAACAGCGAGACGAACTCGTCCGCGTTGACCTGCAGCTGGTCGATGTAGTCGGCGAAGCTCCCGGCCCCGACCTGGCTCATCCGCCGCTGGACGCGCCGCATCAGGCTGGTGCGCTTGTAGCCGGTGAAGTCGAACCCGCGGGACTCCTTCAGGTAGGTGAGCACCGACTCGAACTCGCGGTCGGCCGCCGGCCCGGGATCCGTCACCGGGGATACGCTACCCGGCCCGGTTCACCGGGCGGCCGCGCCTGGTCAGCACCGCCCAGACCACCTTGCCGCCCGACCAGGACCGGCTGCAGCCCCACACCCGGGCGACCTGCGCGACCAGCTGCAGCCCGAGACCGGCTTCCCCGGGACCGAGCCGCTCGTGGCGCACGGCCGGACGCGGGTCGTCGTCGCCGACCGCGACGGTGAAGATGCCGCGCCGCAGTTCCAGGCGCAGCCGCGGCGCGGAGATCGTGTGCCGGATCGTGTTCTCGACGAACTCGGTCGCGATGAGCTGGGCGTCTTCCCGGTGCTCCGGCACGCCCCACTCCGCGCAGACGCGGGCGACGAACTGCCGGGCCAGTGCCGACGCGCCCGTCATGGGCGCGAGCAGTTGCACCGCGCGGCGGCGCGGCGGGTTGTCCCGTTCCCGCTCGGCCGTGCCGACGTCGGCGTGGACCGCGACGAACCGGTCGATCGACCGGTCGGCCAGCAGGGCCAGGTGCTCCGGCCGCGTGGAGACGAGCGCGAACGGGACGCCGGGCCAGTCGCCGATCCGCATGGCCACGACGGAGAAGACGCTCGCCAGGCTGTCGTCGTCGACGCGGAGGCCCTGGATGTCGGCGACCACGCTGTCGGGGGCGTCCGTGGCGATCTTGAGCAGGCCGTCGCGCAGGTCGGGGTAGGTGTCGAGGCTGAGCACCCCGGTCACCGTCACGACGGTCGAGCCCGCGCGGACGTCCGGCACCAGGGTCACGGCCGCGCGGTCGGCGGTCACGGCGTGGACCCGGTCTCCGGGTGACGGGCGATGAGGAACCTCCGGAGGGTTTCGGCGGCCGTCGTGCACTCGTGCACGGTGGTGTCGTAGCGGCCGGTCAGGCCGGCGAGGCCGCGGTGGCTGGTGTCGCGCTGCATGCGCCGGGCCAGCGCGGCCTTTTCGTCCAGGGAACGCAACGCCGTCCACAACGCCCGCTCGAACTCGGCGTCGTGGGCGCTGAGCAGAGCTTCGGCCGACCACGCGTGCCCGATGCGGCAGCGGTACTGCCCGTGCGGCCGGCTGATTTCCAGCAACGTGCCCTGGCAGTCCGGGCAACTGTAGCCCGAGGGCGGGGTCCCATCGCCGGGCACGACCGCGTCCAGCCGGACGCCGTCGCGCGCGATCCGGTCCTCCAGCAGCAGGGTCGGCGACGGCGGGTCCACCGCGACCGCGTCCAGCGGGACGCGCACCAGCTTGTCCAGCACCTTGCCGAGCACTCCGGCCGGGTAGACGTGGTCGGTCGGCGTCCGGGCCAGCGCGTTCCCGGGCATGCCCGGGTAGAGCGCCTCCTCCGGGTCCTGGACCATCGCGAGGCCGCCGCGCTCCACCACCGAGCAGAGACCGGCGGAGCCGTCGTCGAGCGCGCCGGAGAGCACGACGCCGATCGCCGCGGGACCGGCGGCGACCGCCGCGGACCGGAGCGTGGCGTTGATGGCGGGCCGGTGGCCGTTCTCGGTCGGGCCGCGGCTGAGCATCAGGGCGTCGTCGGCGATGAGCAGGTGCCGGTCGGGCGGGGCGACGTGGATGACACCCTTGGTCAGCGGCCCGGCGTGGCGCGCGGGCACGGCGGACAGGGCGCCGGCGCGGCTCAGGATCTGGGGCAGGGCGCTCGACGCGCCGGGCGACAGGTGCATGACGGCCAGGATCGCCGCGGGGAAGTCCGCCGGCAGGGCCTGGACCAGGGTTCGGAGGGCCTCGACGCCGCCCGCGGAGGCGCCGATCACCACGACGTCACGCCGGAAGGGCACGGCGACCACCTCCTCACCCCGTCACGGTAGCCGTATCGTCCCCTTCGGGTAACCGAGACCGGCTGGTTCGTGACCGGGCGCTGAGCCGCGGTCCGGCTCCCGCGTCCACTGTGGACGGTACTGGCACGGTCGCTCGCGGCGGTCGGCCCCGGAGGTTCCCCGGCGCGGGCCGTGATTAAACATCACCCGGGCGGGGAAGATCTTGAGGGACCGAGGTCCCGGAAACGCCAGGGGGCACCGTGAGTGAACGCCGATCCATCCGAAAGTGTAGTGGTCCCCGTACCCGTTCTTCCGGGAGCCTGGATGGGATGTCAGACGGATCAGGACCCGACCGGCGGAGCACCGCCCCCACCGTGCGCTGGCGCGCGTCGATAGGCTTGACCGTCGGCGCCGACGGCCCGGTGTCGAGCATCGTCGAGTCCGACCACGGCAGCGAAGGCTCCGCCCGCGAGTGGATCGAACGAAAGCTCCCCCGGACCCGCTTCCCGGCATGGATCCCGGCAGCCCGCCGCGCGGACGGCGTCGAACTGTTCGGCCGGGTAGCCCGCGGCCAGGTGGTGACGGGCCGCCTGCTGCCGACGTGGGAATCGGACACGGCCACCGAAATCTGGCACGCGGACCGCACGGGCGACCAGGTCCAGTGGCGCCGTTGCGCAACCCCGGCGGCAGAGGAGAACTAGCGCTCCCCCGGCGCCACGTCGGCCGCTCGGGTCGCCATGTCGGCCGGTCCCGATGCCGTGTTGGCCGCTCCCGGCACCGTGTTGGCCATTGCCGACACTGAGTTGGTCACTCCGGTCACCATGTCGGCCGCTCCCGCCCGCGTTGGCCACCCCCGAGCGCCGTGTTGGCCGCTCCGGTCACCACATTGGCCGCTCCCGGCACCGTGTCGGCCATTGCCGACACTGTGTTGGCCGCTCCCGGCACCGTGTCGGCCGCTCCCGTCCGCGTTGGCCACCCCCGAGCGCCGTGTTGGCCGCTCCGGTCACCACATTGGCCGCTCCCGGCACCGTGTTGGCCATTGCCGACACTGAGTTGGCCACTCCGGTCGCCGTGTCGGCTGGGCCGGTGCCACGCCGGGCGCCGCGTTGGCCGATCCCGGCACCGTGTCGACCACTCGGGGCGCCGTGTCGGCCCTTCCGGTCGCCATGTTGGCCACTCCGGGCGCTGCTGGCCGCTCCCGACCCCGTGTTGGCCGATCCTGGCGCCGCGTTTGCCACTTCGAGCGCCATGCTGGCCGTGCCCGGCACCACGTCGGCCACTCGGGTCACCGTGTTAGCCATTCCGAGCGCCATGTTGGCCGTGCCCGGCACCACGTCGACCGTTCCTACCCGTGTCGGCCATTCCTGTCAGCGGTTGGCCGCTCCCGGTGCCGCGCCGGCCACTCCTATCGCCATGTTGGCCGGCTCGGTCCCCCGTCGCGCTGTCGGCCGGTCCCGTCGCAATGTCAGCCGGTCCGATGTCGTGTTGGCCCGCTCCCGTCGCCATGTCCGCCGGGCCGATGACGTGTTGGCCGCCCCCGTCGCGGTGTCGGCCGTTGGCGGGCAGCTCGGCCGTTCGTGAAAGGCCACCATGATGACCGGAGTGGCCAGCACGGCGACCGGAACGGCCAACACGGGGACCTAGCAGGCCCGCCGGTCGTCGCCTCAGTCGTAGATCGCTCGGTGAGCCGCTCGGATCAGGGCCGCGTAGCCGCCGCCCAGTTTGCCCGCTCGGGTCAGGGCCGCGCGGGCTGCGTTGGCTCCGGGGCCGCCGTGGACTGCTCCGCCCGGGTGGGCCGATGCGCCCGCCAGGTACAGGTGGTCCACCGGGGTGTCCGCGCGGCCCGTGCCCGGGACCGGGCGGAAGAACAGCTGCTGGTGGATCGCCGTCGTGCCGCCGTTGATCGCTCCGCCCACCAGGCCCGGGTTGTGCTCCGCCAGCTCCGCCGGGCCCTGGACGTAGCGGTTCTTGATCAGGCCCGCGAACCCCGGCGCGTGGGCCTCGACCGTCTCCTCGATCCGCTTGACCCGCCGCTCCAGCGCGCCGCGGCCGGCCATCGAGCCGCGCGGGACGTGCGTGTACGCCCACGCCGCCTCGGTGCCCGCCGGTGAACGGTCCGGGTCGGTCGTCGTCATCTGGCCGAACAGCAAGAACGGGCGGCGCGGCATCCGGCCGCGGGCCAGCTCGTTGCCGAACGCCGAAAGGCCGTCCAGGTCCGTACCGAGGTGGACCGTGCCCGCGCCGCGCGCGCCCTCGGCCGTCCACGGCACCGGGCCCGACAGCGCCCAGTTCACCTTCACCGTCGCGCTGTCCCACTCGAACCGGCGCAGGTCGTCGACCAGCCGGGACGGCAGCCACTCCGCGCCGACCAGCTCGCCGTACAGGATCGGCGCCGGGACGTCGGCGAGCACCGCGCGGTGCGCCCGGACCGGGTCGCCCGCGGCGTCGCGGACGCCCAGCGCCCGCCCGCCGGCGACGATGACCTCGCGCACCGGACGTCCACAGTGGACTTGCCCGCCGCGGGACTCCAGCCGGCGCACCAAAGCCGCCGTCAGCTCCCCCGCGCCGCCCGCGGGCGCCGGGAACCCGGTGTCCTGCCCGATCATCGCCAGCAGCCAGCCGAACACCGCGCTGCCCGCGTTGTCCACGGAAACGTCGCTGTGCGCGGCGTTTCCGGCCAGCAGCAGCCGCGCACCCTCCCCCGCGAACACCTCCTCGCCGAACCGGCGCGCCGGCAGCGTCAGCATCCGCGCCAGGCGCAACGCGTCGGCGGTTCCGATGCTCCGCAACAGCTTCAGCGCCGGGCGGACCGGCGGGAACGGCGCGAACAGCGCCGCCAGCAACGGTTCCCGGAGCTCCTGCCACTGCGCGGCCAACGCCCGCCACGCGTCACCGTCGCCCGGCGCGAACTCGTCGGCCGACGCCGCGGTGCGGTCGAGGTCCCGCGAGAGCACCGCGCACCGGTCGTCGGGCAGCACGTGCGCGAGCACGTCCGGGGCGTGCCGCCACCGCAGGCCGTGCTCTTCGAGCCCGAGGCCGCGGATCGCCGGCGACACCGCGCCCAGCGGGTAGAACGAGCTGAACAGGTCGACGTGGAAGCCGGGTTCGGTGACTTCGGCGGTCTGGACCGCGCCGCCCGGCCGGTCCGTCGCCTCCAGGACCAGCACCGACCAACCGGCGTCGGCCAGCATGTTGGCCGCGACCAGGCCGTTGTGCCCGGCGCCGATCACCACCGCGTCGGCGGCTTCCGTGCTCACTGGGCCTCCCGCTGGTCACTCCTGGTCGTCCCAGGGTAGTGCGATCGGGTCCAGCCGTCACCCGGCGGGCGCACTGTGTCCGATGTGGACAGACGAACGGGTGTCCTCAGGCCTGGCCTTCCGGCAGGCAGACGCTCTTCCCGGCGTAGGCGGCGAGACGCTCGTCGAAGCCGTCCGCCGCACCGGGTCTGCGGAAGTCCGGCGGGTCCGGCCGGCCCGGGTAGCCGTCCCCGTAGAGGTCGCGGACGAACTCCTCGACGGCGCACGGCGCGGGCAGCAGGTCCTCACCGAGGTAGGCCAGCACCACCACGTCCTCGCCGGTCGCCGACTCGACGGCCGCGGCCCAGCCGTCCTGCTCGTCCCACAGCAGCGCCGTCTCGTGGTCCGGGAACCGCTCGAGACGCAGTTCGAGCGCGAGGTAGGCGGTGGCGGGCACCTCGACCTCGCAGAACCACGCGGGCGCGTCGAGCTTGCTCGCGACGGCCAGCAGGTACTGCCGCAGTCCGAGCGCCGGCGCGCCGAGTCCGTCCCGTTCCGCCATGACACCTGCCCCATCAGTCGGTACCCCCGCCCGGTGATACCCCGCCGCCCAGCCGCTCAATCGGGTGTTCCCCGGGTGGAGCAGCACGTCACGGTGCGTCCTCTGTGGAACCGCCGAGGGTCACCGGGCGAGCAGCGCGAGCACCTCCTCGTCGCGCGTCTGGCGGAAATCGGCGTACCACTGGCCGACGGCGCGGAACTCCGGCGGCTCGACGACGCTGACGACGTCGTCGGCCTCGGGCAGCAGCGCGACGGCGTCCGGAGCGCACACGGGAGCGGCGAAGACCAAGGTCAGCGGCTCGCCGGCGCGCAGGTCACGCAGCGCCGCCCGGGCGGTGACGCCGGTGGCGAGCCCGTCGTCGACGAGGATGACGTCCCGGCCGGCGCAGCCGACCGGCGCCCGGTCCCCGCGGTAGCGCGCGAGCCGGCGGCGCGCCTCGGCCCGCTCGCGGTCTTCCGTCCGCGCCAGCTCACCGGCGGTGAGGTGCAGCGCCCGGAGGCTCGCGTCGGAGTAGAGGGCCGGGCCGTGGGGCGTGACCGCGCCGACGCCGTACTCCCGCCGCCCGGGCGCGCCGATCTTCCACGCGACCGCGACGTCCAGCTCGGCCCCGAGCCACCGCGCGACGACGGCCGCCACGGGCATCCCGCCCCGCGCGAGCCCGAGCACGAGCGGATCGGCCCAGGTCTGCCGCGCGAGCACCCGCGCCAGCCGGCGGCCGCCGTCCTCGCGGTTGGCGAAAACCTGCGACGAGGACACGAGAACTCCTCTCACCCGACGACCTCTCGGGTGAGTGTCCTCCTCAGGCGGGTCTGGGGAGGAGTCTCGGCTTGCGCGGGCAACGCCGAGACGTGGAGCCATCGGCAGGCCGGACAGGTGCACGCCACGGACGAGAGCCCTGGCCAGGAGCGGGCCCGGGCGGAGACGATCCGCCCGGGCCGCTGCCTCAGAGGGTCTTCTCCAGGCGGTTCGCCAGTAGCTTGATGAAGCGGGCCGGGTCGCCCAGTTCGCCGCCTTCGGCCAGGAGGGCCATTCCGTAGAGCAGCTCCGCTGTCTCGGCCAGGCCGGCATCTTCCGGGCGCGAAGCGTGTGCCTCGCGCAGGCCGGTGACCAGGGCGTGCTCCGGGTTGAGCTCCAGGATCCGCTTGATCGGCGGCAGCTCCTGCCCCATCGCGCGGTACATCTTCTCGAGCGTCGGGGTCAGGTCGTGGGTGTCGCCGACGATGCAGGCGGGTGACGTCGTCAGCCGCGACGAGAGCCTGACCTCCTTGACGTCCTCGCCCAGCGACGTCCCCATCCACGACAGCAGGCCCTCGAAGTCCTTCTGCTGCTGTTCGCGCGCGACCTCGGTGGCCTTCTTGTCCTCGTCCGAGTCCAGGTCGACCTGGCCCTTGGCGATGGACTGGAACTGCTTGCCGTCGAAGCCCGGCACCGCGTCGACCCACATCTCGTCGATCGGGTCGGTGAGCACGAGCACCTCGTAGCCCTTGGCCGCGAACGCCTCCATGTGCGGCGAGTTCTCGACGGCCGACCGGGAGTCGCCGGTCATGTAGTAGACGTGCTCCTGGCCCTCCTTCATCCGCTCGACGTACTCGCGCAGCGAGGTCGGCTTCTCGGCGTCGTGCGTCGAGGGGAACGACGAGATCTCGAGGATCGCCTCGCGGTTCTCGAAGTCGTCGAGCAGGCCTTCCTTGACCGCGCGGCCGAACTCGCGCCAGAACGTGGCGTACTTCTCGGCGTCGGAAGACATCATCGACTTGACCGTCGAGAGGACCTTCTTGACCAGGCGACGGCGGATCAGCTGGATCTGGCGGTCCTGCTGCAGGATCTCCCGCGACACGTTGAGCGAGAGGTCCTGCGCGTCGACGACGCCCTTGACGAACCGCAGGTACTCGGGGACGAGCGACTCGCAGTCGTCCATGATGAACACGCGCTTGACGTAGAGCTGCACGCCGCGCTTGCGCTCCCGCAGGAACAGGTCCATCGGCGCGTGCGAGGGCAGGAACAGCAGCGCCTGGTACTCGAACGTGCCCTCGGCCTGCAGCCGGATCGTTTCGAGCGGGTCCTGCCAGTCGTGGCTGACGTGCTTGTAGAACTCGCTGTACTCGGTCTCGGAGACCTCGCTCGACGACCGCGCCCACAGCGCCTTCATCGAGTTGACCGTCTCCACCGCCGGCTCGGCGGGCTCTTCGCCCTCGGCGGCCGGCACCGCGTCGGCGGTCATCCGGATCGGCCAGGTGATGAAGTCGGAGTACTTCTTCACGATCTCCCGGATCTTCGCCGGGGACGTGTAGTCGTACAGCGCGTCTTCGGTGTCCTCCGGCTTGAGGTGCAGCGTGACCGCGGTGCCCTGCGGCGCGTCCTCGACCGGCTCGATCGTGTAGGTGCCTTCGCCCGCGGACTCCCAGCGGACGCCTTCGGCGCTGCCCGCGTGGCGCGTCACGAGGGTGACCTTGTCGGCGACCATGAAGCTCGCGTAGAAGCCGACGCCGAACTGGCCGATCAGGTCCTGCGACGCCGCGGCGTCCTTCGCTTCCTTGAGCTTGGCGAGGAAGTCGGCGGTGCCGGACTTCGCGATCGTGCCGATGAGGCCGACGACGTCGTCGCGGGTCATGCCGATGCCGTTGTCCCGCACCGTCAGCGTGCGCTCGGCCGGGTCCGACTCGATCGTGATGTGCAGGTCGGCGGTGTCGGCGACGAGGTCCTTGTCGCGGTACGACTCCAGCCGCAGCTTGTCGAGGGCGTCCGAAGCGTTCGACACCAGTTCTCGCAGGAACGTGTCCTTGTTCGAATAGATCGAATGGATCATCAGCTGGAGCAGCTGACGCGCCTCGGACTGGAACTCGAGCGTCTCGATCGGGGTGGTCACGGGCTTCCTTCCGGGTGTCACGGCGAACGGGTGCGATCGTACCGAGGGGGTCCGACAGTCCGGGCCGTCACCCGGCCGCGCACTTTATGAACGCAATGTAGGCGGGCCGCGACAGCCGGTGTGATGCTGGCCACGCCCTGCTGCCGATCAAGGAGGATCGAGTGCCCGGACGCTTCCCCCGGCCCCGGTGGGCGGCCGCGTTCGCCGCGGCCTGCGCGCTGACCACCGGCTTCGCCGCACCCGCCGCGGCTGTGACCCCGTCGACCCCCTCGACCCCCTCGACCCCGTCGCACGTCGTCGACCACCCCGTCCGCACCACCGGCTGCGGCCGCCCGGCGCCCGTCCCGGCCGGCGTGACGACGACGCAGCACCTCACCTCGGGCGGCCTCGACCGCACCTACACCGTGCACCTGCCGGCGCGCTACAACCCGCGCAAGCCGTACCCGGTGCTCCTGTCGTTCCACGGGCACAAGCGCACGTCCCAGTACCAGGAGGAGCTGTCCGGTTTCTCCGCGCTGGACGCGATCTCGGTCTACCCGCAGGGCCTCGTCGGGACCGACGGCGAGACCGCCTGGACCGGCGCGCCCTACTCGGCCGCCGCGGACGACGTCCTGCTCACCAGCGACCTGATCACGAAGCTGCAGCGGACGCTGTGCGTCGACGCGAACCGCGTCTTCGCCGCCGGGAAGTCCAACGGCGGCGGGTTCGTCGGCGTGCTGGCCTGCCGCCTGGCGAGCCGGATCGCGGCGTTCGCCCCGGTGTCCGGCGCCTTCTACCCGCAGGGCGGCGCCTGCCACCCGAGCCGGCCGGTGCCGATCCTCGACTTCCACGGCACCGCCGACACGACCATCCCCTACACCGGCGTCCCGGAGAAGGGCCTGCCGCCGATCCCCGACTGGCTGGCCGCGTGGTCCACAAGGGACGGTTGCCGGTTCGGGCCGCTGTCGTGGACGCCGGTGAAGGGCGTCGTCGCGCAGAAGTGGCTCGCCTGCGACCGGCGCGGCACGGTCGAGCACTACCGCGTCGAAGGCGCGGGGCACGTCTGGCCGAGCACGAAACCGAACCTCGACTCGGCCACGCCGACGGTCATCGACGCGACCCCGGTGATCTGGCGGTTCTTCCGGAATCACCCGTTGCACTGAAACACGATTGACGCCTCTCGCGAAGCTCGGCGACCATGAACACGTCGCTTCGCGGAAAGCCGCCCGGATCACCGCGATCCGGGCGGCTTTTCGCATCCGTTTCACCGAAAGAGGTTGCGCCATGGGGGTTCTCGTCCTCAACGCCGGCTACGAGCCGCTGCACACCGTGTCCGTCCCGCACGCCATCCGGATGCTCGTGCGCGACGTCGCCGTGGTCCACGAGGCCGAAGACGGTCTCGCCTACGGGCTGTTCCCGCGCCCGAAGATCGTGCGGTTGCTGCGGTACGTCGTCATGAAGTGGCGATATACGCAGCCGCCACGCTGGTCCCGGCGTGGTGTGCTGGCACGTGACGGGCACCGCTGCGCCTACTGCGGGCAGCGCGCGACGACGATCGACCACGTGGTGCCGCTGAGCCGCGGCGGCGCGCGGACCGACTGGCTCAACACGGTCGCCGCGTGCGGCGGGACGGCGCGCAGCTGCAACGCCCGCAAGGCGGACAAGCTGCCCGCCGAAGCCGGGATGAAGCTGCGGATCACCCCGCGCGTCCCGTCGTGGGACCAGCTGCACCCGCTCAGCGCGTGAGGGTGGCGGCGGCCTGCTCGTCGGCGAGGCGACGAGCAGGCCGTTAAGCTCGAACCGATCGGTCCCCGGATCCGTGTCACCGGGGAAGGCCTGGGCGAGCACCGGTACCGGAGGATCGTCGTGACCGAGGCAGGACAGCTGATCGCCGAGCGCTACCGGCTGGTCGACCGGATCGGCCAGGGAGCGATGGGCGTCGTCTGGCGTGCCCGCGACGAGCGGCTCGACCGGGTCGTCGCGGTGAAGCAGCTGGGCTACGACCCGTCCGGCGGCGGGCAGGGCGGCCCGCGGGCCCTGCGCGAGGCGCGGCTCACCGCACGGCTGCGGCACCCGCACGCCATCACCGTGCACGACGTCGTCGAGCACGCCGGCGACCCGTACCTGGTCATGGAGTACCTGCCGTCGCAGAGCCTGGCCGAAGTCCTGCTGGAGCGGGAAACCCTGCCGGCCGACCAGGTCGCGCGCGTCGGCGAGCAGGTCGCGTCGGCGCTCGCCGCCGCGCACGCCGAAGGCATCGTGCACCGCGACGTCACGCCCGGCAACGTCCTGATGGCGCCCGACGGCGTCACGAAGATCGCCGACTTCGGCATCTCCCGCGCGACCGGCGAAGGGACCGTGACCGGCGGCGGGTTCATCGCCGGCACACCCGCCTACCTGGCACCCGAAGTCGCCGGGGGCGCCGAAGCCGGGTTCCCGGCGGACGTCTTCTCCCTCGGCGCGACGCTCTACCGCGCGCTGGAGGGCTCGCCGCCGTTCGGCAACGAGGACAACACCATCGTCCTGTTGCGGCGGATCGCCCAGGACGACGTCATCCCGCCGAAGCACAGCGGCCCGCTGGCCGAGGTGCTCAGCCGGCTCCTGCAGCGAGATCCCGCGCAGCGGCCGGCCATGACCGAGGTGCAGGAGCTGTTCGAGGCGGTCACCGGTGGCCGCCCGCTGCCGCCGCCGCGGGTGGTCCCCCAGGTCGGGACGCGCCTGCTGCAGGTCCGCCGGCCCCGCCGGAAGCTCGTCCTCGCCGGCGCGGCCGGTGCGGTGCTGCTGGCCCTGGGCGTGCTCATCGGCACGGCGCTGGTGCCCGACAGCAGCGCGACGGTGGCCGCGCCCGCACCCGTGCCGTTCGCCACCACTCCCCCGCCGTCGACGCCCGCCACCAGCTCCCCGGCCCCCGCGGATCTGGGCTGCGCGGCCGACTACCGGGTGACGAACTCGTGGCCCGGCGGCTACCAGGTCGAGGTGACCGTGCACAACGACCGCGCCGTCAAGCTGCTCGGCTGGCGCGTCTACTGGACCCTGCCCGACGGCCACCACATCACCGGTCTGTGGAACGGCACCTTCACCGTCGACGGCTCGACGGTCACGGTCGACAACGCGGACTGGAACGCGAAGCTCGACGCGAACGGCTCGACGTCGTTCGGCCTGACCGCGTTGACGGGTCAGGGCAACGGCACCGCGCGCCCGGCCCTGACCTGCAAGACGCTCTGAGCACCCGGAAGCACCTGTCCCACAGGCAGCGCGCTCTGCCATAGTCGGACGCGTGCATCTGAGGGCCAGGCGCAGGTCGATCCGTTTCGACGGGCACACCGTCACGCTCAGCGTCGCGACGAAAAGCTGGTTCATCATCCCCGGCGACACCAAGAACAGGTTCCCGGTCGAGAAGATCAGCAAGATCCAGCACACGCCGCCGACGGCCTGGAAACCGGGCAAGATCGTCTTCGTGGTCCCGGATTCGGCGGCGGACGTCGTCGCGAACGTGCCCCTGTTCGCCGACAAGCTGGCCGGGAACACGTTCCTCTACCCGTACGGGATGCGCGCGAAGGTCGCGAAGTTCCTGGAGGCCGTGGAGAAGGCGCGGCCTCAGCGGTAGCGGTCCGCCCAGTCGCGGGCCGACCGCTCCAGCTCGTCGAGCACGACCCGGATGTCCGGGCGCCGCGCGGTGCCCGTCCGGGTCAGCGCGAACACCTTGCGCGTCAACGGTTCTTCGAGCGGGTGGAGGCTGACCCCCGGCGGCCCGGCCGGCAACGCCATGGCGGGCACCAACGCCACGCCCGCGCCGGACGCGGCCAGCGCGACGAGGACCGCGAAGTCGCTCGCCTCCGCCGCCACCGGCGGCACGAACCCCGCCGCGCCGCACGCCCGGTGGATCATCTCGCGGCACGAGAGGTCGGCGGCGGGGACGAGCCACGGGTGGCCGGCGAACCGCTCCAGCCGCACGGGTTCGCCGGGCGTCAGGCCGGCGGCGCGAGCCGGGTCGAGCGCCACCAGCACCGGGTCCTCCAGCAGCCGCCGGTCTCGCAGCGCGGCGGGATGCTGCGCGGGAGCAGCGAATAGCTGTGCACCAGCGCGATGTCGACGTCCTGGCGGCGCAACGACTCCAGCGCGTCGTCCGGCTCCTCCTGGACCAGGCGCAGCGAGACCGTGCCGGCCTCCCTGAGCCCGGCCCACGCCGCCGGCAGCAGCTGCCGCGCCGCCGAGGCGAACGCGGCCAGCCGGACCGTGCCGGTGCCGCCGTTCTCGGACACCGCCGCCATCGCCGACTCCGCGGCGGCGAGGTCGTCGAGGATCACCTCGGCGTGCGAGACCAGCAGCCGCCCGGCCGAGGTGAAGGCCAGGGTGCGGCCCTGCTTCTCGAGCAGCGGCGTGCCCGCTTCGCGTTCGAGGGCGGCCAGGTGCTGCGAGACGGCCGGGCCGGTCAGGTGCAGCGCCGCGGCGGTCGCGGCCACGGTCCGGTGCTGGGCGAGACCGTGCAGGATGCGCAGGCGGCGCAGCTCCAACATGAAGTCAGACTTTCTCTTCAGCGAAGAAACCGTAACTGGTACTTCTGCATCTTCCGGCCGACGATAGCCGTCGTGAAGCGCACTCTCAAGGCACCCCTCGCCCTGGCCGTCACCGTCGTGCTGTGGGCGTCGGCGTTCCCGGCGATCAAGGTGGGGCTCGGCGGCTACGGCGTCGCCGGGCTGTCGTTCGCCCGGCTCGCGGTGGCGTCGGCCGGGTTGCTGCTGATCGCGCCGGTGCTGGGCGTGCGGCGGCCGCGCGCGGCCGACCTGCCGCTGATCGCGGGGTGCGGGCTGGCCGGGATGAGCGCGTACCAGCTGCTGCTCAACTGGGGTGAGGTGCGCGTGCCGGCGGGCACGGCGAGCCTGCTCGTCTCGGTGGCGCCGGTGTTCAGCGTGCTGCTCGCGACGGCGTTCCTGGGCGAGCGCCTGACGACGACGAAGGTGCTGGGCAGCGCGGTCGCGTTCGGCGGCAGCGCGCTCATCGCGCTCGGCGGCGGCCTGGGCTACTCGGGGGCCGCGTGGGTCGTGCTGGCCGCCGCCGCGGTCCAGGCCGTCTACCACTTCGGCAGCAAGCCTCTGCTGAAGCGCTACACCGGGCTCGAGGTCGCCTGCTACGCGATGTGGGCCGGGACGCTGTTCCTGCTACCGCTCGCGCCCGCGGCCCTTCGCGGCGTCGAGACGGCGCCGCTGAGCGCGACGCTGTCCGTGGTGTTCCTGGGCGTGCTGCCCTCGGCGGCCGGGTTCGTCGCCTGGGGGTACGCGGTGGCCCGCCACACGATCGCCGTCGCGACCGGCGCGCTCTACCTCGTCCCGGCCGTCGCGCTGGCGGTGGCGTTCGTGTGGCTGGGCGAGACGCCGACCTGGGTGGACGTCGCCGGCGGCGCGCTCAGCATCGCCGGCGTGGTCCTGATTTCCCTCCGGCGGACGGCCGGGACCGTCAGAGCAAGCCCGCTTCGACGAGTTTCTCCTTGATGCGCAGCAGTTCCTCGTCGTCCAGGGGCAGCTGCGGCGGCGCCATGACGGCGTTGTCGATGAAACCGCGCATCTTCATCGCGGCCTTGAACGCGCCGAGGCCGGCCGAGCCGCGGCCCATCCGGCTCGGCGGGGCCACGGACGTGATGGAGAACAGCTTCAGCAGACGCTCCTGTTCGCGGCGGGCCGCGGCGAGGTTGCCGGCCTTGAAGTGGTCGTGGATGAGGACGTACCCGACCGGGTCGACGTTGCCGAGGCCCGGGACGGCGCCGTCCGCGCCCATCGCGAGAGCTGCGTCGACGACGAGTTCGGAGCCGGTGAACACGGCGAAGGCGTCGAGGCCGCGTTCGCGTTTGCCCAGCAGCACCGCGCGGAAGGCCGCTTCGTCGCCGCTGGAGTCCTTCAGGCCGGCGAGGACGCCGTCGGCGGCGAGGTCCAGCACCATGCCGCCGTCCAGCTTCGTGTGGACCGCCACCGGGATGTCGTAGGCGACGATCGGCAGCGACGTGCGTTCGTGCAGCAGCCGGAAGTGCCGGTCGATCTCGGCGGGGTGCGTGCGCGTGTAGTACGGCGCGGTGACGACGACGGCGTCGGCCCCGGCGGCCTCGGCGGCCCGGATGTGCTCGGCGACCCGCAACGTCGTCATGTCGATACAGCCGGCCAGCACGGGGACGCGCCCGGCGACCTGCTCGACCGTCGTCTCGACGACGACCCGGCGCTGGGCGTCGGGGAGGAAGGCGACCTCGCTGGACGAGCCGAGGACGAAGATGCCGTGCACGCCGGCGTCGAGCTGGAACTCGACGTGGCGCCGCAGCGAGTCGGTGTCCACGCCGAAGTCGTCGGTCAACGGCGTGCACAGCGGGGGGACGATTCCGGCGAACTTCGGCATCAGGCGCTCACTCCGGCAGGGGTCTCGGGATGGATGCAGCGGTAGGTGTGGCCACCGTCGGCCGCGGCGAGCGGCGGCAGCTCGGCCGCGCACTCGCCGGTGGCCTTCGGGCAGCGGGTGCGGAACGGGCAGCCGCTCGGCGGGTGCGTCGCCGACGGCACCGGGCCGGTGAGCACGATCGGCTCGACCTGGTGCAGCAGGCTGGGCGTCGCCGAGAACAGGGCCCGCGTGTAGGGGTGCCGAGCGGCTTGCGGGAGGTCCGCAGCCGGGGCTTCTTCGACGATCCGGCCGAGGTACATCGTGACGATCCGGTCGCTCATCTTCTTGACCGTCTGGATGTCGTGGGAGACGAACACCATCGCCGGCCCGAGCTGTTCACGCAGGTCGAGCAGCAGGTTGAGGATCTGCGCCCGCACCGAGACGTCGAGGGCGGACGTCGGCTCGTCGGCGACCAGCAAAGCCGGTCCCAACGCCAGGGCACGGGCGATGGCGACGCGCTGGCGCTGCCCACCGGAGAGCTGGCCGGGCACCGCGTCGGCGACGCTGTCGGGCAGCCCGACCAGCGTCATCAGCTCGCGGACGCGGTCGTCGCGCTCGTCCGGCGTGCCCACGCGGTGGACGTCGAGGGGGTCGCGGATGATCTTGGCGACGGCCAGCCGGCGGTTGAGCGCGGTCGACGGGTCCTGGAAGACCATGCCGACCTCGCGGCCGAAGCCGCGGTCCAGGGGCTTGCCGCGGAACCGCACGGTGCCCGCGGTGGGGCGCTGCAGGCCGACGATCACCTTCGCCAGCGTCGACTT
Source organism: Amycolatopsis sp. WQ 127309 (assembly GCF_023023025.1). Classification (NCBI taxonomy): domain Bacteria; kingdom Bacillati; phylum Actinomycetota; class Actinomycetes; order Pseudonocardiales; family Pseudonocardiaceae; genus Amycolatopsis; species Amycolatopsis sp. WQ 127309. The sequence goes on from NZ_CP095481.1 coordinate 9,345,205, forward strand.
GCCGCAGCCGGACTCGCCGACGACGCCGACGGTCTCGCCCGGGTTCACGACGAGGTGGGCGTCAGTCAGCGCGTAGACGCTGTCGTGGCCGAACAGGTTCGCACCGCGGATCTGGTGGACGACGTGGACGCCGTCGAGTTCGAGCAGGTTCACGCCGTCGCCTCCTTCTCGCGGGCGAGGTCGACCGCCGGGAAGTGGCAGGCGACCAGGTGGTCGACCGGCTCGCCGAAGCGGACCGGCGGCTCGTCGTGGCACTTGTCGCGGGCCGCCGGGCAGCGGCCGGCGAACCGGCAGCCGGCCGGGAACTCGGCCGGGGCCGGGACGACGCCCTTGATCTGGGTCAGCCGGGCCTCGTTCTCCTCCAGCGACAGCACCGCGCTGAGCAGGCCGCGCGTGTAGTGGTGCCGCGGCGATCCGATGACCTGCGCGGTACCGCCCAGCTCGGCGACCTGGCCGCCGTACATGACGACGACGCGGTCGGCGATCTCGGAGACCAGCGCGAGGTCGTGCGACACCAGGATGAGCGCGAAGCCGAGTTCTTCCTGCAGCCGCAGCAGCAGCGCCATGATCTGGGCCTGCACGGTGACGTCGAGTGCGGTGGTCGGCTCGTCGGCGACGATCAGCTTCGGGTCGCGGGAGAGCGCCATCGCGATCAGCACGCGCTGCCGTTGCCCGCCGGACAGCTCGTGCGGGTACGCGCGCAGCGTCCGCCCCGGGTCGAGGTTGACCAGGTCGAGCAGCTCGGCCGGGGTGCGGGTGCCGCCGCGGCGGGTGAACTGCTTGAGCTGGGCGCGGATCGTCATCGCCGGGTTGAGCGAGCTGAGCGCGTCCTGGTAGATCATCGCGATGTCGTGGCCGAGGTGCCGGCGGCGCTCGCCGGGGCGCAGCGCGAGCAGGTCGCGCTGGGCGAACCGGATCTGGCCGCTCACCGTGGCCGTCGGCGGCTGGAGGCCGAGGATCGACAGCGACGTCAGCGACTTGCCGCAGCCGGACTCGCCGATCAGGCCGAGCACCTCGCCCGCGCGGACGCTGAACGAGACGCCGTCGACGACGTTCACGCCGTCGTGGCGGCCGGGGAACGCGATCGCCAGCCGGTCCACCTCGAGGACTGTCTCGCGGTGGTCCAGCGAGCGGGCGGTGCGGGCGAGCCGCTCCCCCGCTTCCCGCAGCCCGGCGATCGGCAGGACCGGCGCGGTGTCGGCGTCCTCGCGGGCGGCGACGGCTTTCGCGACCGCACCGGCCCGGGCCGCGCGGGCCGACGGCGCGGCCCACGCGTCCGAGACGCGCTCGGACAGGACGTTCAGCGCCAGCACCGTGACCAGGATCAGCAGGCCGGGGAACAACGTCGCCCACCAGCCGCCGGTCAGCACCAGGTCCTTGCCGTCGGCCAGCACCGAGCCCCACGACGGGTCCGGCGGCTGGATGCCGGCGCCGATGAACGACAGCGACGCCTCGAAGACGATCGCGTCGGCCACCGTCACCGTGCCGAACACCAGGACCGGCGCCGCGCAGTTGACCGCGACGTGCCGGGTCAGCACGTAGAACCGGCGCGCCCCGATGACGCTTTCGGCCGCGACGTAGTCCTCGCCGTACTGCGCGAGCACGTTCGCCCGGACGACCCGCGCCACCGGGGGCGTGTTGAGGAACCCGATGGCCAGGATCAGCACCAGGATCCCGTGGCCGAACACGGCCACCAGGACCGCGGCCAAGGCGATGCCGGGGAACGCCATGATGATGTCGAGCACGCGCATCACCACGGCGTCCACCCGGGCGCCCGACGTCGCGGCGAACGCCCCGATCGTCGCGCCGGACACGAGTGCGAGCGCCACAGCCCCCAGGCCGATGGCGAGCGACCAGCGTGTCCCCGCGACCAGCCGGGAGAAGATGTCCCGGCCCGACTGGTCGGTCCCGAACCAGTGCGCGGCGCTCGGGCCGCCGGTGTCGGTGCTCAGCGCGTCCGGGTTGTGCGTCGCGACGAGCGTGCCGACGACCGCGACGAGCACCAGGATGCCGAGCACCGCGAGTGCGGGCCAACCCCCGCGCAGCCGCTTCACGAGTGGCTCCGCAGCCGCGGGTTCGCCATCAGGTAGAGGACGTCGACGATCAGGTTGACCAGCACGAATCCGATCGCGATGGTGATCACGAAGCCCTGCACCTTGGCGGTGTCGCCGTCCTTGACGGCCTGGATCATGTTCTGCCCCATTCCCGGCAGCGCGAACATCGTCTCGATGACGACCGCGCCGCCCAGCAGGTAGCCGACCCGCAGGCCGAGCACGGTCAGCGGCGTGACCAGCGCGTTGCGCAGCACGTTGCGGCCGACCACGACGACCGGCGGCAGCCCGCCGCCGCGGGCGGTGCGGACGTAGTCCTTGTCCAGCTCCTCGACCATCGACGTCCGGATCACCCGGGTGAGCTGCGCCGCGACCGGCAGCGCGAGGGACACCGCGGGCAGCGTCAGCGAGTTCAGCCAGCCGCCGAGCGAGTCGGCCGGGCTGACGTACCCGCTGGTCGGAAAGAGGCCGCGGTCGACGGCCAGCCACTGCACCAGCAGCAGCGCCACCCAGAACGCCGGGGCCGCGACGCCGGCCAGCGTGACCACCCGGATCACCTTGTCCGGCCAGCGGTCGCGGTACAGCGCCGACGTCACGCCGAGCACGAGCGAGACGACCAGCGCGATGACCAGGCCGAGCAGGGTGAGCTGCACGGTCAGCGGCAACGCGGTGGCGATCGTCTCGCCGACCGGCTGCTTGGTGATGACGCTGGTGCCGAAGTCACCCTGGATCAGGTGCCAGACGAAGTGCGCGTACTGCAGCGGCAGCGGGTCGAGCAGGCCGTTGTCCAGCCGGAACCGCTGCAGCTGCTCGGCGGTGGCGTTCGCGCCGTCGAACGCGGCGAGCGCCGGGTCGGTCGGCGCGAACCGCATCACGACGAAGACGAACAGGATCACGCCCAGCAGCAGCGGGATCAGGGCGAGGACGCGGCTCAGCAGCATCCGCACGACGACGACCACGGGGGCTCTCCTCGCTCAGGCGGGCTTGGCCTGGTTCAGGTAGATGCCCGGGTAGCCCTGGGCGTGCACGCCGGTGATCGCCTTCGGGTCCCACGCGGTCCCGAGCTGGGTGAACACCACGGGGTAGATGACGGCCTGCTCCGAGATCTCGTCGAGCAGCTGCTTGTTCAGGCTCGTGCGTTTCGCCTCGTCCGTCTCCGCCGCGGCCTGGTCCTGCAGGCCCAGCAGCGCCTGGGCGTCGGCGCCGGTCCAGCGCGCGTACTTCGCCGTCAGGATGGACTTCGCGTCGTAGTAGTAGCGGATCATCAGGTCGGGGTCGTTGCCGAACTGCAGCGGGTTGTTGGTCGAGGCCACGACCTGGAAGTCGGTACCCGCGTCCAGCTTCGAGAAGAGCGCTTTGGTGTCCTGGGCGTCCAAAGTGGTCTGGACGCCGATCGCGTCCCAGCCCTCCTTGATCACCTTGACGCAGTCGGCGACCAGCGAGGTGTTGGTCGTGGACAGCGTGATCTTCAGCCCGGTCGCGCCCGCCTGCTGCAGCAGCGACTTCGCTTTGTCGGGGTTGTAGGCGAAGTCCTGCGCCGCGGGCTGCGAGGACGGGAGCTTCGGGTTGATGAACGACGTCCCGGGCGAGCCGGCGCCCTTCAGGCCGATCTCGACCATCTTCTTCTTGTCGATCGCGTAGTGCAGCGCTTGGCGCACGAGCTTGTCGTCGAACGGCGCGTGTGCGGTGTTGAACAGCAGGAAGAGGTTGTTGCCGCCGTCGGCGAACTCGACGGTCCGGCCGGCCTTGCGCAGCTGGTCGGCGTTGGCGGGCGGGATGTTCTCGGCGATCTGCGCGTCCGGTGCCGCCCCGGAGATCGCGGCGACGCGCGGTGCGGAGTCCACGATGGACTTCCACAGCATCTTGTCGTAGGCGCCCGGGCGCGGGCCGTTGTAGTCGGCGAACTTCTCGAAGCTCGTGTGCGACAGCGGGGCCTGCTCGACGATCTTGTAGGGCCCGGAACCGACGACCTTGCCCGCCGCGGCGTCGGCCCACTTGCCGTCGTAGACGTGCTTGGGGACGATCTTGCAGCACTGGATCCGCTGCAGCGCGTACGGGAACGGGAACTTGAGGACGAACTCGACCGCGCGGTCGCCGGTCTTGCGCACTTCCCGCAGCCAAGTGGCGAAGAAGCTGTGGATCAGCACGTTCTCCTGGTCATCGAGCGCCCGCGCGTAGGTGAAGACGACGTCGTCGGCGGTCACCGGCTGCCCGTCGTGCCACTTCGCGCCGTCACGCAGCTCGAACTTCAGGCTGGTGCCGCTCGCGTCGGCGGGCAGGGCCTTCGCCAGGCCGGGGAACGGCGCGCGGGTGATCGGGTCACCCTCCACCAGGGACTCGTAGCAGTGCAGGATCGCGGCCATCGAGAAGGCGGACGCCGTCTGCAGCGGGTCCCACGTCTGGTTGTTGCCGTAACCGATCACGGCGGTCAGCGACCCGGTCGAGCTGCCGGTCTTGTTGGTGGACGCCGGACCGCCGCACGCGGCGAGCACGGTGGGGAACGCCAGGGCCGCGCCGGCGAAGGTGGTGTAGCGCAGCACCTGGCGGCGGCTGAGCGACGGGCTCTGGGACATCGCTGTCTCCTGCGGGCCTCGAACGGTAGGACATGGGACGTCCTATGACCGGCGTGAGCTTAGGACGGGGGCGTGTGCCGGTCAAGAGTCCCGGGACGTATGACGTAGGATGTCCTCTCACGACGCATCCGGGGAGGACAGCAGTGGCCCGTCCGCAGCGCAGCGAAGAGATCACCAAGCGCATCATCGACCTGATCGTCGAACGGGAGCTCCCGCCGGGCGCGCCGATGCCGACCGAGCTGAGCCTCATGGAGGACATCGGCGTCAGCCGCAACTCGATCCGCGAGGCGATCAAGGCCCTGCAGGCCCTGGGCATCGTCGAGATCCGCCACGGCTACGGCACGTTCGTCGGGTCGGCGGGCTCGGAGTCGCTGCAGACGTGGCTGCTGTTCCGCACCCGCGCCCGCGGCGCCACCGACGTCGGCCGCCTGCGCGACCTGCTCGAAGTCCGCGAGATGCTGGAGACGGAGCTGACCCGCCGCGTCGCCGTCGAGCACCGGCCGGAGCTGATCGAGGACCTGCAGGCGTGCGTCGCCCGGATGCGCCGCAAGGGCCCGGACGCGGCGGAGGCCGACCGCGAGTTCCACGACCTGATCTGCGCGGAAGCCGGCTTCGACCTGGCGCGCGAGCTGACGGGGTTGTTCTGGGACGTCTACCGGATCGCGGAGGGCGAGCTGGGCGGCCCGGCCGCCTCGCCGACGGCCACCGCGAAACGGCACCAGGTGATCGTGGACGCCCTCCTGCTGCGCGACCCGGACGCCGCGGCGGAGGCGGTGCACCGGCACTTCGACGAGGTCCGCAAGCGCGCGAAAGCCGGACCGTACGGCGGTTTCGGCGTCGCCCGGCCGGTGCCGGCGGTCCACTCTTCCTGACTCTGGGTGGTTGAGCCGTTCGAGGTAACTTCCGGCAGGTTCGGGAACCGGGCTCAACGGTCCCGGCGACTGGCTCGTCGTAGTGGTGATCAACCACCACACGGAGGCGCCAGTGCGAAGAACTCTTTCGGTGTTCGCGGTCCTGCTCGCCGGCCAGGCGGGGCTGACCGGGCTCGCCCCGCCACCCGCGAGCGCGACGACCGCGGCGGCCACCGCCACGCTCATCACCGGTGACCGGGTCACCGTCCGGACCGCTCCGGACGGCCGGGACACCTTCGACGTCCAGCCCGCCGCGGCCAAGGGGATGGCCCGCGCGCTCGTGCACCTGCGCCTCGGCGGGCGGGACTACGAGGTTCCCGGCACCGCGCTCCCCTACCTCGGGCGCGGGCTCGACCTGAGCCTGTTCGACGTCAAGGCGCTGCTGGCCGGCGGGCAGGTCGACACCCCGAAGCCCGATTTCGGTGCGGCGCTGGCGAAGCAGTTCAAGGAGGACAACGCCCGCGGCCACTTCGGCGGGCAAGGGCTCTTCGCCGACGGCGCGAGCTTCGCGCTCAAGGGCGCGAAGCAGCCGAAAGCGCAGCCACGGTCGGTGATGCGCACGGTTTCGGTGGACGCCAAGGACATCGGCGGGAAACCCGCCGACACCGGGATCGCGTTCCTCTACAACACCGACGACGGCAACACCCTGGACCCGAACGAGAACTACAACTACTTCGCCGGGGGAACCGCGAAGTTCAGCGCGCCGGACGGGAACTACAGCGCGCTCGGCGTCTTCTGGACCGCCGACGCCGACGGCAACCCGACCGAACTGCGCTTCAGCGCGCAGCCCGAGTTCGCGGTGAAGGCCGACACCACCGTCCGGGTCGACGCGAAACGCGCCACCAGCAAGCTGACCTGGGTGACCCCGCGGCCGGCGCTGCTCGACGACACCGGGTTCCTGTTCCGCCGGGCCGCGAAGACCGGGCCCGCGCTGCTCGTCGACTTCGACGCCGGTCCCGGTGTGCCGATCTCGGTGTCGCCGACGGCGAAACCCGTCACCACCGGGGCGCTGCAGACCTACCCGTACAGCCGGCTCGTGTCCCCGCCCGGACCTGGCACGCCGTACGAATACGTGCTGCAGAAGGCGAGCGCCGGCACGATCCCGCAGCAGCGGTACGTGATCACGGCGAAGGACGTCGCCGCGGTCGACGCCACCTACTACAGCGAGTACGCCTCGGCCGGCCTGCGGCAGCGCAGCGGCATGTTCGCCTTCGAGGACACCAGCGGGCGGCCGTCGCACCCGATCGACCTGCCGCGGCGGCAGACCGAGTACGCCTCGGCCGCCCCGGACCTCGTCTGGTTCGGCGGGTTCTCGAAGTACGTCCTGCCCGGGCCGTTCCCCGGCTGGGCCGGCGGCCAGTACGAGGCGTTCCACGGCTACCGGGGCGGCACCGCCGTCACCGAAGGCTGGAACCGGTTCCCGCTGCACCCGGCCGGTGCCGTCGCCCTCGAGCCACTGGACGACGCCACCGTGTACACCCAGCCGGCCGCGACGCGGGCCGGCGACCTGCTGCGGTTCGCCATCACGCCGTTCAGCGACAACGAACCCGGCCACACCGGCTTCGGCTACTACGGCGAGTCGCGCGACACGATCACGGGGCACTACACGCTGACCCAGGACGGCACGACGGTCGCCGAGGGCGACCCGGTCGGCGGCTTCGCGCTCAACCTGGAACAGGAGGTCGGCGCCGGGCCGTCAACGCTGGGGCTGACGCTCGACGCGGGCCGCACCGGCCCGATGTACCACCAGAGCACGGCCGGCCACACCGAGTGGACGTGGAAGTCGCAACACGTCGACGGCGGCACCCTCCCGCAGGCGCTGTACTGCGCGCGCGGGGCCGACGGGCCGGACCGGTCCTGCGCGGTCGAGCCGTTGCTGACGCTGGGGTACGCGGTCGGCGGGCTCCGGCCGGACGGCTCCACCGCGTCCGGGCCGCAGGGCCTCGACCTCACGGCCGGGCACCTGCAGTCGGCCACCGCGAGTGCGATCACGGGGGCGACCGTGCAGTACTCGACCGACGGCACCACCTGGCAGGACGCGGCCGTCACGGCCCGCGGCAACGGCGTCTACCACGCGGATTTCGCCTCGACCACGGACACCTTCCGCGGCACGGACGTCTCGCTGCGGGTCACCGCGTCCGACGCCACCGGGGCGACCGTCGCGGAGACGATCACCGCCGCCTACCACGTCTACGCGTCCTAAAGGGAGTGTCCACTGTGTACATCCGTTTGGCAGGAACACTGACCGCCGTGTGCGCGGCGGCGATCGCACTGGCTCCGGCGGCGGCCGGCGCACCCGGGCCGCGCGCGGCCTGTCCCGACGCGGGGCCGGGCGTCCTGCGCTGCCTCACCACGTTCACGCCGGGGGCCACCCGCGCCCTGGCCGACGGCCCGGTCGGCTGGGGTGCCGACGACCTGGCCTCGGCCTACCGGCTGCCTGCGAGCACCGGGCCCGACACGGTCGTCGGCATCTCGATCGCCTACGACGCACCCGACCTGGAGGCCGACCTGGCCACCTACCGGGCGCAGTACGGCCTGCCGCCGTGCACCACGGCGAACGGCTGCTTCCGGAAGGTCAACCAGCAGGGCGCCGCGACGCCGTTGCCGGCGGCCGACTTCGGCTGGGCCATCGAGTCCACTTTGGACGTCTCGATGGTGTCCGCGGCGTGCCCGTCGTGCCGGATCGTCGTCGTGGAGGGCACCACCCCCGGGTTCGCCGACCTCGCCGAGACCGAGGACACCGCCGTCCGGCTGGGCGCGAAGGTGGTGTCGAACAGCTACGGTTCGCGCGAAGGCGGCGCGCAGCTGGCGTTCGCGAGCCACTACCGGCACCCGGGCGTGACGGTGGTGGCCTCCTCGGGCGACTCCGGGTTCACCGCGGCGAGCTACCCCGCCGCGCTGGCGACGACGGTCGCGGTCGGCGGGACGTCGCTGGCGCGGGACCCGGACTCCGCGCGCGGCTGGGCGGAGCAGGCGTGGGCCTACGGCGGCAGCGGCTGCTCGGCCTACATCGCGAAACCGAAGTGGCAGAAGGACACCCACTGCGGCAAGCGGACGGTCGCGGACGTCGCGGCGGTCGCCGACAGCCTGGCGATCTACAACACCGACGTGGGCGGCTGGCTCCCGGTGAACGGCACCAGCGCGTCGGCGCCGTTCGTCGCCGGGCTGTACGGCCGGTCCGGCCGCGCGGGGGTCGCGCAGCCGGCCGACCTCTACGCGCGGGCGTCGCAGTTCGTCGACATCACGGCCGGGAACAACGATCCCGTCGGCGGCGGCACGAAGTGCGGCGGCGACTACCTGTGCGTGGCCGCCCCGGGTTACGACGCCCCCACGGGCGTCGGCGTCCCGAACGGCCTCGGCGGGTTCTGACGAAGGTCGTGAGGGGCACCTTCAGGGCTCTTATGTCCCTGAGGGTGCCCTTCACGGCGCCTCCGTCAGCGGCAGAGTCGTCAGTGGCAGGGGCGTCAGCGGCAGAGGCCGCGTTCGATGGCCAGCAGCCCGGCCTCCGTCCGGTGCGCGCACCCGAGCTTCTTCACGACCTGCGTGACGAGGGTCCGCACCACCGGTTCCGGCTGTTCGAGCCGCGTCGCGATCTCGGCGTTCGTCAGGGCCGAGCCGATGCCGACCAGCACCTCCCGCTCGCGCTCCGACAGCAGGTCGACCCGCGCCAGCCGCTCGTCGCGGGGGCCGGACAGGCGCGTCGCCGCGGAGACCAGGCGGCGGGAGGCGTCCGGCGAGAGGACCACGTGCCCGTCGGCCGCCAGCCGGACCACCTTGATCAGCTCGTTGCGCCGGGCGGACCGCAGCAGGAACCCCGCCGCGCCGTCCCGCAGCGCGCGCAGGATCCCCGCCTCGGAGTCGAACGTGGCCAGCACGACCACCGCGGGGCGCCGGGAAACCGGCTCCAGCGGCGCCAGGCGCGGGTCCAGCAGCACCACGTCGGGCAGCCGCCGCCGGAGGGTGGCGCGGGTCGCCGTCGCGTCACCGACCGAGCCGACGACCTCGATGCCGTCCGCCTCGCCGAGGATCCCGCTCAGGCGGTCCCGCACGCCGGGGTCGCGCTCGGCGACCATCACCCGGACCGGCGGCGGTGGGAGCATCGCTCAGTCCTCGGGCTTGTCTTTGGCCCGCAGGCGGATCAGCGGCAGGTCGGTCCGCGACGCGCCGACCAGGTCACGCCCGCCCGGACCGCGCAGCCGCAGCTCCCGGAACCGCACCGACGAGAGCTGCGCGGCTTCGATCGGGTAGACGTCGCCGTAGCGCTTGATCTTGTCGACCAGCTCCTTGCCGAGCAGCTCGACGAGCCCGGCGTGCCGGCTCGCGCCACCGCCGAACGGCACGTCCAGCTGCCGGCGCACCTCGGGAAACCGCTGGTCGAGCTCGACGGCCAGCTGGTGGATCGTGACGAAGGCGGGGCCGAAGTCCTCGGCCTCCGGGCCCGGTGGGATCTCCTTCAGCACCTTGACGAGCTTGTCGTCCATTCCGAGCTTGTCCCACAGGGCCATGCTGTCCTGACTTTCCGGTGATAACGGCGTCGAAGCCGCTTCGGTCTACCAGAGGACCGGCACGCGGTCCACTCCCCCGGTGACACGATTCGTCCGGACCTCCAGTTCATCCACCCCAACGGCCAGCTGCAGCCCCGGGAACCGGCGGAACAGCGAGCCGAACACCACCCGCAGCTCGGTGCGGGCGAGGCTGGCGCCGATGCAGAACCAGCCGCCGTAGGCGAAGGCGACGTGCCCGTTCGGCTTGCGCTCCGGGTCGAACGTCGCGGCGCCGGGGAACACGGACTCGTCGCGGTTGGCGGCACTGATCGACAGGACCACGGCGTCGCCGCGGGCGATCGCCGCGCCGCCGAGGTCGACGTCGTCGTGCGCGTACCGCAGGAGGCCGAGGCCACCCGGCGCCGACATCCGGAGGATCTCCTCGACGACGCCGTGGACGCGGCCCTCGGGGTCGGCGGCGAGCGCGTCACGCTGGGCGAGGTCGGTGAGCAGGAACAACACGCCGAGGTCGATCCGGTTGGACGTCGTCTCGTGGCCGGCGAACAGCAGGCCGGCGGCGAGCCGGGCGAGGTCGTCGTCGCTGAACGACGGGTCGTCGGCTTGGGCGCGGACCATGTCGGAGACGACGTCCTGGGTCGAGTGGCGCCGCTTCGCCGCGGCGAGCCGGCCCATGTACTCGGCGAACTCGTCGAGCGCGGCGTCGGCGCCGGTCCCGATGTCCGTGCGGCCCATCCGCTCCGAGAGCACCCGGAACGTGTCGCGGTCCTCGTACGGGACGCCGAGCAGCTCGCAGATCACCAGCACGGGCAGCGGGAACGAGAGGACTTCGTGCAGGTCGACCGGCTCCCCAGGGTGCTCGGCGCGGGCCCGGTCCATCGCGTCGAAGCAGCCGTCGGCCAGCTCCTGGACGTGGCCGGCCAGCCGCCGCATCCGGTTGGCGGAGAACGACGGGACCAGCATCTTCCGCATCCGCGCGTGCTCGGCGTGCTCGGTGTCGTGGTCACCCTGCGGCCGGCTGAGGATCGCCGCGTCCGACAGCGACGACGCCTCTTCCGGCGCGGGGTGCGAGCGGCCGAACCGCGGGTCCGACAGCACGGTCCGCACCTGGTCGAAGCCGGTGACGAGCCACGCCGGATCACCCACCGGCGTCGTCACGCGCACCACCGGCCCCTCGCGCCGCAGCACTTCGTAGAGCGGAGCGATCTCCAGGACGTTCGGCCGCGCGAACGGCAGGCGCGGGGTGTCCGTGGTCGCGGTCATCGAGAGTCCTCCCGGGTGCGCGGCCGACGTCGCAGTCGGGCCGGCGACGGCCGCTCCCCCGGTCCCAAGATCCACGGTACCCAGCCGGGCGGGCGCCCCGCAGATTCGTTGCCCGTCCGGGCTAACCGACCCGCACGAACACGACTTTCCCGGCAGGCACCCGGCTACTGGACCTGGAGCGTGTCACTGATCGCGGCATCGCCGCCGTTGGGGTAGCCGACGGAGGCGTAAGCCGCCCGCGTGCGGTGCAGGACGCACGTGTCGCTCGGCGTCTGCCGGACCGAACGAGCCGGAACGGCGAAGTTGGTGATGGAGGCACACGGGTGACCCGGGACGGAATCCAGTTGCAGTCGGAGGCATTGCCGAGATGGGGGGTGAAGTACGCCTCGTTGTTGTCGGCCCACGAACAGGACTGCCAGTACAGCGCGCTGTTTCCGGGAGCGTACTGGTACGCCGCTGCACACGTGCCCGAACCCGGCTCGGTGGCCGGGCACGACGGCAACCCGCGAAACCGGTGCCCGGTTTAGCCGCGCCTCCGGCTGTCACCTGATCGGCCGCAGCGGCTAGAGCAGTTTCCAGGCCTGGGTCAGGGTGTCGCGCAGGATCTGCTCCATCTCGTCGAACTGGCGCTGGTCGCAGATCAGCGGCGGCGACAGCTGCACGACCGGCTCGGCGCGGTCGTCGGCGCGGCAGTACAGGCCGGCCTCGAACAGCGCGTCCGACAGGAAACCGCGCAGCACGCGCTCGGATTCCGCCGCGCTGAACGTCTCTTTGGTCGCCTTGTCCTTGACCAGCTCGATGCCGTAGAAGAACCCCGCGCCGCGGACGTCGCCCACGATCGGCAGGTCGGTCAGCTTGTCCAAAGTGGACCGGAACGCGGACTCGTTCGCCAGCACGTGGCCGTAGAGGTCTTCGCGCTCCATCAGGTCGAGGTTGGCCAGCGCCACCGCGCACGACACCGGGTGCCCGCCGTAGGTCGAGCCGTGCATGAACGTCGTGGCGCCGCGGGTGAACGGGTCCATCAGCCGCTCGCTCGCGAGCACCGCGCCCAGCGGCGCGTACCCGGACGTCAGGCCCTTCGCCGTCGTGATGATGTCCGGCTGGTAGCCGTAGCGCTTGGCGGCGAAGTCGTATCCGACCCGGCCGAACGCGCAGATCACCTCGTCCGACACCAGCAGGACGTCGTGCTTGTCGCAGATCTCGCGGACGCGCTCGAAATAACCGGGCGGCGGGACGAAGCAGCCGCCGGTGTTCTGCACCGGCTCGAGGAAGACGGCGGCGACGGTGTCCGCGCCCTCGAACTCGATGGCCTGCTCGATCTGGTCGGCGGCCCAGCGGCCGTAGGCGGCGTAGTCGTCGGCGTGCTCGGTGGCGCGGTAGAAGTTCGTGTTGGGCACGCGCATCGTGCTCGGCACCAGCGGCTCGAAGTCGGCCTTCGCGCCGGGGATGCCGGTGATCGACAGCGCACCCTGCGAGGTGCCGTGGTAGGCCAGCGCGCGGCTGATCACCTTGTGCTTGGTCGGTTTCCCGACGAGCTTGAAGTACTGCTTGGCGAGCTTCCACGCCGTTTCGACCGACTCGCCGCCGCTCACGGTGAAGAACACGCGGTTCAGGTCGCCGGGCGACGCGGCGGCCAGCCGCTCGGCCAGCTCGATCGCCGACGGGTGCGCGTGACCCCACAGCGGGAAGTACGCGAGCTGTTTCGTCTGACGCGCGGCGGCTTCGGCGAGCTCCTCGCGGCCGTGGCCGACCTGGACCGCGAACAAGCCGGCGAGCCCGTCCAGGTACCGCTTCCCGCGGGCGTCCCAGATGTAGGCGCCTTCGCCGCGCACGATCACCGGGACGTCGGTGGTGTCGTAAGCGGAATGGCGGGTGAAGTGCATCCAGAGGTTGCTGCGGGCGGACTGGGCGAGAGCCGCGGCGTCGACGGTGGCGGCCGGGTCGGCAGTTGTGGTCATGGCTCGGTTATCGCACGCGCCATCGACGTTACGCAAGCGATCCGGTCGCCGTCACCATCATCAACAACTAATTATCGACCAAAGGAGCGATCTTGCCTTCGGATTTAGTCGTCACGGTCAGCGAGTGCCCCACTGGTAAGTCTGTTTCCGCAGCTTGAGGTAGACCATCGCCTCCGCGTGCCGGACGCCCGGCAGCGCGCGGATGCGCGTCGAGATCAGCTCGAGCAGGGCCTCATCGTCGGCGCAGACGGCTTCGCAGAGCACGTCGTAGCGCCCGGCACAGAGGATCACGTAGGCGATCTCGTCCATCTCGGCCAGTGCGTCGCCGACCGGTTCGAGCGGACCGTCCACCGTGATCGCGATCATCGCCTGCCGGAACAGCCCGACCTGCAACGGATCCGAGACGGCGACGATCTGGATGACACCGGAGTCCGACAGCCGCTGCACCCGCTGGCGCACCGCGGCCTCGGACAGGCCGACGGCCTTGCCGATGGTCGCGTACGCGCGCCGGCCGTCCTCCTGCAGTTGCGCGATGATCTGCCGCGAGATGTCGTCGAGCACCGGCGGCGCCGGCCGGCTGGGGATGTCCTGGCTGCTCACGCCCGGGATCATCCCTGACGCGGGCGACGCGAGGCAAACCCGGCGATTCGATCACGGATGGTCACCGAATACGAAAGCACTGACGATCACAGACAACGGATTTAGTCGAATTCGTGGCGTTGACAACACCGAATCAGTGCTGTTCCATCCGTCGCACCTTGCCCCGGCCGGAGGGAACGCCCATGCCCCGCACCCCTGTCCCGCCCAGCACCGCGACGGCCACCACCCCCGCCGGACCCCGCACGCTCACCCGCTCCATCGGCGTCGGCGGCGGCACGCTGCTCACGCTCAGCTGCGTGACGCCGGCGTCGTCCCTGTTCGTCCTGGTGCCCCCGCTGTTCGGCGACCTCGGCACCGGCACCGCGCTCACCATCACCCTCGCCGTGCTGCTCTGCGTCGGCGTCGCCTTTTGCTACTCCGAGCTGGGCACCCTGGTCCCGAGCGCGGGCGGCGAATACGCCATGGTGACCACCGTCGCGAACCGGTTCGCCGGCTGGCTGACGTTCATGCTGTCGGTGATCGTCATCCTCGTCGTGCCGCCGATCATCGCCATCGGCGTCGCGGACTACCTCGCCGCGGCCGTCGCCATCGACCCGTCGGTGGCCGGCGCGATCGTGATGCTGGCGGCGACCGTGATGGGCTTGCTCAACCTGCGCTCCAACGCCTGGATCACCGGGATCTTCCTGGTCATCGAACTGGTCGCCATCTTCGTCGTTGCGCTGCTCGGCTTCACGCACACCTCACAGAGCCCGGCCGTGCTGGTCGAGCCGAGCCTCGGCACCGGTGGGATCGGGCCGATCGCGGTGATCGCCGGGCTCGCCGTCGCGCTGTTCGTCGTGCAGGGCTTCAGCACGGCCGTCTACCTCGCCGAGGAGATGCGGGAACCGCGCCGGACCGTCGTCCGGACGGTGTTCTGGACGCTCGGCGTCAGCGCGCTGGTCATCCTGGTCCCGGTCGTCGCGATCACCCTCGCCGTGCCGGACGCCGCGTCGCTCGCCGGGCTCGACCTGAGCGCGCTCGTCACGAGCTGGAGCAACTCGGGCGTCGGCGTCGCGATCAGCCTGTGCATCGCGGCGGCGATCGTGAACGCCGTGATCGTCATGGTCATCCAGAACTCGCGGGTGCTGTTCGCCTCGGCCCGCGACCGGGCCTGGCCGGAGCCGGTGAACCGCGCGATGAGCGTGGTCGGGCGCCGGTACGGCTCGCCGTGGGTGGCCACGCTGGTGACGGGGCTGTCCGAGGCCGTCCTGTGCTTCGTGCCGGTGGACACGCTCAACGGCGTCACCGGGGTCGCCGTCGTCGCGCTCTACCTCAGCGTCGCGGCCGCCGCGCTCGGCGCCCGCCGGGCCGCGCACCGGAAGCCGCACGTCTGGCGGATGCCGGCGTGGCCGGTCGTGCCGGTGCTCGCCGTCGCCGCGCTGGTCTACATCCTGGTCGAGCAGAGCGCCCTCGACCTGGGCATCACGACCGGGGTGCTGCTGGTGGCGGCGCTGTACTGGTGGGGTTACCTGCGCCGGCGTCCGGAGCGGTGGGTTGTGACGGTGCCGCGGGACTAGGCCTTCGGGCCGCCGCCGCCGCGCAGGAAGCGCAGCCCGACGACGATCACGGCGAGCAGGCCGACGACGGCGACCACGATCCAGACCCAGCCGGGGAAGCTGCTGGTGTCCACACCGACGACGGGGGCCGGCGAGGTGGGCGCGGCCTCGGTGATCGCCGCGCGCGTCGCCGGCGCCGCAGAAGCCGCGGCCGTGAGGGTGAAGTGGAGAGTGCCGGTGACGTTGTCGCCGTCCTTCGCGATGACCTTCCAGGTCAGCGTGTAGGCCTGGGCGGGCCCGGCCGGCGTCACCGGCGCGGTCACGACGTTGCCGGCCGCCACCGGGGTGCTGACCGGCCAGGCGGTGCCGTCGCGGCCGGTGATCTTCACGGCGTCCGGGGGCAGCGTGACCGGCTCCTCGAACGTGAGCTGGACCTGCGACGGCGCCTCGGCCAGCGACGCGCCTTCCGCGGGCGAGCTCGACGTCAGCTCGGTGTGGGCCGACGCCGGCGGCGTGAGCAGCAGGAGCACGGCGGCGGAGGCGAGCACAGCGGTCAGGGCGCGGCGGATCATTCGGACATCCTGCCCTATCCGGTTCGTGCACTGTTCGTGTCCACCTGTGCAGCGGTGGGGGTGTCGCTGGTCTCCGGGCGGCCCATTGGTCAAGATGGACGCCTGGGTGGCGTAGGGAAGGACCTCCATGGCGACAGTGCGCGACGAGGCCGACGCGCGGCGGCAGCTGCGCGCGCAGCAGCGGCAGGAGCAGCAGGACCAGCACGAACCGCGGGAGAAGGCCTCGACCGTCGCGAAGCCGGAAGGCGCCGGCTCGGCCACGCTCGTCGCCGACGGCGGTGACGTGCTCGCGCTGGACTACGCCGAGATCGCCGCCGCGCAGAAGGCGCTCGACGAGCGGTACCAGGAGGTCGCCCGCTACCTCGGCAACGCCCAGGACCTGGGCGTCCCGCTCGCCGACGGCAAGGGGCCGGTCTCGCACTGGATGCGCGCGTCGTTCGGGCTGCGCGGGGGCGCCGAGGCCGGTGGCGTGCAGACGGCGTTGCAGTCCTACCTGACCGAACTGGCTTCGCTGCGACAGGCGCTCGACACCGTCGCCGCTTCGCACCGCCGCAACGACGAAGAAGCCGCAGCCACGCTGGCGGCGAGCGCGGGGGCGCAGGATGCCTGACTACCACTCCACGAACCACGAGCCGACGAAGCGCGAGAAGGCGAAGGCGCGGCGCGTCCGCCGGGAGAAGATCGCGAACCGGCAAGAGGACGCCTTCGGGCGGATCAACTGGGACAGCTACGACCACCGCGAGATGTGGGACATGGTCCAGTCGGCCGACCCGCCGAAGCTCGGCGAGCAGGCGCACCGGTGGGCCGAGCTCGCCAAGGGCGTCGACACGGCCACCGGCGACGTCCACGCGACGGTGCAGAAGCTGCTGCTGTCGTGGCGGGGGCCGTCGGCCGCGCAGGCCGCGGACTCGATCCAGAAGCTGACGGGCTGGGCCGCGACGGCGGGTGAGAACGCCCGGAGCATCGGCGACGGCCTCGACACCTACACCTCGGCGATCGGCGAGGCCCGGCGGAAGATGCCGGAGCCGGTGCACTACTGGGCCGAGCGGTGGTTCCAGGAGGGCTACGCCGTCAAGCGGCTGGACGGCCCCGAGGGCACCTACATGCTGAACGACCTGCTCGACGACAAGCTCCCCACGAAGAAGCAGGCCGACGACGCGAAGGCCGAAGCCGTGCGCGTGATGGAGCAGTACGAAGGGGCGAGCCACGAGGTCCGGCACCGCCTCCCGCCGGCGTTCGACGCCGCGCCGCAGGTGAGCGCGAACGGTGAGGACCCGGTGGTGCCCCGCGTGCCTCCCGCGCCTTCGCCTTTGCCTTCACCCACGCCGTCGCCGTCTCCTACGCCTTCGCCCGGCCCGGACCACGGCTCCGGCGGCCTGCCGGACGACTCGACGACGACCGCGGGCGTGCTGCCGGGCACGCTCACCGGGTCCGTGCCCGGCGGGGTCGGCGGACTGCCCGGGCTTTCCGGTCTCGACGGCGTGATCGGCGCGGGCGGCCCCGGTTCCGGCTCGGTCCCCGGCTTCGCGGGCATGCCGGGCTTGACGGGCAGCGGCGCCAGCGCCGGTGCTGGTGCGGGCACGGGCGGGCTCGGCGAGGGCGAGCGGGCGGGCACGGGCCGGTTCGGCGCCGGAACGTCCGGCTTCGGCCCGGGCGCGACCGGCGGTCGCGGCTCGGCGGGCGGCTACGGCATGTACCCGCCCGGCCAAGGCGGCGCGCGGGGCGAGGACGACACCGAGCACCGCGACAAGTACGCCAACGGTTACGACCTGCTGGACGACCTGCCCCCGGCCTACCCCCCGGTGTTCGGCGAATGACCGGGTTCCACGCCGACCCGGCCGCCCTGGACGCCTTGGCGGTGCGCCTGGTGGACACGGCCGACGAGTTCGCGGCGGCGTCGGCCGACGTCGAGGCGACGGCAAGCGGCGACCTCGGCCCCCCGACGGTCGCGGCCGCACTCACCGCGCTGACCGGCGAGTGGTCGGGAAAGATACGAGCCGTGCGAACGGACTACGCGGCAACGGCGGACAGCGTCCACGCGGCGGCGAAAGCGTTCCGCGGCGCG
Organism: Amycolatopsis sp. WQ 127309; assembly: GCF_023023025.1. Classification (NCBI taxonomy): domain Bacteria; kingdom Bacillati; phylum Actinomycetota; class Actinomycetes; order Pseudonocardiales; family Pseudonocardiaceae; genus Amycolatopsis; species Amycolatopsis sp. WQ 127309. The sequence continues at coordinate 9,363,235 of NZ_CP095481.1, forward strand.
GACGCGAGCGCGGCGGAAGCACTGGGCCGCATCACCGCACAGCCTGGCTCGGACGACCCCGGCCAGACCGCGGCGCAACCCCTCCGGCCCGCCGACGCCGACCAGACCCCCGCCACCGCCCCAAGCCAGACCGCAGCGCAGCCCCTCCAGCCCGCCGATGCCGACCAGGCCCCGGCCACCGCCCCAGGCCAGACCACGACACAACCGCACTGGCCCGCCGAACCCAACCAGGCCCCCGCAACCGACCCCAGCCAGACCACGACGCAACCCCACCAGCCCGCCGACACCGGCCAGACCCTCGGCATCGCCCCCGGCCAGACCGCGGCGCAACCCCTCCGGCCCGCCGACGCCGATCAGGCCCCCGCCACCGCCCCAGGCCAGACCACGACACAACCGCGCTGGCCCGCTCAACTCGACCACGCCCCTGCCACCGCCCCAGGCCAGACCGCGGCGCAACCCCACCAGCCCGCCGACGCCGGCCAGCCCCTCGGCGACAACCTCGGCCGAACCCCCACCCGGCGCACCGACCCCGGCAACACCCACCGGTTCGGCCCGGCCGTTTTCGGCGATTCCGGCCGTGCCGATGGCTGAGTTCCGGGGTCTCGGCTTCGACCCCGTCCCCGGCAGCGCGGACGCCGTCGCCGAAGCGGCCCGTCGCTGCGTCGCGGCCGCCGCGAAGCTCGGCGACGCTCCCACGCCCGGCGAGATCCCCGAGTGGGCCGGCCGGTCCGCGCAGGCCCTCGCCGACCGCGCCGGGCGCACCCGCGCGGGCCTCGACGCCGTGCCCGGAGCGCTCCGCAAGGCCGCCGCCGTCCTCGACGACTGGGCCGGTGTCCTCGCGGCCCACCGCCGTCAGGCCGAAGACCTCGACCACCGGGCCGGCACCGCCCGGCGCGCGGTCGTCGACGCCCAGGACGACGTCGAGCGCGCCGAGACGACCGTCCAGTTCTCCCCTGGCGCGGAAGGCGAACTGACCGCGGCTCGCAGCCGGCTCGCGGCCGCGCAACGGGACCTCGACCGCCTGCTGGACCAGGCTCGCGACCTCGAACGCGTCCACAGCACCGAAGCGGCCCGCGTCGCCGAACGGCTGCGGTCCCTCGGCGACGGCGCCCCGCTGCCCAGCGCACCGGATTTCCGTGGCCTGGCAACCCATCTCGACACGTTCTCCCAAGCCGGTCGCGATCTGGGCGTCACCGTCGCGCGGACGCCCGTCGCGCCCGTCGCGCCGGTCACGCCGCCCGCCGGCGCCGTCGGCGCGTTCACCGCGGCACTGGGTGGCCGGTGAAACTGCCCGCCGTGCCGGGGATCAGCCCGGTGAGCCTGGCCTCGGTCGAGCGCACGACCGCCGAGCTGCACGCGCTGATGGTGCGGCTGCGCGGCCCCGACGCCGCCCGCGACCTGGGCCTGGAAGCCGCGGCCGTGCAGTCCGCCGAGATCGCCCACGAGCAGCGGGCGGGCCTGCTGGCGCTGGTCGAGCGCCGCGACGCCGATCCCGCGCTGCTCATCGCCGGGGTCGTCACGGTCGACGGCCTGCTCGACGAGACCGCCGCCGCGGACCTCGGCCACTTCGTCGCCGACAAGACGCCGGGCATCCGCGAGGTCAGCAGCGCCCGCACCGGCCGCGGCTACCCGGTGGTGATCGTCGAGCGGATCGGCCTGTCGGGTGCGCAGCTGCAGGCCGTCGTGCTCGACCCGGACCGCCCTCGCGCGGCCGTGTTCACCCTGCATTCCCCCGGCGGCCGCGGCTGGCTGGAGGTCGCGGGCCTGGCCGGGACGCTGGTCGCGGGCGTCGACCTGACCCCGGCCGAACCCCGCGCGGGCGCCGCCAGAAGTGCGAGACGCTGATGCGTCAGCCCCGCAGCGCCTGCTCCCGGAACTCGCGCGGCGTCCGCCCGGTGGCGCGGCGGAACGTCCGCGAGAAGTGCGGGGCGCTGATGAACCCGCAGTCGCGCGCGACCTCCGCGATCCCGCGGCCCGCCTTCGCCGGGTCCGCCAGCAGCACCTTGGCCCGCTCGATCCGCAGCCCCTTCAGCCGTTCCGAGACGCCTTGGCCGTCGTCGAACAGCTGGTACAGCCGCCGTCGCGAGATGTACAGCGCTTCGGCGATCCGGTCCGCACTCAACGACTGTTCGCCCAGGTGGGCGCGCATGTACTCCACCGCTTCGCGCCTTCGCGCGGCGAGCGCGTCGACGCGGTCCAATTCGACGCGAAGCGCGCTTCGCAGCACCAGCTCGGCGAGACCGAGCAGGTGGTGGGCCAGGCCGTGCGGGTCCAGCCGCGGGCCCGCCGCCAGGACGTGCGCGACCGCGCCGGCGAACAGCGACCGCAGCGGCGCGGCCACCTCGACGGGCCGGAACATCAGCGGCCGCAGCTCGGCGAACGAGATGGACAGCTTCGCCGCCGCGACGGTCAGCATCACGACGCCGGACGGCTGCAGGTGCAGCGTCGCGTCGGCGAACGTCAGCTTCGCGCCGGACTCGGCGACGGCACGCGGGACCGGGCAGCGCAGCAGCAGCTGGACGCTCTCGGGCGCGGCCGGGCCGCCGAGGATGGCCGCGCGGGCGGCCGCGGCGCCCGAAGCGCGGACGACGAGGTACCCGGTCGCGGGTACGTCGACTGAGTGCGGCTCGGCCATCGGCACCATCGTGCCCGACGGCGGCCGCATCCCACGGGAAGGGGGACCATGGCGCGGCGCACCGCGACGGCGGCGGGAGTGATCCTGTCGCATCTGGAGTTCGATCTCCTCTGGGAGGACCTGGGGCCGGGCGGGCCGCCGCCGTACCCGTTCGACGTGCCGGCGCACGGCGCCACCCACGCCGAGCGCGACGACCTGGGCGTGCGCGTCTTCGCCGGGCTCACCGAGGCCGGTCTCACCGACGGCGACGCCGTCGACCCGGGGCTGGCGGACCTGTTCGTGCTGCTCGGGGCGCCCGCGCTGAGCGTGGACGCGCTGGTGCTCGGCGAGGCGCCGTGGCGGCTGCTGGCCGCCGTCCGGGGCCCGGCCGGGGTACTGGCCGTGCTGGACGAGCGGGACCTGGTGCTGGAACCGATGCGTGCCGCCGACCTGGTGCCGGCGGTGACGCGCATGCTCGGTTCGCTGCCCCCGGGCCCCGGCGAGCAGCTCCGGTTGCCGCGCGCGGCGTACGCGACGGCGATGAACGCGTACGCGCAGTCCGGATACGACGCGTTCGAACGAGCCCTGGGCGCCGCCGGGATCACCGGCCGGTCGATCCGTCCACTCGCGACACTCGTGACGGCGGAGCGCTACGCCGCGGGCCAGCTCGCCGCGACCGGCCCGGCCGGCCGCACGCCGGTGCTGGCCTGGTTCGACACGGCGGCGGGCCGCTACGCCGTCACACCGGAGAACGTCGGCGGCGAGCCGTGGGTGATGGTGACCCCCGCGGACGACGCCTGGTTCGCCGACCGCGTCACCCGCCTGACCGACGACGCCCGCTAGCGGCTTGTCAGGTGGCCCAGGTCGCCGGGGCGAACGCGTCGTCGTCCCGGTCCAGCCGCGCCAGCCGGACGGGGCGCGTTTCCGGGCCCCACACGCGCTCGGCAGGCGAGGACTCGGGCAGCAGCTCGCCCAGCACCTCCCGCCCCTGCCGCAGCGCGTCGGTCGCGGCCTCGGCCGCCAGGCGCTTCACCACGGCCGCCAGCTCCCCTGGTGAGCGGTTCAGGGCCCACCGGTCGAACCGCAGGTCCACCAGGGACCCGTGCAGGTCCACTGCCAGCGAGACGCCGTCGGCGGCCGCGGCCGCGCGGATCAGGGCCAGCCGGGCGCCGTAGCCCGGGTCGGGCGCCGCGAAGGCGTCGCCGGCCAGCTCCACGGCCGTGCGCTCGGCGCTCACTGGGCTCGCCAGCTCTCGGGCGTCGTCTCTTCCGCCGGCTCCCCGGGCGCGCTCAGGCCGAGCGCGTCCAGGTCGCCGTCCGGCAGGGTGTGCAGGAGCGACGCCGTGGCGCGAGCGGACGCCGCCGCCGTGAGCAGCAGGATGCGGCGGGCCAGCTCGTCCGGCTCGAGGCGGAGCGCCGACGCCTCCAGCGTCAGCTCCTGCAGCGCGCCGCCGGGCGCCACCTCGACGGCGACCGTCCGGTCGGCGGCTTTTCCGGTAATCACGGGTGGACCCCTCCGTAGAACGTCGACGACGAGAGCGTGTGCGTGTTGCGGCGGACCGCGTCCCCGGAGTTGCCCTCGATCATCGTGACCTTGTCGCCCTCGACCTTCTCGACGATGCCGATGTGCGTGCTCGTCGTGGTGTTCTGCGGGCCGGTGCCGAAGATCAGCACGTCACCCGGGCGCGCGTCGTGCAGCGAGTTCTTGCCGTACGCGTGCCCGTTCTCCTGGCCCCAGTGGTAGACGTCGCCGCTGAAGGGCAGGATCGGGATCTTCACCCCGGCCTTGCGCCACATCGCCGTCGCGAACGACGAGCACCACGCGGCGGTCGGCCCGTACGGGTTCTTGTTGCTGCCCGGCGGGTTCTCCCGGACGCCCAGCTGCGTGCGCGCCGCGTGCACGACATCCTTGCCCTTGGCGGACGCCTTGCTCGTGCCGCCACCGTGGGGCTTCTTGGCGTGCGTGGCCTCGGTTTTGGCCACGGCCTTGTCCATGACGCCGTCGTGCGTCAGGTCCTTCTGCAACGTGTGCAGCTTCTTCGCCGCCGCCTTGAGCTCGGCGTCGACGTGCCGCAGGGTCGACGCCGACTGCCGCGTGTAGTGCGGCGCGAGGTCGGCGGCGTGCCCGACGGCCCGCATCAGCGCGGCCTGCGTCCCGGCGGTGGTGCCGGCGTCGAGGAGCTGCTTGGCCTTGGCGGTGTACTCGTCGACGAGCCGCTGCACGGCCGTGTGCCCGCTGTCCACTGTGGACGCGATGTGCGCGACGATCTTCTCGGCCGCCGCCCCCGCGGTGCCGGTCACCTTCAGCTCCTTCGTCAGCTTCGCGCTGTTGTGCTTGAAGCCGTCGGAACCGTGGCCGTCCCAGTGACCCAGGACGGTGGTGCTTTCCTTGTGGTAGGCGGCGTGCTGCTCGTCCAGCGACGAGGCCACCCGGTTGAGCGCGTACTCGGCGCGGACGGCGTCCTCCGCCTTCCCGGCGAGCTTGTTGCGGTGCGCGATGAGGTCTTTCGCGAACGAGTGCGCGAGCGCGGTCGTGTCCATGTCAGCTCCGTCGGGCGTGTTCGTCGAGGGCGGCGGCGGTGGCCGTCTCGTGGTCGCGGTAGGACTTGGCGGCCTTCTGCGCGGCGGTGGCCAGCCCGGTGGCGTGCGTGCCGACGCCCTTGACCTGCTTCTGCAGCGCCAGCCCGAAGCCGGCGAGCGCGTCGGCGAAGCCGGACTCCTTGCCGATCTTGCCGAAGCTGTCCCCGGCGATGTCGCGGACGTCGCCCAGGTGCCCCGCCGCGCCGCCGAGGGCGTCGGAGACGCTGTGGGTGCGCTTGACGTAGGCGTGCAGCACGGTGTCGTCGACCCGGAGCGCACCGCTCGGCGTGCTCCCGGACTTCCCGGGCGACGGCTTGCCGTGGTGCTTCGTGACGTCCTGGGCGGCCTTGCGCGCCGCGGTCAGGTGGTCCTTGTAGGCGCCGTTCGTGTACGTCGACCAGGGCGTGAAGTCCTTGCCGTCGCCGGAGATGTCCTTCGCGACCCGGGCGTTGGTGTCCGGGTCGAACAGCGCGTCGTTCGACTTCAGGTGGTACTGGTGGCGCCGGTCCGGGCCGAGCGCGCCCAGCATGTTGATCTGCCAGAGGCCGTAGGAGTTGTCCGGCGGGGTGCCGTTGTGCGCGGTCGTGCGGCCGCCGGACTCGGCCAGCGCGACGGCGACCGCGGTGGTCAGGCCCTGGCCGCGGAACCCGGCGTCGTAGGCGTGCCGGGCGATCTGCTCGGCGCTCAGCTTCGTCATGGTTCGACCTTGACCGTCCGGGTACCCGTCGCGGTAGCCGCGCTGCACGCAGGGACACGCCCGTTGCACGCCCGGCTCAACCTTTCGGCCCGCTCGGACGTACTGAACTGCGGACGCACGACACGAGGAGACGATGGATGCGCAGCACGCGGGCGGTGGCCCTCCTGGGGTTCCTGCTGGTCACGGCGGCTTGTGCCGCGCCGCGGGAGACGACGCCCAGCCTGATCGCGGAGCCGTCGACGCTCCCGCCGACCACGTCGGCGACGCCGACCCCCACACCCACTCCGGCACCGCCGCCCGCGCCGCCGTGCGACGTCAAGACCGGCGCGTGCGTGAGCCTGTCGCAGCACCTGGCGTGGCTGCTGCGTGACGGCCAGGTGGTGCGCGGCCCGGTCCCGGCCGGGTTCGGGCCGCCCGACCAGGCGACGCCGGCCGGGTCGTTCCACGTCGTCTGGAAGGACCGGGACCACCACAGCAGCATCTACGGGACGAACATGCCCAACTCGGTGTTCTTCGCCGCCGGCGGCATCGCGTTCCACGCCGGGCCGCTGGACGCGCCGTCGCACGGCTGCGTGCACCTGTCCGACGCCGACTCGGCGGCGTTCTTCGACGGCCTCGGCGTCGGCGACGCGGTGCAGGTCCGGGCCTGATCCCCGGGTACGGTGATCCGTGCCCGACACCTCCCACGCCTCCCACGCCGACGTCGTCTCGAAGCTGCGCGCCGCCGGGTGCGTGTTCGCCGAGGACGAAGCGGACCTGCTCCTCGCCGCCGCGACGACGTCCGCCGAGCTCGAGTCGCTGGTCGAACGCCGGGTCGCCGGCCTGCCGCTGGAGCACCTGCTCGGCTGGGCGGAGTTCCACGGCCTGCGGATCACCGTGGCGCCCGGGGTGTTCGTGCCGCGGCACCGCACGGAGTTCCTGGTCGACGTCGCCGTCTCGCTGGCCCCGCCGGACCCGGTCGTGCTCGACCTGTGCTGCGGGTCCGGCGCGCTCGGGACCGCGTTCGCCTCGCTGCTCTCCCCCGGTGAGCTGCACGCGGCCGACGTCGAACCGGCGGCCGTCGAGTGCGCCCGCGTCAACGTGCCCGGCGCGGTGTACCTGGGCGACCTCTACGACGCCCTGCCGGATTCCCTGCGCGGCCGCGTCGACGTGCTCCTGGCGAACGTGCCGTACGTGCCGTCGGACGCCGTCGCGACCATGCCGCCGGAGGCGCGGCTGCACGAACCGCTGACCGCGCTCGACGGCGGCGCGGACGGGCTCGACCTCGCCCGCCGGGTCGCCGCGGGCGCTCCGGGCTGGCTCGCTCCGGGCGGCGTGCTGCTGATCGAATCGAGCGAGCGGCAGGCCCCGGTCGCCGGGGAAATCTTCGCCGCGGCCGGACTGTCACCGCGGGTACACAATTCCGCGGAACTCGGTGCCACCGTCGTGAGCGGAACCGCCTCGATCGTGTGAGTGGCTGGTGAGGCAACACTTTCCGTTCACTCCTTCGTCGGAGTGACCCCGCTGATCGGGCCGCGCTAGCGTGGCAGCCCGGATCCGCGGAAGGGGGAGTAATGCCTTTCAGAACACGGCTCTTCGGTTCACTGGGAATTGCCACCATCCTTTTCTCGAGCATTTCGGCGACCGCCTCCGCGGCACCCGATCGGGCGGTCGGCGTCTTCCGCGCGATCCCGGTGGCCGCCGCGGAAGCACCCCGGCAGCTGTCCGGTCCCGACCAGAACACCCCGGCGCCCGTGACGTTCGACGAGTGCCGCAAGGACATCAAGAACGGCTACTGGACGAAGAACCGGTTCGCCGGCTGCACCATCACGGACATGGCCTACCAGCGTTACGCCTGCCCGGAAGCGGGCTGCGCCGTCATCGGCGCGGCGTGGGCCCGGGTCATCTCGACCAGCAACCTGCTGCCCGCGCAACGGCGCCTCGAAGTCGCGACGCGGATGGTCGGCTGGTCGCTGTCCGGCGTGGTCACCGACGCGATGAAGTTCGGCGTCTCGATGAGCTGCGGACCGCGCTACACCACCGGCACCGCGCACTGCGACACCGCGAGCGCGCAGGTGCTCAAGAGCGTCGCCGACTGGCGCGCGCAGTCCGACGAGACGCGTGTGTTCACCTTGGAGGGCACCGATCCCGCGTCCCCCGCCGACTCGCCGCCGGTGCGGGCGGAGCAGCGCACCTGGTACGTCGGCGAGCGGCACCTGGTCGCCGAGGACACCGGCGGCCGCACCACGCTGGTGACCGGCGCGCACAGCGCGTACCTCCGCTGCGACGTCGCCCGCCTGCTGGACCCGGCGTACGCGGCCGGCAGCGACTGCGCGTTCGGCTTCCAGCCGCTCTACGTCCTGGACAACGCGGCGACGTCCGGCTTCCCGGCGTCGGCCGCGCTGGTCCGGACCGCGATGACCGGCTTCCCGACCACCTACCCGGGTCTCCGGCAGGGCCACTTCGTCCCGGGCAACCCCGGCTACCAGGGCACCGGCGCGAGCCGGACGTACCCGATCACGCGGCTGCACCACGACACCGCGGCCCAGGCCGCCCATCGCGCGACCGCCGAGCAGGCCTGCGCCCAGCGCTGGGGCCCGGGTTACGCGAACCGGCCGGACGGGCTGGTCAACACGTGTGCGGTCTACCCGTTCGACACCACCTACGACGGCGCGACGCTGCCTGCGCCGGGCGTCGAGCGGGGGCCGTCCTACGCGGTCCAGCCGGTGCTGGACACGGACTACCAGGCGCTGCTGGCGAGCGTCCGGCAGTTCGTCGTCGCGAACCACCTCCTCGACGGGGACGGGTACTGGGTCTACCCGTACGCGTGACAAGATCGGGTCTCACGTTTCCCGCGTCCGGCGCGTCTACTAGGTGTGATCGTGAAACCGTTCGAGCAAGTCGTGGCCGAGCACGGGCCGATGGTCCTCCGGGTCTGCCGGGCCGTGCTCGGGCCGGCGGACGCCGAAGACGCCTGGTCGGAAACCTTCCTCTCGGCGCTCAAGGCGTACCCGGACCTGCCGCCTGACGCCAACGTCCAGGCGTGGCTCGTCACGATCGCGCACCGCAAGGCCGTCGACGTCACCCGGGCCCAGGCGCGCGGCCCGGTCCCGGTCGGCGACGTCCCGGATCGGCCCGGCCGTGCCGCGGAGTGGGACGGCGACCTGTGGAACGCGCTGGCGAAGCTGCCGGATAAGCAGCGCGCCGCCGTCGCCTACCACTACCTGGCCGGGCTGCCCTACCGCGACATCGCGGAGATCATCGGGGGCAGCACGGACGCCGCCCGGCGGGCGGCCGCCGACGGCGTCAAGGCCCTGCGGGTCACCTATCCGGCGAGCTTGGAAGGAGCGCACTCATGAGTGACATCTTCATGACGTACCCCGGGGCGGGCTACGAAGTCGTGCCGCACCACATGCACGAGCGGCTGTCCGCCGCCGCCGAGCGCGAGGGCCTGCTGGACCTCGCCTACCGCACCCTCGACTCCCCGGTCGGCCCGTTGCTGCTGGCCGCGACCGAGCGGGGTCTGGTCAAGGTGGCCTTCGACCGCCAGGACCACGACGCCGTGCTGGCCGAGCTGGCCGAGATCGTGAGCCCGCGGATCCTGCGTGCCCCCGCCCGTCTCGACGCCGTCACCCGCCAGCTCGACGAGTACTTCACCGGTGGCCGGCAAACCTTCGACGTGGCCCTGGACTTCCGGCTGGCCCACGGGTTCCGGCTCTCGGTCCTGGAGCACCTGCCCGAGATCGGCTACGGCCACACCGAGAGCTACGCCCAGGTCGCCACGGCCGCGGGCAGCCCGAAGGCGGTCCGCGCGGTGGGCACGGCGTGCGCCCGCAACCCGCTGCCGGTGGTGGTCCCCTGCCACCGCGTCGTCCGCTCCGACGGCTCGTACGGCCAGTACGCCGGCGGCGAGGAGGCCAAGCGGGTCCTGCTCGACCTGGAAGCCGCGGTCTGAGCTTGCGAGTTCCGTCCCTGAACGCGTCACCTCGGCCGACTCGACCTCGGTGGCCACCGAGGTCGACGACTACGGCTGCGCGTTGCCGCTGCGGCTGCTGCTCAGCCCTCCGGAATGCGCGAAGCTCGTCGCGGTGGCGACCGCGGTGGCGACCGGAACAGCCATCACGCGACGTAAGGCAGAACAGCAGCCAGCATCGCCCGCGGTGAGACGTAGTGAAACCCGATCGTAGCGACCCGCGCTCGTCGAAACCCGGGCACCACGCCAGGACCGGTAGTGCCCAAGTGCAAACGCCTCGGCCGGCTCGGCCTCGGTGGCCACCGAGGCCGACGACTTCGGCTGCGCGTCGCGGCCGCGGCTGCTCGGCCCTCCGGAATGCGCGAAGCTCGTCGCGGTGTCGGCCGCTCCCGGCACCGCGTTGGTTATTGCGGGGTGTCGACCGGACGCCCCGTCGGCGCGATACCGGTGGCGCCCCAAGCGCAAAACAGCCGATCACCCGACCTCACGTTTCACCCGGCCCACGCGCCTACCAGATATGAGCACCTTCGAGAAGCGCGTCACCTCGGTCGGCTGGGCCTCGGTGGCCACCGAGATCGACTACTACCGCTGCCCGTTGCCGCCGCAGCTGCTCACCCCTCCGGAATGCGCGACACTCATCGCGGTGTCGGCCGCTCCCCGCACCGCGTTGGCTATCGGGGGGTCCCGGGCCGCCTCGTCAGCCGCGGTGGCGACCGGAACAGCCACCACGGCGGCGTAAGGCAGAACAGCAGCCGGCGTCGCCCGCGGCGGCCACCAGTGCCGCGATACCGGTGGCACCCAAGCGCACAACAGCCGATCACCCGATCTCACGTTTCACCCGGCCCGCGCGTCTATAAGATATGAGCACTTTCGAGAAGCGCGTCGCCTCGGCCGACTGGGCCTCGGTGGCCACCGAGGTCGACGACTACGGCTGCGCGTTGCTGCCGCGGCTGCTCACGCCCGCGGAATGCGCGCAGCTCGTCGCGCTCTGGGGCGAGCCGGAGCACTTCCGGGCGACGGTGAACCTGCGGCGGTACCGCTTCGGGGACCACGGCGACTACCACTACTTCGCCGAGCCGTTCCCGGAACCGATTCGGGCGCTGCGTCAGGCGTTGTACCCGCGGCTGCTGCCGATCGCGCGTGACTGGGCCGCCCGGCTCGGCCGGGACGCCGAGTGGCCGGACACCCTCGAGGAGTGGCTGGCGATCTGCCACGACGCGGGCCAGGCCCGGCCGACACCGATCCTGTTGCGCTACCAGGAGGGCGGCTGGAACGCGTTGCACCGGGACCTCTACGGGGACAAAGTGTTCCCGCTGCAGGTCGTGATCAACCTCAACGAGCCGGGCACCGACCACACCGGCGGCGAGTTCCTGCTGGTCGAGCAACGGCCGCGGGCGCAGTCCCGCGGCACGGCGACACTCATCCCGCAGGGCCACGGCCTGGTGTTCACCACGCGCGACCGGCCGGTCCGCTCGGCCCGCGGCTGGTCGGCGGCACCGGTGCGCCACGGCGTGTCGGCGGTCCGCTCGGGGCAGCGGCACACGCTCGGTCTCGTGTTCCACGACGCGACATGACCGACGCGGAACTCGACGCGGTGCTGCGTCTCGTGGGGCAGGCGCGGCACATCGTGCTCGGCACGGCGGCCGACGCCGTGTCGCGGGCCGACGGCGCACGAATCGCCGCGGCGTGGGGCGGCCTGGTCCTGGCGACGGTGACGTGGCCGGAAACAGCGGCGTCGTGGCTGCGGCAAGCCCGGCGGTTCGCGGCCCCCGAACCGGACGTCTGGGTCGTCAGCGCGACCCCGGCCGGTTGGGCCGGGATGGCCCGGCGGCTGGCGGCGTCGACGTCGTGGAGTCCACATCGGACGGTGGTCACGGCCGCCGTCGGAGAGAGTCCGCTGCCCGGCCTGCGTGGCACGCGGGCGGACGGCAGCAGTTGGGAGAACTGGTGAAACACGCGATCATCGACTCGCCGATCGGCGAGCTGACTCTGGTCGGCGACGACGACGGCACCGTCGTCACCGGCCTGTACTTCCCGCACCACTGGACGCGCCCGGACCGCACGGCGTTCGGCGAGCGCGACGACACGGCGTTCCCGGAGGCCGCCCGGCAGCTGAAGGAGTACTTCGCCGGGCAGCGCACGGAGTTCGACGTCCCGACGCGCGCCGAGGGTGACCAGTTCCAGCGGGACGTCTGGGCCGCGATCGACCAGGTCCCGTACGGCGGGACAGCCACCTACGGCGACCTCGCGAAGGCCGTCGGCGGGCTGCCGCACGAGGTCGGCGCGGCGGTCGGGCGCAACCCGCTGAGCATCCTGGTGGCGTGCCACCGCGTCGTCGGCAAGAACGGCAAGCTCACCGGGTACGCGGGCGGTCTGAAGCGCAAGGCGTTCCTGCTGGAGCTGGAACGTCCACCGGCCGAAGACCGCGGCCAGCTGTGGTGATCGGCGCGGGATGATCAGACGCGACTGAGCACCATCGACACACCGAGACCGGCCATCGTCACCGCGATGAGCACGTCCAGCACCCGCCACGCCGCCGGCCGGGCGAACACCCCGGCCAGGCGGCGGGCGCCGAACCCCAGGGCGCTGAACCAGACGGCGCTCGCGACGCAGGCCCCGAGGCCGAACAGCCAGCGGCCGTCGCCGTGGGCGACGGCGACCGAGCCCAGCAGGAGCACGGTGTCGAGGTACACGTGCGGGTTGAGCCAGGTGAAGCCGAGGCACGCGAGGACCGCCTTGCGCAGCGGTGTGCGTCCGTCGCCGACACTGAGCACCGACGGCCGGAACGCCCGTCGCGCGGCGAGGGCGCCGTACCCGAGCAGGAACAGGCCACCGCCGACGGCGATCACGCCGATCGCCGTCGGCCACCGGCCGAGGACGACGCCGATCCCGCTGACCCCGAGGGCGATCAGGACCAGGTCGGACACCGCGCAGATGGCGACCAGCGGCGCGACGGTGCCGCCGCGCAGCCCCTGCTGCAGCAGGAAGGCGTTCTGGGAGCCGATCGCGACGATGAGGGACAGGCCGGTGCCGAACCCGGCCAGGAGGAGAGCGAGCACGTCGCCGACGTTAAGGGCCGAGGGCCGCATTACTCCAGCTAAAGATTCTTACGTAACATTAGCGCTCGTGATGTCGGATCTGCCGCTCGACCAGGTCAGGACGCTGCTCGCCGTCGTCGACGAGCAGAGTTTCGACGCCGCCGCGGCGGTGCTGCACGTGACGCCGTCCGCGGTGAGCCAGCGGGTGAAGGCCCTGGAGCAGCGCACCGGCCGCGTCCTGCTGCTGCGGACGAAACCGGTGCGGCTCACCGAGTCGGGCCAGGTGGTGGTCCGGTTCGCGCGGTCGCTGGCCCAGCTGGAGCAGGACGCGCTCGGCGAACTGGGGTTCGGCGAGGAGGGCACGCGGACGCTGACGATCGCGGTGAACGCCGATTCCCTGGCCACGTGGTTCCTGCCCGCGCTCGCCGACGTGCCCGAGAACCTCGGGATCTGCTTCGACCTCCAGCGCGAGGACCAGGACCACACGGCCGCGCTGCTGCGCGAGGGCCTGGTGATGGCCGCGGTCACGGCGGCGCCGCAGCCGGTGCAGGGCTGCACGTCCCGCCGGCTGGGCCGGATGCGCTACCGCGCGATGGCGTCCCCGGAGTTCATCGAGCGCCGCCTGACCGGCGGCCCGCTCCCCCAGCTGCTCCCGACGGCCCCGGTGATCGTGTTCGACCGCAAGGACGACCTGCAGGACCGCTTCCTCCGCGGATTGACCCGCCGCCGGAACTTCACGCTGGTACGCCACCACATCCCGGCATCGGAGTCCTTTGTGGACGCAGTCGCGGCGGGCCTGGGCTGGGGCATGGTGCCGGAGATCCAGGCGGCCCCACGCGGCGAGGCACTGGTGGACCTGGCGCCGGACCGCCCACTCGACGTCCCGCTGCACTGGCAGCAGTGGAAGCTCGACTCACCCGGCCTGGCCACGGTGGCGGACGCGGTCACTAAGGGCGCGAGGGCCGCGTTGCGCTGAATTCCGGTTGCCACGTTGACCCTTCCGGTCGCTGTGTCGACCACTCCCGTCGCCACGTTGGCCACTTCGGTCGCTGTGTTGGCCGTTCGCGAGTGGCCGGGCTGCCCAGAGCGGCCACCATGCCGACCGCGACGGCCAACACACTGACCGGAGCGGCCAACACGATTGCGGCAGAGCCGCTACGGCAACCGGAGGGCGGCAACCGGGGCCAGGGCTCGGTCGGCCGCCGATCGCACCCGTCGCCGTCGAGCGCGCGGCTCGATCGCTTGGTCCGGACAGCCGGGTGAACCGTGCCGCCGCAGCTTGAGCGCTCGACCCCGTGTGCTCGCCAACCGCCGCCGGGTCGATGGCGGCGGCGCGGGTCGTGGGCCGTGTGGCGGGTAAAGGCTCCAGCATGGCGGCGGCAGAGAAACTCAGCCCGGGTAGTCGCCTACTCCGTGTTCCACCAGGTCGAAGGCCTGGTCGATCACCATCACCTGGTCGCGGCGGACTTCGGCTTCCTCGTCGCCCGCTACCAGGCGGCTTACCGCGTTCGCGAAGATCGTGCTGATCGCCGTTGTCAGCAGCGCTGCCACCGTGCGGGCTCGCAGGGGCTCGCCCGTTTCCTCCGACAGCACCTCCGCCAGCGCTTCCGCGATCTCGCGCTCCTGCTCGTGGAACCTCGTCATCAGCGCCGGGCTCGAGCGCAGGACCCACCAGAAGCCCGACGCGCCCTGGATCGCGCCCGACAGGGGGTGGCCGGCTGCGAGCAGTTCGTGCTGGTGATGTCTCAAGGCGGCGGCCGCCGATGTGCCCGACGGCCGGGCGCGCACCGCTGCGACCAGGTCGGCCATGCGGTCGGCGTGGCGGTCGAGGAACAGGTCCTCCTTGCGCGGGAAGTAGTTGAAGACCGTCATCTTCGAGACGCCGGCCGCCTCGGCGATCTCGGCGACCGTCACCTCTTCGAAGCCGCGCTGGATGAACAGGCCGCTCGCGATGTCCGCGATGAGCTGCCGGGTCGCCCGCTTCTTGCGCTCGCGCAGTCCGTGATCCGCCATGGACCGAGAGTATAGACCGAGCACAAAGTTTGACTCGGTACAAATTTGTCGGCATCATCGAAAGCATGAACAGGGATGTGGTGATCTCCGGGGGCGGACCGGTGGGCTTGATGCTCGCCTGCGAACTGCGGCTGGCGGGCGTCGACGTGCTCGTCGCCGAACGGCTGCCCGAACCGGACCAGACGATCAAGGCGGGGTCGATCAACCTGCCGACGGCCGAGGCGTTCTACCGCCGCGGCATGCTGCCCGCGCTCCAGGCGCTGGTGCAGGAGGACATCGCGCGGATGCAGGAGTTCCTGAAGAGCCGCGGCGCCGGCGGCGCGAGGCCGGTGCCGCCCGTGGGGCACTTCGCCGGGATCATGGTGAGCTCGGCGGGGGTCGACTTCGACGATCCGGCGTTCCGCGACGTCGGCCCGGCGGCCGGGGTGGTCGTCGTCCGGCAGCAGGCGGTCGAGGCGCTGCTCGCCGAGCGCGCCGCCGGCCTGGGCGTCGAGGTGCGCCGCGGCGTCGCGGTGACCGGGTTCGAGGCGGACGACGACGGCGTGACCGTCCACCTCGGCGACGACGAGATCCGCGCGGGCTGGCTCGTCGGCTGCGACGGCGGCCGCAGCCTGGTGCGCAAGGGGGCCGGGTTCGACTTCCCCGGCACCGACCCCGCCGTCACCGGGCGGCAGGCGCTGGTCGAGCTGACCGGCGCCGACGCGCTCCGCACCGGCTGGAACCACACCGACCACGGCGTCTACGTCCACGGGCCGGTGCCGGGCCGGATCCTGACCGTCGAGTTCGACGGGCCGCCCGAGGACCGCGACGCGCCGATCACCGCGCAGGAGCTGGAAGACAGCCTGCGACGGGTGTCCGGTGTGGACGTTCGCGTCACGAAGGTGCACACCGCGACGCGCTTCACCGACAACGCGCGCCAGGCGAGCACCTACCGTCGCGGCCAGGTCCTGCTGGCCGGCGACGCGGCTCACGTGCACTCGCCGTTCGGCGGGCAGGGGCTCAACCTCGGCGTCGGCGACGCGGTCAACCTCGGCTGGAAGCTGGCCGCGACGATCCGCGGGTCGGCACCCGACGGGCTGCTCGACAGCTACACCACCGAGCGGCACCCGATCGGTGAGTGGGTGCTCGAGTGGACGCGGGCGCAGATCGCGCTGATGCGCACCGACCCGCGGGCGCAGGCGCTGCGCCACGTCGTCACCGACCTGCTGAACACCGGCGACGGCGCGACCTACCTGGCCAAGAAGCTCTCCGGCGTGCTGCACCGCTACCCGATCGAGGGCGAGCACGACCTCACCGGCCGCGCCGCTCCCGACTTCGCGTTCGCCGACGGCACCCGCCTCGGCGAGCACCTCCAGGACGGCCGGGGGCTGCTGCTGGACCTCGCCGAGTCCGCCGAACTGCGCGAGACGGCGAGCGGGTGGGCCGATCGGGTCGGGGTGCTCACCGCGAAGACCGAACCCGCCCTGACCGGCGTCCTGATCCGGCCGGACGGGCACATCGCCTGGGCCCGGGAAGACGGCGGCACCGCGGGCCTGGACGCCGCGCTGCGCCGGTGGTTCGGCGAACCCGCCTGACCTCGCACGGGGGCGCGCCGGGATACCGGCGCGCCCCCCGCCGCATCGGTAAGCGAAGCGTGGCTCATCGCGGCGAGGTGCTCGACCGGAGAGGTGCAGCAGACCCGACGCCCGCTGCACCTCTCCGGTCGCGCCGGACTGAGCAACGCGTCGGGCGAGCCGCCGGCCGGGAAATCCCCTCGTGTGGACGGCGACGATCCGGAATGATCACGGGTCGGATCCGGACAGTGACCGCAAGAAACACGGGGGCGCGTTCATGACCGAGCTGTACCCGCCGATCGAGCCGTACGACCACGGGCTGCTCGACGTCGGCGACGGGCACCGCGTGTACTGGGAGACCTGCGGCAACCCCGACGGCAAGCCGGCGGTCATGCTGCACGGCGGGCCCGGCCAGGGGTGCGCGCCGGGGATGCGGCGGGTGTTCGACCCGGCCCGCTACCGCGCGGTGCTGGTCGACCAGCGCGGCTGCGGCCGCAGCCTGCCCCACGCCGCCGACCCGGCGACGTCGCTGGCGCACAACACGACCGACCACCTGGTCGCCGACCTGGAACGGCTGCGCGAGCACCTCGGCATCGAACGCTGGCTGCTGACGGGCGGTTCGTGGGGCACGACGCTCGCGCTGGTGTACGCGCAGCGGTACCCGCACCGGGTGTCGGAGATCGTGCTCAGCGCGATCAGCACGACGCGGCGCTCGGAGATCGACTGGCTCTACCGCGGCGTCGGCCGGTTCTTCCCGGAAGCGTGGCAGCGGTTCAGCGGCGGGTCCGACGACGTCGTCGCCGACTACGTCCGGCTCCTGGAGGACCCGGCGAAGCGGGATCGTGCGGCACTCGCCTGGCGCGAATGGGAGGACACCGTCCTGTCGCTGGAGCCGGGGGCGACGCCGCGTGTCCACAGTGGACCGCCGGACGCCGCGATGATGGCGTTCGTCCGGCTGACGGCCCACTACTACGCGAACGCGGGCTGGCTCGAGGAAGGCGCGGTGATCCGCGACGCCGGGCTCTTGGCCGGCATCCCGGGCGTGCTGGTCCACGGCCGCCTCGACCTGAGCTGCCCGGTCACGACGGCGTGGGAGCTGGCGCGGGCGTGGCCGGGCGCGGAACTGCTGATCGACGACCACTCCGGGCACCGCGGCAGCCCGGTGAAGCGGGCCTGGACGCTCGGCGCCCTGGACCGGTTCGCTACGGGATGGCCGCGAGCACGGGGATCACGACCGTGAGTACGAGGATGTATCCCGCCAGCAGCCAGAACTTGAGCAGCCCGCCGAAGGTCGCTTTCGCGCCGGTGGCCGTGACCACACAGCGAAGGCCGAAGAGCACTCGCCCGATCGTGCCTCCCCACCACCACTGCAGCAGGCACCGGTGGCCGAACGACACCACGGTGTACACCGTGATCGCCGTGACCGCGAACGGCAGGTCCACGCGCAGGGCGACGACGAGCGCGATCGCCAGGTGGAGCAGGATGTCGACCGTGCACGCCCCGCCCCACTGCCAGAACGGCACCTTCGGGTAGGGCGGCGCCGCGCCGGGCTCGCGCAGGTCGCGGCGGCGTACGGGCTCCGGCAGGGTGTCCGTCCAGTCCTGGTCGGCGCGCGTCGAGTCGGTCTTCATACCTCCACCACGCGCGAATCCCGGATCCGGTTGCTACCCCTCCGCGGCCAATTGCACCGCGACGTCGATGATCATGTCCTCCTGCCCACCGACCAGCGCGAGTTCCCCGCACCGCCGCAGGATCGCCTGCGCAGGTACCCCATAGCGTTCGGCGGCGCGCTCGGCGTGCAGCAGGAAGCTCGAGTACACCCCGGCCCAGCCCTGGACGATCGCGTTGCGGTCCATCTTCGGCCAGCGCCGCAGGTACGGCCGGACGACCTCCTCGGCCGCGTCCAGCAGGCCGCCGACGTCCAGGCCGGTGTCGACCTCCAGGCGGTCGAACACCGCCGCGAGGACCTCCGTCGGCGAGTTGCCCGCCCCGGCGCCGAGGGCGCAGAGCGACCCGTCGATGTAGCGGACCCCGGCTTCGTAGGCCAGCACGGAGTTCGCGACGCCGAGCGAGATGTTCTGGTGCCCGTGGTAACCGACCCAGGCTTCGTCGCCGACCTCGGCGACCAGGGCTTCGAAGCGGGCGCGGGCTTCGTGCATCAGCAGCGCGCCGGCCGAGTCGGTGACGTAGGCCGCCTGGCAGCCCGCGTCCACCATGATCCGGGCCTGCTTCGCCAGGTCCTCGGGTGGCGTGCGGTGCGCCATCATCAGGAACCCCGCCGTCTCCATGCCCAGCTCGCGCGCCAGGCCGAAGTGCTGCGGCGAGACGTCCGCCTCGGTGCAGTGCGTTGCCACGCGGACCATCTCCGCGCCCGCGTCGAACGCCTGCTGCAGGTCTTCGGCCGTGCCGATGCCGGGCACCAGCAGCACCGCGATCTTCGCCTGCTTCGCCTCTTCGCGCGCCGCCGCGATCAGCTTCAGCTCGTCGACGGCGGAAAACCCGTACGTGAACGACGATCCGCCGAGGCCGTCGCCGTGGGTCACCTCGATCACCTCGACGCCGGCGCGGTCCAGCGCGCGGACCGTGTCACGGACCTGCTGCTCGGTGAAGCGGTGCGCCATGGCGTGACTGCCGTCGCGCAGCGTGGTGTCGACGATCCGGACGTCGTGCTTCAACTCGGGCCTGCTCACGCGGGCACCTCCTGCTTCGCGCGGGCCATCAGCTCGCCCACCCGGGCGGCCGCGGCGGTCATGATGTCGAGGTTGCCGGCGTACTCCGGCAGGTAGTCGCCGTTGCCGCGGACCTCCAGGAAGATCCCGACGCGCGCGTTGCCGTCCCACTCTTCCCGCGCGTCGTCGAACTGCGGGTCGGCGCGCAACGAGTAACCCGGGACGTACTCGCGGACCTCGTCGGCCATCTCGTGGATGGACGCGGTGATCGCGTCGCGGTCGGCGTCGATCCCGATCGCGCAGAACACCGTGTCCCGCATGATCATCGGCGGCTCGACCGGGTTGAGGATGATGATGGCCTTGCCGCGTCCGGCGCCGCCGATCTCGGCCACCGCGCCGGACGTCGTGCGGGTGAATTCGTCGATGTTCGCCCGCGTCCCGGGGCCCGCACCGCGCGAGGCGACCGACGCGACGATCTCCGCGTACGGCACCGGCGTCACCCGGGAAACCGCGTGCACCATGGGGATCGTGGCCTGACCGCCGCAGGTGATCATCGAGACGTTCGGGGCGTCCAGGTGCGCGCCGAGGTTCACCGGCGGGCACACCATCGGGCCGAGGTGCGCCGGGGTCAGGTCGATCGCCTGGATGCCGGCGGCCTCGTAGCGCGGCGCGTTCGCGGCGTGCGCCTTCGCCGACGTCGCCTCGAACACCAGCTGCGGCAACGGGTCCTGGCGCAGCAGCCAGTCGACGCCCTCGGCGGACGCCGCGATCCCTTGCGCGCGAGCGCGTTCGAGCCCGTCGGACTCGACCACGCCGACGACGTAACCGACTTCGATCACTTCACTGCGTCGCAGCTTCGCCAGCAAATCGGTGCCGATGTTGCCGGGGCCGACGATCGCCGCCATCACGGGAGCCATGCCCCGACCGTCGCACCGGGCCCGGCCCGCGCGACAGCCCGGTGTTCCGACCAGTGGAACGCCGTCAGCTCCAGATCGTCACGTAGACCGGCGGCCGGAAGCGGGACGGCGGCACCCCGCTGCCCGGCGCCCGCATCACGTGCATCGCGCCCGGCGTGCCCAGGAAGTGCCGTAGCGAGTTGGCCGCACCGGTGCGGCGGTCCGTGGGCAACGTCGTCACGAACCAGCACGCCGACACCGGGGTCGCGCGGGTCGGGACCACCGTCAGCTCCTTGCGCCGCAGCTGCGGCGCAACCAGGTGTTCCAGCGCGACCGACACGCCCCCGCCGCTCGCCGCGGCCGACCAGGCCGCCGTCTGGTTGGGGAACACCTGGATCGCGTCGTCCGCGACCCCGAGCGCGCGCAGCAGCCGGCCGGTGTCGCTGCCCGGGTCGGCGCCCGCCGGGTCGAGCAGCCAGCGCCAGTGCGCCGGGCCGCCCTGGTGCCGCCCGTGCGGCGACCCCACCACCACCAGCGAGCCGCGAAAGATCGGCACGCTGTCGAGGCCCTGCCCGCCTTCGGCGCCCGGCTGCGGGCCGAGCGCGACGTCGGCGAGCCGGTTGGCGACCAGGACCGGCAGCTCGGCCGTGCGCGCCACGCCGGCGTTCGCGTCGATCGTGTTGCCCGCCCGTCTGCGGAACGCCTCCAGCAGCGGGTTCGCGACGAACTCGGCGATCTCGCTGGTCACCGCGAGCCGCAGCCGCGCGGCGACGCCGTTGGCCTGCCGGACGGCGGCGTCGGCCTCCGCGCCGAGCGCGACCATCTGCGACGCGATCGGCAGCAGCCTGCTGCCGCCCGCGGTCAGCGTCATCCCGCCGGAGCGCTTGATCAGCAGTTTGTCGCCGTGGTGCTGGCGCAGTGCGGCCAGCGCCTGGGACACCGCGGGCTCGCTCACCCCGAGCGCCTTCGCCGCGTCGGTGACCGACCCCAGCCTGGCCACCAGCACGAACGCGTTCAGCTGGCCCAACGTCATGCGCAGATGCTCTCCGTGACCCCGGTTCCGCCACAACCGCGGATAAGCGAACCATTAATCCGCGCCCCGGCCCAGCGTCCGACCGAGTTATCGTCCGCCCATGGACGAGCCCGGCGACGC
This sequence comes from Amycolatopsis sp. WQ 127309, assembly GCF_023023025.1. Classification (NCBI taxonomy): domain Bacteria; kingdom Bacillati; phylum Actinomycetota; class Actinomycetes; order Pseudonocardiales; family Pseudonocardiaceae; genus Amycolatopsis; species Amycolatopsis sp. WQ 127309. The sequence continues at coordinate 9,384,399 of NZ_CP095481.1, forward strand.
GCTGAAGGTGTTCCGCGCGGTCTGGCGTGCCACCGGCCAGGCCGGCGACGACCTCGACCGCGGGCCCCAGAAATCCTGCAAGAACATGGCGAACGTCGGTTTCGACCGGTTCGCCGAAGACGACGACCCGGCCGCCGCGTGGCGCGCCCGGCTCGCCCGCGAGGGCAAGCTCGGCGGCTCGACGGTCCGCGACCTCGTGCTCGGCCCGGACCGGTAGATGGACTACCCGGACACCGTCGCGGAGCTCACCGGGGCGTTGCGCGGCGGCGGTTACCTCGCCGACCGCGGCCTCGCCACCGCGCTGCTGGTGGCGGTGTCGCTGCACCGGCCGCTGCTGCTGGAGGGCGAGGTCGGCGTCGGCAAGACCGAGCTGGCGCGCACCCTCGCCGCGGTCTTCGGCAAGCGGCTGATCCGGCTCCAGTGCTACGAAGGCATCGACACCGCGCAGGCGCTCTACGAATGGGACTACGCGCGCCAGCTGCTGCAGATCCGGGCCCTGCCGGAGCGCGAGGCCGCCGGCGAGACGGCCGTCGACCAGCTCTTCGGTCCGAAGTTCCTGGTGGAGCGCCCGCTGCTGGCCGCCGTCCGGGCCGGCGCCGGGGCGGTGCTGCTGATCGACGAAATCGACCGCGCCGACGACGAGTTCGAGGCGTTCCTGCTGGAGCTGCTGGCCGACTTCCAGGTGACGATCCCGGAGATCGGCACGATCACCGCGGCCACGCCCCCGGTCGTGCTGCTGACGTCCAACCGCACCCGCGAGCTGCACGACGCGCTGAAACGGCGCTGCCTGTACCACTGGATCGACTATCCCGACGCCGAGCGCGAGGCCGAGATCGTGCGGATCCGCGAGCCCGGCGCCGGGGAAGCGTTGACGCGCAAGGTGGTCGCGGCCGTGCACCGGCTCCGGGAGCTGGACCTGGCGAAGCCGCCGGGCGTCGCAGAGACCGTCGACTGGGCGCGGATGCTCACCTTCCTCGGCGCGGCGGACCTCGACCACGCTTCGGCCACCGACACCCTCGGCGCCGTCGTCAAGGACCGCGACGACCTCGACGTCGTGCGCGAGCACCTGGCGGAACTCACCTCCGGTGCCTGACCTGGCGCGGGTCCTCGTGGGGTTCGGGCGCGCGCTGCGGGCCGAGGGCCTCGCGGTCGGCACCGGCGACGTCCTCACCTTTTGCCGGGCGGCGGCCCGGCTCGACCCCGCCGATCTGGTCGACGTCTACTGGGCGGGCCGGATGACGCTGGTGCGCCGCCGCGAGGACATCGCGCGCTACGACGTCGTCTTCCGCCGCTGTTTCCTCGACGCCGACGACGCGTCGCCCGAGTTCGCCACCGTCACCGCCACCCTGGAGTCCGACGCCGTGCTCTCCCTGCCGGAGTCCGGGAACCCCGGGGAAGAACAGGAGACCCCGCATGCCGCCGGACTCGCCGCGTCCACTGTGGACAGCCTGCGGTACAAGGCGTTCGGCGCCTGCACGCCCGACGAGCTGGCGGCGATCCGGCGCATGACCGTCCGCCTGGGGCTGACGCCCCCGCGCCGGCGGACCCGCCGGAGCCGCCCCGCCCGCACCGGGCCGATCGCCGATCTGCGCGCCACCGTGCGCGAGTCACTGCGGCTGTCCGGCGAACCGGCCCGGCTGCACCGGCGCCGCCGCCGCGTCCGGCCCCGGCCGCTGACCCTCGTCCTCGACGTCTCCGGGTCGATGGCGGACTACTCGCGCGCCCTGCTGCAGTTCGCGTACTCGGCGGGCCGGGCCACCACGCACGTCGAGGTGTTCTGCTTCGGCACCCGGCTCTCGCGGATCACCGACGAGCTGCGCACCCGTGACGTCGACGAGGCCCTCGACCGCGCCGCGAAAGCCGTCTTCGACTGGGACGGCGGCACGCGGATCGGCGCGTCGCTGGCCGAGTTCGTCCGCACGTGGGGCCGGCGGGGCCGGTGCCGCGGCGGCATCGTCGTCGTCTGCTCCGACGGCCTCGACCGCGGCGACCCGGACGTCCTGGCCCGCGCGGTCGAGCGGCTGGCCCGGCTGTGCCACCGTCTCGTGTGGACGAACCCGCACCCCGGCGGTGACTCGCTCGGCCTGAGCGTGGTGCGCCCGCACGTCGACGTCCTCGTGTCCGGCCAGGACCTGCGCGGTCTCGAGGAGCTGGCCGCGCTGCTGCCGGCGCTGGAGCGCTCGTGATCCGCCTGGGCATCGCGGCGGGCTACCCGTTCGACGGCCCCCGGCTGCTCGGCGGCTGGACCCCGCCCGCCGCACCCGCCGTCTACGCGATCCTCTGCCGCCCCGACGCCGAGGCGCACCCCGGCCGCTACGCCGTGATCTACGCCGGGCAGGCCGACGACCTCGCCGCCGCGGGCCTGCCGTTCCGGCACCCGCGGGCGCCGTGCTGGATCGCCCGGGCGGGTTCGCGGTGGAAAGTGCACATCTGCACGTACGATCCGCCGGGCGGGCTGCGGTCGCACCGCGAGCAGATCGTGCGCGAGCTGGCGGCGGTGTACCGGCCGCGCTGCAACCGCGAACGGTACGAACACGCCTGGGAGGACGAATGGATCGGGCACAGCCGGTGACACCGGCGTTCGAGGTCGTGGCCGGGGCGGGTTCGCTGCGCAGCGTCAGCGGGGTGACGTTCCCCCACCGGTGGACGCCCGCGGGGGTGAGCGTCGAGACCGACTTCACCGGCGGTCACCTGCTCAACCTCGCCGCCGCGGGGTGCGTCCTCAACGACCTGTACCGCGAGGCGGAACCCCTGGGCGTCGAGCTGACCGGCGTCCGCGTGACGGCCGGCGGCGGCTTCGACACCGAGACCTGGGCGTCCACCGGGATCAGCTACCGGGTCGAGCTGGACTCCCCCGCGTCGGCCGAGGAGCTGGACCGGCTGCTGGCGGCGGTCGACGCCGTCGCCGAGATCCCCCGCGCGCTGCGGGCCGGGGCGACGGTGCGCCGCGTGCCCTGAACCGTCCCGGCCGCGACCGCCGCGACCAGGGCGCCGCCCGCCATCACGGCCGGGACCGACAGCACGTCCACCACGAACCCGCCGGCCAGGGCGCCCGCCGAGAGCGTCGCCTGGAAGGACGCCGTGAACACGACGGTCGCCGCCTCCGGGGCGTCCGGCGCCGCGCGGGCGAACCACGTCTGCGAGCAGACCGGCACCGCGCCGTAGCCGAGTCCCCACACGACGAGCAGCGGGAACGCGCCGATCGGGCCGGCGAACGGCAGCGCCGCGGCGGCCACGGCGATGAGGAGCGCCGCCGCGGTGAAGGTGACCGGGAGACGGCGGGTGCCCGCGAGGAACGTCCCGGCGATCCCGGCCGCGCCGTAGACCAGCAGGTACGCGCTGGTCAGGCCGGGACTGAGCAAGGCCGTCACGTAGGTGTAGGTGCCGAAGTGCGCCAGGACGACGAGGAACGTCACCGCGAGTCCACTTCGGACACCCGGGCGGCGGAGCAGGTTCTCGAGGACGGTGGCCCGGGTCACCGTGCCGGGTGGCAGCGGCGGCACGAACGCCAGCAGCGCGGCGAAGGCGGCCAGGCTGAGCACGGCGAGCAGGAGGAACGCCGTCCGCCAGCCGACGAGCTGCCCCACGAGCGTGCCGAGCGGCACGCCGAGCACCGAGCCGAGCGGGACGGCGGCGAAGATCACGGACGTCGCGCGGGCGGTGTTCGCGGGGGCGAGCCGCGGCGCGAGGCCGGCGCTGATCGACCAGAACCCGCCGATGACCAGGCCGACGAGGAACCGCGCGACCAGCAGCACCCAGAACGCGGGCGCGGCGGCGGTGAGGAACCCGGCGAGGGTGAGCAGGAGCATCAGCGCGGCGAGCACCGGCCGCCGGTCGAGCCGTTGTGTCGCGACGGTGACGACGGGCGCCGCGACGGCCGCGACGAACCCGGGCATGGTCATCGTCCAGCCGGCGACCCCGGGCGAGACGCCGAAGCCGTCCGCGATCGGCGTCAGCAGACCGATCGGGAGGATCTCGGTGGTGACGATGGCGAAGATCCCGAGCGTCACGGCGGCGACGGCGCGGGGGTGGCGTTCGGTCATGATCGCCAGTAGACGGGCCCGGGGACCGCGGCCGCTGGCGGTTTCGCGACAACTCGGGTGACGTCGGATTCCCGCCGGTTTGATCACCGGGGGTTCGGGGCAGTTCAGCGGGCAGACCCGACCGAGGAGGTTCGATGGCCACACGCTGGCACGTCATCCCGCGGACCACGCCGCTCTGCTGGCTCAGCATGGCGGCCGGCGTCCTGCTGCTGGTGTCGAGCATCGTCACGCTGTCGACGTCCGCCGCGCGGATGCCGGCCCTGGAGATCATCGTGGCGGTGCTGGCGGTGGTCCTGATCGTCTGCGCCGCGCTGGGGCTGGCGAAACCGCAGCTCAGGGGCCGTTGAGTGTTGTTGTCGATCGAGGAGTCGCCGTGACCGATCAGCCCGCAGGCGAAGCACAGCTCGCCGAGGTCCGGGAAAGCATCAAGGAAGCCAAGGAGGCCGCCGAGCAGGCGGAACACACCGGCATCGCCGACGCCACGCCGGACAAGGTGGAAGCCGTGGAGGACGGTGGCGAAGGGGACGCCGAAGAGGCAGCGGACACGGACTGAGGAACGTTCCGAGTGTGCCTGGTCGCGGCCGGGCACACTCGGCGAGCGCTAGCCCGGCCGCCGGCGGGTGGTCGTTCGGCGGTGTGTGGTCGTCTTTCTCGGGGTCACCGTTGTCGTGTGGGCTCGGGTTGTCCGGTCGTCCGGGGCCGTCGTCGTGGTCACCTGAGGCGTTGTCGTCGAGACCGACTGAGTCACCGTCGATTCCGTTGTGGACGGAACCGGCGTCGTCGGCTGTTGCACCACCTGGCCGCTTCCCGACCGGCCCCCGCTGCACGCGGCGAGGACCACTCCCGCCGTCAGCACCAGGCCGCACCACCACACTCGCATCGCCCGGACGCTACCAGCGCGTCCCGTGCGAAAGGGGCGAAACGGCTCAACGCGGTGCGAAGCCGACGGCGTCGTGCAGGCGGGAGCGGCGGGTGCCCGAGGCCGGGCGGGCCACCGCGGCGGCCGGTGCCGGGGCGGCCCGGACGATGTCCTCCGCCATTCCGTACAGCAGCGGCAGCGCGCCCGCCACCACGGCCCCGGTCCGGTTGATGTGCGTGACGCCCGGGACGATCAGCGCCGCGTGGCCGTTGATCGTGCGCACCGTCTCCGCGCACTCCTCCAGGTTCGTCGCGATCCGGGCCAGCAGCGAGCCCACCCAGAACAGGTAGAACGCCAGGCCCGCGATCAGCAGCACGATGTCCAGCACCGTCAAGACGACCAGCAGCGTCATGTCCGGGCCCTCCCCAGGAACAGGTGGTGCTCCAGGCCTTCCGCGAGCACCGCGTCCACTCGCGACGCCGTCTCCGGGATCAGCGACGTCGACGCCGTGTTCGACGCCGCCGCGGCCAGGGTGTCCCGCACCGCCACCACCCGGCGGTCGATCACCCGGACCAGCACGATCAGCACGCTCAGCAGCGCCGCCACCGCGAGCACCACCACGAACCCGGCGATCACCGCCACCCACCACGACGTCATGTCAGCCTCCCAGCCTGGTCCGGCCGCGCCGCAGCCCGGCGACGATCGCTTCGGCGTGCTCGATGGTCGTGCTCAGCTCCGCGAGCGGCGCCGTGTTACGAACGGCGTCACGCAGGGCGCCGTCGATCAGCGGGGCCTCGCGCCCGATCGCGCGGGCCAGCAGCAGGATCGGCACCACCAGCGCGACGACGACCAGCACGACCACGATTCCGATCGCGAACCCCACCACCCAGCCGGTGCTCACACCGACTCGCAGAAGTCGCGGACGGGCTTGAGGTTCGCGTTGACCGAGGCGAGCGCGCCCGGCACCGGCGCGGTCCGGTCGGCGACCACCCGCACGCCGCCGGTGACGGCGCGGAGCGTGTCGCGGATGTGTCGCAAGTGGAGGATCACCCGCAGCAGCCCGACCGCGGCGAACAGGATGATCAGCGCGGCGATGACCAGGGTGGACCAGGCGACGACCGGCATCACGGAACTCCTTTCAGCCCAGCAGTTTCGCGACGCTGCCCGCGTACCGGGTCGCGCCGACGGCGACTTCGCCGATGGTCCGGTCGGTCTGGGCGAGCGCCGCCGGCACCGGCTCCAGCTGCCCGGCCAGCTCGACACCGCCCTCGAGAACGTCGTCGGTGGCCGCGCGGATCCGTTCGCACGCGGCCAGGACGCGGTTCAGCAGCGCGATCACCACCGGCAGCACCACGAACAGCAGCACGGCGTTGCCGATCCACCACATGGTCATGGCACCTCCTCAAGCGGTATAGGGCAGGAAGAATCGGCGGAACACGCGTCTCAACGCCATGAGCGTCGCCTGCAGGCCGATGCTGAACCCGCGCGCCGGGGCCGCGCCGGCGACCTCCTCGCCGCGTTCGGCGCGGTCGATGCCGCGCTGCAGGTTGGCCGCGAAGTCGCGCATCAGCACGGAGGTGACGTCGGCGATCATGCCGCGCCCGTACTGCGCCGCCGCGCCGGAGACCTGCAGGTCCTGGGTGACGTGCACGCGTGTCACGCCGCCGGCCGACGTCAGCCGGGCGGTGACGGTCATGCTCGCCTGGCCGCGGCCCTTCTCGTCGGCGCCCGCCGCGTCGACGACGATGCGCTTCGCGGCGTCATCCCGGGACGCGATCTTCGCCGTGCCACCGAACTTCAGCGCCACCGGGCCCATCCGGACACTCACGCGGCCCTCGTACGCCTCGTCGCCCAGGTCCTCGGTCAGCTCGGCGCCGGGCAGGCACGCGGCCACCTTCGGGACGTCGTCGAAGAACCGCCAGACCTTGTCGATCGGCTGCCCGACCGCGAACTCGTTCTCGATCAGCATCGGCTCTCCTTCTTCGCGTACGCGGCCGGGTCCCGCCGGAACGCGTCGCGGCACCCGGCGCAGCAGAAGTAGTACGCGACGCCGTCGCACTCGACCGGATCGCGCCGGGCCACGGTCATCCCGCACACCGGGTCGAGGGCCTCCTCGGCGACGCGCTCGACGACCCGCACCGGACGCGCCGCCGCGCGCAACCGGACCAGTTCGGCGAGCACGGCGACCGCGATCTCCCGGTGCTCGACCGCGCCGAGGTCGACGCCGGCGGGCACCTGGACGCGAGCGAGCCGCTCGGCGGGCACCCCGCGGTCGGCGAGGTAACCGAGCACCGCCTCGCCCCGCTTGCGCGAACCCACCAGCCCGACGTACGCCGGGTTCCGCGTCAGCGCGCGTTCCAGCGTCTCCTCGTCGTGGTGGCCCTGGGTCGCGACGACCACGTAGGACCGTTCGGTCACCGAAGCCAGGTCTTCGCTCAGCTCCGCCCGCCAGCCCAGCGCCGTCGCCAGCGCGACCAGCGTGTGCGCCAGCGGCGAGCGGCCGGCCACCACGAGGTGCGGGGCCGGGACGACCGGCTCGACGTAGATCTCCAGCGCGCCCTCGCTCTGGCACGAGATCGGCACGACGGTCATCCCGTCGGGCACCGACCCGAACCGGTCCGGGGTGCCGAGCAGCAGCAACCGCGGGGTGCCCTCGGCCAGCGCCTGCCGAGCCTCGCGCAGCACCACGGGTTCCGCACAGGCGCCGCCGATCCAGCCGTGCAGCTCGCCGTCCTCGGTGACGATCGCGCGGCAGCCCTCCTTGCCCGACGACGGGCCTTCGCGCCACACCACCGTGGCGAGCGCGAACGCCTCACCGCGGCGGGCCCGGTCGCCCGCCTCCGCCAGCACGTCCCAGCCGTCCATCAGTCGTCCGTCCGGACCGGCGGCACGCCCGAGACGTCCCGGCCGGTCCGCAGCGCCTGCCACACGCGGTCCGGCAGCAGGGGCATGTCGATGTTGCGGACGCCGGTGCCGTCGAGCGCGTCCATGACGGCGTTGACGAACGCCGCCGGCCCGCCGACCGCCGCGCACTCGCCGATGCCCTTGGCGCCGATCGGGTGGTGCGGTGACGGCGTGACGACCTCGCTGTGCAGCTCGAACCCCGGCGTCTCCCACGCGGTGGGGAGCAGGTAGTCCATGTAGTTCGAGCCGACGCAGTTGCCTTCCTCGTCGAAGGTGATGAACTGCATGTTCGCCATCGCGTACGCCTCGGTGAGACCGCCCATGATCTGCCCCTCGACGATCATCGGGTTGATGCGGACCCCGCAGTCGTCGACCGCGACGAGGTTCAGCACGTCCCACACGCCGCTCTCCGGGTCGACCTCGACGGTCGCGATGTAGACGGCGAACGGCCAGGTCAGGTTGGGCGGGTCGTAGTAGGCGTGGTTCTCCAGCCCGGGTTCCATCCCGTCGGGCATGTTCGAGTACGCGGCCATCGCGCACTCCTGGATGGTGACGCCGCGGTCGGGCACCCCGCGGACGTAGAACCGGCCCAGCTCCCACTCGACGTCCTCTTCGGACACTTCGAGCAGGTGCGCCGCGAGTTTCCGCGCCTTGGCGCGGATCTTGCGCGACACCATCGAGATCGCCGCGCCACCGACCGGCGTGCTGCGGGAGGCGTAGGTGCCCATCCCGAACGGCGCGGTGTCGGTGTCGCCCTCCTCCACCGTGACGTCCTCGGCCGGGATGCCCAGCTCGTGGCTGACGATCTGCGCCCACGTCGTCTCGTGGCCCTGGCCCTGGCTCTTCGTGCCGACGCGCAGCAGCGCCTTGCCGGTGAGGTGCACGCGCAGCTCGGCGGAATCGAACATCTTGATGCCGAGGATGTCGTACTCGCGGCTGTTGCCGGCGCCCAGCGGCTCGGTCATCGTCGAAATACCGATGCCCAGCAGCCTTCCCCGGGACCGTGCTTCTTCCTTCTGCTTGAGGAAGTCCTCGTAGCCGATCGCCTTCAGGCCGACGTCGAGGCACTTCTCCGGCTGGCCGGAGTCGACGAGGAAGCCGAACGGCGTCCGGTACGGGAACTGGTCCGCGCGCACGAAGTTGCGGCGCCGGAACTCCGCCGGGTCGATGCCGAGGTCCTTCGCGGCCTGGTGCACCATGCGTTCCTGGAAGAACATCGCCTCGGTGACGCGGAACGAGCACCGGTAGGCGACGCCGCCGGGCGCCTTGTTCGTGTAGACGCCGCGCGCGGTGAGGTGCGCGGCCGGGATGTCGTAACAGGCGAACGCCGAGTGCAGCAGGCCGATCTTGAACTTGCTCGGCTGGGCGTCGGCGAAGAACGCGCCGTGGTCGGCGTCGGCGTGGATGCGGACGCCGAGGATCTTGCCGTCCTCGCGCAACGCCAGTTCGCTGTCGAGGTACATGTCGCGGGCGAACCCGGTGGAGATGAGGTTGCCGGACTTGTCCTCGATCCACTTGACGGGGCGTTCCAGCAGGATCGAGCACAGGATCGAGCAGACGTACCCCGGGTACACCGGCACCTTGTTGCCGAAGCCGCCGCCGATGTCCGGCGACACGATCCGGATCATGTGCTCGGGCAGCTCGGCGATCATCGCGACGGCGGCCCGGACGATGTGCGGCGCCTGCGTGGTCATGTAGACGGTCAGCTTCTGCGTCGCCCGGTCGTAGTCGGCGACCGAGGCGCAGCACTCGATCGGCGACGGGTGCGAGCGCGGGTAGTGCAGGCGCAGCTTGGAGATCCGGTCGGCGCTCGCGAACGCGCGGTCGGTGCCGGTCTTGTCGCCGACTTCCCAGTGGTAGACGACGTTGCCGTCCTGGCCGGCCTTGTCGTCGCGGATCACCGGGGCGTCCGCGGCGAGCGCCTGCTCCGGGTTGACGACCACCGGCAGCGGCTCGTACTCGACGTCGATCGCGTCGCAGGCGTCCTTGGCGATGTACGGGTCGTCGGCGACGACGCAGGCGACCTCCTGGCCCTGGAACCGGACCTTGTCGGTGGCCAGCACGGCCTGGGTGTCGTACGACAGCGTCGGCATCCACGCGAGGTTGCGCGTCGCGGCCATCTCGCCGGTGAGCACGAGGTGGACGCCGGGGATCTCCCACGCCTTGCTGGTGTCGATCGACTTGATCCGCGCGTGCGCCATCGGGCTGCGGAGGATCTCCATGTGCAGCATGCCCGGCAGCACGATGTCGTCGGTGTAGCGGCCCTGACCGCGGATGAACCGGCTGTCCTCGACGCGCTTGCGGCTCGCGCCGATGCCGCCGATCCCGACCTCGTCGAGTGCCTTCGTCACTGGTCTTCCTTCCGCAGTTTCGCGGCGGCCCAGAGCACCGACTTGACGATGTTCTGGTACCCGGTGCACCGGCAGAGGTTGCCCGACAGGGCCCAGCGGACGTCCTCTTCGGACGGATCGGGTTCGCGGTCCAGCAACGCTTTCGCGGCGAGCATCATGCCGGGCGTGCAGAACCCGCACTGCAGGCCGTGCTCCTCGCGGAAGCCCTCCTGCACCGGGTGCAGCTCGCTGGCCGTCGCCAGGCCTTCGACGGTGGTCACCTCGTGGCCGTCGGCCTGCACGGCGAGCATCGTGCAGGACTTCACCGGCGTGCCGTCGACGAGCACGGTGCACGCGCCGCAGCTGGTCGTGTCGCAGCCCATGTGCGTGCCGGTGAGGCGCAGCCCCTGCCGCAACAGGTGCGACAGCAGCAGCCGCGGCTCGCACTCGATGACCCTGCGGCGGCCGTTCACGGTCACCGTGATCCGGCGTTCGGGGACGCCCGCGGAAGGTTCGTCGCGGACTTCGTGCACGAGGCTCATCGGGTGGTCCCTTCCAGGGCACGCACCACGAAGGTGTGCACCACGTGCCGCTTGTACGCGGCGCTGCCGCGGTGGTCGCTCTTCGGCCGGGCGGCCGCCGCGGCGAGCGTCGCCGCCTCTTCGATCGTCTCGGCGGTCAGCGGGCCGCCGACGAGCGCCGCGGCCGCGTCGGCGCACTCGATGGTGGCGCCGCCGACGCCGGTGAGCGCGATCCCGGCCCGGCTGACCCGGCCGTCGGTGGTGGTGTCGACGGCGACCGCGACGCCGACCGTCGCGAAGTCGCCGACCCGGCGTTCCAGCTTGAGGTAGCCACCCGACGGCGTCCCGCGCGGCGCGGGGATGACGGCCTCGACGGCGATCTCGTCCGGGGCGAGGGCGTTCTGGAACGGGCCGAGCACGAACTCGCGCGCCGGGATGCTCCGCCGTCCGTCCAGCCCGGCCGCGACGATCGAGCCGTCGAGGGCCAGCACCACCGACGCCCAGTCGCCCTGCGGGTCGGCGTGGCACAGCGACCCGACGAGCGTGCCGCGGTTGCGGACGATCGGGTCGGCGATGAGCGGCGCGGCGGCGGCCATGGTCGGCTGGGTGTCGCGCAGCAGGTCCGACCGTTCCAGCGTCACGTGCCGGCAGAGCGCGCCGACGTGCAGGTTCCCGGCGTCGTCGACCTCGTGGTGGTCGAGCCCCGGGAGGTTGTTGATGTCGACGAGCAGCGCGGGCGCGGCGAAGCGGAGCTTCATCAGCGGCACCAGGCTCTGCCCGCCGGCGAGGACCTTCGCCTCGTCGCCGTGGTCGCGCAGCAGGCCGAGCGCCTCGTCGAGGTCGCGCGGGGCCTCGTAGGAGAACCGGGTCGGGTACATGGGCGTCAGTCCTCCGTCCTCAGTCCTCGTCCGGGACGGCGACCGGCAGGGTGTCCTCCTCGGGCTCCGGCCGCGGCCGCTGGTGCGGCGGCCACGGCCCGGCGACGGGCTGCCCGGCCACCTTGAGGAACCCGATCAGCTGGGGCCACGCCCAGACGGTCGGGCCCGGCCCGTCCTTCGGCGCGTTCTCGACGAGTTCGTACAGCCGCGGGTTGCCCCGGCTGTGCCCGTCGGACTCGATCCGCATGACGCGTACCCGCTTCCGCCGTCGATCAGGTGATCGGATGGTCCACCTGGAGGACACGCAGGGCAACGAGCGAATAACCCTTCGCTTAACCGTCGAGGCAGGCCGTGGCGTACCACACGTGGGTGATCTTCGCGGTGGCGTGGGTGATCAGCGCGGATACCGGGTAACCGCCGCTTGGTGGCCGGTTCGCGGCCCGAAAATCGAGGGGATGTGGTCCCGGTGTCCGAAGTGTCCCGGCTTCCGGTGGTCGTCAGCGAGAACTGGGATTGGCAGATGCGCGGGGCGTGCCGGGGGATGGACGCCGGTGTGTTCTTCCACAGCGACAACGAACGCGGGATGGCGCGCAAGCGCCGCGAAGACCTCGCCAAGCAGATCTGCGCGAGCTGCCCGGTGCGCCTGCAGTGCCTCGACCACGCCGTCGCGGTGCGGGAGACGCACGGCATCTGGGGCGGGCTCGGCGAGGGCGAGCTGCGTCAGCTGATCGCCACCCGGATCTGACTCAGCTGCTGGGTCACCGGAGGGACCGCGGTCCGGCGGCCGTGTCAGGACGGCGTCAGGGGCGTGTCAGGCGAGCCGCCGACAGTCGCCTCATGACAACGAACAGCACGACCTGGTCCGGCATGGTGGCGATCGACGACACGGCCCTGGCGGTCACCGACACCGGCGGCCCCGGCATCCCCGTGGTCTACCTCAACGGCCAGTTCGCCACCCAGGGCTACTGGCGCCGGGTCGTCGCCGAGCTCGGTGCCGGCTTCCGGCACATCACCTACGACGAGCGGGCGCGCGGCAAGTCGAAGCGCTCGGGCGACTACTCCTTCGAGGTCGCCGTCCGGGACGTCGACGCCGTGCTCGCCGCGCGGGGCGTGGACCGGGCGCTGGTGGTCGGCTGGTCCTACGGCGCGCTGGTCGGCGCGCACTGGGCCGCCCGGAACCCGCAGCGCGCGATCGGCGCGGTCCTGGTCGACGGCGCCTTCCCGTACGACTGGCTCGACGACGCCATGGAGCAGCGGATCCGCAAGCTGTTCAAGCGGATGAGCTGGTTCCTGCCGCTGCTGCGCCCCACCGGCCTGGCCCCGCGGATGAGCGCCGAGCAGCAGGCCGAGAGCAACATCGAGGTCGGCGTGCTCTCCCGCGAACGCGAGCTGGGCCCGGTGCTCGACGCGATCACGGTCCCGACGCGGTTCGTGGTCGCGTCGGGGACGTCGCTGGGCAGCCGCGGCGACGAGCAGGAGCGGATCCGCGCCGGCCTCGACGCCGCGGTCGCCCGGAACCCGCACATCGAGGTGAGCGCGAAGGTCACCAGCAACCACGGCGCGATCCTGCGCAAGGACTTCGGCGCGGTCGCCGGGGCCGTCCGAGACGTCGCGGGCCCGCGGATCGGCGTTACGGCACCAGGTAGCGCGTCAGGAGGCTCGACCCGTCGGTGAGCACGGTGCCGAGGTCCAGCTTCAGCGGGTCGAAGGCACCGCCGACAGCCGCGCGGTCCGCCGTTCCGGCCACCAGGAACGGCGCGACCGTCAGCCGGAACTCGTCGACCAGGCCCGCCTCGGCCAGCGACGCGAACAGCCGGGGCCCGCCTTCGCAGTCGATCCGGCGGAGACCACGCTCGGTCAGGGCGGCGACAGCGCGGTCGAGCGCGACGTGCTCCTCCCCCGCGACGATCACCTCGGCCCCCGCCGCGACCCAGGCGTCACGCTGGTCCTCCGGCGTCCGCTCGCTGGTGATGACGATGGTCGGCACGGCGGCGCCGGTGATCACGGGCGCGTCGGGCGGCAGGCTGCGGCCGGTGGTGACGACGGCGATCGGCGGGACCGGCTCGAGGCCGTGGCGCCGGCGGCGGTCCGCGGTCTCCTCGTCCGGGTGGACGCCGTCGAACTCCTCGACCACCGCGGTCCCGGCGCCGAGCAGGACGACGTCGGCGAGGTCGCTGCCCAGCTTGAACACGACCCGGTCGGGTTCGGTCGACAGCGGGCGCGAGCGGCCGGCGACGGTGATCGCGCCGTCCGTGCTCGACACGAAGTTGACGACCAGCCACTTCGCGACGTCGGGGAAGCGGTAGAGCGCTTCGAGGTCGTCCCGCCCGATTTCGCGGACGCTCTCGGGCGGCCAGATCTGCTGGAGTTTCACAGCCACCGCACCGCGTTCTTCGGCGGGCGGGTGCCCACGATGCTCGCGATCATCTCGACCGCGTGCCGCGTCTCGCGGACCTGGTGCGCCCGGAACATCGCGGCGCCGTGCGCGGCCGCGAGCGCGGTGGCGGCCAGAGTCCCGGTGACCCGGTCGTCCATGCCGACGTCGAGCGTCTCGCCGACGACGCCCTTGTTGGACAGCGCCATCAGCACCGGCCACCCGGTGGCCACGAGCTTGTCGACGTTGCGCAGCACGGCCAGCGACTGGTGGGTGTTCTTCGAGAAGTCGATGCAGGGGTCGATCATGATGCCCTCGCGCGGGACGCCGCGTTCGACCGCGCGCTCGGCCAGTGCGGTCGTGTCGGCGATCACCGACGCGACGACGTCGTCGTAGACCGGCTTCACCGGGTCGGTGCGCGGGTCGAGACCGTCGGTGTGGGCGCAGATGTAGCCCGCGCCGTGCTCCGCGGCGACGTCCAGGATCTCGGCGTCGTAGGCGGCCCAGTTGTCGTTGATCAGGTCCGCGCCGGCGCGGCAGACGGCGTCGGCGACCTCGGCGCGGTAGGTGTCGACGCTGATCACGACGTCCGGGAAGTGCTCGCGGGCCCACGCCACGGTCGGCACGACCCGGGCGATCTCCTCCTTGACGGTGACCTCGGGGCCCGGGCTGGCCGGCACGCCGCCGATGTCGATCACGGCGGCGCCGTCGTCGAGCACCCGGCCGATCGCCGCCTGCGCCCGCTCCTCCTCGAACGTCACCCCGTTGTCGTAGAACGAGTCCGGGGTCCGGTTGACGATCGCCATCACCAGCGCGTTGTCGCTGGTGAGGCGCCGTCCCCGGAAGACGAGGTCGTGGATCGGCATGCGGTTCTCTCCTGTGCGGGACCGGCAGCGTGGTCGTCCCCGAGCATAGGCGATCATCGTTCTCCCGCCGTGCCCTCTCACGCTCAGCCGACGCTGGTGGAGAACTTGAGCGACCGGCCCGGCTCCGCGCGGAACGTCGCGCCGTGGTCGTTGCTGTAGGCCTCGCCGCCGCCCGGGTAGGGGCCGGAGTCGTTGTACTCCAGGCCGTAGCAGCCGGTGGTGGTCGCCGAGCGGACCAGCAGCCCGTAGCGTTTCCCGGCCGTCACGGCGATGCCCGGCGTCACCGTGACCGCGCGCGGGGACCACCCGATCGACGTCGCCGGCACGACGGCCGTGCTCAGCGCGGCGCCGGTCGGCTGGAACTCCTCCGTCGCGGCGTAGACGCCGATTTCGAGGCCCGCGCCGGGGTTTCCGGCCTGGAAGCTCGTGTACGAGACGGCGGACAGCGTGCCGCCGCGGCTCGGGACGAACGTCTGGAACCGGGCGACGCCGGCGCCGACGTCGCAGTAGGTCCGGAAGCCGGTGACGCCGTCGGCCTGATCCACGCCGGGGGGCGGGTCCTGGTGCCCGGCCGAGCCGGTGGCGAGGTCCAGCGAGAAGGAGTTCCGGCAGGTCATCGGCGCGATCGCGCCCGTGGCGGTGAACTCGAGCGGCGCCCAGTAGTAGTTGGCGAGGGCTTCGTTGCGCTGCCCGTTGTTCCAGAGGTCGCTGGCGTAGACGTAGGCGGTGCCCGACGTCGTCGGGAGCGCCGAGACGAACGCCGGCTGCCCGCCGCACGAGTCCTGGCTGATCTTCACCGGCGCCGACCACGGCCCCAGCGGGTTCGCCGCCGTCCGGTACGACGTGCCGGTGCCCGCGCAGTAGCCGCAGTTCGGGTCGGAGTAGGTCAGGTAGTAGACGCCGTTCCGCTTGAACAGGGCGGGCGCTTCGGTCTGGCTCTGGCCGAGCCGCGCGTAGGCGCCGGTGCCGGTCAGGTAGTTCGCGGCGAGGCGCTCGACGACGATGTCGCCGCCTGCCCGCCAGTCGGTGTAGGCGAGGTAGGCGGTGCCGTCGGTGTCGACGAAGACGTCGTGGTCGCCGTTGTTGACCCCGCCCGCCGGGGCGTTGTCGTTCACCGCGAGCGTCGGTACCGGGGCTTCGGTGAACGGCCCGGCCGGGTTCGCGCTGGTGAGGACCCGGAAGCCGACGCTGTTGTCGTAGACGTTGACCCAGAGCACGTACTTGCGGGTGGCCGCGTCGTAGCCGACGTGCGGCCGGAAGCAGCCGTAGGTGGCGCCGTTGCAGCGGGTCTGCCAGACGCCCGTGGCGTCGAGCAGCTGTCCCCGGTCGGTCCAGTGCACGAGGTCGGGCGAGGTGTACACCTTGAACCCGCAGAACGGCGAACTCGTCGCCTGCCAGGCGAAACCGCAGTCGTAGCTGGTGCCGTAGAGGTAGTAGGTGCCGCCGAAGAGGGCGATCTCGCCGTCGTGCGCGTCGACCGCGTCACCCCGCGTGTCGAAGCGGACGACCTGGTTGCCCTGCGCGTCGAAGTTGGTGACGGTCGTGGTGAACGCGCGCGCTTCGGCGGGGGTGGACAGCGTCACCGCCAGTACCGCCGCCAGCACGAGGGTGAACGCGGACCGGAGCCTGCGGGTGCCTGTCATCGTGCCGGCCTCCTCGCCGAACATGAAACGTTTCAAGCTTCTCGCGCGTTTACGTTAACCCATGAATTGCCCCCATGGCCGACTTCACCGACTTCAACCTCAAGCTGATCGTCGTCGAGCGAGGACGAGCTGTTCGACGTCAGCTCGCTCGACGATCTCGCCCTGCTGCCGAACTTGCGGCGTGTCGTGGGCTCGGAGTTCCTCGGCCCGCGGTTGCGGGAGGTCCTTCGCTCCCGCGGTGTCGCGGCGGACTGACCGCGCGGTCCGCGTCGCCGTAGTAGCCCGCGGGCAGCTGCCGGAACCGGCGGCGGAAGCGCAGCCAGCCGACCAGCTGCGTGCCGGCCGCGAGCACGAGGTAGGACACGGCGAACCACCCCTGCGCGCCGAGGTGGTCCAGGTCCATCCCGGCGGGCCACACCGCGACGAAGAACAGGGCGGACGGGGCGAAGCGGTGGGCGTCCTGGGCACGCAGCACGCCGTCGACGGCGCGGGACGCGGCGTCCTCGGCGATGATCGGCGCACGCAGCACCCGGCCGAGGACCAGCGCGATCGCCCCGGCCCCGGCGGCGAGCCCGAGCGTGCGGGCCCCGGCGTCCAGGGGCGCGGCCGGTTCGGTGAGGAACTGCAGGGCGCACAGGACGGCTCCCCCGCCGAACGTGATCGCTGTCGCGGCCAGGTGCCACCAGCCGACCTGCCGCGCCGCCGCACGCCACGGCGGCGGGGTGCCGGAGCCGGTCAGGCTCTCGGCGAGCTCTTCGCGCGTCTGCACCTGGCGCCACCACATCACGAGCAACGCGGCCAGCACCACGCCGACCAGCAACGGCCGGAGCAGCTCCAGCTCCCGCGGCGCGCGGAAACCGGGCCAGAAGACGAGGCAGACGACCAGCACGGCGAACACGGTCGGCCGCCGCAGCCATTCCCGGGTGCCGACGCGCAGCGCGAGCAACCGGGTCGGCAACCCGACCTCGACCCCGTGCCGCGCAAGCCACATCCGCGTGGCGGTCACCTCGGCGAACGACGGTTCGCCGGGCAGCCTCGGATCGACCGGCAACGCCGGTTCACGCACGACCAACCGAAAGCCTCCCAGCCCTCACCACCCGCGGGAAGTCTACGACAGGGCCCGGGCCGGGCTCACCGCGCGGGTTTGCCGGTGAAGGCCAGGGGTTTGCGCACCGGATCCACTCCGGCAGACCGACGAAACCCGGGCGGCGGGCTCCGGCCGGCAGCGAGCCCGGACGACCTCGCCGTCGCCGGTGCACACCACTACTCCCTCACCAGAGCACGGACCGGGCTCACCACCGGTTCACCCAGGAGAACCCGCCCCAGCTCACCACCCCGACCGACCTACAAAGGTCCGGCGGCAGGCCCGAACCGGCCCCGGATCCAGACGATCGCCGCGGCACCGGCGCACACCACTACTCCTCACCAGAGCACGGCCCCGGCTCACCACCCCGACCGACCTACAAAGGTCCGGCGGCAGGCTCCGACCCGCCGCGGATCCGGACAATCGCCGCGTGGCCGCCCGAACGACTCACCACACCAGCGCCCCGGCTCACCGCGCCGGTTTGGCCGCGAAGACCCAGCGGTTGCTCGCCAAAGCGTCACGGCGCTCCGGAACCAGGCTCGCGCCGTGCTCCACCGCGAGGTCGAACGGGGTGCGGACCGATGTCTCCCAGGCGCAGGCCCGCAGTGCGGCCGCCGAGTCCGGGCGGGGTTCGGCGTCGAACAACGCCGTCAGGTCCACGCCGATCTGCTCCTTCGTGCTGCGGTAGATCGCGCTGGTGCGGTACTCCACGCCGAGCTTGACCTCGTACGCCAAGCAACTGCCGGGCGCCGCCAGGCGGTCCACCGTCGTGATGAGGCGGCGTTCCGCGTCCGCGGGCAGGTAGAGCAGCAGGCCCTCGGCCAGCCACGCCGTCGGGACGCGCGGGTCGAACCCCGCCTCGCGCAACGGCCTGACCCAGTCTTCGCACAGGTCCACCGCGACCGACTTGCGGGCCGCGCTCGCCGTCGCGCCCAGGTCGTCCAGGACTTCCTGCTTGAACGCCAGCACGTCCGGCCGGTCGAGCTCGAACACCGGGCAGCCGGCCGGCCAGGCGAGCCGGAAGGCCCGCGAGTCCAGCCCGGCGCCCAGCAGGACGACCTGCCCGGCGCCGGCGCGCACCGCGCCGAGCAGGAAGTCGTCCAGGACCCGGGTGCGCAGGCCGAAGTAGCGCCCGAGCCGGCCCCACAACGGGTTCGCCGCCCCGCCGGGGACGTCGTGCCAGTGCACCGGCCACTCCCCCGACGCCCGCGCCGCCCGGACGAAGTGCCGCGCGAACCCGTCGTGCGCCAGGGAATCCGGCCGGGTCGCCTCGATCGCCCTGGCCGCGGCGACCATCAGCGCGGTCCGGCCGACGCCGCCTTCGACGCCTCGGGTGGTGACCACTCGTCCTCCTCCGCGAATCGGGTCCACGACGCGGGCCGGTCGTGCGTGGTCGTCCGCGCCCCGTAGACGGTTTCCATGAACCGCAGGGTTTCCTCGTCGGACCGGTGCAGGGCGGTCGTGCAGTCGGTCAGGACCGTGAGGTGGAATCCCTTCTGGAACGCCGTTCTCGCCGTGGAGTCCACGCAGACGTCGGCGTAGACCCCGGCGAGGACGAGGTGCCCGATCCGGCGCCGGCGCAGGTACTGCCCGAAGCCGTGCGCCAGGAACGCGTCGAAGCAGGCGTACTTGGTGAAGACGCGCTCGCCGGCCGCGGGCGCGACCTTGTGGAACTCCGCGCCCCACGACCCGGTCCGGCACTTCGGCTGCTTGCCCAGCACCCGGTCGCGCCGCCGCCAGCTCGGCCGCTGGTGCTCGACGTCGCCGAGGAACCGCACGAAGACGACCTCCGTGCCGGCCAGCCGGGCGAGGTCGACGGCGCGCGCGGCGTTCGTCGTGGCCCGCTGCAACGTCCCCGGTGCGCCGCGGTACCGGGCCGTGACGACGGGCCCGGCGCAGAAGTCGTTCTGCAGGTCCACGACGACCAGGGCCGTCTTCACGCGCCCGCCACCGGCACCCGGCCGGGCGCGGGGTCCAGCGTGGCCAGGACTTCGGCCACGACCTCGGCGGTCGACTGCCGGCCGCCGACGTCCGGGGTGCCGACGCCGCGGTCGCGCGCGGCGTTCAGCGCCTGTTCGGTCGCCGCGACGGCGCCCGGGCAGCCCGCGTGCCGCTCGGCGATGGCCGCGGCGGCCCGGATGGTCGCCGTCGGGTTGACCCGGCCGGTCCCCGCGAGGTCGTCGGCCGAGCCGTGCACGGTCTGGTACTCGACGAGCCCGGCGACGTCCGGGTGGAGGAGGACGTTCTCGGTGTAACGGCGCTCCTGACGTTCACCGCCGAACGCGTCGAGCAGGACGACGTGCATGATGTCGGCCCACTCGTTGCCGGCGACGACCAGCGTGCGCGGGGTGAGGCCGTGCTCGATCAGGTTGCGGTTCACCGTGTCCGGCTGGCAGAGCTCGACGGTCACCCCGAGCCGGCCGGCGATCTCGGCGACCCACTCGCCGAGCGCGCCGTCGAGCAGGTGGAACTTGTACGCCAGGACGATCCGGGCGGGTCCGTCGTCGGGCCACTGCGCCCAGGCCCGGCGCAGCGCGAACACGATCACCTTTTCGGTGATCTCCTTGCTGAACACCGTCGTGCGGGTCAGCACACCCGGCGTGTGCCGGTTTTCGCCGGTGTAGAAGCCCTGGGCCTGGTCCCGGACCAGCAGCAGGCCCGGCGTGATCGGGTCGACCTTGACCGCCTGCAGCCGCTCCCGGACCAGGTAGAGCGACTGCGCGTTGATCGCCGTGCGGAAGATCGCCGGGACGTCGGCCCGCGCCTGCTCCCGGCAGAACCGCTCGTAGTGCTCGGCGTCCTCCTGGGTGAGCCGGCGGATCCGCTCGGTTTCCCCTTCACCCTTCAGTGAGAAATAGGAATGGTACAACCGGGGCGAGCGCACGATTTCGATTTCAGTCGAGTGCCGGAGGCCGATTCGGGTCAGCACGTTTTCGAAGACGTCCGCCAGTTCCGGACCCGTACCCCGGCCGACCGCCAGCCCGACGACCGGCCGCGCGCGGTGCGCGCCCACTCAGCCGGCCACGTTCGCGACCAGGTGATCGCCGGCGATGCCGACCTTGTCCGGGCTGTAGTAGTCCTTGATCGCCGCGGTCCAGACCGGCACCCGGACGCGGTCGCCCGCCGACGGCCCGAAGGCCTCGAACAGCGCGTCGATGTTGTCGCGGTCGAACCCGATCGCCGTCATCAGGGCGACGAACAGCGGGCGTTCGATCATCCCGTCACCGTCCGGATCCCCCAGCGCGGCAAGGGATTCCGCGAACTCGGTCACCGTGGCGTCGAACCGTTCCGGCGACAGCACGCAGGCCGCGTACTCGTCGTAGCTCACCTTGCCGTCGTGGTTGGCGTCGAGCTCCCGCTCCAGGGTGGTCCAGTACCGGTGGAAGGCCGCCTCCATCGCCTGCTTCGCGGCGGCGCCGGAGCCCTGGGCCGCCCGCAGCACGCGGTCCGCCATCGTCGAGAAGTCCCGTTCTTCGAGATAGCCGTTCCGGTCGACGTCGAAGAGGGTGAAAACGAGCTTGATCCGGTCGACCGCGGTGGCACCCATCGATTTTTGACCTTTCGCGTCGGGATTGTTCCCCGAGCAGTTTGCGCCCGGCGGGCCAGGCCGTGAATCCGTTTCACCCCAAGGTGTGGAATCACCGTTTCGCCGCGTTTTCACCGGGGCGCACCACCGGTTCACCCCGGCCGGGGCACGCCCCGGCACACACGGTGATGCTCAGCGGCGGGCGGCCTCCAGCGCGGCGACCAGAGCGTCGACGCCGAACGCGAACTCGGCGTCGTGGTCGCAGACGGCCAGGTGTGGGGCGGCCGCCACGACGTGCGGCAGGCCGGACGCCGCCAGCTCGGTTTCGCGCCGCCCGGCGCCTTCGACGTCGGCGCCGCTGAACGCCGGCCCCGCGGACACCTCGCGCAGCAGCGAGCCGACCAGGAAGGCGAGCGACGTCCGCAGCGCGTGCACGGCGCGCTCCGGCGGGAACCCGGCCCGGTCGAGGACGGCCAGCACCGCCTCGGTCGGCCCGAGCGCGGCGGGCGCGTCGAGCTGGCGGGTCAGCACCAGCGGCACGCAGCGCGGGTGCCGGAGCGCGGAACGCCGGAAGGCGTGGGCGACCGCCCGGACGTCGGCGGCGAGGTCGCCGCTCGGTGCCGGCAGGCGCAGGCCGGCCAGCACCGCCTCGGTGATCGCGTCGAGCAGCGCGTCCCGGCTCGCGACGTGGTTGTAGAGGCTCATCGCGTCGACGCCCAGCCGCTTGGCGACACCGCGCATGGTCAGCCGTTCGACGCCCTCGGCTTCGGCGAGCGCCATCGCGGCGTCGACGATCCGCGTGCGCGACAAGGGTTCCTGCCCGCGCCGGGGCCGTCCGCGCCGCGGCGGGTCTGTCTCGGTGTCCATCCCGCACCTCCTGGACAAAACCTACAGCGTAGGTCTACGGTCGCCCATACCTACGGCGTAGGTTTTATCCCACCAAGACTGAGGACCCCGGATGACGACCGCCTACACCCTGCCGCCGGAAGACGTGCTGCGCGCTCGCGAGAAGCTCGTCCTCGACCACTTCCACGACGAGGTGCGCCAGGCCTGGGACGACGTGCTGGAGACGTTCCCGCACCCGCACTACGAGCTGATCGCGTCGATGACGGTCCACGACGGCACCAGCGAGGTCCGCGGCTACTACCACGACACCCGCGTCGCGTTCCCCGACCAGGACCACGAGATCATCGCCCTGCGCCACACGGCCGACGCCGTGGTCGTCGAGTTCTGGCTGAAGGGCACCCACCTCGGCCCGCTGGGCAGGATCCCGCCGACGGGCAGCACGCACCGCACCCGGATGACGGCGTACTTCGTCTTCGACGAGCAGGAGAACCTGGTCACCGAGCGCGTCTACTTCGACCAGCTGACCGTGCTGAAGCAATTGCTGGGCGGGCTGGACAAGAAGAACCCGAAGGACCTGGCCACGTTGGTGCGCGCGGTTTTCGGCGCGTTGGGCGAGGCCGGCGGCGAACCGGATCCCCGGCTGCTCGGCTGAAAAGGCGGGG
This sequence comes from Amycolatopsis sp. WQ 127309, assembly GCF_023023025.1. NCBI lineage: Bacteria > Bacillati > Actinomycetota > Actinomycetes > Pseudonocardiales > Pseudonocardiaceae > Amycolatopsis > Amycolatopsis sp. WQ 127309. The sequence goes on from NZ_CP095481.1 coordinate 9,406,935, forward strand.
GCGGCCGGATGCACCGGCCGCCCCCGCTCACTTCACCTGGTCAGCGCCGGCAGGGGTTGCCGGCGGGGTGGGCGTTGGTTCCGTGCACGTCGGCCTGGGACTCCGCGAGCACGATCTTGGCGAGCGCCGTGTCCAGCGCGACCGCCTGCTGCTTCACGACGCCGTTCACCACGGTCTGGCCGTTCAGCTTCAGCGATCCGATGACCAGCGGGATGGTCAGCGGAGCCGAGCCGACCGTGACCGCGAGGCCGTTGATCTTCAGCGAGGCGATGTTCGAACTGCCCGCCAGCACCGGGGCGAGACCGCCCGTGGCCGGCTGGCAGGTCGCCGACGCCTGCGACTGGATCACGCCCAGCTCGATGGTCAGCCCGAGCGTGCTGATCACCGTCTTGTCGATCTTGGCGGTGGCCTGCGCGCGGTCACCGGCGGCCGGGGCCGCCGACTGGTTGTCCGGCGTGACGTCCGTCGACGCGGTCAGCGCCTTGGTCTCGACCTTGATCAGGCCGGCGTTGAGCGTCGCGCCCAGCACCGTCTGGCTGTCGTCGGCGCAGGGCAGGTTCGCCGGGTTGGCGACGCCGGCCGTGATGCCGATGACGTTGGCGGCCGTGCCGGTGCAGGAGAACGCGCCGTCCCGGTCGTCGTCGGTGATCGTGCCGATCCCGGTCGGGTCGACCAGGCCCGCGCCGACCGGCGCCGACAGCGTCACCGTGAACGTCTCGTCCGGCTCGTCGACCGTGTCCGGGTTGACCAGCACGGTCACCGGCTTGGTCGTCTCACCGGGCGCGAAGGTGACGTCACCGCTCGCAGCCGCGTAGTCCGCCGGCGCGGTCGCCGTGCCGTTCGCGGTGGCGTAGTGGACCGTCACCGGGTTCGGGCTGGCTCCGCCCAGCAGCGACACGGTGAAGGTCGCCGGCACCGGGGCACCGCCGGATCCTTCGGCCACCGTGACGTCGTTGATGCTCAAGCCGAGCACCCGCACGGTCGTCGTCTCGACGTAGCCCCGCGAGACGCCGTCGACCAGGTAGTCGACGGTGCAGTGGTACGTCCCCGGCGCGGCGGTGGCCGCGGCGGCCACCGTCTCGGTGAAGGTGGCGACGTCACCGCTGGCCACCTTGACGCTCGTGGGCGCGTTGGTGACCGTGAGCTGCGGGTCGCACGTCGTGACCTGCGGGGCCACCGTGACCTGGATGGACTTGATGCCGTCGAGGATGGCCTGCGACACCGCGCTCGAGGGCACGTTGTTGAGCAGCACGCCACCCGTGGCCGACGTGATCGCGCTGGCCTGCCCGTCGAGGTCGAGCGCGCCCACGTTGACCGCGACGACGCGGATGTTCGCCGCCTTCAGCGCGGCGATGGTCTGGGCCAGGTCGTGCCCGCCGCTCGGGTCGTGCGACGGCGCGTCGCCGAACCAGGCGACGATGCGCGTGCCGTCCGGGCGGAAGGTGACCGCGCCGGTGGCCAGCTCGTACAGGGCGTTGAGGTCGGCTTCCGGGCCGTCGCCGCCACCGGAGGCGACCCACTGGTTCGTGCCGGCCTGGACCGCCGCCTGGTCACCGGTGATGCCCGTGTTGACGCGGAACGCGAAGGGGTCGCCGAAGTCCTTGTACTCGGCCACCCCGAACTGCGCGGTCGGCTGCGCGGCGAGCACGTCACCGGTGATGGTGTTGGCGTTCGCGCGCACGTTGCCGATCGCGGCGCCCATGCTGCCCGTGGTGTCGGCGAGCAGCACGAGGTCGGGGTTCGGCGGCACGGCCGACGTCGTGACGTGCTTGGTCACGGTGGTGCTCTGGCCCGCGTTGAGGGTGAGGTCGACGGTGGCCGGATCGACCCCGGGCGGCGCCGCCGCGGCGACGGCCGTCGGTGCGAGCAACGCCGTGACGGCCGTCAAGGCGACGAACACTGATCTTCGGGACATGACTTGCCTTTCGAGAATTTCCGGTGGCTGGCCTGAGGAAGACGGAAAATGGCCTGCTTCGTTAGCACTTCGCCCGCGGTTCACCCGGAGTGCCCTGTGTCAAGGCGCTCAATGGGCGATCACCGGGAAATCGGGCTACTCAACCAGGTACTGACCGGGCCGGGCCGTCGAAAGCCGATCGGGAAACGTCACGCTTCAGAGCGACGCCGGACCGGGGTATTTGCACAATGCGTGCTCGACGGGAAGCGGGAAACCCTCGATCTTTCTCACCGGAAACGCAAAGAATGACCCGAATGCCGCAGTGTCCGGGCTACGAAAGGTCGGCCAGGTCGAGCACGAAGCGGTACCGGACGTCGTTGCGGCCGAGCCGCTCGAGGGCTTCGTTCACCTGCTTCGACGGGAGCACCTCGACGTCGGCGGCGACGCCGTGTCCGGCGCAGAACTCCAGCATCTCCGCCGTCGCCGGGCGGCCGCCGCTGCCCGCGGAGCCCAGCTTCTTGCGGCCGACGAGCAAGTCCATCATCGGCACGGTGACCGGGCCCAGGTGGCCGACGACGCTCAGGGTGCCGTCCAGCGCGACCAGCTTCAGGTACGGGGCGAGGTCGTGGGGCACCGCGATGGTGTCGACGACGACGTCGAACCGGTCCCGCGCCGCGGCCAGCTGCCGCTCGTCGGTGGACACGACCAGGTCGTGGGCGCCGAGGCGGCGGGCGTCCTCGGCCTTGCCGTCGCTCCGGCTGATGACCGTCGTCTCGGCCCCGAGTGCGACGGCGAGCTTGACCGCGAGGTGCCCGAGACCGCCGAGCCCGGCCACGGCGACGCGCGTGCCCGGGCCGACGTCCAGCGCCCGCAGCGGCTCCCAGACGGTGATCCCCGCGCACAGCAACGGCGCCGCGGCCGCCGGGTCGAGTCCCGCGGGCAGCGGGTAGGTGAAGCCCTCGCGGACGACGTACTCGCGGGAGTAGCCGCCCAGCGTGGGGGTGCCGTCGTGGCGGTCGGTGCCGCCGTAGGTCAGGGTCGGGAACTGGTGGCAGAAGTTCTCCTGCCCCCGCCGGCACATCGGGCACTCCCCGCACGAGTCCACGATGTTGCCCACGGCGACGGCGTCCCCGGCGGCGAACCGCGTGACGCCGCTCCCCACCTCGGTCACCACGCCGGTGAACTCGTGGCCGGGCACCAGGGGCGTGTCCCGGCCGGGCCGGCCCAGCGCGTGGAGGTCGCTGTGGCAGACCCCGCAGTAGTCCACGCGCACGGCGACGTCATCCGCCCGCAGGTCACGGCGTTCGAGCGGCACCTGCCGCAGCGCGTCCCCGGCGTGGTCGGCCTGCCAGCCCACGGTCGTCCTCATGGCTCACTCCTCAAACAAACAGACTGTTCGGTCTATTTGACCGTAGCCGAGCATCGGCGATCCGGCAAACAGACCGGTCTGTTGTTATCGTGGGCCGCATGGCCGACAAGCCCCTGACCTCGCGGGGCGCCGCGACGAAGCAGCGCATCATCGACGTGGCGACCCAGGAGTTCGCGCGGTACGGCCTGGCCGGGGCGCGCGTCGAGCGGATCGTGGCCGCGGCCCGCACCAACAAGGCGCAGCTCTACGGCTACTTCGGCAGCAAGGAAGAGCTGTTCGACACGATCTTTCTGGACTCGATGGGCTCGATCCGCGACGGCGTCCCGATCGACGCCGGCGACCTCGCGGACTGGGCCGTCCGCCTGTACGACGAGTACCTCCGCCGGCCCGACCTGATCCGGCTGGCCACCTGGGTCCGCCTGGAGCGGCGCCCCGCCGGGCACCTCGTCGCCGACGCCGACCGCCTCGACGCCGCCAAGCTCGGCGCCATCGCCGACGCGCAGGCCGCGGGGCTCGTCCGGGCCGGCGACCCGTTCGACTTGATGGCCATGGTGATCGCGATGTCGATGGCGTGGTCGCCGGTCAGCAACGTCTACGCCGCCACCGGTGAGGAAGCGCCGGAGCTGCACGAGCAACGCCGGACGCTCCTGCGGGAGAGCGTCCGGCGCGCTGTCGCACCCGAGGGTCAGTAGCGGAAGGACCGCGTCCCGGTCAGCGACCAGGCGCGGGCGACCCGGCCGTCGCGCACGGACAGCAGGTCGGCGCCGCTGGCCGCGGGTCCGGTCCACAGGAACGCGACGGTGCCCCGGACCGGATCGACGATCGGCGCGCGGTGCGGCGTCAGGACCGCGGGATCCGGACGCGCGAGCGGGCCCGCCGCGCCGGAGAAGAACCCGAAGTCCCCGGCGATGACGTCCACCGGCTCGCCGGCGCGCCACCGGAGCCAGCCGTCGAGAACCTTGTCCAGGTCGTCGCCGGCGGTGTACGCCGGGTCGGGTGCGGTGTCGCGCCGCTCCCCCACGAACGTCCAGTTCTCCGCGATTCCGCCGCCGTGCCGGATGTTGACGTCGAAGCCGGTCAGCTTCTGGCCGTCCGCCTTGTCGACGTCCCACAGGTAGGCGAAGTGGTCACCGCCGTCGGCGAGCACCCGCGGGCGGAAGATGTTGACGTGCTTGCCGCGGTACCCGTCGAGGAACCGCACCTGCTCCGCCGGCCCGACCACGCTGTCGAGGCCCGGGGTCTGCCCGGACCACTGCACGCAGGCGGGGCTCATCAGCTCGTGCGCCAGCGCGGGGTCCTCGTTCCACATGCGGCACCACTGCCGCATCCGCTCTTCGTTGGTTTCCATGTCCGCCACGGTTCCAGCGGTTCGCGACACCGTCCTGTCGGTGTTCGGCGTCACATTTCCCGGCACTTCACCGCAGGGATTCCGCGTCCAGCCGGTCGAGTTCCGCGGCCCACTCGGCCTCGCGCGGGCGGAACCGCTCGCCGGTCGGCGCGGTGGCGGTGATGCGGTGCAGCTGGAACCCGCGGACGCCGTCGCGCAGGCGGCACCACGCGACGAGGTACCAGCCGTGCGGCCCCCAGAGCAGGCCCAGCGGCTCGACGTCGCGCTCGGAGGCCGCACCCGCCCGGTCGGTGTAGGTCACGTGCAGCACCCGGCTCGACACCACGGCGTCCTCGACCGCGTCCGCGACCGCACCGCGGATCACCGGCAGGTCGGGGTGCGGGCCGACGCGGTGCACCCGCGCGGCCAGCGCGTCCTCCCGGCGGCGCACGTCGGGCGGCAGCACGGCCAGCACCTTCTGGGCCGCTCGCCGCGCGGCGTCCGCGAAGGGCGTGGCCGACGCGGCCCGCAGCGCGACGCTGATCGCCAGCGCCTCGCGCGCGGTGAGCGTCACGGGCGGGAGGGTGCGCTCGCGGTCCAGGCGGTAGCCGCCGTTGCGCCCGGTGTCGCTCCGGATGGCGACGCCGGACTCCCGCAGCGCGTCGAGGTCCCGTTCGACGGTGCGGACGCTGACCTCGAACCGCCGCGCCAGCCAGGTCGCACTGCGCGGCCGCGGCGAGACGGCGCGAAGTTCTTCCACGAGGGCGTACAGCCGTTCGGTGCGATTCACGAGAGCTAATTTATCTGCCGTCCACCGGCCGATTCCGGCCGCTCACCGCAGTCCACCCGCCCGGGCTGTTACAGATCCGGGCTCATTCGCGACAGCACTGTCGAGAATGAAGGGGAGGGTGGTCGGGTGACGGGCGAACGACAGGTGCGGCTGCGGCTGGGCACCCGAGAGGTCTCGGCCCCGGCCGAATTCGGCCGCGAGGTGGTCAAGTACGCCGGAATCACGGTCCAGCGCGTCGAAGACGGCGACCTGGTCGGCCAGGCGTGGGTCCCGGTGGGAACGACACCGACGTTCGCGGACGACGAAGCCCTGATCGCGGAGTGGCACGAGGCACTGCAATGGACCCACGCCCCCGCCGACGTCTGACCCTCGCCTCGGGGCGCTGGTCGGCACACCCGGATTCAGAGTTCCCTTAATCCACTATTGCGGACCGCGCACCCGGCGGGGACGATCGGCGGTCATGCAGGTGCCGGCGCAGTTCGAGTACGAGCGGGCCACCAGTGTCGGGCACGCCCTCGAACTGCTGGCCAAGTACGGCCCCGAGGGCCGGGTGATCGCCGGCGGGCACAGTCTCATCCCGATGATGAAGCTGCGGCTGGCGCGGCCCGAAGCCCTGGTCGACATCAACGAGCTCGGCGAGCTGTCCCGGATCGAGGTCGTCGGCGGGGAGCTGCGGATCGGGGCCCTCGTGCGGCACGCCGAACTGCTCGATTCGGCCGAAGCCGGGCGGCTGTTCCCGATCCTGCACGACGCCGAACGCGTGGTCGCGGACCCGATCGTGCGCAACCGCGGGACCGTCGGGGGCTCGTTGTGCCAGGCCGATCCGTCGGAGGACCTGGCGGCCGCGTTCACCGCCGTCCGGGCCGACGCCGTCGTCGAGGGCGGCACCGGGACGCGGGTCGTACCCGTGCGCGAGTTCTTCACCGGGCCGTACGAGACCGCCGTCGGGCCGGGTGAGCTGCTGGTGCAGCTGCGGCTGCCGATCCGCGACGGCACCGGGAGCGCGTACGCCAAGGTCGGCCGGCGGGCCGGGGACTGGGCCATCGCCGCGGCGGGCGCGTCACTGCGGCTGGACGGCGACGTCATCGTCGAAGCCGGGCTCGGCCTCACCGCCGTCGGCGCCCCGCACTTCGTCGCCGCCGAAGCGGAGGACTTCCTGCGTGGCGGCCCGGCGACGCCGGAGCGGTTCACCGAGGCCGGGACGATCGCCGCCGCGCACTGCTCCCCCGCCGCCGACCAGCGCGGGCCCGCCGATTACAAGCGCCACCTCGTCGCGCAGCTGACCGCCAGGGCGCTGCACCAGGCGCACGCGCGGCGGGCGGGGTGACGTGGAGATCACCGTGACCGTCAACGACGAGGCGTACCGGCGCAGCGTCGAGCCGCGGCTCCTGCTGGTCCACTTCCTGCGCGACGACCTCGGCCTCACCGGCACGCACTGGGGCTGCGACACGTCCAACTGCGGCACCTGCGTGGTCTGGCTCGACGGGCTGCCGGTCAAGTCGTGCACGGTGCTCGCGGCGATGGCCGACGGCAAGCGCGTCCGGACCGTCGAGGACCTCGCCGACGGCCCGCGGCTCGACCCGGTGCAGCAGGGGTTCGTCGCCTGCCACGGCGTCCAGTGCGGGTTCTGCACCCCGGCGATGCTGATGACCGCGCGCTGGCTGCTCGACCGCGACCCCGACCCGGACGAGGACACCATCCGCGAGGCCATTTCCGGGCAGCTGTGCCGCTGCACCGGTTACGAGAACATCGTCCGCGCGGTCCGCTGGGCCGCCGGGCACCCGGACGGTGAGCCGTGACGGCGAACGGCCACGGTTCCTTGCCCCGCAAGGAAGACGGCCGGTTCGTCCGCGGCCGCGGCACGTTCCTCGACGACGTGACCCGGCCCGGCATGCTGCACGGCGCGATCCTGCGCAGCCCGCACGCGCACGCCCGCGTCGTCGCGATCGACACCAGCGCCGCCGAAGCGCACCCGAAGGTCCGGGCCGTCATCACCGGCGCGATGCTGGCCGAACGCGGCATGGCGTGGATGCCGACGCTGTCCCACGACGTCCAGGCCGTGCTGGCCACCGACAAGGTCCGGTTCCAGGGCCAGGAGGTCGCGTTCGTCGTCGCCGAAGACCGCTACGCCGCGCGAGACGCGCTCGAGCTGATCGACGTCGAGTACGAGCCGCTGCCGGTGATCGCCGACGCGCGGACCGCCCTCGACGCCGACGCCGTGTTGATCCGCGACGACGTCGAAGGCCGTACGGACAACCGGATCTTCGACTGGGAGTCCGGTGACGCCGAGGCGACCGCCGACGCCTTCGCCCGCGCGGACGTCGTCGCGACGCAGGACATGCTCTACCCGCGGGTGCACCCGGCGCCGATGGAGACCTGCGGCGCGGTCGCCGAGCTGGACCCGGTCACCGGCAAGCTGACCGTCTGGGCCACCGCGCAGGCGCCGCACGCGCACCGGCTGCTCTACTCGATGATCACCGGGCTGCCCGAGCACAAGATCCGGATCGTCGCGCAGGACATCGGCGGCGGGTTCGGCAACAAGGTCGGGATGTACCCCGGTTACCTGTGCGCGGTCGCGGCCACGATGCTCACCGGCCGGCCGGTCAAGTGGGTCGAGGACCGCTCGGAAAACCTGATGAGCACGTCGTTCGCCCGCGATTACCACATGCACGGCGAGATCGCGGCGACGCGCGACGGGAAGCTGCTCGGCCTGCGCGTGCGGGTGCTGGCCGACCACGGCGCGTTCAACGGCACCGCGCAGCCGTCGAAGTTCCCGGCCGGGTTCTTCCAGGTCTTCACCGGTTCCTACGACCTGCCCGTGGCGCACTGCGCGGTCACCGGCGTCCACACGAACAAGGCGCCGGGCGGCGTGGCGTACGCGTGTTCCTTCCGCATCACCGAAGCCGTGTACCTGGTCGAGCGGATGATGGACGTGCTCGCCTACGACCTCGGCGTCGACCCGGCGGAGCTGCGGGAGCGGAACCTGTTGCGGCCCGGGCAGTTCCCGTACACCTGCGCGACCGGCTGGGAGTACGACTCCGGCGACTACCCCAGGGCGCTGGCGCTGGCCAAGGAGATCGCCGGCTACGACGACCTCCGCCGCGAGCAGAAGGAGAAGCGCGAACGCGGTGAGCTGATGGGCATCGGCCTGAGCTTCTTCACCGAAGCCGTCGGCGCCGGCCCGCGCGAGCACATGGACATCATGGGCCTCGGCATGGCCGACGGCGCCGAGCTGCGCGTGCACCCGAGCGGTTCGGCCGTGCTGCGGCTCTCGTGCATGTCCCAGGGCCAGGGGCACGAAACGACGTTCGCCCAGATCGTCGCGCACGAACTGGGCATCCCGACGGACGAGGTCGAGGTGGTGCAGGGCGACACCGACCGCACGCCGTTCGGCCTCGGCACCTACGGCTCGCGTTCGACGCCGGTGTCCGGCGCGGCCACCGTGCTGGTGGCGCGGAAGGTGCGCGCGCGGGCGCGGCTCGTCGCCTCGGCGATGCTCGAGGTCAGCCCGGACGACCTGGAGTGGGAGCCGGGCCGCTGGTTCGTCCGCGGGGTGCCGGACCAGGGCCGGTCGATGCGCGAGATCGCCCGCGCCGCGCACTCCGACCTGGCGCTGCCCGAAGGCGTCGAAGGGCAGCTCGACGCGTCCTGCGTCTACAACCCGCCGAGCCTGACCTACCCGTTCGGCGCCTACATCTGCGTCGTGGACGTCGATCCCGGCACCGGCCAGGTCCGGGTGCGCCGGTTCGTCGCGGTCGACGACTGCGGCGTCCGGATCAACCCGGCGATCGTGGCCGGGCAGGTGCACCGCGGCCTCGCCGACGGGATCGGGATGGCGCTGATGGAGCTGATCGCGTTCGACGACGACGGCAACCACCTCGGCGGATCCTTCATGGACTACCTGCTGCCGACGGCCCTGGAGTGCCCGTCGTGGGAGCTGGGCGAGACGTGCACGCCGTCCCCGCACCACCCGATCGGCGCCAAGGGCATCGGCGAGTCCGCGACGGTCGGCTCCCCCGCCGCGGTGGTCAACGCCGTCGTCGACGCACTGCGGCCGTACGGCGTGCGGCACGCGGACATGCCGCTGACACCGGCGGCGGTCTGGTGCGCGATGCAGGGCCGTCCACTTCGGACGGACCTGGCGATCACCTGAGCCCCGGCGGCCGCCAGGGTGTCGCCGGCAAGGTCCGCAAGCGGCCCCTTGCGCCGCGCCCGCTGGACGTTCCCAGCGCGCTCAGATCAGGATGACCCGACGCCCTCGCGTGTGCCCGGCGTGGCTGTCGATGTGCGCGTCCGCGGCCTCGGCGAGGCTGTACGACTTCTCGACCGGGATGTGCAGCTTTCCCCGCGCGATGAGATCGGCCGCCTCGACGAGCGCGTCCGGCACGCTCCCGGCCGTGTCCGAGAACCGGACCCCGAGCGCGGGCGCACCGAGATCGGCGATCGAGACCACCTTGCCCGGATCGCCGGTCAGCGCGACGAGCTCGCGGATCACGCCCGAACCGGCCAGGTCGAGCGCGGCGTCGACCCGGCCGAGCTGCCGCACCCGCTCGACCCAGCCCTCGCCGTAGGTCGTGGCGACGGCGCCCAGGCCGCGCACGTAGTCCTGGCTCGCGGCCCCGGCCGTGCCGATCACCGTGATGCCGCGGTCACGGGCGATCTGCAGCACCGCGGACCCGACCCCACCGGAGGCGCCACTGACCAGCAGCGTCTGGCCGGACCGCACGCCGACCTGGCGGATGACGCGCAACGCCGTCTCGACGACCGAGGGGTACCCGGCGGCCTCCGCGAACGTCAGGCCCTCGGGCATCCGGGCCCAGGCCGACAGCACCGCGAACTCGGCGTAGGTGTCCGAACCTTCCCCGAACACGCGGTCGCCCACCTCGACGCCGCCGACGCCGTCACCGACTTCGTCCACCACCCCGGAAGCGTCGATCCCGACTCCGGCGGGCAGCCGCAGCGGATGGGCCTTCAGGAACTGGCCTTCCCGGACCCGCCAGTCGACGGGGTTCACCCCCGCGGCCCGCACGGCGACGCGGACCTGGCCGGCGCCCGCGTGCGGCTCCTCGGCGTCTTCGAGGCGCAGGACGTCCGGACCGCCGAACTCGGCGAAGCTCACTCTTTTCATGCCCCGACGTTAGCACTAACGGTTAGTGTTTTGCACTGACTACGCTTTCGTAGCTGATAGCATCATCACATGACCGAGCCGGGACGCCGTGAGCGCAAGAAGGCCGCGACCCGCCAGAAAATCGCCGACACCGCCCTGCGGCTCTTCCTGGAGCGCGGATACGACGCGGTCGGCATCCGCGACGTCGCCGCCGAGGCCGACGTCGCCGTGACCACGCTCTTCTCCCATTTCGCCGCGAAAGAAGCCCTGGTGTTCGAGCGCGACGACGACTTCGAGCAACGCCTCACCCAGGCGGTCACCGGCCGGGCGCCGCACGAGCCGCTCATGCCCGCGCTGCGCCGCGAGGTTCACGCCCTGGTGCGCCACTGCACGGCGGAAGGCGCCGCCCCGATCTGGCGCATGATCGACGGGTCACCCGCGTTGCGCGAATACGAGGAGTCGATGCGGCTGCGCCACGCGGAATCCCTGGCCGCGGCCATCGCCGCCGACCCCGGCCTGGCACGGACCCCCACGGCCTGCCGCACGATCGCCAGGTTCGTGATCGACGCCTACTCGCTGTCCCGCGAGGCGGCCGATCCACCGGCGGCCGTCGACGAGATCTTCGGGATGATCGAGGCCGCCTGGGAGGTCACCCGGCCTGTTGCCGCAAGCCGCTGACGCACCCGGCACCGATCACGGACGGTCCGGCGCCACCTGGATGATCGTCTTGCCGGGGGTGCGCCGGCGGCGGGCGAACGCCTCGGCCGTTTCGGCCAGCGGGCGGACGTCGCCGACGCGGGGGCGCAGGCGGCCGTCGCGGACACGCTGCGCCAGGTCCGCCAGCCGGGCGCGGTCGGGCTCGACCACGAAGAAGACGGCTCGCCCGTCCTTCGGCCGCACCGTGGGTGGCGCCGCGATCGTCACGAGCGTGCCGCCCGGGCGGACCAGCGCGGCCGACCGCTCGAGGACGTCGCCGCCGATGACGTCGAAGACCACGTCGACGTCGCCGGTCAGCGGATCCGCGGCCAGGTCCAGGAACGCGTGCGCGCCGAGGTCCCGGACGACGTCGCGGTCGGCGGCCCGGCCGGTGCCGATCACCCGGGCACCGACCTCGCGGGCGAGCTGGACGGCGATCGACCCGACGCCGCCCGCCGCGCCGTGGATCAGGACGGTCTGGCCGGTGGTGAGGCCGGCGTGGTCGAACAGTCCCTGCCACGCCGTCAGTCCGGAGACCGGCAGCGCCGCGGCGACGGTGTAGTCGATGTCGGCGGCGAGCGGCGCGAGGTTGCGCGCCTCCACCGCCGTGTACTCGGCGAGGGCGCCGTCGCGCGTCCAGTCCGTGAGGCCGAACACCCGCTGGCCGACGGTGAGGCCGGTGGTGCCGTAGCCCAGCTCGGCGACGACCCCGGCCACCTCGTGCCCGGGGACGCTCGGGGTGCGGTCACGGCCGGCGCGGTCGGTCCAGGTGCCGGGCCAGTCCAGCTCGCCGGGGGTGAAGCCGGCGGCGTGGACGCGCACGATGACGTCGTTCTCCGCGGCGTGCGGGTGGGGCAGGTCGGTCAGGGTGAGTCCGCTGATGCCGGCGTCGCGGTCTCGTACGGTGATGGCGCGCATGGCGGTTCCTTTCGCGTCAGCTCGGCCAGCCCGAGCCCATGATCCGCTCGACGGTCGTCGTCCGCCGGAATCCGGGGACGAAGTGCGCCAGGACGTCGGAGTTCACGGTTCCGCTGGTCGTCTCCGGGCGGTTCTTCAGGCCGTCGAGGCAGGTGCTCAGGAAGTCTTCCTCGAACTCGCCCCGCGGGTGCACGGCGACGACGTCCGCCACCTGATCGGGGTTCAGGTCGCCGAGGCCGAACCCGACGACGTCGGTCAGCACGCCGAAGTGGGTGGCGGCGATCTCCGGGCCCATGCGGCCGGAATCCCCGGCGTCGTTCGGCGTGATCGGCTGGGCCGGCGACACCCACCGGCCCGTGCGCACCTCGGCGGCGGCCCGCGCCGCGTCAGGCGTCCTTTGTGGACAGCCGGCCGGCGTCGTCCCGCGTCGCCGGGGTCTCCGGGGCACGCCGGGTCAGCACCAGCGGGACGTCGTCGGTGACGGCCACCGTGTGCTCGGAGTGGGCCGTGCGGGAGCCGTCCGCCGAGCGGATGGTCCAGCCGTCGGGGTCGTAGACGATCTTGTCGGTCGTGGCCGCGAACCACGGTTCGAGCGCGAGGGTCAGGCCCGGCCGGAGCTTCATCCCGCGGCCCGCCTGGCCTTTGTTGGACACGTGCAGGTCCTCGTGCATGGTGCGGCCGATGCCGTGCCCGCCGAACTCGGTGTTGACCGGGTAGCCGTAGTCGCACGCCACCGCGTAGATCGCCGCCGAGATGTCGCCGAGGCGGTTGCCCGGCCGCGCCACCTCGATCGCCGCCTCCAGCGCTTCCTCGGTGGCGCGGATGATCCGCAGGTCCTCCTCGGCCGGGGTGCCGACGATGACCGTGCGCGCCGAGTCCGCCACCCAGCCGTCGATGCCGACCGCGATGTCGGCGCTGAGCACGTCGCCGTCCCGCAGGACGTAGTCGCGGGGCAGGCCGTGCAGGACGGCGTCGTTGACCGAGAGGCAGATGACGTTGCGGAACGGGCCCTTGCCGAAGGACGGCGCGTAGTCCCAGTAGCACGACTCCGCGCCGCGGCGCTCGATCATGCCGCGCACGTGGTGCTCCAGGTCCATGAGGTTGACGCCGACGTCGGCGAGCCGGCCCACCTCGGTCAGCACCTCGGCGACAAAACGCCCGGCCACGTGCATGCGCTCGATCTCGGCGGGCGTCTTCAGTTCGATCACGAAAACCTCACGTCACAGGGTTGGTATAGTTATACCGGGACCGTAGCACTTGCCGGTATAGTAATACCAGTCCTACCCTCGGAGCATGGTCCGTCAACCGCTCACGCCCGCCCAGGTCGAAGCCGGCCGGCGGCTCGGCGTCCTGCTGCGCCGCGCGCGGGCGGGCCGCGACCTCGCGGAAGTCGCGCAGGCGGCCGGCATCTCGCCGGAGACCCTCCGCAAGATCGAGACCGGCCGCCTGCCCTCCCCCGGCTTCGGCACGATCGTCCGCCTCGGCGAGGTGCTGGACACGCCACTGCACGAACTGGCCGCCACCTGGCGCGGCCCCGACGTCCCCCGGCACACCACCCCGGCCTACGGGCGGCTTTAGGCCGACGCCGCCGCGCCCGGTCGTCCGGATGCGCCGTGTCGTCCCGGCAATCACGCGTGTCGACCCCGGGATCACGCGTGTCAACCTCCCGATCACGCGAGCCGACCTCTCCGGCACACGCGCCGAAGGTGCTGGGCCCACGGCTTCGCTCCCGGCCGTGTGATCCGGGAGCCGGCTCCCGTGATCAGCGGGTCGACACGCGGGTGTCGGGGCTCAGGACTTCTGCTGGTCTCCGCTGAACATCTCCCGCAGGCTCTCCGGGAGTTCGCCGTCGAAGAGGCTTTCCATCAGGGCGGCGTCGTCGAGGGGGGTGGCGGTGCGGGTGAACATGGCCTCCTCGTAGTCGGCGAGCGCGGCTTCGACGTCGCCCGGGTGGGCCGCCAGGGCCTGGCCGAGTTCGGCGCCGTCCAGCATGGCCAGGTTGGCGCCCTCGCCGTTCGGGGCCGTCACGTGGGCGGCGTCGCCGACGAGGGTGACGCCCGGCAGGCGGTCCCAGCGGTGCCCGATCGGCAGGGCGTAGTGCGGGCGGAAGACCGGCGCGGTGTCGGCGTCGGTGATCAGCGCGGTGAGCTCCGGGGCCCAGCCGGCGAACTCCCGCGCGATCCGCGCGGTGACCGCGGCCGGATCGGCGAAGTCGAGGGCCTCGAACCACTCCAGGGACTCCGTCAGGGCGATGTAGGCGTGCAGGGTGTCGCCGCTTTCCCGGTGGGCGTTGATCGCCCGGTCCGGGGTGGGGCCGTTCGACGCCATCGAGCCGCCGCCGACCGCCTTCGCCGTGGCGGGGTGCCGGGTGTCGGCGTCGTAGAGGTAGGTCTCGATGAACGCCGTGCCGTCGTACGCCGGCACGGCGTCGGTGACCAGCGACCGCACCCGCGACCAGGTGCCGTCCGCGCCGACCAGCAGGTTCGTGACGACGGTGGAGCCGTCGGCGAAGGTCACCTCGTAGCCGCCTCCGTCGCACGCGCGGGTGGCGCTGACCTTGCAGCCCCACCGGACGGTGCCGTCCGGGAGCCCGTCGAGCAGCAGCCGGCGCAGTTCGCCGCGCTGCACCTCGGGCCGGCCACCGGTGCCGTCGTCGACCTTCTCGAACAGGAGTTTCCCCTGGTGGTCGAGGATCCGCATCGCCTGCCGGCCCTCCAGCACCAGGTCCTGGAACGCCTCGGTCAGGCCGGCCGCCTCGACGGCGAGCAGCCCGTTGTAGTCGTGGATGTCGAGCATCCCGCCCTGCATGCGGGCCATCGGGGACGGCTCGGCCTCGTACACCGCGGACGGGATGCCGTGGACGTGCAGGACGCGGGCGAGGGTGAGGCCGCCGAGTCCGGCACCGATGATCGTGACTGGGGTGTTCATGGTGGCTCCTTCGCCGATCGCGGCCGCCCGGTGAGCCCAGGCGCGGCCGCCGTTGGAATTACATTCCAAGATTGCCGCGGGCCACTGGCACGGGCCGCACACGGCGCTGGCAGCGACCTGACGCCCGGTCCCGCGCGCTGCCAGTACGGCTTTCACCTGCACAAACCCAGCGAAGCTAGGCCGAACGGGTTACGGTCGGAGCACCGAGTGGGGAACGGAGGCCGGCATGGCAGCGCGCGACACCACCCGCGTCCCCGCCTGGGTCGAGCCGATGCTGGCCAAGGCCGACGGCGGGCGCCTGCGCAGCGGCCCCGAATGGGCCTACGAGTACAAACTGGACGGCTACCGCGCCGCCATGCGGATCGCGCCCGACGGCACCACGGTGCTCACCAGCCGCAACAACATCGACTTCACCGCCGAGTTCCGCGGCGTCACCGGCGTCCTCGATCTCGACGGCCAAGCCGCCCTGCTCGACGGCGAAGTCGTCGTCTACAACGAGGACGGCCGGATCGACTTCGAGCTGATGCAGGAACGCCGCGGCCGCTACGTCAAGCACCAAAGCTCCCTGCGCCGTGACGAGCCCTTCGACGACCTCCCGGTCCGGTTCCTCGCCTTCGACCTGCTGCAGCTGGGCGAGCGCAGCCTGCTCGCCGAGCCCTACGACGAACGCCGCCGCCTGCTCACCACGCTGCCGATGCCCGACCTCCACAAGGTTTCCGTCGTCCGCGCGGTCACCTTCGCCGAACTCGACGCCGACCACCGCTCCCCCGCCGACTTCCTGGCCCACGCCGCCGACGCCGGGTACGAAGGCGTCGTCGCGAAGCTCCGCAGCTCGACCTACCAACCCGGCCACCGGCCCGACTCCTGGCTCAAGCACCCGTTCATCCAGACGGCGGAGGTCATCGTCTGCGGCTGGCGCCCCGGCCGGCGCAGCTTCACCGGCACCCTCGGCGGCCTCCTGCTCGGCGCCCACGACCCCGCCACCGGCGACCTCGTCTACATCGGCGACGTCGGCACCGGCTTCTCCCAGGCCGCCCGCGCCGACCTCGTCACCACGCTGACGCCGCTCGAACGCCGGACCCACCCCTTCGCCACGACGCCGCCGCGCGAGGACACCACCCGCGCCCGCTGGGTCGAACCGCACCTCGTCGGCGAGGTCGTCTACCGGCAGTTCACCCGCGCCGGCCGCGTCCGCCACACCGCCTGGCGGGGCCTGCGGGCCGACAAGAGCCCCGACGACGTCCTCGCCCCTCGCTCGACCGGCCCAGCCGCGCCGGAGCCCGCGCCCTCGGAGGCGGCGCCGCCGCTGGGGCCGAAGATCACCGTGCAGGCCGGAAACCGGCGGCTGACACTGTCCAATCTGGACAAACCGCTGTTCCCCGACGGCTTCACCAAGGGCGAGGTCATCAACTACTACTCCCGCGTCGCGCCCGTGCTGCTGCCGCACCTCGCGGGCCGGCCGGTGACGTTCATCCGCTTCCCCGACGGCGTCGGCGGCCAGCAGTTCTTCGAGAAGAACACCCCGCGCGGCGCCCCGGACTGGCTGCCGACCGTCACGCTGCCCAGCACCGGCTCCCGGTCCGGCCGCGGCGAAGGCACCATCGACTACGCGCTGCTCGACGAGCTGCCCGCGCTGGTGTGGGCCGCGAACCTGGCCGCGCTGGAGCTGCACGTTCCCCAGTGGACGGTCGGCCCCGGCGCGACCCGCCGGCCACCGGACCGGCTGGTGTTCGACCTCGACCCCGGCCCGGGGACGTCGATCGTCGACTGCTGCCGGGTCGTCGAACGCCTCCACGACGTCCTGCTCGCCGACGGGCTGACGCCGTTCGCGAAGACGTCCGGCTCCAAAGGGATGCAGCTCTACTGCGGCATCCGCACGGACGACCCGGCCGCGCCGTCGGCCTACGCCAAGCGGCTGGCGCAACGGCTCGCGCGGGAGACCCCGGCGACGGTCACCGCTGTCATGGTCAAGGCCCAGCGCGCCGGCCGGGTGTTCATCGACTGGAGCCAGAACAACCCGGCCAAGACGACGGTCGCGCCCTACAGCCTGCGCGGGCGCGAGCACCCCACGGTCTCGACGCCGCTCACGTGGGCCGAGGTCCGCGCGTGCCGGCACGTCAGCCACCTGAGTTTCACCGCCGACGACGTCCTGGACCGCGTCGAGACGCACGGGGACCTGCTCGCGCCGCTTCTGGAGGCTCAGGCCCCGCTGCCGGCCTGACGCGGTGCACCAAGCTCAGGGGACGAGCAGCAGTTTCCCCGTCGTGCGACGGGATTCGAGGTCGCGGTGGGCCCGGGCGGCGCCGGCCGGGGCGCAGCGCTTTCCGATCCGCGGCGTCAGCTGTCCACTTCGGACGAACCCGAAGATCTCGTTCGTCCGCCGGAGCAGGGCTTCAAGGGTGGGGACGTGGTCGGCGCCGGCGGCCATCGGGACCTTGTCCTCGCGGGACACCAGCCCGATCACCGCACCGCCGCGGGCCTTGATCAGTCGGTCACGTCCGCGCCCAGCGCCGTCACGGTACCCACGCCCTCGACGCCCGGCACCGTGGGCATCGACCAGGTGCGCACCGGCATCCGCCGGACCCCGGTGTCCATGAGGCATGGCAGCCCAAAATGGACCCGCAAGTCCAGAACGTCAGCGGGACTTCGCGCGCAGGTGGAGCCGCTCCCCCTGCTTGCCGAACAGGCTCAGGATCTCCGCCGGCCGGCCGTCGACCGCGCCGAACCAGTGCGGCAGGCGCGTGTCGAACTCCGCCGCCTCGCCCGGGCCCAGCGTCATGTCGCGGTCCGCCAAGACCAGCCGCAGCCGTCCCGACAGCACGTACAGCCACTCGTAACCCTCGTGGACCTGCGGGTCCGGCTCGCCCGTCTCCGGCTCGAGGATCATCTTGAACGCCTGGGGCGCGCCCGGCTGGCGGGTCAGCGGGAGCACCGTCATCGTCGCGCCGTTGTGGCGCGGGATGCGCCGCGCCGTCAGGCGGACGCGCGGGTCGCCGACCTCCGGGGCGCCGACCAGCTCGTCCAGCGGGACCTGGTGGGCCTGGGCGATCGGCAGCAGCAGCTCCAGGCTCGGCTTGCGCTGGCCGGCCTCCAGGCGCGACAGCGTGCTCTTCGAGATGCCCGTCGCCTCCGAGAGGTCGGCGAGGGTGACCCGCCGCTGCGTGCGGACCCGCTTGAGCCGCGGGCCCACCTCGGCCAGTGCCTGGTTGATTGCGTCCGTCATGCCCCCAGGAAACTCCTTCGTCCCGGAAACGGCAACATAAGTTGTCGGATTCGTGACGCCGGGGTCATGGTGGCCGCATGACCGAGAACAGCAGTTACGACGTAGTGGTGGTGGGTGGCGGGGCCGCGGGTCTCAACGCCGCCCTGATGCTCGGCCGGGCGCGGCGGCGCGTCGCGGTCGTCGACGGCGGCGCGCCGCGCAACGCCCCCGCCGCCCACATGCACGGCTTCCTCTCCCGCGACGGGCTGCCGCCGGACGAGCTCCGCAAGATCGGCCGCGAAGAGCTCGCGGGGTACGGCGTCGACCTCGTCGACGACGACGTCACCGGCCTCGAGCCCGGCTTCACGCTGCGCCTGGCCGACGGCCGCGTGCTGACCGCGCGGCGCGTCCTGTACGCCACCGGCGTCCACGACGACCTCCCGGACCTCCCCGGCCTGCGCGAGAGCTGGGGCACCGACGCGGTGACCTGCCCCTACTGCCACGGCTACGAGGTCCGCGACCGGCCGCTCGGCGTGCTCGGCACCGAAGCCGCGAGCGTCGAGCACGCCCTGCTCGTGCGCCAGTGGTCACCGGACGTCGTCTACTTCGCCCACACCGCGCCGCCGTCCGAAGAGGACCGGACGCGGCTCGACGCGCGGGGCATCCGGGTCGTCGAGGGCACTGTGACCGCGGTGCGGCGCGAGGACGGCAAGCTCACCGGCGTCGAGCTGGGCAACCGGTTCGTGCCGCGGGCGGCGCTGTTCATCCGCACCCGGACCGTCCCGCACGACGCGCACCTGCGCGAGCTCGGCTGCGCGGTGGAGAACGACGTCGTCAAGGTCGACCCGAGCGGGCGGACCAGCGTGCCGGGCGTGTGGGCCGCCGGCAACGTCGTCGACGCGCGGGCCACCGTGATCATCGCCGCAGCGCAGGGCGCGGCCGCCGCCGGAGCGCTCAACCACGACCTCGTCACCGAGGACGTCCGCACCGCGATCGACTCCTACGGCGGCTTCACGCCCGCGGCGGAACGTGCGGCGATGCGCTGACGCGCTGGTGTTGCCGGGCCGCGCGTGCCAGGCTCGGCCCGTGCGCCCGACGCTGTACGACTTCGCCGGCGGCGACCCCGCGTTCCTCGCGCTGGCCGCCGCCCACCACGAACGCTGCCTGGCCGATCCCGAGCTGAACCACCCGTTCTCCCACCCGGGACAGCACCCGAAGCACGTAGAGCGGCTGGCCTGGTACTGGGCGGAGGTGATGGGCGGCCCGCCGCGGTTCTCCACCGAGTGCGCGGACCACTCGGCGATGCTCCGGATGCACGCGGGGAACGGCGACATGACCGACCTCGGCCGCCGGTTCGTCGACTGCTTCGTGCTCGCCGCCGACGACGCGGGACTGCCCGCCGATCCCGGGTTCCGGGCCGCGCTGCGGACCTACATGGAGTGGGCGGTGGCCGAGGTGCTCACCTACCCGGGTCCGGCCGGCGAAGTGCCCGCCGGCCTGGCCGTGCCGCACTGGTCGTGGAACGGGTTGCAGCCGGTGTAACGCCCGGGGCGGCCGCGGCGTCTTGTGGGCAACGACTGGCTGTGGAGGTCCGTCGCAGAGCCGGCCCGGGCGCGTTTCCCCCCAACCCGCCCGGGCCGGTTCGTCCACCGGACGCCGTGACCGATTTCCGCCGGCCCGGGCTTCGCGCGGTGGGCAGACTCGGCGGTATGGCCGACACCTTCGACGACGTTCTCGACCGGTTCCGCCGCGCGGCCAAGGGTTTCGAACACCACCTGCGCGCGGTGCCGCCCGACGGCTGGGGCGCGCCGACGCCGTGCCCCGAGTGGGACGTCCGGCAGCTGGCCAACCACATGACGCGCGGCAACCTCAACTACGTCGGCCTCCTTCGCGGCGCCACCCGCGACGAGTTCCTGGCCCAGCGGGACGCCGACGCGCTCGGCGACGACCCGGTCACGGCGTTCAGCGCGTCGGCCGAGGCCTGCGCGGCCGCGTTCGCCGGGAGCGGCGCGCTCGACCGCGTCGTCGACTACCCGATGGGCGCGCTGACCGGGCGGCGGGCCCTGGCCGTGCGGACCGCCGACAGCGTCGTGCACACCTGGGACCTGGCGCGCGCCCTCGGCGCCGGCGACAGGCTCGACGCGGACCTCGTCGCCTGGGTCGACGACGGTTACGAGGACATCTTCGCCGGGCTCGCGGTCGACCGGTTCTTCGCGGACCCGCCGGCCGGCGCGCCCCCGGCGTCGCGGCAGGACCGGCTGCTCACGCGGTTCGGCCGCGACCCCCGCTGACCGGGCAGCCCAGCCGGGCCGCCAGCTCGGTCAGGGCCTGGCCCAGCGGCCGGTCCACCCGGACCGTCGCGTAGCGGTCGCCGCGGGTCTCGCCGTGGTTGACGATCACCACCGGCTTGCCCGCGTTCGCCGCGTGCCGGACGAACCGCAGGCCGGACATCACCGTCAGGGACGAGCCGAGGACCACCAGCGCGTCGGCCTCGTCGACCAGCCGGAAGCACTGCTCGACGCGCGGGCGCGGCACGTTCTCGCCGAAGAACACCACGTCGGGCTTGAGCACGCCGGACACGCAGTCCGCGCACGGCACCAGGCCGAACCGGCGCACGACGTCCTCGGGCAGCTCGACGTCGCCGTCCGGGTTGATCCGGGTCGCCGTGCCCTCGAAGTCCGGGTTGGCCGCGCGCAGCCGCCGGTCCAGCTCGGCGCGCGGGCTGGTGCGCCGGCAGTCCAGGCAGATCACGCGGTCGAGGCTGCCGTGCAGCTCGACGGCGTCCGCGGTGCCCGCCGCCTGGTGCAGGCCGTCGACGTTCTGGGTGATCACGCCGGCGACGTACCCGCCGTCACGCAGAGCGGTCACCGCGCGGTGGCCGTCGTTGGGGTCGGCGCGGGCGATCGTGCGCCAGCCGAGGTGGCTGCGCGCCCAGTACCGCTGCCGGCCCGCGTCGCTGGAGACGAACTCGTCGTAGGTCATCGGCGTGTGCCGGCGCAGGCTGCCGCTCTCGCCGCGGTAGTCGGGGATCCCGGACTCCGTGGACAGGCCGGCGCCGCTCAGCACCGCGACCCGCCGCCGCGCGACGACGGCGGTCAGCTCGTCGAGGCCGGCCGTCCGCGGCAGCGGCGCGTCCGTCGAGGTCCAGGTCAGGGTGGGCCGTGTCCGCACCGGACCAGCCTACGTGGACTTCCCGGACCGGCGCTCGCCGTCGGATTCCGCTTCGTTCGCCGACGGTGGTCAGGGATTCCGCCGCACGTGAGCCTGCACGTGCCGCGACTGTTCGTCGGCGAGGTCTCCCGGAGATCCACCCAGCCGGTGCCGCCGGTCTCCGGTTCCGGTGAAATCCGCCTTCCGCGGGCACGGCCCGTACCGGCGGGAACCGTCCCATGAGCGGGTTTCGCCACCCGGTGCCGAGGCGCAGTCCTCTGATGTCGGCAAAACCGTCCATCGAGGAGGTTGTGATGTTCCGGAAAATGGTGGCCTGCGGCGCGACCGCGGTGGTGGCGGCGCTCGCCCCGGGGTGGTCCGCGCCCGCGTCCGCCGCGGACCTCTACCCCGCCCAGGTCCTCCAGCTGACCAACAGCAACCGGGTCCAGAACGGGTGCCGGCCGCTCACCAGCGACCCGCAGCTGGCCGTGGCCGCCCAGGCGCACAACGACGAGATGGCGAAGTACCGCTACTTCAGCCACACCGGCCGCAAGGGCGAGGGACCCGCGGTGCGGATCACCGACGCCGGGTACCGCTGGGCGCAGTGGGCCGAGAACATCGCGGCCGGGCAGCGCACCCCCACCGCGGTCGTCGACGCGTGGATGCACAGCCCGGTGCACCGGGCCAACATCCTCGACTGCTCGCTGCGCGAGATCGGCATCGGCTACAGCGTCGACTCGGCGAAGAAGGCGTACTGGACGCAGGACTTCGGGACGCCCCGGACCTAGCCCGGCCGGACCGGGCGCCATGATCCACAGTGGACTGCGGCGCCCGGTGCCCCGGTCGCGCTCGGTCGCCGTCCGGATCGCGTAGTCTCCTCACGCCTGGTGGCGAGTGGTGGAGGAAGACGCGTGAGCTGGCAGTTCGGGCCGTACCGGGTGGAGTCGCTGATCGCCCGCGGCGGGATGGGCGAGGTGCTGCGCGCCTACGACACGCGGCACGACCGCGTCGTGGCGCTGAAGCTGCTCGCCCCGGAGTTCGCCGCCGACCACGACTTCCAGGAGCGGTTCCGGCGCGAGGCGCACGCCGTCGCGCGGCTGCGGGAGCCGCACGTCATCCCGATCCACGCCTACGGCGAGATCGACGGGCGGCTCTACCTCGACATGCGCCTGGTCGAGGGCGACGACCTCGGCACCCGGCTCACGGCCGGCGGGCCGCTCGCCCCCGCCGACGCCGTCGACGTCGTGGGCCAGGTCGCGCAGGCGCTGGCCGCCGCGCACGCCGAAGGCCTGGTGCACCGGGACGTCAAGCCGTCGAACGTGCTCGTCGGCCCGACCGGCTTCGCCTACCTCGTGGACTTCGGCATCGCCCGCGCGGCCGGGCCCGCCACCGGGCTCACCGCGACCGGCGGTGCGGTCGGCACGCTCGACTACATGGCGCCGGAGCGGTTCACCGACGCGCCCGCCGACCACCGCGTCGACGTCTACGCCCTGGCCTGCGTGCTGCACCAGTGCCTGACCGGCAGCAAGCCGTTCGCGGCGACCACGGCCGCGGCGCTGATCGGCGCCCACCTGCACCAGCCGCCGCCCCGGCCCGGCGCGCTGCGGCCCGGCCTGCCCGCGGCGTTCGACGACGTCGTCGCGCGCGGCATGGCGAAGGACCCGGCCGAGCGCTTCGCGAGCGTGACGGAGCTGGCCGCCGCCGCGCGGGCCGCGCTCGGCGGCCCGAGCCCGGTCCCCGCCTCCGCGCCCCCGACCCGGCAGGCGACGCGGACGGCAGCGCCCACTGCCCCGCGGAGTTCGAAAGCACCGTGGCTGGTCGCCGGGGTCGCGCTGGTGGCCTTGGTGGCCGTGGCCGCGTGGTTCCTGGTCGACCGGGCGTCGTCGCGGGCCGGGGCGGCACCCACCTCCTCGACGACGGCACCGCCGCCGGCGACGTCCTCGCCGGCGAGCGTGCCACCGGTGACGACCACGCAGGTGACCGTGCGGACGTCGGTCGTCCCCGCCGCCGACCTCGGGCTGACGACGCCGCTGAGCACGCCCGCGTGCGACGGCTCCTACGTCGTCGTGCTCGGCTCCGCCGTCACGCCCACCCGCTACCGCGCCGACGTCCAGCAGCTGCTGAACGCCCACCCCGGCGCGCGCTACCTGCACACGCCGAGCACCGGCTGCGGTTCGCTGCGGCAGCAGGTGGACGGCGCCGACGTGTACGCCGTCTTCGACGGGCCGTTCACCGGCAAGGAAGGCGCGTGCGCGCGGCGTACCGGGGCCGCCTACGTCAAGCGGCTCGACACGACGTCGTCGCCGGTCGCGGTCGTCACCTGCTGACGAACGGGCCGGCCCAGACCGAGTCGGCGTCCACAAAGGACTGAAGGAGCGCGGTCAGGGTGGCGTCACCGCGGGCGTTCAGCTCCTCGGAGGCGATCCGCCGGGCGACGCCGGCGAGGAAGTCGGCGATCTGGACGCGGGCGTCGGACCGCGAGTCGACGAACCGCACGCCGGCCAGCCGGGACCCGAGCGTGGCCTTGAGCTGCAGCACGCGCTCGGCCGTCAGCGCGAGCTGCTCGTCGTGGACCAGGGCGACCGGGGTGCCGTCGGCGCTCCAGTGCCGGATGGTGTGCAGCACCGCGGGCACCAGCGGATCCAGCACGGGCACGACGCTCGCGTCGGTGGCCAGCCGGGCCCGGTAGGCGGCCACGCGGTCGCCGCCGCCCGCGAACCGGCCCATGATCTCGCCGGCTTCGCCCGGCGTCCCGGCGAGCTTCGCGACCAGCGCGAAGAACTCGGCGGGCGACGTCGGCACGCCACGGCGTGGCCGGAGGCGAAGCACGCTGGTGAAGGCCGCGAGGAAGAAGTCCCAGTCGGCGCCGAACGCGGCCGGGCCCTCGCGGTGGAGGGTGCGCGCCATGGCGGCGGTGCCCTGCTCGGCCAGCAGCGTGACCGCGGCACGCACGGCGAAGAACGTCTTGTCGGTCAGGTGCACGTGCCCGCGGCCGGCCAGCGGGCCCGCCGGGTCGAGCAGCCATTCGAGCACCGGCCGGTGCTTGGCGCGCAGCAGGTGGTTCGCCTTGTACTCCTCGGCGGGCGACCCGATGCGGCGGCGGATCTCCCGCACGCAGGCCTCGGCCGCCGCCGGCGACATCCGGATCCCGGCGTGGACGAAGACGTCCGTCTCGCCGCCGACGAGGTTCTCCCCCTCCGAACCCGACTCGTCGCAGGCGATCTCGACCGGGTTCACCCGCCCGATGGTGCCAGACGAACCGGGCGGCGGCGAGTTCTTACCTGCGGTGATCCCGGCCGAAGCCTCGCGTGCGCGCCACCCGGGGGCCCATAATGCGACCCGGTCACGGTTGGGCGACGACGGCTAACGAGCGAGCGCCGTCCGGAGACTCGACGAGCAGGTGCTGGGAGGTGCGGATGAGCACGGACCACGGGCCGGCCCGGCTCGCCTTGGCGGTGGCCGTGGTCGCGCTGCTGCTGGGGGCCGCCGGGGTGCTGGTGCAGCAACGGCTGGCCGGCACCGGGGACGCGGCCGCGGTGTCCGGGGCGGCCGGCGCGACGCTGACCGTCGGCGACGTCGAGGTCGTCGTGCCCCCGGACGCCGTGCTGGCCGGCACCCGGCTGGCCGCGCGCGCCGCGCCGGAGCCGGGCGCGCTGACGCCGGTGGCCCGCCGGACCGGCGGCGGCGCCGAACTGACCTTCGACGCCGGCGCGCCGCCGCGGCTCCCGGTCCAGGTGCGGATCGCGGTGCCCGCCGCGCCGCCGCCCGGGTTCGCACCGGTCGTCGTCACCGCGAACGGGACGCGCCTCGCGCTCGCCTCCTACGACGCGTCGACCCGCCGGATCGTCGCCGACCTGGCCCCCGAGGGCGCGTTCTGGGGCGGCCTGCTCGACTTCGCCGCGCTGGGCCGCGACGTCGCCCAGGCGGCGGCCGATCCGCCGCCGACGTGCCTCGGGCGAGCAGCGAGCACGGCCGGCGTCACGGTGGAACTGGGCGGGCCGGCCGACGCGCGGGCACCGGTCGGGGCGTGCGTGACCGAGGACGGCAGCGGCGCGAGCGTCACCCTGACGTCGAACGCGCGGGTGCCCTACCGGATCGTCCCGCCGCCGGGCTGGCCGGCACCGAGCTCCCGCACCGCCGCGCCGAGCACCGCGACCGTCCAGCTGTTCCCGCAGCCCCGGCTGCGCGACCTGCTCTGGCCCGGCGCCGGCGTCACCTACGACGTCCCGGTCGAGCGGCTGCCCGCGAGCATCCGCGGCCAGGCCGACCCCGGCCCGTACCTCGGGCTGGCGCTGGCGTGGACGGCCCACCGCGCGGCGGCGCTGTTCGGCATGGCGCTCGCCCGGCCGGGCGAGCTCGAGCAGGACCCCGGGGTGCTGGCCTGCGCGGCGGACGCCGGCGCCGCGCACTACGCCGCCGACCGGCCGTTCGCCCAGGTCGCGGCCGAGGTCTGGGCCGCGTTGACGCCGTGCGGCACGGCGGACGCGGGCGCGTTGCACAGCTTCCTGGCCGCCGGCATCGGCCCGGTGACCGGCTGGCTCGCCGACGCCGCGAAAGGCCCTGCCTTCGCAGTGCCGCTGACCGTGGGCAGCGGCACCGAGCGGTTCACCCAGACCGTCGCGTACCGGCCGTGGACCGGCACGCGCGTCGCCACGGGCATCCGCACGACGGCCGCGACCGGCGCCTGCTCGGCGGCGTCGACGGTGTCCGGCCGGCACGACGCCTACCGCTGCGCGGTCAAGGACAAGGTGTACGACCCGTGTTTCGCCGCCACCGCACCGAACGCGCGGCACCAGGTCGTCTGCCCCTCGACGGCGACGAAAGCCGTGCTGCTGAGCTACACCGGGACCTTGCCGTCGCCGCCCCAGAGCGACGGCACGGCGAACCCGTTCCTCCTCACCCTGGACGGCGGCCTGCAGTGCCTCGGCGTCACCGGCGGCGCGCCCCCGGTGGCCGGCCTCAACGCCCGGTTCGCCTGCAGCGCCAAGACGTTCCTCTACGGCGACCCGGACCCGGCGAATCCCTTGTGGACGGTCCAGGCCGCGGACCAGGCCCCGCCGCTGCGGCCGATGACGATCGCGAAGGCCTACGCCTAGGCGGTGTCCTGCGAGTCAAGCTCGCGGTCTTCGCGCCCAGGCGGCCCCTGACGGCACGGGCGGATCACCCGAGTACAACCCGGTACGAGGGCGCTCCGCCCGCACCGCCAGGAACCACCTGGATCACGAAGCCCATCGAGCAGACTCACAGGACACCGCCTAGGCCAGCGTGATCTTGCCGCCGGTGACCGTCACCGTCTTCTTCTCCAGGGGCTGGTTCGCCGGGCCGGCCGCCACCGAGCCGTCGGCGATCTTGAACTTGCTTCCGTGGCAGGGGCAGTTGATGGTGCCGTCCGCGACGGCGTCGACCGCGCAGCCCTGGTGGGTGCAGATCGCCGAGAACGCGGCGAACGTCCCCGCCGCGGGCTGCGTCACCACCACCTGCTTGTCGGCGAACACCTTGCCGCCGCCGACCGGGACGTCGTCCGCCGCGCCGAGCTCGGTGCCGCTGCCCGCGGCGGGCGACGGTGCGGACGTCCCGTTTGTGCCGCGGCCGTAGGTGCTGCAGCCGGCCACCAAGCCGGCGCCCAGCACCGCGAGCGCCGTCCGGCGGGCCAGCGTTTCCTCTTCGCGCACGATCGTCCCCCTAGAAGGTCAAGCCGGATTGGGTGAAGAACCACAGCGACGCGCTCAGCCAGAGCCCGACCAGCGCGGTGAAGACCAGCCCGCCGACGACCGGGAGCGACCAGCCGGGCACGCCGTCCTTGCGCAGCAGCAACATCTTCACGACGAAGATGCCGTAGAAGAAGCAGCCCAGCAGGGAGTGCAGCAGCACGCGGGTGTCGAACGACTGGAACCCGAGCGCGTACAGGCAGTGCAGCGCCACCGGGATCGACACGAGGAACGCCAGGCGCCCCGACCAGCGGTGCACCGGCCCGGCCCACGCGGGCGCGCCGCTCCCGAGCTTGCCGTACAGCACGAGCGCCGTCACCAGCTGCACGATGGCCAGCACGACGACGACCGTGGCGAGCCACGCCTTCACCGACTGCGGGCTCGAGAAGCCCGCGACGTTGATCGCCACGCCGGTGGGTGTGTGCAGGTTGCCGTAGACGCCGAGCGCCACCGCGACGACGGCGCCGATCGCCAGCGGCACGAGGAGCGCGGCCCCGGCGCGGTTGTTCCTCGCGGGCGCGGTCATCAGAACCCACCCGCGATCCCGCTGATCGCCTCGGCGGTCACCGGGGCGCCGTCGACCGTCGCGATCCCGGCCGCCGGGTCGAGGGCGGGTGCGGCCGCCGACTGGTCGTCATCCGTGGTGAGGATGCCGACCTGGCTGCCGTCGGCCTGGACGATCCAGCCGACCTTCGCGCCCTTGCCCTTCACCTTCGGCGTCGCGCGGTAGAGCCCGGCGGGTTTCTTGGCCGGGCCCGCGGTGAACCGCCACGTCTTGCCGCCCGCCGTGACCGAGCCGGTCACCGCGGCGGCGTCGTAGCTGCCGGCGAGGTTCGCGCCCTTGGTGCCCTTGAGGTCCAGCTTCCCGCCGACGGTCACGCCCTGCAGCCAGGCCTCGATCTTCTTGCCGTCGCAGACGTAGGCGATCGCGTGGCCGTCGCGGACCGACACCGCGACCGACGCGCCCCCGCCGTCGACGCGCCCGGCGTAGTCGGCCCGCGCGGGCGCGTCGACCGTCTTGGCCGGCTGGGTCGTGGGTGACTGTGTCTGTTGCGTCGTGGGCGGTGCGCCCGCGGCGTTCGCGGCGCCGGCCACCGGCGGCGCGCCGGTCCCCGTCGCCAAGTTGGCCATCCCGATCCCACCGGCGAGCGCGACGCCCGCGAGCAGGGTGAACAACGGTCCCGGATGTTTCCTGATCGTCCCCGCATTCCCTCTCCACCACCGTGCCCTTGACACGGACGTCGGAGCGGAGCGGCTCAACGCTACGCGAGGAAAAGAGCTATCGCTTAGCCCCTGCAAGTGGTCGGCGCGCGTGGTTGACTGGCGCCATGCTGCCCTGGGACGGCGACCTCGCCGGCCGGCTCGACCGGCACACCGTGAACTCCGCGCTGCTGCGCGGCAATCCGCTCGGCGACCCGCACGAGCGGCCGCTGTGGGTGTACGTCCCACCGGGCTACGACGACTCCGCCGAACGCTACCCGGCGGTCTACGTGATCCAGGGTTACACCGGGCACCTGGCGATGTGGGCCAACCGCACGGCGTTCCGGCAGCCGTTCCCCGAGACGGCCGACGCGGTCTTCGCCGGCGGGGCGCCGGGCTGCGTCGTGGTGTACGTCGACGCCTGGACCGCTTACGGGGGCTCGCAGTTCGTCGACTCGCCCGGCACCGGGCAGTACCACTCGTACCTGTGCGACGAGATCGTGCCGTGGGTCGACGAGCACTACCGCACCATCCCGGACCGCGAATCCCGCGCGATCACGGGCAAGTCGTCGGGCGGCTTCGGCGCGATGATCACGCCGATGCTGCGCCCGGACCTGTTCGGCGCGCTGGCCACCCACGCGGGCGACACGCTGTACGAACTCTGCTACGTCCCGGACTTCGGCGACGCCGTCCGCGCCCTGCGCGGCTACGACCAGGACATCCAGCGGTGGTGGGCGGACTTCCGCGCCCGTCCGGCGTTCACCAAGCCGGAGGACGCGAACCTGCTGCAGCTGATCGGCGTCTCCGCCTGCTTCTCACCGGGCGAAGATGGCCGCCCGGAGCTGCCGTTCGACCCCGCGACGGGTGTGCTGCGCCCGGAAACGTGGCAACGCTGGCTGGACTGGGACCCGGTCCGGATGGCACCCGGCCACGCCGAGGCACTCCGGTCCCTGCGTGCGGTCTGGATCGACGCGGGCACGCGCGACGAGTACTACCTCGACGTCGGCGCCCAGGCGTTCCGGGACCAGCTCGCGAAGGCGGGCGTCCCGGACGAGCGGGTGCACTTCGAGCTGTTCGACGCCGGCCACGCCGCGATCGACTACCGCTACCCGCTTTCGCTGGCCTGGCTGGCGGAACGGCTGGCCCGCTGACGGAGGTTCAGCCGCCCGCCTGCTTGATCACCTGGTCGCGCTGGGCGAGCTGCCGCGGGTGCAGCTCGGCCTCCGCCGGCGCGGACTTGCCCTGCTGTCGCAGGTAGCGGGCGAGGCGGTTGAAGTTGGCCGGGCTGTAGTCGGCCGACCGCGGGTTGGCGTTGAACACCGTGCGGAACCCGGGTTTCTCCCCGTTCTCGTCGGTCAGCCGCGGGTCGTTGCAGGTGAGGTGGATCTCCCCGCCTTTCTCGTCGAACCAGACGTGGACCGGGTTTCGGTCGTCACCCAGGACCGCGTAGTTCCCGTCGCTCATGCCGGCTCCCTTCGTGGTGGTGTCGTGGTCCTCCGACGGCCGGCGCCGGGGTTTCGTTACAGCGAGAGGGCCGGCGCTAGGCTCCGGGGATGGTGACCGAAGCCGACCTGGCGCTGTCCGATGGGCGGACCCTGCACGTCTACGACACGGGGACGCCCGCGCGGCTCACCGTCGTCTGGCACCACGGGACGCCCAACGTCGGTATGCCGCCCCCGCCGCTCGTCCGGGCGCGCCACGACGTCCGGTGGGTGTCCTACGACCGGCCCGGTTACGGCAGTTCCACGTCCCTTCCCGGGCGGGACGTCGCGAACGCCGCCGCGTGCACCGCCGCCGTCGTCGACGCGCTCGGTATCGACGAATTCGCCGTCGTGGGGCACTCCGGTGGCGGGGCGCACGCCCTCGCCTGCGGGGCGCTGCTGCCGGCGCGGGTCCTCGCCGTCGTGAGCATCTCCGCGATGGCGCCCTTCGACGCCGCGGGGCTCGACTGGTTCGGCGGCATGGCCCCGGCCGGCGCGGCTTCCCTGCGTGCGGCGACCGAAGGTCGTGTGGCCAAGGAGAAGTACGAGGCCGCCGCCGAGTTCGATCCCGGCGTCTTCACCGACGCGGACTTGGCCGCGCTCAACGGTTCGCAAGCGTGGCTGAACGACGTCGTCGGGCCGGCGCTGGCGGCCGGGCCGGGCGCCCTGATCGACGACGATCTCGCCTACGTCACCCCGTGGGGCTGCGACCCGGCGCTGATCACCGCTCCCCTGCTGCTGGTGCACGGCGGCCGCGATCGGCTGATCCCCGCGTCGCACGGCGCGTGGCTCGCCGCGCACTGCCCCACCGCGCAGTTCCGGCCGCACCCGGCCGACGGGCACCTCTCGGTGCTCGACCACGCCGCCGACGCCCTCGCGTGGCTCGCGCGCCGCTGATCAGGACGCCAGCGCCAGCGAAGCGACGACGGGCGCCACGTACACCAGCGGGAAAGCCAGGTGCGCGTACGACTTCGCCCGCGCGACCGTGACGAGGGCGCCGGTGAAGTAGAGCACCAGGCCGATCCCGGCGGCGACGCCGATCGCCGGGACGGCCAGGCCCGCGATCAGCCCGGCCGCGCCGGCGGCCTTGGCCACGCCGAGCCACGGCCACCACGAGCGGGGCACGCCGTACTCGGCGAGCGGCTCCACGACCCACTTCGCGTGGGTGAAGACCGAGAAGGCCGAGAACCCGGCCATGGCGGCACCGGCGATGCTGACGATCAGGTGAGCGGTGGACATCGGGGCTCCTCAAGGGTTTCCGGCCCCGCGCTTCGGGTCCGTCACCTGCTCGACCCCCGCCGTCGCGTCCGTGTGACAGCGATCGACGTGACCGTGGTCACCCCCGTGAGGGCCGTTGTCCCCTCCCGCCGGACGCCGTGCGCGAGCACGCTTGAACGATGCTCGTGCTGCGCCTGTTCGGCACCCTCCTCTGGTTCGGCCTCCCGGCCGGGTTCATGACCTACGCCGTGCACGACCTCGACGTGCGCGACGCGCCGACCTACAGCATCGAAGGCACGGTCGTCGGGCACCGGGACGAGTACCACCAGTCGTCCCAGGACTCGACCGGGTACACGACCTACTTCATCACCGTCCGCAGCGCGACCGGGGACTTCGAGTTCGGCGACGAACAGCAGGCCCTCGACACCGAACCGGGCACGCTGGTCGTGGTGCAGGTGTCGCGGACGACGGACGACATCGTGTCCGTGCGCAAGAACGGCACGGTCGTGGACCTGCGCAACACCGTCGGCAACGACATCGGCATCATCGTGTTCGCCTCGATCGGCCTGCTCGTCGCGCTCGTGCGCGAATTCCTGCTGGAGGACTACGACATCCCGCGGTGGGTGGGTTTCCTCATCGGCCTGGCCGCCGCCGGCGGCGGGGTGTACGTGGCCTTCCTGCTGATGTGAATCAGCTTTCGAGTGTCACAGTTTTCGAGTGTCACAGTGTGAGCCGCAGGACCACCTCCCCGTCGTCGATCTCGCCGGTCGGCCGGAACCCGAACTTCCGGTAGAACGGCCCGGGCCCGTCCTCGTCCGGCTGGTGACTGGTGAGCAGCTCGGTGCCGCCGTCCGCGCGCACGAGGCCGGCGACGAGCGTGAGCACCGCACGGCCGTAGCCGTGCCCTTGGTGCCGCGCGTCGATCAGCAGCCGCCACAGGAAGTACGGGCCGAGGACACCCGGGCGCCCGGGCGGCACGTCCCAGCTGAGCATGACGAACCCGACCGGCTCGTCGCCCGCGTAGACGGCCCGGTACCAGGGCTCGCCCTCCGGTGTCGTCGCCGCGTCCTCCAGGGACCGCGCCACCGACGCGACGAACCGCTGCTGACCGGGGTGCACGTGCAACGCGCACACGGCATCCCGGTTGGCGTCGGTGATCTCGACCAGCCGCACCGGCGAGCTCATGCCGGGAACACCGGGACCCACAGCTCGATGGCGTCGTACCGGCGGTAGAACTCGACGAGCGGGCGGCTGTCGTCGATCGGCCCGGCGCCCTCGAGCTCCGCCATCCCGGCGCCGATCTTCTCGAAGATGCCCGGCGGCTCACCGGTCAGGTTCCCGCGCAGGTACCAGCCACCGGGCAGGATCCCGGTCGCCAGCCCGAGTTCCGCCGGCCGGTCTTCCTCCTTGATCGGCGTGCACGCCGTGTAGGTGCCCGCTTTGACGTCGGCCCGCCCGTACATCTTGCGGCCGCGCAGCCCGACGAGCCGCTCGAACGCCGGCCAGAGTTCCTGGATGCTCGGCAGTTCGTCGGCGGTGGTCTGCTCCATGACCGGGACGTCCGGGCGGTGGATGCGCGTGGGTGGGGCGTGCAGGACCGAGGTCGTCATGGTGTCCATGCAACCACGCGGCACCGACAGTTTCCGCTGCTTCACAACGGGGGCAGCCCGATCTCGGCCGGCGTCCGGTCCGGGCGCAGGCCGCGCCACGACGTGTGCCGCAGCCGCCGGTCCGGGGTGAACCGCCGGTAGACGACCTCGCCGACCAGCGACGGCTCGACCCAGCGGGCGCCGCGGGCGCGGTCGCGCGGGACCTCCGTGTCGAACGGGCTCGCCGGGCGGGCCAGCGACGCGAGCACGCCGCTGAGGTGGTCGAGCGCGTCGTCGGAGAAGCCGGTGCCGACGTCGCCGAGGTAGACCAGCGCGCCTTCGTCGTCGTAGGCGCCCAGCAGGAGCGCGCCCAGGGTGCCCGCGCGGCGGCCGGCGCCGGGCCGCCAGCCGCCGACGACCACCTCGGCCGTGTGGGTCAGCGCACGCTTGGTCCACACCGGCGACCGCGCACCGGGCAGGTACGGCGCGTCCAGGCGCTTCGCGACGACGCCCTCGATGCCGTGCTCGGCCGCGGTCGCCAGCAGCTGCGCCGGCGCGATGTCGGCGCGGGTGTACCAGGGCGGCACGACGATCCGGCCGTCCGCCGGCTGGAGCAGTCCGGCGAGCAGCTCGCGCCGCTGCGCGTACGGCAGGTTCAGCAGCGGCTCGCCGTCGAGCCACAGCAGGTCGAAGGCGAAGTAGACGACCGGGACCTCCGCGCGCAGCTTCGGCGTCGGCTCGTACATGGCGCGCCGCTGCATCAGCTCGAACTCCGGCCGCCCGGCCGGGTTCAGCGCGACGACCTCGCCGTCCAGCACGGCGGCCCGGCCGCCGAGCGCGGGTCCGAAGACGTCGCCCAGCTCCGGGTACCGGGCCGTGTGGTCGCTGCCGCTGCGGCTGGTGATCCGGGTTTCGCCGGTGCCCGCGACGCGCACGCACCCGCGGAACCCGTCCCACTTCCACTCGTAGCCGTGCTGGTCGTCGTCCGGGAGCGGCCCGTCGACGGCCAGCATCGGCGCCACCGCGTCCGGCACCGTGCTCGTCCCCGCCATGCCGTCCAGTGTGGAGGATGGCGCCCTGCATGCCTAGCCCGTCGGCAGCAGCGGCAGCAAGTCCTGGTGGCTCCCGGCGCGGCGCAGCACCGGGGAACCCAGCCCGTCCGGGGCCAGGTCACCGGCGCGCAGCGCGGCCAGAAACCGGACGATCACCCGGGGGTCCGGCAGGATGTCGGCCCCGCCCAGGTAGGCCAGCACGATCATCTCCTCCCCGCAGGCCGCCTCGACCGCGACCGCCCAGCCGTGCACCTCGTCCCACAGCAGGGCGACGTCGCGCTCGGGGAAGCGCCGCAGCCGCCAGTCGACGGCGAGGTAGGCCGACACCGGGACGTCGACGTCCACGGTGCACGACTCGAGGCCGAAGCCCAGTGCCCGGGCCACCTCGCCGAGGTAGGCGCGCAAGCCGCGCTGGAACCAGAACTCGAGATCGGCGTCGATCAGGCCGGACACCCGTTTCCTTTCCCTCCTCCGAAGCCGCCCGGGCGCCCTGCCCGGCCGGTCGTGCCGGGATCAGCCGACGGCGGCGAGCGCGTCGGCGCGGTCCCGGTAGCAGGAGAAGCCGGTGGCACCGGCTCCTCGCAGCAACCGCCACAGCCGCGGGGTCCGCACCACCCAGGCGACCGGGACGGCCGCTTCCTCGGCCGCGCCCTGCAGCCGGTGCAGCGCGCGCAGGCCGACCCCGGAGCAGAACCGCACCTGGCCGAGGTCGAGCACGAGCACGCCACCCGCGCGAATCGCGGTTTCCCCACATTCGACAAGAATTCCGACGGTGGCGAGATCAATGTCACCGGCCACGGTGACGACCGTGCTCCGAGCACCTTCGAGCACCGTGGTGACCGCGAACGGCTCGCACAACGCGCCCGGCGAACTGCGGCCGAATGCCCGCGAAAGCCGCGGTGGTTTCTGGATTCTCATGACCGGCTCCGGCGGCTCATGCTGACGGTTTACGCGTAGACCGTACCGACTCCGTCCACCTTGGCGCACAACGGGAACCGCCCGGCCGATGGGTCGTGCACCGACACGCCCGTCTGCACGTGCACAGGTCCGTTGTGGACGATCAAATAGCGCTGGTCAGGCTGGTGTCCGGCAATTCTTCGCGGTATCCCGGCGGCCACCGCGAGAACCGGAGGCGAATCGGCGGGGAATTGCGTTTTCCGAAATTCAGCCGAATGCCGGAATCGGCACGCGCGTCCGCTCGACGTCCGCGAAGAGGTCGCCGAGTTCGTCGACGCGCTCCAGGACCTCGTCCGCGGTGAACCGCAGGTGCGCGACGTGCCGGCAGGCGCGGACCTCGTCCCAGGTGACCGGAGTGGACACCGTCGGCTCGTCGCGCCCGCGCAGCGAGTACGGCGCCACCGTGGTCTTGAACGGGTTGTTCTGGCTCCAGTCGATGAAGATCTTGCCCGGGCGCAGGGTCTTCGTCATCCGCGCGACGACCAGGTCCGGGGTCTCGGCGGCCAGCCGCTCGGCCAGCGCCTTCGCGTACTGCGACGTCTCGCCGGCGTCGGAGGTCACCACGCCCGCGTAGAGCTGCATGCCCTTGGAGCCGCTGGTCTTCGCGACCGGGGTCAAGCCGTCGTCGGTCAGCACGTCGTAGAGCCGCTCGGCGACCCGGCAGCAGTCGACGACGGTCGCGCCGGGGCCCGGGTCGAGGTCGAACACCAGCCGGTCCGGCAGGCTCCGCTCGTCGCCGTCCACGACGGTCCACTGGTGGACGTGCAGTTCGAGCGCGGCGAGGTTGGCCGCCCACACGAGCTCGGGCAGGTCGTTGATCAGCGGGTAGTTGACGATCTCGGGTTCCTTGCCGTGGCCGGCGACGGTGAGGCTCGCGGTGCGGACCCACTCCGGGGCGTGCCGGGAGCCGTTCTTCTCGAAGAACGAACCGCCGGTGACGCCGTCGGGGAAGCGCACGAAGGTCATCGCCCGGTCGTGGATGTGCGGCAGCAGCACGGGGGCGATCCGCGTGTAGTAGTCGAGCACCTCGCCCTTGGTGAACCCGGTCTTCGGGTAGAGCACCTTTTCGAGGTTCGAGAGCGTCAGCTGCCGCTCGCCCACCCGCACCGTGATCCGGCTCCCCGCCACGCCGGACACGCTACCGCGCCCGCGGGGGTTGAGCGCGCTGGTCACTCCTGGTTATGATGCGGTCGTATCAACAACGGGAGGGGGACAGCATGAAGTTCGGCGTGCTGCAGGTGCTGGGAATGGTGCTGCTGGTGGCCGGCGCGCAGGGCGCGATCCGGCTGCTGATCGACCACGGGAACCTCGGCCTGCTCGGCTGGCTCGACGCGGGGTTCGCGGGGACGCTGGTCTGCTACCTGGTCGTGACGGCGATCGGCGTCGTCCTGACGGGCTGGGCCCACGACCGCGCCAAGGCGGCCGGCGACCGGGACTAGCGGCCCCGCGGACCGGGATCGCGACATCGTCGACGACCCCGGACCGCGTGGCGTCAGGCGGCCCGGAAGCGGGTGCGCAGCTCCCCGATCCCCTCGATCCGGCTGACGAGCACGTCGTCCGGCCCGAGGTAGCGCGGCGGGCTCATCCGGTTGCCCACGCCCGCCGGGGTTCCGGTGAAGACGAGGTCGCCCGGCAGCAGCGGGCAGATCGCCGACAGCCGCGCGATCAGCTCCGGGACGTCGAAGATCATCTCGCCGGTCCGCGCCTTCTGGACGACCGTGCCGTTCAGCTCGGTGACCAGCCGGAGGTCGCCGGGGTCGGCGAACTCGTCCGGCGTCACCAGCGCCGGGCCGGTCGGGCCGAAGCCCGGGAACGACTTGCCGAGCGAGAACTGCGGCGGCGTGCCGAGCAGCTGGACGCCACGCTCGGACAGGTCCTGCCCCACGGTCAGCCCGGCGACGTGGTGCCACGCGTCCCCGGCGGGGATCCGGTGGCCGCCGACGCCGATCACCGCGACCAGCTCGACCTCCCAGTCGACGCGGTCGCCGGGCAGCTCCACCGTGGTGTCCGGGCCCGTGATGCAGCTCGGGAACTTGGTGAACACCAGCGGATCCGCGGGCGGCTGGTAGCCCGCTTCGGCGGCGTGCGGCGGGTAGTTGAGGGCGATCGCGAAGACCTGGCGCGGCCGCGGCACGGGCGCGTCGAGCGCGCGGCCGGCCAGGGGCTCCGCCGCGGGCAGCGCCGCGTTCGCCGCCCACACCCGGAACGCCGTCCACTCCTCGAGGACGGCCATCGGGTCGGGACCGAACCGGCCGTCGCTGGCGCCGGCGACGTCGATGACGCCGTCATCGGCCACCAGGACCGCGCGGTCGTCCACTGTGGACAGGCGCATCAGACCCACTGGTCCGCGGCCGGCGGCGGGGTGCCGTGGGCGTCCTGCCAGGACACGACCGGGTTGCGCAGCACGCCGATGCCCTCGATCTCGGCCTCGACGACGTCGCCGGGCTTGAGGTAGTTCGCGAACGGGTCCTCGGTGCTCGCGGCGACGCCGGCGACCGTGCCGGTGGTGATGAGGTCACCCGCGCTGTAGGTCTGCGGCGAGTGGTAGGCGATCAGCTGCGGGATCGACACGGACATCCGGCCGGTGTTGGACTTCTGCCGGACCTGGCCGTTGACGCGCAGCTCCATGTCCAGGTTGTGCGGGTCCTCGATCTCGTCGGCCGTCACGATGTACGGGCCGATCGGGCAGAACGTCTCGATGGCCTTGGAGAAGGAGAAGACGCCGGACTCCATCTCGCGGCGCTGGATGTCGCGCGCGGTGATGTCGTTGAAGACCAGGTAGCCGCCGATGTGCTCGGCCGCCTGCTCGGCGGTGAAGAACTTGCCCGGCTTGCCGAGCACGATCGCCAGTTCCAGCTCGTAGTCCAGCTCCGACGTCAGGTGCGACGGGTAGACGATCGGCTCCTCCGGGCCGATGATCGCGTCGACGTTCTGGAAGAAGACGATGCCCTTGTTGACCGGGTGCGACCAGTTCACCCGGACGAGGTCCTCGTGGTGCTCGCGGAAGTTCCCGGCGGTGTGGAAGAACTTCTTCGGCACGATCGGCGCGCGCAGGCGCACGTCGGCCAGCGGGTAGCGGCGGCCGGTCTCGGGCACGTCCCGGTCGCGTTCGAAGAACTCGCGCGTCGACGCGGTGTCGAGTTCCAGCACCTGGTCGTCGGCGATGCGCCCGACCTGGTTGTCGTTGAAGGTGACGAGCTTCATCGGAGTCCACTTCCTGCGGGGTCGGCCACGCGGAACACACGCAGCTGGAGGGCCAGCGTCGCGTAGTAGCCGACCAGAGTCGTCAGCTCGACGGCCATCCGGTTGCCAATGATTGGCACAACCTCGGCGTAGGTCACGTCGTCGACGTCCTCTTCGCGCAGCAGCGCGGACACGAACCGCAGCGCGGCCCGCTCGGTCTCGTCGGCGAGGTCCGGGATCGCGCCCGTGCGGACGGCCTCGACCTGCGCCCCGGTGAGCCCGGCGGCGAGCGCGTGCGGCTCGTGGGCGTGCTGCTCGAACGCGCTGGCCCAGCGGGCCGCGACGGCGAGGATCGCCAGCTCCCGGACGCGATCGCTCAACGTCGTTTCGTACCGGATCGCGGCGCCGAGCGCCTGCAGCGCCTGCCCGGCCGGGGGCGCGACGAGCATCGCGTTGAACGGGCCGGCGAGCCGTCCTTCGTCGTCCTTCAGGGAGAACCGCTGCGGCCCGGCCGCGCGGGGACCGCCGGTGATCTCGTCGTACAGCGCCCGTTGCTCGGGGTCCAGGTCGTCGGGCGTGAGGTGCGGCAGCCTGCTCATGCCGCCATCCCACCAGCGCCCCCGGCCGGCGTGCCCGGATCTGCCAACCAATGGCACAGCCGTTCCCCGGCTCGCGGCCGGAACCTAGCGTCGGGCGGACCAAGAACGGTGAAGGAGCGTGCGGGTGGACTGGCTCGGGCTGGGCGGGCGGAAGGCCCTGGTGGCGGGCGCCGGCGGGATCGGCGGCGGGGTCGCCGCCGCGCTCGCCGAGGCGGGGACCGACGTCGTGGTCGCCGACGTCGACGAGGAGCGGCTGGCCGCCGTCGGGACCAAGACGCTGCGGGCGGACCTGACCACGGCCGAGGGCAGCCGCGACTGCGTCGCCCGCGCCACCGAGCTGCTGGGCGGGCTCGACGTCTTCGTGCACGCCGTCGGAGTCAACGACCGGCGCCCGGTGCTCGAGACCCCGGACGAGGTCTGGGACGACATCGTCACGCTCAACCTGGGCAGCGCGTTCTGGACCGGCAAGGCCGCGGGCGAGGTGATGGTGGCGGCCGGGCACGGCCGGATCGTCTACCTCTCATCGGTGTCCGGGCTGCTCGCGCACCCGCACCACGCGCCGTACGCCGCCACGAAGGGCGGGGTCAACCAGCTCGCCCGGGTGATGGCCCGGGAGTGGGCGGCCAGTGGCGTCACGGTGAACGCCGTCGCGCCCGGCTACACCGAGACCGGGCTGACCCGCCACCACCTCGAGAAGCCCGGCGTCCGCGAAGGCCTGACGTCGCTGGTCCCGGCCGGGCGCCTCGGTACCGTCGATGACCTCGTCGGCCCCGTCCTGTTCCTCTGCTCCGACCGCTCGGCGTTCGTCACGGGACACATCCTGTACGCCGACGGCGGCCGCACCCTCGTCTAAGGAGAGATTTCGTGACCTTCCCCCAGCGGTTCACCGGCAAGACCGTCCTGGTCACCGGCGCGGGCACCGGGTTCGGCGCGGAGATCGCCGTCCGCGCCGCGCAGGAGGGCGCCGACGTCGCCGTGCACTACCGCGGCTCCCGCGCCGGGGCCGAGCGCACCGCCGAGCGCGTCGAAGAGGCCGGGCGCAAAGCGTTCATCGTGCAGGCGGACATCGCCGAGCGCGCGCAGATCGTCCGGCTGGCCGACGAGGTCTGGAGCCACTTCGGCCGGCTCGACGTCGCGATCAACAACGTCGGCGACGTCGCGCGCGAGCAGATGTCGTGGCGGGACATCACCGAAGAGTCGATCGACCACGTCCTGGCCGTCGACATCAAGGGCACGCTGCTGTGCACCCACGAGTTCGGCGACCGGATGCTCACCCAGGGCGGCGGCGCGATCGTCAACATCGGCTCCACGGTCGTCGCCCGGGGCAGCGCCCGCGCCCCGCAGTACGCGGCGGCCAAGTACGGGATCATCGGCCTGACCAAGTCCTACGCGCGCGCCTTCGCGCCCACCGTGCGGGTGAACGTGTTCGCGCCGGGCTTCATCGAGACCGAGGCGACGCTGGGCCGCGAGGACTGGAAGTCCGGGCGCGGCGAGCAGCTGCGGGGCGACACCCCGCTCGGCCGCATCCCGCGGCCGGAAGAACTCGCGGGGACCGCGCTGTTCCTGGCCACCGCGGACGCGAGCCACATGACCGGCAGCTTCATGGTCGCCGACGGCGGCTACAACATGATCGGTGCATGACTTCGTCAGTGAGGACGAGCAGATGAGCGAACCCAGAGTGGTGTTCACCGGTGGCCGGGTGTTCGACGGGACCGGCGCTCCGGCGGTACCGGGTGACGTCGTGGTGCGCGGCGAGAAGATCGAAGCCGTGCGCACCGGCGTCGAACCCGAGCCGGGTGACCGGGTCGTCGACTGCCGCGGCGCGACGGTCATGCCGGGCCTGGTGGAGTCGCACGCGCACCTGACGTTCCCGTCCGCCGTCGGCCACGTCGACCCGTCGTTCAACCCGCCGCTGGACGTGTCGTTCTTCCACCACATGCCGACGCCCGACGAGCACCTCGCGCTCGCCGAGCGCAACGCGCGGATCCTCCTGGACCACGGCTTCACCAGCGCGTACTCCGCCGGCTCGCTGACGCCGGTGCCGACTGAGGTCCGGCTGCGCGACCGGATCGCCGCCGGGCTGGTCCCTGGCCCGCGGATGCGCGCGGCGTCGTTCGAACGGGACAACAACCCCGTGCAGATGGGGCCGAACGGCCCGACGCCCAAGGAGATCGGCCCCGAGGCGGTCCGCGCGTTCATCCGCGAGCAGGCCGCGCTCGGCTTCGACAGCGTCAAGCTGCTGATGAGCAACGACGACGTCTTCTTCGAAGGCGGCTCGATGGTCACCCAGTACAGCGCGGAAGAGGCCGCCGCGGCCGGCGAGCAGGCGCGCGAGTCCGGCGTCTGGCTCAACTGCCACGCGCAGTCGCCCGAGTCGATCAAGCTGGCGGTGCGCAGCGGGTTCCGCTCGGTGTACCACTGCTCGTACGCCGACCAGGAGGCGATCGATCTCCTGGAGGAGCACAAGGACGAGATCTTCCTGTCCCCCGCCGTCGGCATCATGTGGGCGAACGTCCACGAGGGCGCCGAGTTCGGCATCGACCCAGGCCTGGCGGCGAAGATGGGCTCGGTGAAGTCGCTCGCCGCGATGGAGCAGCTCTACCCGGAGCTGCGCAAACGCGGCCTGCGTGTGCTGCCCGGCGGCGACTACGGCTTCCCGAACAACCCGATCGGGCGCAACGCGCGGGACCTGGACCTGTTCGTGCGCCTGTTCGGCTACTCCCCCGCCGAGGCGCTGCGCGCCACGACGCAGTTCGGCGGCCAGGTGCTGGACATGCCGGTCGGCGTGGTGACGGAGGACTACTTCGCCGACATCCTGGTGGTGCGCGGCGATCCGACGTCGGACGTGACATTGTTGCAGGACAAGGACAATCTCTTGGCGATCATGCAAGGCGGCCGGTTCCACAAGGCGCCCGCGTGACGGTGTACCGCGAAGTCCTGGGCTTCCGGCCCCTCGAACTGGATCTGCACCTGCCCGCCGGCCCCGGCCCGCACCCGGCGATCGTGTACCTGCACGGCGGCGGCTGGCGACGCGGATCGCGGCGGACGACGATCCCCGCGTCGCTGTGCCCGACCTTGGCGGAGCGGGGTTTCGCGGTCGCCGCGGCGGACTACCGGCTCAGCGGGGAGGCGCGCTTTCCCGCGCAGCTGGAAGACGTCCGCGCGGCGATCACCTGGCTGCGGTCCGAAGTGGACTGTGCCGCGACGTTCCTGTGGGGCGAGTCGGCGGGCGCCCACCTCGCCCTGCTGGCCGCGCTCGACGGCGGTGACGTCGACGGCGTCGTCGCCTGGTACCCGCCGACCGACCTGCTGGGCCTGGCCGACGGCTTCCCCGGCGCGGTCGACGACTCCCGGGAGGCCGAGCTGCTCGGCGTGGCGCCGTCGGCCGACCCCGACCGAGCACGGGCGGCGAGCCCGCTCACCTTCGCGCACCGGAACGCCCCGCCAATCCTGCTGATGCACGGCGATGCCGACGACCTCGTCCCGCCGGCCCAAAGCGAGCGGCTGGCGTCGGCGTTGCGGGCGGTGGGTGCCCCGGTGGAGCTGGACCTGGTCCCGGGCGCGCGGCACATGTGGACGGACGCCCGGGACGTCGGCGCGATCGTCGACCGCTCGGTGCAGTTCCTCCGCGCACTCGGCTGAGCCCCAGCCCGCGCCGCCGCCGTGGTTCGTCCGTGAAGGCCTCCTTACCGGCTCTTACGGCCGGTAAGGAGGCCTTCACGGCTTTCGAGGCGCTGGGGGCGGCGGCGCGATCGCGGGTCGCGTGGGGGGTGGGCTATGCGAGCGTGCCCGCGATGAGCGTCAGCGCGCGGTCCACCGGCTCGATCGCCGAGGGCAGGCCCAGGAAGCCGTGCAGCATCGCGCGGATCTGGACGTGGTGCACGTCCACTCCGGCCGCGGCCAGCGCGCCCGCGAAGCGCTCCCCCGAGGGGCGCAGGTCGTCGTACTCCGCGGTCAGCAGCAGGGTCGGACTGAGGTCCGCCAGCACCGCCAGGCCCGGCATCGCGTAGCCGTCCGCGCTGGTCACCGGGCCGCCGAGGTAGGCCTCGGTGATCGAGCGGACCTCGGCCGGCGGGAAGTGCAGCAGCGGCGGCACTTCGGTCATCAGCTGGGTGAGCGACGCCGTGGGCGGCGGGAGTTCCGGGTGCAGCACCGGGTACACCAGCGCGAGGGCCGCGGGCTGCCAGGCGTCGGCGTCGCGCAGGCGCAGGGCCGCGCCCGCCGCGAGGTTGCCGCCCGCGCTGGCGCCGCCCAGCACGATCCGCTCCGGCGCGAGCGTGTCGCGGGCCCAGCGGACCGCGGCCACGACGTCGTCGTGCGGCACCGGGTACGGGACGGCCAGCCGGTAGTCGACGCTGACCACCGTCGCGCCCGCGCGGACGGCGATCTCGCGCGCCACCCAGTCCGCCTCCGGCATGTCGAGGTCGCCCATCTTGAACGCGCCACCGTGCAGCCACACCAGGCACGGCCGCCCGTCACCGGGTGCGTAGACGCGGACCGGCACCGGGCCGTG
Source organism: Amycolatopsis sp. WQ 127309 (assembly GCF_023023025.1). NCBI lineage: Bacteria > Bacillati > Actinomycetota > Actinomycetes > Pseudonocardiales > Pseudonocardiaceae > Amycolatopsis > Amycolatopsis sp. WQ 127309. Next base: position 9,449,816 of record NZ_CP095481.1, read on the forward strand.
CGGACCGGGCACCTTCTCGTCGCGGGTCTCGACGACCGGTGGCGGGCCACCCACCGACGGCGTCATGAACCGGATCATCCGGTCGCGGAACGCGGGATCGGTGACCAGCGCCTCGAAGGACGGGACGCCGTCGAGCAGCGGGAGTTTCGCGGCCACGGCGGGGTGGATCGGCATGCGGGTCAGCCTTTCTGGGGGTGTCCGAGTGCGAAGAGCGGGTCAGCCGTCCCGCCGGGCAGGTCTTCGGGGTGCGCCTCGACCGCGGCCATCGACCGGGGCAGCTCGAACGGCAACCGGCCCTCCGCCCGCGCCCGGCCGAACACGACGTCCAGCACGGCCTCGTCGGAGGCGCCGAAGTCGCCGAGCAGCGCCGCCGCGGCCGACGCGACCTCCGGCAGGATCGCCGGGCGCTCGAGGAAGACGTCCACGACGGTCGGCACCGCCGCGGCGAGCGCGGTCAGCTGGTCGCGGCGGTCGTCCGGCAGGTCGAGCCGGCCCTGGTGGAAGAACGCCTCGGGCAGCTGCCGCGCGGGCTCGTACGGCGCGTCGATGCGGACCAGCGCCACCTCGGCGGCCGCCGGCGTGTCCACAAGGGACCCATAGCGCGCCGCGACCGCCGGGTCGACGCCTTCGACGTAGAGCCGGACGCCCTCGGCGAGCGGCAGGATCCCCTCGTCGAGCAGCACCATCGACCGCCGCTGGGCCGCCGCACCGGCCGCGGCGAAGTCCGCACGGCCGACCGTGGTGACCGCGGCTTCTTCGGACACGTAAGGGTTTTCGAACAGTCCCAAGTGGACCATCAGCGTCAGCACCCGGGCCGCGGACTCGTCGAGCCGCGCTTCGCTCACCCGGCCTGCCGCGACCAGGCCGGTGATCACCTCGGGGCACCACTCGCCGCCGAACTGGTCGACCCCGGCGTCGAGCAGCAGCAGGGCGCGCTCGGTCCGGTCGAGGTGCTCGACACCCCAGGCGCGGGCCGGCCACACGGTCCCGTCGGCCAGGACGCTGTCGGTCAGCAGGCCGAAGTCCGTGCACACCAGGCCGTCGAAGCCCTCGTCGCGGCGCAGCTGGCCGGCCACCACCTCGGGGTCGAACGCGAACCCGACCTCACGCAGCCCCGGCACGCCGACCGGACGGCCGTAGTACGGCATCACCGCGGCGGCGCCGGCCCGCAGCGCCGGGCGGAACCGGTCGCGGTGCAGCTCGTACCGCCCGGCCGGGTAGACCTGGTCCGGCCCGGACGCGAAGTGCGCGTCGAGCCCGCCCGCCTGCGGCCCCGCGCCGGGCCAGTGCTTGACCATCGCGGCCACCGAGCCCGGGCCGAGCACCGGGCCCTGCAGGCCTTCGACGTAGGCCGCGGCCAGGCGCGCGACCACGTCCGGGTCGGCGCCGAAGGTGCCGGAGATCCGGGCCCAGCGCGGCTCGCTGGCCACGTCGGCCATCGGGTGCAGGGCCAGCCGGATCCCGACCGCGGCGTACTCCGCCCGCACGATCCCGGCGAACCCGCGCACCAGGTCCTCGTCGTCGAGGGCGCCGAACCCGAGCGGCTCCGGCCAGCGCGAACAGCCACCGGAGGGCACCGACGTCAGCGGGTTCTCGTTCGCCGAATGCCGCGGGTCGGACGACAGCAGCACCGGGATCCCGAGCCTGCTGCCCGCCGCGAGGTCCTGGACGCGGTTGTGCCAGCGGGCGAGCGGCCCGGCGGCGACCGGGGCCATCAGGCTCAGGCAGCGCACGTGCCCGTCACGCAGCACCGACGTCGTGGGCGCGGTCGGCAACAGCCCGGCGGGCGCGTCGACCAGGCCGCCGTCCGGCGCCACGGACACCGGCGCGTGACACAACAGCCCGGCCTTCTCCGCGACGGTCATCCTCGTGAGCAGATCCCGCACGCGCTCTTCCGCCGGCCGGCGCGGGTCTTCGTACGGGGCCATCACCCCGTCGCCGTCGAGATCGCGGAAGGCGACACCGTTGTCGTCGTGGAGAAGGAGCATGGCGCCGAGGATGACCGCGCGCGGTCGGGCGCACCTACGGCCCTGCCATTCAATGGCAAGCCTCAGAGGCGCACCCAGGCGGCACCCAGCTCACGGGAGATGCCCCCGCGCCCTCGTCTGCACCGTCAGACCCGGCCGACGCGGCTGCACGCTTCGACACCAACACCCGCCACGCCGCATCCGGATCGCGCGCGAGACGCTCCGCGCCGGAAACCCCGAACTGCCTCCGTCACAGCGCTGCGAAAGAACCCGGCAGCCTCAGAGGCGCACCCGGGCCGCACCCAGCTCGCGGGAAATGCCCCGCGCCGTCGTCTGCACCGCCAGACCCAGGCGCCGCGGCTGCGCGACGCGTTTCGGCACCAGTACGCCCACCACGCCCACCACGGCGTCTTCCCGGTCGAACACCGGCGCGGCCACCGAGACGATCGACTCGTGCTCGTCCTCCCGCCGGAAGATGGCCAGGCGCTCGCGGCGGACGTCGGCCAGGGTGCGGCGCAGGACGTCCGGGAGGATCAGGCGGTTGTCGGGCTCGCTGTAGACCGGCTTCGACAGCAGCTCCTCCTGGACTTCCTTCGGCGCGAACGCCAGCAACGCGAGGCCAACACCGGTGGAGTGCAAGGGAAGCCGGCCGCCGATGCGGTAGTCCACCGGGGTCGCCTGGTGGGCCGACAGGCGTTCGACGAGCATCGCCTGCATCCCGTCGCGCACCGCCAGCTGGACGTGCTGGTGCGTCACCTCGGCGAGGTCGTTCATGAACGGCAGCGCCACCTGCCGCAGCCCGTGGCCGCGCGGGGCGAGCGTCGCGACCTCCAGCAACCGCAGGCCGACGCAGAACCGGCCGGCGTCGTCGCGCTCCAGCGCGCCCCAGTCCACCAAGCGGTTCGCGAGCCGCAACGCCGAGCTCGGCGGGATCTCGGCCCGCCGGCTCAGCTCGGCCAGCGTGAGGGTGCGGTGCTCGGCGTCGAACGACGCGAGCAGGGAAAGCGCGCGGTCGACAACCGGTTCGCCGTGGGCCGGACGGCGGCCCCGCACCCGCGCGGACTCGGTCATGTCGACATCGACGTTCCATTGGTTGGCATCCCCCTCACGGTACACCGCGCCAGGCGCCCATCCTTCCCCGCAGGTCAGCCGACCGAGACGCGAAAGGTGCCCAACGATGAGTACTTCTTTCCGCCAAGAGTCCACCACCGCAACGACGTTTCCCGGGCCACGACGCGGGTTCCTCTTCTTCTTCGCCTTCGCCGCGGTCGGTGCGGGGATGGCGGTCCTGGTCCCGGCCGTGCTGACGCTGTCGGTCAAGGCGACGTTGCTCGACCCTGCGGGCGCCACGACGATGGTCTCCATCGTGACCAGCATCAGCGCGTTGTGTTCGCTCATCGCGTTCCCGGTCTTCGGCCGGCTCAGCGACCGGACGACGGGCCGGTTCGGCCGGCGCCGGCCGTTCCTCCTGCTCGGCGCCGTCCTGTTCACGTTCGGCGCGATCGGCCTGCAGCTGGGCTCGACGACGTTCGCGCTGACGCTGGCGGCGAGCTGCACGACGGTCGGCGCGAGCGCGGCCACCGTCGCGTTCACCTCGGTCATCCCGGACCAGCTGCCCCCGGACCGCCGCGGCCCGGCGTCGGCCGTGGTCGGGCTGAGCCTCCCGGTCGGCGCGGTCATCGGCCTGTTCATCGCCCAGCTGGTCGCGCCGAACCTGCCCGCGATGATCCTGCTGCCGGCCGGGCTCGCCGTCCTCGGGACGCTGCTGCTCACCTTCACGATGCGCGACCGGCGGCTCTCCCCGGAGGAGCGGCCCGCGTTCGCGTGGCGCGACCTGCCCCGCACGTTCTGGGTGAACCCCGTGCGCCACCCCAACTTCGGCTTCACCTGGCTGAGCCGGCTGCTGATCTTCTTCGGCGTCGCCGCGATCCAGGCGTACCAGGCCTTCTACCTGATGAACGTCTTCCACATCCCGCCGGCCGGCATCGCGAACGCGGTCTTCCTGTCCACGCTCGTGCTCACCGGCGCGGCGCTGCTGTTCGCCCCCTTGGCCGGCAAGGTCTCCGACCGCGTCGGGCGCCGCAAGCCGTTCGTCGTCACCGCGGCCGTGATCTTCGGGATCGGGCTGCTGCTCGCGACGTTCACCAGCACCTATCCCCTGTTCCTGGTCGCGATGGGCGTGATCGGCCTGGGCCAGGGCGTCTACTTCGCCGTCGACATCGCGCTCATCACGCAGGTGCTCCCCAACCCCGACGACACGGCCAAGGACCTCGGGCTGATGAACCTGGCCGGCAACCTGCCGACGTCGGTCGTGCCGGCGCTGGCGCCCGCGATCCTCGCCATCGGCGCGACCGCCGCGGTGCCGCAGAACTTCCCCGCCCTGTTCATCGCGGGCGCGATCGCCGGCCTGCTGGGCGCGGTGCTGATCCTGCCGATCCGGAAGGTCCGCTGAGTGCCACTGTTCGAACCACCCGCTCTCGAGTACGTCAGCAGCGCGGTCGTCGAGCTCGGCGACGTCCTCGACGTCGGCGAGACGCTGGAAGGGCACCGCCGGGTCGTCCCGATCACGGGCGGGAGCTTCACCGGTCCCGGGCTCACCGGCCGCATCCAGGCGGTCGGTGCGGACTGGCAGCGGCTCCTGCCCGACGGCACCACGCTGGTCGAGGCGCGCTACCTCGTCGAGACCACCGACGGGCTCGTTTCGATCACTTCGACCGGGGTGCGGAGCGGGCCGCCCGAGGTGCTGGCCGCGCTCGCCCGCGGCGAGCACGTCGAGCGGTTCCGGTACGAGTTCCGGCTCACCGTAACGCTTTCCGGCGCGGTCGAACGACGGCTGTCCGCCGGGATCCTGGTGGCGTCGGCGGAACGCACGCCCGGCACCGTCCGCTACGACCTCTACCGGTTCACGTGAGCACCGCCCCCACCCGGCTGCGGCTCGACCACCTCACGCCGGGCCGGCCGTCGGGGCCGCGACCGCGGCTGTCGTGGTGGCTGCCCGCCGGCGCGGCCGTCCAGCACGCGTACGAGGTCCGGCTGACCGGCCCGGGCTGGACGTCCGGCCGGTGCGAGAGCGACCGGTCGGTGCTCGTCGAGCTGCCGGAGCGGCCGGCGACGGCGTGGCAGGTCCGCGTCTGGACCGACCTCGGGGAGAGCGACTGGTCGGAGCCCGCGCCGTGGACCGCCGTCACGCTGCCCACGACGTCGGCGCCGTGGGTCGAGCCGCACGAGCCGGTCGTCGCGCCCCCCGGCGAGCGCCCGGCTTACCAGCTGCGTCACGAGTTCACGCTCGCCGGACCGGTCGCCACCGCGACGGCCTGGGCGACCGCGCACGGGATCTACGAGCTGTTCGTCAACGGCACCCGCGTCGGCGACCTCGAACTGACGCCGGGCTTCACCGCCTACCGCAAGCGGCTCCAGGTGGAGCCGTTCGACGTCGGCGCCCTGCTGCGGCCGGGGGTGAACGCGATCGAGTTCCTGGTGTCCGACGGCTGGTTCCGCGGCCGCCACGGCTTCGAGCGCGCGGCCGACGGCTTCGGCGACCGCGTCGCCGCGTGGCTGACCTTGACGATCGACGGCACCACCGCGGTCACCACCGGCCCGGGCTGGTGGTCACGGCCGAGCCGGATCACCGCGGACCTGATGGACGGCCAGACGACCGACTTCCGGCTCCCCGCACCGGGTTCCGTCGGTCTGGACGCGCCCGGCTGGGACCCGGCACGGGTGCGCGAGGGCGGCCCCGAACGGCTGGTGCTCACGGAAGCGCCGCCGGTCCGCCGGATCGAGGAGATCCCGCCGGTGTCGATCACCCGGTTCCCCGGCGGCGTGGTCGTGGACTTCGGGCAGAACCTCACCGGCCGCGTCCGGCTGGCCGACCTAGGCCCGGCGGGCACCCGGCTGCGGCTGACCCACGGCGAGCACCTGGGCCCGGACGGCCGCGTCACCACCGACCACCTGCGGGCGTTCGACTTCGCGAGTGGAGAACTCCTGCCCGCCGGGCAGGTCGACACGGTCGTGTCCGCGGGCCACGACGTCTTCGAGCCGCGGCACACCACCCACGGCTTCCGGTACGTCCAGGTCGACGGGCTCCCCGGCGGGCTCGCCGCGTCCGACGTGACCGCCGTGGTCGTCCACACGGACCTGCCCGAGACGGGGACGTTCGCGTGCGGCGACGCGCGGCTCGAAGCCCTGCACCGGGCCGCGGTGTGGAGCCTGCGCGGCAACGCCTGCGACGTCCCGACCGACTGCCCGCAGCGGGAACGCTCCGGCTTCACCGGCGACTGGCAGGTCTACGTCGCCACCGCCGCGCTCACCCACGACGTCGCCGGGTTCTCCCGGAAGTGGCTGCGCGACCTGGCCGCCGACCAGTGGCCCGACGGCCGCGTCCCGACGATCACACCCGACCCCGCGGGTGACGGCCCGTCCGGCAACGCCTTCCCGGACGCGATGGCCGGGTCCGCGGGCTGGGGCGACGCGGCGGTGCTCGTCCCGTGGGAGCTCTGGCGCGCGTACGGCGACCGGGAAATCCTGGCCGGGCAGTACGAATCGATGGTCCGCTGGGTCGAGTACGCAGCCACGGCCGCCCGCGAACGCCGGCACCCGGACCGCGTGCGCACGGCCCCGCACGACGAGTTCCTGTGGGACACCGGCGGGCACTTCGGCGAGTGGCTCGAGCCTGGCGTCCCGCCCCACCCCGACCCCACGGCCGACCACGGCATCGTCGCCACGGCCTACCTCGCCCGCTCGGCGCGGGTGCTGAGCCGCGTCGCCGCGCTGCTCGGGCACGCGGCGGACGCCGTCCGGTTCGGGCGGCTCGCGGACGGCGCCCGGGACGCGTGGCAGCGCGAGTACCTCGGCACGCTCGGCGAGTCCACGCAAGGCAACCACGTCCGGGCGCTCGCGTTCGGCTTGGTGCCTTCGCGGCTGCGCGACGCCGTGGCGGGGCGGCTCGCCTCGCTGGTCGCCGAGGCCGGCGACCACGTCGGCACGGGCTTCCTCACCACGGGCCTGCTGCTGCCCACGCTGGCCGACCACGGCTACCTCGATGTCGCCTACCGAGTGCTCCTGTCGACGGGAATCCCGTCGTGGCTGGCGATGCTCGACCGCGGCGCGACGACGTTCTGGGAGCGCTGGGACGCCGTCGACGGCGGTGAGGTCCGGGGTTCGCTGAACCACTACAGCAAGGGAGCCGCGATGTCGTTCCTGTACACCCACATCGCGGGCATCCGGCTCCCGGCGGACCCCGGCCCGGACGAGGCCGGGTACCGCCGGTTCGTCGTCCAGCCGCGCCCGGGCGGCGGCCTGCGCCGGGCCGAGGCGGAACACCTCAGCCCGTACGGCCCGATCCGCAGCGCGTGGCACCTCGACGGCGACGAACTGCGGCTCACGGTCGACGTCCCGCCCGGCACCCGCGCCGAGATCCGGCTCCCCGGCGGCACCACGACCGAAGGCCCGGGAAAGCACACCTTCACCGCGCGGATGTGTCCACAGTAGACGCCCGCCACGCCCACGCGGCGAGCACCGACGAGAGCACGACCACCCCGACACCGAGCGGCACGTGCACCGCCCGGTTGCCCATCCCGCCGAGCATCGCCTGCACGAGGACCAGCACGACCAGGCCCCCGCTCGCCCCCACCGGCCACGCGGGCCCACGCCCCCGCCGCCGCACCACCGCGGCGACGACCAGCTCCGCCACCGCGAACACGGCCACCGGGATCGCCCCGGCCCCGTGCAACGTCCGCGCCGACGCCACCCCTTCGAGCAGCTGCCCCGCGGTGGCCGCCTGCACCAGGAGGAAAAGCACCTCCGCCGTCGCGACGACCCGCAACGCCCGCGCCCAGCCCGCCGTCGTCCGCTGTTCACCGAGCTGTGTTCCGGTCATGAGCGCCACCTCTGATCCACCGCGGATGTGTTGACCCGCACAGTGTCCCGGGATGAACGCACAGCCGTCGCCGGTCGAGAGGCGGCTTCGCGGCTACGCCCGCCGCCGTACGCGTGAAGCCGCCCTACGCACGCTGCGGTACGGGTCCGGATGGCCGCTACGTACAATCGCGGTGAGGGTGAAGCGCCAGGCCGAGATTCCGGCACCGGCGTGCGGGAGGGGGCAGGATGTTCGGCCGGAAGAAGAAGCTCGACGATCTGATGGCGCAGCTCAGGCCCGACCTGAGCCGGGAAGCGCTCGGCGTCGGGCCCGGCTTCCCGGGCGTCGCCCCGAACCCGCTCCTGAGCGGTGATGCACGGAAGCGCAACGCGGAACTGCGTACGGGGGCGCTCGCGCTCGGCGTTCTCGTCGACTGGCGGGAGGTCAACAGCAATCCACGCGTGGTCCTGGTGTTCGACGTGGAGACCGCCGGCGGCCTCTCGTTCCGCGGAATCGCAGACGAAGACCTCACGATCACCGAGCTCACCCGGCTCGCCCCGGGACAGACGTTGCCCGTGCGCTACCGGCCGGCCGTCATGGACCACTACGTCGCCCTTGCCCGGGACGCGGACCCCGCCCACGTGCAGCAGCTCTCCGACGAGATCGCGAGCCGCAAGCGGACCTGACCCGGAGCCGGGCCGGAAGTCCTCGCGATCCGGCACGCCTAGCCACGCCGGGCCCGGCGGACGCAGGTGATCGTCACCGCCACGATGACGGCGAACACCGGGCCCGTCGCGATGTGGACCGCGCCCAGGACCAGGGGCTGGTTGCCCCGGTAGTAGATCACCTGCAGCGCGCCGTTGACGACGTTGACCGCCGCGCAGGTGAGCGTCGAAACGGTGTAGATGCGGCGTAGCCGGGGCACCGAGCGCCAGTCCGCGGGGCCGCCGGCGACGCGGTTGAGGATGAGGCCCGTCAGTGGGCGTCCGATGAGGACGGTCGTCACGCAGACGGCGATGACCGCGAACGGGATCAGTGCGGGGATGAGGAAGAACCCGCGTGCCTCACCGGTGACGGCGGCCACCGCCGCGCACGCCGCGACCAGCAGCAGGCCCAGCACGGCCTGGCGCAGCGGCTGACGTCGGTACAGCCGCCAGGCGAACGCGGCGATCGCGGTGACCGCGGCGGTCACGAGGCCGGCGGTGAGGTCGCCGACGGCGTTGGCCGCCACGAAAGCCACCGTCGGCGCGGCGGTCACCACGACTGCCTCCCAGCGGTTCTTGCGCGGCGGGGCGGCGGGTTCGGACGGGACGCGGACTTCCTGGTTCGTGTTCACACCAGAGAACGTCTCATATGAAACCTTCTTGCGCAAGGTCGTATCGACTGATACGTTCTCGGTCATGACGATGCAGCTGGACACGGCGTGGGCGACGGACGGACCGGGCGACGAGTCGCCGTTCGCCCTCGGCCTGCTGCTGCGCCGCGCCCACGACCGCGTCGCCGCGGAGCTGCTGGGCGTCCTGCGGCCGCTGGGGCTGGAGTTCCGGCACTTCATCGTGCTCGTCGCGCTCCACCACCGCGGGCCGATGAGCCAGCGGGCGCTCGTCGGCGCCGTCGGCAGCGACAAGGCCACGATGGTCCGCGTCGTCGACGACCTCGAACGCGCCGGGCTCGTCACCCGCGATCCGCGCCCCGGCGACCGCCGCGTGCACACGATCACCCCGACCCCCGCCGGGACGGCCGTGTTCGGCACCGCCCACCGCCACGCCGAGCCCGTCGCCGCACACCTGCGGGGCGGCCTCGGCGACGTCCGGCTCCTGCTGGACCTGCTCACCCGGCTCGCCTTTCCCGGCGAAGCCTGACCCACCGACAAGGGAGAACCTTCATGCGAGTCGTCATCGCCGGCGCCGGGCTCGGCGGCCTGTGCCTGGCCCACGGACTGCGCCGCGGCGGCGTGGACGTCGTCGTGCTCGAACGCCACCCGACCCCGGACGCCCGGCCCGCCAGCTACGGCATCCACCTCAACGCCGACGGCCTGCGCGCCCTGCACGCGTGCCTGCCCGGGGAGAACTGGGCACGGCTGGTCGCGACGTCGGCCCCGGCCCCGGACGTCGTCCGCTTCCACGACCAGGACCTGCGGGTGCTCGCCGAACGCGACCACACCGGCACCCCGGCCAACGCCGATCCCGTCACGCGCCGGCGGGCGGTGAACCGCGACGCCCTGCGGGACGCCCTGCTCCTGGGCTGCGACGGCTTCATCCGCTGGGGCACCGCGTTCGAGCGCTTCGAGTACACCGGCGACGGCGTCCGCGTGCACACCGCCGACGACCGCGCGATCGACGCGGACCTGCTCGTCGGGGCCGACGGCGCGAACTCCCGCGTCCGCGAGCAGCGGCTGCCGGACCTGCGCCGTCAGGACCTCGGCATCGTCAACATCGCCGGCCGCGTCCGGCTCACGCCCGGCCTCGCGAGCACCCTGCCGGCGACGCTCGTCGACGGCGCCGTCAACAACGTCGTGCCCGCGCGGCCCGGCTGGCTGTTCCTGTCCACTTGGGACGCCGGCGCCGACGCGCGGTACGTGGTGTGGGCGTGGGCCGCGGACCGCTCGACCTACCCGGACGACCTCGACACCGCCGAGCCCGCCCGCCTGCGCGAGCTGGTCCAGGACCGCACCGCGGGCTGGGCGCCCCCGCTCCGGCGGATGATCGCCGAGACCGATCCCGCGACCGTCGCGGCGATCCCGCTCAAGACGATGCCGGAACTGCCGCGCTGGGCGCCCACGGCCGTCACCCTGCTGGGCGACGCGATCCACAACATGACCCCGATGGCCGGGATCGGCGCCAACACGGCGTTGCGCGACGCCGACACGCTGCGCCGGCACCTGGCCGGCGACGGCGGCGTGCGGGGTTACGAAGACGAGATGCGCGCCTACGCCAACGCGGCGCTCGCGCTGTCCACCCGCAACGCCCGCGGCGCGGCGACGACGTCCCGGCTGCCGCGGCACGCCTTCCGGACCGTGCTGCGGCTCGCCGAAGCGCTGCCGCCGGTCAAGCAGCGTATGTTCCCGGTGCGCTGAGCCGTGCTCGTGGTGATCTCGACCTTCACGGTCGCGCCCGAACGGCAGCGGGAGCTCCTGGACCTGTTGCGCGCCAACGCCGAAGAGGTGCTGCGCCACCAGCCCGGCTTCGTGGCGGCGGACTTGCTCGCCGCACCCGACGGCACCACGGTCGTCAACCACGCCCGCTGGACCGACGCGGCGGCCGTCCGCGCGATGACGGCCGATCCGGTGGTGCGGGCGCGGATGGCGCCCGCTTGGGCGATCACCCGCCCGGTGGTGCGGCAGTTCACGGTGGCGTCGAGCCACGTAGCAGCGGAGTGAGCGGTGCCGGGGCGGGTTCCCCGGCACCGCCCCGCTCAGCGCGGCAGCACCGCGACCGCGTCCACCTCGAACAACAGCCCCGGCATCGCGAACGCCTTCACCGCGTGCAGGGTGCTCGCCGGGCGGTGGGGGCGAAACTTCGGTGCGCTCATGATCACCTTTCTTGTCCGGGGAAGACGGCTCGGCCCAGCCACGCCCGCGCTGTGCCACCGGCCGCCGGGTCGTAGGCCGGGTGGATCCGCCGCCCGTACTTCGCGGCGACGTCGGCGAGTTCGCCCACGTCCGGCTCCCAGCCGTGCCGGGTCAGCCACCGCGCCGGCTCGACCGGCCCCGACCGCCACAACCGGGCGAGGTCGGGGCCGATCGCCGCGCGCAGGGCGGCACTGGTTTCGACGTGGTCGAAGGCGAGCATGCTGCCCGCCGCGCTGAGCCCGGTGATCGTCGCCAAGAGCCCGTCCGCGGCGGCTTCGTCCAGCGCGTAGAGCAGTCCTTCGGTCAGCCACGCCGTGGGCCGGCCGGGCCGGAACCCGGCCTCCCGCAACGGCTCCGCCCAGTCGTCACGCAGGTCGGCGACGACGGGACGCCGGACGCACCGAGCCATCAGGGACGCCGCGGCGGCTTCCTTGAACCGCAGCACGGGGGCTTGGTCGACTTCGAAGACCTCGGTGCCGGCGGGCCAGTCGAGCCGCCACGGGCGACCGTCCATTCCGGACGCGACGAGCACGACCTGCCGAGCCCCGGCGGCCAGCAGCGCGTCGTCCAGGAACCGCGTCCGCACGGCGACCTGCGGTCCCATCACTGCGGCGAAGTCGGGCTTCTCTTCGGTGATCCCGGCGGCCTCCAGGAACAGCCGCGCGCACGGGTCGGCGGCCAGCCGGTCCGGGCGGCGGTCCTCGGCCGCGCGCAGCAGCGCCACCTCGAACGCGGTCCGCCCGATCGCGTCGATCCCGTCCAGGTCCATACGCCTCCTCTCGACGCAGTCATTCGGTTGCGTTCGCGACGGTATCATGTGATACGTTCAGCCGTGAAGGATTCACCGAGTGGTGAATCAGCGAGGAGAGCGGTCATGTCCGAGCCGGGGCGGCGGTGCGGCTACAGCGCGTCGAGGAGATCGCGCCCGTCCAGGCGATCGCCCGCAACGGCGCCTGGGTCGAGCACCTGGCCGGCACCGGGCACATCCCGGTGGCCACCCACGACGACCTGCCCTGGACCGACGCGGTCGTGTTCGGCACCCCGGCGCCGGCCATGTCACCGGCGACGACGGCTCGATCGCCGTCGGCGAAACGGCGTTGACGGCGGCCCGCTCGCAGGGCCGCGGCCCTGCGGTACGGGCTCGCCGCGGCGTGAGGCCTACGCCTCGTCCCCGGGCGGATAGGTGAACCGGGTCAGCAGGTCCATCAGCTTCGCCGGCTCGCCGGCACGCAGGTGCGAGAGCAGCGCTTCGGCCGGGGCGAGCGCGTCCTCGTGCGCGGCGTCGAAGGCCTTGACGCCGTCCGGGGTGATCTCGACCTCGCGCACCCGCCGGTCCCCCGGCACGGCATTGCGGACCGCGAACCCCTTCGCCTCCAGGTCGTCGACGACCCGCATGATCCCGGCCTTGTCCGATCCGGTCGCCTCGACCAGGTCCCGCTGCGTCGTCGGCCCGCGGTCCACCAGGATGATCAACACGGCGAAGTGCCGCAGCTCCAACCCGTGCGGGCGCATCGCGGCGGCCATCGCCCCCGCCGCGCGGGCGTGCGCCCGGCGCAGCAGCAGCCCCAACGCGAACGGGGAGACGTCCCCCGGGCGGTCGGTGGCGCGCGTCCTGGGCTTGGCGGTCATGCGAGCACCCTACCCCAACGGGCGTCGAGTGATACGGTTTCATTCGATACGGAACGGTGGTGGTCGAGGTGATCGGCTTCGGAGTGGCACCCCGCGCGGACGAAGTCGCCGCGCCCGCACCCGGCGACGACCTCGTCCCCCACCCGGACGTCGTGCTGGACCGCGGGTTCACCCTGAACGCGCCGCCCGAGCGGGTCTGGCCCTGGTTCGCCCAGCTCGGCAAGAACCGCGCGGGCTGGTACCTGCCCACCGGGATCGAGGCGCTCCTCCCCCGGCGCCGCCGCGCCCTGCGCCACCTCGACCCCGCGCTGCAGCACCTGCGCCCGGGCGACGTCATCGACGACTGGGGCGGCCGCGACGCGACCTTCGAGATCGTCACCCACGACCCGCCGCACACCCTCGTCCACCGCTCCACCCGCGGCCGCCTCGAGATCAGCTGGGCGATCCGCCTCACCGGCGACGGCCCCGGCACCACCCGGGTCCACCTCCGGTTCCGGCTCAGCGGCGCGCGCCGCCCGCGGCTGGTCGAGTACGGCGGCGGGCTCGTCGACCTGCTGACAGTCGCCGGTCTCGCCGCGGGCCTGCGCGACCGGCTGCGGACGCCCTGACCCCGGGCCCCGCCGTCACGGGTTTCCGGCCGTGATCTTGACGTCTTCGGGCCTGGCCGGTGACTTTCGGCGAACGAACCAGGCAATGAGGACGATCACCGGCAGCCCGGCGAGCGCGAGCCACCACCACCCCGACGTCCCGGCCGCGGTCGTTTCGGGGTGCTGGGCGAAGCCGAGCCCGCCGTCTCGCTGGTACTGGGAGCCGGGCTGCTTGTCCGCGTACCGGTCGTGGACCTGGCGCTGGTAGTCCGCCAGCGGGACGAACTCCCCGACCGGCGTCTGCGGCAGGCTGGCCTGCAGCAACCGGACGCCGTCAGCGCCCAGCGCGTACCAGCCGTTGATCTGCGGCTCGTCGAGCAGGACGGCGCCGGCCGGCAGCCGGGTGGCGAGCCGGGTTTCGTCGTCGCCGGACAGGACGCTGCCGACCCGCCACCCCGCCGCGCCGGGGGCGGCCTGGATGGTGGCGGTGCGGCCGTCCTGGGCGTGCGCGACGACCGCGACGTACTCGAGGACCGCGACCCGGCCGGCGCCGTCACCCCGCACGAACGCCGGGTCGAGCGTGTAGGCCGGGACACCCGTGTCCGCCACGGTGATGACGCCCGGGTCGGGCTGACCAGGTCTGCGGAAGTTGGTCCGAGCGAAGCTGATCGCCTCGGCCGAGTGGGCCGCGGTCACCGCCGCGGCGACCTGCGCCGCCGGCAGCGCCACCCACGCGGGTGGTGCGGCCGAGGCCGCCGCACCGGACCCGGCCGTACCCGCGAGCGCCAGCAGCACCGCCGTCAGGACCTTCACCGCAGACCTGGTCATGGCCTAGCTCACCGCCCGCCCGTGATGCCGACGACGGTGTCGCCCCAGGTGAACTCGCTGTTGCGCAGGTAGTCGTTGTAGGACTGCGTGCGGTAGCGCTGGTAGGTCGGCCACGGGTCGCCGACGTTCAGCGACTGGTTGCTCGCGTCGTAGCCGTAGATCACCTCGGCGTGGCCGCCGCCGGAGGTCCAGTAGATCCCGGTGAGGGCCGGGTTCCCGGCGTCGATCTGCTGGGTGACCGTCGAGAACGACACCGCGCCGCCGGCGCTGCTCGCGGAGAACCCGGTGCCGCGGAACCCGTTGACGATCTCGCCGATCTGCGCGGCCTGGTTCGGGCAGTTGCCCGTGGTGGTGCCCTTGCCGGCGGCGCAGAACTGGTTCTGCGACGTCGAAGCGCCGTGGAACTGCTCGATGCTCGCGCCGTCGGCGGCCCAGCACCACTCGTCGTTCTGCTGCACCTGCTGGCTGTAGTTCAGGCTGCGCGCGGCCTTGGCGTCCCGGGCCGCGTTCGCGGCGGCCGGGAGCCGCAACGCGCTGTTGTCGCTCAGCGGGTGGGTGAGCGTCACGCCGTTCGGCGCCGGCGGCGCGACCGGCTGGGCCCCGGCCGCCGGGGTGAGCGCGAGCGTGGCCGTGACCACGACCGCACCACACGTGAGAACCAGGCCCATCATTCGTTTGTCCAGCGCGATGACCACGAGCTTCTCCTTGCACAAAAGGGAAAGGGGGACGACGGGGAACGGTTCCGGACCCATTCCGCGGTAACTTCGCCCCATCACTGTGCGACAGGAGAAAATCACCGACAACCGACGCAAGTCGGTAAACGATGAGTAAACGACCGGCCCGCCGCACGGTGGCCCGCGTTACGTATCCGCTGGTCAGCACGCGGTGTTCGCGACGAGGGGCCGACGCCGCCGCCTCGGTGTTATCCCAGGTGTTATGGGTGCGGCCGGCCCTCGCCGCGAGCGGTTTTACCGGCCTTTCGGATCCCGGCGGCGGGCGGGCTGACAGACTCGACCGGTGATCCTCGGTTACGTCCTCGCCCTGCTGGCCGCCGTCGCGTCGGGCAGCGGCTCGATCCTGGAGTCCGCCGGCGTCCGGCGGGCCGGTGCCTACGGCGGCGCGCCCCAGGACCTCGTCGCCCTGCGCGGCCAGCCGCTGTACTTCCTCGGCGTGGGCGTGGACCTGCTGGGCTTCATCTTCGCCGCCGCGGCACTGCACCGGCTGCCGCTGTTCCTCGTCCAGTCGGTGCTGGCGTTCAGCGTCGGCGTCACCGCGACGATCTCCGCGTTCCTCGGCATCCGGCTGGCCTCCGCCGGCTGGGTCGCGCTGGGCGTCGGCGCGACCGGCCTCGTCCTGCTGGGCCTGTCCGCGGACCCGGGTCCCGCGCACCTGCTGCCCACCGCCGCCAAGTACCTGCTGCTGGCCGCGGCGGTGCCGATCGCGGCGACCGGCTTCTCCGTCCAGCGCCACGACCACCGCTGGTCGGCGCCCGTGCTGGGCTTCTGCGGCGGCCTGGGCTTCAGCGTCGTCGGCATCTCCGCCCGGACGCTCGACACGTCGGGCCCGGCCTGGCGGGTGGCGCTGGACCCGGCGATCTGGGCGATGATCGCCAACGGCCTGGTCGCCGCGGTGGTCTTCGCGATGGCCCTGCAACGCGGCCGCGCGACCGCCGTCACGGCCACGATGTTCACCACCAACACCGCCGTGTCCTCGCTGATCGGCGTGACCATCCTGGACGACCGCGTCCGCGACGGCTTCACGGTCGCGGCCATCGCGGGTTTCGTGCTCGCCGTCGCCGGCGCGATCGGCACCGCGCACTACGCCGCCGCCCACAAGGCCCCCGCCGAGGAGACCGCGGAACCGGTCTAGTGCCGTGCGTCTGAGGTTCGTTGACGGGGGCCGGGCGTTGGGGCCGGGACGCCCCCAGGAAGTCGCGGCCCGGCGACTCAGGTCACCAGCCGGACACGTCCGGGATCACGGGGTGAGGCGCTCGACCAGGGCGTCGACGAGGCCGGCGCGTTCCCGCGGGGTCAGCAGGTCCGGCAGGGTCAGGCGCTCGATGATCAGCCAGTTCAGGGCCAGCCACAGCAGCTTGACCGTCGTCGCGTCGCCGGGCAGGCCCGTCTTCAGGTGGTTCGCCACGTTGAAGTCGAGGTCCGCGCGGATCCGCTGGGTCAGCACCTCCCGCAGCTCCGGGCGGCGGGCCGCCTCCAGGCGCAGCTCCAGCAGGGCCAGAAAGCCCGTCGGGAAGGCCGCCACCCGCTCGACCAGGGCGTGCATCAGCTCGGCGAGGCGGGCGCGGTCGCGCGGGCCGTCGAACGGGGCGGCCAGGGTTGCCTCGTCCGGGACCAGCCGTTCGTAGACGCGCTCGCCCGCGCCGGTGAGGATCTCCTCGCGGCCGGCGAAGTAGTTGGAGGCGGTGCCGGTGGGCACCGCGGCCCGCTGGTCCACCGCGCGGAACGTCAGCCCACGGGCGCCGTCCGCCGCCAGGACCTCGATCGCCGCGTCGAGCAGGGCCGCCCGTCGTTCCGGATTGCGTCGCGCCATCGCTTGTAACCACTCCGCCTGTAGTGTTATGGTCGAACCACTACAGGCAAAGTACTACACATCGAGTTGTTCCGGGGGTCGCATGCGCAAGCTCGTCTACTACGTCGCCGTCTCGATCGACGGGTTCATCGCCGGGCCGGGCGGCGAGTTCGACTTCTACCCGGAGGCGCCGGACATGGTCGAGTACCTCCGGGCGGAGTTCCCGGAGACCATGCCGAGCCACGTGCGGCCGCACATCGGGCTCGACGGCGTGCCGAACAAGCGGTTCGACACGGTGGTCATGGGCCGCGGCGCCTACCAGCCGGGGCTCGACGTCGGCGTCACCAGCCCCTACGCCCACCTCCGGCAGGTCGTGGCGTCGACGACGCTCGGCGCGATCGCCGACCCCGCCGTCGAGCTGACCGGCGACCCGGTGACCACCGTCCGCCGGCTCAAGGGCGAGCCCGGCGCGGACATCTGGCTCTGCGGCGGCGCGCGGCTCGCGGGCGAGCTGCTGCCGGAGATCGACGAACTGGTGTTCAAGCGCTACCCGGTCGTTGCGGGCCACGGCCTCCCGGCGTTCACCGGCCCGTTCCGGCCGCGGCCGTTCACCCCGGTGGAGACCCGGACGTTCAGCCACGGCGGCACCATCACCACCTACCGCCCGGCCTGACCGGGCTCAAGGCCGCTGGTTCTGGAACTGGAACTGGACCCGCACCGAGCCGTCCAGCGGGACGATGATCGTCGAGTCGCTCGCCGACCACCGGTCCGGCACGAGGAACATCCGGTCCTTGCCGTGGATCAGCAGGCGGAGGTGCCGGTAGCGGTAGTGGAACGTCTGGCCTTCGGACGGCGGCAGCTTCGTCTCCTCGAGACCGGGACTGCGCAGGTACAGGCTCTCCTTGGTGTCGAGGATGACGCTGGGCAGTTTGTCGAGGCGGTTCGCCTCGGCCATCGCGAGCCCGCGGCCGGACCACTGCGCGATCGTGGCCGTCATCCAGAACACGCTGACGGCGAGCACCAGGTACCCGAGGACGACCGAGCTCCGCCGGAACGACGGCGCGCCGTCCGGTGGCCGCCGGACGGTCGCGCCGTACCGCAGGAGCGTGGCGCCCACGGCGATCAGCAACGGCGTCACCAGGCCGAACAACCACCAGTCCCGCAGGAAGGTGTAACCGGACACCAGCACGAGACCGGCGATCAGCGTGGCGAGCCCGATCCCCTGCGCGACCCGGCCCAGCCGGCGCACCGCCGTCGCCGTCCGGATTTGCTTCCGGACGGCGGCGCGCACCGCGACCGAGCCGAGCCCGGCCGCGGTGACCACGAGCAACGGCGTCAACAGGGGCTGCGGGCTGCGCATGATGTACTCCTGCGTGCCGAGCCCGATCGTGTCGACGTCGACGCCGAAGTACTCGTACCGCGCCCGCGCGGAGACGTAACCGAAGTAGAACAGCATCGCGGTCAGCAGCGTCAGCGGCGGGATCGCGGTCTTGCCCGCATCGAGGAAACGCTCGAGCGCCCCGGCGGCCGCCGGGCTCACCCGGTGGGAGTCGCCGTGGTCTCGGTCGCCGTGGTCTCGGTCGACGGCGACTCCGGCTGGGTCAGCCCGATCACCCCGGGGCTCACCCGGGTCGGGAGGTCCCGGCATGAGGCGTCCTTTCCGGCGGCGCACACCACCTGGCCCTTGATCGTCAGCGTCGCGTCGTCGCCGGTCCCGCGCGCGGTCACCGCGACGGAACAGGCGCGGGCCCCCGAACTGAACGTGAACGAGGCGCACGCGGGCGATTCCCCGCACTGACCGCCCTGGCTGAAGGCCCCCGGCGGGTCCACCTCGACCTTGACGACGGTGAAATCGTTGTCCGCCAACAGGTCCGCCTGCAGCCAGCTGGCGGTCACGCACTGGTCCTCGGCGCCGGAGTTGTCGGGGACGCCGCCGACCGGCAGCTGCGGGATCGTGATCGCGCCCCCGGTGTCGTCGGCGGTACGCGGGCTCTCCGGGCCCGACGGCTCGGCGCTCGGGGCGCCGGTGGGCAGGGGTGCCTCCGTGGTGGCGTCCTGCGCACCGGAGCCGGAGCCGGACCCGGAATCGGTGGAGTCGGAGCAGCCGGCCGCCGCGAAGACGAGCACGGCGGCCGCGGCGGCCAGGGTGGTACGGAACAGGTTCATCGTGGTTCCTCCTCGGCTTGCGGAGCCGCGAGCACGGGCGGTGATACCGCCGGTTCGGCGCATCACGCCGTCGCCCGCGCGCTCTGAGGGGTGTGTCCAGGGACGTCGATCAGATCGCCGCCGAGCAGCGCCGCCACCGCCGGTGTGCGGCGGGCCCGGGCGAGGCAGCGCGCCCGCGACGGGCCGATCGAGCCGACCGGGATGCCCAGCGTCGCGCTGATCTCCCGGTAGGACCGCGGCGGATCGCACATCAGCATCGAGAGCAGCCGCCGGTCCCGCGGGGGCAGCACGGCCAGGGCGTGCCGGGCCGCGGCCCGGCGTTCCTCGCCGATCAGCGCGGCGGCGAAGTCCGGCTCGGCCGGGTCGTCGATCAGCGCGGCGTCGGTCGGGATCTGCCGGGTGCGGTGGCGCAGCACCCGCAGGCACTCGTGCCGGGTCGTGGTGCGCAGCCAGCCCGGCAGCGCCTCGGCGTCGCGGATCTGCGCCCGGTGCGTCACCAGGTTCAGCCACACCGCGCCGCGGACGTCCTCGGCGTCCGCGCCGCTGATCCGGTAGTGGCGGCAGACGGCGGAAACCAGCGCGGAATAACGCTCGACGATATCCCGCCAAGCCCATTCCGCACCCCGGGCGGCGTTTTCCAGCAATGGTGCCGGCGAATCGTGGTACATGGCCCCTCCTCGAACTCTTCCGTTCCCGGGTTCACGATTCCGCCACGACCTGCTCGGCGACCTTGCGGGAATCTTGCGGACGGAGCAGTATCGGTTCCGCCATTCGCGACGCGTCGGAAACGGGAAGGCCGCCGCATGGAGTTCGTGCTGTTCGGGGAGGTGCAGCTCCGGGTGGCGGGGCGGTCCCTGGACATCGGAACGCCCCGGCAGCAGGCGGTGCTCGCGGCGCTGGCGGCCGACGCCGGGCGTCCCGTTTCGCTCGAAACGATCATCGGCCGGGTCTGGGGTGACGATCCACCGGCCGAAGCGCGCAATGTGTTGTATTCCCACCTGAGTCGAATCCGTCGACTGTTCAAAGATCTCGCCGATTCCACCGATGAGGCGGTGAGCGTTGCGCGACGGACGGCCGGTTACGTGCTGGAAATCGATCCGGACGACGTCGATCTACTGCGTTTCGGCCGCCTGGTCGAGCGCGGAAACGACCGGAGCCGCACCGACGCCGAGCGGGCGGCGGCGCTCGCCGAAGCCGTGTTCGGACCGCGCGGCACCCCGCTGGCCGCCATCCCGGGCGGCTGGGCCGAGCAGGTGCGCGCGACCTGGCAGCGGCACCGGTTCGACGCCGCCGTGCGCTGGGGCGAGCTGGAGCTGCGCCTCGGCCACCCGGACGCCGTGTTCGGCGCGCTGTCCGACCTGGCCGGGGACTACCCGCTCGCGGAACCGCTGGAAGCGCTCCTCATGCGGGCCCTGCACAACGCCGGACGTCAAGCCGAGGCCCTCGACCGGTACGCCGCGGTCCGGCAGCGGCTCGCCGACGCGCTCGGCGCCGATCCCGGCCCCGAACTGCGCGCGCTGCACCGCGCGATCCTGCGGGACGAGCTGCCGGCCGCGCCGCGGGCCACGCCGGTGACCACCCCGGCCCAGCTGCCCCCGGACACCCCCGGTTTCGCGGGCCGCGAGAGCGCGCTGCGCCGGCTCGACGACGTGCGCGACGAGCAGGTGCCGGCCACCCGGATCGTCGTCCTGTCGGGCACCGCCGGGGTGGGCAAGACGGTGCTGGCCGTCCACTGGGCCCACACGGTCGCGCCCGGGTTCCCCGACGGCCAGCTGTACGTGAACCTGCGCGGCTTCGACCCGACCGGCGCCCCGGTGGACCCGGCCGGTGCGCTGCGCGGGTTCCTCGAAGCGCTCGACGTGCCGGGCGGCCGGATCCCGACGACCGTCGAGGCCCAGGTTGGCCTGTACCGGAGCCTGCTGGCGAACCGGCGCGTCCTGGTCGTGCTGGACAACGCCCGCGACGCCGAGCAGGTCCGGCTGCTGCTGCCCGGCGCGCCGGGCTGCGTGGTGGTCGTGACCAGCCGGGACCGCCTCGCCGGCCTGGTCGTCGCGGGCGCGCACCCCGTCACCGTCGACCTGCTCGACGACGCCGAGGCCCGGGCGCTGCTGAGCGGCCGGCTCGGCGCCGGCCGGATCACCGCGGAACCCGCGGCCGTCGAGGAGATCATCGGCCTGTGCGCGCGGCTCCCGCTGGCCCTGGCGGTGGCCGCGGCCCGCGCCGCGACGCACCCCGGCTTCAGCCTGGCCGCGCTGGCCGGGCAGCTGCGGGACGCGCGCGGGTTCCTCGACGAGTTCTCCGGCACCGACCCGGCGACCGACGCCCGCGCCGTGTTCTCCTGGTCGTACCTGCGGCTCGATCCGGCCGCGGCCCGGCTGTTCCGGCTCTTCGGGCTGCACCCCGGGCCGGACGTCGGCCTCCGCGCGGCGGCGAGCCTGGCCGGCGTCCCGGCCGGCAAAGCACGCCCGATCCTGTCCGAGCTCACGCACGCGCACCTGCTCACCGAGCACGCCCCCGGCCGCTACACCGTGCACGACCTGCTGCGCGCCTACGCCACCGAGCTCGTGCACGAGGTCGAGTCCCCCGCCGACCGCGAGACGGCCGTCCACCGCCTGCTGGGCCACTACGCCCACACGGCCTTCCACGCCGACGGCTTCCTCGACCCGCGGCTCGAAGTGCCACCGGCGCTGACCCCGCTCCCGGCCGGGGCCGAGTCCGACCGGATCACCGACCACCGGCAGGCCCTAGCGTGGTTCGAGGCCGAGCACCGCGTACTGCTGCTGGCCGTCCACGCGGGCGCCGCGTTCGACACCCGCGTCTGGGATCTCGCCCGGTCGCTGCAGCGTTTCCTTTCCATGCAAGGACATTGGCACGACGAGCGCGACGTGCTCACGGTGGCGGCGGCCGCCGCGCACCGGCTCGGCGACGAGCGCAAGCAGGCGTTCGGCCACCTGCACCTGGCGGGCACGCACGTCCGGTTCGGCCGGCACACCGAGGCCCACGACGATCTCGAAGCCGCGCTGACCTTGTCCCGCGCCGCCGGCGACGTCGTCGGGCAGGCGTACGCGCACCGCCAGTTCGCCTGGTTGCTGGACCGACAGGGAGCTGTCGCCGACGCGCTCGCGCACGCCGAGCAGGCCCTGGAGCTGTTCCGCGCGGCCGAGCACCGGGCCGGGCAGGCGACGGCGCTCAACGCGGTCGGCTGGTTCCACACCCTGCTCGGCGACCACGCAGTGGCCATCGACCACTGCCGCCAGGCCGTGGATCTGCAGACGCAACTCGCCGACCACATGGGTGCGGCGCAGAGCTGGCACAGCCTCGGCTACGCCCACAAGCAGCTCGGCGACCACGCCCGCGCGCTCACCTGCTACGAGACGGCCCTGGACCTCGTACACCGCAACGGAAGCCTCATGGTCGAGGCGCGGTTGCACATCGACATCGCGAGCCTCCACCGCGAACTCGGCGACACCGAGTCCGCCCGAGCCGGTTGGCGGCGAGCCCACGACATCCTCACGCACCTCGCCCATCCCGACGCGGACGAAGTGCGCATACGACTGTCCGAAGTACACAGTGGATGATTCACTCAGGAGGAGTTCATGTCCGATCTCACCGCCGAACAGCTGCAGAGCTTTTTCGCCGACCTCGAAACCTTCAAGCAGGGCCTGGCGGAACAGTGGCAGAAGGACCTGCTGGACAGCATCGTGTGGCTCGCCGCGAAGGCGACCAGCGGCGACGAGCCGCTCGCCGACGGGTTCGTCGGGTCGTTCACCCCGCACCAGGCCTCGGTGGTCATCGGCTACGCGTCCGGCAGCGTCGGGCTCGCCGACATGCTCCCCCCGATGATCAGGAGCTTCATCAGATCCTGAGCCTGTCGACCACCACCGCGAGCAGGGGAGCAAGACCATGACCGCAGTGCCGGCCGTTCTCGTGTCGATGCCGTTCCTGGAGGTCGAGCGGCCGTCCATCCAGCTCGGGCTGCTCAAGGCGATCGCGGACCGGCACGGGCTCCCGGTGCGGACCCTGCACCTGAACCTCGACTTCGCCGTCCGGATCGGCCTGGACTACTACCGATCCCTGGCCGAGCACCGGGGCCGGCAGCTCGGCGACTGGCTGTTCTCGGTCGAGGCGTTCGGCGACGCCGCGCCCGATCCGGACGGGAAGCTGCTCGCGGAACTCGGCACCGAACTGTCCTACTTGGACGGTCCGGCGGAGTCCGCGGCGGCCCGGCTGCTGAGCACGCGCGAGCACGACGTGCCCGCGTACCTCGACGCCGTCGCCGGGGAGTTCGCCGGGGTCCGGGTGGTCTGCTTCAGCTCGACGTTCCAGCAGAACTCGGCGTCGTTCGCGCTCGCCCGGCGGCTGAAGGAGCGGCACCCTGGCATCATCACGGTGTTCGGCGGCGCCAACTTCGAGGGCGACATGGGCCGGGAGCTGGTGCGGTCGGTGGACTGCGTCGACTTCGCCGTCCTCGGCGAGGGTGACGTCGCGTTCCCGCGGCTGCTGGCCGCGCTCGCGGACGGCACCGACCCCGGCGCGGTTCCCGGCGTCGCCCGGCGCGCCGGGAACGACGTCGTCGCGACCCCGCCCGAGCCACCGCACGACCGGCTCGACGACCTGCCGGTGCCGGACTACGGCGAGTACTTCGCCCGGGCGGCGCGGCTCGGGCTGCCCACCGAGCACGTCACGATCCCGTTCGAGTCGGCCCGCGGCTGCTGGTGGGGCGCCAAGCACCACTGCACGTTCTGCGGGCTCAACGGGACCACCATGCGGTTCCGCGCCAAGTCGCCGGCCCGGGTGCTCGCCGAGCTCGACCGGCAGGCCCGGCGGTACCGCACCTTCCGGTTCGACGCCGTCGACAACATCCTCGAACCGAGCTACCTCAAGGAGCTGTTCCCGGCGATGACCGAGGGGGCCCGGGACTACGAGATCTTCTACGAGGTCAAGGCCAACCTGACCCGGGCGCAGCTGAAGGTCCTCGCCGCGGCGGGCGTCACCCGGCTGCAGCCGGGCCTGGAGTCGCTGAGCTCGGAAGTGCTGCGGCTGATGGACAAGGGGGTCCGGGCCGCGCAGAACGTCAACCTGCTGCGCTGGGCCGGGTACTACGGGATCGCCGTCGGCTGGAACATCCTCTGGGGGTTCCCGGGCGAGACGGCCGAGGCGTACGCGGCGCAGGCGGCGGTCGTCCCGGACCTGCTCCACCTCCAGCCGCCGGCCGGCGCGGACCGGGTCTGGCTGGAGCGCTTCAGCCCGCTGTTCACCCAGCCGGCCCGGTTCCCGCTGCGGCGGCGCGAGCCCGAGCCCAGCTACCGGCACGTCTACCCGTCCACAGTGGACCTCGACCGGGTCGCCTACTTCTTCGACTACGAAACGGAAGCCGCGCTCGACCCGGATGTCTACGCCCCGCTGGGGGACGCGGTGTCGGCGTGGACGGCGGCGTGGCAGGCGGACCGGCGGCCGGTCCTCGTCTACCGCACCTCCCCCGGCTTCCTGCAGATCTACGACGGCCGGCCGGACCGCACCGGCACCCACACCTTCCACGACGCCCTCGCCGGCATCTACCTCGCCTGCGTCGACCGCCCGCGCACCGCCGCGGCCGTGCACCGCGAGCTCGGTCTCACCGCGCCGGTCGCCGAGGTCGAGGCCGTGTTCCGCGAGTTCGCCGCGCGCGGGCTCATGTTCCTCGACGAGAACCTGGCCCTGGCCTTGGCGGTGCCCGCCACGCGGGGCCGGTGACGCGTATCAAGGTCGCGTTCCGCGCCTCTGTCCAGCGGCAGCAGTGCATCGAGCGGAAGGCAGTGTCATGGATCCCTCGACCATCGTGGCGGCGGCGAACGCCGCCGCGGAACGGCTTACCGGCTGGACACCGTGGGAGTTCACCTGGGGGTTGATCAAGAAGGGCGACTGCACGATGTTCGAAGGGGCCAAGTGGACCCTGTTCCCCAACGGCACCGCCACCTTCGACGGCACCGTGACCAGCGGGGACGATGACGACGCGTGGGTGATCTGGCACGTCGACCTGCTGGACGCCGACTGGGCTGTCCTGGGTTCGCTGGCCACCGAGCACCCGATCGGGGGCGACTGGCGCAAGTTCGTGCAGAACATGCCGAGCAGCGCGGAACGCTACCGGTTCCGCGCCTGGGCGAGCTTCGAAACCGGGCTGTGGAACGACATCGCCCACCTGAAGATGTATTCGAGCTGTTGAAGCGGTGGCCGGTTCCCCGGTCCGGGAACCGGCCACTGTGGATTCAGGCCTGCAGCGCGGTCCGCGGCAGCTCGGCCGGCACCGGCGTCACCGCGAACGCGTGCACCGCGAAGCGGGCCGCGGGGCCGACGGCCACGGGCAGCTCGTAACCGTCGGCCGCGTCGACGTCGACCTGGTAGCCGAGGTCGCCGAGGGCGGCGACGGTGACCCGGCTCAGCGGGTTCGGCGCCGGGTTGACGAAGCCGGTCATCAGCTCGTCGCCGAAGGTCTCCTCCCGCCAGTGGACGTCCGCGGTGCCGGGCCCGCCGGTGTTCTCCACGGGCACCCGCACCGGGTCGCCCGAGCCGCCGCGCAGCTTGTGGTACTCGGCCATCGCGCCGGGCCCGGCGAACGTCGGGTCGGTGGTGCCCTTGCCGACCAGCAGGCCCTTGGCCGCCCAGAGCGAGCCGACGCCGATGACGTGGCCCATCTCGTGGGTGATCACGTCGCCGAGGATGCCCTCGGCTTCCATCTTGGCCAGGTCGACCTTGTCGAAAGTCATCTCGCCGCGGGCCGGCAGCAACGCCGAGGGCTCGGGACCGGCCGGCCGCACGTGGGTGATGTGCGCCTGACCGAGGATGTGGCCCGCGCCGTCGATGTCGGCGCCCTTGGCGACGATCAGCACGTCGTCGATCGCCTCGCCGTCGACCACGACCGAAGGCAGGTCGCCGACGATCACCTCGGCCCACCGGTCCGCGGCCGCGGCGAAAGCGTCCACCTGCGACTGCGTCAGCCCACCGGCGAACCGGACGGTGACGGTGAACGGCGACGTGGTCCCGGCCAGCAGCAACGCGCGCTCGGCGTCGGCCCTGGCGTGGTGGATCCCGTGTTCCGGCATGATCGTTCCTTCCCCATCGGCGAGTGGTACCGATCGGATGCCGGAACGGCCGGGGAAATACACCGCCCGGCGAACGGCGGGGCGCGCCGTTACGGCATCCGGCGTAATTCGCGCGAAGTCGGTCACGCCGGACGGGGTGCCGTCGATACGTCCGGCAGGGGATCTTCGTCATGGGGGCGGGGGCGTTTCACGAGGGGGAGCACTTCGTGCTGTATTCATTGCGATCACGCGGCCGTGTCGCCGTGGTCGGGGTGCTGATCGCGGCGGTGGCCGTGGTGGCCCCGGGCGTCGCGCACGCGGCGGCACCGCCGGCCAACGACGACTTCGATACCGCGGTGGCCGTCACCTCCCTGCCGTTCACCACGCAGGAGGACACCGGCGCGGCCACCAAGACGAGCGACGACCCGGGCTGGTGCTCGGGGTACGTCGCGGCCGGGTCGGTCTGGTTCAGCTACACCGCGACCCAGGACGGGCTGCTGCGCGCCACGACGGCCGGCAGCGACCACCGGACGATCCTGTCCGCGAACACCGGCCCGCGCGGCCGGCTGCAGAGCGTGGCCGACGCCTGCGACTACGGGACCGACCCGGCCATCACGCTCCAGGTGACGGCCGGGACGACCTACTCCTTCCTGGTCGGGGGCCTCGACGCGCCCGGTGGCGCGCTGTCGTTCGCGCTCGACGCGGTCGCGCCGGCGGCCAACGACGCGTTCGCGGCCGCCGAGCCGGTGACCGCCCTGCCGTTCACCCGGCAGGCGGACCTCTCGACCGCTACGGCCCAGGCCGGCGAGCCGGACTCGAGCTGCGTGGGAGACGAGGGCATCCCGTCGGTCTGGTACTCCTACCCGGCCTCGGACACGGCGCGCTCGGTCACCGCGCGGGTCGACGGGTCCTACGCCGCCGTCACCGTGTACGCCGGGAACTCGCTGCCGGACCTGACGCAGGTCACCTGCGGGCGGAGCGGCACCGGCACGGCCGTGTTCCGTACGAGTCCCGGCACCGGCTACTTCCTGCGCGTCACCGCGGTGCACCGCGGCTACGGGCCGGTCCAGCTGGTCGTCGACGAGGCGCCGCCGCTCCAGCCGAACGTGTCCGTGTACCCCTCGAACCCGACGGTGTTCGACAACGCCGGCTTCTCCGCGTCGTCGTGGAACTCGATCGACCTACCGCTGACCGGGACGTGGGACTTCGGCGACGGCGTGACGGCTCCGCTCGGCACGGAGACGGTGTACCACCGCTACGCGGCCGACGGCGTCTACTCCGCCACGCTCCACGCGACGTCCCCGGACGGGCGCACCGCGACGGTGACCCAGCCGGTCACGGTGACCACGCACGACGTCGGGATCGCGAAGTTCACCACCCCGGCGTCGGCGCGGCAGGGCGTCAGCAAGCCGATCTCGGTGGACGTGAGCAACACGCGGTACGCCGAGTCGGTGACCGTCGTGCTGTCCAAGCGCACCACGGACTACTGGGCCGAGGTCGGCCGGCTGACCCTGCAGGTGCCCGCGCGGGCCACCGGCAAGGTCCGGTTCCCGTTCGCCTACACCTTCACCCCCGACGACACGCTCGCCGGGAAGGTCGCGTTCCGCGCCGAGGTCCAGCTGCAGTACCCGGTGACCGACGCCGTCCCGGCGGACAACGAGGCGATCTCGATCGCCACGACCGTCAAGCCGCCCGCCTCGCGCATCGTCGCCGTCTGACCACTTCCAGGGGGAACAAGATGAAGCTGTCCGCCCGTCCACTGCTCGCCGGTGTCGCGGCCCTCACGGCCGTGCTGCTGGCGCCCGGGGTCGCCCACGCGGCCCCGCCGTCCAACGACGACTTCGGCTCCGCCACCGCCGTCACCGCCCTGCCGTTCACGGCGAGCCAGGACGTCACCGAGTCGACCAAGGCGGCCGACGACCCGGCGCCGTGCGGCACCTACACGACGTGGACCGTCTGGTACGACTACACCGCGGCCGCGGACGCGTTGGTCCGCGTGACGCCGTCCAGCACCGGCTCCACGCGGCCGTTCGTCGCGGTCTACACCGGTGACCGCGGTGCGCTGACGCAGGTGCCGGGCGCCTGCGCGACGTGGAGCTACCCGGGGACCGCGACGTTCCACGCGACCGCCGGCACGACCTACCACGTCATGCTGGCCCAGCAGTACAACCAGGGCGACCTGACGGTGGGCTTCACCACCGTGCCGCCGGCGCCGAACGACGACTTCGCGGCGGCCGCGACGGCCGCCGTGCCCGGGGAGTACGCCGGCGACCTGACCGTGGCCTCGGCCGAACCCGGCGAGGTCGCGCCGAGCTGCGACCCGGACGCCGACCGGTCCGTGTGGTTCCGGTTCACCCCGGACCGCACGCGGTCGGTGAGCGCGCTGGCGATGTTCGACTGGGGCCCGGGCATCACGGTGTACCGGGGCACGTCGGCGGACTCGCTGTCCGAAGTGGACTGCGTGGCCTCCGGCGACCGCCGGGCCGCCGTGTTCACCGCCGTCGCCGGGGAGACGTACCAGATCCGCGTCGCCGACGACGTCGATGCCGCGTCCCTGTTCGACATCCGGCTCGAGACGGCGCCGCCGCTGGCGCCGTTCCTGAACTTCTACCCCAACAACCCGTCGGTGTACACGGACGTCACACTGGCGCCGTACTCGGGCGACAGCCTCGGCCGGCCCTTCGTCAGCGGCGAGGTGCGCTTCGGCGACGGCGGCTCGGCCCCCATCACCGGCGCCGACATCCGGCACCGGTACGCCGCGGACGGCGAGTACCGGGTCGAGGTGACCGGCACGACCGCCGACGGCCGGACCGGGACCGGCTTCGACACGCTGAAGGTCGACACGCACGACGTGGCGCTGTCGGACTTCACCGTGCCGGCGACCGCGCGGGTGGACCAGACCAAGCCGATCAAGGTGTCGGTCGCGAACACCCGCCACGACGAGACGGTGACGGTCACCCTGTACCGGCTGGACGAGCAGGGCTACGACCAGGAGATCGGCCACCTCAAGCAGTGGGTACCGGCGGCCGCGGGCCGCAAGGTGGTCTTCCCCTTCGCCTACACATACACGGCGGCGGACGCCGCGGCGGGCCGGACGTCGTTCAAGGTGGTGGCGACCATCGAGAACGTCTACTCCGGCGACGCCCGCCCGGAGGACAACCAGCTGCTGGCGTCGACGACGGTCCGCGCGAAGAACGCGGTCGCCATGAGCTGACGTGACCCGGGAGTGGTGTTCCCCGCACCGGTGGCGGGGAACACCACTCCCGGCCGGCGCGCCTGGTCCACGGTGTCACAGCGGCGACGGCCCGCGCTTCCCGAGCCACGCACGCAGTTCGCCGAACCCGGCACCGATGAGCGTCGTTTCGATGAAGGACACGCCGCCCTTCTCTTCGACATCGACGCTCAGCAGCGAATCCACCTCGGGGTCGAACGCGATGAACCCGTCGGTCATCCACTCCCCCACGGCACGCGCGAGGTCGCCCGCCACGAGGTCGGCCCGGACCCGGATCCAGCCCGCGTCCGGGGCATCCATGACGACCACGTGGACATCGACCGAGGGGAACGCCGCGGATCCGCATGCTTGCAGGGCGGCGACGAACTGCCGTTTCGCCGGCCACCGTTGGATGATCCGGCCGGGCGACGGACCAAGCCGTTCGAACCTCTCGCCGAGCCCCGTCGACTCCTCGAACCCGCACCACTCACCGGCCAGGTGCTGATCTCGGCTCTCGAAGGCGGCGGTGATGGCGGTCCGAGCCCTTTCGGCTTTCCACTTCCAGCGGGCCGACGCCGCGCGACTCGCCAACTCCTCCGCCACACCGCACACGGTGTCACAACCCGGCCACAACCGGGGTGCGGTACGCCATACCCCGGCGGCGCGCTGCTCCCGTGCGCCCGGACCCAAGGGTGGCTCGCATGGGATCAGCGGTGCTCGCGGCGGTCGTGCTCCTGCTCGGCCTGGTGCCCGTGCCGGCCGCGGACGCCGCCCAGGGGTGTGGTCCCGCGGCGGTGTCGGTGGCCGACCGGACGCTCTACGAGGGCACTCCCGACCTGAATCCCGGCTACACCACCTTCAGCTTCACCGTGTCGGTCTCCTCGGCCGCGGGCTGTGTACCCACCGGCACGGTCTCCTACAAGACCGAGGACGGCTCCCCCGGCGCGACCAGCCCCGCCGACTACGTCCCGGTGAACGGACGCCTGACCTGGAGCGGCGAGGCGAGCTCGCGGACCGTCTCCGTCCAGGTGGTCAAGGACGCCGTCCCGGAGCCGAACGAACCCTTCCTGCTGCGCCTCTACGACCCCGTGGGCGTGACCCTGGCCGACGACCTCGCCGCGGGTGGGGTGCTCGACGACGACGGGGCCGGCGGGCCGCTCGTGGTCGTCTCGACCGACGGCGGGAAGATCTGCTGGAAGGTCTGCGCGATCGGCGTGCGCGTCAGCACCCCGGTGCGGGCGCCGGTGACCGTGCACTACCGCACCCTGCCGGTCGGCGACGGCGTCCCGGCGTACGTGCCGGTGAAGGACGCGACCCTCACCATCCCGGTCGGCGCGAGCGGTGGCGACGCCGTCGTCAAGCTCCTGGACACCCAGAGCGAGTCCCATTTCGTGCTGGAGTTGTTCTCCCCTTCGGCGGGCACGCTCGGCAACGCGCGGACGGAGGTGACCATCAAGCCCGGCGGTTAGCCACCTCACGGGCTTCGGCCGTCGCGTTGGCCTGGGTGTACAACGCGGCGGCCGTGGCCCACTGCCGGGCCGCGTCCGCCGGGCGGCCGAGCCGGGCCTCCAGCTCGCCGAGGTCGCGGTGCAGGTGTGCCTGCTCGTAACCGTCGGGCACCGTGGCCCGCAGCGCCAGCCCGCGTTCCAGGTGCTCCCGCGCAGCGGCCAGGTCGCCCGCGCCCAGCCGGGCGCGGGCGAGGTGTTCGAGCGCCGACGCCTCCCCGTGCCGGTCGCCGACGTCGCGGCTGAGGTCCAGCGCCTGCCCGAAGTGCGCCAGCGCGACGGCGAAGTCGCCCTGGCCGAGGTGGGCGCGGCCGGCGTCGAGCAGCGACTCCCATTCGAGCCAGCGGTCGCCGATCGCCCGGCTCACCGCGATCGCCTCGCCGAGGTGGGCGAGCGCCGCCGCGTGGTCGCCGCGCTGCAGGTGCGCCTCGCCCAGCGTGTCGAGCGTGGCGGCCTCCAGACGCGCGTTGCCGAGGTCGCGGAACGTCGCCAGCGCTTCCGTCAGCGGGTCGAGGCTTTCCCGCGCGCGGCCCATCCGGACGTAGGTGTGGCCGAGGTTGCGCTGGGACAGCGCGTGGCCGAAGTCGTTGCCCGCCTCGGCGTTGCGCGCCACCGCGAGCCGGTGCGAGGCGATGGCCTCCTCGAAGCGGCGCAGCTCCGCGTAGGCGTTGGCGGTGTTGTTGTGGATGTGCCCCTCGCCCTGGACGTCGCCGGCGGCCCGGGCCGTCCGCAGCGCGGCCGCGTTGGTGTCGAGCGCCTCCTGCAGCCGCCGGGTCATGAAGTACGCGACGCCCAGCGCCCGCAGCATCTCGGCTTCGGCCAGCGGGTCGCCGATCTCGGTCGCGGCGGCCGCGCCCTGGCGGCACAGCTCGACGCGCGTGTGCCAGTGCCCGGCGGTGTCGTAGAAGCTGGTCAGCAGGTACGTGAGCTGCCAGGCGGCCTCCGGGCGGCCGTGTTCGCGGGCGAACCGCACCACGGGCAGCAGGTTGTCGCGCTCGGCGGTGAGGAAGGCCAGCGCGGCGTGCCGGTCCGGCCCGACCGGCACGGCGGGCGCGGCGTGGCGCGGCACCGGCGTCACGAGGTCGCGGTTCGGGTCGAGCGCCCGGTTCGCCGCGGCCGCGGCCAGCAGGTACCAGTCGACGAGCCGGTCGCCGGTTTCTTCGCGGGCGGACGCGGGTTCGTCGGCCCGGGCGCGCTGCCGGGCGAACTCGCGGATCAGGTCGTGGAAGCGGAAGCGGTCCGCCCCCGCGGCCGTGACGAGGTGCGCGGTCGCCAGCCCGGCGGTCGCGCGGTCGCCGTCGCCGGCCGTCATCCCGCACAACGCCGCCCCGAGCGCGGTGGTGAACGTGGCGCCCGGGCTCAGCGCGACCCGGCGGAACAACCGGGCCTGCGCGTCGCCCAGCGGGAGGTACGCGGTGGCGAGCACAGCGCGGACCGTGCGTGAATCCCCTTCCACCGCAAGGGTGTCGAGCCGGCCGGCCCCGGCCAGCTCGGCGGCGAGCTCGGCCAGCGGCCGCTTCGGCGTGCCCACCAGCCGGGCGGCCGCGATGCGCAGCGCCAGCGGCATCCCGCCGCACAGCCGCGCGACCCGGGCGGCCGGCCCCGGCTCGCGCTTCACCCGGTCGGCACCGAGGACGCGGTTCAGCAGCGCGAGGGATTCGGCGTGCGCGAAGGCGTCCAGGGCGACCGGGTGCACCGCGTGGCGGGTGCTCAGCGCGGCGAGGGTCTGCCTGCTGGTGATCACCAGCAGCGCCGGGCCGGTGCCGGGGATCAGCGGGAGGACGTCGTCGAGGCCGCGGGCGTTGTCCACCACGACCAGGCACCGGCGCCCGTGCAGCAGCGAGCGGTACAGCGCGGCGCGCTCGGCCGGGTCGCCGGGGATGTTCTCCTCCGGCACGTCCAGGCCGCGCAGCAGGTGCGCGAGCGCCCGGGACCCCGGCATCGCCTCGGCCGCGTCCTGGCCGCGCAGGTCGAGGAACAGCTGCCCGTCCGGGAAGCGGGCCGCGACGCGGTGCGCCCAGTGCAGCGCCAGGGCGGTCTTCCCCATGCCCGCGGCACCCGAGATCACCACGACCGGGCGATCGCCGTCCTCGAGGGCCGCGTCCAGCGACGCGAGTTCGTCGTCGCGGCCGGTGAAGTGGCCGACGCCGGCGGGCAGCTGCGACGGCCCGGCCGCGGCGGCCCGCGGCTCCAGCTCGTGGTCGCGGCGCAGGATCGCCGTGTGCAGGGTGAGCAGCTCGGGACCGGGGTCGACGCCGAACTCGTCGGCCAGCCGCCGCCGCAGCCGCTGGAAGGCGTCGAGCGCGTCCGTGTGCCGGCCGCAGCGGTACAGCGCGAGCATGTGCAGCCCGGTCAGCCGTTCCCGGGTCGGGGCCGCGGCGAGCAGGCGCGGCAGCTCGCGGACGGCGTCCTCGTGGTGGCCCAGCCGCAGCTCGGCGTCCCAGAGGTCCTCCACCGCCGAGAGCCGCAGCTCGTGCAGGCGGTCCACCTCGCGCAGGCCCCAGCCGGACAGCGCCGCGTCGGCGAAGGCGTCCCCGCGCCAGAGCGTCACGGCGGCCCGCAGGGTCGTCGCCGCCCGCTCGACGGCGCCCGCCGCGAGGTCCGCCGCGGCCGCGCGCACCTGCTGCTCGAACCGGTGCGCGTCGACCGTGGCGGGCGGGACGGTGAGCAGGTAGCCCGGCCCGCGGGTGACCAGGACGGCCGGGAAGCCGCAGACGTCCAGGGCCTGGCGCAGGCGCGCGACGTGGCTGTGCAGCGTCTTGACGGCCGTGCGCGGCGGGTCCTCGCCCCACAGGACGTCGACGAGCCGCGGGATCGGCAGCACCGTGCCCGCGTGCAGCGCCAGCACCCCGAGCACGACCCGCTGCCGCGTTCCGTGCAGCGTGGCGAGCCCGGCCGGGCCCACGGCTTCGACCGGGCCCAGCACGCGCAGTTCCCCGGGTTGGGACACCCCCCAGCTCCTTCCCGCGCCGAAACGGCTCAGCGAGCGTAACCACGCGGATGCGGTGCGAAAACAGCCAACCAGCTGATCTGCGCGCGAGCGACAACCGGTTCACAACCACGCGGGGCGACGCTCGGTGGCAGTCCAGCCCCCACTCCCGTGAGGAAACCCCGATGAGCACCACTCTGCGCCACCGGCGCCGCAGACCGTTCGCCGCCGCGCTCGCGGTCGCCGTCGCGGCCACGTTCCTGCCCGTGTTCACCGCCGCCGCCACCCCGGCCGTGGCCCCGGCCCCCACTTCGCCGTGCGGGCCGCTCGACGTCACCTTCGTCATCGACGACACCGGCAGCATGGGCCCGGCCCTGACCAACATCAAGAACGAGCTGGGCAACATCGCCACCGCGGTGCAGTCCAACTCCGGCAACGACTACAAGCTGGGCCTGGTGACGTTCAAGGACAACATCACCGTGCACAGCGACCTCACCGCGCTCAACCTGGCCACGGTCACCCCGCAGATCAACGCCCTGACCGCGACCGGCGGAAACAACGAACCCGAAGCCTCCGACGAGGCGGTCAACACCGCCGTCAACAACCTGCCCGCCACCGGGCGGCCGCAGGTCGGCAACTTCGCCGGCGTCTGGCGCAGCAACGCGACGAAGATGGTCATCCTGGTGACCGACGCCCGCCCCGGCGGCTTCGACGACGCCTTTGCGGCGGCCGACCAGGCGAACGCCCACCTCCGGGCGGTCCAGGCGGCGACCAAGGGCATCAAGATCTCGTCGGTCTACGTGCAGACGAGCACGGCCTACCCGGTCATCCCGACGATCATGCAGGACTACGCCACCACGACCGGCGGCACCTACGCCGCCACGCCCGCCAGCGGCGCGGGCGCGGGGACCGCGATCCTCGACGCGCTGAAGAACTGCCGCAAGACGGACGTGTTCATCAAGGACGCCGCCGCGGACACGGGGGTCGCGCCGCACGCGCTGAACCCGATCTGGACGAGCCCGGACATCAAGGTGTGCGCGTCGCTGCCGCCGTGCGCCTCGATCAACCCGGTCGTCGGCGCGACGAACTACGTCGTGGTGACGCTCAACAACCCGGGCCCGTACGGCTCCGGCGCGTCGACCGGCCACGTGGAGGTCTCCTACACCGCGCAGGGCGGCGCGGCCCTGTGGCCGACGGACTGGGTCCCGGTCGGCTCCTCGGCGACGGTGACCGTGGCCCCGGGGTCCGTGCAGGTCCCGGTCGTGTGGGCCGGCGTCCCCGGTCCCGGCCACTTCTGCCTGCTGGCGCGGTGGATCTCCGCGACCGACCCGATGACCTCCCCCGAGCTGCCCGGGTCGAACACGCTCACCAACACGCGGAACAACAACAACATCGCGTGGCGCAACGTCGACACGATCAAGCTCAAGCCCGGCGTGGGCACCACCCACCCGTTCACCCTGGGCAACCCGGTCGCCGATCGGCTGACCACGGACCTGGTCTTCACCCAGCCCGGCAAGCCGTTCGCGGGCGGGCCCGGCACGGTCGTCGTCGACCTCGGCAAGGTGCTCGCCGAGCGCTGGCGCCAGAGCGGCCAGAAGGGCGTCGGCGTCCGGCCGGTCGGGGACACGCAGGTCGAGATCGTCGACCCGCGGCAGGCGACGCTGCAGGGCCTGGTGATCGAGCCGAAGGAACGCCTCGAAACCGCGGTGACGTTCACCGCGACCGACGCGGCGGCCGGCGGTGAGTTCGTGTTCCGGATGTCGCAGTCCGACGGCAAGGACGACCTCGGCGGCGTCGAGTTCCAGCTCTCCACCGAGCAGTAGGAGATGATTCCGAAGGCCACCTCGGGCGCGTCCCGAGGTGGCCTTCGTTTTCGTTGCCGGTAAGCACTTCACGGCCGGCGAGACCGAGGGCCGGCCGCCGGCCCTGCCCTGGAGTGAACCGGCAGAGCCGGCGACCGGCGGAACGCCGCCGCTTCGGCGTCCCCCGGCGGCGGATCTCCTGCAACCCGCCGCCAGGCCGGACACCACGAGGTCGCGTCACCTCGTGGATGCGACGCGACCGCCGCGGCTCCGAGTTGGCGGAGCCGCGGCGGCCTGCTGTCACCGGACCACCCGCGCGGGAGGGGTGAGGTGGCCCGGGAGATCCGGTGTTACTTGTTGGTGCCGGGGGTCAGCACCTTGTCGATGACGAAGACGGTGGCGTTCTTGGTGGGGATGTTGCCGCAGAGGATCTTCGCGCCGTTGACGGTCATGTTGTCGCCGGTGCCTTCGATCTTCAGCGGCCCACCGGCGGCGTTGAGCGAGTCGAGCGTGCCGGCGGACGCGAGGCCCTTGGCGTCGTAACGCTTGCCGACGACGTGGTACTGCAGGATCGGCGACAGCTCGGCCGGCTTGCCCGCCAGCTCGTTGAACTTGGCGTCACCCAGCGCGGCGAAGGCCGGGTCGGCCGGCGCGAACACCGTGATGGCCGGCGCGCTGTTGAGGGTGTCGACCAGGTTGGTGGCCTTGACCGCCGCAACGAGCTTGGTCAGCAGCGGGTTCGTCGACGCGGCCGACGCGACCGGCTGCGGGCCCATCGAGTCCAGCGAACCGGGCGAAGAGCCCTGCGGCAGCTGCGAGCAGGCCGGGCCGAAGACGTCGGCGTTGGTGGTCACGCCGTCGGTGGCGCCGCCGGCCGGCGCGGCGGCCGAGGAGGACATCGGGGCCGGCGCGGACGCGCTGCTGCTCGCCGAGCCCGAAGAGGCGGTGTCGTTGCTGCTGCACGCGGTCAGGGCCAGCGCGGCGACCGCGGTCAGGCCGATACCGGCGATACGAAGCTTGCTCATGCGAAAATCACTCCACGGATTGCGGCGGCGAGGACAGTCCACTGTGGATCTGCCCGGGGAACTGGCGGTGGTTCGGCGCTCCCGCCGGACCGGATCGGCCGATCGGCGGAGAACTTCACCCGGCTCGTTCCCGGGTATGCCTTCCATTCGCAGCCGTCGCGCCGCCGGACAGGTCGCTTTCGCCATCTCCCTCGATCGAGTGAAGGAAGGCGTCGCCGCGCGGCCGTGTACCTGGGCGAGTACACGACGATGACCAGCGGTCGGTCACCTACCGGCTGGATCGCCGCCTTCGCGCGCGGCTCAGTGCGCGAGGTCCAGCGGCAGCCGTTCCAGCCCGCGGAAACTGACGTTGGGCCGCCAGCACAGCTCCTCGCCGGTCAGCTCGATCACGCGGTAGCGGTCCAGCAGTGCCCGGAACACGGTCGCGGCCTCCATCTTCCCGAGTGCCGCGCCGAGGCAGTAGTGCGGACCACCGCTGAACGCCAGGTTCTTGATCCCGGTCCGGGTCACGTCGAGGCGTTCCGGGTCGGCGTAGCGCTCCGGGTCGCGGCAGGCCGCGCCGAACAGCAGCATGACCTTCGAGCCGGCGGGCAGTGCGACGTCGTCGAGCACGACCTGGTCGTCGAGCAGCCGCGAGGCGATCTGCACGGGCGCGTCGAAGCGGGTGATCTCGTCGATGGCGCCGGGGATCAGCTCGGGGTGCTCGCGCAGCAGCTTCAGCTGCCCGGGGTGGCGCAGCAGCGCGAGCAGGCCGTTGCCGATCAGGTTCACCGTGGTCTCGTGGCCGGCGACGAACAGGAACAGCACGTTGGCGATGATCTCGTGGTCGGTCAGGCGGACGCCGTCCACTTCGGTGTGGGCGAGCAGCGACAGGATGTCGTCGCGCGGCGTGGCGCGGCGGCGGTCGAGCTCTCCGGTGACGTACGCGCGGAACTCGGTTTCCGCCCGGTTCAGCTCGGCGACGTCCGCGGCCGTGATCGCCGGGTCGATCACCCGGCTGATCTGCTCGGTCCAGCGCCGGAACCGGTCGCGGTCGTCCGTGGGGAGGCCGAGCAGGTCGCAGGTCACGGTGACCGGCAGGGGCAGCGCGAGGCTCGCGATCAGGTCGGTGCGGCCCTCGCCGGCGGCGTCGAGCAGCCGGTGCGTCTCGGCGGCCACGCGCGGGCGCAGCCGGTCCACGGCGGCGCGGGTGAAGACCTTGCCGATGACGCCGCGGATCCGCCGGTGCGCGGGCCCGTCGAGCATCAGCAGCCAGCTCCGGACGCTGCGCACCAGCGGGCTGTCCAGCCCGCCGCGGCGCTGGGCCCAGCTCGGGTTCCGGTAGAACTCGCTGGACACCCCGGGCGCGCGCAGCACGGCGTCGATGTCGGCGTAGCGGGAGAGCACCCAGAAGCCGAAGTCCGACCGGTGGACCGGGTCCGTCTCGCGCAGGCGCCGGTACACCGGGTACGGGTCGGTGCGCACCGCGGGATCGCGGGGGTCGAACAGCGTGGTCATCTGGTTCCCGTCCCTCAGATCGCGCGGATGCGGTGCACGAACCCGGTCAGGTCCGCCGCCGACGCCCGGCCGCTTTCACCCGCGAAGCCGGTCACCAGCCGGACCAGCGCGTCGTAGGCCTCGGTGTGGTCGTACGACGTGGCGTCGGTGATCTTCACCGACCACCGCCAGTACCCCTTGAGCGTGTCGGCCAGCGGCATCCGGAACGTCGCGAGCACGTCCTTGAGGTCGGGCACCGTCGCGGCGAGGCCGTGCCGGCGGATGTAGGCGGTGACGAGCTCGCTGTAGAACGCGAAGTGCCGGGCCTCGTCGCGGGCCAGCCGGTGCAGCAGGGAGCGCAGCACGGGCTCGGTCGCGACGGCCTTGAACCGCTGGTAGAACAGCTGCGTCGCCTTCTCCTGCACCAGGGTGTAGGTGAACGCCTGCACCGGGGTCTCGTAGGGCAGGGCGAACTTCTTGCTGCCCTCCTGCGCGAGCTCCCACATCAGGGTGTCGGGGTCGCTGATGCCCGCCTCGATCTGGTAGCGCGTCAGCACCGACGCGTGCCGCTCCTCGTCGTTGGCCCAGGAGATCAGGAACCGGAAGTATTCGCGGTTGAAGCAGAACTCCTCGATGGCCTGGTCGCCGCCGGACACCGGGAACGCCTGGAGGAAGTAGGTGAGGTAGCCGGGGATGTGGTCCTCGATGAAGGTGATGAACCGGACCACCGAGCAGTCGGTCTCGGTGAGTTCCTCCGGCCGCAGGGACTCCCACGGCAGGTCGTCGACCGACCACTGGCGGGTGCCCGCGCGGCTGACGGCGGCCCCGGCCAGCCGGCGCATCTCGGCCGGGTCCAGGTCCGCCGGGGCACCGGACGCGTCGGGCTGGTTCATGGCGCCTCCGTGGGGCCCATCCGGGACTTCACCGCGGTCAGGGCGTAGTGCTTGGTGGTGTACCCCCAGCCGGCGTTGGCCGTCTGCAGGTACCGGATCAGTGGCTCGCTCATGCCGGGCGCCACCTGCTCGACGCGGTCGCGCGCGGCGTGCACGCGCTCCTCCCACTGCTCGATGGTGCGGTGGTAGTGCGCCGTCAGGTCGGTGAGACCGGTGAGGCTGAACCCCGCCGATTCGAGGGCTTCCAGCAGCACCGAGGCCGGCACCATGTCGGCGAACCCGAAGATGTCCTCGGTGACGTGCACCGTGCCCGGGCGCCGGGAGAACTCGCGGTAGGTCTCGTGGTCGCGGAAGCAGCTCTCCGAGACGTACAGCGATCCGTTGCGCCGCAACAGGCCGCGGACCTTGCGCAGCACCTCGGTCCGGTCCGGCATGTGCACGATCGAACCCAGCATGGTCACGGCGTCGAAGCGCCCGGCAGGCTCGACGTCGGTGAACGAGCCGGGCACCAGGGTGATCAGCTCGGCGACGCCGGCCTCGGCCGCGCGCGCCCGGATGTACCCGGCCTGCGGGCCGGACGGCGTCACGCCGGTGGCGTGGCAGCCGTACTCCTGGGCCATGAACAGGATCAGG
Source organism: Amycolatopsis sp. WQ 127309 (assembly GCF_023023025.1). Lineage (NCBI taxonomy): Bacteria > Bacillati > Actinomycetota > Actinomycetes > Pseudonocardiales > Pseudonocardiaceae > Amycolatopsis > Amycolatopsis sp. WQ 127309. Next base: position 9,489,479 of record NZ_CP095481.1, read on the forward strand.
CTGCCCCAGCCGCAGCCGACGTCGAGCAGCCGTTCCCCGCCCTTCAGACCCAGCTGCCGCGCGACGAAGTGCAGCTTGTTCGTCTGCGCCGTGTCGAGGTCGGTGTGCTCTTCCGCGTACAGCCCGGCGCTGTACTTGAGGCGGCGGTCCAGGTAGAGCGCGAACAGCTCGGGCGGCAGCTCGTAGTGCTTGTTCGTCGCCTCGCGGGCCTGCTGCGGGGTCGTCGCGGTCATGACTCGGCCAGGTCGCCGCCGATGCCCTTCTGCACCAGCGTGACGAGCTCGTCGACGGTCTTCACCGCGAAGATCTCCTCGTCCTCGAACTCGACGTCCCAGCGGCGCTCCAGCTTGGCCACCACGCGCAGCATCTTCATCGAGTCGGCGCCGGGCAGGTCCCGGAGCACGTCGGTGGCGGCGATCTCGCCCGTCGGGATCTTCAGCTCGCCGGCGAGGTACTCGGCGGTGACGGACGCGATGTCTTCGCGGGTGGCGGATTCGGCGGTCATGACTCTCCTGTTCCGTGGTCGAAGTAGTGCCGGACGCGGCCGAAGGCGGCCTCGTCCAGGTCCATCAGGGTCCGGGCCTGGTCGGAACGGATCGGCTGGAAGGTGCCGCCCGCCATGACGTGCGTCTCGGCGTCCGGCCCGGTGATCTCGGCCTCGGTGTGCAGCACCCCGTGGCCGCGGCCGGTGATCCGCGCGGTCGTCGTGTACCGGACGCCGACGCGCAGCGGCAGCAGCATCCGGCTGCGCAGGGTCACCGAGAACGCGAGCATGCCGTGCACCAGCGCGAGGGTGTCGCCCATGACCTCGTCGAGCAGCACCTGGACGATCCCGCCGTGCACGATCCCCGGGTAGGAGGCGTAGTCCTCGGAGAACACCGTCTCGGCCGCGTAGTCCCCATTGGACAGTCGCCGCATGCGCAGCTTGAGCCCGATCGGGTTGTGCGGCGAACAACCGAAGCAGTTGAAGGAAGGCTCGGTGTGCCAAGGGAATTCGATCTCCTCCCCCGGCTGGTGCGCGGCGACGGTCATCCGACCGCCGCCTCGGCCTTGAGCGACTCGTCGACGATCGCGCGGCGGACGTCCGCCATCTTCGTCAGCGGGTAGCCGGTGATCGTGGAGAAGTACTTGAACAGCTGCTCGCAGCACTTGGCCCACTCGGCGCCGTCCTCGTCGACCTCGGCGAAGTAGGCGAACATCTCGTCGATCGTCTCGTGGCCGGCCAGCTCGGGCAGGTCGCCCTTGAAGCGGCTGACGGGGTGGCGGTAGAGGTCGCGGGTGGTGCCCATGTAGATGTAGAGGGTCTCGAAGACCGAGACGAGCTCCTCGGGCCGGTCGGCCAGCTGCTGCGCGGTGTAGTGCACGAACTCGCGGGCGTGGCGGGCTTCGTCGCCGCTCGCCTTGCGCAGGATCTCGGCCAGCACCGGTTCTTCCATGCTGCGGGCGACGCACTTGTAGGCGTGGGTGGCGAGCACCTCGCAGATGACGTTGGTGGCCAGCGTCGCCGCCCGGGTGACCCCCGGCGGGTAGGCCTCGCGCATCGACGCGATCGTGCGGTGCTCGATGCTGTGCCCGGCCAGCTGCAGCCAGGTCTGGAAGGCCAGGTGGTGCTGGATCTCCTGGTAGCCCCAGATGCAGGTGAACTGGGAGAAGTCGTAGTCCGTGCCGAACTCGTCGAGCAGCCCGTGCGTCGCCGCGACCACGTTGGACTCGCCGATGATGGCGCCCTTGGCGAAGATGATGTGCTCGGGCTTCACCAGATCGGCTTGAAAGGAGTCCCAAGGGATGTGGTGCAGCTCCCACGTCGCGTGCTGGTAGTCGGCGAAGATCCTGGCGCTGTGCATTTCCTCGTCGGCCAGCAGGGGTACGCCGGCCCGCGATGTCGTCCTGTTGTTCACACCCGTTCTCCTCGGCCGTCGTGTGCGTTTTCCGGGAACATGCCGTCGGCTTCGCCGGCGGTGACGCGGCGGGCGGCGAGCACCCGCTGCCACTTGCCGCTGGTGGTGCGCGGGATCCAGCGGGGTTTCACCGGGTAGATCGCCACCCGCGCGAGGTCGACTTCGGCGGCGACGCGGCGGCGCACTTCCTCGCACACGCCGGCCGGGTCCGCCCCGGTCTCGACGATCACCCCGATCCGTTCGCCACCTTCGTCGTCGGTGTCGGAGAAGGCGACGCACCGGCCGCGGTAGACCCCCGGCACGGTCCGGGCGACGCGCTCGACGTCGTCGGGGAAGAAGTTCTGGCCGTGCACGACGACCATCTCCTTGCGCCGGCCGGTCACGTACAGCTCGCCGTCGAGCCGGAAGCCGAGGTCCCCGGTGCGCAGCCAGCGGCCGTCGAACGCGGCGGCGGTCGCCTCGGGATCGCGGAAGTAGCCGGTGGTCACCGGGTCCCCGCTGATCTGGATCTCGCCGAACTCGCCGTCGGTGGCGACCGCGCCGCTGTCGCGGACCACCCGCAGGTCGATGCCGTGCACCGCGCGGCCCACCGAGACGACCGGCTTGGCCGTCGGCGCGCTCTCGGCGACCGGCCGCGCGACGCCGGTGGCGCCCAGCTCCTGGCGGTCCACGGCGCGGACGCGCGCGGTGCTGCCGGGGTCCGGGTAGCTGATCGACAGGGTGGCCTCGGCCATGCCGTACACCGGGTACATCACGGATTCGGCCACGCCACTGGGTTTCAGGGCCTCGGTGAACCGCCGCACGGTCGCCGCGCTGACCGGTTCCGCGCCGTTGAACGCCAGCCGCCAGCGGGACAGGTCCAAGGTGGCCAGCTCCTCCGCCGGGACGCGGTCGACGAGGTAGTCGTAGGAGAAGTTGGGGCCGGTCAGCACGGTGCCGCCGTGCGCGGCGAAGTGCGCCAGCACCGCGCCCGGCCGGCGCAGGAAGGTCGTCGGGGCGAAGACGTGCACGTCGGCGCCGTTGAGCCAGTGCGACTGCAGCCCGATCAGGCCCATGTCGTGGAAGGTCGGCACCCACTGCAGGAACACGTCGCCGGCGGTGAACTCCCCCGCGATCACGCAGGACTCGAGCCCGGCCATGGTCGTCGCGTGCGGCAGCATCACGCCCTTGGGCCGGCTGGTGCTGCCCGAGGTGAACTGCACGATGGCCAGCGACGTCGGATCGACGGTGGGCAGGGCGCGTGCGTCGCCGGTGCCGCCGGGGGCGGGCGGCGGCACCAGCGTGACGCCGGTGCCGAGGCCGCGGAGCGCGTCGCCGAGGTCGGCGTGGGCGGGGTCGAGCACGAGGTGGCGCATGCCCGCGGCGGTCACGATGCGGGCGAGCCGGCGCGCGGTGTTGGCGACGTCGGCGAAGCCGGCCTGGATCGGCAGCACGCTGACCGCGGCGCCGGCGCGCCAGAGCCCGTAGATCGTGGTGAGGAACCGGGCCGCGGTGGGGACCAGCACGCCGACGACGTCGCCGGGGCGGACGCCGGCGCGGAGGAACCCGTGGGCGGCCGCGGTGGCGGCCAGGTCCAGCTCGGTGGCGGTGATCTCGTCGCCGGCGGTGGGGAATCTCGCACGGGCGTCCGGGGTGGAGCCGGCCAGCAGGGCCAGGCTTTCGCCCAGGGTCCGCCCGGCCAATCGGGCGTTGCGCTCGGGTCGCTGCACGCGGATTCCCCTCGAGTCGGCTGCGTTCTCGATGTTGGCTTTTCCCGGCTGCCAAGCAAAGCCGGCGATGGCGTTTCTGGTAGAACCACTCGTTTTCGAAAGCGCTTACCCGCGGTCATTCCAGGGATTCGCGCATCCAGCCGTCGATCAGCCCGGCGGTGTCCGCGGCGTGGGCTTCCAGCATGGTGAAATGGTTGCCGGGCGCCACGGCGAGGGTGTGCTCGAAGGGCCATTCGGGTTCCCAATCAGCGGGCCAGCCCTCCAGCGGTTCGGCCGCGCGCACGAACAGCACGGGAATCGGCAGTTCTTCCGGTGTCCAGTCGAATTCCTGGTAGTGCAGCATCGCGGTGATCCAGCCGTCGTCGCCGGGCACCGCGTGGTTCGGGTTGTCCATCCGGGCCTGGGCTTCCTCGCCGAGCCCGGGCAGCAGGCGGACCAGCCGCTGGTGCTCGCTGGGGACGTAGCTGTCCAGCACCACCACCCCGGCGGGCGGGCTGCCCTGCTCCCGCAGCCGCCGGGCGATCTGGTAGGCGACCAGGCCGCCGGCGGACAGCCCGGCCAGCACGAACGGCTCGTCCCCCAGTTCGGCGCGCAGCCCGGCGGCGTGCAGGTCCAGCAGCAGGTCCCGGCTCTTCGGCAACGGCTCGGCGCGGCGGTAGCCGGGGTGGCGCACCGCCCAGACGTCCCGGTCGCCCTGGAAGGACTTGGCCAGGCGCGCGAACTGCACCGGGTCGGACATGCCGACGATGCCCGGCACGCACACCAGCGCCGGGTGCCGGGAGCCGGTGGCGAGCCGGACCGGTTGCGGCGGTTGCGACACCTCCGACAGCGACGTGACGAACCGGCGGGTCTCCTGCCACTCGGTGTCCCGGGTGCTCAGCACCGACTCGCGCATCCGCGCGCCTTCCTCGTCGATGACGTCCTCGGCGCCGGTGGCCAGCAGCTCGGCCAGGTGCCGGGCCAGCACCACCGGGCTCGGGTGGTCGAAGGTCACCGTCGCGCGCAGCCGCAGCCGCAGCACCCCGGCCAGCCGGTTGCGGATCCGGACCGCCGCCAGCGAGTCGACGCCCACTTCGAGGAAACCGGCGTTCGGGCGGAGGTCGCCGGTGCCGTCGTGGCCGAGGGTGCCCGCGACCGTCGTCAGCACGAGGTCGACCAGCGCCCGCTCCCGGTCCGGGCCGCCGAGGCGGTCCAGCCGGTGGCGCAGGTCGTCGTCCGGGGTGTCGGGCCGCTCGACCAGCTCCCGCAGCAGCGGCCGGTCGACGGCGCCGTCCAGGGTGAACCGGGCGGGCACCAGCACCGGGTCGCCGAGCGACACGGCGGCGTCGAACAGGGCGAGCGCTTCCTTGGTGGACAAGGCATCCGGTGACGGCGCGAGGTGGCGGGTCAGGTCGCTGCGCTCCGCCCACAGGCCCCACGCCAGGGAGATCGCGGGCAGGCCGAGCGCGCGCCGCCGGTGGGCCAGCGCGTCGAGGACGGCGTTGGCGGCGGCGTAGTTCGCCTGACCGGCACTGCCCGCGGTCGCGGCGGCCGACGAGAACAGCACGAACGCCTTGAGCGGCCGGTCTTTCGTCAGTTCGTGGAGCAGGAGGGCCGCGTCGGCCTTCGGCCGCAGGACCGCGTCGAGGCGTGCCGGGGTCATGGCCGGCAGCACGCCGTCGTCGAGTGTCCCGGCCGCGTGCACGATGATCGTCGGCCGGTGCTCGTCGAGCAGCCGTTGCAGCTGCGCGGGGTCGGCGACGTCGCAGGCGGCGACGGCGGCCGTCGCGCCCAGCTCGGCGAGGTCGTCGACCAGGTCGGGCGCGTGGCCGCGCCGGCCGGCCAGTACCAGCCGGCGCACGCCGTGCCCGGTGACCAGGTGCCGGGCGAGGAGCCCGCCGAGGGTGCCGGTGCCGCCGGTGATCAGCACGACGTCCTCGGTGTCGGCGAACGGCGTGGGCGCGGGGGCGAAGGCGCGCACCAGCCGGCGCGCGAGCAGCACTCCCCCACGCAGTGCGAGTTCGGGCTCGCCGGTGCCCAGCGCGGCGGCCACCGTCAACGGCGTGACGTCGGCGGCGTCCAGCAGCACGAACCGGCCGGGTTCTTCCGTCTGGGCCGAGCGGACCAGGCCGGTCACGGCCGCGCCGGCCAGGTCCGCGACGTCGTCACCGCCGCGGGCCGCGACCGCGCCCGAGGTCAGGAACACCAGTTTCGCGGCGGCGAACTCCGGGAAGACCTGCCACCACTGCACGAGGGCCAGCGCCCGGTGCGTGGCCTCCCGCACCGAGTCGCCGGACCCGCCGACGAGCACCGCGCTCGGCACCGGCTGCCCGGCCGTGACGGCGGCCCGCAGGGCGTTCAGGTCGGCGAACGCGGGGAACCGGCCGGTGTCCAGGCCGACGGCGACGATGCCGCCCGGCGCCGTGTTGCCCGTGGCGGGCACCTCGACCCACTTGGTCCGGAAGAGCGCGTCGCGGGGGACGTCGCCGCGCGCGGTGGCCGGGCGCAGCACCAGGGAGCCCACCGAGAGCACCGGCGCGCCTTCGCCGTCGGCGACGTCGAGGCGCACCGAGCCGCCCACCCCGCCGCGCAGGCGGACCCGCAGCGCGGCCGGGCGCGTGGCGTGCGCGGTCACCTCGGTCCAGCTGAACGGCAGCATCGGCCCGTCGGCCACCGGGCCGCCGGTGCCGAACCCGAGCGCGTGCAGGGCGGCGTCGAGCAGGGCCGGGTGGACGGCGAACCCGCGCGTGTCGACCGGGCAGGCCACCTCGGCGAAGACGTCGTCACCGCGCCGCCAGACCGCGCGCAGGCCCTGGAACGCGGGCCCGTACCGCAGGCCGCGCTCGACGAGCGTCGCGTAGTGACCGCTGTGCGAAACGAGTTCCGCGCCTTCGGGTGGCCAGACGCCGATCGGCTCGGGGTCCGCCGGCTGCCGGCCGAGGAGCCCTTCGCCGTGGCGCTCCCACTTCGCGCCGTCGGCCTTCGCGTACAGGTGCAGGTCGCGCTGCCCGGCCGCGTCCGGCGCGCCGACGCGCAGCTGGACGGCGACCGTGGTGTCGTTCGGCAGGACCAGCGGCCGTTCGAGGGTGAGTTCCTTGACGACCGGGCACTGCGCGGCCGCCCCGGCGTGCAGGGCGAGTTCGAGCCAGGCGGTGCCGGGCAGGATCACGGCGTCCAGGACCTGGTGGTCGGCCAGCCACGGCGTCTCCGCCGACGAGAGCCGGCCGGTCAGCACGAGTTCGCCGGTGTCGGCGAGCTCGACCGGCGCGTCGAGGACCGGGTGCGCGCTGCTGCGGGTCTCCTTCGGCGCCAGCCAGAAGCGCTTGCGTTCGAACGGGTAGGTCGGCAGCTCGGCGAACGCGGGCCGGCCGGGTTCGGCCAGATCCGTCCACTTCGGACGGAGGCCGCGCACGTACACCTGGGCGAGTGCGGCGAAGAACGCGTCCCGGCCGCTTTCGCCGCGACGCAGCGTCCCGGTGACGACGGCGTCGTCGCCGACCGCCGCCAGTACCGCGGGGACGAGCACGGGGTGCGGGCTGATCTCGGCGAAGAACGTGTGCTCCGGCGCCGGGAGCCCGGCGAGCGCTTCGGCGAAGCGCACCGGTTTGCGCAGGTTGTCGTACCAGTATTCGGCGTCGAGCTCCGTGCCGGTGAGCACGGTCGCGGTCACCGCGGAGTGGAACGGGATCTCCGCGGCCCGCGGCGAGATCGGGGCGAGGTCGGCGAGCACGCGGTCGCGGACGCGTTCGACCGCGGGCGAGTGGGAGGCGTAGTCGACGCCGAGCCGTCGCGCCTTGACGCCGGCCGCGGTCAGCTCGGCGACCAGGTCGTCGAGCGCGGTGGTGTCCCCGGCGACCACCACGGACTCCGGCCCGTTGACCGCGGCGATCGCCAGCCGGTCGTCCAGGCGCAGGCTTTCGGCGGGCCGCTCGACCGAGGCCATGCCGCCGAGGCCGGACAGCGCGGTCAGCGCCTTCGCGCGGCGGCTGACGACGAGCGCGGCGTCCTCCAGCGACAGCGCGCCCGCGACGTGCGCGGCGGCGATCTCGCCCTGGCTGTGCCCGACGACGGCGTCCGGTTCGATCCCCGAGGCGCGCCAGAGGGCGGCCAGGGAGACCATCACCGCGAACAACGCGGGCTGGACGACGTCGACGCGGTCCAGTGACGGCGCGTCCGGGGCCTGGCGCAGGACGTCCAGGAGGTCCCAGTCCGTGTGCGGGGCGAGGGCGACGGCGCAGCGTTCGAGCTGCTCCCGGAACACCGGCGCGCTCTCCAGGAGGTCCGCGGCCATGCCCGCCCACTGGCCGCCCTGGCCGGGGAAGACGAACACGACCTTGCCGGTCAGGTCCGCGGTGCCGCGGACCAGGCCGGGCACGGTGGCGTCGTGGCTCACCGCGTCGAGCGCGGTCGCGGGGTCGTCGTCGAGCACGACGGCGCGGTGCTCGAACGTGCTGCGCGTGGTGATCAGCGCGTGGGTCACGGCGACCGGGTCCCGGCCGTCCACTTGGGACGCCAGCTGCCCGGCCCGGGCCCGCAGCGCGGACTCGGAACGCGCGGAGAGCACCCACGGCAGCTGCGCCGCGTTCGCGGGGGAAGTCTCGGTGCGAGCCGGTGCTTCTTCGACGACGACGTGCGCGTTGGTGCCGCTGATGCCGAACGCGGACACCCCGGCCCGGCGCGGCCGGTCGCCGTCCGCCGGCCAGGGCCGGTTCTCGGTGAGCACCTCGACACCGCCGCCGGTCCAGTCCACCTGGGACGACGGCGGGTCCGCGTGCAGCGTCGCGGGCTGGGTCCGGTGGCGCAGCGCGAGGACGACCTTGAGCAGCGCGGCGGCGCCGGCCGCGGCCTGGCTGTGCCCGATGTTGGACTTGATCGAGCCGATGGCCAGCGGGCGGTCCCGGTCGCGGCCGTAGACGGCCTGCAGGGCCGCGACCTCGACGGGGTCGCCGAGTTTCGTGCCCGTGCCGTGTGCCTCGACGACGTCCACATCGGACGGCCGCAGCCCGGCGTCGGCCAGCGCGGCGCGCAGGACCCGCTGCTGGGCCAAGCCGTTGGGCGCGGTCAGGCCGTTGGACGCGCCGTCGGAGTTGACCGCGGTGCCGCGGACGACGGCGAGGACCGGGTGGCCGTGCTCGAGGGCGTCGGAAAGCCGTTCCACCACGACGACGCCGGCGCCTTCACCCCAGCCGACGCCGTCCGCGGTGTCGGCGAACGCCTTGCAGCGGCCGTCGGCGGCGAGCGCGCTCTGGTGCTCGAAGGCGCGGTAGATGCCGGGGGTGGCCATCACCAGCGCGCCGCCGGCCAGCGCGAGGTCGCACTCCCCCGCCCGCAGCGCGCGCACGGCCAGGTGCAGGGCCACCAGTGACGACGAGCACGCGGTGTCGACCGAGACCGCGGGCCCTTCCAGGCCGAGCAGGTAGGCGATCCGCCCGGACAGCACGCTCGCCGAGGTGCCGGTGGCCAGGTGATCGGGGTGGTCGTCGAGGTGGGCCATCAGCAGCTGGCGGTAGTCCTGGTCGCTGGTGCCGGCGAAGACGCCGGTGCGGGAGCCGCGCAGCGAGGCCGGGTCGATCCCCGCGCGCTCCAGCGCCTCCCAGGAGATCTCCAGCAGCAGCCGCTGCTGCGGGTCCATGCCCTGGGCCTCGCGCGGGCCGATGCCGAAGAACGCGGCGTCGAACCACGCCGGGTCGGAGAGGAAACCGCCCGCGCCGGTGAGGTCGGCCGGCCAGCCGCGGTCGGCGGGGAACGCCGTGACGGCGTCGTGGCCGCCCTCGACTAGCCGCCATAAGGCCTCTGGGTCGGCTACCCCGCCCGGGAACCGGCAGCCCAGCCCGACGACGGCGATCGGTTCGCGTGCCCGCGCCTGCGTCACGCGCAGCCGTTCCCGGGTGTCCCGCAGGGCGGTGGTCACCCGGTTCAGCGTGGCGAGCACCGCGTTGTCGTCAGCCATCGATGAGATCCTCCTGTGCCAGCAAGACTTCCCGTTCGGCCCGGCTGAGCACGTCCGCTGCGGACTCGGTGGGCTCGGTGGCCGCCGGTGCCGGATCGTCGGCGAGGCCCGCTTCCAGGTAGCCGGCCAGTGCGAGCGGCGTGGGGTGGTCGAAGAACGCGTTCGCGGGCACCCGCAGCCCGGTCCGCGCGCCGAGCTGGTTGCGCAGCTCGACGACGCCCAGGGAGCTGAGGCCCTGCTCGTGGAAGGGGCGGCCGGGCTGGATCTGCGCGGCGGAGTCGTGCCCGAGGATCAGCGCGGTGTGCCGGCAGACCAGGTCGCGCAGCTCCCGGCGGCGCTGGGCCGCCGAGAGCCCGGTCAGCCGGAGCGTGGGGGCCTCTTCCGGCGGTTCGGCGGCACTCCGGCAGGCTTCCGGCAGCTCCGCCAGCAGCGGACTGGGCCGGGTCGTGGCGAAGACCGTGCCGAAGCGCTCCCAGTCGACGTCGGCGAGCACCAGACCGGACTCGTCGCGGGCGTAGGCCGTGGCCAGTGCGGCGACGGCCACGCCGGGGTCGAGCACGGTCATGCCGCCGCGGCGCAACCGGCTGCCGACGGCCGCCGCGTCCGCCATGCCGCCGTCGCCCCACGGGCCCCAGGCCAGCGCGGTGGCCGCGAGGCCGTCGGCGCGGCGCTGCTCGGCCAGCGCGTCGAGGTAGCTGTTGGCCGCCGCGTAGTTGGCCTGGCCGGCGTTGCCGACGGCCCCGGTCGCGGAGGAGAACAGCAGGAAGGCGTCGAGGCCGTCGGTGAGTTCGTGCAGGTGACGGGCGCCGTCGGCCTTGGCGCGCAGGACGCGGGCGAGCCGGTCGGGGTCCAGGGCGTCGATGACGCCGTCGTCGAGCACGCCGGCCGCGTGGGCGACCGCGGTCAGCGGCCGGTCGGCGGGGATCGCGGCGAGGAGGTCCGCGACGGCCTGGCGATCGGCGACGTCGCAGGCGACCGCGTCGACCTCGGCGCCGAGCGCGGTCAGCTCCGCGACGAACGCGGGGTCGTCGACGTGCCTTCCCGTCAGCAGCAACCGCTGCACGCCTTCGGCGGCCAGCCGGCGGGCCAGGTGCCGGCCCAGTGCGCCGAAAGCGCCGGTGATCAGGGTGGTGCCGTGCCGCGGCCAGGCACGTCCGGCCGGGGTGCCGGCGGCGGGGGCGCGCAGCAGCCGCCGGGCGAACACCCCGGAGGCGCGCACGGCGACCTGGTCCTCGGTGCCGGACAGCACGCCCGCCAGCCGCTCGGCGACGGCGTGGTCCACTGTGGACGGCACGTCCACCAGCCCGCCCCAGCGCCGCGGGTGTTCCAGGGCCGCGACGCGGCCGAGGCCCCACACCATGGCCTGCACGGGCGCGCCGAGCCGGTCGCCGGCGCCGGTGGACACCGCCGCCTGCGTCACGCACCACAACGGGACGTCGAGGTCGACGTCCCCGGCGGCCTGGACGAGCGCGGTGGTCAGCGCGAGCCCGGCGGGCACCCCGGCCGGGTGCGGCCGTTCGTCCAGGGCCAGCAGGGAAACCAGGCCGTCGCCGGGTTCGACGTCCCGGAGGAGTCCGGCGATCTCCGCGCGACCGGCGTCGGCGTCGACGGCCAGCGCCGTACCGCCGAGCGCCGCGAGGATCGGCTCGGGTACCGGCCGGTCGGCGGAGTGGACGACGACCCAGTCGCGTTTCGCGGCGTCGTGGCCGGTGACCGGCTGCCAGCCGATCCGGTACCGCAGCCGGTCCGCTTCGGTGTCCTGGTCGTGCTCGCGCCGCCAGCGCGCCAGCGCGGGCAGCAGGCCGGCGACGTCCAGGTCGGTGCCCAGCAGGCCGCCGAACCGGCGGGGGTCTTCGCTCGCGACGGCGGCCCAGAACTCCGCGTCGGCCCGGTTCTGCTCCGGCGCCCATTCGGGCAGGAGCCAGAACCGTTTGCGCTGGAAGGCGTACGTGGGCAACGGCACCGGCCGCGCGCCGCTCCCGGCGTACCACTTCGCCCAGTCCGGCCCGTGGCCGCGCACGTGCAGCGCGGCGACCGCGGCGAGCACGTCGTCCGTGGGCAGTACGGCCGTGTCCACGACGTCGTCCAAGCAGTCCGCGGCCATGTCCGTCAGCGTCGTTGCCGGGCCGATCTCCAGGAACGTGGTGACGCCCTGCTCGGCGAGCGTGCGGACGCCGTCGGCGAAGCGGACCGTGCCGCGCACGTGGTCGACCCAGTAGTCCGGTGAGCAGAGCTGCTCGTCGGTGGCCACGCGGCCGGTCAGGTCCGACACGACAGGGATCCGGGGCGGCCGGTAGTCCAGGCTCTTCGCGACGGCCCGGAAGCCGTCGAGCATCGGCTCCATCAGCGCGGAGTGGAACGCGTGGCTGACGCGCAGCCGCTTGGTGCGGCGGCCCTGCGCGCGGAACCGCTCGGCCACCGCGGTGACGGCGTCGGCGCTGCCGGACAGCACCACCGAGCGGGGGCCGTTGACCGCGGCCAGTGACACTTCCGCGGGCAGCTCGCCGACTTCGTCCGCCGTGGCGGCCACCGCGTACATGGCGCCCCGCGCGGGCAAAGCCTGCATCAGTCTCCCCCGCGCGGCGACCAGCCGGCCCGCGTCGGGCAGGGACAGCACGCCCGCGACGTGCGCGGCCGCCAGCTCGCCGACCGAGTGCCCGAGCAGCAGGTCCGGCCGGATGCCCCAGTGCTCCAGCAGCCGGAACAGCGCGACCTCGACCGCGAACAGCGCGGGCTGCGCAAACTCCGTCCGGTCCAGGGTGTCCTGGTCCGCGCCGAACACGACGTCCCGCAGCGGGAGGTCCAGTTCGGCGCACACCTCGTCGAAGGCCCGCGCGAAAGCCGGGTACCACTCGTGCAGGTGCCGGCCCATCCCGGCGCGCTGGCTGCCCTGCCCGGCGAACAGGAAGGCCAGGCCGCCCTCGCCGACGACGCCCGTGGTGAGCCCGGGATCGGTCTTCCCGGCCGCCAGCGCCGTCAGTGCTTCCCGGCCGGTCAGCACCGCCCGGTGGGTCAGCGCGGCGCGGGTCGTCGCGAGGGAGAACCCGAGGTCGTGGTCGGCCAGTTCGGGGTGAGCGGCGCAGTGCGCGGCCAGCCGGGCGGCCTGCGCGCGCAGGGCGTCCGGCGACCCGGCCGAGATCGTCCACAGTGGAGTGACGGCGCTCATGGTCAGGCGCGGCACGTCAGGCTGTGCCGGGGGTTGCTGCAGGATCACGTGCGCGTTGGTGCCGCCGATGCCGAACGACGAGACGCCCGCGCGCCGGACGGCGCCCTCGGGCCACGGGGTCGCCTCGGTGACCAGGTGCAGGCCACCCGTCCAGTCGACGTGCTCGCTGGGCCGGTCGACGTTGAGCGTCGCCGGGACCGTGCCGTGGCGCATCGACTGCACCATCTTGATCACGCCGGCCGCCCCGGCCGCGGCCTGGGTGTGGCCCAGGTTGGACTTGAGCGAGCCGACCAGCAGCGGCCGGTCCGGGGCGCGGTGCGCGCCGTAGGCCGCCAGCAGCGCCCCGGCCTCGATCGGGTCGCCGAGCTTCGTGCCCGTGCCGTGCGCCTCGACGACGTCCACATCGGACGGTCGCAGCCCGGCGTCGGCGAGCGCGGTGGCCAGCAGCCGCTCCTGGGCGGTGCCGCTCGGCGCGGTGAGGCCGTTGCTCGCGCCGTCGGAGTTGACGGCGGAGCCGGCGATCAGCGCGAGGACCGGGTGGCCGTGGCGGCGGGCGTCGGAATACCGCTCCAGCACGAACAAGCCGCCGCCCTCGGCCCACGCGGTGCCGTCGGCGCCGTCGGCGAACGGCTTCACCCGCGCGTCCGGCGCCAGCCCGCCCTGCCGGCTGAACTCGACGAAGACGGTGGGTGAGGACAGCACGGCCACGCCGCCGGCCAGCGCGAGCGAGCATTCGCCGCGGCGCAGCGCGGTGGCGGCCAGGTGCACGCCGACGAGCGACGACGAACACGCCGTGTCGACGGAAAGGTTGGGGCCCTGCAAGCCGAAGGTGAACGAGATCCGGCCGGAGGCGACGCTGCACACGGTCCCGATCGCGAGGTTCTCCCGGGTGCCGATACCGCCGTGTCCGGGGCCGGTGCCGTAGTCGTCGTGGGCCACGCCCGCGTAGACACCGGTGTCGCTGCCGCGCAGCGTCGCCGGGTCGATGCCCGCCCGCTCGAACGCCTCCCAGGCCAGTTCGAGCAGCAGCCGTTGCTGCGGGTCCATTTCGAGGGCTTCGTGGCCGCCGATACCGAAGAACGCGTTGTCGAACCCGGCGGTGTCGTGCAGGAAGCCGCCTTCGCGCACGTAGCTGGTGCCCGGCCGCCGCCGCTCGGGGTCGTACAGCGCGGCGACGTCCCACCCGCGGTCCTCCGGCATCGGCCCGAGGACCGTCCGGCCGTCGGCGACCACCTGCCACAGGTCGTCCGGATTCTGCACACCGCCGGGGAACCGGCAGCTCATCCCGACGATGGCGATCGGCTCGTCGGACGCGGTGCGCCGGGGCGCGACGACCGCCCGCCGGGGCGTGCTGCCGTCCAGGTGCGCGGCCAGCCGCTCCGGGGTCGGGTGGTCGAACAGCGCGGTCGTGGCGATCGGCAGCCCGGTGCGCCGGCGCAGCCTGCGGACCAGCTCCACCGCCGCGACGGAGTCCATGCCCAGCTCCAGGAACGTCCGGTCCGCCCGGAAGTCCGCGCCGATCAGCGACTCGGCCTCGGCCCGGATGAGCGCGGGCAGGTCCGCGACGCGCGTCGCGCCGGCGGGCTCGGCGACCTCCGTGGGCAAGTGCACGCGCCGCCCGCTCCCGCCGCCGAACACTTCGGACCACGTGATCGGCACGCCGTGGCCGTGCAGCTCGGCCGCGGTGCCCAGCACCGCGTACAGCTCGGACCGGCCGTCGCGCAGGGCCGACGTCACGAGCACGTCGCCGCTCGCGGCCTCCGGCAGCGTCTCCTCGACCAGCGCGGCGAGCACGCCGTTGGCGCTCATGTCCAGGTAGGTGTCCACGCCCGCCGCGGCCAGGGCCCGCACGCAGCCGAGGAAGTGCCCGGTGCCGCGCACCTGGGCGCCCCAGTACTCCGGGCGGCACACGACGCCGGGCTCGGTGCCGAGCCCGGGGTGCACTGGGACGATCGGGATGCGCGGCGGCCGGGTGGGCAGGCCGCGGAGGAACCGCTCGAAGTCGCCGGCCATCGGCGCCATGTGCGGGGAGTGGAAGGCCCGGTCGACGGCCAGCTGCTTGACCTTGCGGCCGCGGCGTTCCCAGTCGCCGGCGATCCGCAGCACGACGTCCCGGTCGCCGGAGATGACCACCGACTGCGGCGCGTTGACCGCCGAGATCGCGGCCTGGTCCGCCAGCCCGGCCAGGGATTCGCGGGCCTCGTCCTCGGTGACGCGCAGCGCGACCATCGCGCCGCCGACCGTGGTCTTCTCCCGGAAGAGCCGGATCCGCTCGGCGAGCACCGCGCAGACGTCCGGCAGCGCGAACACCCCGGCGGCCGTCGCCGCGGCCAGCTCCCCCACCGAGTGACCCACCACGAAGTCGGGGCGCACGCCCCAGTGCTCGAACTGCCGGAACAACGCCACCTGCAGCGCGAACAGGGCGTCCTGGCTGTACAAGGCCTCGTCCTCGGGCGCGACCGCGGTGCCGGCGTCACCCAGCAGCAGGTCGCGCACCGACCAGGCCGACACGGCGTCCAGGTGCTCGCACACCTCGTCGAGAGCCGCGGCGAACACCGGGAGCCGCGGGTAGAGCTCACGGCCCATGCCCGGGCGCTGCCCGCCTTCGCCGGGGAACAGCAACGCGACCTTGCGCCCGGTCCCGGCCCGCGTCACCGCGCTGCGGCCGGCGGCCAGGTCCGCCAGTCCCGTCGTCAGCTCCGCCCGGTCCGCGCCGAGCACGACCGCGCGGTGCGTCAGGTGCGGCCGGGCGAGGGCCAGCGTGTGCGCGACGTCGAGCGGGTCCGGCGAGTCCGGGCGGTCGAGGTGGGCGCGCAGGGTTTCGGCTTGGCCGCGCAGGCTTTCCGGGCTGTCGGCCGACAGCAGCAGCGGCACGACCGGGAACGGGTCGCGCACCGGCACGGGACGCACCGGCGGTTCGGCCAGCACCAGGACGGCGTGGTTCCCGGCGTGGTCGCGGGAACTCAGTACGGCGGTGGCCTCTCCCCCGCCGAACCGGCCCGTCAGTTCCAGCAGGGCCGTCACCGCGTCGTCGGCGTCGACCGGCCGCTCGAGATCGGCCAGCGACGTCTCGCCGGAGCGGAATTCACCGTGCCACGCGAACCGGATGTCATCGACGTCCACGCCGGCGCGTTCGCACGCGCGCCGCACGACCGCCACCCGGCCTAGCGCACTTCCGGCGAGAACACAATGGATCGGATCACTGTCCACGACAGCCCGTGCCGTCGATTTCAGGACGAAATACGCACTGCCCGTCGAAGAAACGGATACCGCGATCGCCGATGCGGATTCACCCGAATGAATGCTCTGCGCAGCCAAGTGGACCACCGCGGCGAAGGGGACGTCCGCCGTCACGACGGGACCCGTGACACCCAGGCCGGCCGCGATCGAATCCGCTTGCGCCGTCGCGAAAACCCCGGCAGGAAAGCCTTCCCACGCCCCGGGCACGATCGCGGCGTTCGCCAGCGCGCGCCGGGCGTCGTCCACCAGCGGCGCCGGCCGGCCACCGCGCGAAATGCCGATCACGGCGATCGAGGACGGAGCAGCGCTGTCGCCGAACTGCATGGAACCACCTGTCCAGTGCTCGTCGATCGCCGGGTGAATTTCACCCTAACCACGCCGGGCAAGCGTTTTCAAGATCGTCTCCGGTCACCGGGACGAGACTAAGGGATTCATTAGTGTCCCCACCTCGTATTTGACTTCACGCGCACGCACGATAGGAAGGAAGATATCCAGCAGGACTCGGTGCGCGCGATTTCCGGGAAACCGCGGTTTCGACATCGTCCGAAGGAGAGCTTTCGCATGCCGACACCTTCACCGCCGCTCCGCACGGTGCCCGGCACCGCGGACGACGTCGTCCTGCTCGACGAGCGGTTCGCCGCCGATCCGCACGCCGTCTACGCGCTCCTGCGCGAGCAGCGCCCGGTGACCCGGGCCCAGGCGCCGGGGGCGCCGCCGTTCTGGCTGGTCACGCGGTACGAGGACGTGCGCGCCGCGCTCGCGGACCCGCGGCTGGTCAAGGACGCCGCCACGCTGTTCGGGCCGGCCGCCGCGGCCGGCCTCAGTGGCCTCGACGTCCACGACCACATGCTCAACTCCGACCCGCCCAAGCACACGAGGCTGCGGAAGCTGGTCACCAAGGCGTTCACCGCCAAGGCCATCGCGAGACTGCGCCCGCGGATCGAGGCGCTGGCCGTCGAACTGGTCGACGCCGTCGCGGCCCGGCTGGCCGCGGGCGAGCCATCCGTCGACCTGATCGACGCGCTGGCCTTTCCGCTGCCGATGACCGTGATCTGCGAGATCCTGGGGGTACCGGACGACCGGCGCGGCGACTTCCGGACCTGGTCGCACGCGATCCTGTCGCCCGCCACGCCCCAGCAGTTCGTGACGGCGTCGGCCGAGATGCGCGAGTACCTCGTCCGGCTCGTGGCGGACAAGCGCGCCCACCCCGACGACGCCATGCTGTCGGCGATCATCGCCCCGGACGACCACGGCGACGAGCTGTCGGACGCGGAAGCCACCGGGATGGCCTCGCTGCTGCTCGTGGCCGGCCACGAAACGACGGTGAACCTGATCGGCAACGGCGCACTGGCGTCCCTGCGCGACCCGGGCCAGTGGGCGCGGCTGCGCGCCGCCCCGGCGTCACTGCCCGGCGCGGTGGAGGAGTTCCTGAGGCTGGACAGCCCGGTCAACACGGCGACCGTCCGCTTCGCCGCCGAACCGGTGACCCTGGGCGGGACGACGATCCCCACCGGCCAGACGGTGCTGCTGGCGATAGGCTCCGCCAACCGCGACCCGGCGGCGTTCGACCACCCGGACGAGCTGGACCTGCACCGCCCCCGAGGCGGCAGCCTGGCCTTCGGCCACGGCATCCACTACTGCCTCGGCGCGGCATTGGCCCGGCTGGAGGGCGAAATCGCGTTCCGGGTCCTGCTGGACCGCCTGCCGGACCTGGAGCTGGCGACAGACCCCGCCGAGGTCGGCTGGCAGCCGAGCCTCCTGATCCGGGGCCTCACCCACCTCCCGGTCCGCCTGCTCAGCCCTGCGGGGTGAGCAAGACGTTCATCGCCCCGCTGCGAAGTTCGATCTCGAACCCGAGTACCGAGGCGATTCCCGGTGCGTTACCCGGCGACCGGGGTGAGCAGCACGATCGGGATCACGCGGTCGGTCTTCCGCGCGTACTCGTCGTACAGCGGGAAGATGCGCGTCATCAACGGCCACAACGACTCGCGCTCGGACGGCGTCGCGACGCGGGCGTGGGCGGTGAACCGACGGGGGCCGACCTGGACGCCGACGCTCGGGTTCGCCTGGAGGTTCTTCAACCACGCCGGATCGTCGTCGGCGCCGCCCTTCGAGGCGACGACGACGAAGTCGTCCCCCGCGGTGCCGTAGATCAGGCACGTGCGGCGGGCCTCGCCCGTCCGGCGGCCGGTCGTGGCGAGCAGGAGCGTGAACACGCCGTCCGACTCGTGTCCCTCCGCTCCGTCCGAGGCGAGGTACGCCCGGGTCTGCTCGGCGACCCAGTCCCACGCCGAGTCGGTGGCGCGGTCGAGATCAGCGGCGACGGCCATGGCAAACGTCCTTTCCGGTCAGGGGATCTACGTCAGGCGAGTTCTTCGACCAGCCCGATGATGATGCCCTCGGGCCCGCGAACGTAGCAGTACCGGCAGTAGTCCTCGTACCGCACCACTTCGCCGATCAGCTCGGCGCCGTGGCCGCGCAGGCGGTCGACGACGTCGTCGACGGCGTCCACGACGAACGTGAGCCGTGGGATGCCCGGGACGTCCACCGACGGCCGCGGCGCGGTGGCCGTGGTCACCGGCGAGCGGAAAGTCGACAACTCGACCCGGCCGTGGCCGTCCGGCGTCCGCACGACGGCGATGTCCGTGCGGACGCCGTCCAGCCCGATGAGCCGGTCCGCCCAGTCGCCCTCGACGGACGCCTCGCCCTCCAATTCCAGGCCCAGTTCGACGAAGAACGCGATGGCGGCCGCGAGGTCCCCGACCACGACGCCGACGTGGTCCATCCGGTGGATCGTCATGCTGTCCTCCCGTGTCGCGCGGCCCTCGTGGCCGCTCTCGCCCCGGGGACGGAGCCGACACGACGTTCTCGACACCGCCCCCGCGTGACCGCGGTCACCCTCAGAGACGGATGATGCTCGACAACGCGGGGAGATGCCCGTTG
This sequence comes from Amycolatopsis sp. WQ 127309, assembly GCF_023023025.1. Classification (NCBI taxonomy): domain Bacteria; kingdom Bacillati; phylum Actinomycetota; class Actinomycetes; order Pseudonocardiales; family Pseudonocardiaceae; genus Amycolatopsis; species Amycolatopsis sp. WQ 127309. Next base: position 9,508,364 of record NZ_CP095481.1, read on the forward strand.
AGTTCGTAACCGCCGATGTAGACATTCTTCGCGTCCGTGGGGTCGTGCGAGGCGAAGCTTCGCCGACATGGCGCCGGCCTACCTGCTCAGTCCCGGCCACCCAGGTTGACGTCGATCACCGGGGCGAGCTTCCGGAGCAGGGCGACGAGCTGTTCGCGCTCCGCGGGCGTGAAGACGGCGAACGCCTCCGCCTGACGTTCCCGGCGGCGGGCGACCAGCCGCGTCAGCCGTCCGCCGCCCTCCGCCGTCAGCGCCACCAGCACCTTGCGCTCGTCCTCGGCCGAGCGCCGGCGCACCACCACCCCGGCGGCTTCCAGCTGCTGGAGCATCCGGGTGGCCGTCGGGATGGAGACGTCCGCGGCCGCCGCGAGCCGGCCGACCGGCAGCTCCGGCTCGGCGGCCAGGGGCTCGAGCATCGTGAGCTGCGGCAGCGACAGCCCGCCGTCCCGGTCCGCCCCCGCCGACCGGGCCTTCCGCATCGCGAAGAACACCGTGTCGGCCGCTTGCACGAGCTCGTCGACCTCCGCGGCGGTGGGCGGGTAGTTGCCGGTCGTCGTCATGCGAGCTAGCCTAGCAAAGCAATAGTTAGCAACCTAGCTATTAGGAGGCTAGACATCATGACCGGCCGGATCGACGTACACCAGCACCTGCTCCCTCCCCGCTACCTGAAAGCGCTCGAGGACAACGGCGAGACCGCGGGCGGGTGGCCGATGCCCTCGTGGAGCCCCGGCGCCGCGACCGCGATGATGGACGGCGCGGGCATCGCCACCGGGCTGCTGTCGATCAGCGCACCGGGCGTCCACTTCGGCGACGACGCCGCGGCCCGCGACCTCGCTCGTGAGGTCAACGACTTCCAGGCGGAGCTGGTCAAGGACGCCCCCGGCCGCTTCGGGCACTTCGCCGTGCTGCCGCTGCCGGACTTCGACGGCGCCGTCGCCGAAGCCGTGCGCGCACTGGACGAACTGCACGCCGACGGCGTCGTCCTGCTGTCCAACGCCCGCGGCCGCTACCTGGGCGACCCGGCGTACGGTCCACTGTGGACGGAGCTGGCCGCGCGCCGCGCCGTGGTGTTCGTGCACCCGGCCGAGCCGCCGATCGCGCGGCTCGACGGCCTGCCGAGCCCGCTGCTGGACTTCCCGTTCGACACCACGCGCGCCGCGCTCGACCTGGTGGCCCACGGCGTGTTCGACCGGCACCCGGACCTGCGCGTCATCCTCTCGCACGCGGGCGGTTTCCTGCCGTTCGCCGCGCACCGCTTCACCGGCGCGGCGATGTTCAACCCGGGCACCACCCCGGACGGCATCCTGGCCGGGCTGCGGAAGTTCTACTTCGACACGGCGCTGTCGGCCACCCCGACGGCCTTGCCGTCCCTGTACGCCTTCGCCGAGCCGGGCCACGTCCTCTACGGCAGCGACTTCCCCTTCGCGCCCAAGGAATGGCGCGAAGGGTTCGACCGGAACCTGACCACGTACGAGGGCCCAGGCGCCGAGCACTTCCCGGACGTCGACCGCACGGCCGCGGAGGTGCTGTTCCCTCGGCTCGCCACCGGCTCCTGACGCGTCAAGCTGCCTGCGGCTCGGCCACCGCGCGGCGGGCTCGGTCGCGCTCCGCCCAGCGGACCACCGGTGGGACCGCGAGGCCGGTCACCACGAAGATGCCTCCCACCACCCACCAGCCCGGGGTGCCCCACGTGATGCACAGTGCGATCAGCACCGCCGGGCCCAGCGTCACGCCCAGGCCCAGGCCCATGCCGAACAGGCCCTGGTACTGGCCGACCGCGTGGGGTGGGGCCAACGTGAACGACAGCTCGAACCCGCCCGCCGCCTGCCAGATCTCGCCGATCGTGTGCACGATCACCGCCGCCAGCAGGAAGACCAGGGCCAGCCAGGTGGGCGCGCCCGCCATGGCGGCGATCGCGACGCAGGCGGCGAAGAACGCGAAGCCGGCGCGGCGGAACGCCACCGCGCCCGCGTGGGTCGTGTCGATCCGGCGGCTGGCTCGGACCTGGAAGAACACGACGATCGCGGTGTTCACGATCATCACGCCGGAGATCGTCCAGTTCGGCGCCGTGGTCCGGCTGACCAGCCAGAGCGGGACCGCCGCCGTCAGCACGCGGTACTGGATCGCCATCACGCCGTCCAGCACCGTGAGCACGAGGTACGGCCGGTCGCGCAGGGCCACCCAGCGCGGGCCGGTGCCCGCCGGTTTCGGGGGCACGGACGGGAGGAACAGCACGACGACCACGCTCGCGGTGTAGGACACCGCGCTGGCCGCGATGAGCAGCAGGTACGCGTTGCGGGTGTCCGCGGCGACGCCCCAGCCGGCCAGCAGCGCGCCGAACGCGATGCCCAGGTTGGTCACCGACCGCAGGTAACCGCGGAACTCGGCGGGCCGCTCGCCGCCGTACTCCTGGACGAGCGGGCTGCGGGCGGCCGGCCCGGCCGTCTGGGCCGCGGCGCCGAGGCTCGCGAACACGACGAACGACCAGAACCCGCCGGCGAAGCACAACCCCGCCATCGAGATCGCGCCGAGCACCAGCGTCAGCGCGTAGACCGTGCGGGCGCCGTGGCGGTCGGCGAGGTGCCCGAACGGGATCCCGGCCGAGAGCGACACGGCGCCCGCGATCGTCAGCCCGGCCCCGACCTGACCGGCGGGCAGGTGGACGGCCCGGGTGAAGTACAGGACGCCGGCCGTCAGGTAGACGCCGTAGCCGGTCATCGTGATCAGCGTCGCCACCGCGAGCAGCCGGGGCGGTCCGCTGCGGGGAAGGAGCGCGGGCATGACAGACCTTTCTCAGCCGTGGGACAGGGCGCTGGTGTGGTTCCGGACGGCGGTGCCGCTTCGCGGCGGCGCGGCCGTCCAGCGGCAGAGGCCGACGCCGAGGTTCATCCCGCCGCCGAACCCGGCCAGCAGCACGAGATCGCCGACGTCGAGCGCACCGGCGCGGTGGGCGGCGTCGAGCGTGATGGGCACCGACGCCGCGCCGGTGTTGGCGAACCGGTCGACGGTCAGGTGCAGGGTCGCGTTCGGGAGGTCGAGCGCCTCCCCCAGTTCGCGCAGCATCACCCCGTTGGCCTGGTGCGGCACGAGGTGGTCGACGGCGGTGGCGGGCAGCCCGCTTTCCCGCAGGGTCCCGGCGATGGCTGCGGGGACGTGCCCGCTGACGAACTCGCGCACGCCACGCCCGTCCATCCGGAAGTAGTGCTCGCCGTCCAGCACCGAGCGGACCGACGCGGGCACCCGGCTGCCGCCCGCGCGCACGCCGATGAGCCGGTGGTCGGCACCGTGTCCGCGCAGCCGCGTGCCGATGACGCCCCCTCCCGCCGGTACCGCTCCGAGCACGACCGCCCCCGCACCGTCACCGAACAGGATCGCGGTCTTGCGGTCACGCACGTCCAGGATGCGGGAGTAGACGTCGGCGCCGATCACCAGCGCGTGCCCGCCGTCGCGCACGAGCCCCCGGGCCATCGCCAGTGCGTAGACGAAGCCGCTGCACACGGCGTTGACGTCGACGGCGCTCGCCGAGCGGGCGCCGATCAGGTGCTGCACGAGGCTGGCCGTCGCCGGCTGCGGGTGGTCCGGGGTGGAGGTGGCGACGACGACGTGGTCGACGTCGGCCGGGCTCAGCCCGGCGGCGAGCAGCGCCCGGTCGGCCGCGATCGCCGCGAGGTTCGACGTGGCCTGGCCGGGGGCGGCGTGCCGGCGTTCGCGGATGCCGGTCTTGCGTTCGATCCACGCGGCGTCGACGCCGGCCGCCGGGGCGATCTCGGCGTTGGTGACGACGCGGTCGGGCAGGTAGGAGCCGGTGGCGATGATGCCGATGTCGCTGGTCATGTCGTCCTTCGGTCGTCAGCGCAGGGCCCAGAGACCGGGTAGCCGGCCGGGCTCGGGTTCGGGGTCGATCTCGGGCTCGATCTCGGGGTCGAAGAGGAACTTCACGGAACCGGTGAGGTCCGCGGCCAGCGCGCTCGCCGCCTCCGGCGTGTCGGCGCCGACGACCACGAACCCGACGCGGTCGCCGGAGCGCTGCAGGGGCTTGATCTCGTCGCCGGGCCCGACGCCCAGTTCGGCGTGCAACACGGCGGGGTGCGCGCGCACCTGCTCCCAGCCCTCGACGGCGGCGAGGCGTCCCGGCGGCGGCGTGAAGTACCGGACGGCCGCGCCGCGGCTCGGCGCCGGCGGGACGCCGGTGCCCGGCCGGCCGAGCATGTCGTCGAAGACCAGCCCGTAGAGCTCCAGGCCGGGGATGGCGTGGGCGAGCATGCGGTGGATCCAGTCGCCGCCGAAGCGGCCGTGCACCTCGCCGAGCACGACGCCGGCGGGGGTGAGCCAGAGTTCGACGTGGAAACCGCCGGTCCGCAGGCCGAGCGTGGTGAGCGCGGACGACACGGTGTCCTCGATCTCGCGGCGCCGCGCGTCGGGCAGCGGCGCCGGCAGCACGTGCCCGGTCTCGACGAAGAACGGCGGCGGGACCTTCTCCTTGGCGGTGACGGCGAGGATCTTCGGGACCTCGCCGAGGAAGACGCCTTCCACGCTGAACTCCGGCCCGTCGACGAACTGCTCGACGAGGAACGGCTTCGCGTCCGGCAGCAGCGCGAGCGCGGCGGGCAGTTCGGCGGCGTCGGTGACCAGGCTGACGCCGACGCTGCCCATGGCGTCACGCGGCTTCACGATCCACGGCCCGTCGTGCTCCTTCAGGAACACCGCCGCCTCGGCTTCGCCGGCACAGAGCCCGACGACCGGCTGGGGGAACCCGGCCGCGGCGAGCGCCTCGCGGCAGGCGTCCTTGGTCCGGACGCGGTGCACCGCGTCCGGCGGGTTGCCGGGCGCGCCGACGGCTTCGGCCGTCTCGGCCACGGCGACCTGCGCCAGCTCCTGAAGCGCGTACACGGCGTCGAACCGCTCGCCGGCCGCGACCTGGGCCGCGGCCCACGCGGCGGAAGCGCCGGGCGTCAGGACGTCCACAGTGGACTGGACGGTGGCCGCCGCGACGACCGGCGCGGTGGCGGCGAGGATCTCGGCGGTGTTGGTGACGTGCACGCGCAGGCCGCGCGCGGCGGCCTGGGCGAGCGCCTCGGTCGCCATGTCGAGGCTGAAGCTCAGCGGCCGCGCGCCGCCGACGAACAGCAGGTTCGGTGCGTCAGGCATGGGTGTCTCCTTCGGGTGTGAGCGTGACCAGGACCTGGTCGGCGGTGACGGTTTCGTGCTGCGCGCAGGAAAGCCGCTCGATCGTCCCGGCGAACGGCGCGACGATGCGGTTCTCCATCTTCATCGCCTCGACGACCACCAGCAGCTCCCCCGCTTCGACCCGCGCACCGGGTGCGCAGGCCACCCCGACGACGACCCCCGGCATCGGCGTGCGCACGGCGCCGTCGGAGGTGTCACCGCCGCCTTCGTCGAAACTCCGGCGGCCCAGCGCGACGCGGTGGCCGCCGATGACGATCTCGTAGCCGGCCGCGGTGGCCAACCCGGTCCACTGGGTGGTCCCGACGGTGCCGCGGACCAGCCCGCCCGGCGCGGGTGCGGCGAGCACGGTGAAGCGGCCGCCGTCGGTGTCGACGCGCAGCCCGGCGCGGTCGCGGGACAGTAGCCGGGCCTCGCGGTCCCGGCCTTCGTGGCGGACGCCGATCCGTCCGAGCGGCGCGTCGGGGTCGAGGGCGGCGCGGTCGAACGCCCCGACGGTGCCCGACCACGGCGAGGCCCCGGCGGTCCGGTCCGGCACCGCCATGGCCGCCGCGCAGGCGAGGGCCCGCGCCGCCCGGTCCGGCGGCGCGGACCGGGCGGTGAAGGCGTCGACCAGGTGGGTGTCGACGCGGCCGTCGAGCACGCGGGGTTCGGCCAGCAGCTCGCCGAGGAAGCCGAGGTTGGTGGTCAGCCCGACGAGCGTGGTCTCCCCGATCGCGGTGCGGAGGCGGGCGAGCGCCGTTTCCCGGTCCGGCCCGGCGGCCACCAGCTTCGCGACCATCGGATCGTAGAAGCCCGGCACCGCGCCGGGCCCGTCGAACGCGGCTTCGACGCGGACCCCGGGCGGCCACTCGACGACCTCGGCGCGGCCGGGCGCGGGCCGGAACCCGTGGGCCGGGTCCTCGGCGTAGACCCGGCACTCGATCGCGTGGCCGGTGGCCCGGATCCGGTGCTGCGGCAGCGGGAGCGGCTCGCCGTCGGCGACGCGCAGCTGCCACTCGACCAGGTCGAGCCCGGTGATCTCCTCGGTGACCGGGTGCTCCACCTGCAGCCGGGTGTTGACCTCAAGGAAGAAGAACCGGCCGTCGCCGTCGAGGATGAACTCGAACGTGCCGGCGCCGACGTACCCCAGCGCGGTGGCGCCCCGCACGGCCGCGTCGAGCAGGGCCTTGCGGGTGACCGGCGGCAGGTGCGGGGCCGGCGCCTCCTCGACGATCTTCTGGTGCCGGCGCTGCAGCGAGCACTCGCGTTCGAGCAGGTGCACCACGTTCCCGTGCCGGTCGCCGAACACCTGGACCTCGATGTGCCGGGGCGCGGCGACGTACCGCTCGGCCAGCAGCCGGCCGTCGCCGAAGCCGGCCCGGCCGAGGCGGACGGCCTCGGCCACCGCCTCGGGCAGCTCGGCGTCGCCGTGGACCACGCGCATGCCCTTGCCGCCGCCCCCGGCGACCGGCTTGAGGATCGCCGGGTACCCGATCCGCGCGGCGTCGGCGCGCAGCTGCGCCGCGGACTCCGTCGCATGCTCCGAACCGGGCAGCACCGGCACGCCGGCGGCGGCCATCAGCTCCCGGGCCCGGGCCTTGTCCCCCATCGCCGCGATCGTGGCGGCGTCCGGTCCGATGTAGACCAGCCCGGCCTCGGTCACCCGCGCCGCGAACTCCGGGTTCTCCGACAGGAAGCCGTAACCGGGGTGGACGGCGTCGCAGTCGGTCCGCAGCGCCGCGCCGACGACCGCGTCGATGTCGAGGTAGCTCTCCCGGGCCGCCGACGGTCCGATGTGGACGGTCTCGAAGGCGCCTTCGAGGTGGGCGGCACCCGCGTCGGCGTCGGAGTGCACGGCGACGTGGTCGACGCCGAGCCGGCGGCAGGTGCGCGCGATCCGGCGGGCGATCTCACCGCGGTTGGCGATCAGCACACGTTTCGGCATCTTCCCTCACATCCTGAAGACCCCGAAGCGGGTCTCCCGCTTCGGCGCGTCGGCGGCCATGGCCAGGCACAGCGCCAGCCAGTCCCGGGTCTCGACGGGGTCGACGACGGCGTCGACCCACAGCCGGGCCGCGTAGTACAACGGCTGCGCCTGCCGCTCGTAGGAGGCGAGGATCGGCTCCCGGATCGCCGCCTCCTCCTCGGGCGTGAGCTCGCGGCCCTCCTTGGCGAGCTGGTCGCCGCGGATGAGGGTCATCACCTTCGCCGTCTGCTCCGCGCCGACGACCGTGGAGCGCGCGCTCGGCCACATCGCCATCAGCTGCGAGCCCATCGACCGCCCGCACATCGCGAAGTTGCCGGCGCCGTAACTGCCGCCGATCACCAGGCTGAACTTCGGCACCTTGGCGCACGAGACGGCGTTGACCAGCTTCGCGCCGTGCTTGGTGATCCCGCCGGCCTCGTACTCGGCGCCGACCATGAACCCGTTGATGTTGTGCAGGAACAGCAGCGGGATGTCGCGCTGGGCGCACACCTCGATGAAGTTCGCGGCCTTCTGCGCGCTCTCGGAGAACAGGACGCCGTCGTTGATCAGCACCCCGACCGGGTAGCCGCCGACGTGCCCGGTCCCGCAGACGATCGTCGGGCCGAACCGGGCGCGGTACTCGGTCAGCTCGCTGTCGTCGAGCAGCCGGGCCAGGATCTCGCGCGCCGGGATGTGCTCCTTGAGCCCGGCGCTGACGACACCCGGCAGCTCGGCGGGGTCGTACTTCGGCGGCCGCGGTGCCTGGGGTGGTTCCGCCAGCCGCGGCCGGGTGCTGCGCGCGGCGAGGTCACGCAGGATCGCGAGGGCGTGGTCGTCGTTTTCGGCGAGGTGGTCGGCCACGCCGGTGACGCGGGTGTGCAGGTCGGCGCCGCCGAGCGTCTCGGCGTCGACGACCTCGCCCGTCGCGGCGCGCACCAGCTGCGGGCCGCCGAGGAACACGGTGCCGGTGCCGCGGACCATCACCGTCTCGTCGCACATCGCCGGGATGTACGCGCCGCCGGCGGTGCACGACCCCATCACGGCCGCCAGCTGGGGCAGCCCCTCGGCCGACATCTCCGCGATGTTGCGGAAGATCCGGCCGAGGTGGTCCTCGTCGGGGAAGAGGTCCTCCTGCAGCGGCAGGAACACCCCGCCGGAGTCGACCAGGTAGAGGCAGCCCAGGCCGTTCTCGCGGGCGATCTTCTGCCCGCGCAGGTGCTTGCGGACGCCGAGCGGGAAGTACGTGCCGCCCTTCACGGTGGCGTCGTTGGCGAAGATCATGAACGGCCGGCCGGCCACGACCCCGATCCCGGTGACGAGCGCGGCCGAGGGGACCGGCTCGTCGTAGACGTCGTGCGCGGCGAGCTGCCCGACCTCCAGCAGCGGTGTGCCGGGGTCGAGCAGCCGGGAGATCCGTTGCCGCGCGGTCAGTTTGCCGCGATCGGCGTGCTTGCGGTGGGCCTTCTCGCTGCCGCCGGCGAGCGCCGCGGCCTTGGCCAGGGCGATCACCGCGCGGTTGACCTCGAAGTCCTCGACGTTGCGGCGGAAGCCGGCCGAGGCGACGTCGACGTGCGAACGCAGGGCCGTCACGCCTCCCCCAACGTGCCCAGCAACGCGGCGAACTTCTCGATCTCGGCGGTGGTCATGCTGGCGCGCAGCATGATCCGCAGCCCCGCCTTGCCGCGGCCGATGATCGGGAAGAAGATCGGCGAGACGTAGAAGCCGTTGCGGAACAGGCCCTGCGCGAGCCGGACGGTCGCGTCCTCCGACCCCACCCGGACGAACCGGATCGGCAGGCCGTCGCCGCGTTCGCCGGTCTCCACCAGGCGGTCGAACCGGGCGATGTTGTCCTGCAGCCGCTGCTGCAACGCGGTCAGCTCGGGGGTCCGGTGCAGCTCCGCGGACGCGAGCAGCCCGCCGAGGCCCGCGGTGTTGATCCGCTGCGACCACATCAGCGGGCCGCCGTTGCGCTGCGCGGTGTCCAGCCGCCACTGGGACCCGCGGCGGCCGAGGAAGATCGCGCCGCCGGACGCGCCGAAGCCCTTGTTCAGCGAGGTGATGATGATCGTGCGGTCGTTGATCTGGCCCAGTTCTTCGAGCACGACGCCACGGCCGCGGTGGCCGACCGTGGAGATGCCGTGGGCCTCGTCGAAGACCAGGAACAGGCCGTACTTCTCCTGCAGGCGAAGGAGTTCCTTCACCGGCGCCTGGCCCCCGGTGCTGTAGACGCCGTCGGCGACGTAGGCGACCCGCTTGTGCTGCTTGCACAGTTCTTCCAGCGCTTCGACGTCGTTGTGCGGCACCACGGCGACTTCGGTTTCGTCGGCGACGCTCGGCTTCATGGCGTTGAGGCAGAAGTGCGCGTTCTTGTCGAACACCATCAGCGGCGGCTCGCCCTCGGTGAAGATGCCGGACGCGACGAGCGGCAGGGCCGCCCACGCGGCGGCGGCGCACGAGTTGAGCGTCACCGCCTCGACGTCGAACAGCTCCGACAGCGCCGCTTCGGCGTCCCTGAGCGCCCCGAAGCGCACGCGCATCCGGGACGTCGAGGTGTTCAGCGCGCCTTCGGCGAGCACGGCGTCGGCCGCGGCCCGCACCAGCTTCGGGTGCGTGTCGAGGCCGAGGTAGGAGTAGGACGACATGTTCACGAACTCGTGGCCGTCGGCGAGCGCGCGGTGGCGGCCGTCGCCGAGCCCGGCCACGACGACGTCGAACAGCCCGGCCTTGTTGGTGACGTCCCAGAAGTCGTCGCTGATCCGGGCCGACTTCTTGATGTTCAGGAACGAGTGCATCGGTTTCTCCTCAAGGGTTTCAGTAGGTGTGGAAGCCGCGGCCGGTCTTGCGGCCGAGGTGCCCGGCTTCGACCAGCCGCGCCAGCGACGGCGGCGTGGCGTACAGCGGCTCCTTGAACTCCGCGTGCAGTGCGGCCGCGATGGCGGCGACGACGTCCAGGCCGATCAGGTCGGCCAGCCGCAGCGGGCCCATCGGGTGCGCGCAGCCCAGCTCCATCGCGAGGTCGACCCGCTCGGCCGGGCAGTAGCCGGCCTCGACCAGCCGGATCGCCGCGAGCAGGTACGGGACCAGCAGCGCGTTGACCACGAACCCGCTGCGGTCGGCGACGGTGACCGCCCGCCGGTCCAGCGTGTCCTCGGCGAAGGCCGTCACCAGGTCGGTCACCGCGTCGGCCGTCGGCAGCGCCGGGACGACTTCGACGAGCCGCAGCGCCGTGACCGGGTTGAAGAAGTGCAGGCCGATCACCCGCTCCGGGCGGCTGGTCACCGCGGCGAGCCGGGTGATCGCGATCGCCGACGTCGTCGTGGCCAGCACCGCGTCGTCGCCGGCGACCTTGTCGAGTGTGGCGAACAGGCCGAGCTTGAGCTGCTCGTCCTCCGGGATCGCCTCGATCACCAGCTGCCGGTCGGCGAGGTCGGCGAGGTCCGTGCCGACCGAGAGGCGGGCCAGCGCGGCGTCGCGCTCGGCCGGGGTCAGCTTCCCCTTCTCCACGCGGCGGCCGAGCGACGCCGCGATCCGCCGTGGCGCCGAGACCAGCGAAGACTCCCGCGACACCGCCAGCCGGACGTCGACGCCCTTCGTCACGCAGAGCTCGGCGATCCCCGCGCCCATCGTGCCCGAGCCGACCACGCCGACCCGGGTGATTCCGTTCGCAAGCACTTGTTTCCCCGCATTCTGCCGGTCCGCGACATCCGCGTCGCCGCGTCAAGGAGTTGTCCTGTTCGAGATGATTGCCCGGGAGCACGACGAAAGGCGCGCCGAATCCGGCGACCCTGCCGAATACGCGTTCGCGCCGATGTGCGGCGCGGATCGCTCCGCGTCGCATTCCCGCCGTGTCACCCCAGTGCCCCGGTCCACCGCACCCCAGCCGTGGCGATCGCCAGTCTGCCCATGCCGGGCGTCGCGGCGCCATGGGGGCCGCTCCCCCACCTTTCCCACGGAGTGCCCCCGCCGTCCCACGGAATCGCCGTCAACAGCGCGAATCCGGCCCGACCGGCACGTCGACACCGCCGGCCCGGACCGCCGGTGCGGCGTGGCTCACGGCGCCGGAGCGGGACGCGGACGCGCCCGGCGCGTGTCAACCTCCGATCGGGCGAGCCCCGGATTCCGGGGTCCCGCGACCCGGCCGGGAAAACCTGGGGGACTCGCCCGCCCCGTTACCAGAAGACCTCCACGCAACGCTCCCGCTTATTCCAGTATTCGGTCCCGCTTGGCGTGATCACACCCGTCGTGTATCCAAGAAGTGCCTATCCGGAGTGACCGGAGAGCTGGGGGAACAATTCGATGCGCGAATACGATTATTCCGATGATCATGTCCCGTTACCCGGTCCCCACCGGGCATGCTGATCCGGTCGCCGGACCTGATCGGCCGGGACGGCGAGCTGCGGGAACTCGCCACGGCCTTCGACGACGCGCTGGCCGGGCACGGCCGCGCCGTCGTCCTCGTCGGGGAAAGCGGGATCGGCAAGTCCCGGCTCGCGCGGGAGGCGGCCGCCCGGGCGGCCGGGCGCGGCGCCCGGGTGCTGCGCGGCCAAGGCAGCTCGATCGGGCCGCTGGTGCCGTTCCGCCCGCTGGCCGAGGCCCTGCTCTCGCTGACCCGGGACACCGAACCCCTCGACGTCGCCGAGCTCGGCCCGTACCTGCCGGCGCTCGGCGTCCTCGTCCCCGACTGGCGCACCGGCCCGGACGACGACCCGGCGCCGCCGCTGCTGGTCGTCGCCGAGGCGGTGCTGCGGCTGCTCGCGGTGGTGGGCCGGGCCGGCGGCTGCGTGCTGGTGCTCGACGACCTCCACGACACCGACGCGGAGACCCTGTTCGTGCTGGAGTACCTGGTCAACAACCTGGAATCGGCCCGGGTCCTGCTGATCGGCACGATCCGCGACCACACCTCCGCCGCCCGCGACATCGCCCGCTCGGCGGCCCGGCACGGCGTCTGCGCCGTCCGGACCCTGCACCGGCTGGGCCGCGACGACGTGCACGGCGTGATCGCGGCGTGCCTCGGCACGGACCGCGAGCGGGTGCCGGGCGCGACGGCCGGGCACCTGTGGCAGCTCAGCACCGGCATCCCGTTCCTCGTCGAAGAACTCCTGCACGAGCTGATCCACGACGGCCTGCTGCTCGAGCGGTCCGACGGCTGGCACCTCGCGGACAAACCGGCCGGGACCGTGCCCGTCGCGCTGGTCACCAGCATCGAGGCCCGGATGACCCAGCTGGGACCGGATGGCGCCGAACTGCTGGCCGCCGCGGCCGTCATGGGTGCCCGGTTCGCCGCGCCGGTGGTCCAGCGGGCCGCCGGGGCCGACGACCGGACGGTGGCCGGCTTCCTCGACGCCGTGATCGACGCGCGGCTCGTCGAGCCGGACCCGGCGGCGCTCGGCTGGTACGCCTTCCGGCACCCGCTCACCGTCGAGGCCGTGCTCACCCGGCTGGGTCCCACCCGGCGGGCCGAACTCGCCCGGCTCGCCGCGGACGCCGCCGAACGGCTGCACCCCGGGCTCCCCGGCGACTGGTGCGCCCGGGTCGCGGAGCTGCGGCGGCTCGCGGGCGACCGGGCCGTCGCGGGACGGCTGTTCGCGGACGCCGGGCAACGCGCGCTCGCCGTCGGGGCGGCCGGGGCCGCGGTCGGGCTGTTCGGCCGCGCCGACGCGCTGCTGACCGACAGCCCCGATCTCCCGCTGCGCGGCGGTGTCCTCGAGTCGCTGGCCTACGTGCTCGGCGAGACCGGGCAGGTCGAGCGGGCCTTCGAGCTGTCGGGCCGGCTCGACGAGGTCGGGCTGTTCCACCGGGCCGCCGCGCTGCACGCGCGGCTGGCCTGGGCCGCCTGCCTGGCGGGCCGGTACGACGCCGGGCTCGCCCAGGTGGCCGCCGCCCGGGCGTGTCACGGGTCCGCCGGCCCGGACCGGCAGGGCGCGGCGATCGACGCCGTCCACGCGCTCCTGCTGCTGGAGGCGCCGGGCGGGGGCGGCGAAGCCGGGCAGCTGGCCGCGGCCGCCCTGGCGCAGGCCGAGCGGCACGACGACGCGGTCGTCGCCTGCCAGGCGCTGCTCGCGCTCGGCGTCCTCGCCTGGGAGCGGGACCCGGACGCGGCCCGGGACCACCTCGAGCGGGCCCGGCTGCTGACCGAGACGCACCGGCTGCCGCTGTGGCGCACGCACGTCCTGCTCCGGCTGGGCGAGCACCTCGCGCAGGCGGACGGCGACGTCGGCGGCCTGGTGCTGGCCCGGGACCAGGCGGACCGCGGTGGCGCGGTGGCGGTGAGCCACGCGGCGGACGCCCGGATCGTCCGGTACGGCCAGGTGCTCGGGGGCGAGTACCGGCCCGGCGAGCCGGCGCGGCTGGCGGCGGCCGCCGAGCGCCACCACCTCGACGCCGTCGTCCGCCACGCCCGCGTCACCCGCGCGATCTGCGCCGCCCACCAAGCGGACCGGGCGGGCATGACCGAAGCGCTGGCCGGAATCCGCGCCGCCGACGGTGACCCCGGCCCGGGGCTGGCCCAGGCGTTCTGCGCCCTGCTCGAGGAGGACCGCGACCGCGCCCGGCGCGACCTGAGGCTCGCCGGCGGCGCGCCCCTGTCCGGCCGGCACGGGCTCGGGCCGCTGCTGGACGTCCTGGCCGGTGACCTGGGCCCGGACGAGCTGGCCGCCGCGGCCGCGGCCCCGGCGGGCCGGTTGCGCTGGAACCGGCAGTTCACCGCGCTGGCGGAGGCGGTCCTGCACGGCCGCCACGGCGACAGCGCCCGCGCGGAAGCCGCGGCGAAGGAGGCCCGGGACGCGGCCCGCCCGTACCGGATGGCGATCCACCTCGGGGCCCGGCTCGTGGCCGAGGCCGCCCTCGCCGACGGCTGGGGTGACCCGGTGCCGTGGCTGCGCGCCGCGGAGGAGTACTTCCACGACGCCGCGGTCCCGGCGGTCGCCGGCGCGTGCCGGGTCCTGCTGCGCCGCGCGGGCGAGCCGGTCCGGCAGCGACGGCCCGGCCTGCACCGGCTCCCCCGGGAGCTGCTCGACGCCGGCGTCACCGTCCGGGAGTACGACGTGTTCCGGCTCCTGGCGCACCGGCTCGGCAACACCGAGATCGCCCGGCGGCTGCTGATCTCCCCGAAGACGGTGGAAAAGCACGTGTCCAGCCTGATGACGAAGACGAAGCTGCCCGACCGCGTCACCCTCTTCACCTACGCCTCGGACATCGGCCCGTGAGTCCTCGTGGACGGCACGAGGAACGGGGCAAGATCGACGGGGCGAAGAGGCATTCAGCCGGGGTTCACGTGGTTCACCCGGATGGTTCTTGTTAACTTCACTTGTTGCAGCTCGGCCGGTGGAGGGGAAGTCGCACGTGAGCAATCCGCTGGTCGCGGAGACCAAGGACTCGACGAAGGCGTACTCGGGCGTCTCGCTGCTGGAGTCGGCGGCCGACCTGAAGTCCGCGATCGAGTCGGGTGACTGGGCTTCGGTCGCGATGGGCGCGGTCGGGACCGCGCTGGACGCGTTGTCGATGGCGATGGACCCGTTCGGTGCGGTCCTCGCCGCGGGTGTCGGGTGGCTGATGGAGCACGTCGGGCCGCTCAAGGAAGCACTCAACGGGCTGACCGGCAACGCGGACGAGATCGCGGCGCAGTCGGAGACGTGGAAGAACATCGCGACCGAGCTGGGCAGTATCGGTGAGGACCTGAGCGGGATGGTCAAGGCGGACACCGCGTCGTGGACCGGTCCTGCTGGTGACAGCTATCGGCAGCGTGCCGATGACACGGTGACGTTGCTGAACACGGCGCAGAAGGGTTGTGAAGGCGCTTCCAGCGGTGTGAAGACCGCCGGTGAAGTGGTCGCCGCGGTCCGGGCGTTGGTGCGCGACATCATCGCCGAGCTGATCGGGCATCTGATCAGCTGGGCGTTGCAGGTGGTGTTCACCCTGGGTATCGGGCTCACCTGGGTTGTCCCGCAGGTCATCAACGCCGTGGCGAAGACGGCGTCGAAGATCGCGAACTTGGTGAAGCGGCTGGTCACGGCGTTGAAGGCGCTGGTCCCGTTGTTGAAGCGGGCCGGGGATCTGTTCTCGGATGCGGCGAAGGCGTTGCGGAAGATCAAGCCGGGTAAGGCGTCGCCGCCGCCGAACAAGATCGACATCAAGGGCAACCCCAAGGACCTGGGCGGACCCAAGGGCAAGGGTGGGCCGGACGCGCCGCCGGCGAAGACGGATCCGCCGCCGCCGAAGGGTGACGGGAACACCTCGCCGTCCGGCGCCAAGGGTGACGGCGACGGTACGCACTCGTCGGGTGCGGACGCGCCGCCGGCCAAGACCGATCCGCCACCCGCGTCCAAAGGCCCGGACGACACGCCCAAGAGTCCCGACCCCACGCCGCCCCCGGCGTCGAAAGGTCCCGACGGTGGCGACACGAAGCCTTCGTCGACGCCGAAGGGCAAGCCCGACGACGGGCCGCGGATCAAGGACAACAACCCCAAGCCGGACGAACACACCACGCCGACCAAGGACAAGACGGACTGCGGCGACCCGATCGACGTCGCGACCGGGGCGGTGATGCTGGAGCAGGAGGACGTGTCGCTGCCCGGCGCGCTGCCGCTCGTGATCGCGCGCACGCACCTGTCGACCTACCGCGCGGGCCGGCTGTTCGGCCCCACCTGGACCTCGACGCTGGACGAACGGCTCGAGGTCGAGCCGGACGGGCTGCACCTCGCCCTGGCCGACGGCACGCTGCTGCGCTACCCGGTCCCGCGCGGGGTCGAGGCCGTGGTCCCGGAGAGCGGCCCGTACCTGGCGCTGCGCCGGGTCCGGCACGGGTTCATCGTCGGCGACCCCCAGTCCGACCGGATGCGCTACTTCGCGGCCGGCCGCGGCGCCACCACCCTGCCCCTGCGCGCGGTCGTCGACGGCGCGGGCAACCGGATCGTGCTGCGCTACCGCGACGGCGTGCCGGTGGCCATCGAGCACTCCGGCGGCTACCGCGTCGAGATCGACAGCGCCGACGGCCTGGTCACGGCGTTGCGCACCGCGGGCTCGCCGATCCCGCTGGCGGAGTACGGCTACGACGCCGCGCGCCGGCTGGTCGAGGTCGTCGACGCGGTCGGCACCCCGCAGAAGTTCACCTACGACGCCGACGGCCGGCTGGTGCGCTGGGACGACGTCAACGGCCGCTGGTACCGCTACGGCTACGACGCCCAGGGCCGATGCGTGCGCGCGCAGGGCACCGGCGGCTACCTGAACACCGAACTGGCCTACGAGCCCGGCGTCACGACCGTCACGAACTCGCTCGGCGCCGTCACCCGCTACCGGCTCGACGAGCGGCTGCGGGTGATCGGGCAGACCGACCCGCTGGGCCACACCACCAGCGCCGAGCGGGACCGCTTCGGGCGCGTCGTCGCCGAGACCGACGAGCTCGGCCACGTCACGCGCTGGGACTACGACGAGATCGGCAACCTCACCGCGGTGACGCGGCCCGACGGCGGCCGCATGGTCGTCGGCTACGACGAGCGGCGCCGGCCCGCCGCCGTGACCGGACCGGACGGCGCCGTGTGGCGCTACGAGTACGACGGGCGCGGCAGCCTCGCCCGCACCGTCGACCCGACCGGCGCCGCGACCGCCTACACCTACGACCCCTTCACCGGCACCGTGGACTCCGCGACCGACGCCCTCGGCGGCGTCACCCGGATTCAGGCCAACGCCGCCGGGCTCCCCGTGCTCGTCACCGAGCCGGACGGCGCCGTGTGGCGCTACGGCTACGACGCGCTCGGCAACACCACCAGCACGACCGATCCGCTGGGCCACACCACTACCCTGGTCAGCAACGCCGCCGGCCACCTCGTGCAGGCGCGGGACGCCGACGGCGCGGTCGAGCGGTTCGCCTCGACGGCGCGGGGCAGCTTCGAGGAGCGGACGGACGCGCGTGGGGGCGTCAGCCGCATCGAGTACGCCCAGTTCGACGTGCCGGTCAGCGAGCGGAGCCCCGGCGGCGGCACGCTGAAGTACGGCTACGACACCGAACTGCGGCTCACCTCGGTCACCAACGAACGCGGCCTGGTGTGGCGCTACGAGTACGACGCCGCGGGCCGGAAGGTCGGCGAGACCGACTACAACGGGCGCGTCCTGCGCTACGGCTACGACGCCGCGGGACGGCTCGTGCACCGCACCAACGGCGCCGGGCAGGCCATCACCCTCGAACGCGACAGCGTGGGCCGGGTCGTGCGGCGCAGCAGCGCCGACGAGGTCGCCGTGTTCACCTACGACGCGGCCGACCGGATGCTGACGGCGGCCAACGCGCACAGCGAGGTCCGGTTCACCTACGACGCGCTCGGCCGCGTGCTGTCCGAGTCGATCAACGGCCGGGTCGTGTACTCCCGCTACGACCCCCTGGGCCGCCGCGTGGGCCGCCGGACGCCGTCGGGCGCGGAGTCGGTGACCGGCTACGACGCCGCCGACCGGCCGACCGCGCTGGCCACCGCCGGGCGCACCCTGCGGTTCGGCTACGACGCCGCGGGCCGCGAAACGGTGCGCCGGCTGCACAAGGGCGCCGGGCCGGTGGCGGAACTGCGCCAGGACTGGACCCCCACCGGGCAGCTCTCGGCGCAGACGGTGCTCCGCGGCGCGGAAACCGTGCAGCGACGGGAGTACGGCTACCTGATCGACGGCTACCTCACCGGCGTCGACGACCTGATCTCCGGGCCGCGCACGCTCGACGTCGACGCCGCCGGGCGGGTCCGCGCGGTGCGTGGCCCGCGCTGGCAGGAGAACTACGACTACGACGTGACCGGCGCCGTCACCGGAGCCGGCTGGTCCGGCGCGCCGGAGGCCACCGGTCCGCGCGCCTACACCGGCACCCTGCTCACCACCGCCGGCCCCACCGGCTACACCCACGACGGCGAAGGGCGCGTCGTCGCCCGCGAGCGCGGCGGGCAGCGCTGGACCTACGAGTGGAGCGCGGAGAACCGGCTGCTCGGCGTCCGCACGCCGGAGGGGGTCGGGTGGCGCTACCGCTACGACCCGCTCGGCCGGCGCGTCGCCAAGCAGCGCCTCGACGCCACCGGCGGCGTCGCCGAGCAGGTCGAATTCGCCTGGGACGGCCAGCTTCCCGCCGAACAGGTCCACAGTGGACCGGGACGGCCGCCGGTCGCCACGGTGTGGGAGTACGCGCCCGGCGCGCGGCTGCCGCTCACCCAGACCGAACGCGTCCTCGGCGCGGCCGGCGGCGACCGGTTCCACGCGATCGTCTCGGACCTGGTCGGGGCGCCCGCGGAGCTGGTCGACGACACCGGCGCGCTGG
Organism: Amycolatopsis sp. WQ 127309; assembly: GCF_023023025.1. Classification (NCBI taxonomy): domain Bacteria; kingdom Bacillati; phylum Actinomycetota; class Actinomycetes; order Pseudonocardiales; family Pseudonocardiaceae; genus Amycolatopsis; species Amycolatopsis sp. WQ 127309. The sequence goes on from NZ_CP095481.1 coordinate 9,526,774, forward strand.
CCGGGCACGTGCACACCGCGCTGTGGGGCCCGGTCGTCTCGGCCGGCGGCACCGCCGGGACGCCGTTGCGGTTCCCGGGCCAGTACCACGACCCCGAGACCGGCCTGCACTACAACCGGCACCGCTACTACGACCCGGAGACCGGCCGGTACCTCTCGCACGACCCGCTGGGCCTGACCCCGGCGCCGGACTCACTGGCCTACGTCGGCAACCCGACCGCGATGATCGACCCGCTCGGCCTGGCCCCGACGCGGACCACGCCCTGCGCGGCCGCGGCCGCCAAGGCCCAGGCGCACCCCTACGCCCGCGGGAACTCCGGGCCGTCGACGAGCAAGCGCAAGTACCCGGAAGGCACCTACGGCGACCGGAACGCCGAGCGCAAGCGCCTCGACGAAAAGCACGACTTCAAGATCGACGGGGACAAGACGCACCAGTCCGAGCACGCCGCCGGCTACGACATCCTGACCGACAACGGCGCCGCGAAGGGCTCACGGGCGGACAAGAGCAGCAAGCCGCTGGAGAACAACGCCAACGCGTACTACGAGGACTACGCCAACCACCGGTACCACCCGGGCACGGGCAAGGGCGGCAGCAACCACGAGTCCGGGTTCACCAAGGGCGACGTCCGGGACTCGCCCAACACGACGAAGGACGACAAGCTCGGCTACGACGACCGCCTCGGGTCGTACCGCAACGCGCAGCGCAACGCCATCGAGGCCAACGACCCGAGCAGCGCGGTGCAGCTCAACCAGCTCGGTTACGGGCACCAGCAGGGCTTCCAGAACTCGCAGACCATCGGCGCGGGCTACGACAAGCCGCACAGCTTCTCGGATCAGGTCTACCACGGGGACGACCCCAACCACGTCCACAACAAGGACCACCCGCTCCACGACAAGGACACGGCGGACGCGGCGAAGGCCGAGCAGGACCGCCGGGACGCCGTCAAGGCCGACCCGAACCACCCGGACCGGGCCTCCTACGACGCCGAGCAGAAGCGGATGGACATCGCCGACGACTCGTACCACAAGATGGTCGACGACATGCACTCCGGCGGCGAGGGCATGCGGTACAACCCGCAGGCCGGCCAGGCCACCCCGGCGGGCGGCCACACGGTGGACGGCACCGGCCACGTGACGACCAAGCCGATCGACAAGTGGGACGCGGCCGAGATGCACGGCGCCCGCGACGCGGCCCGCACCGGCGAATGGCCGGGCTACGGCGGCTTCTACAAGAACCCGACGGCCGACGACTGGGCCGCGCTGGAGCGCGGCGACCTCGACCCGAAGGAGCTCAAGTCGATCACGGACAAGGACATCGCGGACTTCAACGCGACCTACAAGCCGCCGAAGGACCCGAACGCGATGGACGTCGACGGCTGATCGCCGTCGGGGGCACCGAGCTTGGTGCCCATGCGGTAGCCGCCGAAGATCATCCCCAGCACCAGGACAGCGAGGACGAGCAGCAGGATCCACAGCCACAGGGACTTGCGCACGATGTTTCCCGTCGTCGGAGGGCCGGCCACGCGAGCGGGCAACACCGTACCGCCGCCGGCCGCTTGACCGGGCGGCGACGTGGGTATTCCTGCCGGTATGAGTAAATGGGGCAAGCGGCTCATCGCCATGGCCGTGGCCGTAGTGGTCGTCGTCGCGGCGGTGCTCGTCGGATCGGCGGTACACCTGTTACCCCAGTTGCGGAACCCGTTCGCCGAGCACACCGAAGAGCACTCGGGTCCGGTGCTGCTGCAGTCGATCGTCGAGCTCTCCCGCTACGAGGCGGCCAGCGGCTCGTTCCAGGTGGTCGTCGACATCACGACCGGTTCGGTGCTGCCCAGCTTCCTCGTGGGCAGCGACACGCTGTTCATCGGCGTCGGCACGGACAACGCGTTCGTCGACTTCTCGCACCTGAAGGGCGACGCGGTCAAGGTCTCCGACGACCGCCTGTCCGCCACGATCACCTTGGGCCACGCGCAACTGGAGCCGGCGACCCTGGACGTGCACGAGTCCCACGTCTACGCGCAGCAGCAGGGCCTGTTCACCCGGATCAACGAGTTCCTCAGCGGCAACCCGAACTCCCAGCAGGCACTGTACGAACTCGCCCAGAAGCAGATCCAGGCCGCGGCCGAGAAGAGCCCGCTGGTGGCCGACGCGGAGAAGAACACCCGGACGATGCTGGTCGGCCTGCTGCAGTCACTGGGCTTCAAGAACATCACGGTGAACTACGCCGACAACGCCGTCGGCTGATCGCACTCGCCAGTACTCGACGGGAAGGTCGGCCGGACAGTGGTGTCTTCGAAAGCACGCCCGCGGGATCTGCTGCAGTCGCCGCTGATCCCGCCGGGCCGGCCCGTGCGGCGCGGGAGCCAGCTGCTCTTCGGGCTGGTGCTCTACGGGATCAGCGACGCGATGGTCGTGGCGGCCGGGCTCGGTGTCGAGCCGTGGGACGCGCTCGCCCAGGGGCTGACCCGCACGGTCGGGCTCAGCATCGGCGTCTGGACCAACCTCATCGGCGCCGCGGTGCTGCTGCTGTGGATCCCGCTGCGGCAGAAACCGGGGCTGGGCACGCTGTGCAACGTCCTGCTCGTCGGCACCTCGATGGACGTCACCCTCGCGCTGCTGCCGTCGTTCGACCACCTGTGGCTGCGCTGGGTCGTGCTGATCGCGGGCATCGTGCTCAACGGCTTCGCCACCGGCTGCTACATCGGCGCGCAGGCCGGGCCGGGGCCGCGCGACGGGCTGATGACCGGGCTGGCCCAGCGCGGGCACCCGATCTGGGCGGTGCGCTGGGGCATCGAGATCGCGGTGCTGGTGATCGGGTTCGCCCTCGGCGCCACCGTGGGCATCGGGACCGTGCTGTACGCCTGCACGATCGGGCCGCTGGCCCAGCTGTTCATGCCACTGCTGGACATGGGGCGTGGCAAGGGAAAGCCGGGCTGAGCGGCTCAGCCGGCCTCGGCCAGCTGCGATCGGCGGCCGGCCGCCAGCCGGGCCGCGACGCCGAACTCGCGGAAGAGCGCGGCGGAGACCGGGTCCGTGCCCGCGTACCACTCCGGGTGCCACTGCACGGCGAGGCAGAACGAGCCCGTCGTGGCCGAGACGGCCTCGATCACGCCGTCGGCCGACACCGCTTCCACCCGCAGGTCCGGGGCGACCCGGTCGATGGCCTGGTGGTGCAGCGAGTTGACCGAGACGGCCGAGGTGCCCAGCAGCCGCCGCAGCACCCCGCCTTCGCGCAGGCGGATCTCGTGGGCGGGCAGGTACTGCCGGTCCCGGGGCTGCGAAAGGTCCTCGCGGTGCCCGTCGTGGGGCAGGTCGCGCAACGTGCCGCCCAGGGCGACGTTGAGCTCCTGCAGCCCGCGGCAGACCCCCAGCACCGGCAGCCGCGCCCGCACCGCGGCGGGCAGCACCCGCAACGCGAGCTCGTCGCGGGCCGGGTCCGCCGGAGCGAGCCGGGGCGCGCCGCCGTAGCGGGCGGGCTGGACGTCGGTCTGGTGGCCGCCGAACACGACGCCGTCGAACCGGCCGAGCAGCTCCGCCAGGTACGGCGCGGGGCCGCCGACGACGGCCACCGCGCAGCCGGAAACCCGTTCCAGGGCCCGGACGTAGACCTCGCGCACCGCGATGTGCGACACGTCGTCGACCGGTTCGGCCGACGCGGCGAGCGCGATCAGCGGGCGGCTCACCGGGCTTGCTCCAGCGCCTGGGCGAGGTCTTCGAGCAGGTCGTCGGGGTGCTCCAGGCCCAGGGACAGCCGGACCGAGCCCGGGGTCACGCCCGCCGCGAGCTGGTCGGCCACGGGCAGCTGGGCGTGGGTGGTGGACGCCGGGTGCGTGGCCAGGGACCGGACGTCGCCGATGTTGGTCACGTGCGCGAAGAGGCGAAGGGCCTCGATGAACCGGCTGCCCGCCTCCTGCCCGCCGGTCAGCTCGAACTGCACCAGCGGGCCGCCGTTGCCGCCGAGGTAGCGCTCGAGCAGGTCCTTCTGCTCGCCGCCGGCCAGGCTCGGGTGGCGGACCGAGGCCACCGCCGGGTGCGCGGCGAGGAACCGCGCCACCGCGGCCGCGTTGTCCCCGTGCGCCCGCATCCGCAGCGGCAGCGTCTCGATGCCCTGGATGAGCAGGAAAGCGTTGAACGGGCTGAGGCACGGCCCGAGGTCGCGCACCAGCGTTTCCCGCGCCTTGAGCAGGTACGGGCTGCGGCCCAGCGCGCCTTCGAGCCCGGCACCGGCCTCGGTCCACACCTCGCCCCCGTGGGCGGCGTCGGGCTCGGTGAGCAGCGGGTGCCGCGCGGCGTGGCGGGTCCAGTCGAAGGTGCCGCCGTCCACGATGAGCCCGCCCAGGGCGCTGCCGTGCCCGCCGATGTACTTCGTCGCCGAGTACACCAGGATGTTCGCGCCGAACTCCAGCGGGTTGCAGACCATCGGGAGCAGGGTGTTGTCCAGCACCAGCGGCACCCCGGCCTGGTCCGCGAGCCCGGCGACGTCCTCGATGGGGAAGATGCGCAGCTTGGGGTTGGGCAGCGTTTCGCCGAAGTAGCACCGGGTGCGCTCGTCGGTGGCGGCGGCGAAGTTCTTCGGGTCCTCCGGGCTGACGAACCGGGTCTCGATGCCGAACCGGGCGAAGGTGTTGGCCAGCAGGTTCCACGTGCCGCCGTAGAGCTCGTCGGAGCTGACGATGTTGTCCCCGGCCTGGCACAGGTTGAGCAGCGCGACGGTGGTCGCGGCCTGGCCGGAGGAGACGGCGAGCGCCGCCGGGGCGCCGTCGACCGCGGCGATCCGCGCCTCGAGGACGTCGCAGGTCGGGTTGTTGAGCCGGGTGTAGGCGTGGCCGTCCTCGCTGAGGTCGAAGATGCCGGCGGCGGCCCCGGTGCCGGGCAGCTCGTAGGCCGCGGTCTGGAAGATGGGCGTGACCACCGGCGCGGTCGGGCCGGTGCGCAGCTCGGCACCGGCGTGCAGCACCGCGGACTCGGGCCGCCGGTACTGCTTCGGCGTGCTGGCGGCTCGGTCACTGGCCGGCATGAGCGTGCTCCTTCGGCTGCTCGGACATGGACGTGACGATCGCGGTGACGGCGCTGGGCTGGCCCTGCGGCCCGCGGGTGAACAGGCCGCCCAGCACGGCGTCGACCGCGGCGTACTCCGGATCGGCCAGCCGCACCCGCCGCGCCTTGCCGAGGTTCCAGAACGGCGTGCGCGGGTCGAGGTGGTGTTCCAGGTGGTAGTTGTCGTTGTGGATGCCGGTGAGGAACTTCTCCCAGCCGCGGCTCTTGCGGTTGCGCGTCATGTGCAGGTCGACGCGGGAGTCCCGGACGAGCGGGGTGTGCTCGGACAGCTCGATGTACCAGCCCAGGATCTGGAAGCTCGTCAGGTAGGGCACGAACCAGAACAGCAGCAGCTCCAGCATCCAGCCCTGTGACCAGCACACGCCGGCGACGACGGCCCAGAACGCCCAGAACCCGATGCGGTCGAGCGCCCGCTTGCGGGGCTGGACCGGCGAGGATTCCTGGACCCGGCCCGCCCGCAGCACCCGGTACCGGTTGCGCACCAGGTACCGCAGGTAGGCCCAGGTCTGCGTGCCGAACAGCGGCATCAGCACCACCCGGCGGACGTAGGCCCGCGGCGACGCGGCCCGGTAGGCCCCCTGCTCGATGAAGAACCGCAGATCCGGGTCCTGGTCCGGATCGCCCAGCCGCGGGTGGTGGGTGAACACGTGCGAAACCTTGTAGGCGTAGTGCTGCTGGAAGATCGGGTACGCCGTGAGCACGGTGCCGAGCAGCATCCGCACCCGGTGGTCGGCCGCGCCGACGCCGTGGGCGCAGTCGTGCAGGATCGTGGACAGCCCCCGCTGGCGGGCGCCGATGACCAGCGCCGCCAGCGGGTAGCACCACCACGACACCGCGACGCACAGCCACACGCACGCCGCGATCCAGCAGGCGTCCTCCAGCCACGCCAGTCCGGCGTGCCAGTTGTCGCTGCGGTTGAGGGGTTTCATCTCCGCCCGGACTTCACCGGGGAAGCGGTGCGACCGATAGCGCTTTCCGTCGTAGGCCCATTCGGTGTCCGACACGCGTTTCTCCCTGGAGTCGTGATCAGACGAGGGCCGTCAGCGGCACGCCGATGAAGGTCGGGTCGAAGCGGCTGACGCCGTCGAGCACCTCGTCGATCTTGGTCATCACGGCGTCCTCGAGCACGACGTCGACGGCCTTGAGGTTGTCCGTGAGCTGCTCGGGGCGCGAGGCACCGGTGATCGCGGACGTGACGTTGGGGTTCTGCAGCACCCAGGCGAGGGCCAGCTGGGCCATGGTCAGGCCGAGCTCCTCGGCGACCGGGCGCAGCTCCTGCACCTTGCGGAGCACGTCGTCCTGCAGCCAGCGGACCATGTAGCCGCTGCCCTCGCCGTCGGTGGCGCGGGAGCCCTCGGGCGGGCGCTGACCGGGCAGGTACTTGCCGGTGAGCACGCCCTGGGCCATCGGCGACCAGACGAGCTGGCCCATACCCTCGCGCTCGCAGGCCGGGATGACCTGGGCTTCGATGACCCGCCACAGCATCGAGTACTGCGTCTGGCTGCCGATCAGCGGGACACGCAGCTCGCGGGCCAGCGCGGCGGCGCGGGTGATCTGGTCGGCGGTCCACTCCGAGACCCCGACGTAGAGGACCTTGCCCTGGCGCACCAGGTCGGCGAAGGCCAGCATGGTCTCCTCCAGTTCGACCGTGGGGTCGAACTGGTGGGCCTGGTAGAGGTCGAGGTAGTCGGTCCCGAGCCGGCGCAGGGAGCCGGTCGCGGACTCCATGATGTGCTTGCGGCCCAGGCCCTGGTCGTTGGGGCCGCCGGGGCCGGTCGGCCAGTACACCTTGGTGCAGATCTCCAGGCTTTCCCGGCGCCGGCCCGCCAGCGCGCGTCCCAGCACCTCTTCGGCGCGGGTGTTCGCGTACATGTCGGCGGTGTCGAAAGTGGTGATGCCGGCGTCGAGCGCCGCTTCGACGCATTTCTTCGCTTGTTCTTCCGCCACCTGCGATCCGTGGGTGATCCAATTGCCGTAGGCGATCCTGCTCAGGGATAGGCCGCTGCGGCCCAGTCGTCGATGTTCCATGCCTGAAGACACTCCAAGGAAATTTCCGCGTAGTCAACGTTTAGAACCGCGGATCAGGGTGCGGTTGATGGGGTCATAGAAACTATTGATGAGCCCATCAGCTGGGCCATGATCACATTTGCCCCGATCATTTCCCGGTGGGAGCGTGAGTCATCTACCGGGGGAAATCATCGGAATCGCCGCGGAGTCACCGCGGCTGGAATCCGGTTCGAGGTCGGGAGAACAATGGTAGACAAGATCGTGAGCGCCGCACGTGCGGCGACCGTGGCGGCCCCGCCGCTGGGCACCGAACCCTACGACCGTTTCTGCACCGGGCTGGCCGCCCGGCTCACCTCGGCGTGGCCGCGGATCCGCGCGGAGAACGACGCCGACGTCGGCCGAGCTCAAGAGCAGGGCCTACCCGACGTGCTCGTCGACCGGCTCCGGCTGACCGAGGAGCACCTGGCCGACCTGGTGAGCTTGACGTCGACGGTCGCCGAAGAAATGCGCGAGCTGACCACCCGCCCGCCGGGCACCCCGATCGGCGACTGGGGCACCCGGCACCGCGTGCCGCGGCCGCTGGGCGTGGTGCTGATGATCTTCGAGGCCCGCCCCACCGTCACCGTCGAGGGCGCGCTGCTCAACGTCGCGGCCGGCAACGCGGTGATCCTGCGCGGTGGCAAGGAGATCGCGCGGACCAACGCCGCGCTCGGCGCCGCCGTCACCGCCGCGCTGGAGGACGCCGAGCTGCCGACGGGCCTGGTCACCGTGCTGGACGACCCCAGCCGCGCGCTGATGAAGGAACTGCTGCGCCGGCCCGACGAGATCGACGTGCTCATCCCCCGCGGCAGCCCGTCGCTCGTCGACTACTGCCACAACGCGGGCACCATCCCGGTGCTGGCCAGCGGCGGCGGGGTCAACCACCTCTACGTGCACTCGAGCGCCGAGCTGGACCAGGCGGTCGCGATCGCGCTGGACAGCAAGCTGCCCGCCCCGGCGGGGTGCACCTCCCTGGAGATCGCGCTGGTCGACCGGCCGGTGGCCGACGAGTTCGTGGCGGCGCTGCTCGACGGCGCCCGCCGCGACGGCCGGCCGCTGACCCTGCGGGTCGGCGAAGGGATCCGGCAGCCGGAGACGACCGGGCAGTGGCGGGCGGAAGCCCTCGGCGAGCACGACCTGGGCCGGGAGTTCCTCGACAGCACGATCGGCGTGGTGGCGGTGGACTCCCCGGACGAAGCCGTGGAGTTCATCCAGCGGTACGGCTCCGGGCACAGCGAAGCGATCGCCGCCACCGACCCGGAGGTCACCGGCGCGTTCACCGACCGGGTGGACGCGGCCACCATCGTCGTCAACGGGTCCTTGCGGCTCAACGACGGTCCCACGCTGGAGCTGGGCTCGGAGATCGCGATCAGCACCAGCAGGCTGCACGCCCGCGGGCCGATCACCTTGGCCGCGCTGGTGAACTACAGCTGGGTGGTCGAGGCCAACGGCCGGCTGCGCGAGGCGAACTGATGACCGCCCCCGCAAAGCCCCCGCTGCTGCTCCCGCTGAGCCGGCGGCCGCAGGCCTCGCAGGCGGTGCTCGTGCACCCCGGCGGTGGCGGCCTGAGCCCGTACACCCCGCTGGCCGTGCGGCTGGCCCGCCGCGGCGGGGTGAGCGGGATCCGCGCCAGCGGCCTGTTCGAAGGCGAGCGGCCCGACGAGGACGTCGACGCGATGGCGCGGCGGTACCTGCGGCTGCTGGACACCCTGCCGCGGCGCCCGGAACTGCTGGTGGGCTGGTCCATGGGCGGCGTCCTCGCCTGGGAGCTGGGCGCGCGGCTCGCCGAGACCGGCCCGGCCCCCGCCGTGGTGATGATCGACAGCTTCACCCGCCGGGACGAGTTCGGCACCGCGACCCAGCGCGACGACGTCGTCGAGCGGATCATGCGCTCGGTCCACGCCAAGGTCGCTCCCCGCGACCAGCCGTCGGCCGAAACCACCGCCCACGCCCACGTCACCGCGTCGGGCCGGCACCGGGTGACCAGCACCCACCCCGGCCCCGCGCTGCTGATGGCGTGCGACGGGCCGAACCGCTGCACCCAGATCGAGAACTGGACCCGGCTGTCCGGGCGGCTGCGCGTGCGCGAACTGCACTGCGGTCACTTCGACGTGTTCGGCCGGAAAGCCCTGCCCGCCGTGCTGGGCCACCTCGACGAGTTCCTCGCCCGGAACGACGCCGACCTGGCCCGTACGGCCTGAACTTCCCTGCGAAAACCCGATCCCCGAAATGCCTGGGAGGGCAAAAGATGACAACCGGACCAGACCACACGACGGTCTCCGACTCCGTCAAGCGCGTGGTGATCGCCGAATCCCGGCTTTCACTGGCGCCGGAGGAGATCCAGGACAACGAGCCGCTCAGCGGCGACCTGCTGCGCATCAACTCGATGGGTTTCGTCGGGATGCTGGTGCAGCTGGAGGACACCCTCGACGTGACACTGCCCGACGACCTGTTCGTCGGCCGCACCTTCAAGACGGTCAACGACCTCGTCGAGGTCGTCGCCGAAGGCGCCCGCGAGACGGAGGTGCAGCGATGAGCACCGTCGCGATGCCGACCAGCTGGCGCAGCGTGCTGCCGCACCTGGACGAGCCGCTGCCGCCCGACCGCAGCCCGGAGGCCACCGCCGGCAGCTCGGACGCCGGGGTCTCGGTGAACCTGCCGTTCGCGCTGGTGCGCCAGTCCGCACCGGGCCGCGAGTTCTGGGACATCCCCGCCGAGGTGCTCGACGCCTACCGCACCTTCCGACCCACCCAGCTGTGGCGGGCCCGCCGGTTCGAGGAGGCCGTCGGCGCGCGGGTGCCGATCTACGTCAAGTACGAGGGCGGCAACATCTCCGGCAGCCACAAGCTGAACACCGCACTCGCGCAGGCCTACTACTACGCCAAGGCCGGCGTGAAGGAACTGGTCACCGGGACCGGGGCCGGGCAGTGGGGCACCGCGCTCGCCGCCGCCTGCTCGATCTTCGGGCTGCGCTGCCGGGTGTTCATGGTCGGCACGAGCCTGCAGAAGAAGCCCTACCGGGGCACGTTGATGCGGACCCTCGGCGCCACCGTGCACGCCAGCCCGAGCGACCTGACCGAGGTCGCCGCCCGCGCCGGCGGCGGGTTCAACAGCCTCGCGCTGGCCATCGGCGAAGCCGTCGAATACGCCGGGCGCACCGAAGGGGCCGCGTTCTGCATCGGCAGCGGCGAAACCTACAGCATCCTGCACCAGTCCGTGATCGGGCTGGAGGCCATCGAGCAGCTCGCCGAGCTGGAGGCCGAAGTGGACAGTGTCGTCGGCTGCGTCGGCGCCGGCTCGAACTTCGGCGGGCTCGCCCTGCCGTTCTTCGCCGAGGCCGCCGCGACCGGGGCGGAGTGCCCGCGGCTGGTCGCCGCGGAGTCCAGCACCACCCCGAAGCTCACCCGCGGCGTCTACGCCTACGACAAGACCGACGCCACCGGGGTCAGCCCGATGGAGGCGATGTACACGATCGGCAGCTCCTACCCGATCCCGGACTCGCACTCGGCCGGCCTGCGCTTCCACGGCGCGGCGAAGGTCCTGTCCGCCATGCGGCACCAGGACCAGATCACCGCCCGGGCCGTCGGCCAGGTCGAAGCGCTGGAGGCCGGTCAGGTCTTCACCCGCACGGAGATGGTGCTCCCCGCACCGGAGTCCGGCCACGCGCTGGCCGTCGCCGCGCGCCTGGCTTCGGGTCGCGACGACGAGGAGCGGCCCACCCGCGGCGTGGTCGCCTGCGTGAGCGGGCACGGCTACCTCGACCTGTCCGCCTACCAGCAGCTGATGGACGGCGAGCTGAGCAACGAGCCGCCCGTGGAGCAGTCGCTCCTGGCGGCGATGGACCAGCTGCAGCCGGTCCAGGGCCTCGCGATCGCCGGGAGTGGTCATGCCGTCTGAGCCGCTGGACCACCGCCTCTTCGACTGCGTCCAGGTGAACCTGGCCGAGCTCGCCGACCGCCTCCACGGCGACGGCACGCACCTCGCGCTGGGCCGGGTCCTGCGCTTCTGGCCCCGGCCGGGCGCGGACGGCCTGCCCACCGTCGAGCCGCGGGTCGACGCGCACGTGACCGAATCCGCCACCCTGCTGGGCATGCGCGTCACCCGGCGCGAGCGGGTCGCCGGCGCGGACGGCCTCGCACCGGGCCCCGGCTGTTACGTCGTGGCCGACGCCTACCACCTGCCCTGGGTGCCCTACTTCCACGAGCAGCACCTGGAGCACAGCTTCCTGGTCGAGCCGGCCGAGGACGGCGTCACCGTCGTGGACGGCTACCACAACGACACCCAGTGGGGCGCGGCCCGGCCGGGCCGCTGGATGCTCGGCCACGCGGAGTTCGCCGAAGCGCTCCCCGAGGGCGCGCTGACCTTCGACCTCGTCGCCGACGGCTCCGCCACCGAGCGCACGCCGCTGGTGGAACTGGCCGACGCCGGCTCGTTCGTGGCGACCTACGCCGATCACCCCGACCGGGTCCGGGCGTTGCGGGGCCTGACGTTGCAGACCTGGCTGCTCACCCGCAGCCGCCGCCTGCACGCCGCGGCCATGGAGCTGGACACCGACGCGGTGCGGGCGCACCTGGCGGAGTGGGACGCGCTGGCCAAGCAGGTCTACCTGGCGAGCCGCCGGGTGTCCGCGGGCCGTGAGGAGCCGCGTGCGCTGTTCCCGCGCCTCGCCGAGTGCCTCGCCGCGGACCACACCGCGTTCGGCGGCATCGTCGAGACCACCGCGACGTCCACAGTGGACACCGCCGAGGTCCCGGTGCAGGTCCGCGAGTCCGTCACCTCGGTGATCGGGACCGTGCTGGGCACCGAACCCCCCGCCGGCGCCGGCGCGCTCGGCGAGATCCCCGGCTTCAGCTCGTTCCGGATGATGGAGATCGTCGAGCGGATCGAAAGCGACCTCGGCGTCGAGTTCGCCGCCGAGGACCTGGTCCCGGAAAAGCTCACCCACGTCGACGGCCTCTGCCGCGCCGTCCTGGCCGCAGGAGGAACACGATGACCTACTCCCCTCGAGTGCTCCACGAACTGCTCGACCACGCCGCCCGGCAGTGGCCGAACCGGACCGCGCTGACCTGCCGGGGCGAGACGACGACCTACGCCGAGCTCGCCGCCGCCGCGCAGCGCGTCGCCGCCTCGCTCGCCGACCGGGGCGCCCGCCGCGGCGACCGGCTGCTGATCAACGCCCCGGCGAGCACCCTGCTGCCCGCCGTGGTCTTCGGCGCCGCCCGCGCCGGGGTCGCGTTTTCCCTGCTGCACGAACAGGTCCGCGGCAGCAGCCTCGACCACGTGCTCGCGGACTCCGAGCCGGTGCTGATGGTGACCGGCGACGACGAGGTGCGGCGCTCGGCCGACGCGGCCGGTGTCCCCGCCGTCTCGGTGGAGGACCTCGCCGCCGGCCCCGGTCACGACGTCGAGCTGCCCGCTCCCCCGCTGCCGGTGGACGTCGTGTGCCTGATCTACACCTCGGGCACGACCTCGCTGCCCAAGGCCGTCGTCAGCACCCACCAGCAGCTGCTCTTCGCCGTCGGGGCGATCACCTCGGTGCTGGAGTACCGCAGCGACGACGTCGTCTACAGCCCGCTGCCGCTGTCCTTCGACTACGGGCTCTACCAGGTGTTCCTGTCCGTCACGGCGGGCTCGAACCTGACACTGGGCGCGCCCACCGAGGTGGGGCCGTCACTGGTCGGCAACCTGGTGCGCGCCGGCGCGACCGTGCTGCCCGCCGTCCCGGCCGTCGCCGAGGCGCTCAGCGCGCTGCTGCGGCGCCGCCCGACGCCCGCCCCCGCCCTGCGGCTGCTCACCAACACCGGCGCGGCGATGCCCACCGGCACGCTGGAAGGCCTGCGCGAAGCCATTCCCGGCCTGCGCGTGCAGCTGATGTTCGGGCTGACCGAGTGCAAGCGCGCCACCATCATGCCGGTGGACGGCGACCTGGACCGGCCCGGTTCCAGCGGCCGGGCCCTGCCCGGCACGGAGGTCTTCGTCATCGACGACGCCGGCGAGCGGCTGCCCGCCGGCGAGGTCGGCGAGATCGTCGTGCGCGGCCCGAACGTGATGGCCGGGTACTGGCGCCGTCCGGAGCTCACCGAGCAGAAGTTCCCGCGCGTGGACGGGCTGTTCCCGGAACTGCGCACCGGCGACTACGGCCGGCTCGACGACGAGGGCTACCTCTACTTCGACGGCCGCCGCGACGACATCTACAAGGAGCGCGGGTTCCGCGTCAGCGCGACCGAGGTCGAGGCCGCCGCCCGCCGCGTGCCCGGCGTCCGCGAAGCCGCGGTGCTGGTCCCGAAGGACACCCGCCCGGCCTGGCTGTTCGTCACCGGCGATCTGGCCGCCGACGGCGTGCTCGACGCGATGCGCACCCGGATCGAGGAGTTCAAGATCCCGGCGACCTGCCGCCTGGTGGACACGCTTCCCCTGACCGGCAACGGAAAGGTCGACCGCAAGGCGCTGGCTTCGATCGCGGAGGAGGTGTCCAGTGGAGCTGCTCGCTGAGCACCCCTCCCCGCTCGCGGACCTGCCCGGCGACCTCGCCGCGCTGCCGACCCCCGCCTACGTCTACGACCTGGCCGAGGTCCGCCGCAACCACCGGCGGCTCGACGAGGCCCTGCCCGGAGGCACCGGGCTGCTGTACTCGCTGAAGGCCAACCCGCACCCGGACGTCCTGGCCGCGCTGCGCGAGGCCGGCGCCCGCCCGGAGGTCTGCTCCTCCGGCGAGCTGCGGGCCGCGCTCGACGCCGGCTGGGCGGGCGAGCAGGTGCTCTACACCGGCCCGGCCAAGCGGGACGCCGAGATCACGGCCGCGCTGCGGGCCGGGGTGCGGGAGTTCTCCGTGGACTCGCCGTACGCCATCACCCAGCTCGACCGGCTCGCCGGCGAGGCCGGCGTCCACGCCCGCTACCTGCTGCGCGTCAACGACGACCAGCCGGTGCCGGGCCAGGGCCTGGCGATGACCGGCGTGCCGTCGCAGTTCGGCGCCGACACCGGCTGGATCCTCGCCGAGCCCGCCCGCTTCGCCGGGGGCGCGCACGCCGAGGCGGCCGGGCTGCACCTCTACATGGGCACCAACCTCACCCAGGTCGACGACCTGCTCGGGCAGTTCGGCCGCGCGCTGGACACCGCCGCGCGGCTGCAGAAAGCCCTGGCCGAGCACGGGGTCCGCTTCCGGACCCTCGACCTGGGCGGCGGTTTCGGTGCCCCGTTCGCGAAGGAGGGCACCGCGGGCGAGCTGCCCGGCCTGCGCGAGGGGCTCGAAGCGCTGCTCGGCGAGAAGGTGCCGGGCTGGCGCGAGCGGGGCCCGGAGGTCGTGTTCGAGTCCGGCCGGTACCTGGTCGGCACCGCGGGCACCCTCGTCACGGCCGTGCTGGACGTCAAACGCTCGCAGGGCAAGGACATCGTCGTGCTGGAGTCCGGCATCAACCACCTCGGCGGCATGTCGGGGATGCGGCGGCTGCCGCCGCTCAACCCCCACCTGCTCGGCCCGGCCGGCCCGCCCGCGCTGGACGCGCTCGTCGCCGGCCCGCTGTGCACGCCGCTGGACACCTGGACCCGCAACGGGAAGCTGCCCGAACTGAGCCCCGGCGACCTGGTGGCGGTGCCGAACGTCGGCGCCTACGGGCTGTACGCCAGCCTGATCGCCTTCCTGGGCCACCCCCTGCCGGCGGAGGTCGTCGTCGACGGCGACCGCCCCGGAACCCCCGCGCGGACCTCGCGTGTGGAACTGGTCAGGACCACCAAGGTCACTGACCCCGCTACGGCGGACCCGAAATGAGGAGCGAACCGATGGACCCCCGCATGACCGAACTGCTGACCCCGTTCCTGAAGTTCCTCAACGGCCGCGAGCTCGGCCCGGACGACTCGCTGCGCGAGTGCGGGCTGGACTCGATGCAGTCGATCAACGTGCTGTTCGAGATCGAGGACGTGTTCGGCATCTCCCTGCCGGACGAGGACATCACCGACGCCACCTTCGCCACCCCGGCCACGCTGTGGACCGCGGTCAACGCTCAGCTGGAGCACCAGGGGGTCTCGTCATGACCACCGCTCCCCTCGCCGAGCTCGTGGGGCGCGTGACCAAGGTCGCCGCCGAGCACGTCCGCGAGACCGACGACGAAGCCGCGTTCCCGGTGCAGGCGCTCGACGAGCTGCGTGCCACCGGCCTGCTGGGCCTGCTCGTGCCGGCCGAAGAGGGCGGGCTCGGCGGATCGCTGGCCGACATGCTCGAGACGAGCGTCGAGCTGGGCCGGGTGGACATGTCGCTGGCGATGATCTTCGCCATGCACTGCCAGCAGGTCGCCGCCGTGCTCGCGCACGCCGACGGCAAGCTGCGCGCGGAGCTGGTGCCCGAGATCGCCGCGGGCCGGCTCTACATCGCCTCGGTCACCACCGAGGCGGGCAAGGGCGGGCACCTGCTGACCGCCGAGTCCGCGGCGGCCTGGCGCGACGGCGAGCTGCTCGTCGACCGCTTCGCCCCGATCGTCACCGGGGGCCGGCACGCCGACGGGTTCCTGATCACCATGCGGTCACCGGACTCCGAGGCGGACAACCAGGTTTCGCTGGTCTACGCCGCCCGCTCGCAGGTGGAGATCGAGCCGGCCGGCGGCTGGAACCCGCTCGGCATGCGGGCCAGCGACAGCGGCGCGCTGAAGCTGCGCGGGCGGCTGCCCGCCCACCAGGTCGTCGGCCGGCACGGCGACTTCCACACGATCGTCACCACCGTGTTCGGCCCGCTGGCCCACCTCGGCTGGGCGTCGTGCTGGCTGGGCACGGCGGCCGGGGCGCTGTCCCGGGTGATCGGCTCGCTGCGCGGCAGCCGCGGGAAGACCGACCTGAGCTCGGAGCTGCTGATGACGCGGCTGTCGCGGTCGCGCCAGCGGCTGGACACCGTGCACGCGCTGATCGACCACGCCCGCGAGGTCGTCGAGACCACAGCGGACCTCAGCGTGCCGAAGGTGCAGCTGCTGATCAACGCCGTGAAGATCACCGCCGCCGAGGAGTGCTACCGCGCCGTCGACGAGCTGGTCGACGCCGTCGGGATGCGCCACGGTTACCTGCGCGACTCCCCGACGCGGCTGGAGCAGTCGCTGCGGGACCTGCGCTCGGCGGTGCTGAACTACAGCAACGACCGGCTGCACCTCGCCGACGGCCGGCTCACGCTCCTCGACCAGGAGGTGCGTTTTGCCTGAGTCAGCGCTGCTGGACTCGCGCGTGCGCGCCGGTCCCGCCGCGGAATCACTGTCCACTGTGGAATCCGACGCCCCCGCCGCCGAGGTGTGGCGGGCGCTCGGGTCCGCCGGCGTGCTGCGGGCGCAGTACCGCCGGCGCACCCCGACCGGCCTGGTCGCCGACCCGGACCGGCTCGGCGCCACCCTGCGCGCGGTCGACGCGCGCGGGGACAACGGCATCACGCTGAGCGTGCTGGTGCAGTCGGCGAGCGCGTTGCCGATCCTGGCCGCCGGGACCGGGCCGGCCGAGGCCGCGTTCGACCGGGTCGCCGACGGCGGCTGCGAGGTCGCGCTGGCCGCGACGGACGCCGCGGCGGCCGGGTCCGACCTCACCGGGCTGGGCACGGAGATCGAGGTCGACGGCGACACCGTCCGGCTCGAAGGCGCCAAGCGGTGGGTGACCACGGCGACGCGCGCCGCGTACTTCCTGGTGCTGGCCCGGCATCGGCCCGGCCGCCACTTCACCTCCTTCACCTGGGTCCTGGTCCCGGCCGACACGGCCGGGGTGCGGGTCACGCCCGCGACGACGACCCTGCTCCCGGGCTCGGGCACCGGGCACGTCGAGTTCTCCGGGGTCCGCCTGCCCGCGTCGGCCGTGCTCGGCCGGACCGGGCGCGGGCTGGCCCTGTTCGCCCGGCACATGGGCACCGAGCGGCTCGCCGGCGCCCAGTGGGCCACCGCGCTCACCAGCCGGGTGCTGGCCGACACCCGGACCGCGCTGACCGAGCGGGAGATCGACGGCCGCGCGCTGTGGGACCACGACTCGGTCCGCCAGGAGTTCGCGCGCTGCCTGCTGCGGGTGCGCGAACTGCGCGCCCTGTACGAAGCCCTGGGCGAACGGGTCGTGGAAGAGCACGACACGACGAGCGCGGCGCTGCTGAAGGCCGCGATCGGGATCACCCCCGACGAGGTGCTCTCGCGCTGCGCGCGGTGGCGCGGCGCCGACGGGTTCGCCGACGACGGCCTGCAGCTCGTGCGGGCCGAGGCCGCGGTGTTCGGCATCGGCGGCGGGGTGACCGAGCTGATGCTCGGCGCGGTCGCCGACGGCGCCGGGACCCTGCTCGAGGAGCTGCGCGCGTGACCGCCGGAACGCGGGCCGACGCCGGCGATGGCCTGGACGTCACCGCCGACGGCGCCGAGATCTCGCCCGGGGTGTGGGTCGCTTCGGCCTCCCGCGCCGACCTCGGCGACGCGCTCGCCCACCCGGGCGACCTCGCCGACGCCGGCACCCGGCCGCGCTGGCGCCGCGCGGAGTTCCTCGCCGGCCGGCACCTGCTGCGGCGCCTGCTGCGGCGGGTGCGGCCCGACCTGGCCGCGCTGCCGCTGCGCACCGACCCGGCGGGCAAGCCCCGGCTGGACGCCGGCGGCGCGCCGGACCTCGCGCTGCCCGGCATCACGATCTCCCACGACGGGGACCGGATCGCGGCGGCGGTGTGCGCGCACGGGGACGTGGGCGTGGACGTCCAGCTGCCCCCGGACCGGCTGACCGACTCGACCGTGCGCCGGTGCCTCGGCTCGCACGCACCGAAGGTCACCGCCCTGCCCCGCGCGTGGCGGGCCCGGGAGTTCGCCTGGGTGTGGACCGTGCAGGAAGCGTGCGTCAAGGCCGCGGGCACCGGCATGGCCGGGCGGCCGTGGTCGATCGACGTCCCGCCCGGCGCGGTGTCCGGGCACTGGGGCGGGTTCGCCTGGCTGAGCCTGCGCACCCGATCGCCGGTGCCGCTCAGCTGCGCCTTCCACACCGCTCCGCACTGGTGATCCGGTGCGGAACCCGACCACGACGACGGAGGTCGACGTGCACCTCATCAACGCCCCGGACGTAGTGCCGGAACTCAGTTGCTACACCACCAACCTGGTCGCCTACCTCGAAGCCGACGACCCCGGTGTGAAGACCCGCCTGGCGCACGCCGTGCGGCTCGCGGTCCGGCTCGACGGCGGCAGCGGGGACCTCGTGTTCTCCCAGCACGCCCGCGTCGACGACAGCGCCGCGCACGATCCGCTCGGTTACCGCGGGGCCCCGGACTGGGCGCTGGCCGCCGGCGACCTCGACGCGGAGCTCACCCGCTCGGGGCGGGTGCTGACCGTCGCCGACACCTTCCACCTGCCCTGGTCCCCCGCGCACGAGACCGCGCACTCGCCGCACTGGCTGCTGCTGCTCGGCCGGCGTGACGGGCACTGGCTGGTGGGTGACCACTTCTGCGCGTTGACCCCGCTCGGTGCCCAGGAACCGTTCCTCGGCTGGCTGGACGACGCCGCGCTGGAGCGCGCGTTGACGCCGCACGCCCCGTGGCCGGCGGAGATCGACAACCGCGACCGCCACGCGCTGGGCGCCGCCGTGGAGCCGGTGCTCGCGGACCGGTTCCGCTGGCTGGCCCGCTCTGTCGGCGAGGCGCCCGCCGACCCGGCGGCGAACCCGGACGACTGGACCTGCGCCCTGCCCGACGTGCTCGGCCGCATCAGCGGGGTCCTGACCGAGGACGAGACCGCCGCCGCCCGCTACGGCGACGACCTGTGGGCGGCCAGCAGGCACTACACCTACCGGCTCGAAGTGCTCGCCGCGAACGGCGAGATCTGCGCGGAGGACGCCGCCGCGGCCGCGATGAGCTGGGGCGAGCTGCCCAAGGTCGTCCGGTTCGCCGCGGAGTCGGCCGCCAGGGGCCGGCCCCGCGCCGGTCTGCTGGAGCGGACGTTCGACGACCTGGCGCGCACCAACACGAAGACGACCGCCGGCCCGGCATCGGAGGCATGAGAACGATGAACACCCTTTACCACTGGTTCGAAACGTCGGCCGGGAAGCACGCCGACGCGCCCGCGCTCGAAGTCGGCGCGCGCACCCTGACCTACCGCGAGCTGGAAGAGCTCGCCGGGCACGTCGCGGCCGAGGCCGTCGCCGCGCTGGGATCGGTGCCCGCCCGGATCGGCGTGCTGGCCGAGCGCAGCGTGCTCACCTACGCCGGCTACCTCGCCGCGCACCGGCTCGGCAGCACCGTCGTGCCGCTCAACCCCGCCTTTCCCGCCCAGCGCAACCGGATGATCGCCGAGGCCGCCGGTCTCGACCTGGTCCTCACCGAGGACCCCGCCGACCTCGGCGTGCCGGAGCTGGCCATGGCCGAGCCCACCGGCGGCGCCGCGGGCACCCCGCCGGCGTCCGCCACCGGGGACCTGGCCTACATCCTGTTCACCTCGGGCTCGACCGGGCGGCCGAAAGGCGTCCCGATCCGGCACCGCAACGTCTGCGCCTACCTCGAGCACGTCGTGCCGCGCTACGGCATGGAGCCGGGCAGCCGCGTCTCCCAGACCTTCGACCTGACCTTCGACCTGTCGGTGTTCGACATGTTCACCGCGTGGGGCGGCGGCGCGACGCTCGTCGTCCCCAGCCGCGAGGACCTGCTGGCGCCGGTGCGGTTCGTCGCGGAGAAGCGGCTCACCCACTGGTTCTCGGTGCCCTCGATGGTGTCCTACGCCCAGCGGCTGCGCAGCCTGCGGCCCGGGAGCATGCCGACGCTGCGCTGGAGCCTGTTCTGCGGGGAACCGCTGACCACGCACCAGGCCACGGCCTGGCAGCGCGCCGCCCCCGACGGCGTCGTGGAGAACCTCTACGGCCCCACGGAGCTGACCATCAGCTGCGCGGAGTACCGGCTGCCTGCCGACCCGGCGGACTGGCCGGAGACCGCCAACGGGACCGTGCCGATCGGGCGCCTCTACCCCAGCGTCAGCCACGTCGTGCTCGACGACCGGGGACGTCCGGCGGTGGAAGGGGAACTCTGCGCGCGCGGGCCCCAGCGGTTCCCCGGTTACCTCGACCCGGCCGCCAACGAAGGCCGTTTCTACCACTTCGGCCCGGGCGACGAGACCGCGCGGCCGCACGCCGCGGGTGACGAGCTCGACGACACCGCGTGGTACCGCACCGGCGACCGGGTGTCCTGGCAGGACGGTGCTCTCGTCCACTTGGGACGGTCGGACCAGCAGGTGAAGGTGCAGGGCTACCGGGTCGAGCTCGGCGAGATCGAGGCCGTGCTGCGGGACCAGGAGGCGGTGCGCGACGCGATCGTGCTCGCCCTGCCCGGCAGCGGCGGCACGACCGAGCTCGAAGCGGTGTGCACCGGCTCGGACCTGGACTCCGACCGGCTGCTCACCGCCGTCGCCGGCCGGCTGCCCGGGTACATGGTGCCCCGGCGGCTCACCGTGCTGGACACGCTGCCGCTCAACGTCAACGGCAAGATCGACCGCTCGGCCCTCACCAAGGAAGCGATCGGGCAGCGCGGATGACCACCACACCCCGGGAAGGGAAGACCATGCGCACCGCACACGTCACCCAGTCGCCGCTCCGCACCACCCGCCGGCCCACCGAAACCCGGCCGGTGCCGGGCATGCCGGCCCACGAGGCCGCGCCGCCGGGCGTTCCGGTTTCGGCGCCGGACGTCTCGGCACACGAGGTTTCGGCGCCGGGAGTTTCGACGCCGGGGATTCCGACGCCGGAGTCCGCGACGCACGGCCCGTCGGCGCAGGGCCCGCCCCCGGGGTCCCCGCCCGCACCGGAACTGGTGCCCGCGGAGGGATTCCGCCAGGCGATCGCGAAGCTGCCGACCGGGGTCACCGTGCTCACGACCGTCACCGGGGACTCCCCCGTCGGCTGCACGGCCAACGCCGTGATGTCGCTCTCGGCCGACACCCCGAGCGTCCTGGTGTCGCTGGGCAGCCACAGCCGGACCCTCGCGGCCATCCTCGACACGGGGTCGTTCGCCGTCAACACGCTGTCCTGGTCGCAGCGGGCGCTGACCCGCAAGTTCGCCTCCGGCAGCCCGGCCGAGCGGTTCGACGGCGTGCCGTGGCAGCCCGAGCGCCGGATCCCCGTGCTGTCCGCGGCGGGGGTGGCGCTGGTCTGCGAGGTGGGCGACACCGCGGCGCTGCTGGACCACACCGTGGTCGTCGGCAAGGTCGTCTGGCTGCGGCACACGAACGAAGCCCCGACGGTGCTCTACGGCCGCGAGCAATACCCGCTGGGAGCCTGAAGAAAGAACCATCGCCCGGCTCGGCGGGCCGCCCCGCTGGGGGCGGCCCGCCGAGCCGGGCGAACTCTTGCCCGGGTTCCCGGCCCTGCCGCGGCCGAGCCTTGCCGTAAGCCGTGAATGCCACATTGAGGGACCTAGTGTCCCTCGATGTGGCATTCACGGACTTCGGTCGAGCGGGGTGGTCAAGCACGCCGTCGCGGAGGAGTCGGAAGGACGACGCGCCGAGCCGCACCGGGCACGTGGGTGGCGAGACGAAGGCCCCGACGGGGCGCTAAAAGACGAAAGCGCCAACCGTTCGGGGCCTGAAGACAGAGGGACCGGCTCGCCGGTCCGCCCTCAGAGGGCGGACCGGTGGGCCGGACGCGTTCCCGCGTCCGCGACCTGCTCCGCGGTCGCACGGGCCGCCGCGTCGAGCAGGACCGAGAACCGGGGGTCGGTGCGGATCTCGCGGTGCCAGGCGACCTGTGTGAAGACCTGGAACGGCGCGGTCCACGGCACCTCGACCAGCCGGCCCTCGGCCAGCTCGGTGGCGACGCTGAGCCGGGGCAGCAGCGCGATACCCAGCCCCGCGGTCAGCGCGTGCTTCACCGCGTCGATCGAGCCGAAGGACAGCGACCGGATCCGGCCGTCGGCGGCATCGCTCAGCGTCCGCTCGAACAGGCGCTGGTAGCCGCTGTCCCGGTGCGCGCACAGCAGCGGGTACTTCGCCAGCCGCGAGGTCGGCACCGGCTCCCGGCCGAGCGGGCCGTCCGGGCCGGTGACCACCACGAGCGGCTCCGGGCACAGCAGGGTCGAATCGGCCTTCGGCGAGGACTTGCAGACGTCGATGAAGAACGCGCAGTCGACGTCGGAGTCGCCGATCCGACTCCACGGGTCCTCCTCCATCGGCCGGATCTCCAGCGCCAGCTCCGGGTGCCGCCGGTACAGGTACTCGATGATCGGCACCAGCCGGTAGGAGGCGAGCCCGCTGTCGGCGCCGACGCTCAGCGCGTCCCCGGAAGCGGCGCCCTCGAGCACCGTCTCCTCCGCCATCTGGCTCAGCTTCACGATCTTGTGGGCGTAACGCCGGAACCGCTGGCCGGCGGTGGTGAGCCGGATGAGCGCGCCGGTGCGGTGGAACAGGTCGCAGGCGAGGTCGCGCTCCAGCTTCTTGATCCGGGCGGTGACCGTCGGCTGCGCCAGGCTCAGATCGCTGGCGGCCTTGGTGAAGCTCGACTGCTCGGCCACGTTGAGGAAGGTGGTGAGGGAAGCGGTGTCCACAGGTCACCACCGATCCTGGCGAGCGGCGCTGGGGTCGATGCCCGCGCTGCGGCGAATGGTCCCTTCATCGATCGGGGTGGATTTTCGCGGCACGGCCTCTTCCCGCTCGCCGTGGTTCTGGTGAGAGGTGTCCGCCGTCAGGTGCCGGCGGCCTCTCCGGCCGGCCGTGGTGGCCGCCCTCCCGCAGTGGTCGAACTCGGTCCCGAACACGAAACCTCCTAGGTGCCGCCTACTCGCTGCCGGCACGAAACCCTTCACGACGAACGTCCCCCGATCGGCACCCTCGGCCCTTTCCGGCTCCGGGTGGCCATTCGATTATTTCGTTCATGCCCTTGCCGAAAGTCCTTGCCAGGCGGCGGGGAACGGCCTTGGCCGACGCTCACCCGCTGGTTGACCCACTTCGGATACCACCCGTAAGTGGCTGGCAAACTGCCACTATCCGGCAGGGAAAACTGCTCGTTCTCACCCAACGTGGCCAGCTGAGGAATTTGTCCTTCACCCCAAGAGAGCAACGTCGCTCCAGTTCCCGATTCGACCGCAGGCGGCCGGAGCAGTCCCTTTCCGACCAGCGGGTTCACGGACGCCCGGTGGTCGATCTTGCACTTTTAGGAATTGTTCGCACGCACGCGCCCGGCGACGACGGATCAGCCGAGCACCAGGCGCAGCAGAGCGCTCACGACGGCGGCGCCGATCATCGCGGTCAGGATGGACCGCTTGGTGGCCAGCAGGGCCACGCCGACGCCGACGCCCGCCAGCGCGGTGAGCGTTCGCATCGAGGACACGTCACCCGAGGCCGGCCACAGCAAGGTGACCACCAGCCCGGCCATGAGAGCCGGAGTCGCGCAGGTCAGCGCGTTGCGCAGCCAGGCGGGCAGTTCCCGCCCACCGGCGGCCAGCGGCACCACGACCCGCAACGTGAGCGCGGTGACGCCGAGCGCCAGCACGATCACCCATTGGTACGTCATCGCCGCACCCCCAGAGCCGCCCCCGCCACGGCACCGGCCGCCCCGGCCACCAGCACCGGGATACCCGGCGGGGCCCAGGAGACCAGCGCGGCCGCGACGAGGACGCCGAGGCCGGCCAGGACCCACGCGCGCGTGGTCTTCAGGTGCGAGCGCAGCAGGCCGAGGAAGAACACCGGGTAGGCGGCGTCCAGCCCCAGCCGTCCCGGGTCGCCGATGGCGTCGCCGAGGACGGCGCCCAGCGCGGTCCCGGCGGTCCAGCCGCACAGGCACAACGCGCCGGCCACCCGCAGCGTGCGCAGGTCGTAGCGCCCCTCACCGCGGTGGGCGATCGCCCAGGAGCCGTCGGTGATCAGCAGCGCCGTCCCGGCCCGCGACCACGCGGACCCGGTCAGCGCCGGAGCGATCGTGGTGCCCATCAGCAGGTAACGCGCGTTGAGCGCCGCCGCCGCGCCGATCACGGCCCAGACCGAGCCGTGCTGGCCGATGACGGCGACCGCGCCGTACTGGGCGCTACCGGAGAACACCAGCAGCGACATGGCCACCGGGGCCAGCACGCCCATCCCGACCGAGGCCGCGAGCGCGCCGAACGCCATGCCGTCCGCCAGATCGGCCGCGGCCACCGGCAGCACCGGGCGCACGACCCGGGCCGGGGAGCGGGGTTCAGTGGTGGTTTCGGTCACGACAGCTCATCTCCTCGGACTCGTCACGAGTTGACGTTACCAGCAAAGCCGAGTGTTGGTAACCTGAGCGGGTGACCGTACCGCCCTGCAAGACATCTCCGCCCCCACCTGTAACTCACACGGCGATAATGCTGGTAACGTGCCTGCCATGGTTCCCCGTCCCGCCGCACCACCTCCGCTCGGCGTGGTCCAGCGCCTGGTCAACACCCGCGAACTGCTGGAGGACCGGGACGACCTGAGCACCCCGGCCGGCCTGGTGACGTGGGCGGATTCCGAAGGCCTGCCGTGCCCGGCCCGGCCGACGGAGGCGGACCTGACCCGCGTACGCCGCCTCCGGGAGGCCCTGCGGCAGCTGCTGGGCGCCCCCGAGGGCACACCGGCCGCGGTGAGCGCGTTGAACGGCGAACTGGCCCGCACCGGCACCCGCCCCCTCCTGCAGATCGACCCACCCGGCGCGGAGTTCGTCGGCGACGACGCCACCGCCCTGGACACGGCGATCACCCGGGTGCTCGCCACCGTCGTCACCACCCGCCTGGACGGTTCCCTGCGCCGCCTGAAGACCTGCGCCGCGGAAGACTGCTTGTGGGCCTTCTACGACCGCTCCCCCAACGCGGTCAGCCGCTGGTGCGAGACGTCGGTCTGCGGCGCCCGGCACAAGATGCGCGCCTACCGGGCCCGCCAGGCCGCGGGCACCTCGGGCTGAGCCCGCCCGATGTCGTGAGAGCCGGGTAAGACGCCCGGCGGATACCGCTTACGCCACCGGCAAAACCGCTCCACGACCGGAGATCCGGCGTTCACCGCAGCCGGAATCCGCGACGCGCCTCCAGCCTTTCCCGGACCGGGTCCGGGAAAGGCCGTCAGCAAGGCCGGAAGTGTGACCGGCGAGCATTTCTCGCGCATTCCCCTGACGCGCCCACGACAGCCGAACACATATCGGTCCGTCAGAAAATTTCCGTCAGCCACTCGAAAGAGTTACCGTGAGAGTGACCTGGAGGGAGCGGACCCATGACCCGTGTGACGCGCAGGAGGACTTTGCCGGCCCTGGTCGCCGTGGTGGCGCTGGCGGGCGCCATGGGCGCCGCTCCCGGGGCAGCCGGCCTGACGCCCCGGCAGCTCGCCGGCCAGCGGGTGATCTACTCCTACCCCGGCCTCACACCACCGGACGCGCTCCTGCAGCGCATCCGGGCCGGCGAAGCGGGCGGCGTCATCTTCTTCGGCGAGAACGTCCAGAGCAGCCAGCAGATCGCCGGCGTCGTGCGGCAGCTGCGCGCCGCGTCGGCGCAGAGCCCGGTGTCCCGGCCGCTGCTGCTGATGACCGACCAGGAGGGCGGCCAGGTGCGCCGGCTGCCGGGCGAGCCCGCCCTGTCGGAGAAGCAGGTCGGGCAGGCGGCCGATCCGGTGGCCGCCGCGACCGCCGCCGGCACCGGCGCGGGCCGCACCCTGACCGCGGCCGGGATGAACGTCAACCTGGCGCCGGTGCTGGACGTCTACCGCCAGGCCGGCGACTTCATCGACCGGTACGGCCGCTCCTACAGCAACGACCCGGCGGTCGCCGGGCGCCTCGGTGCCGCGGCCGTCACCGCGCAGCAGGCCACCGGCGTCGCGGCGACGGCCAAGCACTTCCCCGGCCTGGGTTCGGCCCCGGCGAGCGCGAACACCGACGTGGCCCCGGTGACGCTGACCGTGCCGCTGACCGAGCTGCGCGCGAAGGACGAAGCGCCCTACCCGACGGCGATCCGGGCCGCGGTCGACCTCGTGATGCTGTCCTGGGCCGTCTACCCGGCACTCGACGCCGGACGCCCGGCCGGGCTCTCCCCGGTCGTCGTCCGCCAGGAACTGCGGCAGCGCACCGGTTTCTCCGGCGTCACCATCACCGACGCGCTGGAAGCCGGGGCCCTGAACGGCTACGGGACCACCGGCAACCGCGCGGTGCTGGCGGCCGGCGCGGGAACGGACCTGATCCTGGCCTCGGCCCGCGACGTCGCCCAGGGCGACAGCGCCGCCGACGCGCTGGCCGCCGCCCTGGGCAACGGCACCCTGCCGAGCGCGGACTTCACGGCCTCGATCGACCGGATCTCCGCCCTGCGGAGCCGGTTGCCCTGACGCCGCCGGGGCGTCACCGGACCGAGCGATCCCGGCCGGCCGGTCCGCGTGGCACCATGATCGTCATGGATGAGTTCGAGGTGGGCGAGACCGTCCGGATCACCGGCCGGACGATGACCGGGAACGTCGGCACGGTCGTCCACTTCGACGGCAAGCGCGACAAGTACCTGGTGCGCGTCGGCGCGGTCACCCAGAACTACTTCCCGGCGGCGGAGCTGGAGCGGTTCTCCGGCTAGCGTTTCCCGCTCGTCACACGCGGACAGCGCGTGACAACGGCCGATCTGCAATTTGCTGAATGCATATCGCCGCGATAAGTCTCGCCCGCACTTCGCTTCCGCTCGGAAAACGAATGCCGGACCAGGTCATCGGACAGGCGAACAAGTCACAAAGCCGCGCCGCCCTGACTCCCGGAAGAATTAATCAGATTGCTCCGAACGGGCGTACTCATCACCGCCGCGGACACATAACGTCACCTGCCTACGCAACGGACTGCCACTACGCGACGCAAGCCTTCGCGCCCCGGGCACGTCGATTGCCGCACTCGCACGTGATCGCCCGACAGGAGAACCCCTTTTCATGACGATCGACCTGGCGTTGAAAGAAGCGATGAGCATTCCCGGCGCCGTCGGCGCGACACTCGTCGACTACGAGAGCGGGATGTCGCTCGGTTCGGCGGGCGGTGGTGACTGGCTCGACCTGGACGTCGCCGCGGCCGGCAACACCGAGGTCGTCCGCGCGAAGCTGCGCGTGATGGCCTCCCTCGGGCTCGACGACGCCATCGAGGACATCCTCATCACGCTCCACCGCCAGTACCACGTGATCCGGCCGCTGTCGGCCCGCGGCAACTCGACGCTGTTCCTCTACCTCGTGCTGGACCGCGAACGCGCGAACCTCGCGCTCGCCCGGCACAGCCTCAAGCGCATCGAGATCAGCCTTTCCGTATGAGCGGTACCGACATCCACAGCCAGCACTTCAGAGCGCCGCTGCCGATCCGCAAACCGTCCACCGGGACCACGAGCCCACCGCCGGAACGGGCGGTCACGAGCCCACCGCCCGACTCGGGCCGCACCCTCGAGGTGCTGCGCACGATCCGGGGCCAGGTCGACCAGGTCGCCGGGCTGCTCATGGCCACCCACGACGGCCTGGTCCTCGCCGACGACACCGACAGCGTCGAGCCCGACAGCGTGGCCGCCATGTCCGCGGCGGCCATCGGGCTCGCCGCGCAGTTCACCGCCCAGGCCGGCATCGGCGAGTCACGCTCCGCGATGTTCGAAGGCAGCTCCGGCTACGTCTGCGTCTTCCCCGTCGAAACGTCGCTCCTGCTGGTCGTGTTCGGCCAGCCGGACATCACCATGGGGCTGTTCACCCTGGCCGCCAAGCAGGCACTGACCCTGTTGCGGCACACCTCCCTGGCGCCCGCCGGGTCGCGCCCCGCCTGGCCGGCGCCGGAGTAGACCGCGGCTCAGGACCAGGCGATCTCGCCGTCGCGGGCGACGAACCGCCCGGAGCCGGCGCCGGGCTCCTCGGTGGCCAGGCCGACGATGGCGTCGGTGCCCTCGGTGACGGTCTGCGGGCCGCTGTGGCCGTTGAGGTCGGTCGCCGTGTAACCGGGATCGGCGGCGTTGACGCGGATGCCGGGAAACGCTTTCGCGTACTGCGTGGTCAGCATCGTGAGCGCCGCCTTCGAGGCGGTGTAGAGCGGGGCGACGACCCGGGACTCGGCGCGCGCCGGGTCGTGGGTGAGCGCGAGGGAGCCCATCCCGCTGCTGACGTTGATGATCACCGGGTCCGCCGACCGGCGCAGCAGCGGCAGGAACGCGCTGGTCGTGCGGACCACGCCGGCGAGGTTGACGTCGAAGACGCCGAGGGCGTCGGCGCCGGTCAGGCCGGTGGGGTCGCCGGCCGGGCCGTGGACGCCGGCGTTGTTGACCAGCACGTCGATCGCGCCCTCGTGCGCGGCGACGTCGGCGGCCGCGGCGGCGACGGACGCGTCGTCGGTCACGTCGATGGGCACGAACCGCGCGCCGACCGCGGCGGCGGCGCGCGCGCCCGCCTCCGGGTCGCGGGCGCCGGCCAGCACGGTGTGGCCGGCCTCGACGAGGCGGCGGGCGGTCTCGCGGCCGAGGCCCTTGTTCGCTCCGGTGATGAAGGTGATCGTCATGCGGTCGATCCTCTTCCCCGCTGCGACGGCCGGCCAGGGACGCCTCGACGGCAGGAACAGCCGTACCACCCTCGACGCCGGGTCCGGCGGCCGTGCTCGGGGAAGATGGGGGCATGACCACGACACCCGGGACCGGGCTGGGCGCGATGATCCGCACCTGGCGGGATCGGCTGCCCCCGTCGGCCGCGGCGCTGCCGGTGGGCCGGGCCCGCCGCGCGGCCGGGCTGCGGCGCGAGGAGCTCGCCGACCTCGCCGGCCTGTCGGTCGACTACGTCGTGCGCCTGGAGCAGGGCCGGGCCACCACGCCGTCGGTGCAGGTGGTCGCCTCCCTCGCGCGGGCCCTGCAGCTCTCGACGCCCGAACGGGACCACCTGTACCGGCTCGCCGGCCTCACCCCGCCGGCCGGCGGCACGATCTCCGACCACATCCCGCCCGGCGTCCACCGGGTGCTCTCCCGGCTCGGCGACGTCGCGGTCGCGGTGTTCGCGGCCGACTGGCAGCTGGTCTGGTGGAACCGCGGCTGGGCCGCGCTGCTGGGCGACCCGTCGGCCGCGGAGCCCCGCCGGCGCAACTTCGCCCGCGACCGGTTCCCGCTCGGCGCGGGTCCCGCCTGCCTCGCCCAGTGGCCGGTGACCGAGCTCGACAGCGACACCACGGACCTCGCCGTCGTCGCCGACCTGCGGCGCGCCACCAGACGCTTCCCGCACGACACCCGCCTCGCCGGCCTGATCCGCGAGCTGACCGCGGGCAACCGGCGGTTCGCGCGGCTGTGGGCCACCGGCGCCGTGGCCGCCCACCGCGAGGACGACAAGACGATCGACCACCCCTCGGTGGGACCGATCGAGGTGAACTGCGACGTGCTGGGCGGCGGCGACACCGAGCTGAAGATCGTGATCATGACCGCCGTCCCCGGCAGCCCCGCCGAGACCAAGCTGCGCCTCGCCGCGGCCACCGGGCCACCGGTTCAGGAGCGGGCCGCACCGGCCGGGCGGTGAACCCGGCCGGTGCGCACCTCACCGGCGGGAGACGACCGCCGCGGACGTGCCACCGTCACGGCGCGCCGGTTCGCCCGCCGCGAGGACCCGGCCGTGGGGCAGGAACTCCAGCCCGGCCGCGACGCCGATGGCACCGACGTCGGTGAAGCTTTGGCCGAGTGCCTCGAGCCCCGCCGTGGTCGGCTGCGCGATGAACGCCGGTTCGGCGTCCGTCGTCGCCGCGTTGCGCTGGGACGCGCGGGGGGCGGCGATCGCCTGCGGCAGGCTCATGCCCAGGTCGATGCGGTTGACGAGGATCTGCAGGACGGTCGTGATGATCGTCGCGCCGCCCGGGGAGCCGACGGCGAGGAACGGCTTGCCGTCGCGCAGCACGATGCTCGGGGACATGCTCGAACGCGGCCGCTTGCCGGCCGCCGGGAGGTTCGGGTCGGGGGCGGTGCCCTGGGTGGGCGCGAAGTTGAAGTCGGTCAGCTCGTTGTTGAGCACGAACCCGCGGCCGGGCACGGTGATGCCGCTGCCGGCCTGCTGCTCGATCGTGTTCGTGTAGGACACGACGTTGCCCTGCTTGTCGGTGACGACGAAGTGGTTGGTGTGGTTCTCGTTGCCGCCGGCCGACGCCGCCGGGACGGTCTTGCAGCCCTGCGGGTGATAGGGGTCGCCCGGCGCGACGGGGCTCTGCCCGGCCCGGGCCGGATCGATCTTGCACGCCCGGGTCGCCGCGAACGACCGCGACAGCAGCTGCCGCTGGGGGACGTCGACGTAACGCGCGTCGCCGATGTAGCGGTTGCGGTCGGCGAAGGCGAGCCGGCCGGCCTCCAGGTAGTGGTGCAGGGCCTGGACGGTGGACATCTTGCCGAGGTCGAAGTTCTGCAGGATGTTGAGCGACTCGCCGACGGTGATGCCGCCGCTGGAGGACGGGGCCATGCTGTAGACGTCGTAGCCGCGGTAGTTCACGTGCGTCGGCGCGGCGTCGAGCGCCCGGTAGGCGCGCAGGTCCGACAGCTGCATCGGGCCGGGGATCGGCTTGATGGTGGCGTTCTTCGCCAGCGGCAGGTGCTGGACGGTGTTCACCAGGTCCCGGCCGACCGGACCGCCGTAGAACGCGCCGATGCCTTCGCGGCCGATCTGCCGGTAGGTGGCGGCGAGGTCGGGGTTGCGGAAGACCGAGCCGGCGGCCGGTGCCTTGCCGCCCGGCAGGAACAGCTTCGCGCTCGAGCTGAACTGGCCCAGCTTGGCCGCTTCCTCGGTGGTCTGGTTCGAGAAGGCCGGGTCGACGACGAACCCGCGGTCCGCCACCTGTTCCGCGGGACGCAGGTTGTCCGCCAGGCTGAACCGGCCCCACTTGTCCAGCGCCCGCTGCCACGTCGCGAGCATGCCGGGCACCCCGACGGACCGGCCGCTCTCGACGGCGGTTTCGAACGGGTACGGCTGACCGGTGGCCGGGTCGATGAACATCTTCGGGCCGTCGGCGGCGGGGGTGGCCTCGCGGCCGTCGATCGTGGAGATCTTCTTCGTGTGGGCGTCGTAGTAGACGAAATAACCCCCGCCGCCGAGCCCGGCGACGTAGGGGTCGGTGACCCCGAGGGTGGCGGCCACGGCGACGGCGGCGTCGGCCGCGGTACCGCCCCGGCGCAGGACGTCGATCCCGGCCTGGGTGGACTCGGGGGTGTTGGAGACGACCGCCCCGCCGGACCCCACGGCCACCGGCTGTTTCGATGGCTGGGGCCGGGCCTGACCGGGCGCCGCGGCCCCGGTCAGCACCAGGGTGGTGACGACGCCGACCGTGAGGACTGATCGGACTGTGCGCATGAGCGTCCCTTCTCCGGGACGAGTGACCACCGCCCTGGTGACCACGCTGCCCGGAAGCACCACCGCAGGTCTAACACCGGTGCGGGGGAAAGAAAATGGGCTTGAGGAAGACTTGGTGTTTCCCGGAGTACCCGGCGGCGGTGGACCCCGCACCGGTCACCGTGGTAGAAGTAGAACCTGTTTCACTTTGATCACCGGTGCCTGGAGGTGCGCGGATGGGCGTCCCGACCGTGACCGAACTGCTGCTGGCCCGCGCCGCCGACGAGCGTCCGGGCCTGCGGTTCGAGGACGAGACGTACACCTGGGCCGAGCACGTCCGGGCCTCCGCCTGCCGCGCCACCGACCTCCGGGCGACGCTGGACCGGGACAAACCGCCCCATGTCGGCATTCTGGCCGACAACGTACCGGCGTTCTCCGTCCTCCTGGGCGCCTGCGCGTTCGCCGGGGCGGTGCTGGTCGGGCTCAACCCCACCCGCCGCGGTGAAGCCCTCGCGCGCGACATCCGGCTCGCCGACTGCCAGTTCGTGGTCACCGAGCGGAAGTACCGGCCGCTGCTGGCGGGACTGGACCTCGGCGGGATCGGCGTGCGGGACCTGGAGTCGTGGCCGTCCGCGGACACGCCGCTCGATCCCGTCCCCGCCTCCGCGGACGACCTGCTCATGCTGATCTTCACCTCCGGCACCAGCGGCGACCCGAAGGCGGTGCGCTGCACCCACGGCAAGATCGCGTTTCCCGGTGCGATGCTCGCCCAGCGCTTCGGACTGTCCACAACGGACACGGTCTACGTCACGATGCCGATGTTCCACTCCAACGCCATCATGGCCGGCTGGGCGGTCGGGCTCGCGGCGGGTGCGGGCATCGCGCTGCGCCGCCGGTTCTCCGCGTCCGGCTTCCTGCCCGACGTGCGGAAGTTCGGCGCGACCTACGCCAGCTACGTGGGCAAGCCCCTGTCCTACGTCCTCGCCACCCCGCCACGGCCGGACGACGCGGACAACCCCCTGCGTCTCGTCTACGGCAACGAAGGCGCGAGCGCCGACCTGGCCGCGTTCGAGAACCGCTTCGGCTGCAAGGTCGTCGACGCGTTCGGCTCCACCGAGGGCGGCGTGGGCTTCGCCCGCACCGACGACACCCCGGCCGGCTCCCTCGGCCGGCCGGCCGAGGACGTCGCGATCGTGCACCCGCACACCGGCCGGCCGTGCCCACCGGCCGAGTTCGACGCCGACGGCCGGCTGACCAACGCCGGGGACGCCGTCGGCGAACTCGTCAACACCACCGGCGCCGGCTGGTTCGCCGGGTACTACCGCGACCCCGGAGCCGACGCGGAGCGGCTGCGCGGCGGCCGGTTCCACACCGGCGACCTCGCCTACGCCGACGCCGCCGGGTTCTGCTTCTTCGCCGGGCGGCTGGGCGACTGGCTCCGCGTCGACGGGGAGAACCTCGGCACCGCGCCGATCGAGCGCATCCTGCTGCGGCACCCCGCGATCACCGACGCCGCGGTCTACGCGGTGCCCGACCCGGTGACCGGGGACCAGGTGATGGCCGCCATCGTCCTCGGCGACCCGCCCCTGGATCCCGCCGAGTTCGGCCGTTTCCTCGCCGGCCAGCCCGATCTCGGGCCCAAGCAGGTGCCGCGGTACGTGCGCACGGTCCGGGAGCTGCCGCGGACGTCGACGTTCAAGGTCGTCAAGCGGCAGCTGTCCGCCGAGGGCCTGACCGGGCCCGACGTCATCTGGGAGCGTGCCGGGCGGGACATCGCCTACACCGCACTGTCCACTGTGGACAATCCCGTGTGACGTCAGCCGACGTGCAGGGTGGCCGGGTCGGCCACTCACCGCCGGGCGGCCGCCGCTGCCGGCGGGGACGGGTCACCGAGGGGCGTGAGCCGGGAACGTGACGTCCGGTGCGGTGGCGGTGGTGACCACCACATGGCCGGACCGTGAGCCGCCGAGTGGCCCAATCCGTGAATTTCCGCCCGGCTTCCGGCGGGACGGTGCTAGCTTCCGTCCGTCATTCGCCCGAGCGAGGTGTACCAGTGACCGTGACCGTGCACGTGGACAAGTTCGCTGCCTACCTGCGCATGTTGAAGGACCGCAGCGGGCAGGGCTACGAACGGCTCGGCCGGCGGGCCGGCGCCAGCGGCTCCAGCCTGCACCGGTACTGCTCGGGCCAGAGCGTGCCCGCCGACTACCGCGTGGTCCACTCGTTCGCCAAGGTCTGCGGCGCGTCCGCGGAGGAACTGCGCGAGCTGCACCAGCTGTGGGCCCTGGCCGACGCCGGCCGGGCCGAGGAGGGGCACGCCGAGGCGCCGGTCGTCCCCGCGACCGCGCCGCCGACCCCCGGTGTGGACGTCACGCCGCGACGCAGACGCGGGTACGCGGCCCTGGCCATCGCGATCATGATCCTGCTGGCGGGCGGCCTGGTCTGGGTCACCGCCGACGGGTCCGAGCCGCCCGGCCGGTACGCCGACCGGGTGCTGTTCTCCCCGGCCTGTCAGCCGCCGGTGAGCATGGGCCAGCACGACGAGTGCGTCACCGAGGTGCAGAACCTGCTGGTCGCGGCCCAGGGGCGGCTCTCGGTCGACGGCTCGTTCGGCCCGGAGACGCTGCGCCGGGTCACCGCGTTCCAGGTCATGGCCGGCCTGCCCGCGCGCGGCGTCGTCGACGAGGCCACCAAGAACGCGCTGTACGACCGCCGGACCAGCCTGGCGGCCTGGCCGGGGCCGGTGGTGGAGCAGCGGATCCGGGCCGTGTTCACCGAGGCGCCGGACACCGCGGTCGCGATCGCCCGCTGCGCCTCGTTCCTCGATCCGCTGTGGGTGCTGCCGAACACGAACGGCAGCCGCAACTGGGGGATCTTCCAGATCTCCGACGCCCGCCTGCTGGACCTGGGCGGCACGCCGCGGCAGGCGTTCGACCCGGTCTGGAACATCGACGCGGCGCACCGCCTGTGGAGCGCGCACCACGACTTCCGCGACTGGCCCTCCTGCTCGGCGGCCCTCCAGGACCCGCGGTCGCACTGAGCGCGGGCGCCGGACCGCACGTCGGTTCAAGCGCTCGTCACGCCCCTCCCGGAACGGCCGGCACACCGCCCGGAGTGGCCGTTCTCGTTCTTGCCGAGCCGCTCGGGTCTACGACTTGCCGGGACCCTGTGGAGGGCCGGGGGCGCGGGCTCGGCGGCACAGTCCGGGGATCCTGGCGCCGGAAACCCCCGGGGAGAGGGGTTTCCGGCGCCAGACCCCCAGCGCCGGTCAGACCGTCCCGTTCTCCCACCACCACGCGCGGCCGAGGTCGGCCCGGCTGTCCACGTGCTGGTGGTCGGTGTTGTAGGTCTCCAGGCCGGAGAACCCGCTGGTCTCGGCCTTCTGGTAGACGGTCTTGTTGGCCACGCCCGGCACGTCCAGGTCGGCCGCGGTGCCGTACATGTGCATGCTGTCGCTGGCCCCGCCGATCTCGGCGTTGTGCGCGATGCTGCGGAACCCGGAGTTCACCGTGATCGGCTTGTTCCCGAGCTTCTTGCGCACCGCCTCCAGCTTGTACATGCAGCGGCGGGCGTTCTCCTTGGCGGTGGCCGCGCTGACCTTGCCGCCGTTGAAGGTGCCGCTCACCCGGTCGGTGAACTCGCTGAAGTTGAAGTGCGCGGTGGACCCGTCGCTCTGCTCCAGCGCGTTGAGCGCGCTCTGGGTGGCCGGGCCGGCCTCACCGTCCGCGCCCAGGCCGTAGGCGGCCTGGAACCGGCGGACCGCCGCGGCCGTGCCGGGGCCGAACTCGCCGTCGATCGAGACCCGGCTGTGGCTCGCCGAGTCGGCCGCCCAGCCCGCCACCCGGATCTGCAGTTCGGTGACGTCGGCGCCGGTGCTGCCCTCGGCCAGGGTGCGGGACCACGGGTACGCCTGGGCGATGCCCGGCAGCAGGAGCGGGCTGACCGCGACGGCGGTGCCGATCACCGCCGCGCTGCGCAGCAGCGTGCGACGGCTCATGGGGAGACTCATTCTCGTCCTTTCCTAGCGGGATTTCGGGCGGGATTTCGGGCGGGATTCAGCGGTTGGCGAGCTGGTCGAGATCGGCCTGGGTGCCGTTGAAGACGTCCCCGGTCGCCGGCGCGGGGATGCCGTCGGGGATGGCCGCGTCGGTGTACTGCCACATCAGCCAGGTGCTCGACCCGGCGGGCAGCGCCGGCTGCGTGACGGACTGGCGGTAGTCGGCGAGCTGCATCGGATAGGCCGCGAACGCCGTGGTGCCGCCCAGGCAGGCGTCCAGGAACGACTTCTGGGTGTAGATGATCGGGGTCCGGCCGAACGCCGCCTGGACCTTGTCCAGCCACGCCTTCGCGTCGGCGACGGTGACGTACGGCGGGCAGCCGCCGGAGCCGTCGTCCTTCCACTCCAGGTCGAACACGGGCGGCAGGTCACCGGCGCGCTTGCCGGTGTACCCGGTGGCCCGCACCGCGGCGATGAACCGGTCCGCCTGCGCGCCGCCGGTGCCGGCCGTGGTGCCCGTGTAGAAGTGGTACGGCCCCACGGCCAGGCCGGCGGTGCGGGCGGCGGGCAGGTCCGTGGCCAGGTACTCGTCCGTGGTGTTCAGGCCGCGGGTCGCCTTGACGGTCGCGAACTCGACACCGGACGCCTTCACCGCGGCCCAGTTGATCGGCGCGCCGCCGGGGTGCTGGTACTTCGCCGTGTCGACGCCGTCGATCGGGCGCCCGGCGGGCTTCGGCGGCACGCAGTAGGCGTTGCGGCTGGACCAGTCGGCCACCTTCGCCCACGTGGTGGGCCCGGCGACGCCGTCGGCACTGGCGTTGACGCAGTGCTGGAACTGGATCACCCGGTTGCGGGTGCCGTCACCGAAGTTGCCGTCCACCGTCAGCGGCGGGTAGTGCCCCGGCTCCATGGCGAGGTTCAGCCGGCACTGGAGCTCCTTGACGTCCGTGCCGGTGGAACCACTCTGCAGGGTCGGGCGGGCTGTGGAAAGGCCGCACACCACGCTCTGCGCGGCGTCCGCCGTGCCCTGGGTGGCGCACTTCTTCGGCCGCGCGGCCCACGAGTTCAGCGCGGTCCAGGTGTTCGGCCCGATCTGGCCGTCCACGCTCAGCGCGGCGCACCGCTGGAACACGCGCACCCGGGCGTCGGTGGCCGCGCCGAAGGAGCCGTCCGCGCCGATGGGCGTGTACTTGCTCGCCTTGGTCGCCAGGTTCAGTTCGCACTGCGCCTCGGCGACCTCGGTGCCGGTCGACCCTTGCCGCAGGGTCGGCTGGGCGGTGGTGTGCCCGCACACCGCAACGGGTTCGGCCGCGACTGTGGCAGCGGCCGCGGCGGGGAACACCAGCAGCACCGCGACGACCAGAGCGAGTCTTTGCATGGCGAGCAGGCTGGCAGTGCCCGCCCCCGCCGGTCGCGGTCAGCGACCGACTCGGGACGCCGGGACAGTCCCACCCCACCGGACCAGCGGGAACGCCACCCCCGTGGGACACCGCTGGGACGCCGTCCCGGCGCCGGCAGTCCAGGCCGGCCCGGATCACGGTGCCGGTCGGCAGCGGATCGGCGTCGGCGCGGCGGGCCGGCGATGACGTTCCGAGCCGGGCGGCGAGGTCGGTTCAGTGCTCCGGCAGCTGACGGCGTTCGCGCAGGCGGGCCAGGTCCTCGCGCATGTCCGTGGGCAGGAGCTCGGCCATCTGCTCGGGACGCAGCGGCAGGTCGAGGAGGCTGAGCTTGACCCGGCTGCGCCGGGCGTGGCGACCGGGGTCCAGGCGCACGACCTGGGCCGCGTCCGGGCGCAGGGTCGCCGTCAGCGGGGTGGCGGGCTCGAGCGGCCGCCAGGCGTTCCCGTCGACGCGCAGCACCGGCGGTGCACTGCGGGTCGTTCCACGCAGCGTGACGACGTCGCGGGCCGGCAGCACGATCGAGCGGCTGACGCCCGACATCGACGCGACCGGGGTCACCGCGAGCACCTCCGCCGCCGGGGAGATCACCGGTCCGCCGGCGGCGTAGTTGTAGGCGGTGGAGCCGGTCGGGGTGCTCAGGATCAGGGCGTCACAGCGGTAGTACCCGAACTGCGCCCCGTCGACCAGCAGGTCGACCTCCACCGTCGCGCCGGGCTCGGCCCCGCCGACGACGACGTCGTTGAACGCGACCGCGGCCGCGTCGCCCTCTTCCAGCGCGATGCAGCTGTGCGGCTGTGCGGCTCGACTTCGAAGTCCCCGGCGTGCACCCGCTCGATCGCGCCGGCCAGCTCGGCCGGCGCGATCTCGACCAGGAACCCGACGTTGCCGTAGTTCACCCCGAGCACCGGCACCGGCCGCTCGACGGCCAGCCGCATGGCGCCCAGCATCGTGCCGTCCCCACCCAGGCTGACGACGGCGTCCACCCCGGCCGCGAACCCCTCGTCGGACACCACCGCCACCCCGGCCCCGACCTGCGCGGCGTCGGTCTCCCGCACCACCAGTTCGACCCCGTGCCGCTCGGCGAACGAGACCAGCACGTCGACCGAGTCGCGCACCGGCTTCCGCGGGTGCGCCACCACGCCGACGCGGGTGATCCCGAAATCTGCCATGGAGATCATTCTGGCCGCTCGGTGCCGGGAACGCCGGTCGTCACCGGGCCGGCGTCGCCGTCCCGATGATCAGCGGGTGCACCACCGAAGGCATCCCCCGCCAGCGCGCCGTGCTCAGGTCCTCGATGTCGAACCGCTGCTTGATGAGCGCGACGGTGTCGCGGTCGCACCGGCAGCCCTGCGCGAACGCCGCCCACGGCCCCGCCAAGCGCGTCTGCCGCCGCGCCAGTTTCGGGTCCTCGGCGCGCACGTGCTCGAGGAACAGCAGCCGCCCACCCGGCCGCAGCACCCGCACGAGCTCGGCCAGCACCCGATCGACGTCGGGCACCGTGCAGAGGACCAGTGTCGACACGACCGTGTCGACACTGGCGTCCGCCATCGGCAGCGCGTCGGCAGCGGCCCGCACCGGCCGCATCCCGGCGTGGCCCCGCACGCGCTTCTCGAGCCGCCGGTACATCGCCGGGACGGGCTCGCTCAGCACGACCTCCGCCGCCGGCGGGTAGTGCCGGACGTTGAGCCCGGTCCCCGCCCCGATCTCGACCACCCGTCCGTGCACCCGTCGCAGCAGCTCCGCGCGCCGGCCGGCCAGGCCCAGCCGCTCCCCCCGGCGCAGGAACGGGTCGTACAGCACCGCCCCGAACCGTTCCTCGAACCCGTCCCGTGCCCCCACGTCGTCCCCTCCGGCCATCGTTCCTCCTCCGCAGCACTCGATGCGACGCAGCACACCAGCCGCCGCCCGCCCACCGCATCACCCGCTCGTGCCATTCCGGGTGCTGGCCGGAACGGGCCACGCCGGCGCGTGGACCGGCCTAAGCTGGGGAAATGCCGGAGCAAGACCAAGCCGTGCGGTTCACCGGTGGCCCGGACGATCGCCCGGTCGCCTGGGCCACCACCGGCGCGGGCCCGCCCCTCGTCGTCGGCAGCTGGTGGTGCGGGCACCTCGAGCTGGACTGGCGGAACCCGCTGTTCCGGCGGTTCAGCGGGCTGCTCGGCGACCAGTTCACGCTCGTGCGCTACGACCGGCCCGGCGTCGGCATGTCCGACCCCGCCGGGCCGCTGGTCACCTCACTCGCCGACGAGGTGGCCGCGCTGAGCGCCGTCGTCGACGCGGCCGGGGAGAAGGTGACCCTGTTCGGCGGGTCGTCCGGAGGCTGCGCCGCGATGGCGTACGCGGCGGCCCACCCGGACCGCGTGGAGCGGCTCGTCCTCTACGGCAGCTACGCCCGCGGCACCGAGATCGCCACGGCGGACGCGCGGGACTCCCTGGTGGCGCTCGTCGGCCGGCACTGGGGCGTGGGCTCCCGGGTCTTCGCCGACCTGTTCCTGCCGACCGCGAGCCCGGCGGAACGCGACGAGTTCGTCCGCTTCCAGCGCGCCGGCCTGACGGCGGAGACGGCGGAGCGCTCGCTCGCGGCGGTGTACGCGTTCGACGTCCGGGACCGGCTGGCCACGATCACGGTGCCGACCCTCGTCCTGCACCGCCGCGACGACCGCGCGATCCCGTTCGCACTGGGCCAGGACGTCGCCGCCCGCATCCCGGGCGCCACCTTCGTCCCGCTCGACGGCACCGACCACCTGCCCTGGCGCGGGGACGTGGAAGCGCTGGTCCGCCCCGTGCGGGAGTTCCTCGGCGCCGGCCGGCGCGCCCGCCGGGCCGGCTCACCGCGTCACGAGCTCTCCGACCGCGAACTCGACGTGCTGCGCCTGGTCGCGCAGGGGTTGAGCGACCAGGAGATCGCCCGCCGGCTCGGCATCAGCGCCCACACGGCGCACCGCCACGTGTCGAACATCCGCGGCAAGCTGGGCGTGACGTCCCGGGCGGCGGCCGCCGCGCACGCCGCCACGGCCGGGTTGCTCTGACCTGCACCGGAGGCCACCGGGTTTGAGCGGGCCGCCCTCGTGGTACTGCCACGAAATCATCGTTGTCCCGCTTTGGAGGGTGCTCGTGCAGATCCAGGTCAACACCGACCACAACGTCCACGGTGGCGAAGGACTGGCCACCTTCGTGACCACCGACCTGGAGACCAGCCTCTCCCGGTTCGACGGCTGGTTGACCCGGGTGGAGGTGCACCTCAGCGAGGACGGCGGCAGCAAGCCGGAAGACAAGAAGTGCGTGATCGAGGCCCGCCCCGGCGGCAAGCAGCCGGTCGCGGTCACCCACCACGCCACCACCGTGGACGACGCGTACGCCGGCGCGGCGCACAAGCTGGGCAAGGTGCTGGACTCCCGCTACACCAAGGCGCACGACCACAAGGGCGCCGAGAGCATCCGGCACATGCCCGCACCGGACGACCTCGAGCAGGTCGGCACGATCGAAGACGCTCCGCGGGACTGAACACCTTCTTCAAGCGATAAGTGAAAGAGTCCGGATCGCCGTCGGCCACGCGCCGGCGGCGATCACGGTGTCACCCTTCGCGGGCCCGGCCACCAAGGTCCGGACGCGAATTGGGTTGTTCTAGTTGGCGATGAACTTGTGCGAGGTGTCCCGGTTGTTGATGTTGAGCGACTGCCCGACGCTCAGGGCGAAGTGAGTGTCGGCGAAGTAGAGGAAGATGGTGTGGCCGGTGGTGTTGTTCTTCGCCGAGGCCGCGTCGTTCCAGACACACTTGCCCTTGCCGAGACCGGCGCCCTTGAAGTCGTAGCAGGTCGGCTGAGTGCGCCCGTAGTCGGCGACAGAGCCGTTGAAGTCGGACACCGAGCCGGTCTCGCCGTTCCCGTAGTACAAGCAGAACTCCCCCGGCTCGCAGTGCCCGTTGCGAGGCGTCGACACCGCCGAGGCGGTGGTGGCCATCGCCATCACCATGGCGATGGTTCCGCCGATGGCCAGCGACGTCCGGACGAGAGTCTTCCTGATGGTGCCCATGCCGATTCCCTTTCCCGGTCCGGTCGATGACGTGGCACCTCTTGCGTGCCACGGCACTGACCGTCTTGCGACGATGCCCGCGGTCCGGGCACCCGCACGGTCACGTTTCACGCCGGTGAACCGTTGAGGCGGTGAAGCCTGCTTCACCCGATCGGACGCCGTCTTCCTGCCGCGACTTGCTGTGCGTGCCCCTGAGCTGAGCGCCCCCGTCGAGCCGGCCCGGCTTCTCCCCCATGGCCCGGTCGCCGGTACCGGTACGCCCAGAGGGCCCAATCTCCGTGCCGTTTCTCCGGCAATCCCGGTGCTGCTCCCAGATGCTGAACGGCCGCTTCCCTCTCTTGGCAGCGGCGACAGCGCCGTGCGAGTATCGATCCGTCGCACCCGCCGGCCGTCCGGCCCAGACGCATTTGTTGCTGTCACACCCTTTTCCCGAATGATCGGTGACGTCCCCGTCGCCTTCGACAAGGACGTCCACCATGATCGAAAGCGCTTTCTCACGCCGGACGCTGCTGCGTGGCACCGGCGGCATCGGCCTCGCCGCGCTGCTCGCCGCGTGCGGCGTGGACGCCGGGCCCACCGCCGGGCCCGCGGGCGGGCCGCCGAAACCCGGTGGCACGCTGCGGGTCGGCACGCCGGCGCCGCCGACCGCCGTCGATCCCGTGACGATGTACGACGGCTCGGCGATCGCGATCGTGCAGCTCGTCGCGGACTACCTGATCTGGCTGGAGAACGACTTCAGCTTGACGCCGCGGCTGGCCGAGAAGTGGGCCGCGGAAGACGGCACCAAGCGGTGGGTCTTCACCCTGCGCGCGGGCGTCACCTTCTCCGACGGCACACCGCTGGACGCCACCGCGGTGAAGGCGTCGTTCGACCGGCTGCTCGACCCGGCCCAGGACTCCGCCGCGCTGGCCGCGTTCAAGTCCGTGCTCAGCGCGGGCGGAGTGTCCACAAGGGACGCTTCAACGGTCGTGTTCACGCTGGACCGGGCGTTCTCCGACTTCCCGTTCCTGGTCTCGGCGGGCAACTACAACGCCGTGATCCTCAAGGCGGACTACGCGGGCGCGTTCACCGACCACGCGATCGGCACCGGCCCGTTCCTGCTCGGCCGCTACGACCCGTCCACCGGCGCCACCTTCACCCGGAACCCGAAGTACTGGCAGCCCGGGAAACCGTACCTCGACGGCGTCGAGATCAAGTTCTACGCCGACGCCCAGGCCGAGCAGCTCGCGCTGGGCAGCGGCGAGATCGACGCGCTGGTCATCACCGACCCGTCGATCATCCAGGAGACCGGCGACGTCGTGCTCGACAAGGTCCCCGGCACCGCGATGACCGCGCTGACCCTGCGGGTGGACCAGGCGCCGTTCGACCGCAAGGAAGTCCGCCAGGCGATCGCCTACGCCCTCGACCGGCCCGCGCTCAACGAGGTGGTCGACGCGGGCATCGCGCAGCTGGGCAACGACCACCTGTACGCCCCGCTGTTCGCGGCCGGTCCGAAGGACATCCCGCAGCGGGTGAAGGACCCGGCCAAGGTCAAGGAGCTGCTCGCCGCGGCCGGCGTCGGGAAGCTCACCTTCCCGCTGTCGTTCGACCCGCCGAGCAAGAACTTCGCGCTGGCGGTGCAGGACCAGCTCCGCCAGGCCGGCATCGACGTCACCCTCGACCAGCAGACGTCGAAGGCGTTCTACGGCGGCGACCAGGCCAAGGACACGCCGTGGCTGTTCACGCCGGCCAACCTCGTCGGCTGGGCCGGGCGCCCGGCCCCGAGCCAGTTCGTGCGGCCCATGGTCACCTCCGACGGCGTGTGGAACGGCGCCAAGTACCGCAATCCCCAGCTCGACGCGGCGCTCGTCGCCTACGACAGCGCCACGTCCGACGACGAGCGCAAGCGGCAGGCGAAGATCATCGCCGACGTCCTGCACGAGGACGTCCCGGTGGTGCTCGCCCTGTGGAACGGCGCCGTCCGGGCCTACAACAAGACCCGCTTCACCGGGATCAAGGCGCATCCGTCGTCCTTTGTGGACTTCAGCGCGGTGTCCCAGGCGTGACGGGACTGCTGCTGCGCCGCGCCGTCGCCATCCCGGTGACGCTGTTCGTGGTGTCCCTGCTGGTGTTCCTCGCCACCGAGGTCCTGCCCGGCGACGTGGCGCGGACGGTGCTGGGCCGCGAGGCGAGCGAGGCTTCGGTGGCCCGGCTGCGCGGGTCGCTCGGGCTCGACCAGCCGTTGCTCGACCGGTTCCTGCGGTGGGCGGGGAACTTCGTGCGCGGCGACTGGGGCACGTCGCTCACGCTGCACGTCCCGGTGCGCGACCTGGTGTTCGACCGGCTCGGCAGCTCCCTGCTGCTGGCCGGGTTCGCGTTCGTGCTGCTCGTGCCGGTCGCGCTGGCCGCCGGGGTGCTCAGCGGCCTGCACCACGACCGGCCGCTGGACCGGGTGCTGAGCGGGCTGGGCCTGGTGTTCGGCGCGATCCCGGAGTTCGTCACCGGCGTGGTGCTGCTCGTCGTGTTCGCGGTGAACGTCCGCTGGTTCCCCGCGTCCGCGCAGACGCCGCCGGGCGCGGGCCTGGTGCTGCGGCTGGAGCACCTGGTGCTGCCCGCGCTGTCGCTGGTGCTGCTGTGCACCGGGTACGTCGCCCGGCACGTCCGCGCCGGCACCGTGTCCGTGGTGGACGGCACCTACGTGCGGGCGGCCGAGCTGCGCGGATCGACGCGGTGGCAGGTCGTCCGGCGGCACGTGCTGCGCAACGCGACCGTGCCCGCGGTCAGCGCGCTCGGCGTGCAGGCCCAGTTCCTGCTCGGCGGCCTCGTCGCGGTGGAACTGCTGTTCAACTACCCGGGGGCGGGCGCGCTGCTGCTGACGTCGGCGCTGGACAAGGACCTGCCCACCCTGCAGGCCACCGCGGTGGTGCTGGGCCTGTGCTACGTGCTGATCATGACCGCGGTCGACCTCGTCTACCGGCTGCTCGACCCCCGGATCCGCCGCGGGGTGATCGCGTGAGCGCCCTCCGGCAGGCGACGCCCCCGGTCGCGCTC
Organism: Amycolatopsis sp. WQ 127309; assembly: GCF_023023025.1. NCBI lineage: Bacteria > Bacillati > Actinomycetota > Actinomycetes > Pseudonocardiales > Pseudonocardiaceae > Amycolatopsis > Amycolatopsis sp. WQ 127309. Next base: position 9,570,515 of record NZ_CP095481.1, read on the forward strand.
GTCACCGCCGTCGCGCTCCCGCCGGGCCGGCGTCGCAAGCGGGTCCCGATCGTGCTCGCGCTCGGGCTCCTGCTCGTGCTCGGCTGGGTCGTCGTCGCCGTGTTCTGGCCGCAGCTGGCGCCGCAGGACCCGCAGCTGCAGCACCCGGCGCACCGGCTGGCCGCCCCGGGCGGGGCGAACCTGCTCGGCACCGACCAGTTCGGCCGCGACACCTTCTCCCGCGTACTGGCCGGCGCCCGGCCGGTGCTGCGGATCGCCCCGGTCGCCACGCTCCTCGCCGTCGTCGCCGGGACCGCGATCGGCCTGCTCGCCGGCACCTACGGCCGCTGGGTCGACGGCGTGATCATGCGCGTGCTGGACGCCGTGCTGGTGTTCCCGTCGATCATCGCGAGCGTCCTGTTCGTCGCCCTGCTCGGGCACTCCGCCACGGTGCTGGTGCTCGTCATCGGCATCTCGTTCGTCCCGATCGTCGCCCGGAGCGTGCGTGCGGCCACCCTGGTGGAGCGGGCCAAGCCCTACGTCGACGCGGCCCGGCTGCGCGGTGAGCCGGGCTGGTCGCTGATGCTGCGCGAGATCCTGCCCAACGTCGCCCGGACCGTGCTGGTCGAGGCGACGTCCCGGCTCGGCGACGCGGTGTTCGCCGTGGCCACCCTCGCTTTCCTCGGCCTGGGCCAGGAACCCGGTTCGCCGGACTGGGGCACCTCGGTCTCCGACAACCGCGCGTGGCTGCCGACCGCGCCGTGGACCGTGCTGGCCCCGGCGCTGGCCATCGCCTCCCTCGTCGTCGGCGTGGCGCTGGTCGCCGACGACCTGCGCGCCCGGTTCGAGGCGGCATGAGCGCCGGGCTGGTCGTCGAGAACCTCGGGGTCGCCTACCGGACGGCCGCGGGCGAGGTGCGCGCGGTGGACGACGTGTCCCTGACCGTCGCGAAAGGACGGATGCTGGGCATCGTCGGGGAGTCCGGGTCCGGCAAGACCACGATCGCCCGCGCGCTCGGCGGGCACCTCCCGGCCGGTGGCCGGATCGTGTCGGGGCGGATCACGGCGGGCGGGGTCGACGTGCTCGGGCTGTCCCGCCGCGACCTGCGGACCTGGCGCCGCCGGGACCTGGCGTTCGTGCACCAGGAGGCCGGCGGCGCGCTGGACCCGACCATGCGGGTGGGTGCCCAGCTGGCCGAAGCGCTGGCGCTGCAGGACGTTCCCCGGCCCGGCCGGCGGGAGCGGGCGGCCGGGCTGCTCGACCGCGTGCGGCTGCCCGCGTCGGTGGCGCGGCGCTACCCGCACGAGCTGTCCGGCGGGCAGCAGCAGCGGGTGGTCATCGCCGCGGCGCTGGCGAAGCAGCCGAAGCTGCTGGTGCTGGACGAGCCGACGACGGGGCTGGACGCGTCCGTCGAGTGGGAGATCCTCACCCTGCTCGACCGGCTGCGCCGCGAGCTGGCCGTGACGGTCGTCCTGATCAGCCACGACTTGGACCTGGTCGGCCGGCTCTGCGACGACATCGCCGTGCTCTACGCCGGCCGCGGCAGCGAGTTCGGCCCCGCCGACGCCGTCTTGCGCGGGCCCGCGCACCCGTACACCGCCGCGTTGCTGGCGTGCGCGCCCGAGGTGGGTGTCCCCCGCTCGGTCCGGCGGCTCGCCGCGATCCCCGGCGCGCCGGCCACGGCCGCCGACGGGTTCTCGGGCTGCCGCTTCGCCACGCGCTGCGCGTTCGCCGACGACCTGTGCCGCACCACCGAACCCGGCGTCACGGAGTTCGCGCCGGGCCGGACGGTGCGCTGCCACCACGCCGAGCGGCTCGCCCCGCTCCCGGTCCGCCCGGACGCGTCTTTCACCAGGAAAGTGCCGCCTCAAGGCCCTCTGGACGCATCTTTCCTGGCGAAAGTGACGTCCCCGGGCGCGCCGGACGGGAGCCGGCTCGGCGTGGACGGCCTCACCGCCGGTTACGGCGGCCGGCCCGTGGTCCGCGACGTGACGTTCGAGATCCGCCCGGCCGAGGTCTTCGGCCTGGTCGGCGAGTCCGGCAGCGGGAAGACCACGCTCGCCCGGACGATCGCCGGGCTGGGCCCGGGCGCCGGCGCCGGCACGATGACGTTGTCCGGCGCGGACCTGCCCGCGTCGCTCGGCCGGCGCCGGTCCGGGCTCCGGCGGCGGGTCCAGATGGTCTTCCAGCAGCCGGAAGCCACCCTGAACCCGGCCCAGCGCGTCGGCACCGTCCTGCGCCGCGCGATCCGGACGCTCGGGGGCACCGGCACCGCGCGGGAGCTCGCCGAGCGCGTCCAGCTCGGCCCGGACCTGCTCACCGCCCGCACGACCGCGCTGTCGGGCGGCCAGCAGCAGCGGGTGGCCATCGCCCGCGCCTTCGCCGGCCGGCCGGACCTGGTGATCTGCGACGAGCCCGTGTCCGCGCTCGACGTCAGCGTGCAGGCCGGGGTGCTGGAACTGCTGGCGCGGCAACGGGAAACCACCGATACGTCGGTCCTGTTCATCTCGCACGACCTCGCCGTGGTCGGCTACCTCGCCGACCGCGTCGGCGTGCTCTACCGCGGCCGCCTGGTGGAGACCGGCCGCACCGCCGACGTCCTCGCCGGGCCGCACCACCCCTACACGGACCTGCTCGTCACCGCCGCCCACCGCGCCGAGGTCACCGAAGCGCCGCGGCGCGCGGACACCGGCGCCGGGTGCGTGTTCGCCGCGGGCTGCCCGCACCACCTGGGGCCGCTCTGCGACGACGAACCACCGCCGGCCCGCGACCTCGGGAACGGCCACGACGTCCGCTGCCACCTGCCCGCCGACCGCCTGCCCCAGTCCCGTCCGCTCGCCGCCGAGAAGGAGCCTCGATGACCGACACCCGGATCCAGCCCGAAAACGAGTTCGCCGAGGTGACCGCCGAGGCGCCCGCGCAGGTGGTGAACCGGCGCTGGGTCACCGTGACGGCCGGGATCAACGTCAGCGGGGTGCTCTGGGGCGCCGGGCCGGCGGCGCTGGTGCTCCTGCCCGCCCCGGGCGCCGACGCCCGGTCCCTCGACCGCGTCGCCCTGGCGCTCGGCGAGCCGGTGGTGGTCATCGACCCGCCGGGCACCGGCCGCTCCGGCGGCAGCGCGGGCACCCCCAAGCGGGCCGCCAGGGACATCGTCGAGGCCGTGGCGTCGTTCGCGCCCCGCGCCCGGGTGATCGCCGGCATCGGCGCCGGCGGCGTCATCGCGCTCGCGGTGGCGCTCCGGCGCGCGGAGCTGGGCACCGTCGTGCTTGCCGGCACCGAACCCGGCGACGACGTCACCGCGCTGCGCGAGCAGCTGCCCGGCACCACGATCACCGAACTCGCTGCCCCCGGGGATCCCGGCGCGTTCGCCGCCGCCCTCACCACCGTCCGGAAGGGAAACTGAGATGAGCGCACCGGAAATCACCCTGATCGACGTCGCCGCGGCCGAAGCGGGCGACACCGCCGAACTGGCCCGGCTGCGCACCGCCGGGACCGAGCTGGGCATCATCCAGGTCGTCAACCACGGCGTCCCGCAGGACCTCGTGGACGACTTCCACAACCGGGTCGCCGCGCTGCTCGCGCTGCCCCGCGCCGAGAAGATCGGGCTGGCCAGCCCGACCGGGCACCCGTACCGCGGCTGGCGGCAGTGGCCGGACGACTTCGGCCGCCTCGAGCTCGAGCGGTTCAGCATCGGCCGGTACGACAGCCCCGCCGACGCCGAGTCGGCCGGGCTGCCCGCCGAGTACACCGGCGAGTTCGCCCACCCGAACGTGTGGCCCGAGCAGGATCCCGGCTTCCGCGACGTCACCCTCGCCTACCACGACGCCGCCACCGGCCTCGCCGGCCGCGTGCTCCGGCTCTACGCCCGCGCGCTCGAGGTCGACCCGGACGTCTTCCCGGTGGCCGCGACCCCGCACCACACGACCTTCACGGTCAACAACTACCCGACCTGGACCCACGACGATTCGTCCACAGAGGACGGCGAGAAGCTGTTGCTGCTGGAGCACGCGGACGGGTCCGCGCTGACCGTGCTGCACCAGCGCGGCGACTACGAAGGCCTGCAGGGCCAGCGGGTCGACGGAACCTGGCTGCCCGTCCCGATCGTGCCCGGCGCGCTGCAGGTGTTCACCGGGTCGCTGCTGTCCCGGTGGACCAACGGGGTGCTGCGCGCGGGCCGCCACCGCGTCGTCGCCGGCGGCACGGTGACCCGGCTGTCCAGCGGCGTGTTCTGGCACCCGCGGGTGGACACGGTCGTCGAGCCGCTGGCGCCGTTCGTCGTCGGCGACGAGGAGCCGGAGTACGACCCGTTCCTGCTCTGGGACTCGGTCAAGTCCGGTGTCGAGGAGTACCTCTCGGTGTTCGGCCGGCCCGAGCAGGTCGCCGCCTGGCGCGAAGGCCGGCCCTACGTGGCGGCCGTGACCGAATGAGCGACCTCGCGGCATCCCGGCGCCACCCGGTTCCGGCGGGCGAGCTGACCTACGAACCGGGCGAGCGCCGGGTGCGCGGGGTGATCGGCGAGACCACGGTCGTCGACAGCACGCACCCGGTGCTGGTCTGGGAGCCGGGCCGGCCGGTGCCGCTGTACGCGTTCCCGGCCGGCGACGTCCGGACCGACCTGCTCACCCCGGGTGCCGCCGGGCGCGACCGGCCGGGCGTGCGCACCTGGTACGACCTGACCCTCGACGGGCGGCGGTTCCCCGCGCTCGCCTGGGACTACGACGTTTCCGGCGAGGTGCCCGAGCTGGCCGGGCACCTCGCGCTCGACTGGTTCGGCCGCACCTCGCCGGGCGTCGAGCACTGGTACGAAGAGGAAGAGGAGATCTTCGTCCACCCCCGTGACCCGTACAAGCGCGTCGACGCCCTGCCCGGCTCGCGGTGGGTGCGCGTCTCGATCGGCGGCGTGGTCGTCGCCGAGACCCGGCGGCCGGTCCTGCTGTTCGAGACGCGCCTGCCGATCCGCTACTACATCCCACCCGAGGACGTCCACTTCGACCGGCTGACGCCGGTTCCGCTGCAGACGTCGTGCCCGTACAAGGGAACCGCCCGCTATTGGTCCACTCCGGACGCGCCGAACGCGGCGTGGGCCTACCCGGCCCCGATCCCGGCCGCCGGGCCGATCAAGGACCACGTCGCGTTCTACAACGAGATCGTCGACATCGAGGTGGACGGCGAGCTGCTCGAACGGCCGGTGACGCCGTTCACCAGCCGCCTCGCAGCCGGGTGAGCCCGGGGTCGCTCAGCAGGTCTTCCGGACGTACCCGGACTCACCCGCCGGGACCACGTCCTCGTCCCGGCGGACGATGCTGATCTTGCCCTTCCACGACGCGCACGCCTTGCTCAGGCCCGAACTCGTGTACTCGACGTCGACCACACGGTTCCCGAACGCGTTCGCGTAGACGTCGCACTCCGTGTACTGCCCGCACTCTTCGGCGACCGCGAAGTCCAGCCCGTTGGCGACCCGGTTCGCGGCCAGGTCCACCGTGTTCTTCTGCGCGATCGCCAGCCCCTTCGCGTGCGCGTGGCTCGACAGCAGCTTGATGTAGTCCTGCGAGTTCCCCGTCGAAATCAGGTTCTTCGACCGCTCGTAGCTGTCGTAGTTGTCCGGCTCGATCGCCTGGAAACCCTTGCTCGCGCAGGAGTCGACGATCCCGTTGATCTTCGCGGCCACCCGGGACCGCTTGTCGGCCGTGCGCAGGTCGAGCAGCGTCTCGTGCCAGTCCGGGTCGACGACCTTGTTCCCGTTCGCGTCCCGCAGCAGCAGGTCGCTCGCCCACTGACCGTCGTCGCCCACGTTGACCTGGAAAGCGTTGATGTAACAGATGTTGTAGATTCCGCTCGCCGCCGAGTCGGAGTGGTCGCGGCTCACGATCTTGACCCCGGACGGCGGCGTGTAGGCCCCGCCGATCTGGTAGTCCCACGCCGACGGTGTCGGCGGCAGCGTCACCGCCGCCGACGACGCACCCGCCGTCGCCAGCAGGCAGGCCGACGTCAGGGCCGGCACGGCGAGGGCGGCCAGGAACCAGGATTTCACCGCGGAAGGGTTGCGCGTCACATCGACTCCATTGGGGATGCGGGGGATGGTCCAGCCCAATCATGAAAGCGCTTTCTCGCGGCTTCGTCAATCATTCACGGCCGAATGAAGAAAATGATCGATTGACCGCATAGCACACCCGGTCCACCCGATATCGACGGCCCGGCCGGTGCCGCGATCGGCGGACTCGGCCCACTCCCGAGGACGGCTTTGTAGCGGACAGCCCTCCTCCCGCGACTTGCTGTGCGTGACCCTGAACCCCGCGATCGAGAACCACGCCGCCGTCATCACCGTCCGCCCGGACCGGGAGCCCGGCTCCCTGTGGCGTTGGCTGGGCGATGACCCGGACGCCCACGCGCTGCTGACCGGCTTCGGCGGCCCCGCCGACGACGAACAGCAGGGCACCTTCGAGGTGATCAACACGGTCGTCGCCAACGGGTTGGCGCTGTCCAGCCTCGTCGTCGCCGTCGCCGGCTGGCGGGACCGGCGGCGAGCGGCGCCGCCCGCCGTGACGCTGGAACGAGACGGAGTCGTCGTCGACGTCACCGGCGCCTCGGCCGCGGAGATCGCCGCCATCGCCCGCGCGTTGCGGATTCCCGAGGACGGCGAACCCGCCTGAAGCCGTGGACTCCCTCGCCGACACCGGGCGCTCCCGGGCCGTGATCGTCGGCACCGGGCGCTACAGCGCCCTGCCGCACCTGCCGTCCGTCACCCGCGGCGCGGCCCAGCTCGCCACCGCCCTGACCGACCCGCGGCTGTGGGGGCTGCCGGCCGCGCACTGCCGCGTGCTGACCGATCCGCCCTCCGCCACGACCGTGCTCGACGCCGTCCGCGCGGCCGCCGCCGAAGCCACCGACCTGTTCGTCCTCCACCTCGCCGGCCACGGCTTCGTCGACCCCGACTCCGACGAGCTCCACCTCGCCCTGACCGGCACCGACCCCGACCGGCCCTGGACCGCGCTCCCCTACCGCTGGCTGCGTCACGCCATGCAGCACCCCACCATCCGCTCCCGCCGCAAGGTCGTCCTCCTCGACTGCTGCTACAGCGGCATCGCCCTCGGCGGCTCGCTCGCCGGCCCCGCGGCCCTGGGCGACCGGGTCGCCATCAGCGGCACCTGCGTGCTCACGGCCACGGCCGAAACCAGGACCGCGCTGGCGCCGCGCGGCGAGCCGTTCACCGCCTTCACCGGCGCCCTGCTCCGCACCTTGGGCGCCGGCGTGCCGGACGGCCCCGCCCTCCTGGACGTCGAGACGATCTACCACCACCTGCGCGCGGAACTCGACGCCCGCAACCGGCCGATCCCCCAGCTGCGCAGCCGCAACGCCGGCCACCGCATCGTCCTCGTCCGCAACACGGCGGCCACCGCGGCGCGGCCGCCGGCCGGCCCCCCGGCCGCCACCCCGGCCGTGCCTCGGCGACGCTGGCCCGCCGCGGTGGCCGCCGCGGCCGTGCTGCTCACCAGCGCCGACACACTGCCGCCGCCGACGCCGGATCAGCCGGTCAACGCCGTGCTGGCCTGCGCCAACCCCGCACCACCACCGTCACCGGCCGCCGTCGACGCCGAAACCACACCCGCCATCACCCAGGCGCGCGCGAACCGGACGACCCACGATCGGATCGTCGTCGGGATCGTGTCCGGCCGGCCGGGCCACACCGAACGCTGCGCCGACGGGAGCCTGCGCGGCTTCGACGTCGCCATCGGCGAAATCATCGCCGCCGACCTCGGTTACCCACCCGGCCGGATCTCCTGGACCGAGCTCCCGGTCGCGGCCAGGGTCGCGGCCCTGCAACAACACCAGGTCGACTTCGTCGCCGGGAGCATGGCGATCTCCACCGACCGGAAACGCCACATCGCCTTCGCAGGCCCCTACGAGATCAGCGCTCAGACGCTGCTCGTCCTCGCCGGGGACACCGCGATCAACGATCCCGAAGACCTCCGCACGAGCGGCAAGACCCTGTGCGCGGTGGCCGGCAGCACCGGGCTGGAGGGGGTGAAACCGTATCTGGGCGACGCCGGGCAGATCGTCACCCGGACCTCGGTCGACGAGTGCCTCAGGCTGCTGCTGCGCCACCAGGTCGAGGCCGTGACCGGCGACCGGTCACTGCTGGTCGCCTACGACAAGGCGCTGGCCGGGCGCACCCGTCTGCTCAACACCAGCTTCGGCGACACGGCCTACGGGATCGCCGTCGCCATCGGCGATCCGACGCTCAGGCAGGCGATCCACGACATCCTCGCGCACAGCTACCGCGACGGCCGCTACGCCCGGGCCTGGAAGGACTCCCTCGGCCGCCTGATCCCCGAAATCAACACCGGTCCGCAGCTCACGGAGTGACACCGGACGCGACAGTCCACATCGGACTCACGGGGGACGCTCGCGTCGTCACCCGAGCATCTGCATCCCGGCGAAGAGCACGACCAGCAGGGCGCCGACGCCGAAACCGACGAGCAGGGCGCCGCCGACGGCCGGGCGGAGCCGCACTCCGGCGTAGGCCAGCCCCAAGGCGAGCATCAACCACGCGCCCACCAACGGGAAACCCGTCATCATGCCCGCGGTGAGCAGCGAAACGCCCTTGGCGCCGCCGGCGACGACCAGCGCGTAACCGGCGATCACCAGCCAGTGCAACGGGCGGACTCCGGCCGGCTTGGCGACCATCGTGCGCCAGGAATGCTGGTAGGTCATGACATACCCTCCTGATTCGGTGATACGTCGAGTGTCCCACGTCACGTCGCCGATGATCCTTACCTGACCGTTACGGCCCGGCCGACTGTCCACTGTGCACGGCGGTCAGCGCGGGTCGATCAGTTCGAGGACGCCGTCGGCCGTGCCGGTCACGAACAGCCGTCCCGTCGACGAATCCACGCTGACCGTGTTCGGCTGCCGGACCGTCGGCAGCCGCACGACCTCCGTCGGCGTGCCGGAGGAGAGGTCGATGCCGACCACCTCGTTGCGCGCGGTCAGCGTCACCCACATCCGGTCGCGCACGGCGTCGTAGGCGATCCCGTACGGCGTTCCCGGCAGCGCCAGCTTCCCGATCTGCTCGAGCCGCGGGGTGAGCCGGTAGAGCAGGACGGCGTTGCCGCGGGTGTCGGCGACGGCGAGGTGGCCGCGCCTGTCGGCGAGGACGTGGGTGGGCCCCGCCCCGGCGGGCACGCGCCCGACCTGCCGCAACGCCGCCGCGTCGTAGACGGTGAGGTCGTTCTGCCGGACGTCGACCAGCCCGACGAGGTCGCCGACCGCGGCGAGCCCGGCGGGCTGGGTGACGTCGGCAAAGGTGTGCACGACGTGCCCGTCGCGGACCACGACGACGCTTTTGCCCAGCTCATTGGCCACGAAGTACGAGCCGTTGGCGGCGCGGGTGGCGTCGTGCGGGACCACCCCGGTCACCACCGTCGTGGTCACCTCACCACCGGGCAGGGCGATGGTCAGCAACGAGTCGGACGTCTCGTCGGGCACCAGTACCGGCCCACCGGGCGCGGCCAGCTGCAGGTGCCGCAGCCAGCCGGGCAGCGGCACCCGTTTCACCACCTGCCCGGTCCGCGCGTCGACGAGGGCGAGCGCGTTCGGCTCGCGGACGCCGACCGCGACCAGGTGGGTGAGCGGGTCGGCCACGACACCTTCGGGGAACGCGCCGATCGGCAGCACCTGGCCGGCCGGGGGCCGGGCCACCCCGGGAGCGGCGGCGGGCTCGGCGGCCGGCGGCAGCTCGGCGGGCTTGTCCGCGACCGGACTCGAGCAGCCGGCGAGGAGGACGGCGGCCAGGCACCACGGAGCGAAACGCACCGGTAACCCCTTTCGACGAAGGCCGCCCACGTTAGGCACCCCACGCTGGTCAGGTGGGCAGGTGCCGCGTTCGGTAAGGAGGCCGTAAGGTCGCCGATCCGGCCCGCCGGCTGTGGCTCACCGCGGTAGCTCGACGACCGTCGCTCGTCGACAGCGCAGGCGAGCCGAGCGAGAGCCGACAGTGACCACGATGGACTCCCCGGCCGCGTACCGGCGGGAGCGGCCGGAGTCCGCGACACGTCCAGGCCTGGCACGAACCCCACCTCCGAGCGATCTGTCGCGATCGGACAAGACCTACCCGGTCCGGTGACTGTCCGTTCCGGAACGTCCGGTTTCGACCGAGTCGTCCACGTGGGATCCGCCGCACAGTTGCGCACGCCGTCCACACCGGACGGCACCGTCCGGGCCGTACTCGCCCTGGTCCAGGCCCACTCCGGCGCGCTCGGCCGCCGGGAGTTCCTGACGTTTCAGATTCACGATCTTCGTCCTACACTGGGTGAACAGCTCCTACGAACGGCCCAGTGAGTCTAGACCGAAGGCCAAAAAAGTGACGTGTGTCATCCTCCCGAGTATTGACCCCACCCGTTGTGAGCAAGCTGTCACCGCCTCTACAGTGGCCCGCGTGACTCCCCGAGAATGAGTCACGCACTCCCATCGGATTCGGTCCCCGAACCGTCAATTTCTTCAAGGAGCAAGCCTTGCTTGGAAACGCCATGAGCGGTGGCCGGGTTCGCACTCGCCGCGCCGCGCTCGGGCTCGCCCTCATCGCCGTCGCCGCCACCGCCCTCTCCGGGTGCAGCTCGCTCGGCTCGGACAGCTCGAACGCCTCGTCGACTGGGGGCGGCGGTCTGGAGAAGACCAAGATCAAGGTCGCGATCTTGCCCACCGTCGACACCGCTCCGCTGTGGCTCGCCCAGGACGGCGGCTACTTCAAGGCCGAGGGCCTCGATGTCGAAGCCGTCGTGGCCGCGAGTGGCCAGGCGGCCATGACCAAGGCGATTTCCGGCGAAACCGACATCGCGATCTCGAGCTACTTCCCGTTCTTCGTCGCGAAGAGCACGGGTGCGGCCGACCTGCAGTTCGTCTCGGACGCGACGTCGATCAGCCCGAAGTCCGTGTCGATCGTCACGGTGCCGAACTCGCCGGTGAAGTCGATCAACGACCTCGAGGGCAAGAAGATCGCGATGACCGCCAAGAACACGGCGAGCGACCTGCTGGCCAAGTCCCAGATGAAGGACCACGGCGTCGACATCACCAAGATCAACTGGGTTCAGATGCCGTTCCCGAACGTCGCGGCGGCCCTGCAGCAGGGTCAGGTCGACGCGGCCTTGCTGCCCGAGCCGTTCCTCTCGCAGGCCGCCAAGTCCGCGGGCGCGATCCCGGTGGTCGACGTCAACACCGGCGCCACCCAGGACTTCCCGCTGTCGGGCTACGCCTCGACCCGGAAGTGGGTGCAGGCGAACCCGAAGACCCTGGCCGCCTTCCAGCGCGCGATGGCGAAGGCCACCAGTGACACGACCAACGACCGGTCCAAGGTGGAGCCGATCCTGGTCAAGTACGCCAAGATCGACGAAGGCACCGCGAAGCTGCTCAACCTGCCCGCCTTCGTCGCCAAGCTGGACGCCCGGCGCCTCCAGCGCGTGCCCGACCTGATGCTCCAGATGGGCGCGATCACGACCGCCGTGGACGCCGCCTCGATGATCGCCCCGCAGGTGACCAGCTGAGGTAGCAACCGCTTCCGCGGACCCACCGGCCTGGCCGGCTTCCTCCCGCTCCGGGAGGAAGCCAGCCAGGCCGCTTTGCGCAGCAGGAGCCGCCGCCGAGCCACGCTCCACACAGGAACGCCCGCCTTCCGCAGCCGGTACCTGCTGCGGAAGACGGGCGTTCTTGGCGGAACGGAGGGACTCAGCGGCGACGCCGGTGCGTCAGTACGTCAGTACGGCGACTTCTCCGCCGAGGTGACGCGGATGTGCACCAGCGTCGGGCGCGAGTCGGCGAACGCCGCCGTCAGGCCGGGAACCAGGCCGGACGGCTCCGAGATCGTCACACCCTGGCAGCCCATGCTCGACGCCAGTGCGGCGAAGTCGATGCCGCCCAGCACGGTGCCCGGCAGCTTCCCGCCACCGATCGAGTCGCCGAAGATGCGGACCGCCGCGTACTCGGTGTTGTCCAGGATCAGGATCGTCACCGGCAGCTCCTGGCGCGCGGCCGTCCAGAGGGCCTGGATGCCGTACATGCTCGAACCGTCGCCGACCACGCCGATCACCTTGCGGTCCGGCCGGGCGAGCGCCGCGCCGACCACACCCGGGACGCCGTAGCCGAGCGTGCCGCTGGCGACCGTCAGGAAGCCCGTGTCGGTCGCGGTGATCGGCAGGTGGTCGTGCATCACCCCGCGGTGACTGGGTGCCTCCTCGACGACGATCGCGTTGTCCGGCAACAGGTCCGTGAGCGTCGAGTAGACGAGCTCGCCGGTCAGCTTCTCGCTGCTCGGCTTCGCGGGCCGCTCCAGCGGCGCGGGCGCGGGCCGGTTCGTCTCGCCGACGGCGTCGACGAGCGCGCGGATGCCGAGCTTCGGCGTGGCCCGGATACCGGTGCCTTCGAAGGCCCGCGCGAGGATCTGCTCGTCGTCGCTGACGATGAACAGCGGCGGCAGCGGAGCCTCGCCGCGACCGCGGTCGACGTGGTAGGTGAAAGCGGGTGCGCCGAGCACGACGACGAGGTCGTGCGCGGCCAGCTTGTCCGAGATCGCGCCGCGCTCGGGGTCCAGGAACCCTTGGAACAGCGGGTGGTTCTCGGGGAACGAGCACCGGGACGACATCGGCGCGACCCACACGCCCGCCCGGACGCGCTCGGCGAGGGCGACGGTCTCTTCGACGGCACCGTCCTGGTCGACGGCCCCGCCGACGACGATGGCGGGCCGCTCGGCGGCCTCCAGCGCGGCGGCGAGCTCGGCGACGGCCTCGGGATCCGGTGCGAAGCCGCGGATCCGCGACCGGCTGATCATCGGGCGTTCGGTGGTGGCGGTCCAGTCGTCGGCCGGGACGGACACGAAGACCGGACCGGACGGCGCCTGCGTCGCGACGTGGTAGGCCCGTGCGAGCGCGGCCGGGACGTCCTCGGCGGTCGCGGGTTCGATGGACCACTTCACGTACGGCTTGGGGAATTCGGGGGCGTCCGTCGCGCCGAGGAAGGGATCGTGCGGCAGCAGCGAGCGGCTCTGCTGCCCGGCGACGATGATCAGCGGCGTCCGGTTCTTGTAGGCGGTGTAAAGGCTGCCGAGGCCGTGCCCGACGCCGCCGGCGGAGTGCAGGTTGACGAGCACGGCTTTGCGCGCCGCTTGGGAGTAGGCCTCGGCCATCGCCACGACGGCGGACTCCTGTAGCCCGAGGATGTAGTCGAAGTCGTCCGGCCAGTCGGTCAGGAACGGGACCTCGGTGGTGCCGGGGTTCCCGAACACCGTGGTGAGGCCGAGTTCGCGGAGGAGTTCACGGGTGGCGTCGAGGACCGTGCGCTTGATCATGCCCACAGACTAACGCTTAGCTTCGCGAAGGAAACCCCCAAAGGGCCGCCCGGTGCCGCGCTGAGCCGCGTGTTTGCGGTGTCACTGACGGCAATCGGAGACGTGCTCTTCGTGCCCGCCGGTCGGGGCGGGGTCGTGGTCGAGACCACTCCCCCGCCACCGAGGGGCGGGCTCGCTCAGCCCCGGCGGCCGCGCGCGCCGACGGTCATCCAGCTGTAGTCCACAAAGGACGGATCCTCGTACACCGCGTACGCCTCGTCGAGCACCTCCCGGGTGACCAGGCCGGTGGCGAGCGCGTGCTCCTCGACGAGCTTCGTCGTGCCCTTGAGCCAGCCCGCCAGCGGCTGCCCGCCCCGCGCCGGCAGGACCACGCCCTCCGCGGCGCACTCGAGCAGGCCGGCCGCCTCCAGCGCGACCGGCAGGGTGCGGCCCCACTCCGGGGCGGTACCGACCCGGTCCGCCATGACCCGCGCGAGCGCCGCCATGGTCTGGCGGGTCGCCGGGTGCGAGGACAGCTCGGGCAGCGTGACACCGATCTCGATGAGCAGCCACCCGCCGGGCTTGAGCCACGACGACAACCGCTTGATCACGGCGTCGCGCGCGGGCAGGTGCTCCAGCACGAACCGGGTGTGGATGACGTCGAACTCCCCGGGCGCGTCGTCCGTGGTGACGTCGTGGTGCAGCACGGTCACCCCGAGATCGGCGAGCGGGCCGAGGAACGCGAGGCTGAGGTCCGTCGCGACCACGTTCTCGGGGCCGGCCAGCTCGGCCATCCTGGCCGCCACCGAACCCGCTCCGGCGCCGACCTCCAGGCACCGCCACCCCGGCCGCACCCCGAGGCTTTCGAGCTGCCGGAAGCTGAACGGGTCGAAGCTCTTCTCCAGCAGGCCGAGCCGGCGGCACTCGGCCTCCGCCTGGGTGTCGACGAAGTTGTTCCAGCCGATGGTCTGTGACATCCGGTGTTTTCCTCATTCGATCAGATCGGGCGACGCCGCATCGTACGGCTCGCCGCGTCGCGTCCGACAGGCCCGGACTCCCCTTATTTTCGCCGCCCCGAACAAAGCCGGCCCGCCGGCCGCGCCGTCGATCGCAAAAGCCGTCGTCGCGGTCCGCCGCCGACGCTCCGAATTGGACCGACTGGCGTAATCACCGCCGCCGGACGTGACGGGCGTCACTGCCCGGGCGGCTACCGCACTATCCACGTCGGACCGGCGACCGGAAAGCGCCGCGGCGATCCAAGGCGCGGGAGCCGGTTCCGGAACTTGGGACCAGCCGCCGCCGATCACTGTCACAGGCAGTCACAAACCCGCGCGGCACGCGATGTGGATAGTCACTTTTCGCAATACTGTCAAATCATTGGTGAATCCGACCGCTCCTACGCTAATCGGGTTATCCCCCCTGCCACGAACGGTCGCATACCATGGTCGGCGGCGCATTCGGAGCAGTTGCGCTGCGTACAGTCCGACTAGGCGAAGAGGGTCGAACACCTTCGAGTGGTATTGCTTCGGAAGCGATCTCACCGTAACTTCTCCAGCGATCTCCTCGCCCTTCCCCGGTCCTGACGATCACCCCCCGTCGGCGAACGCGCCGGGTCACCCTTTGTCGGTTTCATTGTCGCGTCCGAAAGAATGGATTCCAGCACGATGACGGATCTCGCGTTGCCGGTGAACGCCGCCCGAAGCAGGAGCATCGGGTTGCCGGAGGCCGCGGTCGAGCGGTGGGCGGCCGAGCGGCCCACCGCCACGGCGTGCTCCGCGCCGGACGGCGTGCTCGACTTCGCCGGCCTGGCCGAGCGGACGACGGCGATCGCCGGGGCGCTGGCGGCCGCCGGCGCGGGACCGGGCACCACCGTCGCGCTGACCACCGGACGGTCCCGGCTGGCCGTGGCGAGCCTGCTCGCCGTGTGGCGCCTCGGCGCGACGGCGGTGCCGCTGGACGAGCGGCACCCGGCCGCCCGGACCGCCGACGTGCTCGCCGACGCCGGCGTGTCGCTGATCCTCGGTCAGCGGCCGCCGGGCGCGCCGGCCGACCTGCCCGTGCTCGACCCGGACAGCGCCCGGGGCGGGGCGTTCACCGCGGCCGGGGGCGAGATCGCCTACCTCATCCACACTTCGGGCAGCGCGGGGCGGCCGAAGGGCGTCGAGGTCACCTACGCGGGCCTGGAAACCGCGCTGGGCGCCATGAGCACCCTCCACATCGGACCGGGCGGCCTGGGGATCAACCCGCTTTCGCCCGCGTTCGACGGCTGGCTCTGGTGCGTGCTGCTGCACCTGCTGAACGGGATCGGCACGGCGATCCTCGACCTCGCCGACGACGGCGAGCACGTCGACCTCGCCGGCCGGATCGCCGCGATCGCGCCGCGCACGGCCAGCCTCACGCCGTCGCTGCTGGCCTCCTGCGCCGACGCGCTCGCCGGGGCCGAGGTCGTGGTGGTCGCCGGGGAACGCTGCCCGCGCGGGCTGCTCGAGGTGCTGCTGGCCCGGCACCGGGTGCTGAACGTCTACGGCCCCACCGAGGCCACGATCGCCGCGACCTGCGCCGACAGCGCCCGCGGCGACGACGTCACGACCATCGGGCGCCCGCTGCCCGGCTACCTGGCCCGGGTGCTCGACGACGACCTCCGGCCGGTGCCCGCGGGCACCCGCGGCGAGCTGTGCCTCGGCGGCCCCGCGCTCGCCCGGGGCTACCGCGGCGACCCGGACCTCACCGCGCGCCGGTTCGTCACCGTGGACGGCGAACGGCTGTTCCGCACCGGTGACGAGGTCCTCGCCCGCCCGGACGGGCAGCTCGAGTTCCTCGGCCGGCTCGACACCCAGGTCAAGGTGCGCGGGTTCCGGATCGAGCTCGGCGAGCTCGAGCAGGTCGTCGAGCAGCTGCCGGCCGTGCTCGCGGCCACGGCGTTCGTGCGGACCGACGGCGGCACCCTCGGCGTCGCCGCCGTGCTCGCCGACGGGCACGACCCGGTCGCCGGCGCCCTGCTCGTGCGCGAGCACTGCCGGACGTTCCTGCCCGAGCACCTGCTGCCGTCCACAGTGGACTTCGTACCCGCGCTGCCCCACACCGACCGCGGCAAGGTCGACCGGGACGCGCTCGCGGTGGCCGCCGACGCGGCCCGCCCCGCGGGCCGGGCGCCGGCCACCGCCCGTGAACACGAGGTCTGCGCCGTCTTCGCCGAGGTGCTCGACCAGCCGGTGGCCGACGTGGCCGCCGACTTCTTCGAGCTCGGCGGCCACTCGCTGCTCGCCGCCCGGATGGTGGCCACACTGCGCAAGCGGACCGGGCTGCGGGCGTCGATCCCGTTGCTGCTGGGCAACCCCAACCCGGCCGCGCTGGCCCGGGAGCTGGACCTGCTCGCGGCGGTGTCCGCGTGAGCGCCTGGGTGGTGCCGTGGCACCCGTCCCCCGCCGGCCGCCCGACCCTGGTCTGCGCGCCGCCCGGCGGCTCCGGCTGCAACCGCTTCCGCGGCTGGCAGGCCCGGCTCGGGCTGGCCGTCTCGGTGGTCGGCGTGCAGCTGCCCGGACGGGAGAACCGGTTCGCCGAAGAGCATCCGGCGACCTTCGCCGACGCCGTCGCCGCCGTCGCCGCGGACCTCGCCGAGCTCCGGGCGGGCGCGCCGCTCGTCATCGTCGGCGAGAGCTTCGGCGGTCTGCTCGCCTACGAGCTCGCGCGGGCGGTGGGCCCGGACGCGCTCGTGCTCGCCGCGACCGAGCCCCCGGGCAACCGGTCGGCCGCCGAGCACCTGGTCATCGACGAGCAGATCCTGCGCGACCTGTTCGTCTCCGGCCCACCCGAGCTCCGCGATCTCGACGAGGACAGCCAGGAGTTCCTGCTCGACGTGCTGCGCCGGGACGACAAGCTCGCCGACACCCACGTGCTCGCCGAGAAGTTCCGGGTGGACTGCCCGATCCACGCCTGGTCCGGCGACCTGGACGAGGTCGTGCCGGGGCACCTGCTCGACGGCTGGGCCGGCTACAGCACCGCCGGCACCACCCGGCGTTCCTTCGCCGGGAGCCACACCTTCCTGACCGATCTCGCCGACGAAACCGTGCCCGCGCTGGGGAGCCTGCTGTGCTGATGGACCTGACCGACGACCTGAGCTTCGCCGGCACCGAATTCTGGCCGCACTTCGCGTGGCTGCGCGAACACGACCCGGTGAGCCGCCACCCCGACGCCCACGGCGGGTTCTGGGTGGTCAGCCGGTACGCCGACGTCCTGTCGGTCTACCGCGACGCGGCCGGGTTCAGCTCCCGGCACGGGATGCGGCTGGGCACCAACCAGACCGCGGTGGACGCCGTGACCGGGCAGATGCTGATCGTCTCCGACCAGCCGGACCACGCGCAGCTGAAGACCGTGCTGGCCAAGGGTTTCTCGCCCGCCGCGATCCCGCACGCGGAGGACCTGGTGCGCACCGTGGTGCGCGGCCTGCTCGACGACGCCGTCGCCGCGGGCGAGGTGGACGTCGTGGAGACCGCGCGCCGGCTGCCGACCCGCGTGGTGTGCGCGCTGATGGGCGTGCCGCGCGAGGAGTGGGACTGGCTCGGCGGCACGATGAACGACGCCTTCGAGGGCGAGGACGAACAGAGCAGGCTCGCCGCGCACGCCGAGATCTTCCTGTACTTCTCGGAACTGGTGCTCGACCGCCGGGAGCACCCGGGCGACGACTTCGTCAGCCGCATCGCCGCCGACCGGCGGTCCACATCGGACGGTACGAAGCGGCCGCTGACCGACACCGAGATCGTGGTGAACTGCAACGGCGTCCTCGCGGGTGGCAACGAGACCACGCGTTACTCCGCGGCCGGCGCCGTCCTCGCCCTGATCGAGCACCCGGACCAGTGGGCGGCGCTGCGGGCCGACCCCGGGCTGCTGCCGAGCGCGGTCGAGGAGGTCCTGCGCTGGACCACCCCCGGCGTGCACGTGCTGCGCACCGCGACCGCGCCCACCACGATCGGCGGCGTCGACATCGCCGCGGGCGACCGGGTGACCCTGTGGAACGTCTCGGCCAACCGCGACGACGCGGAGTTCGGCGACGCCGGCCGCTTCCGGGTGGACCGCACGCCCAACCGCCACCTCGCCTTCGGCGGCGGCCGCCACCAGTGCCTGGGGACGCGGCTGGCCCGTCTGGAACTGACCGTGTTCCTGGAGGAGCTGCTGAGCCGGGTGACCGCCGTGGACATCGTGGGCGAGCCGCGCTACACGGCGTCGAACTTCACCTGGGGCGTGCGCGAACTGCCGGTGCGGCTGCACTCGGCCTGACCGTCCAGCCGCTGTCCTGCGAGTCTGCTCGATGGGCTTCGTGATCCAGGTGGTTCCTGACGGTGCAGGCGGTGCCGTCAGGGGCCGCCTGGGCGCGAAGACCAACTCCGGCCACCGCAGCACACGATTACCAGACATCCAGCTCAACCGGTGCTCCGTGGCGTGACCTGCCCGGACGCCACGGACCGTGGAAACGCGCACGAACGACTGCGGCTGTGCACTGCAGACGGGACTGGGACAAAGATCCACCTCGCCCTCGACAACCGCGGTCTGCCGATACGGTTCCTGCTCACTCCGGGCCAGGCCGGGGACAACCCGCAACTGGTGCCGCTGCCGTAGCTGGATGGCATCAGCATCACCCGGGCCGGGCCCGATGTCGGCCGGAGACGATCATCGCGGACAAGGCCTACTCGCATCCTCGACCCGGGAAGCGACGCGGGACCGGCGAAGCACCTTCGTCAGCCCCGAACGCGATGACCAGATCGCCCGCCGCGCAGCCAAAGGTTCCCGCGGCGGCCGGCCACCCGCCTTCGATGCCGAGGCCTACAAGCAGCCCAACGTCGTGGAGCGGTGCTTCAACCGGCTCAAACAGATCCGTGACCTGGCCACCCGCTACGCCAAACGCGTTGCCTGCTACCAGGCAGAACTCACCATCGCCGCGATCGTCCGCTGGCTCCGATGACTTACAGGACAGCGCCTAGCCGGTGTCCTGCAAGTCAAGCTCGCGGTCTTCGCGCCCAGGCGGCCCCTGACGGCACGGGCAGATCACCCGAGTACAACCCGGTACGAGGGCGCTCCGCCCGCACCGCCAGGAACCACCTGGATCACGAAGCCCATCGAGCAGACTTACAGGACACCGCCTAGCCGGCGGCGCGGGTGGCCCGGCGGGACAGCTCCGCGAACGCCGTACGCAGCTGCGGCGGGGCGATCACCTCGATCTCGGTGTCGAAGCGGGCCAGCGCCCCGGCGAGGGCGGCCCAGGACCAGGAGCCCGACGTCAGCCTGGTCCGGGTCGCGCCGTGCGCCTCGACGACGCCGTCGCCGGCGAACGGAGCCACCTCCGCCACCGGCAGGTCGAGGATCACCTCGCCGCGGCAGGGCCACGCGTCCGCGCTCTCGGATCCCTTGAACCGGGCCGACAGGAACGCGGCCACGTCGCCGCCCGGCACTTCGCGGGGCGCGAACCGCGGCCCGTTCGGGACCCGCGGTGTCATCCGGTCGGCGCGGTAGGTCCGCCAGTCGTCGCGGTCGGGATCCCAGCCGACGACGTACCAGCGCCCGGCCCGCACCACCAGGTGGTGGGGCTGCACCCGCCGGGGCGGGCCCGGCTCGGCGTCCGCGGGGCGCCCCGGCGAGCGGTAGTCGAACCGCAGCTCCTCCCCCGCGCGGACCGCGGCGCTCAGCGTGAGCAGCACCCCGGTGTCGACCTGGGGCCCGCCGGGGCCGGCCGCGCTGATCTCGAGGGCGTCGACGCGCTGCCGCAACCGCGACGGCAGCACCTGCCGCACCGTGGTCAGGGCCCGCGCGGCCGCCTCTTCGATGCCCGCGCCGGTGCCGACGGCGATCCGCAGCGCCACCGTGAGCGCGACCGCTTGCTCCTCGTCGAACAGCAAAGGCGGCAGCCGGCTGCCCGCTTCGAGCCGGTAGCCGCCGTCGGGGCCCTTGACCGCGTGGACGGGATAACCCAGCTCGCGCAGCCGGTCGACGTCGCGGCGCACGGTCCGCTCGCTGACGCCCAGCCGCTCGGCGAGCAGGCCGCCCGGCCAGTCGCGGCGGGCCTGCAGCATGGACAGCAGCGACAGCAGCCGGCTGGAGGTGGTCGTCGAGGGGGCGATCGGCATGGTTTCACCATGCCACAAGTAGCGGACGTTCCCTGTCCGCTACTGCTGACATCGTCGTTCCTGTCGCCGGAGACCTCCGGCACCAGGAACCACTCGCGAAGGACCGAACACCATGTCGCTCACCGCTGTCACCCACCTGAACTTCCACGGCCAGGCCCGCGAAGCCCTGGAGTTCTACCAGTCGGTGTTCGGCGGGCAGCTCACCGTCGCCACCTACGCCGACTTCGGGATGCCCGCCGAGGTGCCGGGCGCCGACCGCGTCGTGTTCGGCCAGGTCGTCGCCGACAACGGCTTCCGGGTCATGGCCTACGACGTGCCCGGCGCGCAGACGCCGGCCGCCCCGGGCGCGCCCGCCACGCGTCGCGAAAACGGCACCACGATCACCACGGAGCCGTTCTTCCTCGCCGTCCGCGGCGAGAGCGTCGACGAGGTCACCCCCGTGTGGGAGGGCCTCGCCGAGGGCGGGGCCGTGATCGAGGCGTTCGGCCCCGCCCCCTGGGCGCCCGCCTTCGGGATGCTCGCCGACCGCTTCGGCGTCACCTGGATCGTCGACGTCGCGGCCGAGTACGCCCAGGCCTGACCGACCCGCGGGGAGTGCGGCCGGTCCCGGCCGCACTCCCCGCACCCCCACAGGAGAAACCCATGCAGACCCGCCCGCTCGGCCGGACCGGCATCCAGGTCAGCGCCTACGCCCTGGGCACGATGATGTTCGGGCCGTACGGCAATCCCGATCCCGACGACTGCGTGCGCATCGTCCACCGCGCCCTCGACGGCGGCATCACCCTCATCGACACCGCCGACGTCTACGGCGGCGACGGCGAGTCCGAGAAGATCGTCGGGAAGGCCCTGCGCGGCCGCCGCGACGGCGTCGTCCTGGCCACGAAGTTCAACGGCCCGATGGGGTCCGGCCCCAACGAACGCGGCAGCTCCCGCCGGTGGATCGTGTCCGCCGTCGAAGGATCGCTGCGGCGGCTGGGTGTCGACCACATCGACCTCTACCAGGCCCACCACCCCGACCCCGGCACCGACGTCGAGGAAACCCTCGGCGCGCTGACCGACCTGCTGCGGGCGGGCAAGGTCCGCGCGATCGGTCACTCCAACCTGCCCGCATCGGACATCGTCGAGGCCCAGTGGGTGGCGCAGCGGCGCGGGCTGGCCCGCTTCCGGTCCGAACAGCCGCACTACTCGATCCTCAACCGCGGGATCGAACGCGAGATCCTGCCGGTCTGCGAGCGCTACGGGCTGGGTGTCCTGGTGTGGAGCCCGCTGGCGATGGGCCTGCTCGCCGGGCGCCTCCGCAGGGGCAGCGCGGAAACGGCGTCGGCCGGGCGGCTGCACTGGGCGGGGCGGCACATGACCGACGAACGCAAGCTCGACGCCGTCGAAGCCCTCGCCGGCGTCGCCGATCAGGCCGGGCTGTCGCTGCCCCACCTGGCGCTGGCGTTCGCGACGGCCCACCCCGCGGTCACGTCGGCGATCATCGGCCCACGCACACCCGAGCAGCTCGACGACCTGCTCGCGGGAGCGGACACGCTCCTCGACGACGACGTGCTCGACCGCATCGACGAGATCGTCGCGCCGGGAACGGACGTCGGACCGATCGACGTCGCCTACGTCCCACCGGCGCTCGCACACCCGGAACTCCGCCGGCGCCCGGCGGCGCACCGATCGTGACGCCGGCCCGGCCGGTCAGCGCGCGCCCTGGTGTTCGCCGCCGGTGTCGAAGTGCCGGTCCAGGTACACCTCCGGCGGCAAGGAGCTGGTGCGCAGCAACGAGAACACCTCGCTGCCCTCGGTGAGGTCCTTCTCCCCGGTCTCGTACGCCTGGGCCAGCCCGAGGTAGGTGACACCGCTGTTCCCGGCGTACTCCCGGGCTTCCGCCTCGGCGCGCGCGATGGCGGCGTCGAGGCCGACCGCGCGCCACAGCGTGATCCGCTCCTCGTACGGCCGGTCGTCGGGCTCGGTCCACCGGAAGACGCAACGCACCGCGTACCACTCGTCCGCTTCGTCGGTCATCGCCCTGTTTCCCCCTCTCGCCAAGGGAAACACCGTAGCGCCGCGCGGCCACGACGACCCGCCCAGGGCCGCCGCCGATCCGGCCGGCGGCGGTCCTGAGTGTGGTCCGTTCCTTCGGTTTTCCTTACGGGGTCAGGGCTTCTCGAAGTGCTGGTAGTCGATCGGGGTGTCCCAGGAGCCGCCCCAGGTCCAGCCGCGGGTGCTGAACGCGCGCTCGGTGGCGTCGCCCGCGTGGATCATGCCCGGCGCGCCCAGCGTGCGGTCCGCGTAGGGCGCGCCGTTGGGCGGGTAGATCGCGCCACTGCCGGAGATGTAGGGGTTCTGCACGGTGTTGACGTCGATGGCGCGCCCGTAGGAGTGGTTGGACCACGCGGTGCCGCCGGTGATCGCCCGGCAGTTGAACGCCGAGGTGTTGTTCGCCGCCATCGACGCGTCGTCGTCGGAGCCGTACTTCTCCACGGTCTCCATCCGCTCGATCGGGAACCGGGCGGCGTACAGGTCGCCGAATGCGTAGGCGACTTCGACGGCGCGATCGGCGTTGACGACCAGTTCACCCTGGTGCACCGCACCGTCGAAGCCGAAGAACCGCAGGCTCATCAGCCGCAGCTGATCGGGACCGACGGGACAGCCCTCGTGCCAGCTGGAAGCGAGCCGCTGCGCGGTGACGGGCCTGATGAAGGCGACGTAGGGCGGAAGGCCACTGGCCACCGGCGCGGCGACTTCGACGGTCTGCACCGTGGCGGCCGGCGCCGGCGTGGCACCGGTGAAGACCACGGACAATAGGAACGTGATGACAGCGAAGACTTTTGTTCTCGGTTTCATGAAGCCACCACGCCCGGCCCCGCGGTTCGGCTTAGTCCGAGTCGGATTCGCCACAACCGGGCCGGTTCTCGTCCGTGGCCTGGTTTCCCTCGCCGGGTCAGTGCGCCCGGACGTCGTGGCCACAAAGGCCGGTGGCGGATTCCGCCTTGGTGCCGAACCAGCGGTGCGCGGCCGCCCTCTATCTCCTGGTCGCTGATCATGTCGCCGAGGCCGGGTTCCGGCGCGAGTTCGCCGATGGACTGCGCGGGCATCCCGTGCTCACGGGCTTCGTGGATCTTCCTGGGCGCCGTCGCCGGCGGTGTGTTCGCCGATCCGGTCGCCAAAGCCGGTCAAGCCGACGGATCGTGGGCTACCGTGCGGATCATGGGTACAGACGACTGGCTGGGCGACGTCCGGACCTCCTACGACACCATCGCCGTCAGCTACGCCGACCAAGTGCGCGACCTCTTGACCGAGCAGCCGTACCTGCGGACGGCTCTCGCGCTGTTCGCCGGCAACGTACTGGCCGCCGGTGGCGGACCGGTGGCGGATGTCGGCTGCGGGCCCGGGTACGTCACCGCTCACCTGCACGGACTCGGCGTCGACGCGTTCGGCATCGACCTCTCCCCCGGGATGATCGACGTGGCCCGGCGCGACCATCCCGGCCTGCGGTTCGAAGTGGGGTCGATGACGGACCTGGCCCTGCCCGACGCCTCGGTGGCCGGCCTGATCGCCTGGTGGTCGTTGATCCACATCCCCGACGACGAGGTGCCGGCCGTGTTCGGGCACTTCCACCGGGTGCTGCGGCCGGGCGGGCCGCTGCAACTCGGCTTTCACGTCGGCGATGGGTCACCGTCGGAAACCGAGCACCTTCGGCGGCCGGAGCAGGTGGCGACCTGGCTGCGTGAGGCCGGTTTCGGGATCGAGGCCCAGTTTCTGCTGCACCCGGACGAGAAGCCGGGCGCGGTTCTCTTCGCTCGCCGCGAGTCTTAGCATCCCCGCCGAAGCGAGACCTACAAGCCCAGGTCGCGGCCGACGATCTCCTTCATGATCTCCGTGGTGCCGCCGTAGATGGTGGAGACGCGTGAGTCGAGGTAGTCGTGCGCGATGCGGTATTCGAGCATGTAACCGTAACCGCCGTGCAGCTGCAGGCACCGCCCGACGATGTCGACGTACTGCTCCGTGGTCCAGAACTTCGCCGCCGCGGCGTCCACTGAGGACAGTTCGCCGCGGGAGTGCCTGGCCAGCAGGTCGTCGATGTAGCTGCGGCTCACCCGCACGGCGGTGACCATTTCCGCCAGCTCGAAGCGCGTGTTCTGGAACGAGCCGATCGGCTTGCCGAACGCCGTGCGCTGCTTGACGTAGTCCAGGGTGCGCTCCAGCACGCCCTCCGACGACGCCACGGCGTTGGCGGCGATCGAGATCCGCTCCTGGGGCAGGTTGCGCATCAGGCCGGCGAAGCCCGCCCCCTCCGCGCCGAGCAGGTTGGCGGCGGGCACCCGGACGCCCTGGAAGGACAGCTCGCTGGTGTCCTGGGCGTGCAGGCCGATCTTCTCCAGGTTGCGGCCGCGGGAAAAGCCCGCCCGATCGGCCTCGACGACCAGCAGGCTGAGCCCGCCGTGGCGGTCCGGGCCGGTCCGGACCGCGGTGACGACGAGGTCGGCGTTCTGGCCGTTGGAGATGAAGACCTTGCTGCCGTCGACCACGTAGTCATCGCCGTCGCGGACGGCGGTGGTGCTGATCCCGGCCAGGTCGCTGCCGGTGCCGGGCTCGGTCATCGCGACCGCGACGACCAGCTCGCCGGCGGCGATGCCGGGCAGCCAGCGGGCTTTCTGCTCGTCGTTCGTCAGGTCGGTGAAGTAGGGCACGACGATGTCGTTGGACAGCGCCACGCAGGCGAGCCCGTCCGACACCGGGTTGCGCGAGAACTCTTCGCCGATCACGGCGTTGAAGCGGTAGTCGGTGATCCCGGCCCCGCCGTACTCCTCGGGGATGGAGAAGCCGAGGATCCCGGCGCGGGCGGCCTCCCGGAAGAGCTCGCGGTCGACCTTGCCCGCCGCCCGCCACCGTTCGGCGTGGGGCGCGGCGTGCTTGTCGACGAACGCGCGGACCGTGTCCCGCAGGAGTTCGTGGTCCTGGTCGTAGAGCGACCGCTCGGCCGGGCTGACTGTGGTCACTCGGGACTCCTTCGACGCCTGCGCACCGGCGCCGGCCTTGCTGACCGGCACCCGGCTTCGATATGTTAATGAGAAATCGCACCAGTGAGCAAGCTCGGGCCCGACGTCGCGAGACCAAGTCCAGGCCAGACAGCAGAGATGCACGAACACACCTCCAAGGAAGCAGGTATGTAAATGAGCAATCTCAGCAGAAGGAGTGTCTTGTCCCTCGGTGCGGCGCTGGGGCTCGCGGGTGTGGCGAGCACGGCCGCCCCCGCGTGGGCCTGGTCGTCGACGGGGTCGATGGCCGGCACCGGCACCGGAGCCGACCCGTGGCAGGTCTGGGACGACCCGATCGACGGTCTGGTGGCATCGCTGCTCGACAACGGCCAGGTCCCGGCGGTCAACGCCGCGCTGGCGTCGTGGGCGAACAACAACGACCCGGTGCCCAGCAGCCTGCCGGCCGCCCTCGTCGCCCACCTGCAGCAGGCCGCGAACCTGCCCGCCTGGGCCGACCGCGCCAAGCTCCGGCTCGCCGCCGACTTCAACCGGCGCAAGGACACCTACCTGTTCATGCTGTACGGCCTCGGCAGCGGCATCATGAGCACGGTCATCCCGCGGGAGGCCGAGTCGGTCTACTGGTCCGCGGGCGGTGCCGACATGAAGGACCGCGCGGCCAAGACGTTCACGTTCGGCTACGACCTGAGCGAGCTGACCGCCTACGAACCCACCGGTCAGTTCGTGGTCACCGCCAACAAGACGCGGCTGGTGCACGCGGCAGTGCGGCACCTGCTGCCGCGGTCGGCGCACTGGCAGGCGGCCACGGACACGCCGATCCCGATCAGCAACGGCGACATCCTCGTCACCTTCCACAGCTTGGGCACCTTCGTGCACCGGAAGCTGGTCGAGTGGAAGGTGCCGATGACGGCCGCGGAGGAGGACGCCTTCCTGCACATGTGGCAGGTCGCCATCCACCTGCTCGGCGTGCGCGACGAGTTCATCCCCAAGACGTGGGCCGACGCGAACGCGCAGTCGGCGTACGCGCTCACACCGATCCTCGCCCCGACGACCGAGGGCAAGGAACTGGCCAAGGACCTGCTCGGCCTGACCGCGCAGGTCGATCTGGGCGTCACGCGCGGATTCCTGAACGAGTTCGTGCGCTACGTGCTCAACGACAAGATCGGCGACTGGCTCTCCCTGCCCCGCGACTACGCGGCGGCCACCCTGGTCCGCACCGGGTGGCCCACCTACATCGCGTTCCGGGAGGGGCTGCTGCCCGTGCTGCCCGTCGGCTTCTACATGTTCGACCAGTTCGTGCGCGCGCTGGCGATGCTGTTCCTCAACAACGGGACGTCACCGACGAGCACCACCATCGTGATCCCCACCGCGAACCGGCCCGGCGCCTGACCGGCGCGCCGGGAGTCCCAGCGCCCCCACGACCAACGCGGTGACGGCGGCGCGGTGGTCCGGGCCGTCCTGCCACCGCAGCCGCCGGCCGGCCTCGACCACCACGCCGAACCCCGCGTGCACCAGGGCCCGGGCCTGGCGCGGATCGAGGTCCGGGCGGGCCAGCCGCAGTTGCTGCTCCCAGACGGCGATGTGCTCGCGCTGCGCGACGGCCAGCGGGCGCTGCAGGGCGGCCGGCAGGCCGGCGACCTCGGCGTCGGCGACGCTGGTGAGTGCGGTGTGCTCGAAGCTGTAGGCCACGTACGTCGCCGCCAGTGCGACGACGGCGTCGTGCGGGCCGGCCACCCCGTGCAGGTTCTGTTCCACCGCTTGGGCCAGCAGCCCCGCGGCCTGCAGGCAGGCCGCGGCCAGGATGTCGGCCTTGGCGGGGAAATGGCGGTAGATCGTCGACGGGACCAGGCCCGCGGCCTCGGCGATCCGGCCGTTCGTGACGGTGGCGAAGCCGTCCCGTTCGAACAGCGGGACGGCGGCGGCGAGGATCTCCGCGCGCCGGGTGCGCGGTACGGGCAGGACGGGCAGCTCGACGGCGCGTGCGCTCCCGACGGCCGCCGCGGGGCTGGTCGCGGCCACGCGCAGGGCGGCCGCCAGCAGCAGGTCCTCGGCCCGGCGCGGGGCGATCGAGGTGCGGTGCATCGTGACCGACGCGATCGCGCCGAGGGCCGCCGCGGCCCGCAGGTGCTCGTCCGGCAGCGGGTGCTCGCGCCGCACCACCCCGGTCACCCGCGCGACGACGTGGGCGAACTTCGCCCTCAGGACCCGGCGGTCGTCGCGGTCGAGGTAACGCGCCTCCCACCGGTACAGCCCGCCCGCCGCGCGATGGGCGACGGTGACCCGGGTGACGGCGGCGAGCAGGTCCGCCAAGGCCGCGTCGGGCGGCACCTCGTCGACCGCGGCGACGAGCCGGTCCACCATGACGTTCGCGCACTCGGCGAACAACGCGTACTTGTTCGGGAAGTGCCGGTACAGCGCGGCCGCGGTGATGCCCACCGTGGTGGCGATCTCCTCCATGGACGCGGCGTGGTAACCGCGCTCGCTGAACACCCGGCCCGCCGCTTCGACGATGAGCTGCTTGCGGTTGCGCGGCCGGGTGGCCGCGGGCGACTCGGCGGTCACCGGCGGACCCGGGCGAACGGACGCGGGAGCAGGGCCATGCGTGCCAGTCAATCACGAGCCGGACCGCGGGCCCGGGATCAGCACGACCCGGGCGTCCCTCGTGCGACTTCCGATTGACTTGACCTCCCGGCCGGTGCCTTTGCCGGGCACGGCGACGACCGCGCGCCCGGCACCGAGTTCCAGTGCCGAGGGCGCGATCCACTGCCTACTGGCCGCCGCCGACGGCGACGCCCTGGTCATGACCGGGAAGCGGAGCCACGGCCAGAACCGGACCGTGACCCCGTACCCGCGCGAGCACCGCGCCGACGTCTACACCGCACGGGCGCGGAAGCTCGCCGACCGGCGCTAGAGCGCGGCGGCCAGCTCGGCGACGAGGTCGGCCGGCTCTTCGATGCCGACCGAGAGCCGGACCAGCCCGTCGGTGATCCCGAGGGCCGCCAGGTCGTCCGGGGCCAGGGACCGGTGCGTGGTCGTGGCGGGGTGGACGAGTGTCGTCGCGACGTCGGCCAGGCTGGGCGAAAGCGGGATCGACGGCCCGAGGCGGCGGATGAGCTCGTCGACGGCGGGGCGGCCGCCGGCGAGCTCGAAGGACAGCATGCCGCCCGTTCCGCCCGGGTAGAGCCGGGCCGCGGTGGCGGCGTGCGGGTGGCCGGGGTGCGCCGGGTGGTGCACGCGCGTGACCGCCGGGTGCGTGGCGAGGAACTCCGCGACGGCCGTCGCGCCGCGGGTGTGCGCCCGCATCCGCAGAGGGAGGGTCTTCAGCCCGAGCAGGGCCAGCCACGCGTCGAACGGGCCCAGCGTGGCGCCGAGGTGGACGATCGACCGGCGGATCCGCGCGATGAGGCCGGCGTCGCCGGCGACGATGCCGCCCATCGCGGCGGAGTGGCCGCCGAGGTACTTGGGGATGCTGTGCCACACCAGGTCGGCGCCGTGGTCGAGCGGCCGGATCAGGGCGGGCGTGGCGAACGTCGAGTCGACGACGAAGGTGGCACCGGCCGCGGCGGCGAGCGCGGCGAGGGCGGGCAGGTCGGGCACCCGCATCGTCGGGTTGGTCAGCGCCTCCACGAGCAGGAGCCCGGTCCGCGGGGTCAGCGCCCGTTCGACGTCGCCGGGGTCGGCGGCGTCGACGAGGGTCGTGGTGATGCCGAGCCGGGGCAGGTCGGTCTCGAGCAGGCTGCGGGTGCCGCCGTAGGCGTTGCGGTCGGCGACGACGTGGCCGCCGGTCCCGACGAGGGCGAGCACCGTCCCGGTGAGCGCGGCCATGCCGGACGCGGCGGACACCGCGTCCGCCGCGCCTTCGAGGTCCGCGACGGCCTCTTCGAGCACCTGGCCGTTGTAGTGCCCGAACCGGTAGTAGACCTGCCCGCGCTCCTCGTCGTCGAGGACCCGGTGCAGCGAGGCGAGGTCCGGGTAGGCGTGCACGGTGCTCTGGTGCAGCGCCGGCACCAGGGGCGGGGCTGCGCCGGGCGGGGTGTGGGTGCCCGCTCGCGCGGCGCGGGTCGCCGGGTGTGCGCTGGGGTTCATCGTCACCGTCCACTTCGGATCGTCGCTGCGCCGGACAGCCGCCCGGCTTCGGGAATCCCGCCGGACCTCGCCGCCGGCTCGCCGGGTGGGCGGCGAGCCGGTCGATGAGGTCACGGCGTCAGAAGGTCAGGACCTGGTAGCCGGACTCGACCAGTTCCCGGATGCTCGCGACACCGGGGGTGCCGGGCGCCTGGTTCTGGCCGATCTGCTTGATCTCCTCGGCCTCGATGCCCGCGGTCGCCCCGAAAACGGTCGTGCAGCCGGAGGAGGCCACCGTGGCCACCTGCTTCTTCACCGCCGTGTAGAGCTCGTGCGCGGGGTGGGCCGGGTCGGCCAGCACGGCCGGCCAGCGGGTGCCGGTGCCCTGGAACAGCACGAGGGCCTCACCACCCTGCGCGAACTCCCACGCCGTGGCGAGGGCGTCGAACACCCGGCCCAGTGCTTCGTCGGTGCCGGTCGACGGGTCGGACAGCACCACGACCGCGGTCTTACTGCTCATGGAACGTGCTCCTCGGGATCGGATGAGGTGAACGGCCTCATTTTTACCGTACGTTCGGTAATATTCAAGGGTGGGGCTCATCACGTGGCCCTGGACGGGTTTTTTACCGTACGTTCGGTAACGCATGTGCCGTCCGCGGCACGGAGGTCCCCACGATCGCCGGCGCCGAGCGGCCGGGATCGTCACCAGCAGGAGATTCCATGTCAGTTTCGGATTTGTTCGAACCGCTCACCCTCGCCCACGGCCCGGCGATGCGCAACCGCTTCATGCTGGCACCGCTCACCAACCAGCAGAGCGAGCACGACGGTTCCGCGTCCCCCTTCGACCAGGAGTGGATCAGGCAGCTCGCCCGGAGCGACTACGCCTTGATCCAGACGTGTGCCGCCACCGTCGAGGCCGGCGGCATCGCGTTCGAGCGGCAGCTGGGTGTCCACAGCGACGCCCACCTGCCCGGCCTGACCGAGATGGCCACCTCGATCCGGCGGGGAGGAGGCTTGTCCGCGGTGCAGTTGCACCACGCCGGCCACCGCGCCCGCCCGGAACTGGGCGGGCTTCCGGCTCCTGCCTCCGGTTCCACGGTGCCGGGCGTCAAAGCGCTGACGACAGAACAAGTCGAGCGCATCCGCGACAGCTTCGTCGCCGCCGCCGTGCGGGCGGAGCGGGCCGGGTTCGACGGCGTCGCCGTCCACGGCGCGTTCGGGTGGATCCTGTCGGAGTTCATGTCCCCGCTGCTCAACGACCGCACCGACAAGTACGGCGGCAGCACCGAGAACCGGGCGCGCCTCACCATCGAGGTGATCGACGGAATCCGCCGGGCCTGCGGCCCCGACTTCCAGATCGGCTGGCGACTGTCGGTCGAGCGCTACGGGCTGGATCTGGAAGAACTGCGGGACATCACCGCCGAGGTGCTCGACCGGGAACTGATCGACTACCTCGACCTGGCCCTGTGGGATTCCGCGCAGCTCGTCCAGGAAGGAGCGTTTCGCGGGCGGAGCATGCTCGGTGTCTTCACCGATCTTCCCCGGAAGAGCGTGCGCGTGGGGGCGGCGGGCAAGATCATGAGCGCCCAGCGCGCCGGGCAGCTGCTGGACGAGGGCTGCGACTTCGTCCTGATCGGCCGGGCCGGCATCCTCCAGCGGGACTTCCCCCTTCAGGTGAAGGCGAACCCGCAGTACGACAGTGCGCAGCTTCCCGTGACGGCGCAGTACCTGCGCACCGGCGGGCTGAGCGAGCGCTTCATCAACTACGTGAGCGGCTGGCCGAGCTTCGTCTACTGAGCGGCCACCACCATCCGACCCAGGATCGAGGAACATGAGCACCGAAAACGCCGACATCAACTTCTACTTCGACCCCACCTGCCCGTTCGCGTGGATGACGAGCAAGTGGATCCGGATCGTCCAGGCGCAGCGCGACTACACCGTCGACTGGCGGTTCATCTCCCTGCGCCTGATCAACTCGCACCTCGACTACGACACGCACTTCCCCCCGGAGTACGACGCCCAGCACACCGCGGGCCTGCGGCTGCTGCGGGTCGCGTCGGCGGTCCGCGAGAAGCACGGCCGCGAGGCGATCGGCCCGCTCTACGCGGCCTTCGGCGCGCGCATCCTCGAGGCCGGGCCCGACGAGGGCAAGACCCCCGGCTGGCAAGGCACCCCCGGCCTCGCCGCCGACGCGCTCACCGAAGCCGGCCTGCCGACGTCGCTCGCCGACGCGCTCGACGACACGACCCGCGACGCCGAGATCCAAGCCGAGTCCGACGAAGCGCTGTCTCTGACGGGCAAGGACGTCGGCACGCCGATCGTCCACTTCGAACCGCCCGAGGGCGTCGCCTTCTTCGGACCGGTGATCAGCAGGCTGCCCGACGAGGACCAGGCCGCGGCGCTGTGGGACCACGTCGTCGGCCTCGCCCGGTTCCCCGGCTTCGCCGAGCTCAAGCGCAGCCTGCGCGAGCGCCCGCAGCTGCCGTCGTTCGGTGTCACGACGCAGGAGACGGGCAAGACCGAGGACTGGCACGCCGGGAGCCGGCGGCTCAAGAAGTAGCACCCTCCGGCTGGTTTACCGAAAGTTCGGTAAACTAGCCGGTATGGCCCGACCCCCCTCCATCACCGAAGCCGACCTGATCGACCTGCTCGTCAAGGTGTTCCGCGAGAAGGGCGTCGAAGGAACGGCGATCGGCGACCTCTCGGCGGCCACCGGCCTCCAGCGGGCGAGCCTCTACCACCGCTTCCCCGACGGCAAGGAAGGGATGGCGGACGCCGTGCTCACCGAGGTGGGCAAGCGGTTCCTCTGGATACTGGCGCCGATGCGCGAGGACCCGGACGTCACCGAGGGCATCACGGAGACCGCGCACCGGCTCGGCCAGTTCTACGGCGCCGGTGCGTTGTCGTGCGTCCTCGACACCATGACCTTGGCCGGCACCCCGGAGCGGCTGCGCGACCACGCCCGGGCGCTGGCCAAGACGTGGATCGACGCGATGGCCGAAGCCGCACAACGCGCGGGCCGCCGCCCGGACGACGCCATGCGTGCCGCCCGAGATGTCTTCCTGCGTATCGAGGGCTCGCTGGTGCTCGCCCGGGTCCTCGGCGACAACGACGCGTTCGCCGAGACGGTGGCCCTCATGCCGACCCTCCTGGCACCGCCGAAGACACCGACGAAGAAGACGCCGCAGGACAAACCGAAGCGGCGCAAGGCCTAGACCGAAGCGGGCCGTTCAGGAAACCGGACGCCGACGTCGGCCAGCGCCGCGGCGATCCGCTCGTCGTCCACCTCGTCCGCGGCCCACCAGACGTGTCCGTCCGGACGCACGAGCACCACCGCCGCGGTGGTCCACGGAATCGGCGCCGTGACGACGTCGATTCCCCGCTTCACCGCGGCCGCGGTGGCCGCCGGGATCGGTGCGGCCGCGTCGACCAGGAGCACCGGCCACGGCTGTGCGACCGGCACGCGCGTGCCGGTCAGCGGGTGACCGGTGGCCGGGTAGGCGACGTCCAGGGCGGACAGTTTGCGGGCCAGCGCCAGCGAAAGCTCGGGCACCTCGGCGATGAGCCCGCTCAGCACCGCCCGCAGGGCCATCCCGTCCGGGGTGGTGGCGGTGATGAGCGCCGACTGGCCCTGGGTGTGCTGGACCAGCTGCTCCCCGACCGGGTGACGCTCGTCGTTATAGGCGTCCAGCAGCGCCGGGTCCGCGTCACCCCGGGCGACCGCCGCCAGGCGCCAGCCGAGGTTCATCGCGTCCTGGACGCCGACGTTGAGGCCCACTCCCCCGGCCGGCAGGTGCCGGTGCGCCGCGTCGCCGGCGAGCAGCACCCGGCCGTGGCGGTAGCGTTCCGCCAGCTTCGCGGCATCGCCGAACCGGGTGAGCCAGCTGGGGTCGTGCATCCCGAAATCGCTCCCGGCGACGCGGATCGTGGCCTCGCGCAGGGCTTCCAGGGTCAACGGGCCGGCTTGGTGACCGGTCGCCTTGTCCACCCCGGAGATCCGGTAGCGGCCGTCGCGCAGGGGCACCGACAGCAGCGCGCCGTGCTCGTTGTGGGCGCTGCGCACCGGTTCCGACGTCACCCGCACCTCACCGAGGTAGCTGTGGAACGTCGTTTCGGTGCCCGGGAAGGCGATCCCGGCCGCGGTGCGCACCACGCTGCCGACGCCGTCGGCTCCGACGACGTAACGCGCGAGGCGCGTGGACGGACCGTCCGGTCCGGACACCTCCAGCCGGACGCCGTCCTCGTCCTGCGTCAGGTCCGTGACGCGGTGGCCGCGCAGGATCCGCGCCCCCGCCGCGAGCGCGTGCTCTTCGAGCAGCTCCTCGGTGCGGCGCTGGGGCAGGGCGAGCATGAACGGGTAGGGCGTGTCGAGCACGGAGAGGTCGATCGGGGTGTCCAGCATGCCGAAGTGCCACCGCGGGATGGGCGTCCCCTCGGCCAGGAACCGCTCGGCAAGCCCGCGCATCGCCAGCACCTCCAGGGTGCGCGGGTGCACGCCCAGCGCCTTGGAGTGCGGGCTGCGCCCGGCGGCCCGCTCCAGGACCACGGCCGGCACGCCGCCCAGGCCCAGCTCCGCCGCTGTCCACAGGCCCACCGGCCCCGCTCCGACGACCACGACGTCGTCACGGACCGGCTCAGTCGACTGGAGTCTCCCCATATTCATAGTAACGACCATACTCTCAATGTAGGGAGGTAGCATCGGCCCATGACTGCACGTGACTACCGGTCATCGGTGCGGGAGCGGCACGCCCAGGACACCCGCCGGACGATCCTCGACGCGGCCGCCGCGCTGTTCGCCGAGCGCGGGTACGCCCGCACGAGCGTCGCCGCCGTCGCGGAGGCCGCCGGGGTGGCGGTGAACACCGTCTACACCAGCGTCGGCGGCAAGCCGGCCCTGGTGACCGCCCTGACCGAGGACGGCGCCCGCGACGAGGAAGCCGTCGAAGCGGCGCGGGTGGTCACCGGGTGCGCCGACGTCCGCGCGGTGGTGCGGGTGGTGGCCGAGGGCACGGGCTCGGTGCAACGGCGCCGGCAGCGGATCCTCGCGATCCTGCTGGACAACCGCACGGCCGACCGGGATGTCGCCGCCGCGGCCGACTTGGCGGTGCGCGCCACCCGGGCGCGGCTCGACGTCGCCGCGGGACGCCTCGTCGAGCTCGGCGGGCTGCGCGCGGGGCTGGACCGGACCCGCGTCGGGCAGATCCTGTGGTTCTACTTCGGGTTCGAGTCGTGGCGCACCATGTGGAGCTTCGGCTGGGGCTTGGAGCAGGCGGCCTGCTGGCTGGCCGGGCAAGCGGAGTCGGCGCTGCTGGACGACCGGCAAGATCACGAAGCGGTGTGACCCGTTCACCCGTTTGCGCCCGCGTTGTACGTTGTCGACAAGCCGTCAGCGCCGATGGGACACCCGCCGGCCACGTGGCCAGGAGGCATTGTGCTGGAAGCACTGGGCATGACCCCCGATGAAGAACGGGTCTACCGCGCGATCGTCGGCGGCTACCGGACCGCGCCCGACGAGATCGCGGACAAGATCGGCGTGGGCCGCGGCGAGGTCGACCCGATCCTCGAGGTCCTGCTGGCGAAGGGGCTCGTCAACCGGACCGACGAGCACTACGTGTCCGCGCCGCCGGACGTCTCGCTCGGCCCGCTGCTGGTGCACGGCCAGGAGAAGCTGGAGGCCGCCAGGGCCGCGGTGTCCCAGCTCGCCGAGGAGTACCGCGGCAGCGCGCGGCGGCGGGACTCCGCGCAGCTCGTCGAGGTCGTCACCGGGGTGGACGCGATCCGGCGGCAGGCCCTCGCCATCCAGCGCGGGGCCCGCGAAGAGTCGCTGTGGTTCTGCCTGGAGGGCAACGTCGCGATGGCGGCGTCGGAGAACGTCGAGGAGGCACTGGCGCAGGCCCGCGGCGTGCGGTACCGCGTGATCTACGAGACCGGCTTGCTCGAGGAACCCGGCCGGATCGTCAACGTCCTGGAGGGGATCGAGGGCGGCGAGATCGCCCGCTCGATCTCGAAGCTGCCGGTGCGCCTGGCCATCTCCGACCGCCGGGTGGCGCTGTGCCCGCTGGTCAGCCACGACAGCACGGGCGAGCCCACCGCCGCGCTCGTCCGGGAGAGCAGCCTGCTGTCCGCGCTGGTCGCGTTGTTCGAGGTCTACTGGGAACGCGCGTCGCCGCTGCGGATCGGCG
The DNA here is from genome assembly GCF_023023025.1 of Amycolatopsis sp. WQ 127309. Classification (NCBI taxonomy): domain Bacteria; kingdom Bacillati; phylum Actinomycetota; class Actinomycetes; order Pseudonocardiales; family Pseudonocardiaceae; genus Amycolatopsis; species Amycolatopsis sp. WQ 127309. The sequence continues at coordinate 9,606,159 of NZ_CP095481.1, forward strand.
ACACCGCGCCCGCGAGCCACCTCGACCCCGACGAGCGGCGGCTGCTGTCCCTGCTCATCGGCGGCGTCAGCGACAAGTCGATCGCCACGCAGCTCGACGTCAGCTACCGGACCGTCCAGCGGCGCCTGCAGGACCTGATGCGCCGGGTCAACGCCCACACCCGGATGCAGCTGGCCTGGCAGGCCAGCAAACTCGGCTGGCTGGACGAGCCGAGCCCCGGGCACCTCCTGCCGCGAACCGGCGGAAGGCACCCGGAGCCCTTGAGCGAAACCGGCTAGCGCAGCCCGTACGCCCGCGTCACCGTCTGGTCGACGACGTCGCCCGCGGTGTCGGTGGCCCGCACCCGCAACGCGACGTACTTGTTCGTGGCCCCGAGCGACGGGTGGTCGATCGTGGCCTCGTAGGACTTCCCGGTGCGCTTGACATCGACGGCGCGCCAGGTCTCGCCGTCGTCGTAGGACGCCCAGGCCTGCACCGCCCGCACGTCCGGCGCGGCCATCCCGTCCTGGAACCGCGCGCTCAGGCCGATCCTGGCCTTGCGACCGGCCGGGAGCCGGTTGCCGGAGTCGGCGTCCACCGCGTAGTCCAGCTGCAGCAACGGAAGCAGCGCCGGGGCCGCCGACCGGGCCGAGCGGAACGTCCACGACGTCTGCGTGCTGGTGCCGAACAGCCACTCCGGCGAATCGCGCCGCACCGACAGGTCGAGCCGGTAGGTCGCCGGGTCCGCACCGGCGGGGAAGGTGCCGAACGCGTACGGCTGCTCCGACACGAGCTTGCCGTCCCGGAACAGTTTCGCCGACGTGGTGGCCGGGGCGGCCTGGTCGTCACCTTCGTTGAAACCGTAGTGACCGGCCTGGCTGTCGACGAACTCCGGGATCTGAATGCGCAGGTTGTCGCCGTCACGGGTCGAGTCCAAACCGGGCACGCCCCGCGGGATGGCGGGCCGCACGACCGGCGCGAACCAGTCCTCGGTCAGGTTCTCCTGACCCGTGTAGGTGCGCGGCGCCGCGGTCATACCGCCGTCGAGCGGCGACATCTCGTCCCAGACCAGGCCGTGCTTGACCCGGTGCTGCCACTGGATGTCCCCGGAGCTGACGTACTCCTCCCGCGTCGACGGCGTCGTCACGTACCGCTGGTACTCGTTGACGGCGAAGTCCTGCCACGGCTTCCACGCGAACCGCTGTTCCTTGGCCTCCCCGCCGCTGCCGGTCTGGCGGTAGTGGGTGGTGACGGTCGCGGTGTTCGCCGCGGTGACCCGGTGGACGAGCTTCTCCGGGATCCGGTCGCGCTCGGTCTGCACCACGTCGTAGAGGTACGGGCTGACCGCGATCCCCTGCAGGCTCAGGAAAGCCGGGAAGCGCTTGATCTTGGCGAGCAGCGCCACCCCCTCGTCCCGGTCGAGCTGGACGGTCGGGATCCGCAGGAAAGGCGCCGCGCTGATCGACGGCACCGTGGCGGTCCCCCAGCCGTCCGGCACGACAATGAAGACGATCGCCGCCCCGGCGTCCGCGGCGGCGCGGGAGACCTCGTCGCGGTTGTAGTCCGCCGGATCCGGGTCGACGATCGCGGCCTTCCCGCGCACGTTCGCCTTCGCGAAGTCCGCCGGTTTGCCCGCCCCCGCGGAGACGGCCTGGAGCAGCCGCCAGCCGTCCAGCTTGGGCGATCCGGCGAGGTAGCGGGTCGTGAGCGGCTCACGGCCGCCCAGGACGTTCGCCGTCAACGGCGGCGCGATCCGCGACCAGCGGGAGCCGAACTCGAAGGCCCCGGTCGTCACCTTCGGCGTCGGCGTGACCCAGAGTTCGCGGGTGTAGTCGAACTGCATGGCGTAGTTCGCGATCTTGCGCGAGCCGAGTTCCCGGTAGGTGTAGTAGCTCCAGATCCCGGCCTGTTCCGACGGTTTCGGGGTCTCGATCTGCACCTTCACCGCCTTGCGGGCGTCCAGCACGATGCTCGTGTCGCCGGTGATCCGGATCTCCGGCTGGACGACCTGGTAGACGTAGTCACTGCTCTGGACGCCGTTGACCTGCGCGGTCAGGTAGTACACGCCGTCGCCGAGCTCGACCGTCAGGCCGTCGCCGGCCAGCCAGGTGTTCACGTCGAAGCGGTAGTCCTCGCCGTACATCAGCAGCCACGGCGCGACCGTCGGCTTGCCCTGCAGGTCGAGGGCGGTGAGCGTGACCTTGTGCTTCGGCGCGGTCTTGTCCGCGCCGAGCGAGGTGTGCACGACCACACCGGACGCGGTCGCCGTGAGCCACCCGCTGTAGGTGCCCGCCGCCAGCTTCGCCGGGTCGCCGGTGATCGTGACGCTCGCCTGGCCACCGGCCGGGACGTCCACAGTGGACTTACCGAGCCGGATCCCGTCGGCGGCGGGGACGCCGGCGAGGGACTTGGCGTCGAGGGCCAGCTTCAGGGAGACCGGCGTGGTGCCGACGTTGGTGTAGGTGACCTGCTTGGCCACCGGCGCCTTGCCGTCCTCGACGGAGCCGAGGTCGAGCGTGCCGGTGGCGAAGACCTGCTGCTTCACCGCGCGGGCGACGTCGACCCGGCCACCGCCCTGCTCGAACACCGAGAGCCCGGCTGCGGTCAGGGAGGTGCTGGCCAGCCCGTCCTTGAGCTGCCGGCCCGTCCAGTCCGGGTGCTGCTGGGCGAGGATCGCCACCGCGCCCGCGACGTGCGGTGTGGCCATCGAGGTACCGGACGCGGCGGTGTAGTGGTCGTCGACGGGGTCGCCCATGGCGGTCCCCGCGGCGCGGGCGGCGACGATGCCGACGCCGGGCGCGGTGATGTCGGGCTTGACGGCGTTGTCGCCCAGGCGCGGGCCGCGGCTGGAGAACGGCGCCAGGCTCTCGTCCCGGCCGACGGCGCCGACGGTCAGCGCGGCCGCGGCGGTGCCCGGCGAGCCGATCGTGTACGCGCCCAGCTCACCGTCGTTGCCGCCGGCCACCACGAAGAGCGTGCCGGTCTGCGCGCTGAGCGCTTCGAGACCGAGGCTGAGCTCGTCGGTGCCGTCGGTCGGCCCGCCGCCGAGGCTCATGTTGACCGCCTTGGCGCCGGAGTGCGCCGCCCACTCCATCCCGGCGAGGACCCAGGACTCGTAGCCGAAGCCGTCGTCGTCGAGCACCTTGCCGACGAGCAGTTTCGCGCCGGGCGCGACACCCTTGAGCCGCCCGCCCGAAGCGGCGCCGGAGCCCGCGATCGTCGAAGCGACGTGCGTGCCGTGACCGAAGTGGTCGGTGGTGTCGGGGCTGGTCGTGAAGTTGACCGCCTCCTGCACGCGCCCGACCAGGTCGGGGTGCGTGGGGTCGTAGCCGGTGTCGAGCACCGCGACCGTGGTGCCGGTGCCGTCGTAGCCCGCGGCCCACGCCTCGGGGGCGCCGATCTGCGGGACGCTCCGGTCGAGGGAGGCACGGACCTTGCGGTCCAGGGAGATCCGCTCGATCGCGCTGCCCGCCGACGACGTCCAGAACGCGGTGGCGTCGGCCTTGCTGGCCCGCGCGGAACGGCCGTTGACGCTGCTCAGCGTCACGCCCAGCTCGGCGGCCGCCGGGGCCGCCTCGGCGGTGCGCAGGTCCGCGCCCTTGCGGTAGGTGAGGATCAGCGGGAGCGTCTTCGACTGCTCGTCGGCGTAACCCTCGGCGATCAGCTCGGTGACGTCGAACAGGCTCCGGTCGACCTGCTTCGAGCCCAGCCGCGGGGCGACGTCCTCGGGGAAGACGCTGAGGTGGCCGTCGACCTCCTGCTGGTGGAACCGGATCTTCTCCCGGCCCGGCGCGGGCTGGACGGTGGCGGCCTGCTTGCCGCCGGGTTGCCGTTCGACCTGGACGACGTCCCCGGTGAGCAGGGTGACCGAATGCCGTTCGACGGCCGCGGGTGCCGGCGCCGCTGTCGGGCCGGGGGCCGCGTCCGCGGCTCCGGCGGTGCCCGCGGCCAGGGTGGCGACGCAGGTCAGGACCAGAACACGTGATCTCCAGTGCATCGCACCAGGCTCGCGCCGTGATCGTCATCCGTCACTAGGGCGGCCGCGTCCGAAACACGACACGTCGCATCTTCGTCAGCGGCTCACCGGCCGCCGGTGTCGACGGATTGTCGACGGGTTCTGTGACCGTGGTGGCGACCCGGACGCCGACGGAGGAAGCATGCGCACCCTGTACGACGCCGTGACGGCGGCGCACATCCCCAGCACGGCGGCCATGGTCGCCGGTTACATCGACAAGATCAAGCTGGCGCCCTGGACCGCGGCCGACTGGGCCCGGTTCCCGGACGCGGTGAAGGTCGAGATCGTCAAGAAGGCGACGACGAACGCCGGGCACGTGCTCGACGTCGAGCCCGGTGACGCCACGCCCGCGGAAGCCCCCGCCTGGGTCCGGCTGCGCCGCGCCGCCGGAGCCGATCCGACGATCTACTGCAACGCGGCCACCTGGCCGGCCGTCCGCGCCGCCTTCCGCGCGGCGGGGGTGGCCGAGCCCCACTACTGGATCGCCCGGTTCGACGGCGATCCCGCGATCCCCGCCGGCGCGGTCGCCAAGCAGTACCGCGGCGACGTCGCCCCCGGCTACGACGTCTCGTCGGTCGCCGGCCACTGGCCCGGCGTCGACCCCGACCCCCGGCCCACGACATCGGAAGAGGTTCTCGCCATGCTGGCTCCCGCCGCGTCCGACGACTACGTCTCGATCCCGTGCGACGGCCGGAGCAGCCTGTTCGTCGCCGCCCACTTCGGCCGCAAGGTCACCGCGATCGAGATCTGGGCCATCGGCGACAGCCCCGCCGACCCGGCCCGCTCACGCGCGACCTTCGTCGGCGGCGGCTTCGCGTTCGACCCGGACCGCCCGGGCCCGATCAGGCTGCCGCCCAACACCAGGACGGTGAACCTCCGCTACCAGGCGGACCACGCGTTCACCGGCTGGTGCAGCTGAAGGAACCGAGATCGCCTGGGTGATCGACCGGTCCTCGCCGAGCCGATCGGGCCGGCAGCCGGAAGAATTCGCAGACGTCCGATCCGCCTCGAACACCGACCGACGAAAGGGCATCCGCATGAGGCTTCGCCGTCTGCTCGTCCTGCTGGCACTGGTCGCGCCGGCCACCGTGGCCACGGCCCCCGCCGCGTCGGCGGTGATCGGCGGCTCGGTCAGCACCAGCGGGCCGTGGGCGGTGCGGATGCTCGTCGACGGCAAGGGCGAGTGCACCGGAACCGCGATCACGCGCGAATGGATCATCAGCGCGTCGCACTGCTTCTTCGAGCAGGCCGAGGCCATCGCGGACACCCGCATCGAGTTCCACGTCGGCCACTTGGACCAGCAGAAGGGCACCGTGGTCCGGCCGGTGCCCGGCAGCAGGCAGGGCAGCGCGGACGCCGACATGATGCTGATCAAGGTGCCGCCGATGACCGTCACCCCGGCGAAACTCCCCACCACGGGCCCGGTGCGGCCGGGGCGGCACGTCCGGCAGTACGGCTGGGGCGCCACCTGCCAGGGCGACGAGAACAGCTGCCAGTCGGACGTGCTCAAGCAGTCGCTCCTGCGGGTCCTGTCCGCCGACGACCCGCGCTGCGACGGCTTCGCCGTCCCGGGCGGAACCGACTTCTGCACCACGAGCGTCACCGGCATCCCGGCCGGCGGCGACTCCGGCGGCCCGGTCATGGGCACCGGCGCCGCGACGGGCACGCTCGTCGGGGTCTTCGACACCTCCGACCGCGCCACCATCGCCGGTGCCGGCGACGTCTTCCGGCAGCTGAACTGGATCCGCCAGGTCATCGGCGGCTGACCGGCCGAGCACCGTCCGAAGAGGTCCGCCCGGGCACCCGCTCCAGGTGACCGCCGGACCAGAAGAAGTGCTTGTCGGCCTTCAGCATCTCGGTCGTCACCGCTAGTGACTCCCTGCGCGCGCTATCGGCGCCGAGTCGCCACCGCCCACAGTGCGGCGTCCCGGGCCGGCTCCAGCGACCCCTCGGAAACGTGACCGTGAGTGATCGAGAGGGCACGGGCGAGGTAGCGGTCCGTAGCCCCAATGTGACACTTACCCTTTTCAGTGCACAGGCTGCGATGTACCATCGGATTTGATCAAGCCGACGGAATCGGGGCCCGGACGGCACAATCTTCTGGACGGTGCGCCCGTCCACTCCCATGCCGAGGTGTCGGACCCATGAGGTCGGTAGTCGGCCGCGCGCTGCGCGGATTCTTCGTCGCCGTTGTGCTGGTCGCCGGCAGTGTGAGCACGGCCGGGGCGGTGACCGCGCCCGCCGACAGCCAGCAGGAGGCGGCGCGCACTCCGCTCGCCGACGTCGCGAAGACGCCGGAGCCGCAGGTCCCGGACAAATCCTGGCGGGTCGACGGGAACGGCACGTTCACCGACGACATCGCGATCCGCGTCCCGGCCTTTCACAACATCACCCCGGAACTTTCGCTGGCCTACGATTCCTCCGCGCGCAACGGGCTGGCCGGGGTCGGCTGGACGCTCAACGGCCTGAGCGAGATCGAGCGGGCCGGCAGCGGCAAGGGCGCGCCCCGGTACGACGGCACGGACGGCTACCTCCTCGACGGCGAGGAGCTCGTCCCCTGCGTCGCCGGCAGTGTGAGCCCGAGCTGCACCTCGGGTGGCACGCACTCGACCAAGAACGAGTCCTTCGGGAGGGTCGCGCTGACCGGCACCGGCGCCGCCAGCCGGTGGACCTTGACCGCGAAGGACGGCGTCAAGCGCGTCTACGCGCCGGTGCTGTCCGCCGCGACCGATCTCGTCTACCGGTGGGGCCTCAGCCAGGTCGTCGACACCAAGAACAACACGGTCTCCTACAACTGGGCGGTCAACCAGTTCGAGTGCTGCTGGGAGTACCTCGACTCGGTCACCTACAACCAGGCCACGATCAAGTTCCAGTACGAGAAGCGCACCGACACCGACCTCGAGGCGATGGGCAACGGCGGCCTCCGGACCGTTCAAGGGCGCATCAAGACCGTCGATGTGAGCGTGGCCGGCAGCCGGGTCCGCGCGTACAAGCTGACCTACGCCACCAGTGACGCGACGGGGCGGTCGCTCCTGTCGGCCGTGCAGCAGTTCGGCTCCGACGCCGTGCTGGACGCCACCGGCACCGTCACCGGCGGCACGGCGATGCCGGCCGTCTCGGCGACCTACCAGGCCGGCGCACCCGCGTTCGTCTCCGGCAACGACAACAAGGCGTTCACCGGGAACAGCAACGACGCCAAGGACTTCCCGATGGACATCAACGGCGACGGCAAGACCGACATGCTCGAGCTGTGGCCGAACTTCGGTTCCTACCAACGCAAGACGTGGCTCTCCAACGGCACCGACTTCACGCTCGCCTCGACGGAGGGCGCGACGTCGCTCAACCAGAACGCGCGTTACCTGCCCGGTGACTTCACCGGCGACGGCAAGTCCGATCTGCTGGAGTTCTCCCCCTCCGGCCTGGGCATGGCGCGGCAGCTGTGGGTGTCCACCGGCACCGGCTTCACGGCGGGCTCGACCGGCGCGGCCCAGGGCCGCAACGACGCGAACTCGCGCTTCCTCCCGATGGACGTCAACGGCGACGGCAAGACCGACGTCCTCGAGCTGTACTCCTGCGGCATCTTCCCGGTGAACTTCTGCCGCGCGACATGGCTTTCGGACGGCACCACCTTCACCCTCGCCTCCAACGACGCCGGCATCGGGATGAGCGCGGATCGGCAGTTCGAGGCCGCCGACGTGAACGGTGACGGCAAGTCCGACTTCATCGAGCTGCTGCCCGCGCTCTTCGGCGCCGGTACCCGGCACATCTGGCTGTCCACCGGCACGGGCTTCGTCTCCGGGGCGACCGACGGCGGCATCTCCTGGAGCCAGCCGGACGCGGAGGGCGCGGGCAGCCGGTTCCTGATCATGGACGTCAACGACGACGACAAGGCCGACATGGTCGAGCTCTACCCGGCGTTCGGCACGTACACCCGCCGGACCTGGCTCTCCACCGGCTACGGCTACAAGCTGGGTGCCACCGACACGAGCATGAGCTACAGCACGGCGTCCAAGCAGCTCGTGATGGACGTCAACGGCGACCACCGGATGGACATGGTCACCCTCTCCCCCGGATTCCTGGGGGCGTCGACGAAGCGCGACATCTGGCTGTCCACCGGCACCGGCTTCGCACCCGGCGCGAGCGACCCGACGATGGGGACCTACACCTGCAGCAAGGGCAACTGCACCGCCGACTTCCTCGAGATGGACGTCAACGGCGACATGCGCACGGAGATGGTGGAGCTCTACAACACCAACTTCGGCCTCAACAAGGGGCGCCACGTCTGGAACATGGGTGGCGCGGCGACCGACGTGCTGACGTCCCGCACCAACGAGTGGGGCGCCAAGACGACGGTGAGCTACAAGCCGTCCTCCGCGTGGGCGAACACGAACAACCCGCCGCTGACCCAGACGGTGGCCGCGGTGACCGACGACGCCGGCCCGGGCGGCGCCGCGACCACGAACTACAGCTACGCGGGCGGGACGTACTACCACCCGGAGCGCACGTTCCTCGGGTTCCGCACGCAGCGGGAGACCAAGCCCTGCAACGCGGGCGAGACGGCGTGCCCGTACACCGACACGACCTTCCGCCAGGACCTCGCCGCGATCGGCCGGCCGGAGCGCGTCGAGAACCACGAAGGTGACGGCGCGCTGCTGAGCGCGACGGTCACCGAATACGCCACCAACGGCACGACCGTGCCGAGGACCGTGCTGCCGACCGGCACCTGGGAGTACGCGTACACCGGCCGGAGTGCGGTCTGCCCCGGAGCGGACTGCAAGCGCACCCACACGAGCCTGGCGTACAACGCCTACGGCGAGGTGGTGACCCGGATCGAGCACGGCGACGAAGAGCAGGCGGGCGACGAGCGCACGACGGTGACCACGTTCGTGCCCAACACTACCGCCTACATCGTGGACAAACCCGCCGCGGTGAAGGTCGTCGCCGGCGTCGGCGCCGGCGGGACCAGGCTCAGCGAGACCCGCACCGGCTACGACGGCGTGAAAGCCTGGGACCAGGCCCCGGCGGCCGGCTTCGAGACGACGTCCGCGCGGTGGCTCTCGACCACGGACGCGTTCGTCGAGACCGGCAAGGAATACGACGCCTGGGGCAACCTCACCGCGGAGATCGACCCGGTCGGCGCGCGCACCACGCTCGGCTACGACCCGGCCTACCACGTGTTCCAGACCTCGGAGACCAACGCGCTGTCCCAGACGGTCGACGCGACGTGGGACGCCGGCTGCGGCACGCCGACCCGGGTGAACGACCTCAACAAGCAGCCGACCACCCTCACCTACGACCCGCTGTGCCGGGTGGTCGAGACCACCCAGCCCGGCGGCAAGTTCGAACGCCACCAGTGGGTGAACGTCGGCGATCCGGCCGGGCAGTACGAGCAGATCGAGAAGCCGGCCGCGGACGGCACGAGCGCTCCGCAGTGGAGCCGCCGCTACGTCGACGGCCTGCAGCGCCCGTACCGCACCGCGGCGAAGGGCCCGGACGCCGCGACCGGCGACATCTACGTCGACACGGCGTACAACGCCCGCGGCCAGGTCGCGTCGAAGACCGCGCCCTACTACCGGGTGGCGGGCCAGGCGCAGCCGGCGACCTACCCGACGACCACCGTCTACGACGGACTCGACCGGTCGACCAGGACGACGCTGCCGGACGGCGCGACCCGGACCGAGAGCTACGGCCCGTGGTCGACCACCACCACAGACGAGAGCGGCCACACCACGACCGACCGCACGGACGCGTACGGCAAGCGCGTCGAGCGCCAGCAGGTGGTCGGCGGCAAGCCCAGTACCGCGAAATACGTCTATGACCTGCGCGGCAACCTCGCGCAGTCGACCGACCCGACCGGGTACGTCATCACCTACACCACCGACTCGCTCGGCCGGCAGACGAAGGTGGCGGATCCGGACAAGGGCGCCACCACCTACGAGTGGGACGCCGCCGGCCGGGCGACCGCGCAGACCGACGCGAACAACCACCGCACGACCTTCACCAACGACCTGCTGGGGCGCGAGACCGGCAAGACGTCCGACGCGGGCACCGCTTCCGCCGCAACGGTTTCCTGGACCTACGACCAGGTCCAGGACGGCTTCTCCAACGTCGGCAAGGTCACCTCGAACGCCGACGCGGCCGGCACCAGGACGTTCGGCTACGACGCCCTCGGCCACGTCGTCAAGACGGTGCGCACCGTGGGCGGCACGGCCTACGAGTTCCGGTACGGCTTCGACACGGGCGACCGGAAGCTGTGGACCACCTACCCCGACGGTGACACGCAGGGCACCGCGGCGGCGCCGCTGCGCTACGACAGCGCGGGCCGGCTCGCGGCGATCCCGGGCTACGTCACCTCGGCGACCTACAACGCCGACGGCAAGGTGACCACGATCGCCAACGCCAACGGCACCGTGACCACCCGCCCGCACGACGGGGCCCGCGGCTGGCTCACCGGCATCAAGACGACGTCGGGCGCCGACGTCGTCCAGGACAACGCGTTCACCCGCGACGCGAGCGGCAAGATCACGAAGGTCACCAGCCCGTTCCCCGACGAGAGCTGGACGTACGCCTACGACGACGCCGACCAGCTCACCAGTGCGACCGCGGACACCGGCACGGCGAACAACCAGTCCGTCTCCTACGACGCGGCCGGCAACATCGCCGCGAACTCCCGGACCGGCGACTACACCTATGACCCGGCGCACCCGCACGCGGTGACCACCGCCGGCTCGAACAGCTACACCTACGACGCGGCGGGCAACATGACCTCCGGGGCCGGCCGCACCCTGACCTGGAACGGTGACGGCCTGCTGGCCTCGGTCGTCAAGAACGGCGTCACGTCCACGTTCACCTACGACGCCGACGGCGCCCGCCTCCAGCAGGTCGAGGGCAGCTCCACGCGCCGCTACCTCGGTGCCGACTACGAGGTCGACGTCACCGCCGGCACCACCACCAAGTACACCTCGATCGACGGAACGCCGGTGGCCCGGGTCGACGGCGGGACGAAGTACTGGGTGCACACCGACGTCCAGGGTTCGATCCAGGCGGAGACCAACGCCGCCGGTGTCGAGGTCCACCGCAAGAAGTACCGGCCCTTCGGCGAAGTCCTCTCGACCGGCGGGTCGCTGCCCTTCGAGTCGCGCGGCTTCACCGCCGAACGCCAGGACTCGACCGGGCTGGTGTACCTCAACGCCCGCTACTACGACCCGCAGCTGGGCCGGTTCATCTCGCCCGACCCCACCATCGACGGCGAGGACACCGTCGGCCTCAACCGGTACGCCTACGCCGCCAACGACCCGGTGAACCAGATCGACCACACCGGCCTCTCCTGCACGACGTCCGCCGGCAAGAAGTGCGACGCCAAGGACGAGGTGAAGATCAGCCGGTCGGAGATCATCGACCGCGCGCAGTACTGGGTCGATCACAAGCCCGGGCCGTACTACGACCCGGAGAACCTCGCACCCGGTGACACCGGTTTCTCACCCGGACCGGGCGACGGGCGCTCGTACCGCCGCGACTGCTCCGGTTACGTCTCGATGGCGTGGCACCTCAGCTGGAGCGCGAGCACGTGGACCCTGCCCGACTACTCCCACGAGATCAGCCGCGACGACCTCAGGCCCGGAGACATCCTCAACTCGGCCGAGCACCACGTGGTCCTCTTCCACCGGTGGATCGACAACAAGGGGAACTTCGAGTACTACTCGTTCGGCTCCACCCCGGTGAAGCACAGCACGGCCAACATCAACGATCGGACCCTGGACAGTCACCCGAACAGCGAGTACCGGGCGTGGCGCTACGACAACGTCATCGAGGACGATCCCACCGTCCAGGCTCCCACCGCCCACTCGCCGTTCTCCTAGTGTCGCGACGCGGTCCGGCGGCTAAGATCCGGCACCACGGTCAGAGGAGACCCGTTCTGTCACTGGTCACCACCGGGAGGACGTCGTGCGGATCGGCGAACTGGCGGCACAAGCCGGGGTGAGTGTGCGGTCCCTGCGCTACTACGAACAGCAGGGGCTGCTCACCAGCACCCGCAGCAGCAGCGGGCAACGGCACTACACGGACGGCGAAATCGAGCGGGTGGCCTTCATCCAGCGCCTGTTCGACGCCGGCCTGTCCAGCCGCACGATCGCCGAGCTGCTGCCCTGCGTCGAGTCGCCCAGCGAGGGCAACTCGGACGCCGCGTTCGCGCGGATGCAGCAGGAACGCGACCGGCTGACCCAGCACATCGCCGACCTCGTCCACACCCGTGACTCGCTCGACGGTCTCCTCGCCGCGAACCGGGCCCACCGCGCGTCGCTCCGGGCGGCGGTCGGCGGCTGACGCGGTCCGCCGGCCGCGCTCAGTGCGATTCGACGAGGTCGGCCAGCCGGTCGAGGGTGCGGCGCATCGCCCCGCGCGCCGCCCAGCGACCCAGCGTGACGACCACCCGCAGCGGCTCTTCGCTCAGGTCCCAGCTCTCCCGGACCAGCGTGCCGTCGCCGTCCGGCTCGAACTCGTAACGCCAGATCCGGCCACCGAACACCAGGCGCCACTTGACGGAGTCCTCGTGCGGCCGGCTCTGCCAGGCGAACCGCCGGCCGGGGACGGCCTCGATCACCGTGCTCGTCATGACGTACTTGCCGCGGAGGTCCATCCTCATGCCGAAGTGGTCGCCGAGACGCAGCGGCCGGACGGGTGAGCTGATGCCGATCGGCTCGACCAAGGAGCCGGACCCGTCGATGTCCTTGTGCCGCAACGGATCGGCGACCACCGCGTACATCCGGTCCGCGGGGGCGGCGATGCGGCGTTCGACGGACACGACCCAGCGGCTCATGCCGCCACCCTATCCGCCGCCGGCACCGATCGGCGGGCGTGGAGCACGAGCACGAGGTTCGCGCCCAGCGCGGCGCCGAGGATCCCGAGCGCCGGGACGACGAGCCCGGACCCGGCCAGCGACAGCAGCCACGCCCCCGCCAGCGCACCGACGACCGCGGTCACGACGCCGGTGATCCGGCCGTGCGTTCCCGGGGTGGCGAGGTACGCGCCGAGCCCGATCAGCAGCCCGGCGCCGGGCACCACCACGAGCGGCCCGGCGATGAACCAGGAGGGTGCGAGGGTCCAGGCGAACAGGACCCCCAGGAACCAGCCACCGAGGCCCAGCGGCAGCACGATCAGCGCCCGGACCCACCGGCTCGCCACGCGGCCCGGTGCGCCGCGGCGGCGTCGCCTGCGGGCGAGCAGGCCGAGCACGAGCAGCCCGAGCAGCACCCCGCCGGTCGTGACGCCGACCAGGATCCCGGCGATCGTGGACATGCTCAGCGGCACCGCCGCGAAGTCGACCGGGCGCCGGTCGAACTGCGAGCTGTCGACGCGGCCGGTGTCGAAGAACGTGGTCAGCAGGTGCTTGCCCGCTTCGGGCCGGTGTCCCCAGAAGTCGTCGGTGTGGCCCAGGCCCGGCAGGATCACCTGGTGCCCGCGGGACAACGCGGGCAGCAGCTCGTTCGTCGCGTTGACCGGCGGTGTGGAGAAGTCGAGTTCGCCGCCGATGAGCAGGGTCTCGACCGCGCTCGGCCGGACCGTGCGGTAGCCGGCGTTGTCCGGGCTGTCGGGCCACGCGGTGGCGAAGCCCGCGGGGCCGCCCCAGAGGAAGTCGGTCGAGGCGTTGCCGAGGATCGAGCCGGGATCGCCGCCCTGGGCGTAGTACTGCTTGGCGGCGGGGGCGTCGAGCATGGAGAAGGAGGCGAACTCGCCCCAGACGGTGGAGCTCGGCAGGGCGAGGTCGGCGAGGACGGACATCGCCCACATCGCGCTCGGCCCGCCGTCGAGGTAGGCGTCGATGACCGCGGGTGCGTTGTTCGGGGCCGACGCGCTTCCGTTGTAGTGCATCGCGTACTGGCTCAGCACCCGGACGTTGGTGTCCTTGATGGCCAGCGGTCCCCACCGCGACGGCATCGTGGCGACGCCGTCGCGGATCGACGCCGCGAGGTCGGGCGTCTTCGCGGCGCACACGGCGTCCGCCCGGCACAGGTCGGCGTACTGCCCGAACTGGGAGTCGGTGGTGCGCGGGTTCCAGAGCAGGTGGCCGGGCGGGTTGACCGAGATCATCGCCGAGCGCAGCAGCGCTTCGGGGTGGCGCCACCCGTAGATCGTCGCGGTCCGGGTGCCCGCGCTGGAGCTGACCAGGTCGATCCGCGGGTAGCCCAGGGCTTTCCGAGCCGATTCCATGTCCTCGACGCGCTGGGCGGCCGAGTAGCCGGTCAGGTCCACCCCGGTGCGTTGCAGCCGGTTCGCGCACTTGGCGAACGCCTGGCTGGTGGCGGGCAAGGCGTCGGCGCCGGTCATCCCGTCGGACGACTGCAGGGCGTCGGTCACCTCGGGGCAGTCCAGCCGCCGTGAGCCGTCGACGCCGCGGTAGCCGACGAGGACGACGTCGTGGTGGTCGGTGAGCCGGGCGGCCTCGGGGAAGTCCATGTTCGACAGTCCCGGTCCGCCGCCGAGCCGGAAGACCGGTTCGCCCGCGGGTTGTGCGGTGGCCCGGATCCGGACGACGGGCAGGGCGATCAGGCTGGTCGCCGGGTTCGCGCGGTTCTCCGCGACCACCAGCGTTCCGCAGTCGGCGGCCTGCGCTCCGGCCTCCGTGTCGAAGGTGCAGGGCTGGACGGTCAGGGTGTCCGGCGCGGCGCCGCGCGGGACGCGGGGTGTGCCGTCGGGCCAGAAGACGACGGTGCTCAGCACGATCAGGACGGCCGCGATGCCGGCGAAAACCACGGCTCGGCGGCGGGAAGGAGGCAAGCGCATGGCGGCACGTTATGAGCGGCGACCCCCTGAGGGCGTCATACGGCGCAGTGATCGCTTGTCCCTCCACGGAGTGACTTCCGGCGGGATCGCGGCGGGCACAATGGCCGGATGTCCAGCAGCACGAACGAGATGGTCCGCTGGGTGCGAGCCCGCGCGGGCACGCACCCGGCGGAGCGGTCACTGGCGCGCCAGTCGCTGTTGGTGGGGGCGTTCTGCCTGGTCATCGACGTGGCTAGCTTTGTGACGCGGGGACCCGCGCCGGGGCCGTGGAACGCGGTGCTGCTGGCCGGGATCGTCGTCGCGGACGCGGTTCTCGTGTCGTCGCCGAAGTACTCCGGCTGGGTCGCGCTCGGGCACGCGCTGCTGGTTCCCGCGCTCGCCTTCGTCCTCCCCGGCCGGAGCGCGAGCACCGCCGGGCAGCTGGTCAGCGCCTACCGCGCCGGGGCCTGGCTGCGGGGCCGGCCGGCCGGCGCGGCGCTGGTCGTGCTGTGCGGCGGTGTCCTGTGCTCACTGCTGATCAGCGGGCTGACCGCGCCGGCCTCGCTCGTGACCCTCGTGTCCGCCAACGCCTTGCTGCCGTGGCTGGTCGGGCGCTACACCACGGCGCGCAAGGCGCACGTGGACGAACTGCGCCACCAGCGGGAAGCGGCGCTGCGGGACGCGCAGGCGGAGGTGGCCGCGGCGGTGGCCAAGGAGCGCGAGGCGATCGCCGTCGACCTGCACGACGTCATCTCCCACCACGTCAGCGCGATCGGCGTCCACGCCACGGCGGCGCGGCTGAACCTCGCGGCCGTGCCGGTGCCGGCCGACGGCTCGGTGCGCACCTCGCTCACCGCGGTGGAGCAGTCCAGCCAGGCGGCGATGGTCGACCTGCGACGGCTGCTTTCCCTGCTGCACGAGGGTGATCGGTCACCGGAGCAGCCTGGCGCCGAGATGCTGCCGGACCTGTTCGACGGCGTCCGCTCGTCCGGCCTGCAGGTGACGTTCGTCGTCTACAACGACCCGCACCCCCTGCCGCGGGCCGTCGACACCACGCTGTACCGGGTGGCGCAGGAGATGATGACGAACACGCTGCGGCACAGCGACGGGACGGCGGCCCGGGTCGAGCTCGACTACGGCGGCGACCACGTCGGACTCACCACCCGCAACCGGATCGCGGCCGCGGGCGGCTCCCCGGGGCTCGGTGTCGGTCTCGACGGGATGCGCAAGCGGGTCGAGACACTGGGCGGGACGGCGTCTTTCGGCGCCGCCGGGCACTATTGGGAGTCGAGCGTGACCATGCCCCTGGGAAGTGGATCGTGACCCTGCGCATCGTGATCGCCGACGACCACGCGATGTTCCGGTCCGGGTTCCGCGCGGTCCTCGACGCCCAGCCGGACATGGAGTGCGTCGCCGACGTCGGCGACGGCTACAGCGCCGTCGAAGCCATCACCGCCCTGGACCCGGACCTCGCCGTCCTGGACGTGCGCATGCCGAAGCTCGACGGTCTCGCGGCCGCCCGTCAGCTGATGTCGTCCGGGCGGCGGGCCCTGAAGATCGTCCTGCTCACCACGTTCGGCACCGACGACTACGTGCGCTCGGCGCTGGCCTCGGGCGTGAGCGGATTCGTCCTGAAAAGCCTGCCACCGGAAGAACTCGTGACCGCGATCCGCGTCGCCGCCCGGGGCGACACGTACCTCGACCCGTCGATCACCAGCCGGCTCGCCCCACGGCTGGCCGACGCGCTGGCCCCGGCCCTCCCGGACCGCGACCGGGCCCCCGGCCTGGAACGGCTCACCGCCCGCGAGCGCGAAGTGTTCCTGCTGATGGCCACCGGCTTCTCCAACACGGAAATCGGCGAACAACTCTACGTCGGCGAACAGACTGTGAAAACGCACGTCTCGCGCGTCCTGGCGAAGCTCGGTCTCCGGGATCGGGTGCACGCCGTGCGTTTCGCCCACCACCACGGCCTGATCGAGCCGCACGACACCTCGGGCTTGTGAACGCGCCGGCCGTCACAGCTGCCCGAGGCGCTCGTCGCCCTCCGGCAGCGGGATGACGGTCCGAATCCGCGGCGGCGCGGCGAACAGCCCGCCGATCGCCGCCGTGAGCGCGGCCAGCGCGGGCGCCTCGACCTCGACGACCAGGGTGACCACGTTGACAACCGCTTGATTCGCGCTCACGGAACTCCTTCGAATCGCTGATTGGCTTTTTGCGATCGAAGGTAGCCACTGACCCTGATGTCAGCTGAAACCATTGGTGACCGCCATCACCCGATCAGTGCGGCGCCTCCCGCGGACGTCAAGGCGCCGGGCGGTCGCGGGCGGACCAGGCGGCGGGCACGATCGCGATGAGGATTCCCGCGACGGCGATCGTCAGGGTCGCGCGCGTGCCCGCCGATTCGGCGAAGACTCCCGCGGCCAGTGCGCCCAGTGGCATGGTTCCCCAGATGAGCACGCGCATGCTCGTGTGGACGCGGCCGCGCAGGGCGTCCGGGGTCAGGTGCTGGCGGCGGGTCATCACGATCACGTTGTAGGTCGTGCCGCCGGCGGCGTGGATGACGATTCCCGTTGCGGCCAGTACCAGGCCGATCGGACCCGGCTGGGCGAGCGGGAGCAGCAGGTGGGGTGGCCACGTCAGCACCGGCACCAGCCAGTTGGCGCGAGCCGCCCCGAGGCGGCGGGTCCAGCGGCCGGTCGTCGCGGCGCCGATGACGCTGCCCACTCCCGACAGGGCCAGCAGCACGCCCGCGCCCGCCGCGTCCAGGTGCAGGTCGTGCGTGAAGAACAGGATCTCCATGGACATGATGCCCGCGGTGAAGAACGCGGCGACGGAACTCGCGACGGCCAGCGGGCGGAGCTGGCGGTGGTGCACGATGTAGCGGAGGCCCTCGGCGATCTCGGTGCGCAGCCGCACCTTCTGCGGCCGCGGCGGGATCGGTGGCACGGTGGCCCGGACGCGCGACAGGAGCGCCGCCGACGCCAGGTAGCCCGCCCCGGTGAGCACCAGCCCGGACGCGGCCCCGATCACGCGCGTGAGCAGGCCGCCGATGCCGGGCCCGGCGGCCGCGGCGACCGACAGGGTGATCTGCAGGCGCGCGTAGCCGGTTTCCAGGTTCTCCAGCCCGATCACCACCGGCAGGTACGCCTGGTAGGCGGCGTCGAAGAACACGGTCGCGACGCCGACGAGCACCGCCGTGACGAGCAGCTGCCCGAAGTCCAGCACCCCGGTCCAGCCCGCGACCGGAAGCCCGAAGAACAGCAGGGCCCGGACGACGTCGGCGCCGACGAGCACCGCGCGGCGGTGGCGGGTCCGGTCGATCCAGGCACCGGCGGGCAGGCCGATGACCAGGAACGCCACGGTCTCCGCCGCGGTGAGCAGGCCCATCTGCAGTGGCGTGGCGCCGAGGGTGGTCGCGGCGAGCAGCGGCACCAGCGCGGTCGCGGCGGCGGTACCCAGCTGGGAGGCGGCGTCCGCGGTCCACAGGAACCGGAACGCGCGGTGCCCGCGCAGCCCGGCCGTCGACGTCGCCGCTTCCGGCGAGGCGTCGGTCACGGGACCACCCGGCCGGGCGGCGGACGCCGATCCGCGTGGTAGGGCAGCACGACGGCGTACCCGTCGTCCAGCCGCAGGGCGAGCTGGTGCGCCGCCAGCTGGTCGACGAGATCCGCCGCCGCCCCGCCGGCCGGCGGCCGGTCCGTGCCGGCCAGGGTCCGGAACGTACCGACCCAGCCGGCTTCGACGTGGACGCGGTTGATCGGCCCGCCCGGGCGGGTGTCGTGGATGAGGACGAACCCCGGGCCGTACCGGTAGGTGCAGCTGCCGACGTCGTGGGCGGCACGCCAGCCGCGACCGAATCCCCCGTCGTCCCGTGGTGGCGGCAGGTGGCACAACGCGCGTTCGGGAACGGTGCCCGGCAACGGTTCCCGCAAGGTCCAGTCCACCGGGACGAACGCCGCCGCGGCGGTGGCGAGCAGGCGCACCATCGTCGCGTCGCGGTGCGCGGACTCGCCGAAGGCGAACGGCTCCGGCAGCCGCAGCCGCTGCGCACTCGCGGCCAGTCCGGCCACGACGCGCCGGGCGCCGCCGGGATCGGCGTCGATCCGGTCGAAGCCGAGGTCGACCGCCTCGGGCCACGCCGGGTGCGGAGCGGACAGGGTACGCATGTGGCTCCTCCTCAGGCGGACGGCGTGAGCACCGACAACGGCAAGTGGGCCTTCCCCGCCACGGCAGGCGAGGTGGCCAGGGTGATCCACAAATCGCCGTCGGTGAAGACCAGACCGGCCTCCCCGAGCCGGCAAAGCCAGTGGTCGAAATCGTCCGGGTCCCAGTCGTGGTGCTGTTCGTGATTCAGTTCGGCGAGGACCCGGAGCGGGGCGCGGCCGGTTTCCAGTGCTCGCCAGGCCGCGATCTCCCGCGGGTGCTCGAGCACGTGGTCGACCGGCGCCCAGCCGTGGCGCCGGTCCCGGATCACCACGACGTCGCCGAGGGTGCGGGCGATCAGCGCACTCCCCGCGTAGCCCGCGGTCCACGCGGCCAGCGCGTCGACCAGCGGCCCGACCTCCGCGGCCGTGAGTCCCTGGTCCGGGGTGTCGAAGGAGTAGACGAGCTCGGCGAGCCGCTCCGGGTCGTCGATGTCGTGGACGAAGCGCGCCCCGGCCGCCGGGCGACGCTCGGTGAAGCCCTGGCGCGGGTCGTCGAAGTTCGGCGAAAACCGTTGCAGGGCAATCCGTGCCGCGCCACTGGGTGGTTGCAGGTGCACCAGGGCCGGCAGCTGGGCCACGACCGCGGCGTAGTCCGCGGCGCGTTCGCCCGCAAACCCGTACAACCAGTTCCAGGCGACGGTGAGCCCGGCGGAGGCGCCGTCACGCAGCATCCGCACGTTGTGTGCCCCGCGAACGCCCTTGCGCATCCGGCGCAGCACGTCGTCGACCAGGCTCTCGACGCCGGGCTGGACGTCCCACACCCCGGCCGCCCGCAGCGCGGCCACGTCCTCGATCCGCGCGTTGGCCTTGATCTCGTAGTGGATGCGCAGGTCGTGGCCGGCGCCGGCCAGCTCCGGCAGCGCCGACCGGTAGAACTCGTTCGGCAGGATGTTGTCGATCGTGGTGACGTCGAGGATCCGGTGCCGGCGCACCAGCCCGAGCACTTCGTCCACAAAGGACTGGGCGGGCTTGGCCCGGTAGGTCATCGCGGTGCCGTTGAGGCCGCAGAAGACGCAGTGGTGTTTCGCGCCCCACCAGCAGCCGCGGGAGGACTCCACGACCAGCTCCGGTTCGACGCGGGCCGCGACGGAAGCGGGAACGGCGGCGAACCAGTCGTCGTAGTCCGGTGTCGTGATCGACGTCGGCGGGACCAGCCGAGACGCGGCCGGACTGACCCGGGTCGTGCCGTCATCGGCCCGCCAGCACAGCTGGGGCACGTCGTCGAGACCGTCACGGGTTCCGGTCGTCTCGCAATCGGCGAGCGCCCGCAGCAGTTTCGGGAAGTTCACGTCGGCCTCGCCGCGCAGGACGTAGTCGACGAACGGGTACTCCCGGTGCAGCGCCACGCCCATCGGGCCGTCGGTCGAGTAGCCGCCGACCAGGATCCGCACGTCGGGTCGCCGGTCCTTGATCCGCCGGGCCACCGCGAGACTGGCGATGGTCTGGCTGAAGGTCGCGCTGAAGCCGACCAGTTCCGGCTCGCGGTCGAGAATGGCGTCGGCGGCCTGGTCGGTGAATTCGTCCGCGAGGTCGCGAACCGCCGCGGCGACGCGGAAGGGCAGGCCGGCGCGGCGGGCCAGATCCCGCATGCCCGCACAACCGAAACCGGGTCCGTTGAGCGCGCCCGCGAAGATCCATTCACCGAGCGAATGGTGGAACCCGGTGTCCGCCATTTCCGCGTAATCGCCCACGGTCAGACCGGCGCGCAGCATCATTTCGGCGAAGGCGAGACTGCCGTGGTAGGAAACCGGGACCGGAAGTCCCTCCCGTGCGCAGGCCGCGCGCAGTACGCCGAGTGCGAGGGAGGGACGGTGCAGCGAGTGCCACGGCATCGACACCAGGCAGGTGCGGGGCGTCGGACCGCTTGTCCGGCCGGTCAGCGCGGTTTCGCGGCGTCGGCTTTTCCGGCTTCGTTGTACATGGTCACGCCGCGGCCGGTGCCGGCGTGCTCGTCACGTTCGGCCAGGTGTGTCACGGTGAGCGCGGACGCCGGAGCGGCGATGGGCCGAATGCCGCGGCCGGCATCGGAACGCTCGTCGGTTTCCGCGAGATTCGTCATCTTGGGCGCGGCAGCGGGCGTGGATTTCATCTTTCCCCCTCGTTTCGACGCGTTTTCGAAACTTGGTGACGCACCGGCGGGGTCGTCCGCCGGCCGCCTCGAAACTACAGGGTAAATCCCGCGAGCCTCGTCGGTAAAGCGTTTCCTCGGCTACGAATCGGTCAGCCGCCGGAGACCAGCGCGGCGGCCTCGGGACTGTGGAGCCACTCGGCGTAGCTCGGCCCGAGGATGGTCGCGCCCGCCCGGGGCAGGAGGCCGTCCGCGGCGATGCCGGTCACCGTGTGCTCGTCGGTCCGCAGCTCCAGCCGCAGGTCGAAGTGGTCGACGAAGGCACGGGCGAGGTCGGGCACCTCGGCCGGGTCCGGGCCGGCGATGTCGGGGATGCGGCCCCGCGCGGGAAGCTCGGCGACCTCGACGAGCGCCGCGGCCACCGCCGTCGCGGCCACGGTCTGCACGCGCAGGCCGAACACCGTGGCGTGGTCGCCGTCGCGGGTCCGGCCCACGAGCTGCCCGGGGAACTCGTGGAAGTGGGTCGCGCGCACGATCGTGGCGGGGACCGGCCCCGCACCCGCCACGCGCTCGTGCGCCTCCTTCGCGCGGAAGTAGCCGAACCCGGTGTCGTCGATCCCCACGACCGACAGGGTCACGATGTGCCGCACCCCGCGCTCGGCGCCGACGCGCTGCAGGGTGGCCGCGGCACTGGTGAAGAACCGCGTGGCCGGCTCCTCGTCCAGGGACGTGGCGTTGCTGACGTCGACCACGGCGTCGACGCCGGCCAGCGCGGCGCTCAGCCCGGCGCCGTCCAGGAGGTCGACGCCGGCCAGCGGCACGACCGTGTGGCCGCGCCCGCGAGCCGCCTCGGCGACGTGCGGGCCCACCAGTTCGTCCGCTCCGGCCACCGCGATACGCACGGATCAACGGTAAACAGCGGTGCCGGACGACGCAACCGTGGCTCACCGCCCGCCGCCACGCTGCGAGCGGGCGGCCGGTCCCGCACGATGAGTGCAGGACCGTCTGGGGAGACACATGGAACGCTTGCTCGACCTCTTCGCGGCCAGGGTCGCCGAGAGCCCTGACGCCACTGCGCTCGTCTACGCGGGCGAGCGCATGTCCTTCGCGCGGCTCGACCGCGAGGCCAACCGGGTCGCCCACTACGTCGCCGGACGGGGCCTGGGGCCCGAGGACCTGGTGGGGCTGCGGATGGACCGCGGGTTCGAGATGGCGGTCGGCGCGCTCGGCGTCCTCAAAGCCGGTGCGGCCTGCCTGCCGCTCGATCCCGTGTACCCGTCCGACCTCGTGGCCTGGATGGGCGCGGACGCGGGCGTCTCGCTCGTGCTCACCAACACCACCGAGGTCGCGGCCGACGTCCGGCTCGGCGATGCCGTGGCCGGCCAGCCCGACCACGCCCCCGACGTCGAGCTCCGGCCCGAGAACCTCGCCTACGTCATGTACACCTCGGGCTCGTCGGGCAAGCCCAAGCCGGTGGGCGTCGAGCACCGGCACCTCGAGCACGTCTTCGCGGCGTGGGACGAGCTGTTCCGGCTGCGCGAGGAGCCGCTGACGTTCGTCTCCGTCATCGGGATCGGCGTCGACCTCTTCTTCGCCGACCTGCTGCGCTCGGTGTTCGCGGGCGGCACGATGGTCATCGCGACGCGCGAGGCGGTGGCCGATCCGGCCGAGCTGCTCGCCGAGTTCCGCCGCCACGGCGGTGACGCGACCGAACTGGTGCCCACCCAGGCGAAGGCGCTCGGCCGAGCGGGTGAGCTGCCCGTCATGCGCCTGATGTCGGTCGGCTCGGAGGGGTGGCCCGCGGCCGACTTCCGCGAGCTCGCCGGGCGGCTGCACCCGGGCTCGGTGGTGCTCAACGCCTACGGCCTCACCGAGACCACCGTGGACTCCCTCCTGCTGCGCCCGGACGTCGACGTGCTCGGCGACACCGCGATCGTGCCGCTCGGCACGCCGATACCGCGCGTCCACACCCACGTCCTCGACGATCGGCTCCAGCCGATCGAGCCGGGCGGGATCGGCGAGCTCTACATCGGCGGCGCGGGCGTGGCCCGCGGCTACCGCGACCGGCCCGCGCAGAACGCGTCGCTGTTCGTCGCCGACCCGTGCACCGCGGGGGCGCGGATGTACCGCACCGGCGACGTCGTGCGGACCCGCGCCGACGGCAACCTCGACTACCTCGGCCGCGGCACCGACCAGATCGCGCGGCCGGGCCCGCGGGTGGAGCTCGCCGCGATCGAGGACGCGCTGCTGCGGGAACCGGGGGTCGTCCGCGCCGCCGCCGCCCTGCGCGACGGGCGGGTGATCGGCTACGTCGTGGGCCCCGCCGAGGCCGGGCACCTGCGATCCGCACTCGCCGGGCGGCTGCCCGCGCACCTGGTCCCGCACCGGGTGCTCGTCCTCGACCGGATGCCGCTGCTGCCCAACGGGAAGCTGAACCGCCGCGAGCTGCCCACGCCCGAAGGCTGACGTCACCGTCCGTCCCGGCAGGCACGCCGCGCTCCCGGCATCGGCACTCGGCCCTCAAGATACCGACATTCGGCGGTAGATAGACGTCCGACTTGTCTGCTTCGATTCTCCCAGATCGTTTTACAACGTTGTAAATCCGAAGGGGATCTCGCTGATGAGAAGAGCCGCTTCCGTCCTCCTCGCCTTGCTGGTGGCGCTGGGCGTGGCGTCGGGAACGCCGCCCGCAGGTGCCGCCGAGCCCGTGCACGGCCTGAAGGCCGAGTACTTCACGCCGTCGTCGCCGGACGCGCACGACTTCGCCGACCTGGCCGGCACCGCGCTCGACTCGGAGGTCGACCACCCGGACCTGACCTCGGTGTTCGGGTTGGTCACCGGGCGCACGGAGCACACGACCGCCCGGTGGACCGGGCAGATCGCCGTGCCGCAGACCGGCGCCTACACGTTCTACGCCATCGGCGACAACGGGTTCCGGCTGTTCATCGACGGCGCCCCGGTGATCGACCACTGGGTCGGCGACTGGGACACCGAGCAGACCGGCGCGCCGGTCACGCTGACCGCCGGCAAGCAGTACGGCTTCAAGCTGGAGATGTTCCAGGACACCGGCGGCGCCAACATGTTCCTGCGCTGGTCGAGCGCGGCCATCGCGAAGCAGATCGTGCCGCTGTCGGCGTTCACGCCGCCGGCCGATTACCAGGTCGTGCCGCGCACGGCGGAGGTGTCCCAGGACGGCCGCACGCTCACGGCCGGCTTCGACGGCCGCGTCTCGGGCTCGGACGACTTGAAGGACCACCTGCGGATCGACGTCGATGCGACGCCGATGCCGGTCTCGCTCGTCACGGCGAACCGCGACCGAGTCACGATCCGGCTGGCCGAGAGGGTCCTGAAGGGCCAGCGAGTCAGCGTCTACTACGACGGCGCCGGCGCGCTCGCGGTGAACGGCACGAAGATCGGCAAGGTCATCCGCAGTGCCGCGAACGCGTCGACGGAACGGCTCCGGACGACGTGGGGCGAGAACGTCGACACGCGCCACCCGTTGCCGGAGTACCCGCGGCCGCAGCTCGAGCGCGACAAGTGGGTCAACCTCAACGGCCCGTGGGAGTTCTCGGCCGCCAAGGAGGGCCAGCAGCCTGCGTTCGGCAAGCGGCTGCCCGAGAAGGTGGTCGTGCCCTACCCGATCGAGTCGCAGCTCTCCGGGCTCGAACGGCACGAGGACCACATGTTCTACCGCCGCACGGTCACCGTCCCGCGCGACTGGAAGATCGGCGGCGGGCAGCGCCTCAAGCTCAACTTCGGCGCGGTCGACTACCAGGCCAAGGTGTGGGTGAACGGCAAGGTCGTGGCCGAGCACACCGGCGGTTACACGGCGTTCAGCGCCGACATCACCGACGCGCTCAAGCGCGGTGACGAGCAGGAGATCGTCGTCGCCGTCACCGACACGACCGGCCCGTACCAGCCCAAGGGCAAGCAGTCCCCCAACCCCGGCGGCATCTTCTACACCCCGTCGTCGGGCATCTGGCAGACGGTGTGGCTGGAACCGGTGGCGGACAAGGGCATCGACGAGATCAAGACGACTCCCGACCTCACCACCAGCTCGCTGGCGCTGAACGTCAAGTCCGCGGGCACCGCCACCGTCACGGCGGTCGCCAAGGACGCGCGCGGCCGGCAGGTCGGCACGGTCAGCGGACCGGCGAACGCGAACCTGAAGCTGGCCGTGCCCAACCCGCACCTGTGGACGCCGGACGACCCGTACCTGTACCAGCTGGAGATCAAGCTGGGCGGCGACAAGGTCAAGAGCTACTTCGGCATGCGGTCCACCGGCATCACGAACGTCGGCGGTATCCCCAAGCTGACGCTCAACGGCAAGCCGTTCTTCTCCCTGATGCAGCTGGACCAGGGCTTCTACCCGGACGGCCTGAACACCGCACCGAGCGACGACGCCCTCGTCTTCGACCTGAAGGCGCAGAAGGACCTCGGCTTCAACGCCGTCCGCAAGCACATCAAGGTCGAGCCGGCCCGCTGGTACTACCACGCGGATCAGCTGGGACTGCTGGTGTGGCAGGACTTCGTGTCCCTCGACGACGGCAACAACCCCGCGGCGCAGCAGGCGTGGCTCAGCCAGGGCCTGGAGGAGATGCACCAGCTGCAGAACTACCCGTCGGTCTACGCCTGGGTCGTGTTCAACGAGGGTTGGGGCGAGTGGGACAAGACGGCCACCGGCCGGATCGCCGACCAGGTCAAGGCGGCCGACCCGAGCCGGATCGTCAACGCCCACAGCGGGGTGAACTGCTGTGCGTCCAAGGGCGACTCGGGCCGCGGTGACGTCATCGACCACCACGACTACAACAACACCGACCCGGCCGCCTCGGACGGCAGGCGCGTCGCGATGGACGGCGAGCACGGCGGCTTCACGCTGCGCACGCCGGGTCACCAGTGGCCGGGTGCGCCGATCGCGATCTACAGCGGCGTGGCGGACAAGGCGGCGCTGACGGCGAAGTACGTCGACAACACCCGCACGTTCTACCTCGGGCAGGCCAGGGCCGAGCTGTCGGCTTCGGTCTACACGCAGGTCACCGACCTGGAAGGCGAGCTCAACGGGCTCTGGACCTACGACCGCAAGCGCCTCAAGGTCGACCCCGGTCCCGTCCGCGAGATCAACCGGCGCGTGATCGAGGCGGGTGCCAACGCGGGCAAGCCCTATCCCTACGCGGGCAAGGGCGAGTGGAACCTCGACGAGCGCCGGGGAACGACCGCGAAGGACTCGAGCGGCGGCAACAACCCGCTGACGCTCACCCCGACCGGTGCGGCGTTCCAGGACGGCGCGCTGCAGTTCACCGGTGGCTCCGCCGACACCTACGGCCCGGTCGTCGACACGACCGGTGACTACACCGTGTCCGCGAAGGTGCGGCTCGACGAGCTGCCCGGCAACTACGCGACCGCGGTGAGCCAGGACGGCCGGGACCGGGAAAGCCCGTTCTACCTGCAGTACGGGCAGGGCGCGTTCGCGTTCAGCACGCCCGGCGGCAACCGGGCCCGGTACGAGGTCGTGCCGGAGATCGGCCGCTGGTACGAACTGACGGGAGTGCGGGCCGGCACCGAGATCCGGCTCTACGTGGACGGCGTGAAGGTCGCGACGGCCCCGGCCGGACCGGCCGTCGCCGGCACCGGCGCGTTCACGCTCGGACGGGCGAAGTACAACGGCGGCAACACCGACTTCTGGCGCGGCGCGATCGACGACGTCGACGTGGTCGGCAAGGCGCTGACGGACGCGGAGGTGGCCCAGCTCCCTTGATGCCTCTTGTGTCTTGAACCCGGTGACGCGGGTGCCGCGCGCTCCATCGCGGCACCCGCGTCCGCTCGGCTGTCGTTGACCACCGCACTCCGCACTCCGTAGGTTCGACACCGGACGAGGAGGTCCGGCATGAGCCACCTGGTGCGATTCACCGACGGAACCGGCGACATCCGGGTCGGGCTGCTCACCGATGAGCAGCTGAGGCCGCTCGCGGTGGCGTCGATGAGGGACCTGCTGCGCCACACCGTGGCGGAGATCCGCGAACTCGCCGAGGCCGCCGGGGATCCCGTGTCCACGGACGGGACGCGTCTGCTGCCGCCACTGGACGGCCGCATGGAGGTGTGGGCCGCCGGGGTGACCTACCAGCGGTCCGAGGAGGCCCGCCGCGAGGAGAGCGCCGACGAGGACGTCTACGCGCGGGTGTACCGCGCGGAGCGGCCCGAGTTGTTCTTCAAGTCGGCCGCGTGGCGCGTGGTCACCGACGGCGAGCCGATCGCCGTCCGCGCCGATTCCGCCAACACCGTGCCGGAGCCGGAACTCGGCCTGCTGCTGACCGGTGCCGGGGAGGTCGCCGGGTACGTGGTGGTCGACGACGTCAGCTCCCGCAGCATCGAAGGCGAGAACCCGTTGTACCTCCCGCAGGCCAAGATCTACACCGGTTCGTGCGCGGTGTCGGCGCGGGTGCGACCGGTGTGGGAGGTGCCGGACCCGCTGTCGCTCAGCCTCCGCATGCGCATCCTGCGCGACGGTCAGGAGGTGTTCGACGGCGAAGCCGGCACCGCCCAGCTCAACCGCAAGCCGGCCGACCTGGTCGAATACCTGTGGCGGGACAACGACTTCCCCGACGGCGCCGTCCTTTCGACGGGCACGTCCGTCGTGCCGGGCCTCGATCAGGGGCTGCGGCCGGGAGACGTCGTCGAGATCGAGATCGGCGAGGTCGGATCGCTGCACTCCCCCGTGGTGCTGGGCGCGGCCGAGGTGCGCCGGGCGCTCGCGGCGCGCTGAAACGCACCTCGACAGCTCCGCCGGTCGGCGGTCAGCGGTGGACCTGCCACTGATCGTTGGCGTGCACCACGGTGCGCGACAGGTTCGGGCACAGGAAGTTCGCGGCCGAGGAGTTGGAGATGACCGAGGTGTTGCCGGTGCCCGCGGCCTGCCAGGAGCCGTTCAGCTTGATCTTGTAGCTGCTGCTCTCGATGTTCCGCGTGCCCAGCGCGGTGCAGTAGGCCGCGGTGGTCGTGCCGCTGGCGTAGACCTCGAAGATGTTCCAGCTGCGGTTGTCCCGGGACTGGTCGGTGCCCGACTGCGTGTAGAGCACGTCCCACCGGTTGGCGTGGTAGTTGAACAGCGACGAGGTCCAGGTGTTCTTGCCCGCGTCGGTCTGCTCCACCTTGCCGTGGTAGGAGTCGTGGCCGTTGACCGAGGTCACGTAGTTGGTGCGGAAGGCGGCATCGATGTTCACCGACTTGGCCACGTGCACGCCGACGCACCAGTCCCAGGCCCAGACCTGCTTGGCCCCGCCGGAGTAGGCGGTCACCAGCTCCACACAGGACCCGGGAGCTTTCATCGTCGGGGCGTAGAGGGTGTCGCCGGAGACGCTGAGGTCGTTGTAGGCCGACTGGACGGCGTCCTGCCCGGTGACCGCGCTGCCACCGGTGTAGACGCCCCAGTCGTCGTGGATGCTGGTGGCCTCGGTGCGACGCCCGGCCTGCCCGGTGCGGATCTCCCGGAACCGGTCGGCCGCGGCGACCTGGGTGGTGCCGTCGACCGCGCCGGCCACGGCGGTGCCCGCCGCCGCCGGCGAGGCCGGCGCCGCGATCGCGGTGGCCGGCACGCAGAGGAAGACCGCGGCGGAGAGTGCGACGAGGGATTTTCGCATCAGAACTCCTAGTCTGAAAGCGCATCGCCCAGGCTCCGGTCCGGTGCGTGAGCGGGGGCCCGCTCACGCAGGCCGGGAACGCACCCGCCGTCGATGACGCGTGCGAAACAGGCGCACGGGGCCGTGGCCCCGCACGCGGATCAGGAGATGACCAGCTTCAGGCGGTGCTTCTGCGGAAACTCCTTCGACGCATTTCGGGGACCACCTCCGGGGACAGGGAGATATTCACCCACCAGTGTGAGAAAGGTCTTCCCCGTGGTCCAGACTTTCCCCTCAACTTGTCTGATTCCTGTCTCTGCCGCAGACCGTCCACATCGGACCGGAACCGGCTAGCGGGTGCTGCGGGTGACGAGCCGTTGCAGGACGATGAAGACGAACAGGAGGGCCCCGGTGATGATCGAGGTCCACCACGAGTTGAGGGTGCCGTCGAAGGTGATCAGCGTCTGGATGATGCCCAGCACCATGATTCCCAGCACCGTGCCCAGCACGTAGCCGGAGCCACCGGTCAGGATGGTGCCGCCGATGACCACCGCCGCGATCGCCGTCAGCTCCAGGCCGACTCCGTTGAGCGGGTCGCCGGAAGACTTGTACAGCACCAGCAGCAGCCCGCCGAGGGCCGAGCAGAAGCCGCTGATCGTGTACACCGCGATCTTCGTGCGGCCGGTCTTGAGACCCATCAGCATCGCGGACTGCGCGTTGCCGCCGACCGAGTAGACCGTGCGCCCGAACCGGGTGAACGCCAGCACGTACGCCGCGACGGCGACGACGACCAGGGCGGCGACCACGCTGATCGAGATGTGCAGCTCACCGCCGAGCGGGAGCTGCGCCTGGGCGAGCGTGGCGATCGTCGGGTTGTCGATCGAGTACGCCTCGGTGCTGATCGTGTAACAGAGCCCGCGGGCGAAGAACATCCCGATCAGCGTCGCGATGAACGGCTGGATCTCGAAGAAGTGGACGAGCGCGCCCATCCCGGCGCCGAGCAGCGCCCCGATCATCAGCACCACCGCGATCGCCGCGTACGCGGGCCAGCCGTGCTTCTGCATCAGGTCGCCGGAGACCACTGTGGACAGTGCGACCACGGACCCGACGGACAGGTCGATGCCGCCGGTGAGGATCACGAACGTCATCCCGACCGCGACCACGAGCAGGAAGGCGTTGTTGATGAACAGGTCGAGCACGACCTGCCCGGAGCCGAACGCCTCGTAGCTCGACGCGCCGAAGACGTAGGCCCCGACGAGCAGCGCCATCGTGGCGAGGATCGGCAGATGCCGTTGCTTGGGCCGGTAACCGCGGACGCGGTCCAGGGTCGTCATGCCGTGACCTCCACCTTCTCCGGAGCGGCTGCGGGGGCCGGCTGTCCGGACCGGGGTGTCCGGCGGCGCCGGAGCTTGCGGCGGAACGCGGGCGACTGCAGCAGGCACACCGCGAGCACGACCACGGCCTTGAACAACATGATCGACTCGGGCGGGATGCCGAGGGCGTAGACGGTGGTGGTGAGCGTCTGGATGAGCAGCGCGCCGATCACCGCGCCACCCAGGGAGAACCGGCCACCGGTCAGCTGCGTGCCGCCGACGACGACGGCGAGGATCGCGTCGAGCTCGATGAACAGCCCGGCGTGGTTGGCGTCGGCGCTGTGCACGTTCGCGCTGATCATCAGCCCGGCGATGCCCGCGCACAGCGCGCAGAAGACGTAGCCGAGCCAGGTCAGCCGGGCCGAGCGGAGGCCGGCCAGCCGGCTGGCCTCGGGGTTGCCGCCGACGGCCTCGACGAGCAGGCCGAGCGCGGAGCGGCGGACCAGCAGGGACGCGAGCACGAACACGGCCAGCGCGACGAGGATCGCGCTCGGCAGGGTCAGCACGAACCCGCTGCCGATCCATTCGTACGGCGCCGAGGTGATCGTGATGATCTGCCCGCCGGAGATCAGCTGCGCGATCCCGCGCCCGCCGACCATCAGGATGAGCGTGGCGATGATCGGCTGGATGCCCAGCACGGCGACGAGCCAGCCGTTCCACACCCCGAGCACCAGCGACAGCCCGAGCGCCAGTCCGACGGCGACGAGCGTGGCGCCCACGCCGCCGGGGTGATCGGCGATCCAGAGGCAGGCGAGCGAGCCGCTGATCGCGACGACCGCGCCCACCGAGAGGTCGATGCCGCGGGTGGCGATGACGAGCGTCATGCCGATCGCGATGAGGATCAGCGGGGCGCCGTTCTTCAGGATGTCGACGAGGTTCCCGTAGAGGTGGCCATCGCGCAGTTCGATCGAGAAGAACGCCGGGCTCGCGATGAGGTCGCCGGCCAGCAGCGCCAGCAACGCCACCACGGGCCAGAACAACCGGTGCTTGGTCATGAGACGGCTCCCTCGGCCATCGTGGCCATGATCTCGTCGGCGGTGAGCGCCCGGTTTTCCGGCTGGGCCACCACTTTCCGGTCGCGCAGCACCACGACGCGGTGGCTCAGCCGGAGCACCTCCTCCAGCTCGGCGGAGATGTACACGACGGCCATCCCGTCGGCCGAGAGCCGGGTGACCAGCCGCTGAATCTCCGTCTTGGCCCCGATGTCGATGCCGCGGGTCGGCTCGTCGAGGATGAGCAGCCGCGGCTCGGTGATGAGCCAGCGGGCCAGCAGCACCTTCTGCTGGTTGCCGCCGGACAGGGTGCCGGCCGGCGCCTCGGGGTCGGCGGGGCGGATGTCGAGCGTTGCGATGTACTCGCGGGCGATCTCGTCCTGGCGGCGCCGGGTCAGCGGCCGCGCCCAGCCGCGCGAGGCCTGGAGCGCGAGGACGATGTTCTCCCGGACGGTCAGTTCCTCGACCAGGCCTTCGGTCTTGCGGTTCTCCGAGCAGAACGCGATCCGGTGGTCGAGCCCGGCTCGCGGCGTCCGCAGCGGGGTGACGCGGCCGTCGATCTTCACGGAACCGCTGTCGGCGTGGTCGGCGCCGAAGAGCAGCCGGGCGAGCTCGGTGCGCCCGGAGCCGAGCAGCCCGGCCAGCCCGACGACCTCGCCGGCGTGGATGTCCAGCGTGAACGGCTCGACCCCGCGTTTGCGGCCGAGGTCTTCGGCCGCCAGCAGCACCGGCGCGTCCGCCACCTCGGCCCGGGTCGGCCCGGAGTCCTCGAGCGTTTCGAGGACCCGCAGCTCCTTGCCGATCATCCTGGTGACCAGCTCGACCGGGGTGATCTCCGCGGTGCGGTACTCGCCGATCAGCTTTCCGTTGCGCAGCACGGTCATCCGGTCGGCGATCGCGAAGACCTGGTCGATGAAGTGCGAGACGAACAGGATCGCCAAACCTTCGTCGCGCAGTGAGCGCACCACCGTCAGCAGCCGCTCGACCTCGCCGGCGTCCAGGCTGGACGTCGGCTCGTCGAGCACCAGGATCCGCGCTTCGACGTCGAGCGCCCGGGCGATGGCGACGAGCTGCTGGACGGCGATCGAGCAGGTGCCCAGCTCGGCCGAGACGTCGACCCGGACGTCCAGCCGCGCCAGCAGTTCCTCGGCCCGCCGCCGCATCGGGCCCCACCGGATGCGGCCGAAGCGGCGGGGTTCCCGGCCGAGGCAGACGTTCTCCGCCACGGACAGGTTCGGGCAGAGGTTGACCTCCTGGTAAACCGTGCTGACGCCGGCCCGCTGGGCCTCGCCGGGGCCGCCGAAGGAGACGGCGGTCCCGGCGAGCGTGATCGAGCCCGCGTCCACCCCATGCACGCCGGTGAGCACCTTGATCAGCGTCGACTTCCCGGCGCCGTTCTCCCCCATCAGCGCGTGGACCTCGCCCGGGAACAAGCGGAAGCCGACGTCGTCGAGGGCGACGACACCCGGGAACTCCTTGCGGATCCCGGTCATGACGAGGATTTCGGCGGGCATCGCGAACCCCTCAGTACTGGCGCTTCGGCAGCGCGGCCTTGGCCGACGCCTGGTCGAACTCGGTCTCCTGGGTCTCGATCCGCTCGGGCACCTGCTCCCCCGCGTCGACCTTCTTGACCAGGTCCATCAGCTGCGGGCCGAGCAACGGGTTGCATTCGACGACGTGGTTGATCTTGCCGTCGGCCAGCGCCTGGAGGGCGTCCTTCACGCCGTCGACCGAGACGATCTTGATGTCCTTGCCGGGCACCTTGCCCGCCGCCTGGATCGCCTCGATGGCCCCGAGGGCCATGTCGTCGTTGTGCGCGTAGAGCACGTCGATCTTCGGCTGGGACTTCAGGAAGGCCTCCATGACCTCCTTGCCCTTGGCGCGGGTGAACTCCCCGGTCTGCGAGGCGATGATCTTGTACTTCGGGTCGGCGGCGATGACGTCGCCAAAGCCCTTCTTGCGGTCGTTGGCCGGAGCCGAGCCGGTGGTGCCCTGCAGCTCGACGATGTTCACCTGGCCGGTGGCGCTGCCGAACTCCTTGGTCAGCCACTCCCCCGCTTTCTTGCCCTCGGCGATGAAGTCCGAGCCGAGGAAGGT
Source organism: Amycolatopsis sp. WQ 127309 (assembly GCF_023023025.1). Classification (NCBI taxonomy): domain Bacteria; kingdom Bacillati; phylum Actinomycetota; class Actinomycetes; order Pseudonocardiales; family Pseudonocardiaceae; genus Amycolatopsis; species Amycolatopsis sp. WQ 127309. The sequence goes on from NZ_CP095481.1 coordinate 9,639,259, forward strand.
CTTGTAGAGCGTCTTGTCCGGCGAGTCGATCGCCCGGTCGGTGAGGATGACCGGGATCTTCGCCGTCTTCGCCTCCTTGAGCACGGTCTCCCAGCCGGACTCGACGACCGGCGAGAAGGCGATGACCTTGACCTTCTGCTGGATGTACGAGCGGATCGCGGCGATCTGGTTCTCCTGCTTCTGCTGCGCGTCGGAGAACTTGAGCTCGATCCCGGCGGACTCGGCCGACTCCTGGATGGACTTGGTGTTCGCGGTCCGCCAGCCGCTCTCGGCGCCCACCTGGGCGAAGCCGAGTGTGACGGCCCCGCCGGAGGTTCCCGTGCCGCCGCTGCCGCTGCTACCACTGCAGGCGGTGAGCAGGACCAGTCCGGCCGCCGCGACCGCCGCGGCGGCCCATCGCTTCTTCAGCACGTGCACTCCTCGATCGACGGTGATCTTTGCTGTTAGCGTTAACAGTTCGCGAATCAGGGACCGGTCGTCGCGCCGGCCGCGCGCATTGCCGACCACCCTCACGGGACCAGCCGGTCGAGGCCCCTTCGCCACCGGGCAGTCCGACCCCGCATCAACGTGACCCCCATCACTCTTTCGGGTGGCGACGGGGAGTCAGTGTTAGCGATAACAACAATCCGGTCAAGCCCGACCGCGGTAACGGTCTCGTCACATACCACCGCGAGTGCCGCACACGGGGTCGTCGTGCCGCCGGTCAGCGAGGTACTTCCGGTTGAAGTGCGGGATTGCGTGGCTCAGGTAGGGGGCTGTTGTGCCGTCCGTGGCCGCCGCCGGCCGGTTCGGCGTGCCCGGCCAGCACCCGGTCCGCAGGGCACCGGATACCACGACGTCCCGCGCCAGAGGCCGGCCGGCGCGGCGGCCCCAGGTGGGCGCGCAGGTCGAGCCCCACTCTCGGACAGCCGCCGCACCGCGTTCCGCCGGCTCGGCTGTCGTGAGCTGGCGCGCATGGTCGACTCCCGTGTTCCACCACGGGTTCTCGCCCGCCTGCTACCCGATCTCCCGCCGACGGGCAGGGCAGCGGACCACTCGCGAGCGCCAGAATCATCCCCTGCACCACGCCGTCGGCGTAGGGGTCGTCCGGGACGGGGGCGTCGTGCCGTCGGCGACCAGAGCCCAGCCCGGCGGCAGCCGGCCGATCGCCGCCGCGAGCGCGATGCGTGCCTTGCCCGCCGCGGCCGCCTGAGCCGACGTGACCGCCGAAGGCCACTGCCCCGCGGCGAAGTCGAGGTCCACCAGCACGGCGCCGTTCCACCGGGCGGGCTCGGCGACGGGGTCGTCGTGCCATCGGGCAGTCGCCCATCGACGCACCTCGCCGCGTCCCAGCGGGTGTTCCGGCTTCCGTCGCCGGAGCGGTGGCGAGGAAGGCGGCTACGACCACAGCCGTAGCCGCCAAGGTGACTCCGGTACCCACGAACCGCTCCCGTCGGAGTCCGCGTTATTGCGGCGTGGCCGCGTTGAAGACCGGCTTCGGGACCGAGACCTGGTTGAGCCCCCAGCGGGACATGATCCCGACGTACGTGCCGTCGCGGAACAGCTCCTCGAACACCTCCTGCAGCACCGGGCCCAGCTTCGAGGACTTGGGGACGTACAACGCCAGGTCGTCCTTCGACGCCCCTTGCGCTTCGGTCTGGGTGACGTACTTGGTCCCACCCTGCCTCTGCGTCACGTCGATCGCCGCGGCCTCCGTCATGCCCGCGGCGTCCGCGCGGCCCGACAGGGTGGCCAGCAGCGTGGCGTTGGTGTCGTCGAGGCCGACCGTCTGCGTGGCCTGACGTTTGCCCTGCGTGCAGAAGCGGGACAGCTTGTTCAGCTGCTCCTCCACGACGCTGGCGGTCACCACCGCGACGCGCTTGCCGCAGAGGTCCTCGACCCGCGCGATCCCCGCCGCCGAATCGGGGAACACGTAGGCCGTGCGGGTGGTCATCCAGGTGATCGTGTCGAACTGCTTCTCGCGCTCGGCGGTGGCCTTGACCGGGCCGTTGAACGCGTCGTACCGGTCGCTCAGCATGCCCTGCAGCGCGGCCGGCAACGCGTTGACGATCATGGTCTGCGTCCGGACGCCCAGCACCTGCCCGATCGCGGCCTGGAAGTCGGCGTCGATCCCGGTGACCGACCCGTCCGGCGCGACCGTGCGGTAGGGCGGGTGGGAGTCACCGGCGAACCGGATCACCCCGGCGTCCTTGATCGCCTGCGGCAGCGCGTCGTGCAGGGACTGCACCACCGCGAGGTTCGTCGCGGTCGCCAGGGTCGGGGAACCGCTTCCCACCGTGCACCCGGCGGCGGCCAGCCCGAGGGCGGCGATCGCGAGGATCGTTCTTCGGCTTCGTCGGCGAAGCGGTGATCGCATTGGACGTCTTCCTGTGCTCGGCTGCCAGGCTCGAACCGCGTCAGGCGGATGAGACCCCAGACACAATAGGTTGCTAACGCGGCGGCGATCGTTGCATGATCTGTCGCCTTGTTCAACCCCTGATCACGTCCTGGCCGCACCACAGCCGGCGTGATCCGGTCGCGGTGCCTCGCTTCGAGCGTGAAATGCCCACTACTCACCAGACGACCGTGCGGGAACTGGAAGTGTCTCGACCGTCGGAAATGTAACTTTCACGGCCAGACTGTCCTTTGTAGACCTATCGCGACGGCCCTGAGGTGGCCGGTCGCCCGGCCCGGCGTCCGGGTTCCCGAAGACCCGGACCTCCGGATTGACATTTTTTCTCCCGGCGACCCAGGGTGAAGCAACGCTGTTAGCGATAACACTCGTCTCGCTCGCCGGGAGAAGGTCGTCATGAACAGAGGAAGTACCAGCCGCAGGATCCGCACCCTCATCGGTGTGCTCACCGCCGCGTCGACCGTGACGCTGGCGGTGACGCTCGGGGCCGGCCCGGCCGCGGCCGACGTCACCGGCGCGCTGCGCGGTGCCGGTTCGGACCGGTGCCTCGACGTCTCGAACGCCAGTCAGGCCGACGGGGCTCTCCTGCAAATCTACGACTGCTCCGGCGGGGCGAACCAGCAGTGGACGTCGACGTCCGGCGGCCGGCTGACGGTGTACGGCGGCAAGTGCCTCGACGTGCCCGGCGGCGCGACCACCGGGACCCGGGTGCAGATCTGGACCTGTCACGGCGGGGCCAACCAGCAGTGGCGGGTGAACTCCGACGGCACGATCGCCGGGGTGCAGTCCGGGCTCTGCCTGGACGTCACCGGCGCCGCGACGGCCAACGGCACCGCGGTGGCGCTCTGGACGTGCAACGGCGGCGGCAACCAGAAGTGGACGGGCCTGTCGACCACGCCGACCACGACCACAACCACAACGGGCGGCGGCACCGGCTGCTCCCTGCCCTCGACCTACCGCTGGAGCTCGAGCGGAGTGCTGGCGACACCGAAGAACGGGTGGGTATCGCTCAAGGACTTCACCAACGTCGTCTACAACGGCAAGCACCTCGTCTACGCGTCGAACGTCTCGGGATCGTCGTACGGCTCGATGGCCTTCAGCCCCTTCACGAACTGGTCCGACATGGCGTCAGCCGGCCAGAACGGGATGAGCTCGGCCGCGGTGGCACCCACGCTGTTCTACTTCGCGCCGAAGAACATCTGGGTGCTGGCCTACCAGTGGGGCGCCTGGCCCTTCATCTACCGCACGTCGAGCGACCCGACCAACCCCAACGGCTGGTCCTCGCCGCAGCCGTTGTTCACCGGCAGCATCTCCGGCTCCGGCACCGGTCCGATCGACCAGACGCTGATCGCCGACGGCTCGAACATGTACCTGTTCTTCGCCGGTGACAACGGCAAGATCTACCGGGCGAGCATGCCGATCGGGAACTTCCCGGGCAGCTTCGGCTCGAACTACACGACGATCATGAGCGACACGCAGGCCAACCTCTTCGAAGCCGTCGAGGTCTACAAGGTCCAGGGCCAGAACCAGTACCTGATGATCGTCGAGGCGATGGGCGCGAACGGGCGCTACTTCCGTTCGTTCACCTCCACCAGCCTGAGCGGGTCGTGGGCTCCGCAGGCCGCCGGCGAAAGCAACCCGTTCGCCGGCAAGGCCAACAGCGGCGCCTCCTGGACCAACGACATCAGCCACGGCGACCTGGTCCGCACCAACCCCGACCAGACCAAGACCATCGATCCGTGCTCCCTGCAGTTGCTCTACCAGGGCAAGAACCCCAGCGCGAGCGGCCCGTACGACCAGCTGCCGTGGCGGCCCGGAGTCCTGACGCTGCAACGTTAGCCACGTCCGTCCCTTCCGGGGAACCCTCCCCGGAAGGGACGGTCTCAGCCCGAGGTGCGTGCGACCAGCTCGGTGTCCAGCACCGTGCGGCGCGGCCCGGCCGACCCGCCGAGCATCGCCAGCAGCTCGTCCGTCATCCGGGCGCCCATCGCTTCGATCGGCTGGCGCACGGTGGTGAGCGGCGGATCGGTGCGGCGGCCGATCGGCAGGTCGTCGAAGCCGATGACGGCCACGTCACCGGGGACCCGGCGACCCGCGCGGCGCAGGGCCCGCAGCGCGCCGATCGCCATCATGTCCGAGGCGGCGAAGATGGCGTCGACGTTCGGCCGGCGGTCCAGCAGGCGGGCGGTGGCGTGCTCGCCGGACGCCTGGCCGAAGTCCCCGAACACCACCAGCCCCCGGTCGCCGTGGCCGGCGCCCGACACCGCCTGCCGGTAGCCGAGCAGCCGGTCCACTCCGGCGGTCATGTCCTGGGGTCCGGCGATGGTCGCCACCGTGCGCCGGCCCGCGTCGAGGAACCGCTGGGTGGCCCGCCGGGAGCCGCCGCGGTTGTCCACGTCGACGTAGGAGAAGCGCCCGGGTTCCCGCCCGCAGACCGGGCGGCCGCCGAACACCACCGGGATGCCGAGCCGGCCGAGGTCGAGCGGCCGGCGGCCGTGCATCCCGATGACCAGGGCGCCGTCGACGTGCCCGCCGCCGAGGAACCGCACCACCGGTCCCTGGTAGTCCGCCGTCGCGGGCACGGTGAGCAGCACGAGCTGCAGGCCGACGCCGGTCAGCGCTTTCCCCGCCCCGGCGGCCACGCGGGCGAAGTAGGGGTCGGCGAACAGCCGCGGGACTTCCTCGCACACCACGAGCGCGACCGAGCCCGTGGACCCGGCCGCCGCCCGCGCGGCGCGGTGGCGGGTGTACCCCAGGGCCGCCACCGCCGACTCGACCCGCTCGCGCGTTTCCGGCCGGACGCGGGGAAAGCCGTTGAGCACACGGGACGCGGTGGCGGTCGACACCCCGGCCGCACGCGCGACGTCGGCCAGGGTCGGCCGCGGTTCGGGTGACTCGGCGAAGGACACGTTCGCTCTCCCAAGACGTCGTTGTCTTCGTGAGCCCGGGCGGTCGGTCCACAAAGGACCGAGCCCGCCGCGGCGTGGTCAGCTGCCGAAGAGGCGGCGCCGGATCTCGCGGCGGCAGTCCTCCGGGGTGTTGCCGAGGTGGACGGCGACCGCGTGGGCGGCGTGCCCGCCGACCGCGCCGGACACGCCGATGACGTTCGGCCGGCGTTGCAGGCGGCGGGCCTCGCGCACGGCCGCGACGAGGAACCGGTTGTGCGACGCGGTGGCGATGCCGAGGTGGAACTCGTCGTCACCGCGGTCGAACAGAGCACGGTCCGGCTGGTGCCCATCCGCGCCGCCGGCTCGGCCTCGGTCGGCATCCGGTCGCCGGGCCGGGGCCGGCGGCGCGGCTTCCTCATCACGGGTCACCCGATGAGTATGACCCAATCCACGCACGCCTCTGCCCGCTCCGAAGACCGCCGCTCTTTCCCGGCCGCCTCGCGCCGGTTACAGTGAGCCGGTATGGGAGCGCTCCCAGTCGCCAACGCCGACGACGCTGTGAGGACTCATGAGAGCGACGAAACAGGTACGCGTTCCCCACGGACGCACCACCCGCCCGGCCGCGCGAGACGGCCGGCCGGACCGGCTACCCGACGGACCCGGGAAGAGACGCGCCCAGTTGGCCGCCGCGGCCCTCGGCGCGACGCTCCTCGCCGGCGCGACCGCGCTGACGGTGGGTGGCAGCGCCCAGGCCGCCTCCTCACCGTTCTACGTCGACCCGGGCACGAACGCGGCCCAGTGGGTCGCCGCCAACCCCGGTGACTCGCGGACCCCGATGATCCGCGACCGCGTCGCCGCCACGCCGCAGGGAAGGTGGTTCACCACCACCAACACCTCGACCGTGCGCGCCGACGTCGACGCCTACGTCGGCGCCGCCGCGGCGGCGGGCAAGGTCCCGATCATGGTCGTCTACGACATCCCCAACCGCGACTGCGGTGGCGCCAGCGGCGGCGGCGCGCCGTCCCACGACGCCTACCGGGCGTGGATCGACCAGGTGGCCGCCGGCATCGCGGGCCGGCCCGCGGCGATCGTGCTGGAGCCCGACGTGCTCGCGCTGATGACGAACTGCCAGTCGGCCGACCAGCAGAACCAGACCAAGGCCTCGGTGGCCTACGCGGGCAGGAAGCTCAAGTCCGGTTCGACGCAGACGAAGGTGTACTACGACGTCGGCCACTCCGCGTGGCTCTCGCCCGCCGAAGCCGCGTCGCGGGTGCGGGCCGCGGACATCTCCAACAGCGCCGACGGTATCGCCACCAACGTCTCCAACTACCGGTCGACCGGCGACGAGGCGGGCTTCGCCAAAGCGGTGCTGAACGCGGTGGGCGACACGCGGCTGCGCGCGGTGATCGACACGAGCCGCAACGGCAACGGGCCACAGGGCAGCGAGTGGTGCGACCCGGCGGGACGCGCCATCGGCACGCCCAGCACCGACGCCACGGGTGACACGCAGATCGCCGCGTACCTCTGGGTCAAGCCGCCGGGCGAAGCCGACGGCTGCCTCGCCGCGGCCGGGCAGTTCGTCCCGCAGCGGGCGTACGACCTGGCGGCCGCCGGGGCGCCGCCGGCCGGCACCACGCCGACGACCGCCACCACTCCCCCGACGACGACGTCCACGACGACGCCGCCGGGCAACGGCTCATGCACGGTGACGCACCGGGTCGTCAGCTCGTGGCAGAACGGGTACACCGGCGAGGTCGTCATCGAGAACCGGGGAGCACCCGTCGACGGCTGGACACTGACGTTCTCCGCGCCGGGGGTGACCGTCGGCCAGGGCTGGAACGCGACCTGGACCGACACCGGCGACACCGTGCGGGTCGTGAACGCCGCGTGGAACGGCAAGCTCGGCACCGGCGGCACCGGCGGCACCGCGACCGTCGGCTACAACGCGGACTACAGCGGCGGCACCCCGCCGTTCCTGTCCCCCGCGCTGAACGGAGTGTCCTGCTCCTGAGTCCCCGGCCACCGGACGATCACGGCCCACGCCGAGCCGTGATCGTCCGGCGGCGGACGAGGAATCATCGGTTGAGCTGAACGGAATCGAGCAAGGTCAACGCTTCCTTCGCGTGGGCGGGCGAGCTGTCGATCTCGATGGTGTAGGCCCCGAGCGTCCGGTGCTGGTGCACGGGCAGCGGGTCCTGCGGATAACCGCCGTCCGCGGCTCTGCCGGTCAGCGACACCGTCAGCGAGAAGCATCGGGGGTCGAGCGGGGTCTTCCCCACCTCGGCGGGCGGGCAGAGCACCAGGGTGTTGGTTTCGGGCTCGCTGGTGAACGTGCCGACCTGCTGCCCGTCGGGGACCTGCAGCGACTTGAGCGGCGACGCGATCATCGGTGGCGTGGTGTGGATCTTCCCCAGCAGAGCCAGCATTTCCGGGGCCGTCACGGGTTTCGTGGTCGTCACGCGGATCCAGTGGTCCGGGCCGTCCTGCCACATGACCGACTGCGGGTGCGGGATCCGGTCCGCTGTCGAGGGTTTCGTGGCCAGTGCGCTGTGGGGCGCGGTGCCGCCACGGGACTCGATCGTGAACGCGTAGCTGTGGTTCTGCGCGTAGTGCAGGGTCTCGATGTGCGGCTGGACGGCCCACATCGTCAAGTCCCAGGAGCTGTCCTCGAGGCTGATCGCCGGGGCGGCCGGAGGCACCTTGCCGGCGGCCGGCGGCTGCGTCACCGTGGCGGACGGGGGGCTCGCGAGCGTGGCCGGTGGCACCACGGCGGTACCGCGATCCAGCAGGCCGACGGCGCCCGCACCGAGGGCGGCGACGGTGAGCGTCACGGCGGCCACGCTGGTCGTGCGACGCCGCCGGATCCGGCGGGTGGCGACGGCGAGCACAGCGTCGGGATCGGGCGCCAGGGACTCCTGGGCGCGCAGCGCGCGGCGCAGCTCGTCGAGGTCGGTCATCACACGGTCTCCTTGCCTTCGGTGAGCTGGACGCGCAGCGCGCTGAGGCCGCGCGAGACGTGGCTGCGCACCGTCGCGGGCGCGCAGCCGAGCACCGCGGCGATCTCGCCGTCGTCGCGGTCCTCGTAGAAGCGCAGCACGATCGCCGCCCGCTGGGCGCGGGTCAGCCGGGCGAGCGGCCCGGCGAGCTGGTCGGCGTCGGCGATCCGCCACGCCGGATCGGGCACGGCCGGCTCGCGGAAGCGGGTGGTGTCGGCGGTGGGGCGCACGGATCGCTGGTACCAGCGGCGGCGCCACGAGAGGTAGCCGTTGACGACGATCTTGCGCATGTACAGCTCGGGCCGGTCCGCCGCCGCGACCTGCCGCCAGCCCTGGTGCGCGCGCACGAGCGCGTCCTGCACCACGTCCTGAGCCAGATCACGGTCGCCGGTCAGGACGGCGGCGAACCGCACCAGGCCGGGCAGTTGCTCACGGGAGAACTCTTCGAACTGCACACCCTTCAAGACGCCGCCTCCCGCACGATCCGTTGCAGTCGCGGGCGGATCAGCCGAAGACCCGCCACCGGATCTCGCGGCGGTAGTCCTCCAGGGTGTTGTCGAGGTGGACCGCGGCGGCCCGCGCGGCCGCTTCCGGGTCGCCGTCGCGGATCGCCTGGTAGACCGCCGCGTGCTCCTCGACCGCCTCCGCCGCGTGGCCGAGGTGGAACTCGTCGTCACCGCGGTCGAACAAGGGTGCGCGAGCTGCCCAGCTGCGCCGCCAGCTCGTTCTCGGTGGGCATGCGATCGCCCGGCCGCAGCCGCAGCTCGGTGATGAGCCGGAGGATCCGCTCGGCGATCACCTCACCAAAACCGGGCGGTCCGCCTACCGCGGACTGTCCCTTCGTCGGGGACGATCCCCCTCCTGTAGACGCCTGCTCGGATACCTCGTGTTGCACGGCCACCGGGAAAGCTCGAGCTTCCTTTCAAGGGTGCGGCGACCAGATCTCTTCGGCGCGGAGGCTGGCCTCCGGCGTGAAGTAGTCACCGGTCTCGAGGTCCTCGATCAACGTCGGGTGCTTCGGCGTCCAGCCCAGGAGCGCTTGGGTGTGCTCGCTGGACACCGGCACGTCGAGGGAGAAGAACCGGGCCAGGAACGGGTTTCCCAGGTGCCCGGCCGCCTGCTCGAGGGTCAGCGACGCCGCGGGGACGTCGAGCTTCCGCGCGATCTGCTCGGCGACGCTCCTGATCGTGACAGCGCTTTCACCCGCGCCGTGCAACACCGCGCCGGCGGGGGCTTTCTCCAGTGCCAGCCGGAACAGGACGGCCGCGTCGGCCCGGTGGATCGCCGGCCAGCGGTTGGCGCCGTCGCCGATGCGGGCCGAGAGGCCCGTCCTGCGCGCGGCGGCGATGAGCGCCGGGATGAACCCGTGGTCGCCCGGCCCGTGCACGGTCGGGGCGAGGCGCACGACACCGGCTCGCACCCCCCGATCCGCGAAGGCCAGGCAAGCCTGCTCACCCGCGATGCGGAAGGCCGCGACGGACGCCGGATCCGGCGGGTCCTGCTCGGTGCTGACCCGGCCGGCCACCGTCACCAGCGTCCCCGACGTGCTGACGAACGGCTTGCCGGACCCCTCCAGCGGCCGGCCGAGCGCCTCGATCGCGGCGCGGTCGCGGCGGATCAGGTCGGCCGGGTCGGCGAAGTCGCCGCCGTAGCCCATGTGCAGGACGCCGTCGGCGTTCTCGGCGCCGCGACGCAGGCTGTCGAGGTCGCCGAGGTCGCCGCGATGCGGTGTGGCGCCCAGCGACGCCAACCGGGCGGCGGCGCGGTCCGAACGGGCCAGGCCGAGCACGGTGTGACCGGCTCCGATCAGCTCGGCGACGACGGTGGGGCCGGTCTGGCCGGTACCACCGGTGACGAAAACACGCATGGGAACACTCCTCGTAATGCCACTTACTGACGCTTCTTAGTGCCAGTGAGTGACTCTACGCGTAGCGTCAGCGACTGGCGCAACATGACGCCAGTCACTGACACAACTGCGGTAGTCTCGGGAGGTGCCACGTAGCGGAGCAGAAGCGCGCCGCCGCCTTCAGCAGGCGGCTTTGGAGCTGTACCGGGAACGCGGGTTCGACGGGACCACGGCGGCGGAGATCGCCGCCAAGGCCGAAGTCAACGAGCGCACCTTCTTCCGGCACTTCCCGGACAAGCGCGAGGTGCTCTTCGACGGCGAGGCCGACCTGCGCGTGACGCTGATGCAGGCGATCGCCGACGCACCCGGAAACCTCGAACCGTTCGACGCCCTGTTGTGCGCCTTCCGGAAATCCGCACGGAACCTGGAGGACAACCGCCCGTTCGCCGAACCGCGGTGGAAGATCATCGCGGTGACGCCGGCCCTCCGCGAGCGGGAGCTGGCCAAGCACGCGTGGCTCACGGACGCCGTCGCGGAGGCGCTGCGGCAGCGTGGTGTCGGCGACGACCTGGCCGACCTGGCCGCGCGGACCGGCTGGGCCGCCTACCAGCACGCGGTCCAGACCTGGGTCGACGACCCCGAACAGAGCCTGGACAAGTGCCTCTCCCAGGCCTTCGACGACCTACGCGCCCTCTCCGCGCCCACCTCACCGGCCCGGCCCGCCTGAAGCCACCGCCTTCGCGATGCGACCAGACGATCGTGATCATGACGGCCCCGCCGGGTTCCGAGGACCAGCAGAAGCTCGGCCTGAATGCGGGTGATCGGACTCCGGGAACTGCAGAGCCGACCGGTTCGACCGGGACAGATCTCGGCGGACGGCGTCACCGGGTCAGGAGCCCGAGAACCAGCGCCAGCGGTGGCCGCGCCGCCCGGCCGCGGCGGATGCAGGTGAAAGCCCGCTGCCGCACATCCGGCCCGGCCAGCGGGAGCAGTGCGACTCCCGGCCTCGCGGCGCGGGTCGCCGGCATCAGGCCGACCACGGGTGCCGGGCCGGTCGCGATGAGGTCTTCGACCAGGTCCAGGTTGTCCGCCCGGTGCGTGACGTCCGGGGTGAACCGCGCGGTGGACGCCAGCCGGCGGATCACGTCTTCGTCGGCGAAGCTGCGGGAGCCGACGATCCAGCCGTGGTCGCGGAACGCCGTGACCGTGCCGGCGCCGTGCACGCGGTGCGCGTCGATGGCCGGGACGGCCAGGCTCCGGACGTGTAGGGCGTTATACGGCAGGCGACGCCGGCCTGGGGACTTATCCGGCGCCACCTACCAGGTGCGTGCCCCGAGATCTGCTCGGGACAAAACAGACATACCCACCAGCTCGGCGGCCTACACCACCGGTTGCACGGGGCCCGCGGTCGCCGGCGTGGAACGGCTCCGGCGGCACCTCCCGCACCATCCCACCTCACCCTCACGGGTGGCTGCACAGGCGAGTGCGGTGACGTAGGGTGCCTTCACCATGATCGAATAACCACATCCCCAGCAGACTCCGAGCGCGGTGAGCCCTTATGCAGCAAGCCATTCTCATCGGCCCGGACACCATCAACCGCGCGGCGGTCGCCGCGCTGCTCGCCCGGGCCTACGACTTCGACCCGCACCGGGTGTTCGACTTCGAGCAGATCGATCTCGCTCGCGCCGCACTCGCCGACCAGGACTCTTTCGTCTTCGTCCTCTACCCCGCGGAAGACGATCTCCAGCACCGCTGCCGGCAGCAGGAGTCCAGCGCTTCCGAGGCGACCGAACACAACAACCTGATCTTCCTCGTGACGTCCTTGTCCAGTCACGACGCCCAGAGGATCCTCTCCCACAAACCACGGGGCGTCGTCTACCTGCACGAAGGCGTCGCTCACCTACACGATGTCATCTACACCGTCGAAGATGGCCGCCGAGCCGTCAGCAACAGCCTGACGCTGTCCGCCTGGGCGGCCAGAGAGAGTCCGCTGACCCCGCGGGAACGCGAGGTGCTGACCGCCGCCGCGGCCGGAAGCCCGCCCAAGGAGGTCGCCACCGCACTCGGGCTGGCGACCGGGACCGTCCGCAACCACCTGGCCGCGATCCAGAGCAAGCTGCGCACCCGTTCCCTTGTGGACAGCATCCGCGTGGCGCAGGATTCGGGCTGGATCACCTGACCCGCTCACGACGCCGCATCATATGCCGCGCAAGCCTTGAGCAGCAGGGCTTACGCGCCACTCACGACAGGCTCAGCAGCAGGTCGCCGACCGCGGCGGGCCGGGACAGGAACGGGTGGTGGCCCGCGTCGAGTTCGACGACGCGACCGGCTTTGCGGGCGAACTCCCGTTGTGAACGGGCCGGCGTGCCCGCGTCCTGGGCGCACACGAGATACGTCGTCGGCACGTCCCGCCAGGCGGCCGCCCCGACCGCTTCGCCGGTGACCCGCACGCTCTGCCGGGTCAGGTGGTTCGCCGCTTCGGCCTGGACGTCGGCGTCGCAGTCCTGCAGGAACGTGTTCACCAGCAGTTCGGGGCGAACCCCGAACGTGCCGGCGTCGGGGTCGACGTCGAGGAACGGCGCGGGGTCACCGTCACCGAAGTCCGCGAGGCTTTGCCCGATCTCGGGCAGATAGCTGGAGATCAGCACCAGGTGGCGCACCGAAGCCACACCCGCGGCCGCCTCGGCCGTCACGATCCCGCCGTAGCTGTGGGCGACGACGACGGTCGGTTCGTCGCTGTCCCGCAGCACCTGACGCACCGCGTCGACGTCCTCGGCCAACCCCGGACCGCCGGTACCGCCGGGCACGCCGGTCTCCCCACAGCTCGGCAGCGCCGGGGTCACGCTCGGCACGCCTCGCTCCCGCAGGAGCCCGGACATGCGGTGCCACCACCACGATCCGTCCCGGACGCATGCGCCGTGCACGAACACAACCCTCATCACTACCTCCACGTCGGTGCGAAACACCGACGTTAGACGTAGCGGTTATTACGTGAAAAAGTAGCCGTGTGGGAAGACGACCGGAACCCGAGATCAAGCAGCGGCTGCTCGACGCGTGCACCGACCACGCGCTCGAACACGGCCTGCCCGACCGGCTCGACCCGCTGGTTCGCGCCACCGGCACGTCGGCGCGCATGCTGATCTACCACTTCGGCACGCGCGACGCCCTCCTGAGCGCGATCCTCGACAGTGCGCGGCAACGCCAGCTAGTCACGTTCGGCGACGTGCTTCGCGTGCAACCCGACCGGCCCTACACCGTCACCCTCGCGCAGGCCTGGGCTTTCATGACCGGCCCCGAGGGCCGGCCGTACCTGCGGATGTTCGGACTGTGGCGGGAAAGCGCGGCGCAACAGCACCGACCCGGCTTCCGCCGAGCGGCGACAACGGACTGGCTCGGCCCGCTCGAAGAAGGCCTGCGCAGCATGGACCGGCCGGAACTGGCCACCCTGGTCCTGGCCGTCATCCGCGGCCTCCTCATGGATCTCGACGCAACCGAGGACCGTGACCGCGCGGATGAGGCGTTCACACACTTCCTCAGCACGCTGGACGCTCACGAGTGATCCCGGCGGCCGGCGGGTGCCACTCGGACGCAGGGTTCGAGGCACGCCTCAGCGGGGGTTCGTCTGCCAGGCCGTGATCCGGGTGCTGATCTTGATGATCAGCACCGCGGCCACGACCAGGGCCACCGCCGCGACGGTGTCCATGCCGCGCGTGATCGTCGTGTTCTCGGTGAGGCGGGCGCCGGTCGTGGACAGGACCTGGTTCGTGAGGTAGGCGGCCCACCACCAGGTGACCAGCTCGGCGCCCGGCGTCCGGTACAGCTGCCCCGTTCCGCGCGGCCGCTGGGGGTTGACGGCGTTCCAGACGTCTCGGACCACCATCTGCGGGAACCAGAAGCTGACGATCGGCACGATCCAGCCGAGCACGGCCCACATGGGCGAGTGCCGGTGCCGGGCGGGTTCGATCACCTCGGCGTTGGTGCGGGCGAGCCACAGCCACCGCATGAAGACGATCCCGGTGACGAGCCGGCTCCCGAGGGAGGTCCAGACCACGACCGACCAGACGCAATCGGTCTCTGCGGAACAGGCGCGTAGAAGTGCGGCTGCATGGTCCCCCCAGGCCAGTGCGTGGATCACGAGAAAAGCAAGCGCCGCGATGCGTGTCAAGTGACTTACGCCGGCGGTGCGCTCAGCGCAGGGTGGCGAAACTCGCCCGGACCTCGGCGACGAAGAGGTCCGGCTGTTCCAGCGCCAGGAAGTGGCCGCCCTGGTCGAGTTCGGCGAAGTGGACGAGATCGGTGTAGCGGCGTTCGATCCAGCGCCGGGACTTCCGGACGTGCTCGTGCGGTGCCATCGTGAAGCCCGTCGGGATCGTGATCGGGGCGGGCGGACCCGACGCGGCCGCGCGGGCGCGGGCCATCTCCCAGTACGTCTTGGCGGCGGACGACCCGGCGTTGGGGAGCCAGTAGAGCATGATGTCGTCGAGCAGTTCGTCGTGCGTGAACGACGCTTCCGCGTCACCCGGGGTGCCGCACGTGTCCTGGAACATCGCGTAGATCCACGCGGCCTGCCCGGCCGGCGAGTCGGCCAGGGAGTAGCCGATGGTCTGCGGCCGGGTGGACTGTTCCTTGGCGTAGCCGGACAACGTCTCCCAGAAGTAGTCGGCGCTGTCGAGCATGGCTTGTTCGTGCGGGGTGGCCTCGGCCCGCTCTTGCGGCGTCGGGAAGAACATGGCGAAGTTCAGGTGCAGGCCGACGCAGCCCGCGGGTGCCTTCCGGCCGATCTCGTCGGTGACGCCGGCGCCGAGGTCCCCGCCCTGGGCGCCCCAGCGGTCGTAGCCGAGCCGGTCCATCAGCGTGATCCAGGCGCCGGCGGTGCGCGCGAGCGTCCAGCCCGGTTCGGTGGTCCTGCCGGAGAATCCGAAGCCCGGCATCGTCGGGACGACGAGGTGGAACGCCGCGCGGGGATCCCCGCCGTGGGCCGCCGGGTCGGTGAGCGGGCCGATCACCTTGCGGAACTCCAGCACCGAGCCGGGCCAGCCGTGGGTCATGATCAGCGGGAGCGCGTCCGGCTCGGGCGAGCGGACGTGCAGGAAGTGGATGTCGACGCCGTCGATTTCCGTGTGGAACTGGCCGAAGCCGTTGAGCAGGTCCTCGCACCGGCGCCAGTCGTAACCGCCGCTCCAGTGCTCGCACAAAGCGCGGATCTTGGCCAGCCGCGGGCCCTGGCTCGTGTCGGACACGGTTTCGGGCTCCGGCCAGCGAGTCAGGCGCAGGCGTTCGCGCAGGTCGGCGAGCTGCGATTCGGGAACGGCGAGGGAGAAGGGCGTGATCTGCATCGTCATACTGTACGATACTGTATCGTACAGAAGTCAAGGAGAATCGATGACGCCCGAAGCGGCCGAGACACCCTCGCCTCGACGAGGCAAAGCCCGTGAAGACGCGATCCTGGCCGCCGCGGTCGAGCTCATCGGCGAGATCGGCTACGACCGGCTCAGCATGGACGCCGTCGCCGCCCGCGCGAGGGCGTCCAAGATGACCATCTACCGCAGATGGCCGGGGAAAGCGGAACTGGTCGCGGAAGCACTGCGCCGGCACGCCGAAGGCGAGACCCTGCACATCGCCGACACGGGCACCCTGCGCGGCGACCTGGTCGTCGCGGTCGAGGGCATGGCACGCGCGCTCACCGGTGAGCGCGGCCCATCACTGCTGGGACTCCTGGGCGCGGTGCGCGAGGATCCCGCGCTGCGCGGCCTCATCCGCGCCCAGATCGCCGGCACCGGCCACGCGGTCGCGACGGCCATCGCCCGCCGGGCCGCCGACCGCGGCGAGCCGGTGACGGCGGCGAACCCGGCCGCGGTGCTCGGCCTGGCCGTCGCTCAGCTGTTCCTGTCCACTTTGCTCGACGGCACTCCCCCGGACGCCGAAGCCCAGCACCGTCTCGTCGACGACGTCGTCCTGCCCTTGCTCACTCTCCCCGCGCCACCAACGGCTCCGCACCTCGGATCGCCCGACGGCGGTCCCGGCTGATCGGCATCACCACCGCGGCAGGCCCAGCGGTCGACGCCCCCGCTGGGCCCGTTCGCCGGTTCAGCGGCTGCTGCGCGCGTTTCCTGGAAAGTGACCTCGTCGGGGTTCGAACTGGGCTGTCCGGTGCCGGTGACGAGGAGGTCGCGGAGGCTGGCGCCGGCGTAGCGGTTCCACGCGCCGGAGCAGGCGTCGTAGCACTCGTCCGTGGGGCGCAGGCCTTCGTGGGTGAAGCGGACCGTGGTGCCGTCGTCGGTGGGCGAGATCGCGAAGCGGATCCGGGTGCCGGTCCATTCGTCCTGGTCGGCGACGAACTCGACCTTGCCGTCGACGACCTCCCAGACGACGAGCTCGCCGGGGATCAGGTCGGTGACCCGGAGCCGGGAGTGGTGGACGCCGGGGACCTCGAAGGAGAATTCGTCGCCGACCTGCCGGGTGTCACCGGCGATGTCGGTCATCCACCAGGCGCGCGGGTCGGTGATCGCGTCGGTGACCTCGGCGGCGGTGCTGGGGACGGTGAAGGTGGTGGTGTAGCTGTCGTTCACGGCTGTCTCCTCGGTGGTCGGTGCGGGTCCCGGAGGACCCTGTTGTGCCACCGACGAACGGCGAGAGCCGGCTTTGCCACCTGCCGCGAGAAATCTTCGATCAGTTTTCCGGCGCCAGTTCGAGGAGCCGTTTGGCCAGGTAGCGGCGCTCTGTTCCGGTCGGAGCCAGCGCCAGTGCCTGCTCGTAGGACGCGCGGGCTTCGGCATCTCGGCCGGCACGGCGGAGCAGGTCCGCGCGGGTCGCCGGCAGCAGGTGGTAGCCGTCCAGGCCGCCGGCCACCGCCAGCGCGTCCACCAGCGCCAGGCCCGCCGCGATGCCGTCCGCCATGGCCACCGCCACCGCGCGGTTGAGCTCCACCACCGGTGACGCCGTCAGTTCGCTCAGGTCCGCGTACAGGCCGGCGATCCGCACCCAGTCGGTCGCCGCCGCGCTGGGCGCCGTCGCGTGGCAGGCCGCGATCGCCGCCTGCAGCTGGTACGGGCCGGTCCGGCGCAGCGCCAGGGCCTCGGCCAGGACCCGGACGCCCTCGTCGATCAGCGCGCCGTCCCACCGCGACCGGTCCTGGTGCTCGAGGGTGACGAGCTCGCCGTCGCGCAGCCGGGTGGCCCGCCTCGACTCGTGCAGCAACATCAACGCGAGCAGCCCGCGTGGTTCGGCCTCCGCGGGCATCAACGTCGTCAGGACCCGGGCCAGCCGGATGGCCTCGACGGTCAGCGCCCGCTGGTCCGCCTCGCCGTAGCCCTCGTTGAAGATCAGGTACAACACGGCCAGCACCGCCGCCAGGCGCTCCGGCAGCAGCTCCGCCGGCGGGACCCGGTACGGGATGCCGGCGTCCTGGATCTTGCGTTTCGCCCGGCTCAGCCGCTGGCCCGTGGTGGTTTCGGCGGACAGCAGCGCCCGGGCGATCTCGGCGGTCGTGAGGCCGGCGAGCGTGCGCAGCGTGAGCGCCACCCGCGCGGGCAGCGGCAGTGCGGGGTGGCAGCAGGTGAAGATCAGCCGCAGCCGCTCGTCCGGGATGTCGTCCGGCTCGGCGGCGTCGTCGTGAACGGGCTGCCGCACGGCCAGGTCACGGAGCTTGGTGGCCCCGACCGCGTCACGCCGGATCCGGTCGGTCGCCCGGTTGCGGGCCGCGATGGTCAGCCACGCCCCCGGGTTGCGCGGGACGCCGTCGCGCGCCCACGTCGTGAGCGCGGACGCGAACGCCTCCTGCGCGCTGTCCTCGGCCAGGTCCCAGTTCCCGGTGAAGCCGATCAACGTCGCGACGACCTGACCCCACTCCTCCCGGTAGGCCGCCTCGACGGCCGCGCGGACCGCCGGGGACGGCGCGCTCATTCCCAGACGGGGCGGACCTCGACGCAGCCCCGGTGCGCGTACGGATGACCGGCGGCGATCGCGACCGCCTCGTCCAGGTTCGCGCAGTCGACGATGACGACGCCGCCGACGAAGTCCTTCGTCTCCGCGAACGGACCGTCCGAGATCAGGGTCTCGCCGTGGCGGACCCGGACGGTGGTCGCGCTCTCCACCGGGCGCAGGCGCGCCATGCCGCTGACCCGGCCGCGCCGGTCGAGGTCGGCCAGCCACCCGGTGTGGACCGGATCGGCCGCGAGCTGCTCGTTCGTCGGCGCGTCGACCTCGTCGTCGCAGATCAGCAAGACGTACTTCATGGCGCCATTCAAGCGCAGCCGATCGGCTCGCGCAGCGGTATCCGAAGGCCCGCTCCAGGTGGTGGATCCGCCATACTGGGTACCGAGAATCATCAGGGAGGGCGACGGTGACCGAAGCCGAAGGCGCGGACTGGGTTCCGGCCGGAGTCGACCGGGCCACGCCCAGCGTCGCGCGGATCTACGACTACCTGCTCGGCGGGGCGCACAACCTGGCCGCCGACCGTGCCGTGGCGCAGCGGCTCACGGACATCCAGCCGGAGGTCGCTCTCGTCGCCCGGCGCAACCGGGCCTTCCTCCGCCGGGCCGTGCGGTTCATGCTCGACGCGGGCATCCGCCAGTTCCTCGACCTCGGCTCCGGCATCCCGACGACCGGGAACGTCCACGAAGTGGCCCAAGCGGTCGACCCGGCCGCCCGGGTCGTCTACGTCGACTACGAGTCCGTCGCCGTCACCCACAGCCGGTTGCTGCTCGCGGACAACCCCTACGCGGCCACGGTCCAGGCCGACATCACGCGCCCCGCCGACGTGCTGAACTCCGGGCCCGTGCGGACCCTGCTCGACCTGACGCAGCCGGTCGGGCTGCTCGCGGTCGCCGTCGGGCACTACCTGCCACCGGAAGCCGACGTCCCCCGGGTGTTCGCCACCTACCGCGACGCGCTCGCCTCCGGCAGCCAGTTCGCGCTGACCCACCTGACCAACGACTTCGCCGTGCTGGCCGATCCCCGGGTCGCCGAAACGATGCGCTCCACACAGGACCACATCTTCCCCCGGCCGCGAGCGGAGGTACTGGCGTTGTTCCAAGGTTTCGAACTGGTCGAGCCGGGCCTGACCACCAGCGGGAACTGGAAACCCGAGCGGCTGACCGCGGCCGTGCTCCCCCAGGACGACGGACTGTACGCCGGCCTGGGCGTCCGCCACCGGGACGCGCGATTCGAGTCACCGGCTCACTGAACGAGGGCTCGTTCGTCACTCCACCCGGATCGAGACCTCCGTACCTCCCTTGTAGGGCACCCGGACCGAGACGAAGCCGTTGACCGGGTCCCGCAACCAGGACACGTAGCCAGCGTAGTCGCCGCGCATCGCGCCGACGTTGTCGGTGATCACCACCGCTCCCGTGCGCAGCCGTGGCGCGACGAGGCGCAGCACGTCGAGCGCCGCGTCGGGGAAGCCGTCGTTGAGCATGAGGTCGACCGGGCCGTCGAGGTCGCGCAAGGTCTCCAGGGCGTCGCCCGTGCGGATGTCGACGTGGTCCGCCAGACCGGCTTCCCGCACGTGGGCCCGAGCGCGTTCGGCCTTCTCCGGCACCATCTCGGTGCCGATCACCGTGCCGCCGCCGTTGTCCCGCACGGCCGCCGCCAGCCAGATCGTCGACACGCCGAACGACGTCCCGAACTCGACGACGCGTCGAGCGCGCACGGCTCGGGCCTGGGCGTAGCAGTAAGCGGCCTGCTTCCGCCCGAGTGCGAGGAATGCGTCGTCGAAGCGCTCGGCCGCCGCGGGCGGGCGACGCCGCGGCCGGCCGAGCGCGAGCGCGGGGAGATCACCGGCGAGCCGCAGGAGGATCCGTGGCAGCTGCCGGTCGTTCGCCGAGTGCAGGCGACGAAGCACCCCTGCGGCCCGGGTGTCAAGCAGGGCAAGAGGATCGCGGCTGGTCATGTGATCATTGTGGGCGATTCTCCGCGCGCCCGAAACTCGCTTTCGCCGGCCTTTCCGGGGAGGAGCCGTGTTCCGGGCAGCACGGCTTCGAGCTGCGGGAACAGCCCGGCCGGAAGCACCCATGACCGCGAGCTCGCCTCGGCTGCTCACTTTTTCGCGGAGTGGCCGAGCCAGCGCAGCACCACCTCTGCCGTTTCCGCGGCGTGCGCCGTGCTCATCGTGAAGTGGTCGCCCGGCACGCGGGCCGACTCGTGGGGCAACGGCCAGACCGACGTCCGCTCGGCCAGGGTCAAGGGCTCCTCCCCCGTCGGCAGTGGCACGGCGTCCTCCGGTCGCAGCACCAGCGTCGGCGTCGCCAGTTCTTCCGGCCGCCACTCGCGCAGCAGCTCGGTGTACGCGGATGCCGCCGTGATCGCGTGGTCGTGGTAGGTCGCCGCGCCCGCTTGGGCCGCTCCGTGCACCAGCGCTCGGGACAGCCGCGGAGCCAGGCCGCCCGGGAGGTAGCTGTCCAGCAGGACCACCCCGGACGGCGCCAGGCCTTGACGCTCCAGCCGGACCGCGACCGCGTGTGCGAGCAAGCCGCCCGCCGAGATTCCCAGCAGTGCGAACGGTTTCCCGGCCGCGCACGCGGTGACCGCGGCCGTCAGGACGTCGGCCAGCGCGGCGAACGACGGTGCGAGCCGCTCGTCCGCCGCGTAGCCCGGCGGGAGGACGACCGACGTCTCCCCGGGGAAGCACCGGGCGAGCTGCGCGAAGTTCAGCACGTGGTCGAACGCCGTCAGCGGCGGGAGACCGATCAGGTGCGGCCCGTCCGGGCCGCCGCCGAGCCGGACGACCTTGGCGGTCTCGCCGCCGGTGAACCGCTCCCGCAGTACGGCCGCGCCGAGGCCGAACCGGTGCATCTCCTCGCCCAGGCCGCGTTCGGCCAAGTCCCGGTAGACGCCGCCGAGCGTGCCGGCCGGGGCCGCGCCGCCGTCGAGCAGCGGGGCCAGATGCCGGGCGACGGCGGCGGGGGTGCCGTGGTCGTAGACCAGTGCCGCGGTGAGGCGCAGGCCGGTCGCCGACGCCAGGCGGTCGCGCAGGCCCACGGCCGTGAGCGAGTCGAGGCCGAGGTCGCGGAAGGGCCGGTCGGCGGCGATCGCCTCGGCCCCCGGGTGCCCCAGTTCGGCCGCGGCCTCGGTGCGGACCAGGTCGGTCAGCGCGTCGACCCGGGCCGCCGGGCCGAGGTCTCGCAGCCGCGGGAGGGCCGTGCCCGCCGGTTCCGGGACGACCAGGGCTTCGACCGCCGCGGGCACGCCGGCCAGCAGCGGGCTGGGCCGAGCCGCGGTGAAGATCGGCGCGAACCGGGCCCAGTCGACGTCCGCGACGACGGCGGTGACGCGCTGTTCGCGCAGCACCGCGCGCAGCCCGGACAGCGCCGGGCCGGGGGCCATCGTCCGCACCGCCCGGCGGTGCAGGTGTTCGCGCGCGTCCTCCTCGGTGGTCATGCCGTCGGCCCAGGCGCCCCAGGCGACCGACACCGCGGCTTCCCCCCGGGCGCGCCGGATCTCGGCCAGCGCGTCGAGGTGGCTGTTGGCCGCCGCGTACGCCCCCTGCCCGGCGGCGCCCCAGACCGCGGCCGCCGACGAGAACAGCACGAACGCGTCCAGGTCGCCGGTCAGCTCATCGAGGTGACGAGCGCCGGAAACCTTGGCCGCCAACACCTTCTCGAGAGCTTCGGGCGTGCAGTCCGCGATCGTGACGGCACCACCGGAGACGCCGGCGGCGTGCACGACGCCGTCCGGCGGGTACTCCGCCAGCACCCGCGCGACCGTGTCCCGGTCCGCGACGTCCCCGGCGACCAGGCTCACCCGGACACCGGCTTTCTCGACCTCCGCGGCCAGTTCCGCCGCCCCGGGCGCGGTGCCGCCACGACGGCTCAGCAGTACCAGGTGCGCCGCTCCCGCTTCGGCCAGCCAGCGGACGACGTGCCCGGCGACGCCGCCGGTGCCGCCCGTCACCAGGACCGTGCCCCGCGGTGTCCAGCCCGGTCCGGCCGGGACCGGGCGCGCCGGGACCAGCCGGCGGGCGAACACCCCCTCCGTGCGGACGGCGACCTGGTCCTCCGGTCCGCCGATGACCCCGAGCACCCGCTGAACGGCGGTCTCGTCGAGCGTCCCGGGTACGTCGATCAGGCCGCCCCAGCGGCCGGGGTGCTCCAGGGCGAGGGTCCGGCCGAGGCCCCACACCTGCGCGGCGGCGGCGTCGGAGGGCACGTCGTCGCCCCCGGTCCCGACGGCCCCGGACGTCACCACCCAGACCCGCGGGCCGTCCGCGAGCAGCGATTGCAGCACCGGCAACGCGTTCGCGGCGTCCGTGGCTCGCACGAGGACGGCGTCCGGGGATTCGTCGTCGCCCAGCGCCGCGGCGAGGCCGGGGTCGCCGAGCACCCGCACCCGCGGTCGCGCCGGCGCGGGATCCGGCAGCCGGGTCCACTCGACCTGGTAGCGCCACGGCCGGAGCACGGCCTCGCCGTGCCGCTCGCGGTGCCAGCGGGTCAGCTCGGGCAGGACGTCACGCAGCCGCTCCGGATCGGGCAGGGCGAGGACCTCGCTCAGCGACTCGGCGTCCTCCGCCGCCACCGCCTCCCAGAACGACGTCTCGGCGTGGTCGCGGGCCGGCGCGGACTCCAGCCAGTAGTGCTGCCGCTGGAACGCCGTCGTCGGCAGCGGCACGACCGGGACGTCCGCCGGGACCACCGGTGCCCAGTCCACCGGGACGCCGTGGACGAACAGCTCGGCCAGCGCCGTCAGCAGGGTTTCGCGTTCGGGCCGGTCACGACGGGACAGGGCGACGGCGACCGCGTCGCCGCCGCGCCCGCGGACCGCGGCCGCGAGGCCGCCGCCGGGCCCGGCTTCCACCACCGCCACACCCCGGTCGAGCAGCACGCGGGTCACGTCGGCGAAGCGGACCGGGCTGCGCACCTGGCGCACCCAGTGCTCCGTTATGTCCACAGTGGACTCGACGCCGGTCACCGCGGAGATCAGCGGGATCGACGGCGGGGCGTATGCCACCGACTCGGCGACCTCGGTGAATTCCGCGAGCATCGGCTCGACCAGTCCGGAGTGGAACGCCCGGTCGACGTCGAGGGTGGTGGCGCGAACGCCGAGCGACGCCGCGGCCGCGTGCACGGCCGCCGCTTCCCCGGAGAGCACCACGGCCTCGGGGCCGTTGACCGCGGCTAGCCAGACGCCGTCGCCGAGGACCGGCCGGACGGCCGTTTCGGAGGCGGCCACCGCGACCATCGCCCCGCCGGCGGGCAGGGCCTGCATGAGGCGGCCCCGCGTCGCGACCAGTTTCACCGCGTCGGGCAACGAGAACACGCCCGCGACGTACGCCGCGGTCAGCTCGCCCAGCGAATGCCCGGCCACCACCGCCGGGCGGACGCCGAACGACGCCAGCAGCCGCACCAGCGCGACCTCCATCGCGAACAACGCGGCCTGCGTGTAAGCCGTCTCGTGCACCAGTTCCGACGCGATCGCCGTGTGCAGCGGCCGCTCGAGGTAGCCGTCGAACTCGGCGCAGACCTCGTCGAAGGCCTCGGCGTACACCGGGAACGCCTCGTACAGCTCGCGGCCCATGCCGGGCCGTTGCGCGCCTTGGCCGGTGAAGACGAGCGCGACGTCGAGCGCGCGCGGCCCGGCGACCCCGCGCAGGCCCGCCCCGGCGGCGATCGCCTCCAGGCCGTCGGCCGCCTGCTGCGGGGTTTCGGCGAGGACGACGGCGCGGTGGTCCCACCGCGCCCGGCCGGTCAGCAGGGACCGCGCCACGCTCGCCGCCGGCAGCCCGGCGACGGCGGTGGCGAGCTTCCCGGCCTGCTCGGCCAGCCCGGTGGCCGTGCGGGCCGACACCACCAGCGGCACCGCGCCCGCCGCGACGGGCGGCCCGGGCCGGTCGGCGGCCGGGGCCTGCTCCAGGACGACGTGGGCGTTGGTCCCGCTGACGCCGAAGGCGGACACCCCGGCGCGGCGCGGGCGGGCGGCTTCCGGCCACGGTGCCGGTTCGGTGAGCAGCCGGATCGCGCCGGACGTCCAGTCCACCTTCGCCGACGGCCGGTCCGCGTGGAGGGTCTTCGGCAGCACGCCGTGGCGCAGCGCCAGGACCATCTTGATCACCCCGGCGACGCCGGCCGCGGACTGCGTGTGCCCGACGTTCGACTTCAGCGACCCGAGCAGCAGTGGCCGCTCCCGGTCGCGGCCGTACGTCGCCAGCAGCGCCTGCGCCTCGATCGGATCACCCAGGGTCGTGCCGGTGCCGTGCGCCTCCACGGCGTCCACTTCGGACGGTGTCACCCCGGCGTCGGCGAGGGCCTGCCGGATCACCGCCTGCTGCGCCGGGCCGTTCGGCGCGGTGAGGCCGTTCGACGCGCCGTCGGAGTTGACGGCCGACCCGCGCACGACGGCCAGGACCTCCCGGCCGTCGCGGACCGCGTCGGAAAGCCGTTGCAGCACCAGTACTCCGACGCCCTCACCCCAGCCCGTGCCGTCGGCATCGTCCGAAAAGGACTTGCACCGGCCGTCCGCCGCGAGGCCGCGCTGGCGGGCGAACTCGACGAACGCGGCGGGCGTCGCCATCACCGTCGCGCCACCGGCCAGCGCCATCGAGCACTCCCCCGCCCGCAGGGCCTGCGCGGCCAGGTGGATCGCCACCAGCGACGACGAGCACGCCGTGTCGAGCGTGACCGAGGGGCCGCGCAGGCCGAGCGTGTAGGACACCCGGCCGGACAGCACGCTCGACGACGAGCCGGTCAGCGCGTAACCGGCGAGGTCGTCCGACGCCGGGCCGGCGCCGTAGCCGAGGACCGCCGCGCCGAAGTACACGCCGACGTCCTGGCCGCGCAACGACGTCGGGGCGACCCCCGAACGTTCCAGGGCCTCCCACGACGTCTGCAGCAGCAGCCGCTGCTGCGGGTCCATCGCCAGCGCTTCGCGCGGCGAGATCCCGAAGAACTCCGGGTCGAACAGGCCGGCGTCGTGCAGGAACGCCCCGGCCAGGCTGTAGGTCTTCCCCGGGGTGCCGGGAGTCGGGTCGTAGACGGCGCCGACGTCCCAGCCGCGGTCCGCAGGGAACTCCGTGACCGCGTCGGTGCCCGCGGACAGCAGGTCCCACAACGCTTCCGGGCCGTCGACGCCGCCGGGCAGGTGCACGCCCATGCCGACGATCACGATCGGGTCGTCGGCGGTGATCGCGGCCGCCGGGGCCACCACTGCGGCGGTACCGAACAGCTCGTCGTGCAGGTGCTCGGCGAGCGCGGCCGGATCCGGGTGGTCGAACACGACGGTGACCGGCAGCGCGAGCCCGGTCGCGGTGGCCAGCCGGGTGCGCAGCTCCATCGCGGTGAGCGAGTCGAACCCGGCGTCGCGGAACGCGCGGGCCGCCGGGACCTCGTCCTGCTCGCCCAGCACCGCGGTGGCCTGGGCCTGGACCACGCCGGTGAGGTGGCCGAGCCGGGCCGCGCGGTCGAGGTCGCGCAGGCGCGCCCGCAGGGTTTCGGCCGCGGTGACGTCGGGGACGTCCGGTGCGGCGGCAGCGGCGGCGGCTTCGGGGATGCCGTCGAGCAGCGGGCTCGGCCGGGCCGCGGTGAACAGCGGCGCGAACCGCGGCCAGTCGACCGCCGCGACGACGGCGGCCGGACGGCCGTCGCGCAGGGCGGCCCGCAGCGCCGAGAGGGCGAGGTCCGGGGCCATGGTGAGCACCGCGCGGCGGGCGAACCCGGCCTCCTCGGCCATCCCGCCGGCCCAGGCCCCCCAGGCGACCGACAGCGCGGCCTGGCCCCGGGCGTGGCGGATCTCGGCCAGCGCGTCGAGGTGGCTGTTCGCGGCCGCGTAGGCGCCCTGCCCGGCCGCACCCCAGGTCGCGGCGGCCGAGGAGAACAGCACGAACGCGTCCAGGTCGCCCGTCAGCTCGTCCAGGTGACGCGCCCCGACGACCTTCGCGCGGACCTCGTCGAGGTCTTCCGGCGTGCAGTCGGCGACGGCCACCGCGCCGCCCGGGACCCCGGCGGCGTGCATGACGGCGTCCGGCGGGTACTCCGCCAGCACCCGCGCCACGGTCTCGCGGTCCGCCACGTCGCCGGCCACCAGCGTCACGCGGACGTCGAGCGCGGCCAGGTCCGCCGCGCCGGGAGCGTCGGCGCCGCGGCGGCTCAGCAGCACCAGGTGCTCGGCCCCGGCTTCGGCGAGCCAGCGGACGACGTGCCGGCCGACCCCGCCGGTGCCGCCGGTCACCAGGACCGTCCCGCGCGGCGTCCAGCCCGGGCCCGCGACAGTGGCGGCACGGACGAGCCGGCGGGCGTACAGGCCGGTCGCGCGCACGGCGACCTGGTCTTCGGGCCCCTGCAACGCGCTGAGCAGCCGCCGGGCCGTGGTCTCGTCGGCGTCGGCCGGCAGATCGATCAGCCCGCCCCAGCGGCCGGGGTGCTCCAGCGCGGCGGTGCGGCCGAGGCCCCAGACCTCGGCGGCCGCGGCGTCGTCGGGCGCGCCATCAACACCGCCGACGCCGACGGCGCCGCGGGTCACCACCCAGACGCGGCCGTGGTCGGCGGCGAGCGCGGCCTGGATGCGCGGCAACGCGGTCCGCGCGTCCGCGGCGAAGACGACGACGCCGTCGGCCGGGCCGGTCCCGGCGCCCGGCAGGCCGGCGAGCACGGGGTCGTCGCCGTCCACGAGCCAGCGTCCGGTGCCGGCCGGTTCGGGGACGCGGACCCACTCGACGCGGTAGCGCCAGGAGGCGGCCGTGGCGGCGTCGCGGCGGGTGGCGCGCCAGCGCGTCAGGCCGGGCACCAGGGCGCGCAGGGCTTCCTGGTCGGTGGTGGAGAGGGTGTCGCCGAGGGTGGCGAGGTCGTCCTGCGCGACGGCGTCCCAGAAGTCGCCGTCGGAGCCCGCCGCGGTGGCCGGGCGCGGCGTGAGCCAGAAGCGTTCCTCCTGGAACGCCGTGGTCGGCAGCGGGACGACGCCGGTGTGCCCGGCGGGGAAGGCGCCGGTCCAGTCGACGTCGACGCCGTGGACGAACAGCTCGGCCGCGGACTTGAGCAACCGCGGCCATTCGGGCCGGTCGCGGCGCAGGGTCCCGGCGACCAGCACGGCGTCGTCGTCGACGGTCTCGCGTATTGCCGGGCCGAGCACCGGGTGCGAACTGGTCTCGAGGAACACGCGGTGGCCTTCGCCGGCCAGTGCGCGAATCGCGTCGGCGAAGCGGACGGTGCCGCGCAGGTTGCGGAACCAGTAGTCCGGCGGCAGCGGCGCGGTGATCCACGCACTGTCCACAGTGGAGTACCACGGGACGGCCGGGACGTCGCCCGGCACGTCGCCGAGGGCGGCACGCAGGTCGGCCTCGATCCCTTCGACCTGGGCGGTGTGCGAGGCGTAGTCCACCGGCACGCGGCGGACCCGGATGTCCTTGGCCCGGTACAGCTCTTCCAGGTCGTCGAGCGCTTCCGGGACGCCGGCGAGCACCACGGCGGACGGCGAGTTCACGGCCGCGATCTCGACGCCGTCGACGAGCGCGACCTCGTCGGCGCCGACCGCGACGGACAGCATCCCGCCGTGGCCGGCCAGCCGCCGGCCGATGATCCGGCTGCGGACGGCCACCACTCGAGCGGCGTCGTCGAGGGAGAGCGCCCCGGCGACGCACGCGGCCGCGATCTCGCCCTGCGAGTGCCCGACGACGGCGTCCGGCCGCACGCCCAGGGACTCCCACACCGCGGCCAGCGACACCATGACCGCGAACGACACCGGCTGGACGACGTCCACGGCGTCGAGGGGCCGGCCTTCGCGCACCACGTCGGCCAGGGACCAGTCCACGTGCGGGGCCAGGGCGGCCGCGCAGGCTTCCATCCGGGCCGCGAACACCGGGTTCGCCGCCCACAGTTCCCGGCCCATCCCGGTCCACTGCGCGCCCTGGCCGGGGAACACCCAGGTGAGCGGGCCGCCCGGGCCGGCGACGCCGGTCACGACGTCGGCGCGGTCTTCGGTGATGCGGCGGAGGGCATCGGCGGGCTCGTCGGAGAGGACGACCGCGCGGTGCTCCCACGTGGCGCGGGAGCGGACCAGCGACCAGCCGACACCGGCCGCTTCTCCGACGACCGATGCCAGCCGTGCGGCCTGCTCGGCCAGCCCGGCCGCCGAACGGGCCGAGACCACGAGCGGCACCAGCCCGTCGGCCGGCTCCGGGCGCACGGGCGCGGGTCCCTGCTCCAGGACGAGGTGGGCGTTGGTGCCGCTGACGCCGAACGACGACACCCCGGCGCGGCGGGGCCGGTCGCTTTCCGGCCAGGGCCGGGCCTCGGTGAGCAGCCGGACGGCGCCGGCCGTCCAGTCCACTTCGGACGTCGGCGCGGCGGCGTGCAGCGTCCGGGGCAGGACGCCGTGGCGCATGGCCAGGATCATCTTGAGCACGCCCGCGACGCCGGCCGCGGCCTGGGTGTGCCCGATGTTGGACTTCAACGAGCCCAGCCACAGCGGCTCCGAGCGGTCCTGGCCGTACGTCGCCAGCAGCGCCTGCGCCTCGATCGGATCGCCGAGCGCCGTCCCGGTGCCGTGCGCCTCGACGGCGTCCACATCGGACGGTCGCAGGCCCGCGTTGGCCAGGGCCCGCCGGATCACGGCCTGCTGCGCGGGCCCGTTCGGCGCGGTGAGCCCGTTGGACGCGCCATCCTGGTTGACGGCCGTCCCGCGCACCACGGCCAGAACCTCGCGGCCTTCGCGCCGGGCGTCGGAAAGCCGTTGCAGCACCACGATTCCGACGCCTTCGGCCCAGCCCGTGCCGTCGGCTTCGTCCGAAAAGGACTTGCAGCGGCCGTCGGCGGCCAGGCCGCGCTGGCGCGAGAACTCGACGAAGACGCCCGGGGTCGCCATCACCGTGGCGCCGCCGGCCAGGGCCATCGAGCACTCCCCCGACCGCAGCGACTGCGCGGCCAGGTGGATGGTGACGAGCGACGACGAGCACGCGGTGTCGACGGTGACGGCGGGTCCGCGCAGGCCGAGGACGTACGAGACGCGCCCGGCCGCGACGCTGCCGGCGGCGCCGGTGCCGAGCATCCCTTCGAGGCCGCTGTCGTGCGCGCCGGTGCCGTAGTCGTGGTACATCAGGCCGGTGAAGACGCCGATGTCCTGCCCCCGCACCGAATCCGGCGCGATCCCGGCGCGTTCGAGGGCCTCCCACGACGTCTGCAGCAGCAGCCGCTGCTGGGGGTCCATGGCGAGGGCCTCGCGGCGGGAGATCCCGAAGAAGCCCGGGTCGAACAGCGCCGCGTCGTGCAGGAAGCCGCCGTGGCGGGTGTAGGACTTGCCCGCGGCGTCCGGGTCGGGGTCGTAGAGCGCCTCGACGTCCCAGCCGCGGTCGGCGGGGAACGGCGTCACGGCGTCGACCCCGCCGTCGAGCAGCGCCCACAGCTCGTCCGGGGTGCGCACGCCGCCGGGCAGGCGCAAGCCCATGCCGACGATGGCGATCGGGTCGTCGTCGGCGACCGCGGTGGCCGGGGCCGCGGGCGCGGTCCCGCCCAGGAGCGCGTCGCGCAAGTGCCCGGCCAGTTCGGCCGGGCTGGGGAAGTCGAAGACGACGGTGGCGGGCAGCGTGACGCCGGTCGCGGCGGTGAGCCGGTTGCGCAGCTCGACCGCGGTCAGCGAGTCGAACCCGGCGTCGCGGAAGGGCCGGGTGGCGCCGACGGTGGTGCCCGCGCCGAGCACAGCGGCGGCCTCGGTGCGGACGAGGGTGAGCAGCGCGGCCGCATCGGCGTTCGTGACGCGCGGCGCCCGCTGGGCCCGGCGGCGCACCGGCCCGACCAGGTCGGTCAGCAGCGCCGGGACGTCGCCGGTGCGGGCGTGTTCGCGCAGTGCGGGGACGTCGAACGCGGCCGGGACCAGCACGGTGGTGTCCGAGGCGAGCGCGGCGTCGAACAGCCGCATCCCGTGCCCGGGGTCGAGGACCCGGAGGCCGGCGCGAGCCAGCCGCGCGCCGTCGGCGGCCGCGCCCAACCCGTCGCTCCACAGGCCCCACGCGAGTGACTGCGCGGGCTGCCCGGCCGCCCGGCGGCGGACGGCGAGGGCGTCGAGGAACGCGTTGGCCGCGGCGTAGTTGCCCTGGCCCGCGCCACCGAGCACGCCGGACAGCGACGAGAAGAGCACGAACGCCCGGAGATCGGCGTCGCGGGTCAGCTCGTCGAGGTGCACCGCGGCGTCGACCTTGGGCCGGAAGACCGTCTCGACGCGGGCGGCGTCGAGGGCCGTGACGACGCCGTCGTCCAGCACGCCCGCGGCGTGGACCACGGCGGTCAGCGGCGCGTCGGCGGGCACCCGGGCGAGCAGCGCGCGGACCTGCTCGCGGTCGCCGAGGTCGGCGGCGGCCACCTCGACCCGCGCGCCCAGGCCGCGCAGGTCGTCGCACAGTTCGGCGACGCCCGGCGCGGTCTCGCCGCGGCGGGAGGCGAGGAGCAGGCTGCGCACCCCGTGCTCGGCGACGACGTGCCGGGCGACCAGCGAGCCGAGGGTGCCGGTGCCGCCGGTGATCAGCACGGTGCCCGCCGGGTCGAGCGGGCTCGAGCCGGCGTCGCGCCGGGCGCGGACCAGCCGGGGCACCTGGACCTGGCCGTCGCGGAGCGCGCACTGGTTCTCCGCCGGTCCGGCGGGATCGCGCCAGGACGTGCCGGGCGCGGGTGCGTCGCCGAGGTCGACGAGCGCGAACCGGCCCGGGTGTTCGGCCTGCGCCGCGCGGACCAGGCCCCAGACGGCGGCCGCGGCCGGGTCGGCGACCGCGTCCCGGGTGAGGACGACGAGCCTTGCTTCGGTGCGACGCGGGTCGGCGAGGAAGGCCTGCAGCACGTCGAGCACACCGGTGACGGTTTCCCGGGCCCCGGTGGTTTCGACGAGGAGCAGCACCTGGACGCCGGGGGCGGCCGCGGCCAGTCCCGCCGCGTCGGTGACGACCACGGCCGGGACCGCCGGGGCGTCGGACGGGGTCACGGACCGCCAGTCCACTGTGTACAGCGCGTCGTCCTGGATTTCGCCGAGCTGGGCGGGAACGGGACGGGTCACCAAGGAGCCCACCGACAGCACGGGCGCCCCGGCGGGGTCGGTCAGGGTGATCGCCAGCCCGCCGGTGCCGTCGGGCCGGAGGTGGACGCGGGCCGCCGACGCGCCGTCGGCGTGGACCACGACGTCGCGCCAGGCGAACGGCAGCGCCGCGGTGCCGGCGGCCAGGGCGGCCGGGTGCAGAGCGGCGTCGAACAACGCCGGGTGGATCGTGTACCCGGCGACGTCGGCGCCGTCGGGCAGCTCGATCTCGGCGTACAGGTCGTCGCCGCGGCGCCAGGCCGCGGTGAGGCAGTGGAAGAGCGGGCCGTACCCCAGGCCGCGATCGGCCAGAACGTCGTAGCAGCCTTCGACGTCCACGGGTTCCGCGCCGGGCGGCGGCCACTCGGCCGTGTCGGCCGGCGGGGCCGGGGTGTCGGCGGCCAGCACGCCGCTCGCGTGCCGCGTCCACGGGCCGTCGCCCCGGCGGGAGTACACGCCGACGGTGCGGCGGCCGTCGTCGTCCGGCCCGGCGACCACCCGCAGCTGCGGCTCGGCGCCTTCCGGCACCGGCAGCGGCGCCTCGATGACGAGTTCCCGCAGCACGGGCAGGCCGAGCCGGTCGCCGCCTTGGACGGCGAGTTCGACGAGCGCGGTGCCGGGGAGCAGGGCGACGCCGCCGACGGTGTGGCCGGCCAGCCAGGGCAGCGCGGTGTGCGAGAGCCGGCCGGTCAGGACGAGGCCGCCGGACCCGGGGTCGTCGACGGCGGCACGCAGCATCGGGTGCGCGAGCTCGTCCTGGCCGAGCCCGGCCGGGTCGGCGGTCACGGCGGGGCGGGCGAGCCAGAAGTGTTCGCGCCGGAACGCCGTGACCGGCAGAGGAACGTTGGCCCGGTAGCCCGGCGGGAAGAGCGGCGTCCAGTCGACGTCGGCGCCGTGCGCGAAGGCCTCGGCGAGCCCGGTGAGGAACGTCGTGACCTCGCCCCGGCCGCGGCGGGAAAGGGCGGCCACCGCCGGTCCGGCCGCGTCGATCAGGGGCGTCAGCGCGGCGTCGGGGCCGACTTCCAGCACGGCCGCCACGGACCGGTCCAGCAGCGTCGTGACGGCGTCGGCGAACCGCACCGGACGTCGTACCTGCTCGACCCAGTAGCCCGCCGAGCCCAGTTCCGCCCCGGCGACCGCACCGGACACAGTGGACACCAGCGGCACCACCGGCTCGTGGTACTCGACCCGGGCGGCCACCTCGGCGAACTCCGCCAGCATCGGCTCGACCAGTCCGGAGTGGAACGCCTGCGAGACGGTCAGCCGCTTCACCCGGTACGGCAGCCGCTCCGCCGCGGCCTCGATCGCCTCGGCGGTACCGGACAGCACCACGGACTGCGGGCCGTTCACCGCCGCCAGCCAGACGCCGTCGCCCAGTACGGAGTGGACGTCCACTTCGGACGCTTCGACGGCCACCATCGCGCCCCCGGCGGGCAGCGCCTGCATCAGCCGTCCGCGAGCGGCGACGAGCATCGCCGCGTCCGGCAAGGAGAACACGCCCGCGACGTAGGCCGCGGTGATCTCACCGAGCGAATGCCCGGCGACCACCCGCGGCTTCAGCCCGAACGACGCCAGCAGCCGCACCATCGCGACCTCGACCGCGAACAACCCCGCCTGCGTGTAGGCGGTTTCGTGCACCAGCTCCGACGCGATCGCTTCGCGCAGCGGCCGGTCCAGGTGCCGGTCGAACTCCGCGCACACCTCGGCGAACGCCGTCGCGAACACCGGGAACTCCGCCGCCAGCTCCGCACCCATCCCGACCCGTTGGGCACCCTGACCGGTGAACACCAGCGCGACGCCGTGGCGCGCCGGGTCGGCTTCGCCGCGGACCGCCGTTCCGCCGCGCAAGGCCGTGGCCGCGTCAGTCGAGCGGTCGGCCAGCACGACCGCGCGGTGCTCCCACACCGCGCGTGACCGCAGCAGCGACCACGCCACCGCACCCAGGCCGGGCGCGTCGTCCAGGGTCGCGGCCAGGCGTTCGGCCTGCTCGGCGAGCCCGTCGGCCGACCGGGCTGACACGACGACCGGCACCACTCCCCCGGCCGCGGGCGGCACAGAGACCGGGACGCCCTCTTCCAGGACGAGGTGCGCGTTGGTCCCGCTGACGCCGAACGACGACACCCCGGCCCGGCGCGGCCGGTCCGCGCGAGGCCAGTCCACGGCCTCGGTGAGCAGCCGGACGGCGCCGGACGTCCAGTCCACCCGGGTCGAGGGCGTGCCCGCGTGCAGCGTCGGCGGCAGGACGCCGTGCCGCATGGCGAGCACCATCTTCATCACCCCGGCCACGCCGGACGCGGCTTGGGCGTGGCCGATGTTCGACTTCAGGGATCCCAGCCACAACGGCGTCCCACGGTCCTGGCCGTACGTCGCCAGCAGCGCCTGGGCCTCGATCGGATCGCCGAGGCGGGTGCCGGTGCCGTGCGCTTCGACGGCGTCCACTTCGGACGGTGCCACCCCGGCGTTGGCCAGCGCCTGCCGGATCACCGCCTGCTGCGCCGGACCGCTCGGCGCGGTGAGCCCGTTCGACGCACCGTCCTGGTTGACCGCGGTACCCCGGACTACGGCCAGCACCTCACGGCCGTCGCGGATGGCGTCGGACAGCCGTTGCAGCACCACGACACCGACGCCTTCGCCCCAGCCGGTGCCGTCCGCGTCGTCCGAAAAGGACTTGCAGCGGCCGTCGGCGGCGAGGCCGCGCTGCCGGGAGAACTCGACGAACACACCGGGCGTCGCCATCACCGTCGCGCCGCCCGCTAGGGCCATCGTGCACTCGCCCGAGCGCAGCGACTGCGCCGCGAGGTGGATCGCCACGAGCGACGACGAACACGCCGTGTCGACGGTGACGGCCGGGCCCTGCACACCGAGCACGTAGGACACCCGCCCCGCGGCGACGCTGCCCGCGGAGCCGGCGCCGAGCATGCCTTCCAGGCCTTCGTCGGCGGTCGCGTAGTCGTGGTACATCAGCCCGGTGAAGACGCCGACGCGTTGGCCGCGCAGGGAATCCGGGGCGACACCCGCGCGTTCCAGTGCCTCCCACGACGTCTGCAGCAGGAGCCGCTGCTGCGGGTCCATGGCCAGGGCCTCGCGCCGCGAGATCCCGAAGAAGTCGGGGTCGAACTCGCCCGCGTCGTGCAGGAAGCCGCCCGAGCGGGTGTAGGACTTGCCTGCCTTGTCCGGGTCCGGGTCGTACAGCCCGGCCACGTCCCAGCCGCGGCCAGTCGGGAACGGCGTCACGGCGTCGACTC
Organism: Amycolatopsis sp. WQ 127309; assembly: GCF_023023025.1. Taxonomy (NCBI): domain Bacteria; kingdom Bacillati; phylum Actinomycetota; class Actinomycetes; order Pseudonocardiales; family Pseudonocardiaceae; genus Amycolatopsis; species Amycolatopsis sp. WQ 127309. The sequence continues at coordinate 9,673,602 of NZ_CP095481.1, forward strand.
CGCCGGACACCAGGTCCCACAACGCTTCCGGGCTGTCGACGCCGCCGGGCAGGCGCACGCCCATGCCGACGATGACGACCGGGTCGTCGACGACCGCCGCGGGCACGACCGCGGCGGGTGCGTCACCGGCCGCCTCGCCGTGCAGGTACCCGGCCAGCAGCGCCGGGGTCGGGTGGTCGAACACGACCGTCGGCGGCAGGTCCAGGCCGGTCGCGGCGGCCAGCCGGTTGCGCAGCTCGACCGCGGCCAGGGAGTCGACGCCGACGTCGCGGAACGCCCGCGCCGGGGCGACCGGGTCGCCGCCGAGGACGATCGAGGCCTCCGCGCACACCAGCTCGATCAGCTGGTCCCGCTCGAACCCGGACGCGGGCGTGACCGGGGCCGCGGCGGCCCGGGCCCGGCCGGCCAGGGACCGCAGCACCGGCGGGACCGTGCCCGTTTCGCGGACGGCGGCGAGGTCGAGGGTCATCGGCACCAGCACCGGCCGGGGCGAGGCGAGCGCCGCGTCGAACAACGCCATCCCCGCCGCGGCGTCGAGCGCGCCGAAGCCGAGGCGGGCCAGCCGGGCGGTGTCGGCGCCGGCGTTCAGCCCGCGTTCGCCTGCCCACAGGCCCCACGCCAGCGACACGGCGGGACGTCCCGCCGCGTGACGTTGTGCGGCCAGGCCGTCGAGGAAGCCGTTGGCCGCGGCGTAGTTCGCCTGTCCGGCGCCACCGAGCACGCCGGCCACCGACGAGAAGAGCACGAAGAAGGCCAGGTCGCCGGTCAGCTCGTCGAGGTGCGCGGCGGCGTCGGCCTTGGGCCGGAACACGCGGTCCACCCGTGTCGCGTCGAGGGCCGTCACGACGCCGTCGTCCAGCACGCCCGCGGCGTGGACGACGCCGATCAGCGGGGCGTCGTCCGGCACGCGGGTCAGGAGCGCGGCGACCTGGTCGCGGTCGGCGGTGTCGCAGGCGACGACGTCGACGCGCACCCCCCAGCCGCGCAGTTCGCCGGCCAGCTCGCGGGCGCCGTCGGCGTCCGGGCCGCGGCGGGACGCGAGCAGCAGGCTGCGGATCCCGTGCGTGCCGGTCAGGTGCCGGGCGACGAGGGCGCCGAGCATGCCTGTGCCGCCGGTGATCAGCACGGTCCCGGCGGGGTCGAAGGCGACGGCGTCGCGGACCGGTTCCCGGACGAGCCGCGGCACCTCGATGCGGCCGTCGCGCACCCGGAACTCGGACTCACCGCGGGCGTCGGCCACCGCGAGGTGTCCACTGTGGACGTCGCCCGCGGCCAGCACGAACCGTCCGGGGTGCTCGGCCTGCGCGCTGCGCACGAGCCCGCCGACGGCCGACGCCACCGGCCCGTCGGCGCCGGTGACCACCACGAGCCGGCTCGGTGAGGAGACGAACCGCTGGATCGCCGCCAGCACCGCGCCCACGGCGGTCCGGGCGTCGCCGGAAGTGACGCGCAGCGCGACCCACGGTGGCCGCTCCGCGGGCAGGTCGTCGTCCGCTCCGGTGATCGTCCACAACGGACTGTCATCGACGATCTCGGCCGGGAGGGTGGTCCAGCCGAGGGCGAAGAGACGGCCGTCGGCCGGGCCGCCCGGGGCCACCGGACGGCTGAGCAGCGCGCCGACCGACAGCACCGGTGCCCCGGTCGCGTCGGCCAGTTCCAGGGAGATGCCGCCGGTCACCGGGCGGATCCACGCCCGGGCCGCGGTCGCGCCGCCGGCGTGGACGGCGACGTCCTGCCACGCGAACGGCAGCGCGACGCCGTCGCCGGCTTCGAGCGCCGTGACGTGCAGGGCGGCGTCGAACAGCGCGGGGTGCACGGCGAAGTCCCCTGCGCCCGCGCCCAGCGCGACTTCGGCGAACAGCTCGTCGTCCCGGCGCCACGCCGCGGTGACGCCCCGGAACGCCGGGCCGTAGGCGTAGCCGCGGGCGGCCAGGACGTCGTAGAAGCCGTCGAGGTCGAGCTGGTCGGCGCCGGCCGGGGGCCAGTCCACCGAGGCCTGCGGGGCCGGCTCCCCCGTCGTGAGGAAGCCGGAGGCGTGCCGGGTCCAGGAGGTCCCGCCGGCCGGCCGGGAGTGGACGGCGACGGGCCGGCGGCCGTCCTGACCGGGCCCGGCGACGACGTGGAGCTGGCGGACGCCGTCCAGGGGCAGCGGGGCTTCGATGACGAGTTCCCGCACCACCGGGGTCCCGGTCTCGCGGCCGGCTTGGAGCGCCAGCTCGACCAGGGCGGTGCCCGGGACGACGGCGGTACCGGCCACGGTGTGGTCGGCGAGCCACGGCTGCGCGTCGCGGGAGATCCGCCCGGTCAGCACGACGGTGTCCGAGCCGGGGTCGTCGATCGCCGCGCCGAGCAGGGCGTGCGCCAGGGGCCGCAGCCCGGCGGCCGAGACGTCGGCCGGCGCGGCCCGCTGCTCGAGCCAGAAGTGGCGGTCCTGGAAGGCCGTGGTCGGCAGCGGCACGATCCGCCGCGCGCCGGCCGGGAACAGCGGTGTCCAGTCGACGTCGACGCCGTGGGTGAACAGCTCGGCGAGCGCGGCCAGGGCGGTGCCGGTCTCGGACCGGTCCCGGCGGCTCAGCTCGACGGCGACCAGGGGCTCGCCGGCCAGCGCGGTCAACGCGGCGTCCGGCCCGACCTCCAGCACGGCCGCCACGGCCTGCCCGGCGACGGTGCGCAGCGCGTCGCCGAACCGCACGGGCCGGCGCACCTGGTCCACCCAGTACCGCGGCGAGCACAGCTCCGCCCCGGCGAGTTCTCCGGACACCGTGGACACCACCGGTACCAGCGGTTCGTGGTACTCGACGCGGGCCGCGACCTCGGCGAACTCGGCCAGCATCGGCTCGACGAGCCCGGAGTGGAACGCGTGGCCGACCGTCAGCTCGGTCGTCCGGAAACCCCGTCCGGACAAGGACTCCGCCGCGGCCCGGACGGCGTCCGCTTCACCCGAGAGCACCACGGACCGCGGGCCGTTGACGGCCGCGAGCCACACCCCGCCGCCCAGCAGCGGCTCGACGTCCGCTTCGGCCGCGACGACGGCCACCATGCGCCCGCCGGCGGGGAGCGCCTGCATCAGGCGGCCGCGCGCGGTGACCAGCAGCGCGGCGTCGGCCAGCGAGAACACCCCGGCGACGTGGGCGGCGCTCAGCTCGCCCAGCGAGTGGCCCGCGAGCACCTTGGGCCGGACGCCGAACGACGCGAGCAGCCGCACCATCGCGACCTCGACCGCGAACAGCCCCGCCTGCGTGTAGACGGTCTCGTGCACCAGCTCCGACGCGATCGCCTCGCGCAGCGGGCGATCCAGGTGCCGGTCCAGCTCCGCGCAGACCTCGTCGAACGCCTCGGCGTACGCCGGGAAGGCGTCGTACAGCTCGTTTCCCATGCCGGCGCGCTGCGCGCCCTGTCCGGTGAACAGGAAGCCCGCACCGCTGAGCGCCGGGTTCACTTCACCCCGGGTCACGCCTCGGCCGAGGTCTTCCAGAGCCGAAAGGGCCTGGTCACGGTCCTTGGCGAGGATCACGGCGCGGTGCTCCCAGACGGCCCGGGTGCCGAGCAGCGACCAGCCCGCCGCGCCGAGGTCGTCGTCGAGAGCGGCCGCCAGCCGGACGGCCTGCGCGGCCAGGCCGGCTGCCGAACGGGCCGAGATCACCAGCGGCACCACCGGTCCGGTCTCCCCCGCGGCCGGGACGGTCGCGGGGGCGGGGGCCTGTTCGAGGACGACGTGCGCGTTGGTGCCGGAGATGCCGAACGCCGACACCCCGGCGCGGCGCGGGTGGTCCGTCTCGGGCCACGGCCGGGCGTCGGCGAGCAGCCGGACCGCCCCGGACGTCCAGTCCACGCGCGACGACGGCGTGCCCGCGTGCAGCGTCTTCGGCAGCCGGGCGTGCCGCATGGCCAGGATCATCTTGATCACGCCGGTGACTCCGGCCGCGGCCTGGGTGTGCCCGAAGTTGGACTTGACCGAGCCGAGCCACAGCGGCCGGTCCGGTGCGCGGTCGCGGCCGTAGGTGGCCAGGAGGGCCTGGGCTTCGATGGGGTCGCCCAGGACGGTGCCGGTGCCGTGCGCTTCCACGGCGTCCACTTCGGACGCTTCGAGCCCCGCCCCGGCGAGCGCCCGCCGGATCACCGCCTGCTGCGCCGGGCCGTTCGGCGCGGTCAGCCCGTTCGACGCGCCGTCGGAGTTCACCGCCGACCCGCGCACCACAGCCAGGATCTCGCGACCGTCGCGAACCGCGTCGGAAAGCCGTTGCAGTACAAGGACTCCGACACCCTCGCCCCAGCCCGTACCGTCGGCATCGTCCGAAAAGGACTTGCAGCGGCCGTCCGCGGCCAGGCCGCGCTGGCGGGTGAACTCGACGAAGGCCGCCGGGGTCGCCATCACCGTCGCGCCGCCCGCGAGGGCCATCGTGCACTCCCCCGCGCGCAGTGACTGCGCCGCGAGGTGCAACGCGACCAGGGACGACGAGCACGCCGTGTCGACGGTGACCGAGGGGCCCTGGACACCGAGCACGTAGGACACCCGGCCCGAGACGACGCTGGTCGAGGATCCGGTCAGGCCGTAGCCGGTGACATCGGCGGCCGCGTCCGGGCGGGTGCCGTACTCCTGGGTCATCGCGCCGAAGAAGACGCCGACCTCCTGGCCGCGCACCGCGGTCGGCGCGACCCCGGCGCGTTCCAGGGCCTCCCACGACGTCTGCAGCACGAGCCGCTGCTGCGGGTCCATCGCGAGGGCTTCGCGGCTGGAGATCCCGAAGAACGCGGCGTCGAACCGGCCGGCGTCGTGCAGGAAGCCGCCGACGCGGGCGGTGCCGTCGAGCCCGGTGGTGGCCCAGCCGCGGTCGGCGGGGAACGCCGAGACCGCGTCGACGCCGTCGGACAGCGCCTCCCACAGCGCGTCCGGGTGGTCGATGCCGCCGGGGAGCCGGAGGCCGATGCCGACGACGGCGATCGGTTCGTCGGACGCCGCCGTGGTGGCGGGCGCGGCCTCGGCGCCGGTCCCGAGGAGCCGCGCGTGCAGGTGGGCGGCGAGCGCGGCCGGGCTGGGGTGGTCGAACACGGCCGTGGCGGGCAGGGCGAGGCCGGTGGCGGTCGCGAGCCGGTTGCGCAGTTCGACGGCGGTCAGCGAGTCGAAGCCGACGTCGCGGAACGCCCGCGTGCCGCCGATCCCGGCGCCGCCGCCGATGACCGCGGCGGCTTCGGCGCAGACCAGGTCGGTCAGGGTGGTGAGCTGCGCGGCGGCGTCCAGGCGCGCCAGCCGGGCGCCCAAGACGCCGGTGCCGGGCCGGTCGGTGCGGGCGGTCCGCCGGGCCGGGGCGGCGAGCTTCCGCAGGATCGGCGGGACGTCGCGCAGGGCGGTGAGGTCGAGGGCCATCGGGAGCAGCGACGGCCGGGCCGCGTCGAGCGCGCGGTCGAACAGCGCGAGGCCGCGGGCGGGTTCGAGGGCGCCGAGCCCGAAGCGCGCGAGCCGGGTGGCGTCGGCGCTCGCGGTCATCCCGGTGTCACCGGCCCACAGGCCCCAGGCCAGGGAAACGGCGCCCGGGCGGCGGGCGGCCAGCGCGTCGAGGAAGGCGTTCGCGGCGGCGTAGCTGGCCTGGCCCGCGGCGCCGAGCACCCCCGCGACGGAGGAGAACATCACGAACAGCGCGAGGTCGGCGTCGCGGGTCAGCTCGTCCAGGTGCACGGCGGCGTCGATCTTCGGCGCGAAGACCGTGTCCAGGCGTTCGTCGTCGAGGGACGAGAACACGCCGTCGTCGAGCACTCCGGCCGCGTGCACGATGCCGGTCAGCGAGAGGCCGTCCAGGAGCGTCCGGACTTGGTCCCGGTCGCTCAGGTCGCACGCCACGACGTCGACACCTACGCCACGTTCCCGCAGCTCACGGGCCGTCTCGGTGTCGCCGCCACGGCGTGACGCGAGCACCAGGTGACGCACGCCGTGTTCGGCGACGAGGTGCCGTGCCATGAGCGAGCCGAGCATGCCCGTGCCGCCGGTGATCAGGACCGTGCCCGCCGGGTCGAGGGTGCGCGGCAGGGTCAGGACGTTCTTGCCGATGTGCTTGCCCTGGGCCATGAACCGGAACGCGTCCGGTGCCCGCCGGATGTCCCACGGCTTCACCGGGATCGGCCGCAGTGCTCCGGCGTCGAACAGGTCCAGGACGTGCCGGAGCAGCTCGCCGATCCGCTCCGGACCGGCTTCCGGCAGGTCGAACGCCTGATAGCGGTCGACGTCCGTGCGGATGTCCGTCTTCCCCATCTCCAGGAACCGGCCGCCTTCGGCGAGCAGTCCCAGCGAAGCGTCGACGAACTCCCCGGCCAGAGAATTCAGCACGACGTCGACCTGGTCGAACTTCTCCGCGAACTCCAGGGTCCGCGAGTTCGCGATGTGGTCGTCCGGAATCCCCATCTCCCGCACCACGTGCTGCTTGCCGGGGCTCGCGGTCGCGTAGACCTCGGCGCCCAGGTGCCGCGCCAGCTGCACCGCCGCCATTCCGACGCCCCCGGCCGCGGCGTGCACCAGCACGCGCTCGCCCGGCCGCAGTCCGGCCAGGTCCACGAGGCCGTAGAACGCCGTCAGGTACACGACCGGCACCGACGCGGCCCGCTCGAACGACCAGCCTTCCGGCACCGGGGCGAGGGTGCGGGCGTCGGCGACCACGACGGGCCCGAAGCCCTGTGGCACCATGCCCATGACCCGGTCGCCGGCGTCCACAGTGGACACTCCCGGGCCGGTCTCGAGCACGACACCGGCGCCTTCGCCGCCCATCCCGGCCGCGCCGACGTCGACGCCGAGGCCGGACAGGACGTCCCGGAAGTTGAGGCCGGCGGCACGCATGGCGAGGCGGACCTGGCCGGGTTCGAGGGGGGCCGCGGCGTGCGGCGCGGGGACGAGCGCGAGGTCGTCGAAGGTGCCGCCGCCGGTGGCGGTGAGGACCCACGGCCCGCCGGGCGGCACGAGCCCGGGGTCGGGGCGCGTCAGGCGCGGCACCCAGAGGTGCCCGTCGCGCACGGCGCACTGGTCCTCACCGGCGGCCGCGAGGGTCGCGAACAGGCCGTCGGCGACGTCGCCGTCCACGAGCAGGAGCCGGCCCGGGTTCTCGGTCTGGGCGCTGCGGACCAGGCCCCAGACCGCCGCGCCGACCGGGTCGGGGGTGCCGCCGTCCGGGGCGACGGCGCCGGTGGTGACCACGGCGAGCCGGGTTCCGACCTGGGCCGGGTCGGCGAGGAACTCCTGGACGGACCGCAGCACGCTCCCGGCCACGTCGCGCACGCGGCGGGGCTCGTCGCCCGGGCCGTCGGCGCCGACCCGGAGCACGACGCAGTCTTGGGGTGCCGGATCTTCGTGGCGCGGGAGTTCGGTCCAGGTGAGGGTGAAGAGGGCGTCGTCGACCGGCGCGGTCAGGTGGTCGCGCGGGATCGGGCGGGTGACGAGGGAGCCGACGGACGCGACCGGCGCACCCGCCGGGTCGGCGAGGTCGAGGGCCAGGCCGTCGCCGGCCGGGCGGATCCGGACGCGCAGCGACGTCGCGCCGGTGGCGTGCACGGCGACGTCGGTCCAGGCGAACGGCAGCGTGACGCCGTCGGCGGCGTCGAGCGCCGCGACGTGCAGGGCGGCGTCGAACAACGCCGGGTGCAGCGCGAATCCGGCGACGTCCAGGCCGCCGGGCAGGGTGACCTCGGCGAACAGCTCGCCGCGCCGCCGCCAGGCCGTCGTGACGCCCTGGAACGCGGGCCCGTAGGCGTAGCCGCGTTCGGCGAGCTGCGCGTAGAAGCCGTCGATGGGCAGCACTTCGGCGCCGGGCGGCGGCCATTCGGTGAGCGCCTGGCCGGCCGGGCCGGCCGCGGCGAGGAAGCCGGCCGCGTGGCGTGTCCAGCCACCGGATCCGGTGGCCGGGCGGGAGTGGATGGCCACCGCGCGGCGGCCGTCCGCTTCCGCACCCACCGTGACCTGCACGCGGGTGGCCGCGTCGAGCCGCAGCGGCGCCTCGATCACCAGCTCGCGCACCACGGGCGTGCCGACCCGGTCACCGCCCTGGATCGCCAGCTCCAGCAGCGCGGTCCCGGGCAGCAGCACCGAACCCGCGACCGCGTGGTCCGCCAGCCACGCGGGCGTCTCGCGGGACACCCGGCCGGTCAGGACGACGCCGCCCGCCACCGGGTCCTCCACCACGGCGCTCAGCAGCGCGTGCCGCACCGGGACCTGCCCCAGCCCGGCCGCGTCGGTGCGGCCGGTGCCCGGCTTGAGCCAGTAGTGCTCGTCCTGGAACGCCGTCGTCGGCACCGGCACGAGCCGGCGCGCGTCCTCGGGGAACAACGGCGTCCAGTCGACGTCGACGCCTCGGGCGTACACCTGCCCCAGCGCGGCCAGCGCCGTCTCGGCCTCCGGCCGGTCGCGCCGGGTGAAGGCCACACCGCCGTCGGGCAGCATCGCCGTCAGGACGCCGTCCGGGCCCACCTCGAGCACGGCCGCCACGTTCTGGCCGGCCACGGTGCGGGCCGCGTCGGCGAACCGGACCGGACGCCGCACCTGCTCGACCCAGTAGTCCGCCGAGCACAGCTCCGCCCCGGCGAGCTGACCGGACACAGTGGACACCAGCGGCACCACCGGCTCGCGGTACTCGACGCGGGCGGCCACTTCGGCGAACTCCGCCAGCATCGGCTCGACGAGTCCGGAGTGGAACGCGTGGCTCACCGGCAGCGAGGTGGTCTTGACCGGCAGCGCGGCCGCGGCCGCGTGCACCGCGTCGGCGTCGCCCGACAGCACGACCGCCTCGGGCCCGTTCACCGCGGCGAGCCAGACCCCGTGGCCCAGCAACGGCTGGACGTCCACTTCGGACGCCGCCATCGCCACCATCGCCCCACCGGGCGGTAGCGCCTGCATCAACCGGCCCCGGGCCGCGACCAGCATCGCCGCGTCGTCGAGCGAGAACACCCCCGCGACGAACGCCGCCGTGATCTCGCCCAGCGAGTGCCCCGCCACCACCCGCGGGCGCACGCCGAACGACTCCAGCAACCGCACCATCGCGACCTCGACCGCGAACAAGCCCGCCTGCGTGTAGACCGTCTCGTGCACCGCGTCCGACGCGATCGCCTCGCGCAACGGCCGGTCCAGATGACGATCCAGCTCCGCGCAGACCTCGTCGAACGCCGTCGCGAACACCGGGAACTCCGCCGCCAGCTCGAAGCCCATCCCGACCCGCTGCGCACCCTGACCGGTGAACACCAGCGCGACGCCGCTGCCGGACGCGACCTGCGATGCTCGCGCTTCACGCAGCCGCGTCGCCGCCTCGGTGACGTCCGACGCGAACACCACCGCACGGTGCTCCCACGCGGCGCGCGCGTGCGCCTGGGTCCACGCGACGGTCCCGAGATCCGGACCACCGTCCAGGAAGGCCGCGAGACGCGTCGCCTGGTCGAGCAGCGCGTCGGCGGTCCGGGCCGACACGACCACCGGCACCGGCCCGGTGAGGCGGACGTCGGCCTCGGTGACCGGCGGCCCCTGCTCCAGGACGACGTGCGCGTTGGTCCCGCTGACCCCGAACGACGACACCGCCGCGCGCCGCGGCCGGTCCGCCTCGGGCCACGGCGCCGGCTCGGCGAGCAGCCGGATCCCGCCGGCCGGCCAGTCCACCCGCGACGACGGTTCGCCGGCGTGCAGGGTCCGCGGCGCCGTGCCGTGCCGCATCGCGAGGATCATCTTGATCACCCCGGCGACCCCGGCCGCGGCCTGCGCGTGCCCGAGGTTGGACTTCAGCGACCCCAGCAGCAACGGCCGCGCCGGATCGCGGTCCACGCCGTAGACCGCTTGCAGTGCCTGGACTTCGATCGGGTCGCCGAGGGTCGTGCCGGTCCCGTGTCCTTCGAGGACGTCCACATCGGACGGTGCCAGCCCGGCGTTGGCGAGGGCCTGCCGGATCACCTCCTGCTGGGCGGGCCCGTTCGGCGCGGTGAGACCGTTGGACGCGCCGTCCTGGTTGACCGCGGTGCCCCGGACGACGGCCAGGACCTCACGGCCCTCGCGCACCGCGTCGGAAAGCCGTTGCAGCACCAGCACTCCGACGCCTTCGCTCCAGCCGGTGCCGTCGGCGTGGTCGGAGAAGGACTTGCACCGGCCGTCCGCGGACAGGCCGCGCTGGCGCGAGAACTCGACGAACATCCCGGGCGTCGCCATCACGGACGCGCCGCCCGCCAGCGCGAGGGAGCACTCGCCGCTGCGCAGCGACTGCGCGGCCAGGTGCAGGGCCACGAGCGACGACGAACACGCCGTGTCCACCGTGACCGCCGGCCCGCGCACGCCGAGCACGTAGGACACCCGGCCGGACAGCACGCTCGACGACGATCCCGTGAGGACGTACCCCTCGACGCCGGGGTCCTCCGCGCCGGCGCCGTAGTGCTGCGCCGAGGCGCCGAAGAACACCCCCGCGGCCTGCCCGCGCAGGGACGTCGGCGCGATGCCCGCGCGTTCCAGGGCCTCCCACGACGTCCGGAGCAGCAGCCGCTGCTGCGGGTCCATGGCGAGCGCCTCGCGCGGGGTGATGCCGAAGAACCCCGCGTCGAAGCGGCCGGCGTCGTGGAGGAACCCGCCGGATCGCGTGGTGGACGTGCCCGGCGAGTCCGGGTCGGGGTCGTACAGCGCGTCGAGGTCCCAGCCGCGGTCGGCCGGGAACCCGGTGATCGCGTCGACGCCGTCGCGCACCAGCTCCCACAGCGCGTCCGGGCTGTCGACGTCACCGGGCAGCCGCACGCCCATGCCGACGACCACGACCGGGTCGTCGTCGAGGACCGCGCGCGTGGGCTCGGTGGGGGCGGGTTCGCCGTGCAGGTGCTCGGCGAGGGCGCGGGGGCTGGGGTGGTCGAACACGACGGTGGCCGACAGCGCGATCCCGGTCGCGGTGGTGAGCCGGTTGCGCAGCTCGACGGCGGTCAGGGAGTCGAACCCGACATCGCGGAACGCCTGTGCGGCCCCGATGGTGTGCTCGTCGCCGCCCAGGACGGCGGCGGCCTCGGCGCGCACCAGCTCCGTCAGCGCGGCCAGATCCCGGACGGCAGCACGGTTTTCGGCGGGCCGGGCGGTGCGGCGGGTGCGGCCGGCGAGGTCCCGCAGGATCGGCGGGACGTCGCGCAGCGCGTGGACGTCGACGGCCATCGGCACCAGTGCGGGCCGCGCGGACGTCAGCGCGCGGTCGAACAGGGCCATGCCCCGGGCGGGGTCGAGGGCGCCGAACCCGGCTCGCGCCATGCGCCGGCGGTCCTGGTCGGCGAGCCCGGCGTTCATGCCGGTGTCGCCGGCCCACAGGCCCCAAGCCAGGGACACCGCACCGGGACGGCGAGCGGCCAAGGCGTCGAGGAACGCGTTGGCGGCGGCGTAGTTAGCCTGGCCAGCGGCGCCGAGCACGCCCGCGACCGAGGAGAACACCGCGAACAACGCCAGGTCGGCGTCGCGGGTCAGCTCGTCCAGGTGCACGGCGGCGTCGATCTTGGGCGCGAAGACCCGGTCCAGGCGCTCGTCGTCCAGGGACGCGAGCACGCCGTCGTCGAGGACCCCGGCGGCGTGGACGACGCCGGTGAGCGGGAGGCCGTCCAGCAGGGTCCGGACCTGCTCGCGGTCACTCGTGTCGCACGCCACGACGTCGACGCGCGCACCGCGTTCCCGCAGCTCACGGGCGGTCTCGGTGTCGCCGCCACGGCGTGCCGCGAGGACGAGGTGGCGCACACCGTGCTCGGCCACCAGGTGCCGCGCGACGAGTGAGCCGAGCATGCCCGTCCCGCCAGTGATGAGGACCGTGCCCGCCGGGTCGAGGGCGCGCGGCAGCGTCAGGACGTTCTTGCCGATGTGCTTGCCCTGCGCCATCGTCCGGAACACCTCGGGCGCGCGGCGGATGTCCCACGTCGTGAGCGGGATCGGCCGCAGCTCGCCGGTCCCGAACAGGTCCAGGACCTCGCGCAGCAGCTCGCCGATCCGCTCCGGGCCCGCTTCCGGCAGGTCGAACGCCTGATAGCGGTCGACGTCCGTGCGAATGTCGGTCTTGCCCATCTCCAGGAAGCGGCCACCTTCGGCCAGCAACCCCAGTGACGCGTCGACGAACTCCCCTGCCAGGGAATTCAGCACAACGTCGACTTCACCGAACTGCTCCGCGAACTCCAGGGTCCGCGAATTCGCGATGTGGTCGTCCGGAATCCCCATCTCCCGCAGGACGTACTGCTTGCCCGGGCTCGCCGTCGCGTAGACCTCGGCGCCGAGGTGCCGGGCGACCTGGACCGCGGCCATCCCGACGCCGCCGGCCGCGGCGTGCACCAGCACGCGCTCGCCGGGCCGCACTCCGGCGAGGTCGACGAGGCCGTACCAGGCGGTCATGAACACGACCGGGACCGACGCGGCCCGCTCGAACGACCAGCCCGCCGGCACCGGCGCCAGGGTGCGGACGTCCGCCACGACCTGCGGGGCGAAGCTGCCCGGCACCATGCCGAGGACACGGTCGCCGACGGCCGGGCCAGTCACGCCCGGGCCGACCTCGGTGACCACGCCGGCGCACTCGCCGCCCATCCCGGCGGCGCCGACGTCGACGCCGAGCCCGGACAGGACGTCGCGGAAGTTCACCCCGGCCGCGCGCACGTCGACCCGCACCTGCCCGGCGGCCAGCGGTTCCACTGTCGACGGTTCGAGGGTCAGGCCGTCGAAGGTGCCGCCCGCGGCCCGCAGCACCCACGGGCCGTCCTCCGGCAGCACGAGGTCGTCGTCGGTGGCCCGGGCCAGCCGCGGCACCCAGCCCCGGCCGTCGCGGACCGCGCACTGGTCCTCACCCGACGCGGCCAAGGCCGCGAGCAGGCCGTCCGGAATGTCGCCGTCCACGAGCAGCAGGCGGCCGGGGTTCTCGGTCTGGGCGCTGCGCACCAGTCCCCAGACGGCCGCCGCGACCGGGTCCGGCGGGCCGCCGAGGTCCACCGCGCCGGACGTCACGACGACGAGCCGCGAGCCGGTCCACGTCGGATCACCGAGGAAGCTTTGCAGGGTGCGCAGAACCCGGCCGGTGACGTCCCGTACCCGCCGTGGTTCGTCGCTGCCTGCACCGGCGTCGGCACGCAGGACGATCCACTCGGGACGCGTGGTCAGGCGGCCGAGATTGCCGGTCACCGTCTCGGTCGCGACGGGCGTGCCGGGTTCCGCGGTCAAGGGCGTCCACCGGAGCCGGAAGAGTGAGTCGTCGACCGGGCGGGCGAGCCGGTCGCGCGGCACCGGCCGGGTCGTCAGGGACCCGACGGACAGCACCGGGTCGCCGGTACCGTCGGCGAGGTCGACGGCCAGGCCGCCGTCGACCGGGCGCAACCGGGCCCGGAGGGTGGTCGCGCCGGTGGCGTGCACCACGACGTCGGTCCAGGCGAACGGCAGCGCCACCTCGTCGCCCGCGTCCAGGATGGTCGGGTGCAGGGCGGCGTCGAACAGCGCCGGGTGGATCGCGAACCCCGCGGTTTCCAGGCCCTCGGGCAGCGTCACCTCGGCGAAGAGTTCGTCACCGCGCCGCCAAGCCGCCGTCACGCCGCGGAACGCCGGGCCGTAGGTGTAGTCGCGGCCCGCGAGGGTGTCGTAGAACCCGGACGTGTCGACGGGCTCGGCGCCACCGGGCGGCCACTCCCCCAGGCCGGTCGCGGCCGGTTCCCCGGCGACCAGGAAGCCCGCGGCGTGCCGGGTCCACTGTGCACCGTCCACTCGGGAGTAGACGCCGACCGGGCGACGGCCCGATTCGTCGGCGCCGACGACGACCTGCACGCGCACCGGCTCGTCGTCCAGGCGCAGCGGGGCCTCGACGACCAGCTCGCGCACCACCGGCGTGCCCACGCGGTCGCCGCCCTGCACCGCCAGCTCGACGAGCGCCGTGCCGGGGACCACGACCGTGCCGGCCACCTCGTGGTCGGCCAGCCACGGGTGCGTCTCGCGGGCGATCCGCCCGGTCAGGACGACCCCGCCGGACGCGGCGTCGGGCACCGCCGCGCCGAGCAGCGGGTGGGCGACCGGCAGGACGCCGGTGTCGGCGGTGCCGGTCTTGAGCCAGTAGTGGCGGTTCTGGAACGCCGTGGTCGGCACCGGCACGACCGGGAGCCCGGCCGGGAACAGCGCGCTCCAGTCCACCGGGACGCCGTGGGCGAACAGCGTGGCCAACGCGGTCAGGGCGGTGCCGGACTCGGGCCGGTCCCGCCGGGTCAGCGCGACGGCGACCGGCGCGTCGTCGATCTCACGCACGGCCGGGGTGAGGGCCGCGTCCGGCCCGACTTCGAGGACCGCCGCGACCGAGAGGTCCAGGACGGTCCGGACGGCGTCGGCGAACCGCACCGGGCGCCGCACCTGCTCGACCCAGTAGTCCGCCGAACCCAGCTCCGCCCCCGCGGCCCGTCCGGACACAGTGGACACGACGGGCAGCGTGGGCTCGCGGTAGTCGACGCGGCGCGCCACCTCGGCGTACCCGGCGAGCATCGGGTCCAGCAGTCCGGAGTGGAACGCGTGGCTCACCGTCAGCGGGGTGGTCTTGAACGCCAGGCCTGCCGCGGCCGCGTGCACCGCCTCGGCGTCGCCGGAGAGCACCACCGACCGCAGCCCGTTGACCGCCGCCAGCCACACGCCGTCGCCGAGCACCGGCTCGACTTCTGCTTCGGACGCCGCCACCGCCACCATCGCCCCACCCGGCGGCAGCTCCTGCATCAACCGACCCCGCGCGGCCACCAGCATCGCCGCGTCTCCGAGGGAGAACACGCCCGCCACGTACGCCGCGGTGATCTCCCCCAGTGAATGCCCCGCGACCACGCGCGGGCGCACGCCGAACGACTCCAGCAACCGGACCATCGCGACCTCGACCGCGAACAACCCCGCCTGCGTATAGCGAGTCTCGTGCACGAGATCCGACGCGATCGCCGCACGCAACGGCCGGTCCAGGTGCCGGTCGAACTCCGCGCACACCTCGTCGAACGCCGTCGCGAACACCGGGAACTCCGCCGCCAGCTCGAAGCCCATCCCGACCCGCTGCGCGCCCTGACCGGTGAACAGCAGGGCGACGCCGTCACGGGACGGGTCGACGACGCCCTGGACCGCGCCCTTCCGCAGCAGGTCCGCGGCCTCGTGGGCAGTCCCGGCCAGTGCCACGGTGCGGTGTTCCCACAACGCCCGTGACCGCAGGAGCGACCACGCGGGCGCGACGAGGGTGTCGTGGCTCTCGAGGAAACCGGCCACCCGCTCGGTCTGCTCGGCGAGGCCGCGGGCCGAACGCGCCGACACGACCACGGGCAGGACACCCGGATCGGCGATCGGTACCGGCCTAGGTGCCGGTGGGGCTTCCTCCAGCACCAGGTGCGCGTTGGTCCCGCTCACCCCGAACGACGACACCCCGGCCCGGCGCGGCCGGTCCCCGCGGGGCCACTCCTCGGCCGCGGTCAGCAGCCGGACCGCCCCGGCGCTCCAGTCGATCTGGGTGGACGGGTGCGCGGCGTGCAGTGTCGGCGGCAGGACGCCGTGGCGCAGGGCCAGGACCATCTTGACGACCCCGGCGACGCCCGCCGCGGCCTGCGCGTGCCCGATGTTGGACTTCAGCGACCCCAGCCACAACGGCGTTTCGCGGTCCTGACCGTAGGCCGCTTGGAGGGCGTGGACCTCGATCGGGTCGCCGAGTGTGGTGCCCGTGCCGTGCGCCTCGACGACGTCCACTTCGGACGGTCGCACCCCGGCGTTGGCCAGTGCCTGGCGGATCACCGCCTGCTGCGCGGGTCCGTTCGGGGCGGTCAGGCCGTTCGACGCGCCGTCCTGGTTGACCGCGCTGCCCTTGACGACGGCCAGGATTTCCCGGCCGTCGCGCACGGCGTCCGAGAGGCGCTGGAGCACCAGGACCCCGACGCCCTCACCCCAGCCCGTGCCGTCGGCTCCGTCCGAAAAGGACTTGCACCGGCCGTCCGCCGCGAGCCCGCCCTGGCGGGCGAACTCGGTGAACGCCGCCGGGGTCGCCATCACCGTCGCGCCCCCGGCGAGCGCCATCGTGCACTCCCCGGACCGCAGCGACTGCGCCGCGAGGTGCATCGCCACCAGCGACGACGAACACGCCGTGTCCACGGTGACGGCCGGGCCGCGCACCCCGAGCACGTACGAAACGCGACCCGAGATGATGCTCGCCGACGACCCCGTCATGGCGAACCCGGCGGCTTCGTCGGCGAAACCCTGGCCCTGCATCCCGTAACCGAGGGCGGAGGCGCCGAAGAACACGCCGACGTCCTGCCCGCGCAACGACGTCGGGGCGATCCCGCCGCGTTCCAGCGCTTCCCACGACGTCTGGAGCAGGAGCCGCTGCTGCGGGTCCATCGCCGCGGCTTCGCGGGGCGAGATGCCGAAGAACGCGGGATCGAAGCGGCCCGCGTCGTGCAGGAACCCGCCGAAGCGGGCGACGCCGTCGAGGCCGGTGGTGTCCCAGCCGCGATCGGCGGGGAACGGCGAGATCGTGTCGACCCCGCCGGAAACGACCTCCCACAGGGCTTCCGGACCGTCCACTCCGCCCGGCAGCCGCAGCCCGACGCCGACGACCACCACCGGGTCGCCGGTGACGACGGCGGCCACGGGAGCGACCGGCGCGAGGGTGCCGGCGAGGTACTCGGCGAGCGCCTGCGGGTCGGGGTGGTCGAAGACCACAGTGGACGGCAGGGCCGCCCCGGTGAGGTCCGCGAGCTTGTTGCGGAGTTCGAGCGCGGTGAGGGAGTCGAACCCCGCGTCGCGGAAGGCCTGCGTGGCGGTGACGCCGTCGCCACCGCCGAGGACGACGGCGGCTTCGGCGCGGACGAGACTGGTGAGCTGCGCGACGCGGTCGGCGGGCCCGGCCGCGGCCAGGCGGCTCAGCAGGCCGTTCCCGGCGGTGGCGGCGGGCCGCCGGATCGGCCCGGTGAGTTCGGTGAGCAACGGCGGGACGCCGTGGTCGCGCGCCCGGTCCCGCAGGACCGGCAGGTCGAGGACCATCGGCACGAGGGCCGGCCGGGCCGACGTCAGCGCGGTGCGGAGGAGGGCGAGGCCCCGCGCGGGGTCGAGGGCGCCGAAGCCGGCGCGGGCCATCCGCTGGGCGTCGGCGGCCCGGGAGATCCGCCCGTCGCCGGCCCAGAGGCCCCAGGCCAGGGCGACGGCGGCCTCGCCGGCGGCGCGGCGCCGCGCGGCGAGACCCTCGAGGAAAGCGTTTGCGGCCGCGTAGTTGCCCTGCCCGGCGCCGCCGAGCACCCCGGCGGCGGAGGAGAACAGCACGAACGCGGCGAGGCCGGCGTCGCGCGTGAGGTCGTCGAGGTGGACGGCGGAGTCGGCCTTGGGGCGCAGGACGGTGTCGAGGCGCGCGGGGTCGAGCGTGCCGAGGAGGCCGTCGTCGATCACCCCGGCCGTGTGCACGACGGCGGTGAGCGGCGCCCCGTCCGGCACCCGGGCGAGCAGGTCGCGCACCTGGTCGCGGTCGGCGGTGTCGCAGGCGACGACGTCGACCCGCGCACCGGCGGCTTCGAGACGGCCGACCAGGTCGGCGGCGCCGTCGGCCGCGGGCCCGCGGCGGGAGGCGAGCAGGAGACCGCGCACGCCCAGCTCCCGCACGAGGAACTCCGCGACGGCGGAGCCGAGCATGCCGGTGCCGCCGGTGACGAGGACCGTGCCGGCCGGGTCGAGCGGGCGCGCGCCGGGATCCGGGGCGGCGGTCTCGCGGACGAGCCGGGGCACCCGGACCTCGCCGTCGGCGACGCGGCACTCGTCCTCGCCGGCGGACACCAGTGTCGCGGCCAGGGCGGCCAGGTCGGTTTCGCCGGTGACGTCCGCCAGGAGGACGCGGCCCGGGTGCTCGGTCCGGGCGGTGCGGACGAGCCCTCCGACCGCCGTCGCGACGGGGTCGGCGGCGTCGCGGGTCACGACCAGCAACCGGCTGTCCTGCCAGGCCGGGTCCGCGAGGAAGGCCTGCAGTGTCGCCAGCACCCCGGCGAGGACCTCGCGCACCCGGGCGGTCTCCTCGCCCGTCCCCGGGGCGACCCGCAGGACCACAGTGGACGGTTTCTCGACGGCCTCGGCGAGGCCGGCCGCACCGTCGATGACCAGGGCCTCGCCGTATCCACCGGGAGCGACGTCGGGCAGGGGCCGCCACTCGACCGCGAACAGTGCGTCCCCGGCGCCGTCGTGCGCGAGGGGCACCGTCCCGGTCGTCACCGATTCCGCCGACAGGATCGGCGCCCCGGCCGTGTCCTGCAGGGTCAGCGCCCAGCCGCCGGGGACCGGGGTCAGCCGGGCCCGGGCGACCCCCGCGTTGCCCGCGCTCAGCGTCACCCCGGCCCAGGCCGAAGGTCGCTCCCCCGTCATCGCCAGCGCCGCGGTGAGCAGCGCCGGGTGGATCGCGAACGTCGCGGGATCCACTTCGGACGGCAGTTCGACCTCGGCGTAGATCTCCTCGCCGCGGCGCAGCAGGCCGTCGGCGGTTCGCGTCGCTCCCGGCGGCGGCCAGGCGAAGGACGGCGGCACCGGGGCCGCGGTCGTCAGGGTCCCGGTCGCGCAGCGCACCCACGCACCGCCGTCGGCGAGACGCGCGTGGACCTCGACCCGGCGCGCACCGGACTCCGCCGGACCGGCCACGACCTGCACCCGCACCGGTGTCCCCGGGATGAGGGCGAGCCGTCGTTCGGCCGTCAGCTCGCGCACGACCGGCGCACCCACCCGGTCACCGGCCTGGATCGCCAGCTCCAGCCAGGCTTCCGCGCCCGCTTCCGGCAGCACGTCGGACGACAGCCGGCCGGTGAGGGTCACCGCGCCGGTCGCCGGGTCCTCCACCGCCGCGCCGAGCACCGGGTGCGCCACCGCGTCGAGGCCGAGACCGGCCGCGTCGGCCACCGCGCTGCCGGGCGTCAGCCAGAACCGGTCCGGGCGGAACACCGTGGTCGGCAGCGACACGCGGGCGGGCGCCGCGGGCAGCAGCGCGTCCCACGCCACGTCGGCGCCGCAGGCGAACGCCGCCGCCAGCGCGGCGCGGAAGACGTCCGGCTCGGGACGTCCGCGGCGGCCCAGCGGCACCGTCGCGGGCGCGCCGTCGGGGACCATCGCCGTCAGCGCGGCGTCCGGGCCGACCTCGAGCAGCACGGCCGGTGTGGTCGCCAGCACCGTCGTCACGGCGTCCGCGAACCGCACCGGACGCCGGACCTGGTCGACCCAGTACTGCGCCGTGCGGATCTCGGGGTCGGCCACCGCACCGGACACAGTGGACACCAGCGGGACGGACGGCTCGCGGTAGGTCACGCGCGCGGCCACCGCGGCGAAGGGCGCCAGCACGGGCTCGACCAGCCCGGAGTGGAACGCCTGCGAGACGGTCAGCCGCTTCGTCCGGTACGGCAGCCGCTCCACCGCGGCCTCGATCGCCTCGGCGGTCCCCGACAGCACCACGGACTCCGGCCCGTTGACCGCCGCCAACCACACGCCGTCCCCGAGCACCGGCTCGACGTCTGCTTCGGACGCCGCCACCGCCACCATCGCCCCACCCGGCGGCAGCTCCTGCATCAACCGACCCCGGGCCGCCACCAGCATCGCCGCGTCTTCGAGGGAGAACACACCCGCCACGTACGCCGCGGTGATCTCCCCCAGTGAATGCCCCGCGACCACGCGCGGGCGCACGCCGAACGACTCCAGCAACCGGACCATCGCGACCTCGACCGCGAACAACCCCGCCTGCGTATACACCGTCTCGTGCACCGCGTCCGACGCGATCGCCTCGCGCAGCGGCCGGTCCAGATGACGATCCAGCTCCGCGCACACCTCGTCGAAGGCCGTCGCGAACACCGGGAACTCCGCGGCCAGCTCCGCGCCCATCCCGGGCCGCTGGGCACCCTGCCCGGTGAAGAGGAACGCCACGCCGTCGTCGTCCGGTGCCGGTCCGCGGCTGGTCACCTCGCGCAGCCGCGCGACCGCCTGCTCGGGGTCCTCGGCCCACACGACCGCCCGGTGCTCCCACAGCGCTCGCGACCGCACCAGCGCCGCCGCCACCGCACCGAGATCCGCGGCCGGGTCCAGGGCCCCGGCCAGCCGCGCGGCCTGGTCGGTCAGGCCCGCCGCCGACCGCGCGGACACCACCAGCGGCACGACCCCGGTCGACGTGCCGGGCGGCGGCTCCTCCTCGGCGGCCTGCTCGACGATGACGTGCGCGTTGGTCCCGGACACCCCGAACGACGACACCCCGGCCCGGCGCGGCCGGCCGGTCTCCGGCCACGGGCGCGCCTCGGTCAGCAGCCGCACCGCGCCGCCGGCCCAGTCGACGCGGGACGACGGTTCCGTCACGTGCAGGGTGCGCGGCAGCACGCCGTGCCGCATCGCGAGGATCATCTTGACGACCCCGGACACGCCGGCCGCGGCCTGCGTGTGCCCGACGTTCGACTTCAGCGAGCCGAGCCACAACGGCGTTTCCCGGCCCTGACCGTAGGTCGCCAGCAGCGCCTGGACCTCGATCGGATCGCCCAGGGTCGTCCCGGTGCCGTGGCCTTCGACGGCGTCCACATCGGACGGTGCCAGGCCCGCGCCGGCCAGGGCCTGGCGGATGACCTCCTGCTGGGCCGGGCCGTTCGGGGCGGTGAGCCCGTTGGACGCGCCGTCGGCGTTGACCGCGCTGCCGCGCAGCACCGCCAGCACCTCACGGCCTTCGCGGCGCGCGTCGGAAAGCCGTTGCAGGGCCAGGACCCCGACGCCTTCGCCCCAGCCCGTGCCGTCGGCGGTGTCCGAATAGGACTTGCACCGGCCGTCCGCGGACAGCCCGCGCTGGCGCGAGAACTCGACGAAGATGCTCGGCGTCTCCATCACGGTGGCGCCGCCCGCCAGCGCCACCGAGCACTCGCCGGACCGCAGCGACTGCGCCGCCAGGTGCAGGGCCACCAGCGACGATGAGCACGCCGTGTCCAGCGTCACCGCGGGACCGCGCAGGCCGAGCACGTAGGCGACCCGGCCGGACAGAACGCTCGACGACGAGCCGGTCAGCGCGTACCCGGCCGCGTCGCCGGTCGATTCCCGCAACTGGGCGCCGTAACCCTGGGCGGCCGCGCCGAAGAACACGCCGGTCCGGCTGCCCCGCAGCGACGTCGGCGCGATGCCCGCGCGTTCGAGGGCCTCCCACGACGTCTGCAGCAGCAGCCGCTGCTGCGGGTCCATGGAAAGCGCTTCACGCGGCGAGATCCCGAAGAACGCCGGGTCGAACCGCGTCGCGTCGGCCAGGAACCCGCCGGAGCGGGTGTAGGACTTGCCGGGGACGTCCGGATCGGGGTCGTAGACGGCCTCGACGTCCCAGCCGCGGTCGGCCGGGAACCCCGAGACGGCGTCGACCTCGTCCGTGAGCAGGCGCCACAGCGCTTCCGGGCTCGTGACGCCGCCCGGCAGCCGGACGCCGATGCCGACCACCGCGATGGGCTCGGCCTTCGCGGCCCGCAGCTCGTCCAGCTCGGCGCGGGCCTGGCGCAGCTCGGCCACGGTCCGCTTGAAGTAGTCGAGAACCTTGTCGTCAACGTCCACGGGTCACACTCGGGTTTCCGTCTCGGGGGCCGGCCGGGGTCACGACGGGCCGAGTTCGCGGTCGAGGAAGTCGAACAGGCCGTCGGCGGTCACGGCGTCCAGGTCGTTCGCCGCCGGTGGCTGCGGGGCCGGCACGGGCACCGGTTCCAGGAGCCGGCGCAGCTTCGCGGTGATCCGGTCGTCGAGCGCGGCCGGGTCGAGCGCGTCCAGCACCGCGTCCAGGGTGGCCAGGAGGTCGCCGGCCGGGGCGGCCAGCAGCTCGTCGAGCCGCTCGGCGAGGGCCCGCGCGGTGGGGTGGTCGAACACGACGGTCGCGGGCAGGGCCACGCCGGTCGCCGTGGTCAGGCGCCGGCGCAGTTCGACCGCGGTCAGCGAGTCGAACCCGGCGTCGCGGAACGGCTTCGCCGGGCCCGGATCGGTGCCCAGCACCGCGGCGGCCTCGGCCCGGACCAGCTCGGTGAGCGCCGTGCGCCGGGCCGCCGGATCCAGGGGTCGCAACCGCTCCCGCAGCGCTTGCGACGCCGAGTCGTCCACTGTGGACTCGTCGGCGCCCGTGCCGGTCAGGCCGGAAAGCAGCGGGCTCGGCCGGGACGCGGTGAACAGCGACCCGAACCGGGCCCAGTCCATCGCGGTGACGACGGCGGCGGGCCGTCTGGTCCGCAGCGCCGCACTCAGCTCCGTCAGCGCGTCGCCGGGCTCCATAGTGGACAATCCCTGGCGCTCGAGCTGCCGCCGGGTGTCGCCGGTCAGGGCCTCGGTGGCCCAGGTGCCCCAGGCGACCGACAGGGCCGGGCGGCCCTGGGCGTGGCGGCGCTCGGCGAGCGCGTCGAGGAACCCGGCCGCCGCGGCGTACGCGCCGCGCCGGGCGGCGCCCCAGATCCCGGCGGTGGCGGAGAACAGCACGAACGCGTCCAGCGGCCGGTCGGCCAGGAGGTCGTCGAGGTGGACGGCGCCGGTCACCTTGGCGGCGACCGCGTCGGCCAGACTTGCCGGGGTCAGGTCGTCGATCCCGGCCGGGCCGCCCGGAACCCCGGCGGCGTGCAGCACGGCGTCGGGCGGGTACTCGGCCAGCACCCGGGCGAGCGCGGCCCGGTCGGTGACGTCGCACGCCACCGCCGTCACCCGGCACCCCGGCAGGTCCGCCGGCTCGCCGCCACGGCGGCCGATCAGCACGACGTGGTCGGCGCCGGCGTCGGCGAGCCAGCGGGTGAGGTGCGGGGCAAGCGCGCCGCCACCGCCGGTGACCAGCACCGTTCCGCGCGGGGTCCAGCCGTCCCCGGCCGCCGGCGCGTCATCGGGCACCAGGCGCCGGCCGAAGACGCCGTCCGCGCGCACGGCCACCTGGTCCTCGGTCCCGTCCAGCACCCCCGGCAACCGGTCGACCGCGTCGGGACCGGACAGGTCCACGAGCCCGCCCCAGCGGCTCGGGTGTTCCAGTGCGGCGGTCCGGCCGAGGGCCTGGACCTGGGCCGCGTCCGGGTTGACCGTGGCTTGCTCGGTGACCACCCAGACCGGGGCCGGGACCGCCGCGGCGAGGGCCGCCTGCAGCCCGGGCAGCGCGGTGACGGCGTCGGCGGTGCCGGTGACCAGGATCAGGCCGTCAAGGGGGCCGGCGTCGTCGACGAGCCGGGTCGTCGCCTCCCGGTCGGTGCTCCACGGGATCGTGACGACGTCCGCGCCCCGCGCCCGCAGCGCGCCGGCCACGCCAAGGTCGTCGCCGGGGGCGGCCACCAGCCAGCGGCGGCCCGCGATCCGCGTTCCGTTGTCCGGCAACGCTTCCCACTCGACGCGGTAACGCAAGGAGCCGGGACTGCGGGTCGGGGCCGGCTCCGGCTCCAGCCAGTAGCGCTTCTCCTGGAACGCCGTCGTCGGCACGGGCACGATCCGCCGGGTGGCGGGCGGGAACAGCGGGGTCCAGTCGACGTCGGCGCCGTGCACGAACAACGCGGCCAGCGCGGCGAGGGCGGTGGCGGGTTCCGGCCGGTCGCGCCGGGTCAGCGCGACGGCGGTGAGCGTTTCGGGCGCCATCGCGGTCAGCACGCCGTCCGGCCCGACCTCCAGCACGGCCGTCACCGCGTGGCCGCCGATCGCGTCGAGCGCGTCGGCGAACCGGACGGGACTGCGGACCTGGTCGACCCAGTACCGCGCGGACGTCACGTCGCCGGCGATCACCGGCACCGCGGGCTCGTAGTACTCGACGCGGCCCGTCACCTGCGCGAACTCGGCCAGCATCGGCTCCACCAGTCCCGAGTGGAACGCGTGGCTCACCGGCAGCGGGGTCGTCTTGCCCGGCAGGGACGCCGCGGCGGCGTGCACCGCGGCCGCGTCGCCGGACAGCACGACCGAGCGCGGCCCGTTGACGGCGGCGAGCCAGACGCCGTCGCCCAGTACGGAGCAAACGTCCACTTCGGACGCTTCGACCGCGACCATCGCCCCGCCGGGCGGCAGCTCCTGCATCAGCCGGCCGCGGTGCGCGACCAGCATCACGGCGTCCGGCAGCGAGAACACGCCCGCGACGTACGCCGCGGTGATCTCACCGAGGGAGTGGCCCGCGACGACCTTCGGCCGCACCCCGAACGACTCCAGCAACCGGACCATCGCGACCTCGACCGCGAACAACCCCGCCTGTGTGTACACCGTCTCGTGCACCAGATCCGACGCGATCGCCTCGCGCAACGGCTTGTCGAGGTACCGGTCGAACTCCGCGCACACCTCGTCGAACGCATCCGCGTACGCGGGGAACGCCTCGTACAGCTCTTGCCCCATCCCGGGCCGCTGCGCGCCCTGGCCGGTGAAGACGAACGCGACGCCGTCGCGCGCCGGGTCGGCCTCACCGCGCACAGGTCCGCGCCGCAAGCCGTCGACCGCCTGTCCGCGGTCGCCGGCGAGGACGACGGCGCGGTGCTCCCACACCGCCCGGGACCGCAGCAGCGACCACGCGGGTGCCGTCAGGTTTTCCTGACCGTCCAAGTAGGACGCCACGCGCTCGGCCTGCGCGGTCAGTCCGGCGGCCGAGCGGGCCGACACGACGACCGGGACCACACCCGGGGCCTCCTCCGGCGCGGCCGCCTCGGTCACCGGGGGCTCTTCCAGCACGAGGTGGGCGTTGGTGCCGCTCACCCCGAACGACGACACACCCGCGCGGCGCGGGCGGCCCGGCCGCGGCCACGGTTCGGCCGCGGTCAGCACCCGCACGTTCCCCGCCGTCCAGTCCACCCGGGACGACGGCTCGCCCGCGTGCAGGGACTTCGGCAGCTCGCCGTGGCGCATCGCCATGATCATCTTGACGACCCCCGCGACGCCCGCCGCGGCCTGGGTGTGCCCGATGTTGGACTTCAGGGACCCCAGCCACAGCGGCGTGTCCCGGTCCTGGCCGTACGTCGCCAGCAACGCCTGCGCCTCGATCGGATCACCCAGCGTCGTGCCGGTGCCGTGCGCTTCGACGACGTCCACTTCGGACGGTGTCACGCCGGCGTTGGCCAGCGCCTGCCGGATCACCGCCTGCTGCGCGGGACCACTCGGCGCGGTGAGCCCGTTCGACGCACCGTCCTGGTTGACCGCCGTGCCCCGCACGACCGCCAGCACCTCACGGCCGTCGCGGACCGCGTCGGACAACCGTTGCAGCACCACGACTCCCGCGCCTTCGGCCCAGGACGTCCCGTCAGCGTCGTCGGCGAAGGACTTGCACCGGCCGTCGGCGGCGAGACCGCCCTGCCGGGCGAACTCGGTGAACGCGGCCGGCGTCGCCATCACCGTGACCCCGCCGGCCAGCGCCAGCGAGCACTCCCCCGTCCGCAACGACTGCGCGGCCAGGTGGATCGCGACCAGCGACGACGAACACGCCGTGTCGACGGTGACCGCCGGTCCCCGCGCACCGAGCACGTAGGACACCCGCCCCGACAGCACGCTCGCCGACGAGCCGGTCAGGCCGAAGCCGTCGGTGTCCGTGCCGGGGCCGTACTGCTGGGCCGACGCCCCGACGAAGACTCCGACGGGCTCGCCGCGCAGTGACGTCGGCGCGATGCCGGACCGTTCGAGGGCTTCCCACGACGTCCGCAGGACGAGGCGCTGCTGCGGGTCCATGGCCAGGGCTTCACGGGGCGAGATCCCGAAGAACTCCGGGTCGAACAGGCCCGCGTCGTGCACGAACCCGCCGGCGCCGCCCGGGCTCCAGCCGCGGTCGGCCGGGAAGGGCGAGATCGCGTCGACCCCGCCGGAAACCAGGTCCCACAACGCTTCCGGACTGTCCACCGCGCCCGGAAGGCGCAGCCCGATGCCGACGACGACGATCGGGTCGCCGCTCGCCGCGGTGGTCGCGAGCACCGGCGCGTCCGCCGTCGCGCCGGTCAGCTCGCCGTGCAGGTGGGCCGCCAGCTCCGTGGGGTCGGGGTGGTCGAAGACGGTCGTCGCGGGCAGCGCGAGGCCGGTGCGGGCGGCGAGGACGTCACGCAGTTCGACGGCGGTCAGCGAGTCGAACCCGGCGTCGCGGAACGCCTGCCGGGCCGCGACGCCGGCCCCGCCGAGCACCGCGCGTGCCTCGGTGCGGACCAGGTCGGTCAAGGTGGCCAGGTCGGTGCCGGTGAGCCGGGCGGGGCCGGTGACCGGCGCCGGCTCGGCGAAGGCGGTGAGGAGGGGGCTCGGGCGGGCCGCGGTGAAGACCGGGGCGAACCGCGGCCAGTCGACCGACGCCACGACCGCCGTCGGCGCGCCCGTCCGCAGTACCGCGCGCAACGCCGTCAGGGCCGGCGCCGGGGCCATCGGCGCGACGGCCCCGCGGGCCAGCCGGGCGCGGGCGCCGTCCTCGGTGCTCATGCCGGCGCTGTCCCAGGGACCCCAGGCGATCGAGACCGCGGTGCGGCCGCGGGCCCGGCGGGTCTCGGCGAGGGCGTCCAGGGTGCTGTTGGCCGCCGCGTAGGCGGCCTGACCGGCGGCGCCCCAGGTCGCGGCGACCGAGGAGAACAGCACGAAGGCGTCCAGCGGGCGGTCGCCCAGCAGCTCGTCGAGTAGCAGCGCGCCTTCCGCCTTCGCCGCGAGGACCCGTTCGAAGCCCGCCGGGTCGGCGTCCGTGACCGCGACGGCGCCACCGGACACCCCGGCGGCGTGGACGACGGCGTCCGGCGGGTACTCGGCCAGGACGGCGGCCAGCGCGTCGCGGTCGGTGACGTCCGCCGCGACGACGTCGAACTCACCGGTGCGGGCCAGTGGGGCGGCCGGGCCCTGGCGGCTCACCAGGACGACGCGCTCGGCGCCGCGCGCCGCGAGGTCGCGGGCCAGGTGCGCGGCGAGGCCGCCGGTGCCGCCGGTGATCAGGACGGTGCCGCGCGGTGTCCACTCCGGACCGCCCGCGGGGGTCCCGGCCCGGACGAGCCGGCGGCCGAAGACCCCGGACGGCCGGATCGCGACCTGGTCCTCGTCGCCGGCGAGGACGTCGAGCACGCGGCGGACGGCGGTGTCGTCGAGGACGGCGGGCAGGTCGAGCAGGCCGCCCCAGCGGCCGGGGTGCTCCAGCGCGACGGTCCGGCCGAGCCCCCACGCCTGGGCGGCGCGCGGATCGGCGGGCACGTCCCCGCCGCCGACGCCGACCGCGCCGCGGGTGGCGACCCACAGCCGGGCGGACGTCGTGGCCAGGAGGTCCTGCACCTGCGGAAGCAGGGTGCCGGCGCGGCCGTCGGAGAGCAGGAGGACGTGGTCGGCGGGCTCGGCGACTACGCCGCGGTCGCGCAGGGCGGCGGTGAAGGTGCCGTCGTCGCCCAGGACCCGCCAGTGACCGGTGAGGGGCACCTCGGACTGCGGCAGCCGCTGCCAGGTGACCTGGTAGCGCCAGTCGTCGACGGCGGCTTCCGCCTGCTGCTTCCGACGCCACTGCGCGAGGTCCGGCAGGACGCCGGCGAGCGACTCCGGGGCCGCGGCGGGGAGCACGTCGCCGAGCGCGGTCAGGTCCTCCCGCTCGACCGCTCGCCAGAACGCGGCGTCGCCGGGGTCGGCGATCGCCGGGCCGGGCCGCAGCCAGAAGTGCTGCTCCTGGAACGCGGTGGTGGGCAGCGGAACCACGTGCCGGGTGGCGGGCGGGAAGAGCGGCGTCCAGTCGACGTCGGCGCCGCGGGTGAAGAGAGCGGCCAGCGCGGCCGTGAGAGTGGCGCGTTCCGGCCGGTCGCGGCGGGTGAGCGCGACGACGTCGGCCGGCGACGGCACGGGCAGCGACCGGATCACCGCCGTCAGGACGCCGCCCGGGCCGAGTTCCACCACGGTGCCCGGCGCGTGCGCCAGGAGGGTCTCGGCCGCCGCCGCGAAGCGCACCGGACGGCGGATCTGGTCCACCCAGTACTCGGCCGTGCCGACGTCGGCCTGCTCCCCGGTCACCGTCGAGATCAGCGGCAGCACCGGCTCGTGGAACTCCACCTCCGCGAGTTCCGCCGCGAAGTCCGCGAGCACCGGCGCCATCAGTCCACTGTGGAACGCGTGGCCCACCGGCAGCTCCGACGTCTCGAACCCGCGGGCCGCCAGTTCCCCGGCCGCCGCGTCGAGCGCCCCCTGCGCGCCCGACAGCACGACCGACGCGGGCCCGTTCACCGCGGCCAGCCAGACGCCGTCGCCGAGCAAGGGCTCGACATCCGCTTCGGACGCCGACACCGCCAGCATCGCCCCGCCCGGCGCCAACGCCTGCATCAACCGGCCGCGCGCGGCCACCAGCCGAGCCGCGTCCGGCAGCGTGAACACGCCCGCCACGTGCGCCGCCGACAGCTCGCCCAGCGAGTGCCCCGCCACCACCTTCGGGCGGACCCCTAACGACTCCAGCAGCCGGGCCATCGCGACCTCGACCGCGAACAGCCCCGCCTGCGCGTACACCGTCTCGTGCACGAGGTCCGACGCCAGCGCGTCGCGCACCGGCAGGTCGACGTGCCCGGCCAGCCACCGGTCCAGCTCCGCGCACACCGCGTCGAACGCCTCCGCGTACACCGGGAACTGCGCGTACAGCTCGGCGCCCATGCCCGGCCGCTGCGATCCCTGGCCGGCGAACACGAACGCCACGCCGCTCGCCGGGTCGGCCGGGCCGCGGCTGTCCACGGCCCGCAACGCCGCGATCACGTCGTCGCGGTTGCCGCCCGTCACCACGGCCCGGTGTTCCCAGACCGCCCGGGATCGCACCAGCGACCAGGCCACCTCCGGCAAGCCCGCGCCGCCGGCCAGGGCGGACGCGAGGCGACCGGCCTGCGCCGTCAGTCCCTCAGCCGAGCGGGCCGAGACGATCAGCGGGACGGCGACGTCCGGCGCCGGCTCCCGGTCGACGGCCGCCGGGGCCTGTTCGAGCACGAGGTGCGCGTTGGTGCCGGACACGCCGAACGACGACACGCCGGCGCGCCGCGGGCGGTCACCGGCCGGCCAGGCGTGCGGTTCGGCCAGCAGCCGGATCGTGCCGGCCGACCAGTCCACTTTGGACGACGGCGTGCCGGCGTGCAGGGTGCGCGGCAGCTCACCGTGCCGCAGGGCCAGGACCATCTTGATCACCCCGGCGACGCCCGCCGCGGCCTGCGCGTGCCCGATGTTGGACTTCAGCGACCCCAGCAGCAACGGCCGGTCCGGATCGCGTTCGGTCCCGTAGACGGCTTGGAGCGCCTGGACTTCGATCGGATCGCCGAGCGTCGTGCCGGTGCCGTGCGCCTCGACGGCGTCCACTTCGGACGGTGTCACCCCGGCGTTGGCCAGCGCCCGCCGGATCACCGTCTGCTGCGCCGGGCCGTTCGGGGCGGTCAGGCCGTTCGACGCGCCGTCCTGGTTGACCGCGGTGCCGCGCACCACGGCCAGCACCTCTCGGCCGTCGCGGATCGCGTCGGAAAGCCGTTGCAGGGCAAGCACACCGACACCTTCGGCCCAGCCCGTGCCGTCCGCGTCGTCGGCGAACGACCGGCACCGGCCGTCGGTGGAGAGGCCGCCCTGGCGGGCGAACTCCACGAACGCGGCCGGGGTCGCCATCACCGTGACCCCGCCGGCGAGCGCAGTCGAACACTCACCCGACCGCAGCGACTGCGCCGCGAGGTGGATCGCCACCAGCGACGACGAGCACGCCGTGTCGACGGTGACCGCCGGGCCGCGCGCACCGAGCACATAGGACACCCGGCCCGACAGCACACTCGAGGACGAGCCGGTGAGCGCGAACCCCGCGGTCTCGGCCGGTGCCTCGTGCACCCGCGTGCCGTAGTCCTGCGCCATGGCCCCGAGGAACACCCCGACGTCGTCGCCCCGCACGGACGTCGGCGCGATGCCCGCCCGTTCGAGGGCTTCCCAGGCGGTCCGCAGGACGAGGCGCTGCTGCGGGTCCATGGCCAGGGCTTCACGCGGTGAGATGCCGAAGAAGGCGGGATCGAACTGGCCGGCGTCGTGCAGGAAGCCGCCGGCGCGGGCGTAGGACGCGCCCGTGCCGACGTCCCAGCCCCGGTCGCCGGGGAACGGCGAGATGGCGTCGACGCCGTCGGAAACCAGATCCCACAACGATTCGGGACTGTCCACTCCGCCCGGGAGCCGGACGCCGATGCCGACGATGGCGATCGGCTCGTCGGTGGTCACCGACGCCGCGGGTGCCGGGGCGGCCTCGGCGCCGAGGAGAGCGTCGCGCAGGTGGGCGGCCAGCTCAGCCGGGGTCGGGTGGTCGAACACGGCCGTCGCCGGCAGGGTGACGCCGGTGGCCGCGGTGATCCGGTTGCGCAGCTCGACCGCCGTCAGCGAGTCGAAGCCGACGTCGCGGAAGGCGCGGCCGCCCGCCACGGCGACCCCGCCACCGAGGACAACGGCCGCTTCGCCGGTGACCAGGTCGGTCAGCGCGGCCAGCCGGGCCGGGCCGTCCAGCCGGCTCAGGCGGGCGGTCCACGTCCCGGCGCGGACGGTGGTCCGCGCGGTGCGGCGGCCCCGGCCGGCCAGCTCCCGCAGCAGCGGCGGCACGGTCGTGGTGCGCGCCCGGTCGCGGAGCGCGGCGTGGTCCAGGACCATCGGGACCGTCGCGGGGCGCGGGGAGGCGAGAGCCGCGTCGAGCAGGCGCAGCCCCTGGTCGGCGGTCAGCGCGCCGACGCCGGTGCGGGCCATCCGCGTCGTGTCGGCCGCGCCGAGGTGCGCGGTCAGCCCGCTCGCGTCGGCCCACAGGCCCCAGGCCAGCGACACAGCGGGCAGGCCGGCGGCCCGGCGACTCGCGGCGAGGCCGTCGAGAAACGCGTTGGCCGCCGAGTAGCCGGCCTGCCCGGCGCCGCCGAGCACGCCCGCGGCCGAGGAGAACAGCACGAACGCGGCCAGGTCGTGGCCGCGGGTCAGCTCGTCGAGGTGGGCGGCGGCGTCGGCCTTGGGCCGGAACACCGTGGCCAGCCCGGCTTCGTCCTGGGCGGCGAGGACGCTGTCGGCCAGGGCCCCGGCCGCGTGGACGACCGCGGTCAGCGCGACGCCGTCGAGCAGCGCGCGCAGCTGCTCCCGGTCGCCGACGTCGCAGGCCACGATCCGCGTCCGCGCGCCGGCCGCCCGCAGCTCGCCGGCCAGTTCGGCCGCGCCGTCGGCGTCCGGGCCGCGCCGGGACACCAGCAGCAGGTCGCGGACGCCGTGGCCGGCGACGAGGTGCCGCGCCACCAGCGCGCCCAGCCGGCCGGTGCCGCCGGTGATCAGCACCGTGCCCGCCGGGTCGAGCGAGCGGGGGGTGGTGAGGACGTTCTTGCCGATGTGCTTGCCCTGGGCCATGAACCGGAACGCCGCCGGCGCCTGCCGGACGTCCCACGGCGTGACCGGGATCGGCCGCAGCGCCCCGGAGGCGAACAGGCCGAGGACTTCGCGGAGCAGCTCACCGATGCGGTCCGGACCGGCTTCGTGGAGGTCGTAGGCCTGGTAGCCCGCGATTCCGGTGCGGATGTCGGTCTTGCCCATCTCGAGGAACCGGCCGCCCTCGGCGAGCAGTCCCAGCGAGGCATCGACGAACTCCCCGGCCAGAGAGTTCAGGACGACGTCGACCGGGCCGAACGTCTCGGCGAACTCCAGGGTCCGCGAGTTCGCGATGTGGTCGTCCGGGATGCCCAGCTCCCGCAGCACGCCGTGTTTGCCGGGGCTCGCCGTCGCGTAGACCTCGGCGCCGAGGTGCCGCGCCAGCTGCACCGCGGCCAGGCCGACGCCGCCCGCGGCCGCGTGCACCAGCACCTTCTCGCCCGGACGGAGGCTCGCCAGATCGGCGAGGCCGTAGAACGCCGTGAGGAACACGACCGGGATCGACGCCGCCTGCTCGAACGACCAGCCGTCCGGCATCGGCGCCAGTGTGCGCGCGTCCGCCGCCACGACCTGCTGGAACGCGCGGGTGACCAGCCCGAGGACCCGGTCGCCCACCGCGAACCCGGTGACACCGGGACCGACCTCGACGACGACCCCGGCGCCTTCGCCGGCGACGCTCTGGAGACTCAGCCGCACGCCGAGCCCGGCGAGCACGTCACGGAAGTTGATCCCGGCCGCGCGGACCGCCACCCGGACCTGGCCCGGCTCCAGCGGGTCCATTTCGGACGGTTCCAGCGTGAGGTCGTCGAACGTGTCGCCGGACCGCAGGATCCACGGCGCGGCACCGTCCGGAAGGGACAGTCCGTCTTGAGCGGGCCGGACGAGCCGCGGGACGAGGACGCGCCCGTCGCGGACGGCGCACTGGTCCTCGCCGCGGGCGGCGAGCGTCCCCGGGAGACCGGCCGGCAGCTCGCCGTCGACGAGCAGGAGCCGGTCCGGGTGTTCGGTCTGCGCGGACCGCACGAGTCCCCACACCGCGGCGGCCACCGGGTCGACGGGCTCGGGGTGGCCGGTCGACACGGCGTGGTGGGTGTGCACGACGAGCCGCGTCCCCGGTCCGGCGACGAACTCCTGGACCCGGCGCAGCACTCCGGCGACCACGGTGTGGAGGTCGCCGGTGTCCACGTGCAGGACTTCGGCGTCGCCCGGGTCGACGTCGGTGCCCGGCGGCAGCTCGGTCCACTCGACGGCGAACAGCGCATCCCCGCCGGTTCCCGCCGCGGCGAGCTGGTCCGGGCGGACGGGCCGGGTCGCCAGCGCGGCGACCGACAGCACGGGCGCGCCGGTCTCGTCGGCCAGCTCGACCGCGGTGCCGCCGGGGGCCGGACGCAGGCGCACCCGGGCCGCGGTCGCACCGGTCGCGTGCAGCGTGACGCCGGTCCACGCGAAGGGCAGCTCGACGCCGTCGCCCGCGGCCGGGATCAGCGGGTGCAGGGCGGCGTCGACCAGCGCCGGGTGGATGGTGAAGCCCGTCGCGTCGACGCCGCCGGGCAGCGTGACCTCGGCGAACAGGTCCTCGTCGCGCCGCCACACGCGGGTGATGCCCTGGAACGCCGGGCCGTACTCGTACCCGCGGGCGGCCAGGACGTCGTAGAACCCGGCGAGGTCGGTTTCCACTGCACCCGGCGGCGGCCAGGTCGACAAGTCCACAGTGGACTTCGTCAGGTCGTCGGCGGTCAGGAGGCCTTCGGCGTGCCGGACCCAGCCACCGTCCACACGGGAGTGGAGGCTCACGGACCGGTCGTCGCCGTCGGGTGCGCCCACCACGACCTGCACCGGGACGACCCCGGCTTCCGGCAGGAGCAGGGGCGTCTCGACGACGAGTTCCCGCAGCACCGGCGTGCCCGCCCGGTCCCCGGCGCGGACGGCGAGTTCGACCAGCGCCGCGCCCGGTACCAGGACGGTCCCGGACACGGCGTGGTCGCTCAGCCACGGGTGGGTGTCGCGGGAGATCCGGCCGGTGAACACGATCCCGCCGGACGCGGCGTCCTCGACGGCCGCGCCCAGCACGGGGTGGTCGACGGCTTCCTGCCCGACGCCGGCCGGGTCCGCGGTGGCCGGTCCGGCCCGCAGCCAGTAGTGCTCGCCGAGAAACGCCGTGGTCGGCAGGGCGACCGGCTCGGCCTCCGGCAGGAACGCCGTCCAGTCGACGTCGACGCCGCGGGTGAACAGCTCGGCCGCGGTCTGCAGCAGCCGTTCCCGTTCGGGCTGGTCGCGGCGCAGGCTGCCGCACACTAGCACCGCCGGATCGTCCACTGTGGCCTGGATGCTCGTGGTGAGCACCGGGTGCGAACTCGTTTCGAGGAACACGCGGTGGCCGTCGCCGGACAGCGTGCGGATCGCGTCGGCGAACCCGACCGTGGCGCGGAGGTTGCGGTACCAGTAGCCGGGGTCGAGCGTCTCCACCCAGTTCTGGTCCACTGTGGAGAACCACGGCACCGACGGCTTCCCCGCGCGCACGTCGGCCAGCGCGGTGGTCAGCTCGGCCTCGATCGCCTCGACCCGCGCGGTGTGCGAGGCGTAGTCCACCGGGATCCGGCGGACCTGCACGTCCTGCTCGCGGTAGAACGACTCGGCCTCGTCGAGCGCGCCACTCTCGCCCGCGAAGACGACGGCGTGCGGGGAGTTGACGGCGGCGGTTTCGACGCCGGGCCACCGGGCGAGGTCGGCCCGGGCGCGGTCCGCGCCGACGCCGACCGAGAGCATGCCGCCGGAGCCGGCGAGGCCGGTGGCGATCGCGCGGCTGCGCACCGCGACCACGCGCGCGGCGTCGGCCAGGGTCAGGGCGCCCGCGACGCAGGCGGCGGCGATCTCGCCCTGCGAGTGGCCGAGCACGGCGTCGGGCCGCAGCCCCGCCGACTCCCACCACGCCGCCAGCGACACCATCACCGCGAACGACACCGGCTGCACGACGTCGACGGCGTCCAGCGCGGCGGCGCCGTGCACGACGTCGGCGAGCGACCAGTCCACCCACGGCGCGAGGGCCGTTTCGCACTCCGCCATCCGCGCCGCGAACACCGGTTCGGTGCGCCACAGCTCGCGGCCCATCCCGGCCCACTGCGCACCCTGGCCGGGGAAGACCCAGACGAGTTTGCCCGGCCCGGCCGGATCGGCGACGCCGGTGACCACACCGGACGCGGAGTTCCCCGCGGCCAACGCGGTGAGGCCCGCGATCGCCGTCTCCCGGTCGCTCGCCGCGACGACGGCGCGGTGCTCCCAGATCGCCCGGGTCCGCACCAGCGCGTTCGCCGTCCCGGCGAGATCGCCGGCTCCCCCGGCGAGCCGCGCCGCTTGCGCCGCGAGCCCGCCCGCCGAGCGCGCGGTCACGACCAGCGGCAGCGGACCGGTCACCGGCAGGGGCTCGGCCGGTTCGCGCGCGGGGCCCTGCTCCAGGACGAGGTGGGCGTTGGTGCCGCTGACGCCGAAGGACGACACGGCCGCGCGGCGCGGCCGGTCACCGGCGGGCCACTCGGCGGGCTCGGTGAGCAGCCGGACGGCCCCGGCACTCCAGTCCACTTTGGACGACGGCGTCCCGGCGTGCAAGGTCTTCGGCAGGAGGCCGTGGCGCATGGCCAGCACCATCTTCACCACGCCCGCGACACCGGCCGCGGCCTGCGCGTGGCCGATGTTGGACTTCAGCGAACCCAGCCACAACGGCGTTTCCCGGTCCTGGCCGTAGGTCGCGAGCACCGCCTGCGCCTCGATCGGGTCACCCAGGACCGTCCCGGTGCCGTGCGCCTCCACGGCGTCCACTTCGGACGGTTCGAGGCTCGCGGCGGCGAGGGCCTGCCGGATCACCGCCTGCTGGGCCGGGCCGTTCGGGGCGGTGAGGCCGTTGGAGGCGCCGTCCTGGTTGACCGCGCTGCCCTTGACGACGGCGAGGATCTCCCGGCCGTCGCGGACGGCGTCGGACAGCCGTTGCAGCACGAGCACGCCGGCACCTTCGGCCCAGCCGGTGCCGTCGGCGTCGTCCGAAAAGGACTTGCACCGGCCGTCCGCGGACAGGCCGCGCTGGCGGGAGAACTCGACGAAGACCTCGGGGCTGGAGAGCACGGTCGCGCCGCCGGCCAGTGCCATCGAGCACTCGCCGGCGCGCAGGGCCTGCGCCGCCAGGTGGATCGCGACCAGCGACGACGAGCACGCGGTGTCCACCGTGACGGCGGGACCCTGCAGACCGAGCACGTAGGACACCCGGCCGGCGGCGACGCTGCCCGCCGATCCCGTGCCCCGCAGGCCTTCCAGCTCCGGGTCGGCGGGGGCGCCGACGCCGTAGTCGTGGTACATCAGGCCGGTGAAGACGCCGACGCGCTGTCCGCGCAGGGACGTCGGGGCGATGCCCGCGCGTTCGACGGCCTCCCACGACGTCTGCAACAGCAGCCGCTGCTGCGGATCCATGGCGAGGGCCTCGCGGGGCGAGATGCCGAAGAACCCGGCGTCGAACACACCCGCGTCGTGCAGGAACCCGCCGGAGCGCGTGTACGACGTGCCCGCGGCGTCCGGGTCGGGGTCGTAGAGCGCGGCGAGGTCCCAGCCGCGGTCGGCCGGGAAGCCCGCCACCGCGTCGACGCCGTCGCGCACCAGGTCCCAGAGCGCTTCGGGGCTGTCGACGCCGCCGGGGAGCCGCAGGCCCATGCCGACGATCGCGATCGGCTCGGCCGACGCGACGGCGGTCTCGGCGGCGGCCGGCGCCGGCCCGAACAGCTCTCCGTGCAGGTGGGCGGCGAGCGCGGCCGGGTTCGGGTGGTCGAAGACGAGCGTCGCGGGCAGGGTGAGCCCGGTCGTGGCGGCCAGCCGGTTGCGCAGGTCGACGGCGGTGAGCGAGTCGAACCCGGCGTCGCGGAACGCCCGGGTCGGGGCGACGTCGAGGCCACCGAGCACGGCCGACGCCTCGGCGCACACGAGGTCGTCGAGCACGGCGCGGCGGGCGGCGGGGGCCAGCCGGGCGAGCCGGTCGGCGAACCCGCCGTCGCGGGCGGCGCGCGCCTGCGGGCGGACGGGCCCGGCGAGGCCGCGCAACAGCGGCGGCACGGCCGGCAGGCGCCGGAGGGCGGGCAGGTCGAGGGCGATCGGGACGAGCACCGGCCGGTCCGAGGTGAGCGCGCGGTCGAACAGGTCCAGGCCCTGGGCGGTGCCGAGGCCTTCGCGGACCCGGAGGCCGGCGGTCAGGCCGCTGGCTTCGGTCCACAGTCCCCAGGCGAGCGAGACGGCGGGCAAGCCGGCGGCCCGGCGGCGGGTGGCGAGGCCGTCGAGGAAGGCGTTGGCGGCGGCGTAGTTCGCTTGCCCGGCGTTGCCCAGGACACCGGCGGCGGAGGAGAACAGCACGAAGGCGGCCAGGTCGCGGTCGCGGGTCAGCTCGTCGAGGTGGACGGCGGCGTCGGTCTTGGGCCGGAAGACGGGCTCGAGGCGGCCGCCGTCGAGGGCGGTGACGACGCCGTCGTCGAGCACCCCGGCGGCGTGGACGACGGCGGTGAGGCCGGGGATGCCGTCGAGCAGGGCCTTGACCTGGTCGCGGTCCCCGACGTCGCAGGCTTCAATGCGGACGTCGGCGCCGAGGTCCCGCAGTTCGGCGGCGAGGTCGTCGGCGAGACCGCGCCGGGACGCCAGGACGAGGCGGTGGACGCCGTGGCCGGTGACGAGCCGGCGCGCGACGAGCGAGCCGAGCAGCCCGGTGCCGCCGGTGACGAGCACGGTGCCGCCGGCCGGGAAGGTGTTCGTCCCGGCGGCGGCCCGCTCGAGCCGCGGGACGAGGACGCGCGGTCCGCGCAGGGCGCACTGGGTTTCGGCGCGGGCCGCGAGCGCGGCGAGCACGCCGTGGCCGGGGGCCTCGCCGTCCCGGTCGACGAGCAGGAAGCGGCCGGGGTGTTCGGCCTGGGCGGCCCGCACCAGGCCCCAGACGGCGGCGGCCACCGGATCGGCGCTCTCCCCCGGCTCGGCCGCGACGGCCCCGGAGGTGACGACGGCGAGGCGCGCGGCCGGGTCCGCGCCGGTCAGGACGGCTTGCAGCACGCGCAGCACCCGGGCGACGGTGGTCCGGACGCGCCGGGTCTCGGCTTCGGCGGGATCGGGGTCGACCGGCAGGACGAACCACCGAGCTTCCGGGTCGAGCCACGGCTCGTCGCCCTCGAGGACCCGCACCTCGCCGGGTTCGCCCGCGTCCAGGGACAGCTCCGTCCACGCGAGCGCGAACAGCGCGTCGCTCGCCGACGTGGTCAGCTGGCCCGGGGTGACCGGGCGGGTCGTCAGGGCGCCCAGGGACAGCAGCGGCGTTCCGGTCGCGTCCGTCAGCTCGGCCGACACGCCGCCTTCGGCCGGGCTCAGCGTGACGCGGGCCGCCGTCGCTCCCGCCGCGTGGATCGCCACCCGCGTCCACGAGAACGGCAGCCGCACCTCGGTCGTGTGCAGCATCGCCGCGTGCAGCGCCGCGTCCATCAGCGCCGGGTGCAGCGTGTAGCCCGCCACGTCCGTGCCGTCGGGCAGCGAGACCTCCGCGAACACCACGGGACCCCGGCGCCACGCCGCGGTCAGGCCGCGGAACACCGGGCCGTAGCCGTAACCGTGCTCCGCGAGCCGGTCGTAGAACGCCGAGACGTCCACGGCTTCGGCGTCCGCGGGCGGCCACTCGGTCGACGCGGCAGCCGAGGTCGAAGCCGCCGTCAGGACGCCCGTCGCGTGGCGGGTCCAGGTGCCGTCGCCACCCCGGGAGTGCACGGTGACCGGCCGCGTGTCGCCGTCCGCCGCGCCGACGGTCACCCGCAGCTCGGCCGGCGCCGTCTCCGGCAGCACCATCGGCGCTTCGACGACCAGTTCCCGCACCACCGGCACCCCGAGCCGGTCACCGGCCCGCACCGCCAGCTCCACGAACGTCGTCCCGGGCACCACCACGACACCCGACACGGCGTGGTCCGCCAGCCACGGGTGCGTCCGCAGCGAGACGCGGCCGGTCAGCGCGACGCCACCGGTCACCGGGTCGTCCAGGGCGGCCGTCAGCAGCGGGTGCCCCACCCGCTCCAGGTCCGGGCCCCGCTCGGCCGTCAGCCAGTAACGCCGCTCCTGGAACGCCGTGGTCGGCACCGCGGCGCCCGGCCCGGGTGCCAGCAACGCCGCCGGGTCCAGGGGGACGCCGTGCGCGAACAGCTCGGCCGCCGAGCGCAGCAGCCGGTCCTGCTCGGGTTCGTCCCGCCGCAGCGTGCCGCACACCACGGCGTCCGCGACGGTCTCCTGCACGCTCGTCGTCAGCACCGGGTGCGAGCTCGTCTCGACGAACACGCGGTGGCCCGCGTCGGCGAGCGCGCGGGTGGCGTCGGCGAACCGGACGGTGCCACGCAGGTTGCGGTACCAGTAGTCCGAGGAGAGCGGACCGGTCGTCCACGCGCTGTCCACTGTGGAGTACCACGGGATCGCGGGCGCCTTACTGTCCACATCGGACAGTTCAGCGGTCAGCTCGGCTTCGGCGCGGGCGACGTGCGCGGTGTGCGACGCGTAGTCCACCGGCACCCGTCGCACCCGGACGTCCTGCGCCCGGTAGGTCTCGGCCAGCTCGTCCAGCGCCGCGGGATCCCCGCCCAGCACGACCGCGTCGGGTGAGTTCACCGCCGCGATCTCGACGCCCTCGGCGAGCCGGATCCGCTCTTCGCCCAGTGCGACGGACAGCATCCCGCCGTGGCCGGCCAGCCGCCGCGCGATGATGCGGCTGCGCACCGCGACGACCCGGGCCGCGTCGGCCAGGGACAGCGCGCCGGCGACGCAGGCCGCGGCGATCTCGCCCTGCGAGTGCCCGACGACGGCGTCCGGCCGCAGGCCCAGCGACGCCCACACCGCGGCGAGCGACACCATCACCGCGAACGACACGGGCTGCACGACGTCCACCGCATCGAGCGCGCCGGCGCCACGGACCACTTCGGACAGTGACCAGTCCACATGGGACGCGAGGGCCGCCTCGCACTCGGCCATCCGGGCGGCGAACACCGGGTTCGCCGCCCACAGCTCCCGGCCCATGCCGGCCCACTGCGCGCCCTGGCCGGGGAAGACCCACACCACGGGTCCGGGGTCCGCCATCCCGCGCAGCACGTCGGGCGAGGCCGAACCACCGGCCACCGCACGCAGTCCGGCCACGGCCTGCTCGTGATCCGCGGCCAGCACCACGGCGCGGTGCTCCCAGTGGGCGCGCGAGTACAGCAGGGAACGGCCGGCCGCGCCGACGTCGGCCGGCAGCGACTCGGCCAAGCGGGCGGCCTGGCCGGCCAGGCCCGCCGCGGACCGGCCGGTGACGACGAGCGGCACCAGCCCCGCGGACGGCTCCGGGCGCACCGGCGCGGGCCCCTGTTCCAGCACGACGTGCGCGTTGGTCCCGGACACCCCGAACGACGAGACCCCGGCCCGCCGCGGCCGGTCGGCCACGTCCCACGGCCGGGCCTCGGTGAGCAGCCGGACCGCACCGGTCGTCCAGTCCACTGCGGACGTCGGCGCGTCGACGTGCAACGTCCGCGGCAGGACGCCGTGACGCATGGCCAGGACCATCTTCAGCACGCCCGCCACCCCGGCCGCGGCCTGGGCGTGCCCGATGTTGGACTTCAACGAGCCCAGCCACAGCGGTTCCGAACGGTCCTGGCCGTACGTCGCGAGGAGCGCCTGCGCTTCGATCGGATCGCCCAGCGTCGTCGCCGTACCGTGGGCTTCCACCGCGTCCACATCGGACGGCCGCAGGCCCGCGTTCGCGAGTGCCTGCCGGATCACCGCCTGCTGCGACGGTCCGTTCGGCGCGGTCAGCCCGTTGGACGCGCCGTCCTGGTTGACCGCCGTCCCACGCACGACGGCCAGCACCTCACGCCCGTCGCGCAGGGCGTCGGAACGGCGCTGCAGCACGAGGACACCGACCCCTTCGGCCCAGCCGGTGCCCTGGGCGTCGTCGGCGAACGACCGGCACCGGCCGTCCGCGGCGAGGCCGCGCAGCCGGGAGAACTCGACGAAGATGTCCGGGGTCGCCAGCACCGTCGCCCCGCCCGCCAGCGCGAGCGAACACTCCCCCGACCGCAGCGACTGCGCGGCCAGGTGCAGGGCGACCAGGGACGACGAGCACGCGGTGTCGACGGTGACGGCGGGACCGCGCGCACCGAGCACATAGGACACCCGGCCGGACAGGACGCTGGCGGACGACCCGGTCATGACGTAGCCCTCGGTCTCGCCGGAGGCGTCGCGCGCGCTGACCCCGTACGGCTGCGTCGAGGCCCCGAAGAACACCCCCGCGTTCTGCCCGCGCAGGGACGTCGGCGCGATGCCCGCGCGCTCCAGGGCCTCCCATGACGTCTGGAGCAGCAGCCGCTGCTGCGGGTCCATGGCCAGGGCTTCACGCGGCGAGATCCCGAAGAACGCCGGATCGAACAACGCGGCGTCGTGCAGGAAGCCGCCGTGCCGGGTGTAGGACTTGCCCGCGGCGGCGGGATCCGGGTCGTAGAGCGCTTCGACGTCCCAGCCGCGGTCGGCCGGGAACTCCGAGATCGCGTCGACCTCGCCGGAAACGAGGTCCCACAACGCTTCCGGCGTGGTGACCCCGCCCGGAAGCCGGACGCCCATCCCGACGATCACGACCGGATCGTCGTCGTCCGCCGGACCTGCGGCGGCCACGGCGGGCGCGGCGCGGCCGAGCAGGTCCGCGTGCAGCTGCTCGGCGAGGGCGGCCGGACTGGGGTGGTCGAACACCACCGAGGCGGGCAAGGCCAGCCCGGTGCGGGTGGCGATGCGGTTGCGCAGTTCCACGCCCATCAGGGAGTCGAACCCCGCGTCCCGGAACGCCTGCAGCGCGCCGACGCCGGGTCCGCCACCCAGCACCGTGGCCGCTTCGGCGCGGACCAGGTCGGTCAGCAGCGCCACCCCGGCGTCGTCATCGAGGCCGGCCAGCCGGGCCGCGAGATCGTCGCCGCCGCCGCGCACCGAGGGGCCGGCGAGTTCGCGCAGCACCGGGGCGATCTGGTCGCCGAGTTTCAGCGAGACCGGGACGAGCACCGGACGCTCGTCCGCGAGCGCGGCGTCCAGCAGCGCCATGCCCAGGGCCGGGTCGAGCGGCCGGAGACCGGCGCGGGCCAGGCGGGCCGTGTCCGCCGCGCCGAGGCGCGCGGCCATGCCGTCGTCACCGGCCCACGGACCCCAGGCCAGCGACACCGCGGGCCGCCCGGCCGCGCGGCGGCGGACGGCGAGGGCGTCGAGGAACGCGTTGGCCGCGGCGTAGTTCGCCTGCCCGGCGCCGCCGAACACCCCCGACACTGAGGAGAACAGCACGAACGCCGCAAGATCCCGGTCGCGGGTCAGCTCGTCGAGGTGCACGGCGGCGTCGACCTTGGGCCGGAACACCTCGGCCAGCCGCGTCCCGTCCTGCGCGGCGAGGACGCCGTCGGCGAGCACCCCGGCCGTGTGCACGACGGCGGTGAGATCGGGGATGCCGTCGAGCAGGGCCCGGACCTGGTCGCGGTCGGCCACGTCGCAGGCGACGACGTCGACGCGGGCGCCGTGGGCCCGCAGTTCGGCGGCCAGGTCGGCCGCCCCGTCGGCGTCCGGGCCGCGGCGCGAGGCGAGCACGACGCTGCGGACGCCTCGTTCCGCCACGACGTGCCGCGCGACCAGCGAGCCGAGCACCCCGGTGCCGCCGGTGATCAGCACGGTGCCCGCGGGATCCCACCGCACCGGCTCCGGCGGCGTGACCCGGGTCAGCCGCGGTACCCGGACGCGCCCGTCGCGCACGGCGACCTCGGGCTCGTCGAGCGCGCCGACGGCTTCGAGGAGGTCCGCCGGGGCGAGGTCGCTGTGGGCGAGCACGATGCGGCCCGGGTGCTCGGCCTGCGCCGCGCGGACCAGGCCGCCGACGGCCGCCGCGACGGGCTCGTCGCCGACGCGGACCAGCAACCGGGTGTCCACTCGGGACGGTTCGGCGAGGAAAGCTTGCAGCAGAGCCAAAACTTGGCTGACCACGGCGTGGGCCCGGGCGGGATCGGCGCCGGTCGCGTCGACCGGCAGCACCAGCCATGACGGCCGGTCGGCGGCCGCGAGGTCGTCGATGTCGTGAACGACCCGGTGCGACACCGGGCCCGGCTCGGCCGTCACTTCGCGCCACTCCAGCGCGTGGAAGCAGCTCGCGACGGTGACGGGCAGCTCGACCGGCCCGAGCGTCACCGACTCCGCGGACAGCACCACCACGCTGTCCGCGTCCGTCACGGACAGCGAGAACCCGCCCTCGGCGGCCGGGACGAACTGGGCCTCCAGCGGGCCGGAAGCCGCCGCGTGCCGCGTCACCCCGGTCCACGCCAGCACGTCGTCCGACGCGGCGACACCGAGCAGCGCGGCCTCCAGCAGGTCCGGGTCGACGGCGTAACCCGCGAGATCGGGAGCCGCGGACGCCGTCAGGACGCCGGTCGCGTGGCGGGTCCAGGTGCCGTGCTGCTCGGCGTGCACCGTGATCGCGCGTTCGCCGTCCGCCTCCGCGCCGACGACCACCCGGACCGGGACGCCGCCCGTCTCGGGCAGTGTCAGCGGCGTCCCGGCCACCAGCCGGCGCACCACCGGCGCGCCGATCCGGTGTCCGGCCCACAACGCGAGTTCGAGCAGCGCCGCCGCCGGGACGACCGCCGTCCCGGCCACCCGCCGCACCGGGAGCGTCGCCGGGTACCGGCCGGTCAGCAGCGCCCGGCCGGTCTCCGGGTCGGTCACCAGCGCGCCCAGCACGGGGTGCTCGACGGGCGTCTGGCCGACGGCCGCGACGTCGGCGGCCGCGCGCGGCGACTCCTGCCAGTACCGCTCACGGCGGAACGCCGTCGTCGGCAGCGGCACCAGCGCCGCGCGCTCGGGCAGCACCGGCGTCCAGTCGACGTCGGCGCCGTGCACGAACAGCCGCGCGAGTGCCGTCAGGAGCGTCTCCGGCTCGGGCCGGTCCCGGCGCAGCGGCGCGACCGCGACCGGTCCGCCGTCGAGGACGGTCTGGGCCATGGCGGTCAGCACGCCGTCCGGGCCGGCTTCGACCACCGCCGACACCCCGCGCGCGCCCAGCTCGGCGAGGGCGTCGCCGAACCGCACCGGACGGCGGATCTGCTCGACCCAGTAGTCCGCCGACGCCGGGTCGCCGTCCGCGCCGGTCACCACGGGCAGCGTCGGCGTGCGGTAGTCGATCTCGGCCGCGATGGCGGCGAAGTCGGCGAGCATCGGTTCCATCAGTCCACTGTGGAACGCGTGGCTGACGGTCAGGGACGTCGTCTTGTGGCACCGCTCCGCGAGCGTCGCCGCGGCTGCGGCCACCGGCTCCGCGGCGCCCGACAGCACCACCGACGCGGGCCCGTTCACCGCCGCCAGCCAGACGCCGTCGCCGAGTACACTGTGGACGTCCATTTCGGACGCCGCCACCGCGACCATCGCCCCACCGGACGGCAGCGCCTGCATCAACCGGCCCCGAGCGGCCACCAGCCGGGCCGCGTCCGGCAACGAGAAGACACCCGCGACGTACGCGGCGGTCAGCTCGCCGACCGAGTGCCCGGCGACCACCGACGGCCGGACGCCGAACGACGCGAGGAGCCGGACCAGCGCGACCTCGAGCGCGAACAGCCCGGCCTGCGCGTACTGCGTCTCGTGCAGTTCTTCGGCCCCGAACACGACCTCCGCGACGGGCCTCCCGGTGCCGTGCCGGTCCAGTTCGGCGCAGACTTCGTCGAAGGCCGCCGCGTACACCGGGAAGGCCGCGTACAGCTCGCGGCCCATCCCGACGCGCTGGGCGCCCTGGCCGGTGAACACCATGGCCACGTCGCCCGACGGACCCGCGATCCCCCGCTCGACCCCGGATCCGAGCACGACGGCGCGGTGCTCCCACGTCGCGCGGGTGCGCAGCAGCGACACCGCGAGCGAACCCGGGTCGGCGTCCACAACGGACTCCAGCCGGGCCAGCTGCTCGCTCAACGCCTCGGGCGACCTCGCGGACACGACCAGCGGCACGGGCCGCCCCGTCGGCTCCGGCACCGGCACCAGTTCCGAGACCGGCGGTGCTTGTTCGAGGACGACGTGCGCGTTGGTGCCGGAGATGCCGAACGCCGAGACGGCGGCCCGGCGCGGCCGGCCCTCCCCCGGCCACGGC
Source organism: Amycolatopsis sp. WQ 127309 (assembly GCF_023023025.1). NCBI lineage: Bacteria > Bacillati > Actinomycetota > Actinomycetes > Pseudonocardiales > Pseudonocardiaceae > Amycolatopsis > Amycolatopsis sp. WQ 127309. The sequence goes on from NZ_CP095481.1 coordinate 9,717,995, forward strand.
GCCTCCTCGGTGAGCAGCCGCACCGCGCCGGACGTCCAGTCCACGCGGGTCGACGGGACGCTCGCGTGCAGCGTCCGCGGCAGCACCCCGTGCCGCATGGCGAGGATCATCTTGATCACCCCGGCCACGCCGGCCGCGGCCTGGGTGTGCCCGAGGTTGGACTTCAGCGACCCCAGCCACACCGGCGCACGGCCGCCGCGGTCCCGGCCGTAGGTCGCCAGCACGGCCTCGGCCTCGATCGGGTCGCCCAGCGGCGTGCCGGTGCCGTGCGCCTCGACCGCGTCGACGTCCGCCGGGGACAGCCCGCCGGCGGCGAGGGCCTGCCGGATCACCGCGCGCTGCGCCGCGCCGCTCGGGGCGGTCAGGCCGTTGGACGCGCCGTCGGAGTTGACCGCGCTGCCGCGCAGCACCGCCAGCACCGGACGCCCTACTCGACGCGCGTCGGAAAGACGTTGCAGGACCAGGACGCCGACGCCCTCGGCCCAGCCCGTGCCGTCGGCGTCATCGGCGAACGAGCGGCACCGGCCGTCCGGGGAGAGGCCGCCGTGCCGCGCGAACTCCGCGAACACGCCCGGGTTCGCCATCACCGTCGCGCCGCCCGCCACGGCCAGGGTGCACTCCCCGCTGCGCAGGGCCTGCGCCGCCAGGTGCAGCGCGACCAGCGACGACGAGCACGCGGTGTCCACCGTGAGCGCCGGGCCGCGGGTGCCGAGCAGGTACGCGATCCGGCCGGACAGCACGCTCGTCGACGTCCCGGTCAGCGCGTACCCCTCGCCGCGGCCGGTGTTCTCGTGCAGCCGGACGCCGTAGTCCTGGGCCATCGCGCCGAGGAACACGCCGGTGGCGCTCTCGCGCAACGACGTCGGGTCGATCGCCGCGCGTTCCAGGGCTTCCCACGTGGTCTCCAGCAGCAGCCGCTGCTGGGGTTCCATGGCCTGCGCTTCGCGCGGGGAGATCCGGAAGAACGCGGCGTCGAAGTCGCCCGCGTCGTGCAGGAAACCGCCGCCGCGGGCGGTGGCCAGCACGTCGGCGCTCCAGCCGCGGTCGGCGGGCATGGGCGAGATCGCGTCGGTGCCGTCGGTGAGCACCGACCAGAACGTCTCCGGCGAGTCGATGCCGCCGGGGAAGCGGCAGCCGATGCCGACGATGGCGATCGGGTCGGCACCGGAAACATCCGGCGCGGGCTCGGGTTCGGCGGAGACGGGCTTGGCCTCGGCGGCCAGGAAATCCGCGAGCCGCGCGGGTGTGGGGTGGTCGAACACCGCCGCGGCGGTGACGGAACCGAGGCGCCCGGCCAGTTCCACCACCATCGCCGAGTCGAACCCCAGCTCGCTGAACGACGCGGACGGTTCCACCTGCGCGACGTCGTGCGCGCCCAGGACGACGGCGGTTTCCTGGCGCACCAGCGCGTGCAGGTCCACCGGCCCCGCCGCGGGCGCGGCCACCGGGCCGGTGTCGCCGAGCCAGAACCGCTCGCGCTGGAAGGCGTACGTCGGCAGGTCCACCCGGGCCGCGCCCGGGAAGTGCCGGGACCAGTCGACCGGGACGCCGCGGACGTGCAGTTCGGCCAGCGACGTCAGGGCCTGCGTCAGCCCGCCTTCGCCGCGGCGCAGCGTGCCGGTCGCGACCGCGCCGCCGCCCGAGGCGGCGATCGCCTCGCGGACGCTGCCCAGCAGCATCGGGTGCGGGCTGACCTCGACGAACGCCGTGAAACCCGCGGCGAGCAACGCGCTGGTCGCGCCGTGGAAGTCGACCGTCTCGCGCAGGTTGCGGTACCAGTACCCGGCGTCGAGCGCGTCGCCGTCGACCGGCCCCGCCGTCACCGTGGAGTAGAACGGCACGGCGGCCGGGCCGGGACGCAGGCCGGTCAGGCCGGAGCGCAGCCCGGCCTCCATCGGCGCCACCCACGGCGAGTGCGACGCGTAGTCCGCGGCGATCCGCCGGACGCGCGCCTCTTCTTCCCAGTCCTCGACCAGCTCGCCCAGCGCCTCGTCGTCCCCGGCGACCAGGACCCACCCGGGCCCGTTGACGACCGACACCGACAGCCGGCCGTCCCAGCGGCCGAGACGCTCCCGGACGACGTCCGCGGGCAGCCGCACCGACACCATGCCGGTGCCCGCGGGCACCTCACGCGCCGCGACCTGCGCCCGCACGGAGATGACTCGCGCGCCCTCTTCCAATGTCAACGCGCCGGAGACGCAGGCAGCGGCGATCTCACCCTGCGAGTGCCCGACGACCGCCGCCGGTTCGACGCCCAGCGAGCGCCACAACGCGGCCAGCGAGACCATCACCGCCCACAGCACCGGCTGGTTGACCTCGGTCCGCGCCATGCCGGTCGAGTCCTCGCCCTCGCGCAGCACGTCCAGCAGCGAGAAGTCGACGTGCGGCGCGAGCGCGTCCGCGCAGGCGCGCAGGGACTCGGCGAACACCGGCGACGTCGTCAGCAGCTCGTCGGCCATCCCGGCCCACTGGGAACCCTGGCCGGGGAACACGAACACCGCGCCGCCGCGCGCGCCCGCCGTGATCCCGGGGTCGGCGCCGCCGCGGACCAGCCCGGGGGCGATACCGCCGCCGGCCAGCGCTCGCGCGCCGCCGAGCAGCTCGGCCGCGGACGAGCCGACCAGCACCGCGCGCGACGGGAGCGCCGCGCGGGTCGCGGCCAGGGACCAGCCGACGTCGTGGCGGGTGCCTTCGGCGTGCTCGGCGAGCCGCCCCGCCTGGGCGGCCAGCGCGGCGTCACCCTGGCCGGACAGCACCCACGCGACCGGGCCGTCCTGCGGCGCACCGGCCACCGGGGCCGCCGGGCCTTCGGCCAGCACGACGTGGCAGTTGGTGCCGCCCATGCCGAACGACGACACCGCCGCCCGCGCGCGCTCGGCGTCCGGCCACGGCTCGAGCCCGCGCGGCACCCGCAGCCGCCACTCGTCGAACCGGATGGCCGGGTTGGGCCGGCCGAAGTTGAGGTTCGGCGGCACGACCCGGTGCGTCACGGCCAGTACCGCCTTGAGCAGCCCGGCGACGCCCGCCGCGCCTTCGAGGTGGCCGAGGTTGGTCTTCGCGGAGCCGACCCACAGCGGCGACGTCCGCGCCGCGCCGTAGACCGCGCCCAGCGCGGCGGCCTCGATCGGGTCCCCCACCGCCGTGCCGGTGCCGTGCAGCTCGACGTACTGGACGTCGGCCGGGTCCACCGCCGCGCGGCGGCACGCCGACCGCAGCACGCGTTCCTGGGCCTCGGCGCTCGGGACGGTCAGCCCCGCGCTCGGGCCGTCGTTGTTGACCGCGCTGCCCTCGATGACGCAGTACACGCGATCACCGTCGGCCACCGCGCGCGAGAGCGTCTTCAGCACGACGATGCCGCCGCCCTCGCCGCGGACGATGCCGTTCGCGCGTTCGTCGAAGGTGAAGCAGGTGCCGTCCGGGGACAGCGCGCCCAGCTCGGCCAGCGCGGCCGTGCTCTCCGCGGCCAGGTTCAGCTGGACCCCGCCGGCCAGCGCCAGGTCCGCTTCGCCGGAGCGCAGGGCGGCGCCGGCCAGGTGCACCGCGACCAGACCGGACGACTGCCCGGTGTCCACCGACATGCTCGGCCCCGACAGGCCGAGGACGTAGGAGACGCGGTTGGCCAGGATGGCCCGGTTCACCCCGGTCATCGTGTGGTGCCCGATCCGCGCGCCGGAACGGCGGGCCAGCGCCGCGTAGTCGTCCGCGGTCACGCCGACGAACACGCCGGTTTCGCTGCCCCGCAAGGAATCCGGCGCGGTCCGGGCGTCCTCCAGCGCGGCCCAGGCCAGTTCCAGCACCAGCCGCTGCTGCGGATCCATCTCGCGCGCCTCGCGCGGGGACACCCCGAACAGCGCGGCGTCGAAGCGGTCGACGTCGCGCAGGTAGCCCGCCGGGCCGGTGTCCGGCCGGTCGCCGGGCGCGGGCCCGACCGCGGACACGCCGTCACGCAGCAGGTCCCAGTACTCCGCCGGGCCGTCGGCCCCGGGGAACCGGCACGCCATCCCCACCACCGCAACGGGTTCCGGGCGTGCGGCAGGGCGGTGCGTGGGCGTCATGCTGCTCCCGGCGTCGATGCGGCGATCCGACCCCGCGAGCTAACCGTGAACGAGGTGGGGGAATCCCTAGAGAATCACCAACCCACGACGTACTTGCTCACACCGCGCACGGCGACCTGCGGCTTCCAGGCGATCTCCCCCGTGACCCGCAACCCGGGCATCAGGTCCAGCAGCGCGCGCAGCGCCTCCTGCAGTTCGACGCGGGCCAGCGCCGCGCCGAAGCAGTGGTGCGCGCCGTGGCTGTACCCGAGGTGCGGGTTCTGCTCGCGGCCGAGGTCGAGCGTGTCGGGCTCACGGAACCGCGCGGGGTCCCGGTCGGCCGACCCCAGCGACACCAGCACCCCTTCGCCCGCCGGGACGAGCGTGCCGCCGACCTCGATGTCCTCGGCCGCGTACCGCGGGAAGACCGAACCGGACATCAGCGGCACGAACCGGGTCAGCTCCTCGACCGCGGACGGCACCAGGTCCGGGTCGTCGAGCAGCCGCTGCCAGCCGCCGGGGGTGTGCAGCAGGACGTCGACGAAGTTGCCGACCTGCGCGGCGGTCGTCTCGTGCCCGGCCAGCAGCAGCGAGTTGCCGAGGTCGACCAGCTCGTCCGCGCTGATCCGGTCCTCGTCGTCCTGGGCGCGGATCAGGGCGGAGATCAGGTCGTCGCGCGGCTCTTCCCGGCGCGCCTCGACGAGGGACGCCATGTAGCCGCGGAAGGCCGCGTGGTTGGCCATGAACTCTTCGGGGCTGATCGGCGTCGTCGAGAACACCCAGTCGGTCCAGACGCGGAACTTCGGCCGGTCCTGCGGGGGCACGCCGAGCAGCTCGCAGATCACCTGCACGGAGAACGGCAACGCGAACTGCTCCACGAGGTCCGCGGTGTCACCCTGCTCCTTGAGGCCGGAGAGCAGCTCACGCGCGAGGTTCCGCACCCACGGCCGCAGCTGTTCGACGCGGGTGGCGGTGAAGGCCTTCGCCACGAGCCGCCGCAGCCGCGGGTGGTCGGGCGCGTCCAGGCCGAGGATGCCCATCTCGGCGCGCATCGGGATCACGCGCGGCCAGTCGTGCTGCGTGCCGAGCTGCGTCGAGAACCGCCGGTCCCCCAGCACCTGCCGCGCGTCGGCGTAGCGGGTGACGAGCCAGCCGGGTTCGCCGAAGGGCAGCCGCACCCGGGTCAGCCCCGGCCGCTCCCGCGCCTCGGTGTAAGCGTCGTCGAGCGCCAAGCCGTCGCCGTGGTTGAACGGGTAGGACACAGTGGTATCCACCTGACCCCTTTCGCCGGTGCCCGGACGGGCGGCACGCTAACACCGGTGACACTGGGGAATTCCCGGGTATCAGACGTGGAAGTCCCGCAGCTTCGGCCACAACGTCGCCCAGCTCTCGGCCCGGCCGGTGGCCAGCCACAACGGCAGGCCCTGGCTCGTGTTCGCGATCCCGAGCCCCTCGTCGATCGTGCCGACGCGCCGGACGTTCGCGAAATGCCCTTGCAGCGCCAGCGGATCCGGGCCGGCGTAGAGCACGCTCGTCGCCGAATCGGGCGGCGTCACGAGCGAGTGGTAGCCGCGGTTCGGGCTCGCCGGCTCCGGCAGGCCGAGCGCCGGGCCGTAGTGGTCGACGGCACTGGCCTGCCAGTACATCCGCGTCACGATCGCCGTGTGGGCCGGGTCGGGCAGGGCGTGGTAGGTCTTCGCGATCGACGCCGTCACCTCCGGCCAGCCGACCTCTTCGGCGGCGAACACCGACTTCGGCAGCCCTGGGTGGTCCCGCAGCCACGCCTGCGGCCAGATCGGCAACGTCGTCGGCAGCATGATCAGCACCGTGAGCAGGTACACCGGCCAGGTGGCGGCCCACCGCCACCAGCGCGCCGCCCGCCCGCGCTCGAGCTCGACCGCCGCGGCCGCCCAGCACACGCCGTAGAGGCCCGCGACGTAGTACTGGCGCCCGGCGACGACGACGAACAGCACGGTGAGCCCGGCGGTCGTCCAGCCGAGGAACCGGTATTCCCGCAGCTCGGGTGCGCGCAGCAGCCGCCAGCCGCCGTACCCGAGGAGCAGTGCCGCGACCGGGAGCCCGGTCAGGGCGAGCATGACCGGCAGGATCATCGCCCGGCCACCCGGCATCGCCGCGACCTCCTGCGAGATCGCCGTGCTCATGGCCAGCTGGGGCCGGCCGTGGGTGGCCTGCCAGACGAGCGTCGGCACGACCGCGGCCACCGCGATGAGCCCGCCGAGCCACAGGGCGGGCCGCCGCAGCAGGTCGCGCGGGCCGCACGCCAGCACGGCGATCACGGCGACCAGCCAGAACGCGCCGATCAGCAGCTTGGTGTTCAGCGCTACGGCGGTGACGACGCCCGACCACACCAGCAGGCCGTCGGCGCGGGTGCGGACCCAGCGCACGAGCAGCCACACCAGCAGCGTCCACAGGAACGGATCGAAGGTGGACGTCGCCAGGTAGTGGCCGCTCGCCACGAACTGCGTGGACACCGCGAACGTCGCCGCGCCCAGCACCTGCGCCCGGCGCCCGCCTCCCATCTCCCGGGCGATCAGCGCCGTGAGCACCACGGACACGACCATCGCGGCCATCGCCGGCAGCCGCAGGACGAACACCGAGCCCGGCGCGATCGCCTCCATCGCCCGCGCCAGCAGCGGCACGAGCGGTGGCTGGTCGGCGTACCCCCAGGCCGGATGCCTTCCGGCGGCGAGGAAGTAGAGCTCGTCCCCGAAGTAGCCGTACCGCCCCGCCACGGCGATCAGCAGGAGCCCGAGCAGCCCCGCGACGACGAACACGGGCGTCCGCGCGAAGGGCGCCGTGTCCCTGACCTTCCGGGGGGCCGCGAAAAGGGCGGTCAAGGTCACTCCCATCGAACGAACCGGGCGACGAGCACCGAGCACGCTACCGGCGGAAGCACCGGAACTTGCCTAGTCTCCGCTTGTCAGGCCCCGCCCTCGGCCGGTGCCGTGCGCCGTTCGAACCAGAGGTGGGCGAGCACCACCAAGGCCATGCAGGCCACCAACGTCCGGCCGCCAAGACCGTGGGCGAGCAGGCCGAGCAGGAGCGGGACCACGATGCCCGTGATGATCCGCGAGATCGTCCGCTGCATGTCGGAGCTGCGGCTGGCCACACCGGTGATCACACCGAGGGCGAAGTAGGTCGCGACCGCGCCGCACAGCAACCAGCGTCCCTGCCCGGGCAACGGATCGGACCCGTGCTTCATCACCGACGAGAGCGACACCGCCACGGTGGCGACGACGCCGGTGACCAGGCAGTGCAGGCCGAGCGCCGCGCGGGCGGGGATCCGGCCGGCCCGCAGGTGCGGCAGGCCGGCGTACCCGAAGACGACGGACAAGCCGAACATCCCGGCCGGCAACACGAACGACGCGAGTCCGGTGGCCAGGACGCCGACGTCGTAGTGCGCCTCGGCCGCGGCGCCGATGACCTGCACCACCGATTCACCGAGCACGATGATCATGAAGAGCCCGAGCCGTTCGGAGAAGTGCGCCGGATCGACCGACACCCCGTGGATCACCGGTAGCTTCCCCTCGGGGCGTGCGCCATGCCGGGTACCTGCTCGCGTAGTGAGTGCCGTCTGGGCTTGCTTGAGGAGCTTGTCGCCGGACACGGCCAGGATCAGCAGCAGATCGAGCGCGATCCCCACCGCCCAGAGCACGAGCGTCCACCGCCCGTCGACCCAGATCGACGCGATCCACGGCAGCAGCCCCGCCGAGTACTGCACGACCGGGAAGTCCAGCAGCACTTCGCCCCGGCGCCACGACCGGGACCCGTAGACGCGTGTGGCGATGTAGGCGATCGCGAAGACGATCGGCGGGTGGGTGTCGCCGTCGTGGCCGAGCACCGAATGCGTGACCCCCGGCACGGACGCGACCATCACCCCGAGGCCGAACATCCCGATCATCAGGCGGACCACGCGGGTCTTCCCGGCCGCGACGTTGCTGTACAACATGAACGTCGTCCACGACAGCCAGAAGGCCAGGAACAGCAGCGTGTAGAGACCGAGCGCCGCGGCGTCCGGTTCGGACCCGAGCACGTGGGCCAGGGCCGCCACGCCGGCCACGACCACCAGGTCGAAGAACAGCTCGGCCCAGCTCGCGTGCCGCTCGGTCCTCGCGTCCTCGGCTTCGTCAGGGGTGTTCACGGACCTGGTGACTCCTTGCGAAGGATCATCGGATCAGGCCTCGTCCAGGGACCGCAGACCGTGATCGATGAAGTCGATCATCCACGTGAAGCTGTCCTCGACACCGACGTCGATCCGGAATCCGCCGGCCACTTCCAACGTCGCGAACCCGTGCAGCATGGTGCGGACCATCCGCAGGACGTGGATCTCCTGACCGGGGCCGATGTCGTACCCGCGCACCATGGCCGCCCAGGAGGCGAGCACCCGGTCGACCACCGCGAGGAGCGGGTCGTCGGGCCCGGTCGAGCGGGCGGCGTTGCCCGCCGCGTACCGGCCGGGGTGCTGCTTCACGTACGTCCGCATCGCCTGGGCGCCGGCGGTGAAGGCGTCACTGCCCGCCCGGCCCTGGGTCGCGTCGCGGATGGCGTCGGCGAGCTCGTGCCCGGACTGGACGGCGATGCGGTGGACGAGGTCGGCCTGGCCGGCGACGTGCTTGTAGAGCGAGGAAGTCCGGACCCCGAGCCGCTCGGCCAGCAGGCCCATGCTGAGCTGGTCGAACCCGACCTCGTCGGCCAGCGCGGCCCCGGCCTCGGTGACCGAGGCCGGAGTGAGCCCGGCCCTAGGCACGGGTCAGCGTCTTGGCCAGGAACGGCTGGGCCAGTGCGACGACCTGATCGGGCGTCTGGACGTGCAGGTAGTGCCCGGCACCCTCGACGACCGCCAGTTCACCGAGACCGCGCGGCAGGTCGGCGACGATCTTCTCGCCCTCGGCGCGGGGGTCGGCCCAGTCGGGGTCGGCGCTGCCCTCGATGATCAAGACCGGGCACGTGACGTTGGCCAGCTGGGCACCGGCGTCGGCCGGGCTGGTCTTGCACATGGCCTGCAGCACCTTCATCCGGCCCGGCTCACGCAGCTTCGCCGCGATGCGGGCCGACTCGCCGTCCCAGTCGGCGGGCTTGACCGGCAGCGCCACGTCGAGGTACTTCAGCCAGCTCTCCAGCCTCCCTCGCAGCATGACCTGCGCCATCTGCGTGTAACCGGCCCGGAACCGCTTCACCCGCACCAGTCCGCCGAGGTCGAACGACTGCGCACGGGTGAACGGCGCCAGCTCGATGACGCCGGCGATGAGATCGGGCGCGGTCGCGGCCGCGATGGTAGCGGCGCCGCCGCTGATCGACTGGCCGATGATCACGGCCGGACCACCCAGCTGACGCACGACGGCGACCAGGTCACCGGCGATGTCGGTCCGGCTGTACCCGTCCCAGCCGACGCTGGAGTCCCCACAACCACGGACGTCGACGTTGGCGACCCGGTACCCCTGCGCGGCCAGGGCCGGGGCGAGGAAGCGGTAGGAGTGCCGGCTGTCGCCGATGCCGTGCGCCAGAACGACAAGAGGTCCTTGCCCGGTCACGTCGTAGGCGAGGGTGTTGCCGGCGATGTCCAGGTACTCGGTCATGACGTTCTCCGCAACGTTGGCTAACTCTGTTCGCCGTCAAGCTAATGCAATTAGCCAACGGACGTCAAGCCTCCGGGGATTCGACCATCCGAGTGGTGACGCAGACCGCGGCACGCCGAGTGCGCGTGGCCAGGGCGGTGGCCGTCGTCGGCGCCGTCGACGACCCAGGGCGGCCAGCCAGATCGGGAAGGTGATCGACGACGCCGGCAGCGCGTAGCTGAAGGAGCCTCGCCCCGACGGCTTCGTCCCGACCACCGCCTTGGGACCCGCTGAACCATGAGGACGCACGGCCCGCTCCGAGATGATCCGGCGGCGCGGCCGCTACCTCGGGCGCAGGACCGTCATGAAGAGCTCGCGCCGGACAGCGAACCCCAGCGTCTCGTACAACCTGATCGCGTTCGTGTTGGTGGCCGCCACGTGCAGGAAAGCCCGCTCTCCCCGGCCCGCGATCCCGGCGATCAGCGCCCGCACGAGGCTGCTGCCCAGCCCCTGGCCCCGGTGGTCCGGAGCCGTGCACACGGCGCTGATCTCCACCCAGCCGGCGGGACGCATGCGCTCCCCCGCCGCGGTGCAAGCCGCCTATCACGCACTCGCCGAGACACGCCCGTTCGGACGGATCGTCCTGCACCCGCAGGCGTAGCCGCCCAGCGATCACCGGCCTTCAACGCCGGCCCGGCGGACGTCGAAACCGTGGCACCTCATCCGGCCGGGAGTCCCAGCTGCCGTCGTTCCAAGTTCGAGCGCACGACGCGGAGCGCCGCTGAAAGCGCTGTCAGCTCATCAGCCGCGACCGCCCCGCCGAGGATCTCCTGAATCGCCGCCCGCCAGACAGGCTCCGCCCGGGACACGGCCGATTCGCCCGCCGGGGTCAGCGCGAGCAGGGACGAGCGGCGGTTGGCCGGGTTCGGGCGACGCTCCAGCCAGCCCTGCTTCTCCAGGCGGTCGACGATCTTGCTGGTCGTTCCGACACCGATCGCGAAGGCGGCGGCGAGATCCGCGACGCGGGCGTCCGGGTGGTCGCGGACATGACGCAGCAGCTCGAAGTACCCGCCCGCGACACCGGCCTCCGCCTTCACGCGGTCGGTGACCGCGTTGTAGAGCCGCGTCTCCACCCGGACGAGGTCGGTGAACAGCGTGTCGAGAGCCACAAGATCTGCCGCTGCACTATCTGCCATGGCATATACTGTACTGGCAGGAACTCCGGAGTGGAAGGCAGGACGATGTCCACAGATCAGCGTGAACGCCTGGACGCGCAGCTCCGCGGCACCGGCGTCGGGGCCGAGCAGTCCGTCGCCGAACTCCGCGAAAACTTCGTGAAGCTGACGAACCCGCTGCCGGTACCGGAGGGCATCCACACGCGCGAGACGTCCTTGGGCGGACGCCCCGCGCTGCACGTCAGCCCGGACACCGAACCCGGCTCCGGGACCCTGCTCTACCTGCACGGCGGGTCGCACGTCGTCGGCTCGCCCCGCACGGCACTCGGCCTCACCGCGGGCCTGGTCGTCAGAACCGGGATCCCCGCCCTCTCCCTGGACTACCGGCTGGCGCCGGAGCACCCGTTCCCGGCGGACGTCCAGGACGTGGTCACGGCCTACCGCGAACTCCTCGACCGAGGCCACGCGCCCGGATCGATCGCCTTCGCCGGCGACTCCGCCGGCGGCGGGCTGACGATCACGGGCGCACTCGCCGCGCGCGACGCCGGACTCCCCGTGCCCGCCGCGATCGTCGCGTTCTCACCAGGCCTCGACGCGACCCGGACCGGCGAGAGCATCGTGACCAAAGCGGCTGCGGATCCCCTGCTCGACCGCGCCGGCCTCGACCGCATGAGCAGCTTCTACGTCGCGGACCAGGACCGTCGCGACCCGCTGCTCAGCCCGGCGGTGACCGCCGACCTGACCGGCCTGCCGCCCATTCTGGTGCAGGTCGGCACGAACGAGATGCTCCTCGACGACGCCCGCCGGCTCGCCCTGCGCGCGTCCGACGCGGAAGTCGACGTCGTCCTCGACATCACCGCGAAGGTCCCGCACGTGTTCCAGTCGTTCACCGGCCTGCTCGACGAAGCCGGCGAAGCCCTCGACCGGGCCGCGCTCTTCCTGCGCCAGCGCGTCCGCGGCTGACACGCTCCGAGACTCGCGGATCAACCGAAGGACCGGCTCGCGCGTGAGGGGTTCGGCGGGGTCCGCGCGGGCCCCGCCGGTTCACAGGGGAGGAAACGTGGGAGCAGGACTGAAGTTACTGGCCGCCGTCAGCGTGCTGGCCATCGCCGCACCGGCGACGGCGTCCGCGGCGGAGCTCGCTCCGGCCGCGGTGTGCCGGGTGACCGAGCTGCCCGGGTCGGTCGCCGGGGAGGAGGTCTACCCGGCCGATACGGACGACCACGGCACGTTCGTCGGTCTCGGCCGGTCGCACTTCGGCGACGACGAACACGGACTGCTGTGGCGCGACGGTGTCACGACGGACCTCGGGACGTTCGTCCCGTCCGCGATCAACTCCCGCGGGGTGATGGCCGGTTCGCAGTTCGCCGACGGGACGCGGCACGCCGCGATCCGGTCGGCCGGCGTGACGACGTTCCTGCCGGAGCCGGGCGAGCCGGGCTCCGGGGCGACCGGCGTCAACGCCCGCGGCGACGTCTCGGGGTACGCCTGGGTCGGTGGCCTGTCCCGCGCCGTCGTCTGGCCGGCGGGCACGCGGACGCCGCGGGTGCTCGACAACGGGCCGGTGTACACGATGGCTCTGAAGGTGGACGACCGCGGATTCGTCCTCGGCTCGGCGGGGTTCGCCGGCGACGAGGTGCAGACGGTCTACCGGCTGGACGGCACGGTCGTGCGGTCGTTCCCGGTGATCGGCCCGGGCGGGCACCGCGCGTCGGACCTGGCGGGCGGCGTGCTGATCGCCGACCGCGGCGGCGCCGAAGGCGACGAGCTCACCTTCATCGACGTGGTGACCGGAGGTGAGCGCCCGTTGCCCGACAGCACGTACGCCCAGGGCGGAGTCCTCACGGCGAACGGCGTGGTCGCGGCGAAGAACCGCTCCGGGTTCCCGGCACGCTGGAAGCACGGCCGCCAGCTGCAGCTGCCCCAGCTGGGGACCACCTACCCGCTCTACCCGACCGCGATCAGCGCGGACGGGCGGCAGATCGCGGGGGTCAGCACCGACAACACCCGGCAGATCGGCACGCTCTGGACGTGCCGGAACTGACCTCGCACCCGCCGGGCCCCAGCCGCTTTTCGGCTGGGGCCCGGCGGGATCGGCGAAGCCGCTCGCCAGGCACGCAGAGCCGCGTCCGGCCGAAGAAGTGGCCGCGCCCAAGGCCGCGAGCACCGGGCAACAGCACCAGGCGATGCAGCCCGGCCCGCCCCACCCGCGAGAACCGGCGGCCGGTTCTGCGGTGTGGAAGGTTGGCGCCATGACAGTGCCTGCGCTTCCCGAGGAGTCCTTCCACCGCGTGCTCTGCGTCGTCGCGCACCCTGACGACATGGAGTACGGCGCGTCCGCGGCCGTCGCTCGCTGGACCGCGCGCGGCATCGAGGTCGGCTACCTCCTGCTCACCCGCGGCGAAGCCGGCATGCCGAACCCTCCCGAGGAGACCGCACGCCTGCGCGTCGCCGAGCAGCGGGCCGCCTGTGCCGCCGTCGGCGTCACGCACCTGACCGTCCTCGAACACCCGGACGGCGTGCTCGTCTACGGCCTCGACCTGCGCCGGGACATCTGCCGGGAGATCCGCCGGTTCAAGCCCGACGTCGTCCTCGGCACCGGCTACGAGATCGAGACGCCCTTCAGCTTCGACCAGGCCGACCACCGCGCGGCCGGCCTCGCGACGCTCGACGCGGTGCGCGACGCGGGCAACCGGTGGGTCTTCCCGGAGCAGGTCGACGACGAGGACCTCGAACCGCACTCGGTGCGCTGGTTGATCCTCCCCGGGCTGGCCGGCTTCGCGACCCACGGCGTCGAGGTCACGGGTGAGCCGCTGCGCCGCGGCATCGCCTCGCTCGAAGCGCACGCCGCGTACCTGGCCGCGCTCCCGGACCACCCGGCCCCGGAGGACTTCATCCCGAAGTTCACCGCGATGAGCGGCAAGGCCATGGGCGTCGAGCACGCCGTCCTGTTCCGCGCCCACGACCTGCAGGCACCACCGGAGCTTCTCCCTTCCGGTCAGGAGATGCATAAAGAATTAATATAAATCTGCTATGCTTCGGGCATGAGTCGCCGAGACGCCGCGCGCGGCGCTTCCGATGCCATCGGGTCCGCCCTCTACGGGCTGGCCACCAGGGCCGTGAGACGTCTTCCCCGCGACATGAGCCTGACGTCCGCCGCCACCTTGGCCACCCTGGACAAGACCGGCCCGCGGCGGATCACCGATCTGGCGGTGGCCGAGGGCGTCACCCAGCCCGCGATGACCGTCCTGGTCCGGGTGATGGAGGAAGCCGGACTGGTCGAGCGGAAGGGCGATCCGTCCGACAAGCGGGTCACGCTGGTGTGCCTGACCGAGGCCGGCGCGTCGTACGTCCGGACGCGACGCCAGGCGGGCGTCGACGCGTACGCGCGGTTGATCGACGAACTCACCGGTGACGAGGTCGAGGCCCTGGCCGCCGCCCTCCCGGCGCTGCGGCACCTGGCGGAGCTGGAAACCCACGCCCGAGAAGGGGCGGACCGGTGACCGAGGCCCAGACACGTTCCGAGGCACGTCTGCTGGTCCCCGCCCTGATGTTCATCGCCCTGGTCGTGGCGGCGGTCGCCAGCCTCGGGACGCCGCTCATCACCAGCGTGGCGACCACGTTCCGCGTCTCCCTCGACAGCGCGCAGTGGACGCTGACCATCGCGCTGCTCAGCGGCGCCGTCGCCACCCCCGTCCTCGGCCGGCTCGGCGCCGGGCCGCACCGGCGGGCCACGATTCTCGCCACGCTGGCGATCGTCGTCGCCGGCAGCGCGCTCACCGTGCTGCCGCTGCCGTTCGCCTGGCTGCTCGTGGGCCGAGCGGCCCAAGGCGCCGGGCTCGGTCTCACGGCGCTGATGATGGGCGTGGCCCGCGACCACCTCCCCGAGGAGCGCAGCGCGGCCACGATCGCCCTGATCTCGGTGGTCTCCATCATCGGCGCCGGCGTCGGCTACCCGCTGGCCGCGCTGCTCGCCGAGTTCGGCGGGCTGCGGGCCGCCTACGGCCTCGGCCTGCTCGTCACCGCCATCGCCTTCGTGACCGCGTGGCGCTCCATGCCCGCGGCTCCCGCAGGCCGCTCCGCCCGCGTGAACGCGGCCGGTGCGCTCGTCCTGGCGGGTGGGCTGTTCCTCGTCCTGTTCCTGGCCGGCGAGCGGAGCCTGTGGAGCCGGCACCTCGCCGTGGCGGTGGCCCTTGCCGTCGCCGCCGTGCTCCTGCTCGGCGTCTGGGCCGTTTCCGAACTGCGGACCAAGACGCCCCTGATCGACGTCCGGGCGGTGCGGCACCCGGCGGTCGCCGGGGCGAACATCGCCATGTTCGTCGGCGGCAGCGGCATGTACCTCCTGCTCACGCTCATCACCCGCTACGCGCAGACGCCGCACAGCGCCGGTTACGGCTTCGGGCTGACCACCTTCGTGGCGGGGCTGGTCCTCATCCCGTTCTCCGTGCTGGGGTTCGTCGCCGGCAAGCTCACGCCGTGGGTCCGGAAGCGGATCGACGGCCCCCTGCTCCTGGCCGTCAGCGCCGCCATCGTCGGCGGCGGGTTCGTCCTGTTCGCCACCGCCCGGTCCACCGTGGCCGAACTGCTCGCGGCCATGGGCGTGCTGGGTTTCGGCGTCGGCAGCTTCTCGGCCGCCATGCCCGGCGTCATCCTGGCCGTCACCCCCCAGAGCGAGACGTCGAGCGCCATGAGCTTCAACTACGTCGTCCGCAGCGTCGGCTACTCCCTGGGCAGCGCCATCGGCGGCCTGATCCTCGCCGCGGGCACCGCCACGGACCGCCTCTTCCCCGACGACAGCGCCTACACCACCGCGGCGCTGGTCGGCGTCGGCGCCATGGCGATCACGACGCTGACAAGCCTCGCCCTCGCCCGGCGGCGCTCGTCCGAGACCACCCCGTAAGTTCGTCCCGACACTGGAGGTTCCCATGCCCAAGGGCTACTGGGTCAGCGTCTACCGCTCCATTTCGGACCCCGAGAAGCTGGCTGCCTACAACAAACTGGCCGGCCCGGCCGTCAAGGCCGCGGGCGGGCGGGTGCTCGCCCGCGACGGCCGGGTCGTCGCACACGAAGCCGGAATCGCCCAGCGCACCATCCTGATCGAGTTCGACAGCTTCGACCAGGCCGTCGCCGCCCGCGCGAGTGCGCCCTACCAGGAGGCGCTGACCGCACTGGGTGACGGCGTCGAGCGCGACTTCCGCATCATCGAAGGCCTCGGCTGACCGGCGGGGACCGGGCACGTGGCCCGGTCCCCGCCCGTCGTGCTCGAGCCGCGGTGTCACTTGGGCTTGCGGCTGTCGCTGAGCCGCCACGAGTCGGCGTACTCGAGACCCGCACTGGCGTCCAGCCCACCCAGCTTCCCGAACATCGGCATGGTGCCGATGCCGACACCCACGCCACCCCACCACTTCCCGCTGTCCCCCTCGCCGAAATCTATGCTCCCGACTCCGAGCGGAATGCTGACGGCCCAGCCCGTGCCGCCGAGATCTTCGACCGTCCCCTCGGCGATCTTCAAGCCGTAAGTGGCTCTGACGCCGACGGACGGCGACATGGCGATCTTTCCGGACGCCGAGACGCCGTCGCCGTACTTGTCGATTCCGTGGCACACCTCGACCGAGGCGACCGCGGCGGCACCGGCGGCTCCGGTGAAGCAGTCGGCGATCGTGAAGTGGTCGAAGAACTTCTCCTTCATCTCCTCCTTCCACTCGTACGCCTCGCGGATGGGACGGAAGAACTCCTCGATCAGGTTGACGTTGGGGCCGTGCCCGGGAGGCGTCGCCGCCTTCTTGGCCTCGGCCTGCACGGCCTTGTCGGCTCCGCACGCCGCGCTGATGCCGGACGTGTCGAACAAACCGCCCTTGCTCTTGCACGAGTCGGGTGTGAGCTGCCAGCTCGGGACCACGCCACACGCCTTGCCCGGGGTGCAGCCGATCGTCGGCCGAGGGCCCTTGTCCTTGGCGATCGGCCCGATGAACAGCTTGTTCTTGGGCAGGGTCAGGCCGGGGTTGGCCGGGGCGGCGATCGACGGCGGGATCCAGCTCACCGGCGGGTTGTAGGTGCTGGCCGGGCTCGTGTTGGGGGCCCAGCCGCCACCGGCGCACTCGCCGTCCGGGCACATGGTCCGGGTCAGCCCGCTCGGGTCGCTGTAGGTGACCGGGCTGTTGCCGCTGTAGGCGTAGCCGTTCATCTGCTGCGGGTCGGCCAGGGCCAGCACCGGGTCGACCGAGGCGAAACGGCCGGTCGACGGGTCGTACTCGCGGGCGCCGAGGTGGGTCAGCCCGGTGCTCGCATCGGTGGTGCCACCGACGAATCCGCGATCTCCGGGCCACGCCGCCGACGTGCCGCGCGGGCCGCCGAACGGCAGCTGACGGCGGCGGGTGACGTTCTGGCCCGAGTCGATCGCGATCTGCCCGGTGCCCTGGTGGTCCGCGGCCAGCCAGGTCAGCGGGCCCGTGTCCACGCGCGTCGCGATGGTCTTGCCGCCGAACGTGTAGTACCGCGTCACGATCGGGTTGCCGCCGCTGCGGTTCACCCGCACTTCCTGGTTGCCCAGGTAGAGGGTGGTCGCGTCGGGGTCGCGCCGGATGAGCCGGCCGTCACCGGCGTCGTAGCCGAACGACGTCTGCTTGCCGTCGGCGGCGGTGGAGGCGGCCAGGTGGCCTTCCTCGTCCCACGTCATCGTCGTCTCCGCGCCGGCGGTCTTGCGGCTCTTCGTGTTCCCGACCGCGTCGTAGCCGAACTGCTCGACCCCGGAGACGCCCGGTCCGCGGGTGGCCACGGAACTGAGCGCGTGGGCGTGGCCCGGCGTCTCGTAGGTGTAGTCGCGGGTGGTGGTGCCCGACGCCGTGTGCTGGACCTCGGCCCGCCGGTCGCCGGCCGCGTCGTAGCTGTACGAGTGCCAGTACGGTGCCGGGCCGCTGAGTCCGGCGACGGACGGCTCGCTCTGGCAGCCCGCGGTCTCCGACCAGGTCTGCGCCGCGGGCGTCCACGCCTCGGTGAGCCGTTGGAGCTGGTCCTGGCGGAAGCACTGGATGTCGGCCGCCGCGGACTTGTCGGCGACCGAGGTGATGGACCCGGCCGGGCTGTAGGTGTAGCGGACGTCGGACTGCATCGGCGACGGCACTTCGGCGTCCACAATGGACCTGCTGAGCCTGCGGGTGTTGCTGTCGTAGTAGGACGACAGCCAGACGTGGCCGGTGCCCGAGCCCAGCTGCATCCGTTGCACCTCGCCGTACCGGGTGTAGCTGGTCGCGCTGACGTGCTCGACGGTGGCCCCGCCGGCCTCGCCCGTGCTCGTGGTCGGCAGGCCGAGGTCGTTGTAGGAGTACGTGGCGGTCTCGGAAGGCAGGTCCCGCACGGCCGGATACGTCTCGCTGGACACACTGCCGTCCGGGTTGTAACCCACGTAGCTGTTGTAGGTGCCCGCGAGCAGTCCTTCCTCCGCCGGGATCGTCACCGAGGTGCCGGTGGGCTGGTACGACGGGTGGTAGCCGAGCACATCGTTGCGGTAGGCCCGGCCGCCGGCCCACCGCGTGGCCGACGCGATCCGGCCCTTGCCCAGTTTGACGGTGTCGTACGTCATCTCGGTGAGCTTCGTCCCGCCGATCCGGTCGAGGAACGTGCCGGTCTCCCGGCCGAGGCTGTCGTACGCGTGCGCGATCGTGACGCCCAGGGCGTCCCGGGTCGTGGTGAGCCGCCCGGCGTCGTCGTAGGTCTTCGTCGTGGCCCCGACGTCCGGGTCTTCGGCGCGGACCTGACGGCCGAGCAGGTCGTAGGTGTACCGCCAGACGGCACCGGCGGGACTGGTGAGGGTGGCCAGCGGCCCGGACGGGTGATAGGTGTAGCGCGTCGTCTCGTAGGAGGCGGACGGCGCGGGCGTGGTGTAGTGCCGCAGTTCGATCGTGCGGCCGCGGGCGTCGTTGATCGACGTCGTGGCGGTCCCGCCGGCCGGTGGAACCGTGTCGACCCGGTCGCCGCCGTACTTCTTCGTGGTGCGCCAGCGTTCGGTGGCTCCGCCGTAGTGGATCGACGCCACGGTGCGGCCGATGCCGTCGTACTCGGTGCGGGTCAGGCCGGGCACCGCGGCGTCGGCGGCGACCCACAGGGTCGTGTCCACCGGGCCGTCCTGGAAGTACGGCTGGGTCGTCTTCCAGACCCGGCCCTGCGAGTCGTACCGCGTGTCGGTCAGCAACCGGCCGCCGCCCTGGGCCGGCGCCTGCGCCTGCCGCGGCCGCAGCAACCCGTCGAGCAGTGCGACACCGCTGATCTCGTTGCCCTTCGGCCCGATCTTGGTCGTGGTCACCGCGGTCAGCGCGTCGTTGCGGATCTGGTAGGCGAAGGCGTAGCTGGGCTTCGGGTTGCCGGCCCTGGCCCGCTGGGGCAACCAGACCCCGGCCTGGCGGCCGAGTGGGTCGTAGGTGGTCTCGGTCTTGCGGAGGTTGGGGTCGGTGACCAGGGTCGGCAGGCCCCAGGCCGGGTGCAGTGCCTTGGTGGTCACCAGCCCGGCCGGTGCGGCGGCGATGCCGGGGCTGGTGGACGCGACCTGCGTGACCGGGCCGCCCACGGCGGGTGTGTAGGCGGTCTTCGTCTTGTCGCCCAGGCCATCCGTGGCCGCGATCACGCGGCCGTGCACGTCGTATTCGTTCGTGGTCGTGACATAAACGGGGCCGGTGGCCGGGCGCTCCTTGGCGGTCTTGACCGACGTCGCGTTGCCGTTGCCGTCGTAGGTGGTGACGACGTCCGAGACGGCGTCCCGCGGATACTGCGCGGTCTGTCCACAGCCGACGGCGTCGACCTGCACCCGGGACGGCAGGTTCATCAGCCATTTCGCCGGCTTGCGCTCGTACTCGGTGGTGGTGCACTGGTCGTCGTCGGTCCTGGTCACGTCACCGAGGTCGTCGGACTTCAGCGGCAAGCCTTGGTCGTCGTACGTGGTCACGGTTTTCGTGGTGAGCGTGCCGCCGGAGGCGAGTGCGGTGAAGAGCCGCTGGGTGCCGGCGAAGACGATGTAGGCCTGGTACTCACCGCGGGTCGCGGTCGGGCCCTTCCAGTCCGGGTCGGTGATCGTCTTGGTCAGCCTCGGCGGATCGGGCTGGTCGGACGGCACCGCCCGCTCGAAGCTCGACGCCTCGAACCCGAAGCCGCGCAACCAGTCCTTGTCGTCGCGCTCGACGCCCTCCGAGTCCTTCACCTCGGCCCCCCGGGTACCGCCGCCCGGTTTCCGATCGCCGTCCATGCCGCGGTAGAACCGCTGCTCGGTCATGCTCACCGGGCCGGCCGGGTCGCTCGGCGAGCCGGACCGGGTCCTGACCCGGCCGAAGCCGCGGAACTCGTTCCAGGTCTTCTTGTCCTCCTTGCCGAATTCGGAGGTGTCCCAGTGCCAGGCCGCGCCGTCGAGGTACTCGTACCGGGTGGACTGCCGGGTGCTGCTGGAGAGCCGGTCGGACTGCGTCACCTCGGTGACCACGTACTTGTGGAAGAAGTCCGTACGCTCCTCGTAGTTGCGCTTGGCCCAGCGCACCGGGAAGCAGCGCAACGTGTTCGTCTCCGGATGGTCCTTGTCGGGCAGGGGCCCACCCGCCGCGCATTCCGGGCTGTAGGTCACCGAGGTCACCCCGCCTGCCTCGGAGACGACACCGGTGAGCCGGTAGCGGACCAGCGGGGAGATGCCGTCCTCGACCGTGTCGACGCGGTTGGCGAACTTGGTGCCCTCGAAGGTGACCGGGGGCAGGGTGGTCTGGCCACCGACCAGTCCGGTGTGCGTGATCGCCTTGAGCCACAGCACGGCCTTCTCGCCGTCACCCGGGTCGGGGTACTGCTGGTCGAGTGTCCAGCGGTCCACGTCGACGGGCACGGTGCCGCCGAGGACCTGGGTGGTGATCGTGGACAGGCGCTTGGTCGAGTAGAACGACGGCGCGTGCTGGTCCTTGCAGGTCGGGGTGGCGCACTCGCCGTCCCAGAACACGTCCGGCCAGTTGTTCTCGTCGTCGCGGGAACAGGTGCTGCCGGGGACGCAGCGGTCGGCCGTGGCGAACACGACCCGGCCGCTCGGCGCGACGGCGGAGTCCTCCCGCAGGCCGTAGTCGACGCGCGCCAGCGTGCCGCCGCGGATGTAGGACACCGCGGTGTCCTTGCCGTTCAGGCCGTAGGAGTTGGCCTCCGGTTCGTAGAAGTACCGCACCACGTTGCCGTTGCGGTCGACGATCTTGTCCAGGTTCCAGCGCCACGCCTGCGCGCACTGCGACGTGGCGAACGATCCGCCGTGGCAGGGCTCGCCCGCGTCGTCGCCGAACACCGGGACGGTCCAGGTGGACTTGGCGTCCGGCTGCGAACCGAAGAAGTACTGGGTGCCGTCCAGCGCGGTGATCTTCCAGAACTCGCCGTTGTCATCGGAGTTCCCGGCGCCGTCGAGGCGTTCGACGCGGGAGCCGTCATCGCTTCTGGTGCGCCAGCCGCCGGTGTCGTCGTCGCGGATGAGCATCCCGCCGCCCCCGCTGTAGGCGGCCGTGGCGTTGTCGCTGCGCCAGCAGAGGTCACCGACCACGGGCGGCTTGACGTCGCCCTCGGTGTCGTCGGCGCAGCCGCCGTAGGACCGCTCGACGAACCCCGGGGAGAGGTCCCAGCCCTCACCGACCCAGGAGGGCTGGTTGTTGGTCGCGCTCGTCCGGCCGTCCACAGTGGACGACTGGTACGACAGCGCGAGCGACGGCGCCAGCCCGCCCGGCGCCGGCGGCACCCGAAGCGGGTAGGACCAGCTGAAGTCCCCGGTGTGCGGGGCGACCTCCCAGGTGGCCGACGGCGCCAGCGAGGTGGCCGTCGGTGTCCCCGCGCCCTCCTGCGCGGGCTTGGCGGGCTGGTTGCCGAGCAACGCGTCCGCGGTCGCCTGGTCCGTGGGCCGGGTCCCGACGGCGTCCGCGGTCACCGGCGTGGAGGCCGTGCCGGGCAGCTCGACCGACGGGCCCCCGCCCGCGGCCGCGGCCACCCCGGGCACGCCGGCGGCCGGCGCCAGTGTCACGAACAGCACCGCCGCCAGACCGCGGGTGAGCCCGCGACGTAACCAGGTCCTGCGCACAGAGTTCCCCTTTGGGTTCGGTCGGGTGGCGGTCAGGGTGCCGACGGGCCGGGCAGCGTGGTCAGCGCGTACCCGAGCTGTCCCAGCACGGTCTGGCCTTCGCAGTTCGCGACGACGGACGTGAAGCGGATCCCGCCGGCCACCGCGCACTTGTAGAGCGGCCTGCCGGCCAGTCCCGGCGGCGGCTGGGTGAAGACGCGGCCCACCGGGACGCCGGTCCCCTTGCCCTCGCAGCCCGGGTCCTGCGTCACGAACTGGCCCGCGGCGTCCGTGCAGGACAGCAGGGGCTCGGTGCCCGGCTGGTCGGTCGTCGCCAGCAGTCCGAGGGAGCGGCCGTAGCGGAAGCCCGGCGGGGCACCGAGACTGCTGGCGTAGTGCTGGCCCGACAGGTCGTGGAAGTACCGGGTCAGCGGCGTGTAGGCGGCGACGTGGCCGAGCACGCGGTCCGTGGCGCGACCCTCGCAGGCGACGTCGGTGGAGTCGAACCGGGCGGACCCGTCCAGGCAGCGCCGCAGCGGCACCGTCGCCACGTCCGCCGGCGGGGTGGCGTAGGCCCAGCCGAGGGCGCCGATCTTCGGCTGTCCCTCGCACCCCGGCTCGGCCGAGGTGAACGGCCCGGCCGGGCCCCGGCAGGTGTAGAGCGGCACGGTGTCCGCTCCGGGGCCGCCGAGCGCCACCCCGAGCGGGCGGTCGAACCGGAAGCCCGCCGGCGCGCCGGCGAACGGCGCGTCGGACCCGGTGGCGGACCTGGCGGTGTAGCGCTCACCGGCGTCGTTCACGAACCGGCCCAGCTGCCCGCCGGAGGGTGGCTGGAAGGTCCCGGCCAGCCGGATGCTGTCGGCCGGGCGAACGCCCTTGTCGGTCGTGACCTCGTCGATCAGGCCGGGGAAGTACTCCGTCGTCGCGCCCTTGTCCCGGCCGCGGCCGATGGTGAGCCCGCCGCCCGCGACCCACAGCAGCACGTTGTCCTTCGTCCCGACGAGCTGGCCGTTGACGTAGAGCCGCAGCTGGCGGGCGGCGTAGTCGTAGACGCCGCTCAGGTGCGTCCAGGCGCCGACCGTCGGCGGCTGCAGGGAGTTGGCGTAGACCAGCGGTGCGGTGTCCGTGTCGCTGGTGGCGGCGCCGAACATCCACCGGTCGACCTCGGGCCGGTACTGCAGGGCGAACCCGCTGCGGCGGACGCCGTCCTGCGCGAGCACGGTCGCCACCTTGTCGGTGCGCGTCAGCTTGGCCCAGGCCGAGACCGTGAAGCTGTCCCGCATGGGGACTCCGACGTTCGTGGACCTGGCGGCCCCGCCGACCCCGTCCAGTTCGAGCGCCTTGCCGAAGACGCCGGGGGCGAACGACGTTCCGGCGCTCGACAGCGTCGTCGGGTTCTGCCGCCACGAGTAGTCCCGCGCGGTGCCGTCGTCGAACCGCCAGAAGCCGTGGACGGCCGCGGGGGCTTCGTCGTGGACCCGGCGGACCTCGCCGTCCGTCAGGGCCCGGCCGTAGGCGCGCACGTCGTCGACGCCCCGCGGGAAGTAGTCCGCGGTGGTGCCGTTCACCCGGGCCCGGCCGACCGCGAACCTGCCGGTGGCGTCCTGGACGGTGACCCCCACCTGGACCGCGGACAGCGCCCCGTTGACGTAGAGCCGCAGCTGCGCGAGCCGGACGTCGTAGACGAGCGCCAGGTGCGCCCAGTCGTTGAGCTGCGCCTGTTCGCTGGAGACGAGCACGACGGAGCCCGCGTTCGCCTGGTCGGCGAGGGCGACGACGGCGGCCCACTTCTTCGTCGCCGCGTCGTAGCGCACCTGGAACGCGCTCACCTGGTTCGCGTCCTGCCCCAGCACGGTCGCGTTGCGGGCGCCGTCGGTGAGGAACGCCCAGCCGGCGACGGAGAAGCTGCCCTTGGTGTCCACGACCGGGCCGGCGGTCTCGGCGTACCCGCTCGTGCCGTCGAACCACCCGGTGCTGTCGATCCGGCCGGCGAACCACCCGGCGCCGCCCTTCAGCGTCGCGGTCTTGGCCCGGCCGCTTGAGTCGGCCACGGTGGTGCCGGTGTTCTCGTCGAACTTCCACGCCCCCGCGTCGGCGACCGGCAGCGTGGCCGGGCCGCCGGGCAACGGGTAGGACCGCACCAGCGCCGACACCCGGTCGGCGGTCAGCGCGCCGCTGTAGATCCGGACGTCGTCCACGCCACCACGCCACGACTTGGGCTGCTCGCCGATCGCCTTGCCGCCGCCGATCTGCAGGCCGCCGGTGCCCGGCCAGCTGGTGAGCAGGGTGCCGTCGTCCTTGCGGTTCCCGTTGACGTACACCCAGATCGCGCGGGCCCCGACGTCGTAGACACCGGTCAGGTGCACCCACTTGCACTGCTCGCCCGGCCGGCACAGCTCCCCCGGCTCGGCCGCGACCGCCGCCTTGGTGACGGTGCCGTCGCGTTCGGGCATCTCGAACGTCCAGTTGCCGTCGTGCCCGGCGGTGTCCTCGACGTAGCCCAGCCGGAACTTGTCGAACGGCTTGCCGTCTCCGGCGTCCAGCGACACCGCGCTGGTGAAACAGCTGGTCTCGGTGGCGAAGTCGCAGGTGGTGCCTTCGAGGTTCACCCAGGCCGACACCGTGAAGCTGCCGTCGGTCCGGACGTCCACCCCGGTGGTGGTCACCACGTCGTCGACGCCGTCGAGCTTGACGGCGTTGCCGATCCGGCCCGCGGTGAACGTGGCGCCGTTGCGCAGCGTCGCCTGCCGGGGGCCGACGGCGTCCCCGGTCGTGGTGCCGCTGCCTTCGTCCATCGTCCAGTTGTGGCCGAGGCTCAGGTCCTGCCCCGCCATGGTGGCGACCTCACCGGCGAACAACGCGCGGCTGTAGACCGACACGTCGTCGACCGCGCCGGCGAAGAAGTCGGCGTTCGCTCCGGCGCGCTTGCCCCGGCCGATCTGGAACCCGCCGGTGGCGTCGAACGCGGTCGTGTGCGCCGCCGAGCCCGCGAGCACCCCGTTGACGTACAGGTCGAGCTGCTTGCGGTCCTTGCTGTAGACGCCGGCCAGGTGCGTCCACACCCCGGCCTGGACGGTGCCCCCGAGAGCCTGATCGCCCGCGGCGGTGCCGTCCGAGGGCATCGCGGTGAACGCCCAGCGGTCGGCGGTCGCCTGCAGCGCGAAGCCGCTGACCTTCGTGCCGTCCTGCGACAGGATCGTCGCGGGCGCACCGGTCTTGTCGGCCCGGGCCCACGCCGCGACCGAGAAGCTCTGGTCGGTGTGCACGGCGGTGGGCGTGCTGACGTGCGCCCCGGTCCCGTTCAGCTGCACCGCGAGGTCGGCCGGGTCCGGCGAGTTGGTCTGTCCCGCCGACCAGTCCGGGCCGCCGTTGAGGACACCGGGAAGCTTCCCGTTCGCGTCCACGGCGGTCCCGTCCAGCCGCCAGGTGCCCGCCGTGACGTTGTCGCGGCTGACGATCCCGCGCACCTCGTCCTCGCCGATCGCCCGGTTGTACACCCGGACCTCGTCGAGGGTGCCGGGGAACGCCTGCCGCTGCTCGGCCCGGATCATCGCCCGGCCGATCCGGAACGACCGCAGCGCCTGCCACGCCGTCGTGCGGGTCGACTCCCCGGCGAGGGCGCCGTCCACGTACAGCCGGATCTTGCGGGTCGACGCGTCGTAGGTGCCGACGAGAGCCGTCCACTCACCGGCCTTCGGCGGCGACGCCCCGGCCACCCAGAAGTACTCGGCCGGGCTGTCCGCGTCGGACCCCGGGAAGATGAACTGCCACCGGTTCCCCTGGTACTGCAGGCAGAACCCGCAGATCCGCTCGCCGTCCTGGCTGAGCACGGTGTAGGTGCCCGCGTCCGCCCGGTCGAGCTTCACCTGCACGGCCACCGAGAAACTCTGGTCCGTGCGCACGACCGGGCCCGCGGCCGACACCGAGTCGTCGACGCCGTCGAGCTTGATCCCGCCGCCCACGGCACCGTTCGCGACGAAGGCCGCGCCGTTGTCCAGGACGCCGTCGGGCGCTCCCTCGACCGCGTTGACGGCCGTGCTGCCGCCGCGTTCCTCGAACTTCCAGTGCGCGACCTGCACTCCGCTCGCGCCCACCTGGGCCGCGATCTCGGGGGCGCTCAGCACCCGGTCGTAGAGCTGCGTTTCGTCGACCGAGCCCGGCCAGAAGTCGGCCGGGGCGCCGGCCCACATGCCGCGGCCGATCGCCAGCGGCCCGGTCGCGTTGAACCCGCTCGTCCGGGCCTGTGTCCCGGCGAGCACCCCGTTGACGTACAGGCGGATCTGCTTGGCCTGGGAGTCGTAGGTGGCGGCCACGTGGGTCCACGTGCCCGCGGACGCCGCCACGTTCGCGCGGACGCTCTCCCCCGCCGGGCGTTGCGCGGTGTCCGCGGCGGGCAGTGTGAACTCCCACTTGCCGCCGCCTTCGTCGCGGTAGCCGAGCAGGAACCCGCTGAGCCGGCCGCCGTCCTGGGACACCGCGGTGAAGCCGGTGCCGGCCGCGGGGAGCCGGTCGAGCTTCAGCCAGGTGGCCACCGAGAAGCTCGTGTCGGTGCGGACCGCGTTCGGCGCCGACACCTGCGCGGCCACGCCGTCGAGGTGCACCGCCGAACCCGCGGCCCCGCCCGAGGTATAAGTGGCGGCGCCGGCCAGCGTGCCGTGGTGGTCGCCGAGGTGCGCGCTGTCCTTCGCGTTGCCTTCGAAGGACCACTGGGCGAGCGGGCCGTTGCCCGGCCGCACGTAGAAGCGGTGCACCTGGGACTTGCTGCGGTGCCCGCCGCGGTCGACGCTCTGCACGAACAGCTCACGGGGCCCGTCGCCGGGCGGCGTCAGCCGGACGCTGGCCGGGCCGCCGAGCGACTGGGCGTCCACCGGCGTGGCCGGCGGATCCTGCCAGCCGTAGAGGTAGTGGTCGACGTCGCCGACGTTGTTGGCGGTGAAGGTGAACGTGTCCGGCACCCCGGTCCCGCCGTGCCAGCGGTTGTCCGGCTGGTAGAGCACGGCCGAGACGTTCGGTACCTGCTGGTCGGTGAACCCCACGCGGTCGACGTAGAACGCCCCGGTCCCGTGCGTTTCCGGGCCGGACGCCTTGCCGTCGCTACCCCGCACCACCCAGTCGACGCCGGTGCCGTCCCGCAGTCCCTTCAGGTCGACGACCGTGTCGTGGAAGGCCCCGGAGCTCTGGAAACCGTTGCCCAGGCGGCGTTCCAGGACGCCGTCACGCCAGATGTCCCACTGCGGTTCGACCAGGTCCTGGTCGGGGTCCGACAGCCGGGCGATCAGCCGGAGGTCGTCGCCGGCCAGGTAGCGCGCGCCGCCGCACCACTTGCACGGCGCGGGCAGCGGCGGGTCGGTGGCCAGGTCGGACGGCGCGTCGGGCGCCTGGTTGTACGTCACCACGACCTTGGTCGCCCCCGGGTCGTACTTGCGCCAGGCGATCTGGTCGCCGGAGTCCGCGGCCGTCAGGAAGAAGGTCGTGACGCCGCCGGTGTCGATCATGTCGGCGACGTTCACGCCCACCGTCTTGAAGTCACCGCAGCCGCCCGGGTTGTACGCGCCGGGCGCGGTGAACTCCCGGTACCACCGGCTGCCCGGCCGGACGTTCCAGGTCGTCTCCGGGCTGATCTGCCCGTTGGCCAGGTGCAGCCGGTGGGTCCGGCCCGAACAGTTGGGGCTGAAGACGACCGTGGTGTCGAGGCTCGCCTGGGTGATCGTCTTGCCGGCCAGGAACCCGGTGTCGTACTGGAAGTAGGTCTGCGCCTCGCCGATCCCCTCGCACCAGCCGTCTTCGTAGCACTGGCCGACCTGGGCCCACGGCGGCGACCCGCTCGTCCACCAGTAGGACTGGTTGCTCTTGCCGGACAGCACGGTGGCCCACGCGTTCTTGTCGAACGTCACCATGTTCGGGTCGATCGTCACCGGGTAGGCGACGCCGGCACCGGTGAGCGCCGCCCGGTCCGGGGACAGGGTGAGCGCGCCGTCCGCTGTGGACACCGCGACCTTCGCGGTCCTGCCCTTCGCGTCCCACATGGTCGACGGCGGCGCGGCGAAGACGTCACCACCACCCGCGGCGGCCGCGTGCACCGAGCCGGCGCCGTCGACCTTCAGGGTCAGGCCGTCGGTGCGCACCGCCAGCCGGATCGACGCGAGCGCGGGGTTCTTCGCCGCTTCGGCGGTCTTGACCACCAGCTGCTGCTGGTAGCCGTTCGGGCCGGCGATCAGCACGAGGTCGACCCCCGGCAGGACCTCGGGATAGGTCGCCGTGGCCGCCGAGAGCCGTGGTGCGGGAAGCGGGCCCGGCCAGGTCAGCTCCAGGAAGTGCCCGTCGCGCCGCAGGGTCAGCAGTGCACCCGCCGGGCCGCCACCGGACAGGGTCAGCTCGCCCACCGCGGCTTCCGGACCGACGGTGCCGTCGGCCCGGCGGTGCATCGTCACGTCGACCGGCACCCAGGAGTCGCCCCGGCGCACCCGGGTGGGGACGGCCGTGAGCTCGGCGGTCATCCCGCCGGCGGGGTTCGCGAAGACCGCCCGGGTCGGGGTCCGCTGGTCGAGCACCTCGACCCGGGTGCCCTGCCGGAACGCCGCCAGCTTCGCCGAAGCCTGGTCGGGCGCCTGGGTGACCGGTGCCGGTGGCGGCGGACTCCCGCCGTCCAGGACCAGGATCGTGGCCATCGACGCCACCAGCGCGGTGATCGTCGCCGCGCACGCCAACCGACGTAGTCGCACGTTGAGCTCCCTGGGGTCGCGCCGTCCGCGCGTGAGTGAGCCGAAGCCGCGAGCGTCACGGCCTCGGCTCTTGCGAGCGGAATCGTCGCAGCCGGGTCATCGTGCGGGCCAACGATTCAGCCCACGCCGAAACTCCTGGTGGCCAGGCCGGGAAACCGCTAAAGCGCTCCCGGATCAGCAGGGCCTGCTGGTAGCTGCGCCCGGCCTCGATGAACTGCCCGTCGCACACACGCGCGTACTCGAACCGGATACCAGCGGCTCGCAGGAGGGTCGGGGAACCACGGAAGCGTCCGGGTGCCGATGACGGCCGGCATCTGCGGCTTCTCGTGGCTCTCGCTGCCCGGAACGGCGGTGTGGACCGCACGAACGGCGACGGCGTGGACGCGGCGGGCCGGCGTCTACCCCACTCCCCTGCCCGCGGTGCTGGGCGCGACCCACAGCGGCGGTGAGGACCTCACCGAGAGGCTGAACGCGAGAACCCCGCGCCGGGCACCTCGGTGCCGTTCGAGATCGGAGCGGCCCTGGTGAAGGGCTGGACGTTCAAGACGGTCATCCAGGGCAGCTCCGTCCCGCAGCGGTTCATCCCGACGCTCGTCAAGCTGTGGGAACAGGGGCGGTTCCCGCTCGACAAGCGTCGTCTTCTGACGATCAGGCCGGGCCGTACACGATGAGCGCGTTGCCCCACGGATCCCGCACCACGGCGCGGGTTTCGTGGGGCCCGCGCTCGGCCGGGCGCACGACCACGCCACCGGCGCGCACCACGGCGTCGACGGCCGCCGCGACGTCGGGCACCTTGATCGACGCCGCGGGCACGCCGCCGGTGACGTCTTCCGCCGGCCCGGCGAGGGCCAGCGTGATGCCACCGGCGTCGAGCGCCGCGTACCGGTCGCCGTCGGTGAACTTCTCGGCGAAGCCGAAAGCGGCGGCGTAGAACTCGACCGCCGCCCCGACGTCGGCGACCGGGTGCTGCACCTGCCGCAGCTGCGGCTTGTCGTTCATCGGTGAACCAGTCCTCCGTCGATCAGGGGCGCCTGCCCGGTCACGTACTTCGCGTCCGGACCGGCGAGTACGAGACGAACCCGGCGACGTCGTCGGGTGTCCCGTCGCGGCCGAGCGCGACCCCGTCAACGTACTGGGCGTAGGTCGCGCCCGGCTCGGCGCCGGTGTGCCGAGCCATCTCGCGATCGACCGTGATCCACATGTCGGTGCCCACGGCGCCCGGGCAATAAGCGTTCACTTCGTCGCCGAGTACAGGCTCAGCAGAGCGAACCTTGAGGTGGTCAGGGCCGCGCTCAAGCGCCTGGACGCGGCTCAGACCCCTTGATCCGTTCGACGAGCTCCTCGCGGAACTCCCGCACCGCCGGAAGCTCCGGTTCATCGCCGGTCGCCCGCTTCAACGCGCCTTCCAGGATCTTCAGACCCTGACGTTCGTCGCCGCGCGCATCCGCCTGCCTCGCGGCGTTCTCCAACGCTCTGGCGAGCTTCGTCCGCGCCTCGGGTTCCTGGGCAGCCTTGGAGATCCGGATCCAGTTACCGCCCGGATCGACGACGGTGAACCCGGTGTACCGGTCGTTGCGCAGCCGCGGCCGGGTCATCCGCGGAATGCCGGAGACGAGCAGCTTCCCGTGCACGGAACGCATCCCCGCCGCGAAGGCCTCGAACAGCTCGCCGGTGTCGTCCACGATGACCAGGCACGTGCTGTACGACTGCGCCGGGTCGTAGTCCTCCATCCCGAAGAAGTGCAGGTTGATGTCTTCCCGTCGCACCGCGACGTGCGGGTTCGGCCGCGTCTGCCGATAGGTGATCTCGAAGCCGAGCATCTCGTAGAACGACGCGATCTCGTCGATGGAGGGACAGGGCAGGAGCGGAATGGTCAGTTCGTTCGCCACCGCCCGAACCTAAGCCCGGACCTGCCGAAACGACACGGAGCTATTTGCTCATGCGAACAGCATTAAGGCCACCGGCCGATCGCGGGGATGGGCGGGCGGTGCAGCGACGAGCGGCCGGACGGGCTCGACCTGGATCTGTTCCACTGCTCCGGGTACACCGCAGGTTCCGCGTTCTCCGCCGCAGGGGGACGTTCCGCGAAGCTCCCCGCGCTGACGGTGGACGCGGCCTCCCACCGCACCGGCGGCGGTGAAGGAGCGGCCGCCGCGGAGGAAACCGGCCCCACTGCCGACACCGCTGCAAGCGGCGCGTCACCGAGTCGTGATGCCCGGGGACCCGGTCCAGCCCCGCGCCGAACAGATCGTCCTGATGGGACGCCACCGAGCCCGCACCGACCTCGAAGGTGTTCCGGCCGCCTACCAGGACATCGCCGACCACAAGAACCTGAAAGTCCTCATCAAGCTGTAACGAGCGTGGAACGCTCCCCCGCCGCCGTACAACTTCAGGAACTGTCGTGCGGTGCCAACGGTTCCGCCTTTGCTGCCCGGGTCAGCGATCAGCCCCCTGTGCGGGATTCACGTTGATCTCCGCGAGCGCCCGGCCACCGTCGGAACGCCCCCGTCGTGATCTTCACCAGGCACCTTCGCGGACCCCGATCCGCGCGATCCACTCCGGACTGTCGGTGGGTCCGGCTAGCTTGGGCACACGGTCGGAGAAGTACGGCAGGGAAGAGTGGAACGTGCGGCGTCTTGAGTACATCGGCGGTGGCTCGGCGAAGTTCTGGGAGGGGGTGGTGCAGGGCACCGACGTGGTCGTGACGTGGGGGCGGATCGGGACCGGCGGGCAGTCCAAGCGCAAGGGGTTCGGCTCGGCCCCCGACGCGGCCGCGTTCCTCGCCAAACAGGTCGACGAGAAGGTCAAGAAGGGCTACACCGACACGGGCGCGGTGGCCACCGAGGCACCGTCCGTCCGGGAGCCGGCCGTCCAGAGCACGCCCGTCGCGAAGACCGAGGTGACCGCGGTGACCGCGGTCGACGAAGACACCTTCGACCCACCGGCGGGCGTGGTGCGGATGGCCTACGCCCGCCGGGACCTGGGCAAGCCCCGGTACCGCCCCTCCCCCGACGCGCACGCGGCGGCCGGCAAGCTGCTGGCCTCGTACCGGCACAAGATCGACGAAGTGCTCGACGCACCGGACACCGACGAGCCGGTCGCCGCCGCCGCGCGGGCGCACCTCGGCGGTACCGCGGACCCGCTGGGCGCCGCGGCGGTGCTCACCGTCCTCAGCGCCTGCGTGACCTACTACGACCGGGACGACCTCGGCCGGTTCGGGCCGTACTGGCTCGCCGAGCACGGGCTGTTGTTCGCGGCCGAAGCGGCGATGCGGCTGGCCACCCTCACCCCCCAGGGCCTCGGCGGCCGGCAGGCAGCGAACGCGGTGCGGCACCTGGCCGAGGGCGAGCACCTGCCGTGGCGCTGGGCGGGCCCCGAGGTGCTCGGGGAGGTCCGCACGGCGGTCGCGGCGGCGGACGACGCCGAGTACGCGCGGGTCGTCGAGGTGCTCGGCGGCTTCCGGAAGAGCCCCGGCACCCGGCTGGTCGCGGCGTTCCTGGCGCCCACCGAGCGAGCGTGGGTGGACGAGCTGCCCGCCGAGGTCGACGACCACGGGCACCTCGCGGGGTGGATGTACCTGTGCGCCGTGCACAGCGTGGAGCAGCTCGAGGGGCTCGGCGACGCCTACGGCCTGCACCGTCAGTCCAGGACGCTGCCGACGATCGTGCGCACGGTCGGCCCCGCCGCCGCGCCGGTACTCGTGCGGTGGACCGCGAAGGCCGACAACGACATGCTCAAGCGCCTGCTCGCGGCGATCGTCGCGATGCCGACCGACGACGCGTTCCGCGGGCTGGTCGCCCACGCGGTGAAGGCACCGTTCCGCGCCGCGCTGCAGGAGGCCGTGCCGCGCTACCCGGTTCGCGCCACCCGGCTGCTGGCCGAGGCGGCCGCCGAGGGCGGCGAGAGCGGCGAGGTGGCCGCCGAGCTGCTGCGGGCCCACCTGATGGCGCGCCCCGAGCTGCTCACCGACGTCGTGCCGACGCTGCCGGAAGCGGCGAGGCAGGCCGCGTTCGCCACCCAGGAAGGTGTCGTCCGGCTGCCCGACGCGCCGGCCGAGCTGCTGCCGCCGGTGCTGGTCAGTCCGCCCTGGACCCGTCCGCGCGACACCGCGCCGCCGGTGGTGCTGACCGACCTGGACGTGGCCGCGCCGACGCGTGTCGTGTGGGAGGACGGAGAACGGGCTCAGGTTCTCGCGCGGGGGACGCGCGACTCCTCCGGCCGCCACACCCGTCCCGGCACCGATTGGGCAGTGGAGCTGGAGAAGCACCGCGGCAGCGACTGGATGCTGCCCTCGATACTGCTGCACGCGCCGGAGGAACTGGCACTGCCCGCGCTCACGGCCTGGCAGCCGAAGCGGCTCTACAACCTCGATGTGTGGGGTCCGGCCCTGCTGGCCCGGTTCGGGACCGCCGCGGTCCCGGTGGTCGTCACCGCGGTCGCCATGAACAACGGGCAAGACGACTTCAAGGCGCTGCTGCCCGTCCTGGACACCGAGGTCGCCGCGATCATGGCCACGGCGATGGCCCGCCGCAAGCCGGCCCGGCCGGTGGTCCGGGCGTGGCTCCTGCGGCACGGCCTGGCGACCTTGCCCTACCTGGTGCCCGCCGCGCTCGGCCGCGCGGGCAAGGCGCGGGACGCTGCGGAGGCCATGCTCCGCACGCTCGCCGCGCACGAGGGCACCGGCACCGTCGTCGCCGAGGCCGGCCGGCTGGCCGGCCTCGATGCGGGCGACGGGGTGGCGCGCGTCCTCGCCGCCGACCCGCTGGAGCTGTTGCCGAAGAAGATGCCGGCGCCCGGCGCGTGGGCCGACCCCGCCGCGCTGCCGCAGATCCGGCTGCGGGGTGCCGACGTCGCGCTGCCCACGGCGTCGACCGCGGACCTGCTGACCATGTTCGTGCTCGGCACCCCCGACGAGCCGTACGGCGGTATCGCGCAGGTTGCCGAGGTGTGCGACCCGGGCTCGCTCGCCGGATTCGGGTGGGCGGTGTTCGAAGCGTGGCGCAAGGCGGGCCTGCCGGCCAAGGACGGCTGGGCGCTGACCGCGCTGGCCGCCGTCGGCGACGACGAGACCGTGCGGCGGCTGTCGCCCGTCATCCGTGCCTGGCCGGGCGAGGGCGGGCACGCCCGCGCCGTCACCGGGCTTGACGTGCTGGCCGAGATCGGCACCGACGTCGCGCTGATGCACCTCAACGGCATCGCGCAGAAGGTCAAGTTCTCCGGGCTCAAGCAGCGCGCCGGGGAGAAGATCGAACTGGTGGCGGCCAAGCTCGGGCTCACCGCCGAGCAGCTCGCCGACCGGCTGGTGCCCGACCTCGGGCTCGCGGAGGACGGCACGATGGTCCTCGGCTACGGCCCGCGCCGGTTCGTCGTCGGCTTCGACGAGGCGCTGCGCCCGACCGTCTCCGACGAGGACGGCACCCGCCGCAAGTCGCTGCCCAAGCCCGGCGCGAAGGACGACCCGGACCTCGCAACCGCCGCCTACCAGCGGTTCTCCGCGCTGAAGAAGGACGTCCGCACCTTGGCGAGCGACCAGATCACGCGGTTGGAGCGGGCCATGGTCGCGGGACGCCGGTGGAGCCACGAGGACTTCGCGCGCTACTTCTCCGGGCACCCGCTGCTCCGGCACGTCGTGCGCAGACTCGTGTGGGGCGTCTACGACGAGCAGGACTCCTTGGCCGGCGCGTTCCGGCTGGCCGAGGACCGCACGCTCGCCGACGCCGGCGACGAGACCTACACCCCGGCCGCGGGCACCACCGTCGGCGTCGCCCATCCGCTGCACCTCGGGGACGCGCTCACCGCGTGGTCGGAGGTGTTCGCCGACTACGAGATCCTGCAACCGTTCCCGCAACTCGGCCGGCAGGTTCTCGCGCTGACCGGCGAGGAACGCACCGCGCTCACCCTGGCGCGGTTCGGCAAGGTTCCGGTGAGCGTGAGCCGGGTCCTCGGTCTCACCAAGCGCGGCTGGGAACGCACCGCGCCGCAGGACGGCGGAGTGGAGGCCGGTGTGGTCAAACCGCTCGCGGGCGGCTGGTTCGGGGTGCTCGAGCTGGAGGAGGGCATCGTCGCGGGCGAGCCCACCATGCTCGGTGAGAACCAGGAGATCCGGCGCGTGTTCCTGTCGCCCGATCACGACGGCTGGTGGGGCCGGGAGGACACGCCGCTCGGCACGCTCGACGCGGTGTCGGCGAGTGAGCTGCTGGCCGACCTGACCGAACTGGTGGGCGCCCCGTGACCGCCGGGCAGGACCTGCAGCGTCCGCCCGCGGAGGTCCGGTTCGCCGACGACCTGGTCCGCCTGCGCGACCAGGACACCGCGCCCCGCCCGCCGGGGTGGGCCCTCAGCCTCGACGCGGCCCGCCGGTTCGTCGTCGGCGACGCGAAGCTGGGAGTGCGCAAGAAGTTCGTCGGCGACCCGTCCCTCGTGGACCGGGCCCTGGTCACCCTCGCCACCAGCCGCGGGCTGCTGCTGGTCGGCGAACCCGGCACCGCCAAGTCGTTGCTGTCGGAGCTGATCGCGACCGCGGTGAGCGGCGTGTCGACCCTGACCATCCAGGGCGGCGCGGCCACCACCGAGGACCAGATCCGCTATTCGTGGAACTACGCGATGCTCGTCGCGGAGGGCCCGTCGACGCGGTCGCTGGTCCCCGCGCCGCTGCTGCGCGGCATGGCCGAGGGCAAGGTCGTCCGGTTCGAGGAGATCACCCGCTGCCCGCTGGAGGTGCAGGACTCGCTGCTCTCCCCGCTGTCCGACCGGGTCCTGGCGATCCCCGAGCTGACCGGGCGGGACGCGATGGTGTTCGCCACCGACGGGTTCAACGTGATCGCCACCGCCAACACCCGCGACCGCGGGGTCAACGAGATGAGCGCGGCGCTCAAGCGCCGGTTCAACTTCGAGACCGTGTTCCCGATCCCCGACCTGGACACCGAACTGGCGCTGGTGGCGACCGAGTCGGCGGAGCTGCTGCGCCGTTCCGGGGTGCCGGTGGCGCAGCGGCGCGACGTCCTCGAGGTGCTGGTCACCACGTTCCGGGAGTTGCGCGCGGGCACCGGAGGTGGTGGCGGGGAACGGCTGTCCACGGTGCTCAGCACGGCGGAGGCGGTGTCGGTCGCGCACGCCGTCGGCCTGCGCGGCTGGTACCTGCGCGGCGAGGCGGGGACCGGCGAGGACGTCGTCGAGTGCCTGGCCGGGACGGCCGCGAAGGACAGCCCGGACGACCTCGCGAAGCTGCGCCGCTACCTCGAGCACGACGCCGCGCGGCGCAAGGGCTCGCCCGCGTGGGCGGAGCTGCACGGCGCCCGGCTGCGGCTGCCGGGCTGATGGCGGCACCGGTACACGGGGGCGCCGTTCACGTCATCGGGGTCCGCCACCACAGCCCGGCGTGCGCGCGGCTGGTGCGCGAGACGATCGCCGAGCACCGGCCCGCGCACGTGCTGGTCGAGGGACCGGCCGACTTCACCGGCCGCATCGGTGAGCTGCTGCTCGGGCACACCCCGCCGCTCGCGATCTTCAGTTACGTGCGCGACGCCGCCCGCACCCGGCTGTCGTGGGCCCCGTTCTGCGACTACTCCCCCGAGTGGATCGCGCTCACCGAAGGCCGGGCCGTGGGCGCGCAGGTGCGGTTCATCGACCTGCCCGGCTGGCGGGCGACCGACACGGAAAACGTCTACGCCGACGCGGAACGCCGCTACACCGACGCCACGGAACGGCTGTGCCGAGCGCTGTCGGTGGACAACGTCGACGTGCTGTGGGACCACCTGGTCGAGGCGCACCCGCACGAGGGGCTGGCGGAGCGGCTCGCCGCGTACTTCGACCTCGTTCGCGGCGAGGCGGACGCGGGGGCGGAGGACACCGCACGCGAGGAGTACATGGCGCGGTGGGTCGCCGCGGCGGCCGCGCGGGACGAGGGGCCGGTCGTGGTGGTGGTCGGCGGGTTCCACCGCCCGGCGCTGGTGGCCAGGCTCGCGGACGCCGGCGGCACCACCACCGCGAACCCGGACTGGCCGCCGGTCCCGGACGTGCCGGCGGGCACGGAGGCCGGCAGCTACCTGGTGCCGTACTCGAACCACAGACTCGACGCGTTCACCGGCTACGCCTCCGGCATGCCCTCCCCCGGCTACTACCAGCGACTCTGGGAAGACGGGCCGCAGGAGGCCGCGACCGGGCTGGTGGCCGACGTGGTGACGCGCTTGCGGGCCCGCAGGCAACCGGTGTCCACCGCCGACCTGATCTCGGCGAACGCGCTGGGCGAGGGGCTCGCGGCGCTGCGCGGGCACCCGCACCCGGCCCGCACCGACGTGCTGGACGGCCTGGTGAGCGCGCTCGTCTCGGACGCGCTGGACCAGCCGCTGCCGTGGTCGGCCCGCGGCCCGCTGTCGCCCGGCGCGCACCCGGTGGTCGTGGAGATGGTCGCCGCGCTCACCGGCGACCGCACCGGCCGCCTGCACCCGGACACCCCGGCACCGCCGCTGGTCGGCGCGGTCGCCGCGGAGCTGGCCGCGCTCGGGCTCGACGGCACCCGGGACGTCCGGCTGGACCTCACCGACGCGACCGACCTGCGGCGCAGCCGCGTCCTGCACCGGCTGCGCGTGCTCGGCGTCCCCGGTGTGGAACGGAAGTCGGGCCCGTCGGCGGGCCGGGACGCGACGGCCGCCGAACGCTGGCAGCTCACCGCCTCCGACCAGCGCGAGTCCGCGCTGATCGAGGCGGCGGCCCGGGGTGGCACCCCGGCCGACGCCGCCACCGCCACGCTCGCCGGCCGAGCCGACCGGCGGAACGAGGTCGGTTCGCTCGCGGGGCTGCTGTACGACGCGGCCCTGTGCGGGCTCGCCGACCTCGCCGGTGACCTGACCACCCGGGTCGCGGCCGGGGTGGCGGCGGCGCGGGAACTGGGGCCGCTCGGTGCCGCGCTGCGGGTGGCGCTCGGGCTGTGGCGCCACGACCGGCTGCTCGGCACCGCGGGCAGCGCGTTGCTGGGCACGGTGGTGACCACCGCGGCCACGCAGGCGCTGTGGCTGGCCGAGGGCATCCGCGGCGGGGACGTCCCCGCCGAGCCGGCCCGGTTGCGGGCGCTCGCGGCGGTCCGGGACGCGGTCCGCGACGGCGGCGCCGCGCTCGGCCTCGACGCGGAGATCGCGATCGGCGTCGGCGGCCGGCTCGTCGCGAGCCGGGACGTGCCACCCGACCTGCGCGGCGCCGGGCTCGGCCTGTGCCGGGCGCTGGGCGCGGCGGTGGTGCCGAGCGACGCCGTGCCCCGGGCACCCGCGGTGCTCGGCGACTGGCTCGCCGGCCTGTTCGCGGTGGCGCGGGAGGAGGTGCTCGACGACGGCGGGCTCACCGCGGTGCTCGACGAAGTCGTGAGCACGTTGACCGCCCACGACTTCCTGATCGCGCTGCCCGCGCTGCGGCAGGCGTTCGAGTTCTTCCCGCCCGCCGAACGGGAGCGGTTCGCGACCGCGCTCGTCGCGCGGCACGGCGGCGAGGGGTCGGGGCGCGGGCTGTTGCGGGTGCGGGCCGACCCGGTACTGGTGGCCGAGGGCGCGGCCATCGAGGAGGCGATCGACGAGATGCTCACACGGGCGGGATTGGCGGACCTGTGAACGACGGACCGAGCAGCGACCTGGAGCGCTGGCGGCTGGTGCTCGGCGCCCCGGCGGCGGGCATGACCGGTCTCGACGGCGAGACCGCGGCCATGGACGCCGCGCTGTCGTGGCTGTACGGCCGCGATCCGGAGCTCGC
The DNA here is from genome assembly GCF_023023025.1 of Amycolatopsis sp. WQ 127309. Taxonomy (NCBI): domain Bacteria; kingdom Bacillati; phylum Actinomycetota; class Actinomycetes; order Pseudonocardiales; family Pseudonocardiaceae; genus Amycolatopsis; species Amycolatopsis sp. WQ 127309. The sequence continues at coordinate 9,756,284 of NZ_CP095481.1, forward strand.
CGAGCGCGGGGTGCGCGGCGGCGGGAGCGGGGACTCGAACCTCACGGCGGTCGACTGGCTCGACGACGTGCACCGCCTGTTCCCCCAGGAGACCGTCGAGCGGCTGGAGCGCGACGCGGTCGAGCGCTACGACATCCACGAGATCGTCACCGACCCGGAGGTGCTGGCCCGGGTCGAGCCGAACCCGGCGCTGCTGCGGGCCGTGCTGCGCACCAAGCACCTGATGAACCCGGAGGTGCTCGCGCTGGCGCGGCGCATCGTCGCGGAGGTGGTCCGCGAGCTGGTGGCGCGGCTCGCGACCGAGGTGAAGCACGGCCTGACCGGCACGCGGCTGCGCCGGCCGAGCACCTTCCGGCAGGCCCGCGACTTCGACTTCCGGGGCACCGTGCGGGCCAACCTCGCGCACTACCAGCCCGATTCGAAGCGCCTGCTGATCGAGAAGCCGCGGTTCACCTCGCGCGGGCGGCGGCACACCCAGCCGTGGCAGCTGGTGCTGCTGGTGGACCAGTCCGGCTCGATGGTGGGCTCGGTGATCCACTCCGCGGTGACCGCCGCCTGCCTGTGGGGCGTGCCCGGCCTGCGCACCCACCTCGTCGCGTTCGACACGAACGTCGTCGACCTGACCTCGGAGGTCACCGACCCGGTGGAGCTGCTGATGAAGGTGCAGCTCGGCGGCGGCACGGACATCGCGCGCGCGGTCCGCTACGGCGCCGGCCTGGTGGACGCGCCGAGGCGGGCGATCGTCGCGATCGTGTCCGACTTCCACGAAGGCGGGGACGAGGGGTCGCTGGTGCGCACCGTGCACGGACTGGTCGGGCAGGGCACGCACGTGCTGTGCCTCGCCGCCCTCGACGAGACCGCGAACCCCGACTACGACCGGGCACTCGGCCGGCGGCTCGCCGACGTGGGGGCGCACGTGGGCGCGATGACCCCGGGCCACCTCGCCGAGTTCGTGGCGGAGAGGATCGGCCGGTGAGGGCGGACCTGCTCGCGCTGAGCACCGACGCGCTCGCCGCCCTCGCGAACCGGGGCCTGGTCAAACGCGCGACCCGGGACCTCGACGGCGTCCCGCCGGTCACGTCGGCCGGGGACGGCACGGTCGAGGCGGTGTTCGCCGACGGCACGCGGGTGGTGCTGCCGCCCGGCCGGGGGCTGGACGCGGCGAGCTGCACGTGCGGCGCGCCGGGGATGTGCCGGCACCGCCTCGGCGCCGTGCTCGCCTACCAGCGCGATCACGCCGCCGCCCCGGCGGCGGCACCGGCCGGAGAGGTCCCGGCGGGGTGGCCGGGGGCGGTGACCGACGAGGAGCTGACCGCCCGCTTCGGGGCCCGCACCCTCACCGCGGCCCGGCGCGCGGTGGGCGGCGGGCTCACCGCGCGGGTGCGCAGGCCGGCCATGACGGTGGAGACCCCGGCCGCCACGGTGCGCTTCCTGGTGCCCGGCGAGCTGGGTTTCGTCGACTGTGACGCCCGCGCGGAAGCCAGGGACGTCCTCGTCGTGGTCGCCGTGTGGGCGTTCCGGCAGGCGGACGTGCTGGCACCCGCGGATCCCGACGTGACCGTCGAGCTCGCCGGCCGGGTGGACCGGCCCGCGGCCGGGGCGGCGACCGGCGCGATGGCCGCGGCCGCGGCGGCCGCCGGTGAGCTGCTGCGCACCGGGGTCGTGCCGGCCGACGAGGTGCTGGTCGCCGCGCTGCGCCGCGAGCACGCCGCGTGCGAGCGGGCGAACCTGCGCTGGCCCGCCGCGGCGCTGGCGGAGCTGGTCGAGCAGCTGACCGCCTACGGCACACGATCCGCCCGGCACGAACCGGTGCGGGTCGCGGAACTGATCGCGGAACTGCACGCCCGCCACCACTCCGGTGCGCGAGCACCCGCGCGGGTGCTGGGCACCGACGAGCCCGCGGAGACCCCGCTGCGGCAGGTGCGCCTGGTGGCGCTGGGGTGCCGCGTGGACCACGAAGACGATGCCGACACCGCTGAGGTGTTCCTCGCCCATCCCGGCACGGAGACGGTGCTGGTGGTGCAGCACCGCTGGCCGGCGGGCACGGGGCCGATGCGGTCCCGCCGGCTCGCGGGCACGACGCTGGCGGCGCTCGCCGCGGGCAACGTGGTCAGCGAGGCGGCGGTGCGCAGCGCGGGCCGGGTGGTGCGGTTCGGGGCGGGCCGGCTGGCCCGCACCACGGTCAGCCCGGTGGGCGAGTCGTGGGCCGGGCTGCCGCCCGCGCTGCGTCCGCCGGTCACCGAGGCGCTGGCCCAGCTGACCGGCCTGCCACCGAGGGTGGTCCGGCCGCGGGTCGCGGCCGAGCTGGTCCGGGTGGTGCCGATAGCCCGGGTGCGGCAGGTTCGCTACCTCGCGGGCGCCCAGCGCCTGGACGCGGTCGTCGTGGACCCCGGCGGCGCGGAGGCCACGGTCAGCCTCACCCACCGCGCGGCCGCACCCGGCGCCCTCGACGCACTGGCCGAGGCATTGGCAGGCGACCCGCTCGAGGTGTCCGGCGCCATCCGGCGAGCGGGTGGCGGGCTGGTCGTCGAGCCGTTCGCCGTGCGCACCGCGGCCGGGGTGGTGGTGCCCGACCTGGCGCCCGCGACCGGCACCGTCCCGCCGGCCGCGGGTCCCGTCCAGCCACCCCCACCGGCCGCCGCGATCGAGGGCGCGCTGGCCCTGCTCGCCGAAGCCGCGCACCGCGGCCTGAACCGCCTGCCGCCCACGTTCCCGGCCAGGGCCACCCCGGTCGCCGCCGCCCTGACCCGCACGGGCCTGACCCGCTGCGCCGAGGCGGTCCGGGCGTGGGGCACCGCGCCGGCCGACCCCGCCACCTGGCTACGCGCCGAGATCCGCCTCCTCACGGCGAACGAGCTGCACTGACGGGCCCGGACCGCGCGCACTCGACCACGTGACGGCGTACGGAGACCAGAACGTCGGTCAGCTACGAGGCCGACGGACGAGATGAGTGGGCGCCGGGCGCCCGCGAGGAATCGATCACCGAGAACTGTCGCGAGGTCCCTCGCCCGCCGCGTGGCGCAACCTCGTCGCGAGGCGATCGAACGCCACCGCGAGCTCGTCCCCGTCGATCACCTCGATGTCGACGTCGAGCTGTGTCATCCACAACGCGAGCCGGTCCGGGTCGTCGGAACCCACCTCGACGCGGCACGTGGACTCGTCGACCACCTCGATGTCGACCGGGATGGGGATCTTCGCGGCGATCTTGGCCGCGGGAGCACGCATCAGGACGCGGGCGCGGTACTTCCAGGCTCCCTTGCTGATGCGTCCGACGACGAACTCGACGACATTGTCCTGCGGGATCACGCGCGGCCGGAACCGCGCACCCGTCGGTGCGTGCGGAACCATGCGGTCGACCCGGAAGACCCGCCAGTCGTCACGGTCGAGATCCCACGCGAGCAGGTACCAGAGCGCTTCCCAGTTCACCAGCCGTTGCGGTTCGGCGTGGCGCGCCTCTTCGTCGCCCCCACGCTTCGTGTACCCGAACCGGAGCCGTTCGCGGCCGCGGATCGCGGCGGCGACCGCGCCGAGAACCGAGAGGTCGAGCGGCGGCCCGGCCCCGGGAACAACGCTCGTCGCCTCGCGTACCGCCTCCACCCGCCGACGCAGACGCGAGGGCAGCACCTGCTCCAGCTTCGCGAGCGCGGTGAGCGATGTCTCTTCGACCCCCAGCCTCTGGACCGCGACCGCACCCAGCCCGACCGCGACCGCGACGGCCTCATCGTCGTCGAGCAGCAGCGGGGGCATCGCCGTCCCGGCGGCCAGCCGGTACCCGCCCGCGACGCCGCGGCGCGCGTCCACGGGATACCCGAGCGACCGCAGCTTGCCGATGTCGGCGCGCACGGTCCTGGTGCTCACATGGAGCCGGCCGGCGAGCTCGGTGCTCGTCCAGTCGCGCTTGAGCTGCAGCAACGACAGCAGTTCGAGCAGACGCGCCGAGGTCTCCAACATGGTTTCGATCATGTCAGCAATAGCGGAAGCCAACCTGCCGCATTGCCTGCGAACGTCGATGTCATGACCGAGAACAACACGCTCACGCCGTTCCGCATCGACATCCCGCAGACGGACGTCGACGACCTGCGCACCCGGCTGGCACACACCCGCTGGCCGATCCCCACGCCGGGCCGGGACGACCGCACCGACTTCAGCCGCGGCATCCCGCTGGTGTACCTGAAGGAGCTCGCCGAGTACTGGCGCGACGGATTCGACTGGCGTGCGCACGAGGAGAAGCTCAACGAGCTCGAACAGTTCACCACGGTCGTCGACGGCCAGACGTTCCACGTCGTCCACGTTCGATCGGCGAACCCGCGGGCCACCCCGCTGGTCCTGAACCACGGCTGGCCGGGATCGTTCGTCGACTACCTGCGACTCATCCCGCTGCTGACCGACGAGTTCCACGTCGTCATCCCGTCGCTGCCCGGCTTCGGGTTGTCCACCCCGCTGGCCGGGACCGGCTGGGAGCTGGCGCGCACGACGGACGCCTACGCCGAGATCATGACGCGTCTCGGCTACGAGCGGTTCGCGGCGCACGGCACCGACGTCGGTGCGGGCACCACCGGCCGCCTCGCGGCGATCCACCCGGAGCGTGTCATCGGCACGCACATCGGCTGCGACCCCCGGCTGCTCGGGTTGCTCGGCGTCAAGTTCCCCTTCCCCGAGGGCCTGTCCGATGACGAGATCGCCCGGATCGAGGCAGTGCGCACCGAGGACGCGGCCGATCACGGGTACCTCCTGATGCAGGACCACCGTCCCGACACGATCGGCGCGGCGCTCACCGACTCGCCGGTCGCCCAGCTCGCGTGGATCGCCGAGAAGTTCAAGACCAGGACCGGCGGCACCTACCGGACACCGGACGAGTCGGTCGACCGCGACCAGCTCCTCACGAACATCAGCCTCTACTGGTTCACCCGCAGCGGCGCGTCGAGCGCGCAGTTCTACTACGAGTCCGAGCACTCCGGACCCGACTTGGTCATGGCCTCCGGTGTGCCGTCCGGATGGGCCGTGTTCGACACCCACCCGCTCGTGCGCCGCGCGATGGACCCGTGGAAAGCGATCGGCCACTGGAGCGAGTTCACCGAGGGAGGTCACTTCCCCGCGATGGAGGAGCCGGAGCTGCTCGCGGACGACATCCGCACCTTCTTCCGCAGCATTTCCTGAGTCTCACGGCTCCACTACGAATCCCCATTCGCGCGTGGACGGTCGCCACGGCTCGACCTGGGCCGGGGCCTCCGCAAGGGGAGAACACTGGTGACGTTCACCCGACGAGCCGTGCGGAACGCTGCGGCGGCCGCCGGAATCGCCCTCACCATGGCGCCGACGCAGCCCGCGCGCACCAACGCAACCATCCTCAACCGCCAACTGGTGACCGGCGACGGCAAGGTCAACTGCGACAACTACATCGGCACGTGCAAGCTCGGCACCTACGTCGTTGTCGTCGACTGGCAGGCCGGCAACGGTGACGAGTGCTTCGGCATCGCACCCAACCGCACCATCTGGGACAACGCCGCCGGCGATCGCCGTCACCTTCGAACGGAATTCACCGTGGCGGCGCGCGCCCGCTTTGACCGCGTCCGAGGCGGCAAGGCCACCCATTGCCGATCAAGGCACCAGGCTGCGAACCCGGCACGCCGAGCGGGCGACGAGCCGGAGCAGTGACCTCGCGCTCACGATCTGCAGGCCATGACCAACGGCGCCTATCGCCTGAACCCGATGCCGGCCCTCTCCGGGCCGGTGTCACGGCCCGGTGTAGGAGACCGAGAACGAGTTGCCGCCGGAGGGATCGGAGGGCGTCGAGTAGGCGACGCCGTTCTGCACCAGCGTGATCTTGTCGTTCGCGGTGAGACCGGGATTGGCGCCGTTGGCCGTGGCGCCGGTGAAGCTGAACGTCGTGAACCGCGGCGGCGGGCCCACGGCACCGTTGACCGTGGGCGTTTCCTCGATCCACTCCACCGACGCGTCCGGGCCGGCGTAGTCGAGGGCGCCGCGGAAGGCTTCGCCGGTGGTGTCGTCGGTGAGCGTGATGCGCCAGGCGGTGCTGGTGCGGCTCTTGGTCAGCGTGGCGGTCATCGCGTCGCCGCCGTGGATCGTCAGCGGAAGCCGGGTTTCGGCGGCCGGGAGGATCTCCCACCAAGCGTGGTAGGTCGCCCTGCCGTTCTCGACGTAGGCCGCGGTACCGGTTTGCAACAGGTTCGCATTGGCGAACCCGTCGATGCCGACCCACTGCGACGAGTAGTGGTTTCCGGAACCGGAGACCGTCGGCACGGTCCAGTGCCCGGTCACGGCGGTGAAGGTCCCGGTGAGCGCGTACCCGGACCAGTTCGTGGACGTGGACGCGTTGTGGGCGTGCGCGAAGGCGGCGTTCGCGGCACCGCCGGCGGCCGGAGCCACGCCGAACGCGACACCGGCCGCGGCGACCGCCACGACCGCGAAAGCACGCAGGACTTTGCTGGACATCGGACCCTCTCCCCTGGTTCCCACCTCTGGGCGCCTCTGGTGACGGGACCACCGTGACACTGGCCGTCGACAATCCGTCGACAGTGCCGCCGTCACCGCCGACCGGGACGAAGACGTCCTCGCACGCAACCAGCCGCCGGGCAGACCCCGCCGCCTGCTGATGCGCCCGCACGATCGTGGAGTCCACACTGACATCCCACGTGATCCGCCCGGCCGGAGCCTGCAACGCGGTCAGAATCCGCTGCCGGACACCCGCGCGCCGCCACCGCCGGAACAACCCATGAACAACCGCCCAAGACCCCCGGCGATCTCCGGTCGGAGCAACAAGATCTGGTTTTCCAGGAAGCTTTCCGTGGCCGACGGAGACGTACACAGCTATTGCGAGACAGTACCTGGAAGAATCGTCTCGAAAGCAGCGTCCGAGCATCCAACGCACCGGTTCGCCGGCATCACGGCGGGGTACGCGGATCCGCGGTTCGCCGGGCCGCACTCGGGGGCGCGCCTGTTCGGCCCGTTCACCGTGTCCGTGCTGCACAACTTGGTTCACCTGTTGTCCGGCGTGCTGGCCGCGCCTCGGCCTCGGCCTCGCGATGATCGTCTCCGGGTCGCCACCACAGCGCTCGACCGATCCTGCGGCCACTACCCGGAACCGGAAATACAAGGTCACTGAAAGGACTTGGCGGTGTCCTCGGACAGTCCCAGGTGACGGACGACCTTCTTGTTCGTCTTTCCGGCCCCCGTTCCGCGCAGCACCTGCGCCTGACCGACCTCGCCGCCGCGATCACCAACGGCACCATCGACCTGACGACGATCCTCGTCCGCCGCCGATCCGGACCGCTGCGGCGGAAGCAACCAAGGCGCGGATCAGCTTCGCTGTGGTGCCACCAAATCGGCCGCGGACCGGCGAGCAGCGGCCGCGGCCGCGCGGTACGCCTCTGCTCGGCACCGGTGTTCTCCGTCCGCGGGACCGCCTCGCCGGGCCAGCCGGTCATGCCGCTCGGCGGCGTGATCGTGCACCCTTGCCGTGCTGAGCAAGGCGGCCCGAACCAAGAGGTCCGCGGAGTTCTTCCGACGCATGGCGTCCTCCACCACGGCACTGGCCCGCGCCGGCCATCGGCCGCCGGCACACGGCGTCACACTTCGGCCCACGTCATCCAATCGTCGCCCTCCCGCTGCACGCCCCACGCCGTCGCCACGTCCTCGACGAGCAACCGACCCCACTCGGCTTCGGCACCGGCGGAAGCAGCGCAGGACGGCGTGGCTGCCGGCGTGGAGATCACCTCGACGTGCGCGGCGACCGGCATGTCGAACCGGCACAGGTGGACCTCACGCACCCGGCTGCCGTGCCGCTGCGCGTCCGTCACCAGCTCGTCCACGAGGAGGAGGAGATCGGTCAGGCGCGCCGGCGACAGATCCGCGAAGATCCGCGCCGTCAACCGGCGTGCTTCCACGCCGACCAGGCCATCGGACGGCAGGTCATCGCACGACGGACGCAGGGTGACGATGGCGGGCGGGGCATGGCCCATGGTCTCCGCTCCTCCGGTCGGGAAACTTCACCCAGGCGTACCCGGCATCCGCGACGCCTACACCTGCCCCGCAGACCGCCACCGCTCACCAAGGCCGCATCGAGTTCGGAGCGTGCCGGGCCGGGGTCGGATCACGGCGCCGGACGCTCGGCTGACGCAACCGGTTCTGATGTGTGCGGTGGCCGACCGGTCGGGGGGCGTGCCGCCCGGCCACCGCAACACCCAGCCAAGAGGCGTCCTGGTGCCCCAGATGACGTCCACTCCCAAGGATCACCGGATCGGGTGAATTGCATCGCGCTGACCACTCGTGGCCGAGGCCTGCACCTCAGAAGCCGAATCCGATCGATCGGACCGGCCGCGCAGCAGGGTCATTTGATCCGCCACCGTTCGTCTTGCCGGGAGCAGGCACCATCGCGACAGTGACAGCGACGGAGAGACATCGGATGTGGCAAAGGCGCTGGGTCCGGGCGCGGAGGCCGGCGGGGCTGGGCAGCCTTGTCGATCAGCCGACAGCACTGTGCTGCTCGACGAGGCGCTTGATGTTCGCCAGAGTTCCCTCGAGGCCCTGCTGCACAGTTTCGTCCCCGTCGGGAACGCGTGTCGTGTGCATCCGGACCTCGACTTCAGTGCCGTCTCCGGCCTCTCGAAGTTCCAACGAGCCGTGGTAGCTGTTGGCACCTTCGGCGCCCCATTCGACGCGGTGGGCGGCGGCGTCGACCCGGAACCATGCGCTTCCTTGGACCTGCCGGCCGTCCGGGAGTTTCGCCGAAGTGACCACCTCGTCGCCTTCGCCGCGGCCGGCCGACGTCATTCTCTCGAAGTATCGAGGCAGATTGCCCACTTCGGACAAGTAGTCGAACAGTGCTTCTTTTCCTGCGTTCACGTTGGTTGCCGCACGAAACTCGGACATCTTGTTCTCCTCTACCGTCATTTGGTTTGCCGGTCTGGTAGTACGTCGCAGGTCGTAATGCCGCGCGGGCCGGGGGAAGGAGGTGAGAGCCCCCGGCTCGCGCGGCGGGCGAGCCGCAGCCTGCGCGAGCTGTGGTCAGGCGCGGCGCGGCGTGGTCCGGTTCCGGGCTGCGGTGGCGACGCCCAGGGCGATCATGCCGACACCGAGGCCGAGGTGCAGCCAGTTGTCGGCGGTGTTGACCGGAACGAAGTTGGCAGCGGAGTCGTGGTCGATGATCAGGCCGTAGACCCACAGGACGAGGTAGATCGCGCCACCGCCGATCAGGTAGCGATGGGCGCCGTGGGGGGTGCGGGCCAAGGCGAGGCCGGCCACCCCGAACAGCAAGTGCACGATGTTGTGCAGCACCGAGACCATGAACAGCCCGAGAAGCATCGCCATCGAGTTGTGCCCGGCAAAGGTCAGCTGGTCGTAGTCGGTGGTCAAGCCGGGAATGAATCCGCCCAGGCCGACAAGCAGAAAAACCACCCCGACCACTGCGGCGATCACCTGGCCAGGGGAACGCGTCGTCGTTCTCGTCGATTCGGCCGAACGAGTCATGATCATCCTTTCCGTGCCGCCTCAGGAGGATCGGCAGAACTGTCGATCTCGTGGCGGACGTCAGTCCACGTGACAGGCACGGGACAGCTGAACAACACCAGCGGGGACGCAGAGCGGAACGATCAACAGAGTCGCGCGCGATCTGTTATAGGGCACACAAAACAGCCGCCCCAACAGGGACTTGTGGCACGGGAACGATCATGACCACCCACCTCCTGGGCACTCCGAATTCGGCTGGGCGAGTGCCGCCAGGGGCTGGGGCGGTGGTGTCGACCGAGTGGAACGTCAACACCTGGACCGATATCCAGCGTTGCACGAACGATGCAAGACGGCAAGTGGAACCCTCAGCCGGCAGGTGGGCCCCCTCCGCCCATCACTTCACAAAGGTGGAGCGGCCTGGCGTTGTCACCACTGCAGCAACGCCTCCGCCGCAACCGGCGTCGGCACCTTCGCGGCGGTGGTACCCACGGTTCCGGGCGAGAGCGGCCGGCTTCCGAAGCGGACGCGATGCAACTTCAGACCGGGGACTCGACGGGATCTGCGTCGAGCCTCATCGACCGGACGTGCGGAGTACGCACTACGAGACCGCAGTCCGCGCGCGGAGCCTGGAGTACTCGGGCAGCCGCGGCTCGTGCTTCTGCGACGTGATCACCATCTTCTCCACGACCGGGCGCAGTGCCCTGGAGGTGACGACGCGATGCAGCCCCCGTGTCAGGACCAACCCGGCCGAGGTCTCCGGGTGCATCAGCCGGGGCATACCGGGAGCGAGTCCCTGCGCGCTGTCGACATAACGCCGCAGGAGCTGCTCGTAGCGGGCAAAAGCGCCGACGTGAGTGTCACCTGGCTCGCGCAAACTGCGCCCGAGCTCGCCCGCGAGCACGTGCGCGCCGACCAGCGCCAGCGTGGTGCCCATTCCCGTCGGTCCCGACCCCCACGCGGCGTCACCGACCACCCCGATCCGGCCTGCGCTCCACCGCGACATCACGACCTGGCCCCACCGGTCGGTGTAGAACTCCTCGGGCCGGGCCGCGAACCCGTCGAGGATGCGCTCGGTCTGCCATCCGGCACCACGAAAACTCGCACGCAGAAAGTCGATCTGGGCGGCGGCCGGCAGTGTGGCGAACCCTGCAGACCGGTCGGGGAAGCTCAAGCTGGCCCGGATCGTGCCGACGTTGTCGGGGCGGGCGTTGACCACCCGGCCCCGCGTGGTGGTCATGAAGTACCACCAGTCGTCGTCCTCGGGGCGGCGGTCGATCGTGCCGAAGGCGACGTTCAGGCCCTTGTCGCGGTAGTGGGTTTGCTCGGGCAGAAGCAACCGCCGGGTGCGGGAACTGCGGCCCTCGGCGATGAGCAGCAGATCGAACCGCTCCCGGCGCCCGGAGTCGAACCGCACGTCGATGCCGGTGGCGTCCTGGTCGGCGCCGGCGACGAAGTCACCGTAACGGACCTCGACGCCGTCGGCGATGGTCCCGAGCAGGATGTCAGCGAGCCGTCCCCGCAGGATCTCCAGCTCGGCCGTAGGTCCATCGCGACCCTCTTGGCGCTCGATCTCGGCGTAGACGCGGCCCTGCTCGGTGATGAACCGGGTGCCGGACTCGCCGGTCAGCTGGCCGAGCACGGCATCGCGGATGCCCATCCGCCGCACGATCTCGTGGCCGAGGCCGCGGATGTCGATGTTCTGCCCGGCGCCGCGACGCTGCGGCGATCGTTCGAGGACGACGGGCTGGAAGCCTTCGCGCAGCAGGCCCCAGGCGAGGGCGGGACCACTGATGCTGCCGCCGGTGACGAGAACGCGGGGACGGGTTTGTGCAGACACCTGAACTCCTCTTCGGTGAAGTAGTTACGCCATCAAGCTACTTGACCGAATGATATGTTGCCACCCGAACAAGGAGGTCGTGTCATGGATGACGAGCGGACGCCGGATCAGCGCGTCGTGCCCCAGCTTCGGGAGTTCGCCGCCGCCGGCGACGAGCTGGGCAGGCTGTTCGCCCGCACCAAGCGGATGCACACCACCGACGCCGCCGCCATGGTCGCGATCCTCACCGCCGAGGACCAGGGCGCACCCATGACTCCGGCCCGCCTCGCCGAGCACGTCGTTCTCACCACCGGAGCCACGTCGACACTGCTCAACCGGCTCGAAGACGCCGGCCACATCATCCGCACCCGCGGACACAGCGATCGCCGGGTCGTCACGCTGCACTCCACGCCCGCCATCCACGCCTCAGCCGACGCGTTCTTCGCCGGGCTCGCGCAGCGACAGAACGCTGTCCTGGCCGGCTACACCGACGCCGAGCTGTCCCTCGTCGAGACCGTCGTCGACCGGTTGACCGGGGTTGTGAAGGACTTCGTGGAACACCCACCGACCGACGACTGACACCACAGGGTGCCGTCGAGCCTGCTGCAGTCACCGGCCGGCCACCGTCAACCAGCCGGATACCGAACCGCCGGTGAAGGTGGGCGGCACCGGCCTGGGGACTTATCCGGCGCCACCCACCAGGAATCGTCGATCCCGCGTGTGCTGGCTGAACGATGGGCGGTCGCTTGGCGGCAGGAGCAGCGTCCTCCATGGTCGAGACTGGACCCGCCTCGTCCACATCGGACAGTTTCCGGACGGACACCTCGCGTGTCCGGGCAGGACAGAGTCGACAGCGGCAGACGGCCGGGCAGGTTTACGATTGGCGCGACCGGGTACCAGCAACTGTTCGCTGGTCGCCTTTCCGGGGGTTCGTGGTGCAGGTCCGCAAGAAAATCGCCGTTCGTGTCGGAGACATCGACCAGGCAATCGCCGTTCTGGCCAGGCAGGGTGTGCACCCCCGCCGGGCTCGTGCCACCCTGTGCGAGATGGCGCGCGAACGCCACATCTCCCTGGGCCAGTGCGCCTCCCTGGTCGCGAGCAGCCTGAACGGGACCCGCAACTGAAGACGACCGTCAACCGCCGGCTGCTGCTCACCCTGTCCCTCGCGAGCGCGGCATCCGCCGGTGGTACCCCAGGGCAAAACCGCAGGCCACCCACGGCACCGGCTTCTCTCCTGGTCGGCTTCTGCGGCGCACCCGGCTCGGCCGCACTCGGGGCCATGACAGGAGATCTGACCGAGGCCGCGCGCAAACTCCGCGAAACGATCAGCAGCTACCCACCGGAGCGACCGGTCGTCCCGGTGGTCGAACTGATCGCCACGACCGCGCACCGATCACCCGGTGCCGACGGAAGTCACCCTGGGCGAACCGCGTGTAGGGGTTGATCGTGCCGGTGGTGAACCGTACGCCAGCGGCGCCCAGCAGACGAACCCGATACCGAGCTCTTCGCACAGCGGCAGGACTTGTTGTTCCGGCCCGCGCCACAGCAGGTTGTACTCGCGACGGGCGACGCTGCTCGGTGCCACGCCAGATCCGGTGACGTACGCGCCAAGTAGGTGCCTCGAGTGACGGTGGGCCAACTCCACTGACGCTTGACAACACCTCGTGTCGAGTGACAGCCATCCTGGCCGACCGTAGTGGCCACATCTGCGCGGCGTCCAAGCCTGTTGACACGGGCAGCTCGCCGGGGTGCCGTGAGCCGCCTCGGCGACGTCGTCCCACTGTTGCCAGACCGCCGGCCGGCTGTCTTACTCGGTGCGAGCGCGCTCCAGCTTGCTGCGAACGGGCCCGCCGGGACTTCCGGCGGGCCCGTTCGGGCTGCAGTTCCAGGCGGGCTCGCCCGTGAAGGTCGCCGCCAGACGCTGCCGTCGACGGTGTCGGCGCCCCAGTTCGCGATGGACCTGCGGCCGGCGGACGCCCTCTCAGCTGCCTCAAACCGCGGTCGACGCCAGCTCTCCGATCGCCTTCACCAGCTCCGCCACCAGCCGCTCCGGGAAGTCGATGCCGAAGCGGCGGGTGTCGGCCGTGACGTGCACGCTCAACCCGGCGTCGTTCAGGGCCTCCACGCGGATCGGCAGACTCGTGTGGTCACGCATGTCCTCTTCCTCGGTGACCAGCCCGGCGGCCAGCAGTTCGTCGCGCGGGTGGAAGTGAACGTAGTTGAACATCACCTCGAACGGGTCGCCCGCCAGCAGTTTGCGCACCGCCGAATGCGGGAACCGGCGGTGGGCCAGCAACTCGTTCTCCGCGGCGAGACACCGGCGGGCTGCCGCGCGCCAGTCGCCGTCCGGGACGCCCGGGCGCACGGGGAGCTGGTTGAGGAACAGCCCGAGCGTCACGTCCGCGCCCACCTGTTCGGGACGGCCGTTGAGGAGCAGGCCCACCACGGGGTCGTCCGTGCGCCGTACGACGCCGACCGCTGCACAGTTCACGGCCAGCAGCAGGCTCTTCAACGGCACGCCCCAGGCCGCCGACAGTTCCTCGAGCCGGGCGGCGTCACCCGATGGGATCTTCGCGCTCACCTTGCGGTGCACCGGCGGCGCGTCGCTCGAGGCTGGTGCCGGCGGCAGTGTGTCTCGCAGCCCCTCGGCGAACCGGACCGCCTCGGGATCGGCCGCCGCTTCCCGTTCCAGCCGGACGAACTCGCGGTACCGGGCCGGGACGGGCAGTTCCGGCGGCACGCCGTCGAGAAGGCCGGCGTAGGTCCGCACCAGCTCGTTGAAGAACACCGCCTCGCTCCAGCCGTCGAGGATCGCGTGGTGGAACGAATAGGCCAGGACGAAGGAATCCGCGCCGGCCGCCGCCGCGTGGACCCTCAGCAGCGGGGGCCGCTCCACGTCGAACGGGAGCGCGAGCTCACCCATGACCTCTTCGTACCGCGACGTGCGCGACGCCTCGCCGAGTCCAGTCCAGTCGGAGACAGCGAGCGGGATCGCCGCCTCGGCTTCGACGACCTGCATGGGCTCGCTGAACGTCGTCAGGTCGAACCTGGTCCGCAGCACCGGGTGCCGGGCGGACAGGCGGGCAAGCGCGGTGGTCAGAACGGCCGGGTCCAGCGGCCGGGTCACGGTCCGCGCCACCACGTCCAGGTACGCCGCGCCCTGGCTGACCAGTCCCTCGAAGATGAGCCCCAGCTGCAACCGGGCCGCCGGATAGACGTCCTCGGCGCCGTCTGGGACTCTGGCCCGGTCGAGCGGCGAAAGCAGGTCCGCGGCCGGGCTGCCGCCCGCTTCGGGTGTCCGCAGGGCCGAACACGCGCCCCTCGGCGTCGGGTTCCGGAACAGATCGATCAGGGACAGGCCCAGTCCCGCTTGCTCGGCTTCGCCGATCACCTTGAGCGCGAGCAGGGAGTCGCCGCCGAGCGAGAAGAAGTCGTCGTCCGGTCCCACCTTCTCCACCCGCAGGATCCGTTCCCAGATCTCGGCCAGTACCGTCTCCGCCTCGGCCACGTTCGCCCGCTTCCCTTCCGTGTTCACCACGCCCCCAGTTCCGTCGCCGCCACGGTGTGCCGGTCCCCTTCCGCGAACTCGAACCGGTACCGCAGCGCCGCATCCACCTTCGCGATGATCGGTGCCAACCCGGCCACGTCGGCCGTCTCCCCCATCACGATGTCCAGCTCCAGGGTCTGCACCCCGCCGGGGTAGGGAGTCTCCGGCCTGGCGTACGGCCGGTACAGCGTCACGCCCGGGATGTCCCGCACGGTCTCGGCGCCCTCGATCTCCCGCACCGTCACCTCCCGGCGGGGAGCCGGGTGGCACAGCTGGAAGTACGCGCGCCCGGTGTAGAACCCGGGCACCTCGACCCGCTCGCCGAGCGCGATCCGCCCGGCGACCTCGACGAGGCTGAGCCCGAAGGCCCGGCCGGCCAGTTCGTTGATCCCGCCGCCGAGCCGGCCGTTGACCTCGATCACCCGCGGCCCGTCCGGGGTCAGCTTGATCTCGGTGTGGGTGAGGCCCATCCGGACGCCGACCGCGGTGACCGCCGCCCCGGCCAGTGCCCGCACCTCGGCCGTTTCGCCGGGATCGAGCGGCGAAGGCCAGAACCGCCCGGTCTCCCGGAACGGCGGGACCATCGGGAACTTGCCGGTCACCGACAGGTCCGTGATCTCGCCGCCTTGGACGACGCTGTCGACCGACACGTAGTCGCCGAACGGCCCGCAGTCCCGCCCGGGGAGGTACTCCTCCAGCACGAGCGTGCCGCCGGTGAGCAGTCCGGGCGCGGACTCCCCGAGCAGCTGCCGGACGAGCCGTCGGCCGGTTTCCTCATCCGGGACCGGGAAGGTGTTGCGGCTGCCCCCGCCGTGCGCCGGCTTCAGCACCGCCGGCAGCCCGGTCTCGGCGACCGCCTCCGGCCAGTCGGCCGCGGTCTCGATGCGGCGGCACCGCACCGCGTCCACACCGGCCGCCCGCAAGGCTTCCCGCTGGTGCCACTTGTCCGTCAGGCGCGCCAAAGTCGCCTCGTCGTGGAAGGGCAGCCCCAGCAGCCCGGCCAGTTCCCCCGCCATGGCGAGGCCGCGCTCGGCGTAGGTGACGATCCCGCCGGGGTGGTGCCGGGCCAGCTGGACGGCGGCTTCGGGCGCCGCCTCGGCGACCAGGACCGTGCCGAACCGCGCGAGCAGCGGTTCCATCTCGCGGGTGTGCGCGTTCGGGGGTACGACGAAGACGCAGCGGGCCCAGTCCCCCAGCCCGACGGCGATGTCGCCGGGATGGGCCGCGCCGTCGTCGTACACGACCACCAAAGTGGGTTTCATCGGGTCCTCTCCGCACCGGCGAGGTGGTTGCGGGCCGGTGTCAGCCGTTCACGGATCGCCCGGCCGAACGCGTCGAGCCGGTCGCGGTAGTAGAAGTGGCCTCCGTCGAGCATCAGGGAGCCGAACGGGCCGGTGGTCCACCGGCTCCAGCCGGCCAGGTGCGCCGGGGTGACCCACGGGTCGTCCCGGCCGCCGAGCGCCAGCAGCCCGGCCCGGACCGGGCGCCACCCGGCCGGGGCGTAGCGGGCGAGGAGCAGGTAGTCCGCGCGCAGCACCGGGATCATCAGGTCCGCGACGTCGGCCAGCTCCGCGTCCGACACGGCGAGGTGCCCGCCCGAGGCGACCTCGGCGAGCCAGTCGTCCCGGCTCATCGCGAGCACCGTGCCGGCGTCGAGCCGCTGGTCGTCCGGCGCCCGGGCCGCGGACGCGGCGAGCAGCTCGACGTCCGCGCCGAGGTCGTCGAGCGCGAGCGCGATCTCGTAGCAGAGCACCCCGCCCAGGCTGTGCCCGACCAGGACGAGGGGACCCGGGCAGCAATCGTGGATCGCCGCCGCGCACTGCCCGGCCAGCCGGGGCAGGTCGGTGGCGTTCGGTTCGAGGTGGCGTGGCCCGCGGCCCGGGTACTGCAGGGCGACCGCGGCTTCCCCCGGCCGCACCAGTTCTCCAGCCCACTCGGCGACGGCGTAGGCGCTGCCGCCGCCGAAGGGAGCGAACACGAACGTCCGCGCGGCCCCGGCCGGCCCCGTGTCCCCCAGCTGCCACAGCTCGGGGCACAGCCGCTGCCGGTTCACCTCCGCTCCGGTTCGCGCCGGATGCTTGCCGGGCGGATGTCTTTCCACACCTCGGAAATCCGGTCGAGGCAGTCCTGTCTGCTGCCGCGGAAGCCGGCCGCCCGCCAGCCCGGCGGCACCGGCGTCGACACCGGCAAGAGCGAATGGCGGTCTTCGGCGTCGACCACGATCACGTAGTCCATGGGTCGGTACCTCCGGTTCAGAGCTCGACGACGCTGACGGCGGGCTCGGCCACGGGGGCGGCCCCGCCGTCGAGCGCGGCCGCCAGCTCGGCGGCCGTGGCGTGCTGGTAGAGCTGCGTGATCACCAGGTCCGGATAGGACCGTCGCAGGCGGGCGAAGACGGTCAGTGCCTTGAAGGAGTCGCCGCCGATCTCCAGGAACCGTTCCGCGCGGCCGATTCCCGGCCGGCCGAGCACGTCCGCCCAGGCGTCCAGCACGAGCCGCTCGGTGGCCGACCGCGGGGGGTCGCCGGCGACCGTCGCCCGGGCGGTCCGGCCGGCCGCACTCCGCAGCGCGGCGAAGTCGGTCTTGCCGTTGAGGTTCACCGGGATCGTGTCGACGAAGTGCACCCGGCTGGGCACGAGCGCGGACGGCAGGACCTCGCGCAGCGCGCGGCTGAGCTCGGCCGGGTCACCGGCTCCGGTGACGTAGGCGACGAGCTCCACCGGACCGCCGGCCACCGGCTCTTCACCGGTCACCACCGCCTGGCGGATGCCGGGCCGGGCCAGCAGCGCGGCCTCGACCTCCCCCGGCTCGACCCGGTTGCCACGCACCTTGAGCTGGCGGTCCGCCCGGCCGAGGTAGTCGAGTTCGCCACCGGGGCCGGCGACGACGACGTCGTCGGTGCAGTAGTACGTCCCGTCACCGAGCTCGACGAACTTCGCCGCGGTCAGCTCGGGTTCACCGAGGTAGCCGTCGGCGAGGCAGTCGCCGCCGAGGTACAGCACGCCCGCCTCGCCGGGGGCGAGCGGACCGCCGTCCCCGTCGAGCACCCGCGCCCGCACGCCCGCCAGCGGCGTGCCGACCGGCACCCGGGGCAGGTCGGCGTCCTGCGGGCGGACCCGGTGCGTCGTCGCGAGGATCGTCGCTTCCGAAGGCCCGTAACCGTTGTGCACCTCCAGGTCGGGCCGGACGGCGAAGATCGCCCGGGCCAGCCGGGGCGGGAAGGCCTCCCCCGCCACGACGAGCAGGGTCCGGGGCAGCAGCGCGGCCAGGTCGCCCTCCGCGGCCAGCACCTCCAGCTGGGACGGGGTGTAGGTGAGGCAGTCGGCCGGGTGGTCGCGGAGGTCGGCGGCGAGCGCGCGTGGATCGAGCGTGGTGTCGCGGCTGTAGACGTCGAGCCGTGCGCCGGAGAGCAGCGCGCCGTAGACCGACACCTTGCCGAGGTCGGCCGCGAACGTCGTGGTGAGGCCGAAACTCGCGAGGCCGGTGGCGGCCACCCGCTCGAAGAAGGCCGCCGTGTAGTTCAGCACCGCCCGGTGGGTGACGACGACCGCTTTCGGCACCCCCGTGGACCCCGAGGTGCACACCAGGTAGGCGACGTCGCCGGGTGCCACCCCGGGCGCGACGCGGTAGGGCGCCGACGCGGTCTCGTCGACGACGGTCGCCGGGGGCGCTGCGGACGGCAGCCGGGCGAGGTTGCGGTCGTCGGTGAAGACCGCCCGCGCTCCGGTCGTGGCCAGCAGTGCCGCGATCCGCGGGTCCGGGTCGGTCGTCTCGATGTGCACGTACGCCGCCCCGACCGCCCAGGCCGCCAGCACGGCGATCATCGAGCGGTGGGACCGGTCGAGCAGGGTGGCGACCACGTCACCGCGGCCGACTCCCCGCGCGCGCAACCAGTCGGCGGCGGCGCCGGCGGCGCCGGCCAGCTCCGGGTAACCGAGGACCGCGGCGTCCTGCCGCAGTGCGGGACGGTCGCCGGCGTTCGCGGCGGCCGCCGCGAACGCGTGCGCTCCGGTCGGGACCCGGCGCAGCGGGTCGGACGGGCCGGGCATGGGCACTCCTTCGGTCGGGCGGCCCGCGGTCATCGGCTCAGACCGGAGCGGTGAGCGGCGGCGGTGAGCTCGGCGAGCGCGCCCACCGATTCCGTGGCCAGGTAGGTCTTGAGGACCAGCCGGACCCCGAAGGCGTCCTCCACCGCGGTGAACAGGCGCAGGGCGGTGTGGCTGCTCCAGCCCGGCAGCTCGGCGAAGCGCCGGTCCGGCGTGATCTCGGCAGCCGGCACGTCGGTCACCGTGGCGACCAGCCGGGCCAGTTCGGGTGCGAGGTCCGTGGTGGTTTCAGGCATGAGCGGTTGTCCGTTCTCCGAAGTGCAGCGTGAGCCACGGGGGCGTGAGCGGGTGTTCCCGCGGCAAGGACAGGACTCGCCGGCCGGCCTCGTGCCCGGTGAACCCGGCGTCGGTGAGGAACTTCTCCGCCGGCCCGTTGCGGCCGGTCGGCCGGAACCCGGCTTCGAGCCGGTCCACGCCGGCGGCCGTGGCCAGGTCGGCGACGGTCTGCAGCACGGCGAACTCGATCCCGCGTGCGAAAACCCGGCAGCTCATCACCATGTTCTCGATCAGCCAGCACCCCTCGTGCCCGGCGACCCACACCGCGCCGACGACGCCCTCGTCGCCGAAGCGGTCCGCGACTTCGAAGGCGAGCACGAGCCCGTCCGGTGCCGCGGCGAGCTCCCGGGTCCGCTGCTCGGAATGCGCGTGGCCGGTGAAGGTGAACTGGTTGGTGCGGGCACCCAGCTGCACCACCCGGGGCAGCTGGTACTCATCGGCCGCCCGCACGCGCACCACCAGCTCCAGGCCGGCGAGGTAGTCCTCTGTGGACGGACGGGTTTCCTGCCACCGGTGCCGTTCTTCGCGGGCCTGGTAGAGCTCGGTGCGCCGCCGGTCCGTGTCGGTCGTCGCGAGCACGTCGAAGTGACCGCCGGCCAGCAGGGTGCCGACGTGGTCCGCCGGATCGCCGTCCAGCCGGAGCACCGCCACCTCCGGCAGCGCACCGCGGACCAGTTCGCACTCGAACGGCGAGTCGTCGGCGAAGACGAAGCTGTCGAGCCCGAGGTTCAGCTCGGCGGCGATCTCCGCGAGACTGCCGTCCTTGGCGTCCCAGCCCGCCTTCACGGCCACGAAGTCGCCGCGCCGCAGGAGCAGCGCGGGGTGCTCGGCGAACACCCGCTCCACCAGGTCCGGGTCGTTCTTGCTGGCGATGGCCAGCAGGATTCCCTGGCGCCGCAGTGCAAGCGCGGCGCGCTGCACCGCGACGAAGGCGTTGCCCGGGTACAACGGGCCGACCTCGATGTTCTCCGGGCCGTCGTCGCCGAGCACCCCGCCCCACACGGTGTTGTCGAGGTCCAGCACGAGGCACTTGCGCGACGTCCCGGCGAGCGCGCGGGCGTACCCCGCGGCTTCCCGGGCGTAGCACCACTCGAGCCCCGGCGACCACGCCATGCCGGCGAAGCGGTGCAGCCGCTCGTCACGCAACGGCACCGGCGAGCTCGCGAGCAACGTCTCCAGGTCGAGCACGTCGACGCGGCCGCCCGGCTCGGCCAGGTCGAGGAGGCCGAGGTTCAGCTCCCGCCAGAGCCGGCCCAGTGTCGCGCGGTCCCGGTGCGCGATGAGGGTCCGGGGCCGCTCGGCCGGCAGCGGCACGGTGTGGACGAGGATCCGGCCGGTGCCGTGCCGGGCGAACGCCCCGACGGCACCAGTGAAGCGGGCCAAGCGGTCCCGGGTCTGCGTCCGGGCGTCGTCGAGGTCCTCCGGGCTGGACTCGTCCGGGAGGAAGAGCCGCTCGTCGGTGAGGCACAGCGTGAGATCGGGGGCGAAGCGGGCGAGCGCGGAGTCGCCGGCTTCCAGCTGCAGCAGCAGCCGGTCCGGCGGCGTGAGCTCGATCCGGGCGTCGATGCCTGCCGCGAGCAGGGCGACCCGCAGCAGCGGCACGACGCCGTCCGCGGTGAAGGAGGCCGCGACCGCGACCCGCAGCGTGCGTGGCGCACGTCCCGCGGGCAACAGCAGGGCCGGGTCCGTGCCGGCCAGCAGCCGGGCCGCTTCGCGGACCCGGCCGACGTCGCCGGTCCGGGTCAGCAGCGCCGGCAGGCCGGGATCGGGTGCGGCGCCCGGCTCGGCCAGGCGGCGCACGCGGGCGAGCAGATCTTCCACGATCATCCTTGTCCTCGCTCGGGAACGGGTTCAGATCCGCAGCAGCGTGCACGCCCAGTGCATGCCGCTGCCCGTGCTCAGCAGGGCGACGACGTCGCCGGGCACGAGCTCCCCGCCCGACAGCAGCCGCTCCAGGCTGATCAGCTGGTCCGCCGGGCCGCAGTGGCCGTGCGCCAGGGCCTGCTCGACGTTGGTGCGGTCGAGCGGAATCCCCAGTTCCTCGGCCAATGCTGCGAAGGCGGGCCGGTTGTCGTGCAGGTAGAGCACGCGCTCCAGCTCATCGACCGGGACACCGGCCCGGTCGCAGGCCCGCTGGAGCACCTCGCGGGTCCGCGCGCCGAGCCCGTCGGCGAAGGCCAGGGCCGCGCGGCCGTCGCCGTCGAAGAACCGGTCCATCCGCTCGGCCATCGGCGCGATGCCCACCGGGAGCGTCCCGGTGAACGGCCGGGCCGCGCCGCCGGCCTCCATCCGCATGAAGCCGGCGTAGCGACCGTCGCTGATCGTCTCGCTCACCAGCCACCGGCAGCCCGGGTGGTCCCGGCGCAGCACCGCCGCCGCGGCGCCGTCCGCGCCGAGCGACGAACCCGTTTCGACGCGGTCCCAGTAGGTTTCGACGATCCGGTTCGCCGCGACCACCAGCGCGGTGCGGTAGCCGGGGTGGGTGGCGAACCGCCCGGCGACGGTGTCGAACGCCGTCACCCCGCCGCCGCAGGCCTGGGTCAGCAGCAGGGCCTCGGCCTGATCCGCGCCGAGCCGGTGCTGCACCGCCGCGGCGGGGTCCCAGTACAGGTATTCGGCGATGTCCGTGATCGCCAGGACGACGAGGTCGACGTCCGCGGCGGCCACTCCGGCCCGCCGGAGCGCGGCTTCGCCCGCCTGGACGGCCAGGTCCGTCAAGCCCACCGCGGGTTCGGCGCGGTGCAGCCGCCGGTACCCCCAGTTCCGCAGCTTGGCGACGTCGGCGCCGGGCAGGTCGCCGGGTTCGCAGGGGGTGCCCAGCGCCTGGCCGAGCGCGACGATCCCCAGTCCCGGTACCCCGGGAGATCCAGGGCCTGCCGGGATGCCGGGCCCCGCGGACGTGCCGGGGCCCGGGTCTCCCGGCGAGGGCTCAGCCCACGCCGTTGACATCGGCGGTGCTCACCGCGAACCGGCCGATCGCCCACGCCATCGAGCGGCCGTTCTGGTCGAAGATGGTCTTGTTGACGTTGGCGAGGGTGTCGCACGCCTGGTGGTAGCAGTGGTCGAGCATCTCCCCTTCGGTGCCACCGAAGAGCTTCACCCACTCCGCCGACTTGATCGTGTCGGCGCCGGCGTTGACCCCGCCGGCGGCGATGCCGGCGTTGACGAACGCGCTGTGGTCGGACCGGCCGTCGAGCTCCAGCCCGACCGTGGGCAGCTTCCGGTCGGCGAAGAAGCCGTTCACCAGCCGCGAGATCTGGTCGGATCCGGCCGGGCCGGGCCCGGTCGCGGTCTGTCCGTTGTAGACCTGCCGGGCGAAGTTCGGCGACCCGATCATCTCGAGGTTCAGGTACAGCGCGGTCTGGCCGCGCTGCTGCGTGCTCAGCTGGTCGACGTAGTACTGCGAACCCGCGAGCCCCTTCTCTTCGGCCGCCCACCAGGCGAACCTGACCCGGTTGCGGACCTCGGCCGCGTGCGGGGCCAGGCGCAGCGCGGTCTCGAGCAGCATCGCCGCCGCCGCGCCGTTGTCGTTGATCCCCGGCGCGGTGTCGACGCTGTCGAGGTGCGCGCCCATCACGACCGTGTTGTCGGCGCGGCCGGTCGGCGTGTCCGCGATGAGGTTGTACGTCGTGGTGGTGATCCCGCCGCCGCGCAGGTCGACGTGCAGCGTGACCGGGCCGGCCGCGACGTCCGCCACGAGCTGCTCGGCTTCACCGCGGGGCAGGGTGGCGGTGGGGATCCGGGCGTCCTCCGGCGGCACCATGCGGTAGCGCAGGTTGAGGTCCGGGTTGGGCGAATCGGCGTTCATCAGCATCGCCGACGCCCCCGCCGCCGCGGCCACGAGCTGCTTCTGGGTGATGAAGCAGTCGCCGACGCGGACCAGGACGATCTTGCCCCGGACGTCGGTGCCGGCGTAGTCGTCCGCCGTGCAGCCGGTGTCCTTTCCGGACGGGACGGCCGCCGTCGCGGTGAGCCCGGCGTCCGGGGTGGACACCGAGAACCGGGCGATCTGCGGGTGCAACGTCCGGGCCTGCGGCGCGGTCTCGGCGGCCGCCTCGGCGTCGATCCGGTAGTCGGGGAAGCTGAACTGCTGGCGCTGGACCGCGTAACCGGCGCGCTTCAGCGTCTTGGTCAGGTAATCCGCCGAGGCCTCGTACCCCGGGGACCCGGAGACCCGGTGCCCGCCGTTGGCCGCGGTGAGGTCGGCCAGGGTGGCCAGGTGGTTCCACGCGTTCGCGCCGGTCACCTCCTCGGCCATCCGGTCGGCCAGCGACCGGCCCCCGGCGCCTGCGGGGCCCGCGGCGGCGAGCGAAAGCAGGGTGGCTGCGGCCGTCAGCACGACCAGCGGCTTGCGCCGCAGCGGGGTGCGGCTCGGTGTTCTCTTCACGGGTTCTCGACTCCTTCGTCGTTTTCTTCGGACGGGGACGATCGCTCGATCGCGGCCCCGAAGTGCTCGGCGAGCTGCCGGACCGAGTCCTCGGCCAGCAGGTCGCCGCTGTAGCGCCACCGCACGTGGAGCCGGTCGCCGGCCACGCTCGGGTAGATCTCCAGCCCGCAGGTGCGGGGCAGGTCGTGCGAGCGGTCCCGGCCGACGAGGTCGGTGCGCACGTCACCGAGCGTCCCGGCCGGGTCGTCCCGGCCCGTGCCCAGGAACGCCGGGGCGCCCCAGAACGAGAAGAGCAGGGCCGGTGCGGGAATCGCGGCCAGCCGGCCGCGGACCAGCGGGTCGGGGTGCAGCCGTAGCGCGGGCTCGAAGTCGAAGCCGCCGCGAGGCACCGAACGCAGCTCCGCCGCGACCGCCGCCGTGTGGGCCTCGCCCGTGCGACGGCCGGGCAAGCTCAGCGCGAAGGGGTGGGTCGCGTTGAAGTAGCCGACCGTCCGCCCGAGATCCACGTCGCCCGAGAGGTCCTCCCGGCCGTGGCCGACCAGCTTGATCGCGACCTCGCCGCCGCGCACCCCGAGCCAGTGCTGCAGCGCGGTGCCGAGCCCGGCCAGCAGCTGCTCGTACCGCGTGGCCCCGGCGGTGACCGCGGCGAGCGGGTACCCGGTGTCCAGCTCCCGGGTCGCGGCCTCGACGCCGAACCCGCCGGGTGGCAGTGGCCTCAGCTGCGCACTCCACGACCGGTCCAGCCAGTAGCCGACGTCCAGCCGGTCCGGCTCTTCCCGGATCGTGCGGGCCAGCCGCCGGGTCCAGCTCGGGAAGTCCGGGCCCGGCGGCGGCAACGGCCGGCCGTCGAGCAGCGCGGCCAGTTCCTCGGTCAGGACGTTCCACGAGTACAGGTCCACCACGGCGTGGTGGATGGCCAGGACCAGGTCGTCCGGGCCATCCCCCGCGGCCCGCCGGAACACGCCGGCGCGGCAGACGGGCCCCTCGGCGAGGCTCAGGGTCTCGTGCAACCCGGTCGCGAGGTCGTCCACCGCTGCCGCCCACCGGGCCGGGGAGACGTCGCGCAGGTCGAACTCGGTCGACGACGGCGGTTCCGGCGCCACGGTCTGCGTCCAGCCGTCCCCGGCCGGGCGCAGCCGCGCGCGGAGCACGGGATGGCGCTCGGCGAGTACCCGCAAGGCCCGGTCCAGCTCATCCGTACCGACCGATCGCCGGAGGGCGTAGCCGACGCCGTGGTTCCAGTAGTCGGGTCGAGGTACCTCCCGGGCGAGGAACTCCAGCTGGGCCGGCGAAGCACCGATGTCCGTGTCGTCCGCCTCGCTCACGCGCTCCGCGGTCCGCTCGGGTTCGAGTTCGGTGGTGACCCGGGCGATGGCCTCGATCGTCCGGTGGTCGAGGATGTGCTTGGGCCGCAGCGAAAGCCCGGCCGCGGCCGCGGCGGACGCCAGGGCGATCGCCGTCATCGAGTCGCCGCCCGCTTCGAGGAAGTCGTCGAGGACGCCGAGGCGTCCCGGCCCGAACCGCTCGCCCCACAGGGCGGTGAGCCGCTCCTCCATCGGCGTGCGAGGCGGCACGTGGGCCGGCCGGCCCGGGACCGGTGGCCGTTGCGGTGCGGTTCGCACGGCCGCTGTCCCGGCGACGGACCCGACCCGGAACCCGGCGTCCTCGGCCACGACCCGGCCGAGCAGCCCGAGGTAGGCGTCGAGCCACTCTTGGGCGGTAGTGGCCTCGAAGGAACCGGTGTCGTACTGCAGGCGGCCGCGCAGTTCGTCGCCGTACTCCAGCAGCACGAGCCCGACCGGGAACGCCTGCCCGCCCTGGCCGACGTCGAGCAGTTCGACTCCCGGGCCGTCCGTGCCCAGCCGCGTCAGTGGTGCGACGTCGGTGGAAAGGCTGAACATCGTGGCGGCCAGCGGGTCCGCTGAGCCCGGACGGGCGATCCGCCGCAGCCGGTCAGTGGGCAAGCCCTGGTGCTCGACCGCTCGCAGCGACGCCGTCCGGACCGCGTCGACCAGCGCGCTGAACGGCTCTTCGGGCCGCACCCGGACCCGCACCACCAACGTGGTCGCGTAGTTGCCGACCACCGGTTCGTCTTCCGGCCGGCGGCCGGCCGCCGGGACCGCGACGCAGACGTCCGGGTCACCGGTGAGCTGCCACAGCAGCACCGCCCAGGCGGCGAGCAGCACCATGTTCGGCGTCCGGCGCGAGCGACGGGACAGCTCCCGCAGCCCGGCGGCCAGGTCCGGGGCCAGCCCGAAGACGACCTCGTCGTGGCCGGTGCCCGTGGCGGCCCCGTCGGCCGGGAGCGGGACGTAGCGGCTGCCGGCCAGGTAGTCCTGCCAGAACCGGGTCAGGTCCGCCCCTTCCGGACCGTCCAAAGTGGAGCGCTGGTCGGCGACGTGCGCGAAGTAGTGCCGGGCGGGGGTGGTCCCCGCGCCGCCCAGGTCGTCGAACAAGAGTCGCCACGACCAGCCGTCGACGAACAGGTGGTGGAACGTCAGCAGCAGGACGTCCCGCGTCCGGTCGGCGAACCGGGCCCGCACGACTTCGTACCGCCCGGGCCCGGTGTACGGCGACAAGGGCATGGCCACGAGGCCGCGCAAAGCGCGCAGCAACGCCTGGCGCGCTTCGGGTCCCCGCTCGGGGAACGCGGTCAGGTCGAGCTCCGTGATCACCGGGCGCACCGGTTCCGCCGGCGCGATCACCTGCTCGGGCGTGCCGTCGTGGCTGTCCTCGAGGTACGCCCGCACCATCGGGTGCCGGGCGGCGAGGCCGGTGAGCAGGGTGCTCAGGGCCGGCAGGTCGGCGTCGTCCGCGAGCAGGAACGCCGCGGGCAGGTGGTAGGTGGCCGCTTCCGGGTCGAGCCGGTACCCGGCCCAGATCGCGAGCTGCTCGCCCGACAACGGGCTTCGCGCGCCGGCGGGAGCGGTGGGAGCCACGGGAACCGCGGGCGGCTCGAGGGCGGACAGCGCCGCCTGTTCGGCGACTGCCGTCGCGAACGAAGCGAGGTCACCGTGGTCGAACAGGTCGAGCACCTCGACATCGGTGCCGAACCGCTCGTTGATCCGGGCCACCAGCTGCGTGCCGTTGAGGGAGTTGCCGCCGACGTCGAAGAAGTCGGCGTCGAGACCCAGTTCGGGTTCCTTCAGCACCTCCCGCACGAACCCGAGCACGACCGCGGCGACGTCGTCTTCCCCGGACTGCTTCGCCGGGGGCGGTTCACCGGCTGAGAGCGCTTTCCCGGGCGACGCGAGCGCGGGCCAGCAGTGCTCTTCGGCGAGCGGGGCCACCGGCAGCCGGAGCCGCCGGCGCGGACGCCGCCCGCGCAGGCCTCGCCAGTCGAGGTCGTGGCCGGCCAGGTAGAGCACGCGCACGGCGTCGAGCAGGCCGGTCGCCCTCGCCGGTCCGGGCAGCGCTTCGGACAGGGCGCTGCCGGGGGCGAGGTCGAGCACGCACGGGTCGTCGAACCCGGCCAAGGCCCGCTCGAGCGCCATCCGGTCCGGCGACGCCGGCGTCGCCGGAGCGGCCACCAGCGCGTCGGCCGTCGGCTGCGCACCCCGCAGCACGCGGGCGGCGGCCGCGCCGATCCCGTGGGCCAGCACCAGTGCGGGACGCACGCCCGCGCCGGTCAGCACGCGGTGCGCGCCGAGCAGCCAGACCAGCCCGCGCTGAGCCGCGGTCCACCCCGCCTCGGGGACGGCGGCCGCGGCCTCGGCGACGACTTCGGCGAACCCGGCGAACTCCGCGGCCGCCGCCCGGAGCCGGCGGGCCGGGACGTCCGGTGGCTCGCCGAGGGCCACGACCACCGGACGCGCTCCCGGACCGTTCTCCACCTGGTGCACCGGCCAGGTGGCGGCGAGCTGGTCCACCAGGTCCTTGCCATCCGACGTCACCCAGGCCGACCGGTACGCGAAGTGCTCGCGGCCGGTCCCGAGGACCTCGGCCGCGGCGGCCAGGTCGAAGCCGGGCACGTCTTCGGCGATCCGGTCGCGCAGCGCGCCGGCCGCTTGCCGCAGACCGTCGGCGGTGCGGGCCGAGAGCACGACCAGCTGCTCGTCGCCGGCCTCGATCGACGGGCTCGCCGCCGCGGGCCCTTCCTCGACGATCACGTGCGCGTTCGTGCCGCTGAGCCCGAACCCGCTGATCCCCGCGCACCGGGGCCCGTCGGCGTTGGGCCACGGTTCGCGGTGCGCGGCGATCCGGACCGGCGCCTCCGGCAGCAGCGGGTTGGGCGCTTCGAAGTGCGCGGTCGGGAAGATCTCGCCCACGCGGAACTGGGCGAGGATCCGCACCAGGCCCGCGAAGCCGGCCATGCAGCCGAGGTGCCCGAAGGAGCCCTTCACCGACGACACCACCGGGGTTCCCCGGCCGTACGGCGCGAACGCGGCCGCGAGCCCTTCGATCTCGATCGGGTCGCCGATCTTCGTCCCGGTCCCGTGTGCTTCGACGTAACCGATCTCCGCCGGCGTCCGCGCCGCGTCCCGCAGCGCGGCGGTGACGACCTCGGCCTGGGCCGCCGGGCTCGGCACGGTCAGCCCGGTGCTGCGGCGCGCGTCCTGGTTCACCGCGCTGCCCCGCAGCACCGCGTGCACGGTGTCACCGTCGGCGAGCGCGGCGTCGAGCCGTTTGAGGACCACGAACCCGCCGCCCTCGCCGTAGGCCGTCCCGTCGGCGGTGTGGTCGAACGGGCGGCACCGGTCCGACGCGGACAGCACGCCCAGCCCGTCGGCGCCGGCGGCGCGCCGGGGCAGCTCGCCCAGGACGAGTTCGTAGCCGCCGACGAGTGCGAGGTCGCTCTCGCCGCGGACAAGTTTCCAGCGGGCTTCGTGCAGCGCGACGAGGAAGGACGAACACGACGTGTCGAGCACCTGCGCCGGACCGCGCAGGTCGAGGTGGTAGGCGATGCGGCCGGCCGCGTAGGCGTGCAGGCTGCCGGTAGCGGCCGGGCCGGTGGCGCGCGCCTCCGGCGGCAGCAGGTCCGAGAGGCTGGGGTGCGGTCCGCCGTAACCACCGACGAGCACCGCGGCGTTCGTGCCGGCGAGCTCCCCCGGCGCGTAACCGGCGTCACCGACCGCGGCCACGGCCAGCTGGAGCATGCGCCGCTGGCGGGGGTCGATCAGTTCCGCTTCGGCGCGCGAAAGGCCGAAGTAGCGGTGGTCGAACTCCGTGACGTCGTCGACCCAACCGCCCTCCCGGTCGGCTTCCGACGTGACGACGCCCGTGCGCTCGGCCCGGCGCGCCGGCAGCGGCCGCATCGCGTCGCGACCGGCGGCGAGCACCTCGGTCAAAGTGTCCCAGCCGGCGCAGCCCGGAAGGTCGAAGGCGACGCCGATCACCGCAACAGCCGTGCTTGTCATGCCTGTCCCCCGATCGATTGAGTGCTCGGACGGCTCAACGCGGTCCCGAGCCGGTGATGGAGCGGACCTCCGGGACCGCGATGATCGCCAGGTTCACCGCCGCGACCAGCGCGGCCATCACGATCAGCGGCGGGGCGACGCCGGTGAGGGCGGCGATCGGGGCCGCGATCGCGAGCCCGAGCGGTCGCGCGGCGAAGGAGAGCAGCGCGTCGTAGGAGTCCGCTCTCGCCAGGGCGGTGACCGGGAAGTGCCGTTGCATGGTGGTCTGCCAGACCGTGTTCAGGGTGCCGACGCCGAGCATGCCGACGCCGTAGGCGACCGCCTCGACCCACGGCGCCAGCGGCACCGCGAACGCGAGGAGCGGCAACGCGAACAGAGCCCCGCACACCGACGTCGCGACCAGCGGCCGGCCGAACCGCAGCCGCGGCGCGGCCAGCGCGCCCACCACCAGGCCGGCCATCCCGGCCTGGTAGATGATCACCCAGGTCACCTCGCCCCCGAGCGAGCGCACGGCGATCAGCGGGCCGAGGGTCATGAGCACCCCCGCGGCCAGGTTCGACACGCCGTGCCCGACGAGGTTCGTCCAGAACCACGACCGGATCCGCACCTCGCGCCAGCCGTCGGCCAGCTCCCGGAAGAACGACGTGCCCCGCGCGGCCGGGTCCGGCCGGTCGGCGCGCACGCCGCCGAGGGTGGCGGCAGCCGCGGTGAACAGCGCCGCGGTCGCCACGAACGACCAGCCGGCGCCGACGGTGACCACCAGGACGCCCGCGATGCCCGGCCCGGCGACCAGCGCGATCCCGCGGGCGACACCGAGGTGGCCGTTCGCGGCCAGCCGGGCGTCACCGGGCACGACGGCCGACACCAGGGGCGACATCGTGGGCGTGCCGAAGGCGATGCCGACTCCGGTCACGGCCGAAAGCACGACCAGGTCGGTGATCCGGACGAACCCCAGCAGCAGCTCGATCCCGATGCCCAGCTGGGCGGCACCGCGCAGCAGGTCGGCGGCGAAAGCCACCCGCTGGGCCGGGAACCGGTCCGCCAGCACGCCGCCGACGGGCAGCAGGACCAGCTGGGGCACCAGTTCCGCGGCCAGCACCAGCCCGAGGTCCCCCGCGTTGCCGGTCGCGTCGAGCACCGCCAGCGTCAGTGCGGTCGGCACCAGGGCGGTCGCCAGGAACGACAGGCTCCGGCCGGCCAGCAGCCGGCGGAAGCCGGGGAGCGTGAAGACGGGGACGGCCACTCGGGTCACCGGGGCACCGCCGCTGCGAACGGCGCGGCCAGCCGCTCCTGCAGCTGCGGCGGAGCGGACAGGAAGTCGTAGTGACCGCCGTCGACGACGGGGAAGTCGACGCGGTCGGCGTACCGGCTCCAGCCGCGCAACTGCTCCTGGGTCACCTCCGCGTCTTGCGACCAGTGCAAGACGGTGATCGGGAACGGCATGGTGCTCACCGGCGCCGGGCGCCGGTAGTCGCGGTTCGCTGCCAGGTCTTCGCGCAGGATCGCCAGGCCGAGCTCGACCAGCGGCGGGTACACCTCACCGCCGCGGCTCAGTGTCAGGAATTCGATTTCCCGGCGAAGCTCGTCGTCGCCGAGGTCGAGGAAGCGGTCGTGCGGGCAGTCATGCGGGGCGACCTGCGCGGAGACGAACAGCGTTTCCGGCACCGGATCGCCGCGCTCGGCCAGCAGGGCGGCCGTTTCGAAGGCCGGCAGCGCGCCGGCGCAGTGCCCGAAGAACGCGAACGGCCGGTCGAGGTGCGGGAGCAGCGCCTCGGCCAGTGCACCGGCCAAGTCCGCGTAGCTGCCGTAGTGCCCTTCGCGGATGCGGTTCTCCCGGCCGGGCAGCTGGATCGGGCACACCTCGACCTCGCCGATCGACCGGGGCCAGCCGTTGAACATCGACGCACCCACACCGGAGTAGGGGAAGCAGAAGAGACGCGCGGCCGACGTGGCGGCGGGGGTGCGCAGGAGCCAGCGGCCGGGTTTGCCGGCTGCGGTGGCGGCGTTCGAGCTCACTACGGGGTGTCCTCCGTGGTCTGAAGGGGTTCGGTGGTGTGTCACCTGGTGCGGACGGGAAGGCTGGTGAGGCCCGCGATGAACACCGAGGCCAGATGCCGCGGTGGTCCGGTCACCTCAATGGTGCCGAACCGCCGGAAGAACTCGTCGAAGAGGATCCGGAAGGTCAGGCGGGCCAGCGTGGCGCCGAGGCAGTAGTGCGGGCCGTGGCCGAAGGCGATGTGCCGGTTGTCCGTGCGGGTGACGTCGAACCGGTAGGGATCGGCGAACACGGACTCGTCCCGGTTCGCGGACCCGATCCAGACCGCGACGGCCTCGCCCGCCTCGACCCGGCCCCCGCTCAGCTCGGTGTCGGCGACCGCGTACCGGAGGAAGCTGTTCGCCGCCGAAGTCCAGCGGAGCCCTTCCTCGACGAGCTGCGGGGCCAGGCCCGGATCGTCGAGGACGCGGCGCAGCTGGCCCTCGTGCTCGGCGAGCGCGAGGATCGTTCCCGAGACTGTGTGCGGTGTGGTCGCGTTGGCGCCGAGCAGGATGCTGTAGCAGTTGTAGACGACCTCCTCGTCGGTGAGCGGGGCGCCGCCCGCCGTCATGGTCATCAGGTGGCCGATCAGGTCGGTCCGCGCCTGGTCGTCGTCCCGGCGGAGTTTGACCTGCGCGCCGAAGTACTCGAACAGCTGGTGGTGGGCGATCGCGAGGGTCGCGCCGCTGCTGCGGACCCGGAACCGGGTGTCGTCCGGTGCGGCCGCCATCGCCGTCCAGCGCACCAGCTCGCCCCAGTCGCTCTCGGGGATGCCCAGCAGCGACCCGGCCACCGTCATCGGCAGTTCGTAGGCCCGTTCGGCGACGTCCCATTCGCCGCCGTCGAGAGCCGGCTCCAGGAATCGCAGCACGGCCCGGCGGATCCGGTCGTCCCACGCGGCGAGCGTGCGGGCCGACAACCGGGCGTTGAGCGGGCGGCGCAATTCGCCGTGACGCGGCGGGTCGGTCGAGACCAGCATCCGTCCGGCGGAGATGTCGTCGACCCCGAGCTGGGTCAGCACGCTGCCCCGCTCCGAGGTGAACACCCGGTGGTCCCCGAGCACCCGGCAGGCGTCGTGGAAGCGGGTGACCGACCGGAAGGACCGGCCGTCCGGCAGGACCTGGCGGTGCAACGGCGCCCGCGCGCGCATCGCCGCCCACACCGGGTGCGGATCGCCCTCGGCGAAGAAATCCGCGTCGAACAGATCCACAGTGGACAGTTTGGCGACGGGGAACGCGCCCAGGCCGGCGCTGATCCTCACGCTGATAGCGCTTTCTCGATGACCTGCGCAAGACCGGCCGGGGTCGGCTCGAGGTAGAAGTCCATCGGTGAGACCTCGACGCCGAACCGGCCCGCGAGCTCGCCGATGATCCGCACCCCGAGCAGCGAGTGGCCGCCGAGCTCGAAGAAGTCGTCGTCGGCGCCGATGCCGGCGACGCCGAGGTGGTCGATCCACACCGTTGCCACCGCCTGCGCCACCTCGCCGTCGGGCGCCCGGTACTCGGCGCTGAGCTCCGGCCGGTCCGCGGATGTCTCGCTCGCCAGCGCACTCCGGTCGACCTTGCCGTTCGCCGTCAACGGCAGCTCGGCCGCCAGCCGGATGCGCGCGGGCAGGGCGTAGGCCGGCAGGACGTCCCCGAGCTGTCGCCGGATGTCCAAAGTGGACAGGCGGGTGCCGGGGGTGGCGACGACCCAGGCCACCAGCCTGCTCCCGGCCTCCACTACGGCGACCGCGTCGGCGACACCGGGCACCTCGGCCAGCGCGGCTTCGACCGCACCGAGCTCGATCCGGAAACCCCGCACTTTGACCTGCTGGTCGGTGCGGCCGTGGTAGAGCAGGACACCGTCCGGGCGGCGCCGGACGAGGTCACCGGTGCGGTACATCCGCTGCCCCGGCGCACCGCTCACGGTGTCGGGCAGGAAGCGTTCGGCGGTCAGCGCCGGACTCCCCCAGTACCCGTGCGCGAGGCCGGCACCGGTGGCGTACAGCTCGCCGATCGTCCCGTCCGGTACCGGGGTGAGGTTCTCGTCGAGCACGTGCACGCCGGTACCGCGGATCGGCCGCCCGATGGGCACCGAATCGTACGTCGGCCCGGTCACCCGGTGGCAGCAGGTGAAGGTGGTGTTCTCGGTGGGCCCGTAGCCGTTGACCACGCTGGTTCCCGGCAGCGCCGCCAGCGCCCGCCGCACGTGGGCCGGCGACACGACGTCGCCGCCGGCGATGAGGTACCGCAGGCCGCGCAGGTCGTCCAGCCCCGTCTCGACGGCCTGGTGGAACAATCCCGCGGTCAGCCACAGGATGGTGACCCCGTGCTGCCCGGCGAACTTCGTCAGCTCGGTCACCGGCAGGTCGTGCGGCGGGGCGAGCACCAGACGGGCGCCGTTGAGGAGCGGGCCCCAGATCTCCAACGTCGAGGCGTCGAACGCGGCGGGGGCGAAGTGCAGGAAGACGTCGTCGGGGCCGATCGGGAGGAAGTCCGCGCCCACGACCAGCCGGCCGACCGCCCGGTGCGGCACGCACACGCCCTTCGGCACCCCCGTCGACCCCGACGTGTAAGCGAGGTAAGCGACGTCTTCGGCGCGCACCTCGGGCCGGAGGAAGCCGAGGGCGGGGTGCTCGACGTCCGAACGCACGGCCCGCACGCCCGCCGGGAGCACCATCGCCCGGTCGTCCGGGACGAGGAGCACCTTCACGCCCGCGTCCCCGAGGAGGAGTTCCCGGTGCCGCGCCGGATACCGCGAATCCAGCGCGAGATAGGCCGCGCCGGCCTTCAGAATCGACAGCAGAGCCACGATCGTCGCGATTCCGCGACCGGCTTCGACGGCCACCACGTCCCCGGATTGCACCCCGGTGGCGACCAATGCGGCGGCGAGCCGATCGGACCGGTCGTCGAGAGCGGCGTAGGTGAGTTCACCCTCTCCGGCGGCAAGCGCTATCCGTTCCGGCGAAAGCCGGGCGACCTCGGTGAACCGGGAAACAATAGTAGTGGAATGCTCAACAAAGGCGTCACTCATTACACTCCTTTCAGCCCATCCCAAGACGGCGCCATTAATCTGGGCGCGACTGTCCGACGAGATGTCCTCACAGTGATGACGTCAAGGCGAAGCACACGGTCCAGAGCGACTGTTCCCCTGAGGCGGCGCACCTGCGCCACCCCCACAGGGCTCCCCAGAGCTCTGCCGCGGCTTCGCGAATAGTTCGATGAACCCCCAAAGTTCGTTGTCACCGGAAGACTACCGGAAAATTGCCCACCAAGACTAGTCCGACCGTGTGACCGTGCCGCCGCCTCACGCGGGCGGTCATGTTGCATTGCGAGCTCCACCGTCACAGTATTGCGAGCAATGGAGAGCCGGATTGGTAAAAGAATTTGACACACCCACGAGCAACGGTCCCCGAAGATTTGCCGTCAATCATCGGAATGAACCACTTTCACTCAGCGGACGGCGACGTCTTCACACGGCGTATCCCCGTCCGCCGTTGCCCTGGTAACAGTCCACCGCGCACCCACCACGGCCAACCGGAGCCCGGCCGCATTCACCGACCACCCCCGCCCGTGCCGTTCCTTTGGCGCAGTCACCCAGGGCCGGCTCTCTACCTCAGGCGATGGCCGACCTGATGGTCATCGCGACGCATCATCCCGAGGCCACGCGCCTGGATGTGTTGTCGCACCTGGTCGTGGACGGCAGGCCCATCCCGGGATCGCGCAGGCGGAAGCTCCGGATCCGCAGGAGTGACCCATGGCGCCGCGGACGCGTCCGTGACCCGGGGCGCGCCGCTCGATCCCGACATGGGCGGCGTGGGCAAGAGCACGATGCTGTCGTCTCCGCGCACGCGAAGCTAGTCCCAGGCTGTCGTTCACATCTGGCCACGTCGACAGGTGTGATCCTTACCTCTCGGTACAGAACTTGCCGGGCGAATTCTATACCGTCAGGTACATAACCTGGAGGTTCCAGGCGTGGCAAGGAGAAGGCCGTGAGTGACGTTGTGCGCATGTACCACCAGGGCGATGCGGAGGTCCTGCGGCTGGAGAGCGAAAACGTCGGAGCCCCGGGACCCGGTCAGGTCCGGCTCCGGCAGGAGGCCATCGGGCTGAACTACGTCGACACGTACTTCCGGAACGGGGCGTTTCCGGTTCGCCCCCTGCCCGCCGTGATCGGTGTCGAGGCGGCGGGGACGGTCGACGCCGTCGGGCCCGGTGTCACCTCGGTGGCGCCGGGCGAGCGCGTCGGCTACTACTTCGCGCCCGGTGCCTACCGGGAGGTCCGGCTGATCGCGGAGGCGCAGCTCGTTCCCGTTCCCGACGACATCCCGTCCGACGTCGCCGCGTCCGTGCTGGCCAAGGGGCTCACCGCGTGGGCACGGGTGCGGCGCGTCCACCCCGTCGGACCGGGAACCCTGGCCGTGGTCACCGGGGCCACGGGTGGTGTCGGCTCGCTGCTGGCTTACTGGGCGTCGGATCTCGGCGCGACGGTCATCGCCGTGGTGGCTCGCCCCGAGCAGGTCGCGACGCTCAATGCCCGAGGGCTGGGGAACGTCGCCGTGGCGGGCACGGGCGACCTGGCGCGACTGGTGGCCCACGAGGCGCGGCCCGTGGACATCGTCTACGACCTGGTCGGACAAGCGGTCTTCGACGAAGTGGCGGGCGTACTGGACAAGGGTGGCCGGCTCGACCTGGCGGGCAGCGCGTCAGGGGAGATCGACGCGTCCCTGCTCAGGACCAAAGCGGCGGGCGTGCACGTCACCCGATCCTCGACCGGGGATCATCTGCCCGGCCGCGAGGCCCTGCTCGATGCCGCCGACGAGGTTTTCGGCGTGCTGCGCAAGGGTGTGTTCGGCGCGCGCGAAGTCCGCAGGTATCCCCTCGCGGACGTGGTGCGGGCCCATCGTGATGTCGAGTCGCGCTCCACGGGCCCGGCTCCGGTTCTCATTCCCTGACCGGCGGCCGAACGCCGCGCGGGCGTCACCGCGCGGCGTTCGCGACGGGCTGGGCGAACACCCCCCGGACCGCGAGGTCCACCATGCGGTGCAGCTTCTCGGCCGGGATGCCGTCGTTGGCCCGTACCGCGATTCCCTCACTGAGGCCGGCCGTGTACAGCGCCAGCGTCTCCGGGTCGGCGTTCATCGTCGGATCCCCCTCGGCCACGGCTCGCTCGAAGCGCTCACGGATGAACTCGACGGCGTTGGCGCGCTGCTGGGCGACGTAGTCGCGCATCGGCCGGTTGTCCGGCGAGCACTTGCCGATGCCCTGCACGACGAGGCAGCCGTGCGGGTGGTCGTCGCTCGCGACCACGTCGACGGTGCGGTGCAGGAAGGTCGTGACGGCCTCGCGCGCCGTGGGCAGCGCGAAAGCCTCCATCTCCCACGCCGGGCCGCCGGCGATGTAGCGCTGCACCGCCTTCTCGAACAGCTGACGCTTGTCGCCGAAGGCGGCGTACATCGACGGCTTGTTGATACCCATCGCCTCGGTCAGCTGCGCCAGCGACGCGCCCTCGTAGCCGTGTTCCCAGAACACGTCGACCGCACGGTCGAGGGCGGTGTCGATGTCGAACTCACGAGGCCTGGCCATACCCCAACTGTACCTCGCGGTACGAAACCTGTCATGATGATTCAATACCGCACGGTACATAACTAACTCGACGCAGGAAGACAGGCATATGGGAACGTTCGACACCAAGGTCGCCCTCATCACCGGCGGATCACGCGGCATCGGCGCGGCCATCGCACTCCGCCTCGCCCGTGAGGGCGCCGATGTCGCCATCACCTACACCGCGGCCGAGGAGGCGGCCAACACTGTCGCCAAGGAGATCGCCGATCTCGGTCGCAAGGCCCTGGTCCTGCGGGCGGACCAGGCCGACCCGGCCGCGGTCGACGCCGCCGTCCGGCAGGTCGCCGGCGAACTGGGCCGGCTCGACGTCCTCGTGAACAGCGCCGGCGTCACCCACACCGGCCCGGTCGGCCCCGGCGGTCTCGACCTGGAGACCTCCGACCGGCAGATCGACATCAACTACCGAGGCGTGCGCAACGCCGTCCGCTCCGCCGCGGCCGTCATGGCCGACCACGGACGGATCGTCAACATCTCCACCTCCACCGCCACCGGCTCGATCATGTTCCCCGGGTTCGCCGAGTACTCCGCGACCAAGGCAGCCGTCACCGCCTACTCCAAGGGCGCCGCCCGCGACCTGGGGGCGCGGGGCATCACCGTCAACGTGGTCCAGCCGGGCCCGATCACCACCGACATGAACCCCGACGAGGGCGAGCTGGCCGACCTGCTCAAGGCCCGCGGCGCCCTCGGCCGCTACGGCACGACCGAGGAGGTCGCCGCACTGGTCGCCTTCCTGGCCGGTCCGGAGGCCGGCTACATCACGGGCGCGACCTTCAACATCGACGGGGGACTCGCGGCGTGAGCGGGGCGCCTCGTCCGCGCGGGTTGCCGCGTCGGACGAGGCACACCCGCATCCCTTGACCGTCCACATGCGACCCGAATCGAGCACGGCAAGGGTGATCCCCCTTCACAGCAATGCGCGCGACCCTCATGTACAGCGCGGGCGATGTCCGCGTCGACAACGTGCCGGATTCCGCCATCAAGCTGCCCACCGACGCCCTCGTGCGCGTCACCGCCGACGGCAGTGCGCGAGTGCGTCGGCGGTGGCCGGAGGACCATTTTCTAGACACCGTGCCTCGTATTAGGGTACATTGCGAGACATGGTGTCTTCTAACTACCCACCTCCCGGCAACGAGGTCGCCGGCTTCGCACACGCGTTCGCAGCCACCCTCGAGCCAGGCAAGCGCGACAAGCTGCAGCAGCCCTACTCCGCGGCCGCCGCGGCCACCTGGTCCAACTTTCCGCAGGGCTACCTCGGCAAGCGCCACAAGCGGATCGGCTTGCCGACGCGCAAGCTCGACAAATCCCAATGGCGAGCGCTGGACGACCTGCTGGCAGCAGCCCTGGGCAAGGGCCGCGAGCAGGGCTTCGACCAGCTCAGCCAGCACCTGGCCGCGGACGACTACCTGCACGCCATCGGCGCGGGCGACCACTACGGCCGCGGCAACTTCTTCGTCGCGTACCTGGGCAAACCTTCGAACGCCGGCGCCTGGCAGTTGCAGTTCGGCGGCCACCACCTGGCCGTTTCCAACTCCTACCACCACGGCAAGCTGGTCGGTGCGACCCCGTCCTTCCGTGGCATCGAGCCGTTCCCGTCGTTCGAGTTCGACGGTCGCCGACACACCCCGATGACCCGCAAGTGCACGGCGATCGCGGAGCTTCTGCACTCGTTGACCAAGCCACAGCTCGAGCAGGCAAGGCTGCGCGGTTCCTGGCCGGACGTAGTGCTCGGCCCGGGCGACGACCACCGGTTCCCGACGACCTCGAAAGGAATCACGGGGGCCGATCTGTCTGCAGCACAACGGAAACTGCTGATTGCCGCGATGGCCGAGTGGGTGCGAGACACGTCCGACAGGGACGCCGCGGAGATCCTGGCGGACTACGCCGGCGCGATCGAGGAGACCCACCTCGCCTTCGCCGGCAAGCCGAAGATCACACGCCCAGGCGATTATGCCCGCATTGACGGCCCGCGAGTCTGGATCGAGCTGTCCATGCACGAGGGGATCGTGCTCACGACACCGCATCCCCACTCCGTCTGGCGGGACCGGCTGACCGACTACGGAGGACGTGACTTCCCACACCAGAGTTTCTAGACACGCTGAACCGTTATCGTGCTACAGTTTCAGTACACCTTGACTCGTAATAGCGGGTTTCGGTCCACGAACAGCCCGCAGGGCAGATAGGAGAACGTGCGATGCGCGTCTTCGTGACAGGTTCCACCGGCTGGATCGGCTCCGCCACGGTCGACGAACTCCTCCGGTCCGGCCACGAGGTGCTCGGGCTCGCCCGCTCGGAGGAGTCCGCGGCGAAGCTGACCGCCAAGGGCGCCCAGGTACACCGCGGCGACCTCGACGACCTCGACTCCCTCCGCGCGGCCGCCGCAGCGGCGGACGGCGTCGTGCACCTGGCCAACAAGCACGATTGGGCCGACTCGGAGGGCACCGACAGGGCCGAGCGAGCAGCGGTCGAGGCGATGCTGGAGGCACTGGAGGGTTCTTCGAAGCCATTCGTGATCGCCAACGGCCTTTCCGGCTTCCCCGAGGGCCGGCCGGTACTGGAAAGCGACGCCTCCCCCGCAGTTGGCCCCGGCTCCGACCGTGGCGGCTCGGAAAACCTCGCCTTGGATGCGGTGTCCCGGGGC
Source organism: Amycolatopsis sp. WQ 127309 (assembly GCF_023023025.1). NCBI lineage: Bacteria > Bacillati > Actinomycetota > Actinomycetes > Pseudonocardiales > Pseudonocardiaceae > Amycolatopsis > Amycolatopsis sp. WQ 127309. The sequence goes on from NZ_CP095481.1 coordinate 9,795,517, forward strand.
GTTCGTACGGTGGTGGTCCGCTTCGCGCCCAGCGTGCACGGCAAGGGCGACTGGGGCTTCGTCAACTTCCTCACTCGAGCCGCCAAGGAGCGCGGCGTGTCCGGGTACATCGGTGACGGAAGCGTTCAGTGGTCGGCCGTGCACGTCGGCGACGCTGCGCAGCTGATCCGCCTCGGCCTGGAAAACGCCCCGGCGGGCACCCGCATGCACGCGGTGGCCGAGCAGGCCATCTCCACCAAGGAGATCGCCGAGGCGATCGGCAAGTCCCTCGACGTGCCGGTGACCTCGATCGAGGCGGACAAGGCCGGAGAGCACTTCGGCTTCATCGCGAACTTCTTCGGCCTGACGATGAGTGCGTCCAGCGACGCCACTCGGGAGCAGCTGTCATGGAAGCCGACCGGTCCCGATCTGGTCGAGGACATCACCTCCGGTGCCTACACCGACTGACAAGCCATTCGTACCCACTTCGGTGTCGCCGGCGCCGGCCAAGTGCCGGCGACACCTGGACGGACGACCATGCGGCGGTTCGTGTTCGCCGTCCACGAGCCCGAAACCGGGTTCCCTGTCGCGCCGACGACCACGGCCACTCACGTGAAGATGGTGGTGCCGCAGGAAAACGGCGAGGCCGTACTGCCCGCACCGGGCAAACGCGGACTGTCCGCATCAGTTCCGCGTCCAAGGCACGCGCGGCTTCACCACATACCCGTCGGGCTACCGGCGGTACGCGCTCGCGGCCGATGAGACCAGGTTGCCCGCGTTGGAACGGTGGTTGGAGAAGGCCCCGCGCGAAGCGCGGATCGACGCCTTCGTACCGGCTCCGGCCGCGGCCCGGCGCGAACTGCCCGCGCTTACCGAAGCGACCCCAGTCACCCGTGACAGTACCTACGTCCGGGCAACGGCCGAGTCCAGCATCGTCGCCTAGTTACGACCGCAATGCCTTCGAACTGTCCGGTTGCTGGCGCCTTGGCCGCGCCAGTAGCGGCGCCCGTCACTCGACCAGGGAAGAACACGCATGATTGCCCAGACCACCGAGCCCGCGGCCGACACCCGCCGCCGCGAGAGCCTGGTCCTCATAGTCGTTTGCCTGTGCACGATCCTGGTGGTCGGCTTCGTCGCCGCGATCAACCTGGCCGTGCCGTTGCTGGCGGGCAGCAGCCTGCATCCCGACTCCTCGGAACTGCTGTGGATCGTCGACACCTACGTCATCATCTTCGCCTGCCTGGTGATTCCCGGCGGCGCGATCGGTGATCGGCTGGGGCGCAAGGGCGCACTGATGAGCGGACTCGTGCTGTTCGCCGGCGGCGCGGCCGTTTCAGCGCTCTCCACGAGCATCCCGGCCATGCTCTCCGGCCGGGTCGTTTCCGGGCTCGGCGCCGCGCTGGTCCTGCCGAACTGCGTCGGCGTGCTGGTACACGCGACCCGCCCGGAACGCCGCCGTGGTGCGCTGGCGGTCTGGGGCGCCATCTCCGGAATGGGTGGCATCCTGGGCAACACCGCAGGTGGTGCGCTGCTCGACAGCGGCGACTGGCAGACCCTGTTCTGGAGCGTGGTGCCCCTCGCGCTGGTGTGCGCCGTGGCGATCGCGGTGACTGCGAGGGCGAGCGAGCGCACCTTCCGCAGCCTCGACCCGGCGGGCACCTTGCTGCTGGTGGCCGCCTCGGTCTCCTTGCTGGCAGGTATCATCGAAGCCCCCGAGAAAGGCTGGCTCAACCCGGTTGTGCTGACCGTTTTCGGGCTCGCCGTCGTGCTCGCCGTTGCCTGGGTCCTGGTCGAACTGCGCGTCAAGCACCCGCTGCTGGATCCGCGCCTGTTCCGTGCGCCTCTGCTGACCAGCGCGAGTCTCGGCATGCTGGTGACGTGGTTCGGCAGCTTCGGACTGTTCTACCTCAACGCCTCGCTGCTGCAGTACGGTCGCGGTTTCTCGGTGCTGGGCGCCGGGTTCGCCACGTTGCCGCTGGCCATCCCGATCCTCGTCTGCTCCCGGTTCATACCACGGATTGTCGCCCGGATCGGTATCCCGGCCACCCTCGCGGCCGGCTTCCTCGCCATCAGCGCGGGGTTGTTCGGGCTTTCCTTCGCCACCAAGCAGTCCTTCGTCGTCTACGCGCTCTGGCTCGTGGTGCTGGGGATCGGCTTCGCGCTCTCGCTGCCGACGCTGACCACGGAGCTGACCGCCGGACTACCACCGGAACAGGCCGGGGTCGCGGGTGGGTTGCAGTCGGCGACGCGTGAGCTTGGCAGCGCACTCGGCATCGCGGTCGTCGGCACGATCACCGTGGCCGTCTTTTCCAGGCACTTGCCCAGTGCGTTGCAGGCAATGACCCCGGTGCCCCGCACAGTGATCGAAGCAGTGCGTGCGGCGCCGGCTCAACGCAGCCGGATCACCGACGCCTTCGTCACCGGTGGCAGCACCGCCTTGCAAGTCGGAGCGGCGATCACACTGACCGCCGGGGCGATCGTAGTTGCGCTCGCCATCCGCCGCTCGCCTCACTCGGTCGAGTGAACGAAGACGAGAAGCGCCGAACTACTCCGGCTATCGCCGGCCTGACGACCGGATGGCTACGAGCGGATCACCATCGTGGACATGGTCGGCAAACGGCGCCGTCACCGGTCCCTGCGGCTCCATCATGGAGTGTCCATAATGGAGTGCGCTGCCGGCATTTCGCCCCCGGAACCCGACCGTATAAATCGAAGTAGTAAATAGAGAGGATAAGCCATGGCCAAAACCAATCAGCCCGAGAACGGATTCGAGGCCACCGCCACCGGTTTCATTCTGGTGAAAACCACCCGTGCATGGCTGGACCTGACCGTCGCCGACCGGATCGCTGCGTTCGAGGAGCACGTCACGCCCGCGCTCAAGAAGGTCAAGGGCGTCCGTTCGACCTTCTACGACACAGAGTTCTACACCGCACGGGTGACCGACATCTGGGTCTGGGAGGCTCGCGACCACGAAGCCTTTCAACTGGTGATCGAAGCGCTGCGAGAAACGTTATTCTGGGACCACTACTTCGAGATCGTGGAGATCCTCGTCGGCGTCGAGAACGGCTACGCCAAGCACTACAGCACCGATGTGGTGACCTCGATCAACACCTGACCGCCACGGGCCGCGCACACGGCCGCCACCCCCGCGCGCGGCCCGATGCGCACAACGGACCGGGAACTCGAACCGCAGCGGGCCAGCGGCGGCCGATCAATCCCGGCGGCCGCGGCGTCGATCGCCCTGAGCCAGACCATGGTCAGCACACCAAGCCGCTCGGGTCACGGCCTCCGGTCCAGGATCGCGCGCCCAAAGACTCAGCTGGTCGTCCATTGCGGGAAGAGGTACTGCCATCAGTGATGAGATTTGATCTCACCACTGGTGAACGAAGCGAGTTCGCCGGCACCGGCCGGCCGTTCGTGATTGCCTGCCGGGCGCATGGGATCCGGCCGGGACGGCCGGCGATCGAGCACGACCAGCCGGACGAAAGCTCGGCGGGCACGTCGCGCATCGGGACCCTGACCATTGTGCTGGGCTTGGCCGACCAGGGCGTGCGCGGCGTCGTCGTGCGGCCGGCGCCGTCCGTGAACGACGACGGACGCAACGGAAGCCTGAGCTTCACGGGAGCGTTGACATCCCGATGGCTGATGCCGTAACCGAGGCCTGCAGCGGGTGAGCTGGACACCTGCACCCGCGGCCGAGGCCTCGGCGCGAGAGGGCGACGGATGCGTCCCCCGGACCGTCAAGGCCTCTTGAGACATCGGCCGAAAGTCGGGTTCGGTCCGGGAAAGCCCGTCGGCAGTCGTGCACCATGGCCCCGAGCCGAGCCGCAGTGGCTGCCGGCAGGCACTCCGCCGGGCAACACGCGCCTTGGGGAATCCGTCACCGCCTGGATCGCGGGTGCCGGATCTGCCGCGGGCACGTTGTCATCCTGATTGCGCTGCGTTGGGCGCGTGACCGAACCGCTCAGTTTTCGACCCGCCAGCTGAAAAGCAGTGAGCGTGCGTGTTCGGTCAGGTCGCTGTCGCTCAGCGGTCGCCCGCATTCCAGGATAGTGCCGAGTACGGGGCCGTTGAGCTGAGCCGCGGCGAGGCGTCTCGGCGGCATTCCGGGGGCGGCTGGGCGGAGGCGGTCCAGTAGCAGCTGGGTCGGGCGGCTCAGCAGGTCGGCTGCGGCGACGAGGTCGCGGACGGTTGAGTCGTGCTGTGATTCTCCTATCAGTGCCCGGTAGGCGAGGCCCGCCGGGGAGTGCAGGAGAAACGCGGTCAGCGCGCTGAGGTGCGCGACGACGTCGGTCACCGGAGCACCGGTCGGAGCGCTGCCGAGCTCCTGGGTCGCATCGGTGGCGCTGGCTTCGAGCAGGATCTCGGCCTTGTTGGACCACCACCGATACACTGTCTGCCGACCGACCCCGGCCCGCTCCGCGATGCCCTTCATCGTCATCGCGGCGTAGCCGATGTCGACCAGCATGTCGTCCACCGCGTGCAACACCGCTGTCCGAGCGGCCTCACTGCGCGGCCGCCCCGCCTTGCTCGCGCTGGGTTCGTCGGTCATTCCACCATTGTATCGATGCACGGTGGGCCGATATCCACTGCTCTCATAACGAGACATACTGCATCGATAACGATGAGGGTCTGGCCATGATCGACTCCGCCGAAGGTGTGCAGCGCACAGCGTCTGCCGGGCCTGCCGGCCGCCGGATTTCCGGTCGCGCTCGCCGATGGCGCCATGCTCCCTTCGCTACGTTTTCGACACCTGGTCACCCTTTGCTCAGGCCTGCTACCCCTTGACCGTCGCGGTCAGCGACCGCAGGGCCTAGGTGACCTCGTGGTCGCCGCTGCGCCGGGTCGCCTGAGCCCAGGGCGCGGCCGGCTTCGTCAACGAAATGCAGCTCGAATCGAGCAGCGTCATAGCCGCCGGGGGCACCTGATGGCCGTGCCCGGCATGTCCGCCTACTGCGGCAGCAAGGTTCGCCCTGGAGGGCATTCTCGAAGCGCTGCGCAAGAAGGTCGCGCAGTTTGGGATCCACGTGACGGCGATCGAGCCCGGCTCCTTCCGCACCGACTGGGCCGGCCGGTCCATGTCCCGCGCCACGCGGACCGTCGACGACTACGACGAGCTGTTCACCCCCATCCGCGAAGCGCGGCGTAAGGCCGGCGGTAACCAGCTGGGCAACCCGGCCGAGGCCGGTGACGCCGTCGTGCGCATCGCGGCGGCCGACCGGCCACCGGCCCACCTCGTCCTGGGCTCGGACGCGCTGCGCTTGGTCGCCGCCGCGCGCACCGCCGTGGACGAGGAGATCCGCGCGTGGGAGCCGCTCTCCCGCACGACCGCCCAGGGCGCCGGCATCACCCGCGGCGCGCTGTACTTCTACTTCGGCTCCAAGCAAGAAGTCGTCACGGCGCTCGTCGCCCGGACCGTCGGGCACCTGTGGGAACGCTCGCGGGTCGCCGCGGAGTGCGGTGAGCCGCGCGAGGCCATCGCCGCGGCCGTGCGGCGCACGGTCGAACTGTGGACCGAGCACGGCCTGGTCATGCGCACGGCGATCGACCTGTCGTTGACCGTGCCGGAGATCGGCGAGCTGCGGAACCGGACCGGACCAGGCACCGGCGCTGGCCCGTGCGCTCTGCTGGCTGCACGCGGCCGCGGCGACCTGTGAACACATCTGGCTGATCAGCGCCGGCCCGGCTACCTGACTGTCTGGTGTTTTCCCAGTCCCCGGGCCTGCATCGTGGGTGAGTATCCCTTGATGCAGCCGAGGAGACGTCATCGTTCACTCGCCCGCAGTTCTCGAACCGCGTACGACAACACCGATGGCGGAGCCGCCCACCCGGCCACCGCGGCGCCGGCTGAGAACGCTGGCCGTAGGCGCCGGAATCCTGACCGTCCTGTGTGCGCTCGCACTGCCGCTGGCGCCGGTCGCGGTCGACGATCCTTCGGTGTCCTGGCCGGTGGATCCCGCCGCGCCGCAGTCCACTCTGCTCGCGCTCGAAGCCGGCAAGCCGCTCGGGCTGACGGCCGGTTTCTCCTGCGCCACCGTGGACGCAGCGGCCGCCGCCGACGCCGATCGGGCGTCGCACGTCCTGCTCGCCACCACCGATCCCGACCAGCCCACGGCCGCCGAGGGGCTGCGGGTTACCGCCGAAAACGGCTCCCTCACGGCGTTCCTCGGCCCGGCCGTCGTCTTCCGCGAACCGATCACGGCGCGACCCTGCCAGTACCGGATCCGCACCGAGGGCCAGAAGCTGTTCTACACCAAGGACGGGCGGACGCTGGGCACGTCGGCGCTGCCGGACGTGGACGCGTTGATCACGGCGATCACCACGCTGCCCGGCCGGGACCTCGACGTCACCGTGCGGGTCGACGACCGGTTCGCCTCCGCGCCGACGCCGGTGAAGCTCGTGCTCCTGGCGGCCGTGGTGGCCGGGCTGCTGGTGTGCGCGGGCTGCCTGATCGTGCTGTACCGGCGGCCCGGCCGGCGGAAGCGCTTCCGCCCCCGCGCCGCGGACGTCGTCGTCGGCGTCACGCTGCTCGCGTGGCTGTTCCTCGCGCCGCGGACGAGCGACGACGGCTGGATGTACGCGATGGCGCTCAACCGGGAACACGCGGGTTACTTCGGCAATTACTACATGTACCACAACAACTCCTACGTCCCGTTCACGTGGCTGTTGCAGCTCTACGCGTGGTGGTCCGAACTCGGCACGGCTCCCGTGCTCCAGCGGGTGCCGTCGCTGGTGTTCGGGATCATCACGTGGCTGGGGGTCCGCGGCGCGGTCGGCCCGGTCGCCGTGGGGAAGCGCCTGCTGGTCCCGGTGCTGCTGTTCCTCGCCTGGTGGCTGCCGTTCGGCCTCGGCACCCGCCAGGAGGCTTCGGTCTCGGCCTGCCTGACGATCACCGTCTGCGCCGTGCTGCTCGCCCGCCGCCGGCAACGGGTCGGGTACCTCGGGCTCGCCGTCGGCGCGGCGTCCCTCGGGCTCATCGCGCACACCGCCGGCGTCCTCGTGCTGCTCCCCCTGGCGCTCGGGGCGAAATCGGCGGCGCGGCTGGTCCGCAGGACCGCGCGTTCGACGACGGACGCGGTCGCCGCGGTGCTGTGCGTGGTGTCGTGCGCGGCGATCGCCGCCGTCGCGGGGTTCGCCGACGGCTCGCTGAACGACTTCCTGCGCGGCAGTTCGTCCTTCGGCGGCGGCCTCGACACCGGTCCCCCGGACCCGCTCGGCGACGAGCTGGACCGGTACCGGCTGCTGCTGGGCGACCAGTCCACCGGCAACTTCGCGCTGCGCGCGCCGGCGCTGCTGCTCCTGCTGGTCGTGCCGTTCTTCGTGCTGCTGTGCGTCCGCGCCCGGCAGCGGCGACGGCCGTTGCCCCGGCCGCTGTGGCTGACCGGGTGGACCTGCACGCTGGGGCTCGCGCTGCTGGTGTGCACCCCGTCGAAGTGGCCGTGGCACTTCGGGGCGTTCGCCGGCGTCGCGACGATCTTCCTCAGCCACTTGGCCCTGTCGGCGCCGGACTTGGCCCGGCGCTACCTCGGCACCCGCCGGCTGGCCTTCGTGGTCGGCTCCCTGCTCCTGGCCGGGTCGGGCGGCTGGATCTGGCTGGCCGCCCAGGGCCGCAACACGTGGGCCGACGACGTGCTGCCCGGCGTCCCGCTGGCCGGCGAACCGCTGCCGGGTGCGGTGGCGCCGGCCGTGGTGCTCGCCGGAGCCGTCGTCGTCACGCTCGTCCCCCGCCGGGACGCCTTCACCGCGATCCACCTCGCCCGGGCGATCGCCGTCTGCTTCCTGGTGGGAGAGCTGGCTTTCCTCGTCGGCGGGTTCGCGCTCGCCACGGTGCGGACCCGGGATTCGTGGTCGCCGTGGGCGGACGCCGTCGCGGACCCGCTCGCCCGCCGCTGCGGGGAGGCGCGGGTGCTGCGGGCCGCCGACCCGGGCTCCGCGCGTCCGGTCGCGGTGCTGGCGGGCGCGCCGGCCACCGACGGCTTCGACCGGGACGTCCGGGCGCCGGGCAGCCCGCCCGAGCCGGGCCCCGCGACGGCCGAGGTCTACGGCAGCCTGGCCGACGGCCCGGCCGGCATGACCACGCCGTGGTTGCGGCTGCCCGCCGACCTGTCGGCGGACAAGCAGCTCATGACGACCGTGAGCGGCGTGACCGGTGCGGGCAACACCCTCACCGCCGAGTTCGCGAACGCGTCCGGCGGCGGGTACCGCGTGGTCGCCCGCTCGGACTTCGCCGCGCCGGAGGACAGCCTGTCCTGGCGGGACGTGGCGATCAGCGACGGCACGGCCCTCCCCGCGGGCACCACGGCCTTCCGGCTGACCGCGAAGGTGACGCGGGACTGGCTGTCGTTCGCGATGCCCACGGTGCGCGACGTCGTCCCGGTCGGCGACTTCCTCCCGCGCGACGGGCACACGCTCGTCGACTGGCAGCTGAACTGGCTCTACCCCTGCCAGGGCCAGCCGGTCATCGCGAACGGCGTCGTGGCGCCGATCTCCTACGCCGTCGGGTTCGGGTTCGGCCCGGACGGCAGCGAGCACAGCGCCACCGCGGGCGGTTCGTGGAGCCCGGAAGTCGGCGGGATCCTCGGCGCGCAGAACCGCGTCTCGACGATCACCAGGCTGTACACCCGGCTCGACACCGAACCGGCCACTCCGATGCGGACGGTGTACCGCCTCGACCGCCCGTACGCCGACGCCGCCTACCGGCTGAGCCGCGAAAGCCACACGGTGATGGGCTGGCGGACATTCTGAGCCGCCGGGAGGCGACGCTTGCAAGACCGACACCGCGCTGCCACGTCGAAGGCCACCGCCAGGCAGGCCGACCGGACAAGTGGCTCACAGCGATCAGGCGTTCGGAGTTTCGACGATCACCGTGGTCGCTTTGACCACCGCGACAGCCAGGGAACCGGGCTCGAGACCGAGTTCCTTCACCGCCTCGGCGCTCATCAGCGAGACCACACGGTCCCGGCCGCACTGGATCTCGACCTGCGCCATGACCTTGTCGACGACGATCGAGGTGACCAGCCCGACCAGGCGGTTGCGGGCGGAACTCCCGACGGAGGTCGGGTCGGGAGCGGATTCACCCTGTCGGCGAGCGAACTCGGCCAGTTCCTCACCGTCGATCACGTACCGGTTGACCCGGTCCTTGACCGCGGTGAGGCTCCCCGCGTCGATGTGACGACGGATCGTGTCGTCGCTGACGCCCAGCAGCCTCGCGGCCTCGGAAATCCGGTAGTGCGGCACCGGGGAAGCATAAGCGCCGAATGCCGGCGACACTGGGTCATTCCAGTGTCGCCGCATGATCCACCGCAGGCCGGGTCGGCATTCCCGTCCGTCCACTTGAGCTGGTCGATGAGTGAACGGTGGCCGGGAATCCGGGGAGTGCGGGCTACATGTTCTCCGCCCCCGCCTGGATCGCCTCCCGAATCCTGGCGTAGGTGCCGCACCGGCAGATGTTGCGGATCTCGTCGAGGTCGGCATCGGTGATCGCGTGCCCCGCGGCGGTCGCCTGCTTGACCTTCGCCACGGCGGCCATGATCTGACCCGGCTGGCAGTACCCGCACTGGGCGACGTCCAGCTGCAGCCACGCCTCCTGCATGGGGTGCAGGTCCTTGCCGACCGTCGCGGGCAGTCCTTCGATCGTGGTGATCTCGTCGGTGTCCTTGATGTCGGCGACCCGCACCGAGCAGGGGTTGAACGCTTTCCCGTTGATGTGGCTGGTGCACGCCTTGCAGACGTCGAGGCCGCAACCGTACTTGGGGCCGGTGATCCCGAGCAGGTCGCGCAGGACCCAGAGGAGCCGGAGGTCGTCGTCGGCGTCGACGGTGACCTGCCGGCCGTTGACCTTGAAGGTGTGTTGAGGCACGGCTGGCTCCTAGAAGGCGTGGTCGAGACCGTCGGTGGGCGAGGGCGGGGTGGACGGCTGCAACGGCAGCGGCTCGAAGCTGAGCGTGCCGTGGTTGACCGGGAACGAGGTCGGCATCTTGCCGACGGCCCGGGCGTAGGCGCACGCCACCGCGGCGAACGACGGCGCCACCGCGAGCTCACCGGCGCCGCTCGGATTGGCCGAGGTGTTCGGCATGACGACGACCTGCGTCTCGGGCGGGGTGTTCCACTCCCGGGTGTAGAAGTAGTTGTCCCAGCTGCCTTCCAGCGGGATGCCGTCCTTGATGTGCACGCTCGAGGTCAGGCACATCGCGATGCCGTCGTTGAGGCCGCCGATCATCTGCGCTTCCAGGCCACGCGGGTTGATCGCGAAGCCCGGGTCGACGACCACGAGCGCCTTCGTCACCCGCGGCCCGGTGACCGCGTCGGGGATCTCGCGGTTGACCGTCTCGGGCCGGCAGTCGATCTCCACCAGCACGGCGATCGCGCCGCGGTACTCGGCGTGCAACGCGATGCCCTGCGCCGTGCCGGCCGGCATCGCGCGGCCCCAGTTGCCGACCTGCGCGGCCTTGTCCAGGACCGCGCGCAGCCGGGTGTCCTTGAGGAACTCGCGGCGGAACGCGACGGGGTCCTTGCCGAACTTCTTCGCCAGCTGGTCGACGACCAGCTCCTCGGCCGTGACGACGTTGGGCGAGTAGATGTTGCGCATGCTGCCGGTGTTGAACTTCAGCGGGATCTCGTTGAGCAGCTGGGTGGTCACACCGAAGTTGTAGGGCGAGGACTGGCTCAGCAGGAAGATCGACTCGGCGAAGCTCAGGTTGCCGGCGATCGGCAGCCGGGACGCGAACGCCGTCAGCATCTCCCCCAGCCCGTGGCTGAACTCGGTCTGCACACTGGTGTGCCGCTGCTCGAAGCTGATCACGTTGCCCAGCAGGTACGTCGCGCGCACCCGCGTCACGCACATCGGGTGGATGCGGCCCTGGCGGAAGTCGTCGGTGCGCGACCACATCAGCTTGACCGGCTTGCCCATCTTCTGCGACGCCTCCGCCGCTTCGGCGGCCGCGTCGTGGAACAGGTGCCGGCCGAACGAGCCGCCACCCTGGGTCACGTGCACCTTGACCGCGTCCTGGGGCAGGCCCAGCTGCTTGGCGATGTCCTCCTGCGCGACGATCGGCACCTTCAGGCACGACCAGATCTCCGCGCGGTCCGGCCGGACGTCGGCGATCGCGGCGCCGGTCTCGAGCGGGCTGTTGCTGGCGGCGGCGAAGGTGAACTCCGCGTCGATGTACTGGTCGAGCAGGCCGGGCACGGCCATCGGCAGCTGCGCGGCCTTGAGCTTCTTGAACACGGTCGCGTCGGATTCGCCGTCCACTGTGCCGGGTCCCCAGGTGACCTTCAGCGCGCGGATCGCGTCGATGCACTGACCGAAGGTCCGGCCGCGCACCGCGACGCCGTGCGCGATCGCGACGACGTCGGTGATCCCGGGCATCGCCTTGACCTGCGCGGCGTTGGCGATCGTCCGCGGCGTGCCGTTGATCGTCGGTGGCCGGGCCACCATGGTCGGCAGCGCGTTCGGGACGTCGATGTCGAGGGTGAACTGCTTGGTCCCGGTGACCGAAGCGTGGGCGTCGAGCCGGTTCTGCGGTGTGCCGAGGACCTTGAACTCCGAGCGCGCCTTCAAGGTGGCGACCACGCTGATCGTCGTCGCGGACGCCGCGGCCTTCGACAGGGAGCCGTAGCTCGCCTGGCGGCCGCTGGAGTGCCGGACCGTCCCGGCCGCCGTGGTCAGCTGCGACACCGGTACGCCCCACTGCGCGGCCGCTGCGGCGAGCAGCCGCCGGCGGGCGATCGCCGCGGCCGTGCGGACCGGGGTGTAGATGCTGCGCATCGAGTTGGAGCCGCCGGTGAGCTGGTTCATCAGCAGCTCGGGCCGCGCGTCGGCGAGGGTGACGTCGATCTGGTCCAGTGGCAGGTCGAGCTCTTCGGCGATCATCATCGCGACCGCGGTGGTCATCCCTTGCCCGACCTCGGCCCGCGGGACGGCGAAGGACGCGCGCCCGTCGGTGCCGACACCGACGGTGATCAGGCCCGAGGTCGGGAGGGCGGCGACGTTCTGCAGGTCGCCGAGGTCGAAGATGTCCTCGGGCTGCGGCAGCGACGGGATCGACGCTTCGGCCTGGCCCGGCGCGAGTTCGGCGACGCCGATCTGCGCGGCGACGGCGAGCGTCGGCGCGGCGAGCACGAAGCCGAGAAAGCGGCGGCGACCGAGGGTGCGCGGTTCGGGTTCGGGTGGCTGCTCGGCGGGGACGTGGTGGGCCATGAGCGGCTGGTTCCTCTCGAACGACGGTGTCGGAGAAGTGCGGGGCTGGACGCCGCCGAGCCGGAGTGTTGCATAGATCACGCCGCTGAAAGAATGCCCTGGCTGCCTACGTTTGGCCTAGCGTCGTTGTGCACGGTGCACAGCCGGTGCTTGTCAGGGCACGCGCGGTGGCGGGAGGAACGGCAGTGCGCGGACCACGAGAGCCAGCTCCAAGGAAAGGTCGCCACCGGTCAGGCGTTGCTCGATCAGCCCTTCGATCCGGTGGATCCGGTTGAGCACCGTGTTGCGGTGGCAGTGCAGGATCTGTGCCGAGCGCGTCGCCGACCCGCCGGTGCCCACCCAGGTCGACAGGGTCTCCAGCAGCAGGCCGCGTTCGTCCCCGCCCAGGTCGAGCAGGCCGCGCAGCCAGTTCTGCAGCAGCGAATCGGTCAATTCCGGCGAACTGAGCAACAGCGCCTCGGGCAGCCGTTCGGCCAGGCACACGACCTCGGACCGGCCCGGCGGCACCGTCCGCATCGCCAGGACCGCCTGGCGATAGGCCGCGTGCACCGCGGCCAGGCCGTCGACGACCAGGGACACCCCGGCCGGCACGGCCAGCACCGAGCCGACGGCCGCGACCACGCCGGCGACGTCGCGACCGGGTAGCGCCACCAGGCCGACGAGGACGTCGGCACGCGACTGCCAGGCCGACGGTGACCCGAGATCCTCCAGCGCGCTCCCCAGGGGTTCGGCGAAGCCGGCATCGGCGTCGCCGGGTCCGGCCGCCGCGACGACCACGTAGCGCCCGGAGATCGGCAGGCGGAGGGTCCGGCCGGCCTCGTAGGCGAACCCGGCGTCGGCAGCCCGCCCTTGCAGCAGGCCCTCCCACAGGGAGGCGCGGCGTTGCTCGTCCGCGCGGACCAGGCTGCGCTCGGCCGCGTGATAGGCCTGGGCGACCTGGGCCGAGATCGCGTCGACGACCTCCCACACCCGGGTCGCGAGGTCGAGCATGGCCTCGTTGTTCACCTCTCCGGTGGCCCGGGCTTGGTCGGTCAGGGCCTGCCAGACCAGGCGCCCACCGAGCCGGAAGGAGCGCAGCACGTCGTCGAGCGGCAGCTGCTGCTCGGCGCGGCGACGCCCGGTGGCGCGGGCCGCGTCGTAGAAGTCTTCGGCGTCGCCGGCGTGACCGATGAGCTGGAGCACGCGCCGGAGGTTGTCGTGGCACGAGTGCCACAGGTCGTCCCGCGGCACGACGTCGACCAGGCGGTAGCCCGGGTTCTGGTCGCCGATCACGGAGACCAGGCCGTCGGTCAGCTCGTCGAGCCCGCCCAGCACGCTGGCCGCGAGCGACCGCGCCGTGTCGCCGTTGTCCGCCCGCACGTCAGTCATCCACACCCACCGTCGTCGCCCCGCGCCCGGAGATTCGGAGCCGATGGCCGCGCGGATCGGTCTACATCAGGATGTTGGCCAGCGCAAACACAGCGCGGTTAGACCAGCCGGATTACCGCCGAGATCAGACGATGATGGCTCGCCGCTTGTTGTAGCGGCCAGTGCCAGTGCGTCGCGCCGCTCCCACTGCCCGAATCCGAGACCGTTGGAGTTGTTGGCGCGTTCCAAGGTGCCGGCGGCTCGTCGCCTGCGCGGCGAGGGAAACGGTGAGCACAGCGGAAAGCACGAGCGCGACAGGCGTCTTCAGGCGGGGCAACCCACCGCCGCCGGATGGCCCTCTCAGCGGCTTCCGGCAGAACACCCCGGTTCGTAACACCGGGGTGATCGACGTCGACTCCCGCCGGTGACCATGACAGGCACACCGAAGGAGCAGCGGTGACAAATCCGCGCGGGAGGACCACGAACCCCGGGTCGCGCGCGCAGCCGGTCAAGGGTTGGCTGGGGACGCTCGCGGACGTGCTGGCGGTGGTGACGGTCGTGGTCTCGCTCGTCCCCGGCGAGGACTGGCCGAAGAACTCGATCCTGCTGGGGGTCGCCACGGCGCTGACGGCGGGCCTGGCCGTGCCCGGCCTGCTGGGTGTGCGCCGCGGGGTGGTGGTGCTGGCCGCTCTCGTCGGCGTCGGTGTGGCGATCTGGGGTGCGGTGCACCTGCGGGGATCCGGCGGTGGCTCCACCGAAACCACGTCTGTTTCGACGACCGCCGCGGCGACGCCGCCCGTTTCGACCACTCCGCCCTCCGAGACGCCGCCGTCCAGGAAACCACCTTCCCCGACAACGTCCCCGCCCGCTTCGACGACCGCGGCCTCGCCCGGCTCGCAACGCCGGATCATCCTGCTCAAGGCGCAGGCGGCGGACCTGGACGCCGGACGGCAGGCGAGAGCGGGCGACCCCGCGGCGGACGTCTGGCTGGACAACAGCAGGTACTCGACCAGGTACCTGGTCACGCCCCTCCGCGGCGGGCTCGCCGAGTGGACCGGCAGCGGCACGCCAAGCGCGGAGGAGTGCGGCGAAGCACTGGACGGCGCGGCGGTCCCCGCCGTCGAGAGCACCACGGGCACGGCGTTCTGCGCCTCGACCTCCGAAGGCGGCGTCGCGTTCGCCAGGGTGACCGAGGAACGCGACGACGGCGTGGTCCTCGCGGTCACCAGGTGGTAGCGGGAAGGCGCAGGTGGCCCCGGGGTTACCCGATCGCGGGGAAGCCGGCCAGCAGGGACGTGACACCAGGCCACCACCCTCAGCTCGCCGACGAGCCGGCCGAGCCAGAGCCGTGGCCGCACGCTCGTCGACGTCCGGACTGAGCCGGTGTACAACCCGCACCCGGCCGCGCTCAAGCCAGCGACGCAGTCCGGCGCGCCGCCGCACACCCGGGCCGGCCACCGAAACACCACCAGGCCGAAGCACCACCTGCAGCGGTGAGCCCGGAGCGGCCGGTCCTCGCGCGCGCCGTCCGCCCCGGCCCCAGGCGGCCGCTCGTTCGGCCGCCGCTGGGCGGCGTCGTACTCGGTGCCGCTAGCACCCGGTCCTTGGTAAGCCAGCGTGGCCGCGTGGACCTCCTGCTGGTGGGCGAGGGGTGCGCTCACGGTTGTCGAGGTCGGCTTCGGTGGAATGCTGGCGTCGCCAAGACAGGTACAACGCAACGACGCCGCCGCTGCCCAGCCCGATACTCAGTCCGATCTTGAGTGCATCGAGCCGGTTGGATACGAGTTTGTGACCGGTGAGTCCGGCGGTCGCCGGCCACCACAGCGCCACGACCGCGGCCATGGTCAGAACCGCGATCACGGCCGCGGTCAGCCACATCGTCCTCGGCGACAGTTCCGGCAACCGTCCCGGCCGGTCAGCTGCGACGGGCGGCGGTGGCTCGGGTGACGAAGTCGATGGTGTGGCGTCGTCGGTCATGTTCGTCTACGTCGCAGGGGCCGACCCGGATGTTGCAGACGTCCTCGGACGGGAACTGGTCAGATCTGGTCATGACCGGTAGCGCACAAGTGTGCCGGCACTGCGGGAGCCAGCCCGGCCGCGGCGGCAGGTGGGCGCTGATCGACCCCCTCGACCGAAGCGCAGGTCACCGAAGGTCACGTCCAACGGCGCCGCTTGCCGCTCGTGGCGGCCCCGCCCGTCGTCCGGGCCGGCGTCGGGGTGATCCAGCTGCGGTGGGGAGCGACGATCTACGGCCAGGTCGAGCTGTCGGTGTGCCCGATCGACCGGCGCGGCCTGCCTGAAAGACCGCAAGATCTCGTCGACCGACCCGGACACGGGGAAGACGACCTTCACCCACGACGCAGCCAGCCGACTGCTCACCACCACGGACGCCCGGAACCGGGTAGTCCGCTACACCTACGACAGATGCGCGGTCAATGACCGTCCTCACCCGCCGCCAGTCCCGGTACCGCCTCACCCGGTTGACAACAGTCGACCGAATACTTCCTCCACAGCAACACGGCACCCTACGGGAGGGTGCTGATGCGTTCCGCCCATCGTCGCGCCATTTCGAAATCTATTGGCTCATTAATCTCAGGCGTGGAAAGCTCGAACAGAACCTGCTTCAAGAGATTCTCATACCCTTCCAGCAGTCCGACGTCATCCCGCCCAGCAAGCGCCTCTGCCCATACTTCGACGTCTTTCTCCGTAAGCGCACCGGACAGGTATTCCCGAAGAAGTCCGATCACGTGCGCGGGCGTCAACGTGACGAGATCTTCTTCGCCGTCAAAACCGAAACGCGATAATTCACGAACAGCATCAGAAACTGATTTGCGCAGTTCAAGGATATCCAGAAGAGCCACGGCCCGATCTCGAGCGTTCACGGACAGCCTCCTGTCATCTTGTCCTTGACGTGAGCGACGGATCCATCAGGAACAACCGTTGTCTTCAAGTATCCGATCGTGCCACCTGAAGCGTCAACCGTCTTCGTGTAGTTGGCATGCGAACCTGGCACTCGCCCAGGCACCTTCGCCTCGAACTGAACTGCACCATTGGCACCACGGGTGATCACCGTTGGCTCAGCACCAGCCGGCAATTTCTTCTCGTAGCGTTTCAAGTTCCTCAGCTGCTCCGGACTCAGATCGTCACGACTCAGGGTTTCGCCATCGTCGCCATCGTTATGAACGAGGATCGGGGTGTTGCCGACTAGTACATAGTATGTGTGGACGCCTTCGATGGTCAGGTTGTAGGTCCGGTTGGTGGCAGTGTAGCGATGCACAGCCTTCACGGCGATCGGGCCGCCACCTGGCGTGGCCAGATGGTCACCGGCCTTCAGATCGGAACGACGATTCCCGACCCTGACCTTGTCGACACCCGCTGTTGCGATTCATGCCCGCCGAACCCTTGTTCGAAACGCGAATCGGAAGTGGTGTCACGAAGATTGTGTCCCGACCACCTCGGAAGTGACCATTCCTGCTCCTGCGCGCGACGCGCCAGACGTTCTCGCTGGGGCACGACGACGTACTTCGGATCCCTCGTCGACTCGACCCCGGCCGCGTAGACACCGAAGCGGGCACAGAGGCCGGACGCCACTTCAGCCGCTCCCGCGATGACTCCGGCGGCCCGGTTGCGCCGCGCGGCCAGTGACAGGGCCGCGCCGTGGCGGTCAGCACCCTCGCGACTCTGAGCAGCTTCCCGGCCCGGCTGGCTCAGCGCTCGATCATCTGCATCTGCTCGTCGGTGTGGTGACCTCCCAGCCAGCACCGGCGGGGCCTTCTACGATCGCAGCGCGGTGATGCTTCGCTACACAGTCACAGATCGGTCGAACGTCAAGCACCGATCAACCGGAGGTCCGGCAGTCTCAACCTCAGGCCGAGCCGAGCAGCTCCAGCAGGATCCGCTGCAGCTCGGCGCGGTCACCCGGCGCGATCTTCGCCAGCCGGCGGTCGAACTCCGCCGCCAGTGCCGCGAGCGCGCGGGTGCGGGCCGCTTCCCCGTCGGAGGTCAGGACGAGCCGGTGGCGCCGCAGGTCCGCGTCGTCGATTTCGCGGCGCATGAACCCCTTCGCGACGAGGTTGCGCACGTACACCGTCACGCTCGCCTTCGGGATCACCAGCGCCGTCGCCAGCTCGGCCGGGTACGGCGACGCCGGGACCTCGGCGAGCACGAAGAACTCCTTGGGATCGAGCCCGAGCGCGCCGAACTCGCCGCTGCAGGCGTCCAGCACGACGGTCAGCAGGCGGTGGTTCAGCGTCCACAGCTGGGCGGCGTCGACCGGCACGCGGCTCTCCTCAGATGGTACAGTTCGGAACTAGTTCAGTTTCGTACTAGCAAGGTCATCGAACGAACTCTACGCGAAAGGTGGTCACCGAGTGCGCCAGCACCTGACGATCCCCCGCGGGCCGATCGAGCTCGCGGCCGACCTGCACCTGCCCGACGACGCCGGCCGCGAGCCGCTGCGCGCGGTGGTACTCGCCACCCCCGGCAGCAGCGTCAAGGAACAGATCGGCGCGAACTACGCCTCCCGCCTCGCCGCCCGGGGCATCGCCGCGCTCGTGTTCGACCCCGCCCACCAAGGGGCGAGCGGTGGCGATCCCCGCGATCTCGAAGATCCCTACCGCCGCGGCGAAGACATCTCCTACGCCATCGACGCGCTCGACACGACGCCCGGCATCGACCCAAACCGCATCGGCGTCCTCGGCATCTGCGCCGGTGGTGGCTACCGTGCACACCGCCCGCACCGACCACCGCATCAAGGCGGTCGGCACCGTCGTCCCGAGCGACATCGGCGCCGCGTTCCGCAGCTTCCAGCCCGACGGCCCGGCGGCCGCGCTGGACGCCATGGCCGCCGCGCGCACCGCCGAGAACCGCACCGGTCACGTGAACCGCGACACCTGGCTGCCCGACACCCTCGACGACGCACGAGCCGCCGGGATCACCGACCTCGACACCACCCAGGCGATCACCTTCTACCGCACCGAACGCGGCCGCCACGAGAACTCGACCAACCGCCGTCTCTCCCGCGGCGACGCGCTGCTGCTGGGCTACGACCCCTTCCACCTGGTCGACGAGCTCATGACCCAGCCCCTGCAGGTCGTCCTCGCCGGCCGCCTCGGCACCACCGGCTCCTACGAAGCCGGGATGAAGCTCTGGAAACTGGCACCCAACCCCATTGACCTGATGGTGATCGACGGCGCCGGCCACTACGAGATGTACGACGTCCCCGAATACGTCGACGCCGCCGTCGACCGACTCGCCGCTTTCTACACCGATCACCTCTGAGCCGGTTCGGGGTTCGTGCACATCCGGTTTTTCGACTCGCCGACGCCGCTGCCGTCGAGCTTGTAGCAGAGGTCCAGGCCGAGCCGGTGGCCACGCAGGCTGACGGCGCGCTTGCCGGCACCAGGTCGGACCGGGACGAGGTCGCCGAACCCGCTCCGCCTCGACCAGGGCGGATTCCTTCGCCGTACGCTCCTCCGGCGACCGGCTAGGGGCCGAACCAGACAACTGCGGCTGCGACGGTGATGAGCAGGAGCCCGGCCCCGGAGACCAGGACCGCGGTGCGGAGGTCGTGGGCTACGCGGCGGGCGGCGAGCCGGTCGTCGAGGATCAGGTCCTCCGCGGTGAGCCGCCGGGGGCGGGACGGGAAGCCGTTCGCGGCGCGGGTGGCGAGGAAGATGCCGGCCGCGGTGGCCACGACGGCGGCGAGCATCAGCACCCCGATGGCTATCTGGGTGCCCGTGCGGTGTCCGGTGAGCGGGGTGCGCCCCGACACCAGCGACACCGTCAGGATCACGGTGACGAAGCCGGCCAGGCCGGTCCGCCACTGCTCCCCCTGCTTACGCACGTGCTCCAGTTCCGTGCGCCGGAGTTCCTGCAGCCGTTCGGCGCGCCACCGGGTCAGCGCGGTGCTGACCGGGCCGCACTTTGACCGTCATGCGCCGTCCCATTCCACCGTGAGCCGCCAGGAGCGGCCGCAGCCCGTCTTGCCGTCCGGAGCGTCCTCGTGCGAGAACGCGCAAGCGCAGATCACCTCGATGTCCAGTGCCCCGTCCGATGCTGCGCCGCGCACGAACTCCACGGGTTCGATGTGGACGGTCGCACCCCCGCACGCGGGACACGGTCCGGTGACCTCGATGTCGATGGGGCGCACCTCGTCCGGGTGCAGCACGACCTCGGCGGTGGTCGCCGCGATCTCGTTGAGCCGGAGGGAATACGTCACCTCGTAGGCGAGCGGATCATGGTCGGTCATCGGCGGTCTCCGAATCGCCATCATGAAAGCGATTTCTCATCTAGTCGTCAATCACCAACGTCCGAATTTAGAAAATGATCGATTGACACGCATCCAAGCCCGGATATCAACACCGAAGGCTTTCGCATCCAGCGTGTGACCATCGGCCGTGAAGGGTCTCGACCACTCCTCTTCGGCCTTCTCCCAGAGGTGTTATGCCTACCACGCGCAGTGACACCCGCTCGAAGAAGATCCAGTTCTTCGCCAACCGGACGGACGCGCGCCCATCGAGTTCACCGCGCCAGTGCGCGGCACGCCCGCATCCGGCGTATTCCGGTCGGCAGCTACCGGCCGGCGCCGCCGGAGGACGGCACGGGCGGGTTTCTCGCTTTCGAGGACGATCGCCGCGGCTCGGCGGCCGCTCGGCGACCGGAGAGGCCGACCGCTCCGCCGCCCGTACGGAGTTCTGGGTTCCGGACCGGGCGAGCCGATTTCGGGCGCCGTACCCCCAGGCGGCACCGGATCCCGTCGTCAGCAGGTCTTGCGGTTGCAGCCGCCCTGGTCGGCCGGGACGACCTGCTTGTCACGCTGGACGACGCTGATCTTGCCCTTCCACGACCCGCACGCCTTGCTCAGCCCGGAGTTGCCGCACTCGATGTCGACCACGTGGTTCCCGAACGGGGTCCCATAGTCGAAGCCCGCGGCGAGCGGCGGGAGCCTCACCGCGGCCGACGACGACCCCGCCGTCGCCGGCAGACCGGCCACCGTGAGCGCGGCAGCGGTAAGGGTGGTGGCAGTGAGGGTGGTGGCGACCAATGGACCACGCAGCCGGAGTGTCACGGCGCCGAATCAGCCCTGGGCTCAAACCACTGTCACGCGCACCCCCGCGGCACGCAGCACCGCGACGTTCTCCTGGCCGGCCGACGCATCCGTGATGAGCTCGTGGACTTCGCCGATGTCGGCGATCCGGGCCAGCGTGCGCCGGCCCAGCTTGCTGCCGTCGGCCACGACCACCACCCGCTGCGCGCGGCTGAGCATGGCGCGGTTCGTCCGCGCCTCGTTCTCGTCGTGCGTGGTGATGCCGCCCTCCGCGTCGATCCCGTCGACGCCGATGAAGGCCGTGCCGATGTTGATCGACGCCAGCACCTGCTCCGCCCACGGCCCGACCAGCTCGTAGGACCGCGGCCGCGACACCCCGCCGACGACCACCAGCTTCACCCGCGGGCGCAGCACGATGTCCATCGCCGTGTTCAGCGCGTTGGTCACCACCGTGAGGTCCAGGCGGTCGGGCAGTTCCTTCGCCAGCTCCCCCGTGGTGCTGCCGCCGGTCAGCCCGATGACGTGCGGCCCCGCGGGCAGCCGGCGGACCGCTTCCCGCGCGATCGCGCGTTTCGCGTCGCGCGATCGCCCCTCCCGGTAGCGCACCGGCAACTCGTACGCAACACCTTGGGCCAGCGCACCGCCGTGCGTCCGGGTGAGCAGCCGCTGGTCTTCCAGCGCGGTCAGGTCCCGGCGCAGCGTGGCCTCGGAGACGCCGAACCGGCGCGCCAGGTCACCGACGTGCAGCGAGCCCGTCTCGCTCAGTTCGCGCAGGATCTCCGACATCCGCTCGGAGCGGGAAGTCCGACCTCGTGGACGCTCGTTCACCAGGGGAACGGCGACGTCAGAAAGGCTCATGCCTGCACATTCTACGGCCGTTTCGAACAAATTCGAGCACCAAGAACCGCGGAACCCAGCACCCCCGCACCGGTCCGCTCAACGTCCACACAGGACACCCGGGTTGCCGCGCGGCGGAGGTCCAGGTCAGGTGCTGAAGCGATCAATCGATCAGCCGGCGGAATGGGGTCCCGGTCGATCTTCGACGCGACGAGCGTCACTCGGGTTCGCACCCGCAAACGAACATGCGCGATGTTCATTTGACCGCGAATGCTTGCTTGCCACGCACCCGCGACGTACCAACAGGGGACCCGCCGATCGGACAGGAACCGGGAAGCGCTTTCCGAATCGTCGTCGCACACCCTCTCTTCGTGACGCTCGAACTCTCGACGTCACATCCACCTCGTGTTCCGCCGGAACCGGCCTCGACGTCGAAAGGTGATGTCCTTGTCAGTGCAGGAGAAGCAGCCGGGCCGCAGCCGCACGGCCGGCGAGATCCGGCAGCAGCCCGATGCTTGGCGACAAGTGGCGCGGACGGTGGCCGAGGCGCGGTCCGGCATCGACCGGCTGCTCGGCGAGGCTCTGGCCGACCCCCGCGCCCGGGTCGTGCTGACCGGGGCGGGCACCTCGGCGTTCGCCGGCGAGGTGCTGGCGCCGGACCTGGCCCGGCACCTGGGCCGGCCGGTCGAGCCGATCGCGACGACGGACATCGTCGCCGACCCGCGCTCGGTCGTCGTCGCCGACCGTCCCGTACTGCTGGTGTCGTTCGCCCGCAGCGGTGACAGCCCCGAATCCGTCGCGGCGGCGGACCTGCTGGGCCGCCTCGCCCCGGCCCTGCACCACGTCGTCGTCACCTGCAACGCCTCGGGCGCGCTCGCCCGGCAGTGGTCGGACACCAAGAACGGCGTCGTGATCGCGCTTCCCGACGCCCTCAACGACCGCGGGTTCGCCATGACCTCGTCGTTCACCGGCATGGTCCTGGCCACTTTGCTGGCCTTCGGCGTGGACGTCGACGTCGAAACCGCGGCGGACGCGGCCGCCACCCTGCTCGACACCGCCGAGCACCGCGCCGCCGCGATCGCGGCCACCGAACCGGCCCGGCTGGTCTACCTCGGTTCCGGGGCGTTCAAGGGCTTGGCGCACGAAGCCGCGCTCAAGTGCCTCGAACTGACCGCCGGCCGGGTGGTCGCGGTGGCCGACACCCCGCTGGGCTTCCGCCACGGCCCCAAGTCCGTCCTCGACGAGGAGACCATCGCGGTCGTCTTCCCGTCCGGCGATCCCTACACCCGCGCCTACGACGACGACATCACGCGGGAACTGGTCGCTTCCCTCGGCTCGGACCGCGTGCTGGTCATCGGCGCGGAAAGCGAATCGGGTGACGCCCGGACGTGGCCGATCCCCGGTATCGCCGGACTTCCGGACGCCGCGCGCGCGATCGTCGCCGCGATCCCGGCACAGTCGATCGCCCTGGCGTGCGCACTGGCCCGCGGCCTGCCACCCGACAACCCCTTCCCCGGCGGCGAGGTCAACCGCGTCGTCCGGGGCGTCGTCATCCACGCGTTCCCGAACCCCGCGGAGGGCTGAGCCATGTTTCTCGGTGTGGACGGCGGAGGGACCAAGACCGCCTTCTGCCTCATCGACGCGGACGGCACCGTCCTCGCCGAAGCCCGGACGGCCGGGATCTACTACCTGGCCCAGGGAATCGACATCGTCGAACCGCTGCTCCGCCAGGGCATCGACGAAGTGTGTGACGTCGCGGGCACCAGCGTCCCGGATCTCGCGTACGCGTTCTTCGGCATCCCCTGCTACGGCGAGATCAGCGGCGACGTGCCGGTGCTCGACGAGCTGCCCCGGCGCATCCTGGGCGAGGTCGGCTACACGTGCGGCAACGACATGATCTGCGGCTGGGCGGCCTCCCTCGGCGGTGTCGACGGGATCAACGTCGTCGCCGGCACCGGCTCGATCGCCTACGGGGAGCACGCCGGGCAGCACTGGCGAGCCGGCGGCTGGAGCGAGCTGTTCGGCGACGAAGGCTCCGGCTACTGGGTGGCGGTCCAGGGCCTCGGCGCCTTCAGCCGGATGGCCGACGGCCGCCGGCCCGAAAGCGCACTGGCCGGGGAGATGCGCCGCGAGCTCGCACTGAGCACCGACCTCGACGCCATCGACGTCGTGATGAACCGCTGGCACGGCGACCGAGGGAAGATCGCCGGCCTCAGCAAGGTCGTCACTCGCGCCGCCGATGCGGGCGACCCCACGGCCACCGGCATCCTCGCCGACGCCGGGCGGGAACTCGCCCTCCACGTCGAAGCCGGAGCCCGCGCCCTGGGATTCGGCCCGGCGCAGGCCGTCCCGGTCTCCTACTCCGGCGGCATGTTCACCTCGGCGCACGTCCTGGCGTCGTTCCGCGAAGCGCTCCTGCTCGGCTCGCACGCCTACGACCTGCGCGAGCCCTTGCTGCCGCCGCACGTCGGCGCCGCCGTCTACGCCGCCCGGCTGGCCGGCCACACCATCGCACCCGGGCGGATCTCCGCCGGTCCGACCCTCGAGAGGTTGTCATGACCACACCGATCCGACGCGCCGGCTGGATCCCCTACGCCGGGCTCCTGGTGCTGTTCTGGGGCGTCTGGGGCGCGATCTCCAGCCTGCCGACGTCGCTGTACAAGTACCCCGACCCGATGGTCTACGTGATCTGGTCGATCACCATGCTCATCCCCGCTTACTTCTCCTTGCGGGGCCAGAAGATCGATCGCCGCCCGATCGCCGCGGTCTACGGCCTGCTGATCGGCCTGACCGGCGCCGGCGGCCAGCTGGTGCTGTTCAAGGCCCTCACCATCGGCCCGGCCTACATCATCTTCCCGATCGTCGCGCTCTCACCGGCCATCACCGTCCTGATGGCGTTCGCGGCCCTGCGCGAACGGCTCACCGCACTCAGCTGGGTCGGCGTCGCACTCGCCCTCGTCGCGATCGTCCTGTTCTCGGTCTCCTCCGGCGACGCCACCGACACGAACGGCACCTACCTCTGGCTGGCAATCCTGGTCTGCATCGCCTGGGGCGTGCAGGCGTACTTCATGCGCAAAGCCGCGGTCGTCGGGGTCAACGACGCCACGACCTTCGGCTGGATGACGATCAGCGGCCTCCTGCTGATCCCGGTCGCGCTCGTCATGATGGGTGGCCTGCCCCTGTCGTTCCCGTGGCAGGCGCCCGCGTTGACCGGCGTCACCCAGCTGCTCAACGCCGTCGGCGCGCTCTTCCTCGTGATGGCCATGAGCCGCGGCAAGGCCACGATCGTCGCGCCGATCACCAACGCCCTCGCGCCGGTCCTCACCATCGTCCTGTCGCTCATCCTGTTCCAGGCTCTGCCGACGGTGTTCCAGATCGCCGGGATCGTGCTGGCCCTGATCGGGTCGTCGCTCATGGTCTACAGCACGGAAAAGAGCGGTGAAGAGCCGTTGCCCGAGCCGCTGCCGACCACCGCCGCCGAGCCGCGCGAGCGTGCCACGTGAGCGCACGGATCCTGACCGTCACACTGAACCCGGCCATCGACGTCACCTACCGGGTCCCGCGGCTGGAGATCGGCGAGACCGTCCGCGTGCCGGGCGTGCGCATCCGCGCCGGCGGCAAGGGCGTGAACGTCGCCGCCGTCGCGCGAAGCCTGGGCAGCGACAGCCTCGTGCTCGGGCTGACGCAGATCCTGGAGCCGGACGAGTTCCGCGCCGGCCTCGACCGGCTCGGCCTGCCCCACCGCCTGGTCCCGGCACTGGACTCGGTGCGCCGGACCGTCGCGGTGGTCGAGGACGACGGCACCACGACGAGCCTGCAGGAACACGGCCCAGCCGCGGCGGCCGGCGCCGAGATCGGCATCCAGCGGGTCCTGCGCACCGAACTGGTGACCGGCGCGGGCGCGGTGGTCGTCTCAGGCAGCGTCCCGCCAGGCCTCGACGCCGACGTCCCCGCTCGGCTGGTGGCGCTCGCCACCGCGGTCGGTGTCCCGGTCATCGCCGACGTCTCCGGCCCGGCCCTGCGCGCGGTCGCGACGGCCGGGGCCGTGCTGATGCCCAACCGCGACGAGCTCGGCGAGCTGCTCGGCGCCCCCGTCCGCTCCCCCGGCGACGTCGTCGCGGCCGGCCGGCACCTCGTTCGCGACGGCGCAGCCGCGCTAGTGGCCACCCTCGGCGAAGAAGGCGCCGTCGCCGTGACCCCGGGCGGCGACTGGAGCGTCCGGCCCTTCACCCGGGTCACCGGAAACCCCACCGGGGCCGGGGACGCGGCCGCGGCGGCGCTGGCGCGGCACCTCGCCGCAGCCGGGGAAGTGTCGGGAGTGGACTGGCCCACCGCGCTGGCCGACGTCGTCGCGACCGCTGCGGCCGCTGTCTTGCGCCCGGTCGCGGGAGAAGTCGATCTCGAAGCACGGGCCACCTGGTTGGTCGCCCTCACCACGAAGGAGTCGGTGTGAAGACGGACGGCGCGAGCGTCTTCGCCGGGCTGCGCGCCGGGAACCGGGCGGTGGGGGCGTTCAACGCGATCCTCCTGGAACACGCCGAAGCGATCGTCGCCGGCGCGGAACAAGCCGGCCTCCCGGTCATCCTGCAGATCTCCCAGAACGCCATCCGCTACCACGGCTCGCTCGAACCGTTCGGCAGCGCGTGCCTGCACCTGGCCGCCGCGGCGACGGTCCCGGTCCTGGTCCACCTGGACCACATCGAAGACGAAGCCCTCGTCGACGAAGCCCTGGCGCTGGGCATCCCGTCGATCATGTTCGACGCCGCGACGCAGACCTACGACGACAACGTCGCCCGAACCCGCGCCGTCACCCAGCGGTGCCACGCGGCGGACTGCTGGGTGGAAGCCGAACTCGGCGCGATCGGCGGCAAAGACGGCGCGCACGCACCCGGCGTCCGCACCGATCCCGGCGAAGCCGCCTCGTTCACCGCCACGACCGGCGTCGACTCGCTCGCGGTCGCCGTCGGCTCTTCGCACGCGATGGCCGGGCGCGACGCCGTGCTGGACAACGAACTCATCGCCAAGCTGGCCGACGCCGTCCCGGTGCCGCTGGTCCTGCACGGGTCGTCGGGCGTCCCCGACGACGGCATCCGGAACGCCGTCGCCGCCGGCATCACCAAGGTCAACATCGGCACCCGCCTCAACCAGGTGCTCACCGGCGCGGTCCGCGCCACGCTCGAAGCACGCGCCGAGCTGACCGACCCGCGCAAGTACCTCTCCCCCGGACGTGACCGGATGCGCGACGAGGTCACCAGGCTCCTCGAACTCCCGGCTCGCTGACCCAGGCCGCGGCTCGGCGGCCGTGGCGCCTCAGCCAGGTGGCCGCGCTGCACCATCGTGCGGGGACGGAAATCAGGCGGTCGAGCATCCTCCCCCGACATGATTCGGTTGGCGAGACGTCAGGCAGCGGCAGATCGCGAACGGCACCTTCCGACAGTCGAGGCGGATCCCGGCAGGATCAGAGGCCGGAGGCCGGGTGACAATTCCCCGGCGCCTGTCTCGCAAAACCCCGACCGTGTCCCACGATTTCCCTCGCGTAACGAGCGGCACGTTCTCGATCGCCCGCCGCGCGTTCGATTATTTCCATCCGGCGATGAGTTCCGGAGTCATGACCGAGAGTAGTGCAGACGGCGGACCCGTCGTCGCGCAAACAGCGGGAGTCTGTTCGAGTGATGTACAGAGTTCAAGTGGCACCTCGATCATCTCGTGGGTAGCATCGGTTGAAGCGTGATCATGAAAACCGCCGCGGTCGAACCGCCAATGCGACAACCATCGTTCCAGGTGGAAATGGGACATGGAATTCAGGTAAACCGACGGTTCACCAAAACGTCATAGTCCGACAAGTACTCGTTGCTTGACCCCGCGCCGGCCATTCCACTCCATGCACCGCGGAACGGCACGGACGCTCCGACCAGCGAGCCAGGTCTACGCATCTCCTGGCCCGCGCGTTGGCGTGCGCCTGCACCGAAGATCCGGTCGACTCTTCATTCACAAGGGGACCATTCGGCATGCCCGTGAACTTGAGCACGTTGCTGTCAAAGCAGCCTTCACACTCGACGGCCGTCGTAGCCGGGGATCGCATTCTCACCTACGGCGAACTGGACGACAGATGTGAACTTCTCGCTCGCGAACTGGACCGCCGTCACGTTGACGCCGGTGAGGCGATAGTGGTTTCGTGCGACGAACGCGAGAACGCGCTGATCACCCTGATCACCTGCCTGAAGAAAGGCCTCAACCACGTTCCGCTGGATCCGATGGCACCGGCCGGCGTCAACGCGGAGATCTGCCGCGACATCGGCGCCCGCCTGATCGTCCGCGACGACGAGCACGGCGCACTGAAACTGGACGAATTGCCCGAACCGGCGCCTCCTCCACACAATTCGCCGGGTACCGGGGACATCGCCTACACGGTGCACACCTCGGGAACCACCGGGACGCCGAAAGGGGTCCGGATCTCGCGAACCGCGTTGGCCGCCCACCTGTCGTCGATCCGGGAACGGTTCGGCGTGGTCCCCGGCGATCGGGTGCTGTGGTTCGCCGCGCCGCACGTGGACGTGTCGATCGAGCAGGCCCTGCTGCCCCTGAGCGTCGGTGCGGCCGTCGTCCTCCGGGACGCGACGCCGCCGGGATTCGCCGACCTCGCCGCCCAGCTGGCGCGGCACCAGGTGACCGTGGCGAACCTGCCGGCCGGGTACTGGAACGCCTTCGCGCTCGCACTGCGCCCCGGGGACGTCGCCGCGTGTTCCGGGCTCCGGGTGATGATCTCGGGCAGCGAACGGATGTCCCCCCGCTCGGTGCGGGTCTGGCAGGAGAAACTGCCGCACGTTCCGCTCCTCAACGCCTACGGGCCCACCGAATGCACGATCACGACGACGACCTACCGCGTGCCGGACGCCTTCCCGGAGGACGCGACGGAGGTCCCGATCGGCTCGGCGTGCGGCGAGCGCTCGCTCCACGTGGTGGACGAACACCTCCGTCGGGTACCCGACGGCGAGCCGGGCGAACTGTGCGTCGGTGGCCCGCTGCTGGCGGACGGGTACCACGGCGCGCCCGAGGCGACCGGCACCGCGTTCGTGCCGGACCCGTTCTCCGGCACCGGCCACGCGCGGATGTACCGCACGGGAGACCTCGTCCGCCGCTCCCCCGCCGGTGACCTCGTGTTCCTGGGCCGGATCGACGACCAGCTCAAGATCCGCGGCTTCCGGGTCGAACCCGCGCGAACCGCGCACGTCCTGGAACGCCATCCGGCCGTGCGGTCCTGCGCCGTGCTCGGCCGCGCCACGCCGGGCGGCGGCGTCGCGCTCGTCGCCCACGTCGTCGCACCGGAGTGCGACGCCGCGGAACTGCTGGCGTATGCCCAGAAGAAGCTGCCCCCGCCGCAGGTTCCCCGGATCCACCTCCTCGACGCGCTCCCGCTCACCGCGGACGGGAAGCTCGACCGCAGTGCGTTGCCCCCGCTCGTCCACGAGCCGAGCCCGGCCACCCCGGGCGAGCTGACCGCGACCGAAGCACAGCTCGCCGCCGTCTGGCGCGAGGTCCTGGACGTCGAGCACGTGGGCCCCGGTGACAACTTCTTCACCCTGGGCGGGGATTCGCTCGGGGCGCTGACCACGATCGCGCGCCTGACCGAGAAGTACGGCGCCGACGTGCCCGCGCAGGCCGTGTTCTCCGCGGCGACGCTCGCGGATCTCGCGGCGGAGCTGGACCAGGTGTCCCCGCCCGCCGCCGGTCCGGTGCCCGAAGCCCGGACCCCGGACCGGAAGCACCTGCTGTCCAGTGGCCAGGAGTCGTTGTGGTTCCTGGATCGCTGGGCTCCGGACAGCCCCGTCTACAACGTGCCGTGGTGCTTTCACCTCCGCGGACCGGTCGACCCCGCGGTGCTGGAAGAGTCCCTCAACGCGGTCGTGCGCCGCCACGCCCCGCTCCGCACGGTGTTCCCCGACTCCTGGGGCGAACCGCGCCGGAGCGAACTGCCGGAGCTGCGGGTCGCGCTGGACCAGCACGACCTGCGGGAGGCCCCCGGGGACGCGGCCGCCGGAATCATCCGCAGTGCCGCCCGCGCGCCCTTCGACCTGGCTCGAGGGCCGCTGGTGCGGACCGCACTCCTGCGGCGCGGCGACGAGGAGTCCGACCTGCTGGTCGTCGTCCACCACATCGTGTGGGACGAGCTGTCGCTCGCGGTGTTCGAGGCCGAGCTGGCGGAGTTCTACGCCGCGGGCACCGGCGGCCGGACACCCGAGCCGCCCCCGCTCTCCCGGCGGTACCAGGACTTCATCGAGCTGCGGGCGGACAAAGCGGAGACCGCGGCGTTCCACGACGACGTCGCCTACTGGCGACGGCGGCTCACCGGTCCGGCCCCGGCCCCCGACCTCGGCCCGGACCTGCGCCACCCGGCGGATCAGAGCTACCGAGGTGACACCGTCGCCTTCGTCGTCGACGCCGGCACCACCCGGCGGGTGCGGGCCTTGGCCCGCGCCGAGGGGGTCACGACGTTCCTGGTGCTGGCCAC
Source organism: Amycolatopsis sp. WQ 127309 (assembly GCF_023023025.1). Taxonomy (NCBI): domain Bacteria; kingdom Bacillati; phylum Actinomycetota; class Actinomycetes; order Pseudonocardiales; family Pseudonocardiaceae; genus Amycolatopsis; species Amycolatopsis sp. WQ 127309. The sequence continues at coordinate 9,825,436 of NZ_CP095481.1, forward strand.
GGCCTGCGCCGTCGTGCTGGGCGAGCGCGCCCGGCGGGAGGACCTCGTGATCGGCACGCCCGTCACCGGCCGCCCGGCGGGCTTCGACGGCCTGATCGGCTACTTCGTCAACCTGATCGCCCTGCGGTTCGACCTGAGCGGGAACCCCGGCTTCCGGACCCTGCTGCAGCGGGTACGCGCCACCGTCCTGCCCGACTTCGGCCACCAGGACGTGCCTTTCGACGTCGTCGAACGCGCCGTGCAGAACCACGAGGGCAACCGCGAACCGCTCGTGCGGATCGCGTTCGAGATGCACACCCACGAACACCGCGACATCCGGCTCGGGCCGGTGACCGGGACCCGCGAGCTCGTGCCCACCGGCACCGCGAAGTTCGACCTCGGCTGGCAGGTGACCGACCACGGCGACGAGCTCGACGGGGTCGTGGAGTTCAGCTCCGACCTGTTCGACCGGGACGCCGCGCGGGCCGTCGTCGACGACTGGACGTCGTTGCTGGGCCGCGTGACCGCACCACGGGACGCCGCGCCGCGCGCGGACACGAGGAGGGACACCATGACAGCCCCAGCACGAGACGCCGGGACGGACCGGTGGAACGACACCGCGGCGGACTTCCCCCGCAACACCACGCTGCACGAACTGGTGCGCGCGGCCCTGCGCCGCGAACCGGAGACCGTCGCCGTGGTCGCCGGCGACCGGGTCCTGACCCGCGGCGCCCTCGACTCGGCGACGGACGACCTGGCGCGGCGGCTGCGCGAGCACGGCGTGACGCCGGGAACGGTGGTCGGCGTGCTCGCGCGCCGGTCCCCGGAGCTGGTCGTGGCGCTGCTGGCGGTCCTCAAGGCAGGTGGCGCCTACGTGCCGCTGGACCCCGAGTACCCGCCGGACCGGATCAGCATGATGGTCACCGACGTCGACGCCCCCGTCGTCCTGTGCCAGAAAGCGTTCGCGGACCTGGTACCCGCCGGGGTCACCGCACTGTCCCTGGACGACGCACCCCACGGTGAGCCCGGCGGGGAACCCTTCGCCGCGGCCGGGCCGCTCGATCCGGCCTACGTGATCTTCACCTCCGGGTCCACCGGCCGGCCGAAAGCCGTGGTGACCCAGCACCGCGCGATCTGCAACCGGCTGAACTGGATGCAGCGCCGCTTCCGGCTCGGCCCCGACGACGTGGTCCTGCAGAAGACGTCGGCGGGGTTCGACGTCTCGGTGTGGGAGTTCTTCTGGCCGCTGCTCACCGGGGCGAAGCTGGTGCTGGCGCGCCCCGGCGGGCACCGCGACCCCGCCTACCTGCGCGACGTGGTCGTGGAGCACGGTGTCACGACCGTCCACTTCGTCCCGTCGATGCTGGCGGCCTTCCTCGACCAGGAGGACCTCCGCGAGTGCCGGTCGCTGCGCCGCACGATCTGCAGTGGCGAGGCCCTGCCGCCGGCCCTGGTCAACGACTTCCTCGCCCGGGTCCCCGGCGAGCTGCACAACCTCTACGGCCCCACGGAATCGGCGATCGACGTCAGCGCCTGGGAGTGCCGTCCCCTGCCCGGCGACGCCCGCGCGACACCGATCGGCCGGCCCATCGACAACGTCCAGCTCCACGTGCTCGGCGCTGACGGCCACCCCGTGCCGATCGGTACCGAGGGCGAGCTGCACATCGGCGGCGCCGGTCTGGCGCTGGGCTACCTGGGTCAGCCCGCCCTCACGGCGGACCGGTTCGTTCCGGACCCGTTCTCGCGGTCGGGCGGAAGGCTCTACCGCACCGGCGACATCGTGCGCCACCGCGACGACGGCGAACTCGAGTTCGTCGGCCGGCACGACGACCAGGTCAAGATCCGCGGCCAGCGCGTCGAGCTGGGAGAGATCGAGGCGGTGCTCGAGCGCCACCCCCGGGTCGCGCGGGCGGCCGCGACGGTGCACGACCACCGGGTGCGGGCCCACGTCGTGCTCACCCCGGGCCCCGCACCGGCCGACGAGGAGCTCAGCACGCACGTACGTCGCGTCCTTCCCGACCACATGGTGCCCACCCGCTGGTCGGTGCTGGACGCGCTGCCCTTGACCACCAACGGCAAGGTGGACCGCGCGGCCCTGCGCGCCGGCCCCGCGACGGCCGCGGCGGTTCCCGCGCCGGAGAGCGACCACGCCGTGGAAGACGTCCTCGCCGGGATCTGGTCGCTCGTGCTGGACCTGCCCGAACTGGGTCACGAGCAGGACCTGTTCGCCTCCGGCGCGCACTCGCTGAACACGTTGCGGGCCCGGGCGCGGATCACGTTCGCGCTGCACACCGAGCTGCCCATCCGGACCTACTTCGAATCCCGGACGATCAGCCAGCAGGCCCGCCGGTTGCGGGAACAAGCCGGCCCGGCCTCGGTGATCGACGAGCGGGCACGCGCGATCCGCGCGCTGCCGGCGATGGACGAGGCCGACTGGGTCCGCGCGGTCGCCGAGATCACCACGGAGGTGGGCTGAGATGACCGGCACGTGGACACCCGTGACGAAGGCCGGCGCCACCACCGGCCCGCTGTCCTCGGGCCAGCGCTCGCTGTGGTTCCTCGACAGCTTCGCCCCGGGCACGGCGACCTACAACATCCCCTGGGCCCTGCGGTTGCGCGGACCGCTCGACGTCGGCCTGCTGCAGCGGTGCCTCGACACCGTGGTGCAGCGGCACGAAGCCCTCCGGACCACCTTCTCCGGCGCGTCGGGCGAACCGCGCCAAGTGGTGCACCCGGCGGTGCCCGTGCCGATCCGGGAGTACGACGTCAGCGCGGAACCCGACCCCGCGGCCGCGGCGGCCGCGCGCCTGGAAAGCGTGACGCAGCAGGGATTCGACCTCGACCGCGGCCCGCTGCTGCGCGCGGCGCTCGTGCGCGAGCAGCCCGGGGAAGCGACCCTGCTGGTGGTGTTCCACCACATCGTGTTCGACGAACTGTCGACCACGGTCTTCGAGCGTGAGCTGAGCACGTTCTACACCGCCGCGGCGACCGGGGTGCTCCCGCGGCCACCGGTGGCGCAGTACCTCGACTACGCCGGCCGGCAGCGGGACCTCGTCGCGGCCCCGGAGGCGAAAGCCGGGCTGGATCGGTGGCGCGACCGGCTCGACGGGGCGCCGACCGTCCTGGAACTGCCCGCCGACCGGCCGCGCCCGACGATGCGGACGTTCGCCGGCGCCACCTCGTCCGCCGACGTGCCGGCACCGGTCGCGGCCCGGGTACGCGCACTGGCGATCGCCGAAGGCACCACCACGTACGTGGTCCTGCTCGCCGCCTTCGCCGCCCTGCTGCGACACGACACCGGGCAGGAGGACCTCGTGATCGGCAGCCCGGTCGCGGGCCGGGACCGCTTCGAGTGGGAAGACCTGATCGGCTACTTCGTGAACATGCTCCCGCTGCGCGTGGACGCCGGCGGTGACCCGGCGTTCCAGGACCTGGTCCGCCGGGTCAACCACGCCGTGCTGGACGACCTCGACCACCAGGACGTGCCCTTCGAGTCCATTGTGGACGCCGTGCTCGCCGACCGGCCGGCCGACCACTCACCGCTGGCGCAGGTCGTGTTCGGGATGCACGACGAGCGCACCGCGCACGAGGAGATCGTCCTCGGACCGGTGCGCGGCACGCGCTTGTCCCTGGACACCGCGACGGCCAAGTTCGACCTCATCTGGTCGGTGTCGGACCGCGGCACCGGACTCGGGGTGGACGTCGAGTACGACACGGCCCTGTTCGACGAAGCCACGATCGGCCGCACCGTGCAGCGGTGGCTGCTGCTGCTCGACGCCGTCACCCGGGACCCGCGCGCGCCGATCGGCGCCGCCGACCTGCTCACCGCCGCCGACCGCGCGATCGTCGACCCCGTCGCCCCCGCTCCGGCCCGGGCGACGGTGCCGCTGCACACCCGCTTCGAGCGGGTCGCGGCCCGCTACCCCGAGCGCACCGCCGTCTCCGCGAACGGCGACTCGCTGACCTACGCCCAGCTCGACGCCGGAGCGAACCGGGTCGCGCACCGGCTGCGCGCGCTCGGCGTCGAACCGGGCGAACGGGTGGGGCTGCGCCTCGAACCGTCCACGGCGCAGGTCGAGGCCGTGCTCGGGGTGCTCAAAGCCGGCGCCGCCTACGTGCCGGTGAACACCGTCGACCCGGCCGAACGAGCGGACCTGGTCTTCGCCGACGCCGGGGTCCGGCTCGTCCTGTCCGACGAGGACCTGCGGGCGGCCGCGGCCGCGGAGCCGGCCGGCGACCCCGGCGTCCCCGTCTCCGCGCACGATCCGGCCTACGTCATCTACACCTCCGGCTCCACCGGGCGTCCGAAGGGCGTCGAGGTGACGCACCACAATGTGGCGTCGCTGTTCGACGCGACGTCACCGGAGTTCCGGCTCGGCGCCGACGACGTCTGGACCGTGTTCCACTCCTACGCCTTCGACTTCTCGGTCTGGGAGCTGTGGGGCGCGCTGCTGCACGGGGCCCGCGCGGTGCTGGTGCCGTTCGCCGTCAGTCGTACGCCGGGCGAGTTCGCCCGGCTGCTGGCCGACGAGCGGGTCACCGTGCTCAGCCAGACCCCCTCGGCCCTGGGGCAGCTCACGGCCGCGCTGGCCGAGCGGCCGCGGGCGCTGCCGGACCTCAGGCTCGTGGTGCTCGGCGGCGAGGCCCTGCGCCCGCACCACGTCGCCGGCTGGTTCCGGCACGCCGACGCGCCGGACGCCCGGCTGTGCAACATGTACGGCATCACCGAGACCACCGTGCACGTGACCCGGCACGACATCGGCAGCCCCGCGGACTTCCCCGCCGGTGTGATCGGCCGGCCGCTGCCGCACCTGTCGGTCGCCGTGCTCACCCCGGCCGGGAAGCCGGCACCGATCGGGATCACCGGGGAGATGGTCGTCGGCGGCGCGGGCGTCGCCAACGGGTACGTGCGCAACCCCGGGCTGACCGCCCGGCGGTTCGTCAGCAGCCCCGTCGCCGGTGACGATTCCACGTGGTACCGCTCGGGCGACCTCGCCCGCTGGCGGGCCGACGGCACCCTCGAGTACCGCGGCCGATCCGACCACCAGGTCAAGATCCGCGGGTTCCGGATCGAGCCCGGCGAGATCGAGCACGTCCTCGCCCAACACCCCGCCGTCACCGGCTGCGCGGTGCTGCCCCGGACCGAGCCGGGCGGCCCGAACCAGTACCTGGTCGCCTACGCGGCCGTCGGCGGCACGCACACCACCGCGGCCGAACTGCGGGCCCACCTCGTCTCCCGGCTCCCCGCGCACCTCGTCCCGGCGGTGATCACCCCGCTGGACACCCTGCCGCTGACCGCCAACGGCAAGGTCGACCACGCGGCTCTGCCCGCCGCGGCGCGGACACCGGACGAGCCGGACCGCCACGAGCCACCCCGCACGGAGCGGGAACGGCTGCTGGCCCGGGTGTGGCAGGACGTGCTGGGCGTGGAGCAGGTCGGGCGGACCGACAACTTCTTCGAGCTCGGCGGTGACTCCATCCGCAGCGTGGACGTCGCGGGCCGGATGCGCAACCACGGGTACGACCTGAGCCTGACGGCCTTGTTCGCCAGCCCGGTGCTGGCCGATCTCGCCGCCGCGGCCGCCCCGGCGGGGGCGGCCGGGGACGCGGTCCCGAGCGCGGCGTTCGACCTGGTCCCCGCCGGCGACCGGGCGCTGCTGCCGGCCGGGGTGGTCGACGCCTACCCGATGACGTCCATGCAGCTGGCGATGGTCTACCACATGGAGCTGGAACCGGACCGCAGTCCGTACCAGAACGTGAACAGCTACCGCATGTCCGGCGCTTTCGACGAGGACGCCATGAGCGCCGCGCTCGCCGAGGTCACCACCCGCCACCCCGTGCTGCGGACGTCGTTCGACCTGGTCTCCTCCAGCGTGCCGATGCAGCTCGTGCACGAGAGCGCCACCGTCGACCTCACCGTCGAGGACCTGCGCGACCTCGACGCGTCCGCACAGCACGCGCGCGTGGTCGAGCTCGCCGACCGCGAATGGTCCAAACCATTCGACATGACGTCCGCGCCGATGCTGCGGGTGTTCATCCAGCGGCTCGCCACCGGCACCTACCAGTTCACCCTCGTCGAGCACCACGCCATCCTCGACGGCTGGAGCTTCACCTCCCTGCTCGCCGAGCTCCTGCGCCGGCACGCCGAACTGCGCGACAACCCCGGACCACGTCCGGCGCCCGCGCCCGTCACGTCGTTCCGCGACTACGTCGCGCTCGAACGGGCCGCGGCCGAGTCCGCCGGCTCGCAGCGGTTCTGGGCCGAACGGCTGTCCGGCGTCCGGCCGACCACGCTGCCCCGCACCGGCAGCACCGACGCCCGCCCGGCCGACTCCGGGGTGCTGGAGCGGGAAATCCCCGAAGCGCTGGGCGCCCGGCTGCGACGGTTCGCGGCCGAGCACGGCGTCGGGGTCAAGAGCGCCGCGCTGGCCGCGCACGTCGTGGCGCTGGCCAAGCTCACCGGGGACCGGGAAATCGTCACGGGGCTGACCGTGAACGGACGTCCGGAGGACGACACCGGCACCGACGCGAAAGGCGTGTTCCTCAACACCGTCCCCATCCGGGCCACGCCGGGGCCGGACTGGCCCACCCTGGTGCGGGACCTGCACCGGCAGGAGACCGAGCTGCTCCCGCACCGGCGCACCCCCCACGGCGAGATCATCCGGCACCTGGCCGGCCCCGCACTGGAGTGCAGCTTCACGTTCAACCGGTTCCACGCCCTCGGCACACTGTCCACAACGGACGTCTCGATCATCGACCCGCGCCTGGGTGTGGAACCGACCGTGCGCCGCGAGCCGAACCACTTCCCGCTCAACGTCGCGCTCGTCCAGGACCCCGGCTCGGACCGGTCGCTGCTGATCGCCGACAGCGGCACCCAGGCCCTGTCCCCGGGGCAGCTGCGCCGCTACGCCGCCGACTACGCCGCCGCCGTGGACGCCATGACCGGCACCCCGTGGTCACCCCCGCTGACCTGACCAGCTCCGGAGGATCTCCCATGCACGACAACCGACAGTTCGCCGTCGTCGTCGACGACCACGACCGGTACTCCGTCTGGCCCGCGGACGCGGAACCGCCGACCGGCTGGCGCGCCACCGGCCCCACCGGAACCCGCCCGGAGTGCCTGGAGCACATCGACCGGGTGTGGACGGGCCTGCACCCCGGGTCGCTGCGCGCCGCGAGCGGGACGTCCCGCTGATGCCCGGATCCGCCGCCGCCGGCGGGCCGGGAGGAGGGTGAGATGCTGCGCGATCCCGCGTTCCGCGTGCTCTTCTGCTTCCAGGTGCTGACCGGCTTCGCCAGCAACAGCCTGTTCCTCTCGCTGGGCGTGTGGGCGAAGGACCTGACCGGCAGCAACTCCGCGGCGGGACTGGTGTTCTTCTGCGTGGTGCTGCCCGTGGCCTTCGGTCCGCTGGTCGGCTACGCCGTGGACCACCTCCGCCGCAAATCGGTGCTGCTGACCGTCAACTGCGCCGCCGTGGTCCTGGTGCCGTCCCTGCTGCTGGTGCGCGCGGCGGCGGATCTGTGGCTGATCTACGTCGTGGCCGGCGCGTACGGCCTCGCCGCGGTGTTCCTGCGGTCGGCCCAGGCCGGGGTGCTCAAGACGGTCATCGCCCACGACGACCTGGCCGTCGCCAACGCCTACCTGCGCTCGGCCGGCGAGGTGATGCGGGTCGTCAGTCCCCTGTTCGGTGTCGGGCTGTACGCCTTCCTCGGCGGACACGCGCTGGCGCTCGTCGTCGCGGCGGTGTTCCTGCTGGCCGCCGTGACGTTGCGCCGGCTGCGGATCACCGAGGCCGCACCCGGGTCCACCGGCGCCCCGCAGAGCGTGGTGCGCCGGATCGGGGCCGGGCTGACCCACCTGTGGTCGCAGCCGCGGCTGGTGGTGATGACGACCGCGATCGGCCTCGCGTTCGGGGTCGTCGGGTTCTTCGACAGCTCGGACTTCGCCGTCGTCGGCGAAGGGCTCGGCAAGCCCGCGTCGTTCCTGGGGGTGCTCACCAGCGTCCAGGGCGTCGGCAGCGTGGCCGGCGGCGTCACCGCGGCCCTGCTGATCCGGCGGCTCGGCGAGACCGCGACCTCCGGGGCGGGCCTGGTGGCGATGGCCCTGGGCGCGCTCGGCATGACGCAGCACGCGCCGGCCGTGGTGTTCGCCGCGTTCGCCGCGTTCGGCGTCGGGGTGCCCTGGCTCGTCGTCGGCTACACCACCGCCTGGCAACGGGACACGCCGTCGCACCTCGTCGGCCGGGTCGCCACCGCCGCCGACCTGTCCATCCTGGGACCGCAGGCGCTGTCCATCCCGATCGGCGCGCTGCTCATCGAAGTCGTGCCCTACCGCGTGCTGCTGACCGTCTGCTTCGCCGTGCTGCTCGCCGCCGGCGTCACCCTGACCGTGCGGCGCCGGACCGGGGTCCGGCCCGGCGCCACCCCGGAAAGTTCCTCGTCCACCCCCAGTTAGGAGTCCACGACCATGTCCCGTCAGAAAGGCACCGGCCCCGGCGCGTTCAGCCCCGAAGGCGACCCCGTCGAGCTGTACTCCATCCTCCGCGCCGGCCGCACGCCCGACGTCGTCGACAGCGCGCTGCCGCCGTCGGCGTCCGTGCTCGAACTCGGCGCCGGCGCCGGCCGGCTGACCCACCCGCTCGTTGCCCGCGGCCACCACGTCACCGCCGTCGACCACAGCGCCGAGATGCTCGGCCACATCCACGGCGCCGAAACGGTGTGCGCCGAGATCGTCGACCTCGACCTCGGCACCCGGTTCGACGCGGTCGTGCTCGGCTCGTGCCTGGTCAACCTCACCGACGCCGAGGTGCGCTACGAGATGCTCGCCACCGCGCGACGGCACGTGCGCGACGGCGGCCAGGTCATCATCGAACGCGCCCTGCCCGAGTGGTTCACCGGAGCCGGTGAGCCACGGGAGTGGGACGAGCTGACCGCGACGCTCGTGCGGGCCGAGCACCTCACCCCGAACCTGGTGCGCGCGCTCATGCACTACAGCTGGCGGGGCCGGGAATGGACCCACCTGCAACACGTGCAGTTCCTCGACGACGCCGAGCTGGACGTCTACCTCAAGGCCACCGGGCTGAGCCGCACCGGCTGGCTCACCGACGACATGTCCTGGTGCACCACCACGCCCACGAGCTGACGAGCCTCCACAAAGGAGTGAGACCGTGCCGAACCCGGCCACCCGGGGTGACTGGTTCTGGTTGCCCGCACCCCGACCGGACGCCGCTGTCCGGCTCTACTGCTTCCCGCACGCCGGCGGCGACGCACCGGCGTTCGCCGGCCTCGCCCACGAGCTGCCCGGCGAGGTCGAGGTCTGGGCCCTGCGCATGCCCGGCCGGGCCGGGCGGGCGCACCACCCGCCACCCCCGACGTTCGACGCACTCCTGGACTCGGTCACGCACGCGGTGGCGTCCTCGCTCGACCGGCCGTGGGCCGTGCTCGGGCAGAGCATCGGCGGGCTGCTCGCCTACGAGACCGCCCGCACCCTGGCACCGGTGTCCGCGCCGCTCGCCTGCACCGTGCTCGGGTTCGCCGCGCCACACACCCTCGACACACCGGGCGGCACGACCGCCGCCGACGCCGA